>JABTUW010000009.1 GCA_015075185.1 Anaerolineales bacterium | reverse complement strand
CACGAGCACGCCGGAGAACCCAACTTCCACCCCCCGAAGTCTTAATGCCCTTCCGAGCTTCCAGTCTATTTCTTCCGGCCTGGTTTTGGGTATCGAGATGGCCTTTGTACGTCTTAATGCCCTTCCGAGCTTCCAGTCTATTTCTTCCACAAAAAACAGCGACGACTACACCGCATGGTACAAAACCCCGGTCTTAATGCCCTTCCGAGCTTCCAGTCTATTTCTTCCGCGATTCGGCGAAACATGCCGCAGCACCCTGACTATGACGTCTTAATGCCCTTCCGAGCTTCCAGTCTATTTCTTCGGTATGGTGAATAAGGATGGCTCGGTCCGCAATGGGAAACGTCTTAATGCCCTTCCGAGCTTCCAGTCTATTTCTTCGCATAAGGAGGCCTTAAAAATGGATACATTGCGAGAACTTCAAGATGTCTTAATGCCCTTCCGAACTTCCAGTCTATTTCTTCGATGATCCGGGGAGGGGCAAGGGTGAAGGCCAGATGAACATAGGTCTTAATGCCCTTCCGAGCTTCCAGTCTATTTCTTCCCAGGGCGGGATATTGGCTACATTGACGCCAACGGCGATTATGTGACGTCTTAATGCCCTTCCGAGCTTCCAGTCTATTTCTTCGGCCGGGCTTCTGGCCTGGTATCAAACCGGCGATGTGCGTGTCTTAATGCCCTTCCGAGCTTCCAGTCTATTTCTTCGGAGCACGGGTTCCGCCTGGCTCACAAAATAACTGGTCTTAATGCCCTTCCGAGCTTCCAGTCTATTTCTTCGTGGATGCGATTATGGCCGCGTTGGGTGAGGGCTGGAAGGTCTTAATGCCCTTCCGAGCTTCCAGTCTATTTCTTCCAGTCACCCTCTTAGACAGTCATTTGCTCTCGGTTAGCTTTCACACGTCTTAATGCCCTTCCGAGCTTCCAGTCTATTTCTTCGTTAATACGACTGGGTATGGTATCGTCAGTGACGGTACAGGCACGTCTTAATGCCCTTCCGAGCTTCCAGTCTATTTCTTCCCGGAAACTCCATGGCGTCGTTTTGGATGAGGCCGGCAAAATGGTCTTAATGCCCTTCCGAGCTTCCAGTCTATTTCTTCCACCGAAATTGTAGGTGCCGAAGCTATAGGTCCGTTAAGGTCTTAATGCCCTTCCGAGCTTCCAGTCTATTTCTTCCCGGCGCGCAATGCACCGGCGGGGACTTCGGTCCGCGCAGTAGGGTCTTAATGCCCTTCCGAGCTTCCAGTCTATTTCTTCGCGGGCGCACCGGGGCGAGATGGAAAGCCGGGGGCTGCTGGTCTTAATGCCCTTCCGAGCTTCCAGTCTATTTCTTCTTCGCAATGATGCGCGTCAAACCCGGTACCAGAAATTCGAGCGTCTTAATGCCCTTCCGAGCTTCCAGTCTATTTCTTCAGCACCGAAACTATCGAAAACTTACAAGCCCGCAAATGGTCTTAATGCCCTTCCGAGCTTCCAGTCTATTTCTTCAATCGGTTGCAACCGCTCCCAATGCCATTGACCCGACGGATGCGAGTCTTAATGCCCTTCCGAGCTTCCAGTCTATTTCTTCGATATTACTTCTGGGAATACTGGGAAGGTATTCGACCGGCCGTGGTGGTCATGTCTTAATGCCCTTCCGAGCTTCCAGTCTATTTCTTCATCTATGCCGCCAGTGAAACCCGCTACTACAGCACCGAGAATCCCGTCTTAATGCCCTTCCGAGCTTCCAGTCTATTTCTTCACGAAGACCCCAGGACCCTCTCCCACGCCCAAACCCACTGGTCTTAATGCCCTTCCGAGCTTCCAGTCTATTTCTTCAATTACAACTCGTTGCGTACCACCTTGCCTACCTGATCGTCTTAATGCCCTTCCGAGCTTCCAGTCTATTTCTTCATATCATAAGCCGCCCGCAGTTCCTGTGAGGTGTTTCGGTCTTAATGCCCTTCCGAGCTTCCAGTCTATTTCTTCATCTAACCGCCCCGTTTGTCCTCATCCAAGCCTTTGGGTCTTAATGCCCTTCCGAGCTTCCAGTCTATTTCTTCGATAAAAGATGGCCTGCTCCAAAAGCTTGGCAATCTGAGCCGTTGTCTTAATGCCCTTCCGAGCTTCCAGTCTATTTCTTCGTTCTCTGCCTATCCTTCTGTCGTTATAGTACCATAGTCACAACCGGTCTTAATGCCCTTCCGAGCTTCCAGTCTATTTCTTCAGCGCATGACGATCAAGGCCGCTATCACCCGGTTCATCCAGTCTTAATGCCCTTCCGAGCTTCCAGTCTATTTCTTCTTTACAGAGGTAAACTATGGCGACAAGCGCATTAACTAATGAGCAGGTCTTAATGCCCTTCCGAGCTTCCAGTCTATTTCTTCGACAACCACCTCCGGACGGCCAGCTTCGCCCTGGTTAACTGGGCGTCTTAATGCCCTTCCGAGCTTCCAGTCTATTTCTTCCCTCCCATCCCCCCTCCAAACCGTAAGTTTTTAGCGAAAATAATCAGAATAAGCCATTTCTTTACCTCCTTTCCTCAGCAGGGTTAAAATATTTGGATTCCGAGCATCTCATCGCTCTCTCCGGCCCGCTAGATGCTCGGATTTTGGCCAATTCTGGTAAGAATTCGGCCCCTTTGGACCGCCTCGCGGCGTTATTGGCAGCCTTTAACGCTCCTCCGTCTCTGCACCGGCTGTTTTCAGGCCCCCTGCACCCTCCCGGCTGCGGCTGTCTCCCCTTGACCAGTCCAAATCTTCCCGGTCAGCCCGGCCCGTTGGCCCCTTATCTCCCCTATTTTCCGAGCATGAGGGGGGAGTAGGTCGCTTCAGGCGATGCTCGGAAAATTTGCCGCCACTAAACGACCAGCGCCTCCGGCTCGTGCAGCACCTCCGGCCCGCTGGTCACTTCCACCCCTCGCAGGCATTCGCTGCACATCGGGTAGTAGCGGACCCGGTCCAGGCGGGGCTTGATCACCTTGCCGACCGCCTTTTTCAGCCGCCGCAGCCCGGCTTCGTCCAGCAAGCACTCAAAGACGCTGTACTGCACCGGCGTGCCGAAGTCCTTTAAGGTGTTGTGCAGCTTGGTCCGCCGCCGGTCGTGGCTGATGTCGTAAACAACCAGAATGAACTGCTTGCCCATCTATTTTACCAGGAACGGCTCATAGGCGTCAATCTCGCCCCGGATGGCTTTGGCCAACTGCCGCGCCTGCACCTCCAGCACCTTTTGATAGCTCAGGGTTCGACCCGCTGCCGGATGATAGATCGCCGTATTCAGCCGCTGGCTGTACTGCTCAAAAAAGACACGCCGCCCGGCTGGCTTCAAATAGACACCCCCACCCTGGTCAGCGCCGCTCTTGTCTTCAAAATCCTTCGCCGTCAGCATGCGCTTGTTGACCAGGGTCAAGACCACCGAGTCCACGATAATCGAGCGGAACTCCTCCATCAAATCCAGGGCTAACGCCGGACGGCCATAAGCCGCCGTTCCGTGGAAAAAACCGCAGTACGGGTCCAGGCCGACAATCTCCAGCGCCCCGACCACGCTGGCCGTCAGCAGGCTGTAGCCCAGGCCCAACAGGCTGTTCACCGGATCTTTAGGCGGCCGGCGGCTGCGCGGCCCAAACGCCAGCTCGGTATTCAGCGCCGCCCGAAAGATGGCAAAATAGGCTTTAGCGCCATGCCCTTCCTGCCCCATCACGCCGGCAATGTCGGCGCAGCCGGTTAGACTCTTTAGACATTGCTTTAGCCGCTCCACCTGGCCGGATGTCTCTTGCGCTCCGCTCCGTACCATCCGCCGGGCCAGAGTGCGGCTGTTGCGCAGTTTGCCCGCCACAATTGCCCGGCTTAACCCCAGGCAAAAGGCCGGGTCTTCCGCCTGGCGATACTGCTGCCGGCGCAGCGGCAAATTTTTGCCTGTCGTCGGCGTCAGCCGGCCTCGCATGTGACCCTGCCAGCTCAAATAAGTCAGCCCCACGCCGGCCTCCAGCAGCGCCAGGATGGCCGGCGTTGTCACCCCGACCCGGCCCACCAGCACCACCTCGTTCACCCTGGCCAGCGGCGTCACCAGCAGGGTTTGTTCCTCCTTCACCACTCGCAGCCGCTGATATTCTTTTTCCAGCCGCGCCCCCGGCTCCGTCACATACAAAGTCGCCATAATTCGTAAATCGTAATCCAAAATCGTAAATCCAAAATCCAAAATCGTAAATCGTTACCTCTCTCTTGTCCCCTACTCCCCACTCCTTACTCCATACTCCTCCCCCTACCGGTACCCTTCCGGCCCGTGGCGATAAAACAAGCCCCAATCCGCATCGGTCAGCACCTTTACCTGCGCCCCGCCGTGCTGGAAGCAGAAATAGTCGTCTTTAAAATAACAGCCCAGGTATTCAAAGCCTTCGCTAAAAGTGGTGATGCGCGTTTTGGCCGGCTCCAGGGCCAGCCGCAGCGCTGCCAGGGTTTCGGCCACCTGCCGCTGAGCCAGTTCGGCCTGCGCCTGCGACCGGCATAACACTACAAAATCGTCGGCGTAGCGCACGTATACCCAATCCTCCCTCGGCGTCAGCTCCGGCAGTCTGTCCTTATTACCAAAAGCCGGCAGTCCACCCATCATCACCAGGTCCAGGTAGTGCAGGTAAATATTCGATAGCAGCGGCGAGACAACCATGCCCAGCGGCGTGCCTACGGCCAGGCCGGGGTCAGGCCGACCCATCTTCAGCCAGGCTTTGATCAGCGTCAGTACCCCCTCGTCTACAACGCGCTCGCCCAAAAAACGTAACAGCAGCCGGTGATCCAGGCTGTGAAAAAAATCGTCAATGTCCAAATCCAGGACCCACTGCCGCCCAAAAAGATGCGCCTGGACCACCCGCTCCACCGCCGCCTGCACCGAGCGCCGGGGCCGGTAGGCAAAACTGCAATCCAAAAACGTCTCCTCGTACAGGTCGTCCAGCACCCGCAGCACGGCCCGTTGGAGAATCTTATCGCGCACTGTTGGATTGGTCAGCAGCCGGGGCGAGCCATCCCGTTTTGGCACGCTGAAGCGCAGCAGCGGCGCGGGCCGGTAACGATTGCCACGCACCGCCTCCCGCAGCTCAATCAGATTAGCCTCCCAATCCCGGGCAAAATCCTCCAGCGACACCCCATCAACCCCCGGCCCGCTGTCGTTGGCCACCACCTCTTCCCAGGCGTCGGACAGGTTATCCAGGGTAATGATCTGCTTGAGTAAATGTCCCATCGCCCATAAATCCTGATAACCTTCTTGGTGGAAGCCGATTCCGGGCCAATTTCGCCTTTTTAAGCAGGCTTACCGCTTGGCCCGCGCTCGGTTGCGGATCTCACGCAAGGAGACGATCTCGGCGACTTCAAACTTCTCCTCGGCGTTAGTCCCTGCCGGGCGGAGCCGGACCATATCTGGGAAATACCCTAACCGACCGTGCAATTCAGCCAACAGCACGGCCCAGGCCGGCGCATAGCCCGCCGCTACGACTGCCAGGCATGCGGTCTGCCACTGCTCAGGGGTAAGATTAATTTTATCTATATAACCCAGTACCTGGGTTACAAAGTCGTTGCCCTCGTTCACATTGCCCAGGCCGGTATCAATGATTTCCAGTTTTGGCCAGCACAATCTCGCTTGGATTGCTTGCCTTTGCTGAGGTAAGAGGGGGTGCGCCGAAAAGTTAAGCACCAGGTAACGCTGACCGGCTGCCACCACGTTCCGGCCCAATTGTCGTCGCCCCCAGCGCCATAAACGAGTGACCAGCCAGAACAGCCAGGGAATATTCTTGGTGAAGATATATTCAAGTAATTCTATTACGGCCACAACTCCGGCCGCTATCGCAAACAGGGTCAAAATATTTTCCATATTCATCCTTCGCCTCCGGCTGTCTCATCAACAACGCCCCGGCGCCTGCATTGAAATCTACACCTTACTGCTCAAGGACGACGCACCCTCTTGTACTTTAACAGGCGTGGCTTCTCTTGAGCGGAGCAGGAACGCTAATTAAGTTCCCGCTTCCTCCTATCCTCCAGCTTCGATCCTTTCTCTTCCACTTTCCGCACCTGGCCCAATCCCACCCCGGTCTGGTAGCCGACCCCGCTGTAAAAGGCGAAAGCCGCCAGCAGGTGCAGCACATTCAGCCAGTAGCGATCTCGATTCAGCACCGTATACACGACCTGGCCGGTAAAGCCAATCAGGACACTGCCAGCTTTACCCGGTGCAGGTTCGACTTTCCCTCCCGCAGGAGGCGGACCGTTCCTGCCTGCCTCGCTGGCCTTCACATACGGTACACCCCTGGTCCGCAGCTCGAATCGACTCACCGCGACCGCCTCGGCGGCAAAGCGGCGCGTTTCCGGGTGCAGCGCCACCGGCGCAAACGCCTGCCAGCGGTCCAGCAAACTGCCAAAAACCAGCTCCGGCGCAGGCAGGGGGACAAAGCGGCCCCCGCTCCTAAAGGTTGTCGGCGAGACAAAGGCCAGCCCGATCTTACTGGAGAGCTGCGCTCGCCCGCCCAGCAAATAGGGCGCGGCCAGGTCCTGATAGCTCACCTGTCCGGCCCAGGGATGGCGGGCTGGGTCCAGCGTCGCCTCCGTGACCCTCAGCCGGTACCCGTCCAGCTCGACCATCTCCGGCGGCTGCACCGCCAGCGCCTGCAAGCCCTCGCTGACCGCGCGGCTTAGCCCACTAAAGCGCAGCCAGCCCGTCTGGCCCGATTCAATCCGCAGCGAACCCTGTGCCCGCTTGCCCAGCACCAGGTTCGATGCCGTAAACGGTTTGGGGCCATCCAGGTCGTGCAGCTCTTGAGCCAGCGCCGGATCGCGCTCGCCGATCAGCCGCAAAAACAGCGCCAGTCCCGCCCGGCCCAAACTCGCCGGCAGCACCGCCGCGCTGGGCGCCTGCAATTGTAAAATCAAACTGGTTAACATCATTCAAACCCTCGTCCTTTGCCAGACCTGCCAGGTCTAACGTCTTAATGCCCCTCCGAGCTTCCTGTCTATTTCTTCATACCTTCGAAGGCATCGCACCTACCGGCGGCGGTACTCTTTTGTCTTAATGCCCCTCCGAGCTTCCTGTCTATTTCTTCATACCTGGTACAACCAGGATATGGACATCATGCTGGCCAACGGGATGTCTTAATGCCCCTCCGAGCTTCCTGTCTATTTCTTCCTTACGGTACCACGATAAGAGGTGGTGAGTTTGTTACCACGTCTTAATGCCCCTCCGAGCTTCCTGTCTATTTCTTCGGGAGCAAGCAAACCGCCTAACTCAGCCAGCAACCAAGCGGTCTTAATGCCCCTCCGAGCTTCCTGTCTATTTCTTCCCCTCAACTAACCGCACAGCCCGACGATCCAAAAGCATCTTCACCACGTCTTAATGCCCCTCCGAGCTTCCAGTCTATTTCTTCATCTATGTACGCGTATACAACTAAGGAGGTATACCAATGGTCTTAATGCCCCTCCGAGCTTCCAGTCTATTTCTTCAGCGAGGATCAATGTCAGCAATCCTAATACCATTCATTCTGTCTTAATGCCCCTTCGAGCTTCCGGTCTATTTCTTCTCCTGGTGCTGCACTCAGACGGCACCGGCTGGAAGTTTTTGTCTTAATGCCCCTCCGAGCTTCCAGTCTATTTCTTCTGGCTATCACCACTAATGTCATCCTCTGGCACACCTACCGCCGGTCTTAATGCCCCTCCGAGCTTCCAGTCTATTTCTTCCAACGATATGGAAATTCCTTACGACACCACGATTACCATTACGTCTTAATGCCCCTCCGAGCTTCCAGTCTATTTCTTCAATTGGGTTGCTGTCAACAAATTTGAGGCATACAAGATTGCGTCTTAATGCCCCTCCGAGCTTCCAGTCTATTTCCTCACGGTTTGGTTTTTGCCGAAGCGGTGGTGGTGTACCACCGTCTTAATGCCCCTCCGAGCTTCCTGTCTATTTCCACGTGTTTGTTCCGGCAATAGCCGGCATCAATGCTACCAGATCCCCAAGTCTTAATGCCCCTCCGAGCTTCCAGTCTATTTCCACCTATGCGACCGAATCCTCCTTTATGTAAGGATTGTGGCTTGCCAAGTCTTAATGCCCCTCCGAGCTTCCAGTCTATTTCCACGTGGTTACGACAACTTTTACTATCTTCCCGAAGCTGAGTCTTAATGCCCCTCCGAGCTTTCTGTCTATTTCTTCCGAAGCGCAGTATATGGACTGCGTGGAGCCGACTCCAACGCCGACTCGTCTTAATGCCCCTCCGAGCTTCCTGTCTATTTCCACACAACAGCTATTCAGGATTACCCACAACCCCTGCACACCACGTCTTAATGCCCCTCCGAGCTTCCTGTCTATTTCCACTCGCCGCTTATGTGCGACAACCTGGACGTGAGCCTGTAGGCGAAGTCTTAATGCCCCTCCGAGCTTCCTGTCTATTTCCACGAATGGATGGGAGGGGAAACCAACCTGCTCGGGATGCACCGGTTGTCTTAATGCCCTCCGAGCTTCACTGTCTGTTTCCACCCATGTTTGCTGGACGATGGCGACGTCTGGTTGTGGGCGGGTCTTAATGCCCTCTGAGCTTCCGTCTGTTTCCTCCAATACTGCTGGCGAAAGCCTCGTTCAAGCGCGTCACCGTCTTGATGCTCTGAGCTCGGTCTGTTTCCTCTCGATTGACGGTGTTTGGCGATCCTCTTGAGATTGGGATCCAGATTAAACGGTCGTAATGCCCTCAGAGCTTCTGTCTGTTTCTTCGCATCAGGATGGATGGTGGGAGTGCCGTTGAGTTGTCTTGATGCCCTCCGAGCTTCAGTCTGTTTGCTTCTCTGGCATTAGTTGTGCGTTTCAGGGGTTCGTTGGACCTGGTTTGGTATGATGCCCTCTGAGCTTCAGTCTGTTTCCTCACTCGTAACGCCTGACTGAATGATTGTACGGCGTCTTGATGCCCTCGAGGCTTCTGTCTGTTTCCCACAGTTTTGGGTCGCGATCAGAGCTGGAGCATTTCTGCCAGTCTTAATGCCTCGAGCTTCGATCTGTTTCCACAGCAATGAGCAAATCCAGCGGGGATCTGGGCTGTGGGTTATGCCTCCGGACTTCGGTCTGTTCCGACTCGGACACATCCTGTTCCGAGGCACTCTGTGCCTTGTCTTATGCCCTCTGAGCTTTCAGTCTGTTTCCTCCAGCAGATACAAATGGTAGTGGTAAAATTTTATTACACCATGATGTCTTAATGCCTCTGAGCTTCCAGTCTTTTCCTCTCGCGTTGGCCTCAAGGTCAGCAGCTAGAATCGAGTGTTTAATGCCCTTCTGAGCTTCGGTCTGTTTCTCAGTGCGATTCATGGCTTCCAGCGTAGCGGTTCAGCGCCTACCCGTCTTAATGCCCTCCGAGCTTAGTCTGTTTCCGTTGGACGTTAAGGTCCATCAAGGGCGCGTCATGATTGAAGCGGGTCTTAATGCTCTCGAGCTCGTTGTTTCTTCTTCCGATGAGGCCGGTGAATTGGTTTGCTGGGTGACGAAGTCTTAATGCCCCTCCGAGCTTTCCTGTCTGTTTCTTCGCTACTTGCTGGAGTAGGGACGTTCGAATAATGGTTTATGCCCTCCGAGCTTCCTGTCTATTTCTTCACGTCAAACAGCTTGTTGTTAATGATCTGCGCTCTGGAAGATAGTGGGCTTGACAGTCTAAATGCTCTCGAGCTTTGTCTGTTTCTTCCATGCTTTTGCAAGCCACGAGGCAGGGTGTTCACCGATGGTTAAATGCCCTCGAGCTTCCTTCTATTCTTCTGATTACCGGTAGGAGGGGTGGCGGATATGTTAAGATGTGTTAATGCCTCGAGCTTCCTGTCTGTTTGTTCGCGCAGATGTGGTAC
The DNA here is from genome assembly GCA_015075185.1 of Anaerolineales bacterium. Taxonomy (GTDB): domain Bacteria; phylum Chloroflexota; class Anaerolineae; order 4572-78; family J111; genus DSQQ01. The sequence continues at coordinate 70,204 of JABTUW010000009.1, read as the reverse complement.
GGCAATGGATGCGGGCTATCGGCGGTGCATGCCCCTCCGAGCTTCCTGTCTATTTCTTCCTTATCGGAAGCGTAACAGGCAGGCGGGTTGCGTGATAGTAAACTGGTCTTAATGCCCCTCCGAGCTTCCTGTCTATTTCTTCACAACCAACGGCAAAACCGTCAACCTCACTATTGCCGACCTCGTAGAGTCTTAATGCCCCTCCGAGCTTCCTGTCTATTTCTTCCCAGCCGAACCAGTACGCCTATATCAACGGTATGTTGGATGAAAGTCTTAATGGCTTTCTCGACTTTATGTCTATTTCTTCACGTGGTCGTACTACCTGGATGAACTGGTCATCGGGCATTGTCTTAATGCCCCTCGAGCTCTAGTCTATTTCTTCAGCACTGTTGGGCAATTAACATTGGCATGGCGCCAAAAGAAGGTCTTATGCCTCGAGCTTTGTCTGTTTCTTCAGCTAGTTCTTGCTCTGTTGCTGCAGATTCGGGACAAAGTTAGTCTTAATGCCCTCGGGAGCTAACTGTTTATTTGTTTTCTGTTGTTCTGCATATAATTGTTTCTTCTGGAATCTAAACGTCCAGCGCAACGAACTGCAAAAGTCTTAATGCCCCTCCGAGCTTCCTGTCTATTTCTTCATAATCGGTTTAATCTTGATGCTGGTAATGATATTGTTTGGCGTCTTAATGCCCCTCCGAGCTTCCTGTCTATTTCTTCGCATACTGCCGGTTTTACAACACGGCGAATGATTTAGAGGACTGTCTTAATGCCCCTCCGAGCTTCCTGTCTATTTCTTCTTGTCGTTCAGGTACTATACCCGGGTTTCGAACATCGTCTTAATGCCCCTCCGAGCTTCCTGTCTATTTCTTCACTTTAACCCCTCAACCGACATCAACGCCTACATCCAAAGTCTTAATGCCCCTCCGAGCTTCCTGTCTATTTCTTCTATAAAGTTGGGAACTCTCTGCCCAACGCCGCTGATTGGCGGATCGTCTTAATGCCCCTCCGAGCTTCCTGTCTATTTCTTCCTTATGCCTATGCCAAACGCGGCAAGGACGGCAAGTGGTATCATTGGACCGTCTTAATGCCCCTCCGAGCTTCCTGTCTATTTCTTCTTTTCTGCCTTAAACATCGCCGGGAATAAAACCATGTCCAGCATGTCTTAATGCCCCTCCGAGCTTCCTGTCTATTTCTTCCCAATTGGCCCTACTGGTAGACGCGCTGCCGCCCGGTAGTGGTCTTAATGCCCCTCCGAGCTTCCTGTCTATTTCTTCGCCGAGATAGCTTATTTGGCCGCCAAAAACACCACGTCTTAATGCCCCTCCGAGCTTCCTGTCTATTTCTTCCTGCGGCGGTTGGGTTCCTGGCTGATCGGGGTCTGCGTTGGTTGGGTTAAGGTCTTAATGCCCCTCCGAGCTTCCTGTCTATTTCTTCATCCGAAATAATGACTACCGACGAAAAGACCGCTGTCACCAGGTCTTAATGCCCCTCCGAGCTTCCTGTCTATTTCTTCCTTAAAAACCTACCCGCAGTTTTTTTGGGGCTTTGTAGTTCTTGTCTTAATGCCCCTCCGAGCTTCCTGTCTATTTTCGTGGTGGTCGAAAAATCCGGTGACTTTTCCTGGATACAAGTACATCTTGTCTTAATGCCCCTCCGAGCTTCCTGTCTATTTAGTGCCCAATTGGTACGAAGAAGGGCACTCGTACATGAGAGGTGAAGATCTTGTCTTAATGCCCCTCCGAGCTTCCTGTCTATTTATCTGCGCGAGGGCAAGTTCTACATTGACCGGTCATTCGTGGAAGCTTGTCTTAATGCCCCTCCGAGCTTCCTGTCTATTTCCCCAACGGCATCCATATTGTTATCCACTACCTTGATGGGAGCTTGTCTTAATGCCCCTCCGAGCTTCCTGTCTATTTCCCTTACAACTCGACGTACTGTTACGTTCCCCGCTGACGTAGTTACCCAGCTTGTCTTAATGCCCCTCCGAGCTTCCTGTCTATTTCTGGCCAGCCGGTTGGCAATGTGGGCGACGACGGCGCTGGGGGTGTACGCGCGCTTGTCTTAATGCCCCTCCGAGCTTCCTGTCTATTTCCTCCGTGCCCTGCCAAAAACACAAAGGGTTGGCCTGCTTCGCTCATTTTAGCTCATTTTTTGGCCTCCTCTCGCCATATCACCTAAAAATTTGTGATTCCGAGCATCTCGTCCTGCCGCAAAACCCGCCTCATGCTCGGATTTTGGCCGGTTGAAGGCTGCAAATGGTCGAATTTGACTCGATTCAGCCCTGCTGCCCTGTATTCTACCCTCCCGATCCATCATTTTCATCCCAAATTCGCCCCCCAGGGCTGCTGTGTAGGTCCGGGATGGCTCGATGTTGCCTCCAATGGTTCCTTCCAGTTAAAAATTCTTGCCTTATCTCACCTCATTTCCGAGCATGGTGGGGGGGTAGGCGGCTTCTGGAGATGCTCGTTTTTTGGCGCTAACGCCTCAGCCGCGCTGCCTCGCGCATGGCCTGCAAATTCACGATCTCAGCTACCTCGAAGCGGGGCGGCAGGCTGCCTTCTACCGGACTCAGCCGGATCATGGGCGGGAAATAACCACAGCGCCCGTGCAGTTCAGCCAGCACCGCCGCCGCGCCGTAATTCAGGCTGGGCAGCGCAACCAGCAGCGGCGATTGCTGCCACTCGACCGGTGTCAGCCCCAGCGAGTCCACCAGTTCCACGGCCTGTTCGGCAAAAGGCCGGGCCAGGTCAAACTGGGCCATGCGTTCGATCAGCCGGGTGATGACCTGGCCGGTTAAGGTTTCAACGGCTCGCTGCTGCTCGGCCGTCAAAGGGTGGGACAAGTTGAGGAAGATCATGGTTCTATTTTGCTCCAAGATTTGTCCGTATCGTTTGAATCAGACGCTCGCGGTCGGCGTCTGCAAGCTGCTTTGTTTCCCCATAACTGGGCAGCTCGATGACCACAATATCCCGGACCTTGGCTAAATCGCTCAGGTTGCTCAAGATTTCCCAGGAGGAATCGACGATCAAGAACTTTTTGGTGTAGGTGCCCAGGTAGGCCCGGCCGCCGGCCGTGTTCAATTGGTCAATGCCCTCCTTTTTACGGCCTTTGCCGCCGGTTTTGGCTTCGATAATGCCCACCTGATTGCCGATGCGCACGACCAGATCTATATCCACGGTGCCGGTAGGATTTTTTACAGCGGCTACAATTTCATCTACGGCCTCCCCCAGGGCGGCAAAAAGGATCTGCTCAAACGGCTCCTTAATCTTTTCTATGAAAGTCGAATTAACCTGTCAGGAGTGCGGGCGGCAAAAAGGATCTGCTCAAACGGCTCCTTAATCTTGGCCGCGTCCCGATGACAGGTGTAGGCATCCAGGTAGGCCCCTAAATAATCGGCCAGCTTGATGGCGGCCGGAATGATTTCATCCCGTTCCAGCGTTGCCAGACTGTTTTCAAACCCATACTGTCTGAGCCGGCTTTTACCCCCCTCACTTTCAAGATAGAGAAATTGACAGCCTACTTTATCGAGGGCCAGTTGGTAGGCGGCAAACGCCATTGTTTTGGTGCCCCCGGTCAAATTAAAGACCAGTTCGGCGGGCGGCCAGCCTAATGTGGTAATTTTTTGGTGAAGTTCCTGGTAAATGGCCGTAATATCATACGGGTCAACCTCGCACTCAAAAACGGCCGCATCTCGCTTGAGCAGGTTAGCCAGCCGTTCCGCCACCTGTTTGGTTCGAGTCGTCCAAACCAGTAAAACATCACTGGGCTGGTCGTGCCGGATGGGCAGTAAGTTGGGGACCGGCTGCTCGCCGATTAAGGCAACCATCTTTTTACTCATTAACTTCGCTCCTTAAGCTCCATTAACACCCAGCCTAAGGGCAGGCCGGGTCGTTGCTGCGTTTTACCCGCCTGATCTTTGACTACGCGGGCCGTCACCCGGCGCGATTTGGGAAAAGGATCGCCCTTGCGGCGTTGTCCCATGGCCAGGCGGTAGTCGGCGATGATCTGTTCCATAAATCCCTGGTCTTGTTGCAGGTGGCTGCCATAGGTCTTATCACTCCAACCGGTGCCCCAGCCCAACTGCAATAAGCAGCTTTGCGCCGGCAACTGGGCTTGGAGCAACTGCTGGTAGAAATTGGCCGTTTGCTCGGCCCCCGCTCTTTCTTTGAACCAGGCGGCTTCAGCTTTGAGGCGCTGGTTGGTGTGGCGCTGGATGAACTCCGGCAGTTGAACCAGCCAGCCCGGATTACCGCCCAGGCGAAATCCGTTCGTCCTGGCCCACTGGTTAAAAAGCGCTCTATCTACCTTGAAAGTCAGGTGAAACGGGGTATCAGGCTGAACCGCTTCCAACTCAATCGGCGAGCCTAAACTGCCGCGTGTCACCACCTGGGCATTTAGCACCAGCAAGCGATCCTTGCCCGCCGGAGCGCTGTCGCTCACCTGCAAAGCCCGCAGCAGGTCGTGGTTAGGGTCAGCTCCAAAAATCTCTCGCTCCAGCCGTTGCCCGGCAAATTTGCGGTTCCGCTCTAGGTCGCGCACGTCTGGCTTCAGCCCCTTCTCGGTCCAGCCGTGCCAGGCCAGGGCTGTCCGAATCGCGCCCTTGAGTGATGAGCCGGGCAAAAAGACTTCATCTCGTGCCGTTTTAAGCTGCTCTTGCAACTGCGCGCCCGCATCCATCGCCCGGGGTTTACCAACCAGGCGATAGCGGAAGTAAGGGCTGTCGAGCCTGAAGTCGGCGGGTTTCAAAAGCTGGGCCGGAGGCGTCCTGGCTAAGGTTTCAGCCAGCCTCGTATCATCTACATTCTGTGCCTCCAGCAACGCATCCTCGTTGATCCGCCAGGTAGCATTGCCCTGCACCGCAAAATCATAATCCTTCAATAGCAGCGTCCCCGAGCCAACGTGCAGGGGTGTCAACGGGGTTACTGTCACCTCAAACAGGGTGTAATCGGCTTTCATGGAACCCCTCCTTTTAAGGCTACCGGACAGGCCAGCCCGTACCGCCAGATGGGATGGGGAAATGCCTCGCTCGTACTGAGATAATCGGGTTTGACATCGGTAATATTTCCCCAAGGACCGGCCCCGGCGGCGCGCAAAACACTCCCCTCGGCTAGTAGCCACAAGCGTTTACGACGCTGCGCTTTTTGGCCCGGCGAACTGAGCCACCCACCGACCGAAACGAGTTTGTAAGCACTCTCTTCCGCCTGGAGTGCTGCCGGCAACTCTTTATGGTGAGGATGGTAGCGGCTCAGGGTGATAAACAGGTCGTTGGGGTTGGGGTTGGGCCAGTTTTTGGTACCAGCTTTCTCAACCTCAAACTGACCGTAACCGGCGGCGCGTTCGCCGCCTAGTCCGGTATCGGCGAGCAATTTCAGAGCTTGCTCGATTACCTGGCGGGTGACCAGACCATGCTTCTTTTCCCAGGATGGATTCCAGGCAATTCCTAACCACCACCCACATCCCGCTCTAAACGTTACTCGGCCGGTGTAGAAAATTTCAGAGGCATTAGACATTCGGTCAACCGTCACCCGGGGCACCTGGCTGACCTGCCATACGGTCACATAACGTAACGCCTGGAGAGGCCGTGCTTTTTTCTGGTCATCCTTTAGTAAGGAGTCTGGTAACTTGTGAGCTTCATCCCCCATCAGCCACAAAGTTGTTCCTTGCAGAAACAATCCCAGTGGCCTTTGGGTCATCTCATTGGCTGAGGGAGCCGCTTCAAACGGCAGCCATGCATCCAGCTTTTCCCCCTTGACCATTCGCTCAAACAGCCCTTCGGAGATGAATTTAATTTTTTTGATTTTTTTTAGTTCCCCGCCTTGCTCCAATTCTCCGATTTTGTCCCTGGAAAGCAAAAATTCCAGGGAAGGAGGCGCGGGATAAAAGCGCAGCTCGCCGGCTCGCGGAAAAGTCGAGGTCACCAGGAAGGGGATTGGTTGCGGCTCTGCTTCCACCTCGCGGCTGGCCTCGGCCTGATCATATTGCGGAAAAATCCCGGCCAACTTCTCTATCTCTCCCCCCACTTCCAGGTTAGCCAGCAGCAGCGCCGCAAACAGCGAGTCCGATGGTAAGGAGAGGTCTGTTTTCTCCTGGCCCACCCCTCGTAGACTCAAGTGAAATGGCCCGTGTGGGGTCAGGTGATACAGGGTTAAATCAGGCATTGCTCACCCTCCTAGCCGTTTAAGACTTTAGTAATCTCGTCCGTCACCTTTGCAAAGTTCGCCACAAGCTGGCTGAGGGGCGCATCACTCTCGGCGGCTGATACAGCATATACATCATGGGCCTGGTCATAATTCTTACTTGACTTTACCTTGACCTTGATGTTGTCTAATCGTACCTTGCCCGAACCACGCGACCCTAAGCCGCCCAGGTAATCATCTTCCAATAGTTGCAGACCCGTCAACAAAAACTTAAACCGCTCCATATCCCGGCTGCTGTCAATACCATCGCCTTCGTACAGGCTAAAGATCATTTCAGCATCCCCGAAGGTGGTTCCAGCCGGCACCCGTTCCATCTGGCGGGGGTTAGCGGCAGAAGTTACGCGGTCAATGGCCACTTCCGTCTTGACCTCGGTGTAGGGCAGATCGGTGCGCAAGGCGTTCAGATCATCGGCACTCTTTTGGCTCATTTGCACATCCCGTACAATCAGCCGGGTAGGCGACGAGCATTCGGCATCGCCGGTTACGCCAAAAACCTGGCAAACCAAAGAATTGTCGTAATCCGCCTGAGTTTTGCAGGAATGAATGGTGACATTGCCCACCGAGGTATTTTGCGGCGCACCGCTGTACTTCTCAAGCAGTGAGCGTACCTTACCCCGCAGCGAGGAGCCGGGAATGTAGGGGCGATTTGTCAGCCTGTCTCGAATGACGGTTTTATCCACACCACCGATACTGATCCCTTCATCCGAGCCGCCGATGTGCAGCCCCGTATTGGTCTTAATATCGAAGACTAAGAAAATGCGTCCTTTGAGTTTAATGGTCTTATTATCCATGATCGTCTTCCTTTCTAGTTGCCGCCGTAGGCTTTATGATAGGCTAATATGGCTTCAAAAAACTCAACGAAGCGGGTAAAGCTTTTAATATCCCCTTGCACAAAATCAATGGCTGGTGATAGAACAGAAACTAAGTCACCCACTGCTCTACCTCGTTCTTTTCTAGCTCTATAGGCCATCTTGGGCTTCAGTAAGATTAAGTTTCTCTTGGCTATGTCTGGTTTTGTTTTCCACTCACCCTGGATACGACGAACCTCACCAAAAATTGCCCGAATTTGGTTGGTCGTAAGTTGATTGGCTAGCGCTTTGCCAATATTATCAGCATATTTGACAAGGATTTCGACACCTTCGTCTTTTGTAATAATCGTCTTTATCTCATCTTCGGTAGGTTTAGGGAAAGTTCCCCAAGATTTTTCAGCCATTTGTCTGTTCTCCCTTAAGAATTTCTACACAATGTATCAAAGGTGAAATATCTAATTGCTTATCCATTGATGCAAAATCCCTAACAATTGATAAACATTTTTCCCAAAATTCAGGAGTATTCGTGATAATTTCATTCAATTCATCTGGTTCCTCCAATAACACTCGTAAAAAGAAAGCTGCGAAATAAATCTTGGCCAGTGAGGTTAAAAAGAAAATACGACCTCCACTCTTAAATAAGATTCCGAGATCGAGAATCCAATTCAAGACTTTCTTTAGAAATACTTCTGCTTCTCTAATTCTTACTTTCTCACGTCTAACCATTTTTTTGGCGACCATTTCTCCCAAAGCCTCATAAGTTTCATCTAAATCGCCAAGATCCATTCCAACTAGCCGTTTCTTCTCATCGTTATGTTTCCATAGTAGATGAAACACTTTGTCCAAAAAAATACCCATTCTTATAGAGGTATCTTCTGCTTCCTTATCTAACAGCTCTGTCCGAATTAGATTTGTAGAAGCGAATTCTGGTTTATCAGTAAGATTTTCACCAGTCAGATCTATTAATTTGGAACCAATCATAGGCGATTCAACGATAGTATTTGCATTGTCTTCTAAATTGTTGTTACCAGTTTTATCAGCATCAGAAGTAATTTTTATACTATTAAAGTAGGTAGCAGCGGTTTTCAAAAATAAAGGAACTTCGAGATGTCTCCATATTTCGTTATTGGTTGCGAAGAAGCTTTTTACAATCTTTTCTTTTTCATCAGACTCAATTTGACCCCTTAAATAATTCCATATTTGTTCCTCTTTTAGAGGAGCTACAGTTACTTCTTTTACTCCTGTCTTAGGCACACGAAGGGGTACGTCCGGCCTAACAGTCAGTATTATCTTCATATCTTGAGGATAAGAGGCTAAGCGACGAATCTCACGCCATATTTCAGACTGTAGTTCTGGCGCAACCTCATCAAAAGCATCCAACAAGATTACCCACTTCTTACTTTTATCTTGAAAAACCTTTTCAGGTTCGCTGGCAACTTGAAGTTCACTTAAACTTGGCTCACGCAAACGTTTTATCAACTCACGTTCAAGTGAGTCACCTGGCTTAATAGAAAAATCGTTTAGAGACTGGAAGATTGGGATTGGATTTTTGAAACTAACACTCTGAGTGTTACTTTCTAACTCTTGTATTAGATTAGTTGCCAATTTACGAGTTTGGTCTTGCAGAAAAACGCTTTTACCACATCCGGGTTGCCCTCTAATTATAAGTAAAGATAATCCTGGAGGGGACTCGATGTATACTTTTACCTCATCCTCTAAAGGGGTATCGTTGTTTGCATATAAAAACTGTCGTCCAATAACATCTTCCAGATTTTCAAACTCACCACCTTCCTTTAATTGATTGATATAGTTTCTCCACTGAGAGTTATCAATATAGGGCCTATTTGTCCAAGAATAGAGGAATGGTTTTTCCTCTTCTGATACTGGTATTTTACTTTCGCCTCGCCTTGTAAAACAGTCACCCTTTTTTAATTGCGTGACCGCCTGTGCATCAAGTAAATCTTTTGCTACTTCATAAGCGGTCTTGTTCAGTGCTTCTGCGCATATCTCCAAATACGAAAAACGAACTCCATCAATTAAGCCATGATAGTATTCAAGGCTAGGCACTTTAGGAGCAATATATTGAGTCGCTATCCCAATAAACGCCTTTTCAATGACTTTTCGTTGTAGATGTTCAACTTGGGCATCATCATTTGGATTGTACCCAATGGGTAATTTCGCTTGAACTGATTGGCCCTCAATGCCAACTTTATCCCAATTATCTCGAACCCCAAATAAAATATAAGCTGGCTTACCACGTTCGCGAGAGGCATTGGCTAAAGCAATCAAATCTCGAATGAACTCAGCGCGCTTGTCTATATCATCTTTAATTAAAGGAATACATAGTTTTCGATCTGAGAGAGTTCTTTCCTCTAGATATTGTTTCTCTATGAAGCGTTCCGGCCTAAAGAAAATATCTCGCTCCATTAGATTTACCTATCTCAATCTCGTACTAATAATTCAGCCCAGCGAGCGGCCAGACCGACCCACTCAATATTGGTAAACGCTTCCAAACGCAATGCATCCCGGATGGCCAAGATTTCACTACTGGCTGTTGCATCTTGTTTTTTCACCCGGTCGGCTAGCCGGGTTAAGGTGTAGGCGCTGTGCCAGTGCCACGGCCCCCAATACACCTTGCCACTCTGCCCCTTTTGGGCCAGTTCGCGGTTGGCTTGTTCATATTCCACGTACAATTGGATCAGGCGCTGCAGCAGAGCTGTGGGCGCTATTTCTGCGGCTACCATTTTCTTTAGGGTCTGTTGGCGCTGTTTGATCTCAGCAAACTTGTCCCACGGGACGGTTTGCCCCAGGAAATTCAATGCATTTTTGCTCTGCCCATCGGGCCGCCTTGCCTTGGCTGCCTGTTCCGCCTCGTGGGCATCCTCAGCCGCCTGGTACAGGGGATACTTGCTCCCGGCCAGAGCTACTCCACCACTCACATGCACCCCAATATGCTCACTTGCATAACGGTGCAGATCCTGCTTGATTCGCTCGGCCAACAAAAGCATCAAATCCCAGGCCCCGACAAAAAAGAGGTCATCGCCGCCGGAATAGATAGAGTAAATCAATCCTCTCGGTTCTTGACGGCCTTGATTTAGTTTGGCTTCCTTATCATTCACCTCCCTTGCAATCTGCTCAAGCCAACCCTCAAAAAACAGGCTGACGGCAAAGCTCAGAGACGCTATCCGGGTGAGAGTTGCCCGCGTGCCTAAACCCTTACTGAAAATCTGGCCCAGGTTGTCCACATCCATGCGCAGGATACCCAGCCGCTTGATTCCTTCAGCTTGTTCGGTCATCACCTCAAAGGGCTTAACTGAGCCAGGCTTAGGCAGGTCCTTAATTTTCTTTTCAAACTCCGCAAACTCATCGGCCACCAGTGTTGGGGTGATGTTTACCAGCAAATGACGACCGGTCACTTGCCTGGGGCCTGGGGTTAGCTCCGCCAAAACCGAGTCATTTAGAGCCAGCAAGGTACGCCGTTTAACCGAAGGATCCAGCGGAGGTAGCTGTTGTTTAAGCTCATAAAACCCAGCGCGGTAGCCAAAGTGAGCCAGAATGTCTTGCCAGCTAGCCGGTGGGGTATCTTTTTTTGGTAACGGGGCCGTATCTATTTCATCCAGGCAGTAATAGACAGCTTCTCGTAGGTCTTTCCCTAATTCCTCAAAGCCAATACAGACCGGGCATTTACGGGCCTTTTCCCGCTCCTCTGTCCCCGGATGCTCACGCTGGCAGACCTGGCACAATTTTTCCTCGTTGCCTCCATGCTCCTGGGGCGCAAACAATAACTCGGCGACCTGGTCGGCCAGTTCGGTAAAGGGTTGTTGTTTGGCCTTCTGTAGCCCCCGCTGTAGATCTCGCCATTTTTCTGGCAGGAATTGGCCTGCAAATTCCTCGGCCTGAATGATTTCCGAGGCGACTGCCAGGTATAAATCGCCTTGATGATGGTGTAGTAGAACTTGGCTGATATATTGCTGGGCCTCGAGCAACTGGGTCTTTTTGTTAACTGGCGCAAGTAGATAAAAATGCCCCCCCCCCGCGTAAATGAGGTTCGTCAAAGGCATCTCAATCCGGTTTAATACAAAACGAGCGACAACTTCCGTCAATAGCTGGAGGTACATGGAGCGTCCGCGCAGACCACTCGTCGCCCCTCGAGAGGTAATAGTATAAATAAACTTCTGTACCTCCGAAATATCACCCCCTACTAATAAAGCCACATCCTTTGGATCATTAGTTTCCTTTCGATCAATTGAACATGCTGCCAGGGCGCTGGTAATCCGACCGTGGTCATAAAGACTAACATCGCTCTGTGTTTCGCCAAACATTACCGGGATGCACCAACAGTAACGTTGCATCAACCGGAGCAGATTATTCAAGTATGATTCTGCATCTGTCGCACCAGCCTCATACACTCGTTTTAACCTTGTCAAGGCTTGAGAAAACTGTATCCATAAATTCTTGTAAGCTTGAGTTGTATCGCTCGCTTTAGCCTGAGGAAAGATAACTGTTTCATCAATGCTTAGCGCAGCTATCGGCAGGTACTTTGCCGGGGGAGCAGGAACGGGTTGTTGCTGGCCATCAGTTAAGCCCCCTAAACTGCAAAAAATAGAGGCTAGCTGTTCAGGCTGGCTGTGGCTAATTAGGGAAGCTCCCCCTGCCGCCAACTGGGCCGCCATAGACACGACCTGCTCAAGCGAAGAGTTAAGACCCGGAAACGTATTTTCATCATAAATGGCTGAATACCACTGCGCTGGAATAAGTTCACTTATCCTGACAGGTTCTGTGGTTCTTTTGGCAAACTCGCTAACGCTCTGTAGCAATCCACCCAGAGCAGCTTGGAAAACCTTCTCTTCCATAGTCTCTCCTTCGTTGGGGTATCAATTTTTGAGAGGGATTTGCTTTTGTCGTGACTGCCTGGGCAGCCGCTGATAAATGATAACTCCAGTATAGCACCAAATTCGGCCAGAAACCTTTCAATTTGATTGCAATATTATTCGCTCTGCAATAATTGTCGGGTGTAGTGAGAAGATGAAGGTGAGGTTAAGGAAGTTCAGGCAAGAAATATTGGCTTGACCCCTTATGCAGTTTACTTCATTCTCTACCAAAAAGCATCACCATACATGGGTGAACTTTCTCACCATTTTTGGTGATGTCCCGGCAGAGTGAATATGGTATACTCCCCAAAGGAGGGGCGGGGGTAAATTCTCACATCCTGCCTTACTTCTCGAAAAAGGGACCAAACCACTCCCGCAAGTGGTAATAACGGATGGTTTTCTGGTCCGGCCAGGTACTCCGGCACAGCTCGAAAATCTTCTTCTTATAAGTGTTGACGGTATTTAAACCGATGTTCATCTCGTCGGCCACAGCTTGCGGTGAGCGGCCCGCCGCAAAAGCTTTGAGGGCTTCTAATTCGCGGGGAGTCAATTGAGAAACGACAATTTGACAGCGTTGGCGTTCTGTCTCGTCCAACCAGCCAAATTGGCTCTTCATATTGACAGGTGTTGCCTGGATGAGTTCGCGTAAAGCAGGAAAATGTTGGCCTAAAGGCGCCAATGGTACTTGAACCAGTCGAACTCCATCTTCTGGCCGCGCGTGCATAATTGCTCCCTCCCGTGCTTGGGCCAGAAAGGGGTCAGGGGTGTAGATGTGCCACAACTTATCGCGGTAGCTAAAATGTAATAGCGCCACCGAGACCATGACCAAAGCCATCATCCGGCGTCCGCCACTCACACAGACGTGCAAGGTATGGCGCTCGTTTTTTAGGGTAACAATCAAATCGCGCAGCATTTCCCAGGTGGCGTTAGCGTTATCTTCATTCTGAATATCCGGGAGGCGGGCCAACCCATCTCGAATGGGTATTGGGCGTAAACGGCAGGGCCGACCTGCATAAGAATCGTTAATAAACTCGGTCGTTAACTTCGCCAAGGCCCGATTGACCCGGCTACCTTCGGCTGAGAGGTAAAGCACGATAACCTCACGGATGGTTTCGCCCTGAGCCAGGAGGGCATCCAGAGCAAACGTAATTAACTGGGGTTGCCCACCCAAGGTGGCAATCATAATGCTGCCCTGTTCTTGATTCATGACATGGCCGCTTTCTTTAGAATAGGTAGGTTCTTATGACGAACAAAACAACCAGCCGCTTCCCTGCGATTCTGCTGGGGGGACCTCCCCACGCAGGCAAATCAGTCCTGGCTTACAGCTTAAAGGAAGCGCTCCGAGAAAATGGAGTTCAATGTTACCTTTTGCGGGCTGCTCCCGATGGTGAAGGAGACTGGTCTCAACTGGCGCAACCTGAATTGGCTCAGACTTTGCGGCGTAAGGGCAAACACACCCCTACCTGGATCGAACGGATGTGTCGTGATATTGCTTATCGTCCTCTTCCCTTCCTGGTTGATGTTGGAGGAAAGCCTGAACCCTGGCAGGAAACCCTTTTTGATCAATGCACCCATGCTATCCTGTTAGTCAAAGACGCCGAGTCACAAGCGTTATGGCAAGAATTGACCGCAAAATACAACATTCCTGTCCTGGCTTTGCTCACCTCGAAATTGGAAGGTGGCTCAATTTTGGAGGCCGATCAACCCATCTTAACCGGCGTTATCAGTAATCTCAACAGGGGTCAAAGGGCCACGGGGCCGATTTTTGAAGCTCTGTTAGCTCGGGTTCAGGCTCTATTTAGATACGACTACGATGAGTTGCTGACAATTCATCAGGAGCAAGCTCCAACAGATTTAGTAGTAGATATTCCTCGGCTGTACAGGCGAATCAACCCAACTCGGTCTGGCCTAACCTGGCAGCCACAAGACCTACCAGCAGTGTTTGAATATTTACCACCAGATACCTCATTGGCTTTGTACGGCATTGGGCCAGCTTGGCTTTATGCGGCTGTAGCAAGCTATATTTATCCCAACACCTTTTTTCAATTTGATGCCCGGCGAGGTTGGGTTGAGCCGGTTAGGTTCTCTAAAAATCGCTCCGATACTCTACCTATAAACGTAAAGGCAGAAGAGAACGAAAACTGCCTCCACCTGAAATTGGACTTATTGGAAGATTATTTGGTTTACCAGCCAGAATTAGCCCTTCCCTTGCCTTCTTCGTCTCAAACTCAGGGGGTTATTCTCGATGGCAAACTGCCCAATTGGCTTTACACCGGCTTGACCCTATTTTATCGTTCTGCCCAGTACGTGGCTATCTATTATCCTCATCTTGATCGAGCTGTTATTGTCGCCTCCCAATTTACCAAGGGGCCGCATGCTGTTGGCCAAGTTCTGTCACTTGCAGACTGTGGCCCATTCAACGCCGAGACCGATCCCACCCCGTCATAATAGAAAATCAGAAGAGATAAAAATAACCAGGAGGCAGTTCTCCGATAAGGCATATAAAAAAGCGCCACCTTGTATGAACAGGCGACGCCTTTTTGATAATCGTTCATCAAAACTCAACAAGGCGACGCTGCCTGGTTAAAATACTTTTGAAGCCTAAAAAAGCTTCTTCGTAAATCTTATCACAACATTGCTCGGATTGGCAACCTCTATAAATTGAAAAGTTTTACACTGATTAGATCAATGATCTCCTGCGGGAGACTGGGCGACTGAGCCTAAGTCGGGGCTTAGAGCAAATCCTCACAGCAGGTCGGAAGTCAAAAACAAAATTGGGCCCCTCGCCAGTGAGATGCCCAATGATGATACAAGGGTTGCCAATTATCGAGTCGTAGAGAAGAAAAACGGGGGTAAAGCAGTCGAGTGAGAAGTAATCCAGCTCTATTATGATGGTGTTGCTAAATGCCTGGTCGGAGAAAAAGAGAGTGAAATTTTCAGGTGCCCTGTTAGAGAACACCCTTGCAATGGGGATAATATCACAGAAGGGTGGCTTGGCACAGTGACATTAGTCATCAAAAAATAGCCTATTAGTCACTTGAACTGTTGAGCAAGCACCACTACTCGCACCGCCAACAGGTTGACCACTCCAATTTCCCTTTGTACTGTCCCCTCAACAATCAATGGGTAACTTGTGTGTAGTAATCGCCGGTAATGAGCATAAATCTGCGGCCGAACGATGACATCTAGCAAGCCGGTTTCGTCCTCCAAAGTGAGGAAATGAAAACCTTTTGCCGTTGGCGGACTCTGGTGAACCACTAACAAGCCTGCTACCCGTACTCGACTTTCTGCCGGACAAGTGGCTAACTCCTGAATGCTCAAAATACCCTGTTGGCTCAACCAGTCTCGATAGTGGGCCATTACGTGTTCATCGGTTGATAAACCCAATATCTCAACTTCGGCCAGAAATTTTTCCTCCCGCAGGAGGGATGGTAACGGGATATTTTCCTGGGGGAAAATTAACTCCAGTTCCTCTTCTTGATACCGTAGCTGCCCTAATTCCCACAGCAGTGTACGGCGCGAGATGCCCCATCGGTCCATTGCCCCCACCAGGATCAGTTTCTCTACTATCCGGCGAGGGAGGTGAGTACGCCGGCAAAAGTCGGCCAGATCGGTAAAGGGGTGGGTCTGGCGAGCCTCTTCAAGCCGAGCGATAGCTGTTTCCCCGAATCCGGCCACATAATTGAAACCTAGCCGGATACTCCCCTGTTCAACAGTACAACGGCTCTGACTGTGTTCAAGGTCTACCGGCAGCACTTTCAAGCCCCGTCGTTGGGCATCGCCGACTAAAACGGCTGGGTTCCAGAAGCCCATCGGCTGATTGTTGAGAAGTGCCGCCAGGAATTCTGCCGGATAGTAATGCTTCAACCAGGCTGATTGGTAGACTAGGACAGCAAATGCCGCCGCGTGGCTTTTGGCAAAGGCATAGCCGCCAAAGGCGCGGAGCTGCTCAAAGACCCTTTCGGCCACCGCTAACGGCACGCCGTTTGCCTCAGTACCTCTTAAAAATGCCTCCCGAAATCGCTGAATTTCTATTTCAGCTTGCTTGGCTCCTAAAGCCCGGCGCAGTTGTTCCCCCTGCCCGGCAGTGAAACCGGCCAAATCCCGCGCAACCTTGAGCACCTGCTCCTGAAACAAGATGACTCCAAGCGTATCATTCAAGGCTGCTTCCAAACGGGGATGCAGGTAAGTAACTGGCTCCAAACCAGTACGGCGGCGGAGATAAGGATGAACCATATTTCCCTGAATCGGGCCAGGGCGAATGAGGGAAATAGCGACAATCAGATCATTAAAGCAGTCCGGTCGTAGTCGGGGCAACATCTGGGCCTGGGCGCGAGATTCCACCTGGAATACTCCCAGCGTATCGGCATTAGCTATCATCTCATACACGGCCGGGTCCGTAAAACAAAGCCTATCCAGATCCGGCGCTGTCCCGGTTCTCTTTTCGACGAGCTTCACCGTCTCGGCTATGGCCGACAGCATCCGCAAGCCCAACAGGTCAATTTTGACCATCCCCGCCGTTTCCAGGCTCTCCTTGTCCCACTGGACCACGAAGCGATCCGCCATTGTCGCCGGCTCGGTTGGAAGGCGGGTGGTCAAGGGTGGGCCAGTAATAACCATTCCCCCATTATGAATCCCCAAGTGACGTGGGTAGCCATGAATTTGCTGACACAGGTCGAGCAGCATCTTTAATACCCCGACCTCGCTCTGTGCCTCAGTAGAGAGTTCTAATCCGGCAAGCTGATCGGCGGCTCGTTTTAAGACTGACTCTGACAGCCCCAAAACTTTGCCAATATCTCGCAAGGCGCTGCGCTTTTGAAAGGTCACAAAAGTGCAGGCCATCGCCGCATGGTCTAGGCCGTACCGCCCGTAAAGGTACTGAATAACCTCCTCGCGGCGATCCATGGCCTCGAAGTCCAGGTCAATATCCGGGGTGATGGCTCGCTCAGCCGACAAAAAGCGTTCAAAGACTAAATGATGTTCCAGGGGATCAATCGGGCTGATGTTCAGTAGATAGGCCACAATTGAATTAGCCGCCGAACCGCGTCCTTGGCAGCGAATCCTGCGCTCGCAGGCGAAGCGTACAATGTCCCAGACAATCAGGAAGTAGTTCGAGAGACCGGCTTGCTCGAGCACACTTAATTCGTGGGCAAGCTGTTCAGTTGCTTGAGGAATCGCACCAGGATAACGTTGAGGCAAGACTGCCTCACAGAGTTGGCACAAATATTCTGTCGCTGTTAGATTCGCCGGGGTGGGGAAACGGGGTAAATCTTGGAGGCCATACTGCAAGGAAAAGTGGCAGCGTTCCGCGAGGCGCAAGGTATTGGTCAGAGCCAAGGGATAGTGGGCAAACAGAGGGCGTAACTGACTGGATGATTTTAGGTAAAATTCAGAGTTGCGTCGCAAGAGCGGGCCAGCCTCAGTTAGCCGAACTTGATGCCGAATACAGACCAGCACATCCTGCAAGCGTGAGTCGGCTCGATGGGTATAGTGGACGTTATTGGTCGCTACATAACCCACCCCCAGGTAATCGGCCAATTCGACCAACTCATCTATCAGAGGAGTGTCCTCCGGTGCAAGATGGTGTTGCAGTTCAATCCAGAAGTTACCAATTCCGAATAGATTTCGATAACGGCAAGCTATCTCTAAAGCTGTCTTCCGATCCTTATTCAACAGGGCCTTGGCAATTTCACCATGCCGACAACCGGATAAGGCGATAAGGCCATCCGTTCGCCCTATGAGGACTTCTGGGGGAAGCGATGCCTCGCCTTTGGGTGCATTATGTCGGGCTTGGCTAATCAAGCCGCATAAGTTTTGCCAACCGGCCTCATTCTCCACTAGCAAGGTCAAATGGTAACCATTAGCTAAAGTCAGTTCCGTCCCAAAGATAGGATGAATCCCGGTAGCCTGAGCCGCCTGAGCAAAGTGAACCACGCCATAAACCGCATCGTGGTCCGTCAAGGCCAGGGCCGGCATCTCCAGTTCAACTGCACGGGCAACCAAGGTTTCAGGCGATGACGCGCCATCCAGCAGGCTGTAGTAAGAGTGGCAGTGCAGTTCGATGTAATCCATAAATAGGGGAGTAAGGAGTAGGGAGTAAGAAGTAAGGAACCTCCGCTACTCCCTACTTCCTACTCCATACTCCCTATCAATCATACAAACGCTGTAAATACCACTGCCCGGTGAGCAGGTCGTGGTAGATAATGACCAGCAGGCCGGTGTGGGTAGAGAGTTTGAAATATTCGCGCCAGATCCGCCGCTGCCACCAGCCCTGATCTTCCCGCCAGCGTTTGGCGATCTGCTGGACGCCGTGAACTCGTTCCTGCCAGGTGAAGACTTGGGGCGTAGCCAGATTATCGCTGACTACCTGGATGGGTTCTCCTTCCGGCCATAGATTGGTCATAGTGACCCAAAGGGCTGAAGCTGAAAGCGGTGCTCTGGTAAATAGGCCAATGGATTAATCACGGCCGGCTGGAAAAAGCTACTTGGGCCGAAACGAGCCAGCAGATTGGGCAGTAAATCGCGCAGAAAGTTCTCCTGCCTCGTTTGGTGGACGAACAGATCAAGCTGGTAGCCATAGTTCGTGCTTAGATCAGTCATGGTTACGGTCATTGCCACAATCCCACAGTAGACCTGGACTCGCTCCAGCAGCGAGTTAGAAATTTCGGCCAGCCGTTCTGCGGCCCCGGTGGGCTGGGGCAGGTGGAGTACCTTGACCCACTCCCCGCAGTCTTCCAGCTTCAGGTAAAGGTGAAATCGTCGTCCAACTTGGCCAATGGCTTGCAGACGGCTTGCTAACTCACCGGCCATAGTCCGGCTGATGGTTTGCAGAATCAAACGATCACTGATTGGCTCCTCAAAGTGCCGGGTGATTTGTTCCTCAATAGGTGGAGAAAAATTGAGAACAGGGCGAGGGTCATACCCCCGCGCTAATTCGTGTAACGAGCGACTACGAGCGCCAAATTGAGCCAGGGTTGCGCCCAGGGGGAGAGCAGCGAGCTGGCCGAGGGTCCGCAGGCCCAGTTGGTCAAAACGACGGGCTAACCCTTCATCGAGCGGCAGGTGTTGGATGGGCAGGGGAGCCAGGAAAGACAGTTCACGCTCAGGAGGGAGGACCAAAGCCCTACCGGGTAGGGTTGAGGCAGCGGCCATCTGGGTAGTGAACTTGGCACTGGCCAAGCCCAAAGCGGGATTCAGACCAGTTTGCTGGCGAATCGTCCGGCCCAACTCTTTGGCTGTTTCCTCTAAATTGTTCAGCCGGCCCAACTCCAGGTAACTCAACAGAGCCGGCTGGGTTTGCTCTAATTCGACCAGCCCGGAAAAATTTGCCAGGACGGCGAGAAGCCGATTGGCCATCTGCTGATAGTAGATCGGCCGCGTCGGGATGAGACGAGCTTGGGGACAAAGGTCTTGCGCTTGTCGTAGGGGCAGCCCCGGAGTGATTTGCCGCTTGGCGGTTTCCCTGGAAACGGCCCAAATCCGTTCGTGGTCGTGAATAAGCAGGGGGAGGTTTGCTAGCAGCGGGTCTTCTCGGTGTTCCACGGCAGCGGCGAAGTAAGGAATACGGACACAGGCAATCATGTCGCATCCCCTCTGACGGTGCCGTTAAAGATGATGGAGATCTTGGCGCTGCGACCGGCTGTGCCCAGCTTATTCTTTTGCACACTAACCCGTGCTTCATACCCCCGAATATCGCGTCCCTTGTTAAGCCAGCGTTCCTTTTCAAACAACAGGCGGACAGTGGTATGGGGCAGGGTGAAATCAACGAGGGGCGTGGGTAGGGATGTAAGGAAAATCGGCGCACAAGGAGATTTGGCGAGCGTGGGCAGCATCTTATTCAGCGCTGCCGACAAGAATTGAACATTGGTGGGGTCAGCCAAGAGGTGTGTGACCGAGTCAAAGATCAAAACACCTACCCCCCGACTGCCTATCAGTGAGTGGGTAATTTCCAGGGCCTCCTGAACGGTTTGGGGACGGACCAGCAGGAGTTTACTTAGATTCACGCCGCAACGACTGGCATAGTCCGGGTCAAAGATGGCTCCCAGGTCAAGATAAGCGGCCATATCTCGTTCGGCTTGCGCGTTAGCGATAACTTTAAGGGCCAGGGTCGTCATCCCGGCTGTTTTTTCAGCAGTAATTTCAGTCAGGCGGCTGCGGGGAATGCCACCGATTCCGACCAGAGCTTTATCCAGACTGGTAAAGCCGGTGGGAATGTGGGGAACATCGGCAGTGGGTTGAACTGGCTTGCCTTTACTAATCGCAGCCGATCCCCACCGCCGTTGAATGAATGCAACGGTTGCATCCAGTCTTTTCTTCTTTGAAGGCACGGCCTCCCTCCGCGTTCATCAAAGAGTTGCTGGTAAGGTGCTAGAACAAATGTTCAGTCCGCATTTTATCGGATTTTGAAAGGATGTCAAATTAGAGCTTCAGAGGAAGGTTTAGGCCAATGAAGAACAAAATCTCCTGCGGGAGATTTAAGCTAGGTTAAACTCTAACTGATTTCACACAGTTTTCTTACAGCTTTCTTTTAGCTCAGTGCTATGATGATAATGTAGGGCGAGCAGGCTAATACTGGCGAATTCTTCTCTGGCGCTCTTTCATTAATTGGGTTCACCCTATGCAACTTCGAGCCTGCTGCCCTGCGCCATTATCCACTCCCTGCCTCGTGGATTGCGATCAGTTATACCCACCACCTGGACGATAAACGTGGTCACCAACCAATCAACTCTAGGCCCTTGCCCGGTATGTGGGCAGCGGCTTTTATCCAACTCGGATTGCGCTTACTGCCGGAGTGAGCGAGCACGTTTTCGTCAATTCTGTCACTCTCTTTACATGCAACTGGCTCAACAAGCTCAGAGTGAGCAGGCAAATGATGAAACAATTTTATCTGTATTGATGAACTCCCCTAAATCCTCCTACGAGAGGGCAAGATGATATTTCTTAAAGACGGGACTCCATCTTGTTGAACCACTGAGCTGTTTCGATAATCTCCTTAACTCTTTCTAACTCTTCATTACCCCACTTTTTCGCTTCAAGTAACTCCTTAATGGTTTGTTTCTCTTTGTCCGTCAGATATTCATACAGTTTCTTGATCCCTTTAAGAAAAACAGCGTGGTTTTCATGGTTCCACAGGAAATTATCCAATTGCTCTCCCTGGCGTGCGTTTTCAGCCCGCCAATCCAACAATTCTTGTTCGGTCATTGCGGTAAGGGGCAATTTATCAGTTGCCCACTTTTCATGTACAGCCTTAAGCCTTTCTTCGTAAGTCATGCTCTCATAGGCGGCAATTCTGGTGGCCTCGTCCTCCAGGGCTTTATTCTCCTTTTCCCAAAGAAACAGCTTCTTACGCGCCTCAAGTAGATTAATAATTGCTTGGCCAAAATCCAGAGATTCCTGAGATGTATCCGTGAATTGGGGACCCTGGTCCTTTTCGCTGCTAAGAAATGTTTCCTGGACACTAACGGAAGACAATCCAGATTTTATCGCCTGCCCCTCGATCTCAGCTACGAGTTGAACATATTTACTTTCAGGCGGAACATCTCCTGGCTTTAATCTAACGACTACATCTCCATCTCGATTAGTTTTAGGCACTTTTTCAATTTTGGCCACAACATTTTTTTCTTCGTCAAGGAAATCAAGATAGACTTTAAATTGTGCGCCGGGTAATTTAACTTTCATCATCTCCGGTTCTCCCAAAGGTATATAAAAGCACCACCGTGACTTAACCTCTCGTAACCACCCTCGTCGGTCTGATTTTACAGATGACGTGGGTGCGTTTACCCTTATCCTTTAAGGGCACAATATAGCCATAGTAGGTTGGCTTGCCCGTGTAGAGTTGAGTGATCTGGTCGAGCTGTTCGACAGCGCCCTCCTCAACCATTTCCTCAACAATGCCTCGGATTTCCAAATACCGTCCAGAGTTCTGCGGATCAAGGGTCATCACACTGACCAGGGGGTTAGCTCGCATATTCTTTTCTTTCTGCAAGCCCCGGCTGGTAATAAACCGGATATGTGTTCCATCGAAATAACGCCAGATAGCTGTAAGATGAGGCTGGCCGGTGGGAGTTATGGTCGCCAAGGTAACGACAATAGGTTTTTCAAGCAGGTCTCGATGCGATTCAGGAATTGTAACTGACATTTCACTCCCTCATGGGCTTAGCGATTTTTGTTCGACCAGTGTATGCAGATACGTCCAAAACGCAAGAGGGCCGAAAAAAGAAACAACCCGCTTCTATGACAGAGCGGGTTGTTTCTCGAAAGGATTAAGGCTAAAGTGTGGACCCTATAGCCTCTATCCTATCACACTTATTATCCCACGCCAACCCCCAAAAATTGGGGGTTTTAGACATTGATTTCTTACTTTATGACAAGCCGGGCGGTAATAATCAGAGGCTTTTGCTCATTGTATCCATTTACTGAAGTTTCAACTGCCAGTTGATGATTTTGATTTGAATGGCATCTGAACTGCTGCACGGATTGGGAATGCAGCCTTTGCGGTCTGAGTCGTTAATATCCTCCTCGTCATCATCTAAATCATTGCAATGCTTTGGATTTCTAGCATAGATCGGGTCGGTCGTAAATTTAAATTCTTCACTGGCCCGTTGCCCATTTTCGACCACATAGGCAAACCAGTTGTGGGAGGAGGTCGCCGCTACTTTGTTGCTGCCGGGCAGCAGCAGCGCTCCATAACGGCCGTTGCCGTCGGTGCGGGCGGTAAACTGACTGCCGGAGACCCCCAATTCGCCGTACTGAATTTCTACCCCGGCTTTGGGCAGACCATCCGGCCCATTGACGACTCCTTTGAGGCCGATGTCGGCGCAGTTATTCTCGCTGGAGTGGGAAGAAACAAAATAGCCAAAGGGTGTCGGCGTGGCGGTGGGCGTCGGGGGCCGGGTTGGTGGGAGAGGGGTGTTGGTGTCGGTCGGGGTCGGGGTCAAGGTTGGGCTGGGCGTTTTGGTTGGGGTGGGGGTGCGCGTGTCGGTGGGGGTTTTGGTTGGGCCTGGGGTGCGGGTCGGCGTAGGCGTCCAGGTGGCCGGGTAGGATTGATCAGGGGTGGCAACGATGACGACCTGAGTGGCGACTGGCGGCGGGTTTCGCAGCGCCACTTCAGTCGCCCGGCTGGGGCTGAGAGGATTAAACGGGACGTTGGGCTGAATAAAGATCGTGGCGTAGCAGAGCACCGATAGGAGGGTCATGCCCAGCGTCAGCGCCAATAACACCGTAGTCCAACGATTGTCTAATCTTTGAATCATCATGGTTCTTACCTCACTGTTTTTTGGTAGGCTACACTGAAGGGTGGCCTACAGTGGGGACAAGCTTGAGTGCCTGTCTTTCAACTGATTTCTCTACCCTAACTAAGGAAGTTGTTCACAGGCGATACCATTACGGTCAGGGTCCAGCGCGTCGGTGTTCTTGTTATTCCCGCCAGCGGCATTAAAGGCAGCCTGGGCCTGAGCCTGGCTGGCAAAATCGGAACACTGCAACACTCGACCCGTCGGCAAATCTTCACAGGCGATGCCGTCACGATCACGGTCAAAATCATAAATGTCTACCCGGGGG
Source organism: Anaerolineales bacterium (assembly GCA_015075185.1). Taxonomy (GTDB): domain Bacteria; phylum Chloroflexota; class Anaerolineae; order 4572-78; family J111; genus DSQQ01. The sequence goes on along the minus strand of JABTUW010000009.1, from coordinate 46,771 downwards.
CCGCCCACCGCGACAAACAAGCGTTGCGCATCGGCTTGGGTGGGGCAGTCATTACAGCTACGCTCCAATAAGAAACTTGCATAAGGAGGGATGCAGAGACCGAGCCGGGGCGTCGGGGTAGCCGTTGTTACCAGCAGTTCTTCAGGCCGGAAGACAACGTGTTTGACATTGGTTGCATCCTCGCTGGTGCAGGGGTCGGGGATACAGCCATTATTATCGTTGCTGTTGGTATTACTGCTGCTGTTGTCATTGGTGTTGCTGTTACTGTTGCCGTTGCTGTTGTTGTCGTTGCTGCAGCTTTCACTGGGATCGGCATACATAGGATCGGTGGAGAAGAGCAGGGCTTTGCTTACTTTTTGCCCATTTTGGATTAGGTAGGCAAACCAGTTGTGTGACCGCCTGGCCGCGGCTTTGCTGGTGCCAGGAACCAGGGTTACTCCATAGAATTCATGGAACTCAGTTGGCCCGGTCTGAAAGACACTGCCCCGCACGCCGATTTCACCGTACTCTACTTGAAAACCGGAGATTGGCTCATTGTCAGCGCCAAAAACTGAATACATCAACTTGATATTAGCGCAGTTATTTTTGCTCTCAGGACCGCTGGAAGCGATAAAAGGGTAAGGCGGCACAGGGGTAAAGGTCGGCGGGACAACCGTAGTGGGGGTCTGGGTCGGGGTATTGGTGCTGGTGGGTGTGTCCGTTCTGGTGGGGGTGGGGGTACGGGTGTCGGTGGCGGTTTTGGTCGGAGCCGGGGTGGAGGTGGCGCTGGGCGTCCAGGTTGGTGGATAGGTGGCGGGTGGGGGTGGGGTGTTGGTAGAGGTGGGTATTTGTGCCAACCGGGTGGCGGCAATGGCCGTGGCGCGATTAGGGCTGAGGGGGTTGAAAAAGACATTGGGATTTAGAAAAATGGTCAACAAACAGATCAATGTCAGAATAATCAGCCCCACAATCATCGCCAATAAAATGGTTATTAAATTGCCTAAATTCGACATACACTCTCTCCTAACAGGTTACAAGCTGCAAGTCGCAGGTTGCAGCTTATCACGGGTAAACGACTGCCTGCAACTTGCCCCCTGCTCACTCGGGCGACACCAAGCGGTACATCTCTCGGCCGGCTGCCTGACCAACGCCCACAAAAAGACCGAGTTCAGGCTGCGTGGTCAGCAACTGGTTGGATGCGTCTAAAAGCTGTTTGCGCCGCTGCTCCTCGGGATAGTTTGGGTACCGCCCCAATTCGCCGGCTAAAACTTCACGGCGGAGCCTTTCCTCGGTCGCCTTATCAATTTGAGAAACTTCCGGTAAAGCGACAATCAAATCCGCATACAGCGCATAGAGTGCTTCATAAGTTTTGGTCAGCTCGGCCCGAATTTGTTCTGCTTGAGCTTCCCACTCGGGCACCAGGCTTAACCCATAAGCCCCGCGAGCGATGCGATATTTTGTTGACAACCACTCTATTTGCGCAATCGTAATATCTATTTTTCTGGAGAGTTGGGCCGCCGCATTTAACTCCTGGGTGTAAAAGGGCAATTTTTCCCCATCTTCTGCCAGTAACGCTTCTTTGAGCGCCTCTTTGGCTGACTCGGGCGCATGACCGCCTCGCTCAACCAGCAGCGCTGCCAGTTCTTGTGCTTTGCTCCAGCGGTTTGCCTCAGCTTCCTGAGTCGAAAGTGGCAGGGCAATGGCTTCACTAGCCTGGGGCAAAATAAAGAGCTGCGTCCCGGGATCCACTGCCGCACCTACCGGCTTGGCGGTCAGGTCTAAACTTTTTCGGGCCAATTCTCGCTCATTTAGCCCCAGGTAATCTTTTTGCAGCCGCTCAAATACCAGGCGGCGGTGCGCCCCTTGCAAAAAAGGACTTTTAGCCGCAACCACAAAGGCTTGATCCAGATAAAATTTAGCCCAATCTGCCTGGTTTAGCTTGCTCAATCTTTCGCCGGCTTCCAAAAATATGTCGGCTCGGACCGTATCCGGTAAATTAGGGCTGAGCGCTGCAATCAAACCGGCCATTTGATAACAAAAGATCGCTTTCTCTGGATTATTCTGGGCCTGGTAAGCTCCGGCTAAAAGTAAAAAATCCCCCGCGCTTTCCTTATCGTTCAACGTTGGATAATAGGCCAGGGCGGCCAGAGCTGTTTCGGGTCGTGATTTGTTAATAGCCTCGATAATTACGTCTGCTTCAGACACCCCCCCCAGTGAGGCCAGGGCCAGCGCCGGATCAATTTCCTCAACGTTGACCGCGTTCAGGGGATTTCTGCCTCTTAGGACACTCCCCCCCCCGGATTGGGCGGAGCTAAATTGACCCGAAAACAAAAAAGTGCCAACCGCTACGAGCAAAATAAACATTAAAATTGTTAACGTGCCGACGACGATAATTAATCCCAGGTAGGGATTTCTTCGTTTAACTTGTTGCATGGCGCTTTAGTGAGCTTTCCTTTGCGTAAGATAAATTTACCGACTGTCTCCTTTATCCTACCATAAAGCTGCTCAAGATGCGAAGATGCGCAGCCACGCTAAAATCTGCTTGCTTTGTCTTTCGCTTTCAGTGGGTCGTTCGCCCAACCAGGTGCCTGCCAGCCCATTATACTACATATAGCTAAAAAAGCCTATTCTTCCACAACATATAGTATAACGACAGGTTATACCCTTATCATTATACCCCCGTACCCTGGAATTGGCAATCTTGAGCAGAAACTTTTATGTAAATAAGTTGGCCGGTTCCTCCCTTGTTTATACGTCCCCTGGCGTTTAATCTTTACGTTTCGGACTGATTGTAGTAGAATTTTCCTCACGTTCTATGACTATCTCAATTCGCCCCGTGACCACAATTGCAGAATGTCAGGCTATCGAGCGGCTGCAAATAATAATTTGGGGCACGATGGAACTGGACGTCACTCCGACCTCACTGCTTCTAATTCTTGCCAAAGAAGGGGGGATTGTGCTGTTGGCCCTGGATGGAACTGAGCCAATCGGTTTTTCTTACAGCCTGCCGGGCCTCACCCCAGCGAATCGCCTCAAACTAGTCTCGCACCAGACTGGCGTGCTGCCCGCCTATCAGAGCAGCGGGGTTGGGTATCAATTAAAATTAGCCCAGCGCGAGGCTGCCCTGGCCCGCCAGTTCGATCTGGTGACCTGGACCTTTGATCCCCTGCAAGGGCGAAATGCCTATCTTAACCTCAACAAATTGGGGGCGGTTTGTAACACTTACTTGCGCCACCTCTACGGCGACATGCCTGATGCCCTCAATCGCGGCCTTCCCAGCGACCGTTTCCGGGTGGATTGGTGGATCGCTTCGGCCCATGTTGCCCGGCGGCTGCTGGCCCATCAGACCCCGGCCCGCACTCCTGCCAACTCCCCCTATCCCCTGATTAATCCGGCCTCAGTCCTTCGCAGCGGTTTCCTGACCGCCCCCTCCACCTTTGACCCTCCCCATGCGCCCTTTTGCTGGCTCCAAATCCCGCCCGACTTCCCCGCGCTCAAAGCCGCTGCCCCTGACTTAGCCTTGCAGTGGCGGCTCCACACCCGCGAGGTTTTTGAGGCGTACTTTGGCGCTGGCTACACCGCCGTTGATCTTGGCCGGGGCGACGACCGCAATTTTTATTTGCTCCAAAAAGATTGGCAGCCGGACAATTAGTAGAGGGTCGAAGTTTGCTCCCCACGGAACATCCCGACGCCTCAAATTGAGAGAGCTTTTGAAGTTGGAATTTTGGAAAGGGTGGCAATGTTATGAAAATCGAGCGCATCGAACTGCACCACATTTCCCAGCCGCTGGTGGCCCCCTTCCGCACCAGTTTCGGCACACAGGTGACCCGCCCGTGCATCCTGGTGGCGGTTTACAGCGAGGGCCTGGTCGGCTGGGGCGAGTGCGTGGCCGCCGATGATCCCGGCTACTCCTATGAAACAGTCCAGACGGCCTGGCATATCCTGAGTGACTTTTTAATTCCGCCGACCCTGGGCCAAACGGTAACGACCCCGCAGGAGGTCACAGCCCGTTATCAATGGGTGCGGGGCCATCCCATGGCCAAGGCCGGCCTGGAAAACGCCGTCTGGGATTTGCTGGCCCAGGCTGAGGGTGTCTCACTCTCTAAATTGCTAGGAGGGGTGCGCGAGCGGGTTGAGGTCGGCGTCAGCATCGGCATCCAGCCGACTCTGGAAGCTCAATTAGAGCGCGTGGACCAATTTATCCAGCAGGGCTACCGCCGCATCAAAATGAAAATTGAGCCGGGCTGGGAGCTGACACCTCTTACCGCTGTCCGTGAGCGCTACCCCACCCTCAAGCTCATGGCCGACGCCAATTCCGCCTTTACCCTGGCGGATGCCCCCCTTTTCCGTGAAATGGACGCGCTCAACCTGTTGATGATCGAGCAGCCCCTCCATTACGACGACATTGCCGACCACGCCAAGCTGCAGCGCCAGCTCCAAACCCCCATCTGTCTTGACGAAAGTATCCACTCGCCGCTGCACGCTCGTTGGGCCATCGAGATCAAAGCCGGCCGGATTATTAATATGAAAGTGGGCCGGGTGGGCGGCTTGAGCAACGCCCTGGCCATCCATGAGATGTGTCTCGAGGCGGGTATCCCTCTCTGGTGCGGGGGAATGCTTGAAACGGGCGTGGGCCGGGCGTTCAACCTCCACCTGGCCACCTTGCCCAACTTCACCCTGCCCGGCGACATTTCCGCCACCAATCGCTACTACAACGAAGATATTGCCGAGCCGGATTTTACCTTGAATAATGAAGATTCAACCATCACAGTGCCCACCGGGCTGGGAATTGGGGTACGTATCCTGCCGGAGCGGCTGGAGAAGGTGCGGGTGGGTTATAGGGTCTTTCAGGCATAGTGCCGGTCGCTATCGCTTGTTGGGAAATTGCCCCTCAGCGCGAAGCAGGCCCAATTTGCCGTAATAATGGGCCTAATCGATTCGCCCGCGTGGCGATAAATTGAAACCGGCGCGGGGACCGGGTTCTGAGCAGGTCCGGCTGAACAACATAGGCCATCACTGCTTCCGGGAAATCCTCGGCAGGATGGGTCGTCATATAGCTGGAGATGGGCTGCTCGATCCATCGTGGCTCATTCCAGTTGGCCTGGGTGATTTCATAGGTGCTGTCCGGCACTGTGCCGGCGGCAATGGCCTGCTGGACGGCCGGCGCCCCAATATCGAACAATCTGGGAGCAGCCCCGGCGGTCCAGCCCACGGCAGTCTTATAATCAGTCAAGAGTTGAGGGTCTGGCGCCTGTCCCGCCGCTCCACCCGTACTGGCTGGCGTCAGCGCTACTTCCACCAGGCCGTGGGCCAATTCGTGGGTAATGATTCTTGAGACTGTGTCCTCTCGCAACGGCAGCGGCAGTGGGGCCTTGCCGGACGTACTGCGCCCGGTTGGCAAGGCCTTGGCGCTGGTCGTGATGTAACGGTAAATCAGGAGGGTACCACCCCCAAACACGGCCGGTACGTTTCGCTCGGTGACCACTCGGGCTGAAGTGTGGTCGTAGGCGTATCTTACATTGAAAAAGCCGATTTCCTGGACCGGCGGTATTCCGCCAAAGGTTTCGGCGTACTGGCGAAAAGCATTGGCAATCTGGGCATATAGGGTCGAGTCAGACCCGGGATTCCAATCTTGCCAATCCGGTGGGTTAAAGGCCAGGCTGGAATTCCCGGGCGTCTGGCGTAACTCATTCTCCTGATCAGTCCGGCTACCGTTGAACACCCGCCCCACCCCAAAATGCTGCTGCATCAGGCCATCAAACTCTGATCGTGAGAGCGACCCTGATTGCACTGGCGGCAGGGCAAGCCCCGGAGAAACGGATCTACTTTGGAGAATGGGTTGACCCCCTGGCTGATCTGACCTTTTTGCTTGAACCGGCCGGGGTTGAATCGCCCCGGCCCTAAATTGATCAACGGCCTGGTTACCCAGGGTGCGCTGCAGTTGCAGCACTTCAGCGGGGGTCAGGGAGGCAGGGCCAAGCCTGGCCTGTTGAGTAGCTGTCGTCCCGTTTGCTTGAGACGCGGGGAGATGCGTTCTCCGCAAAGTTGGCCGTACGGCCAACTGCTTGGCCGGTATCTTGCTCTTATTAGACACTTGTTTTTTCATCGGTAAGGTGATCGCTTTCTTTATCCGACCGCTGTGTTTTGACTATAAACAGCGAGGGGCGCCAGCACGACGTAACCGAAGTTACTCCGGACGTCTGGATGCCGTACCATTGTATCATAAAATGAACCGGAATTTTAGCAAGTTTTCTCTATTAGTTGTAACTTTGAGGACAGTAGGAACCCCATCGCCGGCCAAACACAAAGCCTCTTTCACGTGGAAGAGGTTTTTTGCTACAGGCAGCGATTCAAAAGGATGGCGGAGCGAACAGTATCGTTATGAAATTGTAGCGTCGGAGGAGGTGTCAGGACGGGTAGAGTCGTGCGCTCAGAATAATTTAGGCGCGGAAGTGGTCACAGCAACTTTAATGGCTTCGTTAAGCCGCCTCATATCGGTGGGTTTGACAAAAAACGCATCAGCACCGGCTGCTCTGGCTTGATCTTGCTCCCTTTTACTGCTCCAGGCCGAAATCACAAAAATGGGAATATGGCGAGTGTTTGGATTGACTTTTATCGCTTGAATGGCTTGATAACCATCCATGACCGGCATCCGTAAATCCATCAGGATCAGGTCAGGCTTCCACTGCAAGGCCATTTCGACCCCTTCTTGACCGTTTTTAGCCGTGGCTACTCTGTAACCATAAATTTCTAACGTCTGGGCCATAATATTCCGAATAACCTCAGTGTCTTCAACATACAGAATACGGATGGGCTTCTCATTCTCGTCTTGTGGTTGCGGCCCACTTAATTTTTGGGGATCTTGTTCCGGCATGGCTAAACCTCCACTTGATAGAATAACTCACAGATTACTGATCGGGCGTATAGACATAGTTTATCACGATTCCTGCAGGTTAGGAAGACCAGAAACTGGGGGTTTTCATTGAATGGGAAGAATTTCCCATAAAATAAAATATTTTGCCCAAACGGCGTATCATTGTAAAGTGCGGTTGTAGTAGTAGGAAAGGGTTATTAAGGGAGCGCGACGAAGTCACTCAAGAAGTCGCGGGCTGACGGAGTATCGGTCCGATAGGTAACATTGGTCGCATGGCAAAAGGTGTCGCCGGTGATTGTTATTGCCGCCACGATATTCGTTTCCTCACCGCCAGCGCCCAGGAAGTTGGGACCGCCCGAATCCCCATAGCATGTACCGCCATCATCTTTTGCCGGATTCTGAGAGATACGCAGCCAGGCCGGGTTGATGGCGTTCAGCGTCCCGACGGAATACTCACGCCGGTCAAGATAGCCAATCACCGGTCCGCCCGGTTGATTAACCGGTTCTTGCCCTCCGTAGCCGACCGAAGTGAACTTCTGATCACCAGCTAGTTGATCGAATTGGCCAAGACCAGGTAATTGGCCCGGAGTGAGGTTTTTGATTGGCTTATCGAGCACAACAACGGCAATGTCATGGGGATCGTTCTGCGCTTGGTTGTAACTGGGGTCACCGTGGAATGTGCCTCGATATAACTTTGATTTCGCGGTGTACTGAGTATCGAAGGTGACATAGACCGTGGCTGTGCCGATGTCACAATGGGCAGCCGTGAGAAACACCGTTGGTGAGATCAACGTGCCGGAGCAGTACGGATAAGTCTGGTCATTGAAGGTACCGACCAAGGCGCCCACAAATGGGTGCCGGTTGCCATCGGGCTGACCGTAGGTGATAGCTAAGGCCGGACCAGCCAAGACCAGCATCAACCCGAGGATAGATAATACGATTATACTTTTATACATAGAGTTCCTCCGTTTATTTAGAAACTGAACTTACGACGACCCTGGCGGGCCTGGAAGGGAGTTAAAGAGGATCGGATCTATCTTTCACTGCTTCTTTGCCTTCCGCTACCACGTTTAGTTTCAGAAAGTCTTCTTTATTCATCTTCGTGGCCCTCCAATCGGTCAAATAAGCATCTGAAAGCCCATTGTCAAGCCGGCCCGATTATGTTATACTGGCAATGAAAAAGCCCCGCGACCGCCTGCAGCCCTGAACCGACCGCAGGGCGGCAGCCCGTAGGAAGCGTGGGGCTTGGCCCGGATCAGGTGAGCAACCACCAGCCCGGTTTGTCGTGCTATGGTAGCATACTTGCGCCGCCTGGGCAAAAGGCGGCGCTTTTTGTTTGGCTTTAGTCCTCAGTTGTCACGCCACTGGTTGCTCTCATTTTCCAAATCCCGGAGGTGTACTGATGAACCACAAACAGAAGAGGCAAATTGGAGAAATTACGTCTCATTATGCTTCGGAGGAATTATACCAAGTCCTCTTTGAACAGGCCGGCGATGGTATTTTTATCGCCGACCCTCAGGGGTCTTACCTGGAGGTCAACCGGCAGAGCTGCCAGATGCTGGGCTACTCGCGTGAGGAATTGCTACATCTCTCCATACAGGATTTGATTCCGGCCGAAGACCTGGTTAGCCAGCCGATTCGCCTGGCTGAACTCCGTACCGGCCAAAGCATGCTTATCGAGCGCCGGCTGTGCTGCAAAGATGGTCGCCTGTTGCCGGTGGAAATCAGGAAGCAAATGATGGCTGATGGCAGGATATTGGCTTTTGTGCATGATATTACCGAGCGCCGGCGGATAGAGGAAGCCACGCGCGAGAGCGAGCAAAAAATTCGCAGTTTTATCGAGCAGTCGTCCGAAGGTTTCATCCTGGTAGACGAGCAAGGCTTGATTATCGAGTGGAATCAGGCGTCCGAAGAGATTACCGGGTTAAGACGCGCCCAGGTTATCGGTAGACCGTCCTGGGAGGTGCAGCAGGAGATGCTGCCGCCGGAAGTGCGGACGCTTGAGCGTTATGAGCGCAATAAGCAGACTATTGTGGAGGCACTGCGCACGGGTCAATCGTTCATTTTTAACAAGACCCTTGAAGCACAGGTAATGAAGCCGGATGGAACGCGCCGGTTCCTTCAGCAGACCGTCTTTCCGATCAAAACGGACCAGGGGTACCAGATCGGTTCGGTCAGCCGCGATATAACGGAGCAGCGGCGGGCGAATGACCAACTCCGCCAACTTTCGCGCGTAGTGGAACAAAGTCCGGCGTCCATTGTTATCACCAACACGATGGGTAATATCGAGTACGTGAACCCTAAGTTTACCCAGGTCACCGGCTATACTCTGGCCGAAGCCATCGGCCAGAATCCAAACCTTCTGAAATCGGGGTACACGTCACCGGAGGAATACCAACGGCTGTGGGACACGATTACCTCGGGCGGCCAGTGGCGGGGTGAGTTTCAGAACCGGAAGAAGAACGGCGACCTTTACTGGGAAGCGGCAACCATTTCGCCAATTTTGAATGAGCAGGGTGAAATCACCCATTTTCTGGCGATCAAGGAAGACATCAACGAGCGCAAGCGGGCGGAAGAAGCATTGCATGAAATGGCGGAAAATATGGCGGTGGCGCAGCGGATGGCCCATTTCGGTAGTTGGGAGGTGAAAGTGACCCCTGAGCTGGAGATTGTTGAACCCCAATTGTGGTCAGATGAATATTACCGCATCCTCGGCTTCGAACCGCGATCGGTCCAGGCCACCTCGAAACTCTTCCGTAGTTGCCTCCACCCGGATGATTGCGAATTTGCAACGCAGATGATCTTCAAAGCCATCCAGGAGCGCACAGAAATCTCTTATGAATACCGCATTGTGCGACCCGATGGCAGCATCCGCTACATCCACGACCGGGCCAATGTAGTCCTCGACGAGCGAACCGGCCGGCCGGTCAAGGTGGTCGGTACAGCCCACGATATTACCGAGCGCAGGCAGGCCGAGGAGGCTCAGGCGAAGCTTGAGGAACAGTTGCGCCAGGCCCACAAAATGGAAAGTGTTGGCCGACTGGCCGGGGGCATCGCGCACGATTTTAATAACCTACTCACGGTGATCCGGGGTTACTGTGATCTGATGCAACCCCAGATACCCGGTGGAGATCCGCTGCGCAAAGATTTGGAGCAGATCCGGCGGGCGGCTGAACGGGCCGCCGCCCTCACCCGGCAGTTGCTCGCCTTCAGCCGTAAGCAAATGCTGGCCCCGACCAACCTCGACCTGAATGATCTGGTGACCAATCTCCACAAAATGCTGGGGCGACTCATCGGCGAAGATATCAACCTGGTGCTGGTGCTTCAGCCAGGACTGTGGCCGGTCAAGGCCGACCCCGGCCAAATCGAACAGGTCATCGTCAATCTGGCTGTCAACGCCCGCGATGCTATGCCGACCGGCGGCATGCTGACCATCGAGACCGGCAATGTCCGGCTCGACGACAATTATCTCAAAACTCATCCCGAAGCTCCCCATGGACCCTGCGTGATGCTGGCGGTGACCGACACCGGCCAGGGGATGGATGCGCCCACCCAGGCCCATATCTTCGAACCCTTCTTCACGACCAAAGAGGTAGGTCAGGGTACCGGCCTGGGGCTGGCTACCGTCTACGGTATTATCAAGCAAAGCGGCGGCGACATCACACTTTACAGCAAGCCTGGTCACGGCACAACCTTTAAGATCTATTTACCCGCCGGTGAACCCATCCCGGATGTGGCTGTTCCTCCAACGCCACCGGTCAGCCACGCTGGTACCGAGACGATCCTGCTGGTCGAGGATGAAGAAGGGGTGCGCAATCTGATAGGGCGTACCTTGAAAAGCAAAGGCTACACGGTCCTGGAGGCTCGCCACGGGGACGAGGCTTTGTTGCTGGCTGGCCAGCACCAGAGACCGATTGATTTACTCCTCACCGATGTGATCATGCCGCAGATGAGTGGCCGAGACCTGACCGAGCGGCTAAAGGCGTTCCAACCCTCCATAAAAGTCCTCTTTATGTCCGGCTACACCGACGATGCCGTGGTTCGGCATGGGTTGTTAACGGCCGAGGTTGAGTTTCTGTCCAAACCTTTTTCGCCGGACACCCTGGCGGCGAAGGTGCGCCGGGTGCTTGATAAGTAAATCACCTCGATAAGGCCGCTGTCGCTGCTGATACTCTGCAGACAGAAGCTTGTCCCACCTATCAAACGGCCGCTTTTGAGGGGTTGTCAGGACAGGTAGAGTCGTGCTAAAATAAAACGACACAAACAAAAGACCCCCGGCTGGCAAGCAATCAGGGGTCTTTACCGGCGGCCACTATATCCCTTTCCCTGACCCGCATACCTACCGCCTGAGCCTGGCCGATTTGCAGCGGGAGGACGCGCGCCGGATCCTCCGTCAGGTCTGGCTCGACCCGCTCAGCCTGGACCCGACGCGCCGCAGCGCCCGCGTCACCCGCGAGATTGCCGCCCGGCTGGCCCAACTGGCCAGGTCGCTGGAAGGCAGTTATCCCACCGAAATCGTCACCAACTTTTTGATGCGCTGCCTCTTTACCATGTTCGCCGAAGATGTCGGCCTGCTGCCGGCCAGGAGCTTTGCCCAAATTCTGGCCGAGACCCAGGTCAACCCGGCCGCCTTCAAACCGCTGCTGGAAGAGTTGTGGCGCGCCATGAACACCGGCGGTTTTTCCGTCGCCCTGCGCGCCGAAATTCTCCCTTTCAACGGCGGCCTCTTTGCCGAGCTGGTCGCGCTGCCCCTGTCTGCCGGCCAAATCTGCCTGCTGGTCGAAGCCGCCCAATCCAATTGGTGCGAGGCGAGCCGGCCATCTTCGGCACTCTGCTGGAACGCGCCCTCGACCCCATCGAACGGCACAAGCTGGGCGCGCACTACACCCCCCGCGCCTACGTCGAGCCGCTGCGGGCCGAGTGGGCCGAGGTACAGGTTGCCGCCGCCCTGCGGGTCGAAGCAGGTGACACGGCCAAAGCCGTCGCCGAGGTGGAAGCCTTTCAACACCGCCTGGCCACGGTTTAAATCCTCGACCCCGCCTGTGGGTCGGGCAATTTTTTGTATGTGGCCCTGGAACAGCTCAAGCGGCTGGAGGGTGAGGTCCTTAACACCCTCAAGGAGCTGGGCTAGAGCCAGATGGCCCTGGAAATGGAAGGGGTCATGGTCACGCCCCAGCAGTTTTTGGGGCTGGAGGTCAATCCCCGCGCGGCGGCCATTGCCGAGCTGGTGCTGTGGATCGGCTTTTTGTAGTGGCACTTCCGCACCCGCGACCAGGTCCAGCCGCCGACGCCGATCATCAAGAATTACCACAACATCGAGCACCGGGACGCCGTGCTGGCCTGGGACAGTGTCGAGCCGTTGCCGGACCGTGAGAGCCGGCCCGTGACCCGCTGAGATGGCCGGACCACCAAGCCCCACCCGGTGACCGGCCAGGAAGTGCCCGACGAGACCGCCCGCGTCCCGGCCTACAAATATCTCAACCCCCGCCCCGCCGAGTGGCCCCCGGCCGATTTCATCGCCCTCAACGCCGGGCGGGCGGCGGAAGAGGCGCGGGGCTTGGTTCGCTGGCTCAGGCCGGAGTACCAGGCCGGCGCAGCGGCTGCGCCGGCAGCCACCAGGCAGCCTTGATTGAAGAGAAAGTTTAGGTTGAAGTCAAGGTCGAGGAAAAGAAACCCTGGCCGGCCACAATGGCCGAGCAGGCTCAGGCTGTGCGGCAGGCGCTGCTGGCGGCGGGAGGGGTGGTGACGGCCAAACAGGTGGCCGCCGGTGTCAATGGCGCGCGTCCGGCCCGGGTCGAGGAATTGCTGGAAACGCTGGTGCTGCTGGGCCAGGCTCGCCGGTTGGAAGAGGGCCGGTTTAGGGGCAGTAGGACAATTCTTGTCCAATGAGGATCTTACGCTCAGAACAATTCAGGTCAGGAAGGGGTCACAGCGCCTTTAATGGCCTGGTTAAGCCGCTTTATATCGGTGGGTTTTACAAAAAACGCATCAGCGCCGGCTGCTCTGGCTTGATCTATCTCTCTTTGACTATTCCAGGCCGAAACTACAAAAATGGGAATATGGCGAGTGTTTGGATTGACTTTTATCGCTTGAATGGCTTGATAACCATCCATGACCGGCATCCGTAAATCCATCAGGATCAGGTCAGGCTTCCACTGCAAGGCCATTTCGACCCCTTCTTGACCGTTTTAGCCGTGGCTACTCTGTAACCATAAATTTCTAACGTCTGGGCCATAACATTCCGAATAACCTCGGTGTCTTCAGCATACAGAATACGGATGGGCTTCTCATTCTCGTCTTCGGGTTGCAGCCCACTTAATTTTTGGGGATCTTGTTCCGGCATGGCTAAACCTCCACTTGATAGAATAACTCACAGATTACTGATCGGGTGTATAGACATAGTTTATCACGATTCCTGCAGGTTAGGAAGACCAGAAACTGGGGGTTTTCATTGAATGGGAAGAATTTCCCATAAAATAAAGTGGCTTGGAGTTAGATGTGAGGAAAAAATAGACCACTCACCCGAAAAAGGTGAAGCGGTCTAGGGGAAATGGTAGAGTTACTACTTGTCTTTACCAATTACATACCCCCGGGGCGACTCGAACGCCCGCACATGGCTCCGGAGACTAGAGTGATTTTCGGTCTCATGATACCATAAGCCATCATTTTTGCCCAACGGAAAGGACCTCCATCAGGGATAGGATTCGCAAAATCCTCGTCTGACAGAGGTCCTTTTTTTTACTCTCGAACACTCACAAGTGTCCTATATATGAGTACGTGCCAGTGTTCTAAAACGCTCGTCAGTCGAGTGTTCCACCATACTGGTGGTGACGTTTAGCCAGTTCCGCCTTGGACCAGCGTGCATAGAATTTGTGGGTCGTATCAATATCGCTGTGTCCCAACAGCTCGCTCACCGTCCCCATATCGGCGTGGTTTTTCAACAACCGGCGGGCCAGGGCGTGACGGAAACTGTGCGGATTGTGCCGGCCTCCCACGCCGGCACGTACCGCCAGCCGGTGCAAAATCTGGTACAGACCACTGGTGCTCAATGCGCCTCGTTCGCTGCTAAACACAAACTCCACGTGACGACTGTAGTGCGGCTGCACACTCTGCCAGGCCTCCAACGCCGCCACCGTCTCTTTGCCATAAGACACCATCCGGCTCACATTGCCCTTCTCACATACCGTTCCCTCTTTCGCTCCCAAATCCAGGTCTACCCAATGCAGACCAGCCAGCCCACCTACCCGGCAGCCGGACTCCGCCAGGAAACGGACCATCGCATAATCCCGCTCGTAGGGGTAAGGCTTCAAGCCCTGGTGGTGCTTGCGAGTCCGGCCATCACTTGTTTCCGGGCGCTCTGTAATGGCCGCCAGTGCTGCCACGATCATCCGCTCCAGGTCCTCGTCGCTGATCGCCTTGGGCGGTTCGCCACGGGGAAGTTTAGGCAGCCCCAACCGCGCCGCCGGATTTCTTTTAAGGATTTCTTCGTCAATACACCATTTGAAGAAGGTCTTTATCTGGCGGATGTCGCGGTGCAGCGTATAAACCGATAACGACTCTGGTTTCTTCCCCTCCTCCGGGGGAGACTTTCGGCGGCCAGGGGAAGCGGCCACTTGGGCTCGCCATTTCCGCAAATCGTCCGTCCTGATTGCTTCAATTTCCACATCGCCCAGGTAAGCCAACAACTTGTTGAAGGTGTAGGTATAGAGGGCTAAGGTACTCTCCTCGACCTCAGTCTGCCGGGCCAAGTCAAATTTTGCCATCGCTTCAGATAACAGCATCGTAGTAGCACTCCTTTGCAGTTCCATATTTTGATAAAACTCTGGCCGCAAGAAAAAAGCGGCGAGACGCTGCGCCTGGCCGCTTTCATTTCTGGTCCAAGGAAAGCGGATTTAGGAGAGCCAAGAAGGATCCTGGTCCCCCATCCTTTCCCTTCTGCTCTCGAATTATCCCGTAAGGAGTCTGGGTGGCTTGCCTTGTAACAGCGGGAGGTAGCCTGATACCCCATTACGGTAGGCGGTCGGCAAGCGTCTTCTATAATCGTCATCAACATCTCAATTATTAATCCGGGGTCGGTTCAACTATGACAAAAACCAAATGCGGCGTCATAAGCATCCTCCTATCCATAAGATAATTGGTTTGAAGATGGCTTACGGCGTTGCTGATGTCCCCATAACACTCAACCGGGCAGCCTTTGCGTCTGTTAAGGTACCAGTTCTATTTTAGAGGAAAAATCATCGTTTGTGACAATAGGGAGCGAAATATGTCTTTATCAGGAACCACTTTGTTTGTCTTTCTGGCTTATGTGATCGCCGTGGCCGGGCTGGACTGGCTGGCCTACCGCAAATTCCATCAACCCTGGATTCGCCGGGAGCGAGCGCGGACCACGGTGGGCGTGTTGGTCGTCCTGCTGCCGGCCCTGCCCCTGGTCTGGTTCGGGGTCGTTGATTTGTATACGTGGATCATTATCTTCATCGGCTTTGGGGTAGCCGGAGCGATGACGGTCTTTCTGGATATTCATCAGGAAACAGGGGGGTCGGAACCTATTCGTCAAAATATTCGGGAGATAATCAATGACCAGGGCAATCAGTAATGTGGACACGGAATTTTTGGAGGAGCTGATGGCGGTAGCCGGGACACAGGAGTATCTATGTTTAACGTTGGCCGAAAAAGTGGATACCCCGGAAACGATGGAAATGGTACGGGAACTGCTGCTGCGGGCGCAGAAGATCAAATTATTGGTGCAAGACCAACGGAAGTTTTTGAAGGACAATGTCTGTTGAAGAAGTTGGATTGGCTATGACCGACCAAACGGATATTTGGGTCCAAACATTAGCTATTATTGAGCGCCAGGTCACGCGCTCCACCTTTGATTTTGCGATCAGGGGGAGCGAATTGGTTGGGCTGGGCAACGGGACGTATCAGGTACTGGCCCCCAGCGCGATGGCGAAAGAGTGGCAAGAAAACCGGCTGAAGTCCACCATTGCTCGCAGCCTGGCCAGTGTGATAGATTGTCCGATCAGCCAACTGGAGCTCAGTTTTGGCGTGGCCGAGCCAACGGCGGGTTTAAGTGCGGCTGTCTCCATGCCTCCGGCCAATTTTCTGACGGACCTTGATTACCAGGAAGTCTGGACAAGTTCGGGCTTTCTGAAGCTGCCGCACTACGTCAATATCTTCTGGCGACCCTTCCTGGGCCGGGCCTTTGATCTGCTGGTTTATCTTCAGGGACATCCGATTTCACGAGAGCAGGCCCAGCAGGGCTGGATGCCGGTCAAACGGTATCGGCTGCGCGAGCTGGCCCGCGCTTTGGCCATGGGGGTCAATACGGTCCGGGGCGGGTTGGAGAATTGTTACCAACTGCGCCTGTCCATCAAAGAGGAAAAGCCCCTGGCCGAATGCTGCGGGCGATTTAGCCGGCACTGCTGGCAGGGGGAGCCGGGCAAACTGCCGGATTGCTACCACTGGCGCAAAGGGGCATTAGAGGTTCTCTTTGAGGAAGGCTGGGTGGCGGTGCAGGAAACGAAAGCGCCGGGCCGGGCGCGGGCGCACGAACTGCGGCTCCAGGTGTGGTCCCGCTTTTGCCTGCTAACGCCCTCCCAGGTGGCGACACTGGCCGAGGCGGATCAGGAAAAACACGGTCGCTGGCTGGAACGATATGCGTCGCTCTTTCCGTCCGACATCCAGGCGGTGTGGGAAGCTGAAACCCGGCCCAGCCTGCTGCGAGATTTACCGGGGTATGCCGAGGGCCGGCAATTAACTGGGTCGTACCGGCCCAGCCTGGAATTTATGGCCGGGGAAGGCGGATTGTATCCATGAAGGGGTCTCATGGATACAATCCGCCACTATTGTATCCATGAGCGGGCTTCATGGATACAAACAGGTGACGATAAATTTTTTTGCCGGTTATTGGCTCCATGAAAGATCATCATGGATACAATCGCCGGCTGAACAGGACCATATTGTTCCGTTCAAGCGCAATGCCGGGCATAAAGAATAAAGAATCTAAATATATTTATCTCTTTAATAAGGAAGAGAGATTCTTTTTCTTCTTCATCGGCGGTTAAAAAGCGAACCGGCCAGGGCATGGACCGCCCTGACCGGTTCTACCAAAGTTATCTACCAAGGAGACAACGATGGCAAACAAGATGATACCCAAAAAGCCCGTTTTGAAAAAAGCGGACCCCCTCCGTTCAACCCAACGCGCCCAAAAAATTCTACACATTGCCCAGGCGCACGTTGCATCAGGCATGAGCCTGGAGCGGTGGCGGGCCATCCTGGTTCAATTCAAGGTTGACCTGACCAGCCGCAGCCCGTGGGAGGGGGTGAGTGACGATATTCTGGCGGCGATCCAGGCCGAAATCGAGGCGGCTGCGAAGGGAGGTAAGCCAGATGTATGAAATCATTGACTTACCTCGTAATGCGTGGCGCGTGCTCCCTCCGTCCAGGTGGCAAATTGCCCTGGCCGTGGCCGCGATTGTTATTGTCGCGGTTACGTGGGCGGTAACGTAACCCATGCGTTACTCCAACATGTGTCCCTTTTTGGGCGATTCTGGCCCAAAACCCACCTGTCTGAGCAAACGTTACCAACGTTACCAGTGTTACCGGAGCTAATGATGAGCCTGCTACAGAAAATATTACTGAGAATTTACGACACCACGGGGCTGTGGCCCGTGAACGCGGTGCAGGGGCAGCCCGGCAGTTTTGTGGTGGATGATGTGTTTGTCACGCCGTTTTTACTGGTGATGACGATCAAACCGATCCAGGTCTCCAGCAAGGAGTTCGTCAATCCCAAGCTGATGGAGGATATCAAGCTGGAAGCCGGCCTGCCGGCCAGCGAGCACGTGGTCATTGATGTCCATCGCGGCTTCGTCTGCATCCAGATCCCGCTCCCGGTCGAGGAGCGCGGCAAAACCGTCTACACCTCGAAGAACGTGCCGCGCGGGTCTGCTTTGCGGGTCCCGCTCGGCCTGGACATCCTGAACGAGCCGGTCAGTATCAACTTCGCCAACGACATGAGCACCAACCTGTCGTTCCTGGGCGTCCCCGGCTCCGGCAAATCCGTGGCCATGCGCCGCAGCATCGTCACCCTGGCCAGGAACAACTCGCCGGATGACGTCAAGTTTCTCATGATCGAGGTCGCCAAGAACGGGATTGATCTGCGCATCTTCGGCCAACTGCCGCACCTGATCCACCCGGTCATCACCGACCCGGCCGAAGCCGCCGCGGCGCTCAAGTTCCTGGTGGACTCGATCAAAATGGGCCAACTGCCCTACAAGCTGGTTGTGACCGTGGACGAAGTGGCCGCGCTGATCGCGGCCCGGCCGGACACGGTTCCCGACCTGATGACCCTCGTCTCGCAAGGCCGCTCGCAGAACGTGGTCAACCTGCTGGCGACCCAGCTCAGTGACCGTGACACGCTCGGCCACGGCAAGGCCGTGTTCAAGCAGATTCACTCGGTCATTCTGGGTAAGGCCGGTAACACCCAACTGTCTTACGTATTGGGTCAAAAAAGCGGCCTGCATGCCGAGGATTTGATTGGCCAGGGCGACCTGAAACTCAACTCGGTGGACGGAACCCATCGCTTCGCCGGCGTCTTTACCACGCCAAAGGAGATCGAGGACCTGCCCCGAGCGCCCTTTGTCAACCGGCTGCCTCTCGAACCGCCACCGGCCAGCAGCAACCCGCCATCGCCTTATTGGCACTCCCAGGGAGCGCCGCAGCCAAACCGTGGCGGGGCGCAGCCCAAGCCGCTGTCGCCGGCGCTGATCGCCGAAAGCCTGCTCTCGCTGCAGCGCCAGGTGAACGAGAAGGAGTACCGCGACGAGATGCGCGGCCGAGCCTACTTCATCCTGCCGCCCAAACGGGTCAAGGAGCTGGGCCGCAATACGGAGTTGTATAAACAGGTTGACCAGCCTTACCTGGTCGAACTTTACAAGCAGTTACTGAAACGAGGGGTACAACTATGTCTATCTTCAAAATCATCCTGACCACGAGCGGCCTGGTCCTGCTGCTGATCTTACTGGCGCTGACGTTCTACATCGAGTTCGGGGTGATCCCGCGCGCTTTGACTCTGGCCGGCTACCGGGAGGGGGTGATCATCCATGTCGCCGCGACCCTGGCCATGCTGCTGGTGACGGCCGTCCTGTCAGCCTGGGGGTCCACTCGAACCATTTACAAGGTCCAGGAGAAGTTGGTCGCCAGCCACCTCAACAACCTGGTCGGGGCCATCGCCAACGTCGTCAGCGGGGCCTGGAGCAACCAGGCCAGCGTGGAGAAAACCGTCTTTATGGCCGGCGCGCGCCTGGGCTACGATGTCCGCGACAACATCCCGCCGGTCAGCCGCAGTGATGTCATGGAGGGCCTGGGCAGAATGGCCCTGCCTGAACCAAAAAAGCAGCTCGGCGATTCGCGGGAAGTCGTTAGCGAAATGAACGGCTTTATGAGCAATCTGGACCAACGAAAGGAGCGGTTATCTCGTGACTAACTACCCCCACAGCCGGCCGCAAGCGCCGGTGCAGCTCTACTTACTCTCCGGCCTGGTCGTCTTTGGCCTGGCCGCGCTCTGGTTAGCCGCGTTCCACGCCTTTCTTCAGGTCGCCAGCGGCCCACAGGCATTTTTCGCAGCCACGCTGATTGAGGCTGGGTTGATCATCGAGGCTCTGGCCCTGGTCAAGCGGCCCAAGGTCTGGTACATCTGGATCGCCGTTTCGATTAGCCTGGTTGTCTCCGGCACGTACAATTACATCCAGGCGGCGACGGTCGCTCCTTCTTTCAACTTCTGGCAGTTGGGGACCCTGGCCCTTGGGCCATTGTCGGCGCTGGCCTTTGTCAGCCTCACGCTGGGCTACGAACTGCGGGAGTACCAGCAGCGGGTGGAGAAGTGGCAGACTGACCGGGCCGCCTGGCTCGAACAGCGCCGGCAGGAGGCCGAGGCTTACGAGCGGCAAAAGGAAGCCGAGCGGCAGGCATACCTGTATCGCTTGCAGGAAGCGGAACGAGAGCGGCAGGAGCGAGAAGCCGAGCGCCACTTTCAAGCAGAAGAGAGCCAGCGCGAATGGGAGCGGCGCCAGCAAGAGCTGGCTCAGCGTCGCCTGGAACGTCGGGAACGGCTCTCTGAGCCGGCTCTTGCTGGCATGCCCATCGCTCAGAGCCAGCCTGAGCCAGCTAAGAGCGAGCTACAATGTCCCGGTTGCCCGCGCACCTTTGGCACTCAGGCCGCTCTCAACGCACACCAGCGGTTTTGCCCTGGCTCTGGCGCGGCTCAATCAGAGCTTGAGCTGATTAGTGCCAATGGCAAGCAATAAAATTCCACGTGGAAGCTTTGGAGGATACAAGAGGGGAGCAATGCTGCTGCACCGGATCAATCCCGAAAAGAATGAAGCTCGCTACTATCGGGTGGAGGTAGGGCCGTGTATCAGCAGCCTCTATGCCGTCCACCGGGTTTGGGGCAGGATTGGTCGGCATCGTTCCGGGTTTTTGATTATGCCATGCGCTTCGGCTGAGGAAGCTGAAACATTGGCCGGTCAGTTAGCCCAGCGGAAAGTGAAACGCGGCTATGTATTGGTGGAAGACTATGAAAATGCTCAAGAAACCCCAATGAGGAAACCATGAGACAGAAAAAACTTACGCGCCGTTTTGATGCGACGGAGCAGACTATTTACCGCGACCTGCGAGCCACGATCATCAAATTGCAGGCTATCTCGCTGCGGGTAGATTACGATTTGCTGGGCGGTGATCCCACTGTTCGGGTCTACTTTGACCGCAACGGCAAACGCTACATCTCCGAGTGCAACCAATGGCCGCATTTTTTAGACAATTTGAGAGCGGCCCAACTGGCTATCGAGTATACCTATCGAATTGGGGAAGCTTATGGGGTCAATTACACCGAAGTCAAATATCAGGACTTGTTTGACCGCATCTTTGCCGCGCTAGAGGCACCCCTCGACCCGAATGTATTACTCTTGGGCAGCGGCAGCGAATGGTGGGAGGTGTTGGGCGTCAGCCGGACGGCCAGCCGGGCCGAGATTGTCAATGCTTATCGAGCGCTGGCGAAAATCCACCATCCTGATGTGGGCGGCGACGCCGATGAGTTCAAGCGGCTGCGGGCTGCATATGAAAACGCTTTGAAGGAGAGAGAGAAGTAACAAAGTCTTCTTCTGGCGTGGAAAGGAGCTTTGTGTTTAGTCAGCGAAGGAGTCGGGCTAACGCCAATTTTAACCCGCTGCCCTTAAAGCCATTGTCTAAAAGTCAGATTGGAGTACAAACACCACTCCAGGCCAATACAACCCGAATTACATGCAATTTTGCCAGCGAAACCACTTTCAATTAAACACCCCTATACAAAAAACCTAGGTTGGGCGGTCGGGTTGAAAATTTTTGTTAGGTGGTCATCTTCACTCAAGCACTTGCCACAATTGCACACTGCCATCCTTTAATCCCAGTGCAATGAGTTGCCCATTTGGAGAGTAGGCTAAAACAACACCTGAACCACGAGATACTTCTGTTATAAATAATGGTTTTCTACTCCTAATGTCCCATAGATGTATGTTATTAGAGACTGTTAGAACCAAGATATTTCCATCAGGAGAGAAGGACATGTCCGTTATCCGTGCCCCTTTGTTAATGTGCCATACGAGGGTGTCAAGTAATTCTCCATCACTTGTGCGCCATAGATAAACCGAAGTGCCTCCGAATGCTCCAGAAGCTAAAATAGCACCATTTGGCGTGAAAGCTACTCCATGCAGCGAGGGAGTCTCATTCATTCCATGAAATATCTTAAGTAGAGACCAGTCACTTACTTGCCACAATCGTACTTCATCTGATACAGAGGCTAAAATATTACCATCAGGTGAAAAGGCCAATCCATTAATCCACCCTTTCTCTTGCAAGACGTGGAGCAATTTTCCGTCAGCCACATCCCATATCCGTACGGTATTGTCGATTGCTCCAGAGGCCAACATTACTCCATTGGGTGAAAAGACAACTTTAGATATTCCTCCCGTATGACCTTTTAATGTGTGCCGTAATGAACCATCACTGACTTTCCATACCAAGACTGTATCATCTCCATCACCACCACCTACAGCGAGTAACTCGCCATCTGGTGAGAAATTTACACTCCAAGGCCCGTGTGTATGTCCTTCTAAAGTATAAAGCACACCACCGTTAGAGATATTCAAAAGCACCGTTGTTCCATCTTGGGAAGTTGATGCTAGCAACTTCCCATCTGGAGAAAATGCAACACTGCTAACATCACCGCTATGGGCTTGGAAAGTGCGTACGAGATCCAAACTGATAACATCTGCACTTGAAGTGAATGTAGCTTGGATATTAGGAGATAGTGCTTCTGCTGGCGAAGTGGTGGGAACAGAAGTTGAGTTGGGCGTAATAGTGATTGAGACGAGTTCCGTTGCTGTTTTTGTTGGAGAAAACGTAATTCTTGGGGGTCCAAATGGTGCCTTGTCAGTATTAAGTATTAATAGGATAGTACTGACTGCACCAATAACTGCCAACGAGATGACGATTAGAATTCGGGTTTTTGGGGATAAATGTGTATTGCTCAAATCGGAAGGAGTAACATCACCAGGGCCTATTGTACCTTTTTGTAATTCAATTTCAAGCTGAGCAAGCTGTTCCTCTATATCTTCGATTTCTAACAGGGTTTCAGGTTCTGTATTTATTCCCTTTAAAGACTGTATCTCTTTTAGTTTTTGTAACCGTCTGCTGTAATTGTGTAAAAGTATGTTCAGCTCGTCTTGCTTTGACATAATCTAGCCTAAACGGAATAATCTAGAAATCATCTGGAAAACTTGAAGCAAGCATTAGTATCAACTGATGAAATGATGCCATCCCGACAAACCACCCAACAATTTTGATACCGGAGGTACGGCGATTAAATTTAATAGCCGTATCTGTAGTTTTTAAACAAAAAACGCCGCCCTTTGACCAGGCGGCGCAAATATGCTACCATGCACGAAACAAACCGGGCTGGTGCTTACTCCACCTGATCCGGGCCAAGCCCCGTTGGCGCGGGGCTTTTTGTTGGGTTCAGTATAACATAATTTTGTTAGGCTTACAATCCGTTTGCCACCGCACAAAACACGTCAGGCCAATTTGCCAAACCACTCCACTCCTGCCAAAATTCGGCCTGGCTATTCCCTCAACGAGTGACCTGCCGTGCGTTATCTCAGAATCCTGCTCTACATTCTCACCCTGGCCGCCGCCTACTTTGCCAGCGCCTACTTCGCCGTGGCCGCCTTACTGCCAGAATGGGCCTACCCCGCCGGCCTGATCGCTATGCTCCTGGCCCTGCTGGCTTACCGGCTGCTCACCGCCATCGGCCAAGACGAATCAGGCCCACTCATGGGCCTGCTCATTGTTCTGCCCGGCGTCTGCGCCGCCGCCGGCATCGTCTGGTGGGTTGCGCGCTTACTGGGGTTTTGGGATTAAGCCAGATAATACAGCAGCAAAGCGACAAAAGCCGCGATGGCCGCCACCGAAGCAGCTAAATTAGCAAACTGCTTCTCCTGCTCATCCCTGGGGCGAATTAGGTCGCCCAATCGGTTGAGGAACTGGGGGGCTTTTGAAAGTCTCATAACCCCAGTATATCACCAACTGTGCGCACGGTCAACAGCAATTCATTCAATCGGGGCGAATTAACAATCATTATTACCATAAGCCCCTTCCAGCGCGCCTCGCCTCCCCTTGGGGGACGCGGAAGGGGCTTATTAATTGGATACTCATACAAAACTCGAGCAGACCTGCTCGAGTTTTGTTTTAGCCCACTTTGACTTAAAGCGCGCCACCGCCGTAGCCGCTGGCGGCACTCCCTTCGGTCGCCGGCACACCCAGGTCCAGGCCCTGCTGCACCGGGGCTGCTTCCAGCTCGTCCACCGGCGGGGGAAGCGGCTCGCCGGCTTCTTCGGCTTTCTGGGTGAGGTACGCCTGCACCGCACGCTGCGCCCGTTCCTCTGTGGCTTCCTTCAGCTTTACGGTCAACTCGCCCAGCTTCTTGCCACCGGCCGCTTTATATTCCTCGGCCACCTTGGTATAGGTGTTCAGGGCATAGTTAGGCGCGCCGTTGATGCCGGTATCGCCGTTTTTCTTGGTTGGGCGCTTGGCCGGATCGCCGAAGGCGTAGAACTTGATGCTATCCACCTCGATAAAGAAATTCAGCATCTCGCGGACTGCGTTCTGCTTGAACTGCTCGCCGGTGTCGGGGAAGGGTTTGTTCAGGCCGAAATCCTTCCAGCCTTTGGGTTCTTCAGCCGGCCGCTCTTTCTCATAGAGCGCGCGCATGATCCGCTCCGGCATCGTCCGGAACAGGCCGCCTTCGGGATCGCGCAGCTTGAAGGGCTTCAGGCCGGGCCGCTCGCGGCACTCACGGACGATGACGTAGTAGCCCTTGTCGTCCTTGCCGGTTTCGATCTTGAGATTATAGGCCAGCTTCCAGCGGGCTTCTTCCGTCTCGGAAATGGACTCCCGCTGCTCTTTCTTTTCGAGGTTTTGATGATCGCTCTTGTCGTAGACGTGGGTGATGACAAAGGCCGGCAGGTTGACCGCCATGACGACGGTCACGACGTTCATCATCGTCACCGCTTTGAGCGAGTGGCCACTGCTGCCCTGGCCGGTCATGCCCTTGAGCTGGTTGCTCAAAGAAGCCTGGCGGTAGATGTGGGTCACGGTGTCCACGCTGAAAAAGCCCACCGGGTCAAAGACCTTGCTGCGCAGGTCCCTGTTGATTTCATCCTGCACCGCCGACACGTCGAGCGGGTTGGCATTAGGGGCCAGGGTATGCTCGGTCCCGATGACCTGGGCATATTCATGTTCCCGGCCGTCCGTGGGCCACACATAGACTTTGGGTTTGCCGGTCAGCCCGGCCAGCCAGAGGGCGAACGAGATCGCCAACTGAGTTTTGCCGGTTTCGGGCCGGCCCGTGCAATGCACGATAGGTTTGGGATATTTGCCCGCGATGGGCAGGGCTTGGACTGTTCTAGCCATTTTCGTTGCCTCTCTCTATAGTGGGATTTCATCAGTCTCAGCATCGGCAGCCGGCAGGTCCGGCACCTCGCTGAGTTCAATTTCAACGCCTTCAAACACGTCAATCAGACCGTGCTCGCCCAGCTCGGGGATGCCGGCATGGGGCGCGTATTCGTCGCCGGCCTGGCCTGGCGGCAGGATCAGGCCGCCCTGGTTGAGCAGCCACTCGTCTATCTGGGGCTGGATTTCACCCTTGATCTGCTTGATGCACAGATCGGGCAAATCGCCCTCCTCCAGTTCGACGGTGAAGCCGATCCGCGCCCAAGTCGAGGCGCTGTTGCCGTGTTCGTCCACGATGCGCCGCTCCTCTTTGGACAGGGAGACTTCGAGGGTTTTTAAGATCATTGGGACTCCTCTGTTATAAATTATTTTGATTTGAATTGATAACGCCGGCAAGGGTTGCGCGGCTTTTTAGCTTTCTTTTGATCTTCAATCAGCTTGATGGCTTCGAGCAGCGAGGTAAAACGCCACTCGCGGTTGATGATGTAGCCGGATTTCAGCCCTTGGGGGAAATCTTTCCGGCCTTTCTCCAGGGTCATCCCGGCCTGTTGAAACAGGGCCTGGGCGATGGCGAAGGTCAGGCGGTGGCCGTCATTCCAGTAATGGGGGGGTGTAGCGGCGGGGCCGGCACTCACGGCGGTAGTTGGTCCACAACTCGTTCTCCTTGACGAAATGACTGGCCTCGTTGATCCGCTCCGAGCAGGCTTTGCGGTCCACGCACTCGTAGGTGTTGAGCTGGCGGGGGGTGGCCAGGCCCTCGTGCCAAACGGTCAGGGAATCTTTCAGCCTGAGAGGGGTGTCGCTGGCCTGGCAGCGCTGGCATTTTCGGATCGTCGTCGTACCCCTTCGGGTACTCTGAGGCATCGTGGTCGGGGTCATTCGGTCGTCTCCTTGGTGTAAATCGGATACACCCCTTCGGGTGCGCGAAGCGCGAAAACAAAACGCGCGGAGCAGCCACTTGGGCCGCTCCGCGCGTTCTTCGCTCTGGAGCTGGATCAGATTGAACAGGTCGTTGTTCTAAATGCGATTGGTAACATCCCCCTAAAGGGGAGAGCGCTTCGCCCACCCCTGGGGTGTACACAAGGTTATTATTCCCCAATTGGGGAAATTTTTGCACCCCAGAAATTAGGGGTTTTGGAACTCGGTGAGCTGGGTCGTTTCCAGCCGGAAAAGCCCGGCCGCTTCCGGAGCGACGGAGATTTCGGCCGTGACCGGCAGATAATCCTTAATGGTCACTCGTATCTGCATCAACCGCTGCTTATCCGGTCTAACCTTCCTGAAACTGCGCCAGGCTTTGCGCCGGTACGCTTCGGCTCTTGGCTCAAGCGCGCCGGCGATCTGGGGCGCTCTCTGGAAATGAAGCTGTAAGACGATGTGAAACGCCTCGCCGGTCCAGACCAGCTCACAGAAAGGCGGGTGTTTCCCCTTGAGGATCGCGTCCAGGAACTTCTCGTAATTTGAAGGTTCGGAGTCGCCTGCGGCGACCTGGTGGCGGCTGATTTCATTCAGCAGCGCCTGAAAATCATCCACCCCTATTCGGCCCTTTCCCGTCTATGACCGATACAGGCCCAGCAGGCCATTGGCCAGCCGGACCAGGAGGCCGCTCCAGTCATGGTATGATCGCAGCCCCCGGGGCAACCCGGCGGCCGTCTGGTGGATCATCCCAAATAGCAGCATCGCCTCCCGTTCATCCAGTTCGATTGTGATGGTTTTACTCTGTCGCACGCACATTACGCGAGCATTTTACCGCAGTTGCCGGGGTTATGACAGTGACTTATGTCACTAAAATCTGGACAAATGTTCATTGACTTTCAAAACCCAGGCCGCGCTCCTTGAGGGAAACGTAGAGGTCGTAGGGGCCAACGATCAGGTGATCCAGCACGTCAATGTGAAAATAACGGCCGGCCTCGACGATGGAGCGGGTCACCTGGACATCTTCCGGCGAGGGGGTGACATCAGCGGAGGGGTGGTTGTGGGCCATGATGATCGCCCCGGCGTTGAGCCGGACCGCATCGCGCAGGACCTCGGCCGGGCGGATAATCGAGCTGTTGACGTTGCCCTTGTAGACTTTGGACAGGCGTTTGACCCGGTTCTTGGTGTCGAGGTTGAGCACCCACAGCTCCTCCTGTTCCAGCGTTCCCAGGCCGGCAGCCATAAAATAGGCCGCGGCCTGGTGGTTGCTGTTGATCTGCTCCCGGGTATGGTACAGGAGCATGCGCCGGCCCAGCTCCAGCGCGGCCAGGATGCGCTTGGCCGTCAGCTCGCCGATGCCGTCGTAATCGCGGGCCAGTTCGGCCAGGGGCGTGGCGTAAAGCGTGGTCAGGCTGCCGCCCAGATTTTCCAGCAACTGGCTGGCGTCCGAGGTGGCATAGGCCCCGCCGATCAACACCGCCAGCAGCTCTTTCACGTCCAGATCGGCCAGCGGCACGCGCTCGATGCGCCGGATCGGCCGGGCCGCGTAAGGCAAACTGATCTCGGCTATGCGGTCGGGCATGGCGCACCTCCCAACTCCTGCATGATCGGCGCCGGCAGCCGCTCGACGACGAAGCCATCGGCCCGCAGCGCCTCCTGGGCCGCGTCCGCGGCCGGCACATCGGCCATGAACTTCTCGATCCAGGGATAATCAAAATCCTGGGCGCTGAACAGGCCGGCGCTGAGCCGGGACAGCTCGGCATTGACCTGCCCGACCCAGGCCGGATACTCGATAAGTTGTGGCATAAAGCCTCCTTTCTTTTGAGGGAAATAAAAAAGCCCCCCTTCCGCGTGGAAGAGGGGCTACCTGTTGACTGCTATCCGTTGCCGCTATTTTTAATTTTTGCCCGTTGAAACTAAGCGAAGATTGTGATAAAATGGAACAAATAAAAGCTGAACGAACGGCTATTAATGCATTAATAGCCGTACCTGCGGACTAATAATTGTTAGAGCGCACTTTGTAATACAAGTCCTCGAATTATTGAAGTAGGTAGAGTAGAGAGAATACGTTCTCATCTTTTCAAGACATTTTTCCGTTGTTGAGAAATATAGGACCTATGGATTGGGGAGGTTTGATCTGCCTAAGCAGTATAATACTGGTATTGGTTCTAGCAGCCATCGTAGCTGAGCGACACCGCTGGAGAACCGTTCATTACGTCTGGCAAAAAATACGTGATCCCAACTTAAAACCGCCAAAGATGCTCAAATTCTGGAATAGAACCGTTAGCTATTCCTTTATCATTTTTGTCATCGGATTGGGTATGGTTAAGTTGTATCCTTTTGTTTTAGCGGGGCAATTCGTTGCAGCCAGTTTTGTGGCAGGGCTAATAGTATTGGTAGTTGTTGCGGTAGTAATGATAAACGGGTATTGGAAAGACCACTTTGATTTATGACCCCACTGAAAGAAGACAGACTTTGAGTGAAAATGCGCTCTAACCACCGCTTGCACGCCGACCTGCTACCAGTCGGGTTTGCCACCTGACTTTGCCAGCCAAGTCATCTTAAATTGTCGCTCATCTTGCCGACCCGCAGGCGGGTGAAGCGGAGGGCGTTAGGCGCTCGCATAAATGAAGTAAACTCAACTTCACCTAAAGAAATACACAATGACTATTTATATTTTGCAAAATGCCGAAATGCCGTGGGGAGATTATGGCGACATTTTATTGTCCGGGATGACTTCACATCTCGACCGAAAAAATGGATTGCTTCAACTTGCAAGAACTGGCCCCTTTGTTCCTCCTATAACAAAAAGTGGAATTAGTGAAATCGTAGTAACGGATGCTTTTAAGCAACAACTAGAAAAGTCCGGTTTATCAGGTTTCAATTTTCAACCTGTAATTAAAGCTCATATTGTTCGTTTTGAATGGGAAAAATGGAACAGGACGGCGAATGAACCGCCTGAGTATCCCGAAACAGGTGAGCCAGAAGATTACATCCTTGCCAGACCTCATTCACCTCAATTGGCAGAAGAAATAGGCCACTTATGGGAATTACAGTTACAAGAGCATGCGGAAGTTGAACGGGTACAAGTAGGGTCCAATTCTTGGGATGCTAACATTTATGTATTGTTATCAAGTTGGGATGGAACGGATTGGTTCAGAGCTAAAACAGTAGGGTATATATATATTTCTGAGAAAGCCAAAGAGTGGTTGGAGCAATGGGTTTCTGAGTGGGTACGATTTGAGCCAGCTTTGACAAAATAAAACGATCAAGAAAGCAGTTAGATTTTAGCAAGGTAAATTCTATCGTTAAATTGGGTTTGTTTCAGGGGGCAAACGTGCTGGTAAATGAGGCCGCGCCTAACCACCGCTTCCACGCCGACCTGCTACCAGTCGGTTTTACAACCTGATTTTGCTGGCAACATCATCTTAAATTGTCGCTTATCTTGCCCACCCGCAGGCGGGTGAAGCGGAGGGCGTTGGGCCGCTGTTGTAACAATACTTAAACGAAAGTAATCCTCGTAGTCAGTTAGCAATGTGGAATAGGTTATGCTTCCATTAGACAGTCCCAAGTGGTCAGAATTGCATCATGTATATGGTCAAGCTTCCGACATTCCATCATTACTCAGACAGTTAAAAACAGCCCCGCCACCAGAGAAATATAACTCCCCGCCTTGGGGCGCGTTGTGGAGTTCCTTATATCATCAAAGAGATGTTGATACTGCCTCTTATGCGGCTGTGCCCCACATCGTTAGCATTGCTGTCACCAAACCAATCAGAGAAAGAATTCATCATATTAGTTTGGTGGGGACCATTGAAATCAATCGCCATCTTGATAAAGCTCCTCCAATCCCTGACTTTCTCAGGGAAGCATACTTTGACGCCCTTAAACAAATACCAAAGTTAGTCCTTGAATGTCTAGAACTCGATTGGGAAGATTATGAATATAAGGCATTATTCAGTGCCTTAGTTGCCGTCCGGGGTAAAGTTGCCTTCGGAGAAGCGATTTCGGAGCTAGATGACGCCGTAACTTGCCCCACGTGTGACACAATTTTTGTTACTCCTGGCTATGACACCTTTAAGAACTACACCATTGAAAGTGAAGGGATAAAAGAGTTTCGGAAAGATGATCCAGCCGTTTATGAGGTTTGGCTGGCCGAAAATCCCTCTGGTTTTGTGTTATTTGCGCCGGTAGCACCCCCCTTAAATTATGTCATTCAACATCGAGTGGGCTGTTCAGAATTAAAACTGATAGAAAATAGTCAGGAGTATTTCAAAGTTTGTGCTCCTGATTTTCATAGGGTAACATTTTGGCTGTTCAAATATGGTATAACTCCTCATGGGCTAGTTCGTGAATGTAAAGTCTGTAAGGCATAGTGACCCCAGGCGCGGCCCAACAAGCCAATGAACCGGACGGCCCGCAGCCATCATCAAACGAAGTTTAGTTAGGCACTGTGAAGTATGTTTACGTGGGTGGCTATTTGGCCGCCGGTTATCGGCAGGGCGTTAGCTACATAGTTTTTCCTCCCGTTCATCTAAAACGGGCAGGATTGGGACATGGACAAGTAGACTCCTTGCCCGCAACTGTTCAATCCAGCCGATGATATTATTAGGCCGGCCCGAAAGTGTGGGCCGGCCTTCTTGATAGAACAGCTTTTTGATTTTGTGATGGTAGCACCGCTGCACCATTGCCTCAATTTGACCATAAAGATCGTGGCAGCGGTAATGAAGTAAGACAATGTTGCGCGGGTCGTGCAGCGCTTTGGGCGGCACGGCGGCACTACGCTTCAGCAGCCAGTGATGGGGTTGAGTTGCCCCCGGCTTACCACACCATGGGCAGATTGCCTTTGAGGGCGGATAGCCGTGCTGCTCACGGGCAACCTTGATAATGACGGCGGGGGGAGTTGTCGTATGGGCCATAGGTTTCCACGTGGAATTAAGTAAAGAATTTGTAACGGGTCTTGCTCATCTTCTGCCGAAAGCTCTTGCGCCGGTCAGCCTGAGTAATAGCCGGACTTTGAAAAAGCCGGCGTCCCTTCAGGTGACCGTTAGGGCAGATTTGCACCTGGTCGCGCTTTTCAACGCTGACGAACTTCTCAAAAGTCTCCTGGCACTCCGAGCATTGGTACTGATACAGGGCCATTGGGTAACTCCTCGTAAATTTCCCCCGCCTGGCTTTGCGGCAGTGGGGAATCATCTTTGGCCTCAGTATCTTTTTGTTTCGCTTGAAACTCCAGCACCAATTTCTCGGCGGCCGGGTCCAGGTCGGCCATCGTCATGCCGGGATGCTCCAGCCAGGCCGCATGCAGCTCGGCGTCGCTGAAATCGCTCATCGTCAGCGCGCCGCCGCTGGCGACGATCAGGTAGAAGTTCAGAGCCTCAACCCACTCATCCGAAGGGTACATCCTAACCTCACTTTCCAATGACCTTGCTTTTGTCTTTGGGCAGCGCCTGAAGCAGATCGCCCAGGCTGGTCCGCAGCCCTTTGGCGGTCCCGCCGGGGACCACCTTCAGCAGATAGTACAAAAACCAGGCTTGCTTACTCGACAGCGTTAAAAAAATTTTGGGGAACTGCATAAGCCTCCTAGAACATAGAGAGCTGCGTCCCCTCGACCTTCTTCCGGCTCGGCTGAGGCCGGGGGGCGTAGTTCATTTTGAAATTAAAAAATTCCTCGATCTCGGCCTCGGTGTAGTCGAGCTGCTCCCAGCGGCCGGGAATCACGTCGTCCTGGGCCGGCTCAAAGGCAACCCAGGCCATTAGGGCCAGGGTGTGGGCGACGAAGTAGTACACTTCATCGTCAGCCTGGTCCCGCTGCTCCTGGGTATAGGGTTCCTCTTCCTCATCTTCGTAGCCGTAGCAGGGCAGCTCAAAGTCGAAATAACCATTGCCCTCCAGCCAGGAGAGAACCGCATCGCCCAGGGGAGCGTCCGGATAGAAGTCAGTCACCGGCCGGCGATGAAGGACGTCCATCAACTCGGCCGCCCAGTCAAGGATCATCCAGTTGCGCCAGATGATCCAGGAGTCGTAGACCTCGGCTTTCAGGTCCTTGAGCGTGCGCCGGTTCGCCTTCAGGTCCTTCCAGGCCACTTCCAGCAGCGCCTTGGTTAGCTCGTTCATAGATTAAAGAGAACCTGTTTCAAACTGCTCCTTCAGAATAGCCAGATTTTCTTGCCAGCCGCGTTCCAGGCAACTAATATCTTTGCCTAAAGCAACCCGAATATCTTTCAAGAGATCGTACAGGTCATTGAGTTGCCTGGTTTGCTCGGCCAGGCTGTAATCATCCTGGCGAGTGATCCAATATCTGATTTCATCTTCCAGAAATACATCCTGCATGTACTCGGCAAGCCAGACAGGCATGCTAAGATTCAATGGTTTTGAGTTTTGAACCATCACGTCTCCTTTTTCGGATCATTGAAATTAAGTTCGATGGTTGCGCCGGCGGGACCATCCCGCCAGCGGGCTTGCTTCAGCCATAGGTTCTGGCCGGCCCGTTCGCACAGCCAGATTATGTCAGCCTCGTATCCGGCCGGCCCAAGCTGGCGCAGCCGGGCCTCGTCGTCGGCCTCTGGCTCCAGCACGGCCACCGCAACCAGCGGCAGCTTCAGCTCGCGGGCTAACGCCTTCAGGGCGCGGCTGACGGCGGCCAGGTCGGCCTGGCGGTCGGCCTGCTTTTCGTCCGGTCGCAGGAGCTGCAGATAGTTGACGATGATCAGATCAAGCGCCCACAGGTGATGCAGCCAGCGCGCTTTGCTGCGCAGCTCCGTCACCAGCAGGCCGGGGGTGTCGTCAATGTAGAGGTTCAGTTCGGCCAGGCGCGCGCCGGCCGCGTCGAGCGCCGGCAGGTCTGCCTCGATGTCGCCGATGCGCAGGCGTTGGGCTTCCAGGCCAGTCTCGACGGCCAGCAGCCGCTGGATCACCTGGTCGCTCGACGATTCGAGCGAAAAGAGGGCCACCTTGCGTTCGGCCAGGGCGGCGTTACGAGCCATCGTCAGGACCAGCTTCGTCTTGTACGATCCCGGCTCCCCGGCCACCAGCACCAGGTCGGCCGGCTGCAAACCGCCGCACAGGCCATCGAGCAGGGCCATGCCGGTGGACAGGCCCAGGCTCGCCGGTTGATCTTTGGCCCGGTCCAGGTAGGTGCGGACCAGCTCGGACAACGGCCGGACGCTGGCCAGGCGGTCCTCTTTGAGTAGGGCCAGCAGCGTTTTCTCGGCCAGAGCCAGGGCCTCGTCAATGATGGTCGCATTGGTGCCGACCCGCTGGGCCAGGCGCACGATGCGGGCGCAGCCGTTGATCAGCCGCCGCAACCGGGCGTATTTGCGAACGAGGACGGCGTAAGCATCTACATACAGCGGCAGGACCCTTGGATCGTGCTCCATCTGGATCAGGTACTCCACGCCGCCAACCTCGGCCAGCTCGCTGCCCAGGTGATCGGCCAGGCTGATCAGGGTGATCGGCGTGCCGGCCCGGTCCAGGTCGAGCATGGCCTTGTAGATGACGCTATGCCAGGCCAGCGAAAAATCAGCCGGGCGCACCAAACGGCTGGCCCGGCTGATAACCGGCGGGTCCTGCAAAATGGACCCTAAAAAGGCTTGTTCAGCTTCCACATTCTGCGGGTCCTGGACCCTGCTCGTCATGGCCGGTTATCCTCCGTCACGAAGTAAAAGACATCGGTCCCGTCATGGCGCGGCGAATAGAGGAAGCTCTGGTGCCGCTCGCAGTAACTGACCTGGATGCCGTGGTGGTTGAACTGCTCGACCTTACAGCCGCAGGGCAGCAGGAACGAAGCGCTGAGGGGGGTTGCTTCCAATCGGGCGATCTCACGCTGAAGCTCGGCCCGGCGCTGGACCAGGCGCTCGGGCGTGATCCACTTGGGTTTGTTGGGGGGCATCAGTTTCTCCTATTCCCAGGCGACAAACGACTTGAGCCGTTTGCCCTTGAGATATTCAAATTGATCTTCACTTTCCATCAACAGCCGGACCTCGACCCGGCCATCGTCCAGGCGCTTCCAGAAGCCAACAACTTTATCCCAATAGAACTTGCGGGCAAAGAGCATCAGCTCCTCGTTTTCGACCTTGGGATCAGCGACCAGGCGCAGGATATTGCGCACCTCGGCCACCTTCTCCGGCTGCTCCATCTGCTCATCCACGGCGATCTTCTTGATGATCGGGGCGACGTGGCCGACGCGGTTGACCGTCGTCCGCGCCTCTTGGTTGAGGCTGAGGAACCACTGTTCGACCTGGCGCTGGGTCGCACCTTCGATCACGTCATTCTCGACGCACCAGGGGATGATGACCTCGGCCAGCGTCCGGCAGCGGGAAATAGCGGCCGCCGAGTGGCGGATATTGTGGGCGCTCATCCACGATTCGATGTCCTGGTAGTCGCTGAACAGGGCGTGGTTGGCGACATCCACCATCAAGGCGGCTTCAACCGATTCCAGGATTTCCTTGTGCTTCTGGTTGAGCCGAATCGCCGTGCCGTAGACCAGGCCGGCCCGCTTGTGGGGGTCCTCCGGAATTTCTTCCGCGTGGAAATACTGGACGTATTGTTTGGCGGCGCGGAGGGTATCCGCTTTGGCGTGAGCGACGGATTGAGTGCCGTCGCCATTGAAGCACAGGTAATGGTCAGGCAGCTTGGGTTTCTGTTTCTTGGGCATTGATAAGAACCTCGTAAATCAGTTCGCCCTCCGGATCGTCGTGGCAGACGCTGACGACCTGAGCCAAAAAGCGGTAATCGCCGCGCTGGCCCACGCCGAAAGCATCGGCAATCGAATCCTGGGCAAGTTTCAAAAAATTGTCGCCGTCGGGCTTTTGGCCTCCCCGTTTGGGGAAGCGCGCCGTCAGGCGAATGATAACGGTCTGCTCCGGCTCCAATTGGATGCCATGCTCGTCAATCCAGTAGGCGACCTTTTGCCGCAGCACATTCTTCCAGGCTTGGGCCTCACGTTTGAGGACCGGCCGGCCGGTGTGCTTATTGCGGGTGTGGGAGTGATTGACGCTGACTTCGGGCAGATAGGGCATGGAAAAAAACATGGGCTATAGGCTTCCTCGCCTGGCTTCGCTGGGCAGTCCCCCCTGGGGGGACTCCTCTGCGATCACCGGCAGGACATAGCGGCTTTTCCAGGGCGATTTACCGCGCTGCAATTTGATGGCGTGGCCGGCTTCGGCCAGCTCATCCAGGTGGCGCTGCACCGCCTGGCCGGAAGTGGGGGACAGCTTTGCGCCCAGTAAAATCGCCTCCTGCAAGATGGCCTTGCGCGTCGGCGGCTGGGCCAGGCCCTTGAAATAATAGGCGAGTTCGAGATTGACCAGGGCTTGCAAAACGCGCGCCCTCGTGGGGTGTTCGGCCAGGAGCTGCGCCCAGCCGGGGACGTTGACAGGGTTGAGAATCGTTTCCATAGGTAGTTAATCCTTCCTTCGATAAACTCAGGATGTATTCAAACTCGATTATGACACCCTTCACTTTCAAAATTAAGGGCCATAAAATTGGGACTATGGACGATCTCGCGTTAACCCCTGACGGCTTGCAAATCTACCAGGACGAGTACCTGGTCGGCCAGGTGCTGGACCTTTTATTTCACGGCAAGGATTCCAGCGGCCGCGCCTACAGCATCGAGAGCGCCTGCAAAGAAGTGGGTATTGCTAAAGCCACCTGGTACCGCTGGGCCAAGGACGGCGCTTTGGAGCCGCATAAGGCGGCGTTAGCCGCCCAGATGTCCAGCGCCATTCAAGAAGTCGTCATTCCGCGCTACCGTGACATCTACGAGGGCCTGGTGTCCCTGGCTCTGGGCCAGCGGCCGGCCAATGCCGATCCTTCGATGGAGGTCAAGGCCGGCGATATGATCAAGGCGATCAAACTGCTGGCGACCGTTGTCCCGGTCAAGCCCCTGACCACGCCGGAGGATCACGGCGACAAAGACGCCGAGGATTATCTGGAGGGGGCGCAGTTCAAGCAGATTTTCGTCAAGGGCGATATGAACTTTATTTACCAGGGCAACGGCCAGCCGCAGTTTGGCCAACTGGAGGGCGGGGAGATTATTGACTCGGAATAGCCTGGTCCAGCGCCAGCGCCGTTTTCAGCGCCAGGCTGTGCAGGTCCGGTTCCAGGGGGATGTGCGTGTCCCAACGATAGTAAAGCTGCCAGCCGGTTGGGGTCCACATATAGAGCGAGCTGCCGTACTGGCCGGAGCGGGATTTGAACAGGACGCCGCGCACGGCAAAGATGTGGATCGGGACCTGATCGCCGGGAGCGGTGTGCTCCATGATTTCGAACAGGTCGGTCTGACCCAAGGCTATATAGCGCTCAGGCATTATTGCAGCACCTCCTGCACCGGCGCAGCCAGCTCCTCGTAGGGATTGGCCGTGAACAGCTTGGCCAGTGGAAAAATATTTATCTGGCCGCCCTGGCCGGGCGCAATCGCCACCACCACCGGGACCGGGATGCCGGTCGCCTGCTCCTTCATCGCCAGCAGGGCGATGTGGCCGTAACGGACCGCGCGCTGGATGTTTTCCAGGTGACTTCTAAAACCCGGGTAACGGGCAAAGAAGCCTTCCAGGGGTTCATCGGCCGTAAAGACCGGCCAGGGTGCATCCTCTTGGGGGGGGGATCGGCCCGTCAGTTTTCTTTTTCTTCGCCATAAATCAACCTTTCTGGCCTCTACGGGCCACTTCGTTTTCCCCAATTGGGGAAGGGGGGCGTTAGCCCCCGCTTAGATACTCGCCTTTGTGGTTGGAGACCCGCCGCCAGATCAGCCGGTTGTCGGCCAGCCGGACAATCCCGCAGTTCCCCATTCCCTTGATTTGCTGCCAAACTTGGCCTAATGTGCTGCCTCCGGAGCGGGCGGTATACACCCGCTCCGACGCAGCCAGGTCTATGTAGCCGTACACTATTGATTTATTCCATTTCTCCTTCATCATACCCCTGCGGGTATTCCGAGGCGTCATCGGCATCGTCCGGAGGAATGATCTCCTCGGCTTCCTGTCCGATCTGCAGCTCGACCCGCGCCGCCTGGCGGTTTTCAGCCGCATCGGCCTCGCCCAGCGTGTCGCGGATTTCCCGC
This sequence comes from Anaerolineales bacterium, assembly GCA_015075185.1. Taxonomy (GTDB): domain Bacteria; phylum Chloroflexota; class Anaerolineae; order 4572-78; family J111; genus DSQQ01. The sequence goes on along the minus strand of JABTUW010000009.1, from coordinate 9,908 downwards.
TCGACGCCTTGCAGCTCGGCCTCGATGGCGGCCAGCTCGTCGGCTTTCTCGAAGGGGGTGGACAGGATGCGCTCCGTCTCGGCAAGCTGGCGCTCGCCGTCGGCGACATCGGCCTGGCGCTCGCGGACCTTCTCTGGCAGCTCCTCCTCGTACAGCCGTTTGAGGACATTGGCGTTGAGGGTGGCCCGGGTTTCCTCGACGATCCGCAGATCGAACTTGACCTCAAAATCCAGGTCGTCGTTCACCAGGTAGATTTCCTTATCCACCTTGATCTTGGGCGGCGGCGGCGGCCCTTCGGGAGCTTTGGCCTCCTCACCCTCCAGCGGAGCGGCGTCAGCCGCGCCCCAGTAGTTGCGGTCTACCTTGGCATGGACCCGCTCGGGCTTTTCTTCCTCTTGAGTGCCGAGATAGAACACCTTGAGGTTATAAAGCTGCCCGATCTCTACCCGCCGGTCCAGCGTCTCAAAGTGCGGCGCGGCCAGGTCATAGAGCTGCTGGCCCAGCGTGATCGCCGGGTCGAGGCCCTGCTCCTGCGCCGGCTGAAGCAGTGTCTGGTAACGGTCCAGCTTGCGCCGGTCGTTTTCCAGCTCGCGTTGCAGCCGGTTGCGCCGGCTCCGCGTTTTATAAAGCAGATCATCGTGCTCCCGCTTTTGGGCGTTCAGGATGCGCAGCCGGGTTTGCAGTTCCACCTGTCGCATGATCGCCGGGTTGCCAGTGGCCAGCGCGGTCATCTCCCGCGCCGAGAGCACGGCCATGCCGGGGTCCTCGATAGTGTTGACCGTCAGATCGTCCGAGTTGAATTGGACGATGAAGTTGTATTTGCGCTCAACCGTCTGCCAGCGGTACACGTCAAAAGAACCGCCCATGACGTAGCGGTAGATGCTGATTGTCGGGCAGAGATTACCCTGCCGCCAGATGCGGCCATCCCGCTGTTCCAGCCATGCCGGCTTCCAGGGACAATCCAGGTGGTGCAGCGCGACCAGCAGGCGCTGGCAGTTGAGGCCAATGCCCATGATCTCGGTGTGACCGATAGCAATCCGGATTTTGCCGGCGTTGAGGGCCGCGGCCAGCCTGGCTTTCTTGTCGTCGTCGCTGTAGCCCTGGGCAAAGGCGATGTGTTCGGCCTTGACGCCGCGATCCATCAACTTTTGACGCAGATCGGCATACACGGACCACTCATTCCCCTTGGGGGTCGAAGAATCGAGAAAGATAAGCTGGGTCAGGGGATGCCAGCCGGGCAGGCCGGGCAGTTCGGCGGCGTGGGTGTCGTGATAGATTTGGGCCACCTGGTCGGCGCACAGATTGACCTTGCTGCCGGCATAATCGCCGGTGATGTGGATGACCTCGCCGGTTGGCTTGCCGTACTCATCCACCACCGGGAACTCGCCCAGCAGCCGGGCGTCGAGGCTGGCCTTATCCGCATCGGACATGATCTTGAGGATGTTGTCTATATGCGGGTCTTTCTGGCCCAGGTTGTTGGCCCGGTTAGCTAACGTTTCGATGATTCGCTTCAGCTCAGGATAGGGCTTGGCGTCAATGCCGATAGGCTTATCGGTCATCAGCGGCGGTCGGACAATGCCCGCCTTGTCAGCGTCCATCTGGGTGTCGGCGACTTCCCACCACAGCCGCTTGAGCTGGACCAGGTTGTTGAAGCTGGCGAAGCGGGAGGCCATGCGGAAGCCGCTGCCGTCGGGCTTCATCTCGACGCCGGTGACGACCTTACCAAACGTGGCCGCCCAGGCATCGAAGTGGTGCAGGCCCAGCTCGCGCAGCCGGTCGGGCATCAGGTAGTTCATCATCACCCAGACTTCGCTGATCGAGTTCTCCACCGGCGTTCCCGTAGAGAAGGCGATGAAGCCGCCCTTGCCCTGCAGGTGGCGAATCTTGAGGAACATATCGAAGGCCCGGCCCGACTCGCTGCCGCCGACCCCGCTAATGCGGGTCATGATGGAGTGGAACCATAGATTCTTGTAGGCGCCCGACTCGTCCACCAGCAGCGCATCCAGGCCCAAATCCTCGAAGTACAGCGCATTTTCATCGTGGGCCGCGCCCTGCTCCATCGCTTTCCTGAGCTTCAGTTCCAGCCGTTTCCTGGCCTTTTCCAGCTCCTTCGTGGAGATACGGTCGCCCCTGGCCTCGAAGATAGCTTCTTCCAGTTCTCTGATCTGGTCGCGCAGGAACTTCTGCTTGGTGGCCGGTTTGAGCGGGATTTGATAGAAAACCGGGTGGGTGGTGATGATGGCGTCGTAATCCTCGGTCACGATCCGGGCCAACTGCCGGCGGCGGTGGTGTTGGGACTGGCCGGAAGCGATAGGCGAGACGGTGGCCAGCGGGTAGGCTTCACGGAAGGAGGCCACGAACTGGCCGAAGGTGGCCCGTTTGACCACGATCATCACCCGCTTGCGCAGCCGCGTTTGCCGCAGGCGCATGGTCAGCCCGGTCAGGCTGTAGGTTTTTCCGAAGCCAACCGAGTGCGCGATCATCAACGCCTGCTGCTGGAGTCCCCGCCAAACCACGTCTTTCTGTATCTGGCGCAGGATGATCTTGGGGTTCATCCCGGGGAAGTGCAGCGGGGTTCCGTCGAACTTGCGCGGCAGGGTGCTGTTGAATTTCTGGTTGTAGATCAGGACCAGCCGATCCGTGCGGGCCTCGTTGGCCCAAATCCACTTGTCGAACGCCTGGCGGATTTCCTCCTGTTTGGCCCGGGCCACCAAAGTATCCTCCTGGTTGACGGTCTTGTGCTTCTTGCCGTCGTCATCTTCCCATTCGTCGTAGATGGTGGCCTGCTGCTGGTTGAGACATTTTTCAATCAGGTCCACGCCCTCGATGCGGGTCGTTCCCCACATCTGCCGGTTCTCCTGAGAGTGACGTATCCCCCGGGCTTCACTCAGGTCCAGCCGCCAGTAGCCCAGCGTTTGCAGGTACTGCGGCCTGATCCGGCCCTCGTATGGATTGTCGAACAGCCGGCGCATGATGAACTCCTCGACGATCTCTCTGGGGACCCACGGCGCGCCGAGCTGCACAAAGATGTCTTTCGGCCCGGCCGGGCGGGGCATCACTTCCCGCAGCGCCAGGATGTTGGCCTCGTAGGGGAACGGCGCGACGCCGCTCAGGTCGTTTTCCCGCTCGATGCGCTGCATGTGTTCAAGCTGGTTCAGCTTCTGGCGAACGTTGCCGCTGAGGTACTCGTCGGCGGTCACCCAAAGCTGTATGGCCGGGTCAAAGTAGATTTTACCCGCCAGGGCCTCGGTTAGCTCGGCCTCGCTCTGGCCGGTCAGCTCCATCATACGGGGCAGGGCGACCTGGCCGGTTTCGCGCAAGGCGATGATGAGCGCGTCTATGGGACTGTCGGCCTTATCAGGCCGGGTTTCGGGTTCGAGCAGCCGCTCGCTGAAGATGGCCGCTTTTTCCGCTTTGCCCTCGAAGGGGTCCCAGCGTTCCAGGGCCAGGATGTTGTCCGAGTCCACGTCATCGCCGAAAGCGGCGATATTGGCCGGCTCGTGCAGATAGCCCCACTTGGCGACAAAGCGCCGGTAAGCGGCGTTCAGCTCCTGCTGGGCCTTTTTCAAATGCTCGTCGGAGACAAAGTTGACGTTGGCCTGGATGCAGCGGTGGAAGGCATCGCGGACTTCGATCAGGCCGCGTACCCGCGAAAGCTGGCGCCCATCCAGGTCGGCCCGCTTCCAGCCGTTGCCGGCATGGCCGGTGTAGTGCCAGATGCGATACCAGTCATCCATCGCATACGAACCGCGTCTGATCCAGGGATCGGCCGGCGGGTTCTCAAAGCGATGAGGTTCAATAATGATCTGTCGGCGCGGCCGAGGAGCCGCCGGGCGATAGAGGCCCTCACTGAACAGGCGCAGCCGTTTATCCAGCTCGCCCACCAGGTCAAAGTCTTTCGGCGCGACACATTCAAAAGCATCCTCATAGCGGCCGCCCTCTTTCTGCATCTCGCCCAGCAGACCGTAATGCTCAAAGTCGTAGAACTCGTTGAGCCGGTACTCACCTTTGCTGACCGTGTTCACGAAGTCATAGGCCGGGATTTCATTCTCCCGGTCGCCGCGCTTCATCAAGAAAACGATGTCGGTTGTGACCTCGGTGTGGGCGTTCTTTTTGAAGGCGGTGACCGGCAGCCGGACCGCGCCTAAAAACCAGGCGTGTTCAGCCAGGTAAGCCCGCACCTTCGACTCCAGGGAATCCATCGTAAAGCGGCTGGTGATGAAGCTGATCAAACCGCCCGGCCGCACGTGCTCCAGGGCCTTCACAAAGAAGTAATTGTGCAGGCCGATATCGGCCAGGTGGCTCCGGCCGTTTTCATAAATGCCGGAATCGTGGACCTTGAGATTGGCGAACGGCACATTCGAGATGGCCAGGTCAAAGAACTCAGGCTCGTAGGTCGTCGTTTCATAGCCGCCCACGTGCAGCTTGACCGAAGGGTAAAGCTGCTTGACCACGGCGGCGCTGAGTAGGTCCAGCTCGACGGCCCAAAGCTGGCTCTTGGCCTTGATCGCCTCCGGCATCAGTCCGAAGTAGTGGCCCGCGCCGGCAGCCGGCTCCAGGATGCGCCCGCCGCTGAAGCCGAGCTGCTCGACCACCGCCCATTGCCAGTGAATGACTTCCGGCGAAGTGTAGTGGGCATTGATGGTTGAGAAGCTGGCCGCGCGCCATTCCTCCTCGTTGAGCAGCGGCTTGAGTTGGGTCTGGAAATCAATCCATTTACTGCTGGGTTTGGGGTGGAACAGGTTGCCGGAATGGCCCCAGCCGGTCCAGCGGACCAGTTGCTTTTGCTCGGCCGGCGTCGCCTGGCGATTTTCTTCCTTGAGCCGCTTGAGCAGGCGAATGATCTCGATGTTCTGCCGGACTTTGGTCATTTGCCCGTCGGCGCCAATGGCATCGGCGATGGTAATGCGATAATCCAGATCGGGTTTGAGCGCCACGCCCGGCCGGCTGCCGCCATTATGCGACGCAGCGGCCTCGACCGGGGGCGCGTCAAAAAATGAGAGTTGGGACATGGGATTCCTTTCTCCCCGCAAGGGGGACTTCGTTGGGAAATAAAAAAGCGGCTCTTTTGAGCCGCTTTGGATTCCCCAATTGGGGAATTGAATTATTGATGAATTTCGGGTCTGGTCGCGGGGCTAACGCCCCCAAAATGAGGCCGTTAGGCCGCCGCGACCGCCCAATGATGCTCCCACAAAACCCACAACCAGCATACGCTGAAATGTTTTGAAAAACTATCGTTCCAGCTATGGGTTTTGAAAAATTCTCTTGATATGATGGGGGAGACTAATCAAATCTTTCCCCACTTACAGGAGGTTCTATTATGGCATCTATGGATCGCCGCAAACTACAATCCAAATTTTATCTGATGGTGGATCACATCTCTTTCGCCTCAAGCGAGATCGGCGCAACCCTCAACGGGCGCACCGCTTCGACGGCCTGGGCCAAAGACACGAACGTGGTCTTTGTGGGCGAGCTGCGCCATATCTTGATCTTCGCTTTGATGGCCTTCGACGTGGCTGCCGTGGCCGTGCTGGAGCAGTTCCGCCTGGTCAGCGAGCGCAAGTTTCAAAACCTGCTGGCTACCAACGACCTGAGCATCATTGACCTGAACCCAACTGCCGGCGAAGGCATCGTCGAGGATGAAGATGTGCTGTTTCTCGAAAATCTGACCAACAGCTATCGCCGCGAATGGGATACGGTCAGCGGCCTGATCGTCGAGGACGACGCGCTGGGGACCAAAGAGTTCTTCAGCGGCTCGACCCTGGCCGCGCTGGCCTACGGCCTTCAGTTCAAAACCGGCGGGACCGCGCCGCTGTATGCTGCCACCAATTTCGGCTTCTTCGACATTGCGGGCGCCGGCAACGGCTTGAGCGTGGTGGATCTGCTCGGTGCTTCCGGCCCGGTTGAGTTGGACAAAGCCCACGTAACCCTGGGCAACCTGGTCTTGAGCGCCTCATAAGCAGGGGTAGGACGATGGCTGTCACCGATATGTCCCTATTCCTGGTCTTTGGTTTCCTCCTCCTGGCGGCTTACATCGGTGGCGGCATCGTGGCCTGGGTTCTGTCCTGGGAGGCCCGGCGCGACCGGGCTGAACTGCGCCAGGAACGGCAAACGCTGATCGAAGAAAACCGCCGGCTGAGCGAGGAAATCCTGCAACTCAAAGAACAAATCATTGACCTGCGCGGCCAGTTAGCCACGGCTATTCAGGAAATCAACAAATTTACGGCGGTAATGGATGGCCGCGAAAGTCTTAATAGTTGAAGATCAAACGGCCTTCCTGCTCCGCGAACTGCTGGAGCTGCATGCGCCGGCAGATGCTCAGGGCCGCAAGCCCTTTGAGTTCGACATCGCTCCGGACGGCTGGACGGCCCTTAAAAAACTGGCCGGCCCGCTGCCGGATTTAATCCTGCTCGATCTACGCCTGCCCGGTATCGGCGGGCTGGCCGTGCTAGATGCGATCCGCAAAGCTGCTACCTGCCTCCCGGTGATCATAGTCTCCGCTTATGGCGACAAAGGCATCCGGCAGGAAGCGGCCGCGCGGGGCGCGGACGGTTTCTTTCAAAAGCCGGTCAATGCCCTCAAGCTCTACCGGCATATCCGTATCCTGCTGGCGATGCAAACGCCGCACCGGCTCGAAGCCGAACTAACCCTCCAAGCCGAGGGCCGTCAGGCCCAGCTCATCGCCAAATCGCGCCGGCTGAATAAGCTCAAAGAGCGCCAGGCCCTGCTGGGGATTGATGCGCCGCCGGAGCTGCTCATCGAAATCGTTGATTTGGAGGAGGAAATAAAAAACGCGGAGAGCCTTTTCGGATGTCCGCGTGAGGATTAAATGAGGTTATTTTTATTTGAACGGGCTAACGACCGGGTTCACCTGTGTTCATTTGTTGCTCTTGGGAAACGACACTATTTTTTACTCAAGTAAAAATCAACATCGTGGAAGTCTGGTTGATATGTCCCAGATATTGCTCGCCATAGGTGGAAAATCCCACCGTAGGAATATCGGCAAAGATTTTCCCGTACTCCTCCCATTGTCCCCACTGTTCTAATTGGAGTGCCCGGTTGCAACAGTTAAAGTGGATCAAACCAGAAATGTGGCCTAGTTTTTCCTTCTTGGCCTGGATAATTGCCTGGGTATCCTGAACAATATCCGTAGGTTGGAGCAAACTGAGTTCCATCCCTTCCTTAATATGGCAGAAAATCTCCAGGGCATCATCTTGGAACTCGCTAAGACCACGCACATAAGGTTCTTCCTCTATCATCAAGCCAAAGGGTTGATCCATAAACTTGCTGCTGGCTTGCTCCACCGGCAACTCAACTGCACTGGCGTAGGCCTCGCGAGCTGGCTTACCGTCAAATTCATATACGATCCGTTCGGCTTCATTCACTCGTGTGGCCTTGAGTACCTTTTTCGTATCACAAAAACTCTGGGTCTTGACCACCTCAAAGCCGGTTTTGGGTTTTAAGAGGGCTAAGACCGCGGCATTGGTGTAGGTCTTTCCATTGGCAAAAACATAAGTGACTTGGAGTCTCATATCATCTGCGGCCGATCCACCTACAAAGAGAATATTGGTTAGATCGCCAATCTTGTCCATCACCTTCTCCTCAGCGCCACTCAGACCGTCGATGAGGATAAGTCCGACATATCGGTTAACATCAAGATCTATCATCTTTTGCTTGGTGTGCTCTTCAAAGGCAGCGAATACTTGCGGAACCTGGTTTTCGGTTTTGAGGTTTTCTACCACACCAATAGCAACATCTTCCAGGGCTTCGGAAGCAAACGCCATCGCTACCACCGAATTCTTGAGCACTTTTTCGTTGACAAGTTCACCGGCGGTGGTGCAGCCAATAATATCCGCTTTGGGGAAGTGCTTTTTCATCGCCGCTCCCAGCGCAGCAGGCTCAAAGTTTGATGAGGCAAAAAACAGAATGAACTTGGCTGAGATGTCTGATAACTGGGCGGCAAGCTCGGCAGCGTTTTTTTCGGGGGATGTTTCCATTGAGTATACAGGTTTGATGGCCATAGTTTCCTCGGGGAGGGGCACTTGCAGTTCTTTGGCTATTCGTCTCACATGTTTGACAACCAAGGGATCATCTGGGGAATTATTATCATACTTATCAGGATTGATACCTTTCATAACTACTTTGGCCTTTGTTGTTAGCGCCAGGAAGGAATCGCCCCCAGACCGGCTTTCAATAATCTGATCTAACATTTTCTTTATCTGACCTGCCATTGCGAAATCTCCGTTTGTATTGAAAGGTTTAATGACCCCAAAAATTACTGTGTCCCTTTGGGTTCTTCGTAGTTCATTCAGAGTGTCAAAACACTAAAAACAGCATACCACAAAAAGTGAAATTTCTCACTGCTTTATTTTTCTCATTTGCCAGCAAACCGAAACATATCCAACCATCCCGATACTCCCAACTTGGCTTATTGTTCGGTTTTTCACAATTGTATCAGAAATCTCCAGTAATGTGTACCCCAGAAATTGGGGGTAAATCAGTTCATTGGGTCAAAACAGGAAAGCATGCATCGTTAAACCCCGGCAACTGAGCCAAGGAGAGGAGCGTTAGCCCCTGATTTACCCCCATCACACCTCCAAAAGGAGGCAAAGTGCTATGAGCCACGAAAAAAGTGGCCTTCCAGAGCGCTGCGCCTCCCCTTGGGGGACGTGGAAGGCCGCTTTTGCGTTCAAATTGATTAGAAGCCCAAGCGAGCGAAGGCAGCGGCACGCTTGTTCTCGGCTTTGACGGCGGCTTTGCGCTTGTCGTTGGCTTTCTCAGCCGCAACAACTTCGTGCAGCTTCACACCTTCGAGGCTGTAGCCGGCAGGCAGCGCGATGCCAGTGACGGTCAGGACGATATCCTCGACCTGGGCGCTGTAGCCGTAGCGGATAATGGTCGGCTGCTCACCAACGGTCAGATTGCGTTTCCGGAACACGAACACGGTGTTACCCGAGGCTTCTTCCTGAGCGATCTCATTGTTCCAGTCGGCATCGGCAACTAGGGCCACCAACATATCCTCGACCTGCGCTTTGGTCGGAGCGTAGTAAGTGGTCGGCAGCACGTTCGCGGTCCCACGGCCCTTCAGAGCTTCTCGGCGGGCATTGGCGGCGGCTACTTTGGCAGAGAGCAGAGATTCGGTTTGGGGTTGGCTATTGCGTGACATAGTACAAATCTCCTTTCAAGAGAAAAGTTGATGCGCGTACTCAGGTACTTGAGGCCGCCTCTGTGGAGGCCTATCCCGGCCTGAGAACAAAAAGAAAAAATCTACAGTAACCCTTATGGCCGGGGCAGAGAAAGCCCCACAAAAAGCCATAAGAGAAACCTCATCATAACCCCCACGGAGCGAGGAGACGGATCGCCTCGCTCCGCAGGGAATCGCGACTAGTAGCGCTCGAACTTGTCTCTGAGAGTTTCAAGACGCTCGGCCAGGTCCAGACCAGTGACCGGAATCGCTCGCACGAAACGGCCGATGTCGCGGGAGCCATCGCGCTCAATGGTCAGGCTGAAACGCGCCCCGCCCAGTAGCGGGCCATCTTTGGGGAACATGATGTAACGACCATCAGGGAACTCGATATAGTTCCGGCTGCGCTGGGCGATCATCATGATATCCTTGCCTTCGTCATCCTTGCCGACGACGATCTCCTCGCTCACGTGCTCGATGCGCACATCCACCAGGTAGGTCACGCTGCGCTCGATGCCGGCTTTATCCACGCCTACCACCACCTGCCTGAACTCGTCTTTCAGGTCGAGCCGGCCCGGTTGGAACTGGAGCAGATCAAACAGGTGCGGTCGGAGTTCCTCCACCCAGAACAGCGGGATCACCGAGCCGGTGGATTTGCCGCCGGTATCGTGAAAGGCAAACCAAAGTAGGTGCGCGATCCGTTCCCAGGATATGCCGGCCAGGG
>JABTUW010000008.1 GCA_015075185.1 Anaerolineales bacterium | reverse complement strand
GTTATAAGATCCTCAAGCGGCCAGTTGGTCTTGCACCGGGCAGACTCCCAACCGATCCGCCTTTCCGCCGGGTACTATCCTGGCGCTTACTGCCTGATCCTTTTACCAAGACCTCATCCGTCACCTCCTCTCCAGGTAATCTCAAAGCCCTGCCCCAGCAGGCCGACCGTCACCGGCGAGATTTCAGGGATCAAAAATAGAGAAAACTCGCCTCGTTCGCCAGCCGCCAGCCGCCAGGGGAAAGCGTTGCCGGCCGGGGCCAAGGCCGCGCCTTCAACCTTCAGATCGGCGGCGCTTATCTCCAGGGCGTGCAAATCCGGAGCCTGCATGGCAAATTTGATGGCCAGCACACCCCCCTCCTGCATCTCGATAGATTTGACCGAGACCGTAGGCTCCAGCCTGCCCTGGTAGGGCGGTAGCAGCACCTGAATAACCTGGCCGGCCGGGTCAGGCGCAAACTGCCAGAGGAGTTCCTCTTTCAAGGCCACCTCCGGGATGGCGTAGATAGCCGTGCTGGTAAAAACTTGCCCTTTGGCCAACGCGGCCGGCAAGCCTGGATAGGCCCCGGCTGCCTGGCCTGCACCGACATGGGTAATGGCCGGATAGGTCAGGTCCGCGACGATGACCTGGTGGGCGAAAGTGTTCGTCATCAGGGTATCGTCCAGCCGGTTCTCGACCACGAACTGTACCTCCAGATGCACATAGCCCGGCGGTACCCCTGGCGGCACCCTGGGCTCGTATCCCAGGCAGGTCAGCCGCAGGCTCTCTCCCACCTGGGTCGTCTCTCCCAGGCTGACCACCATCACCGGCGCCGTTTCGCCGCCACTTTCGCTCCGGCCCGGCAAGTACACCGCCCGGATGATGATCCGGGCCGGCTGGCCCTCGTCCCCCAGCAGGGCAATAATCCAGCCCGGCCGGACCTGGGCAAAGATTTCCGAGGCCTGCGGCGAGACCCGGACCGCGTCGGCATAGGCAAAACGGAAGGTCGGCCCGGTACTCATCCGCAGCAAGATTTCGTCACCCGGGCTGAGCGAGGCCAGCAGCTTTTTGTTCTCCGGCGTGGCTTCCAGCCCCAGGGCGTAGTTGACCACCGTGCCATAGACCCAACTGGCCGCTCGGGGATCTTCAGGCCGGGGCCAGTCCCCGGCCTGGACCAGCACCGGCTGGACAATGTAGCTGACCCCCTTAATCTCCAGGGTGCGCGGTACCACCGGGCCGGTCTTGACCCCGCCGGCGTCTATGATGTCGGCCAACAGTTCCGTCTCCAGGGTCGGCGCCGGTGTGCCGGGCCCAACTAACCCCTCCGCCCCGGCCTCTTCAAGAGTGTATTCACCGGATTCATCACCTTCGGCGGCCTGAGCCGAGACGCTCGTGGCCGAGTTTCCGTCCTGGTCGTCTCCACGCTTCTCGGCCTGGCTAAACAGGGTGGGCCACAAAAACCAGCCGGCAATGGCCAGGACCGCCCCCAGCATGCCGAGACCCTGCAGCATTTCCTTGCTACGGGCCGGGCCGCCCACCGGCGCGCCAGCAGTTGGGCGCCCATTCTTCCGCTTCTTGCCCTTCCAGCCGCCAGTATCGCTGCTGCCGGCGAGCGTGGCCTGGGCAGCCTGGACGGTGGTCGGGTCGGTCCAGTCCCTGGCGCCCCGCCGGACGTAAGAAGCCCCGCCATCGGCCGTCGGGGTCAACCCGTCGTTAACCACCGCCTGCAAAATATCCCGGGCGACCGCCAGCTCCTCGCTATCGTCCCTGACCTGACCGGCTTCGGCCAGTCGCCGCCGGTAGAACTCTTCAAAAAGTTTTAACTCTTCAGCCGTGATATTTAGATCGCCGCTCATTGATACCTCCAGGGGTTGGGAGCAGGTTGTAGGGCGCGAGACAGTAGCCTAGGTAAATACCTCACGGCTTACGCCTCACGCCCTACAGCCTGCCCCTACGGAATGAGACTGGGTAACTGCAGCGCCGCTAACCGGATGACCAGTTCCTTGCCCGGCGGCCGGACGGCCTGGTTGTAGCCCAGATAGGGCACGCTGAGCCTCACTTCCCGCGTTGTGGCCACGGTCAGGGTGGCGTGGCCGTAACTATCGGTGAAGGCTTGCCCCAGGATCTGGTTGTTGACGCTATCCAACGCCCGCACATCTACCCCGACAACCCCTTCCTCTACGTCCGGGGCCTGGTTGTTATTGGCATCGTAATAGATGGTCACATCCAGGGTGACCGATTGCAGCGGTTTGGGCGTGGCCGTGGGTGGGGCCATGGAAAAAGGCCGGACCATCACGGCTACAGTCGGCGTGGCCGACGGCGTGGCTGTCGCCGTTTCTGTGGGCGGAACCGGCGTGACCGGCCAGGGTACCGCCTGCCCGTAGCCTGGTGAACCGATCGCCGGGGTCGGGGTGACCATATCCAGGTTGATGATAGCCAGGCTGTAGGCGCTCGCTCCGGGCGTGGTTGGATCCGGCACCAGCCCCACCGGCCCCACCAACAGGTAAACGATGCCGCTGTAATCCGCCACCCACTCCAGGCAGCTGCGCCGCTCCGCCTCGGTGCAGTCGTCGTTGCCGTTGATGACCTGTTGGTTCTCCCGGTATAGGATAATGTTGGTGTCCACGCCCGGAGCCAGGTTCAGGGTCTCAATCCGCAGCCGATCGCCCTGCTTGACCGAGAACTTGAAAAAATCGTTATCCACAATGCCGGCGGCGCCCGGCGGCCAGGGCACGAAGTTGGCGTTGAGGGTCTGTCCCTGGCCGACGCTGGAAGCCCGGGCCGGTTCGTAGTTGGGCTCGTAGGGGTCCGGCATTCGCTCGGCCGGGACCGGCGTTGGCTGGGCCGTGGCCGAGGGCGGCGGTTGGGTGGGGTCGGGCGTCTTCGGTGGCTTGGTTGGCGTGGCGGTGGGGGTCACCAGGTTCAGGTCGATGATCGCCAGGTTGTAAGCCCTGGCCCCTGCCGTGACCGGGTCCGGCAGCAGGCCTATGGGCATAATTTGCACGTAGGCGATACCGTTATAGCCCGGCCGCCACTCCAGGCAACTGCGCCGGGCCGGGCCACAGTCGTCGTTTGAGCCAATGATTTCGCCGTTCTGGCCGTACACGGTCAGGCTGGTATCCAGCCCAGCGGCCAGGTTAATCGTCTCGATCCGCAGCCAGTCGCCCGGCTTGACCGCAAAACGGAACCAGTCCTGGTCCGGCGCCTGGCTCTCCAACGGGAAAGGATTGAAGTTCAGGTTAATGGGCAGCCCGACCCCGGTAGTGACGGCCTGGGAGATGTCATTGTTAGGCTCATAAGCATCCGGCGCCCGCGGCTCCGGCACGGCCGTGGCCGACGCTGGCGTGCCAGTAGAGGTCATGGTCGGGGTGGGCGTGGGCGCCAGCTCCTCGGCCTGGATGTTGTAACGCCGGCAGGCCCAATCCAGGGGTGGCGAGGAGTCCACGCTGACGCTGTACCAGCCCTCCGTCCCGACCTGGAAGGCCACCTGGCTGCCCGGATCGCCGGGGATATAATCGTCATTTTCGGCCAGCAACACCCCGGCCCCATCGTAGACCCGCAGCCGGGAATCCACTCCGTCGCAAGAGGCAGTAGTCAGCCGGTAGGTTTTCCCGGCCTTACCCCACAACAGGAAGAAATCCACATCACCCAGGGGCGTCAGCAGGAGGTCTCCCAGGGGCTGGCCCAGGATCAGGGCTGGCCCACTGCCCGCCGTCTCGTTAGGCTCAAAAGGGTCGGGTGGGTCACATGCTGTTGCCGGGGTTTCGGTCGGGGTGGGGGATGGTTCCCCCTGGGCCTGCAATAACGCCGGCCGGGAGAGATAGAGCAGTCCGACCATTATCAGGCCCAGGATTGCTAATTTCCACGTTGTCTTCATGAGTGTCGTACCTCCTTGAAAATACAACTGCCGACGGCTGGCCGCCGACCGCCGAAAACTATTTTCATTCTTGTGTCTGACGGCATAGTGGCTCCTTGTCAAATACTCCGAACATTAAGCCTGCTTTTCCCGTCGAGGTGGGGCCCTGGTCATCAAAGGCTGCGCCCTCGTTTCTTTGGTTGGTCTGTTCGAGCCGATCTGGACCGCCGCCCGAGCCGGCTCAACCTCCGGCCTGGCCTGGGGGGCGGACTTGATGGCAGGGGTTATCTCCTTCGGCTGCGAGACCGGCTTAACTGTCGGGCTTGCGGCTGCTGCTGGCTGGCCAGCTGCTTCACCCGGCATCTGCACTGCCATCGGCCCCTGCAAGGTCCGGGGCATGGCCTCGGCGCTGGCAATCACGTCCTCGATCCGCAGCCCAACTGCCTGGCCCCGAACTTCCTGCTGAAGCAGCGACGTCTCGAGCTGCCGCCGTAGTTGGGCCGAAACTCCCTTGTCACTGTAGACTTCCTGTAACAGTTGCTCCCGCTGTTCGACCGTCAAGCCGGCCTGCTCGCTGATCCGGGCGAAACGATTCATGGCGCTGAAATGAGCGCCGGCCGCGACCGGATCCAGACCAACCGCCTGAGGCACCACCCGGCCTGGCGCCTGCAGACCCGAGCCTGGGCTCGCCGCAGCCGCCGCATGTCGAAATTGGGCCGGGTCTACCTGCTTCTGCGGTTGGGCCGCTACTGCGGCCAGCACCGCCAGGTCCTCAGCCCCTTGCTTACCCTGGAAAACCCTGGCCTGATCGCCCAGCCGCTCCCGGACCGCCCGGACCGCTTCTGGCTTGAGCTGGCCCTGCTCGTCAAACATCTCCGCCTGGCTCTTTGACCCGGCCACCTCCTGGGCCGCTTTCAACGCGGCCGCCGTCTCGGCCTGGCTGTGCCGTTCCATGGACTCTCGTGCCAACCGGGACATCTTCTCGCCCAGCAAGTCCCGTCCTTCGGCCTCAACCTGCTGCTGGCCGTACCCCTTCTCTTTGGCTTCATAGAAGGCCCTGGTCCAGGCATCGACCGAGTTTTCTTCGGGTTGGGCTCCAGCCCCGGCCGCCTTTTTGCCGTTGCCGGTCGGCCAGCCCGCCAGCGCCAGCGCCGGGACTGCCTCCCAACCCCCTGTGGGGAGTTTGTCGGAGACTTTGCCGGCCAATCGGCTGACCGCATCTGGCCTTTCGCCGTACTTACGGGCGCTGCCTTTCAGGTCATCTAGCCCGGACCTGGCCGTTGCCTGGGCCGGGTCAGCCATATCAAACGTGCTCCATGCCCCACCCGGTGAACCCACTGTGGCGGCCAGGACAGCGCCCGATGCGGCCAGCTTAGCCGCCCCTAAAGTCATCTCCGCTGGCCGCCGCGCCCCGTCGCCCAGGGCCGCCGTGGCCGTTCCCTTCCAGATTGTGCCAATGGCTCCCAACGACTGGGACAGCGACTCCTTCATGATCGAGGAAGCCATCTGCACCAGGAAGAAACCACCCACGATGCCGACCCCAACTAGGCCCAGGTACACGGTCAGGCTGCCGCTCTGGGCGGCGCCTATAAGAATCATCAAAAAGACGGCGATCAGCCCGTGTAGAATCAAGGTCCGGATGAAGATGGCAATCCATTGTAAGAGCAGCCGGGTCACCATTGACTCGGTGTAAACAAAGAAGCTGAACAGCAGGGCCAGAGGCATGGTCAGGTAGATGAAGCTGGCTGCCAACGTGAGTAACAAGCCCACGTTGGCCTCGATAATCGGGAACAGAGCCACTATTGGTCCCAGGGCCAGCCGGGCCACCCCGGCCTGAGCCTGCCGCAGGCCCAACTGCCGGTTCTCCGGGTGCTCCTGGTAGAGCGGATAGTCGATCTCGATGCTCCCCGGCAGCGGGATGCCCCAGATATTCGTAATCGGCAAGGTAAAGGAAAGTTGATCCCACTCATCCCAGGCCTTGCGCGGGCTGCAGCCTTCGGCGTTCTCCTCGGCCTGATCGTTGATGGGCAGAGACGGATCGTAGAGGCAGTAAGTTAGCCGCAGGTCGCGGGGCGGCACGCCTTCGTGCAGTTCATCGACGCTGTTCACCATGAAGTAGCTGGTGGCTACAGCCTCCCAACCGCGCAGGGGTGACCCGTCCAGGTCGCGGGGCGGCGGCAGCGGCTCGCTGCCCGAGCCTGTGCCGCCTGGGACCGGCACCGTGACCGCTCCACCGCCGGACATCGCCTCGTAGATATAGGCTCCTGCCTCGGACCGCCAGGTTTCCATATCTCGCATAAGGGACACGCCCTGGCTGATGAAGGTATATGACAGGGCCGCGAAGAAGAACAGCCGGCCGATCTCCACCGGCTGGAACGAGATAAACGGCCGGGCCACTAACGACAGGCCAAACAGCATCAAGGCCGCCAGGAGAAAGAGCCGCCAGGTGTTTTCATTCAGCAGGCCCTGGGTGATGAACCTTGACAACTGCCACACCCCACCGCCAGAGCTGCCGGTCAGCCAATCCTGAGTCCCGTAGCTGAGCATCGAAACGCCCAGCAGGGCCGCGTCTAGCCGCCACAGCCAGATGGCCAGGGCATTGAGCATGATATATACGGCATGATCGATGGTCCGGGTGACTCCCAAATCAAACATGACGGCCCCCTACCACTTGCGATCAATGGGGCTCAGAGGCAGCCGGTTGATCTGCCTCAACCGCATCAGCCAGGGACATTCAATTTCGACCCTCAGCGCGACCCCGGCAGGCTGGGGCTCCGCCCCCCATGTCACTGAGCAGATCTCCTCGGCCAGCGGAGCTAGGGCCGCCAGAGCCGGTTTGACCCCTGCCGTCATCGCCCCGCAGAGAACACAGCTCAACAGAACAACAGCCAGGATTGTTATCTTCACCCTTTTCAAGTATTCCATCATTTACTCCTTATCCTGTGGGCCTACCACGACCTCCGGGTCAACCAACCCTCCGTTGTGCCGGAGGCCAAAATGTAAGTGGACGCCGCTGGTACAGCCCGTCTCGCCGGTCGCGCCTATGATCGTCTCCGGTGTGACCCCCTGGCCAACCGCCACATCCACCCGGGCTAAATGGGCGTACAGCGCCTGCCAGCCTGCCCCGCCAACGATGACCACGGCCTGGCCGTAGCCCCGGTACCCATCCTGGCAGACCGGACCGCTGCCATCTGCCCCGGCGAAGACGACCGTCCCGGCCAGGCTGGCCTGCACCGGCGTGCCGGCTCCGGCCGCGATGTCTACGCCGTCGTGAAACCAGGGCGCTTCGGCCGGGCAGCCCGGCCCGGGAATGCCCGTGTAGTACGGCGAGCAGCCAAAGCCCTGGCTGATCGTACCCTTGGCCGGCCAACCGATGAGCGGATGGGCCGGTTCAGGGGTGGATTCGGGCTGGGGTTCTACGACTTCGGTGGGCGCCAGGTCGCGTTCGATGACCTGGATGAAAAAAGGTTGGAGCAGGCCAGGCGGAACACCTGGAGTTCCCTGTGGGGTAGGACCGGCGGCTGGTCGCGCTGCTGTCAGGGAAGTGGGGGTCATAGTCGGGAGCACGACCAACGATCGAGGGCGAGTCGTAGGTGGGTTATGGGCCGCCGCGACCCGGACACTGAGGTAGCTCAAGCCCAGGCCCAACACCATGGCGCCAACCAATAGCAGGGGAAGATCGAGCCGGCCACAAAGCAAATGGCGCCAACGGTCAGGAAGCGCCGGCCGCCGCCATCTACGGACCACAGGGCGGCAAAGAGTCGGGGTTCGCGCCGCACCACCAGCGCCGGCGATTTTCTCGCAAGGGGGGCTTCGGACCGAGAAGGGCCAGGCAGGCAGCCTACTCGTCTGAGCCGTCGGGGTGGGGGAGTATAGCGTACCGGTAGATAGGTGGTCATGGTTCATCCCCTTGCTGCCAGGTCTCTTCCCATGCACTCCAGTCGAGCACTTCCGGGGCCAGATCCTCCATACCCAGCCCGTAGGTCTCGGGCACACCCAGCCAGTTCGGATCGACCAGGTCTGGCCAGGCGTATCCACTTCATACAGGCAGCCAGGCTATCCAGGATCGCTTCGGCGGCTCCGGGCCGGTGATCCCCAATGGCGCCAGCATCTCCGGTGTGACCGGCTGCAGGTCCGTCATCAGGTCCACGTTCCAGTGGCAGCAGCCGCCCGTCTCCGGCAGCAGCGCCCGGGTCAGGGTGCAGATATCACCCTCTGGCTGCCGGTAGCGGCAACTGATGCACCGTCCTGGCTCTTCGATCACGAGGGGGCAGAACTCGAAGGAGCAGGTTTCGTGGTTCCAGTACAGCACCCCGCGCCGGTGGCAGAAGGTCACGCACATCGCCGGATGCCCTCCACCAATGGCCGTAGGGCCACTCGCACCGGATCGTCTGTCGGCAAAGCCACCGCCGGCCTGCCTTGTAACTCCAGCTCGATTAGCTCAAGACTGGCCGGCACCACCAGCATTACCCCTGCTTCATCAGTGGGAGGGCGGGAGCTGGAGAGGGTCTGGTTGAAGACCATCCAGGTTGCTTCAATGCCCATACCCACTTGTCGGGCCGTTGCCAGTATCCGCCGGCCCACCGCCTGCGCCGCCTGGCCGGGTGTCACGACCACCAGCAGCAGGTCGGCCTGGGGTAATCGATACCGGCTGATGTGCTCCACCCCGGCCTCGTTATCGATCAGGATCAGCCGGTAGGCCGAGACGACCTGGCCCAGCGCCAGGCTCAAGGCCCGGTTGATTTGGCAGTAACAGCCGGGGCCTTCGCCCTGACCCATGGCCATCACGTCAAGCGCCATCTGCCGCAGGTGGTGACGGCTAACCACCCCGGTCTCTCGCAGCTTATCCCGCACGTAGGTGGAGACAGTGCTGCCGGCCGGCAGGTTGCGCACGGTCTGGGCATCCAGCGGGGTCGTCTCCCGCACGTCGGCCACAGTGGCCTCGGGCTGTGGCAAACCCAGGGCCAGGTGCAGGGTCGTCGCCGGGTCGGCGTCCACGGCCAGCACCGGGCCTGGATAATCGCAGCGGGCTAGTTCATCTAACAAGATGGCGCAGAGGCTGGTTTTGCCCACGCCTCCTTTGCCCGTGACGCTGACAATCATCTCAACCCTCCTTCAGATAGACCGGCTGCAGCTCTCCCACCGTTAAGTGTGAGAGATAAGCCGTCACCAGTTCGATGAGAGGCAGCAAGCCCGCCACCGGCAGCCCACCCGCCTCAGCCGGGGCAATGCGCTCCGCTTCAATCACGACCTGGTTGGCCTGCCGCCGCTGATGGTAATAGGACAGGGGCCGTCCGATCACCCAGACCCGGGCCGCAGAGTGCAGCAGATGGCCCACCCGCTGAGCCAGGGCCGGCGTGACCTGCACCATGAAAAACCCATCCTGGTTACAAAGTGTCAGATAGCAGCCGGTCGGGGCCGGTTTGACAGTGGTGATGTGCCCGGCCAGGACCACGAGGGACTCATATCCATCCATGGTCTCGTTTCCTTTCTTTCAGTCTGAGGCAGAACTGGTAGGTAGAGAAAAGGGGGTTATTGCCGGCAGAGAAGGGATGACCAGCCCTTGTCTTCGGCCGGCAGGCGTGGCCGTCGGCACATGAGCAAAAGGGTCAGGCGTCATCGTAGGAGTGATGGTAGGCGTCACCGGCGTTGGAGTAGCCGTCGGGGTCGGCTCCCGCCGCAGCAGTGGCCCTATGAGGGGTGGGCTGGTCGCCACGACCAGGCTGATGAGGCTAAACAGCAGAATCAAAAAAGCCCTGCCTTGCATCGTAACCTCCTGTCAATACAGAGACATCCCCGGCTGTGCCGGAGAGTGGTTACGTTACTCAAGTACAGAGCTGAGAGTCGAGGCTAAAAAGCCCGGCTAACGAGTGAGTCCACCGGTGGGGTGGATGACACTCTGCACCGCATAACACGGTTTATATCAAGTTGATTCCAGTATAGGAGAATATTGGACTTGTGTCAATACTTTTAAGACTTAAAAATTGACGCCCACTGAGGCTACCGGACCAGAGCAAAGCAGGCCAAGGCCTCCACGAAGACCAGGTTGGTCCGCCGGCGGCGGTGATAATACGACCGGGGGTTGCCGATGACGCAGACCTGAACAGAGGGACGCAGGACACCATCCAGCAGATCGGTCAACTGCCGGTCCAAATGAATGGAGAAGACCCCCTCCCCGGTGCGCAGGTTGAATCGGGCCGTCTGCTCGTGGCGGCTGATTGAACAAACAGTCCCGGACAGCACAATCAACGACTCCATAGCTTCATCTTATCAAGAGGATGAAGTTGGGTCAATAGCTTTGCGCTTTACGGCCAGATTGATTGGTGCAATGAAAGGGGATAGAGCGGGAGAGGAAGCTACAGTCCACTGTGCCAAGGTAGGGAGATAGCTGTATCTTCCGATTAATGAGCAGCTATCGGATTAAGGTAGCGTAGTAGTAATCAAACCAACTCCAGGCCAACATAAAGGCTTCTTCTTCAACCGGCGTTGACCCTTCATCAAGAGCAGGATCCATCAGGTAGACTCTCTGCCCCTCAACCCCCACCACGACAACGGCATGTTGGAAGTGTTGTCCTGACCAGTGAGGCAGATCGCCGGCCTGCACGAAAACAATCACCGGTGTGCCTTGCTCGATCCAGTGGCGAATAGTGGCCAGATCGCCGGCTTCATAGGTCACCTTGATCTTGGCCGAGGCCAGTTTTTTGATATTGGAGTGGCGAGTACCAAAGGGAGGATTGAGTCCCAGGGTTTTGGCCAGGGCATCCTGGGTGCGGGAAATGCCCAGATACGCTAAAACCATCTGGGCACAAGCCGGGAGACAATAGCCGTCGCCTTGTTGCGGTTTATGGGGCAGGGGCAAGTTGGCGGCCACGGTTGATCATCGCCTCGGCAGTTTCGGGGGAACTCAACACTTTGCCGGTATCGGCGTCGACTTCGATTTGGCCAATGGGGCCAATCGGCTCAAAATGGACGCCGGTGATGAACGCCTCAAAGCGCCAGACGGTTCGCTCCTCGACCTGGATCAATGTCCCCGTAATCACCCCCACTGCATCGCCCACTTGATTGGCTAGCCAGACGTTGGCCTTGCCTGCTGCTTGCCGCTCACTAAGCACCGGCGATAGTGTAACCCGAACATGGCTGCCTTCTGGCAAGGTCAGTGGACGCTCAAACTCAACTTTTCCGTTGCGGACTGTGCCGATGTAAGTGGTAGCCATAGAATTCTCTATTTTCGCTACCAAAGCTGTGCCGTTATTAGCCCATTTTGGATTGAAGTGAAACTTTAGAATGATCCTTGCCCGTTGGTTCTGTGAAAGCATAGCGGTGACAAGAGACTCAACATTCGGACTAAAGTAAATAGAGAGAGTACCGTTCTCACACCTGGGCGTCGGGTATACCTGCTCAGTAAAATCGAATAGTTTTCCCAGTTCATTGTACCGCTCATCTTCTTGACGCAGATGCAGGGCGGGTATGAGTCTGGCCCGGCTCGGCACATTTGACCTGATTATGGGTGGTTGGTCGTTGGGTACTGGAACAGCACACTGGCAGCCAACGGCAGTTTGCTATCCTCACCCGGGTAGGTGACTGAAAGGTTCAAATAGGTCAAAATCATCGCGCACACGGCAGCCAGACACTCTCTTGGCCGTTGCTATTGAATATGGAGGGCCGATAAATGCAACTTATCACCGACGAAACGAACCACTTCAATATAAAAAATAACACCACTATATTTGGTGGTTTCGTCATGTACGCAGTTAGAATACCACCCGCTTACTGATCTACCCATGGTTTCTGCGACAATACAGACGATGTTCTCTTACAAAGTCAGTTATCTCTAAAGAAAACGTACGCAAGTTCTTTACTATACCCATCGCTATCCCGAAAATAATACCCCCTCGAAATCCTGCACTATATCTAAATTCTCAAAACCATATTCATCGTCAAGGACCTATCCGAAGAACTAGAACCACCAAGTTGATTACACAAATATCACCAAAGCCACGGCGTGGTTGTTTTAGTCCAGGTGGCACGGCTACTTCACAGGAGTAATCTGATGTCCCTTCCTCAATTCGCATTTTGGATCTGCCAATCTCAGAAATCATAAACCACAAAATTTGTGGTGCGGTCGGAAAGGAAGAACATATGACCATTTTGAAAGAACTGTTCTCCAACAATTGGTACTTTCCTCGGATATTCATAAAGTGGACATCCTAAACGATGGCGATATTTCTCCCATAAGTCAGAAAAGTCTCCAACTGCTCTCGAGAGCGATCAGCCCGGAGCTTAAAGATTGATCAGATAATGTATCTGGATTATAAAGCGCTACCAGGCTCACCTAAGGTTGTTGAGTGAAGAAAGATTTGGACAGGTTGTACGATACGGCTCATCTCAAAATAATTTCTCCATTCCCTTGAGTTAGATTACGATTGGCGATAAGACAAGCACGCGTTTGCCTGACTCGATACTCATGTCCCAAAGAATAATGGTACTATCACCACTACTTGAAGCCAGTATGCGACCATCTTGATTGAAGAGACACTCCACACAGAATCTTTGTGGCGACAAGTGGCCCACCAATTGCTGCCTACCGATCACATCACAAGATTACATTAGTGTCCCCACTCCCAGAAGCCAGTATCTTACCATCCGAACTAAATGTTACACTCCAGACTGGGCTGTATGACCTTTGAGAGGTTGTCCAATTGGTTCTCCTGAGACTATATCCCACAAAATGATAGTTGTATCTTCACTACCTGAAGCCAATATCTTCCATCTGGGCTGAAAGCAAGCCCCATACACTATCGGTATGGCCAACAAGTGGTTTACCGCGGGGTTGCCCTGTAACTACATCCCATAGAATGATGGATTTATCCTCGCTGCCCGAAGCCAATATTTGCCATCTGGACTGAAAGCTGGACCCATACACCGCCAGTATGCTCAGTTAATTTATTAAGTTCCTTCCTTGTAGCGATGTCCCATAAAATAACACTATTATCCCCACTACCTGACCAATATCTTTCCATCTGGGCTGAAGGTAAGACTCCACAGCATCTTTGTGGTCCATAAGTGGCTTTTATGCTTCTGCCTAGAAGTTACATCCACAAAATGATATTAGTATCCCAGACTCGAGGCCAAAGTTTTGCCGTCAGGGCTAAGAGATATGCTTAAACACCCTTTGTGGCCAGAGGGCAGATGAGCTACACGCTGTCTTTTGGTCATCCCACAGAATGAGTTTGCTGTCCCAACCTCCAGAGATCAGTGTTTCACCTTTTTGGGCTAAAAGCTATATCTGATACACCATCTGTATGGCCAACAAGCGGTTCATCAGTGTATATTCTGTAGTTACATCCCATAGAATGATTTTAGCATCCCCACTTCCAGAGGCTATAGTTTTCCCATCTGAATTAAAGCTATACTCCACACAGGAGATGTATGACCAACAAACGGCTTATCGATAGGTTGCCCACTCGTTAGATCCACAAAACTATCAGGGTCCCACCCCGACGCCAGATTTTACCATCCACTAGCTACACTTGATACTCCCCATGAGTTGCAAAGATTCATCAATGGGGTGACAGGTAACTAGTCCCACAAAATAATGCTATCCAGCTTCCGGAGGCCAAGATTTCGCCATTGGGGTAAAGCTACACTTGATACAGGAGCTGTATGACCCGTCAGACCTGGCCAATAGGCTGTGCAATAGCTACATCCCATAAATGATAGTCTTATCTTCGCTGCCTGAAGCTGAGGTTTGCCGTCGGGCTGAAAGCTACACTCAATACCTGTATGACCCGTCGAGCCTGGCCAATAGGCTGTGCAGTAGCTACATCCCATAAAATGATAGTTTTGTCTCCACTACCTGAAGCTAAGGTTTTGCCGTCCGGGCTGAAAGCTACACTCAATACACTACCTGTATGACCCGTCAGAGCCTGGCCAATAGGCTGTGCAATAGCTACATCCCATAAAATGATAGTCTTATCTTCGCTGCCTGAAGCTAAGGTTTTGCCGTCCGGGCTGAAAGCCACTCAATACACTACCTGTATGACCCGTCAGAGCCTGGCCAATAGGCTGTGCAGTAGCTACATCCATAAAATGATAGTTTTGTCTCCACTACCTGAAGCTAATAATTTTGCATCTGGGCTGAAAGTTACGTCCCATACTGAAGTCCTATGGCCATTGAGAAAGGTTGTAATATGTGGATTGGCTGTCAATCCAGTCAACAAGCTTCTCGAGATTCTAGCGTGTTTGCAGTGTGGTAAGCTTCAACACTCAGTAATAGCCCCAGGTCCGGCTGCTTATCAATAAGGATATCGCTGAGCACCCAATTGCCGAGACAAGGCAGCTGGTTCCGATTACGTTGGGCATTGGCTGTTGCTGCGGCTGCTGTTGTTCTTGCGCAAGCTGTTGCTGGCTCAGTGATTGTAATAGAATGCGATAAATAGTAGGACAATTGCACCTAATGCACCAAAACGAAAACGTTTAGCTCTTCGCTCTTGTGATTCGCGCTCAGTTCGTAGAGAGATACTTTGTTCAATAAATAGTTTTTCTGTTGCATTCAAGTCATCTTTTCGCTCAGCCACCCATTGCTCTGCCTCAGCCAGGTCACGGCCCCGCAGCAGCCGGCCCGAGTCCCGTCGCGATAGGATTTCGGGTGCGCTCTCGACCCAGGCTCGCAACCATCCCTCCAGAGCCTGTCGCCAAGCTAGGAAGCGGCGGTCCTCCTTCAACCAGCTCTGCAACAACGCCCACTCGCGCAGCAGTGCGTCGTGGATTAGCTCGACCGTCTCCTGACCACGCTCCGAGTCGCGCCCGGTCACCAGCAGGCGGGTATTGGCCAGTTGCCGCACTACCCTGTGTACGGTCTTCTGGTCGCTTTCAGCCCGGTACAGGCTCCCTAACAGTCGCCGCCGCCGGCTGTCCGGCAGCCCCTGGCTCTCATCCCCCAGATGCACCAGGTCGGTCAGCACGCGGCGGGCCAGCTGCTGTTGCTCTTGCTCCAGCCCATAGTAGGCCCGGTCGGCCCACTGCGTTAACCCGCCCGTCACCCCGCCGATAGTCTCGTAGGCCTCATGGGTCAGGACACCGTCCCGCCGCCGCTCCCAGAGCTGGGTCAGGGCGAACTCCAGGAGGGGCAGAATTGTACTGCGCCCTACCTGCCCTTCCCCTGCGGAAGCGGACTCCAGGGCATCCTTCAGAACGTCTTCTACCAAACCGGCCTCAAAGGTTAAGCCCACGGCGCGGGCCGGTCCCTTGATGATGTGTTGCACCTCAACCCGCGCCAACAGGGGCGGCACGTTCACCAGCCCTCGCTCCAGCCACAGCAGCAGAGCCGGCACCTCCTGGGCAAAGCGGCTGTAAAAGTCATCCCGCAGCACCAGGACGAGGGTGACCGGCAGGGCGGCTTCGAGGAGCGTCGTTAACTGGGCCAAAAAGGCTCGGCGCACCTCCTCGGGGCCGGTGACCAGCAGCTCTTCAAATTGATCCAGCACCACCACCAGCCGTTCCCGGTCCGGGTGACTGTCTAGCCAGGACTGGACGGCCCCGGCCAGGTCCTCTGGCCCGCCGGTCAGCCCTTGGGCTGCCAATTGATGGAAGGGTTGATCGGCCGGCCGGACTACCATCACCTCCCAGCGGTTGCTGCTTGGTACTGCACCTCGGCTCAAGTGGGGGATCAGCCCCGCCTGCACCAACGAGGACTTGCCGCTGCCTGATGGCCCCAGCACCGCCAGGAAGCGCGGTTCCCGCCGCAGGCTCTCAACCAGCCGCTCTACCACCCGCTCTCGACCAAAGAAGAACTCGGCGTCGACTTCGGTGAAAGCTTCCAGGCTGCGGTAGGGACAAAGATCGGGGAGTTGCAACGCTGGACACACCGCTCGCAGGGTTTCGGCGGGGGTGATGAAGGCGGTTTCGCTGAGTCGCCAACGATCATCTGGGTCGGCAGTAGCGGTGACCATTCCCACTACGCGGCGCGTGGTGCAATCCCAAACCGGTGCACCGCTAAAACCACCAGTCACTTCCTGACTACGGAGTTGTAACACCGGCATCTCATTGATCTTTGTTCGACCCAAAATCATACCCCTGCCCAAAATCCCGCCGGTCGGGTTCGTAGGTGGAAATCCTATGGTTTCAAAGAGATGGTTAGCCGCACTAGTAGAAGCACCCAAAGGCAGAGGTTTCACCGGCTCAGGTAACTCGCCAATTAGTCTGAGAATGGCGACATCTTCAGCATCTGACTCGCGCCACCAGTCCGCTTCAACGACAGCTTGCCGTTCCTCGCCCGTGCAGTGAAAGACAATATTGACCGTCTCTCCTGGCCCTGTCCCGGCATCTGCAATGACGTGGGCACAAGTGGCAATAAGACCATCGCTTGTCAGGACAAAGCCGGTGCCAACGGTTTGACCGCTTGTATCAAGAATACGTGCGATACCGGTAACGCTATCCATTACTCCTCCGGTACTGGTAGATTCGGGCAGGTGGGGTGGTAGGGCTCGTCGGGGAGGAACCGCTCCCACTCCTCGTGGTTCAAGTTGTGTGAAAGGCGGGTGCAAGCTAAGTTCATTAGGTCTTCGATATGAGTGTAATATACTTTCACCGTACCATCTTTACTTACCGTTGTGAGTAACCTCCCATCTGAGCTAAAAGCTATTTCGGTCATGGCATTTCCTGGAATATCATCAATGATTACACTCTCTAGAGTTTCAAATATAGTAATCTGCTGTTTGCTAGCAACATCCCACAGACGAGTAGTGCCGTCGTAACTTGCAGTAGCTAATCTTTTTCCATTGGGACTAAAAGCGACCTTCACAACCCGATCGCTGTGACCACCCAAGACAGCTAGCATCTCCCCAGTGCTTGCATCCCATAGGCGAGCAGTGCCGTCATACCCGGCAGTCGCTAATTGAGCGCTGTCGGGACTGAATTTGACGTCGCTAATGACCCTTCCATGACCAGGTAGAGGGTCATGTCCACAAAGAGTAATGACCCTGCTTGTGGATACCTTCCATAAGAGCGCACTTTCACGGCCAACGACAGCCAACCGTGATCCATCGGGACTGAAATCCATGTTAAGGCTTGGTGCGCCTCCGTGCCGTTCACCGCACATACCGATATTAATTGACAAAACATCTGATACCTTACCTGTGGCAACATTCCAGAAGACAACCACTTCACCTTCCTCAGAAATTACAGCAGCCAATGAAGTGCCATCTGGGCTGAATTCCGCAAATAAAACATTGCCACTGTATTCGTCCAATTCCGCCATTGGCTTGCCAGTGCTTGAATCCCACAATTGAGGGATGCCATTGCCAAAGACAACAAGTTGATCGCTCATCGGGCTAAAAGCCACAGCCTCCCATCCAGCTTGGTCAAGCAAAACAACCAACTGTCTACCAGTCGCAGCATCCCATAGTCTAGTAGTGTCGTCCGCACTAATAGTGACCAGTCGATCTGTGGCTCGGTTGAAGATCAATTCATAGACGATATCGGTATGACCAATCAGCGTAGTTATATGACGTCCTATCTTGACATCCCAGATGTGAACCGTTCCGTCTTCTTGACCAATGGCTAGGCGGTCATTCATGGGACTTATGGTAGCCGACCGTATCGGGCCTACATTCCAAGATGCAAATTCCGAAGCCCTGGTATCCCACAGGTGAACGGTTCCTCTATTTCCAACTCTACCGGCTGTTGCTAACTTTTCACCATTGTAACTAAATGCCCAAGTTGTAATGGCGTCCATATGAGGAAATGTTGCCACATGTTGTCCCGTTAGTGAATTCCAAAGACTTGCTGTATTCCAGAAGCTGGCATAAATCAGTGCCCCTAGCGAATCCGTAGATACTATCAGTTCCTTACCGTTTGGGCTAAAGCCAATTCTATTATAACCACTGCTATAACCGGTCATCCCTTGGACAAGCAGGATGCCACTCCGAGTTCCTGTAACCAAGTCCCATATAGCGATGGAATGACCAGACTTAGCAATAGCTAGGTGCGTACCATCAGGATTAATGGCTATTGAACCTGCTTCCCCTGACTGATAAGGCAATAACGCAAGTTGCTTGCCTAAAAGGACGTCCCACACGATGATTTTCTGATCCTTAGTGTCAATGACTAACCGATGCCCGCTCTGGTCAAAGACCAGGCGCTGAACTTCAGTGACCTGAATGTCTGAGACGAAACTTTGCTCATGGGAGATTAGATTCCGTAGCGAGACTCGCCCAGTGAGATTTGCCGTCGCTACTAATGGACCTTCAGCACTGTTGGTAATGGCACACACTTGGCTCTCACAAAACAACGAAGATAAAACTGCTCCGCTAGTTATATCCCATAGCCGGACAGCGCCACTGTCATCAGCAGTAATCACCCACGACTCGACGGAACTAAAGGCGACAGCATTGATACGACTTCCATGAGGAAGCGTTAGGCGTTTTATACCGCTAGGAACTTCCCATAAGTAGAGGTTATTATCCTCGCCATAGGTTGTTAGGTATCTTCCATCGGGGGTGAAGGCAACACCCAATACTCGATGGTCGTGGTGGATGGTAATTCGTTCAGTTTTATCAGCAACATCCCACAAGTGAACATTGTTACCAGCGACTGAGGTAATCCAGTCTCCATTGGGACTGAAGGCCACAGCAGTTACGATTTCATCATGAGGTAGAGTAGTGCGCCAGCGTGATGCAAGTAACGCTTGATGAAGGGCATGCTCGGTCTCAAAGGGTACTGTTCCAATTGTAGGATAGGCTGTCTGAGCGGCTTCTATTGCCAGTAGCAGACCTAATTCAGGATCTATTTCTAGTTTACCAATCGCTTGGGCAGCCAACTGTCGGGCCAGGGCAATCTGGCGTTGCGTTTCGGCTTGGGCCTGGGCTGTGGCTCTCACCCCAGCTTCGTGAACCGCTTGGTTGCGTTGCGACCAGGCGAGTAGCGCCAGTAAACTCACGACCAGAAAAGCCAGAGTAACCGCACCGGCGATCAGACGTCTAACTTGCTTTACCTTGGCCAGACTGACCTCAATAAAGCCTTGTTCTTCCGCCCGCAAGTCATCTCCCCGCTCAGTCAGCCACCGCTCCGCCTCAACCAGGCCACGGCCTCGCAGAAGTCGGCCCGAATCTCGCCCCGCTGGGTCATTGGGAGCGCTCTCGACCCAGGCCTCCAACCACCCCTCCAGCGTCTGACGCCAAGCTAGGAAACGGCGATCCTCTGTCAGCCAGCTTTGCAACAGCCCCCACTCTCGCAGTAGTGCGTCATGGATTAACTCCACCGTCTCCTGCCCACGCTCATGCTCGCGGGCGGTCACGAGCAGGCGGGCATCGACGAGTCGCTGCACCACTCCATGTACGGCCTCGTGTTCACGCTCAGCCCTATATAGGTCTCCTAGCAATCTTCGCCACCGACTGTCCGGCAGTCCCTTGCTTTCATCCCCCAGATGCACCAGGTCGGTCAGTACACGGCGAGCCAGCCGCTGTTGCTCTTTCCCCAGGCCGTAGTAGGTCCGGTCAGCCCACTGGGTTAACCCACCCGTCACCCTCCCGATGGTCTCATAGGCCTCATGGGTCAGGATACCGTCCTGTCGCCGCTCCCAGAGCTGGGTTAGGGCGAACTCCAACAAGGGTAGGACAGTACTGCGTCCTATCTGTTCTTCTCCAGGGGAGGCAGAGTCCAGAACGTCCGGTAAATTGGTTGCGACTAGGCCCACCTCAAAGGTTAAACCCACAGCGCGGGCTGGCCCTCAATGATGTCTTGCAACTCAGCCCGCGTGAGCATGGATGGAACGTTCACCAACCCCCGTTCCAGCCATGGCAGCAAGGCCGTCGCCTCCCGGACAAAGCGGCTGTAGAAGTCATCCCGCAACACCGGGACGATAGTGACTGGTAAGGAGGTCACCAAGAGCGTCATCAACCGGGCTAAAAAAGCCAGGCGCACCTCCTCAGGGGCAGTGACCATCAGTTCTTCAATTTGATCCAGCACCAGCACCAGCCGTTCCCGATCCTCCTGACTTTCCAGCCAGGCCTGGCTGGCCCCAGCCAGGTCCTCCTGCGCACTCGTCAGCCCCTGGGTTTCCAATTGATAAAAGGGCTGATCAGCCGGCCGGGCCACGATCACCCCCCAGCGGTCACTGCCTAGTACTGCACCTCGGCTCAAATGGGGGATCAATCCCGCCTGCACCAACGACGACTTGCCGCTGCCTGATGGTCCCAGCACCGCCAGGAAGCGTGGTTCCCGTCGCAGGCTCTCCACCAGTCGCGCTACCACCCGCTCCCGGCCAAAGAAGAACTCGGCGTCGGCTTCGGTGAAGGCTTCCAGGCTGCGGTAGGGGCAGAGATCCGAGAGTTGCAGCACAGGGCACACTGCTCGCAGAGTCTCGGTGGGAGTGATGAAGGTTGTCTCGGCCAGCCTTCCGTATTGGTCGGGGACGGCAATCGAGGTCACCATCCCCACCACCCGGCGGGTTACGGTATCCAGCACCGGCGCGCCGCTGAAACCGGGGGTAATCTGCGGACTGCTCAGTTGCAGTACCCGGACGCCCCGCATCGTGATTTCGCCCAAGATGTGACCATCACCCAATAGCCCACCTTCAGGACTGAGGTCGGGAAAACCACAGGTTTGAATAGGATGATTAGCTGTTCCTACGCCAGTACCGAGTAAAACTGGGGCCACTTCATCTGGTAAATGACCAACCAGACGCAAGATGGCAATATCTTCAGCCTCTGATTCACGCCACCCCTCTGGCTCGATGGTGGCATTAGCCTTGTTGCCGGTATGATGGAAAATCAAGCATACGGTCTCGCCTGGCCCGGCCCCGGCACTTTCGATCACGTGAGCACAGGTGGCGATGAGGCCGTCGTCGGTGAGGACGAAGCCAGCACCGATAGTTTGACCGACAGGATTGAGGATGCGAACAATGCCCGTGGTAATATCCATCACTGCTCCGGCACCGGTAAAGTCGGGCAAGTGGGGTGATAGGATTCACCGGGCAGGAACCGTTCCCATTCAGCATGGGTCAGATTGTGAGGTAGACGGGCACAGGCTTCGGTGATTAAATCATCTGGCCATAAGCGCCATACCCGGGCTGTGCCATCGTAGCTCCCCGATGCCAACCACTTGCCATTAGGACTGAAGGCCAAGGCCATCACAGCTTGATCGTGCGCCATTCGAGCCATCTCTTGACCAGTAGCCGCTTCCCATACTCGGACAGTATGATCTGCACTTCCAGTAGCTAACCATTTGCTGTCAGGACTGAAGATCATATCCAGCACCTCTTCCTCATGCACTAACTGAGCTACTTTTCGTCCGGTAGGTGCTTCCCATAATAAGACACTATCCCAATTCTTTATCGCTATCCACCTGCTATTAGGGCTAAAGATTGAGCTAACGTATGTCAAACCACTGGGGGTATCTTTTCCCGGATCTTTTTCTATTCGCGCCACTTCTCGCCCGGTAGCTGCCTCCCTTACCTGGACCATACCTTCCTTCCAACTGTCTTCAATCAGTAGCCATTTACTATCAGGACTGAAGATTATGGTGTCGACTGAATTTTTGAAGTCTAATTCTATTCGTGCCACTTCTCGCCCGGTAGCTGCCTCCCATACCTGTACTGTGTTATACGAATTCCTTGTTGCTAACCATTTGCCATCGGGGCTCACTGCGGCAATCTTGCCCTCAGGTGCCGGCAAAGTTATCTCGCGCCCTGTCGCCACCTCCCAAACCCGAGTGGCACTACCATAATTGCCCCGTGTTATAAGCCAGCGACTACTTGAGCTAAAATTTATATTCCACACCTCACCAGCGTTCAATATTCGAACTACTTCCCGGCGGGAAGCTAGTTCCCATATCCGGATGGTATTATCCCTACTCACCGTCGCCAACCAATTGCTGGTGGGGCTGAAGGCTATGGCCGTTACGTTATCCTTGTCCGCTAATTGGGCCGCCTTCCGTCTAGTAGGTTGCCTCCCATATCTGGACAGGTTCACCCCAACTAACGCTTGCTGCCACTTGCCGTCAGGACTGAACGTTATGTTCTGCAAGTCTCCGGAGGGTAACAAGGCTACTTCCTGTCCAGTTGTCACATCCCAGAGCTGCTCATTACCTGTTGGAGCCGTGAATACTCCACTGTTCGTCAGTAACCAGCGGCTATCAGGGCTGGAATCTACAGCGCCGACTGCGTCATCGAGATCGAGCGCTAGCACGGGCAACTTCTTGACCAGCAACCGCCTGCCAGACTTGGGCGGTATTATCCCAACTTCCGTCGCCAGCCGGTTGCCGTCAGGACTGAAGGCTATGGCAGATACGCCTCCCACAGGCGACATTCGATATGGTTCAATCATTAAGCCAGAGAGGGACGGGCCAAATAGGACCGACACGAACTGTGGTAAACCTTCATCGGCCATACGGGCTACTTCCTCGCCAGTGACTGCATCCCATATCCGGGCAGTGTTATCAAGACTTCCTGTCGCAAGCCATCTATCGTCAGAGCTGAAGGCTAATGCCTGCACCCACCATCGTGCTTCATGCGCGCTACTTCTACCAGTGGCAGCTTCCCATATCGAGCGCTATTATCATAGTTTCCTGCCCCGGTCGCTAACCACTTGCCGTCATGACTGAAGATTACAGTCTTCACCGAACCGTAGTGAGCCATACGGGCGACTTCTACCGGTGGTCACATCCCACACTTGAACAATACCGTCAGGCTCCCCGTTGCTATTCGCTTGCCATCAGGGCTAAAGGCTGTAGTTAACAGTCCATCCTCGTGCATTATGTGAGCTACTTCTTGCCGGAAGCCACTTCCCACACTCGAGCGCTACCATCCCAACTTCCGCTTGCCAACCATTTACTATCAGGGCTAAAGGTTGCAGCCCGTACCTCATCTTGGTGCCCTATAAGAGGCACTTCCCGACTGGTGGCCGTTTCCCACAATCGGACGGCACCATCCAGGTTTCCGGTTGCCAGCCACTTACTATCAGGACTGAAAGCAATGGCATCCACTAAACTGTCGAACCCTGCGGGTCAACTCCTTGCCAGTGGCTGCATTCCACACTCTGATAGTATCCCCGCTCCCGGTCTCAACCATCTGCCGTCAGACTCAAGGTGACGGTTTCTATTTGGGCCTCTGGGTTTACACGGATCACTTCCCGACCGGTAGCTGTTTCCTACACCCGAGCCGGTACCGTCTCTACTTCCGGTTGCTGGCCACTTGCCGTCGAGGCTAAGGTCTATGTCTACCACCACACCCTCGTGCATCATACGGACCATAGAGCGAGGCAGTAAGTCTAATCCTCGACGTATGGCTTGGTCGCCCTCAAAGGTGACAGAGCGCCGCAGCGACTTTCTATAGCTAACAGCGCACTACGCACCAGCCCTGCGCCTGTATTATCCAATGCTAGCTGAGATTGAGCAGCCAACTGCCGAGCAACGGCCAGTTGGCGTTGCTTATCAGCTTCGGCACGGCGTGCTTCTGATGTAGCTTGGGCTGCCTCGGCTTCAACCCGTTGTCGTTCCGCCTCGTTCCGCTGCCCCAAGGCCAGGAGGGCTAGAACCAGAAATACAATGGCCGCTCCACGGCGGCTACGGTGAACCACCGTCGCACGCGCTCCTGCGCTGCCTGCTCCTGTTCCCACTTCTGCAGGCTGGCCTGGATGTACTCAGCTGGCGAGCCGGACAGGTCGTCAGGATATTGCCTCAGCCAGTGCTGCGCCTGGGTTAACATTGTCTTCGGCAGGAGAAAATCGGAGGTGCCGCCCTAGATCCAGCCACCGATGAGGAAGGGGGCTGGTTCGCTATTGTACCAGCGAACAAGGGATGGTAGTTCGCTAGCCACTGCTGCAGGCGCGGCCAGGCCCGGATCAGGGGCTTCGTGGGCTACTTCAACGGTGGGCTGCTCACTCAATGGATCCTTTCCCGTCGTCAGTAGCCTGGCTGCCACCAGTTGTTCCACAACTTGCTGAGTCTCGCTTATCGAGTTCGGCTTGCCAGGCTCGGCGGCTAATGTCCTCCATCATTTTCTTCCCTGACTTCATCTTGACCACACCAGGGTGATGAGGCCCAAAAAGATCCGTTTTGCCGCCTGTTGATCGGCTTCGCTCAAGTTTTGCCAAACTTCCTCTGCCCGCTGGGCAATGGCTCCTATAGACCGGAAATGTTCCCCATCCGGAGAGTCATAGCCTAGCTTCTCATAACTTGCCAGTGTCAGTATACCGCTTTCAGCGTCGCACTCCCATAACTCCGTAAGGGTAAATTCCAGTAGGGGCAAATCCCGGCCGGCCTCATTCATCGGCTATCAGTTGTTCTACCAATCCTGGCTGGAAGCCCCGATGCAATGTCTTGGCTGGCTCGACAATCGCCTGGCGAAGTTCCATCTCAGTCATTGGTAATAGGGTCATCTGGTTGTCTTTGATAACGTGAGCCAGACCGGTATGGGCCAAGGCTTGGGCATAAAAGTCGGCCCGTAAAGTAAGGATTACCTTTATTTTGTCACCAGCAGTGAGCAGCAGCGTGTCAATGAACTGATTGCGGATGACCTCATCCTGACATTCTGTATAGAGTCGTTCAAACTGATCAACAATCAGAAGCAACCCTTTGGACTGAGAGAGGTTTCGCAGCACCATCGCTAGAGTTTTCGGAGACTGAGTATTAAGGGCCTCGTTGGCTTTACGGCGTGCGTCCCCTTCTTTCATCAATGCCTGCATCTGAATGTTAAATGATTTGGCTAGACGCTTAATATTTTGCTTGGGTAGCCCAGCCAAAGCTAATATTAAGTTTAGCAACGGTGTGTTACCAGGGGCGAACAGACAATGGGGGCGCTCTACCAGCCCAGGAACGGACCAAGTTTGTAACCCTTTCGCCAATCCAGCTTGTACCAACGACGACTTACCACTACCAGAAACACCTACTACCGCAACAAAGTCCCGAAGACTGAGGAGGTGCAATAACTCTCGTATAGCAGCCTCCCGGCCAAAGTAGTAGTCTGCATGGTCAACTTCGAAAATTTCAAGACCTCGGTAAGGACAAAGCTCAGGTAAACGTAGCTCGGGACAAATCTTTCGTAATGTCTCAACCGGAATAATGAAGGCTGTCTCACTCATCCGTCCATAGCTGTCTGGGCGAGTAATGCTGACAATCAGGCCAATAACGGCATGTTGCAGCTCGTCCCACACCGGTGCGCCGCTGAATCCAAGGGTAATCTCACTACTACGTAGTTGCAGAACAGGGAAGCCGCCTTCCGTGGTCCGGCCAACGATCTCGCATTTACCTGCCATACCCTCTACGGGCTTAGTATTGGGGAAACCGAAAGTGTGGAAAGTCTGTCCTGTTGCCCCGGTAGAATTTCTCAGTGGCAAAGGAGCTATACCCTTAGGAAGTGGTGCTTTTAGATGTAGAATAGCGACATCTTCGGCTTGTGGGTCACACCAACTATCAGGATCGACGATAGCAATGGCTTCCTCGCCCCTATGATGGAAGACAATTTCCAGTGTGTCGCCTGGTGCCCCACCAGCAGTCTCAATGACATGGGCACAAGTGGCGATCAGGCCCTCATCCGTGAGGACGAAACCGGTGCCAACAGATTGACCGCTCGTATTGAGGATTCGGACAATACTGGTGACAAAATCCATTACTACTCCTCAGAACCTGGCAGATTGGGGCAGCTTTTATGATAAGACTCGCCTGGTAAGTATATTGACCATTCAATCTTTGTTAAATTGCGATGCACTTGCTGGCAGGCCATATCAACCAGTATATCGATCCGAGCAATCCAAATCTGGACACTCCCATCACTGCTAACTGCAGCCAAAGATGTACCATCTGGGCTGAATGCTAATGCCTCTATGGAGTTATCAAAGGCAGTCACTATCGTTGGTGGAGCGGTTAGATCATTCAAATCCCACATTCGGATAGTTCCATCATTATTGCCAGAAGCAAGGACTGATCTATCAGGACTAAAGATAATTGAGTTTGCTGTAGTCTCCTGGTTGGCTAAGATAATGGGATCTCTTGAAAGATCATTCATATCCCACAAGTGAATTGTCTGATCACCACCAGCGGAGGCGAGAGTCTCGCCATCAGGACTAAATGCTACCGACCAAACTCCTTTTTGGTGCTTATCTAAAGTGTGACCGGTAAGAATAATAGGAGGCACGGTGGGGTTATTCCAATCCCACAGTTCAATAGGTCCATCACTATTTCCTGATACCAGAGTTACTCCATTCGGACTGAACGCCAGTGAAGAAACCCAGTTGGTATTATACGGATGATTAGGGCCAGTTAGGATATTTGGGGGCACATCTAGATTACGCAAATCCCATAAATAAATATAGTGCTCAAGAGCACCGGAAGCTAACAGGTGTCCATTTGGATGGAAAATTAGTGGGTCTCCATTAGGTTCACCACTGAGAACAGATATCTCAGAGACTCGAAGGGCATGTACAGTCGCAAGATCATTTAAATCCCACAAGTAGACAGATTGGTCATCAGTGGTTGCTGCAATTGTGACCCCATCAGGACTGAAAGCGACTGAACGAATCCGGTCCTTAGGACCAGATAATATAGTTGGAGTGGCTTCCAAGTTGCTCAAGTGTACTAGCTGAATAGTTTGATCATCTTTTGCCATGGCCAGAGTTCCATCTGGGCTATAAGCTACTGAATTTACTTGATCCTCAGGATCAGTTACGGTAATAGGAGAAGCTTTCACATAATCTAAATCCCACAGATGAATTACTCTATCCATACCAGTAGATGCTAGAAGTAATTCATTCGGATTAAAAGCAACTGAATTTATACCCAGATTATGGCCAGTCAAGACTGTAGGAGGGGTAGTCAAATCTGATAAATTCCATAAACGAATCGTGTGATCACTGCTACCAGATGCAAGAAGTAAACCATTATGGCTAAAAGCTACCGATCTAACTGAGGATTTGTGACCAGTGAGGGTTAAAGGGGCGGAAATAAGGTCGCGCAATCTCCAAAGACGAACAGTTCGATCGTCACTGGCAGAGGCGAGCATCTGACCATCTGGACTAAATGTCACTGAACGAATCCAGCTATCGTGACCGGTTAAAGTAATTGGCGTTGAACTTGGATTTTGCACGTCCCATAGCTGAATGATTTTATAACTTGCACTGGCGAGCCTCTGACCATCTGGGCTGAATGCTATTGATAGCACCTCATTCTCATGCTGAATTAATCTAAGAGGCGGTCTCATCAGATCCTGTAAATCCCAAACGCAGAACGTCCCACTTGGTCTGACAGAGGAAGGATAAGAAACAGGGTAAGTCGAAGCAGCTAAGGTGTTTCTGTCAGGGCTAAATGTTATTGAATCTATCCTACCCTCACAACCTGATAAATCTTGCGGAGGTGCAGTCAGATCATCAAGATGCCACAACTGTACTCCGGATAGATAACCACCAGCTAGTGTACGTCCATCAGGACTGAAAGCTAAGGATAGGACCTCAAGTGATTTTCCAGTGAGAACAGTAGGAGGTTGAGTGAGATCATGCAGTTTCCAAAGCCGGATTGTCCGATCGCTGCTGGCGGAAGCGAGAAGTGATCCATCGGGACTGAATGCTAATGAATTGACCCCGAACTCGTGGCCAGTCAGACTAGTCTTGAAATAAGGTTTAGTTAATATCTCGCGCAGCGTACTGTCAATTAAACTTTGTAAAGTGCCGCCCTCGCGGTTATTTATGCGCAGGGCTTCGATGACGAGTAAAGCTGCTAATTCACTGTTATTGGTACGTTCTATAATGCTGGAAGCAGTGGAGGCTAATGACTGAGCTAGAAAAATCCGATTTTCCCGTTGGGCAATATTTCTTTGCCAAAATCCCACTAGGGCCAGGATTGAAAAGATTAGCGCAGTAATAGCTGATGCAATTAAGATTGACCGCCGTCGTCGCATCTCTGCTTTTTGTTCTTGTTCACGGAGACTCAAACTCTGTTGAATATAAGCCCATTCTGTCTTACTTAGTTCGCCCGACTTCTCAGCAAACCAATGCTCTGCCTCAGATAAAGTTACACCATGAAGCAACTCTCCTTTATCCTGCTGCCATTCACGCAATCTTTCATCCAATCTTTGTCGCCACAAATAGAACTCTCGTTGTTCAGAAATCCAGTGATATAACCTTTTCCACTCACGTAGTAAGGCATCGTGAATGATCTCGACTTTGCCTTCCCCTGTAGCCAAGCTGCCATCCGTTACCAGTAATCGTTTGTCTGAAGCAAGCCGCCGCACTAACTGGTGGATTACGTTTTCCTCATCCGAAGAGGTGACTAACTCAACCAGCTTACGTTGATGCCGGGTATCAGCGGCTTCCCCTCCACCGAAGTGAACTAGTCGTGTAAAGACTCGTTGAGCCTATCTTTCTTCGTCAGCATTCAATCTAGTGTAGGTATCCTCGGCCCACTGTCCAATAGCTCAGCTACCTTGCCTATCGCTGATAATTCCATGGGTCATTATCCATCTTCTCGTCGTTCCCAGAGTTGGTTAACATTGACTCAAGTAATGGTAAGGTTGATCAATTTGAGATGCTTCTGCTGTAATGATATCGACTAAGCCCGGTTCGAAGCGAAGGCCTACTTGCTTGGCCGGCTCCTCGATAATAGCTTGCAAATCTGTCGCACTTATCGGGGGCACATTGACCTGACCGATTTTGAGCCATTCAATTAGAGAGTTGTGATGCAGGAGATAGCCATAAAAATCAGCACGGAGAGTTAAAATCACGGTTATAGGAAGGCTGCTCTTAAGTAAAGTGGACAATTTACTCATAAATTGGTCTTGTACCGGTTCAGAACAAAGGGCAAATAGTTCTTCAAACTGATCAATGAATAGAACCAGTCGCTTTACATCTTGATGCGAATCGAAGAACTGCTGGATGGTCAATTCCAGTTCATTCTCTAAAGAGAAGTAAGGTCCTGCATCAGGTAAGGCAACAAAGGGATTAGAGCCTGGACGAAATGTTATTATGTACCAGGCTGAACTTTCTGGTAGTCTACCCTGGCGTAACGCAGGCACCAGTCCAGCCTGTACCAAGGATGATTTGCCACTGCCGGAAGGACCAACTACTGCCAGAAAGCGAGGATTTTGCCGCAAGTGAGTGACCAGGCTGCTTACCAATATTTCGCGGCCAAAGAAAAATTTGGCGTCGCTTTCGGTAAAAGCGGTCAGTCCGCGATAAGGGCAGATGTCAGCGAGTTGTAAATCGGGACAAACCTGGTGCAGGGTTTCGGTGGGAGTAATGAAAGCCGTTTCAGCCAGCCGCCAGCGGCCATCCGGATCAGCAGTGGCCGTGACCATTCCTACTACCCGACGTGTGATGCAATCCCAAACCGGTGCGCCACTGAATCCACCAGTCACTTCCTGGCTACGGAGCTGCAGCACCAGCATCTCGTTGATCTTGGTTTGACCCAAAATCATGCCGCTGCCCAGAATCCCGCCGGTTGGGTTTGTGGGCGGAAAGCCCATCGTTTCAAAGGGATGACTGGCCGCACCAGCGGAAGTGCCAAGTGGCAAGGGTTTCACCGGCTCAGGTAACTCACCAATTAGTCTGAGAATGGCGACATCTTCAGCTTCGGGTTTACGCCACCACTCAGCTTCAACGACAGCTTGTCGCTCTTCGCCTGTGTAGTGAAAGACGATTTTGACCGTCTCCCCTGGCCTTACCCCAGCATTTGCAACGACATGGGCGCAGGTAGCGATAAGGCCGTCATCAGTGAGGATAAAACCAGCACCAATTGTGTCTCCAGCTATTTTAATGATACGAACAATGCTTGTAGTAAGCCCCATTATTCCTTCGGCTCTCCTAAGTTAGGACAGGTGAGTTCGTATTTATCGTTTGGAAGGAACTGAGCCCATTCTGCCTGAGTTAAGTTACGGTTCAGCCGCTTACAAGCCATTTTGATTAAGTCATCTGGGTGCCATAATGATAGCTTTAGGTTATTTCCACCACTGGAAACCAAAAATTTTCCATCCGGGCTAAAATATGCACTCGATATAGTATCATTGTGAATTATTTGTTTAATCTCTTTTCCCGTCTCAACATTCCATATACGCACTGTTGCAGGGCAAGTATCTATACAATGTTCACCTGATACTATCCAGTTGCCGTCTGGGCTGAAAGCTAAAGTACTCACTGCATCACTGTGCAGAACTCGAGAGATCTCCTTTCTAGTTTGAACATCTAAGACGCGTACAACTCTATCTTTGTATCCAATAGCTAATCTCTTGCCGTCTGGACTAAAGACGACTTTTGGAATTTGACCCTTGAAATGATTTCCTTGAGCTAAGTTCAGTTCTAAAACTTTTTCTCTTGTTTCAAAGTCCCACAT
Source organism: Anaerolineales bacterium (assembly GCA_015075185.1). Classification (GTDB taxonomy): domain Bacteria; phylum Chloroflexota; class Anaerolineae; order 4572-78; family J111; genus DSQQ01. Next base: position 280,954 of record JABTUW010000008.1, on the reverse strand, counting down.
TATGACCAGGTTAGGCCTGCCTAAGATTAACCATTTTCCATCTGGACTAAACTCAACAAAAGATTCTCCCACAGAGCCAGATCGTTCACCAGGGTCAAAATAAGTTAGCTGACCAGTTTCATGTTTATTACCCAATTCCCAAATCTTAATGGTAGTCAAGCAGGGCATGACACCAGGACAGTGGTTTGCTGAGGCCAAGAATTGCTCATTTTGAGAGAAGGCGAGTTTGCTTACTTCACCACCATGAGTCAACTGATAGCTCTTATGCCCGTTTTGTGTTTCCCAAATTGTAATATCCCCATTTTCCTTGCCCAATGCAACCAAGTTTCCTTTATTACTGATCTCCACAGTTCGCCCTTGCATCTCTCGAAAATGAGCAACCTCACTGTTGGTAATAATATTCCAAATATAAATTTCTGTGAAGCAATTTTGCTCATAACGATCACACACCCCTGCTGATATCAATCTTTCCCCATCAGAACTAAATTTAATAAGTAAATTATCAGGATTTCTCTGGTGATGTTCTAGCTGAGCAACTTCTTGCGTATTACTTAGACTCCATATGTGGGTAGTGATTGGACAAGAACCAGAAGAGCATATTTCCACCCATCCAATTAATAAGCTATTTGGTTCAAGAGCTACTCCCCTAATTAAACCCTTTGATGTTGTTAATTGATTAACTGAATGTTCGTCCGAGATATTCCAGACATACAGGGAGGAGGTACAAGAATCATTTGGAAAACAATTACCACTCAATATTAATCTTTTACTATTTGGAGTAAATGTTCTAGAAGTTAAATATGTTTGATTCGTTGTAAAATTGATTTCTACTTGATCCTGATGACTTAACCTCCAAACGTTAAAACGACTTATTCCACCAGGCTGATTAGCCCTATCGGCTGCGTAAATCAGTGTCCCAGGCCTATTGAATTCGACTTTTGAAACAAATCCATTATGTGCAATTCGATAAACTTCTTTTCCCGAAATAATGTCCCATATTCGTGTTGTGTCAGGGAAATATTGTGAAGGGGAAGATGAATTTTGTTCGACTATGGCAATCAGTTTATTATCAGGACTAAATGTACTATATCTTGCCCAGCCGTCAAGTAATATTTGAGACAACTCTTTACCGGAGTGAGCATCCCAAATAGTTACAATACGGTCTTGTTTAGTGGTAGCTAAAAAATCATTGTTCGCGTCGAAGGTAACCGCTGTAACTATATCATCATGATCTAATTTCAAAGGCTCTTGTTCATTTAAAAAATTCCATATATACGCTGAATTTTGACCCATAGTCACAAGTAATCTACTATCAGCGCTAAACGACGCTACTTTTATGCTATGGTCGTGATCAAAAACACCTAATTCTTCACCAGAGCTTGAGTCCCATATTATAACTTTTGCCACTAATGTTTGCAGTAGCATAAACTTATTGTTGGGCTGACAATCCTCAGTCCCATGTTCATCCTCAATCTTTCAACTTCTAACCCAGTTCTCGTATCGACGTAATAGTCGAAATAATTTGAGACCCCTGACTTGATTAGATCGAAATTCCTCGCAATCAAATAATATGCTTGCTATTAGTCAAAGTGCTTGACTTGTATCCTGAAATCTGATGTCTCTTCATCTTCAATAATCACTTGTACGGTTTATTCCTGTTCTAAATTGCCAAATTAACCTTGAACAAGATTTCATTACAGTGACTATAACAGCTAACTTGGTTCCATCAGGCTAAATACAATGTCCTCAATATAATCTATAGATACTGATGCTTTAGCAATCTGCCGTCCACTTGATGTCTGCCACATATATACTTGCCAACATTCAGCAACTACCGACAGTTCCCAATCGAAGCTATTAAGTTGCCATCCGGACTAAATGCCATGGAGTTTACTTCTTTTTCTGAGTGTACTAATTGGGCAATAGTGTTACCCCCTTCTATATCCCATATTTCAAGTGTATTTTCTATTGATCGAAGCAACCCATTTCTGTTTGGGCTAAAATATCAGGCCCCAACTGATGAGGTGGGCCGAGATAATCAGTTAGGTACAGGAGTAATGCTCTGTCAAGGCCGAGAACTCTGAGCAGTTGATTACGCTTCAATGATTCGACAGCTAACAATAGCTTTGGGTAGCAAAATGTGGTTGCTGACGACAAGCTCTGACTGCGCCGCTAATTGAGCGCCATAAGTCCTGGCGTTGTATTTCCGCATGATCTTCGACTTCAGCTTCTTCACGACGAGCATTAGAAGTAGCCGCAACAACAGCCGTCCCGGCCAAATTAAATTAGCATTAGCCTGATTTCGCTGCACCCAGGCGAAGACAGCTAGCATAATCACAATAACAATACCAGCCAATAAGCCAGCGCCAATAATGGTCCTGTACCGTAGTTGTTCTTGAGCCTGACGCTCCTGTTCCCGAAGATTCCACACCGCTTGAATGTAAGTTTGCTCGATTTGCTTCAGATCGGTAGCTCTATCGACTAACCAACGCTCCTTCGCCAGAGAAGCACCGCGACAGCAGTAACCTCTGTCTTTCCCTTCTCCCGCCACCCCTGCAACCGTTCATCTAGCCGCTGACGCCATAGCAAAATTCTGATCCTCAACCAATCCAATTACGCAACCAGCCCAGCGCGGCAACAATGCGTCGGATAATTCCACTTTCTCTGACCAGTCTGCTCATCGCGGTCCACAACCAAAAGTCGGGCGTCAGCGAAATGTCGTACAAGTTATGAACAGTTTCACGTTCCTCTGGTTGACGACATAGTTCGGTCAGACTATGTCGCTGACGACTGGTCGGTAAACCTCTTCATCGCCCAAATAAATCAGATCAGTGAAAATGCGAGCGGCCAAACGATGTTGATGAGAGTTCAATTGATAATAGCTTTGATCAGCTCAACGGTTGAGTGCCCCAGTCACACCACCCAATGTCTGATAGGCGCTGTGGGTCAAAACACCTTCATAACGACGTTCCTAAAGTTGGGTCAAGGCAAACTTAGCAATGGCAGCATCGCGTTGCGCCCTACTTCAACCTCACCGTCGCTCAAATTGGGTTCAGGGTCATCTGGACGATGGTATCGACCAGCCACTGTTCAAAGCGCAAGTTTCATTAGTTCAGCCGGGCTTGCACTATCTCGACCAACTCTGACCGAGACAAGGTTAGTGGAATGTTGACGATACCCTGCTCAAGCCAGGGAAGCAGAGATGTCGCTTTCTCGGTCAAATAACCATAAAAGTCGCTGCGCAGGGTCAGAATGACGGTGACTGGCCAGACTCCATCAAGCAAAGCGGTCAGTTGGTTGACAAAGGCACGCAAGATTGAATCTGGGCAGAGGGTGAATAGCTCTTCAAATTGGTCGATGACCAACATCAACCGCTCATACTCAGAATGTTTAATTTGCCACTGGTGTACACCCCTGGTGAGATCTTGGCCTGTAATGACTAAACCTTTGGTCTCTAGTTGCCGGAAAGGGTTGTCGCTCGGCGTTATAATAATATCTTTCCAACGATCACTGCCGGGAACATGCCCTTGCCGTATAGCAGGAATTATTCCGGCACGCACTAGAGATGACTTGCCACTCCCAGACGGCCCCAAAACAGCCAGGAAACGAGGCGAACTTTTTAAACGGACCAATAATTTCTCAACCAGTCGGCTCCGACCAAAGAAGAAGTCAGCATCAGTCTCGGTAAAAGGCTCTAGACTCCGATAGGGACAGATGTCGGTGAGTTGTAAATCAGTACAAACCAAGCGCAGGGTCTCAGTAGGAGTGATGAAGGCCGTTTCAGCCAGCCGCCAGCGACCATCCGGGTCGGCGGTAGCGGTGACCATGCCCACCACACGCCGGGTGGTGCAATCCCAAACCGGTGCACCGCTGAAACCGCTGGTAACTTCCTGGCTGCGGAGTTGCAACACGAGCACCTCACTTATCCTGGTTTGACCCAAAATTACGCCGCCGCCCAAAATCCCACCAGTCGAGTTCGTAGGTGGAAAGCCTATTGTTTCAAAAGAATGGTTGGCTGCACCGGCAGAAGCGCCCAGGGGCAGGGGCTTCACCGGTTCAGGTAACTCGCCGATGAGCCTGAGAATAGCGACATCTTCAGCTTCTGGCTCACGCCACCAGTCAACTTCAACAACAGCTTGTCCTTCTTCGCCCGTACAAGGAAAGACAAAATTAACCGTTTCTCCCGGCCCGATCCCAACGTCTGCAATGACGTGGGCGCAGGTGGCGATAAGGCCGTCATCGGTCAGGACGAAGCCAGTGCCGACAGTACCGCCGTTGGGAGCAACAATGCGAACAATAGCTGTTTCGAGTTTGAAGGCCATCCTCAATATCCTTTGTGTTTAGACACAACGGCCTGTGAGACAAATTTGATAACACCTATTTAGAGGCATACGGTAAAATCACTCAACTCGCAAACGAATAAGTAGCGGCCAGAATTGATGAGCTTGGGAGATCGGTAGTTCCTCACATAGCCGCTGGATGACTGGCTTGAATATGGGTATCAACGCGCTCCAGGTCCCCATCAGTTGAGTTACAATATCCAGAAATTCGGTTGTTACACCCCTGGTGACTGGACCGCTTTGGAGATATGCAAGGCCGTTTCAAGCAATCGGAGAGGTATCTGGTCTTGCCTGGCTAAATCATTTTCATTTATGCTACCCCCTTGAGCCATTCCGAGATTAGCCAGTATTTTGGCGATTTGCACCAGTCCTTTTTTCAATTGGAGCCGTAAGGTTTCATCGTCCAGATGCTTCACTTGTAGTGAAGCCACCTGTATTGCCAACAAGCCGAGTTCTACATCTTTTTGGAGCAGAGCCTCAAAGTCGATCTGGTGTAACGTTGATCTAAGCCGGTCTATCAACTCGTTGGGGGGTAGTGTATCACCGAACAGAGCAAGGAGCCAAGCCCAATGTAACCCTACGTTGCTCTCTTCAGCAATATTACCAATAGTCTGCTCCATCAAGCTTTGAAGCGAGGTTTGGGTAAATATCGCTGCATCCTCAGCGCCAAGTAATGGGGATAGTTTTTCCCCCAGATCGCCACTTAAAAATGAGTTGAGTGAGTTAGGTGCTTGAGAAGAAGCTCTTAATAGTTTGAGATTTGGTATCCGTACGCCCTCTACGTTCATAAAGGCGTGACTGACAACCAAGTCCCGCAATCCTTTTTCGATAAAAGCATTGGTTTCTTCGCCAAGGGCATAGGATAGACCGGCTAGCAAAAAAGCGTCTCGATCGACATTCCTTGGATGTGTTATATCGAACCAGTAATCAGTATCCCACTCAAAGGCTTCAAAATGAATACGTTGACTGGCTTGGCTAAACGTATTCTGAAGCCAGGATGGGGGGGCGCCGGCGGATATAAAAATTGAAAAGAGGCGATGAGCATGCGCCCAAACTATAGCCAGTCGGACGTGGGCCGGCCAATGACGAGTATCAGGCCAGCCACCAATTTCGCCATTTGTCCATTTCAACATTGCGAAAAAGGCCTCTACTGCTTCTGCTCCTTCGGGGCTAAATAGACTTCCCACAATCCGCCAGGCCAGCCGCTGAAAGGCGGGCACTTGATTTCCAGAGTGAAGTAAGAGATATACAAGATGCATCCTGGAGAGCGGTGAACCGGCAATCTTAATGAGGTCTTTAATTATTTGTCGTTGCTCTGTTGGGGAAAGTGCGATAAAGGCCTCAACCAGTGGCGCCGGCAGGGGGGCCGGCAAACCAGTTAGGCGGTCTATCGCCATTATGAGGTTCTCTTCGTCAATTAAGGTTTGTGCGGCGGTAGCCAGGGCTTCTTGAAAAATCTCACCTGACTCAACATCAGGCGACAGCCTGAAATGTCTCAATAAACCTTCGGCACTTGGAGGGATCAAATCATCAAACTGGAAATCTCGTTGATTGCGTAGTATCCCGTCCAGATTTGAGTAATATACTGCGACACTGGCATTCCGCCAATCTTCTACTGCGTCAATCCGGCGCCGAGGGTCCTCCATTGAAGCAATCTCGGCGACAATTTCATCAAGTTTTTGCCGGGAACAATCAAACCATTGGCGATTTCGACGAAGGGCCATTTCCCGCTCCGAGGGGGATCCCAACAAAATAACTAAATTATCACCCGCTACGACTTTCGTTGCGCCAGTCTCTGGATGATCATAAGAAAAGATGAATTTCCCGGGATGATTCTCAACCGGTTGAAAAATAATTTCTGTGTTTGATCCGAGTGGCGTAATGGTGGCCCTGCGCCCATTGACGGCTTCATTAGCTACTCGTATAAAATCATCACCATCGAAGTTAAATTCATCTATAGTGATTGCCGTCAAGTTTATTAGCCCTATCCTGGCCATAAAGTCGGTATCACGCCCCAGTTCGTCGTGAATTGCCGTAGGCAGATCATCGTAAAACTTTCGGAGCAGTAAGATCATTACAGGTTCGGGCAGATTTTGGATGGACTCCCTCTGAATGGTGTCGAGCAGGGTTTTCTTTAGCAGGTCTGCAACCAGGAATACAAGCTCCGGGTCGGCCTCAAAGCGTTTCCTCAAAATACGATGCAATAGCCAGTCGAGATAGTAACGCCGAGCTGCCACACGTGCCGGCTCGAAACTGATGGCGTGGGCGATCAAGCCGGTGAGGCTGATAGCAACCATATACCGATCGTCTTGTTGTACTCTTGGTAGTCCAGCGAGCTTCGATAGACCAAGGTGATCTATGTATAAGTTAGCCAGTAACCAGTCAGCACGTGCCTGATGGATGATTTCATCATCCTCTCCGGTTACCCACAATTCGACGAATACATGGGTGAGCTCCCCAAACCAAGTAGAAACGCAAGCTCGCCATGAAAATTCATTGGGACGGCCCTCCATCGGTCGTCTGGAGAATATCACCTATGATTACGGACAAGCTGTATAGACCGCCGGAGAATTTCAAGTTCTTGCGTCTCCACCAATCTCCGATTCTCGACCCTGGCCTGCCGGAGATGATAAATGACTTCGTCGGTCTGCACTGGAATAAAGCGTACATTTGCCGTCCGCAATTTGATGAGCTTTTGGTAATACTCACCAGCCATTAACGTGCCCGCGCCAACAAGGGATTTTAAGATTTCGTTGATCCCAATAATGGGCACTCCATTCCGGTGAAGATAACTGTTAATCCAGCGGTCATCAGCCCAAATGACGTCTCCTTCTGTTGCTTCAAACTTGAGAACCGTTCGGAGACACTCCACATCCGGATTTTCAGCAGCACGTTCCTCCATCTCCCCTTCTTCGTGAGGCGGCGTTGGAATAATTGCGTATGTACCATCGTCTACGCCTCGATTGAGCCGGTCAATAAGCCTGTCTAACCATTCTGCTGTGGCTCGTCTCTGCTCATATCCCTTTAACTCTTTTTGTACACGCTCAAACTCACGTTGGCTAACGCGAACCTGGAAGCGTTCACAAACGAGTTGCAGCAAGTTAGCTTCAGCCAATACTTCTGGAATATTTCCATAACAGTATAGTAACTTACCTGGCGTCGGAACGGTGTCACTGATTACCACTCCTTCAGTGCCTAGTGCTTGAATTACATCACCATAAGCTTCTTCAGATAGTGGGCCTTGCTCTCGGAGGGCCTCCACGACACCGCGGCAGTTTACCAGATATTGAGCCGCATCTTCCGGCAGGACAGTAGGCGGATCACCGGAAACCCGCTTATGTAGGGGTAAATAATCGACAAGATATCCACTATTTGTTCGTACTTCTTCAAAGAGAGCGACCCATTCTTCACCGAGTTCCGTGACTAATTCAGGATTAGCATAATCCGGAGATACCTCGCATTGGACCACCGCCAGCATGTTCCTTTGTTGCAAGTCAATAATCTGGCGATAAATTTCCAGGCGTGAGGGTTGAGACAAGGAAACCCGCTCACGCATTCGCAACAGGGCGGGTATCAGCGCGGCAGGAATATGGAGCGGTCTGAAGGTTTCCTCAATCTCTGTCAGAATATCCAAATGCGCAGCTAATAGAATGGCTGTAATATCAAGGTTGAGACGCCATGGCGGTCTACTGTCCGGGAAACCTGATAGTAGAGCACGACCACCGTGTCTTGCCAGCAATACGAATTGCCTCCTCGGATCCTTGATGGTTGCATTCTCTATCAGGAAACGATGGTAGAAATTAACGAGTGGTTCGCCCAACTGCTCGGCAATCAAATGGATTGGTCCTGTACCATCTCGATAGATCTCATCAAGCTTGGTGGTGTGTTCCTGACGCTGCTCAAAAAACTCAATGAAATCCTCAACGCTCTTTACTTGGATGCCACCTTTCCCTTGATGCCCAAGTTCTACCACCTTTTCCATGAGCGGCGCTACTCCATCATCCAATCCAAGTTGAAAGCCCAGCGCAAGGGCCTCGCCCACCAACTCATCTGGGAGTTCTTGAGATATGGCCTTCCGCCAAAATGAGATCGCTAGCCCTTGATCTTCCCCCTGAATCAGTCGGGCAAGCCCAAGAAGTGGCTCTGGCATGAGATCGGTACGATTGTTGAGTTTGCGAGCAACGATGGTTAGCCCCTTCAGGTCTCCTTTGTTCAAGTAGAGGTTGGCCAGGGCCAGTAAATTTTCGACTGTCGGCTCCTCGCGAGCAAGCGTTTCAGCCTCGACAATAGCTTCTGGCAAGAGACCTAGAGCCTGCTGACAGGCAATCCGTATTTGCCTGAGTTGATTAGGAAGTTTCCCCTGTGTGAAAAGATGCTGATGGCGATCTATTAGTTCAAGGCAAAATTTGAACCGTCTGGCGTTGTGAGCGGCAATGACAATAAGCCTTACTGTTTCACTTGTGCTCACTGCTTTGATTAAGATCTCAGCCCGGTCGGCAATGTAGTCCCAATTGTGCTGCTGGGCCATAATCTCGCAAAGTTCTAACAGGAAATTGGCATCACCGGTTACTTCATAAATGTCTTCAAGATGCTGGACCAACCCTTGCCAGTTGCCGCTCTCCCTGGCCTTTGCTGCCAGAGCCATAGTCTGAATGTGTTGTAGTTCTGTTTTTAACTCCGAATTATTAATGACCTCTAACGCAGCCCCAGTCTCCCCCTGGATAACCAGTGCTTGAACATACCAGAATGTCCACAATGCTTCTACTTGATGTTCTTGAAAGATGGTTTTCGTATCATCCAATAGCTTGACAGCTTCTGGGACGTTTTGGGGGACTAGATAGCAACTTGCCAACGCAACGATATGGAAGACGTGTGCTGCCCCATCTGTGACAAGCTGCTCAAGAGTCATGCGGCTTGGTTCCAAATTGACCTGAAGATTGCGGGCTACAATCCAGGCGATCACCCTGAAGTTTGTTGGGGCATCCTGAAGAAGGACCTGAGCATATTGATTGGCTTCCTCGTAACAGTCGGGATCAGTGGCCAGGCAAGCCAATCGCCAGGCCCCAAACCTATGCTTTTCCTCTCTGGCAATTTGCGTTGTTTGAGCAAGTTCTTGAAAACCTACCAGGCTCTCGCAGACGGATAAACTTTCGTCGTCACGTTTGACCAGCATCCAATCTACAGGCTCCGGCCAAGGTACAAGTCGAGCTGGTAAAGCAAGTGGCGACAGCGAGCTATAGTAATTGATGACCGCGGCAGCAAACCGAATACTCCGCCAACGCGCCCCGAACTCTAAAGCTTTTTGGATTTCAAGCTGAGCCTGGTTAATATCTTTGGTTGCCAGATGAAACAAAGCACGGATACGAAGCGTCTCAGCGTTTGGCTGATTACCGGTGCGTGCCTGTTCTAAAATTGCCCAGCACTCATTAATGCGGTTCATTTCAAGAAGCAACGCCGCTCTGAGGTTGAGGCTATCAACATCATCTTGCCCTTCAAGCGACCCGATTGCTGCTACTAGATCGCCTTCGAAATAAGTGATGAAGGCCCGGACTCTGATTTCATTACTTGTGGATGCAAAATTATGAGCTTGGTCTGCTAACTGCCTGGCCCGATTGGTATCGCCTGAGGTATCCAGCACGATGCTTGCTTCAAAGCAAAGCACTTTTGCCTTCACTTCTGGAGACAAAACCGACCAACGAGACTGATCGGCCTCAATCTCCACCAACCAATTGATGGCCTCCTCGTGTCTTCCCTCTCGCAGGGCGGTTCGCATGATTTCAAGATGGCGTTCAGTTTCGGCGGATAACTGTGCAGCCAAGTGCTCAAATTGGCTGCACAGTAATGCTGGAACCACGTAAGATATTTGTTCTTGGGGAATGATTGAAGGGGATGACAGCGATGGGCCAAAGTGAGGGGATGGGAGGGGATGACCGACCAGAAAGGAAGCAGAAATAGGGAGTGAGGGCCAGACATCTACGAGGGTCTCTGTAGGAGTGGCAAAGGCGGTTTCAGCCAGCCGCCAACGACCATCCAGGTCGGCGGTGGCTGTGACCATTCCTACCACCATGCGCGCGGCGGCATCCCAAACCGGCGCACCGCTGAATCCACCGGTCACTTCCTGGATGCGGAGTTGTAACACCGGCACCCCATTGAGGGCGGTTCGGCCCAAAATCTGACCACTGCCTAACAGCCCACCGACTGGATTAGCATCAGGAAAACCAAAAGTTTCAAAAGGGTGGTTGGCACTGCCAAACGATTGCCCCAGAGGCACCGGTGTAGCACCCTCTGGCAATGCGAGCTGCAAAATGGCGACATCTTCGGCGCCAGAGTCACGCCAACCGCCTGGCTCGACGGTAGCGGTGGCTTCATCGCCGTTTATGTGGAAGACAAGGCGCACGAATCGCCTGGCCTTGACCCAGCATTCTCGACCACGTGAGCGCAGGTGGCAATCAGCCCAGCCTCGGTTAGGATGAAGCCAGTGCCAGATGCGCTTCACCATTAGGTTTGAAAATACGGACAATGCCGGTGGTCAGATCAATCACTGCTCGCCACTGCTCCTATCAATAGTTCAAATACAGGTTCCAACCCTCAATACCTGCCGCCTTGATGAGTTTCATGGGTCACGGAGGGCATCTTCGACGACAGGCGCAGGCAGCAAATTTCCAACGCCCGCCGATATTCATCTAGCGCCGGTGCGAGTAGCCTACCTCGTTCACCCCTATCAGCCCAGTTGGGGTTGCAAACCGCTCGTCCCAGCAACGCTGCTGCTAGAAAATAGGATGGTTCATACAAACCAGCAGTCTTGTTCAACATTGAGCGGCAGCGAAGTCGCAGCATCTCCTGAACGTCTGCGCACTATCTGGATGGCGCTGATGCAGTAGAACAATCCCCATTGCCAGTGCTGCTTGGTAACTTGTATCTGGCACGTCCAAGGCTAGAGCTTCCGCGAGGAGTCGCCTGGCATCGGGGAGTTCCATAATAGCCAACAGTGCTCCGCCCCAACCTAAGTAATTGATAAGCTTTCCTAAACGATAGCCGGTCTCACGGGCAATGGTAAGGGGCTTTTCATGAAGTTTGATAGCTTGTTTGAACTGTCCGAGAGTATGATAGGTCACCCCCAAGTTCCCAAGCCAGATAACCTCAATTCGCCGGTAGCCGGCCTCGCGGGCAATGGTAAGGGCCTCTTTGTAGAATTTCGCCGCCTGCGAGACCTGCCCCAAAGCGTAAGTTGCAATACCCAGGAAACCAAGGTAGTAGCTCTCGTTCTGGCGGTCGCCAGTCTCACGGGCAATCACCAGAGCTTCCTTGTAAAGTTGGATTGCTTGCTCAAGCTGTCCCAGGGTGCGGTAGCCGTGACCTTTGTTGCCTAGCCAGACAGCCTCCTTCCTTCGATCACCAATCTCACGAGCAACAACCAAGGCCTCTTCATAGAATTGGATGGCTCGCTCCGTCTGTCCCAGGGCCCGATGGTCGAGCCCTAAGTTTCCGAGGCTAGTCCCTTCTACCCAACGGGCGCCAACATTGCGGGCAACAGATAAGGCTTCCTCATGGAGCTCGATGGCCCTCTCGACTTGTCCGAGGGTACGGTTGGCAGTACCCAGAGTTCCAAGGCTATTCCCTTCCAACCAGCGGTCTCCGATCTCACGGGCAATGGCTACGGCCTCTTCGCAGAGCTCTTTCGCCCGCTTAACCCGCCCCGAAGAGTAATAGGCGAGTCCAAGACTACTGAGGCAATAACCTTCCGCCCGACGGTCACCGGTCTCACGGGCAATTATTAGGGCTTCTCCAAAAATTTTGATGGCCTGTTCGAGTCTTCCTATGGAGTAGTAGGCATTGCCTAAGTTGCGGAGATATAGCCCCTCCCCTGCTCGGTCACCGATCTCACGTGTGATGTCCACAGCGTGCTCGTGAAATTCAATTGCCCGCTCGACTTGCCCCAGGGAGTGACAGGCACGACCCAAACCACCCAGATTGGCTGCCAATAGACTGGGGTCCGCAAGCCGCTCCAGGAGCCTTTCCCGCATTTTGGCCAGTCGGACGTAGTGGCCCCAACGGTACAAATAATCGGTATCAATGGGGTTCATTACCTGGCAGGCACCGTCGTAGTCCCTGGCTCGGACACGATGACCGAACTCGGCCAGTTGCGGTTCCAAATCGTTAATGGTCTTCCAGGTTTCTTCTGGTGTACGGAGCTGGGCATAATAATCAGCCGCACGGCGTTCCAATGCTTGGCGAGTATAGGCAGGCTCACCTACGCCCTTCTCAGATAATTGGTTATAGGCATAATCTTGGTCAATCGGATGCAGCGTGACCATCTTATTAGCCCGGTCATGCCTATAACAATGTTGGTGCGGGTCAAGCGCCTCAGGATGCCCGGCACATCCAGGCCCGGCGCAAACGGTTCCAGCAGGTAGTCCACGCCGGGGAGCACGGGCCGTTTGAAGACCGCCAGGGCTTCGATCACTCGCCGGGCCTCGGTATCCAAGCGCTTGTAATTTTCCTCAATCAGGGCCTGGACGACATCTGCTTGCTCATAGAAACTGGCCAGAACTTCCGCCAGGGTGGCAAAGGGTCGTTAGCCAGGATGCAGGCGATTACTCCAGGCGGGGCACTCCATGGACCAGTGAGACCGCTTCAGCCAGTTGTTCCTTCGGCGCATCTCGCAAGCCGTAATCGCCGTTTGGGTCCAGCTCGAAGTAAGGCGACCCCATCGTCGATAGGGCAAACCTGCCAGCAGCTTTCACCTGTCGATCGAAACGCATCACCTCCCGCCGGAGGGTCAGGGCCTGGCGAGGTCAACAGCAGCCGGGTTCCATGAGCCTGGCTGAGGCTCTGCTCGAAAAATAGCTGCAAATCCTGATCCACCAGTTGCCCCTGGCCATCGAGCAAGTCTTCTACGTTATCCAACAGAATCACATATATCGGCCTTCGGTCAGGGCCGTCAGGAGATGGATATTTTGTCGAACGTATTCAGCTTGGATTGGTCCAGATCGTGTGGAGTCGCTTTTCCTGCTCTGCCCCCAGCATTTTGGCGCAGTCAAGAAACAAACGCTCCAAGCTGATGCCCGCAGTGCGGGTGCTGAGATAGACCAGGCCATCCCATTGATGATATCTTCGTCGGTATGGGACAGTTGTGGTGCTCCAGATCTCGCAGGATTTTGCAGGCCAGGGCGGTTTTGCCCATCCCACTGTGGCCAATGAGGCTCACCAGCCGCGTGGTTGGTTCGGCCAGCAATCTCGTTGATAGTTCTCGCTCGCGCACCCGGTTTTGAAATGATCGATCACGTCCAGGGACGCTGACCCACAACCGACAAACGTTTCTTCGCCTGTTCCGGTTCGGCAGCCTTTTGTCGGATTCCAGACAGTCCATTCATAATGCGCTGCCGTTGCTGCTCGACCCGTCCTTCCCAATTGGCAATGGTCGTTTCTAACTCATCGATTTTGAGTTGGAAACGCTGCGGCGCAGGCGCCAGAGCTGCGCGGACTGATACAAGGCGAGTTGTTCGTGCAGATACGTCAGGTCAGTTGGCTGAGAAGCCGGTTCCGAGCCAGACTTTACTTCCGCCAACTCGGTTTGCAACTGCTCCAGCCTGGCTCGATATCCCCGCTCGATTTCCAGCAATATTTCCGGCGGTGTATTCAGTCCCCGCATTGCTTGCTGTTCTTGAGGAGATGCAAGCGGCGGTGTAAGCTATGAATCAAGTTTTGCAGATGATTTAGATGGAGCGATGTTGTCATCTCCCACTTCAGATTGCCGTATGATCTTAAAGAGCCAAGCGCCCATCTCCCTGTGTCACCAGCTCCGATGATCCTGACCACGGCGATGACGATTATGACTCTGCTTCTCTGCCCCACTTTTCTCATTATTCCATTTCAATTTCACCGTATAATTTGCCTCCCCCAACCTGACCGATGGCAAAGTTGCCGAACTTCGCCGGTGGCTTTAAGGCCAAAGGTGACTTCAACCTCATCGGCCCGCATATCCTCGAGTTGATGGCGGACGATCACGGCTGATTTTGACGCCAGCAAAGGCATCCTCACCCTTGGCCGGCTTGAGCAATCACGTTGCCCACTTTATCCCGGCTTGCTTTAGTGATACCACTGGTCTGGGGCGCTGTGGTTTCAACCAAAATTGTGGTGCCATCTTCCAATTCATACTCGACGAAAGTTGCCATAATCTTGTCTCCTGTGATTTGTATGGGAAAAACACCGCGTGCCTTTTGACCAGGCGACGCGGTCAGGTATGATAAGAGGTAATAGAAAACGTGACCGATGAAATCGGCCTGGCTAAAATCACTTAAAGAACACCCCTCGTCGGCTCGAGGGGTGTTTTACTTTTCCTCACATTTAGTATATCACGACTCAAGTCGTAAAGACAACGATATTTAACAAACTTTACTCCTATTTGAGTTTAGGCTAATTCTATATGTTGTGGTTTTGCGCTAAAGATCAACTTTGTAACCACTACATATGGGCAAACATCTCATTTGTTTTAAACTCGAATACCTTTTCCAGCCGTAGCAAATACACTCGTCCTGTTTCGTCACCTGCAACAATTGTCACACTATCAGGGGTAACAGAATAGATTTTAATGGACGCTCTCCGGTAAAGTGGTAACAACCGCACCTGGTAGCCAAGTCCCATGTTTTGATGGTGTGATCGCTCGAGGCTGAAAACATATGCCGACCATCTGGTGTCAGAAGGTGTCCACAGCTCCAGTATGGTTCTGCCAGGTGGCTAATCTTCCATCCTCTATATCCCACATTCTGACCGAGGTGTCATATGAACCTGAAATCACCTGTTTGCCATCTGGTGTCACCATTACTGATTTGACCTCCCAGTATGACCGCGCATGGTGACAAGCTCCAGGCCACTTCTCAAGTCCCAGACTTTCAAGGTTTCATCATCTGAAGCCGAGACCACCCGCGTACCGTCCGGTGTTATGGCCAAAGCGTTTATTCTATCCTGATGACTTAGCAAGCGGGTGCATCCTTACCCCTATGCACCAGATCCCACACCCCAAGCTCGTCCCATGCAATCGATATAACAAATTGGCTACCGGGCGTCACCGCTAGTGCGTCGCAGCCAAGGGGAGCTTCTGAAAGTGTACAATTTCACACCACGCTTTCTGATATCCCAACCAGTGATGGGGTCATCGAACAGAACAGGAGAGGAGACGTTGCTCATCTAACAGTAAGGCGATTGTACTGACTGCCCCTGCATGACCCCGCAAACGTGGCGAGCCTCACGCCGATCCAGATCCCAGACAATGATGGTGCTATCATCCGAGGCCGAAACGGCCTGACGTCCATCCGACGTTACCACAACGGAATTGACACCGTCAGTGTGCCCATGCAGTGTGACCAATTTCTCGACCAAGCTGTAAATCCCAAATTTTGAGGGTTGTGTCACAGGAAGCAGTAATCGCCTGCCGCCCATCCGAGTGACCTTTGCGGCGATTTCACCCTGAATGGCCTGGTAAAGCTGAAGCTGACCAGCTCGGTAACACCAAATCCCAGATTTTTGTGAAGTACCCGAAACAGAGATAGCGGTTTTCCACCAGATGCTACAGCGACACCGTTGACCCAGCTAGTGTGTCCTCCAGCGTGTAAAGTCCTCTCCCCGTTCCAGATCCCAGACCTTGAGCGTGGTATCACGAGCCGGAGACGGCAAGTCGTCCGTCGGGCGTTACGGCCACAGCTCTGACCCCGCTGGTGTGACCGCCCAACGTATATAAACTCAGCACCATGCTCCAAATCCCACACTTTAGAGTCCCATCGTTTGACCTGCCAACACGATAAGCATAACTTCCGGCAGCTGAAACAGCGTACAATCCGTCTGGTGTTACTGCCACATCGTTGACAACATCAGTATGCCCACGAAGCATCCGCAATTCGACTTTGCGTTCCAAATCCCACACCCTCAACGTTTGGTCAACTGAGCTTGAGACACCCTGCTGACCGTCGGGTGTAACCGCCACGCCAGTAACCCAGCGGTATGGGACCTTGAGAGTGCCCACGATCGTGCCCCGTTCCAGATCCCACACTTTTAGGGGTGTCGTCCGAGGCCGTGATGCCCCGCCGTCCGTTTGGCATGACTACTAATGCATTGATTGGCCCATTATGTCCTGCCAATGTGTTTAGTTCTAGACCAGTCTCCAAATCCCATAGCTTTGAAGATGGCATCTTCTGAAGCGTGGAATGGCCAGCCGTCCATTAGATGCCACCGCCACCGCAGTGATGTCGCTGGTGTGTCCAAGAAGTACACGGAGTTCAGCACCGCGCTCCAAATCCCACACTCCAGAGTCCTGTCGATTGACCCTGTAATAGCAAACTGCCCATCCGGCGAAACTGCAACCGCAGTAATTTCGTCGGTGTGGCCGTCAAGGTGCGTAGCAATGGTCCTCCTCGGTGGGGTCAGATTTGAATCAAAGGGCGCAGCCAGGGTACGTCCCTCCAATGGCTGGCCTGTTCCAACAATGCTTGGATGCCAGGTAGCTCAAAATATAACAAACGCCCCAATAGTTGCCCGGCAGTTGGGTTGCATCTTCGTCCAGAATATATGCAGATAGACGTATTGCATCCCGAACGAGGCGCAGGACTTCTGTATCCTCCCGCCCAGAAAAGCGATTAGAGACGACAATCGTCATAGTCGTCGATCAGGCGTTGCGTCCTCAAACGCCTCAATCTTGCCTGGAGAAACCGAAAGTTGATCAGCACACGCCCCCAACTGCCTCTGATTGGCAGTTGCCAGATGCATTGGAAGCGTCTGCAGAGCATATTCCAGACGTTCTCTTTCAATGGTCTTGAAACCATCCCTAACCTTGTTCACCTAAAGTGCTATACCTTTCTTACAACTACTTGAGATTTATCCACCTGCAAATCGTTACCGCCAACCGCCATTCAGTGCAGATTTCGACGATATGGCTGACAATGGCGACATAAGTTTCTGAGAGGCCAAGAGAGCATCTGAACCAAACATCTCCTTTCTAGCCAAAAAATTGTAGAATAGTAAATCGTTCTTCATTTTGGAGACCGCTTAAATGATCGGCTATAGCTTGGTGGATGGTGGCTAGAATTTCAGGCTGATTTGGCCAATGAGACAGATACGCGACCAAAACATGTGTCAAAACCCCTTTATCGGAAATGGTCAAGGCAGCTTGGAGGGCTTGATCTAATAGATTGTCAGTGGAAATGTGGTGCTAGGGCGATCAAAGTATCTGCTCGATCACCTCATTGAAACGGTCAAGGCAGCTTGGAGGCCAATAGGTCGTCAGTGAGGTGGGGCCAAGGCGATCAAGGCATCTGTCTTGATTTCAACTTGGTCATGGCAGCTTGAGGATTTTAGCCAATAGGTCGTCAGTGGTGTGGCGCCAAGGCGATCAAGGCATCGCTTGATTTCCTCTATCAGAAGTTAGTCAGCAGTTTGAAGGGCTTGACGTAAAACTCGGTTCTTCTGTGCACCAGTGAGGCGTGGCACCAAGGCGACTAAGGCATCTGCCCGAAGAAATAGTCAAAGCAGCTTGAGAGCCCGATCCAACAGATCGTTAGTGAGATGTGGAGCCAAGGTCAGGATATGTGCCCGATTTCATCTCACCTGAAAATGACCAAGGCGGAAGAATCAGCAGGTCACCAGAAAGGTAGGGCACCAAGGCGACAAGGGCCTCTGTCCGAAATCCCTCCGAAGAAATTGTAAATACAGCTTGAGGGTTTGCGCCAGCAAACCGTCGAGAGGTGGGGCCAAGACGAAGGCACGGACTGACTTCCTTCAGTATAAGACAGCTTGAGGGCTTGACGTAAACCTCGGTTCTTCTGTCCAGTGAGGCGTGGCACCAGTCTATCTGCCCGAAATTTCCCGGAAGAAATGGTCAGCTTTGGAGGCTTGATCCAATAGATCGGAGATGGGGCTTCAGTATATGTCCGGTTTCAGGTAGCGGACGTGGCTGAGGGCTTGAACTAATAGATCGTTAGTGAGATGAGGTGCCAAGGCAACGATGGTACGTGCTCGAATCCCTTCATCTGAAGTATTCAAGGCAACTCGGAGAGCTTGGGCTAGCCAATCGTCGCTGAGGTGGGGCGCCAAAGCAGCCACGATATCTGCCTGAGTCTCCTTATCTGAAATGACAAAAGCAGCTTGGAGGACTTGATGTAAAACTTGAATCTTCTGTGTGTCAGTGAGGCGTGGTGCCAAGGCGACAAAAGCATCTACCCGAAATTTCCCAGAAGAAATGGCCAGAGCAGCTTGGAGGGCTTGATCCAACAGATCGTCAGTGAGGTGGGGTGCCAGGGCAGCCAAGATATGCGTCTTTTCTCTCGAACCCAGAATATCGGAAGCGGCTTGGAGGGCTCGATGTAAAACTTTGCTATCCCGTGCCTCATTGAGGCGTGGCACCAAAACGACTAAGGCATCTGCTTGTGTTTCCTCATCAGAAAAGGTCAAAGCAGGCTTAAGGACTTGTGCAAGCAAATCAGCTGTGAGATATGGGGCCAGAGCGACTAAGGCATCTGCTTGATCTCTCTCATAGGAAATGGCCAGAGCAGATCGGAGGGCTTGATATAGAACTCGGGACTTTTCTGCACCAGTGAAGTGTGGCATTAAGGCGACCAAGGTACGCGATTGAGCGCTCTCATCGGAAATGGCCAAAGCAGCCTGGAGGGCTTGATCCAATAGGTCGCCAGTGAGATGGGGTGCCAAGGCAATCAAGGCATCTCCCCATTGAAGCGGTCATCTTCCCTTGATCATGGGTCTTCTGCGCACTAGTGAGATGTGACGCCGCCGGCCAAGGCATAAGTCTTTTCTTGCGGAACCTAATATCCAAAGCGGCTTGGAGGGCTTGGGTCTTCTGGGTCGCACTAGTGAGATGTGACGCCAAGCCGGCCAAGGCATAAGTCTTTTCTTGCGGAACCTGAATATCCAAAGCGGCTTGGAGGGCTTGATCTAATAGATCGTCAGTGAGATGTGGAGCCAAGGCGATCAAGGCTTGTGCCTGAGCTGTCACATTGTCAATGACCAAGGCAACTTGGAAGGCTTGAAACAGCATATCGTCAGTGAGATGTGGAGCCAAGGCGATCAAGGCATGTGCCCGAGCTGTCACATTGTCAATGACCAAGGCAACTTGGAAGGCTTGAAACAGCATATCGTCGGTGAGATGGGACGCTAAGGCAGCCAAGGCATCTGCACAGTCCCTCTGATATGCCCACTCCCATCCCTGAACAACAATTTCCGAGGCAATTTGCAATACTTGATTTAAAGCAAGGATCTTCTGCGCCCCAGTGAGATGTGGTACCAGGGTAGCCAAGGCACGTGTCCTTTTATCTGGAAGCGGAATATGCAAGGCGGCTTGAGGGCTTGATTTAAAGCGTGGAACTTCTGCGCGCCAGTGAGATGTGACGCCAGAGCAATCAAGGTCCGTATCTTCGCTTCCGGATCCTGAATATCCAGGGCAGCTTGGAGGGCTTGAAACAGTAAGTCTCCAGTGAGGTGAGGTGCCAAGGCGGTCAGGACATCTGCTTGATAGTAGTACTTATGGGAAATGGTCAGGGTAGCTTGAGGCCTCGATTTAAAGCTTGGGTCTTCTGCGCACCGGTGAGATACGGTACTAGGGCAGCCAAGGCACGTGCAAGATGCCACTCATCTGAATAAACCGAAGTGGCTTGGAGAGCTTGAGCCAGTAGGTCGTCAGTGAGATGTAAAAGGTGTGCGGCCAGAACATCTACTCGATCTCCCTCATTGAAATGGCTGAGGCGACTTGGAGGGCTTGAGCCAGTAACGCCAGTAAGGTGGCGCCAAGGTGGCCAAGGCATGTGATTGAGTCCCCTCATCGGAAATGGCCAAGGCAGCTTGCAAACCCAGGTTCTGTGCTTCATGTTGTTGGATCTGTGTCAATTTATCTGTCTCTAAAATGGTGATGTATCCTCCAGCCTATCTTCAGGACTTGGCACTTTAGCCGCAACGCTCAGGGGCCTGGCTGGCTGACCATAAGCCGGATCCCATCGCTTGGGTAATCAGACCAGAAATGTAGTTAGTCGCAATCGAGTTGATGGTGGTTCGAATAAGCGCATAACGAACACAATACGCTATGGCAGTTGGTTCTTCACCAGCCTCAATCTGCTGCAAAGCCTGCTGATGAGCATTCTCCTGCCAGGCGGGCATAAGGTCTTTGATATATCCATCATAAATATATCCACTACCCTCAAACCGAGCATGCATCCAGGCATCATTATCGAACAAGGCTCGCAGATGGTCGTACTGCCCAGCCTCGTTTAGATGGTCAGCCAGAGTTTCGAGGATATATCGCTGTCGTTCACTATCAAGTGTCTTGAGGCGTTCAAGTAAGCTACTCATCCCTACAACTTCTCCTAAAAATTTCAACGATCCCAATGAGTCAATGCACCATATTTTGTCTTTCTAGCCAATTCTGGTCGCCAAGCCAGAAAAGAGAACCATCCGACGACAAGGCAGGACTATATTTAAGCTATTGATCCATTGGGGGCATTGTTTACAAGGGGAGATTATGTTATACTAAGTGATAAAAAAATCCTCGGTTTTAAGGTAGTCGAGGGGTTTTTGGACTTTGTCCGACCAGGACTGGTAACGGACAGTGCTTATATTGATGCTAATATCATAGCACCGGTGCCGCCGGTCAAGGGCGGTTTTATTCTCAAATACCCAATCAAGAAAGTTCCATGAGTCATCTGATTTCATCTATCCTTCAATTACGTATTCTGGACCTGGCCAGAGGGGCGAGTATCGACGAGATGCGTATCTTGTTGGAAACTTGGCTGCTGAAAGAGGATAATCAAATATACAGATAAATGATGAACCCGCCAGGCATTTATCAGGAAGTGAGGAAAGAGGGCACTGGCATAATGAAAACAGATGAGGTGGCAGAATGAGTGGAGATTTCAAGGCCGGCATCATCCGTATTCTCAGAATGGACGGCAAGACCGTGGGTACCGGCTTTGTTCTCACCGATGATGGTATCATTGCCACATATGTGCCCACGTTGTCAAAGCGCTGCAGCCGGCCAGGCGACAAGGTACATCTTGTCTTTCACCATACTGACATCAAAGCCACTGCCACCGTCGAGCCGGATGGGTGGCGTGACCCAAACCGCAGAGACATTGCTATTTTACGACTCGAAACACCGCTACCCGCAGAATAAAGCCGCTTCCTCTTGCCGCTACTGGTACCGCCTCTCACCACACTTTGAAACTTTTGGCTTTCCTGACGCTAATCCCGATGAGGGACTATGGGGAACCGGACAAATCCTTCGCCAGGACCACTCTCGGCGGGGCACGAGTCCTGCAATTACAGAGCCAGGAAGTCACCCCGGTTTCAGTGGCGCCCCATTTGGGATACTACCCATCAACGTGTGGTGGGTATGGTCACGGCGATTACCAACCCCGATAACTATGGGAGATTAACAGAAAACAGCCTTGCCACACCATTTGAGGTCTTTGAGGTCTGGTCAGATCTTCAGCGGATCGTGCAGCCCGTAGTTTCCAACCCAATTTCAAGCGATTAATCGAGGACAAGACCAAGGATTTCGTGGGGCGTGAATATGTCTTCACAGCTATTGATGAATTCCTGGTTAGTCAGCCTAACGGATACTTTGTTATCGAAGGGGACCTGGGTGTTGGTAAAAGCGCCATTTTGGCCGAGTTTGTTCGACGTACGAGCCGCTCCTGGCCCACTTCAACATCCGTGCTCAAGGCCTCAATCGAGCCAGTCAATTCCTGGAGTATCTGCACCCAGTTGATTGACCGGTATAACCTGCCCTATCCCACTCTGCCACCGGAAGCCAGTCAAGATGGCAACTTCCTGGCTAAACTCTTAGATGAAGTCAGTACCCAATTGAACGATGGCGAACGGTTGGTTATCGCTATTGATGCCCTCGATGAAGTTGACCTGCTTGGTCATACTCCTGGGGCCAATATTCTCTACCTGCCGTCTCTGTTACCGCGTGGGGTTTACTTTGTCATGACCCGACGACAAGTTAGTCTGCCTTTTACGGTTCATGTGCCGCAGCATCTCCTCGACCTGATGCAATATCGGGCCGAGAGCCGGGCTGATGTCGAGCTCTACCTTAAGCGTGCTGTGGATCAGCCGGAAATCCGCGCCTGGATTGAAAACCGAAACCTGGCGTTAGAAACGTTCATCACCACCCTGACCGACAAAAGCGAATACAACTTTATGTACCTGCGTTACGTGCGACAGGACATTGAGAGAGGGCTATACCACGATCTGAATATCGAGAATCTACCGGCCGGCCTGGAAGGATATTATGAAGACCACTGGCGGCGGATGGATATGATGACCAAACCGCTGCCCCGAACCAAGATCAAGATCGTCTACATCCTGGCCGAGGTTCGTGAGCCGGTTTCTCGCAAGTTGATCTGCGATTTTTCGGATGAGGATGCTTTGACCGTACAGGAAGTTCTCGATGAGTGGGACCAGTTCCTGCACGAACAGCAAATTGACAGTCAGACCCGTTACAGTGTTTACCACACTAGCTTTCGTGATTTCCTTCATCGTAAGGATATCGTCCAGGCTGCGGGTGTGACAATTCCGGGGATAAATGCAATGATTGCCGATGACCTGTGGGAGGAGCTTTTTGGTAATGAGTAGTTGCCCATTGACAAAATTGGTTATTAGGGGGTTTGCGTATTTATGAGCAGCTTAATTGAGAAAATTCATAATCTCAACGATGAGAGACGGATTTATCTTTTAAGAAATTTAGCAGTCCATTTCAACGAAGCACAAAAAACTACTCGTTTGCGTGACTTCCTGAGCAGTTTTGAAGTTTTGCAGGAAAAACTTGCCGTCCAAAAGTGTGCTGAATTAGTCAGGGAGTTTGACTATTTGACGCAGGATGATCCCCTGAAACTTGTGCAGAATGCACTTAGAATGTCGCAACACGTCATCGACTATGATGTTCATCAGCTTCGATCTCAATTATGTGGGCGGTTATTAGAAAACAAAGAGAATTCACCGGAAATATCGAAACTTGTGATGACCGCTGAACAATTCAGTTCTATACCAGCATTGATACCAACAAGCCCTACACTAGGTCAGGCAGGTGGCGAAATTATTTCAATTTACCGTGCCCATGAAGCGGATGTGAGAAGTATTGTAATCACCCCGGACGAACGATTTATTATTTCTGGTGCTGGGGACGAAACAGTCAAAATTTGGGATGTACATTCCGGTGAGGAACTCCTTATCTTGCATGGTCATACAGGTGCAGTGAATGCGGTTGCCATAACACCGAATGGGCAGTTCATTATTTCAGGGTCAGAGGATAAGACAGTCAAAATTTGGGATGTACATTCCGGTGAGGAACTCCTTACCTTGTATGGTCATACAGGTGCAGTGAATGCGGTTGCCGTAACACCGGATGGGCAGTTCATTATTTCAGGGTCAGAGGATAAGACAGTCAAGATTTGGAATACCTTGTCAGGAGAAAACCTACTTGACTATTCTGAACATTCAAGTGCTGTGGAGGCGGTCATTGTAACGCCGGATGGACAGTTCGTTATTTCCGGGGGAGGATACGATAAAATAAGGGTTTGGAACATCCAATCTGGAGAGGTGATTGCAGTATTCATTGATGAGCGGGGTGGTGGTCTCTGTCCACATTATGTCCGTGCTTTGGCAGTTAATCAGAGCGGTGAACTTATTATAGTAGGTGTTGGCGAACCGGGAATGAGGAAATCCGAGGGTGAGCAACTTGTAATATGGGATATAGTTTCAAAGAAGAAAACTTTAAGTAAGGTGCTTGATTATAACGTAGATGCAGTTATGTTCACACCTGATGATCATTTTATGATTGCTGGTACAACGCAAGGTAAGATAATAATTTGGGATATCGAGTCTGGCGAACAAGTACATACTTTGAAGGGACACAGTCGTGAAGTATATGCCATATGTATATTTGACAATGGACGGATTATCGCCTCCGGTTCAAATGATGGCACCATAATTCTTTGGAATCTCGTAACAATTACCCAAGAAACCAATCGTGCCCAAATCGAAGCCAGTGAAGATTGGCACGATTGGTATATAGAAAAGTCCCTATATCATCGGATGAACATCTAGCAATCACCGTTTCGGAGACAGAACTGTTAAACTCTGGGATGTAGAGTCAAAAAAATCTCTACAGACTATCGAACTGGATAAGCGCGCTCATGAGATATGTGCTGCCTTGAGTCCGGACAATAAGAGATTGGCAATATGTTATTATACTCATCGGAGCATGACGGATGCTCAAAGAGAGCTTTTTGATAGATCTATTGCGATATCTCTCGCTATGGGTACGCCGAAGGGAAAGTTAGCTATCTATGATTTAGACTCGTTTAATCTTCTTCGAGAGTTCACAGTCCATGAAAATGGGGTAGTGAGGGATATACAGGTATTCGAAGTTGATGGCGGACACTTTGCAATAACGTCTAGTGACGACGGAACAATCGGTATATGGGATCTCGATCTTGGGTATTGGTTGGGGTATCTAAGAGGGCATACTGATGTGGTGTCATCTATTGCCGTAACACCGGATGGTCGGTGTTTAGTCTCCGCTTCACAGGATAAGACGCTCAATGTTTGGGACTTAATTAACCGAAAATTTGAACCTGAATTTACACTACATGGACATGATCACTCGGTTTGGAAGGTGGCTATAACTAATGATGGAAGCTTTGCTATCTCAGGTGATAAATCGGGTATTATAAAAGTATGGGACTTATCCACGAAATCTGAACTACACACGCTTCTAGGACATTCCGGACACGTCGAGGACATTGTAATACATCCAGATAGTACGCTAATGGCTTCGGTGGCTCGCGATAACAGCATCCGTGTGTGGAATATTAGGATAGGGAAATGCTATTGCGTTTTTACAGCAGATGGGATTCTCGATTCCTGCACGTTCTTGCCTGAAAAGCAGATGCTTCTGGCGGGTGGTGCTTCTGGTAGTTTGTATTTTTTGAGAATGGATGGCGTACCGGCTTCTACCAGAGCTCAAGCTGTTTCAACTTCAGAGCATCTTGAGCGAACCGTGTTCACCAAAAGTATTGCGGTTGAATATTTCAACTACGGTTTGCAATTCTACTCAACAAGAGAATTCCCTGACGCAATTAAGTATCTAAATTGGGCCTTGTTACGAGATCCACAAATGGGAAAAGCCTACTATTTTCGCGGGCAATGCTACTCGGACCAAGGCGATCATCGGAAGGCAGTTGATGATTTTGAACGTGCCCTGAATGCAGGCTACAGAAATGCTGATGTTTACGGCAGTAGTGGATTTAGCTATTATGCCCTGCAAAATTTCCGAAAAGCATTGGAATGCTACGATAACGCTGTTTCACTCGATCCAACCGATTCACGTACGATCTATAACCGGGGCACAGCTTACGAAGCAATTGGGGAAATTGAATTGGCATTTCAAGATTTCGAAGATGCCATAAAACATGATCCCACATTCGCATTGCCATATTTCAATATTGGCGTTATTTTGGCGCAAGCAAGTAATTCGCTTGCTGCGTTGCAGGCATTGTCGTTCCTAGAAAAAGCGGCAGCGCTGGGCTACCATCCGGCAAAAGAGGCTGCTCAATTAATACGCGCTAACTTCGATCCTGCCTCAGAACAAGAGGCATTCTTTCTTTTGAGGATACAAAGTCGCCTCAGGATATGGAGATTGTCGTAAAATGTATAGCTTCATGACGGAGGAAAAATTTCTTCACACCGCAGAAATGGCAATTGTATATCAGATACCAGAATATTTGAAGCCGTTTTATGAAAACGACTAGCGTGGTTACGGCAAATGCGCTGAAAGAAAAACAAATGATAATGGGAATTGTTTGATGAAAGGTGATTTAGCCAAACGGTTGGCTGTTATGCCAAATGATAGAAGAGAGCAAACTTTAAACTTGCCATATTATTCCCGCAAAGGCTGGTCAAGGGAGCGACTAAACAGCATACTGACCAACTTGGAATTCATAGAGGCCAAGTGCGCTGCTGGAATGACATCGGGACTGCTAAACGACTATCAACTCCCATTAATTATTGTTGAGAAACTTGAGCGAACAGCCCGGATCCAGCTTGAAGAATTTGGCCATTTCGTGCAGAGCCAAGCACATATTCTGTCTGTTCATCCCGAATTAACTTTCCAACAAGCAGCAAACCAGTCCCCTGAAACAGCACCCAATCAAATGGCAATGCACCGCTGGAAAACCGGAGCGGAACGACGACCCTGGTTGAAAGTGGTGCATCGAGAAAGTGGCGGCGTTTCTGCGTTTATTGCAATTCGTTCCGAAAATAAACCGACTGCCGCCACTATTTCTGACTCAGGTGACAGGCTTGCTATCTGTGATGGTCAGGTTCGAGTCTACAATGCCCGGTCAGGGCGTGAAATACTGCATCTACCAGCTGATTCAGCAAATATATTCACGGCCATTGCTCTATCTCCCGATGGAAAACGACTGGCTTGTGCCGAACATCTTGAGAACCATTCTAGTGTATATTCCATTTGGGATATTGAAGAGCGAAGGAAAACAAAGGAATTGGTAGGTTATTCTTGCCGGGTTCTTTCATTGAGATTTTCCCAGACTGGGCAACTTGTGGGATTGGGAGGAGCTTGTACTTATGGCGGAGAATTGGCTCTCTGGGATCTTGATAATGATACACTTCGTTGGCGTCACATTATTCAAAAGGCCATCGTGCGCGCGGTGATCTTTACACCTGATGGTTTAAGGCTGGTAGCTGCACAGGGTAACGGTCACTGCTCTTTTTGGAAAATCGGAGATGGTGAGCTCGAAAAGGTAGTCGATGTCCACCAAGATGCAGTGACTGCTCTCAGTATTTCTAGTTCGGGAAACCAAATTGCTACAAGTAGTAAGGATGGTTTTTGTCGTGTCTGGCCCACCAATCTGCAACCTGAATCTTCAGGGAGGCTTCGTCAAGCACTGAACCTTCTCTTAAATCCAAAGAGAAGAAAAGGTATCCTCTTTTCCGGACACTCTAACCCTCCAACCTCCGTAGCCTTTCTTGATGACTCGCAGATTGTTTCTGGCGATGCTGTTGGAAATTGCTATGTTTGGAATTTATCTGATGGGAGATCAGTTCGTCCTCTATTCTCCGGGGAAGGCAGCGTCATTACTCTCGAAACGTCTGGAGATGGCAGATGGTTATTAGCCATTTATCTGAGGACAGAACTTGTCGTATTTTTGAAAAAAGATACGGTTTTGTCCGCTTCTGCGGCCTCTCCGGGAGACATATGGTTCCTACATTTCCATCAGAATTCTAATGAGTTGATCTTAGCCGAAAAGGGGGGGCAGATGCGGCTCTTATCTTTTGAAGATGAGGATTCAGGCCAGCCCTATCCACACAAGATAGCCAGGATACCAAATGCGGTTTTGGGAACAGTTTCTTCGAATGGACGGTTTATCCTTGCTGTAAATCGTAACTCGTCTTGGAAATTATGGGACAGGAAAAAATCTAAAGAAATATCTGGAAAATTCAAAACGCTGGTGGACGCCAGTGCTTTAATAGATGTCTCACCAGACGGCAGTCTCGTATGCATCTTCTCCCGAGAAACGGTTGAATTTGTTTCTACTGGAGATAACAGACGGAGAGCCCAGAAACTTCCGATGATCCCGGGAGCAATGCGATTTAAAGATAATCAGACACTTCAGATAGTAGGTATAAACACAAGGATCTCTGCACAACCTGCAGAAAGTATTGTGGTACTAGACTTATATCTAAACGAGCAAGGTGGCGTTTATTATTGGGGTCCATTTGAGATAGAAGACCCCAGAAATAGTAGAGGGTTTATTTTTAGTGGTTCGGAGAAATTTATAAGATGGGCGAACTTTCTTGATGAGGGTAGTGTTATTGATCTTTGGGATCTTAATGGGAAGTGCCACGCCAGTAGGGAATTCTCAGAAGCGGTAAAACTACATGATCTAACAAATGATGAAAAATGGGCACTCATATCACAACCATCAATATCATTATGCCATATTATCGATGTAGAAACTCCAGATTTACAGGATCGTTGGTTATTTCCATTACCCGAGGCCCTTGTTTGTGGTGCAATTCAGCAAGGTGGGGATCTAATTGCCTTGAGCTATAAGCAAGGTGGAGTGGATATTCTCAAAAAAGTTGTATCAAGAGACTTACCTACAGATTAGCTTAGTCCCTCAAAGTGGGAAGAGGAGGCAATATGTTTGGATTTGGCAAAGACCATGCATTATATTCAGAGCTGAAGACCAATCTCATCCAAAGGGCAGAAATTCAGTGTCAACAACTTGACCAGTCCGCCGATGATATTCTTGTAGCAGCTTTCAGGCAAGCCAACATTGGTGCAACTGGTGGAGCAATGAGTGGCACATTTAGAACCCAGGATCGAACACCTATGGAGCTTAAACCCTTATTAGGAATTATGCTTACTCTGCCTCCTGAACTTTCAGCTTGGCTGATACTTTTCCATGTCGAGAAAGCACTCCTCAACTTTGACCTGCCGCGGCAGTTGCAGGGCGACATCATGATGGCCTTTGAATGCACTAATTATGTTCTACCAGAAAAGACTATAGAGGGTGCAAGCGTTTTAGCCCATTCACTATGTATGATGCCCTCACTACGGCGTGCGCGATCGGCCTTGCTGAATTTTGGCGTTCCTTTCACAGAGAAGAGATTATCTGAAGAAGAAATGCTACCCCTTATCAAGCAGGGATATCTTCCTGAGGATGTAATGACTTCTACAAAAAGGGTTATGTTGCGTCTTGGATGGAATATTGAGATGCGTGTGGCCGTTGTTCAAGAATTAGAAAAAATCACCCCCGAGGCTTCACGGTTATTCCAAACCGATAAGGTGCAGAAAAAAGAACTTCAAACACTTCGTCGCTGGAAACGACTACCTGACCCTGAAGCTGATGCCCTCTTACAAAGAGGAATCAAAGATTCTGATTTGGATAAAGCCTATGATTTGTTAGAAAAGGCAGGACAGGTCGATCCCATCCTGTTGCCTGATGTACTAAGAAATCAAGCGTGGATACTTTCCAAGTGGAAGCGTTATGAAGAGGCTGTTAACCTTGTTATCAGGCGCTTGATATCGATCCAGAATATGCGGAAGTTTGGTATCATCTGGGCATATGCTTGGCGCAGTTGAAGCGATTTACCGAGGCACCTAATGCTTTCGAGAAAGCAAAGTCGTTGGGGTTTAACAGTCCCGGCTTAAAACCGAATATTAAAACGTGCCGGCGTGCAATTGCTGATGGCTGGGCTAATAAGATCCATCTTATATACTAAGAGCCTATCCGAATAACTCGGAAGAGTTTTCGCCCTATATGTAGATCGACAATGTCACATATTGAGTCAACCGGAATATCAAAGATGAACCTAGATGAGGCACGCAAAAGTATTCATAGGCAACTGGCTGAGCATCTATATCAAGCTGGACTTTACCAGAAATTATTTCATTTGCTTCAAAAACGTGATTGGTATCTTATGAAGCACAGCAATGATTGGGCACGTGCCTCATATGTTGATGATATTCAACACGGCATGGAAAGCCTCAATAGAGAAAGGAATATCAGGTTTACCTTTGGGTGTTTGCATTCAGCCTCTTTTGTAAATGAGCAGGCCTCGACCAAGCTAAGTTTCCAACCATCTTATCAATGTTGATCAAGCTGGGTGAAGATGTACGTGCTCAGACTTATACCAAGGCCCTGCGAGATGTGGATGACGCGATACCTGCCTATTATCAACTAGGATTGACTTATAAAGAATTGGGTAAGCTCACCCAGGCTAAACAGATGATCGAGACAGCACACGATATCGCCCGTCGTTACAAGAAATGGACTAACATTGGCAGAACAACAGTTCAGCTATGCCGATTAGGCGATATAGCTGTTGCGGAAGATGTAGTAATGTCAATAGATTCCACGCTTGGTTTAGATACTCAAGTCGAAATTTTATGTGAAATTGCCTTAGCCTTAGCTGAAATTGAACAAAAGAAGCGAGCTGAGTACATACTACTGGACCTTGTCAATGTCTTAAGCCAGAAGAAAGCCAGAGAATACAAGACAGCAATCCTTTCAAAGCTCATTTTGCTATTTCCGATATTGGTTGTCGAAAGGGATTGAGGCAGTTGATCGAGTGGTTGAAGCCCTCGATGTCGCCTTCTTCTTGGCTCAAGCAATTACCTGATGTGATTTATGGTTTGGCTGTCTTGGAGGAAACAGAAGATTTATTTAGGGCCATTAAACAAATTATGCCGTTCACCTGGCATCATCAATTCCTTTTGGGTTACTAGAAGATAGTAACGCTTTTACCAGACGTTTTCATTGAACCTGACCCCCACACTTTCATAACACCCGAACAAAAAACACACCTGTTAACTGTCTTGAGTCTGCCGCAAGAGCCACAGCCGTTCGAAACGAATCTTTCCTCCTAACTTCTTGTTCGGACTTTTGAGCTGATCCAGAAACCGGAAGTCATGTTTGGTGAAGATTTGGATATAGCGCGGGATGGTTAGCTTGCGGATTCTTTCTGTACGGGAAATCAGACCAAGGTCTATGAGCTAATAGGCCTCAGGGTCATCGGCTACCAAATCTTTTTCTCGCCAGTCGTGATGTAAGATCCCGCAACAGTGCGTTTTCCGAGGCCGAAAAGTCTCGCAATCACGATACCCTGTTCGTAGAACTAAAACTGCAAACTTTTGATCGAGCGGTCGGCTGATTGTGAGACGGACTTTCAGCATCTTTCCTCAATCACAGCCTTGAGGTCGCTGCTTTGTTAAGCAAAGCCTCGTACGTATTGGTCACCCATAGCTGAAGCAAGACAGTTGTTAGTAAAAGTATTAAGTTCTATTCAACAGATCATAGAGAAAGCATCACCCGCGCCAACAAATAAGAGACATTTAAGGGGTTGGAAAGCGTTTGTTGACCCAGAATTTACTAGAGCCGCTGAGAGCATTTACGCATTTAAGGAACCACTGATATCCCTTGATGATATTAATCTTTTTAAACAATGCTTATCTATTTTGGGTGTAACAAAGGAAAAGGCCTCTAATCCGATTCCAATTCTTGAAATCGAAGCTGATTTCTGCCTTGCAATAAATGATAAGAACGGCGCTATTCAGGCCATAGCTCAGCTTCTCGATATTGCAGATACCCCATATTCCAACGAAGAAACTGAGGCTGTAAGACTTAGTGCCTTATCTTCAACCGGCTACTGGCTGGGTCAAGCTACCGATCGAGATGGGGTCGAAAAGTTGATGGTCCAAGTGGAGAATAAGGTATTACAACTTGACCAGTCCCTTCTAAACTCAAATCATATTGAAGATGCTGCGATTGTTCTGTCAAGAATTTACGGGACTGATGAAGCCTTAAACATTCTTTCGCCTGTTCTTAAAGTTGATGTCTCTGCCGATCATACCTTCCATTTGTCTAGCTTGACCTCACTGGCCAGAGCAATGGCCCATTTACAATACCCTGAAGGATTGGACCAGATTCTTGAGGTTTTTGAGCGTATCAACTGGGATGATCAACTGAACTTTGAAGGGCAAAGTTTTTTACAAGTTCTTCCTGCGCTTGGCGACGGAGGCTACGTCAAGGGATTAAGTCGAAGCGTGTCAATTGGTCATCATGTAAAAGATGGGTTTCTTTGCACGCGCCCTGTTGTTTTGGCAGCCATCGCCAGAGAATATTCCAAGCTGAATCGCCCGGCGCATGCTTTATTACTTCTTTCACAAGCGATAGCCGGAATCAAGGAGGTTGATGATCAGGATTATCGTGTCACAACTAGGGCAATGATTTCGGAGATTGCTGCCGAGATCGCTCATCAGGAGGAGAATAGCCTTCAACTTTATCAATATGCCCTTGAAGTGGCGCAAGAATTCTCCTCCACTGCAGTTAAAGACCTGGAGACACACCCCTTTGTAAAGGGTAACAGTGCCTACGTAACGGTCAGTGCCCTCATCGGTACGCTTGCCTGGTCTGGGAAAATAGACACTGCCATGTCATGGCTGAGAGAGACACCGGATGGGATTTGGGGTGAAGCAGCAATCTCAAATGTAGCCAGGGCGTTAAAGTATCACAGTGACGCTGAAGCCCTGCTCGAATTACTTAAGATGTCACAGAGATTGGTTGGGAGTGCCGGATTTGAGGGTTGGGTGAAGGCCGTGAGAGTTTTTGGTCATTTTCTTGACCAGATAAGCGAAATAGATCTGGAAAAATTCTATCACCTATCGTGGTTGTACTTAACTCAGCTCGATATACTGATCCACAAAGAGTATGGGTTTATTTAGCAGTATTTGCCGGATCTCTCCGGCGTTCTGGTCTATTGGCACAAACCTGGCAATGTATTGAGGCCGTGGAGGCAATCAAAATTGATAGGCAGCAACAAGTTTTGGTCGAAGAGTGGAGTCCGTCCTTACCTTTGACTGCGCAAAATGACTTGGTCGAAATCAGGTTGGCAGTGCCCCAAATGTGAGGCTCAAAATCCAGAGAAAATAAGTTTCTGTTACTATTGTGGCACACCACTAATCAAATCATCTGACAATCGGCTGTTAACCGTATACATCAAATTAAGCCCTCATGTGAATGGTTAACCCATGAAAATCTGCTGGAGATCGCGGTTATTGATGCTAACCGAAAAGCGCTCTGGAAAGAGGCGTGGCCATATCTTCGGCAAGAAGAGTTAGATGCTATGCATTATACACTTTGGAAGCTTCTTGCAAGTCAATATGCGCTGGAGGCTCAAAGAATGTGGCAATCAATTATACGGGAAATACTCACCGGGAAACATCATTACTCTGTTGAAGACCTGGACAATTTAGCTGAAAAGGTTGCTCTTCAACTCCTCGCGAAACTTCCTGATGGCGAAGCTAACAACCTGACATCAGATCAGATACACCAATTCATTTATACGCTGGATCAGGTTGGGGTACCAGAAGAAGCAAGAACGCTTTTGAAGAACACCTGACCTTGTATCAATATAACAGGAGTAGTGGTAAATCACGTAATCAAAGACATCTCATTTAATCCAAGACAAGGAGTGTTTCCATGACTGAACCTATTACAACAACAGTAATACTAACGATGGTCGCTGAAGCCTTTTTGGGAGCTCTGGCCGGCAAAGTAACAGATGAACTAGAGGCCAAACTCAAAGGCGACCCGGCCCAAAATGCTTTCAAACAGGCTCTGGGTGCAGCCATCCATCGATACGGCACTACTGGGTCACGCCTCGATCTGACCCGACCGTTGCTACAAAAGAATGGACCTCTGACTGAACCAGTCGTGGCGATTGAACTGGTAAAACTCGTCCAATTTGAACAGGAGCCGAATACAGAACTGATTGGACAACGCTGGAAAGCCGCGATGATTGATCCACCTCAGTGGCGTGATTTTACCTTTGAGGCAAATTTGTTGCTTGACCACTTACAAGCCGAGCTGCGGGCTACTAAGGTTTTTGGCCCGGTTTTTGATGCCAAATCGCTTGGGTCGATTGCCGCCGATGCGGCTAGTTCCGCTGAGTCGCTCGCTAATATTGAGGCCCAACTGGCTGCAATGAACGATATGCTGGAAGCTCAGTTGGGAAACCTCGCCCGTACATTTACCAGAACTTCATTCAGTATTCGAGACCAGATCCTCGACTATACTCGTTATATTGAAGAGAAGACCCACGGTTTTGTGGGTCGTCAATGGGTGTTCGATAAGATGAACCGTTTCTTAAATGAGAATCCGCGGGGCTACTTTTTTATCATCGGCGATCCTGGCATTGGTAAATCTGCCCTCGCCGCACAAACGGTCAAACAGAACGGTTATGTCCATCATTTCAACATCCGAGCTGAAGGGATCAACAAAGCCACCACCTTCCTCAAAAACATTTGTGCTCAGTTGATCGCCGCCTACGAACTGGAGCACACGGTCTTGCCGCCAGAAACGACTGACGACGCTGGCTTTCTCAACAAGTTACTAGGCGAGGTCTCGGGGAAACTAAAAGCTAATGAACATTGTGTGATTGTGGTTGACGCCCTGGATGAGGTGGATCGAATTGGGACACCGACCGGTGCCAATCTGCTCTACCTCCCTTTGATCGTCCCTAAAGGTATCTATTTCGTCGTGACCATGCGGGAAGATGATGAGCGCAAGCTCAAACCGAGGGTTGATTGTGAACAAGCTGAGTTGTACATCGATCACGACTCCTCGGACAATTTGGCGGACATCACCGACTTTGTGCAGGCTTCGACCACGAGGCCGGGTATTCGGACATACATCACAGCACAAGGCATTGAAACGTCAGAGTTTGTTACCCTGATCGTCCAGAAAAGCGAGGGGAACTTTATGTACCTACGCTATGTGCTGCCGGAAATTGAACGGGGAGCATACAAGGATTTGGAACTGGCTGCCATTCCTGTTGGTCTTCAGAGTTACTACCAAGATCACTGGCAGCGGATGCGGGGGATGGATGAGGCGGCGTGGTTTGAGTACAAACTGCCAGTGATCGTGGCGCTGACGGTGGTGTTAGAGCCGGTGTCAATTGACCTGATCAGTGATTTTTCGAAGGTTAAGCAGAGGTCGCGAATTCGAGCAGTGCTTAGAGATTGGGTACCTTTCCTGCATGATGAGGTGGTTGAGTATGAAGGTGGGACCCAAACCCGTTATCGTTTATATCACGCTAGTTTCTTCGACTTCATCGCCAAAAAGGAGGATGTGGCAGACGAACGAGTGGACTTGAAAGCCGCCCACGGTCAGATTGCTGATACACTGTGGAAGGATCTGTTTGGAGAAGACAAGTGAATGGTCTTCGAAGTCAGTGATGTTTAACGGAGTAATTTATGCTCGACCAAAACCCCGAGCGCTTAAGCAAGTCGTTCGAGCAGCTGGATAACGAACGCAAAGCCTATGTCCTTGGGGCCTTTTGCGCTTCACTTGTACAACAGCGGTCGCAATGAGCAGCTGTTTTCACTTATGTCTTTGGATTGGATGTCACTTAAATTCAAGATAACAAAAGCTCACAACTCTTTCATAGATGACGTTGAGCTTGCGGCGAAAGCCGCACGGGCGTCCTGTCCACCCAACGTTGTTCAGTTTATAACCACTCGTCTCATAGCCGAAACCTTGAAGTCGTTTGCAACTAATGTATCACCGGAAATCCTCGCTGCTCTCGCCCGGCTCGGTGAAATCGACTTGGCAGTGAATTATGTTGAACTCATGAACAACTTGGAGTTGCAGATTCGTTCTTATCGGCTGCTTGCGTCCATCACCCGCGAACGGGGCCTTCCTAGACGGGCCAACGAGATGGAAACGATTGCAGCTTCGCTTGAGCAGAGGTTTACAACCGGTTTTCAAGAATTAAGACCCACTAGCGAGTTACTATCTCGAATTCATGCTGGCGATAAGACAGCAATGAGGTGGTACTATGGTGTTACGACTTATCCCAATGTATGGCCAGGCAACATCTTACCAGCGACTCCGACAGAGACGTTGCTTGGCATTGATGAAGCAATGCAGTTAGCAGATGACGAAGAAAAGGCGCACATCCTAGGCGATCTGATTGGAAGGATGACAGCCGAACATGACACACGTTCGCTGACGGATCTAGTTGAACGTCTGAAGCGCGATACTCGATATGCTTACCGTCCGGAATCCCTTGCTTCTGCTGCAGTGGCACTGGCGACTTTGCACGACAACGTCACTGCCTTATCCGTCGCTGACTTACTTGATCCAAAATACGCCCGTGACTTGATCATGAATGGAGTTGATGACGAGACGGCTGGTTATTATGCGATGGATTATGGTTTTGCTATTGCGAGATTGGAGGCGCGACATCGCTCTCTACGGCGGGGAGTGCTCGAAGCTATTATTGCCGACCTCGCACTAAGAGCGAAGCGAAAAGCCATTGACGATGCTATAGCCGCAAGCCGAATGGTTGACCAATTAGAAGTGACAGATGTCTGGATAGACGTTGCGAGATTGCTGCTTGCTCATGAGCAAGGTGAGGAGCTACCTGCGCGCAACGCGTTGGCGAAAACCACGCACGTCTCCCAACGCAAAGAAGAGCTGTTTGCTGGTATGTCGGCTGCGTTGGCAAGTGTTGGGAATACGGACAAGAGCGAGCAAGTGCTATATCAGATTAAAGACGTTTCTCTTCGACTTAACGTACAAGGACACATTATAACTATTTATCTATCACGAAATCAGCCCGAACTAGTAGCAACTGCTATTAATGCAGTGCAAGTTTCGAAAGATGAAAGGGTGCAAATGGCAATTGCTAATGCAGTCTTCGAGGGTTCCCTGGCAAATACCCCAAGCGACCTCATCGAATCAGCATTGTCATTAGTTGGTTCCCAGGGCGAAAAGTATGCGCGCGTGGCGTCGCAGAAGCGTGCCGCGTTGGCATTTACGCGGTCCGGCGATCTGGGTAGAGCGATATCAATTGCAGAATCTATCATGCATCAAGGTAGACAAGGTTCTGGTCAGAAGGACAGAGATGATGATGCATACAGCTTTTTTCTGAGGTGCAAGAGTGAAGCAACCGAGATTCACAGTCACGTGTGCCAAGTACTCGCTGCAAGCAACGAGCTTGATCAGGCTATAGGGCTAATCCAAGACATGGATCCGGAAAGCAACTTCGAGAGCAACGTCGACGGGATTGCAGAAGCATTGGGTGCCGTAGCCGCATCCGCGGCGAAAGCGGGCGACACACAACGCTTGGATGTAGTGCTCGAGTTGACTCAGGGTATCAACAACAGCTGGAACAAGCCGGTGGCACTTGCCCTTGTTTGTCGCGCTATCGCGTCTCGTGGTGATCTCGAGACAGCGCTTGCGAATTCGGATGACGGATACAACACTGCGCGGTCTAATGCTGCCAAGAACCACGTGCGTGCCGCTGTTGCCTTCGAACAATTCAGACGCGGACAGTTCGACTCCGCCTTTGAAACGCTTAAAGTCATTAGTGATATGGATACACGGGCAAGGACCATCAAAGATTTCGCTGAATCGCTTACATCGAACACTCAAATATTGTTACCCCGTCTTATTGGAGCAGCGCATGGAGTAAATGATAGTAGATTTCGTCCCGCAGCAATTAATGGAATAGCCTTGGCATCCGCTAGGTTGTTAGACGCTGACGGACTTGGAGCGGCTTTTGAGGCAGCACTTGGCTTAGATCAAGATACCGAGAAAGTGGAAGCTCTTCGCGGAGTAGCTCACGCTCTCGTGGCATCTGGCAGTTTCAATGGTCTTCGTCTGCTCATTAAAACAATCAACCAAATTGATGCACTTTGGGCTCGCATAGATGCTCTTCAAGAAGTCACGAACGCTTATGCCTCGATCGGCAACGTTGACGCGGTGATAGGGTTGCTGATTGACGAGTTGGATCAAATCAAAGGGAATGGACGAGATGTGTTATTCTACTTCCTGTCTGTCGTCTCGGCGTCGATCGCGAAGTTAGACAGGGGTAAAACCCTTTGGGCAATCTATCTGAAGCTTACCGAAGTCGAAAAATGGTGGTAACTAGTAGTCTGACAATGTTATATTGACGGGTATTGCCGGTGAATTTATCTGGTGATAAATGAAATTTATCCGACAAAAAATGTTTGCTGAACTACTAGGCTCGATTAGGTCTAACTTATGGCCACCAACGGCTTATGCCCTGAATGGCAAGGGCAATACCTCTCAATGCTTCTTTTCCCCCAAGTAGGTCGCCTCTGGGGAAACTGCGAGAAAAGGAAACGGGGTGTAGAGGCGAGGTCAGGAGGCAATTTTTTGACCAAAACCTGGTTTGAACTGCCTTTTTTCCGCCTGGAGAGATCGGGATCGGCTCAAGTTGAGCCTGTTTCGATCTCCAGGTCCGGCGGTCAAGGGCAGATTAGCCACCTGCTCCCACGGATCTGGCTGCCAGGGGAGGGGCGCGCCACAGCAGTAACTCCTCTAAAGATCAGACCTGGTCGGTCAGGTGCAACGCTATTGCGGGAGTGCAGGAGGAGCTGCGTCTGGTGGAACTGGTTTTAGGCCGGGACAAGCTAGCATGAGGGGGACAGAAGTTGGTGTAAGTCTGAACCAGAGTGAGCTGGTGGGATAGGGTGAGTTCGGTTTGGACCAGGGCCAGGGTGCGACGGCCCAAAGCAGGAACATGCTGCCCCTGCGGACGTCAGATTGAAGCGCTCAATCAAAGCGGTATTGAGCGACCAGCCGTGAGTGGCCAGGATATCGAGTAAGGTTTCCAGATGGCCAAAGACCAGACGCGAAGTGACATACAGTAAACGCCGACCCCGACGGTGTTTGATGACTTGAGCATAATGGAGGTTGGGGTGGGGCGGCCAACGGCGGCGGAGTTAAACCTGAGGGTGGCCGGATGGGGTCACGGCTTGCCACCGGCCAAAATAGGTCAAGATGGCCGCCTCAAAACTGGCTTCGCCATCGGTCAGGAAGTGAGAGACCCAGCCAGTGGTTAGTTGACGGGTCAAATGATGACACCAGGTGCGCACGGTCGGGAGAGAGCGGTCTCCCAGACTGAAAGCGAGCCAGAACTTACTGACCGGATTGAAGGCGTTATAGAGCCAAACACAGCGGCGAGACGATCCCGTTTGGGACTGGGCGGCCCGCAAGCGAACATATAAATCATCCAGCTGGACTTGCTCAATCTGAAGATGATGACACAAATGAGTCGACAATTGTTCAAAATGGGCCGTAGCCAGCTTGAGCCGGCTTCGACCGTTTCCACTTCCACCTGGCACAGAGGAGCCGTTCCTTCAATGTTCAGTCCCTCAGCCAGAGCGGTCAGAACCTGGCGGACTAACTGCGGCGCTTCCCGGCGGCGGTAAAACACCGTCCCCGGGTTTCAATGAAATAATGACCACAGGCCAGACAATACCACTGTCGTGGTCGGCCTCGGTTGGGACGGTCATTGGCGGTCAGATTGCCTAAGCCTAGCCAGCCATAGTAACGACACGTTTCGTCAGGGGCAAGCCTGCCAGGTCGGCTGTATTCCCAGGGGCGTCGTTGAGGAGCGCGCTTAACCCAGCGGGACGGGGAGACTTGGCGCTGGCGATAACGACACCGATCCGTCTTAGCTTGGTACTCGGCACATTCAGGTGGCTGGGGGCCGGCCCGGCAAGACCGACTGAGCTTGGCTGTCAATTTACAGCCCATATATACTACACCAGTGACTAAGGTGATGCACTACCGTCCGTAATTTGACAGCTTGGCCACGGACCCGCTGTTGCCGGGCTAAAAACCGTCGGTACTGGGGCCGCCCAAGCCTGGAGATAGCATCAATCTTGCCAGGTGTCATGTAATAGCCAGAGGGTCAGCACAACAACCCTGCCAGATCAGAGTATCGCCCAGGTCATTGAGCCAAGTCAGAGCCATTCTGAGCCTCCCTTATCGGAAAATGCTTGGTTTATGCCACTGTTTCGCTCTTCTGGCAATTTCCAGTAGTTGGCTCCGAGGCGACCGTCGATTGACTTGATTAGTGATTTCTCGAAGGTTAAGCAGAGGTCGTGCATTCGAGCCGTACTTAGAGATTGGGCACCTTTCCTGCATGAAGAAGTAGTTGAGTATGAAGGTGGAACCCAAACCCGTTATCGTTTATATCACGCTAGTTTCTTCGACTTCATTGCCAGGAGCGAAGATGTAGCAGATGAACGAGTTGACTTGAAAGCAACCCATGGACAGATTGCAAATACGTTGTGGGGGGATTTGTTCGGAGAGGATTGAGGATGAGCGAGTTTTTCTCAAATATAGAAGTCGAGAGTTAGTGATTTGCGAACCAGTTTGGCACAAGCGACTGATCTTGTGCCAAAAATGACCAGGAGGCATTGATGAGGGATGTTGCTGAGAGATTAAGTGCGATGTCGCAAGAACGACGACTATTCACTTTACGAAAATTGCCGAACCACTTGGCACATTCTGGACAAGTGGACCGACTGAGCCAGATTATGACTAACTTTGATTTTCTTCAGGCCAAAATTGGTTCCGTAAAGTCCATTGATCAACAGCCAGTAGCTATGTCTATCGGCAGTCAGCCATCACCGCCTCCAGCTGCCGTCTATGAGGTACTTGAGGATTTTCAAAACGCGCTCACGGTCCTCCCCTTTGACCACCCAATCCGACAGCAGATTGGCACGTTATTTGATACTATAAACTTACATTCGCAGTCACTGGACCGAGATCCGACGCTATTTGTCCAGCAGATGCATAACGCTTTGGTATGGCATTGGGATGAGACGACAGTTTTGGGACGAGAAATGCGCAAAGCGGCGCAAAGTTGCCAGCGGACATGGCTCAAGCAGAGAAATCGACCTGTGGGTGCCGCCGATCCGGCCTTACTCCGGACACTGACAGCACACGACAACGAAATCAGGTCACTGTCATTCTCGGTCGACGGAAAAATGTTGGCGAGTGGATCTAAAGGGGGTAGTCTGATACTTTGGAATGTAGAATTTGGACAGTTGCAGAGGTGGATAGTCGCCCACAGAGGATCGGTGGACTCGATCGCCTTTTCACCCGATGGAAAGACTTTGGCGAGTGGAGGAGGATTATACTGTGAAACTGTGGGACATTCAAACGGGACAATTGAAGTGGACCTTAGATAAGGGTATCCGCGTGTTTTCGGTCGCATTTTCACCTGATGGCCGTATGCTGGCGCATTCTGGCGGGGAAGTCTTAGACACCCAAACCGGCCAATTAAGGTGGACACTAAGTTATTCTGCGCGTTCGATCACCTATTCACCCGATGGGATGACTTTGATAAGCGGGGGCGAGGACGGAACCGTGAAATTATGGGACACACAGACGGGACAATTGAAGTTGACTCTAACCGGATCCGGTGAATTCGTAAGCTCTGTCGCCTTTTGCGCGAATGGCACGATCGTGGCGGCCGGGTTTCAGAATGGCACGATAATGTTGTGGGACGCAGAAACTGGGAAGCTCAGATGGTCACTAACCGGCGATCACAACCTTGTGTATTCGCATGCCTTCTTTCCTGATGGAACTACGGTGGCAAGCGCAGACGGCTACGTCTACTCTGGTCGAGTAGCAAAGATTAAGCTATGGGATGTTGAAACAGGAGAGCTGAGGCGGACGCTGACGGGGCACACTGACAGTCTGAACGTGCTTGCTTTGTCACTTGATGGGAAGCTGTTGGCAAGTGGGGCTCGTGACAATACAGTACGGATCTGGAATGTACTAGCAGAGAAAAATGCCGCAACGAAAATAGGGCACGCCGGACTAGTGAAAGCGGTCGCTTTCTCTCCCGATGGCAAGACTTTAGCCAGTGTGAGTGAGGACGATGGGGCGAATCTATGGGACATGGAGGATCAGCGCTTAAAGCGATCTTTATTAGCATTCAAAGAGTCAACGTTCGCTGTCGCTATATCGCCGGACAAGCCTGATAGCGTTGTCACGAGTGACAGCCGATTAGCTCCCGGACTGGATTGGCAGCGGACGGCCGATACATCGTTTAGCAAATCAAGATCACGATTGCAATCGGCGGACGATTTATTCTTCAGTGGTGCATCGTCGGTCGCTTTCTCACCAGATGGTAAGATATTGGCAGTTGGAGGCAGCGATGGATTACTAAGGTTGTGGGATTTGCAAAGTTGGAAAATGTTAAATAGCTTTCCAAATAGTAAGGGGGAAATCACGGCGCTAGCTTTCGCACCCGACGGTAGGATTTTGGCAACGGCTACGGCTAACGTGGTGGTGAATCTGTGGGATGTGAAAAAGGGCAAGTTACTTAAGAACTTGACGGGAAGGATATCTTTCCATTTGCGCTGACATTTCACCTGATGGTAAGATCTTGGCAAACGGGGGTCTCCACGGTATTGTGACACTTTGGAATCCCGAGACTGGGGAGATAATTCGAAGGGTTGGTACGTGAATTCCTGAGGATTATAGTATCAATTTATCTCAGCGAATGGCAAAATAATGGCAAGTGGCGATGCGTTTGGAAACGTGATGCTTCGGGACACGAAAACTGGGAAGCTAAAGCAGACACTACCGAGTAATGTAGAAGTGATATACACCGCGTTATCACCTGACGGAAGGCTGCTTAGAGTGGTAGCGCGGACAATGCCGCCAGGCTATGGATCTACAGGAGGGCGAACTGCTCACCTGGTTACCGTGCCAAGACATCGTAGGAGCAGTTTGG
The DNA here is from genome assembly GCA_015075185.1 of Anaerolineales bacterium. Taxonomy (GTDB): domain Bacteria; phylum Chloroflexota; class Anaerolineae; order 4572-78; family J111; genus DSQQ01. The sequence continues at coordinate 238,457 of JABTUW010000008.1, read as the reverse complement.
TTCAGTCCAGACCTCGGCGAATACAAGTTGCCGACAAGGGGCGCATCAAATATCCCCAATATCTACATATTAGATATCATAAACAAGAGAATCACTATTGAGTCGCACAGCATCTGCAGGATAAGAAATAACTTAGTATTGGGTAATCAACCATTCAAATCTCAAGCGAATCACCAGAGATAGTGGCAGATATTCAGGATAATACAGTCGGCTCATTGCCTGTGGGGTCCTTGCATTGTTGTTTGCACAACCTGGCTACCTAATAACGCCAAACATATATTCAAGCAGTATAAAGAAGACGTTGGAGGATTAATGATCCCACAATACAGGTCACATCACCCCAAGCATTATCTCCACAAGTCTAAAACATTCAGGTACACCGATTAGCTTCATATTTCGACTTGGACCTACTCTTCTGACGTTGTCTCCTCGCTGCGCATACATCGAGTGATTTCCAGGCAAAGTTTCAGCCCTCGGCATTAGCATAAGTGGCTTCAATCTGCCCATCGGGTAGTCGCCACCATTGACCGCCGATGGTAGCTATTTCGGCCTCGGCGGGCCAACGGATAACCAGCGGAAGTTCAATGATGGCTTGTCAGATTGCAGCAGTGGCAGAAGAAGGTCCCTCAGGTTGTGTCCGCTTTGGTAATAATCGGTCAGGTCTTGCCCGGATGGAAAGGGAACATCAAGACCTCGCTCATTCACGATACCTGCCAGATATGGCGAGACTGCCGACCAGCCTTATCAGCATCAAGGGCCAGCAAGAATCGCCGGTGGTAGCGTGTACCGAATCCACTGATAGCTGAGCCGAGAAGTCGCGCTGCCCAATGAGACCGGCGTCACAGGTCCCGGATCTCCTGCCAGGCCAGCATGACATCGAACTCTCCTTCACAGATGAGGACGGTGTCTGCGGGCAAATCATCCCCGTTGAACAGGCTCTGTTGGGTTCCCTTCACGCTGACGTACTTGGGTAGCTTTTTGGGCAAGGGTTTGCCTGGATTGCTACGTTGCCAATGCTGCATCCAGGTAGACTGCCCCTCCTGGGAGAGACGGATTTTGACGCCCCAGAGCGTCTGTTCGGCTCGATGGTAATGGGGAATGGTAATCCCGCTGTAGACGTAGTGCGGTCCATACTGCTGGCTGGCCGGATTGAACCCCACCCGAAACCGCTTCAGGGTGGCATCGGCCAGGCCCCGTTGGTTGAGCCAGCAGCGGGCCTTTTCGCCGACTTTGGTAAAAAGATTGGCAGCGAGCTGGTCGCACAGAGAGAGCAGACTGCTTTGCCAGTCGGCCTGACGCGGTTGGCGGTCAGCACTCAATCGATTTTGGATTTTGGATTTTGGATTTTGGATTTCGGAGGGTGACATTCGGCGATCGGTAGGTGGTTGGTGGTCGTTTTTTGAAAGGTTGGCTTCCCTGGCCAGGGTGTCCAGTACCTCTTCAAAGGAGAGGTTATCTCGCTTCATCACGAAGCTGAAGATATCTCCTCCTCACCGCAGGCGCCGAAGAGCGCCAGGTCTGGCTGCTGGGCCAGACGACGAAGGCTGGGGTGTTGGTATTCTGGTGAAAGGGCAGAAGCCGGTCAGATAATTCCGTGTCGCTTCAGCTCGACCGTTCGACCGATGATATCTTCGATTTTGAGCGTGGCTCTGATTTGAGCTTTGATATCCATCTTGTTACCTTTGCCCTGACAATCCATAGTTATTTTCCCGAAGGACTACCCCAAATTTTCGCCGGAAGGAGTCCGGGGAGTCTGGGGAGTCCGAAAGGGTTACTGGGGGTTAATTAGCCTCTGAGGTGGAGTCTCGACCAAACTCCCCAGACCCGGACCCCGTCTGTTTAATCGTTCGGCTAAACCCACTTATTTCCCATCTTCGCTTGCCTTTGTATCCCCAATCAAATCACCCAGAGCGCGCCGAGCCTGATCCACGGTGAAAGGAAGGTAGCCAAGCTCTTTACCGTGTTGGATCAACGCTTTACGACTGGTCGCTCCGTTTTCCTCCAGGTAACCAAGAGCCAGTCTGCACATCTGCTGGAGGGTTTCCTGCTCGGTGGCCTCCTCCTCTGATTTCAACGGTATGGCATAGATTTGTTCGACCGGGCAATACTTGATCATCACCCCGCGGGGATGGAGGCCGAACCAGACCCAATCGGGTCTGGCTGGGCAAAGTTGTTCTTGATCGGGCTAAGAATGCGCGGGTCTCGCTTGCGGTCTACCTGGGAGGGATCAAATACCTTCTCGTAGTGCAGGGTAAAGATGCTTCGACTGAAGTTGGTGAAAGCGCCGGCGCCTTTGACATTATTGATATCCGCCGCGACTCCAGTGACTGCTGCTTATTGTAGTGATGGACCAGGATGGTGCATAGGTTGTATTCATCGGTCAGGCAGTAATGAAGCCCAGCGGCTCTCGCACGTCCTTATCAAAGGTGGTATCGGCGAAGGTGGAGAGATGCTATCGATGATGAGCAGCTCCGCCGGCGGCGGTAGACTAGGGAGATCAGCCGGTCCTGCTCCTGGGGTCGGCGAAGTCAATCAATTGCCACTTGGTAGCCTGGTTACCCAGGCGGTACTCTTCGACGTGCAGCCGCCGGTGGAGGTAGATGCCGGTTTCACCTTTGGGCCACAGCCCGGCCTCCTGCCAGTCCCAGTGCGTTCCGCGTAAGCTTCCGGAAGAAATCCTCGCCGTCGCAAAAGATAGCTGTATCCCCTGGCGATTAAGGCTCTGCCCGTCGGGCATAGGACGATTGAGCAGCCAGCGGAGAGCCAGTCCAGAACGATGAAGGACTTGCCGATGCCGGCGTAGCTGACAATCAGGCTGACGTGGCGGCGAGGCAGCCAGCCTGTCCACAACCACTCAATAGGTGGCTCAACGGCCTGGGCCTCGGACCACTCCTCATCGAAGAAGGACAGATCCTTTTCGTAGTTGAGACCTTGCACCTGCTGGACCACGGCCTTGATTTCGTCATGCCAGTTACCCAGCTCAAACAATAGGTCAATCCGCTGGTCCACAGGAGCCAGGAGAGGACGTGAAAGGCCGTTCGATAAGGTTCGTTGAACTTGCGCAGATCGTGGATTTGAACCGGTTTGCCATAGGTTAAATCGGTTAGTAGGCGCACCTGGAGTGATTCGGGTAGCATCGGCTTATTCTCCTGTTAAGTGCTACCGCTTGGCCGGGCAGAGATTGAGGAAAATCACCTGGTGAAAGTTGACTTTTCGGATGGGTGCCAAAATAGAGGCACGCTGATGGCCTTGCCAGGGCTATCAGTCTCATGATGATTGCAAAAGCCGCCTCACGCCCGGCCAGGAGAGGAGCGGCTTTGTGTTTAGTTGTCGTAACTGCTGTAGCTGACGGCGCCGGTATAGGCATCCAGGCACAGGTGTCCCGGCGGCGAGTCAAACGAGACCACGTAGGTCGGCTCTTCCCCGCATTCCATGCTGCCCGGACCGGACCGCAAGGTCAACCCTGTCAGGCGGTATGTTCGGTCCGCAAATCCCGGCTTGCTAGCCAATCCCAACCTGTTTGGACCACTTGAGGCGAATTGACGATGCCATCCCTGGCGAAAGCTGCCGCGACTGCCGGTTTGCCTACGATCTCCGAACGCGATGGCTGCACGTTAACCCCGGTCTCGGTGACAGTAACATTGGCCACATCAACCTGGTTAGCCGAAGCGACGGCACCCTGCCACTGGTTACATGTGCCATCTTCCCATAAACGACCCGGGCAGGACCACTTCTGAGTCGGTTGGGCATCGGTGGCCCAGGCTTCAATGTCCGGCCAGGCCAGTTCCCAGGCCTGGTGGAGGCTCAGGGCCGGCGGTAAGGTTGGGGTTGGCTGCTCATCTGGACAGTCTCGCTTCCGCTCTCATCAGTGGAAGCACGGGGCGTTGCCTGGGAGAACAAGCCACAGGCCATAAGAACGAGGACCAATAAGCCCAAAGGTACGATCTGTTTGATTTTCATGGTTTATCTCCTTGTATTTGTGGTGGCTACTGCGATATTAATAGTTCTCAGCGTGTTAATCGATGCTCAGAACTCGTCGAACATGGCATTCAGGAGGCCGGTCGCCTGGCTATCTTCAGCCCGATCCGCCGTATCCTGAGCCTGCTGCGCCCTGCCGAGCAAGGCCGAGCGCAGGATATCTCGCCGTTTAGCTCCCTGGTTGGCTACAATCGCCTCTAACAATGTCTCCAGTCCTGGTGGGTCTTGTCCCGGCACATAGCGATAGTAGAAAAAGAATTTGAATACCCGGCCCGGCGCTTCCTTGCGGCCTGACCGTCCTTGAGTGCCTGCCATTTACTTCTTTGTGGTCCTTTGCCATTTTTGTATAGCAGAAAAATAACTTTCATTTTCTGCTAGAAACAAAATGAATACACCCAATTTACCCTGTGGTCATACCATACCAGCGAAACAGGTCATTTTTAGGCCTCCAAATCAGCCGGTGGATAATTCGCTGGTATGGTATGGTGGTATGGCTCCCCTTCGACAGGCTCAGGCGCAGCTCAATCCAGGAAACCGGGGCGGGCCGCCAGCTTGGCCAGGCCCCGGGCGTTGGCCAGAACCGGCTCATACATCGTGGTCGCCTGCGGAAAGAGCCGGTGCAGCCGGACGGCCAAGGCCAGGACCCCACCACCGGTCAAAAGCACCTGGTAAGCCTCTCGGCCTTGCCCACGGCTCGATCGATGAAGTTGACCACATCCACTTCCAGGGCGCCAACCGCTTGCCGGGCCTCCTGGGTTACATCCACTGCCTGGCAGCGTACATAGACCAGCGCCTGCGGCCATTCACCGTCTCCTGGATCAACTCGTTGGCTTTGTACAGTTCCAAGATCAGTCCATGCCGATGTTGCAGCGTCTCGATCAACCGCTCGGCCGCCCGGCGCATACCCAGGGTATCGCCGCCAGTGTAGCGATGGCTGATTTTGCCCCCCTCCACGACCAGTACATCCAGGGTGTTGTAGCCCTCGTCCACGATTAAAGTCGGAGCGCGCATCGCCTCTGTGCCCTTGATCCACTGGCCGGTGGTATCCAGGCCCCAGTCGAACCAGGTAGCTACCGGCTGGGGAATCCTGGCCCGGAGAGCGGTGACGGTCAGGACTGTTTCTACCCCGTCTACGCTGAACCGGTGCTCGCCCAACAACCAGCCTCGCATAGCCCGCTCCACCCGATCCGCCTCGTCTCGATCCTGGAGCACCTCCACCGGCAGGGCAACGGCCAGGGCCATTTCGTGCGCGCCACCATTGACGATGCGGTAGAGGGCGGTGTAGAGGGTCGCCCGCAGTTCGGGGCTATCGCTGAAGCGATCGAAGTCCATGCGGTCAATGGGATGGGTGAAGTCAGCTACGTTGGGCCCGACCAGGTATTCCACCCCATCAAAGGCCACCCGGAAGGGTTGGCGCGAGGCACGGTGGGCGCGAACCACACCGCCCAGGGTCAGGCCGTCTTTACGGTGACGATTAGCCAGACCGACGGAGGAGGGCAGGGCGTAAGTAAAGATATCCCGACCCTGAACCTCGGCCACCTTGTTAGCGTTGAAACCGGGGTCCACCCCGGCTTTGCGAATATTGTTCATCAGAATGCTCCTTGTTGGGATTTTGGATAAGATCTAAAATCGCCTTGATGATGTGGCTCTAATGAGTCTTATCATCGGTCTGCTCCAGTTCATCCTCATCCAGCCCGGCGATGGTGAAGCCTATTGGTCCGACATAATCAGGCAGCAGGGGTGGTTGGTTAGTTGGGCCCGGCGGTAGCAATGGCGTTACAGCCGGAAATTTTGGCGTTTCCGAAGCGGCCGCTCCCCCGGGCTTAAACTGCCTGGCGGTCTCAGTCACCAGGTGGGCCAGGGCCTTAGTTTTGACCGCATCAGCCTGCTCGCTGACGGTAATGCTGTCAATAGCAATCCGGGCTCCCTCGCGCAGCAAGCGATAGGTCCAGTGGCTGCCAAGCAGAAAAGCGATGGAAATCAGGCCGGTCAGACCCAGCACACCCAGGGTCACGGCCAGGGCGACGCCCCCGGCATACCAGGCGCCCAGGGCAATACCGGTCAGGATGAAAATGACGACGAACAACTGCAACATTTTTTTCATAACTCAATCCTTCGACCCTTCGACTATGCTCAGGGGAGCCTTTACTCAGGATATATCCTCTAGGTACGGTTGGGCAGCCGGGATAAACCGGCCGCTGTCCTGACCATTGTCGGGCCAGCGCAAAATAACCCCTTTGGAGTCAGTGTCTTCTGGGACCGGATCGTCCAGCTCAAGCCGGGTGAAGCCATTGGCTAAGGCCCAGCGCCGGATACCGGCGGCGAACTGCTGAACCCGTTTGGCCTTGGTGCTGCCAATCCCCAGCTGGTAGGCCAACCTGTTGATGCCCATTGGCTCAAATAGGGCCAGGGCCACCTGCTCCGGCTCCAGGGGATCTGGCTCGTTGCGAGGCCGGGACAGGTCCTGTACCCCTTCGTGAGCTTCCTCCAGGCTGGGCAAGTCCAATGACCGGGCCTCGCTGTGGGGCAGGTGCTCGACGTGGCGGCGCTCTAGTCGAGCCACGGTGAGCCGGAACAAGCCGTTGAAATCCCGCAATAGGAAATCGCCGTACCCTTGCAAGCTTTCCGCGCCAGTATCAGGTAACCCTAGCGCGTTGGCCGCTGCATCGGCGCTGTCCACTTTGCCACACAGCCGGATGCTGAGGTTGCGCTTCAACTCGGCGCTGCCCAGCATCTTGATCTGCGGGTATTGGGTAGCCAGGACCAGGTGCAGGCCAAATTCGGCCCCGGTGGCCGCCAGCCGGGCCAGGTGGTCCGCCGCCAGCGGCGAGTCGTCAATCAGCGCTTTCAACTCGTCAATCAACACGAATAACCGGGGCGAGGTCTGGCTTTGAGCCCCTCGGCGGAGTACCTCCCGCGCCAGCCAGGCCAGCACCCGATCCGCCTCTTCCAGGTGAGTAATGACCGGATGGGCCAGATGAGCCACCTGAGCAAAATCAGACCAGCGGTGGCCCTGCTTGGCCACGTCGAAGATGAGCAGGCGACTCTGTCCAGGATCGACGTTACGAGCCAGGTTCCAGGCGATCAGCCGCTGGGTATTGGTTTTGCCGCTGCGGGTCAGCCCGGAGATGAGCACATGAGCGGTCGTCGCTTCCTGGAAGTTGATACGCCGCGGCTCGTCCTGCAAACCCATGCCTAACGTCGCAATGATGCCCCTGCGCAGGTAATGCCGCTGCTCCAACTGCTCGATGGTCACCGGCTGCCAGAAGCAGGGCGGCTTGGGAATTTCGATGATGATACCCTGCCCGTCCCAGCCGATACGGATCCGCTGCTTGTCGCTCAGGCCGGCCCACATCGTCAGCGGCAGTTGCATGCCTCGGATTTTGGGCAGGAAATGGGGATTGACGCCGACCAGTCGTAGGGACAGGACCCGAGCGGTATTATAGCCGGCGGGCCGGTAGTGGACATTAGGGTAAATCTGCAGCTCCTGGGCCAAGCCGGTCATAACCCGCTGGCTGGCGGTGTAGCAGAATTGCTTTAGTGTACTGCTCATAGCGGCGCCCCCAGCCCATATAGAACCGACCTCAGCCCGATGCCGGTCAGAGTGATACCGATGTTCAGGGTGAAAGATAAATGGTCAAGCCAGCGGATGAGCCACGGGCTGGCTGCTGTTGCCGGGCTTCTCCGACACTGTGTCCTGCGACCGAAGGGAGTGTCGAAGGGCTGCATCAGGCCAGTCAAGAGTTGGCTCACTTTCCAGCCCCATACCAACAAGGGGGTAAGGTGCAGCAGGGGCAGGGTGATCAGCTCGGCCCGGTTGTCGCGCCGAACCTGCATATTCAGGCCGATAAAGATGGCGATGGTCGTACTCATCAGCGTGGTCCGCTTCTTCCGTCTCATGGTTTCACCCCCTGACCATCTCAGTCGGTATAACGAATGTCGAATTCAGCGGCCCGAAATGGCGGCGCTACTTTGTTTTTCTTGATGATGGCCTGAATACGGGCGCCAATCACCTCGCCGTGGGCCTTGAGCGCGTGCAGGCGACGCAGGTCGATGCGGACCGAAGCGTGGAAGCGCAGCGCCATGCCCCCGGTCGGTTTCTCCGAAGAGCCGAACAGGACTCCGACCTGCTGGCGCAGTTGGTTCGTGAAAATCAGGACGACGTGGTGCTGCCGAACCGGGCCGGCCAGCTTACGCAGCGCCTGGCTCATCAGCCGGGCCTGCAACCCGGCATGGTTGTCGCCCATTTCGCCCTCTAGCTCGGCTCGTGGGATGAGGCTGGCGGCGCTGTCAATAGCCACCACGTCTACCCCGGCCCGGATGACCGCTTCAGCAATCTCCAGGGCTTCTTCGCCGGTAGTCGGCTGGCTGAGGTAGAGATCCTCCACCCGGACTCCGCAGCGAGCCGCGTGGCCCGGGTCCAGGGCGTGTTCGGTATCAATAAACACGGCCAAGCCGCCCTGCTGTTGGGCCTGGGCGATGACTTGTAGACACAAAGTGGTCTTGCCACTGCCTTCCGGCCCAAAGATATCGACAATGCGACCTCGGGGTAGGCCGCCCACCCCCAACGCTTCGTCCAGGCTGGCAAAGCCGGTGGGGATGACCGCCACCGGCTCCGGTTCCCGGTCCAGCCGCAGAATAGCCGAGTGGCCAAAGCGGCGGTGCAGGTCGGCCAGGACCCTATCCATGGCCACCGCCGGAACCGGAAGCGCCTCGGTTTGGAGCTTGCCGTTTGCCTTCATCGCTGTTTTCATCGTGTGCTCCTTTCTTTGAATAACAGGCCAGGGATTTGCCCATTATTCGTGCTTCATTGATAATGGAGTGGGGGCCGGGAAGCGTGTGCTCGCCCGGTCCCTGGCCCGCCGCATGCTTTCCAGGGCTCGGCGGGCCTTAACCTTAATCACAACCGGGTCGAAATGACCCGGTTACATCTTCTGCTTCAATCGGGTAAATCCTCTATTCTGAGACCAACCGCCCGAGCCAGAGCCTCGATGCCAGACCGGTTGGCTTCATCAACCCAAACGCCTAAGCCAGCCTCCTTCAACTGCCGGCAGGCCTCGGCAAAGTCGTCCGGTTCAGCCCGGCCCAGCGTCTGCCAGCTCTCCAGCAAGCCCAGCCACATCTGCAAGGTGTAGATCGTCTCCTCAGTAGCCGCAATCCACTCGGCCATGACCTTCTGCCTGTCCACAGGTTCCTCCTTGACGATTTGATGGCCGTTCTGGATGAACGCCCGCACCTTCCCGACCGGGATGCCGAAGGCCCGCAGCCAAGCTACCCCTTCCTCGCCAGACAGAAAGGACCGGGCGCTTTCCCGGTCCTTGGGCGAGACCCGGCGGTCGGCAGCGCAGTCACGGACGGCCTCCAGGACGATGGCTGCCAAGAGGTGGCGGACCGGGTCGTAGGCTGGGGGATTGACCCGGTACGGGTGTCGACTCATCGTTCCTCGTGTCAGTCGGCTCATCATATAAGAAACCGGACACCGTCTCTCGATAGGCCGGTTATGCCTCCTCCAGTTGATGGATCGGAACCATAGGTTCAAACAGCAGAGCTGGCTGGCCCTCCGGTTCGGCCAGGCGGCGTTCCAGTTCATCCAGCCAGGCGGCCAGCTCACCCAACTGCTCATCTTCCAGCCGGGCCAGGATGCTGGCAAACCGGCTTTGCAACTCCGTCCGGGTTGGTCCTTCACCGGGCTGCCGGTCTCGCCGGGCATTCACTTCAGTCAGGAACGCTTGGGCGGTGGGCCACTCGGCGTCACAGGCGAGACACCAACGGCGGCTGCCATTCACCCCCACGATCTTTTCCTGCCCGCAGCGGGGACATTCGAATTCCTGGGCGGTTGGTTCATATCTGGTGTTCGGTTCGGGCTTGCGCCCATTATCCGGTGGGTGGATTTCGACTGGTCCAAGGGTTTTCTGGTTGGTGGAGGCTGGTTCGCTTGAGCTGGCCGGAACTGTGATCTCGCCGGGTTCCGTTTTTTCCTGGTGCGGAGACCGGCTGCCGATATTGCTGGTATCGATTTTGTAAGTGGTACTGTCGGTCTTTTTCACCACCCGCTGGTCTAACTGCGGAATTTCCGCAGTTGTTTCCATGTCGTTGCGGATTCTACCCACCGTCTTATCGCTGACCCCACAGTGGCGGGCGATTTCCCGGTTACTGAGGTGCATTCCGTAGGGATGTAAAAGCGCATTACGGATAATCCGCTGCTTGTCGGCGGTGCTTCGCCGCAGGCCATGCTTCTGGTTCGCCGTCAGGCCAGCCATTCGGCCTCGATTTTGGTACCAGGCCGGAGGTTAACCTGCAGCGTAGTACCGGATTTTTGGGCTTCGCCGCGATGATACCCATCCCACACCCAGATGATGCCATCTTCACCCTGGATACCCTCGACTGGATCAAACACCACTCCGTCGGTCATCATCTCGGCGTACCATCGACGACGGAGAAGTTAATTCGGCCCGGCTTTGATGAAGACCAGTTCTTTGGCTCTGTCGTTATTTGCGTGATCATCGTCGGTTCCTTTCGTGACTAACTAAATGTGATATAATCTTCTAGCGGGACGGTTGACTTTCGTCGGTTCGCCGTCCCAATTGCCCCGGTGAGGTCGCAACTCACCGGGTGTTTATTAAAGAGTTGAGGCTCATCAACATATAACTAGCTATTTGTCAACACCTGTCTGAAGTTTTTAAAGAAAACTGCTTAAAAATACCGGAGTAGGTAATCGTCTACTTCTTTGCGCGGTAAAGCTGCGTCCCTCGCCAGGTGTTTGAAAGGCTTGAGCCAAATAAAACTAAAGTTTTAAACCCGATTCTTTGGGGGAAAGCCTGTGAGGGCCTATCCATATTTTATAGCCAAATGAGAAGTGTGGTGCATGGAAATTCGCCATTCTCAAACAAAAACAAAACTGGATGATAAAAAATATCTATCACCCAGTTTTGTGTGGAATTTTTGGTAGGAATCCGTTTTCTACAGCTATACCAAATTTCCAAATCCGTTTTAGGTTTTTCTATAGTTATGACGGATCGGACATTTCGTTACTTAGGTTTCAGTAATCTGCTCACGAGCTAAATGGCGATCGACACGCAGTTGTTGAGCTACCTCTGGATATTTAAGTTGATAGGGATTGCCAATCTCATCAAAAATACGAACCCCCGACATACGCCCTCCATACTCCTTGTACTTTTGGGCATAAATTTCAGCACAGTAAGCCACCTCAGCCTCATTCAATTCCAGTTTATACCCCCGACTCAGGACAGTAATGTAACCAGCCTCACACCAACGACTAAACGACCTTTGAGAAATAGGAATACTATAAAGTTTGCTATACTTCCGACTAGCTTCTGAAGCACTAATCGGTTGTCCACATAGGTGAGCAAACTTGGCGGCAATAATTTCTTCTTTGGTCTGGGGTTTGTGGCCATTACCATTTTTGTCAGCTACCACAAGCAACTCTCCTGTAGGTGTTTCGCGTGTTTCTATCATACCAGCCTCAATAAGCTGGGTCAACACCTTTTTCTCCACACCATACTTGTGGGTTGCTTCTTCTATGGAAAGATAGGTTGGGCCGAGCATGGGAACCTCTCATAATTATTACTAAAAACAACTTAAAAGCAGAAGCTATAAATTACCTGTCCCGTAGAAAAGAAGGTTTAGGAAACCTCTGCTCTATCCTCTGAGCTACGGGGGCAGATTAATCACCAATGGTCAACAGTCAATAGTCAATTGTTAACAACTGGAGAGCCATTGACCGTTGAACGTTAATCATTTACATTCTCTTCCCGATCATCAATAGTATATCCAAAAGCAGGTCAGACGCAAACCCTTCTTTAATTCGGCCCGATTGATATGTAGCGCAATAACCGGCCCTGTTCCTCTTGATGGTTACGCAGGGCCTCCTCGCCGTGTTCAATCACGAATCTTCAAAATAATTTTGCCGATATTTTTATTCTCAGCCATGCGCTGGTGAGCTTCATTGGCCTGTTCGATGGGATAGACCGTGTCAATAATCGGTTCGATAGTTCCGTTCAGCAGCAGTGGCCAGAACTGGGCCATGAACTTCTCTTTGATCTTGACCTTCTCCACCAGCGAACGGCTGCGCAGCACCGACCCGATCAGCCGCAGCCGCCGGCCCATCAACGCCCCAATGTTCAGCTCGGCCTTGCTGCCGCTCATCGTGCCGATGAAAACCAGGCGTCCGCGCAGTTTGAGCAGCCCGATATTCCGCTCCAGGTAAGCTGCGCCGACATTGTCGAGAATCACGTCCACCCCCTGGCCGTTGGTGTGGGCCAGGATGCGCTCGACAAAATCCTCCTTTCTGTAATTGACGGCCAGTTCTGCACCCAACCGGGTACAATAGGCGGCCTTCTCTTCCGTCCCGGCAGTGGCTAACGCCCGGCCGCCTGCCTCGCGCACCAGTTGTATCGCCGCTGTGCCCACCCCGCTGGCCGCGCCATGAATCAGTGCCGTTTCCCCTGGCTGCAAATTGGCTTCCATAAAAATATTCACGTAAGCCGTGTAGAATACTTCCGGCACGGCCGCTGCCTGTTCATAGCTCCAAGCTTCAGGAATAGCCATTAGCAGCGGCGCCGGCACATTGACCTGCTCGGCGTAACCGCCGCCGCTGACCAGGGCGCACACCCGGTCGCCGACCTGCCAACCCGTCACATTGGCTCCCAGCGCCGTAATCCGCCCGGCCACATCCAGCCCCAAAATCGGCGAGGCGCCCCCCGGCGGCGGGTAATTCCCGGCCCGCTGGGCCAAGTCGGCCCGGTTGAGGGCAGCGGCATGAACATCCACCAGCACTTCATCGGCGCTGTAGGCCGGCGCAGGTACCTCTTGCCAGACCAGCGGCTTATTTTCTTGATCGGTTTGAATGGCGATAGCTTTCATTGATCCCCCGCTTCCAGTTTCGAGCAGCCAGATTACTTAAAAAATCAAGATGGTCGTTCAATAGCAATTTTTCATTTTAACGCCAAGTCAGAAAGATGCCAAGTTTTTTGGATTGAGGAGTTACCCAGTCCGAAAGTCTGGAGTCTGTTGGCATATCACTTGGTTGCCCAAAAACGCCACTTCGATACGGCTGACGCCTACTCACCATGCGTTTTTGGGCCGATTTCGCATGCTGAGTGCTCGTTAGGTTCTTTTGACATTTGACAAGCTGGCTATCCTTATTGTTGAAAAAGAGGATAAGGATATGTTAGCCATTACGTTAAGTGACAACCAAAAGAGCAAAATTATGAGCTTTCTGCGCACCTGTCGCGGGATTTATGTCGGCAATGAAGCCAAAACCCTGCGTTTCATCGAAGCAATTGTCTGGATCGTCCGCAGTGGAGGGCAATGGGAACTCCTGCCCGAAAGCTATGGTAAATGGAATAGCGTCTACAAACGCTTTGCCCGCTGGTCTGATCGGGGCATTTTTGACCAAATGCGCACCCATTTTGCGGCTGATCCTGATTTGGAATTCTTGTTGTTGGACAGCACCATTATTCGCGCCCATCCTTGTGCGGCGGGTGCGCCCAGTCCTGACCAGGAAGCCAAGCCAGACCAGGCTCTGGGACGTAGTCGAGGGGGTTTCAGTACCAAAATTCATCTGATTGTCGATGGTCTGGGCAACCCCTTGGACTTTATTCTGACTGGCGGTCAAGTCAATGATATTACTCAGGCTCCGGCCTTGCTCCAAGGTCATCACGCTGACTATGTCATTGCCGATAAAGGGTATGACCCTGACGCTTTCATCGCCTTGATTGAACAAATGGAGGCCGTTCCCGTCATTCCCGCGCGCAAAAACCGGAAAGAGCCGCGCTTTTATGATCTTCATCTTTACAAAGAGCGTCATTTGGTCGAGTGTTGTATCAATAAGCTCAAGTGGTATCGGCGCATCTTTTCCCGCTACGACAAGCTTGCCAGTCGTTTTAAGGCTTTTTTGTCCTTTGTTACCGCTCTTATCTGGTTAAGATGATGAAATGTCAAAAGAACCTAGTAAATGCCTGAAAATATATGCCTTGACTTGCATAATTAGCCTTTCTAATTTGAGTTGCTCCAGACCCTAACATTTCTTTCGTAAAATGCGCTTCTTTTAACAATGCATTAAATGTTTGATTGAATATCATCGCCTAAAATGTCTCTTTCGAGTTGCCGCCCAACGTTCCACATCAGCGGCCCGCCGGAGCGGGTCCGCTGCATGCGGGGTTAGGCAGCACCTTTTCCGGATGGCCGAGGCCGTTCTGAAAGGTCAACGTGGGACAGAACATTCACGAGGCGCCCGAACGGGTCACGGACAAAGAAGCGACGCACGCCCCAAGGTTCAACAACTGGGCCGTACTCAATCTCGAAACCGCCTTTCTTGAACTTGCTGAAAGCGATGTCTAAGTCATCAACTTCGATAGATAGCTCAGGCACTGGTGTTCCGGATCCGCCCTCGCTCATGAAGCTGACCTGAACCGACATCTTCGTCTTACTGCCGTACGTTCGTATCCAGTTCATGTCCATCAGCAGATCTAGACCGAGTATGTCTCCGTAAAACTTCTCAGCAAGGGCTGGATCTACTGCTCTGACGTTGGCGGCAATGCGTTGAACTTTCAAGGTACCTCCAATTCACACGAACCGGCAAGGCGCGTGCCTATGTGCGGCCTAACGTCTCCGTTTCAGCCGCGCCCAAGAAACCCTAAACTAAAGCCGACTCTATAGGGCCAAAAGTGACTTGAATAAATGGAGAGCCTGGGGTATCAGCTGGAAACCGTAGGCATGATTGGATTTTCCCCACTTTCTGAGTCGCCCGGTAATCCCCTCATCACCGCGGCATCAGCGCGAACACACCCCAGCCCAGGTATTCACGCGTGTAAGCGGCGTAGCGCTCAGGTTCCGAGGTCAGTTTGGCTCGAACATCTTTCGCGAACTCGTCGTCGGGATTGGCTTCAAGCCATCGGCGCATGGTGAGCCATTTGGCCGCCTCGTATCTGTCCCAGCCGTCTTGGTCAGCCAGAACCATTTCAACGACGTCGTAGCCAAGATGGTCGAAAGACGCGAGAAGTTCTGGAAGCATGAGAAAGTCGGAGATCGAGTTGGCAAGACACCCCTTGGCAACATCTTCCGTCGGCGGTAACTGCCGCCAGTAGGACTCGCCGATGAGGATGATCCCTCCAGTGCGCAGGCTCCGCGCCAGAAGCTCGATAGTGCCGGCGACTCCCCCGGCGATCCAAGTGGCACCGACACAGGCTGCCACACTGACCTTCTCGTCAGAGACATAGCCGGCAGCATCGCCATGGATGAACTTGACTTGATCGGCAACGCCGAGTTCTTCAGCACGGAGTTTCGCTTGCTCGGTGAACAACTGGCTCATGTCGATGCCGATGCCGATGACTCCGTGATCGCGTGCCCAGGTGCATAGCATCTCCCCCGAACCGCTGCCGAGGTCGAGCACTCGGACCCCCGATTCCAGACGCAGCGCCGCGCCGAGAGTGGCGAGCTTTTCGGGTGTCATCGGGTTGTGGATGCGGTGAGCACTTTCAGTGATGTTGAAGATCCGTGGAATATCCATTGCAGAAAATCTCCTTTCGGGTGTGAATAGATTCAGTCACTGCCTAACTTGCGCTTCACCTGCACCGCGAAGCGCAGCGGAGCGGCGTCAGGTGGAAGCACTGGGTGGGCGGGCATTATCTCTACAAACGCCGATGTTATCCGATGGCCCTTCACAAGCCAGCGAAACCCTATCCATGAATTATTTGGTCAGAAGGTACAGGACCGCCAGCCCTTCTTTTAGAAAGTCGTTAAACTCTTTGGCCGAGACAACCTTTTTCGGCCGATAACAAAGCAGTTTCTGACCCAGTCCTTCAACGCATAATCCTCGCGTATGGGCAAAAAAGTCCAGTTTTTCGTCGGTGAACAAGGCGCGTATCTGCGACTCGTCAGGCCCATGCAATACATAAGCCGAAGAAAAGTCAGGATGCTGATCAAAGTCAATATCTTGCTGGCCGAGAGCATTGCGGATCTTTGCGCCAAGCGTTTCAGGGCGGAGCGAAAACGCCGGCAGGTCCAGCCGCTCTGATTCAAAAAGGAGCACAGTCTGCCTGTCTGCCTTTGTCATTCTCCGATCCCGCCCTCTGCCTACCCAACTGGTGGCCATATAGTCAAAAACAGTGACGAGGGCATCGTCCACTTGGAAGCGCAAACCCCGCCAATCAATGACTCCCTGATCGCCAAGCCGGGAAATAGCGAACGGCTCCAGGTCCAGGTCCATCTGGACATCGGTCACTACATATCCCATCTGCTCAAGCGCTGCTCTAATCTGTTTTCGTCGCCGTTCATTCCTGAGGATAGCCAGTGTAGCGAGCAGAACCACTATGATGAGCACAATGGCAAGGATGATCCAAAGCCAGACATCCATCTATCACCTCCTCAAGCGTTAGATTTGATTTCCGTCTATGAACCAGGCGAAACACACGTAGGATAGAGAGCGGCGGAACAGGCAAAAGCACCCCTGCCCTGCTTTGTTGCACTTGTCCGAGTTTTGCCCGCCCAACGCCCGCGGCGTAAGCTGCTGCCAGGCGAGCAAGGTTAGGCACGTTTACCAGTGCCTTTGCTGGCAAGCTGTGGTTGTGAATCGCAAGGGTAGGCAGTCAGCTTGACGCCGTTGTTGTTAATATGTCTAAAGATAGACATCCGACGACAATCGGGAAAATAACTTTACAGAAACGTGTGTTATTCGGTATCCTTACCCTACGTTGTGAATAGGGCGGGGACACCGAGCTGAAACGTGCGGTGTCGGGCTGGCTCGGAGCCGCCTATGGATATTTTAAGCCCGCGTTGTTGTTTGAGCTAGCCCGCCTGAATTGATTCACATGAGAAGGCCCGCTTCTTGGGTCAAGCTCGGATCGGTGTGTGCAACGCATTTCAGCCCCAAAAGACATTGTTTCACCGTGCCGCTCGGTCAAGCGGCCTGATAATCGCAGGAGGAAATAATGATCAATTCTCAAAAGCGTTTCGTGGGTCTGGATGTCCACAAACATTACGTGATGGTGGGCGCGGTCAACGCTTACCAGGAGATGGTCTTGCCGCCGCGCAAAGTCAGCCTGGCTGAGTTCGAGGGCTGGGCCAGGAAACACCTGCGCCCGACCGACGAGGTGGTCCTGGAAGCAACGACCAATGCCTGGTATCTGCACGATCTCCTTGAACCGCTCGTGGCTCGCGTCGTGGTCTGCCATCCCCGCAGGTCAAGTTGATCGCCGCAGCGGTGGTCAAAACCGACAAGAAAGACACGATGACCCTGGCCAAGCTGCTGGCTGTGGGCATGATCCCGACCATCTGGGTGCCCCTGAGTACGTCCGCGAACTGCGGGCGTTGATCCATCATCGTCAACGCTTGATTAGCCAACAAACCCGAATTAAAAATCAATTGCAAAGTCTGCTGCACCGCCATCACCTGGTGCCACCAGGCGGGAAGCTGTTTGGGGCAACCAACCGCGCCTGGTGGCTAGGGCTGGGTCTGACCTCCTCGGAAAAGCTCAGACTGCGCCAGGACCTGATCCTGTTGGATCAGCTAGACCCCTTGATCAGCGAAGTCGAAACCGAGATCAACCGTTTAAGCCTGGCTGAACCTTGGGCCGATCTGACGCCCTATCTCCTGCAACTGCCAGGCATCGGCTTGATTACAGCGATGACCATTCTCAGTGCCATCGGCGAGATTGAACGCTTTCCCACCGCCAAAGCTGGTCGGCTACGCCGGGCTGGGGCGAAGGTCCACTCGTCAGGTTTAACCCACCGCACCGGTGGGATTACCAAACAAGGCCGCAAAGAACTGCGTCGGGTTCTCATCGAAGCGGCCTGACCGCCGTGCGTTATGACCAGCATTGGCAAGAACAATTCGAGCACCTGGCTTATCACATCGGTCGAGAAAAAAGCTATTGTCGCCATCGCCCGCAAACTGCTGGTCATCATCTGGCACGTCCTGACCGCCAAAGTTGCTGATCGTCGGGCTGAACCCCAACAAGTGGCCCGCTATTTCATCACCTGGGGTCGTCAACTGCGGGTCAAGACCACCCTCGGCCTCAAGGCCAGCGAATTTGCTCGCCAGCACTTGGATCGCCTCCAACTGGGGCGGAACTGGAGCGCGTGCCTTACGGCACGGTCACCTACTGCTTGCCGCCTTCCACGACTGATCAGACCTGAGATGGTCAGTCGTTGAACTAGCCTAATAACGTCGAATTGTCTCCCAAACTCTCGTTTGAGGTGGGCTAAGTTCAGGCTGTCTCTTTTTTCGCTCTAAACCCAAGCCTATTTTACAATTTTAAGGTTCTGCTACTTGACACTGTACTTCATCGGTGGGCGCGCTCTTGCACATTCTGCAATCAAACCGTTTCCAGCCATCAATCAAATCGCCAGGACGAGGCCCTTCAGTAAATTCCCGGAAGCAATCGATAGCGCACGCGCCGCGTATAGTCTCGATAGCCCGGCAACTCTTCCTGCAGAGTCTGGTCTTCCAGGGCGGTTCTGACCACCGCGATGATCAACGCCACCACCGCCGGAACAAGTGTCCACACCGAGCCTAAGGCCAGCACAATGCCCAGCAGGGGCAGAATATTCCCCGCATAGCCCGGATGCCGCACAAGCCGGTATGGACCACTGTCACACACCACATGCCCTCGATCCGCCTGAATCCGCACCACACTAGAGAAAAAGCGGTTCTCTACCAGTGCCCACACTGCGAAAGCGTATCCGAGCGAGATTAAAAGGAAGCCGAGCGCGATGAGCCATAGCGGAAATACGGGGGACCAGCCCCAGCGATGATCCAGCCCGGCCACAATGACCAGTGGGAAACCTACACTCAGGGCCATCAGCGGCGCAAGCACTTTATCCCAACCCTTCGCGCCTTGGAACTTCTCAATGTTTTGTCGTTCGGCCAGCAACCCCGGATGCCGCCGTTCCGCCCACATGCGCCCCCCGATGCCAGCGGCAACGACCAATAGCGAATAGACCCACGCCTGCCACCAACCGAAATCCCCTCCGCATACCAATAGAACCAGTGGTATGAAGAGATACACCACGACTAAACCGAGCCACTGGCGAGGGGATACGGTTTGAACGGTTTTTTGATTAATCGTCTTCGATGACATACCATTCCCGAAAGTCGCGTGACTTTTATTGAGCGCCCAACGGCCAGCCGATAACCGGCGGCCAAATAGCCGCCAACGTAAACGTACTTCAATGTGCCTAAGTCAACTTCGCTTGATGACGACTACGGGCCGTCCGGTTCATTGGCTTGGTGTTAATATGTGTAAAGATAGACATCCGGTTTGTGCCGGTAGAATAATAACTTTACAGAAACGTGTGTTATTCGGTATCCTTACCCTACGTTGTGAATAGGGCGGGGACACCGAGCTGAAACGTGCGGTGTCGGGCTGGCTCGGAGCCGCCTATGGGATAAATTTAAGCCCGGCTTGTTGTTTGAGTTAGCCCGCCCGAATTTATTCACCTGAGAAGGCCCGTCGTTTGTGGCCCAGCTCGGATCGGTGGACCCAGTGGGCCGACACTGTGCAACGCACTTCAGCCTGTAATGACACGTTTCGCCGCGCCGCTCGGTCAAGCGGCCTGATAGTAACAGGAGGAAACAATGGTTAATCCTCAAAAACGGTATGTGGGCCTGGATGTCCACAAACATTACGTCATGGTCGGTGCCGTCAACCGCAGCCAGGAGATGGTCTTGCCGCCGCGTAAGGTCAGCCTGGCCGAGTTCGAGGGCTGGGCCAAGAAGCACCTGCGCTCGACCGACGAGGTGGTCCTGGAAGCCACAACCAATGCCTGGTATCTGCACGATCTCCTTGAACCGCTCGTGGCTCGCGTCGTGGTCTGCCATCCCCCGCAGGTCAAGTTGATCGCCGCCGCTTTGGTCAAGACCGACAAGAAAGACACCATGACCCTGGCCAAGCTGCTGGCCGTCGGCATGATCCCGCCGGTATGGGTACCTCCGGTCTATGTACGCGAACTGCGCGCCTTGATCAACCATCGCCAACGCTTGATCGCCCAGCAGACCCGGACCAAGAACCGGCTGCGCTCGCTACTGCAACGGCACCATCTCGTTCCACCCGACGGCGATTTGTTCAGTGAGGTCCAGCGAACCTGGTGGAACAAGCTGAAATTGAACCCTTCGGAAAAACTGCGCGCCCGTCAGGATTTGATTATCCTGGACCAACTGCTTCCTTTGATCGCGGAGGTCGAAACTGAAATCGGCTGGCTGAGCCTGACTGAACCGTGGGCCGAGCAGACCCCTTATCTGTTGCAACTGCTCGGTATCGGTCTGATCACGGCCATGACCATTCTCAGCGCCATCGGTGAAATTGAACGCTTTCCCACCGCCAAAAAGCTGGTCGGCTATGCCGGCCTGGGGACCAGAATTCATTCCTCTGGCCAGACCCATCGCACCGGTGGCATCACCAAACAGGGCCGCAAGGAACTCCGCGCTGTCCTGGTGGAAGCCGCCTGGATTGCGGTGCGTTATGATCACCCCTGGCGTGAGCAATTCGACCGCTTGGCTGATCGACTTGGCCGGCAAAAGGCGATCGTGGCCATCGCTCGCAAACTACTGGTCATCATCTGGCACGTTTTGACTACTCAGATGGCTGACCGCCGGGCCGAACCGCAGCAGGTTGCCCGCTATTTCATCACCTGGGGTCGTCAACTGCGGGTCAAGACCCTCCTGGGAATTAAGGCCAGTGAATTCGCCCGGCAGCAGTTAGATCGTTTGGAACTGGGGCAAGAGCTGGAGCGCGTGCCTTATGGCAGCGTGACCTACTGCCTGCCGCCCTCAACGACCGCGACCTGATCTGAAACTGGCGGGACGCTGAATCGAACCTTCCCAGACAAAAGTTACCGCTCAACCTCTGGTTTGAGGTCGGTTTGGTTCAACCTGTCTCTTTTTTCAGCCTTTATCCGCATCTCTTTTTGCAATTTTAAGGTTCTGCTACTTGACACTGTAATACATCGGTGGGCCGCTGCATGGCTTTATTGTACTACTTGAAGCGAAAGACCACTTTGTTCCACTAATTTAACAAGGTCTTGAACCGCACTATCCCGGCTTTTATTTGCTTCCATATAGTAACCCCTATATTCAACAGGTTTTACAAAATCATTACCCCGTTGATGTTTGGGTTCTTTTGCAAGCAAGTACCTTTTTGTACCCGTTGCTATAGGTAGTTCCAACTTATCCAAATAACCGCCATCGTAAAGAAACTTGAGAACCTGCTGATAAAGCTTTGTAACCGATGCTTCCTCAAAGATGGTTTGTCCAATTTTGATTTTAATAGATTGTCGTGCTTGTTGATTATCTACGGCAATCGGCTCAAATTCATCATAGCTTTAATAGAGTATCTCATACAAGGCTCGAATCGCCGGTTCATGTTTCTCAAGTAGGACATTGACTATATCACGTTCCTTTTGCGTCGTAGCCAAAGGTTCTCCTCCTTGCTGACGATATTTAAGCGTTTTGACGTACTCGGAAAGCGTAAATTTTCCAAACGCTGAAATTGAAGGATGTTGCAAACACGGCTCAATGACTTCGTCATAGATACTTTGATAATCAATTCCAAACCATGACTCGTCTCCAAAAAGTTCGACTGGGGTTCCAAGTATCTTGCTGGTTGGAGCCACAAAAACTGGAATGGTAAAAACTCCTTCCACTTTTCTCTGTGCAATATAGGCAATATATTTTCCGCACTGAATGGGGTCAATTCTTGCCTTAACTTTAGTCTCGATAAGAATTTGAACCTCTTTAAATGGTTCAAAATTTATCCTATCTGCCAAAACATCAAAGCGCATATTACCAACTGTAACTTCGGTTAATTCTCTTTCGTTGGGCCTTACTTGTGCTTCTGAGAAGTCTCCTTTTGCCAGCAGTTCGCTCAAGTCAATGCCACGTTTATTAACTGAAAGAGTATCTCTTGTGGACAAAAACAGAAGGAGGCGAGTTAGAGGAAATATGCCGAGTCTATGGCTACTTTTAGGGTCAAATAGCCATCCAAGCAATGCACTGTGCCAAGTTTCTGTATGGGTACGCCCAACAGCATTAAAAATACTGGGGGCTTCTTGCTCTAACTCGAATTCAACGAATAAGGGGTCGTGGAGTAACGCAAGTATTTGGTTGATTCTCTCGACTTCATCAGTAATTTTCATTAGGTTTTAAAATGAGATTACCTCTAGCGGCCCAACTATTTATTAAGCGAATAGACGAGCAGATATTCTGGCCGTACCGATTTTATCCGCACGCGAGTTCGCCTTTTGTCCCATTTACCAGATTATCCGAATCGCGATTCGCTTTTTCCCACTTTTGATGGTATTATACGAACAAACGTTCGTGTAATCTGGAACACATCTTCCCTAAGCTGATAACCATTTTATCTCATTTCAACCACTTTTTCAACCAGGAGTCTCCCCATGGACAATCACCCCCCTAAACTTCTTGACCGGGTCCGCACCCTCATGCGGCAACGCCATTACGCCCTCCGCACTGAAAAAGCCTACCTCGGCTGGGTCAAACGCTTCATTCTCTTCCACCATAAACGCCACCCCCAGGAGCTGGGCGTTCCTGAAATCGAAGCTTTTCTGACCGATCTGGCCGTTACCGGTCAAGTCACTGCTTCTACCCAAAACCAAGCCTTCAGTGCCCTGTTGTTTCTTTACCGCGAGGTGTTGCAGCAAGAATTGACCGGCAATGTTCGCACCATCCAGGAATTGTTGGGACACGAACACCTTGAAACCACCATGATCTACACCCACGTCCTCAACCGGGGCGGCCTCGCCGTCCGCAGCCCGCTGGACAATTAGCTCAACCCGGTCTGGAACGAGTGGACCGAATGAGTTATGACATAATGCGCTCTTGCCACGCCGCCGCATTGCCGCCGGGCTGCCCTAACTCTCCATACAGGCCCAGCGAAAACAGGGTCGAGGCCAGCAAAAACAACTGCGCCCCCGCCGAAATCGCCGTGTCGCCGGCATAGGCCAGGCTGACCGGGCGCAGGTCAGCCTCGACCGCCGCGACTTCCCACCCGCTCTGCTCCAGCCCCGGCTCAGCATACCGGGCCAGGCACTCGTTGTAGGTTGACCGCCCCGGTCCCAGCAAATGTTTCAGCAGAAAGGCGCTCCAGCGGGCCGGCTCAGGGCTGAGCCGCCGCAGCGCCTGCCGCGTCTGCGGGCCGCACACTTTCACCCCCTCCTGGGCCGCCATCATCGCCTGCCGGAAATCACCCTGGCGGCTCGTTTTCGGGTCGCGCACCCGCCCTTTCCGCCGCACAAAGCCGCGCCGGTCAAAAATAATCTCGCCCAGCGCCCCCGACACCCTCATACTGAATAATGGACCGATCACTTTAGCCATGCTAACAATCAATACCTCCTGTTTCCTTGCCTGGGGCAATCGCAGACTCGATTTGCAGCCAAGTCGCTTGGGGTTGAAACCTCAAGCTAAGAGGGCAAAGGACGCTAAAGCGCCCTAAATTTGAGCATCCTTCAGGATGCTTCGCCTTTTCAGCCTGATGGCTTCAGCCTCAGGCTCGCAGGCAAGGTTCGTCTGCGATTACCCTATTTCCT
The DNA here is from genome assembly GCA_015075185.1 of Anaerolineales bacterium. Lineage (GTDB taxonomy): Bacteria > Chloroflexota > Anaerolineae > 4572-78 > J111 > DSQQ01. The sequence continues at coordinate 214,917 of JABTUW010000008.1, read as the reverse complement.
TGCCTGACAGCTCTGATTTAACTCTATCCTACTATATTTCTATTACTGATAACACCCCAATCATGAGGGGTTTTGGAAGGAGCAAGATGCGATCAAGATGCGATCAGGATGCGATCATGATGCGAGAAGGGCCGGTTTGCCAGGGAAAAGAACACTTGCCAGCCATTGACAGGTTATACTTGCCCAACCTTCTCCACCTGACTACAATATTCGGCATGTCTCTTAACCACCACCTCACCCGCCGCCTCGCGCCGGTACTCTTGCTGCTCATTCTGGCCGCTGCCGCCGCGCTGCGTTTTTACAATCTCGCCTGGGATGGCGGCACCTATGCCCACCCCGATGAGCGCTCGACCCTGCTCTTTTACGCCCCGACCATCCGCTGGCCGGCGGACAGTTCAACCTTATTAGACCCGCGCGCCTCAACCCTGAACCCTTTTTGGGATGCCAGCCAGCAGAGCCGGCGCAGCTATACCTACGGCCACTTTCCGCTTTACACCCTAGTCCTGACCGCGCATGGCCTCAACAACCTGGCCCCCCTCACCGCATCCTTCCTGCCCGACGCCTGGACCCACTTTCTGGAGCAAAGCACCTCGGGCCGGGGCTACACCCTCATTGGCCGGTCGCTCATGGCCCTGGCCGACCTGTTTTCGGTCTACCTCCTCTTCCTGCTGGGCCGGCGGCTCTACGGGCTGTGGGGGGGATTGCTGGCGGCGGCCCTTTCGGCATTTACCGTGCTGCAAATCCAACTGGCCCACTTTTTTGCCGTTGATCCCATCTCGACCACCTTCACCCTCCTGGCCCTCTACGGCGCTGTTTTAATGTACGACCGCCCTTCCCGCAGCGCGGCCCTGATTACCGGCATCGGCGTTGGCCTGGCCGTCGCCTCCAAATTCAGCGCCCTGCCGGTGGCCTTTGCCCCGCTGGTGGCCGCCTACTTCGCCGCAAAACGACCGCCGACCATTGACCGCCAACCGCCAAAGGGTGAAACCTCTGGAGAAATTGACTCTTCATCCTTCAGCCTTCAGCCCTCATCCTTTGGCCGTATGTTCGGCCTGGCTGGGTTAGCTCTGCTTGTCGCTGTCATCATCTTCGCTGTGACCTCCCCCTTTGTCCTGCTGGATTTTGAAAACTTTGAACGTGCCGTCATCGAAGAGCAGGGCAATATGGTCAGCGGCCTGGCCGATTTCCCCTTTACCCGCCAGTACCGTGGCACCTGGGCCTACGGGTACTTTATTGACCAGCAGCTTCGCTGGGGCATGGGCTGGCCGCTGGGGCTGCTGGCCCTGGCCGGCACGCTCTGGGTCGTCTTCAAAGCTATCCGGGGCAAAGCGACCCCCGGCGAGTGGATTGTCCTCTGCTGGATCGTCCTCTACTTTGGCCCGACCGGGCTGTTCCTGGCCAAATTCATGCGCTATATGGTCCCGGTCGTGCCGCTGTTTACCCTCTTCGGCGCGGGGCTGGTGGTGGCGCTGTGGCGCAGTGGCGAGGAGGAGCAGAGGACTGCCAGCGCGGAGCGTCAGGCGGGGGGAGCAGAGGACTACCAGCGCGGAGCGCCAGGCGAGGAGAGCGAAATTTTTCCTCTACCCCCCCGCACCCACCTGCCCCCTCGCCGGGCTTTGCTCGGCAGAGTTCACGGGGGTGCCCCCCTGTTGGCGAAAGCAGCCAGGCCGGCAGTTATAATCCTGGCAGTTATGGTTCTTGCTGGCTCGGCCTTCTGGGCGCTGGCCTTTGTCAACGGCGTCTACGGCAGCGAGCATCCCTGGGTCACGTTTTCCCGCTGGACCTACGCCAACGTGCCCGATGGCTCTTGCATCGCCCGCGAGCACTGGGATGAAGGCATCCCGGCCAACCTGGATGAGCCAAACGGCAATGCCCTGGCCCACGCCTATATCCAGCCCGAGCTGCCCATGTACGAAGAGGACACGCGGGAAAAGTACGAGAGACTGCGCGGCACCTTGATGAACTGCGATTACATCGCCCTGGCCAGTAATCGCCTCTGGCGGACGATCCCCCGCCTGCCGGAACGCTACCCCATGAGCACCCGCTACTACGAGGCCCTCTTCTCAGGCGCGCTGGGTTTTGAGCAAATCTACAGCGTCGAGACGCCGCCGCGCCTCGGCCCCTTTACTATTGACGACCAATCCGCCGACGAGAGCTTTACCGTTTACGACCACCCCAGGCCAATCCTGTTCAAAAAGACCCGCCAGCTTTCGGTGGAAGAATGGGACGCTCTCCTGGGCAATACCTGGCAGGGCGCTGTCCCCGGCTACACCGGCCCGCCGACGCTGCTGATGCGGCTGCGTGGGGCCGCTGACCCGCTCCAGGCTCTGTCTCTGCCCCCGCCCGAGGAACGCCAGGGTAAATCGCTCATGCTGGACCGGCCGGTTGACCAACTGCCACCGGTCAACGATTTTCGCTGGAACAGCCTGACCAGTGAGTCCACCCTCGCCGCCGTGATATTCTGGTGGTTGGGGGTCATGCTGATTGGATTGCTGGCCCTGCCGCTGACTCTGCTCCTCTTCAACCACCTGCCGGACCGCGGCTACGTGCTGAGCAAAAGTTTGGGGCTGCTGCTGGTCAGCTACTTTGTCTGGCTCAACAGCAGCCTGGGCTGGTTGAACAATACCGTTACCACGGCCGTGATTGGCCTTGTCTTCCTGGGCGGCTTCAGTTTGTGGGGCGTAGTTGGGCGGCGTTATCCGTTCAAGCAGTGGTGGCGCGAACAGCGCAGCCTGATTTTAGTGACCGAAGTTGTTTTCAGCCTGGTTTACCTCTTTTTCATCTACCTGCGCCTCCTGAACCCGGATTTGTGGCAGCCCTGGCTCGGCGGTGAAAAAATGCTCGAAATCGGCTTTCTCCATGCCGTGGTTAAAAGCGCCCAGATGCCGCCTTACGACCCTTTCTTTGCCGGGGGTATTCTCAACTACTACTATTACGGCCTGTTCCTGGTCGGTGTTTTGATCAAGCTGACCGGCATCCAGCCGACTATCGCCTTTAACTTGGCCGTGCCGACCCTGGCCGCCCTGACCGCCGCCAATGTCTTCAGCCTGGCCGGCAACCTGAGCCAATCGTCAATAATCAATGGTCAATTATCAATTACTAACAGTCAGCCAATCAATCGTAAATCTAAAATACCCAGCGGGCACGCTGTCGTAAATCTAAAATACATTGTTTCCGGCCTGCTCGGCATCCTCTTTGTCGTCTTTATCGGCAACCTGGAGGGCGCGGCCCAGTTTATGCGTGAGCTGGGCAAAGTGAGCCAGAGCGACTTCCAGAGCGCCATCCCCGGCCTGCAGACCTTCGTGCTGGCTTTGAGCGGCCTGGCCGAGGTCTTCAGGGGGGCGGTCATCGCCGTTTACAATTACTGGGATCCCACCCGGGTCATCCCGGCCACCATCAACGAATTTCCCTACTTCAGCTTCCTCTTTGCCGACCTGCACCCGCATATGATCGGCCTGCCCTTCACCGTCCTCTTTCTCAGCCTGGCTTACAATTGGCTGGGAGTCGAGACGATGCGGCGGGGCAGCGATGAAACGGGAGGCGAAGAGACGAAGGAACGGGAGAGTCTGGAGCCGAGCAGCCAAACAGAGTTTTCCTTTCCCCTGGCTCATTTATCGTTTACCAACCCGCTAACCCGCGCCTTGGCGGCGGCCCCGCCTCGCCTCCTCGCGGCCTCGCTTCTGCCCATCTTTATCCGCTGGCTGGCCCTGCCCTTTGTTTTGGGGGCGATTGCCGCGATCAACACCTGGGATTTGCCCACCTACCTGGGCCTGATGGTTGCTACGTTTCTCATGGGCCGCTATCTGCAAGAACGGGAGGCGCTGGCGCCGGCCCGGGTTTTGCTGTTGTTGGCCGGCGGCGCGCTGTTTGGCGCAGCTCTTTTAGGGGTCACCTACCTGCTCTATCTGCCTTTCTTTGCCAACTACCAACCCCCGGCCGAAACGGGCCTGGGACTGGTCCACACCCAAACCGCCCTCGACCAGCATTTGAAAATATGGGGCTTCTTCCTTCTCATCCTGGCCTCGTGGCTGTGGGTGTCGCTGCTTTATCCAGGCAGCCGCAACCCGCTGCTGCGCGGTCTGAGCCTGGGTCTGCGCCGCTGGAATGTCTGGCCCCACCTGGCCGAAATCTACCGGGCGGTCGTCAAAATACCTAAAAGCCAGCCAGCGCTGGGGGGAGCGGGACTGGTGCTGTTCAGCGCCGTCGCCCTGGCCCTGCTCGGCTATCCCGTCCCGGCTTATCTTTTGCCGCTGGCGGCGCTGGCCTTGCTTCTTCTGTTCCGCCGCGAAGCCCCTGCCGGAGTGGCCTACCTGGGCGTGTTGATCTTCACCGGCCTGCTCGTCCTGCTGGGGCTTGAATTTTTCTTCCTGCGCGATTTTCTGGGCGGCAGCGAGTACTACCGCATGAACACCCTGTTCAAGTTCTACATTCAGGTCTGGGTCATGTTTGGTATAGCCGCGGCGGTCATCCTGCCCCGGCTGTGGCTGTGGAGCGAGCGCTGGCCGCTGCCGGGCCTGCTGCTGTGGCGGCTCAGCCTGGTCAGCCTGCTGCTGGCCTGCCTGATTTATCCGGTCCTCGGCACCCGCACCCGCGTTGACGATCGTTTCCCCGGCGAGGACAATCGCCCGCCCAGCGGCACGCTCGACGGCCTGGCCTATATGACGGTGGGCGTCTTCGAGTGGCCCGCCGGCAGCCCGATTCACCTCAGCTATGATTACGAAGCTATCCACTGGCTGCAAGATAACGTGCCCGGCACGCCGATCATGGCCGAGGCCAAAGTCGGCTACTACCGCGAGGGCGGCATGCGGGTGGCGGCCTACACCGGCCTGCCGTCGGTGCTGGGCGGCCTGCACCAAAACGAGCAGCGCTACCCCTGGCAGGTCGGCGACCGGGATTTCGTCGTCAATGAGTTCTGGTCCAGCCCCGACCCGGCCCGCACCCTGCAGCTCATTCACGAGCTGAATATTAGCTACATTTACGACGGCCAGATCGAGCGCATTACCCACGGGGCCTTCATCAGCAACAAATTTGAGCAGCTCCGGGCGCAGGGCGCGCTGGAACTGGTCTTTGAAAATGAGCAGACGAGGATTTATAAAGTTGTGCGTTAGGAGAACCGACCATGTTGACTCTAGACAATACCACTCTCGTGATCATTGATGTACAGGGTAAATTAGCCCAATTGATGGCCCAAAAAGAGGTGCTTTTTGAAAACCTGCAAAAGCTGATCAAAGGCGTCCAGGTTTTGGAACTGCCGATTATCTGGAACGAGCAGTTGCCGGAAAAATTAGGGCCGACCACGCCGGAAATCGCCCACCTGCTGGCCCAAACCACCCAGCCGATTGCCAAATCCAGCTTTAGCTGCTGCGGCAACCCGCCCTTTATGGGGGCGCTGAAAGCGACCGGGCGCAAACAAGTGCTGCTGGCCGGCATCGAAAGCCACGTTTGTGTTTACCAGACCTGCCGCGACCTGCTTGATCTCGGTTACGAAGTTCAGGTTGTCGCCGATGCCGTCTCGTCACGCGCAGCCGAGAACCGGCAAACTGGCCTGGAGCGGATGAAAGATGCCGGAGCGACCGTGACCAGCACCGAAATGGCCCTCTTCGAGCTGCTGCGCGTGGCCGAAGGGCCGAAATTCAAAGAGATAACCAAAATTGTTAAGTAGCAGTACCCTTTTTGTACTCTGATAAATTTGACTCTCATACGTAAAACGTAATACCTTGGCAGCAACGAATCCTTACGTTTTATGGAAATAACTATCTTGGATTTTATCCCTGTTCTTATCTGGTGGCTGGTCATTCTTATCTTCGGCCTGGCGGGCTGGACGCTGGCTTTTAGCTTACTGCGCCATCTGCCGGACCGGGGCTTTGCCTTTGCCCGCCCGCTGGGGCTGCTCATCACCGGCTATGTTTTGTGGCTGGGGGGGACATTCCGCCTGCTGCAAAATAATGCCGGGGGCATTGTCGTGGCACTGGCGGCGGTGCTGGTCATGGGGCTGATCTGGCAGCGGCAGCAGCTTCGCGCCGGCAGCTTGTCTATGCTGGCCTGGCTGCGCCGGGAGTGGCGCTATGTTTTGAGCGTGGAGCTGCTTTTTACTATAGCTTTTATCGGCTGGACAATCTTCAAAGCCTACAATCCCAACATCGAAACCGCGGGCGGCGAAAAGTGGATGGAGATTACCTTTATCAACGGCACGCTTCGCAGCGACTACTTTCCGCCGCAGGACCCCTGGCTGTCCGGCTTTGCCATCAGCTACTACTACTTTGGTTACGTCCTGATGGCTATGGTGACTCGTTTGACCGGCCTGGTTTCCACCACCGCTTTCAACCTTTATATTCCTACCCTGTTCGCCTTGACCCTGACCGCCGCTTTTGGTATTGTCGCTAATCTCGTCAGTTTGTACCAGACTGCCACTCGCCCTAACTCACCCCTTCAACCCTCCACGCTTCCACTCCTTGTGGCTGAGCCTGAGTCGACGGAACGGCCCGAAGAGGCCAATGCCCCCTCTGGACAGGACGAAGAAGCCTTCCAACTCTCCAGCCTTCCAGCCCTCCAATCCTCCGCCATCCTCACCGGCCTCATCGCCGCCCTTTTTGTGGCTGTCCTGGGCAACCTGGAAGGTCTGCTGGAAGTGTTCCACAAAGCCGCCCTCCTGCCGCCTGGCTTCTGGACCTGGCTCGACATCCGCGACCTGAAAGTGCCGCCCACCGCTGCCAGTGATAGTTGGATTCCCGACCGCTTCATCTGGTGGTGGCGCGGCTCGCGGGTGCTGACTGATTACACCTTGACCGGCCATGAGCAGGAAGTCATTGACGAATTTCCCTTCTTCAGCTTCTTGCTGGGCGATGTTCACCCCCACGTTTTGGCCCTGCCCTTTGTGCTGCTGGTGGTCGCCCTGGCGCTGAATTTGATCAGTAGCCAGAAGTCAGTAGCCAGTAACCAGAGGTCAGAGGTGAGCGATGAACTTGAGATCGAGGAGCTATCTCCCCAGCCATCAGCTATCAGCCATCAGCCATCGGCCATTGGCCACGAACTAGCGGCGGTCGGCGGTCAGTGGTCGGCGGTCATAGCTGACAAAATAGGGGCAGGTTTACAGAGCACCTGGTCCGAGATGCTGGAGGCGGCAGGCGGGCGAGCGGCCTTTTTGCTCTACGCCATCTGCCTGGGCGGCTTGAGTTTTTTGAATACCTGGGATTTTCCCATCTACTTAAGTGTGGTCGGCCTGGCTTTTATCGTTTGGCTGGCCTCTGTGGAAAGGGCGGAAGGCGGAAGGCGGAAGGCGGAAACTTTCATCCTTCATCCTTCATCACCTGCCCTCGCCAGGGGGTTCATCCTTCGCGGTATCATTGGGATGGGGATATTCGGTATAGTTGGGGTGCTGCTCTACCTGCCTTTCTATGCCACATTCCAATCGCAGGCCAGGGGCATGCTGCCCAACCTGTGGAACCCGACCCGGCTGCCCCAGTTTTTTGTCTTTTTTGGCCCGTTTCTGGTTGCGGTCATAGCGCTGCTGGCTGTTTTATCTGCCCGGAATCGTGCCTGGCGGAAGTATCTCGGCTCAACCCTGATGATAACCATCCTGGGGCCGGTGCTGGTCATGCTGCTGGCCTTGACCGGGGTGCTCCTCAGCCCGGCCGGACGGGATTACGTGCAGGGTTTTCTGAATGATCCGGCGGTGCAGCAGGTGTTGGGGGATGCGACGGTTAGTTCGCTGGTACAGGCCGCGCTGTGGCGGCGGCTGGTCAACCCCTGGACCTTTATCTTTGTCGGGGGGTTGCTCGGCTGGGCGTTAGCGTTGTTTGTGGGAAGGTTGGAAGGTGGGAAGGTTGGAGAGGAAGCGGCGAAGGAGCGAAGAGACGAGGAAGAGGATGGGGCAAGTATGGCCCTGAGTGAGGAAACAACGTCGCCGGAACTGTTCGGCGGTCGGCGGTCATTCGGCGGCGGTCGTCTAGCTGTGCCGGAACAATTCGTCCTCATCCTTGTCCTCGTCGGCCTGGCCCTGCCGCTGGCGGTGGAGTTCGTCTACCTGCGCGACAACTTTGGGACGCGCATGAACACCATCTTTAAATTTTATTTCCAGGCCTGGGTCCTGCTGGCCCTGGCTTCGGCCTTTGCCGTTTATTACGTTTCCCACCATGTGCGGGGCGGGCTGCGGCTGGTCTGGCAGGCCGGCATGGCCCTGCTGGTGGCCGGGGGACTGGTCTACCCGGTGTTGGCCACGCCCAATAAAGCTGATTTCTTTAAGAACGCGCCCACCCTCAACGCTATTGCCTGGATTGCCGATTACCACCCCGGCGACTACGCCGCCATCGAGTGGCTGCGAGCCAAGGCCCCCGGCCAGGCCGTTATTCTGGAAGCGCCGGGCGCGCCGGCAGGCCAATACGGCGCCTATAATTACTCCGGCCGCATCTCGGCCATGACCGGGCTGCCCACCCTCTTGGGCTGGGGCGGCCACCAGAGCCAGTGGCGAGGCAATTATGATGAGCCGGCCCGGCGTGAGCCGGACATTGCCCTGCTCTACAATTCGTCCGACATCCGCCAGGCTCAGGCGCTGCTGGACAAGTATGGCATCACGTATGTCATTGTCGGGGCGACCGAGCGCGAGCGTTACTCACCGCAGGGCCTCAAAAAGTTCGAACAATTTATGGATGTGGCTTTTCAACAGGGAGATACCATCATTTACCAGCGGCGATAAAAGTAGTTGTGAGGGTGATACTCTGGCTTGTTCAGCGTATGAATCATAGATGTGCGCCAGTTTGATGAACAAAAAGAATTTTTGGCTGGATAACTTCCTGACACGGCAGATGCCGGCCCGCCTCGACGCCGAGGCTTTTGCCGAGCTGTACCGCGCCCATACCTATGCCGTGTTCAACTATTGTCTCTTCCGGGTCAGCGACCGGGTGGTCGCCGAAGATTTGACCGCCGACACCTTCGAGCGGGCCTGGCGGGCGCGCGGGCGCTACCGGCCTGACCGGTCTGCCTTTACCACCTGGGTATTCTCTATTGCCCGGCACGCCGTCACCGACTGGCAGCGCCGCCGCGCCCGGCGGCCGTTGTCTAAACTCAACCCGGAGCAGCCGAGTGAGACGCTTCTGTTGGAAGCACAGTTTGAGGAAAGTGAGCAGCAGACCCGGCTGCGGCGGCTGGTTCAGACGCTGGCAGCGGACGAGCAGGAGTTAATTGCTCTCAAATTCGGGGCCGGGATGACCAACCGCCATATCGCCGAGGTACTGGGCAAAAGCGAAAGCGCGGTCGGTTCGGCGGTTTATCGGATTATGCAAAAATTACGCGAGCAGTGGGGTCAGAGCGAATGAGGTCCAGGGAGATCGAACCAGCGCCGGAATTCTCGCCGGAGGAGGCCGAGTTGGCCCAGCGGCTGATCAGTCTGCGCCAGCCGCCCAGCCCTACCCTCCAGCGCCGGGTCCAGGCGATTCCCCAGCCGGAGACGCCGGCCCGGACTGTGCCGCTCGGCCTGGTTGGTGGTATAATTGCCCTGGTCGTCGTGGCGTTGTTGTTTGCATCGCCGCCGGTGAAAGCCACCCTGGATGAGGTTCAAAAGGTGATGGGGCAAATCCGGCTGACTATTCGCAGTGTCTGGCCGGCCCCTACCGCCACCATCGTGCTGCTGGAAACAGAACCGATGCCGCTGGCCGAAGCCTTAATGGCAGTGCCGTTTGATTTTGCCCTGCCCACCTACCTGCCTGACAGCCTGACCAGCAGCAGCGACGAGGTTGAGGTGGCGCGGTCGCCGGTGACGCTGATCAAAATGCAATGGCGCGACATCCAGGGGGGCGTTGTACAATTGAGCGTCCGGGCCGCCGGCTCCGAAAATCAGCTCAACCAGACCCTCATTGGCCCGGAAAGCAGCGAAAGGATTCTGCTCAATGGCCGGGAGGCGGTTCTGGTGCGAGGCGGCTGGGACAAAGAAAGCCGCATCTGGAGCCATCAGGATCAGGTCATTACGCTCATCTGGACGGTCAACGAGGTCCAGTACCGGCTGCTCTCCTACAGCGATGCTGTGTCCTTGACAGAACTTAAAATGATGGCCGAGTCTATCCGTTAAGTTCAGACCCTAAAGGTCTCTAAGACCTTTAGGGTCTTGGAACTGCTCAAATAGATCAATTTGGGGTTAAATCTTGACCACTAAGACAAGACGAAAAATCATGCCGCCTCCTCTCCCGGTGGCCGGTCCTATAATTGAGGATGAGCCAAGGGTGGAAACCCGACGCGAGGCGGAGTCTGAACCTTTTCCCTGGCTGACGCTGGAAACCGTGCTCTATGCCCTGCTGTTGATCCTGGCCCTGGCCCTGCGCCTGTGGCGTCTGGATCATTATCCCCTGTCTGACGCCGAGGCGGCCCAGAGCTGGCCGGCGCTGCAACTTTACCGGGGTGGCCCGCTGGGAGTAGCCAGCTACAGCCCCTTGCTGCTCTCCTTGAACGCGCTGGCCTTTTTCCTTCTGGGCGTGAATGACTTCACTGCGCGGCTGGCCCCGGCCCTGCTGGGCAGCCTGATCGTCATTCTGCCGGTTACCCTGCGCCGCCAATTAGGCCGGCGAGCCTGCTTGCTGGCCGCCGCCCTACTGGCCTTCTCCCCCACAGCGGTCTTCCTGTCACGAACATTGAACAGCGAAATTGGGCTGGCCGCCGGAGCTTTGATGGTAGTCACCGGTTTCTTCAATTGGACCGAAGATGGGCGGCGAAGCTCGTTGCTGCTCGCCGCCGCGGGTCTGGCCCTGCTGCTCACCTCCGGGCCGATGGTCATCTCCGTTTTGATCGTCTTTGGCCTGATCATTGCTCTTAAATTCTCTGCCTTTAAAGCGTTGTGGCAAAATGGCCTGGATCATTTGACCGCAACCCAGGCCACCACACCGGAAAGTCAAGCTACCAGTGAGGACGGCCAACTCTCTCATCTCCCAACTCCCAACCCCCAATCCCCGGCCCCTGACCCCTATCCTTCTCTCCGTCACGCCGGGCTCTTTTTCCTCGTCAGCCTGGTCCTGCTGGCTACGGCAGGTCTGTTCAATATCGGCGGTTTGGGGATATTGAGCGGCTTTTTGCCGGAGTGGTTAAGCCGGTTCAATTTACAGGGGCGGCCCGACGCCGGCTTCAACGCTGTCTTTTTGTTGACCATTTACGAACCGCTCCTGGTCCTGGCCGGCCTGGCGGGTCTGGCTTACGTCCTTTTAGAGAAGGACTTATTGAAGCAAACCCTGGGGGGCTGGTTTGCCGGCTTGGTCATCCTGGATCTGGTTATGATTGGCCGTCCAACCGGTAATGTCATTTTATCCCTGGTCCCCCTGGCTTTTTTGGCGGCCATCGCCCTGGCCGAGTTATGGCACAGCCTGGCCTGGGAAGGCAGTTGGGGCAACGAGGGCCTGCTACTGGTGGCCGGGCTGGTCATCGGCAGCTTTAGCTACATCGGCCTGACCGGCTGGCTGGTCCGCACCTGCAACCCCGATGATACCATCTGCCAATACGCCTGGCTCCAGCCGGTTGCCGCCCTGGGACTGTTTATCATCATTACCATCTTTTTCGGCTTCATGACCAACGGCGGCGCGGCGGCTCGCGGCGCGGCCCTGGCGGGCGTGGCGATTGGCCTGCTGGCGGCGCTCAGCATCGGCTGGCGCTTGAATTATGGGCCGCTGATGAACCTGGCCTACCAGCCGCTGGCCGGCATTCCCCCCTCGACCGGCCTCATGGCTCTGACCGAGACGCTGACCCGCCAATCGGCGGAACGGACCGGCGGCCAGCAAACCGCCCTGGATACGACCCTGGCCGGCGTAACCCGTCCCGCCTTGCTGTGGCGGCTGCGCGATTTTGAGCAGTTGACCCAGGTCGGTTCTGCCGCCGAAGCCCAGCCCACCACGGCGATTATTACCCCGGCCAACGTCGAGCTGGGCATGGGCCAGCCTTACCTGGGCCAGGGCTTTACCCTCGACGCGCCCTGGTCGCCGGTGGGCCTGCCGGCCAAAGAGTTGGTCAATTGGCTCCTCTACCGCGACCTTACCCCGCCGGCTCAGGAGAATCAGGTTATCTTGTGGCTCCAGCCGGAGCGGAATTGAAGTTCTCATCTGATTTTATATTTTTGAGGAAAAGTGATGACTGTTAAAACCGATTCGCTGCAAAGAAAACTTAGCCTGGATACGCCCGTTTTATCCCTCTTTACCCTGAACTGGGAGCTAATTCTCTATGTTACCTTCTTCGTCATTGCCGTCATTACCCGCTTTTACATGCTCGGCGCGCGGGTGATGAGCCACGACGAGAGCCTGCATACCCTCTACTCCTGGAATCTCTACGCCGGGAAAGGCTACCAGCACGACCCCTTGATGCACGGCCCGTCGCTGTTCCACCTGACCGCGCTGATGTATTTTCTGTTTGGCGACAACGACTTCACCGCTCGCATCGGCCCGGCTGTGTTTGGAGTGGCCATGGTCATCCTGCCCTACTGGTTCCGGCCCTGGCTGGGGCGATTCGGCGCACTGGCCGCCTCGTTCATGATTCTCATTTCGCCCGGCCTGATGTATTACAGCCGCTACATCCGCCACGATACCTTTTTGGACTTCTTCACCCTGCTGATGTTCCTCTCTTTTTTCCAGTACATGCGCACGCGGGCCAACCGCTGGCTCTACATCGGCGCGGCGGCGGTGTCGCTGATGCTCTCGACGATGGAGGCGGCCTATATTCATGGCTTTATCGGCGTGACCTTTATCCTGCTGGTCTACATGTGGGAAAATCTGTCGGCCAGCAACCGCCGCCTGATGACTTACGGCCTGCTCGGGCTGATGGTGATCGGGGTTGTCGTTGACGCCTACCTCGTCAGCCAGGCTGAAGTGTTAACGGCAGGCCAGACCGAGGGGGACAGTAGTCTGAAACCCTGGGAGATTGTTGACCTGGTCATCCTCATTTTAGAAATGCTCGGCGCGGCCGCGCTGGTCCAGTTGGGGGTGGATCGCACCAACAAGCCGGTGACCCAGGCGCTGCTCAGCCTGCGCACTCGCTTCGGCACGCTGGGCAAAGCCGCGCTGGTGGCAGTGATCATCTTTGCCCTGCTCCACACTACCTTTTTCTCGAACATTCGCGGCCTGTACACCGGCAGCATCGGAGCGGTGGTTTACTGGCTGAGCCAGCATGACGTGCAGCGCGGCGGCCAGCCCTGGTATTATTACCTCTTCCTGGTGCCGATGTACGAGTTTCTGCCGTTCTTTGTCGGCATCGGCGGCGGGCTGGTTTACCTCCTCCGCCGCAAAGCCTTACCCGCCTACGCTGATACCGACCTCGCCCAAGGGTCGGATACCACTTCAACACCAGATAATCAACCTTCCAACCCTCCAACCCTCCACCCCTCCGACGGTGGCACTTTTGCCGTTTTTACCATCTACTGGGGCCTGCTGGCTTTTGCCATTTACAGTTGGGCCGGCGAAAAAATGCCCTGGCTGACCGTCCACATGACTCTGCCGCTCATCTTTTTGACCGCCCACGTCTTGCAAACTGCGCTGGGCCACTTCAACTGGACGGCTGCCCGGCAAAGAGGCGGACTCATTTTGGCCGGAGCGCTGCTACTGGTCATCCCGGCGGTCGTCGCTATTTTCACCGCGGAACCGTTTCAGAGCCAATCGCTGCAATCCATCAATGAAACTATGCAATTTATCGCCGGAATCGCCATTCTGGTCGTTCTGGGCGGGGTGGTCTGGCGGTATGGCCGGCAAATGGGCCGCAGCCTGGCAGTGCGGACGGCCTTTGTCACCCTCTTGTTTATGCTGACCCTGTTGACTATTCGCTTCTCCTGGATGCTGTCCTTCATCAATTATGACTACGTTAACGAAGTCCTGGTTTACGCTCACGGCGGGCCGGATGTCAAACTGGTGCTCAATCAAATTGACGAGATTTCCCGGCGGACGGTCGGCGATAAGATGATTAAGGTTGCTTACGACAACGACTCGACCTGGCCGCTGGAATGGTACTTGCGCGAGTATCCCAACCGGGCCTACTACGGCGAGAATCCCAACCGCGAGAACCTGGACGCGCCGATAGTCATTGTCGGCTCGGCCAACGAGACCAAGGTCAAGCCTTTTTTGGGCGACAAGTACACCCGGTTCAGCTACCGTCTGGTCTGGTGGCCCATGGAAGATTACAAAAATCAAACTCCGGCCCGCTTATGGCAAACTTACGTCAGCGGCCTTCCGCCCGAAAACCCGCAGGTCGATACCGCCGAAGCCCAACAGGCTCGCCGGGAGACGGTGCGGGCCAACTGGAAAAATCTGTGGAATATTCTCTTCTACCGCCATTACCAGGATTACCAGCTCAACGAGTGGCCTTACCTCCATCGTTTCTATGTGTATATCCGCAAAGACGTGCTGAACGAGGTTTGGGATTACCAGAGCGGCCCGGTCCAACTAACCCAGGCTGCCACGATGGATCCCTACGAGGGTAAGCGCCTTGAACTGCAGGCGGTCAAAATGTGGGGCAGCAATGGCACGGGCGACGGCCAGTTTGTCACCCCGCGCAATGTGGCCGTTGGCCCGGATGGCTCGATCTATGTCGCCGATACCGGCAACCATCGCATTCAAGCCTTTAGCAGTGACGGCGACTTTGTCCTGTCGTGGGGCAGCCAGGGAACCGGCCAGGGCCAGTTCAACGAACCCTGGGGACTGGCCGTGGCCCCCAACGGCACGGTTTACGTGGCCGATACCTGGAATCACCGGGTTCAGATCTTTAGTTCGATTGGCAAATTCCAGGGAGAATTTGGCGGCTTTGCCAACGTGCAGCAAGGCGACCCCCAGGCAGAATCCGGCAAATTCTGGGGGCCGCGCGACGTGGCCGTTGACGCCCAGGGCAATGTCTATGTGACCGATACCGGCAATAAGCGGGTCGAAAAATTTTCGGCTACGGGGGAATTTTTGCAGGCCTGGGGCGGCGGCGGCGTTATCCCCGGCGCGTTTGAGGAGCCGGTGGGGATTGATATTGACCGCGACGGCAACATTTACGTGGCCGATACCTGGAACCACCGCGTGCAAAAATTTGATACCCAGTTCAATCCGGTGGTCCAGTGGGATGTGGCCGGCTGGGAGAGCGAGAGCGTCATCAACAAGCCCTCGCTGGCCGTTGATGCCGAGGGCCGCGTTTTTGTCAGCGACCCCGAAGGTTTTCGGATCATCGTCTACGACAAAGCAGGGCAGGTGTTAGGCACCTGGGGCCAATATGGCCAGGACCCGGCCTCGTTTGCCCTGCCGAACGGCCTGGCATTTGACCGCCAGGGCAATCTGCTGGTCGCCGACGCCGACAACAACCGGGTGATGCGGTTCGAGCCTCCTGCCTTCGCGGGAGCCGGCAAGTGAGCGCAAAATGGAACGCGAAGAGGCCATTCAAATCATTCAAACAGCCCGCAGTCAGGGCGAAATGCCGAACCTGCGCGGCGCTAACCTGCGCGGCGTCAATCTCAGCGAGACCGATTTATATGGAGCCGATCTGAGCGAGGCGACCCTCAGCGAGATCAACCTGAGCAAGGCTAATTTAGGGGAAGCCGACCTGGGTGAATCGGACCTGCGCCAGGCCAACCTGAGCGGCGCTAATCTGCACCGGGCTAACCTGATTTTTGCTAACCTGCGCGGCGCTAATTTGCGGGGAGCCATCCTCAGCGAGGCCAATTTAGGCCACGCCGCTTTAATTGAAGCCGACCTGCGTGACGCCGACCTGGGCTATGCCAACCTGGTCAAGGCCAACCTGCGTGGCGCCGATATTCGCGGGGCCAACCTGCGTGGCGCGACTATGCCGGATGGAACGATCCAACTTTAGTTATCCGGCGCGCCGGCCTCGACCCAGGCGGTAATCGCGCGAATTTGGGCAGGCAGCAGACGAGGTTCTTTTTTTGGCATTTTGCCTTCGACAATGAGTTCGATTAGGTAGCTATTTTCCACATCGCCCGGCTCGATGACCGGGCCGTTCATGGAACCCGCCAAGGCCTCCTCATAGCTGGTTAATCTTAAACCCTCTTCAACTCTCTCTTCGCCATCGGTTATCCCCCCGTGGCACTTGATACAACGCCGCTCGAAAATGGGCAGTACATCATTTTCAAAACTGACCTCTGCCAGATCAACGCTTGCTGCCAGAGGTTCTTCCGTGGGCGCATCAGAAGCGGAAGCTGTGGGTGAGGGCGGCGGTGGCGTGTGGGTAGACGTGGGTGAAGGTTCACTCGTTGGCGTTACGGGAGCGGCCTGGGTCGTCGGCATTATTGCGGTAGCTGTCGCCTGGACAGTCGGCGTTAGGTTAGCGGTAACTGTTGGTGTTGGGCTGGCGGTGGCCCGAGGAGCCTCAGTGGGAGTCGGCGTTGGAGGCACAGCAGCCACCTCTGCCGGTATATTTGTTTCAACATCTGCTGCCCCCGGCCCGCCCGTGAGGCGCAAAAAGCCGGCAAATAGAGCGCCCCACAGGCCGGCTACCACCCCAATAATCACGATTTGCCTCACCCACTGCCCAAAAGAGGGCCAGACAATATCCCGGCGCTGGGGGGGGGAAGCTCCCGTTCTCCACGGTAAATTACGGCTCACGCGTTGCTCCTGAACTCAAAATTGTGGCAGTACAGCGGCTTTCCAGGCCAGAGAAAAAACCTAAAAGCCATATAGAATGACTCCCCCTAAAAAGCCCAAAATTGCCGCCAGAATAAAACTGCCGGCGAACGCCAAGACGTACAATACGACCGTCGCTGGGTTCCAGAGCACTTCGGCTTGACGCCAGCGGACTACAGCGGTGGCGGTGGTCAGGACAAACAGGGAAATGGCCAGAAATATTTTGGCGTTAACGTATGGGGCATCGCCTTCAAAGCGGACCACGTAGTCACGATAGCCGGTCAGCCCGGCCACAACCGTACTGATCGCAGCCAGGGTAAGACTATAGAAAGCGGCTCTTTCCAGCGACTCATTGCGCTGCCAGAGAGCCAGCAGCAGAAAAAGCAGGCTGGCCCCGGTAAGCGCAATGGGAAAATGGACTAAAGGCACGTGCCAGGGATGCACGTTGAAGATTGTGTCAAATAGACCGGTGATAGATTCCATAAAGGTAGGGGTTAGTAACTTAAAGACCTTGTTGAATTTTGATTTTCAAAATCGGTAACGATCTGGAAGGAAGGTTGGAAGGCCGGCTGCCGCAGTATTCAACCTTCCAGCCTTCCAACCCATTACCGGATTGAGCTATCAAAAATCATGCGGTCTGAGGTGGTTTAGGATGGTTTTTTCCCAATTATTCGCCGGCGCAGGGTGAGTCCGGCCAGGGCCAGCCCCCCACCAACCAGTAGTAAAATGAGAGGTAAATTGTTGCTAGAAGCTTCGCCGCCGGTTGCGGGCAGATTAGCCGGTGCTGGCGTGGTCGCTGCCGCCGGCGCCTCAGCGCTTTGATTGGAAACGAGGCTGGTCAGATAATCGGCAATTTGAGCGGCTTCGTCATTGCTCACCTGGGATTCGCTGAAAGCAGGCATTCGCTCAAAGGGGGTACGCAGTTGCTTGAGGACGACCTCGGTGGTGGGGGTGACGCCGCGCTGTACAAATCCCTCAACAATCCGCCCCTGGCCGGTCGAGACTACGTCCTCATGGCAGGCGACACAGTTCTTTTGGACCATGAGTTCCTGGCCGGGGTGAGTAGCAGCAATGCCAGGATCTTTACGCTGAAAATCGCCGGTTGGATCGGGGAGGGCGGTAATGTAGGCGTGCATGTCCCGGATTTGCTGATCCGACACCTGCGCTTCGGAGAAGTGGGGCATAAAGCGGCGGGGATTGCGGACCTGATCAATCCATTCATCTTCGGTCAGAGTGCTGTTCGACAGCGGGCGGGCAAACACTCCCTCGCCCTGCGCCCCATGACAACGCGAGCACTGCCAAACCTGCTCTTCCCAGGCTGTTTTGCCAGCGTCCGGGTCTTGGGCAAAGGCCACTGAAGCCGTCAGCCCAAGAAAAATTAAGATAGCCGGAATTAAGACAAATAATTTACGCATGCTGTTTAATTTCTCTCCTCTTTTTGGGTAATGGTTAGAAGCAAAAATAAGCTTACTACCAGCAGAACTTTTCTTTAGCCCCACCCCCTTTGACCAAGATTTTGCCCCCACACTACAACTAATAAGTCCTGGGCTACACCCTCATTAAGTGGACTATAGTCCATAATTATTAGCGCGGATTATATTGACTGCCGCCCGCCTGTCAAAAATAGATACGTAGCCCAAACGGTTTTGGATTGGATTTTTAACGATAAGTTGGGAATTTGTCCGGGAATTATTTGAGCGGGCCGCCCAGCACCCGCTCACCCGTCAGGGCAGGGCTGCCGCCGGCCGGTTCAATGCTGATGTCACAGCCGGAGTATTCAAAGAGGTTTTGGGGCGCTCTAATCCGGCCTCCACCGTAGCCGTACTCGTCAACCGAGAAGACAGCGCCGCTGGTTCTTTGTTCATTCTGAATCAGCCACAATTGGTATTGCCGGTCCGGTTCAAGCGTTGGCAGCGCATCAACGATAAAAGCGCCATTCTGACCATCTGCCCCAATAATCACAAAACCAGCCGCACCCGGCACCAGGCCGGTGTTACTCAGAGGGATAGCTCGCATCCCGCCTGACCGGAGAGCCTCAAGCCGGGTGACTCGCTGCCATACGAATAAGTTGCTGGCAAGCAATATCAGGATTAAGAGGAAACTGGCTATCCCCCAGGCGAGTGCAGGTTTTTGGCTGAAATTGGGCAGGTATCGCCACCAGGAAAACCGTGTTTGTTTTGAAGACGCTGGCGGTGATGCCGGAAGACGGGCCAGCAAGCGGCGCTTCAAATCCGGTGAAGGCCGGGCCTCAGGCGCAGCCAGAGCAAGTTGAGCGGTCAGAACCTGATACGCGTTCAACTCAGCCGTGCAAGTAGAACAACCTGACAGGTGATCAACCACCAGCCGGCGTTCTTCTTCATCCAGGCTGCCCAGGGCATAAGCCGGCAGTAATTCGAGAACGTGTGGATCAGCAGACATACTTACTTACCTGATTGAATCCCTTATAGATTCATACGCAACCCAACAAATTTTGGATTTATTCAACCGCAAGCTATTCATCTTGTAATAACTGGCGTAATTTCTGCATGGCTGAGCGCACGCGAGTTTTAACCGTGCCCAGCGGCTGCTGCAATATTTCGGCAATCTGGCTGTGGCTGTAACCTCTGAAGTAGGCCAGGGCCAGGGCCTGTTTTTGCTCGGCGGGGAGTTGGGCAATCGCGGCGCGGACGCGGTCTCGTTGCAGCCTAATTTCCACCACATCTTCCGGGCTGTTGAACGTGGGGTCGGCTGGGGCTGCGACATCGGCCCAACTCAAACCTTCTCGGTCCGGGCGAGCCTGCTGATGGCGCAGCGCATCAATGGCGCGATGGCGAGCCAGACTGAGCAGCCAGGTGGTAAATTTAGCCCGGTCAGCCCGGTAAGTTGCGGCCTTTTCCCAGATGCGGGTAAAAACATCCAGGGTTATTTCCTCGGCTGTAGCGTGATCCAGCACCGTATTCAACGCCAGGCTGAAGACCAGGCGGTGATAGCGGTCGTACAATTCGCTCAGCGCATCCGGCTGGGCACATGCGACGGCTGCAATCAGCTCAGTATCGTCCAGGGTTGAATAGTCCACTTAGAGGCTCATAGCTTAAGGAAAGGTTAGCCTAACTCCTTTAGACGCTCCCAAATTTTGGCCGCCTGGAGTTCAAGGTCGGCCAGTTGTTCACGCTCTTTTTCGACCACCGCCGCCGGGGCTTTTTCGATAAAGTTGGGATTACTGAGTCTAACCCTGCTGGCGGCAATCCGTTTTTCAAGCTGGGCGACTTCTTTGTGCCAGCGATCCCGTTCCGCATCGAGATCAATCATCCCAGCCAAAGGCAGATAAACTTCAATTCCTCCGCTGACAACGTGAGCCACGGACTGATCCGGCTTCCTGGCCAGGTTTGGGACGATATGCAGTTCGTCCTTCTCCAGACGGGCCAGGGCCACCAGAATCTCCTGGTGCTTGGCCAGCAAATCGGCGTTAGCCCCGGCGGCGATATGGGCCGAAATCTTTTTGCCCGGTTCCACGTTGTATTCGGAGCGAATGTTACGGATAGCCCGGATAATCTCGATCAAGAGCGTCATCTGCGCTTCCGCCTCTTCGTCAATGCCGGTATGGCTGGGATGGGGCCAGTTGGTCACCATCAGGCTCTCGCCCTCGTGGGGCAGGTGCTGCCAGGCGGCTTCGGTGACAAAGGGGATGAAGGGGTGGAGCAGCCGCAAGACGTGTTCCAGCACATAAACCAGGACCCGGCGGGCGGTAGCCTGGGCGCGCGGGTCGGCCCCGTAGAGCCGAATCTTGGCGATTTCAATGTACCAATCGGCAAACTCGCTCCAGAAGAAATCGTACAGTTGCCGGCCGGCCTCACCGAAGTTGTACTCGTTGATCAGGCGGGTTACGTCGGCAATCAGCCGGTTGTGCCGGCTCAAAATCCAACGGTCCGGCAGGGACAGCCCGGACAGATTCCAGGTGCCCGCCCCCGATTGAAAGGCCGTGCCGGTATTGCTGACTACAAAGCGGGTCGCATTCCAGATCTTGTTACAGAAATTGCGGTTGGAGGCGATCCGCTCCATGGACAGGTTCATATCATTTCCAGGCGCAGAGCCGGTGAGCAGACTAAAGCGAAAGGCGTCGGTGCCGTACTCGTCCATCACTTCCAGCGGGTCAATGACATTGCCGGAGGTTTTGCTCATCTTGCGGCCATGCTCGTCGCGAATGAGGCCATGCAGGTAAACGGTGTGGAAAGGGACCTGTTCGGTGTATTCCAGGCCGCTCATGATCATCCGCGCCACCCAGAAGAAGAGGATATCGTAGCCGGTCTCCATGACCGAGGTGGGATAGTAACGGCGCAGATCAGGCGTGTCTTCAGGCCAGCCAAGGGTAGAGAAGGGCCACAGCCCGGAACTGAACCAGGTATCCAGCACGTCGGGGTCTTGCTCAATGTTTTTGCTGCCGCAGCGAGGGCATTCGCTTGGGTCTTCGCGGGCCACAATCATCTCGCCGCAGTCAGGGCAGTACCAGACCGGGATGCGATGGCCCCACCAGAGCTGGCGGCTGATGCACCAATCGCGGATATTTTCCAGCCAATTGTTGTAGATTTTGGTGAACCGCTCAGGAATGATCTTCACGTCGCCGTTAGCCACCGCCATCAGACCTTTATCGGCCAGGGGACGCATTTTGACAAACCACTGGGTCGAAACCAGCGGCTCGACCACCTCTCCGCCGCGCTGGGAACGCGGCACTTGCAGCCGGTGCGGTTTAACGTCGAGAGTCAAGCCCGCCGCTTCCATATCCGCCCACAATTTTTGGCGGGCCTCAAAGCGGTCCAGACCGGCGTAGGGGCCGGCGTTGGCGTTCAGCGTGGCGTCTTTGTTCATCACGTTGATGATGGGTAAGTTGTGCTTACGGCCAATCTCAAAGTCGTTGGGATCATGGCCCGGCGTTATTTTGAGCGCCCCGGTGCCAAACTCACGGTCCACGTAGGGGTCGGCAATGACCGGGATGGGCCGATTCAACATCGGCACAATGGCGCTGCGGCCAATAAAACGCTGGTAGCGTTCGTCATCCGGGTGGACGGCCACCGCCGTATCGCCCAGGATGGTTTCGGGGCGAGTCGTGGCCACGGCAATATATTCATCCGACCCCTTCCCGGCCTCCCCCTCAGAAGGGGAGGAGAAATCATCGCCCAGCACGTATTTGAAGTAGTAAAGCTTGCCCTCTTCCTCGGCGTATTCCACCTCCAGGTCGCTGACGGCCGTTTGCAGGCCGGGCGACCAGTTGATGAGGTACTCGCCGCGATAGATGAGGCCACGCTCGTACAGGGTCACAAAAGCCTCACGTACCGCCCGTGAAAGACCTTCGTCCATCGTAAATCTTTCCCGGTCCCAGTCGCACGACGCGCCCAGGCGGCGATGCTGCTGCTGGATGGTGCCACTGTACTGCTCTTTCCAGGCCCAGGTCCGCTCCAGAAACTTCTCGCGGCCAATTTCTTCGCGGCTGGTGCCTTGGGCGCGCAGGGCGCGTTCCACTTGCAGTTGGGTGGCGATGCCGGCGTGGTCGGTGCCGGGCACCCACAGCGCGGCCTTGCCCTGCATGCGCTGGTAACGGATCAATAAATCCTCGATGGAGGCGGTTATGGCATGGCCCAGGTGCAGCGCGCCGGTCACGTTAGGCGGCGGCATCGAAATGACAAAAGGTTCGGCAGCGGGGCCGGCAAATTCCGGTTTAAAGTAACCCTTGCTTTCCCACCAATCGTAGATCGACTCCTCGAACAGCTTGGGGTCATAGGCTTTAGCCATGTCAGACGGGTCAATTGGTAATTCTTTTGCCATATCACTTACTCCTGAAGATGACCGCTGACGACAGACCAACGACCGCCGCCAGAAGTCTCCTTAGGAATGCCTCGGCGGCCAGCGGTCAGCGGTCGGCGGTCGTGAACTAAAAATCCCTTCCATCCTCAAGGACGAAAGGGATCCCTCTTCGCGGTACCACCTTGATTATCAGTACTTAAGTAGCCAGTAGGCAGTCGTCAGAAAAAATATTCTGATGACTGCCTACTGACATCGACTACTGATCTCTCTCGACGCGCTAACGGGCGAACCCGGAACAATCTACTGGGGCTTGCGGACAAACCCGTTGGACGATTCAACTCCCAGGCGACATTCAGCAGCGATCACTGAGCAAGGCTCGCAGCTTATAACCTTGCCTCTCTGGCAGCTTCAGACTGCTTACTCTTCCTGTTCGACGTTTTTACCAGGACACCAAGCCCTTCCAATTAGGGCATAGTATAGCCAACTCTCCGCCGCATGTCAAGTGCAGTTTTGGACGCAAGTTTGTCCCAAATTTTAGGATGTTCCGGTAGGGGCACAAGGCCTTGCGCCCCTACTTTCTAAAAATTGGGACGCACCCTTTGGGCGCAACGGAAAGGCGAGTTAAACCAGGAAGCGGAGCAGCCAGTGAGCCGAGTTGATGGCGGCCCAACAGATAATCAGGGTTTTGATGGTCTTTCCGAGCCAGCAGGCCACCATAAATTTATAATAGGGATATTTAGACGCGCCGGCAGCAAGTCCGGCTAAATCAATCAATGGGTTAGGAATGACCGAAAGAACAAAGACTGTGGCCATCCCATGCCGTTCCATCCAATTGTGCAGGCGATCGTACAAGCGCCGGTTTTCGATGACACCGCTGCCGCCGTAGCCGGCTAAATAGGCCGTTGACTCACCCAGAGCTTCACCTATCGCCCCCACCAGCGCCACGAGCCACCATTCGTGGGGCAAGGCGAGCGCCGTGCCAATGGTCACAGCTACACCCGGCACAGGCAAAGCAATGGTCGCATTGGCGAGTAGGCTGGCAAAAAACACGCCCGGATAGCCGTAGCGCCGCAATTGTTCAATATCAAACTGCGAGGCAAAAATGACTATACCAACCGTAACACCCAGGGCGAATAACAGCGATAGCGTTCGCGCCAGAATATGCTGGCTCCTCGGCCTTTGGTTAGCTGGAGATTTGGTCGGCAGCGCCTCTATAGAGGTAGTTGGTTCAGTCAGGGAAAGAATTCCTTCTTATTGCAGGAGGATTTTACGCGGGTGTTAGTGTAGCATGGAAACCAGAAAATAAGAAATAAGAAAGAAATACTAACGGCTTCTTATTTCTTATGCACAATTTCTTTTTTGATTGGATAAGCTGATTAGCGAGGAATTTGGACCGTCATCTGGCTCGTTTGATAATCAGCGCCCAGTTATCGGCCGGTTCGTTCTTGAGAAAGGCGCTCCAGCCACCCGGAATCGGGGCGGGTTCCGCTTGACCAGACCAGGCGCGTACGAAATCGGTCAGGGGAACTTTGTCCATGCCCAGGGTGGAGCCGGCCATTTGCACCGTTCTGGTTCGAGTATTAATCCGGTCAACCAATAAGAAGTGACCAAAAGAGCTGGCGTAATCATCGGTCATCCAGAATTGGCCGGCCTCTTTCTTGACGCGCACCAAAATCACAATGACCGCTTTCTGCCGTAATTCCCTGATTAAATCGGCGGTCCGGTAGTTGTCGCCCTGCTCAATGGTTAAAGGGTGGCCTAATTCGTCGTTGAGGGTAGTCGCCGTGTTGATTAACCCCCACTTGGAAATACCTTCGGCATCAAAGCCGTTGCTGACGGCAATATCGCGCAGGCGGCCATAGTCCACATCATAGCCCAGCCCCTTGAAAGCGGCGTAAAGGGCTACCGGGCCGCAGGCGTTGTTGGTGCCAGGTGGAAAAAAAGGTTCGGGGTAATAAATTTGGTTAATTACCGGCGCGTCCACCGACCCGCTCCCGCCGAAAAAGATTTGCGGCAGGGTAATATAAACCGGTTCACGCGTCGGGCGGGGAGTGGGGGTAAAGCCCACCGGAAAACCGCTGACGGCCAGGGCATTGGTCGGCAAAGGGGTCGGGGGAAGGGTGGCGGTGGGGGTGGGCCGCGGGCCAGGGCCGGGCCAGGGAGTCGGGCTAACGATAACCGTAACGGCCACTACAGGCGGGGTTGGCAAAGCATCCGTTGCCGCCAGGGAGTCCGCCCCGGTTATAACATAAGAAACCCCTCCGGCAATGAGCATGTCAACGACAATGACTGCCAGTAAAAAGTATCTCCATTGGTGGGCTGTTAATTTTAACACAGTTCGTTACCCCGGAGCCAACGTTACATAATCTCAAATTTACCATAAGGTTAATTTGGAGTCAACCTTGAACCAGGAGGAATGGGAAGGTTGGGAGACTGGAAGGAAATCTCTATTCCTCCCATCTTCCCGTTCGCCCCCCATTCATTGGGTCTAAAATGCTATATGAAATTAGTTAAAGATTGAGTAAGATGAGAGGGTAAACTTCGTCTTAACGAAGGTAAAAGATGGAGAAATTAAAGGTGGTTGATAAATTGGCGGTAGCGCTCTTTCATGTCAAGGTTATTCTGGCAGGTGACGGGACGGTTGGAAAAAGCTGCCTGTTGCGCCGCTATGTTTTTAACGATTTTGTCGAACAGCATAACATGACCCTCGGCATGGATACCCACACCAAGCTGACCAAAGTTCCGGGGCTGGGGCCAGTCAAAATTCATACCTGGGACCTGGCCGGCCAGCCGCAGTGGTCGGTGGTACGCGAGAGCTTCTATCTGGGGTCGCACGCGATGGCCCTGGTTTTTGATGTCAACAATCCGGAGACAATTAAGCACCTGCCCGATTGGGTCAGCGAGTGCCGCAGCAAAGCCTATGGTATTCCGGTGCTGGTTGTGGCCAATAAGGTAGACTTGCCGCACCGGGTGCCGGTCGGCAAAATCGCACGCTGGGCCAGGGAAAATAATTACGAATTTATTGAGACCAGTCCCAAGACCGGCTACAATGTGGACGCAATGTTTGAAAAATTGGGCATGCTCGGCGTTAACTTTGCCTTGAAGAGTCGCTGAGCGGTAGGGGTTAAATTGCAAGTGATGGTTCGGGAGTTCAAAGCGAAGCTTTGGGACTCCATCACTCACTTTGCGGTCACGACCCACTGAGCAATTGAGCCAGTAAAGGCGCATCCACATTGCCCCCAGAAATAATAACCCCCACTTTGACACCCGGCGGCCCCACCCGTTTCTGAAAGACCGCCGCCGGGGCGACTGCTCCGGTTGGTTCGGCCAAAATTTTCAGCCGCAGTAACAAGAATCGCATCGCCTCAATTACTTCGGTTTCGCTGACCAGCAAAATCTCGGCGACTTTCTCCCGGACGATGGGAAAGGTCAGTTCGCCGGGCTGCTGGGTGCGCATCCCATCGGCGATGGTATCGGGTGGGGGGATTTTGACTCGCTCGTTGCGTTGAAACGACTGCCACCAATCATTGGAAGCGGCGGTTTCTACGCCAAAAATGCGAATGGAGGGGATAAGCGCTTTCGCTGCCGTGGCGCAGCCGCTGAGCAGTCCGCCGCCGCCCACCGGCGTGACCATCACGTCCAAATCCGGCACATCCTCGAGCAGTTCCAGCGCCGCTGTGCCTTGCCCGGCCATAACGTGAGGGTTATCATAGGGGTGGACAAAGGTCAGGCCGCGCTCGCGGGCCACCTGGGCCGAAATTTCCGCCCGCTCTTGCGCCAGGCGGTCATAAAGTACGATTTCAGCGCCGTAGCCGCGCGTGGCCGCTAATTTACTGGCCGGGGCGTCGGTGGGCATGACAATGACGGCGGAAATACCCAGCAACTTGGCCGCCAGGGCAATCCCCTGGGCGTGATTGCCGGAGGAATGAGTCACTACTCCCCTGGCTTTTTCTGCCTGGCTCAACCGCAAAAGCGCATTGTAGGCCCCTCGAAATTTGAAAGCGCCCATCCGTTGTAAATTTTCACATTTAAAGTAAACCTGATAGCCGGTCAATTCGTTGACGGTACGCGATGTAAGCACCGGGGTGCGGTTGGCCACCCCCTTGATGGTCTGGGCGGCAGATTGGACATCGGCAAAAGAAATGGCCAGGTTCATCTCTTATTTGCCCTTTCCATTGGCAGAAATGTAAGAAACCGTATGAGATTCTCCCAGCGGCATTTTGGCATCGGTCAGGTTGAGGGGAATGGGGATTTTGTAGAAAAGCATTTCGCGACCGTAAGCTTCAAATTCATGGGCAATGTACAAGCCATGGAGCTGGCCGATCATCCAGCGCATGGGGCGGTTGCGCTTTTCAATCATAAAATTGGCCGATTTCAGGCCAATAAGACCGCCCCAACCAAACATATAGCGCACCAATTCTGGCCCGACTCCGTGGCGCATATAGTCCCGCTGCACCCCCAAAAAAACCACATCACATTCCCCATCCGGGCTGCGGGTTTGCTCGGCGTAGCTCCAGCCCTGGACCGTATAGGTCAAAATCTTAGGGTAGCGTAAAATTGACAGAGCGACCGGGCCAGCCACCCGCCACAAATAACGTGTTTTGAATTCCGAGAAAAATTTAGCACTCGATATCGCAATCGCCGCCTGGGCCACCATCCGGCCATCATCAAACGCGCCGACGCCCTCACTCCATTTGGAAGTATAAACGGCCCGGTAGAACTCAACCAAAAAGCGGCGCCCCAGCAAGGTCAGGGTTGTCCCCGGCTGCCCCTCGATGTGAATATCTGCGGCGGCTTCAGCATCGGCTCGCTGCAAATAACGAAACTCGATCATCCTGACAAAACTCCTATTCAACGGCAATAAACAACGATTTGCCAGTATACTCTTATGTGAGAGCGTTGACAAAAGTGGGGAAAGATAGAGGATAGAGGATAGAAGATAGGGATTACCTATCTGCCATCTTCTATCTTCCATCTACATAGCTTCGTCCCCGGTGGGGGTAACGTAGAGTTGCAGTAGAGTTCACGTCAAGTGAAGGGGACAAAAAATAGGTACACTACAGACACAATGGGTTAAGTTATTTACGACTAACCCAAAAGCAACCTCTTCTCCTCCTTTTTAAAAAGACCCGGTGAGGGCACACCGGGTCTTTTATTTTGCCTCGTTTTATGCAGGTCCTGACTGCTCAGTGGGATATATTTTGAAACTAGCAGCGATCCATACGGCCGCCCAAGGCGGGGGCAAGCCCCGCCGTTACTCAGGCCCCAAGTCGGTGACGCTGACGTTATCAATAACGGTTTTGCCACCCTGATCGGCCATGGGGTGAAAGCCTTTGATAAAAATCGTCATAGATTCGCCGGTGGCCGTCACTGTTTCTTCTGTCGGATTCCAGGTATCCTCGGCGGGGTTGTCCCAGGCAAACCACTGCACCGTCGGAGCCGTCCAATCGCCGCCGCCGGTTAAATCAACCCCCAGGGCCATCTGTACCGGCGCGATACTGCGATCATGCTTGGCATGGGCCACAATGGTGTAGCGATGGCCCACTTTGGTGGGAATGGTGCGCAACACCCCAGAGTTGGCGGCGATAAAATCAAAGGTCATCTCCTGGGATTTGAGGCCGGAGAAGACGTTTGGCTGGTAGAGATTTTCGTTCATGCAGGATGAGCCATACGGCCCATCCTCGACAAAAGCCGTCCAGCCAAAAGCCACCCGCGCCCCCGGACAGGGTTCGCCATAGGGGTTGGGCCAGGGGATAAAATCAGTTTCAAAATCCCAATCGCCTCCCTGCAAGGGTGGATCCGGCTCGACCACCGGCTTGGGCGGGGGCGCGACAACTACTACCTCCTGGGTTATGGCAGCCGTTGGGGTAAGTTCTATGGTTGGCGTGACAACGGGCGTGAGTGTGGGCGTAGCCACGGGGATCAGCAGTGAAGTAGCCGTGGCATTGGGGTCAGGGGTGTCGGTGGGGGCACTGCCGAGCGGCAAAACCACCTCCGGCTCCGCCTGGATCGGTTCAAGAGCAGGAGTCGCCAATTGCGGGTTAATTGTCGGGGTAGCGGTTTGAACTTCAAAACTGGCCGGCCGCCCGACCGGAATCGCTGTCCCCCCTGAGCCGCCGATGACACAGGCGAGGGAGGGGAAGAGGGCGAGGAGCAGGAAGGCAGCTAGAGGATGGAAGATAGGGGCTAAGACATGGCGGATGGCAAGGGGGAAAATTGTAAGACTTACTATTTTGTAATCATTCATCTAACTTACTCCTGACCCAGATCAGTGATGCTAATCGAATCCAGGCGCAATGTTCCCCCCGGCTCCGGGTAGGGATGGGATCCTTTGATAAAAATGGTCATGCTCTCGCCGGCAGCGGTGATGGTTTCTTCAGTTTTGGCCCAAGCGTCGTCTTTGTCCTCATCCCAGGGAAACCACTGGACGCCCGGCGCTTGCCAGTCGGTCCCGCCGCCAGGGTCCAGGCCCAGGGTTAGCTCCAACTTGGCCGGGCTGAACTCCCGTTTCATAAACGCCGTGACGCTGTAGCGATGGCCCGGCGTGGTCGGCACGGACTTGAAGATGCCGGCCTGGACGCCGACATAAGCAAACGTAATCTCCTGTGCGCTCTCGCCGCTATTGACATTCCCCTGCCAGACGGTTTGATTAAAGCAGGAGGAGCCGAATTGGTCGCGGGTGGTAAAGGCGTTCCAGCCGTTGGCCAGGCCGGAACCGGGGCAGCGGTCGCCGTAAGGATTGCCCCACTGGCTGAAACCATCTTCAAAATCCCAGGCTCCTCCCTGAATAGGCACAGCAGTCGGGGCGGGCGGGGGCGGGGTGGGCGTGTCTGGCGGGGCTGCCTGGACCGCCGCCACGTCCGGCTCAGGGGGCGAGGTCGGCGGAGAGGCAGGGGTGGCGGCTTCCTGAGTGCCGGTGGTGGTGAGGGTCAAGGTCGAGGTGAGGGTTGGGGTGGCATTGGGATCGGGGGTATTGGTGGGGGCGCCGGCCAAGCCCAGGACCGGGGTGAAGGTCGGCGTGGCGGTTTGGACTTCAAAGGCCAGTTGTTCCAGGGTTGGGGCCGGCTGCGGGGTTTGCTTGGCCAGGGCGCAGGCCAGAAGCGGTATGCACAGTACAAGTACGGCTCGCGCCCATAGGCTTGATTGTTTGCGAAGCACCAATGGTCTCCTTTAACGTTCCCGCCCGAATTATACCCGAAGCAATAAAAATGGCGAGTTTCATGAGTGATACTCGCCATCAGGAAAATCCTTTTAAGGAGCCAGGCAAATAGCCTTCAAGGGGGTGAGGGTGAATATGCATTATCTCTTTGACAGACGTACAAAGTTGGTTAAAATATACGTCAAATGAACTCCATATAAAGTGAGTGAGACCGATGGAAAAAACAAAACTGACCCTGCGCATTGAAAAACCAATTATTGAGTCGGCCAAAGATTACGCTCAGCTTCACCAGACCACGCTCTCGCGGCTGGTAGCCGAGTTTTTACGCTCGCTTAAGACAAGCGGGGAGACGTCCCACTCCCCCATTTTAGAATCGTTGAGCGGCATTCTGCCGGCGGATGTTTCATTAGAGGAACATCGAGCTTATCTTGAGGACAAATATGGCCGCTAAACTTCGCGTTTTAGTTGATGCCAACGTCGCCCTGGACGTTTTAGCCAAAAGAGAACCGCACTATCAGAGCGCGGCCGCGGTCTGGGCGCTGGCCGAACAGGGTGAGTTTGAAGCGTTCCTGGCGGCCCATTCGGTCACAACCCTGCATTATCTGCTGGCCAAACACCTGGATTATCAGCAAGCCAATCTGACGATGACCAAGCTGCTGCAAGTTTTTCATGCGGCCCCCGTTGACCAGGAGGTAATTTTGAAAGCCCTGGCCCTGGGCTGGAAAGATTTTGAAGATGCCGTGCAGATGGCTGCCGCGTTAAACTCACAGGTTCATTATTTGGTCACCCGCAATCCCAAAGATTTTAAGGACGGGTTAGTTCAGGTTTTGCAACCGGGCGATTTGTTGGCTTTGTTTTCAGCCTCCTGACCTCAAATTCCTTTTCGACCGCCGACCGCCGGCGGCAGAGGGTCATCAGCAGTCCGGATTGTTAGCTATTCAGCCGTTCTGTATCAAAACAGTTGCTCTCTCCAGAAACATGGGGGTGAACCACGAAAGCCGCGAAAGTTACGAAAAACACGAAAAGGCAAAGCATTACTTTCGCGCCTTTCGCCCGTTTCGTGCCCTTCGTGGTTCAAATCCCCCAACTTATGGTATACTGGCCCTATAGTGTGACAAATTTAAGCCCAACCGCAGCGGAAGGATTCCGACGATGAGCGAAATGCCCAAAGCTATCCTCGCTAAAATATGTGAAGCCAAAGAGAAGCAACTTAAAGAATTGGATTTAAGTGGGGTAAAGCTTACCCAAATCCCCGCCGAAGTGTTTGAGTTGACTCAATTGGAGGTATTGAATTTAAGCTATAATCAATTAACCACCCTCCCAAACGTGATTGCTCAACTGCAAAACCTGATCTCACTTGATTTAAGCATCAATCAATTAACCACTCTCCCCGATCCGATTAGTCAATTGCAGAATCTAACCTCACTTGATTTAAGTAACAATCAATTAACCACTCTCCCCGATCCGATTACTCAACTGCAAAACCTGACCTCACTTGATTTAAGTTATAATAAATTAACCACTCTCCCCGATCCGATTGCTCAACTGCAAAACCTGACCTCACTTGATTTAAATCGTAATCACTTAACCACCTTCCCAGAGGCAATTGCTCAACTACAAAACCTGACCTCGCTTGATTTACGTAGCAATCAACTAATCACCCTCCCAAACGCGATTGCTCAACTGCAAAACCTGATCTCGCTTGATTTACGTAGCAATCAACTAATCACCCTCCCAGACGCAATTGCCGAATTGCATAACCTGACCTCGCTTGGTTTAGTGGGTAATCCGATTGAAACCCCACCACCGGAAGTCGTTAATCTCAGTAAAAAGGGCGACCCAGATATTGAGAAAATCAAAAACTATTTCCGGCAGTTGGTAGCCGAAGGTAAAGACACCCTGTATGAAGCCAAGCTGCTCATCGTCGGCGAGGGGGGGGCGGGGAAGACAACGCTGGCGAAGAAGATCGAGGATGCGGGCTACCAACTGCGCGAGGATGAAGTTTCGACGAAGGGGATTGAGGTGATCAGGTGGGAGTTTCCGTTTAGCCCCAGCCACCCCTCAATCCCCCCCAAAGGGGGGGAAGCTGCTGCCATCCCCCCTCCAGGGGGAGTTGGAGGGGGGCCGGGGCAAAAAACCTTCCGCGTCAACATCTGGGACTTCGGCGGGCAGGAGATTTACCACGCCACCCACCAGTTTTTCCTGACCAAGCGCTCGCTCTATGCCCTGGTAGCCGATAGCCGCAAAGAGGACACCGATTTTTATTACTGGCTCAACATCGTCGAGCTGCTGAGCGACAACAGCCCGCTGCTGATCGTCCTGAACGAAAAGCAGGACCGTCACCGCGATATCAACGAGCGCCAGCTCCGGGGGCAGTTCACCAATCTCAAGGAGACGCTGGCGGCCAACCTGGCTACCAATCGCGGCCTAGTGGACATCTTGAGCCAGATGAAGCACTACCTTAGCCACCTGCCCCACATCGGCACGGAGCTACCTAAAACTTGGGTCAAAGTGCGCGAGGCCCTGGAAAATGATCCGCGCAACTATATTAGCCTGGAGGCGTACCTGGACATCTGCCGCCAGAACGGCTTCCAGCAGCTCAAGGACAGCTTGCAGTTGAGCGGCTACCTGCACGACCTGGGCGTGTGCCTCCACTTTCAGGCCGACCCGCTGCTGAAAAAGACGGTCATCCTCAAGCCGGAGTGGGGCACGGCGGCGGTCTACAAGGTGCTGGACGACAAGACAGTGATGCGCAACCTGGGCCGCTTCAACCGGGCCGACCTGGAAACGATCTGGCACGAGCCAACTTATACCGCCATGCAGGATGAACTGCTGCAATTGATGATCAACTTCAAGCTGTGCTACCAAATCCCCGGCAGCGGCGACTACATCGCCCCGCAACTGCTCAGCGCCAACCAACCCCACTACGACTGGCCCGACAGCAACAACCTCATCCTGCGCTACACCTACGACTTTATGCCCAAGGGCATCCTGACTCAATTCATCGTGGCTATGCACCCTTGGATTGCCGATCAACGCTATGTTTGGAAAAGCGGCATGATCTTAGAGAAAGATCGAACCCGGGCTGAAGTGATTGAACGTTATGACCGGCGGGAGATCAGAGTCCGGATCACAGGTCAGCACAAAAAAGAACTGCTGACGATCGTGACCTACGAGCTGGATAAAATCCACGACAGCTACCGCCGCTTGAAGGTCAACAAATTGATCCCCTGCAACTGCGCCGGCTGCAAAGAGGGCCAGGACCCCCACTTTTACCCACTCGAGGTATTAAAAAAGTTCACTGGGGCCAGGCAGGAGCAGATTCAATGCCAAAAAAGTTTTCAAATGGTGAATGTGTGGAGTTTAATTGACGACGTACTGGATAAAACTAGGTTGATGGCGGAAAAAAGGGAGCTTGGCGGCGAGGGGTCAGAGTGGGAGTCGAGGCAGGAGCATTTGCTGGAGTTGATTGACATCCAAACGCGCAAGCTCCGGACTCTTCAGGTGCAGCGAGCCAAGTACGGCCTGGATGTGCCCTCGCATATTGTGCGGGAAATCGAAGAGGTCGAAGCAGAGCTTAAGAGGCTGGAAGCCGAACTTCAAGAAATTACGCCGGCCTGAGCTGCCCCGGCATGAATGCCAGGGCTATAAAACAACGCCGAGCGAACTCGGCTTTAGCCTGATTAATCAGGCACAGTTTTGTAGTCCGGCGACTTCATCGCCGGACAGACGCCGCAGGAAAAGTTTAAGCGGAGGTTTCCGAATGCTCTCAGGATTAATAAAAATCTCTGCGTCCTCAGCGGTGAAATATTAAGACTGTCAGCCAATTAAGGGCGCTTCAACGTCCTTTGCCTCTCAGCCTGATGCTTTAGCGGCGCCCCCCTGCTGGTACACCTTGCGCGTTTCCTCGCGGGCCGCGTCTTCTTTCTCCTGGGACCAACCGCCTTCGACCATCGCTTTCGTAATCAGGTCGCGCACTTCCTGGGGGGAGTCGGTGACGACGATTAGATCAAGGTCTGCCGGGGAAATCTTGCCTTCGGCTAACATGGTCTGGCGCAGCCAGTCCAGCAAGCCGGCCCAATACGCTGAACCAAAGAGGATGACGGGGAAGTTACGAATCTTGCCGGTTTGGATCAAGGTCAAGGCTTCAAACAATTCATCCAGCGTGCCGAAACCGCCGGGAAAGATGACAAAGGCCTGAGCATACTTGACAAACATAGTCTTGCGGACAAAGAAATAGTGGAAGTTGATCGGAATCTGGACGTAGCGGTTAGTGCCCTGTTCAAACGGCAGCTCAATATTCAGGCCGACGGAAACGCCGCCGCCCTGTTGCGCGCCCTTGTTACCGGCCTCCATGATCCCCGGCCCGCCGCCGGTGATGATCGCCAGGCTGGACTCGGCCAGCAACCGGGCGGTTTCGATAGCAGCCCGGTACATCGGATCATCTGGCGAAGTCCGGGCTGAACCAAAAATGCTGACCGCCGGACCGAGTTCAGCCAGCTCTTCGAAACCGGACACAAATTCTCCCAGAATTCGCAGCACCCGCCATGGGTCCGTATTGGTAAAGATTTTGTGCTCTGGTTGGGGTGTCTCTAAAAATTTCTCATCCTGGGTTGCTTGTTGGGTTCGCGCCGCCCGGCTGAGGGCAGGATTTTCCTGAGATTTACCGGCAGGGGTTGGATTCATTAATTCATCACTCATCATAAAACCACCTATCACTACGTTTTATTCTTTTGATACCAATCACAAATATCGGTCAAAGGGCATTGTTCACAGCGGGGCGTACCCCAGATACAGACCTTTTGGCCGTGGCGCAGCATGTTGACGTGGAAATTGAAAAGCACCAGGGGATCAGACGGCAGCAAGGCCAACAATAAGGGGTGAGCGGCGGTCGGATTGACTTTGGGGCCAATCAGACCCAGCCGTTGGCTGACGCGATGAACATGGGTGTCAACGGGCAGGACAGGTTTCGAGAAACAGAAAAGTAGTACCAATGAAGCTGTTTTGATGCCGACACCCGGCAGCGACATCAACCATTCCAGCCCTTCCTGGGCAGGCAGGTCACGCAAAAAATCAATCGTTGGCGCACCGCGTTCGTCAATGATGCGCCGGAGCGTTTCTTTAATGTTGGGCGCTTTGGCTTCGGCAAAGTTAGACGGGGCAATCGTTTCGGTCAGTTCGACAAGCGGCGCGTCACGGATGGCTTCCCACGAGCCAAAATGCTGCCACATCTGCTCAAAGGCCGTTGCCTCATTTTTCTGCGTGGTCCGGTGGGAGAGCATGGTTGAAATGAGTTCGTGCATCGGCTCGCGGCGGGGTTTGAGCGGGCGCTCGCCATAGGTGCGCAGGAGTCGCTGAAATACTTCCCTCGCTTTAGCTTGTAATAACGAGCCCAATTCGGACGCCAATTGTATTAATCCTGACGAGATGGCTCTATTAATAACCTATTAAGGGGTATATTACCTGAAATACTCGAAATAACAACTTTAGAAGTTACGCAGTTGGGTTAAGGGAGAAGATCGGTAGCTGACCAGGAGTTTGTCGGTCAGAAGTGGTTCAAGTGGCTGCGGCAACAGAACCTTTGTTCCGTATTCGGGTCAATAAGATAAAATAGGCCACCGAAAATACATTTCCTGCGCTCAACCTTCAGGATACTCTAACATAATCCTAACACAATCCTAATAGAAGAAGGTAAGCTTTTCTTTTATAATAATGGAGATAACTTTCAATCATAAAGGTTATCCTATCAAAAGATTCATCCGTGCCGAATAGGCTCACCGACTTCAGATTATTGGATTGTAAACATTCGACTCACCCGCCAACAAACCCTTAACGGTATAGTTGAGTTGGCCGTCAAAGTCGTTCTGGAGAACTATGTCCCTTCGTCAAAAAACGATCATTATTATTGGCCTGACCTTTATTGGCCTGACGGTACTCTTGTATACCATCTCACGTTTTATTGTGCTGGCTAGCTTCAGCCAATTAGAGGGAAAGAACACCGCTGAGAACGTTACCCGAGCCAGGAATGTCATTTTGGATGAATTGGTCGGTTTAAATAGTACTGCCTCCGACTGGTCGAACTGGGATGATACTTACGCCTTCGTTCAAGATGCTAACGAGCAGTACATCGGGGATAACCTGGATACCTCAGTATTGATAAATCTTAGACTCAACCTGATGTTGTTTGTTGATACTTCTGGCCGTGTGGTCTTTGGCAAAGCCGTTGATTTGGTGACTGAACAAGAAATGCCACCTCCTCCAAGTTTATTGGCTCAACTATCGCCCGACAATCTGCTCCTACGTCACCCTGACTTGAAGAGCAGTATCTCCGGTATTATTCTGCTCCCAGAAGATCCCATACTTGTGGTCTCACAACCAATTTTGACGAATGCTGGTACAGGTCCGAGCCGGGGGACACTGATCATAGGTCGTTATCTGGACGCAAGCGAAATCCAATATCTGGCCGAATTGACTCATCTATCGCTTCACCTGAACCGGTTTGACGATCCCAAAGTTCAGACAGCCAGAACGACACTGTCGGCTGAAGTACCCATCTTTATTCAACCTCTGGATACTCAGACCGTCGTTGGCTATGGCTTGCTCACAGACATTTATGGTCAGCCTGCCTTAATAATACAGGTGGATATGCCCCGGGAAATCTACCAGCAGGGTCAGGCCAGTGTTTCCTATTTGATGGGGTCGTTAGTCGCGGTTGGCCTGATATTTGGGGCCATCATCCTCCTGCTTTTGGAGCAACAGGTTCTCTCCCGGCTCACTCGCCTCAGCCAGAGGGTTAGTGAGATTGGCGTCAGCGGCGATCTATCAGCACGGGTCCCTACCACCAGTGAAGATGAATTATCGCATCTGGCTAGGGCTATTAACACCATGCTAGGTTCACTAGAACAATCAGAGCACGCATTGCGGGAGCAAACCCGGCGAAATGAGTTAATTCTACAAACTTCGTTGGATGGATTTATGGTGTGGGACATTAACGGACAACTGCGTGAAGTCAATCCCGCATTTTGCCGTATCCTTGGCTACCCTCAGAAGGGACTGCTCGGCATGCATCTCAGTGACCTTCAGGTTCAAGAAAATATAGCGGGGACCACCACCCAGAGTCATTTTGAGGCTATTCTGAAAACAGGCGCTGACCGGTTTGAGACAAAGTATCGCCATCAGGATGGCCACTTGATAGACGTCGAGGTTAGCCTGAATTTTGTTGAGTTTGGTCAGGATCGGTTTTTCTTCGGCTTTCTGCGTGACATCAGCGAGCGCAAGCATATCGAGGCAGCTCTGGCCAAAGAGCACAATCTGTTGCGCACCCTGATTGATAATTTACCGGACAGTATCTACGTTAAAGATACGGCAGGACGGCATTTGCTGGTCAATCACGCAGCGGCGAAGGGGGCAGCTATAGCGACAAGGGAAGAAATGCTTGGTAAGACCGATCTGGACCTTTACCCCCCTGAAGTCGCCCGGCAGCGGTATGCCGATGACCTGGCGGTTATCCAATCGGGCCAACCCCTCCTTAATCAGGAAGAGGTTTCATTTGACCAGCACGGTAGGACTACCTGGGATTTAACGACCAAAGTTCCTCTCCGGGATAGTAACGGCAAAGTTGTAGGCTTGATAGGCATCACCCGGGACATCACCGTGCGTAAACGCACGGAAGCGGCGCTGCGAACGGGTGAAGAAAGGTACCGGAGTCTATTTGAGAACTTGCCGATTGCTGTGATGGAACAGGATTTCTCCGTCATTAAAACCTATATCGAGAAGCTACAGGGGCAAGGGGTCAATGATTTCAGAGCATACTTTGGAAGCCATCCAGATGCGGTGACCAATTGCGCCCAAAGGGTCAAGCTCCTCAATATGAATAAAGCTTCCCTGGAGTTATACGAGGCCAGGAGTAAAGAAGAACTTACGAGAGGCTTGCCTCAAATCTTTAATCAAAAATCGTACGAAGTATTTAAAGATCTGCTCATTGCCATCGTCCAGGGCAAAACCAGAGTTGAACAGGAAACGATTAATCGGACGCTCAAGGGAACCCAGAAAAATCTTGCCTTAAGCTGGTCCGTCGTGCCGGGTTACGAGGAAACTTTCTCAAAAGTGCTGGTTTCCCTCGTTGATGTGACCGAACACAAGCGACTGAAAGAATAACCCCGCCAATCCCAAAATGAGATGAGTTCGTGCTTAGCCCTGAGCTTTCGTTTGCGACCACCGCTGATACAGGGCCTGAATCGGCTGGCCGACATCCACCATTGTTTTGAGGCCGATGAACGGCAGCAAAAAACCGTAAGCATGAAAGGGCGCGGCGCAGACGCCGGCAAAAACGGCCAGGTACAGCAGCGCCACCCGGCCCATATTTTGTTCCAGCAGCTTTTCGGCCTGCGCCAGCGACAGCGCCCGCAGCCAGACCAAATCGCCCAGTAGATTCAAAAGTTGAAAGGTGAATATCCCCACCAGCCCGGAGCGGAGCGCAGCCAGGTCCAACTCCACCCGCATCAGCAAGAATAGAAAAACAAGCATAAACACGGCCGTCCCCACGGTGAGGCTTACGGCGATCAACAGATAGCTCTTGAGCATTTCCGTCCGGTCATATAACACACCGACAGGCGTCGGCCAGGCATAGCGGATGACTTTCGCTGACGACCGCTTTCCAGTTGAAATTTCGGCCGGGGGCTTGGGCAATGAGGCCCCAATTACCTCTTCTCGCGCCGGCGCCAGCAGTCGGATGCGCAGCACCACCAGCAGGATGCCGATCAGGGTTTCCAGCAGGTAAAGCAGGATGGTGTTTTCCCAACCCCAGCCCAGGCCAAAAAAACCGACTGCCGGCACGGCATTGATGCCCAGAGCAGACAGCACTTTGGTCAAGAAGCCTAACATTGAATTTCTGGACAAGGTTCCTCCAGGAAAGGGTTTTATGCTGCCTATACAGAAAGGCTGACAGGCTATTTTATCTGGGCGGTGTGCTCATTTTAAGCCAAAAGCGGAGAAAATGAAAGTCGTTTATATTTTCTGATCTGATTCCACTTGGTAAAATATACCGGCTATGTTAGAATCCGGGTGCTACCAATTGGGAACCATAACAATGACCACTTATGATGCGCTGGTGATCGGCGCGGGCTACATTGGCTGCGCGACAGCCTACTATCTGACTGCTGCCGGGCTAAAAACCGCCCTGCTGGAGCGGGGCGGTGTCGCTGCCGGCGCGTCGCGGGCCAACTACGGCAACGTACAGGTACAGGATGCCGAACTGGCCCACAGCCTGCCGCTGGTCACCGCCGGTTTCGCCCGTTGCGAGCAGATTGAGGCCGAATTGGAATGTTCGGTTGGCTACCGCCGGATTGGCAGCCTGCTGCTAATCGAGACCGAAGCGCAGTGGCAGCTAATGGCCGACCGGCTGCCCGCGCTGCACACCGCCGGCATTGCCGCCGAGCTGGTCCCGGCCGACCGGCTGCCCGAACTTGAACCCCTGCTCAACCCACACAGTGTGTTGGGAGCTTGCTACCATCCCCACGAGGGGCAGGTCTACCCCTTCGCCCTGCTGTGGGCTTACCTGCGCCGCGCCCGCGAGAAGGGGCTGGCGCTGCACACTCACACCACCGTAACCGGCTTTGATCTGAGCGGCGGGCAGGTGCGTGGGGTGAAAACCGACCGGGGCATGTTCGGCGCTGGTGTGGTCGTGCTGGCCACCGGCGCATGGACCCCGCGGTTGGGGCAACTGCTGGGCCGAAACTGGTCCATCCCACACGTGCACGGCCAGGCCATCGTCACCGAGCCGACCGAGCGGCTGCTTAACAATCACATTGCTTCCGCCGCGTTTTTTGAGGAGATGCAGGACGCAGACGCTAACACCGCAGGGGCTGTACTGGCCATCTCGCAGGCCGCACACGGCCATTTTCTGCTGGGCGAGGCGGGTCTCGTCACCGCTGACCTCGGCTCGGCGGCAACCCCGACCGGACAGGCCGCCATTGCCAGGGTCGTAGGCCGCTACTTCCCGGCGCTGCGCCGCCTGCGGGTGCTGCGTGGCTGGGCGGCGCCGGTGGCCTTTACCGCCGACGGGCTGCCGTTCTTCGGCCCGGTTGGCGGCATCGGGGGACTGATCCTGGCCACGGCCTTCAAATCAACCGTTATTGTGACGCCGCTGGTCGGCGAGACCGTAGCTCAACTGGTGGTGCAAGGGCACGGCGGGCTTGACCTGACCCCCTTCTCGCCCGACCGGGAGGTGGCGCAGATTCACTAAAACTTACGACGGAATCATAATGAGAATCACGCAAGCAAGCCAACTGCTGCCCCCGGTTCAACGGGGTGAACAGCTCACCGTCACCATCAATGGCCAGCCGGTCACGGCCTTTGCCGGCGAAACGGTCGCCACCGTTCTGCTGGCCGAGGGGCGGCGAGTCTTTCGCCACACGCTTAAGAACGGCGACCCGCGGGGACTGTTCTGCGGGATGGGCATCTGTTACGATTGCCTGGTTACCGTTGATGGTGCGCCCAACATACGCGCCTGCATCACCCTGGTGACTGCCGGCATGGTCATCGAAACGCATTCCGAGATGAGATTGTGAACCAACAGGTAGACCTGGCCGTGGTTGGCGCCGGTCCGGCCGGGCTGGAAGCCGCCCTTATCGCGGCAGAGGCGGCGGCCACGGTCACCTTGATAGACAGCTACCCGCGGCCTGGCGGGCAGTATTTCAAGCAACTGCCCGCCAAGTTTAGGGGCAATGCCGTAGGTCTCCCTCAAAGCGAGGGGGCAGCGCTTTTGCAGCGGCTAGACGCAGCCAACATCCAACTGCTGACGGACACGGTTGTTTGGGGCGCTTTTCCAGCCCCAGACAGTTCCGGTGGCTGGCTGCTGACCCTGCACGGCCCGGCAGCGCCGCCCCGGCTGCAAGCGCGGGCGCTCATTTTAGCCACCGGAACGTACGAGCGGCCCGTCCCTCTACCGGGCTGGACTCTGCCGGGCGTAATGACCACTGGAGCCGCTCAAACCTTGTTGAAACACCAGCGGCTACTGCCCGGTCGCCGCATCCTGCTATCGGGCAGCGGGCCGCTGCAACTGGCGGTGGCGGCTCAATTAGTTGATGCGGGCGCGGAGGTGGTTGCGGTGCTGGAAGGGGCCTCTGTGCCGCTATGGCAGGGGATACAATCTCTGCCGGCGCTGTGGGGCCAGTGGGCACGACTGCGGGAAGGCTGGACGTACGGGCGGACCCTGCGCCGGGCTGGCGTGCCGCTGCGATCCGGCTGGTCGGTCATTGAAATTCGCGGCCAAAGCGAGGTCGAAGAAGCGGTCATCGCCCGGCTGGATGCCAACTGGCGGCCGCTTCCCGGCAGCGAGCAAATCGTCCGCATAGATACCCTGCTGCTGGGGTACGGATTTACGCCGGCCACCCAATTGAGCCGGCTGCTAGGCTGCAACCACGATTTCAGGCCGGCGTGGGGCGGCTGGGTGCCACGGCGGTACGAGAATTTGCAGACGACCTGCCCCGGCGTTTACGCGGCAGGGGATGGGGCTGGCGTCGGCGGCGCGGCCCTGGCGCGGGTCGAGGGGCGCATCGCCGGGCTGGCCGCGGTCCGGCAGGTGGGACGGCTCAGCGAGCCAGCCGCCGAGGCCGCTCTGGCTCGTCTGCAGCCGGCCCTGGCTCGTGAACGCCGGTTCGCGGCTATGCTGGATAGACTGTTCACGCCCGGTCCCGGCCTTTATCAATTGGCCAACGACGAAACCATCATCTGTCGCTGTGAGGAGGTCCGGCTGGCCGAAATTAGAGCCGCGGTGCAAAGCGGAGCGCAAACGGTCAACGAGGTTAAAGGACTGACCAGGTGTGGGATGGGCAACTGCCAGGGGCGCATGTGCGGCGAATGGGTCGCCCGAGCCATCGCGGATGAAGCCGCTAGGCCAGGCTCAGACCGCGAGCGTATCGAGGCGGCGGGTGTGTTCACCGTTCGTCCCCCCATCCACCCTCTGCCCCTGGCGGCATTAGCCGAAACTGCTGATTTGACATAAATTTACAGACCGGATAGCTCTGTTAATTT
This sequence comes from Anaerolineales bacterium, assembly GCA_015075185.1. Classification (GTDB taxonomy): domain Bacteria; phylum Chloroflexota; class Anaerolineae; order 4572-78; family J111; genus DSQQ01. Next base: position 173,391 of record JABTUW010000008.1, on the reverse strand, counting down.
TTGTGCGGAATGTGATTCTGTACTAATATCTGTCTGTCCACAAAATACAATTTTACTGGCACTTTATCCCCTCTTTAACTGGATGCGTTCAGATCAATGGAGGAATGCGATTTACCATTTGCATTCCTAGAAGCTTGGACGCCCCTCCACTTCAACCCGGTTCACATTTATTATGGAGAGGTAACTTTGAGTATGGGCGAACATATCTGCCGACAACGCAAAAACTTATAGCCGGTATTTTTTAGGTAGTTCCTTTAGAAAGGAGTTCTCCCGGATAGTGGAGAAGTCTGGGCCATTTCTTCAGAAGCCATCGTCCTACGTTCTACGGGCGTGGGACGTGAGCTTAGGGCGATGGCTTACAAAAGCTTTCCGAGATGGTCTTAAAGTACAAAAAAGGAGGTGTAAAGATTCGCTCACAGACATGGAGTAAATTCGGTAAGATTGGACGGCAAAATATCTGTAAACTTGACAAACAAAGGAGGATACTATCATGAAGTGTCAATGGGTTTTAGTTGTAAGTGCCTTGCTGTTTTCTCTGGTGTTAGTGGCTTGTGGTGCTGCGCCAACGGCAGCGCCGGAAGTTAAGGAGGAGGCACCAGCAGCAGCGCCAGAAGTCAAGGAGGAGGCGCCGACCGCAGCGCCGGAAGTCACAGAAGCGCCAACCGAAGCGGCGGAAGCGGCTGAGGTAAAGGATTTTGTCACCTGGTACCAGTACGACCAGAACAATGAAGACCCGGCCAGCGACGAACGCGTGGGGAACGAGTATCTGCGCAAGACGATCCCGCTCTTCAACGAGGAGTTTGCGGGTAAGTGGAACTGGGTGAATCAGCCGAAGGCCTTTGATAAGATGGCCACTGAACTGGTTGCGGCGGTGCAGGCCGGCGGCGAGGTACCCGATGTCTTTGAGGGTCAAAGCAACATGCTCAATCTCTTCTACCAGAATGGAACCTTGCAGGATATGACGGAGTGGGCCGAGGCACAGCCGTGGTTTGCCGACCTTGATCCCAACGCGATCAATTCCTGCAAGGGGCCGGACGGCAAGCTCTACTGCATTCCCATCGCCCAACGGCCTCACCTTGTCTATGTCTGGAAGGATCGCTTCCCCAACGGCTTTCCCAAAACCCCCGAAGAATTTCTTAAAGAGGCCGAGCGGCTGAAAAAAGAGGGCCTGTATGCGATTACCTTCTTTGGTTCAACCGATTTCGAAGGCGAAGGCACGACGCGGTTTGTCTGGACGACCATCGCCTCCTTTGGCGGCGCGCTCGATGATGGTCAGGGCAATATGCTGCTCAACACGCCCGAGAACATTGCCGCAATCGAGTTCATGCGCGAAATTGTAGCCAAGGGTTACGCGCCCGAGATCGTCTTCGCCGGTGGGTTCCAGGAAGAGGAAGCGTTCAAGGATGCGTCGGCCGGCTCATTTCCCACAGGGCTTTTCGGTTACCGCTACGTGAACCCGCTGACAGCCCCGAACGGCACCAAGTATGCGAAGGGCAACGAACAAGATATGCTGGATGCCATTGCCGCCGGCGATGTCTACCTGTCGCCGTTCGTGGCGCCTGAGGGCAACAAACCGGGCTGCAGCGTTGAAGCGAACATTCTGGTTATGCCCGTCGGAGGCAAGAATCCGGAGGGAGCTCACGATTACATCAACTGGGTGATGGGTCCCGAGCAAAATGCGGATTGGGTACTGGGTCCTGGCGGCGGCTTCCCCACCCTTAAGGCGACTCAATCTGACGAACGCTTCCAGACACCCTTCTACCAGGAGGCGGCAAAGGTGATTGAAGCCAGCGCATGCCGGCCCTGGTGGGGCTCGCTGCTGCGGCCCCAAGAAGCCCAGATGCTGGTCATGCAGACTGTCTACAAGCTTATCAAGGAAGACCCCACCGCCGACATTGCCGCAGAGCTAACCAAGACTCAAGAGGAGTACAACGCCGGCAACTAAAAGCCTATCCGAAAACTCAGTTTCAAACCTGTCAGGTCTGTCAGACCTGACAGGTTTTCGGATACTCCTCATCGCCAATCTCCGCAAAAAGGTTGATTACTTCTATGCAAAAGACGTTGCCTCGTTGGGCCAGCAGAAACCCGTTGCGCAATTCTCTCCCTTTTTGGTTGATCCTGCCGACCGTCATTGTCCTGCTTGCTATCCAGGTCTATCCTGCCCTCTATACCGTCTGGCTGAGCCTGCAAGAGAGAGAGCCGTCGGGCTGGAGGTTCGTCGGCTTCAGGAATTTCGAACGCCTTTTGGGGATGGGTCTGTTTGATGAAAGCGTCGGCCACTCGATTGTCTTTCTTGTCGGCTATGCCAGCTTGACGATGGTCCTCGGCTTTATCATCGCACTCCTGCTCAATCGCAGACTGCGCTTCTCCGGCCTTTATATCACCTTGCTCTTCATCCCGTGGATCATCGCCGATATCATCGCCGGGCTGGTGTTCCGGCTACTGGTCATACCCGATTACGGGCTGCTCTCCGGCATCCTGCAAAACCCGGCGATATTCCCACCCAATGGATTATCGGTGCTGACGGCTGTACCGCCACGACCGTGGTTTGGTAATTTTCCATTTCCGCCTGCGCCGGCGATGACCTTTCTCATCCTGGCTTCAGCCTGGCGGGCGCTGCCGTTTATCACGCTGCTGCTGCTGGCCGCCATGCAGACGGTCCCCCACGAGATCGTCGAAAGCAGCCGCATCGACGGCGCAAATGGCTGGCAGGTTGTCCGTTATATTATGATTCCGCTCATGCTGCCGACCCTGGTCGTGGCCCTTTTCAGCCTGACGCTCAGCGGCATGAACGGCGTCGGCATGGTCTTTAGCCTTACCGGCGGTGGTCCGGGGACATCAACCGAAGTGTTAAGCTACCTGCTTTATTCAATCGGCTGGCGCCAGCTTCAATTCGGTCGGGCGGCGGCATTAGCCTTGATGATTGCCGTCATCAACTGGTTACTCATTGCGGGCACGCTGCGCATGACCCGTTTAAAGGAAAGGAATATCTGATATGCGCCTGCTACCCTTTCCCTCTCGCCAAACCTGGGAACGATTGCTGGTCAACGGTGCGCTCATCCTGATCTGTCTCTTTGCCATTGCCCATTGCCACGACCGTGCTGATCTCCTTCAAACGAGAGCAGGACGTCACCCGCAAGCCTCCTGTGATTTTTCCCTGCGATACACCCACCCAGGCCTTTGATCTAAGTGCGTGCCGCTGGTCTACAGAGGGCTACTACCGCGTGTTAGCGCCCAAACCGTCGTCAGGTTGGCTGCTGCCATTCACCCTGACGGGCAACATGCTGCGCATCTACCTCCCTAACACCATGTTGTATGCTACGGTTTCATCGCTGCTGGTCGTGCTTTTGGCCGGGATGTCCGGCTATGCCTTTTCGCGCTATCGTTTTTGGGGACATGGCGCGCTGATGACGGGTATTCTGGCGATCACAGGTGTGCCGTTGCTCACCAACCTGCTGGCCCTCTACCAGATGAGCGTGACGCTGCGCAAAGCATCGTTACCCTTCTACGACGACCGGATCTTCATTATTCTTGTGTACATGGGGTTTTATCTGCCCCTCAGTGTCTGGATTGCCAAAGGGTTTTTTGACGCCATCCCGCGTGAGTTGGAGGAGGCAGCCCTGATTGATGGTTGCAGTCCGCTGGGCGCGCTCATGCGCATCACCATGCCGCTGGCAACACCGGGCATGATGGCAGTTTTTCTGCTTACCTTTGTCAGCGTCTGGAACGAGTTTATCGCCGGCTATTTGCTTGTTGCCAAAAATGAGCACAAGCCGGCTATGTTTGGTCTCTATGATTTTCTCGGCCAGAATATCATCAATTTGCAGGTCATTGCCGCTGCATGTATTTTGATCGCCCTGCCGATGGTCATCCTCTTCTTGTTCACGCGGAAAAGCTTCTTTCGGGCCATGGTGGAAGGCGCGGTCAAAGGATAAGATGAACGTAGTCCCCTGGGTGAAATGGCCGTTGAAGAACTTCGCTGCTTCTCTGCCGGCCAGCTTCCCCTTGACCAAACAACTCCGGAAATGTTCACCCGTATCGCTTGAGGCGCTATGACCCAAACCCGATTATCCCAGCCCCAAGGCTGTATCCAAATCATCCGGGGAATACCCAATCCTCACGGCGCGGATGAGGCGCAGCTATTTCTGTTGGTCGGAGATCCAACGGCCGCGCCAATCCGTAATATTATTCCCCCTGAGAACGTTGCCCTACCGCCGGCACGCGCCGACTTGCTGACAGACCCCTTCCGCCTGAAAATCCTGCATATCAACGACTTGCACGGCCATATCTCGCGATTTACCCCGTATGGTCCTCAGCCGGTTTTTTCCAAAATCGTCTGGCGCTTGCGCGAAGCGCGCCAGCAATGCCGCCATAACCCGCATAGCGCGGTGTTGACCCTGTCTGCAGGCGATGATCTGGTTGGAGCCGTTTTTGATGAACTGCTGGGAGACGACCCTGAGTCATATGAGTTGCACGCCGGTTATCGCCTCTACTCTGCCGCCGGTATAGATGCAGCCACGCTGGGTAATCATGATCTCGATATGGGCACCCAGCTCTTAGCCCACGCCATTAGCCGGGAAGCTCGCTTTCCACTCCTGGCAGCCAATCTCATCGGTTCGCGCTGGCTGGCCGGCCTGTACTACCCGGCTGCTATCCTGGTGGTCAAAGGCATTCGTATTGGCTTGATCGGTTTAATTACGCCCGGCGGCATCAAACCCCAACTCGACTCCGGCATTCACGTGACTAATCCGGTTCAGACTATCCACAACCTTTTGCCGGCCATGCGCCCGTTGTGCGACGTTATGATCATCTTGAGTCATCTTGGCTATAGCCTCAATTCTAATTTGGGAGCGGTGAGTGAGGCCGGTGATGTCGAGCTTGCTCGCAGCCTCCCCCTCGGAAGTGTGCATCTGATTGTTGGCGGCCACACTCACAACGCGCTGAACGAGCAGGGCCTCAGCGCCTATAACATTGTGAACGATATTCCCATTGTTCAGGCGGGTACGTTAGGGAGATTTGTGGGCGAGGTAGATATAACCATCCAGCACAGCGCCACCGCAACCAATGTGCGGCTGACGCCCACGGCGGACCTGCCCATTGATGAAGCGTTTGAACGGCAAGAAGTACAGCCCCTGGTGGATAGGGTCAGGCCCGTTTTTGCCCGCCATTTGGGCTGTGTGGCCCCCCATCCCGATCTCGGCACCGATGCTATTCGCAACGCCTTTGCCGCCGACGAATCCGCCTTAGCCAACTTTATTGCCGATGCTATGGTCACCCGCTGCCGGGCCAACGGTTATGATGCAGATTTAGCCATTCTGGACGCCTCTAACGTGCGCTGCGGCGTGCCGGTAGGCGGCGAGTTAACCTTTGGCGACTGGTTTAATCTTATGCCTTTTGCCGATACCATTCGGCTGTGCTGGATCACCGGTTCCCAGCTCAAGGCTCTTTTAAATGATAACGCCCGCCGAGCCGACCGTCCCGGCAAGCCGCACACCGAGCGAGGCTTCCTTCATTTTAGCCGCCAGGTACGCTACAAGATTGATCTGGGCCAGAGTCGTCACACCGCCCACGCCCTTGATATTACGGTTGATGGGCTGCCGCTTGATGAACAATTGGGGCGTTCTTTCCTGATTAGCTGTAGCAGTTTTGTGCGGCAGGCGGCTCTGCCCTGGCAGAAATATGCCGGCGAAGTTTTGCATCTGCCGCTGCTAGATATACACCCCTGGCCCCGGCTGGACACCAATTTATTCCTGCGTGACGAACTGATTGCCTACATCCGGGAACAGGGCGGCATCCCCGCCAGCCACGCCCGGCGGGATGGCCGGGTCCAATTCATCTGGAACACGTCTCTTTAGCTTGTGGACAGTATTTCCTCAACCAACGCTTCCAGCGTAAGCGCCTGTGCCCGCTCATGAGCTGCTGCCACTACTTCCGGCGGCAGCCCGGTCTCCTCTAACTCGGCCAGCAATGTGGCCGCCCGATCATAGGTGGGGCGGGTAGTGGCAGGATGGTTGAGCACCAGGGCCAGACTGGTGAAGGTCCATTCCTGGTTTTCTGGCGAGGGTGGACCCGGTTTGGTCAGGAGCAGAGTCAGCCCTACCAGAGCCTCCAGCGCCATCGGCAGGATAGGCTGCTTCATGGCCGACTGTAATGTCTCACGAAAACACCGTTCAGCCTCGTCATACTCACCCAACCGGCAAAAAGTATAACCCAACTGACTTAACGAAAGGGTCACACCCCAATCATCGGCGTTCTCCCGGCAAATAGCGATGATTGTTTGCAGCATACGCCTGGCTTCGTGCCCTAACGCCGCGTCCATTAAACCGGAAATCCCACGGATATGGTATAGCATGTGTGGAATCGTGCGCGGGTCGCCGATAAGCTCTCTCTGGCTCAGACATTCCCCCATCAGCCGCTTTGCTTCTACCGGGTGGCCCAGGGCATACATAGTACCGGCCAGATAACCCAGGCCAAAGTGCCGGTAACGCAGCTCGCCGAACGATTTCAAAGTGGCGATGCTCTCGCCCAACAACTGCTCAGCCTGCTGGTACTGCTTAAATTCGTGCGCTACCATTCCCAGAAAGAGCTGGGTTTTGGCATAACTGACAGGACTCTTGGCCGGATCGAGCAGGGCTAAGCTCTTGACCAGGTAGGCGGGGGCCAGGTCATATTTCTCGCCGACGTAATTTAAAGCGCCCAGCCGGCGGAGGGTGGCCGCCTCGTCACGGTCGGCTCCGGTACCTTGCAGCGCATCGAGACTGCGACTGCATAGCGCTTCGGCCTCAGCGAAGCGGCTGAGATACTGGCAGAGCATAGCCTGTTGTAACAGCAAACGACCGTAAACAACGCGCCGCTGGACATCATTGGACTCAGCCCCTACCGTTTCCAAGCGATGAATAGCTTTATCAAATAAGGCTATACCTTCGTGGTACCAGCCACAGGCGCTGTAAAAGAGACGCATGGCCCGAACATACTGCACCATAGCCGGGATGGCTAGCGGCCAGTCGGCGGTGATGGCTCGTTCCCAACCGGCCCGAATGTTATCCGCTTCCGGGAGGAGTTCGCTTAGCTTGGCCGCTCCTTCTTCAATTTCTAGCTGATCTTCATGCCGATGCAAAAAATCCCCATAGTAACGGCAATGCGCGTTCAGAGTAGATTCAAGTTCTAATGGCGCCTCGGCCAGTTTTTCGGCGGCAAACTGGCGCAGCAGTTCGTGGCTTTGGTAACGGCCCGAGTCGGTGAGCCGCAGCAGCGATTTATCCACCAGGCCGGTCAGGATCAGCAGCGACCCGCCGGCCACCTCCTGGGCCGCTGCACGTCGAAAGCCGCCCCGGAAGACTGACAACCGCCGCAAGACGGTTTGCTCCGCTTCCGACAGCAATCGCCACGACTGCTCAAAAACGGCCCGCATGCTGCGATGCCGCTCCGGCACATCGCGCAGCGAAGTGGTTAGAAAATCCAGGCCGCGCTCGATTTCCTGGGCAATTTCGGCGCAGGTCAGCGCTCGCAGCCAACTGGCCGCCAGTTCTAGCGCCAGCGGCGCACCCTCGACCAATTGGCAAATCTGAATCACATGCGGCGCTTCGGCCTCGGTCAGCGCAAAGCCATCCCGCACCTGCTGCGCCCGCTGGATAAAGAGGGCTACGGCGCTATATTGGCTGGAAGTGTGGAAGGCAGGGAGGTTGGAAAGTGGGAAAGTTGAGACGCTGTCTCTGTTCAACATCCATTCTTCCACTTTTCCACTCTTCTTCTCTTCCCTTGGGTACTCCAGTCCCTCTACCTCCACCACCCACTCCTCCCGCAGGTTAAGCCGCTCGCGCGAGGTGACCAGCAGCTTGACGCCGGGCGCTTTCTGCCACAGATCAATCAGCAGAGTGGCTCCGGCCATTAAGTGTTCAAAGTTATCCAATACCAACAGCACCTGCTTCTGGCGCAAGTGCTTCAGCAGTTGGCTCATCAGGTTGGTTGGCCCCTGAAAGGTGAAGTTGAGCGCCTCGGCGATGGCTGAAGCGAACAGGTCAGCCAGATCGGCCGGGTTTGGCTCACCGGGCCGGTCTGTCCCCACGCCAACCGGAGCCAGGTTGACAAAATAGACCCCATCGGCAAACCCGGCTTCACTCAGCGCCGGTTCTGGCCGGGTACAGCGCCGGGCGGCCTCAAGCGCCAGACTGGTTTTGCCGATGCCTCCCGGCCCGACCAGGGTCAACAAGCGACAGGCCGGATTGTGCAGGTGCAGTTCTACCTGCTTCAACTCAGCCGTGCGCCCCACAAAAGAATTGGGGGGTGGGGGTAGATTGTGCGGCGGCGGGGCGGCGGCTTTGAGCCGCTGGTACAACGCCGTTGTTTCGGCCAGCGGTTCGACACCTAACTCCTCGGCCAAAATCCGCCGGCAGGTTTCATATTGAGCCAGGGCCGCGCTGCGCTGTCCAGCGCGAGCCAGCAGCAGCATCATGTGCCGGTGGGCCGACTCTCGCCAGGGGTCCAGCGCCAGCAAGCGCGAGGCATACTCAAGCCCGGCGGCATCATCACTCTGCTGGTCAGTATAACCCCTAACCAGCAAGTCTAACCCCTGCAACATCATCTCGCGAAGCTGCTCGCGCTGGCTGGTCAGCCACTCTTCAAAAGCCAGCGCCTCTCTGATATAGAACCCTTCCAAAAAATCGCCCCCATAGAGGTTGACCGCTTTACGCAGCGGTGACAAGTCTTCCGGCTTGCTGGGTTCAAGCAAACTGCTCCCCTCAATCGCTGCCTGAAAAATAGCCACATCCAGTTCATAAGGTTTTTCCTGGTTGAAAGCGATGCTTTGCCGGTCAATCAGCAAGTAAGGCTCCAGCAGATGGCGCAGGTTTGACAGGGCTTTGCTCAGGTTGCGTTTGGCCGTGGCCTCGTCCATGTCGCCCCAGAGCAAATCGGCCAGGGTGTCCCGGCTATGGGCGCGACCGGTCACGGCCAGGTAGTAAAGCAGCGCCTGGGCTTTGCTGGTCTCAAATTCCGTTAGGGGACGGCCGTTCAAATAGACTTCCGGCTTGCCCAACAGATGAAGCTGCAAATTCTGCATTATTCAAAAACTTATTCGTAATTCGCTTTTATTTCGCACGTAGGGCGCATTTTTTTCGCAGCAGTGTGGTACAGTTGGAGTATAACACAGATTTTTCTTAGAGACATATTCTAGAAGGAATCGTTCCCATGAACATCGCGCCAAGTATCAATAAGATTGATTTAAAGTTACGCCAAGCTCGCCAGGATGATATTCCGGCCCTGGCCCGGCTGATTGAAGTCTCGGTGCGCGGCTTGGGCGGACGAGATTACAACCCGCAGCAAATCGAGAGCGCCCTCAAATATATCTTTGGGGTAGATACCCGGCTTATTATCGAGGATGGAACTTACTACGTGGTTGAAATGGACGGCTACATTGTGGGGGCCGGCGGCTGGAGCCGGCGCAAAACACTCTACGGTGGCGACCAGGCCAAAGGCGAGGCCGAGGACAATTTACTCGATCCCCACCGCGATCCCGCCAAAATCCGCGCCTTTTATGTCCATCCTGATTGGGCCAGGCAGGGCATTGGCCGTCAAATGATGAGCGCATGCCAGGCCGCAGCCAGCCGGGCCGGCTTCACCCGGCTGGAACTGCTGGCCACCCTGACCGGCGCACCCCTCTACGCCGCTTGCGGCTTTAAGGAGGTCGAGCGGGTGGAGGTCAACCTGCCGGATGGGGTGCTGTTACCAACGATCAAAATGACAAAAACACTATGCTGACAGGAAAAACAATCATGAATACGACGGAAACCAAGACTTCAAGAGAAGAGAATATCCTGCTCGAAGCCAATCTACTGGCCCGCTTTGTCTATCTGAGCGAGTCGGCCCACATGCGCTTTTTTGTCGAGCCGGAGATCAGTTGGTTCACCACAGATATTGCCTACCCCAACTACCTATTCAACACGGTGCTGCGGGCCAAATTTGCCACGCCTGAAGTAGCCCACGCCTTCATCAACGGCCTGCTGTACGATGCTGAGGCCCGCCAGATGGCAATTTACTGGTTTGTTGGGCCAGCTACGCAACCGGCGCAGTTGGGCGAGTACCTGGAGACGTACCATTTTCAACCCGTTTTCCCGTTGCAGGGGATGAGCTTGAAGCTGGCCGATCTCAACGAGAATTTGCCGTTCCCAGCCGATTTTACGGTCAAGCGAGTGGAAAACCTGAGCCAATTGCGCGAATTTGTCACCGTGCTGGCGCGTAATTCCGGCACCCCGCCGGCCATTGCCGACGAATGGTTTGAATTGGAGGCCAGCCTGGGTGTTGAGGACAGCCTGCCCTGGCAGCGCTACCTGGGCCTCTGGCATGGCGAGCCGGTGGCGGCGTGCAGCTTTGTTTCAGGCGCGGGGGTGGCCGGCTTATATCAGGTCGCCACGCTACCTCCTGCTCGTGGTCACGGTCTGGCTACGGCTATCTCTTTAACCGCGCTGCACGAGGCCCGCCGGCGAGGCCATCAGACCGCCGTCCTGCACTCAACGCCACAGGCGGTCAAGGTCTATCGCCAGCTTGGATTCCAGCCAGCGGCTAATTTAATGCTGTACCTGTGGCAGAAGTAAAAGAAACACTTTATTTGGCGAGTAGTTCTGCTGCCGTAGTACTGGTATATGTTCGCAGGCGGGGGTACTTCCAGGTTACCCAGCCGGTCAATAAGACAGTAGCTATGCCGCCCGAAACGATGGCGAAAGGCACCCCAAAAACGGCGGCCACCAGGCCCGCTTCAAGTTCTCCCAATTGCGGCCCTCCCATAAAGAAAATCATATTGACCCCAATCATCCGGCCCCGCAGGTGGTCCGGGGTCATTACCTGGCGTAAGGTTCCGCGAATGACCGTCGAAACTGTATCCGCCGCTCCGGTCAGCGCAAATAAGAAATACGAGAGGACGAAGAGGGTCGAAATGCCAAAAAAAGTCGTCGCCAAGCCATAAATAGCGACACTAACCAGCAGCACGGCTCCCTGGCGGTGAATCTCACGCCGCAGCGAGAGAATCGAACCGGCCAATACCGCCCCAATCGGCTGTGCCGTCGCCAGCAAGCCGTACCCTTGTACGCCTACTCCCAGCATATCGCTGGCGACAATGGGCAGCATCGTGCGGGCCGAGGAGAAAAAAGTGGCAAAAAAGTCGAGCAGCATGGTGCTCCAGATGAGTCGAGATTTATAGGTGAATCGTAGTCCCTCAACCAGGGCTGACCAGCCCACACTGGTATTTTGGGCGGCGGCCTGCCCGCGGTAACTCATCATGAGTAAGGCCACAAGAACAGCGACAAAAGACAAGGCATTGAGAATATAGACCAGGCCAATATTAAAAGCTCCCACTAAGAGGCCGGCCAGCGCCGGGCCAACAATGGTGGCAATCTGCCACATCAGCGTGTTGAGGCTGACTGCATTGGTCAAGTGTTCGCGGGGAACCAAGTTGGGCACCAAGGATTGCCGGGCCGGGTTATCAAAAGCAGCCGCGGCAGCCCCGGCGGCGGTCAGGAGATAGATAGCAGCTACACTTTCATTGCCAGTTAAGGTGATTACGGCAAGAATAATCGCAAAAAGGGCGGCTGCGCCCTGAGTCCACATCATCAACTGGCGACGATCTCGCGTATCAGCCAGCATCCCCCCCAGCAAGGCAAAGACGATTACTGGAAAAACGCGCATCAATCCTAATAATCCCAACCCCAAAGCTTCGGCTTGCAAGGGGATTTCCCACCCAAACAACAAAAGAGTGTAGGTCTGGCCTCTGAGCAACTGGTAAATATGCCAATCAACGGCAACTATCTGCATTTGGGTGCCGGTAATAGAGATTAATTGGCCGACCCATAAAAGCCTGAAGTCGCGATGTTGTAGCGCAACTAAGCGTTCAGTAGATAAGTGCATAGAGTTTAGAGCCTTTGGAAATGGATTAGAAATGAGTGAGATTGCAGCTTATTGAAATCGCCAAACTATCCCCGCATATACAACAAAAAAGCCGCCCCGACTGGGTCGGCCTTATTCAAATTTTATCATGACTGTCATTCGCTGACAACAGAGTGGTAGAGCGTTATCAACCGACACCGGGTCACCTGCGCAGCCGCGGGAGGTCTTGCCCTCCGTTGCCTCAGAAAACTATGATTGCGGTGTGGCCGAAGGTTGGCCCTCAGTGGAAGGGGTTTGGGGGACCGACTCCAGAGGAAGCGGCGTTTCGCCGTCAGGCGAAGCGGGCGGTGTTACCGTCGGAGAGAGGGTGTTGGCGGGATCCGGTTGGGGGGTCAGCACCGAAGGATCATCCACCTTCTCCCAAATCTGGTCAACCACCTGGCCTTCGCCGCCCATCACCCCGCGATTGATCCCGTTAACGATAACTTCCACGCCTCCGGCATTGCCGGCGCGAATAGCGACCCGGCGCTGCCCGGTCCAATTTTTGCTTTCGCCCGGTTGCAGGATGCCTTCAAAGGTTTTGACATCGTCCACCAGAATCTGGATCCAGGAAGGCTGCTTGAGCTGCAGCTCGACCGTGACGCCGCCATAAATAATGGGGGTAGGGGTGTCGGTGGGCGGCAGGGGGGTTGGGGTGCTGGTGGGCAGGGGGGTGACGGTGGGTAAGAGCAGAGCGGCGTCTTCGCCCAGACCGGCGGCGCCAGGAGTTTTGGTGGGGTGGGGGTCAAGCCGGGCTGGATGACCGTTGTATAGGTTATGTAACCAAAGCCACCGATAACACCCAGAAAAAGAAGCATACCGATAATAAAATCCCAACTGATGAAGGGCCGGGGAGCCATCGAGAGGTTCATAAACTCGATGCCGTTGGGGGTCAGGCGCTGCCCCTTAACCGGCACAATCCCGTTGCCATCATAGAGGGTCAGGGCTTCAATCGGGTCAAGATTGAGGTATTTGGCGTAATTACGAATCAGGCCGCGCGTAATCACCGGGGAGGGGAATTTTTTAAGCTCATTGCCCTCCAGGGCTTCCAGCACGTGGCGTCGAATATGAATCGCTTCTTCGACCTGCTCCAGCGTAAGGCCCTGTTCCTCGCGCGCCCCTTTTAGCAGCTCACCCAATCGGGTCACAATGGGTCTCCAAGAATAATGATCAATAATCAATAATCAACCGGCAGCTCACCACCTGTTGATCATTGACCCTTAACCATTGACTGTTGACAATTCTTACCGGGGGCTTCCTTCCAAAAAGACACATCCCGTAACAAATCGCGGCCTTTATCTTACACGGCTGTGGGCAAGAGTCAAGTTTTAAGAGAGGGCGGGAGGTGAAGAAACGGAAAAGAGACACCCTGTTTCTTTGCCTCACTTATCCTCGTCTCATCCAACCGCGCAGCCGGGGCAGGGCTGCGCTGAAGGCCCAGTACAAAACCCGGTTAACGGGATAATCAAATGCGCCCAGGCCCTGCACCACCCGGCCACCGAAGCCGCTTTTGAAGCGGTAAACGCCGTTCATGCGGTCGGTCTCATCAAAAACATCCGGCGCGCCCCACATGTCGTAGCTGAGGCAGCCCCGTTCTCTGGCCCGGCAGATGGCGGCCCACTGTAAGAGATGGTTGGGCATGGCTTCACGGCGCTGGCCGGTCGAGGCTCCGTACATGTACCAGGCGGTGCGGCCAAAGAAAAACAGGATCAGGCCGGCGACAACCTCCCCCTCAACCGAGGCCAGCAGCATCTCCGCTCTGCCTGCTTGCAGAAATTGCTGCCAGACGTCATGGTAATAGGCGGCGGGACGAATAAGAAAGCCATCGCGGGCGGCGGTTTCGGCATACATGCGGTAAAAAGAGGCGAGATCAGCTTCACTGCCGGAGCGAATCGTCACGCCTTTGCGCTCGGCCAGGCGAATGTTGTAGCGCCACTTGCTTTTCATCGCGTCGAGCAGCGCCTCCGGCTCAGGGGCAAGATTGACGATGATCGTATTGCGAAACTGGATTTGCTCCGGGGAGAAGCGCCAGCCGCGCTGCGCCAATAAATCGAGCATGACCCAGCCGGGCGGCTCAAGTGGCTGGCCGGACTGCGGTTCGCCGTAATGGCAGGGGGCATCCGGGTCAATTTTGATAAAGAGCGCCCGGTTTTGGCGGGCGTGACTTTCCAAATCGGCCAAAACCTGGTGAGCCAGGGATACATCTGTATAGTCCATAGCCGGGCCTTTGGTCACGTACAGAAAACCCCAGGGCGTGCGTGAAATTGGCCGGCGCAGAACTTGGGCGGCAGCGACCGGCGTGTCGCCCTGGCTCCACAACAAGCGCTGCGCCGACCAGCCCCAACGACCTTTAAATTCGCCCCACTCCCAGCTTTGCAGCACGTGTGCGCCGGGGAGCGACGCCAGGGCTTGATCCCATTTCTCTCGATTCTGAATCGTCTGGATAGCGGGAAGGGGCGGGGCTGTTTGTTCTGAACGCTTCATCCCCCCTTGCCCTTTGGCGGCGTCCCAACGACTGCTTCAATCGCCCGCAGCCAGGAGTCGCCCTCGGAACCATAACTTTCATGCTGAAAGCGATGATCCTTTTTGCGGATAAATTCGCTCAACTCGGTGCTGAGGCGCTGCCAGACCGCTTTTTGAGCTTCAACCAGGGCAGTCAAGGTTTCCCGGTCGGATGTTTGAGCCAGGACCCGCCGAAAATGGGGCAGGCATAGACCCGCGGAGGCCTGATAGGCCGGGGCCAGACTGTCGAGGCCGGTCAAGTGCTGGCGCAGCGCGGCCAGGTAGTAGCCTTCGCTGCTTTGAACTTTGACACAAACGGGGCAGGGCGCCTGGGGCGCAAAATCGGCGGCCAATTGAGCGGCAGCGCTCGGTTGGGATGAATTGAAACTTTGCCACATTTGGCGGAATGAAAAAGAAGAGGAGACGTCGAATGGTCCGGCGCTGGCGACCCTCACGAGCGTATCAATAATATCTTTCATCATAATCGCCGCGCCCAGCGACGCTCCGTGGCGCACCAGCAGCCAGGCATGCTCGCGGCAGTAGCCGCGGGTCTGGTTCAACTCCTGGCGCAACTCGGGGTCGTTGACCAATTCCCAGAGCATACTGTCAATGTAGCTATCGGCAGTTTGGGCCAGCAAGCGGCACAAGGCGCAGCCCGGTTCGCCAAAAGCCTGGCGCAAATCATAAAAACCGGCGGATTTTGTCATAATGGATCTCAAAAATAGGTTAAAACAGGTGACTGGTACTTGGTTAGCTCTAAGCCTCGCTGTCCCCAATCGTTTTGCCAAAGAGAAATGTGCCAGTCACCTGAGTAGTAACAAACAAAAAACCTCTACCCCTTCTGGGATTGTGAGGCACGGGCCCGCTCCTGGGCAACAGCTTCAAGCTGGGCCAACTCCTTTTTATAGATGCGCGGCAACATTAACGTGATGAGAAAGCGTTCCAGCAGACCCGACAGCCCCCCGCGGTTTGGTAGCTCGGTGGCAAAGGTTACCTGGGCGTACTGCCCTCCCTCAACAGGATCAACGGTGAAAGTCGTCACGCTGCCCTGGGGCTGATTGCTTTCCACCAGCACCCGGCCAGGCTCCGGCTCGGTGACGGTTGCCCGGAAGGTCTCTGTTTTTCCCAGGACACGCATTTGAAAGCGGATGATCGTGCCCTCTCCGACTCCCCCCTGCTCCACTTCCAGATTGAGAAAATACGGTTTGGGCAAAATGTAGGGGTGGCCGTTGTGATAATCGGCAATAATATCATAAACCAGTTCCGCAGGCGCTTTGACCAGGGCCGATTCTGTGACTTGATACGATTTCATTTCACTATCCTTTCTAAACTTGGTTCAGTAAGTTGAACTTTTCGTTTGACTCGGGTCATGTTGGTCATATATACGGTGGCAAAAGTATCGCATTGTGCTATACTTGAGTCAAATATCTCCACCTGACAGAAGATCACGGGTGAAAAACCTCAATCAAGCCTCGCTCATCATTCTACTTGCCGTTTTTTACTTTGCCGGTGTCTACTTCGCGGTATCTGCCCTGGTTCCGGCTTTGGCTTTTCAGGCGGCTCTTGTTGCCGTGATTGGGACAATGATAGCTTATCGTATCTTGGGATTGACCGGAAGCGATAAACCCGGAGCGCCTTTAGCTATCCTAATCCTTACGCCGGTTATCTGTGTCGCAGCCGGTATAGTATGGTGGGTAATACGTTTATTGGGGTTTTGGGAGATTAATTGAAGTAGCTGTAAAAAAGCACAGCCATCGCCAGGAGCGCAATAATTATAGCTGTTGTCGCCTGAATGCGGCGCTGTTGCTCGTTCTTTGGAGTATATAAATCCATTACCTGGTGGATCAACCGAGTTGGTGTTTTTAATACCTTCATAAAAGCAGTATACCACCAGTGGATAGAGAGTCAAACCATAAATAGCGGTCTTTTCACCATCTGACAGCAGAGTTGTTCCCAATAATGGAGCAAAGATCTCATGAAGCAATCGTCAAACTCTCCGGGCGATATACCCATCATCCTTTTTGAGCGACAAAAGGACTGGGCGGATTGGCTCGACCAGCATCACGCGGAGTCAGCGGGTGTCTGGCTGCGGCTGGCCAAAAAGGCATCCGGCATCCAGTCAGTCTCGTACGACGAAGCGGTCGAAGTCGCGCTATGCTATGGCTGGATTGATGGTCAGAAAAAAAGTTATGATGATACCGCGTGGCTGCAAAAATTTACGCCGCGGGGAGCCAAAAGCGTCTGGTCAAAGCTCAATCGCGAAAAGGCCGAACGGCTGATCGCCGGCGGCAAGATGAAACCGGCCGGCCTCCAAGCCGTTGAAGCAGCCAAGCGAGATGGGCGCTGGGAGTCGGCCTATGATTCACAAAGCAGGGCCACCGTGCCGGATGATTTTCAGGCAGCGCTGGATACCCATACGGAGGCGAAAGCCTTTTTCGCCACCCTTAACAGCGCCAACAGGTATGCCATCTTATGGCGGATTCAAACGGCCAAGAAAGCCGAGACTCGAGCCAGGCGGATTCAGCAGTTCATCGAAATGCTGGAGAAGGGGGAGAAGCTTTATCCCTGAGTGGAGAACGGCAGGATGTTAAACAAACTTTCTCTTTTCCCTCTAACAACCACAATTGATCCGTCCGGCCATCTCACCCTGCGTGGACACCGCGCCGACGACCTCGCCGCTCAATTCGGCACGCCCCTCTACGTGTACGATCTGGGGACCATCCGCAGCCGGATCGCTACCTATCGGCGGGCGCTGGCCAGTTACCCTGGTCAAACTCATCTGACCTACGCCAGTAAAGCCTTTCTCTGCCCCGCCCTGGCCCGGCTGATGGCCGCCGAAGGAGTGGGGCTGGACATCGCTTCCGCCGGAGAGTTGTTCATTGCCCGGCGCGGTGGGGCCGACCCGGCCGACATGCACCTGCACGGCAACAACAAAACTCGACGGGATTTGAACGCGGCCCTGCAAGCCGGAGTAGGCTGCATCGTGGTGGACAATGCCACCGAACTCCAGTTACTGGCCCAACTGGCCGCCGAACAGCAGCGACAGGTCAACATCTGGCTGCGTGTTACCCCCGATGTGGCCGTCGAGACGCACCACCGCTACACCGTCACCGGCTCGGCCGACAGCAAGTTTGGTTTTCCGCTCAAGGAGGCAGAAGCGGTGGCCGGAGATCTCCTGGCAAAGCAGCAGGGGAGCGGAGGAGCAGGGGAGCAGGGGAGAGATTTTGCCTCTCTGCTCCTCAGCGGACTCCACCTTCATCTCGGCTCTCACTTTCACGATGTCGAGCCGGTGGCCGAGGGAGTGGAACGGCTGTTGGATTTGGCCGTGCGCTTGCGTGAGAAGTACGGCTGGGAGATGCAGGAATTATGCCCCGGCGGGGGCTGGGGCGTGCCTTATCACCCCTCCGACCCACCCATGCCGGTCGAGCCGTTTGTGACTGAGCTGGTGGCGGCCACTGCGCTAAGCTGCCGCCGCCGCAACCTACCCTTGCCCGAACTTACCCTGGAGCCGGGCCGTTCGCTGGTGGCCCAGGCGGGCGTAGCGCTGTATACCGTCGGCGGGCGGAAGGTGATTCCGGGAGTGCGCACTTATGTCAGCATTGACGGCGGTCTGACCGACAATCCCCGCCCGGCTCTGTACCAGGCCAAATATACCGCCCTGCTGGCCAATCGCGCCGGAGAGGCCGAAACCGAAACCGTGGCCATCGCCGGCCCGTTCTGCGAGTCGGGTGACGTGCTCATTCAGGCTGTTGATCTGCCGGTCGCCGCGCCGGGTGATCTGCTGGCCGTGCCGGTCGCCGGGGCCTACCAGTTGTCTATGAGCAGCAATTACAACGCGGCGCTGCGACCGGCCGTCGTGTTTGTTGACGGGAAAGAAGTCAAGCTGGTGCAGCGCCGCGAGACGTTTGAGGATTTGGTAGCGCGGGATGTGGTTGATGAAAGTTAACGCCGTTCTAAAGCCAGGCGCACCCCGAATAGAATGAGGACCGCACCGGCAAAAGCCTCAATTTTACGCTGTACTTGAGGTTGCACCAGGAGTGTCCGGGCTTGTCCGGCCAGGGTTGCCACCAGGGTCAGCCAGATAATCCCCATCCCAAAGTGAATCACAGCCAACAACAGTGATTTAGCCAGCACTGGGTCGCCAGGACTGATGAACTGGGGCAGGAAAGCCAGGTAGAAGACTGAAACCTTCGGATTGAGGACGTTGCTGACCAGCCCCTCGATGAATGACTGTTTTTTGTTTCTTGCTGGGAGGGTCGTCCTCATGGCCGGCTGAGCTGGCTCAACAGAGGCGTCAGAGCGTTTGTAAAGCGCCTGCCAGAGTGATTGGCTGCCCAAAAAAATAAGGTAGGCTGCCCCCAACAGTTTAATGATCTCAAAAGCCGCCGCCGATTGAACGATGATGAGGGACAAACCCAGCGCCGAAAACGTGGCATGGATAAACAGGCCTGAACAAATACCCAGCATTGCCACCAGGCCGGCCCGCCGCCCGCCGGTGAGCACGCTCCGCAAAACCAGCATAGTATCAGCTCCGGGCGTGATGGTCAGGATAAAGGCGACGCCAATAAAGGCTAAAATCTGCGAGTCAAACATAATCCCCCCTTCTATTCCCTGTCACTTAATTTGATCTTACCGCCTCTTTGCGCGCTGCTTCCCAGCCCAGGATGGCCCGCTTACGAGCCGGGTTCCAGTGGTAATCCCCAATGGCCCCAATTTTACGGATGACGCGGTGGCAGGGAATAACATAGCCAATCGGGTTCTGGGCCACCGCGTTGCCGACCGCTCGCGCTGCGCCAGGCTGGCCGATCAAAGCGGCCAGTTCATCATAAGAAACCACCGCACCCGCCGGAATTTTCAAGAGGGCCTGCCAAACCTTGATTTGAAAATTGGTCCCCTTGAGCACCACCGGCAGGGCCTGTCTATCCCTGACCGGGTTAAAGATCTGCTCGACAAAGGGTTGGGTCTGGGCCGGGTCTTCGACAAAGACGGCTTTGGGCCAGTTGCGCCGCAGCTCGTCCAGGACAGCCACCCGGTCGCCCTGTTGGACAAAAGCCAGACCGCAGACGCCGCGCTCGGTGATCGAGAGCAAACATTCGCCGAAGGGGCTGGGGTGAAAACCGTAGGTGATGGTCAAACCTTCCCCCTTATTTTTGAACTCTCCCGGCGTAATTGCCTCACAGGTCACAAACAAATCGTGCAGGCGGCCCGGGCTGGACAAACCCGCCTCATAGGTGGCATCCAGCACACTTTTCGACTCGGCCAGCAACTCCTTAGCGTATTCGATGGTCAGGAATTGGAGAAAGCGCTTGGGGCTGATGCCGGCCCAGCGGCTGAACAGGCGTTGAAAATGGTACTCGCTCAGGCCAACCCTGGCGGCCACTTCTTTCAAATCGGGCTGCTGGCGAAAGTTTTGTTCCAGAAACAAAATCGCTTGCTCAATGCGGCTGTAATCTTCGGCTAACTGTCCATAATTGGTGGCTACCATGATTTTTCTCCTAAAGCTTGTTTAATATTATCATCTACCGGCCAACTTTCCAAGTCAACCTGGCAAGACTTACTTTACCTTATCTTTAATCCAAAAACCACCCGATTCTTGCTCATTTGAGCTGTCACTACCTTTGCACTTTTTGAATAGAACGCAGATAAACGCTGATAGCCGCAGATCTGCGCAGATAAATTAAGGAAAAATCTGCGAAAATCGGCCAAATCTGCGTCATCTGCGTTCCTTTTTTGACTGATTGTAAAAAGTGCAAACATAGTGAGCTGTTATCGAGCCAATAAAAATTAGCCAATTTTTGGATTTCACACTATCCTAATCCAAAATCCACGTCCGATGCGGGGGAAGTCCAAATTAGCATGGCTGAGAAGAAACTATTACGAGTCATTATTGCCGACGACGAAGCGGTGATTCGGATGGGGTTGAAGGCGCTGGTGACGTCATTGGGACACCAGGTGATTGACACTGCCGCCAACGGTCACGACGCCCTGGAAAAAACCAAGCGGCTCAAGCCCGATCTGCTGTTGCTGGATATTAAGATGCCCGGCCTGGACGGGATGGCTGTGGCCGAAACCCTGGCCGCCGAAATGCCGCTGCCCATTGTCATGCTGACCGCCTTTTCGGAAAAGTCGTTGATCGAGCGGGCGGCCAATGCGGCGGTAATGGGCTATTTGGTCAAACCCATTCACGAAGGCAAATTGGGACCGATGATCGAAATTGCCACCGCTCGCTTTGGGACCATGCAGGCGACAGCCCAGGAGGCATACAAACTGCGCCACCAGTTGGAAACCCGTGAGTTAATTGATGCGGCAAAAAAAATCCTCATCGCTACCGGCTTATCAGAGAGTGAGGCTTATAACCGGCTGCAAATGACGGCGCGGGAAAAACGCCGGACCATGCGCGAGGTCGCCGAGGCCATCCTGCTCGTGGGCAGCCGGAGACCTGATAATGAGCCTGCTGCGCCTCCCGAACCTTAAAATTCTCAAAAAAGCCTCGACATTTGCTGTAAAGCCCTTGACAACCTGCCGTATTCCTGTTATCATCTGCCGCGTTAATTAACAAACCAAACAATTTTTTGAGCGGCCGCGAAGCCCTCAGTTACGAGTCAAAACTCGTGACTGGGGGCTTTTTATTTTATGCAAAATTTAGCAGAATTTTAGCGAGGAGAAATGTTACGATGAAGCACCGTCTATTTTCTCGGGGTTTACCTCTGGCTGTATTACTGACTTTTGTTGTAGGCGGCGTGGCCTATGCTCAGGGTGAGGAGCCAACTGTAACCGATACGGTTCGGCAGATTGATACAATCTGGTTATTGATCACAGCTTTCCTGGTCTTTTTTATGCAGGCTGGCTTTGCCATGGTTGAAAGCGGCTTTAGCCGGGCCAAAAATGCAGCTAACTTGATGTTGAAAAATCTCATGGACTTCGCCGTGGCCTCTATTTTATTCTTTGCCATCGGCTACGCCTTGATGTATGGGACCTCCGTAGCCGGCTTTATAGGCAGCGATAATTTCTTTCTGACCAGTTTTGGCTACGACGCTGATAGTACCTATAATTGGGCCTTTTTCCTCTTCCAATTAGTCTTTGCCGGTACGGCAGCGACGATCGTTTCCGGGGCTGTGGCCGAGCGTTTCAGTTTTCCGGCTTATCTGATCTACAGCGCGGTTATTTCAGCCGTTATCTATCCGATTGCCGGGCACTGGCAGTGGGGCCTGGGTTGGTTGTATGAGCTTGGTTTTATTGATTTTGCCGGTTCCACCATTGTGCACAGCATCGGCGGCTGGGGGGCGCTGGCCGGGGCAATGCTGGTCGGCCCGCGTATTGGCAAGTTTAACAAAGATGGAACGAGCAATGTCATCCCCGGGCACAGCCTGACGCTGGCAGCCCTGGGTGTCTTTATCCTGTGGTTTGGCTGGTTTGGCTTTAACCCCGGCAGCACCCTGTTTGGGATGAACCCTGCAATTGGCTACGTTGCAGTGACCACCAATATCGCGGCTGCGGCTGGCGCTGTTTCGGCTTTGATTACTAACTGGGTCCGCACCGGCCATCCTTCCACCGAAATGGCGCTGAACGGGGTCCTGGCGGGCCTGGTGGCGATCACGGCTGGCTGCGCTAATGTTACCCCAATCGGTGCATTGGTTA
The DNA here is from genome assembly GCA_015075185.1 of Anaerolineales bacterium. Taxonomy (GTDB): domain Bacteria; phylum Chloroflexota; class Anaerolineae; order 4572-78; family J111; genus DSQQ01. The sequence continues at coordinate 151,338 of JABTUW010000008.1, read as the reverse complement.
TTGGCTTAATTGCCGGACCGGTATTGGTATATGGTCTGATCTTTATTGAAAATGTACTCAAAGTGGATGACCCGGTTGGGGCCGTAGCGGTTCACCTGGGCAATGGTATTTGGGGCACTCTGGCGGTGGGTTTGTTTGCCGCCCCTCAAGTGGGTTTGTTTACCAATATGGGTGAAGTGACCGGGTTGTTCTATGGCGGCGGCATGGCCCAACTCACCAATCAAGCGATAGGCGTGTTGTCAATTGGGGCCTGGGCATTTGGGCTGATGTTGTTGACCTTCTACACTCTGAAAGTCACCATTGGCATCCGCGTACCGGCCCAGGTTGAACTTGAAGGTCTGGATATTACCGAGCACGGCACGATCAGCTACCCCGAATTCGGTTCCCGTGTCATCAGCGCCAAACCCGGCGAGCGCATCCTGATGCCGGTCGGCGATATGCCCAGCTAGGCCAGTTTAACGAATATCACCGGCTGAGTGGGATAGAGATGTCTCGCTCAGCCGGAACCGGCCTCCGTATCACAAGTTAAGCCAGGAGCTTTTTATGAAAATTTCTCTTGAACCTAATGCCAGCATTGAGAGCAAGGATATACCCTATCTGATTCACATTGAAATTGATACTCTGACCATTGACACCGGCAGTGCTTTCGACGTGCCGATGCATATTCACGGCAATGGTCGAACTTTGTATAATGCTGAAGTATGCGGCTTTCGAGCAGAGGGCCGGCAGCCTGACGAAGTAGTCACGTTAGTCTCAAAGTTAATGTCTGGTCTGGTCAATGTGGCCCGTCTGCCCACATACGTCTTCATCGCGCGGCGGTCGCACCAAATGTATCCGGTTTATACAGTGGGGGATGAAGTCCTGGCAACCACGCCCGGCGGACCCGCCTTTCGGCACATTGAACTGGCCAAAGTGCGTGATTATCTCAGTGACTATCTGCACCTCATTGGCGAATTGGGTGTGCCCGGTAAGAGTGAAAAACTCCACGTGCGTGGGGTAAGCCGCAAGTCGCTGGCTCTCGTGCGACCCATTTTTTATCTTAAAAAGCGGCCTATGAGCGATGACGAGAATGAATTTTGGGCGCCGGTCTTTATCTCCAGCAGTGGCGACAGCATTTATACCTATGCAGCCAGCGGCCGGCGCGAAGTGGATATGAATAAGGGGCACGAGGCCCTCCTGCTCCAATCTCAGGTAGCCCAGGCGCTCATCGCCGATAAACGGCTAAAAGATATCCACAACCTGCGGATAGACCGCCTTTTACCGGATTACTGGCAAACCATCAAGGCCACCCTTCAGGCTCACCCGGCCAAGCTGGTATATGACGACCCGAAATTAGGTAAAGTCAAATTGGACATATATCGTAACGGCAAATTTGTGGTGGCTGTTGAACACCGGCAGGATGAAGATCGTTACAGCCTTTTCTTGGGTCAGAATGAGACAGACCTGGCCGATCATGCGCTCCAGGATCTGGTGCGCCGTGGTCTTATCACCAACTCCACTTCAATCCGTATCGAAAATTAGCGCTTTGCTATCCGCTAAGGAGGTGGGCACGCTTTAGGGATGGGCTGAAGGAATTCGCCCGTGGTTTTCGAGCCGGCAGGTAAAATAGGGTTCGATCACAAGAGAAGCTGAGATGCGCCGTTTAGGCATATCTCAGCTTACGCTTGCTAAAGGAAATTAGAAAAGTAAGGAGCACAGATCTAAAGAAACAACATCGTTTTCTTATCCAACTCAACCAACTTTTAAATTTATTAAAAATTAGGAGCAACGATTTAAATCATGAGTGGAAATTTAAGCCGGTTGCAAGCCATTGCGGCTGTGACCAACTACAAACCGAACGGCGCTTCCCTGAACTTTGCCGAAATCACGACCGGCGAACTATTTGGGTCCAATGTCTTCAGCATGGCGGTCATGAAAGAACGGCTGCCCAAAGCTGTTTTCAAATCCTTAAAGAAGACGATTGAAAACGGCGAAATGCTCGATGTGTCGGTAGCCGATGCGGTTGCAGCGGCGATGAAAGATTGGGCCATTGCCAAAGGTGCGACCCACTACGCCCACGTCTTTTATCCCCTCACCGGCCTGACCGCCGAAAAGCACGACAGCTTTTTGGAGCCGGATGGCAACGGTGGGGCCATGGCCGAATTTAGCGGCAAGCAGCTCATCCAGGGCGAGCCGGACGCTTCCAGCTTCCCCTCCGGGGGCATCCGCAACACCTTTGAGGCGCGCGGCTACACCGCCTGGGACGTAACCAGCCCGGCCTACATTCTGGAAAACCCCAACGGCACCACCTTGTGCATTCCCACCGCTTTTGTCTCCTGGACCGGCGAAGCGCTGGACAAGAAAACACCGGTCCTGCGTTCCATGCAAGCCCTGGATGCCCAGGCGCAGCGGATTCTCAAGCTTTTCGACCACAGCGACATCAGTAAAGTATCGGCCACGGCCGGCCCTGAGCAGGAGTACTTCCTGATTGACCGCAACTTCTTCTTCGCCCGGCCCGATTTGCTCAACGCCGGCCGGACCCTCTTCGGAGCCAAACCGCCGCGCGGCCAGGAGCTGGAAGACCACTATTTTGGGGCGATCCCGGAGCGGGTGCTGGCCTGTATGCTCGAAACCGAGCGGGAATTGTACAAGCTGGGCGTGCCGGTCAAAACGCGCCATAATGAAGTTGCTCCCGCTCAGTACGAAATTGCCCCGGTTTTTGAAAACGCCAACGTTGCCACCGATCACCAGCAGTTAATTATGATCACGCTCAAGCGCGTGGCGCAGAAGTACGGCATGGAGTGCCTGCTGCACGAGAAACCGTTCGCCGGGGTCAACGGCTCGGGCAAGCACCTCAACTGGTCGCTGGGCAACAGCACCCAGGGCAACCTGCTCGATCCTGGGGACACGCCCCATGACAACGCCCAATTCCTGGTCTTCTGCGCGGCAGTTATTCGCGCGGTCCACAAGTACGGCGCCTTGCTGCGGGCCGTGGTCGCCTCGGCCAGCAACGACCACCGCCTGGGGGCTAACGAAGCGCCGCCGGCGATCATCTCCATTTTCCTGGGCGACCAGTTGACCGATGTTTTTGAGCAGATCAAAGCCAATGGCGGCGCCAAGTCGTCCAAAGCCAAAGGCACATTGACCGTCGGGGTTGACACCTTACCGCACCTGCCCAAAGACGCCGGCGACCGCAACCGCACCAGTCCCTTTGCCTTTACCGGCAACAAATTTGAATATCGGGCGGTCGCTTCCGGCCAGTCGCTGGCCGGGCCGCTGGTGGCGCTCAATACCATCGTGGCCGAATCGCTGGATTACATTGCCACTTACCTGGAAAAGGCCACCAAAAAATCTCCCGAAAAATTTAACGAGGCCGTGCAGGAAATTCTCAGCCAGATTATCAAAGAACATCACCCCATTATCTTCAACGGCGATAATTACTCCGAGGCCTGGCACCAGGAAGCGGAAGCGCGCGGCCTGCCCAATCTCAAAACCTCGGTGGATGCGCTGCCGGTCATCGGCAGCGATGAGGTCGTGGCCCTGTTTGAGAAATACAATGTTCTCTCCCGGCGCGAACTGGAAAGCCGCCGCGATATCTACCTGGAGCAGTACTGCAAGGCGATTAATGTCGAAGGGCTATTGATGATCGAGATCGCCAAAACCAAAATCTTCCCGGCGGCGATCCGCTATCAAGGGGAACTGGCCGCCACCTGCGCCAATCTCAAAGCCGTCGGCTACACCTTTGACACCGACACCCTGGATAAAATGACCGACCTGGTCAAGTGCCTGCAAGACAGTATTGCCGACCTGGAAAAGGCAGTAGGTCACAATGGCAGCCACAGCCTGCTGGCCGAAGCCAAACATTTCCGTGATGAAGTATTACCGGCGATGGCCAGCGTCCGCCAGTACGCCGATGCCCTGGAAGGCATGGTCGCCGATGATTTGTGGGCTTTGCCGACCTACCAGGAGATGTTGTTTATCAAGTAGTGGTTCTTTCAGACCTTAACGAATGGCGAGTGGTGAATGGCGAAAATAAGTTTGTCTTTTATTCGCCATTCGCTTATTCGCCACTCGTTTCCAAGCATAGTCTTGGAAAAAATTTAGGGCCTTTAATTAAATTTATCGTACGGTCAGGAGGATCAAAAAATGAGTTCAATCAGTACCCCTAAAGAAGCGCTGGAGTTCATCAGCAAAAATGACATCAAAATGGTGGACCTGCGCTTTGTTGACTTATTTGGCGTGTGGCAGCACTTTAGCGTGTCTACCAAAGAAGTTGGCCCGGATTTGTTTGAAGACGGCATCGGCTTCGACGGCTCCTCGATCCGGGGCTTCCAGACCATTGAGGAGTCAGACATGCTGCTCATCCCGGATGCGACCACGGCCTTTGTTGATCCTATCTTCGAAGTGCCGACCCTGGTCATCATTTGCGACGTGTTTGACCCCATTACCCGCCAGGCTTACTCGCGCGACCCGCGCAATGTGGCTAAAAAAGCCGAAGCTTATCTCAAGCAGACCGGCATTGCCGACACCAGCTTCTTTGGTCCCGAAGCCGAGTTCTTTGTCTTCGACAGCGTGCGCTACGGCGGCGGCGCCAACTCCAGCTTTTACTTCCTGGACAGCGCCGAAGGCTGGTGGAACAGCGGCGCTGAGTTGAGCAAACTCGGCCCCAATTTGGGCGGTCAGATTCCGCCCAAGCGCGGCTACTTCCCCGCGCCGCCCACCGACACCCTGCAAGACCTGCGCAGCAAAATGGTCCTGGCCATGGAATCCACCGGGATCGAGGTCGAGGTCCATCACCACGAAGTCGGCACCGCCGGGCAGTGCGAAATTGACCTGCGCTTCTCCCCGCTGACCCACATGGCCGACAGCCTGATGATGTATAAGTACATTGTCAAGAATGTGGCCCGCCAGCACGGCATGACCGCTACCTTTATGCCCAAGCCGCTTTTCGGCGATAACGGCTCCGGGATGCACACCCACCAGAGCTTGTGGAAGAACGGCCAGACTATCATGTTTGACGAGGCCGGCTATGCCCAACTCTCGCAGACCGCGCTGTACTATATCGGCGGGCTGCTGAAGCACGCCTCGGCATTGCTGGCCTTCGCCGCGCCGACCACCAACTCCTACCGCCGCCTGGTCCCCGGCTACGAAGCGCCGATCAACCTGGTCTACTCCCAGCGCAACCGCTCGGCCATCTGCCGCATCCCGATGTACTTCTCCAGCCCCAAGGCCAAGCGCATCGAGTTCCGCGCGCCCGACCCAAGCTGCAACCCCTACCTCTGCTTCGCCGCCCTGCTGATGGCCGGTCTCGACGGCGTACAGAACCAGATTGATCCCGGCGCGCCGATTGACAAGGACCTGTACGACCTGCCGGCGGAAGAAGCAGCCAAGATCACCAACACGCCCGGCTCCCTGTCGGCAGTGCTGGACGCCCTGGAAGCCGATCATGAGTTCCTGCTAAAAGGCGACGTTTTTACTCCCGACCTGATCGAAGCTTACATCAACTACAAGCGAGCCGAAGAAATTGATCCGGTCCGGCTGCGCCCGCATCCCCACGAGTTTTACCTGTACTTTGACGTGTAAGCATCTCACCAGACCCAAGTTGAATCAAAAGAGGAGTCCAAAGCGCATTTTGGACTCCTCTTTCTTTATAGCATAACTGCCCGCCATGTCATTTCGACCGAAGGGAGAAATCCCTATAACCTTACATTTTTACCTTAACCCAAATGCTTTTAATGGCTGCTTTAGAGGGATTTCTCGGCCTCCGGCCTCGAAATGACATGAGGCTACTTTCTATACGGTCCCGAACTGGCCTCTTCGGCGCTGTTGAGGCCGATAATGTAGTAAGGCGGCACGACTTCCACCCAGGTGTTGCCGGGCTTCAGGCTGTAGGGCCGGCCGTCCTCGTAGGTAAAGTAAGGGGTCCGCGAGCCGTCGGTTTCCCAGAAGCCTTTGTTCAGCTTGCCGTCCCGGAAAAACCAGGCCGGCCCTCGCCCGTTGACAATGATGCGAACGGAAGTGGCCCCGTTGCTGTCTTCCACAATATCCGTTTCCTGGTGTTCGGCAAAGTAGACAATCACGTTGGCCGCGCTAACCTGCTGGCCGTCAATGGCGTCCATGAGCGGCGAGCCGATGAGCCAGCGCTGGTACTTGCCGCTGGCGGCGTCATAGTGCCACTCGGTAAAACAGGTGCTGCGCGGGTAGTAAATGTAGATATTTTCGCCCGGCTCGCCGCCCTCGACCGTGTCACTGAACAAGAAGCCCTGCAAAGGCACGGCTGCCTCCCATCCTTTCTTGATCAGGTAGGTCCGGGCCACCTGCGGGTTGAAGACGGCGCGAGTTTGCCAGCCTTCGTTGGGCAAATGCTCGTAGGGATCAGGACTAAAGAATTGGTCCAGGTTGGTGATGGGCGCCTGGGAGATTTCCCAGCGGACCGGGTCAGAGCCGCCGGAGTGAGCCAGCGCCGCCCCGTATTGGGGCGCGAGTTGGAGGTTAATCAGCCGGGCAGAGCGGATAGGGCCCACCATTTCCGGCGTTTGGGACAGATAAATCGCGCTGAAACGAGTGATCCACCACTCGGTAATCTCCTCATAAACCATATCGGCCTCGTTGAGACCGCGCTGGGGCCGGGCGCCGACATCATTGCCAATCCGCACCATCAGCGGGCGGCGCTTCAGCACCGAAGGGTCGGGCACGGGCAGGCCGGTCAGGGGGTTGATGCCCTCGGCGTGGGTGACGGTGGGCAGGGAGGTGGCCGTCGGCTCAGGCGTCGGCGTCGGCGGCGGGGGCGGCGAGGTTGGAGAAGGCGAGGCGGTGGGCGTAGCAGAGGCGCGAGGCGTCGCAGTAGCGCGAGGCGAAGAGGCGATGGTAGGAGAATCTGTGATGACCTCAGTCGCTTGAACTATAGTTGTCTGGTTGGCGCCAATTGGCGTGGCGGTGGGGGTTTTAACCACACGGGTTGGAGTAGAGGTCGGCGGGCCAAGCGTCGGGCTGGGCGTCCGGGTGGGAATCGAGACGGTGGGAGCCGGGCTGGGGGTGTTCGTAGCCGTCGCCGTCGGATTTTGGGCGACTACGGTCCGCGGGACGGCGCTGGTGCAGGCTCCCAGAGCCAGGAAAACCAGGGTGATCAGGGTGGATAGGGCAAAGATTCGGCGCATTTCTCCTCCACGGTTTTGGTTCAAGGAGGGACCATTATAACACAGGTAAGTGAAGATGCGAAGATTTCCTTTACATTTAATTACCCCTTCCCTTATTCCCGACCCGGTGATATAATTGTGAGTAGATTCGCCCCTAAAAATACAAGAAGGGCTTGCACAATGGCAGAGCTTTTGGATTCTTTTGCAGATTACAAAGCCGAAGGACATACCTGGATAACCCTGGCTACGGGAGAGTATTATCCTGACATTCTGGAAGATGCTTGCAAACTTTACCAACCTGTTTTAGAGTTGTTCGGGCAAATTCTGAAATCTTCTGCATCCTCAGAAATTTTGTTTATGCAGATTGTTGACATTAAAGAGTCTTGGATGCGAGTACAAGTTTCCCGCGTATTTAGAAAATATGTCAGCCCAGGAACACCTGTAGAAATGCTAAAAAGGAAATCAGATGCTAAATTGATCTGTGAACGGTTTGGCAAAGGCTTCAGGCCGATTCAAGAAGTTCAAGCTGCTTTTAATAGTCGGCCTATGCCGGATGAAGCACTTTGCGCGGTACTGTGGGAATATAAGAGTCGGGGAATGAAGGGGTATGATCTCACTGAACAGTTTTTCACCCTATTTCGTTCCACTTTTCCAGATCTATCAATCAAAGGGCCTGAGCGAGCCGGCAAAGATATTCTCATGAAAAAGGTCTTTAGCGATTATCCAAATCCGACCCGCCCGATTGATTTTGTAATTTACGACAAAGATGAGAAAGATATCTTGGCGATAGGGTTAGCTCGCTACGATTCTGACCGGGGTGGCGCACAAGAGGATGACCGAACCGGAGGCTACGCTAACGTAGCCAATGAAATCCTGGCCTATGCCAAAGAACATAATTTAAAGACCAAAGTGATCTTCCTCAACGATGGACCGGGGCTTCTGCTTGGCTCAATGTGGAATGATTATGTGGCCCTTTAAAAAAGCTGGCCCGGTAAAATCTTAGTCACCACCCTACGGATGATTCCAACACGTATCACGGTTGAATGGCTGCGGGCTGAATAGGAAGAGAAATGGCAACAGGTGTACCAAAAACAAAATGGAGCGGCAATAATAGCGACCCGGCCCAAGTGAATGGCCTGCCGGAACAACCGCTTGACGTATCCTTATCCTACGAGGGCAAGCAGGCCAGGGAAGAAATCCTTGCCACTACCCCGGCTGCAACTCGGGTGTTATGGCAAAGCGATAAAGGTGAAAACCGTCTTTATTATGGTGATAACCTGCCCATTTTGGCCTCGTTCTTAAATGATGATGCCGTTCGGGAGAAGGTACGACTCGTTTATATAGACCCACCTTTTGCCACGAAAAGCGTTTTTCAATCCCGTTCCCAATCTGATGCTTACCTCGACCTGCTGGCCGGGGCGCACTATATCGAGTTTATCCGCCAACGCTTGATTATCCTGAGAGAGTTGCTGGCCCCGGACGGTTCAATTTATGTCCACCTTGATGAGAACATGGCTTTTCACATAAAGATCATCATGGATGAGGTTTTTGGTTCGGCCAACTTTCGTAACTGGATAACCCGTAAAAAATGCAACCCCAAGAATTACACTCGGAAAACCTATGGCAACGTTGCTGACTACATCCTCTTTTATACAAAATCTGATAATTACGTTTGGAATCGGTCTTATGAGGAATGGACGCCTGAGCGGGCCGATAAAGAGTACGAATATGTTGAGGAAGAGACAGGCCGCCGTTATAAAAAAGTTCCTGTTCACGCGCCGGGAGTAAGAAACGGTGAAACGGGAAAGCCCTGGCGAGGAATGAATCCCCCACCCGGCAAACATTGGCAGTTTCCCCCAAAAACCCTGGATGAGATGGACGCCAGAGGGGAAATATATTGGTCGCCCAATGGAAACCCGCGCCGAAAGGTCTACCTGGACGAAAGCAGCGGGGTCCCGGTTCAAGACATCTGGTTAGAGTTTCGCGATGCCCACAACCAGAATATTAAGATTACGGGTTATCCGACTGAAAAAAATTCTGAACTTTTAGCCCGGATCATCGAGGCATCTTCAAATCCGGGCGATCTGGTATTAGATTGCTTCTCCGGCTCCGGCACGACTTTAGATGTGGCCTCCCAGTTAGGACGCCGATGGATAGGCATTGATAACAGTCCTGAAGCAATCGGGACAACACTGCGCCGGTTTGCCACAGGCTTAGAGCGGATGGGGGATTTTGTCACCCAGCGGCGAAACTCACCTGTTCAGCCTATGCTGCCAAATCTCGACGTAGCCCCTTCTACTGTGATGAAGGATTTCTCTCTTTTGACTACACTACCCTACAGCGGGGACCTGGACGAGGCCCTAAAACAATGGGGTAACTCTCATTCCTTGTAAGACATAATAATCAGACCCCATGGCCAAACACATTTATCTTGCGTAATTTATCTCCAAAAAGTCACCTCTTTCAGACAGACCTGACAGGTTTTGAAAACCTGTCAGGTCTCTGCACTCCACAGCAAACAGGTGCATTTCCCCTCTGTTTATGGTAAACTATAAAGGATTTATGGCATCCGTGCTATAATTTGAAAGTACATCATTGGTTAGCCGTAGAAGCGAGGCAGGACGATGAACCATCAAACGGGAGATCGCTTCAAAAGTTTAGCCTGGATCATCCTTCTCTTAGCCAGCCTGGGCCTGACCCATTGCAACCGCCTGGCGGTGACGCCTCCGCCAGCGCCGGAAATCCCCATCGAAAGCCAGGTCGGCCAGTTATCGGCCAGCCGGACAACCCTGCCCGGCGGCGAAACCGCCGACATCCGGGTGGCGGTGGTCAAAGTGCTGGGCGCGGAAGACCCTTTTGCCTACCAGTGGACCACCACCGGCGGCGTTATCCTGGCGGGTCAGGGGACCTGCTGTATCAATTATCAAGCGCCAGACACCCCCGGTGCGTTTGACGTTCAGCTAACCGTTAAGCGCGACAGCCAATCGGTCCAGCGGTCCATCACCCTCCAAATTACTGCTCCCCCCACCCCGACCCTTGAACCCACCGTTACGCCCACCTCCGGGCCGCCTCCTGTTCCGACAGACACGCCGGTTCCAACCGCCTTCCCTCTACCCGACGCCCTGGCCTACTTTGAACGCGCCCAGGAAAATTACTTCAAGCGGGATTACGTTCAGACCCTGGCCGATTACAGCAAAGCCATCGAACTCAACTACGACCCGCTCAGCGACGCCTACTACAATCGCGGCTACGTCTATTACGTCCAGCAGGATTACACCCAGGCCATCGAGGATTTCAGCAAGGCCATTGAGCTCAATTACGACCCCATCGGCCTGCCCTACTACAATCGGGCCAATGCTTATTATTACAAAGGCAGTAATGACCAGGCCATCGCCGATTACAGCCAGGCGATTGAACTGGAGTACGACCCGCTCAGCCTGCCCTACAATAACCGCGGCCTGGCCTACCGTAAAAAAGGCGAATATGATAGAGCTATCGCTGATTATACGAAAGCCATTGAGCTGAAGCACGACCCGCCCACCTGGCCCTACTACAATCGCGGCAACGCTTACGCCGACAAGGGCGACTACGACCGGGCTATCGCCGACTACAGCGAGGCCCTGCGCCTCGACCCGAATAACGGCAGCGCCTATTATCAGCGCGGGCTGGCTTACAAACTTAAGGGTGACGTCACCACCGCCGCTGCCGATTTCCAAAAAGTCCTCGAGTTAGGCAATGATACCCTGCGTTCCGACGCCGAGGCTCAACTCCAGGAATTGGGCAGCCCATGAAGTTAAACCGGGCCAGGCGCACCTCCGACCTGACTCCGCCGGGCTACTGGCGCGAGGCGGGTCTCACCTGGCCGCGGCCGGCCCACCGCGCCCGCCGCCGGCCCTGGCTGGCGAGTTTGCTGGTTTTTCTGTCGGTTGGCGTCGTTTTGGGGGGCGGGGTGGTTTTGGCCGGGTCGGTGACTTACTTTTGGATTGCTTCACAGTTGCCTTCCGCCGCCGAGTTACACTCCCGTTCCTTTCAATTCGCCACTACCCAAATTGTGGACCGTGAAGGCAACCTGCTCTGGGAAATCATTGACCCCAGCGGCGGGCGGCGCACCAACGTCTCGCTGGGCCAGATTTCGCCCGACGCCATCAACGCCACCATCGCCACCGAAGACCGCTTCTTTTTCCTGAACGTCGGCGTGGACCCGATTGCCATCACCCGGGCTGTGTTCGACAACTTCAGTGAAGGCCAGATTGTCTCCGGGGCCAGCACCATTACCCAACAACTGGCCCGCAACGTTTTCTTGACGCCTCAAGAGCGCACCGAAAAAAGCTTCTCCCGCAAACTCAAAGAGGCGGTTCTGGCCGTCGAAATCAACCGGCGCTACACCAAGCAGCAAATCCTGGAAGTCTACTTTAACCAGATTTACTACGGCAACCTGGCCTACGGCATCGAAGCTGCCGCCCAAACTTACTTTGGCAAATCGGCCCGCGACCTGACCCTGCCCGAAGCGGCCCTGCTGGCCGGACTGCCCCAATCGCCGGCGCTGACTGACCCCTACGTTAACCCGGAACGGGCCAAGTTTCGCCAGGCCGATGTGCTCAACCTGATGATCAAAGCCGGCTACCTGACCTATGCCGAAGCCAGGGCGGCCTATGATACCGAGCTGGCGCTGCGCGATTTCAACTTTAATATGAAAGCGCCCCACTTTGTCTCGCTGGTGCGCCAGGAATTGGAGCGAATCATTCCTCCGGCCTACCTCTACCAGGCCGGCCTGCGGGTGCAAACCACCCTCGATCCCCGCCTGCAAGCCATCGCCGAAACCGAGGTCCAGGCCCAGGTCAGCGCCCTGGCCGGCCGGCACGTCACCAACGGCGCGCTGGTGGCGTTGGATGTCTCCACCGGCCAGATCCTGGCCCTGGTGGGCAGCAGTAATTATAGGGACAAAACCATTGACGGCCAGGTCAATATTGTCCTCAGCCCGCGCCAGCCCGGCTCGACCATGAAGCCGCTGACCTACCTGGCCGCTTTTGAGTCACTCAACTGGACTCCCGGTACCTTGCTGATGGACACGCCCGTCGAGTATCCCGATTTTGCCGGTCAAATCTACCGGCCCCAAAATGTGGACCGGCAGTTTCGCGGGCCGGTGTCTGTCCGCGCGGCCCTGGCCAATTCGTATAACATCCCGGCGGTAAAAACACTGGAGCAGGTTGGGGTGACGCGGCTAAAAGAGATGGCTGCCCGACTGGGCATCACCACCCTCACCGCGGATCATTACGGCCTGTCGCTGACCCTCGGCAGCGGCGAAGTCTCCCTGCTGGAAATGACCGGCGCGTACCAGGCGATGGCCAACGGCGGAGTCCTCGTCCCGCCGACCGCCATCCTGAAAATCACCGACGCCTTTGGCCGGGAAATCGAGCCAATTCGGCCCCAGCCTCGGGCAGTTTTACGGCGCGAACATGCCTACCTGATTACCGACATTCTGGCCGACAACGAGACGCGCATCCCCGGCTTTGGCCCCAACAGTCCGCTAAAACTCTCGCGGCCTGCCGCCGTTAAAACTGGCACCAGCAATGATTTTCGGGATAATCTGGCCATTGGCTACACCCCTGATATCGTCGCCGGGGTGTGGGTCGGCAACGCCGACAACACGCCGATGGACAACGTCGGCGGGGCGAGCGGCGCGGCCCCGATCTGGCGTAATTTTATGGAGCAGGCGCATGACGGGCTGCCGGTCCACCGCTTTAGCCGCCCGCCCGGCATCGTCGAAATCGAGGTTTGCGCCGACTCCGGCACCCTGCCCAGCGAGGTGTGCCCGCGGCGCCGGATCGAAATCTTTGCCCAGGACCAGCCGCCGCTCAGCCCGGAACACGATATGCATCAACTGGTTGAAATTGACCGGCCCAGCGGCCTGCTGGTCAATGCATACTGCCGGGCCAATATCGAGCGGCGCTATTACCAAATCTTTCCACCCGATGGCCGGGAGTGGGCCATGAGCCACGGTTTTCCCCAGCCGCCCGCCGAGTACTGCCCTTCGGCCCACCTGCTGGCCCGGCTCAGCGCACCGGTAGACGGGCAGGCCGTGCGCGGGACGGTCCGGCTGGAAGGGTCGGCGGTAGCCCCTAGATTTTCTCATTACCAGTTGGAGCTAGGGCTTGGGACGACGCCGGAGAGCTTCATCGTCATTCAGGGTGCTATTACCCAGACGATGCGGAGAAGCCTGCTGGGCACGCTCGACACCCGGCAGCTCGAAAACGGGCCGTATACCCTGCGGCTGGTCGTGTTTGATCAACTGGGCGGCTTCACCGACGACCGCGCCCTGATTCTGGTAGACAATTCACCTGGCTCCATCGCCGCCCGCACCCCGGTAACGACTCCTCCCTTTACCCCAACGCCCGCCCTTACCGCAACCCTAACCCTCACCCCCCCTGTCGCTCCTGCCGGCACCCCACCCGCGCCAACACCGGGCCTCCTGCTCGATTCCGCCGCCAGGGTCTTCACCGCCCCGGTCAGTATCCCTCCGCAGCCACCACCGACACAATGAGCCAATTAGTTGTGAATGATGAATAATGAATTGTGAATTGTGAATGGCCTATGATAGTTCGTTAACAATTAATAATTGACAATTCACCATTCACAATTCTTTCCTTCTCTGCGCAGCTTCTCCAGATGCGCCTCGACTTGCAGGGTGGCGATGCCCAACGCTTCGGGCCGGTCGGCGTAAATCCGGGCGGCGATCTCGGCGGCGGTGGTGCAGCCCTGGGCCAGCCAGTGAAGAACCTGCTGCTCGCGCTGCAGCCGGTGGTCGAGGTACGCTTGCAGCAGATGAGCAGGGTCGGGGATGACCGGGCCGTGACCGGGCAGGATCGCCGCCGGGGCCAGAGCCAGCATTGCCCGCAACGACTCAAGATAAGCTGCCATATCCCCATCCGGCGGAATGATCAGGACCGTGCCTTCCCCGGCGACCAAATCCCCGGCAAAGAGCAGTCGCGACTCGGCCAGCCAGAGGCAGAGGTGGGCATAGATGTGGCCGGGGGTGTGGAGGACGGTTAAGGATGAACCCTCTGGCGAGGGCAGGTAATGAGGGACATCGTGCCCTTTGGGTATGAAGGATGAATCCTCCGGCACCCGCCGGTCATGAAGGGGCGACGAAACAGGGCTGATAATGTCCTCATGCTGGAGAGGATCGTCGAAGCTGAGGAGCGGGACGTTCAGCCGGTGGGCCAGGGCGGGCGCTCCGCCGCTGTGGTCGGAGTGGTGATGGGTGACGACAATCGCCTCCGCTTCGGCCTGGAGGGTTTGCAGAGCGGCGATAATGCTTTCCCGGTGAGTTTCGTCTTCGGGGCCGGGATCAATAATCGCCAGCCGCCGCCCGCCGACCAGGTAGGTATTCGTCCCCGGCCCGGTCATCGGCGAGGGGTTGGGGGCGACGAGCCGCCAAACACCTGGAAAGATTTGGGTCAAGTCATGTTCTATGGTCATTGCCTGTTCAAGGGTTCAGGACTCAAACAAAGTTCAAACTTTGACATGCTATTATAGCATGCGCCTTTACAAATCTGGCAGGAGAAGTAATGTCCTCGACTCTATCTAGCGGCAGTGCGCGCCGCTATGCTTTGTTAATTTGTTTGATTTTATTAGCTGCTATTCTGATGCCCAGTCTGAAGGCTTGGCCTTATCCGGCTCATGCCGCCAGGATTCAGATGATAGCCAGCAATAACGCGCCCATAGTGGGGGTGAGCAAGGTCTTGTACGACGGCGCGTTGGGCGGTACGCCGGATACACAGGGCTTCTTTTATCTCCCGGTAGGACAGGCGGGCAACACCTGGGCCGGGGGTATCACCACGCTCAACACCTTTACGAATACAACGACGCAAGCGGGCTATGCTAACGCCATTCCACCTCTGGTTCCCATCCCATCCTCCTTCCCCGTACTCAATCGCGCCACCGGCTACACCCTGCGCTTTTCTGCCCAGATAATCAGCGAAGCTCACCCGATTGCTTCAAGTGATCGAAACGGCGATGGCATTGGCGATCGGGCAGGATTCAACGTAATTGCCATCAGCAGCGACGGTCAGTGGGGAATTGAACTCGGCTTCTGGGCTGATCAAATTTGGGCACAGAATGGCGGCGTGGCGGAACCACCGCCCAATTCGAACACGCTTTTCACTCACGGTAAGAGCGCCAGCTTTAACACCACCACCGGCCTCGTTCCCTATGAACTGCGGGTTCTGGGCGATGCTTACAGCCTGGCGGTCGGCAGCACCGAAATTCTGAGCGGCAGTCTGCGCGATTATACCGCTTTCAACGGTTCCCCCGATGTTTACGAAACGCCCAATTTTATTTTCTTTGGGGATAATACGGGTTCGGCCAAAGCCATCGTCAAATTGTCGCACATCTCGGTCATGACCAACGCGGCGCTGCCCGACCGCACTGCTACCGGCAATGCCCCGCTGGTGATTGACAAACTTGGCCTGATTGATATAGACGCAGGCGGTCAAAATGTCGTGATGACCCTGACTGCCAACAGCGGCGTTTTGACTCTGGCCACAACCACGCCCGGCGGTTTAACGGCGGGTCAAATCAGCGGCAACGGCAGCCCTACGGTCGTGGCGACCGGACCGCTGGGACAAATCAATACCTCGCTGGCCTTCACCCCGGCCTTGATCTACCGCGGCAATATCGGTTTCTTGGGTGTAGACACAGTTACTGTCGCCGCCAACGACCAAGGTCACACGGGCAGCGGGGGTACTCTAACCGGTCAGAAGAGCTTCAACATCATCGTTCAGGCCCCTGACTTCACTTACTTGCCGGTTATTATTAAGAATCGTTGATGGAGATTAACCCTTCGAGGAAGGAGGATGAGTCGAAAGAGGCAGACTGAACACGAAGCGGTTGCCATCACCATCTTCGCCAGGCTCGACCCAAATTTGGCCGCCATGCGCTTCTACGGCCAGACGGCAAAAAGCCAGGCCCAATCCAGAGCCGCGCGTTCTTAGGCTGGTTCCAGAAATTTGAGTAAAGCGATCGAAGATGCGTTCTCGGTCCTCCTGAGGAATTATTGGCCCGGTATTGGCCAGGCTAACCAAAACCTGTTCATCTTGAACTTCGGCCGTGAGGGTAATCTGCCCTCCGTTAGGAGTAAATTTAAGGGCATTATCTATCAAGTTGCTTAGAACACGATCAATTTTTTCCTCATCGGCTTTTATCAGAGGTAATTCAGCCGGCAGGACCATGTTCAAGGTAAGATTTTTGCTTTGCCTCAGGCCACTCATCCTCTCCATTACATTTTTGATCAGGTCTGGCAAATTTATCAAGGTCAGGCACAATTGCGTTTCACCACCCTCCAGCCGGGCAATATCCAGTAAGGAGTCGATCATCCGTTTCAGCCGTTGGCAGTTGATATTGGCTACCTCAAAAATCTGCCGGTTAGCCTGCAAAATATCTTCCGGTAATACCATCTCCAGCACGTTGATGGCTCCAGCGACAAGACTGAGTGGACTGCGCAGATCATGCACAAGGAAATCACTGTTTTTCTCACGCAACCGCTGCAATTCAAGCAACTGCTCTTTTTCCGTCTGCAATTCTGAGATCTGCCGGGAAAGAGATTTCTCGGTCAATAAATTCTCGTTCCGAGCTTCGTCGGCGGCACGCAGGCGGGCACTCAGCGCCTGGGAAATGCTCATTTCAAAGTCGGAACTGCCATCCCGCAAGGCCTGGAAATCGTCACGGCCAATTCTTAAAAGATACAAATCTTCTATAGCGATAACCGAGGCAGAGCGCGGTTTGTTCTCTAACAGAGCCATTTCTCCGATAATTTCACCCACCCCTCGATAGCCGAGAATGGTCGGCGAATTAAAGTTACCCTTGACGACCACCACCCGCCCCGCCCGGATAACGCCCATGGCATCGCCGACATCGCCTTCCTTCAAAATGACGGCGCCAGGAGGATAATAATGCTCCGTCATTATTTCGGCCAACAACTCCCGCTTGGTCGCTGCTAAAAGCCCGAGAATGGGAGAATTTAACCCGGCTGGGGCCGGTTCTGATGATAGGGGAGCGGCTAAAAGACGATCAAGTTCTTGGGGAGTTAAAAATTGAGTAGTCATAGCCGTCCAGGGGCCTAAAATCTCATTCCCACACTTCGCGTCACTTTGTATGGGAACGAGATTGGGGAAGCTGTTTTATCCACAATACTGAAGATAGCGCCGCAAAGGAAATATTGCTCTAACGCCCTAATGCAGCCAACATATCTTCAACCCGGGTAAATTTAAGTCGAGGCCGCCCTAACTCTTTACCTTTAGCCAGCTCGATCTCATTCAGGCGGAGCCAATCCTGATAAGTAACATATTGGGGCTGGCGCTGGCGGATGAGGGCCTCGATAGCAGCGGGTTCGGGCTGGCTGGGCCGGAGGGTTAGTCCCTGGGCCAAATCTTCCAGCATGCAGGTCACAGTTTCGGCGGCATCGGGCTTGTTGGTGCCGATGACCCCGCTGGGGCCGCGTTTGATCCAACCGGCGCAGTATTCGCCGACCACCGGCTGCTGGGTGTCGGGGTTGATCACCCGGCCTTTGTTATTAAAAATGACACCCCACTTATCGTTAAAAGGGACACCCGGCAGAGGCACGCCGCGATAACCCACGGAGCGAAAGACCATGCCCACCGGCAGCTCTTCGTATTCACCGGTCGGTTCGGCCCGCAGCGTGCCGGCCTCGGTGGCGTACAGTTTATTTTTGACCAGCTTGATGGCCCTGACCCGCCCTTTTTCATCGCCCAAAATCTCAACCGGCGACACCAAAAAACGCACCACCAGTTGGCGGGGCTTGTCTTCGTCCGGACGCTGGGCAAAACCCTGCAAAATCTCCACTTTTTTCAGAGCCAGCCGATCCTGGGTGCGTTGGAGTTCCGCCCGGCTCAACTCGTCCAGTTCCGCTTCTGCCGGGGGCACATAGATGTCAGCGCCGGCCAACTCGCCCAATTCTTTGATTTCGGGATTAGTGAAGGCAGCCTGGGCGGGGCCGCGCCGCCCCAGCAGATAAACTTCTTTAATGTTGCTGCGGTTGAGCGCCGCCAGGGCATAGTCGGCGATATCGGTGGCCGCCAATTCTTCAGGGGTGCGGCACAAGATGCGGGCCACGTCCACGGCTACGTTGCCCACGCCGACCACGGCAGCCCGTTCCTGGGTCAGATCAAACTGGCAGTCACCATAATCGGGGTGGCCGTTGTACCAGGCCACAAATTCAGTGGCCGCGTGACTCCCCTGCAACTCCTCGCCAGGAATGCCCATACTGCGGTCGGTTTGAGCGCCGGTGCAGAAGATAATCTGGTGGTAATGATCCCGCAAATCGTCGAGAGTAATGTGCTTGCCCAATTCAACGTTGCCGTAAAAGCGAAAGTTGGGATGGGCCGCCGTTCGATCATAGGCCGCCGTGACTGATTTGATCTTTTGGTGATCGGGAGCGACACCGCCACGAACCAGGCCGTAAGGAGTAGGTAAGCGGTCAAACATGTCAACCTGCACGACAAGGCCCTCTTGCTTGAACAACTGGTCGGCGGCATAAAAGCCGGTGGGGCCAGAACCAATAATGGCAACACGAAGAGGGTTGGCTGCAGTGCCGGGTTGAACCATTCAATCTACCCTAGAATATCGGGGCTTTTCGCCCAGGATTTGTGTTTGCAGGGTGTCAACTTCGCCCTGGTACTGATCGCGTTGGGCTTTGACCACATCGCCAATAGAGACAATCCCGACGAGTTTGCCTCGCTCGACCACGGGCAGATGGCGAATTCGCTTCTCGGTCATCGTATTGGCCACCGACAGGAGATCATCCTGCGGCAGTGCAGTGATGACATCTTTAGTCATCAAGTCACTGACCGATTTTGAAAAAATCTGCTCATCCTTGGCCAGCGCCCGGGTAATATCCCGCTCGGAGAGAATTCCAACTGGTAAGCCGGCCTCATTCACCGCGACCAGCGCCCCAATATTATATTCGGCCAGCCGGGCAATCGCTTCCCTGATGGATTGGGCAGGGCCGATGGTCACGACATTCATCCCCTTTTTCGCCAAGATACTTTTGATGTTCATTGGATTTTTCCCCCCTGAAAAATCTACAAGCGGCGCAGTTCGATGATTAAGTAACGAAAGTATAAACTGATTCCGGCAATTGTCAATCAAAAAATAGACCCGCAGGATTTTGGCTACGCCTATCGTGCAGGTCCAGGGATAATACCTTTCAATTAAAGTCTGAAGTCTCCCGACTTCGGGCAAACCAGAGATTTTGCACTCCGTTTCCGCTTATTGGTTTGGGAGATTACAGCCTCAAATAAGGATTTTAACGGGCCACGCTCAAATACTTTTCCCCTCCATCAGGAAAGACCGTCGCCACGACCCCATCGCTGAGGGTTTTAGCCAATTGAATGGCCGCCCAGGCCGCAGCTCCGGCCGAGTAACCGACAAACATGCCTTCTTCCAGAGCCAGACGGCGAGCCATCTCATGGGCATCGTTGGGGTAAACGGCCATCTTGCGCTCGGCAAAGTGCGGATCATAGATGCCGGGAATAATGCTGGTTTCCATATGCTTGAGGCCCTCGATAATTGCCAGCTCATCGGCCGGCTCGACGGCTACCACCTCAATTTCAGGGTTAAACTCTTTCAAGCGGCGGCCGGTCCCCATCAACGTGCCGCTGGTGCCGATACCGGCTACAAAGTGAGTCACCGCGCCGCCCGTCTGATCCCAGATTTCCACGCCGGTGGTCTCATAGTGAGCCTGCCAGTTAACCGGGTTGTTGTACTGGTCGGGTCGGAAATAAAAGTCGGGGGTTTCAGCGGCTAACCGCTCGGCGGTACGAATGGACAGGTCAATGCCTTCCAGCGGGTCGGTTAAGATCAGCTCCGCCCCGTAGGCCTTGAGAATGCTGGTGCGCTCGCTGCTGACATTGGCCGGCATGACCAGCGTAACTTTGTAACCCTTAACTGCGCCAATCATGGCCAGGGCAATGCCGGTATTGCCGGAGGTGGCGTCAATGATGGTCTTATCGGGGGTGAGCAGGCCGCTGCGCTCGCCTTCCTCAATCATAAACAGCGCCGGCCGTGCTTTGACCGAGCCGCTGGCATTGAACCACTCCGCTTTGGCAAAAACGACCACATTAGGATCAACTCCTTCGGCGGCGGCAATGCGATGCAGCGGCAGCAGGGGGGTGTTGCCAATACGCGAGAGCAGGCTTTCGCCCAGGTGGGTGGGACGCCGGGTTACAAAAACGGGACTGGTTTTTGGTTTTTCTATCGTCTGTAAAAGGGTCATCAAAACCTCTTCTCATAGGACAAGCTGTTGGTCACACTTGAAGCATGACCTACAGGTTCGCTCATTAAAGGAGTTACGCAGTGAGCATCCTGAGTAGCCCTGCGACCGAAGAGAGCGGGCGTATCGAAGGGTGCGAACTGCGCAAAACGCCGCTTCGATACGGCATTCGCTGCGCTCAGCCTACTCAGCATGCGTTTTGCGTACCAACCGCGTAGCTTCTGTCATTAAGCCAACACCGGCTGGCTCACGCCGTTGACCGAAACCGGCGCGGCGTGGGGAATGCCGCAAAATTGCTCGTAATCAATTAACTCGGTTACGGTCGGATGAGTCCCGCAAACCGGGCAGTCAGGATTCTTGCGGACTTTGACCTCGCGGAACTCGGCTTCCAGCGCATCGTATAGCAGCAGGCGACCCACGAGCGGCTCACCAATACCCAGGATTAATTTGATCGCCTCAACCGCTTCCAGGCTGCCGACGATACCGGGCAAGACGCCTAACACCCCGCCTTCGGCGCAACTGGGCACTTCGCCGGGAGGGGGAGGATCGGGATAGAGGCAGCGATAGCAGGGACCGCCGTTGGCCGTATCGAAGACCGTCACCTGGCCTTCAAAGCGGAAGATGCTGGCATCCACCAATTTCTTACCCAGGAGCACGCAGGCATCGTTGACCAGGTAACGGGTGGGGAAGTTGTCGGAACCGTTGAGGACAATATCATACTGGCCGATGATGTCGAACGCATTCTGGCTGGTCAACTGAGTTTGATGGCCAATCACTTTGACATCAGGATTGAGTTGAGCGATGGTCCGGGCCGCCGACTCGACCTTGGGCTTGTCCACGTCTTCAAGCCGGTGGACGATCTGGCGCTGCAAGTTGCTGGTGTCTACCACGTCGAAATCCACAATGCCGATTTTGCCCACTCCGGCAGCCGCCAGGTAGATAGCCGCCGGGCTGCCCAACCCGCCCGCGCCGATCAGCAGCACGCTGGCCCCAAGCAGTTGCAGTTGACCTTCCTCGCCCACTTCGGGCATGAGGGTGTGGCGGCTGTAGCGATGGCGCTGGTCCTCGGTTAAAATTTGGGGTTTGGAGAACGGATAGCCCGCGTTTTTCCAGCCGTTAAAGCCACCTCGCACCGAAGCCACATTGGTATAACCCAGCTCTTTCAAATCCCGAGCGGCCAGCAGTGTGCGGATGCCGCTGGCGCAGGTAAGGGCGATGGGGTGGTCGCGGTCGGGGACCAAAGCTTCAACCCGCAGTTCCAGAAACCCGCGCGGAATATGGACCGAACCTTTGATCCGGCCCTGGCTCCATTCATCCTGTTCCCGTATATCAATCACGGTTAAAGCTTCACCGTCTTGCATGCGCTCGGCCAATTCGTGGACATCAATTTCTGCGATTTCTCTTCTCAGCCGGGCAATCAGTTGATCGCTGGTGATGTAACTCATCGCTCCTCCTACCTGCCCCCGGCCATCGCCGGGATAATCGAAACTTCGTCTTTGTCGGCCACGGGAGTATCAGCGCCCCGCAGGGTACGGATTTCCTCATCGTTGACAAACACATTGACGTAACGCTTAATCTGGCCGTCTTCATCCCACAGGCGCGACTGGATGCCCGGATAATGGGCTTCAAGATTTCCAAACAATTCTCGAATAGTCGCCCCACTGCCTTCCACTTTGCTTTGGCCGTTGGTGTAACGTCGCAGGGGGCTGGGAATTCGCACAGTTGTCATTTTTAGTTAGTTTCTCCTTCGACAATTTTTCTTTAAGTTCAAAGCGGCTTCATAGCCGATTAATGCAAACAAAAAGGCTCATCGCATGCAAAAGACGATGAGCCTGACTTAATAAGTAATGTATTGAGTTTAGTTATGATACGGGAATAAATTTTCTGAGAGTCTCATCGTCGTTGCTGCACGGCGATGCGGGCTACCGCAGCCCTCACTCTCAAACGCCGAGAGCGGGGCTACCGCGCCCGCCTACTACATGTGCAAAGTTCAATAAGATTTGCGGTAAAAAGTATCACGATTTTCACATCCACCAGACGAGGCAAGAGGCGCATATCTTACCCCACTCAACCCAATCGGTCAAATATGGATAGTTGGATAGCTGGAAGACTGGAAGAAGCTTTTCCAACCCTCCATCCTTCCAACCTTCCATCAAAAGAAACCCAACAATGTCGGGTCTTCCATCATTTCAGGATTCCACTGCTCCGGCAGCACCTCGACCTTGGTATCGCGCCCGGCCGCCTTTTCCGAGGTCTCTTTGACTTGCTGCACCAGCCACGGCCCGTAGGGACAGAACGGCGTGGTCAGCAGCATTCTGACCACCGCCGGCGTGCTGTCCAGATCAATTTCTCTAATCAACCCCAGGGCGACCACATCCAGATGAAGTTCAGGGTCCAATACGCCGCGCAGCGCTTCCCGCACTTCTTCATCCGTCACATTATTACTTTTGGTTTCTTCAGACATAATTTCTCCTTCAAAAAAGTAGACGGTAGACGGTAAACAGTAGACAGGGGTAGTATTTCCCTGCTACCTTGCGACCCCCGCCGGGTGCTCCGCACTCGGCAGTACCTTTTTCTTATTCTTTCGGCGCGATCAAAATATCATCGCCTTCAATCCTGACCTCATACAGCGGCACCGGGGAGAAGGCAGGCATGGTCTGCTGGCCGGTTTTGATATTAAACCGCGCCCCATGCCGGGGACAGACAACACACTCGCCCTCTAAGTGGCCTTCGACCAGCGGGCCGCCATCGTGGGTACAAACATCGGAAATAGCGTAAAATTCGCCGTTAAGGTTGAAGAGACCCACGTCCTCATCTTCATACTCGACTAGCATCGTTTCGCCGGGAGCAAGCTCTGAAGTTTTGGCTACTTTGATGAATTTTGTCATTGTTCTCTACCACTCCTCGTCGTCGGTATTCCAATCCTCTTCACTCAGGCCATAAGCCCCGGCTTTCAGCACCTTCAGCGAAAGGAGAGCGCACTTCAAGCGCACCGGGCCAATTTCGATGCCCAACGCTTCCAAAATCTGCTCTTTGCCGATCTGCTTGGCTTCCTCCAGCGATTTGCCCTGGATCATTTCGGTCAGCATGCTGGCGCTGGCCTGGCTGATAGCGCAGCCTTTGCCGGTAAAGGCGACCTGATCAATGATGTTGTCTTCGTTCACGTGCAGGTCCAGCCGGATCACATCGCCGCAGAGGGGATTGTGTTCCTCGTGCGAGTGGGTCGGCTGCTCCAGCTTGCCCGCATTGCGCGGGTGGCGATAATGATCTAAGATATTTTCTCTATAGAAGTCGTCCATAACCTTTACCTGCCCAAGAGTTCTCGCGTCTTATCTAACCCCTCCGCCAGCCGATCCACTTCCTGGGGAGTGTTATAGACATAAAAACTGGCGCGCGCCGTTGCCTGCAGGCCAAACTTGTCGTGCAGAGGCATGGCGCAGTGATGCCCGGCCCGAACACAGATCCCTTCGCCGTCCAGCACGGCGGCGATGTCGTGGGGATGGATATCGCCCAGGGTAAAAGCCACCGCCCCGCCTCGCGCTGTCGGGTCGTGCGGGCCGTAGATGCGAATACCCTCCACCTGGCCAAGCCGATAAAAGGCGTAGGTGGTCAACTCAATCTCATGGAGGCGGACATTGTGCATCCCTACTTCATTCAAATAATCCACCGCTGCCCCCAGGCCCACCACTTCGGCGATAGCCGGCGTACCGGCTTCAAATTTCCAGGGCAGGTCATTCCACTCACACCCCTCGAAAGTGACTTTCTTAATCATGTCGCCGCCGGTCAGAAAAGGCGGCATGTCGGCCAGAATTTCTTTGCGCGCCCACAAGACGCCAATGCCGGTCGGCCCTAGCATTTTGTGGCCCGAAAAAGCCAGGAAATCACAGTCAAAAGCCTGGACATCGGTGGGCATGTGAGGCACGGCCTGCGCGCCATCCAGCAGCACCAGCGCGCCAACCGCGTGCGCTTTTTGCACAATCTCACCCACCGGTGTGACCGTACCCAGCACATTGCTCATCTGGGTAATGGCGACCAATTTGACAGCCGGAGTCAACCAGGCATCAAAGGTGGCCATATCCAGATAGCCGTGCTCGTCAACCGGAATGTACTTGACGCTTGCTCCCGTTCGCGCGGCCAACTGCTGCCAGGGGATCAGGTTGGCATGGTGCTCCATCTCGCTGGTCAGGATGACATCTCCGGCCTTGAGATTGGTCAGCCCCCAGCTATAGGCCACCAAATTGATGCTTTCGGTAGTGTTGCGGGTAAAAATGACCTCCCGCCAGCTACGGGCGTTGATGAAGCGGCCCACTTTCTTGCGCGCCGTCTCATATGCTTCGGAGGCCTTCTCGCTGATCTGATAGATGCCGCGATGAACATTAGCGTTGTACTCGCGATAGTAGGTGTTCATCGCTTCAATCACAGACAGCGGTTTTTGCGAGCTGGCGGTACTGTCAAGATATATTAACGGTTTTCCGTTTACTTGTTGTTGCAGGATTGGAAAATCCTGACGAATTCGTTGAACATCAAACATGAAATTTAGCTCCAGGCAAGCAGCAAAGTAGCAAGGTCGCAAATGACTTCATGCTACTTTGCTACCCTGCTACCTTGTGAGACATAATACTCTTGAATCGCATTTTTAAGTGTGCTCAGGCTCAAGGTAGCGCAGCGCACGCGGGTCAAGACAATATCCCGGCCCAACTCTTCAATCAGGTCATTATAGTCTATGGCCTCTATTTCAGCAAGGGTTTTGCCTTGCACCTTGTCCAGCAAGATGGAGGCCGAGGCCTGGCTGATGGTGCAGCCTTCCCCCTCAAATTGAATTTGCTCGACGCGATCCTGCTCGTCCACGTTGAGATAAATCGTAATCGAGTCGCCGCAACTGGGATTGCCGCCGCTCATCACCACGTCGGCCCCGCTTATAGCGCCGCGATGGCGAGGGGTGTCGAAATGTTCGAGAAGTTTCTCAATGTATTGTTGTCGGTCCATGATTTTCTGATAAAAAGGGGGGCGGCGGCTCATTTATTACCCCCTTCACCCCCCACTACTTTTACAGCCAATTGATTATTGACAATTGACCATTCATTATTGACAATTAATCACCGCTCAATCGGCGCACCCACCAGATTGCCCCACTCGGTCCAGCTACCATCATAATTGCGTACCCTGGGATAACCCAGCAGGTAGGTCAAGACAAACCAGGTGTGGCTGCTGCGCTCGCCAATGCGGCAGTAGGCCACTACATCTTTATCGGGGGTAATGCCCTGGCCTTCGTACAAGGCGCGCAGGTCAGCGGGGGATTTGAAAGTGCCATCGTCATTCGCCGCCCTGGCCCAGGGGATATTCTTGGCCCCGGGAATATGGCCACCGCGCAGCGCGCCTTCCTGCGGATAATCGGCCATATGCAGCAGCTCACCGCTGTATTCACCCGGCGAGCGGACATCTACCAGCGCCCCACCCTTGTTAACATGCTCACGCACCTGTTCCCGGAAAGCCCGAATCTTGCTGTCATCTCGCTCCGGCACGGGATAGGTGGTGGTGGGGTACTGCGGCACTTCGGTGGTCATCGGACGGCCCTCTTCTTCCCATTTTTTGCGGCCACCGTTCATGATTTTGGCCTTGGTGTGACCAAACAACTGGAACACCCAAAAGGCATAGGTCGCCCACCAATTGTTTTTGTCGCCGTAAAAGACGACCGTTGTCTCAGGCCCGATTCCCTTGCTCGACAGCAACTTGGCAAAACGCTCGCCATCGAGATAGTCACGCATCAACGGGTCATTAAGATCGCTGACCCAGTCTATTTTGACCGCTCCCGGAATGTGGCCTTTATTGTACAGGAGAATATCTTCATTTGACTCGACAATGCGAAGGCTGGGGTCCTTCAAATGGTCGGCCACCCATTGGGTGCTGACCAGCGCATCGGGCTGGGCATATTCTTGGCTACTCATTGTTCTACTCCCTTTCAGTAAATCCTAGAAGCTGTCTAAAAAGGCGCAATGTGAGGCCGTAGTAACGACTGAAGTCGTTTACAGCCCCACCATTGACGACTAAAGTCATCACTACAAACACTTTTCAGAGAGGCTCTTTGGACTATTTACGGCTTTGGCCGCTATTCTATTTAGTCTCCAGTTGGTATTTCGTCATGTAAAGCCATGCACTCTATAGCGCTTCTACCTGGTTTACCGACAACAACACAAACTGGAGCGACGGGAGTATTTCATTGTCCGCTCGCTCATCTTTTAACTCTCCCCTCTTGGTTAAATGTTGCTCAACGCATCATTTTCTTGAATGTAGTGAGCAATACGGTGACTCGACTGGGGTTCTCCCGAAAATTTTCGGGGGTAAAAGACTGGGTCAAAAATGAGCTAAACCCAGGCAACTCCGCCGCCTCCATCTGCTTTACGTTCTGAAACCCCATCGACCATTCCGGGAAAAGCCGTGTCTTTATCGGCTCTTTCACCAGAGTCATCACCCCCACGTGGCGCCGATCCTGGCAAATCTTTTCATAGAGTTTTAACACGGCCTCTTCTGGACCTTCTAGCGCCTGGATAAAATTGCCATCGTTATAGAGCAACAGACCGGTGATATCGAGACGCGCATTATTTTCTCTGGAGACTCGTAACAATTCGGCGAGTTCCTCATCACTCATAAAACGAACCGCCGAGCTGACATAAACTAATTGGATCAGGGACATGGCGCAGGTTTTCCTTAGGGAGTGATTAATCGCCAATCTTGGCGGAGACAGCGTTAAACAGCTTTTCGCGCACACGCTCGTTATACATGCGGTCGAACACCTTGTAGAAAAAGCCTTCGACCACCATGCGTACGGCGGTGTTGCGCGGGATACCCCGGCTCATGAGGTAGAAGATGTACTCTTCATCAATTTTGCCAATCGTTGCCCCGTGCGAAGCGCGCACATCGTTGGCGTCAATCTCCAGGCTGGGGATGGCGTCGGCGCGGGCATTGTGATCCAGGATGAGGTTTTCACTTTTGAGGTAGGAGTTAGTTTGCTGGGCGCTCGGCTCGATCTTAATCAAGCCGGTGAAAACACTGCGGCTCTTATCTTTCACGGCCCCGTGTAATAACAGATCACCGCTGGTAGACGTGCCAATGTGGTGGATCAGGGAGTCCACATCCAGGTGCTGCTTGCCCTGCATAAAGTAGACGCCGTTGAACTCCATCGAGGCGCCGTTGCCCGGCAGCTCGCTGTCAAAGTAGCTCTTGGTCAAGCGGCCGCCCAGTTGGCCGGTTTCCCAGATCACGGTGCTGTCATTCTGGCCCACCGAGCGCTTGATGTTGAAGTTATACACATCTTCACCCCAGCCCTGCACGTCCACGTAGCGCAGTTGCGCCCCGCTGTTGGCGTAAATTTCCACCACCCCGGCGTTCAAAGCCTGACCATGCTCGCTGTGCGAAATCGCTTCTTCGATATAGGTCGCCTGGCTGTGGCGTTCGGCCACAATCAGGGTGCGCGGGAAGATGGCACTGCCTTCGCCATCCAGGATGAGGGCAGTTTGGAAGGGATGGTCTACTTCCACTTCTTTAGGCAGGTACAGAAAGACGCCGCCCCGCCACAAGGCGCTGTTGAGCGCGGCAAACTTGCTGTTCGACGGCGGCACGGCCTGTGTACCCAGGTATTTTTGGACCAGGTCGGCATGCTCCACGACCGCTTCCGCCAGGCTGGTAAAGATCACCCCTTGTTCGGCCAGGGCCGGGTCAAGCTCGTGGTAGACCAGCCGGTCGTTGGCAATGACAATCCGGCCCGCCGCCAGGTATTTTTCTTCCAGCGCGTCGCGCACGTCAGCCGGCAGGTCGCTCAACGATGTAGCCCGCACAGAGGACGGCCCAGCCAGATTGAACTTTTCCCAGCGGATTTTGCGCAGATCGGTCCGCCGCCAATCCTCGTCGGAGGTGGTTGGCATGGGCGTTTCTTCAAACACCGTCCAGGCTACCTGGCGTTTTTCTTTGAGCCAGGCTGGCTCGTTGGCCGAGATGGTCTCGACCGTGCTGCGGGTGAAAACACCGGCTTGGAGTAACTTGTCAGAAGATTTGCTTGGAGAGGTTAAAACTTGTGCCACCATATCAGCCTACCGAACCCTCCATTTCCATTTCAATCAAACGGTTCAATTCCAGGGCATATTCCATTGGCAGTTCCTTCACAATCGGCTCAATGAAGCCGCTGACAATCATGTTGGCGGCCTGATCCTCAGGAATACCCCGGCTCATCAGGTAGAAAAGCTGCTCTTCGGACACTTTGGAGACGCTGGCCTCGTGGCCGATAGAGACATCCTGCTCCTCGATTTCGATGTAGGGGAAGGTGTCGGAAGCAGAGTCTTCGTCCAGGATCAGGGCGTCGCAAACCACGTTGCTCTTACTGTTGACCGCGCCCGGCGCAACTTTAATCAAGCCGCGATAGGTGGTGCGGCCGCCGCCCTTGCTGATAGATTTGCTGGTGATGACCGAGCTGGTGTTCGGCGCGGCATGAACAATCTTGCCGCCGGCATCCTGAAGCTGGCCCTTGCCGGCAAAAGCAATGGACAGAACTTCGCCATGCGCGCCCGGCTCCATCAGCCAGACCGCCGGATACTTCATGGTCAGTTTTGAACCGAGGTTGCCGTCCACCCACTCCATCGTCGCATTTTTGAAGGCCTGGGCGCGCTTGGTGACCAGGTTATACACGTTATGGCTCCAGTTCTGGATGGTTGAGTAGCGGCAACGGGCATTCGCTTTGACGATGATTTCGACGACGGCGCTGTGCAGGCTGTCGGTCGAGTAAGTTGGGGCAGTGCAGCCCTCGACATAGTGGACGTAAGCGCCTTCGTCCACGATAATCAGGGTTCGCTCAAATTGGCCCATGCTCTGCGCGTTGATGCGGAAGTAGGCTTGCAGCGGCAGGTCTACCTTCACCCCCTTGGGTACATAAATAAAGCTGCCGCCCGACCAAACGGCCGTGTTCAGCGCCGCAAATTTGTTATCTTCCGGCGGAATAACCGTGGTGAAATATTCTCTAACAATATCGGGATGCTCGCGCAGGGCGGCGTCCATATCCAGGAAGATAACGCCCTTCTTTTCCAGGTCTTCGATAATGCTGTGGTAGACTACTTCGCTCTCGTACTGGGCGCCGACGCCGGCCAGGAACTTCTGCTCGGCTTCGGGGATGCCCAGGCGGTCGAAGGTTTTGCGGATATCTTCGGGCACGTCGTCCCAGGACTTGAAAGCCTGGTTCGCATCCACTGGTTTGATGTAATAATAAATGTCATCAAAATTAAGGGTGTTGAGGTTGCCCCGCCCCCCCCACTGTGGCATGGGGCGTTCCAAAAAGTGGCGATAGCCCCGCAGCCGGTACTCCAGCATCCACTCCGGCTCTTTCTTCATCCAGGAAATTTCGCGGACAATATCCTCATCCAAACCCTTGCGCGCCTTAAAGGCATAATTTTCGGGGACGCTAAACCCGTATTTATAATCGTCAAGATTAACATCAAATGTTGTGGCCATGTTATGCAGCCTCCATTTCTTTCTCTTTGATTAAGTTGTCGTACCCTTCCTGCTCCAGCCGCTCCGCCAATTCCGGCCCGCCGGATTCGATGATCTGGCCGTCGTAAAGAATGTGGACGAAGTCGGGCTTGACGTAATTCAAAATCCGCTGGTAGTGGGTGATAACAATAAAAGAACGGTCAGGCCCGGTGAGGGCATTCACCCCCTCGGAGACGACTTTCAGGGCGTCAATGTCCAACCCCGAATCCGTCTCATCCAGAATGGCGTACTTCGGCTCAAGCAGGGCCATCTGCAAAATTTCGGCCCGTTTCTTCTCACCGCCGGAAAAGCCTTCGTTCAAATAGCGCCGGGCAAACTCTTTATCTATCTTGAGCAGGTTCATCTTCTCGTTCATCAGCTTGCGGAACTCGGTGATGGGAATGCCTTTGGTTTTACCGTCGCCGTTTTTTTCGCCTTTCACCGCGTTGACCGCCGTGCGCAAAAAGTTAGCCATGCTGATGCCGGGGATCGCCGTAGGGTACTGAAAGGCCAGGAACAGGCCCATCTTGGCCCGTTCGTCGGGGGTCAGTTCCAGCAGGTTAACGTCGTCCATCCAAACTTCGCCATCCTCCACCTCGTACTTGGGGTGGCCGGCCAGGGCATAGGCCAAGGTGCTCTTGCCGGAGCCATTCGGCCCCATAATCGCATGCACTTCACCCAGGCCAACTTCCAAATTCAAACCTTTCAAAATTGGTTTCTCGTCAATGCTAACACGCAAATCCTTGATTACCAGGGACATCTTAACTTCAAAACTCCTTTACATCTGGGGGATAATGATATTTTTGATTGCGGGGCTTATTGTAGCACAGCCATTCGACTTTGTCAACTATTTTGTTATTTAATATTGCAAAGTTATGAAAGTTGTGGTACAATGCCATCGGTAAACAAAAGCAGGCAATATTAACATGTAAAACGTAAACACCCAAAAAACGGGTGCAAGTCGTAAAACGTAAGAGTTAAAGTAAAAACGCGTTGTTTCCTTAGGCTATTACGTTTTATTCTTTTAAGCCGGAGCTGACCTGATGATTGGAAGTACAAATAACTCTCTCTTTAAACAAATGCCGATGACTCGCCGCCGCATTTTGACTCTTTTAAAGGAAGAAAAAGAACTGACGGCGGATCAACTGGCTGAGATTCTGGGCATCAGCTCAGTCGCAGTGCGCCGGCACCTGACCAAGCTGGAAAGCGACCAGTTAGTTGAATATAAAGAAGTCCAGCGAGGCATGGGCCGGCCCAGCTTTGTCTATCACCTGGGCGAAGCCGCGGCTACCTTTTTTCCACGCCGCTACGAGGAGTTGGCCAACACTGTTTTGGAGACGATCAAAGATTTGTACGGCGCCGATGCAGTGGATGCCGTATTTCGGGTGAGGTCCGAGCAGCTCATTAGCGACTACCGGCACAAGATCAACGGCAAAACCCTCGATGCCCGCCTAGAGCAGGTGACGCAACTTCGCGAAGCCGACGGCTACATGTCGAGTTGGGAGCAGGATCAGAATGGTACTTTCATCTTGCGTGAAGCCAATTGCCCCATCATCAACGTCGTCGCCGGCTGCGGCGCAGCCTGCAATCACGATCAGGCTATACTTGAAACTTTGCTCGATGCCGAAGTGACCCGCAAGGGCCACCTGGTTAAGGGCGACGGAGCTTGTATCTACGAAGTGCGGCCCAAAACCCAGGCCGAGCAGTAAGCCGTACCCCCTCATTTGCCGCCATTCTTTACCTTCGCTACAATTACATCCAGGTAGGGGCAAGTAAGTGACTTGCCCCTACTTATCAACGACAATCAGGAGCAAAATCTATGTCAAAAGTTACTGAAGCTCAGGTGATGGAGGCGCTCAGCCACGTCATCGAGCCGGAGTTGCACAAAGACCTGGTTACCCTTGACATGGTCAAGAATTTAACCATCAACGACGTCCAGGTCAATTTTACTATTATGCTGACCACCCCGGCTTGCCCTCTGAAACATAAGATGGAAGCCGACGCCAAGGCCGCCTTGTTTGCCATCCCCGGCGTAGAAAAGGTTAATATCAGTTTTGACTCTAACGTACCCGCCGATGCTCGCTTGATGGGCAAGATGAACATAGGCGTGAAAAATGCTATTGCCGTCGCTTCCGGCAAAGGGGGAGTGGGCAAAAGCACGATGTCGGCTAACCTGGCGCTTAGTTTGGCTCTGGACGGGGCCAGAGTAGGGCTGCTGGACGCCGATGTTTACGGACCGAACATCCCCATGATGATGGGCATCAACGAGCGGCCCAAGGGCCAAAACAACAAAATTATCCCCCCTCAAGCTTTCGGCATCAAAATTATGAGTATGGGCTTTCTGGTAGACCCCAACCAGCCGGTCATCTGGCGCGGCCCGATGATCCACAATGCTCTGCGTCAGTTTTTGCAGGATGTAGATTGGGGCACGCTCGACTACCTGGTGGTGGATTTACCGCCCGGCACCGGCGACGCCAGCTTAAGCCTGGCCCAGAGCCTGAGCCTGACCGGCGTAGTGATTGTCACCACGCCCCAACAGGTCGCTTTGAGCGACGTAGTGCGCGGGGTGGCCATGTTCCAGCAGCTAAATGTGCCAATTTTGGGCGTGATTGAGAATATGAGCTACTTCGTGGCGCCTGATACCGGCAACCGCTACGATATCTTTGGGCACGGTGGCGGCGTGGCCATGGCCAAAGAAGTGGGGGTTGACTTTTTGGGCGAAGTGCCACTCGAACCGCAGGTGCGGATGGGTGGCGATGAGGGCAACCCCATCGTTGTCCGCGCGCCTGAATCGGCGGCGGCGCAGGCTATTCGTGGAGTGGCGCAAAAAGTCGCCGCAGCGGTCAGCGTCCAGAACTTATTACGCACCCCGCGCCAGTTCCAGGCCGACCCGACTCTTTCGATCTTGAGTTAATGTTACCAACGGGAATGAATGATCAGCGAGGATCAATGGAGATTTCCCTCGACGCCACTCTTGAAAAAATCGAGCGGGGTTATGCGCAACTGGTGCGCCTTTATCGGAGTGTGCCCGTCACGACTCTGATTGAGCCAATATTAGCCAACGGCTGGTCGGTGAAGGATACCCTGGCCCATATCGCCGCCTGGGAATGGCGCTGCGCTTCCCTGCTCAACGAGTCACACCAAACAGACCTGCCCCTCAAAGCCAGCCCCGATGTCGAGGCGCTGAATCGAGAGTCTTATTACGAGCGGCAAGAGTGGAGCTGGTCTGAGGTAGAGGAAGATTTCCGGCAGGCTCATGAGGCGCTGCTGGCTGCCATCAAAGAACTGCCGCCGCCGCGTTTGAGCGCAGCCATCGTGCAGCGGACCATCGCCGAAGAAACCTGGGAGCATTACGCCGAGCACTTGCCCGATTTGGAGCGGTGGCACAAGCAGGCGGATAGAAGATAGTGGATAGCGAGCAAAATAATTGCTGTCCACCATCCACTATGCCTCTATCTACCAGTTTCCTACTCACTCCAGCTTAACTGCTCGTCATACCAATCGCGCTGCCCGTAGGGAGGTTCGTTAGGCGGGGTGAAGACCCCCCCATCGAAGCTAAAGACACGGCGCGTTTCCCCGGTAGCCACATGCAGCAGCCATATCCCCCAGCTCCCTTCCCGGTTCGATAGAAAAGCCAGCCACTTTCCATCAGGCGACCAGGCCGGCAGCCCATCAATGGCCGGGTCGTCGGTCAAGCGGCGAACGTTCTCCCCATTGCTGTCCACAACATAAAGATCCCAGTTGCCCCCAGGGTTGGCCATGTAAGCAATTTCTGCGGAAACAGGCGACCAATCCGGCGATTGGGCAAGTCTGTTTTCCAGAATCGGCTGGGAGCCATACTCACTGTTTCCCAGATCGCCCACCCAGATTCCGCAGCGATTGCCGGTATTGTCGCAGGTGATAAAGGCAAAATGAAAACCATCAGGGGCAAAGGTAGGCGACTCGCCCTCGCGGCGTAGATTGATCTCCTTTTCACCATCCCCCCACGACGTATATAACCGCCAGCGCCGATCTACCTCTCGCTGCGAGGCATAGATCAGCCGGTATTCCTTGGGTGACCAATCGGGCTGGGCGTCTTCAAAAAAACCGCCGACACGGTAAGAAACTTTCCCTTCCACATCCCCACTTAACAACGAGCGCGGGCTGGTCGGTTTGTGATAGGCACGATAGGCC
Organism: Anaerolineales bacterium; assembly: GCA_015075185.1. Classification (GTDB taxonomy): domain Bacteria; phylum Chloroflexota; class Anaerolineae; order 4572-78; family J111; genus DSQQ01. The sequence continues at coordinate 117,252 of JABTUW010000008.1, read as the reverse complement.
AGTTGATACTCCCCATCGGCAAAACGCAGAGCTGGTTCCGAGACGCCATCCAGGGGAAAGAGGCGAGGATTAGTCCCGTCTGCGTTGATCAAGTGCGTTTCATAAACCTGCCGGCCGGGAGCTTGATTAAAATAGGCAAAGGCAATTGTTCCAGTGGGGGGTTCAGGCGTGTGGGTTGGTGCTGGGGCTGGCTGCGGTGGGCTTATTGGCACACTTTCTGGCTGGGACAAGGGTATGTTTTGCGCTTCCAGCCCGTTTTCAGAAGTATCTGCAGTTCTGGGTGTCGAGGTCACTTTTTCCAGAGTATCGCCGACAGAGGATTTGGTTAAGGTTGGCGCAGGGATAATACTGGACAGTGGGGTGAGAGTGGGAGTCGCCGCTACAATTTGCTCGGCAGTGCCATCCGAACTTGGGCTTGACGAGACGATTTCGAACGAACTGTCGGCCCCAAGAAGTTGTCCTCGAATAACCGTCCAGACGCCAAAAGCAAGTAGCGCAATTACAGCCACTGTTCCAACAGTATTCAGAACCCGACCAGGAAAAGTCCAGTTGAAAGACCAGGGCTGGGGGGTATTAGCTGCCTGGCGAACGCGCTGCCGCAGCGCTGGCGGCAGGGCAGGTTGTCCAAGGGCTGCCAGCATCGTCGGTTTTAACTCATCAACCAGGCGGCGGGCGATGTGGAGCCGCTCCCTACAAGGCTGGCAAAGCGCCAGGTGCGTCTCAACCGAACGGCGTTCCTCTGGCGAAAGACGATTGTCCAGGTAGCCTTCGAGCAAAGAGGTCACATGATTAGTGGGCATTTTGGGCCTCAAGCATCTCTGGCGTGGTCAGGCCCTTATCGGCCAAAGTCTCGGCCAGGCGGCGGCGGGCATTATGCAGCCGAGAGTAGATTGTCCCTTCTGGACAGTTAAGCATTACCGCAATTTCAACGGCAGGCAGTTCCATATAATAGTGCAATGTAATCACCTCACGTAACGGTGCGCTCAAATTCTGAACTGCTTCCCACAGAATGTGCCGGTATTCACCCCTCAGGGCGCTGCTTTCCGGCCCCGGCCGGAAATCGGGCAGGTCTGGCGTTTCCTCAGTTTGCCGCAGCCAGGGGATAGTTAGCAAGTGTTTGCGACGCAGGTGACTACGGCAGTAGTTCAAGGCAATCTGGTAAAGCCATGTTCCAAAGCTGGCTCGGCTGGGATCAAAGCGTTGGCGGGCCTTATGAGCACGCAGAAATGTTTCCTGCACCACATCTTCAGCCGATTGGCTTTGTTGCAACATCGCCCAGCCTAACCGATAAATGGCCGGGGCATGACGGGTGTACAACTCATCAAAGGCGTCGGCCTCGCCCCGCTGCCAGCGTTGAATGAGCGCATTTTCAGTTGGATCTTGCTCAAGAAATTTCTTCTCTTGCACGCTATTATACGCTGCCACCGTTAAAGCCTTCATTGATTATAGTTTGTGACACCTCATCATAGCATACTTAGATTAAAAATGCCTAAAAATCACACGTTAAAAATCCCACGCCAAACCGGCGCTTGGCCGACTCTCCAGAAAATAGCGACTCCTTGTCGAATAAATAACAGGCTGAAAATTCAAGGGGAATAACTACCCAATTTAGGCATGTTATGTTATAATTGACTTTACATATTGAGTTTACATATTGTAATGAAAAATGGTTATTCACGGAGTCGCCGGACATGGCCAAGAGATACGCCGGTCTGAATTTGGGAGTCATTTTATCTTTATTGTTGTTGAGCATGGGCTTCATCGCCGCCTGCGGGTCAAACGCAACGCAAACGGGGCCTTTGGCCGACATTAAAACTGAGTTGTTGGTACGCGCTCCAGATGGCCCGTTGCCCTTAAACAAATCCATCGAGGTCAAATCTCGCACAGAGGCCCAAGATGGAGTGTCACATGTAGACCTCTACGTTACCTTGCCAACCAATCAGGAGGTTCTGGTTCGCTCCGACGCAGCGGCATTCCGGCAGACAAACTTTATCACTTCCCAGATGTTTACTCCCAAACAAGCGGGACATTATGTGATTAAAGTCATAGGATACAATAAACAGGGCATGCCTGCCAGCTCGAATTCTATTGGTTTTGATGTGCAGTAAAATGACCGCGGACTGCCGACCGCCGACTGCACCTGCTCTCCTTTCAAAAGGAGAGCAGGAACCAGATTGGCGGCGGTCAGTGGCCTGTCGTCGGCGGTCGTTAAGGAGAGATGAAGTGGTTAAACATTTCTTTCGGCACAAAACAATTGCAGCTCGATTATTGGCCCTGACAACGGTGGCTCTACTCCTGACTGCCTGCAATTGGCTTGACCTGGGCGGCGAGACAGCCACTCCTACTCCACCCGATATTTTTGCGCCGGCCAATAATACGACGGTACTGCTGGGCGCACCGGTACAGATCCAGAGTGGACGATTTGGCGACGATGTTTCGCGTGTGGAACTATGGGTTAGAAAACCAAATGCTGCTACCGATGAGCTACTGCGCTCTGATATTCCTGAAGGCGGCAATCTGCTGCAAGAGTGGAGGCCAACGGAAGTCGGTACACACACGATTACCATCAGATCTTATACCGGGAATAATCCATCCATCCAACTGGCTAGAACCTATGAAGTTATTCCTGATGCCATTGTTTCGCTGGCGCCTCCGGCTGTTCTGCCCGTGCCGATTCAATCAAGCAGCCAGGTGCAGCCGACGGCTGTTCCGCCTACGCCGCTGTCGGTTGCTCCTAGTGGAGAAAGCGCTGAGTTTCAGACGACTGAAGAAGATGCTGCTATCGTCCAGGTTGTGGCCACTTCTACGCCGCAACCTACCGCTACCCCCATTCCCCATTATCCACCGCCCCCGCCCATTCCGGGCGTGCCGCCTGGCCCGCTGCAGTCACCTTTGCTGAATGTCAGCCCCCCGGTGTGTGATGCTGCCGAATATCTAGGCCCCTACGCCTCGGATACCAGCCGGCGGGTCGTCATCACCGAAGATGACGCTATTGCGGCTAAAGTGGTGGGTGGAACGACTGTTTTCCGGGCCTGGCGCTTGCAGAATGTGGGAACCTGTACCTGGGGACCGGGCTACGAGTTGACTTTTTATGGCGGCCGTTCGATGGGATCTGGCGGCGTGGCCTTTGAGTCAACCTTCCCTGGGGAACCTCCTCGCCGCAACACGTTAATAGATGCCAACCGTTTGATTGTGCCGGAGGGTAAGCCTAATCAGGTGGCCGTAGTTGAAGTCCAACTGGTCACGCCGGTCACACCAGGCATTCATCAAAGTTACTGGCGGATGCGCAACCCGCATGGTGTCTTTTTTGGGCCGATCATGGGGGTCACGATGGAAGTAGTCCGTGATTGCGCCTTTGGTATTTATGGTGCGCCGGTGATCAACCGCTTTGAAATTTTGGGCGTCGGCAACGTTTACCGGCCCACCAATCCCATCAGTGTCAAGGCCGAAGTGGGTCAAAATGTGACTCTGGATTATAGTATCATCAATGCGACCAACTTTGACATTGTCTTTGAAGACCCAAGTGGTGGGACCCAAACAGTTTCTACCCAGGATCAAAATGGTCGTTTCTCTTTTCCGGCCAAAATATTGGGCCGCAATGTGATTACGCTGTACGCCGACAATGGCTCTTGTTCCATTCCGGCCACTGTTTACGTTGATGTGGTGCCGCGCGCCGGGAGTGAATTTGAACTGGACATAATTCTGGCCAGTGGCGCTCCAGTGGCAGCCACTGACGCCAATGCCTCATTTTCATCGGCTGTTCTGCCAGGCACGATTCAAGCAGAATGGCGGCACTACGATCCCCAGGTTAACGAAATTTCTTTCAACGCCGATCTTTACAAGCGGCAGCGAGTCACCCAATGTCTGATTGAGGGCTGGCTGTGTGGCGAAACCAACGGCGACTGGCAATTGGTGCAACGAGCCTCGCCGGGAGAGATCAGCGATGAACCCGCCGGAGCAGCTACTATTTGCCGCGCTTCGGAACGGTGTAGTAGACTGCCCACCGAAATTATTGGCGCTCAGGCCGGCGCTGCGCAAGCCGAAGCGCGGATTAGCGAAGCCGAACATCTCAGTTCCATCTTTTGTCCGGCCGATGCCGGCAACGATCCGAATGTCGAGTATGGCGTAAGTTATTACCTGGAAGCTGGCAAAGATGGCCAACCTGCTGACCCCGCTCGAAGTAACCAAGTCTTTGTCCTGTGTGGCCAAACTTCCGCAGCCAGCGATTTCCGTCCGGCTGTATCTGAAACCCCCAGTTGTACGTTGACCGAATTGGGCGGCATTACCTTGCCCCTCGCCTGCAACGATGTACCCATTGCCGCGGGGGTTATGGTGGTTTTGCTGATTGTGGTCCTCTGGGTTTTCTTTAAGTAGCGCCGTCTTGACCTCAACCGAGCGTGAATCAAAAAGAGCAACGCCCCTGCCTTGAACGTTGCTCTTTTTTGTTAAAAGAAGAAGGCTATCTTAAGATTTGATATGTTCCCGATGAAGGGCCGGCATTGAAATCACGGCGGAGTTCAATATTGTAGCCCCAAACCGTGATGCAGGTATTTGAAGTCAGGTTAATTACCTGGCCGTCTACGATCAGGACAGGGTAGTGAGTTGGATTATCCAAATAGCTCAGGTCATCGGTGCAAATACGCGCCTGAACAGTGGTTTGGTTAGGCAAACGAAAACTTGTGGCATTGCCGGCAAGCGACCACTTTTCGACCGTGGGTGGAGTGGGTGATCCTGTGCCGTCTATCGTCGTTTCCAGCCGCACCGAGCGCAGTCCACTGTTGCCCAAGGCAGTGAGTTCAAGCTCCAGAAAATAATTGTAGAAAGCATTATCAACCAGCTCATTAAACAGCGAAACTTTTTCAAAGAGTCCGCCGTCATATTCTACGACGCTGGCGCTTTCGGTCAGAAGAATACAGCGCGGTTGATTGTGATCACACCGTTTAAGACGAAGCCGAATCTCACCCTGGTTGTCAAAATCCTGGCCAAAAACGGTTAGTCCGGCCAGCCGGGTTTGATCGGGCAGGATCAGGGGGGCCACAAAACGGTTGCTGTCGCCGGTAAAATTGCGAGGTTGATTGCCCAGGGTTAAGAGTTGCTGGTTGAAATCTTTGTAATAGACGGCAAATTGACTCACCGGTCCAAAAGCCAGCGCGGAGATGCTGATATATTGCTGGGCCGACCCTGTTTGGGCTGCTGTCATGGGGTCAATGTTTGCCGGGGCTGCGGCTGACACCTGGGAAAAGCCTAACAGCAAACCGGCGATAAGCAGCAGTGTTACCATGCTCGAAATCACTACCATCAACCCGAATTGACCTTGCTTCATTTTGCGCCTCCCAAAATTTACTTACCGCCGATGAATTGCCACTTTATTTAATGTAACACAAATTCAACTTTATGAAAAATAATGAAGGTTTTCGCCTTGAAGGAGTATACAATCCCATACAGTAAACCCAACAAGCTGTTGTATAACTTGAGTTTGCGTCAAAATAGGATTATCATTGTAGACGTACACCAACAGGGGAGTTCTTTTTTATGAGTCATCCAGCCGCTAATAATCCGAATCCCAGCCAGTTGCAGTTGGTCGTTCATGCCGGGCCGCTGGCCGGTAAAGGTTATCCCATCACCGGCAACACCCTAACCTTTGGCCGGGGTTCGGACAATGATATTGTTTTAGACGATACCCAGGTATCCCGAAATCATGCCCGTCTCATTCGCCAGGGGGACGAAGTAATTATCGAGGATTTGGGCAGCACCAACGGCACTCTGGTCAACGGCAAGCCTGTTGTGGGGCAGCATATCTTGCAGCCGGCCGATATCATCAGCATCGGCTCTTCGGTTTTTGGAGTCAAGGGCTTTGCGGCTCCCAGCACCATTGGAGTTACCCAGATTTCAATGGAGAAACGGACTTATCCCCCCCCCGTTCCCTCCGCTCCACCGTCGCCGCCTCGCATCCCCAGCCCACCCCCACCCCCACGGCGGCCCACGCCAGCCGCGCCAAAGACAGAACCGGCAAGGTTGAATATGCTGGTCATGGCCGGTCTCATCGCTTTAATCCTGGTTGTGGTTATTATTGCGGCGGTTACGGCTTACTTTCTAACTCAAGATCGCGGTTCAGGCGTCGCAGGTATCCCCACCGTGGTCATCACTGCCCCTACTGCGAACAGCCAGGTGCCGATCAATGTGCCGGTCACCGTCCAGGCAACGGCGTCTGACCCGTCTGGGGTGAAACGGATGGAGTTATGGGTCAGTAACATCAAAACCGCCGATGCCGTCAGCCCCGTAGATCAGGGTCAGGCTACCCTGACCGCATCGTTCCAGTGGACTCCCCCCGCGCCGGGCACTTACACCCTGGAAGTGAAAGCCTTCAACTCGCAAGGGCAGGTTAGCGCCCCGACCACTGTCACGGTCAACGCAGTGGGCGAGTCCGCTGCTGAGACGCCGACCCCACCCCCCACCCCGGATACGCCAACCCCCACCGTCCCAACCAATCCTTCCCTGACCACCAAAACGGACCTCAACGTGCGCTCCGGGCCTGGCACTCAGTATGATTTGTTGGGACTTTTACCCGCAGGCGTTACGGTGGAGATCGTTGGCCGGGACGAAGCGCGGCAGTGGTGGCAAGTCCGCTTCAGCCCGGCGGCTGATGGGATTGGCTGGGTAGCGGCAGACCCGGCCTTTTCGACGACCGCTAACGTGGATAATGTCGCCGTTGCTCAAGCGCCGCCCACGCCAACAGGCACCCCTACGCCAACCGATACGCCGGTGCCTCCGACCAGCACCCCTACCGTTACGAATATACCGGCCTCGCCCACCCCCACCGACACCCCAACTTTGACCCCAACCGCAACCGGCCAGCCAACTCTCATTGAATTTAATGTGTCGCCGACAAATATTCAAGGCGGCGAGTGTGTCAATATTACCTGGAATGTGAGCGGCGTGCGCGAAGTTTATTTCGAAGATCAGGGCGTCGGTGGCCAGGCCAACATGAGGGATTGCCCTGAAGAGTCAAAAACTTATGATTTTCGGGTGATCCGACTGGATGGCTCTGAGTACAGAGAGGAAATACGGGTTGAGGTGAACAACCCGGTTGTCTCGGCCGGTTCTACTGAAATACCGGCCGGCGAAAGCATTGATTTGGATGACGGCGACATCCCCGGTAATGATTTTAGATGGGAAGTTGATGGGGGTACGCGCTTGTTTAGGGCCAGAGACGGAGTTCAATTGGCTCCTATGCGCGATCTTAGTGATTTAAGAAACTTGTCTAAGGGCGACTGCGAAAGCGCTGCTTTTGGCGTTTATAACGTTATTGACGGGAGCGATGACGCCTCTGACCCAGCGAATACCCTCATCAGAGGGCGTTCAGCATGCTATCGCACCAATGAAGGCCGCCTGGGCAAGTTGTGGTTCCCTGATGGTGTGAGTAGAAACCTGGATATTGAATGGGTCACCTGGCAGTAAACTCATTGTTGGAAAAGTTGACAATCTTCCCGTTTCTTTGTTAATATAGAACACGGTTTCACCTAAAGATGCAAGCTGACAATTCAACCAGGAGGACCGCACAACAATGTATGACAACGAGCCAACGATGATGGGGCAGGGTCGCCCGACCGCCACGCTGGTGGTCCGGCAGGGTACTCAGGCGGGTATGAGTTTTGTCATATCTGGCAATCAGGTAGTCCTTGGCCGGGAAGAAGGGCTGGATATTGTCCTCCAAGACCCTGAGTCTTCACGTCGCCATGCTCGGGTTAGCTGGCAGGGAGGCCGCTATGTGATTGAAGACCTGGGCAGTACCAATGGCACATTTGTGAATGGGGTACAAATTACCATGCCCCAGGCGCTCAATCCAGGCGACAGCATCGGTATTGGCCAGACAGCTCTGGTGTTTCAATATTCCGGAGCTGAAATGGGACCGTCCTATTACCAGGCTCCCCCGCAGCAAGCTCCAGCCTATCCCCCCCCCACTCCTGGTGTGGCCCCCGCTCGCAGCAACCAATCTACCCAATATATCCTGTATGGCTGCGGCTGTTTGTTGCTCCTCTGTATTTGCAGCTTGCTGGCTGTGGCTGGTTGGGCTTTGCTCGACCCGGCCTCTTTTGAAGATGCCACCGGCATTGACGTTTCAATGCGAGCGATTGAGCTTTATCTTAACCTGGTTTAATTTTTCATTGGGACCTATCGGTCATCAGCCGGCCCGGAATCTGCCAGCGCAGCGGGCCGGCTTTCTATTATTTTGGCCCATTGACAGAGCATCCCGCTTGTGTTATCCTGCATTCCGGGGAGGATAGATTGGGGATAAAACACCTTTGCATCGGCTCACTGGCCCTCAATGATACTGTCTATGCCGATGGCCGCACCAGTATGGCCGACCCAGGGGGCAATGCCCTTTATGCAGCCGTGGGCGCCAATATTTGGTCCAATCAGGTGGGACTTGCCGCCGTCGTGGGCTATGATTGGCCCCCCGAATATACCCACAAGCTGGAACAGAGCGCTATTAATACCTGGGGCATGGTTCAAAAAAATGAGGAAACGCTGCGCGCCTGGACGATTTATGAGCTGAGCGGCTACCGGCGCTATTTTTCACGCAACACCGAAGTGGTGCTGTTGACACCCAGCCCCTTCAGCAGCACGCCGCTCACCGCCGAAGAAGGCGCCGCCTACAGCGAAGCGGCTCGACAAGTCCATCTGCGTAACTCACCGCTGCCCTATGAACTACCCGCCTCTTTGTGGGACGTCGCTTCGATTCACCTTTCCCCCATGCGCCTGGAAACAACCCTGGCCTGGATCGAGGCCTTGCAGGATAAGCCCGATATTTTTGTCTCGCTGGATATTTTACCCTATCCTCTCAACGGCAACTTTGACCAGCCGGATTTGCTCAAGCTTCTCCGCCGCGCCGACGCCTTCATGCCCAGCGAAGCCGAAGCCGAAAGCTTGATGCCCGGCTTTGAAGCCGAAATCTTTTGCCGGGAGATGGCTCAGCGCGGGCCTAAATTGGTAGTTATCAAACAGGGCGACCATGGCGCAGCCTTATATGACCGCGAGCGCGATGCGTTTTACCAAATCCTGCCCTACCCCGCCAACGTAGATGACCTGACCGGGGCCGGGGACTCCTTCTGCGGCGGTTTTGCTGTTGGCTACCTGGAAACCGGCGATCCCTGGCAAGCGGCTTTATACGGCACTGTTTCTGCTTCATTTATTATTGAGGGCTTCGGTGGGTTGCATGCGCTTCAAATTAGCCGCACACAGGCGGAACAGCGGCTAAAAATCCTGCAAACCATAAACCAGACGTCCAGGTGACATTTGTCACACTTCATCAGTGACATGTGTCACTACCCAAAAGTACTACTATTGTGGTATGTTGAGGACACAAGCAGCCGGGGTCAAACTAACAAAAATTAAGTTGGGTTGTGCCGGAGTTCAATGAAGAACTCGCCACCTACAAAATTATCTTAAAACGACCCGCGCTTTAGCAGTTTTCTAACAACCTAATATTTGTCCGATCTACAAACAGAGCCTTCCGATTTGGAAGGCTCTGCTAATTTTATGGGTACAATATCCTTGACTCGCTGCCTCTCTTTTCATCCCCGCCTCTTCTTATGTTATAATCCCACTCATTGTGTATATCAGCCAACTTTCACTCACAAATTATCGCAATTACAGCCGGCTGGCCGTTGAGCTGCCGGCCGGTCCAATTTTGCTGCGCGGCGACAACGCCCAGGGCAAAACAAGTTTGCTGGAGGCTATCTATTTTCTCTCCACCACCCGCAGCGTCCATGCCCGCACCGATCAACAGTTGATCAACTGGCTCACCCTTAAGCAAGAGCCGCTTCCCTTTGCGCGGGTGGAAGCGACCATCAAAACCAAACTGGACAGCTTCCGGCTGGCCATTACCCTCGTCCGTGAAAATGATGGCTTCCGTAAAGATATCCGGCTCAATGGAGCCAAAAAACGCGCCCTGGATGTCGTGGGCAAATTGATGACCGTCATGTTCTTGCCTGAAGATATTGAGCTAGTCACCGGCGCGCCCGCTATCCGCCGCCGTTACCTGGACACTACCCTCTGCCAGATCAACCCCGAGTATTGCCAGGCGCTCAGCCGCTACAACAAAGTCCTGACCAACCGTAATGCCCTGCTCAAAGATTTATCTGAACGGAAAGGCAACCCTGACCAACTGCTTTATTGGGATGAACAATTAGCCCACGATGGCGCAACCCTGGTCACCCAGCGCCACAATGCCGTGCTGGAGTTGGACGCCGTCGCACGGCAGCGCCACCGCGAGGTCAGCGGCGGCAAGGAAGGGCTGCGCCTGTACTACGCCCCCAGCTTCGACCTGTACCAGCGCCCCAAACCGGACTCCCAGTTGCCTTTGCTCATGGAAGATCTGGCCCCCTATAGTACGGTCGCCCCGCCGGTCAAAGAAGTTCGCCAAACATTTCTCGCTTATTTGCAGCAGTCGCGCCGCGAGGATATTCAACGCGGAGTCACCCTGGTTGGCCCTCATCGCGATGATTTACATTTTCTGGTGGATGGCATTGATATGACCCTTTACGGTTCGCGGGGGCAGCAGCGCACTGCCGCGCTCAGCACCAAGCTGGCCGAGGTCGCTTTAATGCAGCAGAGCACGGGCGAGACGCCCCTGCTGCTGTTGGATGACGTGATGAGCGAATTGGACGCCGAACGCCGCCAGCACATCATCAACATCGTGGACCAGGCCGGCCAGGCCCTGCTGACCACCACCGATTGGGCCGATTTTGACGAAGGTTTTCGCCGCCGGGCCAAACTCTTCACCGTAACCATGGGCCGGTTGGAGGAAGTAGCTCCCGCTTAAAGCGTAACTTCCTCAAATTTATCAATACGTTGAAGTCCCGGCCTTCCTCTGGTATAATATGAGGTGGTAAATAAGCGGTTACTACTCAGGTGACTGGCACTTTTCTCCGGGCAAGACGATTGAGAACAGTAAGGTTCAGGGCTAAACAAGTGCCAGTCACCTTTAGCCTGAGCGGTTACAAAAAGCCTTACTAGAGGTACAAAAATATCCTGATGAATGACAAAATTCTATTAATTGAAGACGAACCACAAATTGCTGGTTTCATCACCCGCGGGCTGCGGCGCGAAGGCTACAATGTCATCCAGACGGCTGACGGCGAAACGGGGCTGGAGCTAGCCTTTAGCGAGTTGCCTGATTTGATCATTTTGGATGTCATGCTGCCCGGTGTTGACGGCCTTAATGTCTGCCGCCGTATTCGTGAAGGGGAGCTGCAATCGCCGATTCTGATGCTCACCGCCAAAGACGCCATTCCTGATAAAGTAGCCGGCCTGGAAGCTGGCGCTGACGATTACATGGTCAAGCCCTTTGCTTTTGAGGAGCTGCTGGCTCGCGTGCGCGCCTTGCGCCGGCGCCGCGCTCCGATTGAGTCGGACTCGCCGCTCTCTTTTGCCGATTTGACTCTCAGTCCCACCACCCGTATGGCCCAGCGGGGAGGGCGTAATGTGGAATTGACCGCCAAAGAGTACGACTTGCTGGAACTTTTTATGCGCCACCCCAATCAGGTCCTCACCCGCGACCAGATTTATGATCGCATCTGGGGGTATGATTTTGGCGGCGAGTCAAACATTATCGAGGTTTACATTCGCTACTTGCGCTCTAAATTAGAGTCCGAAGGTGAGCCGCGCCTGCTTCACACCATTCGGGGAGTTGGTTATGCCCTGCGCGAAAGCTGAACCATTTTAGATTTTTGATTTTTGATTTTTCATGCCTATTCGAATTCGTTTTACCCTGTGGTACACCTTTTTGCTGGGAGCAATCCTGATTGCTTTCAGCATTTTGCTCTATCTGGTGCTTAAATTTTCGCTGCACAACCAGGTGGACCGCAATTTACAGGACCGCGCCCAACAGGTTGGCGCGGGTATTATTGCCCAGGCCGTTATTCGCCAGAGCGGCAATGTGGTCGGCATTGAAGTGCCTGAGCTAAATGTTTTCTCTTCACCGGCCATCTTTATCCAGGTCGTCCAGGCTGACGGCAGCCTGGTAACGGCGACCGATAACCTGGGCAAGCAGCGTTTTCCGCCCGACAAGCAAATTCTACAGGCGAATCAAGAGGGCCACTCCATTTATAAAACAGTCACAATAGATCAGACGCACCTAAGAATTTACAGCGCCCCTATCAGGCTGGGCGCCCGAGTCGTCGGCGCGGTTCAGGTGGGACAATCCTTAAAGGATGTCGAGGATACCCTCAACCAGGTGCTGGTTTTTCTGACCGCCGGTACGGTGGCAGGCCTGGTGCTGGCCAGCATCGTCGGCGCCTTTTTGGCCTGGACCACGCTGCGGCCGATTGAAAAAATCAACCGGGCGGCGATGCGCATTGTCAGCGCCCAAGACCTGAAGCAGCGCCTGCCCACTTCTAACACCAAAGACGAAATTGACCGGCTCACTGTAACCATCAACGGCATGTTGGAGCGCCTCGACAACTTCTTTCAGGCCCAGGTTCGCCTCAGCGCCGACGTTTCCCATGAACTGCGCACCCCGCTGACGGTCATCCGGGGCAATGTGGACTTACTGCGCCGTGGCGCGGCCAACGATCCGAACGAACTCAACGAAGCCCTGTCCATCATTGACGGCGAACTCGACCGGATGTCGCGCATCGTCGCCGATTTACTGCTCCTCTCCCAGGCTGACGCCGGCCTGAGCCTGCGCATGCAGCCGGTAGAACTGGACACGATCCTCCTCGACGTGTACCGCCAGGCGCGGGTAACGGCCAACGGCGTCATCCTCCAACTGGGGCACGAAGATCAGGCCGTGGTGCAGGGCGATGCCGACCGGCTGAAGCAGTTATTGCTCAACCTGGTCACCAATGCCCTCAAGCACACCGCTCCGGGCGGCCATGTGACCCTGTCCCTGTATCGCGAGCCAGAGTGGGTGCGCATCACCGTTACCGACACGGGCCGGGGTATTGCTCCGACCGCTCTACCCCACATTTTTGAACGCTTCTACCGGGCCGAGAACAACGATCAAAAAGGAACGGGCCTCGGTCTCTCCATTGCTCAGTGGATTGCCCAGGCGCACGGCGGCCAGATTACCGTCACCAGCGAGTTAGGCCAGGGTTCCACCTTTACCCTCTGGCTGCCCAGAGGCAACACCGACCGGGTCGAAACGCGCCCGCTCAAGCTGAGCCAGGTTTGAGTTTCAGTAAGGTGAAAGGATAGCATCATGTCACAAACGGTAACCTTAACTCTACCGGATAAACTTTATGACCCAATTCAGCGGATTGCTCAAGCCACTGACCAGTCGGTAGAAACAGTCCTGCTAAAAGCGCTTCAAACATCGCTGCCTCCACTGGAAGGTTTGCCTGCGGATTTGATTCAAGAATTAGCCCAATTGGAAGGGCTAGATGATAATACGCTTCGACAAGTATTGCTGGAAACCGTACCCATTCAACAACAGCAAGAATTAGACACATTACTCCAGCAGAATCAAGCAAACGAGCTAACGCAGGCCGAGAGGGAGCAACTTGCTCAACTACAACATGCTGCTGACCGGGTTATGTTACGCAAGGCACGCGCAGCCGTCCTGCTTCGCTTCCACGGGCAACGTATCCCAACTCTAACTGAACTTGAACAACTGACCACCTTTGCCTCATGAGTCCAAATAAGGGGTATATACCCGCGGTGCTCCGAGAGCGAATCATTCAGCAGGCTGGACGCCGTTGCGGTTACTGTTTGCGAACGGAAGCTCTATTGGGGATGCCCATGACGATTGATCATATTATTCCCCAAGCCGCCAATGGGCCAACAACAGAAGAGAACCTATGGTTAGCCTGTCGTCGCTGCAATGAGTTCAAAGGTGGTCAAACGCACGCTCCCGACCCGCAGACAAGTGAGTGGATCGCTCTATTCAACCCACGTCAGCAAACGTGGACGGAACATTTTGCCTGGAGTGAGGATGGCGTTGAGATTTTGGGTAAAACCCCCTGCGGTCGAGCCACGATTATGGCCCTCCAAATGAACAATCCTGAAATTATTGTAGCTCGACGCCTATGGGTCAGTGTCGGCTGGTGGCCGCCACAGGACTAAACCTGGCCAAAAATGTTGCTTGAGCCATTTGATCCCACCCTAAACTTTGTGAAGCAGCACGATTTTACTTTGGCGGACAAAATCGTTACTTTACGCCCGGCTGAGGCTCGCTTCAATAAGGACATTCTCATCGTTCCCCTTCTTTACCAACCCAATCTGGGCCAAATTGCCATTTATGAATGGACTGAATACCTGCTCGAAGGTCAAGACTTACAAAATGTAGCCCTGTCGGGCACAAACATAACCCGCTTAAAAGATAATCTCTATCGCTTCCAGTTAAAAAATCGAACCGGCTATTTACGTTTGAATATCACCTTAACCGACCACAGCCGTCACGTTATCCCTCTGAGCGTTCTATCACGCAAGTATCCCACCCCGGCTCAACATCTCGATTTTTTTCAAATTTTGCTAAATGATTTGGTGACTCGCAGCGCCGTCTTACCTTTTGATGTAACCCAACCCACCCACTTTGCCGCTGACGAGTCGCCGGAACCACCTACGCCCATTTTTGTATACCACTTTCTGCGCCAGTATGGGCCACAGCTTGAAGCCGCTCTGGAAACCATTTTAAATAATCCCCATCGCACTCTAATAGATCATGATGAACTGGTTCCCCTGGATCAAGCGATCCATGCTGACGCGGCGATACTGGAAACAATTCTAGCGCAGCCACAATTCCTCAGCCCCACCCGGCGGGCGCTGCCTATTGCTCAGGCTCTACGCGGATATGTGCCCACACATTTGTGGCAGCCTTTAGCCGAAGAAACCTTTGATACGCCGCCTAATCGTTTTGCCAAACAATTCTTGACCGAGTTGGCCGATCGGAGCGCTCGTTTGGCCGAAAGCTGGTTGGCTCCTTATTTGACCCTCTTGGAGGCAGTGCGCGACAAGTTAGCCTTTACTCAACTCGATCCGCTCTGGCAAGAAGTTGGCTCGCTGACCCATTTTCCGGCTGAAAACCAAACACTGCTAAAACGCCATGGCTACCGCGCCTGGGCCGACCTGTGGCGGCGTTTTCATCTGGCCCGGCTGCCTGTTTGGCGGCAGTTAGAAGAAGCTATAGATGCCCGCGATATTGCTGCCTTGTATGAAATGTGGTGTTTCTTTGCTTTGGCCGATAAATTAGGCGAGACATTAGGCGTGCCGCCTGGTGAGCGATCCTGGCGGCTCAAGTTATCCGATGAGAAAGGGCTGGGCTACACTAGCGAAGTTATTTTTGGACAAACGAAGTACAGACTGAGATACAACCAAACCTTTCATCACGGCCAGAATCGTAGCTATTCGATTACCCTTCGACCCGATTTTACCCTGCACTTACCCAATGGCTTGCGCCTGGTCTTCGACGCTAAGTTTCGCTTTGAACAAAATGCGTTTGATATTACCGATGAACCGGACGATGAAGATAACAACCCTGCCGTTCAACGTACCGCCAAGCAAGCCGACCTTTACAAAATGCACACCTATCGAGATGCTTTAGGCGTCCTTGCAGCCATAACCCTGTATCCCGGCGATCGCGATGTTTTTTATCATACAAATGCCGCCATCACTGAGTATGATTGGACAACTTTGATCAACGGCCAGTGGAAAGGTATTGGTGCGGTGGGAATGAAACCAGAAGCAAGGCACAATACCTTCGCCACTCAGGCAGCATTAATGCTGCCGATTTGAGCGATATGGGCATAGATTTGGTCAATAAAAATAGGCTCCGGCCTTTGCGGAAGTAATTTTAATGTTTCGGCTACGTATTTCCGCCCTCGGAAGTAGGCTTTGAGGTCATTGAGACTGAAGGTCGGGCAAGTAGGGCGAAAATGACCGAGCAGCACTTGAGTTAAGTTGACCATGAACATGGCCAAGTTAGCAGCATTGTAAACCGGGGTTTGGTTAACATTCATAAAATCTTCCAGGCCCCAGAACTGTTTGGCGTCACGGAAATTGAACTCAATTTGGAACCTGAGGCGGTAATAGTCAATCAGTTGAGGGTAAGCTAAATTCAGGTCACTGCTGAACAGAACCACCTGAGCCCAGGCTTGGGTTTTGAGATTGATTTTGCGGATGATGACCACATTAAGCTGATCAGGAAAAAGTTTATGCCAGAGGGTCATTTGATAGATGGTCGTCTGGATACCCTCTTCAATGGTTGTTTCTTGGAGATACGGCTCAGGCGGGTGAGCATAGTCGAGTTTCTGACCATATTTTTTGCGGACCCCTCGTTTCTTTTGGGGACCGGTATAAGGCAAATAGAGGGCCGCATCAGCCCGTAACTTGGAAATCAGGTGTAAAGAGCACTGGCGGACCATTTGCAGGGCATAGTTGTGACCAAAAGCACCATCCAGCACACAATAGACCACCTTCAGGTCCAGCCCGATCAGAGCCAACAGCTTTGTGAGCATGGTCTGGATGCGGCTTAAATAAGGCTTCAATTCGACCTGGCGGCGGTTTTTGTTCCGACTGCCCTGAGGCCGCCCTTTTTTTGGGGCTGATTTTTTAGTCTTTTTCGGGCCAGCCTGGGGAGCGGGTTTTTCTTCAGCCTCTTTAAGCCCTTGCTCTATCATCACCGGATAAGAGGTGCGTTGGTTGACGCTAATGAGCGACAAACTGAAGAACGATAAGCCCGGAACTGGCTTACCATACAAGGATGAAAAGAAACGATCCAACCCATAAGTCGCTTGACCTGCTTTGGTCACCACCGTTTCATCACCGCCAATCAACAGGGTGTCGGTCGGGTCCAGCAGATGATGGCGGATTAAAATCCAATTCACTTTGGCCCAGGCAATGGTGCTGTTGTAAAAACGCTGGATCGTTCGGTAACTCCCGCCTGGCTCGGTCCAGCGAGAGATACCCAACATCGTCACTCGCCCGCTCATCGCTAAGAGGGCCGGCACCATACAACTCAATTGACGGAGTGTAGTTTTGTCTAAACATTGGCTTAAACACTGCAAAACGATTATTATATCCACCAGCGGTTGTCTCCTGCGCTTTTGTCTTTGGTCGGACTAAAAACGCATGGTAGTCAACCGCTCTCTTTTGCCTAATTTTTGGCGAAGGTATTGAAGGCAATAATCCTTTTATTTGAGGAGTAAAAAGATGCCCATATCTGATGTGGACCCTAAAACCATTGAACAAGCCCTCCATGATTTTGATGTCCACAAGCGCAAAAATTGGGAAGGATGGGAGGCCAATCAGCAGCACAGATACGCCATTTTATGGAAGAGTCGGTCTTATCCGGTAAAAGAAATCATTAGAATGGCCACGGATGCTGATGAGTTTTGGGGTGGCCCCGAATCCAATGAATACCTAAAGAAAAGAGGATTTGTTATAACTTCATTGGACTCGATCAGAAAAACTGATGAAATCTTGCAAAGGCTATTGCAAGAGATTAAAAAGGCTCGAGGATGCCTTGACTTGCGAGCAGCAGCGAGTATCCTTAAGGACGAGAGCAGCAATGAAATTGAAGGCCGCTTCACTTTCTTCAATGAACTCAACAGCTTACTCCGACGTGCCCCACTTAGTCTACCAGCCCTCAAAGAAGTAGTTCAGCAAAGAGATAATGACCTCCTCGGCGGGCATGGCGCTCTCAGAGCGCAACTTAACGCTTTTTTTCGGACAGATATAGAAGATCAGACGGAAAAACTAATTCGTGACCTACTCGGTGATTTTTCAAAGCCGCCGACTACAGATCAAATTAATACATTTGTCAATGAGGCCGCTTCTCTGGCTTTTCACGATTCTAAAAAACATCCCCAAAACGCCAACGCTGCTCTGTTTGTCAGTATACTGCTCACCGCTGCATTTCCCGCCGATTTCGTGGATTTTCGTCAAAACCGATGGAGAAATTTTGCTGATACTTTCATCCTTGATACCTTTTCTACTCAGGCAAATTATGGGGAAATGCTACGATGGGCCGGACACATTGCCCAACAGTTTACCAGCACGCCCACGTTTCAGCAGTTCTTTGAAAGCGACAGACCAAACTGGATAGTCGCAGCATGGGCATGGGATTTGGAAAGAAACGAGTGGTTACGAGAACTTATTCGCAAAGTGCCTAATGGACCAATTGATGGCATTGTTTTGCTCAGTGCCTTATCTAATTATTTCACCTCCAAGGGCTACAGTTTCCCGCCAACTCTACTCGCTACCTTTATAACCGCGCTGCAAACCAAAGGCTTTGTCATCCTCTCCGGCCTGAGCGGCACCGGCAAAACCAAGCTGGCTCAACACTTGGCTGAGTTGCTCCCCGGCCCGGAAGAAACCACAGAGATACCCCCAGAGACGACAGAGGAAGGGGACATTTATATCCAAATTCAGCCCTACATGCTCAAATATGCTCGCATCATTATCCCCAAATCGAATTGGCAACTCATTGATGTGCCGCCAGCGGGAGAATCGGCGGAGATTACGGTTACTTTTGATAATAAAAGTCAAAAATGTCGCCTGATTCATGCGGTCTATACGGGCGACTATTTGCAACTCCTTCTCAAAGGCCAGGCTCGCAAGTGGTTTGTCGAAAATTTTAAACCGGACGACACGCTCATTCTGCAACCCCAAACCAGCTCGGATGATAACGAATTTACCGGCTTTTCGTTTTTAAAACCTCTACCGCTCCCGCCTATTCAACGACGACAACTACCGAATCATGTCTTTGTCTCTGTCCGTCCTGATTGGCGCGACGCCAAAAGCTTATTGGGTTATTTCAACCCGATAACCGATGAGTATATTCAGACAAACTTCCTTCAATTTCTCCTGCAGGCCAAAACTCACTACGACCAGGCCGGGGCCGAAGCCTTACCTCACTTTGTTGTATTGGATGAGATGAATCTGGCCCGTGTCGAATATTACTTTGCCGACCTTCTCAGTATATTGGAAAGTGGACGCAAGGCAGGGTATACCCGCGAGTCAATAACCCTTCATAATCGTCCACTTGAGAGGTCCCTTGACGCTCATGGGCGACCCATCCCTCAGAGTCTCGCTTTACCTCCCAACCTTTACATCATCGGCACGGTCAACATGGATGAGACTACCCATGCCTTCAGCCCCAAAGTTCTGGATCGAGCCTTCACCATTGAATTTAACGAAGTAGATTTCAGCTATTATCCTCCTCAGCAAAGTGCCTTTCCTGAGCAAATCGAGACAGGCAAACTGCAAATGGCGCTTCTAACCAGCTTTCAACGCAGCGGTAAGTTCGCTCAAATTGATAAGGGTGAGATTGCCGAGATAGTTCAGGCTGATGAACAGGGCTACCGCAACCATTTGCAAACCTTAAATCATCTTTTAACTGGTTTTGATCTTCACTTTGGCTACCGCGTGTTTGATGAAATCGCCCAATTTATGGCTATTGCCAGCAAAGGCGACTTGTTTGACGACTTAAATACAGCGTTTGACCTGGCCGTATTGATGAAAGTGCTGCCAAAATTTAATGGCCCCCGCAGCCGTCTCCGCCTTCCCCTCGAAACTGTTATTGCCTGGGCTAAAAACCCTCTCAGCCCGACGCTCACAGATATATCCAATGCCGTCAAAGATGCAGATAGCTGCCGCAACCTCCTACCTCAACTGCCGGTTGAGTATACCTATCCTGAAACAGCCCGCAAAGCCCTGCGTATGCTCATTCGTCTCCATGAGACCGGCTTTGCCAGCTTTGCCTAGCCAAAGAGGAGAAATGAAACTTTCTAACCTGTTGGCTGCACTGCCAAACTATCACCTTATTCGGAATAACGGGGCAGACCCCGACATCACCAAAATCACCGCCGACTCCCGCCAGGTTGAACGGGGGACGCTCTTTGTGGCCTATCGCGGCGTCAACCTGGACAGCCACCGCTTCATCCCCGCTGCCATTGCTCAAGGTGCAGCCGCCGTTGTGTGTGAGACAGCAAACGATATCCGGCTATTAAATCATTCGCCATTCACTATTGACAATTCATTATTGACAATTATTACCGTTCCCGATGGCCGTGAGGCTTTGGCCCACCTTAGCGCCGCCTGGCATAATTTCCCGGCCCGCCGCCTGAAAATGGCCGGTATCACCGGCACCGACGGCAAAACCACTACCACCAACTTGCTCTACCATATCCTCCAGACCCGTTATAAAGTCGGTATGATCAGCACCGTCAATGCCGTTATCGGCGACCAGGTGCTCGACACCGGCCTGCACACCACCACACCCGATGCCCCGGACGTGCAGCATTACCTGGCCGAGATGGTCGAAGCCGGAACAGAGGTTTGCCTGCTGGAAGTGACCTCGCACGGCATGGTCCATCACCGTGTAACCACCTGTGATTTTGATGTAGCTATCGTTACCAACATCACCCACGAACATCTGGACCTGCACGGCTCGCTGGAGGCGTACCGGGCGGCCAAAGCGGCGTTGTTTGAGTCACTGGCGACGGCTCACCCCAAAGATTTACCCAAAACAGCCGTCCTCAACTGCGATGATTGGTCTTTTGAGTATCTGAAACAAAAACTGGCCGCAGCCGGCACGTCCTGGCTGGGTTACAGCTTGACCGGCCATCCGCAGGCTCGCCTGACCGCTCATGACATTGTCTACCAGCCCGACAAGACCCGTTTCACCATTCGCGGGCCTCAGTCCACCTTCACCACCGAAACTAACCTGGTCGGCGACTACAACGTGAGCAACTGCCTAGCTGCGGCTACGGCGGCGCTGGAAATTTTTGGTCTCTCCCCGGTGCAGGTCCAACAAGGCATTGCCGCTTTACCCGGCGTGCCGGGGCGAATGGAGCGAATTCACGAGGGCCAGCCCTTCATGGCAGTGGTAGATTTTGCCCACACGCCCAACGCTTTGCGCCGCTCGCTGACCGTAGCCCGCACCTTGACCTCGGGCCGGGTGATTGCCGTTTTTGGCTGCGCCGGGCTGCGGGATGTCGAAAAACGGGTCATGATGGGCCGCATTGCGGCTGAATTGGCCGATGTGACGATTATCACCGCCGAAGACCCGCGCACCGAGAATCTGGATGCTATCATTGCCGCAACAGCCGAGGCAATGCTGGCCGCCGGCGCAGTGGAAGGCCAGACCTTTGAACGCGTGCCCGACCGGGGCCGGGCGATTTATCGGGCCGTCCAATTGGCCGGCTCGAACGATATTGTGCTCGCCTTTGGCAAAGGTCATGAGCAGAGCATGTGCTTCGGCGAGACTGAATATCCCTGGGACGACCGGCAGGCGCTGCGCTCGGCCTTACGCGGGGAACCATTACTAACGTTGCCCACCGCTAAAAAATGAGCCGCATGGTTTTGATTTCAACTGAGGCGTGTTAAACTACTGTTACCACTCAATCATCTGGTGACGCCCTGCATCCTTGGTTTTTTTGATAGGAACAACTCTATGCGCAAACTGATACCCCTCCTTCTCTTCTCGATTTGCCTCTTTTTCAGCCTGACCTTCTTTATGGCAGACCCTCTCTCCGCTCAAGAGCCAGAACCAGCCCCTCCCAAAAGCTCAAACCCTCTGCCGACGCCCCCCGCCAGCGATACAGCATCTCCCCAGTTAGCCATAGATCGAACCTTACTGGGCAAAATTGAACCACAGCTCTTAAAAAGGCTGCTCCAATCTAACCCTGGGCCGGCCCCCTTTATCGTTTATCTCAAAGCCACAACCGAGCTCTCTGCGGCCATCAGCGCAGCTACCTCTGGCCTCAACTCGCAGCAGGCGGCCAACCCACTGGTTACGCGGGCGGCCATCGTTAATGCCCTGCAGCAGACTGCTCGTGACAGCCAGGCAGGGGTGCTCCAAACTTTAAGCAGCCCCCCGGCGGCCGGAAACCTAAGCGGTCAGGGACAGGCGACTCCCACCACCGATATTCGGCCCCTGTGGATTATTAATGCCGTGGCAGCCAAAGGGTCGCTTGAAACAATCCTTGCCCTGGCTGCCCGCCCCGATGTCCAGATCGTCCGGCTGGATAAAGAGATAAAGCTGGAAGAATGGAAGAATGGAAGAATGGAGGAATGGAAAAACATCCTTAACCTTCGAGCCAAAGGCCCCCTAGAGCCAAAGGCCCCCTATGGGTGGGCAACCTTCCAATCTCCCAATCTCCCAACCTTCCAATCCTCCTCAGAGTGGGGGGTCGCCAAAATTCGGGCTGATGTCGTCCATCAGGCGCTGGGGATTACAGGGGCAGGGATTGTGGTCGCTAATATTGACTCCGGGGTTGACTGGCAGCATCCGGCGCTGCAAAGCAAATATCGAGGTTATACCGGTCCCGGCAAATTACCCCAACATTTGGGCAACTGGTACGATGCTACGGGCGAGGGGGCTACCTATCCGGTGGACGGCAACGGGCATGGCAGCCACACGATGGGGACGATGGTCGGCGCGAATGGGCTGGGCGTCGCACCGGGGGCGAAATGGATTGCCGTCAGAGCCTTTGAAAGCAGCGGCGGAGCCCAAAACAGTTGGTTGCATAGCGCCTTCCAATGGGTTTTAGCTCCAAACGGTAACCCGGCCCTGGCCCCCGACGTGGTCAACAACTCCTGGGGTAGTGATCTTGGCAGCAGCACCGAGTTTCAAGCCGATATTCAGGCTTTGTTGAGCGCCGGCATTTACCCGGTGTTTTCGGCCGGCAATAACGGCCCTGATGAAGAAACCGTTACTTCACCCGGCAGCCTGAACATGGCTCTGGCTGTTGGGGCCACGGATATCAACGACGAAATCGCCCTCTTTTCCGGTCGCGGCCCTTCACCCTGGGGCAAAGTAAAGCCAGAAATTTCTGCTCCGGGCAAAGACGTGCGCTCGACTTTACCCGGCGGCGCCTATGGTCTGTTGAGCGGAACTTCGATGGCCGCGCCGCACATCGCCGGGGTCGTCGCCTTGATGCTGCAAACTGCGCCGTCGCTGGCCAACAATCTCAACAGCATCTCTTCAACCCTGCTTTCAACGGCCATACCGCTGGGCAACCCTATTCCTAACAATGAGTATGGCTGGGGCCGGGTTGACGCCTACAATGCGGTCATGGCTGTCGGCTCATTCGGCACTCTCCAGGGCGCCGTGACCCATGCCGGCTCGCCCCTCGGCGGCGCAACCATCCAGATCACCCTCCGCGGCGGTCCGGCTATTTACACGACCTCGCAGCCCAACGGCACATATCGGCAAGGCGTAGCTTCTGGCATTTATGATGTCACCGCTTCCGCTTTTGGCTATTTTCCCGTAACGGCTTCCGGCCTCAACGTAACCAACCAAACGCCGGCCATTCAGAATTTTAACCTGACTCGCCAACCCACCGGCACCTTGGCCGGCGTTGTACGCGAAGTTGGCACAGGAACGCCGCTGGTTGCTTCCATCACCATCGAGGGAACGCCTGTCCGGGCCGCTTCCAGCGCCAACGGCAGTTACAGCTTAACCTTGCCGGAGGGTACAGGTATTTACACCGCCACCGTCGTCGCCGCTGCTCATCGTATTACCCAGGCAGTCAGCTTGAGTATCAACGATGGTGGCGTTACTACCCAGGATTTCTGGCTGCCTCCCGCACCCAAGATCCTGCTGGTGGATAGCGGCCGTTGGTACCAGGAAAGTAAAATTAGTTACTACCAGCAAGCTTTAACTGATCTGCGCTACGCCTATGATACCTGGACAATTACCAACCCTTTTGCCACCCCTAACGATGTCCCTGTAACCAGCACCCTAACCGCCTACAACATTGTCATCTGGTCGGCGCCGCTTGATTCGCCCGGCTATGTTGGCGCCGATCTCCCCCTGCGCGGCTTTCTTCAGCAGGGCGGCAAGCTATTACTCAGTGGTCAAGATGTAGCCTTTTTCGATGGAGGCGGTTCGGTCTTTGGGGACTCACCTTACTTCAGAAGTTATCTCAAAGCTCAATTTTTGCAGGAAGCGAGCGAAGTTTTCTCGACCACCGGGGTAGCTGGCAGCCCATTTGCCGGTTTGACCCTGACCCTGGCCGGCGGTGACGGTGCTAATAACCAATTCCACCCTGATGTGATCGAAAACCTGAATCGGGACTTTGTTCAAGATTTGGCGAACTACGGGAGTGAGGCCGGGCTGGCCGGGGTGTACGTCGGTCTGTGCGTGCCCTACCGGGCTGTTTTTCTGCCTTTTGGCTTTGAGGCCATTAACAGCCGGGCCGACCGCAGCCAGGCCATGCAGCGGACCATTAACTGGTTGGTGCAAGCGCCCGCCCCAACCTCGGTCGAACTTACTCCGACCGCGCAAACCTTGATTGGCAACTTCGGCACGGTAGTTTCTCACACAGTTCGGGTGCGCAACCTCGGGGCCAACCCGGCCACCTTTAACCTGTCTACCAGCAGCGGGACACCTTACAACTGGCCGGTTAATCCTGCCCCGCCCCCGACTCTCTCTTTAACCCCTTGCCAATCTCAGACCATTACCATGGGCGTGCGAATTAACGTCGGCAATAGCTGGCATGTCTCAGATACCCGCACCCTGACCGTTCAAGCGGCCGGCAATCCATCTATCAGCGCCACAGTAACGCGCATCAGTAAAAGTCCAGCCCCGGTGTTGTTAGTGGATGATGACCGCTGGTACAGCTTTGCCGCCGCCTACAAAGCGGCCCTGGAAGCCAACGGCATCCCTTACGATTACTGGCTGGTGCCTAAATCCTGGAGCGGTGCAGCCCCGCCCAGTCCCTCCCTGGCCACGCTACAAATGTATCCGCTGACCGTTTGGTACACTGCCTATGACTGGTTTCAGCCTTTAACCACGACCGAAGAAGACCGCCTGGCGGCTTATCTCAACAGCGGCGGCCGGCTGCTTTTGAGTGGTCAAGATTATATTTATGGGTTGCCAGACCATCAACCTAGTTCCTTTGCCCAAACCTACTTGGGGGTACTGGCTCACACCGAGGATTACAGCAGCACTCTCGTCGTAGGCCGGCGAGACAACCTTATCGGCACGCAGCTTGGGCCATACTCGTTGACCTTTCCCCCAGGTTACGATAATTTTACCGATGCCCTCACCCCGACCACAGCAGCCCAGATCGCCACCACCGGCCAGGCAGGTCAAGCTAACAGCTTGACTCACCGAGGCATCGGGCCAGGCGGTCTGGCCTGGCATACTAACTTTATGGCTTTTGGCCTCGAAGTGCTCGACCCTGCCGACCAGGCCAGGCTCCTGCAACGTTCCCTGGGCTGGCTCAATTGGCTGGGCAGTTCGACGGTAACGCCGAGCGTTTCGTCCTCACTGGATGGAACGGACATTACTTATAGGGCCGTCTTAATCAACGATGGCTGGGCCGATTTGCCCTCAGCCGTCTTCACGGCTACTTTTCCGGCTGAACTGACACCGGGGCCGGCTTCGCCGGAAATGACTTCAAGCGGGGGGAATCTGGTCTGGAGCGGGCCGCTGCCCAGAAATCAACCTAAAGTGTTGACCTATACCGCCAGCCTGGCCAGTTCTCTGCCTTTGGGAACGAATGTACGCCAGGTTAGTTGGCTGGCCTATCCTGATCATCATATCCTGTTTGACCGGGTCGCCGCGGTTCGGGTCAATTTCCCGGATCTGGGCGGTTCTACCTTCTCGGTCAGCCCAGCCCAGCGAGTCGAAGTAGGGAATATTTTAAACTACACTCTGATCTTAAAAAATGACGGGCTGGTAGATGCCCCGGTGGTAACTGCTACCAACATAATCCCGCCCGCGTTGGAACTCCTGGCGATTGACCCGCCCAGCCAGGGCGCGATTATCAGCAGTGGCAAAAGCTTCACCTGGACTACCAGCCTGCCCAAAAATCAAAGCGCTACATTGACCTATCGCGCCGTGATTAGCTATCAAACCAGCAACGGCATCAAAAACAGCGCCACCGTTGACGATGGTCTAAACGATCCACTCACTCTGACCAATCAAGCCATCTTCAAGGTCCTGCCGATTTATTTACCCATTATTCATCGAAAATAAAAGTCATTCCAAATCGGGATACCCCGGCTCCGGTCTGTGCCCCGCAATCAAATCGGTCAAGCGGCTGTGACTGCGGGCCAGGCTGGCGCTGACCAGCGTGTCCAATTGAAGATGATCAACCAGGCGGCGGGCTTCGGCAATACCGGCGCGAAAAGACTCCAGCTTCTGCCGGCGCTCCTCCGGTGTGGGCTGGTCGAACATATCCACCAGGGCCAGGTATTCACCCTCAAGGTCAGGGGCGCTCACAAAACAATAAGCCCCTTGCCAAAAAGCCTCCAGTTCGGAGCGGGGAATGGCCGGGATTACCTCGACAATATGGAGCGAGCCAAACGCTGCGACAATAGCCGGATAATTGCGGATTCGGCGCCGGGCCAACTCGTCCAGCGCGGCAAAAGCCGGCCCCGGCCCAATATGCCTGAATTGCAGCCAGGTCTCCCGCCGCCACAGGTGCTTCGAGACCTCGTCCACGCACAGGTGACACAAAAAACCGAGGGCAAACGCCTGCGCTTCCGGCGAAAGCTGGGCGAAAGGCCGGCCCAAAAACTCTGCCTGGTGTTCCAAAAACGCGGCGCTGCGATGGGAAGCCATCAACTCGTAATCGCCAAAGCGATCAAAAAAGTGGGTGTCCCGCTGGGCCAGGGTGGGCGAGAGTTTGTCCACATCGGGCACGATGCAGCCAAAACAGAATTGGCCATAGTAGGGCTGCCAGGGGCCGGGCAGATCCGGCCAGATTTTTTCAGCAACCAGAAAGTGAGTGTTAAAAGGAGCCATAAACATATTGTAATTTATCGCAGCGGAAAGTGGAAGTTTTAGGTTAAAACAGAGGGATAGAGGTTAATATAGTAGATAAATCGAGAAATGGTGGCAAAAGTCAATTTGCCTAAATTATTTGCCGAAATTACAATGACACAGAAGCGAGATGAAACTTGATGACAGGTGAACCACAGGTCTCTCTGGATAGCGTGCAACTATACCGGGCCTGCTACAGTCCTGACGAGCAGGTGCGCTATGCTGCTTATGAAATCCTATGGGAATATTTGTATCGGGTCGCACTGAAAGTTGTCTACGACCAGCCTGACGCGGAGGCGCTGGCCCAAGATTGTGCCCAGACCGCGCTGCTGCGCATCCACGAGCGGTTGACCGACTGTAACGAGCCAAACACGTTTCGAGCATGGGCCCGGCGAATTACGAGTAATGTGGCCATTGATGCCCTGCGCCGCCAGAAGCGGCTGATACCTCTCGAAACCGGCTCGGATGATGAGAGAATTGTCCCTCAATCAAGTGTCAAACAATCAGGGGTCGATACTGAGGTTCTGAATGGGGTTGGACTTGATGAACTGCGCTCATTGCTCAGCCAAGCACCAATGAGCACCCGCTCGCAGCGGCTGGTGTTAGGGCGCTACCTCGATGGTAAAAGGGACGAGGAGTTGGCTCGGATTGAAAGCGATTTGGTGAACCAGACTGTATTATCCAGCCACATCCAAGTCACACGATCGAAAAACATCAGCAAGCTGCGGGATTGGAAACCTCTACAGTTGTTTTACAACCTCAACATGGAAAAGTGAAGGAAAGGTTACAAACCTCAGCAGCGTCTGTGTATTGGCACTGCCATATTGAAAAAGGGGGAGAAAGGGTAACTCGCTTATGACAGGAACCTCTCATTCCGAACATGATCCTTCGCGCCACGAGCAACTGCGGCAAATCTTACAAATGCACCCTGACAATGAATCCTGCCAAAATTGTCTGGATCAGTTAGATGACTATGTTGCGTCGCAGCTTGCCGGGGAAGATTACCTGGACAGTTTCCCGGAGATAGCGATTCACCTCGACGCCTGCCCAGACTGTGCCGGGGCCTATGCCCGGCTGTATGAGTTAGTATTAGCTGATACTGCTGAGCAGTTACCCCAACCCAAGGCAATTCCCCAACCAGACTTAACATTTCTTCAGGCGAATAGCCTGGTTGCCCGCCTTAAAACAGCGTCGCAGCTAAATTGGGAGATGCTTATTGATTTAGGCCTAAAGGATAGCCTGGTTGCCCGCCTTAAAACGGCGTTGCAGCGGACGGGCAACACGTTAAGATTACAATTTTCCGCCGAACTATTGACCCTCCTGCAACCGCCCGAATTGCTGGCCACAACCCGCACGGCAGCGGATGAGGAGCGTTATAGTGAGGTACTAGCTCGTCTCGACCCGGCCTTATTCCTCGCGGACATGGATGATGAGGGTCTAGAGCATTATAAAAAGGTGCTGGCTCGTCTCGATTCGGCCCTTGTCCCCGATCTTGAGTTGCCCCTGAAGCTCACGATTTATCGAGATAGGCAGCAGCCCACTCGCTGTTTGATCGAAGTGGTGGTCGAGCCAGCCGGAAAAAGCTGGCCCAATCTGGCAGAAAGCATCGTCACCTTACACCTGGGTGAGGCAAAGCGGTACGCGGCAACGGATGCCTGGGGTGTAGCTTCCTTCGAGGATATACCGGTTGACGCCCTGGAGCAGATGAGCCTCGAAGTTACGCTAGCAGAGTAGCCCGCCCTCTCCTCAACAAACTTGCAACGAAGATTATCGCCCCCCAACGATCATAAAAGCGGCCCAAAACTTTGGATGGTCGAAAGGTCGAGAGTCAGCAGGTAGGTGATTCAGATCGACTCGAGTCGCTCTATTTTCGTCAAGCGACCACATAGCCTGCAACTCTCGCACGCGAGCCACAGTCAACCCACGCAACCAGCGCTGCGCGACGTGCAGCATGACGCTCACATCAATACTAGCCTCATCCCCCAGTGACTGATAAAAACGACTCATCAGTAAAAAGGCGGGTAAATCCTCGACCGGCCAGCGGCTGACCAGCATCGCCTTGGCCCCTGCCGTTAGAAAGGCGCGAATCAATCCAAAAGGCTCGTCGCCACGCAAGACGCGACTGACGCCGGTGTGGCAGGCCGAAAGCACGACCAGTTCGGCTTTCAATTGCCACCGCTCCAACACTGCGAAGGCGGTCAGCCGCTCGCCCTCGGCGATCTCCAGATATGACTCCAGTGGATGTTCGTGGTTGAACGATCCGTGGCAGGCAAAGTGCAGCCACCGCTGCTGCGATACCGACGGCTGTAATTGCTCAAGTTTCGGCTGTGAACCAACCCAAGCCCGGCCACCCATCAGTTGAGCTACCATCTTAGCCTCAGGTTCGGTGTAACTCAGGCTGCGTCCAGTTTCGTTACTGTTGTAGCCGATGGCCAGGCAGCCGTTAACTCCCAACACGGCACTTGATGTTGGCAGTGGTGCGTGGCGAGCCAGCAATGTGGCGCTGGGCGTGTAGCTGATTACCAAAGGTAGTTCCTCCTCCGCAGCCTCTATTAATGCTTCGAAAGGTACATGATGCAGTGGCCCGTGAGGAATAATGTAGCAGCGGCGGGCTATGGTCATCTCTTCCACAGGGCCAAACAGGGCCTGGTAAAGCTGCCGCCGCACGGACAGGTCGAGAAAACGGGTGTGGTCGCGCCCACGTGGGGATACGGTACTCAGAAGGTTGGGATCGAGAGGACATTGATGCACAGTCAGACGGCCTCCCGTTACAACGAACAGCACTATTCTCGGAAGTGTGATCAGGCGATCACGTAACGGGTTATCTGCGGCTACAGCATTCAGCAATGGCAGCGCCCGGTCCAACACGCCTGTGGTGAAGTAGCAAAGCAACACACCATCGGCAGGCAGCACAGCTTGAATTTCAGCGAGCATGGCAATCGCGTTGGCTGTGGGAGTCGGCTGTTCATTCACGTCGGAGCTGGCAGCCTGTTGGGCCAGGACTGTATCGGTGAAAGCCCGTGCTCGGGCCCGCTCGGCCCAGGCGAAGGCTACTGCTGGATGTTCTAAAGCTTCATGATACAGCACCAGGGCCTCATATACCTGCTGCCAGCGTCCTAACAGACTAATCTTCAAACCCTCGTCGCGTAATGGCTCGCGTGTCGCTTCGATGATGGCCGCCCCAGCCTCAAATTCTGTCAGCGCCGCGTCCGGATCCCCCGATTGATTCAGACATTCGCCAAGTCGGTAGTGGACTTCGGCCAAAATATCGCGCCGCTCGATGGCCAGAGCCACGATCAGCGCCTCGCGGAACGACTGCTCGGCCTGGCTCAAATTGCCCTGGGCTTGGTAGGTCAGGCCCATGAACATGTGCGTATCAATGCGAAAGACGCGCGTGGTCATCTTAGCGAGGGCTTCTTGAAAGGCTGTCAACGCCTCCTTAAACCGTCCTTGAAACAGAAGTACCTCACCTATGTTGTTTAATCCTCGGCCCTCTCGATCCTCGGCTCCTTCCGCCCGGCGTTGAGCGACGTATTTCTCAAAATGGGCCAGGGCCTCAGACCATTGCCCCCGGTCACGATAGATTAAACCTAATTCATTGTACACATCACCAAGCCACTGCTTTGAGCCAATTGTCTCAAAGATGGTTTCGGCCTGCCGCAGGTATGATTCGGCTTCGTCGTAATTTTGCAAATCATAAGTAACGATGCCCATATTCAACAGGACAATACCCTCATAATGTTGATTGCCCAGGCGCCGCCAATGCTCTAGACTGGCCCGGAAGCCGGTCAGCGCCTCTCCGAGCCTGCCGAGTAACTGGTAACATCGAGCCCGAGAATTTAGTACGCGCCCACGAATGTAAGAGTCTAGTTTTGGATCAGATAGCAGCCTGTCGAATACTACCAACGCCTCGTTATAACGTTCGGCCTCGAATAATCCCACACCCATATAATAGGCACACCGCTGCCGGTTTGCAGCCTTACGCATCAGCCAACGTTGAGCTTCTTCAGCTAAGATGAGCAATCGCTGGGGATCATCTGTAATCAGGCGATTGGCCAGGCGTTCAAAGGCGGCCATCAGGGCAGGCTCTTCATCTTTATGGCCAGCTTGTAACCGATTTGCTAATAGGGAAATCGTTCGTTCGAGTAAGCGCCGATAACGGGGGAGGTCCTCTTGTTCAAGATGGGTCAAAGTCTGAGAGGTTTGATCCTTCGCCAAAGAATATCGCCCCTTGACTATCGAAATCGCCGGATTTCTGGCAATTTTGACTAAATCATCCGCCGAAAGGGTTATATTCAGCAACTCAGATAGAAGTTGGCTATCAGCCCGGCCCAGCAGAGCCAGAGCCGTTAAGATGTCTTCAGATTTAAGGGTTGAAATTTTCGCATCAGGCATGGTATACTACTCCTACTTCCTCTCCTGACCAATGCGTCCTGCAAGCGTCCTTCGCCTGCTAACTTTTCGCCTCTTCAGCGATTATCTGCGCCGTAAGCCGTACCTACCGCCAACCTCAGAGGAAAGGTAGCCCCTTTGCTAATCGTCATCTTACAAAGGGAGAGATTCTATCCTAAGTATAGCACAGATTCTGTAGTTGGGGAGGTTATCATGTTCTTTAATTACGTGAAACGGGTCCTGGTCGGAATCGGGTTGGGGATTGCTTTACTCATTTTTACCTGGCTAAGTTTGGCCAGCATCATCTCGCCTGATGCGGCAGCGGCGCAGTCGGCTGCCGCTGTTCGATTTTTGAACCAGGCTGGCGCGCCGATTGTTAACGGAACGGTGCGGGTTTTGTGTTACGCCACCCCGCCGGGTAAGCCCATAGCCGACATTCTGGTTAAAACTGGAGCTGATGGTCGGCCAACCACGAGTCTCCCGGCCGGCTGCACCCATCTTGCTGCTCTGCGTCTGGTTCACGAACAGCCCTCGGGTAAGCCGGGCCACGGGCCGGCTTATTGGGTCTACGCTACCAGTTGGCCCCCAGGCACCACCACACCCAGTCCGGCCGGCGACATTCAAATCCGGGACGATCAGCCCTTGGTATTATTCAACGTGGTTGTCAGCCTGGGCTGGGAACCGCCTGCTGGCAGTGACTATCTGGCAGAACTCGGCGAGGGGTTACGGCAGGCTTCGGGTTATCTGTATGACGTCACCAACGGCCAGATGGCTTTTGGGCCGGTTGAAATCTACACCGGCGGCGACAATTGGGATAAGGCCGATCTGCGCTTCTTAGCTGCCAACGATTTCGTCCCCCTGGCCTATCCGGGGGGCATTGTGACCGGCGAGCGAGCCTACACTGCATCCGGAACACTGTCAAGTACAATTTATGTTCCTGCTGCTGCCCTGTTTGGGCGCTATTGGGATGGTTATCGGGCGTCGAACAGCATTAGCGGGACCTGGGACTCCAAAAATGCCTATCGTACCATCGTCCATGAGTGGGCGCATTATGCCCTGTTTCTGTATGATGAGTACCTATATAATGATCGGGTGGGAGCCTACTGCACTAAACCCTTGAAGGAATTTTTCGCTGACGAAACAGATGCCAGCATTATGTATTGGCCTTACGCAACCAGCGAGTTCTGGTCGGATGCAACGGTAACGTCCGGCGAATCGGTGCAATGTCGGAAGACGGAACAGCATCAGTTTCACGCCAAGGATGATTGGGGCACGTTGGCCAACTGGTACAGAATCCAGGGTATCCCTACCGACCCGTTACCTATTATCAAGCCCACCACCATGGTTCCCGGCCCACCAAGCCTGGGCCTGACGGGCGATCTATTTGGCCGGACGCCGGACCCCCGTCTCTACTTGCCGCTAATTTTTCGTAGCGGCGGTACGGTTGAGCCAGATACACTCGATGCTGAAATTGAGGTCCATCTCCAGGATAACCTGCTGATATCAGACACGGTTGCTTCACAGGTTTACTTATTAGAGGGCGGCCCCGATTTGCCCACCCGCATCCTGCACCAAGGGTCGGTGGTATCCGGGACTTTCTCTGGAGCCGACGCCGATTTAGGACTGATAACCCTGCTGGGAATTGCCCCTGGAGATCGGGTCCGGATTTTTGCCGATCGTTATACTAGCGAGGACAGAGTCGGTGGGCAATATTTCTATCCGGCCCTGGATCAGCCGGACTTGGAGCCAGTTCCCGGCCTCAGTGTTGAGGCCCAGGTTAACGGGTGGCCGGCCGATCTGGACATCGCCTATGGCCTGAATGGCAACCGCATTACCGAAGTCAAAATTTTCCTGACCAGCACTCTGTCCCTTGCGGAGACCCCCATCGCCCAACTCTGCGCTATGGATACCGCCATTGGCTGCGCCCCGGCCTGGCGAAAAACCATGATACCCACTGGCCCAGACAAGTGGGAGGTGACATTTAGCCCCTTATCCGGCAGCACCGAGTTCCCCTTATATCAAATCGTCCGGGTGCAAGCGTCTGGCATGGGGGAGATCATTCGCTGGACGAAAAAGTTGGGGGGGGTAGGCCCGGCCCATGGCGGCGGCCACGCGCCCTCACGGGATGGGGTGGTGATGGTTAACACTAGCAGTCCCACACCTAATCCGACAAGTTGTAACCAGGTTGTGGTCATGCCGGCAGCCAGCGCCCAGGCCATCGCCGCGAGCCTGGGGCAAAGTTCCAATCAAGAAATCTTTAAGGGTGTTATCGGCACGCCACTCGACATTGATATCATTCTGGGCAATGGCGCTACCTGTCCCGGCCCCACACCCCGCGACCACACCCTACCTGTTTCAGTGACACTGACCCTGGCTTATAACCAGGATGTGATAGATCAGTTGGGCATCAACGAGAACAATTTGCGCATTCTGCGCTATAACCGGGGGCTGCCGGGCCAACCCTGGACGGAGGTCCCTATCGCCAGCAGCGACCTCGACTTAAACCGGCTGTCAACCGTTCCGGTCGCCCGGGATGGCATCTTCGCCATCGTTTGGGTGCAGTAGGAGGCAAGTGGGCTGAGGAGGCCGCAGTCGCCATCCGGCCGAAAAGCATTCGCTCTCGAAAAAAGAATCGGTATCGTTTAGCCCAGCTAACTCTGGGTGTAGGCACAAAAAGCTCGCCAAATTGGCGGGCTTTTTTCTTTTCCAAAATTCAAGGAAAGGTTGCCAGCGACTTATCCGTCTTATCAGCAGAAATGGTAAGAACAGATCTAATAACTCGCAAATAAGGGGGCAATAACCGATGTTGTTCAAACACACTATCAATCGTCGCAATTTTATCAAGGGCGCGACGGCGCTATTGGGGGCATCAGCGCTGTATCGCCTCAACCCGCCGATGGCCCAGGCCGCAGTGGCCGATGACGTTCACTCAAATCCGGGTCTACCCACAGGAGCAAGGCCGGTGGCCCAGGCTGCCTTGATTGATGATTTTTCGACAGGCCCGGACAATAGCGGCATTCTGTTCAGCGGCGTCTGGGCCAGGATACAAGCTGGTTCCATGCTCGGTGGGCGGCGTCTGACGCGTTTAACCGTAGCCGACAATCCCCGTGAGCATCCCGTTTATCTCGATATTGGCTCCGGCTTTCTGAACTGGAGTACCGGCATCCGCTCCTGGACCAAACTCGAGGTCATTTACGGCAAGAGCGAGGACGGCAAAGATTTCGTCAACGATCCGCTGCACGTTGACCTAAGTGGGTATGCTGGCTTGCAGGTGAATTATGATCACCTGGTCGGGCGCCTGGATGCCCATGTGACCATATTTACGGGCGCAGGTCGCAAGCATGGGCTGCTCAAAGAAGGTCCTGGCATCCAAGATACATTCAGCCGCATCTACCGCTTTGACGACTTTACCCCGTCAGCCGGGGGCACATGGAATCTGGCCGATGTTCACGTCATTCTCTTTATGTATACCATCGAGGGGGATGTCTCGATCAGCTCAATTGAGCTAATTTAGGAAAACATTGATTGAAATGACAACTGCGGTAAAAAATATTTACCTGGGTGAACAAACAACACTCAAAGTAAGGAGTAGTTCAAAATGAAATTAATAGTCTTAAAGTCAATGCACTTAGTCGTCTATGTTTTATTACTTGGGATAACAATTATTTATACCCAGTTTCAATCTGAAGCAACTCCGGTGGTGATGGCGAGAGAAGAAACTTACTATACACCACTTGCCCCATTCTTTTCTCCCTTGCACGGCTGGTGGAGTCTCTCACGCGGCGATAATTTTGCGACAACACAGCCAAGCTGGGTTGGATCCTATGGACAAACGCGATCCCCCGATTATAACTTTGTTCGCCCGGAGGGTTATGTTTTTTCATTATCTTATCTACAGCCCAAGGGAACAGTTCCGCTGTACAGTTGGCATAGTCCATCGCGGGAGGATAACTTCCTGACCTCAGACCCAAATTGGGCGGGCGAGCCAGGCGATAGCCGCTCGCCAGATTATGGGTTCGTGAGGGTTGAGGGGTACATCTACGATCCATCTTTACCACAACCCCCTGGAACGCTCCCTTTATACAGTTGGTATAGCCCCTCACGCGGCGATAATTTTGCGACAACACACCCAAGTTGGGTTGGAGCAAGCGGACAAACGCGATCACCAGATTATCAGTTTGTGCGCCTGGAAGGATATGTGCTATCACATCCTTCCTTGCCTATGCCTGACAGCTTTTTGGAAGAGTTTGGGTTTGGTCAACTCCGGGTCGATAACTGGCCGGCTGTGGGCGTTCCTCCACCGGCCCAGGGGACTCGACCGTTACTCGTCATTCTGATTGATTATGCCGATGTACGCTTTCACTCGCCCCACACACGCGAATATTATGAACGGCTAATCTTCGGCCCAGCAGAGCCAAATGTTACCGGTTATTACAGAGAAATGTCATACGGTGCATTTGAGTGGGAAAATGCGGGGGTGATTGGCCCGCTCACCTATCCGGATAACCCCAGCACCCCGGTCAATGAGTCATTATTTCATTGTGCAAGCAACCATTTCAGTGGAACGACTCAACTGTGCCCAGGCGCAAGCGGGCCCTGGGAGCAAACATTGACGACGGCTATTATTCAAGCCTCCACAGCCGGAGGCGTCAATTTTGCTGATTATGATGCGAATGGTGATGGAAACGTGACCACAGATGAACTGAATATCGTAGTATTTGGCGCGAATCCACGCTTGGGAAGTACAAATCCAGCCTATCCAATTACCTTCGCTGATTCAGGGGCAGCCAGATGGGCCTGGCCCAGTGGTTGTGTACCGGTATCAACATCAAGCGTCAATGTATGCGTGAAAATGAATTCAAATGGCGAAGGCGCCGGTATCGCCACTATCACGCACGAACTATCTCACGCAGCCATGAGCACCATTGATATATATGGTTCTGGTAACAACTTTGAGCTCTCGCTGATGGGTGCAACTATATACGGCGTTGAAGACTCTCGAAAAGTATACCATCTTGATCCCTGGCATAAAATGCGAATCGGCTGGTTGCAGCCACGCATTTATCGGCTAACAGATCAGGGGTCTTGCACGACAATAGCCGCAGCCCAAAATGAAGCCTTATTCTATAACAATGACCTGGCCCCCCTGATACTCTACGATCCGGGTCGGGGAACCAATGAATACTTCATCATGGAGTTTCGAACACCTGAAACCCCCACGGGCGGTGGGTACGATGCCAACGTAGCAGATCGGGGTGTTGCCGTCTGGTACATTAAAACTGACAGCGCATTTGGATTGCCTAACATTCCCGGATTAGGTGGAGGCTTTGATAAACCAAACTTAGCAGTGGGGGCTCCTGGCGGCTCGCGGGGAGGAACTAGACTCTGGCGAGACACGCATGGGGTGATACCATTGAAATTAGCACTGGACAACTGGATCAGCGATGCTGCCGATTTGCATCTGCGTGTCGGGCCTATGTCTCCCACACCCATCAATGTCGAGGTAGAGTGGGGTCGGGGTGGAGCGTTTGTCCCACATATAGAGCATGTTCAAGGCAGTCTCGTAGGCGGGCCAGGCTCCCTTATTGTTATTGAAGGCAACTTAGGGGTGGCCGGGGCCGGACGAACTGTGAGTTTGAGACGGGGTAATGACATATACGATCTTGAAATCGTTAGCTGGACCTGTCAACGTGTCGTGGTTCGTATTCCGCCAGGCATTCCATCTAATAACTACCAGCTTGTAATCTTCAATGACGAGACAAGAAGCGCCGCAAGTAATCCGATCCCATTTACCATCAGCCCCCCGTCAGGAATGATCGATCCGATCCTGGGTGGCACACTCTTTGGCAAAGTCTCCTGGTTTGACATCACAATCGATGTACCAACTGCCGCGGTACCCCGCCTAATCGAGATGCGCTTGCACGAAGGCGCAGACGGGGCAGTTCCAGACAGGAACGATGTGATTGGCGAACTCTTCTCGATCAACGCTATTGATGTAGCCGATCAATCGTCCTTTAGGCAGTTCGACAAGCCTTTCTCCCTGTCTGTTGGTTATGATGAGAACAATTTGGGTGGGGTCGATGAGACAAAGATGGGGCTGTTCTTCTGGGATGAGGTGAGTGAACAGTGGGTTGAGATCCCGGGCAACATTGATCCAGACGAAAATTTAATTTCGGCTGAACTCGATCACTTGACGACCTTTGCAATTCGATCGCAGAGGGATAGTCGTGTCTATCTGCCAATTGTGATGAAGTAAGCAGTGCTTCACCTTGGGGAGTGCTGTTAGCAACACTGAAAGATTTGAACCGCCAGGAGGTCCAAGTCGAGGGGTTCAACTACTGTAAGTATAGGCACAATCACTATATACGCCCTACTTTCTGTGATGATAATTCTGGGGGCGACCACTTTCTTTTACTTTGTGGCAGTAGGAGCGGCGTCAGGCGAAATCCGTCCCGTCGGAAGCGTTCGGATACTGGTAACGATTACTTGGTTAAGATTACTTGGTCCGAATGGAGTTGCCTGCATTGGGGAAGTGCTGTTTGTGTTGGCTTTGGGGGTAATAACTTATTATCTGGTAAAACCACCTTTAGTGACAAAACTCTTACCGATAAGGGCCGCTACCAAAAGCACCAGAAGATAAGGATCATTTTTATGTCTGGATTGGCCAATATAATCTTTGTCATCGGGTTCTTTCTCTTGGTTTTGG
This sequence comes from Anaerolineales bacterium, assembly GCA_015075185.1. Lineage (GTDB taxonomy): Bacteria > Chloroflexota > Anaerolineae > 4572-78 > J111 > DSQQ01. Next base: position 79,432 of record JABTUW010000008.1, on the reverse strand, counting down.
GCAATATTGCCTGTCAGATTTATGTGTCCTATAAAATCTTTGGTGAGCAGGGTGATACAAAAGTGCTAAAAGGGATTTTAAAGGTTACTGGCAAACGGAGGTACTAATGCCGAAATATACACGAGCGCACGATATGGATAGCTGGCTGCGAGATCCAAGGATCGCCGCGCGGGGATTCGCTCATCGTTGGCAGTCTTCAGTCGTGGCTGGCAATGGCGAAGATGCGTTCATTGCCCTGGTCGAGCAATTTCTCCGCCCAGACTGCGATGTACTTGATCTCGGCTGCGGCCATGGCGAACTCACCCTCATCCTGGCGGCTCGCTGTCGCACCATCGTGGGCATCGAGCGCGAACCCGGCTATCTTGAGCTAGCCAGGGAACTCACCGCCGAGCAGAACGTAGCGAATGTCCAGTTCTACCAGGTGAATTTAGCCGGAGTTGAGGATGAAGATCGCGTCTTTGCGGGTATCCCGCCCGCGAACAATAGCATTGACCTCTTCGTCAACCGCCGCGGCCCGATTCTGCGGCGGTACCTGGATGAAGCTATCCGGGTTGCTCGCCGGGGGGCGGTCATCGTGGGCTTGCATCCCGGTGGAAATACCCCTGCACCGATCTGGTGTGACCAGCTACCAGAACCGTACCGGCAGGCGTTTATGGCACGATCATTTGACGAAGTGACGGGCTGGGTGATTGACCCATTGCGTACAGCCGGCATCTCTGATTACAGCTTGTGGTGGCTTGATGTCCCAGAGTTTCTGCGCACCCCCTACGAACTGTATGTTCGTCTAGGTGGCTCTCAGACTGCTGAGGGGTCTGAGTATCAAGCCATCGAGCCACAACTTACGAAAATCGTCAACAAATATGGTACGTCACAGGGGATTGTCCTACGGCATCAGCGACTGCTATGGCAAGTCTACCTACCAAAGTGACAGGTAAGGTAAAATTGCCCATAACAGGGCTGCCAGGGGCCGGTCAGCGCCGGCCAGATTTTTCCAGCAGCCAGAAAGTGAGTGTTAAAAGGGGCCATGTTGCGTTATTACGTTAGACGTTTGAACGTTTAACGTTTCCTCAGAGCTTCAAGTTGGGGACGGAGTGAATATTTGCGGGCGTGTTTATTGATCAGGCTCTCCAGATACGAGCGCCAATCCTGAGTTTGACCGGCGGCCAGGTAAGCCTGGCGGGCCTTTTCCAGCCAGCGAATGGCATGATGGTAATATTGTGACTTTCCACCATCCATGATCTCCTCGGCTTGCTTGCGGCACTGGCGAATGGCCCAATCGGGATGGCTTTGTGTAGCCGCATCCACCACCCGTTCCAGGGCCTCATAGCCCACGTAAGAAGCTTGATCAACCGCCTTAACGGCCTCATCAACCATACCTTCGTGCAGATAGATGTCAATTTTGTTACCGGCATAAGCTGTCGCAGCAAGTTGCGCAAGCAGTTCAACTTTAATGGCGGGCCAATCCTGACCGGCTACGGCTTCGGCTGCCAGGAACTCGGCCAGCGAGGGCGAGCGGACAAAGGCAGCTCTGGCCGCTTGTAAGGCAAGATCCGGCTGGAACATCTGTGCCGCAAAGTCACGCAGCCAACGGGCCAGAGGCAAAGGTTCACCATGCAGCGACAACCCCTGCTCGGCTATCCTGAGAGCGTCAACCGGCTGCTTGTGCTCCCGCAGAGCCTGGGCCAGGGCTAATGCTTCCTCGGCGGTGGTCATGTATTGGTTGGCATAGGCAACCGCTTCCTCGCCGCGCCCCAGTTTGACCAGCATTGTCAGATACAGGGCGGTTTGGCCTTCGGCCTCGGCCAGATGGAGGTACTCGCTGGTCCGACCCTGGCGCTCCAACACCTTCAGCCGGGCCAGAGCTAAGTCGTCGGCATACCAGGGCGCTTCTTTCTCCCACGCGCCTTTGTCGGTAATCTGCCCTTGCAGCACTTTTTGCAAAGGCGGATAATCCCAGCCCTGCTCGGCGGCGGCAATGGCCACGTCAAACCCTTCATCAACCCCATACTCTTCAACTTCACCCTGCCACCGCGTCAACTTTTTCGCTAAAGCCTTGCGCTCTTCGCGGGACAGGTCGGCGCTGAGAATCGCCTCGGCAAAGAGCGAGCCAACCTCGGCAAAGAGACCGCTCAATTCGCCCTCGTCGTCAAATTCAAACCAGCGATCCACATAGGGTTCGGCTACGGCCTCCAGGATGAGCAGAGCATTCCGGCCATCGCCGGCCTCGATAAAGGGTTGAGTTTGATGGAACAATTCGCTCATTTGCTGCGCGATACCGCCAATGTGCCAGTAGGCTTCAGAGGCGCGCATGCCCCCCAGGCTGCCTAAAATAGTGTTGGCCTGCCGCCGGAAAGGAGTGGGGTCAATCGGGGTTTGGCGCTGGCGAGGGGCGCTGCTCGCTTTTTTCGTTACCGGCTCCTTTTTGAGCGCCAGTTGGGCCTCAACCCAATCCAGCAGACGCGGCTGCTCCGACAGGAGTTGGGTCAGCAACGCCCGCAATTGATCTTGTCCCAAATCAGCCAGCAATTCATCCACAGCAGGCCGCTGAGTTACCCGGTCGGGCTGGCGCATAAAACTGAACAAAACGGCAACAATGTGCTTGCAGAAGCCGCCCCAATCATAGGGACAGGTACACTCGGCGTCAACCAGTTCGCCATTTTCTAACTCTATGGTTACTTCGTAAGGTTCGTAGCTGCTCCCCTCCACTTGAGCCAGCAGGGTATCGTCCCGCTGCTGCAAGTCAACCACTGCACCGCCCTCATAATAATCTCGACCCCGGCTAAAGGACTCCGCCGAGGCCAGGCTGCGGATTTGGGCTTCGGTTATGGGCATTTTTACCTCCTATACGCTGCGCTTCCCTGCTTGCCTTTCCAAAACGGGCAGAAAGGACAATCCTCGCCTTCCGGGAAATCAATTCCTTCTTCATGCGGGCAGCCGATGACGCCATCGGTAATGACTACGTTTTTAGCCCCGTGCCGGGCAATAAATTGTTGAATGAGTATAATCAATCTTTTGTTTTTAACCAAAGCCGTGTGCATCCGTGTCAAAATCCGTGTCGAACATTTCCCCACCCTCAATTAAACACCCTTCAAACCTTGTGTTATAATACGGCCAATGAAGGGCCGACCCATCCATATCGGGCTGAATGCGCACCTGTTATCGCTGAGCCAATCGTACCGGGGCGCCGGGATAAGCTGGTATATCTTCAATCTGCTCAAGAATCTGGCCCGGATGTCGCCAGATTTTTGTTATAGCGCCTTTTTGAGCGACCGGGCATTTCAAGAGCCGGCGCTGGCGCTGCATCTGAGCCGCCTGCCGACCCAACACCCGGCGGTCAGGATTCTGTGGGAACAATTCATCCAGCCGCTGGCGCTGCGCCAGGCCGGGGTGGACCTACTGCACGCCCTGGCTTTTGTCGCACCCCTGGCTGCGCCCTGTCCCTTCGTCGTCACCGTGTATGACCTCAGCTTCTTGCGCTACCCCGAGGCGTTTCGTCCTTTCAATCGCTGGTACCTGCGACAATTTACGGCCAACTCGGTCAAACGGGCCAGGGCGGTCATCGCCATTTCAGAGAGCACGCGGCAGGATGTGATCAATTTGCTGGGTGCGCCGCCGGAGCGAGTCCACACCATTTACTGCGGTGCGGACGAACAGTTTCGCCCCCTGCCCGCCGCCGAAATTGCTGCCTTTAAGGCAGCGCGGGGCTTGCCCGACACTTTTGTCTTATTTTTGGGCACCCTGGAGCCGCGCAAAAATATGGATGGCCTTATTCGGGCCTATGCCTTATGGCGGGAACAGGAGCCGAGTGCGCCGCCGCTGATCATTGCCGGAGGCAAAGGCTGGTACTATCGCCACATCTTTAGCCTGGTCGAATCGCTCAACTTGACGGATACTGTACGCTTTGCCAACTATGTGCCGCAAAGTGAACTACCCTTGTGGTATAATGCGGCTTCACTCTTTGTTTATCCCTCTCATTTTGAGGGCTTTGGCCTCCCGGTACTGGAAGCAATGGCCTGCGGTACGCCGGTAATTACCAGTACAGCTTCCTCGTTACCAGAGGTGACCGGCACGGACGGAGCGGCCTGTCTGGTCAATCCAGCCGATAGCGAGGCTCTGGCTGAAGCGATGCGTCACATCATGGCCGATCGTGATCTCCGGGCGGGTATGGCCCAGCAAGGTCTGGATCGTGCCGCCGGCTTTCGTTGGGACAAGACAGCCCAAGAGACGGTGGCTGTTTATAGAAAAGCTCTTTCAAGAGCAGGGAACTGAAGGAATTCATCCGATTTGAGGGAAGATCTCTTGAAACCTTTCAGTTCCTTCGAGCTCCCTTAAGTCCCATTTCCTGGATTATACTTTCGTGAAACGCCTAGCGACGATTTTTTTTAGCAACCAAAGAGCTGCTGCCCTGGCCTGGGTGCTCATTGATGTGATTCTGATCAATATCGCCTTTGGCCTGGCCTATTGGGTACGCTACCGGCTGCAACTCTTCCGGGCAGTAGACCCGGCCTTTGACGTCCCTTATCAGGTCTACTGGCCCTTTGCCGGTTTGTTTACGCTGCTGCTGATTCTGGTGTACCGGCAGCATGGGGCCTACCGGCTGCGCCGCCAGATTTCCTGGTTTGACGAATTTTACGCGATTATCAATGGTACCGCCACCGGCACCATCATCATGATTGTCTTTATCTTTCTCTACCAGGCGGCCTTTTATTCCCGCGCCATTTTTATTTATGCCGGTATCTTTGTGGTGATATTAGTGGGCCTGAGCCGCTTGATCAAGGTGAGTCTGCTGCGCTACCTGCGTCGGCGGGGCATCGGCTCGGAACGGGTCTTAATTGTTGGTGCGGGCGAGGTGGCGCGCACGGTCATGCGGGCAGTAGTGGCCAATCCTGAGTGTGGTTTCAACATCATCGGCTTTTTGGATGACAATCCCCTCAAGGGTGAAACCGATATTGGCCGCTTCAAGGCCCTCGGCGGCCTGGATAACCTGCCCGATGTTCTGCGCGAGCAAGCTATTGACGAGGTTATTATCACCCTGCCCTGGCAGTATCACCGTAAGATTGTTAGCATCATGACCCTCTGCGAACGCGGCGGTATCCGGACCCGGATTGTACCCGACCTATTTCAGATGACCATCAGCCGCATGCAGGTCGAGGACATTGCCGGGGTGCCGATGATTGGGGTCAAAGAGGTCAGCATCAGCGGCCTCAATCAGGTGGTCAAACGGAGTATTGATCTGGTCTTTGCTTGCTTGGCGCTGGTTAGCGGCGCGCCGCTCATGGCGCTGCTGGCGCTAATGATTAAACTGGAGTCGCCGGGACCGGTGCTGTTCCGGCAAGAACGGGTTGGCCGCAATGGCCGGTGCTTTACGGTTTACAAATTCCGCTCGATGGTTGAGGGGGCTGAAGAGCAGCAGGAAGCCCTGCAGGAGCTTAACGAGGCCGACGGACCCCTGTTTAAAATTAGAGACGATCCACGTATGACTCACGTGGGCAAATTGCTGCGCAAATTCAGCCTGGATGAGTTGCCCCAGCTCTATAATGTCCTCCGAGGGGAGATGAGCCTGATTGGCCCGCGCCCGCCCCTACCTGCCGAAGTCAAGCAGTACCAGGAGTGGCACAAACGCCGCCTGGAAGTCGCGCCAGGTCTCACGGGTCTGTCGCAAATCAGCGGCCGTTCTCAGCTATCTTTTGACGAAACCGCCCTGCTCGACATCTATTACATCGAAAACTGGTCGCTTGGCCTTGATACCAAGATTTTGTTACAGACAATTCCCCGCGTGATTTTTGGAAATGGGGCTTATTAAGCCGCGTCTCCAGTTTCTTCAGTTTCCGGCGGGTGAGTCTCCTCAGGCCGGCCAACCGGCATATCCATTGTCACCGACTTGGCTCTTCTGAACGAGGCTGAGTCAACTGCAACTTCTTTCAGGCCCGGTGGAATAACCACTTTAGCTCCCATTGGTTCGGCCCCACTGGCTGGCGTCCGCCCCTGAAGCCGGTCAATCTCTTGCCTGACTCGCTGCAACTCGCGTTGAACAAAATCAAGGTTGAGTTTTAACTCCAAAGGCATGTCAGCTCCTGCCACCAGGCGCTGTTCCTCCAAATCGCGGAGCTTTTGCTGCCAGTCGGCGGCCTGCTTGCGTAATGAATCCAGGGCCAGGTTCACGACCGAAGGAATTTCGGAGACTCCTTCCGTCGAGCGTTCGGACCAACCAGGCAAGGCCATATTTAAGGCTTGTTCAATTTCATACAAGAGCGCGTTGCTGCGTAAATAAAGGTCGCCCAGGTTGCTTAACCGCCCGCGCATCATGGTAATAGCCCAGACCACAAAGGCGCCAATGACCAGGGCCATGCCGCCGCTGCTCACCAAGCAGGCCAGGCTGTTGATAATCAAATCCTCCAAAATGATGGAGTTGATGCCCAACCCCAACAACGCTAAAATCACCCCAAACATGACAATCCCCGACAGCCGGGGCAAGATGACTCGCTGCGATCGTTCAGCCAAAAAGTCGCGGGTAATGGCTTTAGGTACTCTTTTGTCAAAATCGTGCTCCCCCAACAGGGCCTTGGCCTCAAGCCGCACCTGATTGAACTGCTCATTGCGGGCGTCATTCTCCTCATCCGCTGGCAGGGGCGCAATCGTGTTCAGGAAGGCCAGCACCGACAGGCGCACTTGCTGCAACTGGTCCAACTCCTGCGGGGTGAAATTGGGTTGACTTGCTTCAGTCATGAAAAGATCGTTCCTCTTTGCTCAAGCTTTAATTTACCGCCCGAATTATAGCCGAGCCATCAAAAAATCGCCAATACTTTTGAAATCAGCAACCGATCTCAATTTTAGAGGGATTGGTAAGAGCGAAGCTTCAGCCCTTACCAAAACAAAACCCGCCCCAGATTTGGGACGGGTTTTGTTGAACAAAAGAGCGGGCGATGAGATTCGAACTCACGACCTTCTCCTTGGCAAGGAGACGTTCTACCACTGAACTACGCCCGCATAACAGGGGCGGCAGGACTTGAACCCGCAACCTGCGGTTTTGGAGACCGCTGCTCTGCCAATTGAGCTACACCCCTTTATTGAGGGATGAAGGCGGAAGGATGAAGGATGAGTAAGAAGTACTTCCACCTTCATCCTTCATATTTCATCCTTTTTCAGTAGCGGGGGCGGGACTCGAACCCACGACCTCCAGGTTATGAGCCTGGCGAGCTGCCTCTGCTCCACCCCGCAGTATTGATATGATCTGGTTACGATGAGTTTGAGTACTCCCGATTCTGTTTTAGCCGTCATCTGTCTCACCCTGGGTTTAGGGTGGCAACGCCTAACTTGCAGGTTGTTAGCCTACTTTGTCGTTGTTGCTGCGATGAGACCGAACTTAACAGCCCGGCCCACTCACCTTGCTCTCGATTGCACGCTCGCCTAGCCGGTTTCGTTACCGAAAACCGCTGGTAGGCTCTTACCCTACCCTTTCAGCCATTACCTTTCGGCAGCTCAGGGTTAGCCTGAGTTAAGCGAAGGGCTGGTTTACTTTCTGTTGCGGTTGTAGTCACCCCGTTTCCTGGCGGGGCGCCCTCACTTACTGTTTCGTGAGGCAATCTTGCTCCGAAAATAAATTCAGGGCAGAGAGTCGGGAAGTTCCTCTATCCCGTTTGTAACCTGGATAGCGACGGCGCAACTCATCATAATAGATCAATTTTTAAAGGAGCAACTCCTTAGCGTCCCCGGCAGGATTCGAACCTGCGGCCTTTTGGTCCGCAACCAAATGCTCTATCCACTGAGCTACGGAGACTCAATTTCTGGAGTTTTATATTGTTAACTTGCTGCCACTCGACAGCAGGGACGATTATAGCATGATATAGCTGTTGTGTCAACTACTAGTTTAACCAAATTCCACTTCTAAAGAGTTCCTTCAAAATAGGCGGCCAACTCTTCCAGGGCAAAGCGAGCAGAACTCCATTCTTCCTGAAAGAGATGTTTTTCAATCATTCTGGCCACACTGCTCCGGCTGATCGAATTGGCCGCGCCGCCTTCCTGAGAAGTCACCAGTCCTCCCAGTGCATTGCCCAGAGCTGCCGAGGCTTCCCAACTTAACCCAACTAACCGGCCTAACACAACCCCGGCATTAAAACTGTCACCGGCCCCGGTACTATCTCTGACATTAACATTGAAAGCCGGCAAGGTAACTCGTTTGTTGCCAACTGCCAAGATACTGCCTTTGCGCCCGCGCTTGGCCACAACTGCATTCGCTCGACCATCTAACAAGTAATCCAAACCTGCTTCGATAGACCGGCCTTCACTGAGAATTGTTAGCTCTGTCTCATTGGGAAAGACCACGTCGAATTTGGGTAAAACCTCCATAATTTGATCGCGGGCACGCAAGGCGGGTTCGGTCCCAATATCTAAACTTACGCGGGTATAGGGTGAATTTTTAGCCAATTCAAGAGCCAGGAGCGTTGTTTCATACTGATGATAGGATAAAAACGAATAGCCGGAGAGGTGAATCCAGCGGCAATTCAGAAAGTAAGCCGGGTCAATAGCTGCTGCCTCGGTGAAGGTATTGGCCCCTCTGGCCCCGAACATGGTTCTTTCACCGTCTACAGTGACCGCAATAAAGATTAAGCCGGTACTGACCTTAGGATCAGTTTGGACACGCGTGCAGTCTACACCTGCCTCTGTTAAGTCTACTAAAATCTGAGTAGCCAGAGCATCTTTACCAATCCGGCCAATGAACCCTACCTCCATATCCATTTTGGCCAGGGCCACCGCCGTATTAACTGCTGAGCCGCCCGTATGTATCTTGACGGTCGCTGCCACAGCCTCGCCGCCTGGCCGGGGATAGGCCGGAATAGTCAGAATTACATCTGCGTTAATATCCCCTATTACTATTATATCGGGCATTCCGATGTACTCCGGTAAGGTATTGTTTTAAGTTAAATTAGGGTGTAGAACGAGATTCTGAGAGCTTTGATGCAAAAAATTCATCACAACACTTCAACATCAGGGGCACTGGGTAATACAACTGTAAAATTACTGCCCTTGCCGACCACGCTGTCCACCCAAATCCGGCCTTTATGCACCTCAACCATACCTTTGGCAATAGATAATCCCAGCCCCATGCCCTGATACTTGCGAGTCAGCGAAGGTTCTACTTGATAAAATTGGTCAAAGATGCGGTCGTATTCTGATTTAGGAATCCCGATGCCGGTATCAATGACATTGATCCAATATTTGTAACCCTTTAATTCCACATTAAGGTGAATCCGGCCGCCTTCGGCAGTAAATTTGATAGAATTAGAAATCAAGTTTGCCAAGATAAGATATATTTTTTGGCGGTCGGCATCAATATTTAATGGGCTATCATTGGGATTAAATTTAGTAGTTAAAATCTGCTGTTTTCCCGTGACCAATTGGGAGAATTCCTGGGTTACGTCCAATACCAATTGGCGCAAGGAAAACATACTGCGGTCAAGTTGGACTTCATTGGTTTGAATGTGGCGCAGGTTAACCATATCATCAATTAACGACCGAAGCCGCATGGCGCTGCTCAAAACAATCTCAAGCTGCTCACTGGCTTGCCCGGTTACATTATCCCGCAAAAAACTGGCATAACCCAGAATAACGGCCAAAGGCGTTCTCAGCTCATGAGAGGCAATACTGACAAAATCCCCTTTAATTTGATCCAGTTGCGACAAATCCCGGTAGGCTTGCTGTAATTCATCGAGCAGCCGGGCATTTTCGATGGCAATAGCTGCCTGGGCGCTCAAAGTGGTGGCAATTTGGATATCATCCTGATTAAAGCCATTTTCTGATTTTTTATTGACGACTTCCAAAACGCCAATCACCTCATCCCGGACCTTTAGGGGCACCCCCAGGATAGAATGTGTTTCAAAATCGGTCGTGTCATCCACGCCGCGATGCCAGCGCGGATCATTTCTGGCATCGCGAATTAACAGTGGTCTATCTTTCCGCACCACCCAACCGCCAATGCTATTATCCAACGGGACTGAAACTTTTTTTAACGCCTCACTCGCACCCCCGGTCGCCTCGGCAAAACGCAATTCACCCGTGCGCTTATCAATTAACATAATCGAACAGGCTTCGGTGTTGGTCAGTTCGGTGGCCGCTTGAATGATAATCTGTAAAAGAGGCTCAAGACTCAGGGTAGAATTCAAAATCTGGCTGACTTTGACGATTCGCTCCAAGTAGCCAATGCGCCGTTCTAACCCTTCAATCTTTTGCCCCAACATAGTCGCCCGGTCGAGTTCGTTGTCCGGTTCCATCGCTGGCTCCCAATTTGGCAGCGATTCCTCCGACTGAGAATGATCGTCGTTAGGCGTCTCAGTAGCTAAATCATTACTTTCTTCCGACCAAGAACTCGGCTCTGGCTGCTCGTTAGAGTTCGACTCTCCTTGCGGATTACCCAGGTATTTAAGCATTTTTCACCGGAAATAGGTACAGAAAGTATAAATTACCTCTGGCAGAGAAGTAAACTAACCCCTTTGGCATTATAGCACAAGTTAAGGGGATTTGTCTATGTCTGGGAAATCTGGCTAAAGCTGGCAGCTATGGAACTGGCTCTAACTTCGCTAAACAAGCTTCAATCGCGGCCGCAATCTCAACAGGTGGCTGCGCCGTTTGCCAACCCAAACAGAGGAAAAACTCATGGTTGCCCGCCGGGCCGGTAAGGGGCGAGAGGGCAATGCCCAATACCTTAAAGCCAGTGACGCTGGCAAATTCGGCCATATTTGCCAAGACTTGTTTATGGATCATCCTATCACGTACTACCCCACCCTTGCCCACCTGGCTCCGGCCCGCCTCAAACTGGGGTTTAATTAAAGCGACCACCAGGCCGGGAGTCGCCAACCATTTTTTTACAACCGGTAAAATTAGCTTCAAAGAGATAAAAGATGCATCAATAGTGACCAAGTTGACCGGCTCTGGCAGCACCTCAAGGTAACGGGCGTTTGTCCGCTCCATGACCACAACTCGCTCATCCTGGCGTAATTTCCAATCGAGTTGGCCATAGCCCACATCAATCGCATAAACCCGGCCTGCCCCCCGTTGCAGCAAAACATCAGTAAAGCCGCCGGTGGAAGCGCCAACGTCGGCACAGATAGCATGGGCAGGATCAATTTGTAATTCAGTCAGGGCTACTGCTAATTTTAACCCACCCCGGCTCACATAAGGCAGGTCTTGTTCAACGGTGATGGCAGCCTCACCCGGTACCTGAACGCCCGGTTTAGTCATCACCTGGCCATCAACTCGAACCTTCCCGGCCATGATCAGCGCCTGAGCTCGATTTCGGCTCTCGACCACCCCTCTTTCAATCAGCAAAACGTCCAGGCGAATTCTTGACGTTCCCATACCCCCGTAAGCGTAGCACATTTGTTAGCAAACTGCAACCCGTAAGGCTCCCTAAAAGGAGATATTATTTTTGTTCTATTTTGCCAAAGCTTCTCTACTCAAATATCATGTCCTTTAATTAATTTTTCTTTGGAGAAACAAGTTGATTACGGGTATCCTCAAATCATTGCGTCCCAAACAATGGACTAAAAACGGTTTTATCTTTGCTGCTCTGATTTTTGATATTAAATTATTTCAACCCGAACCGCTGCTCAAAACTCTGTATGGGTTTATCCTGCTCTGTTTGCTCTCGGGCACGGTCTATATCATCAACGATCTGGTTGATATAGAAAAGGACCGACAACACCCAACCAAAAAAAATCGGCCCATTGCCTCCGGGCGAGTGCCATATCGGATCGCCCTGATCGCGGCTGTCGTATTATCAATTATGTGTTTGTCCTTAAGTTTTTGGCTCGACATTATGTTCGGGGTAATTGTTACCGGCTATTGGCTGTTACAAATTGCCTACTCTCTCATATTGAAGAATATCGTCATTGTGGATGTCTTGACCGTAGCCGGCGGATTTGTTTTGCGGGTTGCGGCCGGAGTCGTTTTGGTGCAGGCCGAGCGATTCTCACCCTGGTTGTATGTCTTCACTGTCCTGCTGGCCCTTTTTTTGATCCTGGGCAAAAGGCGCCAGGAACTGGCCCTGCTCAAAGATCACGCAGTGAACACCCGGGCTATTCTCAATGAGTATAACTTGGCTTTTCTAGATGAAATGATGGCTATTGTCACCGCCGGCACGGTAATGACCTATGCCTTTTACACCTTTTCAGCGCCCAATCTACCGGATAATCACCTCATGATGCTGACCATCCCGTTTGTACTTTACGGCATTTTCCGCTATTTGTACGTTATCCATGTGCAGGGCAACGGCGGTGCTCCTGATGAAGTTTTACTTTTTGACCGGCCTCTGCAAATCAGCATTGCCCTATTTACGCTCGTAGTCATAGCGATCCTCTATTGGCGCTAGACCCTCTTTCTCGTGGGGTAGATAATCTGGCCCGGATTCTAAATAAAAAGAGATACCCCCTCATTCAAAGAGGGTATCTCTGTGTCTAACTTTCAATTCAAAACGCAACAATTTAGCGCTTGGTGTACTGCGGTGCTTTTCTGGCCCGTTTGAGGCCGGGTTTCTTACGCTCTTTGGCTCGGGGATCGCGGGTCAACATGCCATGTTCGCGTAAAACTTTACGATAGTCCGGATCGGCTTTGAGCAGGGCGCGGGCAATACCCAACCTCACCGCACCTGCCTGTCCGGTCACCCCGCCGCCAACAACCTTTACCGTCACGTTAAAGCGGCCATCCGTACCCGTCACTTTAAGCGCTTCATTGATATGAAATTGATCGGTATCACGGGTAAAATAATCCTGAATAGGCTTGTCGTTAACAGTAAAATTACCACTGCCGCCGGTATGCAAGCGAACGCGGGCGGTCGCTGTTTTTCGCCGGCCAAGACCTTCGTAATATTGGGTATCTGCCATAGTTATTTCTCTTCCTCTAATGACAACTTAACGATTAAAATTCCATCGGTTTGGGCTGCTGCGCCTGATGGGGATGATCGGGGCCTGGGTAAACTTTTAGTTTTTTGAACATGCGCCGACCCAACCGATTTTTGGGCAGCATGCCCCGCACCGCGCTCTCCAACACCCGCTCTGGGAATTTCTGCAACTGGTCGCGCAAGCTAACTTCCTTAAGACCACCAGGGTAGCCGGAATGGCGATAATATTTCTTTTGACTCATCTTCTGCCCCGTCACGTGCACTTTCTCCGCATTAACAATGATGACATAATCACCACAATCCACATGCGGTGTGTAAAGAGGCTTGTGCTTGCCCCGCAAGACGGCTGCCGTACGAGTTGCTAGACGGCCCAGGGTTTGTCCCTGAGCATCAATAACATACCAATCTCTCTGAATCTCTGCTTCTTTGGCGCTTATCGTTTTCACCGTTGTATAACTCCTCTAAAGTTGACCCCTTAGGCTTCAGCCGGGTAAGTTACCCGCACCAGGCATAAACCATGAGGCGGCGCCGGTGGGGCCGAGCGCGTTAAATCTCGCGCTTCTAGAATAGGTTTAATCTCGTTGGCGGCCAATTGCCCTAAACCCACCTGAACCAGGGTTCCAACGATTGTTCTGACCATACGATACAGAAAAGCATTAGCCGTTATTTCAAAAGTCAGCAAACCACCGTTTGCAGACCATTCCGCCCGGCTAACCTCCCGGACCGTATTATCACCATACGGAGGCTTACCAAATGAGGCAAAGTCGTGAGAACCGATCAGATATTGGCTGGCCTCATTCATCGCCCCCACGTCCAGGGGCTTCCTGACGTGGTAAGCATACCGCCGCCGCAACACACTCGCCCACGGTTGGTTCACGATCGTGTAACTATAAGACCGGCTCAAGGCACTAAACCGGGGGTGAAAGGTTAAATCTACAATTTTTAAGTCACTGACGACGATGTCGTCTGGTAAGGTCGCATTAAGCGCCCGGTGCAGTTCTGCCAGCGAATGCTGCCAAATAGCATTAAAAGCAATCACTTGCCCTATCGCGTGAACTCCCGTATCGGTCCGGCCCGCTCCCTCTATCCGAATAGCCGCCTGGGTGACCCGCTGAAGCGACTTTTCAATTTCTCCCTGTACGGTTCGCCCCCGGGCCTGGATTTGAAACCCCAGGAAGTCAGTGCCATCATACTCGACGATAGCCCGATAGCGGCGCTCACCGATCACAGGTAGCTCAAAAGTTAGGCTTTATCCACCAATTCAATCAGAGCCATCGGTGCAGCATCGCCGTGGCGCGGTCCCAGCTTATAAATCCGCACATAACCGCCCGCGCGATTTTGCACCCGCGGCCCGATTTCGCCAAAAAGCCTTTGCAGCACTACCGGGTCAGTTACCTCACGGGCAGCCAGACGGCGCGCATGTAAATCACCTCGCTTGGCCAGGGTAATCAACTTTTCAGCAATGGGCTGAATGCTTTTAGCCTTGGCTTCAGTAGTAGTGATCCGATCGTGTCTAAACAACTCTGTTGCCAAGTTGCGAAAGAGCGCCTTACGATGATTCGTCGAGCGGCTCAGCTTTCGCCCCATCACATTGTGTCGCATAATTATCTCTCCTCAGCACCAGCCGCAAAAGCGAGCCTGCAATTAAAAATCTTTAACAGGAACCTGGGAGGAATCCCCCCCATCATCGGCCAGGACGCTCAAAAAACCCTTTTCTTCCAGGCGCTCCATCAACTCGTCAAGGGACTTTTGCCCAAAGTTGCGGATTGCCAGAATTTCGTCCTGGCCCTTCTTCAGTTTTTCCAGAATTTCACCCACCTGCGTAATCCCGGCCCGTTTGAGGCAGTTATAAGCGCGCACCGTCAATTCCAACTCTTCGATGGGCGTCTCATAAATCTTGCTCGGAATCCCGCCTGAGATTTCCACCTCAGCCGGCGCCTCTACCTCAGTGACCCCGGCCACGAGCGAGAAATGCTGCACCAAAATCTTGGCGGCCGAACTGAGCGCATCGTGGGGAGTAATCGTGCCGTCGGTGGTGATTTCCAGGAGCAGTTTGTCATAATCGGTGGCCTGACCAATCCGCGCCCGCTCGACCACGAAATTAGCTTTACGAATAGGGCTAAAAATAGCGTCAACGGGAATCTCGCCGATTGGCAGTTTGCCACGCTCCTCAGCCGGGGAATAGCCCCGGCCCATTTGCACGACCAACTCCATATCCAGCTCTGCCTCTGAGGAGTCAGCCGTCAGCAGGTGCAGGTCAGGGTTGATGATATCCACGTGGGGAGGAGACTCGATGTCCCCGGCGGTAATCACCCCTTCACCCTTGACCTCGACCCGCAGGCGTGCCGACTCATTCTGATGCAGCTTGAGCCGGAGTTGTTTGACATTCAAAATCAGGGCGGTCATATCTTCGCGCACATGAGGAATATCAGAAAACTCATGATGCACCCCGCTCACACGGATGGAAGTCACTGCTGCCCCGGTTAAAGATGAAAGCAATACACGCCGCAGTGCATTGCCCAAAGTAATACCGTATCCACTTTCCAGCGGACCGATACTAAAACGACCATAACTTCGAGTACTAGCCTCGGTTTCTATTTTGGGTAAGACCAAATTCATATCAGCCAATGGAACACCCTCCAAACTACGTCTGTCCAATAAATCTCTCATCTCATCACGAACCGCTAATCGTTGACCGCTGCCAACACTGCCAAACCGAACCAAACTGGCTGGCTTACCGGCTATAATATTCGACGATCAGTTGTTCGTTGAGGGTGACGTCAATGTGTTCGCGTGAAGGTTTGCTGACGACCCGCCCGGAAAGCTCACTTGGATTGAGGCTCAACCAACCCGGCACGCGTCCCTCATCTACACTTTTTGCTATATCCTTGAAATAAGTCGTCTTCCGGCTGTTCTCTCGGACGGTAATCACATCCCCTTCAGACACGATGAACGAAGAAATATTGGTTTTGCGGCCATTTACTTCAAAATGGCCATGAGATACAAGCTGCCGCGCTTGAGGCCGAGAGGCAGCTAAGCCTAGCCGATAGATCACATTGTCCAGCCGACTTTCCAAAATAATCAGCAGGTTAACGCCGGTCAAACCTTTTTGGCGTTGCGCTTCCTGGAAATAACGGCGGAACTGCCGTTCAAAAACGCCGTAAAGCCGGCGTACTTTCTGCTTTTCGCGCAACTGGTTGCCGTAGTCTGACTCCTTGCGGCGAAACTGGCCTTGCCGCCCGTGCACTCCAGGGGGGTAAGTGCGTTTCTCAACCGAACACTTGGGCGTAAAGCACCGGTCGCCTTTGAGGAATAGTTTTTCCCCTTCGGCCCGGCATAATCTACAAACTGAATCTATATAACGTGCCAATTTATCCTCCTAAAGATAAACTCAAAATAAATCGAAGAGGTTTACAGGCTTGGCCGACCCTTCGTCCCTCTTACAAATCTTTGCAACTTCGTATTAGACGCGGCGCTTCTTGGGCGGGCGGCAACCGTTGTGAGGGATGGGCGTTTTGTCGGTGATGGAGCGTAGCTTCATATCCGACCCTTGCAGCGAGCGAATCGCCGCCTCACGACCTGGGCCTGGGCCTTTGATGAACACGTCCAGTTCGCGCATCCCGTGTTCTTGGGCTGCTTTAGCGGCATTCTTGGCCGCCAATTGAGCGGCATAAGGCGTACTCTTGCGCGATCCTTTGAACCCACTCGTTCCGCCACTCGACCAGGAGATAACATTGCCTTGCTGATCGGTAATGCTCACGATGGTATTGTTGAAGGTCGCGTAAATATAAGCCCGACCATAACTCACATTTTTCTTTTCTTTTTTGGTAGTTGCCCGCACCGTTCGAGCTTTTTGTTTTGCCATAAAATCTCCACTTCCCGAGTTCTAAATCTGCTCCACTTATCCTTCTAACCAGAACAAGTGGAGCAAGGATATCATTACTTCCGTGCGGCGCGCTTCTTACCGGCCACTGTCCGTCGAGCGCCTCGCTTGGTCCGGGCATTGGTCCGGGTCCGCTGGCCTCGCACCGGCAAGTTCCGGCGATGGCGCATCCCGCGATAGCAGCCAATCTCCTGCAAACGCTTAATGTTTAAGCCAATCTCACGCCGCAAATCACCTTCCACTACGTAGTCGCGGTCAATAATCTCGCGCAGGCGTGTTACTTCCTCTTCGGCCAGGTCCTTCACCCGTGTATCCGGGTTAATGCCCGTACTTCTGAGGATCTCCTGGCTGGTTGCTAAACCAACCCCATAAATGTAAGTCAGGCCAACCTCAACTCTTTTCTCGCGAGGCAGGTCAACACCGGCAATACGAGCCATACTTCCTCTCCTTACCCTTGGCGCTGCTTGTGGCGAGGATTCGTGCAAATAATCCGCACAACGCCCCGCCGTTTAATAATTTTACAATTGTCACATCTGCGTTTAATTGAAGGTCTTACTTTCATGATAACCATCCTTAACGGGTCCGTACAAATCCCCGCTCTATTACAATGAGGTCAAAATATAAGGCTCACCATCGGTGACGGCAAATGAGTGCTCAAAATGAGCCGATAACTTTCCGTCAGCCGTAACCACGGTCCATTGGTCAGCTAACAGTTTTGTTTTCCAATCACCCACATTGACCATTGGCTCCAGGGCAATGGTCATTCCAGTTTTGAGGCGCATCCCCCGCCCCCGCTGTCCGAAATTCGGCACCTGTGGATCTTCATGCATGTTACGCCCAACCCCGTGACCGGTGTACTCGCGCACGACGCTGTAGCCATGCCGTTCGACATATTCTTGTACTGCCGCCGAGATGTCCTCGGTGTGGTTTCCCAGCCGGCCCTGGCTGATCCCTTCATACAGCGCCTGTTCGGTTATTGCCAGCAAGCGTTGAGCCTCTTCGGAAATTTGACCGACCGGGATGGTGGTAGCAGCATCGCCGACCCAACCTTTGAAGTATGCGCCGCAGTCTACACTGAAGATATCGCCTTCGTGCAGCATTCGGCCATTACTGGGAATGCCGTGCACCAACTCTTCGTTGATACAGGCAGTAATTGTTTTGGGAAAGGGTGGGCCACCTTGACGTTGGTTAGGATAGCCTTTAAAAACCGGAGTAGCGTTATGTCGCTTTAAAGCCTCCTCGGCAATCCGATCCAGTTCGCCAGTAGTGACCCCAGGTTGCGTATGCCGCCGAATTTCGTCCAGGGCTAAGGCCACAATTTTTCCGGCCTGGCGCATCATCGCGATTTCTTCTTTAGATTTCAGAACAACACGCCGTGCTTTGGTTTGAAACATGCTGCTCGCAGGAGCTATTTTCATTACTTTGACTAACTTCTTGAGGCCAAACCTCAGCGGTTTCCTCTCCCCTAGCTGATAAAACCTTCGTAGTGGCGCATCAACAATTGGGCCTGAAGTTGCTTCATCGTGTCCAGCACCACCCCGACCACAATCAGCAAACCGGTGCTGGTGATAAGCAACGCTTGGGTTTGGCTGCTACTTTGGTTTACCCCCGGAATAATATTAACCAGCCAGGGTAAAACCGCCACGCCACCCAGAAGCAGCGCCCCAACTAGGGTGATCCGCTGAAGCACGGTATTGAGATAAACCTCCGTGCGCTTGCCCGGTCGTAATCCAGGAATGAAACCACCTTGCCGCTGCAAATTTTCAGAGAGATTCTGTTGCTTGAAAATTACATCGGTATAGAAATAGGTAAATCCGACAACCATGACGAAGTAAAGGATCCAGTAGGGATACGAGGTCGGATTCGGGCTGAAGTACTCAACAACAAAATTGGCCGTGCTGGAGACAAATTGGTTTGCGCTAAACTGGAAGTAACCGGCCACCGCGCTGGGAAAAATCATAATGGACTGGGCAAAAATCAGCGGGATCATCCCGGCACTGTTGACCTTCAAAGGAATATGGGTGCTCTGCCCGCCATAAACTTTGGTTCCCCGCACCCGCTTGCCATATTGCACGGGAATACGGCGCTGGCCTTCCTGCACAAAAACAATCACGGCAATGGTTAAAACGGTAATGACGGCAAAGACAATTAGATTGAACCATTCCTGGCGGCTAATAAAGTTACCAATCTGGCTTGGAATTTGAGCGGCAATCCCACCAAAGATAATGATCGAAACACCATTGCCGATACCCTGTTCGGTGATGAGTTCACCAAGCCACACCGCAACCATTGTTCCTGCGGTCATCGTAATCAAGGTGGCGATGGTCGCCAGAGGATTGACACCAAAACCAAAATTGTTAATGACCCCAGGTACCGAATTCTGAATGAAGACCACCTGACCATAAGCCTGAAGCATCGCCAGGGGCACACTTAGCCAGTGAGTATACAGATTTAGCTTATTCCTACCCTGCTCCCCTTCCTTGGACAGTTCTTGTAATTGCGGTACCAGGGGGGTGAGCAACTGGATGATAATCGAAGCTGTGATGTAGGGATAAACTCCCATCGCCATCACCGAAAACCGAGCCAGCGCTCCACCCGAAAGCAAGTTCAAAAATTGAACAATCGTGCTCCCCTGCTCGCCTGACGCTAAAAACCTTTCCAGTGCTGCCCCATCGACCCCAGGCACCGGCACATGGGCGGCTGCCCGGTAGGCAACCAAAACCAAGATCGTAAAAATAATCTTACGTCTCAGGTCTGGGAGAGTTAACGCATTGCGAATTGCTTCTATCATTAGAAAACCAAATCCTTCTTTCAGGCGCGACACCCCGCTTGAGAACATTAGCGCCTAATTCAGCATCAGGCTAAAGGTAGCACTTCGACCGTACCGCCAGCCGCCTCGATTTTTTCCTTGGCGCTCTGCGAAAAGCGATGTGCTTTAACATTCAGAGCAGCGGTAATCTCGCCATTGCCCAAAATTGCTACCGCCTTATCGGAGCGTTTGATAACACCCACTTCGATTAAAACTTCCGGCGTTATCTCTTGATATCCTTCGCCAAATCGTTCTTGCAAAAATTCAACATTGATCGGCTTGTATTCCACCCGCCGAATGTTGGTGAATCCACGCCGGAAAGGTAAGCGCCGGACCAGGGGCAACTGGCCTCCTTCAAAGTACGGACCTTTACCGCCGCCGGAGCGGGCATTTTGCCCCTTGATACCCCGGCCAGAAGTCTTACCTGTCCCCGAAGCCATACCTCGGCCCACTCTTTTTTTTCGCTTGCGACTCCCCGCAGGGGATTTTAAATCATGTAATTGCATGACCTACTGCCTCCAATTAGGCTTCTTCCACCCGCACCAGATGAGAAACCTTGTTAATCATCCCTCTGATTACCGGCGTATCATCGTGCTCAACGGTCTGGCCGAGCCGGCGCAGACCCAGAGCACGCACCGTTTTTTTCTGTCGAACCGAATAACCAATCGCGCTTTTAACCCACGTCACTTTGAGCGCTTTAGACTCGTTGTTAGCCATTATTCCCTCTCCCCAGCCAGAAGGGCTGTACCCGGTTGAGCGGAATACCCCGGTTCTGAGCCACTTCTACCGGGTCTTGCAATTCGTTGAGCGCCTGAATCGTCGCTTTGACCACGTTCAAAATATTGGAACTGCCCTTGCTTTTGGTCAGAATATCGTGGATGCCCGCAGCTTCCACTACCGCCCGCACACCACCGCCGGCAATTACACCGGTACCCGGTGAGGCGGGTTTTAAGAACACCTGAGCCGCGCTAAAGCCAGAGGTAATTTCGTGGGGGATGGTCGTGCCCGACATAGCAATCTTGCGCATGTTGCGCCGTGCCCGCTCTGACCCCTTGCGAATGGCCTCGGGAACTTCGCGTGCTTTGCCAATACCTACCCCAACACTACCGTTGCCGTCGCCAACAACGACGCAAGCCCGAAAGCTAAAGCGGCGGCCACCTTTGACCACTTTGGCCGTACGCGCAATGTGGACTACCCGCTCATCGAGTTCTTCTACCGCATCCTGAAATTCACGCTTTGCCATAAAATTCTCCTTAAAACGTCGAGCCTATTAAAACTTCAGCCCCGCTTCGCGCGAGGCGTCGGCCAATGCTTTAACTCGACCGTGATACTTGTAGCCGCCCCGGTCAAAGACAACCTGGGTAATCCCTGCTTCCAGGGCGCGTTCAGCTACCAACTTACCCACTAACGAAGCTCGCTCGGTTTTGCCTTTGCCGCTGGCTACTTCAACCGCCCGGATGCTGGCATCCAGGCTGGAGGCCGAAACCAGGGTCAGGCCTTTGCTATCGTCAATCACCTGGGCGTAAATGTGATTCAAACTGCGGAACACATTCAGGCGGGGCCGCTCGGAAACCCCCGATAAATTCTTACGGACTCGTGCTTGGCGGCGCTTTCGGGCCACATATGATGGATTGGTTTTTCCCATAATTCCTCCACTTAGCAAGCGCTTGGCGCTTACTTGGCCTTTCCGGCCTTACCAGCTTTACGCCGGATTTTTTCTCCAGAGTAGCGAATACCCTTGCCCTTGTAAGGTTCCGGCCCGCGTGTTCGACGGATCCGCGCAGAAATTTCACCCACTAACTCTTTATCTATCCCGGTTACGGTCAGGTCACGGCCCGTCTTGTCCACCTCAAAACTAATGCCCTGAGGTGGCTCAAAAACAACATTGTGGGAATAACCCACATTCAAGACCAACTTCTTACCTTCCACCGCCGCTTTGTAGCCAACACCCTCAATGTATAATTGGCGCTTGAAGCCGGTGCTGACTCCGGTAATCATATTATTGAGCAAAGCGCGGGTCAGGCCATGCTTGGCGCGGTGGGTACGATGCTCACTATTTCGCGTTGCAACCACCTGGCCGTCTTCCTGCTTCAACTCGATTTCGGGCGGAAAGTCCCGCTGTAATTCACCCTTGGGGCCTTTAACCACCACCGAGTTTTTATTTATATCTACGGTTACTCCTTTCGGAACAACCACTGGCAATCTACCTATTCTCGACATGTCATCACCTCAACAACAATGCTCTGTGTTTACCGGCAAAGCTTACCAAACGTTGCACAACACTTCGCCGCCCACTCCCAGACGACGCGCCTGCCGGCCTGTCATAACACCCTTCGATGTAGAAACAATCGAAATACCTAAACCACTGCGCACCCAGGGAATATCCTGCTTTTGATAGTAGGCGCGCCGGCCCGGCTTGCTGACTCGTTCCAGGTTGGTAATGACCGGCCTGGGATGGCGTTCACGGGTGTATTTGAGGTGAACCAACAACGTTGAGCCAATCTTGCCCGGCAAAACTTCATAATCCTGAATAAAGCCTTCTTCTTTTAAAATCTTGGCAATCGCCTCGCGCACCTTGGAAGTAGGCATCGCCACTTGCGGATGTCGAGCCATACAACCGTTTCTAATGCGAGTCAACATATCGGCAATGGGATCAATAGCACTCATACAAATTCCTCTTCCTTTTTACCAACTCGACTTGACCACGCCAGGGATTTTGCCCTCATTCGCCAACTGGCGGAAACAAATCCGGCACAAACCAAAGCGGCGCATATAAGCCCGGGGACGACCACATTGGCTACAGCGGTGGTGTACCCGTACCGCAAACTTCCGACGTTGCTCTCGCACGATCATAGATTTTTTGGCCATTATTATTTTACCTCTTGAAGGGCATCCCCATTAAATCCAACAGCCGCCGGCCTTCCTCGTCGGTTTTGGCTGTGGTCACAATGTTAATTTCCATCCCGCGCAGTTTATCAATCTTGTCGTAATCAATTTCCGGCCACGACAACTGCTCGGCCAATCCCAGGCTGAAATTGCCGCGCCCGTCAAAACTGTCCGGCGAAATCCCCCGGAAGTCACGCTGGCGAGCCAGAGAGATATTAATCAGCCGGTCCAAAAAATCCCACATGCGACTGCCGCGCAGAGTTACTTTCGCCCCAATCGGGTTGCCTTCACGCAGCTTGAAAGTCGCAATAGATTTTTTGGCGCGGGTAATCACGGGGCGCTGGCCGGTTATGGTCATGAGGTCACCCGTAGCATTTTCGAGGGCCTTGGCGTTTTGCAGCGCTTCTCCCAGACCAATATTAACTACCATTTTGGTAATGCGCGGCACCTGATTGATGTTGGAGTAATTAAACTCCTTCTGCAAGGCCGGCACCACGTCTTCCTTATACTTATCCTTTAAACGAGGCATAATTCTTTCCTTACCGTCCCCAAAATTTACGAAACTTTATCAATCGGCGCACCGCAGCGTTTGCAAACACGCACTTTTTTGTCGCCTTCAATGCGGAAACCAATCCGGCTCGCTTCGTCACAATTGGGGCAAACCAACATGACATTTGAAATGTGGACCGGCGATTCCCGCTCGATAATGCCGGTTTGGGTCCGTGTCTGGCTGATGGGCCGTTGATGTTTTTTGCGAATATTGACCCCCCGAATGACCAATTTGTCGCCCTCCGGGTTGCGGCGCAGACGCCGATTATCCCGGTCAACATACCAATCTACCAAAACTTTTTCCACTTCACCCCGCGCGCCGATTTCATTGCCGGTAATGACTTGAACCGTATCACCTTTTTTAATCCGTTGCATTGTTACAATCTCCTTGTTGTGCCAGTGGCGCTAGAGCACTTCTGGGGCCAGCGATACGATGCGCATAAACCCTTTTTCGCGCAATTCGCGGGCAACCGGCCCAAAGATACGAGTACCGCGCGGTCCTTTGGCTTCGGAGTCTAAAATCACGGCAGCATTATCATCAAACTTGATATAAGAACCATCGGGCCGGCCTATCTCTTTGGTCGTCCGCACGACCACCGCCTTGACCACATCCCCCTTCTTCACCGAACCTTGCGGGGCGGCTTGCTTCACCGCAGCGACAATCACATCTCCTACAGTGGCATAGCGGCGCCGGGAGCCACCCACTACCTGGATGCACAAAATTTCTTTGGCCCCGCTGTTATCCGCCACCTTCAGGCGACTTTCTTGTTGTATCATGATATTTACTCCACCAATCTCTCAAGATAAAACCAGCCCGCAACTTAGGCTTCCTGTTTCTCCAGAATCTCGACCAAGGCCCAGTGTTTTTCCTTGCTGATTGGTCTGGACTCGATGATTTTGACCACATCGCCCACGTGAGCGCTGTTTTGCTCGTCATGCGCTTTGTACTTTTTATGATAGCGCATCACCTTGCCATACTGAGGGTGGCGCTTGATGCGATCAACCTGCACCACAATGGTTTTGTCCATTTTGTCGCTGGTCACACGACCTACCAGAATTTTGCGTTGCTCTCTAGCCATTCCTGTTTAGCTCCTCAATCCACTCAAGTTAGGCCGCGGCCCGTTTGCGCTCACTGAGAATCGTCTTCATGCGAGCAATATCCCGCTTGAGCAGGCTAAACCGATTCGGGTCTTTTACCTGGCCAATTGTTTTCTGAAAGCGCAGGTTAAAAAGTTCTTCGTAAGCCTCTTCCAGTTTGGTCTGGATTTCGCCATCAGATAAATTTCTAATTTCAAACGCTTGCACGGCTTATCCTCCTAACCGATATTCCGCTGCACAAACTGGGTTTTTATCGGCAGTTTATGCGCTGCCAGCCGCATCGCCTCTTTGGCCAGATCTTCTGGCACACCGGCGATTTCAAACAGCACCCGGCCCGGTTTAATAACCGCTACCCAGTGATCCACCGAACCCTTACCGCTGCCCATACGGGTTTCTGCCGCCTTGGCTGTAACCGGCTTATCGGGGAAAATGCGAATCCATAACTTTCCACCCCGGCGGACATAGCGCACAATCGCCCGGCGAGCCGCCTCGATCTGGCGGCTGGTCATCCAGCAAGGCTCCATCGCTTGCAGGCCATACTCGCCAAAAGACACTTCGGCCCCGCGAGTAGCCTGGCCACGCATCCGGCCTCGCATTTGTTTTCTATACTTCACGCGCTTTGGCATTAACATCGTCCAAACTCCTTTTTACACCGAAGTCGGAGAGCATAGAGGATAGAAGATAGAAGATAGTGGATAGAAGATAGTTTCTTGCTGTCTACTATCTCCTATCTGCCATCTGCTATCTGCTATCTTCTTTCTTCCGCACTTAGGGCATTACGTAAGCCCCAACGGGTTGTTCTTCTTTGGGTTTAGGCAAAATCTCGCCCTTATAAACCCACACTTTAATCCCGATTTTGCTAAAGGTCGTCAAACCTTCGACATTAGCATAATCAATATCAGCCCGCAGGGTATGGCGCGGGATCTGCCCTTCGCGTTGAGTTTCGCGGCGAGCCATATCAGAACCACCCAGGCGCCCGCTGCAAGTAATCATAACCCCCTGCGCTCCAGCTTTCATGGCTCGCCGCACGGCCTGTTTCATCGCACGTTTGTGTGAAACACGCTTCTCGATTTGCTGGGCAATGCTCTCACCAATGAGATAAGCGTTGACATCCGGATTTTCGATCTCGGTGACATCAATATGCACTTTTTTCTGGGTGAGCGTTTCCAGTTTCTTGCGCAGCTGATTGACTGCGGCGCCTTTTCGTCCAATCACAATTCCCGGCTTTGAGGTACTGATCTTGACCGTGACCTGTTTAGCCGCTGGCAGGCGCTCGATTTCAACACTGGCGATACTACCACGCTCGTGCAGGGCAAAAACCAGTTTGCGAATCGCCATGTCTTCTTCTAATAACTCGCGGTATTCCTTACCTTCAGCATACCAGCGTGCCCGATGGTCCTGCACAAAGCCTAATCTAAAACCGATGGGATGAACTTTTCGACCCAAGCTATAATCTCCTTCTTAAGCGCCAATTGACCCGCAATTGGCAGCTCCATCAAAAGTTAACTTTCAGCAGCCTGCGGAGCCTTTTCTTCCAATACTACCGTGATGTGGGAAAGACGCTTCTTGATTGGCTTAAAGCGGCCCCGCGCTCCATAACGCGCCCGGCGCAGTCGCGGCCCTTCATCTATCATGATGGCGGCGATAATCATATCTTCGGCGTCGAGCGCAAAATTTTCTTCGGCATTGGCCAGGGCGCTCTTGACGGTTTTATAAACCGGGTCAGCCGCTGCTTGCGGCAGCAACTTGAGCACTTCCAAAGCCTGCTGCGCCGGCATGCCCCGCACACTGTTAACTACCCGGCGCATCTTGATGGGTGCACCGATAATGTACTTACTCACTGCTTTCACTTGAAAATCAGCCATTTTCTTTATCCTGACCTACCGTGTCGTCTTTTCTCTAGCCACGTGGCCGCGGAAGAACCGAGTGGGCACAAACTCACCCAGCCGGTGTCCAACCATATTTTCCGTGATGTAAATTGGTACATGGCGGCGGCCATCGTGGATGGCAAGGGTATGCCCAACCATCTGAGGGAAGATGGTACTAGCCCGCGACCAGGTACGGATAACTCGTTTTTCCCCGGCGGCGTTCATCGTTTCAATTTTTTTCAACAGTTTAGGCTCGATAAATGGCCCTTTTTTCAAAGAACGAGTCATTGGCTAATCTCCTCTTCCCTTAGCGTCTCTTATTCCGACGATCGCGCACGATATATTGTTCGGTGCGCTTGTTAGTGCGTGTCTTTTTACCCAAAGCAGGTTTGCCCCAGGGCGTTTTGGGAGCGGCCATACCAACCGGTGAGCGGCCTTCACCCCCGCCATGCGGATGGCTTCTCGGATCCTGTGCTGTACCGCGCACTCCCGGGCGGATACCCAGCCAGCGCTTGCGGCCGGCCTTGCCTAAAACCACGTTGCTATGATCTACATTACCTACCTGGCCAATAGTGGCCAGACAATTTTGGCTGATTAAGCGCACCTCGCCGCTAGGCATACGCACCTGGGCGTAAGAACCTTCCTTGGCTAATAATTGGGCTGAAACCCCGGCAGAACGCACCAATTGGCCGCCCTTACCCGGCTGCAACTCGATATTATGCACCTGAGTACCGAGTGGGATCCGATAAATCGGCAGCGCATTTCCAACCCGAATTTCGGCGGCTGGGCCTGACATCACCGTATCGCCGACCTTCAAGCCAACCGGGGCCAGAATATAGCGTTTTTCACCATCAACATAGGTTACCAGGGCAATCCGCGCTGTCCGGTTGGGATCATACTCAATCGTACTGACTTTGCCCGCAACGCCGTGCTTGTCGCGTTTGAAATCAATAATGCGATAACGCTGCTTATGACCACCACCGCGATGCCGCACCGTAACCCGGCCTTGATTATTGCGACCCGCTTTTTGGCGGAGCGGAGCTAGTAAGCTTTTCTCTGGCTCACTCCGGGTAATCTCTTCAAAGGTTGAAACTGACATCCCCCGCCGGCCCGGCG
This sequence comes from Anaerolineales bacterium, assembly GCA_015075185.1. Taxonomy (GTDB): domain Bacteria; phylum Chloroflexota; class Anaerolineae; order 4572-78; family J111; genus DSQQ01. The sequence continues at coordinate 52,331 of JABTUW010000008.1, read as the reverse complement.
AGGTTGGTTTGTAAAGTTTTACCGGCATAATCGTTATACCCCCTCAAAGGCTTCGATGCGCTGCCCAGGGAGCAAGGTCACAATCGCCTTCTTCTGAGCCGACTGCCGCTGAACTCGCTTGCGACCCCAGCGGCCAAATTTGGGTGTTTCATTGATGATGCGAACTTTAACTACATCCACATCAAAAATATAAGAGACGGCTTGAGCCACTTCAACTTTATTGGCCCACGGGTGAACCATAAACGTATACTGCCCTAACTCAGCCGCAAGATTACTCTTTTCCGTATTAACCGGGCGGATAATCACCGCGTAAGGATTCGTTTCCATCGTAACTATTCTCCCAACCCTTAGCCCAAAAAGCTTTCGATTTGAGTGACAGCATCTTTGGACATAATGACATAGTTGTGGCCCAAAAGGTCACGGATATTCAAGTAACCCGCCCGCAAGGTCTTGACATTTTCCAGGTTGCGCGCGCTCTTTTCCACATTTTCGTTGCGCTCAGGCAGCAAAATCACGGCGCTGCCAGAAACCTGAAGATTATCCAGCAGTTGCAACACTTCAACCGTTTTGGGGCCATCGAAAGCTAATTTATCCAAAACGATAAGTTGTTCCGCTGCCGCCTTGGCCGAGAGCGCCGAACGCAACGCCAAGCGGCGCATTTTGCGCGGCATTTTTTGGGTATAATCGCGCGGTACCGGCTTGTGGGCCTGACCACCGCCGACAAAAATAGGCGCTTTGCGCGAACCATGCCGCGCCCGGCCTGTCCCCTTTTGCCGATACCATTTGGCTGTCGTCCGAGATACCTCGCCGCGTGTTTTGGTTTTATGAGTGCCCAAACGCTGGTTAGCTAACTGCCTGACTAAGGCCTGGTGCATGACCGCGGTGTTCGGCTCAATGCCAAAAATGTCATCACTCAACTCAAGTTCTTCTACCGTGGAGCCACTGGTGTTTCTAACATTTACCTTCATCACCCACTCCTTAACCTTTTACCGCTTTACGCACGATAACCAGGCCATTTTTCGCTCCCGGAACCGCGCCCCGTACTGCGATGACATTCTTTTCTACGTCCACCAGGGCCACTTTCAGATTCTGCACGGTGACGCGATCATTGCCCATGCGTCCCGCCATCTTGGTTCCTTTCCAAACACGGCCCGGCGTTGTGCCGGCTCCAACCGAACCAGGCGCTCGCCAGCGGTCAGATTGGCCATGTGTTTTGGGGCCACCGCTAAACCCATGCCGTTTGACCCCACCGGCAAAGCCCTTGCCCTTACTGGTGCCAATCACATCCACCATATCACCCGCGGCAAAAATAGACGCGTCAATCTTTTGGCCTTCCTGATAATCATCCGAGTTAGCCACACGAAATTCCCGCAGGTACTTCACCGCCGGGGTACCTGACTTTTTCAGATGACCGGCCTTGGGCTTGTTCAAGCTTTTCTGGCGCAGATCACCGAAACCCAATTGAATGGCGCTATAACCGTCATTTTCAACAGTTTTCTTTTGCGTTACATAGCAAGGCCCAGCTTCGATGACGGTAACCGGGATAATAATCCCTTTCTCGTCAACAATCTGGGTCATGCCTACTTTTTTACCTAAAATTTCTGCCATTATGTTTTGGGTTCAGGAACTGTTACCTTCGGGGCCATCATTCCTGCAACCCATTCCCCTTTCACATTCTTATCCGTGCTACTCATCGGCACGTATTAGCTAAGAATTTAAGCCCCTATTTAATCTCAACGTCCACACCCGCCGGCAGGTTTAGCCGGACCAGGGCATCAATGGTTTTTGATTTAGGGTCTACCACATCAATCAAACGCTTGTGAGTGCGAATCTCAAACTGCTCGCGCGAATCCTTGTCAATGAACGGTGAGCGCAGCACAGTGAACTTCTCAATCTTGGTTGGCAGCGGAACTGGCCCTACCACAACGGCTCCGGTTCGCTCGGCTGTGTCTACAATCTGTCGGACCGATTGATCAAGCACTCGGTGATCGTACGCTTTTAATCGAATTCTTATTCTATGTTTGGACATACTCTCTCCGTTGGTTAGGTTGCGGCGCTTACCGTCGCGGCCTGACTGATTTTACGCAATAATCTTAGTGATAACACCGGCGCCAACCGTCCGCCCACCTTCCCGAATGGCGAACTTCGATCCGTCTTCCAACGCCACCGGCACAATCAACTTCACATCCAAGGTGATGTTGTCGCCCGGCATCACCATCTCTACCCCTTCCGGTAACGTCACCGACCCCGTCACATCCATCGTCCGGATGTAAAACTGCGGCCGATACCCATTGAAAAACGGCGTGTGCCGGCCCCCTTCTTCTTTCTTCAATATGTAGATCGCTGCCTCAAATTCCGTGTGCGGCGTGATGCTCTTGGGCTTGGCCAATACCTGGCCCCGCTCAATGTCATCCCGATCTACTCCGCGCAACAGCACCCCAATGTTGTCCCCCGCTATCCCTTCGTCCAACAGCTTGCGGAACATCTCCACGCCCGTGCAAACCACCTTCCGCGTCTCTTTCAACCCGACAATCTCTACCTCTTCGTTGACCTTGATCTTGCCCCGCTCGACCCGGCCCGTCGCCACCGTCCCCCGTCCTTTGATGCTGAACACATCTTCCACCGGCATCAGGAACGGCTTGTCGATCTGTCGCACCGGTGTCGGAATGTAGCTGTCCACCGCATTCATCAACTCCCAGATCGAGGCATACGCTGGATCATTCGGGTCACTGCTGCTGCTCTCCAATGCCTGCAACGCACTCCCCCGGATGATCGGAATGTCATCCCCAGGAAATTCGTAGCTGCTCAACAACTCCCGCAACTCCAACTCCACCAACTCCAACAACTCTTCATCATCCATCATATCCACTTTGTTCAAGTAGACCACCATCGCCGGTACTTCCACCTGCCGCGCCAGCAAAATGTGTTCCCGTGTCTGCGGCATCGGCCCGTCCGGCGCACTCACCACCAGGATCGCCCCGTCCATCTGCGCCGCCCCGGTGATCATATTCTTGATATAATCCGCGTGTCCCGGACAGTCCACGTGAGCATAGTGCCGTTTCTCCGTCTGGTATTCGACGTGAGCGATGGCTATGGTGATCCCCCGCGCTTTCTCCTCCGGCGCATTGTCAATACTATCAAACGCCCGGAAATTCGCCCAGCCCTTCATACTCAAAGTCTTGGTGATCGCCGCCGTCAACGTCGTCTTGCCGTGGTCCACGTGTCCAATCGTCCCCACGTTGATATGCGGTTTATCCCTCACAAATTGCGCTTTCGCCATTCTTTATTATCTCCTTCGTATTACCCTTGAAATGTTTAACGGGTTTGCTCGGCTATTAAGTATTTACTCGACAGCTCTATAGATTCTTACTGTCCGAGGCAAACCTGTTAATTATATTAAAAATTAACGCTTTCGCAAATTATTCTGCCGCTCATAATACGTTTTAGCTACGTATTACCTCCGGCTGCCCTACACTCTTGATCCAGAAACAATCTTTTCCTTCAGACTTTGGGACACCTCGGCGTAATGGTTAAATTCCATCGTGAAGGTTGCCCGTCCCTGTGTTGCCGAACGCAAATCGGTCGCATAACCGAACATTTCCGATAAGGGCACCAACGCGGTGATCGCTGTTACCCCCCCCACGCGCGGAACCATCCCTTCAATAGCGCCTCGCCGGGAGGACAGGTTACCCATCACGTCGCCGGTAAACTCTTCTGGAGTGGTGACCTCAACCTTCATAATCGGTTCCAGCAAAACCGGAGCGCCTTTTTGCATGGCCTCTTTGAACCCCATCGAACCGGCAATTTTGAACGCCATTTCCGACGAGTCCACTTCGTGATAAGAACCGTCAACCAAAATAGCTTTCACATCAACCACCGGGTAGCCCGCGACCACCCCTGTAGATAGAGCTTCCCTAATGCCTTGCTCCACCGCCGGGATGTACTCCTTCGGAATAGCGCCACCGACAATTTTGCTTTCAAATTCAAAGCCTTTGCCTTTTTCCAGCGGTTCGACTTCCAGATGCACGTCGCCAAATTGGCCCCGGCCCCCGCTCTGGCGGACAAAGCGGCCTTGCGCCTTGGCCGGGCGGGTAATGGTTTCCCGGTAAGCTACCTGAGGCCGACCCACATTCGCTTCGACCTTAAACTCTCGGCGCATGCGCTCCACCAGTACTTCCAGATGAAGCTCACCCATCCCGGAGATTTGTGTCTGGCCCGTGTTTTCGTCGCTTCTAACCTGAAAAGTAGGATCTTCTTCGGCCAGTTTTTGCAGAGCAATGGACAGCTTATCTTCATCAGCTTTGGTTTTTGGTTCAATGGCCAGGCTGATAACCGGTTCGGGAAATTTAATCGACTCCATGACGACGGGCCGCGAAGGAACTGACAGAGTTTCGCCGGTGAAGGTGTTTTTCAAGCCAACCACCGCCGCAATATCGCCAGCATAGATCTCTTTGATTTCCTCACGATGATTGGCGTGCATTTGCAGCAGCCGCCCCAGCCGTTCCTTTTTAGCGCGGGAGGTATTCTGCACCGTTTCGCCGGACTCGGCTGTACCCGAATAGACCCGGATGTAAGTTAAACGGCCCACAAAGGGATCGGTCACAATCTTGAAAGCAAGAGCCACAAAGGGATCTTTCTCGTCGGCAAAAACGGTGACTTCGTGATCATTATGAGGATTGAGACCGATTTTGGGAGGTACATCTTTGGGCGAGGGCAAATAATTAACCACCGAGTCAAGCAGGCGCTGCACACCCTTATTCTTCAAAGCCGAACCACACAGCACCGGGACAATATCACCGGCAATGGTCGCCACGCGCAGGGCGTGAATCAACTCATCCGGGGTAATCTCTTCACCTTCCAGAAACTTTTCGGTCAAGGTGTCGTCAGACTCAGCCACCTTCTCAACCATCTTCTCATGCAGCGTTTGCGCTTCGTCGAGCAGGTCAGCAGGAATAGGGCTGGCTTCAGACTTCGTGCCCAGGTCGTCCAGGTAATAAACTGCCTCCATCCGGATCAGATCAATAACGCCCCTGAATTTATCTTCAGCGCCAATGGGCATCTGAATTGGAACCGGATTGGCTCCCAGACGGTCAACGATCATGTCTACGGTACGTTTAAAGTCCGCACCCGTACGGTCCATCTTGTTAACAAAGCAAATACGCGGCACACCGAAGCGGTCAGCTTGCCGCCAGACAGTTTCAGATTGCGGTTCCACGCCAGCAACGGCATCGAAAACGACCACCCCGCCGTCAAGCACGCGCAGCGAGCGCTGCACTTCAGCCGTAAAATCAATGTGGCCGGGGGTGTCAATAATATTAATTTGATGATTATTCCAGAAACAGGTGGTCGCGGCGGAGGTGATGGTAATACCACGCTCCTGCTCTTGATCCATCCAGTCCATCGTCGCCGCGCCATCATGCACTTCGCCAATACGATGAATCTTCCGGGTATAAAACAGAATCCGCTCCGTTACGGTCGTTTTCCCGGCATCAATATGGGCAATAATGCCAATGTTGCGGGTACGCTCTAGGGGCGTTTGGCGTGCCATGGGTTACTACTCTCTTTCAGCTTTCAAAACACAGTAAAAGTCCAAAACTCTTTGAGTACGGATGAGCAAGAGTTTTGGACTTCACTCAATCTACTACTACTGCTTTATTTTCTTTTTGCAGCAGCCAGACAGGCTACTGTGGACTTCAAAAATACAACTTACCAGCGATAATGAGCAAAGGCCCGGTTGGCTTCAGCCATTTTGTGGGTATCTTCTCGCTTCTTAACCGTAGCACCCTGATTATTGGCCGCATCCAGCAGTTCAGCCGCCAGCTTCTCGGCCATAGATTTGCCGGCACGAGTGCGCGCTGTGCTCACCAACCAACGAATTGCCAGACTCTGGCGGCGGTCAGGGCGGACTTCCAGCGGAACCTGGTACGTTGCCCCACCCACCCGCCGGGGGCGGACTTCAATGAGCGGAGTGGCATTTTTGATGGCCTGTTCAAAAACTTCCAGCCCCGGTTTCTTAGCCCTGTCCGCGGCAATGTCCAGCGCATCATAAAAAATTGAAGCAGCGACAGTCTTTTTGCCGCTATACATCAACTTATTGATAAAGCTGGCCACTAATGGACTATTGTACTTGATATCGGGTTCAATAACCCGTTTAACAGCTCGGTTTCTTCTCGCCATAATTATTTATCTCCAAATCGAGTGGGATTTCATTCTATTTCTTCTGCTTGGGCCGTTTGGTGCCGTACTTGGAACGAGCACGTCTCTTACGATCAACGCCGGTCGAGTCTAATGCCCCACGGACAATATGATAACGCACACCGGGCAGATCTTTCACGCGGCCCCCGCGCACCAGCACCACTGAGTGTTCCTGGAGGCTGTGACCTTCACCGGGAATATAGGCCGTCACTTCAATCCCATTCGTCAAGCGCACACGAGCGATTTTCCGCAAAGCCGAGTTCGGCTTCTTAGGCGTCATCGTCCGGACTTGGGTACACACCCCCCGCTTTTGCGGAGAGCCGTTATTGGGTTCCATCCGCCCCTTCAGAGCGTTAAAATTGAACCGCAACGCCGGAGCTTTGGTTTTTGATCTCTTTGTTTTGCGACCTTTACGGACGAGCTGGTTAATCGTTGGCAAGGAAAATCTCCTATCACTACAACAATAACTTAACTTTTCAAGATTCTTAGGCAGTACACGAGGCCACCGACAAACATCTTCGGTGGCCTCGTGGATTATTCAAGCTGTGCCTATTCGGTGGGCCGAGAAAAGTTTCTCTACACTTCTCTCTAAATTAGGCAGCCCACAAGCGAGAAAATATGATAACACGATTAAGCAGTGTTGTCAAGTCCTTCAATTGGATTTTTTATTTTCTAAAGAACCGGACTTAACACTAAACTCAATGACGTTACCAGGAACTAGTCAGAAACTTATTCCTAGCGCGCTCCTCCTGGAATACCCAGACCCAGGCCCAATTTCGGTAAACGCTCTTTCTGCTCCTCTTTGCCAAAGGTCATCTTTTCTTCACCTTCGGAGATGACCTCGACGGAGAGGCCCAGAGACTGCAACTCTTTGACCAACACGCGGAAGCTCTCCGGCAAACCGGGATCTTGAATGGGTTCACCCTTGACAATAGCTTCATAGGTTTTGACCCGCCCCACGACGTCGTCGCTCTTGACGGTCAGCATTTCTTGCAAAGTATGGGCTGCGCCGTAAGCTTCTAAGGCCCAAACCTCCATCTCGCCAAAACGCTGGCCGCCAAACTGAGCCTTACCGCCGAGCGGTTGCTGCGTCACCAGGCTGTATGGCCCGGTCGAGCGGGCATGCACTTTGTCTTCAACCAGGTGAGCCAGCTTGAGCATGTTGATAATACCCACCGTCACCGGCCGGTCAAAGGCCTGACCGGTTTTGCCATCGTGCAGGGTCACTTTGCCGGTGGTCGGCATGGGCAGTTGCATCTCACGCGAGGCAGCCAGAGCATGCTTGTCAACCTCTTCGTCCTTCAACGCGTCAACATCAAGGTTTTCAAGGGTTGAAGAACCGCGCCCATCGGCAATCTTCTCCAGGCGTTCTTGCATCGCTTTCATCCACTCCCGCAGACAGATCAACCGTATTGCCGCGCGAGCCGCCACGCCAATTTCCCGCGGACGGCGCTGACCTTCAAAGGCCAGCAAGAAATCGGGATCGTATCCCTTTTCTCGCAGCCATTCCCGCAAGGCAGAGCGACGAGCATAAATTTCATCAGAGGCCAATTGTTCTTCATCATAGCCTTTTTCACCCAGCCAATTGATCAAGTACAGTGCGCGCGCTTCAGCTTCGTCCTCAAGTTCGTCTTCACTGTATCCTTGCTCAATAACCCAGGTCAAGGTTTTGTCCGTTAACTCTTGCCAGACATGGTCCAATAACCAGGCGCGGGCCAGTTCTGCGGCAATTTCATCTTCTTCGGCTCCATCAAAGACCGAGGTGATCGCCCGGAAGCCCAGCCGGTGCGCCGCCCAGCCCAGGTGCGTTTCCAGAATTTGCCCAATATTCATCCGAGCAGGCACCCCTAACGGATTCAGGATGATCTGGATGGGCGTGCCATCTTCAAGGAAGGGCATATCCTGGATCGGCACAACCTTGGAAATAACTCCCTTATTGCCGTGGCGGCCGGCCATCTTGTCGCCTTCGGTCACTTTGCGGCGCTGCGCGACCATCACCCGAACCATGCGATCCACCCCGGTGGGCAGGTCGCGATGCTCTTCACGGGAGAATTCCCGCACATCCACGATGATACCTTTTTCACCCGGCGGCAAGCGCAGGCTGGAGTCTTTCACTTCGCGAGCCTTTTCACCAAAGATCGCCCGCAGCAGTTTCTCTTCCGGAGTCAGTTCGGTTTCACCCTTGGGGGTGATTTTGCCGACCAGGATATCGCCGGGGCCAACTTCGGCTCCGACTCGAATCACACCGGTCTCATCCAAATCCTTTAACGCATCCTCACCGACGTTCGGAATGTCGCGCGTGATTTCTTCGGGGCCAAGCTTGGTATCCCGCGCTTCAATTTCGTGCTTCTCTATATGGATCGAGGTAAACTTGTCCTGCCGCACCAAATCCTCGCTGATGAGAATAGCATCCTCATAGTTGCCGCCTTCCCAACTCAGAAAAGCGCACAGCACGTTTTGTCCCAGGGCCAGCTCACCCACATCGGTCGAGCTAGAGTCGGCCAGAACCGCTCCCTGCTCTACCCAATCACCCTTATGCACGACCGGGCGCTGGTCAATACAGGTGGACTGGTTAGAACGGTTGAACTTGCGCAGGACATACTCGCGCTGCGTCCCATCTTCCTCACGGATGACAATATTTTTGCCGGTAACACTGACAACTTCCCCCCGTTCTTTAGCCACAACTACCTGGCCAGAGTCAACGGCCGCCTGGAATTCCATGCCGGTGCCTACCACCGGCGCTTCGGGCCGGATGAGCGGCACCGCTTGGCGCTGCATGTTGGAACCCATCAAGGCCCGGTTAGCATCGTCGTGCTCCAGGAAGGGAATGAGGGCCGCGCTGATGCCCACAATTTGCTTGGGCGACACATCCATGTAATCCACCTTCTCGGTATTTTCAAACAAGAAAGTCTGGTTGTGCCGCACACTAACCCGATCGTTGACAAACTGGCGATTAACATCCAGCGCCGCATTGGCCTGGGCGATGATATAGCGGTCTTCCTCATCCGCCGAGAGATAGCTAATATCTTCAGTTACCACTGGCTTGATCAGTACTGGCCCATCCAGTTTGAGTTGACCCATCTTGATCGCCGTATCCTCGTCAATAACGGTTCCGCTGGGCACGACCACCTCACCCGTGTTCGGGTCTTTCGCGTCGGCCCGCGTGGTTTTGCCAGTCAGCGTGTCTACATCGTTTGGATCAACTTTGGTGATAACCTTGCGATAAGGCGTCTCAATGAAACCATATTCATTGACCCGGCTAAAAGCGGCCAAACGTCCAATCAAGCCGATATTCGGACCTTCCGGCGTTTCAATCGGGCAGATACGGCCGTAGTGACTGTGATGCACGTCGCGCACGTCAAAGCCGGCTCGCTCACGGCGGAGGCCGCCGGGGCCGAGGGCGCTCAAGGTCCGCTTGTGGGTCAGTTCGGCCAGCGGGTTGGTCTGGTCCATAAATTGCGAGAGCTGGCTGCCGCCAAAGAACTCGCGGGTAGCCGCTACTACCGGGCGGATGTTGATGAGCGACATCGGCGAGACCTGTTCGGGGTCGCGGATGGACATGCGCTCGCGTACCACCCGTTCCATGCGCAGCAAGCCGATGCGCAGTTGGTTTTGAATCAATTCGCCGACCGTTTTGACCCGGCGGTTGCCGAGGTGGTCAATGTCGTCGGGTTTGATCTTGCCGTTGTTGATGTCAATCATGCGCCCGACCACCTGCACCAGGTCTTCTTTGGTCAGGATGCGGTGCTCGATAGGCACGTCCAGGCCCAGGCGGCGGTTCAGTTTGTAGCGGCCCACTTTGCCCAGATCGTAGCGGCGCGAGGAGAACAGCAGTGACAACAAAAAGTTTACCGCGTTGTCAATGGTCGGCGGATCGCCGGGGCGCAGCTTTTTGTAGAACTCAAGCAGGGCCTCGTTGACCGTCTTGGTCGGGTCTTTGTCAATACTGGCCGGAATAAAGGCGTGCTCCGACTCATTATCAAACTGCTCGAACATGCTGAGCAGGTGCTCATCGGTGCCCAGGCCCATCTGGGTCATCAAGGTTGGGTCTTTCATAGCCGCCTTGAGCGTTTCCTCGTCAAGGTCAACAATCTGGATGGCCCGCAGCAGCACAGTGACCGGCAGCTTGCGTTTGCGGTCAACCTTCACCGAGATCAAATCGCGCTTGGAGGTTTCAAACTCCAGCCAGGCCCCCCGGTTGGGGATGAGCTTGGCAAAGGACATCTCCCGCCCGGTAACGCGATCTTCCTCAACGGTAAAGTAAACTCCCGGTGAGCGGATTAACTGCGAAACCACGACCCGCTCAGCCCCGTTGATAACAAAGGTGCCGTTCTGGGTCATGAGCGGAAAATCGCCCATAAATACTTCCTGCTCTTGAATTTCGCCCGTTTCCTTATTAACCAAACGTACCTTGACCCACAGCGAGCTGGCAAAAGTAATGTCCCGCTCGCGGCATTCCGCTTCGGAATATTTGGGTTCATCAAACCGATAATCCAAAAAATGTAACTCTAAATTCTTGTTAAAGCTCACAATCGGCGAAATCTCTTCAAAAAGTTCCATCAAACCTTCTTTGCGGAACATCTTGAAGGACTCAAGCTGGACCTCGATCAATTTGGGCAATTCCAAAATATCGGGGATGCGAGCATAACTTTTTCGGGCGGAGTTATACGACATAAAATCATTATCTCCTTCAACTAAATATTTGGGTTAATACAAAAAAGCAACCTCGGTTAAACCCGGACTTTGGGGCACGGCATCAACCATGATGTTGTCGAGCAAAAAGTCTGGTCTACCTTAGTTGCGGAGATTTTAGAGCGAATATAGCGATTGGATAGAGGGCGTTACCTCAATTATGGGGTGCTTGTGAATAAACTTGCAATCGCCAATTGCAAATTTATATTATAGCCGAAGAGTAGGAGTTTTGTCAAGGAGGATGTTAAAATTTTAAGGTTTAGAAACCCGGCCCTGATCGGCCAGAAACTGCCAAAGCAGGACCGGGCTTATAGGCACAAACTTAGTGCCTTACAATCCCGCTTCGCTCCGCAGGATCTCGGCCTTGTCCATCGCTTCCCAGGGAGCGTCAATGTCGTGACGGCCAAAGTGGCCGTAGGCGGCGGTGGGCTTGTAAATAGGCCGGCGCAGCCCCAAGTCTCGAATGATCGCCGCCGGGCGCAGGTCAAAGTGCTTTTTGACCAGTTGGATGATCTTGTCGTCGCTGACCTTGCCGGTGCCAAAGGTCTCGACGTTAAGGGAGAGCGGGTGGGCCACGCCAATAGCATAGCTGACCTGGAGTTCAACCCGATCAGCCAAACCGGCGGCGACGATGTTTTTGGCAATGTAGCGGGTCATGTAGGCCGCCGAGCGGTCTACCTTCGTCGGGTCTTTGCCGGAGAAGGCCCCACCGCCATGCCGGGCGACTCCGCCGTAGGTATCCACAATGATTTTGCGGCCGGTCAGGCCGGCGTCGCCCATCGGCCCGCCGGTCACAAAACGGCCAGTCGGGTTGACGAAGATTTTGGTATGGTCATCCAGCATGTTCGAAGGCACAATCGGGCGGATAACTTCCTCGATGATGTCAGCTCGAATCTGCTCCTGAGTCACCTCGGGGCTGTGCTGAGTGGAGATGACAATGGCATCTACCCGCTTGGGTTTGCCGTATGCGTATTCAACCGTCACCTGGCTTTTGCCGTCGGGGCGGAGATAGTCCACTGTGCCGTTTTTGCGCACGGCGGCTAACTGCCGGCAGAGCCGGTGTGCCAGCGAGATGCTCAACGGCATCAATTCCTCGGTTTCGTTGCAGGCAAAGCCGATCATCATGCCCTGGTCGCCGGCGCCTGTATCTAAATCGTCTTTAATTTCGCCTTCTTTTGCTTCCAGGGCCTTATCCACGCCCATGGCGATATCGGGCGACTGCTCTTTGATGCTGACGATGACCCCACAGGTTTCGTAGTCAAAGCCGTATTTGGCCCGGGTGTAGCCAATATCGCGAATGGTCTGGCGGGCAATGTCAGCAATGTCAACGTAAGTTTTGGTGGTGATTTCACCCATCACGCAAACCAGGCCGGTGGTGATAGCAGTCTCGCAGGCCACCCGGGCGTAGGGATCTTCCTTGTAGATAGCGTCCAGAACCGCGTCGCTGATCTGGTCACAAATTTTATCAGGATGACCTTCCGTCACCGATTCACTGGTGAAGAACAGTTGGGGTGAGGTCATAAAGGTTGTACTCATGAAATGTTCTCCTTAATTTATGGGTTGGTCAAGGTTTCAGGGGTTGAAACCGGAGTATTTAAAAATTCGGGGGCATTCTCTTCCATAGACTCGGCCACTGATTTGCTGCTTCGCTGCCTCGCCTTAGGTGCCTTCTTCCCAACTGTTCAGATAGGCTTCTTGCTCTGGAGTCAGGATGTCAATTTTAATCCCCATAGATTCCAGCTTAAAGCGGGCAATCTCCCGGTCAATTTCTTCGGGGATGCGATAAACCTTGTTCTCCATATTCTTGCCGTTTTGGAAAACGTAAACGGCGGCCAGGGCTTGATTGGCAAAGCTCATATCCATCACCGCAGCGGGGTGACCTTCGGCGGCGGCCAGGTTGACCAGCCGGCCCTCACCCAATAAGCGGATGGTACGGCCATCAGCCAGGATATACTCGTCCACAAAAGCGCGCGGGGTCCGTTTGCCCACCGCCATCTCTTCCAACGCCGGAATGTTGATCTCGACATTAAAGTGGCCGGAGTTGGAGACACAACAGCCATCCTTCATCACCTCGAAATGGTGCTTGTCTATCACATTTTTATCACCGGTAGCAGAGCAAATGAAATCAGCCTGCGGCGCTGCTTCGATCATCGGCATGACCCGGAAGCCGTCCATCACGGCTTCCAGCGCTTTGAGCGAGTCCACTTCGGTCACAATCACGTTGGCTCCCAGGCCGCGAGCACGCATAGCGATGCCTCGGCTGCACCAGCCGTAGCCGGCCACTACAAAAACCTTCCCGGCAATCAAAATATTGGTCGCCCGAATAATACCGTCCAGGGTGCTCTGGCCGGTGCCGTAGCGATTGTCGAACATGTGCTTGGTATCGGCGTCGTTGACCGCCATTACCGGAAATTTCAGCGCGCCGCTGGCCGCCATGGCCCGCAGGCGAATAATGCCGGTGGTCGTCTCTTCGGTGCTGCCGACAATATCGGGGATTTGGTTTGTGCGCTCTTTATGGAGCATGCTGACCAGGTCAGCCCCGTCATCCATGGTCAAATTGGGCCGGTGATCGAGCGCAGCGTTGAGGTGCTGGTAGTAAGTCGCGTTGTCTTCACCTTTGATAGCAAACACGGGGATTTCAAACACCGAGACCAGCGCTGCGGCCACATCATCCTGGGTACTGAGCGGATTGCTGGCGGTAAGCACCAAATCAGCGCCGGCAGCTTGCAGGGCCCGGGCCAGGTTGGCCGTTTCCGACGTAATGTGCAGGCAGCCGCTCATCTTGACCCCTTCCAGCGGACGATCCTGTTGAAAACGGTCCATAATCGAGCGAATGACGGGCATTTCTTTCAAGGCCCATTCGATGCGCCAGCGTCCTTGCTCGGCCAGATTCATGTCTTTAACATCAAATTCTTTTTTACTCATGAATACTCCTTAAGTAATGTGTTGCGTGATACGTGAAAGGTGAAAGGTGAATAATGATTACGTATCACGTTTTATTTTTTATAACTTATGAAATCTTCCAGCTCTGGCGCGTCTCCAAAAGCTTCCCGGTAACGCTGGGCAAACTGTTTGCGGGTATAACTGTGGCGCTGCGTGCCATGTTGTTCCAAAACATAAGTAGCGGCGACAGACCCCAGGCGGCCAGACACCTCCCAGGGATAGCCTTGCATCAAGCCGGTGATCAAGCCAGCCCGAAATGCATCCCCGACGCCGGTCGGCTCGGCCATGCGGGCTGGCTTGGCCGGTGGGATGTGAATTTCTCTAAACGAGAGGCTGTTACCATGCCCCACCTCGGTGGTGCGGATCAGCGACCCTTTCTCACCACGAGTGATGACCACTGTTTCGACCATTTTTTGAATGTCGGCGTTGCTCAAGCCGGTTTGCTTCTTGATCATCTCGAATTCGTAATCATTGACGATCAAGATTTTGGCCCTTTCGATACCCTTCACCAAATCAGCCGGGCTGAGCCGGGGAATTTGTTGGCTGGGGTCATAAATGTAGGGAATACCCAGTTCCTGGCACTCTTGAACGTATTTGACCATAGCTGCCGGGTCGTTGGGCGAGATAACAGCGATTTTAATGGATCTGTAATTCTGAGCGGCGAAGCTGATTTGGCCGGCTTTGGCCATCGCTCCAGTATAGAAGCTGGCAATTTGATTGTTCGACCGGTCGGTACTGACAAAAAAAGAGGCCGTGAACTCGGTAGGTAGTTGCAGCACGCCGCTAATATCAACCCCCCGTTCGCGCAGGGCGGCAATGTACTCCGGGGCATCCTCGCCGACCGTCGCCATGAGCAACACCGGCTGATTGAGCAGAGCCAAGTTGTAGGCGATATTGCCCGCCGTGCCCCCACGCTCCCGGCGCATGGAATCAACCAGAAAGCTAACCGACAGAATCTGGATTTGGTCCGGCAAAATATGGTCGGCAAATTTGCCGGGGAAGGACATAATGTAGTCGAAGGCCATTGAGCCGGTGACGGCGACGGTCACGAGTTACCTTTCTACCCGCTTTGGGCAAAAAAAATCTCCGCAAAAATTGGCGGAGTTCAAGGCCAGGTAGACAGTAGACGGCCCGTGCCCGCAAGCATCTAGACAGTAGACCGTAGACGGGGAAAAAGCTCTGTCTACCTTTGTAAAGGCAGCAACTACACGCAAGCGCGATGTTATCACAGCAGCAGAGGTTTGTCAAACACTTACGATAAAAATACCCTAGCGGTCCTTTTCCCTCTTTTTGTCGCTTGCTCTTACCTCTCATCTGGGCTACAATTCTTAAACGAGTCAGTCAATGAGCCAATCATTACCACTGGATGCAACTCAACCAAAAACCATTTCCGTCCATAAGTCGGAACTGACCAAGAGCCTGGTTCGTCTTATCGGGATAGGAATGGTTACCCAGATCATTTATGTCGTCTACATCATTGCCTTTCCCCTCATTTCTAACACTCTTAGGGGGGGGCCTGCCGGCGATCTCGAAATTCTGATGCGCGGCTACCGCTGGTTTGCCCCTATTTATACCATCGGTATTTTCCTCTTGTATTACCTCTTCTGGCAAGCCATACAAACCGTGCTTCAGGTCAGTCGTCAGATGTCAGAAGTCAGTAGCCAGACCTTAAAGAGCGGCGAACAAGCACCCCGCCTCACTCCCCAGACCTTCAAACTACTTATTCTCGCTTTTGGCCTGCTCTTTGGCTTCACCTTGGTCTGGCTTTATCCCATTACGGCCAATGATCTCTTTCGCTATGTCCTGCGCGGCCGCATTTGGGCGGTTTACGGCGAAAGTCCCATGCTCTCGCCGCCCAACAATTTCCCCAATGATCCCTACATCGCCTTTGCCGGCGAATTTGGCGAATGGGTCTCCGGCTATGGACCACTATGGGAAATTATCGTCCAGATTCCACTGCGTCTCCTGGGGGCCACCGATATGGTTCCAGGCAGCGTTAGTCTTAAGTTGGTCGTGCTGCTGGCCTACCTTGCCTGCGCCATCCTCATCGGCTGGTTTGCCGTTCCAATGATAAACTCAAGTCCAACGGCGGCCTTGCCCTCAGCCTCAGCCTTAGACTCAGCCTCGGCCTCTCTTGTCGCCCTGACCTTCTTCGCCTGGAATCCCCTTATTCTAATCCAAGGCCCCGGCAACGGCCACAACGATATGGTTTTTATGGCCTTGATGGTCCTGGGTATCATGCTCTGGCAGCGTAAGCTGTGGTGGGCAGCGACGCTGGCTTTAGTTCTGGCAACCCTGGCCAAAATTACCGGGCTGTTATTATTACCCTTATTTGCCATCGTCCTCTTTAAGAGCGAGCCTACATGGCGACGACGCTTGCCCAAACTGCTCGGCGCGGCGCTTATTGTTTTGGTGACAACTTATTTAGTTTACCGGGCGCTTGGCCCGCTTGCACCTGTCTTTCAGGATGCCTGGCAGGTCCTAACGACCCGTTTGGGCGTCGTTTTGAATGCGTCACCAACCTTAAAAGCCTGGTGGGCGGCCGGGTCTGCCTGGCTTGGCTTTGCTCCCCTCAATTCGGACACCCCGCCCGGCCTGGGTTCGATGCTGACCGCCCGGCGCGGCTTTGCCATCGCTTCCGGCCTGCGCATGGTCCTGCGCGAAATTCTGCCCCGTGTTGCGAGCGAACCCATCGCCCGCAACACGGCCAGTTATATTTTTGTTATTTTTTACGTCTGGTTGATGGTCCAACTCTGGCGCAACAAACTGACCCTGATCACCGCCGGTTTCCTGGCCTATTTCAGCCAATTGATGCTCGGCGCGACCTTCCGCATCTGGTATCCCATGTGGCTCATTCCCCTGGCAGCGCTGCACCTCACCCCAGTTACCTTCTGGCCGACTTTCCTCTTCAGTCTGACCTCTGAATTGTCCATTATCAACTATTTTGTCGTTTGGCGTTGGTGGCTCAATAATTGGACCTGGGGCAAAACCGGCCTTCTCAGCAAGTACTGGAATTACTGGACGATCATGCACCTGCTCACGATACCCTGGCTGTTTGGCATCCCGCTGTTTGGGCCAATTCTAATGCGCTGGCGGCAAAGAAAAGTAGCTCAAAACGCCTAAAAAAAGGGGTTGACACACCCTCTAATCTGTGATATGATGCTGTCAATCTTTGATAGGGTAAGTTAATGCCAAAACGTTATCGCCACCTCATCAAAAATCAATCCCAAGTTAAAGTTATGGCTCAGGCCCATAATACCTCTAATGACCGTGTTTGGTTTGTAACGCTCGCTGCTGCTTTTGCGGGCGTTTTTTATTTTTTTGGCTATTACTTTTGGGGCGATCTGTGGCGCGTGCTGGCCGGAGGCTGATGTAACGTAATCTTGCGGAACTGACAGGGCGCGACCACTTACCGGTCGCGCCCTTTTTGTTTATCCGACGGCTGACCACCGACCGCAGACGGCAAATGATTTTGGCGGTCAGCGGTCCGTCGTCAGTGGTCCACTCAAAAATAGGTTATCATATATTTTATGTAACGAGGAGGAGCTATGATTATCATCATGAAAGCCAATGCCAGCGACGGCGACATCGAGGCGGTGCTGACCCGTCTGGAAAGCGGAGGGTGGCGAACCCACGTCTCAAAAGGTGAAGAACGCACTATTATTGGGATCATCGGCGATGAGCGTCGGCTGGACCAGGGCGCAATGAGCCGCATGGATGGGGTGGACCGGGTCGTGCCGGTGCTGCGCCCATTCAAGCTGGCCAGCCGCGATTTCCAGCCGGATGACTCGAAGGTTTCGATCAATGGGCATGTTTTTGGCGGTAACAAAATTGTGGTCATGGCCGGCCCATGCTCGGTGGAAAGTCTGGAACAAATGCGCGAAACTGCCATTGCCGTCAGAGAGGCCGGGGCGCATATGCTGCGCGGAGGCGCTTTCAAACCGCGCACCTCACCCTACAGCTTCCAGGGCATGGGCGAAGCGGGCCTGAAGATTTTGGCCCAGGTGCGGGAGGAAACGGGCCTGTATGTCGTCACCGAGGTCATGTCGCCCGACCAGGTCGAGCTGGTCAGCAAATACGCCGACATGCTGCAAATCGGCACGCGCAACATGCAGAATTACGCGCTGTTGAACGCTGTAGGTCAAACTAATATGCCCGTTTTGCTAAAACGTGGTATGATGAGTACCATCGAAGAGCTGCTGATGAGCGCCGAATACATCATGTCTAACGGCAACCATAGAGTTGTTTTATGCGAGCGCGGCATCCGCACCTTTGAAAAGTACACCCGCAACACCCTCGATATCAACGCCGTACCCGTTCTCAAAGAATTGACGCATCTGCCGGTCGTGGTTGACCCCAGCCACGCGACCGGCAAATGGACCCTGGTCAAAGCAGCCAGCAAAGCCGCTGTTGCCGCCGGAGCCGATGGGCTGATCATCGAAGTTCACCCCAACCCGGCCGAGGCCAGCAGCGACGGCGAACAATCGCTCAAGCCGCAGCGTTTCGCCGAGTTGATGGTAGAAGTGGGGCGAGTGGCAGCGGCAGTCGGAAGAAGCGTTTAAGCTGGAAGGATGGAGGACTGGAAGGCTGGTAAATTTCCAGACCTCCAGCCTTCCATTATTTTCTGGAGGTGTGCCTTCGAGCCTGGATTTAAGCTAAAAAATGCGCAGATAGCCATTGTCGGGTTGGGCTTGATGGGCGGCTCGCTGGGCCTGGCCTTGAAGCAGCGGCAGTTGTGCCGTCAGGTAGTGGGCTTGGTACGGCGCAACGAGGCTGCCCGTGAAGCCGAAGCAGTCGGCGTCGCTGACTTTGCCACGACCGACCCGGCTCAAGCTCTGCCGGACGCCGATTTGATCGTCTTCTCCACCCCGGTGCGGACAATTGTCCAGCAGCTTGGGGAGTGGGCTTCACTTTACAAATCCGGCGCGGTCATCACCGATATGGGCAGCACCAAACAGGCCATTGCGCAGGCGATGTCTGCGCTGCCGCCGGGGGTTCATCCCGTCGGCTCCCATCCGATGTGCGGTAAAGAGCAGGCCGGGCTGGAGGCGGCGGAAGCGGCGCTGTACCAAGGAGCGCCGTGGATTGTCACCCCGCTGGAACGTACTCCGCCCGGCGCTACCCGCCTGATCTTCGATCTGGCCGAAGCGGTTGGGGCCAAACCGCGTCTCCTGGCCGCCGACCGTCACGATAAACTGGTTGCGGCGATTAGCCATCTGCCCCATGCACTGGCTACTGCCCTGGTGTTAGCGGCGCAGCAGGTGGCGGAGGATGATCCAGCCGTTTGGGAGGTGGCCGCCTCCGGTTTTAGAGACACTTCCCGTGTCGCCGCCTCGGACGTGACCATGATGCTGGATATTTTGCTGACCAATCGGGCTGCTGTCGGCCAGATGGTAGCTCTGGCGCAAAGTCAACTGGCCCACCTAGCGACTGTTCTGGCTGCCGGAGATGAAGCGGCTTTGCGAAAATTGCTGGAACAAGCGTCACGGCAACGCAAAGCGTTGTATAATAAGTAGCTATGGAAGATCAAATAGAAATACCCTGTATCAACTTCCCGATCAATGCCGATGTAGAAATTCCCGGCTCGAAGAGCATTACCAACCGCGCCTTGATGGTCGCCGCTTTGACGCAGGGAATTTCCACCCTGGAAAATGCCCTTTTCAGCGACGACACCCATTGGTTTTCTACTTGCCTGGACCGGTTGGGCATCCCGATCAGCAGCGAGCCGGACGCAACCCGGTTTCAAGTGACCGGTCTGGGCGGCGAGATTCCCGCACCCCAGGCCGATTTATTTGTGGGCAACGCCGGCACAGCCGCCCGCTTTATCACGGCGCTCGTGGCGCTGGGTCGGGGACATTATCGGCTGGACGGCATTCCCCGCATGCGCGAGCGGCCTATGGGCGAACTGCTGGCAGTGCTGCAAGCCGCCGGCGCGGAGGTAGAGTTTGAGGGGTGGCCGGGCTATATGCCCTATACCCTTCACAGCCGCGGTTTCGGAGGCGGTCACATTCGCCTCAAGGCAAACCAGACCAGCCAGCAGGTGTCAGCCCTGTTAATGATTGCGCCCTGCGCTCAGGAAGATACCCTCATCGAGATTACGGGAGAGCTTGTGTCCCGTTCCTACATCGCCATCACCCGCCAGGTCATGACCGATTTCGGCGTGCAGGTGACCGAGCCGGAGCCAAACCGTTTTCAGGTCAAAGCCGGGCAGCGCTACCAGCCGCGCCGTTACATCGTTGAACCAGATGCCTCTAACGCTTCCTACTTTTTGGCCGCCGCAGCGGTGACAGGCGGCCGGGTGCGGGTCAACCACCTTTCGGCCCACTCTTGCCAGGGCGACGCCCAGTTTACCGCAGTGTTAGCCGCGATGGGCTGCCAGGTGAGAGCTACCAGCGACTATATCGAGGTCATCGGGCCGAGCCAGTTACATGGTCTTGAGGTTGATATGAACGATATATCCGATCTGGTACAAACATTGGCCGCCATTGCCCCGTTTGCCAGTTCGCCGGTGGTGATCCGCAACGTTGAGCATATCCGTTATAAAGAGACGGAACGCATCAAAGCCGTCGTCACCGAATTGCAGCGTTTGGGGGCTGCGGTGGAAGAGCTGGCCGATGGGCTGAAGATTTATCCCAGTTCTCTCAATCCTGCTGCCGTTGAAACCTATGACGACCATCGCATGGCGATGGCCTTTGCCGTTACCGGCCTGAAATCGCCGGGGGTTCGCCTCAAACAACCTGACTGCACCCGCAAGACCTTCCCGGATTTCTTCGCGCGCTTCTTCCAAATGATAGAAGGGAGTAGGGAGTAAGGAGCAGGGAGTAGGGAACAGAAAATCTTTCTTACTTCCTACTCCCTACTTCCTCCTGCTATTAAGTTATGCCTAAAACACCATCCATCACCGGAAAGACGTCCCTGGTTGGCCTGATTGGCTGGCCGGTGGCCCACAGCCTCAGCCCGAGCATGCACAACGCTGCTTTTGCCGAACTGGGCCTGGATTGGGCTTACGTGCCGCTGCCGGTACGACCCGATGACGTAGCGCAGGCGCTCAAAGGATTGGCCGCGCTCAGTTTTGTCGGGGCGAATGTGACCGTACCCCACAAACAGGCTGTAATGCGCTACATGGACGAACTGAGTGACTCTGCCCGCATTACCGGTGCAGTTAACACCATTCACTATCAGAATGGTAAATTCAGCGGCTACAATACCGATGCCATTGGCTTTCTCAATTCCTTAAAAGAGGCTAATTGCGACCCGCAGGGGATGCGGGTGGCGGTGCTGGGCGCTGGCGGCGCAGCGCGGGCCGTGGTTTTTGCCCTGGCCCGCGCCGGCGCCGACTCAATTACTGTTCTGAACCGCACCGCCGAACGAGGTGCTTTTTTGGTAGGCGACCTGGCGGCTGCCTTTCCCAACAGCTCGCTCACCTTCGAGGCGCTCACCCCTGAGTCCCTGGCTGTGCTTGACAGCACGGTAGACCTGGTGATCAACTCCACCTCCGTCGGCATGTATCCCCACGTGGAAGCCTCTCCCTGGCCGGCCGACGTGTCCATGCCCGCCAACATTATTTTTTGCGACCTGGTTTATAACCCCCTGGAAACGGTCTTTTTAGCCCGCGCCCGCGCCGCCGGGGCTAAAACCATTGATGGCTTGGGGATGCTGGTCCATCAAGGGGCGTATGCCTTTGAAAAATGGACCGGCCAATCCCCCTCTATTGATGTGATGCGGCAGGCGTGTTTGAGCAAACTAAAAAGCGGCAATAAACAAGTAAGTGATTGATATCCATAGTAAAGGGACTGAAGGAACCTCTTTGATTCCCTTAGCTCCCTAACCTCTGAAAGTGATCGGATGGAAATTCTAGGTGGTCCTCTTTTTGCCGTAGCCGGAGCGGGTGAGTCCCACGGCCCGGCCATTACAACCATTGTCTTTGGCTGCCCGCCGGGCTTAAAAATCTCGCGGCGGCAGGTCCAGCAGTATCTCGACCGGCGGCGGCCGGGCAGCAACAAGCATGGCACGCCCCGTCATGAAGAGGATAAAGTACTGTTTTTGTCCGGCCTTTATGATGGAGAGAATCTTGACCGGCTGCTCTCCGGCCCGGAACTTCGGATTCGGGTTGAAGATAAAGAGACAATTGCCTCCAGTTATGAAGAAGGTACCACCACCGGCGAGCCGATTGCGGCAGTGGTGCTCTCTGCCGCCAAAAAATCGGGGGACTATGCCCAATTCGCCGGTCCTGCCGGCGAGGTCCGGCCCGGTCACACCGATCTGGTCAAGTATCATCAATCCCAGGGCTTTGTGGACAGCCGCGGCGGCGGGCGCTCCAGCTACCGCTCAACCATTTCCGACGTGATTGGCGGCTCGATTGCCCGCCTTTTTTTGGCAGAACATTTCGGCACAATGATCCTGTCCTCCATTTACCAGGTCGGGCCGTTGAAAGCTTCGGTGAGTCTGGCAGAGCATGTGGAGGAGTTGATGAGGCGAAGAGGCGAGGAGGCGGAGAAGCGAGGAAGCGAAGAAGAGGGTGAGAATAGCCAAACAGAAATCGAAAATCGTAAATCCAAAATCGTAAATCGAGAAGAGCTTCGCCGGATCGAGGAAATCCTTGAAAACGCCGAAATCCATACTTTCGATGCTGAGTTTGCCCAGTCAGCCGGCCAATTGATCAAAGAAACGCGCATCCAGGGGGACTCGCTTGGCGCGGCAATCGAGGTGGTAGCGGTCAATGTGCCGCCGCTGGTCGGCGAGCCGTTGTATCAAAGTCTCAAAGTGCGCTTGATGGGCGCGCTGGGCGGCCTGCACGCGGTTCAATCATGCGAAATCGGCTCCGGCGCAGCGGTGGCGGCCCGGCGCGGCAGCGAAAACAACGACCCGATTCGCCGGACCGGCTACCAAACCAACCACCAGGGCGGTCTGATCGGCGGGATTACCACCGGCATGCCCATCGTCTGCCGGGTCGGCTTCAAACCGACTTCGACCATCGTCAAGCCTCAACTGTCGGTGCGCAAAAATCTGGAAGAGATTGATTTTGAGTTAAAGAAAGGCCGCCACGACCCGTGTGTCGGCGTGCGGGCCGGCGTCACCCTGGAGTCACGCCTGGCGATTGAGTTAATGAACGCCGTGTTAATGCATCAGTCCCAATGCCTGGATACGCAGAATTTCAAGCTTTTTTAAGAGATCCTATGCCCCGGAACATCGTTCTGACCGGCTTCATGGGCACGGGCAAATCTACGGTGGGACGTCTGGTGGCAGCCGAACTGGGCCGCGAGTTTGTGGATATGGACACCCTCATCGAGCAGCGCGAGGGCCGGTCTATCCGCCAGATTTTTGCCGAAAGCGGCGTAAGCTATTTCCGACAGCTCGACGCTGACCTCTGCCGCGAGCTGGCCCAACAAAAGGGCCTGGTCATTGCCACCGGCGGCGGGGCGCTGCTGCCGGAAGCTAATTTGCGGGTGATGGAGTCGGGCGGCCTGGTTATCTGCCTCGACTGCGACCCGACGGTGCTGTGGCAGCGCATCGGCCGGAGTGAAGACCGGCCCATGCTGGCAGCCCAGGATGAGACACGCTTTGCCCGGTTAGCGGCTTTGTTAGAACAGCGCGCCCCCGCTTATGGCCGGATCAAGCATCATTTGGATGTAACCCATCTTTCGCCGGTGGAAGCGGCCAGGCGAATCTGCGAATGGGCGAATGGCAATGATAAGATCATTCGCCCTTCATTCGAGGAAAAGATCATGCAAACTATTACCGTCACTCATCCCAGCGGCAGTTATCCCATTTTTCTGGGTGAAGGAGCGCTGGCCGAAACGGGCCCCTACCTGGCCGAACTGGGCTATCGCGGTCGCTGCGCCGTTGTCTCCAACGAGCCGGTCGGCCAGCACCACGCGGAGCCGCTGCTGGCGAGTCTGCGCCGGGCTGGCTTTGAGCCGGTTTACCTGACCATCCCCGACGGCGAACCCTTCAAAACCCTGGCTACCGTCGCCGGCCTCTACAGCCAACTGGTTGAGGCCAGGCTCGACCGGCGCAGCCCCATTGTGGCTTTAGGCGGCGGTGTGTTAGGTGATACAGTTGGCTTTGCCGTGGCCACCTATTTGCGCGGCGTGCCTTTTGTCCAGATTCCAACTACCCTCCTGGCGATGGTGGATGCCAGCGTCGGCGGTAAAGTGGGCGTGGATTTGCCCCAGGGCAAGAACTTGGTCGGTGCGTTCAAGCAGCCGGAGATGGTAATAATTGACCCCCAAGTGCTGGCCACCCTCCCGCCCGCCGAATTTCGAGCCGGCCTGGCCGAGATGGTCAAGCACGGGATTATTGACAGCCCTGCCTTGTTTGAAGCCCTGGAAGAAAGAAGCGGAGGGGCAGGAGGCTGCCAGCGCGGAGTGCCAGGCGGGGGGAGCAGAGGAGACATAAATCTTTCCTCCCTACTCCTTACTCCTTACTCCCTACTCCCCGAAAGTATTGGGGTCAAAGTCCGCGTGGTTCAGGAAGATCCCTTTGAGCAGGGCCGGCGGGCGGTGCTGAATTTGGGGCATACCTTTGGCCATGCCTTTGAGCGGCTGGCCAATTTTGAAATACGGCACGGCGAAGGCGTAGCGATGGGCCTGGCTTGCGCCGCCCGCCTGGCCGTCCGCCTGGGCTACTGCGCGGGAGAAACTGCCGCCCGCATCACCGCTTTGCTGGCTCGCCTGGGCCTGCCCACTTCGCCGCCTCCCTATCCCCCTGCTGAAATCTGGGCCGCCATGGGCGCTGACAAAAAACGGCAGGGCGATAAGCTTCGCTTTATTCTTCCCCGCGCTATCGGCAATGTGGCTATTTTTGACAACGTGGCGCGAGAGGATGTCGAGGCAATATTAACAAGGTAGCAGGGTTGCAGGGTTGCAGAACCGTGTAATTTCCCTGTCTAGAGCCGAAGGCCCCCTATGGGCTGTTTACTGTCTACCGTCTACTATTTTTCAGGAGATTTATGCAACCAGAAACAACCATCAGCGAAGAGCAAATTTTTCAAGGAAAGCTTGTCACCCTGAATTTACGCCAGGTCCAACTGGCCGACGGCCAAATCACCCAGCGCGAAATCGTTGCCACGCGGGGAGCGGTGGTCATTGTGGCCCTGACGGCAAACAACGAAGTGCGGCTGGTCAAACAATTCCGGGCCGGCACGGAAGGTTGGCTGATCGAACTGCCCGCCGGCAGCCTGGAAGTGGGTGAAGATCCTGACCTGGCCGCGCCCCGCGAACTGCTGGAAGAAACCGGCGACCAGGCGGCCACCTGGCAAAAACTGGACGGTTTTTACGCCTCCCCTGGCATCCTGACCGAGTATCTGCACCTTTACCTGGCCACCGATTTAACGCCCGGCCCCAACCAGCTAGAATTTGACGAGCACATCGAACTGCTGACCGTTCCCTGGCTGGAAGCTGTCGCCATGATGCGCCGGGGTGAGATCAAGGATGCCAAAACCATGGCCGGTCTGCTGAGAGCCGGGCTGCACCTGGGACTGATTGGCAAGGAGAGCACTTAATGAAAACCATCCTCTGTTACGGCGACTCGAATACGTGGGGCTACCGGCCTGTGACCAAAGATCGTTACGACCGGCATGAGCGCTGGACCGGCGTGCTTCAACGGGAACTGGGCGAGGTGTATGAGGTCATTGCCGAGGGGTTGAATGGCCGCACCACCGTATGGGATGACCCCATTGAAGGTTACAAAAACGGCAAGGAGCAGCTTATCCCCATTCTGACTTCCCACAAGCCCGTTGACCTGGTCACGATCATGCTGGGGACAAATGATCTCAAAAAGCGCTTCTCCTTATCCGCTTATGATATTGCCGAGGGCGCCGGCGTGCTGGTAGAGATGGTCCAGAAGAGTGACTGCGGGCCAGGAGAGCGGCCGCCCAAAGTGCTGCTGCTGGCCCCGCCTCCTATCGCCCGGCTGACCGAGTACGAGGAAATGTTTGAGGGCGCCGAGGCCAAATCACGCCTGTTTTCCAAACATTACCGGCGCGTCGCCGCAGAACGCGACTGCGCCTTTTTCGACGCGGCTGAGGTCATCGCCTCCAGCGACCTCGACGGCATTCATCTTGAGGTGGATGAACACCGCAAACTGGGAGTGGCCGTTGCGGCAAGAATACGGCAAATACTGGGCTAATAATGGGGGACAGGTAACGGAAGGAATTTAACCTTCCAGCCTTCCAAACTTATAGGCAGGTCAACATGACAGCTATTCTATTACTACACGGCCCCAACCTCAACCTGCTCGGAACCCGCGAGCCAAGCGTGTATGGCGCAGTAACATTAGAAGAAATCAATGCCAGGATGATCACCGCAGGGGCCGAGCGTGGGGTCGAGGTCCGCGCCTTCCAATCCAACCACGAAGGCGCTTTGGTGGATGCGCTCCACGAAGCCCGGCAGTGGGCAGCAGGAGTGGTTTTTAACCCCGGCGCGTACACCCACACTTCGATTGCCCTGCGGGACGCCATTGCCGGCACGGGCTTGAAGGTGATCGAGGTCCATCTGAGCAACGTCCACGCCCGCGAGGAATTTCGGCACAAAAGCATGCTCGCCCCGGTCTGTGTGGGCCAGATTAGCGGTTTCGGATGGCGGAGTTACTTGCTGGGGTTAGAAGCAATTTTGGGGTATTTGAATGGTGGATAAGCGAATGGCGAATATTATTCGCTCATTCACCATTCATCCGTTCGCTTAATCCGACAGCCGCGACTTGCGAGCCGCGAGGTCAGGGTCATCGCCGGCAAATTCGGGCTTGATGACGGACGGGGTTAAAGGTGCGGTGGCGGTACTGGCGGCGGGGGTGGCCGGAGCCATGCCCAACACCTTGCTGGCCTCCTCGTCCCTGGCCTTGGCTTTGCGCGCCTCTTTTTCCACGGCCTCTTTGGCCAGGGCCAATTTTTCTTCCAGCGCCGCCAGCTTCTCTTCCAAGTTAATGGCCTGGAGCGACTCGTTTCTCAAATAATACTCCAATTCCGCCGCCCGCTTTTCGTGGGCGCGCTGTTCGGCCTGGTCGCCGCTTTGAGCCGCTTCCGCGGCCCTGGCCTGCTCGCTCTTGAGCCGCTCGGCCATGTTGCGCTCGCGGAGTTCCACTTCGGCCAGGGCCTGCCGAATCGCCGCCAACTGCTCCTGCTCCAACTGTTCCAGAGCGCTCCGCCGCTCCCGGTGAGGCAGTTTGGCATTGACGGCGGCGCTGAGCAAAGTGTTTATTTTTTCCATCAAGTCCATTTTAAAGTTCTCCTCGATAATCCACAATCGCCTTGCGGACGGTAAAGCCCAATTTGGTGTATAAGCCAATCGCCGGCCGGTCGGCATAATTATCCGCGCTGACCGAGATGGTCTCCACCCCGGCTTCGGCCAGCGCCTTCATGGCCGTCAGCATCAGCGCTCGGCCGATGCCCTGCCCGCGCGCCTCCCCGGCCACAGCCACCCAGACAATCTCCCCCTCGTTGGCCTGTCGCAACTGGCGCGTCCAGCCCAGGCAGGCGTGAACCAAACCGACCATCTCCTCGCCGCCCCCGGTTTGCCGCCAGGCGGTAAAGCTAAAGGGCGACTCGTAGCGGGCTGTTTCAAAGCGGCGGCGCAGCACTGCAGCGGTTGTCGGCTGATAGCCCCAATTTTGAGCAAAAGCCCGGTTGCGCAGGGATACAGCCGCCTCACAGTAGCGGTTATCCCAGGGACGAATGATGACGCCGGGCGGCGGCGCAGGGATCACTTCAACCTGAGCTGCCGGTATTTCCAATTCATGATAGACGTGATAGGGCCGCAGCCCAAACCGGGCCAGCAAGCCGCCGCGCTGCCGGTCGTGCTCATAAGCCCAGGCATTGACCCATGCTCTCTCGCCGCCGGTTGGGGACCGCTGCTGCTGCATGTCGGCCCAACTGTTCTGGATGAGCTGCTGGCCAATACCCTGGCCGCGCCAGGCTGGATGCACCCCTCCACGCAGCCAAAAGTGAAGCTCCGCGCCACGGACAAGTTCCCCATAATTATAACCGACGACCGGGCCGCTTTCAATTTGCGCCAACCAGCCAGTCTGGCCTAACTCTGCCGCAGCCGTTTCCAGCCCGGCCCGAATCTCCGCCGTCAGCCGGATCAGCCCTTCATCTGCCGCTTCTATCACGCCGACAAGCTGGGCCAGGGCCTCCATATCATTTTCGGTAACACGACGCAAAGTAAACATTTCAGATCAACTTAGAGAGCAGAAAACAGTGAATTGTGAATTGTGAATTCCCATCAGCAGGTTTTTAGCTAAGAAGTTCTTCCCATTCCTCCAGCCTTCCAATCCCCCTTTCCTCCTCACTTCTCCGCCAGGGCCAACTGCACCGCCCGCAGGGCATCAATCTGTCCCCAGCCGTAAACGTTGTTAGGGCTGCCGGTTATGCCGCCGCAGGCGCAAGCATTCCCGGCGATAAGACTATCTAGCTCGCCAAGCAGCGAAGTATTATCTGCGGCTTGACCCCCGATGGGGCAGGCCGCTTCCACCGAAACCGGGGTAGCCGACTGGCGGATGATTTCCTCCGTTGCCTCAATTTGGCCGATCAAGGCCGGATTGGCCGACCAGATCAGCGCGACCAGTCCGGCCACATGCGGCCCGGCCATGCTGGTGCCGGAGGCGGTGCCGTAGCCGCCGCCCGGCAGGCTGGAGCGAATATTATCACCCGGCGCAGTGATGTCGGGTTTAAGCAGGGGCGACTGGCCGGCCCCCTCGACCGGCCCTCGACTGCTGAAGCCGGTAACTTGGCCTTGCGCATTGCTGGCCCCCACCGAGAAAACGCTGGCATAACGAGCCGGTGGTTCGTTGGCCGTACCGCAGGCAGGGCCATCATTCCCCACGCTGACGACCATTATTATTCCGGCGGCCTGGAGCGCAGCCGTGGCCGGTTCCAAAACGGTATCGTCGCAGCCTTCAACGTCGGGACAGCCCCAGGAATTATTAACCACGTCGGGCGCTTTTGATACATCACCATCCTTAAATGGGTCGCCGTTCAGCGGATAGGGCGCCAGAAAAAATTCCATGCAGTCAGTATAGCTGGCCGGATTGCCCAGGCCGCGCTGCATATTGCGGCAGCCAATCCAGCGAGCGCCGGGAGCCATGCCAATTTGATTGCCCTGGCCGTCGTCGCCCAAAATTGTGCCCATAGTATGCGTGCCGTGCTGATCGTCGTCAAACGGCGCGGAGGTGTCAGCCCAGGCGTCGCGCCAGTTGTAATCGTGGTTGACCTCGCCCGTGTCATTGACGCCGCGATACGCCTGACGCAGAGCCGGATGCTGCCAATCATAGCCGGTGTCCTGCCCGGCCACGACAATCTCCTGCCCGGTGAAGCCTAACTCCCAGACCCGGTCGGCGTACACCTGGCTGAGGCTGGCTTCGACGCCCTGCCCCTCGTTGGGGGTAGGGCCATAGCCGATATCAAAGCGAAGCGGATAGGGCCGGACATTGGGATTGAGCATCACCCGGGCCACGCCGGGCAGGTCGGCAAACTCGGCTATGCGGCGGTGGTGGCCCTCCACCCGGATCATGTTGATCAGGTAAAAGGGGCGATAAGCCAGCCCGGCGGCATCGAGCGCCTGGCGCACCGGGGCCTGGGTGCGATTGGCTGTTTCGATCAGCCGGTCGCGCACAAAAGCCCGCCGCGTCGGCAGGTCCACAATTTGCTCGGCCCCGCTTAAATCCGCCTGCTCGGCCATGATAATCAGAAACCCGTCGTCATAAAAGCCGGGCCGGCCCAAAGTCCACCACAGCCCCAGCCAGACACCCCAGCCGATCAGCACCGCCGCCAGGACGAGGCCAACCGCCGCCAGGGCAGAACGAGGTGATACCAACCAGCGCCGCCCGGCCCAAACGAAGCCGGTCAGTCCGGCCGCGGCCAGGATCATCCAGAGATAAGCGGCGGTTTGCCAGGGTTGGGTAATCAGGGGCAATTCGTCGCGGGGGTCGGTGAAAAGAAGCGGCGCGGTCCGGTAGCACCAGGCGACTAACAGGCCGGCCCAAATCGTGCCGCTCCACAGGCGCAATCCGACCAGCAGGGCGGTCAGGGGAATAATCGTCAGGAGCAGCGATGCTTTGCTCCAATCGTGGTGAGGAATCACCAGGCTGGGGGTAAAGGCCGCGTAGATCATGAGCGCCAACACGGCCGACAGGACGCGGCGGTGGGGAAAACAGGTCAGCAGCAGGCCCAAAACCGCGCCGCGAAAGAACAGCTCTTCGGGCAGGGTCTGGGCTAAGGTTTGGATGAGGAGCATCTGTGACACCCAGCGATCCCCCAACGCCCCGGTCAGTGGCCAGCCGATGGTCAGAACGGCAATGCCGGCCAGGGCCAGGAACAGCCAGAAGAGCCGGGGAGTATCCAACCCTAACGCCTGGCCCAGTTCGCGCCTGGAGCGAGGCACGCCTGCCCACCCCATACCAAGGCCGCCCAGGAGCAGCGCTGCCGGGGTGAGCAGGATCAAACGGAGGATTGTCCCGTGTAACGGCAGGAGATAGGTGGCCTCGTCATTTCCTGGCCCGGCAACAGCCCGGATAGCCGCGTCCAACAAGATGTAGAGGCCGACGCCGGGCAAAACCAGGGCCAGGGGTCGGCGCACCAACAGCCAAAAACCGGCAAAGGGGATCAAGAGCAGAGTCGCTAGCAGGGCGACGGTCAGAAAACTCCTTACCAATTCCGGCCAGGCAAGCGGGAGAAAGGCGGTAACAATCCCCAGACCCATCGGGGCAGCGGCGAGCCAGCCGAGGAGAAGGGAAAAAAGGAGGAGTTGGGCCGGTGAGGGAGAGGGGGGAGGGGTAGATGTGGACGGCTGAGGATCACTGGAGTCGGGAGGAATTGGCTGGCTAAAAGTCATTACTTGCTTTCGTACAATACAACCGCTTCAGCTTGAACATCATTGCGGAAATATCGGCTCAAAAACTGGGGCGTGTTCAAATCTACTTTTCGACCTAAAATTTGGGAAAGTTCTGCTTCCATTGCAAAGAAGGCTAACCCTGGTATATGATCTGGGTCGAACTCAACCAGCACATCCAGGTCGCTATCAGTACCAAAATCTTCACGCAAAACAGATCCAAATACGGCTAACCGACGAATATGGTGACGACGACAGAAATCAGTTATTTCAGTCATTGGAATTTTAATCTTTGCTTGGTTTAGTTGAACAGTCACAAATCTCTCCCATCGCTCCATGCCTTAACCGCACCATCAGTCACCAATAACAAGCTACCTCAAAGTGCACAATAGGACACCTTTTGGGTACATCATGCCAATTCAGTCTCGAAGCCACTCTTGTAATTATAACATCTCTCCTCCCACCCTCCAACCCTTCGCCGATTTTCGCTCTTGCTTGACACCGGCCCAACCCCTCGCCTATAATGGACGGCAAACCCTAATCCAGCGCAGGCATTATGTCACCTATTCTTGAGCGCATCCTGGCAACTCTGCCCCGCGACTGGCAGACTCGCGCCTTGTATATCGGGGTCAACTGGACTCTGGTCGTCGTTCAAAACCCGCTGGGGCAGCAGCAGGCGGGCCTGGCTGCGACCCCTGGGCCGGAGCGAGTAGCGGCTCAAACCCAGTTCCAGCTCGGCGCTAACCCGCCCCCCAGCAGCGATGCCCTCGCCCTGGCCCAGAGTGTTTACGCCGGCGACCCGGTCGAAGCGGCGGTCGGTTTGGCAACCCTCAACGCCCTCTTGCAGCCGGACCTGGCCCGCCTGGCCCAGGTTGACGCCGCCGATTGGCTGGCTGCTCACGGGCAGGGCCGCAAAGTCGCGCTGGTCGGCCATTTTCCCTTCGTTGACGAATTGAGGCCGGTTGTCGCCCAGCTCTGGGTGCTGGAATTGTCGCCCCAGCCCGGCGACTTTAGTGCCGCCGCCGCGCCTCACCTCATCCCCCAGGCCGATGTTGTCGCCATCACCAGCAGCACCCTGATCAATCACACCCTGGATGGCCTGCTGGCCCTGGTCCGCCCGGAAGCCAAAGTCATGCTGCTCGGCCCTTCCACGCCGCTAACGCCGGTGCTGTTTGATTTTGGGGTGGACCTCCTGTCGGGGGTGCAGGTGGTTGACATCGAGGCCACCCTGGCGTCGGTCGAGGCCAGCGTCAATTTCCGCAAGATGCAGGGTGTCCGCCGGGTGACGCTGGAACCTGCCCCATTCTGAACAAATTCCAATTGCTTTGTTCTCTCCACAGAGAACGCTCAAGCGTCTCTAAGCACACCCCCTTTATTGGTCCCCAATTTGTCCCAGACCCTAACTCCAACCTAACTTTCGATAGGTGACATTTGCCTGGCTTGGTGATAGGCTGGAAATAGACATCCAGGCGAAGCATCTTGATGTCGGTTGACAAGGAGACTCCCATGAAAAGTACAGATAAGTTCCTGATTGGCATTATCGCGGGGGCTGTCTTGCTGGTCGGCGTTGCCTTTGCGGTGGCCTTCATGCGGCCCAAGCCTTCCTACCAGCCGGAAGACACGCCGGAAGGGGTAGCACACAATTATCTGTTCGCTTTGCAGCAAGCAGACTACCGCCGGGCTTATGGATACCTCTCACCCACTCTGGCCGGCTATCCAGTCTCTTCTGATAAGTTCGCCGCCGACCTGGACAAGTATGCCTGGCAGCTTGATAACTTGAACGATGAATCTGTCACTCTGAGCGTCGAGTCGGTCCGCATTAGCAATGATCGGGCCGAGGTCTTGGTCAAGGAAACCCGTTTCTACCGGGGCGGGTTGTTTGACAGCAATGAACACAGCACTACCTTCGAGATGACCCTCCATCATGAGAACGGCGTATGGAAAATCACCGCCTCTGACGCCTATTGGCCTTACTGTTGGGCTTCGAAAGTGGGTTGCTCGTAGGGAAGGGTGATGAAGGAGGTTAAGATTATGGCTATAGTCCGTCGTTGGTATATGTTTCTTGTCGCTGCGATCAGCCTGCAAGCGGTTACCTGGGCCGTTATTGCCCTGTTCCGCAATTTACTTACACCGGGCTACCAGGCTCCGGTAACGGCGACAGCTTTTCAAATTGCCGTCGTCGTGGTCGGTCTGCCTATTTTTCTGGCGCATTGGCTGTGGGTACAGCGCCTAACCGAACGTGACCCCGAAGAGCGGGAGACGGTTTTGCGCCGCCTGTATCTGTACGGCATGCTGGCCGCTTTCCTCGGCCCCTTCGTGGCGAATGCGTTTGACCTGGTGACCGCACTCTTGTGGCTCATCCTGGGCCAGCCGGAGCGCCCTTTTGCCTACTTTGAGTTCTCCCCCACCCAAGCCATTGTACGGGATCTGGTCGCCCTGGTGGTATTGGGGCTGTTGTGGTTTTACCACCAGCGCCTGGTGGCAGCAGACAGGCAGACAACCCCGGAAACGGATAACGCCGCCACCATTCGCCGTTTGTACATCTTTGGGTTCAGCGCCACGGGCCTGATAATGACCGGCATCGCCTCCATTAGCCTGTTACGTTGGGTGATGTTTCAATTTGGGCCGGGTGAGGCGATTGGCGGGCGCGACGAGCTGGAGTTTAGCGTCGAGATGGCCCGGCTGTGCGCCGGCCTGCCGCTCTGGCTCATCTTCTGGCAGTGGGCGCAGCGCCTCTTTAACGGGCCTAGCGAGGCCGAACGAGCCTCTGCCTTGCGTAAATTCTATCTGTACGCCACCATCTTCATCACCGCCCTTTTTGCTGTTACCCACATCACTTTTATTCTGGCCGGTATCTTCCGCCGGGCGCTCGACCTGCCGCCTATGGGCGACCTGCGTGACTCTCTGCCGATTGTTATCGGCGCGGCTGTGCTGTGGGCTTATCACGCCGCTGTTATCTGGGGAGATGCGCGGGTGGCCGGGGAAGCGCCCCGCCAGGCCGGCATCCGGCGGCTGTACCTCTACCTCATTGCTGCCATTGGCCTGGCCGCTCTCCTGGTTGGGCTGAGCGGCGATCTGAGCGTGCTGATCCGATCCCTGGCCGGAGCGCCGTTTGGCTCGAGCCTGCGCGAGCAACTGGCCTGGTTTACGGCGGCCATGGTCGCCGGGCTGCCCGTATGGATTTTACCGTGGCGGCAGGCCGAGCTGGGGGCCGAGGCGTCCGGCCCGGCGGGGGCTGAGGAACGCCGCTCCATCGTGCGCAAAATCTACCTGTATTTCTATCTCTTTGTCGCTACCATGACCGTTCTCTCCGGTGTGGTCTACATTGTCTATCGGCTGCTCAGCCTCGTCCTGGGCGAATCGAACGAGGGCAATTTACTCAGCGATTTGGGGCAGGCTATCGCCTTCAGCTTAATCGCCGGTGGGGTGTGGTTGTATCACGGCTTTGTGCTGCGGGGTGATGGACAACTGGCCAAACAGGAACAGGCCAAACGGCTGGCGAACTTGCGAGTGGTCGTCGTTGATGGCGAGGAGGGCGGCTTTGGGCAGGCGATCCTGAAGGAGCTTCGACGCGAACTGCCCGGCCTCACCTTTGAGGCTGTTGGCTTGACCCAATCAACGACAACTGCTACGGGTGGAAGCACAGCGCCAAATACTCTGACCGCCCAACTGGCCGGGGCGGGGCTGATTATCGAGCCGTGGAACATCGCTCTCGCCAACGGGCCAGCCAGCGCCGAAGTCGCCAGGGCTATCAGCGCCAGTCCAGCGCCTAAATTGCTCGTTCCTGTGCGCAGCGAAGGATGGGAATGGGCCGGGGTAGAGCGCTGGAGCACCGATGCGCTGGTCCGGCAAACCCTGCATGCCGTGAAACAAATCGCCGCCGGCGAAGAGGTCAAGCCGGCTCGTCCCCTCGGTGTAGGGGCCATCATTGGGACCATTATTGGCATCTTCTTCCTGCTGATCTTACTGGCTGTTCCAGTTGTGATTTTCTTTGCCTCTACCGGCCTGGACTAAGGTTAATTAGGATAACCTCTGTTGCCACCTGCCAGCGAAAAATCATCCCCTTCGACAAGCTCAGGACACAGCTTCGATATGCCTTCGGCACTCAGGATGATTTTTCGCTG
This sequence comes from Anaerolineales bacterium, assembly GCA_015075185.1. Taxonomy (GTDB): domain Bacteria; phylum Chloroflexota; class Anaerolineae; order 4572-78; family J111; genus DSQQ01. The sequence goes on along the minus strand of JABTUW010000008.1, from coordinate 17,554 downwards.
CATAATGCTTGACACCCTTCTTTGAGAGTCAGCAGACCACCTGCGGACAAAAATTAGTCCCCACATCTTCCCTATACCGTCAAAAATGCAGTGAACCTGACATACTCCAGCCCGTTTACCCAGATGACAGCAAATCCTGGTAGGACTCATGGTTCTTGGGTTAGGACTAAAAACAGGGTTGCCATCAGATAGGGACATGTGGTAGACTGTCAATTATGAGGAAAATGGTCTATTGACTATTCCTCCCGTTGTTGTCAACGTCCCGGATACTTGACACACCAAAACAGTGCACCTTAACAATAGAATTGCGGCTCATATTGCTTCAGTGAGACATCAACCATGAGAGACCAATACAAAACAAAAACGTACCTTATCGCTGAGTTGATCGCAGCCCGGCAAAGGCTGGCGGAGCTGGCCAGGGCAGAGGTAGAACAAAAACGCTTGCTGACTATCGAGCAGCAGCAGCGGACTCTGCTTGAAGCGATGTACCAGGCAAGTACCGCTCTGCACAGCACCCTTGAATATGACCAAGTACTTGATCACATCCTGGACCAGTTGAAGCAGATCGTTCCCCACGATGCAGCCTGCCTTATGATGCCCACTCAGAGCGATATGGCCCGGATTATTCGCTGGCACGGCTACAGCCGGTTCGGTTCTAGAAACTTCGTCCTCATGCTTAAAATCGCCGAGATTCCCAGCTTGCAGACGATGAACGAAACCGGCCGCCCGGTAGCCGTTTCTGAGGTATCCGCCCAGGATGCCTGGGTTGCCTGGTCCGGTCAAGAATGGATAAAATCCTATGCCAGCACCCCCCTCCGGATTCGAGATCAGATTATTGGCTTTCTGCAAGTTGACAGCGCTACCGCTGGCTTTTTCAGCCAGGCGGATGCCGAGCATCTGGAGGCGTTTGCCAGTTACGCCGTATTAGCGCTGAAGAATGCCTGGAGCTACGGCCGCGCTCGCCGTGAAATCATGCAGCAAGTCAAGGCGCTCAAAACGGAACGCAATTTCGTCTCGACTATCCTCGACATGGCCGGCGCTTTGGTGGTCATCCTTAATGCCGAAAAGCAGATTGTCCGTTTTAATCAGACGTCTCAGAAAACAAGCGGCTATTTATTTGATGAAGTTCAAGACAAGTATCTGTGGGATTTGTTTGTCGTGCCGGAAGAGGTTGAAACGGTTAAAGCTATTTGTGACAGACTAGCTGCCGGTCATTTTCCCATCGAATACGAGTGCCAATGGCTGACCAAAGAGGGAAAATGCCGCCTCATCGCCTGGTCCAGTACGGTGCTGCTGGATCACCATGGTTCGGTTGAATATATCATTAAGACCGGTCACGATATCACTGAACGCAAGCAAATCGAGGAGGCGCTGCGCACAGGTGGAGAGCGCTATGCCCTGGCGGTACAGGCCGCTAATGAGGGGTTGTGGGATTGGAATCTAAAAACCAATGAAATCTATTTCTCGCCCCACTGGAAGACTATCCTGGGTTATGAGGAACAGGAAATCCAACCCAGCGTAGATGAATGGTTTAGCCGGGTCCATCCCGAAGACCTGGCCCGGCTGAAGGTGGACATCGCCACTCATCTGGAAGGTACGACAACAAGCTTGAAAAGCGAGTATCGCATGCGTCACTGGAACGGTGATTACCGCTGGGTCCTGACCCAGGGGCTGGCAGTCCGCGATGCGGACGGGCAACCCTACCGCTTGACCGGTTCCCAAACCGACATCACCCGGCGCAAAATGACCGAGGATGAACTGAGGTACACTTCTCTACACGACGCTTTGACCGGCTTGCCCAACCGGGTCCAGTTTATGCAGCATTTGGAACGGGCTATTGGACAGGTCAAAGAGAACAAGGATTATGTGTTTGCTGTGCTTTTTCTGGACCTGGACCGGCTTAAGTTGATTAACGATAGCCTGGGACACCTGATTGGAGATCAACTGCTGATTACTGTAGCCCGCCGGCTGAAAAACTGCCTGCGTCCCGGCGACACGGTGGCTCGCCTGGGGGGGGACGAGTTTACCATTTTGCTCGAAAATATCCAGGACTCCGGTGACGCTACCCGGGTAGCCGAACGGCTTCAAAATGAACTGGCTTTACCGATTCACCTGGAGGGACACAAACTGTCCACCAGCGCCAGTATCGGGATTGCTTTGAGCACTACAGGCTATGACCGGCCGGAAGATGTTCTGCGTGATGCCGACACAACGATGTACTGGGCTAAGGCCCGCGGGCGGGCTTGCCATGAATTGTTCGATCCTGGCCTGGGCATACACCCGCTTGAGCGAAGGGAATTAGAAACTGACCTACGGCGCGCAGTTGAGCAGCAAGAGTTCCAGCTTTATTACCAACCGATTGTGTCATTGGCTACGGGGCAGATGACCGGGGTCGAAGCGCTCCTGCGCTGGCAGCATCCTCAAAATGGCCTCATCGAGCCGGACGAATTTATTTCGTTGGCCGAGGAAACAGGCCTCATTATTCCTATGGCGGAATGGGTTTTGCGCGCAGCCTGCGCCCAGATCAAAGCCTGGCATACGGCCGGTTATTCGTTTTTACGTCTGGCCGTCAATGTGTCAATTCGCCAGTTGCGGCCTGCCGGTGGGCAACAGGATTTACCCGGACTGGTGTCCACTGTTCTCAGGGAAACCGGCCTGGCAGCTCAGGTGGTGGAGTTAGAAATCACCGAGAGCATGCCTTTAATAAACAACGACTTCAATCGAGTGATTCTTAATGAACTAAAGATGCTGGGCTTGCAGATTGCCCTGGATGATTACAGCCTTGATTCCTCGCTCAACGTCTTAAGGCAGTTTCCCCTTAACACCTTGAAATTTGACCACTCCCTGATAAAAGAGATGAGTTACAATCCTGAGGATGCCGCCATCATCAAGGCAATTATTGGCCTGGCGCATGAGCTGAAGCTGCGGGTAATAGCCGAAGGTGTGGAAACAGAAGAGCAGTTAGTCTGGCTGCGCGGCCAGCAGTGTGATGAGTTTCAGGGTTATCTCTTTAGTCCACCCGTACCGGCTCCGGCGTTAACCGAACTATTGCAGGCCGGACAGCATGTAGAGGTCGAAGTACTGGCAAAATCCGGCTGACTCTTTAACATTATTAATCTCTCTTTACCTAAATCTAAATATTGCGGTATAATTTAGCAGAGGGTCGGGGAGATTAAAAAATGGAAGATGATGTCAAAACAAAAGCTGAGCTGCTGGAGGAATTGGCAACCATGCGCAAGGGCATGGCCCGCTTAACCCAGCGAGTGGCTGATCTAACCGCAGCAGCAGCAGCACGCCGGCAGACCGAAGAAGAACTCCAATTACTGAGTGCAGAGCGCTTCTTTCAAGTTTTCTTATCCATCAGCAGCCATATTTATGTGACGCAGATCACTGAAGATGGCGGGCACCACAATCTTTATCTATCCCCTGATGTTGAAGACTTAACTGGCTATTCCAAAGCGAAGTTGATGGCCAATTGGTCCTTTTGGGCCTCAGAAATCGTCCACCCCGATGATCGGGCGGCGGCGGCCGTCCAGGCAGCCCGGTTAGCCCTGGGCCAAAACAGTGAGGTAGAATATCGCCTCGTGCGCGCGGATGGTGAAATTATTTGGGTGCGTGATCGGGCCGGGGTCGAGCCGGTCGGCGCTTCAAAAGTCGTCTACGGCGCGGTCACCGATATTACCGAGCGAAAACGGCAGGAGGCCGCCCTGGCCAGGTTGCTCGAACTGAGCCGGGCTTTGGTAACCATCATTGATCCAACTCCAGCCCTGGATCAAGCAATAAAATTGGCCGTGGATATTGTACCAGCAGCCGATAGAGGCTCGCTCCAACTGCTTGACGAGGAAGGCAAAACGCTGCGGACAGCCGCCACTAACTTGCCGGATGGGGTCTTGGGGCAGACCCTAACCTTCCGGGCAGGGCAGGGCATCGCCGGGTATGCTTTGGCAAACAATCAAGCGGTTAATGTGCCTGATGTGCTGGCCGATGAGCGTTTTATGCCCAGCAATCTACCCTTGCGCATTCGCTCGTTGTTAGTTGCTCCTCTTGTAGTTAAGGATCGTTTATTAGGTACAATCTCCATCAGCAGCGAGCAGGTCGCCGCTTTTACCCAGGCTGATGTGACCCTGGTTCAACTGATTGCCGACCAGGTAGCCACGGCCCTGGAAAATGCACGTCTCTTCGCCAGCCATCTCCAAGCAGAAGAACTGCGCCGGGAACATCAGTTTCTGCAAGGCGCCATTGATGCCCTCGCGGCTCATATTGCCATCCTTGACGAAAGCGGTCGGGTTTCAACCATCAACGCCAGTTGGCGCCGTTTTGCCGAAGCGAACAATTACTCGCATCCGGATTGTGGGCTTGGAGTGAATTATCTGGAGGTGTGCCGCCTGGCCGCTGGCCCCGAAGCCAAGGAAGCAGCCCTTGTGGCCGAGGGTATTCGCCAGGTGATGAGCGGGCAGCGGCGACAATTCTACTTGGAATATGCCTGCCACAGCCCTTTTCAAAGGCAGTGGTATGGCGTGCGGGTAACCCGCTTCCAGAATGAGGGGCACACGTGGACAGTAATAGCTCATGAAGATGTAACCGAACGCCGGGTAGTGGAAGAGGCGTTACGGGAGAGTGAAGGAAAATACCGCACCTTAACCAGCCAACTCCCTGTGGGGGTTTACCGAGCCACCGTGACAGGTAAGTTCATTTACGCCAATCCAGCACTGGCGGCGATGCTTGGCTATGAGAGTGTGTTAGATCTGGTCAAAGCTTCAGCCCCGGATGGATTTGATAACCCTCAGGATCAAGCGAAACTGCTGCAACGGTGGACCACAAGTGGGGGCGTTTTCTTTTATGAAACGAAGCTTCCCACGAAAACTGGGGCGGAAATTTGGGTGCGTGATACTGGCCGAGCCGTTTTTAATGAGAATGGGGAAATAAAGTATATTGATGGTATTGTTCAAGATATTACCGAGCAGAAACAGGCGGTAGAGGCCTTGCAGGCCAGTGAGGGTCGGTTCCGGTCACTTGTCCAAAATTCATCCGATATTATCATTGTTCTCAACAGCGATGGGGTGGTCGGCTATGTCAGCCCGCCGGTGGAACAGATTTTGGGGCGTAACGCCAAAATTATGATCGGCCAAACGATCTATAAATATGTCCACCCAGAAGACGCCGCCCTGGTTCAAACCCAGCTTACCGCTGCCCGTCAGCAGCCCGGTGTCGGTTCACCCACTGAGTTCAGGCTTCGCCATGCGGACGGAAGTTGGATCTGGATGGAAGCCGTCAGCAATAACCTGTCGGCTGATCCTAACGTCAAGGGTTTCGTGGTTAATGCCCGAGATGTCAGCCAGCGGCGGCGGGCCGAAGAACAACTGCGCCTGCTGGCTACCGCCGTCAATAGCATCGAAGAAGGTGTCCTCATCACCGATACCCAACCCACACCCCTGGGGCCGAAAATTGTATTTGTCAACAAAGGGCTGTGCCAACTGACCGGCTACACGCCGGAAGAATTATTTGGCCAGACACCCCACCTATTCTTAGGCCCCAAAACAGATCAAGCCCTCCCTGATCAACTCGAAGGTGGGCTGATCAGCAGCCAATCCTTTGGCACAGAAACCATCAATTACCGGCGCGACGGCTCGGAATACTATGCGGCCTGGCATATTTCCCCTGTCCGCGACTCTTCGGGACAGGTGACCCATTACGTTTCGATTCAGCGTGATGTGACCCGGCTCAAGTTATTAGAAGCGCAATTTCTGCAAATGCAGAAAATGGAAGCGGTGGGCCGCCTCGCCGGCGGCGTGGCTCATGATTTCAATAACCTGTTGACAATTATTAAGGGTTATGCCGAGTTACTCCTCAGTAATCTTGATGAGCAGGATCGGCTGCGTTACGATGTAGAGCAAATTGAGAAGGCTGGGGAACAGGCCGCCTCGCTCACCCACCAGCTTTTGATTTTTAGCCGCCAGGGGGTGATTCAGCCAAAGGTGCTCAACCTCAACGGTGTTGTGGTTGATACAGAGAAAATGCTCCGGCGGCTGATTAGCGAGGATATTCGCCTGGTTACAGCACTCGATCCATCCCTGGGATTAATCAAGGCCGATCCGGGACAGATGGAACAAGTCCTCATGAATCTGATGATCAATGCCCGGGATGCTATGCCCCAGGGCGGCCAGTTAAGGGTCGAAACGGCCAACGTACTGGTAACTGAGGCTCTTTTGCTGCAACCCATGACCGTTGAGCCCGGCCATTACGTGCAGCTTACCGTCAATGATACGGGCACAGGGATGGATGAGGAGACATTGTCTCACATCTTTGAACCATTTTATACGACCAAGGAACAAAGCAAAGGCACAGGTTTAGGTCTGTCCACCGTCTACGCCATCGTCACCCAGATGAATGGAAGCATCCAGGTTGATAGTGAGCCAGGGCAGGGGACCACTTTTAAAATCTACCTGCCTCGTCTAAGCAACTCAATAGGCTCAATAGGGCCAGACCACGAAGATACAGAGGCAAGGTCTACTAAAGGAACTGAGACCATTCTTTTAGTGGAGGATGAAGAAGCGGTGCGAGAATTAGCCCGGCGGGTTTTGCTTGAGCAAGGGTATAATGTACTGGAAGCACAGCACGGTGATGAAGCCCTCCATCTCTGCGAACAGTATCAACACCCCATCCATCTGCTCCTCACGGATGTCGTCATCCCTGGCGGAATAAGCGGTTATGAATTGGCAGAATGTCTGGAGAGCTTGCAGCCAAAGCCGAAGATTCTCTATATCTCAGGTTACGCCGATGATGTCGTCGTTCATCATGGGGTAATGAATGCAAGCGCCGCCTTTCTGCAAAAACCCTTTGCCCCAACTGCTTTGCTACAGAAAGTACGAGAGGTTCTTGACACATCCCCACCAGGCTAAGAGTTCACTGGTACACACTTTCTAGCCCCGGTAATAAATCCTCCACCCGCTGCACGGCCTGGCCCACATCAAACAGCAAGTAGCGACCCGCTTCACGGGGGGTGGCATGATGGGCGCTGGCCAGGCGCAGATGGCGCCGCGCCACAATTTGATACCCGCCTTTGATCGTCATATGCCCGGCCACCAAAACCCGCTGCGAATAAAAATTTTGCGACACCTCTTGCAGCAGCGCCTCTAAAAATATGGCATAATCAGAACTATACTCCTGTTCGCAGCGGGTAAAGAGCGCCGGCCACAGCAGTTGTTCAAAAGCAGGATCGCTTGTCGCCAGAAAGCCGCGCAGCAAATCGTTATAACGGGGATCGTCAGGTCCAGACACCGCCAGGTAATACTGAGCCATCGCCTCATAGGGCATCTGGTTCAATTTAGCATAACCAGTCCGCAATGCCGCTACATCTTCCGTAGCCATCATCTGGTCGGCTCGCTCAAACAGGCGCCGGTGGCTCCAATTAAAAATTTTTACTGCATTCTGAGGATGCGCCAGGGGAGCCGCTGCGCCAGCGTGAGTCAGCACGACGCCGGCTCGCGTCCGCAGATAAAACGGCAACGAGTCGAACAGGGCAATGACTTTGGCGCGCTGCTGGCTATTCGTCAGCGCCGCTTCAAAAGCCGGAGTATAACTCTGCTCCCCTTTGGTTAGATTGAAGCCATAAATGTGAGGCAATTCATGATTGCCGCACAGGTAAATGACCGCCGGGCCGTAGCTGGCCTGTAAAGCCAACACATCCATAACTATCTCCAGCGAACGGTCAGGCTCGTTCAGTTTTTCCCGGTGGATGAGATCGCCGGTCAAGACGAGCCAATCGGCCTGCCCTTTGGCCCGCAACGCCACAAAACGGTCACGATAGCGCCGGTAGGCATCCCAATCGCCGTGCAGATCAGTCACCACCATGGCCAGCCCGGCTTCGAGCGACCAGAGACGGGGGAAGTGCTTGGTCAACATGAAATTCATGGGCAGAAATGTAGACGGTAGACAGTAGACGGTAGACGGGATTAGGATATTTTCCCCTGTCCACTGTCTACCGTTTACTGCCTACTGAACCCGCGCTTTCATCCACCAGGCGCTGTTGTAAAAATCGGAGACGGCGTTGCCGGGATGAACCAGGCTGTCAAAAATGGGCCGGTCTTTATCTTTGAGGGACATTTCCAGCACGGGCAGGGCATTTTCTAAATGGGCCAGGGTGCGCGGCCCGATGAGGGGTGCGGTGATGCCGGGCTGGTCTTTGCACCATAGTAACGCCAACTGCGAAGCCGTAACGCCGCGTTCGAGAGCAAGCTCGACCATTTTGGCTCCAACTTGGCGGCCGGTGGGGGTGACCCGCTCATTCATAAAATTGCGTCCCTCGGCTAAACGCGAGCCGGGCGGTGCGCCGGCCCCCGGTAAATATTTCCCGGCCAGAATTCCCATGGCAATGGGCGACCAGGGCAAAATCGCCAGGTTATGCTTCAAGGCCAGGGGGACCAATTCATTCTCTATGCGGCGGTCCAATAAATTATAGGGCGGCTGCTCGCTGACGTAGCGCACCCAGCCGTACTGCCGGCTGATAGCCAGACCTTCCATAATGATCCAGGCGGGAAAGGTGGTCGAACCGATGGAGAGCACCTTACCGGCCCGCACCAGGTCATCCAGAGCGCGCAACGTCTCTTCGTGAGGGATGAAACTGGAAGGGCGATGGAGTTGGTACAGGTCAATTCGGTCGGTTTGCAGCCGGCGCAGCGAATCCTCGCAGGCTTTGATAATGTGATAGCGCGACAGGTCCTGGTCGTTGGGACCGTCGCCCATGGGATTGTACACTTTGGTTGCCAGTACAATTTTATCCCGTCTGCCGTTTTCTTTGAGCGCCTTGCCGATAATCCGCTCGCTTTCGCCGCCGTTATACATATCGGCGGTGTCCACAAAGTTGATGCCGCCGTCCAGGGCGCGATTCAATATCTGGATTGACTCTGCCTCCGGCGTCGGCCCGCCAAAGTTCATTGTGCCCAAGCACAACGGCGAAACTTTCAAACCACTGCTTCCCAAGATACGGTATTCCATCATTTATCTCCTAAAAAGAGTAGACGGTAGGCGGTAGACAGCCCATAGGGGGCCTTCGGCTCTAGACAGGGGATTTATTCAAACCCTGCTACTCTGCTACCTGGCTACCTTTTCTAATGATAATGAACTTTTAATACAAAATCTTGCTTAAGAACAGCCTGGTCCGGTCGTGTTGGGGATGGGTGAAGAGCTGCTCGGGAGTCGTATCTTCGACCACACTCCCTTCGTCCATAAAGATAATCCGGTCAGCGGCGTTGCGGGCGAAACCCATTTCGTGGGTCACGACGACCATGGTCATGCCCTCTTTGGCCAGGCTGAGCATCACATCTAACACCTCCTTAATCATTTCCGGGTCGAGGGCGCTGGTCGGCTCGTCGAAAAGCATGATTTTGGGGTTCATGGCCAGGGCGCGAGCAATCGCCACCCGCTGCTGCTGTCCCCCGGAAAGCTGGCCGGGGTAGACGTTCTCTTTCTCCGGGATGCCGACTCGGGCTAACTGCTGCCGGGCAATCGCCAGCGCTTCCTCTTTTTTACGCTTGCGCACCACGGTTTGGGCGATCGTCACATTTTCCAGAGCGGTCAGGTGGGGAAACAAGTTGAACTGCTGAAAGACCATGCCGATTTCCCGGCGCACCGCGTTGATGTCCCTGGTTTTGCGGCTGAGGTGCATGCCATCCACCCAAATATCGCCGGCAGTGGGGGTTTCGAGATGGTTGATACAGCGCAGCAGGGTAGATTTACCGGAACCGCTGGGGCCAATAATCACCACTACCTCGCCCGCCGCAATGTTCAGGCTGACATTGTGGACCGCCCGGACATGACCAAAGGTTTTATCCAGGTTCTTGATGACGATGATGGGGGCTTCACTCATCGGTTTTTAGCCTTTTTTCCATCGCTTTAACCCCCAAGGATAGAATTATCGTCATCGTCAAATACAGAAAAGCGACCGCCGTATAAGTTTCCAGGTAGCGGAAGGAACTGGAAGCGTACAGTTTGCCTAATTGAGTAATATCACGCACGCCCAACGCCGATACGAGCGACGACTCTTTGAGCATGGCGATAAAGTCATTGCCCAGCGGCGGCAAGACCCGCCGCACCGCCTGGGGCAAAATGATGTAACGCATCGCCTGAAGATAGCTCATGCCCAGCGACCGGGCCGCTTCCATCTGTCCCCGGCCAATGGACTCAATGCCGGCCCGAAAGATTTCGGCGGAAAAAGCGCCGTAACTGATGGCCAGGGCGATAATAGCCCGCGTTACAAAATCCACGGCACGAATTTGCAGAGCCGCCAGCGGGTTGTCCGCCGGCAGCACTCCCGCTTCGGCCAGCCAGACACCCAGGTTATTAATCAGCGTAATCGCCCAGGGCGTCACCACGAAGGCGGTATACAAAATCGTCACCAGAATCGGCACACCCCGCATCACCTGGACGTACAGGGTAGCGATATTATATACGATGGGGTTTTTCGAGACGCGGGCCAGGCCGGTCAGTAAGCCAACGGTCACGGCGATGGCATACGCAATCAACGTGACTTTAATGGTAGTGAGAACGCCTTCCTTTAGAAAAGCGAAAATTTCGGCATAGGTTTGATCGTTATAAAACGAATAAAACAGGAACAGCCCGACTAAAGCGATAACGAGAAACCACCAGGGGAATTTTGAAACTGTTTTCATGGAACGAGGTCATCTTTCGGCCTAAAGAGTCAGGCGCGGTTCGATTTGAAGCTGCTTTAGTGAGGAGCCGGTTAGCCAGTGTAGGTGAAACATTCTACAATCGGCTGGACAATTTGGCAAGTAACCCTTTCTTTGGCCCCTGAATTTGATTGCCCGATTAGAAAATCGGTGGTACGATAGGTCATTCATCCTAATTGGGAGGACTTATGACTGAAAATATTGGTTTTGTTGGGCTGGGCATTATGGGCCAGGGCATGGCCCATAATTTGTTAAAGGCCGGTTTTCCGCTGACCGTCTGGAACCGCACCGCCGGTAAAATGGAGCCGCTGCTAGCCGCCGGGGCCAAAGCCGGACGCGACCCTGCCGACGTCGCCGCGCAGAGCGACATGGTGTTGGTCTGCGTCAGCGACACGCCCGACGTGGAAGCGGTCATCCTGGGCCAAGAGCAGGGCATCATTCAGGGCGCTAAAGCCGGCAGTCTGGTCATTGATTGCAGCACCATTAGCCCGCTGGCTACCCGAAAACTGGCTACTGCGCTGGCCGAGAAAGGCGTGGCTATGCTCGACGCGCCGGTCAGCGGCGGCAGCGAAGGCGCGGCCAAAGGCACGCTGTCCATTATGGTCGGCGGCGAGGCGGCCGATTTCGAGCGGGCGCAGCCGGTGTTTCAGGCCATCGGCAAAAAGATCACCCACGTCGGGCCGATTGGAGCAGGGCAAACGGTCAAGCTGGTCAACCAGATTTTGGTGGTCGGCAACTGCCTGGCGATGTGTGAGGCGCTGCTCTTTGCCCAGGCCGGCGGGGTAGACCTGACCAAAACGCTGGAAGCGGTCAGCGCCGGGGCCGCCGGCAGTTGGATGTTGAGCAACCGCGGCCCGCAGATTTTGCAGCGCGATTGGCGGCCCGGTTTTACCATTGACCTGCAGCAAAAGGACATCCGCCTCGTCCTCGACGCCGCCGACGCCCTGGGCGTGCCGCTGCCCGGCACGGCCCTCATCTTCCAGCTCTACCGCACCCTGCAAGCGCAGGGCCTGGGCAGCGAGGGCAACCACGCCCTGGTCAAGGCGCTGGAACATCTGGCGGGGTTTGAGATCGAGGCGGCGGGGGAGTGAGAGGAGGGGTCGGGTGTTTCTATGATTTATGGAACAGTTCTATAGAAACCAGTAGTCGAACAGTGAAAAGCCATTCTTACCCTTGAGTAATAACTTTAAGAGGCTAGAAAATGACTTTGAATTTAGAGAACTTGAATCAGCACTGAGATGAAAACCAGCGTACCCAAGCTCTTTAACAATTGAGTTTTACGGCAAAATTAGGTTGTTTTGACCTTTTTCTTGGTCCGTTTGGTCGGTTTATACCGTTCAGGTCGCTGACGAGGTCGTCCTTTGGGCCAACCGGGCGACTTTCCGCGCGTTTTGGGCGGTTGGGCCGGGGTGCCAATCTGACTAAAAATTGCGCCCATGCTGCGCAGAACCCGACCCGGGGTCAAGCGGACTTGCGCTTTTTGCCAGGGCAAGGGTTGATCCGAGCCAAGCTGGCGGGCCAGAAACACTTGCCAGTAGGCGATCTCGACCAGGTTGGTCCAGCGATCACAAGCTTCACTGGTCTGAAAGTAAGGTAAAGTCCAGGCCAGGTATTGTTTGCGAAACCGGATACTCGGTTCAATCGGCCAGCGAAAATCGAACCAAGACCAGACCTCCTGGAGCGGATAATCCCCGTGACCGGGTAAGTACCCCAACCAGAGCGGGGCGGGTGGCTTGGGCCGTTCCAGGTGAACTTCGGCCAAGATGACATCAAAGCTGGTCTGAGCGTCCTGCTTGGCGTGGAGGTTACACCAGCGGCGTAAGCGCACCTGTCCCCACCGTTCGGGGTTAAACTCGACTTGTTCGACCGGTTCTGGCCAGGTTTCTGGGGCTTTGAAGGCAAATCTGGCCCCGTGTACCGCCGGACGCCCCCAGCCCCGGTAAGGACCAGGAGCCAGGTATAACACCCGATCACAGCGCAGTCGGCTCAAAATGGCACAGGCTAATCCCTGGACCAGCCCAAAAAAGTGATGATTGCCATAGTGTCCATCAGTCACAATGACATCTAGTCCTTGTTGGGTCCGATCAGGCCGGGCTTGGCACAGTTGCTTCACCTGGGTCGCCCCCACCTCTATCGCCTTTTGCCCCGGTTCGAGCCGCTGGGTGAATAGGGTGGGGGACCAACTCTGCCCAGGACTGGGGGTCCAGGTCAACAACGAATAGATGTGTCCTTGCACAATCGAATGGTGCTTTAAGGCTTTGGTCGGGCTGGGTGAGTAGACCAAGCCGCTCAAGGTCCGGGCACTCGGATGCGGCCAGACCGTCGTATCCAACGGAAATATTTGCACGCCCTGCCGTGGCACTTGCCTTAAAAAGCAACGCGACATCTGCTGCTGATCCTGGCTTCCTTCTTCAATCGCGCTATAGGCACTGGACCAACGCCGACGAAAGGCTGGGGAGAGGCTCACCTCGGCAAAACAACGAGGATGGTCACTTAGCAACAGAGCCTCCATTAACTCAAACTGAGCATCCCTGGTTCCGATCACAATTTGGTCATACACCGTTTGCCGAAACTCAATTAAATTGTTAAGCTGTTTGGCTGTAGAAGAATTTAAGGTTGGCATACCCTTTATCTTCTACCGCCAGGCGGTTTGTGCAACTCACAAGCCGCCTTTTCTCTTTATTTATCTAAAGTCAATAAATGACTCAAATACATTATTTTCAAAGATACTCACAAAAAGAAAATGTTGTAACCAATAACACTCTTCTTCTTTTCTCGCGTCTTTATTCTTATAGCCCCTTCAGATTACAGGCTTTTCTTAATGAAATTCTACAGGATGTATCTATAGATGTCGGTGTATCGTTTAAGCAACAAATTAAAGCCCAAAAAGATAGTATTCCAGATGGCCTCTTAATTCAACAAAGCTTTAAAGTCGTAGTCGAGACAAAACTTTACAGTAATTATGACCCTGACCAATTACGTAGGCATTTACAAGCATTTAGTAGTGAAGAAACTCAGGTACTCTTACTGTTAAACCCTTCAGAGCCTAGCCCTGAATTCAAGACAGAAGTTAAGGCTTTCGTTCGAGATTTCAATAAGAGTAAAAATACAAATATTGTCTTTGTTTGTACTACCTTTGCGCAAGTGATCGAGAGCTATAAAGGTGTTCTTGCCGAGCACGACTATGAGATGATAGAGCTGCTTGAAGACTACCGAAATTTTTGTACCGAAACTGGTTTACTACCAAGAGTTAAATATACGATGCGTGCTGTTGGTTGTGGATTGACTTTAGATGAAAACTTTGAGTTCAACTTATACTACGACGCGGTTAACAAATCATACAGAGAACATAAATACATTGGCATTTATGCTAACAAGTGTATCAGAGGAATAGGCGAAATTGAAAATGTGATTGTCGCTGACTTGGTTAACTCTACTCTTCAAATTCTAGAGAGTGTATTTCCTGTTACTGATGACCACCGTAGGCGGATAGTCAAAGTAATTGCCAAAGCAAAGGATAATAATGGATGGGATATATCTAAAGGGATGAGGTTTTTTTTAGTAAAACATGTTTATGAAACCGAATACAGGAAACAGTCAAGAGGGTCAATGCGAGGTACACAGTATTTTGATCTTGGAGAGCTCTTAGGCATTTCGGATTTGCCTGATACGGTCCAAATAGCAGAAATGTTAAAGACAAAAGATTGGTAAAGAACCAAAGCCTTGTTTTATCCAAAATATTCCCTATCATGTAGTACTATGGGGCGAGTCTCCCGCTCGCCCCAACACCCTCTGAGGCGGCAAAAATTCGTTGGGGTTCATGGCATTCGACCCTTTTGGCGCTGGTTGGTTCGTCCCAGGTTGTTTACGGAATCACATCGAACTGTGCTACAATATAGCCTAAGCTTTAGCTGTATAAGCAATTCCTCTGCCCGGGTCATTTAATGAAGACAACCCGCTACTTTGAGGAACAAGTTTTGCGCAAACGTCCCTATTTACGGCGTGAATGGTGTCAGTTGGCGTTAGAGGAACCCATCTACTATGAAATACAAGCCGAGGATGACCGGATTCGTCATTGGGTTTTTATTCCTGAATTGGGAACTTATCTACGAGTGGTAACTTTGCCAGACGGTGAAACGATTCATAATGCGTTTCCAGATCCGGCTTTTAAGCCAGAAGGGTGAGACAATGACATTTCATTATTATCCAGAAACCGATTCGCTTTATATTGAACTATCTGAGAAACCGAGCGTAAATTCGCAAGAAGCAGCGCCGGGCGTGGTTTTGGATTTTGACGACGAAGGCCATCTCGTCGGCATTGATCTTGATCACGCCAGTAAATTTGTCAATCTTTCCCGTTTAGAGGCGATTTCTTTGCCGCTGCGCGATTTGGCGGTAGCAGGATAACTCGCTTAGCCACCGATTTGCAGCGAAAATCAAGTAGTTTGATTGAGAGTTTACTAAGGCAGGGGTGAGTGATGAGGTCATAGCTTCGGCGATGGCTGAGGTCAAAGGTTTGGCTAAAGCAGCTTAGGAAAAAGTTAACTCATGCCAAAGTATATTGCCTTCCTACGAGCCATCAACGTCGGCGGGCACACGGTGAAAATGGACCACCTGCGCCGGCTGTTTGAGGCGATGGACTTCGCCAACGTCGAGACCTTCATCGCCAGCGGGAATGTCATCTTTGAGTCAACCGAGCCGGATAAAAAGGCGCTGGAACGGCAGATCGAAGAATCTTTGCAAGCGGCCTTGGGGTATGCAGTGGCGACGTTCATCCGCACAACCGCCGAACTGGGGGAAATTGCCCGCCACAAACCCTTCCAAGAGCCGGATTTGAATGCGGACGGCAACATGCTGTATATCGCCTTCCTGGCAGACACTCCCGCCGGCGCAGCCCGGCAGAAACTATTGTCTTTCTCCAATGAGGTTGACGAGTTCCAGCTCAATGGCCGCGAAGTCTATTGGCTCTCCCGCAGGAAGCTGGGCGACTCCCAGTTTTCGGGAGCCTTGCTCGAAAAAACGCTTGGCCTGCCGGCAACCGTCCGTAACTCAAACACCGTCAAAAAGATGGCCGCCAAATATTCGTAAATCGCCAAAACAAAAGCTGGCCCATCCTTTGTAAAGGATGGGCCAGCTTTATTGGTTTACTCAACCCCTGCGGCTCCCAGCTCTGACCGGGCCGCAAAGTTTTCCCGGCTTACTGCTCGGGCGCGTTCTTGAACGCCCCAAAATAAATCTGGAAGTAAACAAAGTCACCGCTGCGTCCGGTGTGCAGGGGGTTCGCTGCATCCCACTGGACTTCAAACGTCGTCAGCACGTCCTGGGCGTCGAGTTCGCTGCCATCGTGAAATTTGACGCCGGGCCGCAGCTTGAAGGTCCACTCCATCAGATCGTCACTGGCCTCGAAACTCTCAGCCAGAGCCGGCACGACATCGGTGCCGCCCACTTCAAAGCGGACCAGCGGCTCCCCAAAAGCCTGGCAGAAGCGAGCCGTTTCGCCATCATTTTCGTCGGCGCAATAACCGCTGATGGGTTCGGCCCCCTGCATCCAGACCAGCGTATCCTGTCCTTCAATACCCATCACGGCAAACTGCTCGTCGCCGACAGGCGAGGCATGCGCCCCTTCGACCGTAGCCTTCCAGACGGTAGCTGACCCGCCGTGAGCAATCGGCACCAGCGGCGCGTATTGCGCCACCAACTCATTGGCCTGGACGTAGAGCTTGTTCCGCTCGGCCTGATCGGCCAGGCTGGCTGCCTGCTTTAGAATCTCCTGCAGGTCAGGAAATCCTTCGCCAAAAAAGCCAATGGCTCCTTCGCCAAAGTGATAATCCATAAAGTTGGTCGTGTCGGGATAATCCGCCGCCTGGCCTAACAGGAACAGACCGTCCACGCGCTTCTGCAGGACGGCGTCAATAAACGCGCCGCTTTCCACCACCTCAATTTCGGCGTTGATCCCGATTTCCTTCAATTGGGCCTGGATGTCTTGCGCCACCACTCCCGGCTCTGGCAGATAACTGCGGACTACATCGCGATACTGAATCTTGGTGTCAAAGCCATCGGGGAAACCGGCTTCAGCCAACAGGGCTTTGGCCTTCTCCGGGTCGTAGTCGGGCCAGGCCGGGCCTTCACAGCCGCCGGCGAGCGCGCATGGCGTGACATAGTTGGCTACTTCTGACCCGCCGGGGTAGAAATTGTCTACAATCCGCTGCTTATCAATGGCATAAGAGAGCGCCTGGCGAACTTTTTCATTGTCAAACGGCGGAAAGTCACGATTGAAGCCCAGGTAGAAAATATTCAAACCGGGCCGGGGGTATAACGCCAGATTGCTATCGGCTTCAATCACGGGAAAGTCATCAGGCGAGGGGTTGTCAATACCATCCACGCTGCCGGCTTGCAGTTCCAGCAGCCGTTGCGCTGCTTCGGTGCTCCAGCGGATGACAAAATTTTCGGTTTTGGCCGGCTCACCCCAGTAATCTTCAAACCGCTTAAAGACGATATTATCACCTTTGTTCCACTCGACTGTTTGATATGGGCCAGTGCCAACAGGTTTGTCTAAAATGTCGCCCGTGCCGCCGGTGCTCTCCAGGTATTCGGACGGATAGATATTAAACGAAGGAGATGCCAGCTTGGGCGGTATAGCCACATCAGGATAACATAGGGTAAATTTAACGGTCAGATCATCTACTGCTTCGATGCTTTTGATCTCGCCGCCGTACTCACAGGCCGGATCAATTGCCGGTGCAGGCTGCCAGAAAGGTTTGGGCGGCCAGGCGCCGTCCAGCACTTCGGCCTCGGTCAGTTGGAAGATCGCTATAGCTTCACCGGTGGCGCAGTCGCCGTTCTCGTCGCACGACAAATTGCCGGTCAAA
>JABTUW010000007.1 GCA_015075185.1 Anaerolineales bacterium | reverse complement strand
GTGAGGATTTACGAAGAAATCGTCACGAACATGCGGTAGTGGGCAATGGAGGCAACGCTTGTCTTAAACCCCGACTCTAACGCGGATGCAGGTTACGACGAGGAGCCGAACTGAGCGGCGCGGGTGGCGCGTTATAATCAAGCCCGTCCCCCGCTTCGCCGACGATTTTCATGTCTTGGCGAGACGATATCAAAGAAGCTATGCCTTTACGGAATAAGATATGGTCGTCAACCAATAGAATCCGCATTACTTCCATAGAACCTGTTCTCCCATTTTTCTCTTACTGCTCAGCTACCCATCCCGATTGAGCCATATCTTAAAAGTATATCCAGTTACCCTGGCTTTAACAATAGGTGAATTTCCTATGCTGGTGTAGGAATTTGCCCTACGATAACCGCCGGTCACTGAAAAAAGAAGCCTGGCGTAACCGGCTGCGGGCGGCCGTCAAGGTTCCGTTCGATCAATTTACGATTTCTGCTGCGGCGTCAGGGGCGCGTAGACAGTTACCCGCGTACCCTCGCCCGGCCGGGAGGCGATCTCCATCTGGCCGCCGATTAGATTAAGCCGTTCGAGCATGCTGCGGAGACCGAAGCCGTGCTCGCGTCCGGGTGCAACCGCCTCGACCTCGAAGCCCCGGCCTTCGTCGCTAATCTGTATGACCAGATGCCCCGCCTCTTCGCGCAGCGTTACCCTGGCCTGGTCGGTTGCCGCGTGCTTGACCACGTTGAAGAGAAGCTCGCGAATGATCTGGAAGAGTAAGACCCGCAGACTGTCGTCGGCGAGTGGGAAGCTCTGCTCCGCCTCGACCTTGACCTGGAGGCCGTGCAGCTCCTTCATCTGCGTCACCAGCCAGTCCAGGGCGTCGGTCAGCCCCTCGTGGGTCAGCACCGGCGGGCTGAGGTCCACGGTAAGCTGGCGGATCATCGTGATGGCGTTGTCAATCAAGGTGATGCTCTGCTCGGCCTGGGTCAGGCGCTGCTCTCGCTCGCCCGTCTCGAGGCTGTGGTTGATAAAGCCAATCTTCAACTGAATGCCATAGAGAAGCTGCTGGAGGTCGTCGTGGAGGACCTGGCTGATGCGGCGGCGCTCCTCCTGCTCGGCCAACGTCAGCCGCGAGGCCATCTGGCGGATGAGGTCCTCGCTCCGGCGGACCTGCTCGGTCCGCTCCGTAACGCGCCCTTCGAGCGTCTCATTGAGGGTTTTGAGTGCCGCCTCAGCCTGCTTACGCTCAGTTATGTCCTCAACGGCGAGCAAAATAAGCTGGACGTGATCCAGGCGGCGGCCGTTAAGCCGCATCACCCGCTCCCCAATGTCCTCGAAGTCGTGGCTGACTTCGTAGTCAGTGAAGACCTTATTATCAGGCAGCACGTCTTCGAGCAGTACCCGCAGCTCGGGGATGTCCCACTGGTTGTTACCCAGTTCGTAGATCAGCCGGCCTTCCGTCTGTTCCGGATGCACCTGGAACTGCTCGTAGAACGACGAGTTCGCCGACTTCACCCGCAGGTCGGGGGTCAGGACCAGCAGTGCCTCGTGGAGGGTTTCGACGATGCTTTCGGCATACACCCTGGCGACGCGGATTTCCTCCTCCGCTCGCTTGCGCTCGGTGATGTCCACAAAGGTGACCACCACGCCAGCGATCTTGTTGTCCACGGTGCGGTAGGGGCGGAGGCGGACCAGATACCAGCGGTCCGTTTCGCTGCGTACCTCACGCTCACGGACGGCCAGCTCAGCCAGAACCTGCCGGGCGTCGTCTTCAAACGGTTGTAGTCGAGATGGTGGGTAAAATCGCCGATGGCTCGGCCGCGATCACTCAACGTGACGTTAAAGAGGTCGGCCAGAGGCGGGGTGAAGCGGTGAATACGGAGCTGGTCGAGGAAGAGCATTCCAATCTCAGTGGCGGCCATAAGGTTCTGCAGGTCGCTGTGGGCGCGCGCGAGTTCGGCGAGCCTGTGCTCAAGCTCGGTATTGACCGTCTCCAGCCCCTCGTTGAGGCTTTGGAGTCCTCTTTGCTCGTTTCAAGTTCCTCGACGGCGGTGCGGTATTCTTCGTTGACGCTCTGCAGCTCCTCGTTGGTCGCCAGAAGCTCCCGTGGGCGGCCTCGTACTGTTCGCGCATCGCGTCCATCTGCGTCTGCGTCTGGCGCAGCTCTTCCTGAAGCTGGCCCAGGCTCTCAGGCGGGACCTCTCCCTCGGCGGTGTGGCCTCGCCCCTTCAGGGAACAGCACCAGGGCCAGCCGCTCGTCATCCGCTTTACCCTGCCGTGGCTGCACCAGGACGGCCACGCGCCGGAGTGTCCCGTTGAATTGGACGGGGATGAAGGGGAGGGCGGGCCTCGTTTCGCTCAAGGCGCGGTAAAGCGCCGCCCGAAGCTCGACCCGCAGTTCCGGGCGGACCAATTCGGTTACGTCGTGGGAGGGTGGCCGCCGGCGGCTGGAGGAAACGCCCGCCCGTCTCGGACAGGTGCAGATGTTCCGACCCTCGTCCACCAGAATGCTCGGCGGGGCCAGCGCCCTGGAGCAACTTCTGGTGGAGGGCCGGGGCAGACGGCGCTTCCCGCGTGACCTGCCCGGACTCGGCCGGGAGGCGAGTCCGCGGCGGCGAGAGGAAAAGGTCGGGCAGGCGCGGACCCCCCTGCCAGGCGGGTCACCGCGGGCCTGATAGAGCGTTGCTTCTTGTCGAGCGGGCGGAACGTGGCATTCTCGGCCGCCCTGGCGGTACCCAGAAAGAGGTAGCCATCCGGGCGGAGCGCGTAGTGGAACACGTTAAAGACCTGCTTCTGGTTTCGCGGCCAAGGTAGATCAGGAGGTTCCGGCAGGAGATAAGGTTGAGCCGGGAGAAGGGTGGGTCCCTGAGCACGCTGTGCGGGGTGAAAAGCACACAGTCACGGACCTCTTTCGCCACCCGGTAATGGTCGCCATCTTTCACAAAGAAGCGCTGGAGCCGCTCGGGCGAGACGTCGGCTTCGATGGCGGCCGGGTAGCGGCCCTCCCGGGCGGTTGCGAGAGCACCCTCGTCGAGATCGGAGGCGAAGATCTGCAGCGGGGGCCACACCCCGCGCCGTTCGGCCTCTTCCAACAGGAGGATGGCCACGGAGTAGGCTTCCTCGCCGGTCGCGCAGGCCGGCACCCAGACGCGAATACGGCCGTCCCCCGCTTTTGCCTCAAAGAGCCTGGCGACGACCTTCTCCTGCAGGGCTTCGAAGGCTGCGGGATCGCGGAAGAAGGTTGTGACCGAGATGAGCAGATCGTGGAACAGGAGCCGGGCCTCCTCGACGTTCTGGCGGAGGAAGGCCAGGTAGTCGCCCAGGGTCTCCTTGCGGTTGAGCTGCATGCGGCGGCCAAGGCGGCGGAGCACTGTGGCCCGTTTATACTTGGAGAAGTCGTGGCTGGTGCGGGTGTGGAGGTGGGCCAGGATACGTGCCAACACCTGTTCGTCGTCGCCGTCGAGCACGGCCGGCGATTCCGCGCCGAGCCTGTGGTGGATGCGGCGCTTGAGCCGGGCCAGATCGGCCAGCCGGGTGGCCAGCTCCCGAACGGGGAGAACGACATCAACGGCTCCGGTGGCGATGGCGGCATTGGGCATCGAAGCATAGGCGGCCTCCTGCGGGTCCTGCACCAGAATGAGGCCGCCCCCTTCCTTAATGGCCTTGATCCCGACCGCCCCGTCTGAGCCGCTGCCAGAAAGGATGACGCCAAAACCGTCGCCGTACTCCTGGGCCAGGGAGCGGAAGAAGATATCAATGGGGGTGCGCTGCCCGCGCGGGTCCTTGAAGGGCAAAGCGCCGATTTGGCTGCCCCTAATTTCAAGCTGCTGATCTGGCGGAATGACATAGATGTGGTCGGCTTCCATAGGAACGATGCCCTGAACCTGCTCGACGGGCATGGCTGTACATGTTCCCAGGATCTTCGCCAGGTGGCTCTGGTGCTCCGGCGAGAGGTGGACCACGACGACGAAGGCGACGCCCAGGTTTTCGGGCAGCGCCTCGAAGAAGGCCTGCAGGGCCTCGATCCCGCCGGCCGAGGCGCCAATGCCGGCGACAATCAGGCGACCAGGTGAGGGGCTGCCGTTTTCGTCCGGCGCAGCGGCTTCAGTGGAAGCGTCTTTTGGGGGTGAAGGTTCTGCCGAGGAATCTCGCCGAGGCGCATCTTTTATTTCCATAACCAGCTGCGTTCTTTCAAAAAATTAACGGGCGAAACGCCGGTCAAGCGCATCGCCCGTTATGGTCAGGCGGGCTGCCGTCAATACCAAAGATTTTTATGAAGTTTGCCCTTTTTCAGGCTGTACAATATTGGATAGCAGGAAATCATAGCGGGGTTTATCGGGGCTACAAAAGAATACCACAAGAGCCTCGATAAATCCAGTTTTATCAAGGGGTATCCGGCAACTTGCCAGGAGGGTGAACCTAACCAAAAGCGATCAGGCTGCCGGTAAACCTTCAACCCGAGAGGTGGGTTTGGGGAACAAATTATCTTTGATCGCTGTTATTAAGTCCTGGACATCCTGGGCAACTCGCATCGTCTTTCGAGCTCCTTGGTGGATAGTAATGTCATTGTTTTGAAAGTTCAGGCTGACGATCTTAATATCTGGAACTGCTTGCAGCAGGTATGTTTCCTCCCCCGCCACATCCTGTTTTAGCCCGGTATTGACCCAAATAATGACATCCGGCTTTAATTTTTCAATCTGATCAATGGCCAGATTGAAATCCGTGTCCTGGCTGATGATCTCCATTTCCGGCTCAGACAAGAGGAGGCTCTCCAGACCGTTACTAAATGTCAAACTATCGGTTACAATAAAAATCCGTATCGGTCCGATCTCTTGCCTCGCTACTTGTTAAGCTTCCTTAATATACCCTTGTAATGACTTATAGATTTTACAATAGTTTAACTTTTTTAACTATACCTAGTGGAGCTATCTTTTTAGACTGCTCCGGGCTATAATTACTGTATGGAACTGTTACCCTCCGCTGTACAGAACAGCTTAACCCGCCGAGACAACGCTTCCCAACAGCTCATTGCCGAACTGGAAGCGCGCCTGACCCAGGTCACCGCTCAACTCTTGACCGCCAAGGCCAACCTGGCCAGCGAAAGCGCGGACCACCGGCGCACGGAAGATGAGTTTCGCCGTTCGACCGAACAACTGCGCGAGCTGTCCGCCCGCCTGCAGTCTGTCCGGGAGGAGGAGCGCACCCGCATCTCGCGGGCCATCCACGACGAACTGGGCCAGACCTTGACCGGCCTCAAAATGGATGTGGCCTGGCTGCAAGGCCATCTGGACCCGCAGCAGTCGGCCCTGTTGGCCAAAACACAGGCGATGTCCGACTTGATTGATACGACCGTCCGGATAGTGCGCCGCATTTCGACCGAGCTGCGGCCGGGCATTCTGGATCTGGGCCTGGTGGCGACGATTGAATGGCAGCTCCAGGAATTTCAAACCCGTACCGGGATTAAGAGCAAGCTCATCAGCAGCCTGGAAGAGACGACTTTGGACGATGACGGCTCCACCGTGGTTTTCCGCATCTTTCAGGAGATTCTAACCAACGTGGTCCGGCACGCCGAGGCGACCCAGGTTGAGGTAACTCTGGAAGAAACTGCGGCATTTCTGACGCTCCAGGTGGCGGATAACGGGCGAGGTATGACTGCAAGCGAGATTGACAGCCCGCGCTCAATTGGGCTGCTGGGCATGCAGGAGCGGGCCCGGCTGCGGGCGGGTGAGGTTCAATTCCACGGGGCGCCGGGCCAGGGGACAACGGTGACCGTCCGGCTGCCGCTGGAGGCAGCGTCTGGCGGAGGAACTAAATGATCAAAGTCCTTATCGCCGACGATCACCCGATTGTACGGCAAGGGCTGCGACAGATCTTGTCGGAAACCGCCGATATGGTGGTTGCCGGCGAAGCCGTGAACGGCCAGGAAGCGCTGGACCAGGTGCGGGCCGGGGGCTGGGATGTGCTGGTGTTGGACATCACCATGCCTGGCCGCAGCGGCTTTGATATCCTCAAAGAAGTGAAATGTGAACAGCCCGACCTGCCCGTGCTGGTGCTCAGTATCCATGCCGAAGAACAACTCGCGGTGCGCGTCTTGAAAGCCGGCGCGTCAGGGTATGTCACCAAAGAAAACGCGCCCAATGAACTGGTCCGGGCCATTCGTAAAGTGGTCAGCGGGGGGAGATACGTCAGCCCAGGCCTGGCCGAGAGCTTGGCCTTTGGCCTGGACGCGACTTCTGACCGGCCCCGGCACGAAACCTTATCCGACCGTGAATTCCAGGTGATGCAGCTCATGGCCGGTGGCAAAACGTTGGCGGAAATCGCCGAGGTCCTATCCCTGAGTGCGAAGACCGTCAGCACCTACCGCACCCGCCTGCTGGAGAAGTTGAATTTGAAAACTAACGCCGAATTGATGCGTTACGCCATCGAGAATCGACTGATCGAGTAAATTCCCCTGCTCCCCAGCACTCCTACGGTTTTTACCTCACGCCACCTTGTAGGGCAAATACCTACAAGGGAATCAGTCTAAATCCTACACAAAAATCAGCTTTCCACTGATACTTTTCCGAACCCGGATCGTGTATCCTGAAGTATAAAGCTTAAAAAGTGTTTCTGGTAAACACATATTGACTCAAGGAGGAGTACAATGGAACAGATCAAGCACAAGGTAAGTTTCGGACAACGGTGGGATGAAGCTCGGGCGAGCAAAAAGGTTGTCTTCTGGTTTTCGCTGGCCGCCGTCATTCTCACCATGATTGTTGGCTTCAATTGGGGCGGTTGGGTTACGGGGGGTACGGCTAAGGCATGGCTCAAGATGCCGTCACTCAGCGCCTGACCCCAATCTGTGTCGGTCAGTTCAGCCAGGACCCGGAGAAAGCGCGAAAGCTTAGCGAATTGAAGAAGACGAGTTTTTACGAGCGAGATGATTATGTAAAAGCTCAGGGTTGGGCGACCATGCCCGGTGAGGCGAAACCTGATAGCAAGGTGGCCGACGCGTGCGCCAAACTGCTGTTTAACCAGTAGACAACCTTTCTCATCTGAGACTCGCTAAAAACTTAGGCTTTGGAAGACATGATATTCAATTCCCCAGAGGAGTTAGCATCCGTTGGGACAGGTTAACTTCGCGCTGTGGTTTGACAACTTGAAGCTTGGTCCGGGAGAATCCGGTATCTTCTTTGAGGATAAAGCCGGGGCAGAGGAGGCTGTTCGCCTGGCGGCCAGTTATGTGCAAAAGCATTTGGCTGCGCTGTTAGGGAAGCCCTCTATCACCCAGGGGGAGGTGCGAACCCATGCATGGCGTGAGGTGTCAGCACAACTCAACAATGGCATTCGTCCTCCGGAATTCTTCAGCACCCACCCCCGCTCGGAGCGGCGAATTGAGTAGATTTAGGAGAGGGATCAAGCAAGTATCTAACCAACACGGGTGACTGGTGATCTTAAACATTCACACTGGAGAGAATGATTTGGTAGACTTCGTTATGTGGCTCCTCTATGGGGCTGTTATCGGCTGGCTGGGTAGTTCGCTTATGGGACAGAGAGAAGGGGTCCTGCTCAATATCATCGTGGGCATCTTGGGCGCATGCGTAGCCGGAAGTGTATTGACCCCTTATTTCGGGATCAGTGTGGTCAACCGGGATAACTTCAGTCTTCCAGCCATGCTGGTCCCGGTTGGAGGCGCTATCATCTTACTGGTGGTTCTGCATTTCGTCCGCTGGCGGGGAGGCTTACTGCACTGACGGGCTTTAACTCCGAGCGTTGTAGGGCAAATACCGACAGAGAAATCAGCGTATCACCTACATAAATATCAGTATTTCACCGATAGTTTTTAGAAGATTAATCGGGTATCCTTGTGGTTAGGTCTATGATAATTTCACGTTCAAATTCCGAGATCAAAGTATTTATCGCCGATGACTCGCTCATCGTGCGGGAACATTTGGTTACGCTGCTCGACGAATTGGCCGGGGTCGAAATTGTGGGCCAGGCGGAGAATGTGGCTGAGGCGATTAGTGGTATTCGGACCCTCCAGCCGGACGTGGTGATCCTGGACATTCGGCTGCGAGACGGCAGCGGGATTGATGTTCTACAAAACATCAAACAGGACGAGGCAGCGCCTATGGTCATTATCTTGACCAACTATCCGTATCCGGGGTATCGGAAGAGATGTCTGGACGCCGGGGCTGATTTTTTTCTGGATAAGTCAACAGAGTTTGACCAAATCCCAAAATTATTTGAGCTACTTAACCAGGGCGCAGGGTCTGATCGGTCTAGCCAGGCTGGTTAGACCAGCCACCCCAGCACCCCACCCTTTTATGAACCTGACGAAGAAGCGCCCTTTTACCTATAGGACGCAATCGTTTTTGGTTAGACTGAGTACCCAAAATGGGATGTCAGTATTTTTATTATCGGCTCGATGAGCCAGTCTCAAGGAGACCCAGAATTATGGAAGTAAAGCTTTATGTCGGAAACTTGTCGTACCAAACCACTGAGGAGGACCTGCGCACCTTGTTTGCCAAAGCGGGTCAGGTGGCCTCGGTGGCGCTGATTAAAGATCGGGATACTGGCAATTCCAAAGGCTTTGCCTTTGTCGAAATGAACAGCCAGGCCGAGGCCCAAAAGGCGATCAGTATGCTAAACGGCTTTAACCTGGAGGACCGCGAGTTGAAGGTGAATATGGCCAAACCTCGTGAAGAGCGCAGCGGCAGTGGCTTTGGAAACCGCGGCAGTGGCTTTGGAAACCGCGGCGGCAGCCGCCGCCGGTAACAGGGAGAAGTTGAAGGAGCGTCTTATGCAATTCAAAATTGGCGATCGGGTCGTTCTCCCAGCGCACGGGATCGGCCACATTAGAGAGATTGAGGAAAAAAACTTTTCTGAGCCAGGGACGCGCCTGTACTACAAAATTGCGCTTTCAAAACACAGTATCTGGATACCGGTCGAGGCACACGAAGTGAGTGGGCTTCGGCTGGTAACAGGTAAGAGCGACCTTGATCACTACCGTACTTTGTTAAAAAGCCCGCCTGCGCCCCTGGAAAAAAACCACCACCGCCGCCACCTGGAACTGGTCAGCCGCTTGAAACAAGGCTCGTTCCAGGCAATGTGTGAAGTAGTGAGAGATCTAACCGCCTGGGGCTGGCGCAAACCCTTAGGCCAGGCAGATACCGCGCTCCTGCAAAAAAGCCGGCAGAACCTCTATCAAGAATGGGCGACGGCGGCGGGCGTATCTACTACCGAGGCTATTAGAGAAATTGACTCCCTGCTCTTGGCAGCTCGATAAGTAGAAATAGGCCGAAATGAGCAAACTAACCCGAGAACAAGTCATCCAAATCATCGCCTCGGCCCGGGTGCGGGGCGAAAAGCCGGAACTTTTTGGAACAAACCTCACCGAGACAGAACTGCTCCGGGCAAAATTGGGCGGGGCAAAGATCAGCGAAGGGGAACTCCGCCGGGCCAAGCTCAGCGGGGCGGAACTTATACGGGCGGATCTCAGCAGAATGGACCTGCGCGGGGTGGACCTCATTGGGGCCAACCTTCAGGAGGCCAACCTGAGCCAGGCCAATCTCAGCGGGGCGAATCTTTTCATGGCCAATCTGAGTGAGGCCAATCTGGCTGGAGCAAATGTTAGCAAGGCCAAACTCATCCAGGCTAATCTGAGCCGCGCCAACTTGAGCCAAACTAGCCTGAGCCAGGCCAACCTGGGCCAAGCCAATCTCGGTCAGGCCAATCTGAGCCGGGCCAATCTCAGCGGGGCGAATCTCAGACAGGCCAACCTGAGAGAGACGAATCTGAGCAGAGCTGATCTTAGCCGAGTGGACCTTAGCGGCGCAGACCTGCGGCAGGTTAACCTCAAACAGGCCACGCTTAAAGAGGCCAACCTCAGCGGGGCCAATCTTAGTGCAGCCAGGTATAACCAGGCCACCGCCTGGCCGGCCAACTTTGACCCTACCCGAACGGGCGCGATTCGTGAAGATTGATGTCCCCGCTGTTGGCCCATCCTCTCACATGGTTGGTGAGGCTTAGAAGAAGCAAGAACCTCAGAAGCGTATAAATGGCAATTTGGAAAGTCTACAACAGTCTAGGTGAGTTTGTCGGCCATGTCGAGCAAGAGGGCGTTATTACAACCTTTACCGGGGTTGGACTGACTTCGTGGGTCGAGTAGAGCATGAAATGAACATTACAAAATTTGGGCACCTGGTCATCGGCGAGAAATTCCGGCTGCCCGGATCAACGGCGCTCATGATCAAAGAAACATTGAGGGAAGAGCCGGAATTCGGTTGGGTAAATGCCAGCTATGGCGACCCCCATCAAGGACAGCCCTGCTACTTAACTGACGATACCCAAGTCGTGCGCAGGCGAAGCAACGAGGGCAAAGAAGTAAGGCTGAAAAGCCAAGCTCTCCAGTATCAATGTATCACCTGCCAAAAGTGGGTGGAAGAAAATGATGCGGCTATGTCGAAAGAGGGGATCATGTGTCTCGACTGCTATGCACTCGCGCTTCAGCATAAACAACAGGGAGACGACACTTCATCCCTCCTTCTGACCCGCTTGTACCAGAGCAAATCATAATTGATCCATATTATTTATTATAAGGAGAACAATGACGACATTTTCGAAAAAAGAGTTATATCTTGATCGTTCTACCAAACCCGACAAAACAACGTGGACAACCCTGATAGGCAAATACCAAACCTCAGATACCCGGCAAAGTATTGGGCAGGCGGTCAACACCTTCATCCCCTTTTTTCTGTTATGGTACTTCATGGTTCTCAGCCTGGATTACAGCTACTGGCTGACTCTGGCCCTGTCTGTGCCGACCGCCGGTTTGCTCGTGCGCATCTTCATTATCCAACATGACTGCGGGCATGGCTCTTTTTTCAAATCCAGGCAAGCCAACGATTATCTCGGCTCTGTCTGCGGCTTACTGACCTTAACCCCCTACTATTACTGGCGCAAGAGTCATGCCATTCACCACGCCTCAGCCGGCAACCTGGAACATCGCGGCATCGGCGATATCTACACCATGACCGTCAAAGAATATCTACAGCAGTCTAAATGGGGGCGGCTCAAATATCGCTTCTATCGTCACCCGCTGATCCTATTTGGGTTGGCGCCTGCCCTGCTCTTTTTGGTCTTGTATCGCTTTCCCCATCCCGATTCCAAATCCTGGAAAAGAGAGAGAGCCAGTGTGGGGTGGACTAACCTGGCCCTGGCCGTAGCGATAACGGGACTGAGTTTAACCATCGGCTTTAAGGCCTTTTTACTGGTTCAATTACCCATTACCCTTTTGGCGGCTACCTTAGGAGCCTGGTTGTTTTTTGTCCAGCACCAGTTTGAGGACACCTATTGGGCCAAAGATGGGGAGTGGGATTATACCCTGGCGGCCTTGCGGGGAAGTTCATACTATAAACTCCCCAAAATATTGCAATGGTTCACCGGCAATATCGGCTTTCACCATATCCACCATCTCAGTCCCCGCATTCCCAACTATCTTTTGGAAAAGTGTCATGAAGAAAATCCTTTATTCCAACAGGTGGTGGTTTTGACCTTGTGGTCCAGTTTCAAGTCCATCTTTCTCAGCCTCTGGGATGAAGAGCAAGGACGATTGGTCAGTTTCCGCGAGCTTAAATCAATACCGCTACCTCTGGCAGAGGAGCCGGTTAGTGGTTGAAATTTATCACAACGAAGATGACCAAACAACTGATTTTTCGAGATGAGGCGCGCCGCCACCTGAAGGCCGGCATTGATAAACTGGCTCAGGCCGTGGCGACCACCCTGGGTCCTAAAGGGCGCAACGTAGCCCTTGACCAAAAGTGGGGCGCTCCCCTCATCACCCACGCTGGGATGACGGTAGCCAGGGAGATGGAGTGGGCAGATCCTTATGAGAATATGGGCGCGCAACTGCTCAAGGAAGCCGCGACCAAGACCAACGAGATCGCCGGCGATGGCGCTACGACGGCAACGGTCCTGGCTCACGCCCTGGTCAGCGAGGGATTGAAGAATATGGCGGCCGGGGCCAATCCCATGCTCCTCAAACGAGGGTTGGAAAAGGCGACGGCGCTCGTATCCACTGCCCTCAAGGAGCAGGCAATTCCGATTTGCACCCGAGCCGAGATGGCCCATGTGGCCGCCATCGCCGCACGGGATCAAGAAATTGGGGAGCTGATCGCCGAAGTGCTGGATAAAGTGGGCCAAGATGGGGTGGTGACCGTCGAGGACGGTCATGGCCTGGGCATTGAAACCGAATATGTGGAGGGCATGCAGTTCGACCGGGGGTATCTCTCGCCCTTCTTTATCACCCATGCCGAGACCCTGTCCACCGTGCTTGAGGAGCCGTACATCCTGCTCTATGACCGGAAGATTAAGGCCGCCGCCGATCTGGTCCCCCTTCTGGAAAAGCTCGCCCGGCTCAGCAACCCTAACCTGGTGGTAATTGTGGACGATATAGCAGGGGAAGCCCTGACGACCCTGGTGCTCAATAAACTGCAAGGAACCTTGAACCTGGTGGCTGTAAAAGCCCCCGGCTTTGGCGAGCAGCGCCAAGCCATGCTTCAGGATATAGCCAGCTTCACCGGCGGCGCCGTCGTGAGTGAGGACATGGGACGCAGGCTCGAGTCAGCCAGCCTGGCCGATTTAGGCTCCTGCGATAAGGTAGTGGTCACTAAAGATGAGACCATCCTCCTGGGTGGGCACGGAAGCGAAGCCGCCCTTAAAAGGCGAATCTGCCAGCTTAAGACCGAGCTTGAATATGTAACCGGTGACTCCGACCAAAAGAAGCTCCAAGAGCGGTTGGCCAAGCTGACCGGCAGCATCGCCATCATTAAGGTGGGAGCAGCGAGCGGGGTCGAACTCAAGGAGAAGAAACAGCGGATTCAAGATGCCCTGAACGCCACCCAGGCCGCGGTTGAGGCGGGTATCGTCCCTGGCGGTGGCGTCGCCTTGCTGAATTCTATTTGCGCCCTGGATGGGCTAACTATCCTGGACCCCGACGAAGCCACAGCATTGAACATCGTGCGCCGGGCGTTGGAAGAGCCGCTGCGCCGCATTGCGAGCAATGCGGGTCTGGAAGGGGCGGTCATCGTCGCCAATGTGCGTTGCCGGCAGCAGGCTCAAAAGAATGACCGGATTGGTTACAATGTGATGTCAGGGCAGTATCAAGATATGGTGGTCGCCGGCATTATTGACCCGGTCAAGGTCACGCGCAGCGCCCTGGAAAATGCCGCCTCCATTGCGGCCATAATCCTGACCATCGAGGTGCTTGTAGCCGACATCCCTTCGGAATGAAGGTAAATAACTCTAGCATTTAGGACCGCCCGGTAATTCAATGTATCTATCGAAACAGCCTTACTTTAGGCGCAGGCCGACCTTTAGTTTCTCATTCTTGGGGCGTGACAATTGTGCTAAAAGCTCTCCCGAGGCATTTTTGTGACGCCCCACCCAGAGGTCAGGTGGATTATCTCCCCCACCTCCCCCATCAAGACGTTGGATCACACTGTTGATCAACGTCTTTTTTGTTTCGGGCGTGGTTGCGAAGTAAGTCATGGAGTCCCAAAGCTCCGCTTTGGACTCCTAAACCGTCACTTACAATTTAGCTACTAACCTCAGTCCGAAATTAGCTCGAAAATCACCCTTCGATACGGGCTGACGCCCTACTCAGGGTGATTTTCGGCTTATCAGCGCACCCTGAGTAGCCTTAAGCGAAGCGAAAGGCGTATCGAAGGGTGCGATTTGGGAAACCCGAACTCAGGTTACTACCTTTGTTTCTAAGAGAGCATTTCATCTGGTTGACGTAAGGTGACTTCATGGTTATACTTGAACCTAAGGAGGTCGGCCTTGCCAAGCCCGCAGCAGCGCTTTCTCCAAACCCATCACAATCATTACCTCTTTGCCGATTATTACCTGGACCACCGGGTGAGCGATCTGCCGGAGTGGCGCGCCGCCGACGTTGGAGCGGTTTTGACCGAACTTCGCCGGCGCTGGACCGCCTTTACCCCCCACCACGACAACGAAGCCCAGACCGAAGACGAATGGATCCGGCCCGTTCTCAAGACCCTGGGCCACGTCTTTAACGTGCAAGCGCCGCTCAAAACCCCCTTTGGCACCCGCAAGCCCGACTATCTCCTGTACCCGGATGAGGCCAGCCGCCAGGCCGCCAAGGCCAAAAGCGGCGCGTTCGACGGCGAGGAACTGGCCGCCACCGCCCTGGCCGTGGCCGACGCGAAAGCCTGGGACCGCCCGCTTGATCAGGCCGTGGCGCCGCTCACGCCCAAAAAAGGCCAGGTCCTCAGCGAGAACCCCAGCCTGCAAATTTACATCTATGTCCAGCACAGCGGCCTGCCCTGGGGCATCCTGACCAACGGCCGCCACTGGCGGCTGGTCCACCGCGCTACCGCCGAGAAGCTGGATGTTTATTACGAGGTGGACCTGCCGGCCCTGCTCGACCAGGGCGACCCCGAAACCTTCAAATACTTTTACCTTTTCTTCCGGCGTGAAGCCTTCATTGACCGGCCCGGCGTCCCGGCCTGGCTGACCCAGGCCCTGGAGCAGAGCCGGGCTTATGCCCGCGGCATCAGGTCTACGAGGCGCTGCGCCACCTGGCCCAGGGCTTTCTGGATTTCCCGGCCAACAAGCTGACCCCTGACCCGGCCACCCTCAAAGCCATCTACGACCACAGCCTGATTGTGCTCTACCGCCTGCTCTTTATCCTCTACGCCGAGAGCCGGGGCCTGCTGCCCGTGCCCGACAATGCTCTCTACAGCCGCAGCTACAGCCTCGACGCCATGAAAAAGCGGCTGGCCCGCGAGCTGGACCACGGCCAGCCCGCCGCCCCTTCGATGACGACCTTCTGGCAGCAGTTGCGCCAACTGTGGCAGGTCATTGACAGCGGCAACCCCGACCTGGACGTACCCGCGTACAACGGCGGCCTGTTCAAAGCCAGGGCCGATTCTTTTTTAGACACCTATCAGGTCGGCGATGTTCACCTGCGCCAGGCCGTTGACCTGCTGGCCCGCACGGTTGACCCGCAGACCCGGCAGCGCGTCTTTGTGGATTATCGCGACCTGGAAATTCGCCACCTGGGCAGCATTTACGAAGGCTTGCTGGAATACCGGGTCCAGGTGGCCGACCAGCCGTTGACCGTCCGGGTGGAGAAAGGGAAGGAAATTTATACCCCTGCTTTGCCCCCCTCTAACTCCCCCCCTTTGGGGGGGATTAAGGGGGGGCTGTCCGCCTCCGCTCCCACCGGGGGTGAGGTCCCCCCCGGCCAAGTCTACCTGACCACCGACAAAGGCGAGCGCAAGGCCACCGGTTCCTACTACACTCCCGACACCATCGTCAAATACATTGTCGAGCAGACGGTCCGGCCGGTGCTATCGGCCAAGACCTCAAAGGTACGCTCCGCGAAAACCTTTGAGGTCTCTTCGGATGTCTCGCCTGACGCCGATCCCGCCGCCCTGGCGCAAGCCATCCTCTCGATCAATGTCCTCGATCCGAGCATGGGGTCGGGCCATTTCCTGGTCGAGGCGGCCGACTTTATCGCCCGGAGTATGGTCGAGCTGGGCCTGCACCCGCCCCCCGACGCGGCCGGCGAAAGCGACCTGGCCTACTGGCGGCGGCGGGTGGCCCAGAACTGTATCTACGGCGTGGATGTCAACCCGCTGGCGGTGGAGCTGGCCAAGCTGAGCCTGTGGCTGGCCACCGTCGCCAGGGGCAAGCCGCTCAGCTTTCTGGATCACCACCTGCGCTGCGGCAACAGCCTCATCGGCAGCCGGGTAGCCGATTTGCCGTTAGAGGGTGGAGCGGGTAAACCCGCCCGGCCCCGCCGACCTGCCAGGTCTAAAGAAGCCGCCGCGCGCGCCGCCGGGCAGCTCTCGATGCTCGACGACAGCGCCTTTGCCGGCTCGATGCGCACCGCGACCGGCTTTATGAACCAGATCGAGCGGCTGGCCAGCGACACCCTGGCCGAGGTGCAGGAGGCCGAGCAGTTGTACCGCCAGGTGGTCGAGGAGGTCACGGCCAGGGCCAGGCAGTTGGCCGATGTCTGGACCGCCCGCGCCTTTGGCCTGCCCGAGCTGGACGAAACGGTCTGGAGCGGCCTGGCCCGCTTTGTCCTGCACGGCGGCTTCGAGCTGCCCCACTACGGGCGGATTCTGGCCCAGGCCGGCGGCCTGGCCGGCCAGCACCGCTTTTTCCACTGGGAGCTGGAGTTCCCCGAAGTCTTTTTCGACCGCAGCGGCCAGCTCCTGCCCGGCGCGGGCTTCGACGCCGTGATCGGCAACCCGCCCTACGTGCGGCAGGAGCAGGTTTCGGCCATTAAGCCTTACCTGGCTCAGGCGCATAGCACCGTTTACGACGGTGTGGCCGACATTTACGTTTACTTCTACCGTCAAGGCTTAGAATTATTGCGACCGAACGGGAGACTGTCGTATATCGTCACGAACAAGTGGCTGCGGGCGGGTTACGGCGAGCCGCTGCGAGGTTACTTTGCCAGGACGGCCATGGTCGAGCAGATCGTAGATTTCGGCCACGCCCCTATTTTTGCCGATGCTGACACATTCCCCTGTATCATTGTGCTGCGCAAGCCAGAGGCAGAGCAGCCAGACGATGCGGCAGATCAAACCGAAATTTGCCTCTTTCCCCGTGAAATCTGGGGGCAGGTCGAGTTACCAACTTATGTCCGGCAGCACAGTTATCACGTGCCGGCAAAGCGCTTCAGCGCCCAACCGTGGAGTTTAGAGCGGGGCGACGTGGATGAGCTAATGGAGAAACTTCGCCATACTGGTATCCCTTTGACGGAATTTATGAAGGCAACCCCATATCGGGGAATTTTAACCGGTCTCAATCAGGTATTTTTGATTGATACCCCAACCAGAGAACGCCTGATTCAAGCTGACCCAAATTGTGCCGCCGTCATTCAACCCTATTTGCGGGGACAGGATATTAAGCGCTGGACGCCGGAATGGGCCGGACTGTGGATGATCCTGCTCAAGTCCAGCGACAACTACCCCTGGCCCTGGGCAGGGTCAGGCGACCAGGCCGAGCCGGTATTTGCCCAAACTTTCCCGGCTCTGTATCAACATTTCAAACCGCTGGAAAATGAACTGCGCAAACGCCAGGATCAGGGGCGCTATTGGTGGGAGTTGCGTTCTTGTGCATATTATGAGGTTTTTGAGCAGCCCAAAATTATTCACACCGATATAGCTTGGAGACCGCAGTTTGCGTTTACCAACAAGGCTGTTTATCTTCTCAACACTGCATACGTATGGCCGACGACAGACCTTTACTTATTGGCTGTAGTCAATTCTCCGCTGATTTGGGCGTATATGTGGCGAAATGCAATGCACGGGAAGGATGAAGCACTCAGATTAATCTACTCTTTTACTGAAACTCTCCCCATTGCTCCTCCAACTGAGGCAATTCGGGCCGAGGCAGAGCCGGCCGTGGAGCGGTTGATTGCCCTGACCCAAGAGCAGCGCCAAAACGTGAGAGATGTCCTCGATTGGCTCAAGCTGCAATTCGGAATTGACAAACCGGGCCAGCAGATCACTGCCTTTGCCTCGCTCAGCGAAGAGAATTTCCTCAAAGAAATCGAGCGCCGCCGGCCTCGTTCGGCGGGCCGTCTCACCCCCGCCGATATGCGCGTCCTGCGCGATACCTACCAAAAATACACTCCCTTGCTGCGCCAGCTTCAGGGAGAGATGAAACAGCTTGAGCAGCGCTTGGCCACCCTGGTCACTACAGCGTACCATCTGACCCCCGCAGAAATAGATTTACTCTGGCGTACCGCTCCACCCCGCACGCCCGTTGGCCCGCCCGGCGATCAGCCATAGCTAAATGACAGGAGTTACGCAGTTGAAGGCTTTGCCCCCTCTAACTCCCCACGGGGAGAACTAACAAGTCCCTCCCTTTGGGAGGGATTTAGGGAGGGCTTTTCCACCCACCGCGTAACTCCTGTAAATGACAGAACTTACGCGGTGGGCCTGAGCATGTCATTTCGACCGGAGCATAGCGGAGGGAGAAATCCCTATAGCGTCATCGGGCAAGAATAGTTTAGAGGGATTTCTCGCTCCTATCGTCGCTCAAAATGACATGTTTCGTTACCCTAACACCAGAGAAATTCAGTCCAAAAGATTAGACAGGATTAACAGGATTTACAAGATTTTTACTGAAAATTATCCTGTTAATCATGTAAATCCTGTCCATATTTTGCCACTTTCAGACAGGTGTAGGGTAACCAAATGACATGTTTGAGGAGTGAGCATCCTCAGATGCGAACGGGGCTGCTCCGCATCTGAGGATGCTCCGCTCCTCCATGTCCAGAAAGCGTTATTTGAAAAGTATTGGGTCTAGCTTCCGTTGTGCCTGGCGCAAGACTGCCGGACAATTAACTTGCCTTTAAGAATGACCTCGCGGGTGGGGCGGGCCGGCTCTTCAAGCCGTTTGAGCAGGAGTTCCGTGGCCGTTTGGCCAATCTCGTAAGTGGGCTGCTCAATCAGGGTAATGGCCGGTTCAACCAGAGAACTCCAGGTGGTCCGGTCAAAACTGGCAAAGGCAATCTGGTCGGGAATGGACAGCTTGTTCTCCCGAATCGCGCGAAAGCGCCTACGGCCATCAGGCCGTTGCTGGCTAAAATGGCCTCCGGCGGTTCAGGTAAACCCAATAACTGTTGGGTCGCTTTATAGCCCTCCTCTTCTCTAACATCAATGTAGCTGAGCAGCTCCAGCGCCGGTTTAAGGCCGCGGGCCTTAAACGCCTGCAAAAGCCCTCGCGCCGTTCGCGTCCGGTGGTGCTGCCAGGCCGAACAAGGCCCCAATGCGCCGATGACCATCGTCAAGCAGGTGCTCAACAATTTGCAGGCCGCCTCAACATTGTCAATGAGGACGCTGTCCACCTCCACGCCCCGCACCCGCCGATCAATGACCACTATCGGGATATCGAGCTTGACCCTGGCGGCAAAGAGTCGGCGGTTTGGCCGTCGGCGCTAAGATCACCCGGCCACGTTTTCATCCCGCATGAGGTCGAGGTACATGGCTTCCTTGTCCGGTTTCATCGGTATTGCACAAAAGACGCTCAGGCCGTGCTCGTAGGCCATATCCTCCACGGCGCGGCTGACCGAGGTAAAGAACGATTTTGAATATCGGCTATGATCAAACCGATCGTGTGTGACTTTGCGCTCTTAAACTGCGCGCCACCCGATTGGGCGGTAATTCAGCGTTTCCACAACGGCCAAAACGCGTTCACGAATTTCGGGCCGGACATGGGGCTTGTCCGCCAACACCCGCGAGACCGTTGCCGTCGAGACTCCGGCGGCGTCGGCAACTTCCTTGATACTGATCATAGGTGAATAGACTCCCGGCTTGATTTATTCCTGCTAAAAAACAGACTGTAATCTATTGATATTGTAAACGATTACCAAACCTTTGTCAATAACATGGACCGGCGTTCTCAAGGCATGTTCAAGGTCGCTTGACAAAAGTGTGACTAGCATCCCGAGTAGGCGATAGCCGTATCGAGGGGTGCGGGTTCGCCCCGATTCCATCCGTTGACCGCACCCCTCGATACGCCTCCGCTCTGCTCCGGCTACTCGGGATGCTTTTCTACTGACTTTGAACTTGCCATGCCGGCGTTATCTGTGGTGAAAGTTCGTTACCCTACACAAGGCAAATTCAGCCCAAAAGATTAGACAGGATTAACAGGATTTACAAGATTTTTATTGAAAATTATCCTGTTAATCTTGTAAATCCTGTCCATATTTTGCCACTTTCATATAGGTGTAGGGTAACGAATGGTGAAAGATTAAATCGGTCAGTTAATCGGATCAACCTATCTAAAATATGAGCTACACAGTTGGACCATAGGTTAGGGCTTTACCAGTAGGGGGCCTTCGGCTCTGCCCGCCCGCAAGGGGCTAAACTACCTCGAACTGCGTAACTCCTATAAAAACAACGTTGACCTTAAAATTTCGTTTTACCTCTTGACAAAATCCTTGTAATCGTTTACAATTATTTGCAAACGATTACAAGGATTCGGCCAACCCAGAGACTAAAATTGACAGTTTGCCAAGAAACAAAGATACAAAGGAGTAGACTATGATGCAACTGGAAAAAAGTAACATTCAACTTCACGCCCGTGTCACCACTAAAGCGGAGGCGATCCGCGAAGTAGGCAACCTGCTGGTTAAGAGCGAGTACATCAAAGCAGGTTACATAGACAGCATGCTGGCCCGCGAAAAGGTCGCCAACACTTACCTGGGCAGCGGGGTAGCTATCCCCCACGGGCTGCCCAGGGACCGCGAGCTGATCCTGCGCACCGGCATCGCTGTGCTCCAAGTTCCTCAAGGGGTCGAGTGGAACCCCGGCGAAACCGCCCACCTGATAGTAGGCATCGCTGCCCGTTCCGATGAACACCTCGAAGTCCTGGCCAACCTCACCCGTGTCCTGGGCGACGAGGCGCTCATCCACCAGCTATCCGAAACCGACGATACCAATGAAATTGTGGCCCAACTGGGCGGTTCGCGCCAGGCAGCCGCTCCCCCTATTCCCGGCGAAACACTACCGGATTTTCTCAATTTTGTCGAAGTCACCGTCCAGGGCGCGCACGGCCTGCATGCCCGTCCGGCCACAACCTTTGTGGACCTGGCCAAACAGTTCCAGGCCGACGTTCACGTGCGCTACAACGGCAAAGTGGCCAACGGCAAAAGCCTGGTTTCGCTGCTGCAACTGGGGGTCGAAGGCGGCAGCACCATTCGGGTTATGGCCCAGGGGCCGGATGCGGAGGCCGCCCTGTGGGCTTTACGGGAAGCGGTCGAAAGTGGCCTGGGCGAAGAAGAAGAAAAGGCCACGGTGACTCTGGCCCACGGCTGGACGCCCACCCTGGTGGGCAAAACCATCCCCGGCATCGCCGCCTCACCCGGCCTGGCCATTGGCCCCATCCGGCTTTTCCAGCAGCGCAAAATTGTGGTCGAAGCGACGGCGCGGGACGTGGTGGCGGAAGAGGTGAAACTGCATAAAACGATTGCCGCGGCCCAGGTGGAATTGGACCAGCTCTACCAGGAAGTCAAAGAGCGCTCCGGGGCCGGGCAGGCGGCTATCTTTCGGGCCCACGCCGAGTTCCTCAACGATCCTGACCTGGTTAACGACACCACCGCTCTCATCAAACAGGGGCACAGCGCCGGCTGGGCCTGGCAGCAGACCATCCAGGAGCGGGTCCAGGCCATGGCCCAGGTGAATGACCCGGTCATCGCCGGCCGCGCGGTTGACCTGGGCGACGTCGGCAACCGGGTGCTCAAACTGCTGGCCGGGGTTGTGGAGGACGAGCCGTTTGTGCCCAAAGAGCCGGTCATCCTGATTGCCGAGGATTTGACTCCCTCGGACACGGCCAGCCTGAACCCGGCCACCATCCTGGGCTTCTGCACGGCCAGCGGCGGCCCCACCTCCCACACGGCCATTATCGCCCGCTCGCTGGATATTCCGGCCATTGTCGGGGCCGGCCCGGCGGTCCTGGGCCAGGCAGAGGGGGTGCTGGGAATTCTGGACGGCAACAGCGGCAACCTTTACCTGGAACCCAGCCAGGCCGACGTGGAGTCGGCCAGGCAGGTGCAGGTGGTCCTGCAGGAGATGCGCGACGCCGAATATCGCAGCCGCTACGAACCGGCCCTAACCCTCGACGGTCACCGGGTGGAGGTGGTGGCCAATATTGGTAAGGCTGGCGAAGCCGAGCAGGCCGTCAACGCCGGCGGAGAAGGCGTGGGCCTGATGCGGACCGAATTTCTCTTTCTGGAGCGCTCGGCTCCCCCGACGGAAGAGGAGCAGTTTGAAACCTACCTGACGATGGTCAAAGCGCTGAGCGGGCTGCCCCTCATTATCCGTACCCTGGATATCGGCGGCGACAAGGAAGTACCCTACCTTAACTTACCCGCCGAGGCCAATCCCTTCCTGGGCGTGCGGGGCGTCCGCCTGTGCCTGTCCAAACCGGAACTTTTTATGCCGCAACTGCGGGCCATCTACCGGGCGTCCCAGCACGGGCCGGTCAAGATTATGTTCCCGATGGTTTCGACGGTGGAAGATTTGCTGGCGGCGCAGGATTTTGCCGAGCAGGCCCGGCAGGAGGTTGGGGCCGAGCCGGTGGACATTGGGATTATGATCGAGGTCCCTTCGGCGGTAGTGATGGCCGAGGAGCTGGCCAAAGAGGTCGCTTTCTTCTCCATCGGCACCAATGACCTGACCCAATACACCCTGGCCATGGACCGCCTGCATCCCATGCTGGCCCGGCAGGCCGATGGCCTGCACCCGGCCGTGCTGCGCATGATTGACAAAACCGTGCAGGCGGCCAAAGCCGCCGGAAAGTGGGTCGGCGTGTGTGGCGGGGTGGCCGGTGACCCGCAGGGGGCGGTCATCCTGGTGGGCCTGGGCGTGACCGAGCTGAGTATGAGCATCCCCAGCATTGCCGCCGTCAAAGCCAGGCTGCGCCAGGTTTCTCTGGCCAAGGCTCAGGCGCTGGCTAAAGAAGCCCTGGCTTGCCGCAATGCCGCCCAGGTACGCCGTTTGACCATCTCCTGATGAGTTTTGATTTTCAAAATCGGTAATAACCTGGAAAGTTTGGAAGGCTGGAAGACTGGATAAGGCGTCTCTATCCAACCTTCCAATCCTCCAAATCTTACAAATACATTACCGAATTTGGTCATTAAACTTCAAAAGATCTGTCTTGAACGAAGTGAAAGGAGAAAGCATGATCAATAAAACCGTGAAGATAGCCACCATCACCCTGAATCCGGCCATTGATCGGACGGTGTCCATTCCCAACTTCAAAGCCGGCCAGGTGAATCGCGTAGCATGGGAACAGTCCAACGCTGGCGGCAAAGGGGTTAACGTGGCCTCTGTGCTGGCTGATTACGGCTTCTCTCTGGCCGTGACCGGCTTCCTGGGAGCCGAAAACAGCACCATTTTTGAGCAGCTTTTTGCCCGCAAAAAGATCGAGGACCGCTTTGTGCGGATTGCCGGGCAGACTCGCAGCGGCATCAAAATTATTGACGAGGTCAACCAGGAAACTACCGACCTCAACTTTCCCGGCCAGGCTCCGACCGAAGCCGACGCGGCCCAACTCTTCCAGATTGTCGAGGAACTGGCCGCCGCTTGTGCCTGGTTTGTGCTGGCCGGCAGCATTCCGGCCGGCCTTAACCCCAACATTTACGGGGAGTTGGTGAAATTGATTAAGAGCAAAGGCCGCGCCGTGGCCCTGGATACCAGCGGCGAGGCGCTGCGCCAGGCGCTGCCGGCTGCGCCCACTTTGGTAAAACCCAATATTGACGAACTGCAGGAGCTGGTCGGACACCGGCTCGAAACCCAGGCGGCAGTCATTCAGGCGGCGCGAAGCTGGCTGGCCCAGGGCATGCAGACGGTGGTGGTCTCAATGGGCGCGGCCGGGGCCATTTTTGTAGAGACCGAGGAGGTGGTGCTGGCCCAGCCGCCCAAAGTCACCGTCAAAAGTACGGTCGGGGCCGGCGATGCGATGGTCAGCGGCACGGTGGCCGGCAAAACGCAAGGGCTGTCGCTGGCCGACTGCGCCCGCCTGGCGACGGCCTTTTCAGCCAGCGCCGTTTCCCAGGTTGGCTTGGGTTTGCCGTCCCTGGACATCATCGAAAATTTCAAAAATCAAGTTAACATCAACCATTTAAATTAACAGCCGAGGAGGAAAAAATGTCAAAGATCGTGGCAGTTACAGGCTGCCCCACGGGCATCGCCCACACCATTATGGCCGCCGAAGCGCTCAGAAAAGTCGCCGCGACCATGGGGCACGAGATCAAGGTGGAAACGCAAGGCGCCGAAGGGGCGCGGGATGTGCTGTCTGACCGCGAGATTGCCGCCGCCGACGTGGTCATTATCAGCTCCGATATCCACATAGATATGAGCCGTTTTGCCGGCAAGCCGGTTTATGCCG
This sequence comes from Anaerolineales bacterium, assembly GCA_015075185.1. Lineage (GTDB taxonomy): Bacteria > Chloroflexota > Anaerolineae > 4572-78 > J111 > DSQQ01. Next base: position 384,479 of record JABTUW010000007.1, on the reverse strand, counting down.
CCTCGACCAGCGAGGCCATTCGCTTCACCAAGTCGGTTATCGAGGCCGCCCTGGGCGAAGCCAGGGAGAACGTGGTCATCCCCGAAGTTGAGCCGGCTCCGGCCCTGCCCAAAGCAGAAACTACCGGCGAGAAAAAGAAAATTGTAGCCATCACCTCCTGCCCGACCGGCATTGCCCACACTTTTATGGCCGCCGAGGGGGTCAAACGGGGGGCTGAGTCGTTGGGCCACTGGGTCAAGGTCGAGACGCAGGGGTCAGTCGGTTCCCAGAATACCCTGACCGAGCAGGAGATTCGGGAGGCCGATATTGTTCTGATTGCCGCCGATACCAAGATTGATAAAAGCCGCTTTGCGGGCAAGCCCATCTACGAAACCTCGACCAAAGCCGCCATCCACAACGGGGCTGAGGTGGTTGAAAAAGCGCTAGCTGAGGCCGTGGCCCAAGGCGGCGGCGCGGCCAAAGCCGACCTGGCCGCGGAAGTGGAACAGCTCAAAAAGCAGCGTTCGGCCAGCCGCACCGGCGCTTACAAACACATGATGACCGGCGTCTCCTATATGCTGCCCTTTGTCGTCGCCGGGGGGTTGATGATTGCCCTGGCCTTTGCCTTTGGCGGTATTTACGTGTATGAAAATACTAACACCTTCGGCTGGGCGCTTTTCCAGATTGGCGCACCCTCGGCCTTTGCCCTGATGGTGCCCATTCTGGCCGGCTTTATTGCCTACTCCATCGCCGACCGGCCCGGCCTGGCCCCCGGCATGATCGGCGGGATGCTGGCCAGCAGTATCGGGGCCGGTTTTTTGGGCGGGATTGTGGCCGGGTTTATTGCCGGCTACAGCACCAACTGGCTGAATAAGGTTATCAAGCTGCCCAGCACGCTGGCCGGCCTGAAACCCGTGTTGATTTTACCGCTATTGGGGGCGGCCATAACCGGCTTGTTGATGATCTATGTCGTCGGCACGCCTGCTAAGGCGGCCCTGGATGCGCTGACCGCCTGGCTGCAGGGGATGCAGCAATCGAGCGCGGTGGTCTTGGGGTTGATTATTGGGTTGATGATGGCCTTTGATATGGGCGGCCCGGTCAACAAAGCCGCCTATGCCTTCTCGACCGGGCTGCTGGCCAGCGAACTTTACATGCCGATGGCTGCCGCGATGGCCGCCGGGATGACCCCGCCGCTGGGCCTGGCCCTGGCCTCCATCCTGTTCAAGGATCGCTTCACCCACGACGAGCAGGAAGCAGGCAAAGCTGCCGCCGTCTTGGGCATTTCCTTCATCACCGAGGGGGCTATTCCCTTTGCCGCCCGCGACCCGTTCCGGGTCATCCCGTCCATTATGGCCGGTTCCGCCGTGACCGGGGCCTTGTCTATGCTGTTTGGCTGCGAGCTGCGCGTCCCCCACGGCGGTATCTTCGTCCTGCCTATTCCTAACGCCGTGACCAATTTGCCGATGTACATCGTGGCGATTTTGGTCGGCACAGTGGTGACCACCGGGGCGTTGTACCTGCTCAAGAAGCCGTTGTTCGAAACGACGCCGCAAAGGGCTGTCGCGCCGGCCTCTAAGTAACTGGAGTCACGCGGTCATGTCATTTCGAGCGACGATAGGAGCGAGAAATCCCTCAAAGCTGCTCTTGCAAGACGAGGTGTTAGGGATTTCTCCCTCCGCTCCGCTCCGGTCGAAATGACATGCTTAGGCTCACCGCGTAACTCCTATAAGTAAATATTGCCTGCTCGGCTTTTGTGTTAAGAAAGCTTAACCCGATCTTTACCATCTCTTAAGATCAAGTTAACTGAACCCTTAAATTAAGGTCATAAAATCCATCTTAGATACAGGATGGATTTTTTATTTCAACGATTACATTCTGAGCTAAGGGATTGGAGACAATGGATTGGTTTTTAAGAGTTACAGTAATTTGGTTGACCATTGATATTTTGGTCATTGCCAGCGTTTGGTATGCTGTAACTACGATCAAGCCGATTTGTCCAAACTGGTGGCGGCGGGTGGTGGCAGATAGTGCCGACTATGATTCTATGAATGTAATAATCCCGCTTAATCTAACAAATCAACGATAGTTAACATAATGAAAGGAGAACTAACCATGGCCGAAACCATAGGGACGCTCGAATTGAAGATTGCGCGGCTGGAGCAGCGCCTGGTGGTTATAAGACAACGGCAGCGATTGAGCCAGGCTTATCCTGAGCACAGGGCAGCTTTACTGAGTGAAGACCGTCACCTGCAAGCGGTTCTATCTCTGTTAAACCGGCGCCGGCAAGAATTTCCGCCGGTGCAGCGGGCGGTTTGAACCGATGCTGAACCGAAACGATGATCCCCGTTTTACCCAGCTTATGAAAGCATTGGCCGCCGGCTGGGAAATAGATGAGCCGGTGCTGATTCGTTCCACCTGGCGTGAAACAACCCATCCATCCGGGACCTATCACTTTGTCTTGCGCCAAAAAGCGCAGGATAAGACAACCCTGCTGAGTTTACCCCCTTCACCCGAATTGTTGACCTTTCTGGCCGATCACAAAATCAGCATTACCCCCCTTTGAAAGGCACATTTTACCGTATTCTTGTATCCAAACGGGGTTTGGGCACAAGAATATGGAGGTAGACCTTGCTACGAGCTGTTAAACATTTTTAACACTCGTTTAACAGGCTCTTAAAACTCGATTAACGATGACTTTACAAGCAGTCGTTACTATAACCAGGGTTGGCATTCATGAAGACCCGGGGTAGCGAAACGCTCAAAATGAAAAACTATTTTTTTAATTATGGAGGAGAATCCGTAGTATGAAAGCCAAAGTAAGAACGATCTTGATTTTGATGAGTATGTTGCTCATCACCAGCCTGGTTGCCGCCCAGTGCGGGGCAGCGCCAACACAACAGGCAGCCCAACAACCCACCCAGGCAGCCGCGCCTACCGAGGCGGCTAAACCGACGGAGGCCGTGGCTGAGCCGGCCGAAGTGATGGCTGAACCGGCCAAAGCGGCGACAGCCGAACCGGCCGAAGCAGCGGCAACGGAAGAAGCGATGGCGGCAGGCAGCGGAGTCACTTTACCCGAAGTGAACCCGCTGGATGTAACCGGCGACATCATCAGCGCTGGCAGTTCGACAGTTTTCCCGTTGAGTGAGCGAATGGCCGAACGGTTCCAGGATGAAGGGTACGCCGGGAACATCACGGTAGACAGCATCGGGAGCGGAGCCGGCTTTGAGCGGTTCTGTGTGGCCGGTGAAACCGACATTGCCAATGCCTCCCGCGCCATCAAAGAAGAAGAGATTGCCTCGTGCCAGAGTATTGGGCGAGAGCCGATAGAGTTTCGGGTCGGAACAGATGCCCTGGCGGTAGTCGTCAGCAGCGAGAACGACTTTTTGACGGATGTGACCACGGAGCAGTTGGCTCATATTTTCTCAGATGCAGAGAAGTGGTCAGATGTGGATCCGAGCTGGCCGGCAGAACCGATCCTGCGCTTCAGTCCGGGGACGGACAGTGGGACGTTCGATTACTTTGTGGAAGCGGTGATGGACCCGGTCTACGTGGTAGATAAGGCAACCGACGAGGGCAAGGGTGAGGAAGCGATCCTGAGCGCCAAGAGCCTGCAACTCAGTGAAGACGACAATGTGCTGGTGCAGGGGGTGGAAGGCAGTCCCTATGCCATCGGCTACTTTGGCTATGCCTACTACCAGAACCAGGCCGACAAGCTGAAAGCCCTCTCTATCAATGGCGTTGAGCCGACTGCTGAAACAGCCGAAAGTGGCGAGTATCCGTTAGCCCGGCCCTTGTTCATCTACAGCGCCGCCAATGTCATGGCCGAGAAGCCTCAGGTTGCTGCCTTCATCAACTTCTACCTCTCCTTTGTCAACGAGGAAGTGTTGGATGTGGGTTACTTCCCGGCCTCTGCCGCTGCCCTCGATACCGCCAAAAATAATTGGCTCGACGCCAGCGATTAAGGCTTTGCATGTTTGAATAATCTTGTGACTGGCAGGTCACGCTTGAAGCGTGACCTGCCGTTATTTCATTAAAGCGGCCATATCAGGGATAAAGCTTTGTCACCCCAGAATTTTTTGAAAGGAATCTCAAAACATATGGCAATAGGAGCTTCTACCTCAGCCGTCACCAGTACTGAAGCCGCCATAACCACTGCGGGCCTGCGCAAGCGGCTGCGTTTAGGCGAAGCGCTGATTCAGGGCTTTCTGTTCGCCTCCGGCGCCATCTCCATTTTTACCACGCTGGGCATTGTCTTTGTGCTGACGGAGGAGGCCTGGCTTTTCTTTGGCAGCGATGAGGTCAGTCTGGTTGAATTTTTCACCAGCACCACCTGGCAGCCGGCCATCAAAGAATTCGGGATCTGGCCGCTGGTTAACGCCACCTTGATGACCAGCGCCATCGCCATGTTGGTTGCTTTGCCGTTGGGCTTGTTTGCCGCCATCTACCTGAGCGAATATGCCAGCCCGCGCACCCGCGGCCTATTCAAGCCTATTCTGGAGGTCCTGGCGGGCGTCCCCACGGTCGTGTACGGGTATTTTGCCCTGACCTTTATGACCCCCCTGCTGCGAGCGATTTTCGGCTCCGGGGTGGTCGAAATTTACAACACCGCCTCAGCCGGGCTGGTGCTGGGCATCCTGATCCTACCCCTGATTGCCTCGATGAGTGAGGACGCGCTCCACGCTGTGCCTGGCGCTCTGCGGGAAGCTTCTTATGGGCTGGGCGCAACCAAGCTGGAAACATCGTTCAAGGTGGTGCTGCCGGCGGCGCTGTCGGGCATTACGGCCGCTTTTGTGGTGGGCATCTCGCGAGCGGTGGGCGAAACCATGATTGTGGCCCTGGCCGCCGGGGCCGGCCCGGCTTTCACCTTCAACCCCTTCAAGGCCGCCGAAACTATGACCGGCCACATCGTCCGTATCAGCGGCGGCGACTTGAGCTATGGCACCATTGATTACAACAGCATCTTTGCCATTGGCCTGATGCTCTTTATGATGACTTTGGCGCTTAATATCATCAGCGGCTATATTGTGCGCCACTTCCGGGAGGTGTATGAATAAGCGTCAAGACAAAACCGGCTCAAACCGGCGTCTATCCTGAAAATCAAGAACTGGACCGTTTTATCAAGCTGCGCAATTTTAACGCCGGCTTTTGGCGAGTGGTCTTTATTTCAGCCCTGGTACTTGGCCTGCTGGCCTTGTTGGCCCTGCTTTACAATGTGGTCAACGAAGCCTTTGGCCTGACCGCAGTGGAGAATCAGGTTGAACCGGCCAGCCTGGTCTTAAAGCTGCAAGAAGACGAGATGTTAGTGATGGCCGCCCAGTCCAGCGAAGATGACAATGTGCTGGCTGAAAACATTATGGGTAATCCTAACGCGATTGGTTTCTTTGGCTATGCCTATTACCAGGCCAACCAGGACAAGCTGCAGGCCCTGGCGATCAATGGAGTGACGCCTTCGGCGGAAACCGCTGAAAGCGGCGACTATCCGCTGGCCCGGCCGCTGTTCATCTATTCGGCCGGCCAGATTATGGACAAGAAACCCCAGGTAGCGGCTTTTATCAATTATTACCTAAGCCATATCAACGATGAGATTGACAACGTAGGCTATTTCCCGGCCAGCGCCGAGTCGCTTGACCAGGCCAAAGCGAACTGGTTAAAGGCCAACAAAGCGGAAGCCGGCCCTGCCCTGCCGGCTGTTGATCCCGCTTCAGTAGAGGGTAAGATTGCGGTGGCGGGCAGTTCAACCGTCTTTCCGCTGACCGACCGGCTGGCGACCCGTTTTGCCGAGGCAGGCTACGGCGGCGAAATTACGGTGGACAATATTGGCACAACCGGCGGTCTGCGGCAGTTCTGCGTCCAGGGTAAGGCCGACATCGCCAACGCCAGCCGGGCCATTAAAACGGCTGAACGGGCGGCCTGCCGCAGCAAGGGCCTGGAAGTGGTCGAATTTCGAGTTGGCGCCGATGCCCTGGTAGTGGTGGTCAGCCAAGAAAACACTTTTTTGAAAGACGTGACGCTTGAGCAGTTGCAGCAAATCTTTACCGGCGCCAAAAATTGGTCAGATGTTGACCCCAGTTGGCCCAATACGCCCATCGAGCGTTATATTCCGGGGGCTGACAGCGGCACGCTGGATTTCTTTACCGAGACGGTCTATGGCGGGGTCGAGTTAGCCGATTTGTCCAAGGATGAACTGGTCACGCTCATCCAAACCACCGAGGATGCGCAGGGCCGAAAATTGTTGGTGTCCAAAGGCAAGCTGCGCCAATTGGAAAATGAGCAGCTTTTCTTTGAGGACAAATTTCTGACGCTTGACCCGGAGAAACACGCCGCAGAGTGCGCCGGGCCTGATGCCCCTAACCGCTGCTCGCTGCCGGCCCGTGACCCGGAGAATGTGTACAACCTGGTCCAAGAGTTGGTGGTCGCGCCTAAAGTGGTGGCTACCTGGCCGCTGGTTGACTCTTTGTTCAAGCGAGAAACTATCGAAGCCGAGGCAACCGAGAAATTCCCTAATGCTGAGGTTGAATTTCGCTCCTGGATCACCCGCGATTTTATCCGCAAACCCCAGGCCAGCGACCCTACCCTGGCCGGCGTGCGCACGGCTATTCTCGGCTCATTGTGGACCATTGCCATCACCATAGCTACGGCCTTTCCCATCGGCGTGGGCGCGGCAATTTATCTGGAAGAGTACGCCACCGGCACGGCCAATCCTTTGCTGCGCCGGGTCAACACGATCATTCAAACGAATATCAATAACCTGGCCGGCGTGCCCTCTATCATCTACGGCATCCTGGGTCTGGCCATTTTTGTGCGGCTGTTGGAACCTTTCACCAGCGGCGCTTCTTTTGGCGCGGCGGCCGACCCCACCACAGCGAATGGCCGGACCATTATCTCTGCCGGGCTGACCCTGGCCCTGCTCATCCTGCCGGTCATCATCATCAATGCCCAGGAAGCGATCCGGGCGGTGCCGCTGTCGCTGCGCCAGGCGGGGATGGCCCTGGGAGCGACCAAGTGGCAAACCATCTGGGCGCATGTACTGCCCAATGCTCTCCCCGGTATTCTCACCGGAACCATCCTGGCCGTGTCGCGGGCCATGGGTGAAACCGCGCCGCTGGTGGTTGTCGGCGCTTCGACCTTTATTACCATTGACCCCGATACTGTTTTTGCCAAATTTACCACCCTGCCCATCCAAATCTACCAATGGACGGCCCGTCCGCAGGCTGAGTTTCGCAATATTGCCGCGGCGGCCATTGTGGTCTTGTTGATTTTACTCTTATCGCTTAACGCGTTGGCAATTGTACTGCGCAACCGTTACAGCAGGAGGTTTTCATGAGCAATAATAACCTTTCTCCTAATGGCAAATACGCCCTGGAATTGCAGGACCTGCATTGTTTCTACGGCGATTTCCGCGCCGTGAAAGACGTAAGCTTAAAGATTGAACGTAAAAAAATCACCGCCTTCATCGGCCCATCGGGCTGCGGCAAAAGCACCGTGCTGCGCTCGCTCAACCGCATGAATGACCTGATTCCCGGCGCTTTCGTCAGGGGCCAGGTGTTGTACCACGGGCGCAACCTCTATGACTCCTCGGTAGACCCGGTGGAGGTGCGGCGGCGGATCGGCATGGTCTTTCAGAAGCCCAATCCGTTTCCCAAGTCTATTTACGACAATGTGGCCTGGGGAGCGCGCATCAACGGCTACAAGGGCAATATGGACGACTTGGTCGAGCAATCTCTGCGTCAGGCCGCCCTGTGGGATGAGGTCAAGGACAAGCTCAAGCAAAGTGGTTTAAGCCTGTCCGGCGGCCAGCAGCAGCGCTTGTGCATTGCCCGGGCCATTGCCGTTAAACCGGAAATCATCCTGATGGATGAGCCGTGTTCGGCCCTGGACCCCATTGCTACGCTTAAGATCGAAGATTTGATGCGCGAGCTGGTCCAGAATTATACGATCGTCATCGTCACCCATAACATGCAGCAGGCCGCTCGCGCCTCCGACTACACGGCCTACTACTTGATGGACCGCAATGACCGGGCCGGGGCGCTGGTGGAGTATGGGCCTACCCAGGAGTTGTTCACCAATCCCAAGGACAAACGGACCGAGGATTATATTACCGGACGGTTTGGGTAAAATGACCGCAGACCACCGACCGCCGACTGCTATTTTTTATCCAAAGGTGTGGCGGTCTGCGGTCAGCCGTCAGTGGTCAACCGTTTAGCATAGAGTCAAGAGGGTGTAAACTATGTCCACCAAACAAGTGCTCTTTCTCTGTACCGGCAACTCCTGCCGCAGCCAGATGGCCGAAGGGTTGGTCAATTACTTTATGGGCGACCAATGGGAAGCCTATTCGGCGGGAACCCAACCAGCCGGCTACGTTCATCCCCTGGCCGTTCAAGTGATGGCCGAGTTTGATATTGACATCTCCCGCAACCGCTCCAAATCTGTGGACGAGTTCCGTTATATCGGCCCCGATCTGGTCATCACCGTCTGCGACGATGCCGCCGAGGATTGCCCGGTTTGGCTGGGACAGGGTCAAAAGGTCCATCTGAGCTTTCCCGACCCGGCCAAAGCCAGCGGCAGTGAGGCGGAGCGGCTGGCCGTGTTTCGTCAGGTGCGGGATGATATTCGCCGGCGAGTCCTTGATTATTTGACTGCCAGCCAGGTACCGGCCTCGTCTGAGGCGGCTTGACGGGCGAGATGAAAGAATTGAATCAGGGTGAGGCTTGACCTCACTTCAGGCGACAACACCGGAAAGGATATAACAATGCTCAGAGAAAGTTTTCACCGCGACTTGAAACGGCTGCACGAGGAGGTTTTGCTGTTAGGCAGCATGGTTGAAAGTATGCTGACCGACGCTGTGGATGTCCTCAAGCGGCGCGATATGGACGGTTCACGGCGGCTGATGGCCTACGATCAGCGGATCAACGAAAAGCGCCTGGCTATCGAGCACGATACCCTGACCATGATTGCCACCCAACAGCCAACGGCAGGCGATGTTCGCACCCTGGCTGCCATTCTGGATATTGCTTCGGAGCTGGAGCGGATGGGTGATTATGCCAAGGGTATCGCCAAAATCAACCTGATGATCGGCCCAGGCGAGCTGATCAAGCCACTGATAGATATTCCGCGCATGGCCGAGAAAAGCCGGAGCATGCTGCACCGGGCGCTGGAAGCCTTTATCAACCGGGATGTCGAACTGGCCCGCTCTATCCCGGCAGAGGACGACGAGGTAGATGCGCTGTATAACCAGGTCTACAGCGAGCTGATCACCTATATTATGAAGGATCCCCAAAATATGGACCAGGCCACTTACCTGACCTGGGCCGCGCACAACCTGGAGCGCACCGCCGACCGGGTCAACAATATCTGCGAGCGGGTTATCTTTACCGTCACCGGCCAGGTGGTCGAATTCAGCGTGCCAGTGGATATGGCTTGATGATCTATTTCACTGCTCCGAGCCAATTTTGTTTCGCCAAGAATAGCCTGGCCATCCAAAGGGCAAAGCAGATACGCAGTGTTTTAAACCGGCTTTAACTAAAAGCAACACACCTCGGAGGTATGCCCTCCGAGGCGCGTATTAGTTAAACTGACTGAATTTACATCTTTTTGCCCCGTGTTTGAGACCCGGGTTGAGTTATCCTTGCTCGTAGGCTTGCTTTAAGCCTTCGATGTCAATTTTCTTCATTTGCATCAACGCTTGCATCACTCGGCCTGTTTTCTCAGTATCTTTATCACCCATCAGTTCGTCGAGCTGCTTGGGAACAATTTGCCACGATAGACCATATTTATCCTTTAGCCAGCCGCACATACTTTCCTCTCCACCGTCAGCGGTGAGCTTCTCCCAAAAATAATCTACCTCCTCTTGCGACTCGCATTCAACATAAAGAGATATCGCCTCGTTGAATTTAAACATCGGTCCGCCGTCAAGAGCCATGAACCGCTGTCCATTCAGCTCAAAGATACCCTGAATAACTTTTCCGGCCATGCCTTTGAAATGCTCATCGAGGGATTCATCAGGATAGCGGTTGATGCTGACAATCCTTGAATTCTTGAATACAGACGTATAAAACTTCATTGCCTCTTCGGCGTTATTATTAAACCATAAATGGGGGGTAATTTTTTGCAGCATAGAGCCTCCTTATAATTATTTTACGTTAATCTAAATTCTACTTTTGCAGCTTTTCTACCAGCTCGTCGAGACGATCATGGGAATCATTGACACCCCTTTCCATGCCAGACTGGACCATCCCATCCCGGTCCGCCACCGATTGGAACACAGATTGAAGTGTTACCTTGGTCCGGTCGCCTGACAAGGCTTCAAATCTCGCCGTTTCCAGCGTGACATGCCCCTTTTCCGGCAGTCCTTCAAACTCAAACGTCTGGATAATCCGCTCGGGGGCCGCGACCTCGTGAATAACCCCTCTAAAGCCATACTCATTGCCGTCCTGGTCGGTATGGATATACCGCCACGAACCGCCATTTCTCGGTTCAAACGTCTCAAGCTTCATAGTCAGTCCCCGGGGTCCAAGCCATTGAACTAAAAGCTCTGGATGGGTGAATGCTTTAAAAACAAGCTCGCGGGGCGCATCAAACTCCCTGGTGATGACGATCTCTTGTTTGCCGGGTTCGGCTGTAATTTTTGTTTGATTATGTTTTGTCATTTGTCTTCAGCCCTTTCTCTTTATTTTTTAAGATTTTCTTTTTTTCTGCCTCAAGGACTTCATCCAGAGCCTCAAAACGCTCATCCCACTGCTGCGCTAATTGCTTGGCCCAGGCTTCAAGTTCAACCACGGTCTCCCGATTGATCTGGTAGATCCGCTGCTGGGCCCGTTTTTCCATCAGCACCAAATTTGCCTCACGCAGCACTTTGAGATGCTGGGAAATAGCCGAGGGACTGACCTGAAATTGATCGCTTATTTCGGTCGCCGATAATTGGCCGCTTCTGGCCAACATCTCCAGAATGAGGCGTCGGGTCGGATCAGCCAGGGCAGAAAATTTATCCATAGTCGCATTATACAGTAAACACTTAATTAAGTCAATACTTAAATAATAATTTTAAGGATTGGGTTGAGAGGATATTTTTGCTTTTTGGCGCATGGCAGGCCCTATGCTACAATATTCCTGAAGATACCAAAGGTCTTCGAGACTTTGGATCTAAAAAACGGAGGGGAAATGTCCTTAAAACGTGAAATTATTGCCACTCAAAATGCCCCGGCAGCGATTGGTCCTTATTCGCAAGGGGTGAAAGTAGGAGATTTGATCTACACCGCCGGGCAAATTCCGCTGACGCCGGGAACGGGCAAATTAATCGAAGGTGGGATTGAAGAGCAAACGCGCCAGGTGATGCAAAACCTGGCTAACGTTTTGGAGGCGGCCGGCAGCAGTCTGGCTCATGTGGTCAAAACGACTATTTTTGTGACCAATTTGGGCGATTTTACGGCAATTAATAAGGTCTACGGCAGCTTTTTTGCCAGCGACCCGCCCGCCCGGAGTACGGTGCAGGTGGCGGCTCTGCCAATGGGCGCCAATGTTGAAATCGAGGCCGTTGCCATCAAGGTGATCCATCAATCCTAAAAATTTAGAGTGCATCTCTTTTAGTATTTAAAAACTGCACACGGCGTAGGGGGGCAAGTCAAAATACGGCTATTTTGTCCTGAATAGATTTCCTCCGATCTGTCTCCCCCGACCCAGCTCTAAAATTGGAATTACAGACCTCTATGAAACTGTTTGATTTTTGTATAGAGTCCAAGTATAATGTGTTTATGCTTAAAGCCTGCAAAAGGAGTATATCTTTGCATGGCTGAGAGCAATTCCACCGGGAGAGAGCATTTTGATTAGCTCAGATGATGAAAACATGATGACAATGGCAGATCTGTTAGCCCAGGAGGACAATTTGGTTCGGGTGGTTAAACCGGGCGAAATTGTTAAGGGAGTTGTTGCGCGCAAACGTCCAGGCGAAATCCTGGTTGATGTGGGCGCAAAATCTGAAGGTATGGTAGATCCCAAGGATTTGAGTAACCTCAGTCCCGAAGAGTTGGATCAAATCAAAGTCGGCGACACGATCCCTGTCTATGTCGTCAGCGTTGAAAATGACCAGGAAGAAACCCATATTGTTCTGTCGCTTAGCCAGGCCAGAGTAGAAAAGGACTGGGAGGAAGCAGAACGACTTTTTGCCGCCGGAGAAACGGTTGAAAGCACCGTGATTGGCAACAACAAGGGCGGTTTGATTGTGAACTTTGGCCAGATCCGCGGTTTTGTGCCCGGATCGCAGTTGGTCAATGCCCAGTTTGGCGGCCCCAATAAGCCGGAACGCTGGAACCAACTGATGGGCGAAAAGCTCTTGCTAAAGATCATCGAGGTTGATCGAGACCGCAACCGGCTGATCCTTTCCGAGCGAGCCGCCGCCGAAGAAGCCCGCAAAAACAAAGCAAGTTTTATGACCGAGCTGACCGAAGGAGACGTCCGTACCGGGCGCGTGACCAGCCTGGCCGATTTTGGCGCCTTTGTAGACATCGGTGGAGTGGACGGCCTGATCCACCTCTCAGAGCTGGCCTGGACGCGCATTTCGCACCCACGCGAAGTGTTAAAAGCGGGCGATGAGGTCAAGGTTTATATTTTGAGCGTGGATCTTGACCAGCAGCGAGTCGCCCTGAGCCTCAAACGCCTCCAACCAGAACCCTGGAGCCAGGTTTTTGATTACTATGAAATTAATCAAGTCGTGGATGCGGTGATTACCAAGTTAACTAACTTTGGTGCATTTGCTCGTATTGACGATCGCATTGAAGGTTTAATCCACATCTCTGAACTCTCAGACAAAAACATCACCCATCCCCGCGAGGTGGTGTCTGAAGGTCAAGCCGTTAAGGTGCGTATCATTCATATTGACCCCGACCGGCGGCGTATGGGCCTGAGTATGAAACAGGTCGAAGAAAAAGAGAATTGGTCGGCTTATAAAGAGACCAAGACGGACGAAGCAAGCGAAACCGGCTCCGAAGAAGACAAAGAAACGATAGAGGCATAAAATCGGGAAAAGCTCTGTTTCCCGATTTGTCTAAATCGCTTTCGTTATAATTTAACAGTATTACCAAAGTTTCAAGCAGGACTCATTAAGGAATTAATTACATGGCTGACAAATTTGATCGTTTTACTAAACGAGCACGCCGAGTTTTAACCCTGGCTCAAGAAGAAGCTCAACGTCTCAATCACAATTACATCGGCACCGAACACCTTTTGTTAGGACTGGTTCGTGAAGAAAACGGCGTAGCGGTGAGAGTTCTCCGCGACCTGGGCGTTGATCCCAAGCAAGTCCGCGAGCGGGTGGAACGCACTGTAGGCCGGGGCCAGCGAGCGATGTACGGCAAGTTGAGCCTGACCCCACGCACCAAACGGGTCATTGAACTGGCCGTGGATGAAGCCCGGCGGCTGGGGCATCATTATATCGGCACCGAACACCTCCTGCTCGGCCTGGTCCGGGCGGGTGAAGGCGTGGCGGTAGACGTGCTCAAGGGCCTGGGCGTGGGCCTGGATAAAGTTCGCTCGCAAACGGCGCGGGTGATGATGGAAAGCTCCGCTCAATCCGCTACCTCAACGCCCAACCGCGAATCTAAAGGCACCCCCCTGGTTGACCAGCTTGGCACCGACCTGACCGCTCAGGCGGAAGCCGGTAAGTTAGACCCGGTCGTGGGCCGTCAAAATGAAATTGAGCGAGTTATTCAAATTCTCTCGCGGCGAACAAAAAATAACCCGGCGCTCATCGGCGAGCCTGGGGTTGGTAAAACTGCGATTGTGGAAGGTTTGGCCCAGCGCATTGTCAACAACCAGGCCCCGGACACCCTGCTGGGCAAGCGCGTGGTTATGCTGGATGTCGGCTCACTGGTGGCCGGGACGATGTATCGCGGCCAGTTTGAGGAGCGGCTGAAGCGAGTCATCGAGGAAATCAAAGAATCGGGCGCGATTCTGTTTATTGACGAGCTGCACATGCTGGTTGGCGCTGGCTCCGCCGGCAGTTCGGTGGACGCCGCCAATATTCTCAAGCCGGCCCTGGCCCGCGGCGAGTTGCAGTGTATCGGCGCGACGACCCTGGACGAATATCGCAAAAATATCGAAGGCGATGCCGCTCTGGAACGCCGCTTCCAATCGGTCATGGTGGACGAACCGACCATCGAGGAAACCATCGAGATCCTCAAAGGCATCCGCAGCCGCTACGAAGCGCATCATAACCTGGAAATTACCGACGAAGCGCTTTTTGCCGCAGCTCACCTGGCGGCCCGTTATGTCCCCGACCGATTTATGCCGGATAAGGCCATTGACTTGATTGATGAAGCCTCGGCCCGGGTACGCCTTTACAAGATACCTTTCGCCTCAGAACTGACGGATAAGGTTGTCGAGATGCGTGACCTGCCTTCTGAACGCGAGCCGTCGCGTTTTGACGACGTGATGCGGATACGAGGTGCGGAGGATTTAACCGACTCCCTGGACGACCTTGACCTGGATTTTGAAGAACCGACCCTGGAAAAACCGAAGGTGATGGAAGAGGATATTGCCGAGGTCGTTTCCATGTGGACCGGCATCCCGGTGCGCCGCCTGGCAACCGAGGAGAAGGAGCGGCTGCTGCAAATGGAAGCCGCCCTGCACAAGCGTGTGGTTGGGCAAAATGAAGCCATCGAAGCCATTTCCAAAGCGGTTCGCCGCGCCCGCGCCGGCCTTAAGGACCCCAAACGACCCATCGGAACTTTTATCTTCCTGGGACCAACCGGCGTTGGCAAAACGGAACTGGCAAAAGCCCTGGCTGAATTTATGTTCGGCAGTGAAGATGCCCTGATCAAGCTCGACATGAGCGAGTTCATGGAACGGCACAACGTGGCCCGCCTGGTCGGTTCACCACCGGGCTATGTCGGCTACGAGGAAGGCGGCCAGCTCACCGAGGCGGTCCGCCGCCGGCCCTACAGCGTTATCTTGTTTGACGAAATTGAAAAAGCACACCCGGAGGCATTCAACACCCTGCTGCAAATCATGGAAGACGGCAACCTGAGCGATGCCAAAGGCAAAAAGGTCAACTTCCGCAATACCATCCTGATCTTGACCTCCAACGTCGGCGCAGATTTGATTAAGCGTGAAACCAGTCTGGGCTTTGGGGTCAAAAGAGAAGATCAGGTAACCGAAGATACCGCCTATCAAAAGATGCGTAAAAAGGTTGTCAGCGAGATGGAGCGCATGTTCCGGCCCGAGTTCCGCAACCGGCTGGATGGCACCATCATCTTCCGCGCCTTGAGCCGCGAAGAAATCACCCAAATTGTGGACCTGCTGCTCAATCTGGTGCAAGAACGGTTGAAGGAACAAGAATTGAACCTGGAGGTCACCGACGCCGTCAAACGGCTGATTGCCGAAGAAGGTTATGACCCCGACTTCGGAGCGCGGCCGTTGCGCCGGGTCATCCAGGCAAAAGTTGAAGATGCCCTGTCCGAAGGCATTTTGGCCGGTGACTTTGCGCTGGGCGATACGGTTCAGGCAGACGTCGAGGATGGCAAGATTGTGTTCAAAATCTTGCAAGCCGGCAATAAAGAGCAAACCGAAACCCTCTCAGCCCCGGTGGTTTAGAACGGACCACCGGCGGCAGACTCTTCGACAGGTGGCTGACGAGATAAGATAATGTGATCTTAGAAAATCAAACAGGCCCTACATAATGTAGGGCCTGTTTTTTATGAAACAGGAGATAGGATGACTCAAATACCCCTTGTGGCTCAAATGTATACCGTGCGCCAGGCTGCGGCGCAAGATTTACGCGGCGCGTTGCGGCGAGTGGCCGAGTTGGGCTATGCCGGTGTCGAATTGGCCGGAACCTTTGGCCTAACGGCCGCTGAATTAGCCCAAACCCTTAACGAACTGAACTTGAAAGGTATCAGCGCTCATGTCCCGCTGGCCGATTTGCGCCAAAATTTAGCCCGTGAGATAGATTACTACCTGGCGGTGGGGATCAAATTTTTAATTTGTCCCTGGCTGCCGCCGGAGCAGCGCGGGAATGAAGCTGATTATCGCGCCCTGGGGGCCGAGTTAAACCGCATTGGCGCGACATGCCGGGCCAGCGGGCTGCAACTGTGCTACCACCATCACGATTTTGAGCTGGTTCGATTTAACGGCAAGTACGCCCTCGATATTCTGCTTGAAGAGAGCAATCCAGCGAACCTCCAGCTTGAAGTGGACACCTACTGGCTAAAATTTGGCGGCGAAGACCCGGCGGCGTATATGCGCCGCTGGCCTGGCCGGGTCCCGCTGCTACACCTGAAGGATATGACCGCCACCCAGCCCGTTACTTTTGCCGAAGTGGGCACAGGAGTCTTGGATTGGCCGGGCATCTTTGCCGCAGCCAACGCCGTTGGCGTGAAGTGGTATCTGGTAGAGCAGGATGCGTGCCCAGGCGACCCGTTTGAGAGTTTACGGATTAGTCTGGATAATTTGCGCCGCATGCTAGCTTGAGCTGTCGAGTACCTCCTGAACCTTCGGCAGCCTGAGAAATGAAGTCCGCAGGTCAGGATCACTGACATTAGCGATGATATAGGCCACAATTTCTTGGGCCTGTCGGCGCCACTGTGTGGCTTTAGCCAGGTCCCTTTCAAGCTGGCTGAGGGCAAACAGGATTTGCCATAACATCCGGCGCGAACCGAGGGCCTCGGCTTCAGCCTGGGCTTCTAGCAGGGTCTCACGGGCTGCCTCAGTTTGCCCCATAGCCACTAAGGTTTGTCCACGCAGATAGAGCGCCTCTGGAATAAATATCCGCAGGCCAAATTGATTTAGGGTCGCCAGTAAGTCATCAACCGAGGCCAACCCGTGCTCATAGCGACCTTGCTTTAGCGCCAATTCAACCTCGGTGAGGATAACAGGCTGGAAATAGTAAGGAAGGGTTTCCCGGTTAGGATCTATTTTTCCCTGCTCAACAACGGCTTCAACCTCGCTAAGATTGTCTTGCTGGAGATAGAGCTGAGCCAGTTTGCTCAGGACGTAAGGTCGAAAGTTTGGCATTTGGGTTTCGGCGATGGTGAGGGCTTGGCGGGCTGTTTCGAGGCCGCGTTCAATAGCGCCTAGACCCCCGTAGATAGCCGCCATGTCGGCGCGTACGCCAACCTGGGGAGTGAGGTAGTTAGCCAAGTCACCCAGACGCAGACATTCCTGCATGACAGTAATGGCCTGGTCCGGTTGGCCGCGATCCCAATAGATGTAACCGACGGAAAGCTTACTGTAAGATTGTCCCCATAAATTAGCGATAGCTTGGCTGATTTGGAAGGCTTCCTCTGAATAAGTCAGGGCCAGATCATAGTCGCCCGTATCAACAGCCAGGCCAGCCAACCCGGCGAGGCTATCGGTCAGCATCGGCAAGTTGCTCAATTCTCGCCACAGGACGCTAGCTTCATGCAGGGACTCCCGGGCCCGGTCCAGGTGGCCACTGAACCAATAGGGTAGTGCCAAATCGTTCAAGATGAAAGCCATCTGCTCCCGTAAGTTGAGCTCACGAGCCAGGGCCAGGGCTTGTTCGCCACAAGCGATGGCTTGGGCTATTTTGCTGGAGGGGCGGTAGAGGTTCAATAGATTCCATAAGATTTTTACCTCAGCCGCCGAGTCACCCAATTCGCGGGCCAGAATCAGGGCTTGTTCTGCCAGGACTTGCCCCTCGCTCGGATTAAATGATTGAGAGGGTATAGACCGAAGCGTGGCCTGGACCATCAGGGCGGCCAGCTTCATGGCCGGTGCATCGAGCTGCCGGGCGACGGCACCCATTTCTTCGTAGACAGCCCATGCTTGCTCAAATTGAGCATTCAATTCCAACGCCCGGCCTAAACTGGTGTATAGATGCTGGCAGGCAGCGATCTCAAATGGGGGCGGTGATGCGGCAACCACTAACTTGCGGGCATTCTCATAGTGAGTCGCAGCTTCACTGGCCGCAAAAAGGTGGAGCGCCATATCGCCGGCAGCCAGGCTGTAGTGAAAAGCTTCCTCATTCATCCCTGCCGCCAGCGCGTGATAAGCCAGACGAGCCGGGGCTGTCCCCTGGAGCGTCGTTACCGCACGGCGGTGAAGCACCTGTTTGCGAGGAGCGCTGGTTTCCGCATAAACCACATCACGAATTCGGTCATGGGCAATCAGGTAAGGCTGGTCGGCATGGTTTGTGTCCAGCAGCAGGCGTTTGGCGATTAATTCTTCCAGTGCGTCTAAGCTTGTCATTTCATTTATCCCGGACATCTCGGCGAGCTGCCTGAAGCTGGCGGCTTGACCCAGCACGGCAGCAGCGGTGAGCATGGCCGCCGCCGCGGGAGTCAGCCGGGACAGCCGGTCCAAAATTGCCTCGCGAATACCGGTGGGGATGATACGAGGCAGCGGGAAACGCCCACTGGCTTCGCCGGCCAGGGTGCTCCATTGCAGACGCTGGGCGCCTTCGGTCGTGTGGTACGGGATCAAGACCTTCTGTTCCAGCAAGGCTTTGATCGTCTCGACCAGATAAAGCGGCTGCCCACCCGTTTCGGTAAAGAGGGCCTGGGCAAAGGCGCTGAATTTTGGCGGAGAGGGTTGGGTTTCAGATGACATATCCTCAGCAGCGACTCGGGCGGTGTGGCTGATGACTGTTTGTCCGGCCTCCAGCGAGGCGACCAGAGCCAGGGTATCTTCACCGGTCAAGGGAGCCAGCGCCAATTGGGTGACGGCCACTTTCGCTTTGAGGCCGGTGAGCCAGTACTGAGCGTCGGTTTTGGTCACTAATAGGGTGTCACGGGCACAGAGGAGTACCAAAACAGGAGACTTATACTCTACCCATCTCGATACGGCATAGTGCAAAGCATCCAGCGAAGCGGTATCAGCCCACTGAATATCGTCAATAAAGAGCAGCAGCGGCGCCCGGTCGGCCAGTGCCCGTCCCAAACGGGTGATAGCTTCTAACAGGCGACCTCGAGCCGTGCCTTCATCCTGCTGGAGTGGCGGTAAGTCAGGGTAACGATCCCGCAGTTCGGGCAAAAGCCGGCTCAACTCGGCTAACCAGGTCTCGGAGAGGAGATCGACTGGGGCTTTTTCCTGGTCCAGATGTTGGCGCAGGAGTTGAGCCAGAGGCTGATAGGGTAACTCACCTCCCGTCTCAAAGGCACGACCCGACAACACGTCGGCGCCCTGCGCGGTAGCCCAGTGCAGAAACTCTGTCGCCAGACGAGTCTTACCGATACCAGCCTCTCCGGCCAAAATTACCACCTGGGTTTGCCCACTGCTGGCCAGGTGGTAAGTGGTCATCAGGCGCTTGAATTCCTCGACGCGGCCCACAAAGCTGATATCAAGGGAGACCAGGGCAGGCGGACCATGTTCGGGGAGTCGCCGGGGTTGCACTCTGGTCCGAATCCGCGCCGCCAGATGCTCAATTTCAGGAGCCGGCTTGGCCCCGAATTCAGCGGCCAGCATCTGGCTGTAAGCCTCGTAGACCTGGAGGGCGGCGCTGCGATTCCCATCGGCAAAATAAAGCTGCATGAGGCGCTGCGGAGCGGCCTCCCCATAGGGATCGTGGACCTTCCAGCGCGTCGCCGTTTCAATCCCGCCCGGCAGATCACCATGTTCAAATTGCAATTGGGAGAGGGCGTCAAAGATCAGATTCATCCGATTGTGCCAGACTTCCCGCTGCAAGCTGACCCAGTCGTCGAAGGTGGGCGTGTCGGCCAGGGAGAATCCTTCCAGGAAATCACCCCGATAGCGGCTGGCGGCCACTTGCAGGTGGCTAATGGCTTCCTTTCGTTCCGCCGGGCTGGGCTGCCGCTGAGTAATCTCAAGGGCCGCCTGAAGCGTGTGCAGGTCAAGCTCAAAATTGCTCTGGAAATCAAAGCCGAGGGTTTGCGGCTCTACCAGAAGGTAGAGTGTATCAAAGGTGTCCATGACCTCGCGCAGATGGGCCAGGGTGGTGCGCAGCATACCCCGTCCCCTGGCCGTGTCGCTCTCCGGCCAAAAGAGAGTAGTCAGTTTCTCGCGGCTGTGGGGGCCGACTTCGGTGGTCAGATAGATGAGTAAGGCCAGGGCTTTGCGAGTACGAAACATGACGGGTTGCTCCGCATAACTGACCAGCGGTGTACCCAACCACGCCAGGTGCAGCCGATTAGTTTTTTCACCTATTTCCTTTTCCACGCTTTTTTCCACGTTTTTTCCACGCTCAATATTTATACTGCTTGTTAAGATGATGAACAGACCCCCCCATTATACACGAAGGAGGTGACGATGTCAGAAAAAAACGAAGCCGTTATCCGGCGCTTCTATGATGAAGTTTTTAGCGTTGGAAAAATGAATATCAGTGCAATTGACCAACATTTAGCCGAAGGTTTTGTTGGTCATGACCTGCCGTCCGGTCTGAACGGCCGGGCCGGTTACAAAAAATTTATCGGCATGCTGGCGGCCAGCTTTAGCGAGACCACACCGATCAAAGCTCACGAGGTGATCTGTAATGGGGACAAGATGGTGGTCCGCTGGTCAAGCATGGGCCGACACACCGGCGAGTTCATGGGTATCCCGGCGACCGGCCAGTGGATCAGGCTGAAAGGGATTGACATCTTCCGCCTGGCCGAGGGCAAGATTGCCGACTTATGGCAGGAGATAGATATCCTGGGCATTTTGCAGCAAATCAGCATCCCATTGGAAGGGGGAAAAAATGACCATCCAACATTTTGAAACCATTGAACATCAGCTTCTCGGTTGGGCGACCATTAATTTGTGCGGTGACCTGACTGCTCAAGCTATGGAGGCGCTTAACGCAGCTTATACAGCCCTGGAAAGCCAGAACTTTAGCGTTATCTTTTTTAATTTCGCCGGGGTGAATTACATCAATAGCGGCGGCATTGCTCTGCTCATCAGCCTGCTGGCACGAGCGCGGCAAAACTCGCGTACCCTGATGGCCTATGGGCTGTGCTCTTTTCACGCCGAATTGTTTCAACTAGCCGGCCTGAACCACTACATGCCTATTCTATCCTCAGAAACCGGCTGGTCTGAACCCGCCTCCTTTCTGGAAATGGAACCTCCTTTTCAATTTGAGAAGGTTTGAGTTGGGTAAAGCGGCATGCTTTAAATTGCTTCAGACCCATGCTCGGGAGAGAAAAGATGGTTATGTATGATACTCTTGTCATCGGCGCAGGCCAGGCCGGACTGGCCGCCGGCTATTATCTGCAAAAGGCCGGACTGCGTTTTGTGATCCTCGAAGCCAGTGACCAGCCGGGCGGTTCCTGGCCCCATTTCTACGACAGCTTATCGCTCAATTCACCCGCTCGTTATTCGTCCCTGCCCGGCCTGCCTTTTCCCGGCCAACCGGATCGTTATCCCCGGCGAGACGAGGCAGTGGCTTATCTGCACGGTTATGCCGCCCATTTTGCTTTGCCGGTTGTAACCGGAGCGCGCGTGATCAAGGTTGAGCGTTCGGGCCGGTTCTTTCGGGTGCTAACCGGCGACAAAGGCTGCTACCGGGCCAGGACGATTGTCGCCGCTACCGGCTTTTTCGGCCAGCCGTATATCCCTAACCTTCCCGACCAGGCCCACTATCGCGGCCAGCTCTTCCACGCGGCAAAATATCGCCGACCGGAACCCTTTCGTGGGCAGCGCGTCGTGGTTGTCGGTGGGGGCAACGCTGCCGTGCAAATTGGGGTAGAGTTGGCTCAAGTGGCGCGAGTCACTCTGGCCACACGCCACCCGATTCGCTATCTGCCCCAGCGAGTGCTTGGAAAGGATATTCACTTTTGGTTAAATCTGACCGGCCTTGATCGAGCGCAGTGGTTGGACGAGCAGAGCGTGCCGGTCTTCGACACCGGAGCCTATCGCAGCGCCATTGCTTCGGGCCAGCCTGACCACCGGCCCATGTTCGAGCGCTTCACCGAAGACGGCCTTATCTGGAGTGATGGCTGCCATGAAAAAGTGGATACCGTCCTCTTTGCGACCGGCTATCGCCCGCACCTGCCCTATTTAGCTGAACTGGGCGCGTTGGACCAGGCCGGACGCGCCCTGCAACGCCGGGGCGCCAGTACAAGCGTGCCGGGATTGTATTACGTCGGCTTGCCGAGACAGCGCAATGCGGCTTCAGCAACTCTACGGGGGGCAGGCGCGGATGCCAGGATCGTCGTAAATAATTTGCGGCGTTATGTTGAAACTCAGCGCCAAAGCCAGGGCAGACACGCCGCCGGGGTCGTGATGAAACGGCAAACTCGGATTTGGAGTGGTAGAGGTAACGAGTTAATCGCTTTGATCACCCTGATGATGCTAGCTTTGAAGCAGCAAATCGCTGCGCAGGGGTTGGCTTCACCTCGGCTGTTAGGCGAAGCAGTCATTCGCTCGGTTATGATCAGCGCCGGTTTTTTAGGCGTTGGTCACGCCGCAACGTTGTATGCCCCTCATTGAATGCGGAACTCATAATAATAATAATGGCACTCGATCAAATGGGACCGTTGGCATATTGAGGGTAGACGACCGGCACGATAAAACAGAAAAGCGGAGCCGGGTTATCTTAGCTCCGCTTGTAACTGCTCAGGTGCAACGCGCTTTCTCGGCTGAATTTGCCAGTTTTGTCCGCCTCAACTGGGTCTGGAATGTTCTTTAACCTGGTCGAAAATTGTTTCAATTAAGTGGCTGGAGCTAAAGGGCTTGGTCAGATAGGCGCTAGCGCCCATGGCCGTGGCTCTGGCTGCTTCCTCTTCCTGGCCCAAGGCCGTCACCACAATGATGGGGATGTGGCGGGTTTGGGGATCCCTTTTAGCCACCATCAGAAACTCATGCCCATCCATCAGGGGCATTGAAATATCACACGTGACCACATCCGGCTTTTTTTCTTTGAGGAGGCGTAAACCCTGCAAACCATCGGCGGCTTCCAGGGTATGGAATCCAGCCTGGTCGAGCATCCGGGCAACTAAACGGCGAATATGGACGGCATCATCAATAATTAGAACGGTGATTGGCACACTATACAACCAGGTTTAAAGTAAACTCTGTTGAGCATCTTCAGGAGACGGGTGGATAGAAAAAACCCGATCCAGCATCGTGAGGCGAAAAACGGTCTGAGCTTGGGTTTGAACCCTGCTCAGAACAATGTTGCCTCCCTTTTCACGCGCCATGCGCAGCCCAGACACCAAAGCAGCTAGCCCTGAACTATCAATAAAGGGCACCTCTTGCAGGTCAACAATAATCTTGAGCTGACCATTCTCAATCAGGTTTTTTAGAGCAGCTTTAACGTTTGAGCTGCTGGCGGCATCAAGTCTACCCTTGAGATAAACAATGACTATATCTTGCTCAAGGACTTGGGGCGATACTTCCATCTCACGCTTGCCTTTCGCCTTTATTGTAGGCTGTTCAGGGCGTCGTCCACGCTATCATGTATCTCAAAAACCCGATCAAACATGGTTAACTCAAAGAGCAGGCGGGCTTGAGATTGGGGTGCCGCCAACTTTAGGTTAGAAGCTTCACCGCCCAGTGTTTTGAGTCCAGATACCAACGCCGCCAGCCCAGAACTGTCAATAAAGGGAACTTCTTGCAGATCAACAACTACCGTAGTCACCCCTTTTTCAACCAAGTTTCTAAAAGCTTGCTTGGCTTCCTCAGCCGAACGCGCATTCAATGCTCCATTCAACGAGACGACACTCAGTGTAGGGGATGCAGATTTGTAAGTAATTTCCATAGATCTACTCCTGATAAATACGAATAATATGGTGGGTATTCAACCTTCAGCAACCGATGCTCAACGAAGGTTGAACACCAGTTGCCAATGTTTGAATCTTCTCTATTTTAATCGCTAAAGAATTAGAACGCAATTTACAATAGGTATGTCAAATAGCAGTTCAGGATGATAGTACAAATTTTTCCAAATGCCAGTGATTACCAAGCTCGGGGTGGCGGTTATAGGTAACAACATCCATAATCTGCCGGACAATGTGTAAACCGTAGCCGCCTTCAGTCAATTGATGAGGATTAGCATTGGGTTCGGGGATAGTAGATGGGTCAAAACTAATGCCAGTATCATAGAAATCGAGATAGACGCCATGCTGCAACAAGGTAATCCGGCCGGTTATCTCACCCTTTTTGCCGCCATAAGCGTGCTGAATGATATTGGTGCAAATTTCGGAAATTGCCAATTCGATCAAGTAGATAAAATCGTTGGCCTTGGAGCCGGAGGGCAAAGCGGGTAATTGACGGCAGGTACTCGTAATCTCATTAGAAATTTCGATGAGATACTTTGTATCTGCTGGATAGGCAAAATCCACCGTTTTAATAACTACCGGATTTATCTTGGGGGTTATTCCTTCCATTTGTGGTAACATTTTGACCACCAAGAGCGTAGCGTCATCCCGGCCCAGGGAGTCTTGACGGAATTGAGTGATTTCCGTTTGAATTTGTTGTTGCAGTTTATCCGGGGACTCATGGGCATTGGCTTCGACAATCCGGATCAACCGGCTCAGTCCAAACAGCTCACCTGCCGGCGACTCTGCCTCGGTAATGCCGTCCGTGTAAAATAGAAGGGTATCGCCGGGATTCAAGGTGACAGTCCGCGTTGATTCGCCGCGATAAAAAATACCGATGGGGGGTGAGGTGGCTTTTAATTGTTCCGTCGTTTGAGTTTCGGCTCGCCAGAGAATAGCCGGGGTATGTCCGGCGCTGGCATAACTGAGCGTGCCGGCGGCGGCGTCAATGGTGGCCACAAAAGCGGTAACAAAAGAGTCGGCCCGGCTCAAATCCTGATATAACACATTGTTAGCCTGGTGAATAATGCTGTGCGGCAGATCGCCGCGCATGGCTTCGACTCGCAGCATGGTCCGGGTCACCGAGGTGAGCATTGCCGCGGGAATACCCTTCCCCGCCACATCACCGATAATGAGGGTGAGCTGGCGGTCGCTAACGGTGATAAAATCGTAAAAATCTCCGCCCACTTCCGAGGCCGGGATGGAGACGACGGCAATTGACAGCCCGCCCATTTGGGGCAGTTTGGTGGGCAAAAGGCTCTCTTGAATCTCAGCCGCGATTTCCAACTCGCGGCTCAACCGTTCTTCAACAATCAGCCGCTGATGCACCAGGAAATTCTTAATGATGGAGCCAACTTGCTGGGCCAGGGCCGCCAATAATTTAGCATCACCCGCCGTGAAATTTTTGTTGGCTTTGTTAATCAGGCCAAGCGCCGCCTGGCAGCTCTCGTCGGTGATGGTCAAGGAGGTAGCCAGCAGGGTTTCCACAGAAGCCGGCGCTTCGGGCCAGAGTTGCCGGCAGAGCGCGGTCTCATTAGCCAAGACCACCCGATTAGTCTGAGCCAGGGTATCGAGCAAAGACTCCCGGCACAGGTACGGCTCAACCTGATAAGCGCCGCCGGTCACACAATCGAATGAATCAAGCCGCCGCAGCAGTACAAAGCTGCTTTCGGTATTGACCACCTTTTGGATTTCCTGAAGAATTGATTTAAGCGTTGCCAACAAATCGGGGGTGAGCGCCAGGTTTTGAGTCACCCGGTAAATTAATTCCAGTTGGTCCCATGCGCCGATCAATTCGTCGGTCATCCCTTGCAGCGCTTCCTCATTCACCAGGCGAGCAACCAGGTTTTTAGCTCCCCAGTTTAGGAGCGAAGCATTGGCCTCTTGGGCATCAAAGGCCAAAAGGTAGCCCAGGAGATCCTGTCCATCTAAGAGGGGCACGGTCAGCACCCTTTGGTTGGCCTCGGTCAGCAGGGTCGGCTGGTCAGGTGAAGCTCGCTGGAGAATGTCACGCCAATTAACCTGGCGAGTACCATTGTTATAAGTTAGCACCTCCCCTTCAAGCGAAAGCACCAAAAGGTCACTCGCGACAACTTCACGCCACTGCTGGGCGAACTCATTCAATAAATTGAATTTCGATGAATTTAAAGCGGGCATTAAGATTATCTATTCCACCAGAATTAAACTCATGCTATTATACCACATTTTAGGCCAGGACAGCAGCGAATTTCTCCATCAAACTCGAAAACGGTGATTCTTTAGTCTGCTGGCCCACGCCAAATTTATTGATTATACTTCACACTGTGCTATAATAGCCGCACTTTCCATTTTGAAGAGGAGAAGATATGCAATCCCCGGCTGATCCAATTTTATTTCAAGCAGGCCCCTTCATTATTCGCTGGTACGGCCTATTGATTGTGGCTGGCGCTCTGAGCGCGGCCTATATTACCTCATTAGAGGCGCGTCGTAAAAAAGAAAACCCCGAACACGCCTGGAATCTCTTGATTTGGTGTTTGATTTTGGGCATTATTGGCGCTCGCCTGTATCACGTGCTTTCCTCTCCGGCAGGAGGCAGCCGGGGCTTTAGCTATTACTTTATCGAGCAGCCTTTTACCACCATTACCCTCTTTGGCGCGGCTATCCCCTTTCCTACTGCCCTCATGATTTGGGAAGGCGGGATTGGCATTTACGGCGCGCTGTTGGGCGGGGTGCTCGCCGTTTTTATCTATACCCGCCGCCACAAGTTAAATTTTTGGCGCTGGCTAGATAACATCGCCCCTGGCATGCTCCTGGCCCAGGCGATTGGCCGCTGGGGCAATTTTTTCAACCAGGAACTTTATGGCCCGCCGACCGATTTACCCTGGGGTATTACCATTACCAACGCCAACCAGCGTATTCCCCCCTACAATGATTTGACTGCTTATCCCCTAGCGACAACCACCTTTCATCCTGTTTTCCTTTACGAGTCCCTTTGGAATCTGCTTGGTTTCGGCATCCTGATGTGGGTAGCCCGCAAGTACGCCAGTAAATTACTGGACGGCGATCTTACGTCGCTGTATCTCATCTGGTATTCCGTTGGCCGGATTCTTGTCGAGTCCTTACGCCCCGACGCCTGGACGATTGCCGCTGTTCCGACAGCGCAGATTGTCGGCGCTGTTTTGATCCTGATTGGCATTGGCTTGATGATTTATCGCCGCCGGCGGCCGGAGTTAGCCACCAATCCTTACACCCACCCCACCCCTCAACCCAAGCGCCGCCGCCCGGCCCGCTCGTAACTCTATAAGCGGAAGATAAGGGAGGCGAAGAGGTGGTGATTAAGCCGTATCGCCTCCTTGCCTCTTCGTTTCTTCACCCCTTACTCTGAAAGGATAATCCATGCTGACGATTACGATTGAATACTGCCGGGTTTGAAGTTACACCCCACGGGCCGTGAGCTTGTTGAATGAAATGCTGGAGGACTCAGAGCTTGAGGCGCAAATCGAGTCGCTGACCCTGATTCCCGGCAGCGGCGGCAAATTCGAGGTTACCGTCAACGGCCAGTTAATTTTCTCCAAAAAGGGGCTGGGGCGCCACGCCGAGCCGGGGGAGGTGTACCGGCTGGTGAAGGCAAAGGCCTAAAGTTGAACCATGGCCCGCAGTTATAAGCGTTATCGCGTTGAAGGTTTTCCTGAGCTAACGGTTGGCGAGGAAATTCATACCACTCACCAGCTAGGTATCCGTTTTCCAGATGAGCCGCAGGATGACCAGGTTCACAGCCAGCTCCGACTCCTGGGCGAAAGCGAACATCCTCAGTTCTTAAAATACAAGGTCCAACACGAAGTTCTGAGGCTGCAACTCTTCAGGCACCAGGGTCTGGTTCACGACAGGTTGATTACCATCGAGGAAATGATGGCCTATCGTGATCCAACAAGTCCCCATATCTACTTCAAAGGCACTCGCTTTAGCGATCAATTTCTGAAGCAGCTCGCCCGGTCAATTCCCCAGTTTCACGCTTACAAGCGCGAGATTGACCTAAACCAACTAGGCCGGGAAATCGAGCGGAAAGTGAAAGGCGGCTGGTTTGGCAATCTCAAGATTCAGGATGTCCGTGTGGCCGGCATCTTCGGCGGGGGTGTGGCCGAAGCCGAGGAGTGGGAGCGTTCCCGAACAACCGGGAAGCTGACCTCAGTCGTCATTGAGTTATCCATCGCCAACGAGGGGCTGAGTGCCATGCTGTTCAGTGATGGCGGCCTGCTCATTTATACCACTCAAGAGGAGCGGGAAGACCTCAACACGCTCATTCAACTCGATCAAATCATCCAGGATTTCACATTAAGAGACGATGTAGCGATCACCTTGTAAATCCTTTATGTCCTCAGGCAGGCAGCTACTCCAGCCATTTCTCCAGCAAAAAGAAAAACGTATAAGGATCAACCACCGTATAATTGGGGTGCAGTACCTCACCGTTTTCGCCCATAATCTGCCCCGCCTCATCTTGTGCCTGAATCCGATCCCGCACGCCCCACAAAAACGTGGCTGACTGGAACGAGGAGCGAAAAGTCAGAAAAGGTGGTCGCTGCTGCTCCAGGACGATCCGCCGGTAGGCCGAGTGAACAGCTTGAGCCGCCACATCGGGCGTGCCGGCCAGGGTTTCGGTGGCGACAGCCGCGAGCGGCGTGCCGAGCTGCAGGCGGGGCCAGGGTTCGTCAATTTCATAATCCGGGGTGAGGATGCCAGCGGGAGTCAAAAAGGTAAAGGCATCCAGCCGAAGCTGCGACATGGCCGCGCCGTTGCCGTTGAGCAAAAAACCCTGCGCATCGTAACCGTACTTCCGGTAAAATTCCCGGCTGCGCCCCAGCCAGCGCAGCAGATCCACCTCCGACAGGGCATCGGGGTTGAGGTAGCCCGCGCCGCTGTTAGCCGCCACAAAATAATCCTGCTGGCTTTGGGTGGCATACAGATAGGTCATAATGCCTGGAATATCCTCGACCAGGGCCGGATTGAGGCCCCAGGCCAGGGGGATTTCACCCCGCCGCGCATCCAGCCAGGGCGAGGCGGCATAGTTAGCTAGCAATACCTGCACCGGGTGGGCTAAGTCGTAATCACCGGCGTAAAACAGCACAAAGGTCCGTCCTGGAGCCACTCGACCCTGCGCGGTCAAGTAGCCTTTTTCCACCAGTTCTGCCGCCGAGGGAGAGCCTGGCGGCGTGCGCAAGGCCGGGCGCGGCCCAAATTTATGCACCGACACATTGGCCATAGCCAGGCCAAACACATCGCCGCCGCCGCCCTGCAAATAGGCTCCGTGTTGAGAAAAAAGCCAGGTACTCTCCCACTCCCCTTGAATTGGGGTATGCTGCGCCGAGCCAACCCCCGGCTCTGTAGCATACTTTTCATACCAGGGAATAAAGCCCCACACTTTAATCAACTGCCCACCGGCCTGCGCCTCCGCCGCCTCGACAATTGTTTTGAGGGTTGCGGCATCAACGCCGAGGGGCTGGCTGGGGTCGTCGTTAGGCGCTTCGTCGGCCCAGGGCGAGAGATCAAAGGCAAAGCCGCGCTGCTGGACCACATAGTCCCGTTCCAGGGCATAGACTCCGCCGCGAGTCATCTTGTTTTGAACATAGCGCGTCGCCGGCCAACCGTCCTCCAGATAGGCCAGCATGAGCGGGTTGGCACGGCCACTATCCAGATACTCTTCCTTGGCCCACAGGTAGGCGTCCGTTTTGGGTGAGCCGGAAGAGGGCGTGGTGCTGCCGGGCAAGGTGGCTGCACCGGGCACAAACAAGCCAACCAGCGATTGTTTGACTTCAAGCCGGGCCGTGACTTCCGGCTCAATCTCGCTGCCGGCCCGCAGCACGGCCAGATTTTCTACCCCGGCCGTGGTTGTCGCCACATTGAGTGTCGCCGGAACGGCCGGGTCCCATAAAACAATTCCCGCCACATCGCCGGCAAAGGTTGCCAATACCTCGGCCAAGCTGTCCAACCTGATGGTTTTCGTCCTGGCCAGCCAGCCGTAGGGTTGTCCCACTTCCCGATACTTCTCCAGCCAGAAGGCATCAACACCCGGCGTCTCCAGGCGCTGGTGGTCGTGGTTGAGGTAGAGCCGGGGCCGGTCGCGGTTGACCACCCCCTGCAGCGTTGCCAGGAAAACAAGCGTATCGTAATCACGTAACAAATCTTGATAGGATTTGCCGGGTGGAGGCGGGCCCTCCGCCGAGCAGGGGCTGGGTTCGCCGGTTAAGGCAAGGCAATACTCGTAATGGTTGAAATGCAGATCGCTAACGTCGAAAACGTACAGGAGATCAGGAGAGCGAGGAGCAGGGCTAGGGGCGAGGGTGCAGGCCGGAAGCAGGATGAAGAGCGTAAAGCGTAAAACGTGAAACGTGAAGCGTGAAACGTTGAACGTTGAACGTTGAACCGTTTTTTTACGTATCACGTATCACGTTTCATTCCGGCATGTGGCTAATAAAATAGTACATCACCACACCCCAGATGGCGAAGACAACGATGGCGAGAATAGAGGTAACCCGTGCATTCATCAACATGAGCCACGACACCCAGACCACTGCCCCTCCTGCACCCAGGGCGACAACTGTCGTTGGAATGGCCCGGATAAGAAACCAGGTGGAGGGCGAAATTTCGCCCAGGCGGGGCATGCGGCCAATGAAGTAGGACATCAACGCGCCCCATCCTCCAAAAAATAAAACGGCGACAATCGCCGTAACCAGCGGATTCTGCACAAAGGTCGAGGCTGCCCAGATACCGACCCCTCCCCCGCCGAGGATGAGCAATGTTGAGGGGACTACCCAGACCAGGAACCAGGTTGTCAGCGAGCCTTCGCTCACTTTGCCGCTGCCCAGGCAGGTCTGGCACAGCTTCTTTTGAACCTTGTATTCCCCCGTACCAACCTCACCGTGTTTGTTACAGCGCTTACACTCCGAACCGTCGGGTAATAACTTGCTGCCGCCGCAATCGGGGCAGCGGGTCATAATTTCTCGCCTGATTTCGCGTTGGCCGGTTCCATTGCAGTCTCGACAAATGGGCATACTTATCTTCTCCAGTAGAAATAATGGCTTAAGTTTAGCATAAAACCACAAGAGGGTAAAGCTACTCAGCCCCGGATTACCGGGTCCGAGAGGTTTGGTTATTTGCGCCAAATTCGGTACAATCCTCTCAATCGTAAATCCACGCCCGTCAGAGAGCCAAAGGCCCCCTAATGGCGGGCAGTCTAAAATCCAAAATGACCCTTAGATACGTTCTCAAAAACTTGAACCGGCGTAAAATTCGCACCATCCTGATGCTGCTGGCTTTGATCGTCGGGGTGGGCGCGTTGGTTGCGCTGAATGCGACCGTAGATGTGTACGAGCGCTTCTACGTGGCGACCATCAGCAACAGCGCCGGCGATTATGATCTGGTGGTGACCAAGAGCCAGATCGAACCGAATCTGCTGATTGACGAGCAAAGTGTCATCCCGCTGATCCAAAGCAGCGACCCGGAGGTTAAGCGTGTTGTGCCCCGGATTCAGGGTATTGTAGATGTGGACGCGCCGGACCGGGGAGGCGAGGAGGCGAGGAGCGGAGGAGCAGGGGAGCAGGGGAGCGGAGGGGCAGAGGACATAGCAGTTGCCAGTAAAGAGTTAGTGCCTGCTACTCCAACCGATAACGAAATCCAAACTTCGCAGCTTATCCACGGCAGCGCCCAATTTGTCGCCTTGAACCGGGCCGTTGACGATATGGGCGATTTTGAAGTTATCAGCGGGACGCTTAATTTTGAGCCGGGTTACGCCGTTGTCTTGCAGGAAACTGCCGACACTTTTGGCCTGCGCCCCGGCGACACCTTTGACATCAGCTATGCCCTGCCGGCGCCGCGCCAAAAGGGGATCGAAAGCGCGGCCAATGTCAGCAGCCGCCATGCCCGAACCACCCTGACCGTGAGCGCGATTGCCTTGCAGCGGGGCGTGACCGGCCTGGGAGGCAACGACGGCGTCCTGGTTGACCTGGAGTATACCCGCCAATGGCTGGGCATTTCGGGCCAGGCTGAACGGATCGTCGTCGCCTTTGACGAGGGTATTTACAACAACAATGACCCTCAGGCTGCTGCTTTTCGTGCCCGCGCCCTCTCTGAAAAAATCCAGGACAGGCTGGGCGATAGTTATGACTACCACCTGCCCCGCGCGACCATCCTCAGCGACACCTTTGAGGCCTTCATTTTCTTCCAGGCGCTTGTTTCTATTTACGGCATCCTGTCTCTGAGCGTCGTCGGGCTGCTGGTGCGGACGATGGTCATGACCAACGTCCGCGAGCAGACCCGCGACCTGGCCCTCTTTCGTATTTTAGGCGCGCCGCGAGGCTACCTGTTCACCCTTGTCGCCGTTGAAGTGGCAACGCTCGGTCTGGTTGGCATCGGCCTGGGTACCCTCCTGGGGCAGGTCATGACCAACTTCGTCATCGTGCCGTTCATCGCTCAAGAGGCCCATGTACCCATCGCCGATGTCCCTCCCGTTTCGACCCAGGCCCTGCTCATCTCGGTGGCGACGGCAGGCGTGGTGCTGGTCATCAGCGCTTATGCTCCGGCCCGCCGCGCTGCCGGGACCAAAATCATGTATGCCATCAACCCCGGCGTGGCCGAGGGCCTGGGACTGGATGATCTGGCTAAACTGCGCGAGCGCCGGGTCAGCTTCAAGATTTTCTGGGGCGGGCTGGTGGCATTATTTTACCCGGCCCTGATTTTCTTTGTCTTCCCCCTGGCTTTCACTTTTGGCGTGTTGTGGCTGCAAGCCACCCTGATTTTCGGTTCGCTGCTGCTGCTGATTGTCGGCACATCCCTCCTCTTTTTCCCGGTGACGCTGCCCCTGGAGCGGCTGCTTATTGGGCTGGTCAAGCTGGTCAACGGCAGGGTTGGGTTCTTTGCCCAACGCAACATTGTTCGCGGCCAAAACCGTAACACCCTGATCAGCCTGATGATTGTCATCAGCGCCACGCTGCCGACCTTTTTTGCCACCAGCCTGGCTATAGAAACGGCCAACACCCCTACCGACACCCGCCTCAGCAACGGCACGCCCCTGGTCATCCGCAAATCAGGCGCGGCGCTCCTGGCCGATGGAGACGAAGGCCCCGGCCCACCCCGCGAAGCCACCCCGACCGAGGTCAAGGATCGCTTCACCCGCGAACTGCTGGGCGAAATCCGGGCTGACGGGACGCTTGGCCCCAACGTGGCTGTCACCTATCGCTTTGAGACTCAGGTGCGCGATGATGTCGGGCTGCGCAACGTGGGCGTCCGGGTCTACGGGGTGGACGGCAATCTGACCGAAATTGCCTATGGCGAAGGGATTGAGTGGCTGGCCGGCAGTCCGGCCAGCTTTGAGGAATTACAGGCCGACCCCAATGCCGTTATTGTCAGCCAGGGTCTATCTGAATATTTTGAGCGGGGTCTGGGCGACACCTTGCGTCTGAAAGGCGAAGGGCTGGACCACGAGCGCATCGTCCGCATTGTCGGCGTACTGGGCCGCTTCTCCGGTTTCGACGGCTTCACTTCCAAGCGCACCCAGGCGGAGGATGGCCGCACCGATCTCTTCCTGAACCACACCGCCTTCCGCGAGCTGACCCGCGACCCCCTAGACGGCCCTTACGACCCCACCTACCCCATCATCGAGCGGCTGATGGCCGCGCCCAACCTGCGCGTCGGCATCGCCGGGCTGCCCGAGGAGGCCGGTAAAACGGCGATCAAACAGGTCGCCACCGCTTTACGCAAGGAGTATGGCCTGGCAGAAAGTGTCAGCGTCCGCTCCACGCCGGAGGATATCGAAAGCGCCGAGGCCAGCGCTCAGCAGATCCGGGTGGTCATTTTGGTGCTGACGACCCTCAGCTTTGTCCTGGCGATCTTTGGGGTGTTCGTGGTCACCTACATCTCGGTTTACACCCGCCGGGCCGAGATTGCCATGCTCAAGGCCATCGGCGACTCGAACCGCCACCTTTTTGGCATGTTCCTGAGCGAAGCCCTCGTTATGACCCTCAGCGCCACCCTGACCGGCATTGTGGCCGGTATCCTGCTGGGTTACATCTTCCGCTACTCCAACTCCTTCAGCAGCGAAACGCCCACCGTGCCCGCCTTTGACGAAATTGTGACACCCTATATGCTCATTTTGATGGCCACGGCGGCGCTGATCAGCACCTTGTTTGCCACCTGGGGGTATCTCAGGCGGAAGGCAATAGAGATAATAAGGATGATTTGATAGTTTTCCCAAAATCCCCAAAAAGCGTTTGCCTTAAGCTCAAAAAGGGGTATAAGCCCCCCCATTCTATTGTAAAAAATCCCACAAATATCAAAGTGTAGCTGTGTCTCCCCGTTCGTGGCTCGTCATAAGGAGGTTTCTTTACATGGGCGTAATGAATGCAGGCGTATTGAGCCTTTACCGCTCATCCATTGGCAAAAAGGTGATTATGGCTGTCACCGGCCTGATTGGGATTGGCTATGTGATCATGCATATGTACGGCAATCTCAAGGCTTTTTTAGGGCGTGACTATTTTAACACCTATGCCGAAGGGCTGCGTGAGCTGGGCGCGCCGATCTTCGGGCACAGCCACCTGCTCTGGATTGCCCGGCTGGTGCTGCTGGCCGCCGTGGTGCTGCACGTCTGGGCGGCCTGGTCGCTGTACCGGGAGGCTGAGCAAGCGCGGTCAACTAAATACGTTAAACACCACAAACTTCAAGCTAATCTGGCCGCCCTATATATTCGGGTGGGTGGCGTAATCCTGTTTGTGTTCATCATTCTCCACCTGATGCACATTACCTGGGGCGTGCCCGGTGTTCACCCCGATTTCCGTTGGGATGACGCTTATCACAATGTTGTCGCCGGCTTCCAATCGTACGCCTATTTACCGGCAATTTTTTATTTGATCGCCATGGTCGCGCTCGGTTTTCACCTGTATCACGGCGCCTGGAGCATGTTTCAAACCCTGGGCCTGAACAATCACCTTTACACCCGACCCCTGCGCCTCTTGAGCTTAATCCTGGCCATCGTCATCGCCGGTGGCTTCTCATTAGTTCCCCTGGCGATTATGTTTGGCGTCATTCGTTAAATAGAGAGGTTTCTCATTATGGCAGTGACAACCCAACCCGAAGTTAAAACTGGCAGCATGCCCCAATTTACCGAAGCAACTCTGGAAGCGAACATTCCCTCCGGCCCCATCCAGGAAAAGTGGGATAAACATCGCTTCGAGATGAAGCTGGTCAACCCATCCAACCGCCGCAAATTTACCATTCTCATCGTCGGCTCCGGGCTGGCCGGCGGTTCGGCGGCGGCGACGCTGGCCGAACAGGGTTACAACGTCAAATGTTTTTGCTATCAAGACAGCCCCCGCCGGGCGCACAGCGTCGCCGCGCAGGGTGGCATCAATGCCGCCAAAAATTATCGCAACGACGGCGACAGCATCTATCGTCTCTTTTACGACACGGTCAAAGGCGGCGATTACCGCGCCCGTGAGGCCAACGTTTACCGGCTGGCCCAGGTCAGCGTTAACATCATTGACCAGTGCGTGGCCCAGGGCGTCCCCTTTGCCCGTGAATATGGCGGACTGCTCGACAACCGTTCCTTTGGCGGGGCGCAGGTTTCCCGCACCTTTTATGCCCGCGGCCAGACCGGCCAGCAGTTGCTGTTGGGCGCTTACCAGGCCCTGGAACGGCAGATCGGCCTGGGGGCGGTCCAGATGTTCACCCGCACCGAAATGCTCGATCTGGTAGTGGTTGATGGCCGGGCGCGCGGCATCATCACCCGCAATATGATCACCGGCCAGATCGAGGCCCATGTGGGCGATGCCGTCGTGCTGGCGACCGGCGGCTACAGCAACGTTTACTATCTCTCCACCAACGCCAAAGGTTGCAACGCGACGGCCATCTGGCGGGCTTACAAGCGGGGCGCTTTTTTTGCCAATCCCTGCTTTACCCAGATTCACCCGACCTGCATTCCCCCCTCCGGCGAGCACCAGTCCAAGCTGACTCTAATGAGTGAGTCGCTGCGCAACGATGGCCGCATCTGGGTGCCGCGCCGGAAGGACGACACCCGCAATCCTAACGAAATTCCCGAAAGCGAGCGCTACTATTATCTTGAAGAACGCTATCCCGCTTTTGGCAACCTGGTGCCGCGCGACATCGCCTCCCGCGCGGCCAAGCGGGTAGTGGACGACGGCTACGGTGTAGGTCCCTTGAAAAATGGGGTTAACCTGGATTTTGCCGACGCCATCCAGCGGCTGGGCAAAAAAGTTATCCAGGAACGGTACGGTAACCTGTTCGACATCTACCAGAGTATCACCGGCGAGGACGCCTACGACGTGCCGATGCGTATCTACCCGGCTCTACACTATGTCATGGGCGGGCTGTGGGTGGATTACAACCTGATGAGCACCATCCCCGGCCTGTTTGTCATCGGCGAAGCCAACTTCTCCGACCACGGCGCCAATAGGCTGGGGGCCAGCGCGTTGATGCAAGGCTTGGCCGACGGTTACTTTATCCTGCCCTATACCCTGGGCAATTACATCGCTTCGACCAAGCTGGATAAAGTGGATGCGACCCACCCGGCCTTCAAAGAGGTCGAGGCCGAGGTGATGGCCCGGATCAACCGCCTGCTGAGCATCCCGGGCAAGCGGACGGTCAATTCGTACCACCGCGAATTGGGCCATTTGATGTGGGAATACTGCGGTATGGGCCGTACCGCCGAGGGCTTGCAGCACCTCCTGTCCAAGCTACCGGCGCTGCGGGCCGAGTTTTGGGAAAACATCAACGTCCCCGGCGAAAGCCACGACCTGAACCAGAGCCTGGAGCTGGCCGGGCGGGTGGCCGACTTTATGGAACTGGGCGAATTGATCGCCCTGGATGCCCTGCACCGTAACGAATCCTGCGGCGGTCATTTCCGCGAGGAATACCAGACCGAGGAGGGCGAAGCCAGGCGCGACGACGAACATTTTGCCTACGCCGCCGCCTGGCAGTTCAGCGGCGAGAGCAGCATGCCGATTTTGAATAAAGAGCCGCTGGGGTTTGAGTACGTCAAGCTATCACAGCGGAGTTACAAGTAAGGAAGAGGGAAGAATGGAGGACTGGAGGGCTGGGGGATGGGAAAACCAGTCTTCCAACCTTCCAACCTTCCAGCCTTTCATCTTGGCTATGGAGAGAAGAGTACTATGAATCTACACCTCAAAGTATGGCGACAGAAGAATTCGACTTCGCCGGGCCGCCTGGTGGATTACGATATCGAGGATGTCAGCCCGGATTCCTCTTTTTTGGAGATGCTGGACCTGCTCAACGAAAAGCTGACCGTGCAGGGGGAAGACCCGGTTGCTTTTGACCACGACTGCCGCGAGGGCATCTGCGGCATGTGCAGCCTGATGATCAACGGCGTCGCCCACGGCCAAAATCACGGCGAAGTGGCGATTACCACCTGCCAGTTGCATATGCGCAATTTCCAAGACGGCGACACCATTCTCATCGAACCCTGGCGCGCCAGGCCGTTCCCGATCATCAAAGACCTGGTGGTGGATCGCAGCGCCTTCGACCGGATTATTCAGGCCGGCGGCTTTATCTCGGTCTCCACCGGCAGCGCCCCCGAAGCCAACTCCGTCCCGGTAGCCAAGAAGAACGCGGACCAGGCGATGGATGCCGCTGCCTGTATCGGCTGCGGCGCGTGCGTCGCGGCCTGTCCCAACGCCTCGGCTATGCTCTTCACCGCGGCCAAAGTCTCGCACCTGTCGCTGCTGCCGCACGGGCAGGTCGAGCGCTATGAGCGGGTGGCCAACATGGTCCGGGTGATGGATGAAGAAGGGTTCGGCGGCTGCACCAATATCGGCGAATGTACGGCGGTTTGTCCCAAAGAGATCAGCCAGGATTTCATTGCCCGCTTGAACGGCGAATTGATCAAAGCCACCCTGCTGGGAGTGACGCCCAACGGACGGTAACCTCAAAATTTCTTGAGGGCGAGGAACAAATCCTCGCCCTTTCATTTTGGTCAACATCAGCAGACACCACTGATAGAGTTCTGAATTCGTTAGAATATCATTAGAAATTGGTTAGACTTGGAAAAAACAACGATAAATCGTTAAAAATCTCTTAAAAGGATTGGTAAAGTTTTGAGTTAATGTGTTATAATTAAGCCGGGTTCCTCAAGGGGGGGATTTTTTAATCCTCAAGTTTTATACAATCAATTCTTACAATCTGGCTGATAGATTTCGATGATGCAGAGATACAGTGCTGTACCGCGGCCATCGAGCACAAAAACACCGAATTTATGTTGGAGAGTGCGGAAATCCTTGTACTTTCTAACAGCAGTTGCTATTTTTGCCCTGACCACCTTAGCCTGTGCCTTTGTTGGAGCAGGGGAGCGGTCAGCCTCGCTCACAATCCGGCGCCTGCCGACCCTGACCCGCACCCCGCTTCCCACCTTGACCCCAACGGGCGCGGCCACCCCGGCCGCTGTCGCCGCTGCGGTCGAGCAGGTCGCTCCGGCTTCAACCCAAGCGGCTACATCTGCCGACCCGGCTGATCCGGCCAATCCTCCTGCCCCGGCGAACCCCCTGCCGCAAGACGCCGCAGCTCCGGCAGCAAATCCGGCCGATCCTCCTGCTGCTCCCCCGACGGCGGTCCCTCCTCCGACCAGCACCGCTACAGCCGCCCCGCTGCCAACCGATACCCCCAGCCCAACTGCTACGGTCACAGAAACCCCTCTTCCCACCGACACTCCCACGCCTACACTCACCCCGACCCCGCAGGCATGGGCCTTTAGCGGCGTGCGCATGTACCCCAACCCGTATGATGATGGCCTGTTGTTATACGGTAACCTGGTCAACAACACCAGCACCGCCCAAAAACTTATGTCTGTCCTGGGGACTTTCTACGATGCCCAAAACCAGGTCATTGCCGGCCCCGATAGCGGCGACGGCTACTCACCCGCTTATGTGGTCGCTCCAGGGGCAGGTGTGCCCTTTGAGTTGGCGGTTGACACGATTGAAAACGCTGCCAATTTCGATTTGAATGTTGCCGCTGAACCGAGCGACCAACTTCCACGCCAGGATTTTGATTTCTCGGATATCGAACAGTGGGCTGATGAGGGCCTTTACTGTATCAGTGGCGAGTTAAAGAATCACGGCGGCGAATTGCAGGATTATCTGGTCATCGCCTTGATTTTATACGACAGCCAGGAAAACGTCATCAGCTTCAGTTACTACGAAGAGTTGGACCCCGAATGGATTGAAGGGGACGACGAATTAGATTTTGAACTCTGCTCTGAT
This sequence comes from Anaerolineales bacterium, assembly GCA_015075185.1. Classification (GTDB taxonomy): domain Bacteria; phylum Chloroflexota; class Anaerolineae; order 4572-78; family J111; genus DSQQ01. The sequence goes on along the minus strand of JABTUW010000007.1, from coordinate 345,550 downwards.
GTGTTGGAGCAGGGAGTCGCCCGCCACGAGCTACATGCCTGGGGCCGCTAAGGAGGGAGGGGAGGTGAATCGCTAGAGCTAAAATTTAATATTATCATTTCTTGAGACGAGAACTATAAGCGTTCAATTTACAAAATAACAAAGGAGAAAAAAACCGATGCTTAAAAGAAGACCTGTGGTTCTGCTCATCTTTTTAAGCCTGCTGGCTGTCCTTATCAGCGTGTCGCTGGTTTCGGCGGCGACTGAGGTGGATACGTCCGAACTGCGAGGGGCGGTGACGCTAGAGGGCGTCAGGGCGCACCAAGCGGCTCTCCAAGCTATTGCCGACAGTAATGGCGGCACTCGTGTGGCTACCTCGCCCGGTTATGAAGAATCAGGGGAATATGTTGAAGGTCTTTTGAGTGGAGCCGGATACCAAGTTGACAGGCAAAATTTTGATTTTCCCTTCTTTCAGGAAAACTCACCCCCCACCTTAGAGCAGGTTTCACCCAACTCAGTCGTTTACCCACCCAACGATGTGGCTGGATTTTTCACTATGGAATACTCAGCCGGTGGTGACGTGACGGCCCTGATACAAGCAGTGGATGTTACGATCCCTCCTGCTGCTACGCCCAGCTCGACCAGTGGGTGTGAGGCGTCAGATTTTACCGGCTTCACCGCTGGCCGGATTGCGCTGATTCAGCGGGGGACTTGCAACTTTTCTGTCAAAGTTGAAAACGCTGCGGCTGCCGGTGCGGCGGGTGTAATCATCTTTAACGAAGGTCAGGCGGGCCGGACCGAGGGCTTCAATGGTACACTCGGCGGTCCTGTGGCCAATATCCCCTCAGTTGGCGCTTCCTTCGCCATAGGCGAAGAGTTGTATAATTTGAGCCAACAAGGTGATGTAGAAGTACATATAATAGTTGACGCTATCTCTGAAACTCGCTCTACCTTCAACGTCATTGCCACGACCCCTGGTGGCCGCGATGACCGTGTAGTTGTCGTCGGTGCGCACCTGGATTCGGTCGCCGAAGGGCCAGGTATCAATGACAATGGCAGCGGTACCGCCACCATTCTGGAAATTGCCTTGCAAATGGCAGATTTAGGCATTGAACCCCGGAACAAGGTTGTGTTTGCTTTCTGGGGCGCGGAAGAAGCCGGTCTGCACGGATCCGCCTACTATGTAAGCCAGTTGAGTGCGTCACAAATCAAAAAGATTGCCGTCAACCTGAATTTTGACATGGTGGGTTCGCCCAATTATGCCCGCTTTGTCTACGATGGCGATGGCTCCGCCACCCCGCTGGCCGGCCCGAACGGCTCGAAGAACATCGAGCAGGTCTTCCTTGAGTATTTCGGCGAACAGAACTTGGAGACCGAACCAACTGCCTTTGACGGCCGCTCCGATTATGGTCCCTTCATCGCCGTCGGCATCCCGGCCGGTGGTCTTTTCACTGGCGCTGAGGAAATTAATCCAGACAATGGTATTGCCTATGACCCGTGCTACCACCAGGCTTGCGACACTTTTGCCAACAACAACGATGATGCGATCGACGAGATGTCGGACGCCGCCGCTCACGCCGTGCTGACCTTTGCCGAGACCACTTCGGCGGTCAACGGCACGGATAAAGGCAAAGGCAAAGGCAAGTGGGCCAATGCGATGGAGTATCGCGGTTCGCATCTGTTGAAATAACCACCCTGTCGCCCGGATAGTTTCCTGCAAATATCAAACAAGACGCTGAAGCGTCATATGCTTCAGCGTCTTTTCGTTTCCACAGCAAACTGCAAATTTTTAAGGTAATTCAGCAGGGTAGAATATCCTCGGGTCTAAAAGTCCTTACCGCCGAAATGGCGAATTTCCACTATATGGGCCGCCAGCAGACTGACCCCTAGCAGAAAAATCAGGACGGCCAGGATAATGAGCAGAAATATGGCGCTGGAAGATAGCTGGATCATTTTTCCCCCTGCCCTTTCTACATCTGGAGAGACTGTTGCCACTCTTAACCATAGTATAGTGGCGCTCACCTACCAATTGTTGTAGAGTTACTGCAAATTTTTTTCTTTCCGCCGGTTATCGTTAAAATTAAATTTACGATTTTTTGTAGTTCGACTACTATCTTTGGGTGCGATGGGCCGCTACCATAGAGCTACCGTATCTCTAAAAATCAAAACCCTCTGAACTCACCGGAGTTCCTGGGAGTTTGCTTTCCGCCCGGTAAGCGTAGACAAATAGTTAGTCTAAACCTGATCTGAAAGCCTACCCTATGATCAACTCAGAATTTAAGCAGTTATTAAAAGAAGGTATAGACAGCGTTGCCAACCGGCAAGGCAAAAAAGTTTGCATTGTCGAGGAAGAAATTGGTGAATTCCTCCACGTATCGCCGCACACCGTTCAACGCTGGAAGCGCGGCTATGTTCCCAACGACTTGCAGCGTTTGGAATTTTTAACTGCCTACTGCCAGCAGCATGGCCGGGTGGACCGCAGTTGGGGCCGGCGTTTTTTAACCCAGGGCGGCTATCCCGCCCCGGAAGCGATGCTGGACAAACTGTTTCCCCCTGCGCCGGCTGCGGAACGGGACGCGCCTCCCGTTTATCACAATTTGCCGCCCCGCTACGGCGAGTTCATTGGCCGGGAGGCCGAAGTCGCCCGCGTGCTGGAATGGATCGAAACGTCGCGCTGGCCGCTCGCTTCCATTGAGGGCATGGGCGGCATCGGCAAGACCAGCCTGGCTATCGAAGTGGCCCATCGCTGCCTGCCCGGCCCGCAGCAGGCGATCACCAAGCCCTTTGACGCCGTCGTTTGGACGTCCGCCCGCGATTACGCCGATTTCAATCTGCGCCTGGACCACGTGCTGGATACGATTGCCCGCGTGCTGGATTACCCCCACCTGGCCCAGCTTCCCCCCGAGCAAAAAATTGGCGCGGTGGACAAGTTACTGCGCAGCCACCGCACCTTGCTGCTGGCCGACAACCTGGAGACAGTCACGGACCTAGCCCTGGTTAAATTTCTAGAACAAATCCCGGAGCCAAGCCTGGCCCTGGTAACGACCCGTTACAAGCAGCTTCGCCGGGTGTGGGATATTCCCCTGTACGGCCTCAAGGATGAGGAAACGCTGACCCTCATTCGCCGCCACAGCCACCGCATTGGCCTGAACGTGGTGGCCGGGGCCGACGACGACACCTTGCAGCGGCTGGCCGCCGCCGCCGGCAACAATCCCAAAGCGGTCGAGCTTTCCCTGGGTCTGATCAAGCAAAAAGGGCTGCCCTTCCATACGGTAGTGGATGAATTGTATCGGGCCAGCCAGATGGTCAAAGAGGTCTTTGATTACATCTTTGCCGAGGCCTGGAAATTACTCGATGACGAGGCGCGGCAGGTTTTGCTGGTCATGTCCTTGTTTGTCTCGTCGGCCAGCCGGGCGGCGCTTTCGGTGGTGGCCCAGGTGGAGGATTTCAATTTCTACCAGGCGATTGAAGAGCTGGTCGGCATGTCCTTGCTGGAGGCCAGCGAAGCCCTGGATATCAGCCAGCAGCGCTACTGGTTACATCCGCTAACCCAGATTTTTGCCAGGCACCAATTGGGGGTGGACCTGTCCCTGAATGTCCTGCACAACAATGGGGTTAATCCAGAAAAAATTGCCGCGCTCAGAGCCAAATTCTGCGCCTTCTATGCGGCCTGGAGCGAAAAAACCGCCGGACGGGATTTCTGGGATTTTGCCTCGTGGAGCGCCGAGCAGTACGCCGAAATTCACCAGGAGCTGCCCAATCTGGTCGCCGCCCTCGAGTGGGCTTACGAAAATAGAAATTGGTCCCAGGTATTGGCCCTGGCCAAGGCGGTTGTCCATCCCGTTTACTACCAGGGCCACCCGGACAAACGCCTCAAGTGCAGCGAGTACGCCCTGACTGCCGCCCATGAATTGAAACTGCGTGAGGACGAGGTTTGGTTCATGATCCACGGGCTAGGTTCTGTCTATCTACTGCGGGGCGAATATGATACCACCGAGCAGTATCTCAGCCGGGGGCTGCACCTGGCCGAGGAAATCAACCTCCTCGACGGCATTGCCCTCGGCCATACCTATTTCGCCTATAAAGCCCTGCAACTGGACCACCTAGCCGAAGCTCAGAAAAATGTGGAGCTGGCCCTGCAGAACGCCCATGGCATGCTCTTCAAATACCGCGCCTATCAGGCGGCCGGGCACGTGGCGCGCTATACGCACGATTACGAGCAGGCCAAAGGTTATTATCTCCAAAGCATAGCCTGTTTGGCCGGAACCAGCTACCGCGATCCCTCGTCTGAGGTTTGGCTGGGATTTGCGGAACTGGGCCTGGCCCACCATGAGCAGGCAGTCGCTCATTTTCAACACTATCTTGACACCCACAGTAAATACGGCAACCACCGCGTGGTGGCCATGGCCAAACTCGGCCTGGCTCTCTGCCACGAAGCGCAGGGACACCTCAAAAGAGCCGCCGCCCTGGCCCACGAAGCCTTTGATCTGCTGGCGAATATGAACGCCCAGTGGGAGCTAAAACAGGTGCGGGAATTGATGGAACGCCTGCCGTAGGACAACTGTCTTAAAGAGATTTGATTTTCAAAATCGGTAATCCACGGTAGCGGCGAGGCTTGCCCCCGCCTGGGGCGGCCGCAAGGGTTGCCGCTACCATTACCGAATTTGGTTGTCAAATTTCATCAGAATCGCCGGGCGTGTTGCCAAGCCATTCAGCCTGTGATACACTAATGCACAGCTTTAATTGGCAATTGTGTGTTGACAATTGTCAATTGTTAATTTTTAAGGCCCTCAATGTCCACACCCAAATACGACGACGCTTTTTTGCTAGATCTCTACCGCAAAATGGTCACCATCCGCGAGTTTGAGCTGCGAGCCATCAACGAGCGGCGAGCTGGCTTGATTCCCGGCTTTATCCATAGCTGCGTGGGCCAGGAAGCGACGGCAGTCGGCGCCTGCGCTGCCCTCCAACCGCAGGATGTGATTACCAGCACCCACCGCGGCCACGGCCACTTGATCGCTAAAGGCGGCCAGGCCAGGTACATGATGGCTGAACTGGCCGCCCGGACCACCGGCTACTGCGGCGGCAAAGGGGGCAGCTTGCACATGACCGATTTTGACCTGGGAATTTTGGGCGCGAATGGCATTGTCGCCGGGGGCATTCCGATTGCCGTCGGCGCGGCGCTGGCCTTTCAACAGCGCCGGGAGGCGCGGGTCGCTTTGGCCTTTTTTGGCGATGGGGCGACCAACGAGGGCGCGTTTCACGAGGCCCTTAACCTGGCCGGTGTCTGGAAATTGCCGGTCATCTTTTTTTGTGAGAATAACCTTTACGGCGAAGGCTCTCCGCAGCACACCCAGGCCCCGGTCAAAGATTTGGCCGAACGGGCCGCCAGCTACGCCTTTCCGGGAGTCATTGTGGATGGCAATGATGTCCTGGCCGTGTTCGAAGCCACCCGCCAGGCCGCCGACCGCGCCCGTTCCGGTCAAGGGCCAACCTTGATCGAAGGCAAAACTTACCGCTATCGCGGCCATTACGAGGGCGACCCGATGCTGTATCGCGCTAAGGCCGAAGTTGAAGCCTGGCGGCAGCGCGACCCCATCTCCACCTTTCGCCGCTATTTGCTTCAATGGTCTGCCGCCAGCGAAACTGACCTGCAAGACGTCGAAACAAGCATCAAGGGTGAGTTAGACGAAGCGGTCGCCTTTGCCGCGGCCAGCCCGGTCCCGGCCCCGGAAACGGCACTGGAAGGTGTTTATGGCGAAACCTGGGGCGGACGTGTGTTTTAACGGGGGCCAGGGATTAGACTCTACAAGTTTTGAGACTTGAATCATGACACTTTGAGGGGAACGTTCACTATGAAATATCGTTTGAGCCAAGTTTTGCGAAAAGTAACTGCCACCCGTCCTGAACTCAAAACGTTGGCGTCATCACCCCCGCTGCTGCTCAGCCTGCCGTTCCTGGCTTTACCGGCCCGCCCAGGCCAGGAGTCAACCCGCTGGTTTCTCATGCTCGTCATCGCCCTCATCATTCTCCTCTTTATCGCCGTAGCCGTGCTGCTGCCGCTGACCCTGCGCCTGAGCCAGCAGCGCCAGAGAAAAAAGCCTCAAGTCAAACCGGAGCCGGAAGCGGCGGCGTCCCTGCCTGAGTCCCTGGTTGATACCGTCGAGACAACTCCCGTCGTTGCCGCCGAGGATTTAGGCGCAACGGAGCCGGGCATCCGCCTGATCAAGGCCGAGCGAGAGCCGGAAACCCTGCCCGCGTCCGGCCCGCGCCCGGCGAACATCGGCTGGCGCATTGCCGGTTTAAGCGACACCGGCTTGCGGCGTGAACTGAACGAAGACAACATGCTCATGGTCGAAGCCGACCTGCCCTGCGGCCTGTACGTGGTGGCCGACGGCATGGGCGGCCACGATGCCGGCGAGGTCGCCAGCGATTTAACCGTTAAGGCCATCCAGGAGCATTTTGTCAGCCATACCCCGACCACCACGGCTGTTTCTTTTGACGACTGGCTCACCAACGCCGTGATGACCGCCAACCAGACGGTTTTGGACAACCAGGGCAGCCGCACCGAAGAGAAAAAAATGGGTTCGACCCTGGTCATGGCCCTGGTGGCCGCCGGGCAGGCCCACATCGCCAATGTCGGCGACAGCCGGGCCTACCAAATCAACAGCACCGGAATCCAGCAGATCAGCGTGGACCACTCGCTGGTGGAGCGGCTGGTGCAAATCGGCCAGCTCACTCGCGAAGAGGCGCGCACCCACAAGCAGAAAAATGTCATCTACAGCACCATCGGCGACAAGCCGGACATGGAAATGGGCCTCTATCACGTGGACCTCCAGCCCGGCGACCGGCTGCTGCTCTGTTCCGACGGTTTGAGCGGCATGATCACCGACGAAGAAATTTTAACCATCAGCCGCAGCCAGCCCGACCCCGCCGCCGCCTGCAAAGCCTTAATTGAAGCAGCCAAACGCGCCGGCGGCCACGATAACATCACCGCGATCATTGTCCAGATGGACGGCGGCTGAAGTTCGAAGCTGCCGCCGGTCTGCGATTCCGACAATCCCCTCCTGATTTCCTTTTAAGGCCAGAAGGTAGGCTGCCACGTTACCCCATCCCGATAAAATTGCGTCTCAAGAGAGAGGTAGGATGTTATCGGGATGCCCGCAAATCCAATATTCGGGAGTTCTGCTAATTCAAAGTTAGCCTGCTCGAAGCCTAAAGATGGAATTCGATTATGACAATACGAAAGCGTAAAAAATGAACATGTCTTCTATCCTCGGCACGTTCGGAACAATCATCGGGTTGTTCCGAGCGATGCCGCAACTCGTCAGGCTGTTGCGTGCCCAGGAAGCCTTTGGCGTTTCCGTGGATACCGCCGCGACCAGCGCCATCTGTAGTTTTAGTTGGGTTGCTTATGGGGTCTTGACTGACCAATTCTACTTTAGTCTTGCCAGCGGCTTAACCGGTTTCATCTTCGCCCTGATCACTTTGTTTGCCTTGCGCTTTGGTCGCCAGGTGAAGGAGTTCAAAGTCGCCCCCATTTGGTTGGCTGTTCTACTTCTGGCCGGGGTCGTCGCCGGCAAAAACGGACTGGGCCTGGTCCTGGCCATCAGCGTTTTGGTCGCGAATATTCCTCAAGTGTGGCTGGCTTACAAAGAAAGTGACCTGACCGATTTATCCCTGGGAACGTGGTTGATCTCGACGATCGAGGGGCTGATCTGGCTAACCTACTCGTTTCTCCAGCAGGATGTTTCAATTATGGTCTCTGCCTTTTTTCAGGCGATGACGAGCGGGCTGATTGTGGCCTTAAAACTGGCGCGTCAGGCAAAAATTCAAAGACAAGAAGCTTTAATACCTTCGCCAATTAGGCAGGATTGATGCGGCCAATTTGGTGGAAAGTATTAAACAAGCGGGGCGGATCAAACGAGGTGAACTCGTACCGGGGCGCGAGTTTGAATTTAGTCCATTCGATATAAAGGCCATTCGGGAACAGTTTCATAAATCGCAACGCGAGTTTGCCTATATGATTGGTGTCAGTGTCGGCACGTTGCAAAACCGGGAGCAAGGCCGACGAAAACCGGAGGGGCCAGCCAGGGCCTTGTTACAAGTGGCTGCTAAAAACCCTAAAGCCGTGATCGAAGCGTTGGGAACGGGGGAATAAGTATATGTCACGGGCGTTAGCCCGATGATCGTGAAGCATCTCGGTGCTTGCCATCAAACATGAGGACGGATTGGAAAAACTAACCCGAAGAGAGGTCGTGCAGCGCATAACCTCAGCCCGGCAGAGCGGTTTAAGCATTGACCTGAGCCGCCTGGATTTGAGTGGGGTGAACTTGAGCCGCCTGGATTTGAACCAGGCGAATTTACGCGGAAGCAACTTGTATCGCACCAATTTGTATCGGGCCAGCTTAACTGGAGCCGATTTAACCGGGGTCAATTTGCGACGGGCCAATTTAAGCCGGGCAAATTTGCAAAAAGCCCGGCTTGTTGATGCTAATTTGAATGAGGCCAACCTGCTGAAGGCCAATTTGGAAAGAGCCTGTCTCAAACAGACGAATCTAAGCCAGGCGAAGATTAACGAAACCACTCATTTCAATGAAGCGGAATTGAGCGGCCTTAATTTTGATGGGCTGGACTTAACTAAAATCAAACTGGGGACTGTTGATTTCAATGATGCCAGCTTGCAAGGCACTTATTTGGTCGGCTTAAAATTAGCCGGGTTGGATTTGCACGGAATCAACTTGAGCCAGGCGAATTTGAGCCGGGCTGATTTGAGTAAAACTGATTTGACCGGGGCTAATTTGAGGGGCGCTAAACTCATTGGGACGAACTTGGAAGAGGCGCATTTAATTGGCGTTGATCTGATCGGAGCCAGTTTAGAAGAGGCGTACTTAGGCGGAGTGAATCTAAAATGGGCAAAGCTGGATGAAGCAAATCTGCTGGGAGCCGTCTACACTCAAGCAACGATCTGGCCAGACGAGTTCGATCCCGAAGACGCCGGGGCAACAAGGGTCGTAAGCCGTTGAAAATGACTAACAAGCAGTACAATAAGGAGTTACACCTATGGACGAAGCAGCAATTACCCAGTACATTATTGACACGTTTGCCGGCGTCGAAACTTCCACCGCCATGGGTTATACCTTCTTTTTCTACGGTTCTGAGCGCATGTTCCCGTTCGCCACGCTGGCGACGGAAGACAATGAGTATGACCGCGTCTCCCATCTGGACCGTCCCTCCGTCTTCCGCCTGAACATCGGCGTCAGCAGGGCGACCTACCATTCCTTGTTTGGCTCCACACAGCCCCATCTCGGTCCAGACGGTGTTGTGGACACCGGCCATGACTTCACCGCCCTGGATCAATTACTCCCCCACCCTGTCTACGCCCCGCAGTCGTGGGTCTGTGTGCTCAACCCCGGCGCGGCTACGTTCCAAACCGTGCGGTCCTTACTGGCTGAGGCTTATGAGCGGGCCGCCCGTAAGCAGGCCAAAGGCGCGGCCCCAACGGATGAGTCTTAAGTTACAGCCGACGGGACCATCGCTGACCCTGCTGCTGCTTCAGAATCGATTCGACCCTATTCGTCGCATCCTCACAGGATCGAGGAGGCTGTTGGAATATGGCCCAAGCTGGCATTCACGCATTGGCTGGTGCAGCCGCCCGTAAAGTCGTCCCCAGGCGGGAATGGCTCCTTTTGGGGATCATCCTCGGAAACGTCTTTCCCGATCTGGATAACTATGCCGTAGCAGTTGCCACACTCGGCGGACTGAACACCCACGGCTTACACCGCACCTTCACCCATAGTCTCTTGGCTATTCTGGCGGCGATGGCCGTGTTCTTCGTCGTCGCTCAGGTGCGCCGGCAGCCGCGCTGGACCAATCTGGGGGTGGGCTTTGGAGTGGGCATCGGCATGCACATCATCCTGGACTTGTTGATCTGGTTCAACGGTGTAGAGTTGCTCTGGCCTTGGGATGGCTGGGTCAATCTGTGGGAAGGCGTCGAGCCGCCGGCCTGGTTCGCCACACTTCTGGACCCGGCTGAGCTTTTGTTCATCGTTCTATACTTGGTATGGCTGGCGAAAGCGGCCAGGGATCATCACACCAACGCTGATTTCCTGGCTACCTTGCGCCTGTGGATAATCGCGCTGGTTGTGTTGTTCATTATCTTTACACCGCTGGCCTACCTCATGAGCCGGGGATTCTTGACGGTTTTCGGCGTGGCTTACCTGATCTCGATCACTGCGGCCTTCATCATCACCATCCGCATGCGGCAGACAATCGAGGCATAGTCCAGGAGGAAAGATTGGCCTACTCCGACGGGCAACAACGTGAGGGTATCTGTATCCGGCAGACTTTCACAATCCGGTCACGCCCAATAGGCGGTGGTACCCTAAAAAATAATGATTTTCTGCATTCCAGCGGTAGATTGTCACGAATGGGGGGGATCCATGAAAGCTCTTCTCGCCTTCTTGTTAGGTTTAGGGCTGGTTGGACTGGTAATGAGCCTGGCTCAAGTCCATGCGGCCCAGCCGGTGCCGCCAAAAATGGCCAGTCTGGCCACTCTGTTACCGTCGGCTCAAGCCGCCAAATTGACCGCTTCCGATGGGGTTGGAGGCGACAACCTGGGTTACTCGGTTGCCGCCAGCGGTGACACCTTTGTAGTCGGCGCGTTTGGCGACGATAGCAGTAGAGGTACGGCTTACGTTTTCGTCGAGCCAGGTGGCGGCTGGAGCGGCGCCCTGACCCAGACGGCCAAGCTGGTTGCCTCGGATGGGGTAACGGGTGACCTATTCGGTTTCGCGGTGGCCATCACAGGGGACACCATCGTGGTCGGCGCAGTGGGGGATAATAGCAGTAGAGGTTCGGCCTACGTCTTTGCCAAACCGGGCAGCGGCTGGAGCGGCACGCTGACCGAAACGGCCAAGTTAACCACGGCGGACGGGACAGGCGGTGATACGTTTGCTGCCACGGTGGCCCTTAACGGCGACACGCTCGCGGCCGGAGCGCCGGCCGATACCATCGGCTCCCACAGCCGACAAGGTTCAGTCTACATTTTTGTCAAGCCAAGCGGCGGCTGGGTGAGCACCTCAACCTTCACCGCCAAACTGACCGCCTCGGACGGGATCACGGACGACATCTTCGGCGGCTCGGTGGCCCTCAGCGGCGATACCCTCGTTGCCGGCGCGCCCGGCTACTTTTCCGAGCCTGGCCCGGATGCAGCCTATGTCTTTGTCAAGCCGGGCAGTGGTTGGGTCACGACCTCGACCTTTGCCGCCAAGCTGACTGCCTCGGACGGGGTAGGAACTGACGTCTTCGGCTTTTCAGCCGCTATCAGCGGCGATACCGTCGTGATCGGCGCCTCGGACGACGACAGCAGAAAAGGCTCGACCTATATCTTCGTCAAGCCGGGCGGCAGTTGGAGCGGCAGCCTGACCGAAACGGCCAAGCTAACGGCTGCGGACGGGACGGCAGAGGACCGGTTTGGCCTCTCGGTGACCGTTATCAGCGACACCGTGATGACCGGCGCGCCAGGCGACGACAGCGGCCGGGGCTCGGCCTATCTCTTTGCCAAGCCAGGCGGTGGCTGGGTCACAACTGCCACCTTCGCCGCCAAATTGACGGTCTCAGATGGAGCGGCGGATAACTTTTTCGGCTTCTCTCTGGCTGCCAGCGACGAGACGGTGGTGATTGGGGCACAGGGTCATGCTGGCGCTAGAGGCTCAGCTTATGTCTTTTCCCGCCCCTTCCTCTACCTGCCGCTAATTTTGCGATAAGACAGAGAAGCCGCTAGAATTATTTTGATTACCTATCGTTAGGTGATGAATGAAATTACGAGGAAATGAGGGGGATACCCAATGCAGGCCGATAAAGTAGTTCGCTCAACCTGCCCTTTTTGTGGGGTAGGCTGTCAAGTTTTATTGAACGTCAAAGCGGATCATGTTTTTCGTATTGACGCCCCCTTCGACGCCGCGCCCAATTACGGGCGGTTGTGCGTCAAGGGCCGTTTTGGCACCGACTTTGTCCACAACCCCAAACGCCTCACCGTTCCCCTGATTCGCCGTACCCCGCAGTCGCCCGGCCGGCGCACCCGGGCCAGCTACCCCGCCGACTGGCGTGAAGCCACCTGGGACGAGGCGCTCGATCTGGTGGTCAGCCGGCTGCTGGACCTGCGCTGGCAGTATGGGCCGGACAGCCTGACCTGCAATGTCTGTGCCAAGGCTACCAACGAAGACAACTACATGCTGCAAAAATATTTCCGGGCCGTGCTGGGCACGAACAATGTGGACCACTGCACCCGGCTGTGCCACGCCGGCAGTGTCAAGGCGCTGCAACTGGCGATCAACTCCAGCGCCATGAGCAACTCCATCGCCGAGATGAAAAACCTGGAATGTTTCATCATCACCGGCTCCAACACCGCCGAGAATCATCCGGTTATCGCTACCTTCCTCAAAGAAGCTGTGACCCACAACGGGGCCAAACTGATTGTGATTGACCCCCGCCGGACCGAAATGGTCAACTATGCCACCCTCTGGCTGCGCCAGCAGCCCGGCACCGATACTGCCGTCTTCAATGCCATGGCCCATGTCATCGTCAAAGAGAAATTGTATAACGAAGCTTTTATCGCCGAGCGGACCGAGGGCTTTTCCGACTACCTCGAAAGCCTGGAAGACAAAACGCCGGAGTGGGCCGAGGCCATCAGCGGCGTGCCGGCGGAAGACATTCGCCGGGCAGCCCGGATGTATGCCCAGGCCAATGCCGCCGCTATGTACTGGGGTATGGGCATCAGCCAGAGCGTCCACGGCACCGACAACGCCCTGACCCTGATCAACCTGGCCTTGATGACCGGCCATATCGGCCGGCCCGGCACCGGCCTGAATCCCCTGCGCGGCCAGAATAACGTCCAGGGCTGCTCCGACTCCGGCGGCATGCCGACCGTGTTCACCGCCTACCAGCCCGTCACCAATCCCGATATTCGCCACAAATTTGAACTCGCCTGGCACACCCCCCTCTCCGGCGTGCCCGGCCTGACCACCACCGAAATGGTGGACGGTATTTTGTCCGGCCAGGTCAAAGGCTGGTACGTGATGGGCGAAGACCCGCTCATGAGCGAGCCGGACCTCAACCACGCCCGCCACGCTGTCGAGCAGTTGGAATTTTACGTGGCCCAGGATATTTTCTTTAACGAAAGCAACGTTTACGCCGACGTGATTCTGCCGGCCGCGGCCTTTGCCGAAAAGGACGGAACCTTTACCAACTCCGACCGGCGCATCCAGCGCGTCCGCAAGGCCATCAATCCGCCCGGCCAGGCTCGCGCCGACTGGGAAATTGTGCGCGACGTCGCCCAACGCACCGTCGCCAAAATCTGCCGGGAGGCCGGCCAGCATGCCGACAGCCCAATTCATGCCCTGGATCGTGTCATCTGCCAGAACGCCGAGAAAGTAGCGGCCAACTGGAATTATGATCATCCCGGCGACATCTGGGAGGAGATGCGCCAGCTCACCCCCGATTTCTACGGTGTCACCTATGAGCGGATTGACCGGGAAGGCGGTGTCCACTGGCCCTGCCCGTCGTCGGACCACCCCGGTTCGCCCTATCTCTTTGAAAAGGATTTTCCCAGCGGGCGGGGTAAATTCTTTGCCGTGGATTACCAAAACCAGAGCGAGCTGCCCGACGCGGAATATCCCTTCATTCTCAGTACCGGGCGGCTGTTGTATCACTGGCACGGCGGCTCGATGACCCGCGTCTCCTCGCTCAACGCGATCTGGCCGGAATGTACCGTCGAAATGCACCCCCACGACGCGGCCAAACTGAGCCTGGAAACCGGCGATTGGGTAGACGTGTCCAGCCGGCGCGGGCAAATCACCGCCCGCCTGTTGGTTTCGCAGCGCTCGCCTCAGGGCACGATCTTTATCCCCTTCCACTTCGCCGAGGCGGCGGCCAACACGTTGACCCATAACCTGCTGGACGAACGGGCTAAAATCCCTGATTACAAAGTCTGCGGGGTCAAGGTAGAGCGGGCAGCGAGCATTCCCACCAGCCGTCCCGGGGCCGATATTCCGCTGGAAGACCGGGGGACCATCAAGGATTTGGCTTAAGGAGCAAGCTATGGTTTTTGAAAAAATGGTTGAAGTGGCAGAAATCTTTGGCTAAGAATCTGCTGCTATCCAAAAAACTAGCCACTTCTTTATCCGCTCGGTTGGCTCTGATTGTCGGCCTGAGCGGATTAATTTATCTGCTGGTTTTCACGCTTCCCTTTCCCCTATCCAGTTTCTACGCAACAATACCCCCCGTTGATTATACGAAGCTCACTGGCTATTCATGGAGCGGTTTCATTGCCTATGTAGCCGGCCTGGGGGTATTATTTGGCCTTTATATTTGGGCTGTCCGGCTGGCTGCACCGGAGGAGGCGAGGAGACGAGGAGCAGAGGAGCAGAGGAGCGGAGGAGCGAGGGAGCAGGAAAGAAAAAAGGATGAGGAACATTATGTTCCTATCTGGCTGGTTTTTGTCAGTGGTTTGGCTTTGGCCGTCATTCTCATCTTTTCTTATCCGGTCACGGCAATTGATCTTTTTATCTACGCCATTCGCAGCCGGGGCTGGGCGTTGTACGGTTTCAACCCCTTAACAACACCGCCACAAGCCCTGCCCGCCGCCGATCCCTGGCTCGGCCTGGCCGCCGAGTGGCGGGACGCTCCCTCACCTTATGGCCCACTGTGGGAATGGCTGTCGCTGGGCGCGTTTCACCTCAGCGGCGGCGACTTTTTGAGCCACTTGCTTGTCCTAAAAATGGTAGCGGTACTGGCTTATCTGGGCAGCGCCTGGCTGGTGTATCGAATTTTGCAGCAGTTTCAGCCGCAGTGGGCCATCGCCGGGACGATTTCCTTCGCCTGGAGTCCCCTGGTCCTGCTCGAAAGCGCCCAGAATGGGCATAACGATATCGTCATGGTCTTTTTTCTACTGGCGGCAGTGTGGGTGCTGGAAGAAGCGAAGACGCGAAGACGCGAAGAGGCGAAAGGGCATCTTAAAGCTTCAGCCCAACCGCCCATTGCCTCCTTCCTCTCCCCCTCACGTCTCTACTCCCTACTCCTCGTCTGCCTTTTTCTCGGCCTCTCTATCCTTGTCAAATTCGTGACCTTGCTGCTTGCACCTTTTTTCCTGCTGGCAATCACCGCCGCAACAAAAAGCTGGGCGAAACGGCTGGCGCTCATGATGGGGTACGGTCTCACCGTTGCAGTGCTGGTAGTCTTGCCGATGCTGCCGCTGTGGCCCGGCCGGAACAACTGGGCGGTTCTCCAGGCAGGCAGCGGCGCTGGACGGTCTCTGCTGGCCTTGCTCGTTCTCGCCTTCAAAGATGCCTGGGGTATCAACTTTGCCTTTGATACCTCGCGCAGCCTACTTTTTCTCATTTACGGGCTGATTTATCTTTACTTCCTTTGGCAAATGGTTAGGAGTGAGAAGTCAGTAACCAGTAGTCAGAAGTCAGTAGTCAGTAGTCAGATATCAACAGTCAGTGATCAATGGTTTGGGTCTCGAGAGCCGACCTTCCAATCCTCCAGCCTTCCAACCTTTCTCACCCCCTCCTTCCACGTTCTTTTCTGGTACGTTCTGCTTGTCGCGCCGGTTTTCCATGCCTGGTACTTGCTCTGGTTTCTGCCGCTGGCAGCGCTGATGCTGCCCCAGCAGCGACCGCTTATCGTCGCCACCGTTTTTTCCATCACTGCCCTGTTTATCATCCCCTATTTTGAAACCATCCGGGTCTGGTATCCGGTGCTGCTGGCCAGCCCCTTCCTCGGCCATTTGATTGGCGTGCCCCTGCTGCTTGTCCCGCCCGCCCTCGCCCTGCTCTGGCCGATTAGCCCAAGCGCCAAATCTGAGGTATGATTAGGAAGGTAGTCCGTAGTACGTCTTCCGTTTCACCTGCGTACCACGCCAATCACAAATCCAAAATCTAAAATCCAAAATTGCATGAGGTATTGACCAACCATGACCAAAACAGTCGCCGTTTTGGGCGGCACCGGCAACGAAGGCCCCGGCCTGGCCCGGCAGTGGGCCAAATCAGGCCGCTACCACATCATTATCGGTTCGCGCCAGGCCGAAAAAGCCGAGCGGGTAGCCGCCGAATTAAACGAAAAATTGGGGCAGGATTTGCTCCAGGGAATGACCAACGAAGACGCGGCCCAAGCCGCCGATATTTGTGTCCTGACCGTGCCCTACAGCGCCCAGGGAGCAACACTCACGCAACTCCGCGACCTCCTGCAAGGCAAAATCCTGATAGATGTGACGGTCCCGCTCAAACCGCCCAAGGTCAGCCATGTCCACGTGCCGCCCGGCGGGTCGGCGGGACAGGAGGCGCAGGCCATTTTAGGGGAAGGAGTGCGGGTAGTGTCGGCCTTTCAAAATATCAGCGCCACCCACCTCTCCGAGGACCACGACCACATTGACTGCGATGTGCTGGTCTGCGGCGACGACAAGGAGGCTAAAGCCGAAGCCATTGCCCTGGCCGAAGCCGCCGGCATGCGCGGGATTGACGCCGGCCCGCTGCAAAACGGCGTCGTCGTCGAGGGCCTGACCGCCGTGCTCATTGGGATCAACATTCGCCACAAAGTGAAAGGCGCCGGGATTAAGATTACCGGAATTTAAGCTCTAAAACGTGATGAACAGTTTACACCTCATCCCCCTCCCCGGCCTGCCGCTCATCCAGCCCGGCGATGATTTAGCCAAGCTGATTGTCGGATCGAGCCAAAAGGCCGGGCTAACTCTGACCGCCGCTGACATTGTCGTCGTCGCTCAAAAGATTGTCTCCAAGGCCGAAGGCCGCCTTGTGCGCCTGGCTGACGTCACCCCCTCGCCTCGCGCCCTGGAACTGGCCGAGCTGACCGGCAAACCAGCGGCGCAGGTCGAAGTAATTTTATGGGACACGGCGGAAATCGTCCGGGTGCAGAAAGACCTGCTGATTGTGGAGCACCGGCTGGGCTTCATCAGCGCCAACGCCGGGGTGGACCATTCCAACGTCAGCAGCGAGGCCGGGGTGTTGCTGCGCCTGCCCGCCGACCCCGACGCCTCGGCCCGCGCAATCCGGTTACGCCTGGCCGAGCTGACCGGCGCATCGCCGCCGGTGCTGGTTATTGACAGCCACGGGCGAGCCTGGCGCTTCGGCACGGTTGGGGTGGCGATTGGGGTTAGTGGCCTGGCTCCGGTCCAGGATTTACGCGGCGTGCCCGACCTGTTTGGCGAGCCGCTGCGCCACACCGACGTCGGTTTTACCGACCAGATTGCCGCCGCCGCCAGCCTGCTCATGGGTCAAGCCGCCGAAGGCTGCCCGGCGGTAATTGTGCGCGGGCTGCCTTTTACCCTGGACGAGCGGGCCAGCGCCGCCGATGTACTACGACCCAAACAGATGGATGTGTTTCGATAGATAGATGTCATGCCAATCCATGACATTTGTCACTACTAAAAGTCTCCCAGGCGTTATACATTAATTATGACGCCCATCGTGTCGCTGCCGTTTCAACGGACAGCTTGATGGCTTCTTGCCAATTATAAGGAGACTGGCGATGACGAAACGTTACCATCATATTCTTATCCCTTTGGATGGCTCGCCCCTGGCCGAACTGGCCCTGGCCGACGCTTTCAGCGTGGCTGAACTTAGCCATGCCGAAGTGACCTTGCTGCAGGTCGTTCCGCCTATTGACCACGTGATTGCGACCGAAGCCGACCACCCCATTTTTGTAGATCAGCAGTGGGAGGCCAAAAAGATGATGGCTCGAGATTATCTCCAGGGGGTGTGCGAGCGGGCGGGCTGCCCCGACGTGGCCGTGCACCTGGTGGTGGAGATGGGGTTGGCCGCTGAAACTATCATTGATTATGCCCGCCACCATCCCATTGACCTGATTGTGATGGCCACTCACGGCCGTTCCGGCTTGCAACGCTGGGTTTACGGCAGCGTGGCCGACAAGGTGCTGCGTGGGGCCAATCAGCCCATCCTCCTGGTCCGTGCCTATCCGCAGCAAGAAGGGACCAGCGGGTAAGCCAAGCCGTTGTCCAAGCGAACGTTCAGATTTTCTAGACTCCGTTCCCACGATTAAGGTGGGAGCGGAGTTTTTGCTTTCCAGTTTCAACTTGGCGGCCAAAACTTTCCTTCATGGTTGTCCGTACTACAATAGACTCTATCGGAAACAAGGAAAAACCAGGTGACAGGCACTTTTCAACACTAATACAGGCACTTGGCCCTCTTAGCCTGGTAAGTGCCTGTCACCTTAATTCCGATATTTGTGTTGGAGTTTAGATAAAAAATCGTGACGAAAGAAAATGATTCCCTCTCAGCCAAAGCTTTAGCCAACCTTATCAAAAGCCGCCGCTCGATCCGCCGCTACACCGCAGAATCCATCCCCCAGGAGACTATTCTGCGCCTGCTGGAAACAGCGGTCTGGGCGCCGTCGGCTCATAACCGCCAACCGTGGCGCTTTGCCGTGTTGACCCAGGCCACCGATATAGAGCGGCTGGCGGCGACCATGGGCGCGCGCCTGCGGGCCGACCGCACCGCCGACGGCGACGACCCGGCGGAAATTGAGCGCGATGTCGCCCGCAGTTATGCCCGTCTGACTGGCGCGCCGGTGGTCATTATTGTCTGCATGAGCATGACCGAGATGGATCACTACCCTGATCCTCACCGCACCCGCAACGAGTGGATCATGGCTGCTCAAAGTACGGCTATGGCTGCACAAAATCTGCTGCTGCTGGCTCACGCCGAAGGGCTGGCCGCCTGTTGGATTTGTGCCCCGCTTTTTGCACCGGAACTGGTCCGTGAGACGCTGGCTCTGCCCCCGGATTGGGAACCCCAGGGACTTATCACCCTGGGCCACCCCGCCGAAACACGGGAGAAGAACCGCGCGCCTATTGACACCAAAGCAAAATTCCTTTAAGCTAGGTAGGCGTGAAACGTAAGACCATGACCCAACGTTCCGGGGCACAACTTCTGGTTGACCAACTGGTCCTGCACGGTGTGGACACTGTTTTCTGTGTTCCCGGCGAAAGCTATTTGCGGGTGTTGGATGCCCTTTTTGCTCAGCGCGACTCGCTGCGGCTCATCACAACTCGGCAGGAGGGTGGCGCGGCTTACATGGCCGAGGCCTACGGCAAGCTGACCGGCCAGCCGGGCATCTGCTTTGTGACCCGCGGGCCGGGGGCCAGCAACGCCAGTATCGGCGTTCATACCGCCTATCAAGACTCAACACCGTTAATTCTATTCATTGGCCAGGTACCGCGCGCCCAGTTGGGCCGCGATGCCTTCCAGGAAGTGGATTACCGTCACATGTTCGCCCCACTGGCCAAATGGGTCATGCAAATTGATAATGCCCGCCGCCTTCCCGAATTTGTCAGCCGTGCCTTTCATCTGGCCACCTCGGGGCGGCCCGGCCCGGTGGTGCTGGTCCTGCCCGAAGACATGCAGGGCGATGAGGTAGATCTGACCGACCCGCTGCCTTACCAGCGGATCAAAGCCGCTCCCGCACCGGAGGATATGCAGACATTGCGGGCGATGTTGGCCAAAGCCAGGCGGCCCCTGCTGGTGGTAGGTCGAGAGGGCGAGTCCCCCGTCGGCATCGCCGACCTGCGCGCCTTTGCCGCAGCCAATCAACTGCCGGCAATTACCACGGTCCGGGCGCAGGACCTGCTGGATAATCGCTCTCCCTATTACGCCGGCAGCTTGGGCGTAGGGGTCAATCCGGTGCTGCTCGGACAGGTCAAGGAAGCCGATTTATTGTTGGTGGTTGGCTCGCGCCTGGATGGCCTTTCGACCGCCGGTTATTCACTGCTGAACATTCCCCGCCCCAAACAGACGATGATCCATGTCTATCCTGATCCCGCTGAGTTGGGCCGTATCTATCAAGCCGATTTGTTAATCAACGCCACCCTGCCGGAGTTTGCCGCCGCAGCCCGAGCGTTGAAACCGCTAGATAGCGCCCGGTGGTCGGCGTGGCGCGAACTGCTGCGGCAGGATTACGAAGCCTACCGCCAGCCCACCCCCGCGCCTGAAGCAGTGAACCTGAGTGAGGTTGTGGACTACTTGAGCCAACGACTGCCAGCCGGAACAATCATCACCACCGGCGCAGGCAACTATACGGCCTGGGTCCAGCGCTTCTTCCAGTTTTCGACCCCGCGCACCCTGCTGGGACCGATTAGCGGGGCGATGGGCTACGGCGTTCCGGCAGCCGTGGCGGCCAAAATCGTTCACCCCGAACGGGTGGTGGTTTCATTCTCCGGCGATGGTTGTTTTTTGATGAATGGGCAGGAGTTAGCCACGGCCATGCACTATGGTCTCGCCATCATCTTCATCGTGGTCAACAACGGTATGTACGGTACGATTCGCATGCACCAGGAGCGCCACTTTCCGGGGCGTGTGTACGGTACATCGCTGACCAATCCCAACTTTGCCGATTACGCTCGCGCTTTCGGTGCTTCCGGCGAAGTGGTGGAGCGGACCGAAGATTTTGCCGAAGCCTTCGAGCGGGCGCTCCGGGCTGAACGGCCGGCGCTGCTTGAGTTAAGAGTTGATCCAGAGGCAATTATGCCGGGGAAGCGGTTGAGTGAACAGTGATGGCACAACGATACCGCGTCGGCGTAGATATCGGCGGCACCTTCACCGATCTGATAGTGGTGAACACTGAGACGGGCGCTTTCGCCGTGGGTAAAACCCTAACCACCCCGGCCGACCCCTCGCAAGCGGTCGAGACTGTGCTGGTCGAGACATTACAGCAGGCCGGCGTTGATCCTGGCCAGGTGCAGCATCTTGTCCACGGTACTACCCTTGTGACCAACGCCATAATCGAACGCAAAGGAGCGCGTACGGCGCTCCTGACGACGCAGGGTTTCCGCGACTCGCTTGAGATCGGGCGCGAGCAGCGCTATGACCTGTATGACTTGATGTTGGAACACCCGCGCCCGCTCGTGCCTCGCTATCTGCGCTTCGATATACCCCAGCGCACCCTGGCCGATGGCAGCACTCTGCTGGAACTTGACGAAGCCCATATCGAACGGCTGGCCCGCGAACTGGCCGAGAGCGGCATCGAGGCTGTCGCGATTGTCTTCCTGCACAGCTTCGCCGATTCCTCGGCTGAGCGGGCCGCCCGCGCCGCCGTGCAGCGGGCTGCGCCCAAACTGCGCGTCTCAATCTCCTCCGACGTGATCCCGGAAATCCGTGAGTTTGAACGCGCCTCGACCACCATCGCCAACGTCTATGTGCAGGCGCGGGTCGAGCGTTATCTGCGGGAGCTGGAGGGTCGGCTCCAACGTCTCGGCTTCGCCGGCAGTTTCTTCCTCATGCTCTCCAGCGGCGGCATCGCTACGGTGAACACCGCCGTGCGCTATCCGGCGCGCCTGCTCGAATCCGGCCCGGCGGCGGGAGCGCTGGCCGCAGCCGCCTACGGCTTGGCCGCCGGCCAGCCCAACCTGCTGTCATTCGATATGGGCGGCACGACGGCTAAGATCTGCGTGATTGATGAGGGCCGTCCCTTGATTGCCCATGACTTCGAGGTAGACCGCCGCTATCGTTTCAAAAAAGGCTCCGGCCTGCCCATCAAAATCCCGGTCATCGAAATGATCGAGATCGGCACCGGCGGCGGCTCCATTGCCAGAGTAGACTCGCTGGGGTTACTCAAGGTTGGGCCAGATTCGGCGGGAGCAGAGCCGGGGCCGGTCTGCTATGCTCGCGGGGGAACCGAACCGACCGTGACCGACGCCGATCTCATCCTCGGCTATCTTGACCCGGCCTATTTCCTTGGCGGGCGCATGCAGTTGGATGTCGAGGGCGCTCGGCAGGCGATCAAAGCGCGGATTGCCGATAAGCTGGGGCTGCCGGTCGCCGAGGCCGCCTGGGGGATTCACCAGATTGCCAACGAAAACATGGCCAATGCAGCCCGGGTCCACACCTTGGAGCGCGGTAAAGACCCGCACCGCTTTCCCCTTTTCGCCTTCGGCGGGGCGGGACCGGTGCATGCCCATCGCATCGCCCTGGCTCTCGGTTCGCCCTTGCTTTTGATCCCGTTAGGCGCAGGCGTGACGAGCACCGTCGGTTTTCTCTCCGCCCCCCTTGCCTTCGATTTTGTGCGCTCATGGCCAGGGCGGCTCGACTTGCTGGATTGGGTACGAGCTAATACTCTGCTGGTGGAGATGGAGGCCGAAGGTCAAGCCTTGCTCGAAGCGTCGGGCGTGCCGGCCGAGGCTATCACGCATCGCCGCGAAGCCGACATGCGCTACGTTGGGCAAGGCCATGAGATTCGTGTCCCGCTTCCGGCCGGCCGGCTCGATGCAGCGCACCTTCCCGTTTTGCTGTCGGCTTTCGAAGCGGTTTACCGCGAGTTGTATGAACGCCTCGGCCCGCCCGTGCCGGTGGAGGTCCTGAATTGGCGCGTTGTCTCGTCCGGCCCCCGGCCCGACCTGAGGCTTCAAGTCGCTTCGGCAACGGCTGGCGCTGGGGGCGCGGCGCTGAAGAGCGAACGCCCGGCCTATTTTCCTGAAGCGCGTGATTTCGTCTCCACCCCGGTTTATGACCGCTACCGGCTTGCCCCTGGCACAACGTTTAACGGCCCGGCGATTGTCGAAGAGCGCGAGTCAACCGTGATTGTCGGCCCAGGCGGACGCTGCCGGATGGACGAGCATCATAATCTAGTTGTAGGATTTTAGACTGCCCTTTTGGGCGTGGATTTTCGGCAGACAATCCAAAATCGAAAATCCGAAATGGAAGGAATACCATGCCCCTCGACCCGATCACCCTCGAAGTGCTCTGGAACCGCTTGCTCTCGGTGGCGAACGAGCAGCAGGTCGCGCTGATGCGTACTGCCTTCAGCACCATTGTCCGCGAGTCTCAGGATCTGGCCTGCGGGGTGTTTGACACGCGCGGCCAGATGATCGCCCAATCCCTGACCGGCACGCCGGGTCACATCAATCCAATGGCGACCGGGGTCCGCCACCTCCTGGCGGTCTATCCACCGGAAACGCTGCGCCGCGGGGACGTGCTGATTACCAACGACCCCTGGCTGACCACCGGCCAAATCAACGATTTCACCGTGCTGACCCCCGTCTTCAAAAACGCGGCCATCGTCGGTTATTTCGCCAACTGCTGCCACGCCGCCGATGCAGGCGGACACGTCCTCTCCGCGGAAGCCCACGAGGTTTACGAAGAGGGCCTGCGGGTGCCGGTGACCAAACTCTTCGATCGGGGCGAGCCTAACCATGAACTGCTGAAGATTATCCGGGCCAACGTCCGCACCCCTGACGAAACCGTCGGCGATCTCTATGCGCAGGCTGCGTGCAATGACGTGGGAGCGCGCAGCCTGTTGCAAATGATGGCCGAATTTGGGTTGGAAAGCATTGACCCCCTGGCCGACGAGATCATCGCCCGCTCCGAGCGGGCCATGCGTGAGGCTATCCGCAAATTGCCCAAAGGCCGCTATGAGAACGAAGTTTGGAGCGATGGCTTTGAGGAGCCGATTTGTCTCCGGGTGGCGGTCACCATTGCCGATGAGGATATTTACATTGACTTTGCCGGATCGTCGCCGCAGAGCCGGCGGGGAATCAACGTAGTCTTCAACTACACCCACGGTTACGCCTCGTTTGCCATGAAGGCGGCAGTCAGCCCGGAAGTGCCGCACAACGAAGGCTCGTTCCGCCCGGTCCACGTCAGCGCGCCGCGTGGCTCCATCCTGAACTGCATTGAACCGGCAGCAGTCGCCTCGCGGCACCTGATCGGCCACTTCTTGCCGGGGGCGATCTTTGGCGCGCTGGCCCCGGCCTTGCCGGGCCGTCTCATGGCCGGCGGCGCTGATCCCATCTGGCTGAGCATCTGGCGCGGCACGTGGCCGTCGGGGGAGCCGTTTTTGGTCAGCCTGTTTCAGGTGGGCGGGACCGGCGCTCGCGCCCTCAAGGATGGGCTGAACACCACCGGTTTCCCCAGCGGCGTGGCCGGGGTTCCGGCCGAGGTGGTCGAAACTCTGTCGCCTCTCCTTCAACAGCGGCGGCAACTGCGCCCCGATTCGGGTGGGCCGGGGAAGTATCGCGGCGGGCTTGGCCAGTCAACGGAGTTTGGGCATTATGGCCGCGGGCCGTGGAGCGTCTCGGCCATGATTGACCGTACCCAATTTGCCGGGCAAGGGCTTGCAGGCGGCCAGCCGGGGGCGTTAGGAGAGTTTCTGGCCGATAGAGAGAAACCCTTGCCACCCAAGACCGTGATCTGGTTCGAGCCAAACACGCGCGTCAACCTCAACCTGCCCGGAGGCGGTGGGTATGGCGATCCGTTCGAGCGCGACCCGGAACATGTGCTGGAGGATGTAATCAACGGCTACGTCTCTGTTGAAGCGGCTGCACGTAACTACGGGGTTGTGGTTCACTACCTGGGTAGGGCCGACCGTTTGGTCCGCTTGCCTGAACACTATGCCATTGATTGGCCTGCGACCGAAGAACTGCGTCGCCGCAATCGGAGCTAGAAATCCATAACGCTGTCTAAGCCGCGTTTTAGCCCCACAAATGTCCCAACCCGGCGGATAGCCAGGAGGGCACCCTCGACGTAGGCTTCGGGGCTGCTGCCCGCATCATAGCGGAGGCTCAGGCGCTGGTCCAGCACGCCAAAAAGCGCCTCAACCGAAATTACATGGCCGGGCAGCCGGATCGAATGGACCTGCACGCCGTTGAGGGTGACGCCCCGGCTTTCTAGAGGACCCTCGGTTTGCTCAAGCGGGACAGCCACCTGCGCCGGACGAGCCTTCGACAGACGGTAGGCCAACTCTCGCGCCGTACCGCTGGGTGCGTCCTTTTTATCGGCGTGGGCGTAATCAATGATTTCATACTGGGGCAAATACCTGGCGACCAACTCTGCGCACTTTTGCAGCAATACCACCGGCAGCGAAAAATTTCCGACCGCCAGGACGCCACTATTGTGCTGCCGGGCCAGGGCATCAATCTCTTCAAGGTCCTGGTCCGTTAAGCCCGACGTGCCGATCACCCCATGCGCACCCCGGCGCAGGGCTGTGCTGACATTCGCTCTGGCCACATCAGGCTTGGTATATTCGACAAAGACATCACAGCCGGTCGTTAACGCTTCCTCAGCCGAGCCGCTAATTACAACATTCAGGTGAGGAATATTCAGAACATCACCCAAATTTTGCCCGGCGTGCCGGCGCGATACTCCGGCCACCAATTCCAGATCGTCCGTTTGCACAATAGCCCGGGCTAAAGCAGCGCCGGCCCAGCCGGTTACACCGGCTAAACATACTCGGATGGCCATGCTTCCTCCTTCAAAAATAGTAGACGGTAGACGGTAGACAGTAGACAGGGGTACTACATCCCTGCGACCTTGCTACCCTGCTACCTTTTCATTATCGGTGGTGTGCGTTAGCTCATGACGACTCCTGTGATATGAGTCGTTAGATTATAATGTCACTTATAATGCTCACTTCACCCGGCTCAAACGCTTGGCGGCCAACATCGCACTGGTCAAGATGAAGATACCGCCCAGCCACTGCCAGACCGACAGCCGCTCCTGCAAAAAGAGCACCGACCAGATCACCGACAGCAGCGTCTCCAGCGGAGTCAGCAAGATGACCTGGCTGCCGCCGATGTAGCGCATCGCCGTAAACATGGCCCACCAAGCAAAATAGCCGGTAACCAGGCCCATCACGCCAACGATCAGCCAACCCTGCCAGCCTGTATCGGGCCACGGCGCTCCTTGAATCGCCCAAAAGATGCCAATAGTGGTTAGCATACCAGTCATCACATAGAGGGTAATGGTCCGCGTGCCGTAGGCGCGGGCAAACCACTGGATCAAGGCAAATTCGATGGAAATTCCGACCATGCTGCCGCAGATGAGCAGCACCCCCCGCCAGTCTATCTTACCGCCGGGGCCGATCAGCAGGTAAACGCCGATCAAGCCAATCGCCAGCCGGACCAGGTGACGATAACTTAGTTTCTCGCCGCCGAGAGCCAGTACAGCCAGAACCACCAGCGGCGTGAGCGAAAAGATCATGGTCGCCACCGAGGCGTCGAGCCGGGTGAGGGACCAGAAAAAGGACAGTACACCGAAGCCATTGATGAACCCGGCCCCGCCGATGACGAGCAGGCCTTTACGGTCAACCCGCAACTTATCCGGGGCGGTCAAACCCAGGGTAATTACGAGCAGCATTACCGAAATCCCAAAACGCAGCACCAGGATCGTGGTTGGGGTGATGCCCAAGCCGATCGCGGTTTTGCCCAGCGGCGTGGCCAGGCTAAAGGCCAGTGTCGAGGTGAGGGCCAACGTCCAGCCCAGCCAGCTTTCGGGTAGATGCAGAACGCTTAAGGATTTGAATTGCCGCAGCCAGGTGAAGCTAATCATCCATTTTTTACCACAGAGGCACAGAGACATAGAGGAGCTTATTCCTCTTCTTTATCTCTGTGCTTCTGTATCTCTGAGGTGAAAGAATTCCGGCTATCCAACTCATCTATTTATAGCCGCGACCAGGCCCGCCAGCGAGGCCGCCAGCGCGCCCAGTTAAGACGGTGGATGGCCAGCAGCGCACTCAGCAAAATCAATCCGCCGCCAACCCATTCCCAAAAAGTTAGTCGTTCACCCAGGAACAGCACCGACCAGACAACCGCCAGCAGCGTTTCCAGCGGCAGTAAGAGAGCCATCTGTCCACCACCGAGGTGGCGCACACCCTCAAACATAGCTAACCGGGCCAGGTAGGTACTGACGACGGCCAGCACAAAAATAATGAACCAACCAGACCACCCCAAATTTTGCCACTCGCCCTGTTCGGTCAGCCACAGGCCAAGGTTGACGACGGTCATTGTCGCCACCACATAAAATGTAATCGTCCGGGCATCATAGTCCTGCAAAAACCACTGGATCAGGGTTAAATGGAGGGCAAAGGCAAAAACAGTGACCAGCACCAGGCAGACCCCCAGCCAATCCACCCGGCCCGCCGGCCCGACCAACAGATAGACCCCTGCCAGGCCTATCCCCAGCCGCAAAAAATGCCGCCGGGTAAATCGTTCGCCGCGCAGGGCCAGCATGGCCAGGGTGGCCAATGGGCTGATAGCAAAGATCATCACCGCTAACGAACCGTCCATCCGGGCCAGCGCCAGGAAGTAGGTCAGCATGCCGATGCCGTTGGACAGCCCGGCGATACCGCACACCAACAGCCCTCGCCGCTCAAGCCGCAAATAAGCGGGCGCCGCCAGGGCAATCGAACCACCCAGCAGCAGCGTCGAGAGGATGAGCCGGAGTGTCAGCAAGGTCGCCGGGTCAAGCCCGGCGTCAATGGCGCCTTTGGCAATGGGGGTGGCGATACTGAAGGCAAAACTGGAAAAAAGGGCCATGAACCAGCCTAACCACGCCGTGCTGCCCCCCTGGCTGGTAGAGGTGTTCAGGACATTACGAAATCGAGCCAATGCCGTATGCGCCGTGCAGCACTTTGCCCTCGTCGAAACGGGTCAGGGAGTAAATGTCAATCGGCACACGCGGCGGCTGTCCCAGGACGGTTTGAGCCAGCGCCTCGCCAATAGTCGGAGCGAGTTTAAAGCCGTGTCCACTAAAGCCGACACCGACGTACAGCCCCTCGTGGTCTGGAACCGGGCCGACCAGTGGATTCCAGTCGGAGGTAATGTCGTAGGGACCGGTCCAACCGGCAGTGTACTCGCCTTCGACAAAGGCCGGCATGCGGTTGGTAATCAGCCGGTCAATCCGGGAGACGTGTTCCATATCCACATGGTCGGTCAGCGTATCAGCGTCTTCGATAGGGTCGCCGTGATCGCCGGTGCCGACCAAGACTACACCGCCGGTTTCCGGCCGGAAGTAGATTTTATCAGGCGTGGTCAAATCTTTGACGATAGGCCAGGTAGCCTGATAGGGCTGGCTAATTTTGAGGGTGATGACCTTGTGGCGGCTGACCACATAGGGGAATTCCAGGCCAATCGTCCTGGAAATTTGGTTAGTCCACGGCCCCGCTACTAAAATAACCACAGGCGCTTCAAAAGCGCCAGCAGGAGTTTCCACAATTTTGCTTTGGCCGTTCAGCCGCAGCCCGGTGGCCGGTGTATCGGTGTAGACCGCCACGCCCAGCTCTTTGGCCCGCTGGGCATAGGCGGTGGTCGTCAGGTAGGGGTCGCAGTAGCCGGTCAGGGTGTCATAGCCAATCACGCCGACATCGTCGAACTGGAGCAAAGGATGAGCTTCATGGGCCTCAGCCGGGGACAGGGTGCGGGTATCCACGCCGTATTTATTTTGTAAACGGAAGACCGTTTCCATCGGCTGGCGATGTTCTTCCGGGCCGAGGATAAGATAGCCGGTGCGATGCCAGCCGCACTCGCCCCCAACCATCTCGTTGAAATTGGCAAAGATTTTGAGGCTTTCGACGGCATGGACCATGTTGGCTTCAATAGAGTAGTGGGTGCGAACAATGGCACATGATTTGACCGTGCCCCCGGCGCAAATGCCCTTTCTCTCCAACAACAGTACATTTTTAGCCCCGTGTTTGGCCAGATTATAGGCCACGCTACAGCCGTACAGCCCGCCGCCAACAATGATTATGTCTGCTGTTTTAGTGTTCAAGGGACAATTCCTCCTCTAAGAAAAGACCGCCACTGGCTGACCGCCGACCGCTGAGTAGCATAAGTGAGGTGTACCAGCTTAGAATGGCAACTTAATTTGTTAGATTGTATGTTGCGTATGGCGCAACAATGTTCCCGTTTATTAAGGTTGCCATAGTATAACATTTTTTCTTGCGCTGTCAATCAGCTAATTTTTTATTGGCCATGTTCACTTAAACAAAAAACTCTCCTCCAAGTATAGCAGCTTGAAGGAGAGTTGAACCACCCGGGTAAGCGCAGCTTTAGTCTTTGGGGTAGGGCATAAGATAACCAGGCAGAGTATCGTCGTAACTCAGGTAGACGGTCTTCTTGCGCGAGTAGTGGGCCAGGCCATGCTTACCATCGTCGCCGCCGAGGCCGCTCAGACCATAGCCGCCATGGAACCCTTGAAGCTGCTCCGGCATAATCTTATTGATATAAATTTCACCAGAGCGGACGGTGCGCACTGCTTCCATCATCCGCTTGATGTCATTAGTAAACAGATAGGTGGTCAGGCCGTACTTGGTGTCGTTGGCTAGGGCAACGGCCTCCTCAAAATCATCGAAGGCCATCACCGGCGAAATTGGGCCAAAAATTTCCTGCTGCATGATGTCCATATCATTGCGCACGTTGGTCAGGATAGTGGTTTCGTACCAATAGCCTTTACGGAACTGCTCCCCTTCGGGCCGCTTACCGCCCATGACCACCTCTGCGCCCTGCGCTTTGGCCCCATTGACCATGCGCTCAATCTTTTCCAGTTCAACCTGGTTGACCTTTGGCCCCAGGTCCGTTCCCGGCTGCATGGGGTCGCCCATGCGCAGTTGGCCGGCCATTTCCTTATAACGGCTAAGAAACTGGTCAAAAACACGGCGGTGAACGTAAGTGCGCTCATTGCAGGTGCAGACCTGGCCGCAGTTCATGAAACGAGCGGTAATGGCGTTGCGTACCGCCAGGTCAATATTGGCATCGTCCATCACAATAAAGGGGGCTTTGCCGCCCAGTTCCAGCGAAACAACGGTGATATTCTTGGCGGCAGCTTCCAAAATCTGCCGGCCCGCTCGCACCGAGCCGGTCATAGTCACGAGCTGGGTAATGTCATCGCGCACCAGCGCATCACCTATTTCCAGGCCCGCACCGGTGACTACGTTAACCACTCCCGCCGGGACACCGGCCGCTTCAACAATTTTAGCCATGGCCAGGGCGCTCAAGGGCGTGTCTTCGTGGGGTTTGAGCACAATCGTATTGCCGGCCATCAACGCTGGGGCTACCTTACGTGAGAACAGCGCCGACGGGAAATTCCAGGGAATGATGCCGACGACAACCCCGTAAGGCACTTCCCGGATCCAGATATCCTCTTTGGCGTTGTCCGAGGCCATAATTTCGCCGACCACCCCCCGGCCAAAGGTGGCAAAATATTCAAAGAACTCGCCCGTACCCCCCACTTCGTTACGAGCCTCAAACAACGGTTTGCCCTGCTCCATAACAATCAGCCGGGCCAGGTCCTCGGCATTCTCCCGAACCAGAGCCGCAATACGCCGCAGATAACCGGCTCGCTGAACGCCTGACAACGCCTCCCAGGCCGGCTGCGCCTTTTGAGCTTCAACCAGGGCAGTATGAGCGTCTTCACGAGTTCCTTCCGGTACTTCGGCAAACGCTTCGGCAGTGGCCGGGTTCAATACTGGCCGGGTTTGTCCGCTGCTGGACCCCCGCCATTCCCCGCCAACGCGCATTTGATAGGTTTTTTGGGTTATATCTATAAGACTCATAAGTGTATCCTTAAGTTATAATGCATAGTGCGTAAGGAATTATCGAGCAGTATCATTACGCTTTACGTTTTACGTTGTTTCAGCTCGGCCAGTTGCCGCCATCTACGTTAAAGCATTGCTGGGTAATATAATCGGCGTCAGACGAGGCCAGGAAAGCAGCCACGCCGGCCACATCTTCGGGCTGCTCAATCCGGCCCAGAGGAATCATTGCCGTAAATTTACGTTTCGGCTCGCCCACTTCCCAACCCAACAGTTTGGCAAACTGCCTGTCCACTTCATCCCAGAAGGGAGTATCTACAATGCCGGGGGCAATCGCATTGACATTGATTTTGTGCTCGGCCAGGGCCAGAGCCATGGATTGGTTCATGCTAATAACGCAGGCTTTGCTGGCGCAGTAGGCCAGCACCAGCGCCTCACCGCGCCGGCCAGCCTGCGAAGCGAGGTTAATGATCTTGCCGCCGCGTCCCTGGGCAATCATCACTTTGGCTGCCGCCTGGCTGCACCACAACAAGCCTTTGCAATTGATGTCGAACATTAAATTCCAATCCTGTTCGGTTGTTTCCAGGAAAGGAATAATTTTGCCGACCCCGGCGTTGTTCACCAAGATGTCCAGCCCGCCGAACTGCTCGACCGCGGCGTCTACCATCCGCTGGACCTGCTCCTGGTTGCGGACATCTACCTGTACGGCCACGGCTTTGCCACCCATACCGGCAATCTCATCCACCACCTTCTGCGCCCCGGCCAGGTTAAGGTCGGCGACAACCACATTGGCTCCCTCTTGAGCATAGCGCAGGCAGATGGCCCGGCCCATCCCCTGCGCCCCGCCGGTCACTATAGCCGCTTTGCCTTGTAACTTCATTGTTTTGACTCCTCTGTAAAAATTTTGGGTTTTGGACTTATCTTCATTCTCGCTTCAAACTGAATTTGGAAACGAGAAAATGAACGGTGGCTAACTGAGTAGTTTTCCAGCCTTCCTTTCTCCCCCTAAACTCGATACCGCTTAATTGTTTCTTGGTTGAGCTTGATCCCCAGTCCTGGCCCTTCCGGTAGATGAACTTTACCCTCTGGTGTAATTTCTATCGGCGTCTCAAGGAGTTCTGAGCGCAGGGGATTGACGTTCTGATCAAATTCCAGAAGACCCCCGTTGGGAATAGCGGCGATAAAATGCATATTGGCAATTGAGCTGACCGCTGAAGAGAAAACGTGGGGGATAACCGGCAGCCCATAAGCTTGAGCCAGGGCGGCTACTTTGCGACATTCGGTGATGCCACCGGTCCAGATAACATCCGGCTGGACAATATCCACCGCCCGGCGGGTAATGAGCTCGCGGAAGCCAGGCAGACCTGTTTCAGTTTCGTAGCCGGCCACCGGTGTGTCGAGTTGCTGGGCCAGCATCGCACTCCCCTCAATGTCGTCGGTCGCCACCGGCTCTTCAAACCAATGAATGTTGAGGTGCTCCACCTGGCGCATAAACTGGAGGGCAAGAGAAGGCGTCCAGGCATTGTTGGCATCAAGAGCCAGCCGGATCTTGGGACCAATGGCCTCACGCACCACTTTCACCCGCTCAATATCCTCTTCCAGGGTAGCCGGAGCATAATCGGCAGCTTGCATATCGTGGAGCGGGTTCAACATCACATCAGGATTACGGCCCACCTTCATTTTGACGTAGCGAAAGCCACGCTCAACATAGCCGGCAAACTCGTCAGCCAGCGCTGCCATATCTTTGTCCCGAGTATAGAAACCGGCGGAGGCATAGGCATCCAGAGTGTCGCGGTAACCGCCCAACAGCCGGTACAGCGGTGTGCGAGTCGCCTGGCCAATAATATCCCACAGGGCAATATCAACCCCACTCATCGCCATCATCAGCATGCCCCGCCGGCCCCGTTGATGAGCCCGAGTGGCCATCATCTGCCACAGCTTCTCCACCTTGAAGGGATCCTGGCCCAGGATGGTCTGGCGCAGTTCGTTCAGAACGATTGCCTCGGTGCTTTCCAAAAAACCGCCGTAGGTTGCAGCTTCCCCCAAACCGATGATACCTTCGTCCGTGTGGACTTGGACCAGCAGGGTAGGCCGCGCCGGCATGTAGTGGATGGCGTCGGCCATAGCCACCGGCATATCGTAATGCAATTTAATTGTCGTAACTTCGGTGATGCGCATATTTTCTCCGTTGCCTCTCATCCCACTTTTTCAATTATGGAACAGTGTTTCCACATCTTAACAGACAAAGTCCTGCCTGTCAATAATTCGTTCCAAATTACGGAGCAAATACTCTAAATTCTAGGTAGAGCATATGCTCTCTTCATTAAAAGTTTTTGACAAGAAGGAAAATGTGCCGTAAAATTAGAACGCTGTTTCATTTTTATCCGTTCCCTTTTTAATGTGGAAAAATTTATGATGCCACCTTCTTTCAAAGCTGTTTTGGTTGATTATGATCAGGAACTGTTCACTCCGCCCGGTTGGATCAGCGCAGAGTTGGCTCAGTATGGGATTGAGTGGGTCGAGGGCCAACATCGCACCCCGGAAACGGCGTTGAAGGCGGCCCTGCCAGCCGACGTGGTTCTAATCCAATCGGTGCGCCCCCTGCTGATTCGCTCTGTTATTGAGCAACTCCACCGTTGTCGCTGTATTGTGCGGCTGGGCGTGGGGTATGACAGTGTGGATGTGGCTGCTGCCACCGCCCAGGGTATCCCCGTTTGCAATATTCCGGCTTATTGCACCGACGATGTCGCCGAGCATGCCCTGGCTCTGCTGCTGGAAAGCGTCAGGCACCTGGCTCGCCAGGATCGTTGGATTCGGGAGGGGCGCTGGGATAGAAGCGCGGCCCGGCCAAACCGGCTGCTGCAAGGGGGGATCCTGGGCATCATTGGCCTGGGACGAATTGGTCGCGCCTTAGCCCGGCGAGTTAGCGGCTTTGGCCTGACCCTGCTAGTTTGCGACCCTAATGTTGATGCCGAGACGATTGCCCAATATGGGGGAAATAAAGTAGATTTGGATGAGCTGCTCCGGCGGGCCGATTTTATTTCGGTTCACTGCCCCCTGGACAGCATTACCTATCATCTCTTAAGCAGCAGAGAATTTGGGCTGATGAAAGAAGGCGTCTTCCTGGTCAACACCAGCCGCGGACCGGTTATGGATGAGGCCGCCCTGGCCGCCGCGCTACAAAGTGGCAAAGTCGGCGGCGTTGGGCTGGATGTGCTGGAGCAGGAACCGCTGCCCCTTGACTCGCCGCTGCGCCAGTTTGAGCGGGTGACAATTACCCCTCATTCGGCGGCCAGCGCCCCGGAAAGCCAGGAAAACCTGTATCGGATGGGCTGTCAGATTGCCATTGACGTGTGCAACGGGCGTTGGCCGGCAGAAGTCATCAATCCTGACGTTAAAAACACCACTCCTTGGAATTTTGACTTTTAGCTCGTCCCTAACACTGCCCACAAAATCTATTTTCAGATAAGGCAAGGAGACATTTATGAAAGCTGTCAGCTACCAAGGCAAGGACTCAATCGAGCTGGTCGACAAGCCAGTCCCTGAGGCAACAGGTCAACAGGCGCTGATTAAAGTGAACTATGCTGGCATCTGCGGTACGGATTTGGCCATTGTCACCGGTAAGCACCCCCGGGCAACCGCGCCCCTGGTGATGGGCCATGAATTTGCCGGAGTTATCGCTGCCCTGCCGCCTGACCCCCATTCTGATTTAAAGATTGGCGACAGGGTCACGGTTTATCCGCTCTTATCATGCGGGAAATGCTACATCTGTCAGATGGGGCTGCCCCATGTGTGTCGAAATCTCAAGCTGATTGGGATTGATACGGATGGCGCTTTTGCCGAATATGTCGTCGCCGCCGAGGATGCTATCTTTAAAATTCCCGATAATTTGACCAATCTGGAGGGCGCATTGATCGAACCCTTGGCCGTTTGTATCCATGCGGCCAGCATGTCGCGCCTGCAAATTGGCGACACAGTAGTGGTCACCGGGGCGGGACCGATTGGATTATTAATGGCCCAAGTTGCCAGGGCTGCCGGTGCAGCTCAAATTATCGTCACGGAAGTGGCCACAGCCCGGATTGAGACAGCCCAGGCGATGGGCTTTACCGTCCTCAACGCTGCCGCCGAGAACCTGGTCCAACAAGTCCTGGACATGACCCAGGGCCGGGGGGGTGACATTGTTTTTGAAGCAACCGGGCATCCGAGTGTGGCTCCCTACCTCATGGAGTTGGTCAGAATTAGAGGCCAGCTTGTACAACTTGGTATCTTCAAGCAGCCTGTCGCACTTGACCTGCGTGCCCTCAATTTCAAAGAAGTAGATTTAATTGGTTCCAGAGTATACACGCGGGAAGATTATGAGCGAGCCATTAGCCTGGCGGCAGCGCAAAAGTTTGATCTCAAAGCGGTGGTTAGCCGGGTGCGCCCCCTCGCTGAAGCGGTTAGCAATTTTGAGGATGCTAAAAACGCAACGTCGCTGAAGGTAATGTTTGAGGTGGAGCCCTCATGAAACTTTTTGATTTAACGGGCAGAACAGCCCTGGTAACGGGAGGCAACCGGGGATTGGGGCGCGGCATGGCCGAAGCCATGCTCGAAGCGGGCGCAACCGTCACCATCCTGGGTCAAAGTCCCTCTGTTTTTAGCGCAGCTCAGGAATTGAGCCAGACGGCGGGGCGGCAAACAGAAGCTGTTCAAGCCAACCTGGCCGACCGCGCTCAGTTGCAGCAGGCTTTTGCCGCCTGCCTGGAAAAAATGGGGACGGTGGATATCCTCATCGTTAGCCACGGCATCCAACGACGCGCGCCCGCCGAAAATTTCCCAATTGAGGATTGGGACCTGGTTTTGGAAGTTAACCTGACCTCGATGTTTTTGCTTAACCAGTTGGCCGGACGGGTGATGTTAGCCAAAGGCAAAGGCAAAATCATTAATATTGCTTCGCTGCTCAGTTTCTCCGGGGGGATTACCGTGCCAGCTTATGCGGCAGCCAAGGGCGGAGTGGCTCAGTTGACCAAAGCTCTCTCAAATGAGTGGGCCGGACGAGGGGTAAACGTGAATGCCATTACCCCTGGTTACATGGCGACCGAGATGAACACCGCTTTAATCGCCGATCCGGAGCGCAGTAAAGCAATTTCTGCCCGCATCCCCGCCCAGCGCTGGGGCGAACCGGCCGATATGAAAGGCGCAGCTATTTTCCTGGCCTCCGATGCCTCAAACTATGTCAACGGAGCTGTCATTCCGGTAGATGGCGGCTGGTTGGGGCGCTAAAACCGGAGAGGGTTTTGAACAGAAATTAGGAATAGAGGAATGGCCTTAAGGGGATGTGAGGGCAAGATCTGTTGCCAAGCGGGGTACGTAGCCGAGAGCCAGAGAAATCTCTTGGGCCGTTGCCGCCACGCGGCGCCCATACTGCTCTTCACAGGGCAAGACTCGTCCCACCGGACCAGCCAGACTAATTGCGGCAATGGTTTGGCCCAGGTGGTTGCGGATGGGCGCGCCCAGGCACATCAACCCTTCTTCAACTTCTTCACGATCAACGGCGTAGCCGCGCAGCCGTACCTGGGCCAGTTCTTCCCATAAACGATTCAAATCGGTGATCGTATGAGCCGTCATGGCCGACATTCCTTTGCGCTCAAGCAGTGACTTAGCTTCCAGCAGAGGCATCGTTGCCAGAAAAGACTTGCCGAGCGCCGTACAGTGAGCTGGCCGACGGCTGCCCAGGATAGCAGTGGTACGAATGGCATACTGTCCTTCCTGCTTCAGCAAGTAGACCACCTGACCATCGTCAAGCACGGCTAGAAAGGCTGACTCGCCCGTTTCAGCCACTAATGCCTGCAGATAAGAAGGGGCAATGGCGGTTAGATCAAATGTACCCAATGCAGCCAGCCCAAGTTGAACGGCTTGTACACCAATGGAATACCGGCTGGTTGCCTCACTTTGGCGCACAAAACCGGCTTGTAAGAGCGACTTGAGCAGGCGATCAACCGTGCTGGGGCTTAATTCCAAGGCAGCACTCAAGGCTCGAACGCCGTGTTCCCCAGGGTGACGGGCGAGGTATTGCAGGATCGTCAGCACTCGGTCAACACTTGATGTGTCTCTCATGGGGAAGTTCCTCATTAAAGGATGAAACAGTGTCCCTAATTTTAGCATATTAGAACCCTATTGTCAATCTTTGTTCCGTTCCAAAGAGACGAATTTGACAAAACTATATTCTGCCATAAAATTCATGGATTGTTTATCCACTCACAAACTTTTGAGCAATCAGCAATTCAATATCAAGATCAGCGTAAACAGTTTAATGGGTCTATCTCGATTGCAATGTTTTTGACATCAAACCTAAACCCTATTAAACTGCATTTGACAATATTGATAGTAAACCGGGTTAATTTATTTTAGGCTGGACATAGGAGTAAACCATGTCGGTAACGATGCGCGATGTAGCGCACCGAGTGGGGATCTCTCTCAAGACCGTATCGCAGGTAATGAATGTTGTGGTAAATTGTATGGCAACGGAAGCGATGCGGGCCTTATATAAATACGGTTTACGCATTCCCTATGATATTGCCACAAGCGGCTGTTACGGCATTCCTTCGGCTCTTTATTCCACTTCCCCCTTAACCACCATCTACCAACTCATCTCAGATATGAGGCACATTGATATTCGCCGGCTGCCAGACCGGATCAATGGCCGGGCGTTGCCGGTCCACCCGATCCATCTGCCGGCCCAATTAGTATTCGTAGTTCATGCGGCGCGCCAGTGATGGTCGGGCCGCTGGCCTAAATCATCCGAGGCTGCTCTGGCCAGACTTATTGATTGGTTCTCTTCCTGACCAGGGCGTTAGAACGTCGGAGAATTTGAAGGAGGAAAGAGAGAAGTTCATCAAAAAATCTATACTACCCACGGATGTCTAGGCGCGCAAGACATCTTCCACACTTATTTCTTCAGCGCCATCTTTTTTAAAGTCAATGAATGACCTAGCTTCTCAAAGGAGATCGAGATGAAACGTAATTGGTTTGTTATCCTAGTAAGCCTGCTCACCTTGCTCGCAGTAACGCTCGCTGGCTGTGGCGGTGGAGGTGGCGGTGCCAGCACCGAAGCTGGCTTGCCCAAACTAACTAAAAAAGACAAGTACAAGGTCGGCTTCTCGCAGGTAGAGAGCAACAATCCCTGGCGTCTGGCTCAAACTGCCAGTATGCAAGAAGAAGCGGCCAAACGAGGCTACGAGTTAGTTTACACCGATGCTGCCGGCTCGGAAGCCAAGCAGATCGCCGATGTCGACTCGATGATTGCCCAAAAGGTGGACTTGATCTTCCTGGCGCCGCGTTCAGAGAAGCCGCTGGCCCAGGCCGTGCTCAAGGCCAAGGCCGCCGGTATCCCAGTGATCCTGCTCGACCGGAATGTGGATCAGACCATCGCCAAGCCCGGCCAGGATTACATCGGCTTCATCGGCTCAGACTTTATTGAGGAAGGCCAGCGTGCAGCCGAGTGGCTGGTGAATGCCACCGGCGGTAAAGCGACGATCATTGAGCTACAAGGCACGGTCGGTTCTTCTCCGGCCATTGATCGCAAGAAGGGTTTTGATGACTTCATCAAGGATAAGCCCGATATGAAGGTTGTTGCTTCCGAAACCGGCGACTTTGCCCGTGACAAGGGCCGCCAGGTGATGGAAACCCTGCTGCAAGCCCACCCCGATGTGACCGCTGTTTATGCCCACAATGACGAAATGGCCATCGGCGCGATTGCTGCGCTGGAAGCGGCCGGCAAAGTGCCGGGCAAAGATGTGATTATCGTCTCAATTGACGGTTCAAAAGACGCGCTGCAAGCCATCATTGACGGCAAATTGGGCGCAACGGTTGAGTGCAACCCGCGTTTCGGCCCCAAGGCTTTCGATACCCTGGAAGCCTATGCTAACGGCGAGCAAATCCCGGCCAAAATCATCAACCCCGACAAATTCTACGACAGCAGCAACGCGGCAGCGGAGATTGCTAACGCCTACTAAACTTTACTAACAGTGTGGCTGACCTGGCGCGCGGTCAGCCACACCTCTCAAGCATGCAAATTAAGATTACATTCTTAAAACTGATTGATAAAATGCCAGGTATTTTGAGACGAGGATGAAGCCGTGGCTCAAACCGAACCCCTCTTACAAATGAAGAATATTTCCAAAATCTTTCCAGGTGTGGTTGCCCTGGATAATACTCGTTTAAATGTGGCCCGTGGGGAGGTACATGCGCTGGTAGGTGAAAATGGCGCGGGTAAATCAACCCTGATCAAAATCCTCACCGGCGCTTACCAGCGCGACGGGGGAACTGTTACCTTTGATGGGACCGATGTTGAATTTAGCTCACCTCAGCAGGCCCAGGCCAACGGCATTAGCACCATCTATCAGGAAGTCAATTTAGTACCCTTTCGGTCGGTGGCCGAAAATATTTTCCTGGGCCGCGAGCCGCGGCGGTGGGGCTTGATCAACTGGCGGCGAATGAATGCCGAAGCCGCCGAATTGCTGGCAAGCCTGGGAGTTCACGTGGATGTGACTCAGGCATTGATGACTTACAATATTGCCATCCAGCAAATGGTCGCCATTGCCCGAGCCGTATCATTTAAAAGCAAGCTGGTGGTGATGGACGAGCCAACCTCCTCCCTGGACGAGCGAGAGGTGGTAACTCTCTTTGATATTATTCGCCGGCTCAAAGCCGACGGTGTTTCCGTCATCTTCATTTCTCACCGGCTTGACGAGCTTTATGTCATTTGTGATCGCGTTACCATTATGCGCGATGGCCAAACGGTAGATGAACGGGCCATCAACGAGATTAGTAAGTTAGAGCTGGTTGCCAAAATGCTGGGCAAAGAACTGAGCGAAGTTCAGCGCGGCCAGACCGGCTTCGACGCCAGCCAGCATCACGAGACTGAACGTATCCTGTTGGAGGCTAACGAGTTGCAGCGAGGCCGGGCGCTTAAGGGCGCCAGTGTTAGCGTCCGGGCCGGGGAGATTGTCGGCCTGGCCGGTCTGCTTGGCTCCGGCCGCACCGAAACCGCCCGGGCCATTTTCGCTGCCGACTCGCTTGAAGCCGGTGAAGTGCGGCTGGAAGGCCAGGCAGTTCATTTTCAATCGCCGGCCGACGCCATTCGGGCCGGGATTGGCTATTGTTCTGAGGATCGCAAAGCCGAGGGAATCATTCCCCACATGTCGGTGCGTGAAAATTTAACCCTGGCGGCTCTACCGACTCTCACCCGCAATGGGGTTGTCTCAAGTGAGAAACAACAGGAGCTTGTCGAGCGTTTCATCAAGCTCCTGGGGATCAAAACCGCGAACCCGGAGCAAAAAATTCGGGATTTGTCGGGCGGCAATCAGCAGAAGGTGTTACTGGCCCGCTGGCTGTGCCTCAACCCCAAACTCCTGATTCTCGATGAGCCGACGCGCGGCATTGACGTGGGGGCCAAAGGTGAAATTCAACGACTGATCAACGAGTTGGCCGATAACGGCCTGGGCGTAATGATGATCTCGTCCGAAATCGAGGAACTGATCGAGGGCAGCGACCGGGTCGTGGTGATGCGGGACAAGCGGACGGTGGCCGAGTTAGAACACGACGCCATCAACCAGGATGCCATTATGGCCGCGATGGCCCACGGCGAGTCCGAGTCCTCACAGGAGGATACCCATGGCTAATCTTGATCAAGTCGCGACCAGGCCCACTCGTCGTCCCCTGCTGCCGGAGTGGCTGCGAGAGACAAACTCCACTTATGCGGCGCTGGCGGCCTTGCTACTGCTGGCAATCTATAATGCGCTGTTTACCCCCAATTTTTTAACCGCCCAAACGCTCAATGTCAACCTGACCCAGGTAGCGACGATTGTGATCGTCGCCACCGGCATGACCCTGGTTATTGCTACGGGTGGGATTGATCTGTCGGTGGGGTCACTCATGGCTATCGCCGGGGCGGCTGCACCGCTCATCTTTTTGAGCGGAGTGCCGCCGCTGGATAATCCCATTATTGGCAATACCGTCGCCATCATTGTACCCATCCTGATTGCCGGGCTGTTTGGCTTATTCAACGGCTGGTTGGTCACGGCGTTTCGTATTCAGCCAATCATCGCCACATTGGTGCTGTATATCGCCGGGCGGGGAATTGCCCAGGTAGTGACCAATGGTAATCTGCAGTCGTTTAAAAATCCCGGTTTTCAATATATTGGGCTAGGCCGGCCCCTGGGTATCCCGTTCCAGGTCATTCTGATGCTAGTTATTGTAGCCATTGTAGCCTGGGCCATGCGCACAACCGCCTTTGGCCGGTATGTCCTCGCCATTGGCGGCAATGAGTCAGCCGCGCGGCTGGCGGGAGTGCCGGTTACTCGGATCAAGCGGGCTGTTTATACGATCAGTGGGTTGCTGTCGGGATTGGCCGGTTTGATTGTCATTGCCATTAATTCCTCTTCGGACGCCAATTTGGTTGGCCTGAATATGGAATTGGATGCCATTGCCGCCGTAGCCGTCGGCGGTACACCCCTAACCGGAGGTCGGGCGACAATTATTGGAACCCTGCTGGGCGCGCTGATTATTCAGCTCATCCGCTTTACCCTGCTGGCCAATGGCGTCCCCTACCCCGTAGCCCAGGTTGTTAACGCCATCATTATATTGGTCGCAGTTTATCTTCAACGCTCACGTCAAAGTTAAGAGGGCTAGGGAGACACAGCATGACCACCATTTCTAAAAGCGACAACACATTAGGTCAGCAGTCCACGCGGTCCTGGGCCAAAGCCACCGCGGCCCTGCAACGACAGGGGGCCTTGATCGCTCTGATTTTGTTAATTGTCTTTGGAGCGTTGCGCTATGACGGATTTCTGGGCGCTTACAATATTTCTGAGTTTTTGCGCTACAACTCAATGTTTGGCTTTATCTCACTCGGCATGACCTTTGTGATTATGACCGGGGGGATTGATCTTTCAGTGGGAGCGGTGGCGGCGCTGGCCAGCGTGCTGGCCGCTTACCTTACCCCCTATGGCTTCTGGCCGGCAGTTATCGGGCCAATCGTCGCCGGTGTCCTGATTGGCCTGTTCAACGGCTGGGCGATTGCCCA
The DNA here is from genome assembly GCA_015075185.1 of Anaerolineales bacterium. GTDB lineage: Bacteria > Chloroflexota > Anaerolineae > 4572-78 > J111 > DSQQ01. Next base: position 304,173 of record JABTUW010000007.1, on the reverse strand, counting down.
CCTGCGCATTGCCCCGTTTATCGCTACCCTGGCCATGCTGCTTGGCGCTCGCGGGGCCGCCTTGATCATGACGACCACTTCCATTAGCATTGATCCCAGCTATGGCTTTGATAAAATTAATTCAGGCAGTTTATTTGGGATCCCTACACCGGTCATTATTTGGGTGGGGGCCTTTATCATCGGTTCCATCGTCCTCAATTACACCGGCTTTGGACGTTATACGCTGGCCCTTGGCGGCAACGAGGAAGCGACCCGGCTGATGGGGCTGCCAGCAGACCGGATCAAAATGGGAGTATATGCGATGAGCGGCGGATTATCCGCCCTGGCTGGGGTAATCCTGGCAGCACGTACTTTTACCGGGCTACCGACCGAGGGTTTAGGCTGGGAACTGTCGGCCATCGCTGCTGTAGTGGTTGGTGGAACCCTCTTGACCGGTGGTATGGGGTCCGTCGGCGCGACCCTGGTCGGCGTGATCCTGCTCGGTCTTATTTTCAATATCCTTAATTTTGAAAATGGCTATGGCCTATTCAGTCTGAGTGCCTACTGGCAGTCGGTTATCCGGGGCGCGTTTTTGCTGATTGTTATCATTTTGCAGAACCGGCTGATCCGCCGAAGGGAGATTTTATAATAAAGGAGAATACCATGACCACTTACGAAACTGCTCACAAGATTCTAAACGAACTCGACCAGATTATGAGCCGGGTTGACGAGAGCCAAGTTGACGCCTTCTGTGAGGCGCTGCTGGGTGCACGCCGGATTCTGGCCTATGCCCTGGGGCGCGAACTGCTGACTTTGCGCAGCTTTGCGATGCGCATGATGCACATCGGTCTCGATGTCCATATGGTCGGGGACGTAACCGCACCGCCGCTTGGCCCTGAAGATGTTTTGCTGCTCATTTGTGGGCCGGGCTACCTTTACACCACCGAAGCCTTGATGAAGATCGCCGGGAAAGTCGGCGGGAAGGTGGTGATGGTCACCGCCCAGCCCCAGGCGAGTCTGCCTCAGCAGGCCGACGTCGTGCTGCATATTCCCGCCCAAACCATGGCCGACGATCAAGGCGGTGAGGGGGGCTCCGGCCAGGCGATGGGTTCGGCCTTCGAGCAGGCTTCCTGGATTCTGTTTGACGCGCTAGTGCCGCGCCTCCAGGCGGCCCGTAATCAAACCCTCGACGATTTGCGGGCGCGGCACGCGAATCTAGAGTAAAAATCGGAGGGCGAGCCTGGCCCTGCCTGTTGGCCAGGCTCGCCCTGCCCTCCCGATTAATGAGACGAATGATCAAAAATCTCCTTTTAGCCGCTCTAATTCTCCAGCTTTTACTCTTGCTGTCAGCCTGTGGCTCGGCAGCGGCGTTGTCAGACCAGACTACAACTGATGCGGCAACTCCCTCACCTGTCCCTCCTACCCGTGCTCCCGCCGACGAACGAGCTAAAGGCGATCCCAACACCCCGGTGACGTTAATTGAGTACGGTGACTATCAATGACCGTACTGTAAAGTCTTCGTCCGGGGGACGTTGCCAGAACTCATCAAGCTCTATGTAGATACCGGCCAGGTACGTTACATCTTCCGCGATTATCCCCAATCCGGCATCCACACCTCAGCCGTGCGCCAGGCGCATGCGGCCCACTGCGCCGCCGAGCAGAACAAGTATTGGGAGATGCATGACCTGCTCTACGACAAGGTAGACCTATTTATCGGCATCCGTGAAGCCGATTTTGCCCTTCTTGATGAATTTGCTCGGGATCTGGGCTTGAATAGGGACGCTTTCAAGGAGTGTATGGCGAGCCGGCGTTATCTCGACCGGATCACTCAGGATTTCGAGGCCGCGCGAGCGTTAGGCATTCGGGCTACGCCGGCCTATGTGCTCAATGGGGAGATTCTATTTGGGCTTTACCCCACTGGCGCTTGGCAGAAGATGATTGAGCGGGAGTTGGCGGAGGCAGGTGAGCCAGCGAAGCCCTGAGTTAATTAGTCTCAAAAATAAAATTCCGGCCTGCAAGCTTTGGCAGGCCGGAATTTTTGTTAACCTAAGTTCAGGATGATCTTGGGTAGTCTACCGCAGCGCCACGGGCTGCATAATCTTTACCACTTCAAGTTGGCCCTGGCGAGCGTAATCAATGGCCTCACCCAAAATTCGGGCTGACTCTTGGGGGGCATGGAAGCCCATCGAGTTCTCAGCAGAAACATAGTCCAAGCGCCACTGGGCTTTGCGTTGGAGCGCCTGCGCGGCGGCCAGTTGCTCGGCGGGGATGCCGGCCTCCTGGGCCTTCTGCAAATCGTGAATAAGGGCGACCACCGCCTCTTCAGCCCGATTCATTAACGCAACGGTACGATCCTGAATCGCCTCAGCACGGGCTTTCATTTCCTCTTCCGGGAAGTTGTGGCAGGTCTGGCAGGCGTTGGCCACGTTCAACAAGGGGCTGCGGACGTGGTGGTCGCTGACCTTGATTGCCCCCTCCCGTTGGTAGGGCATATGGCAGTCAGCGCAAGCTACGCCGCTGCGAGCGTGAATCCCCTGGCTCCACATTTCAAATTCGGGATGTTGGGCCTTAAGAGCCAATGCACCGCTGAGTTTATGCTGCCAATCTTTGAACCCAACTTCGTCATAGTAAGCCTCAATTTCCTCTACATTCAGCCCCTTATCCCAGGGATAAGTGACCAGCTTACCCTCGCCCTTGAAGTAATACTCCACATGACATTGACCGCAGACAAACGTACGCATCTCTTGCCGATTGGCCATCGTGTTGACATCATACTCACCTTTTTTGCCGTCTTGACGCCAGCGTTCAATGCTGGGCAGGTGCGGTACCGGTTCTTCCGACCGGGCCAAAGCCTGGATGCCGTACAAAAAGCCAGGCCGGGTCACGCGGAGCTGCATCGTGTCCGGGTCGTGGCAGTCACCACAGCTAATAGGGTGATCAACCAGGGTACGGGCCTGGGTATAAGGCATGGCCGAGACAATCTCAAAGCCTTTCAGGATGGCTTCTTGCCGATAAGCCGGGTCGGCGGACACGCCAGCCTCAACGCCCTTTTGATAATAGGCCGGAATGACTGCCGAGTGGCATTGCAGACACGCCCCTGGCTGTTTGACCACCTGGATGCGCTCGGTGATATCCTGGTCAGACAGCATGTAAGCGTGACCCCGCTCCTCCCGATAATCTACCCCAAAGGCATACCCGGCAAAAATCTCGCGCCAGACCGGATCTTCATCCAATTTTTGAAAGGCTTCGCTGCCGCCGTGCTGGGTGCGTTCAATATCTACGGTACGCTGGTAGCCGTCGTACTGGCGGGGATAATTCTTACCCCACACGGCCGGGTCGATGGTATCCTCGGTAATTTCGGCCACCCGGAAGACATCCTGTTTGGCCTCTTCCTTCCGCTGGGAAACATTCCCCAGCAGCAGCATCACACCGACAGTCAATAAAGCAACGACGACAATTGTGGCGATATAGAGAAGTTTGGAATTGATTTTCATTATGTCCCTCCCAATAAGTTAACGCGTTGGGCCATGGCCAACGCTGGCGTGGCAATGCACGCAGTCTAACATTTGTTCGTCATTACCTGAATGGGTGGCAATCTGGCTGACCAGATCTTCGTGACAACTGACACAATTTTCTTGCAGAACAACTTTATTTTGGGGCCTAATCCGGATCGGCTCATGGAAATCCTGCAGCGTAAAGCCTTTAGAGTGCCAATAGCCATTCTCTGCTTTGACCAGGTATTTGGGAATAAGTTCGTGGGGAACGTGACAATCATTACACGTCGCTACGGCGTGATGGCTGCCTTTTTGCCAGCCGTCATACTGCTCCCGCATAATGTGGCAGTTGACGCAGGCTTTAGGGTCATCGGAGAGGTACGATAGGCCCTCGGCGTAGTAGACGGTGTACCCGCCCAAACCGAGTAAAACCCCGATGCTGGCGCTTAAGAGCAGGGGTACAAAACTCAACGCTGACCAAATTTGCATACACTCCCTCCACCTGAAGCCCGCCAATGCTTATGAAGAATAAGCAATCCACCTACAATTCAGCGCCCGTAAGACCAAACTAACCCGGTTTACGAGCGTTCAGCCAGTATAACAGACTCCTTAAATCTTGAATAGTGACAAATGTCACTATAAACTAATGACATCCATCATCACAAAAAAAGGGTTAAACGTTCTAATGATAACAACAATGAGCAAGTGTTGGAGGTTTTGAATATTTAGGAGCAATAGGCCGGCGACAGACGTTGGAGGATTTTACTTCATCGTCACTAAAGAGGAATTGGAGTCATTTACTGCTCGACTAAAGTCCACCACGGTTTGGCTTCCAGAGGCAGCGGAACGCCCTTGATCGCTATCAAATGCTCATCATCCCCCACCGAGCGCATCTGCCGCCAGGTAAAATACTTGTCCAGTTCGTCGGGCGGATAAATATCCTGCATCGCCTGGTACCAGGTGAGCCGGCCCGTGCGCCCCAGACCAACGGCAACCATTTTTTGATAGTGCCAATATTCAAAGGCCAAAAAATGCCAGGTCCAGCCGTACTCCTTGTCGTCATAGGAAGAGATGCGCTCCCAGCCATACTCGCGGCCCAGAGCCGTAAAATCAAGGTAATAACCGGAGAGATTTTCTTTTTCGATGCCGCCCTGCTCTGGAGCTATTCGGGTCCGGGCGCGGGCGCTGTAATCCCAGGGGTTTGCGGTTAGCGGCCGGCCACAGCGGCCGCTCTGGTCGGCACAGCGCAGAAAAACCCGCCAATAGGTGTTGCCGCTATAATCCTGGCGGACAATCTCGTGGGCCAACTCACCGTCCAGGTGGTAATCAAACAAAGTATCAACCGCCCGGCCGCTCTTGTGCCAACTGGCGTACTGGGTGGTATCGCTGAATTGGGCCAGGTCACGCGAGGCATCCGATAATTTACCCATAAAATCATAGCCAACTTCGTCGCGGAGGCGGAAACGCCAGGCCAGAAAGGAGTCGTTGACCGTATCGGCCAGCCAAGGTGTGCCCGTCTCTACATCATTCATGCGCACTAAATTGTAAGGTTCGGAGGTTGACTCACCGTTGCGAAACAATTCTTCTTGATAGAGGGGTGAAGGGCCAGGATTCGTCAGGGTAGCGACTCTCAGACCGGCATTGATAGCCTCGGCATGCCAGGTGAGCCATCCCTGGATGGCAATGGGTGGAGTAAGGAGTTGCGGCAATTGATGTTTGGCTCCCAGGGTCTGGACAGCAATTATCTCCCCATCCCAGCGATGAAACACTGCCGCTATCCGGTTCCCCTGCGGACTCCAGGCCGGTCCATCGGTGTATCCCAGCCAGGTAATCGGCATGGGCTGTGACTCAGCCGGCAACGGCTCCAAAACACCTACTGATTTCGAGGCTGGCATGTCCAGGGCAAAAATCTCACGATCCCCCAGGTTATCAACAACGAAAGCCATTTTGCCGCCAGCAGGCTGCCAGACAGGATACTCCTCGGCAGTAGAGGCTTTGGTCAGATGTGTCAATGCCTGGCTTTCCAGGTCCAGCAGATACAGATCCTTGCTGTCCTGCCGCCAACTGGTAAAAACAATCGTCCGGCCATCAGGACTCCAGGCCGGCGCAAAATCACCGGCAGTGGAGTCGCTGGTTAAGTTGACCGGGACATCATCACCCGTCGCATTAATAAGCCAGATATCCAAATCGCCGTTTTGGTACGACTCATAGGCTAACTGTTTACCGTCGGGGCTCCAGGCCGGTGCACCATCGTAGTGTGGCGAGTCGGTCAGCCGGCTTTCCTCGCCACTCCGCAGGTCGAGCACATAAACATCCCAGTTCTGTTCGCGGCGTGAGGCAAAGGCAATTTTTGTTCCATCGGGTGAGTAGGCCGGGTCGGTATCCTCAAAGGCATCGTCGGTCAATTGGCGGGGGTCCGAGCCATCAGGAGCAATGCTGTAAAGATCCCACTGTCCGTGGCGATAGGCGGCGAAGGCAATGCGTTCGGCGGCAGTTAGGTCGGCTTGAGCGTGAACTGGCCCGGTATTCCAAATCAATAAAAGTGAAATCGGCAGGCCCAGAAAAATGTAGCGGCTAAAAAAGCGTAGACTGCTAAAAAATATATCTCTTATCCCCATTTTACTTGGTTCGATTTGATGAAGTTTTTGATTGGATCTGGAAAGTCCAGTTGATTTAACAATGGTTGATAGGATTATAAGTTGGGGCGGGGCTTCGGTCAAACGGACTTGCTCACGGTTCGAGTTGCGTTAACATTTCATCCAATGAGATCAAACCGGCACGGAGTTGCTTCACATACTTTGCCAGGTCGGTTTCACTCACTTTTACTGCCAGAGGCACGCTCAAGTCCAGGGGAATCGTGGTCGAGATGGGGATGGTGCGGTCAATGGTAAAGGAAACGCTTGTATCAATCGGCACGGCGATGTTGACCGGCGCGTTAATCTCGACCGGAATTTGGACACCCGTCCCCAGCGGGTCAATCATCACAGAAGTATTGATTGTCTGAGAAATTGGCACGGTCGTCTGGATGGGGATGTCCAGGGTTTCATGAAACGGAATTTCCGCCTGAACCGGAAACTCTTGCCTGATCGGCATGTCGTATTTGATGGTTGCTTTTTCAAAAGCTTCCAGTTCGCTGATGGCCTGAGGCAAAGCCGCATGGAGATTCTGCACCACCGCCGCCCCTTGCTGCTGCAGCCAGCTGATCTGCCAATACAAAAAGAGATTTAACCCCAGTGAGATCAAAACCAGAATAAAAAGTATAGTAATCGCAATCTTGCCGCCTCTGGTCATAGCTTCACCCCTACCCATTAGCTAATCAGGATCGGCTCATTATTTATTAAAAGCTGAAATTTGACAATTCAACACCCGCCACACGTTATTTTATCAAACCATTGACAAAATTCTTGAATTATGATATTATTTCAACATTAAATATTTTGATATAGAAATAATATTACTCATCCGATTTTGGGAATTTGACAGGTCTGCTAAATTATCTTCAATACGGATGGAAGTTAAGGAGAAAAAATGACAATTCAAGGTTTGCATCACATTACCCTGGTCTGCTCTAACGCCCAGCGCACGATTGATTTCTACACCCAGGTACTGGGACAGCGCCTGGTTAAGAAGACGGTCAACTTTGACGATCCCGGCAGTTACCACCTCTACTTTGGCGACGAAATTGGCCGGCCCGGTTCGGCCATCACTTTCTTTGAGTGGCCGGGTGCGCCCCAGGGCCGCTGGGGCATCGGGGGAACGCATCATTTCGCCCTGACCGTGCCGGACTACAACGGCCTGCTCAAGTGGAAACGGCGGCTGACGGACCACGGCCTGACCGTCGAGGGGCCGCTGGACCGCCACTACTTCAAATCCATCTACTTTACCGACCCCGATGGCGTCATTCTCGAAATCGCCACGCTGGGACCGGGCTGGACCGTAGACGAAGCGCCTGACCAAATCGGCACGGAGTACCGCCAACCGCCGGAGGAGATGGTGGTCAACAACCGTGACGAGGAGCGCATCAAAGCTGAAATCTGGCCCGATCCCGTACCCGAAATCACCGCCGACATGGCCCTGCGGCAGGGCATGCATCACATTACTGCCATTGGCGCTGACATCCAGGCTACCCAGGCCTTTTTTGGCGATCTGCTGGGTATGCGCCGGGTCAAAATGACCTCCAACTTCGACGACCCCAACTCGGCCCACTGGTATTGGGGCGTGGGCGAGGGCCGGCCCGGCACGCTGATTACCTATTTTGAGCGCAACCCGGCCAAAACGCGCCGGGCGCAGATGGGCGCGGGCCAAACTCATCACTTTGCCCTGGCCGTGCCCGACGAAGAGACCCAACTGGAATGGCGGGAGAAGTTGCTCAAGGCCGGGCTGAGGGTTTCGCCGGTGATGGATAGGATCTACTTTAAGAGCATTTACACCAACGACCCCGACGGCCATATTGTCGAACTGGCCACCGCCGGGCCGGGCTTTCTTTTTGATGAAGATGTGGACAAGCTGGGCCAGAGCCTCAAGCTCCCGCCCTGGCTTGAAGCCCACCGGCCCGAAATCGAGCGCCAGCTACGGCCTGTCACCACTATCCCCTGGCGCACCCTGGAGGTGGCTTGATGGCAAGCACAACAATGCAAGGCCCGCATCAGGGCCAGCCGGTCCTGGCTGCCGGAGAGCCGCTCGACCGCGCCCAGGCCGCGATGATTATGGTTCACGGGCGCGGGGCCACCGCCGAGAGCATCTTAACCCTGGCCGATGAATTGGCCCAGCCCGGTTTTGTCTATCTTGCGCCCCAGGCTGCCGGCTACACCTGGTATCCCAACAGCTTCATGGCCCCTATCCCCAGCAATGAACCGGGGATTAGCTCCGGGCTGGCCGTCCTGGCCGGGCTGATTGACCATCTGGCCGGGGCCGGCATTCCTGCCGAGCGAACCATGCTGCTGGGTTTTTCACAGGGGGCATGCCTGTCGCTGGAGTTTACCGCCCAGTACGCCCAGCGGTATGGCGGCGTGGCCGGGTTGAGCGGCGGCCTCATCGGCCCCGACGGCACGCCGCGCGACTATGCCGGGTCGCTGGCCGGTACGCCTGTCTTCCTGGGGTGCAGCGATGTGGATTTTCATATCCCCAAAGAACGGGTGGAGCATACTGCGGAGGTGCTGCGCTGGCTGGACGGCGACGTGACCATGCGCCTCTATCCGGGCATGGGCCACACGGTCAATCAGGATGAAATCCGCTTTGTCCGCCAGATGATGGCCGCGCTCGTTCCCAAAAATTAACTCTCGCCGCATGGAGTCAAATTATGCTGACCATTCGCCCTTACACCGACGAAGACTGGCCGGCGATTTGCCGTATTCACGATTTGGCCCGCCCTCACGAACTGCTCGGCTCGTGCGACCCGCGTGCCTTTGTGCCGCTGGCCGAGGATGCCGCATACGCCGACGACATCCACCGTTCGCGCAAGTGGGTAGCCTGCGCCGACGAGCAGGTTGTGGGGTTTGCCGGCATAGACGGCGATTATATTTCCTGGCTCTACGTAGACCCCGCTTATTGGGGGCAGGGTATCGGGCGCAAGCTGCTGCGGCTGGCTGTCGCTGAAGCTGGCCCTACCGCCTACACCATTGCGCTGATCAACAATTCAGCCGCGCGGCATTTGTACGAGAGCGAGGGCTTCAAGGTTGTCGCCACGTTTGCGGGCGACAACGCCGGTTATCCCTGCACGTGTGTTCGTCTGGCCCTGTCTGTTCCTTAGCCCTGTAAAATCTTGTAAGCTGTGATTAAAAGTCCTTGACTGTGTAAGCCTTGTTATAGTAAACTGTAAGTCAATATTGCCGGACAAGGAAGAATAATGTCAACAGAGATTCCAACATCAAATGTTCTTCCCGATACCCAGCCCCGTCCGACCCAGAAAGCCTTTGAACCTGCCTCCCAAAAACAACTCTGGTCAGGCATGGGGACGGGGCTTGTTTGCCTGGCCGGCTTTGCCATAGGGGGGTTGTCCTGGCTCGACCCGCAGATGGCGTTGGCTACCGCCGCAAGCGCCGGACAGCAGGGGGAGTACGAGCTGTTCTTTTTGCTGCTTATGTTTATTTTTCCGCTCTTTTTGATTATCGCCGGCTACTTTTTCTGGCAGACCTGGCGCTGGTGGGGCGATACCCGCGCCTTTGAACGGAGCAAACAAAAAACCACGGGTCTTATCACCCACCTGTGGTTAGATCCCCCTAAAGGCCAGGGTAAGAAATATTATGCCGGCTACCGCTTCGGTGGTGAGCATACCGCCTATCAGCAGGTCCACAGCCGTGTCTTCAACCGCTTGACCGTGGGGGAAAGTGTTAAAGTCGAGTATGTACCCGGCAATCCCCGGCTTTCATATCTAAATCTGAAGAAATAAGTCATGGTAAATCGCATCTTCTGGGTTTTGTTGGCGAGTTGGGGATTGGTCGCCTGTAATCTCAATCCTTTCACCGTAGCGGAGTCTGAGCCTATGCCATCTCCAACACCTGTGCCTCTTGCCGAATTGGCGGCTCATCTTGAAACGATGTGGGATCAACTCGATCAAGGCCAAGCGCCAAAGGATAGTCTGCCCATCTTCTGGCAACCAGCTTACTCCCCCTTGTTTCCAACGGCCTGGCCGCCTGGACCCGATACGATTTGGGTGCGTTATGCTTATGGCCAGGGGCAGGATATGAGTATCACCGATGGGGTACGTATCGCTAAACCATGGGCTCGTGTAGAGTTCCGGGGAGACAAATCGGCCGGCATTATTATTCCCTTGACTCAGAAGGTAGAACCTTTTGAGGTCCAGGGTGTTTCGCCACTCGATGCTGAAACTCAAGCTCTTATGCAGAAAAGCGAACAGATTTCTACTTACTGCTTGAACCTGAAGGAAGCGCCCTCCCCAGATGCTCCCAACACGGTTACGATGCGCCGTTTCTACCAAAGCTGGCTCAAGTACAACGGGGCAATTGCGGCTGTTATCAAACCTGACCACTCCGCCTTTTTCGAATGGGTGAATCAGTAAGGCTATTCCTTGCGCCGCTCTGCCCCACAGACGTGGCAGAAGTTAGAGTCTTCGCGCAGCCCAGCGCCGCAGCGATAACAAAAGCTGCCGGTCGGGGGGATGGACTGAGGTTGAGGTGTCACTTTGCCGGCCGGTTTGGCCGCAGCTTTTCTTTTATTGGGGCGCGGCCCTGGTCGGGCGACCTTAGCCGAGATCTTCCGTTTTGACCATCCCCAGTAGCCGGCCACCCCCAGCAGCACCGCCACACCAATGCCGATTAACGTATACCCCAATGTCAAATTTTGGTTCGGCGGCGGCTCGGCAATGACGGCCAGATCGGCGGCGTGTTCGGCATTCGCATTGGTCCCGCCAATGAGTTGGGCGGATAATTCATCGCTGGCACGGGTGTAAGTGGCAGTAAGGTTAAAGGTTTCATTCGCCGCCAGCCCAACCACTTCAATCGAATTGTATTTCAAGCCATCCCTGCCGGTAAAACTGGCGCTGGCGGCCGGAGTCATGGCAAAATTCTCTGCCCCGGCCGGTTCCTGCACTTGAAAAGTTGCTTTTTCGGTTTCATAAGCAGCGATGAAATCAAAATTGAGCTGCCGCTTTTGTCCCTCTTGCTTCATCACCACCGGATCGTAATACTCAAATTGAACTTTAGGCACGGGCGTAGAAAAGGTTAAAAGCAGATGATCCCCCTCGTGCCGTAATTGGATCGCATCGGGACTGACCTCAACCAGGCCATCGTCGCGCTCCATGGCGACCACGTGCATCCTTTCCAGGTAGCCCGGCAGCCGGAAGGTCAACTGCGCCGGCAGCGTCGTCGGAGTTAATTCGACGTGGTAGATGACCAGTGTTTGGGGCTGGTCGTACTCCGGCCAAAGTTCAACCGAAAGATTTTTGATCTGGCCGGGCGATGATTGAGCCATCGCCGTAGCCTGAGCTAATAAAAGAAAACCCAGGGGAACAACTAATTTCCACCACTGCCGCTTCTTGCTCAATTTTTTCACGGATAGCAGCCTCAATAAATTTTAAGAATCGCCTGCGCCTCGATTGTACCGCAAAAATTGTGGTGCGCAAGGTATTAACTTTCCGACGATCCCTTACCCCAATATCCCATTGAAACCCATCCCCTCCAGTGCTATAGTAGAAGGTAAGTTTGAACTGTACCTTAAGAAGAAACACCAGGCCGCTCGCTGGCTAACTACAGCGCGTAGCCGGTGACAAACCTTTACTATGAACCGACGTCCCCTGGTCAAAAGAACCACCCCTGACCCGCGCCAGGTGCGAGCCGAAAGATGGGCTGCTTACGCCGCTGGCGGCCCGAAAAAGGCGCAATTGACGCCGCTGGAGTCTCGCTCCAACTGGACCCCTTTCCTGGTCGGGGGTTTTTTGCTGCTGCAAATGACCGCCCTGCTGGCAGCCTTACTTATTCTGCTGCCCGCTGAGCCACCCCTTCCCCAGCCGGTCACTTTAAGTACAGCAACGGCCACGCCCACGATCCCCCCCCAGCCGCTGCTTCCACCCTCTCCAACACCCCTCCCGGTGCAGGTCGGTTTACCTACTCTCCCCCCACCCGTAGAGCCGGCGCTTCCTCCACCGACCTACACCCCGCAACCCGTACTTCCTACGCCAGTTCCACCCACCGCTTTGCACTTGCGCGGTGTGGAAATTACCCAGGGCATTCAGGTTTTCAATGAACCGGAGTTACCCAACTGTAGCCTCGATCCCGCGCAACAAACACATATTTTCTGCAACAACTCTATTCCGCTTGTCGCCGGACGGCACACCCTGGTGCGGGTCTACCCCGCCTGCGCCGGTCCCTGCCCTTCAGCCGACATCCTGGTCCGGCTGCGCCTGCTTAAAGACGGCCAGGAACAGGCCAACTTGACCCGCATCCTGCCCACCGCAACCTTGCAGCGCCTGACTCAGCTCCCCCTGACCGACCGGCGCCTGAGCCTGGAAAACTCAGTAAACTTTGATTTTTTTCCAGCGCCTGCCTGGATGGCCGGCCCCATCACCTTTCTCCTCGAAGCCATTCCGCAGGGCGAAATGAGCCAACCCGCTGCGTTAACCCTGACCAAAGAATTCGCCACGCGCAAGCCGCTGCGGGTAGCCTACCTGCCGATTGAATACCAGGGCGTCCGGCCTCCGGAACTGGCCGGACTTGATTACTGGCTGCTCCGTATGTACCCCGTGCCCAACGTTGAGTATTACCACCTGCCTGTCCCCGATTTGATCTGGGAAGGCGAATTGAGCAAGGGTGAGGTGCTGCGCCAGCTCCTCCATACCTACTGGCTCTACACCCAGAGCCAGCCGCCGGAGACCTGGCCCGACCAGCTTTTTGGCTGGCTGCCCCAGGAATTTTACAACGGCGGCGCGTCTGACCCTGCCTGGTGCGGCAACTGTGCCGGTCCGCACTCCAGCCGGGTTGCCTTTGGCGGGCTGCGGCCAGAACAGGACATCGGCGGGCCGCGCGTGCTGGTTCACGAAATCGCCCACAATTTGGGGGCGCAGCATGCCTGGTCGCCCACCCAACGCGAAGACGCGGCCTGCTTTAAAACCGAAGGGGCCGACATCTGGGTTGACCCCACCTGGCCTTACCTGCAAACACCGCACACTCAAGAAGTCGGCCTGGATCTGTACAGCAATCCGCCCATTGTCTACCCGGCCTCCGCCTATGATGTGATGGCCTACTGCGCCCGGCCCTGGATTTCGCCCCATACTTACCGCAAAATTTTCAACAGCCCCATCTTACAGCCCGACGCTGCTGCGCCGCTGCCGCTGACCAGCCTTCAGCCATCGGGTGGGACGAGCCAGAGCGGCGTTCTTCTCGTCAGCGCCATGATTAACCCTGACGGCGCGGTTTCCGCGCCGGAAATCATCCGCCTGGAGGGCAGCAGTTTTGCCAGCACCGGCCTCAACCCGCCACCCGGCGACGACTACTGTCTCGATGTACAAACGGGCGACGGCGGCACGCTGGCCCATCACTGTTTCGACATCGGCTTTACCGACATAGAAACCGGCCTGCCGACGACCGACCCCAGCCCTTTCTTTTTCACCTTGACCGGCGTTGACCCCCACGCTGCAGCCAAAATTACGGTCAGCAAAAATGAAACGCCGCTGCTCACGGTAACGCCCAGCAACCATGCTCCCCGGGTTACTGTCATCTCTCCCAACGGCGGCGAAACCCTGGCCGGGCCGCAGATCATCGCCTGGGAAGGCGATGACGCCGACGGCGACCCCTTATCTTACGACCTCCTCTTCAGCGCCGATGGCGGCCAAAGCTGGCTGCCCCTGGCCGCGCGCCTGGGCCAAACCAGTTACACTTTGGATACCGGCCAGCTTCCGGTTACGCATGAGGGTCTTATCCGGATCATCGCCACGGATGGTTTCAATACCACCGTTGATGAGTCAGATACCCCCTTCTCAATTGATCTAAGCTGTGATGGACTTTCCGAGTGCGGCGCACCGGACGGTGACGTTACACCCCCTGCACCAACTCCCCTTCCCCCCAATGGCCTCAGCCTGCAAGGACCAACAACCATCCAGGTAGGCCAGACCTTTGAAATCTCAGTTGTTGCCCGTCAAATCCCTGAGCCGGGTTTGTTCGGCCTGCAATTCAAACTCCGGTTTGATCCAACTCTGGTCCGGGTTGACAACCTGCGCCTGCACCCTGATTTAAGCCTGATCGCCGAGCAAAGCATTGAAAATGATAAAGGCCAGATTTCCGTTATGGCCAGCCGCCAGGGCCAAGCCTTAAATTTAACGGGCGATCTCACCCTGGCGACTCTTACCTGTACCACCCTGGCAGAAGGCCAACTCGATCTCGTCGTGAATGAGGTTATTGCCGGCGCACGCAGTGGTACACCACTAGACCTTCCTCTCACCCCAGGCCTATTGCTTCACATTTCTAACAATTGAAGCTCCACCTCAAACGTGGTAAAATACTGTCATTCAAATCCATAGACAGGCCACCGCGATGTGGATTTTGCCTAAAAATTTAGCCGATGCGAACCCGGTATTAGCTGCGTTGAAGCCGGCTCCACACTTTTTTCTCCGGCCAGTTCGTATTTTTCAGGATTACCGGCGCGCTTATCTCCAGCCTGACCTGATTGCCGGGCTGACGGTTAGCGTTGTCTTGCTGCCCCAGGCTATTGTGTTTGCCATTTTGGCCGGGCTGCCGCCGCAAATGGGACTTTATTCAGCCATTATTGCCGCCATAGTCGGGGCGCTATGGGGTTCCTCCAACTATCTCCACAGTGGACCAACCAACACCGCCTCTATTCTGGTCTTATCTACACTGGCCCCCCTGGCCGTCCCTGGCTCGCCAGATTTCATCACCGCCGCCGGTCTGCTGGCCGTGATGGTCGGCGTGTTTCGTTTGGGCATGGGCCTGGCCCGGCTGGGTCTGCTCGTTACTTTTGTTTCCGACTCGGTCATCATTGGCTTTACCGCCGGAGCCGGCGTGCTTATTGCCGTGGGCGAACTGCGCTCGCTGCTGCGCCTGGAGTCTTCCGCTCAGCCCGGTTTGCTCAACACGCTGGAAAACGTTTTTACCCAGTTATCCGACACCCACTTTTTCAGCCTGGCCCTGGGAGTGGGCACCCTGGCTGTCATCCTGTTGCTGCGGCACTTTTATCCCAAGTGGCCCGGACCGCTCATCGCGCTGACCCTGGCCGGGACGGTAGTGGCTTTATTTGGCCTCGATCAGCGCGGAGTCGAAATCATCGGCGAACTGCCGCGCAGCCTGCCGCCCCTGGCCCAACTGCCCCTGACAAATGTCGAATTGATTGGCCAGTTATCTGTGGGTGCGCTGGCAGTGGCGGCCATTGGCCTGGTCGAAGCAACCTCCATTGCCCGCTCATTCGCCGCCCAATCCGGCCAGCGTCTGGACAACAACCAGGAGTTTATCGGGCAGGGCCTGGCCAATATCGCCTGCGGCTTTCTCTCGGGCCACGCCTGTTCCGGCTCGTTCAACCGCTCGGCCCTTAATTACGAAGCCAAAGCCCAAACACCACTGGCCAGCGTTTTTTCCGGCCTTTTTGTGCTGGTCGCCATGTTTCTCCTGTCTTCCCTGGCCGCTTATATTCCGCGCACCTCCCTGGCGGCCATGTTGATTTTAGCCGCCTACGGCATGATTGACCGCCGCGAGATGGCCCGGCTCTGGCGCGGCGCCCGCAGCGATGCCGTGATCATGCTGGTAACACTCCTGGCAACCCTATTCCTGCCGCTTCAATTCGCCGTCCTGGCCGGCATCCTGATGTCATTGGCCTATTACATTCTAAAAACCAGCACACCGCGGGTTATCCCCGTGCTGCCCGATGAGACCTTTAAGCATTTTGCCTACCTACCCAACAAACCCCAGTGCCCCCAACTTGGCATCATTAAGATTTCGGGTGACTTGTATTTTGGAGCGGTCAACCATGTTGAAGAGGCGATCCGCCGAAATATGGCTCGCCATCCTCGCCAACGTTTCTTGTTACTGCGGATGCACGGCATCAATCATTGCGATATTAGCGGCATTCACATGCTGGAGTCTATCTTACGAGCCTGCCGGGAGCGTGGCGGCGACCTGTTCTTGATGAAGGTCCAGTCGCCTATATATGCTCTGATGGAAGCAACAGGCTTTTGTGACCAGGTGGGCCGAGATCATTTTCTCCCGGAGGACTATGCTATCGAGTACCTTTTCCATAGAGTGCTCGACCCGGCCATTTGTATTTATGAGTGCGAAGTGCGAGCCTTCAAAGAGTGCCAAAATCTGCCCAAGCGCATCGGGGCAGAGACAATTCCTCTGCCCGCTTTTACCCCACTCAACGGCGTGGCCGACATCGCCCCCCAGGATTTGTGGCGCGAGCTGATGCACAGCGAGACGCCGCCCCTGGTAGTTGACGTGCGCGAGCCGCGTGAATTTCAACAAGGACATATCCCCCAGGCCCAACTCATCCCTCTTCTGGATCTTGCCAGCAAAAAAACGGATCTCCCTCACGACCGTGAGATTGTGCTGGTCTGCCGCAGCGGCCGGCGCAGCCAGCGAGCGGCGTGCCTGTTAAAAGAAAAGAACGGTTCAAAAGTGCGCGTTCTAAAAGGAGGGATGCTGGCCTGGGAGGCGGCGAAACTACTGGAAGCGGTTGACAGATAGCAGGTCACAAGTTACAGATGATAAGTTACTAACTGAGGTAAACGAGAAATGGATCAATACACCACTCGCAATATTGGGCTTGATTTAGTTAGAGTCACCGAAGCTACTGCCCTGGCCGCCGGGCGTTGGTTGGGGCTGGGCAACCGCAAGGAAGCCCACCGGGCCGCCACAGAGGCGATGGCCGAGGCCCTGCGATTTGTGGATATTGCCGGGTATATTGTCGTCGGTGAGGAGGGCAGACTGGGTGAGCATTCGCCTTTGGACAGTGGTCAGCAGATTGGCTCTGGCCATGGCCCGGAGATGGATGTGCTGTTAGACCCCATTGACGGGACCGAGTCGGTGGTGCGGGGTTATCCCGGTGCAATTTCGGTGGCCAGTGTGGCTCCACGCGGCTCGATGTGGTCGCCCAGCCCGGCTATTTATATGGAAAAAATCATTGTTGACCAGGAAGCTGCCAGCTTTTTGGTCCCGGAGTGCATGGATGCTCCCGCTGCCTGGACTCTGGCTCTGATCGCGCGGGCCAAAAACAAAGCAGTCCGCGACCTGCAAGTGATCGTGCTGGACCGGCCCCGCCATTACAATTTGATCGAAGAGATTCGCACGGCCGGCGCGCGGGTGCTGCTTCGCTCCGATGGGGATACTGCCGGCGCTTTGATTGCCGCTACACTGGGTAAGGGCGCAGATGTGTTGATGGGCATCGGCGGTGTGCCGGAGGGGGTCGCAGCGGCCTGTGCCGTCAAAGCCATCGGGGGGGGGATGCTGGGGCGGCTGGCCCCGCAAAGCGAAGAGGAGCGCCGGGCAATTGAAGCGGCCGGGCTGGATGTCAAGCAGGTGCTTACCTGCAATGAACTGGTCTCCAGTGACCAGATTTTCTTCGCCGCCACCGGCGTGACCGATGGCCCCATTTTGGCTGGAGTGGAGTATCAAGGCCAAGTAGCCCGAACTCATTCTCTCATTATTCGCTGCAAAACGGGCGTGCGCCGGATGATCCATACCGAATATAGATTGGAGTAGGGGCAAATCGCCGATTTGCCCCTACGAAACCCGAATTTTACAAAGATTGGCTGTTAAACTTGACGAGACCGGCTCATTTATGCTATATTATAGCGTCCCCACCGGGGGAGCAAACCTTATTGAAGTTGTCATTATTTCAAAGAGGGGCGTCAGTTGATGTCCCTCTTTCTAAATGCCACGCAGCAAAACAGGTTTCTATTTCTCTAGGGAGTAGAGGGAGAACAAGTCATAAGCACAAAAGACGAACGCAGAATTAATGAGGAAATCACCGCACCCGAAGTCCGTTTAATAGACGACGAAGGCAAGCAACTGGGGGTGATGGAAACACGTAAGGCACTGGCTATTGCCCTGGAGAAGGGTACCGATTTGGTCGAAGTTGCGCCCAACGCCAATCCCCCGGTTTGTCGCTTGATGGACTTCGGCAAGTTTCTGTACGAAGCGCAGAAACGCGAGCGGGATGCTCGGAAATCTCAGACCAAAGTCGAAATAAAAGAAATTCGGCTGCGTCCCAAAACGGGCGAACACGATATCGGCTATAAGCTGCGCGACGCCCGTAAATTTTTGGAACGAGGCGCTAAAGTAAAAGTCCGAATCCGCTTTCGGGGCCGGGAAGTGACCCACCCCGAAGTAGCTAGAGAGTTATTAACCCGGGTGGCTGAAGAGTTAAATGATGTGGCAGTGGTGGAAAAGAAGCCTTCTATGGAGGGTATGACCATGCTCATGATTTTGGGGCCTAATGATTAGCTTGATCCACCCTGTTGAATATTTTGAACTATAAAGGATTAATGAGATGCCCAAGTTAAAAACACACAAAGCAACGGCTAAACGTTTCAAATATACCGGTTCCGGCAAATTGATGCGCACTAAAATTGGCAAAAGTCATTTGCGGCGTAAGAAAAACAAGCGGGTAAAGGTTCTGTTTGACTCCATGCTGGAAGTGACCGAATCCGGCACCCGCCGGCGCGTGCAGCGATTGATCCCATACGCTGGAAAAGGCAATTAGAGGTGTAGGATGAGAGTAAAAGGCGGACCTCAAACGCAACGCAGACACAAAAAAATATTGGCCCTGACCAAAGGCCAGCGGGGCAGCAAGCATCGCTTATTCAAACGCGGCAACGAAGCCATGATGAAGTCGCTGGTATATGCCTACCGCGACCGCCGCAACCGCAAGCGAGACTTTCGCGCCTTGTGGATTGCCCGGATTAATGCCGCTACCCGCCAGAATGATCTGAGCTACAGCCAGTTCATGCACGGTCTCAAACAGGCCGGGGTTGAACTGGATCGTAAAGCTTTGGCCGACATTGCCATGCATGATGCCTCGGCTTTTAGCCAGTTGGTAGCCACAGCCAGAGCCGCGTTATAAACGCACCTACCGGCAGAGTCAAAAAAGACGGGATACTCATCCCGTCTTTTTGATTCAGAAGTGCTTTGCCGGTCAAAGCCGTGTCCTCACGGGCGCATAAGCGCCATCAGTATATTTAACGCGATGATCCCAGACCATAAAACCGGTGCAGCCGGCGTCAAAAGAAGCCTTGATCTGAGCCTGAATCTCCTGCCTGCCATAGACTCGTTTATCAAAGCGATAATCGGGAAAATCCTGTATCCAGGGACGGACCTCACAACCAAGCGGGGCAACCCGGCTGACTGCCCGTTGGGCGCTCTCATAGATGACCTCATAAGGATAAGCAATCGCCGTTTTGTAACCGGGGATGCCGCTACCAAAAGTTGATGGGTACAGCATAGGGCAGAGTACGTCCAAATATTGGCCCATGCGCTCAATATCCTGGCCAATCAGGGTGTCATCTTTGCGCCAGCAAGTGTAGCCCAAAGTGTCGGCCGATACTTTGACATTATAAGGCTGGAGCTGCCCGCGAGCGATACTCAAAAAGCCAGTAATCGCTCCCACCCGAGTCTCTTTGCTGGCTTCCTGCGAAAATTCCAGCGAACCGGCCTGGCTGGGAGTAGGAAAACGCAGGTGGCTAAACTGAATTTCGTCGAAACCCATTTGAGCAGCCTCAATGGCGACTTGGATATTATAATCCCATACCGGCTTCAAAAATGGATCGGTCCAGGTGAGATACTCGCGGTCAGCAGACGTCTCCGCCGCGCCGCTCATTTTGACGGCGTACTCCGGGTAATGTTTAGCCAACATACCATCTTTGAAAGTGACTACCCGGCCAATAGTATAGATACTGCGTGTTTTGAATTGCTCCATCAACGCCTGGAATTCTTTCACCATGGGCCGGTCGGCGCCGATTTCCCCGGCCAGCGGCACCTGGGTAGGATAAGTAATCCAGCCGTCGTCGCCTTTAACGTCGAGGACGATGGCATTCAGTTCGGTGCTATCAAGCAAATCGAACATGCGCTGCCGGGTTTCGGGATGGCCAATGGCAAAATAACTGACATACAACGCTCGAATCGCCTGGGCCGGTCCCAGGGGAGGGAAGGTCGGGTCAACGGCTACAAAGGTCGGCAGACTCGGTTTCAGTTCGGCCACAGGTTCGGGCCTCAGGGCGGCAGCGCCGGCCAGGGGAATGCTCAACTGCTGCCCTATCCTAATTTGTTCCGGGTGTTCGATCTGATTGATTTCGATCAGGTCCTGTACATTCACGCCGTAGCGATTGGCAATGCTGTTCAGCGTATCACCCCGAGTCATCGTGTAAACAAAAAATTGATCAGGTTGGACTGAAACAGGCTGCGGGGCCGGCGGGGGTTCCGGAACAGGCGCTGCTGGCAGGGTTGGGGGGATGTAGCTGGGGATAATCAGCTTCTGGCCGACAAAAATACGGTCGGCCTCGGTCAGGTTGTTAGCTTCGAGGAGTTGTGGAACGGTTACGCCGTACCTTCTGGCAATCGCGTTAAAAGTATCGCCCTGCTGTACCTCGTAGCGAAATTCCTCGACCTGCTCCGGGGCAATAACGGGCGTCTCTGCTTCGGCGATGACCGGCGCAGGTTCAACCTCAACCGATGGCATAACCGGCGTCGGGGCAAGGGGTTCTGACGGCGCTACTGCTGCCTCCTCAGCGGGAGGTTTAAGCCATTCCGGCAGTTCTGGAAGTTGCTCCTCTTCCTCGGCCAGGGCCGGCGTCACCTCTTCCGGTGGAATTACTGGAGGCTGAGTCTCAACAAACGGTTCCGCTTCTTCAAGAGGAGGGGCGGCGGGTTCCGGGGCAACCTGAGGTTCAACGGGCGGCTCCGTTACGGGCGTGCCCGCAGGGGCGTCCGGCGCTGAGGGTAATTGCGCCAGCGGGCCGGATGCAGGGTCCCAGCTCGCCGGGGGAATCAGCAGCTTTTGACCCGGTTGTAAAGCAGCCGCAGGTTCGATCCCGTTTGCTTGAGCAATCCGCTCATAATGAACGTTAAATTTTCGGGCTACAGCAAATAGGGTATCCCCGGCTTTAACGATATGTTCTCTGGGACCCGCCTCGCGGCCAATCAGATGCTCATGGCCGGGCGGTGGCTCTGCCCCCAGCCAAACCAGAAAACGAATATAGAGATCATTCAGGACACCGATAATACCGCTCATGAGCTTTGCCTCGTTACATAAACGTCAGGCTAATTATACCATAGAAGATTAATCAATTCAACATAATCATTTAATACAAGCAAAAAAAGAGGGCGACAGAGTGTCGCCCTCTCAAAGTTGATTGCTCCAAGACCAAATCTTATTCTGATTTAACCTCTTCAGCCCTGGCATTCAATATACTGCTAATGGCCGAAAACATCTCAATCGGCACAGGGAAGATAATGGTAGAATTTTTCTCCACGGCAATCTCAGTCAGCGTTTGCAGGTAACGCAGTTGAATCGTAGCCGGCTGGCTGCCAATAACCTGCGCCGCTTCAGCCAATTGTTGAGCCGCTGAAAATTCGCCTTCGGCATGGATGATTTTGGCTCGTTTTTCGCGTTCGGCCTCGGCTTGCCTGGCCATAGCCCGCTGCATAGTTTGGGGCAGCTCCACATCTTTGACTTCAACAATAGAAACTTTAATACCCCAGGGTTCGGTTTGCTCGTCAATAATCCGCTGGAGCTGTTCGTTGACTTTTTCGCGGTGGGCCAGCAAGTCATCCAGGTCGCTCTGGCCGATGACATTGCGCAGCGTGGTTTGGGCAATCAGCCAGGTAGCCCGCCGGAAATCCTCAACCTGGATAATAGCTTTGCCCGGATCGAGCACACGGAAGTAGACGACCGCGTTCACTTTGAGGGTGACATTATCGCGGGTAATACCCTCCTGGGAGGGTACGTCCAGGGTGATGGTCCGCAAATCCACCTTGACCATGCGGTCAATAAAGGGCACAATGAAGAACAAGCCCGGCCCCTTGGCCCCGACAAAGCGCCCCAGCCGAAAGATTACCCCGCGCTCGTACTCCTGCACCACCCTGATTGACGAAAAAGCCAGGAACAGCAAGATAATTCCCACAAATCCAAGACACGGAATTAGGGCTAGAATGCTTTCCATAGAACTGCCTCCTTTTGGCAAATAGAGAGAAACAATAAAACCATCCCATTATATTATAGCTCAAATTTGAGCAATTTTAGCGGTTTGCTTAGAAAAGCGGTAACATATCTTTGGGTCACTTCCGGGGTCTCAAATTGCGGCCAATGGCTGGCCTTAGGCACGATGCGCAGATCGGCAGCGGGCCATTCATCGGCCAGAAAACTGGCATCGCTGAGAGGGACGGTGTTATCTTCCATCCCCCAAATGATGAGCGAAGGCGCTTCGATCTGGCCCAATTTGCCGCGTAAATCACCCTCGCGCATGGCCCAGAAACATTCGGCCCGCACCCGGCCCTGCCCGGGGCGGCGGGCGTCGGCGCGGATATGTTGATAATCAGCCGGGGTGATGCCGGTTCGAGCGGCAATAGAGGCCGGGCGCATCAGCCGGTCGGTCACCCCCAACATTTGCGGCTCCAACAGGGAAACAATTTTGCCGGCCAGAGAAAATCGTTCCAAAATCGTCACGGGCGAAATGAACAGGTTGATAAAGAGGGAGAGGCGACCGCTGATAGTTGGGCAGAGTAGCACCATCCGCTCCACCAGGTGGGGGTGGCGCAGGGCCAGGGTCAGGCTAATCATCCCGCCCATCGAGTGACCAATCAGAACGACCGGCCGGTCGCTGACTGCTTGAATCAGGTCGGCCAGCAGGTCGGCGTAACCGGCGATAGTCACCCGTCCCGGCCCTGGCGGCGTCTGGCCATAGCCCGGCAGGTCAACCGCCAGACAGCGGAACCGTTTGCTGCTTAACAGCGGCACCAGGGGCGACATGGCGTACCAGGAGCTTGACCACCCGTGAATTAACAACGCCACCGGATGGCGCGCCAGCCCTTCTTCGCGCACATAAATCGGCTGTCCATTGATCTGGTAGCAGGTCATGTCGTGACTCATGGTAATTTCAACCTCTATGAAGATGTATTTTTTAAGGAGTCCAAAATGCATTTGGACTCCTTACATTCAGATCAGATGCAGCCTTACGAATTGTTAAAGAACTTACGACGGGATCAACCGCCGGATGGCCCCGGCTAAGTCCTGTCCCCGCTCGATGTGGAAGCGGATAAGACGGCGGTCATTTTCTTGCAGGGCGTTGTAATCACCTTGAGCCTGGGCCGCGTGCAGAGTGGCAAAAGTATACTTTTCGCCGGGAATCTCGACCTCGGTGGCCGGGGTGTGGGTAATCTGGATAAACAGGCCCTTGTTGTTGTCACCTTTGTGCAGTTGCCCGGTCGAGTGGAGGAAGCGCGGGCCGTAACCAACGGTGGTGGCGGCGCGCAGTCCATCCCGCAGGCGCAAACGCAGTTGGTTCAAGGCAGCATCAATCTCGGCCTCGTAGGGCAGATAGGCCATGATCGCTACATAATCGCCGGGCCGGAACTGGGTTAGAAAGGCCTGAAGCGATGCGGTCACGGTCTCGCCCATAGCCGGGCCGTACACATCAATGTCGTCGTAATCCAGTGTAGGGGTAACAACAGGCAACTGGCCGCTGCGGTCAAACTCGGCCATCAGTTCGCGGGCTTTGATCTTGGCCGATTCAACATTGGGCTGGTCGAAGGGATTGATTTTCAGAGCTGCTCCAGCGGCAGCTGTAGCCATTTCCCAGCGGAAAAATTCCTGCCCCAAATCCTCCAGCTCATCCATGTAGATGCGGATGACCGGGTGTCCGGCAGCCTCCAGGACATTAATTTTGCCCTCCAGTTCTACGTTATCATCGCCGGCCAGGCGGAGATAGACAAACAGGCGGTCGTTGCCGTAGTGAAGCGGCTCGGCAATGGCCTCATCGGCGACGGGCAAAATGCCGGTACTATGCTTGCCGGTGCTTTCCGCAATTAACTGCTCCGCCCACACGCCGAAGGCAGCGATTTTGGGTGAGGTAAACAGGGTTACTTTATCTCGACCGGCGAGGGCCAGCTCACCCATCACCGCGCCAAGCTGCAAGCCTGGGTTATTGGCGGCGCTGTTGCGGCAGGCTTCGGCCATCGTATTGGCCCGGCGTAACAACTTCGGCATGTCAACCCCGACCAAGGCCGCCGGGACCAGTCCAAAATAGGTCAAGGCCGAATAGCGGCCGCCGACCTCTTTTGGAGTCGAGAAGATGCGGCGGAAGTTCTTTTCTTTGGCCAGCTTTTCCAGACCGGAGCCGGGGTCGGTCAGGGCGACAAAATTTTCGCCGGGGTTGTCTTTTACCTGGCCAACGACGTGATAAAAATATTTAAAAGCAGAAAGAGTTTCAATAGTCCCGCCGGATTTACTGGATACGAGGAACAGTGTTTTGGCCGGATCAGCGATACTGGCGGCGACTGAGGCCACCTGGACTGGGTTGGTGCTGTCGAGGACGGTCAGGGGGAAACCCCCTCCCTGAGAGGGGGAGGAAGTCCCAAAAGTGCGCATGAAAACTTCTGGGGCCAGGCTGCTTCCGCCCATCCCTAACAGGACAACTTGTTGGAAACCGGCCGCTGTGATCTCGGCGGCAAAAGCGGCCAGGTGATCAGCTTCGGCCAGCATCTCCTGGCCTATGGTCAGCCAGCCCAGACGGTTGGTCAGTTCCGGAGTCTGGGCGGCCTTGTCGGGGTCAGATACCCAGACTGTGCCGTCTTTGTCCCAAATTCGAGCGGCAGCTTGGGCTGCTTCCCAGGCTTTCAAGCGAACGTCCACGCTGTGCTGATAAGCCTCCAGGCTCATCGTCATGGGGCTGACTTGGCGGGAGACAATTGCCTCCCGCTTGGCTTCCAATGTGTTGAGCAAGTCCATAAAGGATTTGGCAAAGGCCTCGACGCCGTCCACCTGCAATTTGTCCATGGCCGCATCGTAGTCAATGTTGAACTCTTTGAGCCGCTCCAACATGGCCGGGGCTTCAGCCATGCCTTCTTCCAGGCTGGGCCGGATTTGGCCGTGGTCTTTGAGCGCCTCGATGGTAGCCGGTGGAGCAGTGTCTACCGTAGCCGGACCGATGAGTTCTTCGGCATAGATGACATCGCGGTAATTCGGGTTTTTGGTGCTGGTGCTGGCCCACAGCACACGCTGTACCTGGGCCCCTTTTTCGGCTAATTTTTGGAAACGCTCGCTGCCAAAAATCTCTTTAAAGGCTTTGTAAGCGGCTTTAGCGTTGGCAATTGCCATTTTCCCTTGCAGGGCTTTGGCTTCCGGTTTGCCCGTCTCTTCCAGCAGCTTATCGAGCAGCGTGTCTACCCGGCTGACAAAAAAGGAGGCTACCGAGGCCACCATCGTTAAATCACCGCCGGCAGCATCCAGCTTTTCCAACCCGGCAATGTACGCATTGGCGACCTCAATGTAATTTTGCAGCGAGAACATCATGGTCACATTAACGTTGATGCCGGAGCCAATCACTTCGGTGATGGCCGGCAGGCCGGCGGCCGTTGCTGGAATTTTAATCATTAAGTTGGGCCGGCTGACGGCCTCAAAGAGGCGCTTGGCTTCGGCAATAGTTCCTTCAGTGTCATTAGCCAGGATCGGGGATACCTCCAGGCTAATATAGCCATCCACCCCGTTGGTCCGCTCGTAGACCGGCTGTAAAATATCGGCGGCGCCCTGAATATCCTGAATAGCCAAGGCTTCAAACAGCTCTTTGGCCGAAATGACGGGGTTTTGAGTGACCACTTCCTGGATTTGCGCATCATACAAATCGCTGCCGGCGATAGCTTTCTGGAAAATCGTCGGGTTGGAGGTAACGCCGACAACATAATCCTCGGCAATGAGGCGAGCCAATTTTCCCTCAATAATCATGCTGCGCTCGATATTATCGTACCACAGCGATTGGCCCAGGTCAGAAAGTTGTTTTAATGGATTTTCGGGCATAGTAAAGCTCCTTAATAATTTATTTCGTCTTTCTTTATGAGCGCCCATACAAGGGGATCGCCGCTCCATTGATGGCCGCCGCACCCTGGCTGGCTAAAAAAAGCAGAGTGGCCCCAATCTCGGCGGGTTTGACCCACTTGCTAAAATCAGCGTCGGGCGAACTTTTGCGGTTGGCCTTGGTATCAATCGTGCCGGGCAGAATAGCATTGACGGTGATAAAGTCATTTTGCACTTCCGCCGCCATCGACTCGGTCAGGCGAAGCACGGCCGCTTTGCTGATGGCATAGGCGCTGTAGTTTGGCCGGCCGTGCAGAGCATCTCGCGAGGCTACATTGACAATCCGCCCCCACTGTTGGGCAATCATCGGTTTGACTGCGGCCCGGCTGAGATTATAGGCAGTGCGCAGGTTGAGGTCCAACATTTTGTCCAGATCGTCGGCGGCGCTGTCGCTGATCGGCTTGCCGCCGCCAAAACCGCCAGCCAGATTCAGTAAAATGTCCACCCGGCCAAAGTGAGCCAGCGTTGCCTGGACGACCTCCTCAGCCCCGGCCGGATCACTCAGGTTAGCGGCCAGTGGCAAAATTCGATCCTGGCCCAATTCGGCGGCTAATTCTTGCACCCCCTCCAGCCGCGAACCGAGCAAAACTACCGTGGCCCCGGCTTCGTAAAACATGCGGCTGACGGTTCCTCCCAAGCCACCGCTGGCCCCGCTGATGATGGTTACTTTATTGTCAACACTCACAGTTATCCCCCCTTCCAGTCCAATTTATTCTCACCAGGCTGGAATGGTTGAAGTATACCACAACCTTCTTTACAAGACTAACCCGAACCTGGGTTCGATTTTGGGTCTCGCCCTTCGATACGCCTTCGGCCTACTCAGGACGAGATAAATGCATCCCTCGAAGATCTTCAGGCTAGACAACTACCGACAACGATGTTAGAATCAGAACAGTATTTAATTAGGAGAGCACTCGGTAATTACAAAATCACCTCAGCCACGCCGCCCGCCGCGCGTTGAAACGCCCGGCCACCCTAGATGGAAGCCCGCCGAAGCAGGCTACTGAACCGCTGTTAAGCGGTTTTTCCCTATGGTAGCCGGGGGCTTCCAGCCCTCGGTGGACAGCGATGAATTACCGAATACTCTCAAAAGTGTAGAAACTCTATGTCGGGCCAAAGCGAATCGTTACCCTCTGTCGAAGAAACAAAACAGTCCTTTCATATCTTAACCGGCCATATCCGCGACCTGGCCCATACACCGCTGCTCACCTGCTCTGAAACCACTTCAATCCAGGAGACAGCGCAACTCATGAATGACCACCGGGTTAGCGCGGCGGTTATCCTGAATGCAAACGGCCAGGTTGCCGGCATTGTCACCGATTGGGACTTGCGCGAGCGGGTCGTGGCGGCAGGTCGAGATACCCGCCAGCCCATCCACGAGGTCATGAGTGCGCCGTTGATCACGATTCCCGCCGACGCGCCTATTTACGAAGCGGTGAGCTTGATGATAACCCACAACATCCATCATCTGCTCATAACCCTGGATCAGCAGCCGTTGGGCCTGGTGACCAGCCATGATTTGATTGTCCTGCACAGCACCTCGGCTTTTTTCACGGTGCGTGAAATCAAGCGCCAGACAACAACAGCCGGGTTACGCGCCGTGCTGGATCAGACCCAACAAACCATTCCCTTGTTACTGCGCCAGGGAGTGCACGCCAGCCAGATTGGCTGGCTGATGACCGACATCAATGACCACCTGAGCATGCGGGTGTTGGAATTGACTGAAGCCAGTTTGGGGCCGCCCCCCCTGCCCTACTGCTGGCTTGTGCTGGGCAGTGAGGGCCGTCACGAGCAAACCTTTAAGACTGACCAGGACAATGCCTTAATCTATGCCGACCCTCCTCAAGAAGCAGCCGACTCCAGCCGCGCCTATTTTCTGGAATTTGGCCGGCAGGCGGTCGCTTCGCTGGTCGAGGCCGGTTTTCCGCCCTGTCCCGGACTCCTCACGGCGGATAATGCGCTATGGGTTCAACCGGTGAGCGGCTGGCAAAATCATTTCCATCGCTGGGCGACGACCTGGGAGCCGGAAGAGGAGCCTAATTTCCTGATCTTCTTTGACTTTCGAGGCGTTTACGGCGACCTTACCTTCCCCAAGAACTTGCGCCATTATATTGCCAAGCTACTCGATGAACATCCCCGTTTCTTGACTCGTCTGGCTCATCTCTCGGCCAGTTTACCCCCCCCTGTCGGCTTTTTTGGTCAATTTATGGTTGAGCATAACGGCGAGCATAAGCACGAATTTGACCTTAAACAGCGGGCCATGGTGCCGCTGGTAGATTTGGCCCGTTTCTTCGCCTTAAAGTATCACCTGAACGAAACGAACACCCTCACCCGCCTGGAGCAAGTCCAAGAGGCGAGCGATTTGTCAGCCGACCTCGTCCACGAGCTGGCGCAATCCTTCGAGTTTCTGCTTAACCTGCGCCTTCAGCACCAGTGGAAGCAAATACAGGCCGGGCAGCCACCTTCAAATTATCTCAATCCCGATCATCTTTCGGCGTTAGAGCGAAGCTTTCTTAAAGAGACCTTTAAGACGCTGGCCCAGGCTCAAGCCCTGCTGCATAAAATGTACCATCTCAAAGTCGGCCGGTTTTATTGAGCACCAGCCTGCTGAAATGTTTAAGGCGAAATGAAGGATTTTGCTCGCTGTTGTTCATTTCTGTTCAAAATTGATTTGACACATCTTGCCAGTTGTGCTATAGTCTTGGCCCTATCCAGGGGGTGTCAGCGGTTTGCCACAAATAGCTGATATTCGCCGTTAACTATTTCCTTACCTCCACTTTTTGTTACAAGTCAATAGGTCTCTCAATGCAGAGAGGGTGAGAATTGTTTTGCGACAGAGATCTGCCACAAGTAAGGTTCAGGGGATAACCACAAACTTTAGTTGAGTGTCGTGGTTTTTCTGTTTTACCTAACGTTAATTTCTGTTATCAAATCAAGGAGGGTTTCAAATGGCGGAAAGAAAAGTATCAGTTGGCGGCGCTACCTATGAAAATGTTGATAGCGCTTATCTGGAACAGCGCAAATTGCGCAAAAGCGCCGGCTGGATTCTGTTGTGGGCGTTGGGGGTTGGCGCAGTCATTTCCGGCGACTTCTTCGGCTGGAACTTTGGCCTGACGGCGGGAGGGTTTTGGGGGCTGACCATTGCTACCTTCCTGATGGCCGTTATGTATGTCTGCATGGTTTACAGCATCGCCGAGTTGTCAACCGCGCTGCCGCACGCGGGGGGCTTCTATTCCTTCACCCGCAATGCCCTGGGGCCATTTGGGGGCTTTGTTTGCGGGGTGACAGACACGATTGAATACGTCATTACCCCGGCGGTGATTGTGGTGGGTATCGGCGGTTATATGAACGCACTGCTCCCCGACGCGCTGCCCCTGTGGACCTGGTGGTTAATCTCGTATGCTATCTTCATCGCCATCAATATCCGGGGCGTGGAGCTGACCTTGAAGGTCGGCCTGGTAGTAACCCTGCTGGCCATTGCGGTCCTGGTTGTCTTTTATTTGGCTGCGATCTTCAGCGGCGCGTTCAGTTGGGATTTGCTGTTCAACGTCGCGCCTGATGCCGGTCAATCGGCCACCTGGCTACCCAAGGGCTGGTACGGCGTTTTTGCCGCGCTGCCTTTTGCGATTTGGTTCTACCTGGCAATTGAGCAGTTACCGCTGGCGGCAGAAGAAACTCACGATGTAGTGAACGATATGCCCAAGGCGCTTATTTTAGGGATTATCACCCTGTTGATCCTTTCGCTCTTCACGTTAGTGCTCAATGCCGGGGTCGGGGGTGGGGCCGCAGTCATCGGCGAGTCGGCGGCGCCGCTCGAAGATGGTTTCAAGGCCGTCTTTGGCGAGGGCATGACTACAGCAGTACTGACGCTCATCGCGCTCACCGGTCTCATTGCCAGTTTCCACACCATTATCTATGCCTACGGCCGGGTATTCTTTGCCCTCTCGCGCGCCGGTTATTATCCGCGCTGGATATCAGTGGTTAATCCATCCACCCATACGCCTGTTACTGCCCTGATTTTGGGTGGAGTCGTCGGCTTTCTGTGCGCCCTGGCCATTGATAGATTTGGCTCCGGTATTGTCGGGGCAGCGCTCCTCAATATGGCTGTCTTTGGCGCAGTTATCTCCTACGCGCTGGTGATGATCAGCTATATCAAGCTAAAAGTTGACCGGCCTGACTTACCCCGGCCTTACGTCAGCCCGCTCGGCATTCCCGGCGCAGCAGTGGGCGCTGTCCTGGCACTCATCGCCCTTTTTGCCTGCTTCTCTATCGAGGGCTACCGGCCCGGCGTTTGGGGTGTGGCCGTCTTCCTGGCTGTGGCCATTGTCTTTTACTTTGTCCACAGCAGCAGGCACCTGGTTGCGCAAGCGCCCGAAGAAGAAGTTGCTTTGATGGCGGAAGCGCAAAAGGAACTGGCTCACTAATTCGGATTGTAGTTTTTGCCTCGCGGTGCGGCAGCGTTGTTGGGCTGCAATAACGCTGCCGCACCGGTTTGACCTATTCACCTGCCAATGACCCAACGACGGCCGATTATCGGCCTGACTACCTACGAACGGGACCAGCAACAGAACTACGGCCTGCCGGCAGAGTATGTCGAGGCTGTTCGCCGCGCCGGGGGCATTCCGGTGCTGCTGCCTCCTGGCGAGTCGGATCAAGATGAATTATTGAATTTACTGGATGGAGTCATTTTGACCGGCGGCGGCGATGTAGACCCGGTCCATTATAAGGGAACCGTCCACGAAGCGCTGGAAGACGTTGACCCTGAACGTGACGCCAGCGAAATTAAGCTGGCGCAGCTCATTGTCGCCTCAGAATTGCCTGCCCTGCACATCTGCCGGGGGGCGCAGGTGCTTAATGTGGCCCTGGGCGGCACGCTCATCGAACATCTGCCCGACGAAGTGGGCGACGAGATCGAGCATCGCACCACGCCGCCCGGCTACACTTACCATGCCGTTACCGTCGAGGCCGGTTCGCGGTTGGCCGCTATCGTCGGGCAGGCTGAAGTCACCTCCAACTCCTGGCATCATCAGGCGGTGCGCCAGCTTGCTCCTGGCTTGAAGGCGGTTGCCTTTGCCCCGGACGGAACCATTGAAGCCGTGGAAATGCCGAACCATCCCTGGCTCGTTGCCGTGCAGTGGCATCCCGAAAGCCTGGCCGCCGCCGACCCGGCGCACCAGAAAATCTTTGATGCTTTGGTGGAGGCGGCCGCCCGGCAAGAGCAACATAGAAGAAAAATCGAAAAAAATTGTAAATGGTGAATTGTCAATCGTGAATTATTAACGATTCACTGCTCATTCACCATTCGCAATTCATTATTCACAATTCACAATTATGAATAATTCCCCCCACTCCATGCTCAGCGTGGGCATTGACGTGGGCACAACCACAACTCAATTAATCTTTTCCCGGCTGATTTTGGGCGGAGGAGCAGCCAGCAGCAGCCAGTCGCCCCTCAGCCGGATGCGCTCGGCGGGGATTGTTGACAAGGAGGTCATCTACCAGAGCCGGATTCACTTTACCCCGCTGAAGGGACCGGATGAGATTGACGCCCCGGCTTTGGAGCAGATTTTGCGCCAGGAGTACGAGCGGGCCGGGATTTTGCCCGGCCAAGTGGAGACCGGCGCGGTCATCGTTACCGGCGAAACGGCCAAAAAGCGCAATGCCGACGCCATTCTGGAGGCTATCTCCGCCCTGGCCGGCGATTTTGTGGTCACGGTGGCCGGGCCGCACCTGGAGTCCATGATCTCCGGGCGGGGCGCCGGCGCGGCTACCTATTCGCGGGAGCATTACTGCACCGTAACCAACGTGGATATCGGCGGCGGCTCGGCTAACAGCGCCATCTTTCGCCAGGGGGAGCTGATTGCCGCGGCGGCCATGAATTACGGCGGGCGCATTTTGCAGCTCGACCCGGCCGGCGGCCACATCCGCCACATTGCCGACCCTGCCCGGATCATTATCGAATACCTGGGCCTGCCGTTTCAACTGGGCAGCCAGCCGGCGCTGGCCCAACTGCGGACCTTTACCAACTGCATGGCCGATTTAACGGTTTCTTTGATCGAGGGGACGAACCATCCCCTGGGCGACAAGCTCATGCTGACGGCCCCCTCGCCGGTTTCCGGCCAGGGCACGATTTTGTTTTTTTCCGGCGGGATTGGGCACTATTTTTATGAGCCTTTAGTTATCAACTCGGTGGCCGATGCCACGATTCACGGCGATGTCGGGCCGCTGCTGGCCGAGTCGCTCCGGCTGCATCCGGCCATCCAGAGCTACACCATCCGCCGCCCGCCCGAAACGATGCGGGCCACGGTCATGGGCGCCAGCTCGCAGACGGTGACGCTGAGCGGCAGCACCATCTGGGCCGAGGCCGAGATTCTGCCCATTCGCAACGTGCCGGTGGTCCGCGCCCAGTGGCCGGCGGTGCCGCCCACCCGCCAGCAGGTTGCGCAGGCAGCCCAGGAGGCGATAACGCGCTGGGATGTCAACCCGACCGAAAGCCAGTTTGCCCTGGCCCTGGAACTGACCTGGAAGCTGGATTTCAATCAACTTTCCGAGCTGGCCGCCGGGCTGGCCGATTTCGCTTTGGCCAAACTGCCGGCCCACCAGCCCTTTATCATCATCATCGAGCATGATTACGCCCGCGCCCTGGGGCAGAGCGTCAAAACGCTCATTCCCCAGCACCCGCTGCTGGTGGTGGACCAGGTCGGCCTGCAAGAGGGCGATTACATTGACATCGGCCGCCCGCTGCTCGATGGGCGGGTGGTGCCGTTGAGTGTGAAGACGCTGATTTTTTACCACTGAGGCGGCGGGGACGCGGGAGGCGATGAGGCGAAGAAGAGAAGTGTCATTTCGACCGAAGGGAGAAATCCCTCTTAAGCGACGGTAAATGACAGCAGTAGGGGATAAACAATGGAATCGCTTTTCTCTCGGCTATTCAAATATAGGTCAAGCGAAAAACGTATTCAACAAGAAAATTTCCTGACCGAAATTTTCGCTTTTTTGTTAGAAAATGTTCCTGGCCTGTTGCCAGCGTTTCTTAATAAATGTGATATCATCGTTCAAAATCAGCCAGAAAAAATAAGGGTCGAATCACAACTCAGTTTTAGCACTTACCCAGAAAGGATTCAGCCGGATATTTCGATCCGCTTTTCTACAGATAATCAAAGGTGGCTTGTGTTCATTGAGAACAAGATCAGTGCGGCTGAAGGGGAGGATCAACTAAAAAGGTATTTAAGTTATCTGGAAAAAGAAGCAAAAAACAACACAAATTGCATTTTACTATACGTAACCCGCTTTCACGATCCTAAAAACATCTCCTCTATGGTAGTTACTTTTGGACAAATTAGATGGTGGCAAATTTATGAAATACTTGCCACTTTTGAAGATAATCCTTTTGTTACTCAAACGAGATTATATATGAATGAAAATGATCTGAACATGTCCAGAAATTTTTCCTTTGATCATATCACAGCCATGATGAAATGGAGAACAGTCAGAGAGATGATGGATACCTCTCTAGGGGATAATGTGGAAAAAAGATTTGTTGAAGTCACTGGTGGTAGATATAGAACGGATTGGATCGAAAAAAATTTTCGCGAGTGGTGGGATTATTTTCATGCAATCGGTTATCTGCTTTGTTTTGAAATGGGATATTTTATAGAAAATAGCCGTGACGAAAATTACCCTGAGGTCGGGGGAGCTATTATAGTTCAACCTGAACATCCAAAAAGATCTCAGGTTGTACAAGCTCTTCATGGCTTTAACTTGAGACACAACTCATGGGAATTATCTGAGAATTTCACTAAAGAGGACGAAGAGGTTTGGATAGCAAAAGGTCGGTCGCTTCAAGAGTTTCTTGGCATGGATGACCATATCAGTGCAATACAAAGATGGTTTTTAGAGGTATTATCTGATGTAGAAGCATTCCAAAAAGATTATCGGTTAAAATGGGATTAGCGGCCAACTCATTATTCTGAGCAATTGAGCTGTCCCACGACTCCGCAGGGATTCCTCCCCGCTTTGCGGGTCGGAATGACATTTTGCTCTTTCATTCGTTATGTCTTAAAATCAACCAACTCTCCTGCTGAAAGGGGATGACTATGCTCCTCCGCACCAAACTATTCGGCAAAACTTACGAATTCGGTGACATCCGCGAGCTGATGGGCAAGGCCAACGAGCCTAAATCGGGCGACGAATTGGCCGGCGTGGCCGCGACCTCTGTCGCCGAGCGGGCCGCGGCCAAGTATGTCCTGGCCGAAGTGACCCTGGAAACGCTGCGCCAGAACCCCGCCGTGCCTTACGATCAGGATGAAGTGACGCGGGTCATTGACGACGCGGTGAACGAAACGATTTACAGCGAGATCAAAGGCTGGACCGTCGGCGAGTTCCGGGAGTGGATTCTATCGGATGGGACCACGGGGACCGACCTCCGCCGCATCAGCAACGGCCTGACCGGCGAGATGGTCGCTGCCGTGACGAAGCTGATGTCCAACCTGGATTTGATCTACGGGGCCAGCAAAATCAGGGTCGGCTCCCACTGCCGCAACACGACCGGCCAGCCGGGCACCCTGGCCAGCCGCTGCCAGCCCAACCACCCCACCGACAGCCCCGAAGGCATCCGCGCCGAAATTTACGAGGGCCTGTCCTACGGCTCCGGCGACAGCGTCATCGGTATCAACCCGGTAGATGATAGCGTCGGCAGCGTCATGCGCCTGCTCGATATGACTTATGAGGTTATCCAAGCCTGGCACATTCCCACCCAAAACTGCCTGCTGGCTCACGTGACTACGCAGATGCAGGCGATGAAGCAAGGGTCGCCAGTGGGCCTGGTCTTTCAAAGCCTGGCCGGTTCTGAAAAAGGCAACGCCAGCTTCGGCGTGGATGTTGGGATGATGGACGAAGCCTACGCCATGGCCCAGAAATACTGCTGGCCCGAAGGCCCCAACTACATGTACTTTGAAACTGGGCAAGGCTCGGCCCTCTCCGCCGACGCTCACAACGGCTGGGACCAACTGACCCTGGAGGCCCGTATTTACGGCCTGGCCAAACGCTGGAAACCGTACCAGGTCAATACGGTGGTCGGCTTTATCGGGCCGGAATACCTGTACGACGCGGTGCAAATTACCCGCGCCGGGCTGGAAGATCACTTTATGGGCAAGCTGACCGGCATTCCCATGGGCTGCGACGCCTGTTACACTAACCATGCCCGCGCCACCCAGAACGACATCGAAAACCTGGCCGTGCTGCTGACCGCCGCCGGCTGCAACTACTTCATGGGCGTACCCATGGGCGACGACGTCATGCTGGCCTACCAATGCACCAGCTATCACGACGCCCCTTCCCTGCGGCAGACGCTCGGCCTGCGCCCCCTGCCGGAGTTTGAATGCTGGCTGGAAGAACTGGGGCTGATGAAGAACGGTAGATTGACCGAGAAAGCCGGTGATCCGTCGTTTTTCTTGAGGCGGTAAGAAAGAAATTGACAGATAGTACCTTACTAAAAACTCAGCAGAAGTGCTGATAAGTTTTGGCAGAAAAGCACAAAATAGATAAACCCTAACCAAAAGAAAGGGTTTACCGATGAAATTGAATGAGTATTTGAGAGGCGTATTGTCCCATTTTAACGATAAGCGCGTGATCGAAAATGTGACCACCTTGGTTCAGAACATTATTGAACATAAATCCATCCGCTTGTGGTCTATCTCAGAAGACAAAGCGGAATTTGAGCAGAGCAAACGATTGTTGGATGGATCATTAAAGTCGGTTCTGGATGACCAAAAATCTCAGCGGCGATCCGTGAGCATAGTGTCGCCGCTTTGGGCGATGAAGCCCGGTTGATTGTGTTGCACGACCCGTGTGATATTCGCAAGGAACATCTTGGGTGCTGGAAAAGCTGGGCAAAGTCCGAGACGGACGGCAACCTGATTAACGGCTACAGCACCTTCAATAGCGTGGCGGTGGATGTGACTGGGAAGAAATTGTACCCGGTGGATCTGACGGTTTACAGTAATCGGGATGAACACTATGTAACGGTAGCCGAATTGAAGGCCCTGGCGAAAGCCAAGCTCCAGCAGATTGACCCTCAGCGCGCTGAGCAAATTGAACAATTCGTCCAAGAAGAGAGCCATCTCAACTTACCTCGGCTGAGCCGAAACCAATTAAAACAGGTCAGCCAAGCCTTCAAGCAGAAAAATTCGGACATCAAGTTATGCCATCTTAGATCGGCAATTTGATGGGTTGGATTATTTTGAATTCATTGACCAAGAGTTGGCCGATGAGTTTGTCATCCGGGCTAAAATCTCGCGTAATTCAATGAAAGTGAAACTGATGCCCAAACCGCTGAAACCGTGGCCGTCAAACTCAAAGAGGTGGCATTTGCGCACACCTACAGTTGGACGCTCAAGAAGATCCGGGTCAAGAAGAAAGTGTATCAGGACGCTAAATGTCTGATCAGATGGGACACGCTGGTACTGAATGAGCACACCTATACGGTGGTACGGGTTACGCTGACCGACCGCCAAGGTAAACCGATTTATAAACAGCCACTGTTATTAATCACCAATATGGCTGTCAGCACCGCCGAGCAAGCCAGGGCATTTATAGCCTCTATCTCATACGAGCCAAAATCGAAGCCGTGTTCAAATTCCTCAAAGACGTTCTGGGTTGGGAGGAATTTCAGGTGCAGGATTATGAGGCGATCAAAATATCATTGCCCTGGCTTATTTTGTCGGCGGCTATTTCTACGAAATCGGCTCAGACTTAACCCACAACCCCACCATTGCCTTAATCGCTCAATTGGGTGGGGGCAAAGGCCAAGTCACCCGTTATTATTTTCTGCAAGGAAACCAAAAAAACTGCTCGTCCACGCCAGTGTCGCCCGTTTTGTTAAAGAACAAGCAATTAGTGATGAAACCTTTGAGCAGATGCTTGCTTTTGTTACATGACTTCACTCAAAAGCAAAGAGTTCTGCGGAGTTTTAAGTACCTTAATAAATTATGTGGGAGGCCCGATATTCCAATATCAAGGTTTCCTCCTGCTTCAAAGTTAGACCGCATAGGCATCACGTCACGGAGGAACAAAATGGAATACCTCATTGGAGTCGCCGCTGCTACTGGAGTTGGATTATTCGCGAGCGTGATTGGCTTCGACAAGGACCACAGCTTCTACCCAGTCGTGTTGATAGTCATTGCCACCTTATACCTCCTATTTGCGGCGATGGCCGGATCCACAGATTCCTTTGTCGCAGAGGCCATTCCTGCACTCATGTTTGTGGCGGCGGCTGCGTTTGGGTTCAAGAAGACTCCCTGGCTCGTGGTCGCCGGCTTTGCACTTCACGGAGTTTTTGACTTCTTTCATCACGTAGTGATAGCGAACCCCGGTGTCCCTGTATGGTGGCCGGGTTGGTGTCTTGCCTACGATGTAGTTGCTGCTGCCTACTTAGCCGCGCTAATTTTTATTCGGAGGACTTCGCATGCGCCTAACCATGCGCTGCGGCCGCCAGTTGCGTGAAGCGAGTGTTATGCGAGACGGCTGAATCTACATGCGACATTGAAAGGAATACCAATGAAAGCAATTGTATACACAAGATACGGACCTCCGGATGTTCTTCAGCATCAGGAGGTTGAGACACCTGTTCCAAAAGATAATGAAGTACTCATAAGAATTCATGCCACCACCGTAACTGCTGGGGATGTGAGAATGCGAAGTTTCGCATTCCCTGCCCTCGTATGGCCCTTAGTCCGGATCATGTATGGCATCAGAAAACCAAGGCATACGATACTCGGGCATGAGTTCGCAGGGGAGATTGAATCAGTGGGAAAAGGAGTGAAGCAATTTAGGAGAAATGACCAGGTATTTGGATCTACTGGCCTTAGGTCCGGCACGTATGCAGAGTACATATGTCTACCCGAAGATGGAACGCTCGCGACAAAACCGCCAAGTATGACTTACGAGGAAGCCGCCACTGTTCCTGTTGGTGCCCTTACAGCACTCTATTTTCTCAGGAAGGGCAATATCCATGGCGGGCAAAAGGTTCTTATCCATGGAGCGTCCGGAAGCGTTGGTACTTATGGAGTGCAAATCTCCAAGAGCTTGGGAGCGGAAGTCACCGGCGTTTGCAGCACGAAGAATTTGGAATTGGTAAAATCGCTGGGTGCCGACAAGGTGATTGACTATACGGAAGGGGATCCTACAAAAACGGGTACTCTTTATGATGTCATTTTTGATGCGGTGGGAAAAACCTCGTATTCACATTACAGGGAATCACTAACTCCAGAGGGTGTATATGTGACAGTTGCGAAGGGGGTAGTCAAGGAAAGAGCTGAAGATCTGGTTTTCCTGAGAGAGCTAATTGCGGCGGGAAAGTTGAAATCAGTCATTGACAGAAGATATGTGTTCGAGCAAATTTCTGAGGCTCATCACTACGTCGAAAGCGGGCATAAGATAGGAAATGTCGTTATCACTCTCAAGCATAGCAACAACACTTGACAAGTTCGGGCACC
Organism: Anaerolineales bacterium; assembly: GCA_015075185.1. Lineage (GTDB taxonomy): Bacteria > Chloroflexota > Anaerolineae > 4572-78 > J111 > DSQQ01. Next base: position 265,688 of record JABTUW010000007.1, on the reverse strand, counting down.
TCGCATAACACACAGGGTGACAATGTGGCGCGCGAAATTATCTACCTCTGCGACGTTGACTTGCGCCGAATTACGCCCTGCTCCAGCGTTAACCGTGTTAGCGGGTGTGGCTTTCAAGGCGAAAGGCGGCCTACAACGGCTTCAACCTGACGCCACCAGCTCGGCATTTTTTGAAGTAGCCTTATGCACTTTGAGGCTATCGGTTATTGGGGGCTTCGTGGGCGTAGGTAAAGCCGGGGCGTTAGCATCAGGAGGTAAAGATAAAAGTTGACAACCTTTGTAGTTGGCGCTAGTGGGACGACTGGGCGATTACTGGTGCAACACTTACTCGACCATGGGCAAAATGTAAAGGTAATCGTGCGATCGCCCGACAATCTGCCTGAAGCTCTCAAGCATCACGATCACTTGTCTGTGATCTCCGCAAGTATTTTGGACCTTGGCGACGCCGAGATGGCACAACACGTCAAAGGGTGCGCCGCGGTGGCTTCGTGCCTGGGACACAACCTGAGCTGGAAGGGTATTTACGGTCATCCGCGCAGGCTTGTGACCGATGCCACGCGCCGATTGTGTGCTGCCATCAAGGCAAACATGCCGGAAAAGCCGACCAGGTTTGTGCTAATGAATACGGCCGGCAACAGTAACCGCGACCTCAAGGAACCAATATCATTGGGAGAAAGATTTGTCATCGGACTTATTCGTATATTCCTTCCTCCCCATGTGGACAACGAAAACGCTGCAGACTATCTGCGAATCAATTTTGGTCAAGACGACAAGGTGATCGAGTGGGTTGTGGTCCGGCCTGACACTCTGACTAATGAGGATAAGGTCACCGAATATGAGGTACATCCGTCGCCGATAAGAAGCGCTATCTTCAATGCAGGTAGGACTAGTCGAATCAACGTTGGACACTTTATGGCTGGTCTGATCACTGACGATTACACATGGAACAGGTGGAAGGGGCAGATGCCCGTGATCTACAACAAGATAGCGCCTCAATTAGTAAGCGAGACAGGACTGAATGTTGAACGCGACAGCGGCAGATGCTAACAACGGCATCCAGTGGATACGCTCCGTATGCCACTGATGCCGAATGTTATGTGGGCCTGTGTTCGGCCCTTCACAAGGTGACGGATAAATGACAACAGACGCACCCAAAGTGACAGCCCACATGGTTTCAAGTCTTGACGGTTTCATTGCCAAAAAAGACGGAAGCGTTTCGTGGCTTGAATCAGCAGACACCTACGAGAAAGGAGTTACTGAAGAAAGCGCGGAAGAATTCATCAAGACAATAGACTGCTTTGTAATGGGCTCCAGGACCTATGAACATGCGCTAGAACTTTCGCTGAAATTTGGGTGGCCCTATGGGGACGTGCCGACTTTTGTGTTGACTCGTAGAGACTTGCCGGCTGACAGAGAGAGCATCGAATTCTACTCGGGTGACTTGAAGAAATTTGTAAACGATAGGCTAAAACCGAACTACAGGAACATATGGCTTGTAGGAGGGGCAGTGCTTGTTAAAGACTTTATCCGTCTTGGCTTGGTGGACGACATAAGACAAACAATCGTGCCAATTATTCTGGGTGACGGGACGCAGTTTTTTGACCGCATCGGGCAAGAACAGGCCTTACACCTAAGAGATGTAACAGCCTATAGGAACGGACTGGTGGAACTGTGGTATGAAGTAAGAAAGGGATAGTTGTTGTTTCAACTGAGGAATTAGAATCGTCACGCATATGAATCAGCTTATGCGTTTCCCGAGTTTGGTCAAGCAGGATCCTGTTATCGAGCGTTGGAGGCACTGAAAGGATATTAGCGCATGCAAGAAGCCGAAATTCAAGCGATTGTTCAGGCCGTTCTGGCCGAAATCACCAAGCGGCCCGGCGCGAACGGCGGCGCAGCTCAAGCGGCAACTGCCAGAGGGAATGGGCCGGCCGTTGATTTGCCCGACCCCACCGACGAGGCCGCCCGCCGCACCCCCGGCGTGGTCAACCCGATTGACCCGGACGGGCTGCGGGCGCTCATGGCGACCACCCCCACCCGCATCGGCGTGGGCCGGGCCGGGCCGAGGCCGCGCACCAGGGCGCTGCTGCTCTTCCAGGCCGACCACGGCGTAACCCAGGATGCCCTATTCCACGAGGTCAACCCTAGGCTGCTGGAAGAGCAGGGCCTGTTCGTGGTCGAAAGCCAGGCCCACGACCGCCAGGAGTACCTCAAGCGGCCTGACCTGGGGCGCAAACTGACCGAGGAAGCCAAGCGCGTCCTCGGCGAGCGCTGCGTCAAAAAGCCGGATGTGCAGGTGTTTGTCGGCGATGGTTTGAGCGGCGCGGCCATCGAGCACAACCTGGCCAAAGTCATGCCGGTGTTGAAACAGGGCCTGCAGGCGGCAGGGCTGACCATGGGCACGCCCTTCTTTGTAAAAAATGCGCGGGTCGGCCTGCTCAACGATGTCAACAGCATTGTTGACGCCAAAGTCTGCGTCCTGCTCATAGGGGAACGGCCCGGCCTGGCCCGCGCCGAAAGCATGAGCATCTACATGGGCTTCCGCCCCAAGCCTGACTCCACCGACGCCAACCGCGATGTGGTCTGCAATATTTACGAGGGCGGCCTCAACCCGCTCGAAGCCGGGGCCCTGGCCGTTCAGATGATTCAAAAGATGATTAAGTACAGTACCAGTGGGGTGGATTTGAAGCTGGTAGATAAAACGTAAAACGTGAAGCGTAAAGCGTAATGGGTTAAATTGAATCAGTCTTTGCCCATCGGTCATTACGTTTTACGTTTTACGCATCACGCACTATCTGGAGGAACACACTATGGCAATTCTCGATCCCATCAAAGCCGACGTTTTGGCCGTCCGGCTGATTCCCAACCTTGACCGTGGCTTTGGCGAGCAGTTGAAGTCACAGTATCCCGATTTCAATCCGGCCCACCGCAGTTTGGGGCTGATTACGGCCAGCATTGACGATGCCCTGTACGCTTCGATTGACGAGGGTACCAAGATGGCCGATGTGGAAATTGTCTACGCCCGCTCGTTTTATGCGGGGTCGGCCCATGCCTCTGGCCCCCTCTCCGGCGAAATCATTGCCATGATGTCCGGCCCGGACCCGGCCGAGGTGCGCGCCGGGCTGACGGCGACCATCAACTACCTGGAGAACGAGGCCTTTTTCTACTCGGCCAATGAAGATAACTCGCTGGCCTTCTTTGCCCATACCATTTCCAGCACCGGCTCTTATCTCTCCAGGGCCGCCAGCATTCCGCGCGGCCAGCCGCTGGCCTACCTGATCGCCCCGCCGCTGGAAGCGACGTATGCCCTGGACGCCGCCCTCAAAGCGGCGGATGTCGAGATGAAAGTCTGGTACAACCCGCCCTCGGAAACCAACTTTTCCGGCGGCTTGCTGACCGGCAGCCAAAGCGCCTGCCGTGCGGCCTGCGCGGCCTTCCGCGATGCAGTGCTAGAGGTGGCCCGAAGCCCCCTCAAATTCTAAACGACCGCGGACCACCGACCGCAGACCGTTATGGGAGTAATTTTCGGCGGTCGTCGGTCAGCCGTCAGCGGTCGTTTCGAGGTGATTATGGCTCAAGATTACGATCACGATCTGCAATCCATCCAGGAGGCCCGCGCCCTGGCCGAAGCAGCTTACGAGGCCCAGCAAGAGTTTTTCCGCTTCAGCCAGGAGCAGGTGGACCGCATTTGCGAGGCGATGGCCGGCGCCGCTTACCGCGAGTCGGCCCGGCTGGGACAGATGGCTTCCGAAGAAACGGGCTATGGCGTTCCTCGCCATAAGATGTTAAAAAACCACCTGGGCAGCAAGCTGGTCTGGGAGGCGATCAAAGATATTAAAACCGTTGGGGTCATCTCGCGTGACCCGGCCCGGGGCATCGTTGAAATTGGCTGGCCCATGGGGGTGGTCGCAGCGCTCAGCCCCAGCACCAACCCGACCTCGACGGTGATGTACAAAACGCTCATCTCGGTCAAGGCCCGCAACGGGATTGTCCACGCGCCGCATCCGGCGGCCTACAAATGCTGCGGTGAAACGGCGCGAGTCATGGCTGAAGCCGGTGCAACAGCCGGTATGCCGGCCGGCCTGGTGAGCTGCATGTCCAAAATTTCTTTGCCGGGCACGCAAGAATTGATGAAACACAAGCGTATCGCCGTCATCCTGGCGACCGGCGGCTCCGATATGGTCCGGGTGGCCCACAGCATGGGCAAACCGGCCTACGGCGTCGGGCCGGGCAATGTGCCCTGCTATGTTGACCGCAGCGCCGACATCAAAAAGGCGGCCTACACCATCGTTTCCAGCAAAGCCTTTGATAACTCGGTTATCTGCGCCACCGAGCAGGCGGTTGTGGCCGACAAGCCGATTGCTGCGCAACTACGGACTGAAATGGAGCGTTTGGGAGCCTACTTCGTCAATCCCGACCAGGCCGCCGCGCTGGCCAATGTCCTCTTTTCGCCAACCGGGGTGATCAACCCGCGCAGTGTTGGACAGACGCCCCAAACACTGGCCCAGATGGCCGGGATCCAGATCCCCGCCGAGGCCAGGATTTTGGTAGCGCCTTTGAGCAAGGTCGGCAGGGACGAGCCGCTCTCCCGCGAAAAGCTGACCACCGTGCTGGGCTGGTACGAGGCCGACGGCTGGGAAGCGGGCTGCGAGCGCTGTCTCGAGATGATCCGCTTTGGGGGCAGGGGGCACACGCTGGTCATCCACGCGACCGACGAGAACGTCATCCTTCAGTTTGGCCTGGAAAAACCGGTCTTTCGTATTCTGGTGAACACGATGGGTACGCTCGGCTCCGTCGGCTTCACCACCAACCTGATGCCGGCCATGACCCTCGGTTCCGGCGGCGTCGGCGGCTCAATCAGCGGCGACAACATCACCACGACCCACTTGCTCAACATCAAGCGGGTGGCTTACGGCGTCAACAATCCACCCGCCGAAGCCATGGTTGACGCGCCTGCGGCTGCTTCCGTTGCGGGCGGCAACAGCGCCGGTCCTAGCCAAGCGGAAGTCGAGACCATCGTGCGGGCCGTGATTGAGGAAGTCTTGGGTCGAAAGGGAGGCTATTAAATTAGATTATGCCCACACGCAAATCAAGCGGCGGCAATAAACCACCGCCAGAGCCAACCGGGGCCACTCCCGCCAAACCGAAGCGAACCCGGCCGAAATTGCCGGCCCCGGAGACGCCAGCAGCACTCATACCGGCAACAACATCGAGCGCCGGCGCAACAACACCAACAAATTTTAGCGAATCTTCACAACCAAAGGAGAAAAAGACAATGGTAGATATTCAAATGATTGCCCTGGGCATGGTCGAAACCAAGGGACTCATCGGCGCGATTGAGGCCGCCGATGCCATGGTCAAGGCTGCTAACGTCAAGCTGATTGGCAGCGAGTACGTCGGCGGCGGCTTTGTCACCGTCATGGTCCGCGGCGATGTCGGCGCGGTCAAAGCAGCCACAGATGCCGGGGCGGCCGCGGCCAAGCGTGTTGGCGAGTTGGTTTCGGTCCACGTCATTCCGCGCCCGCATATGGATGTCGAGACGATTCTGCCCAGGGAAAGCAAAGGCAGCTTCGGCGGACACTCCGGTTGATGAGGCGAAGAGGCGAGGACGTGAGGAAGCGAAGATCGTTTTTTCGCCGACTTTTATCGCGTCATCGCCTCATCGTTTCTTCGCCTCATTAAAGGAGGATGCCTGTGGCACAATTCTTCACGGCAGCCGATATTCGCCGATTGGCCCAGGAGCCGGGCGGTCATTACCTGCTGCTCGCTCCAGACGACCGGATTACCCCTGAAGCGCTGGATGTGGCTCGCGGTCTTGGGGTGCAGGTGCATCGCGAGGGCGATGGCTCGGGTGGTGCTGCCTTGCTGCCAATCGTCGGCAAAAGCGCGCGTCCCGGCCGCTCGCTGGTTCACGTTAAAGCCGATGGGATACAGTTGACCCCCTTCGCCTTCAATGTCAACCGGCCGGAGATGAACATTCATGTCACCGATGTCATCACCGCCAGTCACGGCTCGCCCATGGCCGCCGGTTTTATGACCTGGGGCAAGGGGTCTTTCCCCTGGGTGCTTAACTACGACGAGATTGATTTTGTCATTGACGGGCAACTGGAAGTGCGGCTGGAAAACCAGGTCGTCATCGGCAATCCCGGCGATGTCATTTACATTCCCAAAGGCAGCAACATCTTTTTTGGCTCGCCGAGCTACGCCAAAGTGTTTTACGTGACCTTCCCGGCGGATTGGGAGTCGCAAAAGTGACCGTCATCACCGAGGCCGAACTGCGCGAGCTGTGGCAGGGGGGCCGGGGCAGCATTCCACCCTTCCCGCCCCAGACGCGCTTAACTCCTTCGGCTCGCGACTTTGTTAACCAGTGGGGCATTACAGTTACCTTTGCCGAGGCGACCGCCGACCGCCGACCGCTGACCACCGAATCAACCAGTCCTTTCATCGGAGATAGGGAGCAAGAGACCATAGACTCATCTACGCTTCGCCTCTTCGCCTCCTCCCAACGTCCTCCTTGGGACAAACCCGGCGAGTTTCCGGTCAATTTGAGCGGGCCGCTGCCCATCTGTACGGTCTGCGGCCAGCCGGTGACCCAAAAACCGGCCCACCTGGCCCAACTGGATGCGACTCACTTTGCCCCCAAAACAGCGCCGCGTTTTGTGTTGCGGGGCAAAATGGACACGCTCCATGCCCACTTTTTGCTGGCGACAGCACAGGCTCGCCGTTTTAGCCTGCCGGAACTGGCGAACTATTTGACCACCCTGGCCGCTTATTGCCGGGAGATTACCAGCGCCGAATACCACGAACGCGAGATCGCGCCGCTGCAATTGGCCGGGTTGAGCGAGGCCGACATTCATGAAGCCAGCCACCGGCCCGACCGTACCCTTGGTATTCCCCACGTAGTACCCGGCCCTGACGATCACGAGATGGTCTTGCAGCTTAACTTGCTGCGCTGCCAGGTGCGCGAAGCTGAACTCATAGCCGCCGCCGCGTTCACCGGGCCGGACGGCCTGCTCAGCCGGTCCGATTTGGTGGTCGCTCTGAACCGGCTTTCCAGCGCGGTCTATTACCTGATCCTGCTGTTGAAAGCCGGCAAAATTGCCTGGAAAATTCCGGACGGGTTAGGTTAGCCGCCGGTAGGACAAGCTGTTAGCTTGTCCAAAATGGACAAACTTTAGTTTGTCCAACAAGTAGAGTCCTTATGAATCCAGAACTCGACGCCTTTCTGACCAAAGCCCAAAAGGTGATGGTTGGGGAGCTGAATGGCTTATCGCCACAACAGGAGTCCAAAGTGTACTTTGGACTCCCAGCAGAAGATCATGATCCCTGGAGTAAGCACCAACGCCGGGTCCATGTCGGCGTTGACCTGGGCACAGCCTATACCGTTTTGGCGGTGCTGGACGAGCAGATGCAGCCGCTGGCCGGCGAGTATCGCTTTGCCCAGATAGTTCGGGATGGGCTGGTCGTTGATTTTCACGGGGCTATCAGCCTGCTGCGGGAATTGAAGCAAAATGTGGAGGACTGGCTCGGTTTCGAGCTGGCCACCGCCGCCACCACCTACCCGCCCGGCGTCCCGGCGACCGAAGTCCGGGCCACGCGCCACGTGGTTGAGGCGGCCGGCTTTGAGGTTGAGCACGTGGTAGATGAACCGACCGCCGCCAATTCCGTCTTGCAGGTTGAGAATGGGGCAGTGGTGGATGTGGGCGGCGGGACGACCGGCATTGCCATCTTTCGCGCCGGGGAAGTTATCTACACCGCCGACGAGCCGACTGGCGGGACCCATTTTTCGCTGGTCATTGCTGGGGCGCTGAAGCTGGAGTTTGAACAGGCCGAGGCGCTGAAAAAGGATACCCGGCAGCACCGGCGGCTCTTCCCGGTTGTGCGCCCGGTGATGGAGAAAGTCGGAACGATTGTGGCTCGGCACATCGCCGCTCATCCGGTTGAAACGATTTATCTGGTTGGCGGCACGGCCTGTTTCAGCGGCATTGAACGGGTGGTGCAGGAAGTGACCGGCGTCAAGACCGTCATTCCCGGCCATCCGTTGTTTGTCACGCCGTTAGGTGTGGCCATGCACGATGTCTAAAACGTAATATATTAAAGTGGACACTCCTTGTCAGCTTGGCTCACTTTAAATCGTTACCTTTTACGCATTATGTATCACGTATCAGATTAAATCTAACCTCAGTTCGGAATTAGCTCGAAAATCACCCTTCGATACAGGCTAGCGCCCGCTTCGCGTCAGGATGATTTTCGGCAAATGATCTCATCCTGAGTAGCCTTGAGCGGAGTGAAAGGCGTATCGAAGGATGAGATTAGAGAAACCCCGAATTCAGGTAATCTATGAAATTTTGATTGAGGTAATATATTTATGGCCGGCGAATTCCAACTGCGCGTTTATTGTTATCTGGACCGGACGCAGCCGCAGTACGCTTCTTTTGTCGGGACAGTAACCCAGGGCGACTTAATGATCGAAGGGATGGCCTCTTTGTACATTGAGGTCGCTCCCGGCAACGAAGTTTTCAGCATGGTTGATGTCGCGGTCAAGGCGACGGAGGCCCGACCGGGCGCCCAGATTGTCGAGCGCGAGTTCGGTATGTTTGAAATCCACTCGCAATCGCAAGAAGCTGTCCTGCAGGCCGGGGCGATGGTTTTGCAGCGGCTGGGCCTGCAGGATACCGACCGGATTAAACCCCAGGTGGCTTCGGTCCAGTTGATTACCAACGTTGACCCTTACCAGGCCCAGTTGCTTAACCGCTTCCGGCGTGGTTCGATGCTGGTGGCCGGGGAAACCCTGCTGGTGCTGGAGGTCGCTCCGGCGGCCTATATCAACATCGCCGCCAACGAGGCCGAGAAACGGGCGAATATCAAGTTATTACATATTTCTTCCGTAGGCCGCTTTGGCCGCATGTGGATGAGCGGCAGCGAGTCGGAGATGCTGACGGCCAAGAACGCGGCGATAGCGGCGATTGAGAGTATGGAGGGGAGAGCAGGGTAGCAAAGTGACTTGTGTTTGGAAATAGCGCCGAAAATCACCCTTCGATACGGGCTAACGCCCTACTCAGGATGATTTTCGCGTGTGATCGCATCCTGAGTAGCCATGAGCGAAGCGAAGGGCGTATCGAAGGATGCGATTACAAAAACTCCCACACAAGTAAAGCAGTATCAAAAAACCGTGGACCCTGCCACCTTACCTAACGGAGCAACTCCTATGAAAACCTTTTACACCGAACGCGATATTAGCGACATGCACGCCAACGGCGTGACGGAGATTGAGATAGACGACGACGTGGTTTTGACCGAGCTGGCTCGCGAGAAGGCCATTGCCCTGGGCTTGAAGATGAAACTGGTCGCCCAGCGCAGCGGCCAGCCGAACAGCTTGCCCCGCCTGGCCGTCGCTCCGCAGATGTTATTACCCCCGGCGGTGGTCGGCCCGAGTTCGCCGCTGCCCACCCCTGCTGCGCCTCCCCCTGGGGCAACTGGAACAGACCTGGCCGCGCAGGTCAAATCTGCCGTGATTGCCCGCCTGGGCACAGATGCCCATAACGACTTGCTGGATCAGGTTATTCCTCAAGTGTTGGCCCGCTTGAACCAGCGTTGAGCGGCGGCCTTACGCCTGAGATTAAAATCTCAGGCTATAAAGCTCAAGTCGGCTGAAGCCGACTCCACTTGAACCTTATTTGTTTACTCTTTAGTATGCTTCAGCATACTAGAGTTATTAGCCCTGAACTTTAGTTCGGGGCTAATTTTTGCCTGGATATAGGCCAGGAGACCGCCGGTGATGGCCGCCACCGGCACGGTCAGCCAGCCGACAAAAACCAAACTGACCAATCCATAAACCAGGCTGGCCCAGAGACCTTCAAGCGGGTTGAGGGTGCGGGGTTCCCCGGCCAGGTAAAAGTAGAGGATGCTGCCGTACCAGACCAGCGGGTGCGACAGCAGGGCCACCAGCGCGCCGACCCACACCCCGCGCCAGAAGCTCACCTTTTGGCCGCGAGCCACAAATATCCCCCAACAAACCATACCGCAGAAAAATACCGCCAGAGGCGCAGCAACCAGCATCCCCCGCCAATCGCCAACCGCCTCTCTCAGAAAGAGGTAGCTGCAGATGAACGCGGCCAGGGCAAAGGCCAGCCCGGCCAGAAGCGTCCAGAGGGTTGTTTTACTCAACATAGAGGTAATTTTTTACTTCCCCCCACCCGCCGTCTCGCTGGTATCCTTGGTCAGATAGTAGGCCCAAAGGATAGGGATAGTGGTCAAAGCAATCACAAACACGGCGACGACGTTGGTCACGGGGCGCTGGCGGGGACGGGTCAACTGGCTGAAGATCCAGATGGGCAGGGTTTGCTGCTGGCCGGCGGTAAAGGTGGTGACGATGACTTCGTCAAAAGAGAGGGCGAAGGCCAGCATGCCGCCGGCCAGGAGAGCGGTCGCGATTTCCGGCAGAATGATGTAACGGAAGGTCTCAAAACCGTTAGCTCCCAAATCCATCGAAGCTTCGACCTGGGAGCGGCCCGTCCGCCGGAAGCGGGCCAGCACGTTGTTGTAGACCACGACCACGCAAAAGGTGGCATGGCCGATGACAATCGTCCAGAAGCTAAAAGGCAGATCCAGCAAATTCAGCGCCGAGCGCAGGGCAATGCCGGTGACGATGCCCGGCAGGGCCAGGGGCAGCACCAGCAGCAGCGAAATCGCGTCGCGGCCAAAGAATTTGCTGCGATAAACTGCCGCCGCCGCGAGCGTGCCCAGGATCAAAGCCACCGTCGTCGCCACCGAGGCCACCTGCACCGACAGCCCCAGTGCCCGCCAGACATCGGGCCGGTTCCAGGCCACGCCGAACCATTCCAGGGTCAGGCCGGGTGGGGGAAAGGTGTAGGTGCGGTCGTCGGTGGTCAGCGTATAGAGCAGAATAATGGCAAAAGGGAAGTGGAGAAAGACGACGACGGCAATCATGGCCAGGGTCAGGCCCAGCGGAGCCTGGGATTTTGGATTTACGATTTTGGATTTTGGATTTGTAATCATTCCTCCGCCTCAGCCTTAGCCTCAGCCTTTCTTTATTACAACGCCTCAAAAGCCCCCAGCCGCTTGGCCGCTAACAGATAAATCGCCATAATTGCAATCGGGATGACCGTAAAAGCCGCCGCCAAGGGAATGTTACCCGACGTGCCCTGGTGGGACAGCACCGCCTGGCCGATGAAAAAGCTGGAGTTGCCCAGGGTAGACGGCACAATAAAGTCGCCCAGGGTCAGCGAGAAGGTGAAGATAGAGCCGGCGACGACCCCCGGAAAGGCCAGCGGCAGCGTCACGTGGCGGAAGGTTTCGCCGGGGCGCGCGCCCAGGTCGCCGGACGCTTCCAGCAGCGATTTAGGTACGCGCTCCAGGGCGGCCTGGATGGGCAAGATCATGTAGGGCAGCCAGACATACACAAAAACCAGGAACATGCCAATGACCGAAATGGACAGCGAAGGGCCGCCAACGCCAGGGATGCTCAACAGGCCATCCAGCAGCCAGCTCAGATCCAGCACGTTCAGAAACCAACTGATAATCCCCTCTTTGGCTAAAATCAACTTCCAGGCATAAACCCGGACCAGGTAGCTTGACCACAACGGCAGCAGTACCGCCAGATACAGGATCACTTTGGCCTGGGGTGAGGCGTAGCGGACCATATAATAGGCCAGGGGAAAGGCCAGCACGGCCGAAGCTATTGTGACGGCGACAGCCATGCCAAAGGTGCGGCCCGCAATATCGAGATTGGCCGGGGTGAAAAGGTCGGCATAGGTGGCCAGGGTAAACTCGCGGACCACGACCCCGGTAAAGTCGTCCAGGTGAAAGAAACTCTGAATCAGCAGGGCAAACAACGACCCCAGATAGAAAACCCCATAGGCCAGCAGCGGCGGCCCCAGCAGCAGGGCCAGGACCAGCTTGGGCCGCCGGTAAAGAAACGTCGAAAGACGCTGCCAAAAAGAGCCGGAGCGGCTGCTAATTGAAGTTGATTGGGCTGGTGAAGGGGTTGTTACCGCCATCGATCTACCTCAAAAGGGGAGAAGAGAAGGAAGGTTGGAAGAACGGAAGATTGGGATTTTGTCTTTCCTACCTTCCAACCTTCGAGCCGAAGGCCCCCTATGGGCAGGCTTCCATTTCTACCCATTCTCTACCACCGTCCGATTATGGCGCCGATACCAGGTTAGCCGTACCCGGCGGCCGCGCGCAGCCAGGGCCTCCATCGAGGTGGTATGGAGATTCTGCTCAACCACGGTCAATTCGCTGCCTCGCTCTAGTTCGACAATATAGCGGGTGTACAGCCCCAGATAAACCACCTCGCGGATGCGGCCGTCGGCTCCGTACATCTCATCTGATACAGGCGCGTCCGGGTCGCCCAGGTGAATTTTCTCCGGGCGGACGGAAAATGTTTCCGGCGAGCCGGTAATCGCCTGGGCCACCTCACCGCTGACCAGGTTGGAAACGCCGACAAAGCCAGCCACAAACGGCGTAACCGGATGCTCGTAAATCTCGGCCGGTGAGCCGATTTGCTCAATTTTGCCCTGATTGAACACGGCCAGACGGTCGCTCATGGTCAGCGCCTCTTCCTGGTCGTGGGTGACGTAGACAAAGGTGATGCCGACCTGCTGCTGGATCATCTTCAATTCAATCTGCATCTGCTGGCGCAGCTTGAGGTCCAGTGCGCCAAGCGGCTCATCCAGCAGCAGCACCCGCGGGTGGTTAACCAGAGCGCGGGCCAGCGCGACCCGCTGCCGCTGGCCGCCGGACAGTTGGCCCGGTTTGCGATTTTCCAGCCCGCCCAGGCGGACCAACTCCAGCATGTCCCGCACCCGCTTTTCCCGTTCCGGCCTGGATACCTTTTTAATCATCAGCCCGTAGCCGACATTCTGCCCGACCGTCATGTGCGGGAACAGGGCGTAATCCTGAAAAACGGTGTTCACATCGCGCTCGTAGGGCGGCAAGGCCGACACATCGTGACCGTAGAGGTCAATGTGGCCGGTATCGGGCCGCTCAAAGCCGGCAATCAAGCGCAGGCAGGTGGTTTTGCCCGAGCCCGACGGCCCCAGCATGGTAAAAAACTCACCATCCAGGATGTCCAGGTCAACCCGGTCCACCGCTTTAACCTCGCCAAAGTGACGGCTGACCCCGGAGAAGCGAACTGCAGGCGCATTATTATCTGTCATAATTTTTGGCTTACAACTCCTCAGTAAGCAGTGGTTACGGGGTGATGCCGGCACGGGCGTCGGCAGCGGCGATGACAACCCGAAGCGACTCCACTATATCGTCCGGCAGCGGATTGGCCGGAGCGGCCATGACCGCCTGGCGAGCCATGTCGCGGGCAGTTTTGACGGCGTCGGGTTGCCCGGCCTCCCGCCAGGCATGGTAATTGCGCCGGTCAAACAGACGCGGATACCAGACCTCCCGGTAATGGGCGGCCGTATGTTTGGCCTTGATATACTCTCCGCCCGGCCCAACCTGATCCATCACGTCCAAGGCTAGAGTTTCGGGGCTTAACTCAATGCCCCGCATCAGACGGCGCACAAAACTGATGATTTCATCGCAGATGATAATCATTTCATAAGAGCAGGTCAGGCCCGACTCGACGTAACCAATATCATGCACCAGGTTAGCCCCGCTGAGAGCCGTCCACAGAATCCAGAGAGCGCTCTCTATCCCGGCCTGGATATCGGGCAGCTTGGAATCCGAGCAGCCGGAGAAGCCCCACACCGGCAGGTGGTAATAATAATGGGCCAGTTCGGCCATGCCCATACAGTGCAGCATAAACTCGGGCGAGGCATAAGTCCCGACCAGGGTGCGCATGTCTAGGGGTCCACTGCCGGAACCCCACACAAAAGGCGCGCCCCTGCGCCGGAGCTGCGTAATCGCCAGACCGCTCAACACTTCGGCGGCGGCCATGGCCAGGCTGCCGGCCGGGGTAACGGGAGCCGAAGCGCCCTCAATCGGTCCCGGCGCGTAAACGAAGGGCAGGCCGTGGTCGGCCATCATTAAGACCTTGCGCAAGACCACTTCGCTGTGCTGCAAGGGCGAGACCGGCTCAAGGTAAGCCAGCAGGAAAGGTTTGAGTTCCAGCTCCCCCGGCCCCCCGGCGACAATCTCGGCCATGGCAATCAGATCGGCCAGGCCGACCTCGTCCCAGGCAGTAAAGACCAGCGGTTTGACCGTGTTCTCCAGCATCGCCAGGAAGGAATGCCGGTCGGAAGTTTCGACGGGCACATCGGAGGGCAAAGCCATAGACATCACAAAATCCAGGTTGGGCAGCGAGTCGGCCAGGCGGGCAGTCTGCTGTACATCGGCCAGCACCGCCAGCCGCCGCTCGCCGGTTTCCAGGTCGAGCACGTTGGGCAAATCGGAACCGGTCCCAAAATAGGTGCGGTGACCTTCCAGATGCATGGCCGGCTGGCCGGTCCGGTCACACACGGTAATCCGCGAGGGAGCGTAAAGCAGGGCATTTTCAATCACGGCCGCGGGAAAACGCACTCGGTTTTCGTCGGTGACGAGGCAGCTGGCCTCCTTGAGCAAGGCCACCGACTCGGCCTCGTAGACTCGCACGCCGGTGCGCCGCAGAATTTCCAACGCGGCTAGATGGATTTCGTCTAACTGGGCTTCGGTAAACATGCGATAGCCGGAGGGGTGAGGACCCGGTCCTGCCGGCATGAGTTCATTCGGTTTTGAGGTTGACTTGCTGGTTGGCATAGATGTTGAATTCCTGATTTAACGAATCATCAACCGTTCTGCCTTGCCGGAGTAGTTGATAAAAACCGTTTTTAGCTCGGTAAAGAAGTTTAAGCCCTCTTCGGCCATCTCCCGTTCGCCGACGCCGGTAGCTTTGGTCCCGCCAAAAGGCAGTTGGGCCTCGCCACCGATAGTCGGCTCGTTGACGTGAACCATGCCGGTCTCGACTTCCTCGACAAAGCGCATGACGGTGCCAATACTCTCGGTAAAAATCGAGGTCGTCAGGCCGTACTCCACCGAGTTGGCAAAATCAATCGCTTCCTGCAAGCTGTTAGCCGTGCTGACCGCCAGCACCGGGCCAAAGACCTCTTCTTTGAAGATGCGCATGGCGGGGGTGACGTTGTCAAAAATGGTCGGCTCGACAAAATAACCCTGCTCCAGGTGGGCCGGCCGCTTGCCGCCGGTGACCAGGCGCGCTCCTTCACCTTTCGCAACCTCGATATATTCCAGGTCAGTCTGCCACTGCTTTTCGTCCACCGCCGGCCCCATATCCACCGTTTCGTCCAGCCCCGACCCCACTTTGATCTTCTCAGCCTTGGCCACCAGCCGTTCCAACAGACTTTCTTTGACCGTTGGATGAGCCAGCACCCGCGACGTGGCCGTACAGCGCTGACCGGTTGAGCCAAAAGCGCCGCCGTGAATGGCCGTGGCGGCCTTGTCCAGGTCGGCATCGGGCATAACGATGACCGCATTCTTGCCGCCCATCTCGCAGGTCACCTTGATGCCGCGTGTCGCCGCTTTGACATACAGGGCGTTGCCGACGGCGTTGGAGCCGGTAAAGGAGACGGCCCGAATAACCGGCGCGTTGACGATAGCCTCGCCGACTACCGAGCCTGAGCCGACAACCATGTTGAAGACACCCGGCGGCAGCCCGGCCTCTTCGTAAATCTCGGCCAGGAGCGAGGCGGTGGCGGGCGTTAATTCGGCGGGCTTGAAAACCACCGTGTTCCCCGCCACCAGTGCCGGGGCCGATTTCCAGACCGGAATGGCCCAGGGAAAGTTCCACGGAGCAATCAGCCCCACCACGCCCAACGGGCGGCGAATAGTGTAGGTGAAGGTATCGCGCGCCTCCGAAGGCAGGGTTTTGCCGTGGACCCGGAAGCCCTCGCCGGCATAATATTCCAGCAGCGAAATACCCTTGAGCGCCTCCCCCTTGGCCTCTTTCAAGATTTTGCCTTCCTCGCGGGTCATGGTCCGGGCAATTTCATCTACCCGCTGCCGGGCGATATTGGCCGCCCGCCACAGCACCCGGCCTCGCTCCGGACCAGGCGTATTTTTCCAATCCCGAAAAGCGGCCGCAGCGGCCTCAATCGCCTGCTGGGCTTCTGCGGCTGTCGCCGCCGGGAACTCCGCCAGCACATCGCCTGGGTCAGCCGGGTTAATGTTCCGCACCAGCCGCTCCGACCGGGGATGAATCCATTGGCCGTTGATGTAAGAACCTGTACGCACGTGTCCCTCCAGGTAGGACAAACTTAAGTTTGTCCTACACCTCAAGTTTATCCTACATTTTGAGAATGAGAGGGCGTAGCCTAATGCTACGCCCCTCCAATTTTTCACCTCAAAGTTCTACCAACCTTTGAGGTTTCATCGTTAGCGATTGCCGATCACGGCAATATAATTCGTCACCCACTCGTGGTAGGGCACACAGCCGCCGCTGCCGTCGCTGCAATCGGCGATGGGCGTGCGCCAGAAGTGGATTTTCTCAAAATTTTCAAAGCCGTTGGTGGTGCAGCCTTCCGCTCCCAGCAGTTCATTCCCTTCACACGCCGCCGGCGCTGCGGGGACTGAACCAAACCAGGCCGCCAGGTCGCCCTGCAATTTGGGGTTGAGGGAGTGTTCCAGCCATTTGTAGGCGCAGTTGGGATGGGGCGCGTCCACAGACATCATGGTCGTATCGGCCCAGCCGGTCGCGCCTTCTTGGGGGATGACACTGTCAACCGACGCGCCGCCGGCTTTTAGCAGGTTAACCTGGAAGGGCCAGGAACTGGAGGCAACCACACCCTCGTTGGTGAAGTCGTCCATTTGGATAAAAGCATCGTGCCAGTAGCGACCCACAATCTTACGCTGCTCGCGCAGCAAATCAAGCGCCGCCTTGAATTGATCGGCGTTAAGATCGTAGGGGTCTTTAATGCCCAGTTCGGGGTTAGCCGACATCAGGTAGAGGGCCGCATCGGCCACGTAGATTGGCCCATCATAGGCCTGTACCCGGCCCTGGTTCGACTTGCCGTCGGCAAGAGTCGTTTCTTTGAACACTACTTCCCAGCTTGTGGGCGGCTCTTCGAACACCTCAGTGTTATACATTAGCACGTTCGCGCCCCACTGGTAGGGTACGCCGTAGTGTTCGGGGGTGCCGTCGCCATTTTTGTCCACTGTGTGCCAGGGCGCATTTTGCAGGCGCTCGTCCACCGTATTCCAACTGGGGACAAGATCGGTATTGATCTCCTGCACCCGTCCCCCATACACCAAGCGCAGGCTGGCGTCGCCGGAAGCCGTCACCAGGTCGAACCCGCCTTCGTTCATCAGGGCCACCATTTCGTCGGAAGTTGCGGCTACCTTGACCTCGACCTTGCAGCCGGTATCTTCTTCAAAACTCGTCACCCAATCATAGGCCGGGTCGGTTTCGCCGCGCTCAATGTAGCCAGCCCAGGCAACAATTGAAACCGTCCCTTCACCTTCACCCACCTCTGTCATCATCCCGCCCGCCGCGGCTGCTTGACCCTGGGCAGCCATCGCTGCTTCTGCTTCAGCTTTAGCTTTTTCAACCTCAGCCTGTAGCGCCGCGGCAGTGGCCTCGGCGGCGGCTACCGCTTCAGAGCCGGCTTTTTCGGCCTCGGCTTTGGCCGCCTCAGCCTGCGCCTGAGCCTCAGCAATCTTGGCTTGAGCCTCGGCCTCAATTTTGGCAACGTCGGGCGTCGGGGCCGCGCCACAGGCAGCCAAAACGGGTGTAACTGCTATTAATATACAAACAACCATGGGGATAAAACGTGTTAACTTCATTACTCTCCTCCTTTGCAGCGCAATAGTTGAAACTGGATTAATTTAGATTACGGGGACTCTGTCTCTTCCCTGGGGAAATCTGACCTTTGGGGAAGGTCTGCCTCAACGTCACGTCGTCAAATTCCTTTGACCACCTCCCTCACGTTGATTTGAGCCGAAAGTGGGGCCATTATATTGTTTTCCAGGATTGATGTCAATTTAGGGGGAGGGGAGGGGTCAGATAAAGTTTGACAGGATGAACCAGGGCGATATAATTCCATTCGAGCCGGTATGTAACCGGCCTAAACCCAAGCGGGGACTTTCTTCTCTAAACCTGCTCCACTCCCTTATTCCACTCTAACCCATTGCGTATCTCCAATGGGCCAGGATAACAAGACAGGTTAGCAATTTGTCCAAAAATACCATGTTTGATTCTGTCGAAGCAGCCAGCCAGGCCCTGGCCCGGCAAGATTACATCGCCGATATTGGCTTGAGCACCAGCCTTTTTCTGGCGCTTAAAATGGGCAAGGCTCTTTTTTTGGAAGGCGAGCCGGGCGTGGGCAAAACCGAAATCGCCAAGGTCTTGAGCCGGTTACTCGCGACACCGCTCATCCGCTTACAATGCTACGAGGGCCTGGATATTAATCACGCCGTCTACGAGTGGAACTACCCTCGCCAACTGCTTGAAATTCAGGCCATTCAGCGCCAGGCTGATCCGGCCCATTCCCCCACCGACGACATCTTCACCGAAAAGTTCCTGCTTAAGCGCCCGCTGCTGCAAGCGATTGACTCCAGCCACGAGTCCACCCCCGTGCTGCTGATTGACGAACTGGACCGCGCCGACGAGGAGTTTGAGAGTTTTTTGCTGGAACTCCTGTCCGATTTTCAAATTACCATCCCCGAAATCGGCACAATTCGAGCCGAGCACACCCCCATCATCGTCATCACCTCCAACCGCACCCGCGAGATCCACGATGCGCTCAAGCGCCGCTGCATCTACTACTGGATTGACTACCCCTCACGCCAGAAGGAAATCGAAATTGTCCGTCTCAAAGTCCCCGGCATTGCCGAGCGGCTGGCCCAGCAGATAGTGGATTTTGTCCAGGCCATCCGCCAGCAGGACTTGTACAAACTCCCCGGCGTCGCCGAAACCCTCGACTGGGCCGAAGCCCTGGGCCATCTCAACCGGACCGAACTCGACCCGGCGACAGTGGAAGCGACGCTGGGGATTATTCTGAAATACCAGGATGATATTGACAAGGTGCGCGGGGAGGTGGCGCGGGAATTGGTGGCGCAGGCAATGGGGTGAAAATAATCAACCAAATCTATAATCAATTGAACACAGGAGGCTTTTATGAACGAGGCTTTGCCAACCCCGGCTAATTTTCCGCCTGCACTCAGGGTTATCGCAGGCGAAGATCGCTTCGGTGAGCACCGGGGCCTTGGCATTAGCGTCATTGACTTCAAGCTGTGCCCGCAGGACAGCAATGGTCTCTTGATTCTCGAAAATACATTTCGAGCGAAAGGCGGCCCGGCCCGACATCTGCATTATGACCAGGACGAGTGGTTCTACGCTGTTGAAGGGAATTTCATTATTGAGGTAGGCCAAGAAAGGATCAGACTAAATCCGGGCGATTCATTGCTTGCGCCGCGCCAGGTGCCCCATGTCTGGGCGCATGTCGGCCAGGGTCGCGGCAGGATTCTGATCGTATTTATGCCCGCAGGTAAAATGGAAGCCTTCTTTCGGGAAGTGACGAAGGCCAACGCGATGCCGCCGCAGGACCCGGAATTATGGCGAGCCCACGGCATGGAACTGCTCGGGCCACCCTTGGCGATAGAGTAAGGACAGCTCACTCAATGTCATTAACAGGACTTACGCGGTCATGTCATTTCGAGCGACGAAGGAGCGAGAAATCCCTCTAAACTACTCTTGCCCGACGAGGCTATAGGGATTTCTCCCTCCGCTCCGCTCCGGTCGAAATGACATGGGTAGGCCCACCGCGTAAGTCCTGTCATTAAGTTAGTGTAGCCCCTTGTGGGCGGGCACGAGGCCCTATGCTACACCTTAACTTAATGACATTGACAGCTCACTGCTTTCGGGTTCTGTTCATGCAAGATCAAGAATTCACAATTCACAATTCACAATCCACCGTTCACTATTATTTCCTCTCCAACCTTCTCCACTTCACCGACACGCTCCGCCAGGCCGGTATCTCTATCTCCTTCAACCAGACCCTCGACCTGACTCAAGCTCTCGAGCTGGTGGACCTCGGCCAGCGGGCGCAGGTCTATCACGCCGCCCGCTGTATCTTGATCAACCGCAAAGAAGACCTGGCCCTGTTCGATAAGATTTTTAACCTGTTCTGGCGTTCCCCGCGACCGGAAGAATTGGGGCCGCAAAAAACGCCGCTCGCGCCGCGCCACGACCCGCCCAAGCGGCAGCGCCTGAATATCGCCACGCTCATGGCCGAGCGCGCCCAAAAAGAGGCGCCCGAAGTTGACCTGGCCGACAAAGCCGGCAGCTTCAGCGCCAGTGAAATTTTGCAAAGCAAAGAGTTTTCCCGCCTCACTCCTATCGAATTGGCGACGATCAAGCGGCTTATCCAGGCCATGCGCTGGCGGGTCAGCCTGCGGCAAACGCGGCGGCACGTCCCCGACCCGCAGGGGCCGATGCTGAATCTGCGCCGGGTGATGCGCAGCACCGTCAAGCACGGCGGCGTGCCGCTCAAGCTCACCTGGAAAAGCCGCAAATTCAAAGTCCGGCCGGTCGTCATCCTGGCCGACATCAGCGGCTCGATGGAGCGATACAGCCGCCTGCTGCTGCAATTTGCTTACAGCGTCAGCCGGGGCCTGGGCCAGGTGGAATGTTTTGTCTTCGGCACGCGCCTGACCCGCATTACCCCGCAACTGCGGACCAAAAACATTGACCGGGCGCTCAACGAAGTGGCTGAAAGCGTATTCGATTGGTCCGGCGGGACGCGCATCGGCGACAGTCTGGCCGCCTTTAACCGGGAGTGGAGCAAGCGGGTGCTGCGCCGGGGCGCGATCGTGCTGATCATCAGCGATGGCTGGGAACGGGGTGACGTGTCTGCCCTGCGCCAGGAGATGCGTTACTTGCAGCACCGCTGCTACCGGCTGATCTGGCTCAACCCGCTGCTGGGGCAGTCGGGCTACCAGCCGATGGTGGAGGGCATGGCCGCCGCCCTGCCCTTTATTGACGATTTTCTACCGATTCATAACTTGCAGAGTCTGGAGGCGCTGGGAGAACATCTGGCCCGATTGGATTAGAACCTATGCCGTCTCTGGAAATCATTGCTCAGGACAATAACCGCTGCGGTGAAGGGCCGATTTGGGATGCCGCGCAGGATCGCCTTATCTGGAACGACCTTAATAGTTCGCTGGTTTTTCAGTATGTGCCGGCGACGAGCGCCAAAAGCGTGATTAGCCGCAATCTGAATGCAGCCGGGATTGCCCTGAATTACGACGGCAATCTGGTCTTTGCCGGAATGACCGGCCTGCATCTCTGGCTGGCGCAGGATAACTACCAAACCATTGCCGCCGAACACGACGGAGAAACACTCATTTTCAACGATATCCTGGCTGACCCCCAGGGACGACTCTACGCCGGAACCTATTATTGGAACGAAAAAGAGATGGAGCGGCCTGGCAAATTATATCGGATTGATTCTGACGGCTCAATCTATGTGATGGATGAAGGTATCGAACTCAGCAATGGCCTGGGCCTTAGCCCTGACAACCGAACGCTCTACTACGCCGACTCGACGGCCCGGCGCATCTACGCCTATGACGTTAGCCCGAAAACTGGCGATTTGAGCCACAGACGTGTCTTTATCCAGGTCCCTTTGAGCGAGGGTCTGCCCGACGGCTTGACGGTTGATGCCGAAGGCTACGTTTGGAGCGCTCAGTGGTATGGCAGTCAGGTTGTGCGCTACGATCCCGAGGGGAGAGTCGAGCGGCGGATTGAGCTACCGGTAGCGCAGGTCACCAGTGTGGCTTTTGGCGGGCCGGATTTGGCCGATCTGTATATCACCTCCGCCGCCGAGTCGTGGCCGGCCTGGCCCAATCCATATGCGCCATCCGGTTACCACCCTGATAAGGTCGAATTGGGCGGCTCGTTGTACCGGCTGAGCCTGGATATTCAGGGCAAAGCGGAACATTACGCCAAATTTGAAAGCGAATAAAGAACATGCTCACTTATACCCTTTCCCAACCCAATCTTCAGCAAGACGAGCGCCTTCAGGCTCTCTACCACCTGGCGGTGGAATTGTCGGCCTTGCGCAGCCTGGACTCGGTTTTGAATACCGCGTTGCGGCACTGTCTGGAGCTGACCGGCTCGCAGTTTGGCTTTGTCGGCCTCAACACCCCCGACGGCAAAGCTTTAGACGTGGTGGCCATTCAAGGCTTCCACCCGACCGAGCATTTTTACCAGCATAACCATCTGATCCCGCTGCGGCCCAACATCTTTGCCCGGGTCGTCCTGGAAAATCGTCCAGTGCGTTCCGCCAACGCCATGCTTGATCCCCAACGGGTCGGCCAACCGCGCGGCCATCCGCCGGTCGGCACTTTTCTGGGCGTTCCGCTGCGCATCCACGATGCACCCATTGGCATGATCGGGCTGGCCAACCGGCCGGAACCCTACGACCTTGACCATGAGCAGCTCTTGCTGACCTATGCCGCCCAGGTAGCGATTGTCATCCGCAATGCCCAGCTCTACGAACAACTGACCGCCGCTAACGAGGCCCTGGAACGCAAGGTTGCCAGCCGGACGCAAGAGCTGGAAGAAGCCAAAGGAGCTTTGGCCCAAAAAGCTAACCAGTTACAGCAACTCCTGACCGAAACCGTTGACGTGCAGGAGCGGGAGCGGCAGCGCATTGCCCAGGACCTGCACGATGGCAGCAATCAATTGCTCATCGGGGCCATGCTGGAGCTAAAATCGGCCCGCGAACGGCTGGCGAGCGGCCACTTAGCCAAAGCCGAGGATTCGCTGCAAAAGGTGCAAACCATCCTCCGCCAGATAGAGGCGGAAAGCAAGCGTATTATCCGCGACCTGCGCCCGCCGACCCTCGACGCCCTGGGGCTGGTCCCGGCCATCCGCCGCTACGCCGAGCAGTTTCAGCACTATTCAGACATTCCCTGCTTGGTCCAGGTTCGGGGCGAACCGGTCCGGCTGTCCGCCCAAATGGAAATCAGTATTTACCGGCTCATGCAGGAAGCGCTGCAAAACATCAGTGCCCACGCCCAGGCCAGCCAGGCCAACATTTCTATTACCTTCTCCCCCGATAGTCTCTGCCTCTCGATCAGCGACGATGGCCGGGGTTTTGATCTGGCCGCAGCGCGGCAGAATCCCCAGGGCAGCTTTGGCCTGCTCAGCATGCAGGAGCGGGCCGAGAGTTTGGGGGGAAAGCTATCCCTTTGGACTGAACCTGGGCAGGGGACACGCGTGGAGTTGAGCGTACCAAAATGACCCAAATTAGTATCCTCGTCGTAGACGACCACCAAATCGTCCGGCAGGGTATCCGCAGCCTGCTCTCCAACTATCCCGAATTTGACATTGTGGGAGAGGCGGCGGATGGCGCGGCGGCCCTGAAGCAGGTCAAGCGGTTGGCCCCGGACGTGACCCTGCTTGACATTCGCCTGCCCGGCGAGTCGGGCCTGGAGGTGCTGCGCCAGATCCGGCAGGTTCAGCCGGAGGCCAGAGTTTTGATGTTGACCTCGTTTGACGACGAGGAGTACGTGCTGAACGCGCTGCGGGCGGGCGCGCAGGGCTTTGTGCTTAAGAGTGTTTCGGATGAAATGCTGGTCCAGGCTATTCACTCGGTCTGCCGGGGGGAACGCGCTCTCAGCCCGCAAATCACCGAGCAGGTCGTCCGTTGGGTCACGACCACGTCCCCTACCCCGCCGCCAGGTAAACCGGTTTTTGATCAGGACGAGCAGCAAATCCTGCGCCTGCTGGTCGAAGGGGCCAGCAATACGGCTATCGCCGGGCAACTGTACCTCAGCCAGACGACCCTCAAACGCAAACTTCGCAAAATCTTCGCCAAAATGAACGTGCAGACTCGCGCCCAGGCCGCCGCCGAGGCGGTCAAGCAAGGGTTACTTTGACTCAAGATGGCCCATATGGGCCACCAAATCGGCCCTGTTGGTACTTGGCGGCGGTTCTTATCGCGGGTATTATTTCTGACCAGCCCAAGTCTGTTGCTGCAATAGTAAGGCAAAGGAGTGCAAAAGTAAGTACACTTTTGCACTCCTTACCTGCCTGATTCAAGCTAAATCCTCAGCGAATAAAAAAGTCTAAATTCAATTGCCTTTATTATCAAGGGGGTGCTATTCATTTAATTCAAGCCTAAAATCCACGCCCGTCTGACGGGCAGTCCAAAATCTAAAATCCAATGAAGGGGGTAGATTTATGATTCCAGGAAAATTTGAATACTTTGCTCCGGCCACCCTGCCCGAGGCGGTCAAGCTGCTTTCGGAAAAGGGGTACGGAGCCAAAATTTTGGCCGGGGGCCAGAGCCTCATCCCGGCCATGCGCTTTCGTCTGGCCCAACCGGAAGTGTTGATTGACATCAATCGCATCAACGGGCTGAGCTATGTCAAAGAAGAGAACGGCCACCTGGTCATCGGCGCGATGACCCGCGAGGCCGAACTCGACGCCAATCCCCTCATCCACCAAAAATATGCTCTCCTGGCCGATACGGCCAAAGTCATTGCCGACCCGCTGGTCCGCAACATGGCCACTGTCGGCGGCAACCTGGCCCACGCCGACCCGGCTAACGACCACCCCGCCACCATGCTGGCCTACAACGCCTCCGTTGTCGCCGTTGGGCCGGGGGGCGAGCGGGTCATCCCCATTGACGAATTTTTTGTTGACCTGTTCGCCAGCAGCCTGGCCGAAAACGAAATATTGCAGGAAATCCGCATTCCCGCTCCACCGGCTCACAGCGGCGGCGCTTATCTCAAGCTCGAACGGAAAGTGGGTGATTATGCGGTTGCTGCCGTAGCCGTGCAGTTGACACTCGACGGCAACACCTGCCAATCTGTCCGCATCGGTTTGACCAATGTCTCTCCCACCCCGATGCGCGCCGCCAATGCCGAAGCCGCCCTCACCAGCCAGCCGCTCACCGAGGAAACCCTCAAAGCCGCCGGAGCCGCTGCTGCCCAGGAGTGTGAACCCTCCAGCGATTTGCGCGGCTCAGAAGCCTACAAGCGTGACGTCGTCCGGGTACTAACCATCCGGGCCATTAACAAGGCGGCGGAGCGAGCGAAGACCAGCTAGCGATGTCATTTCGAGCGCTAGCGAGAAATCCCTATAAAACCTCGTAACGCGTAAAGCGTGATACCCAAATTACTTACGTCAAAATCCTCTGCATCATGTATCACGCATCATAATCTTACAAAGGAGTAAACTATGGGTTATCCAATTACGGTAACGGTGAACGGCCAGCAGTATTCCCAGGAAGTCGAGCCGCGTTTACTGCTGGTTCATTTCATCCGCGAAAATCTAAATTTGACCGGGACGCACGTCGGCTGCGATACGACCAGTTGCGGGGCATGCACGGTGATCATGGACGGCAAAGCGGTCAAAAGCTGCACCCTCTTTGCCGTGCAGGCCAACGGCCGCACTATCGAAACCATTGAGGGGCTGGCTAACGGCGCCCTGCACCCGCTACAAGAGGGCTTTTGGGAAAAGCATGGCCTGCAATGCGGCTATTGTACCCCCGGCATGATCATGAGCGCCAAAGCCTTCCTGGCCCAAAACCCCAACCCGACCGAAGAAGAAATCCGCTGGGCCATCTCCGGCAACCTGTGCCGCTGCACCGGCTATGTCAAGATTGTCGAAGCAATCCAGTATGCAGCGGAGAAGTTGCAGGCTAAGGCTGAGGCATAGCCAATTGCCAATGGGTAATCGTAAATCGTAAATCTGAAATCGTAAATCGGAGGTATTATGCCAGTACCGAATAAAAGAGAAAACAAAGTAGCTGAAGCGCCGCCGGGTGTGACTATCTCGGCCAATGTGCCGACTACTCACGATGTCCGGGTGACGACGCCCCCGGAAATCTGCGGGATGGGCCACCGCATGAAGCGCAAGGAAGACCCGCGCTTTATTCAGGGCGCAGGCAGGTATGTGGATGACGTGAAACTGCCGGGCATGCTCTACCTGGATCTGGTGCGCAGCCCCTACGCCCACGCCAAAATCTTGAAAATTGACGCCAGCAAGGCCCTGGCCCTGCCCGGAGTGCTGGCGGTCATTACCGGCGAGGATTTGAAAAAGGCCGGCAACCTGCACTGGATGCCGACTCTCATGTCAGACACCCAGATGGTACTGCCCATCGAAAAGGTCGTTTACTACGCCCAGGAAGTGTGTGCTGTCGTCGCCACCGACCGCTACATTGCCGCCGACGCCGTCGAGCTGGTCGAGGTTGAGTATGAGCCGCTGCCGCCGGTGATGGATCCGTTTGAGGCGCTCAAGAATGAGGTCATCGTCCGCGACGACAAAGAGGAAAAAACCAATCACATCTGGCACTGGGAAGCGGGTGATAAAGAAGCGACTGACAAAGTGTTCGCAGAAGCGGCCCACGTGGTCAAAGAAAAAATTTACCTGCCGCGCATCCACGTCGCCTCGATTGAAACCTGCGGCATGGTCGCCCACTGGGACAAAATTCGGGAGCAGTTGACCATCTACATGACCTCCCAGGCCCCCCACGCCCACCGCACCGTCGTGGCTTTGGTCAGCGGGCTGCCGGAGCACAAAATACGGGTCATCTCGCCCGACATCGGCGGCGGTTTTGGTGGCAAAGTACCGGTCTATCCCGGCTACGTCTGCACCATCGTCGCCAGTTTGGTCACCGGCAAGCCAGTCAAGTGGATCGAGGATCGCAGCGAAAATTTGCAGGCCGACAGCTTTGCCCGTGACTACCACATCGAGGCCGAAATGGCTACCGACGCCGACGGCAAGATCATTGGCCTGCGGGTCAATACCGTCGCCGACCACGGTGCGGCCGATGCGGCGGCCAACCCATCCAAATTTCCGGCGGGGCTGTACAGCATCGCCACCGGCTCCTACGATATGAAAGCGGCGCATATCGCCGTAGACGGGGTTTACACCAACAAGCCGCCGGGGGGCGTCGCCTATCGCTGCTCCTTCCGCGTCACCGAGGCGGTTCACATGATCGAGCGCATGGCCGACGTGATGGCTCACGAATTGGGCCGTGACCCGGCCGAGTTCCGGCTGAAGAACTTTATCCAGCCGGAGCAATTCCCCTACAAATCGCCCACCGGCTGGGTCTACGACAGCGGCAACTACGGCGAAGCGTTACGGGTGGCCATGCAGATGATTGGCTACGAGGCGCTGCGCAAAGAGCAGGCCGAAAAGCGGGCGCGGGGCGAGTTGATGGGCATCGGCATCTCCTGCTTCACCGAGGTGGTCGGGGCCGGGCCTTCAAAGGACTACGACATCCTCGGCCTCAAGATGTTCGATAGCTGCGAGATCCGCATCCACCCCACCGGCAAAGCTATCGCCCGCATCGGCGTGCAGACGCAGGGCCAGGGCCACGAAACCACCTTCGCCCAGATCATTGCCGAAGAGCTGGGGTTGCCGGCCAAGGATGTCGAAGTGGAGCACGGCGACACCGACACCGCGCCCTACGGCCTGGGCACTTATGCCAGCCGTTCGACCCCCACCGCCGGGGCGGCTACGGCCATGGCCGCCCGCAAAATCAAGGCCAAGGCCAAAAAGATTGCCGCGCATCTGCTGGAGGTCAACGAGGATGACCTGGAGTGGAACGTTAACAAGTTCCAGGTCAAAGGCTCACCGGAGCAGGCCAAGACCATCCAGGATATAGCTTTCGCTGCCTATACGAATCACCCGCAAGGGATGGAAGCCGGGCTGGAGGCGGTCAACTACTATGATCCGCCCAATCTGACCTTCCCCTTTGGCAGCTACATCTGCGTGGTGGATATTGACAAGGGCACCGGCGAGGTCAAAATCCGCCGCTTTGTGGCCGTGGACGATTGCGGCAACATCATCAACCCGCTGGTAGTCGAAGGGCAGATTCACGGCGGCCTGACCATGGGCCTGGCCCCGGCGATATTCGAGGAAATTGTCTACGACGAAAACGGCCAGAATCTAAGTGGAACCTTTATGGATTACTTATTACCCACCGCGGTCGAGACGCCCAAGTGGGAGCTGGGCAAGACCATCACCCCTTCGCCCCACCATCCACTGGGGGCCAAGGGTGTGGGCGAGTCGCCGACGGTCGGCGCGCCGCCGGCCATTGCCAATGCGGTCGTGGATGCGTTGTGGCATCTCGGCGTGCGCCACATTGACATTCCGATCACGCCGCAGAAGGTCTGGAAACTGCTGCGGGAGCACGGGGTAACGGAGTAGAGGCTGGGAAATGTGAGGCGTGAAGCGTGAGGCGTTTTTACGTTTCACGCTTCACGTTTTTGTTTTCTGAAAGGGTTGACTTTAGGGCGGAAACCTACTACACTTGATCTTGAACACCATCATCAACAAATTAAAGAGCTGTCGGAGAAGGAGTAAGCCCAACGATGTGGAAACAAGACAGCCCCACCCACCTCCAGATTGACCAATCCAGCGGCCCGCTGAGATACTTGTTTGGGCTGCCCTTGCTGCTGGGGGGCGTCTATTTTCTTTACAAGTACCTCATCCTCGGTATTGTCGAGTATATCCAGGTGGGCGATTGGTCGGGCCTGTTCGGCGGCTTCTTGGGCTGGCTGGTCATCCTCCTGCTCGGCCTGGCGCTGCTGATTCCCGGCTGGGTCATCATCTCTCTGCGGCGGAGCGTGGTGATTGATACCAGCCTGGGCGACTTGACGGAAATGCAGGATTTTCTCATCTACAAGCGCGTTAAGCATCACCGGCTGGACGCTTTCGAGCAGGTCATGGTCCGCACCGACCGGGCCAAAAAGTCGCGCAAATCCCTTTACTCGGTGGACCTCATCCGGCCTGACCGCAGTTATGTCATGGTAGCAGCGCTGGAGGATGTCAAATCGACCAGGGAGTTGGGCAATAAGCTCAGGACCATGTTGGACTTGAAGCAACAAAGGACCTCCGAGCCAGATCCGGACGAGGAGTTAGAAGCTGCGGAATCATAGGTAGCAGGTAACGAGTCGCAGGGTCGCACCCGCCTATCTGGCTACTGGCTACTCAATGTCATTAAGTTAAGCAGCATCCTGAGTAGGTTGAGCGAAGCGAAACCGTATCGAAGGGTGCTACGCCGTCAGGAAATCATCGCTAACTCGCACCCTTCGATACGCACTCCACTTCGTTCCGCGCTACTCAGGATGCTAAACTTAACGAATTGACTGGCTACTGACTACTGATTACTATTTCTTGGGAGTTCATCACTATGCCCACCGTCAAAATGATCGAGTACGACGAAGCCAGCCCGGAGGTCCGGGCCGTTTACGACGACATCAAGGCCACCCGCCAAACTGACACGATCACCAACTTCTGGAAAACCATCGCCACCCACCCGCCGACCCTGGCCCGCGTCTGGCGCGATTTAAAGGAGGTGATGGCCCCAGGCCGGCTGGACCCGCTGACCAAAGAGATGATTGCCATTGCCGTCAGCGCCACTACCGGCTGCGCTTATTGTATTAACTCCCACACCGCCGCCGCTAAAAAACTGGGCATGGATAACGAAATGCTGGGCGAGTTGATGGCCGTAATCGGTATGTTCAACACCACCAACAAGCTGGCCGAAGGCTACCAGGTCGAGCCGGACGTGTTTCCACCCCTGGAGTAAAGGGCGCGGATTCCTCTATGGCAGCCACCGTTGGAATTATCGCCAACCCGGCCTCAGGCAAAGATATCCGGCGATTGGTAGCTCACAGCTCGGTTTTTGACAACGGGGAAAAAATCAACATTATCCGCCGTGCCCTACGCGGCCTGGACGCGCTGGGCATCACCCAGGTGTTGGCCATGCCGGATACTTTTGGGTTGGTGGTTCACGCTCAGGAGAAAGCCGGGGTCAGTCTGCGGATTGACCTGCTGGACATGCCCCTGACCAATACCGCCCAGGACTCAACCACGGCGGCCTGCCTGATGGCCGCCGCCGAAGTGGGCTGCATCATTACCCTGGGGGGTGACGGCACCAACCGGGCGGTGGCCAAGGGCTGTGGCTACGTGCCGCTGGTACCCATCTCTACCGGCACCAACAACGCCTTTCCGGTGATGGTTGAAGGCACCCTGGCCGGGCTGGCCGCTGGCGTGGTCGCCCTGAACATAGCCAACATGCGGCCGGAGGCAGTCCGCCTGGCCCGGCGTCTGGAAATTTTGCGCAACGGCCAGTTCATTGATCTGGCCCTGGTGGACGTGGTCCTTTACGATGAGCGCTTTGTCGGCAGTCGGGCCATCTGGGAGGCAGACAAGATGCGGGCCGTGATTCTGTCGCAGGCCCGACCGGCCACCATCGGCGCTTCGGCGATTGCCGGCTACTTGCCGGAAACGCCGCTCAACGGGCAGCACGGTGTCTGGATTGAAATTGGCCCTGGAACGCGGCAAGTTCTGGCGCCCATCGCGCCAGGACTCATCCTGCCGGTGTCCATTCAGTCTATCCAATGGCTGGCCGTGGGCGCACAAAAGGCGGTGACGCACGGCCCCACCGTGCTGGCCCTGGACGGGGAACGGGAGATCCCCATTAAGGCGGATGAGTTGATCGAAATCCGCCTCACCCAGAACGGGCCGCATGTCGTCAATGTGGAAGCGGCGCTCCAGGTCGCCAGCCGGGCGGGGCTGTTTGTTTCAACCCACGAAAGGAGGTAAAGTTTCAACAAAGCACGAACAATATCTGACGACTGTCCACTGACTACTGTCTACTTTTTATCGAGGAGGATAATTATGGCTTTAGACAAAGCAACCTTATTAGACCTATACCGCATGCTGGTCAAAATCCGCACCTTTGAAGAACGCGTCGGGGCCATGTATTACGAGGAAAAACTGCCGGCTTTTGACATTGCCGCCGGCCCTATTCCCGGCGAGATGCACCTCTACAGCGGCCAGGAGGCGGTGGCCGCCGGCGTCTGCGCCCATCTCCGTCCCGACGACCCGGTGACCAGCACCCACCGGCCTCACGGCCATCTCATCGCCAAAGGGGTAGATCTGAAGAAAATGATGGCCGAGATCTTTGGCAAGAAAACCGGTCTCTGCCAGGGCAAGGGCGGCCATATGCACCTGTTTGATCCCAGCCTGCACTTTGGCTGCGGCGGCATCGTCGGCGGGGGTATCCCTCACGCCGTAGGCGCGGCTCTGGCCATCAAAAAGCAGAAGCAAGACCGGGTCGCCGTGGCCTTTTTTGGAGAGGGAGCGGCCAACATTGGCGCTTTTCACGAGTCGGTCAACCTGGCCGGCGTTTGGCAGGCGCCGGTCGTCTTTGTGGTCGAGGATAACCTCTATGCCATCTCCGTGCCCAAATCGGTCTCTACCTCTGTCCGCAGCAATGCCGAGCGGGGCGCTGCTTACGGGATTCCGGCGGTGCAGGTAGACGGTCAGGATGTGGTAGCGGTTTATGAAGCCGCCGGCGAGGCGATTGCTCGCGCCCGGCGCGGCGAAGGCCCCAGTTTGATCGAGGCGATTTGCTATCGCTACCGCGGCCACTTTGAGGGCGACGCCGAGGGCTACCTGCAGCAGGGGGAAAAGGCCAGTTGGAAAGAGAAAGACCCGATCAATATCCTGGGCGCGCAGCTCAAAGCGCAGGGCTGGCTCAGCGACGCCGAAGCCCAGGCCATCCAAGATGAAATGACCGCCCAGGTAGCCGAGGCCGAAACCTTTGCCCGCCAGAGTCCCTACCCGGCCCCTGAAGAAGCCTTGCAGCACGTCTTTGCATAGCCGCTAACTTAAGACAAACCTGTGGCACATCGCCAACATTGAAAGGTAGCAAGGTCGCCAGGTAGCAGGAATGTGTTACCCCTGTCTACTGTCTACCGTCTACCGTCTACTTTTTTTAGGAGACAATCATGGCAGAGAGATTACTAACCACATCCAAAGCTATTGCCGAAGCCATCGCCCAGGAGATGGAACGGGATGAGCGTGTTTTTGTAATGGGCGAAGATATTGGGGCTTACGGCGGCATCTTTGGCGCGACCGAAGGTTTGCTGAAAAAATTCGGCCCGGAGCGGGTGATGGACACCCCCATCTCCGAAATGGGCTTTATTGGCGCAGCCGTCGGCGCGGCCACCGAGGGCATGCGGCCCATCGCCGAGTTGATGTTTGTGGACTTCTTTGGGGCGGCGATGGACCAGATTTACAATCATATGGCTAAAATCCATTACATGTCGGGCGGCAACACCAAAATCCCCATGGTGCTGATGACCGCTATCGGCGGCAGTTACAGCGACGCTGCCCAGCACTCCCAGTGCCTCTACGGCCTGTTTGCCCACACCCCCGGCATCAAAATTGTGATCCCGTCCAGTCCCTACGACGCCAAAGGGCTGATGACCCAGGCCATTCGCGACGACAGCCCGGTGATGTACTTCTTCCACAAAGGGGTGCAGGGTCTGGGCTGGATGACGCCCAATCCCCGCGCCACCGGCCACGTCCCTGAAGAGCCGTACACCATCCCCTTTGGCCAGGCCGACATCAAGCGCGAAGGCACGGACCTGACCATTATCTCGGTCGCGCTGATGCTTCATCGCAGCCTTGACGCGGCGGAAAAACTGGCCGGCGAGGGCATCAACGCCGAAGTGGTTGACCTGCGCACCCTGGTGCCGCTGGACAAAGAAACCGTCGTCAACTCGGTCAGGAAAACCCACCGGGTACTGATTGTGGACGAGGATTACAAAAGCTACGGCATGTCGGGGGAGCTGGCTGCCATTGTGGCCGAAGAGGCGCTGGATTACCTGGACGCCCCACCCAAACGCCTGGCCGTGCCCGATGTACCTATTCCCTACAGCCGCCCACTGGAGCAGTATGTCCAGCCTTCGGCCGAAAAGATTGCGGCTGCGGCGCGCGAGTTGGTCGCCGCCTGAGAGGACGCCTGATGCCAATCCTGGATATAGTTATCCCTGATGAAATCGGCGACGTGGACGAGTGTGTGGTCGTTACCTGGCTCAAGCGGGAAGGCAGCGCGGTGGAAAAAGACGAGGTTCTGCTCATCCTGCAAGCTGAAAAAATCTCCTTCGAGCTGCCCAGCCCGGCCGCCGGCCAGGTAACGGCTATTTTGGCCCAGCAGGGTGAGGTGGTGAAAAAAGGCCAGCCCCTGGCCCGGTTGGAAGTCAGCGAAATGGTAGCGACGACGCCCCCTGCCCCTCCCGAAGTGGCGGCAGTCCCAGCCCGGCCGGCGGGTGAGGTGCGCGCCTCACCCGTCGCTAAACGCCTGGCCCGCGAACACAACGCTGATTTGTCCCTGGTGGCCGGCACAGGCGAAGAGGGCCGCATCACCGAAAAGGATGTGCTGGTTTTTGTCGAGGCGCGGCAGGCAAAAGCCGCGCCTCCGCCAGCAGCGGTGCGGTCAGCACCGCCGGCTTCACCCGTCGCCAAACGCCTGGCTCGCGAGCACAATGTGGATTTAGCTCAGGTGAGCGGAACCGGCGAGGGCGGCCGCGTCACCGAGAAGGACGTGCTGGCCTTTGTCGAAGCGCAGCAGGCCAAGGCAGCACCGCAGCCAAGGCCAAGTAAAGCGGAGCCGGCCCCAACTCCATCCCCGGGTGAGACCATCCCTTTGAGCGGGGCACGGGGCACAATCGCCCGGCGGATGCATGACAGCCTGCAACACTCGGCTCAATTGACCTTGATTTCTGAGGCTGATGTGACCGACCTGGTCAGGCAACGAGAGACGCTCAAGTCCCAGTTTGACCTGACCTACACCGATCTGGTGGTCAGGGCCGTGGCCCTGGCCTTAAAGGAGCATCCCCGGCTGAACGCCTGGGTAGTGGGCGAGGAAATCCGACTGCAGACCGATATCGCCATCGGCGTGGCCGTGGCTCTGGACGATGGCTTGATTGTGCCGGTAGTGCGGGCCGCGGACCAGAAATCCCTGAGAGAGATCAGCCAGGAGAGCCGCCGCCTGGCCCAGCGCGCTCGCGCTGGCAGTCTGTTGCCCGCCGAAGCCAGCGGCAGCACTTTCACCGTAACCAATCTGGGGATGTACGGAGTGGATGCTTTCACCCCCATCATCAATCCGCCCGAGGTGGCTATTCTCGGCGTCGGGCGGATGATGGAACGGCTTATCCGACGGAACGGGGATATGCTGTGGCGGCAAATGATGACCCTCAGCCTGACCTTCGATCATCGGGCGGTGGATGGCGCGCCAGCGGCGGCCTTTTTGCAGGCGATCAGGAACCGGCTGGAGCAGCCTGATTGGTTATCGCCATAAGTCATACTATTATGAAAGGAGATTCTCTGTGACTCACCATCTGCGTACTATCAATGAAGTCTTTGATCACCATGTCAATGGGCTCAATGAGGCCAATATGGACGAGGTGGCTTTTGATTACGCCGAAGACGCCTTCTTCATCACCAAGGATGACGGAGTCATTCGGGGTCGTCAAGCGATCAAAACATGGTTCAGCGGGGTCATGTCGGGTCCGCTCGTTGGGGCCAAATTCGACGCCACGACCTTGATTATTGAAAGAGACATCCTCTACCTGGAGTGGCAGGCCACCGGAAATACTCACAACGCCAGTGGCGTGGACACATTCTTGATCCGTGACGGCGAGATTCAGGCTCAGACCGTCAAAGTCCTGAGCCTGACGCCAAAATCGTAGCCGTTCCTCCACAAAGAGATTGGAGATTTGAAATATCAAATCTCCAATCTCCAAAGCAAATCCTGTCTTGTGGCCGAAAGAATTATGACCCATTATCGCCGGGTAAGGAGATACGACTGTGTATGACGAGTTTTTCTCCAAAGCGCACGAATTACTAAGCGAGGGCAAACCTTTTGCCACGGCTATTGTCGTTCGGGCGGAGAAGCCGACCTCGGCCAAGCCGGGCGATAAGGCCATTGTCACCCCGGAGGGCGTGATGCACGGCTGGATTGGGGGGAGCTGCGCCCAACCGACCGTGATCCAGGAGGCCATGAGAGCTTTGGCCGACGGCGAGCCGCGCCTGATTCGCCTCAGCACCGATCCACAAAAAGAGACTCGCGCCGGGCTGATTGATTTGCCGATGACCTGCTTTAGCGGCGGCACGCTGGAAATCTACATCGAACCGCAGCTCCCGCCTACCCGGCTGATGGTTATCGGCAGCCTGCCCGTCGCCCAGGCCCTGGCCCGGCTGGGGCAGGCGATGAATTACCACGTGGTCGCCGTTGATCCCGACACCGGGGGGGCAGGCATGGCCGGGGCCGACGAAGTGCTGACGGACCTCAAGAAAATCAAGGACAAGATTACCGCGCTGACCTATATTGTCGTGGCCAGTCACGGGCATTATGATGAGCTGGCTTTGGAGTCTGCCCTGCGCTCAAAAGCGGCTTACGTAGCCCTGGTGGCAAGCAAAACCAGGGCGGTGGCGGTGCTGGAGTATCTACGCAGGCAGGGTCTGACCGAGGCCGAATTGGCCCGGCTGAAATACCCGGCGGGATTGGATATTCAGGCTTTGCGCGGGGATGAAATCGCCCTAAGCATCATGGCCGAGATTGTGCAGCGGCGGCGCAACGCCGAACCCATCGAGTTACAGGCCCTGCTGCCCGAACCGGAGCCGGCCGAGGCGATTGACCTTGTTTGCGGTATGTCCGTGCTAACCGCCGGGGCCGAACACCGGGCGGAGTACCACGGACAGATGTTTTATTTTTGCTGTGCGGGCTGCCAGGAGTCTTTTGAGCAGAACCCAGAGCAGTATCTCAGCCAGCCCGTCCCCTCCGGCGAGGCGATTGATCCGGTTTGCGGCATGACAGTGGACATTGCCAGCGCCAAGTACATGTCGGAGTACCAGGGGCAGCTTTATTATTTCTGCGCTCCCGGCTGCAAATTGAGTTTTGATAAAGCGCCGCAAAAGTATGTCGGTATCCCGGCAGGTGGCGCGCCGATTCAATTGGTCTAGTAGGACCCGCCGTGCTGGAAGAATTTTAACACAGAGAACACCAAGAAAGCCCTGAGAGCACAGAGTCTCTTTGTGAACTCTGTGTCTCCTCGGTGTGCTCTGTGTTCCATCTTTTACTCGCCGTTTAGCCCAGGTCGTTGGACTTGCGGAACCTGGCCCCGCTTGTAAACCATAATCGTCCGCTTAAATTCGATTACGACTTTTCCCTCCTGATTGAAACCCGTTGTCTTGAAACGGACAATGCCCATCGTGGGACGGGAACGCGACTCGCGCAGCTCCAGTACCTCGCTTTGGGCGTAGAGTGTGTCGCCCTCGAAAACCGGCTGGGGTAAGCGCACCTCATCCCAGCCCAGATTAACTGCGTTTTGGGAAATATCCGCGACCGACAGGCCAGTGACAACCGCCAGGGTCAGCGTGGAATCCACCAGCGGTTTTTTGAATTCGGTTTGGGCGGCGTAAACGCTGTCGAAGTGGATGGGATTGTTATTGACCGTCAGCAGGGTAAACCAGATATTGTCCGTCTGGGTAATCGTCCGTCCCAGTGGGTGCTGGTAAACAGCGCCAGCTTCGAAATCTTCATAGACCCGTCCCCGCCAGCTTGGTTTTATTGTCATTGCCAGAATCTCCCGTGACTATTTAGGGTAGTAGTTTATCCCAAAAAATCCTCAATACTTCCGCGCTGCCCCACATCTGGTGGCAGGGCCGTATCTCGAGTTCGGCGTGTCTCTGCTTCTTCCGAAGTATATTTTACCCATTCCCTTGGTGCATCAATACTTTCTGCACCGTGTTTAGTATGACGTGTACGAATTCGGCAGAGAATCGGAGTATTAACTGCCTGACCAGCAATAATAGCTTGTCCTTTGGTCAAAGATGGAAGCTCACGTAATAAATCTCGGCCCACCGTTTCTACACTCTCAGCAACGCGAGCCTGATCTATTGGGTTAACAATTCGTAGAAGGCATTGCGTATTACATTGGGACAAAACATCAGGGTCTAATTTGCCTGGACGTTGAGAAATCAAGCCGACACCAATTCCAAACTTGCGTCCTTCGCCCAGAATTGTCTTCAAAATACCTGTACTGACCACATCCCCACTGGCGGGAGCAAAGTGATGGGCTTCTTCTAACAGAACAAACACAGGATAAGGAAGGTATAGCTCATCACCTATATCAACCTCTTTTTTCTGTGTAGCCATTCTAGCCTTAAAAAGCCGTCGCAGCAGTGTAGCAGTCATAATTTGTTGCTGTTTCTCTTCGACTTCGTTCAGTTGCAGAACTGAGCATTGACCTGGGTTAAATAGCTCTTTTAACTTAAGGTGTTCAAAATCGTCAAAAATTACAGATTGGCCAAGTATACTCTCTAAACGCCAAATGATCGCTTCGGCAGTTTCTTTATAGCGACTGTCACTCTGCTCATCATCCGCCTCACCATCTCCTAATTCCCGTAATCGAATCTTCAAGTCACTTAATGTCCAACGTTCATCATCTTGCTTACTTGCGCGAGCTACCCGTTGTACATCACGAAAAGCTCGCTGTAGCAGATAATCCATTCGGTCAGTCAGATTCGGCAACAAATAACGTAAATCCCCCATTGTCAGCGCCCCACGCCGAACTTTAACTTCACCTGGTTGAAAAATTCGGGTACGAGCACGGTAATTGCCTAAGTGAAAAATTTCATGATTAGCCATTTCACTCAGAGTGCTGTACTCCCCGTGCGGATCAACAATGAGAACAGCCGCCCGATTGTACGGTTTGAGCAATTCTTCGAGCAATACTCCGGCCAGATAACTTTTACCCGCGCCTGTGCTAGCGATAATAGCCAAATGAGTACTTGTAATGGTCTGCACATCCATCGTAACCGGCACAGCATCTTTACCTCGACTGAGTAATGAACCGATGTGTGCTCCACCAATATCACCAGGTTGTTTTTTACCAAGTACAGCTTTTAATTCTTCAGCTTCGGCCAAATAGACGGGCCGACCTGTCCGAGGGGGAATACGAGGGTTGATAAAATCCTCAAGAGTTGTGTCATAATATCCCAAGATAGCAGCAGTTAATTGAAACAGTTCATGGTCATTTGGCGAGGTTTGTCCGCTGTAACCAACCATCGTGGCGATGAACTCGGGGGCAATCGCCGGGTCGGCCATAAATGAGTCAGGAAAAAGACGTAGTGGATAACGTTCAGTCACGCGGGCCAGAATCCGACGCAGTTGACCATCTACCTCAGTTTCGTAGGCGACAAATTCACCTGTACGTAAGGTTTGCTCTGGATCAGGACTAACAAAAGTGAAATCGTGGGGAGATTGCCCCGGCCCTTTGGTAATCCCAATGGAATTTTGTGTCACTAGCGGGTACCTCCAAAAGGACTGATCTGGCTTTGCCATAACAATTCACGTTGCAAAACAGCTAACGGCGCTGCATGCTCTGGAAAGAGCGTCTCTAATCGAGCGATAATGCCACGCAGCAAATGTAATGTTAGGGGTGACCCTTGACTGATTAGCAATGGTACATAAGCCAGTTTCACCGAAGGGTTGCCCCGATGAAAAGTTTTGATTTGATCATCACTCATCTTTTCCACCGGTGCATCGGTAAGTGCCGCCAAAGAGGGGACACCCTGAGTAGCTTGTCCATTTTCAGTTAGTGTACCGATAGATGTAATCCCAATCAAAGTAGCTTTTTCCTGCAAATAATCGGGAGAGAAAACTGCTAACTCTGCTTGAGGTGAGAGACGTGGTCCCAAATTGCCGAAATCAGGGTTAAGCAACACGGTGTCATAAACTAAACCTGCCAGCCAGCTTAGAGGTTGCGTGTTCAGTTCAATCCGTACAAAAGTGCCAAAGGCATAATCGGTCGGGACAGGGGGTTGTTCAGCCTCGCCTGAGGCATAGACTTGACAGACGTAATCCACATGGCTATTTGAGCGAACAATTTTACCTAGAAGCATAATTAGCCACTCCTTTACCTGTTACGAAGGATATTACCGCCGTCCACGTTTACTAATAGACTTCCGAGAAAACCGAAGTTCCAGACCTTCACCTTCGGTAAATTGTTGAAATAACCGATAGAAGCGCTCCCGATCTTGCATGGTCAGAACAGCAACCGCATCGGCGGTTTCTAGAGCATAAGGATAACCGGCCCCAACGACACATTCGGCCCGAACCAGATTGATTATTCGCTCTTGTTCGCCAGCCTCATAAATCCAGCGTGGCAAATCGAGGCGGGCAGGCGGATGATGAGACGTGGTTTTGAGATAGGTGAAACATACTTGTTGGTAAAAGCGAGTTTCCAGATTATCACTGCGATCACATATAAAAACCGGACAGCGATCTCCCCATTGCATTCCCTGATTACGCAACACAGCACCATCACTGACCCGGCCCTTCAACTGCAAGCCGGTACTATAGCGAAGCATCTCCACCAAGTCAGTAGCGTAAGAAGTATCCACATAACCGATAACCGGAACCTTTGTTTGCTCAGAAGTATTCAACAGGCGCAGAACTGCATCACTATACTGCTTTTGACGATTGGGCTGCATGTGCTGAGCGAAGGAAATGATAAATGAGCCATCAAAAAAGGCGAGAGGTTTCGGCTCTGTTTCACGATGAGCTTCCATAAAAGTAATGAGGCGTTCAATTTCCAGAACAAAGCGCCTCAAGTTAATGCGCCAGTCTGGGAAAGTAGCTGGGTCTTCATCTTCCACATCCAGACCGATGAGTTCTGCCGGAGTCAGTACCTCCACCTGTACATTTTTAACGTACCCTCCCTGCAAGATATGCTGATTTTCAAACCAGCCAACCTGAACGACTCCCACCGGAATAGATAGATCCCGACTCGGCGTGATTTGCGAACCATCGGCGGCAATCGTGGTTATCCCTGTCAAGATTTCAGCCGCCCATTCACGAGCCTGGCGATGATTTTGCCATCTACACTTGAAAGGCACAATGAGACTTGGATAAGCATCATATTCAAGCGTTGGGTGGGCACCAGCTCGGCTATTCGGCAACTTGGCCTCTATCTCGGCGGCACTCAATTTCGCCAGTTGAATTAACACCAGATTCAGAGCATCCAAATCTTCTTTCGAAGTTGCTTCTGCTTCAGTAAAACCAGCTCGTTTGGCCTCAAGGGCCGCCAGCATCTTGCCTGCGTGAAACATCTTAAACCATCACCCGACTGTAACCCTGTTCGTCTTTGCCAATATGAATGACATGATGGGTATCTTGTTCAAAGGTGTCGTCGTGACTGATAACCACCAACTGCGAAAAGCCTTTGATGCGAGCAATCTGTTCAGCCAAATTGGCCCGTCGTTCAGCATCAAGATTGGCAGTTGGCTCATCAAAGAAAGCTACTTTTACCCCTGACATCCCTTGCAATAGGGCCAAACGCACAGCTAACGCCGCTGCCATCGCCTCACCGCCAGAAAGTTGCTGAAAGTCACGCTCGTAACCATCTTTTTTAACGGTAATGGCATAATTCTCATCCCAGACTAACTCCATTTGGTGATCGTTCATGATGTCACCAAAGATTTGGTCAGCTTTTAGTGAAATTGCTTTGACCAAGCGCTTAGTAACTTCTGGGCCAGCGTCCCTGATCGTCCGCCGAATAAAAGTGGTCACTTCGTTTAGACGATCTAAATGTTCAGTTTCTCGTTTCGATGCTTCCCACTTGGCTTCGATTTTCTCCAAGTTAAAAATTGCCTCTTGTAACTCCTGCTGTCTGGCGCGATGGGATTTCAATTCAGTAATCAATTCTGCCTCTCGGCGACTCGTGTCATCCCGTTCTTTTTGCCTAGCTTGATGATAATCCTCGCTGTACCCGGCTGCAGCCTGATCACGTTCCTGCTGGGCTTTAGCCATTTCTTTTTCAGTAGTATCAATTTCCCCTTGAATAGCGTCCATCTTTGATTGCCGCTCAGATAAGGTCGCAGCAATTTTGCGTTGTTCCAGATACGTTTGATGGGCTTCTTTATTAACAGCTAATATCTCCTGAACTCGCTGAATATCAGTGTCTAAGTCAGCAAATACATCCAATTCTGTCTTGATACTGGCTTGGGTTTGTTTTTGTGTCTCTACTTCTTTATATTTTTGAGCCAGGTTGCTTTCGAGTGTAGGCCGTTTATCGGCCTCAGTTCTGGCCGCTTGTTGCCGACCTCTTGGATCACCCAAACTTTGCAAGGCACTTACGATAGTTTGTAGTTGCGCCGGTGATTGACTTAATGCAGTAACTTTGGTCCGCCATTCGGCTAAAACTTTTTCTTGAGTTTCAATAGCTACTCGCAATTCCTCGGCACGAGTTGGCGAGGACAAGTCATTCATTTCAGCTTGAAGCCGTTGCACTTCAGTTTCAAGCTTCGTGCGAGCTTCGTTAAGCTGCTCTTGTTTCTTCTGAACACCACTCCACTGCACTTCAAGGTCTTTCTCATTATCTTCTAAGTGGGTCACTGTCTCTGGTGCATCGGCCAGGGTGTTTGCCTGTTCGCGCCAACGGGTCAAAACTTCTTCAGCTTGGTTAATTTCAGCTTGGACTTTATCAATATCCGCTGGTCTTGGTAAATTCCTGATCTGCGCTTGAATCTGATTCTGCCTTTCTTCGTCAGCGGCGTCGGCTTTCTTGAGATTGATCTGCTCACTTCTTAATCGAGCCAATTCTATTTGAGTCTGCTCCAGAGTTCGCTGATAATGATTTACTCGCATCGGCGCAATAACCAGAGTAGATACTTGCTGTTCTAATGCCAGAACTTCTTGACGACAAGTTGTAACCACCTCTTGCTGAGTCTCCAGTTGGGATTGAGTAGGTAACTTATCTCTTTTAGCTTCGACCTTTTTGCCTTGATCGGCAAGAGTTTTGAGGGTAGCTTCACTCTGTTTAAGTTTTGTTTGAGCCTCAACCAAAGCCGTCTCTAGTGTCTTCTGCTCAGCTTGATAATGCGCTCTCAACGAGGCCATCTCGTGGCTAGATAGCGGCTTCT
Organism: Anaerolineales bacterium; assembly: GCA_015075185.1. Lineage (GTDB taxonomy): Bacteria > Chloroflexota > Anaerolineae > 4572-78 > J111 > DSQQ01. Next base: position 223,975 of record JABTUW010000007.1, on the reverse strand, counting down.
GGCAAACAGGGCAAGGACTATCCTGGTCAACTGTCAAAGAGTTCATTGCCTGGATTATTGTTTCGAGTTGCGTATTATAACGATCCATTTCACTACGGATAGCGTCGCGCTGCCCTCTCGCCTCAACTTGCTGCGTTTCAAGAGCCTCAAACTGAGCGGATAACTCAAGTCGTTGCTCAAAACCTTTTTGAATTTCAAGCAATCCCTTTTCAGCCTCGGTTAATCGTTTTTCCGCTGCAGACAAATTATCTTGATGATGTTTGAGCGCCTGTGCCTGCAATTTCCACTCGTTTAATGTGGCTTGAATCCGCTGTTCTGCCGTTTCCTGATCACCTACTTGTCCCGCCAACGATAGCAATTCATTTTTGAATTTCTGCCGTGTCTCTTCAAGTGTTCCTAATTCCGTCTCCAAGTTACTGCGTTGGAGAAGTTCAGCTTGCATCTTGACTAAATCATCCTGCCGTCGAATTTGGACTTTTTCTTCTTCGGCTATTCTAACCTGAATACCCTGATACTCAGCCTTACGTTCGCGTGCTTGTTTCAGGCTTTGACGAGTATCAGCCAGTTGCGATCCCAAAGCCTTAAAACTTTCCTCCAAGTTGACCAATTCTTTCGACTGTTCACCCCGCTGCCGCTGTAACGCCTCGATTTCTCGGGTCAACAATTGGCGTCTGGTAAGTTGGGCCTCAACCTCAACGAGTTGTCCATTGAAATCGGTCAATCTTTTTACTTCTTCCGTCACTCGCTCCTCAGCAGTTTTTAAGGCCACCACCATTTTTTCAGTTTGCTGCTGATCTTGTTCCAGTTTATCTTGTTGCTCAACCAGAGGAACCAATTCAATCAATTGAACTTCGGCGGTTTTGGCTGTTTCAAGCTGTTGGGCCAAGCCTTCTATCGCCTGTTGAATTAAAGCCAACTTGCCTTCTATCTTTACCAACCGCTCTTGTATCTTATCACGAGTTTGACGCTTCTTTTCCAATTGGGGTTGCTCACGCTGGGCCTCTTCGTAAGCCTGATAACCTACCTCACACTGTTTAAGAAGTTGACCAGCTTGAACTGCCTCTGCTAGAGCGGTTTCTGCTTCACCTAGTTGCTTCTTCAAACCCTTAATCTGTTCAACGAGGGTTTGATAACGATTTGCAAGATCTGTGATAGACCTTTGTAGTTTCTGTAGCGCTACTAAGTTTTGGTCTAAATCAATCAGTTTTTGGGTAACTTGCGTCTGCTCCGTTTCCTTAGCCTGGATAATGTTTTCAAGTTCTTGAAGCTGGCTGCGATGCATAGGCAAATCAATCAATTGTCCCTCGTATCTGGCTTTCGCTTCACGATTATTAGCCTGCAACTCTTTAACATGATTAACCACTGCCAGCATGTTATCCCAAACCTTTTTGTAATCTTCTACCCCAAGCAGCGGGTCAAACACCTTTTTTCGATTGGTGGCAGTTTGCAAGAATGGAACTGTCAGCAAGCCTTGCGGTACACCTATAGCATTTTCAAAAAGAGCCTCCAGGTTAGCTGCCGACTCCACCCCTATGCACTCACATAACCATTGTTGTACCCCATCAGCCCCTTCCGCTAACTTGCGTCTGGCATTTGGATCAGTCTCAGGATCATAGACATAGGGCATACCCCCTTTGATGGGGCGAACCACCTGGTAAAGTCGGTCATCTCGACTATCGACCAAGCTAATAACAATTTCTCCTTTTTTAGCTTTTTCATTGATGAACTGTTCCTGTTTATAAGCCGAATTGCCAAACAAAGCGTAGCCTATCGCTTCCAGGATAGTTGATTTACCAGCCCCATTTTGTCCACAAATGGCATTGACCCCCTGGCGCAGTTCAATCTTCGTATGTTGCCTATAACTTTTAATGGCCTCAAGTTCAACCTGGCTAATCCACATTTTTAGCCTCCAACTTACCCTTTAATTCAGCCAATTTGCTCACCAATTCGCTGTCCACCCTATTCTTTGTTTCGGCGTCTAACAGTGACATTCTCTTAGAAATAGCCTCAACGATAGCTTCTGGCGAGTTATCAGCCAGAGACATAACTTTCACTTCACGCATCAACTTAGCCCAAGTTTCAGCTTGATCTCTATAGCGGCTATCACGAATAATCAGATCAGTGAATACATGTTGCTCTAATTCAGCCCGGTCTAAGTACTCATTCGGAGCAATCTCATATTCCGTAGCACGAGTATTATTACGAACTCGCGCTTTGAGTGGATCAATTACCTCGATTAAAATTTGTTCAACATAACGTGTATCAAGATTGTGGCGATCGAATGCCAATACCCCATCTAACCAAATCTCCACCACTGGCTTCATCGGACCCAATGTAAGTGCTGGCCTATGGGCCTCTAACTCAGCTCGGACTGCATCGTAGAGTGCAGGAGGATCTTTGAATTTATCAACTTCTATCCTGATTCGATGCAAGGGACGGCGTTTACTTTTGATATGTTTAACTTCGTGTGTACCGGAGTTTGTATCTACTGTCACATGATACCAACCACCACGCCATTCTCGCTCGTCCATACCACAGGCTTCCAGCGAACCGGGATTATATACCCAACCATCCCGCTCAATTGGTTTATGCACATGACCTAGCGCCAGGTAATTTACGTGCTTTCTCAAGGGTGCAATAACATTGTGACTGATTGCACCATTCAACCCTGGTACTTCACCCTCCAAACCAAAATGGCCCATCAACACAGTAAATCCGATATTATCTCTGGGTAGTTGCTGCAAAGCTGTAGGCAAATCCAACAAATGTGGCTCAGTAGAAGCACCGATGTAAGGCAATCCTATAATGCGTACTCCTTTAACATCAATGTAACCACCGCGTGTTCCATTAACTGGGGTTAGTTCAAAGCCATTGGGTGAAAATGGGTCAAGCATTGTCAAGCACGAATCAGCTTCTAAATAATGCAACCAGGAAAATTGACTCCCATATCGAGCTCCATCGTGGTTGCCTTTTATAGCAAAAGTCGGAATATTTGCTTGACGTAATTGCTCGAGAGGACGTTTAGCTTGTAAGAGAGTAATGGGGTTAATAGAGGCTTTATGAAAGAGGTCACCCGCAATAAGAACAAAATCAACTTTTTTGGCAATAGCATCGTCAGTAGCCTGCCGGAAGGCCCTATGGAAATCTTTGAGGCGCTCTTCTGATTGATATTGCTGATACCCAAGGTGAACATCAGCCATGTGCAGAAATGTCGTTGGCATCATCGCCTCCTGTGGGGAGTAATCTCATTCAATTTGTTTTTATGGTAAGGGAAAAATAAGGGTTTGTCAATGAGACAAATTTTCTACCGTCTTCATCTCGTCGGCAAAATGACGCCTGATTGACAGATTAATTTTAACTGAGCATAGTATAATGACACAGTTGAATTAGTAGTCAGAAAGATGATTACCGACCGCTAATGGCTGAATGTGATTTTTTCAGGGGTATCTTGATGCGTTTGCAAAAAACATATTTATTTATCATAATCTTAGCGATTACACTTGGGGCTAGCATGGGGTGGAGTTGGTTACTCCAAAGCAATCTTGCTACTGCCGCCACACCGACCCCAACCCCTACCGCTGCCAGCGACGAGATCAACTTCAATCCCTCGCCGGATGGCCGCTGGACGGCTGTCGTCAATACCACAGTCGGCAGTCTCGATTTGCAGGGGCCGGACGGTCAGACGATCAACATTTTTCCACCCGGCAGCACGGTTAATGCGATCACCTGGTCGCCTGACAGCCGTCACTTGCTGTTGGTGAAAAACAACTGGATGCCCAAACAGCCGCTTGGCACGGGGGTAGAGGTTAAAAGTCCCATCGAAATCTGGGGAGTGGCATTTAACAATAACGAACCGGGCGAACCGGCGCGGCTGTACCAATCCCAAGCCGCACCGGACGAAGGCCCGCAGCAGATTGTCCTGGGTCAATGGTCACCTGACAGCCGCTTTGTGCTGTTTTGGGAAGGAATCTTAAGCGCGTCAATCCTGGCCGATGGATTGCCATTGTTTGTCCTCGATATCACCGGTGGCGAAGTCAAGCCAGTGACCGCCGAGGCCTTACCCAATCCCCGCTATCAAAGCTGGGCGCCCGATAGTTCCTCCCTGGCTGTAACCGCAGGAGCCTATCGCTCCGCCCAAGTCAACAAGTGGCTCATCCTGTTCGACCCACTGACGGGACAGACAACAACGGCGATCAGCCAAACCGAGCAGATACCGGGTATCGTTGCCTGGTCGCCTAAGGGGGACTTGATCGCCTACGCTGCGGTACCTGCCGGGCAAACGGGCGACGAATGGGCCGATTTGATGACCTTTGACAATCCGGCCATCGCTGGACGGCGGATCTACCTGCTTGACCCGGCCACCGGCGAATACCGCCGCTTGAATGACAGCGCATCTTACCAGGATGCCCCAATCTGGAGCAGAGACGGGACAAAACTGTACTACGTTCAGCGCAATGGCAACGAACTCACTTTGATGGCGACGACACTTGCCAGCGGCCAAACCGAAGCCATCCCTAACGCCAGCCAGCCGGTTGATTTGCAGGACCCCATGCAGCCGAGCGTAGGCTACTATGGCCAGTTTGGCCGCGAGGAACTGCTGGCCTTTCTCCCCGCCGATCAGGCGGCCACTGGCAATACCAACCCTCTGGATCTTGTCCGTTTCATCTTCAAAAAACACCCGCCGGTATTGGGCACGCTGGCCGAAGCGTTTCTGAAAAAGGTGGAGGCCGGCCAGTACACCGACTTTGGCGTGCAGGAGGCAGACCTGACCGGTGACGGCCAGCCTGAAAGCGTGGTCAGCGGCAGCGCCGAGGGTCTTTACCTCTTTGCCGCCATTCTGAGTCGTGACCCGGCGGGCGGCCTGCGCGAACTTTTCCACACCGAAAACATCGAGGGCAAATACCTGGCCCAGGTACGGGCGAAGGTGGACGGTTCGCGGGTCGTCGCCGACTTTCTGACCTCCACCGGCGGCACCGGCTACATCGAAACTACATGGGAACAGCGCTGGATCGAGTGCCAGGCCGCTGCCTGTAGCCAGGTCTGGTCGGGGCCGCTGCTGACCGCCAGCCGCTCCGTCAACTGGACAGCCGGGCGCGACTATACGCTGACCGAACTGGAACAGCCCGATGCGACCAGCCTGCGCCTGACCACCCGCCGCTTTGGCCTGAAAGATTTGCCCTTGAGCGATACCGGCTCACCGCCCGGTTCAGCCCGGCGGGTAGGCGGGCCGGATACGCTGACCATTTATCAACGGACAGCGCCGGGAGAGGCTTATCAACTTCAGAGCCAGACCCAACTGGCTCCCGGCCAGGAGATTGCCCAGGAGTTTGATTGGCAAAGCGAGGAAAGCCGGCGGCTGCTCGACGCGGCCATCAGCCAGCCTTTTTATCAGGCCGACGGCAGTTTTGACAACGAAGGCTTCCTGGCGATGCAGGCCGAGTTGTGGGGCCTGCCCGCGCCAGGCCAGCCCGATGACCCGGCCTGGGGGTCAGCCTCACGCCAACTCGATATTGCCGCGCACAGCGGCCCACCGGGAGAATTGGGCGAGTCGGTGGCCGGGCTGGTCAGCGCCCTTGATACGCCCCAGTGCCGGCTGACCGTGCTGTATCATGACAGCGGTAAATTCCAGCAGGCAGGCAGGCTCGACCTACCCTGCACCGCTAACCTGACCCGTCTAGCCTGGTTAGATGTGACCGGTGACGGCCAGGCTGAATTACTCCTGCTGACGATTCCGCCTGACGCGGAACTCGCCGGTAAGGTGCAGCGCCTGTACGTTTATGGGGTAAAAGATAACCGCTTGAGTGAATTGACCACGCTCGATGGGGCGATCAACGGCGCGGATGGCGCGGGGATTGTCTGGGAGAGCACGGCCGAGGGGTTTAAGGTCGAAGCCGGCCTGCCGTTAATTGATCCTGATGCAAACCCGCGCCTGGCCGACCTGCGGCTGGAACGGCAATTTGAAACCTATCTCTGGGATGAGGGGAGTAGGGGATTCAAAGTAGCAGAGTAGCAAAGCCGCAGGTACAGCAAGCTGTAGAAGCGTTGTTGTAACTTGCGACCTGTTACCCACCGCCATCCACCGGCTCCATATCCAGCCAGTTATCTCCCACCTCTACTTCAACTTCCAGCGGAACTTTTAGAGTGAATGCCTGACACATGACCTCGCGGGTCACTTCAACCACCTCGGCCACTTCATCTTCCGGCGCTTCCAAGACCAGCTCGTCGTGGACCTGCAGGAGCATGCGGCTGCGCAGCTTCCGCTCGGCCAATGCTCGATGCAGCCGGATCATGGCAATTTTCATAATGTCGGCGGCGGTGCCCTGGATGGGCATATTGATGGCTTCGCGCTCGAGGGCGGAACGCTGCGCCCCGGTCGCGCTGGCCAGATTGGAAAAGTCACGGCGGCGCCCCAGCAGGGTGGTCAGATACCCTTGCTGGAGAGCAGCTTGCTTGGTTTCGTCAATGTAGCGTTTGAGGCCCGGATATTTTTCAAAATAGGTATTGATAAAGTCACGGGCCTCGGCCTGGCTAATGCCGGCGCTCTGGGCCAGGCCAAAGGCCGACTGGCCGTAAGCCAAGCCATAATTAACCGTTTTGGCGATACGCCGCTGGTCTTTGGTCACTTCGGCCAGGGGAATACCCAGAACAGTGGCTGCGGTAACAGCGTGAACATCTTCACCCTGGGCAAAAGCCTGGAGCAGGCCGGGGTCTTCAGCCACGTGGGCCAGGATGCGCAGTTCGATCTGGGAGTAATCGGCTGAAATCAAGCGGCAGCCTGCTTCGGCCACAAACGCCCGACGAATTTCGCGCCCCTGCTCGCTGCGGATGGGGATATTTTGCAGATTCGGCTCATTGCTGGACAGCCGCCCGGTCGAGACGCCGATCTGGTTGTAATTGGTGTGAACTCGACCCGTCTGTGGATTGATCGCCGCCGGCAGGGCATCCAGGTAAGTATTTTTGAGCTTGGTCAGAGCGCGATGTTCCAAAATCAGGTCAATAGCTTCGTGCTGACCCTTGAAGTTTTCCAAGACCCCGGCGGCGGTAGAATAATGACCACTTTTGGTTTTGTTCAATCCAGCGGTGGGCAGGTTCAACTCTTTGAACAAGACATCCGAGAGCTGCTGTGTGGAGCCGAGATTAAACTTGCGGCCACACAAACCATAAATTTTCTCCTCAAGTTCGGCCAGGCGCTGGCCCATCTGGCCGGACATCTGGCGCAAAGCGGCGGCGTCAACCTTGATCCCGGCCAATTCCATGTCTTTCAACACATAGATCAGGGGTAATTCCAACTCCTCAAAAATTTGCCAGAGTTGGCCGCCGTCCGCATGCAGCGGTTTTTCCACGATGTCAACCAGACGTAGGGTCATGTCCACGTCGGCGGCGGCGTAGGGTGTCACCTTTTCGATGGGAATCTGGTCCATCGTCAGTTGGTTTTTGCCGCTGCCAATCAACTCTTTGATTTCGGTCATTTGAATGTGGAGCTTTTCACGGGCCAGGTCTTTCAACCCATGCCGGGCATCGGCAGCATTATGGCCCACCCAGGAAGCAACCATCGTATCAAAAATCGGCGGAACCACCGGTAGGCCATGCCGCTCCAAAACCGTGATGTCGAACTTGGCATTGTGCAAGTATTTCATCACGCCGGGATCGGCCAGGATGGGAGCGAGCGCGGTTTGGATACTGGTCAGGTCAAGTTGGGTAGGGAAACTGGGGGGCAGGGGGGCAGGGGTGGGAATTTCAGCCTCAGGTAAGTCAAAAAGAGAGGGCTGGGCCTCAGCCTGAGCCCGCGATTCAGCCTTGACCCCATGTCCCACCGGGATATAATACCCCTCCCCAGTCGCGGGAGTAATGGCAATACCGACTAAATTGGCCTGCACCTCGTCAGTGCTGTCGGTTTCAACATCAACAGCCAGGATTTGGCTCTGGGTGAGTTTGGCCACCAGTTCGGCCAGCGTGGCGGCGGTATCAACGGTGACATAGCGGCCATCGGGCGCGGTGGGTTGAATGGACTGCCTGGCCTTGACCGTGGCGAACTCTTTGGGCGACTTATCGGCGGGCGCGCCGGGGATGCGGTTGAAAATGGTATTAAATTCAAGCTCGACAAACAGGTTAGCCACGTCGGTCAGGTCAAAATCCATTGTTTTGCCCGCTTCCACATTCAACGCCACGTCGGGCACATCGGTAATGATCCGGCCCAGGCGCTGCGAGAGATAGGCGTTGTCACGGTCAGCCTCAAATTTGGCTCGCTGGGCGGCGGGCAGTTCGTCAAGATGAGCGTAGATCCCTTCGAGCGAACCATACTGCTGTAACAACTTGGCGGCTGTTTTGTCGCCAATTCCCTTGATGCCGGGGATATTGTCGCTGGTATCGCCAACCATTGCCTTCAAATCAACCAACTGGCCCGGCGGCACGCCGAAACGCTCCTCGACAGTGGCTTCGTCATAAAGTTTGCGCTCGTTGAAGCGGTTTTGCCCGCCCGGATAAACCACTTTAACAGATGGCCCGACCAGTTGAAAGGCGTCCCGGTCGCCGGTGACGATGAGGGTTTCGATGCCCTGAGCGGTGGCCTGAGTGGCCAGCGTGCCGAGCAGGTCGTCGGCTTCATAGCCCTCTTTGGTAAAGACCGGCATCTTGAAGGCTTTGACCAACTGCTCGATGCGAGCAATTTGAGTCGCCAGATCGTCGGGCATCTTCTCACGAGTGGCTTTGTAGTCGTGGTAGAGTTCGTGACGGAAGGTGTCCCCCGCATCGAAGGTAACGATAAAATAGTCCGGGTCGTACTCTTTCCAGACCGCCAGCAGCATATTGGCAAAACCATAAACCGCGTGGGTCGGCTCGCCATCGCTGGTACTGAAGGTGGCTGGCATGCCGAAAAAGGCCCGATAGGCCAGGGCATGGCCGTCAATGAGGATAAGAGTTGGTTTTTTAGTCATGACTTCATTCTCCCAAACAGCGCTAACCTTTAGCGTTCGACTTTTGGTTCAGCCGAGTCGAAACAAGTTAACCACCATCCCGAATAACCCGTTCCACAGGGCGTAATAATAGACGACAATACTGACAAACAGCAAACTGTCAATCCGGTCTAAAAAACCACTGTGGCCAGGAAAGAGGTTGGAGGAGTCTTTAACCCCAACGTTGCGCTTCATCATCGAGATAAGCAGTACCAGCCGCAAAAAGTCAATAACAATAGGGATAGCGACGAAAGCGGAAATGACACGGGTCCGTAACATAGGCTGACTTACTCGCTGAGTTATAAAATTAACCACAAAGACCCAGGAACACCAGGTGTTAAGGGCACCCCCGAGTCTTTGCGGTCTGAGGTCTCGATTTGACGCCAGGAATCTGGTTTATTTAGTGACCATTGGCCGAGGGTTTTGGCATTGCTTCCGGCAAAGTCAGCGAGGGAAGCTCCGATATTTTGGCCGTATCTGGCTCATCCCCGGCCGCCTCAGCTTCTTTGGCTTTAGGCGCTAGCACGGCTACCGAAGCAACAATATCGCCTTTTTTCAACGACATAACCCGCACGCCCTGGGTAGCCCGACCCTGTTCCGAAATATGTTTGATCGCGGTCCGCAGCATAATGCCTTCACGGGAGATCAGGGTCAGGTCGCCGTCATCTGCAACCACCCGCGCGGCGATGACCCTCCCCGTCTTTTTCACATCCCTTGACAGCGTCCGCACCCCGCTGCCATTGCGTCCCTGGACAGCATACTCCCTTAAAGGGGTGCGCTTGGCAAAGCCATTCTCGGTCACGACCAACAGGTCAGCCTCGGGATCAACCACATCCATCCCGCAAATTTCGTCATTGGCCCGGAGCCGCATCGCTCCAACGCCGGCCGCGGTGCGGCCCATTGAGCGCACGTCACTTTCGGCAAAACGAATCGCCTGGCCGCTGCGCGAAACAGTAACAATTTCGTTATGGCCGTTAGTCAGTTTAACCCAGCCCAACTCATCATCGCCGTCAAGGGTGAGTGCAATCAGGCCACTGGGGCGCACCGAAGCAAACTCGCTCAAATCAGTCCGTTTGATCCGGCCTTTCCGGGTCAACATGATCAGGTACTCCGCCTGGTCGAAGCTGGGCACAGCCAGCGCTGCCGTAATTTTTTCGCCGGGAGACAGATTAATTAAGTTCGCAATCGAGACGCCTTTAGCCGTCCGGTTGGCGTCGGGTACCTGGTAGGCTTTCTCGGAGTAAACCTTGCCCTTGTCGGTAAAGTAGAGAATCGTGTCATGAGTGCTGGCAGCAAAGAGAAACTCGACCACGTCCTCGTCACGGGTAGTCATGCCGGTCACGCCGCGCCCGCCGCGTCCCTGGGTGCGGTAGGTTTTACTCGGCACGCGCTTGATGTACCCCCGCTCGGTGATGGAGATAAGCACCTCTTCCTCTTTGACCAAATCCGCTTCGTGCAGTTCCTCTTTCACATCTACCAGGATGCGGGTGCGGCGTTCATCGCCATACTCAGCCTTGAGTTGGCCAAGGTCCTCTTTAATAACACCCAGAATTTTTTGGGGACTGCCCAGCAAATCTTCCAGGTAGGCAATGGTTTTTAGCACTTCCTGGTATTCGTCTTCAATCTTCTGACGTTCCAGGGCGGCCAGGCGGCGCAGTTGCATGTCCAAAATCGCCTGGGCTTGCACCTGGCTGAGAGCAAAGTTTTGCATCAACTGTTCGCGCGCAGCCTCGGCGTCTTTGCTCTGGCGGATGGTTTGGATAATTTTGTCCAGGTTGCCCAACGCAATGCGCAGCCCTTCCAAAATGTGAGCGCGCTGGCGAGCCTTATCCAGGTCGAACTCGGTGCGGCGGGTGATAATTTCACGGCGATGCTCCACGTAGGCGATGAGCGCCCGCTTGAGCGGCAGCACGCGCGGCTCGCCGTCGAGCAGGGCCAGCATATTGATGCCAAAGGTGGATTGCAGAGCTGTATATTTATACAGTTGGTTGAGCACCTTTTTGGGCTGCGCTCCCCGCTTCAACTCGATCACAATGGACAGGCCACTCCGGTCCGACTCGTCGCGCAGGTCAGAGATATCTTTGAGCTTTTCCTCGCGCGCCAGATCGGCAATACGTTCGATCAGGGCCGCTTTGTTGACCTGGTAAGGAATCTCGCTGACCACAATCCGGTGGCGGTTGCCCTTCATCTCCTCAATTCGGGCAATGGCGCGCATCGTCACCCGGCCCCGGCCGGTAGCGTAGGCGTTGATCAAACCCTCCTGGCCCATCAACGCCGCGCCGGTGGGAAAAGCTGGGCCTTTGATGAACTGCATCAAATCTTCAACGGTGACATCATCGCTGCTGTCGTAGTGATCAATCAAATAGACAATAGCGTCGCACACTTCATTCAAATTATGCGGAGGAATATTGGTGGCCATGCCGACGGCAATACCGGAAGTGCCGTTGAGCAGCAAGTTAGGCAGGCGAGCCGGCAGCACTTCCGGCTCTTGCAGGCTGCCGTCAAAGTTGTCAGTCCATTCAATCGTATTTTTGTCAATATCGGCCAGCATTTCCTGGGCAATGCGGGCCAGGCGGGCTTCCGTGTAGCGCATCGCCGCCGGACTGTCGCCGTCAACGCTGCCAAAGTTACCCTGGCCATCAATCATTGGGTAACGCATCGAGAAATCTTGAGCCATGCGGACCATGGCATCGTAGACCGCAGCATCGCCGTGGGGATGATATTTACCTAGCACATCGCCGACCACACGCGCGCTTTTGCGATAGGGAGTATTATGGCGAATGCCCATATCGTGCATCGCATACAAAATACGCCGGTGAACTGGCTTCAGACCATCGCGGGCATCGGGTAGTGCCCGCGCCACAATCACGCTCATGGCGTAATCGAGATAGGCCACCCTCATTTCGTCTTCGATGTCAACGGGTTTTACAATTCCGATTTCCATGCCGGTGCTCCACTCAAACAAAACTGACAACAAAAAGCGGCTTCCGCGAGAGGAAAGATGAAGCTTTTAATGCTCAAACGGAAGCCACCTTTGACGCTGCCAAGCCATTGAATTTGATAAATTTATCTTATAATTATACCTCAAAACCACTTTGGGCTATTTCTATACATAACGCCCAGAATAGCTCGTTTTTATTTCCAAATCAAATGAAAGCCTGCATATATTTGGTTTTTCTGTCCAAATTCCGCAATTTCTTAGATTGATTACCGTTAATTCGTGCAATTTATGGCCGATTTTTGACTGGTATGATAGCGTTTTTGTGGGATAATGAGTTTGGCAGATGGATCAAATTTGGGCTTGATTCTCGCGGCTAATTGTGCTACACTACGCCCTATTGTCAGGAGGACCATCAAGCACAACCATGATTCAAGAGATTGCCGACCGCGTTTTTGTAGAATTAGATTATGAAGGGGCCAATGTCGGCTGCGTTTTAACCGACGCGGGGGCCATTGTCATTGACACACCCATTGTTCCCGATGAAGCCCGGCATTGGGCTGATACAGTGTCAAAATTGACGGATAAGGTGTTATACGTTTTCAATACCGACCATCACCGGGCGCACATCATGGGCAACCAGTTTTTTGATGCCCCAGTGCTGGCTCACGAAGCCGCCTGGAAAGAGATGACCAACTACAAGGACACCTTCATCGAGCGCACCAAGAATCTGTTCAAAAAACGGCCTGACATTCAAAAGCAATTGGATCAGGTTAAAATCATCCGCCCCGAGGTGTGCTTTACCGGTAAGCTGGTCATGCAGAAGGGGGGAAGGGAATTACACTTCACTTACCTGGGGGGACATACCCCGGCTACCAGCGGCCTCTTCCTGCCCAAAGAACGCATCCTCTTTACCGGCGACCTGGTGGTCGTGGACGAACATCCGGCTTTAGGCCAATGCAACAGCGAGGAATGGCTCACCAAACTGCGCTGGCTACGCAAGCAGAAATATGCCCAGATTGTGCCTGGCCATGGCCCATTGTGCAACGTCGAAGCCAGCGAGCCGGTTTCGGAATATATCCGGGCCATGCGCTCGCGGGTGCGCAGCCAATTCAAATCAGGCCGGAGCAAAGCAGAAGCGGCGGTTGTCATCAGCCAGATGCTCGATTTCTTCCCCTACCGACAAGGGGAAAAATCCATCATTGAGAAGCGCATTCGGGCGGGCGTGAGCCGGGTGTATGATGAAATGAAGGCCATGTACGCTCAGGGCCAGGACAACTCCAAAATTGCCGGCTGATGTAGGTAGAGGTGAGACCACAGAGGTTTTCGTGAAGCGTATCTCTGTGGTCTACTTGAGACCTGGGTCAGACCCGGAGGTCTATTTCGTTTTGACAGCAGTTTCAGCTTATGCTATACTTTTCTGGTTGTGACGTGCTTTCACAGCAAGTCGCGGGATGTAGCGCAGCCCGGTAGCGCGCTTCGTTCGGGACGAAGAGGTCGGCAGTTCGAATCTGCCCATCCCGACTCAAAAATTAACAATTAACGATTGACTGTTAATTATTGACAATTCAATCCAGCGGGGCGTGGCGCAGTCCGGTAGCGTGCTTGAATGGGGTTCAAGAGGTCGACGGTTCAAATCCGTCCGCCCCGACTCTTCGGTTAACAATTGACCATTAGTTATTGACCATTGACAATTACTTTGCCCACGTAGCTCAGCCGGTAGAGCAACGCCTTGGTAAGGCGTAGGTCGGCGGTTCAAGTCCGCCCGTGGGCTTCAGCAGAAGCCTAAAATAAAACAGCCCCCTCAATCGAGGGGGCTGTTTCAGTTAACGCGCATTTCCTTCTTCATAGAAGACCTGACAGGTCTCAGAGACCTGCCAAGTCTGGTTAAGCAACTAAGCCGAGGGAATTACATCATCCCGCCCATATCGCCCATGCCGCCGTGACCGCCGGCCGGCATAGCCGGTTTCGGTTCGGGCACATCGGTGATAAGAGCTTCAGTGGTCAGGATCATCGCGGCGATGGAAGCAGCATTTTGCACGGCGCTGCGAGTCACCTTGGCCGGGTCAATGATGCCGGACTTGAGCATATCTTCATACTGCTCGCTCAGCACATTGTAACCAAAGTGGTTTTCGCCAGCGGCGCGGCGGCGGCGTACTTCCTCAATGATGATAGCGCCTTCTTTGCCGGCGTTGCGGGCCAACTGGCGCATCGGCTCTTCCAGAGCGCGGCGGACAATGCTGATGCCGGTATTGACATCAGGCGTATTGTGCTGGAGATCCTTGATGGCCTCAATCGCGTTGATCAGAGCAACCCCGCCACCAGGCACGACACCTTCTTCGACGGCAGCGCGGGTGGCGCTTAAGGCGTCCTCGACCCGGTGCTTTTTCTCTTTCAACTCCGTTTCGGTAGCCGCGCCCACGCCGATAACGGCCACGCCACCGGCCAGCTTGGCCAGGCGCTCTTGCAGTTTCTCACGGTCGTAGTCGCTGGTGCTATTCTCAATCTCGGCCTTGATCTGGTTGATCCGGCCGGTGATGCCTTCTTCCTCGCCGGCGCCGCCGACTAACGTGGTCTCATCCTTGGTCGAGCTGACTTTGTCGGCCCGGCCCAGATCCTTGATGGTCGCGCTGTCGAGCTTGCGGCCCATTTCTTCGGTGATGACAGTGCCGCCGGTAAGCACGGCAATGTCTTGCAGCATAGCCTTGCGGCGGTCGCCAAAGCCAGGAGCCTTGACTGCGTTGACATTGAAGGTGCCGCGCAGTTTGTTCAGCACCAGGGTCGCCAGGGCTTCGCCGTCCACATCTTCGGCAATGATGACCAGGTCACGCTTGCCGGTCTGGACCAATTTTTCGAGAATCGGCACAATATCTTGAGCCGAGGAGATTTTTTTGTCGTAAATGAGGATGTAAGGATTGTTGAGCACCGCCTGCATGCTTTCAGGATCGGTGATGAAATAGGGGCTGATGTAGCCACGGTCGAACTGCATGCCGTCCACATACTCGGTTTCAAAGGCCAGGCCCTTGCTTTCCTCGACGGTGATGACGCCGTCTTTGCCGACTTTGTCCATCACTTCGGCAATGAGGTTGCCGATTTCGTCGTCAGCAGCGGAAATGCTGGCGACATGGGCAATGTCGTCCTTGCCTTTGACTTCGATGGAGCCCTGGCGGATGGAATTGGCTACCGCTTCAGCAGCCATTTCAATCCCGCGCTTGAGCAGCATCGGGTTCGCCCCGGCGGCCACGTTCTTCAGACCCTCGTTGACAATGGCCTGAGCCAGCACGGTGGCGGTAGTGGTGCCGTCGCCGGCGACGTCGTTGGTTTTGGTGGCCGCTTCTTTGAGCAGTTGAGCGCCCATATTCTCATACGGATCGGTCAGTTCGATTTCCTTGGCTACGGTCACGCCGTCGTGGGTAACGGTCGGCGCGCCCCACTTTTTATCCAGGGCCACGTTGCGACCCTTGGGGCCAAGCGTGGTTTTGACCGCATCGGCCAGGATGTCTACCCCCACTTTGAGGCGGCGGCGGGCATCTTCGTTAAAGCTAATTTGTTTTGCCATGAGTTATTTGCTCCTTATTCTTATCAGTCCCGGCGCTTACTGCACTACTGCCAGGACGTCGGTTTCTTTCAAAATCAGATACTTTTTACCATCCATTTTAACTTCGGTGCCGGCATACTTGGCATAGAGTACAGTGTCGCCCTGGCTGACATCCATAGCGATGCGCGAGCCGTCTTCCTTGCGCGCGCCGGGGCCGATGGCCAAAACTTTGCCTTGCATCGGTTTCTCTTTAGCCGTTTCGGGCAGCACGATGCCGCTGGCGGTCATTTCTTCTTGCTCGATAGGTTCGACAATTAACCTATCCCCCAAGGGTTTGAGATTCATAAATTACCTCCTGAACAGAAAGTTAGATTAAATTTAGCACTTAGTTAGCTAGAGTGCTAACAACAGGCGAAATAATACCGCAATCGAGAAAGTTTGGCAAATTCAAAGGACAATTTTTAGCACTCGCTCAAGAAGAGTGCTAATAAGAGAAGTTGTGACCTTCCTTTCCGAGTGGATTACACTTTTGGGACAGATTTAGAAACACGAATTTCACGAAAGTGAAAAATGCACGAAAACGGCTTCTTTTCAGCAACTCCTATAATTTTTCGTGCCTTTTTATCAACCTCGTCCTTTCGTGGTTCAGGTTTTCCACCAAATTTGAATTATTCGCCCCCTAAATGAAATACTCCCAATCTTTCCAACAAACTTAACCGGGGGTTATTGGTGTGATACCCTATTCAAAGGAAAAGTCAGGTAATGAAAATAATTGACCCAAAGCTCCTGGAAGAAATAACTCACCGACTGGTGGCTGAATTTCAGCCAGAGCAGATTATTCTCTTTGGCTCGCACGCCTGGGGTACGCTGGATGAGGACAGCGATGTGGATTTGTTGGTCATCGTTGCGGAAAGCGACTTGCGCCCCATCCAGCGGGATGTACGAGCGCATCTTAGCTTGAGTGGATTAGGTGTGCCGAAAGATGTTTTAGTCAAGACTCGCGCCGAGGTGGAGCGATTTCGTCACGTTTATGCTTCCTTAGAGGCTGAAATTCTTGAACGAGGAAAAGTGCTTTATGACCGAAGCCAAGCAAGAGTTGGTGCAGAACTGGCTCACTAAAGCGCAGCAAGATTTGGTTGCGGCTCACAAACTCTTCCTTTTGAGCCAAACTTTTCAACTTGGCGTGAAATTGGCGCTCGCCTGACGCCTTACGTTGCCAAATTCCGCTACCCCGGCGAAACGATGCAGCCCGAGCCGGAGGAGTTCCAGCAAGCCCTGGCCGACGCCGAAGGTCTCTACACGTTTGTGCTCTCCGTATTGCCTGCCGAGGTGCATCCTCCTTCTTGATACCTTTACTCTTTGTGCAATTCTTCCAAAGTAGCCTCGTTGAAAAGATTGTCGCTAGGGAGTAGTTGAGCCCACCCCCAAACAATGCTATAATTTGTTAACCTTTCCTTCCGGTTTCAGCTTTCAAGGAGGATCTAATTTATGCTCACCCCCCACCAGGCCCTGCAACAATACTTCGGCTTCGACCAGTTTCGCGAAGGGCAAGAGGCAGCGGTCCAGCGCATCCTCAATGGTTTACACACCCTGCTGGTCATGCCGACCGGCTCCGGCAAGTCACTGACCTACCAACTGCCGGCTCTCCTCCTGCCCGGCCTGACCCTGGTCATCTCCCCGCTGATCGCCCTGATGAAAGACCAGGTGGAGAGCCTGACCGAGGCCGGGCTGCCCGCCACCTACATTAACAGCTCGCTGCCGCCGCAGGAGGCCAACCAGCGCACGCGGGCTGTCTTGGAGGGACACGTCAAGCTGCTTTACATCGCCCCGGAACGGCTGCGCAGCCGCGATTTCACCCGCGCCCTGGCCCGGGTCAAGGTCAGCTTGCTGGCCGTGGACGAAGCCCACTGCATCTCCCAATGGGGGCATGATTTCCGGCCCGATTATCTGCAAATCGGCCCAATCTGGCAGGCCATGGGCCAGCCGACCCTGCTGGCGACGACCGCCACCGCCACGCCAGCGGTTCAAAAAGACATCGTCAAGCTGCTGGGGCTGGCCAATCCCCAAACTATCGTTACCGGCTTCAACCGGCCCAACCTGACCTTCCGGGTCAAATTTACCCCCGACGCCCGGACCAAGCTGCAAACCCTGCCCGCCCTGCTCAGTAAGAGTGAGGGTAGTATCATCATCTATACCGCCACCCGCCGCAACGCCGACGAAGTCGCCGACTTCATTCGCAGCGCCGTCGGCAGCCCGGCCCGGGCTTACCATGCCGGGCTGGACCGCTACCAGCGCGACCAGGTCCAGAATGATTTCATGGCCGACCGGCTGAAGGTGGTGGTTGCGACCAATGCTTTTGGCATGGGGGTGGACAAAGCAGACGTGCGGGCGGTCATCCATTACAACCTGCCGGCCACGGTGGAAGCGTATTATCAAGAGGCAGGCCGGGCTGGGCGCGACGGCCTGCCCGCCGAGTGTCTGCTCCTCTTTGCCCCCGACGACCAGGGGCTGCAAGAGTGGCTGATCAACAGCGACACGCCGGCTTATGAAGACCTCCACCAGATTTACGGCTTGCTCAGTCACGCCGCCAATGACGGTGAAGTCTACGCTGCTCCCCACGAATTGGCCGAGAGCACCGGCCTGCACCCGGTCAAAATCCGGGTTACTTTGAGCGAGCTGGAGCTGGCCGGGGCAATTTTTCACCTGGGCGACCAGGGCGGCTATGGTCGCTGGAAGGTTCTGCCCCTGGCCGGCCGCGCCCTCGAAGAGCGAGCCGAAGCTATCGAGAAACGGGCCAAGATTCGCCGCCAACTGCTGGACCGGATAGTTCACTACGCTCAGTTGACCACCTGCCGCCGCGAGTTTCTCCTCGCCTACTTCGGCGATGCCACCCCACCCCAATCTCCCCGCTGCTGTGACAACCATGCGGCGGAGCGCATCGAAGATTTGCCTAAAGCCGTCACGGCTCAGGAGTGGTTCCCGCTGATCGTGCTGGAAACTGTGCGCAGCTTGCAGCAGCGGCCCGTCGGGCGCAGTCGCCTGGCCCAACTGCTCAACGGCTCCCGCTCGCAGGATATGCAGCAGTTCGGCTACGATCGCCACAAATTCTACGGCAAACTGGGCGGTCTCAGCCAGCGTCAACTGGTCGAATTGATTGACGCCATGATCGAGGCTCGCTATCTGCGCCTCAGCGGCGGAGATCTGCCGGTGCTGACCCTGACCCCGCTCGGCCTCCAGGCCCTGGAGGCTCGGGCCGTGCTGCCCATTCGCCTGGCCAGCCTGGCGAGCGAAGCCGACTCTGTTGACCGGTGGCGGGCCAAAAGCGAGCGTTCGGATACAGTTATCCAAACCTATGAGCTGTTCAAACGAGGACTTACTCCGGCCCAAATTGCGGCCGAGCGCACTTTAACAGAAATGACCATCTATAGTCACCTGGCCCGTCTTATCGCCGATGGCAAAATTGAGCTGCACCGACTTGTCCCGCCCGAAATTGAAATGCAGGTCCTCCAAGCCGTCCAAACCGTTGGCAGCGCTGCTTTGCTCTCCCCCCTCAAAGCCATCCTGCCTGCTGAGATCACCTTTGACCAAATTAAATGCGTCCTTGCCGCTCATTCCGAATTGCCCAAAGAAAAGCTCAATCTGACAACTGTTGAAAAAGTCGAACAGCCAACTATCTCCCCTACTTCCACTCCTTCTCCCGACGCGATCATCCTTGAAGCCGTGACCAAACTCGGCGGTACGTTGGGCCGGACGGGGCTGGCTCAATTCCTCACCGGCTCGAAGGCGAGTTGGCTGGAAACTTTTGCCCACCATGCCGCCTACGGGCAATTAGCCTCACTATCACAACGAGCGGTGCTGGATATTATTGACGCCCTGATTAGCGACGGGCGCCTGGTCACGACAGGTGGAAATCGGCCCAAAGTGGTTTTGGCGGGACAGGGCGAGGTTGAGGCTGAGGCGAAGAAAGAAGGGGAAGTTGATGAGGCGATAGGCAATATAAAAACTGGTGTGCCCGAAGAGGTTATCGTTCCGGCAACAACGTCCGCCGAACCAGACGAGACTCTTTTGGAAGCGTTGCGAACCTGGCGCACGCAGCAGGCCAAAAGCCAGGGAGTCCCACCCTACATCGTCTTTTCTAACAAGATTCTGGAGGAAATTGCGGCGCGGCGTCCGGCTACATTAGCCGAATTGGGAGACATTTCAGGGGTAGGCCCGGCGAAATTGGAGCAGTACGGCCCGGCCGTGATTGCGCTCATCAGCAAAACTTTTGGCGGTGAAAGCCAATCGCTGGTACGGGAGCGACCGGAGGCTGTTGAAGGGGAAGAGGGTTTTACAAGCTCAAATCCACCGCAGGACTTTGGGAAGAATCTTATCAGTGAACAAACTATGAGAAACACAGGAATAAGCGAAATCCAAAATCGTAAATCCAAAATCGTAAATCCCCTCGAGGCTATTCTCGCCGTTGTTTCCGACCTCGACGGCCTGTTGTCCCCGGCCGGCCTGGCCTCTCTCCTGGTCGCCGCCCCCGGCGAAATTGTCCCTTTCAGCGACCATGAACTCTGTGGCCTCTTTCACGGCAACCTGTCGTTCGAGGCAGTCGAGACACATATCCAGGAAGCCATTCAAGCCAGGCAGTTGGCCTTAACTCGGCAGCAGCGGTTGATTCTGGGAAAGCCAGAGCCAGTAGTCAGAAGCCAGTAATCAGTCAATGTCGTTAAGTTAGCTTTTTGGAGTCGAGGCTTTAGCCGAGAATCACTCGCCTAAAGGCTCGACTCCGGTCTTAACTTAATGACATTGAGTAATCAGTAGTCAGAAGATTATTTCCCCGTCTACCGTTTATCCTCCACCGAACAGGCCGGAGCCGCCTTTGATGGTTTCTTTTTCCTGGTAACCATCGCGGGGACAACGCCAGATGACATGCATAATAAAAGCATCGCTCTTATCTCGCTCAGCCTCGACTTCTTGCAGCGGCCCATCACACTGGGGGCAGCGCCGGCCAATCAGGGCGCGGGCAGCAAAGATAGCCCCATAGAGTAGCGCAAAAATGTAGACAAACTGAAAGCTGACAAAAAACGTAAAAATGCCAGCCACAACCAACAGCGGCAGCAGTAATTTAGGGCTGCCTAATCCCTCACGCAAATCGTAAAAAATGTGGTCAGAGCGGATCATAGTTACCCCATGCTATACTTATTTTAGTCCCAAGCCAAACTGACCCCTAGAAATTTGTCCCCCGCTCCTCTTTACCTTTCACCGCTATCGAGTATAATCTATACTTTATACTTTTTATTCCCTTGGCGAGGTTTATACCTTGATACGCTATCAGCTCACTGAATTGATCAAAACTGCCATTCAAACCGCACAGCAAGCGGGTGATTTGTCGGCGTTCGACCTACCCGAAATTGTGGTCGAGCGGCCCAAAGACCCGGCGCACGGCGACTATGCCACCCCGGTAGCGATGAGCTTGGCTCGCCTGGCGCGAATGGCCCCGCTCCAGATTGCCGCTAAAATTATCAGCCATCTGCCCGCCGCAGATTACCTGGGCGGAGTCGCTGCCGCCCCGCCCGGCTTTATCAACCTGCGTCTAGCCGAAACCTGGCTGGCCCAGCAGGTCGAAACCATCCTGGCTGAGGGAGACGGCTTTGGCCGGGTGAACCTAGGCCAGAAAAATGTACAGGTCGAATTTATCAGCGCCAACCCAACTGGACCGCTGGTGGTCGGCTCCGGGCGTAACGCTGTCTTGGGCGATACTTTGGCTAAGGTGCTGGCTGCAACCGGTCACACCGTCCAGCGCGAGTATTATGTTAACGATGTCGGCACGCAGGTGGATAACCTGGGCAAGGCCATGTTTGCTCGCTACGCTCAGGCCCTCGGTCAGGCTGAACCCGACCCGGAAGAGTACCAGGGTGAGTACCTGGTCGAGATGGGGCAGGCGGCGGCCCGGCAGTTTGGCGACAAATATCTGCACCTTGATCGGGCCGAGGCATTGGCCTTTATGCGCCGCTATGCGCTCGATGGTATTATCGCCGGTCTGAAAGAAGACACAGCCCTGATTGGTATTCATTTTGACAACTGGTTTTCCGAGCAAAGCCTGTACGACGACGGTACGTATGAATTGGCTTTGGACAAGCTCAAGGCCAAAAATATGCTCGTGGAGCGGGATGGGGCGCTCTGGCTGAAAAGCGAGGACGAGGACGACAAAGAAAATGTGATTGTCCGCTCCGATGGCCGGCCAACCTATTTTGCCTCGGACATTGCCTATGTCTGGAATAAATTGGGCAAGCGCAATTTTGAGTGGGCTATTTACATCTGGGGAGCCGACCATCACGGCCACGTCAAGCGGGTGAAGAATGCCGCGAGAGGTTTGGGCCTTGATGCCGATAAGCTGACCATGATCCTGTACCAATTGGTCACAATTACTCGCGATGGGGTGCCGGTGCGGCAGAGCAAACGAGCCGGCAATTTTATTACCGTGCGGGAGGTGGTAGAGGAAATCGGCGCCGATGCTTTCCGCTTTATGCTCTTGACCCGCTCCGCCGACAGCCCCATGGAACTGGACCTGACCCTGGCGACCAAGCAGAGTAACGAAAATCCTGTTTTTTACGTGCAGTACGGCCACGCCCGGATTGCCAGCATTTTCCGCAAAGCCCAGGAGGAAGGAGCCTCAATGGAGGGGGGCGATGTTTCCCTGCTGACCCACCCCTCGGAAATGACGCTTATTCGGGAGATGCTGCGCCTGCGCGAGATTGTCGCCCACGCCGCCGAAAACCTGGCCCCCCACTACCTGACCTACTATGCCCAGGATCTGGCCACCGCTTTCCACGCCTTTTACCGGGACTGCCGCGTGGTCAGCGAGGACTCCGCCCTGACCGCCGCCCGACTGAAGCTGGTCAAGGCGGCCCAGATTACCTTAGCCAATACTCTGCGGCTGATGGGCATGAGCGCGCCGGAACGAATGTAAATATTAAAAATTTAGTGCAAATTCGTGTAATTCGTGGCGAAATCAAAGAGAAGCATATCGTAACGTAAAAAGCTAAAAAATCACCGCTATCTTGAAAGGTAAAAGCATGGCAAGAAGTTCCAGACAAAATTTCGCCACCGGCACACCGTGGGAGCCAATTGTTGGCTACTCACGGGCGGTGCGGATTGGCAATCTGGTCCACGTATCCGGCACCACGGCGACTGACACTAATGGGCAAATTGTGGGATTGGGCGATCCCTATACCCAAACGGTCCAAACACTGCGCAACATCGAAGCGGCCTTGCAAGCAGCCGGAGCCAGCTTGAAAGATGTGGTGCGGACGCGGATGTATGTAACTAATATTGACGATTGGGAGAAAATCGGGCGGGCGCACGGCGAATTTTTTGGCGAAATTCGCCCGGCCACCAGTATGGTTGAGGTCAGCCGCTTGATTTCGCCGGAGATGGTGGTGGAGATTGAGGCGGAGGCGATAATTGAAGACACTCGTAGGAGTTCAGAGGAACTCGTAGGAGCTTAACTATCCAAGTTCCTACGAGTTCCTTGAGTTCTTTTTTACTTTCTCGGCACGCCGGTTTTGACCCACGGGTCGAGGGCGTCGCGCAGGCCATCGCCGATGAGGTAGATGGCGAGAGTGGTCAGGAAGATGAAGATGCCGGGGGCAATGACCAGCCAGGGGGCATCGGTGAAGTTGCCCAGCGACCCCTGCATCATATTACCCCAGCTCGGATTGGGCGGCCCGATACCAACACCCAGATAACTCAGTCCGGCCTCGGCGATAATCGCGCCAGCGATGTCAAAAACCGCGATGACAATAATAATCGAGGAGACGTTCGGCAAAATATGGCGGAACATGACCCGCCAGATGGAAGCGCCAATGCCCCGGCTGGCGACAATGTATTCTCGCTCGCGAATCGAAAAAATTTGGCCGCGCAGCAGCCGCGATAAGCCCATCCAGCCCAAAGCGCCAATAAGCAGGGACAACCCTTCCGGGGTACGGAAAAAAGGGAAAGTACCGGCCAGGATAATCAGCAGGAAAAGCTGGGGAATACTGCCCAGGGTTTGAATGACGGCATTGATAATATCATCAATAAACGTCGCCGCGTAATAACCGCTAATCAACCCCATGATTACCCCCAGGGTCATAGAAATTCCAGCCACGTAAGCGCCAATGCGCAGCGAAATCCGCCCCCCATAAATACCCCGGGCTAATACATCACGCCCCGCTTCATCGGTACCCAGCCAGTGGCATTGACCCACTGGGGCCGAAAAGCAGATTTGCCGGCCCTCGGCGGTGGTCCATGTCGGCGCTCTATTACGAATGCGCAGATTGGTATCTATCGGATCAAAGCCCAGCAGGTTATCGGCAATCCAGGGAGCGGCCAGGGTGATAATGACCATGAAAAGCAGCAAAAAGATAGCGCTCATCGTGATTTTGTCGTGCCACAGCTTGGATGTAACTGCACCCCAATAGGTTCGCTCTTTAACCTCCTGGGCAGATTTAGCCCCCTTGTGCGGAAGACCTAAGGCAGGACCTACCTCCCGTAGAGAAGATCGGCCGGTAACGCCGGCATCCGAAGCAAATAGAGGAAGAGCTTGAAAACCTGTTAATGTATGTAGGGCCATTGTAGTACCGTTAAATGTTTTAAAGTTGAACGTTGAAAGTTAAATGTTATATTCGACTCGATCTTCCCGTACTCGACGTGCATTTGGTTGTGATTTCAAATATTCCTTTAACCGTTTACCTGCTTACATCATACTTCACTCGGGGGTCAACAAAACTGTAAAGGATGTCAACTACCAGGAGGCCGATAATACCGAAAAAGGAACCGATGACAAAAATGGCCATCATCACCGGATAATCCCGGCTGTTGATGGCGGTGATAAACAG
The DNA here is from genome assembly GCA_015075185.1 of Anaerolineales bacterium. Lineage (GTDB taxonomy): Bacteria > Chloroflexota > Anaerolineae > 4572-78 > J111 > DSQQ01. The sequence continues at coordinate 199,681 of JABTUW010000007.1, read as the reverse complement.
CCGGCCCATTCCCGGCCAGGAAAAGACGGTTTCAAACAGCACCGAACCCGACAAAAACAGAACAAAGATACCACCAAAGCCGGTGACAAAGGGCATCAGGGCATTGCGCAGCACGTGGCGAGTCATCACTAACCGTTCGGCCAGCCCTTTGGCGCGGGCGGTACGCACGTAATCCTGGTTGAGTACTTCCAACATTTCAAAGCGTAAAATGCGGGAGTAGCCAATCCAACCGCCCGTCGCGGCGACCAGCGCCGGTAAAATGAGGTGGTGCAGGCGGTCCAGCAGCGATCCATCCCCAATATCGTACATCCCACTTAGCGGCACCAGGCCCAGGTAGCCACCCAGCAAAATGAGCAGCAACAAGCCCAGCCACCAGTCAGGCACAGTATTGAGCAGAACAGTTGTTACACGAATAAAATGATCGGGAAGGCGGCCCCGGTTGAGCGCGGCGAAAATACCCAGAGGAATACCAATAACCATACCTAAAATCAGGGTGGCGACGGCCAGGGTCAAGGTCGCCGGAATGCGTTCAAGAATCGGATCAATGGCCGGCTGTCCTTTATAGAAGAAAGAACGGCCAAAATCCAGGCGGACAATGCCCCGGCCGCACCTGGACTCATCGTTCAAACAGCGGCCGCTGCGCCAGGTTTCATTCTCAGGCAGCCAATCTTCGCCAGCCAACCAGGCGATATATTGAACCGGTGGAAAGAGTTTAGGCCGGTCCAGGCCATACAATCGGGTCAAACGCCGGGCATCTTCGCCGGTCGCTTTAGGGTCCTCTTCCAGGAATTGAACCGGGCCACCCGGCGCAAGCTGGTAAACGGTGAAGCTGATCAGGGTTGCCGCCCACAGCAAGAAAAAAGATTGAATTCCGCGTCGAACAATGTAACGAGCCATGCTAATTTCCGATCCTTCGACTTCCTCAGGACAAGTTTTGGATTTACGATTTACGATTTGCGATTAAAAGTCCAATCGTAAATCGAAAATCGTAAATTTCTTTATTACTGCGGTTCCTGGATATACCAATCTTCCTGGTTCCAGCCAATACCCAGCGCGGTCGGGATGATACCCTGGATGCGCTTGTTTTGAACGCTGGCGGCTCGCTGGTAGGCAATAAAGATATAGGGCGAGTCCTCGGCAATGATCTGCTGAATCTCGCCATATTTTTGCTTGCGAACCTCAGTGTCATAAGTGCCGCCGGCCTCTTTGAAGAGAGCTTCCATCTCTTTGTTTACATAAGCAACCGAGTTTAGCGCCGGAATATTTTCCTCGGCCCAGACCGTCGCCGCAGTTTGTGGCTCAGGGGTTGAACGCCAGCCGCCCAGGAACATATCCCAATCAGGTTCGGCTGATTGTAAAGCTTCCAGAAAACTGGCCCACTCCAGTCCTTGAACCTCTACCTGGATCCCAATCTCAGCCAGGTAATCCTGAACGGTAACGGCAAACAACTCAGCCGTTTGGCTAGTATTGGGGCCAAAGAGAAACTTCAGCTTTAACTGCTGGCCGTTTTTGTCGAGCATTTTGCCATCCTGAAGGGTATACCCGGCTTTGGCAAATTCCTCAACCGCTTTATCTGGATCGTAGTCGTAGCAGGGGACATCGGGGTTGTGCGCCCAGGAGGTTTCAGGATAGATGGAGCACATCCGCCTGGCCCGGCCCAGCCAGATTTCCTCGGTCAGCAGCTCTTTGTCAAGCGCATAACTTAAGCCATGCCGGACATTAATATCATGAGTAGGGAAACCCTCGCGCATATTCAAGCCAATATAGCTCCAACCGGCGGAGATAGGCCACCACTCATAAACATTGACATGATCCATCTCGCGGGCTTCTTTCAGTTGCTCCGGGGTCAGGGAAGAAGTATCAACTTCGCCGGCCTTGAGCTTCTCGAAGGCCACGTCCTGGTTGGGCACAATTTCAATCGTATAGTTGGTTATATTGGGCGCGCCGTGATACCAGTAATTCTCGTTCGCCTCAAACCTGGCAAATTGGTCACGCCGCCACTCGAGCAGCTTATAGGGGCCGGACACGACGCTGGGGCTGTTAATTTCCGGGTTTCTTTCGGGGTCGCCCCAATCCAGCTCTTCCCAGATGTGTCTGGGCAGGGGCGTCACAAAACCGGCGATCTGGCCCAAAGCCGGCGCATAAACCTCGTCAATTTTGGCCTGGATAGTGTAATCATCCAGAGCTTCATAAGACTTGACAAATTGGTACTGGGAGAGGTAAGGAAATTCGTTGTTGGGATCCATCACCTGGTCAAAGGTCCATTTGTAATCCTGGGCGGTGATGGGCTGGCCATCGCTCCATTTCATCCCTTGACGCAGATAAAAAGTGAAGGTCAGGCCGTCTTCAGAAATCTCGTACTTTTCGGCCATGTAAGGCTCGTATTCCAGCGTGTTTTCATCCAGCTTCAGCAAAGAGCCGCTGTAGATCAAGCCCTGATAGGCCCCGGAGGTGGTATCATTGGTCAAATAGGGATGAAAGCTGACGGCATCGGAGGTATCCACGTCGTGGTACTCACCGCCCCGCTTGGTGCGCGGCGTGCTCACATCTACTTCGTCGGTAACAACCGTAATTCCTTTCTGTTCTTTGGCAACGGAAACATCAGATTCCTGCACCGTCGGCGCAGCCTTGGACTCTTCGGTCGCTGCGACGGCTGCTTCTTCCGCAGGCTGGACTTCCACCTCGGCGGACTGTTCGGTAACTTCCACTTGAGCCGGGACCTGCTCGGTAGGAACCTGCGCCGCTCCGGCGCTGCACTGAGCGGCAATCAGGGCCAAAGTCATTATGAACAGGGTCAATAACGACCATCTGCGAGTCTTTTTCACAATCTTCTCCTCAAATTCGTTCTTACTTGTCAACAATGTACCAATCCTCTTGATTCCAACCAATTCCCAGGGCGGTCGGGATGATCCCCTGGACTCGATCATTTTGGGCGCTGGCTCTTTTGCGATAGGAAATGATGATATAAGGCGAGTCTTCCGCGATGAGTTCCTGGACTGCGGCATATTTTTCCTTGCGTACCTCGATATCGTAGGTGGCGGCGGCCTCTTCAAAAAGCTTTTCCATCTCTTTATTGACATAGGCAACCGCATTTAGCTCAGGAATATTTTCTTCGGCCCAAACGGTTGCCTGTGAATGGGGTTCGATGCCCGACTGCCAGCCGCCCAGGAACATATCCCAGGTGGGATTTTCGGCCTCGGTGGCTTCAAGGAAGCTGGCCCATTCCAGACCCTCAACCTCCACCTCAATCCCTACCTTTTTGAGATCCCCTTGAATTGTGACCGCAATTAACTCCGCCGTGGGGCTGGTATTGGGGCCGTAAAGGAACTTCAGTTTAAGCTGTTCCCCCTGCTCATTGACCAATTTATCATCCTTTAAGGTATAACCGGCCTCGGCAAATTCGGCCAGGGCCTTATCGGGGTCATACTCATAGCAAGGCACGTCGGGGTTGTGCGCCCAGGTGGTCGGCGGATAAATGGTACAGAGCCGTTTGGCCTGGCCCAGCCAGACTTCGTCGGTGAGGAGCTGCTTGTCAATGGCGTAATTGAGGCCGTGCCGGATGTTGATGTCATGGGTAGGATAGCCCTGGCGCATGTTCAGGCCGATGTAGCTCCAAACGGACTGAGCCGGCCACCATTCATAGACGGTGACATTCTCCAGGGTACGGGCTTCTTGCAGTTGTTCGGGCGTCATCGTAGAACTGTCCGTTTCCCCGCTTTTGAGCTTTTCAAACGCTACATCCTGGTCGGGCACAATCTCAATAATGTATTTCTGGATATTGGGCGAGCCATGATACCAATAGTTAGGATTGGCTTCAAAAACGGCAAATTGGTCGCGCTTCCACTCGACCAGCTTGTACGGCCCGGAAACTACCGAAGGGTTGTTGATTTCGGGATTCTTTTCCGGGTCGCTCCAATCCAGTTTTTCCCAGATATGTTTGGGCAGCGGGGTAATGAACTCAGCTAGATTGACAATGGCCGGAGCGTGAATCTGTTTAATCTTGGCCTGAATCGTGTAATCGTCCAGAGCCTCGTAAGACTCGACAAAGTCAATCTGTGAAAGATAAGGATACTCATTATCAGGATTGACCACCTGATCATAGGTCCATTTGAAATCCCGGGCTGTAAGCGGCTTACCGTCGGACCATTTGAGGTCTTTGCGCAGATAAAAAGTAAAGGTTAACCCATCGGCCGAGATTTCATATTTTTCTGCCATATTCGGCTTATATTCCAAAGTGTTCTCGTCCGGCTCAAGCAAAGAAGATGAAAAAACCAGACCCTGATATTCCCATGAAGTAGCGTCGGAGGTCAGGTAAGGATGGAAACTCACGGCGTCTGATGAGGCCACGGTGCGGTACTCGCCACCCAGTTTGGTGCGCGGCGTGCTCACATCCGGCTCGTCGGTGATGAAAACGCTGCCGCCAACCACTTCTTCGGCCAGTTTATTTTCGGCGTCAATTACCGATGGTTCGGCTTCGCTGGCAGCCGAATTATTTTCTTCGACAGCCTCTGCTTCCGCTGCCGTTTCCGCGGCAGGTTTGGCCTCAACCGCACTTTCTGCCGGACCGGATTGGGCCTCTTGCGGCGCCGGGGCCACGGCGGGCGCTGCGCCACACTGGGCGGCGGTCAAAGCCAGAGCTGCCACCAAGAGCGCCAGCACACCTCCTTGATAAATTGTCTTCTTCATGCCTCATCTTCTCCCTTAAAATCAACTAAGTGCAAACAAATAAATTAAGTTGGATTCGTAGTAACGACTTTAGTCGTCTATAGGCTGGTTAAGGACTGAAGTCGCCACTACAACTCTTCAAACTTTTTTGTTTGTACTTAGACGAGGAGTCCAAAGCGAGCTTCGGACTCCTCATTTTTTCACGGTGTTTCTTCGATGTACCAATCTTCCGAGTTCCAGCCAATCCCAACCGGCTTTGGATCTATGCCTTTAACGCGATTGTTCTCGCCAGACCAGGCTTTGCGATAGTAAAGGAAGATGTAGGGCGATTCTTCAGCGATAATCTTTTGAATTTCCTGGTATTTCTGTTTGCGGAAATCGAGATCACATGTTCCTACGCTGCCGCCGGCTTCATTAAACAACTTTTCGACATCTTTATTAACATAAGCAACCGAATTCAGATCCGGGATACCTTCTTCGGACCAGATCAGAAACATGGCATGCGGCTCGATGGTCGAATTCCAGGCGGCGATGAACAAGTCCCAATCAACTTCTTGCTTATTCTTGGCCTCCAAAAAAGCGGAATATTCCAGGGGTTGAATTTCCACCTCGATCCCAATATCAGCCAGATAATCCTGAACACTCACCGCAATCAATTCACCCGTCTGGCTGGGATGTCCATAAATCAACTTCAGCTTTAATGGCTCGCCCTGCTCATCCACCATGGTCCCATCGGTGAGGGTATAGCCGGCCTCGGCAAATTCGGCAACAGCCTTTTCTTGATCATAATCGTAACAGGGCACATCGGGGTTATAAACCCAGGAAGTATCGGGGTAAGGGCCGCACATCCGTTTGGCGTTGCCTTTGTAGACTTCCTCGGTCAGCAAATCCTTGTCAATGGCATAATTGAGACCGTGGCGCACATTGATGTCGTGGGTAGGAAAACCTTCCCGCATGTTCAGGCCAATATAGGTCCAGGTAGCGGCGGCAGGCCACCACTCGTAAACGGTAATATTGTCGAGTTTTTTGGCTTCTTCCAGGTTTTCCGGGGTAATGATGCCGGTATCGGTTTCGCCCTTCTTCATCTTTTCGTAGGCAATATCCTGATCGGGCACAATTTCGATGGTTTGGCGGGTAATATTGGGTGGGCCATGATACCAGTAGTTCTCATTGGCCTCAAACAAGGCATATTGGTCGCGCTTCCATTCCGCTAATTTATAAGGACCGGAGACAACGCTGGGGTGGTTGATTTCGGGATTCTTCTCCGGGTCGCTCCAATCCAGCTTCTCCCAGATATGTTTTGGCAGGGGGGTGATAAAATCAATCTGGCCCAGGGCGGGGCAGTAGAGTTCATCAATTTTCATCTGGATGGTGTAATCATCGAGGGCTTCATAAGAGGTTACAAAATCAAACTGAGAGAGGTAGGGATATTCATTTTTCGGGTCAAGCACTTGGTCATACGTCCACTTGTAATCATGCGCGGTGATCGGCTGGCCGTCACTCCACTTTAAATCCTGGCGCAGTTTAAAGGTGTAGGTCAGGCCATCCTCCGAAACGGTATAACTTTCTGCCGCGTAAGGTTCCCATGCCAACGTATTTTCATCTACAGTAATCAGATCACCGCTGTAAACCATGCCCTGGTAACCGCGAGAGCCGGCATCGGTGACCATATAGGGATGAAAACTGACCGCATCAGAAGTAGACACGTCACGATATTCGCCGCCAAATTTATTGCGCGGAGTGCTCACATCCGATTCGTCCGTGACGGTGGTGATGCCCATCTCGGCTTTGGACTGGGATGCTTCTGACCCCTGGACAACTTGCAGGGCATCATCATCATCAGCGGCAGCTTCTTCTGTCGCGGCTTTATCCGCCGGTTCAGCTTCTATGTTGGCAACTGTAGGCGTCGGGGCTGGCTCTTCTACCACCGGGGCTGCGCCACATTGGGCTGCTAATAGGGCAACCGTTATAACCAAAATTAATAACAGCCACCCTCTTGGGTAGGTCATCTTCTTCATCGAGACGTTTCTCCTCCTTCATTATGGACTGTAATTCGCAGTAACGACTTTAGTCGTTCTCAGGCTGGTGTCCAACTAAAGCCGTTACTACAAACCGGCAAACATCTTTCCCCCAGTTGTCCTAATTTTAATTGCCCTCAGGCGTCGATTCGGCAGTGCCTTCGGGAGTAGGTTCGGCGGTACCGTCGGGCGCCGGCTCTTCTGTACCCTCAGGCGCCGGTTCCCCGGTTCCCTCCGGCGTCGGTTCAGGGGTGCCTTCAGGAGCAGGTTCAAAGGGTTGATAATCCTCTTCACTTGGTAGCGGTAGGGGCTTGCGGGTAAACCAGTTCAGTGTGTTGGCCACCAATAGGTCGCGCTCTGCGGCGGGCAACCAGTAAATCGGGAAAGCATAGTAGGCAACTTTGGAGCGTTCGTCCTCGTAAGCAATAACCGAGGCCGCGCCCGCCTGATCGCTGTCGGGGCCGCGTTTAAAGATGACCCGGGCATTGGCCGTATTATTGACCACATCTGGTTCTATTTCATCACTGCCAGAGACAGCATCGGTAAAGGAAATGATTGTCCCTTCGTCAAATCCTTTAGCCAGGGGATGATCGGGCAAGGCAAGTTCAAGATCACTTTGCGGGGCAAAATCAAGGTAATCGGCGTGGGCCACATTCGTCAAAAAGTCGGTATGGTCCCAATCAAAACCGATAGAGGCCCCAGCCAGGATTAAATTGCCGCCCAGCTCAAAATATTTTGACAGCAGAGCCGCATCCTCTTCGCTGATGCTGTCATCCCAGTAGTCGCCGGTGGTCCAGATGATGGCATCATATTCAAGCAGTTCATCTACATCAGGCGAGCCTTTTTCCGAGATAACCCAACTATCAGTATTGTAGGTGCCGCTCAGGGCCTCGGTGAACTCAACCAGCCCGGTTTGCTCAACCTCCCGGGACCGCCCCATATCTCCCGCAACCACCAGAACCTTATCAATCCGCTTGCTGCGCAGGCTGGGCGGCAACTGGCCATCAGGCTCTTGCGTTTGGCAGACGGCAATGGTGTTGCTCAACCGGCACTCCCCCAGCCTGTTTTCAAAGAGCAGGTCAAAGGCGTCGGAATTGGTAGTCGGCGTGTCAGATAGGATAATCAGTATATTTCGCCCTTCCTTTTGATCCAGGTAAAAGAGGGTCGAGCCGCCGCGTTCCAACTCGCCGACCCCTTCAATCCGAATGCGCCCGGAAACAAAACGATCTTCTTCGTTGGGCGGCGCATCCGTCACAGCCTCTTCTTCCTTGTGAGTCAACTCACTGGCCGGCTTGTTCACCGCGTCTTCCTCGTCAAGACCGAGGATGGTGATCCCGCCGTCGGCCAGAAAATCTTTGACCGGCTCGGCCTCGTCAAAACGACCGACAAAGATGACATCGTTCTTATCGCCGATTTTATCGGTAAGAGTGACGGCGCGCTCATTTCTTTCCAAAAATTCTTTAAGCTTGACCGAATTGTTAAACTGGCTGTTGAGCACCAGACTGTTGTCAAACACCACGTCAACAGCGGGGTTCATAAAGAAGGGGAAATCTTTCAACTCAAAGTCGCGCTTGCCGCCGGTCAGAAAATCGGCGATGTTGGTGATAAAGGTACCATTGCTTTCGGCAGCGCTGTAGGGTTCGTTCAGGAAGGTGAGATCGCCAATGGCCAGCACCTGATCATCGGTGGTCAGGGCAGCGGCGGCCATGATCCGTCCCCCCTCGCTGATGCTGGAGTGGGTTGTTTCGTCGCCCAGAATAATTTCATGACCGGGAGCGTTGATCGAGTTACCGCCGTAGAAGATGACTTTACTATCCTCGTCCAGCCCTTTGGTTAAGGGGCTTTCCTTGAAGTTGGCGTAAACCACATTCCGATAGTTATTATCGTTGTTGGTCAGGCTGTAGAGATAATCGTTGGCGTAGATAATGCCAAAAACACCGGCAATACTATTAAGGGCCTCAACCACCACCGTGCGGGTGGGATCGCCAATAATCAGAACCCGGCCGCCCTTTTGCACAAAGTTTCTAATCTCGGCTATTTCTTCAGGCGTATATTCGATGCGGGGCAGGGGCAGGATCAGGGCCTGGGCGTAGCGAAGTTTGTCGGCTAAAGGTAAAGCGGTACCTTCGCTATCACTGCTCGCCGCATCGTCAATCGATGTATCCAGAATAATCTCATAACTAAAGCCGCGATTGACAATTTTGGAGAAAAGGACGTTAAGTTCCTCAATGTAGAGCGCGTTGCTGTGGGTATAATCAACCGCAACCACGCCTTTGCTAACCGTGGGATTATCCACCGCCTCCAGGCGGGCTGATTTAGCAAAGGCTTTAAAGTCAGAAGTCGGTAGTTCAGGTGAATGGGCGGCGTAACTAGCGCCGAAGCCGCCGTAATAGAACAGGCGGCCCCCCACCACCGCCAAAATAATGACCAGGGGAATAATCCAGAATAGTTTGCGCATCAATTACTCCAGCGGGATATAGAGTTGATAAAAGGACGGCCACCGAGTGTTCTCGGTCGAGAGGTCAATCTCAGGCTGTTGATCCAACGCCTCATAAACTTTTAAGGCTGTTTCATATTGGGCCGTGTTCTGCACTGAAGCCAGGTATTCATCCCGCACATTGACCACTTCGTAATTATTCAAACCGGCCAGTTCGGCTGCGCGGTCAATAGCGTCCAGCTTCGAGCCGATTTCGTCAATCAGCCCATACTCTTTCGCCTCAAGACCCACCCACAGTTCGCCAGTGGCCACTTCATCCGCAGAAAGCTTCAGTTCGTTGGGAGCGACGCTGCGCTCCGTAACCACACTGTCTCTAAAGTTGGCGTAGAGTAAGTCTAACTTTTGGACTACGCCGGTAGCACTAAAGGCCGTTGCTTTGAAGGGGCCGGTCGTAATAAAATCTTCGCTCAAGACTTCGGGGGCAGGCAGGCCGACAATAACCCCGATATTGCCGATGAAGGAGGCCGGCTTGGCATAAATCTCGGTGGCCGCGACCGCAATTTGATAGGCCGCACTGGCCGCCAGAATATCCACACTGGCCACAACCGGTTTTTCATCGCGCAGTTTGCGCATTTGATAGTAAATGTCGTGTCCCGACGAAGCGCCGCCGCCTGGGCTGTTCACCATGACCACCACCGCTTTAATGTCGCGTGCTTTGCGGGCGTAATTGATTTCCTGTGACATAGCATCAACCAGTGGACCGCCAACCTGGGTATCTAAATAGATAATTCCAACCTTAGGAGTCGGGATGAGAGCCACTGCCAGATAGTAGCCGGCCACCAGGGCAATTACAATCAGAATGGCCCAGATAACTACCCTCTGCACGCCTCGCTCCACCGACCTACTACCTTCTTCGTGCGTTTGAGTCATTGTACCTCCTCAGGAACCTGGCACGTTGCATACTTTACCACTAATTATTACTGTGACTACCCTATATTATACACGCTCCAATAATAGTGACGAAATAACACGTGACTTAGCCGCATACCCGGCTTGATTGGCGTGTCAATATTGGCTGATAATGTAGTCTTTCAATAGAAAATGTCAAGTGGGGATTATAACAAGCGTAGCACCAGTAGATGAATGTATCCTTAGAGATTACTCAAGGGGGCTAAGATATATGCCGCAATAGGAGTATACCCGCCTTAGGGGCGTAACGCCCAGAATAGCCCGTAGTCAATCATGCCCAGCCGCAGCGCTCGATGAGAACCCAACACATGCTCGTACACATGATCCAGATTGGCCCCCGTCCGCCATTTGAGGTAACGGCCATACCAGCGATAGAGCCAGCCAAAGCGAGCCAGCCATAAAAAGATAGCGCAGTCGCGGTTGAGAATATCGAGGTTGTAACGGGTCACAATTTCGGCCCGGCGCAGCTCAAGACCGGCCCCGGTCAGGGCCTGCTGGTAGCTGTCAAAGGTTTCCAGGTAAGGCACATCCCAAACCCGCAAAAACTCATCGTAAATCTGCCGGTTTTCCGCCGACGCCGTAACCACCGGCTCGACCGCCAGCAAATCGGCCCAGGTAAACGCGCCGCCCGGTTTCAACACCCGCCCGACTTCACGCAGAAAAGCCGGCTTGTCGGCAAAATGGGCCGGCGATTCGATGGACCAGGCCAGGGCAAAAGAAGCATCGGCCAGGGGCAGGCGGTGAGCGTTGCCCAGATTGAAGCGCACCTGCGGCCAGACCTCTTTCTCGCGGGCGTTCTGAGCGGCCCGGTGGGCATTGTAGGGGGTAATATCTACCCCGACAACTTCCAGGCCGTAGCGGCGGCAAGCGTGAATGGCCGCTCCGCCTCGCCCGGCCGCCACATCCAGCAGGCGGCGGTCGGCCCGGTGAGGGCCGGCGGCGTGTAGCTCCAGCAGGCCATCGGCCAGGCGGTTGATCAGCCGCAGATGGCTGCTGGCATGCAGGTGGTATTGGCCCGGCCGGGAGTAGCCCACGTTCAGGTACGACTCCATGTCGGACCACTGGCTGAGATAGCGGTACAAATCGGCGTGGGGGTTGCTATAGCTGTACTGGCCGTGAACGTCGCCGACGGTCCAGGTGGGATTTTTGACTTCGCGAGCGGCAGTGGAGCTTTGGAGCACTTATTCCTCAAATAAAATTGCTACTGTGTACAGGTTGTTTCTGATAATACTTGATAGAGGGGGTAACACTCCAATAAAGCGTGATTAGAGAACAGGAAAGGGAAATTTGAAAAAAGTGGGTTTACCGGGCATACTGGAAGGTTCCGACACCAAATCCAGGAGTGCGAGCGATAAACCCACAACAGATATTTTGCCCTAATCTTAACTGTCCAGCAAGAGGACAAGTCGGCGCTGGTAACATCAGCGTCCATAGTCAACAGGAACAACGGTATGGGTGCGAGGTCTGCCAGACCACTTTTGCGGGCAGTAAAGGCACGATCTTTTACCGGCTCAAAACCGACACCCAGTTGGTGATGATCGTGCTGACCCTGCTGGCCCATGGCTGTCCGTTGCAAGCGATTGTGGCAGCCTATGGCTTTGACGAGCGGACGATCAAAAGTTGGTGGCAGCGAGCCGGAGAACATTGCCAACGGGTGCATGAGCATACGGTGGGCCAGAGCCAACTTGACTTGCAGCAGGTTCAGGCCGACGAGATCAAAGTGAAAACTCAAGGCGGGACGATGTGGCTGGCGATGGCGATGATGATCTCGACCCGGCTGTGGTTGGGTGGAGCGATCAGTCCCCACCGAGATAAGGGCTTGATCCAAGCGGTGGCTGACCAAATTCGGGCCATCGCCTTGTGTCGACCGCTGTTGTTGGCCGTTGATGGCCTGCCCAGCTATGTTAAAGCTTTTCAGCGGGCCTTTCGGTCTAAAGTGCCTCGGTTGGGTCAACTCGGCCGGTGTCAGTTGTGGTCCTGGTCGGAGGTAGCGATTGTTCAAGTGGTCAAAGAGCGAACAGCCGGACAACTGACTATTCAGCGGCGGATTGTGCAGGGCAGCCGGCAGGTGGTACAGCAGTTGATCCAGGCCAGCCAAGGTCTGGGTGGCATTAACACCGCCTATATCGAAAGGCTCAATGCCACCTTCCGCCAATGTTTGGCCTCCTTGACCCGGCGCACTCGCGCCCTGGCCCAACAACCGGAAACCTTGCAGGCCGGCATGTATGTCGTTGGCTGTTTCTACAACTTTTGCACCTATCACGATAGCTTACGGGTGCCTTTCTACTTGGCTAAAGGGGGCTGTCGTTGGTTACGACGAACTCCGGCCATCGCGGCTAATCTAACCGATCACTGTTGGACCGTAGCAGAACTGTTTGATTTTCGAGTACCTCCATCACCCTGGATCCCGCCCAAAAAGCGGGGGCGGCGATCTAAACATACTCAAGCCTTGGTCCAGCAGTGGTGTCAATAATCACGATTTAATGGAGACTTACCATAGAGGGCAATACCCTCATATTCAAAAAGGGAGCGCAAGAAACAAGATTGAAATGCAGATTGATGTACCAATAGCGCTTGAGTTTCAACCCCATAAATATACCGATCGCGCAAATTGAACTCCGAGTCATTAGTGAGATGATGATTAATGATAAGATGGGTTAATCCCCGAGATAAAAAGGCTTCTGCCAGGGCAACCGGATCATCACCGCTAACGAACTGGTGTAGAAATGCTCCATCCGGTGATTGGCCAATGACCAGAGGCCGATCAAAATAATAGCCCCGCTCTTCCCAAACAGTCGCAATTTCCGCTGTAGCCGGTAGGTTTCGATGAGTGTAGTCGGCTACGGGGTAGATGTCGAGCGAGTTCATCAAATATTCATGGCGAGATTGCTGCCCAGTAACATATGGCAATGACCAGGAAGCAAAGTAGATTGGCCAAATCAAATTATACACCACAATTGTAGTGATAACTGTTATAAAGAACGGTCGAAATTTTTTCGCCCAACCAGGTAAAGAAGCCAATGTTACAGCAACTACAACACTTAACACTGCCAATCCAGGTAAAAAGAAACGCACACTTTGCCCGGCGCTGTTGGCCCAAAAAATGAACCAAACAAATAGTACACCCCCTAGCCAGCGTATTAAACCTGGCGCACGCGGCAATCCAAGCAGCAGCGGCAGGAGGATAAAAAAAAGAGGACCTGGTTTAGGTACGCCAAACCGATCGCCGAAGGTCATACGCCAGGGTAGAAGTAAGTAATCCAATAAATCATATCCCATTCCATAATAGGCCCAATTGGCCTGGGCAATCCCTCTTCCCCACCGTCCTAAAAAACTGGAAATGATTGGAAAGACCGGATCACCGATAAAAATCGCATTTTTAATAAGCCAAGGCAAAGGGAACAATGAGATCACTAATCCGGCCTTGACTCCCAACCATAGCACTTCTGGCAATGAGCGCCTCTCCATCCACCAAGCCCGTTCAAACAAAACCCAGGCAAAAATTGGCACTAAAATAATGGTGTAGTATTTGATACTAAGAGAAATACCGACCATAATCACGCTTAACCAAAACCAGCGGTGGTCACCGTTAGCCCGCCAGGTGATTAGCGCCAGAAGCGCCAACAGACTATAAAAAGTTAGTCCTGCCTCTATAAATACCTCGACAAAAACAAAAACTACCAGAGGACTGCTGACAAATATCAACGAAGCTAATAGTCCTATGCTGCGCTCAGCAAAACGACGAGCAACAACATAAACGGTCAGCGTAGCCAGCCCTCCGAAGGTGAGATTGACCAAACGTGCCAAAATATCCCCGTGGACCAACATCGCAAAGGCATATAACGACTCAATAAATTGAGGAAAATTGGCGTAGCCGTTAGGGATATAGACATAGCCGTGAGCCTGAATATATCTTTTGGGCACTTCCAGGTGGTACATTAACGAGTCCCAATCAGTAGGCGGCGAAAGTACGCCCACTAAAGCCAAAATTGCAAAAGTAAAAAGAAATGTGATCAAAATTACTTCAAGCCGAGACAAGCTGCGCAAGGAGGGAAATACCAACCGGTTAGCTTGCATGATACCTATCAGCAAGCCGAAACCATACAAGGTTCGAGCCACTGTAGGATACAAACCACCCGCTGCCGCTAAACCAGCAGTAGCATAAGCAAAGACGGCTAACCCAATTCCGGTGGCAAACAGTATCCGCTCCAATGGTGAAACAAAACTCGGCCCAACCTGCCGAAGGATAATTGCCCCAAGGCCAAGAGAACTAGCTAGAAATCCAAACAATAGAATAAGATCGAGGATTAGGGCTAAAGTTTGCACCACTTGGCACCTATAAGCATAAATATGGGCTAGGATCAATTCTTTTCAAATAAGCCGAAATGGAGGGCAAAATCTCCTGAAAAAGTGCCCGAAGTCGGGAGACTTCGGACTCCTTAGTTGAAGAATATTGGGGCTAGGATAAGGCCATCTCGGTCTTGTGTCAATTCACATTTGAGCTGATACAAAGCGCCAAAAAGGTTTGACATGACTTCCTTTACATGATATGATGAACCCCAATTGCTGTAGGAGTACTTATGTCCCAACACTCTCTCCACCTTTACTCAAATCAATCGCTGCTTAAAGAAAAGGCTTTGGCTCGGCCACAAGCCGGTATTTGGTTTCCCGCGCCGTTAATAATGGGAGGCCTGTTTTTCTTCTTTAACTTTTGGCAAGGTTCCTGGCGGCGCACGCTCGCTGGCTGATACAATAGCGGCTGGCAAATTGCAGGGGCGCGGCCACACGGTTGCGCCCTTTTTGTTTATCTATTCCAACTTAGGGGTTGCCAGTAATAAGTCACGAACCGTTTCCCTGCCACCTGCGACTTGTCGCACAAGACAAAATAGATTATTATATAATATTCTAGTCGAAAGTCTCGAGGAGAATTGCATGCTCAACCAGCTTGAAACCCTGGCCGAAACCGCCCAGGTCGAACTTAAAGAACTCGACAGCGGCGTTGCCCTGGATGAATGGCACAGCCAGTACATTGGCCGCAAGGGTGAACTGACCCAGATGCTCCGCCGGGTGGCCGAACTGCCCAAAGAAGAACGGCCCACCTTTGGGCAGCGGGCCAACCAGTTAAAACAAACCTTGGAAGCCGCCTACGAGCAAAAAGCTGCAGCCATTAAAGCCGCCGAGCTGGAGCAGGCCATGACCGAGGGTGCTCTCGATGTGACCCTGCCGGGCCGTCCGGTGGCCCGCGGCCGGCTGCATCCCAGCACCCAAACCCTGCGCCGCATCTACCAGATTTGGGCCGAGATGGGCTTCCAGGTTTACCGCAGCCGTGATGTCGAAACCGACGAAATGAATTTCCAACTGCTCAACTTCCCCCCCCACCACCCGGCCCGCGAGATGCAAGATACCTACTACACCACCCATCCCGATGTTCTGCTGCGCACCCACACTTCCCCCGGCCAAATTCGGGCCATGCGCGACTTCTATCCCGAACCCATCCGGGTCATTCTGCCGGGCATGTGCTATCGCAACGAGCAAATTACCGCCCGCTCCGAAATCCAGTTCCACCAGGTCGAAGGGTTGGCCGTAGGGCCGGGCATTCGCTTTAGCGATTTAAAAGGGACTTTAATTGATTTTGCCCGCCGGCTCTACGGCGAAGGCAGGCCGGTGCGCTTCCGCGCCAGCCACTTCCCCTTCACCGAGCCTTCCGCCGAAGTGGACGTGCAGTGCTTTTTATGCGACGGTAAAGGCTGCCGTCTCTGCAAATACACCGGCTGGCTGGAAATTTGCGGCTGCGGCATGGTCCACCCGACCGTTCTGCGCAACGGCGGCTATGATCCCGAAAAGGTCAGCGGCTTCGCCTTCGGCATGGGGCCGGAACGCATTACCATGCTCCGCCACGGCATCGAAGATATTCGCTACTTCTGGGGCAACGATTTGCGGTTTTTGGAGCAGTTTTGATTTCGGGACGCGTAATTTTATTACGCAATACGCAATACGTTTTGATATTGTAACTACAAGTAAAATTATGATTAACTGAGAACTGTTATAATGAAAGTACCAATTAGCTGGTTAAGAGATTTTGTAGAGATTACTCTCTCTGCTGAAGAGCTGGCCGAGCGGCTGACGCTGGCCGGCCTGGAGGTTGGTTCCATCCGCTACGTTGGCGTCGAAGGGGCCGATTTGGTCTGGGACCGCGAGAAATTGGTCCTGGGCCACCTGTTAAAAGTGGAGCAGCATCCCCAGGCGGACCGTCTGGTTTTAGCTACGGTTGAAATCGGCGCCGACAAGCCGGAAACCGTTGTGACCGGCGCGCCCAACCTGTTTGAATTTGTGGGGCAGGGCGACATCAGCCGCCTGGGCCTCAAATCGCCCTTTGTCATGGAAGGGGCCACCGTGTACGACGGTCACGCCAAAGAGCCGGGCGTCAAAATGAAGCTCAAGGGCCGGGAAATTCGCGGCATTATGAACCGCCACATGCTCTGCTCTGAAAAAGAACTGGGCCTCAGCGATGAGCACGAGGGTATCATCCTGACCTTCGAAGAAGCCGCGCCCGGCACGCCCATTGTTGACCTGTGGGGCGATGCTGTATTGGATATTGACATCACCCCCAACATGATTCGCTGCGCTTCGATCCTGGGCGTGGCCCGCGAAGTGGCCGCGCTGACCGGCCAGAAACTGCGTTACCCCGATACCACCCTTCCCCCGGTTTCAGGGAAAAAGCGGCTGGCCGACGATTTAGTTATCGAAACGACTCACCCAGAACTTAACCCGCGCTTTGTGGCGATTCTCATCGAGGGCATCACCATCAAAGAGTCACCCTACTGGATGCAGCGCCGCCTGCGCCTGGCCGGGATGCGCCCCATCAACAACGTGGTTGACATCAGCAACTACGTAATGTTGGAGATGGGCCAGCCGAACCATGCCTTTGATTGGGATATCCTGCGCCGCCGGGCGCTTAACTATAATCCCCCCCTGTCTTCCCCCCCAGTGGGGAGGACCGAGGGGGGGCATGGGCCGGTCAAAATCATTACCCGCCTGGCCCAACCCGGCGAAACGGTGCTCACCCTCGACGGGAAAACTCACCTTATGCCTGAATTTTCCATTTTAGTGACCGATCCTCAAGGAAATTTGAGTATCGGCGGTATAATGGGGGGCGGTGAAAGTGAAGTGAGCGAGCACAGCCAAAATATCCTGCTCGAAGCGGCAGCCTGGAATTTCATTAACATTCGCCGCACCAGCCAGGCGCTCAACATCAAGTCTGAGGCGGCCTACCGCTTTAGCCGCGGCGTGCATCCCAGCCAGGCTATGTTTGGAGCGCTGCGGGGGGCCAAGCTGATGGCCGACCTGGCCGGCGGCAAGATTGCGCAAGGGGTGTTGGATTATTATCCCAATCCACCCCAGCCGGTCGTCGTAACCCTGCACCAGGCCGAAGTTGCCCGCCTCTTAGGCGTCGAACTGAGCCTGGCCGAAATTAAAAAAATTTTGGAGTCGCTGGAGTTCAGAGTAGAAGAACTTGAGGCTGAGGCGGAAACCAATCAAAAATCGAAAATACCCAAAGGGTACGATGTCGAAAATCAAAAATCCCTCCGCGTCACCGTGCCGGACCATCGCCTTGACATTTCGGCTGACCCAACCATTGGTCAGGCTGACCTGGTGGAAGAAATTGCCCGCATCTATGGCTACGACCGGCTGCCGGTTTCGGAAATGGCCGATGAACTGCCGCCGCAGCGCAACAATGTCTCACTCGACCGCGACGAGCGGGTCCGTGATTTATTGGTCCAGTCCGGCCTGCAAGAGGTCATCACCTACCGGCTGACCACGCCGGCGGCGGAAGGGCGTCTTCTGGGGGCAGGGCAAGTGGACAACATGGCCTACGTTACCCTGGCCAATCCTTCAACGCCGGAGCGGGTGGTCATGCGCCATAGTTTGCTCAACAGCGTGCTGGAAATAGCGGCGGAAAATACCAAACATCATCGCCGGGTACAGGTGTTTGAAGTCGGCCATATCTATTTACCCCCCTCTCAAGACATGATAAACAGGGGGGGAGAGGCGGCGATCTTACCCGTCGAGCAGCGCCGCCTGGCGCTGGTGATGACCGGCGCCCGCGAGGAAGAGAGCTGGCTGGATGCGGATATATCGCCGGTGGACTTCTTTGATTTAAAAGGCGTGATTGAGTCGGTGCTGGCCGGGCTGCACGTGGGCGAGATTGTTTTCAGCCCCGCCCGTCATCCCGCTTACTATCCGGGCCGGGTTGCCGAGCTTTCAGTCAACGGTCAGGCCATAGGTGTATTAGGGCAGTTGCACCCGCAGGTGGTCCAGGCCTACGATCTCAAGAGCGAAAACGATGGTCCGGTCCTTGCGGCCGATTTTGACCTTGATCGCCTGCTCGCTCAGGTGCCTGACGGCCACGTGGTCAAGAGCGTGCCGCGTTTTCCGCCGGTGCAGCAGGATATTGCCGTTATCGTGGATGAAGCTGTGCCAGCCGAGCAAGTCCACGTGCTCATTACTCAGACGGGCCGGCCCCTGCTCACCGAGGCCCGGCTGTTCGACCTTTTCCGGGGCGAACAAGTCGGCGCTGGCAAAAAGAGTCTGGCCTACAGCCTGACCTTCCAGGCCGATGACCGCACCCTGACCGACAGGGACGCAGCCAAGCAGCAGCAGAAAATTGTGCAGCGCCTGGAACGGGAACTGGGAGCCAAGTTGAGAAGTTAGAGATTTTCTGAGAATAGAAGATAGAGGATAGTAAAAGACAGAATGAGCAACTGCTTACAATTTTCAATCCTCGATCTTCAATTTTCTAACCTTCTAGGAGACACAATGG
Source organism: Anaerolineales bacterium (assembly GCA_015075185.1). GTDB lineage: Bacteria > Chloroflexota > Anaerolineae > 4572-78 > J111 > DSQQ01. The sequence goes on along the minus strand of JABTUW010000007.1, from coordinate 180,771 downwards.
TTGTCACGCAAGAGTTTCACCTTTCAACCCAGGGCTACTGTGATATTCAAAACATTACCGCTGCTGTGATCGGAGCGGTGCGAGCCAGCAGCTTGCGCCAGGGTCTGGCCACTGTTTTTACTCCTAGCGCTACCAGCGCGATCACCACGGTGGAGTATGAAAGTGGCATGCTGGCCGATTTTGAGGATTTTTTTGAGCGGGTCGCCGCGCAAGCCTGGGAATACAAACACAACCAACGCTGGCATGACGGCAATGGCTTTTCCCATGTCCGGGCTGCCCTGCTAGGACCATCACTGAGCGTGCCACTTGTTAATGGCGAACTGATACTGGGGACGTGGCAGCAGATTGTTTTTCTTGATTTTGACAATCGCCGCCGCTCGCGTAAGGTTATAGTGCAGATGATTGGAGAGTAGGGGGGAACTAGGGTTGGCCATATATAGGCGATTTTCAGCAAGGGTATCAGTGTGGCAGAAAAAATCTTGGCAATTGACGACGATGACCTGGTGTTAAAGCTGATCCAACACAGTTTGGAGCGGCTGGGATACGAAATCATCACAGCCCAGGACGGTACCAGTGGACTGCAGCAGTTTCACGAAAAAAAACCCCATCTGGTCATCCTTGATCTCATGATGCCCCACCTGGATGGCTGGGAAACCTGCCGTTCCATTCGGACAATTTCTAAGGTACCAATTATCATCCTCTCCGCCCGAGGATCACAGCAAGACATTCTGAAAGGGCTAAAAATGGGAGCCGACGATTACTTGGTCAAGCCCTTTTACCCCGAAGAATTACAGGCCCGTATCGAGGCAATCTTCCGCCGGGCTAACATCCCTATTCCCGAATCTGACAAAATGCCGCTGCGTTTTGGCGGCAGCGACCTGGTGATTGACCCGGCCAACCGCCAGGTCATGGTTCGTAATAAAATTATAGACCTGACGCCCACCGAGTATGACTTGCTGCTCTTTTTGGCCCGCCGGGTTGATCGAGTCTTGCCAATTGACGTTATCTTTGAAAATGTCTGGCCCTATTATGCCGAAGCCAGTCTCAACAGTGTCAAATGGTATGTCTGGCGGCTGCGCCGCAAAATTGAAGACAATCCCCGCCATCCCCGTTATATCCTGACTGAGCATGGCATTGGTTATCGCTTTGCCGATACCTGAAAGAAAGATACACCTTACCCAATTTCTTGTCCCCGGTTTAGTCTGGCAGCCCAACGTCTAGAGAACAAAAAAGTCCCGGCGCTCTTTGTGCCGGGGCTTTTTAATGTCCGTGGCTCAGGCATTTCCATCCGTAACAACAGGTTGGGGTTTTTGGCGTTGGTAGGGACGGACACAGGCAATTGAATAAGTAATAATGTGCAAGCAGCGCTTACTGCGATTCTTATGGATGGCATTGCGGCAAATGAGAGAATTTTGCTCGTTGTTTTCGCCAGAAGCCAGCAGTGCCGCAATTTTATCGCCAATGTCAAAACCGCCATTCTCACAATCTGGATTATTGCAGGGCAAAGCCTGCGGATAATCGTCAAGAGAACACACCTTACGTTCCTTCCGCCACAACCGCCGCCCCGTCGCCTCCTCCAGGGGACCTTGTTCTTGCCACTCTATGGTGATATAAACCGGTTTCGAATTTGTTGTCATCGTAACTTCCTTCCCTGAAAAACCGCTATCGGCCTTTAGATTGCTGCATCCTCACGAAAACAGAAAACACCTATCACGTATTTCTATTTATTCTCTTTGCGCGAGTGGTCCACCAGCAACGTCAGAATGGTATAGAGGAGTTCGTCCTCCGTAAAAGGTTTGGGCAAAAAATGCTGAATCCCCATCTGCGAAGCCCGCTCGATATTCCGTTCATCCGCCCAGGCAGTGACAAGCATGACCGGAATATCCTTGGTTTCAGAATTCGCCTGTAACTGGCTGTAGATTTCGAAGCCGTCCATTTCCGGTAAAAGAATATCTAGCACAATAAAATCAATTGGGGTCTTCTGGAGTTTATCAAATGCCACCCGCCCATTCGGAGCAGTGGTTACCGCAAAACCAACATCATCCAAAATTTCCGTGACCATCTGCCCCAAAACCTTATCGTCTTCAATGACCAGCACATTACGATTAGCCTCAAAATATTTCAAGGCGCGTTTGGGAATCAGGGTCGAGTTAAAGTAACCTGCCATCAGTTTCTCCTTCGACTATTATTTTCCTACCCTCTCAACACGATAACTTTGCTTGGGAAGGAGGTTGGACTGACTTGGACCTCAATCGAGTTTATTAGTTGACCGTCACCTGGACCTGAGCAGTGCCAACGCCCCCCTCGCCGTCACTTACGGTCAGGATTATAGTATAAGTTCCGCTGCTCGTCCAAGAATGGCTTGTTGTGGCTCCGCCGCTGGTGGCGCCATCGTCAAAATCCCATGTATAGCTCAACGAGTCATTACCCGGGTCAGTGGAGCCACTGCCATCAAAATTGACCGTGTCGCCTGCGTTCACACTCGTTTGGTCGGCTGTAGCTGCGGCGGTGGGAGCAACATTATTTACAACAACCGGGATCGTCACCGAACCTGTCGCCCCATCACTGTCAGTTACGGTAAAAATAACATCGTAATTCGCCGGACCATCCGGGTATACGTGACTGGCCGTCACGCCGCTGGCGTTGTTACCATCGCCAAAATCCCAGGCATAGGTCAACGGATCGCCGCCTGGATCGCTGGAGCCGCTGCCGTCAAATATAACTGGACTACCTTCATCAACCGGGTTAGGATTGGCGCTGGCATTAGCAATGGGCGGGACATTATTCACCATAACTTGCAGCGTATCAACGGTGCTCACATCGCCATCATTATCGGTGACCCGCAGCGCAACCGTGACCGTACTTGGCCCATTCGGGTAAGATGTGGTTAGATTAGGTCCGCTGGTATCATCAACCGTAAAGTTGGCGCCATCGTAGTCAAAATCCCATTCATAGCTCAGCGTGTCATTCATGCCGGGATCGCTAGAGCCGCTGCCGTCAAACGTAACCGGATCACCCTCGTTAACCGTCTGGTCTGGTCCGGCGTTAGCGATGGGCGCAACATTACTCACATCAACCGGAAGCGTTGCAGTACCTATGCCGCCATCACCATCGGTTACGGTCAAAGTGACGTTGTAAGTCACCGGACCATTCACGTAAGTATGGCTTGTAGTGGGATTGGTGGTAATTACCGGAGGGCTGCCATCGCCAAAATCCCATTGATAGGTTAAAACATCGCCGCTGTCAGGATCGCTGGAACCACTGCTGTCAAAGGTGATGGGACTACCCTCAGCACCCGGATTGGGCGCAACGCTGGTTATAGCGGCTGTGGGCAGACTGTTGGTAACAGTTACCACCACTGACGCCGTATTTGTCACTCCATTGTCGTCGGTGACGGTCAGGGTTGCAGTGTAAGTACCTTCCTGACTGTAAAGGTGACTCACATTGACGCCAGTATTACTGCTGCCATCTCCAAAATCCCAGTGATAGGTTAAAGTACCCGGAGGATCATCCGGATCGCTGGAGCCGCCGGCATCAAACGCCACCGGATTATCTTTGACCACCGAAGTGGGAGATGCGCTGGCGACGGCCACCGGCGGCAGATTCCTAACTGCAACAAAGGCGGTAGCCGTATCCGTGCCGCCCCGGCGGTCATCGGCGGTGACTGTGGCCGTGTAGACCCGGTCATCCGGGTAGGTGTGGGTCAGGGTCGCAGTCGTGGTGACCACTGCAGGACTGCCATCGCCAAAATTCCAGCGGTAGGTCAAGGGATCGTTCGTGGGGTCGCTACCGGTGGCCACAAAAGTTACCGGCAGAATAACGGTGGGCGTAACGGGGCTGAAAGCCAGGGTTACAGTAGGGTCGGCATTGCCAATCTCGACCAGGGCTGAGGCAAAACTTTCGCCGCCATCTGTATCCTTCACCCGTAATCTAATCGTATAGGCCCCTGCCCGTTCCCAAATGTGGGTAATCTGCTGACCAAATTCAAAATCGAGCGGATTGTCATCCAAATCCCAGGCATATTCGAGCGGCAGATCTCCGGCCACATCCTCAGCCGTGGCATTTAACGTGATACGCTGCATTTCTTTACCGCTATAGGGACCACCCGCACTGACATTCCAGGGCGGCAAGTTTTTGACCGTTAACTTGATCGTATCGAGCGCCTCGCCCACTTCACCTCCGCCGCCGGTTGGGAAGGGATAGTCATCATCGCGGACCCGTAAGGCGATCACATATTCATCCGGCCCATCCAGGGCTGGAAAAATCTTTGTCCCGGCTGCGCCAGCGGCCTCCTCATTAAAAGCGCCGCTATCATAATCAAAATCCCAGGCATAGCTCAATGTATCCCCAGCGCCAGGATCGGTCGCTTTACCACTATAAGCCAGGGAAACATTTGTCCCCTCGTCCACCGTCAGATCAGAACCCGCATCCGCCACCGGGTTTGCATTAAGAACGGTAACCCCAACCCCAGCGGTCGCAGAACCGCCGCTATCATCGCTAACAGTGAGGGTGGCGCTGTACACCCCGTTGTCATTATAAGTGTGAGCCGGACTCACGCCGCTGCCACTGCTACCGTCGCCAAAATCCCACCGATAAGTCAGGGCATCGTCACGTCCAGGGTCGGTTGAGTCGCTGCCGTCAAAGGCAACTGCATCCCCTTCCAACGCCGTACCGCCGGCGCTGGCAACGGCCACCGGCGGCTCGTTAAACGCAGCTACAATTTTGGTCGCAAATGCCCGGCCGCCATCACCATCATCAACGCGGATGCGCACGGTATAATCGCCCTGGTTATACCAGATATTTGAGGCTTTGTTTGTAGCTCCGGTTTCATCAAATGAACCGTCGTTGTCCCAATCAAAGGCATAGGTCAGCTTATCCTCCTTACCGACATCCGTAGCTGCGACCGTCAAAGCCAGCGGTGACCCTTCGCCAACCGGCCCATCGTCAGACACACCGGTAATAACCGGCGACGCGTTGCTGACCTCCACCCTGACCGTATCGAGCGCCTCGCCGCCATCTTTATCGCGCACCTTCAACGCAACCACGATATTATTCGGCCCATTGGGATAAACGTTTGAAACGGTTGGCCCGGTGGCATCGGTAGTAAAATTTAAGCCGTCGTAGTTGAAATCCCAGGCATAGGCCAGAGTGTCCAAAACGCCCGCATCCGTAGCCGTACCGGTGAAGGTTACTTTGTCTCCCTCGTCAACCTTCTGATCCGGACCGGCGTCCACCTCCGGTGGCAGGTTATCTACTCTAACCACTGCTGTCGCTTCCGTTTCACCGCCATCATTATCCCAAACGATGAGGCGCACGGTATAATCGCCGTTATCAGGATAGGTATGGCGGGGCGTTAAGGAGTCGGTCACGGGGGGACTGTTATCCCCAAAATCCCAGGTGTAGAGCAGCACATCATGCCCCGGATCGCTGGCGACAGCGGCAAAAGCCACTTCCTGGCCTTCTTCCGATGGGGCATCCACCTGGCCCAGGGTGACCAGAGGAGCCACATTGCTGACCGAGACCGTTGTAACGGCCGTATTCACCTGCCCCAGCAAGTCGGTCGCTTGAACCCCGATCAGATACTCCCCCTCATCGTAGAAAGCGACCGAGGTCGAAGCGCTATTGGCGTCATCATACCGGCCGTCATCGTCAAGATCCCAGACATAACTGACCACGCCCGGCAGCAAATTCAACATTGAGCCGGTCAGTTCAGCCGATACCGGAATCTCACTACCCTCCTGCCCCTTATACGGCCCACCAATGCTAACTTGCCACGTGCCGAGAGCAGTTCCGGTTATCGTCTGCTGATTGGTCAGGGTGGCTGTGGCCGCCAGTGTTGTCGGAGTTGGTGTGGCCAGCAGGATTTGGTCACGCTTCACCGCCTCGATAATCTCTGGATTAATGCGGGCCAGGCGAGGTGCATTGGCTGCTTTAACTGTATAATCCCCGGAAATTTGCGAGAATAGACCCACTGGCAGCCACTGCTCCTGGTTATCTTGCAATCCCAGCGTGGCTGTGGTAAAAATCAGCGACCAGCCGCTTAACAAGAAGATAAGCAAGAGCATGTCAAAGCGAAAGACGCGCCAACGACGGCGGCCTTTCTGCTTGGGTTCAGGCTCACGATTGGTCATCACTACTCACATATTCTAAGGAATCTCTAACAACAATTCTTCCATCCTTTTATGCAAGGACAGATTGGTTGCTCCAGGTTGGGCCGCCATCTCAGACAGCGGCGTCTCTTGGGGCAGGGTGAAGAAAAACGTGGTCCCTTTGCCGACTTCGCTCTCGACCCACACTTGCCCTTCATGCAATTCAACCAGTTGTTTGACAATGGTTAAGCCCAGGCCAATACCCCCGTGCCCGGCAATATGATTGACCCGGGCCTGGTAGAAACGGTCAAAAATGCGCTCCTGATCGGCCGGGGCAATTCCCCCCCCGTTATCACGCACGCTGACCAGGACCCCTTTAAGGTAATTCTGAGCCGCCACCTCAATCCGCCCCCCCTCGGGGGTGAATTTGATAGCATTGGATAACAGGTTTGATAAGATTAAACCCACTTTTTCAGCATCGGCCTGGATGAGCGGCAGATTGTCGGCCAGCGTGACTTCCAGGGTATGTCCCTCCAGTTCGGCCATCGCTTCAAAATCGGTCACCACCTTGTTAATCACATCCCGAATATCCATGGTAGATACTCGCAGAAAAGCGGTGCCGGCATCCAGGCGCTGAATGGTCAACATCGCGTCAACCATAGTCCGCATGCGCACGGTGCTGGCAACCATAAAACGCATAGATTTGCGGAGTTTCTCCGGGGCGCGTTTTTCGGCATAACTGGCATAGCCCATCATGGCTCCCAGCGGGGTGCGCAACTCGTGGGCGGCAATGTTGATAAATTGGGTCTTTAAGTCATCCAATTTGCGCAGTTCCTCATAAGCCCGCTGCGTCGCCTCGAAGAGCTGGGCATTCTTAATGGCAATCGCGGCCTGATTAGCCATTGTCCCCAAAAGCCGCTCGTTATCTTCTTCCATCAGCTCAACCTGCGGGTAAGTTTCGTCGGGGGTCAGGGTCAGCATACCGACAACTTCTTGCCCGGCAATCAAAGGCGCGATCATCGCCGGTGAACTTCCTTCCTTCAAAAAAGTACCGTTCAACGAATGAGCGCCAAGATCGGACAGGTGAACAGCCAGAGGTTTGGCTGCCGCCAGGATATCCCGCAGCGGCCCTTTTTCGTCAAAAGCCAGGCTTGGTAAATTGTCCAGATCCTCTGCCGATGAAGCGCGCGGCGTTAGCAACCGGCCGCTTTCATCCACCAGATGCACAATGACCTGATCCGTCCCGCGAATCACCTCTTTGACACTGCTTGTGACCGCCTGCAAAACGTGCTCCAGGTTCAGCCCCGATTTGACCGTAACGGCCGTGCTGCCTTCATACAGTGCGGTTAATTCCTCAATACGTTTTTGCAGGGCGCTGGTATAGCTGGCCAAACTAACGGTCATATGGTCAAGCGAGGTGGCCAGCGAACCGATCTCGTCGTCGGAGTGGAGCTGGGTCCGCCGGCTAAAATCACCCCCGGCTACCGCCATCGCATTTTCCATCAAATGCTGTAAGCGGCCCGTAATAGCGTTCGCCATAAAATAGCCGATGCCAAAGACCAGGAGCAACCCTGTCGCAAAGATCAGCACCATGTAATTGCGGGCGGTGGTGCCGTAGGTGTCAATCGTAGCCCTTTGCAAAGCTACCGAATAAAAGCCCAACGGCTCTCCCCTGGCCCGAAACACGCCAAAGAGCAAATCATACTTGCGCCCGCGCAGATCAATTGAACGGCGCAGGCTGGCCTCACTCCCTTCGGTCAGCAACTTTCGCCGCTCGAGTTCATCTACCGCCAGGGCATTCACGGTCACCGGCCCGCCTAAGCTCAAGGTGGTCCCCAAGAGCTTGCCTTGCAGATCATACAGGCTCACATCGGCAAAAGTGGCCTTAGCCAGGGTCTCCAACTGGGCCGGCACATAGCTACTGACCAGGATCGCCCCGATAACCTTATCGTCCTGCCTGACCGGCCCAACGGTGATGAACAATTCATTGTCGTCTATCCTGGCCAGGGTAACGTATTTGTCCCCCTTTTCGTCAATGACCCCGCTGATCACCTTATTGACAACCGTCAAATCCGACAGGTCTGCCCCGAATGAAGTGGCATAGTCTTCAACATTGGTCTTGTCCGGCGGGCGGTGAATTTCCAGCAGTTGCCGCCCCTCCAGGTCAACTATATCCACCCGGTCCAGGTTATTGGTCACGACCAGGGGAAACACCAGGTTTTTGATCTTATCGGGAGTGCCGTCGAGGATGGCTGCGTCAATGCCTTCGGTAAAAGCAATAGCATTTAAGCCGGAGAGGTGCGCCTGCTCCCGGCGGGCCAGCCCGTCGGCGACAACGCTGCCGGCCTCAATCAACTGCCGGGTAAACCGCTCCTGCAAGGAGCCGGCCACCAGGCTGGTGCTCAGATACACCCCAATAATGGCGATCATGAGCGTCAGCAGCGCATAGGGCAGGATAATCTTAAAGCGTATACGCGAGTTAAAGTAGTTTAAAAGCCTTCGCATGGGTCCAGGCATAAGCACAATTATGGCTACTATCGTTAGCCCAACCAGGTGGGGGCAACTCTGTCCTCAATCGTAATCATCAATTTGTCGCTCCTGGGAAAGTAACTCGGCCAACCTCTCTTAAAAACTGATGGGATCGCGCCGCAGGGCCAAGTTATTACTGCGCTCGGGTCAGGTCGTAAACATAAGGAATGGAAGCGAAAATTGACTATCCCTTATTAATTGTATCATAGGTAGGGTCATTGTCAACCTAAAATTTTACCGCATCTCAGCCCCAGTACTCAATTTAACCGCAACAGAAAATACTAATGCTCCGTAAGTTTACCATGAAAAAATATAAAAACGGTTAGAAAAAAATTTGAATTCGGTTTGACTCTAGCCAGAATTGGTCAAGAAAGCTTGGCCTTCCAGACAATCAAAAAAGGGCTTTTTAAGGCCCTTTTTGGTTACGTGCAAGCTACTTCACAAACTTAGATTGATAACCATAATCTGGTTCCCAAACTGACGCGAAGCGTGGGAACCAGATTAACCAGATTAAATTGATGGGTTTTTACCGCCCCGAACGCACCTTTTGCATGGTATTCACCACAAAGCCGCCAAAACGTTCCTCTTTCCAGGGATCGCCATGCATGTGATAGCCATACTGCTCCCAGAACCCCGGCTCATTTTCAGGTAGAAATTCCAGTCCGCGCACCCATTTGGCGCTCTTCCATAGATACAACTTGGGGACCAACAACCGCACCGGGTAGCCGTGTTCCGGCGCGAGCGGCTGCCCTTCGTACTTGAGAACAAACATCACGTCGTCATCCAAAAACTCGTCCAGGGGCAGGTTGGTCGTGTAGCCCGGGTCGGCGTGGACCATGACATACTTGGCCTCCGGCAGCAGTTCGACATGCTTCATTACCTCGGCCACAGGAATACCTTCAAAGGTGCTCTCAAATTTGCTCCAGCGGGTCACGCAGTGCATATCAGAAACTTGCTCTACCGTTGGCAGCGAGCTAAACTCGGCCCAGGTGAAGCGTTTGGGCTGCTTGACCAGCCCCCACATATAAAAATCCCACGTCTGCGGGTCAAACCGGGGGATATTGCCCACATGCAGCACCGGCCACTTCTGGGTCAGCGATTGGCCGGGCGGGAGTTTCTTTTCCATAGCCATTTGATCCTGAGCATCTTTCCGCTTAAAAAACATCCTCATATCCTTTCTGATTACTGACTATCACTCAACGCCGCCGTCGCAAAAATAACCCGGAAAGGCTGGCAGTAGATAATAACACTCTTGAACTGCGACACATCGGTTCCGGCTGGAAGGGCGTAATTTTGGCTGCCGATGTTACCCTTCAAAGAGCCGAGATCGAGATGACCCTGCATCACTTCGTCGCTGCTGGTGGGGGCCGGATGGCTGGACAGGATCACATGCAAATCCGGCCCGTTGGTAGCCGCAAAATCCTCAAAGCGCAGCACATGCAAACCGTCGGGTAATTGATAAAGCGCTGCTTGCCCGGAGCCTTTGTGAAAGCTGTCCCCATCCTTAAATTGGCCTGCCAGCACCAATACCGGTTCCTTGTTGGCCACCGCCTCCGGCATATCCGCCGCCGCTGCGACGACTTTACTTTTGCTTGCCTTATCCTCTTCCGCGGACCTTTGCTCCGCCTCAGCGGAGTTGGAAATTTGAGCCGGGAACTCCTCCTCGACCACTTTATTGACGAACAGCGGCGAAGCCAGGTACCAGGCGACCGGAGCCACCAGCGCCAGGCCCACAATACCAACGACAACAAACCATAACTGATTTTTCATAAGAGTATACCTTTCACAATAGAATAATTCAAAACCTTATAAACGCTCAACAGCGATTAGTCTCTCAACCAATCCATTTTGTTACACAGTTAGTTTGATAAACACTATAGGCCCTGTTTATTACAAGGACCTAACCAAAATCTTACGGAAGTATAAAAAGTTCTGGACCATCTCAGCGGCGCTCCGGGAATTTCTCACCTTCGGCCCAGTGAAGCCGAAGGATGATCCAGAGGGGTAAGAGTTGTGTCCGGTCAAATTGTTTGACAGGCCAGCTTGATAGGGTTATAGTTCGAACAGGCGATTTTGGTCTTGTCGAAAGAGACGATTGATGAAGAGGAAAGGCTTCGATCAGGTAGAAGCCCTCCTGGAGCGGCTGGCATCTCTGCAGCAATCTACCGACGAGTCACCGGCAGCTTTGAAGGAATTGCTGCCCCACGCTGTGGCTGAACTCTCGCTTATTTTGCATGAACTCCAGGCGGCCGAGGAAGAACTGTCCCAGCAAAATGATGAGTTACAGACGCTCCACCAGACCCTGGAGACTGAACGCGAGCGTTACCGGGAATTCTTCGATTTTGCCCCCGATGGCTACCTGGTGACCGACCCGCACGGGATCATTAAGGAGGCCAATTACGCGGCGGCCAATCTGCTGCAAGTTGCCCCGGCTTATCTGGTGGGCAAACCGCTGCTTGTCTATATCGGGCTGGACGAACACCCCGCTTTTCTGAAACGCCTGGCCCAACTGCGGTCGCAGCGGCTGCCGGAGTTTCCCGGCCAGACCTGGGAAGTTCATTTAAAGCCGCGCCAAGCTCCCTTCTTCCTCACCCTTTTAACCGTTGCCCCCAAGTACAACACCAGAGGGAAATTGGTCAACCTGCGCTGGCTGCTGCGGGATATGACGGCAGCCAAGCAGGCGGAGGTGGCGTTGCGAGCCAGCGAGGCTTTCAACCGGGCCATCTTAAATTCCCTGGATGTCCACATTGCTGTGCTGGACAAAGAAGGCATTATTGTCGCCGTCAACGAGGGCTGGGAACGCTTTGCCAAAGCCAACGGCGATCCAGAGCTGCTCCATACCGGGGTGGGGGTCAATTATCTGGACGTCTGCCGCCGGGCCTCAGGAGATCTCCTGGCCCAGGCGGCCCTGGCCGGAATTGAGGCGGTCTTAGACGGCTCCCAAGGCATCTTTACCCTGGAATATCCCTGCCCCTCCCCCAGCGAGAGTTACTGGTTCACCCTCTATGCTACTCCCCTGGCTTACGAGTGGGGGGGCGCGGTTGTTTCCCACGTTAACATTACCGAGCGCAAACAAGTTGAGGAGGAAAAGAGCCGTTTGTTGGAACAGATCCGCCAGCAGCGGGAACATCTCCGGGCACTGAGCCAGCGCCTGGCCGAAGTGCAGGAGGCCGAACGCCGGCAACTGGCCAGGGAACTGCACGACCAAGTGGGCCAGAAGTTGACCGCCCTGGACCTCAATCTGAACATCATTTGGGCGCGGCTGGCCGAGACGCCAGCGGGAACGGACCTGGTTAAAGCGCGCCTGGATGACTCGCTGGCTCTGGTTGAGGAGACGGCCGTCACCATTCGGAACGTTATGGCGACCCTGCGTCCGCCAGTACTGGATGATTACGGGCTGGTCGCCGCATTACGCTGGTACGGTGCGCAGTTGTCGGCGCGAGCCGGGTTCACCCTGAGCGTGCAGGAAGATGGAACAGGGCAGTCTCGTCTGCCCGGGCCGGTTGAAAATACCCTGTTCCGTATTGCCCAGGAGGCGCTGAACAATGCGGCCAAGCATGCTCAGGCCGCCAAGGTAACGATCACCCTGTCAGAGAAGAACGGTCTCGTGCGGATGGTGGTGGCCGACAATGGCCGCGGCTTTAAGTTGGCCAGCGTAGCCGAGACCAACGGCCAGCCAAGGTGGGGCTTGATGACGATGGCCGAGCGGGCCGAAGCTGTGGGCGGCCGTTGTTGGGTCAACTCCGGCCCCGCTCAGGGAACCCAGGTTATGGTGGAGATAAAGTTATGAACCGGGACGCAAACCCGTGATTACCATTCTTCTGGTTGACGACCATGCCGTCGTGCGAGACGGCCTGCGCCTGCTCCTGGAAACCCAGTCCGATTTCCAGGTCGTCGGCGACGCCGACAACGGGCGTGAGGCTGTCTACCAGGTTAACCAGCACTGTCCAAATGTGGTCATCCTGGATATTGCCATGCCGGATTTGAACGGGATCGAAGCGATGCGCCAAATCCGCGCCGCCTGCCCGGAAACCCAGGTTATTATTCTCTCGATGCACGCCACCGGCAGCTATATTATTCAAGCCTTGCAGGCGGGGGCCAACGGCTATCTGCTCAAAGCAGCAGCCGGCAGCGAGGTCATTAACGCCATCCGGGCTGTTCAGAGCGGCCAGCGCTACATGAGCCAGAAAATTATTGACACGGTTATTAATACTTACCTGAGCCAGCCCGAAATTCTTGAGGGGCGAGATCCCCTGGCTCGCCTCAGCTCCCGCGAGCGTGAAATCTTGCAGCTCGTAGTCGAGGGTAAATCGAGCGTCGAAATTGCCCAGGTTTTGGCCATTTCCCCCAATACGGTAGATACCTACCGCAGCCGCCTGATGCAGAAGCTGGGCATTAGCGACCTGCCCGGCTTGGTCAAATTTGCCATCCAGCGCGGTTTAATCTCGCTGGAATAGCCCCGCCAGAAGCGCCTTATTCTCCTCGTTGAGTTTTCTTGACTTAAACTGTTTACCATTTCCTACAGACAAGAAAAACAATTTCTGGTACATTTAAGCTGTCGCCCTTAAAGGATATTTGGAGGGTCTTTTTAACTTGCCCTCCTGAAGGCAAGGGGGTATGTTTTAGTCTTCGGGAGGGCTTTTTATTAAACTCTGTTTCATCCGGCCAGATCAGGCCGGACTCCAAAATAGACCGCCGACGGCTGCCCGCTGAAAGAATTTCTATTACCTGTGCCGGCAAGGGTATGGGTTGTGTGCTTTAGCTCGTGATGCAAAAATGTGTTTTAATCATTGAAACTGAAGCCGAACTTCGTTTCCTGCTAAAACGCGTCTTTGAAACAGAGTATGCAAATTTTCAAGTGGCGACAGCAGCGGACAGCTTCAAGGCGCTGGGCCGGCTGCTGCAACAGCACTTTGACCTGGTGCTCCTGGATCAAAACGTCCTTGGGGAGGAGTGGTTAGAGGTGGCTCAAACGATCCGGGCTGTCTGGCCGGATAGCCGGATCCTCCTGCTGGGCGGAGAGGAGCCTCTCCCGGCGGCGGGGAAAGAAGGCTGGATATTTGATGATTTTATTCAAAAACCTTTCACTCAGGACCAGTTGTTGAATACAGTGGAGCACCTGCTGGTTGGACAGCACCCGTAGGACAAGTTAGCAACTGGTCCGCGAGCATTTCAGTCTAGGGCGAATTTCAAAACTAGCAGCCTGAGTAACGCGGAACGAAGTGGAGCGTGTATCGAAGGCTGCGGGTTAGCCAGGATTAATCGCCGGGATCGCACCCTTCGATACGCCCTTCGTTTCACTCAGGGCTACACAGGATGCTACCGCTCAAATCCTATTCCAAAAGTGAAATACTTCCTACTGGCGGGCTTCATCGAGGCGGGCATACAATTCGGCCAAATCCTGGCTGTGAAAACGGGCCACATGGTTGGTCGGCGGCAGCGATTCCTCATAAAAGAAAGCTGGCAGCTCATCATCCTGGGCCGTAAAGCCAGCCTGCTTGTTGAACTCCCATTCCAATTTCAGCGTTTCCCGACCTAACTCAAAAAAGAAATCTCCGTTGAGCGCAGTGCCGAGGGCATCGTTGATAGTGTTGGCGATAAATTCCGTTTCAACATTAGTCACCGAGCGGCCAAAGATGCACAGACCCAGCGAGTCGGTGGCAGCGGACAGGATTTGCTCGCGCAGACTGGCATTGATGATCTCCTCGTGTGTCATAGAACGGGTCTTCAAGCGGGGCGCATTGCCGGTGGTGTGGTCGGCGCCCTGAGCGGTTACCATCATGCTGATGCCAGTCACCTCGATGACGCGGGGATCATAGGCGCTGATGGCCTGCTTTTTGATGACCGGCACGCGCTTGACTCCATAATGCTGGCCGACCCGGGCCGTGCCCTGCGCCCACAAGCGTCCCTCAGGCGTCCCGGCCCCGATTGCCTCGAGGGCGGATTTCATCCAGGCCACATCGCCGAAGGGGGCTAAGCCCGCCTCCATCAACACAGCCAGAGTCGCCCCGGTTTCAATCGTGTCAATCCCCAAATCATTGGCTATGCGATTGAGAGCGGCCAGGTCATCGGGGTCGCTGATACCACAATTGGTGCCTAACAAGCCCAACGTTTCATACTCCACCGGAGAAACGACTTCCTGGCCGTTTTGGTCAAAATAAACATTGCTGCACTGAATCACGCAGCCAGGCATACAGGCATGGGTCTGGCTGCCGCCCCGGGAACGGTTCAAATCGCCGATATACTCTGCCCCCATTTTAAAAGGTTCCCCGGCGCCGGTATCGGCAAACTGGCCGCCGCTAAAGTTACGCACCGGCAGGCCGCCCATATAGTTGGTTACGTCGGCCATGCCCATCGTGCCGAGGGCATTGTAAAAATTCATCACAGCCGGGTCGGCCTGCAATTTTTGGGCATAGGTCCGAATGTTGCCCATACTCTTTTTGCGGTCGTGCAGTTGCGGAATCTTGTCCAGGTCAACCACAATTGCTTTGACCCGTTTGCTGCCCATCACCGCACCCACCCCGCCGCGCGCCGACAAGCGCGAAGGGCGCCCATCACTGTCGCTGAAGGCAATCCCGGCCAATAACCCCTGGTACTCCCCCACCGGGCCGCAGATACCCACGGCTACTTTTTTCCCGTAGCGTTCATACAGCAGGTCGGCCACAGCGAAGTTATTCTTTTTCAGATAAGGGCCGGCCTCGTCAAAGCTGATCGTGCCATCTTTTCTGAGATGAATGACCACCCAGTCGTCGGAGACATCATGCAGGGTGAAACCGGCCAGATGGAGTTGGCCCAGGCCGTAGCTAAAGGTTCCGCCGCCGTTAGATTCCTTAATGCCGCCGGTCAGCGGGCTTTTGCAGCCGACGCTGGTGCGGTTGGCATTGGAAAAACTGGTGCCGGCCAGCGGCCCCGCCGAAAAAATCAAGGGGTTTTCGGGCGAAAGCGGGTCAATCCTGGCCAGACCCTTTTCCAGTAACGTTTTGGCAATCAAATAACGTCCGGCTTTGACAATAGCTTCGGCGTGGAATTCTTCCTTTTCAACGGTGCGCGTTTTGAGATTGATCTGCAAATAAGTTCGCATCATTTTGTTCACCCCTAAATGTTCTATTTTCGACAATGAGATTGGCAGCGGCAGGTAAAAAGATGTCAGATTATAGTACCCCCGGCAGGAGTCGAACCTGCGACACAAGGTTTAGGAAACCTCTGCTCTATCCTCTGAGCTACGGGGCAAAAATTTGTCGTCTCTCGTGGAAACCTCTTATTTATCCTCTACGAGCTCAGCTGGGTAGTGGTTTCAAACTTATCACCTTATTAAAATGCCCACTCCCAACCTACTTTTATTCCATTGTCGGAGAGAGTCTACTATGAACTGCCGTTCAAGTCAACTTCATTTACAGGGGAATATTGATGATGAGCCTGGTGGACAATGTCTTCATCGGGGTCGGTATAAATCATGGTCGTGGTGATGGACTCGTGTCCCAACACCTTCTGGAGGATGGCGGTTGGCATCCCGGCCTGGGTCGCGTCCCGGCCAAAGGCGTGCCGCCAGGCGTGCGGATTGAACTTCTTGTTATGCAGGGAAGCACGTTCAGCGGTGCGATGGAAGACCTGGTAAATGCCGCTGTAGGTTAAAGCCCCTTGTTTGCCCCACCAGACCGGCCCAACCTGTTGACATTCTTGGAGTGTTGCCCGATATTCCCTCAAAACTTGGGCGGTGGGAGGCTTAAAACGGAGGGTCCGAAGCTTGCCGCCCTTACCGACGACATAGGCTTTGCCCTCATCCAGGTCCACATTTTCCCAGCACATGGCCGCGGCTTCACTCCCCCGGCAGGCGGTATCCCGGAAAAAGATGAAGATGGCCCGATCCCTGATCGTCTCAGCCTGATCTATCATAATGTCGATATCGGCCCGAGGAATTGCTTTGGTGTATATACTCACTTTGGTAGCTGAGGGTGGGGTGATGCCGTCCAACGGGTTGTAGGGTAAATGCCCGGTTTGAACTAACCAGGCGGCAAAGCCGCTGAGGTCGCGGAAATAATTTCGGACGGTCGTATCTGATAGCTGGCCTCGTTTCAAATGGGCATAATAATCGCGCCAGTGGCTCATTGAAACCTGCTGAAGCTGGTTTTCTTCCAGCCATTTCAGGAAAAGCTGGGTGCGGGATTTGAACCCCGTGATCGAGCTGGCTTTCAAATTTTTGTCGACGTCGATATGGTCTAAAAACTGGGTTCGCAGCGACTTCAATTGAGCCAGGGTCAAGACAACCGTCTCCTGCCCGTGGCCATTCTGGTATTGGATGACCTGGGCTTGCCTGTTTTTTATCAGTTCGACCTGGCTGCAGTTCAAAAGGTCTAAATCTATTTTGATGGTCCCATTGCGGAAACTGATCGCCTTGTGTATCAGATTGTGATCCACGGTGACTCTTCCAGTTCAATAGACGTTAGAGAAATTTGATGCGCTAGTTAAATCCTTGTGTCGTCTGTTTTCTGTTCGGCGTTCGCCCCATTCGATGCTCAGACCCATCAGAGTTGCCCTCAATCTATTCAGGCAACTTGGAGCTTGACCAGGCCCGCTTCCTACTCAGGGCGTATGGTGGCCGTTACTTTCGTAGCCATTTCTTCTTTCCTGGTGAGAATTTTGCTGATGAGCCATGATGCCGGCTGAAATGAGGAGACGGATAGTCCTGGCACAAGCGTGTCAAACGGGTGAGGGCGGGCAGGGCACTGCAGCACCCTGCCCTGGCTGAACCGCGGCAAAAACAAAAACGGTCACCCCTCGCCACGTAGGTAGGAGCGACCGCCTGATATCATTGAGCTACCATCACAAGTATGGTAGAATGGATATCAGCCACGTCAACTGGTTCGATCAGTTGGCAGGGTTAGCCGCCGGTGGGTGCTTGCAACACCTGCCGGTGGCGTTTTGTCTTTGCTGTGTTCAGTTAAGAACATCATATAATGCCTCCTTAATTGGGTCAAGGGATTTCGAGCTGAGTTTTAAAATTCGTTTCAGCCAGAAAAACAGCTTGACCGAAAATCATGAGCGCGTGAGTCTGAGCGCCTAGCTTTCAGGAGTCTATCAAATTTGGCTTGGTTTGCATAGGCACATGAATACTTAATTTTGCGGTATATTTGTACTTAACTCTCTTTAGTTCCCCGGAATCCGGCTCATCCTGCTGCCAGCACGCTGGAACTATACCCGCTGAAGAACATAAAAAGCCCTCACAGCGAGGGCCTTTTTTATGGGGGACAGTAAATTCTTACTCAACTTGGGTTATCTGGCAGATACAACGAGTTCAACCTTCCCAGCCGCGGTTTTTAGCCCAAATAACGGCTTCCGTGCGGGATTTTACGCCCAATTTGGCGTAAAGATGGCTGGCATGATTGCGGATGGTCTGCTCGGCCAGGCCCACCTCGGCCGCGATGCGCGCATTGTCCCACCCTTGCACGATCAAGCTCAGTATCTGCCGCTCTCGCTCGGTCAGATGCGGCTCGGCTTTTCTTAAATCGGCCAGCTTGTCCACGACCGGCCGGCTGAACCAGGTACCTCCCTGCACCGTCGTATGAATAGCCTGCACCACCGCCTCAGGGGCTTCATCCTTGAGGATGTACCCGGCCGCGCCGGCCCTCGCCACCCCCCGAATGTAGATATCGTCGTCATAGGCCGTCAGGACAATGATCTTTATGGTGGCACAATGCTCGCGTAAGAAAGCCAGCGTTTTCAACCCGGGCGGACCCGGCATCCGTAGATCCAGCAGCAGGACATCCGGCCGCAGCGCCAGACACAACTGCTGCACTTCCTCCCCGGTGGTGGCTTCCCCGATCAACTCTATATCGGCCTGGGCCGTCAGCGTGGTGCGCAACCCCGTCAGGATCAGGGGGTGATCATCGGCTAAGATTACCCGAATGGTCGGGGGCATGACCCGGCTCCCTTCTTAATCATGCGCCTTTATCCCTTCAGCGGTACCCGGGCGATGATCTGGGTCCCTGCGCCCGGCTCTGAGTGAATGGTGAGCTGCCCGCCCGTCCAGGCCACCCGCTCGGCCATACTAACCAGGCCAAAATGATCGGCCTCAGTAGACTCGCCGGGCCGGGCCGGGACCAGAAACCCGCAGCCATCATCTCTCACGGTGAGGACAACCGCCTCATCTGAGAGCTGTAGACTGAGCTGAATGTGCTCTGGTCGAGCGTGTTTTAGCGCATTGCGCAGCGCCTCCTGGGCTGTCCGGAAAAGGCAGATGGCGATCGGTTCGGGCAGGTCCACCCCGGCTGGATCCAAATCCAACTCAATCTGGGGCGCCTTCGGGGCTTCCTCACGCAGGCGCACCACGTAGCCTTCCAGGGCCGCCGTTAAGCCCAGTTCATCTAACCCGGCCGGCCGCAGCTCGCCCAGCAGCTGGCGGACCGCTGTGACGATCTCCAACTGCTCGCGCCGGATGGTGGCCAGGCTCTCGGTGAGCCTTTCGGCGAATCGATGGTCAAGCGGCGCCTCGATTTGACTGACTAACCGCTGGCTTTCAGCCAACTGGTAGTTGATGCCAATCAGTTGTTGCACGACGCCATCGTGCAGGTCATGGGCCAGTTGGCGCCGTTCCTGCTCACTGACCATTAACAATTGCTGATGGGCCCGGGCCAGTTCCTGGCGGCCGGCCCAAACCTGGCCCGCTAACCGGACGTTGTGGGCCGTAATCCCGGCCTGGTGGGCCAGGGTCGTCAAGATCCGCTCGTCCTCAACCGTAAAAAACTTATCCCCTTGCTTGGCGCCCAGGAGCAGCATGCCCTGTAAGACCCCATCGGAAGCCAGCAGGGGCAGCCAATAGGTAATGTTGGGTTGTGCCAACAGAGCTCGCTCCTCTGGTTGCAAGGTCGCGATGGCCAGGGCCTGACCGATCTGCCCGCGACTCACCGGCCGGGCCGCTTGTTTAAGATAATCAGCCAGGCGTCCACTGGTCGGCAACTGTTGCGCCGCAATCTCTTCCGGCGCAAACCCACAGGCGGCCGCCAGTGAGAGCGGACCGGCCGGGTCGTTTCTGAGAAATAGCATCGCTCCGAATAAATGCATGATTTGAGATACCCTCTCCGTCAATAAATGGTGTAATTTTTGGGGGGCCAGCACCAGGGCCAGTTCTTGGGTCAGTTCGCCCACCACGTCGGCATAGCTGACTTCATTGCCATAGAAGACCCAATGCACCAGTTTGTGCAGCCCCCGATACAGCGGCACAAACAGCATGATTAAGCCCACCCCGACCAGGGCGTAGATGAGAGGACGGGACGAGCCGCTCAGATCGGTCACCAGGCGGTTGAGCACGGCCGCGATCCCCAGGTAGATGGCCAGGAATAAGGTGATCAGTAAGTAATAAATGGCCGCATGATTGATTGAGTTTTCGACGTGCGCCAACTGGCGCCGAAACAAGGTGTAAGCGTAAGCCAGGGGGCTGAGCAGTAACCAGGGAAAGGTCCACTCATAAGGGACGTAAACCGGCGCCCCCAGCGTGTCGGGCAACAAGGACAGGAACAGCAGCGGCGCAAAGGCGAAGAAGGTCCCGAAGGCGACCAACCGAAAATGCTGGCGTGCGGCGACGGAGGCTCGGCCCGCCCGGCAATCCCGTACAATGAGCAAGATGGCCAGGCTCAAAGCCAGGGCGACATCGAGGCGGATCCCTACTTGTAAGACCGCCAGCCAGCCGGATTGGCGCAGGGTCGGAATGTCATAAGGCAGCAACAGGGCCAGGGACCACACAACAGCCAGGCTATAGAGTCCGCTTAACACCAGCCGGCCCAGGCGTGCCGGGGGTCGGTCCAGCAGGCTGTGGTGAAAATGAAACGCCAGAGGGGCGAGCCAGGCCAGGAACAGGTAGAAAATCCGTTTGCCGGGATCACTGCCCAGCGCCGACAAGAGGCCAGCAGCCAGGACGCCGGCGCCGACCAGGAAGAACTCGACCGGTAAGCCCGGCCGGGTCTTGAACCAGGCCACCAGGCCCACACCCCAGAAACCGAGCGCAACCGGCAGCGGGACCAGGTCCTCAATCAAAGAAGCGAGACAGCCTGAGCTGGTGACAAACGATTGGAAGGAAGTCGCTTCCGTGGGGCAAGGGCGCTGCCAGGCGGTCACCCCGGCCCAGGCGATCAGGTACAGATCGAACAGCAACAGGCCAATAACCAGCAGCGCTCGCCCGTGATTAGACCTGATCCCTGCTCCCATGTTTAGGGCCATCGCCTAATCCCCGACCGCGGGCAGCACCTGGTCCAATAAAGTCACCAGGGCCTGCTGGTTCTGCGGCGTGGTGTTCTTGACGCTGTGGAGGGCAACGAGCGCCTCCTGCCGGTGGAGCCGGCCGACGACCAACAAATATCCATGTGCTCCCAGGTCGATCAACTGTTGTTGAGCCGTCTCTTCAGCCGTTTTATCTCCCCCAGCCGCTTGCTCCAGCAAGGTGAGCAAGTTGTTTCGGTCCTGCCCTTTGAGGATTGATAGGGCATAGCATACGGGTAGGCTTAATTGACCGCTGGCCAGATCGCTCACTCCCTCAGCGCCCCAGACCCCGTTGAAGTCATCGGCGACCTGGAGCAGGATCCCCAGGTGAGAGCCATACCTGGCATAACCAGCTAGCGTAGGCTCATCAACCCCGGCCAGCCAGGCCCCGGCCCAGGTCGCCCAGGCCAACAGGCTGCCCGATTTGGTCCGGGCGATGTCCAGCCAAGTCTCCGGGTCGGTCTGGATATGGCTGGCCGTCAAATCAAGGTGCTGCCCGGCGCAGGAATGCAGGACGGCCCGGTTGAGCGCCTGGCTGATAGACCAGGCCTGGTGCTCCGGCAGCTTACTCAAAGCCAGGTGAGCCACAAAGAGCAGCCCTGTCCCGGCATTGAGGGTTTTGGCAGGATGGTCTGCCTCGCCATCCTCAACATCATCAAACAATTTAGCCGCCCGGTGGATCACTTGCCAGGCGGCTGTCACAGGTACGGCAGCGAGAGGGTCTCCACCGTTGGCCGTACAGCTCAACAAGGGGAGCGTTTTGAGGCTCACCGCTCCAGTCGATCCCGATCCTTGATCCAGAAATTGCCATAACGTTTGGTGATAAGCTGGGTGAGCTAGTTCCTCATTAAGAATTTCGCCGAGGAACCGGCTCACCGCAGCGCTAGGATTGCCCTCATGGCACACCTGATTAACTTGCCGGGAGGACTATAGGGGTAACTTATCCCAATCATTGATCGGACCGAGTTGCGCCAAAACAGCAGCCAGGTCTTGGGGCACTCGCTGGAGGAACGGCTGCAGCTCAGCCAGGACAGACCGCTCTAAGGGCGAGAGTTGAGCTAAGTGTTGAGTTAGTTGCTCTTTGCCAACTCCCGGTCATTAAGCTGTAGACCACGTAAGCCAGTAAGTTCATGGAAATCTCCTTGTTCTGAAAATAGAAACGGTTTCATCTTCATGATACGAATTTCCGTGTGATCGCTTCACTCTGACCAGGCCTTGAGCTTGGCCCAGGGAAGACAAATGTGGATGTTAAAGAACAGCGGTATGAGTTGACCGTTGTATGACTGACGGGTAGGATTTAGACCCTGGTACCAGTTTATCAAATTTTTGGAGTTTGCATAGGTACGCGAATACTCATTTTGCGGTACATTTGTACTTAACATTGGTAAAGGCTCTTTTAAAATCAATAACCAGCCAAGATGATGAAGACAGGGGGTCAGGTGTTTGTCAGGAAATCCCTGAGGCTATCCTAACAGAAAGGTAGACATCCCATAACGCCAACCAACATCCATTGACTGCCTGTGCAGGGATCTGCGTCTATCTGGGCAGGCCAGGGCTCCCAACCCTGAACATTCCTTGAACTCCTATGGATCAGGCCGGAGATGGGTATGCCTGTTTGTAGTAGAATCATCATAGTTCGAACGGCATCTTGCCTTGACACAAATTCCATCGCGTGGATATAATTAGTGTAATTGTGGTACACTATATACCCTGCAATTTTCTTCCATTGAATAAAGGTTATCAAACACTTTGTCAGGCCTGATGAAAAGCTGGCACCGAAGTTGCCACGAGCACCATTCGCCCTGGCCCAAATTGGAAAGCGTAGCTTGAATGCTAGCGTCACAGAACTGGTGGCGAGTTACTCGCACTGATTAGAAACTGATTATTGGGAACGGTGAGCCGCAGTTGGCGAGGGTCAGCAGCCTGACCCAGCTGCACAGCAGCCTGATGGTCCTCGATAAGCCAGGCAGCCAGCTCACAAATCAGCCCTGGATATGGTAACATGCCTGCTCTGACCCTCGATGCGAAGTTTCTTAGTACAGCTTTGCGTAAATTTATAATGAAATGGAGTGCAGACTTTGGTCTGCTTTAGACAAGGGGCAGACCTCAGTCTGCCCTCCGAAACCGTCACGAACTTATGCAATCCTGTACTTAGCAAATGCTTGTCAGGTCTATGTTTACATCTTCAATAAAGAGCTAAAAGTATTTACCAAGAGTTTTTCTCTTTCCGCTAGAAATTCCTCAAAGTTGTGGAGAGATAAATCGACATCAGGAATAAAATGTTTCCTCATATAATCGTTTCTATCTGATTCCTTTGGATAGGTACTGGATAACCATTCTTTAAAGTCTTTTGCAGATTTTTCTTGGTTTTGGACCCCTTCAAGCAATTGCAGATTCCCAAGATAATTGTAACAGTCCAGATAAAAATCTAGTTTACTACTCGGTACACCTTGTTTCAATAGCCGCTTTCTTGTGAAAAGGCTTTTGGGAAAGATATGGTCAACGTGGAATTTGTTATTAAAATCGAGAGTTGGGTACAGGATAGCAAGTGTTGAAAAGGTATAACTCTGACCGTATTGGTAGTATAACAGGTTATCTATCTCATCATCGTTAAAATTAATAGACTTGGGCCCCGCTCGTAGAGTATTGGCAATTTTCTCCAGTGGAAATTTAACATTTCCGTCCGAATTTTCGGTTGAAATTATCTGTCTAATTGGGCGAAGCACATTATCAGGTTGACCACTGAAAACCCTTTTTAACAAAGATGCAATTAGCCATTTAAAAACCGCCTGCCTGTCATCCTTGTATTTTGACGCCTGTGGGTAATTATTGGGGAGGCCAATTTTATATAGGTAATATGCAATCGGGATTAAGGCATTATTAGAAGTTAAAGTATCTCGGTAGTAGCCAAGACTTGCTACTAAAGTAACAGCCAGACGGATAGCTTGGGCTATATCATCCCAGTTTTTTTCTATTTTCAGCATGTTACTTGAGTTAAAATTGTCTACTTTGAAGGCAATATCACCAAAATCACTGAGAACCAAGCACGACTTTAACGCAAAATCCTTGTTAAAATTGAATCCATTTCCAATGCCGTTAATCTCATCCACGAAGGCTGTAATTTCTTCTCTGGCATCTCTTTGCTTCCATTGAGCAGTTGCTATTGAGAGAAGCAAATCAGAGTAACTAAGCTCTGTGCCGCCGCTATTTACTCGGATAAAAATATTCAGTACCTTATCAAGACTTTCATCTTTTTCGAGGAAATAGTTGATGATTTCATCGGCATGAATCAGCTTATGTAAACGAAATAGCGTCCTATTCGCAAATTTGGCCTTTTCCTTATCAACTGCGTTTAGGCCATTCTCTATTAGAAAGTCATTGACCTCGTGAGGTTCTTTTATCTCAAGGATATCGCCCACAGAAAACCAAAATGTATTATCATCTCTGTGCTTCCGTTCAGTAGCCGTTAAAAATTCAAAGTTGTACTCTTTATCATAATCTTGTGAAGGTGATAAAAGGTTAAGACAAAGTTTTCTTTTTGGAAATGCGGTATCATTGTCCCAACGTTTTCTTGGAAGCTTATAGGCATAACTGCCTTTTAACCCTATATATAGAGCGGTGAGTCGCTGTTGACCATCCAGAATTGCTGTGATATCAGCATCACCTAATATATCAGCTTTTGGATTATGGGTATTATCTCGCTCGTGATAATCGCGTACAAACTCATAAAATTGATAATTCGTCAAGTTTTGACGTTCTACGGCCCAAAACAAGAAAGAGCCTATAGGGTAGCCTCTCATCATCGAGTCAAACAATAGTTCTATCTGTTCAGCGCTCCACACGAATTCTCGCTGGATGGCAGGCAACAAATATTTCTTTCGATGAACATTATCAATTGCCTCTTTTATAGTGACCGGACGCTCAAATGACACTGGTTACCTCTTTTCCCTGGTGAGGATATTTATAAGCCTGACTCCTTATAAGCAAACCTGTCCGTCAAATCTGATGACCTCATCTGCTAGGATAAACCATTCGCACACAGTTTCCCGCGAATTTTTCGTACCATAGCTTTCTCTCCATTCTACCACCTTTAACCTCACCAATCAATCTTTTTCCACAAATCAATAATCTCAGCAACAAGGCCGGTTATTTCAACCGGCCTCATTGTATTTTCTCGAACGGAAAGGAACATTCTTACCATGACAAATATTCCTATTCAATTTCTGCCTGCCGGCGAAGATCAATATACCCTCGCCGATGAAGAGCATCTTGAAGCTGCTGACAAGCAGCACATCCTGGAAGACTGGCAGTGCTTTATGGCCGGCGGCTTCAGGCGGAGTTGTTTTACCGAAAGACTGTATGACTTTCTCTGTCATAGTTGTGCATTTGTCGCCCGGCGGAACCGGCTAACCTTCTGGACTACCTGCTTCAACGCAGAGGCCATCTGCCTGCGCATGTTTCTCAACCAGTTCGGCGGCAACGGCCGCTCGGTTGACTTCAACACCCACGCCTGGCTCAACGGCCCAGCCGCTGATCTCAAGCAGGCCATGTGCCGGGAGACGGCCCGGCTCTACGCCCCCTTGCTGCAGGTGCTGGAAGATCTGGAGCAAAAGCACGCCGAACTCGGCCAGGCCTGGCAAGCGTTCGCTATCACCAACGGTGTTCCAGACCCCGGCTTTCCACCCTATTACCTGATCAGCGAAAACACTCGTAACCTACTGGCCTACGCGGCTCGCATTGCGCTCGATCAGCCCCAAATAATGCTTAAAGGAGAAGGAGGATGACTTACATCAATAACCATCGCAGTGCCGATGCTCGCCGGCGTAACGGGATTATCGGCCAGACCCAGCGCTACCTGGACACCCTGGGCAACTGGGGCACCTACCGGGATATCAACCACGTTGAGGAGATCCCGGAGCGGATCGCCCAGGTGACAGCGGCCTATTTCGGTCTCAAAGGCTTGGCCGAAGGACGCATCCGTTTATCCGGCATCCTGGGCGCTATTATCCTATTCCACATGCTTGAGCAGGTCACCGGTGGGGTGGCCACGACCGGGATGCGCCTATACGCTCGAGGGAAGCCGGTGGCCAGCTACCGGGGTATTACGATCAGAAAAAGCCCTTTCACCCCCAAAGTAGCCCAGGTGCTCGACCAGGTCAGCGGCGGGCGGCTTAGCGTCACCGATGGATCCTATTTCTTCGAGTCGGGCCGGACCTGGCATTGCCAATCGCTGACCCTCCAATTCGGCGGCGAGTTCCGTACCCTGACCCGGCTGCATAGCTTTAGTCTCCCGCAGCGGGAGTTCTTCTTCGACCGGCCGGTCATTGTCCCCGGCGATCGGGAACCGGACGAGGGGGAGAGAACCATCTCCGTCCAACGTATCATCGATCTGGTTAAAGGTGATGAACTGCCCGAGACCATTCCCGGCTTTATCGGCAGCGTCAATGAGCTGGAAAGCCTGACGATATTGCGGCCCATCAAATACTTGCTCTTTATGGTCAATTGGCTGCTGATCGATCCGGCCGAACGAGACCATAATGCCCGGCCCGTTGATTATGAGACCGTACTCAAAGGCTCACCCCCAGGCGGTGCCGGTAGCAGCGGCATCTACCAGGTCGCTCGCCCGCCCAGCGGCCCCTCAACCAGTGGTTGGTGGCCATCTACCAGCCGGACGATTCCAGCGCAACCGCCGCAACCGCCACCACCCCCGCCGCCACCACCCTACGAAGCCGACCTGTTTGGCGCTGGGCCGCCAGCCGGCTCCTCACCGGCGAATGGTCCAACCGGACCGGCTCCGGCTGGACCGGCTGCTCGATACCCGGACCGCATCCGCATTGATAATCGGGACTATCCGTTGGTCATCAAGCGGCTGGTCGCCTCCCCCCTCAATGGTGGCCAGCGCAAGGTTGACGCCATCTACTACGATGACCGGGTGGGCCACTGGTGTGACATCGTTGATGAGGAAACCCGTATCAGCCTGGCCCGAGCCGTCGAGGCTGGTCTAGTATCCGTCGTTGATCCGGCTTACTGGCCGGCGACTTAAGGAGGCAAGCGCAATGATTATCACCCAAGCGAGTTTTTTTGATCTTGCCAAAGAAGGTCATCAGGCCACCGGTGAGTTGAAGCAACTGGCCCAGCTAAGACCCTGGGCGCCGCTGCAGCGCCTGTGGCCGGTCCGGCTGGCAGCCGTCAATACCCAACTACAAAATTGCCAGCGGTCTATCATGAGCCTACGCCTGATCGGGCAGCACTTCCCCGAGGCCCTAGACCAGTACGGCAATCTGACCCGAACCCATTGGTGGGACATCCTGGTTGACCTGGCTAACCTGGCCGAAGATGCCGGTTGGTTCAAGATTGACTGGGATATGCTCAATGAAGCCTGGGCCGCCTGGTTGGAGCAGTCTGATGAGAACGGCGATCACCTGGCTACCTTCCTACGCTACATCCCGGTCCGCCTCTATGGCTTCAACCACGAACCGGCCACCATCCAATTATTCCAGGGTGAACCTGGCTTGTATATCGAATTCTTTCCGCCGATGGAATTGCTTTATGTCCTGCTGGATCCGGCAGCGGCTGACATCAGTTCCGGCTTGCTGGCCGTGGCAGAAATGTTTGAGGTCTTGGATAGCTGGGACGAGTTGGACCGGGAAGCCGCCTGGGAGCGCCTGTACGCCATCGAAGCCAATCCGGAGGCTTACCCGGAAGTGGCTCGCTGGCTGCCGGCGCTGGCCCGGTGGGCCTGTGGGCGTACCGAGAATCCGGTTCTGAAGTGGAGCTTTACCACCTACTATCAGGATAATAGTCCCCGATTTGCCTGGGATACGGATGTGGTCAAGGCCCGCTCAGCCTGGCAAGAGGCCCAACCGGTGATCGAGCAGCTCGACCGGTTGATGGCCTGGTGCCAGGAGAGCGAGGAGAACCTGGTTAGCCTGGCCGAATTTTTGATAACAGGAAAAAATCTAGGCGTCACGCTCTAATCTCTCCAAAGGCGACCTTAAGAGACATGATCGCCGCCAACAATTGCCAATCTCCTCATTTTAGAAGAAAATCGTATTGATGCGGCTAAGCAAATATTGGCTGAACTGAAGGATGAAGGAAGTGATGAGACTGAGACGATTACAGCAACGCGATGAATTTGAGGGTTGGTACGATGACGCCTATGTCTATGAAAATGAGGATGGCCGGCTGGTCTTCTGTTACAATCTCACCTGGGGCGCGTCGGAGCGTGGTATAATAAGAAATTTGCAGAAACAGGTGTCCCTCGAAGCGGGTTGAAACGGTCCTACCTCTGAATGGCCAAAGTATGCGTTGGTTGCCGGTTGAGGATTGAAGCAGACCAGGTTGAGGCCTTTTAGCGGAATTGGATGAAAGATGCGCCATCCCTCAACCTGCCAAATAACCACTCCTTGGTCAAGCCCTTCCCAATAGCTGAGCAAGGCGGGAGGCAGCCAGCCAAAATCTTGCTGAAATGTTGAATGACCTACCTTTTGATTTCTCCTTAAAAGCAGCCTCAAATGCGCTGAACTTGATGCCAGTACGCTTCTGAGCTACCACCCGGTCTCTGCCAAAGGTTGACTGAAAATTGACACCCCTCGAAGCCGGCGCGAGACTGTCCCTTCGAGCGGAGAGCTTTGTGAATTTGACCCACACCCGCAGGATGTGGGTCTTTGCGTGGCTTTTTGCAGGCGTTCTACCGAGCTTCTGTGCGGCTTCTACGGAGGATTTAGCGCGAATTTACCGGATCCATCCCGCAGGCCCAGCCGCCATCACGCTCCCAGAATTCTGGTGTTCTCTGGAGCTTTTCCTGGACTTTTCCGGTGGGGCTATGGGACTTTTGTGGAGGATTCACCGGGATTTTGCGGAGGCCTCCCGAATCCTGGTGAAATAAGGGCCGGAGCTTGCCGGATGGCTATGGAACTACCGCACGATTGGGATACGGGCATCAAGCGGGGATGCGCGATGAGCTTTGCGGGGATTTACTGGCTTCGCGGTCAGAATACAGGGTTCTACCGGACCCTGATCTCGACATCCTCCACCGCCGGGTCGGAATATGGGGTTTGGCGCTGAGAATTTGCGTAGGGTTTGCCAGGGATTTGCGGGGGTTCTACCGAGGCTTTTCAGGAAATTTGCCGGGGTTTTACAGAGGATTACCGGATTCTGGCGACTCAACCACTCGACCCCTGTCCCAAAGCCACCTCTGAGCACAAGTACACCTTCATCATATTTCCGGAGCGGCGGCGGGCGGAGCGGAACAGGCGATGATTGAATCAGCGAGGTTGTCGTTGAGCCATAAAAGAAAACAGTCCAGGATGCGATCAAGTTGATCGAGACTGGGGGAGATACACTTTGAGGGATGAAGCAGTCTTCTCCCGTAACGCGATGACATCTCCACCACTTCGGGGAATATCCCGAGCCAGTTCTGCTATTCTGGCAACGTGCCCGGTTGGGTCGAATGCGGATGTAGGCGTAATCGGTAGGCCAGGGCTGCGGATTGATCTCCGGGCGATAGCCTCGCATCACCTCAGTCTCCTCCAATCGTCGGACGCGTTCAGTCACGCCGGCGCTGAGATCCGACGCGACGGCCCAGTTCACTTTATGGTCAAGCGCGGATTCTGCTGCAGCTCCGTCAATATCCGCAAGTTGACTGCGTCGGTCAGGACCTCCCCGAAAAGATTGTGCAGGTCAAAACCTGTTTTTGCTTGAGTTTTTAGGCATTTTGGCGCTCTTTCCTTTCATATTGCCATGTATTTCTGCAAATAATAGTTTACCATTATAGCCGCAATACATGGAAATGAGGATCGGTGATGATGCAATCTCGGCATTTGGGCGCGAGGATCAGAATTCCACCTCAGCTATTCTTTCTGGTAAGCGCCGTCTTCCATTATTTAGGACCTGCCTTTGCCGTATTACTATTCGTCCATATGACCGTGCTGGGCGTGGCCTGGCTGCGCATTGCCAGCGCCGCTCCTGATCTTTGCCATCTGGCGCCGCCCGTGGCGATTTGTTGCGACCCAACCAGGGGCACAGCGGCGGAATTTGCTGGCGTTCGGGGTGACGCTGGGGCTGATGAATGCTTGTTTCTATGAAGCAATCGCCCGCCCGCCGCTCAGTACGGTCGGCGCTATCGAGTTTATTGGACCCATCCTGCTGGCAGCCATCGGCGTACGAACGCCGCGTAATGGGGCTGCGCTTATCCTGGCGGGGGGTGGGCGGATGGACTTTGACAGATGTACGATGGAGCGGCGAACCGCTTGGCTATCTGTTCGCCTTTGCTAACGGTGCGCTCTGCTATGGTGTACGTCGTGTTGGGGCATCGCCCTCGCGCAGAACGGCGGCACGACGGGTATCGATCGTCTTGGCTTAGCTTATGCTGATCGCCATCTTGACGGTCAGCCCAATTGGTTTGTTGGCGCGCTGCCAGCGTTTCGAGAGCCAAACCTATTATTGGCAGGCATTGGTGTTGGGCTCTGCTCTTCGGTGATTCCATATATCTGCGATCAACTGGCGATGGCGCGGCTACCACGCGCGACCTTTGCGCTTCTGTTGTCATTGCTCCCAGCATCGGCGACAGGGATAGGCATCATCGTTCTCCGCCAGATACCCACGACCCAAGAGGTCCTCGGCATCCTTCTTGTCGCGGCTGGCGTAGCCTTGCATCAGGCAGGTGACCCGCTCCAAAAGTATGAGTCAAATTTACAGACTAACGGATCACCGTCACCAGGAAAGGGATAAGGGATTAGGCAAATCATGAATGTGCTGGAACGACATACCCCCGTTGACCGTATGCGGCTGCTTTCCGATGAAGAAGAACGTGTCGGGAGGATGGTCTTTGAAAAATCGTTTGAAATCAAAAAAGATGAACGCGTGCTTATCGTAGGCGATCCGAGAAATCGGGAGGAAGCCGCAGTCTTTTTTGAATCAGCCAAAAGATATACCTCGAATCTAGCCTGCATTAGCTTTGACGGTATGACGGAAAATACCCAGGAGCCTCCAGAGACTATTGTTGAGGTCATGAAAACTTCTGATATTGCCATTCTCGTGACACCCTATTCCCTTTCTCATACCCAAGCGCGCAGAGCGGCGTCGGAGGCAGGCGTGCGCATTGCGACCCTGCCGAACATAACCCTTGAAATGATGAAGCGGATACTCGTCACTGACCCGACAACCATACGAGGCGATTCTGAAAAACTTGCCGCGCTTCTGACCAGCGGAGACGAAGCAACCATTACGAGCGCCGAGGGGACTGACCTTTCATTCTCAATCCACGGAAGAGCCGGGATTCCTGATTCGGGCATCCTCCATCGCCCAGGCGATTTCGGAAATTTACCCGCCGGCGAAGCGTTTATCGCTCCTGTTGAAGGGACAGCGAATGGCATTCTCGTCGTGGACGGAGCGATAGCAGACATTGAACTCGATACACCGGTTGAAATAATGATCAGGGCTGGGATTATCAAATCAATTAGCGGCGGAGAAGCGGCGCGCGAACTTCTGCGTCGCCT
The DNA here is from genome assembly GCA_015075185.1 of Anaerolineales bacterium. Lineage (GTDB taxonomy): Bacteria > Chloroflexota > Anaerolineae > 4572-78 > J111 > DSQQ01. The sequence continues at coordinate 149,405 of JABTUW010000007.1, read as the reverse complement.
GAATGATGCGGGAAACAAAGCCCGCGTACTTTGCGAATTGGGCCTTGGCACAAATCCAGCCGCACGTCTTTCTGCCAATGTTTTGAAGCGGAAAAGATATGGAACCTGCCATGTTGCATTCACGGAGACAACAGCACATTTGAGGGGCGATTTTGTTCCTTTCCATGGCGGATTGTGTCGTATGCAACCCCAACGTTACTATAGATAAACGGGTTGTCGTAAAAGACAGAACGATTCTATAAAAGATGCGAGAACTTTCAGACGATGTACTTGAAATGAACGATATTTCCCCGGCGCCATTCTGCAAGGCTACCAAGCCGAAAACTTGCCAACAGGCAGATCAAAGACGAAAATATGCCAAAGTCTCGAGGACAAAGGCGATGCCGGATAGAAACTCGAAAAGCAGACTGGGCCAAAGCCAATTGCCGGAAACAGGCGAGTTCGATTTTTCTCGAAGGAGAATGGGCTGCCGTTTGCCGCTCCTACGAGACCCGACGGCAGTTGGGGAGGCCAGGGACGCTGAAAGCCACGAAGATTCTCGATGGCTGCGCCTCCATCGAGTTCTTTGAAGGGCCTTACCAGGGAGAAATTATCAAAGGCCTCGGTCTGCGCGCTTTCAACCCCAAGTCACGGTGCTGGGAGCACACCTGGACTGACACTGCTTCCCCTGGCGGTTTTCTCGTGTGGCGTGGCCGGTTCAAGGGCGGGAGGATTGATCTTTTCGGCGAGTGGGACGATGACAGCGGGCAGCGGATTCTCTCCCAGCTCACCTGGTCCCACATTACCGGCCACAGCGCCCATTGGGAGAGTCATCGCTCGCTGGATGGCGGTAAGACCTGGACGAAACACTGGGTGATCGACTTCACGCGAAAAGGAACAAAGAAGTGATTCAGGGTGAAGCACTACGGCCTGGCACAGCTTGCCCGGCTTTGCAGGGGCATAATACGGCAAACGCAAGATTTGCCGCCGAATCAGGCGCCAAGGTCAGTTCCTGTGGAAAGCGGACGAATCAATTAACAGTGAAAGGTGCTGATGACTACTGGCAAAATGCATGTTGGCGAAGTAGACACTGACGCATCACTGGTGCGCCGGTTGCTCGCCGCGCAGTTTCCACAGTGGACAGACCTTGCCATCAAGCCGGTCCCTTCCGCTGGCACAGACAACGCGCTCTTTCGGCTTGATGATGATATCGTCGTGCGACTACCCCGCATCCATTGGGCCGCCGGAGGGACAAAGAGCACGAGTGGCTGCCGAAACACCTGTTCCTGCCGCTCGCCATCCTGTCCCGCTGGCGAAGGGCCATCCCGGCGAGGGCTATCCTTGGCCGTGGTCGGTCTATCGGTGGCTCGTGTGGCGAGAATGCAACCATCCAGCCCATTGTCGATCTACGTCAAGCGGCGATTGATCTGGCCACTTCATCGTCGCTCTGCAACAGATCGAACCGACGGGCGGGCCGCCCGCCAGGCGCGGCGTACCGCTGGTCAGGCGAGACCAGCCCACCCGCGAGGCCATCGCAGCCCTGCGCGGCACGCTCGATGCCGACATCGTGACCGCAGCCTGGGACGCCGCCCTCGCGGTGCCGGCGTGGCCAGGCCCACCCGTCTGGGTCCATGGAGACTTGCTACCTGGGAACCTGCTGGTCAAGCAGGGCAGGTTAAGTGCAGTCATCGACTTCGCTGGCCTGGGCGTGGGCGATCCGGCTTGCGACTTGATGATCGCGTGAATCTCTTCACCGCCGAGACCCGTGGCGTGTTCCGCGCAGCCCTGGCGGTCGATGATGCGACATGGGCGCGCGGTCGCGGCTGGGCACTGTCCCAAGCGCTGATCTTCATCCCTACTATTTGGACACCAACCCTGTGGGAGTAGCCATCGCCCGACGCACGATCAATGAAGTTCTTGCCGACGGTAGGGCGAGCACTTGAGGAAGCCTGCCAGGCAAATGCCGTTGAGTAGCCTGAACTCGCCCAACAACCGCGCCCTGAGAACCCGTCAGCAATTTTGACCATAAACGACAGCGATAGCCATTCTGGTGGGGGAATGCTGAAAAGCGGATGATGAGTGATATACCAGCCAACCTGCTTCGCGTCTTCGTCTCCGCCTGGCGCGGCTGACGCGGACAGTTGGGCGGCAAAGCCAGACAAGGAGATTAAAATGGAAATGTACGACGACGATCTCAGCAGGTTTGAAGCGGACGGCGCCACACCGCTGCCGGACACAGAATGATCAAGGCTACGTCGAACACGACGGCGCTCGGATTTGGTACGCGACGTACGGGTCCGGCCCGCCCGTGATCCTGCTGCATGGCGGACTCGGTCATGGCGGCAATTGGGGTTATATCGTCCCAGCGCTGATCAGCGACGGCTATCGCGCGGTTTTGATAGACAGCCGCGGACACGGTCGCAGCACACCTGCGACGAACGCCCGTTTATGTATGAGCTGATGGCATCCGACGTTTCGGCGGTGATGGATACATTGCGGGTCGAGAAGGCGGCTCTGGTAGGCTGGAGCGACGGCGCATGCACAGCATTGACTCTCGCTTCGCAGGCTCCTGCACGCGTTTCGGGGGTGTTCTTCTTTGCCTGCACATGGACCTGAGTTTCCGGAGTCAATCAATTGAAGCCAGCCCAACGCTGAACCTGTGTGGCTTCAGTCGCCACGCGAAGGACTACGCCCAGCTATCGGCCACGCCGGACCGCTTCAATCGACTTCGTCGCAGCGGTCGGCCTGATGCAGAGAACGCTACCCAACTACTCCGCGCCCGATCTCGCGAACATTAGCGTGCCTGTTGTGATCGTACAAAGCGATGTATGAAGAATTCATCAAGCGCGAACATTGGAATATCTCGCCCGGACCATTCCCCCATGCGGGAATTCGTCGTCCCACCCGGCGTGAGTCATTTCGCGCCGCTGCAGCGGCCTGAGTAATTCAACAGCGCAATGCTTGCGTTTCTCGGTAAAGTTCTACCTTGAAGCAAGATAGCGGGAACCTGGGCCAGGCTTTCTCCCGCCGCAGCCGCCCAACACGTCCACCCACCGCCGCTTACGCTATCAAAAAGTACTTGACAGGAAGCCAAAAAGTGTGCTATAATATATAGTGTAAATATCACAATAACCCCCTGTCAATAAACTAATCATCTGAGTAAACAAGGCCGGTTAATACCAACCGGCCTTGTTGTATTTCCCCACAAATCACCTCTTGCCCTCGGATCGTTCCCCGGCCAGGACAGAAAAGTCCACTTCCTCAAGCCGGGAATGGTTCACCCAATCTTTCGTATGGAGTACATCATCACGCCTATTTAACCCCATATTTTCTCACCTCACCCATCCCCTAATTTCCTCTGTTTCCTCTGAACCGCTCTCGCAGCCGGGACAGAAAAACCCGACTCCCTGCCGGAAGCGGTTCACCAAAGAAGTCGTCTTCTCTTTTTTCACACCTTTTATTAACCCAAGTTTACCCTATGTAAGGAGGTTTCTCTGATGAAAGCCAAAGCAGCCAGATTCTATCGGAACAATGTTCACCCCAAGACGAAACAGGTCAAAGAGGATGGAGCCAAATGGTTCCTCCGAAACTCCGTTATTTTTGCCAGGCTTTATGAAAATTCACAGCGTAAGAAAGGATGGTTTTTCGGCATGAAAGCGAAGTTGGTCAAATTCTACATAAACAAAGTCGAACCCAAACTGAAGTCCGCGAGGGCCAGGTTAACCCGGTTTAAGCTGTGGGTGACCGGCCGGTTGGCCGCGGCCAAAACCAAAGTGAGCGAAGCCAAACAGCAAGGCCGGGCATGGCTGGCCCGGCATAAGCGCATCCGGTGGGTAACGGCCATTGTGGCCATCGCTCTGGTGACCACGGCCATTCTGGTCTACCTGTGGCAGCGATCACCCGTCTTCCGGGCGACGGTCAAGACCCTGGGGGTAGCCATCCTCAGCATTCTGATCACGCTGTGGGCGCTGCTCAAAGGCCTGGGCTTGACTCTGGGCGAAGGCTTGAGCGGCCTGGGCCGAGGGCTGTCTAGCCTGGGGACCGGCATACTCAACATCCTGGTCTTGTTGTGGACCCGGCTGACCCAACCAATCATCAAAGTCACCGTCGTGACCCGGTCCGCCGGGGACACAATCCCGGTTCCGCCGATTGATGGCCGCCTGTTATAAGCTTTGTCGTGACAACAGCATATTTCTCCGGTTAAAAACAGGCCCCGCCTCTTGTCCGGGGCCTGTCCCATCTTATCATCACAGAAGGGAGTTTCTTCAAAATGAAAGCCAAGCTAATGCAGTTCTATCGGGAAAAAATCCACCCCAGGATTGAGGCTCTCAGAGCCAAAGCAAGGCAGCTCACGCAGCGGGTTGGCGTGTGGCTGGCCCGGTACAAGCGCAGTCTGTGGGTGGCGGCGACGATAGCCGTCACCTTGGTGGCCATCGCCACTATAGTGGCCTACCTGTGGCAGAATTCGCCTGCCTTTCGCGCTGCGGCCAAAGGTCTAGTCGCAGTGGTGACCGGCTGCCTGGCCGGCCTGTGGGCGCTGCTCAGGGGTAACCGCCCGACTGAAATCCCGGCGCCGGTCGTTGTGACCGAACAACCCTGGCCGGCTGGGGACGAAGCGGCCTTCCCGGTTAAATATAGTCCTGATGATGGCCGCTTCTAGCCCCTTTCAATCACAACTCAATAACTTTAGGTTTCTCCCAGATAGGCTCTAAGTGAATCCGGGGCCTATCTTCTTCTATCAACTTTAAAAAACAAGGAGTGTACTATGACAACCATAGCCATTCAATCCCTGGCTGCCGGCGAAGCGGATCAATATGCCTTCGTCGATGAAGAATATCTCTCTGCTGCCGGCAAGCAGCAAATCCTGGCCGACTGGCAGCGCTTTATCACCAGCGGCTTCAAAAAGTTGTTTTTTAGCCGGGACTTGTACCGGTTCCTGCACCACAACTGTGACTTTATCGCTCATACCAACCAGGAAACGTTCTGGGCCTACTACTTCAATTCAGAAGTGAACCGCCTGCGCGCCTTCCTCAACCAGTTTGGCGGTAACGGGCATTCGGCTGAGTACGGCACCCGGGCCTGGTTCAACGGCCCGGCCGCTGACCTCAAGCAGGCCATGTGCCAGGAAATGGTCCGGCTCTACCCGCCTCTACTGCAGGTCTTGCAAGACCTGGAACTCAAGCACGCCGAACTCGGCCGGGTCTGGCGGGAATTCGCCCTAAACAGCCGCGTTCCGGATCCGGGTTACCCCCGCATTACCTGGTCAGTGAAAACGCCCGCAACCTGCTGGCCTATGCCGCTTACATCGCCTTACACAAACCGCAGCCCTTGCAGGGGCTGCAGCGGCAGTTTCCCCTGTTGTCTCCCCCGGCGGAAGCGGGCCTCTATGTCGCCCGGGCCGCCTGAAGGAGGCCCTATCTTGGTTCAGAAAAAAACTCAGATCGCGAGCGCCGACCATCGCCTCATCATGGCCTGGGTTCGCGGTGAGCGAGAGGACCTCTCACTCACCACTCGGGAGGTCCTCGACCGCTATACACCGCCTGATATCAAGGGTTCGGCTCAATACTTCACCGGCCTTGAAACGGGCCTGGCAGCCCTGGAGCGACTGCGTACCTGTGGCTGCCGCCCGCCGGTCAGAAACTCCGGGTTTTGGAGCCGTGCGCCGGCATCGGCCACTTGATTTACCTGCTTCGTTTCCTACGGAAATACCTGGTGGTCGATGCTTACGAGGTGGAAGAGGAATGTGTCCAGGTCGGCCGCAAGCTCTTTCCCTGGTCTAACTGGCAGGTTGCCATGCCGTTTTTGACCATGGACGCCATCGAGGCCGGTATGACCTGGTCCTATGCAATCCCCCAATCGGGATCCGGCGGGGCAGATGGAACTGGCCCGGCAAAGCCTATCAAGGCCACTGTATCCGCAGCGAGCATGTCTTCCTGGAGGTCTCGATCCGCGCCCTCAAGCCGGGCGGCCAGGCCGTGGTCCTCGGACCTGAGAACTTCCTGGACAAGCGGCCGGCCCGGCTCCACACCTGGCTGGAAGACCAGGTGGAACTGGTGGATCGCTTCGGGCCGCTCCCGGCGGCCGGACCCTCGATCCAGTTGTACGCTCACACCTTCCGCAAAGGGGCGGCGCAGTACCGTCTGCGGCCAGGGTGGCCGCGAGGTTTCACTCACATCTATCAATTTTAAGCAGCTTAACCAACCTAGAGGAGATTTATGATGACCCAACAAAGCGATTTCTTCAGCCATCAACAACCGTCCGGGCCCGGACAGGAACCGGTCATCATCTTGAATGAGCCGGCGAGCCGCAAGCCCAAAAACGGGTGTTCGTGTACGACGGCCAGTGCTTTGAAGACCCGGGGCAGAATACACCATCGAGGATGTGCTCGGTTTCTGGCCCAGACCTACCGGGAGCTCGAGGAACGGGCCTGGAACAGCCGCCTCATGCCCGACGACACCGAGGAGATCACCTTTGTCAAGGTAACCGGCGAGAAGGGTGGGGACGTCACCTCCCGCCTGATCGCTGAACGCCTGGCCGCCGACACCCAGCCGACCCGGATCCAGGCGATCGAACTGCTCAACCAATTAATCGCCGCCGAAAACGAAGGTGAGTTGACGGTATCGTACTTGCTTGAGGCCGAACCCCAGATTGAAGCGGCGCTCCACCAGGCCGAACAGGTCGCCCAGGCCAGTCAAAGGATCGTAGCCCGATGTCTCGCCCTCAAACCGGTCTCCTTGTCCCGAGTGCCCCTCGGCTTTTAGCCGACGACCGGCCGGACCAGGCCGCCAAGCAGCCGCCGAATGCCCAGTTGCGACCCTGGGCAGCGCTGCCGCGCTTGCGACCGGTCAAGGTCGAAACATTGACCAACCAACTCAGCAACTACGAGCGGACCATCATCGGCCTGCGCCTGGTGGAGCAGCACTTCCCCGAAGCGCTGGCCGACTACGGTGACCTGGCTCAGACCGGCTGGTGGGAGATCCTGGCCCACCTAAACAACCTAGTGGAGGAAGCCGGCTGGTGGGAAGTCAACTGGACCGCTCTGAATGAAGCCTGGGCCTGGTGGATGGAAGAGTCTAAAGAGAACGGGGACCGCCTGGCGATCTTTCTGACCTATATCCCCGTCCGGCACTACGGCCTGAACCAGGACACCATCCTCAAATTCCCGCCGATGGAGTTGTTGTACGTCTTACTGGACGGCTCGGTTGGCGTGGCCAGTTCAGACCTGCTCATTGCCATCGAACTATACGATGGCATCGACCAGTGGGACCAGGCCGATCGTGACGCTGCCTGGGCCCGGCTGCACGCCATCGAGGCCGATCCCGGCTTGTATCCCGAAGCGGTGCGCTGGCTGCCAGAATTGGCCCGTTGGGCCTGCCATCGCACCGGCAACCATCTCTGGACCGGGATTTTGATCCTCCGACGGCCCCTGGTTTCGCTGGGCAGCCGAGGCAGAGGTCGAGCAGACCCGCTCGGCCTGGCGGCGGGCCAGGCCGGTGATCGAGCAATTCAGACGATTAATGGAATGGTACGAGGCGGATACCAGCCGCCTCACCATGTTAGCCAATTTCTTAATGGAGGGTATGAACCATGAACAACTCGACTGGTAGTCCAATCTCACTGAACGGCCGCCAGCCCAACCACGATCACGATGACCGCCGCGCCGTGAACGTGTCGAACAGGCTGGTCGCCATCCCGGACCTGGTTTATCCCCAGGTCCGCTGGAATGACGATGATTACGCCCGCCTGGAAGCGCGGCTGGACCTCTACACCGATTTTGTGGTCCTGTCCAAGTTCTTCGCCGGTGAAGTCAGCGAGAAGTACGTCGTCGACCCGGCTGAGGTAGCCGCCGCCCTGGCCGGCATTGATCTGGGCTCCGGCCTGCTACCGGAGAACTGCCTCTTCTGGAGCAAAAGGGACGGCTGGGACCGGCTGGGCATCTACCTGCCGCCCCGGACCTGGCTGGTCACCGTCCGCAACGAGGCCCAGGCCTGGCGGATTCCCTTACCTGGCCTGGTCTTCACCGGCCACGAGTACAACTACAGCCTATGGGCCGTGACCGAACGGCCCGCCGACGCCAAGACCCCCCTTTACCTGGCCCCCTGTCCGAACGTCAGCCTGGAAGGGGTCTGCCGCGGTAACGCTCCCTTCCCCCGCGCCGGTACCCTGACCATCTGGCAGGCCGCTGAGGTCTTTTTCTCAAGTAAATTCAACCGCGACCTGTCCAACAGCAAAAGCAAAGCGCATCCGGCTTGCGTCTTGGATCAATGGCGCGCGCTCAATCAGGCCGGCGCAGAGAGTTACCCGGTGGAGGACCTGGTCCAAACCCGCTTGACCCTGGGAGGTTTGATCAAAGATGTTTAAGTCGAACTTAATTCCACTTTATATGTACCTGGGCCACCCCATGCAGCGCCCGGAGCGGCTCTACGATTACGTGATCGCCGAACAGGGCATCATCAAAAGGGTTGAAACACCCTATGCCTCGGCCGATGCGCTGCTGGCCCCCATCACCGAGAAGCTGATCGGCTTGCATCTACAGCCCTACCCCCTCCGGCCCTTGCAGCTCAAGGTGCCGCGTATCCCCGGCCGGCTGCTGTTGGATGTGCTGGCCGACGCCCGCAGCAATATCGATATCGAGTTCATGTACCACTTTAGGTACAGCCCGGCGCAAGGCTGGACGGTCACCCGGCCCGAACAGGCCCAGTCCTGGGGCCGGGTCGGCTACAGCCACGACCCGACCGGCGTGGTTTTGGATCTACATTCGCACCATACCATGCCGGCTTTCTTTTCCGGGACCGATGACGGCGATGAACAAGGTGGCCGCTTTTACGCTGTCATGGGCCATATCGACCATGCCACCCCCCAGCTCATCCTGAGATTGGGCATGTATGGCCACTGGTTGTACAACGTGCCGGGCCTGGCCCTGTTCGACGACCTGGGACCGTTCGTGGATACCTATGTAGACGAAGCAGCTATCTATCAGGCCGAACAAGAAGACGGCTGGTTCTCAAAATTTTTCTCATGGAGGTCATGATGTCACCCTTAACTTATCTCAAGCAGTTGCAGTCATACGGCTACCAGAAACTGGTAGAGTGGTTGGAGCCGCTTTTGCGCCGAGCCCTGGCCGCGGCCCAACCCCAGCTTGACCGGCTGGCTCAAAAGATCAATATCAACAAGCAGTACCGGCTCGAGATTGGCCACCCCGACCGGGTGGTCATCCTGCTGGTGGGTACAGGCGGTACCGGGTCATTCGTCGCTCATATCCTGGCCCAACTGGCCAGTTGGGCAACCACGGCCGGTATCGACATGCGCCTTTACTTCGTGGATCCCGATACGGTAGAGGAGAAAAACCTGGTTCGCCAGAACTTCTGCCGGGCCGAGCTGGGCGCACCCAAGGCCTTCACCCTGGCCTGGCGTTACACTGCTGCCTTTGGGGTCACCATCACGCCGGTGGTCGAGCGCTTCTCGGCGGCCATGCTGGACCGCTACCAACCGAAATACACCACCAACGGCAGCCTGATGATTGTGGTCGGCGCGGTGGATAACGTCTGCGCCCGCCGCGACATCGCCGAGGCGATGACCGACCGCTTGCAGAAATGGCCTTGGTCTACCGGCCGGGACAGGCTCATCTGGCTTGACGCTGGCAATGAGCGGGTCAACGGCCAGGTTCTCCTGGGCAATAGCCTGGTGCCAGAGCCTCTACTATCGCCGCTGGGCTTCTGTACCGACCTCCCCTTGCCTCACCTCCAGGAACCTGGCTTGCTGGCCGACCGGGATCGCCCACCGGCTGAAGAGAACTTGAGTTGCGCCGAGCTCACCGCCCTGGCCGAGCAGAGTGCCATGATCAACCGCTTGATGGCCACCTGGGTCGGAATTTACCTCTATCGCCTGCTGCAAAGCCGGGACTTGAATATGATGGCCACCTTCGTCAACCTGCGCACTGGGGTGACCCGCAGCACCGCCATCGCCGGCGGCCGGGTTGTTTTTCCGAAGCGGCGAGAACAGCCCGCCGCGCCTGAACCTGGAACGGCCGGGCCGGAACCCGGTCAGGGCTGCCCGGTGTGCGGCGGCGAGATCGTAACCGGCCAGGATGAGTGGCAGGGTATTCTCATCCATGTCAACTTCTGCGCCGCCTGCAACTGGCGTGAAGAGGGCTGCCCGCACTGCCAAGGTGAGATCGTCGAGGAAGAGATCGAGCTGGAAAGCGGGGAAGTTGTGCCCGGCCTCGGCTGCGCCAACTGCGATTGGCATCAGCCGATTCAGGAGCCGCAGCCGACCGTTCAATAGAAAACATAGCCCCAGCCGGAACCATTTGAGATCCCGGCTGGGGCTTATCACCAGGAGGAATCTCATGATGCACTGTATTGCTGATATAGATTGGTCAAAACGGACGCTGCTAGGCATGGGCGGCTATGCGGTCGTGTACCGGGTGGCGCCGAGGGTGGTGGCCAAAGTGGGCCACATCGAACCCCAAGAGGTCGCCGCCCAACGGCACTTCGCCGGGCAAGCGCTGGCCCTGCCGGTCCTGGATTACCGGGAAGCGTGGCCGGTACCTGACGCCATCGACCGGGAGGTCTGCCCGGTTCATGGTCTCCGCCAGGAGATCCTGCCGGAGAGGCATCCCTGTACCTGTGGCTCCGACCATGGGGTCTTGTTGATGCCCGAGGCGGAGCTGTCGGTCGATACCACCTCCGCTGAATACATGGCCTTTGTGCTGGGCTTCTTGCGGGATTGCTTGCAGCAGCTCGGCCGCTGCTGGGATGCCCGGCCGGCCAACGTGGCTCGTTACGGAGGCGACCTGGTCGCCCTGGACTTTGGCGAAGAGGAGGGGTTCTGATGAACGATAGTGGGCGCTATAGTCCCCAGGCTCACCTGCTCCGCTGCCACCTGTCGGCCTTTGTACCCCTGGTCATCCATGAATACGTGTTGGGGCAGCGGGTCCTGCGCTTTCCTCGCCACGACCTGGCCCAGGTTATTGCCGCCCACGGCGATGCTATCCTGTATCGCAGCCCGGGCCGGACTGCTCAAGCCGTGTCCGCCCTGGTCGAGGCCCTGGCGACCATGGCCTTTGTCCCCGGCGGCGTTGATTTTCTGGGGTTACACTTTGAAGTGCCACCCCAGCAGGCCCTGGCCGTTCTTGAAGAACAACAACTGCTCCAATCCATGCCACAAGTCCGGCCCTCCACACCCCCCGATCCCAAGCTCAGTAAGGCTGCTCAAACCGGCCGGACCGGCGACCTGCCCTCGCCGACCTTTCAAGAAATATACCAGCGCGCTTCCCTATGGGCGCCGTCAGAGGAGTCATAAACAATGGCCACCCTGGAGATTACGATCTCGAATAAGACAGCCGGTGGGATCAAGCTTCACGAAATCTTCGAGATGGACGACGCCACGGCCCGGCTTTTTATGGTGCAGCTCGAAAAAATGCTGGCCGGCTTTGAAAAGCCCATCCGGGTAGTCAAGACGATCACAGCGGGGGGCGTTACTACGCTCGACATTATGGCTCAGCCCTACCCAACTCCGCCCCCCATCGTCAGTCCAACGTTTGAAGAAATATATCGGCGCGCCCTGCCACCGCCAAAGGAGGGAGCGCCGGTATGAACCTAAAACTCGCTTCCGGTGAAGTGGCCTCGCTCGAAATCATCCCCAGGACCGAGGCCATTGACATCCTCAGCAAGCCCGTCCCCCGGCGCACCTGGTTTGGGCGCAAGTATCAAGCGCCACACCGGGTCAGCCGGGGACCGGGGGCAGCCGTTGACTTCATCAATTACGGCCTGCGGGTCAACGGCAAATGCCGGGCAGTGGCCCGGATCGGCCCGGCCCCGTGGGGCAACCGCCCGGTGATGGCCGCCGTTGGCCCCGACCTGGCTCCATACACGGCCTATCTAATGCGCCTGTGGGGCGCCGGCATCGGCAGCGACGACCTGGTTGCTTTTCTACGGGACATCACGCTGTCCTTCCCCCGCGATATGCGCTGCCGGGACCCGGAGCGCGATTTTCGATACTTGCTCAGTCTGGATAGTATGGCCGGCTGGCTCATCGAGGGTCCTCGTTGGCTGGAGTCGCCGCCGGTGGCCGGCAGGATCTACTACACCGCCGGGGCGTTATATGCCGGGGTCAGCCGCAGCCGGGCCCAGCCCACCCGGTACATTGACCCGGCTACCGGCCAGGTCAAATCGGTCTACAAAAACGGCCGCAATTTCAGTTCAGAGCTGCGCCGGCAGCAGGTTCGGTTTGTGAAGGACGGCGCCAAACATCGGTTCGTCTTCATCCTGACTGAGCCAGACTCACCTCAGTACGCCGCGTACCGGGCCGCCTTGCCGGCCTGGGTGCAAGAATACGAATGGGGCGAGCAGGGTCTCGGCTGGATTCAACCTCGGTTGCTGTGCGACCTCGTGCGCCGGTTCCTGATCAAAATACCCTTAAAGGAGAATTTGCTATGCCTTCAATCGCTCAAACCATTCCCCTCGACCTGGCCGGGTTTACCTGGACGGAGTTGACGATCCTGGTCAATCATCTTCCAGTATGCCGCTGACCGCCTGCAGCAGGAGATGGATAACCTGCGGCAAGATAAGCGCTACTTTTTACCCCAAAAGCCCGAAACGCCTAAAAACAACAGCCCGGCCTCATCAGTCAGCCACTGGGCCGGGCTTATCCGCGATCACCGCTACTTCAGCGGCCTGGCCAGGGCCGTCGATGCCGTGCTCGATGACCCGTGGGTATGCTCTTCATCTCAGACCGCCCGTTGCCGCCGCTCGACCTGTCCGGTCTGCTGGCCAAAGATAACCAGCCTTTTTCATCTTTCTCAAGCGGGAACGCCACCGCTCCCACCTGGCCGTGGCCTACCTCCAAAGGAAACGTTCGACGAGCGGGTCAAACAGGATTTACTGCTGGCTCTGGATGTCGAAATCCGCTTCTTCAATTGTCTGCTAGAATGGCTCAACCCACTGATTCGGCCTCCCACGCAGTATCCGCGCCGGAAGAAGACCGGGTGCCTCTGCTGTTTGTTTCGCTTCCCAGGGTTTTGACCACAGGCTATACCCGAGCTACTCCACAGCCGGTTGCCCAGCCGCCTGACCCTATCTGTTCTTCCCTCATCCCTGTTACCAACTAACCAATTCATATACAGTATTATTAGGTATTTACAAACTTGTTACTCACCAATATTGACAATCGTGAAGAAATCTACTGAATTGAATAATTGTCTTTGATATACTTTTATAGAGTCGACTATTTCTAGATTGTCTGGATTTAGCATACGAGCATAAGACAACAATAAAGTTTCTGTTAGACGATTATTACGTATGTCCCTGTAAGCATCAAATAATCCTTCTAGAAAGGAAGTAGAATAAAGGGCTGCACAGGCTTGTCTACTGGTCGAGTCTTTTGTTGTAAGAGGAGGCGGTGGCGGTAAATTTTTCCACTTTTCTTGTTCCTCAAGATAGAGCTTCAGCATTGCTTGAATGAATTCTTTATACGCAGTTTCCACCTCATCAACGTTCGGAATGTCTTGAAGCAAATCTAACAAGCTACAATCTTCCCAAATTTACCGCCACGATTAAGTAAAAATGGCCGATATATTAGGTTATGACGGGCCTCAATCACTTTATTTATTAAATCTAATGACCTTTGACCAATAGTATATAAATGGTGTCCCTTCGGTGGTCCTCCCCAATACCCCTTTGTACCTTTTTCAAAACTGAATGAGTTACGATCGCTGATGGATCGATTTCTGAGCGTGTTGGCTCTTTTGGATTTGAGCAATGTTTTTTAATGGCACAGGGATGCTTGATGATCTTAATTGGTAACTGAAATCTAACAACAATTCGGTAAGGCACAATTGGAATAGACATTGATAAGTTCGGAGCACTCTTACAAAGATGTCCAAACCCTCTTGGTTCTTTAAGAAGTGTAAATGGTAGATCCTTTTTTGAAATACTGCTGTAGCTGAGTCGATCCGGTGGCCAGTATCGTTAAAATCTTTGATGTCGTTCAAATACATAGGACTCCCTGAATAAACGATGATCTCGGGGCATCAGCATGACGTGCTGGTTGGGCGGCGACTTTGGTCATTATTTACGCCGTTTGTTCTTCTGTCTGCTTGCGTTTCAATTGAAAATAATACATAAAAACGTAGTGCCAAACGCTTTCAATAAGCGATTTGACAATAATTTGCACATCGGTTGATAAAATTGGTTGAGTTGATGGTAATCTTTCAAAGCTATTCAAAATTTCTCTTAACAACGATAACGCTTCATAATGCTGGCTAGATTTGGTATTGATGAAATCCTTCATTTGTGTAATCAGTTCGGGAGGAAAATCAGGGTCGGTATCAAGAAATTGCTGGACCAATAACTTCGCAGTGCCTATCAACTGATCAACTGTGAGTCCTTTTTCCGAAACAAATCGATAGGTTTCAATTTCACTCACATCTTGACTTACAGCTAATATGCGTTCACCAGCCGTTCTTTCACCTTTGCTAAGAGTCTGACAAATTCGCTCAAATCTCTGCTGGTTTGTAACTAGCATTGAGGGTAGCCTCAATTGTTCCGAAATTCTTGCCCCTGTAAGGATGGTGGCAACACACACTTGAAAAATCTGTCGCCCATATGAAACCAATGAACGGTATATTAATTCATCAGAGCGTTTTTTAGGGTTATCTGTAGCCATGAACATTAGCTTTTGTGATTTTCCCTCATGAACGATTTCTGAACGGGCATCATAGAACTGTGTTAACCAACTATCTAGACGTGGAAAACCTCCAAGAAGAAGTCTGACAGCCTCTTTAAAGCGATCAGTGACCTTCTCTCCCTGTTCAAGATCAAGTAGACTCTCAAACGCAATAGCAAGATTAACCAAGGCTACTTCTTCGTCAATTCCCATTTTCAGAGTACGATTGTACCACGTAATTGCTGTTAAAACTCGCTGGCCTAATGGATTACTATCTTTCCGTGTGGCAAAATACTCTATTACTGGTTGATAGCGGAGAGAGTGTCTTGAACGATAATAAAAATCTGAATGCAAATCTTGAGAAATATTGAGCCACATATGTGCGGCTGGTGGAAAAATACGGCCCTTCTTTGTTACCCAAAATGTGATTTATTATTTAGTTGGCCTTCATACCCTCAATTTCTTCTCTTTCATCCCCTTCAAACTGCTCTGCATCTGCGAGCAACTCCACATTATGATCATCAAAACCAAATATTTTGAAAATCGTGTTGGTCTTAGTAGGTAGAAACTTGAATGTTCATAATTCAAAAATGGGTCGCCAGATGTAGGATCCGGAGAAGAGTAAATAAAACAGACAAGTGATTGAAACTCAAGAAGTTGCTGCATGAATTGAGATATTCCATTCTCATCATCTTCGGAAATGTGATACGTATAAGACATCTTCTGAATTCGAAGATTGTCTCGTAGGAAAAACATGGAGCGAAGTATTTCCAAATGCTGAGTCACCTCGGTTGGTAGATCAGCTAAATCGTCACTATTCCTGACGACAAGTCCTCGATAAGGCACAGGGTCTGAGGTTTTTAGATAAGGGAAAAACGCGAATAAATATTTACTCTCGGTTGTCATCAATTTTCCTATCATATTGATAGGGCATAAACTTCCCCCATTCTACCATTTTTCCCCCCATTGTTCAACGCTTTTTTCATAAGCAAACAATGCCTGTAAGCGCCGGTTATAATTGACAAGTAGTTTTTTTATATCATTTTCATTCACTACCGTACACTTTTAATCAAACCGACCGCGAGAAATAAAAAGAGAAAAGGATGGGTAAATCATTATTGAGAAAATAATCTAACAACCGTAAGCCGAGTTGAAACAAGCTCAAGTCACACCGGTCAGAACGATGAATGAGGGTTCGCCATTGATCCCGTTGGGCGATAACCCCCAGCCAGATGATCCAGATGTAAGCCAAACAAGCGGCGATCATCAGGCGGGCTAAGCGGTGCGGGTCAGAAATGTGACTTTGGTGCAGATGAAAGCCTCGACTTTTCTGGTCGGAGAAAAAGGTTTCAATCTTGAACCGGTAGCGATACCAATAGATGGCTTCTTCCCCCAACTCGAAATTAGAGACCAAGTAGAGGGGATCTTGGTAATCAGGATGCCACCAGACCAGAACCAAGACCGGGCCATAAACCTGTTGGGTAAAGTCAACTTCCGGTAAACAGACATAATCACCGGGTTGTAAGCCCAATTCGTCGAGTTGCAGCCAGGTTTCTTGTTCACACACCCAGCGATTATGGGCGGTGCGACAGACATAATGCCAATGGGCAGCTTCAATTTCGGCCAGTAAGGTCAGGCCATCAAATTCCCCATCGCCCAGGAAAATGACATCGGTCTCCGGGGGAATGATGGCTTTGATCTGAGCCAACAACTCGACATGGGCGGTTTCAGGAAAGTGACCTTTGTTGCCTGTGACCACCGTCCAGGCTAAAGGTAGGGCTCGCCCTTTATAAACCAAACTGACGACCAAAGCCAGACAATGCCGGCCCACTTCGCTGCCATCCATCACCACCACCAGCGTCCCCTGTCGAGCTAAACCGGCGACCAACTCTTCAATGAAAGGCATAAAGTAGCTTTCGCGGTCAATCGTCTCATTCTGAGTATAGCGACTGAACCGTTTGACCCGGCTGGCGACTTGGCTTTCATCCGGGGCCTTGGCCGCCATCAACTCAAAATGGCAACGTTTGCTCTGGACAATCCCGGTCATCATCCCGGTCAGAGTATTCAAATGGCGGGCTTGGTTGCCACTCAACTGTTTCGGATAAAGTTGCAATAATCCTTGTTTTATGCGACGATAAACCCGACGGTTGTCACTCATACGGTATACTCCTTTTTTGTGGTGAAATTGAAGTATACCCCGGTGATAGCCGTCTCTTAAATTCTCAGCCTTTCCTTAAAAATGTACGGTAGTGAATAGAAAGGAAAAAAATAAGATGTTTGTCAATGGTACTTGCCCACAAAATGGCACTCAACTCAAGATAACCGGTTTTCCGGCGGGCACTCATCCAGCTTGGCCATCTGGGGTAAGCAGCGCAGCGGAGCAGGCCGCAGCCTACTTCGCTGCTTTGAAGCTGGTCGCCAGTATAGACGATGGTTTAGCCCGAGGTAACCACCTCTACCGGGATAAAACAACCAGCCAACCGCTCACTACCCTGGATGAAGTGGTCCGGGCTATTTTGGCCGACTCCCTGGTGATGACGGAAAGTCTATGCCAGGACTGCCTACGACCCAACCCCGCCCATGCTGACAACAAAGGTCAATGCGTTGAGTGCGGCGGCGAGACCTGTAGCTGCCTGGCCTGCCTGGATACTCTAGCCCGGCTGCGCGCTGGGGAAAAAGACAAGGCCAGGTTGGGATTGCGGGTCAACCTAGCCGGTTGGTCTGAGGAAACTGGGGCCGTCATCCCCGCCGAGGAGGTGTAACCATGTCCCGGAAAAAACAGGCTGGACACCGTCAGTCACCCGGACAGGCCAAGCAGGGTCTACCCAAGCGGCGGCTGCCGTTGGCGCTGCCCAAAAAAGAGCCGCTGCTCCCGGCCCGGCCGCCCGCTCCCACCGAGGTCGAGAACCCCTACGTAGTCCAAATCGTCGAGCACATCCGGCGCGTCTGTGCCATCGCCTCGCTGCCTCCCTTCGTGGTTCTTGAGGACTGGACCGGCATGCTCGAAGCAGCCTTACAGTTGTACGCCGATAATGCCCGGACCTATGCCATGACTGGCCAGTTCATCGACGATCCCCCCGAGGTCAAAGAAGTCTATCGCCGAGCCCGGGAACGCTACCTGAAAGCGACCGAAACGTATCCGGCCGCCTACCGGGAGATGCAGGTCGCCTTCTCCCAGACCTTCGCCCTACTCATCGCCGCTGCTGGCCTGGACCTGGGCTGGTATGCGACCCAGGCTGCCTTCAGCCCGGATGTCATCGGCCAGGTCTACCTGGCCTGCCTGGCGCTGGGCAAGGACTGGTGGCCCTACTTTCCATCCTGGCCGGCCGCCCTCGAGGTGGCCCAGGCCGCTATCCCCAACGGGGAAGAGTTGGCCTGCCAGGTGCTGATCCAGGCTCACTTCACCTACCGGCAGGTCAGGCCAGCCAACTTCATCCAGCCCGAGCCGGGCGAGCGGTTTGAGCAGTGGTTTACCGAGATCCTGCCTTACTGCGAACCTCTTGTCATTGGGCCGGCGCTGATCGACTCCGGGGTCATGATGCTGGCCGCCGCAGCCCAGTTTCCTCCCTGGGCCGTTAAGGATGGACTGATTATGTTCTACCCGCAGAGCGGCAATCCCCAGTTGGACCGACTGGCCCGTATCAATGCCATGCTACATGGGTTAAACGGCTACGAGTTGGAAATGGCCAGGGCAGTCCAGGACATCGCCGCCTACCAACAACAACATCCCGAAGCGCTGTATCTTCAACCCGAACCCCATGTGCCGGCTGTCGAACCGCCTCAGCTCGATGAGGAGGAGGCGACTGCGCCGCCTGCTACCCCTCCGCCGCCCCGGCCGGTGGACCGGGTGAAACCCGACGAACAAACCTTTGAACAACTCTTCAGAAAGATCAGGAGATCAGTATGAATAACGACATAACGAAACTATCCTGCTCCGATGTCGCCGGGGCCGATAGAACTGAGTTGTAGGAGCCGCGACGATGGACGGGATCATTACGCAGCGCCTGGTCGAGCTGACCTTCGCCCCCTTGGATGAGGTCGCCGGATGGCTGACCCGCCTGGGAATGGAGACCGACCAACGGGAAGAAGGGGTCGTGAGAATCCATAACCCGCATCTAAGTATCACCACCGCCATTACGGCGATATCAGACCCCGTTAGTCGCGCTGTCTGCCTGGGATTTGCCGTGGCTGGCATCTGGTGGCCACACCTATTCCCTAACCTGCTTACAGAAGTCAACAAGGCATGGCGATCACGCCGGAAGCAAGCAGACTCCAACGCTCCTCTAGTGGGGCAATCGCCCGGCAAAGAGAATAGCCAGAGTCGTCCGGCGCGGAAACCACCCCCGGTGACCGTGCCAACATTCACAGACCTATATAAAAATCGGAACCCCGGCAAGTGACAGCGCCGGGGTTCAACTTTGTAGCCAGTTAAAGAAAGGATTTGCTTGATGTCAACCCAGCAATTCATAGAAATATTGTTTCCTGAAGAAATCCAGCCGGAAGATGTGGAGATCATCGCCCTGGCCACGGCTCGAGAGCCGGGCCGGGTCAGGCTGGGTAAAGCCCAGGTGGGGCCGCCCAACCCGGCCGCTCCCAACAGCGCGCCCTTGTTCTCTCGAACCGGGGCCAAAATTGGCTTTGTGGCCTCCGCCGATCTGCTCGAGCCGCCGTTTAGCAGTTGCTATTGGCTCGAAGTTCCCCCTGCCGAGGCGGGACAAAGCCTAGACACCTGACACTTGCCGACAGCTCGACAACGCAATACTCCGGTTGAGCATATACTGCCGGGATAGAAACGAATACCTATCATTCAACAAAAAGCGAGAGGTCCTATGAGCAAAAATCAAGACGAACGGGCCAGGGATACCATCAAGGAACTCCTGGCCGGCAACCCGCCGCCCCCCGACCCGGCCGGGGTCGATTACGGCCCCTGGACCGAAGCCCTCGACATCCTCCTGGAAGCCCATCGTGACGGCGGCCATACCGGCGTGCGCCAGGCCTGGCAAATCCTGGCCCGGACCGACCCTGACCTGGTCAAGCTCTACGCCTCAGATGGACCGCCGCCCCTGGAAGGGGCGACAGCCATGGTGCGCCGGCTCCTGGCGGTGGACTCGGACACGCCGGCGCCCAACATCGACGACGCCCGCCGCCTGGCTGACCTGGCCGGCTTCGTGCGCCAGGCCCTGACCCTGCCTAAACTCAACAGCCGCAACCGCAAAGAAGCGGTCGCCTATGCCATCCGGGAGCTGCTGGTGAACAGTAAGCGGCTGCTGTTGGACATCGGCGAAGACCTCCAGGGCCAACCTTACCTGGCCGGCGACGATCACGCCATCTGGCCTCTGGCCGGTGAGTTGGTTCCCGTCCGGGTCATGCTGGCGGAGTCGGGCCTCAACATCAGCGAGCCGGCCTTCACCTGGCTGCTGGGCGATCTGGAAAAGGCTGCCTTCCTCCAGGGCCGGCGCGTCTGCCTGGTCCACTTCGCCACCCGCCGCAAGCAGACGCTGTATGTCAGTGCCGGGCCCCGGCGGATGATTAAAGCCACGCTCGATGAACAGGGCCAACCGGCGCTGCGGGCGCTTCACAACGGGGCCAACAAGATCTATTTCGCCGGCGATTCCGTCCTACCGGCCTGGGAACCGGCGCCTGAGCCACGCCCCCCCTCAGACCTGACTGCCTTCAACCCGGCCCTGACCACCCCGCCCAACCTGCCGGCTTATACCCCGGCGGTGCAGCGCTTGCTGCTCGATGCCTGGCTGGTGGCCATCATCGCCGACATCCGGCCCGCCCCCATCCTGGCCGCCATTGGCCAGATGGATGGCGGCAAGACCACCCTGATCAAAGCCATCTGCAAGCTCATGCTGGATACCATCCCCACCAGTGTCAGCGAGGATGCCCGCGACTTGTGGACCCTGGCCGTCGGCCTGCCTTTGTTGGGCCTGGACAACGTCGATAGTGAGCCGCCTCCCTGGCTGCCCGACTTTCTGGCCGCCCTCGTCACCGGCGTCAACTATGACCGGCGCAAACTCTACTCCAACGCCGTCATTGACCGCCGCCGGGCCCGGGCTGTGCCTCTGCTGTCGACCCGCAGCGGCAGTTGTGTCGCCCGGCTCGACGTGGCCCAGCGCACCCTGCCACTGCTGACCGGCGAATTCCAGAACAGCCGCCGGCAGTCCGATAAAAAAATATTGGCCGAGGTCGAGCAGCATCGCTCGGCCGTGCTGACCTGGCTGGTCCGGCAGGCAGCCACCCTCCTGCCCCAGATGCGGCAAGCCCCGGCCGGCCTGCCCTCCCGCTTCACCGACTTTGCCGCCCTGGTCTGGGCCTTTGATCCAGACCAGGCCGAATCCGCCCTGATGGCTCTACAGCAGGCCCAGGCCTTGGTCGTGGGTGAGGAAGATCGGCTGTTGGCCGCCATTATCGAGTATGCCGACGAACTGCTGGGCGAGATGAACTACTGGCATGGCCGGGCCAAGGACCTGGTCGCCGCCCTGGACCGCTGCGGCGCGGAGCTGCCTTACCTGGGCGGCGGCAAAGCCATCGCCTTCAAGCTGCGCGAGGGTCGCGGCACCCTGGCCCTGGTCGGCCTGAGCCTGACCAGCGAGCACAAAAGCAATACGTCTTATTTCACCTTGAGAAAAAATGGCAAGGGAATTTAGGGAAAGCATGGATTTTCATGGGACCCTATCGAAATATGGATCAAACCGGAAACCTCTGCATGGATTCCATGCATTCCAAGAATTCCAGAAAGGAAACCCAAGTGGACCCACAATCCCTCAAAAAGTTGGTTAAACTGGAGGCGGTGATCGCCGAAACCGAACCGCTGATCGAGCAGGGTCGGTACTTGCACGGCCAAAACCACGATTCCCTGGTGGTCAAACCCGAGGAACAGCTCTATTTCTGGAACAGCCGCACCGGCAACAAGCCCGGCGATATCTATGCCTGGCTGATGGAACTCAACGGCTGGACCTTTGCCGAGGCCCTGGCCGACGTGGCCGGCCGGGCCGGGATCGAGCTACCTGAGAAACGCGAGCAACCGGCTCGATCACCGCCGCCCCGGTCGTTATCTCCTCACACGGCGCGCCGCCTGGCCCCACCCTCGTCGGCCTGGCAGAAGCGCGGCCAGGAACTGGTAACTGCTGCCCAGGCCAATCTCTGGTCTGAGGCCGGCCGGCCTGGGCTGGACGAGCTGCACCGCCGCGGCCTGACCGACGCGACCCTCCGCTGGGCCGGCCTGGGCTGGAACCCGGCCGACATTTGGGACGAGCCGGAAGCGTGGGGGTTCAGCGGCGGCCGCAAATCTGGCTGCCGCGTGGCATCGTCATTCCCTGGCTCATCGCCGGGCAGCTCTGGCGCATCCGGGTCAGGCGGCCCGACGAAGAGCTGGGCGAAGATGGCTCTCGCTACATCAGCCCTCGCGTCTACCCCGAAGGCCAACGGTGACCACAGACCACGAGGCGCTCTATAACGCCGATGCCCTGGTTCGGGGCCAGCCAGTGATGCTGCTTGAAGGCGAGATTGACTGCCTGACCGTGCTGCAGGCTGCCGGCGACCTGGTAGTCCCGGTGGCCACCGGCAGCGTCTCCGGGGCCAGGCGGCCCCGTTGGCTGGCCCGCCTGGCCCGCGCTTCGATGGTTCTGGTCGCGTTGGATGCCGACCGGGCCGGCGATACCAATACCCGGTACTGGCTCCAGGTTCTTCCAAACGCCCGGCGCTGGCGCCCTTCTGGGATGACGCCAATCAAATGGCCCGGGATGGCGTTGATTTGCGGGGCTGGATCAAGGCCGGCTTACCGGACCCGACCGATGACCGCTGGCCGATCACCATCCTCTGGCCGGCGACTCACCCCGAGGCAGCGATGCCCCCGACCTGGCGCCGTCTGCCGGATGAGCGAATAAAGGCGGTCTACTACACTATCGACGAGCTGCGCCGGAGTATCGAAACCCTCTGTCACCTTAAAGAGACCGGACAACTGATACTCTGAAGCTCTCAAACGGGTGCAACAGGATTGTTACTCAGCTGATGGGTCGGGTAGTTACGACCAGGAGACTGTCACCCTACTATCAACATCCTTTCACGCTTCAACCTAACTGGGGAATTCCCCAGTTGAACGACCGTTGAGGCGTGAAAGTACTCATCCCACCATTCCCCAAATTCTTCAACCGAACAGCACTTCAATACGCGGCCTGAATGCCGGTACGCATTGGAACTGCTATCTGGCCCGCTAAGGGCTGGATCGAAGAAAATACCTCTAAAAAACCGGCCCGAGGAACACCCATCCGAGGGAGGACTTGCGAATTTGACCTGTTCCAGCAGGATGTGAGGCTTTGCGGGGCTTTTAGGTAGGTCTTCCTGAGCTTTTGCGGAGTTCTGCGGGGAGTTCACCGGGATTTACCGGCCTCTCCCCGCATACCTGGCTGCCGCTGTGCTCGCAGAATGCAAATCTTTACTGAGACTTTCCCAGGGTTTTCCGGGAAGTCTCCCGGACTTTTGCAAAGGGTTCACCGGGGTCTTACCGAACCCTGGCGGTTTGGGCCGGGCTTAGCCAGGTGGCCCTATGGGCTCCTGGGCGCAGGAAGTGGGTGTTTTCCAGAGGTTCTGCCGGGCATCTGTGGAGGATTTACCAGGCTCTATGGCCAGGATGCGGGGAGTCTACCAGACCCCAGAATCGGACGCCTTCCATTGCCAACCCGGAGTGTAGGGGCTGGCGCCAGGATTTTGCGGAGATTTTGCCAGGGTTTTCCTTGGATTCGACCGGGGTTTTCCGAGGGATTCGCCGGGGATTTGTAGGGGCCTTATCAGACCTTAAAAAGAAAGATTTAGTTTTGATGCATAGGCAGCTTATCAAGTGGCTGCCTGTGTTGGCTTACCAAGCGAAAGGAAAAAGAGCGATGTCTAAACTATTTGAACTCAAAACACAACTGATTGCCACCCGTCCCCGCTCGTGGGATGTCCACCTGCGCTACGCCCGGTTGGTGGGTGGACAGGAGATCACCCTGGCGACAGGGACATGGTTACTGGAACAGGAACCGGTTCGGGTCGAGGCTGAAGAAGAGATCGAGTATCTGTATCGTCTTACCACCGGTGAGACGGTAGCCCTGGACCGGCCGTTGAGCGAAGCTGAAGCAGAAGTGGTTGCCGATCCTCAGGCCATCACGGCGATGGCGGCCTTCCGCACCCTGGAGCAGGCCGCCTTTGAGGACTGGGGGGTGCAAATGGCCTATGTTGACCGGCTGCCTCCCTTCGCCCTGATTAAATGTCCCTTGTGCGGTGGGACCGAATTCACCAGCCTCGATTTTGCCTCCGTCTGGTGCAACCGCTGCAACGCACGCTACCAGAGCCGGTACACAGCTGGCGATCCGGGCTTTGTGGTGGACTGTAGTTGGGAGCATTACCACTATGGGGCGGCACATTATCTGTTGCCCCGGAGCACATCTTTAGGCTTGTACCTGGTCTTGAAAAATTCAGCCGATCCCCGGGATATGTCCCACCCTAATGAGACCTGGGCGGAACAGTTCGGTTGTACGCCCGAGCAGCCCCGGCTGACCGGGGACGACCTCGGCCTGAGGCCTGGTTTACATGCCTGCAACCTCGGCGACTGGTACGATTGGAGCTTGAGCGGCTGGGCGCCGACCCAGGTGGAATATAACCATACAGATAGCACGATCTGGCAGATTGATGGTGAGCTGTGGCCTGGCTGTGCTTACGTCCTTATCAGCGATATGAACTACGACGAACGGCAGACCCTGGAACTCTTGGCTCACACACTTCAGCACAGCAACGACCTGGCTCTGCCGGCAGCATGGCCAAAGAACGCTGCGCAGCTTTTTATCAACCTCACCGGCCGGCCCCGGCGCAAGCCGATCATTGCTCACCGCGCTTCTCTCCCGCCTCAATCCGAATTGGCTGAAGACGAACGTTACCTGCTGCACCGCTGGCTCGTCTATGTTGAGCCAGACCATCATTACCCGCTGGCCTACCCGGTCTGGTATGGGGTCAAGCCGGTTCCCGGTCCGGCTCAGCTTTGCGGCCGGCCGATCGAAGCTTGGGAGGTGATCCGCCGGGATATCTGCCCGGCCTGCGCCCGGCGGGTCCGGCCGGAAGAGCTAACCGTCCATGTAGAGGCAGCCAATCAGGGCCATAGCTTCGATAGTGAGCGATGTCGGCGCCTGTCCCATGGCAGCTGCCGCAAGATCTGGGAACTGGGCCGATGGCAGCCCTATCTAGAAGCGCTCCAGGCAGCACCGCCAACATCGGTGCAGGAGGCCGGAAATGCGACCTAAGCCTCTATTTGCTCCCGGAACGATCTGTTACCCGGATGAAACGCAGGTTGTGCTGCGCCAGGCCGGCGTACAGGGTATTGCCCTGCTCTGCCGGCATCTGGCCGGAGACTGGGGCGACGTCGATGAGAAGAGATGCCAGATCAACTGGTGGGTGATTGTCCATCCGCAGGATAAGCGCAAGTTACCGGTCATCTCTCGCTTCATCTTGCCCGACGGCCGGCAAGTGGCGGTCATTACCCGGTATGTGTACGAGCCGGCCAGACGGGAGACTACCCTCAGCCTGTGGCCACCTGATGTAAAAAGGACAGCAGATGAAAGCGGGCCGAGCCGCCGCTCAAAGCGACAGTGCCGGCAGGAGGTAAAGGTGCGATGTGGTCTTATGAAGAACTGATGGGCAAAGAGACCTGGACGGTGGCTGATATCCCGCCGGAACTCCGCTTGCTGATCGATGAGCATGCCCTCGCCTGCATCGCCGATGAAGACGACGAGTTGGACCATGGCCTGATTCTGCACCTGGCCTACGAAGCCGTCTTTGAACGACCCGAGCCTGAAACCCCTGAGTGGGTCGAGGCTGTCATTGAAGCCAACCCCGGCCTGTGGATGGCCCGGCTGTGCCGGGCGATGCACGGTTTGCCGGAGAATTTTCGCAGCATCGCTTGGTGCGGCCAATGTGCCGGGGGGTATGCCAACCCCAGAAAACGCCGGCGCGCCGCCAACCTGCCGCCGCAAACGCTGCCGGGCTTTGAAGCCACCGGCGGCGCGTTTCAACTCCACCCACCCTGCAGCCAGCGCGACCTGACTTGGCTGCGTCACCTGGTCTACCGCCTGGTCCAGCGCGGCCAGGTCGAGAAACGGCGCGAAAAGCGGCCAGATCTACGCCAGGCCAGGGGCTGGGACTGGATGAGTACCCTTTATCCCTTAGACAGAAAGGATGACTGACATGGCAAGAAAGAAAAACCCGCGTCCCCCGGGCCTTGGCCAGGGCAGCGGTTACTACACCCAGGAAATTGTCAAGCGCCTCGAGCAAGCCTTCCGCTACTCGGGCCATCGACCTTACCGGCTGTTTGACGATTGGACGCTCCTGGTGGAGGCCTGCCTCGAAGCCTTGCCGGGGCAACTCAAGGCTGTGGCTCAGACTGGCCGGTTTGCCCCGGACACACCGGAGACGGTTGAATTATTCAACCAAATCCGGGCGCGGTATGAGTTTCCTAACCACCCGGAGGCCCACCGGCAGGTCTGGGAAGCCTTCGCCGAAGCTTTTGCGATGCTGCTGGAAAGCGCGGAACCAGGACTGTGGGGCGAAGGCAGCTATGGCGAATTTGACTGTGGCTATATGGGCCCGGACGTATTGGGACACGTTTATATGACGTATGCGAATTCCGATCCGGCGTGGCAAGCCCAGTTCTTCACGCCTTACTCGGCCAGTCTCCTCATGGCCAAGATGTGCATTATGAATGGCGAACGAGAGGTCTACGATCGGATTAAAGCCGCCTGCCTCCACCCGGACAATATCCTGGGCCAGGCTGTTGTCTTGGCTTCACTGGTTATCCCGGAGAATGGGGAGGGCGAAGCCAATCTGCACCGGGATTACTTCTTCAACCGCGTTATCCCCGCCGCGATGGGCCCCTGGTTTGAGCCGATTCTGATAGAGGAGCCATGCATCGGCTCAGGGATCATGGTGCTGGCTGCGGCCTCGCAGTATCCGGAGTGGGCCGTCAAGCTCAACCTGGTCCGTTTCTACGGCCAGGACATCGACCCCATTTGCGTCCGGATGGCCAAAATAAATTGCCAGTTGTACGGGTTGAATGGTTATGCCTTGAGGCTGGCCGAGGCCGTCAGCGTCGCGGCCGAAGCCCAACAGAACCGGCAGAACGTTGTGGTTTCGCCGCTAAAATCTGTTGGGACTGCGATCGAACATATCGCTCAAGCCCACCGGCAGCAACCAGACAAGCCAGCGTCACCTCCTGATGAACTGAGCTTTGAAAGCCTCTTCAGACGGGCGATGCAACCGGTTGTCGCCGAAGAGGTGCCCGCTTAACCACCTAGTCAAGCAGGCTTAAGCCCCGCCGCAATTGCGGCGGGGCTTATTTTTTTGCAGTGACTCGGCCATTCAAAAAAGGCTGCATTGGAGTGATGTCCATTTAACCTAAGTTGCTAGGAAGAAGTTTCAGAACCATCAGCGTTTCAATCAGGTAACCCCATCGAACTCTCTGAACCCAGACAGGACTGAGATCGACGCCCTCGACGGCTCGATGCTGCGCCTGTTTTATCCTCCGAGCGGAGAGTTCCGACTTATATCAATCTACAAATAACACCTCAACCAGCGGGCTACCTGCCACCAACGCCTCGAGCGAGTTGACTTGACCCTGATACCAGTCCATTACAGGATCGGCCAAGATTTGCCGCCGCTCTGCTTCATCCAGCACGGGGCGGGCGCGGGCCGGTAAATCGGCCTGGATGGATTGTTTGAGATGGAAGGTAAACCGAGGGTTTGCCAGCAGGTTGGCGTACCAGTCGCGGGCGCCAGGCGTGCCGGTGATATAGGTGCGCTGATTGACCCGCCTAAACCAAATCTCAATCCGCTGCGGCTGGCCGCTCCGCCGCCCCACCGTTGTAATATCAATTGTCTCATCTCTGTCCAATGCCTCTAAAATGTGTTTATCCATCTCTTCAAAACCCCTTTCCGACTGTATGATTGATATCTGGCTAACGCCTTCGGCTTCGCCTGAATTGTAACAATTATTTTCCTCGTGGTGGTGTAGGTATTGCCGGTGAGTCCCTCACCCCTGAAGTCCTGGCCAAGATCTCGATGGGTGAGCAGAGAGGTCGAGAGGCGGAACCAGGGCTGTAAGGTTAACACCCTTAAAATTCGCTTAAAACTGGATAAAACTATCCAAAAATTGCACTTTCTGCGATATTTTCATTTGACAATCATGACAACCTCTATAAAATTGTCCTGAACATTAGTTCCGAATATTTGTTCTTTACCAATCACTCCGTGGTTTGGCGTGGGGAGGGCGCCTTGGGCAAGAAGCGGAAGCAATTGGATTTGATCGTGACAGCGATTCAGCAGCGCTGGGGGACAAAAGCCTTGCAGCGAGGTTCGCAAGCCTTACGGCCCGCTGTCACGCTTTCTCCTATTTCCACCAGTTTCCCTCAATTAGATCAGGCCTTAGATGGATTGGCGGCATCCTCGGGGCCGGATCACCGAGCTTCTGGCTCAACCAACCTCTGGCATGACCACTTTGGCCCTCAAAATCATCACCAAGGCCTGCCGCCGGTGATTTAGCCGTTTATCTGGATTTAGGCCAGAACTTCGACCCGGATTACGCCGTCCGGTGTGGCCTCAATTTGGCGCAACTCCGCTTGATCCGCCCCCAACCGGCAGCGCGCTGCCTTAGAAATTGTCCATACGCTCATCACTCAGCAAGGCGCTGGGGTGATCGTTTTCGACTCGATGGCTCAACTGTTGGCCCGGCTCCCAAGGGACACAGACGCTGGCGGCTGGGGTTCGGCAACTGCTCGCTGGCCTGGCTCAATCGGCTTGCGCCCTGGTTTTCTCACCCGCTCACCCCTTTGGGGCGCAATGTCTCCGGCAACCACCTACCCCAGCGGTTTGGCCTTACCTCATTATGCCACTTTACGCTTACAGTTAAAAAAAGAAAATTGGATCTACAAAGGCCGCGATGTCCGCGGTTATGAAGCCCAGGTGATTGTTCTCAAAAATCAATTGGGACGTGCCGGACACCACGCTAAAATCGCCATTACGTTTAATGGGGTGGTTCGAGGAGATAGTACGTGATTGCTTGTCTGCTGATCCCTCATTTTGCGGCGGCAGTCGAGCGGTGGCTAGATCCCTCTTTAGCCACTGTGCCGCTCGTCATCAGCGAATCGGCTCAGGCTTCGACCCGGGTGGTGGCTGTTTCAGTTGAAGCCAGTAAATATCATATTGTCCCCGGTATGTCCTTAAAACAAGCCCAAGCCCTGTGCTCACACGCCCAGATTATTCCGGCTAAACCCACTCTGTACCACCAGACCCTCACTGAAATTGTGACCTTGCTCGCCGCCGTGACGGCCAAAGTCGAGCCAGAGGCCAGCCCGGCCGCGGCGATCATCTATGCTGATTTGGGCGAGATAAAGGGTGGGGAACCCTTTGAGTTCGCCGACTCGATCAACCAGAGTCTGCAAACTCGACTTCACCTGACCTCGGCCTTGGGCTTAGCGACAGGCAAATTTCCGGCTTATATAGCGGCCAGTTCTATCGGCCTCAAGCGAACCTTGTTAATCGCACCCGGCCAAGAAAGTGGGTTTCTGGCCCCTATTCCGGTCACCACCTTACCGCTTGACCAAGAATTGGCCCGTCGTTTCCACTTGTTGGGTTTAGGTACGTTGGGACAATTGGCAACCTTGCCGGCTGGCCCGGTCTTGACCCAGTTTGGTAAATATGGACAGTGGCTCCAGCGGCTGGCTCAAGGTCGTGATGACCGGCCCGTTCTACCCATTCAAGTACAACCGGCCGAACAGATCACCCATCAACTCGACGGCCCGGTGGCTGACCGAGAGGTATTGACGGCTTTGGCTCAATTGATCGCCAGGGAACTGGCCCTACGGCTGGTCGCTCGTGGTCACGTGGCCCAAGGCTTAGGCTTGGTTTTGCAGTTGGAAGATAACACGCAATGGCAAAAACAGATCATCTTTCGTTATGCCACCAACGGTCCCGAGCAACTGGCTCGACACCTGGCAGCCCTGATCGATCAAGTTCGGATATCTTGTGGGGTGGTGGCGATGACCCTAAAACTCACCGGCCTGACGCCGGCCAGGCCCAGACAGCTCGATCTCTTTGCCAATCCAACCCTGAGCCAACAAGAACAGAAATTTGAAGCGTTGCTGCCCGGCTTCATTGCCCGCTATGGCCCTGATTGTTTTATGAGGTCGCCTTAACCAACCCTTTGAGCCATTTACCCGAACAGCGTTTCAACTCCGGGGAGCGGCTGGCCGATGACCCGCCGGCGGGCGGTTGGTACGTCTATCACTGTTCAACACGACTCGTTACTGGTCCCTCAAGGGTTCATTTGGCAAGGCCAGACCCATCGGGTTCAGCAGATTTCCAAACGCTGGCGGATCGACCAGCAGTGGTGGGAGCAACGGATTTGGCGGGAATATTTCAAGATGACGACCCAAACTGATCTCTTGGTTATCATTTATCGAGATCTTTTAACCGGGCAATGGTATTTACAACGTCTCTACGACTAAGGAGAAAGGTGAGCCTCGAGAACAGGCGGGTTACTTCCGCTAGACCTCAGCCCGTACCCTATGTCCGATTATGTGGAATTGCATTGCCACTCTCATTTCAGCTTGCTTGATGGGGCGGCCCAGCCCGAAGCTTTAGTCGCCCGCGCGGCCGAGTTGGGCATGACGGCGTTAGCTTTGACCGACCATAACGCCGTCTATGGGGCTGTTCGTTTTGCTCAGGCGGCCCAAGCTTATGGGGTCCGGCCTATCTTTGGCGCAGAATTGACCTTAGAAACGGGATATCATTTGACCCTCCTGGTCGAGCATGAAATCGGTTGGCGAAATCTGTGCTGGTTGATCAATCAAGCCCAGCACAACGCACCCAAAGGCGAAGCAGCGCTGCCCGTGGAAGCCCTGGCGGGCCGGACAGAGGGGTTGATTGCTCTTTCGGGTTGTCGCCAGGGAGAGATTGCCGCTGAGTTGTTACCGGGCAATAAAACGGGCGCCCTGGCCGCGGCCCGGCGCTACCGGGCGTTATTCGGACCCACTCATTTTTGGATTGAACTCCAACACCATTTGAGGCCGGACGATGAGGCCCTGATCGACAGCCTGGTTGAATTAGCGCGTCATTTAGAGTTGGGCTATGTGGCGACCAACAATGTTCACTACCCCACCCGCACCGACTGCCGTTTACAGGACGTTCTGGTTTGCATTCGACATCAGACGCGTTTGTCTGAGGCAACCGCGCTCCTTCGACCCAATTCTGAGTTTTATCTGAAAGCTGCCCCTCACTTGAGGCCGCTCTTTGTCAATTATCCTGAAGCCCTGACGAATACCTTGAAGATCGCCGACCGCTGTCGTTTTGAATTACGATACGGCTTGCAAGCGCTGCCCCGATTTCCGACCCCACCCAGCCTGGACGCCGTAGGCTATCTTCAGCAGCTTTGCCAAGCCGCACTTCCCCAGCGGTATACCGGCTCTTCTGAACAAATTTTAAGGCAACTCGAGCACGAACTGACTATCATTGAGCAGGCGGGTCTGGCCAACTATTTTCTCATTGTCTGGGATATCGTTCGTTTTGCTCAGGCGTATAACATTCGTTGCCAGGGTCGAGGGTCGGCGGCCAATTCCTTAGTGGCTTATCTGTTAAACCTTAGCCCGGTTGATCCTTTGGCTCATGATCTGGTCTTTGAGCGGTTTCTCTCGGCGGAGCGAACCCTCACCCCCGATATTGACCTTGACTTGCAAGCCGATCGGCGAGAGGAGGTCATTCAATATGTTTACCAAAAATATGGCCTTGAACACGCCGCGATGGCTTGTACGTTTGTCACCTATCGCCAACGCAGCGCCTGGCGAGACGTGGGCAGGTACTGGGACTACCCCGCTGTTGTTAGCGCCAGGCGCACCTATTTTGGCCGAAGCGCCTCAAACCGATGAGACTGAAACCTTGTTGCTTTTAGTAAAGAAAGCTGTGCCGGCAGCTTGAAGGCTTTCCCCGCCATTTGGGCCTGCACAATGGGGGCATGGTCGTGACCGGTTCTCCGATCATCGAACGGGTTCCCACCGAACCGGCCGCCATGCCGGAGCGATTTGTGGTTCAGTGGGACAAAGAGGCCCTCGAAACGGTCGAGTTGGTTAAGTTGTCGATTTGTTGGGCTTGCGTATGTTGTCGGCTCTGGCTGAGGCCGAGGCCATTATCACCGAACTCACGGGCAAGCGCCTGAATTAGACCGTTTGACGTTTGATGATCCGGCTGTCTACATATGATTGCCAGCGCTGACACGATTGGCGTGTTTCAAGTGGGTCTCCAAATTAAGCCCAATCTTGCCCGTCTCGGCCTGCGGGTTGTTTTAATGATTTGATGGTGACGATTTCTCTAATCGGCCTGGTCCCATTCAGGGTAATATGGTGCAGCCTTATATGCGCCGCCGGTTAGGGCTGGAGCCGGTAACTTATCTCCATCCCAGGTTAGAGGCAGCCCTGGCCGAGACGCTTGGCGTTATTCTTTTCAAGAGCAAGTCTTGAAAGTGGCCCGCGATTTGGCAGGGTTTACGCCGGGTCAAGGAGGCTCCTGCGCCGGGCTTTGGGGCAATAAACGAAGCGAAGGGGAAATCGAGCGGTTTCGAGAGGCATTTTTGAGCGGCGCGCAGGGCAACGGGGTTCCATTCGACCTCGCCGAAACCGTGTTTGGCCAGTTGCAAGCCTTTGGCGGGTATGCCTTTGCCAAAAGCCACGCCGCCGCCTTTGCGGTTTTGGTTTACCAATCGGCCTGGCTGAAGCGTTATCATCCGGCGGCCTTTTATACGGCCTTGTTGAACCATCAGCCTATGGGTTTTTGGAGTCCGGCGGTCTTGGTTGGCGATGCGAAAAGACACCACCTGACCATTTTGCCGGTCGATGTTAACCACAGTCAGGCCAGGTGTCGGGTGGAGGGCAAGGGCATCCGCCTGGGCTTCAACTATATTGACGGTTTTGGGGAGGCGACGATTGCCCAACTGATTAAAGCCCGACAAGCCAAAGCTTTTACGGGCCTCACCGACTTCTGCCGGCGAACGCGGTTACCCCGGCGATTGGTTGAGCATTTGATTTTAGCTGGCGCTATGGATCGTTGGCAGTGTCCCCGTCGCCAATTGTTATGGGAATTGGGACAATTGCGCTACAGGGAGGAAGAACTTGATTTGATTTTCCCAGTGAATGGCGTCGAACTTCCGCCCCTCTCTCGGGCCGAAGCCTTATCCCAGGAACATAGCGTTATGGGCTTATCCACCGGTGAACATGTGATGGTCCATTATCGTTCATGGCTGGATCAGCAAGGCATCTTAGGCAGTTGGGAGTTGGAGGCGCAACCGGACGGACAACGAGTCAGACTAGCCGGGTTAGTGGTGGTGCATCAAGCCCCTCCAACTGCCAAGGGCTTCCATTTTATCACGCTGGAAGATGAGGCAGGGTTGACCGATGTGATTATCAAGCCCCAGGTTGTGACTCACAGCATAAAAATGCCGAAACGGCAAGATTATGGCCTAAATAACCAGACGCTCCTCTTAGTGGAGGGCATTGTCCAGCGAAACGGGAACATCGTGAACATCCTGGCAACTAAGATACAACCTCTCATAGACCCAACCCTATTGTCTGCTTAGGGGGGTGAGCAAATCAATGGAGATTAAGGGTGAGGAAACTTGAGAACATTGAGGCGAAGCTAAGCATTCAACTCTCGGCAAGATTATGCTCACAATTTATGCCGAAAATTGCCATGGTTATCGTTCTTGAGCCAATTTTGGCTTATTTCAACGGCAATTTTTTGGTCAATCCGGCATTTTATGCTGTGAGTCACACAGGTTGTGACTCACAGCATAAAATGCCGAAACGGCAAGATTATGGCCTAAATAACCAGACGTCCTCTTAGTGGAGGGCATTGTCCAGCGAAACGGGAACATCGTGAACATCCTGGCAACTAAGATACAACCTCTCATAGACCCAACCCCATTGTCTGCTTAGGGGTGAGCAAATCAATGGAGATTAAGGGTGAGGAAACTTGAGAACATTGAGGCGAAGCTAACATTCAACTCTCGGCAAGATTATGCTGGTGCCGAAAATTGCCATGGTTATCGTTCTTGAGCCAATTTTGGCTTATTTCAACGGCAATTTTTGGTCTCAATCCGGCATTTTATGCTGTGAGTCACACAGGTTGTGACTCAAATCAAAAACTGCCATCTTGGCAGGGTTATGGTTTAAATGACCAGACTTTGCTTCTGGTGGAAGGCATCGTCCAGCGAGAGGAAATGTAGTCAACGTTCTGGCAACCCTGAATACAGCCTCTCACACCCAACACCAGCCTGGTATAACCGCAAATTCTGACTAGCGGCTGGCAATTCAAAAGCCATCAAAGCAAGATTCGTTTTTCAACTCTTGGCAGGATTATGCGCTAAATTCATGCCGCGAAAGTCGTGTTTTAGCCAATTTTATCCCTTCTCAACGGCAATTTTTGGTTTCAATCCGGCAGTTTTATGGTGCGAGTCACACAGGTTTACGCCCATTATCGGAATCGCTTGCAGACTGAACCCCTATTGATGGTTGAGGGCATCGTCCAACACCAAGATGGGGTCGTCAATCTGCTTGCCGATAGCGTCGCGCCTATGCGTCGTGGAATATGACAGGCTTTTGATATAGAAAAATATTACATTTAGGCGAGCGCTCATTAGGCTTGTTTGAATATGTACCAACCCGCATTGCTAATTTCCTGGACCGTAAAGCCGAGGGTATGGTGATAATAATCAGCCGGCGTTTCCAGGTCGTTTACGGCAATAACACACCTACAAAATGACCGTCATCTCAGCCATGGACCTCTAAGCCGTCTCGGAAAAACCATACCATAGCCAGGCAATTAGCCCAAATTCTTGACCATTTCATTAATCAGTCCATACCGCCAGCAGTCCACCAGATGATCATTCACTAAGCCGCACGCCTGCATGTGGGCGTACACGATGGTGCTTCCAATAAACTTGAAGCCTCGTTTGACCAGATCTTTACTCAACGCCTCAGACTCTTTGGTGGCAGCCGGGACTTCCTGCAAGGTTTTCCAGGTATTCACGATCGGTTTTCCGCTCACAAAGCGCCAAATATATTGGTCAAAACTGCCAAATTCGTTCTGGATTTCTAGAAAACGTTGGGCGTTGTTGATCGCGGCCTTTACTTTCAGCCGATTTCTGATAATACCCGGATCCTGAAGGAGCTCCCCAGGCGCGTTTCGCTGAACCGGGCCCTTTTTCAGGATCAAAATCCACGAACGCTTTGCGGTAGGCCTCCCGCTTTTTCAAAATGGTAGCCCAGCTCAAGCCTGCCTGGGCCCCTTCTAAAATCAGAAACTCGAAATGCTTCCGATCCTCATGCACAGGGACGCCCCATTCTTCGTCGTGGTAGCGAATGTATGCTTCAAAAGCTAAACACCAGGGACAGCGAAGCTTTTCTTTTTGGATCATCGTTATATCCTTAGTCTTCAATTCCCTGCCCTCGCCTCCAGGCGAGCGAGCAAGTTGGTGGTAGTGTTCCAATTGCAGATGGTCATATTTTGATATATAGGCAGGCTGATGATCTTCCTTATGTGGCTTTGCGTTGCTTTACTGCTGAGCCGGGAAAAATACAGTACCTCCTGACCTTGATATGCAGTGTGTCAACGCCTGCCTTGGTCGTCACACTCTTCATGGCTTCGGCGGCGGTGAGTGGTTCTTTTAAGAAAATCACATCGTAGCGATAGGTGTCCTTCTGCTGACCTAACCCTGGCGGCGCTTCTTCGACAATGCTTTGAGGTGCTGATGCGTGATGAGGACGATGCGTGAGTTGTAGCCAAAGCTCTCTGACAGAGCCTTTTCTACGGTGTTTATTAATCTGGTTTTGTCTTTTCGGGAGTGCTAAACAGCACATTGCCACTTTGAATATAGGTGGCGACCTCGGCCAGCCCCATCTTTTCAAAACAGGCTTTTAGATCGATCATCTTGGTCAGGTTGTTCCCGCCCACATTAATGCCTCGTAGTAACGCGACATATTGAGTTTCTACCATAACTTTCTCATGGCTACTTCCTTCAGAGAATTCAGCTTTTTCCTTCACGCTCAATTTTCCTGGCCCAAATCCACCCCAGCCCCCAGTACACATCAAATAAGATTAAGGCATGGTTATCGTATTACCCGGCTAAAAGCCGGCATAGGTTTATAAGGTCTTGAAATCTTTCGTAATGAACCGCTAAGAGGATTAAGCCGATTTCAGAGGCCCTGCTTGAGCAGTCAGAATCTTTTTCTATTTCCGGCGGTAAATTCAATTCCCTATTGCCCATTGCGCGTGCCCCGCTCGCTAAGGCTTCAAATAGCCATCAGGGTCCAGGCTGGTGGCCAGCATCACCATATTGATCTCCCGGTGGGCCAGCCAACTCTCGACTTCTCGATGAGGCCGTTCAAGCCAAAATGTCTCAATATTTTCGGCCAGTGGGGTATACTGACTGAGAACTGCCAGCCGTGAATGGAGGTGGACTCGCTCCTTAAAGAGGCCTGGATTTTCCTTAACCAGTCCCTGCAACCTTTCAACGGCCCGTAAGCCAATAGACAGGCCCAACTCTCGAAACGCCAGCCGGAAATCAACCGGCAACTGCAGGACGCCCTGGCTGGCATAGGCTTGCAGCCCACCAGAGAAGCATCCAATAACGTCTCCAGCAAGTCAATTGCTTAAGACTTTGGTGGGCGATGAGTTGGGTTATCTTGTAAGCGTTGGCCAAAAGGCCGCCCAGCCCCAGTGGGTCATCGGTCGCCCAGTTTTTGCCTGCGCAGATACCGGCCATGTCGGCAATCTCCGCCCGGAGATCCGGCCAGGTGGGATGTTCAGCTTCTTTAGGGGTTGTGGCCTGAAGCTGCAAGTAGGTGATCAGGCCATCCAGAGGATCGTGCTGGCCCATGGAGGGTACCAGTGGGTAGGACAGGTCGATGCTCATTTTCCAGACCATTCGTTCCGGCCCGCTGGACGAAGGCTGATACGTAAAGCTGGTATGGGCCGTTTTGGCCAGCTCTATCGCCCAGTGGAGGTAGGTCGCCTCGCCGGTGACCCGACTGACCTGGCTAAGCGCGTGCATCCATTTGGTCAAGTAATGATAATACTGCCCGTCCCGATCCCACTCTAGCCGTTCGTCAATGGGTTCACCGGGCTTGCGCTCATTCAATACCTTGCCGATTCGCAACCCGCCTCGAGTAGGAGGTTGTTCGCCTTCCGGCTCAGCGAGACCGCTAATCCAGCCGGTTCGAGGGTCGTCCACGCGATGCCGGCCGAGGACGTGATGCACCTGGTCGACTAGGCGCAGGGCAAGCTGCAAGTACTTGTCCTCCCCTGTTTGAAGGTAAAGATCCAGGAAATTACAGACCGCGAACGCATCCGTCCACAGATAGCGCCGGGGTAGTTGCCCGTCTACAAGCCCGGTCAGATGGGCAAACTCAGCCATGAGTTCCCGGACCATCTCCCTGGCTGCGTTTTGTTTCATAGGACCTCCTTCAAGCGGCCAGATAAAACCGATCGGCCAATCCTATTCCAGCAATCCCTATCCCGTAAGCCAAGAGGTCGTACCCGCTAAATCGGGAGCCCAGGACGACATAGGCAAAGAGGCGAATGGCCAGGCTGTCACTCTGGCTCAACTGTGCCGGAACTGCATGCGCGGGTTGGGTTGGGCGGCAGGCTCAAGCGCAATATGGAACCAAAGACGAGCGAGCGCTGTATATCTGTGAGTAAGGAACGAGCTAATTGAATGACTCGATACGACGCAAGTTAGAATGAACAGCCTTAGAAACCGCTGTAGGTTCTCTCGACATTGCTTGCGCTAAAAGATCTACCACAACAGATACATCAACTGGACGTACTGGCCGCCCTTTGTGCTGACAAAATGGCCCATCAGTTTCGGTCAGAATTCGATCAAGCGGCAGCGATTTTACCAGGTCCCGATGACGTTCCTTTCTCAGCATTTCGGCATTGATCGAGAAGTAGCAGCCAAGATCAATAGCACGTCGCGCCTCGGCTCTACTTCCTGTAAACCAGTGAAGCACGACACGGCCACGGGTTGGTGGTAGATGTTTCTCTATCATATCAAGAACCGGAGTCGCAGCGCGCACACTATGAACGGTCAGAATTTTGCCTCCAGCACGGGCGCACAGAATGAGTATTCGTCCAAAAATCTGCTTTTGAAGCTCGATGGATCGATAGAAACGCGGCCCTGCATCAAGCCCCACCTCACCCACATAGCGGGCCTGAGATAAGTATGTTTCCCAAAGTTGAAGCTCTTCAGCTCGTTCAGCGACTAGCTGAGGATGAAGCCCCAAAGCTGCCCGGACATAGCTGGTCTTAGTCGCTAGATCGTGATTACGGGGCCAAGCCTTTGGGGTGGTAGTAACGGTAAGAGTATGTATACCTTCGCGTTCACACTCTGCAATAGCGGCAGCGTGGTCTGGATAAAGGTCGAGGTGGCAATGGTAGTCAACAAAGTTGTTAGACATAGATCCTCTTCAGCTAGCTCGGTCGTGTACGGACACCGGCAAGTAGTGTTGCAACCTCACCCAACCCACGTCGGTAAACATCCGCGAGCGCTTTAAGGTTCGCGGGTGATTCACCAGAGAGAGGACCTGGCTTGTGAATCAGCAGCTTCGCTAAGTCGGGATTAGTTCGGAGCCGTTCGATGGCAAACTGGAAGGATCGCACCTGCTGTCCCTCAGCCTGACGTGTGTCAAGGATCTGACCGGTAATATCCGTCAGAGTATACGTGGTCGGGTCTGTCCCACGGCCGAAACTCTTTTCAAGCGCCGCCCGGCGAATGAGACAGGGCAGACAGTAGCCGCAGTGCTCAATACCACGCCCTTGCCAGCGACCTTTCGTTGGTGAAGAGCATGATAGCGAGTTCGCAATAAGCTGGTGCAGAAGCTCTGGATTGGCACAGGCAATGACCATTTCGCCCTTAGTCTTATCCCAATATGGGTTTTCAACATGGCCGGCAATTCCCAGCATCTCCAACAGCCTGTTCCAACATGTTAAGTAGAAGGGATGCATCGTGCGTGTGCTAAGCGAGCCAAGTCGCAACGGATCTAGCGGCACATTGAGGGCAATAAACCCATTTTCAGGGGCCTGCAACGTAAAACCACCGTCAAATCCGGTTCCCGCGAGGACTCCGATCGCGAAAAACAAGAATGACCGTCCACGAGTTGTACTCTCCGCCTCGACGCCCTGAATAAAGCCTTCAGGAAAGTTCATCCAAACTCGCAAACGGTCGAAAGAAGATTCTTGATAATACCTTCTTAGAGCCTCAAAGCAGGTATTCTGAGCGTCACTGGTCGCACCCTCGTTGACATGGCTGATCAGGAGGGGTTTGAGGCTGGCCTCGAGGGTATCAATCGCACCAATCAGGCTGTCGAGGCCCCCAGAGAAAAGGGCAAGCTTATCGTACCGAGTCCCGCTCGGATGTCGGTATGGCAGGGGAACCATCCTGGTGAAGCCCGGTGGACGTGAACGGAAGTCGAGGGTCCAGCGGTCACCTGTCAGAAAGTCAAGCATACGTTTCAGCAGAGGTGCGGCAGCGGTCCATCGTGCTGGGTTGCTTACTGGCACGACCAGACGGATCTCCCGTGTCCAACTGTCCTGAGACTCCGTCGCTCGTGAGATTCGTATGTCGGCAGCATACACATGAGCTGCAAGGATCAGGAGATCAAGGCCAACTTCGGACGGAAAGATGCCTAGCCTCGCCAGGTCGTCGAGTGCACGCCCGATGCCGTAATCCAGTCGTCTCTTGGAGGCAATGAGATGGAGATGGGTGGCTGTCTCGTCATCCCTGATCGGTATTTTTGTTCGATCCAGAGGGTCAAAGTACCCAATGATAACGTGCCGTCTCATGCTGCTGTAGCCTCCGCCTCACCCAAGCTCTGCAGGATGGCAAAGGCTCGTTCATACACTTGACTGATGAAGCCCTGGACTCTATCCACCGTCAAAGCTCGTATCGTGTCCCGTGCGGCCGTAAGCACGTCTGCAACCCCGCGCCGGATAAAGTCACGCAGTTGCCCTTGAATCCGCTCCGCCTCACGCGCACTTGATGGGAGTATGATAACCTTCGTGCCCACATCATTGTATAAGCGAGCCTCGATCGTGTGGGTGACGTAGAGCTCGAACACAGTCTGCATCTGGTCGATAGTAAGTGTATTGAGATCGGTAATGCCGTTTTTGGCAAGATCGGCGATAGTCTCGATGAAGGCCTCACGGGCGATGCCCTCATCCACTGAGCCGCCATCTGGGCAAATATGATCTGCTAGCCCCAGAAAGATCTCCTCGATCGGCCGGCCAGCTAAACTGTCCAAGTTGAAGGTTCTTAGCGCTTCATTCGCGCCCCGTGCGGCTACATCCCGCATGGAAATTGAGCAACCGCCCTCCAGTGGCGCGCGATGTCCCCATGCGGCGCGCGGCCTGCCGTGCGCCCCCAGATGAAGTTGACACGTACTGAGAGATGGCCCGGCCAAGACTGGCGCGGTCACGCCCACCGGAGCTTGCGAAGCGTGAGGAAGTTGGTTCGTGCGGCCGTGAAGCGGTTGGTGTTTGGGGACGGCTGGATCAGCGGTTGGTTGGGCAGTACAGGATTTGGAGCACCTGGCCCATCATCACCTTGACCGTCGCCACCAGGGGTACTCCAGGAGGCGCTATCGGCAGCACCGGACTATCCGGCTCAAGCCAGGTGGGCACGAGCGGTGTATTATTACCAGGTCCGCCATAGGCGCTCGATGTACCCATCATCGGCCTCTCTTTGGTACCTGCAAAGCTGCCTGAGCCGCGGCTTTGAGAAACTTATTTTCCCCTGAGTTGCCCAACCTTGAAGTAGATGCTCCAAACGGGCTGAAGCTTCAGGATCCTTGATTACGCCCTCCCAACCAGCTATAACCCAAGGCCGATACGCTCGGAGGGCAGACTTTCGAGAAGGTCCAGGAGATTTGTCTGCAGAGGAGGATGAGCCTTGACAAGGACCTGAAGGCCGGAAACTCCAGGTGGCTCAGTATCGAAAGTGTCACTTCCCACAATTCGACCTCGCACGATCTCGAATACCTGCGCCGCCTCAGGCATAGCGAGCCGTTTCAGGTCAGCCTCAAGCGCTTGAACTGCGAGCTTTGGTCCAAGTAGTTGGTCAGCAATGGTAGCAAGATGACCTAACACAGAGGTCGCACCAAAATAGTCTTTTCTGTCTTTTGTGACAAAAGGTACGGGCGTAGATCAACATCCGCAAGAGAAGGTTGAATTGCGGCCCATCACAACTGCTACAGGGAGGAGAGCCACTCTTCTAGTTGCGCGCTTTTGACCTGCTTCACATCCTTAATTTTGGGTGTGTCCTTGCCATCGCTTCCGGGCTTAGCCTGCGAGGTGGGCTTAGAAAGCGAATCCAGTGGCTTCTTTTCCTCTACCGCTACAGCCTCAAGTCCTACGAGATCTTCACAGATGCCTTTCGGAGAAGCTGCAGCCGTAGTGGCAATCTGTTCAAATACACGACTTAGAAATTGTTCAGCCAGCATAGGTTTGGCGAGACTGGGGAGCTTAACATCATCCCCGAAGCCACGAGCCTCAGCGGTGCGCTGCCGAAACATAGGCGCATTGAGGAAACGTTTGATTTGGCGGGGATTACCCTTCGTGCCACTTGCGAGAATCGGCCCAATCTGATCACTCAGGGTTAGAGCGTTTTGCGCCCGGCTGGCCTTGTCGCCCAGGGCCTCCTTGATCATTGCAGCATCGAGCGCACCGCCTGTCCAGGGTCGCTTCAATCTTTCGCGGGCTACAGTGATAAGCTGTCCAAACTCGGCGCTATCCTCACCCAGTTCAGCGCCTATTAAAAGGAGGGTGACATAGATACGTGTCTCAGTCACTCCAAGGGGTGGAATACGAAACGGAACTTGAATAAGCTTCTCCAGGTAGTTACGGGCGTAAGTTTGTGGTCCTGTCGTGTCAGGGAGATCCGGAAAGTGTTTACGGACGGCATACTCAATCATTGCCTCATCAGCAGCCACCACGAAGGCGGTACGTGAGGTAAAGACAAAGAGCCGGACAGCTTCAGGGGTTTCGATTGCTGTGTCGGGTAGGCAGCGGTCGAGATCGTCGATTAACACGATGAGCTGGTTGACCTTGGCTTCATCGAGGAGATCATCGAAGGCCTTACGAAACTCACTAATCTCTTCGGGAACATTTTTACTCTCAGTCTCGGACTTTAGAGCGAACTCGCCTCTTCGAACACCATTTCCAGGTTATACTTGGTTTGCAAGCTTAGTAGGGTCATCGAGAAGGCGCAGCCTCGATTGTCGATACGATAGCTTGGATTTGGCCGAGTGTGGGTATACCCGTGTAAGCCGTGAGTGCTAAACCTCCAGCCTTTTTGCGACCTTGAGCCAGTCTATCTGGCGAAATACAGCCTTGACAGACGCGGCAGTCTTGACCAGGAAGGGGCGCTTTTTATCAGTTCGGTAACAATACCTTCGAGGAGCGCGATCTTGGCGTCCTCGAAGCCCTGGAAACGCCAGCCATTGAACTTGAGACACAAAATGCCGTCCCGCCCATCAAGCCCAGCCTCTATCATCTCAGTACACTAGATTTCCCGCTCCCCAGTCGCCGT
Source organism: Anaerolineales bacterium (assembly GCA_015075185.1). Taxonomy (GTDB): domain Bacteria; phylum Chloroflexota; class Anaerolineae; order 4572-78; family J111; genus DSQQ01. The sequence continues at coordinate 107,107 of JABTUW010000007.1, read as the reverse complement.
GAACGCCGATGGTCACGGGGCGGTCTGGACGTTCGAGGGAGTAGCTTGACAATGGTTGCGGCGATAGCCTCATTATTGAGAAGGTCGACCTGGTTTCGTTATCACTGAGACAGGTCGCTGAATTCATATCTTTTTGTTGTCATTGGCAAACCTCCCTTCAATATCTTCTTTCACGAGTCACTTTATATCCGGCCTAGCGTTACTCTCGCCATCTCGTTTAGTGCCTTGTCCAACACTTATGATGGCCACAAAAAGACTCGAAGCCACCCGCGCCCGAAGTCTTTTAATCAGTTTCAAAGTCCTATGTTTAACTGGTATATCAATTACGAAATCACCTTAAAACTAATGTTCTAATTATACTTGAAGTAGCTTCTGCTACCAAATCATCTCATAAAGTAGAACATTTTGTGTTCAGGCCGCTTATCGCCCCAATATATTGTGGTACGTCAACTTTTCCTCTTATAGAGGCGATGGTAGAGGCACTGCAATTGATGTCAGATATCGACATCCCTCACCTGGATGTCGTTGCAATTGTTTGAATGAACTATCGATAAAAGTCTTCGGTCTTGGTTCATTATTCCAGCCGCAGCACATACTCCTCCATCCCCTGAGCTAAATGCAGCGGCAACGGCAGAGCGGTCGCATCGGCATAGTGCATGGCGGCATTGCGTAATTCATGGATCATCGCCGCCCAGGGCCAGATTTCTTTATCCTCAGGTTGTAGACAAACTACCGTCAATTCATATAACCCAGGTTCCAATAATAAACATCAGGCGCGGGCCCTTTATTGTCGCCCCATCTTGCTACTTTGGATAACTGCCGATTCATCTTAAAGATGCGATTGTTGATACGTGCTGGCAAAACACGTTCCTGTATCTGGAAAAGCCCTCGGCTGAAACCGACTTTGTCGTCTTCTTGGGCAAACCATTCAGGCGTTTCATAGTTATTACTACTCCGAACTCGCACTAACCGCAAGCCGGGAAATTCATCGAGGGTAAAGCTTGACCCTTGACAAACTCAATTTCATCGTGACGAAGGCTCCCATTGTTTAATCCCGACCAGCTTCCTGACCTATCTCGCACATTCTGAGCGTGGCACAGTAACAAAACATCCCCAAGGGGTAGCACCAACTCTTCGATCATCTGCTGCACAACCGGCATGGCCTCCATGATACTGAAAAAGCCCTGCCCTTGACCTTGAGCAATAGCCAGTAACGCTTTGGAATATGGCAGCCATTCATGCACCCCGGCCATTGTCGCCTGGATCTGCCCCTTGTCCAGCGCAATTCGCACCAGGACCGGGATGCGAATTTGCTCCCTGACCCGATTATTACCGGGGTTCAATTTGATCATCCACAGGCCAACAGCGTTCAGCGAAACCGGCAATCCACCGATGACAGCAGGCTGGGGTAATCCGGTCAGGACTCCCAACTGACGAAAGCCGTCCAGAACGCTGGCCTTGGCTCGCTGCTTAAAACTTGTCATCCCCTCCTTATCGCCTTCGGGGGTCATAAACTGCGTCAATCGTCCCGTATGGGCAAATCCACGCCGAATGGCAACCTTGGGATCGGCATCCTGCTCTTCTTTATTTCGCCAATCATCCAACTCGATAATCGCTAACGTCTGGCCAGGCTTGGCTGCCGGCAACGTCTCTGCGATTATGCCGACTCGATCGCAGACAGCTTCATGCAGTTGAGCTGATACCTTCTTAATTTCAGGATTGAGCTTCAATTCTGCTCCAAGCCTGCCTAGCGGCGCACTATGTATGTTCAAGGTCAGTTCTGGCGTCTCCCATGGGCCCGGAAGTTGGCCTACATCGACACCAAGTAAATCGCCAATCGTTGACATCAACACCTGCTCAACCTCCGGTGTTTGGTGATGAATCTCAATGGTAAGCTCTTCACCGGCAACCTTTCCAATTAACTGGCGGCGTTCTGCCTGCAACCGGGCTAACTGTTCTGCCTGTTCCGGCTCCGAACGTTTTGTTTCCGGCTTATCAAAGTAGGGGTTAGATAAATTCAAGTTGGAGTATATTCTCTCCAAGGGTTGGGTCAGAACCAGAATATCTTGCAGATACTCGGTAAGTTGCTGCACCAGGGGATATCGCTCGGCTGGGCCCACGCCTGGTTGGACCCAATGATCGTTCTCGAACTTGTTGCGGTAGACAACGGCCGTACTTTGCCTGCCGTTAGGATTTAAGGCGCGCATAGGGTCATCCAGTATCTCGTCAGGCGACGGGAAGGCATGGGAAGGCAGCGTCAGATGATTTAGTAGGGAGGCCAATTCGCTCCCCCATTCATATTGCTGACCATTTTTCTGTTGTTTTTTTGGAATGTAGCTGAGCGGAGCAACCTGAAAACTCTTAGAGTAATTTGTCCCCTTCATCCAGGGCACTTCTGTCAACAGGTGAATTGTAGTTTCTTCTCCATATGGAATTCTGGTGCGGGGCAAACTCGCCCAACGACGAATTCCAACATCAAAGTAAATCACGGGAAAAGATTGGAAAGGTATGGTTTGGACTGAAATCGAGATGAGCAAGGAGTAAGCCCACTCTTTACCTCTATAGTCGGTTTCTATACGCGGTGGCCAGGAAACAAGCTCGGCGATTTGTGAGCCGGGCGCAACCCGCCGGAATTGCAGCGCCGTGGCGCCGAAATCGAAGCTGATGTGGGGCTTACTCAACTGGGCGGCCAGATGGTCAGGTAATAAATTATAGGTAAAGGCTGTCCAACCTGGTTGTGCCGTTATCCTCTTGCTGCCAACGCATAAAATCAACCTGCCGAGTCTGCCAGTTCAATTCATCAAGGTGTAGTTCATCGGCGACCGCCTTCAATCGTTTCAACCCGGCCTCCTGGAACTGACTGTACAGCCATATGCCTGAATGACCATGTGAATCGCTTCAAGATTGATGGATTGGCTGCTATATAGCCAGGAATCAGACCATTGATTGCGGTAAGGCATAATCGAGATCAGGTCCGGCACCAAAGCTCGAAGCGCCTTGTTGAGGGTAAGAATAGGCATATTTGTTTTCTCGATAGGCCGGTTTTTGACCTCAGCCTGTAATTCCCGCAAAAGGCGTATCCACCGCTCAGGAAAGTTGAGAGTGTAGAAATTGTACAGGAGTTCCCGACGATCAGGGGCAAATTTGAAGGCTAACGTTCGCAACTGTTGGTAAGCTTTACTCATCTGATAATCCTTTCATTTGTTGAAGGGCCATGTAAAATGGTCCGTATAGGGTTTGTACTAGCGCTCGATCCCTGGCAGGAACGCCAGATGTCCCGGTAAAATAAGGTTCCAGCACCCGTTTAAAACTCACCAGCAAGCTTGACTGGGGATCATCAAACCCTCTTGATAGGCGGTACGCCGGGCAAAAGGGGCATCACAGAAGTAGATCCGGCTTTACTACCACCCCGGATGAGACGGCCAATCAACTGCCAGATAGTAACCAGTTGGCTCCAGGTCACGGCTTCCCGTTCATAATCGGGCAGAGTGGAGTAAACCATCGGTAGATGCAGCAGGTAACGCCAATATCTGGAAGGCTTTCTTGCGAAACAGCGGCGCTACATTGTCCAGGGTCAATGGATCCCCTTGCAGCTCCTTGGTCAGCCACCTGGTACTGGCGGAACGATCAATCGCCCACCGGTTAAGAAACTGGATCGCCAGGCCAATATCATCCGGCCGGGGATGGGGCCGGACCAGGAAGTAGGCCGTACCGATGGCTGCCTGGTAGTCTTCGTTCAGAATATTATGGCCGCGTTCAATGGCCAACAACGGCGCAATCAGTAGCCAGGCTCCCGTCTGCCCAAATTGGTGAACCAGCCCCGCTGTAGGCCGTTCTCATAACCCCGCCAGTCGCTTTCAAATTCGTCGTCATCAGGCACCAGGTTGAGGACTTGCCCTTGCCAATCAGAGCGCTGCTAAAAAGAAATTTTCTGACTTCCCTGGCCTCATCATAGCTACCAACAACCAACAGGATCCGCTGGCGCTTGTCAGGGAGCCGATCTCGCTCCTGCTCCAACCGGCTCAACCCATTAACAGGATTTGGTCTGGCCAGTTGGATCAAAATCTCCTTCAGAGCGGCAATCCGAGCGGTTCCTTTGAGACCGGAAACCTGGATAGGGTGTCCTTTGCTATCGTAAGAGGGCTTAAATTGAAATCTGCTCTGCTCAATCGCCTTGATTTCCTGGTCAGGGTCTGAAGAATTCCAGTAACCGGGACTTGCAACATGTTGTCCCGGCGAAGATCCGGCCCAACTCGTACCCGATAGCAGCAGGATGATGGGGTCCGGCAATGTCGTCAGCCGCAAACAGTTCATGCAGATGCAGCAGCAACCAGCGCCCGATGCCCATCAAGCGGAAGAAGCGAAGTTGGCCTGGCTCATTAGGATTCCCATTCGAACGCAAGTACTGAAAAGCCAGGATGTTACCCAGGCGCATTAGGGATGAGCGGCTCATAATCCTGGGGCGGACGATGAAACATCAAAGAACTGCTCCCTTCAAGTCGAAGGGGCGCTTCCGCTTGCTTCCAGTTGTAGACGATATAATTCAATCGGTCCTGCAGAACGGTCACCAACAAGGTGAACTCCAATTGCAGAGCCAACTCGGCCAAATCATTCTCCGGTTGACAGGCAGTAAATTCAGGGTGTTCCTGAGCCAGTCCGCAATCTGCCGCCGGGTACGATCATCATTGGTGGACAGAGCTAATTTTTCGGCCAGGTCCACCAGGGGATGGTCGCTCCTCACCTAGCGGGTCTTTGAGATAAGTTTCAAAACTTCGGGTAGCGTTGTGGCCGACTCAGGCTGCCGGCGCCGCTCGGCCCAATTCGCTGTCAATTTTTCTGCCAGGCGTTCGAATAGGATCCAGTCGCTGAAGTATTCCCGATCGATCCAATTCTGCAACAGCGGCTCACTTTGCAACAGAGCGTAGATTTTGGTGGTAACGGTGCTCGCAGTGCCAATAGCCTGGCACCAACGCGCCACATCCGGCTGGGCCACCTGGGCTTGACCTTCTCTATCCAACTCCGTTCTCACCCGCTGAAACAGTTGATTAGGCCAGGCTTGTGACCCTCGACTGATCAGGATCTGGTTGGGACTAAATATCATATCCAGTTGAACTTGCACCTGGTCGGCTTCATCTACAATCACCAGGTCACTCAATCGATAAGCCAGCTCGAGAAAACGGACCTGTTCCGGGTTGAGTTGTGGATCAATCCGGCGGTAAATGAGGCCATAGAAGTCGTAATCCAGATCGAAGCCGCTACCAGGTCGCGCTGCGCCTGATGGAAAGCACATTGACTGTAGATGGGACAGGCAACATACTCTCGTTTTCCCTTGTCATTTATTGTGTACAATCCCTGGCACGGGTAAGCATTGATTTCGAGCGAGCTCGGGCGCTTCACGAAGACCATCAAAGCACAGCTTGTAGCAACCACTGAAAGCCGACATGGTGCTGCTCAAACGGTGACTGAAGCGGATTCTCGGTGGCCAGGATACGATGCAGCCGGTTAGTGTGGCGTTCCCGGTTCGTGCGCCCCAGGATGGGTGCAACCGACAACCCCAGTTCGGCAAACAGTTTGGCCCGGTTCAGGGGCCTCAGTGACACTCCCGACCACCAGCGTCACCCGCCGGTTGTTGCGGGCCATCCACACCGCCAGGACTGTCATTAAAGTGGATTTACCTGAACTGACCATCCCAATCAGGTGCATCATCCCCTCAAGGGTGAGGATGTCAGAGGCTTGGAGGGTATCATTTCTATCAAACACTTCCAGGTGGACTCTCTTCATAATCCCCTCAAGGAGGATGGCCGGCCACAGCGGGCCAGTTCTCATCCATCCAGCGCGCCGTTGGAATTAAATCATTGGCAAAGAGAGGACCAGGGCAGGGCGAGCTTTCTTGACGTTCGCCAGGTTGTGCTTCCTTCCGGCGGCGGAAGACTAACTCCGCCAGAATCTCCACGGTTTCCCGGTACTGGGCGCTATCATGCTGATATTGACCGGCTCTTGCCCAGGTCAAATCCCCGATTTATGGCCTAGCGATGAGGAAAGAGCGGCAGCATAGATTTCAAACCGGTCTGCGGCCAGGGTTACATCCGCCGCTTGAAGCAACCAGTTGCTCATCAATCTCGTAGCCTCTGAAACGTGGGTTTAGTTGGCGATAAGCCTTTAAAGCCAGTTCTTGCCACTGATACTTGCCCCTATAATAGGGTAATAAGTACCGCGCCGTGCTCAACATCCGGCGCTGCTGCAGCGTCCAGGCTTGCATCTCGGGCACCGGGAAGTCGTATCCGGTTAATAGACCCCATAAAATATAAGCTGGCGCACCAGGCATAAGCTCGGCTAACAAGTAGAGTCCCAGCTCGATGTTGCACAGATCGGGCCGGGGCCAATCTGGCTTGTTCAGGCCATAGGTCTTTAAGTTTGATGAGTTTTGTCGCCAGGTAGTTGTCTCTCGCATCAGTTAAGCCTCCTGGGTTTGGCGCTGACCTTTTGCATGAACTCCGCTCCAACAGACCTTTAGTGTGCTGGCGGTAGCTGTTGAAGGCCCGCGCATAATCCGAGCGCTGCTGCCCCGCTCGTTCGGAAATGCGAAATAGGACTCTGACCAGGCTGGCTCGCGGGGGATCGGTTCGACACTGCGACCCAGCAGGGAAAGGATTGGCCCAATCCTTGACATCGATAGCCAGGCCTCATCATCGGGAAAATCACCCGCAGGTCATAGCGGTCAAAGGCAGGCCACAGCTCAACTTGTATCCTTTTGGCGTAATTTTTGCTCCAACCGCAACTCAGCCAGTCCAGGCATACTAATAAAGCGGCGTAATTCTCGTTTCAGCCAGAATATATCCTCATCCGGCGACATTTCCCGTTCTTTTTCGGGACAGCATAACAACCGGCGACATCGCTCATGTTCACAGACCAGGGAACCCTGGACGGTTTGTAGCAGCAAGCCGTTACAATGGGCACAACAGCGGTACACACCATTCACCAGGTGGGCAGCAGGGGCGGGTTGATAAGCTGTGGTCAGTTGATCGCTTAAGAGGGGGAGGTTCAGCCGTTCTTTCTGCAACTCAAAAGCGGTTAATACCGGCCGCTCGATCAGAAGACGCCGGAAGGCCACGTAAGTGGCCGCATCATTTTCCACCCGACAGGCGGTGTAAAAGCTAGAGAAGAATGCCTGCTCATTGATATGGGCGGCTACATCAGAACCTTCCACCGCCCACTCATCGCAGATTTCGGTGGGTAGGTTGTCAAACTGTAAGGTATCGTTGGGTTTAACCGCCTCTGGTGGCAAATCAATTGGCCAGTCAAGGAGTGGACGGTGGCACCATTGAAACAAATCGGGGATGCTGACAGGCGGAGCCACACCCCGGCGCAAACAAGTTGCGGCCAATCGATTCAGTCCGCGATGCAGCATCGCCGGGTATGGCAACCCGGGAAGCGCGCCATCCTCCCTATCCTGGACGAACCTGACCAGGCCGCTGGCGATCAGGTGCAGCGTCATTTCATCATCAGATAGCTGGGGTGGCTTTTTTGTAAGGGACACATCCATCAGGAAAAACCTCATCTCGTTTTTCCCATTCTAGCATGTCCCACTGCAATATAGTTTCAGTCAGTATACAGTTGGCTCATTTTGGCGACGTTTTCTTGAATCCGTCGGCGCAGTTCAGGAGGTTCAAGGACCTGGGCATGCGGACCGTACTGCATCACCCAGCGCTGGACGGCGTCCAGGCCGCCTGAATGGAATCTGAGAACAAGCCCGCTATCCGGCAAATCTTCCACGGTTTGGCTGGGATGCCACTTCCGTTCTCGAATGTAGCGTGCCTGGTAAGCATCAAACCGGATGGCGAAATCATACGCCTGGCTCATCGATCCCATGAAGCCCTGGGCGATATATGTATCGGCAGAAAAAGTGGGATCGAGTTCAAAAGACTGATCTAAAAGTCGATAGTTGACTACTCTCTCCAGGTTGAAATTGCGGATATCTTGACGCCACCAGTCAAAGGCGATGAGATACCAGAAACCGGTCGCACTGTAGATATGATAAGGACAGATCACCCGTTCACGTTGGTCGTTGCGGCTGGCCGTGTAGTAGATCATCTCTACCTGGCGCTGCTCCCGAATAGCCCTGTCAAAGTCTTGCAGCAATTGGGGCGGAACATTAGAGGAGAACCCGGTTTCGATGCTATAGCATCTTTCCACCTTTTCAAGATAGGCCAGGATTTTCTCCGGTAAATAGTGGGTAATCTTTTCCCAACCGGCCAGAACCTGTGCCTCAAAGGAAGGCCCCAGGTAATTCCGCGCAATCGCATGGCCCAAGAAGAAAGCCAACAGTTCATCCTGTTCAACCCATATGGCCGGGAGCACAAAAACAGGGTCAGCGTAGTACCATCCTTCTTGCGCCTCATCATACTCAATGGGTGCCCCAAGGCGATCGCGTAAGAACTGATAATCATTCCAGATGGACCGTTCGGAAACCTCAAACACCTTGGCCACCGTTTTGGCGGAGGGGTATTTATCAGCCCGAATTTGCTGATCGATAAAGATGATACGCTCGTATTTAGTGGACATTACAATTGCTCGTCATTGACCTGTACGTAAACAGAGACGACCGTGCCAATCTCTAGACCTACTTTAACCCCTGAAAGCCCCTCATCCCTCCTCAAACCCGTAATATTCAAACTTCAGGGTACGGCTATTCTCGTTGATTTCCAAATTGTCGTGTATCTCACGTTTTTCTGCTACTAACCGCCATGTACCTAAGCTTTTCTTAATATATGGGTACGGTAAAAAATTATCCCAGTTTGCTATTGATTGGTCAGTTTCCACTTTTTTGCTAAACGATTCATTTCATCCATCAACCCGAGTTTTTGAGCTTTGTCTCTGCATTTTTCTGTTATATAGATACCTAGTCTCATTTGAGGTCTCCTTCACTCAACAAAAATTTTTGTCGGTCATCACTTACTTATAACAACTCAACCTCTCCGCGTATTGCTTCAAGGGCACCGTTGCGGCGGACTTCCAGAAAAAGGTCGTCGCCGTAGTCGTTGAAGTAGCGGCTAAACTTGCTTTCGGTAGTGCCCCGGCCCTGGGCCAAGGCGTACTCGCGGTAGGAACTGCACGAAAAGCGAACGTCGCATAAGCGGCAGATACGGCGACCAAAGACGGAGCGAGAGCCTTCGTAAAGTGGACTGGCCAGCCTGTCTGCTGCTGGAGGGCTAAACCGACCTTCCTCGATGGCGTCTACCACGGCCCCAAAGGCTTTAATAGTTGTTTGAACCTGCTGTAAATCGTAGCCAATCTCCACCAACGGATCCCACTGGCTCAAGGCATATTCCAGGGCGGCCTCGTCGCCGTTGAAGAGAGCTTCGCCAATCTCGTCGGGGTAGGCTGTGGCAATTATGTAGGTACCGTCCAGACCCTGCCGGCGCAGTTCTTGCCAGATGTAGGCGTAAACGTTTAACTGTTCGCGGTAAAGGTCGGTGTTGGCTCGCACATACTCCAGGTCGTGCGACTTAATGTCGTACATTAGGGTCTCGCCTTCCTCACGCACGATGTCTACCACGCCCTCAATGCCAAAAATCTTTCCGTTGGGAGACTGCTGGCGGGGAAGGTTCAACTTTACTTCGGTTTCGGTCACGCGGGTGGCCACCTCGCGCAGTTTGCGCCAGTAGAGCAAAACCTGATTGAGCGCGGCCTCTTTTGAGTCACGGGTCAGGGGTTGGCCGCCCTCGAACATGAGAGTCTCTAGGTTTTCTTCAAACATATCACGGATAAATTCTTCAATCACGGTGTCGTCAATCGTCATGCGGCTTGGCTCCTATGGTTGATTAAATATTGGTGTAGGTCTTCCAGGGTACGGTGGATGACACTGCCAAAGACCATGGTTTCGGTGGCAGAGGGGGCAAAACCATATTTGCGGAAGAGCATGTACTGGCGCGGGCATTTCTGGTAGAGGAGGTAGTCGGCAGTATAGGAGTAGTTACGGGGCAGGTCTTCGTCTTCGTCATCGGCCTCCGGCACTGTGCTGAGGTCAAAATCGGCAATACGGTGAACATCACCATTAAGCATTTCTTTGAAAGGATCGAACATGCTCTGGCCTTGGCCTTGTAAGTGACCCAAGATGAGCAGGTTTTTAGCGCGGGAGAGGGCCACGTAAAAGAGGCGCATAATGTCGAAGCGGGAGCTGCAATCCAGCGGCTCACCTTCCCGGTCAAGCAGGGGGCGAACAGCTTTTTCAACAAATTGCGGACCACTATCCTTTTTGCGCAGGTTGGGCAAGACAACCACAGGGAACTCCAGTCCCTTGGATTGGTGGATGGTAAGGAAGGGGATACGACCCTTGGGGAAGGGATCTTCGGCGTCCTCGTACTCTGACTCGCCCATGCGGTAAAGGGAGTAAAGATAGGTCATCGTGAAGACACGGAGAAACATACCACTATCCAGCATTTGAGCCGTAATTAACCCGATCTGGCTGTCTACAAAGCGGGCCAACTGCTGAGAAATGAGGCTGAGATTGCAGACGGGACCTTCGTCGGTGCCGGCTTCGGCCATATCAAACATGGTTTTGAAGTAGCCGAAGCCACAGAAGCGATAGAAAAGGTCAAGGGCGTTCCAGTCCAGGGATGTGGCACGGTTGACGACGTATTTCAAGGTAAACGGCGGTTGTCCTTCGTTGATGCGGCGCTCAACCACACGGTCAAAGTAGCGGTTGCTGAGCAGGCGTTTGGCCCGGTCAGACACACCGGAGGCGTTTTGGAGGCGCGTTTCATGCGGTTCAGGTCGTAGGGATCGTCCAGGCTCCAGCCTCGTTCTTGTACAACGTCGGTAAGGATATTGTAGTCACCAGTGACGGTCTTAATCTCATCCCGGCATCCCGTACATAGGCTTTTAGCAGTGAGGTCAGCCTCAATTAGTTCACCAGCTACATCATGGGCGTGGTCAACCCAGTCAAAAAAGCCCTTATAATCGCCGTAATCGTACTCATCACTACGTTTGGGTTTACCCAAAACCTGGAAGAAGAGGCCGAACATGGCCACGGCTTCGTCCACGTCTAGAAAACGACCAGCGCGAGGAGCATAAATCTGGAAGCCTTCTTCCAACGCCTCTTTCATACGGCGTACCTGGTCAGTCATCTTGCCCTGCCACTTAAGCGACGGGAAGAGGAAGGCGACCTGATTGGGATTGGCCACTTTACCCTCGTCCACCAAGTCGCGTACTAATTCAGCAATCTCGGCAAAGATGTCTTGAGGTTTGCCGGGACTGGTAACGACAACGGAAGGGCTTTATCTTTGCGATGGGCCTGAATGTCCTTGTCGGTCACGCGGTAGGATTTTCCATTCTTTTGCCAATCGCAGCGGGTGATGAAGCCCTTGTAGAAGGCCACAATCTTCTGGCGAGGCGGTAGTTGGTCTCAAAGGGATGACTGTTGGCGAACACCCCTAAATGTTGTTGGCACCGTTCTGGAAATTCCACAAAATTCTCAACGGTCGCTCCACGGAAGCGGTAAAGAGCCTGGTCGTCATCGCCTACCACACACAGGTTTTTGTGGCCAGCGGCTAGCTTAAAGTAGAGCCGTTCCTGGATGGTGTTGGTATCTTGGTATTCATCAATAATGACGTACTTAAAGACCTGACCCGACCCGACAAAGCTGTTGAGCCGGCTATAGGCGCACTGCTGCACCAGAGCAAAATCAGTGTGAGGGACGGTCTGAGCCGTTTCGAGTAGCTTCAGGTATTCGCCATACATGTCAATTAACCTTTTCAGGTCGCGGTCTTTGGTTCGCCGCCAGATCTGGCGGGGCTCAATACACTCTTCCGAAAAGCGGTTGAAGAGGCTGATACAGTGTTGAATGGCCCGATATTTAGACTCCGAGTTAGTGTTGAAGAAGGCATTAATGGTTTGGTGTGTTTCTTCATCGGCGGGCCAGCCGACCGAGGCAAGTAGGCGCTCCCAGTTCCGGCGGCGGGAGATGAAGAAATACTGGTCAATATCGTCCAGCAACACCGGCACGCGGGTACGACGATGATCGATGGAAAAGCGGCGGTCGGTGATGAGACGCTGGCAAAGGGAGTGAACGGTGCCGATGTACATGCTGGAGAGGTCATAATGAATGCCGGTTTCGTTGGTGGCCAGGCCAAGCAAGGTGCGTAAACCCTCTTGAAGCTGTAATGCGGCCTTCTCGGTAAAGGTGGCTAGATATATCTCGTCCGGATTGATATTGTGGAAGACAATTAGGTTGAGAGTGCGCCAGAGAAGGACGCGGGTTTTGCCAGAACCAGGGCCGGCCGGCAGATAGAGTGGGCCATCTATATGAGTAATAGCTTTTTTCTGATTAGGGTTGGGATTAAAGTCGGCGGCTTGCCAGAGTTTTTCAAGAGAAAGGTTCGATTTCATTGGCTCAACTCCTCAAAATAAAAGAAAACGATGATTGTAGTATCCGTGGTCACCCCCTAGGCGCTCACTTCTCTGGTGTTTCTGGTTGTTCCTCAATCTCGGCCAACTCTTGCCAGCCATCATCAAAGAGATATTGATTGACTTTGCCAAAAGGATCTTGAATGGGAAAAACTTGATATCGCTCGTCATCAGGGGCAAATTCAACCACATAAAGCCAGAACTGGTCACCCAACTCTTGAGCTTTTCCAAATTGAGCCCGGGTAACAGAGGCCGGCGTTCGGCGACTCCAATACCCCTCCATGGACTTCACCTCAATATAACGAACATTCCCTTCAGTGTCCGTGGACTCAACATCATAGCCGGGATGGTTACGATGCGTTTCATTCGTATCTCTGGCGGTTCGACCACATTCGGTCTCATACGCCAGTACTCGATCAACACCGATCTGTCCTATAGTCGTACGGCGTTGATGGCCGTCGGGATCGGATGTTGAGGGTGTGTCACCATTATTGGAGGAAACATAAGTGCGTAACCCTCCGGTCGGTTTGCGTTTGGGAAGAGATTTTCTTCCCGGATCACCGGAACCTGTGCCTGTCGTGGTCGAGGGACGACCATCTCCAGAAGACGTTCCTGAGCCAGTGGTTGCAGTCGAGCCGGCCGTAGTCTCTGAAGAAGTCTCTGATATTCCATCGCCGGAAGTGGGGCTAGCTGTCTCCCCTGAAGGCGTTGCACTGCCTATGTTGCCACCGGCACCAGGCTGGAGAGTCTCTTCCACTCCAGCGGGTGTTTCTGGTAGTCCAGTATCACCCACAGTGGGATCAGTTGACTCCTCTGCGGGTAGGACCTCGCCGCCTAACCCCTGGATGGTAGCACTAGGCTCTACTTCGGTCTGAAGATGCTCTTGTAGCGGCGGATACCCCAACTCATCCAGCGAACGCTCGGCCTCTTTCATGGAAGCGCTGGCTAGAACCTCTTTGATACCCCCAGCCAGTCCCCCAATTTCTCCAATTGGCTTGATGGCGCTGGCCATTTCCCGGGCAATGGCCGGCCATGAAATATTGCCATTCTCATAGACAGCAATAAAACCAGCCTCGTCTTTCAGGTACAGGGCGGGCACCGCCTCCGGGTCTGTGGTGCGCTTTTGTTTGAAGGCTTGTAGAGAATAATTGATGAGTAATTTTCGTGCTTTTCGGAAGTGTAATTTTCCTAGTATAGTTATGTTCAGGCCATCTGTGGCTGAAACTTTTTCTGACTCAATAATCCGGTTCAGTAATCGGTGGCGCTCCTGAACCAATGCCGATAACGCTTCATCATCAACATCTCCTTCACACTCTATCATATGCAGTTCAACCGCATCACCCAACAAACGCACCCCGACTTTGCTCATTGCTCGCCACGCGCCTTGTGGTCTGGCAATTACATTGTTTTCCAGGAATTGTGGGAATTTGGCGGCCAGGCCAGCCCGATCTTCAAAGAAAATATCTTCCGGCCGGATTAGCTGGTACTGATTGTTAGGGATTACCGGATGGTCCTTAAGCACAGCCAGTTCATCAACAGTAAGGCGTTCCTGGTCCAGCGCTACACTCAACTCCTCCCAACAACACATGACGATAGCCAGGGATTGTTCATTACGCGGTGAATGACTTTGGGCGTAGTCGAGGCTGATTTCTAATAACACTTCAATAAAGTCATGATCTTCTGGCCGCTCACGTACACCTAACCTCTCGAATAATGAGTGATATTGGCGCAGTTCTGGGCCAAGCTGGTAGCGATAGGAACCAAAAGGATGTTCACTCCAAAAAACCTGATCGGGCCGGACATACTGGTTATTCGGCAAAAGTAGGCAAGTAGTTCCATTTAAATTGGCTACAGCGGGATCATCTGAATTGTCATTTAGAAAACGATAGACTTCTCGGTTCACAGGGACATTCTGCCTGCTGTACTCTTTTAAGTGACGCACCACCAGGGGCGGCGTGGGCTTTGTGTTTATTTCCAAAAAATCAATCAAGCCGGTCGTGCCAGCCCGATTTTGCAATTGCCTAGGAATATTCAAAAGCGGGCCTGGGTCTCAAACAGGTAACTTTGAAAAATAGCATATAACTGATGTGGTTCGTACCAGCGCGTTGTGTCTTTGTTGCTTGGCAGCCAGGCAAGCTGTTTAAGGGCATTATAATGACTGCGTTGGGGTCCTCCACTTGACGGCCCATTCCTCCGCCAAATACTCAAAACTGCCTCGACTGTTTGATAGGCAGCCTTGTGAGGTGATTGAGCAACCAATTCACGTAGATGGTTAATTACGTCAGTTGGCCGGGGATGTTGAGCAACCTCTAACCATTCATAGAGGGCCTTGATGGCGTCAGAATTTTGTTTAACAGGTTTGGCAACATGGATGTGACTCCCCAGGATTGCTGCTACGTTGGCATGGGCATACACTGTGGTAGCCGGTCGAAAAACATCATCAGCACACCTCCAGCGGGAGGCGTTTCAAAAGTTCCTTTAGTGTTTGATCGTCACGGATCTCACCAAGCCGTCGGGCAATGAGCTGGACCAGTTGCCGGCGGGGGGTGGAAGCTAAGTCTGCATTTTCTTCGAAAACGCGAGGTAGTATTTGCTCTCGGACGTACGTTTCAAAGGTGAGGTCTTGAAGCCCAAGGTCCTTGAGAAATTCTTTGCGCCCTCCCAACGCCTCAAGGTCAACAAGTCCGGATAATTTTAAAGGATCGTCAAACCCACCAGGGATAGAGGCCTGTCAGTGGGCCGAGCTGTTGGGAAGTTGGCCATATCGATAGGTTGAACAATTTTGCTTAAGTTGTGGATCAAATAAAATCTGAGACTTTCGCGCCTCAAACCACTGATAGAGCGAGGCTAAATTCAATAAGCCGTTACGCCAGGCATCTTGTAACGTATCATTGGGTGTGCTCTCCAAGAACGTGATGATGGCTTCTCTGGCAGTAAACTCTTGTACCAATGAATATGGCACCTTTTCTGGTTCGCAGACTGTTGCCAACCAACGCACTTTTGGGAACAACTCTTGCGTTTCTGCATCTGCCCAAAAAGCTGGGCTGGTGGCACAAAGGCATTATCAGGACCAAAGGCTATAGCACATTGACGAAGTGCGTTTCTGGATCGACTTCTTTCGTCAGAAGTTTGTTGGCTCCGATCAAGAGGTGTCAATTGCTTGCCAGAGGGTTTGCCATTGTTCCACTTTCCCAAAAACTGAAGGCGCCTGGTTCAATTTCGTTCTTTTATCCAGCCCAGCATCTGTTAGCGCCTCAACGATATCAGCCACTTTTAACAGAGGGTGCCAATCTCTTTTTGACGCAGCAAACTAAAAAAAGAGCGCAAGTCAGCATGAACAATAGGGATATTTAAGTTTTCCAGTATGGACGAAGCTGCTTCCTCGACATCACTCTCCAGCAGACGTGCTTTTTCAGGCATAACCCATTGGCTTGTGGTGGTAAAACGATATTACGAGGTCTGTAAACTTGGCGCAATCTCCTCCCAAAATGCAGCAAATACTGGATCATATTCGTTTTGCTCGACCTGCCTTCTGCAATCATCTAATCGTCGTAAAAACTTGCCAAATTCCCTTATGCCCCAAAGATCGCGCAGTTTATCAAAGTTAGCAGCAAGCGTACGTGCTGCGGCCCGTACTGCGGCCCGGTTCCAATCAGATTGATAATCATTACCAAAGATGATATGTTTACGGTCATTGGTTGGAAAAAAATCGGCATTGAGATGAAATGGAAGAGGAACGATGGTTTCTGTTGGAAGGACAGCGAATAATCGGCCACTAGTAAGCGGTTCATCGGGAATGGCTACCAGAATATTGCTTTGGCGTTTATCCTCTATTTGCAACGGGTATTGGTCATCTTAACCGACTTGCTTCAGTATCAAAACTGCCACGGAAAACCCGCCAGATAAGCGTACGATCACCGTCTTGGATTAACCAATGGTCATCTTCATCTGGTTCGCGTTCTATCCGTTTGATGAGTCTTCCTGATCGCCTTAACTCCAAGACTTTCAATTGTTTTAGGAAGAAGAAGCGAGCGATAGAGCCTGGCCAATTTCCTGCTGGAATTCATCAATTGGGATTGATCAATCGTTTCAATTCGCAGCTTACGACGTACCTCTGAGTCTGGGTCAAAAGCCAGGGGTAAACGGAATTGGTGCCTTCGGTCCCAACAACATCCCTGATCTCAATCCGCTCCTTCTTTGGCCACATGAGGTCGAATTCGCCAATGTTGACCACTGGACAAGATTTCTGGGCAATCCGTTACCTGATAGACGGAAATGAACCCGATACCAAAGGCACCGGTGGTGCCTTTTTCCTCTCTCTTTCCGCCACTGGCAATTTGGCTAACACGATCAAAGTCTACCTCACGGAATACGCCGTCGTTCTCAACGATTAGGGCGTCATCACAGATATCGAACATGATCCGGCTGGCAGCGGGTCGCCCTTGATCATCAAGCACATCATCGGCATTTTGTATTAGCTCATAGGCTAGGGTGGAAATACCTCGTAAGTCACGAAGTTGCGTTTGAAGAAAGCCTAGATAATCTACAGTTTGAGAGCGGTACCGGATATTATTGGACATTGGTACACCTTTAGTCAATCATCCTCAGTTTGCTTGGGGTCGGGTCAATTGCTACCAGCAACGGGCGGGCCATACTCTCAGCAGCGATGATGGCCTGGCCCGGTGCTAGATTGGGCAGCCTATCCCACAAACCTTCGTCAATGCCGCCAATCGAGCGTTTCAGCCGGCTGATGACATTGGCATCAGCGATCTTGTGGAGAATATAATTATTGATCAAACCCAGAACTTCGTCTGGTAGGTGCTGGGGTAGTTGAGTAACAAACATCAAGCCAAGCCAACGCTTGCGGCCACGCCGGGCGATGCGTGCGACCTGTTGGAAGAGGACAGGCATCTGTTTAATACGATCTTTTGAGAGGAACTCATGGGCCTCCTCAATAATAATGACTACTTTCCGAAGAGGTTGATTGCCTGTTTCACTTATTTTATAGTTCTCTTCCTGTTGTAAGCGTACTCCCCGTAAAATTTCGGAGATAACCAGATTGTTCACTTGAGGCGAGTCGGTATCGCTCAAATCAATGATGGTTACGTGCCCCGGATGAGTCATCGTATCATATAATGGCAAACCTGCTTCAGGGTTATCAAAAATCCCCAGCCGCAGCAGCCGGCTTAAACTGCCCTGAACCTTACGCCAACTGCCAATATGCCCTGGGAGATTACCGGCCTGAATAATCTGCATCACCCGCTCTTTGTTCTTAAAGAAATCCGCTGTCTTAAAATATGGATAGTCCGGTTCATCCGCCACCACGTGAGCGCAAGCTCGTACAACATCATACATCCTTTGCAACGTGAGGCGGGGAAAGCCAGCTTCCATCTCATCCAATTCCAACAATTCTTCCCGTTCCTGTTCATTAGATGGGTAGATATTTAAAGTCATCAGTATATTTTTTGCCAGGTCATAAGCTTTGAGAAAGCGTTCTTGTTGGGCTTCATTCAAACCAAGAATCTCCATCATGGCATGGGGAGAGAGGTTACTATAATCCAGTGAAAATTCACGCCGGCGCTTGTGCTGTGGGTTGGTAGTGTCCCGACCAACGAGATGGTAGATGCCAACGTTTGACACCCCATAGGCCGGTAATTTCCGTCGCTCTAGCGCAGCCAACATCACCGGATCTTCAGTGGAATGCATTATGTGAGTATATTCTCCTTCGGTATCAAATACGATCACGGCTACGTTGCTTTCATAATTTCCCTATTAATCCAGAAACGGTTGTAGATTTACCGCCACCCGTGGTACCGAGAACTCAACGTGACGGGGAAAAACATCCTTACGGGTGGTAGGCAGAGCGACCGGCATCTCTTCGTAGCCAACAGCTAGGCCCAGGATGACATCGCCAATGAGCTGCAACTTTTCTACAGTCTCTTCCTGGTTCAAACTAAAGACAGGGCTATTGGGCGGCGGTCGGGCGGGGCGGCACCAGGGTGCCATTGATCTCCTCACCCAAAACCTCTACCTGCACCCGACCATGGTAACGGGGCATAAAGGTGGTGCCGCGCACGGTTGTTGTAACTACAATTGGTGCATCAGCACGTAGCCCATCAGGTTCAGCGAAGGGACCTTGGACAACTGCCCCCAGGTATTGCCGGCCATCCCCTCCTTTATCAATGGGACGACTTTTTTATTCAGACCAATGATTGAGGAGGAACATTGCCGATTTGATCGGGCGGCAGTAAAACAGTAACGGTATGATCCTTACTGGTTGGGGTATCGAACATCGATGCGACCGATCGCTCCTTCAAACTCTTCATCATCCTGCCATTCGCCACCCGCAGCATCAATTTCTTCATTTAATCGGGCAGCAAAATCCTCGGATACCTGCTGAACGACTTCACCGCCATCGTCATTATGATCAATGGGTTTGGTTGAATGGTTATCCATCTTACAGCTCTCTATCTGGAACAGGTCTCACGTTCACTAAATATCTAAAAGGCTGGCCAGCTTCCGCATAAGCCATTTGCACGGAGGACATAAAGCTGTCCACCCCAAAGGTTGTACTACAAACCGTGTCGGCCAAATCAATTAACATAAATCCGCGATGCTCCTGCAGCAAACTATCCGCCATCGCAATATGAGCAGCCATATCGGCATAGTCAATATGGGCATAAAACAGGTAGGGTGGGGCAGCATCCCAGACACGGTACAGGCCAATGACAATATTCGAGGCTACTTCGTCACAGAACTTTTGCATGGCCGGCCGAACGCCACTTTCATCGCGATAACCACCTCTCTCAATCATATACTCAATTTCGGGTTTCAAGGTCTGAACAATGGCAAACTCTAATGGATTTAAGGCATTACCAATCATCAGCCAATGGCGTTGACGAGGCGCACTGGGGATAAACACGAATTTTTTGTGTTCAAGCACATACCACCTGATCAGATCAAGGCTTACCTTTATTCGATCATATTGAGACGACCAAAGCCCCGTTAGCAATTCATAAGGAGCTGGGCTGCCATGCCCCATGCGCCACGGCGCCGTTGATTTCTCACGCAGGATGGCCCGCTCGGCATAGGCCATAATGCCACGTCGGGCCAAATTGCTGAGCGAGTCGCCGTCCTGTCCTTGACCTTCCCGCTTCTCACGCCGTTCCAGAACCGCCATAACCTCTTCTACAGGGTCATCAATTCGGGACCGCAAATCTCGCCTGAAAAGCCGATGCACCCTAGCGCCTTTCTCACCGTTATACGACACCAGACAAACGCCAATCTGAGTAATGGTCAGCGGAATGGTATCATGTACCACACTGATGCCATCACAGGCCTCAACGCCCCCATTGAACAATAGACCGGTATGAACACGCTCCAGGTCCTGGCGCTTTGCTTGATAGACGCCGGCATTGGGTGGAGCACCCGGTGCATTTCTAAGCCTTGAAAAAACAATGTCTCTAATGGTTTTGCGATAATCATCTTCCTTGGCCAGAGCGTCGGCTACTTCTTGCTCTATCCGTCCAAATGCAGCCGCTAAGTCCTCACCCAGCATCCAGGTGTCAAGATCAAGTGTCTGAGTGAATGGCTCCCCATAGGCAGCTTCAAAATCCAAAGATCCAATCACCGGATTTGCCAGCTCATTTTCATCTGTAACTAAATCGTTCGAGTCAGCCTGTTGATCCATAGAACCTACTCCAAGTTCAGTAAAATGCTTCTACTTCATGTTCCAGGAAAAGTAACCAAAGTTCGACATCGATTTATTACCTGAGCCGGATAGACTCAACCCACGAGGGGCCTTTCCCAATCTTGGTAAGGAGGGATCGGCTATAAGACGTGGCAATCACTTCAGGTAGGCCGAATTGAGCGCAAAGAACAGTATTCAGAGTGGCTTGTCGCTCTTCAAATGCTGGGGCATCAAGATTTACAAGCGATAGTACAGTCTCTGGTGGGGCCAGCAACACCAGCGCAATCCTATCAGCCCGATTTTCAATAGACCAAACCTCACTGGCCTCATCTTGAAGGCCTCGTTCCATTAAGTTGGTATGTAAACCTATAGGAATACTCCCCAACAGAGCAGATACGCGCTCGCCGACTGTTGGCGAGCGCGTACCGTCAATTACCTCGACAATGCCGCTACCTAGTTTACTGATGGCTTTCTCACGAGGTTGCCAGTAATCTATCATGAAATGGGCAATCTCATGAGCAAGGGTAAAGCGTCGTTCATCATCAGGATCAGCGCCATCAATGAAAATAAACCCACAACCGCCAAAAGCAACGAGACATCCACGTACTGCTCGGCTCTGGCAATCAAATTGGAAAGCAGCGCCACGACGGCGCAGCCAAAGTTCGACATCACGTAATTTGAGTTTTGGCAACTTCACGATTGTCAGTGGTAGGGCAAGCGCAACTGGACGTTCAAGATTACGGGGAAAAGGTTCTACCTCACCACAACGTTGCCAAAACAAATTAACCGTATCTTGACTTGCATTATCGAGCCACATTTTGCACCAGATTCAATCTTCTGAAATATCTTTCTCGTCTTCCTCCGGTGGGGGAGGTTGGTCAGCTTCCGCTTCGGTACGATCACGTGCTGCGGCAAGTAGTCCTTTTCTTAATTGAGGTTGATGGGCCGTAGTATCTTGGGGGACGTTTGGTTCTGATCGTTCGGCCAACTTTTGTAAACTCTCTACCTGCCGGACAATACTTGCGATTTGAGCAACTTCAATCTCCGTGTAAGAAGCGATCTGACGAATTTGGTTAGCAAATTCCGAGGAATTCGGATCCGGCTTCTTGCACAACGCTAAACGTGTTAACATTTTTGAGGTTGTATTAAGGTGTGCAATTAAGGCCTGATCACTTAAACGTTCTTGTTTTTGATAAGCTGCCAGAACTTGAGCCATGAAACCAGAATTGTTTTGAAGCCGACGCGCTAACCCGGATAGTTGTTCGTTGACTGGGGATCATCTTTGCCTCAGTCATCTTCGCTCAACTCCGATCGCTTTATATGGCGTTGTAACTTTTCTTTAAACGATCTTTATATCGTTTCACAGTAATAGCTTGCTCTTCACTTGGGCGGTCTAAAATACCAAGCACATCCGCAAAGGCACTGGTCTCATCTTGCGCCCTCCATCATCAACAGGGCAAATTCATGATCGATAGGATCAGGAAGAATATGATGGAGCCTCTGCCAAATAGGAGAAATCTGGTTGAGCACCCAGTTTCAGGTCGAAATCATCTTGAACCTCTACTCCATGTTCCGGTCCGAGGTCGCTAAGTTCGACAATTTCAGTTAATGCCACTTGGCGCGTTTCTTTCTTCTCCTGATTTAATAGGTTTAACAAATCTCCTCTGGCTGACATATATATAAATAGCCAGCCAGGCTACGCTTAGATGGAAGATACTGTTCAGGCCGTTGAAGATGGTTGAGAATTGCACTCGTCACAGCTTCACCAATCACATATGGATTATCTAACTGTGGAAATCTTTTCTGCAAACTAATCATAACCTGCGCCATAAAAGTTCCGCAATTTCAGCGGTGACCGTCACATCTCCTTGCAGGAGACGCTGGTGGAGCGCGTAACCTATTTCTTTTCCTTGTTCTAAATCGGCCTCGTTAGCCATAGCGCGAATAGCCTATTTGGTTTCTGAAAAATTAAAACGTATTCAGTGCTCATCACGATTGCCAAAAAGCCTGCTTCATATATGGCAGGATGCGTCGCCGCTCGCTGATTGTACGGGTATATTCTTTTTTAAGCTTGAAACTACAAATCTACCCATTTCAGCAAAACCTTATGAGTTGGTATCTCTACTTTTCAGATGTGATGGATGGACACACCACAATAATAGCATCAGCTTCTGTTTCTTGAGTGCGCGTTCCATCTCGCTCAAAACCTGGTACATATCTATGAAATAACGCTGAATAAGCTTGGCGTGATGTGAGGATTGTTGATTAAGCTGACATAGGATCGACCCTGCTAAATCAAAACTTGTCAACTTATCGCTTAATGTGAAATCACCGGCAATACAGCCACGTTCACTGCCAATGTAGATGGGCGCATTTGAGCGGTATTCCTCAAGATTGACGCCAAGTACGGGCTGCATCCAGGGTACGGCCAGAAAATGAGCCCGTGAATAGTCCAGGGCTGTTGCATAGGGTGGCGAGGTGAATATCAAATCGACTGTTTCGTCTTCCTGGGGTAAATGACGGGCATCACCAGGTTTGACTTCCGCCCTAGCCACCGGAACATTTCGACAGAGTTCCGCAAACTCAGCCATTTGTTTAGACATGCGTTCAAAGCGGGTCTTAAATTTTTCAAGCACATTGGGAGGGTGAGGGTGTTGCCAGTGGTGGTGGCGAGAATGGGTGATATCGCGGGCGTTGGCCACACTCTTCTTCGCCAAAATGAGCGAGGAAAATGTGATCCAAAGAAAATCTCTAACCGCATTGCTCATCGGGGTTTCAGCAATATGGTGAGACAGGATGGCTAGTGTTGCGGATACTTCAGGGCTAAACCAATAATCCAGATTGTGAAATTCAGGAGGAGTTGCCCGATCACGTACCTCTTGCGGAGGATCTTGGTGATGCAAAGCAGCTAAGTCTTGAAGGCATTGCCTGACCACCGTTTCATAAGCATTCCATAAACAGAGCTCTTCGACAACACGACATTTAACTTGAGCAATCAGGCGAGCCAGAGGATCTATCTCATACCCTATCCCGTGACGGCCCATAATCCGCGCCTCGACAAGCGTTGTGCCACTACCAATCATTGGATCCAGGACAATTTCACCCGGTTTAGAATAGTAGCGTAGGCCGTACTTAACCAATTGCGGTGGACACTTGGCAGCAAAGGCATGCAAACCGTGTGTGGCGTATAGTGTATTGTGTCCATCAAAGTTTAGATCAGGCATTTTCCTACTTCTGAGACACAAGGTCTGCCCCAGCCCAGGGGTTGTTTTTCAAATAATCCGATGTTTAATAGTTTCTACCCAAACCATTTAAGTGGCTGGCTCTTCGACCCACTGCCAAAAGTGATAATGATATTGGATCCCTTTATTCAGGCTTTCACAGTCGCGCCAGATAAGATGCCGATCATATAATCGCTTTAGGCGGGTACTGGCCGTATTGACCTCCAGCTTTAATAGCTCGGCCAGTTGCGGAGCGGTCAACTGCTGGTGTTCCGCCAACAGATATAAAAGTTCTTTCAAGGTTGGGTCCAATTGGCCAATACATTGCCAAGTCCCTGCCAGTCCCACGGTTAAAAAAGCTAGTTTGAGCCGCCGGAAACTGATAACCGCTTCGATATTCTTAATGGAGTCCTCGGTCAACCCATGTAGTATCAGGGCCACATTCCTCGACTGGTGCCTTAACAGTTCCTCACCCAGGCGAATGATGGCCTTATCGGCAAAGGAAGCATCAACAAGTTGGCTTTCAGGAAAAGTCAACAGCAAGCCCTGGCCATCGGTTACCTGTTCCAGGCGGTTTCTAAGAAGCCGGTAAGCCTGCTCTCCCTTTTCGGCCGTAAGAAAAAGTTGTTTCGGCAGACCAAGCTCAGCCCCTAAACAGGCCATGTCGTAGGTCTCCATCACGAATCCTTTCCAAATCCGTAGAAATATGGCAAAACCTCACAAGACTATTGTGAACTTAAATCCATCGTAACGACTTTAACAAGATTTGTCAACGTAGATAGGCAAATTGATCTCAACGACTCCTTAAACATCACGATGTATCGAACCGGCACGGCTTTCGAGTTGCTATCCGGCCCTGGAACGGGGCGGGAAATCACCTCTTGAGGCCGGCCCAAGGAACACTAATCCGAGGGGAGACCCTGCGAATTTGACCCGCACCCGTACGATGCGGGTCTTCTGCGTAGATTTTGCAGAGGTTATCTTGGGCTTTTCTGGGGATGTTTCAGGGAATTTATTAGGGACTTACCGCACCTCCGCTACATGCCTGGCTGGCGCTGCATTCACAGGATACTCGTGTTATGCGGACGTTCTCCTAGGCCTCTTCTGATGATTTCCAGGACTTTTACCAGGCTTGTGCAGGGGTTTTGTAGAAGTTCTTCCGGGTCCGAGCCGCTCGACCAGGTTAGGCCAGGTGGCAATGTGGCTGGGCGGCCATAAGGTGTAAGGGTTTTACGGGGATTCTACCAGGCTTTTGGAGAGGTTCTATCGGGCTTTGTGGCCAGGATGCCGGAGTTCTACCGGACCCGGGAATTGGCTGCTTGCCACGGCGAAAATAAGATGCGGAGATTGGCGCCAGGGGTTTGCGGAGATTTTACAGAGGGCTTGAATAGGTCTTGCGGGGCTTCTACCGGGGTCTTGCGAGGCATCAACTTGCTCCGACAGCGCTAATCACGAACTCTACAGGGATCAGCATGCTGCAATTACATAAGTGTCACGTGGTTGCGCAGGGAAACCATGTCCGTGTCTAGTCCCTGGCGGAACAATTCAAGCCGGTCATTCTGTTCCAATTGGCTCGAACTGGGAAGCGTGATAGAGAAGGGAAAGAGGATCGGACTCTGAACAATCACCTGGAGGGGCTTGGATTGTGAGTCGCTGGCAATTAAGGTCGCCTCGATGAGCCACGCCGCAAGCTCGGGATCCTTGAGAATTTTGACGGACCGGCCGGATAGACCCCCTTCTCGGCGGTGTCTTGGAGGACGCCCCAATCAATAAAGCTGCGGAGAATACGCCGGCCAGCTCAGGCCACCGTTTCGCGGCTCCCCAAACTGCTCCGCAGACGACGTTGGACCTGGGGAGCTGCCACCGTTCCTTGTGGTTGTAACAGGCGTCCGGTTGTTTCGGCTACAGCGCCAAAAAGGGATAAGCGGCCATGCTCATGCCCCAATGGAGTGGTAGATGATCCTGAAGGGGCAAGGTGCGCCATAATTCGAGGCCATTATCACGGAGACCTTTAATCGCCGAGGGGACTGGGACCAGGTATTCAGCAGAATAGTGACAGCCTTACCTCGATTACCCCAGCGAGCCTCACTGTCTTTGGATAGTTTATCCTGAAGGAGATCATGGAGCGCCGCCTGGATATCTTCTTTATTCTTCCCAGCCAATAATAATGCCGCTGTTTGTTCTAGCCAGGCCAACTGGATCCGTTGGCTAAAGCCAATCTGCTTTGTTTGACTCACAAGTCCCTCCGGTGACTTGGATAAACGGCACAATCAATTCTTCCACCGAAATGCCACCATGGCCGACAATTCGTTTTCCTTCCTGGACAAAAGCAGGCGATGGGGCGCTAAAGCGGTAGATAGTCTTCAGGAAGACCAGGGGTGGCCAGGCAATGGCGTTGGGGAACTTTCTTTGACCTTGGCTCTGGTGGGGGATCGGGATAGACTCTGACTCGTTCGCCCCGGATATCGGCCACCACCCCTTCAGTCGGGCTGCCACACCCCACTGCTTCGATATTGCCATGATCCGCTGTCAAAAAGATACCAAAATTTCGGTCAAGGAGCAAATTTAGCAGCTCAACTACGAACTTTTGTTCGATCCACTGCCGGACCTGGTTGTGCATGCCGGCAGTCCCTAATTCCATCATGCATAATTTTATCGACCTTATCACGACCAGCCCCAGCACCCGGACCTTGGGATGAGAGGCTAATTCTTCGGACCCAGGTCAGGTGCGCCGGTTCGCTCAAACCTCGGGCATAAGCCACGGCCCCTTCAGGCAGTCCTTTCCCATTCCAGAACTGCTGCCACAAGCCTGGTTCTTTGTCGGTTTGATAAATCGTCTGCGGGAAGTACAGCGGTGGCGTCCCGGCAAAGATCGCCTGCCGTGAGACCGGCGTGATGGTCGGCAGCAAGGCAAAGGTGGCGCCCTCCTGAAACTTCAAGTTCGGGTTTGCCGGGTCAAGACCTCGCGGACAACCAGCCACTGATCAGAGCCAGACCATCGAACCACCACTAAAGCGACCTTAGCCGGGCTGACTTGCGCCTCCTCAGGTAACGAGCCATCACCCGGGGTACATGATGCAGCATTACCGGGGTTAGCGCGGGTTGGTTGGCCAGCCCACCATAGCGCCGCTGGATCCAATCCAGGAAGAGCGTATCAACTTGCTGTTGTAACGCCTGGTAAGGCTCTATGAGTTTGGCAGCTTGGCGGATCGGGTCAGCCTGTTGTCTTAGAACCAGAAGTTCCGCCCAACGATAGGCAAAAGCTAACCAATCCTGGTAGGTAGCCTCAGCCGGCGGCACAGCCTCAGTGACGGTTTTAAGTAAGCCGGCCAGCCGCTCCAGTAAATCTGACTTCGGGTCAAGACGTAGGCCGACCTTAACCCACCCCTTGGCCAACAAGGCCGCTTTGGAATGAGCTATGGGCTGAAGCAAACCCTCAAGAAAAAGGCTGTCCATATAAACTCGTACATCCTCATGGCCAAAAGGTAGCAGCGCCGGGCCGGGATAGGTTAAATAAGCAGCCGCTTGCTCATTGATCATCTGGCCGGAGGCCTGGGCTTCCAGGAAAACAGGCCAACGTTCGCCCAGAAAATCCAGGAAAGCTGACCGATCCGTAACGAGTTGCTCCAGCGGCCAGTCATCAAAGCTCCTTTTTTGGCGCAAGCGATAGATGAGTCGTTCGACCAACAAGGCTGGCAGGCGCTGCTGACGATAATGCCGGCGCAAGAGGGCGTGCAACAGATCCGATGGCTGGTTGATCAGCTCAGGGGCAATCTCGAAAACGTGACGTAAGACAAAGTCGCGGGTCGCATAGTCGCCTAACGAGCCGGAAATACTCTCCTGACGCAGAGCCTGATACAGTTTATCAAAATCACTCCGCTCCAGGGCGGCGACTACCGGCTGATGTAGGTTGGGAAAGAGGTGATTTAGACTAAAGCTAACTTTTCGCCCAGTGCTCCATACGTCGTAAGGGAGCAAGCGCAGATCGTGCTCACTTGGCGGCAGTATGACCACCAAATTCAGAGACTCGCCGCGATCCCAGTGCGTGCGATATCTGTCTTCATAAGCGAAGCGAAAGGAGAGGCTGTTCTCGAAGAGCAGGACCTCATACTCCCTGGCCCGGAGCTCCTGCAAGATGATCTCTTCGGCCATCAAGCTATCGGGGTCAGCGACCAGGGTCAGGCGAGCAAGTTGGGGAGGAAATTCTTTCAGGATTTGATCGCGCCAGTTCATAGTTTATCCTCAAACTCTAGAAATGATTTCACCTGTTCCAAGAGTAGCTCCCTCCACGTGAATAACCATGAGTGCTACCAATTCAGGGCCAACCTGGCTGCGCTGCTCAAGTTGCTCGCGCCAGGTTGTCTCTTCTTCGACTAACCGGGCTAAACGATAGGCTCGTACGGCCGGCAGACCAATCCGCTCTAGCGCCTGCCGGCGGGCGACAAAGGCGTAGGCCCCTTTCTCCTGCTCTCGCCTGAGCCGATCATGGTGAGCCCGAACCAATTCTTCGTAAATGGTCTGCCCCTGTGTCTCAGCCACTTCCCGGATTGGCTCGAAGATACCTTCGCTCCCCCTATAGCTATGTATCTCGATCTCGGTCTGAAGGAGTTGATCCCAGATGAAGCGGGCGGTCGGGAGAAAGAGGCGCTGATCCTCTTCGCGCAGAAACATGGGCATGAGCCGCTGCTGGCTCCAATCAAGCGCGTGCAGTGTGACACGCCAGAGAGACCAGAAGCCGCGTAACCCATCCGGTAAACCGGGTAGGCTCAAGCAAGGAATCGGTTGCCCAGTGATGAAAGGCGGCAGACGTGTCACCAATTCCCGCAGACGGTCCTCGCTTAAGGTCAAATGCCGGGCAGTTGGGGTCGCAACCGCTTCCCTGGCCGTAAATACAGCCTGTTCAATCAACTCGCCATCAGGCCAGCGCAGGTGCCAGGTGGTCCCTCGCCGTTCTGCCTGGCCGCCCTGCGCGGTTAGATAGCTCAGAGTCATCCGCTCAAGCCAGTGCGGCAGGGGATGGTTCATCACCCGCTGGGCCAGTTCAGGTTCAAAGGCCTCACTGAGACCCGTGACGACCGCATTGTCTCGGGCCGTGTGGGCCTGTTCCTGAATCTCGCGCACGATGGCCTCAATTTTGTCGTCGAGATGGTCGGGGTGGCGGATGGCCGCAATGTATAATTCATCGAACAACCGCTCGGCCTGGACCGAGTCGAGCACGTCGCTGGTTTTGTCCACCCCAAACTCAGCCAGGATGAGTTTTAACTTTTCGACCAGAACTTCTTGAACCCGATGCTCGACCGTGTCTTCCAACACAAAATTGAGCGCCCGAACGACATGAGTCTGGCCGATCCGGTCCAGGCGGCCGATTCGCTGCTCGAGGCGCATGGGGTTCCAGGGCAGGTCATAATTGATAACCACGTGGCAGAACTGGAGGTTCAGTCCTTCGCCACCGGCGTCCGTGGAAATGAGCACCCGGCTATCGAAGGCAAAGGCAACTTGAGCGTGCTGGCGCTCGTCAAGACTCATCGAGCCGTTCAAACAGACCGCCTTGATCCCGCGTTGGGTTAGAAAGTCGTACAGCATCTCCTGGGTGGGTACGAATTCGGTGAAGATAAGCAGTTTGAGATCGGGGTCGGTTTCTTCCTGCTGCAGCCGGTATAACCACTCCAACAGAGCCTCGGCTTTGGCATCCGGGCCGCTGGCCTCGGCGCGCCGGGCGACTTCGAGCAGCAGTTCGACCTCGGCTCGCTCGTTTTTAGGCGGAGAGGCGAGTTCTGAGGAAAAAATCAAGCTGTTCCTGCCCATCCAGGTCGGCCCATTCCTCTTCCTCCAGCAGGGTCAGGAAGCTCAATTGCTCAACCGGGGCACGCAGTACGTCCAGCCGGCGGCCAAAGTGGTGCGGATGGCCTGGGTTGAGGAGGTCACCAGGCGCTGATGAGGACCATCAGGAACCCCACGTAATTTTTCTTTCCCGCAGGGCCTGGTTTGTAACCTTCACGCACGTATTCGGTGACGGCTTCATACAGCAGCCGCTGCTGGCGGTGACGCTCCGTCCAGGCAATGGGCAGCAGCCGGGTCTGGCGGGTTTGAATAGCGGTTGGCCCTGGGCGTCAATGGCCTGCCGCTTTTCAGTGCGAATGACATAGGGCTGCACCCGGTCGCGGGTCACGCTGCCCAGATCGGGAAAAGCCTGAGTATCCAGCAGGGAAACCAGGCGATAGAAAGCATCGGTTTTACCCTGGTGAGGCGTGGCCGATAAGAGCAGCAAGTAAAGGCGTTACCTGGGCCAGTTCTTGACCCAGCCGGTAGCGAGCAATCTGGTCGGTGCTGCCGCCCAGGCGATGGGCTTCGTCAAAAACAACCAGGTCCCACCGGCGCCGCCAGCAGACCTTCAAAGCGGTCGCGGTTGTGCTCGGCCACCTGCTCAGTAGACCAGCCCCGGCGCTTATCCAGGGGTTTGACCGAGTCCAACGGGCAGATCACTTGGTCATAAATTTGCCACAGGTTTTCGGCCTGGGTGAAGCGGCGGTAGGCGGCGAATTCGCCGGGGATGATGATTTGAAAATCTTCGCCAAAGTGGTGTTTCAACTCAGCGGCCCATTGGCTGACCAGTCCTTTGGGGACAATGATCAGGCAACGCCGGACCAGGCCCGCAGCTTGAGTTCGCGCAGGATCAGCCCGGCCTCAATCGTTTTTCCCAGGCCCACCTCGTCGGCCAGGAGATAGCGCACCGGTCGCCGGAGATGGCCCGCTGTAATGGATTTGATGGGGCAGAGGGATAACCGAGGCGCTCAGTGGCGCCAGCAGGACATCCGGTTGGGCCAGCGCCTCGGCAATGCGAGCGGCAGCGGCAACATAAGCGAGGTGAGGGGCCGCGCCGCTGGTAGGAATAGCCGGCGTTTGCAGGCGGTCAGCTTTTGCCGGACCATCTTTCTGGACCCGGCAGCCAGAGCTTGACCAAAGTTTCGCCCACAAGGTTTGGATTTCAACTACCTGGCCGATTTGGTTATATTCCGGATTGTAGAGCCAGTCGCCTACTTTCATGATCTTTCTACGCTTTTGGTTTTCGCTGTTTGGCCAGCTCAATGAGGTGGGGTTTTAAGCGATAGTTGTCTTCAGCCTGGTCAATCAATTGTTGCATGACCAGGTAATCACAAAGTTGTTGCACCTCTTTGCTGCGATATCCTGTGCCGGCGCACAATTCGGCAAAAGACATCCCTTCCAGGGAAGCTGACAATAAACTCAGAACCCTGGCCTGCTCAGGCGACAATTTGACCCCGAGGTGTTGCTGCCAAAAAGTATCGGCCACCACTTTGAGCGGCCGGGAGTCGAGGACGATGCGGAAGCGATTGTTGGTGTCATCGGAAGCGACCACAATAGGTTGCCGGCGGGCGTTGCGCCACAAGCGATGGGCCTCGCGTAAGCCAGAGCCCGCTAATTCGGCAAAGCCAATCAATTTGAGCGCCCGGGCGACCAACGGATTACGAGCGGTACTGGTGCCACCATCATTTAATTCTTCCTGAGACACCAGCGAGGCTCCAGCATTGACCATCGTCGTCCGGTCCGGTTCCAGTTCAATCTGGGCCACGGTACGCGGGTCGCTGTAATCCTGATGAATCATCAAATTGATCAGCGCCTCACGGACAGCCACGTAATCTACTGACCGGCCCGGTTTTGAAAGCTATCCACCGTTAATTCTTTGATGAGCGGATTGTGCCGCCCGATAAAATCAACCGCGTGGCGCAGTGTTTCTAGCAGATTTTCGGCCAGCTCGAGCCGTTCTGCCCAGCGTTCCTCCTCTGGGGATTGGCGCACGCGCAAATCAAGGACATCGCGCCCAATTTCCCGGCGAACCACACCCGGCCCGGCCCCAAACAGGAGTCTCAACTGGCGCAACTCATCTGGACTGACCTCTCCCGGCCATCGAGTAGCCGCTCCCGGATCAGTTTGACCGGCTGCGTTTCCTCGGCTTTGGTCCGGCTGCGGAGGATATTGGCGTACCATTTGATCGTTTTTGATCTAAGGTTTCCCAGGAATCATTTGGGTAATACCTCGGCTACCGGATAGAATGGCATTGCGCTGTTCGGCCCATTCATCCAGAAAACTGCGCCCATCATGCAAAGTCACCGGCTCCAGAGGTCTGGATTCACCCTGGAGTAACCCCGCAGGACGCTGGCTGCCGGTGGCTGGTTGGGCTGCTCGGCCTGGATGAGTGAGGTATATTCCAAATGATCGTTTGTACGATGCAAGAAATAGATGCTATTGGTTGCCCGTTTGAGTTCCAGGCCCCATAGGAGCATCGGATGCAGCCGTAGCACGCCGTCTCGCGCCCGACATAAAGCTGTTCTTTTTCTGCAAATCCTTCTGACAAGGCCACCTGATCCGGGATCGGCTCACTTTGTTCACCCATCAGCCGCAGCCGGACGGCATACAGCACCTTGTTTTTACATCGTATTGCTCAACCAAAAATAACGGCAGGCTGGCCAGCGGTTCGATGCCCGTTAATATTTCTTCCAGCAGTTCCTGCGGGCGGCGCTGTTGAAATATCTGGCTGGCTCTGGCTTTACTAAGCCCGCTCAGGTCGTGCCCTAACTCGTTCCGAATATTCAAGAGGGTCACCAGGTTTTGCGCCGCCGGATTGTTTTCTCTGTTTGAGGCTGAGCGATATTTGAGGCTGGAGGATGCCGGATAGCCAAATTTGCTACTTCTTGTGTGACCGCCAGAAAATGCCCAAACGAAAGGTTGCCCGTAAAGTTCGTCAAGGCTGCGGGCGGGGAACCGTGGCGTCCTCACGGGCAGCGAATGAGGCGATAGCCAAGGTAGCCAGGTACCGAGTAGTGACCTCGGCGCAGCGCAAAATCTGATCCAGTCGTTCGATGTCCGAACCAGCCCGGACCACTCGACCGTAGGCATAGGCGATGGGATGAGGGTAGGTTTGTAAGACATTGGTTAGCATATAGTCTCTCTTTATGGGTATTACTTGCCAGTATTACAGAGAATCAAAGAAACGTTTCAACTCCCCAAGCGGATGGCTGCCCGATCATAGAGCCACAACAAATCCGGATATTCTATCAGAATCTGGTCAGGAATTTCCCAGATCATCTCGATAATTGTCTCAAATTCATTGTCTTTTAGAGCTTGGACAAAACCGGTTCGTGCAGCCTCAACTTGCGATGGCTTAATTTTTGTTTTGGAGTTTCGAATCTCTTGGAATTTCTTGAGCAAAATTGCCCTCCGTTCGCTTGCCAATTTTTGAAGTTCACCAGGTTCTGGAAGTTGCCACCGACCTTGATAATAATGAAAGTTTTGTACCAGCAGGTTGTCCAAATCTAACCGTTGATCTTCTTCAGCCCAAAGTATAATGCCTTCAAAATTTGAGCGAATTTCCTGCGTCGTCCGTGGCTCTCGGAAAAGCTGCGCTTGAAGCCAGTGAATGGCTTTGGCTTCGTCAACAAATTGAGGTTTTGTCTGTTGTACGCCCTCAGCTTTTATTCTTCTTTTGTCATATTCAATGACCTGTTCACTCAGAAAGTACATATCATTGCGCGCTGGAAATTGGAGATCTAACCCGGTATAAAATTCCGGCGCTGAGAGCGGCATAGCAACGTCTCGTTGAGCAAGGAAAGCTTTGGTACACTCGAGTAGATTATAATTGAGTCGTTCATCGATGATTTCGATCAGGTTGTTATCTGCGCGAATACAAACGGGCAGTTGCTTCAAATGGTTCGTAACAAAATTCCAGACTATCTCTGGCGTGCCACCAAGCCGTTTACAGTGTTCCTCCAAGTCATAACCAGGTTTGTAAGCAGACACGACCAAGTCTTGTCTCACTGATGTGCTGATTGCCTTATAAGATTTTTGTCTATCCACAGCATAAGCGCCCGCAACGATAAATCCGGCCGCAATAACGGCCTCTTGAATTAGCTTCCAAATGCGGGCCCTGGCGCTGGGGAAAATTATCGTGATCCAGCGGTTGGGTTTGAGTATGCGATAATATTCTTCAAAGCAGCGCCTCATCAGCCGCTGGTAATCGAGCAGTTCTTTGGCCTTGGCCTGATTTACCACTGCTTCGGCTTCGGTATTTGTCCAGACTTTATACCAAGACTCTCGTAGGAAATTTAGGTCTGAAAAGTAAATGTAGTCAAAAACGGGGGGATCAGTGAAGATGTAATCAATGCAGTTATCGGGAATTGAGTTCAGTTGACCCGTGTCACCAGTGCCGATGATGACCTTTCCTAAGGAGGGCCTGTAATCGGAAAACGCCCTGGATAAGTTCCGTATTGCCACCTCGAAAACCTTGAAGGGGTTCATTTCGCTAATCAACGGAGGAACGTAGTAGAGATATGGCAATACAGAAGAATGCCCATCAGGGTGATAGCGGTTTTGCACCGATAGGCGTGACAAGCGGCTATCAAACCAAAACATCAACATGTGACGGAGGCGAACGTTTTCGACGGCGCGGATTTTCGGACACAAAACACCCAAAGTATAAGCGGTTATTGATAGATAAAAATGATGTATGTGGGTAATTTTCAGGTTGTCAAGGCGTGTTTGCTGACCGGTCAGGACATCATCGGCATTTCGTATGCCGGGAGCGTGGGCCAGGAGAGAGGGTTTCGATACGATGCAGCGTTGCCAGATCGTCTTCGTCAATAAGTTTCTCTAATCTTGATCTATCAATGACGTAATTGATGAGCACAGGTCGTCGCTTGAGGCGCTGTATCGGTTTTGCTAAGACAGGGTCAAAGCAGGTTTCGTAAGACCGGTTGAGTCTGCGGCGGTTCAGCTCTGCACGGCAGTGTGGGCAGACAAATTCATCTCTGATACGCTTAGATTTTGGATCGAGGGCTTGGTTGAAGAGATCAATCTCCCCACCACAGTCAGGGCAGGAGAATAGTTCGCTCCATACGGTATAGGTCATCTGCCCTTTGGTTTGGCCATCGGTGTGGAGTGTCTCATACATCCAGCCGAGTTCCAGCTTGGTTTCTTCGAGAATTCGCTGCGCTTCTGCCGC
Organism: Anaerolineales bacterium; assembly: GCA_015075185.1. Taxonomy (GTDB): domain Bacteria; phylum Chloroflexota; class Anaerolineae; order 4572-78; family J111; genus DSQQ01. Next base: position 72,777 of record JABTUW010000007.1, on the reverse strand, counting down.
AAACGCCTCGACCTCAAATGGAAGGTTATAATTGGCTGATAAAAAACCAGCGATAGGGCTTAAGTCATTTAAAATAGCCCGACGTGCTCCCCATTGCGGCGCAGGCATACCGGCAGCGTTCCATTCCTCTTCTATGGTTTGTTTAAATGCTGCTGAGGGATGGGCACATGCCTGCGCGGCTACACCGACCATGCCAGAGCCGGCGAAGCCATCTAACACCACGTCACCAGGACGGGTGTAATGCAAGATTGCCTGCATAATAGCCTGGTGAGGCACTTTAGTGGCATAACTATTAGCCCCATACAGAGGATCTGTTTTTCCGAATGACAGATCAAAAGTCATGGGGGTAGAATGGTAATCATCGTTCTCCGAAACATAAGTCTGGGCATGATTTTTGATGAATTCTGCGAAGAAAGGATTGGGGCAGGCAGTGTAGTAGGGTGGGTCGGACAGGGCCAGGATGTCCTCGTCGCTGCCGAGAGGAAAGCCCTCAACATGGCGAAACAATGGATCTTGTAGCTTCTCGCGCAACTTCTCGGTAAAATAGGCCCGGCGGGCGGTATCGTTGCCAAAGGTCAGGCCCAGGCATTCGACAGCACCCTGAGACTCGTTAGTTTTAAATTTGAAAAGTTCGGGTTGCTGACCCTGAATCATCGGTTACTCCCTATTGATTTCAACTCTAGATAGTCAGCTATAATTCTGGCGCAAATATCGTCCCATTAATCTCTTGCAAAACCGGCGTAGTGACTACATCTCTAGCCGTGTTACGGCCTGGTCGTACCACATCAGTAGCTTGGAGTCTTCTTGCAGCACGTTGTCTGGAATCTTGTCGGCCACTTCAATAATCGTGCGGTACTGCTGATCCTGCCAGGCTTTTTTGAAGCCAGCCCGCACCGCTTCCAGTCGGAAGACCTTGAGCTTCTTTTGTTTGGACTGACGGTACTCCTCAAACTCCTTGAATAGAGCTTTTTCGCGCAGCTTTTCCAAATCGGCGGCTTGGTTGGGGTCAGGTACGTACCAGCGATGGCGGGCTTCGCGCTGCACGGCGACGGGTGGATTATCCGGGGTAAAACCTTTCAACTGAGCCTGCCAATCGGGGTCGTCCAAACCAGGCCCATAGTTGGGATGGGATCGGTCCCCGCCATCATAACGCAAGAAGGTTTGCTCCAGCAGCTCTGACAGTTCCAGTGGTTTTTCATGTTTCTGCCAGCCACCGATTTCGCGCATAAAGTGGGGGTGGATTTCCTGGAAGGTTTGGGGTTGCCGCGTGAGAAGCAAACGCAGCCATTGGATAGCACTGAATTCGTCGCTGACAAAGAGCTGCAATTGCTCGATCCCGGCGGCTTGCATCCGTTTTTGATCGTACTCGGCCACCTGGTCAGGCAGGAAGTACATGTCATCCCGCTTGGGAAAGCGCTGCTCCAGCCCGGCGTAAAACTCCGCCGCTGATAGGGGCACAGTCAACCCACGTTGGATGTGAAAGGCAACCATCCGGTCGAACAGAAGATAATTCATACGCTCGGCAATAAGTTCGGCCCGACCGTCTTTGGTTTCCACAAAAACGGGCAGGTGGCGCAGGTGAGTACGCACAAAATCCCAGGCCCCAGCCTCGGTACCAGCTTCCAGTTTGAAGCGATCTTCTAGCCCGCCGTTAGGCTTATAGGCTGAGATAACCAAATCTTGTTTGACAACATTGCTACTGGTTACCTGTCGGTATGAGTGTTGGATTTTATCCTGGGTACGAACATCAGCAACGATGAAACCGGCGGTCTGCATGGCTTCTTGAATGGCTGTCCAAACAGCATTACGGGAATTGTGAAAAACAACCGTCAGCCAGCGGCCTGGTTTGAGTACTCGATAATATTCCTCGAAGCACTGCTGCATCAAGCGTTGATAGTCAGGCAAAGCTTTCCGTTTAGCTTGATCGACAATGGCTTCAGATTTAGTATCGGTCCAGACGTGATACCAGGATTCAGTTAAAAAATTAAGATCGGCGTAGTAGATATTTTCGCCAAAAGGTGGGTCGGTGAAAATATAATCAACAGATTTATTAGGGAGTCTTAAGTGGAATGCAGTTCCAGTAGTAATGACACAGCAATTGATTTGTGTATATGGTGTATGAAAAACCTTGGCGAGACGATTTAATTTTCCTTGCAACACATACCAGGGACTTACTTCAGAATGCTGAGATGGAACATAATAAATCCCTTTCATGTACTGTGAAACTTGAGAGAAACCAGTGGGTCGGTAGGAATTCAGGAGCGACATGGTCCAAAAGGCTTGCTCTACAAAAAACAGTAACATGTTCCTCAGGCGCGTGTCCTCAACCATAGTCGCTCTGCCCCATAACCAACCTAAGGCCTGAGCCGAGCGGGGTAGGTACAGGTGATGAATCCGGGTAAAACCTTTGGGAGCCAAGCGGGAGCCGTGATACATCTGCTCAATTGGGAAAGAATTAATAGGAACGGTAGGTGGCAAGGGCAGGGTTTCAATCCGTTCAAGGCTTTGCAGGTCTAGCTCATCCGGCTTTTTTTCATATCGAGTCTGGCCCACACTGTAGTTAATCAGCGCTGGTACCAGGCGAATACGTTGCCAGGGCTGGCCGGTGGCCGGGTCAATACGTGACTCCAGTAGACGCTGCAAATTATCTTTGCTCAGCTCAACTCCACAGTTGGGGCAAGGGAATTTGTCGCGTACCCCCTTGGTTTGGGGATCAAAGGCTTCATCCAAGAAAACTATCTCACGGCCGCAGTTTGAGCAGGCGAAAACCTCACTCCAAACCGTGTAGTTAATCTGGCCTATAGTTTGGCCATCGGTATGGCGGGTCTCGTACATCCAGCCCAGTTCTTTTTTGAGGTCGCTCAGCAGGTGGCGGGCCTCACGCTCAAAGGCGGTCACGTCGAAAGGCAGGTTGTAGTTGGCAGCAATAAAGGTGGCAGCCGGGGCTAGGTCATTGAGAATGATCCGGCGGCTGCCCCATTGAGGCGGGGGCCGGTGGGCCGCTTGCCACTCCAATTCAAGCTGGTGCTTCAAGTCGGCGGGAGGATGGCTACACATCTGGACAGCTACACCGGCCATGCCGGAACCGGCAAAACCATCCAGCACCAGGTCGCCGGGTTGAGTGTAATAAAGAATAGCCGGGACAATGGCGCGGTAGGGCACTTTGGTGTGGTAGCTGTGAGCAGCATAGATCGGCTCGGCTTTACCTTCGCTCACATCTACAGCAAAGGGCTGGCGGTGGTATGTGTCATTGGCTGGGTCGTAGGGCTGGCCGTAATGCTTGACAAAATCCTCCAAAAAGGGATTAGGGCAGGCGGTATAGTAGGGCGGGTCGGACAGGGCCAGGATGTCTTCGTCGGAGCCGAGGGGGAAGCCCTCGATCTGGTGGAAGGCCGGGTCTTGCAGCTTCTCGCGCAGCTTTTCGGTAAAGTAAGCTCGGCGGGCGGCGTCGTTCTCAAAGGTCAGGCCCAGGCACTCCACCGGGCCAGAGCCGGCGGGGGTGGGTTCGGTGAAAAGGGCAGGTTGGTGAGTCATACACTGGCCTCGGTTAAAATAATCAAATTACTCCAATACAATCCGCAACTTACTTGTATCCTTGCCCTTGGCCAGATCGCCCGTGTAGGTCTCAAAGCGCTTTTTCATCTCCTCCAGGGTCATCGGCGAGCCGCCATTCAAAAGTGCTTGACGCAGATCATCACTCTTGATCACCATTTTCGTTAGACCGGAGAGGGCTTCCTGCATGGCGTGGATAAAGGCCGGGCTGAGAGGACTCGGCAGGACGCGCCGGGTCAGGAACTCCTGAATTAAGGGGCGTTCGTCCGGCCGGAGCAGTTCCAGGTTACCCTGGATGGTCGGATCTTCCAGGTTGTCCAGCAAGATCCGGGTCCAATCGGCCAGCAGTTGATCCAGTTCATTTTCCAATGTGGCTAACAGGTTGCTAGCCGGGGCGGTGGCAGCTTCCAGGGCTGGCTTGAAGCCGCAGTGCGGGCATAACGGCGCGTTTTGCAGCTCGGCTTCAATCAGGCTAAAACAGGTTTTCAGACTGGCCAAGCGGTGCTGCAAGTCGGTCAATTGGCCGGTGGGCAGCAGGTCAATGGTGGCCAGCTTGCCCAATTGAGCCAACCGCTGGTCCTGCATCAGGCTGGCTTTGTGCCGGTCGTCGTTCAAGCCTAGCCTGGCCCGGGTGTGCAGGTCCATGTAAATATTGATATAATCTTGCTTCAATTGGCGCAACCTCTGGCTAAGCTGCTGCTTGAAATTAGCCGCGCTGCGTTGGGCCGGGTCTTTAAGCTGGCCCAGGAAAACCTGGCGAGCCTCGCGAGCCTGGCCCACCCAGGGATGTGTCTCGGGTAGAAAGGCTTCGGCCTGGGCCAGATACCCGGTCAGCGGGGCCAATTCGACGATAAGGCTTTGCAGCGCCTCCACCTCGGCCAGGGCCGTCAGGCCGGCCTGCTGCCCTTTGATTTCGGCCGCGTCTTGTTGGAAATTCTTCAGCTTGCCCGGTGTATTGTAGGCTTGCAGCCGCTCCAGGAAGGATTTGGCCTCGTCCAGGCGAGTCCGGTAGGCAGCCTGTTCGGTGGGACCGAAGACCGGCTGGCCCCACAAGGTCAGACTCCCTTGCAGCAGCAGTTGTTGGGCCAGTACCAGCTTTTCAACGGTCTTCTGTACCGCGACCTGTAACCCCTGAACAGCCTCGTTATTATTCTGCGTGACCAATTGAGCTTGACCGGGTGGCAGATCAAGCAGTTCAAAGATCGCCCGCAGCGCCGGCAGGTTCCACTCTTTGGGCGCCTCCAGGTGCTTAAAATTGATCAAGTCATAAATCGGTGTGCTGATCAACGCATCCATGGCATTTGCATCGAATTTTTTACCCGGCAGGGCCAGCACTACCTCGCCGTTGTTGACCAGCGCCGCCAGGAGCACGACGACCCACTCCGGTTCCAGCCGGTATTGCTTGGGAGCCATATACTCAATGCCGACTTGCTCCTCAGCGATCAATTCCAGCCCGGTTAAGCACCTGGCCCAGTCCTTTCCGCTTGAGCTGCTGCCGGATATAACCGGCATAACGCGAGAGAGATCGGGGCCAGATTGGTCGCCATCGAGCAGTTCAGCGCATCCAGCACCGACGTTGTTTGTTGAGGTCTTAGTCAGTCCTTTCATCCAGCGCAAGGCATCTTGCGCCGCCTGGGACCGGCTGGCGCTGGTAATCAGGACAGAAAAGGCCGGGTATTCCGGAGCCTGGCTCTCAAATGGGGCGCCAGGGCAATCGAGCTGACCGTGTTGGCCAGGTCGCGCACGTTGCCTTGTTTGAATGATTGAACGTTTGAACGTTCCGCATTTTAAACCAGGCCGGGATGGATTGGGCCTGGCCCCGGTAGACGACTTCATAAGCGGCAACCATATGGCCTTGCAGCACTTGACCAGCTCCCGCAGGTAATCGTTGGCCTTGGACCTCGTGGGTAGACTTGGCCTGGCCTGCTGCCGTCGAGGCTAAGTCCAGGGCGGCGGGCATGGCCCAGGTTGTCGTCAAAACGTCATCCCGGTGGGTCAGGCGAAAAACCTCGTCGTGCCGCTTATCATCCTGGTAGTAAGGCGTGTCGTACGGCTGGACAAAATAAAGATAAAAATCTCGCGGCGGTTGGGCGGTCGAGCGTTCGTTAGGCGTGCCAAAGAACATATAACCACTACGGGAAGCCTTGCGTTGTAGCCATTCCAGCTCGTATTCCCAGGCCAGATGGGTACCCGGATAAAAGCTATCGGAGCGTTCCAGGATGCGAGCCAGGGCGTTATAATAGGCCAGGTCCATTTTGTGCTGGTCGAGGCTGCCCAAGCGTTCCTCGATACGGGCATCGTAATCTACATCCTTGTACACGTCCAAGTAATACTGGCCACTGTCCGGGGCCATCGAGATAAACTGGCCGTTGACCGTTTTCAAGATTTCCCGCAGCACCGTCTGCACCTGGGTCAGTAGGTTATCGGCCGGCTCACCGCCCATCTCCTCGATGCCGGGCTGGTAGAGGCAGAGGGTGTCGCGCAGTTCCTCGGCCGTAGCCCCCAGTTTGGCCGTAATGTCGCCAGTGGTCAGCCGGTGAACCGACAACCCATGAATAATGCGCAGGGCCATTGGCTTGTAAGCCGGCCGGGTAAAAGACTGCTGCACCCGGGCTTCCAGCACCTGGCTGCTATCGATGACTTTACGAATATCCGGTACGGCGCGGAAGGCCGAGTTTTCGCGCAGGGTGATCCAGTAGCTGTCATAGGCAATCAGCCCCGGTTTATCGTCGGGCACGGGCTGATCCAGGATACGCTTCATGGTCAGCGACAAGGTCCGCAAAACCTCACGTTTTTCAATGGCCGAAATACGCTCGAAGGTATCAATGTAATTAGGATGGACCGGGAACAAGCGCACGAATTCATCCAACCGCTCGTTCATATCGCCGTAGAGCCGGGTAAAACGGAGCAGGTGTTCCCTGATTTTGGCCTGCTGCTCGGCAGTTTTGCTCAGCAGCCGCTCGGCGACCACATATTTCACATCTTGCCGGGCAATCAGGACCTGCTCGAAGCGATCTTTGACCCGGCGCACCGTGTCGGCGACGAAGGAAAAACGAGGATTATCAAACAGGGTCTCTTGCACGCCGGCTATAAAGCGAAAGCGCAGGTCTTTGCTAACCTCACCCACCTCTCGCAGGAAATTGAGATCGAGGATCAACTCCTGGTCGCGCCGGGTGCGTAAGTAATCCAGCAATTCATCCACGACCAGCAACAGGCCGTGGTCCGGATAATGCTGGTGGAAAGCGGCCATCATCTGTTCAAAGGCCGGCTTGTTCGTTGAAACGGCGCTGGCGGTTGGAAAGGTGTAATTCACGCCCAGCTCGGCCAGGTATTCCTCCAGTACGGCCAGAAGAATATCCCGCAAAGACATCGTGGTAGCGCCAATCTCGGCGCGAACCACTTTAAATTTGCCGGCAATCGTTCCGGCGGATTGAGCCACGCCTGGATGCTTGAGTGCAGTCACTAAGTCGGCGTGCTCGGCAACACTGGAGATGACCGACATCAAATGCGATTTACCGGTACCATAATTGCCAACCACCAGGATGCCTTTATTGTCGGCAGGCCGCTCAAACTGAAGCTGCGGAAAGACGAGCTGGGTCAGCCGCTCGGCCATCTGCTCTGAAATCACATAAGTGGCCACCAGTTGCCGGGCCGCATTCAATTGGTCGGCGTCTCGCAGTTGAACCACCGTTTCAATGGGGTCAAACCGGATTAGGTCTCGATAGTTCATACTTTTGTCCTGTGGATTTGTGATTTTATCTACCCTGTGACCAAAAGACGGCTCAGGGGATTTATGATTGACAGACCACCAAGAAACTCGAAGATTTATGGTTCGAGTCTATGGCCGTTGCTTATGCCGGCGTCACGATCACCAGGTCTCGCGCTGGATAACGATGATACTCCGGGTGATCCGGGCTGGCGTAGATCAAGTGGTCTTTCTCAAGGACGCCATTCCAGGCTGCAACCACTACTTTATTGCGCGAAATATTCTGTAAGAGCAGCAGCGGGTTTTGTTGAAGCGCCGGATCAAACAGGAATTCCGTATTATCCAACAGCACCGCTTGGGTAGCCTGGGCGTTGACCATATCTCCCAGCAGGCGAGACACACGCATCAGACGCTGCCGTTCGGTCATGTCTAGCAGTTGGCGGCTCAGTTCCAGGTTCAGATTAAGGTAAGGAAAACCGGTTCGCTGGCTCACCTCGCGCAGCGCCCGAGTTTTGCCTCCCTGGGAAGGAGCTACCACCAAAATCAGGCGGTGATACAGTGTCGCTACTTCGTCAATCTTTTGAATGATTTGATCGGCTAATGACTCAGGCATAGCTGGTTTCAATTTTATCCGGCGTTTCAGTGGCCAGGCCTTTTAGCCAATCGTCAATGGCCGCCCGGTGAAATCGCCAATGTCGCCCCACCTTTTTCCCTGGAATTTTGCCCTCTTGAGCCAGTTTGTACAGGGACGATTGGGGTATTCGCAAGTAGGTGGATACCTCTCGAATGGTCATCACCTCAATTGTTTGCTCAGCCATAGGTCCTCTATCCTCACACGCTTAATCAGAGTGAGTTATCATTACTGTCAAGTATATCACGAAATTAACAGTTATTACTAATTATTGGGTAAATTTCTGGGCTTGCTGGGGGAATTGTTGGACTATTGTCACCAACGCAGGAGACCAAATAGGGGATGGTTGAACGCATTGGCGAACACTTCAAGCGGAACAATACCGAGCGCTTCGGTGAGGCCGGGCGGCACAGATACCGGCTCTGGCTGGGTTGAAACAGATCAGGATTTTCCTTAAGCGCCCTCACTGAGTGAGGAACATAGTGAAGTCGTAGTCACCTGGCGACTGACCATAGGTAGTCAGCAACGCGGCGGCCTCGCTGCGATGCTGCATGGCATGGAAGAGGGCATCCAGCAGGATCTGCCACACGACCCGCTCGCGCACTACACCGGGGATGACATAGCGGATCGTCCCGTTCAGCGTCTCCTCAGTCAAGGTGTCGAGATAGGCCCGCATCTCCCGTTGTTCTATCACCCAGCGCTCTCGCAGCGCGTCGAGGGTCGGAAAGGCCTCTTCGTGAAGCTCGGTCGCGTCATAGGCCGCCTCGTTTGCCAGAGGGTCGTGGTAATATCCCTGAAGCGTGATCCGCCACTGCCAGATGTTGTCGAGCAGGTGGACCATCGTGGCGCGCAGGCCGCCGTACCCGGTCCCCAAGGGGTTGGGAGCGGCGTACTGCTCCGGACTCACCCTGGCGCAGGCCGCCAGGAATCGCGCCTCAACCCAGTCATTGTACGCATACAGCAACCTGATTTCATCGGTTTTCATCGTAGTCTCTCCGCTTGATCAGTCGTCGCAATGCCCGCCGCTGGTAATCGGCCAGCACGAGGCTAAACTGCCATGCCGCCACGGGCGTCGCCAACCTAACCGATGGCGTTGTCAGCCTGTGTCTCAAGCTGGAACGATCTTGGTACGCCCCTCCCACTGCCCATACTCTGCGATCGGTCTGAATCGAAGCGTCGTGAACTCGAAGTGAAAATCCTTGCGCTGCCGCTCGGCCATGGCCGCAGCGTGACGCTCAGGTCGAGGCACGGCGCTATGTCCACGGACCATGTCGACCATTTCCCGTTGGGAGCTCCACACTGAAAAGGTAGAAACCGTGCGAGGCAGCCTCATCGCCGCTATCGCCAAGGTTGTGCCGGGGTGGTCTCGGACAAGTTCTTCGACCGGCCTGCCCCAACGAATGAAGCGCGGTACTTGTGGAAGCTTCATCCGAGCGAGCGTCACCGCGACCACAGGTGCTGCGGGATCTTGTTCTCCAACGCTTTCAGCAAGCCCGTCGAACTCGCTGACATAACCCCAGCGGCGCTGGAACACCATCAGGATGATGCTTGCCGGTGGCTAGGGCACGGCCAAGCCACGTACCGGCAAGAAATTCGTCTATCGCGCCATGGCTCTTCCACGCTGCGAACATCGTCAGATGGCGGAGTTGCATCCGTGCAGGTGACAGGATAGGCGCACCGAGCCTCATCTTGGTCATACATTCGGCATGGTTAAGGCCAGGGACTTCCTGCCCGGTCGGCGGGCGACAGAGCGCCCTGATGGTTGTGCCAATCTTGGTCTTTGCAAAATGGAAGGTAAACACTGTCATAAGTTTTAGCCGCCCACAGCCGACTTACCCGCGCGGGTGGGCAAGGTAGGGAGACATTTACGACAACCCGGCTGGCAAGACAAGCTTGATAAACGGTCGGGTAGCAAGTCGAGTACAGCAAATTGTTAGGTGCGACCTCGCTGAAACGAGGAAGCACAAATGCCCCACGATCCTCGCCTTACAAATTGGCTAACTATCCCAAATATTCCATTGGCTGATCCCGGCTACAGATGACAAAGCCATAGATGTCCCCCCCGTACCCAGAAAAATCATCCAGATCATATATTCCACACGGAAATACAGAGCCATCCTCAGTTTGTAGCTTAAATACATACTCCGGTCTAATGCCCATAGTATTTGCGGGCCGGCGTCTTGATATATTGGCTCACCACGAACATCACCAGGAATACCAGCTCGCCAGGATTCCTTATTCGATAATTCTCTACCATAGCTCAATTTCCAAATCACGGGTACAGCATCTTTTGGCCCATCACCATAGATAAAACGCCATTACGATCACTTTTTTTTCCACCACATTGCCTTTATTTTCTCTGTCCCAGGCAATGGGAGTATTCTTAATGATCTTACCGTATCGGGTTATGTGCAGTCTGAATGTGCTAAAATGGTTAAAAGCCAGCTTCAAGCAAGCACCTAACGAGGGCTTCACCTGCCCGGCGACGACGACCCAGAACCCCGCTGGCAATGCTTTTTTTCGCCTGGCCCTCACCAAGGCGGCGCGCAGCGCCGCCGGGTCAGGTGCTAGCGGGGTAGGTGGTTTTTAGCTCGGAATTTCAAGCTGGCTTGCTTCTTGTTTTCATCCGAAATCTGTATAGCTGTGGTAACGATGGCATTGTGATGCAAACCAACTTTCACTTGGCACAAACAAATGCTTGATTATCGCTCAGTTCTCAGCCAGAGACTTCCTTTATTCTTCAGCCTCCTTATCTTTCCTCCACTTCAACGTGACCTCATAATTCATCTCCCCACCGACCTTGCCGATCGCAAAGATGCCCGCCTCGCCGATGGTTTTCAGCCCAAACTTAATCTCCGCTTCCTCGACGTGCAGATCGTCGAACTCAGCCATCACCGCCTTGATCGACCCTTTGACGTTCGCAAAGGCTTGCTTGAAATTCAATTTGCTTCGCACTGGCTCGCCTGAGCCATGTGACGCCTTCACAACGTCGCCGTCCACATCCTCCGGCGCTTCGACTAGGATGGTGGTGTTTTCATCCAGTTCGTATTCGATAGGTGGTCATTTACATTTCTAATTTTTTTGATAGAGATACCTTTACGGTAGATGTTATGGAGTTGGGGTGATTAAGTCTATCTCAATGGGCAAGTTGGGACACACCGCCTGATATGGCAAGACATTCCTGATATATTGACTCCACTCTGCGCGAGGTCAAGTTGCGGGTTACACGGGTGCAGGTATGATCTATTAGATCTTGCGGACGATAGAGCCTTACTTGTATCAAACCATCATAATCTCCCGTGACTATATAATGTCCATCAGGACTAAAACAGCACTCAACACTGTCGATGCCTTGATCAATTCTGATTACCTCCTGTCCACTCAATGCATCCCACACTCGCACAATACCGGAAGAACACGTTTCACTAAATATTACATCCTTCTGCTGACCACATCCGACCAGAGCAACAAATCTCCCATCAGAACTAAATTCAACAGACTGCGCTATGTTTTCGATAAGCATACGAGCAATCTCTTCCCTGATTCTATATTCCATAGCAACTCGATGGTCTTATCCTCGTTACTGAATGACGCAGCAACCTTACCATTTGGGCTAAGTTTTGTAAATGAAGCAAAACCATTTATGGGTAAATAAGCAATTTCTTTTCCATTCCTGGTATTCAAACGCGTACTATGCTTGCTTCACAATTCCAAGGTCATCTTTTGTGTACACGATCTTGACACGACATATCGTCCATCTGAGTTAAAGTCAACCGAATATATAGAATCCTTCTGGGGTATTCGGATAGTTTCCTTTCCATCTGACACACGCCAAATCCTAATTGTTTTATCTTCACTTCCGGTCGCAACATAATGACCGTCATGACTAAATGCAACGGAAGTTGCGTGCTTATCATGATGAAGGCGGGTAATTTCTTGTCAGCAACATTCAATATTCTTACTATATTATCGGGACCATTCAATACAATGTAACGTCCATCTGGACTGAAGTTTATGGATGTTGTTGAATCATCAAAGCAATGTGATAGATTTCGTGCCAGTCTGACACATCCCATACCCGCAATCCATCTCCACTACGCGTGATTACATACCGTCCGTTTCGAATCTAAAGCGTGGCTGAAGATACGGAAGAATCGTGAGGCAAACGAGTAATTTCCAACCAAGTATATGCATCCCAAACCCGCACAGCGTTTTCATTACTTCCTGCAAGGATATACCGCCCATCTGGGCTGAAAGTTATGAAATCGACAAAATATGCCTGAACCATTCGAGCAACTTCTAACGCACTTTGTCCGTAAAAGTTCAGTTCTGGTTCCACATTCCACACCGTGGCTGTGCCAAGTTCGCAATAGCCATTATCATTGCGAATTTCGCACCCTGCCGAAACAATGGAAGTCCTGTCTGAATTGAAGGCGATTGAAGTCACCAGGACTGATGACTCAAGCGAGCCACTTCTTTGCCCGTAGTTGGTTTCCATATTCGCACCGTACCATCATAGCTTCCAGTGGCAACATATAAACCATTTGGGCTAAACATTACATCAGATACTAAGGAGTCATCGCCAGCATACGGGCAACTTCCTGTCCGGTCTGTGAATCCCACACTCGTGCGGTACGATCGCTGCTTCCCTGATACAACGTATTTACCATCTGACTAAAGGCAACTGAGTGGACCCCGTCATGTTCCATGCGGATAAATTCCTCGCCCACTAGATACTTCCCATACGCGGATTGTATCCGCCCATTCAGCTGCTGACACAATATAATGTCCGTCCGGACTAAAAGCAATAGAAGTTACACTACCGCCGCCATCATCATGTTCCATACTGGCGATCATTTTTCCAGAAAACACATCCCATACGCGTACTGTACTGTCCGGATAACTCCCCGCAGAAACAATATATCGTCCATTTGGGCTGAAGGCAACGGAGGAGATGCTCCTCCCCATGATGAAGGGATGGATGATCTCCTGTCCGGTATATGCATCCCAAATGCGTACTATACCAAAAGCGCAAAAGCCACTCTTATATTCTTTGCAACCGGCTGAAGCAACGTGATTCCATCTGGGCTGAAAGCGACAGCAGATACTCCATTCTCGTGAGACATACGGGAGATTTCCTGCTTAGTACCAACTTCCATTACTCGTGCAGTTCCATCAGCACTTCCTGATACAACATATTTTCCGTCTGGGCTGAATGCAGCAGAAAAATATAGCCACCTCGATGGTGGTACGGGCAACTTCCTGTCCGCTTGTAGCATCCCACACTCGCGCAGAACCTTCAGTGCACTGATTTTCTTCATCTGTATTATCGCACTCTCCTGATACAACATACCGCCCATCTGGGCTGGAATGTGACAGAAAGACATACGATTCATAATTTATGCTGGCAACAGGGCTGCCAACGTATTATTCCCCTTAATATTTGCGCAGCTTCACCCGTTGCTTTGATTTGCATAGATTGAACTGCCAGCAGAACAGCCGTCATTTGCTTTGAATTTCCAGTTGCAAATAGTGATTGAGCTTGTGCCGCCAGTTGACGAGCAAGGGCAATGTTACTTTGTTCTTCTGCTCTATCCCGCTTCTGCTTGCGCCGTAGCCGCCTGATTCCTCGCTTCCAGCGCACTCGAACTCCCCAAAACGCCAGCCCAGCCATCAGCATAGCGACCAAGCCCAAGCCCGCTATCACCCAGCGCCGATTGCGCTCGCTGCGTACCCGCAAAGCAACGCTCTGGTGATGTAACCCTCTCCGCCTCCCCAAATCACTTCCCCGTTTCTCCAGCCAGCCTTCCGCCTCTGCCAGCGGAACACCGCGCAGCAGCGCCCCGCATCCTGACCGCTTTCCCGCCATGCCTGTTGGGATGCACGCAAGCCCTCCCGCCAGATCAGAAATTGACGGTCATCCTGTAACCAGCTTTCGAGCAAAGCCCACTCGCGCAGCAGGGTCTCGTGGATGATCTCGACTGTATCCTGCCCGCTGCTTTCATCGTGACGCGCCACCAGCAAACGCGCTGTCACCAGTGCATCCAGCTCGGTTTTGCCTGGCTCGCTGTCTTTCGCCGTCAACTCAGCGATATTCCGCACACGGCGCGTATCGGCGATCCCCTGCATCTCATCGCCGAGCGTGACCAACTCGCTGAAGACCCGCCGCGCAAGCGCCCGCTGCCCGTCGTCCAGGGCATAGTAGGCGCGATCTGCCCATTGCGAGAGTCCACCCGTCACGCCACCCATTGTACGGTAAGCTTCGTGGGTCAGCTCGCCTTCCACACGCCGCTCCCAAAGCTGTGTCAGGGCGAACTCCAGCAGGGGCAGCACCGTGCTGCGGAGATGGCTCCTGCTCGGGTCTGCGGTGTGGGCATCCGCCAAAATGGCATCCACCAGTCCGGGGGCAAAGACTAAGCCTAAATCACGCGCGGGGCGAGCGATGATCTCGCGCAGTTCCGACTCCTTGATCGTGGGCGGGATGTTGACCAGCGCCGCTTCCATCCAATCCACCACCGCCCCGGCATCCTGTGTGAAGCGATTGTAGAAATCATCCCGCAGGGTCAGCAGGACGGAGACGGGCAGGGACGAATCCAGCAGATCCGCTTATACTGCGACGAAATCTGCACGCGTGTTGGGTGGCGTGGAGACGAACAGTTCTTCAAATTGATCGATCAGGATCAGCAGACGCTCGTTTTGGGGATGCGCTGCCAACCAATCGGATGCGGCTTGGACGAGATTCGTCGAGTCTCTCATGCCCGTGCTGGCTAGCTGGTCAAAGGGTTGTGTGCCCGGTCGGATACTGAGGATGCCCCACTTCTCACTCCCTGAGAGTTGACCACTGCGCAGGGCAGGGATCAGCCCCGCCTGCACAACCGACGACTTGCCGCTGCCCGAGGGACCGAGCACCGCCAAATAGCGTGGGTTGCGTTTCAGGGTTTCGAGTAACTTCGCAACGACACGCTCGCGCCCGAAGAAGAGGTCGGCATCCGCTTCGGTGAAGGCGTCCAGGCTGCGGTAGGGACACAAATCGCTGAGCGCCAGCCCGCAGATGCCTCGCAAAGTCTCGGCAGGGACGGCAAAGGCAGTCGTGCCCTGGCGTTGATACTTATCCGGCGGGGCGATGGCAACCACCATCCCAACCACGCGCTGCGTGACTTCATCGAAGACCGGCGCCCCGCTAAAACCGGGCGTAACCTGGCTGCTCTCCAGTTGCAGGTACTGGATACCGTTCAGCGTGGCATAACCCGTGATCGTCCCGCTACCGCTCAGGGCTTGCCCGGGTTGTGGGAAGCCGTAGGTGGAGAAAGCATGTCCCTGCGAGCCGCTGGATGCGCCCAATAGCAAGGGCTGCATCTCGTCCAATGGTGTTGCCAATCGCAAGGTCGCAATGTCTTCGGCGTTCTCATCACGCCATGCTTCGCGATCAACGGTGGCGTTAAGTTCTGTCCCCTTCGGCGTGCGCAGCGAGATTGCCTGCCCTGGCACACTCCCTGCCGACCTGACGACATGCGCACAGGTCAGGAGCAGGTCGTTATCAACGAGGAAGGCTGCGCCGATAGGGAGGTCGTTTTGGTCGAGGACTTGGAGTGTGTTATTTTGCATTTCTGTTCTTCCCGCAAAATGCTATGTCCAAAGTCACCCGGGCGTTCTTGCTTATTAACATAGCCTGTTGTACATCTTCTTTTCTTTATTCATATCTGAAACTACAACAAAAATGATCACTGACAAAGAACCACCTAACGACCATGACATATACTAGAGAGGGGTGTTTGCCAGAGAATAATATGGTAAGATTAACCGTGTTTGCCCGGAAGGAGACCTTTATAACGCTTGTGGGAGCAGCGCATCTCTGTAAGCTAATTGAGGCTGCTGCCGCGGACTTCTGATCAGTAAGCTAGCCCACCCTCTCGGTGAGCTTTGATCATGTTGCTGAAGCACGGCAGCTTGCTCTGGGGGCAAACACCCCATTCTACTTGAGCAGGAGGTTTAGCATGACCCCACGCTTTATGGTTGCCTTAGACTTAGGCAAACAAACGCACGTTGGCTATGTTTATGATAGCACCCGCCGCCAGTTGAGTAAACCGTTGCGGATCAAAGTTGAGCAAGCTGACTTTCTGAGCTTTGAAAATCAACTCAGGAGCTACTCCAACCAGCCCAGTGACTTTCTGATCGGCCACGAAGCCACCGGTCATTATGGAGAAACCTTGCTGCGCCGCTTGCGCGCTCAGGGCTACCCGATCGTCGAACTCAATGGCCGACAAGTGGCCGAGTTTCGACGCGGTCTGGGACGACGGGCCAAAACCGACAAGCTCGATGCCGAAGCGATGGCCCGACAACTGGCTACGGGTGAGTTTCAGCCTACAGCCGCCCCCAGTCCCACCCAACAAGCCTTGCAGCGCATGAGCCGCTTGCGGGAGGACCTGGTCAAAGAACAGACCCGCTGGCTCAATCGGTTGCGCAGCTTGCTCGATCAAACTTGCCCAGAATTGAGCCTGGTCCTGCCTGATTTAACCAAAGCGAGCGTCTTGGCCGTCCTGCACCGATTTCCCTCGGGGCAGGCCCTGGCCCAGGCGTCAGTAGATGAGCTAACGGCGGTTATCCACCAGGCCAGCCGAGGTCAGAAGGGCCAGGATTTTGCCTGCCAACTTCAAGCCATTGCCGGCCATACCGTCGGCTTTAGCGATCCCTAGGCTGGAAATGGAAGTGCAACTGGTGGTGAGCCATCTGCAGAGCTTAGGTGCTCATCTGCGAACTATTGAAGCCCAAATCATCAGTCTGACCGAAACCTTCCTGGCTGAAATCAGTGCCCAACTGGGCCTCAGTCAACCTTTGACTAACCAGGACTTTCCCTGGGATGGTCCCCTGGCCTTGGGTACGCTCCTGGCCGAAATCGGAGACATCCGCCGCTTTGCCTCCATCAAACACCTGCTCAGCTTTCTGGGCTGGTGTCCTTACAGTCGAGATAGCGGCACCAAACGCCCCACCGGCTTAAAGATGTCCCATCAGGGTAACCGCTTTGCCCGACGCATGCTTTGGATGATGGCCATCAATGTCGTCCAGCGCGTGCCGGAATATCAGCTCTATTATCAACAGCGCTTGCAGGCTGGCAAGAACAAAATGAAGAGCCTGGTGGCGGTGGGCCGCAAGTTGTTGAGTGTGATTTATGCGATCTTAAAGAGCGGTCAGCCGTATGATCCCCAGCGGTACTTACAGCGGCACCAAGCTTCAGCAAATGGATAAGCTAAATTTGACTCTACCATAGTAATTAGCTTACCCGCTTGCGGGTGGGCAAGGTAGGAGATATTTTACGACAACTTGACTGGCAAGACAAGCTTGATAAACGGTCGGGTAGCAAGTTGGGTACAGCAAATTGTTGGGCGCACGGAACGCTGACTGATTCGGCGGATAACGAACATAAAATCCATCTTGATGATTTTGCCTACAACAAGACCTTTAGCAACAACCAAAAAAGATGACCACCGGATAAGATCTTTACGAAGCAGAAACCCGATAAGGTGAAAAACCAACTTTGCGAAGGAAGAAGATTGAGCCAAAAATCTGGATACAGTGTTGCGAGACCTTCACCAATGAGACTCAACGCAACCTGACAACCTTACGAGCCACGCAAAATCTTCTCCATCTTCCTGCCCTTCGCCAACTCATCCACCAACTTATCCAAATACCGAACCTGCTGCGTCAAAGGATCCTCGATTTCCTCCACCCGAACCCCACAGATGACTCCGCTGATGAGGTGCGCATTGGGGTTGAGGGACGCCTGTTGGAAGAATGTTTCAAAAGTCGCATTTTCCTGGATGAGTTCCTGAAGCTTCTTATGATCGAAGTTTGTTAACCACTCTATGACCTGATGCAATTCTTCTTTGGTTCTACCTTTCTTCTGCACTTTTTCGAGATACATCGGATAGACGGACGCAAAGGTCATTTTTGCGATACGTTGATTGTGTGTGTTGGAATTTTTCATATATACCTCGTAATTGTAGCGTTAATCTTTCAAATGATTTCAACTCGAACAGTTCTCGGATGACTTCACAGTCTGTCGGTATTTGTGTAAGCGAAAACCGTTTCCTGAAATCGCTTTTATTCTTAAGCCGCCCAACGGTTGGCGTTAGCCGCTTGGGGTGGGAGCGTGGACTCGCCGTCGAAACGGAGAAAAGCCCATTGCCAGACAAATGCCCAAAAAACGCGGCGCGCACCCACCGTCAGCTGCACGCATTGTTAGGCCACCTTCGGCATTTGCGCTAGTCTCGCGCTGAATACCAGTTCAACACTTGCAAGGCGCGCAGGGTATTCCATCGGCTCGGCTGACCCTCGGCCACGCCCGGCTCGGCATCCAACTCGTTGGGATGCACGTTCTCCAGCGGCCAGCGGCCATCCACATCCTGCTTGGATGCGACGACATCGATTGCCTCGGCCATACGCGTATCTGGCGTAATCCCCGCTTTGCGCAGGTACTGGAGCCCACGCAGAACGTCGTAGTGATAACCTGTTGGGAACGAGAGTTGAGTCCAGGCTGAATTGATCACTTCGCCGGTTGAGAGGCGACGAAACATGCGGCGCTTGAGGAGGTACTCTTGCCCCCGCTCACGGGCCGCTGTCACTGCTGGCGACCCGCCCGTGGCTTGCTCGTACTCCAGGAGCCCTTCGAGGACACAGATTGTGGTGTGGAAGGACCCGCGGGTTGAACCACTTTCCTGCTCGCAGTTCCACCCGCCATCGGACATCTGCTCGCCCAGGAGCCGGTCGACAATGCCCTGCACGTCTTCGCCGAAATACGAACCGATCGCCACCACCCTTCCGTTGAGGCACGGCTCGACCTCGCCGGTAAAGAGGGGCTTACCGTGCCAAGCGGCATCCTGAGGCAGCACACCCTTCCATGTCACGTTGTCGCGGACGTGGGCGACCGCGCGGCGAGTCTCCTCGCTCGTCGGATCCAGCCCCATCTCACGCAATAACAGCAGAGTCCGCAGGGTTACCCACTCGGGGTTGGAAGTGCCTGCGCCCCAGTAACCATCCGCGCCCTGGCTGGTAAGCAATTGGATGCCCCATCCCTCCGTCGCTACCTTCGCGCGCTCGGCCGCAACTTCCTCGTCGGACGCATCGGCCAAGTCTCGCATTGCCTGCCAGCGGATCGAAGGGTCAGAATCAAGCAGCCACTGTATAGCCGATCTCTTTGGCTTCGGGGTCTGCCATTTGGGTAGATTGGTTGTCATCTGTTGGTTCTCCTTGCTTCTAAATTACGCTGTTGGTGGCCTAACGGGGAGCGTTAGTGGCAGGTGGGTGGGACGAGACTCGCCGTCGAAACGGGCAAAACTCAAAGCCAGACAAATGCCTAAAAACGCGGCGCGTACCCCAAGTCGGCTGCACGCATTGTTGGGCATGGACTTGAAGACTCATCGCTCGGTTGTGGTGAACCTTCATGCCGATCATAAACCTGATTTCGTAACTCAGGCAAGACGACAAGCAATACAAACAACCATCGCCAGCCCGCCAAAGTTTTTGAACTTCAACTGACCTGATGCCCAATGGATGGCGCTTAAGCTGCGAGCGACTCCTGGCCGGGCGCAAGGAGCCTTGCTCGGTGCAACGCCGGTCAACGCAAATGAACGGTTTCCTCCAGCAGCGCTCGGCAGCTTCAAGCGCTGGTTAGGCGGCGCGGCTAGCCACGCGGCCGTCGACCAACCCGACCGCCCCCGAAACGCCCGCCGCGGACCGCCCGATCTCCGGACGCCCGCGCAGGCGCTCGGCCTCAGGCAGTCGGCGCGAGGGTACCGCTCGAGCACGCGCGGGCGGTACTGACGAGCAGGGTGCGGCCGTCGAAGATGCGGTGGTCGATCGAGGTCGAGCGCGACGTCAGGATAGCCGTCGTAGATGCGTTCCGCGCCGGTGGCGCTGGTGATCCTGGAGAACATCACGACCCGGAAGCGATCGACAGGCCCAGGCGCGCAGCAGCGGCGGGATAGGCTGACGCTGCCGAGCGTGCTGAGGATGCCGGCCCTCCTCCTTCATCGCCCGGACCGCCTGCATACGGCGTCGCCGCGCACGAGGGTCGTGTTAGCCCCACGAGGGCCTCGAGCCGAGGCCGAGTAACACCACCTTCGGCGCTCGCGTGAGCCTCGTCGACGCTGGCCTCCTCCTCGGACCCGGTCAATTCCCGGCACCTCCCCGGCGGCGAAGCCGGACATCAGCCGGTAGGTGTTCGCGCCCATCAGGTACGTCACCGGTGGTTGCTCGCCGAGCCAGGCCAGGTACTCCGGCCCTTCGAGACCCCACCAGCCGGGCCAGCCTCCCCGACGCGTAGCCGTCCAGGGGTGGTGATGAAGTCGACTGAGGAGCTCTCGCATCGTGCTCCTCCTCGAGCGATGGATGGGTCGTCGGACGATGTTGGCGTCAGAACGTGATTGGTTACCAGTTTCATGGTTCTTCCTTTCTCTCCTATCTAGGTTTCGCAGATCACTCCATTACTGAGATTGCTTTATTCCCTCACCTTGCGTAAGATAAGTTAAAATACTGCTTCATGAAATCGCACCAATCTTCATTTTGCCGAAGTTCAAAATAGGCGGGTGCAGAAGCAGCGAATCATGAGCGTGTACGGTCTGCAAAAGACTTAAATTCGCGGATCAGGTGCGCCTGGTCACTGTAGCCATAGACATCCGCCAGATCCACTAATCGGATGGATGGATTACGAGTAATGCGGCTTGGAGGCTACCAAAGCGAACAATCCGGGCATATGCTTTAGGCGAAATAGCCGTGTAATGTTTGAACTGTCGCTCGAGTTGGCTGGACGACAGGTGGCTCTGTGTGGCAAGGTCTGCCATGCGGATTTGACCATGAGAGCGATGCAGTAAATGTCGGGCAGTGCGGATTAGCGTGACATCGTGCTTATGCCGATAAGCAGTTTGCAGACAAATTCCTGATAGCAGTCGATGGCCTCCATATCCTCGATGCGCGACAATCTGCCTCAGATCATCCGCAAAACGCTGCCAATCGGCATCAAGGCCGATCACATGCACAGTTGATGGCTCAGCCTCAATATTCAAGATCGGCTTGACCGCCCAGGGATACAACTGCATCGAAATCATCTGGCAGAAACCAGCAGCGCGAATCCGAAGCGGCTTATATTGAAGTGGGTTTACAACTGCTCGTGGTAGTTCGAGCCTTCCGTGTTCGCTCTCCAACACGAGTGGCGCACCCACATTGATCACCACTTCAATGTAGGCATCGGGTAGGTACACCTCACGGTTATAGCTTTCCTGGTCTTGCTCAGGGTGCCCAAAAGCAGTTCACATCTGCTGCCAACATTGGCGCCGAGCATAGGTCGGTTGATGCAACATTCAACAATCTCACTATAGTGACTCAGCAATCCACAGTATAAACGCAAGCGCGATACATTGTATTGAAAAATTCCGCATCTTTTGTTAATGATCCATTTTCCTAGGGCGAACGTATCAAAATAACCTTAAGTGCCTGCCCCTAAGGCGTGGCGCTTCAGGGTTCGTCCCGGTCGCGCCACTTCAATTTTAGGTTCCAGCCAGATTTTAGCAACATTGAAGTCGTCCTGGGGAGCCTTGCCCAGATGGACAGGCTAGGCGTGGTCAAAACTCACGGATCGCGCCCTGGGAACGCAGCACGTGCAACGCCGCATGGCCCCCATGCCGCGCTACAATCGCCAGCTCTCGCTCGCGCTCAGACCGCCGCCCCAGCCAGACGCGCCAAACCAACCACCATTCGTCACGCAACTGTCGCCACGCCGTAGCCTCGCAGCCGTCTGGCAACTGCTGGCCCTCAGGACGACGCAACCCACGCCTGAACGCGCGCGCGGCGCACACCCACCAGGGCGTGTCGAGGAACACGACCGTATCGGCGCGCTCCAGCCGCAGGTCGAGCGTCTCGTGATAGTTGCCGTCGGCAATCCACTCCTCGCCCGCCAGCAACCTGGACTGCACATCACGCCACTCCTTGTCCGACGGCTGCACCCAGCCCGGCTTCCAGAAGTGCAAGTCCAGATGGATCACCGGAAGGCCGGTCTTGGCTGATAGCTGCCGCGCAAATGTGCTCTTGCCCGCACCGGCCATTCCGGTGACGACAACGCGACGGCCAATGCGGAGAGCTGAACCGAAACTAACGGCCAATGAGCTTCTCCATGACCTTGACCTTAATCACATCCCCTTCCACACGCTCTTCTTTGCTTTCTGTCTCGCGAAAGCCGTGGTGATGATAAAAGGTATACGCGGATTGATTATTTTCCTCAACTTCAAGCCGGATGGTGCGGGCGGTGGGAAAGGCGGTAATGCCTGCCTGTAAGAGTTGGCTACCAATGCCTTGTCGTTGACAGTGAGGGTGAATATATAAGCGGGATAGCACGGCCGTATCGTTGCTGATTTGTCCCACTGTGGTCAGGCCAATGATCGCGCCATCACCGCTCTTGGCCACGCCAAAAAAGATGCGTGGATTCTGGATTTCCGCAGCTAACCGATCCAGGCTGTGCCAGACGGATGTGGCCGTGTTGATCGTTGCTTGAGACAAGAACGAACTGTAGGTGGCTCGCCACGTCTCGCTAAGCACTTGCTTAATTTCTGGTACATCCTCCACGTTCGCACGTTCAATACTTACCATACGATACCTCGCTGCTCCGTTGTGCTCCATCTATTTCGCGGTTGCGCCCTCACGCCTGTTTGGCAGTCAGGTCCTTGTCTTCCATTTCCCAGGCGTGGTCCAGGGTGTGAAAGGCAGTGTGCCGAATCAGGAACCGTAGCGGCTCTTTCCCCTTCTTGCCAGCCCACTTGCCCTGTGAGTGGTGCTCCCGCATTGCCTGGCAATAGGCATCGCGATGCGCTTTCAGCCCCTCGTCGGTCAGCATCGCCCCGTCGGGGGTGAGCACACCAATCCCCTTCGCCCAATCCTGCTCCGCAGCAAACGGATGACGGACGATGCGGTCGCGATCTCGCCCTCCCCCTCGTGGCCCCTTCTGCATCTCCGCCGACACCCGCTGGCGCACATCGTCGAAAAACGCCCAACACGCTTGCATCAGCCTCAGCTCACGCTCCAATTCGTCTCCCGACATGCCTTGCTTGTCAATACTCGAATACGCGAACGAGATGCCCCAGAAGTCGGTTGAGCCTGTGCCTGGATACTGCTCGACCACCTCGACACTCTTGATAGTATCAAACTCCGCGTCCATTTCCGCCAGCTTTGCCACCTGTGCATATCGCGGAATATAGGCACGTAGCTTTTCGACTGCCTCCTCACCGGTCTTCGCCCCGCGCGAAAGACCGGGCCAGTCTGGTGCTACCGCCACCACCTTCTTGCCCTTCGGGCCGATTTCCAACGTCACTCGGGTATGTTTAGCCACGGTACCTCCAATCACAATCGTTCCTGCCATTATCGCGATTCGTCACATTTAATCGAGAAAAGGGAGGTCAATCGCCTTACCGCTGCCGCCCAGGTATTACCTCTCATTCTACCACACGGATTTTATGGCGTTAGGCTGGTAAACTTAGGACTAACAGCGGCGCAGCCAGAATCGGCATTGCCGGAACACCAAGGAGCGTCGGTCGTCGCATCGTGATGTCAATCGGAATCGCGCGCATCGGATTTCCCACTCATTGGGCTGGCTAACGCTCTGGTTATACACCAATGAACAGATTTATTCCAACCCGGAAGCTTGCTTGCCACCAGGCAAGTGCCGTTCTACCTGTACCCATACGGGAACGCTTTAACCGAGTTGCTCGGCAAGCCCAATGAGAACTCCTTCGGGTCCGCGAATGTAGCAGAGCCGATACATGTCCTCGTATTGCACCACTTCGCCGACGAGCTCCGCGCCGCGTTTGCGGAGCCTGGCGAGCGTATCGTCGATGTCGTCTACGGCGAACATGACGCGTAGGTAGCCGAGAGCGTTCACAGGCGCGTTCCGATGATCGGCGACTACAGGCGGGGTGAGAAATCGCGAGAGCTCGAGCCGGCTGTGGCCGTCGGGGGTGACCATCATAGCGATCTCGACGCGCTGGTTGCCCAGTCCGGTGACGCGCCCGGCCCATTCCCCTTCGACCATAGCTCGCCCTTCGAGCTTCAGGCCCAGCTCGGTGAAAAAAGAGATGACCTCATCGAGGGATTCTACGACGATGCCGACATTGTCCATCCGCTTAAGACTCATATCATTTCCTCTCATTTTTAAAAGGTCTTTCTACTACCTTCTCGGCTCATACCGCAGCGCCACCGCCCCCGAGCCGAACTCCAGCCGGCTCACGAGCTTCAAGTCGACATACTTCGATAGCCCCGCGAACAACGTCGGCCCGTGGCCCGCTAGTCTGGGCTGCACCACGAACTCGTACTCATCGATCAGTCCCAGCTCCGCCAACGCCAGCGGGAGCGTCAGGCCAGACGTGAACAGTCCCTTACCCGGCTCCTCCTTGAGCTGTTCAACGGCCTTCCCCAGGTCCCCGCGCACCAGCTCCGCGTTCCAATCGACCCGCTCCAGAGTGCTCGACACCACGTACTTCTTTGCCGCGTCGATCGTGCGGGCGAAGGGTTCCATCCATTCGGCCATCCAGTCAGGCCTCACTCCCGTCGACGGCAGCCGCCACGCTGCCTCCATCATCTCGTAGATGACCCGGCCGAACAGCAGGCCATCGGCCCGCGCCAGACTCTCGCCCCAGTAGCGATACGATTCTTCATCCGCCGAGCCTGCCTGATGATCGCAGCACCCGTCCAATGTGACGTTGATGGAATATCGAAGGGGTCGCATTTGATCTCCTTTTAATTATGCACTGCTTCGTTAATAGGTTAGGTAGAAATACTTATTTTTCTGTTTGCCATAATATTCGGTCTATAGGCCCGTCTTGGGATTTTGACTTTATATTCTCATATGACTGTTGCACGATTTGCTCAAGGATTGGCACCTCTATATCGCTAAGCCGCTTGATATAAACACAATACCCAGTCCTTGTATGTTTACCTAACTTAGCCAGCAATTCAGCGTAGCGTGCCGTGCCGTCCATCAGGTAAACGGTGATCTTACCTTTTCTTGGATAAAAGCCAATAACATGACCGTCGCCTTCGCGCCCGCTGTCGTATTTGTAATGGTAGGTATCAAACCCGATGGTGCCCACATTCCACAGCTTTGGCTTATGCCCACTAATTTGCTGCATCATTTTAAGAAGCACCTGGCTATCTTTTACGGTTTGTTCATCAAGTGAAGCAATGTAGTCTTTGATTGAAGTGTTGTTTCCAGCGGCCTTGCTTTTAGCTGTCATAGGTCAATCCTACCTTTACCATAACGAATGATGAAACGATTATTTTTCTCAGATGAGATAGGGTTCCCAGGCTAGTAGATCGCCTGTTCGCTTAAAATGCCCCAGGCCGGGAAAGGGAAAATGATAGGCCAGCACCAGCAGGTTCTCGTCAGTCCGGGCCAGCATCTCTCGCCGGGTGTCATTGGCTATGTCTGGTTGAAAATCGAAAGCCGATACATCCAGCGCGTTGAGTTGAATGGGCATGTGGATGGCATCGACCAGGTGCAACAGTCGCGCACCCTGCGACTCGATGCTCACCGCCTGGTGTCCGGGCGAGTGACCCAGGGCAGGCACATAGCGAATCCCTGGCTCAATATCTGCGGTGCTATCCAGCAGCGTCAACCCCGCTGCGTAGGCAGCGAAGGTCTGGCGTAACCCGCTGGCGGTCTCCTGATCCATTTCGGCGAGTACGTCCTCGTGCATCCAGAAGTCGTGCTCTTGCTTGGGCACGACTAGCCGCCCCACGTTGACAAAGGTCGGATGGCCCGCACTATCCAACAACCCGCCGATATGATCCCGTGATAGTGGCTGATCACCACGGTATCAATGGACCTGGCGTGATGTTTGCCGTGCGCAGATTATCAAGCAAATGTCCCGGATCAGCCGGATCGACCTGACCATTACCGGTATCAATCAGCACCCGTTTGGCACCCGTTTCCACCAGGAGGATATTTCTGCTGAAGCCAAGCGGTGTATGAAGCGTACGAAACGCGGCAGAGCATCCGCTCGGCATTCTTCGTAAACATGTTGGTAACATCATTTTCTGTTAACGTCTCGTTCCCGTCACATAGCATAACACCCGAGAAATCTCCCAAACGAAAGGGACAACCTCTATAGGCACTCCCTTGAGTTGGGTCATTTTATCCTTCTCCTTATGTGGGGATCGCAGCATGAGAATACTAGCTCATTTGTTCTAAAATGTCAAGATATTCTCTGACGGGGAATGTCCAAGATCAAGGAGAAACGAATTCATAGGCATACGCGGGATAGTTAGGAAAGCGGCGTTTGTGAAGTTGACTGTTATAGGTAATGTCATATGATCTGCCGAGCTGCACCTTCTGGCGACCTACTCACTGACCGGAGATCCGAAGATTGACAACTGGGGATTTCCCCAGTTGAATCAGCTTGATGTACAGTATGGAAATTTTTCGCCTGACTTATTTACTGAGAAATTTGTTGCATATATTGTCTGAAATCCAGGTCCTCCCGGTACTCCCTGGCCATCCGGTCACGGCCCGTATTTCCTCATCCGCGAAGTTTTCTACCCTGATCCAGTCGAAGTGGGCCAGAGTGAGGCCATCCCCTGGCTTCGCTGACACTCCTGTACGGGCCGGCCACCGGCTTACCGGCCCGGTCGTAGTTGACGAACCAGCGACTCTTATTGACCTGCGCCTGCCCGCTCGCTTCCAGCTTTACCTCCGGAACGAGGGTCAACCCGGTGTCTTTTTGGCCGGTCCAGACCGCGTAGCCTTCCACATTTTCCACTGGCCCGACCTTGACCAAACGCGGCTTTAAGGTTGTCTGCCGGCCGGTCTGGGGTACTTAACAGCAGCCTCATTCCTGGCTGGCGCCGGGCGGGCCAGGCTGACTCCGGCTTTGCCAGCCTGGCCCTGGGCGCACTCCTGGCAGTAGACCCGGCCTCCGAGATTGTACCAGGCGCCTTTGCCCTGGGCCAGGGTTTACATTTAGCGCAATGCTGCCCTTGCAACTTTTCGGCAGAGATAGGCTCGATTCGCTCCGGAGCGGCCAATGGCTTCACCTGTTTCGGGCGATTGATTTGATCGGGGATGGGAAGCCTGCTGCCGGCGGGGAAAGTATCGCGACAGCAGCAAGCCGCCCAAGACCGTTCCGGCTGCGGCAGCTCCGAGATAGAAGGCCTTCTTGCTGGCGCCGGCGGCGATGCCGCTCCGGGTAGCTGCTTCAGCCGCCCGTTTTTGTCCATTATCGCAGCTCATCATCGAAAGGATGAAGGATGAGGGATGAAAGATGAATATATTCCGCGTTCACGTTTATCCTTCATCCTTTATTGATCGTCCAGGCCAGCCAAGCTGCCCAAGAACATAGGCTGCGATTCCACCTATTGTCTTGGAGGTTCAGCTCTGCCAGCGGGTGGTCATCAAGGGGCTGCCTCGCCGCGTCCGCCGCGATATGACCGGCAGCGCCACCATCACGCCCCGGTTGTCATCGCGGCGCAGGAGTATCCCGGCCTCCGGATCGCCGGCCCTGGCATAAGCGAAGTCCGGCCCACCAAACAGCATGGTTACCTGGACCTCGCCCACCCGGTAAGCCGCGGCCGGTTGCCCTTCGGTACCGTGGGGCAGGGAGAGGTCCTGGGGAGGCGCTGCAGTTCGGCCCCACCGGCTTTCATCCGGCGCAGGTAGGCTGCCTCCACCTCGCCAGGTGTGACCGGCTCCGGATGGAGATCATGCTCGGCCCCCAGGGCCTCGGCCAAGATGGTGGCCAGTTCAATATGTTCAAAGGGAACGTGGTTGCGCGTCGCCTGAAATTTCGGAACCGACGCACATCTAAACCACCTTCCCAAGCGAGCTCATAAAAGCTATGGCCGGATAAGCGGCTCGCCGAGCGATAACAACCCCTTCCTGGTTGGCCAGCGGTGATCATGCGCGGCCAGTCCTCCATCATGCCGCTCTGTGGCCAGGATGATGCGGGCACCCTCGACCTCAATGCGGTCGGTTTCCTTGCGCAGACGATCGGCCCAGGCCCGCCCGAAGGATGGTGTCCGGCAGCCGGGTTGCTTTTACGTTTCAGGTCGGCCAGCCACTTCTCGTTATCCTCGTCCAGCCATTGGACAAAGGTGTGTCGCACAGGTGAGGCCAATCACGGCGGGCCGGACCCTGAAAGTCCCGATATTTACCGTCCCTTCCACCCCTAGCCGCCAAGTTGTATCACCCACCCGCTGTAGTAGGGGCACGAAACTGTCCAGGTCGGCATAGTCGAAAAGACTCCGGAAGCTCAGTGGGACCCCACTCAATACGCGCTGCTGGAACTCCCGGTGCATCGCCAGCCAGGCCGCGGCCAGTTCGGCCAGGTTTCCCCCGGCCGGATCCTCCGCTAGCAGGCTGGCCATAGCCAGGGCGATGGTCCGGCCGTTGTCGCCCCGCTCGCCGTAGCCGTAGGCCGGGTCGGCCAGGCAGCGCTCCAGGTGAGCTGCCAACTCAACCGGGTCCTGGTAGATCAGCAGCAGGCGCAAGGCATGCCTTTGTTCTACGTCGAGCTGTTGCATGGCCAGCCCGATTCCGCTTTTCCTCTTTCCTTTCCTCGCCGATACCGTCAAAAACAGTATCCATTAACTCCTTCTGGCGCGCCACCGCCCGCTCGGGATCGGTATCCACCAACAAGAGCGGCTGCTCATCGTAATCGAGCAGGCTGGCCAGAAATGCCTCATCCTCCAAATCCAGCTCCTCATCAACCACGAACGGGTATTCGTCAAACAGGTCTGCCTGCGCCGTGGCTGCCTCTGCTTCCGCGGGATTGGCCGCCGGATCCGGCTGAACGCCAAGATTGTTGTTGTCATTTGTTGTAGCCATTGAGATACCTCCTGTTATTTACAAAAATATTCACTAAACCGTATTAAGTTTTCGGCCAATCATTCGGGTCGACGACCGACAGCCGGCCTTCGTCCACCGCTTTAGCCAGGTTGACCCGGTCCTCCTCGTCGACGACCTCCCGCCACTGGTTCAATTCATCGTCGTAATAGACCGCATCCGCCTTGCGCCCGCCGCTGAAGGGCGCCATCAGCACCCGTTTGACCACCAGGGGATAGTCCTTGTTCCCAATGCGGATCCGATCCCGGTAACGCTCGGCCGGCGATGAATTGCCGGTCTGGCTCGCCGCTGAGCCGGAGCGGAACAAATCAGCGCCGTAAGGTTGGGCCTGCGGAGGGAGGATGTCCTGACCGGCTCAGGCGTGCTGGCCGTTCGATCTGAATACGGGTTGTAGAGGGCCAATAGCCGCTGCTGGAGGAGGAACTGCTGACCGGGCGGGTAACCGGTAGACCCCACCGCTGCCGGTGTCGGTGCCGCCCGGCCGGGTCCCCTTGACCAGGGCCTCGTAATCGACATATTCCCCGTCACTGCCATCCCGCTCACCTGGATCCACCAGCAGCCAGTTGGCCGCAAACAGGATATGCTTGATATTTCTGAGCGGGGTGGCCTTCCAATTCATTGATACTGCCGATAAAACCGGGGATGGTATCCGGTTCCTCATCCCCTTTAACCATATCAATGACCCGCTGAACCGGAATGGTCTTCTCGCCCTCGGCCGGCTCCCGATCACCCGGGACGGCCACCGGCCGGTCAAAGAAGTACTCCCGTTGGGGAATACGAAGCTGTTGATCCGGGTCAGCGTTCGGGGTTCATCGCCGAACTGGAAGGTGGTCGATTGGCAGTGCCAGGTTCGGCCTCCCTCAAAGAAATAGTAACCGTTGGCTTCCAGGACCCGGCCGCCGGTCAACCGGTTCATGGCTCCGGCTTTTTTGGGGGTAAAGGGGCTTTTTCTGATCATGATGCCCCGGTAGCTGGCCACCGGCCGGCCCCGGCCGTACAGGCGCATCCCGGTGGTCGCGATGCCGCCGGTGACCTTCTCCAAAGCATGCACGCCAACGATAGCCCCCAATACTCCGGCTACGCGAGGATGCCTTCGATCAGCCCCTTGATCCCGAAGTAAGCCCCGGTCACCTGGGTAATACGTTCCGGGATCTCCTCGGCGCTGCCGATATCCCGGTAGGTGCTCCAACTCCCCAGGGTATTCAAATAGCGACTGACCTGGCCACCGATTCCGTTCCGTCTGGCGGCGTCACTAAACTTCCGGCCGTTCTTCTCACAGGACAAGAGTCACCTCGCTCATTCTGCTTCTGCCTCTTTGACCGTCCAGCGCGATTCGGGGGCGGGCGAAGAACTGGGCCAGTGCAGCCGGGTCAGGATCATGGTTCGCTTGGTCTGGGCCCAGCTCGGAGCCAGTTGCTCCATACTCCCGACTGTACCCACGTACCTGGGCATCTTGTGCGCCTTAGCCTGGCTGAGACCACCTCGGCTGTTTCGGCATCCGACAGCTTCCGGTTGAAATAGTGACTGGTCGGCGGCGGGGCCAGCTGCGCAGATGGGTAACGGTTTGCTCCCTGGCCGGTCTTGACCACGGTCGTACCTCGGTGCCAGAGATTGCCCCGGCCGGTCTGGACCAGGCTGCCCTCGCTGGAAACCACGTTCCGCCCGCTCAACATGCGGTCGCCCGGTTCAGCAGGCCGGTTAGCCGGGTCCGGCTGAAGTGAACCTGGGCCGGTTTGCCTCGTTGCTTGACTTGCTCCAGGGTTGTTTCTTCGGTACCCGGCTTGACCGCCACAGCCGCGACCACGCCGGCGGCCAGCCCGGCGGCGATTTGAGCCTGCCGGTATTTCTTCGAGACTTGGCCGATGGTTTTCAAATTACGGGCGACATCTTTGAAGTCTCGCATACCGACAGCCACAGCCATACCTGGCCGGGCTCCCTGGCTGGGACCAGTGGTGTAGACCCGGGCCTGGGTCACACTGGCCGCCGCGATCAAAGCCGGGGCCAGGTTAGCAGCGATGGTCGTAGGCCGGTCGACGGCCCCCAAGACCTTGTTGGAGATCGGGGCCACTCGCTGCCCAACCGCTTCAGCGGTGGCGTCGGCTGCCTGGGTGGCTCTGTTCACCACGACGCCGGCCACCTGTCCGGCTCGCCCGGCCATCACCCCGATGGCGTTGCCAACCCGGCTGCCGGCCTGGCTGATACCGGCTTTAACCCCGGCTATCCGGCCGACCTTGTTAGTGTTCTTCTCGCAGCTCATGGGCTTACCTCCGTTTTCTCCCAGGGTTCGATCTGTCCGGCCTGGACCTGCTCGGCCAGCCGCGCCCGGACGCCTTCATCTTCGACCGTCTTCCAGGCGTCAGCTTCTTTATCGTAATAGGTCGCCTCGGCCAGGGGCTGGCCTCCGGGTCCGCTCACCACCCGCCGGACCATGGCCGGGTAATCCTGGCCGCCCAGGGTGACCTGGGTCTTGACCCCATCCAGGGGATGGATCGCATCCGGGTTGGTTTGCTTCTCCGCCACCATCCTTTGTTGCTTTCCGGCAGTGCTCCCGGCCGGCCGGTTGCTCCAACGCAGGTGAGCCTGGATCAGGCCGCGCTTAGTCTGGGTCCAGGCCGGAAAGAGGGACTCGACCTCACTGATCTGCCCGGCGTAACCATCCAACGTCTTGGGTTCAAAACCCTTCTGACCGGTGATGATACCTACCGTCTCGTTATCCGACAGCCGGCGGTTGAAGTAGTAATGGGTCGAGGGCATGGTCAGGCTCTGCAAGTGGGTCATAGTCCGCTCACCTTGGGTGGTTTTGACAACCGTTGTGCCCCGGTGCCAGGTCTGCCCCTGGGATTCAACCATCAGCCCCTCGCTGCGTTGGACCTCACTCATCCCGGCATCAACCCGGTTGAACAGGGGCGTCAGCCGGGACTGCCATACCCGGACCGGCCGCCTGGTTGAATCAGGGAAGAAGAACTGCTGCTCCAGCCCGGCGGTAATTCCCGGCTCGCTGCGCCGGCTTAAGCGGGCCAGTCCGGTCCCGGCAAAGGTACCGGCCGCCTGGCCCAGCTTCAGCAACCCTACGGCCAAAATCGCTCGCCGGCGAACCTCCTCGGCGACCCGGTTGGCTGTGGCCGACCGGGACCGGCTGCTCTGCTGTTGGGTCCTGGTTGAGTCGCTTTGGTCGGCCTGGCCCCGCTCCTTAAAACGGGCCACCCAGGTCGGCATCTCCTGGGGTTCGTTCTGCACAACCCCTTTCACTTCGGGCGGCACAGACATCTCCGGCAGCTTCTGCTCCCGGCGGCCAGCTCGCATGGAGGCCACCAGTGCCCCGGCTTCCAGGGCGATCGGCACGGCCCCCAGGGAGTTCAGGGATGGCCCATCAAAGCTCTCGATCACCCGCAGGGTGGTCGTGGCTGACCGCCCCACTCCCCGGGTCAAGCTGCCGATCATCCGGCCGGTGGCGCTGTTAAACTTGCCCTGGACTGCACTGATCCCGGCTTTGACCCCGGCCGTGCCGCTAAATTTGTTGGCGCTTCGCTCGCAGCTCAAGATCGTCCTTCCTTTCGCCAAACGGCCTTCCGGTCACCAACCGCTTCGTTTATCGTCGCCCAAAATTTGATAGTCGATGACGTCCATTGCCTACTCCTTCTGAATGTCCTTACCAATTTTCTCGGACCAGCGCCTCTTCTGGAATGATATGCTCCAGTTGATCGGCCAGGAAGCTATAGAACCGGGCTTCCAGCTTGTGTCCTCCGGCCAGGTAATCGGCGGTCGGCCCTTTCAGATGGCTCAGGCCGGAGGTCAGGTGGTCGATGTTCCGGTGAGCCCGGTCTGCCTCAAAGCGGGTGAACTCCCACAACTCTACCAGGTCATTTTTCTTCAGGGACGAGGTATCGATGTAGCCGTTACCCCGCCGGGCCCGGCGCAACTGCTCGACCAGGAACTGGTACTGCCGCTGATCCGACTGGGCCCAATCCATAGGCCGGGGATCGCTGTGACCGATGCCCCGCGATTGGCCGCTGTTTAGCTCGCGCATATGGCGGGCGGTGGCTGCCTCGCCCAGGAGGAGCTGCACGGCCAGCTTGTTCAACTCCTCCGGGGTAAAGTCTCGTGAGATATAAATCTGCCGCTGGCTGGGCAGCGACTCGGTCCAGGCCGGGGCCTTCTTTGGCTCGTCGGCGGCCTGGTCTCGCTCGAAAAAAGAGACTTGCGCCCTGCGCCCGTTGGACTTATTCGCTTTCTGCGATCGCTTCCGGCGCCGCCTGGCGTCGCTCTTGCGCCCGGCCCGGCTAAAAAAGGAGACCTGGGTCGTGGCGCCGGCGGTAAAACCGCTCTTACTGCCGGCCTGGTTGATGCCGCTCTGCCCGGCCACCCGGGCAGCCTTGTTGGAATTCTTTTCACAACTCACCGGGCCAGCTCCAGGGCATCGCCGATCTCGCCTTCCATAAGGTAAGCTTCCTGGGCGGCGTACTGCCTGGCACAGCCCTCACAGAAGGTTTTGAAGTTCATCCTGTACCACATCTCTCCGGCGCCTGTGCCCGAGGTTGGCCGGCCGCACAGAGCGCATTTCCCTTCCGGTCTGGTGGTCGGGTCGAAAGACATGGCTACCCGTACTCCTTCGAAATCGGCTTCATCGGGGGTGCGAACCTGGCTGCGTTCCACTTCGTACCGTTCGCCCAGGCTGTCAATGACAAACAGCCGCTTGCCGTTATCTTCCAACACCCGGGCCACGCCACCGTAACCGTCGGCCACCAGCTTGCCTTCCAACGGCTCGTCCGCCGGCGCCCGCCGGGTGGTCAATTCTGTCTGCGAGCCGGTTCTGGCATGTCTTAGCGTCTCCTCGGCCAGGGTTTCGTTGAAAGCGCTCACAGTGGCGCCCACCCGCCGGATCTCCTCGGTCGTTAGTTCCGTCTCATCCCGGGTCCAATCCAATTGGGCTAGCACACCGGCCAGGAGCTGGGCTTCCCCCGGGCGCTCGTATGCGCCTGCCCCCGGAATATGCTTGCCGCTGGGGATGTGGGTCACCCACCACCGGTTGGTATCCTCCTCAACCTCGCCGTCTTTATGGCTCATCTTCAAGGCTGGGGTCAGGGCCAGCCCGGTGTCATACCCATCCGGCCGCGTGACCACGTAGCCGTTGACGGCGAACCAGAGCGGCTGGCCCTCCTTATCCTGGCCGGCATACACCCCGACCCGAGAGGGGGTCAGCCTCGTCGGGACTCGCCGCTCGGCCGGTAAATATTGCGGCTGTGACCGGACGGTTGTTGCCGCTGTGGTGGTTTGGCCGGCCGGTTGGCGGCTCGTCCCGGTAAAGTTCGCGGCCGGGTTCGGGGCTGTGGGCGCTACCAGGTCAACGCCGGCCTGACCGGCTGCTTCCGGAGCGCAATCCGGGCAGTAGGTGCGGCCGTTGACGTTGTACCAGGCCCCCGGTTTGCTGCCGGCCAGGGTCCGGCAGCCGGCGCAACGTTCCCCTAAAGCCATCGAGACCAGGGGCCGGGCCTTGGCCCGCTCTCCCAACTGCGGCACCTGCCGGGCGTCTACCAACGCCGGGGCCGGTCGAGCCTGTTGGGACTGGCTGTTATTGCGGTTGTTCCGGCTGCGCCGCCGGGCTGCGGCGACCAGCCCTGCTCCAACCAGCCCGGCCCCACCCAGGGCTAGCCCGGCGTAAAAGCCCCGTTTGCCGGCCAGTTGGGAAATACCGCCGCTGATCCGGCCAGCCAATTTAGCGATCTTGTTCGGACCCTGTTCGCAACTCACTGGCCTCTCCCTGGCTCTGGCTGCTGCGCCGGTAGGCGCTGATAATCTGTTTAGCCTGGTTCACATCTTCGGCCGGCACCCGGGCGGCAGTCCAGCGTAGCCCCGATAACTGCGTGGCCAGCCCCTGGGCCTGGGACACGCTACGGTACGGGCCGCTGATCAGGCTGCCGCTTGAGGCATGGGTCACGCCCCAGTTCTGATCATCCTCGACGAGTTGGCCGTTCTCACCCTCCCGCACATAGGGCGTGACGGCCAGGCCGGTATCGGTGCCGTCCGGCCGGACCACCCGGTAGCTGTTCTTGGGCGTGAACGGTTGTCCGCTGCCGGTCTGTATCCGGATGGGTTCCGCCTTCAGCTTGGTTTCCGCCGGTGTGCGGGACAACACCGGGATCTGCTTGGGGTTGGCCCGCGTGCCCGGGGCGTTCGACGCTTTATCCATGGGGATTTTCTTGGGATTGGCTCGCGTGCCCGGTCTCTGCAGTGCCTCTTTAGGAATTTTCTGGGGATTGGCCCGCAGGCCCGGAGCCGGGCCGGCCGGAACCGGCTGCCGCCCGCCGGTCTGGGCTCCATTCCGCCGCGTACGGATCGCTTTGATCAGGGCCATGCTGCCAACCGTACCCCCGGCGCCCACGGCGACCCCGGCATAAAAGGAACGCTTGCTGGCCAGTTGGGCAATCCCGGCCCCGACCTGTCCGGCCAGTTGGGCGACCCTGTTGGGTCCTTTTTCACAACTCACGCTGGCGCCTCCCGTGGTTTAATGCGTTTCAGCAGGCGCTCCAGCCGGACCAGGTCGGCGTTGAGCAGCCGGGCCAGTTCCCGCCCGACCCTCAGCAGAAACAGGGTGCGCGCCTCCGGCGCCCGAACCGCCGCGGCCCGAACCAGGTGTGCCGCCAGGAGTTCGTCGGCCGGTACCTGTGGGGTACTGAGCACCCACTGCAAATAGGCCAGGCTGCCGGTAAAGGCTCGCAGCTCGATCTCGTTGCACACTCGCAGCGCCTCCAGGCTGGTTGGCGGCTGGGGCGGCAGGCCCTGCACGATCTCACCGCTGCCATCGAGCCGGTAGCCAACGGACAGGATGTGAAGTTCAATGGGCACCAACCGGTTTTCCCGCTGGTCGAGGATGAGCTCCGGCTCCAGCACATCGGCCAGCACCAACTGGCGCACCATCGGGTCATCCTGGATGGTCACGTCGTAGATCAGGCCAAACAAGGTAACGCTGCTCTGGACCTCGACCAGGTCGCCGAGGCGGGGCACGTCCTGCTGCAGGACCCGGCAGCCCGCCGTGAAGCCGGCCGCGCCGGCTCGCAAAATCCAGGCTTTGAAATCATGGTTCATTACACAGTCTCTCCTGCTAGGCAAATAAGGCCGGTGGAATAGGTTTCCGCGCTTTGTCCCAGGCCTCGTCTCCCGGCTGCAGCAGATCAGCCAGCCCAGCTTTGCCCAGGGCCATGCTGAAGTGACGCGCCTCCTCCGGGCCGCGGGTGACGTACTCATCATCGGCCACCAGGTCGGTAATGACATATTTTGGCGTCGCCGCATCCAGAGCCTGGCCCAGCTCCCTGTCCCGGCCTTGCCGGGGCACTACTGCCGCGACGCGGGCCATCCCATCGTCGGGCAGCGAGTAATACACATGGCCATTTGGCCCCTCGCCCAAAAAAACATCATCCTCGCCGTCCAGCTTGAGCACCGGCTTCGAGCCGCTACCTGGTCCCAGGGCCGTTCGCAAGGCCTGCTCGCTTAAACAGGCGCCGCCGAATTCATCGGTCAAAGCCTGACCCGCGTCCAGGTCGAAGCCTGCCTCGATGTAGGCCGGCGAACCGGTCAGGACCCGGCTGTTTTGCCGCCATCGCTGCCGGGCTGCCCGGATGGCCAAAATTACCCCCACTCCAATCGCACCGGCCAGAGCGACCTTCTGGGTTAGCATAGCCAGCTCCGAGGCCCGGCGCGGCGAGTTGGCCCCAGCGTAGTAAGCCGCTTTATTGGCCAACTGGGTGATGCCGGCGCTGATTTGCCCGGCCATGCGGGCAATTTTGTTGGGTCCTTTTTCGCAGCTCATTGCCGAAAATCGTCTAAGAACTAACAACATAAATTGTCAACATAATCTCAAATATGTTGACAATTTAACCTTTTTAGCGTACAATAGGGACACGTTTCCGGCCCCTAACGCCGGAAAAATTGACAACATAAATTTTTTGCGATCTTTATCGGGAGCAGTTTCACCATGAACTTTCACCCGTCTATCGACCATTGGCTGGCCGAGCTGGAGCGCCAGGGCAAGAGCCAGGCAACGATTGCCGGTTATCGGCGTGCCCTGGCCCATTTTGTACGTTGGTCCGAACAGACCTATGGCCAGGCCTTCGACCCGGCGGCTATCATCCCCCGCGACGTAGCCGACTGGAAGACACGCCAGCAAACCGTTGAAAATGCGGCGCCGGCGACCATCAACACCCGCCTGACCGCCCTGTCCCAATATTTCGCCTGGGCGGTGGCCGAGGATATGGCTCGAAGCGATCCAACCGTTTCCATCTCCGGCCTGCCTTTGCCGGCGCGCCGGCCCAAGGCCCTGGACGAAGTCTATGTGCGCCGGCTGCTGCGCCAGGTCAACCAGGCCGGCGAACCGCGCGACGTGGCTATTGTCGAACTTTTGTTGGGGACCGGTCTGCGGGTGTCGGAACTTCTGGCCTTGCGGGTCAGTGATCTCACCCTGGGCGAGCGCAGCGGGGAGGTGGTCGTCCGTCGCGGCAAGGGCGGCGTTCACCGCTGGGTACCGCTGACCGCCCCGGTTCGGCGGGCCCTGCGGGCCTACCTGGACAGCCAACCGAAGTTGAAAAGGGGCGACCCTTGTGGATCGGCGAGCAGGCCCGCTGCGAGACCGGAGCGGCATTTACAATCTGCTGAAAAGTACGCTCATCTGGCCGGGCTGGATCCGGATGAGATCAGCCCGCATGTGCTGCGTCACACGATGGCCACGCGCTACCTGGCGGCTAACCCCGACGACCTGCGCGGTCTGGCTGCCATCTTGGGCCACGCCGACCTGAACACGGTCATGGATTTACACCGAGCCGACCACAGCCGACCTGGCCGCCCGGATGGAAAAAGCTGAAACAGTGTGACCCGCAGGAGAGCGCTACTTGAGCTCGGCGAATAAAGCTGGACCTTTATTTTTGCTTCCGCACGCAGCGTTGATTTCCTCTTCTCATTGGTTCCGCATTTCATGGTCATAGCGTTACCACGCCCATCATTACATCATCCGGAGCAAAATCCACCAGTTTCTCCCCCCGCTTGCGCCGGTCGGCGACCGGCAGATCGGCCAGAGGTAGGCGATGTCGCAGTCCTTTGGCCGAGAGCACGTCACAAGCTTGCGCCCCACCGACGGCTATCGCCGCAGCAGCAACCGGACCGGTCGCTTTGGTCGTTTCCAGGCTCTGCACCCCCTGCCCGCCGCGGCCCTGGACCGGAAACTCGGCCAGGGGCACTCGTTTAACAAACCCGGCCTGGCTGACAATAACAACCTGGGCGTCTTCGCCCGGTTCAAAGGCTGCCCCGGCCACCAGCCGGTCATCTTTTCTCAACTTAAGGCCCGTTACTCCCCGCGCCGAAGGGGTGGCCTGTGGATTGACCTGACCGGCGGCAAAGCGGATGGCCTTGCCGCCCCTGGTAAAAAACATCACTTCAGCTTCATCGCTCACCACCGCCGCAAAAAGTACCTCGTCATCCCGCCTGGCCAGGCCAATAATAACTGCCCAGGAGGCCTCAGCCATCCCTAGGTCTTCTATCTTTATCCGCTTGACGTTGCCCGCCCGGGTTCCCAAGACCAGGTAGCAGCCGAGGGCCAGCACACCGCCGCCGGTGAGAACCTCGCCCTTCTCCAGACCCAGGTCGGCAAACGTCGCCTCAGCCGGGAGCCGGCCGAGGGGGCCCCGCCAGGCCCGGCCCTGGTTGGATACGAGCAGGATCGTATCCTCCGGCCTGGCCGGCAGGTGCAGCAGGTGGGCTTCGACCGGTTTGGACGTCGGGCCGGCCTTGACCTTGTAGCTAAAGCCATTAGCATCGGCCCGCTGCACCCCCCGGTTGGTGATCGCTATAACCTGCGGCCCTTCCGGCACAGCCAACTCGGCTTCGGTCGTGGTGGACATGCCGGCGGCCTGGGTTTCATCATCCAGGATGACGGTTCGCCGAGGCGTGGCATATTGCGCTTCAAGGGCCTTCGTTTCCTCAATGAACACCGCCAGCCGCCGGCTCTCAGCGGCCAGCAGCGCCTGCAGCACCTCAATCCGAGCCGCCAGTTCTGCCGCTCCTCCTCCAGCCTGGCCTGCTCCAGGGCTGCCAGCCGGCACAGTTGCATCTCCAGGATAGACCGGGCCTGCGCCTCGCTGAACTTGAACTTTTTTACCAGGTTTTGCCGGGCTGTATCGGCGGTTTTTGACTTTTTGATTTCGGCAATGACCTGGTCAATCACCCCCAAGGCCTTGAGCAGCCCCTCGACCAGGTGCAGCCGGGCCTCTCGCTGGGCCAGCTCATAACGGCTGCGCCGCTCGATGCACCTCAACCGGTGCGCGATAAAATGGACCAGCATCTCCCGCAGCGACAAGAGGCAGGGCTCCACCCAGCCCGCCTCTTCCACCAGGACCAGGCTGATGACGCCGAAGGTTTGCCGGAGCTGGGTGTAGGCCAGGAGCGACTCCAGGACCTGCCGGGGGTCGGCCAGCCGCGACACTTCGATGACCACCCGCATGCCGGTATAGTCCGATTCGTCTCGCAGGTCGGTCACCCCGCTAATCCGCCCGTCACGGACCTCCCTGGCGATCCGCTCCAGCACGGTACTCTTCTGGACCAGATAGGGCAGCTCTGTGACCACAATATCAGCCTTGCCGCCTTTCGTCTTTTCGATAGCCAGGCGGGCCTGGGTCACGATCCGGCCCTGGCCGGTTTCGTAAGCGGCCCGGATAGTGTCCTCCACTGCCTCGCCGGTCCCGTTGGCGGCCGGATCGACCCGGTAGCGGTAGGCTACGCCGCCCGTGGGAAAGTCCGGGCCGGGAATATGACGCAGCAGTTCGTGGACGGTTATCTTGTCCCGGCCAGCCCAGCGTTCAGCCACGTAGATCAGCGCCCGGCAGACCTCGCCCAGGTTGTGTGGCGGCAGCTTGGTGGCCATCCCGACCGCTACCCCACCCGCGCCGTTAACCAGCAAGTTCGGCAGCACCGTAGGCAGGATGACCGGTTCCCGGAGCGAGCTATCGAAGTTGTCCACCCAATCTACCGTTTCCCGCTCGATGTCCTGCACCAGTTCGGCCGCGATGGGGGCCAGCCGGGCCTCGGTATAGCGCATAGCCGCCGGCGCGTCACCGTCAATGGAGCCGAAATTGCCCTGACCGTCGACCAGGGGCATGCGCAAAGAGAAGTCCTGGGCCAGCCGGACCAGCGCGCCGTAAACAGAGCTGTCGCCGTGGGGATGGTATTTGCCCAGCACCTCGCCGACGACGCGGGCGCTCTTTTTGTAAGGCTTGCCGGCATGCAGGCCCATGTCATGCATGGCATACAGGATGCGGCGCTGGACCGGCAGCAGGCCGTCCTCCACACGCGGCAGGGCCCGGTCGGTGATGACCTCCACCGCGTACTCGTAATAGGCTTGCTCCAGGTCGGTTGCCAGGTCAATCGTTCGTTGAGCCATGGTTGTTTCCTTCCGTCGTTATTAGCGCTTGGAGCGCCGCCGCGGCTGCTTTCAAATGGGTCTGCACCAGGGCCAGGCCGCAGGTGCAGGTTTCCTCCGGACGTTCCTCGTCGTAGTCACATTCTTCGTCGTGAAACCAGTGGCGCATTTCGACCTGGGCCGCTTGCACGGCCGTCCGCGCTGTTTCGAGTTGTTCAAGCGTCGTCATCTGTCTCTCCTTGTAGGCCAGTTCCATTTTCTTTGTCCGCATCCCACCCGGCCGTCTCGCCCGCCCAGCGCCTGAGCAGCCAGGCTTTACGGGGCTTGACGGCAGCCCCCATCACGGTAGACATCAAGTGTCCGGCTCCCGGCACATCATCCACTGTCACCCGCAGCATGTGCCGGTTGAGCACCGGGTTTGGCGCCTGGTCTTCCAGGGCGAAGACCGTTTCGCGCAGTTGCTCCGGGTTCATCTCGCCCAACCCCTTGTAGCGCTGGATCGTAACCCCCTCCTTATCGCCCCACCGGGCC
Organism: Anaerolineales bacterium; assembly: GCA_015075185.1. Taxonomy (GTDB): domain Bacteria; phylum Chloroflexota; class Anaerolineae; order 4572-78; family J111; genus DSQQ01. Next base: position 32,084 of record JABTUW010000007.1, on the reverse strand, counting down.
AGGATGTCATCTCGCTCCTCGTCGAAGTAGGCGTAGCGCATCTCCTTGCCTCGGCGCAGTTGGTACAGCGGGGCCACCGCGATGTACAACCGGCCGGCCAGGACCATCGGCCGCATATAGCGCCAGAACAGCGTATGCAGCAAGGTGCGGATGTGAAAGCCATCAACATCCGAGTCCGTCAATATTCCCACCCCGCCGTACCGCATGTTGTCCAGGTTGAAGTCGGCGCCCATGCCGGCCCCGATGGCCGAGATAATGGCCTTGATCTCGGCGTTATTCAGAATTTTGGTCAGGTTGGCCCGCTCGATGTTGAGCGTCTTGCCCCGGATGGGCAGGATGGCATGATGTCGCCGGTCCCGGCCCTGCTTGCAACTGCCGCCGGCGCTGTCACCCTCAACGATGAAGAGTATGGTCTGCTCGACCGGCAGGCCCCGGGCCACATCGGCCAGCTTGCCTGGCAGTTCGCTAACCTCCAGGGCCGACTTGCGGATGACGAGCTGCCGGGCCGCCTTGGCCGCCTCCCGGCCCTGGGCCGCTGCCTTCGCCTGGTTGACAATGACCTTGCCGGCCGGGATGTTTTTGTTCAGGTAGGCCAGCAGATGCTCGTAGGTGACCGAGGTGGCTACCCCCTGGGCCTCGGAGGTGGTCAGTGATTCCTTGGTCTGGCTGGAGAACTGGGGCGTTTTGGTCATGGTCACGTTGACGATGGCGGTCAGCCCCAGCAGCAGGTCATCGCCCCGGACATTGCCGTCTTTGAGCAGCTTTTTGTCCGCGCCGAACTGGTTGACCGCCTTGGTTAGCCCGGCCTGGAAGCCGCTCACCGCCGTGCCGCCCAGGGGTGTTGGAATCGAGTTCACAAAGGCGTAGAGGGTCGTCTCGTCGCCGGCGTACTGCATGACCACCTCGATGGTGATCGAGCTATCCTCATTGCTGCCTTTGAAGTGGATGGGTTTGTGCAGGGTCTCCAGCCCTTCGGTCAAGGATGCGATGTAGTCAAGCAGGCCCTTTTGGGAGTGAAAGACCCTTTTCTGGTGCTCCTTCTTGGGGCCGCGCTCGTCTCTCAGCTCGATACGCACGCCCGGATGCAGGTGGGCGACCTGCTCGAGCCGGGTGGCCAGCCGGTTGAACTCCCAGGGTACGTTTTTATCCGGCTGCGGCCAGTCCATCTCCGGGTCAAACCAGGGCCGGTGGGGCCGGAAGTGAATGGTTGTGCCCGTCCCCAGGTTGGAGTCACTCTGAACCGGCATGGCCCGGCCGTTCACTTTTAGTCCGGTCAGCAGCTCTTTAGCCAGGACCAGGTCCGTGCCGGCGTCGATCTCACCCACGACTTGCCCGCTGCCCGGTTCGACGATCTCCACGCCGGTCACCGGCCGGCCACCGGCCTCGAAGCGCTGACGAAAGATAACCCCATGGCGCCGTACCTCGACCACCAGCCACTCGGAAAAGGCATTCGTCGCCTTCACCCCAATGCCGTGCAGCCCGCCCGAGCCGCTGAGATAGGCATCTTGTTCGCCTTCACTGCGGAATTTACCCCCGGCATGCAGCACCGTCAGGACTTCGGTCAGGGCCGACATTTTGGCGTCAGTTTTATAAGCCACCGGAATCCCACGAGCATTGTCCTGCACGCTGGCCGAGCCGTCGGCGTGCAGAGTCACCCGGATGGTGTTGCCATGGCCGTTGAGAATTTCGTCCACGGCATTGTCAATCGGCTCCATCAACAGGTGATGCATGCCCCACAGTGAATTATTACCAATGTACATGCCGGGTAGCCGGCGAATGGCCTCCAACCCCTCCAGGCGCTTGATGTGCTGGGCATCATAGGTTGTCATCACAAGTTTCCCCTTTCTATAGCCGAAAATTAGGGCCACAAAAAATAGTGGTTGTTTACCTCTCTTCGAGTTTTCGCCTGGCCCGCTGCCGCCAGGCCAATTCCGCCACCCCGGCCGCCGCCAAACCGGCTGCGCCGCCGAGGAGCAAGGGTGTGCGCCAGCGGTTCCTCCGGCCCCGCCGCGGTAACAGAAAGACCATCCGGCTGCTCCGAAAAACCTTCCGAATCCGATCCAGGTCGACCACATTCCCAGGTCGATTGAGGATGCCTTCCGCATCTTCCATCGCGCCCATAACGTCGGCTGCAAAATGGGCCAGTTGGCCTTTCAGGGGGTCTTTATCTTTCATCTTCTTGATTTGCATCCATGCCTCAACCACCTTATAGGATGCCTCATTCAAAATTTCCTGTCGTTTCTCAGCCGGCGTTTTGGCCCCCAGCGCCGCCTCGGCCAGGCCAGCCCCCTTCTGGATTTTGCTAACCATCTCGCTCACGCCCTGTTGGTAAGCTCGGTTGGACCGGCCCCACCATAAGCCATAAGACGTAGCGACAATCCCGGCTGTGGCCAAGCCGACCCCGGCGTAAAAGGCCGCCCTGGCCGTCGGGCCAGAAATACCCGCTTTGCTACCCGCTTGACCGGCCCGGTTCGGATTTTTCTCACAGCTCACGCTGCCTCACGATCAGCCACCCGGCGGCCAGTACAGCCGGGTCCGGAGCAGCGAATGTTTGGTCTGGGCCCAGGCAGGGCAGAGCGCCTCCAATGAGCTGACCTGGCCTACATAGCCCTGGACACTCTCCGGCTTGACCTTCCCAGCCGCCACCCCTACCGCATTCTCATCGGAGATCGGCCGGTCGAAGTAGTAATGGGAGCTGGGCATGCTCAACCCTTGCAAGTGAGTCATGGTCCGCTGCCCGCCCGGCATGTTGACCACCGTCGTGCCCCGGTGCCAGGTCTTACCCCCGGTCCGAAACATCACACCCTCGCTCGAAGCGATATTCTTGCCGCTGAACCGGCTGGTACCGACCACGTCCTGCCGGTTGATCAGCCCGGTCAGGCTCGACTTCCAGAGCGTCACCGGCACTTGGGACTTGAAAAAGAACAGGGTTCGTTTGTCCTGCATCACCTGGCCCACGTCCTCTTGCCGGCTGGCGAACCCGGCTAAATCCCCGGCCAGGCTGGTGACCAGTTCGACTTTTTTGACGACTTTCAGCGCCGTTCCCACATAGGGAATGGCGTTGGCTGCGGTTCGGATCCCGCCCATAGGGATGTTGCCGACCGCTCGCCTGACCCCTGGAGGCTTGTCTTTCTGGATCATGTACCCGAGCGCCGCGCCGCCCTCGACCCCGGCTAATTTTTTCGTCTCCGAGGCGCCAGCTACCCTGAATGTGCCCGTGGCCAGGGCGGCGGCCGGAGCCATCATCCGGCCGCCGTAGTCAATGGCCGTGTCTATCCGGGCAGCCAGGGCGCTATCCCCCACCTGCCGCACCCGGCTCAGGATGGCCCCGGTGACATTGCTCAATTTACTGCTGGTTTTGGGGATACCAGCCGATGCGCCGGCCTCGGCTGCTTAGTTGCCGTTTTTCTCACACGACATCTCATGACTCCTGCTGTCCTACGGTTTTTCCTGGTTGCCGTCCATTCCAGCCCGCCTCCGGGTCCCTGGGCAGATTCCATGCCACCTTTTTGCCTTTCCAACGCTTCGCTATAATCTTGGGCTCAAAGGACTCGTCGCCTTTTTCAACTTTCACCACCCGGTTCAAACGCATGCATAACGGATGGCTTGACTTCTCGGAAAAGGCCCATATATACCGGGTACGTTTAGTTTGCGGCGATGACCCACCTTTGACGTCAATCGGCACAATATTGCCATACTTCCGCATCTTGCCACTGACCGGACGGTAATATACCGAGACTCTCCGTTGCTGCTTGATCGCCTCGTGAAAGGTTTTGACGTTCTGTGCGGTCAAAGCCCTCTTTTGGGCTCTGGCCTGGGGATCAATTTTCCCTTTTCCGCCTTCTTTTCCCTGAGCCGCGCCGGTTGCCGCCGCGCTCTTACTGGCAGTTTTGGAAATGCCGCTCTTGCTCGCCCCCTCGGCAACCTGCATAGAATTCCTTTCGCAGCTCACGCCCGGCCTCCAATTCCGAATAAGCGGGCGATCAGGCCGCCTCTTTTCCGCCGGACGGGCCGGTTCAACCGGGCGATTTCCAGCTCAACCTGGCCCAGCGCTGCCTGCACCTCGACAATCTTCTGCTCGTACTCAAACGGCTGCCGGAGGGTCGCCCGGTGCTGGGCGATCTCCTCGGTTAGCTCCGGGATTCGCTCGCTGGCCGGGTCGTTCTGGCGCAGCGACGCCAGCTCCTGCTGCGCGATGTCCAGGGCTTGCTGCGTCTCGAAGCGCCGACTTTGATAGACCCGCTGCAAGGCCTGGTACCGCTGCAACTCCGTTTGCAATCTGACCCGTTCCATCACAACCGGGTTATTCGAGGCCAGGGCCTTGACCACCCCGTAATCGAAGTGAACGGCGTCAATATCCTCGGTGGACCGGGTCGCGATTTGACCACTGAGGATCTGGTCCGACGACAGCGCTTTACGCTCGACGGTTTGCCAGCGATAGGCATCGGAACTGCCCTCGGTCACGTAGCGACAAACTTCAACGGCCGCATTGAGATTACCCTGGCGGAGGATCCTGCCCTCCCGTTGCCGGATACGAGCGGGCGTCCACGGTGTATCCAGATGGTGGAGGGCCGCAAGGAGGCGCTGAAAGTTAGCGCCCTCCCCGGCCATGCCGGTCGAGGCAAGTAGGACCCGCACCTGGCCTTGGTTCATTTGGTTGAACAGGAGGGCTTTTTGCGTCGCGTCAGGGGCATCGTGGATAAAGGCAATCTCCTCGGCCGGGATGCCGCCTTTGACCAACTTCTGTTTCATGTCCTCGTACAGGTTGAAACTGCTTTTAGGCGTGGAGGTATCAAGGAAAACAACCTGGGTCAAATTGTGTCTGCCCTTGACCCCCGGTAACTCAACGCCCGTGGTCGCCCGGTACCGCTCCAGCACCGCTTTGACCGCCAGATTGGCCTTGGCGTTGGGATCATCCGGAGCTGAGGGATCGATCAACCGGTAGTCCAGGGCCGCCTTGTGCATATCGTTGGCAATTTTGAGGAAATTGTCTACCGTTGGCGATACCAGCCGGACCCGGACCTTCTCGGCCCGCTCTTCGCACAGACGCATATACACCCGCTGCTGTTCGCTCATAGGCGAGACAACGGTTCGCGTTTGCCCCCCGGCCAGTTCAGGCAGCGGCAGCTTGAGCGCCTCTGGGTCGAGCTGAACATCGGCCACTTCACCGAAGACGGTGGCGAGGTCAGGCACGTTGGCAAACTTGGAGAACCGGGTCGTCTCCCGGTAGGTGTTCCCAACCGGGCTCAACTCAAATGAGGTCACCGCCTCGCCAAACTGTTTGGCCCAGGCATCGAAATGCTCCAGGCCCATCTCTTTCAGCCGCCCAGGCTGCAGAATACGCTGCCAGGTATACAGTTCGGCAATACTATTGTCGACCGGGGTAGCCGTGGCCGGGTACACGCCACCCGGCCGCTCTTCCGTGCGATTGCAGACCTGGCAAAACATGCCGTCGCCGATGAACCGCCCGCACTGGCTGCAGCGTTGCTGGGTATACAAGGCTTTCATGTAGAAATCGCGGGCGCGGGCGCTGCCGGCCGGATTGATCCCGGACAAATTTTGGTGTCGCGTCGCAAATTCCAAATTCTTATACCTGTGCGCTTCATCGATAAACATATGATCGATCCCCAGGCTTTCCCAGGTTGGCCCTTCCGGACTCCCCGTTTGCTCAAGCAGCCGCTCTAATTTCTGCTGCTGCCTGTCCCTGGCCCGTTCCAGCTCCTTCCGCTTCCTGGTCGCCCGGGCCGGCAGGCGGTTGAGCGTTTCGTCATACTCGGCGATCTGCCGGCGGATAAAAGTCGCCTCGGTCGCCCGGCTCATCGGGATCGCCTCCATAGCTGAGTGGCTCATAATGATGGCGCTGCCGTCGAAGTTGGCCAACCTGGCCATGGTTTCCGCCCGCTGGGCCGGACTCAACTCCTTGGAAGTGACCATCATCAGCCTGGCCTGCGGATAGAGGCGCCGGTAATCGGCGATGTGTTCCGCCGGGCGATGATTAGGCACCACATGCACAATCCGCTGCCGCAGCCCCAATCGCCGCATCTCTTCCGTGATCCCGGCCATAGAAAATGTTTTGCCGGCGCCGGTGGCGTGAATCAGAAAGACGTTATGAAGGCTACGCAGCCCGCGCCAGATCGCGTCCTTCTGGTGCGGCTGCAACGTAATCGCCGGGTTCTGGCCCGACAACTGCCCCAGGTGCGAGCCGTCATACCGGCGGCGCACGCTATTGTTAAATTGCTCGTTGTAAAGGCCGGCCAGCCGCCTGGCCCGGGCCGGGTCAGCCCACAACCACTGGGCGAAGGCCTCCTGCATTTTTTGCTGCTTATCCCGGGCCGCATAAGTTTCATCCTCATTCACCCGATCCCCGTTTTTAATGGTCGTCTCCCGGCCGTTTAAGGTCCGGTCCAATAGGTCGATTGCTTCGGCGTACCGCGTGCCCCACTGCTTGTTGGCCGCCGCTCGCTGCTGCCGGCTGCGCTTAAAGCGCGGGGCCGGTTGCACCAGCCACCTGGCCAACTGAGGGACATAGTCCACATTAACGTCGAGGCCCAGGCGCTCGGCTGCAAACGCCCGCACATCCTCCGGTGGGATCCAGCCCGCTCCCAGTGGGGCGTAGATTTCGCCGGGCTTAAGGTCTTCCGGTTGGACCTTTTTCAGAGCCTCAACGTTGCTTTCAAAAAACGGGTTGAGCCGGGCCGATTCTTGCGCCGCCCGCAGTTTGGCCCGGACGTTGCCCGATAGGTACGCTTCTCGAGTTTGCCAGCACCGCTTTCCGGATCTCGAAACACGGCCCCAACGGCCATCAGCTCCATCTGGGCCTGGACCTCGGTGCAGCCGCTCAGGCGGGCGATGGCCGCCCAGTCAATCTGGCCTTGCTCGCTCAGGCTGGCCAGGAGAGCGCCTCGGGGCTCAAGTCGCTGCGCTCTTCCTCCGGAACCAGGAGCCACTCCTCCCGCATCAGTTGCCAGGCTTCGAGCGGCGTCGTTCCCCGGCTGATCAGGCGTTCCATCGCTTCCAGGGTTTGCCTGGCGGCGGTCTCGATCATCACCTCCAATTGCCCCGTTTGCGCCAGGTGGGCGTATAAGGTGGGCCGGTGCTCCTGCCAGTGCTCCCGGGCCAGCCGGGCCATTGCCGCTACATCGGGTACTTCCATTCCTGGCCTCCTCGATATCCCTGGCTAGCCAGGCTGATTTGCTGGCGGTACGAGACACGCCTGCGGCCACTGCCGCCCGGATACCCTTGTTGGGATTGTTCTCACAAGACACGTCTCCCGTCCTGCCGGTACAATTTGTTAATGAACGTGAGGGTTGGGCTGCAGCCAACCTGCGCCGCCGCAGGCCGGGCAGCGGCAAAAAAGAAAGCGCCGGCCGAGGCCGCCACACCAGGCGCACTTCTTTTTGGGCCGGATAGCCAGAACGCTCCCCTGGCCGCCACAGACCGGACATCTGAACAAAAGCAGTTTCCGGCCCTGCCCTTCGCACCAGGCGCAGCGCGCCGGCTGCATCTCCACCAGTGGTGGGTAAACCACGCTGTAATACCGGTGGTTGTCCACCGCAGCCTCATCAGGTACAACCATCAAAGCGCCGGCCGCCATGCCTCCTAACCCCCATAGGGCCAGCCTGGCGCTCATGAACCCAACCGGTGGCCAGGTACTCAAATCCACGGCACTGCCATCCAGCAGCAAGTCCCAGGCGAGGCCGCAGATCAGGCCCACTATCGCTCCCATCAAGGCATAGAATATACGCAGAATCATCGGTGTCCTCCTGGTAATACAGCCGGCGGCCGGGCCGCGAGGTTAAGCTCTGCTCCGCCGGTTACCGGCTGACCGGCAGCAATGACTGGCGCTGCTTGCGTTCCCGGCCGATAATCTCCCCCTCAGGCGTAATGATGAGCCAGACCGGGGCGGTCAACACATCCTGGCCCGCCATCAAGTCCAGCCACAGGGCCAGATAATAAATCACCGGTTGCTGCCGCTTCTCGGTGATAGAGCTAACCAGGTTCAGCAGCCGCTGATGGCCGTGGGTAATGACCGCCACCAGGGGAAAGGCCTCCAGGTCGCCCAGCTCCGGGTGCTGCTCCCATTGGCTGGCCATGAACCGGTCGTAGCCGACCACTTTCCGGCCCCAGTCCGAACTGAGCCGGCCGTGCGCCTCCCGGCCGGCATCCATCTCCACAAAGAAGGGTAGGGTGGCGACCTTCCCGTTGGTGTGCCGCTGCCGGACGATACTCAGCCCATCCGGGGCGATCGCCGGCGCTGCGTCTGCCCTGGGCCAGTAACTGGCCAGCCGTTCCCCGGCCCAACTCAGGCTCCAGGCCTCGCCCCGCCGCAGGACGGCCTCGCTCAACCGGATAAAAAACTCAGCGGCCAGCAGGTCGTGCAGGACCTGGTCCCGCTTCAGGTAGCGGGGCACGTGGCCGTTGTTGACCTCTTCCTGGAGCCACAACCGGCCGGCCGGGCCCAGGGCGTAGACCTTGCGCACCAGCAGGCCCCAGGTTTTCATCCCGCTGCGCGGCGTCCGGGCGCTGGTCAGCAGATGCTGGTTGAGCAAAAAGGACAGCCGGCTGTAGGCCGTTTTCTCCTTAGCCTCGGCCCACAGCAAGCGGCGGACCTGATCCAGGCTCAACACGCTCACCTCCCGCAGCACCTCCAGCAGCCGCTCATCCCGGCCGGTAATCCGACCATGCCGGGCCAACTCATCGATAGCGGCCCGCAGCGCCTGGCGGTCCAGGCCGTCTTCTCCTCTGGGAGTATATATTCTATCTGCTGCCGACGGCGGCAGGGTTTGGGTCACGGTTACGGCCATATATTCCTCCTTCATTGGCGTTTTGGCTGGCTCTGGGACAAATAAAAAACGGGCGGCGAAAGATAGTCACTTTGGACTATCCTTCGCCACCCGTTTTGAGCACGCAAGCGAAAAACAGGCAACGAAAAATAACCGCGATGGGTTATCTGCCGTTGCCTGTTCTTATTATCCGTAGTCTAACAGAACTTGGGGGTTGTGTCAATAGGCGGCAATTTTTGTAAGTAAGCTTTTAAATCAGATTGACGGTCATTAGTTTATGTGATATTGTGGGATGTAATCGGTTATGAATTAAAGTGATGTGTAAAAGTATCGCGCCTCATTTGAGGCCGACTTCTAGTTGGGCGGCTAGAAAAGGAGTTCGCATGGTTTGGTCCATAATAGATGAAACTCATCGTCAAATAATTGAAGAGTTGGAATCTCAAACAGATAGAGGGGCGGCAATCATTGGGGCTTCCCTTCTTGACAGACGACTTGAAGAAGCTATTAGGGTTCATCTTTTAGATAATAAAGTTACGGAGAAACTCTTTGATGCCTCCCAAGCCCTTGGTAGTTTTAGTGCTAAAATAGATTTGGCATATTCTTTGGGGCTTTACGGTGAAAAATCGTACCACGATTTGAACCTGATTCGCAAAATTAGGAATGAATTTGCTCATTTTGATACCCCATTGAACTTTGACTCTCAAAGTGTGGCTAGCCGATGTGCAGAACTATGGTTTCCGAAGAATGTAGAAATAAATAATCAACCAATTGCGCCAAAGGAAGCCCGTGCCCAATATCTGAGAGCAAATTATCTATTCTGAATAGTCTGCTCTGGCAAGCGATGGGCGAAAGTTATACAAAGGTTAGTGGGACCAAATTCTTTACCCTAATCGGTTACGACTAGTAAGAGAAGCTGGAAAGGTAAACCAACCACAATGGTCGGGGCGTCATACGTTCCGCTCTTTGCGAGGAAAGCACCCGCAAACGCTCCACACATCACGCCCCGGAGTGAAAGCAAATTAAAAACCAGGAAAAAGGCACCGTGCTTTTCTATAATTGGAGGTAGGCTGCTGGCAAAGTTTGAGTAAATTGAAAGCACCTGCGCCCACGACCCCGGCATCGTGCCTAGTTAGTTGACGCGGTTTTCCATTTGTAAGTTGTTTGTGAGCGTGGGTAGAATGTATGGCGGTGTCAGTTGTTGTGCAATCGGGGGTAGTTTCAGTCCGGCGTTGCCGCCCAACCAGCGTTTCCAGCCGGCTGCACGGACTCTGCGGTTATTCAGGTCACTTTTGGCATTTTGAGGGTGTCATTTATTGAAGTCTGCGTGGCGGCTGAAACGCGACTCGTTGGGTGATAGTATCAGGCTACCATCTACGTATATAGGGCAATATTCATGCATTTTGTTTTCGATTCACAGTGGGTCGAAGATTTGAAAGCCCGTTATCAACAGCTTCCAAATTATCGGCGTCCTCGTTTATATTATTTAGCTACACAACCAAAATTAGAAGAAGAAAGAAGAAAAATTGAGCAATGGGTTGCTCAAACCCCGATAAGCAATCAGGAAATTTTAATCAAACGTCTACGAAATCCTGATCAATTCTTCACTACCTATAACGAATTAGTAGTGGGGGACTTGCTTAGACAATGTGGACACCAGCTCGAATATGAAAAACGTTTTGGTAGTAAAACGCCCGATTGGTATATTGCAGCCAAGAATGAACTGTCAGGCTTTGTAGTAGAAGTAGCCACTATTTTTCCTACCAAACAGTTACAAGCTGAGATGCAATCTTGGGATGAGTTGCGCTACCGCTTGGGAGAGATTGAGCACTACTTTCATTTATGGTTAAGTAGCCCTTCCCAGGCTTCATTAGCAGGAAAGAAAATAAAACCTATCGTTCAATTCGTTAAAGAATGGCTTAACACTTTTGATCCAAAAGTTACTAGGCAATCCCATGAAATAACGTACCAGGACGGCAAATTACAAATTAAATTTGCTCTTATACCTAGAAAAACAGAACATAAAAAGGCTGTCGAGGTAGCTGGTCCAACCTTCACGCAATGGGTAAATGTAGAACTTTTAAGGGATACTATTTCAAAGAAGCTGAAAAAGTACCGCGAAGTAAAAGATATGAATATTCCTTTAGTTGTAGCTATAGTTCCTACCTTTAGTGCTGGCTTCGACGAAGAAACACTTCTGGATGCTTTATTCGGTCAAGAACAAATGCAACTCTCAATGTACGATGATGAAATAGTAGATACACAGATGACACGTGATAGAAGAGGGATCATTGCTCCCAGATTTCAAGACGGCCAACCTGTTGTCTTTAATACGAGTTTAAGTGCTGTCCTTTGGTTACAAGATACCCAGGAATTTAAAGCAAAGATTGTCCACAATCCTTATGCAAGTAATCCCATTCCTCCACAAGCATTTTTAGGCTTTCCTAACCTAATTACAATTGCCCAAGATAACGAATCTATGGAGTTGAAATGGGTAATTCCATGAATAAAGCGTATAAAAACGCCAGTTGTGCATTCAGCCATGATTTAAATCCGGCGTTGTCACCCACCCAGCGTTTCAAGCCGACCGAACAGACTCTGCATTTATTCAGGTCACTTTTGGCACTTTGAGAGTGTCGTTTGTCGTTTAAGAGAGTCTCTATGGTGGCTGCTGAACCGCAGCGTGTTAGGCTGTTTTCATCAAATCCCACGCTTTGAAATCCCATTATTGATAAGAACATAATAGAACAAATTTTCCTCTAACTTTGTCAACTCGCAAAGTACTTATATAATTGACAATGACTCTTTTAAACATGGCGGGAAATGAGGACCTATTCTAACTTATGAGCGGAAGCGACGGTATACGAGGATATTTGGTTCAAACTATGGTCTCGATCCTAGAAGCCCTTCAAAGTGAAGAGCCTTGGGAAGCTGTTGCTTTAGAGCCAAATCATGAGTCTGAGAAAGTAGACATCAAATGGCATTTTCCAGGATACACCAAAGTTATTCAAGTTAAATCTTCAAGGAATATATTTAGCAAACGAGCAGTAGAAACTTGGTGTTTGGATTTAAGGAATTCAACAGAGGCAGATGTTTACGAGTTATTATTGGTAGGTCCTCTATCACAGCCCGTTATCAAATTAGCCAAGAGTGGTTTCCAAGGAGTAAAAATTCCAAATCCGAAGAATTCTACTCTACAAGATATGATAAAACAGATCGCACATGATCTAGATAAATATTGTGAGCAACGAAATATACCCTCAACAGTTCCATCCGCTAGGGAATTATTAGCAAAGCACTTGTTACAGAGTTAGAAGTCTATTCCACTGAGGGCAAGTTTGTGGCAAGAAATGAATTTGATAGATTGTTTCGGAAATGCTGCTGTTACTATTGCCCAAGTTTAGCGACCTTGATGCTGATGAATTCCCTCTTAACATAATAAAAGAAGCCGATTTCTCTCCACATCTCAGCCTGAACCCTTGGATACAAACACTATGGTTGCGATACTTAAATAAGAGTCAGTCGGACTCTAAAAGACATTATCTTTGCTAGAGGAGAAGACTGAAAAAATAGTTATTGTAGGTAAAAAGTGGTAGCGGTAAAACTTCCCGCCATAAAAAATGGCTATACTCTAAATCACCATACTCAACATATTTGCTTCAGGTCCCCTGCGGTCTTATACACAAAATTTAGAGACCACAATAAAACGTTTGCTGGGTTGGCATAGCCTCTCAAATGATAAAGTTATCCCTAATTTGGAAGAACACAGCATAATCTTGTTATTTGATGGGTTGAATGAAGTTCCCATATCTATAAAGAACAATGTGCAAATGAAATCCGCACACCTAATGCGTTCCTATCGAGGTAAATTATGTGTTAGTTACCCAACAGCTACCCGATGAACACTATGACTTTAAGTCTGATATAGATTCCTTTAAAGTGTATGAGATACAGCCTTTGGAAGACACCCAAATTAATCAAATTGTGAATACTTTTTGCGGCAAAGCAGGATCTAATAAGAAACAACGGCTACTTGAGTTGATAAGACTGTCCAAGAAAGAAGATGAGAAATTATACTCACTTCTACAAACGCCCATTCATCTTGGTTTTACTTGAGTTAGCAGAAAGTGATAATTTTGAATATAAGACTCTTCGAGACTTATACGGTGAAGTCATCGAAAAAAGATTAAAAAGAGTGGAGCAACGAGGAAAAAATGGCCAAATTCATGTAGATACAAAGGTAGATTGTTTGATGAGTTTGGCTTTTCGTTCTATTGTGGAGAAACGCAGCTTGCAAATGTCAAAGGCGTTTGTGAGGGATACATTCTCAAATCATCTAAGACCAGAAGATGTACCTCTCGCGCTAGACGAAATAATTCGTAGTGGCTTACTGCTTGAAATCAACAATCTCGTTCTTGAATGGCCTCACCCTTCTTTCAGGGATTATCTCGCTGGACGTCGTTTATTTGAACTAACCGAATTGGAAAAACCCTTCGATCAATTTCCATTTGATGAACGTGAGGCAATTGCTGCCATTGCACATGCAGTTAGATTATCTACCACACAATCTTTGGATTTAATGAGACGGCACAAAATTTTTCTATCCTTTCTGAAGGGCAAACCGACCTTTGAAGCAATGCGAACAGTTGCTATGGAATACAGCAGGTCAAATTGGCTTGGCGACTGCAAAGATATGGAATGTGCCGAAGCTGAGTACAGACAGTACCGCTTGGGAGAAAGATTTCTTGAGGCTTATCAATTAAGCTTGGAGATGGTCCGTCGTGAAAGCTTTTCTGATGTAGCAAACATCCCTTTACCACAAGGACTAACTGTCTTTCTTAATTCTCATGCTGACTTTTGTTTATTATTATTCTCGGAGACCAATGAAATTTGTTTCGAGAAGTTGGAGAATTTTGAAGCCAAGATTTTCCAAATTACAAAACAAGGAAAAACATGTGCGGGTTTCTGCCTCTATACACCGTTTTTACTTTTACTTGATCCAGAGATTTTGGCATATTTCCAAGTGGGAGTATGGCTTAGATTTTTAAACCCTGAGACTAACCGAGTAAATTGGACAAAATGGCATGATGAGTTATCTGCCTTTGTGTGTACTCCTAAACAATGGATAAGTTGGGAGCAATTAACCGAACCACCTGGAACTCAAGCTACAAACACTTGGTCGAAATCGGTATTACTTTCATGGGATGAAATTTATACTCCTATTACTTTCCGAATTGATTTAGTTGAAGTTGAACATCAATCCGTAACATTTTTGAATGAAATGAAACAACGGGTAATACTAACACCTCTTGCATTCAGAATATCTCTTGGCCTATTAATGCCTTGGACACCTAACAACCATCAAGTAGATTTTCCGAACAAAATTTTTGTGCCATTTCCAACCCCGCTTCTTAATCGTTATTATTCTCTCGATTCCAGCATGATGAGTGTGTCGAATGGTAGGGCTGTAACATTTGCCCATTTGCAGAGGGAAATATACATAAAAGCGGAATGAGTGCCTTTAAACACTCTAAAAATTCTTGCAACTGGCACTGGCGCGAACCTGCGGTCTCCGATTTGTCAGACCAGCTTTGGCATTTGTAATCATCTCGTTGTAGGATTTGGTGTCTAAGTTCGTTCCATCTGAATTCAAAGATGAAAGCCGATGAAAATTCGCAAATTACAGCGTCTGGAAAACGATGAGGGTTGGGTGGATGATGACTATTGCCATGAGAAACCCAATGGTCAGGTGGTCTTTCGGTATAATGCTGTCACGTGGGGCCGGATTGGGGCGCGGTATAATGTTCAGCTTCGTGACACACACCTTGGCAGAAGTTCACACAGTTATCCCTACCGGTGAGTATCTACGGTGGCTACCTATCGAAGACACCCCGGCGAAATTGAAGAGTTGAAACCTATAGCCGGGGTTTCTCAAGGGGCTCCACTTGAAAAAGGCGTTTGCAGGACGTCCAGGGTTTGGTTCCAACGGTTAGAGTATTACACCAGCTGGCTCAACCATTCAATTAGAAAATTTTTGTATTTTTATCCGAAAAAAGTATACTCTGATCCAGATGTGAAAAGTTGTCTGTATCATAATGGGCAAAAGAGTATCAAAAAATGGATACTACAGAATTAAATCAAGAAGTCAAGCCAGTACCGGTCCTCCTCGATCCATGTACGATCCCGGAGAAGGGGCCAGTTGAACTCAAAGTGGATCGGTCTTTTGACATTAAAGTGACCGCCGAAGAAGCACGCTGTCAGGTCAACCGGTGGTTGTTGACGGAGGTCAGCTATCTGATGCGGGCGCTGCCGCCGACCCTGGTGGTCGGAGAACAAGTCGTCTGGCGGGTTCCTGTCTCGTTTGGCTTGCCTCAACTGGGGCAAATTGGCACGATTGGAACCATTGAAGTTGATGTTAAGAGCGGTAAAATGGGTGCGACCCGCCAAGCCAAAGCAGACCTTGAACATAAGGCCGAAGAGCTAGCCGCGCGAATGCCTCCTTATCGGCCCAGACAGATGACCCCTTCCGAATATTTGGCCAAAAATGTCCCGCCTGCCCCAAAGTTGCCCCTAACCGAGAGCGAGTAATTCGCAGACTGCCCTATTAAGGCCAGAATAACCTGATGCCCCTCGTTATCTTACCCGTTCCTCATCGCCAGCAACAAGCCTATGGTGAATTCCTGGCCGCCTGTGCAGATATGGTCTTGCATTATCTTGGCTTTTCTATTTCCTATAAACGGCTATTGAAACTCTTACGAGTGAAACCGCTTGCCGGTACTCGCTCATCCAATATCCGAGAGCTTAAAAAGCTGGGTTTCTCTGTTATTTACGAACAAGGCACTTTTGATAAACTTTATCATCATCTCAGCAATGACCGACCGTGCATCGCTTTTGTGAGAACCGGCGAATTGCCTTATTGGGATGACGATACCGATCATGCAGTTGTCGTCGTCGGGTTAAACGACGATAATGTTTTTATTAACGACCCAGAATTTCCTGATGCTCCTATGCAGGTCTCACGCGGACATTTTGGCTTGGCCTGGGTTGAGAGAGACGATTTTTACGCTGTCATTATGTGACGTTCTTGACGATCCAACCTTGATCCATATTCCCCTCTTCCGTTGGATAAATCCATATTACTTCTCCCCGTAAAGTCAACTGTGCTTTCCAGCGTAACTCTAGAATAGAATCCGGGGTTTTGGCCGTTTTTTGGGGGCCTCAGCGTAGAAAAATCTTTTGTAACTTTAGAAAAAGTCCCGATTCCACTGTAACTTTGAAAAATCCTCGATTAATCAGCCTCTGCATAGACAAAACCTCACTGCACACAATTTTGACCAATCCAATAAAATTGAGGGTGATAGTTCCTGGTATCACTGTCGCAGATGAAGCGACGACAGGAACTTGTTGAAAGCTCAATCAAGAGAGAGTCAAAATGAAAATTTAATCGTAAACCGCCTCCGGGCAATGTGCGCCAGGTGCGATCCACCGGTCGCAACATCATCGGCGGCATCACCAACAAGGCCGGCCGGGAGGTGCAGTTTGAGTCCTGGAACGAGCGGGTGTTGCTCTTGCGTCTGGATCGTGATCCTGAGGTGAGAGACTACGGCAGCCAGCCGGAGACGTTCGAATACATCGATGGAGCAAGGCAAGGTTCGACGCTACACCCCGGATTTCATTGTCTGGCGTTACAACGGTCAGACGAAATCCATAGAGTAACCTTTGGGCAGCCGTCGCCCGTTGCGGAGATGCAGCAGCGCGAAGCAGCCGGGTACAGGATTTGCCAGGCACGTGGTTGGCATTACCTTGTTCATACAGAAAGGATCTACCCCAGGAAGCTGAACTGGCTAACCTGTTGGCTCTGATCCGCTATCGTCCAACGGCCTATGCCCATCGGGCGGTGACTGAGGGCAGTTTGTCGGCGACTGGGGGCGGATCAGCCCGTGGTGCTGGCCTGGCTGGTCAAACAGGTAGCGCAGGAACTGGGCCTGCCTGAACCGAGGTGGTGGCAGCCCTGGGTCCTGTTGTGGCACGGTCAACTTAAGACCGATTTAGACCAACTGATTTTGGGTCAACCCGCACCGGACTGATCCTGAACGTGCCAGTCTGGCAGGAGGTGAGCCATGACCCGCATCGCCGGTAATTCATCTTTTGAAAGGCTGCTCAAACCAGGGCAGTTTCTATTCTGGCAAGAGCGGCGCTACCGTCTGCTGGCGGGTGATCCCGCCGATCCGCTCACCATTCACGTCGAAGATATAATCACCTTGGAACAAGGCACCATTAGAATAGAAGAGTTGCTGCTACCCACAGAGGGCGCTGCGTCAGAACCGGTCTTTGCCCCAACTCTGGAGGCGTTACAGCAGGAACTTGAGCAACGACATTCGCCTCCGGACCCTATCCAGGCGAACAGCCTGCCCGATCATCTGGGTGACAAAGCTGACCGCATCATTAGCGTCGTGGAGACGGTCGACAGATTGGTCGCCGCCGAAGCAAATGGTCAGCCAAAATTTCAACGGGAAAAGGCGCTCAGGCGGGCCTGCCGGCAATTGGCTCAACCGGTTTGCCTGGCCACTTACTACAACTATCGCCGGCTCTACCAACGCTGGCAGGGCGATCGGAACGGGATTGCGGCGGCGCTGCGCCGTTCAACCTTCAATCAAACGCGCATGAGCCAGGCCCGACTTCATTTTGTCGATACGCATATTATGCGCTTCTATGCTCGTAGCCGGGCTATTCGCCCCTGTCCCGCCACCGTGTACAAGATTATGCAGAGTACCCTGGAGCGAACCCATGGGTTGTGGCCCGATCCCAAGCGATGTGGGCCTAAGGCGCCGCCGGACCTGATCGAAGAATTGCTTGATCCCCGGTTGCCGATGGCGGCCATCCTGGATAACCCGGAGAAAGTCGGGCTGCTCAAGCCAATTGACCTGCCGTCACGGAGTTGGCTCTACCAATACCTGCGTTGGTTTGTGCATCAACCCGAACATGGCCGGGTAGTCATGACGGCTCGTTATGGCCAAGAGATGTGGGAGCGAGAGCAGTTGGTCTTCGATACCTTTGTCCGTCTGGCGCTGATGCCGCTGCAATATGTCTTTGCTGATCACTGGCTGGTGGATGTTTTTACCGTGGATGAGGCCAGCCGCAGTCAAATCAATCGGCTCTGGCTGACCTTGCTGCTAGATGCCTACTCCCGGAGCGTGCTGGGGATGGCCCTGTTGTACGAAGCGCCCTGTATTGACTCCATCCAGAGTGCCCTGCGTCACGCCATCTGGCCCAAGCTCTCCCATTACGCCCTGGGCCTCGAAGGCGACTGGATCTGCTATGGCATTCCCCATCAGTTGTCGCTGGACAATGCCTGGGCCCATCATGCGGGTAGTCTGGCCAACCTGGCCCGGGTCATTGGTCAAAACGGACGCTACAACAGCATCGACCTGATTTTCCGCCCGCCTTACCAAGGACGTTACGGGGCATTGATCGAACGACTTTTCGGTAACCTGTCAGCCCAGGTCCAGGACCTGTTGCCGGGGGCGATCCGCTCCAGTGAACCCAAAGCGCTGCGTCAGGCCGCTCAAGAAGCCTGCCTGCTGTACGAAGACCTGTATCGCTTTTTCCAGGAGCTCATTGTCGTCTACCAGCATACCCCGCATCACGAATTGGGGGGGCTGACCCCCCACGAAAAGTGGCTGGAAGGGCTGCAATTTGGCCCGCCGCTGGCGCCGCCGCTGACCCCCGCCATCGACCAGCTTTTCTGGCGGATGAGCCCGGAGACACGGGTCATTACCACCAAAGGCGTCGCCGCCTTTGGGATGCACTACTGGTCTCCTGACTTGCAAGGCGTGGCGCGGGTGGGTTGGGACGGCAAAGCCATCCCCTACCACTTCAGTTACGAACCGGCCGATATCAGCCGGATCGCCTTGTTTCACAACGGCAAGCGGGTCAGCGTGCTGGAGGCCAAAGAACTACGACAGGCTGATGGTTCAACCATCATCCATCAGCCTGTGGAACTGAAAACTGGCCCAGGCGATAGCCCAGAAGAAGGGTAATTGCAGCACCCGTAATTGGCTCAAGCACATTCACGAGTTAGATGAGTTACACCAGCGTCGTCTGGCAGAGAAGAAAAAAGCCCATCGGCTGGGGCGGGCCCTGGTCGTTGAACCGGCAGCGATTGAACCCCAGACGATGGAAACTGCCCCGGAACAGGCGGCTGTAGATGAAACCAGGCAGGCTTACACTGAATTGCTGGCCGGTTTTGTTGGCCCCCGCTCAACCGAACCCTTTAATCTCAACCAGAGGAGATGAACTCATGATGATCCCAGAAACCTTCCAGGTTGCGAGCTTACCGACCGTCGCGGCTGACGTCACCCTCGACGTGCGCCGGCGTTTGGAGCAATTGGCCCAATGGCACAGCGAATGGGAGCAGGAAGATACCCGTTTGCTACAACGGGTGTACCAGTTAGATCACCAGAAGTTAATGGACCGACAACGGGCCATGCAAATTGCCAGCCTGCGCCGCCGGATCAGCCTGAAATTGGTTCAGCAGCCGTTTGAGATTTCCGCCGAAACGGTCAGACAGGTGGGCTATGACCGGCTACGCCAGACGTTGGTGGAACAGTTTGCCCGCCTATCCAAAGCGGACCGCCGCCTGTGGCTACAAAACTTTCTGTTGATTGTCACCCCAGACCTGCGAGCGTTGAATGACAAAATCGCCCAGGTGCGGGCCTACCGGCCCCTGGGACAGCAGCGCAACTTTCTGTTGGGTGGTCTCTCCGGGATGGGTAAAACCACCTACTTGAACTGGTTGGTAGCCCATCACCCCCCAACCGTCGAACCGGAGCGCAATCACCTCCCCATTGTCAAGATTGATGCCCCGGTCAACAACAAAACCCCTCGCCCGTTGTTTCAGCGGATGCTGCTGGAATGTGGCTTGAGCTACACGGCCAGGGACAATGACGAAGATTTGCTGATGATGTTGATCCTGGCCTTTCAACAGTGCGGGGTGGAACTGCTGGTGGTCGATGAAATTGAACAGATGACCCGTCCCCTGATCCGGCGTCGCTTACTGGAAATCTCCAATCTGACCCCGGGCGTCCCCATCATTTGCGCCTCGTGTGAGCCGCATCATTGGACCGAGGGGGATACAGAGATCCAGGGTCGCTGGAACGATTCCTTTACCCTGACCCAATACACGGGCGAGCGGTTGAGCCAACTGCTGGCCTTCGTCGAATTGTTGTTGCCTTTGACCCAGGACTCATTTCTGGCCAGTCACACTCTGAAAACCGGGTCGAAACGGAGCGATCCGGTGGATGGTCCGGCCCGATTGATTGAGCAATGCACCGGCGGCATTCTGCGCGATATTATGCTCCTGATCGTCGCGGCCACCATCCGGGCCATTGAGCAAAATTTACCCAAGCTGTCGCCCTCGCTGCTGGCCGAAACGTGGCACTATTTTCAGACTAATCCGGTCAGAGATTTTTTGGCCCTCCTGCGCTGGAATGGAGAGTACCAGTGAACCCCAATCGACCTGATTTTTTTGACGTGTTACCCTATCACCCACCCCCTGAACCGTTCGAGTCAATGACCGGTTATCTGACCCGCTTGGCTCAAAGCAATGGCATCAAATCTGCCAGAGCGGTGTGGGCGATGTGCTTTCTTGAGGGTTGTGGAGAACGGCCTCTGCCCCGGAATGCTGATTTTTCGCTAACATCGTGGGAGGCCTTACCCACGGTCACTACTTGTTCTGAAGCTGACTTACTGGCGACTACCTTTACTACCTGGTTCAAAAGTTTGACCGTTTAGTTGACCCCAAAGTCATGGTGATGGTTTTGAAAAATTGCTTGAGCGACGGTCTGCGGTATTGCCCGCTTTGTTTGGGTGAAGCAGCCTACTACCAGTTGACCTGGCGTTTCCTGACCCTGAGTGGATGTGTTAGACACGGCTGTCGATTTCTTGACCGGTGTGGGCATTGTGGCCGTCAGCCCTTTCCTGTCCACCCCGTTGGTGGTAGGGATTTGCCAACATTGTCAAGGGATTTGACCACTGTAGGGCTGATCCCCTGCCAATACAAGTCCAGGAAACCACCCTCGAACATTTGCACGACCTCCATTTCTGCTGGCTCCAGAACCATCTCCTTGATGGGTCCAAACATCCTCAGCGCCATTGGCTTACGTTTCGCTTATTGGCGTTTGGAAAGAGGCATCTTGGTGGTCGACGCTGCAGATCAGGTTGACTTCCAAAACAGCCCTTCATACGATGGAGGGACGTGGTATTGGCGGGCGACCTTCTTGAGATATATTCAGTATGCCGCCTATCTCAGTGACGCTCCGCCAAGTCTTCCACACCGTCTTGCCGCCAGAGATCAACGAGTACAATTGGCGTCAGTGGAGTTGGTCGGTCCCCTGGCGTGAACAAACATGGCTGTCCCGGTCCGAGCCGCCATCCAACAGTTGAGGCAGAGGAAAACCAGTTTGCCAACAGGCTATTTGTCAAGTTCTGGCTGTGATCCTCTGTTTTACATCAGTTTCCACAAGTCAGGGCCATTTTGGAAATTACAGCTAATCAGAAGGCTCATCAACCCCAGCGTCAAAGCGAAGAGATATTATTATCCCAGGTTCAGGCGGCGCTGACCAACTCCAAACCGCAGGCAAACCGATCACTCAACGAGCCATCTGTCGGTTGCTTGGGCTTCCACGAGGCATTGTAGACCGACCATCCCGAGCCCGTATCCTCATCAAACAAGCCGTCACTGAAGCTTACCTGGCTCGGCAACAGCATTTACAACAACGGCAAACATCACTTCAATCAGCGCCCCTTATCCCAGAAGAAAACAAAGGGGTCAGGGCAGTCCAACAAGCCATTGAGCAACTGAGACAAACTGACCGCCCCATCACGATCAAGGCCATCTGCCAGATCACCGGTCTATCTATCAAAAAGTTGCGAAGTTATCCTCACGTCGACCTTATGCTAGATCAAATCGTTATTGACCGATACTTAAAGCGACAATCTCAACAAAAGGCCAGACTACAGCGTGAAGAAGAGTTGGTTCAGGCCACCCAAGCTGCCATGGCTCAGTTAGAAACCCACAACCAGTTAGTCACTCAACGGGCGGTCGGCCAAATTGTGGGCTTATCCCACACGGCCTTATGCAGATATCCACGGGTCAAAGCGATTTTCAACACGTTCCCCCAGAAACAGGCCATATTTCGGCAAAAACAACGGCAGCAGCAACTGCAACGATGACTGATTTGAACAGTGATATTGATTTTTTCTAAAGTTATGCTGGATTTTTTGAGCCCACCACGATGCTTTTTTCTAAACTTACGCTGGAAAATTTGGTTTTTCTAAAGTTACGCTGGACGGCACATCAACAAAAAGAGGGAGAGACGCCCTTGTCTCTCCCCATTCAAACTCGGACTATTCTAACGCAGGCAACGGCAGATAGTCCAAAGTTGATCCCTAATTCCCGATGATTTTCTCGATCAGGGCCTCCGTTTCATAGTGCGGCGTGCCGTAGCCCAGCCGGACCAGGGTCTTGACCCGCTCCAGCTTGTCGGGTACCTGCTCGGGCTGCTCGATGAGCTGGTTGCGCCGGACCGCGTCGTAATAGCGCCGGGCGGCCAGGTAACGCTGCAAGCCCTCCTCAGGCAGCCGTTTCAAGTACGCTTTGCGCTCCTCGTCGGAGGATAGCCCGCGCACCCGCTCTAACTCGGCCAGGCTCTCCCGGCCCGGATGGGGCGGCAGCGGGTCTGGCTCGCCTCGCCGCTCCTGGGTTAGTTCTGCCTCCGGGTCCGGGATGGGTGGGTCGGCATAGGTGTACAGGGTGCAGACCGGCTGGGGGCTGCCTTTAACCAACGGTCGTACATAGCAGCGATAATTGGCCAGGGTGGTCAGGTCCTCCACCGCTTTCAGTTCCGGCAGCCACTTCAGGAAGGTCGGGGCGTCTGAGGCTTCCGCCCGGAAGACTACCTTGGTCCCGGTGTTGTTAGCGACCGAGCGGACCAGGTCTCCCTCGGCCAGTTGTCCCAAATGCTGGTGAGCCAGGGTCAAACTGGCCCCCATCTTGCGGGCCTGCTCCAGGATGTCGGCAAATTCTTTCCCGCTCTGGCCGACAAAGGTCTGGAACTCATCCACGCAAATGGCCACCTGCCGCCGCTGCTCTTCCGGGATATCCATCCGGCTCATGATCGTGCTAAACAGCTTGTACATCATCATCGCCCCAATGAACGTTCGGTTCTGCTCGCCCATCCGGCCGTCAAGTTGGACCAGGATGACCTTGCCGCTGTCGATGGCTTGGCGAAAATCGACCGTGCTGGTACTCTGGGCGATAATCCGGCGGACGATGGGGTTACGCAGGAAGGCGTTGACCCGCCGGCGGGGGACCGACAGCATGGCATCCAGTTCCCGCTCCTTTTTCATCTCCAGGCTCTGCCAATAGGGGGCGGCAATCGGGTCTTTCAGCCGGGCCGTCAAATCGAAGCGGTAATCGGTGTCGCTGAGCAGCTTGAACAGGTGGGCCATGGTCGGCTGGGGCTCGCCCTTGAGCACGGCCAGCAGGCCGTTTTCCAGGATTTCCTGCATCTGCACCGCCGTGTCCCAGGAGGCGCCCATCACCTTCTTGATAATGCCCATCACGTCGGCTACCACCTGGCCCAGGTCGGCCCCGAGCGGCGCTTCCAGAGGGTTAATGCCCAGCACCCGAAACGGGTCCATCACATCCAGCCAGATGACATCCTTTTCTCGCCACAGCGGGATGCGCTTGACCACCTTGTGAGTCAGGTCCTGGTGCGGCTCCTGCAGCCAGACCGCCGCTTCCGGGAACTCGACCAGGTACTGCCAGATCATGCGCAGGAGCATGGTCGATTTGCCCACGCCGGTCGGACCGATGACGTGGAAGTGGCGTCGCCCATCGAGGAGGGGGATGCCCACGTCCAGGTCTTCCTGGCTCGGAATCCAGTCGTCAGCCGGGCTGCCGTCCGGCTCATCGGCCACCTTCAGGATGGCCCGGCGCAGGCCGTGCAGAGGGTAGTCCAGGTACTGGAAGCCGTTGCCGAATGTGGGCACATCCACGAAGCGGCCCAATACAACCCGCTTCTCGCCCGGCCCGACGAAGGAAATCGGGCTGGGCCGCTCCACCCGCGCTCGCGCCCGGGTGACCGATACCCCGCTGACGTCCCGGTTGGGCAGGTGGACCAGGGCGGCCAACTCCTGTTCACCGACCACGCTCTTCTTCCAGCCGGCCGGGAAAAAGCGCTGCTTGATCCGGTACAGTTCGGCCTGGGTTCCACTTTTGCGCACAGCCAGGCTGTTCTCGGCGGCAAACTGGTCAAAGACCCGGATCAACCGGTTCAGGCTTGCCCTGAGCGAGGTTGAAGGGCCGGCCTTGAGCGAAGCCGAAGGGTCGCTACCCCCGCCACGCTGCCCGGCTACTACCAGCCGCAGGCATAGGTCAAACCCCCGAGCCTGGCCCTTGACCTCGATCTGCTTGATCAAATCCCGCTCGCGGCCGCTCAGCCGTGGCCGTGGCTGGCCCTGTTTCAGGTCGTCTCCTCGCAGCTTGCGAATGTAAGCCTGGCCGCCCCGCTGCCAACCCTCCAGCACCGGCCGGATGACGAAGTGGGCCGCGGCCAGGGTGTTGTCGGCGGTTAGGCCTTCCAACGCCGACAGCAGCGACACCAGGGGGTCGCCGGCAAAGCTGGTTCGCAGGGGCCGCCAGGTCTCGGCAGCCAACCCCAGGTCGGCCCACAGCCAGTTCGCCTCCTCGCCGGCCAGGTCCAGGTAATCCTCGATTTCACCGATGGGCGCGCCGTCATCACCACTTTTGAGTTGAGCCTCGATCTCCAATCCGGCGTAAACGGCCCGCAACTGCCGGACCAGGGTCTCGGCCACCGAGCGGGGCGCCCAGAGATAGAAGTTGAGCCGCTCCCCGGCCAGTTGGACCATCTCCAGGCTCATGTGCAGCCCCGATCCCAGCCAGACCTCCTTATCCGGCCGGGCCAGCGAGGAGTGGATGGCCCGCCACAGATCGGCCGCCGCCTCCCACTTGCTTTGTTCGTCCACGCGGGGCGCAACCCGCAAGAGGATCGCGTTGTTGGCCAACTCCCAATTGCGGGCCTTCTGCCAGGCGCGAGCCATAACCTCGGCCGCGCCCCAGCCGGCTACGACCAGGATAAAACTGCCGGCCGCGGCCGGGCCGATCAGGCCCCGCTGCCCTATGAACCATTCCCGGTAGTCATGAGGGATAAAGCTGATCGGCCCTTTGCGCCCGGTTAGTAGCTTCTCCGGCACGAAGTAGCTGCCGAAGCTGAGTACGGCCGCGACCATAAGCGCGCCGGCAAGGATGGCCAGCATCTGTTTGGGGTTGAGGGCGCCGAATAGTTTCGCCGCAATCATGCTCTACCTCCGCTTATGTGATGACCATGCCACTTAAACTTTGCCTGATCCACCTGACCAGTTCCGGTGGTATCAGGTCCGGGTACAGGAAGAACAGGCCGATAAGCAGCAGCATGCCGGCCAGGAAGATCAGGCCCTCGACCGGGCTGCCTGTTTGCACCCGTAACCCTTGAGGCAGCAGATGAAACTGGGTTTTCATGGGCCACAACAGCGGTACACCATGGATCGTCAGCGCATCGGCCATGGCGACATGGCTGAGGTAGCCAAGGCCGAAGGCCAGCCCAACATCAGGGTAACCTACCCGCCAACCAATGAAGACCCCCAAGGCCAGCACTATCAGGCTGGCCAGGCCGCTGTGCAGCACACCCCGGTGCTTGATCCCAACCAGCAGCAAGACGCCCTGGATAAATTCACTGGCCATGCCCATCTCATGCTGTATGGTTGCCTCTTCCGCGTCCAGGTCAGGCGCTAACGCGCCCAGAATGGCTGCCCCGGCGCACAGGGCCAGTCCAACCGGCACCCCCCGGACCTGGTGCGGCTGGACCAGGCCCGGCTCCAGCACCTGCCGAGCAACCAGTTCAACTGTAACCAGGGCCCCCAATCCAATTAAAGCATGTGTGTGTCCGAGCATTGGTTCTACTCCTTTACTGCCGATTACGCTGCATAATATCAATGCTATCGCTCCCCTCGCGGCACAGATGCCAATCCAGGCAGGTCAGGCAGCGCCACCAGGTGTACCGATCCTGACCGACTACCAGGGTCCTCACATCATCGGCATCTGCTTTGACTTTTTGCAGCGGACAAAAACCGATACCCTCCAGCGTGGTAATTGGCCTCTGTGCCATCGATTTCCCACTCATACCTCATCCCCTGACTGACTTAGCCCTCTAAATCCACCGTCCCCCACTCACGACCGCGCTGAAGCACGATCCGATTAGCCGGCAGGCGGCGCAGGTCGGCCGGCTGCACCTCGGCCAGGAGCCGCCCCTCCAGCTTCCCGGCATCTGCCCGGGCCAGATGTGACACGACCAACGACGTCGCCGCCGGCAGTCTATCCAGGGCTGGAACGCTTTCGCTTGATAGCACCAGCCGGGCCGCCGGGAAGGAGGCCAGCCGGTGGGCCCATGGTCCGGCTTCCAGCTCATGCAGAATGATCAGGACCGGCCGCTCTGCCGGCCAGGTTGCCAGCAAGGTAGCCACCGCCAGGAGCTGCGAGGTGAGGTATGGCCGTAGCCGCCGGCGTGGATCCGGGGCCCGCCAGAACAGGCCGCAGGTTTCGCCGCTAAATGCCTGCAAAGGGTCCAGGTAGGGTGGCCGCCACAACATCTTGTACTCCGGCAACTCCAGCAGGGCCGACAGCCGGGCCCGTAAGTGTCCCAGCCGCAGGTGAGCATCAAAAGTTGAAGCCCGCCGGCCCTCGGCCAACCACCAAGCCTGGGTCGCTTCGTCTAGCGCCCCCGGCATCAGGGTGTTTCCGTCCAGGCTGGCCAGGTAGTCCGGCGTATGCAGGGCATCCCGTAGGCTACCCACGTCCAGGCCGACCGATTGTCGGGCCATAGCCAGACTGGTCAGCACCACCGCGGCCAAGGTGTGCCGGTAAGCTACCTGTCCCAGGCCCCCGGCTGTGACCCCTAACTCCCGCAGCCACTCTACCCAGCTTGTTGATAGGATGGCCGGCCAGATCTGTGCATCCGCCGGCAGCCACAACGGGTTGAGCCGGAAGCGAGCCTGGGCTGGCCGCTCTGCGTCACAGGTGTAGGCCCGGCCGAGGGCGATTTCCGCAGCAGCCGCCAGGCCAGTTGGGTCGCTACCGCCCCCGACCATCCAGGACAAAGTTGGGATCCGCAACTGCCGCACCGCCTGGCAGGTCAACGCCACGGCCACCCGCTCCGCCTCCCGGCCAAAGATCCAGGCGCTCTTAAGAGCGTCCAATTCAGGCAGGTCGAAGCCGACCCGTTTACCTTCACCATCCTGGCCCAGGATCAGGGCCTGGCCTTTGGCTCGCAAGCTTGGCGTCACCCGTTCCAGGCGAGACATTGCCGCCAGGCCGGGATTATCTTCCGAGGGCGGAAACGGCGGCAGCTCCGGCCAGGGATTGTCTCCGTTAAATGATTGGCGTAGCAGCGCCTGACCCTGACCGGCCAGCACGTCCTCCGGCTCGGCCCATTGCTGGACGATCTCGCTCGCGCCAGACCCCCATAAGGCCACCGTAGCCGCGGCCGGACTGCGCCAGCGGTAATAGACCCGTCAATCCCCGCCAGCCGGCATAACGCCGCCGGCGCAGGCGCCGCCTCGCGCCAGGCCAGGACCGTAACGCCCTCACCCGGTTGAGGCGGCTCGTCGGGTTCCAGCCCACCGGCCGGAAAAACGTCACCAACCAGCCGCACCAGGATCTCGCCGTAGCCGGACACCCCCAGCCAGCAGCCAACCCCCTCGCTGCCGTCCCGAGCCCAGGTGATGTCCAGGCCGACGCCTGTAGCCACCAGGTTGAGCAGGGCGGTTCGAGCAGTTTCATCTCGCCACCCGGCCGGTGTGTCATAGACCAGGCGGTAGGTGTCGGTATAGATCGGTATCGCCTTAACCCGCCAGTAAGGCCCCGCCACGCAGCCAGCCACCCCAGCAGGCCGGGCAGCGGAAAGAGCAGCCCAACCCACCAGGCTAGCCAACCGGACCGCAGCAGGCAGACCAGGTTCCAGGCTATCGCCAGGAACAGGCCGCCGAGAAGCAGATACCGGCCGGACAGGGCCAGACGCTGCATCGTCTGTCGTTTCATTCCCAATCCCCCGCCGGCCCCTGCTTGTCAAGCGCCGCATCCCACTCGCCCTCATCCTCCGCTTCGGCAATGACTGCTCCAGCTGCTCGAGTTTGCCTGTCCACCTTTGTCGCGATTTGAGCGGCTTCTTGGATAGCAGGTTCACCGGTTTTGTCACCTGTGCCCGCATTTGTCCCGGCTAAAACAGCCGTTTCTTCGCCGGCCACAGGTATCATTTCGCCAGTTGTCTCGATCACGCTCTGGTCATCGGCTGCGATTGTGGCCGTTTCTTTTTCGACCACCGGACCCTGTTCTTTCCTGGTCTGGTCCATCACGGCTTGCTGCTGGCGACGCAGCCAGGCCGGCAACAGTGAGGAAGTTTCTTCTACCTCTTCTCCTACTTCAGGGATCGGCTCATCAGCCAGACCTGCCTCGTTCTTCGCCGTATCCACTTCGGTTTGCACCTCTTTTGCTTCTTCCATCTCTTCTGCAACGCTCTCTACGGCCACGACGCCGGCCGGTTCTTCAACAACCACCTCCTCTTCTGGGGTCGGCTCATTGGTTGAGGACGGGGCACCCAGGAGCAGGGTCTGCCAATCGGGTGGGAAAGCAGGTTCGGGTTCAGGGGGTGGCGTAATCCTGTCCACCGGCTGCGTATCAACGAGTGATATAGCTCCTCCCCCGGCCGGTTCGACGGCGGAGACAAACACCTCACCCGCCCCTCCCGAAGCAGGAGCGAGGTCATCCAAGGTAAAATCGTTGAAATAGGACGTCACCGGTTTCACCGGCCGGGTATCAGTCTGGACAAACTCGGCCGCCGCTGGCGCAACTTCCTCCTCTTCCGGTTCTGGCCAGGGCTCCTCTACCTCCTCTGAGGCTGGGTCCACTTCCGCGTGCCGCGCCTGCTGTTGGGCCACAATGGCTTCCAATTCATCGACCTTCTGGCGCATGAAGGTCTCAAACCGGGCATTCTGCTCCAGCAAGTAGGCCATCGTCAGCGAGGTCGTCTGGCGCATGGCGTCCTTATTACCACCGCCCTTCAAAGCATTCAAGAACCCCATGGCTAACTCCCTAATAACACGCGCTGCTCGGTATCCGACAGCAGCATATAACAGTGATAAGCTCCGTCCGGGATGCGCAGCACCGCTTCGGCTACGCCCGTTTCCTGCGGTCGCTGGATCGTCTCCAGCAGATCCTTGTAGGGAGCGACGTTGGGAAAAGTTTTGGCCACCATCGCGGCCGCGGCCGACTCGTGATGGAAGAACAGTTGGAACACGCTGTTCCCAATGATCGAATGGCCGGACAGATCACCCCCGCTCTCGCCGCCGGTCAGCCGGACCAGGTCCTGCTCGGCCATCCAGATGCCGCAACCGAAGGTCCGGAAAGTCTTGATCCACATAGCCACCGTCTCGGCCAGCATTGGCTCCTGGGCCATCCAGCCGAACTCATCAACCGCGATGACCCGCCGGCGCACCCGGCCGGAGGTGCGGATGATCCGCTGCAGGCGACCCAGCACCAGGGTATAAATAAGCGACCGGCTCTCCTGGGGGATGTCCTTGAAGTCATAACCGACCACATCCGCTTCCAAGGCCACATCCAGGTTGGTAGCCTGGTTGTAAACATCGCCCATACTACCGCTGACGTAGTTAAGCTCCAGGTCGGCCGCTAACTGCTTGGCTCCCAATCGTTTCAACTCATGACAGAGCTGCTCCAGCCGGGGCACGTGAGCGGCCGGCGTATTGATCGGGTCGTCCAGGCCGGCGTAAACCGCGCCGAGGGCGGCATCCAGCAGGCCGGCCTCCTGGGCCGTCAGGTGGCGGGTGGGGTCGATCTGCTTGAGCATCAGCCGGTACAGGCTGATCTGGTAGCTTTTCTGCTCGTTCAGGTTGTCGGAGATTGGATCCAGGGGGTTGATCTTCATAGTGCGGATGGATAACGGGTTGTAGCTGGCGCCTCCCATGCCAACCAATTCGATCAGCCGCCTGGAGTGACCCTGCGGCTCCATCAGCACGACCTGAGTCCCCCGCAGCGCCTCCCGGTACAGCAAGGCGTTCATGGAAACAGTCTTGCCATAACCAGATTTGCCCAGGAACATGCCGTGATAGGCGGCCGGTTTCTGGGGGTCGTCCCCGAACCCGTTCCACCACAGGGGATAGGTATCTTGCCCTCCTGAGGACCCAATGCCCCAGAAGATGCCGTTCGTCTCGCTCCGCCGGCGAAAGCCCAGCGGCCCACTAATGATGGCCATCCCGTCGCTTGAGACGTTATGGGAGATCTCCGGCAGCTTGATCTCTTTGCGCCGGGTCTCGGTGAAGAACTTGAGCAGGGTACCCTGGCCACCCGGCAAGACAACCAGGGCCAGCCGGGCGGCGGTCATGGTCCGGACTGCCTCCACATTCTTCCTGGTCTCTTCCAGGGTCGTTCCCTGGACCGCGACCACCACCGTAGTAAAGTGCAGACTCAGCCCGGCATTGGCCTTAGCCATGGCTAATTGCACGTCCTGCAACGCGCCTTCAGCCTTGGGATTGCGCCCAGTCTTGTTGTTGGCCAGGATATCCAAAAGCACGTTCTCATACTTGACCAGCTCCTTTAGGGCATCGTTGGAGGCCAGGTTGCGCTCCACGTCGATGACCAGGGAGATGGGAAAGGTCTGGCGTAGCAGGGTGATCAGCGGGTCGGTCCAGGTCCATTCGCCGGTGAACTCGTGGCTGACCAGTAAGATCATATAAGGCTGGCGTGGATCCAGCGGAGCCAGGTGGTCCAGGTTGACCTCGTACTCGCTCTTTAAAAGCGGCGTCAGCTCATCTGGCCGGGCCGAGACGCCCATCCAACTGGCCAGGCTGCTGACCGTGGCGTGGGCCTCGGTGTCGCTGCTGGCCCAAACGATCAACTCGTGATTGGCCTGGTACATGGCCGCTTCCCGGGTCAGAGTTTCCAGGAAGCGCCCATAGGCAGCCAGGGCCCGGTGTTGCCATTCCTTCTCCACCTGCATGCTGGCGGCCCGCACCTCTTCGACCACCTCACCGGCGTAGAAGGGGGTGGAGTGAACGATTAATCGCACCGGCGGCCGGGCTCCGGCCCAGAAGCCGGCCCAGCGCTGCATCAGGGTGCCGATGGCCTGGGGCGGATATTGGGCCAGGTCGACCGGCCGCAGCTGGTAGACCGAGGGCCGGTTATGCAGGCCGGTCTTTTTGCGGGGCGTCTGCCGCCTGGACCCAGGTGGTGGAGCCTGGCGCAGAACCAGGGCGCCGCCATCCGGCGCGCCCAGCACATAAGAGAAATCCTCCTCAACCGGCCGGTCGTACAATTCTTCCGGCCGGGCGATCTGGCCCAACCGGGCCGCCGTACGAATGACTAGGATGGCATACTGGTAGCCGTACAGGCCACGGAAGCGACCCCCGGCTACCACTCCCAGGATACAGGCCAGGCTGGTGGCCACCCAGACCGGCCAACCTTCCAGATCCAGGTTGCTGGCGATGCTCAGGCCGCTGAAAAGCCCGAAGAAGCCAAACATCAACTGTTTGGCATTCAGAAAAATAAAGGCACGTTCCTCCAGCCGCTTGAACTGTATAAGCTGCGAGTAGCTCATAGATCACTCTCCACGGGACCGGTGGGAACCTCCGGAACGTAAGCCGCGGCAGGTATCCCACCGGGTCCCATCTGCTTATGCTCCACCCATGGCACTGGCCAAACCTTCGACGATTTGCGAGGCCACGAACACCACGGCGATACCAATCATCAAATCGCCCATGTAGTTGGCCGTCAGAGCCGAAATTTGCGGAAAAACCGGCCGGGCGATCTTACCGATGCCCCAGATGGACAGCCCCAGGATACCCAGGCCCACGCAGACGGTCTGGATGATGTCGGTGATGGCTGTGACGATAGTGTCAAGGGCCCCACCAATTGACCCACCCCCGCCCTGGGCCAGGGCCGGCGCGGCCAGGCCCAGCAGCAGGCCGGTCATCAACAAAAGTGTCATGATTCTAGTTATTCGGTTATGTCGTTTCATCGTTATTTCTCCTGGAATTAAGATTTTGATTGTTATAAGATCCTCAAGTCCTCCGGCGAACCAGCGAATCAGCGAATGGCGAATGGCGATAAGCTCTATCGTTTATTCGCCATTCGCCCATTCGCCATTCCTATTACCAAGACCTCATCCGCCACCTCCT
>JABTUW010000006.1 GCA_015075185.1 Anaerolineales bacterium | reverse complement strand
TAAGCGTTTGATTACTTGTGTAGTGTCTATCCCCAAAAAACCACCTACGAGAACCCCTTCCAAAGCCGCAATGACTATCAAGCCTATTAAATCATTGAATGGTGGTAGAGGATTGCGAACCTCATCCAGCATGATCAGCGCGAGAATGCCAATCAGACCAAGCCCAATTCCAAAACCAATCGCGGAAAAGACTATCCATCTACCTGCCGCATTTGTCCATGAACGCAAAACAAGCCATTGGAGAAAACCTACAATGATTCCTGAGAGAGTACCAAAGATTAAAGCCGAGTAAGGAAGAAACTGTGGAATAGGACCACTGTCACCAATTGAATGGCCCAAAGCAAATCCAATAACCGTCGCCAAAACCCAGAAAACAAGTATTTTAGGTGGAGGAGATAAATATTTTCTCAGTAGCCATGCCTGACCAACCCCAATGATAATACCTGTCACTGCACCCAATGGGATACCAAACATGGCACACTCTAAAAGAGTATTACCATACTTTGGACAATTGAGGCCATCGAAGTCAATAGGATAGTGGAATGCACTGAACATGAAGCCAAGCGCAAAGAGAAAAGCGTTTCCCACTATCCAGACAATTTGAATGCGATTGAGTGTTGCCACTCAAAGCCATCCTTCTGGCGTTTATGAATAATAGGGCTAATTACAACTGTAATAGCGAGCCGCCCAACGATCATGAGCTAAGGCGCTTGCGGGTGGGCAAGGTAGCTTCATTATACACCAACCTCGCCAGCAAAGTGTGGTCAACAATCGCGGCGGTAGCAAGTCTGTCGCCTTGAGCGAATTGTTAGCCAGCCCCGGGTGGAACAAACACCCAGTTGCTCTACTCACTATACCGCCGTCCCGCTTGAATAAATTAGACAGCCTCTCTAGTATTTAGTTCTATTGGACCTGAGACGTCAGCGAAGCCAGTCGGCTACAGCGACGAGTCAGGTCGCGTCCCGTTCCAGGCAGAAGCGCCGAACGTGGGCATTGAAGGCGTCAGGTTGCTCCATATTGCTCAGGTGGCCGGCGTTTGGAATAATCACCAGCTCAGCACCCGGAATGGCGCCATGAAGGGCTTCTGCGACATCCATCGGGCTGCGACGATCATCGTCGCCCCACAGTACCAATGTTGGCACATCAATGCGAGGCAGTAGATTTCTGGTGTCCATCTCGGCGGACGACAAGGACATCAGGCGAAACCCAATCGGGTGGAACTCGGAGACAATGGCCGACATCTCTTCCCGTAAGTCTTGGGAGGCAGCGTCGGTGAACAAGCCGGGGAGAAATTTGGCAACCAAGGCGTCGGTTGGTCCCGTTGCGTCGCGGAGACAGGTCGCCAGCCTCTCCTGCCAAACCGGTTCGGGGAGCGAACCCTTCCAGCCAGCGTAAGTGTCGGCCAGAATGAGACAGCGCAGACGTTTGGGGTAGAGGCGATAGAACTCCTGGGCGAGGATCCCGCCCCACGATAGGCCGAGCAGGTGCGCCCGGTCGATCCCGAGCGCGTCAAAGAAGCTGGCGAGGCAACGGGCATAATCCGTTGTCGTAAACGTGTCCGGCGGGTCCGAGGACGACCCGGCACCCGGTGCATCCCATGCCACGACTCTGAAGGAATCTGATAGCTCTGCAAGCTGGCGTCTCCAACAGCGGGAGTCACAGAGGAATCCGTGGAGGAACACAAGCGCTGGACCCTGCCCTGCCTCCCTGTAGGCGATCGAATAACCATCGACTTCTGTAGAACTCAACTCAAAGTCAGTCATGGCGGTCCTCCTGTCGCCTAAGCCAAGCTGCACCGGGTCAAAACGAACACCATCTCCCCCTCTCAGCGGAGTGAGCAAGATGTCGTGGCTATTCTTCACCTCCAGGCGTCAGCTTGAGCGATTGGTTCAATTATTTTAGCCCATCTGGATAATTGGTAAAATTTGTTTATGGGCCCTATCGGTTTAGCTGGATGAAGAAATGAAACAAAGCAGGTTTCCGGCTGGCTAACGCCGCTATTCACACGATTGCGGGCTGGCAAAACCACTTTCAACGCCAATGCGCCACCGCAGGCGCAACCAATTTCTAAAAACGGAAGGGTAGCAATTCGTGTGCAATAGCATTGTTAGGGCGTACTTTGGCTTCTTGAGATGCCCTCGTAAACTTATATATCTTGTTGCCATGTAAGTAAATATGGAGTACCAGTCTCCCCACGATCTATCGATAATGACAAAGTAATCTGAATTGCGCCTGGGGCAATGGGCTGTTTCAAAATCCCATCAATTTGGTAGGGTAACTCACCTGATGAGAGCTGATGCCACGCACAATTATTTACAATGTCGCAGTCAAATTCATACGTGTTACCATTACTATCGGTAATTGAAAGACGGAGCAGGCTAATAAAAAATGTATGATGTTCATTAGCATCCTGTATCTGTAAACTAACATTCTTGCTCCCAGGCTGTATGGCAGTTACCCGGGCGATAACACCGATTGATGTGGTGGGGGTTGACGAACACACAGTTTTAGTGGAAGAAGAATTAGTGATTGGAAGACTGTCAACGTTCAAGTTGCCGCAGTCAACTAACTTCGAGTCAGGGGATACCCATCCCACTTGATCGGTGCCTTGTACCTGAACTTGAAGCCACGTTCCATCAATGTTACGGGCGAGAGGGGTGAAAATCATACCCCTAACGAATAAGTTTTCATACGGAGAAGAAGTGCAAACATTTAGAAGATCAGCAATTACCTTGCATTGAGTTGTCAGCGTTTTCAATCCTGGAGTAGGTGTATTGGTTGGCTGTAGTGGAGTAGTTGCTGGCGTATTGATTGACACCGGAGTTGAGATTAAAGTTGATTGTTCCGTTACGGTTGGGGTAATATGAGATATTTCTTGTTGAGAAGGCTGGCTTGGGATACACGCTGTAACAATACCTAGAATGATAACAATTGGAAGTACATCAAATCTCATAATCCTTAACCTGACAAATTTGTTGGTTTCGAAGTCAAACGCCCTAACGCCTCTGAACTTACCCGCTTGCGGGTGGGCAACGATACGCACATTTTACAGCAACTTTGCCAGCAAAACACACGGTTGAATAAAAGCCAGGGTAGCAAGTCGGGTAGTAGGGTCAGGGGATGGCGCCTGAGACTTAGGCGAGGTAGACCCGTTTGCTCTCCGTTTCCTCTGAGAGTGCCTCAATACCCACACCTTATCCTGGTTTCCATCCCCTGCCACCTCGAACCGGACGTGAGGTTTGCCCTCATCCGGCTCTCCGACAACCTTCGTCTTGGAGCGTTCAAGCTTTAAGCCGTTCAACCCTTACCAGTTTGCCACCTCAAACCCGGTTCAACGGCTCTCAGTCTTTTGGCCCTCAAGTCTAGTCTGCGCTGAAGTTCTCGTGATTTTTCAAAGGGTGTAATTGGCCCTATGCGGGCATGCACCGTCCCTTACCTTCCCGCTTGACCCGGTTGAAGTAGAGGCCCTTCCCTCCGAGCGAGTTGTGTTGTCTCGCCCCTCCTCAGTACTATGGCCTCCTCCGACTTCTCACCCGGCTTCCCTTCGGATTTCCCCGGTCAGGGTTATACCGTCGGTTACGGTCGTTGTGGTCAACCGACCCGGTGAGACCTCTCCTGTTCCATCGTCTCCTGTCCTCACATCCCGCTCTCCTTACGCCGGAGGGTTCTTCGCGGCTGCTTTTTTTCAGGGTCTTCACCGCTTCCCTGGCCTTCGCTTTCGTTGACAAGCTCGGCTCCCTCTTTTCCCCTTGCGGGCTAACATTTCGACGCTGCAAGATTCACGTGATGTTACGGGCTATGAGTTTGCTTCCCTTTCTCCGGGAGTTACAACGCTTCAGCACCTCCGGTCGCCCAGAAGCACTGGTTGCCTGCTACGTGGCGGCCTGACCCTTACCACGACCGGACTTTCACCGGCGAGCAGACGATGACTTTCAGGACACACCAGCGAATTGTTAGCCCGCCTCTGTCTCGGAAGCAATTCCAAGTTTGGATTGAAGCTTCTTAAGTTCTTCGCGAATTTTCTGACGTTCTTCAGTAACTTGGTATATTGTTTGTCCTGCTATCTCTCCCAACCCAGTGTCTGCTCTTAAGGCATCACGAAAAATACCTCGGGCATTTCTTATACGTTTATATGCCTCTTCTGACTCATCATACACCCATAACGCTTGCTGAAATGCAAATGCTGCATCACGTGTAATTGTCTCAGCGAACAAACCGCCTTTCGAATATCGCCAACTCTTTATCTTCTTTGCCATTTCTTGAGTAGTTTCACGAGTGAGTGTCCCTGACTTTTGCCGATTTCTAGCAACACCCTCCGTGTATGACCATACTTTTGCATATTCATCTAACCGAATTTCTATGTGTTTTAAAGTGATTTCGCGCGATAATTCTTCGCGCCATTGGCGTTGTTCATACTCGAATCTCGTTATCTCAAGTTCTTTCTGATGTTCGAACTTTCTCTTTTCAATTGCTTGTTCATGTTCAAATTTCTGGCGTTCAAGTTCTAATTCACGTCGAATTTGTTCGTCGTGAGCTTTATCCCGGCTTCGCACATATATTCCTTGCCAAACTATACCGACCAGGGCTGCTAAAATTGCCCAAGGCGTTCCAGTGAGCAAGGCATCTATGAACAGCTTAAAATCCATCAGATTTTACCCCTTGAACTTATATGAAGAGCTAGTGTAAATGCAATCAGCGGGCTAACGCCTCCCGTTTCAGCCGCCGCCACGCAGACGTCACCATAAGGCGACCTCAAGTGCCAAAAGTGACCTGAAAAAATGCAGAGTCCGTGCGGTCGGCTGCAAACGGTTGTTGGGCGCGGCCTGGCCTAACGGTATGCTCAGACGCTCTTTACAGCCCAAAAATAATTTTACCAATTATTGTTAAACCCCCTACCCAACCAATTGCTCCTGAAACTGCCCCCACAATTGACCGATATAGCGGCTGCATCGGCCATCCAAACTCCCGTACTGCACCCATCAAGCCCCCAGCTACCCCGCCAAGAACTCCAATAATTATCCCATAAATTATTCCTATTCCACCAATCATTGGTAAGCCAACTGTTCCAATCGTGGCTCCAATTATTGCTCCTATCACTATGCCCACAATTATGCCAATCCCCATATTTTGAATGTTATAACCCATTTCAGGATGCCTCTCAGCCGATAGCAGAGAACAATCTCCAGCCGATCCAAACAGCAAAGGCAATTGCCACAATTGCTCCAACTACCCAGATACTTTTTTGGGAAAATTCAGCATAGTCTGTTAATAGCTTTTCTGCAACGGGATCATCCAATGGTGGGTGGTTTTTAGCATAATCAATACTCGTTTTATAAGCCCCCTTTGCATAAAACGGCCCAAAAACAGGCTTTATTCTAATCTGCTCATAAATCCCGACATGATGTTGCTGAAGATGAGACATTAATTTGTTATATTTGCTTCGATGAACTTCATTATAAATGGTTACTCCAACAATAATAAGGCCAAAGATAACTATAAATATGATTGGCACGTTAAAATCCTTTACGAGCGCCCAACTTTGAAATAGGGGGAAACCCGCCTATTTTTTTATCAGGCATCCCGATAATATCACATTTCCCTCAAAAAATCCAGAGTTATCGGGAAACCGTCATAAAGTTTTATCAGGATTGCTTAACTTGGTGGCCTGCATTTTTTGGCCTTGGCACGAGAATACGCAATTAAATCCTAACCCCTGAGCCATAAAAAGGGGCGTTAGCCCCTGATTTATCCTCCGAGGGGATACGACGAAGTGGCCCGCAGAGGCCAAGCGTTATAAGCGGCGAAAAAAAAGCGGCCTTCCACACGGAAGGCCACTTTTATTCTGGAATAGATTAAAAGCCCAAGCGAGCGAAGGCAGCGGTGCGCCTATTCTCGGCTTTGACGGCGGCTTTGCGCTTGTCATTGGCTTTCTCAGCCGCAACGACTTCGTGCAGCTTCACACCTTCGAGGCTGTAGCCGGCGGGCAGGGCGGTGCCGGTGATGGTCAGGACGATATCCTCGACCTGGGCGCTGTAGCCGTAGCGGATAATGGTCGGCTGCTCGCCAACGGTCAGATTGCGCTTGCGGAACACGAACACGGTGTTGCCGGAGGCTTCTTCCTGGGCAATCTCGTTGTTCCAATCGGCATCAGCGACCAGGGGGATAAACAGTTCCTCACTCTGAGCTTTGGCCAGCGCGAAATCATCCTCAAAAACAAAAAGGGTCCGCTTGTAGGCCGACCCTGATTTCCTCAGGGAAATATATGGGGTTGCTTCCTTGAGGAAGAGTAGGGAAGAAGGTCATTGACGTCTGGGCAGGAAGTGGACAAAGAGGCGGACAGATTCCTCGGGTGTTGGTCTGCGAGCATATCGGTGTGGTCAGTTGGTAGTATAATCAGTTCCTTCCCTGAGGAAGAAGGGCAGTTATTTGGGTCAACCAAGGGTAATTTCTTTTTCTCATTATCATCCTAAGAAGAAATTCAGTACTTACTCCCTGGTCATTGACAGTCCATGATATACTTAGAGTAGGAGGGTTTATGGGGGAAAAGAAAAGCACTACAATAGTCTTAATAATCGCAATCCTGTTAATCCTATTCGGTATGGTGATGATGTGTGCACCGGTGCAAGCCGGCTATATCGTTTTTCTTGTTGGTCTAATGGTCATAGGCTACTTAGTGCTAACGGGCCGATTAAAACTATATTAGTATTCGGCCTGTTACTTTACACATTATTGGTTGTGATATTTTAACCATATTGCAAGTAACTTATTAGAGATAGACAAGGTGGAAACTCATTCGCCCATCAAAGCCGATAGATACCTTGCCAGGTACTCATTTATCCTATCCACAATCTTGTCATAGACTTGGGTAGTCTCTATTGAACTATGGCCCATCGCTCCACTAACAGCAGTTAGCTTCGCCTCCCTGGCTAGACTCCAGGCGGCAAAGTGCCTCGCGGCAAGGGAACCATACTCTACCAATCACTTTTCTATTTTCTTTTTGGGACTGCGCTTCTTTTTCTTTGTTGGCCGGATTTCTATAATGATTCGTTCTGCATCATCCTTCTTGGTCCCAAGACTAAACAACAGCATTCCCACAGCCATATAAATTAGATAAGCCACCACAATAACTGCAACTATAATTAAGCAGGTGAGTAAGATAGTGTTCATCCCTTTTACTATTCACCCCGATAATGAATGGTTCATGTCTCCCAATTTTATCACGGAACAACTCACAATAGAAAGCTCTTACGAACTAGATAATTGCAGAAAGCTTTCCTGTCCGAGCAGAAAATTCAGGAGAAAACAAAAAGGACCAGCCTGTAAGCCAGTCCTTTGCTTTGCCATAAGTGTTACAACGGCAATCTAAAAGTGAATGGTTTATGTCCATAATATGAACATATTATGGCCGCCAGCAGCAGCGACTTCCAAAGCTCTTTTGACGTGCTCTTGTCCCTTAATTTCAGAGAGGTCGGTGGCGAAGGAGGGAAAGTCGTCGTCCGCAAAAAAGAAGTTGGTCTCGTAAGGAGCTAACTTTTTGTGTCCAGTAACATGATCAACCAATTGCAATAAAGTTTCGATGGGGTAGATTGTTACCCCTTCAATCAGCGAGGCTTCGGCGGCATCCTCGGCAGGGACAAAGAGGGTGGTGAAGCCTTCCTGTTTGGCGAGGTTAGCCATCGGCAGGACGCCGCTGACGTGGCGCACCCCGCCGTCGAGCGAGAGTTCCCCCATGAGGATCGCCTGGCTGACATCGCCAAAAATTTGTTCCGAGGCCAGGAGCAGGCCCACAGCAATGGGCAGATCATAAGCCGGACCGGCTTTGCGGATGTCGGCGGGGGCCAGGTTGACCGTGACCCGCTCGCTGGGAAAAGGCAGACCAGAATTTTTGATGGCGGCGCGGACTCGCTCCCGGCTCTCCTGGACGGCGGCATCGGGCAAGCCGACAATGGTCATCGAGGGCAGGCCGCGAGAGATGTCAACTTCCACTTCGATAAGGACACCCTCAAGGCCAACGATAGCGCAACTGGTGACTTTGGCAAGCATTGAATCTCCTACTGTTAACAATAGCAGAGTATAACATATCTTTAGAGCAAAAGGCAATGGCTAGAGGAATTCTTTGCTGAACCTACGGCCCAATGTTAGAATTGACCCAACAGACACAGTTGACTCATCTCACTACCTTTAACCACCAACCCTGGGGAGGACTAAAGCCATGCATTTTATCCTGTCGCTGGTCACCATTCTTGGGATCCACCTGGCCGCTGTGATGAGTCCAGGGCCGAACTTTTTTATCAGCGCCAAGCATGGCTTGAGCTACTCCCGCTGGGCCGGGTTGTCAACCACCGCCGGAGTGGCCACCGGCACGCTCATCCATGTGAGCCTGGGATTTCTGGGCTTATCGGCGCTGCTGGCACAATCTATCTGGTTGTATACCCTAATAAAGTACCTGGGAGCAATTTATCTGGTTTATCTGGGGGTGAAAGCTCTACGAGTTAAGTCCAAAAAACCGGATTGGACGGCCCTGGAAGTGGGCCAGGCCGTGTCCCTATCGCCAGAGCGAGCCTACGGCATTGGCTTGCTGACCTGTCTGACCAATCCC
This sequence comes from Anaerolineales bacterium, assembly GCA_015075185.1. GTDB lineage: Bacteria > Chloroflexota > Anaerolineae > 4572-78 > J111 > DSQQ01. The sequence continues at coordinate 559,804 of JABTUW010000006.1, read as the reverse complement.
AAGTCAGCGCTTTACTTTTTGGCCCTCTTTACCAGCATCCTTTCGGCCGATACACCGCTGACCCTTAAGCTGACATTGTTTTTGCTGCTGCCCCTCATTTCCTGGCTGTGGTACTCACTGGTAGCCATGTCGTTTTCACTTGGACCCATCAAACAGGGGTACAACCGCTTTTATGGCTGGATCGAGACGATTTTTGGGATACTGCTGATTGGGCTGGGATTTAAGATTGCCTTCTCGGCCAAATAAAAATGAAACTCACCAAAATTTGGCGGTCAGGCAAACATTCAATTATCCTGGGGGCGATTCTCGGCGTGCTTGTGATAACCCTTTTGGGTATCAAAACATTCGGCTGGTTGTGGGGCCTGCTGGGGATTGTGCCGGGGGCCATCATTGGCGCGGTGTGTGGGGTGGACGCGCTTATCCGGCATCCCTACTCGATTAAAGATGGACCTTTTACCCACGGCGCTATTATGACGACACTGGGCCTGGTTTGTCTGGGCTTTGGTTTGTATGCCTGGAGCAGCCTTGTTTTTAGCTGCCAGCGACAAGAGAATCGCCAGGTGGATTGCCGGCGCGCCACTTATGTTTTGCTCAATCAGTACAAGATGAGGGAGCAAGTATATGAACAGGTAAATACGGCGACCCAATTGCAGCCGGATATGGTCCTCATTTCTATGAGCAGCGGCGACCAAGATTTTTTGGATGGTTTTGGTCCCGACACCGCCGGCCAAATCAAGCGTTTTCTCGACTCCAAGGAACAAACTCTCTCCATTGAAGACGACAGCAATTTATGGTTCTTTTCGCCCGTCTTTCTGATTATTGGGCTGGGATTATGGATAAAGGCTGGCCTTAGTTTCCGCTCCGGCCTCAAAGAATTGAGCCAATAAGCCCGGAGTTGCACTATAAACCCTCTACCGTTGGGTCAAAAACAGTAAATATGGCTCCTCAATCAACTCACAAATGTAATCGAGGAAGCGAGCTGCCGGGGCGCCATCAGCCACACGATGATCAAACACCAAGCTGAGAGACATCATTTTCCGGACGACAATCTCCTCCCCCCTGGCAACCGGCTTGGCGACAATCCGGCCTACACCTAAAATGGCGGCTTCCGGCAGATTGATGACCGGGGTGAAGCCATCTACCCGATACATGCCCAGGTTGGAAATGGTAAAGGTGCCGCCGCTCAAGTCATCGGGCGCGCTTTTGCCGGCTCTGGCTCGCTCCACCAGCGCCCTGAATTCGGCCCCAAATTCCTGCAATCCTTTGGTATCGGCGTTGCGGATGACTGTGACCAATAGGCCCCGCTCGGTATCAACGGCCATACCCATATGGATCGGTTTCAAATGCTCAATGGCATCTCCCGCCGCCGAGACCCGCGCATTCATGTAAGGGAATTTCCGCAGCGCATTGGCCGCTATCACCCCTAACAGGTCGTTGTAGCCGGGGGTAAAGCCCCATTCCTGGCTGAACCTGGCTTTGAGCTGCTCGCGGAGTTTTACAAACTCGGTCGCATCAACCTCCGTTACCAGGGTGACGCGGGCGGTGGTATGGACGCTTTCGGCCATGCGCCGGAAGATAATCCCGCGAATGCCTTTGAGGGGGATGCTCTGGGTCACGTCTGCATCGGCTTGAGCATGGGAAGGCTGAGGCGAAGGCTGAACGGGTTCGGGGGCGGCGGCAGATGGAGGAGAACTGGTGAGGGCAGGTTCGGGCGTGACCGCTGCTTCTGCAGGGGCTGCCGCCTGGAGAACATCTTCTTTGGTGATGCGTTCGTGGTCGCCGCTGCGGGCGATAGCCTGCACGTCCACTCCCATTTCGGCGGCTATTTTTTGGGCTACCGGCGTGATTTTGGGCAACTCGGCGCTCCTCTCGCTTAACTCCCCGCCCTGGGGCTGAAGGGAAACGCCGGTTGCCTCTTTTGCGACAAGCTCAGGCTCCTGTTCGCCTCTCGCCCCCTCGCCTTCAGGCTTCTCACTCCCCGGCGCAAAGGTTTCGGCCTCGGCGCCAATTGTGGCAATGACCGTCATCACCGGGACCGAGTCGCCCGCTTTGTAGGGGCCGATGTGCAGATGTCCCTTTCCATTCGCCGGAACCGGAACGACCGCCTTATCGGTTTCAACCTCGACCACTTCGTCGCCTTCATTTACGGCTGCCCCGTCATCTACCAGCCAATTCACAATCGTCACTTGATCCACATTATCGCCCAGCTTGGGAATAAAAAAATCTACGGCCATGTTGCTCCTCAAGGGTCAGTTTTGGGTGAGTTAAGTATAATGTTAAGCCTGCAAAGTTACAAAAAAGAGACGCGATGAGGTCAAGAGGCGAAGATTATTTGATAGGGCTTACGCGTGTCATTCTGAACGAAGCGCAGCGAAGTGAAGAATCCCTCGAGATTACACTTGCAAGAGCACATATCCAAAGATTTTTCGCTTCTTCGTCGCTCAAAATGACATGTTTTGCGTAAGTCCTGTTTGACTTTTATCAGGCGATAAAGTACAATGTGTACACAATTTACACAAACAGGAGATTTTTTATGCCGGTCTCTACAATTGGCAGCCGCGAAGCGCGGCAAAAATGGCGGGATTTACTTGACGAAGTCTACGCGGGTACTGCCGACATTGTGATCGAACGCAATGGCAAGCCCATCGCCGCATTAATCCCCTATGAGGATTATCTGGCCGTAACCGAGGCGCTGGATAATTTGCGCGCCGCTCGCCGGGTGGCCGCAGCTTACAAAGCTTCACGGCAAAGCGGCCGCTCTTACGACGAAATTCGAGAAGAATTAAAGAACAAGGGGTTACTTGATGAGTGAAAGGAAGCCGCGCTGGGAGGTTGTTTTGACCCGCCAGGCTGAGAAGACGCTTTACCGTTTATCCAAAAATTTGCTCCAACCCCTTGACCAGGCCCTCCTCGCCCTTGCCGAAGACCCTCGCCCCCTTGAAAGTCATCTCCTCCCCGGTCACGACAACCTGTACCGCCTGCCGGTGACGGAGTGGCGGATCACCTATGCCGTCGAAGATGAACGCCTGCTTGTCCTCGTGCTGGAGATTGCGCTCAAACAGCAGCCGGAGCGGTATCGGCTGGAGGAGGAGCCAGATAACGATTTCTCCCCCGACCCTCCCCCATTGCCGGGTCAAACAGGGGTCTCATCGATAACCGAGTTACGCCCGCAACCTCTCCCTGGACCGGGGGGTGATTTTCTCTATAGAGCGCCGGGCCTGCTAAAGCGTCTGCGGAAGGAAAAAATCCGCCTTTTGATTGGCGATTATGATCAGGAAAGCCGGGAAAATCTGCGCCAGCAGCTTTTTGGCGAGGCTGCGATAGAGATCGTCGGGATAGCCGCGAACGCCGAGGAAACCATCCAGATGGCGGTGGAACAGCAGCCCGATCTTGTACTTTTGGACACTCACCTGCCCGGCCTTGACGGTTTCACCACCTGCGAGAGAATCGTGCGACAGGTTCCCTCGATCCAAATCATTATGATGTCGGTCCATGGCGAAGCTGATTACTTCCGGCGGGCGATGCAGGCCGGGGCCAGAGAATTTCTGATCAAACCTTTTTCCGGTCTTGAATTGGCCGTGAGCATCCGGCGGGTGTACCGGTCTGCCGCCTGGCAGAGGTTACACGACACCGGCACAGCTTCCTATCTCCTGGACACTTTTGATGACTTGAAAGAGCGTCTTCGAGCCAGGTTGATGGCGGAACTGGAGCCAAGAATGGATGTTTCACGCCCAGAAGAAGTGCGGCAGCTCATCCAGGATAGGTTTGACCAAATTCTGGCCCAGGAAAATATTATCCTCAGCCGGTCAGAGCGAAAACGTCTGTTTGAAGCTGTGGTGACCGAAATCCAATTGAGGCTAACAAAAAGTGAGCAGCAACCGACTCAGCCCTCCGGTGAAGTTGCGGTTGATCCTGATGAAGCTCAAATCAAAGCAGAGGCTTTATGGTTTAAGCTTTACAAACTTGGCAACCGGTCTGAAATTAGCCTGTCGGCAAAAAATTTATCAGAGTCCCTCGCCTTCTATGGCAAACTCGGTTTCGCCAGAGTAGAGGGTGGAGAGGAACCTTATCCCTGGGCAGTCATTTCGGATGGCCGGCTCCATCTTGGTTTGTACCAACAGGTGTTTTCCTCGCCTACCCTCAGCTATTTCCACCTAAATGCCACATTAGAGGAACGACTGAGCCACCTGGCAAAATTGGGGGTCAGGCTCGATGACATCCAAGTACCCGGACTGAAACTTGTAACAGCAGAATTTGAGACGCCGGAGGGGCAGCATGTTATTTTGGCAGACATATGGAGTGGGATGAAGACCGCTCCGGCCGGCAAAAAATTTTTCTCAAGGTATGGAACATTTAGCGAACTCACCCTCACCACAAAAGATGTGAAAGCAGCAGTGGCCTATTGGAAGCAGTTAGGTTTTGAGTGCGTCACTGAAGGTGACCGGCCTTACCCCTGGGCCGTCATTTCGGATGGCTTAATTCGGCTCGGCTTTCACCAGACTACTAAACTGACCCAATCAACCATTACCTACTTTGCCCCGGACATGCCGGATCGCCTGAAGCGGCTCCGCCAAAAGGGGATCAAGTTCAAGGATGAACAAAAAGACAAGAAGGGGCGAAGAGTCGGCGCGGTGATCGAATCGCCAGATGGGCAACTGTTTTTCTTCTTTACCGGCGAGACTAAAGCTCAATTGACTGGGACAGACACAAGTATGAAGGAATCTGGGGGCAATGGTCGCTTTAAAGTTGGGCAAACAGTGCGGATTATTGAAGGGCCGTTTGCCGATTTTATGGGCATAGTGAAGGAGGTTGACCAAGACCGGGCTCGGGTAAGAGTTCAATTAGCCTTCTTCGGCCAGGATAAATCTCTTGAGTTTGACTTTTTACAGATAGAACACGCCTAGCTTTAACCTACATCTACCTCCGGTGCTTCCGGCGCGACTCGCAGCGTAGACTCATTGCGGTAAGTTACCAGCCCCGGAGCCGCGCCCTTGATGGCCCGGACATACTTCTTGAGGGTGACATCCACCTCGGCGCTGGTATCATTCCGGGCGCGAGAGTAATAGGCGGCGACGGCGGCGGCCCAGAAGACATCCGCCTCGGAGGGCAACCCCTGAGCGGTGGGGATGACCACGTGCGCGCCGGGCACATTACGGGCGTGCAGCCACAAATCATCGGCGGCGGCGCGATTGAAGGTGAGGTGGGCATTTTGGAGAGCATTTTTCCCAACCCAGACGGTCGCCCCATCCGGGGCAGTCAGGCGCAGGTAACGGGTCGCGTTCTTTTTTTGCTGTTTTTCGCGGCGGGCCAACGGGCGAAAACCGGCAGCAGCTAATTCCTCGGCCACGGCGTCAATCTCCGGCCGGTTCTCGGCCATCAGCAGATCTTGTTCCAACTGTTCCAGGTAGTTCTCTTCCAGCGTTATTTTTTCCAGTTGCGCCGGAATCTCGCCGCCAGCGCGGAGGGCTTTACGATAGCGGCTAAAGTATTCCTGGGCGTTTTCGCTGGCAGAAAGAGCCGGGTCAAGAGCCACTTTAAGCTGGCGTTCTCCAAAGGGCGCGACCAGCTCCTTTTGGCCGGGTTTGATTTGATGGGCAAAGGCCAGAATAGCTTCGCCTTTTTCCTTGAGCGCGTTCGGGTCGGCTTGCGCCGCTGCATCCTCGGCCAGACGCTCCCGGCGGCGGGCCAGTTTCTGGCGGGCATCGGTGATGGCCTGGAACAGGGGCGCTTTGGCGGCGGCATAGCCGGAAGCAGCCTCCATAAAGTAGATTTCAACGGCGGCGGAAAGGGTCTCATAAGGTTGAGCCTGGGGCAAGTGCTGCAGGGGATAGGGCGCGAAGGCTAAAGGCCGGTCCTCCTCATCCAGGGCTAACGTCGGCTGCCACTGCTCCTGGGCCAGATGGTCGAACAGAGCGTGGAAGGCAGTCAGCAGGGGAGTCAGGAGAGAAAGCTCACTGACTGTGGTTTCGATGCTGCCAGTGGCCCGATAAACAATTTCGCGGGCCAGCAGCGGGCTGACTCCGGTCACGGTTTCGGTCAGCAGGCGGGTTAAACTCAACTGCGGGGAGGCTTCGGCCAGTTCCTGGCGCAAGGCAAATTCGGTCAACTCGGCGGGGGCCAGCTTGAGTTGGGGGGGAGGCGGTTCGTAAAGTTGGCCTGGGAGGAGAGTGCGGTGAGAAACAGCAGCAGAGGAGCGGTCTGCGTCCTGAGCTTGTCGAAGGGGGGGCAGGGGAGCGGAGGAGACTGGTTTGGTGAGACGAGCAACCCCCAGAATCGTCTGGTCGAGGTCCAGGAGAAGGAGGTTACTGCGGGTTCCGAGCAGTTCAATAGCCAGGATGGTCGAGCCAACCGGGCTGACAAAGCTGAAGTAAAGCAGGCGTTCATAGGCCGGCTGGTCAACAGCGGCCAGCCGAGCGCCGTGCATATATTTGCGCAGAACCAGCATGAGCGGCGTTTCGTGGCCCGCGCCGCGCCGCACCTTCTGGCTGCTCAGAAACAGGCGCGGCGCCTGGGGTTCAGCGGAAAGAAGCAGATAGTGCCGGACCGGGTGGACGTAGATTTCGAGACCGTAGGTCAGGGAGTTAATCTGCGTCACACGCTGGACGCGGCCCCCCAAAATTGTATTACGCAGCTCGCTGGCCATGGCGGCAGTAGAGAAAGTATCAAAAGTCATGCATCAACACTCAAAGGCAGGCTGAAGCGGATGGTTGTCCCCTGGCCATCGCTTTGGGCCGAGATTTCACCGCCGTGAGCAGTGACGAGATTCTTGGCGATGGCTAATCCCAGGCCGGTTCCCCGCGAATTGCCCGCTTTATAAAAGCGATCAAAAATGTAAGGGAGGACTTCCGGGGAAATGCCCGTCCCGGTGTCACCGACGGCAACTGTCACTTGCTGCTCACCGGCGTCGAGTTGACCTGTCACCTGGACCCGTCCGCCGGAAGGTGTATGGCGCAGCGCGTTGGCGATCAAATTCGCCAGCACCTCACGGATGCGGACGGGGTCTATTTCTAACAAGGGCACATCGTCAGCGATGGTGGCGCTCAATTCAACGCCCGCTGCTTCGGCCTGGGCACGAAATGAAGCGATGGTCTCGCCGGCGAGGACGCTCAAATCGGTCGGCTCACGATGAAGATGCAGCGCACCGCTTTCCGCCAAAGCTAAGGTGCGCAGGTCGTCAATGAGCCGGGCCAGCACGTGCGTGTCTTCCAGGATCGGCTTGAGATGAGCATCATCGCGCGGATAGACGCCATCAAGCAGTCCTTCAAGATTGCCTTGAATCACGGTCAGCGGCGTGCGCAGTTCGTGGGTCACATCGGCCAGCAGATTGCGGCGCTGGGTCTCGTTCAGTTGCAAGTGTTCAACCATGGCATTGAAGGCCCGCAGCAGGGCGCGGACCTCGTAGGGGCCGCGTTCGACCAGACGAGTAGAGTAATCCCCATTTTCCACCCGCCCGACTGCCTCCATCAGCTCGCCAATCGGCGTGGTCACCCGCTGGAGCAGCCGCGCCAGCAGCACCAGGCCCACCAGGGCGATCACAAAACCGCCACAAAAGAGGAAAGGCGGCGGGCCATGCCAGGTATCCGGCCTCGTTGAACCGACGAAGGTAAGCCAAGAGGTGAAAGCGCCAACTCCGGCGGCGAGGATAGCCAGAATCACGAACAGGCCGATGATTTTCCACAAGAAAACGCGGCGGTTTCTACGCCAGGGCGGTCCATGCGGTGGCCATGGCTCATCATCGGGCCACCAGGGCGGACGGCGGCGGGGGCGAAAGTGAGGCGGCATCAGCTACTCATCGTTATTATTCAGGTGCGACGCGCTTCGCAATTGCCTCGCACCTGTTCTATTCATCGGCAAATTTATACCCAACTCCGTAGACCGTCAAGATATAACGCGGTTCGCGCGGGTCCGGCTCCAGTTTACGGCGAATATTTTTGATGTGCGCGTCAATGGCCCGCTCGTATGACTCAAAGGCGACGCCATGAACAGCATCAAGCAGTTGCGAACGGGTGAAGATGCGCCCCGGCTGGCGGGCTAGCGCGGCAAGCAGCTCAAACTCTGTCGGGGTCAACTCGATCAGGTGGTCGTCTAAAGTTACCCGCATGCGCGGCACATCAAGCGTTATCTGGCCAATGCGGATCAATTCTTCCGTCACGGGCGTGGCTTCAGCCCGGCGCAGCACTGCCCGGATACGGGCAATTAGTTCCTTGGGACTGAAGGGTTTGGTCAGATAGTCGTCCGCGCCCAATTCCAGGCCGACCAGCTTATCCGACTCTTCGCCCCGCGCGGTCAGCATAATAATGGGCACGTTTGACTCTTTACGCAGGGCGCGGGTTACGTCGAGGCCGTCCATGTCGGGTAAGCCCAAATCCAAAACGATTAAATTGGGCTTCTCCGCACGAGCCACGGCCAGGGCAGCTTTGCCAGTTTCGGCGGTCAGCACGATACAGCCGGCGTGTTCCAGGTAATCGCGGGCGAGTTGAAGAATTTTTACTTCGTCATCAACAACGAGAATGGTTTTCATCACTGTAATGGATCATGACTTTTGCAGGATTAAATGATGGTGGCTAAAGGGGCCATGCGGGATTCGGTCGTAATATAATTGGGTAAAGCCACACCTCAAAAATTCACTGCGGACCTCGGCGAGCGTATATAGGCCGCTGTGCCTGGCGGCAGGTTTTAACACCTTCTTTATTAATCCCGGAACGGCCAGATCAAACCAAATGAAGTAACCGCCGCTGCTGAGGACCCTGGCAACTTCTTGAACTGCTTTTTCCCACTCAGGAATGTGGTGAAATACATTTTGAGCGATAACCAGATCAAAGGTATGGGCCGGAAAGGTAAGACGGGAGGCATCTTCCACCCGGTAGTGGAGAAGATCAGTTTCAGGGTGCAAAGAGCGGGCGAGTTCTACTTGCTCCGCATCAAAATCTGTACCCGTGATGTTCATGTTATACTCATTGGCAAGAAAAGCGGAGACAGCCCCAATGCCACAGCCCAATTCAAGCCCACGATAGATATGACCAAGGTCAAGATGGTTGAAACAGTCGCGAACCCTGGCGATATTATACTCACCTTTTTGTTTTCGATTAACAAACTTTTTTTCAAGTGTGGTCATTTTCATAGTGATAAATCCCTTTTTTAGGGGAGAAACGCCTGATATAAGTATCCAGGAAAGTTTTTCCCAATCAATTTGGCCGGGATTAGGAGATTAGGGGATTTTTCTCTTTAATTTTCATCCCCCCATCCCCTAATCCCGGCGAGAACTTTTCTGGAGGACTATACTTGACGTTTGTCCCCTCCTGTTTGGCCTGTCAATCCCTCAGCTTCCCGATGGCGGCGGGGTTTGTTCTGCGCCCTGGCTATGGGCCTGGCGATGCCACTCGTCAAACATAGGCGGGATACCCCTATCCCAGGGGCCATGCCGCCAGTGGTGGCCCCACGGCCCGCCCCAGACCAGCGCGCGCACCAGCAAAAAGACGAGCAGAATGAACAACAGCGGCCCGAAGCAGCCAAAAAACCCAAAGCCGAACGGCCGGGGATGCCAGAACGGTCCGCCGTAGTATGGGTACAACCTGGCTCCTTCTTCTGGCGTAAGTGCAGCCAGCTTGCCGCTCTCAGCCAACCCCTGGGCGACCCCGGCATTATAAGCAACTACGCCCAAACTCGCCACGCCGGCGATCAAGACCAGCGCCAACAAAACGCCTAAAACAATTCTCCTATTCACGGTTGTTCTCCTTTCACTCCGATAGGAATTTTATTTTTCAACTTTGTGAACAGGAGTATAACGCTCGATTGTGAACCAATTGTGAAGCAGCGATGGAGGTCTTGCGGAGGCTAAAAGATCAAAACAGGGCTAACTTGGCCGCCAAATCTGCGGCGGTATCATTGCCACGCATACGAATGCGTTTGAGTTCGAACCGGTCGTTAAAGGATTGCTCAAGACCCCACTGGGTTGTGACCGCCCCCCAAAAATTGGCCGACTCCAATACCTTGATGGTCAGTTCGTCGTAGCGACCGGACGGGTAACAGAAAAAGCGAACCGGCTCGCCAATCCGTTCTTCAATAGCTTCTTTGGAGCCGAGGATTTCATAGACCAGGAAGTCCACATCTTTGCCGGTCAAATCGGAGTGGCGGTAGCTATGCGAACCGAACTCCATCCCGGCTTGATGCATTTCCTTAACCATGTCCCAGGAGAGATAATCTACATTGTTCTCGTCAATGGGTTGGGTAAAGACAAAAAAAGTGGCTACATAACTGTATTTGCGCAGCAGGGGAAAAGCGTGCTCATAATGGTCGCGATAACCGTCATCAAAAGTAAGAATAATGGGCTTGGACGGAAGAGCCGTTTTTTCGCTGAGGGCGAAGGATAGCTGCTCCAGGGAAATAGTTTCATAGCCTTCCTGGCGCAAGTAAGCCAACTGGGCTTCAAATTGGTCGGGCGTGACGGACAGATCGCGCCGAATAACATCGGCGCCGGCAGGCGGGACGGAGAGATAATGGTACATCAGAATTGGCACTCGCAGGGTCAAGCCTTTGGCGGTGGGGGTTGGCTCCGGGGTGGGGGTGTCGGTGCTGGTGGGTGTAGCCGAAGGCAAAGGAGGCTCCGTTGGGGTGAGGGTGCCAGTAGGTGTCTCAGTGGAGGTGGGAGTGCGCGTGGGGCTGGGAGTAAAGGTCGAGGTGGGGCTGGGGGTCGAGCTAGGGCTAGGGGTAAAGGTAGGGACCGGGGTCGAGGTAAAGGTGGGGCGGCGGGTGAGGGTTGGGGAGACGAGGAGGCTGGAAGAGGCAGACCCTTGATTACCGGCAACCAAGCCGAGGCCCATTTGGAGGCCCACAACGACGAATAACAAGGGAGCAACAAACCAATAGCGAGCCAAGGCCCGCACTTTTGACTTCACTAACGTTGTCCTTACTGATAATGCAAATCTAGATCAAATTTGGAGTATACGTGGGGTTAAAGAGGCTGTCAAAGTCACAGCACCGTGTCTATGCCTCATCAAAATCCACCCATTCGCCGGAGGGGGCCAGAGTTTTGATGCGCAACTCGGCGCTGTCTAACTGCCGGTTGCAGTACTGAGCCAGGACCATGCCGCGCTGATAGAGCGCCAGGGCTTCTTCCAGCGGCAAATTGCCAACCTCCAATTTCTGCACGGTTTCTTCCAATTCACGGTAGGCTTGTTCAAAGCTCAGTGTTTCGAGGGTGGGTTCACTCTTTTTATTCATAAAATATTTCCCTTAAGGTATGACCACCGACAGCAGACCGCTCAACGATGCAGCGGTCAGCGGACTGTCGTCTGCGGCCGTTTTTCCCACACCAGTGACCACTCAATCGCCCGCTTGATTCCCTCCGCAAAAGATACCTGTGGCTGGTAGCCTAGCATTGTTTTAGCCTTGGTCAAATCGGCCGCGTAGAAATTGATCTCACCCGGCTGGATAGGCTGGTCAATGATGGTCGGGGTGACACCCAGGTTGGCGGCGATGGTTTCGGCCAGTTGGACCAGGGTCGCCGGGCTGCCGGAGCTGAGGTTAAAGGTTTCATTAACCACCTCGCCGGTGAACAATTTGTCAATACCCAGCATCAGGCCGTTGATGCAGTCGTCTACGTAGGTGAAATCTATCATCTTGCTGCGGCCGTAGATGGTCACCGGCTCGCCCCGGCGCATCTGGTCAACAAAAATATGCAGCACCCGGGTCATGCGCTCGATATCGTTGTCATAGCGGCCATAGACATTACTCAGACGAAAGACCAGGTACTTGAGGTCATAACAGTTAGCATAGGCATAAACCAACATTTCGTCTGCCATTTTGTAGGCGGCGTAGGGGCTGAGGATATGGAAAACATCGGTGGTGTCTTCAGCCACTCGCGGCGGAGTCGGGCGGCCATAGACCTCTCTGGAACTGCTAAAAATGATGGGCAAGTTCTGGCTGCGACAGTACTCCAGCACATGAAAGGTAATTGTCGTATTTTCATGGGCGCGGCGTGGGTCTTTGACCAATTCGTGAACCTTGGCATTAGCCGCCAGATGGACCACCAAATCGGGCCGATCAAATCCGGGCTGGATTGAAGCAATTTCTGCCGGGTTGGGCATGCTCTCGGCCAGGTTATGCTGCAGGGTAGGGATTTGATCCGTCCAGGTATTCTGGCGTTTGTCAACGCCGACAACCAGATTTCCTTTTTGCAGGAGGGTCAAGCACAGATTGGTACCGACCTGCCCGCTGCTGCCTGTGATTAGGATTTTCAAGGTAGTTTCTCCAGGTTTATACTCAAGTAATCAACTCACTAAAACATAAAGCGTAATGATTTGAGGCAATTAATGCCTTACGCTTTACTTACTATCGCTTCAAACACCCCGTCGCTTACCTTGACCACAATTTCATCGTCCTGGCTCACTTGAGCCGTCTGGGTAACAACAAGCTGCCCTTTTTGCACAATGGCATAGCCACGGGCCAGGGTAGCCTGGGGATTGAGCGTATCCAGGCGCGCCGATAAGGTTGTCACTCGCTCCTGCTGGAGTGAGAGATAGTGCTGCACCGTTCGACCCGCCCGATTGACCAGGGCATCAAGCTGCTGGCGATAGTTGTTGAGAGCGGCCTGGGGCGAAATCCGGGCCAAAGCCCACTGCTGCCGGGTAACATCGGCTCTGGCCGCGGCAACCTGCTGCCGGGCGGCGTCCATCAAAGCCAACTGCTGAGCATAGATCACCCGTTTGAGTTCCACTTTATCGGGTGTGACCAGTTCGGCGGCGGCAGAGGGGGTGGGAGCGCGCACGTCGGCCACAAAATCGGCGATAGTGAAATCAACCTCGTGGCCGATGCCGGTAATGATGGGAACGGGACAGGCCGCTATCGCTCGCGCCAAACGCTCATCGTTAAACGCCCACAAATCCTCCAGGCTGCCGCCGCCCCGGGCCAGAATAATGACGTCAACCTGCTGCTGCGCGACCGTAGCCAATGCGGCGATCAGTTGCAGCGGGGCACTCTCGCCCTGCACCTGCGCCGGGGCTAAATTGACTTCGGCCAGGGGATAGCGCCGGCGCAGCACGTTGAGGATATCACGCAGCGCCGCACCCGTAGGGGAAGTGACCAGCCCAATTTTCTGCGGAAATTCGGGCAGCGGTTTTTTCAACTCGGCGTCAAACAGACCCTCCGCCGCCAGCTTGGCTTTAATCCGTTCAAACTGGGCCGCCAGCGCCCCCTGCCCGGCGGGCTGCAAATCGTCCACATAAAATTGATAGTTGCCGCCGGCTTCGTAAACGGAAACCCGGCCGTGGGCCAGCACCGCTTCGCCTTCCCGCTGGGGCAGGTAAACCAGTTGGCTTGCCTGCGAGCGCCAGATGACGCAGCGCAGACTGGCCGCGGCGTCCTTAAGGGTAAAGTAAATGTGGCCCGACGTGGCCGCTTTCCAGTTGGAGATTTCCCCTTCCAGCCACAGGTCTTGCAGGGTTAAATCGGCCTCCAGCTTGTGGCGGATATAGGCATTAATCGCGCTTACGGTGAGCACGCGGGGGGAGAAGTCAAAGAGAGGCACCATTTTGGGTTTTAGACTGCCCGTCTGACGGGCGTGGATTTACGATTTGTACCGCAAGGGCGCTCTGCGCGCCTTCGGCGTCTTTTAGGACGATTTTGGATAATGTTAGGCGACAAGTGGAATTGCCTCAACTTGGGGTTGATAGCCTAAGCGGGCTAAGAGCGCCGCGCAATCTTCCCAGGATAAACCAAATTCACGCACATCAGCCAGACCCAACCGCGCCAGAATGTCGCTGATCGTTTCACTATCACGCATCTCTAACTCACCCTCGTTCAGGGTATTTTCAGCCCAGTCTACCAGTTGCGCCAGGGTTATGCGCTGATTCAAATAGGCCAATATTTGGTCACGAACCAATTCTTTGGTGACGAGCATGGTTTCACCTCAATTCATCTACCCCTCAAATAATCCATAACCCGCAGTTCGTCGTTGATGGCACATTTGTCCGGGTTCCAAATCATCACCGTGCGACTTTGATTGATCTCATATTTCTCTCGCTCGTCGGGCAACGCATTATAAAGTGTTGGAATCCACCATAACGGTATGGAGAGGATGCGTTCATCCATTAATTCGATGTGAATATGCTTATCGTCAAAACACACCCGGTGGATACGAGCCTCTGCTGGAAAGGTATAAGCCGAAACAGGAGATTGAATTTTGTATCGTTTAATATCAATCAAGCTGCCCTCTTCCAATATCTTTGGACTCCCGGTAATTATACCACCTGTATCTCAAACAACCCCTTTGTGTCCGCATCTTTCTCAAGCTCTGCTCGGAGAGCCTCAGCACGGGTACGGGGGAGCAGCATCGAAACCAGGCGGACCTGCTGGCCGGCGGAGCCGTCCTCTTTGCGAAAGACGGCTTTGGTGAATTGGCCCTGCACCGGAATGGTGAAACGCTGGCCGAAAAACTCCACGGTGTAAGTGCCCAGTTCGGTGGCGTAAACCTCAAAACCGCCGATACCCCACTCCGGCTTGCTGCCACTGGTCACCTGCTGCCGCCGCCCGCTGGGGCTGGTGATGATAATGGCAGCGTTGGCCACGCCAATATCGCCGACCAACAGGGGCAGGCCGGTTCCCTGGGACAGGTCCACCTGCCATCCCTCTGAGGGCGGCGCAGGGAACTGCAAGGTCAGGGTCACTTTTTCCTGGCCGTTGTTGGCCACCGTTTGGCTGATATCGCTGTCGGCAACCGTGATGACATAGCTGCCCGCAGCCAGATTGGCAAAAGCGAAGTAACCCTGGGCCTTGGTCGTCGTGGTTAAGTTCAGTCCATTGCCGGTCAACCGGACAAACCAATCGGGGACAGGCCGGTTGAGGTAATCGAGCAAAATGCCTTCGATGATCCCTGTCCCCTGGGCCGGGCCGGTTTGGCGGAAGGTCAGCCGGGTAAACTGGCCGTTCATGGGAATACCAAAACGATACCCGGCGACTTCCAGGACATACGTCCCGATTTTGTTGGCATAAATTTCAAAACCACCGGGGCCATATTCCAGCTTGGAGCCGGAGACGACGACGACCGAAGGGCCGCCTGGAGGGGTGATTCGAATCGGCACATTGGGCTGGAGCCAACTGCCCACCAGCAGGGGCAGACCGGGGCCGCGCGCGGCATCAACGACGATGATGGGCCGGGGTGGGGCCGGCAGGGTCAAATTGACGGTCAACTGCTGGCCGCTGGTTAGGGATAAATTGGTTTGGCGGATACCGTAATCAGGCACTTCCAGGGTATAGGTTCCGGCAGGAACGTTGCTAAAGCCATAGCGACCATCGGACTGGCTCCGGGCTTCGACAGTTTGGCCGGCGCCCGTCAAAACGACCCGGATATTAGCGGCTAGCTGGCCGGCCTGGTCGGTAATGAGGCCCACAATCGCACCGGTCTGGACCGCCGGGGTGATCGGACCGATAGTCACGCCGGTGTAGTAATGTTTGATAATGGCCTCGTAGGGCTGCCCTTGCGAGGCCAAGGCCCGCGCCCCATATTGGCACAAGCCAACGCCATGCCCAAACTTTTCGCCTTTGTCGGGGCAGGGAACACCGCGCAGATAGGGCACGGGCGCACCCCTGAAGACATCCTCGTTGTTAAGGGTATGGCCGCCGCAGTTAGCCGAGAAGATGCCGTTCACCGTCTGGCCGTTGTAGCGGGCAACGAGATTCTTGGTGAGTTGAATGGCTTCGTCGGATTTGGGGTGAACCTTGGTCGGATCGAAGTTCTGGCAATGGGCCGGGCTGGTGCAGATATCGGCGTTGGGATGGCGGGGATGTTCGACGGCGTATTGGGCATAGCTGCGGGCCGCTACAGCCTGAGCTTTGACCGTCTCGGCGGGCCACAGGGCGGGCATTTCCGCGGGAACTACCGCCCGCAGGTACTCTTCCAAGAGCATCACCTTGACTGTGTCGTCGTTGAATAAAACCCGAATAGTGGGTGCGGGGGCACCCGCACCCGGTTCGGCTTCACCGCCGGTAGTAACCGGCACATCCGGCATATTTTTCAAGCGAGCCAGGTGCTCCGGCAGGTTACGGACGCGCTGCGCCCAGGAGTTGGCGATATTGCCGGGACTGTTGGTTGGGTCTAGCCAGAGAAAGTAGGTCACGGCAATAACGCGGGCGTCGCTCAGACATTGTTGGGCATGGTAGATGATCTGGTCGGTAAAATCGGGATCAGCCGCGCCGAAGTTGCCGGCTTCGTCAATGATTACTTTGGCCTTGAGCTGGTAGCGAGCCTCAAACAATTTCAGCACGCGCCGCCAGCGAAAGGCGTACCACGAGGACAGAACGGGGTCGTAAAGCCAGGCGCGCTCGGAGCCGCCGGCATGCCCCCAGTAGGAGTGGAAACAAATGATGTTATTGAAATAATCGCGGATAGTCTCGTACAGATAATCGTAGCCGGCCCAGCCTTCGGTCGGCTGGCCGTTGTCATCCGGCGAGCCATCCTCGTGATGGCCAAAGGCAAAGGGCGGCGTGATCAGCTTCATGTCCGGCACGCGGCTTTTGATAACATCGGCGGTCATGCGGACCCATTGGGCGTACTTTTGATAAAATTCAGGCGTCGTATAACTTGACTGGCTGGTCGGATCCCGGTCGCCATTTTCGTAGTGCAGGTTCATCTCGTTGGCAAAGTAGACGTAAGGGTCAAGCGCCTTCATATCGTTCCACTTGCTGGCAACCTGCTCGCCCAGGCTCCGGGCAAAACCAACCGGGTCCTGCTGCCAGTTGAAGGGATGTTGAAAACGGATAATGATGGGGACGTCGGGGTTGGCCGCCTTGTAACCGAAGACGCCGTTCACCCCCAGATAATCGTAGAAACAGGTTAATGCACCAGGACGCCAACTGAGCATTTGGGCCGGATCGCCCGGATGACCATTGGCGACCCACAAACCAGGGCGACGCATAACGCCTCCTCAAACTCTTGCAGAGATGAACCTATTATGACATAAAATGAGACAGATGCAAGCACTACCCGGATTTTAAAACAAAAAGCGTGCCATTATTTGCACGCCCTTTTTGAAATCCACCTGATTAGCCAGGCTATAGAATTATAACAACTGAAAGCGACTGGTCGCCCGCACAATTTTGAAATTAAAGTTAGTCACGTACTCAAACAGTTTAGTTTGCAACTTCTGCCAATCATGGCTGCTCAAAACAGATTGCATGGTCGGCAGGTCTTCGGCCACGCAGCCGGTGAGAATTTGGGGACCCTCGCCAAAAACCGTGTACCAGGCCTCGGTCGGCTGGACGCCCAATTTCATAATCCCAGGGGCAAATTCACGGACAATAAATTCAAAATACTCACTTTCAGAACCGGGCTTAATGTCCCAACTCATCAATATCTTAACCATAAATGATTATCCTTTAGGAGGTGTCTGCAAGCCGACGGGCAAAATTGTAGCAGAGAGGATAGCAGAACAAGGTCATTTCTGCAAGTTGTTTAAATACGCTGACCGTCCTCAGGATTTACACGGTAACACTTTCTGCTTCATCCAGCAGATTACCCAAATCTTCACCCTGGCCAAAGGGACCGACAACAGCCAGGTTATAAGCCCTGGGAATGATGATTTTCTGCGCCACGGCCAGGATATCCTCGGCGGTTATCGCGTCATAGATTTGTAAAACTTCTTCCGGGGTCCGAATGACGTCCATAAATAAGGCTTGATAGGCCACCCAGGCGGCCCGGCTAAAACTGTCTTCCAGTCCCAAAACCAGGCGGCCTTTGAGGTACTCTTTGACTTTGTGCAACTCGGCCGGGGGGATTGGCTCCATACACAGGCGATCCAACTCGTCCAGAATGGCTTGCAATGCTTCCGGGGCGCGTTCAGGGTCAACGCCGGCATAGATCACCAGCGAGCCGGTGTCCTGAAGCAGATTAAGGCTAGAGTCAACCGCGTAAGCCAGCCCCTTTTCTTCGCGAATGTTCAAGAAGAGGCGAGAACTCATACCCTCGCCCAAGACGGCATTGAGCACGCTGAGCGCATATCGCTCCGGGTCGTGTCGAGAGAGGCCGGGCAGGGCCAGGCAAAGATGCCCCTGCTCAATGGACCGGTCTTCGACGTGCCAGCGTGCTCTGGTTTGAGGCGGCGGAACCGGTTCAAACGGGGGTATCTGGCGCGGCTCCCAATCGCCCAGCAAGGCCGTCAGCTCTGCCAGGATATGGTCCGGGTTAAAAGCTCCGCCAATGGCAATTAAGGCATTACCGGGGTGGTAACTGGCGGTAAAGTAGGCCGCCAACGAGTCGCGGCTCAGGCTGGTCAGGCTTTCAGGAGTGCCGACAATGTTGTGCCCCAGCGGGTGATTGGGCCACAACACCTGGTCCAGCAGCACATTGGCCCAGCTATCGGGCGAGTCGTAAATCATGTTCAGCTCTTCGCCAATCACATAGCGTTCTTTTTCAAACTCAGTCGGCTCGAAAAGAGGGTGCCGGACCATATCCGCCAGAACATCCAAGGCGGTGCTGGCCTGGGCGGCGGCAACTTTGGCATAATAAACAGTCGCCTCCTGGCTGGTGTAGGCATTGCTCATCCCGCCCACCCCTTCAATCGTTTCGGCGATAATTCTAGCGCTGGGCCGCCGGGTAGTGCCCTTAAAAAGCATATGCTCGATAAAATGAGAAACGCCCGCTTCCGCCGGACGCTCGTAACGAGACCCGACTCGCACAAAAATACCGAGGCTGACCGATTGAAAGCTGGATACCGGCACGAAGTAAATTCTTAGCCCATTGGCTAGCGTATGGAGTTGATACATAAACAGTCTATTTTCCTTGGGAAGGGTGATTGATACTTGGCAAGTGCCAATCAACTGAATAGAAAAAAACAGGCTGCGCTTGAAGGCGCAGCCTGAGTGATTATAAGCTGAGTCAGGCAAAGGTCAATTTTAGACCGTTCTGTGGGGTAAGCTGCCAGCTTGTCCTACAAGTCAAACCGGCGACGCCAAAAAGTGATCCCGCTGCCCAACACCAGCAGCCCCAAAAAGAACACAGCCACGGCGACGGTGACAGACGGCCCTCTGGAAGCCGTATTATGAACGACAACCATCTCGCTTTGTCCAGCGCTATCCGTGGTGATAGCCAGCCTGGACGCACGGGCCGCGCCTGGGTGAGCCTGATCAACCGCATGCCCGACCACTAACTCAGCCTTGGCCAGGTTAACTTCGCCCCTTGGATCAAGGGTATCCGCTGGCAAGTCAATCTCACCTCCGGTCGAAGGCATATTGCTGGGCGGGACAAACTCGTCGCCGGCAGCAGGGGAGTTGGCGGCTGAAGCTGCAGGCTGACCTGCTGCCGCAGGTTCGGCGCTGTCCGCAGCCGGCTCAAGCAGACTTCCCCCGGTGGTCGGCGCTTCGGCAGGCGGGACAAAATCTGCGCCCTCGCTGCCGGCCGCGCCTGAAGCGGCTAACACCGGCGATTCGTCACTGCCCACCGTAAAGTCAAGCCAGGCTTGATCGGCAGCGCTTTCGCGGTAGAAGAGGGTAGCGGTGTTTCGAATCTTGGTCCCACCGAGCAAATCCACATCGGCATTAACCGTCAGCCGGATCGTTGCTTTGGCTTTGGAAGCCAGTTTATTCCAGTAGAGTACAACCAACTGTCCATCTTCGCCGCCGTCAACAATTTGGCCGGAGGTGGGGTCTATCGAACTGCTTACCTTTAGCGCCTTAAACCCTCGCGGCATCAAATCGGTGACAATGACGTTGGTAATGTCAGTAGGCAGGTTGTTTTCAACGGTCAGGGTAACTTCAAAATTACTATCCGGAGCAACCGTCTGGCTGGGCGCAGCCATATCAATCTTGGCCGGCGGGTCCACGCGTGAACCGCTAAAAATGGCGATATTCGCCACAGTGGGGTACGTACAGTTGAGGTACACCCCGGCATCCTGGATGAGTGGTTGAAGTTGGGTCTGCCCCGGGGCTACGCCGACGTGTAATTTGGCAATGCCCACGCCCAAGCCGCCCAGGCTGTAATTCCCATCGCTGGCGCTGCGGGTGGCTGTCCGCCAACTCCCGGTTTTTAATTCAACACCCATATCGGCCTGCGGCCCCATACCCCAATTGATGACCTGGCCCTTTGTAGCGGCGCAGCCGGGTACCACAGGGCCAGCTTCCGCAGGGATATTGCCGGTACCGTTGCCGGCAGCACCGTTGCCGTTGCCGCCGCCTCCAGCACCGCCTCCACCGCCGCCACCACCAGTACCGCCGCCGCCGCCACCCCCACCCCCACCACCCCCACCACCTGTATCAGCGGGTGGACGAGGGTCTTGGGCGGGTGGGCTGGCATGGACGACCGCCAGCAGATTTACTCCGATTAGTCCCGCTACCATTAGCCCAATCATTAAGCGAAATAGGATTTTATTTCTGTTTTTCATTTGACCCCTATTCCTTTAATGGACCATCCATTTTAATACCTCTATGTTACCATACATAAGAAGCTACGTCAATCTACCTTATGTAAAGTCACTGGCAGGTAATCTGGATCTCTTGAAATTTCGTTCCCAAGCTGAGGTAAAACCTGGGAACGAAATTTTCAAATAACCTTATCAGGGGTCCCACCGGGGTGGTAGTGAGGCCGGATCAGGCAGATTGCTTAGATCAATAAGTTCTCCGCCTGAAAGCGGAGCAACAAAATGGAATTCGGACCGATTATTACTTTCACTGCTCTCGACGATGCCGCCGTTGGGCGAGGCATTCAGACTGAAGCTGTCGGCATACACAAACAGATCCTGCGTTCCGCCGACAAAACTGCCGCTCCAAATCGTGTGAGGCCCGCTGGGCGCCAATCCACCCACGCCATTGGAGGTCAGAATGATCCGAGCGCCGGGAGCTAACCCCGGCGAGGGGATAGCCCAGGCAATACCCTGTTTTGGCGATACCGTACTGCCCAATTTATCCCAGCGCTGGTTGCCTACCGTAGGCGCGGGGTTGGGATTGATGTAAAAGTCAACCCAGAAGCCATTGCCTGTAGAACCAGTACCCACATTGGTAATAACCACTGTGACCACAACCGGTTGGCCGGCCGAGGGATTGGCCGGGCTGAGTGAGAAACTGCTGACCAGGTCCGGCTGCGAGGCAAAGCCCTTAATAATAACCGGCAAGAACACATCCAGCGTCGCCGTTGTGACAGAGTGGGTCACGATATTACTGGTCGTCAACGGAGTCTGGCTGCTGAGGACACTGGCGGAGTTTGACAGAATGGTGCCAGATGGGACGGCCGAGACCGAAACCTGAATATTAGCCGTAAAGACCTGATTGGGGCCCAGAGCTGGTGTCGTCACGGTAGTGGTCGCGCCGCCGGAACAGTTTGCGGGAGGGGTACAGGCGACAAAAGACACTCCCGCCGGAAGCGTATCGGAAATTACGACGTTGGTGGCCGTGCCGGTGCCTGTGTTCCTTACCTGGAGGGTATAGTTGATGATGTTATTTGGCCGAACTTCAACACCGGCAGCAGGGTTAGCCGTCTTGGTAATCGTCAAGGCGGGGGTCTGCAAGACTACAGAAACAGTTCGGGTGAGCAAGCCGGTGGTAGCGGTAATAACCACTGTGCCATCCTGGGGGATCGAATTAGAAGTGAGGGTTGTGGTGGCGACACCGCTGACGTTGGTGGTCCCGATGGTGGGGTTAGCCGGAAGCGAAGCCAGGCCCGGATCGCTTACCGTAAAGGTAACGACCTGGCCCACCGAAGCGCCGAGACAATCGGCCACCGTGGCAGTGACCGTGGCGATATTCCCGCCCGTAGCCAGCGGGTTGGGAACGACGGTCAGGTTTAAGCTGGTAGGAATAGCCGGGGTGATAATGTTAACATTAACCACGTCAAACAAATTGGGAGAGGTGGTGGTCGCCTGAACCGAGGCCGGGCTGGCCGGAGTCCGGCCGGTCAACGTCGAGGTAAAGATACCGGCGTTATTGGTACTGCCCGGATTCGGCGGCGAAAAATCAGTCGTCGCGCCGGGGTTTATGGTCAACCCGATCTGTTTGTTAGGTATCGCATTGCCAAAGGCATCGGTCAAGCTGGTTGTCACGGCGGCGGTCTGGCAGACCCGAATAGAAGTTGGGGCTACCGTCAAGGTCAGAGTGGTGGGGACATTGGGCCGTATCTCAACATCCACCGTGCCGGTAATACTCCCGCTAATCGCTGTAATTCGGTCTAAGGCCGGCGAGGTGGCCGAGAAAACGGTGAAGGGAGCAACCACGGTCCCATTAACTAAAGATGCAGAAGTAGGTATAATGGTGCCGGTGGTATCGCTGATGGTAATGATCTGGGTTAAGGTATCCACCCGGTTGCCAAAGGCGTCAACGGCCGTAATTGTGATCGGGAAGGTCACGCCGGCGGTTTGCGGGGTAGTAGCCTGCAGGGTAAAGCTGACTACCGCCCCTGGCGTAAAGGTGGCGACGGTGGTTTCGGTAATAGTTGTTCCACCAGCACCGGCGACCTGGGCCGTCAAGGTGGTGCTGCCGGCCACAGTGGAGGAGAGCGTCGCCGTGACCCCTCCATTGGAGGTAGCGAGCACGATGGGAGAGGTGCTTCCATCCAGCCGGCTGCCGGCCAGACTGGTAGTCAGGGTGATGGCCGTGCCGTCGAAAGCCGGGTTGCCGTACACATCCTGAACAAAGGCGTTAGCCCGAATATCGTTGTTTACCTGGGTAATGGGTGGGGTAGCCGTAACGGTGATCGTGAAGGGCAAACCAGGCCGTCCTTCAATATCCACCCCATTCGTATCTGAATAACCACTGCCGGCGACGATGACCGAGTTACTGATCTGCCCGCCGCTAGAAGCCCAGGGAGAAGTAATCACCTGGCCGGTGATGGTGATAACACCGAAGCCGTTTGGAGGCAAATCGGCGGTATCAGCCCAGACAAATTCGGGGGGTGAAGAGGGCTGGAAGATTGCTCTGGTGCTGCCAGAAACGATATTGGTAATGCTGACCGGGAAGGTGTCGGTGATAAGGACGCCTGGGAACGTAACCGTGATGGCGCCCGTATTGGTGTAAATAATCGTATACTCGATGGGATCTCCGGCTCGAACGAAGCCGGTAGGCGACACAATTTTGGTTATGTCTAAAGATGGCGCTTGAACCAGCGTCGTGATCGAGTCGGTAGCAACCACATTGGCTGCGACAACGGTCACATCATTCGTTAAAAGCGAATTGTTAGGCAGCGTGGGCGCAACCGTGACCGATATAGTCAAGACTTGGTCTTGCCCATCCGCCGGTATGGATAAGCCCGCCCAAGTGACGATACCATTATTAACGGTATGACCTGTCGACGCGTCGTTAAAGCTGACCCCGCTGTCCAACACATCGGTTATGACCGCGCCGACGGCGTTGGCGTTGCCGTCGTTGGAGTAGACGATGGTGTAAGTTAAGACAGAGCCAACCGCGACCGGGCTGGGATCGGCGGTTTTCTGAATGTGCAGGTCAGGGGTGCTGCTAATCGTGTTGGTGGCCGTGAAGAGCTCGGGCGTAATTACTTCGCTGGAGGTGATTGAAACGACGTTGGTTAGAATCGTACCCAAATCCTGCGGCTCGTCCACGCTCAAAGTCAGGGTAATAAGCCCACCCCCGCCTACCCCGGCGCTGTCTTTCCCGGCCAGGACGGGAATATTCCAGGTAATGTCGTTGGGCGTGGTAACACCAGGACTGATATCAGGATCGCTCACATCAGAGACATAGCCGGTGCCGAGAGGGAAGGTATCCCTGATAACAACGTTGGTGGCGTCGGCGTTGCCGCTGTTAGTATAACGGATGGTATAAGTTAATTGCCCCCCGGCCTCGACCGGTTCAGGGAAACCTGCTTTGAATATTTCCAAAACAGGGAAGCTCTCGACCGTAGTGGTGACCACAGGCGGGTCCACGAGGTTTACGATTGTATTCGAGGCGCCGGCAGAGTAGGTATCATTAGTAATAACGGTACCACTGGTTAAAGGTGAGGTGACTCGAACGACCATGAAAACGCTGGCAGTTTCGTCTCTGTCAAAGGGTTCGGGATCAGTAAAATCCCAAACGACCAGCGACCCATTCGTCGAGAAGTTTCCATCGGCCGGACTGATGAAACCGGCATCTTCAAACGTGGTATTAACCGGGACGGAATCACTAATAACCACGTTACCCGCCGGTCCCTTGGAGGAATTATCATTGGTGATGGTCAGGATGTAAGTGATGAGATCACCCGCCTGAACGGGGTCCGGCGCATCTGTTTTGGTCAGGGTTAGGGTCACGGGGGTTTGCACCGTTACGGTGACAGGAGCGCCCGCCGCCGGGCTAAAAACATTGCCACCGGTGATACTGTAGCCTTGATTGAGAAGGTCTGTCTGATCAGGCAATTCGTCGTTGACGGTAACGGCGAAACTGACCGTGAAAGGGGTATTGGTACTAACTTGTGTGTCTGTAATCCAGGTTAAAATCGGGTTATTAAAAATAGCAGGTGGAAAAGCCGAGTCGGTGACGTAGGTAGTACCAGCCGGAATTTGGTCGGTAATGGTGTAGAAGCCGCTGGTGGCCAAATGGCCGATGTTGGTGATGGTCAGGGTATAGGTTAGAAGGTCAAGTGGTTCCGCCGTAGGAGAGGGGACAACGGCTTTGCTGATTTGCCAGGTGGGGGCAAAAACAGTGGTGGTAATCGTTTCAGCGCCGTTGTCGGAAAAGGGGGAAGGTAAAAAGGCTTCAACCCCATAGCTACCGGCGACGTTGGCAATTTCGGTTAAGTCGGGGAGGGGTTGATTGACCCTGACCACATAGCTGAGGGTGACAGCCGTACCTGCGGTGATAACATCACCACCACTTACTGGGGGGGGTAAATTCCAGACAGCTCTTCTTTCAATTAGGCAGTTCGTCGAGCCATTAAAAAGCCAGCCACTTGGCGGATCATTTACAGAAACACAATCGGTATTGGCTGGCACAGAATCGGTTACGTTAACACTGGTGAGATTGAACGGCGTGTCATTTCTGACCACTAAGGTGTAGGTCACTAACCCGCCCTGATTCACAGTTGGAGTAGGGCTGGCCGTTTTGGTGATGGTCAACCCGTTCGTAGCATAGACAATTTCGGCTCCAAAAGGCAGAGACACGTCTAGCTGCCCGGAGAAGGGTAAATGCGGGTTTATCCACGCCGTGAGGGGAACCACCAATAAGATAAGCGCAAAGACAAAGGCCAATAAAAAGGAAAAAGTTAGACGAAACCACTTATTTCTGACAAGAGTTGGTCGGGTATATATTTTATGGTCCATGGCAGCGTGACTCCCTTATAACACAAATTGTCTGATCAATTAGTATTTAGCGGTACTTCCAAAACCAAACCAAGCCAGCAATGAGCAAAACTGCACTGGCTAAACCGGCCGTAACCCAGGCATTGAGCGAAGGTGTATCCGCCGCTCCAGCTTGAGAAGCTGCGATTGGGGTAGATGTGGCTATAGTGGCGCTGGTTGGGTTAGCTTGAGCATCAAGAGTTGCAGAGCGAGCGCTTGAGGTCGAAGTCGGGGCGGGTGTGGCCGGGAGTGGGGTCGGAGGTGCAACGGTAGAAGTTGGAGCAGGTGTATCAACCACCCCAATAGTGGGTAACGGTGTTGGCGGCACCGCCAACACCGGGATTTTTACGGAGGGGCCAACAGCAAGAGGTTGGTTATCTCCCATTGGGGTCACCAAGTACTCTTCCATAATAAGTTGTTGGCCTGCCAAATCGGGGGAAACACTTACTGCAAAATCAAAGGTCATTCCTTCGCCGGAGGCAATGGGCTGCTGAGTTACCCACATAATTTCCCCCGCTTTCCCCCGCTGAACCCCACCCACCAGCCAGTTCGCATTGGCAAAATAAGTATCAATTAAAGTGGTGCCTGCCGGTGTTTTGGCTCTAACAACAATATCTTTTAAGGGCGACTGGCCGGCATTGGTGATGGTCAGGGTATAAGTGAAAGGCTGACCGCTGACCGCATGATCCGCCTGCGGGATTAAACTAATTTCAAAAGAGGCAGGTTCCTGGGCCAGAGCCACCATGCAAAAACTCAATAGAGCTATTATGGCAAGGGTGAACTGCACCGCCATCATGCTAACAAATCGCTGCACTGAGAACTGCATGGTATCCTTTGGTTGTGACTACTAAAGCTCTGGCAGTTGCGGTAGTTAACCATAGAGTCTTAACTGTGGCGAAAAAGATTCGGTGTAACCTGATAAGGAGCCAATTTTAAGACTGATAGGCCAAGACGCGCTACCGACACTCCCATTATAAGACATAACATAATGAAAATACAGGAGCAAAAGTACTCCGGGGCCAGCCTGTTTGTTTAACAAAAAGTACTTGGGTACCGTGCCCTAAAGTACCCATTCCCTTTTCAGCAACAAGGGGACGACATTTTGGCAAAAGCAATTCGGCTTTAACGGGTAGAGAGAAAAAAGTGAGGAACAATGAGTCTTAAGTGTAGATAAGGAAGCGCCCCTGGCGTCTGCCTGGCAAGCAAATGATGGAACAGCTTACTGGCTGCGCAGGGTATCCAGGTAACGTTGGGCTTCCTGACTGGCGCGCGGGTCTTGGTTGGAGTTGCGGGCCAAGAATGTTTCAAAAGCTTGGATTGCTTCTGTTTTTTGATTCAACGCCTTATAAGCTACTCCCAAACTAAAGTAAGGCTCAGCCAAATCAGGGTCCAATTCAATGGCCTGTTGAAGCTGGTCAACTGCCTGTTTAACTGAGTCCGGGTCAGGCGGATTGCCCTTTAACAGGGCCTGCTGCAAGTATAATGCCCCCAGGTTATAAGCCACATCCCCGTCAGTGGGGTCAAGTTCAAGCGCCTTTTGGTACTGCGAAGCGGACAAATCTAACTGGCCCAATTGGTAGTAAACGACGCCCAGGTTAGCATAAGCGCTTTGAAAATTAGGGTCCAGTTCGATCGCTTTTTGAAAAGCAGCCTGGGCCTGCTCCCACTGCCCCGCATCGGTGTAAGCATTACCCAACTCAAATTGAGCCTGGGCTGAATTTGGATTAGCCTGTGCCGTCGCTTCGGGCGCTGTTACTTGGGTTGGAACTGGGGGAGATACATTTGCAGGGGTAGCTGGTCCGGCTCTGTTTTGTTCCTCAAAGAACTGATAGGCCAGGATGCCGACAATAACCAGGGAGAGAATCGCAAGGATACTTCGCCACCCCAAGCTTTGGCTTCTTCTTTCTGGTGAGGCGCTCGACTCGGCCACCTCTTCTTCGGCTGCTGGTTCGTCGTTCATCTCTAAGATTTTGCTTCAAGCAGCACTATCTGTGTTTCTTCAGGCAGGCTAGACCTGGTTAATTTGAGCGTATCCGTCGTGTCTGCTTTAGCCAGCCCCATTTCCTTCAAAAATTTCTCCACCGGGTCCAATTTTATGGTCAGGCCGGGCAGGTAATAATGCATGGGGATGACAATATACGGCTCGATCAAACTGATAACCTCCGCCGCCTGGGCGGCGTTAAGCGCGTTTTGTCCGCCCACCGGCACCATTAAGACCTCGATGCTGCCTAAATCTTCCACCTGATTTTGGGTAGGGATGTGACTCAGGTCACCCAGGTGACAGATCGCAATATCCTCCATATAAATCACATAAATATTGTTTTGGGCCGCATCGTCACCGCTGTTTTTTTTAGGCCCGGTCAGATGAATGCCGGTAATGAACACGCCGCCAATTTCATACTCTCCGGGACCATCAACGACTTTAAATTCTCCTTTCACTCCGGCGGTATGATTGTGATGCGGGGAGGCGTGGCTGATGGTGACAATATCGGCTTTAGGGCGCGGCAACGACAGTCCCAAGGTTTTATCATAAGGATCGGTAACAACAGTTGTATTGCGGTCTTTCAAGCGGAAACAGGCATGACCGTACCAAGTAATTTCCATAATAATTTAAACTATTCCTTTGGCAAGACCCAACAGATATGAGGATTTATGACCATTCTACCATGCTTTAGAGGAAAAGGGAAGTTAAACCAACTGTACATAACACATGAACTGCTTTGTGAACGGGTTAAAACAGGCTAAAATAAAAACGGGGGCATGGCTGCCCCCGGCCTGGTGTAAAAACTATGAGTTAGATGATCGGCTGATCGGCCGCCAATTGAGTGGCAAATTTCAGAATCACCCGCCGCAGATGGGGGGTTTGGGTTAATTGATACGCGGTTTGATCGTTCCGCGCCTGGGTCTGCTCCAGAATACCCAACAAGGCCAGATTACCCAACTCCGGTTGAATAGAGTGGAGGCTGCGTCCAATTCGCCCGGCAATTTGTGAGGCCGGGGCGCAAAAGTTAGGGTTATGGGCAAAAAAGGTCAAAATATCCCACTTCAGCAAATCCGTAGCATATCTTTCAACAAAAACTAAAAAATCCACATCAACTTCTTTGGTCGGGGGCCGCAGCAAACTTTCCATACCTAGAGACTCCAGCAACAACTTCCTATAAGAAAACTCTAGCTTTTATTGTTGCAACTTACAATAGTACCTGCCTCCCAAATCTTTAACCTTTCCGAAAGCTCTCATATCCAAGCCGGGCTGGGGACGAGAGCGTAAAATTCTTTAAGCTTACCCTCTGATATCCCCCGTCGCTTTGGACACCACAGGGCGAGAAGGCAAAACTTTTTGAGTTTGGAATTATTCAGGCAAATCGATTAACCCGGCTCGCACCGCGGCCAGCACGGCCTGGGCCCGATTGGGCTGTTGGAGCTTGCTGAGAATATGCTTGGCATGGCTACGAATGGTTTCTTCGCTGACAAAGAGCTGTTCCGCAATTTCACGATAGGTGGCCGGAGTGGCCATCCAGCGTAAAATTTCATGCTCACGCTGGGTGAGCTGAACTGGGGGCGCGGCCAGAGGGGGACGCCGCTCCGCCACCCGGTGCAAAACCCGCCGGGCCAGGGTCGGATGCAAATAAGCCTCACCGCGGGCAACGCTGCGAATGGCCTGGGCCAGATCATCCGGCTCGATGTCTTTCATCACGTAGCCATCCACTTCAACCGCCAGCATTTCCAGCACCCGCTCGTCCAGAGCCACGCCGGTCAGCATCAAGATATGCACACCGGGCACTACCGCTTGCAAGGCCAGTGCCGTGGCCTGA
The DNA here is from genome assembly GCA_015075185.1 of Anaerolineales bacterium. Classification (GTDB taxonomy): domain Bacteria; phylum Chloroflexota; class Anaerolineae; order 4572-78; family J111; genus DSQQ01. Next base: position 530,751 of record JABTUW010000006.1, on the reverse strand, counting down.
CCATCCATCTCCGGCATCACAAAATCGAGCAGCACCAGGTCGGGCTGGAGCCGCGTCGCCAGTTCAACCGCTTTAGCCCCATTTTCGGCCTCCCCGACAATCTCAAAGTCGGGTTCCAGGCGCAGAACCATGGCCAGGCCCTTGCGCACGACCGCATGGTCATCTACAATCATCAAACGAATCCGGCTTTCAGCCACGCTCGTGCCTCCGGCTGATCGGCAACTGCACCAGGACTTGCGTGCCCTGGCCGACCTGGCTGAGAATATCACATGTGCCCCCCAACGCCTGAATGCGCTCACGTATTCCCCGCAGACCGAAATGTTCACGATTGACTTCTCGCGCCAGGGCCAGCCTGGGTTCAAAGCCTTTACCCCGATCCGAAATGCTCAGGTAAACCTCATCCGGCTCGACATGCATGGTCAGCCGGGCCGAATCCACCCCGGCGTGGCGGGCGGCATTGGCCAGCGCCTCTTGCGAAACGCGGTAAAGGCTGCGGCGAATAACCGAGGGCAGCCGGTCAAAATTGCCGTTGAGCGTAAAATCAATGTGAAATGCGTGAGCCGGGGCAAAATGAGCCACGTATTTCTCCAGGTCGGCTTTAAAACTGGTCTCGGTTAACTCGGAAGGCCAGGTATCGAGAATGTAACGCCGAATTTCATGGCGTACCTGGTCGGCCAGTTGGCGCAGTTCCACCAATTCGTGCCGGACGCTCTCGCCCTGCTCCGGCAGCATTTTGATGCAGGCATCCAGGGTAAAAACCATGCCAAAGAGCGACTGCGCTATTGTATCGTGAATATCGCGGGCAATCCGGTTGCGCTCCTGCTCCACCGCCAGCCGCTGCGTTCGATCAATCGTACCCAGAGCAGTGGCAGCCTGGCTGGCCACCGCCGTCAAAACAACCAGTTGATCTTCGGAGAGGCTGCCGGGACCGCCTTCAACGGCGACGAGGAGCAGGCCGACCGGCTGCTCCGGGAGCACCAGTGGCACAATCAGCCAGGCCGACTGGCTCAACCAGGCATTCAGCGTCTCATCAACCGTCAGGGGTTCTTCGTTGGTCCACCAGCGGGCATGGCCGTCGAGCAGGGCCTGGGCTATTACCCCTTGCTCCGCCGTTACCGCTAATGGCGGAAGGGCAGACGCCTCAGCCTTGGCAGCGGGTGGATAAATTTGCCAATCACCCAAATGCTGAGCGGCCGGATTGACGAGTCCGACAATAGCTCGTGCAAAACCCAATTCGCCGGTAACGGCGCGGAGTAACCGCTGCTGGACCGACTGAATATCGGACGCCCCTTGCAGTAAGAGGGTGGCATCGTGAATGATTTCCAATTGATCGTGTGTCGTCAGGAGTTGACGGTGCTGCTGGAGCAAATTGTCTTGAACCATGTGCAAGGCTGCTTGTTCCAGTTCCTGGCGACGCAGGAGTTGCAGCGGATAGCTCAACAAAAGCGGTACCAACCAGATACCCGCCAATTGATGGAGGAGAGGATCTAAGGCCAGGGTTGCGGGATCAGCCTGATTGCCCAGCAACAGAGCTAGTCCGTAAAGCAGAGTAAATATGCCTGCTGCCCAGAGCGCACCGCGCCGTTGAAACAACAGCGCCGCGGCCAGCAGCGGACTCAAGGTGTACCAGTAATAAGGGCTGTCAGTCCCCCCGCCGAAAGCCAGCAGCAGCGCCGCCGCTATCAAGTCAACCGCCCCAAAAGCAACGGTTTCGATAGGCGTAAAGAGAAAGGTCCGGCTTAAGAGAGTAATAAAAAATGTGCTGCCAACGGCAAACAGAAACAAAAAGAGCGGCAAGGCAGCAGGTTCAACAGCAGTCGCCAGGGGCAATAACGACCCCATCACCGGCAGTAAGCTGGCCCAACGATAAACCAGCCAAAAAACAACCCATTGGCGCTGCGGCGCCACAAAGCTCACCCTGACGCGTGGCAGCGTTTGAGGTGTCGCGGATATATTAACCGTCGCCGGTAGATCAGCCGCCATTGGCCCTCTCAGCCCAGGAACGGGCCTGAGGCCCGCTCCCGCCAAAACTCCAGCCTGGTGCTCATCATAGCCAAATTTGCCCATCTTGGCAAGATTTAAAAGAGATACACCCCCACCTCCTTAAAAACTCCCCCTCAGAGGGGATAAATATTTCACCCGCTGGGGGGATAAAAGGTTTCCCTCCAGGGGTGACGACATTTCACCCCAAGCCTGCTAAAGTAAGAATTTAAGCAGGGGTAGAGGTGTTACTGCCCCTGACCTTCGCTATCTTTTGCCACTGTTTCCTGTCCGAACAATTGAAGAAAGGGGGGTAGCTATGCCATAACCTCAAAAGGTAATTTATGTGTCAAAGCTATGCTTTGACCGGCGAAAGCAAAGCTTTCGCCCTCCGAATTCTTTACACTGGCAGATTATTGAGGGCATGACTCGCTAAATCATTTTAAAAACTCAAGGGAGAGACAGACTTATGAATGAACAAGATAGAGTTCAAGAGGTTAAGCAACGGCTTGGCTCTTACTGGCAAGCCAATATCCGCATTATCACCATTTTGCTCATCATCTGGTTTGCGGTGGCTTATATTCCGCCGCTGTTTATCAATCAGCTCAACCAGATTGTGATCGCTGGCTTTCCGCTCGGCTATTATATGGGCAGCCAGGGTTCGCTGATCGTCTTCGTCGTCGAAATCTTTTTCTACGCCTGGTACATGAACAAACTCGACGAAGAGTACGGCTTAGTTGGCCTGAAGAGATAGATAAGGAGTCCTGACAATGACGGTTACAAGCAAAGACGCGTTTCGCCAAAAATTGGTCCAAACCTACGGTATTTTCACCGGCGGTTTCATTATCTTTACCATTGTGCTGCTCCTGCTGGAGATTTTCTTCGGTTTGCCCACCGCGTTTATCGGCTGGGTTTTCCTAATTTTAACGCTGGGTTTGTACGCCACTATTGGCATCATCAGCCGCACCAAGCTGTTGGATGAGTATTATGTCGCCGGTCGCCGTGTGCCGGCTCTCTTTAACGGGATGGCCACCGGGGCCGACTGGATGAGTGCAGCCTCCTTCATCAGTATGGCCGGCTCGCTCTGGCTGCTGGGCTATGACGGGTTGGCTTATATTATGGGCTGGACCGGCGGCTATGTGCTGCTGGCCCTCCTCTTTGCCCCCTACATCCGCAAGTTCGGCCAGTTCACCATCCCCGACTTTGTCGGCGCGCGCTTTGGCGGCAACAAAGCTCGCGTAGTGGCCGCAATTGCGGCGATCATTGTCAGCTTCACCTACGTCACTGCCCAGGTCACCGGCGTCGGCGTGATTATGAGTCGTTTTGTCGGCGTGGATTACACCTGGGGCGTGATCATCGGCCTGTCCGGGGTGCTGGTCTGCTCCTTCCTGGGCGGGATGAAGGCCGTGACCTGGACCCAGGTCGCCCAGTACATTATCCTGATTGTCGCCTATCTTATTCCGGTGATTTTCCTGTCCATCCAACTGACCGGCTTCCCCATCCCCGAGCTCAGCTACGGCCAGGCCCTGCAAAATATCCAGCGGCTAGAGCAGGAACAGGGCATTAGTAAGGGCTATATAACCCCCTACAACGAAGGCTTGAGCAACAAGTCGGCGGTTGACAGCGCCAAGCAAATTGGCCTAACCCCTCCCCCGGCCAAGAGCGTCCCCCCATTGGGGCTGCCCTGGGATTTCATGGCCCTGACCTTCTGCCTGATGGTCGGTACGGCCGGCCTGCCGCACATTTTGATCCGCTTCTATACCGTGCCCAGCGTGCGCGAAAGCCGGGTCAGCGTCGGTTGGGCCTTGTTCTTTATCTTCCTGCTCTACTTTACCGCCCCGGCTTACGCCGCCTTCTCCCGCTGGGAGATTTTGCAGAACGTTGTCGGGAAGGAGGTAACGACCCTCCCGCCCTGGGCGACGAACTGGGCCAAGACCGGCCTGTTAGGTATTACCGACATTAACCGGCTGACCGATATGGAAGTTGCCGCCGTCCCCGCCTGGGCCAAAGCCAAATTTGACAGCGGCGACCTGGTTTTCACCGACGCCAACGGCGACGGCAAGATTCAAGTGGGGCCTTTTGTGGATAACGGCAATGAGACCGGCACGTCCGGCGAGTTGTCGGGCAAGGGCGTGACCGCCACCTCCAGCGACGGCATCCTGCAATTCCCTGAACTCGACATCAGCCCCGACCTGATCGTGCTGTCAACGCCGGAAATCGCCGGTCTGCCCTACACCATTGCCGCCCTGGTAGCAGCCGGTGGTCTGGCTGCGGCCCTGTCCACCGCCGACGGCCTACTGGTGGTCATCGCCTCTGCTGTGGCCCATGATGTCTTTTACCGCACCCTCAAGCCTAACGCCAGCACCGAGACCCGCATGCGCCTGGGCAAGGCCATGGTCCTGGTCGCCGCAGCATGCGCCGCGCTGGCCGCTATCCCCCGCCTGGCCTTGATTGTGCAAATGGTGGCCTGGGCCTTCTCCCTGGCCGCCGCCTCCTTCTTCCCGGTGGTGATGATGGGTATCTTCTGGCGGCGCGCCAACGGCCCCGGCGCGATTGCTGGGATGGTCGGCGGCCTGGCCGTGACCATCTTCTATATGGTCATGAATTACATCAACCCCGAGTTCAACGTGCTCGGCATTTCCCACCTGTCCGCCGGCATCTTTGGCGTGCCGGTCAACTTTGCCCTGATTTACGTCATCAGCAAGCTGACCGCCGAGCCGTCGGCGGAGATGCAGCACCTGGTGGATACCCTGCGCCACCCGCAAGAGGACGACGAGTTGATGGAACAGTTATTGCAGAAGCCGATGCCCGCTCCGGCCCCGGCCGCCAAGTAAGACCCAATTTCGGGTGCGTCTCAATTCTTAGGTGTAGAGGCGCAAAGCCTTGCGCCTCTACCGGAAGATATGTAAAATCCAGGATAGACAGACCCCCAATTTAGGCAGAACTGGGTGAGGGGTGCGCCACTGCACCCCTCATTTTTATCGAGAAAAGCGGTGGAAATAAAAGAGTTTGTTCGAACGCAGCACCCCTTTGACTGCCTCAACGAGTCTGAACTGGAGCAGGTGGTTCAGAGCCTTGAGCCGGCTCACTTTCCGCGCGGCCGTCAAATTTTGGCCCGTAGCGGCCCATCCAGCCGTTATCTCTACCTGATTCGCCAGGGCGCCGTTCGCCTTGAGTTCGAGGGGCAGGTGGTCCAGGTGTTGGAAGAGGGGGAATTATTTGGCTACCCCTCCGTGCTCAGCCGGCAATCTCCCTCTTTCGATGTAGTGGCCGAGGAAGACACGCTGACCTACCAGATTCCCGAACATATCTTTCAACAGCTCCTGGAGCGCCCGCCCTTTGCCGAATTTTTCCTCAAGGGCCTGAGCGAACGGCTGCAGCAAGCATCTAGCCTTGAGCTTTCGCCCCTGGCCGGCGATATGGCTACTCCGGTCGAGGCGCTCATTACCCGGCCTCCCGTATTTGTGAGCGCCGAGGCCAGTGTCGCCGAGGCGGCCCGGGCCATGCGCCAGGCCTGGATCAGTTCCGTCTTGGTTACGGGCGATCCGCCCGGCATTATCACCGACCGTGACCTGCGCAGCCGGGTTCTGGCCGAAGGCTTGGGGCCGGAAACGCTGGTGCGCCAAGTGATGAGCCGGCCGCTCAAAACCCTGCCGGTGGATACACCGGTCTACGGCGCGTTGCTGTTCATGCTGCAAGAACATATCCACCATCTCCCCCTCACCCGGCACGGCGAAATTGCCGGCGTCATCACCGATACCGACCTGCTGCGCCATCGCACCAAAAGCCCGCTTTACCTGCTCAAGCGCGTCCGCCGCCTGGCCGGGGAGGACAACCTGGCCCGGCACGCGCTCGATATCGCCGGTATGGTCGAGGCGCTGTTTGAGGGCGGGTTGGATGTCGCCCAAATTGGGCGGATTGTGGCCAGCCTGAATGATGCCCTGATTAAGAGGCTGCTCACCCTGGCCGAAGAAGAACTTGGCCCTCCCCCAACCCCCTACGCCTGGATCGTTTTCGGCTCCGAAGGGCGGCAGGAACAGACCCTGCTGACCGACCAGGATAATGCCCTGATTTATGCTGAGGACAGCCCAATCGCCCAAATTTATTTTGAGCGATTGGCGCAGCGAGTTGTCACCGGGCTGACGCAGGCGGGCTTTCCCCTCTGCCCCGGCGGCTATATGGCCACCCACTGGCGCCGACCTCTGCAGGAATGGGAACAATTATTTAGAACATGGGTCCATACCCCCGAACCCCAGGCGCTGCTGGAAGCCGCTATCTTTTTTGATTTTCGCCGGGTGCATGGGCTGCTGTCCCTTAATTCTTTAGAGGAGATCTTTCTGAAAGCCGGCGAGCGAGGGCTTTTTCTGGCCCATCTGGCCAGAGCGGCGCTGGGTTTTCAGCCGCCGCTGGGCTTTTTTCACCGGATCCGGGCGGAAGAAGGTGGCGTAGATTTGAAAAAAGGAGGGATTGCCCCCATTGTCGGCCTGGCCCGGTTATACGCGCTGGAGGTGGGCGACCCCAGCCGATCTACTCTGGCCCGGCTTGAGGCCGCCGGTCAGGCCGGAACCCTGAGCCAGAATGGGGCCGAGATATTGGCTGAAGCTTTCCGCTTTATCCTACACCTGCGGCTGCGCGAGCAACTGCGGGCTTACCGTCGCGGCGACCCTCCCACCAACCGGGTCCGGCTGGAGCAGCTTTCTTCTCTGGAACGCCGGCACCTCAAGGAGGCTTTTTTGGCCGTCCGGGAGATCCAGGAATTGACGGCAATGCGTTTTCATACGGAGCGGCTGGCATAATTTCGTTGAAAGTTGCACGTTTAAGGTTCAAATGAACGCAGCGTCTCATTGCGGCAGTCACAAGAGAGACTCAACCAACCCAGGCCGGCCACACCGCTAACGATGCAAAGATAGGGCCAGCCGGACCAGGCTAAAAACGGTATCACCGCCACAAAATCAGGCGAGGCCGCATACCAGAGCCACTGGACTCCCAACGCCTGGACGGCCAGACAACTAACTTGCAGCGGGTGGATTTGCGGTTTAACTGAACAGGCGGTAAGCTTGGAATGATAACTTTGGTCTAGATGCACGGCGATGCCGCCAAGCAAAATGACGATGGTTAGCCACAGGCCACCCAGCCTGGCCATAGCAACAGGGTCGAGCCAAATCAAGACGAACGTCAGCCCGCTCGCCACAACGGCCCAGGCCAAACCGATGCGATGCAGCGATATTAGTTTATCCAAACAATTACTCACCATTTCTTTTAGAAGCCAATCGTAAAATCAGCAGAGGCGGCTCCCACGCCGCCTCAGGACCGATATTTCAATTGAGGCGAAGGAAGATGGTCGGTAACAGAAATTACTCTCTCAGCCCCATTATAATGCGAATGGCGGCGGTGGCAATTGCCGTCTTAAGTCTTGCCCCGGCGGCTCAGGCAGCCGAGACAGGCGCTCCTGCTCATGGTGTAGGCGCCGCCTTTCTCTGGATTGTTATCATCCTCCTGGCAGCAAAACTTTCTACCCTGGTCGAACGCCTGGGCCAGCCCCCGGTTTTGGGTGAGCTGGTGATGGGGGTCATTTTGGGCAATTTGTTCCTCACCGGGCTTGACTTTTTTGAGCCGATTAAAAGCGAGCCGATCATCAATTTTTTGGCCCAACTGGGTGTGGTTATTTTACTCTTTCAAGTCGGCCTTGAATCAAACATCGAGGAGATGCGCCGGGTGGGCCTGCGCGCCTTCTGGGTAGCCTGCGTGGGGGTGATTGTACCATTCCTGTTGGCGATGGGGCTGGTTGGCCCGCTGCTGCTGCCCGGCCTCCCCTTTAACACCTATCTCTTTTTGGGGGCCACCCTGGCCGCTACGTCGGTCGGCATCACCGCCCGTGTGTTCCGCGACCTGGGGCGCTTGCAAACAGCCGAGGCCCAAATTGTGCTGGGCGCAGCCGTCATTGACGATGTGCTTGGGCTGATCATTTTGGCGGTTGTCTCAGCCATTGTGACCGAAGGCACGATCAGCGTGGGCAGTGTAAGCTGGATTACTCTCAAAGCTTTCCTCTTTCTGGCCGGAGCCGTTGTTTTGGGGCAGCTTTTGGCCCCCCGTCTGGGCGCCTTGCTTTCCAAGGTTCATACCGGTACCGGCATGAAGTTCACTTTAGCCATTAGTTTTGGCCTGATTACCGCCTATCTCGGCGAACAGATTGGCCTGGCCCCGATTGTCGGCGCTTTTGCTGCCGGCCTGGTTTTAGACCCGGTTCACTTTCGCTTCTTTGAGGAACCTGAAATCGCCAACGATATTCGCGACAACCTGCATGATGCTCCCCCTGCGGTCAAAGCACGCGTTGCCACGGTGCTCGAGCGCCACGCCGACCGGCACGTCGAGGATATTATTGAGCCATTGGGCCACTTTTTGGCTCCCATCTTTTTTGTCATCACCGGTATGGCCGTCCGCCTCGAAACCTTGTTTAATCTGCCGATTCTGCTGGTTGCCCTGGGTATAACCATTGCCGCCTTTGTAGGTAAAATCGCAGCGGGACTGGTTGCCGGCCCGGTCAATAAGTCCATCGTCGGGTGGGGTATGATCCCACGGGGCGAAGTTGGTTTAATTTTTGCAGCCACCGGGCGGGCCATCGGGGTTGTCAACGACGAAGTTTTCTCAATCATCGTCATTATGGTCATTCTCAGCACCCTGCTGCCGCCGCCCATTTTGACCTATCTCTTGAAGCGGGATCGAAGCGTCGGCCTGCCAGCCAGTCAGCCGGCGGTCTCACCCGAAGGATGATACGGGAATGAACGAGCGCAAACTAAAAAGCGAACACCTGATTGCCCTTTTTTTGGCGGGCTGCCTGCTCTTCAATTACCCTTTGTTAGCCCTCTTTAGCCAAGATGGGCTGGTGGGGGGAATTCCGCTGTTGTATGTTTATATTTTTATCACCTGGGCCGTGTTGATCGGCCTGCTGGCAGTGATTATTGAACGATAGCCGGTTTCGTTTCGGCCGCACCAATATTCGTGTTCCGTATTGCGTGTTCCGTTTATTTTACCCAACACGCAACACGCAAGGTGTTTGAGGTTCCTCGCGCTCCTAACCAAATTTGGGATGAGGCGAAGAGGAATTGAGTGCAGGCGAGGTTGACTGCATGCTGCAAGGCTGGTTTATTCTACTGGTTTCGTTAGCCTATATCGGGCTGCTGTTTGCCATCGCTTATTACGGCGACAAGCGGGCCGACGCCGGGCGCAGCCTCATCCGCAATCCCTACACCTATGCCCTGTCTATGGGGGTGTACTGTACCGCCTGGACCTTTTACGGCAGCGTTGGCCGCGCCGCCAGCGCCGGGGTCGGTTTTTTGCCGGTTTACCTCGGCCCTACCCTCATGGTCGCCCTGTGGTGGTTTGTGCTGCGGAAGATCATCCGCATCAGCAAGGCCAACCGCATCACTTCGATTGCCGACTTTATCGCCTCGCGCTATGGTAAAAGCACGGTTCTGGGAGGGTTGGTCACCGTTATTGCCGTCGTCGGGATTATTCCTTATATTTCTCTTCAATTGAAAGGCATCTCCACCAGCTTCACCGTTCTGTGGCATTACCCAAAGCTGATGATGCCGGTTAACGTGAATACGGGGCCTGTCCTGGGCGATACCGCTTTCCACGTCGCCCTGCTCCTGGCGGCTTTTGCCATCCTGTTCGGCACGCGCCATCTCGATGCGACCGAGCATCACGAAGGGCTGGTGGCGGCCATTGCCTTTGAGTCGGTGATTAAGCTGCTGGCTTTTTTAGCCATTGGCGTTTTTGTGACCTTCGGCATCTATCACGGCTTTGCCGACCTGTTTGCCCAGGCGGCTGCCCAGCCCGCCTTGAAAGCCCTCTTCACCCTGTCGTCCGGCAGCTACGGCGATTGGGCCTGGCTGACCTTTATCTCGATGATGGCCATTCTCTTTTTGCCGCGCCAGTTCCAAATGGCCGTGGTCGAAAACACCGATGAATGCCACCTGAACAAAGCCATCTGGCTCTTTCCGCTCTACTTACTGGCGATCAACGTTTTTGTTTTACCCATTACCTTTGGCGGCCTGCTGCACTTTCCTGGCGGCACTGTTCATCCCGATACGTTTGTGCTGACCCTGCCTATGGCCGAAGGCCAGGAAACCCTGGCCTTACTGGTCTTCATTGGCGGCCTATCGGCGGCTACCAGTATGGTCATTGTCGAAACAGTCGCGCTGACGACGATGGTTTCTAACGATCTGGTCATGCCGGTGCTGCTGCGCTGGCAGGCGCTGGGCCTGGCCCAACGGAGCGATCTGAGCGGGCTGTTACTGGGTATCCGGCGCGGGGCGATTATCGTCATTCTATTGTTGAGTTACGGCTACTTCCGGCTCACCGACGAATCGGTAGCTCTGGTCTCTATCGGCCTGATCTCTTTTGCCGCCGTCGCCCAATTTGCCCCAGCCATCCTGGGCGGGTTGTATTGGAAAGGGGGCAGCCGGGTCGGGGCGCTGGTCGGCCTGAGCGCCGGTTTTGTGGTCTGGAGCTACACCCTGCCGCTGCCATCGCTGGTTGATTCCGGTTATTTGCCGCAGCAGTTCATTGAACTGGGGCCGTTTGGTTTGAACTGGCTCAGGCCCTACGCTCTTTTTGGCCTGGAGGGTCTGGACCCGATTACCCATGCCATGCTCTGGAGTATGCTGGTCAATGCCGGCGGCTACATGATTGTTTCCCTGTTGAGCCAGCAGAGCGTGAGCGAACGCAGCCAGGCCACCCTCTTTGTGGATGTCTTTAAACACTCCAGCGAGGGGGACCGCGCCCGTTTTTGGCGCGGCAGCGCCTCGGTCGCCGCCCTGCGCTCCCTGCTGGGGCGTTTCCTCGGCCAGCAGCGGGTTGAAGAAGCCTTTGGCCAATATGCCCGGCAGCGCGCCCTCAATTGGTCGCAAGCTCCCGACGCCGACGCCGAACTGGTTGACTTTGCCGAAAAACTCCTGGCCGGAGCCATTGGGGCGGCCTCGGCGCGAGTGATGGTCGCCTCGGTGGTCAAAGAAGAACCGCTCAGCCTCGAAGAAGTCATGGATATTCTGGATGAAACATCGCAGGTGATTGCTTACAGCCACCAGTTGGAACAGAAATCGCGTGAACTGGAAGCGGCTACGGCAGAGCTGCGCGCCGCCAACGAACAACTCAAGGAACTGGACCGGCTGAAGGATGATTTTATTTCCACTGTCACCCACGAACTGCGCACCCCGCTCACCTCCATCCGCGCCTTCTCCGAGATTTTGTGCGACAACCCTGATTTGGACGAAACCCGGCAGAGTCAGTTTTTAACCATCATCCTCAAAGAGAGCGAGCGATTGACCCGGCTGATCAATCAGGTGCTGGACCTGTCGAAGATTGAGTCCGGCCAGATGGTCTGGTCGCTCTCGGAAATTGACCTGACCGAGGTGATCAAAGAGGCGCTCACGGCCACGGGCCAACTATTCCAGGAGAAAAATATCCAGGTGGAACTGGATTTACCGGAGCGCATGCCGCGCCTGGTGGCCGACCGCGACCGGATTATGCAGGTCTTGCTCAATTTGCTGTCCAATGCCATGAAGTTCTGCAATAATCAGGCCGGCTGGGTCGGCATCCGCCTGCATGTCAAGAGCGGTTTTGCCCAGGTGGACGTCAGCGATAACGGGCCGGGCATCCGTCCCAAAGACCAGGAAGTTATCTTTGAAAAATTTCGCCAGGTGGGTGACACCCTGACCGAAAAGCCGCAGGGGACCGGCCTGGGCTTGCCCATCTGCCGCCACATCATCACCCATTTTGGCGGCAAACTCTGGGTCAAAAGCGAACCCGGCAACGGCGCGACCTTTTCATTTACCCTGCCGCTCCAGCCGCAGCCGGTAGGCAGCGAAATCGTCGAAACCAACGGCCGCTCGCGCTTACTGACGACCATCAAATCGCTGCGTGGGTTGACGTTAAAGTAAATTTCAAAGGAGTGTTCACGAACCGTGGCACGCCACCAACAATGAAAAGGTAGCAGAGTCGCAAGGTAGCAGGGATGAATTTATCCCTGTCTACTGTCTACCGTCTACTATTTTCTTAGGAGGAATTGATCTCTATGCTCCAAAAACGCTCTATCTGGCGCGCCCTCTTCAGCGCCCTGGTTGGCGGGATGGGCGGGGTCAGCCTGACCGCCACCATTTTCCCGTATGTCATCGCTCGCTTTTTGGGCTATCTTTCCCTGGAGGCCCTGGTTAACATGCGGGGTATGGCCTTATTGATGGCCCTGCTCTGGGCGGTGGGCGGCGGGATCGTCGGTTGGGTGGGCGGCGGGCGCACCGGCGCCATCGTGCTCGGCCTGTGCGGGGCCGTCACCGGCCTGACCCTGGGCCTGCTGGCCGCGCCGGACAACCCCCTGGGCGTCATAGTCGGGGTTGTCATTGGTTTGCTGTACGGAATACCGGGCGGGATCATTATGGGCCGCGTCTTTCCCAAACCCGCCAGCGAGGTCTGATTTCAAGCAACTCAAAATAAATTTGCCGGGATTGGGGATTAGGAGAGTTTTTTATTATTTATCCCCTAATCCCGGCCCAAATCATTCCGGTTTTTGTCCAGAAGGCAAGGGGTATCAGGGCCATGGCCAAAAAAGTCTTGATTGTTGACGACGAAACAAACATTGTCATTTCCCTGGAGTTTTTAATGGAGCAGGCCGGCTACGAGCTGCGTATTGCCCCCAACGGCCGGGAGGCGCTGGAGCAGGTGGCAGCCTTTGCGCCGGATTTGATTCTCCTGGACGTGATGATGCCCCACATCAACGGCTTTGATGTCTGCCGCCGCATCCGTGAGAATCCGGCCTGGCAGAACATCAAAATCATTATGCTGACGGCCAAAGGCCGTGAGGTCGAGATGGCCAAGGGCCTGGCCCTGGGCGCGGACGCTTACATTACCAAACCTTTTTCGACCAAAGAGCTGCTGGCCCAGGTGCGGCATATTTTGGAAGACAATGGATCGCTCACGCCTTGAACTTATTCTGAAACTGGCCAATATTGGCCTGGTCATATTGGGGTTGGTTGCCGCCGCGCTCATCTTCAACTCGGCCACGGCCGGGGATTGGGCCATCTGGCTCTTTCTGCTGATCCTGGGGTTAATCCTGGCCCTAGGCCTGGGCCTCAATTACCTCTTCCGGCACTACATCCTGGCGGCCCGGCGGCTGGTCGAAGAGATGCGCCTGATTCTTACCGCTAATCCGGCCCACCGCGTCCAATTGACCGGCCCGGCGGAGATGCGCCGCCTGGCCGAAACCGCCAATGCTTACGCGGACCGCTTTCAGACCCTTTTGGCTGACGAGGATGACAAAATCCGGCGGGCCAGGGCCGACCTGGAAGAAGAGCGGAACCGGCTGTCGGTCTTGATGTCGGAATTAAGCGAGGGGGTGCTGGCCTGCAACATGGAGGGGCAGATTTTGCTCTACAACAGCCGGGCCAGGCAGTTGCTCAGCCAGCCTCCCGGCGGCCACACCCTCTCCGGCGCCGGCGGCTTTATGGGCCTGGGGCGCTCGGTGTTTGGCTTGCTGGACCGCCATGCCATCACCCATGCCCTGGAAAACCTGCTCTACCGCAGCCAGAAGCAGAGCGGCCCGTTGGTGTCGCAGTTTGTCACCACCGCCGCTAACGGCCAGCTCATCCGCGCCCGGATTGCCCTGGTTCTGGATCAGCAGCACGCGCTGCGCGGCTTCATCCTGACCCTGGAAGATATTACCCGCCAGCTCCAGACCAGCAGCCGCCGCGATATTTTACTGCAGGCGCTGACCGAGGGCGTGCGGGCTTCGCTGGGCAGCATTCGCGCCGCCATTGAAACCATCCTCGAATACCCGGAGATGGACCAGGCCAAGCTGCACCGCTTTCGCCAGGTCATCTACGATGAGGCGCTGACCCTCAGTGCCAAGCTTAACCAGGCTACTGCCGAATATGCCGAAGATTTAAAAGCCGACTGGCAACTGGAGGAGATGCTCGGCGACGACCTGCTCTGGGCCATTCAGCGCCGCTTTGAGGATAAACTGGGCGTCACTACCAGCCTGGAAACCGTGGAAGAAAATCTGTGGCTCAAAGTAGACAGCTACTCGGTGGTCCAGGCGATGACCTACATGATGGGCCGGCTCAGGGCCGAACTCGACATCCGGCACGTCACCTTTCGCCTCAAACAATCGGGCCGCTTCGCTGTGCTGGACATGCTCTGGCCCGACGGCTCGACCGAGATGGAAATCCTGTGGAGCTGGCAAAACCAGGCCCTGATTACCGAGGGCGAAGGCACCCCCCTGACCCTGCGCGAGGTGGCCGAACGGCACGGCGGCGAGGTCTGGTGCCAGGCCGACCGGGCGACCAACACCGCTTACTTCCGGCTCCTGCTGCCGACCACCCAGCCCAAGCCGGTCCGCAGCCTCCAGGTTTCCCAGGAAAGCCGGCCCGAATATTACGATTTCGACCTGTTCCACCAGCCCGGCCAGAAACCCGAACTGGACCAGCGGCTCCTGGCCGAACTGACCTACACCGTCTTTGATACCGAAACGACCGGCCTGTCGCCCTCTGCCGGCGATGAAATTATCTCCATCGGCGCGGTGCGCATCGTCAACGGGCGCTTGCTCCGCCAGGAAATCTTTGACCAACTGGTGGACCCCCGCCGCTCTATTTCGCCCGAATCCATTAATATTCACGGCATTTCACCCGACTTGCTGGCCGGCCAGCCGACCATCGAGCAGGTGCTGCCTCTCTTCCGCCGCTTCGCCGAAGATACCGTGCTGGTCGGTCATAACGCCGCCTTTGATATGCGCCTGCTGCAGCTAAAAGAGGCTCAAACTGGAGTCAAATTCATCAACCCGGTGCTGGACACGCTGCTCCTGTCGGCGGTTATCCACCCCCACCAGGAGGGCCACAGCCTGGAAGCCATCGCCGCCCGGCTGGGGGTCAACATCATTGGCCGCCACACTTCCCTCGGCGATGCCATCCTGACCGGTGAAATCTTCCTCAAGCTCATCCCCCTCCTGGCCGAACGCGGCATCATCACCCTGCAAGATGCCCGCAATGCGGCCCAGGAGACCTATTACGCCCGGTTGAGTTATTGAGAAAAGAAAAGACCCTAAAGGTCTGGCAGACCTTTAGGGTCTAAATTTGATCAGGAAAACGTTTTTGGGATTATTCAGGCAGCCCGCTTTAATTTACTATGTTGGCACTTTTTATAATCAGCCAAAATTTGCACGCAGATAACGCAGATTCAAGAGATTTTCGCTGATTTTTTATAAATTTTTCTGCGCAAATCTGCGTTTTTCAGCGTTCATCAGCGTTCTATTTTAAAAGTGCAAAGGTAGTGTTTAATTCCTCTCGAACCACCCGCCGGAGCGTTTCTTCTAACGGTTCTGCCTCTTGTTGAATGTAGCTGCGGAGAGCATCGTTAATCAAAGTTTGATAGTTGCCGCCCCCGGCTGTATTGACCTGGGTTCGAAACCAATCCAGGATGTCATTGTCAAGGCGAATGGTAATTCGAGTTTTTCCAGACGGCAGCGGGTCAATGGCTCCCCGTTTTCCCTTGCTGAAATCATATTCTGCTTTCATCTGTTTGTTCCTTATTTTGTCAGAGGATGATTTCAATTACGCGATCCTTCTGTGACAGGACCAAGATATAATTTTAGAAGATGAAGGCAACAGCAGGGCTGCACTTACGCGGAGGGCCGCCACACGCTGTAGCGAATCCGGCCCAAATCCTCGCCCGGCTGTGGCTTGCGGAAAACAAACAGGTGCTCGTGCATGATCAGGTAAAACTTGTAGCGGCTGGCTTCGCCGGTCCAGCGGCGGGAGTACTTGCAGTTGTGCTGGGTATGGAGAAATAAGCGAGTTATGGTATGATTAGCCCAAAGGTAGCAAAGAGAACCTAATGTACGACTATTATCAATTTGACTCAGATACTTTTGTGGTTTTCAACACCCAAACTCGTCAAGAATTTTGTATATGTGGCACGTTTGAAACCGAAGATATGCCTGCTGAACAACGAGCCAAAACAATAGCTGACTTACTTAATGAAAAGGCGGGAGTAAAAGCCGCTCATCAAAGGATTCTAAAAGATGAGGATTAATAGAGCGGGCCGCTCCTCTCACCCGAAATCTCCAAGCTTAAATCTCGTTATCAGAAACAATATTTTATCTTGTAATACCTGCTCTTCCACCCCCATTGAGTAAAGATAATCTCTATCAACTAATACCTGGCTACTTCCCGCATCAAGGGCTATTGGCCCGGCATATCTTTTTTTAAGACCCAATCTGAGTAATTCGTCAAAAAGAACCATTCTGGGATCGCGTTCGCTTATTTCTATCTTCTTAATCCTTTCAATATGACCAATTGCTAGTACTTCTCGCTGATTAAATCATTTGCTCAATTAGTAGTAATTCAGACAAATTTGCATGAAGTTTTGAGACATTTTCATAATCCCAAAACTTGACCCTTTTTTGGATAGGCTGAAATGCACTGAGCGCAAGCTTGGAAGTAAACTCTACTTTGCGCGCCTCTGACGCAACAATAACAAAGTCCGTATAAAAATCTTGCAACTCGACGAACTTAAGAAGCGACCTATGAATATCCGTCGAATGCTCCACCTCAATGAAAGCGTTTGGTAGTTTTCTTTCGTTGAACCACGTCACATCAACGGTACGTGCTTGTTTGACGATGTCCTCATAGGTAAATCGATAAAATTCTTGTACGGTGGCTACCTGAGCGAGGGGTTTGTTGAGAAATTGCTTGTTCTTATCTTGGTTTGGCACGAAGGTAGCCAATTTTTTTAAATTGCCGATTTCCACCAGTAGCCCTTGATAATAAGTATGATTAAATTCGGCTTGCTTTTGTTCTGGGGCTTTTGGACTGATGGACTCTGAAAATGGCAGCTTATCTTTAAATTCATTAAGCGCCCATAGACCAGGCCGAATTTTGAAGAAGAAACGCTCATCTTGGACAATCCGCCGGATGGAGGCAAAAGGCGTTTTCGTCCCCCACTTCACACCAGGCACTTTCAAGACTTCGGCATAAAGATGGCTAAATGTAGCAAAGCCACCATTGGCTTTCATCACCTCAATCACAGCTTCGTGTTGCTTCATTTTGATTTCCTGGTCGGTTTAGCTGAATTATCTTTAAACTGGTAACCGAGCTGATGTTACGATCAATTCTTCTACTTGTCAATGATCTATCTGCGTTACTGACTATCTAACCAAGTTTACAGTACTGTACCCCATACTACTCTCTTATCTATTGGTCTTTCTCCGGCAGCACTATGATTTCATCCAGAGATACCTTTAGAACTTTCGCCATCGCGGTTAATACTTCGGTCGTGCCGGTTCGTTTGCCCCTTTCCAGTTGCGACAAATAGGGAGTGCTGATTCCTACCGCCTGGGCTAACTGCTGTTGGGTCAGTTGCCGGTATTCTCGCCAGGCTTTAATCGGGTTTTCGCCGTCCATAATCGCGTAGACCACGTCACTCGGAATTAACTCTTCTTCACCCCGCTCAACCTTCATCCTGACCGCATCATAATCGCCAATATCCTGTAACATCTCTGCCTCTTCGGCCAGTTGCAGATATAATTCATAGGGAATGACCGCCCATTCCGGCTTGCCGTCTCGCTCGATAATTTGTACGTTCATCGGTAAACCTCCCCACGGGGAGCAATCTTGAGAACTAAATAGTACCAGAGAACATCGTCCCTGGAAAGAATATAGCCTAATTGACAGGACTTACGCGGTGGGTGGAAAAGCCCTCCCTAAATCCCTCCCTTTGGGAGGGACTTAAGCTAATTCTCCCCCCTGTGGGGGGACGCGAAGCGGAGGGGGGCAAATCCTACAACTGCGTAACTCCTGTAATTGAAACATACCCCATTTGGACATTCCCTTCATTTGGTGCTATCATAGCCCCTCTGTATGAAGCAACACCTGTCCCATAGGCACTCTCTGGCCGCCATAGCCCTGAGCCTGGCGGCGCTTTTTATGGTCGTGGGCTGCGGCAGCGAAGCCGCGCCCGAAGCAGCGGCCCTTCCGCCCACAGCAACGCTAGAGCCAACCCCTACCCCCACCCCTTTACCCTCAACCCCCGCGCCCAACCCCACGCCCGTCAGCGCTCCCCCCACCCTCACGCCTGCACCAACGGCTACACCGCTGCCTGCTCCGCCCACGCCTTCCCGCATCCTCGCCTCCCCAACCCTCGCCTCCCCTCCTCCCGCCTCTCCGGTCCAGGTTTCCATGACTACCCTCACCCTGCCGACCTATCCCATCTGGGATTTCCTGACCGAACAGCTTGACCCGGTCTACAACATCCCGGTCTTTTACTTCAACCGCGCCGCCTACGAAGCCGCCGGTCCCGGTCCAACGCCGAAAACCTACACCGGCGTCGTCCTGGAAAACCCCTACCTGCGGCTGACCTTTCTGCCGGATCTGGGCGGGCGCCTGTACAGCGCTGTCGTCAAGGCCACCGGCCAGGAAATCTTTTACCACAACCCGGTCGTCAAGCCCTCGCGCTACGGCGTGCTGCAGCCCTACGAAGCCAACTGGTGGCTGGCGACCGGCGGCATGGAGTGGGCCTATCCCACCCACGAGCACGGCTACCGCTTTGGCGTGCCCTGGCACTATACCACCAGCGTCACCGCTGAAGGCGCGACCATTACCCTGAGCGACCGGGCCGGGGGCCGGGTCGGCGCGGAGGTCAGCGTTACCCTGCCGCCGGACAGCGCCGCCTTTACCGTCGCGCCCCGGCTGGTCAACGAGAGCGCCCAGGCCGCGCCGGTCCAGTTCTGGACCAACGCCGCCCTGACCCTGGGTTCGGCTTCGATGTCGCCCCAGACCCAATTTGTCATTCCGGTGGATAAAGTCATTGTTCACAGCCGGGGCGAGCCGGGCTGGACCATTCCCGGCGAGCGGCAGGAGCTGTCCTGGCCTGTCGCCGGGCAGACCGATTTGCGCGACTACCGCCACTGGGCCAACTACCTGGGTGCGTTCGCTCCTGATCTGAATGCGCCCTTTATCGGCGCGTACAATCCCGACACCAACGTCGGCGTGGTCCGGCTGATCCAGCCAGGCCAGGTGCCCGGCAACAAGCTTTTTGCCTTCGGTTCAGCTTTCCCCGATAAAAGCTACACCGACGACGCCTCGCAGTATTTTGAACTCTGGGGCGGGGCCAACCGGGGCTTCTGGCCGGAAGACGATGTGACCGTTCCGCCTGGCGGCGCGGTCGAGTGGCGGGAACGGTGGTGGCCGCTGGCCGGGCTGGGCGGTCTGACCTGGGCTAACGAGCATGCTGCCATTGCCCTCGGCCAGAGCGAGGTCGCGCTTTTGGTTTCCCGCCCGACTCGCGGTACAATCAGCGTTTTGGCCGGGGAGACAAATCTCCTGAGCCAGCCGGTTAACGCCGACCCGGCCGCGCCCCTGCGCTGGCCCTTCGCCGCGACAACCGGGCCGCTGCGAGTCCAACTTGCAGATGAAACCGGAACTATCTTATTAGATTATCAACCTTGAAAGATAATACGTGATGCGTGATACGTGACTTTTTTACGCATCACGCATCACGCATCACGCATCATGACTGACGAATTCGACATTCAATGTGAAAGCTGCGGCACTATTTACAGCAATCTGGAAGATGTCTGTCCCTATTGCGGCCAGCCGCAGCCGCTCTATGAGGAGCCGACTCCGGTTTCGTCCGCCGCGCCTTACGGCGAACTTTCCTTCGATTCTATCCTGGAGGATGACGCCGCCTATCCGGCTTATTCCTCAGGCCTGCCTGACTATGCCGGTCCAGCGGATGAGTTTCTGGAAGACGAATACACCGGGTATCAGGACCCCTACGCCGATTATGGAGAATATGGTCAAGGCGATAATACCTACGACGAAGGCTATGAGGGTCAATCAGCCTACTATGACAACTATGCCGGGTACGAAACCGGCGAACCAGCCTTAGACTATGCCGAGGACGGCGGCTATTTGGCCGATGATCAGGACGAGGCGGACCTGGCCGCCGAAGCGCAGCCGCGCCGCTTCACCAAGCGCCGGACCCTGCTGGGCTGTCTGGGCATTTTTTTGTGCATTGGCCTGTTCTACGGCGGGATTGGTCTCCTGGGGGCCTATCATGGCCTGCAAGAACAAACCTCGGCCAAGCAGGCCGAAGCGCAAACGCATTTTGAGCGGGGCCAGGAGCATGTGAAAAACAATTCGCTGGAGCTTGCCATTGCCGAGTTTGAACTGGCGCTGAGCCTGAACCCCGGCCTGCTCGAAGCCCGCGAGGCTCTGCGCGAAGCCCGGCGCATTACCCAGGCCCGGCCAACTCCCACTTCGGAAACACGCACGGCGGCAGCAGCCTCGATTATGGAAAAGGCCGAGGCTCAGGTGACAGAGAAAAAATGGGCCGAGACGGTGGAAACCCTGGCTCAAATCCGCGACCTCGACCCGGATTACCAACCGGAACGGGTCTCTGAGTTGATTTACACGGCCAATTACCAACTGGGCCTGCAATTGATTACCCCGGATGAGATTGACCAGGCGCTCCAGGCTTTTGAGCGGGCGCTGGCCGAACGTCCCACTGACCCCGAAGTGACCGTCGAGCTGACCAAAGCCGCGTGGTATATCGAGGGTAAAGCGACGGAAGGGACCGACCAGGAAACAGCTATTGCTGCCCTCAGCCAGCTCTACGACGAGGATGCCGCTTACCTGGATGTCGAAAAGCGCCTGCTGGACGCATATGAGCTGTACGGCGATACGTTGGTGGAGCAAGAGGAGTGGTGCCAGGCCGAAACACAATTTCTGGCTGCCAACCGTCTTGAGCCAGACGCCGCTCTCCAGGCCAAAGCCGAGATCAGCACGGAGCAGTGCAACCAAATGCAAGTGGCCGATGCCAACGGCTCAACTCTACAGGTGACGCCCCAAGCAACCGCGCCTGCTGGCGCCGCTGGCTCGGCCTCTGTTGCCGCCACTTCTAATGTCACGTCAACTACCGCCGCCAAGCCGGCTGCACCTGCTGGGGGGGGCAGCGGCCTGATCTACTTTTCAGCCTTTAACCCGGCTGAGGCGCGCTGGGAGATTCTGGCCGTGCCAGCCAGCGGAGGTACTCCCAAGCTGGTCGTCATTAACGGCACGATGCCGGCGGTTAGCCCGGATGGGCGCTGGCTGGTCTACCATTCCGAGCTGCTGGACGCCGAGGGGTTTCACCGTTTTGATTTGACCAGCGGCGAGGATGCCCGAATTACTCAATTTCAACGCCATATTTTGCCGCGCTGGGGCAGCGACAGCAGCCGCTTCATCTTTCCGGCCCAAGAGCCAGGCACAGGCCGCTGGCAGGTTCTCCTGGGCTTTGCCGACGGCAAAAGTGATCCCATCATTTTAAGAGACGGCCGCACCCCCGACTGGTCATCTACCAACTTGATTGCCTACCAGGGCACCGACCCCGTCGGTAACAATCCCGGTATTTATGTTGTTCCCTTCGACGGCGGGGAAGCCACCCGCCTGACCAACCACGAAAGCGACCGCTCCCCCGATTTTTCGCCGGATGGGTCACAACTGGCTTACATGTCCACCCAGGGGGGCAATTGGGATATTTATACCATCAATACCGCTGGCAGCGCCCCTCGCCAAATTACTACTTCACCCGGTCAAGACGGCTTGCCGGCCTGGTCCCCCGACGGCTCGCAAATTGCCTATGTTTCGGATGGGGGGGGCGGTTGGGCGATTTATGTGGTCAGCGCGGCAGGCGGGACGCCGGTTAAGATAACGCCCTGGGACGGTAATAACCTGCCGGATTGGCTGTTAGCTCAAATCTGGTGGGCGCGATAATTGATTTATAGAATGATTTAGAGTATACTTTAGCCAAATTCGGGGTGTAGCTCAGCCCGGTTAGAGCGCTTGGTTTGGGACCAAGAGGTCGGCGGTTCGAATCCGCCCACCCCGACAGAACATCCGGCTTAACAACTACATCCTGGAGAGTGTTCCGATGTCCAGCAACACTACTATCCCTATTCGTGTCCTGTATGTGGAAGACGATAAAACCTTGCAGTTATCTTTAGCCCAAATGCTGCAAATACTGGGCTACGAGGTGGCTTGTGCCGATAACGGCAAGCAGGGTGTCGAGAAAGCCGAAAGCTGGCTGCCCGATATTATTTTGATGGACATGCGCATGCCCGTGATGAGTGGGGATCAGGCCATCCAGATTTTACGCGGCAATCCAGCCACGGCCAATATCCCCATATTCGTCTTATCGGCTTTTACCGATGCCAAGACTCGGGATTTGTGCAAGCAGGTCGGGGCTAATAAGTTCATCACCAAGCCGCCTGATATTCGCAAGATTGACGCCGAAATCAAAGAACAGCTCAATCTTAAAAAGTAACGTAGGACACGCGAACTACTCAGGTGACTGGCACTTTGCTCGTTGGTAAGACGCTTGAAAACAGCGAAGCTTAGAGCTAACCAAGTGCCAGTCAACTTTAGCCTGAGCAGTTACAAAAGTAATGGGGGATAAGTGGCTTGTCCTATAGGACCACCTAAAT
This sequence comes from Anaerolineales bacterium, assembly GCA_015075185.1. Classification (GTDB taxonomy): domain Bacteria; phylum Chloroflexota; class Anaerolineae; order 4572-78; family J111; genus DSQQ01. The sequence continues at coordinate 508,262 of JABTUW010000006.1, read as the reverse complement.
TTCGGGGCAGGTCCAAAATTTTACACCAACCCTTAATTGGATATAATTAATAATACTATGCGGGCATAGCTTAGTGGTAAAGCCCTAGCCTTCCAAGCTAGTTACACGGGTTCGAGCCCCGTTGCCCGCTTTTTTTATTGGGCCCTTAGCTCAGCGGTTAGAGCGGCCGGCTCATAACCGGTTGGTCGTAGGTTCGATCCCTACAGGGCCCATGCAAAATAAAAATGCTCGGTCAAAGCCGAGCGTTTTTGTTTTCTGGAGTTAAAACCGGGAAGTTAGCCGGTGTAGCGATTGGTTATCGGCAGGCGGCGATCTTTGCCAAAAGCCTTGGTGGTAATTTTGGGGCCGGGAGGTCCCTGGCGGCGCTTGTACTCGTTGCGGTCCACCATGCGAATAACCCGGCGCACCGTAGCTTCGTCAAAGCCTAAGGCGACAATCTCAGCCACGCTGTAATCCTCTTCCACATAAGCGGCCAGGATGCCATCCAAAATGTCGTACTCCGGCAGCGAGTCGGTATCTTTTTGGTTGGGCCGCAGTTCTGCCGAGGGAGGCTTGGTCAGCACACTTTCAGGGATCACCTCGCCGATTTTTTCATTGCGATACTGGCACAAGGCATAAACCAGCGTTTTGGGGACATCTTTGATCACAGCAAAACCGCCGGCCATATCACCGTAAATGGTGGCATAGCCGACAGCCATTTCGCTTTTGTTGCCGGTGGTCAGCACCAGCCAGCCGAATTTGTTACTCAAAGCCATGAGGGTATTGCCCCTGGCCCGGCTCTGCAAATTTTCTTCAGCTTCATTGGGATTGGTTCCGGTAAAGACATCGGCCAGCATGTCCAGATAGGCTTGATAGACCGGCTCGATGGCAATCACCTCCAAGCGAATCCCTAACCGCCGGGCCAACTCCACGGCGTCGCTCTTGGAATGGTCCGACGAATAGCGTGACGGCATGGAGACGCCAATGACATTTTCCGCGCTCAAAGCATCCACGGCGATGGCCGCGACCAGGGAGCTGTCCACTCCCCCGGACAAGCCCAGGGTCACTTTGCTGAAGCCGTTCTTGCGGACGTAATCCCGCGTCCCCAGCACCAAAGCCTGGTAGACTTCTTCAACCGGCTCAAGCGGGGAGGCGAGAGAGGTGATGAGGCGAAGAGGCGCAGAGGACTCATGAGGCGAGAGTGAGATGCGCTGAAAACGGTCGCCGTAAATTTCCGCCAGGCCATCTTTACGCCGGCGGGGGTCGCGCAAGCGCTGGCGGAAAACATTGCCGATATTGACCTCGGCCAGCACCAAATCTTCGGCAAAAGATTTGCCCCGGGCCAGCAAGTTGCCCCGTTCATCAAAGATAACACTGCTGCCATCAAAAACCAGCTCATCCTGCCCGCCCACCAGGTTGCAAAAGGCAACGAGAGCCACGTTATCGGCGGCGCGGGTCGCCAGCATGCGCTCCCGGCTTTTTATTTTGCCGCTCTGATAGGGTGAAGCCGAAATATTGAGCAGTAGTTCGGCTCCGGCAGCCGCCTGGGCTTCGGGCGGGCCGGCCGGATACCAGATGTCTTCACAGACGCTCACCCCGAAACAGATTTCTTTTTTGGGGGATATATCTGAACTTGTCGCCGGCAGGTTAAACAGAATGGGCGTGTCACCCTGGGCAAAGTACCGATCCTCATCAAAAACGGCATAGTTGGGCAGGAGGGATTTGTGGTAAATACCGGCCAACTGCCCATCGTGCAGGACCGCCGCCGCATTGAACAGGTCATCCTGCCGGTCCACAAAGCCGACCACCGCTGTCAATCCAACCGTATGAGGGAGCAGGCTTTGCAGAGCGGCCCAATTAGCGGCGGCAAAACCGGGCTTGAGCAGTAAGTCTTCGGGCGGATACCCGGCCAAGGTCAGCTCCGGGAACAGGACAATCGCCGCCTGGGCCGCCCTGGCTTTTTCCAGGTATTCTTTTACTTTCGACGTATTGCCCTGAACATCGCCGACGGTAACATTGATCTGGGCCAGGGCGATTCTAAGGAGTGTCATCTTGTACTACTGGAAGGGGGGGAGGGCTGGAAGGCTGGAAAATCTTTTAACCAACCTTCCAGCCTTCCAATCCTCCCCTCCTCTATTCCCCCTGCCCGGCTTTGTGGGCGAGGATAATCGCCTCGGCCACTTCTTTCATCGGCTTGCGCGTGTTCATGCTCATTTTCTGGATACGGCGGAAGGCTTCTTGCTCTTCCAGGCCCTGCGCATCCATCAAAATACCTTTGGCCCGATCCACCAATTTGCGGGTCTCCAACGCATCCTGCAAATCGTGGACCTCCTGATTCATCTGCTTGAACTCGCCGAAGCGGGCCAGGGCTACCTCGATGGCAGGCAGCAGGTCCGCCTCACGGAAGGGCTTAACCAGATAGCCCACCACCCCGGCTTCCTTGGCTCGATCCACCAAATCTTTTTGGCTGTAAGCCGTCAGCAGGACCACCGGCGCAATTTGTTCTTCGGTTAAAATTTTGGCGGCCTCGATGCCGTCCATATCGGGCATTTTAATATCCATCAACACCACATCGGGTTTTAACTCGCGGGCCAAATTGACCGCGCTCTGCCCGTCGCCAACCTCACCCACTACCAGGTAGTTCAGCGTAGTCAACATCTCTTTTAAATCTGTCCTAACGATAGACTCATCATCCGCTATAATGACGCGTGTTCTTTCCACCCTTCCTCACCTCTGAATAAGATTTTAGGGAATTTTACGGTGACGGCCAAGCCGTTGCCGTTTTCCAGTTGAAGCTGGCCCTTCAGGTCCTCTTCAACCAAAATTTTTACAATGTGAAAGCCCAGGCTGTCGCCTTGGTCTAATTTAAAGTCGGAGGGCAAGCCATCGCCGTTATCGGCGACAGTGATGATAACCTGATCGCCCTCATCTGCCAAATTTACCCGAACAAATCCCTTTTGTTTATGTTCAAAGCCATGCTCAATCGCATTCTGCAACAACTCATTGATAATTAATGAACAGGCGGTGGCCTGCCGCGCCGGGAGATAAATCGGCTCGCCCACTAATTCGAGGCAAATCTCTTTTTCGGGATTAAGCATTCCCTGCCGAAACTGGGCCACAATCCGGTGGCTGACCTCTTTGATATTGATGATATTGGAATTTTCATTGGACAGAAATTCGTGGATAACGGCGATGCTTAGAATTCGATTGAGTGTTTCATCCAGAATCTGGCGGGCCTCTTCAGATTTAACCCGCCGGGCTTGCATGCGTAACAGCCCGGCAATGGTTTGCAGGTTGTTCTTGACCCGGTGATGGACTTCCTGGATCATGGCATTTTTGACCCGAATTTCCTGATCCTGCCGCCGGCTCTCCGTCGCATCATGGAAAGCGATGATCATTCCATCTTCTTTTCCAACCAGCCTGCCGCGTTTAAAGGAGTCTGACCAGGGCCGCCGGCCAGGGGAGTAAGTCTCCAGGGGCAGGGCTTTGCGCACCCAATAACGATCTCCTTCTTTGGTTTCACGTTCCAGGCAGCGATTTTGAGTTAAAGCCGTCTGCCGGATTTCCTCATCCGCAGTATCCAGATCAGCCAGGCGGCGTTTTACGATATTTTCCTTATAACCCAGGCGGCGGTAAAGGTTTAAAGCAATTCCGCTGGCGTACTGCACCATCCCCAAGCTATCCACAAAAATAATTCCATCCTGCTCCCCAAAAGGAGTTAACGCCTCCGCCCCGAGAACCTGGCCGTACGAAACCATTACCTGCAATCTTTTCAGGGCCTGCTGAAAAACCCGGCTGCGCAGCCGGTGGCGCTCATGCTCGATCAAATTGGTGACGATAATCAACGCGGCTATGACTCGCGGCTGTTCGCTGGTCTCGCCGGCGGAGCTAAAAGCAGCCAGCGGCGGCGGGTACAGAACCGGCAGCGCCTGCCTGACGACTGGCGCTCCTTCGGCGATAAAGCTGCGGTATTCTTTCTGATGCCGGCCGGTCAGCAAGGTCTGCATCACTTCGGGCCGGGTTTTGTTGGTAATGATATAGCCTTCCCGGCTTTTGTTGTAAACATGAGCCAGAGAGTGGGGCTGCGCGTGGGCCAGAGCGATCGCCTCTTGCTCCGACTTGCGGGCATACAATAGAATATCAGCCCGGCTGAGATCAGCCACAATGCTCATTTGGGCCTCAATAAGGCGCAAAAAGTCAATGCTCGCCTCGTTTAGATTCAGACAATAATTTACGGCCTCGTGCATAATTTATTTCCAACCGCAGTTCAACGCCTATAAGACCCTAACTTTTAAACTTCGACCTCGCCCAGCCGCGCCCCCAATAGTTCAGGCTGACCGTTAAGCATAGCCTCGGCAGTCATTTCTTTTTTTCCGGCCGGCTGCACGATCACCAAGCGAACCACCCCCTGGCCTGTGGACACATAGACTCGGCTTTGGTGTCTAAAGACCGTACCGGGTCTGGTTTGCGGCGGATCAATCATCTCAGCTACCTCGACCGCCAAGATTTTGAAAGGGCCGCGCGGTCCCTCGGTAAATGTGCCGGGCCAGGGGTCAAAGGCGCGGACCTGGCGCTCAATCTCAACGGCCGATTGCGTCCAATGGATCGCGCCCTGCTCTTTTTTCAGGCGCGGGGCCAGCGTGGCCTGGCTGTTATCCTGAGGTTGCGGCTCGATATCACCGGCGAACCAGGAAGGCAGCGTTTCAAGCAGCAGGGCAGCGCCGACTTCAGCCAATTCAGCCGTTAACGTTCCAGCAGTATGCTGAAAGGTGATCGGTACACTGCGACGGGCGAGCATGGGGCCGGTGTCTAACCCTGTATCCATTAGCATCAACGTCACCCCGGTCTCGGCATCGCCGGCGCGAATGGCGGCTGCCACCGGCGCAGCGCCTCGCCAGCGCGGCAGCAGCGAGGCATGGATGTTGATACAGCCATATGGCGGCATGGCCAAGACATTCTGGCGCAAAATCTGGCCAAATGCCGCCACCACCATCAGATCCGGCTGAAGCGCCGCCAGTTCAGCCACGGCTGCTTCATCTTTGAGAGTTTCGGGCTGAAGCACCTTCAACCCCGCGCTCTGGGCCAATCGCTTAACCGGCGAAGGGATCAACTGCTTGCCCCGCCCGCTGGGGCGGTCCGGCTGGGTGACAACAGCGACGACTTCGTACCCCCCCCTTACTCCCCCTCCTTGCAGGGGGGGGCCGGGGGGAGGTGGGGGGGTAATTAAAGCGGATAAAGCCGGCACGGCAAAATCCGGCGTACCCATAAAAATAATTCTTTTTGCCACAAAAAATTTACGCTCGTCTTTCAATTTATATTCATTCTAGGCTGATTCAATCTAAAATCCAAAATCTAAAATCTAAAATCCTGGACCCAACGCATCCAAATTTTCCAAAAAAAAGCGGTTATGTTGCATGGGACTCAAACCTATGTTAGAATTAGATCGTCTGGTAACATTTCAAACCTGCACATAAAAATTAAGGAGGCAGTGAATAGAATGTTCAGCTCAACCATGCAGATTCAACCGAGTGACCCGCCTAAAAACCCAATTTTAGCAGCCATCCTGAGCTTTTTCTTACTAGGTGGCGTTGGACAAATATACCTGGGACAACAAAAAAAGGGGATTATCCTGATTGTTGTGACGTTGCTCCTGTACTGTGCATTTGGCCTTGGTGTTATTATCAATATCCTGGGCGCCATTGATGCCTACATGCTGGCCGACAAGCTTCAAAAAGGCCAGCCTATTGGCGATATGGAGTGGTTCTGGGAAAAATAAACTCCCCTGTGTCAACAATTCATCAGGGTGAACAACCCGTCACAAATTATCAAACAGTAATAATTGTATCGAGTGAGGCAAAATTATCCAATGAACGATATTAATGATCAAGATAAACTGATGGCCGCCCTATCTTACCCCATTGGGATTGTTGCGCTCATCATCCTGCTGGTGGAAGACATGAAAAAGCGCCCTTTCCAAAAGTATCATGCGGTTCAAGCTCTGGCCGTAAATGTCGTTATCATTATCGCCAGCATTGTCTTGGGCTGGACCATCATCTTGGCCTGCGTGCCTTTATTGCTCTGGCTGGTCACGTTCTACTGGGCCTTTAAAGCTTATCAGGGCGAATACTTTGAAATCCCTGGCCTGACCGGCTTTCTTAAAGGGCAGGGTTGGATTTAAATTGCTCTAAAATTTGGCTCAATAACTCAATCAAACCTTTTCAGTCCCCCGCCGGTTGGTGGGGGATTTTTTATCCTCAGTCGAGTTTGGGTCTGGCCGGTCTTTGGATTATAATTGCATTTTGTCGGTTATAATCTTTGGAGATCAGAGTTGTCCACATCATTAAAACGGTGGGAGGTTTCACCGCGCGCGCCCGAAGCTCATTTTGCCCAATTTGCCGATTTACCCCGACTGATTGTCCAAATTCTCTACAATCGTGGCTTCACCCAACCCCAGGAAGTGCATGAGTTTTTGGCTCATAGTTGGTCCAATGATGACCCTCTCGCTCTGAAAGGCATGGCCGAAGCCGTCGCCCGTCTTAGCCAGGCGATTGCCAACCAGGAGACGATTGCCGTCTACGGTGACTACGATGTAGACGGCGTTACAGCCACGACGGTGATGGTCCAGGCTTTGACCGCTTTGGGAGCGCAGGTGCGGGCTTATATCCCCAATCGCTTCGACGAAGGGTACGGCCTGAATAACGAGGCCCTGGCTGAACTGGCCGGCCAGGGGGTGAAAGTGGTCCTCACGGTTGACTGCGGCATTCGCTCGGTCAAAGAGGTGGCCTATGGCAACAGCTTGGGGCTGGATATTATCATTACCGACCACCACCATGTCGGCGATGAGGCGCCGCCAGCCTTGGCTGCTATCAACCCCAAACAGCCGGGCTGCACTTATCCTTTTAAAGATTTGGCCGGAGTGGGTCTGGCCTATAAATTGGTGCAAGCCCTGGCAAATCGCGGCTCATTCCAGGCAAATGGCCTCCAGCCTACCGATTTTCTCGATCTGGTTGCCCTGGGCACCATCGCCGATCTGGCCCCGCTCTATGGTGAAAACCGGAAATTAGCCCAGGCTGGCCTGCACCGTCTCAACCACTCTCTGCGGCCAGGGCTGGCCGTTCTAATGGAAAAAATTGGGACCAGGCCGGTCATTTCCGCCGGAACCATTGGCTTTGCGATTGGACCACGTCTTAACGCCGCCGGCCGCCTCGACAGCGCTCTGGCTGCTTATCAACTCCTGATGGCCGCAACCGATTTTGAAGCCATCCACCTGGCCACCCAACTCGATTTGCAGAATCGAGAACGTCAAAGGTTGACTCAACAAACCGTAGAGGTGGCCCGGCAAGCCATTCTGGCCGACAACGTCCGCCGCCCGCTCTACTTCATTCACCACGCCGATTTCAACCCCGGTATTGTCGGGCTGGCCGCCTCCCGGTTGAGCGAGGAATTTTACCGGCCTGTTCTGGTGGCCGAGCGCGGTTCCCAGTACACCAAAGGCTCAGCTCGCAGTATTCCTGACTTTCATATCACCGAGGCGTTAGATCAGTGTGCCGATTTGTTAATTCGTTATGGCGGTCACGCTGCCGCCGCCGGCTTTACCCTGGCCAATGAAAATGTGCCGGTTTTTGAGGCCCGCCTCTTGCAAGTCGCCCAACAGCGGTTGGACGTGGCTGCGCTGCGGCCCAGCCTCACGATTGACGCCGAAGTCAATTTAAGGGGGGTCAAGCCGGGGTTGGCCGAGGCCATCACTGCCTTGCAGCCGTTTGGTTACGGCAACCCCACCCCCACCTTTCTCAGCCGCAATTTGACCATTAAAAGTCTTAAAACTATGGGCCAGGAAAACCAGCATCTCCGCCTGGCCCTGCACGACGGCAAGCAAATTTGGAGCGCAGTCGCCTTTCGCCAGAGTCACTGGGCTAACAGGCTGCGACTATCCCAGCAAATTGATATTGCTTATATGCTCGAATTCAACGAATGGAACGGCGAGCGGCGGATGCAATTGGAAATCAAAGACTTGCGGCCCAGTCAGTGACCCCGAGTCCATTTAGTATTACCCAATATCGCTCTTAAGTATTATTGAAATTGCCCTGATAAATTGGTAAGATTATAAGTGAGGAAAGGGAGGTTCACCCAGTTATTATAAAACCTTGAAAGGTGCAGCTTCAAACCGTAGCTAAGCGGGCGAGGTTTCACTAAGATAGGGTTAGTCGGTTTAGTTAGAAAGCAGGTGATCGCATGAAGCGCCGACGTTTATCCCCCATCTACCCTTTGCTCATTCTCCTTATAACCGGCCTGGCATGTAGTATGACCTCAAGTTCAGGCGCTCGCGAAAAACCCATGCCTACACGGCCCCGATATGTGGTGCTGCCATCGGCGTCTCCCACCCTTGTCCCCGGCCTGAGTGAATTGTCTCTGCCTGAGCAAACTGCGCCTCCTGTTGTCGCGCCGGTTCCGCTGCCGTCGCCTCGTCTGCCCCGGCCCACCGCCACGCCGACCCCGGATAACTTTGCCAAATTATTCGCTGAAATGCTCCAGATGTTCGATGAGCCAACCGCCACGCCAACTGACCCGCTCCGCCTGGTAAAGTTGCCGACCATTCCGCCTACGCCAACCAGTACGGTTACACCCCTACCAACCGACACGCCCTGGCCAACCGATACCCCTATGCCTACAGCTACCCCTACCTTCGTCCTCGTCATGCCCACTCCACTTCCTGCCGATGTCCCTCCACCCGAACCTCCCAGCGTCCCGGTCGAGGTCGCACCCCCGCCCGTCGTTGACTCTCCTTTCACCTCGCCCATACCCACCAGTCCGGCGGTGGCGGCGGCCCCACCGGTCCTGGCAGATGTCTCTACCTTCAGCTCGCCTTTAGCCCCAGGTAGCGAGTCTGTCCAGCCTCCGGCGGTTGCGGCGGCTGCGCCCGCCGATTCGGGCTATAATTTTCTCCTGGCCGAATTTTACAACAGCCCCACCACCAACTCTTTCATCGTTATCTATGTCGCCATTGTTGACCCCAACGATATCCCGATTGGCGATATGAAAGTTGTCGGCACGCGGCTGGATCATAACCTGACCTACGAAAGCCCCCTCTCCACCTGGTATTACGAGGGTTATAACGCTCCCGGTGAGGTCATCAAAAGCGGCAATGTCAAATTCGAGCCGCCCGGCGGCATTGAAACGACCAGTTGGGTGATGCACCTGGAAGACGCCAACGGAGTGCGCCAATCGGAAGACGTTCCTTTTGACACCAACGCAAATGACAAACAGTGGTACTTTATCAAGTTTAAACGCAAGTCTTAGCCTCAATCAAGTGGCCGGTCGCAGGCTGCGACCGGCCACTTGCGATTTCTATCGCCAGCGAAATTTTCCCGGATAACTTATCACTCCATGGCATTAAGTTAAGATCGGTATCGAGCCTTTAGGCGAGTGATCCTCGGCTAAAGCCTCTACTCCAAAATGCTAACTTAATGACATTGGCTTATCACTTGTGTCTACCGGCGGCGTGGGGTAAAATTAGTCTGTCCCAAATATTAACTAATTTTTATCCATTGCAATTAGGGGGATTTGCTGATGCTTGCCGCCGATCAAACGACTCTGGATGTTGCTGCCCGGCGAAAGCAACTGGTTGAGCTAACCAAAAACCTCAACATTCTCCAGGAACGGCAGGCCAAGTACGGCGGCAATGCTCCCCTGGAACTGCTCCATCAAATTCAGGATCACTACGATGCGATTAGCCTGCTTGAGCAAGCGTTAGCCGGCCAATTATCCGAGGCCGAATTAGAAGAGGCCCTCAAACCCCTGCTGCTGGCCCTGCGCGACGGCCAGGTCATCAACATCACCGCCGAAACTTACGTAGCCGGCGACCAGATTATCCAAAACATCAGTCACATTGTCGAGCGCGCCCTGACCGCCGCTGAGGAAGCCGACAAGGCCCGTTCTATTGTCGCCCAACGCCTGGCCGAGGGCGTCAGCGATTATGCCCGCCGCCTCCAGGCTATCGCTACCGATACCGCAGATACCGCCGGCGGCAACCCCTACAAAGGGTTGCAATCTTACACCCTCAGCGACGCCGAACTGTTTTATGGCCGCGACCAGGCCATTGCCGACTTGCTGCGGCAGCTTCAGCGGGGACGGCTGACCATCCTCCATTCCGAGTCCGGGGCGGGCAAAAGCTCGCTGCTGCAAGCGGGCATTGCCAACCGGCTGATTGGGCAGGGCCATCTGCCGGTCTATCTCCTGCCCTACAACCAGTTCCCCACCCTGGTTATCAAACGAGCCTTTCTGCCCAATCTGGCCGAAAACCCAGAACTGGTCCAAGTCTCACTGCGGGACTTTTTGCGCCAGGTGACGGAGGTGTTGGGCCAGCAATCTACCCTCTATTTATTACTTGACCAGTTTGAGGAAGTCTTTACCCTGCTTGACGAGGAATTTCGTCAAGCTTTTGTGGCCGAACTGGCCGGCTGCCTGGAGGACGAAAGCCTCAACGTGCGCTGGGTACTGGCTCTGCGCACCGAATTTTTTGGCAACCTGGCTAACTTTCGACCCCGTATTCGCAACCCCTTTGAGAACGATTACCGGCTTAACCGCTTGAACTTCCTGGAAGCCAAAACCGTTATCACCGAACCGGCTGCCCGCCAGGGCATCACCTTTGAACCAACCTTAGTCGGGGCGCTGCTCACAGATTTGCACGATGAGCAAAGCGATGAAATCTCGCCTCCCCAAATCCAATTGGTCTGCTCGGCCCTCTATAACACCTTACAAGAGCGGCAGGGTGAAAATCCACAACCGCCGCCCACCATTACCTTGCAAATATACGAGGAGGAAGGGCGCGCCCAGGGTATTTTGCGCGGCCATCTCAACCGGGTACTGCGCCGCACCCTCAGCCCGGCCGAGCGCGAGATTGCCCGCCACCTGCTGATGGCCCTGGTTTCCTCCGACCAACGGCGCATTCGCCGGGCCAAGAGCGACCTGGCGGCCACCCTGGCCACTTACCTGGTCAGCGCCCAGAACCTGGACGGTCTACTGGATCAGTTGGTCGAAACCCGACTGTTGAATGTGGTCGAAGAGGATGAACCTATCAGCCAACTGGCTTACGAGTTGGCCCACGACTATCTACTCACCGAAATCAAACTGGACCCGGAAACCCAGGCCCATAAGGCCGCCGAGGAACTGCTCCAACAAGAGGTAGCCACCTTCAAGCGGCACGGCACGCTCTTGAGTGACGATAAATTTAATATCATCCACAGCCAACGCCAGTTTTTGCGGCTGGACGACGACGCCGCCCGACTGCTGCATTTGAGCGAGGCCGCCTACCGCCGGGCGCAAATGCGGCGGTACGGGCTGATTGCAGCAACTGTCCTGGTTATCCTTGGGGCTGCTCTGGTCATCGCCGTCATTCAGAGCCGGTCAGCCGCCCAGCAGGCTATCTCCGCTGCCACAGCCGTCGCCGGGGCCACCCAGGCCAGCCGCGCCGAAGCCACGGCCCAGGCCGAGGCTATGCGAGCACAAAACGCCGAGAACGCCGCCCAGGTAGAGGCTCTCAATGCTGTCCGCTCCCAAGCTGAAGCTCAGGTTCAAGCCACTAAAGCCACTCAAGCCGAGGCTACCGCCCAGGCTGAAAAAATCATAGCCGAGACCAATGCCGTCGAGGCCCAACGCCAGACCAACCTGGCCAATGCCCGCCAGTTGACCAGCCAGGCCCAGAGTGTATTGGATAAAAGTCCAGAACAGGCTCTGCTCTTACTCTTTGAGGCCCAGGGGCTGACCCAAACCCTGGAGGCGGAGCGGGTTATCGGGCAAGTTCCCTACCGTTACTTTCCGCTGCAAGCCACTCTTGAAAACCACACCGGGCCGGTCTTTGCTGTAGCCTGGAGTCCGGATGGCCGGCAATTGGCTTCAGCCTCAGCCGATCAGACTGTTACCATTTGGGACAAAGACACCGGCCAGTTTACCACCTTACGCGGCCACACCGGCTCTGCATTTAGCGTAGCCTGGAGTCCTGATGGGAAACAACTGGCTTCGGGCTCGTTTGATAAAACGATCATTATCTGGGATGTGGCCACAAGGCAACCGACGTCCATTCTGCGCGGTCACGACGATATTGTCTATCGCGTCGCCTGGAGTCCCGACGGCAAACAATTGGCCTCAAGCTCACCTGATCAAACGATTATCATTTGGGATGTAGCGACAGGGGAGCGGGCGACCACCTTGCGTGGGCATACCGGCGAGGTCCAGGGTGTCGCCTGGAGTCCCGACGGCAAGCAATTAGCCTCAGGCTCCGGTGATCAAACAATTATCATTTGGAATGTGGCGACAGGCCAGCGGATACGCACCTTACGCGGCCACACAAGCTGGGTTTACGGGGTAGCCTGGAGTCCCAACGGCAAACGCCTGGCCTCAACTTCAGTTGATCAGACCATTATTCTCTGGAATGTGGTAACCGGCCAACCTATCTTTACTCTGCGTGGCCATAGCGACTGGGTTAACAGCGTGGCCTGGAGTCCTGATGGCCTACAACTGGCTTCAGCCTCCGAGGATCAGACCGTTATTCTCTGGAATGCAACCACCGGTGAGCCTGACGCCACTTTGCACGGCCATACTGGCGGAGTGCAAGATATGGCCTGGAGCTTAGATGGCCTGTGGCTGGCCTCGGCGTCAGCCGATCAAACTGTTATCATCTGGGATATAGCGAATGGGCCGGCTGCCGCTACGCTTCGGGGCCATACTAACTCAATAAACAGCGTTGCCTGGAGTCCTGAAGGCAACCATCTGGCTTCAGCTTCAGCCGATCTGACAATTATTATTTGGGATAGGACCACCGGCCAGGCCACTCCCTTACGCGGCCATCCGGATGTGGTCAACGACGTAGCCTGGAACCCGGATGGGCGGCAATTAGCTTCAGCTTCCTCTGATGAAACGGTTATCATTTGGGATGTGACTGAAGGTCAGTCCAGCGCCACCTTGCGCGGCCACACGGATATCGTCAGGCAGGTGGCCTGGAGCCCTGACGGCAAACAATTGGCCTCGGCCTCACTGGATCAAACTATTATGATCTGGGATGTGGCGACAGGCCAACCGACGGCTACCCTGCGCGACCATACAGGAGAGGTTTTAGGCGTCGCCTGGAGTCCTGATGGCAAACAATTGGCTTCCGCCTCAACCGACCAAACCGTTATGGTCTGGGATGTGGCGACAAACCAACCGACCGCTACCCTGCGCGGTCATAAAGGGGAAGTTTTTGGTGTCGCCTGGAGCCCTGACGGCAAACAATTAGCTTCAGTCTCAACTGACCAAACCGTTATGATCTGGGATGTAGTAACGGGCCAACCGACGACTACCCTTCATGGTCACACTGACTGGGTTCATAGTGTTGCCTGGAGTCCCGATGGCAAACAGTTGGCCTCCGCTTCAGATGATCAAACTGTTATCGTTTGGGATGTAGCTAAGGAGGAGGCAATTGCTACCCTGCACGGCCACACCGACTGGGTTCATGACGTCGCCTGGAGTCCAGACGGCCAACAACTGGCTTCAGCCTCAGAGGATCATACCATTCAATTGTTAAATACCAAGTTCATGCAGCCTTCCTGCCAATGGATCACCCGTAATCTGGGTGCGGCAGAATGGGCTACCTATTTACCCGCCCCGCTGCCTTACCACCGCACCTGCCCTGACCTGCCCATTCCCGCCAGTGTGATTGAGGCGGCGCGTGATCTGGCCAGAAATGGGCAAATTGACGAGGCTATTGCTCAATTCAACCATTTGCTCACCCTTGACCCAACCCTTAAACTTAACCCCGAAGCCGAAGCGCAGCAAGCCTTCAAAGAAGGCGTCCAAAGTCTGTTGGATACAGCTAAAGAACAGGCCAGGGCCAGCGATGTCGAAGGAGCAGCGGCAACCTTCCAGCAAGCCCTGGATCTGGACTCCAGCCTTGGCCTTGATCCACAGGCTGAAGCGCAACGGCTGGCCCAGCCTACTTTTGAAAACGTCCTGGCAGCGGCTGTGGATGCGGCCAATCAAGCGGATGAAGAAACTGTCCCAGCCAAGTTTAAGGAGGCAATTAACCTGGCCGCTGCCCTCAACTCCGCTGAAGCGTGGCATACCCTGTGTGATACCGGGACGCGGCATGGGTTCGCCAAGACGGTACTTCAAGCATGTGACAAAGCCATCGAGTTAGAGCCGGAGAATGGGCTTTACTACAACAGCCGGGGTATTGCCCGGCTGCAAGGAGGGGACCAAAAAGGGGCGCAAGAAGATTTTGCCAGGTTCGAGGCATGGTTAGCGGAGGGGCAGTCGGAACCGTAGTTTAGGCATTTGCTCTTCAATTTTTGAGCAGGTTACTTCAATTGTTATCCCGCCATATTTCCGTTTTTGCTTTAATTGTCATTTGTCTCACCGCCTTTCTTACCATTGCCTTTCTTTCCGACCAAATTTTTGAACATGTCCCCCACTCCGAAGATGAAGTCGCCTACATTTTCCAGGCCAAAGTTTTTGCTAAAAACCGGCTAACCGCGCCGATGCCGCGCTACCGGCAGGCTTTCTGGACCCCTTTTGTGGTAGATTATCAGAGCCAGCGTTTTGGCAAATATCCCCCCGGCTGGCCGGCCTTGTTGAGCTTGGGAGTGCGGTTGAACGCTCTCTGGCTCATCAACACGCTGCTGGCGGCAGCTACACTGGCATTAATTGCCTGGCTGGGGCGGTGCTTCTATAACTCTGACCCCCGATGTCTTAAAGACATCGGGGGTCAGATGGGGCAACATCTCGGCTTGTGGACCGCTGGCTTGGGCTTAGCGACGCCCGGTTTTCTCTTTCTGTCCAGCTCATTCCTGTCGCATCCCGCCTCGCTGTTTTGGTCAACGCTGGCGCTCGTCGCTTTGTTCCATCTAACTACCGGAACACGCTTCACGTTCTACGCCCTCCTCACCGGCCTCTGCCTCGGCGCTGCCTTCATCACCCGTCCTTTCGCGGGGGTGGGAATTGGGCTGGCTGTAGGGATGTTTTTGCTGGTACTCGTTTTAAGACGAGAAATCCACTGGACAATTTTGTTGTGGCTGGCCCTGGGCGGATTAGCCACTTCTGCCCTGCAGCCGTTGTACTGGTGGGCTATGACCGGCGAGCCGACCTTCAACGCCTACCTCCTCGTCTGGCCGTATGACCGCGTCGGCTTCGGGCCGGATATTGGCCCTTATGGCTACACCCTGACCGATGCCATTTTCATCAACACCCGGCTCAAGTTGGCTGCCCTGGCAGCGGGCCTCTTCGGCTGGCCCGGCTGGAGCAATCTGCTGTTTTTGCCGATCCCGTTTCTGGCCCGACGAGCCACTCGCTGGGATTGGCTGCTGTTGGGAACGATCCTCAGCCTGATTTTTGTTCACATTTTCTATTGGGCTTTCGGCGGGACAGACGGTGGCTTTCCGAGGTATTATTACGATGCGCTGCCGGCGTTTCTGCTGTTAACCGTTCGGGGCATCCAGATTTCTGGGGAGATGTTGGCTGATTGGCCGAAGCAGGTTCTCCGCCTTCGTGGAGTGGGGGTTAGGGAGGGTGAAAGTCAAACCCCCTCCCTAACCCTCCCCCTCTTAGGAGGAGGGAATTCTTACTTACGCTGGCTTCCTGTGGGATTAGTTATCATTTTCATTGCTTATAACCTGATCTGGAACTTGCCGCCGCTGTTAGCCGCTCAGAAAGGCAAATATGGCATCACGGCAGCTCAATTGCAGGCAGTAAAGCGAGCTAATCTGTCCGAACCGGCGCTGGTGATTGTCAAAAATGTAAAAAAATGGAGCGATTTCGCCGCGCCTTTTGCCGCTAACAGCCCAACCTTCGATGGGCCGGTTGTCTACGCCAGCGACGAAGGGCCAGAGTTGACCCAAAAGCTGCGGGAAGAGTTTAAGGAGCGGGTCTGTTGGGAATTGGATGGAGAAAAGTTGGAACCCTGCAAACAGGTAGACAGCAGACAGTAGACGGGAAAATGTTCCCTGTCCACCGTCTACTGCAAGTGGCTGCCACAGCCGGGGCAGGTTTCCCAGGTGGAGAATACCTTGATACCACATTGGGCGCACACCCGCCGAGCGCCTTTGAGACTGCTGCCACAAGCCAGGCAGAGTTGAGCCGAAGCGTTGACCACCCGCCCACACGCTGGGCAGACCTTGCCACTTGGCTCGGTCAAGAGCAAGGCGGGCGAGGTTGCCTCTTGGATGTAATTGCCGGCCAGAATCGCCTGATATTGCTCCGAGCCGGCCCAGGTCATAATCTCTCTGGCCCGCACAATGGGGAAGGGGTGGGTCTGGACGAGCATCAAATTGACCTGAACGAGCTTTTCCACTAACCCCTCGCTGGAGGCGTCGTACTCTTGGGCCTGCTGCACCACCTCGTCCAGGTTCAACTCCGGCAGAATCTTTTTTGAGCCGCCGGCCAACTTGGCCAGGGCGCTGGCGACAACAGCCTGATCCTGCACCACCAGCAGCGCCGCCCGGTCGCAGGAAAATTCGGCCATGCGTTCCCAATGCAGGATCGCCATTTGCAGCGGTATCGTGGCCAGCATACCTGTTCCAGCGGGGAGGAGGTTGTAGAGCACTTCAGTCCCCAGCAATCGCAGCAAATAGGCCATCGTTTTGTACAGCATATGCTGGCACTTAACGTGGCCCAATTCATGCCCGATAACCGCCAGCAGCTCTTCTTCGGTCAAAAAATCAATCAAACCGGCATAAAGGGTGATTTGGTACTTATGAACGCCAAAAGCCGTGGCATTGATAACATACTGGCTGCTGACATACAGCTCGGGCAGTTCTGGCAAATCCAGGATCGCGGCAGCTCGCTCGAATTTTTGGTAAATGCTGGGGGCCTGGTTTGGCCCCAGGCGGACCGCACTGGAAATGCTCATCAACCGCATTTGTTTTTCAAAGACAGAACTGGAAATGAATTTGATGAGCGGCGCCAGCAAGGGTACTTTACGTAAATTGACAATGGCCTGTACATCCGCCGGGTGCTGAAACGCCGCCGGGCTGAGATGCGGAAATTCACGCAGTTTGATGGGAGTATCAGTCATCATGTTTTTTCGTCCTAAAATTCCCTGTCTACTATCTACCGGCTACTCTTCCCACTTCTGCAAGACGATGCTGGCATTTTGCCCGCCAAAGCCAAAGCCGTTGACCAGGGCGACTTTCACCTCGGCCTGGCGCGACTCGTTGGGGACATAATCTAGGTCGCACTCAGAGTCGGGCGTTTCCAGGTTGATCGTGGGAGGGAGATAGCCCGTGTGCATCGCCTTGACGGTGGTAATAGCCGATAACGCCCCGGCCGCGCCCAGGGTATGGGCGGTCATGCTCTTGATCGAGCTAATCGCCACATCGTAAGCTGCTTCCCCCAGGACCAACTTGATGGCTTTGGTTTCGATGGCGTCGTTCAGGGGTGTGCCGGTGCCATGCGCGGCGATGTAATTCACCTGGTACGGTTCCAGGCTGCCATCCTGCAGCGCGCGCCGCATGGCCCGCGCCTGGCTGCTGCCGTCATCACGTGGTGAGGAGATGTGGAAAGCGTCGCTGGTCAGAGCATAACCCTTGACCTCAGCCAGAATGCGTGCCCCCCGTGCCTGGGCGTGTTCTAATGACTCCAAGACGACTACCCCGGCCCCCTCGCCGACAACGGTGCCGTCGCGGTTGGCGTCGAAAGGGGTGATGGCTTTTTTGGGAGTGTCACTGCGCTTGGTAAGGGCGGTCAACCGGCCAAAAGCGCCAACGGTCAGCGGGGTAATGGCGCTCTCGGTGCCGCCGGCCAGCATCACGTCGGCGTCACCCCAAACAATCCGGCGCATCCCTTCGCCAATGCCGGAGATGCCGGTGGCGCAGGCTGTTACCGAAGCATTAACCGGCCCGCGAATATTGTGATTAATTGCGATATAACAACCGGGCATATTGATCAGCAAAGCCGGAATAGTGGCCGGGTTAACTTTTTTAAGACCCTGCTGTTCCAGGTTCAACCGTTCTCCCTCAACTACGTCCGCGCCGCCGATAGCGCTGCCAATTTCAATCCCCACCCGTTCGGGGTCTTCCCGGCTCATATCCAGGCCGGCATCGGCCATCGCCTCCTGGGCGGCAGCTACGGCAAAGTGCAGAAACGAGGCCATCCGCCGGGCGTCACGCTTGTCCATATACTGAGTCGGGTCAAAATCTTTGACAAAAGCAGCCACCGTACAGGGGAAACCGGTGGTATCAAACTTGGTAATCGGCTCAACGGCGCACTCGCCCCGCATCATGGCCGCCCAGGTTGTAGCCAGATTATTGCCCAACGGGCTGACCATGCCCATGCCGGTGATAACGACCCGCCGCCGGTGACCGTTTCCATTGGTAAACATACTATTTTAATCTATCCTCTCTGCGAATCTCAGGAACGTTTAAGCTTCCTCGTTTATTTTGATAAAGCCACATGAATAAAACCCCGAAACCCCGTTGCAGATACGTGCTTAGTTGACAAGCTGGAAAGTTACATGTAAAATTTGGGCAGTTTTTGGTTTTTTTGGCTTCTATTACCCGTGCTACGGAGGTGTTTGATGAAACTGACTCCTCGCCAACAAACATTTTTAGACAAATTATTTGAACTGTATCGAGAGTTAAAGGGACCGGTCCACTACTCTATCGTAGCCGACAAATTAGGCGTCAACAAATTTTCGGCTTACGACATGCTCAAGGTGCTGGAAGAAAAAGGGGTGGCTGCTTCTGATTACGTCTTAAGCGGCGACCAGGCCGGCCCTGGGCGTTCGCAAGTTGTATTTTACCCGACAAACAAAGCGGCGCAATTTTTAACTCAACTGCGTGATGAAGTGCGTAACAGCAGTGATTGGTCACGGGTCAAGGAGCGTATCCTCCACCGCCTGGAAGAAGCTCGCCAGGCCAACCCCGCCGATGCCCTGCGCGAAGCCCTGTCAAATCTACCCGATACCAGAATACCTCTTAACTACTGCGCCGAGATGATTTCAGTGCTGCTGCTCAATTTAGAAGGGCTGCGCAGCCGCAATCTCCTCTCCGCCCTGAATAGCTTGACTGCCAAAGGCCAGGTGGGTTTGGGAGCCTTGGCTGGCCTGAGTCTCGCTTTTTCGCTTACCAATGAAGCCGAAGACAAGAGCCTGACCGACAAGCTCTTGACCCATACCCAACGCTTTCAAAATCAATTGGCCGAAATGAGCGACGAAAGCGTCAGCAAGCTTTCCGCATTTCTGAACGATGCCATGAATGTTATTACCCCCAGCTTGCGCTGAACTCTGGCGTAAGGGCTGAAAGTTGAAATTTCAACCTTTAACCTTGCCCGCCCATGCTTAGAGTTGTTACCGACTCTACCAGTTACATTCCCTATGAGATTTTGCAGCAACATCAAATTGTGGTGGTGCCGCTGAAAGTTTTGTTTGGCGCTGAAGTCTACGATGAAATTACCGGCCTCAGCAATGCCGACTTCTACCGGCGGCTCATGACCACGGCCGACTTTCCTACCACCTCGCAGCCCGCCAGCGGTGAGTTCAAACAAGTCTACCAACAAATTTTACAGCAGGATGCTGCCGCTCAAATTTTGGTTTTGAGTATCAGCAGCAAACTCAGCGGTACCTACAATGCGGCGATGACTGCCGCAGAACAACTGCCTGAGGCCAAAATCACCGTTTTTGACAGCCTATCCGCGGCGATGGGCCTGGGTTTGATGGCAATTACCGCCGCCGAGATGGCTGCCGCCGGTCACCCCCTGGTTCAAATTTTAGCCCGCCTGGAGCAGATGCGGCGGGATACCCGCATCGTTTTGGTGGTGGATACGCTGGAATATCTCAAGCGGGGCGGCCGTATCGGTACAGCGGCGGCTTTTTTGGGTACACTGCTCAACACCAAACCGATTTTAGCCGTGGTGGAAGGCACGCTTCAACCCCTGGATCGAGCGCGGACCAAAAAAAGAGCCCTGGAGCGTCTCTTCAGCGAGCTAGAGGGCCAGCTCTCCACCCCCCGGCAGCCGATCCAGGCCGGCATCATGCATATTGCCGCTCAGGCCGAACTCGAAAGCCTGGCCGCGCTGATGACCGAGCGATTTAATATTACCCGCTTCTACACTTCCGAGCTTGGCCCGGTTGTCGGCGCTCACCTGGGACCGGGCGCTCTGGGTGTCGGCATCTGCCCCGAACCCTAGCTGTAGCCCACCGACCTAAACTCCCCTACCAAGTTTTTGTGGTTTTTAACTTCTTCGTGTACCTTTTGGGTTAATGGAACAGCCTGAGAGGTGCGGCGCACTTTGTTGCGGTCAAAAAAGTCAATTGTACCTGAGCAGCAGCTAGTCTCCTGATGACATAACTTTTGGTGTTGGGCAGTGTTTACATGTTTGACGAGATGGATGAAGCCCAACTCATCGAGCGAGCCAAAACCGATCCTGAAGCGTTTGGCCGACTCTATGAGTTGTACGTTGAAAAAATATATAATTACATTTACTATCGCCTGGGCAACCATCACGACGCCGAGGATTTAACGGCCAAAGTGTTTTACCGGGCGCTCAACCATATTGCTCACTATAACAACAAGGGCGCTCCTTTTGCCGCCTGGCTTTACCGCATTGCCCACAATCTCGTGGTCAATTGGCGGCGTGATCACAGCCGCCGCCAGATAGTCGGCCTGGAGGATGTGGACCTGACCGGTGATAAACAGGAAAGCCCGCAGCATGCCGCGGAGCAGGCCGATGAACGGGAGTTACTCCTGGCGGCGATGCAACGCCTGCCGCGCGAGCGCCAGGAATTGCTGGTCATGAAGTTCGTGGAGCGCATGTCAAACGCCGAGATCGGCCAGGTGTTGGGGCGCAGCGAAGGCGCGATCAAATCGCTCTACCATCGCACCCTGGTTTCACTCAAAGAGATTCTGGCCGAGCATGAGAATCTGGTCAATGAAGCCAAAGTTCCTGATGAGGCAGTTTCTTTGTCGGGGAAATCATTGGAATTAAAGGAATTGGGGGAAACTCAGTGAAAAATAGATATTATCGACATCATGTCATTTCGAGCGACGGAGGAGCGAGAAATCTCTACAGCCTTACGTTTTAGCATAGCTTCGAGGGATTCCTCGTTTCGCTGCGCTCCACTCGGAATGACATAAGAACTCTAATGAGTTCCCTCAGTTCCAATCATGATTGCTTGATATACCGTTAGAAAACTGGATGGCTCCGCAGTGATCAAAATCGTTACGGACTCTACCTGCGATCTGCCGCCGGCCTGGTTGAACCGCTACCAGCTTACTATTGTACCAGTAAATATCCAGTTTGGCCTGGAGACTTTTCGGGAAGGGCAAACCATTGGCCCG
The DNA here is from genome assembly GCA_015075185.1 of Anaerolineales bacterium. Lineage (GTDB taxonomy): Bacteria > Chloroflexota > Anaerolineae > 4572-78 > J111 > DSQQ01. The sequence goes on along the minus strand of JABTUW010000006.1, from coordinate 486,981 downwards.
GAGACTTTCTACCGGCGGATTAAGGAGGAGGGCGTATTACCCACCACTTCCCAGCCCTCGGTAGGGGAATTCAGCCAAATCTATCAACGCCTGGCCGCCGATGGCAGCGAAATCCTCTCCATTCATCTGACCAGCAAATTGAGCGGCACCTGGCAAAGCGCCGCAATGGCCATCCGGCAATTGCCGGACACAGTGAAGGTGAGCCTGATAGACAGCTTGACCAGCTCGGTGGGGTTGGGGTTGATGGTGCGCGAGGCGGCTCACCTGGCCGACTCGGGCCTGGCGGCGGCAGAGATTGCTACCCGGCTCGAGGCGCGCCGGCCTGACATCCACGTGTTTATTATGCTCAAGGATTTGCGCTACGCCCGGATGAGCGGGCGGATCGGGCGGCTGCGCGAGTTACTGGCTTCATTATTGAATGTCAAACCGATTGTCGGAGTTGACGAAGGAGCTTTGATTCCGCTGGAACGCGCCCGCAGCCGGCAAAAGGGCTTCGAGCGGATGGTGGCAATGGCAGCAGAACGAGTCGGGCAGGCGCCGGTTCATGTGGGACTGGCCCATGCCCTGGCCCGGAACGAGGCAGAAGAGCTGTTGGCTTTAATCCAAAGCCGCCTGAATTGTCAAGAGAGTTTTATCGCCGATTTAGCTCTGTCGTTGGCGGTTCATTTTGGCCCCGGCACAGTGGGCTTTGCTACGTATCCGGCGGAATAGGGTAGCAAGAGACACTCAATTTTCTTTTCTGCAACCTTGCTGCTTCGCAACCTGTAGAAAGAACAACAGTTATGAACAAAAAACAACTCAAAGAAATCCTGGCGGCGCACGCGGATCGTCTGGTCAAGGATGAGACTGAGAGCGATGCCTATCTTGACCTGGCCGATGCGGAGGAGCTAGCGCTCCTGCTGGGCGTGGCCGAGCAAGTGAAATCCACCTTACAGCCGGTAAGCCCTGCCCGCACCTTTGAGACCGAGTTGAAGCGCCAATTGCTGACCACCGCCCACCTGCGCCGGGCCGAAGGCTATACTCCCCCCAACCCCTCCCGCGATTTGTTGATTTTGGCGGCCATTCTGGGCTTTTTGATATCACTCATCGGTATGCTCCTGGCCCGGCGGCTCCGCAGCCAGGCCAGTTATTAGGAAGGTGTAATGTCATGACTTGCTTTGGCTGCGCAAATACTCCACTAATGTCCGCAATGGAACACCACTAGCCCCCTTGGTCATGTAGCTGCGTGGGGTGTGCTCCGGCCCGCTGCCGGACTCGGCGCTGCCGGCCATATCAATGTGGGCCCAGGGCCACTCGCCGACAAAATGGGCTAAAAAGCGGGCTGCGGTGATCGCCCCACCGCCCCGTCCCCCTGAATTTTTAATGTCGGCCACGTTGCTCTTGATCTGGCGGTCGTAGGCCGGGTCGAGCGGCATGCGCCACAACGGCTCGCCGACTTTTTGCCCGGCGGCCAGCAGGGCCTCGCGCAGGGGGTCGTCGTCACAGAAAAGGGCGTTGGTGCGGACGCCCAGGGCGACAGCTTTAGCCCCGGTCAGCGTGGCCACGTCAATGACCGCCGCCGGATGCAGCGTGTCGGCGTAACAGAGGGCGTCGGCCAGAATCAGACGGCCCTCGGCGTCGGTACTGATAATCTCGATGCTGACCCCATTTTTAGCAATGAAAACATCCGCCGGTTTGTAAGCGGTAGCGCTGATGACATTTTCGACCGTTGGCACCAAGCCGACTACCGGCAGCGGCAGGTTGAGCAAAGCTACGGCCCGCATGGCCCCGATGACCGCCCCGGCTCCAGCCATGTCCATCTTCATATCACCCATGTGTTCCCAGGGCTTGATGGAGTAGCCGCCGGTGTCGAAGGCAACGCCTTTGCCCACCAGGACCACCGGCTGTTGTTCCGCTGCTGCGGCCGGCCGGTGCTCCACAATCACAAATTTAGCGGGTTGAGCCGCCCCCTGGGTGACGGCCAGCAGCGCGCCCATACCCTCGGCCTGCATCTCGGCCTCGTCCAGCACCCGGCAGACCAGGCCGACCTCGGCGCACATCTTCTGGGCCGCGTCGGCAATAGCAGTGGGTGTGGCGACATTGCTCGGCTGGTTGACCAGGGTGCGGGTCAGGTAGACACTGTCGGCGATGATTTGGCCCACCCGCGCCCCGGCCTCAACGGCCTCCATTTTGGCTGCCTCAAACTCGACCAGGGTCACAGACTCGACCCGCGTTTCATCCTCTTCTTTTTTGGCCCTGGGCGCGTCGTAGCGGTACAAGGCCAGCATCGTTCCTTCGACCACAGCCTGGGCAGCCTCGGCCAGGTCTAGACCACCAGTGCCGCCGCCATGCACTACGGTAGCTACCTGAGTCGCGCCGAGCTTCTCTGCCTGCTTGATCGCTGCTCCGGCGGCTTCGCGCACCGCTTCCAGGTCAAACTTATCGGCTTTACCCAGGCCGGCCACGATGACCCGCCGGGCCGGAATGGCTCCGCGCGGGTAGAGTACGGCCGTCTCGCCCTGCTTGCCGCGCAGATCGCCCCCGGCAATCAATTCGCTGATCGCGCCGCCGAGAGCCTTGTTGACCGCGCCGGTCGCCCCGGCCGGTTCGGTCACACCTTGAAATAAATTGACAATGATGGCATCGGCGGCGATAGTTTGGATGCCGCCTTGTTGGACAGTAATGTTCAAGGAAACCTCCTAAATCTGAGCGGAATCAAAAATGCACCTTAGACTCCGGCACAGTAATGAGCCAGTGGCTTAAATCTGAAAGGATGAAGCACAACCAGACCCGAACCGTCCTTACTCCAGGCGTGTTTCAATCACAAGAGAAGTTTTAAGTTCAACAGGCCGCTGCAGAGTCTGGCTGACAATACAATATTTCTCGGCGGATAAGGCAATTGCCCGCTCGACAGCGGTGACGTCAAGATTTTCGCCAACAACAATATATTTGATCTCGATCGTATGGTAGGGCTTGGGATATTCGTCGGGCTGGTGAGCGGTAATCTGCACCTGGACATCCTTGACGGCCTGACGCTTTTTTTGGAGGATGCTGACCACGTCCATGCCGGTGCAGCCGGCCAGTCCGAGCAGCAGCATCTGTGTCGGCGAGATATTTTCGCCGCCCATTGGAATTTGGTGGCCCTTGTAGCTGGTGCCGATAAAGTTCAATTGCTCGCCTGTCCAGCGGGCGGAGGCGTTAACGGTGCCCATAAATTTCTCCTGTAAACTTAAACGATAGGTTGAATAGCCGGATTATAACAAAGAAAGGTGAAACGTGAAACGTTTTAACGCTTTAACTGCTGCAGCCGCCGGGCTGCTTCTTCCAGGGTAGGCCGGGTTTTGCAAAAGGCGAAGCGGGCGAGTTTGGCGCCATCGGCGGGATTGAAGTAGAAGGCGCTGGGGGGAATGGCAGCCACGCCAATTTCAGTGGTCAGGTAGCGGCAGAAGGTGACGTCATCGGGAAAGTTCAACTCGCTAATATCCACCATGATAAAGTAAGTACCCTGGGGCATAACCGGTTTGAGACCGGCTTCGATCAGGGCGGCGGCCAGAAAATCGCGATTGGCCTGGTACATAGCGGCCAGTTCAGTATAGTAATCGTCGGCGACCTGCAGGGCAGTAACGACGCCCTCTTGCAGCGGCGCGGCGACGGAGTAGGTCAAAAATTGATGCACGCGAAAGACCGCCTGGTTCAACTCGGCCGCGGCCACGGCCCACCCGATCTTCCAGCCGGTCATGCTAAAAGTTTTGCCGGCGCTGGAAATAGTCACGGTGCGGCCGGCCATACCAGGCAGCGTGGCCAGCGAGATATGCTTGAGGCCATCAAAAATAATATGCTCGTAAACCTCATCTACTACAGCGATGACGTCGTGCGCCTGGCACAGTTCGGCAATCATGTGCAACTCAGCCTCCGAGTAGACTTTGCCGGTGGGATTGTGGGGAGTGTTGACGACGATGAGTTTGGTCTTGTCAGAAAAGAGCGCGGCCAGTTCATCCCGGTCAATGGCCCAATCCCGTGGCCGAAGCGTGTAAAAACGAGGAATGCCGCCAGCCATCTGCACCGACGGCAGGTAAGAGTCATAATATGGCTCAAAGAGAATGACCTCATCACCGGGGTTGACCAAGCCCATAATCGTAGCAAAAAGGGCTTCGGTAGCGCCGCTGGTCACAGTAATCTCGGTCGCCGGATTGACGGCCAAACCGTAATGGCGTTCCATCTTGCGGGCGATGGCCTCGCGCAGCGAAGGCCGGCCGCTTCCAGGAGCATACTGGTTGATGTCGTCCTGAATCGCGCGGATAGCCGCCCCTTTCAAAAAATCAGGGCCGGGAAAATCGGGAAAACCCTGCCCCAGGTTAACGGCCTGGTGCTGGTTGGCCAGGGAAGTCATTTCAAAAAAAATGGTCGTGCCGAAGTTACGGACGCGCTGCGCCAGATAGGTCATGCTTTGACATCCTTTCCTCAGTCGCTTATGAAGCGGCTATAATTATTGACCTGGTTCGTATGGGAGTCGTATGGTACAAGCCGGGACAAATGTGATATACTAAGAGTTGTTACGTAACAAGTAGCGGCAAATCGCCTGTTGAGAACCCCGGCGATATTTACCTCATTGTACCACTGTCTTTCCCTTTCTGAGAAACCGGACATGGTGCTTACCGGCTTGAATGCGACGTACCAGCGAATTTGCTATTTTATTGATTGGCCTCTTGATTAATCCACTTAATAATTTATAATAAAAGACATATCTATTACATTGGATGGCAGGAAGATAACTTTTGACCAAAATCGAATTACTTGATCTGACGACGCTTCCGGCGGCTGGAATGCGAGAACCGGAAAACTGGTACGCCGAGCCTTTTACCAAACGTACCGGCTGCAAAACGCCGGGCCAGTGCGGCGGCGATTGCAACTGTGGGTGCCCATACAATACCATGACCGAAGTAGAACGACTGCCCCTCATAGAAGAGATTGCCCGCATATTTCCCAACGAGTGGCTGGCCTTTATCATCTCGCCCGTTGAAGATGACGAGTATGAACCAACTCACGGCAAACTGGTCGCCCACAGCTCCCATCCCGATGAGGTTTACGATGCCGTCAACAGGGTGCTGTGGAACCAACACGTTTACATTTATTTCAATGGTGATTTTGACCCCATGCAGGCCAGTTATGGCTCCGCGTGGGAGCAGGAGGCAGTGGCTGTAGCTAAACGCGCTTATTCAGGACCGCAAGCTTTACCTATGCTGCCGGCCACGCCGCCCCAGGATTTGACCGAACTTATCCACAGCGCGCTCGATCAACTCTACGACGGCCCTAAAATCAACGAGGCGATCCGCCGTCTGCGTTTGGCCCGGGTTAGGGCAGCCCAGCAAGGGCAGAACCCTCTGCTGGTCGTTCTGGATACGGCGCTCGACCGGCTGGAGACCCCTTTGCCTGTGATTGATGAGGTTATCTGGCAATTAGAAGAGGGGCTGGCGGACCTAGAAAGCTGAAGCTTCTCAAAAACCTGTTTTCGGCGGGACGCTCCAGGGGACCTCAAAGTTGGGGGACGTTCCACCTACGAATAAAAAAAGGCAACCTTTACCCCAACCGGGGGTAGGACCACAGGCCCACGCTTTATTCATCTGCCCAATGCTGCCAAAAACCAAAGTTTGTTCAAGCAGGCAGAAGAATCAGGCGAAAGGAGACCGACATGATCCCTACTTGTCACCCTCGATGGCTTGGCCGAACGGAGTTCGGGGCAGCTCTGAGTCTGCAAAAGGAGTTAACCGCCCGGCGAGCAGCCAATGAAATTCCCAATACGCTTTTATTGCTGGAACACCCCCCTACCTTCAGCGTCGGCATTGGCGGACACCGCGAGCATCTGCTGGTCAACCAGCAGGAACTGGCCCAGCGAAATGTAGCTTATCATGCGGTGGATCGAGGCGGTTCTGTCACCTATCATGGCCCGGGCCAATTGGTCTGCTACCCTATTTTGAAGTTAAATGAGCCGGGTCAGGGATACCATCATTACCTTAAACTGCTAGAAAGCGTCATCATTCGGTCGCTGGCCGGCTTCAAAGTGCGGGCGTTTCGGGGGCGTGGCCAGCCAGGGGTGTGGGTTTTTACCGGCAATGCCCGTCCTAATGGCTCTGAACTGCTTCAGTCCGACCATTTTCAGATGGCCCAAATTGCGGCCATCGGGGTCAAACTCGATCAGAACCACGTTACCAGCCACGGCTTTTCAATTAATATCAATCCTGATTTGACCTTTTTTGATTTGATTGTGCCCCGTGGTCTGCCTGGCTGCCGGGTCACTTCGCTGGTTGAAGTGGTGGGCAAGCCGATTGAAGTTGGTTGCCTGCTGGAGCCTGTGATACAATCCTTTTGCCAAGTTTTTGAAATGGAACGGATCACCGCCGAACCGAGCGCACCGGTCTTACTGGCCTCTTAAAAACAAAAGGACTCCCAGGAGAATGAATTTAATAAAACCTGACGATATTAATCTTGAAAATGAACTGCCCAAGCGCAAGCCGGAATGGCTTAAGGTCCGCCTGCCGGCCGGAAATGGTTACAGCCGCCTCAAAAATCTGATGCGCGAGCAGGGACTGCACACCGTCTGCGAAGAAGCCATGTGCCCCAATATCGGCGAGTGTTGGAACCGGGGCACCGCCACATTTTTGCTGATGGGCGATACCTGTACCCGCTCGTGCGGCTTCTGCCACATCAAAACGGGCCGCCCCCAACGCCTGGATGAGGACGAACCGCGCCGCGTGGCCGAAAGTGTGCTGGCCATGAACTTGAGTCACTGCGTGCTGACCTCGGTCAACCGCGACGAGCTACCCAACGGCGGCGCGCATATTTTTGCCAACACTATCCGCGAAATTCGCCGGCGCCTGCCCAACTGCACCATCGAAGTCCTCATCCCCGATTTCAAAGGCAGCCTGTCTGCCCTCCAAGAGGTCATGGAGGCTCGCCCGGAAATTCTGAACCACAATACCGAAACGGTGCCGCGGCTCTACCGGACGGTCCGCCCCCAGGCCAACTACCAGCAAAGCCTTAAAGTGTTGTCAAACGCCAAAATCCTGGACCCAGGCACGACGACGAAAAGCGGGATTATGGTTGGGTTGGGGGAAACCAAAGAGGAAGTTTTGGCGGTCATGCGCGATATGCGCGAGCACCAGCTCGATATTTTGACCATCGGCCAGTATTTGCGCCCATCGCCGCTGCATTTGCCGGTTTATCGCTACGTTCATCCCAGCGAATTTCAGGAGTTCCACGATGCCGGCATGGAAATGGGCTTCCGCTGGGTTGAAAGCGGGCCGCTGGTCCGCAGCAGCTACCACGCCGAAGGCCAGGCCCAGGCGCTGGCTATTCCCGCGCGCTGACAGGTTCGCCTGGTTCTCAAGCTGATTTTGAACTCAAGAAATTTGAGATAACCACAGATTTCACCGATTTCGCAGATTTTTTACTAATTCGTGAAATTTGTGTAATCTGTGGTTAAACAGCCCTTCAAATCGGTTACTCTAACTCAAAACGCCTATTCCTGCTCTAGTACAAACCCCGCCGCAGCGACTCTTTGGCCCAGCGACTCCAGGCTCATCGTGTCGGGAAGCTCCCAGACCCGCTCCTCGCCGTTGAAGCGCCGCCCCGGAATACTTTTGATCCAGGCCAGCATTGCTTGAAATTCGCCGCCGCTGATCACCAGCAGCACATCCCCCAGGCGGATGCGAATCCGGTCGCCGCTGCGCCGCCCGGCTGGCGCTGCGGGCGGCATGGACGCTGACCGTTTGGCCTCCACCGGAGGCGGTTCAAATTCAAAAGGTTCAGCCAAATAATTATCGTCAACGGGGGGTGGAGTCAGTTCATCATCCCACCACGGAGGCGGCTCAGGCGCTTCGTCGTCGAAGAAATTCGGCTCCTCATAAGGGACGGGGGGGATGTGCCCGCTAAAATCCGGCGTTTCCATGGGTGGGACAGGCCCGACGGGAATTTTTGCCGCGCCTTCCAGTTGAAACCCGGCGGATTCGATCATCCCCTTAATAACTCCCGGATCGCCCGAAATTTCCCACAGCTTGGTTTCACTGTCAAAACGCCGGCCCGGCAGCCCCTTGATCACGGCCAACATCTCCTGAAAGCTGCCTCCGACTACCGCCAGCCGCTGCCCGGCTACCAGCACCCGCACCCGGTCGCCGCCAGCAGTGGGCGATGCAGTGCGAGCCGCCGGGGCGCTGGATACAGAAGCCCTGCCTTCCAGCGAATAACCGCCGATTTCGAGCTGGCGCTGCACTTCCTCAACCGGCCCCGGCAGTTGCCATACCTTAGATTCACTCACAAAACGACGACCATTGATTTGCTTGACCGCCGCCAGCATCTCTTGAAAACTACCCCCAACGACATTAAATTCCTGGGCGCCAATCTGAATGCGAATGCGATCTTTTCGATCACTCATTGACCATCCTCCTCGCTGAAAATAGTAAACAGGGGTCAGTAATCAGTAGTCAGATTGATTACTACTCCCTGGTACCTGGTACTCCTCTTCATTATCTTCAACAGATAAAAAACGCCTCGGTACGGTAAGTACGGAGGCGTTACATTCAACCAAAACGGGATTACTCCCACATGTATTTGCCCCACGCCTCTCTGGCTTCCAAACTGGTCAGGGCGGCGATAGCGATGTAGCGGGGGCGTTTGGGGGGGGTGAGGAGAGTCATGTTGGCTTCGGTCGGCGTGCGGCTGCCCTTGCGGCCATTGCATCTATCGCAGGCGGTCACCACGTTTTCCCAGGTGGTCTTGCCGCCGCGAGAGCGGGGCAGTACGTGATCCATCGTCAAATCCTTGCGGAGAGGCATCGCGCCGCAGTACTGGCAAGTGTAGTGATCGCGGGCCAGTACCCCCCGCCGGGTGACCGGCAGGGTAATCCGGTGCGGGATCTTGACAAAATAAACCAGGCGGATGACCAGCGGTCTGGGCAGGCTGAAATTTTCGGAACGCAACTTGGCTTCCGCAGCCTCAATCAACTCGGCCTTTTCCTTTAAGAGCAGCACCACTGCTCGCTTGACCGAAACAACACTGAGAGGTTCGTAAGTTGCGTTTAAAACAAGAACATCTCCCACAAAAGTAGCCTCCAATTTACTCCTGGTAAGGGGGCCAAATATGGCTAACATTATATCAAACTCGACTCGCCGGGTCAAGTGGCTCTTGCGAAAAATCTCACTTTAACAAAACCACAAGATGTGGTAGGTAGGTTATCTAGTCCACTACATATAGACACTTCAAGTTCCATCCCCAGAGTAATTCTCGAAAGCGGAACGGTCAAGTATTCTTGTCTAAGAGGAATGAAGCAGGGTATAATGAATCCGCCGACAAGGTGAGCCATATTAATAATAACCGGAGGGAAGACAAGGATGTCCATCAAAATTAATAAGCGCATTGTTACCATTGAGCGGCATATTCTGGATGAGCAGGCCGCTTTCCCTGACGCCTCAGGCACGCTTACGGCTTTACTTTACGATATGGCGTTGGCGGCTAAGCTGATTTCCAGCCACACCACCCGCGCCGGCCTGGCCGATGTTATCGGCGCGACCGGCACGGTCAACGTGCAGGGCGAAGAGGTCCAATTGTTGGATGAGTATGCCCACCGCACCATCTTTCAGTTAAATGACCACACCGGGCGGCTGTGTGTGATGGGATCAGAGGAAGAGAAAGATATTATTTCCATTCCGGACAAGTATGACTGTGGTAAGTACGTGCTGCTGTTCGACCCGCTGGACGGTTCGGGCAACATAGATTATAACGTCAGTGTGGGCACTATCTTTTCCATTTTACGCCGTAAAAGCGAGTCCGGCCCCGGCACATTGGAAGATGTCCTGCAAAAAGGGGCTGAGATTGTCGCCGCCGGGTACATTGTCTATGGCTCCAGCACGATGATGGTCTACAGCACCGGCAACGGGGTGCATGGCTTTACCCTCGACCCCGGCATCGGCGAGTTTTTGCTCTCCCATCCTAACCTCCGCCTGCCGCAACCCAAATTTTACAGCGCCAACCAGGGCTACCAGAGCCGCTGGAGCGAAGGCATCCAGCGCTACACCCGCTGGCTGCGCGGCGAAGAGGGCAACACCAGGTCGCTGTCGCTGCGCTACATCGGCTCCATGATCGCCGATATTCACCGCAACCTGTTGGGTGGCGGCGTCTTCTACTACCCCGCCGATACAAAATCGCCCAACGGCAAACTGCGCATGCTCTTCGAGGCCCAGCCAATGAGCTTCATCATCGAGCAGGCCGGCGGCTACGCCTCCACCGGCCGCCAGCCCATCCTCGACATCCAGCCGACCGCCCTGCACCAGCGCACCCCGCTCTTTGTCGGCAACCGCGAGCTGGTGGAAAAGGCCGAGGAGTTCATTGCCAGGTATGATGGGGTGTAGGTCAGGCTTGAAGCATGGCCCGCAAAGCTCATGTACTACTGAAAATCCGTTCAGCCTCCGGCACTAACCTTCTCTATCGAACTGCCATAAAACTTTCGGCCCAACTAGCCTGAGCAAAAATTTCAGTTTACCCTGCAGTTAGGTGTTAAACATTCTCAATAGAAATATGAGTATGTTCACTAAAAAATATTCCCGAGTTTCTCAAATACTTTTTCTACTTTTAGTTTCCACTCTATTCTTGGGGTTAATGCTCGGATATATTCAAGCTGTTGGAACCAAACCCTTATTAGTAAAAAACATCAATCAAAACGGTGACTCATCACCGTTTTTCCTTACAAACGTAAATGGTGTCCTTTTTTTCTTTGCTAATGATGGCATTGACGGATGGGAACTGTGGAAAAGTGATGGTACTCTAACTGGCACAATATTGGTTAAAGATATTAATCCAACTGGGGACTCAATTTTTCTTGGAAATGCATTCCCTATCAACATAGGTAACACGCTCTACTTCACCGCTGATGATGGTACTCATGGACATGAGTTGTGGAAAAGTGATGGCACTATAACTGGTACAAAAATAGTCTCAGATATTAACCCCGGTATTGATGGATCGAACGCGAGTCAGTTTGTCAATCTGAATAACATGCTGTACTTTGGGGCTGTCAACACCACACATGGAGCTGAACTTTGGAAGAGTGATGGGACTGTGACAGGTACAATGTTAATTACAGATATAAATCCGGGTTCTGCCTCGGGCTTTTTAACCACCTCAGGTCTAACTAATGTTGAAGGTATTCTGTATTTCATAGGAAATAGCGGGAGTCCCAAGGAATTGTGGAAAAGTGATGGAACAGCAAATGGGACGAGGTTGGTTAAAGCTGTAAGGCCATTAGATATATCATCCGGTAGCGAATTCGCGCACATAAACAATACGGTTTATTTTGGCGTTGAAAAACCAGTGTGTTGTCCTATCCCAGTAGAACTATGGAAAAGCGATGGAACTACCACGGGCACAGTATTTATTAAAGATATTGGGGATATGGCATTCTACGAGTTTCTCCCAATTGGCAATGTACTTTATCTGAACGGACACGATGTGATATATGGACGTGAGTTATGGAAAAGTGATGGCACGATGACAGGTACAGTATTAATCACGGATATCAATCCTTTGGGTTCATCTTCTCCAGCATCTTTAGCTCGTATCAATGATGTTCTTTTCTTTAGTGCCAGTAATGGAATAAATGGGCAGGAGCTATGGAAAAGTGATGGAACGGCTATTGGGACAATGATGGTTAAAGATATAAATCCAGGTTCGGCTAGTTCGTCACCGTCACAACTTCTTGAAGTCAATGGTATCCTTTACTTTGTAGCCGATAATGGAACAAATGGTATTGAATTGTGGAAAAGTGATGGGACAGTAACGGGAACAATGATGGTTGAGGATATCAATTCAGGAGGAGTTGGTTCTGCACCCGGCTTCTCTTGGCTTACTGACGTTGAGGACGAATTATTTTTTGCTGCTAACGACGGGATAAATGGGTTAGAGTTGTGGACCTTATCTAATCCAGCCAATAGTTTAGTTTATCTTCCACTCGTTGTTAAAAAGAACTAGAAAAGGTCTTTGTGCCCAAGTTATAGCAGTAGTCACCTTACTCTCAAATTGGACGAAAGAATGTCCCTCATCCAGCTTTTCAGTCCCAGAGATGTGAGGTAAAATATACGCAACTCTATCAACACCCACTAGGGGTGATGAAAGCGAGGTATTTATGCTCACCTTACAAATTCAGGACCGTACTTTAGAAAAACAAATCACGGAACTTTTACAGCAAAAATTTAACGGCAATTCTGAAAAAATGTTACAGGAATTACTCAGAACCTATACGACTCAACTTAATCGCCTCCAATACAGCGGTATTTTGAAGTGGGAAAAGGATGGTTTGGCTTTCCAAAAGGAAATCCGGAGTGAATGGCAATAAAGAAGACCCCGAAGGCTAAAACCTTTGGGGTCTCTTATTTTCTCCAAAACGAGCTATCTTTTCACAAACTTCAGCGCATCGAAGGCAATGCGGGTGCTGTTGTTGGCCTCGCCGGTGCTGTCGTAGAGAAAGACGCACTCATCCTGCCCGCCGCCCTTGAAATAATAAATGCCCAGGCTGACCCACTCGTTTGAGTAGCGGCTCTGGTTGAGCGTCCGCCAGTCGCGCTGGCCGAAGTGTAAGATTTCGTAGCGCGCTGAGCCGGTGGTGGCGTTGCTGCCGGGGATAAAGGCAAAGATTTCATAGTTGCCGGCGGCGGCAATGGGCGGGCTCCACTTGCCAAAGTTAATCGTATTGTTGGTCGTGTTGTAGGTCCAGGAGCTGGAGCCGTACCCGCCGGGGCCAACATAGCGATTGCCCTTCGGTCCGCCCCAGCTAAAGCGCGGGCTGGCATCGTCTACGACAATGGCTGCGCCGTCGGGACCGGGTTCGTAGTTATCGTAGCCGTCCGGGTCGCCGTCAAAGCTGGCCTGGGCCACGGCATTGCCGACATGGTCGTAATACTCGACGACAAAGGTGCGATAACCGCCCTTGAGCGGCACTTCCAGCGTGTGATAGGTCACTGCCTGATCATACCACGAATCGTAGAAGATTTTGCCGTCCACGTAAAGGCGCATGCCGTCGTCGTGCTGGACTCTAAACCGGTAAAGGCCCTCCCTGAGGTAAATCGAGCGGGTCCAGCGGACCGAGAAGTTGTCGCGGGTAATTTTGGGATCGGGCGAGTCGCTGTTCCAGTCAAAATTGATCGCCCCATCCTGGCGCACCACAGCCGGGTCTCCCGCCAAATTGCGGTTGTTGAAATATTCGCCCCGCCACGCCCCGACAATATCATCCTCGCCGGCCATCTGCAGCCACTCAAACTTAATGACGGCCCGGCCGGTTTTTTCAAAATAAGCGACTTGCAGCTCGTGGTCACCGGTCGTGTCAATGTAAACTTTGGCTTTGCGGCTTTTGTAGCCAAAATCCCAGGAGTCAAGAATCAAATTGCCGTCGAGCCAGACTCGCGCGCCATCGTCAGCGGACAGCAAAAAGAGGTAGGTCCCTTTTTCAAAATGGCGGGTGATGGTATAGCGAGCGGAGAAATTATCCGCCGGGATTTCTACCGCCGGCGAGCCGTTGCCCCAATCATGGTTCAGCGCGGCCTCGTAAATGCTCAAGCGGGGTGCGCCCGACAAGCTGGAGTTATCGTAATACTCGGCCCGCCAACTCAATTTCAGCAATGGCGCGGCCTGAGAAGTCAACGGCAAGACCGCTGCGACGAGTAACAAAGTTATGAGGAGCCAAAGCGTTTTTTTCATGGTTTTATCATCTCCGTTAACTTAGCGGCCGGCCAGCATTACCAACGAATTACTTATTCCACGGACCGGCGTTGCCGGACGGTTGTGGTAATCGCCCCGGTCAACAAGACCAGCACCAAAACAACAGCCATAATCTCCACAAAGTTGATCGAGCCTTCCTTATCCGCACCCGATACCGGCAACTGCCCGGTGGTCGGCTGGGGGACAGGCGTGGCCTGGGGAGCGGCTGGCGGTTGAGGCTGCGGCGTAGCGGTAACTTCCGGCTGGACAGCCTCTGGGGCTACATCCCCATCATGTTCAGACACCTGGATAGACGGCTCCGAAGCAACCAATTCCCCTTCAGTGGGCTGATTAGTGTCACCGACAGCCGCAGCCTGGCCTGCCGCAGCCTGAACCCCTTCCGGCGCCGGTCCAACCAGGCTGATCTCATCCAGGTCATACAGGCCGACGCCATTGTTGATCCACTTCTTCCAGGCCCGGATGAACAGGGTTAGCTTGTCGCCCTTGGCCGTAATTGTCGTTTCAAAGGTATCAAAACGATAAGTACCGTTGGGGGGGTCATTCAAGGGCTGCTCATCCCACTGGATTTCCTGCCAGTTCTTTTCGTTGACCAGCTCCCAGGCCGTGCCCCCGCTATCGTCAAGCCCGTATTGCTGCCGGTAGCCGTAATTTGATGTCTGAACGTCACCCTCTTCAGATCGGATCAGCCCTTTGATGGTCAACTTGTACTGCTGGCCCGGCACCACGGCTACAGTTTGATAAATTCCGGCGTAGCGATCCCGCTCGGCGGCATTCTTGATTTCGATAAGCTGGGCATGGCTGCCGGCAATGACCACCGGCGCCCAGGAGTCGGCGTTCCAGCCGATCGCCGCATTCCCATTGCTAAACGCGCCCCAGCCGTAACCCACGCCAAACTCGCCTTGAAATCCCTCCTCAAAGCCTCCGTTAATAATCAGGTTTTGCTGGTTCTCACTCTGCTGCGATAAGGCCGGCGTTGACGTGACCACTAGCCACAAGCCGGCGACGATCATGCCGGTCAAGATAGTCCTGAGCCAGAAATAGTCTCGTTTCATCTTCTATCCCTCCCCTCCGGTAGTGAAGCTGGAAAAACAGCTAATTCACCACCCTACCTTTCAACCCAACTTTACATATTCTATTTTACTTGACTTTCCATAACGTGTCAACATAGATTGTCATAATATTGAAGTGAAGAGACCCTATATTTTGGGGTATTACCGCTAAAAGCACCTACATATTGGGAGAAGGTTAGGGGGGCCAGTTCCAAGGATATCCTTAGCTCCTTCGTAAAATTGTTGATTGCCTCAAGTTGACTATACTACTAAAATTAAGCTATAGGTTATTTTTGGAGAGTCTCGTGCGTCTACAAAAAACAGAACATCAAACTCATTCACTTTATCGCCTGGCTGTGTTGGTTGGCGGGGATTTGCTGGTTTTACTTCTGTTTACCTGGGTGGGACGGGGCAGCCACTCGCTGCCCGGCACTGATATTGTGGCCGCATTAATGACGGCAGCGCCTTTTGTGATTAGCTGGTTTGTACTGGCGCCCTGGTTTGGCCTGTTTCGGGCCGACATCAGCCAGAGCTGGCCAAAGTTTGTGCCGCGTATCCTGGTTGTCTGGCTTATCGGCGGGCCGCTGGCCGGACTGCTGCGGGCGTTGTTCCTGGGCCGGGCTATCCCTGGCGGGATCATTCCTGTTTTCGTGCTTGTAACCATGACGGTAGCCAGCCTTTTCATGCTCGTCTGGCGGCTGGGCTATAGTTGGTGGGCCAGGCGCGCCAGACCACAGGCCGCATGAGTAACCAGCCCTGGCCGCCAGTAATTCCTTATCGTCGCCCCTGGTGGCTCATCGTCAACAAATCGGCCCAGTTGATCACCACGGTACAGGAAGAGACCCGGCCCGGCGAGCGTGTCTTTACCATCCGGGGCGAGCCGCTGGTGCAGGGTTTGGGCTGGCTTACCTGGGGCCCAGCCGGAGCGCTGCTGGTGATTTTAATTCTGGCCGGGTTGGCCGCCGGCATGGGGATCAGCCAGCAGGGCTGGGGGGTCAAGGCTGTCTTTATTGTGGCTTTTTTGGCCCTGCCGGCGGTAACCTGGGGCGCTGTGGCGCTGGCGCTGACCCGCCTGTCGGCTAAGTTTGTGCAAGCTGAACGCCAGGCCGAGGCGCAGAGCTGCCTCATTCGCCTGGACCAAAAGCAGGGAGAACTTTTCTACCAGACGTCGGCCCAACTTCAGGAAGAAACGCTGGCCTATCAAGAGATCCGCCAGGCTAAAGTGACTCACCCCATCGGCGGGCGTGACCACCAGGCCCTGTTGTTGACCTTAGAAACCGAGCGCGGCCCGATCATCCTGCTCAACGAGAACCTGGGAACGCAAAACCAAAAAATGGATTTGGCCCATGAGATTCAGCAGGCGTTACAGGCTTACACCGCTAATAAAAACAGTAGTGGCTAAATTGTAAGTGATGGCTGAGGAGTCCAAAAAAACATCCCTCGCTGAGGAGGGATGCTAAGGGTGAGTGGTAAACTGTCAATCCTGTGAATTGTCAGGATCAGATTATTCTTCAAGTTCAACTTTGATTTTGCCGCTGATAACCTGGGCTTGGACTTCCTGCATAATGTTCTGGATGGCGGGCGTCACAATTTTGAAAACGCTGGGCCGGATGGGAGCCATCATCAGGCCGCCTTCGGCAAAGCCATAACTTTTAATCACCCCGCCTTCAAAGCGATCGGCGACGACGCTTTCGATCACATCCAGGATGGGCTTGCCCACATTCTTGATGCGGCTGGTTAACACAGCGTTGGGAGCCAGATCGCTGTGGTCGCCGCCGGTGCTGATGATCCAGCGGCCAAATTCGTTAGCGGCTTCAATTGCCCCGATACCGCAGCGACCCGCCACCTGATAAATCACATCCACGCCGAGGGTGTACTGGGTTTCGGCCAGCAAACGACCCTTGAGCGGGTCGTCAAACTCTCCCACGTAATCGGAAATAAAGCTGATGGACGAGTCGACATTCTTGACTCCCTGGGCGAAGCCGAGTTCAATCCGCCGCACCACCGGGGTAACTCCGCCGCCCATAAAGCCGACCATGTGAGTTTGGGTCACCAGCGCCGCCAGCACCCCCACCACAAAGTCACCTTCATACTCACGGTAAGTGGCCGACCAGACATTTGACCCTTCAGCGGCGACGTCAACACTGGCAAAACGTTGATCAGGATAGCGGGCGGCTACCTCACTCAAGGGCGCGGCATTGCCATAGCCAATACCAACAATCAGATCAAATCCCTCTTTGGCCCAGTTTTCAAGGTTAACCGCATTCAGCATCGGGTTTTCCCAGACCGCCGTTTGAAACTCAATCCCGTGCAGTTGTTGCGCTTCCTGCAGACCGGCGTAAGCGGAGTCATTAAACGATAGATCGCCCAATCCGCCAACACTGAGTTGTAGTCCAACTTTTGTTTTTTGGGGCATAGCGTACTTCCTCGTCTCGCTAAAGTAAGGTATGGTGCTAAAACTGCTTACAATCAGGGGTTAAAATCGCTTGTGGCAGCTCGTCCGTTGGTCAGGTAAACCGGTGGGAAAATGGTTGATTTCAGGATGAAAGTACGGAAGCTTTTCCGTCTCAATTATAGCATTTCTTAATACAGTTGACAATCTTTTTAAGGCGCTTAACCATAAATTCATTGCCACTTGAGTTTTTCTCGCGCTTCAAGCGCCCAGGCCAGCGCCTCATGCACGCTAGAGTCGGATAGGGCCGTTACATGACCCATCTTGCGCTTGGCTGCCGCTTGATGTTTACCGTAGAGATGAAAGCAAACCCGGCTGTTTTGCAGGACATTTTCCAGGCCAGTCAGGTTGTTGCCTGTCCCGGTCCCCAGCAGATTGGCCATCGCCGCGTAACCCTTCAACTCAGTCGAGCCAAGCGGCAAATCACATATCGCCCGGATATGCTGCTCGAATTGGGAGCAGCGGCAGGCATCTATGGTGTAGTGACCGGAATTGTGTGGCCGCGGGGCCAGTTCGTTAACCAAAATTGTCTCGTCCGGCAGCAGAAACATCTCCACCCCACAGACGCCCACCAAATTCAGCTTCTCGGCGATGATCCGGGCCACCCGTTGCGCCTCGGCTTGCACCTTGGCCGGCACTTCGGCCGGGGCGAGCGAAATATCCAAAATGTTGTCAACGTGGATATTTTCAGTCGCCGGGTAAGTCACCACCTCCCCCTGCCGATTTCTGGCGCAGATAACGCTCAACTCTTTGACAAAGGGAACCTGTTTTTCCCAGACCAAGGCCGGATGGTTCAGGGTATCGAAGGCTTGCCCCGCCTGGGTATTATTGTGCAAAAGAATTTGTCCCTTGCCATCGTAGCCGCCGGTAGCCGTTTTCAACAGGCCGGGAAAGCCGATTTGTTCGGCGGCAATTGCCAAATCGGCCCTGGCTGCCACCTTGAAAAAATCGGCCACGCCGACCCCGCTTTGGCGTAGAAACTCCTTTTCAGCCCAGCGATGTTGGCTGATTCTGAGCGCATGGCTGTCGGGCCAGACTGTCTTGCCCCAACTTTCCAGCAATTCCACCGCTCGCACAGCCACGTTTTCAAACTCATAGGTGATGACATCGCATGCGGCGGCCAGTTGCCGCAGAGCCGCTTCATCGTCAAATGGAGCCACGATTTGCCGGTCGGCTACCTGGCCGCAGGGACAATGAGGCGCAGAATCGAGCACAACCACGTTGTAGCCCATCTGCTTGGCCTTGAAGGTAGACATCCGGCCCAACTGCCCGCCGCCCAACATGCCAATCGTGCTGCCCGGTAGGATCATCCCAGCCTCTTAAATTTGGAGTGCTTTGACTTCGTTGGCGACGGTTTCGGCATACTGCTTCAGCCTGGTCGCAATAGCCGGATATTTGATACCCAAGATTCTGGCGGCCATTAATCCGGCGTTTTTGGCATTGCCAATGGCCATGGTCGCCACCGGCACGCCGGCGGGCATCTGGACAATCGAAAGCAAAGAATCGAGGCCCTGGAGCGTTTTGGTCTGTATCGGCACGCCAATCACCGGCAAAACTGTCATGGCGGCTGTCATCCCAGGCAGGTGAGCGGCTCCCCCCGCCCCGGCGATAATCACCTCCAGGCCGCGCTCGGCGGCAGTGGTGGCGTACTCAACCAGCAGGTCCGGGGTGCGGTGCGCCGAAACCACCCGTACCTCGTGCGGAATCTCAAACATCTCTAAAATATTGGCCGCTTCCCGCATCGTTTCCAAATCCGAAATACTGCCCATGATGATCCCGACCAGCAGTTTTGTCTCGCTCGAATGAGGCGCCATATTTTCCCTCCAACCTTCTGGTCTCCAGAGTATACTCGCCTCGCCGGTAATCGGGAAATTTAGCCAAAATTACTCCATTTTTTACCTGCCTCAACTTGTGTTACTATTACGCCTTCCCAATGATCCTTTACGGTTTTTGATGAACCAATTCGGCATGAGATTGGAAGGCTGGAAGATTGGGGGGTGCTTTACCAGTCTTCGAGCCAGAGGCCCCTTTTGGGCAACCCTCCAGCCTTCCAGATTATTACCAATTTTGAGAATCAAACCTCATTAGCTCAGATATACTTCTCATGAACATTACTCTGCGAGTCATCATTTTTGCCGCGGGGTTGGCTCTGGTCGTCTACACCTCGCGCTCCGCCATTCACACCTTTGTCCTGCCCCGCAGTGTCTCCGATTTTCTGGCCCGCGCCTTATTCCTGACCACGCGCTTCCTGTTCGACCTGCGGGCCAAGAAAGCCAGTTCTTACGAAGAGCGCGACCGCATTATGGCTATCTACGCGCCCTTGAGTTTGCTGTTATTACTTCCTTTCTGGCTGATCCTGATTCTGATTGGCTACATGGGCATGTTCTGGGCCGTCGGGGTCGAATCATGGCGAGCCGCCTTCCTGCTAAGCGGCTCCTCGCTGCTGACCCTCGGTTTCGCCCCGGTCAGCGACCTGCCTCAAACCATCCTGGCCTTTACCGAGGCAACCCTTGGCCTGATTTTAATCGCGCTCTTGATTGCCTACCTGCCGAGTATGTACGCCGCCTTCTCCCGGCGTGAGGCGGCGGTAGCCCTGCTGGAAGTTCGGGCTGGCTCGCCGCCCTCGGCTGTCGAGATGATCCTGCGTTTTCAGCGCATTCACGGATTGGACCGCCTGACCGAGCAGTGGGTGGCCTGGGAAAGTTGGTTTGTGGAACTTGACGAGAGCCATACCTCGCTGGCGGCGCTGGTTTTTTTTCGCTCCCCGCAGCCCGAGCGCTCCTGGGTTACTGCTGCCGGGACTGTCCTCGACGCCGCTGCGCTTGTTGACTCCACCGTAGATATACCCCGCGAACCGGAGGCGCAGTTGTGCCTGCGGGCCGGCTACATCGCCCTGCGCCGCATTGCCGACTTCTTCGACGTGCCTTACAATCCCAATCCCAGCCCCGATGATCCGATCAGCATCAGCCGCGATGAGTTTGACGCCGCTTATGAGCGGCTGGCCCAGCAGGGAATTCCTCTCAAGCCCGACCGGGACGAAGCCTGGCGCAATTTCAACGGCTGGCGGGTCAATTACGATGCCCCTCTGCTGGCCCTGGCCGGTTTGACCATGGCCCCCTACGCGCCCTGGTCCTCAGACCGGTCGCTGCGCTACCGCCGCGGACTCTTCAATCGCCGGCGTAAATGAGGTTGTGTTTGAATTGTGTTATCAGGTATAATTTCGTAAATGCGTCGCTTGTTAGTTCCACCCATAAAGTGCCAGGGAATCAAGACAAAACTTGTACCAGAGATCAAGAGCCTGATGAAAAACGTAGATTTTGAACGCTGGATTGAACCTTTTTGTGGTTCTTGTGTTGTTGCCTTGAATATTCAGCCAAAGAAAGCTGTTCTGACAGACGCCAATATTCACATCATTCAATTTTACAAGGATATCCAGAATCAGGCGGTAACGCCGGGAGGGGTGAAGGAATTCTTGGTTGAAGAAGGTGAGAGGCTTAAAACCAGGGGTGAAAATCATTACTACGAAGTAAGAGAACGATTTAACCAGGTGGGTAACTCTTACGATTTTTTGTTCCTAAACCGCGCCTGTTTTAATGGGGTTATGCGATTTAACCGCAAGGGATATTTTAATGTTCCGTTCTGCCGCAAGCCAGAACGTTTCTCACCGGCTTACATTACCAAGATTGTCAATCAGGTCAAGGCCATTGCCACCGTTATTCATTCCAGCGATTGGGTATTTGAAACTTTAGATTTTCAGCAGACTTTGAGCCAGGCCCAGCCGGATGATCTGATCTACGCCGATCCACCCTACATTGGACGGCATGTTGACTACTTCAACAGTTGGTCAGAAAAAGATGAAGACTGTTTAGTGGCCTCACTCCAAAATCTCCCTTGTAAATTTATCCTCTCGACCTGGCATAGCAACGAGTTTCGCCGTAATCCTCTGATTAGCAAAAATTGGACCAGTAATGGCTTTCACCTGTTTACTAAAGAGCATTTTTATCATGTGGGTTCTCATGAAGACCTGCGTCACCCTATGCTAGAGGCCTTGATTACCAACTTTGCCTCGACAACATACAAACCAGTGCAACCTGAATACGCGCAGTTGAGTCTGCTTGAAAGACCTTTTAGTGGGTACGTGGCTGATCACGACTGAATCGCTTGGATTGAACGAATGGCCCATTCACACGCAGAAACTACCTCTGAAAAATTAAACCGCCTCCGCGCCGCCGTCGAGCAGGCCAAAACGGAGCTGATCGAAAAAGAGGCGGAACTGGCCGACCGGCTGGCCGAGGTCAATGCCTTTGAATTTGCCTTTGAGGCCCGCGTTGGCTATTTGTACGACCTACTGGAGGCGCTGGAAGCGGAAATCGAGCGTTACATGGAGCGGCTGCACCTTATCCGGCAAAAGCAGCAGGGCCAGGATTATGCCTCGGTGGATGTTCAATATCGCCGCGCCTGGCAGCGGCCTGCCGATTTTGCCCCCACCCCGCCGCCCCAACCGCCCAGTCCCACCGACGAGGCCGAAATCCGGCGCTTGTACCGCCAATTGGCTCGCCGCTTCCACCCCGATTTGGGCGCGGATGAACTCGACCGCGCTCGGCGCACCGAAAAAATGGCGGCGATCAACGCCGCCTATGCCGCTCGCAGCCTGGCCGAACTTGCTGCACTGGCCCAAAGTTTGGAGGTTGAACATTCAACGTTCGAGATTTCAGTTGAAGCGTTACAGGCCGAACTGGAGCGCTGCCAGCGCCGGCTGCGCGAGATCGAGCGGGAGCTGCGCCAAATTCCCCACCGTCCCAGTGTCCAGTTGAGCCTGGAGGTCAAACTGGCCCGCCGCCGGGGCCGCGATTTGCTGGGTGAATTGGCCGCCGAGATGGAACGAAAAGTCGCCCGCAAAACCGTCGAGCGAGACATGCTCAAAGCCCAGTTCGACCAACTGGGGCCGGAGCAGGGCTTTATTCCCCTCAAGAGATAGACCCATGAGCCAACTGAGAAATATTTTAGCCGAACGCCGCAGTTATTCTGAGATTGCTTACACCCATACCCACGCCCACGCCCAACTGATTTTGCCGCTGCAAGGCGCTATCTCGATTAGTACGGAGCGGCCCTACCAACTGACAGAACAATCCCTCCTGTTTTTGCCACCCCACTGCCAGCACACTTTTTATGGCCACGAGCGCAATCAAGTGCTGGTATTGGATGTGCCGGGCTCTCTCTGCCCCGGCGAAGAGATGCGCTGGTTGGAAGGAGGTCTGCGCCGCAGTATGGATGAGCGCTGGCAGGCGCTTCGCTTTTTGCTATTGAGCGAGGTGAGCGACAAACCGGCGACGCAGCAAGCTGTCACCGATCTGTTTCATTACGCCTATCGTCTCTTGCTGCAGGCCGCCGCGCCTCAGTCTATCCAGTACCTGCATGAGCATTATATGGAAAACATCCAGCTTGCGGCGCTGGCCGCTCTGGAGGGCTACAACCCCACCTACTACAGCGAGTGGTTCAAAAAGACCACCGGCCTGACCCCCAGCGCCTACCTCCAAAAACTCCGCCTCGAGGAGGCCAAAAATTTGTTAGCGGAAACAGACCTGCCAATTTTGCATATCGCCCAGCAGGTGGGCTATGAGCATCACGCCTCGCTGACCCGCCTGTTCCGCGCATCCGAGCAGGTGTCTCCGGCGGAATATCGCCGCAAAGCCCGAAAATCGGTCAAGGCCTGGCCGAAGATGGGTTAAGCATACCCGTTGAATTTCCGCTAGAATTGACTTAAGTTTTTGACCGCCGACCGCTGACGGCAGACGGCGGTACCACAAGGGTATTATATCAGTGGTCGTCCATCGGCGGTCTGGGCTGTTGTCCTATTTACGCTGTGATGTACCAGAGGGTTGGCTTTAGGAGGTTCTTTTCGAAATGTTTTTCCGAGGCGCTTTGTATCTATCTCTGGCCGCTTGTATTTGGGGCGGCATGTACGTGGTCAGCAAGTACGCGCTGGATTTTGTGCCACCGCTGACCCTGCTCTTTCTACGCTTTCTGATCGCTTCGCTGGTGCTGGGCTGGCTCAGTTGGCGGCAGCAAGGACCGCTGCTGCCGCGCCAGGATCGCGGCCTGTTGTTTCAAATTGGCGGAATTGGTTACTTTTTGTCCATCAGCGCCCAGTTTGTCGGTACAAAACTCTCCTCGGCGCATATGGGAGCGGTCATCACCACGCTGTCACCCCTCTTTTTATCTCTGTTTGCCATCCTGCTTTTGAAAGAAGCCATGTCCTTCAGGCAAAAAGTGGCCATGGGACTCGCCTGCGCCGGGGTTTTGGTGGTAATGGGACTGCCCGCCGAAAGCGGCGCAGGGGAGAGCCAGTGGCTGGGGAATCTGGCCCTGCTGCTGGCCGCCGTATTTTGGGGATATTACTCGGTTTTGGCCCGAAAAGCATCAAGCCGCTACACTTCGCTGCAAATCACCACCTGGGGCATCTGGGTAGCGACCCTGCTGACCCTGCCCTGTACGCTCCTGGAGCGCGGTCTGTGGTCCAGTGAGGTCTTGTTAACCTGGCCGGTGCTGCTCAGCGTGCTTTACCTGGGCGTCATCTCGACCGCCGTGGCCGCTTTTTGCTGGAACAAGGGCCTGTCCCTGATGTCGGCGCACCAGGTGGGGCTGTTCTTCTTCTTGCAGCCGCTAGTGGGTAGTTTTTTGGGCTGGCTGCTTTTGGGCGAGGCGCTGACCCTCTCGTTTTTTGTCGGAAGCGGGTTAATTATCGCCGGGGTTTACCTGGTTATGGCCGGTGAATCGTCAAATAAGGCGCAGGATCAACCGGCAGCCCAACCCTCTGTGCAGTTTTGGTCAACCAGGGCACGGAATTAATTGATGGCAGGCAGCTACGGGTCTATAGCTCATTCGATGGAGGGGGCAGGGGCCAAGTTCAGCCAATGCCACTTGGTGAGCGGCAGTGCCGTACCCTTTGTGCCGGTCAAAGGCGTAGCCAGGGTACTCGCCGTTGTACTGAACCATCAAGCGATCCCGCGTGACCTTGGCCACTACGGAAGCAGCGGCTACGGTGAGAGAAAGACGATCAGCTTTGGGGAAGGCATCCTGGGGCAGGGCAACGGCGGGCAAACGGACATGATCCAGCAGAAGGTAATCCGGCAGCACTTTTAGCGTGCTGAGGGCTTGCTGCATGGCCTGACGCGTCGCTTCGAGCACGTTCAACTTGTCCACCCGCTCTGCCGAAACCAGTCCCACGCCAACGGCCAGGGCCACCTCGTGGACCAACTCAAAGAAGCGTTCGCGCTGATTGGGCCGCAGCTTTTTAGAGTCGTCCAACCCGGTCAGGACGACAGCCAGATCAGGCCGGTCGAGCGGCAGCATGACGGCAGCGGCCACAACCGGCCCGGCCCAGGCGCCTCGCCCCACCTCATCCAACCCGGCGATAAAACGAAAACCCTGCTCGCGCAGGGCTATTTCTTTGTCTAAATTGGGAAGAGCAGAGGATGGAGGACAGAAAATAGCAGATCGAAGGTCGAAGGTCATATTTCTATCTTCCACCTGCTATCCTCTATCTTCTATTTCTTTCTTTAAGGAAGGCGTTTTTCCTTCAAGCGAGCCGACTTGCCGCTGAGGGAGCGCAGATAATAAAGCTTGGCCCGGCGGACTTTAGCGTGGCGCAGCACCTCGATTTTTTCAATACGCGGTGAGTAGTAGAGAAAGGTGCGTTCCACCCCAATCCCGTGCGCGGCGATCCGCCGCACCGTGAAGAATTTGTTCATCCCGCCGCCCCGGATAGCCACCACGATCCCTTGAAACACCTGGATGCGCTCGCGGTTACCTTCGACGATGCGGACGTGAACGTTGACCGTGTCACCAGGGCGCAATTCCGGCCGTTCATCTTTGATCTGCTGTGTTGCCTGGTATTCGATTGCCTGGATTAAATCAACTGCGTGGGCCATTGTCTGTACCTCGTTATTAACTTTGAAAAAGCGCTCACCCGTAAAACGTTAAACGTAATATCTAATTTGCAGGTCAGTCATTACGCATTACGTTTTACACTTTATGAGCAGCCCTCTACTTTGTCAGAAAAAATGTTTATTCCACAAAAAAAGTGCTGGCGTTGTCGCCAGTCACGAAAGAGGATTATAGCATAAGTTAAGGGAGTAGAGCAAATTGAGGGAGAAATTTCGCTAGATGCAAGTATAGGACAGAACTTCGTACATAATATCTGGTATGTAAATTCTACATACTACGGGGTAGTTGTATCTTCCGAGAGTGAACCAAGCGCAGCCAGATACTTTCGATCCGCCTCACTCAGCTCCGCTTCGGCCAGTAAATCCGGGCGGCGAGCCAGGGTGCGGGCCAGCGATTGCTGCCGCCGCCAGGTTTGCAGTTTGGCGTGATGACCGGAGAGGAGAATGTCGGGGATGGCATGGCCGCGATATTCGGCGGGGCGGGTGTAGTGGGGATATTCCAGCAGGCCGGCGGAGTGAGAGTCATTGGCCGTGGCCGCGGGATCGCCCAGCACGCCGGGAATGAGGCGAGTCAGCACATCTACCAATACCATTGCCGCGATTTCGCCGCCGGAGAGAACATAATCGCCGATAGAGAGTTCGTCGGTGGCCAGGTATTGGCGCACCCGCTCGTCCACGCCCTCATAGCGGCCGCACAGCAGCAGCATCCGTTCGTGGGCCATCAACTCGCGGGCGACAGCCTGCTTGAGCAGGCGGCCCTGAGGCGTCAACAGGATGATGGGCGGATAGCCTTGCTGCACCAGCGGCTGATAGCCGTCGTTGGGAATCTCAAGCTCCAGGATGGCCTCGACCGCATTAAAAATCGGTTCCGGCTTCATAACCATGCCCCCTCCCCCGCCGTAAGGAGTATCGTCGGTCACATGATGTTTGCCGGGGGCGTAGTCACGGATGTTGTGCAGCACAATTTCAACGTGCCCCATCTCACGGGCGCGACCAATAATTGTGGCGTCAAAAACGCCCGTAAACATTTCGGGAAAAAGGGTCAAAATATCAAATCGCATCAAAACGATCACTGACCACCGACCGCCGCCATTTCTTTTATTGGCGGTCAGCGGTCGGCGGTCGGTGGTCATTTTACCATAGAATCCTCTTTCAGCGAAGCTAATCCCCTAACCTTAGATAAATGGATTGCAATCTGACATAAGCTATGCTAAACTAGTAACACTTTTTGGGACAAGAACAAGCATATGAGCAACCAACAACCAGCGACCATTAATGACAATTTGCGCCTGGGTATTGAAGCAGCCCGTACTGGCCGAGAAAACGAGGCCAGAAGTCACCTCATCGCCGTGCTCAGGCAAGACCCCAACAACATTCCCGCGATGCTCTGGTTAGCTTTTGTCTTGCCCTCCCCGCAAGATACTATTCGCCTGCTTAACCGGGTGTTGGCCCTCGATCCGAGCAATGAACGGGCCAAAGCCGGGATTCGCTGGGCCAGGGTGCGCCTGGGATTGCCGCCAGAGCAGTCCGACCCTCCCACCGACCACACTACGCCAACTTCCGACCAGTCGGCAACCACTTCAAGCGAAGATAGCGGCGAAGAGTCCATCCGCTCACTCTTGCTTTCTGAAGAGGTCCAGGAAAAGGCCAAAAAGGGCGCTTTGGCTCACCGTGCCCGCCGCACCATCAATCCCTTCCTGGGTATCTTTTTGATTACCGGGGCGCTCGGCCTGATGGCCATTGGCCTGGGCGCGCTCCTGTTTGTGCCGCCGGAAACCCTGGCCGCCTGGATGCCGGCCATGCCCTCATCCACCTCAGCCGATGCGCCAATCGCTGCCCCCGTGCAAACGGCAAGCACCCAGGTTGAGGCAGCCGTAGCAGCCGACCCGGTAGTCGTGACAACGCCAAAAACCGGCAGCAAAAGTTTGACCTCGGCTACAGATACCGTTGTTCTGCCGGAACCACCCCCCCACATTTACCAACCACCCACCATAGCTGACTCATCCCTCCCTTCAACCGCAGTTCCGCTTTCCGCAGATCTGGCCCACTCATTCGACAATGAAACTAAACAAGTTCCAATTGATCCTTCTCAACTCATTGGGCCGGTCGGACCATTCCCCCCCGAAAAACAGCCGATTGATCACGCTTTGCTGGCGCACCAGCCGGCCTATCCCGGCGAAAAGTGGATCGAAGTTGACGTGACCAACCAGAAGGTGACGGCCTGGGAAGGCGATGTGCCGGTGATGTCATTCACCGTTTCAACCGGGCTGCCCAACACCCCGACCGTGCTGGGCAAGTTCAACATCTACTGGAAACTGACCTCCACCCTGATGGTTGGCTCTAACTATTATTTACCCGAAGTCCCTTACACGATGTATTTCTATGCCGGTTATGCTTTACATGGCACCTATTGGCATAGCAACTTTGGCCAGCCCATGAGTCACGGCTGCGTTAATTTGGAAACCGGCCAGGCCAAGCAGCTATTTGAGTGGGCCAACCCGATCCTTCCTCCTGGCCAGACTGAGGTAGTTGCCAGTGCCAACAACCCGGGTACCCTGGTGGTGGTGCACGAATAACTGCCGCTCTCCGTTCAAAGGTCGAGCTACCCTTCACTTCGACATTCCCCAGGTTTATGGTAAAATATCCGTCGTTATTCCATTCTAGTCATTACGCAAATGGAAGAGAACCATGCTAAAACAATTTCAGCCACGGGTAGCCTGGCTGATGAGCCTGCTCTTGCTGAGCTTGCTGCTTCTGGCTGCCTGCGGCGGTGCGGCCCAGCCCGCTCCAACCCAAACCGAAGCAGCGGCCATTACAAGCGAGGACGCTAGCTGTGGCGAGGAGGCATCGTGCGGGCCAACTCAAACCGAAGAAGCTTCCGCCCAGGCCACAACACAACCGGAAGCACAAAAGCCAACAACGACTGAGGCAGCCACCGAAGTAGCCGCACCCTCAGAGGTGGCTACTCCCACCGACACCTCCGCCCCGGCAGCATCTTCAGACGTGATCTGCCAGGCAGTCGAAATTCCCAGTAACAGCCTGATTGCCGCTGTATCCGATCAGGATTGGTCGAAAGGCCCGGACAATGCGCCAGTCACCCTGATTGAATACGGCGACTTTCAATGACCGGGCTGCGCCGGTATTTCTCCCGTGGCGGAGAAACTCAAAGATGATTACGGCGATGACCTGCGCCTGGTTTTTCGCCATTTTCCCTTATTGACCATTCACGATAAAGCTATGATTACTGCCGAAGCTGCCGAAGCGGCAGGCGCCCAGGGTAAATTCTGGGAAATGCACGACCTTTTGTTTGAGCGCCAGGACCAGTGGGTTTCCAAGCCTGAAGCCGAGATGATAGAGGTGCTCGTTGGCTACGCCGAAGAAGCCGGGGTCGCCGATATGGGCCAGTTCAAGTCAGACCTGGAAAAGCATACCTATGCCGACAAAATTCAGGCGGATTACGATGCTGCTGTCCAATCTCAGTTGACCAGCACACCCAGCTTCGTCGTCAATGGGGTAGATTATCCGGCCCAAAATTTTGGCCTATCCTACGAAGGGCTGGATGCTTTTATCAAGCTCATGCAACTGCGTGAGAATTGGTACAGCCAGCCGGAGCAGGTCCTTGATCCCGAAAAACAGTACACGGCCACCATCGAAACCGAAAAAGGTGACGTTGTCATTGAACTTTACACGGATACCGCTCCGGTGAATGCCAACAGCTTCGCCTTTTTGGCCGAAAAAGGCTGGTACAAAGGCGTCACCTTCCATCGCGTTCTGCCGGGCTTTGTGGCCCAGGGCGGCGACCCGACCGGCCTCGGCATTGGCTTTCCCGGCTACCGCTGCAACGACGAGATCGCTTCCTCCCGTACATTTGACGGGCCGGGAGTCGTCTCGCTGGCCAACAGCGGCCCCAACACCAACGGCAGCCAGTTCTTCATTACCTACGATGCCGTTCCGCAATTGAACTCGGGCTTTACCATTATTGGCCGTGTCATCGAGGGGATGGACGTAGTTGAGGCCATTACCCCGCGCGACCCGCAAACCACCCCCGATGCTCCTCCTGGCGACAAAATTACGGACATCACTGTTGAGGAAAAGAGTTAGGCGGGCAGTCAACCCTGTACAGCAAAAGAAAACGCCCCCAACCGGGGCGTTTTTCTATACTTAAGAGGACCCTCGATATGACGTCTTTTTTCACCCGAGCCGTGTTTCTGGTGGCTCTGGCCCATTTTACCATTGAATTGTGCGGCAATTTTTTACCGGTGCTTTATCCTATTCTCATCACCACCCTGGGCCTGACCTACAGCCAGATTGGAGTGATCGCCCTCGTCGCCGGTTTGAGCGAGGCGCTGCTGCAGCCCGTCTTCGGCCATTTGAGCGACCAGTGGGGAGCGCGGCGGATAACCGTTTTGAGCATAATCTGGATGGGAACGCTGTTGGGGTTGGTTGGCTTTACCTGGAACTATCTCTCGCTAATCGGGCTGGTTGGGCTGGGCGTTCTCGGCTCGGCGGCATTTCACCCGGCCGGGGCGACCCTGGCCTCAGCCAACACCGGCAAGAATCGCGGGAAATCCCAATCTATTTTTGCCGTGGGCGGCAACTTCGGCTCAGCCCTGAGTCCGCTGCTGGTGGCAGCGGGCATCGCCTGGCTGGGCCTGCCGGGAACCACTATCCTGATTCCTATCGCGCTGCTGGTCGGCTTGATACTGCACTGGCAATTGGGTCGAGAGGCTCAAATTGAGTCCGGCCGGCTCCCGCACCATTCGCCCCACCGTCCTGCGCTGGCGGCGATGGACAGCGCAACCAGGCGGGGCCTGATCTTACTGGTTGTGGCGGTCATGTGCCGCTCGTGGGTGCAGGTAGGCTTTGTGACTTATTTGCCGGAATGGATTCAGAGCCAGACCGGCTCGCTGGCCCTGGGTGGGCAAATGTTGGCTGTTTTTGCCGTAGCTACCGGCGTCGGCAGCCTGACCGGCGGCAGCCTGTCTGACCGGATTGGAGGCTGGCAGGTGTTTGTGATCAGCATGGTTTTAATCGGGCCGGCGTTGTGGCTTTTTCTGCACGCCAGCGGCCTGTGGCAGCTTTTGCTGGTTGGGTTGGTGGGGGCGCTCATCGGCCTGACCTTTCCTGTCGCCGTGATTATGGCTCAGGAAACCTGGCCTTACGGGGTTGGTTTTGCCTCAGCCCTGGTTATGGGTGTGGGCTGGGCGCCGGGCGGCCTGGGCGCATCGTTTACCGGCTTTGTGGCCGACAATTCCTCTTTAGCCACCGGCCTGCAACTGTTAGTTTTTCCCCCGCTGCTGGGCCTGGCCTGTATTTTGGCCTATGCTGCCTTACAGCGGCGATCTGTTCGCGTCGTTCAATCGGATGTTACCGGCTAGTTTTCCAACCATCTTCTAACTTTTTTCACACTGACTTCATACTTTTCTCTACTAAAATGGACGGTGTTAAAATATTTCCACTCTGGAGGCAATTGTAATGAAAAATATCTTGGTCACCGGTGGGGCCGGTTTTATCGGCTCGAACTTTGTCCAGTTGATGCTCAACAAATACGATGACGTCAACATCGTTGTCTTCGACAAGCTTACTTATGCGGGCAATCTGGACAATCTGATCCCGGTGGAAGAAAATCCGCGTTATCACTTCTACCAGGGCGATATTTGCCATCCCCACGAAGTTGACGAAGTCATGGGGCGCTACAATATTGACACTATCGTCAACTTCGCCGCCGAAACCCACGTAGATCGCTCGTTGATGGAGCCGGGCGGCTTTATTCAAACCGACGTGTACGGCACTTATATCCTTTTAGAGGCAGCCAAGAAGTATCAGATCGAGCGCTATCACCAGATCAGCACCGACGAAGTCTACGGCGCGGTGCTGGAAGGCCGCTCTAAAGAAACCGACAAACTGCACACGCGCAGCCCCTACTCGGCGGCCAAAGCGGGCGGCGATTTGATGTGCCTGGCCTATTACACCAGCTTCAATCTACCCGTTACCATCACCCGCGGCAGCAACAACATCGGCCCCTACCAGTACCCGGAGAAGGCCGTCCCCCTCTTTATTACCAACGCCATTGACAATAAACCCCTACCGCTCTACGGTGACGGCCTGCAAATGCGCGATTACCAGTACGTACAGGACCACTGCGAAGGCATTGACGTAGTGCTGCGCCAGGGTCAGGTGGGCGAAATCTACAACCTCGGCACCGGCGTCGAAACCACCAATATCGAGATGGCCCGCCTGATCCTCAAACTGCTCGACAAGCCCGACAGCCTGATCCAACCCATCACCGACCGCCCCGGCCACGACCGGCGCTATGCCCTCGATTGCAGCAAAATCCAGGCCCTGGGCTGGCGCAGCGCCCACAGCTTCGAGCAGGCTATCGCGGCTACGGTCAGGTGGTATGTAGACAACGAATGGTGGTGGCGCAAGATCAAAAGCGGCAACCATTATCAGGAATATTACCAGCGCCAATACGCCGGGCGCGAGATTAAAAACTAGCCCTATCCTCCCGCAGCCCCATTGAAGCAAAGTGAGAGGTACCTCTGTTCTCTCTTTGTCCTCATATTGGCTTTTAGCCGGTCAGCGAGGACATGCTTAGCCAAAATTAGGGTGTAAAATGTGACGATATACCCGGAGCATGTTACAATATCGTGAGGGGGTACTGATGACTGCTGCCATTGTGGACCACACTACCGCGGGTCTTCGGTTCATCACGCCGGTACATTGTTACCATCCACTATCATCCAGTTGCGGCACCAGCAACACGATCTCTCTTCCAGGATCGCGCAAATTTTTCTTACAGCCAGCGCTTTAGTCGCGCTGACTGCCATCTTCAATCCCATCCCAGATCTCCATAGTGGGTTATCTTCACTGTCTCCGCTGAACGTCAGAACTACTGACCCCGCCTTTTGCCAGAATGTCATTTTACTGTGTACTTTCGATAAGACACTGCTTATGGAAAGCCAAAGGCCAGGATATATCGGCTCGTAAGGGTCGAGTGAATATTTAAAAATTCACGTCTGCTGAAGGGGGAAAAAACGATGGGCGTTAGTGTAATTCCTAAATTAACAAACCGCTACTTTAGCCTGGTTGTAGGGGTATTATTAGCTACAACGCTGCTACTAATAGCAGGCTTGCAACTCATGTCTGCTCAAGCGGCATCTCAGCAAGTTGGTGTGGCTCCAGTCGGACAGAACGCTTTCGAATTTATTGGTCGGATCAACCAGAACGGGTTTAACTTCACCGGTTTTGGCTATCTGACCTACATTAAAAACTTAAGTAATGCCCAGATCTATTCCAACCCGACTGCCGCATCAGAGGATACCGCCCGCTTCACTTATGTGGCCACTGCAACGTTAACTTCGCGAGCTATATTATCCGATGTTTTTGTTATTGACTCCCAAGGTACTATCACCTTTTACTTTACTCAATCACCCCCCAATCGAGACTTTAACGACCCGGCGTCTTTTGCCAGTGGTACCCCCATTGCCACCGCCTCGCTGCGTTACCAGGATATTCTTCTGGTCCAATCAAGCAACAAGGGTTTGGCCACGGGAGTGGGTGAGGTTGCCCAACTCAGCGCTACTCCCTTTAGCTTAGGTGGTCAGAGTTACCAGTTTGGACAATCTAATCTATTTTACCGCTTCTCAACGGTAGGCAACGGAACCCGCACCGATCCTGGTCCCCCCATCTCGTTTGTCTTGCTTGCCGGCAATGCCGTCACAACCGGCCAATCCACGTTTTTACCTCAATTAAATCGCGACTCCCCCTGAATCTGAGAATACGCAACGGCAAGGATGTGAAACAACACGGTTATGGTTGATTTCGAGCATAATAGCATTCCCCTGGCCCAGACCGTTGCCAATACGATAGCGGCTCAGTTCATTGCTCAGGCAACGCCTGTCCGCTTTACCGTAGCCCAGTCGTCCGCCGAACGAGAGGCGGCCTACCGGCTAAGATACGAAGTAGTAACCACACGTGGCTGGGCTGACGCAGAGAAGTTTCCAGGCGAACTTGAACAAGATGTTTACGATGCTGAAGCAGTTCATCTGCTGGGTTGGAAGGGGCATAAACTGGTCGCAACTACTCGCCTCGTCTTTCCCAGCGCCGGAAAATTACTGCCAACCGAAGTAGAATTTGGGTTGAGAGTCGAGCCACAAGGACAGGTGGTTGATGGAGGGCGAGCCATTATCGCCAGGAGTTGCAGTGATTACCAGCATCGAATCTTTGCAGGACTGTTAGGTTACACATGGTTTGAAATACAAAGCCGCGGTTTTCGTTATCTGTGCGGGGCAGCGGTCCCGGCTATGATCCGCTTGTGCCAAAGTATTGGCTACCATATTACCGTATTGGGGCACGCTCGCCCCTATTGGGGCCAGAAGCGTTATCCTATTCGCTTTGATGTCCTTGAGTCTGTTCCAATGTTATTCAAACGTTGGGGTCATACCCTTGAAAATCAGGCTAATAATGAGACAGCTGAGCCAAGCGGGCTGCAACTTTCTAGAGGCCATCACAAAAAATCAGGAGGAGGAACCCATGAACACAGTTGATATTCTGAAATATGGGCAACTGACGCTACTTGGTACACTGAAGGATTTTCCCGAAGGCGAGCTGGATACTCCGGGGGCCTGCGGCGTCTGGTCGGTCAAGGAGATCATCGCTCACCTGGCCTCTTATGAGCATGCCCTGGTCGAGGTACTGTCTGGGTTTTTGGAGGGCGGCCCGACCCCCTATCTGGAAAAAATGGGAGCAGGCTTGCAGCAATTCAACGACAAGGAGGTGGCTCTCCGCCGGGATAAGACGATGGCCGAGGTGCTGGCCGAATTAAACGACGCCCACGCCCAAGCAATGGCCCTGGCCGCCCGTATCCCCGCCGAGACCTACCGGCAAAACGGCGCGCTGCCCTGGTATGGCTCAGAATACGACCTGGACGATTTTATCGTTTATACTTACTACGGCCACAAACGGGAACACAGCGCCCAAATCGCCGCCTTTCGTGACCGGCTTACCCCATAATAAAGCAGGAGTCCAGAGGACACTTTGGACTCCCGCTTTTAAGTTACCACTGGCTACTTAAAAATGCTCAACGGCAGATAGGCCGAGACAATCCAGTTGGGCGCATCCACAATTTCGCTGATTTTCAAATCTACGGCAGCGCCGCACAGGCAGTATCCCTGCTCGCGGGTCAGGCCGTGTTCGGCTTCCAGGTAGTCAATGATGTAGCGGACCGCCTGTTGGGCATTTTTGAACAGGTCGGGGCCGTGCGCCGTAGCCACATAGTAGCCGCCTTCATCGGCCACAGTTAATTTCTTGCCGGGCGGGGTGATAAAACGCAGTTCCGGGATAGTTTTGCCTTGATGCAGGTTAAATTTAAGCGTGACGGTCATCGGCGTTTCAATGCCGGTCCCGTTCACCTCACCATCCCCCATCGCCGAGTGGCAGTCGCCGCAGGAGAAGAGCGCGCCAGGAACCAGTACCGGGAAAAAGACCCGCACGCCAGGGTTGAGGTGACGAATATCAATATTACCGCCATTCTCGCGCGGGGGGATGGTGGTCAGCCGGCCCGCATCGCGTGGAGCTACACCCATCACCCCACAGTGCGGTTCATAAGGGATCTGAATCTTGTCGCTGAAGTGGCAAACCTCACCCTCAATTTTATAATGATGTAAATAAGGGACAGCAAAGTCCTCACCTAACAACCCAAAGCCAGGAATAACTCCGTTCCAACCCCAGCCTTTATGTTGGATGCTGACAATCTCCACTTCCAGCGTATCGCCAGGTTCTGCCCCTTCCACGTAGACCGGGCCGGTCAGGGGATGGATCGGGTCGAAACTCAGATTTGCGACCGCATCGTGGCCTGAACTGGGGGTAATCTGGTTGGCCGAAGCCTCCAGTGTTTCAAATACTACCGTGTCGCCGGGTTGAATACGTACCCGCGGCGGGAGAGAGTTGTCCCAACACGCATGGGGTTGGGTATCGTCCAGATGATGTGTAGCCATAGAATTAGCTCCTTTGCATAATAATATTTTGTGCTACCTGCAAGAATTATAATCCACAGATGCACCCAGATTTTCACAGATGATTTTTAGCATTTGTCTTTTATCTGAGGCCGTCTGTGTCTATCTGTGGACCATTTTGGCTTAGGTGCCGTGATTGGTTGGCTATGACTGGCTGTGGCGGATGCGCGGGTCAACCAGGCTTTGCACTGCGTCTATCAAAATCCCGCTCAAGACCACCATGCAGGCGGTAAAAATAACCGTACCCAAAATTAGAGGCACATCCACCGTTTCGATGGCCTCGACGGCCATACGGCCCACTCCCGGCCAGTTGAAAACTCGCTCGACCAGCACCACGCCGCCGATGAACCAGGGAATGTCCATCCCGGCCATGGTGATGATTGGGTTCAGGGCGTTGGGCAAAACGTGCCGCACCGTTACCCAGTGATTGGCCAGGCCCTTGGCCCGCGCTGTCCG
Source organism: Anaerolineales bacterium (assembly GCA_015075185.1). Classification (GTDB taxonomy): domain Bacteria; phylum Chloroflexota; class Anaerolineae; order 4572-78; family J111; genus DSQQ01. The sequence goes on along the minus strand of JABTUW010000006.1, from coordinate 451,325 downwards.
CACGTAATCATTCGAGAGCACGTCAAGTATGCTCGAGCGCATCATGCGGGCGTACCAGGCCGCTCCGCCCAGACCGGCGGTGAGGGCCGGCAGAACCAGGTGGGCCAGGCTGCCCGTCCCGCCCAGGGGAAAAATGGGTAACAAAAAGCCGAACCAGTAGAGGAGCAGCAGCCCCAGCCAAAACGGCGGCGCCGACACCCCCAGCAGGGCGATAAACATACCGATCCGGTCAGGCCAGCGTCCCCGCCCCAGGGCCGAGGCTATTCCCACCGACAGGCCGATGACCAATTCGACCAGGATACCGCCGCCGATAAGGGCCAGGGTGTAAGGCATCCGGCTCAGGATAAGGTCGGTGACGGCGATCTGCTTGCGATAGGAAAAACCCAGGTCGCCGTGCAGCAGCCGTTCGACGTAGCGGGTGTACTGCACCCACAACGGCTGGTCGAGGCCCAGTTCGTGGCGGATCCGATCTACCGTTTCCACCGTAGCGCTGGGGCCGGCATACATGCGGGCCGGGTCTGCCGGCAAATAGTAGATGAGGATAAAGGTCAGCACGGAGATACCGAGCAGAACCGGCATAGCCTGAACCAAACGGCGGACAATAAAAACCCACATAACTAGACCATTTATATCGCTAATAGAGACAATCTTCACTAATTATGAATTGTGAGCAGTAAATTGTGAATTGTGAACAATCAATAGTCCCTCATTAACAATTAACGATTGACAATTCACAATTAAAGTCTCCCCCGCTGGCTGGGGTCGAGCACGTCACGCAGCCCGTCGCCCAGCAGGTTGAAAGCGAAGACCGTAACCATAATGGCCAGGCCGGGGAAGATGACCATCCAGGGCGCGGTGCGGTAGAAGGATTGGGCCTGCTGGATCATGCCGCCCCAACTCGGTGTGGGCGGCTGCACGCCGATGCCCAGGTAGCTCAGACTGGCTTCGAGCATGACATTGGTAGCAATACCCAGGGTTCCCCAAACAATGATGGTCGGCCCAAGTTGAGGCAGAATATGCCGCAGCAGGGTGTAGCGGCGTTTCGCCCCGATGGCCCTGGCTGCCACCACAAAATCCCGCTGGCGCAGCGACAGCACCTGCCCGTACGCCACGCGAGCGATCCAGGTCCAGTAAACCAGGCCAATTACGACGATGATAATCCACATGCTGGGTTTGAGGATCGCTACCAGGGTCATGGCCAGCAGCAGGGTCGGGAAGGCCATCATGATGTCGGTGAAACGCATGAGCAGGGTTTCCAGGGGATTGCCGAAGTAGCCGGCAACCGAGCCGATGAGCGTCCCCAGGGCTACGGCCAGGGCATTGGCCAGAACCCCGACCAGCAAACTGACCCGCGCTCCGTATAAGATACGGCTGAGCAAATCGCGGCCATTAGCATCGGTGCCAAAGGGAAACCGCCAACTCCCTTCCGTCAAGAGGGTACTGGGGATAGGCTGTCCATCGGGTGTCAGGCCATCACGGAACTGTTCCGCCGGGTCATGGGGGGCGAGAAGGGGCGCAAAAATGGCTGCCAGCACGATAAACACAATCAGGGTCAGGCCCAACATAGCCGCCCGGTCGCGCCGCAACTGCCGCCAGGCCAGGGTGAAATAACCGGCTTCGCTTGGAGCGGCAAACCAGGAGTGTTCAGAAGCTGGCTTGTTGGACGAGCCAGCTTTCTTCTGCCGTTGGGTATCGAGTTTGGTAATAGCCACAAGAGTCTTTTCCAAAAACGGTCCACAGATAGACACAGATTTTTTGGTTTAATTTTATCTGTGCGAATCCTGGTAAATCTGTGGACCTCTGACTTAATCACAAAAACGAGGTGCGGTTTCGATAGATTATTGGGCCAGCCACATGGTTTCGTAGCGGAAGAGGTGCTCCGGATGGGTAAAAGTCGGGACGCCGTGAAAATTTTCGGCGTGGGCAATAGTATATTCGCCATTAAAGACCGGCACCCAGACAGCGTCATCCATCAGGGCTTTGAACAGGGGTTTATACGCTTCCATGCGTTTCGCCCGGTCGGTCATGGCCAGCAGTTCCAGACTTTGTTTGTGGATCTCTTCGTTACAATAACGTGACCAGTTCCACCCACCCGGCACATTCGAGTCGCAGCCGAGAATGGGCGCATAAAAATCGTCCGGGTCGGGATAATCCTGGATCCAGGCCAGCCCGCCGGACCAAGTCAAGGGGGTCTTGCCGTTCCCGGCATCTTCGATCACATTCGGCGCGGCCAGAGTATTGATGGTCAGTTTTATCCCCACTTTAGCCAGGTCTTGCTGGAAGGACTCGCACAGTTTAGGCTGCGGTTCCACCGAGATACACTCAATGCTGGTCTCAAAGCCGTCAGGGAAACCAGCTTCAGCCAGCAAAGCCTTGGCCTTCTCAGGGTCGTACTCATAGCCTTGATAGGATGTATCGTAACCAGGCATCAGCGGTGGGAGGATTTGGTTAGCCACTGTGCCCCGGCCATTGGAGAGTTGGATAATCCGCGGCTTGTCAATAGCGTGGTTAAGCGCCTGCCGCACCTTCAAGTTGTCGAAAGGAGGGGCGGTGGTGTTGATGGCAATATAGATGGTGCTGACCTGCGGTTCTCGCTCAATCCGGTTAGCCCAGGCGGGATCAGCGGAGATGCGGGCCCAGTCGGCGCCGGGAGGTGGATCGCCCATAAGTTGAATTTCGCCCTTTTCCAGCCGCAGCAGAGCCACGTCCGGCTCAACGCCAACCTCAATGCGGACTTGATCGAGATAGGGCAGCCCCTCGTAGAAGTAGTCAGGGTTGCGCTCAAAAACCAGGTACTGGCCGGGTTGCCATTCTTTAAGTTTAAATGGACCGGTCCCAACCGGGGCATGGCCAAAGTTTTCACCGGCCTTCTCGACTTCTTCCTTGGGCACGATAAAGGCAAAGTTGAGAGCCATCTTGTTGAGGAAGGTCACATCGGCCTGGCTCAAGGTAAACTCTACGGTGTAGTCATCCAGCTTCTTGATGCCTTCAACTGAAGTGGCTTTGCCATCAATAAAATCCTGGGCGCCTTTGATCCCCACGTAAAAACCTGCGCCAGGGCTGCCGGTCTTGGGGTCGAGCACGCGGGTCATGGTGTAAACCACATCGTCAGCCGTCACCTCCCGGCCATTCTGGAATTTTACTCCCTGGCGGAGTTTGAAGGTGTAGACTGTGGCGTCGGGACTGATTTCGGGCAAACTCTCGGCCAGACGCGGGGTGACGTTGGTACTGTCGTCGTAATCAAGCAAGCCATCGAAAACCATTTTGATGGTCGGCCAGTTGGTCCAGTCGTAGCCAATAGCCGGGTCGAGCGTGGCCAGGTCATCTTTATAGACCACGGTGACCGAACCGCCCTTTTGCGGCGTCATAGCCCCGCCCCCTTCGGCAGCAGGCGCCTCGGTTGCCACAGCCGGAGCTTCGGAAGCAGCAGACTCCGCCGGGGCGGCTTCAGACCCGCCGGAGCTTTCGGCAGCCGGGGCAGTCGTCGGTGCGGGCGCACTACTACAGGCGGCCAAAACCAGGATCAGGATAGCCAGTAAACTGAAAATGACTCTCTTCTTCATTGAAACTCTCCTCTTTTTGCTTAATAAATAAAATTATGAGCACAATGATAAAGCAGATCTAAAGTTTTCAGGTAAGTGGACGTACTAAAAAACAGCGGATGCGAGGTTTTTGTTCTTTGTAACAGAACCTTGTGGGTCACGAGTATAGCATATATCCGGTGAAAAGCAAGATAACGGCTGGGGGCACTCTGCCTGCCTTCATCCGTATCACGGCGAGTATCTTTCTTTCACCGCCGGGGTATTTAACAGCAGCCCGGCCAGCACGGAAAGCAAAGCGACTGCGCCCAGGATGATCGTCACTCTCAGCCACGGCTCACCCAAGGCCAGGCGCTCCTGAACGATGGTGATGGCTGTGCTCGCCCAGATCAGCGCGCCCAGGTAGGCCAGGAGCTGCAAGACAATTAGGCTCCAGCGCTTTTTGACCCACAACAGGCCTAGCGCCAGCAAACAAAGCCCGACCAGCCACAAATTGCCCTGGCGCAAGAAATGAGCGCCCAACAAGAACGCAGACACAATCAGGGGAATAATTCGGAGGACCATCTATTTTGGACTACACCAGCGCTTCCCTGAAAAAACGCAGGGTCCGCTGCCAGGCATCGGCGGCGGCTTCTGGATTGTAGGCAGCGCGAGTGTTGTTGAAGAAAGCGTGGTGGGCGTTGGGATAGATGACTGTTTCGTGCTTAACGCCGGCCCTGTCCATTTGGGCCGCCCTCTGGTTGGCCACCTGGGGCGACACGCCCTGGTCCAGTTCGCCAAAAATTGCCAGCACCGGGGAGCTGATCCGGGCGACTTCCTCATCGGTCATTTCCGGACCGCCGCCGTAGAAGGGAGCGGCTGCGCCCACGCGGGCCAGTTTAGCCGCCGCATGCCAAGTCAACCCGCCGCCCATGCAAAAGCCGATCACGCCCACCTTTTTGGGCGACACCTGGCTCTGCCCGATCAAATAATTGACCGCTCCCTGAATGACCGCCAGCGCCTCATCCCAAATCAGGGCCATGCGCAATTTGCGGGCCTCGTCGGGTTCGGTCGCCACCTGGCCGTTGTACAAATCGGGCGCAGTGGCGGCAAAGCCTTCCGCCGCAAAGCGGTCGGCGATGCTTTGGATATGGTCATCCAGGCCCCACCACTCCTGGATGACCACGACCCCCGGCCAGGGACCAGTGCCGCCAGGCAGCGCCAGGTAAGCACTGTTGCTTTGACCTTGCACGTCAAATGAAATCATTTTGCCGCTTCGTTGAGACACTTCTCCTCCCCCTATGAGTAGAATTTAAGATAGATTCCTCAATTCCCAAACGAGATTTGGGAATGAGAAAGACGGACTCAAAACCTCGGCTGGCTCTTGGCATGCGAATACGCCTGAAATGCCGAAATCAGGTGGCAAACCCAGCCTAACAACCCGCCGGTTCCCAGCCAAAAGCCGGGGGTGATGATTAACCAGAAAATTGCCCACCAGATTTGGCCGTTATAAAGTTGGCCCAAACCGGGCAGGATAAAACTCAGGACTGCCGCTGTACCTGGATTTTTCATAAATTACTCCTTGTCCTTTATACGTAGTATGTGATAGCTGGACAACTTACTGCCGTAAATTTAGCGCAATGTAGCTACCTACTAATTCTATACGTACAAACGAGGATAGAGTTGCTTACCGCTGACTTTACACCAGTAATTCTTTGTGGTGGGTCAGACAGTCCATGAGCCGGTTCACATCGTCCAAATTATTATAAATGTGAGGCGAGATGCGCAGGTTGTTGTCCCGGCTGGAGGTGATAATGCCGCCCTCTTCCAGCCGCCCGACCAGTTGGGTGACGTTATGCGAGCGCAAAGTAATCAGCGCGCCATGCCGGGCCGGGTCGGCCGGCGTGACCAGGGTAAAACCTCGCTGCATGGCGCCCTCTTTAATGGCCCCGGTGAGTTCGAGCAGGTGGGTCTCGATCTTTTCCAGGCCGATGGATTGGATCAGGTTGATACCGGCCAATCCGGCGTAGATATTCGGCACCGGCGGCGAACCGGCCTCGAAGCGGCGGGCAGTGGGTGAAGGACTGTTGGCGTAGATGTCCATAGCAAAGATATTGGCCTGCGAGAACCAGCCCAGCGTGGTCGGCTGCAAGTCGGGAATCAGGTCTTTACGGACATACAGACAGGCCAGCCCGGCAGAAGCCAGCAGGTATTTCAACGTCCCGCCGGTCAAGAAATCCACCTGCAAGGCCTTGACGTCAATAGGGAACGTTCCCAAAGCCTGATAACTGTCGAGCAGCACCAGCGCTCCTTGACGATGGGCCAGCTCGACGATAGCCGGCACGTCCAGCCGCGAGCCGTTGCGAAAGCAGACGTGGGTGATCGAGACAATTTTCGTCCGCTCGTCAATCGCTTCGGCAAACCGTTCGGTGGGGATGATGTTGCCGGCGGCAGGCACGTGGACCACTCTGGCTCCGCGCCGCTCCTGGGCATGCCAGATTTGGCCGATGGTTGGGAACTCGAAATCACTGACGACCACCTTGTTGCGTTCCCCGCTAAAATCCAGGGCGCTGGCCAGGGCGCTGACTCCGGCCGAAACCGAGGTACAGACGGCGACTTCGTCCGGCTCGGCATTGACCAGCCCGGCAAAGGCCTGCCGCGCGGCTTCGCCGCGCTCCATCCATACTTCCCAGGGCGAGCCTTTCTCGTCCCAATCGCGCAGGTACGTTTCATAAGCCTGCTTAACGTCAAGAGACAGCGCCCCCTGCGAGCAGCTATTGAGGTAGACTTTCTTCTGTAAAATAGGAAACCGATCACGGATTGACATTTGGCGCGGCCTTATAAGGATTATGTCGGTACATGTTCTACCCGTTTAATGCCCCTGCGGTTAAGCACCAGGCGCAGACGCCGGTCCAATTTGTCTTTATTGGGCTTGATGGAACGGTAGCGTGAGACAAAATTCAAATGGTAGACCTTGTGGCACGACACAGTTTTGAGCTGGCCAGCTTCTAAATAGTTTCGCGGCTGCACTGGCTCGGCCATTTTGCGCAGGTAAGCCCGGATGTCATAGCGGATAATGTCGTTAATGCCGGTAATCTCCGGCACGTCGAGATAGGCCTCTTTAAAAGCATCGGCAAAGAGAACGATATCTTTGGCATAACAGATAATGTATTCCCCTTGCCCGTCATTGTCCAACTGGGTAAATTGATCACGGTTTCTGGCTTCCAAAATAGAGGCAGGGATTTCTTTCTCGGCCACAAAGGAGACTTTTTCACGCAAAATCCCCAATTTATGTTGGCCGTCCTGAGTGCGAATGGTGGTCCGGCGGTCATAGAGGGTATTTTGCAGATAGTGCGCAAACACCTGCTTGCCCAATTCCTTAATCCGGTCCTTGAACATATAACCGACCACCAAAGCGATGAAAAAGGGGAAGGTCAACTGGCCGTACTGGCTCTGAAAATAAAAGGCGACCACCGTGGCAAAGATCATGGACAGGCCAGCGGCAATAGAGAATAGAAAATGTTCCAGTTCCACACCTTCACGTTGAACCGCAGTGGATAAATATAATACACTGGAAGCGTACTTTTTTAGCACCGAGACTCTAAAAATGTACTCCTCGTTATCATCGCCCTCTCTTAAAACCGAGCGATAACCGCGCGTGCGGCGGTGCCGGGTTTCATATTCAACCAGCTCGCTCAATTTTTGCTTGTAATCAATCTTATCCCCTTTTTTCAAGTAGACTTCCACAATCTGAAACATCTCCACCGCGCTCTCCTCAATCAAGAGACTGAGCGACTCGTCGGTCAATTTATAAGCGGTGAAAAGCTGGCTATCTATATTGGGCAGGTTAAAGGCCGCGTAGAAAGAGCGGTATTTATCCGTGATATTTTTGGTTTCGACCAGGAACTCTTCCACCAGGTTATGGATTAGCAAGCTGACTTTGCTGTGCGGCGGAGCTTCGGCGATACGCTTTTGAATGAGGTTAAAATGCTCCCGAATAGCGCTTTTGAGCGTGGCGCTTAAGAATTTGAAATTATTGATCAACCGCTCGCGATACTCCGGCTGGCCGGCCCAATTTTCAGCCGTCACAATTGCTTCAATAGCCAGGAGCGGCGAGCCAGCGCGCTCTTTGGTAAACTCGCGCAGAATTAGAGCGGGTGTTTTCAAGCGGATATAGTTCTGAATATCCCGGTAAAACTCGGCTTTGGCATAGGTACTCGGCGTGATACCCAGGCTTTGCGGCACAAAGATGTAGGTAAAAACCTGGTAGTGGGTTTGTTGTCCGGGCAGCAGCTCATAATCCAGCTTGAACTCGATTTGATATTTATCGTGAGGTTTAATCGCCTGTGGAATGGCTTCGATCATTTTTATCCCAGCGTCAGGCCGATTCCGACCTGTCTTAATTCGAATGATATAACAGTAACCGGTACTGCAAAATTGTCAATTAGCCAAATTAAAAAATCTCCGAGTAAATCGGAGATTTTCTTTTTACTCTTCAAACTCAGCGAGAATTTTACTTGGCATCGCCAAAGCGGCGCTCCCGCTGGCTAAAGGCGTGGAGGGCTTTGTAATACTCGTCCTTGTCAAAATCCGGCCAGTAGACCGGAGTGATGTAATATTCGGCGTAGGCGGCTTGCCAGATTAAAAAGTTGCTCGTCCGAAATTCGCCGCTGGTGCGGATAATCAACTCCGGGTCGGGCGAAGAGCCGGTGTACATATACTTGCTCAACAGGTCTTCCGTAACCTCCTCCGGCTTGACGTTGTCCCGGATCAAATTTTTGACCGCCTGGACAATCTCATCGCGCCCGCCGTAATTAAAGGCCACATTCAAGATGAGCCGGTCGTTGTTTTTGGTCAACTCGATGGCGTACTTTACTTTCTCCCGGATGGCCGGCCTGAGCCTTTCGAGTTTGCCCAGGTGGCGCAGTTGCACCCCATTTTTATGCAGCTCCGGCAGTTCGCGGTCAATCACATTTTCAAGGATATTCATCAACCCCATCACTTCCAGGGGGGGACGTTTCCAGTTTTCGGTCGAGAAGGCGTAAATGGTCAGCATTTTAACCCCAAACTCGACGGAGTGCTCCAGAATGCGCCGCAGATTCTCGGTGCCGGCTTTGTGGCCCTCGATGCGCATTTTACCCCGCGATTTAGCCCAGCGCCCATTGCCATCCATAATAATGCCAACATGGTAGGGCGGATTCGGGAGAGGCGGGTATTTCTTTTCGGCAACTGGTTCAGTTATCTTGACTATTTCAACCATCCTTGTGCTTACACCCTGAACAATTACACTTCCAAAATCTCTTTTTCTTTGGACACCCCGATTTCATCAATTTTCTTGATATAATCGTCGGTTAATTTTTGCAGTTGATCGCGGCCCGAATAAAAATCGTCCTCGGAAATCATTTTCTCTTTTTCAAATTCCCGCAAATCTTCCAGCTTTTCACGCCGCGTATTGCGCACGGAGACTCTGGCCTCTTCTACCCGTTTGGCCGCCGTCTTGACCAAGCTGCGGCGGCGTTCCTCGGTCAGCGCTGGTACCTGCAAACGGATAATTTTGCCGTCGTTGTTTGGGGTCAGCCCCAAATCCGACTGCATAATCGCCCGCTCGATGTGTTTGAGCGCCCCCGGATCGTAAGGACGGATGGCAATTAAATGGGGTTCAGGAATACTCACCAGAGCCAACTCTTGCAGCATGGTCGGCGTGCCGTAATACTCAACCAGCAACTTATTCACCAGCCCGGTTGAAGCCCGGCCCGTCCGCAGAGCTGCCAAATCAGAGGTGAGCGCCTCTACTGATTTGTCCATTGCTTTTTTTGCTTCGCTCAAAACCTCATTAATCATAATTTACCTCCAGTGCTTAACGGCAAGGCAGCAAGCAACAAAGCAGCAGGCTCATGCTCCCTGCTGCCCGGCTGCTTTTTAATAGGTGATCAATGTACCGATAGTATCGCCCAAGATTGCATTCTTCAGGCTGTTAGTTTCCCACAGGTTCAACACAATGATCGGCATTTGATTGTCCATACAGAGGGTTAAAGCCGTTCCATCCATCACCTTCAGCCCCAGATTGAGCGCTTCAATGTAGCTAATTGTGTCGAACTTTTTGGCGGTCGGGTCGGTTTTCGGGTCTGACTCATACACGCCATCTACCTTCGTCGCTTTGACCAGCAGTTCTGCATCAATTTCCATCGCCCGCAGCGCCGCTGCGGTATCGGTGGTGAAGTAAGGATTGCCGGTGCCGGCCCCCAGGATGACCACCCGGCCTTTTTCCAGGTGGCGGATAGCCCGCAGGCGGATATAGGGTTCGGCCACAGCCTTCATCTCAATAGCTGTTTGCACTCGCGTTTCAATGCCAACCCGACCCAGCGCGTCGGCCAGAGCCAGAGCATTCATGACCGTCGCTAACATGCCCATGTGATCGGCGGTCGCTCTATCCATGCCGTGGTCCAGGCCGTCTTTCCCTCGCCACAGGTTCCCCGCCCCCAAAACAATCGCAATTTCGACGCCCAAATCATGGATAGCTTTAATCACAGCCGCCACCGAATCGGCGGCATAGGGATCAATTCCAAAGTTGCCTTCTCCGGCTAAAGACTCGCCGCCCAGTTTCAATAGAATGCGCCGATATTTTGGCGTAGCCATGCATTTCTCCAAATCTAAAATTAGATTTTTGTAGGAGGGGTGGGTCTATAGACCCACCCCTCTTCATCCCTTACAGAAAAGGCCGGAACGTTTTACTTGTTCCGGCCTTTCTATACGATTAGCTTGCGCCGAGTTCAAACCTGGCAAAGCGCCGGACTTTTACTTCGTTCCCCAACTCTTTGCTGTGCTTTTCCAGTAACTTCGTAATCGTCAAATCGGCATCTTTGACAAAAGGCTGTTCCATCAGCACGATTTCTTCATACCACTTTTTCAACTTGCCTTCAATAATCCGTTCCTTGATATTATCCGGCTTTTTGTCTTCGACCAGTTGGGCGCGGTAAATATCTTTCTCGGCTTCAATCGCCTCAGCCGGGACATCTGCCTGGCTTACGTAGCGAGGCGAAGCCGCCGCAATCTGCAAAGCCAGGTCATGAACCAACCCGGCCAACTTGCTATCAGCGGCGCTGCCACCAGCAACCTCTACCAAAACGCCAACCCGGCCGCCGGTGTGAATATAGCTGTCAAGCAGGCCATCACCGGCCCGGTCAAAGCGGGCGACGCGCCGGATGACCATATTTTCACCGAGCTTGGCGATGGTTTCGGTCAGCTTCTCGGCCACGGTCTTGCTGCTGTCGCCAATGAAGGGGGCAGCCAAGAGGGCCTCCACATTAGCCAGCTCAGGCCGGCTGGCCACTTGTTGGACCACGCCAGCCACAAATTTTTGAAAATCTTCCGTCCGGGCCACAAAGTCGGTTTCACAGTTGACTTCAACCAAAACTCCCGTTTTGCCGTCCGGGCTGATGTAGGCGCTGACCAGGCCCTCGTTGGCCTCGCGGCTGGCCTTTTTTGAGGCGGCGGCCAGGCCTTTTTTGCGCAAAAATTCAATGGCTTGATCAACGTCACCGCCCGTTTCTTGCAACGCTTTCTTGCAATCTAATACGCCTGCTCCGGTCGACTCCCGCAGCAGTTTGATATCTTCAGTCGTAATTGCCACAATTCCTCCAAAAATCTATACCTGTCAAGTGGGTAGCTCCGTCACTCTTTCGGTTCCCCAAATGGGTTTGAGAACCGGAAAAGGCAAGCAACAGAGGGGCATTATTCTGCGTCGGCAACGTTTTCTTCGACAACGTCCTCTTCGGTAACGTTCTCTTCAGCTTCTTCGGACGCTGTCGCCGCCAAAGCAGCCGCGATGGGCGAAGGGATCAACGGAGCGGGCGGTGCTGCTTCAATCTCGGCAGATTCTTCCTCTACCTCTACCTCAGCCGCTTCTTCGTTCTCGTAATCCCCTTCATCCTCGTATTCTTCTTCTGACTCATCGTCAAGCGTCGCTTCGGCCCTAATCTTGGCCAGCGTGCTGGGGCCAAGGTAGCGTTCCAAAGCCTCTTCGCCCTCGACTCCGGCGGCTTCCTCTTCCTCAGCCTGGATGGTGCTCAACATCGCTCGGCCTTCAAAAGCGGCATTGGCAATAGTATTGACCATCAATTTGATGGCCCGGATGGCATCATCATTGCTGGGAATGACATAATCAATCGGCTCAGGATCGCAGTTGGTGTCCACCATCGCAATGACCGGAATGCCCAGCGTATTCGCCTCTTTGATCGCCAGGGCGTCACGGCGCACATCGGTTACAAAGAGCAGGTTTGGCAGGCGGCGCATATCCTTTAAACCGCCCAGGCGATGATTCAGCCGAGCAATTTCCTGCTCCCGCAGCAGTGCTTCTTTTTTCGGCAGGCGGGCAAATTCGCCGCGAGCTTGCTGTTTTTCAATATCCAGCAGGTAATCAATCCGCTGGCGGATGGTTCGCCAGTTGGTCAGCGTGCCGCCCAACCAGCGCTGTTCAACGAAGGGCATGCCAGCCCGCGAAGCTTCCTGAACAATCGTCTCCTGCGACTGCCTCTTGGTGCCTACAAAGAGGACAGCGCCACCCGCAGCGACGGTATCTCTGACAGCCGCATAAGCTTGATTGAGCCGGGTGATGGTTTGCTGAAGATCAATGATATGAATCCCGTTGCGCTCGGTAAAGATGTAGGGCTTCATCTTGGGGTTCCAGCGCCGGGTGCGGTGGCCAAAGTGGACCCCTGCTTCAAGCAGGGATTTCATGGGTACAACAGACGCAGTGTTACTACTACCATTAGCCATATTTGATTTTCCTCCGTTTTGGCTTACGTTCGTCCGCTCTCTTCAACCATTTGGGAACCCGGTCAGCCCTGGGCACGGCCCATTTGTCCGAGAGCGTGTGAATTGGGTTAAAAATTACAAGCGGATAGTATATCATGCCGCCCCAGAATCAGCAAGCAAAAAGGCGCAGGTTTAAGGGGACTAAAGAAACTGAGGGGTCTAAAATGACCCAGTTTCCTGAGTTCCTACGTGTTCCCTCAGTTCCCGTTTAAAAATAGTTTGGCAAACCCCCTTTTCATGTGTATAATTATTTAGTCAGGGGTTAAAGTCCTCACTGGAGGGAGGGTTTTAGCACGGTGAGTGCTGTTGATGAGATTAAAGCCCGGCTTGACATCGTTGATGTCGTCGCCGATACGGTCAATCTGAAAAAATCAGGCCGCAGCTACACCGGTTTTTGTCCCTTCCACACCAATACAAAAACACCTTCCTTTGTGGTTTTTCCCGATACCCAGACCTGGCGCTGCTTTGGCGCGTGCGCCGACGGGGGAGATGTTTTTAGCTTCGTGATGAAGCGTGAAGGGCTTGACTTTAAAGGCGCCGTAGAACTCCTGGCGCAGCGGGCCGGGGTAAAATTGCCCGAGTATGCTCCTCGTTCGGCTGGGCAAACCGAGGAGCGGGACAAATTACAAGAACTGACCGCCGCAGCAGCGACCTACTTTCACCAACTCTTGACTACTTCTCCGGCTGCAACCAAAACACGCCAATACCTGACTCAGCGTGAGCTGACGGCCGAAACAATCACCACGTTTCAATTGGGCTACGCTCTGGACGAGTGGGAGGCGCTCAAAGATTATTTCATCGAACGAGGCTACAGTGCGGAGGAACTCCTGGCCGCCGGCTTGATTGTCGAACGCGACAACGGCCAGCCTGGCTATGACCGCTTCCGGCACCGGCTCATGATCCCCATCCGCGATGCCCAGGGACGAGTGATTGGTTTTGGAGCGCGGGCCTTATCTACCGACCAGGTGCCCAAGTATCTCAACTCGCCCCAGACCGCACTCTTTGATAAAAGTGCAACTCTGTACGGCCTCGACCTGGCTCGCAAGCATGTTCGCGACAGCGGCCAGGTGGTCATTGTCGAAGGCTATATGGACGCCATTCAGGCGCATCAGCGCGGAGCCAGGAACGTGGTCGCCCAGATGGGCACCGCCCTGACCGAAGCCCAATTGAAGCTGATTGCGCCTCTGGCCAGCCAGATCGTGCTGGCTTTAGACTCAGATACCGCCGGCAATACGGCTACCCTGCGAGGTGTCAGTTTAGCCCGTGAGCTTTTACCCAAAAAGCATCGGGCCACCTCCACCTCGCGGGGCATCGCCTATGAGGCGCATATCGAGCAAGAAATTTTTATTGCCGCTTTACCGGCGGGCAAAGACCCTGACGACGTGTTACGTGAAGGTCTGGAGGTCTGGCAAGAATTTATTAATCATGCTGTGCCCGCCCTGGATTTTTACGAAACGCTTATCCTGGGCACGGCCGATTTAACCACGCCCCAGGGTAAAGCCCTGGCGGTGCGTGAGCTCGTCCCGATCTATCGGGAGATCAAGGACGACATTGAAAAAGTGGCCCGGGTGCAGCGTCTGGCCCGCAAAACTAATCTGGACGAGCGCCTGCTGCTGGCCGAGTTAAAAAGCAAAACGACCAAACTGCGCCCGGCCAGCCGCCCCCAGCCGCCGGAACCGGCACTACCGCCAGACTTGTCGCCGGAGCCGGTGCCGGGAGCGACCAACGCTTCCGGGATGGGTCTGGAGGAATATTGCCTGGGACTTATATTGAATCACCCGCTGTCACTGGCCATGGCCAACGACATCCTGGAAAAAGAAGGGGTGCCCGGTTTAACTGCTAATGATTTCAGGCGTGGCGAGAACAAAGAAATTTTCAAGTCATTGCAGTTGTGGACGGTTTCGGAAACGCCTAAAATCGAAACGCTGGTGAGCATGGTCGGCGAGGTCCTGGAACGGCGGCTGGCCGTGCTGGCTACCCAGTGGCTGCGCCGGCCCCCGCCGCCCACGGAAAATATCAATCAAGATTTGAGCGTGGCGGTGCTGCGGCTGCGCCTGCAAAATGTCATCGAACAAATCAAAGAGCTGACCTTTCTTCAACGTGAGGCGATGGATCATCAAGATACGCAGGGCGCGCGCCACTACACGGAAATGGCCGAAAGCTACAGCCAGCAGCGCAAAAAGCTGGAGCAGACCCGCGATGCACTCTCATTGATGGGCCAGCGCCGGGCCGAAGCCAACCGGTTTGGGACAGGCCCCGTTTAGTAGGACAAGTTGACAACTTGTCCTATAGATGTACCAACTGAAGAGACAAATTTCCATTCACGGCATTTGCTGTGTAAAATGTTACAGAAGCCGTCAGGCGGATGAGGTGGAGATTACAGCATGGCAAAAAAGCAAGTTGCCACTCGGCGAACTCAAACTAAAGCAGTTAGATCGAAAGCGTCTGAAGCTGAAGACGTTTACGATGAGGAAGCTTCGCCGCTGGAGATTTTGCTGCAAAAAGGAAAAAAACAGAAAGTCATCACCCAGAACGACATTCTGGAGGTATTGCCCGATGGCGGGCTGGACACCGAAGCGGCTGATGCCTTAATTGCGCAATTGATAGAAAATGGGATCGAGGTCTTGGACGAGGACGAAGACGAGGCCGATACCGAGTCGCTGGCCGATGTTGAAGAACCTGACGATGCCGCTCTGCAAGAGGTTGAAGAAGAATTAGGCGACGACGACTTTCTGAACAACCAGATTATGGAGCTGGCTTCCAGCGAACTGACCAACGACCCCGTGCGCATGTACCTGCGGGAAATTGGCCAGGTGAATCTGCTGACCGCCGCCGACGAAATAGCCCTGGCCAAACGCATTCAAAAGGGGATGAATGCCCGTAAATCTCTGGAAAAGAATGGGCAGAATGGCCAGACAGACGAAACTTCGATTTTAAAGGCGGAATTGGACGGCAAGCTGGCCAAGCGCTGTCTGGCCGAAGCCAACCTGCGCCTGGTCGTCAGTGTTGCCAAGCGTTATATCGGGCGCGGCATGAACTTCCTGGATTTGATCCAGGAAGGTAACATTGGACTGCTGCGGGCCGTCGAGAAGTTCGACCACCGCCGGGGCTACAAATTCTCAACCTACGCCACCTGGTGGATTCGCCAGGCCATCAGCCGGGCCATTGCCGATCAGGCCCGGACCATCCGTATCCCGGTGCATATGGTCGAGACAATCAACCGCCTGGTCCGCATCCAGCGCCGCCTGCTCCAGGAGAATGGCCGGGAACCGACCTCCAAAGAAATCGCTCTGGAAATGGACCAGCTTTCGCCCGAAGATACTCAGGCAGTCAGAGAAGCCCTGGAAAGGAATCAACCGATAGACCCGGCTTTGGAGCGGCGCTGGCGGCGAGCGGCCAGCAAAGTGCGCCGGATTATCCGCATTGCCCAGGAGCCAATGTCGCTGGAAACTCCCATCGGTTCGGAAGAAAATAGCTACCTGGGCGATTTCATCGAAGATGAAAGCGTGTTGGGGCCGGTGGATGCGGCCTCCAAACAACTGCTCAAGGAGCAGTTACATGAGATTCTCGATTCGTTGAGCGAGCGGGAGCGCAAAGTTTTAGAGATGCGTTTTGGCTTGGCCGACGGGCAGGGGCGAACCCTGGAAGAGGTAGGCAGTGAGTTTGGTGTTACCCGTGAGCGGATTCGGCAGATTGAGGCCAAAGCCCTGCGTAAACTACGCCATCCCATTCGCAGCCGTAAGTTACGAGATTATCTGGGCTGATTTGACGAAGATGACGTGTTGACTATAATTCAAAAACCGTAGGCTGTGATTAATTTTGCACGCCGTAATGATAATCCTCGGTAGCTCAATCGGCAGAGCGGCCGGCTGTTAACCGGTTGGTTGGAAGTTCGAGTCTTCCCCGAGGAGCCTATCTGCCAGGGAGGGAAGACCGCCAGCAAAAGTCGGCGGTCTTCGTTTTTTGGCCTCTTTTTTAACATTCTCCTCAACACCTCTGGGTTGTACCTCATTTTCCTCATGGCCTGTAGCCGCGCTTGGATATTAGGGTAACGGTTGGGAGGATTAAACAACACTTCTATCAATCAAACCAACAAAGGGAACTTTTGCATGAAACCCAATATCTTGAAATTCTGGTTTTGGCGTGCCCGGCTGGTGGTGGCCGGGTTGCATGAGAACAAGGAAAAGATTGCCAAAATACAGCTTAACGACGAGTTGGCCATCGAACTGCATCCTGCCGCCGAGCCGGACAAACGACCTTTCTTGAAACTGTGCCGCCAATCCGGCAACGAACAGCAAGCCATCAACATCTACCTTAAGGAAGTACCTCTCCTGATTGACTTTTTGCCCCGATCTATTGCCCAACTTATCGCCGTAGGCGCCGCCCAAGGCGTGGAACAACGCCGGGCGCTGAATCAGATCCGCCGGATGGAACTGCTAAAAAGCAACCCGGAACTGGTCGAGTAAAAAATCTTTAATGGAAAGTGATCAATGAATCGAGCCGAAACTTTAGCCTGGATAGATTTAATTCTGGATTCTCTGGATGACCATGAAATGATGGCCATTATCAGAGAAAGTTCCAACGATTTTGACGGAGAATTTTTTGAGACCATCAACAGCGAAACTGAACGCTATGCTGCCGAAAATGACCAGGCTACCTCCGACCGCCTGACCGCCATCGCCCGCGCCATTGCCGTGGTGCGCAAAAATCGGGCCGAGAATTTATAGGCAGCCCTATGACCTTAGGCCCGCAAGAAAACGTTATTCTCGACGGGACCCTCCTCGGCAAACTCCGGGCTGATGTTGAAGGGATTTTCCAGGTCAACAGCGTCGAAACGCCGCGCCAGGCCCCTCAAGGCACCATCGTCTTTTTAGGTGACCTGCTCATGCGCGACAGCGAAGCCGTCTATGAGCTGATCGCCGAGCGCTGGTTCGCCCACCAATACACACCCCTCCTGCGCCACCGCGATGGCCAAATCGCCCTGATTGCCCAGCCAGGCATTGTTGTACCCAAGCAAAGCAACCCCTGGATCAATTTGGGGCTGGCCGTTGTGACGATTATCTCCGTGCTGTTCACCGGCGCGATTAATGAATGTCAATGCATTCCCGCAACTCTGGCCCAGTGGTTAAGCGGTGTCCCCATGATGCTGGCTATGATGGCTATTTTGCTGGCTCACGAGTTTGGCCACTACTTTGCCGCCAAGCACCATCGAGTCGCAGTAACGCTCCCTTACTTTATTCCTCTGCCTCTCATCTCGCCGGTGGGTACTATGGGGGCTTTTATTCAACTACGACAACCGTTCAAGACCAAAAAGCAACTCTTTGATATTGGCGTGGCCGGCCCTCTGGGCGGCCTTATCTTTGCTTTCCCGCTGATTTTTTGGGGAGTTGCCAATTCCACTGTCCAGGAAATTAGTCGAGGTGAAAATTCGGTTTTGGAAGGTAACTCGATTTTCTATCTGGTCGTTAAATACCTGCTGCATGGTCAACTGCTGCCGAGCTTTGACCAATACGGCGATTTACCCTTCTGGCAGGAGTTTCTGCGTCTCCTGGCTGGCGTTCTACCTCAGGGCGGTGGTACCGATATTTTTATTAATTCACTGGCTTTTGCCGCCTGGTTTGGCCTGTTTGTCACGGCCATGAATCTGCTGCCGGTGGGACAGTTGGACGGCGGCCATATTATTTACTGTCTGTTAGGAGAAAAAGCACGCTGGCTGGGCTTGACCCTGGTGGGCCTGATGTTTGTCCTGGGGATTTTTTGGTGGAGCGGCTGGCTGCTGTGGGCGCTGCTGGTCTTCTTCGTCATCGGCCCCGGCCACCCCCCGCCCCTCAACGATTTGCCCCCGTTGGGGCTGCCGCGAACGCTGCTGGCTTACCTGATGATTTTATCTTCATCATCCTGTTTATGCCGAATCCTCTACAACCCCTATAAAAATGACACTGCTTGTGTATCATCCACGGAACGCAAGCAGTGTCATTTCGACCGAAGGGAGAAATCCCTATAGTATTACATTTTAGCCGATCAAAGCACTTTTAACAGCTTCTTTAGAGGGATTTCTCGGCCTGCGGCCTCGAAATGACATGGAGCTGAATAGGTAT
This sequence comes from Anaerolineales bacterium, assembly GCA_015075185.1. Lineage (GTDB taxonomy): Bacteria > Chloroflexota > Anaerolineae > 4572-78 > J111 > DSQQ01. The sequence goes on along the minus strand of JABTUW010000006.1, from coordinate 432,895 downwards.
CAATCGGAGATATTCTTCTGGGCTACAATCTTGGTTGGCGTGACGCGAACCAGAAGTTCACCGGGAACCGCGTTGCGCCGGCCAAAGGCGTCGGCCTGATCAAGGCCCATGTAGCGGCCGGCAATCCGGGTGGCCCAGTGGCGCAGGTCGTCGAGGTTCTCAGAGATCGTCGTGGTACCCTCAATTTGGACAAAACTGAAGGGCGGCGCTTCGTCGTCCACGCAGAGGCACACGCGCGGGTCATGGTGGAGATTGGCCGCTTTGACCGACCTATGCCAGGTGGTGAAGACCAGCGTGTCACCGTCCAAGTCAAACCAGATCGGGGCGACGTGTGGCCGGCCATCGGCCCGCACCGTGGCCAATTTGGCGGTGCGAGCGCGATCAAGCAAAAAGCTGCGATATTCGGCGGGAGTCATTTTTTGCATGGGTACCTCCTTATTTAACTCAACAAGTTGCCACTATAGGTTGATTTTTACCGCAGAGACGCCGAGAACGCAGAGGAAAATTAAAAACTCTGCGCCCTCTGTGTCTCTGCGGTGTTTCCCGAGTTGATTGTAAGCGAGGTAGCAACTGGGGTTATTTAAGAAATTGTAACACAAATTTGGCGTGACCAATAATCACAAACAAAAGAGGGCTGGCCTGTTAGGCCAGCCCTCTTCTTTAAACCTCCACTAAATCGCGAGGCCGCAGCCTTTTAGCCAAATCACGCAGTTGAATCGGGCTGATTGGCTTCAACAGAACCAGATCAGCTTCTTCCTGGAGACTCTCCGCCAGCACCGAGTCGGCGGTAGCCAGTATCACCCGTGTCTCGACAAACCGCTGATCAGCGCGAATATGATACAACAGATCTCTCCCCGAAAGATAGGGTAAATGCAGATCCAATACGACCACAGCCGGGGTGATGTCAGTCAGCCGGTCTCGAGCTGTCCGGCCATCGGGGAGGATCTCGGTTTCAAATTCGGCTGAGCGTAAGGCTTCGGCAAAGATAAAGGCCAGTTTTGGATCATCTTCAATAATCAAGGCCATCGGCTGGGTCATGGTGTTTTCTCCTGATTGTTGTCATTTTAGCTAAAGGCCGGTGCTAGTACAGCGCAGCTTCTTGGCTAATTCGTACAATTTAATAAAACCAAACGGCTTCAGCAAGACAAAATCCACTTCATTTTGCATCTTTTCCGCCCTAAGCAGGTCAGCAGTAGCCAGGACTACCTGAGGCTTAAGCGCGTACTCCTGGGTATGAATATGGTGCAAAATCTGGTAGCCCGAGACGTAAGGCAGGTGTAAATCTAAGAGGATGAGCACAGGAGCGGTAGTCGCCAGGCGTTCCAGGGCTGTCCGCCCATCTTCAGCAACTTCAACTTCAAATCCAGCCTGCTCTAAAGCAATCCGGCAGATATGGGCCACATCTTCGTTGTCTTCGATGATGAGGGCCACCGGGTTTTTCTCTGCAAGCGATACAGTCATACGATTTTCTCCTGAATGGGGTGGAGAGGCAACAAAACAGTAAAGGTGCTGCCTCGTCCAACCTCGCTTTCTAAAGTAATCTCGCCTTCCATAAGCTGAGCCAGTTGTTTAACAATGGATAGCCCCAGCCCGGTACCGGCCTGTTCTCTGGTTATCGAGCCGTCTACCTGCATAAATGGCTCAAAAAGGTGAGCTTGAGCTTCGCCGGGGATACCGATGCCGGTATCGGTCACTTGCATAGCCCAATGAGTGAAATCGGGCCGGTACAAACGTACCTGAATGCTGCCTGTCCGGGTGAACTTAATGGCGTTACTGGTTAAATTGACCAGAATTTGCTGTAAACGAGCCGGGTCGCCGTTTAAGACCGGAGGCAGATTTGCTGCAATTTCCGCGGTCAGGCTCAAGCCCTTGTTGCTTGCCAGCACCGCCATTTTAGAGAGGGTGTCATTTAGGATACTAGCAGGAGTAAAGGAAGTGGTATTCAACTTCAACTTGCCTGCATGGAGTTGCGCCTGGTCGAGCAGTTCATTGACCAGGCGGGTCAGGTAATGGGTGCTGTCAACAATTTCGGCCACAGGCGGCTTTTGCTTTGGGGAGAGATCGCCATAATAACCAAGTTCCAGCATCTCAGAAAAACCTAAAATGGCGCCCAGGGGCGTGCGCAGTTCATGGCTGACCTTGGCCAGGAGCTCGGTTTTCAGACTGCTCAGTTCGAGGGCCCGGTCACGGGCCTGGGCCAGTTCCCGCTCGGCCTGTTTGCGCTCGGTAATATCACTGACCACACCGTAAATGATGAGACTCTGTCCGGTGCTATCTTTTTCGGCCCGGCCGCTGTCACGCACCCAAATGACCTCCCCGTTAGCCCGAACCAAGCGGTATTCAAGCTGGCTATCTTGCCCTCTGGCCAGTCGGGCCGCCTGCTCTGCCGCCACCCCGCGATCATCGGGGTGGATAACCCTCATCGGCCAAAAGCTCCAATCAGCCGTGAATTTTTCCAGAGGGTAGCCGGTTAAGCTTTCCACATGCTGCGAAAGATAGAGATTAAGGCGCTGCCCCTCCGGCGTTACTTCAGTGACATAAATATGGTCGCTGATGGAGGCGACCACCTGGCGAAACCGTTGCTCGCTTTGGCGTAACGCCTCTTCAGCCTGCCTGCGCTCGGTGACATCCCGCAGCACAATCAAACGGCCGCTCAGGCGGCCACGCCGCTCATACAGCGGTGAAATGCGCAGGTCAAAATAGCGCCGGGCTTCCCCTGCTTCCAATACAATTTCCGTACTTGCTTCGAGAACGTTCCGATAGCGTTCAACTAAATCAGCCCGGCCGGCGAAGACCTGGCCGGCCGACTGGCCCAAAACAGCAGTTGCCGGCTGGCCGATAATCCGTTGCGCTGCCGGATTTAGATCTACAATCCGATTATGCACATCCAAGACAATCACCCCATCCGGCATCCCTTCGACAATGGCCCGGCGGGCTACCGGCACAATATCTAAGAAGCGGAAACGAAAGAGATTCCACCCGGCCGCCAGGCCGGTTAAGGTAAACGCAAAAGGGGTCAAATCAAGATAGGGCGCCGGCCCCAGGCGAGAGAGATAGAGACCGTTGCTGAGCCAGGGCGCCAAGACCGCCAACAGCAGTAAGCCGGCCTGCCAGCGGTACAAGTCAGGAAAACTAATCACTATTCTGATGAGTAAAATCGTGCCCAGGAGCAAACACGTATAGGAATAGGCAGAGTGGACCCAAAACCAGGGGCCGTGACGGGTGTCCATAGCGGGAAACGGGCCGCTGTTGTCCAGGTTTACCTGAGACCATACCAGGCCATGCATCTCATTCGTCCAAACGAGCAGCAGCGTGATTGAGGGTACAAGGGCCAGCAAAACCAGGTTGCGCCGCGTTAACCACCTGTCCCGGTTGGCGAATTGGAGGGCAAAGACCAACCAGGCCGGAGCTACGGTGACAATACCCAGGTATTCAACCTTGGCCCAGAAGGTGATACCTGCCAGGTTGGTGCTGCTCAGTTCCAGGACATAGCCCAGGGACCATTCCGCCACGGCCAGCATCAACACAGCGAAAGGGATAGCCGCCGGAGTGGTCCCTCGACGCCGCCAGCCGTAAAGGGTCAGCGTCATTGAGATAACAGCCGCTACAAGTAACGGGATGAGGTAGGGGGTAAGCTGCCAGTGCATGTCAGATAGGATAAACCTCGATGATACCAGTATAGCGTAAAAGAGAGCTTCGATTATCTGAATTGTGTTATCATTTTGTTTATTTTGCGTTAAGAAAAGCGTGAGGGTTTCAGGGTATCAAACGAAGCATTTCTGAGGAGTTTGTTCTTGTCACAAGGCAAAGACCTTTGAAGAAGCACCGGGTATTTTGGAATCCTGGTTACTTTTATTCCTGCCGGGTATTGGCAGCAACGGGTTCCTGTATCTTCGCCAAATTTTCCAGGCATGCTATTTCGCCCTGGCGATGGTCAATCAGCCGGTTAATTTCCAATGCCTGGCGGTAATACATACCGGCGCTGATGGCGTCACCCATTTCCAAAAGCAAGCCGGCCAGGTTATTCAGGCTCACCGCTTCCCCATAGCGGTCGCCGCTGGCCTGGTTGAGGGCCAGGGCCTGGCGATAATATTTTTCGGCCCGGGCCTGATCCTTGAGCAGCTTATAAATGTCGCCCAGCCCGTTGAGGCTTCGAGCCTCGGCCTGGGGCACAGCCGCCTGTTCCAGAAATTCCTGGGCATCGTGCATGTGAGCCTGGGCTAGCTCGACATGGCCCTGGCCGGCGACGATGTAGGCCAGTTGAATCAGGCTTTCGCCTTCCAGCAAAGGGCTGTTGGCCTGGCGGGCTGCCAGCAGGGCGATTTGGGCGGCGCTACTGCCCTGAGCTAATCGGTTCATCACTCGCTCAAAGTGAGCCTGGCGCGTATGAACCACCGCCTGCTTGCCCGGATCATTCAGCGTCTGGGCCAGGGATTGCAGGGCAGCCAAATCAGCCGCCTGGGCCGGGCGGTCACCCAAAGTATCATAAAGTTCTTCACGGGCCAGGAGCAGTTCGAAGCGCTGGCTCTGGGCCAGGTTATCTTGATCCAATTGGTCTAGCGCCTTCAAAGCCTGAGTAGACCAGTATAAAGCACAGAGGTTAGCGTAAAATGCCCGGGCCTGGGCTGCGGCCTGAATACTGTAAGCCAAACTTTTCTCAGGTTCTCCTGCCTGAAAAAAATGATGAGCTAATTCAGCGGCTAGGTGCTCTGCCTCCAGCGCGTGGCTCTGCTCCAGGGTTTCGCCCGCTTCACGATGGATCAAGCGCTGCTTGAGGAGGCTAAGGTTATCATACAACACCTGCTGAGTGTGAGGGTGGTTAAAACGGAGGACATTTTCAGCCGGTACATCTTGGATCAGTTGGCGTTCCAGGGCGATATCCAAACTCTCTAAAATATTCCCTTCCGACAGGTCACTGATATGGTGCAGGTCGTCAAAACTAAAAGTGTAGCCCAATACCGCCGCCTGGTGCAACAAGGTTTGAGTCTCTTTGTTCAGCCGGTTTACCCGGCGCAAGATGGCCTCCCGCAGGCTTTGAGGCAGGCCCGCTTCCACCACCGGAGCAAAATGCCAGCCGCCCTCGCGCCAGGTAATCACCTCTTCGTCTACCAGGCTTTTAGCCGTCTCTTGGACCAAGAGCGGATTGCCCTGCGTCCGGCGATAAATGGCTCCAACCAGGTCGGCAGGCGGGGTCTGCAACCAAATATTCTCGAGCAGTTGCTTGACCTCTTGTTCCATCAAATGATCTAAAACTATTGAAGTATAGGCGGGGTAGCTGCTCCAACGACTTAAGATTTCCGTCAAAGCGGCCTGATCGCCCCCATCGCTGTGATAAGCGGCCACAATCATCAGCGGCAATTGATGACACTGCCGGCCCAGGTAATCCAACAATTGCAGACTGCTTGGATCAGCCCATTGCAGGTCGTCCAGAATGATGAGCCAGGGAGATTCTGCCGCAACTTCGGCAATGGCTTTGGCCAGGCTGAAGGTCCGGGGCCGGCTGTCGGGGTTAGGGTGTTGCAGGATGAAATCAGGCATGACCTGCTGAATTTCAGGGATAAAGCGGCTGGCTTCACTTAACACTTGGCCTACATGTTTGTGGGCAACAGGAGTGGGTGTTGTCGCAAAGTAGGTTTTGAGGGCCTCGATAAAGGGCCGGTAGGCCAAGCTGCTTTCGGGCGAGCGACAACGCCCAAAGAGAAGGGTCGCCTCACCCACACGGTCGGCCAACTCCTGGATCAGCCGGGTTTTGCCAATACCCGTTTCACCCCCAAGCAAGACCAGTTGCCCCTGACCTTGCCGGGTTACAGCCCACAACTCCAGCAAGCGCTGCAGCGGTTTCTGGCGGCTGACCAAAGCCGGCCAGCGCTGAGAGCCAAAAGCCTGACTTAACGAGCTATGGCTGACCGTCAAGGTCATGTTGGTTAGAATCCGCCGGACTTTTCTGGCCGTAGCGTAACGCCTGGTGGGGTCTTTGTCTAACAGCTTCAAAATCAGGTGCTCCAGCGAGCGGGAGAGGCGAGGATTCAGTTCGCGTGGCGGTCGAGGCCGGCTGCTGCGATGCTGCTCCAGTACTTCCTGGTCGCTGCCTTCAAAGACAGGCTGGCCGGTGAACAACTCGTACAAAATGATCCCCAGGGCATACAGGTCGGTGCGGGCATCAATGGGATGGCCCAGCACTTGCTCCGGGGCCAGGTAGCGAGCGGTGACCAGATCCAAGGGTTCATCCACTTGGTTGAGCAGCGCTTTGCCGCTTTCCAGGCGGCCCAGCCCAAAGTCACTGATCTTGATATCGCCGGCAAGAAGCACATTTTCAGGCTTCAAATCCCCGTGGATAACTCCCCGGGCATGAGCATATTCCAGGGCGCGGGCAATCTTTTCGGCGATGGTCAGGGCCAGGTCAAACGGCAGCGGCTGGCCGGAGTAGATGTTGAACAAGTGCGGCAGGCTCTGGCCCTCGACAAATTCCTCGACCATATAGGATAATCCCTGGTCTTCATCACAATCATAAATATCAACGATGTTGGGATGGGTTAAATTGACGAGATCGCGGGCCTGCTGCAAAAAGCGTTCGATGGCCCCTTCGCTAAAGGAAGCGGACAGAACCTTGACTGCCACGGCGCGATTCAGCCGGGTATCTGTCGCTTTGAAAATCGTCCCGAGCGGGCCATCACCAATTTTGGCTTCAATATAGTAACGATTTTTAATCGTCTGTCCGGGCAGATTGAGCGTTTCACGGGCCTGCAGGGCATTGAGCGCGGCATGCACCGAAGCGTAAATGGCAAAGAAATCCAGATAACCGGCCAGTTCGATCACCTGCTGGACATTGATGGAAGGGCCGGCCAGGACCATCGGCGTGCTCAACTGCTCGCGCCGGAGCTTAACCAGCGCCCGCAGACCGGCCACTTGCAGCATTTCAACGCCGGACATATCTATAACCAGATAGGGCGGCCAGCCATTTTCTTTTAACTCGGCCAATTGTTTTTTTAGCTCCGCGGCTACTCGCTCGTTAAAAACGCCCGTCGGCTTCAGAATAGCCGCTTTACCGCCGGGAACCTGCTGCAATTGGGTCGTTTTGGGCGGCGTCAGGTCAAAAGTTTGGCCTTCCTGGGCAATCATGACATTGACCGGCTCGACCAGAGGGTACTGGTTCTGCTGAAATTTGAGGGTGTCTTCTAAAATTTTTTCCAGGTCTTTGTCGGTGTAGGTCGGGTCGAAATGAAACAGGACCAGGTTTTTAACGTTGGCTTCCTGGGCCATCTCGACCCCGGCCAGAGAGGAACTGTGGCCCCAATCCTCTTTTTCATCCGACTCCTTCTGGGTAAATTGAGAGTCGTAGATCAGCACGTCGGCGTCGGCAAAGAAGTTGAGGGTCGGGCGCATGTCCATCCCGGAGGGATAGGAGGCATCGCTGGCATAAACAAACACCTTGCCGCCCTTTTCAAAACGAAAGGCATAGGAGTCGCCGGGATGATGGTTACGCATGGTTTGAACCACTAAGTCGCCAAACTCCCGCGTGTCATTCTGCTGGAGTTGAATAAAATTTAACTCGGCCTGCATGTAATCGAGCGACACCGGGAAGTTGATAAAATCCTGCTGCCGCCGCAGCGCCGCTTCCATATTGTGCACGCCGTAGATAAAAATCTTGTTGCCAGGGACAAAGGCGGGGCGGAAGAAGGGAAAGCCCTGGATGTGGTCCCAATGGGGATGGCTAAAAAAAAGGTGAATCACCCCTCGCCCTTCCCCGCACTTGCCCTTCATCAACTCCAGGCCCAGGCCGCGAATCCCGGAGCCGGCGTCAACGATAAATAGTTCATCGCCCGACTGGATTTCGATACAGGGAGTGTTGCCACCCGCCGTACCGGCGACAAGCGGCGACAAACTATCCAGGTAGGCCCGGATGATTTGCCGCCGTTTGACCTGGGTTTTTGCCAGAGCTAAATTGACTGACTGGTTCAATGCATCTTGAGGGGGTTGAGGCTCTTCCAAAATCGCGGCAAGAAGTTCTTCTCTGAACTCACCCGGCTGGATCTGCGAGATATTGAGGATGGCCGAGATGATCTTCTCCCGGATTTCATCTGGCCGGATGGGTGAAGGGATCGAGCCTCGCGCTCCCCAAATCTTCACTTTCATAAATCTTCCCTGGGATTTAATGTTGCCACCATTATAACGGCATTTGGTTAGAAATGCTATAGTCTTTTTGGTAAGGTGACGTAATTTTTCCGTTAAGGTCGCCCGGAACTTTGATAATACGGAGATGTGAGCAGTCATAAAACAAAGACGACGTACTGGTCAAGTACGTCGTCTTTAACAAGTTGTGGGCTAGTGAATTATTCCTCTACTCTGAGATAGGACCCCTATCCCTGCTGCCACGCCCGCTCGATCTCCCGGTTCACCGCCACTTTTTCAAAGAAGCAGTAGCGCAGTTTGTCGTCGCTGATGGCTTTGGCGCGTTGGTGCAGGAGCGTATGGGCCTCCGTCAAAATCTGCTGGGCTGTTTCTGTTTCCCCCAGAGCTTTTAACCCCTGGTAAGCCCAAAGATAGATACTCCACGGGTCCCAAAACTGCTGGGCATTGCCGGCCTGAATCCACTCAGCCACGGGGGTGATGTAGTGGCGGGCCGCGGGCTGATCCTGCTGCGCCAGGGCTATCCGCGCCAGTCCCGCCTGGTCAAACATAGCCAGGGTCATCGCCCCAATCTCGCGGTGAATGAGCAGCGCCTCCTCGTAGTTCGAGCGGGCCGTATCCAGGTTGCCCAGTTGTTCGTGATTGAGGCCCAGGCCGGTCAGGGCATAAGCCTCATTTTCCCGGTCGCCGATGCTTTGCGAGATATCCAGCGCTTCCAGGCAGTAACGCAGCCCTTCCGTGTAGCGCTGCTGGTCCCAGGCTACCCAGCCCAGGTGGCTGAGCGCGGTCGCTTCGCCGTAACGGTCGCCGATCATGCGCCGCTTTTCCAGGGCCAGGCGATAATGCTGCTCAGCCAACTCATAGTCGCCCAGGCGCTGGTAAATCCAGCCCAAAATCAGGTCGGCCACAGCGGCGCTTTCCTGGTCGTCGGTGTAGCGAGTAAAATCCTGAGCGGCATGGATATATTCCAGGGCCTGATCATACTCTCCCAAGCGGTAACTAGCCCGGCCCAGGTGGAGCAAACTGACCGTTTTCGTCGCCGGCTCGCCGACCATCTTCAATGCTTCCAAAGCCTCGTCGGCCCACTTTTTCACGGCAGGATAATCGAAACGGCGCCAGGCCGCCCGGGCCAGCCGGTTGAGGCTCTGCGCCTCCAAGCGCCGGTTGCCGGAGCGGCGAGCGGCCCGCAAGCCGACCTCGGCGGCTTCGGCGGCAGCCTGATACTCGCTGATTTTATCAAAGTAGGCTGCCCGGCGGTTGTGGGTAACGGCCAGGCGGGTGTCGTCAGCCATCAATTCGGCCAGGGTTTGCATCAGGGTCAGTTGGGTTGCCTGGCGGTCGCGCTCGCCCAGCCGGTCGAGGACCACTTCGCGTGCCGCCAGCAGCTCCCAGCGCTGGGCGTAATCTTGATCATCCAATAGCGCCAAAGCCCGGCTGTATAACTCGCCGGCCTCCTGGTTGGCATAGGCCGCGGCGGCTTTGTCGGCGGCGACTTTAAGATACTTCAGCGCCCGCTCGACATCCCCGCTGGTTTCAAAGTGGTAGGCCAGCAGCAGCGGCAGGTTATCCGGCGCCTCGGGCTGCTCCTCTCCCTTCAGGGCCGGGGCAAAGAGCATTTCCAGGGCCTCGCCGACCTGCTGGTGCAATTGGCGGCGGTCGGTGCGGAGCAGGCTTTGGTAAACGCTCTCCTGGGTGAAGACATGCTTGAAGATATACTCCAGGTCGGCCTCACTCATTTGCTGAGCAATCAAGTCAGATTTTTCCAGGGTTTGGAGATGTTCGGTTAGTTTGGTCATAGCTTACTTTCCTCACGCCCAAATTTAGCTACTCTACTCTCATCACTCGCGCCAACACCCGATAAGGGAAGGTACGGCCAATGACCGCGGCGACCTGCAAGGTGCGCTTGGTTTCGGCGTTCAGCCGGTCAATGCGGGCCATAATGACGCCTTGCAGGGTGTCGGGGATGGTGATGTCGTCAATACGGGCGGTCGTCACCCAGCCCCGGCCACTTTCGGCACGGGTCACGGCCCCGCTGTCAATCAGCGAGCGGATGACCTCCTCCACGTAAAAGGGGTTGCCCTCGGCTTTGTTAAGGATAAGCTGGCGCATCTTGGCCGGCAAATCGTTCGACTCCAACAGGTTGTCGAGCAACCGGCCGCTTTCTTCGGAGGTCAAGGGTGACAACTCAATGACTCGCTGGGCATCTCCCAGCCACTCGCGGCAGCGTTGGTGAAAGGCCCAGGCGTGTCCCTCGCGCACCGGGCGATAAATCATGATCAGCAGTAGGGGGTGAGCTTGGGTGAGCGGTAAAAGGGCTTCGAGCAGAGCCAGGCTCGACGGATCGCCCCAGTGCAAATCTTCCCAGACCAGTACAACTGGCTTGCGCCCCGCCCGAGTCGAAAGATACTGCCGGACAGACTGCAAAATACGCTGGTGCAGCATCTCCCCTTCTACATATTTGAGGCGCTGGGCTGACTCCTCATCCAGCGGCACGTCCAGCAAATGGGCCAGATAAGGGTAAATGTCGGCCGCTTGAGCGGCAAAAAGCTGTTCGAGCTCGGCCCGGAGGGCCTGTCCTACCTCCCCCGGCATAGCCTCCGACGCGACCCCCAACAAGTTGCGAAACAGGTCGCGGACAATCAAATAACGGGCGTTTTCGCCGTAAGACAGTGCCCGCCCCTGGGCCCAATCGGCCTGTCCATCTTGACAGCAGCGGGCGGAAAGTTCGCTAATCAAGCGCGACTTGCCCAAGCCGGCATCGCCGATCACCGTAATGACGCCGCCCTGGCCCTTTTTAAAATTGCCCAGAGTCTCCATAGCCAGGGCCAGCTCTCGCTCCCGCCCAACCATCGGCGAAGACAGCCCTTCAATACCGCGCAGCCGGCCCGGCGCCGCTTTGGCCTTGAGCAGGCGATAAACTTTCACCGGTTTTTCTTTGCCTTTGAGCATAACCGGCTTGATCGCTTCGAATTCAAACAGCGGCGCGGTCAGGCGGTAGGTATCTTCGCCCACCAGAATCTCCCCCGCTTCGCTCAAATCCTCCAGCCGGGCGGCCAGGTTAACCGTGTCGCCCATCACGCTGTAATCCTGCCGTTGGCGCGTACCGATGCCCCCGGCAATCGCCAGGCCGCTATTGATGCCAAAATGCAGGGCCAGCGGCTTAGGAATGCGGGCGGCATGCTCGGCGTTAAAGGCGGCCAGGGCCGTCATCATATCCAGAGCGGCCCGCAGCGCCCGTTCGGGGTCGTTCTCGTGGGCGACAGGCGCGCCAAATAGGGCCATGATTTCGTCGCCGATGAATTTATCAATATGGCCGCCGTATTGGTCAATCACTGCCCCCAACCCTTCAAAACAGGCGTTGATCATGCTCCGCACTTCTTCCGGGTCGAGCTTTTCGCTCATGGCGGTGAAACCGGAGATGTCAGCAAACATCACCGTCACCTGCTTGCGTTCACCTTTGAGGGCCAGCGGCAAGGTTTCGGCGCGGTCTAATTCGGCCAATTGTTTCCGCAGCGCCGCCACGCTGGCTTCGACGACGGTGCTGTCCAACAAGGCTCGCTGGGCTTCCAAACCGATGATAGCCTGCTCAATTTCCTGGCGTTCGGTCATAAGTTACCGCCTTCTGTCTGTTCCATGAAATCTAAAACGTGAAACATAAAGACTTCCTGTTTCACATTTTACGTTATTAAACTTTTACCGTGAAGTGGAAGGTTAGGTATTTGTGGTTAATTGTTATCTGTTTCCGATTTTAACACAAAAACAGTCAGGGAAACAGTGGTATTTTTGGGGGATAGGTTAACGACCGGGGACCAGCGACGACTGACCGCAGTAAGAATGGATCAGACTTTAAACCGCGGCAGTCATCGGTCCGCGATCGGCGGTCTCGCTACGCGGGCACTCCCTCTGGCTGCGGGTGATGGGTCTCGCGGGTGGACGGCAGAAACAGCGACAGCAGGGCGGCGGCGAGACCTACCACGACTCCGGCTTGAATGACCAGATTAAGCCCCCAAATATCAGCCAGCGAGCCAATAATCCAGGCCGCCACGGCCCCGGCGGCAAACAAGTAGCCCAACGACACGCCGGACGCAAAGGCCGCCCGGCCCGGCACCAGCGCCTGGGCAATGACGATCAAAATACTGTGCGACGCTCCCAGCAGTCCCCCGCTCATCACGGCCAAGGCAAAGGCCAGCCAGTTATCGTGGAGCGGCAAGAAGTAAACGGGCAGCGAGCCAAGCAGTAAGGTCACAAAAACCACCTGCCGCCGCCCCCAACGATCGGCCAGGTTGCCGCCGATCACCCCGGTTATCCCCGAAGCCAGCCAGTAAACGGCGACAAGCGCGCCTTGCTCGGTGGCGCTCCAGCCCATATCCAGAAACATCTTAGGCATAAAGTTAACCGTACCCAAAAACACCCATGAACGCAGCCCCGTAATCAGCGCCAGCAGCCCGATTGCGTCCCAGCGCATATTGGCCTGGCTAACTCCGGTTTGTTCGTACCCGGCAGCATGCGGGTGCCGGAGCGAGGTATGGCGCATAGCATAAGCCATAAACAAGAGAAAGGGGACGGTCAACAAAGCCAGCCCATAAATACCTGTACTCCCGACGTGATCAAGAATGAGGCCGCCCAGAAACGGCCCTCCGGCCAGCCCGCCCTGTCCGAACAAAAAGAACATACCGGTTGCCGTTGCCGCCTGGCCAAGCACTGCCGTCGTTGAGTGCATGGTAGCCAGGGGATGAAATGCGCCGGAGCCGAGCGCGGCCAGAGTGAAGGGAAACATAAACAGGACAAAATTATTGGTCGTTTGGGCCACAAAAACGGCCAGGGCCATAAACCCAATCGTCCAGGCAACACTCCCCGGCCCCAGCCAGCGGCTGCCCACTTTATCGGCCAGCCAGCCAAACAGAGGTTGGGTGACAGCCGCCAGCAGAGAGTAGGCGCTTAACGCCAGCCCGATCTGGGCCGCGCTAAGGGCCATCGGAATACTCAAAAACGTTACCAGCACCGAACCCATGCTGTTGAAAATATCAATCACCAGGTGGCCCACCGTAACGGCCAGAAAGAGTTTGTTGCGCAGAAGGGTCATGAAACTGCCTCGGCTAAAAAAGATGGAGGCTATTATACTCACCTGGGGGCTGACGGTACAATCCGGCCTTAACTTATCCGCCTGGGGTGCGGCCCAATTTTTAACGTAGGGGCGCAAGGCCTTACGCTCCTACCGGAACATACCTAAAATTTGGGACAGGCCGAGCCTTAAGGCGATTGACGCCGGGGGTTAATAGTTGTAAGATAGCTACCAGGAAATCCTTTTTACAAGCCAGGGGAGCATTTGATGAAAATAGGCTTTATTGGTCTGGGCATTATGGGCAGCCGGATGGCCGCCAATTTACAGAAAAATGGGCACGAGTTGGTCGTCCACAATCGGACTAGGGCGAAGGCAGACGAACTGGTAGCCAAGGGGGCCGTCTGGGCCGATTCGGCGGCGGCAGTCGCCCAGCAGGTAGAGACCCTGCTGACCATGCTTTCGGCTCCGGACGCTGTCGCTGAAGCTGCGTTAGGTCAGGCTGGCTTTTTGGCTCACCTCAAACCCGGTTCGCTCTGGATAGATTGCAGTACCGTTACCCCTTCTTTTTCCAGAGACATGGCCGCCAAAGCCCGGGAAAAAGGTATCCGCTTTCTGGATGCGCCGGTGGCCGGCAGCAAGGAACCGGCAGAAAAAGGGCAACTGCTGTTTTTAGTCGGCGGAGATAAGGCTGATGTAGAAGCTGGCCGGCCGCTGTTCGAGGTGATGGGCCGGGGTGTGACCCATGTGGGCGAGCAGGGTATGGGCATTTCCCTCAAAATTGTGCTCAACCTCATGCTGGCTCAGGCGATGATCACCTTTTCTGAGGCGATAACCCTGGGCCAATCTCTAGGCCTGTCACAGCCGATGTTGTTGGAGACGCTGCTGGGCAGCGCAGTGGCGGCGCCATTTCTGGCCGGGAAGAGGTCCAAAATTGAGCAGGACACCTATGAGGCGGATTTTCCTTTGCAGTGGATGTACAAAGATTTACAGATGGCCGCCACGACGGCTTACGAGCAGGGTGTCGCTTTGCCACAGGGCAACGCCGCCAAGGAGCTTTATGCCTTAGCCACCCGCCAGGGCCTGGGCCAGGCCGATTTTTCGGCTATCTACCGTTTTCTAAACCAGCAGACGGCCAAGTGAGGCGCTCCCCACCCGTGTTCAAATTCGGCTTAAAACCTATCTGAAAACTACCTAGCCGGGCTCCCACGCCCGACTAACGGCAGCGTGGGAGCCGCCGCTGCTGGGATTTTCGGATAGACTCTTAATCTCATTAACCCTATTTTCAGGAGGAACCCGCTATGTCTCACCCTATTCAGCGTATCGCCATCATTGGAGCGGGGACAATGGGTGCAGGGATTGCCGCCCTGGTTGCCAACGCCGGGCTGCCGGTGACCCTGCTGGATATTGCTCCCAGAACGCTCACCCCGGAGGAAGAACAACAGGGGCTGACCCTGACCAGTCCGCAGGTCCACAACCGGATTGTCCGCGCCGGTTTTGAACGGATGCGCCAGGCCCGGCCCCCCGCTTTGGCGAGCCAGGAGGTCGAGCAGCTCATCACCCTCGGCAACACCGAGGACAACTTTGATCAAGTTGCCGGGGCCGACTGGATTGTGGAGGCTATTATTGAAAAGCCGGAGCCGAAGCGAGCGCTGCTGGCCCGGATCGAGGCAGCGCGCCAGCCCGGTACTCTGGTGACCACCAACACCTCCGGCCTGCCCATCGCCTCGCTCGCCGAGGGGCGCAGCGACGAGTTCAAGCGCCATTTCCTGGGTACCCACTTCTTCAACCCGCCGCGCTACATGAAACTTCTGGAAATCATCCCAACCGCTGCCACCGACCCGGCCATGGTGCAGATGATTTCAGAGTTCGGCGAAAAGGCGTTAGGTAAGGGCATTGTCCTGTGCAAAGACACGCCCAACTTTATCGGCAACCGCCTCTTTTCGCCGGGCAACAGCTTTGCCATCCATTACGCCCTTGAGCACGGCTATACCATCGAGGAAGTGGATGCTTTGACCGGTCCACTGCTAGGCCGGCCCAAAACGGCCACTTTTCGCCTGCAAGACCTGGTCGGCATTGATATTGCCGCCCACGTAGCCCGCAACCTGTACGAACTGATCCCGCATGATCCTTACCGCGAAGTGCTGCGCTCGCCGCAGATGGAAAAAGTGGTGGATGAACTGCTGAAGCGGGGCTGGCTGGGTAACAAGAGCAAGCAGGGCTTCTACAAACAGAGCCAGGACGCCCAGGGCCAGCGCCTCTTTTTGACCCTGAACCCGGCTACGTTTGAGTACGAAGGGCAGCAGAACCCCTCCTTTGAAGCGGTAAACGCCGTGAGCCAGATTGCCAATTTGGGCCAGCGCTTGACGGCTCTCTTCGATGAGCGCTGGCAGGCCGACCGGGCCGCGCAACTGGCCTGGGCGGTGGTCGGTTTTGATCTGGCTTACGCTGCCACCTGCGCCAAGGAAATCGCCCACGACTTCAAAAGTATTGACGCGGCCATGCGCTGGGGGTTTGGGTACGAGGCCGGGCCTTTTGAACTGTGGGACAAGCTGGGGGTAGCTCAAACTGCAAGCAAAATGGAAGCCTCCGGCCTGGCCGTCGCTCCCTGGATTAAGGAGATGCTAGCCGCCGGTTGTCCCACCTTTTATCGCCTGGAAGATGGCCAGATAACTGGTTTTTACGATTGGAACAAGCGAGGCTATAGAGAGTGACCTTTCCAGTCTCAGCAAAGGAATAACCATGACCTACCCAGGCTTTGATTTCTATCAACTCAACACACGGTTAAGCGATGCACAGCGCGAGCTGCGCGGCCAAGTGCGCAGTTACATGGAGCAGATCGTCTGGCCGGCCATCAACCCCTACTGGGAGCGGGCCGAATTTCCCCGCGAGCTGGCGCTGGGGCTGAAAGCGCTGCCGATTGTCGGCGGGATGGTGCACGGCTATGGCTGCGCCGCCTTGGACCCGCTGAGCCTCGGCCTGGTCAACTATGAACTCTCGCGGGGGGATGGCTCGATTGGCACCTTTTTTGGAGTTCACTCCAGCCTGGCCATGGGGTCCATCGGCCTGTTGGGTTCCGTCGAGCAGTGCGAGCGCTGGCTGCCGGCCATGGCAAAGATGGAGAAAATCGGCGCGTTTGGCCTGACCGAACCCCTGCGCGGCTCCGATGCCTCCCACCTTTTGACGACCGCTCGCCGTGAGGGTGATTTCTATGTCTTGAATGGAGCCAAACGCTGGATTGGCAATGCCTCTATCGCCGATCTGCTGGTGATTTGGGCCAAAGATGAGGCAGGTGGTCTGGGCGGCTTTGTTTTGGAGCAGCCCCAGGATATGCCGGGTGTGCGGATTGAAGACATAAGCGGCAAAATTAGCAAACGGGCCATTCCCAACGCCAACATTACCCTGGAGAACGTCCGTATCCCACTTGAAAACCGCCTGGCTCAGAGCCATTCTTTTCGCGACACCGCCAAAGTGCTGACCCTGACCCGCTACGGGGTGGCCTGGGAAGCCGCCGGGCTGGCCGCAGGATGTTTTGAAATTGCCCTTAAATATACCCAGGAGCGGGAGCAGTTCGGGCGGCCGATTGCCGGTTTTCAACTCATCCAGCAAAAGCTGGTCGAGATGGCCGCCGAGCTGACCCAGATGCAGCTCGTCTGTTTCCGCCTGGCCGAACTGATGGCCGTACAGCAATTGAATGAGAGCATGGTCGCCATGGCCAAGTACAACAACGCCCGCAAAGCCCGCTATATTGCCCAGCTTGCCCGCGAAACCCTCGGCGGCAACGGAATCCTGATTGACAACCACATCGCCCGCCTCTTTACCGACGCCGAAGCAGTTTACACCTACGAGGGGACGAATGACATTAACCTCCTGATTGTCGGCCGGGAAATTACCGGCCTGAATGCAATTTTTTAGAATAACCGGCCCCCAAAAGCTACCAAAAATATCCTTGACAAAAAGGGATTAATGTGTTAAAGTATAGTTGTCTATACAACATTACATAAATGTATATATATCTTTACAACATTCATTTTGAAGTCTATACATTTATGTAATTCAACATCTCGTGGGAATAATCATTTTCTGGCCATGTGATGATAAGGTAAAATGAGGCATATTACATGGTAGCTGTATTGACCAAAACCGAAGGCGTGGCTCTCTACATTCAGGTGAGAGAGTCCTTACGTAAGCAGATTGAGAAAAGGCTATTGGAACCTGGTCAGAAACTCCCCTCGGAAGATGAGTTAGCAACGCAATTTGGCGTGAGCCGGATGACCGTTCGGCAGGGCATCACTGATTTGATTGACGAGGGGGTCCTGTACCGGCGTCGTGGCGTGGGTACATTTGTCGCCCAGTTTCACATTGAGCGCGATCACAATCGGCTCTCTAACTTTTTCGAAACAGCCCAAGCCGAAGGATTTGAAGCCGAAATTCAGGTCTTGGTCCGGGAGGTTGTCCCCGCCAAGTTGATGGTAGCCAAGGCGCTGGGGCTGTACGAAACCGAACCTGTAATTCGTATCCAATCGCTGCGCCTGGCAAACGGCATCCCCCTGACAATTTATGATGAATACGTTCCCTATAAGCTCTGCCATGAACTGCTCCAGAAAGATTTAAGCTCCCAACCCGCCTGGTTATTCCTTGAAAGCTATGGTTACAAAGTTAAACGTGCCGTTCAAAAAATCGAAGCTCGACTGGCCGATGCAGAAATGGCCGGTTTGCTGGAGATGGAAGAAGGCACCCCCATCCTGTACAAGCAGCGCATCGTTCTGGCAGAGGACGGCACACCGGTTGAATTTATCCTGTGTTACAACCGTGGCGATAGATACTCGGTGAAGACGACCCTGGTGCGCTGAGATTGCTTATCTGTCTCGATTGAAAACAACTGAACTATCTTAATAAAATTGATTTTTAATTAACCATTGGAGGTATTGGAATATGTCAATCGTCTCCTTACCTGAAATAATGGGGCCAGCTTTTGAACAGCGGTATGGCGTTGCTGCCTTTAACGCTGTAGATGGCATAACCATGGATGGTCTGATTAGGGCGGCCGAGGAGTCTCGGTCGCCCTTAATTATCCAAATTTCGGTAAGTACCGTAAAGTTTTGGGGCGCTGAAGTGATTAAGGATACGTTTACCCATCTGGCCAAGCGGGTCGCCGCCCCGGTTACCTTACACCTCGACCACTGCCCCGATCCCAAAGTTGCCCAAACCTGTCTTGAGTTGGGCTGGAACTCCGTTCTATTTGATGGGTCCGGCTTAAGCTACGAAGAAAACTTCCAAAAAACACGTGAAATCGTCAAGCTGGCCAAGCAGCATGGGGCCAGTGTAGAGGGCGAATTGGTGGCAGTCGGCGGGGTTGAAGATGGCGTGGGCAGCGAAGAGGAGGGAGAACTGCTGCCGCTCGATAATGAGGTTGAGTTCATCCGGGAGACCGGCATCTATTGCTATGCTCCTCCCATTGGCACCGCCCACGGTTTTTATAAGGCAGCGCCATCCATTCGCTACGACCGTATGCAGCAGCTTGTTGAAGCAATTAATGTACCGATGGTGCTGCACGGCGGCAGCGGCCTTACCGACGATGTTTTCAAACGGTTAATCTCGCTGGGCGCGGCCAAAGTCAACATTTCAACCGACCTTAAAAAGACCTATGCCGATGGGTTCCGTAATTACTTGGAGGCGCGCCCCACCGAATATAACCCGCTCAAGCTCATTGGCGCCGTGCGGGGTGATGTGGTTAAGATGGCGCAAGCCTATTTTAAGATTTTTGGGAGCGAGGGTAAAGCATGACTAGGGCGCTCATTTTCGACTGTGATGGCGTGCTGGCCGATACCGAACGCGACGGCCATCTGGTTGCTTTCAATCAAATGTGGCATGAACAAGGCGTTAACTGGCAGTGGAGCCTGGCCCAATATGCCGAAAAGGTCAAAATTGGTGGCGGCAAGGAGCGCATGTTCAGTTTAGGTCAGGATGACGACTTTCGCGCCGTTTACAAGGTGCCAGGCTCGGAAGAGGAGTGGTGGAATACCGTCGCAGGCTGGCACAAACGCAAAAGCGAAATTTACAAGGAACTGGTTGCTTTGGGAGCTTTGCCGGGCCGGCCCGGGGTAAAACGGCTGGCCGAAGAGGCGCTGGCCCAGGGCTGGACCCTGGCTGTTTGCTCGACCTCGGCCCTCTCTTCGGTACAGGCAGTGCTCTTTCATGTGATGGGCGAAGAAACTGCCAGCAAGTTTGCCGGGGTCTTTGCCGGCGATATGGTTAAAGCCAAAAAACCGGCCCCCGACGTTTACAACCTGGCCGCGGAGAAATTGAACCTTGACCCGGCCAATTGTGTCGTGGTGGAAGACTCGCGCAACGGTCTGTTGGCCGCTGTGGCGGCCAGGATGACCTGCATTATTACCTGCAATGAACTCACCAAAAATGAAGATTTTAGTGAGGCCGCCATTGTTCTTTCAAGCCTGGGCGACCCAGACGGTGAACCGGCAGTTGTCATTCAAAATCGTACTGAGGCTAAGCCGGCAGGCTACTTCAGCGTGAACGATTTGGAAAAGGTTTTAGCCAGCAACAAGAGATAACGTCTTTATGGTCCAGCCAAGAAAATCTTTTGGCCGAGTCTAAAAATCAATTGTGCGGGAGGCGCTATCGAATTTGATCTACCCACCAAGGTTTTTCTAATTGATCCACCAAAACCATCTGCTTAGATTTTACGATTTATTAATATTCCACGAAGGAGAGGAATATGGCTCATACCAGTCTTGAAACCACTGAACTCATTGTTCGGACTATAGGCGAAGTGGCGCTTGAAAACCGAAAATATTTTTCTGAACTTGACGGCGTCGTCGGGGATGGCGACTTTGGCATTTCTCTGGCCACAGGCTTTGAAGCAGTGACCATCACCAAGTGGGACAGCCTCAATCGGACCAATCCCGGAACCTTTCTCAAAGATGTTGCCCAGACATTTATGGGGAGCGTTGGAGGAGTTACGGGCAGCATTTGGGGCACAGCTTTTTTGCGAGCCGGGGTTAAAGCGGGCGACAAACAAGACTTGACCTCCGCAGACGTAATTGAAATGCTCCAGTCGGCCATTGAAGGGATGAAAAAGCGCGGCAAATCTGATCTCGGCGACAAGACTCTGCTGGATGCCTTCGTCCCTGCGACCGAAGAATTTGAGAAAGCACTCCAAAATGGAGGGACTACCCTGGATGCCCTCAAGAGCGCCGCTCAGATCGCTCGCCAACAGACCGAAGTAATCAAACCGTGGGTAGCTAAATGTGGTCGGGCCTCGTACACCGGCGAACGGAGTTGTAACACCTATGACGCCGGTTCAATTGCCATCGCCGTGATGGCCGAGAAACTGGTTCAAGTTTGGGAAGCTAATTCATAACCAGTTACTACTCAGCTATCCAGACCCTAAAGGTCTTGGAGACCTTTAGGGTCTTCAGCAAGAATAGAAAGTTTCTTAGCAGGTTGTCATTAAAATGTAAAGGTCGGAACTTATCCCGACCTTTACAAGGAAATAAATTGAACACGAGTCGGAAATGCTGTTGCAGCAGCATTTCCAAACAGCTTATGGGTCATCCATTGCCAGCGACAACGGATATCGGCCGCAACTGCCCCGTGCCTTTGTATATAGTAGCACATTTTGGCCTATTTAGCCAAGTAAACTGCGGCGCCTATCTGTCCCAGATTTTAGGCTCCTGTGGGTGAAAAACCCGGTCACCTTCAACGGTGCCTCACGTCTCGGAACACCTCGCTGGCTCTGATTTGTACCAAGGAGGTGGTTAGAATGATAGAAAGTCCAGTTGAACGGTTGATGAAAGTGCACCCTGATTTAGAGGTGTGGTGGGACTCCTCGCCCCTGGTCTACGACAAGTGGGCGCAGAAGATGCTGGATTCCGCCGAACCGAACAGACGAGCAGTGTTGGAAGAACAGCTTCAGCGCCTCTATAACACCCAGGACCCAGCCAAAAGTCTTGTTCGTGGTTGTACCACCAATCCGCCACTCTCGTTGACCGCGATCAAGAGCGATCCGAAGTTCTGGAACGAGTGGATTGACGACCTGACCCGGTCTAACCCCGACCTCGACCCAAGAGAGCTTTCCTGGCTTACCTACAAAGAAGTCGTGAAACGCGGCGCAGAGATGATGATGCCCATCTGGCAGGCGTCAAAGGGGCGCTTTGGTTGGATTTCAGGCCAACTTGATCCTCGCTTGTTCACCGAGACAGACATCATGATTGCCGAAGCCGAGGAGTTAAGCGGGCTGCAGCCAAACGTAATGATAAAGGTGCCGGGCAGCACCCAGGGTATTGATGTTCTCAGAGCACTGGCTGCCAAAGGTATCTCCACCAACACCACCGTCTGCTTTACTCTCCCGCAGATCATGGAGTCGGCCAGAGCCACTCAGGAAGGGTTGCATCTGGTTCAGAAAGGTTCTTACTACGTCCCAGAGACGGTTGATCTAAGTAAGTGGCGGGCTGTCATTACCATGATGGTTGGGCGGCTCACCGAAAATGAGGCGTTGGAGGTGCAGGCCCGCCGGCGGGGGATTCAGCTTACCTGGCAGGAAAAACATTGGTTCGGGATCGCTGTCTTTCAACGCGCCTACCGTCTACTTAAGGAGGACGGCTTCCCCAGCAAGATGCTGGCCTGCTCAATGCGGCAGGGGCCTCTGGTGGTCGGCAAATCAAGGTTCTGGGATCTGGAAAAATTGGCCGGGGATGTCGTTTTTACCTGCCCGCCGTATGTACTGGAGCCACTGTTCGAGATCGGTGATAACCTCACGTTTGAGGATATCGAGACAGTGCAGGTTCCCTCAAGGGTCCTGGACAAATTGATGCAAATCCCCTACGCCATTCAGGCCTATGACCCGAACGGGATGTGGTTAGAACAGTTTAATGACCACCCGGCAACGGTGGACACCGTTGCCAACTTCTCAAAGGCAATGGTCGGCCTGGAAGAATATGTCGGACAGCGTGCAGCCGCCGTCAGGGGACGCGAGCCGGTAGCGGCTTAAGCCCAGAAGCCAGATTCTGAGGGGGGTTTTGGGGCCGGCAACCAAGGCGGCATGAGAAAGTCAACCTACAGTGTTCTTCCCCATTTAGGGGTAGTAGGTCTCCCTAAAAGAGGCCTGCAAAAAAATTTATTATATTTATATTTAAAGGAGATTAGTTCGATGAAGAAGTTAGTGAATGACCCCAAGAACTTTGTGGCCGAGATGATGAAAGGGATTGCCGCGGCCAACCCCGGCAGCATCAAGTATGTGCCGGAATACAACCTAATTATGCGGGCCGACGCCCCCAATCCTAACAAAGTGTCCATCGTTCAGGGTTCCGGCTCAGGCCATGAACCCGCTCACATTATGATTGTGGGCAAAGGTATGCTCGATGCCGCCTGTCCCGGCGATGTCTTCGCTGCCCCACCCATGGGCAACGTGGTCGAGTCCTCCAAACTCCTGGCCTCACCCAAAGGCATTCTGCACATCGTCAACAACTACACCGGCGACCGCATGTCCTTTGAAACCGCCGCCGAAATGCTGGACGCCGAAGATATTTTGGTCAAAACCATCTATGTTGACGACGATGTCGCCGTGCAGGACAGCACCTGGACGGTTGGACGGCGCGGCGTGGCCGGCAACTTCTTTGTCATCAAAGCGGTTGGGGCCGCCTCGGAACAGGGCGCTTCCCTCGATGAACTAGTTGAATTGGGCCAAAAGGTCAACTCGGTGACCCGCTCGATGGGCATGGCTCTGACCGGCTGCACGCCGCCGGCCAAGGGGCAACCGATCTTCACCCTGCAAGAGGATGAGATCGAGATGGGCGTGGGCATCCACGGCGAACCCGGCCGCGCCCGCAAGAAGCTGGTCAGCGCCAATGAGATTGTTGATGAAATGCTCCAGGCCATTTTAACCGACCGCAAGCCCATGTTTGATGAAAGAGGCCAGCAGACCGGTACGGCGGACCCGGCCTTCAAGAGTGGCGATGAAGTGGCCTTGATGGTCAATGGCCTGGGAGGCACACCCATCTCCGAGTTGTACCTGGTGTACGGCTATGCCCACCAGAAGTTGGAGGAGAAAGGGATCAAGATTTGGCGCAGCTACGTGGGCGAGTACTGCACCTCCCTGGAGATGGCCGGAATGTCCATCACCCTGTGCAAGGTTGATGACCAGTTGAAAAAACTCTTCACCGCGCCCGCCGAAATCCCCATCCGCGTCTTCTAACCTATTTTACCTAACTTTGTGAGAGGACACCTTTTCCGCTCGTAATAAAAGTCTTCAACAGACTAAGGCGAAGGTGTCCTCTTATTCGTCGTTTGCTACCTGATCCAATTCAGCATGCGCTCATTGACCCCGTGATATGCCAGCCCCAGTTGCGCCTGCACTTCAGGCGCGAAGAGCGGATGCTGGTTGCTGCCGTCGGGGTTCATCACCCAGATTTCCCACTTGCCGCTGCGGTCGGTGACAAAGGCGAGTTGAGTCCCATCGGGCGACCAGGCTGGAGCAGCGCTGTTGTACTGCGGGTCGGCCAGGATAGGCGGCTTGGTCAGCCGGCGGCGGGCACCGGTTTTCAGATCGTAAGTATAGACTTCCCAGTGATCGTGCTGCTTGTAAGTGAGAGCCAATTGGGCGCCATCAGGCGAGAAAACCGGCCCCGTATCGCGCAAGTCGGTGGTGATTGGCTGGCGGCTGCCGTTGGTCACGTCAAGCTGCATCAGCCCCTTGTCGCCGTCGTAGATGACCCGCCAGGGGTTAGTGGGGTCCCAGGCCGGGTTGTAAGTGTACGTATCGGCGGGCATGTCTTCAAATTTGCCGGTAGCCACATTGACCCGGCGCAAGCTCCACTGCAAATCTTCCAGACGTACAAAACAAACCGTCACCCCATTGACGCCGACATGCGTTTTGGTGATTTTGATATTCCCCGGCAACTGGAACCCATCGTCAACATCAAAGGTGCGACACTCGGGGGAGGGGTCACGCAAGCCGCCATGCTGGAAGGAGACAATGATCTCCTGGCCGTCCGGCGACCAGGCCGGGGATTTGGCCTGGCGGGTTTCGCTCAGAATGGCCCGCTCGCCGCTGCCGTCGAGGTTCAGCACATAAAGCGTGCCAAACTCGGCTCCGTCCCAGCGGGTAAAAGCGACCTGCCGGCCATCCGGCGAGACCACCGGATCAATCACGCCGCTGGCTAAGTGGCGCAGATTCGTGCCATCACTATTGATTGCGTACAAATCACCGCCGCTGCCGGTCATAAAGACCAGCCGACCCGCGTTTTTGGTTGCCCGTTGACCGCCGGAAGGGGAGCCTACTTCCGGCCCAGCGGCGGAATTGACCACCGGTACCTCATCGAGCGAGCCGGTAAGTCGAGTAAATTCGGGCTGGGCTGAAATCCAGCCAGGCTGGCCCTTAGGAGTGACAATTTGGAGCCAGTTGCGATTGGCGCTGATGCCGGTAACGTTTAACACATCACCCTGAGCGACAGTAGCAATGGCCGGATAGTTGACCCCTGGCCCCTGCCGCACATTCAATCCGGCGGTAATAATCTCTACCTGGGGCGTGGAGACTCCTGCGGTAGGATTGATCGTCTCCGCCGGAACCTCAGCTATAGGCGTAGGCGTCGTCAAAAGGGCAGAACTAAAAGGCGTGGGGGTGGGCGTAACGCTGGGAAAGGGAATAGGCGTTGCCGTAGCGGGCGCGTCAGCGACCGCCTCTAGCGGCAGTGTCGGCGTCAGCGCCGAACGGTCCAGCCGCACAATCGTCGGCGTGGGCGTAACGTTGCTCGGCGCGCAGGCAGTTAAGATTAGCAAGATCAGCAAATTCAGGACAATCCAGATTCTCATTATCATCCTCATTGGAGGGTTGGAGGATTGGAGGGCTGGGAAATTGGATTTTTGACCAATCCTCCAGCCTTGCATCCCTCCATTTCTATTCGTACCGCAACGCCTCAATCGGCCGCAGCCGGGCGGCGCGGGTAGCGGGATAGACGCCAAAAAACAGGCCAATCGCGCTGGCAAAGCCGGTTGCCAGCAGAATCGAGCCAGGCGTCACTACTGTGCTGCCCAAATTGGGAATTATGGTAGGTATGACAAAGGCAATCCCATAGCCCAGGCCAATCCCCATAAAACCACCAATCAAAGAAATGACAATGGCTTCAACCAGGAATTGGAGCAGGATATCGTGCCGTTTAGCACCGACGGCTTTGCGGATGCCGATTTCGCGGGTCCGCTCGGTGACAGAAACCAGCATAATGTTCATAATGCCAATACCACCCACGAACAGTGATACACCGGCGATAGAACCTAAAAAGGCGGTGAGGCCGGCGGCGATGTTATTCCCAAATTCGAGCAGTTGGGCCTGGTTAATAATGGTAAAATCATTCTGGTACTCGTCGCCCAGGCGATGGCGCTCGCGCATAACCACAGTCACTTGGTCAGACACAGCGTTCATGTTCTCCTGGGTATCAACCTGAAGATAGAGGCTGGAGACGACCAGACTGCCGCGAAAGGCGCCGGCATTGTCGAGGCGAGTTTGGGCGGTGGTGATGGGAATGAGGATGACACTATCCTGGTCGCCGCCAAAGCCGGCCTGGCCTTTTTTCTCCAGCACACCAATCACTTCAAACGATACCCCGTTAATTCTGACCGCTTCGCCAAGCGGATATTCGTAGGCTTCAAATAGCTGCTCAACCACCCTGGCCCCCAGCACGGCCACCCGCGCCCGCCGGTCCACATGCTCCTGGGTAACAAACTCGCCCAGTTCCGGGACGGTGTTGCGGACGCTGGCGTACTCCGGGGTCACGCCGCTAATCGAGATATTTTCGGCTTCCTGCTGACCGCGGACCACGCTCCGGGCCGAGTTGACGTTGTACTCGGGGGCAACGGCAACCACGTTGGTTACGCGCAGAGGGTCGCTCAACGCCTCGGCGTCGCCCAATGTCAGCGGCTCGGGAGGTTTCTTTTTCTGCTCGGTGCGCGGCTGGTTCTCCTCCTCGCTGCCGGGGCCAAAGATCGAGAACCGACCCGAAAAGATCGTCAAGACATTAGTGCCCAGACTGCCCAAATCTTCGTTGATCTGCTGGCGAAAGCCATTGCCGATAGAGATCAGGGCAATCACCGCGGCCACGCCAATAATGATCCCCAGCATGGTCAACACCGTCCGCAGCTTATTAACCGTTAAGGCTCGTAAAGCAACGAGAATACTTTCCCAGAGTTGCATAGGATTGATTCCTTTGATTTAAGGCTAAACACCGGGTAAAACGTGATGCGTGATGCGTAACCGTAAATCGTAAGTAACTGCTCAGGTATGTCATTTCGACCGAAGGGAGAAATCCCTAATGCCTATGTGGCGCTCCTGGGATTTCTCGGCCTACGGCCTCGAAATGACATGGGGCTGAGTAGTAATAATCGTAAATCCAAAATCGTAAATCCTTCACGCCCCGACACGGCGAAAATTCAGTACCGGATGGTCTTCCACAATCATCCCGTCTGCTAAGCGGACCACACGCCGGGTATGTTCGGCAATATCGTGTTCGTGGGTTACAAAAATGATGGTAATGCCGTGTTCTTCGTTCAGGCGTTGGAAAATGGCCATGATCTCCTCGCTGGATTTAGAGTCCAGGTTGCCGGTCGGCTCGTCGGCCATGATAATCGCCGGATTGGTCACCAGCGCCCGGGCAATAGCCACCCGCTGCTGCTGTCCGCCCGATAACTCGTTGGGCTTGTGATGCAGGCGGTCGCCCAGGCCGACCATCTCCAGCGCAGTCGCCGCCCGGTGGTGGCGCTCACGCATCCCAACCCCACTGTAGATCAGCGGCAGCTCGACATTGGCCAGGGCATTGGTGCGCGGCAGCAAGTTAAAACTTTGAAAAACAAAGCCGATGCGCTGGCCGCGAATCTCGGCCAATTTGTTGTCATCGAGTTGGGCCACATCCACCCCTTCCAGATGATACTGGCCGGAGGTTGGTTGGTCAAGGCAGCCCAAAATATTCATCAAGGTTGACTTGCCGGAGCCTGAGGGGCCCATGATTGCCAGCATCTCGCCTTGCTGCACCTGCAACGATGCGCCCTGTAAAGCCTGAACCTCGACCTCCCCCATCTGGTAGGTTTTGGTCAGGTTTTCGGCCTGAATGATCAGGTTATTGTCCATAGTTAGTCCTGCTCAAAAGGTTGGAAGACTGCCCATAGGGGGCCTTCGGCTCGAAGGCAGGAAGGTTGGGAAGACTCAATCCAGTCTTCCAGCCTTCCAGAGTTATAAGCTCGACTCCACCCCAACCGTTGCCTGTTTCCTGATAATAACCTGGTCGCCTTCCTTTAGCCCGGCTACTACCTCCGTAACCTTACCATTACGCGAACCCAATTCAACTTCCACCCGGGTGGTTTGGCCCTGACCGTCTACCTTTTCTACAAAGACGACCGGCTCACTGCCGGCCCGGTCAATCTGAATGGCCCGGTTGGGCACCACCACCACATCCTTGAGCTGCCGGGTTTCGATAGAGGCCGAGGCGGTCATCCCGGTCAGTAAACTCAGCGGCTGGCCGGAAGGGTCAAGGGTGATAGTCACTTCATAGGTGACAATACTATCACCCTCTTTCTCCACCGGGCGCGGGGCGATGTCGGTGACGACGCCGGCAAAACTCTGTTCGGCAAAGGCATCCAGCGACACCTCGGCCGGCTGGCCCTGGCGAATGCGCCCGATATCAATTTCGTCCACTTCCATTTTGAGCAGATAGGTGGATGTGTTGGCAATAATGAGCGCAGCATCGCCGGCATCATCCAGGACTCGCTCACCCGGTTCAATGTTAACTTCCAAGATAACCCCATCGGTGGGGGAGGTCAGGACTGCCTGCTCCAAATCACGCTGCTTCTCTTCCAAGGTTAGTTGGGCTTTATCTACGGCGGCCTGCTTGGCGGCGATTTCGGCGGCGCTCGGTTCTTTGAGCAGCTCGGCCAGGCTGGACTGGGCGTCGGCCAGGGTGGAGCGGGCGTCGGCGAGATCAGCCGGCGTGGCTTCCTTGACGGCGAGATTATAGTCGGCTTGAGCCGCTTCGTAATCCAGGGTCGCTTCTTGCAGCTTGTCGGCCTGGGGCATGGCGCCAACATCGCCGCGATAGGCCACCTGGTCGTATTCCCACTGAGCCGTTTTGAGGGCAATTTGTTTGCGGCGCAGTTCGGCCTCGGCCTTGGTGACTTCGTCGGGGTCAGGCCCATCCTGCAAGTCGGCCAGCTTGAGCCGGGCGCTTTCAACCTTGGCCCTGCTGGCGGCTATCTTTTCGGCCAATTCCGGCTCAAACAGTTGGTCCAGTTCCGCTTTGACCTGGGCCAGCTCGATTTCAGCCCGCCGGATTTCCAGCTCCAGGTCGCCGGTAGCCAGCCGGGCCAGCACTGTCCCCGCCGTAACGTATTGCCCGCGCTTGACCAGCACTTCTTTGACCACCCCGCCGATTTCAAATTTCATCTCCACTTCGGACTCAGGTTCAATGCTGCCGGTCGCATTGACCGTATCCACCAGTGTTTCGCGGCCAATCTGCACGACTTCCACATTGGGGTCATCATTCAGTTCTTGGGACATAGCCGGGGTCAGGTATTGATAGCCTGCTACACTCCCTCCAACCACAACCGCTAAAATAAACAATATCGTGATTGCACGTTTCATCGCCAAAGCTCCTAATTTTAAGCTCAGTTACCAGTCTAGCAGAAAGGGAAGATTTGATAAACCGATTGGGGATGGATTCCGTCTACAACATTTGATGTAACTAATTTCGCAATCAACTTGTATAACTGTCCATTCAAGCCCTATATTTTAACCACAGAGAACGCCGAGGACGCTGAGATTTAACAAGAAACCCTCTGCGATCTCTGCGTACTCGGCGGTGCATAATGGTCTTTAGAAGGGGAACTCGTATTATCTTGCCATCATGCCGCCAAACAGGAGTGTCGGCAAAACGGTGATGCCCAGAGACAGCACGGCGTAGAGCACGGTCAGCGCCAGCGACTTGCCCCGGCCAACACGAGCCGCCACAGCTAAACCCACCACCGTCAACAACAGATGCCACAGCCAGAACAGATCAAGCCCGCTCAGCAAGACAAAGAGCGGGTTGCGGGCATCTTGCAGCAGGTCGCCGCTGGCGACAAAGAAAGACAGGCCGGGGTACTGGATGAGCCGCCCGGCGAAAGCAATAAAACCGGCCTGAACCAAAGCACCGAGGGCCAGGGGCAGGCGGCTCCAGGCGCTCATTCTGAACATCGCCCCAAAGTTTGTCTCACCACCACTGACCAGCGCCGCAAAGTAGAGAAATGTCGCCTGGGCCAAAGTGGCAACAACCAGGGCGATCGTTCCAAAACCCAGCCCTGTCGCCAGCATAAAAGGCAGTGACATGGTCATCTGCATCCCGGCCTGTGCCGCTTCGACCTGATCTTCCGGCATCGTAGCCAGTTGGCTTTCGACCTGCCGGCGGGCCAGTTCCAGGGTATGGGGTGTCTGCACAATGAGCAGGACAGCCAGGCCCAGGATCAAGACCAGCAGGGGCGCTGCCCATATGAACCAGCGAGGCTGGGCGACAACGGCCTGGAACGTCGCTGCGGGCCGGTCAATGATGCCAAAGAAAAGCTGCCCCAGTGGGCGTGATTGACCATTTGAAAAAGATTGAGTCGTGCTTGTCATCGAATACCCCTTTCCATACTCAATTACCACCCCGTAATGATAAACCAAGTGACCTCTTCCGGCATCCGGCTAAAGATTGAACCGGGGTGGGTCTGCAGGTGGATTCACTCATAGTACGTCCAGAAGCGCGAGAAGTTGCAGCTTGACTCGGCAATCTATTTTTAACCCGCTCAGATTAAGCGCCGGTTATGGTTCGGTTAAGGTTTCGTAACCAATCCACCTTGAGACTGACCTTAACCCCACCTCTAGCCTCATGACATTTTGCGCGAATTCGGGTAAGATGATGTAAAAGCCAGCACAACTTGGGGAATGGTAAGAATTTGGCTACAATAAAAGTTATGGTAATAAACCCGGCAAAACTTTCCTTCAAAAGTCTGCTGCCACGATTCTGGCGGCGACTTCTCTCCTTTTTTCAGCGGCTTCAGTGGAAGCTGACTCTAGCCTACACCCTCTTTACGTTAATTACTATTCTCATCCTGGGGATTATCGGCGTGGCTCTGTTGTGGTATCTTTACTTCTGGTCAAATTTCCTACCCCACCAAATAGCTGGGGCTTTGCTCAAGACAGGTCCAACGCTGGCGCCTTATTTGCAGGAAACCCCAGCCGACCAGGCGGGCCTAAATAACTGGCTCCAAAAGGTCGTTTTGGATGGAAATTTGGTCATTAATATCCCCAAAGAGAACAGCACAGACGAGCAGGACAAGATACCGGCTCAATTTGGTCGCGTGATCTCGATCGTTATTGTTGATCGTGACGGCACAATCCTGGCAGTAACGCCAGCCAGGACAACCTCACCGGGGGACAGTTTTCAGTCTCAGCTTGCACCCGCAGCAGCCGCCAGTTTCCAGGCAGCGCTAAAGGGCGAAACTGACGCGACCCAGTTGGCCCTGCGCCACTCGAACGGTCACGTTATTGCGGCTGCACCGGTTTTTGACCCAACCCAACAAGTCTTGGGGGTTATTTTTGTAGAATTGACCCTGCCTTTTGAGGAAGGTGAGTTTCTTCAAATCATCCTGCAACAAACCATTCTGCCAATTGCGGGGGGTATGCTGGTGGTGGGCGTGATTGCCGGCGTTCTGTTCGGTTTTTTCATCGCCCGCGGCTTGACCCGCCGCCTGCGCGTCCTCGATGAAGTTGCCGACGAGTGGAGCCGGGGCAACTTTGAGGCCCTGGCCCACGATGCTTCCGGCGATGAGCTGGGCCAATTAGCTCAGCAGCTCAACCATATGGCCATGCAACTGCAAAACTTAATGCAGACCCGCCAGGAGTTGGCCACGCTGGAGGAACGCAACCGGCTGGCCCGCGATTTGCACGACTCGGTCAAACAGCAAATTTTTGCAACGGCCATGCAAGTCGGTGCGGCCCGCGCCTTATTGCCTCAGCAGGACAGCAGCGCTCAAACCCACCTGCTGGAAGCCGAACGCCTGGTGCATCAGGCCCAACAAGAATTGACGACGCTTATCCGTGAACTGCGCCCGGCAGCCCTGGAAGGCAAAGGCTTAGTTGCTGCCCTGCGGGATTATGTAGCCGACTGGTCCCGGCAAAGCCAGATTGCCGCCGAGGTGCGCGTCCAGGGCGAAAGGCCGCTCCCCCTGGTGGTCGAGCAGACCCTTTTCCGGGTAGCGCAGGAAGCCCTGGCCAACATCAGCCGGCACAGCGCGGCTACGGCGGCCGAAGTTCACCTGGCTTGCGACGCTGAAGAAGTTACTCTGACCATTTCCGACAACGGGCAGGGTTTTGCTGTGGCGGGACCCAATGGCAAGGGGATGGGCTTGCGCAGCATGCGCGAGCGGGTCGAGTCGTTGGGAGGGCATTTGACGATTGTGAGCGAGCCACGGCAAGGGACGCGAGTAGAGGCATATTTGAAGACGGCGTAATTTTGCCTCATAATTTTTAGGTAAACGTAACGTTTGAGGGATTTCTCACTTCGCTCGAAGCTTGTCCCGCCCATAAGGGCCTTTGGCTCAGCGAAGCCGAAGGGTGACACGATGGAACAGTTGGGCAGGGAAGAAGAAAAAATGACCGAACCGATTACCGTTTTAATTGTTGACGACCATAGTGTGGTGCGCCAGGGTGTGCGCGCTTTCATCGAAACCCAGCCTGATATCACCGTTGTGGGCGAAGCCGAGTCGGGCGAAGCGGCCATTCACCTGGCCACCGAGCACGCCCCCGACGTGGTGCTGATGGACCTGGTCATGCCAGGCATGGACGGGGTCGAGGCGACGCGACTGGTGAAACAGGCCAGCCCCCGAACCCAGGTGATTGTGCTGACCTCGTATCACCAGGATGAACATATCTTCCCGGCCATCCGTGCCGGGGCGCTGTCTTATCTACTAAAAGATGTTGAACCGAGAGAACTGGCCGAGGCGGTGCGCAAAGCGGCTCGCGGCGAAGCGGTGCTGCATCCCCGTGTGGCCTCTCGCGTGGTCCAGGAGCTGCACGGAGCGCGGCGAGAGGGAGCCAATCCCTTCACCGAGTTGAGCGACCGCGAGCTGGATGTCTTACGTCTCATTGCCGACGGCTTGAGCAATGCCGAGATTGCCGAGCGGCTGATTATCAGCGATAAAACCGTCAAAAGCCACGTCAGCAATATCCTCAATAAGCTCCACCTGGCCGACCGGACCCAGGCCGCCGTCTTCGCCTGGCGGGAGGGAGTAGTCCGGCGGAGTGAGGAGGGGTAATCTCCTCACCACAGGGCGCAAAGTTAAACCTTATTACTCCAAAAATAAACCGCCACCGTGAATGGTCCAAATTATTTCAGATCTTTTGTCTGCGCCGCTGTATCATCGGATGGCACAGGGGGGATCGTCCGTGCGGCTGATGCCGCCTCGCCAGGCGCGAGAGTTGGCGTCGCCATCTCTTGGCCTGGGACTTTCACCTTTCCAGCTACAAGATAGATGTTAGCGCCTTTCACGCCCAGGTAGTAGAAAGTATAAGCGGAGTCAAAGATAATCCCTCCTCCGCCCGAGGTAACGATGCCTTCATAAGGCTGCTCCGCTTGCCCATCCAGGCTGACGAACCACTTATCGCCTGTTTGAGCGGCAAAGGCAACATATTTACTATCCGGACTGAAGCGAAGCGAGTACGAGCCAAGGCCATCATACGGCCCCTGCTCTTGCCCATCCGCAACTACGAACCACTTGGAGCCAAGGGCGGCGCCATAAGCCAGCCGCTGGCTGTCCGGGCTAAAGATGGGGGAGCCGACGAGAAGACCGTCGTACGGTTTCTGCGGCTGTCCATCCGCCACGACAAACCACTTATCGCTCGCCTGGGCTACATAAGCCAGCCGCTGGCTATTCGGGCTGAAAATGAGGTTACCGACGTCAGTGTAGTCCTGTTCCACCTGTCCATCTACTACGATAAACCGTTTATCATCCAGGCGCGCTCCATACGCAATCCGCTGGCTGTCGGGGCTAAAGGTCAGCATGCCTGCGCCAATCCCATCGTATGGCTGGCCTTCTTGTTCATCCACAACCACCCGCTGCTTTTCGCCAGATTGGGTCACATAAGCGACCCGCCGGCTGTCAGGGCTGAAGAGGAGAGTTCCGATGCCATCATACCGCTTTTGTTCCGCTTCATTGACGACCACCAACCACTTATTTCCTGATTGAGCCGCATAGGCTAAGCGCTGGCTGTCTGGGCTGAAGGTGAGATTACCGATGAAATCGTACTGCCGCCCTTCCTGGCCATTGACGACTACAAACCACTTGTTATTCAGGCTGGCCCCATAAACCACCTGCCGGCTGTCGGGGCTGAAGGTCAGCCCGCCAACGCGCTCGTAAAATTCCTGTTCCTGTCCATCCACGACGACAAACCACTGGTGATCCGCTTTAGCCGCATAAGCTACCCGCCTGCTGTCGGGGCTGAAGAGCAAAGACCCTTCGCCGATGTCTTCATACCTGGCCTGCTCCTGCCCATCCACGACGACGAAGCGCTGCCGGCCCACTTGCGCTCTGTAGGCGACCCGCCGGCCGTCGGGGCTCAGAATCAATTCGTCAACCCCATCGTAAAACGGTCCACTTTCTCCATCCACAACCACAAACTGTTTATCCCCCAGGTGAGCTGCATAGGCCACGCGTATGTTAGCCATACTTACTTTGAACGACTCTGGCATCCAGACGCGATAGTCAACCTTAGCCATCAGCCTTTCGCGGACGCCAGTCACTGGGGCTACTGCCGGAGCAGATGTGACGGCAGACGACAGGTTTAGCGTAATTGGCTCCGGTATGGGTGTGTCCTCAGCCTGAATGACTATCGTCTGCACTATTTTCGATATCGCTGGCTCATCCTGTTCACTTTGGCCCGGGCTGCAAATAGCCCCCAGCGCCGTTGTCAGCAAGCCTAGCCAGATAAAGAGCGCCTTTTTGTTCATGATTTACCCCCCTAATATACCTTGACTTAACCCTTACCCCGCACCCCAGCCTCCCAGATGAGAAAGACAGGGAAGAGATCACCTCAGCGCATACAGATGACCATCCATACTCCCGATGTAGACCACTCCATCCACGATAACCGGGGAGGAAGACTGTACCTCGCCGCCGGTTTTGAACTTCCACTTCTCCTGGCCGCTCTGGCTATCCAGCGCATAGAGGTAGCCGTCATAGCTGCCGATATAAACCACCCCGGTAGCAACGGCCGGCGAAGAGGTAACCCACAGCCCGGTTTTGAACTTCCACTTCTCCTGACCTGTCTGGCTGTCTACCGCATACAGATGGGTATCGTTGCTGCCGACGTAAACCACATCCCCGGCGACGGCCGGCGAAGACTCGATCGGACCGCCGGTTTTGAACTTCCACTTCTCCTGGCCGGTTTGAGCATCCACTGCGTAGAGATGGCCATCGTGACTGCCGAAATAGACCAGGCCGCTGACCACGGCCGGAGAAGAGTTCACAAAGCCGTCCGCGTCAAACCGCCACTTTTCCTGGCCGGTCTGGGCGTCTAAAGCATAAAGATGAGTCCCCAGATCTAAATGGGAGGGGGAGGCGGTCCCCGTCCCAAAGTAGACCAGCCCGGCGGCCACAATTGGACGAGATTCGACGTAGTCTTCCGTTTTGAACCGCCACTTTTCCTGGCCGGTCTGGCTGTCCAGGGCATAGAGATGACGGTCGCCACTGCCGACATAAACCAGGCCAGCGGCGATGGTCGGAGGAGACATGATGTTGTGTCCCGTTTTGAACTTCCACGTTTCCCGGCCGGTTTTAGCATCCAGCGCGTAGAGATGGCCATCACGACTGCCAAAAAAAACCAGCCCAGCGGCCACAGCCGGAGAAGAAGCTACCCCAAAATTCGTTTTGAATTTCCATTTTTCTTGGCCGGTTTCAACGTCCAGCGCATAGAGATAGCCGTCCCTGGTCTTATAGAGGTCCTTGCTCCCAAAATAAACCACTCCGTCAGCTACGACTGGGGAAGTCTGCACCACGTTGCCCGTTTGAAATTGCCACTTCATTTTGCCGGCGGGCGCAGGGTTAATATTATTGAGGAGCAGCACTAACCCGACGCCCAACGCCGCCAGCACAATCAATGTCGCCGCACCGTAAAAAAGCTGGCTCGATTGTTTGGCCGCCAGAGTCCAACTCCTGGAACGCTTCAAACGCGGGGCAATAGCTGCATAACTCATCCGGGCAGGCGGGTTGACCATCCGCTGCCAGGTCAACACGCCCATGTGAATCCGCCGTTGGATCGCTTCCTGTTCGACTAAGCGCGCCCGGCACTCTGGACATGCGTTTAAATGATGTTCAACCAGCTCCAGTTCGGGGTCATGTAGGGCGCGGTAAACGTAGCTAATAAGTTGTTGATGATTTAGATGATTGCTCATTAAATATTCTCAACCATACTAATCAAACCGTTTTGAGCTAATAACGGTTCCAATCGTTCGTGGGCTGCCAGTACCCGGCTGCGGGCTATGCGGGCGGAACAGCCCAAAATCTCGCCCATCTCCTGATAGGTATAATCTGACCAGTGACGCAGCAAAATGGCTTCGCGCAGGGGTTGGCTTAAGGTCTGGATGGCCTGCCAGACTTCGTTGCGGGTAGCTTCTTGAAGCGCGTGGCGCTCCGGGCCAGGAGCCGGGTCGGGCACATCGCCGCCGCCTTTGAGCCAGGCTAAGAGCGGCAGGTGGGGGAGGAAGCGTCGCCGCCGTTTGTTGCGGCAGCGGCTCACAGTGATGATATGCAGCCAGGTGGTGAACTTGGCTTGGCGGGGATTGTATTGGTTGATGTGAGTCAAGGCATAGGTCAGGGCGTCCTGGGTTACCTCCTCGGCGTCGGTGGTGTTGCCCAGCAAGGCGTAGGCCAGGCCATAGGTAACGCCCCGGCAGCGGTTGTAGATGGCTTCAGCCGCCGCTTCATGGCCGTGTTGCCAGCGTTCAATTAGTCCGCTGAGATCGGATAGGTCAGCTTCCATCGGCTGACCCGACGCTTGGTGACATTTCCCCCCCATCCTAACCTGTAACTGCGCCGCTCATGAGAAGTGTATAGCATCTACACTCTGGCAGTATTATACACGGGCAGCGGCGTTAAATGACCGAATTGAACCTTAAATTTTAGGGGAGTTAAGAGAGGCAGGTGAAGCCTTGTTCAACAAAGTGAGGATAGCCATAATCGCTGAGGTATCAGTAAACACCCTCAATTACCAAAATCTCCATAAACCTCAGCCAGGTAACGATCATGCTCAGTAGATAGGTCAGGAACTCCAGATGCGAATTGTCCCACAATAGACAATGCCCGGCGGCGTTTTTCCTCTAAAGTGGGTTGGTTGCGGGTGCGGATAAAATTATCAATACTCTGGCGAATCAGCTCAGCCATGGAAACGCCCCGTTCCTGGGCCATTTCCTTTAAGGTTTGGGACTGCTCCTCGGTTAATTGGATTTGAGTCCTGATCATTTTACCTTCTTTAGAAGATAAAGTGATTACACTATGGGGATCATGATAACACAACAAGTAACCATTTTAAAATAAAAGCCGGGAAGTGGACAGCACTTCCCGGTTTGCTCAGGCTCGAGTGAACTTTAGAACCGTAGATGACCTCGATAGGGGAAGTTGCCCGCTGCGATGTCGTCCTTGATGTCAAATCGCCCGGTGACACCCTCGAAAGCACTTGTGCCGGTGCCTGCGGTAATAGGATGTTCACAACGTCCCCAGATCTCGTTTCCATCCTCGTCGAACTTCGCCGTGAATAGGTAAGTCGTCTCAAACCTGCCGGGTTTGTTGGGGTCATGGCTAACGAAGATCTCGTGCCCCCTCTCTCGGTAGGTCCCGCTCGGCGAGCCCTCGGAGGATTCGGCGTAGGTGTAGAGACAACCATTCAAGCCCCCTTCCTCCACCGGGAAGAAGAGGGGGAAAGTAGTAGGATTATCCACACCATCAGTTTGAGGGTCACAAGTACCGGTTCCGTCAATGGCGGTCCCCCTTATCTGCTTCGCTCCCCCGGCGAGCGCCGGGGCGGGAACCGTCAATTCAACACTGATAAACGACGCCACCGCCAGGGCAGTAAGCGCCAAGATTGTTAATCGGCGTTTCATAATTCTTATCTCCTGTTCAGTGATTCATTCGTTGGGTTTTTGGCTAAAATTGCAGCAAGACAGAGGCAGTTTTTAGGCAATCATAGGCAATACCTCACTGCACCGCGTAGAGATAAGGGTTATCAAGTCCAAAATAGACAATGCTATCGGCCACGGTGGGGGAACGCCATACATCGCTGTCGGTTTTAAACTTCCACGCTTCCTGTCCGGTCTGGGTATCTACGGCATAGAGATAGTTGTCATCACTCCCCACATAGACCACTCCTCCGGCAACCACCGGGTCGTTCACCACCGCGCCGGCCTTAAACTTCCACTTCTCTTGCCCGGTCTGGCTGTCTACGGCGTAAAGATGGGCGTCCCGACTGCCAAAATAGACCACTCCGTCAGCGACCGCCGGAGAAGACCAGACCGGCGCTTCTGTTTGAAATTTCCATTTTTCCTGACCGGTCTGGCTGTTTACGGCATAAAGATAATGGTCATGGCTGCCAAAATAGACAACGCCTTCGGCCACAGCCGGAGAAGATTCGATGGGGCCGGCTGCTTCAAAGCGCCACTTCTCCTGGCCGGCGGCGCTGTCCAAGGCATAGAGATGCCGGCCGCTGTCCGGACCGCACTCTTTCGCACTCCCACTCCCGACATAAACCAGTCCTTCAGCCACCGCCGGGCTGCTGCTGGTGGCAAAGCAGCCGTCCGCTTTAAACCGCCACTGCTCCCGGCCACTGGCGCTGTCTACCGCGTAAATGTAACCATCCTTACTGGTAAAATAGACTACCCCACTGGCGACAGTCGGGGCAGCCAATGGTCGGTCCCCAATTTCAAATTTCCACTTTTCCTGGCCGGTTTCACTGTCTACCGCGTAGAGATGCTTGTCCCAACTTCCGACATAGACCAGTCCCCCGGCGACGACGGGAGTCTCAACCGTGCCGTCAGTTTTAAAATTCCATTTTTCCTGGCCGGTTTCACTATCTACGGCATAGAGATAGTTGTCTCTACCGCCGCCAAAATAGACTACCCCCTTCACAATGGCCGGAGAGACTCCCCCCATACCCTTTGCTTTGAATTTCCACTTTAATTCGCCCCGCTCTGGCCCCGGCGTGTCAAAGAAGCCGGTGTGCTGCGGGTTGCCCCGGAACATGGCCCCGGTTGAGTTCAGATCGGCAGGAGGCGGGGTAGCCTCTACGGTCGGGGTGACCGTCGGCTTAACGGTTACCGTTGGCGTGACCACTGCCGGCTTAACTACGGTGGGAGCAGAGGTTGCTGGCTTGATTTCTTCCGGCGTCGTCGGGGTAGGCCGGCTGAGGTTGCTGACAAAGAAGTACAAAGTCACGGCCAATGCCACTAATAAAGCCATGGTCAAGGCCCCGTAGACAAATTGATTCGATTGTTTGAGAACCATCATAAATCTCCTTGAGTGTTTCAGGCGAGGGGCAATGGCTGTATAGCTCATTCGAGGCGAGGACTGGACACCGCGCAAGCTGGCTGCTAATTCGTAATGAATCCGCCGCTGCAGCGCCTCGTGGCCGTCCAGCCGGGCGCGGCACGACGGGCACTCGGCCAGGTGACGGTCCAGCGCCTCCCGTTCCGCATCGGTCAGAGTTTGGTGGAGGTAGCTATTGAGTTGGTCGTTGGTTAGATGATTGATCACGGTTTATCCTTTTTTCGGTCATTCTGAACGGAGCGAAGCGAAGGGTCTCCAACAAGGTAACCTGCAACAACGAACTGAGGGATTCTTCGCTCCCTCCGGTCGCTCACGCGAAGCAGTGACATTTTCTTAGCCTCAGCCTTAGCCTGCTATTGCACCCTCTCTTCTTCAAAATGGTTAAGTTCTGCCGGAGCCAATACAGCCCGCAGCTTGTCGTAGGCCAGCCTCACCCGCGACTGCGCCGTGCGCAGCGGGCAGTCGAGGATGGCAGCCATCTCCTGGTAGGTGTGGTCGGCCCAGTAGCGGAGCAGAATGGCCTCCCGCAATTGCGGGCTTAAGTTCTGCACCGCCTGCCAGACCTCGCTATGGATTTCTCTCTGAACAGCCTGGTGTTCCGGGCCGGGCGCGGGATCCGGCGCGTCCTGGCCTCGTTGTAGCCATTGAGTCAAGGAGAAAGTGGGCAGCCAGCGCCGTCGCTGCCGGTCGCGACAGCGGCTGACGGTGATGGTATGCAGCCAAGTGGCAAAAGTAGCCCGTCCGGGGTCAAAATGATTGATATGAGTTAGAGCGTAGGTCAGAGTATCCTGGGCTGCTTCTTCAGCGTCGGCGGTGTTGCCCAGCAAGCCATACGCCAGCCGGAACGTGGCCTCCCGGTGGTAGTTATAAATGGCTTCGGCGGCGCGCTCGTCGCCCCCCTGCCAACGCTGGATCAGGGCGCTGAGATCGGGCATATCCCTCCAACAAACAGTAGCCAGTAGTCAGTAATCAGAAATTACTATATCTAACCATTAAATCTGGCTACTGACATCTGAATACTGACTACTTATATTATACGAGAGAAATGAGCAATTTGATTACAATATGCTATAATTTGGGATGAACGGAAAATGGATCATTTTCGCCACATTTATTCTTACCGGGCGGGCGACTATCACCGCTTGATTACCCCTGAAGATCACGAAGGCAACCTGCTGCCGGCGCTGCAACGCGTCACTCCGTTGGCCGGCAAACGTATCCTTGATTTGGGCACCGGTACCGGGCGCTTGCCCCTTCTCCTGGGTGAGCAAGCAGCTCAGGTGATTGGTCTTGATTTGCATGGGGCGATGCTGCAAGAAAATCAGCACCAACGGGAGCGAGTGAAAGGCAAGTGGAATCTGGCCCAGGGCGATATGCGGGGGCTTCCTTTTCCCACCGGCTGGGCCGATGTGGTCACAGCCGGCTGGTCCATGGGTCACCTGCGGGGCTGGTATCCGGAGGATTGGCAGCTACAAATTGGCCGGATCTTACGAGAAATGCAGCGAGTGGTCGTTCCGGGAGGCGCCCTCATCATCATTGAAACATTGACTACCGGCAGCCTTACGCCCGCGCCGCCGAATGAACATCTGGCTGAATACTACGCCTGGCTGGAGCGCGAGTGGGACTTCGCCCGGCAAACCATCCGCACCGACTACCGGTTTACCAGCATCGAGGAAGCGGTCAGCCAGACAGAATTCTTCTTTGGGTCAGATTTGGCTGCCGCTATTCGACGGCAGGGCTGGGTGCAACTCCCCGAATGGACCGGAGTGTGGGGTAAGCAAATCAAGGCTTTAACTTAAAAACTATTCACCAGACGGCAGAGAAGACGAAGTCCAGGTTAAAATGACTCGATACGACGAAGAGTTACCCGCTTCACCAGCAGTAGAGGCGCTGATTACTGCAAGTCCAAATCTGCAATATGTGCTACAGATTACTATCCAGGAGATGCTTAATCTACTAAGCGTCGAGGAATGTGTGATTTTTTATTGCAAGGAAAACGACAGTACCGTGGCAGTACTGGCTGCATCTGACCCCTTGCGCAAGCCCGAAATGCTATCTACCCCCGGCCGGGCTGCTTTGGCCGATTTCCCGCTTATGCAACAGGTTGTGCTGGAACGGCAGGCTCAACACATAACCCTTAGCCAGGCTACGGCTTATCCGGCTGTCTTAGCCCAAATGCAAGCTGACCAGCTCAAAACCTTATTTGTGCTGCCGATGGAGTACCAGGATCAGGTCGTCGGAGCTGTTCAGGTGGCGACAAGGCAGGCCGAACGGGAGTTTACGATTCAGGATGTGGCTCTGGCCCAGCTCCTGGCCAATCAAACGGCCATCGCCATCGAGAATGCGCACCTGTATGTCCAAACAGAGCGACGGGCGCAACAACTGGCGATATTACACGAGTTAGATCGGGCGATTTCGGCAACCCTTCACCTCGACGACATTTATCATGCCTTTGCCCGCCACACGACCCGGCTCCTACCTTACGACCGTCTCTTGATCAACCTTTTAGAAGGGGACCATATTCTGGTGGCGCATATAGCTGCCGGAGATAATTCAGGACCGGCTGCCGGGGCTACATTCCCGGTCAAGTCCTCGGCAACTGGCTGGGTGATTGCCCATGGACAGCCCATGCTGCGCCACAATATCCCTGCCGATACCCGCTTTGCCGAAGATGAACAACTGGTAGCGGCTGGAATTCATTCCGGCATGGTTGTTCCCCTGCGCTACAAGCGTGAGGTTATTGGAGCCTGGCTGGTTGGCAGCCGGAGACGGGGAGCCTACACGCCCGATGATCTGGAGATAGCCCAGGCTATCGCCGACCAATTAGCCAACGCCATCGAGAATGCCCGCCTGTACAAGCAGGCTCGCCAGGAAATCGCCGAACGTAAACAGGCCGAAGCCGCTTTGCGCGCCAGCGAGGAGCGATTTCGTCAAGTTATCTCCTCCATCAGCGATTGGATTTATGTGACCAGCTTAGACGAGGATGACACAAAGGCCAATCTCTATCTTTCGCCCCATGTTGAAACGCTGACCGGTTATCCTTATGAAAACTTCCTGACTGACTGGAGTTTCTGGCCTGAGGTGGTTATCCACCCCGACGACAGAGCGACGGCAGCCGAGCAGACGCTGCGTCTGGCGCAGGGGCAGAACAGCGAAATCGAGTATCGCCTGATTCGGGCCGATGGTGAGGTTATGTGGGTTAGAGACAGCGCCCGGATTGAAACGACCGGCCCTACCTCAAAAATCATCTACGGTGTGGTTAGCGATATTACCCAGCGCAAACAACTCGAGGCGCAGTTTCTACAAGCGCAAAAAATGGAGGCGGTTGGCCGCCTGGCCGGTGGAGTAGCCCACGACTTTAATAACCTATTGACCGTAATCAATGGTTACAGCGAGCTGTTATTGCAGCGTTACCTGGATGAGCAAAATCCGTTGCGCCACTACATAGAAGAAATGAAAAAAGCCGGTGAGCGCGCCGCCGCGTTGACCGGTCAGCTCCTGGCCTTTAGCCGCAAACAAGTGCTGCAGCCCAAGATATTGGATCTTAACGAGGTGGTGGCCGATCTAGAAAAGATGCTGCGGCGGTTGATTGGCGAGGATATCGAATTGGTTACAAAGCCGGGCGCGAACTTGGGCCGGATCAAGGCCGATCCTGGACAGATTGAACAAGTCCTCTTAAATCTGGTGGTCAACGCACGGGATGCCATGCTTGGCGGCGGGGAACTGACCATTGAAACAGCCAATGTAATGCTGGATGAAGCTTACACCCGCCAACGCATGGAGTTAAAGCCGGGGTGGTATGTGATGTTAGCGGTCAAAGATACCGGCACCGGGATAGAAGCAGATATCCTGCCCCACATCTTTGAGCCATTCTTTACCACCAAGGGGAAGTTCGAGGGCACGGGCCTGGGTCTGGCTACCGTTTACGGCATTGTGACCCAAAGCAACGGTCATATTGATGTCTCGAGCCAAGTTGGCGTTGGAACCACATTTAAATTTTTTCTACCTGCGGTAGAACAGGCGATTGAGCTGGCTGAACAAGAACAAATGGATGAAGGGCCGCACGGCCATGAAACTATCCTGCTGGTGGAAGACGAGGATTTAGTCCGGGAACTGACCCGGACAGTTTTATTGAAGCACGGTTATCACGTGTTGGAGGCCGCCTATGGCCGGGAGGCCCTTTTAATTAGCCAACAACACGAAGGTATCATTGAGCTGTTGGCAACTGATGTGGTCATGCCGCAAATGAGCGGCCCGGAACTGGCCGAACGGCTGCGCAAGCTTCGACCTCAAATGAAAGTGCTCTATATGTCGGGCTACACCGAGGAGACTATCCTTCATCACGGAGTTTTGGAGACGGGCGTCGCCTTTCTACAAAAACCTTTTACCCCGCCCGGGTTAGCGCATAAAGTGCGCGAAGTTCTGGATACGTAATCCCCAATATTTGAAAAGCTAATTTGACCCCAATCTCGTTCCCAAACTGACGCACCGCGTGGGAACGAGACTGAAGTGATTTAATCCACCCTCCCAAGCAGCTAGGGTCCAGGCGTCGAGGTGGGCGTGGGAACCAGGTTGGGCATTCCAGGGCTGGGCGGCCAGTCGGGATGCCATAAACCGATTTCATCCCGGCTGTAACTGGCGTCCGGGGGCAGCGGGCCAAAAATAACTTCATCCACAACCGTGCTATCGGGCTGCAAGAGTCTAAGTTGCCCCCCCGTATCCGGTAAGATTAATCCGGTGGCTGCTCGCTCAAGCAACAAATACCCATCCGGTGAGATGATCACAGGACTGGTAATGACATAGGGTAGATTACCGCTTGACGGGCCATCGTCAAGGCTCCAGCCGGTCAAATCGGCGCTGATCACGCCGGTGTTACGCAGTTCAATCCACTCATCCAAATAGACAGTGCCTGTCACGGGCAGAAGTTCGTTGAGGCGAACGTCAGTTAGAGGGAAGGTAATGGTGGCCGTAGCGGTCACCGTAGGCGTCTCCGCTGGGATGAGTGTTGCAGTCGGGGTCAACGTGGGCGTTTCGGTCGGAGTCAGGGTGGAGGTGGGGGTGAGGGTGGGGGTTTCGGTCGGCGTTAGGGTGGAAGTAGGCGTAAGCGTCGGCGTCTCGGTGGGCGTGAGAGTTTCGGTCGGAGTCTCGGTAGGCGTGTGAGTGGGAGTCAGGGTGGAAGTAGGCGTATCTGTCGCCGTTGAGGTGGCCGTAGCGGTTGGCGTTAAGGTGCTGGTCGGCGTAAGCGTCGGCGTATCAGTAGGAGTGAGAGTCAGAGTC
Organism: Anaerolineales bacterium; assembly: GCA_015075185.1. GTDB lineage: Bacteria > Chloroflexota > Anaerolineae > 4572-78 > J111 > DSQQ01. Next base: position 388,827 of record JABTUW010000006.1, on the reverse strand, counting down.
GGGATTAGGGTCGAGGTCTGAGTAGGAGTTAGGGTAGCTGTAGCCGTTGGCGTTAAGGTACCGGTCGGGGTAAGTGTCGGCGTATCAGTAGGAGTGAGAGTCAGAGTCGGGATTAGGGTCGGCGTTTGAGTGGGGGTGGGGGTTGGAGTTGGGGTGAAGATGGGGGTATGGGTTGATGTTGGGGTATGCGTGGAGGTGGCCGTGGACTGGACATTAATTCGCCCCCAGCGGAGCCTGACAAAAGCCTCGCCACTCTGTTCGTAATATTCAACCACTACCTGGCGCGAACCGCTCAGGCTCACGTCGGCGGTGTAAGTAGCACTGCTGCTGCCGTGCCACTCATTGATAACCTGGTAGCCGTCAATAAAAAGGCGAATGCCATCATCCGCCTCGGCATAAAAGCGATAGAGGCCCGAGTCAAAGTTGACCTGCCGGCTCCAGCGCACCGAAAAATTATCGGCCGATACACCCGGCGCAGGAGACTGGTTATACCAGAAAAAGTTAATAACCGGGTCATTCCGCACCAAAACCGGGCTGCCTTGAAACTCTCGGTTAGACCAATATTCCCCTTTCCAATCAGGGTAGGCAGCAGCCGTGATGTTCTCCCACCACAGATGAACGGCCGCATCGCCACTGCGCTCATAATATTCCAGGCGCAGCGAATGACCCCCGCCGCCCACCTGGCGTTCAGCCACAACTTCCCGGAGACTCCCATCCTGCCAGGCATTGAGCAGCAGTTGATCATCCAGCCACAAACGCGCCCCATCATCTACCAGCAGGTGGAAGCGATACAGGCCCGCATCAAAGGGCAAAGAGCGAGTCCAGCGCGCCGAAAACTTATCCTCTGGCAAACCAGGGGCAGGGGCGCTGCGACCCCAGTTGAAATCAACAGCCGTATCGTCGCGGACTACCGGCGCACCGGCTAAATCGGCATTGGCATAATATTCGCCCCGCCAATTCTGAATCTCAATTAAGGGAGTAGGGGTGGGTACGGGAGTAGCTGTCACTGGGATAGGGGCCGGGGTAGGGATCGGGGTGGGTACTGGCAGTGGCAAAGGTGTTGTTATGGGGACGGATGTAGGCTGCACAGGGACGGGCGTAGGGGTCAACGATGGTTCGGGCGTAAAGGTTGGAGTGGTGGTAGGGCTGGCGTCCAGGATACGGAACTCTTGTGAAACTTTTTGTCCGGTAGCGGCGCCTTGAACCGTGATGAGGACGATGGGCAGATTGGTCCAGTAAGCATCAGCCGGAAAGATAAAAGAGGAAACAAACCTGCCCTGTTCATTCACCTGAGTAGTGGCTACAGCAGTCTGGGGTTTCTGGCTGTCTGCAGGGTTTTCCAGGCTGATGAAGAGGGTGTCGCCTGGCTGCCAGCCCTGGCCCTCCAGCGTTACCGAGGTGCCGGAACTGCCTTCGAGGGGGGTGAGTTGGAGGGCAGGAGTCAGCCCAGGCGCCGAGGTCGGAGTGACAAAGGAGGCTACTGCCGGTGTCGGCGTTTGATAAACGGCACTGATATTAAGTTCAGTTAAAAGTAGAAAGGCAGTCGCAACAGCTAGAAAGGCCAGACCGGCCAATATCAGGAGCCAAAGCAGGATAGAGGGGTGTCCAAATAAATCTTCGCTGAGCAGGCGCAGTTTTTTCATGGCAATTTTTAACCTCTAAACCCCTTAAAAAAAGAAGGTCTCCTCCACGCATTTTAGGTTATAAACCTCTTAATTGCAATACCACCCCTCACCTGATGAAGGGAGGGGTGGTAAAAATTATATTCCTCAACATTTAATGGATTTTTTCCTCAGGTCTAGGCCATCGAGAGCGGCGGCACCGGGCGTGAGGGTCGTGATGAATGTTTTTGCTTATTTTCGTTGCAGCGATCCGTTTGAGTCTGGTCAAACTGGCTGTGATAGTAGCCCAAAATATAGGCCAGAATAATTGCCGCCAGGGCCAGGACTAACCCAGCAATCACAGGCGGGGTCAAGATGAAATTGACCTCCGGCCAGAGCAAACTCAAACTCCAAATGACCACACCCAACCCTATCCATTTCAACATAGTCACCCCCTTCACTTTCTCTTCTCCTCATTTCCCATCTCTCAGACGAGGACGCTGACTCGCCGCCGCAGCCACTCAACCCGGCCCAGCAGGACCAACCCGGCCAGAATGAGGGTCAAGGTCAAGATAGCCAATTGCAGCCCGTTCGGATTGGCTAAGGGTTGTAACGCAGGGATAGGCATGACCGGCTGATCTTCAGCAGAAGGCCCGCCATAAGGAGTTAAGCCTTTACTGGTGGCCGCGTAGACGATGCCCTGGTTAAGGCTGAGTTTCTTGACCACATCTTCAGCCTCACCCAACTTGGCCCATTGACGCCCCCCGTTCAAGCTCTCAAAAACGCTGCCGCCGGCCAGTTTGCTGCCCAAGCCATAGGCTGTTGCTACAACTACCCGCTCTGGATTTTGCTCATCCACCACCAGGGCAGTGACCCGCAGGGCCACACCCGGAACCATATCCAGACCGGCGTTCAGCGACTCCCAGCTTTGCCCTCTATCGGTGGAACGGTAAACGCCACTGGAAGGAGTACCGGCATAGATAATCTGCGCGTTGCTGGGGGCGACCGCCAGGCTCACCGGCGTCTCCGGTAGTGCTTCCAACTTGTCCCAATCGCCGCCGGAATTGACAAACAAGCCCTTGTTCGTCAAGGCATAAACTCGGCTATCAGCAGCGACCTGCAAGCCTTTCACGTGGGCATCATACAGAGAAACATTCCCAACCAGGCTGTAACCGTGTCCATCTGAACCCACATCAAAACGGTAGACACCCTGCCCGGCCGTACCGACATAGAGTGCTCCGGGCTGATGAGGATCGGTAGCCAGAGCCGTGACCGCCGGAATCAGGCCATCGGGATTGGTGGGTAAGCTCAGGTAAAATTTGCGCCAGGTTTGACCACCGTCATCACTGCGCCACAGGTTACTGGTGGAAGCAACCGGTCCACCTTCCGAACCGGCAAAAAGGACCTTTTCATTAATCGGATGCACCACCAGGTCGTTCAAGGGGATCCCAGGGCCGGCGCTCACCTCTTGCCAGGTCAGGCCATTGTCGTTACTACGATAGATGCCGGCAGCAGATGAATCACTGCGCACGTCGGCATAAAGAGTACTACCCTGGCCGGCGGTTGTCACCACCTGCACCGGCACGTCAGACAGGTCGGCCATAGCCATACCCTGTGTTTCGCCCGCCACCAGAGCGGCGACAGTACCTAAGGTTAAAATTACGGCAAACAGACTAATTCTGATTAACCAGTTCAAAAGTCGTTTCCTGTTCATCTTGTCACCTCTTTCTGCGGATGGTCCGGCCTGCTGAGTCGAACAGGCTATCTCTCCTTACGCTAATTTATACCACTCGCCCCAGAAAAACTTCACTTTTTGTTAAATTCAATTTCCGAGATTGATTATACCAGCTCTTGGATTAGAAAAATGGGTGCTGAAGCAGTTAGTAACCGGCAGGAGAGGGACTGAAAACCGTCGCTGACCTGTCGCGTTTCCAAATTTCTTCGCTGTAGAATCTCTATTCAGACGTTGGCCCCTTCTAAAACGTTCCACTGCTATTCCATGTTATCAAATTTCAAGTAAGTTTACATCGGCATAAAGACCCATTGCCGTTAACAAAAAAGACCGTCTTAAGGACGGTCTTCATTTACACCAAATGACGGATGAACTACAACAAATGTCGTAGAGGTATATCGGGAAAAGGAGCCTTGAATTAAGCGGAGGCAGTTAGGTCACGGAGAGCTTCATACAAAGATTTGAAGGTTTTGACTTTTTGAAATTCACGGCGACCTTCTTCGGTTTCAAAATTGGGCGTGCCGTACAAGGCTTTCCAGCCGGTATCCACCCGCATGAGGGTCAAATTCCCCCCATATTTTTGCTCAGCCGTAGTTTCGGCCTGGCGCATCAACTGAGCCAGCCTGGGCGCTTTTTCAGCGGCTACTTGTAAATCGGAGGTGGTCCAGATATCGGGTTCTCGCGCCAACAGCCAGACATCGCGGGCAATGTCGAATTGCATCCCCAACAGCCGGCCATTTGGCGACACTAACCAATTAGAGCGCTCTTCCGACTCGTGGAGTTGCCACAATCCGGTGGTATCATTGAATGAGGCCTCTACCAGGACGTTTCCATCCAGGAGATAGGTTTGCCCTTCTTTCAGTTCTAGCTCGGCCATGGTTAAATTACCTCCGTGAAGCTAAATTAGATTTATTTTTTCTCGTCTTTTGATTCTGGTTCAACTTGCTTCCAGCTTAACGACACTTTAAAGTGCGCATCGCCCAAAGATTTGGCAATCATCGCGCCCGCGTCGGCATCAATTTTGATGGCAAAATCAATCGAAGCAGTGCTGGGCAAAGTGTCTAAACCCTGCAAAGTCTCAATCATACCATTGGCGCAAACACGGACGGTTTGTAAGGTTTGGTCGTAGGCGTCCTTTACCCCTTCGTGTGAAACATTGGCTGGTGAAGCCGGACGGGTAAAACCGGCAGCGACTTTTGAGGCGGCCTCAACTTCTATCTTGATGGTGGCTCCATCCTTTGTTTGAGTTTCAATATACTCAGCCATACCCTAAAATTTCCTCCAAATTTTGTGGATTAACTTCGGTTCGAGAGGTAAAGAAAAGCCGAGGAGTCATCCTGCGGCTTTCGCTCATTCGGCTTAAGGTTTATTAGGACGATCAGCCTGGCCTGACACTTTCCGGCGATCTATCTGCATCTTCTGGAGCGATTTTTTGCACCAGGTTGTCAATCAACTGGTAAACTACCCGTTGGCGGAAGCCGGCAACAAAACCGATGACCATCTGCAATATCACCGTAATCGTTGAGTCTGCCGCGTTTGAATTAAAAGTGAGGAACCCCGCCGTAATGATGAGATGGGTCACAGCTCCCAGCATAAAGCCCATAATCGGCTGAACCAGATAATACATGATGTACTGGCGGTCAAAATTTTGCTTGACTGCCACTCGCCAGTAAAGGCTGTACAGAATACCGACAATCCCCCCAATTCCTCCGGCCAGGGCAGAATACCAGGCTGCGCTGGCGGCAACCAAGCCACCACTCTGGCCAGCAATGCCTTGAACCACACTGTTGATATTTCCGGTAAAAACGATAGCCGTAATAAAGAAGGCTAACCAGACGACGGCATAAAAGAACACAAATGAGCCCCAACTGTAAGACCAGCGTTTGAGATTTCGCCGGCGTACGAGCATGGTTTTAACCATAGCCACCCGGTACAGGGCTTCGTCATACTGGCGAATATCCTCCAGCACATACTCCTGGGCTTCTTTAAGAATCTTTAAGGCAAAGGATGCATCCTCTGTGTTGTCGCTCAATTCGTTAGAGACGACTTCGTACAAGCGCTCAATTTCCTGATCCAGGGCATCGCGCCGTTCTTTACCCAGGTAACGTTCAACCTTTTCGCTCAGCAAGTCATCCTTAGCCACCTCGGCCCGCTCAGCCAGTTGGAGCGTACTGGAAGCGTACTCATAATCTTGAGGCAAAAAGGCTTGTGCACTAACCGGACCAGCCTGGGCTAATATTCCCCCAATTGACTCAATTACGGGCGGGGGAGGCGGAGGCGCAACAGGTACAGGAGCCGGAACTACTACGGGAGTAGGCGGAGGCACATAGGTGGGAGGTGTGTAATCTGGAGTGACTGGTGGAGGCGCGGGCATAGGCCTCTCGATAGGTGTTTCGGCGACCGGCAGAGGAGGCGGCACAGCCTCAACCGGAGTTGGTTCAGGTATCACTACTGGCGACGGCTCGACCGGGGCCGGAGGTGGCACCTCAGCAAGGGGCGGCGGAGCAGGCGCAACTTCTTCTCCTGCCAGGCCGGAGAGATCATTGTCATCCGTCAAACCTGAGAGATCACTATCAACGGCGACTACAGGCGGCGGAGCTGAAGGGGGCACAGGCATGGTCAAATCGGTGGGTGGGGTTTCCATAGCTACCGGCAAACCCAATTCATCAACTTCAACTGAGCCCATGCGGGTCGCGGCCAGGCGCGAGGGTGGAGCTTCCATAGCCACAGGTAAGCCGAGTTCATCTGTCTCAACCGCCGAAGCCACAAATACATCATGATCCGCTTCATTAACTGGCAATGATTCAGAAGCGGCAGAAACATTAACCACAGAATTGGTCAGAGTGTCTTTATTTTCGGCGGCCATATTTTTTTCCTCAGTTTTGGGTTGATTTATTTTTGATTCAGGGCTATCAGAAGCTGAGGCAACGCGGGTCTTCGAGGCGGCTGGTCCTCCAAATAACACATCAATTCCCTGGCCTTTTTTTTCTGTCAACCCCAAAGTTTCCGACCCTTTGTCTTTCAGGCTAACCCGCTTTCTTGCCATTAACGGTTACCTCCACAAGTTTTACCCTTGGTTGTTTGGATTATCGCGATTACCGTAATCTCTTTTCACACAAACAGGGGTCTTGCTTAATAAACTTTCTCTATTATATCACAAATAAATCCTACCGTCACCTAAAATCCTTATGTTAAACACCTCTCCATTATACCACAAATAAATCTGGTCGTCATCTTGAGACCTCTTTATTTTAAATAAAAAAAGCCACCTCTCACGTGGCTAAGTAAATTACATGCGCCTTCGCGTTCCCAAACCAAGATTGGGAACGCGAGGACGGTGTAAGCTATTTAAATCCATCCTAAGAGAACCTTGCCAAGGTTTTGCCTCAATCTCAGGTAGCGAACAGCCGTGGATACAACTCCTTGCCCGTGCTTCTAAAAATGATGGAAAAAGTTTTGCCAGCCGTCTGGAACAACAACCGAACAAAACGGCTAGTGGGCGTTATTCGCATTTTCTTTGAGAGCACTGTAGCGGGTTATTTCCCGCCGCAAGTCTGAAACTCCAACCGGCTTCTGCATATAGCCGTCACAACCGGCTGCCAGGCAGCGTTCTTTATCACCTTTCATAGCATTCGCCGTCAGTGCAATCACAGGAATGTGGGCCAGGTGGGGATTTTGTTTCATTTTGGCGGTTGTCTCCAGGCCATCCATGCCGGGGATGTTCACATCCATCAGAATTAAATCTGGAGTTCTTTCAGCGGCGATAACCAGGCTATCCATACCTGTTTCGGCTTCCAGCATCTCGTGCCCCATGGACTCAATAACGCGCCGCACAAATAGTTTATTTTCAAAATTGTCTTCTACATACAAAATCAACATTTTAACTAAGTTCCTCCTGTTAGAAAGTAACTTCTAAGGTAGTAATTTTTGTGTTTGCCGCTACGTAGAATTATGCGTAGCGCCCCCCTTACTTTTTTAATAATTTACCGATAAAGCACACGAAGGATACGATTAACTTAATTGAGATTTAATGTGCGCCACCAGTTTCTCACGGTCCAATTTTCCTTTTTGCCACATCGAAGAAACATGATTGGATATGAGCAACTGCCTTTCCGCTTCTGTTAATTCCTTCGAGGTTATGACAATGACTGGAATGGTATCCAATTTTTTATCCCGTTTTAATTCTTCCAGGATTTGAAAGCCGCTCATGTCCGGGATGATTAAATCCAACACAATCAAATGAGGTTCTTCTTCTTTGATTACTTTAATAGCCTCCCGACCTACCTGCACTTGCTTGATAACCAGGGGCCGACTTGTTTGTAAAATCCGGCTAATCAAGCGGGCGTCCATAGGATTGTCTTCAACCAAAACCACTTTCTTGACCTCGGCCAAGGCCGTATTTGGTTCAGCCGCTAATCCCGCCCGTTGGGCCACAATTTCTTTAGTTTCTTCACGCTCACGGTGAGGACGGGCAGGGGAAGGGTTATCATCCTCGCTGCTTGACAGAGTATCTACCACGTGCTCCACCAAATCTTGAGTTGAGAAGGAGCCTTTAAGCCAGATTGAAGCAGTCTGACCTGCCAGGCGAGCTTCATCCTCCGGGGTTAAATCTTTGGCTGAGACAACAATGACCGGGATTTTGGCCGTTAACGGGTCTTTTTTCAGCTCTTCCAACAAAGCAAAACCATCCATTTCCGGCATGGTTAAATCGCTCACGACCAAATCAGGCAAACGGTCTCTAATGATTTGCAGGCCCTCAAGGGCGCTGTTGGCTTCAAAAACCCGGTACGGTTTTTTGGCTTGCAGCAGACGGCGAATGAGGCGGCTATCCATCGGGTTGTCGTCAATGACCACAATGGTGGTCACTTGCTCGTCCAGGCGTTTCAGCGCTGCTCCCAGCCCATCAACCGGGACCGCTGAAGCAATCGCCGAATGAGAGAGACGTACATCCAGCAAGTTCTCCTCATCCATAATATATTTTTCAACCGGAAATGTGTGACCGGAGCAATTGACAACGACAATTTCATTGGGTTTAATGACTCCTTGCTCCATCAACTTATCCAACCCGGCAAAAGCAACTGCGGTAGCCGGCTCGACCGAGATGCCCTCTGTTTTAGCCAGCAGACGCATGGCAGCAAAGGCTTCTTCGTCCGTTACATCTAACATATGGCCGCCATAAGTTTGGCTGGCTTTGTACAGCAGTTCATACGCCAGGCCAGGATCGCCGGTAGCCAACACAGTTATCCGGGTTTCAGGGACTACCGGGCTGGCCTTGGGTTTACCGGCGGCAAAAGCTTGCACCATTGGCGAACAGCCTGCTACCTGAATTGTGCCGATTTTGGGCACTCGATCAATTAAACCCATCCGGTAAAGTTCTTCAAAACCCTTGACCACCCCCAGCGGTCCAATTCCGCCGCTAACCGCCTGGATATACCAATCAGGGGCTTTCCAAAAGCTTCCCCCCTTTTCAGAGGAGGGGGTCAGTTGGCGCGCCAGTTCCGTAGCAATTTCGAAAGCAATGGTTTTCATACTTTCTTTGCCTGGAACAGCTTTGGCGCCTTTATCAAAATGGATCTTCCGGCGGGCAGCAAAGTCGGCCGCCACTTTCTTGGCCTGATCATAAGTGCCTGTTACTTTGACCACTTCGGCCCCATAAAGGGCAGCTTCACGCATTTTGTCAGCCATCACCAGGCTGGTCAAGAAAATCCACAGCTTGACATCGGCGCGAGCACAATAGGCCGCATAGGCCGCCGATGCATTTCCGGTCGAAGCCAGGACACACTCCTGAATGCCGGCTTCTCGCATGGCTGTGACCGCCACAGAGGCCTGCCTATCCTTAAAGGAAATGGTGGGCGATTGGCGTTCATCCTTAATAAAGATGGCTGGATGACCCAGCCGCTTTTGCAACTTAGCCGCTCTGAGCAGTGGTGACTGGCCTTCACCCATCGTGATAATCTGCTCAGGATCAAGAACTGGCAAAAGTTCGATGTAACGCCACAATGAATTGACCCGGCCCCGCAAACCATTCCGCCAAATTTCCGCCACCGCGTCGTAGTCATACTTGGCGTCGAGCCAGACCCCTTTGCAGGTCGGACAGCGATCCAAACCTGGATGAAAATCCATCTCGTGGCCACATTCTAAACATCTTACCCCGGTGAGATAAGATCTTAAGCTTGTCATTTATTCGCCTCGATTAATAGTTATTAGATATGCTTGCATCTGACAGCGGTGGGGCAATCCACACCCTCAAGAAAACCATACCTTAAGCCAGAGGGATAGCAAAGTAGAATTCAGAGCCAACGCCCTCTTCACTTCTGACGTTAAGTGTACCGCCATGCATTTCTACCAGTTGCTTGCAAATAGCCAACCCCAACCCGGTGCCGCCATATTTGCGAGTTGTAGAACTATCTACCTGGTGGAAGCGTTCAAAAATGGTGCCCAATTTGCCGGCTGGAATGCCAATCCCTGTATCTATAACCGAAATGGTCATCATATCCAACTTGCGCGGGTTAAGGCTGGCTTTAATGGTTATGGTACCCTCATGGGTAAATTTGGCCGCATTACTGACTAAATTTAACAGGATTTGGTTCAGACGCAACTTGTCCGCATAGACAGGGGGCAGCATATCAGACACATCGGTAACAATCTCCACCGGTTTATCTTTAACCAGCGAGTGAGAAGAGGCCAAAACCACATTGGCAACATCTTTGATGTCCACTGCTTCACGGACCAATTCCATTTTGCCGGCTTCAATTTTAGACAGGTCTAGAATATCATTAATGAGCGCCAGCAGGTGTTTCCCACTATTGTGGATAAGCTGGACATCGTTCAGGGCCATATCGTTCAACTCCCCATCTATGCCTTGCAGGAGCACATCGGCAAAACCGATGATCGAGTTGAGCGGGGTGCGCAGTTCATGACTCATGCTGGTTAAGAATTCTGACTTCAGCCGGTCAATATCTTTCAATTGGACAATCGTCTTGGCCTGTTCTTTGGAGAGGCGGGCATTTTCCAAGGCCAGAGCTACCTGATTGGCTACTGCTTCCACTGCAGCGACTTCTTCTTCAGCCCAATCGGGCGTTTCTTCTCGTTTGACGCCCAAAACCCCGATGACTTGACCACGCAGGAGCAGGGGTACGGCCAATTCCGCTTTAGCAGGATCGCCATTGCCTGGGTGAGTTTGGGTGACCAACTGCTTTTGAAGCGCAGCCTCCTTCATCGGCGGCAGCCAGGCATCCGAAGCAGGGCTAATTTTTTTACGGTTTCCGGCCACAAAACGATAACCCGAGGTAGTAACTTCTTCGCCAAACTGCTGCCAGACTTCACGGGTCAATTGGCGGTTCAGGCGTTCTACTTCCTTGAGGGCCGTCTGTGTTTCGCTCAAAAGACGCGCATTATCAAGAGCTACCGCGGTTTGGTTGGCAATAGTTTGCATCAGCGAGACATCTTCGGAGGTAAAGCGGCTGAGTTTCTCACTTTGAATATCCAAAACCCCCAGCACCTGATCTCCCTTCCGCAAGGGTACCGCCAATTCCGAATTCGTATGAGGCAGCAAGGGATTGCGGACAAAGTTTAACACCTCGTTGACATTATTGCTGAGAAAATGCTCGTTGAGAGCGGCGACAGTGCCCACAATACCCTGTCCCGCCGGCAAACGATGGCCTTGTTCCTTAAGCTGTTCTCCCACCTTACCAGAACCAGCAACCATCACCAAATCTTCCCCAGTTTCATCTAATAAATAGATATGGGTATGGTAGAACTTAAATTCACTTTGTACCTGATGAACCACGTAATTCAGCAACTCGTCAAGATTCAATATCGTGGTCAATTGGCGGCCGATTTCCATCGTAGCTTTCAGGTTTTGAGTGCGTTCAGCTACCTGCTCTTCCAGCGAGTTCTTAATTACTTCCAATTCGCGATTGCGCTCAACCAGCCTCACCTCGCTGCTGCGGGCGCGTTGTAAGGCAGTGGTCAGATTAACCATGGTTAAAACGGTGGCCACAGTAGCCAATCCAAAAACAACGGTTAGTATTAAAGCAGTTTCAACCGCGGAGGGAAGTCTTGAAATAGAAACCTCTATCACGCCAATTGTTTCAGCATAGACCAAAACCCAGCCAGCCAGGATGCTTAAGGCAGCAAAAAGCAGGCCGGTCCGCCAGCCAAGCAGTAAATTGGCCAGCAGGGGAATAACAATTATAGCTACAAATGCTTCATCGCGAACCGCCTCACCAGTCAAGGCTTGAAACATTAAATCCGACCAACTCACCAGGACAAACAAAAAGCTGGCCAGCTTTACGTACCCGCGGCGCAACAAAAGCAGCATACCAACCATAAAGACAACCAGGAAGATACTGCTCATGAAAGCAAGACCGCCGATTGCTCCCAAATTCGACTCGATCACAATAAACACAGCCAGTAAAGGTATGGCAACCAGCAAAATCACGTTAAGAAAACGGGCTATCCGGGTTTTCTCTTCGTCTTCAAAAATCGGCCATCTAAAAATTTGTCTCATCCCAGTCAGCATAATTTCCACCTCATTTCAGTCTTATCATTCGGGCAGTTTTATACCGAGTATAAGTACGCCTTACTAACTGTCCAATTGATCTTCTGTCCCCAATCGAATCACCACTTCCGAAGCCCGCAACTTATCACCCAACTGCGCCACCGCGGTTTTCAACACTTCTTCTATTTCAGCCGACGACCAGACTTTAGCCGTAGTTTCGCTCACCACCTGGTCGCGCCAGGCTGACCGCTGGGTATCCTCAAACAGGCGAGCATTTTCAATAGCCAGAGCCATTTGCTCACTCACAGACTCGACAAGCGCAATCTCATCCTCTGTCCAGGAGCGCTGGGAATCTGTGGCATGAAGACCTAAAATACCAATGACCTCATCGCGTAACTTAAGCGGTGTAGCCAGAGCAATGGGCGAGGAAGAAGGATCAGGGGCAGGCTCAACTGCCATGTTCAACTTTCCGTCTGCCGTCTGCTTTCTCTCAGTTTCTAATCTGACAGTTTGCCCTTGTTGTAAAGCCGCCACGGCTTCGGGGGTGGTGATTTCTGCCAGTGGGGATAAGGATCCCTGACGGTATTCGTAATTCGTAACCCGGCGAGTTGTAATAAGACGCTCCCAGGCCTCACCCATGTACAAGCGTTGCAAGCTTTGCGCTTTTTCCAGCGCGGCCTGAGTTTGGGTAAAGAGACGAGCATTTCGCACGGCGATAGCTACCTGGCCGGCCAGGGAGCGCAACAGGTTGGCATCTCCCTCATCCAGACCCTCCACCCGGTTCTGCTGCACGTCCAGCACGCCGACCACCTTTTCATCTGAACTAATCGGCACTGCCATTTCGGAGTAGGTTTCAGGCAAAAGTGGGTTGGGCAGCCAATCCGGCGCTTCACGGACATTATCCACGCGTACAACTTCGCCCGTGCGCGCCGCACGGGCCACTAAACTGGTGACCGCATCGAATGGAATCTGGTGCCCCCTGGCCCTCATTTGCGCCCCGGCTTCCCCCACACCCGCTGCCAGCACTAAGTTCTGGCCTGGGTCATCCAGGATATAAACTTGAGCGTGATAATAGTCAAACTTCTCTTTAATCTCATCAACCATTTCTTGCAGCAACTGCTCAAAGTTAAGAATGGCCGTTAACCGCTCGCTCACGGCGGCGATAGTTTCCAGGCGCTGGGTTCGAGCTGTCACTCGTTCTTCCAGAGAACTGATCAACTCGCGCAATTGGGTGGTCATGGCGTTAAAGGCGCCGGCCAGTTGTCCAACTTCGGCGGGACCTTCCGTGGCGGCCTGCAGGCCAATTTCCCCGGCAGCCAGGCGGGTAGCAGTTTGAGTTAAATTCAGCAACGGCGTGGTTAGGTAACGAGAGGCATAAACCCCGGCTCCGGCAGCCAAAACTGCGATCAGCATAACAATGCCCAGTAAGATGCTGGCGGTGTAAAGGGATCCTTGATAAGCCTCCTCAACCGGTATCTCGGTGACAACGGCCCAATCGGGTGCGCCGAGCGGTACGTAAGTCCCCACTACCGCTGAACCATTAATGCCGGTTGAGTAAGCTTCCCGCTCATCCACTGGCTGGCCCTCGATGAATTGGGCCACTTCCGTCAGGTGGCCCAGGTTTTCGCCCTTTAACACCCGTGCGGCATCGCCAAAAGCAATCAGGTCTCCTTGCTTATTCACTACGTAAGCCGTCCCTGTCTCGCCAACTTGCAGCCGGTCCACCACATCCCACATGAATTTCAGGTTAACTTCAGCCAGCAGTGCTCCTTTAAAGTCACCAAAGACATCTTTCACCGGCACAGCCAGACTAACCAGTGGCTCGCTGGTTTCTTCATCAAAATAAACTTCGCTGACAAAACGCTGCTCCTGCTCTACCTGAGCCAGCAAATCCTGCTTGGCCAGCTTAAGCAAATTGGACGAAGCAACTGAAGAGCGGCGTGAAGCTACGGCTATTGCTTGCCCGCTTCCGTCCACCAATGCCAGTTCCCGCAGGGCATCCTCAAACCCCAGGAGTCTATCCAGGATAAGTTGCTGCTGTTCTTGATCAGAAACCTGACCCATCCGGGCGCTTGCCTCCAGCGCACTGAAGATCCGCTCGATAAAACCGGAAACCTCTGTGGCTGCTTCGGCCGCAATTAGCCGCTGCTGATAAAAAACTGCCTCTTGCTGGGTTTGAAGGTCCGAGTAGCCCAGCAAGCCGCTGACGACCAGCATGGGGATGACGCTCAAAAGCACAAAGGCTACGGCCAGCGTCGTGACCAGGCTGCGGGAACTTTTGGATGGGTTGGGTTCAATTTTGACCGGCATAATGACATCCTATGACTTAAACGGCTCAGCTTTTTGACAAACAGTGCTTCGCCTCAGCTAGTTTAAATTTAACGAATAATCTCATCCGCCTGGTTGAGCAGCCCTTCCGGCACAGTTATACCCTGATTTTGGGCCGCTTTGTAATCAACTTGCAGAAAACTCTCGGCTGAAGCCACCGGAATGGTACCGGCGGGGATACCTTTAAAGACTTTGTCGGCCAGGGGCGCGGTTTGTTCACCTATTTTGATATTGTTAACATTGATTCCAAAAATAGATCCATACTCCCCAACCGTTATTAAGGCTCCGCCAATCGGCACCTTGTGTTCAGCGGCAAACTTACCCATAGCTACAAAAGCGTCGGGGTTCACCGCCAGCGGCTCCACGATCATCAAGATCGCATCTGGGCCAGGATCAGCCTGAGCAAGCGCCTGTAGTTCAGCCTCAAGTTCGGTAGCATTGTCGGCCGGAACTTCGATCAAGGTAATCCCGGCGGCCTCGGCCGCTGGGCGCAAGGCTTCAAGCTGCGGGACCACAATAGGATAACCTTTCTGATAGGGGACTAACATGCTTTTAGCCTGGGGCACTAGCTGGCGCATAACCTCAAAACGCTTTACCGCGACGTCGGGGCCGGGGTAGCGCACCCCGGTGATGTTCCCGCCGGGTTCGCGCACGCTATCAACGATGCCCATGCCTTCGATGAGGGCAAAGGTAAAGACCACCGGGATGTCCGTCCCCTGGGTAGCCGCCTTGGCCTCTAGTGTGGCTTCGGTGGGAAACACGACAATCAAATCCACCTTATCGGCCACAAATTTCTGGAGGATGCGCTTGTAGGCGGCCATATCAAAGTCCGTTTTCTGCACATCATAGGTGATGTTCTGGCCTTCAACATACCCCAGCTTGGTCATTTCGGCTTTAAAGCCGTCGGTGATATCGGCCACAAAATTCAGGCCGGACAGGACGCCCACCCGGTAGGTTTTGGGAGCAGCCTGGGACTCACAACCGCTTACCACTAAGACGGCTGCTACAAGAGCAACCAGTAGAATGAGTCGTTGTCCTTGTTGAAGATAATAATTGTTGCTCATATAATTTTTCCTTTGCTCGTAGAATTGATAAGCTAGCGAATAATCTCAGCCGCCTGGCTGAGCAGGCCTTCCGGCACGGTTAAGCCCAGTGCTTGCACTACTTTGTAATTGAGCCGCAGCCGTGACTCCGGTGTGACTACAGGGATGGTTCCGGCGGAGGTCCCTTTTAAGATTTTGTCAGCCAGAGGCGCCGCCAGTTTGCCGGTTTCGACCGTGTCGGGAATGTAGCTAAAGACAGCTCCTGTCTCTGCTTCAAAGGCGGCGCTGCCGGCAATCGGTATTTTATGTTCAGCCGCAAAATCACTGATCATAGGCCAACCATCCGGCGACTGGGACAAATCATCGGTAATGATCAGAATGGCATCCAGGCCAATATCGTCCGCGGACGTCCGCGCCTGCAGATCAGCCTGAATCTCGGCCACACTGGTAATAGGTACTTCTACTAAAGAAAGTCCCAGAGAAGAAGCAGCCGGGTGCAACTCCTCAAGTTGGCTCTTATTGGCCGGGTATTTGGTGTTATAGATAATCCCTACACGCCTGGCCTGAGGCGCCAATTGATGCAGAAGATCCAGCCGCTTAACCGACAGGTCTGGGCCGGGGAAGCGAACCCCGGTGATATTTCCCCCCGGTTGGCGTACACTCTCGACCATATCATTCCCTTCCAGAGTACCAAAGGCAAACACTACCGGGATATCTGTTCCGGCGGTGCCCGCCTTGGCGGTTAGGGCTGCTTCAGTTGCGAAGGTAAAGATCAAGTCAACATCGTCGGCTACAAATTTCTTAACGATTTGTTGTTCCTTGGCCGGATCAAAGTTTGACATCTGGGTGTCATAAACAATGTTCTGACCCTCGACATAACCTAACTCGGTCATTTTGGCCTTGAAGCCTTTGGCTATATCGGCAAAAGCGTCAAAGCCGTTCAAAATCCCCACCCGGTATGTTTTGGGGGCAGCTTGCGTGCTACAAGCGCTTAAAATCAAAACCGTCGCCAGCAAGAAGAAAAGTGGGATAAACTTGTGTCCGTTTGGGAGAAGACGATATTTGTTAAACACGGTAATTCTCTCTTTCTCATAGAATGAGATTGATTTGTGATGGGTTAATCGTCCTCCGGCTTGGTCGTTAATTTGACATAAGCCCGTGAGACGTTGAGAGCTTTCGCCAGTTCAGTCAAGCCGGTCTGAATAATGGTATCTATATCGGGCGCAGCGCGCAGCTTATCGGTGATCTGGCGGGTGAGCTGCTCGCGGGTGGCCTGTTTTTGGGTGTCCTCAAAGAGACGCAGGTTTTCCAGGGTTTGGGCCAGTTGTTCCGAGACTGTTTCGACCAGCGCTACTTCTTCAGCCGTCCACTGCCGGTCCGGAATCAAATCCTGCAAGCTCAAGGTACCGATGACTTGGCCGCGCAGGGCGATAGGCGCTACAATGGCCGGCTCGGTGCTGTGGCCGTTAACCTTAACGCCGGCCACAACTTTGGTTTTGCCTTCATCAATCACTTCATCCTGCAATCCGGCCAGTTTGGCATCGAGCTTGGCCGGCTCAATGTTCAACGCCAGATTATCAGTCGCTTGATGTTCAATACGTATCGCCCCTTGATGCTGCTCGCTCAAGAAATGTTCCCACTCTCGGTGGACATATTGGCGATAGGTAGCCTCAATTTCGCCCAGCAGCCGTTCCCGTTCTGCGTCCGCCTGTTTTCGTTCAGTAATATCAATCATGATGGTCATCGTGGCGGCTTCACCGCGGAAGTTAAACAGACGCGATGACAACAAAACCCAGCGTACCTCACCATTACTTTTTCTGATCCGAACTTCGTAGTCGTTCACGGTGCCCTGGCTTCTGAGCAGGGCGACAAATTTATCACGCTCAGCCGGATCTTCAAAAAAGTTACGGGTTGGCTGGCCGATGAGTTGCTCACGCGGTATTGAAAAGAAGCGGCTATGGGGATCGTTGGCATACAAAATAGTGCCATCAGGTACACGGGAAATAACCATCGGCACGGTCACGGAGTCCAGAATTGTCTGGGCCCATTCCTGCTCTGCTTTGAGCGCCTCTTCCGCTTGCTTGCGTTCGGTAATATCCTGGGTAGCGCCAATGGTCTTGACTGTCCGGCCCTGCTCATCTTTGATCACTCTAAACCTGACAATGACATGACTTTCGCTTCCATCCGCCCGAATGATGCGATGCTCAGCCCAGCCGGAATAATTCGGATCTGTCGTTTCGAGTGATTTCTGGATTTCAGCGCCAACCGCATGGGCATCATCTGGATGTAAAAACTTCTGGGCGTATTGTGTCACTGGCATCAGATACCCACCCTCTTGTTGAGCGGTCGTACGGAGCAAAGAATAGAATTGATCGTTGAAGGTGAACATCATGGTAGCTATGTCAGCTTCCCAGTAGGCCAACTTGGCAGTTTCCAGGGCTCCAGATAATTGTTCCTGGCTTCGACGCAACACCTCTTCCGCCCGTTTGCGCTCGGTCACATCATAGAAGGCAGCCAGCATGGCCGGTTGACCGGCAAAGACGAGCGGCTGCATAGATACCAGCACCCAGAAGGGGGTGCCATCGGCTTTTTTGACGTGGAGTTCGTAGTCATGCAGCCGGCCCTCTCGCTTGAGAGCGGCCAGTAAGGCTGCCCGATCTGCCGGGTTGTAATAGAAGTCCGGGGTCTGTTTACCGATCAGGTCAGCAACAGCCAGGCCAAAGGTCTGGCCCAGTTGCTCGTTGCCGTATAAGATCAAGCCATCAGAGATGCCGCTGATCAGGATAGGGATGGGCGTAGTCTCGGCAATTACGCGGAAGCGCTCTTCGCTTTCCTTAAGGGTCTCTTCGGCCTGTTTGCGCTCGGTAATATCCTGGAAAATAGCCACGCTGGCGCTGACACTGCCCTGGGCGTTGCGGATGGGCGCCCCGACCACTTGCAGTAAGGTTCGCCGTCCATTCAGGCGGTGGACTTCCATGTCATCTACGGTGATACTTTCGCCCAACAGGCCGCGCGCCAGCGGGGTCTGGTCGGGCGGATACAACATATCCGTGCCATAACGATAGGTCGCATACATTTCACCCGTTTCTTTTTTATTAACGTCGAGGGCAATCCCCCGGCCAAGCAACTGCTTCACCTGCTCATTGGCCAGCAGTGGCTTGCCCGAGGGCGCTTCAGCCACAAAAATCCCCGCCGGCATATTATCCAACACCGCCTGCAGGGTACGGCGCTGGCTGTCGAGTTCAACGGTCAGGTGTTCCTGGGCAGCCAGGGCATCCTGCACCTGTTCCAGCAGGCGGCGACTTTCAATGTAACCACTCAAGCGGCTGGCAATGCCTCCTATCAAGGCGCTTTCTTCATCCAGAAATTCCTGCTTTTCGGTATAAGAGATATAAATTCGCCCCATTACCTCGCCACCAATGCGCAGAGCGTGGGTCATCTGGCAGGGTAGCTCAATCGCCTGGGGCCGGCCGTAAATCTGGCCTTCATACTCAATCACGGCCTGGCACAAAGCCGAATAGCGCATCGCCGGAGGAATACGCTCGGTGACCCATTGCAGCAATTCCGGCACCGGCGGCGATTCGGCAATCTCCCGGCCAATTTCATTCAAACAGTTCAGTTCTTTAACGCGATCACTTAGCAGCAGTTGGGTTTGCTGCTGCTCGGCAAACGAACGAGCATTTTGCAAGGCTGCCGCAATTTGGCTGGCCAGAATCGTTTGGATCTGCACATCTTCAGCGCTAAAGTAATCAACCACATCAGCCTGCACGTCCAGCACGCCCAACAATTTTTCTCCCCTGATCAACGGCACGGCCATTTCGGCGTGGGTATCGGGCAGCAATGGGTTCGGCAAAAAGCCGGGGGCCTGGCGAACGTCATTAGCGACTACACCCTGCCGAGTTCGCGCAGCCTGAGCCACCAACGAGCGTTCCCGTTCGAGGGGAATGCTCCAGCCCTGCGCTACCATTCGCCGTCCTACTTCGCCCGCGCCGGCAGCCAACACCAGGGTGTCACCGGCCTCGTTGAGCAGATAGATATGGGCGTGATACAATCTGAAACTGCGCTTGGTCAGGTCCACCACTTCTTGTAATAGTTTGTCGGTTTCCAGAATGGTGGCTGTTGCGGTTCCTACCTGGGCCACCGTTTGCAGTTCCGCCGCCCGCCGGGCTAATACTTCCTCGGCATGCTTACGCTCGGTAATATCGTGGACAAAGACCAGCAAGCCCCAGACCTCGCCGTTAGCATCCCGCAGCGGCGACTTGACCGTACTTAAAAAGGCCGCTTGACCATCCACAACAATGGGTTCCTCAGCAATAAACTTAGTCTGCCCGCTGTTCATTACCTCCAGGTCGTCTACCCAAAAACCCCGGATGCCTTTCTCTGGATCGCCTTTAACAACCTCTTCTGGAATACCCAGATCCAGGTCTGTTTTACCCAGGAGATCTGCGGGGGTTAAATGGACCGAGTCGGCAAAGCTCTGGTTGACCAATCGGAAGCGATGCTCGCGATCCTTGACCAAGATCCAATCCGGGGTGGTGTCAATAATGGTCCGCAGCAAGGCTTCATTTTGCCGCAGGGTCTCTTCTGCCCGCCGGGGCTCGGTAACATCCCGGACGACCACAAAGGCTTCATCGGCCAGTCCACTGGGAACTACCCAAATTTCCTCAAACCTGGCCTCGCCCTCCCGCATAAAACTGTGTTCATAGGTTTGAACCTGTCCGGTCTGCAAGGCTAACTGGATATAATACATGCGCTGCTGGGCTACTTCCGGGGGAGCCACCTCAAACAGATTTTTACCGATCAGTTCGCTGGGGGAGCGAAAGGCCTGAAAATCTTTGGAGGGTTTGATATCCAGGTAAGTGCCATCACCGCGATAGCGAATAATCATATCGGGAATAGCCTGCAACAGAGTTCTGTTTCTGATCTCACTGGCTCGCAGCGACTCTTCGGCTTGCACTTGTTCCATCTTAGCAAGACATTCACTTTCAATAACTTTTAGCCGGGCCACTTCCTGGCGTAGCTCGGCTAACTCTTGCAAAAGTTCCGCTTTTGTTTTGTTGTAATCGTTCATCTTATCAATCTCTTATCCAACTTCAGCACAATACCCAATGTAAGAATACAATAAAGTATCTACGGTAGTAAGGAGCAAAAGTCACAAATCAGCCAGAGCCTAGGGTACTTAATGCTTTCCCGATAGTCACACGTTATCAGAGTCATAACGATCAATTTTGATCCTGTTGCCCGACTGAACGAGGCGCTACCCTTAGATCAACCACAGCTCGCGCCGTGCTCAGGGCTTTGCTTAATTCTTCGGCAGCCACTTTTAGCGCCGCTTCAATATCACGGCTGGCGCGAACTTTATCGGTAATCTCGCGAGCGATTTGTTCTCGGGCCGCGCGCTGCTGCGTCTGCTCAAAGAGGCGCAAGTTTTCAAGCTTTTGGCCTAACTGCTGAGCCACAGCAGCCAGCAAGTCTTGTTCATCCGGAGACAAAGCACGTTTCGTGGGGACATTGACGGCAAGTTGGCCGATGGCTTCATTTTGAACCACAACCGGTACTGCCTGTTTAGTATCGCCGTTAACTGCCTCCAGTTCAGCCAGCGCAAGTGGCGCTATCGCAGAGAGATCATAAGCAAAGCTTAAGTTCTCCCGACGCGAAGCCAGGCGTTCGACCCAGCTTTGGCGAGTCAACTGTCTGATCGCCTCTTCCATTTTTTGCTGCGCTTCTTGTGCCCGCGCCCACTGCTGCGCGCTATTTATGGAAATGGCCAATTGGGTGGCCATCGCTTCAAATGCGGTCACATTGTTTTCGGTAAAGGTGTTAACCTTATCAGCCTGCATGTCCAATACCCCAATAACCCGACCTTCCACTATTAGCGGAATGGCTAACTCAGAACGAGTTTCTGGTAAGAGGGGGTTCGCCTTGTGAATATCGCTGTTTTGAGTATCAGGCACCACAATGGATTTACCTTCAGCCGCAACCCGTCCAATAATAGAGCCGAGTCCTAGCGGTAGACTATGGCGGCGAGCGATCAACTCTTGGCCAACAGTCCCTGTACCAGCTTTCAAGGCCAGATTTTGACCTAAATCATCCACAAAATATACCTGGGTATAGTAGAGGCTAAATTGCGCCCGAATGAATTCAGTAATCGCAGGCAAAAGTTGGTCCAATTCTCTGATGGCTGCGGCGCGTTGCCCCACCTGCACCGAGAGGGTTAATTCAGTTACCCGCTCACGCACCTGGTCTTCCAATGAGCCAATCAGATCGCCCAATTGGGAGGTCATCTGATTGAAGGCTTTGGCTAAAATGCTTAGCTCATCCTGACCGGCAACCTTGACTTGCTGCGCCAAGTCGCCAGCACTGACAGCCTGGGCGGCAGCAGCCATCGCTTGAATGGGCCGGACAATCTGGCGCACAATGAGAAGACCCAAGATGCCGGCTACTACTAATGTAGTCACGGTAACGGCCCCACTGATATAAACCGAATTGATGGCCAGGGCCAGAGCCTCCGCCCACTCTTGCTCGACCACAATGTTAAACTCTTGTGGCCCAAAACGGATCGCTTCGGCAGCCAAAATAGTGTTCGAACCGGTTAAACCAGGCTGGAGGCCGTCGTGGTCGGGTATATTAAAGGTGGTGCCTCGCAACACCACCGAGGGATTACGGTGCGCCACAACTTTGTCCTGAGCATCTACAATGTAGACACTTTGACCCGGGCCAACCTGCACGTTTGCGATCAAATCCCAGATGGTCTTAATCCGGGTCTCGGAGACGAGCACCTCGTCTACCTGGCCGCTGCGTGGATCGAACAAGGGGACGGCGATGGTCATTAATGGCTCACCAGTGGCCTCATCAAAGCGAACGGGGCTGTAGTAGATTTCACCCTTTGTCCTGGGTAGGTCAAACTCATCAGTCCCAGTGCGATTACCCAGAGGGATAAGAGGATTAGTACGAGAGAGATGAATCTGCTCTTGTCCCTGGTCATCCAGCAGGACTAATTCTTCAAAAACACGCTGGTAGGAGAGTAACTCGGACAAGATACTGCGCTGCTTGTCCGAGTCCAGCCCTCGTAACCCTTGTACCTGGTTGATGACAAGCAATTGGTCTTCCAGTTCGCCAAAGAAAGCCGTTACCTGGGTGGAAACGCGCCGGGCCAGCTCGCGTTGTGAGTTAAGCGCCTGCTGCTCTTGAACAGTAAAACTTTGCCAGGCCAGAATCACCCCAAGCAACAATAAGGGGCCGATAGCCAAACCGATGAAAGCTATTGTTAATCGTACACGAATGCTACTGCGCATGGCGCTTGCCTTTCTAAGGCCGAAGCCGCTTGGGCTGTGATTTAGCGAATGATGGTGTCTGCCTGCCGGAGCAGGTCATCCGGGATGTTCAGACCGACGGCCTGGGCTGTTTTCAAGTTGATGGTTAAGAAAGACTCGGCTGTCTCTACCGGCAGGTCACCCGGCTTGACCCCTTTGAGAATCTGATCCGCCAATCGAGATGCCTGCTTCCCTTCCGCGAAGGGGTCAGCCGCGTAGGCGAACACCATGTTGTCGCGAGGGTCACTCTGCCCCCCTGTCGGGATACCGAGTTCAACGGCCAGCTTTTTTACATCACTTAAGCCTGCATCTAAACTCGGCGCAGGTACAAAAAAGATGGCGGCATCCTTTGGCAGGGTCCTGACGGCGGCCATCACTTCCTCGGGACTGTATGCCTCAACAGGTATAATTTCGACTCCGAGCTGGGTGGCGGTGTCAGGGAGGGGGCTCATAAAGTTAACTGAAGTTTCATCCGCCGGATGATAGAAGACATAAACCTTCTTCGTTCCCGGCATGATCCTGAACAGCCATTCCAGAGATTTGGGAGCGTCATTGATATTTTGAATACCGGTTAGATTGCCACCGGGATGACTTAGATTCGTCACGATCCCTTCCCTGATGGGATCAAAAGCCGGAGCAAAGATAACCGGAATGTCCGTACCCTCAACAGCTTTCTTGGCCGCCTGGGTGGGAGCGGTGCCCATGGTAACGATCAGATTCACCTTCTGGTCCAGTAAGCTCTTGATTTCACGGTCTATCACCTGGGGATCGTTCTTGATTGCACCGTGATAAATGTAAGTCACATTTTGACCTTCAACATAGCCTAACTCGGCCATCCCGGCTTTGAAACCCTCAAGAATTACGTCCAGAACCGGCACATAGTTGATTACACCGATAGTGTGAGTTTCTTGAGCCTCGGTTAAACCCCCACAGGCCGTTAACACCAGGCCGGTTACAACAAAAAAAATGAGGATAAGGAGGTGTAAATATTTAAGGTACTGATTGTGTTTCATTGTATTTAACTCTTTTCCACATACTTGCTTCTTAGGATATAGCAGATTTAAGTCTTCAAACAGAGGCAAAAGCCACCAAAAAACAAGGTTCATGGTACTTGACAATTGTTCCCAAAAGTCATTTGACCTCTAGTTTGACCACTGTTTGCGGTGCTTGCAGGCTCAAGCCCACTTCCTTCACCGCAATCTTGAGCGCTTCTTCCAGCGATTGGGCAGCCTGGATTTTTTCACCAATTTCGTTCACCCGCTTTTCACGGGCGGCGCGCTGCTGGGTTTCGTCAATCAGCCGGATATTTTCAGCCGCCTGGACAAATTGCTCACTAATCGCCTCGATCAGGGCAATCTCTTCGGGCGACCAGACTCGCCGTTCGTCCGTTTCTTGCAAGCCCAGGACGCCAATCATTTCACCCCGGACGGTGAGCGGGACGATTAGACCGGTATCGGTTTCATTCGCCGAACCGGGGTCAATTAAACCTGATGGCTGGTCGCCAATCACGGCTCGTCGTTCGGTCATTACCTGGGTAATCTCAGGTAACAAATTATCTCCCAGAGGCGTTACGCCTTCTCGGACTTGTTCGTAGCTCAAAGTTGCCAGCCTATCGCGGTAGGTTTCCCAGGCCTGGACAGTATAGCGGCGCTGGGTTCGCTCAACCTCGGTCAGAGCGGCCTGAGCTTCGGCCAGGAGGTGTCTATTTTCAAGGGCAACGGCTAACTGCCTGGCTAAGGCGATGTAGGGCTGCATTTCCTGTTCGGTAAAGTGGTAAGGCTCTTCCCCGTCCAGAACTAAAACTCCCCACTGGCGAGCGCCTGCTTGCAAGGGCAGAACGGCTAAAGCCCGCATATTGATCTTTTCCGCAAGAGCCAGCGAGACCGGATCCACCCCTTCATCGTGCTGAACATCATCGAAGAAGGTTGGCTCAGGATTGAGGAACATGCTTACCAAGGTATTAGCGGAGCGCTCAACCCGGAAGCCAAGCGGTGGAGGCGGCGTTCCCTGGCCGTTAAACCAGTTTGCCACTGACGCCATCGCTTCCACCTGACCCAACGAGTTGTATTCAAACTCTAACAATCCGGCTCGATTAGTAACCGGCGCTGGGCCCCCTTCAGCCACCGCTGCCACCAACTCCTGCAAATCACGGGCCTCGTTAAGCCGACGGCTGGCCTTGAAGAGGTTTTCACTTTGAGCCAGTAATTGCTCGCGTTGAGTGATATCACGCACAAAACCCAGCACACCCCACACCTCCCCATCGGCATCACGCAAAGGTACTTTAATGGTACTGAGGAAGACCGGCTGGTCATCAACCACCCCCGGTTCAACATCAATCACCCGGATTTGGCCGCTGTCCATCACCTCGCCGTCATCCGTCCAAAAGCCGCGAATGCCCTTCTCCGGATTGCCTTTGACAATCTCTTCAGGAAAGCCGATGTCCAGATCATTCTTGCCGATGAATTCGTCAACCGGGACATGCATGGAGTTAGCATACGACTGGTTCACCAGGCGATAACGATGCTCCCGATCTTTTACAAAGATCCAGTCCGGAGTGGCGTCAATAATAGAACGCAGCAACTGCTGGGATTGCTCAACGTCAGCCAGGGCCGTCTCGGTTTGCTGGTACTGCCCGGCATTTTGCAGGGCAACGGCCACCTGGCTGGTCAGGGTAGTCATAACCCGTACGTCGTCGCCGGTAAAACGCCCGATCACATCGGCCTGCACGTCGAGCACCCCCAACACCCCATCGCCAATAACTATGGGTACGGCCAATTCGGCCGCCGTATCTGGCAAGAGGGGGTTGGGCATAAAACCAGGATCCTGGCGTACATCATTGACCATAACGCCCTGGCGACTCCGCGCGGCTCGCACCACCAGGGAGCGTTCGTGGGCCAAGGGAATGTTCCAGCCCTCGACGAGCATACGCCGGCCAACCTCACCGGCGCCAGCCGCCAACTTGAGCGTATCGCCGGTTTCATTTAACAAATAGATATGGGCGTGGTACAAGCCAAAGCGCGTTTTAGTCAAATCGGCTACTTTTTGCAGCAGTTGGTTGGTGTCCAAAATGGTCGAAATTACTGTGCTGACCTGAGCGACTGTCTCCATTTCTACGGCCCGTTTCTGCGTTTGTTCCAGCAGCCTGGATCGTTCCAGCGCTTCAGCGACCTGCTCCGCAACGGCATCCAAAAACGCCTGATCTTCAGGTGGCAAAGGTTCACCACCTTTGGTCTGAATACCCAGGGCGCCGATAAATTCACCATGCACGGCTATCGGCTTGGCGATGTGGCCATTACCCGCAGCCGCCTGGCTGGCTGACTCTTTTTGGGTATTTCCATTATGGACCAGCCCCAACTCAGCCATTGTAGTCGCCTGGACCGAGGTTTGATCATACAGGTAGGCTGATGTCGCCTGCTCTCGCACAGATTGGAAGGCTTGCCAGCCTTCGCGGCTCATCAGGCGCTGGAGTGCATTCAACTCACGCACGCGATCTTCCAATTCTTCCGTCCGGGCCTCAACCAGATCCTCCAGCCGGTCGCGGTATTTCTTTAATTCTTCCTCAGCCTGCTTCTGCTCGGTAACATCCCGAAAGGCTTCGATCGCCCCAACCATGTTGCCCTGGGAGTCATACAATCCGGCTGCGCTCAGGTCATAATAGCGTTCTATACCCCTGAGGAAAACGCGGTTTTCGGCCAACAGGCTACGCCCTTCACGCCGGACATTGATATAGTTCTTAGCTACCTCCTCCTCCGGCTCAAAGATCAGGTCAATGAGCAGCGGGCGGCGCTCACCAAAAAACGGCAGGGCATATTCGTAATCACCTTTACCCAGGATATCCTCGGCCTTAACCCCTGTGACCTCCGCAATGGCCTGATTCCAGGCGATTACTTTCCCTTCCCGGTCAATCACAAAAGTGGGGCCGGGTAAAAAGTTGATAATATCGCCCAGTCTACGCTCAGATTCTTGCAGCGCCAGCTCTGACTGCTTCTGCTCGGTGGCATCCCGCAGGGTCTGAATGGCGCCAATAACATTCCCTTGTGCGTCATACATGGGGGCCGCCGTACCCACAAAATAGCGTTCCTGTCCCCGTGGGAAAACGTGCGCTTCGGCGCTGAGGGTATCACCTTCTCGCCGCACATTGAAATATTTCTGTTCGATCTTTTCTAGTGGCTCAAAGACCAAGTCAATTAAAATGGGCCGGCGCTCACCGTAGAAGGGCAGGGCATATTCGTAATTGCCTTTACCCAAAACATCTTCAGCCTTGACCCCCAGGGCTTCTTCGATGGCGTGATTCCAGGCAATCACTTTACCTTCCCGATCAATTACAAAGGTAGGGCTGGGTAAAAAGTTAATGATGTTGGCTAATCTACGCTCCGATTCTTGGAGCGCCTCTTCGGCTCGCTTCTGCTCGGTAATATCCTCATACATTCCCAACACAGCCACAACCTTACCTTCAGCATCATGTATCGGCACCTTGCTGGTGCGCAGCCAAATCCGCGTACCGGCCGCAGTGGTTTGTGGCTCTTCGTAATTCAGCTTCGGCTGGCCCATCTCCATCACCTGACGGTCATCAGCCTGATAAAGTTCAGCCTGCTCTCGCCAAACCATCTCAAAATCGGTCTTCCCGATAATTGCTTCGGGTGAAGACAGGCTTGCATCCTCGGCAAAAGCACGATTGCAGCCCAGGTAAGTGAGATTATTGTCTTTCCAAAAGATACTTTGCGGAATGTTGTCCATTACTACCTGCAATAACTGCTGGCTTTGACGAAGCGATTCTTCCGCTTCCTTCCGCTTGGTAATATCCAGGCTCATCCCAACCAGACCAATAATCTGATTATTTTCATCAAACAGCGGTATTTTATTAGTCAAGTACCACTTTTTGTGGCCTGCACTATCAACCGCCGGTTCGACTATATTGAGGAGAGGCTGGCCAGACCGGATAACCGCCTGTTCATCGGCAAAGTACTGTTCAGCCAGTTCCTGGGGAAAAAGGTCAAAATCGGTTTTGCCAAGCACCTGGTCCAAGCGATCAACCCCGATAACGTTCAAATGAGCCGCATTGGTAAAGATAAAACGGCTGGCCGTGTCTTTTACAAAGGCATGCGTATCGGGTAATTTATCAATGAGGCTGCGCAATAAATTGCGGCCTCGGATCAATTCCGCCTCAGCTTGTTTGTAGGGACTGATATCGTGGATAGAAGCCTGCAGGTAAGCTTTCCCTTCAAATTCAACCCCACTTAGGGCTATCTCGGTGAATACCGTTTCACCCATAGAGGTCTGGCAGAGCCATTCAAACCGTTGTGGCCGACCGGCCAGAGCCGCCGCCATTTTCTCCGGCAGCGCCTGCGCTGAATTGTTGCCATCCGGCTGCGTGAGCGGTGAAAAGTGGAGCAGGGTCTGGTTTAACAGCGTCTCTTGGGAACAGCCCAATAGAGCAGCGGCGCTGGCATTGGCTTCCACAATTTGGCCCGCCTGAATAACCAGGAGAGCCTCACCGGCCGTTTCAAATAATCGTCGGCATAAATCCCGTTTATCGCTCATTTTGCGCTTCCTCTTTTTCGGCAACAGGTGGCGTTTCTTGTCCGTCAGAACCAGGCCCCAGGTAGATAAAGGCGGGCCGGCCCAGGGCCTGGCCTACTTCGCGGGCCACGGTGCGCATCACGGTATCCACGTCAACCGAACCACGAATGCGAGTAGTAACTTCACGCAGCAGTTGTTCGCGCCGGACCCGAGCCTGAACTTGTTCAAAAAGATGGCGATTCTCCAGATGGTTACTCAAGCGGCTGGCTATTCCACCCAACAGGGCGCTTTCCTCGTTGAGAAAGTCATATTTCTCAGTATAAGCAATGTAAATTCGCCCCTTTATTTCACCACCAATGTAGACCCCATGCGTCATCTGGGCAGGCAAATTAACCGCTTCCGGCACGCCGTAAACTTGACCCTCATATTCAATCGCTGCCCGGCACAGGTCCGGATACTGCATGGCCGGAGGAATTCGCCCGGTAACCCATTCCAGCAGGTCCGGCACGGGCGGCGAAACTTCCAGTTCGCGTCCGATGTCGTTCAAACAGGTTAACTCTGCGGCGCGTTTGGCCAACCCTTCTTCTGCTTGCTTGCGTTCAATAGATAAGGCGATCATATTGGCAACGGATTGCATTGCCTGTAAGACATCTTCTGAGAGGAGTTGGCGAGCGAAGAGGGCCATTACCCCAACCAAGCGATCCTCAACAATCAGGGGATAACCGGCAAAAGCCAGCATGCCTTCACGCCTGGCCCATTCCTTATTACCTACTCGTGGATCATTCAAAACGTCATTGGTCAGGTGGGGTTCGCGCTCTTGAGCAATCAGACCTATTTTGAACTTACCAACCGGTACTCGAGCGTGGTCCCCATTAATATGGGTATAGATACCCGCGCTGGCCCGCAATTCGAGGATATTTTCGGTTGGATTGTAAGTCCAAATCCGAGCAAAGGCAGCATCGAGATGTGTAACCATAACTTCAGTGGACTTTTGTAACATTTCTGGCAGGGTAGCACTATGAGTAAGTACCAAGCCTACATCGCCCGTGAAGGTAGCCAGACGGGCGCGCCCGGCCAGGGTCTGCTCAACTTGCTTACGTTCGGTAATATCCTGAAAAGTAACAACTGCTCCAATTATTTTATCGCCTTCTCTTATCGGCGTGCTGGTAAACTCAACCGGAAAACCGCTGCCATCCTTGCGCCAGAAGAACTCTTCGCCGCTATGTACCTGTCCATCTTGATAGCTGGCATAAATGGGACACTCTTCATCCGGGTAGGGGCTGCCATCAGCTTTGGTATGGTGCCACAGACTGTGGCTTTCACGGTCAAGCAGTTCGTTTACCTCGTAGCCGAGCAGGGCAGCAGCAGCTCGGTTAACAAAGATATGTTTTCCCTGGGTGTCCAATCCAAAAATGCCCTCACCCACCGACTCCAGAATTAACTCATCCTGGCGAGCCAGGCGATTCAGCCCTGCTTCGACGCGCTTACGCTCGCTAATATCTTCAGAAACGCCAAGCAGGTATTTTGGTTCGCCATCCACGTTCCGGATTGGTATTTTCTTGGTATGGAGCCAGCGGACGCCTTGATGAGCGGTATGGATTGACTCTTCAGGAATATCCAACTCCTGATCCCCGGCCAAGACAAGACGGTCTTTATCCGTAAAGAAGTCGGCTTCGTGCGGAGGGAATAAATCATAATCGTTTTTACCCAGGATTGCTTCTTGAGAAAAGCCAAACAACGCTTCACTGGCTTTGTTCCAGAGGACAAAACGCAACTCCTGGGCTTCTTTCACAAAAATTGGAGTGGGGAGGTAATTGATGATAGTCTTTAAAAAATTTTGTTCAGCTTCCAGTTCAGCTATGCGTTGCTGCGCCTGCTGGAACAGGCGCGATTTTTCAGCCAGTTGCTCCTGGAGCTGCTGGCCGTGGACTGATTGATCGGGCTTATCATCGTGATTTTTTTGGTGAATTCGCGCTATCTTATTCATCTTTCGAATTTCCTAACCTCATTACTGCTGGATTAAACCGTTACAGACTCCGCCTCAGCATGCTGTTCAGGCCTGCCATTGGCAGCGGCCTCACTCCGCTTGACCTCAGCCGGCCCCTCGATTTCCGGCAAGTCCATCCGGACAAATGTGCGAGCGGGATTTAAGGCCCGGGATAATTCTGTCACCGCTACTTTGAGCAGAGACTCCATATCGGGCGCGCGGCGCATTTTATTAGAGATTTGACTGATAAGCTGCTCGCGGCTGGCCCGCTCCTGGGTTTCGTCCAGCAAGCGCAAGGTCTCGGCCGCCTGAGCCACTTGGTCAACTACTGCGCGGATGAGGGCTAACTCACTTTCCGTCCATTCTCGCGGGGCATTACTTTCGTGAAGTTGCAAATCACCGATGACGATGTCTCGCAGCATAATTGGCGCCACCAGGGCATAGTGCTCAAACGGGTCATCCTGCTGGTCATTAAAATTCACCACAGTGGGTTTCTTGTGCATCACAGCTTGTTGTTGAGCCTTTCCGATAATGGCTTCATCAAGTGAAGCTGACTCCCCCAAGCTAAATTGAACCCGTCCAACATTCTTACGGGTTACCCGGGTTCGATCCCAGGATTGCTCAATATAGCGCCGTTGAAGTTCACCGGCTTCGGCCAGGGCGGCCTGCACCTGGGCGAATTGGCGGGCATTGCGGATGGCCACTGCCACTTGGTTAGCCAGTGAACGCAGGGTATTGGCGTCAGATTCATCCAAGCTGTCTACCTTATCTGCCTGTACGTCCAATACACCTACAACCTGATCTTCCAGGTTAATGGGCACTGAAATCTCGGCTTTGGTGTCAGGCAGCAAGGGGTTGGGCAGCCAGCCTTCTACCACCCAATCGCTCAGCGGTTTATCCTGCCGCAAATACTGCGCCAGGGCCAACACCGGCAGGTAGCCCTGCAAATAGGGATGCTGGGCAATAGTTACCTGAGCCACGCCGGTTTTAAGGGCTTCCAGAGTGGCTGTTTCCAGGTCAAAACCGGCAATAAGCCATGAGGCTTGAGTTTGAGTTTTTATCCGGGCCAGAGTGGGCACAGCTTGGGCTGTGAGACCTACGGCGGCAATTAGGTTAGGGTGGGCATTAATAAATTCTACCCAAAACTGGTGGGCAGTTTCTGATTCTATGGTACCACTGTAAAAAAGATCGCTGCAGGTAAAGGCAGTCCCGGCCAGGCCGGCTTTAAACCCTTCGTAGCGGGCCACCAGTTCTGCCTCACGGGTACCGCTAATGCCCACCACAATCTGGCCAGCCTGATACCCGGCGGCCTGTAAAATCTGTTTAAATTCAATGGCCAGGGCGAAGCCGCCCTGGTAGCCGTCTTGCCCAAACCATGTCCAATTGGCTATATCCGGCCCGGTTAGGTTGGCCGTAACCACCGGAATTCCGGCCTGCTTAGCCCGGTCAAAGTAAGGCGGCCAGACCTCCTGAAATTGAGGGATGATGACCAGTCCATCCTTTCCAGCAGTCAGATGTTGCTCAAATGCCTTTACCAGTGGGTCGGGCCGGTCGGCATGATGCGGACTGGTTATTTCAATGTCTAGGTCCAGGTCGCGAGCGGCATCCTCGGCACCCTGGCGGATATGCATAGAAAACTCGCCAAAATCAGACATAACATAACCCAGTTTAAGCCGGCGGGTGTCTGCCTTGGAATCGGCGGCCGACTCTTCCAAGCTGCCAAAAACGCGGGTAATATACTGGTGATACCATTGGCGACGGTGAGTAGAATCAATTTCTCTTTGGTAAAGAGTGTCAATGTTTTTGGCAGTCACCACTTCCGGGGCAATCATCCGGGCCAGGTTGGGGGCCAGCATTACCTCTTTACGCTGGGCAGCGCGACCAACCATGCCGCGCCCTATTGGAATGCTATGGCCTTGAGCCACCATTGTCTGACCGGCCCGGTCAGTGCCACCGGCCAACACCAACTTGTTGTTTTCCCAGTCGGCCAGGTAAACCTGAACGTGGTAATAACCAAAGTGGTCTTTGATCTTGTTTACCATTTCTGTAATTAACTGTTCAAAATCAAGAATGGATACCAGTTGTCCGCTAAGATCAGTTATTACTTCCAGGCGATGGGTTCGAGCCATGATGCGCTCTTCCAAAGAGCCAATCAACTCGCCCAATTGTGCTGTCATCGTATTGAAGGTTGTCGCCAACAAGCCAATCTCATTTTGCTCTTTAATCTCTGCTCGTTGTCCCAAATCGCCCCTGGTAATTTGGATGGCTACTTGGGTCAGGGCAGTAATAGGTTTGGCAATACGTGTGGCATTGTAAAACCCAAATCCCGCGGCCGCCGCTACTGCCACCAGTGCAACCAAGATACTGAAATTTTGAGCTTGAGTATAAGTTGCTAATGCTTCTGCTTCATCAATCTCAGCCAATAATCCTACCTGCAGCTCTGACAGCCAGCGATAAGCCCCGATCACGGTTACGGATGGGGTTCGATAATCTCCATATACGCCAGAACCATCTTCTCCACGCAGCACCCGATTAATACCCTCACTATAATATGCTCGTGTTTGAATATATCCATCATTTTCAAAACGACTGGGTGTTACTAGATAGTGACTTTCCAGGCTAACAAGATACGTTTCGCCGCTATGACCCAATCCGCTCCGATCGGTCATAATTTGACCTAACGTGTCCAAATTCAAACGACCGGCTAAAACACCGACGATCTGCCCTCTTTGGTCAATCAAGGGGTGGGTAATTAGCATGGTTAAATCGGCAGTGCCAAGCGCATAGTAAGGCGGTTGAACATACAGATCGGCTAAACTGGGGGTGAAATAAGGCTGACGGGTTACAACTTTTCCAATCTCTGTGGGCTTAGATGCTGCCAAAACTTCACCTTTGGTATTGTAGATAAAAAAATCTTGAAAGAGAGGTTGAGCCTTTACCGCTTCGCTGAGCACATTATTCAAAGTGTTCTGGGTAACAGTTTGATCTTGAGGTGACGAAAACACCGCGAAATTGACTAACTGATCTGTTCTACTCTTATCAGCCAGGAATAAGGTGAGCACGCCTTTGCTAGCCTCTATCCAGCGCGTGAGTTGCCCCTGCTTTAGCTCCGCGATTGAGGTGAGTTGGTTTTTAACCTGCTCTGTAGCCTGTAATCTTCCCTGATAAAGGGTAATCGTAATGGCAATAGCTACCGGGACTACGGCCAGCAAAACAAAGAATAGAATTAAGTTCCAGCGCAATTGACGCCAAAACGGTACGGTCAACTTCAAGTTTTCGATTCCAGATTTCTGATGTCGCTCCATTCTCTGCCTCCACTAGCCGATTTACCGGGCTTGATCCAAATTCAGTTACTTACTGTATATTTTTCCCAGGAAACTCAAGTTATAGGCGGTCTTCGGGTCAAGGGGTTTATCCAGGACACCTTGGTCAAGCAAAATTTGATGAGTAATCTCCCAATCTTCAGGTCTCATTGTACCAGGGTTTCCCCCGGCTGGACTAAGTAAAGGCAAAGATCGATTCATAGATTCTGTTTCTGACTCAAGCTTCAGATCAGCATTACGTGCTAGAGCCAAAGCAGCCGCCTCTTTTGGATTTTGTACCACGCTCTGTATACCCTGTATGGTCGCTTTCAGGAAACGCTCAACCAGTTCGGATTTGTTGGCAATAGTGGTTTCACTGGTGAAAATAACATTGGCGTAAATGTCAATCCCGTAATCAGAAGCAAGAATAGCATTGATCTCATGCCCTTCTTGAGCCAAGTGTACAGGCTGGTTGGTAATAAAAGCATCCGAAACGTCCACTTCCCCATCAAGCAGTTGCTTATTACTAAAATCTGTACGCGGTACACCTTCAACTTTTGACGGATCAATTCCCTGTGCCGCCAGTAAAGCTTTGTAGACCAAGCCAGTGGTGCCATCGAAGTGGACTAAAACTCTCTTGCCAACTAAATCCTGCGGACGAGATATATTTTTCTCTGCCAGTGAAATAAATGCTACCGGGCTACGTTGAAAAATGGTAGCAATAGCCACTACTGGAGCACCCTTGGCTCGAGCTAAGAGTAAGGTGTCGGCGCTGGTAATACCGAAATCAGCCTTACCATTAACAACTTGGTCAATAGGAGAAGTATCACCAAGTTCATTTAATTTGACTGCAAGATTTTCAGCAGCGTAGTAACCTTTCTCTTCAGCCTCATAAAAGCCGGCATATTCCGAGCCGTGTACCCAGGCCAGTTGTACATTAACAGAAGTGGCTGGTGCAGCAGCAGCGGCTGGTTGATTAGCTGAACTACAGCCAGTTATGAACAAAGCCGTTATAAGTCCGACAACACCAAGGGCGAGCCATTTTTGAGATTGGTCCTTGACTTCCATCTCTGATTTCTCCTTAAACACGTAGATTTTCCAAATTCTGGTAAACCAAGTATAGAATTTCAAGTTGATTACCCTTCCTAATATCCAAACGTGATACCAGGTGTCTGAGAGCAAATCACCACCCATTACCCGAAAGAGGCATTGAGTCCGATGAGGACAGAGCTAATGATGAGCCACTTATACCTAATTCCAGCACTGTATGCCGCACGCCAAGACGCTGTCCCAGCTCGCGAGCAGCGGTCTCCAGCAAAGCATCCAGGCTGGGCGCGGCCCGCAGCTTGTCGGTAATTTCGCGGATCGTGGCCTCCCGTCCAGCCCGTTCCTGAGTTTCGTCAAACAGACGCAGACTTTCAGCAGCCTGGCCCAATTCGTGAACAATAGCTTCGACGACAGCCAGGTCATCTTCCGTCCAAGCCTGGTCAGTTTTGGCCGGGTATAATTGCAGGATGCCAACACGGGTATCACGGATGGTCACAGGAGCCACAACAGGCTGCGCGGTGTCGCTGTTATTGATGGGAACAACAGCAAGATGGTCTTGAGCCAAAGCTTGCCGTTTGGCCTCAACCGCAGTTGCCTCGTCTAAAGCAGGTGCATCGGGGCGAGTATAGTGATATTGTCCATGCTTGGCCACAATTTTGGCCCTATCCCAGGCTTTTTCCAGGTAACGTTCTTGAGCAATGCGGGCTTCGGCCAGGGCGGTTTCAACTTCGTCAAAGAGGCGAGCATTGCGCATACTGACCGCAACCTGGTTACTCAAAGAGCGTAAAAGGTTAGCATCACCCTCGTCCAGGCTGGCAATTTTATCTTCCTGCACATCCAGCACCCCCACAACCCGCCCTTCCAGCATAATAGGCACGGCCATTTCAGAGTAGGTATCGGGCAGCAGGGAGTTAGGTAACCAATCCGGGGCTTCGCGAACATTGTCAACCCGGACGACTTCACCGCTACGGGCGGCGCGAGCGACCAAGCTGGTGGGGGCATCCAGGCGAATACTATGCCGCCTGGCTTTCATTTCTGCTCCGGCCTCTCCCGTTCCTTCGGCCACCACCAGATTCTCGTCCTTATCATCAAGCAAGTAGATGTGAGCGTGATAATAGTTAAAGTTACCCTTGATCTGGTTCACCACTTCTCTTAATAACTCGTCCGGTTTAAGAATACTGCTCAGGCGCTCGCCGAGCGAAGCGGCCACTTCCAGGCGGCGGGTCCGGCTGACCACACGCTGCTCAAGGGTGGTATAGAGGTCTTCAAGCTGCGCCGTCATGTCGTTAAACGATGTTGCCAAAATCCCCAGCTCGTTGCGACTGCGGATATTGACCCGTGTCTGCATGTTACCGGCGCTAATCTGGGCCGAGGCTTCGGTTAAACGTTGCAGGGGCCGGACAATTTGGCGGGAGAAGTAGATGCCTGCCCCCACGGTAACCAGCAGAGCAATTAACAGGGCCAGGCCCATGATGTTTAGCATGGATGCGACTGGGGCATAAGCTTCAGTAACAGGGAGTTCAACCACCACATTCCAGCGCACACTCCGCACCGGGGCAATCGCTCCCAGTACGCTTTGGCCCTGTAAACCCTGGTATGATCTTTCTGTATCTACCGAGCCGGAGGTTAGGTGCTGTACAAAGGGTTGGTCTGAAACATCTCGCAGCTCAAAATTCTCGACCGTGCTGCCTGGCTGAGTAATTAAGAAGTTGCGATTATCCAGGATATAAGCATAGCCAGTTTCGCCAACTTGAGTCTCCGAAACAACAAACCAGAGATACTCCAGGTTAACCCGGGCCAGCAAAATACCGGCCACTTCATCCTGCAGGTCACGGATAGGAACAGCCAGGGTCACTACCGGCAGGCTGGTGGTGGGGTCAATTTCAACCGGGCCGATGTAATCTTCCTGCTGCTTGAATGAACGTGAGAAGGGAGGGGAATCGGCCAGATTGCCGGTTAAGGGCAATCCATGCGGCGAAATTGCGGCAATAATCTGGCCATTGCGGTTCAAAACAGCCACTGACTCATAAGCCTCATTGTGCCGGGTTAGCCCTTCGATCAAGCTCTGCTGAATTTCAGGGGGAAGATTAGCCAGTCCCCGTATCCGGGCCAGGTAGCCTAATTTGCGCTGCAAATCATCCAGATACGTGTTGATTTCGCCTGCCGCCGCCCGGCTGAGCTCTTTCTGAGCCTGCCCCACTTGTTGCAGTTGCGCCTGGAAACTGAGGTAAATTAATATCCCTGCGGTAAGCAGTAAGCTCAACCCGACCAGCAAGAAGAGACCGTATCTAAACTGGTTGGCGATAGAAAAAATACCCAATTGCGATACGGTTGACGCCTCTTTGATTTTACTTGACTGGTTGTGCTGATTGTTCATCTGCCAAACTCCAGAACGAAACTATTGATCCTATGACGAATATCCTTACGGGTTTTTGCGGAAATAAATAAGTCCCTTTGCCAGGAGGGCGAAGCACATTTCGCCCTCCTGTAATCGCAGGGGCATTTACTGAGTCACGTCTATTTTGCCGGTCACAATATCTTCTCTAACAGTCTTGACTCGAGCTTCTTCTTCAGGGCTTAACAACCCATAGAAAGGAGCCAGCTCCTGAGCGCCTTCTTGCAGCCCAAACTTATACTGCTTACCTTCCCAACGACCTTGCTGGACCAGCGTTGCCCCTTCCAGCGCCAAGACAGGCATGCGTTGAATACCGCTGGTTAAAATTGTGTTTGGAGCCATATCATGCTGATCCAGAGACCAACCCAGGGCATAAACCCCGGCATTTTTGGCTGTCTCAAACACAGCCTGGCTTGCCGCATCTACATTGCCGACCAAAACATCGGCTCCTGCCTTGACTTGGGCCTCGGCGATCTGTTTAGTTTTGGCTTCGTCAGTCCAGCTACCTACCCACTCGATGGCTACCTCCACTTTAGGATTAGCAGCCTTAGCGCCTCGTTCAAATGAAGTAGCCTGCTCCTGCATATGAGGGTAATCCACGCCTCCAATAAAAGCCAGCTTGTTTGTTTTGGTTTTAATACCTGCCACAGCTCCCATGAGATACCCAATTTCACTGTCACGAAAGCTCAAGGCGCCCAAGTTTTTATTGTTACCGCCGTAACCAGCCATTAACGCAAACTTGGTCCGAGGAAACTCTTTAGCCACAACTTCCGCTGCCGGGATATATTCACCCCCGTGACCGATGATAAAATCGTAGCCATCCTGAGCATATTGGCGAAAAATTTTCTCGGCATCGGCCTCGGTGATGTTGACGCTATGGGCCACCTGAGCGCCCAACTCCTTTTCAATCAACTTTAATCCCTCGTAACCGGCTTGACTCCAGGCTCCGTCATTCGCCTCTCCGGGCAGCACCATCGCAACCTTAAAGGCGCCGGGAGCAGCCTTGGCCGAGTCTGGTGAGCTGGCGTTCGGCGCGCCGCCACAGCCAGCCAAAACCAAAATGAGCAGGGTCGAAATGAGATAAACGACAAGTAGGTTTTTCCGAGTAAACATTTTTAGCTCCTTTAAGATAAAACTAATGTTTTATTAATGACCATTGTTTGATAAAGTTTTAGCTGGTGCTACCGATTGTGTGTCGGGCTCTAGCCCCAACTCCACGACCACATGCCCCGCCGAAAGGCGCTGGCCCAATTCGCGGGCAGTAATCTTTACCAATTGTTCCAGGTTGTTGGCGGCGCGCATCCGCTCGGTGATCTCGCGAATGGTTTGCTCGCGGCGGGCGCGGCGTTCTACTTCCTCCAACAGCCGAGCCCGTTCGGTTTCAGCCCGGCGAGTTTCGATGGCGATGGCAATCTGACCACATAACCCCATGAGCAAGAGCTGGTCTTCTTCACTCAACCCATCCACCTTATCACTCTGCACATCCAGCACCCCAAAAATCTCAACGCCCAAAGTGATCGGCACAGCCAGTTCCGCCTTGGTTTCAGGCAGCAGAGGATTGGGCAGCCAGGTTGGTTCTTGGGAAACATCGGGCACCAGCACCGGAACACCTTCCCAGACCGCGCGGACAACCAGGCTCTGTTCGGCCGAGAGAGGAATTTGATGGCCATTTTCTTTCAAGTGCCGACCTATTTCGCCAGTACCGGCCTGTAGCACCATATCACCTTCGACCAGGGTGTAAATCTGGGCGTGATAATAGCCAAATTGGCTCTGCATCAAGTCAACGACCTGGTGAAAAAGGTCATTTAAGGTCAGAGTTCCTGAAATCTGCTGTGCTATTTGGGTGATGGCCTGGATCTGGCGGGTCAGGCGGGCCAGCGACCCTTGAAGTTGTAACTCCAGGCGTTTGTAATTGGTAATCTCTCGGCCTATGCCTACCAAGCCGGTTATCTGCCCTTGGTCATCCAACAGCGGAATCTTAGTGGTTAAGGCCCAGATCATTTGACCGGTCGGGTCTAACACACGTTCTTCTTTATTAAGCAAGGATTGGCCGGAGCGAATAATTTCTAGATCATCGGCGTAATAGGGCGTAGCTATCTCCGGCGGATAAAAATCAAAATCTGTTTTACCAATAAGGTTGTTAGGCGTGGCTGCACCCATTACTTGAGCTACCGCCAGATTACCCAAAATAAAGCGTCCCTGGGTATCTTTGGCGTAGATGTAATCGGGAATGTTATCAATGAGGGTGCGTAGCAGGTAACGTTCTTGGGTTAAAGTTGCTTCGGTTTGTTTGCGATAGGTAATATCCTCTTTGACCGCCAAAAAATGGGTAATTCCTCCCCATTCATCTTTAATGGGTGAAATAGAGGCAAATTCCCAGTATAGCTCTCCATTCTTCTTCTTGTTGCAAAATTCTCCCTGCCACTCCTCGCCGGCAGAGATGGTCTCCCATAATTTTTTGTACGCCTCAGGAGAGGTTACACCCGATTTTAAGATGCGGGTATGCTGCCCTATCGCTTCCTCGCGGGTGTAGCCGGTTGTCTGGGTAAACTTGGGGTTGACATATTCGATGTAACCCTCAATATTGGTAATGACCACGGTGTTGGCGCTCTGCTCCACCGCGCGGGACAATTTACGGAGTTGGTCTTCGGCCTGCTTGCGCTCAGTTATATCCTCTTGAATTGCGAGATAATGGGTAACACCCCCAGCCGAGTCTTTAATGGGTGAAATATGGGAGGAAACCCAATATAGTTCGCCGTTTTTCTTCTTGTTATGCAGCTCGCCCTGCCATTCCTGGCCGGAGCTAATTATCTGCCACATTTGTTTATATTCTTTGGTAGATGTTTCACCAGATTTTAAGATATTGGGGTTTTGGCTCATTACCTCGGCTGGAGTGTAGCCAGTCATTTGGCAGAATTTAGGGTTAACATACTCGATCTGCCCAGCGGTGTTGGTTATAATGACGATTGTGGGACTTTGTTCAACCACCTGTGAGAGCTGGCGAAGCTGATCCTGCACATTTCTGCGCTCGGTCACATCTCTGGAAACATCCAGGTAGGCAATCAGCGCACCGTTTTCATCACGAATGCCCGAAAAAGTAACCGAGGCCGGAAAGATTGAGCCATCTTTGCGCTTTCGCCAATCTTCGCCGCGCCAGGCATCTTGCCCGGCAGCTACTTTGAGCAGGTTTAAATAATGAGTCTCCGGCTCATTTTCACCGCTCAAGATAGAAACATGCTGGCCGATCACTTCTTCGGCTTGATAGCCATAGAGAGAGCAGAAAAAGGGATTAATATACTGAATCCTGGCCTGCTCATCCAAAGCCACCTGGGCTACTTGTGAACTTTCAACAATGTAATAGAGAAAGCGGGTTTTATCGTCCAGAGATAGGGAAGCAACTGCCATTTCGGCCTTTGGCCTGGCGGGTGGGGAAGCTTCAGGTAGGGTTTGCCCAAGAAAACGGCGCACATCTGCAAGCGCCTGCCACAAAAATTTACCGGCCTCTAAATTGGTGACAACAGGGGTGAGAGTTTGTCCCAGACATTCAATTTCAATTAGCGGGTGAGGCAGCTTGGCTGGACTCGACGCAACGGAGGGGGTATTAAGCCGTTCTTCAAAGAGACGGCGGAGAGGATCAGGAGTTTCGGCTTCACAGGCTTCAGCTACGGTTTTGATCAGCCGGCGAGCCATGGTGGTCCGGCTATCGGCAGGGAGGGCAGCATAATCTCCCCCCTCCTGTGACAAAAGCCGATCATAAGTTGCAGCTAGATTTGCCACATTCAGAAGGATAAAATTGGCAAACTCTTTAAATGCCGACATGGCAGACTCCTTAAATTCAAAAAGAACAGGGCTAAGATAGCCTCTCCGACCCTAGAGGTCGAAGATTTAATCAGCCATTCGATAGAATTCTTGCAAGATATTAGAGGCCAGGGTTGGACTCAAGATTACTTCCCCACTAACCACCTGGCGAATGGCCGTAGTGATCGCGCAAAAATCATCTTTCCCATTCCGCTCAAGGCAGCCGCGCGCTCCTGCCTTGATCGCTTCAATAGCATATCTATCATTGGGAATGGATGAGATACCCAGGATGCGAATGCGCTCATTTTGAGCCAGGGTAGTTTGGATTGTCCGGATGCTGTCTAACACCGGCAAATGCAAATCCATCAGAACCAGATCGGGCATGGCTGTTTTGCAGGTATTGACCACGCCTTGACCATCGCGA
The DNA here is from genome assembly GCA_015075185.1 of Anaerolineales bacterium. Taxonomy (GTDB): domain Bacteria; phylum Chloroflexota; class Anaerolineae; order 4572-78; family J111; genus DSQQ01. The sequence continues at coordinate 347,834 of JABTUW010000006.1, read as the reverse complement.
ACATGATTAATCACTTTAATATTTTCCTGCTTATCAAGAAAAGCTTGTAGCTGTTTGGCAAAGGTTGCATCTGGATGCGCGATTAAAACTCGAATTAGTTTTTCCATAGTAATTACTTTGTCCTTTACCAGCACCCACCAAGATAAGGGGCGCTTCTGGAGGCCAGAGCGATCTCTTGCAAGTTATAATTTGACGTTGAAGTGTTAGTCAACTTCACAAGCTATAACCCGCTCCCACCAATCAGGGGAAATTTGCTTGATTGTGCTAACACCATACCAACCCGTTGCCATAATCACAATATCAATGCTTAACCAAACTATTATAAGCTGCAACCATAATGCCATCTCATTACCTCAAGCTGTTCTGCCTTTAGTCTTGAGTACGGCTAAGGCAGATATACCTTAACTCATTATCCAGATTATAGAAGATGCCAGGCAAAATTTACAGAGGCGAAAGTACCGACAAATGCGCCCTTTTCTGGATGACAGAAAGTACTTGCTGGCACTGCCCCAAAGTACCATAAAAAAACACCCCCGGAGGAGTGTCTTTTTCATCAAAAAAAGTGGCAAAACTGGGTTATTAAGTTCCTTCAACCAAACCATCCCGTACGGCTCGAATAGCGGCCTCGGTGCGGTTATTAACCTGCAACTTCTGAAAAATAACCGAAAGATAGTTCTTAATTGTCCGCTCGGATAAATTGAGATCGGCGGCAATATCTTTATTGCTGGCCCCGCCAGCCACCAGGGTCAAAATTCGGCGTTCCTGGTCTGTCAGGGGTTGTAACTTGGGAATATTTTCTTCTTTATCGGCCAAGCGGCGAAATTCGTTCAGCAGGCGGGTGGTCATCTCGGTGTCAATTACTGCCTGTCCCTGGTGAACGGTTCTGATAACTTCCAATAGGCGTTTGGAACGGGTATCTTTTAAGAGATAGGCTTTTGCCCCGGCTTTGAGGGCTTCAAAAACATAAGCATCCTGTGGATACATGGTCAAAATGATGATGCCGACCGCCTCATCGTCCTTAAGGATGGTCCGGGTTGCTTCGACCCCGTCAACCACCGGCATGTTAATATCCATCAAAATAACTGTCGGCTTGAGCTTGGCCGCTAACCTGACTGCTTCCAAACCATCTTCGGCCTCGCCAACAATTTCAATATCGTCCTGGTCTTCTAATAAGGAACGGATACCTTCTCTAAAGAGAGAGTGATCATCAGCCAGCAGAACTCTTACTTTACTCATAAATAGCTCCCTACCTTAAATCGGTTAGATGGAGGTTTCATTGATTATCACTGCTCATGCTCGTCTGCAAAGGCAGCTTTGCAAAAACGCAGGTTCCCTGGCTGGGCTGACTGTCAACAATTAATTGCCCGCCAACACGCTGGGCGCGCTCTCGCATCGAGATCAACCCCAGGCCACGACTGCGACGCTTTTTGGGCGAGTCCTGATCCTGTTGATCCGGCCGGCTCTGCCGTTCCAGATCAAAGCCCTGCCCATCATCCTGCACTTCTAGCGTAACCCACTGGTTGTCTTTTATAGATACCTTCACGGATAATTGACTGCAATTTGCATGCTGCTGGGCATTTGAGAGCACCTCTTGCAGAATACGGTAAAGACTGCTCTCAATTTCAGGCGACACCTCCACAAACTCTCCCTCAACTACGCAAGTTGTTTTCAGATTCCAGCGCTGGCCAAACTCCCCCACAAAATTCTTCAGCACTGCAAACAGAGATTTGCCCTCCAACTCGACAGGGCGCAAATCAAAGATATTGCGCCGGATCTCTTCGATATTCTGTTTCAACAGGCTGCTGATTTGCTCCAACTGTTTCTCTAGTTTACCACCTTCTTCAACCATATTCAAGCAGCGGTCTACTTGAATCAGCAGATAGGCCAGATTTTGGGCCACACCATCATGCATATCCCGCGCCAATCGCGTCCGCTCTTCCACAATAGCAATTTCACGGGTCTTTTGCAGGAGTTGCGCATGCTCAACTGCACTCGCTACCTGAAAAGCCAGAGATTCCAGAGTTTCCAGATCACTTTCGTCAAAAGCATAGAGCATTTGGCTGGCGACCATAATCAGGCCAATCGTTTTGCCGCCGGTAATGAGTGGGGCCATCATCACCGTGCAAATTTGTTCGTCTACCTGGCCAAATTCCACCCGATAGAGGTTTTGGCTATCCTCTTTAGTGAGAATAAGAGGTTTGGCCTGGTGAATCACCTGGCCCATGAGTTTTTCGGGCTTGATTTTAAGGGTCAGAGATCGAGCCGAGCGAATAGATTTCTGGGCAAGCCCGGCTGAAGCTGCCGATTTTTGCCGGTCATTGGGTGAAGCATCACGGGGGAGCAAGGCGGGATCATAAATCTTTTGGAGAGTCAGGTTTGAACCATCAACCAAACCGATAGTAACCTGAACATCATCGTGTTGAGTGAATTCCGGGGTAAAAATTTGGCTAATATCTCTACCCACTACGACCAGCAGTTCGTCCAAATCTAAACCCCGGCTTACTACCTGGCTGATCTTTTTAATGGCTTGCAGCCGTTCGGTCCGGGCCTGAACTGTCCGCTCCAGCCTGTCTGAATAGGTATGAATCTGTTTGAAGAGCTGGGCATTTTCCACGGCTCCGGCCATTAATTGACTCAGAGCACTGAGTAAGTTCAAGTCATTTGTACCGAAATCACCCGTCTGCTTATTAATTAAGATGACCAGGCCAATAATAATGCCGCGCGTCTTTAACGGCGCAACCAGCATGGTCTGGATTTTTCGATGGAGGATTTGGTCCAACCCGGCAAATAAGTGAGGGTTCTCCGGGGTCAACTTAAACAGGCACGGCACTCCCTCTAAAATAGCCTGCTCAAACAATTTAAGGTGAATACTTAATTTCGTTGCGACCAAATCGGCTGCGCCGGACCCGCTAGCCGCCGCCAGTGCCAGCTTATCGTCGCTGCTGTCTACCAAAAGCACGTAGCCGTTCTCGGCTAATAAGGCGATGCAGACCCGATCGGTAATGATAGCCAGCAACTCATCCAGGGCAATAGTCGAGGTAAGGGCCTGGCTGGCGTCATTTAACACGGCCAAATCCCGCAGACGTTGGGCCAGGTCACGGTACAGGCGAGCATTCGCCAGGGCAGTTGCGGCCTGGCTGGCTAAGCTGTTCAGTGTCCACAAATCATGATCGCTAAAACCACCGGCATAACTTTGATCAATATTGATGACCGCTTCGACCTGGTTCTCTACAAAAATGGGGACGACCAATTCGGACCTGATCTCCATCCCCTCGAAAGTCAGAACATCGCTATCTTTAGAAACATTGTTGACCAAAAGAGATTGGCCCAGCCTAATTGCTTTACCAATCAAACCGTCATCTATACTTTGCCGGTAGAGACCGGGAGTAAGGGACGGCGGCGCTTCGCCATAGATCGCCTTCAAGATGAGAAATGAGCGGGTTTCGTCAACCTGCAAAATGGCCACTCGATCATAATGCAGGCGCTCGTAAATAGCTTTAGCCAGAGCTTCAAAGAGGTTGTTCATTTCCAGAATGGTCGAGATTTCGCGGGCAACCTCATTAATCAATTTGAGCCGGGTAGCTTGATCCTCCCATTCCTCAAAAAGTTGGGCATTTTCTACGGCAATGCCAATCTGGTAAGCCAGGGTAAAAACGTAACGGGCATCGGTATCGGTAAAAGCGTCCGGCTCATTCTTATCCAGGGTGAGGACCCCCACCACGCGATCTTTATAAATCAGCGGAACTCCCAGCCAGGAACGGATACGGCTTAACTCAGGTCGAGGCTCCCAATACTCGCTTTGGGTCACGTCCTTGATAATGAGAGGGAGTTTATTATTAACCGCGTGCCAGGCCGAATTTTTCTCATTTCGGCGATAAATATTCATCCCCCGCCGGTAATCCGAAAAACCCCGTGAAGCGGCTGCTTCCAGAAAATCTCCCTTCAAAAGCAAAAGGGTCGCACTATCAAAATCAATGGTTTTCTGGACCTGGGCCAGGATTTCATCCATCAGATGTTCCACGTCAAGACTGGTGCCAATGAGCGCACTGATGGCATTGAGAGAGGCTAGGCGCTGGTTAGCCTGATTTAAGGCCGCAATTTGAAACTGGAACCGCTTGACCGCCTGATCATCTGGCAAAGGAGTTAACAACTCAGGTAAAGGAGCCAGCGGGGGTAGCACGGCGTGGACGCTTTGCAGCAGTTCATCAACCTGGATGGGTTTATTTAGAAAGCCGCTGAAGTTAGAGCTAAAGCTCAATGATTCACTCCGTTCCAGGTTGTCATTGCCAATCACCAGAATAGGGGTCTGGGGCATGAACATCTTTAAGCGGGAAACGAGTTCGTGGCCTTCGATGTCCGGCAAGGCCAAATCTATTAAAACCAGGTCTGGCTGAATCATGGCACAATATTGAACAGCCGTCGGACCGTCAGCAGCAATTATTACATTATATTGTTCGCTGAGCGTATTTTGGATTAATTTCTGAGCAGCCTGATCATGGTCAACATAAAGAATAGTGGCCATAAAAATTTATCCCTGATAGCGTAACAGCTTGCTCGCTAAAGATGAAGAACACATACCCTAAATTTTACGGCAATACTGTCGTTTACACAAGGGGTATCTTCTTCTTATTAACCTCAGTTCGGAGTTTTTATTTTCTTGACAGGACCTACGGCAAGATTTACAGGATAAAAAAGTTCAAAAATCTTGTTAATTCTGTAAATCCTGTCCATTTTACGCAAAACATCGAACTCAGGTTATTAATTGGACTTTGCTAAGGGAGAATTAAGGAGGAGAGAGCCGGCAAGCCTCTGCGTGGCTCTTATCTAAACCTATTTTTGGTAAGTTCAAACCAATTTCAAATTTGGCTGTGTTATCATTTGATATAAGGTAGGATGATTAGCGGTCAAGCTCAAGAAGATTTTTGAATATACGAAAGTTCTAGAGAAGTAATGTGATGATGGTCAAGTGTCAATTCTGTCAATCAACCCATGTCATTAATACAATATTTTGTAACGAATGTGGTTATTGTTTGCTTGATAAGGAAAACCGGGAAACCGATCATTTAGACGTAACCACTATTGCCTGGCAGGGTGGGCCATCCTCTCATTCCCAGGCTCTTATTTCAGACCAGCAACCTGCGAGGCCAACCCTCATTCGCCTTAAAATAGGCGACAAAAAACGCGAGGTTGAATTTCCGTTTAACAAATTCGTCTACCTGGGGCGGATGGATCCTACGGTCAATATATTTCCCGAGATTGACCTGACCCATGATGGTGAGGCAGCCAAAAGCGTCTCGCGGCGTCACGCCGGTATCTTTAGCCAAAGTGGGGCCATTATCATCGAAGACCTGGCCAGCAGGAATGGCACTTTCATTAACGGTAATCGCCTCGTTCCCTATTTGCCCGAAGCGCTCCACGACGGGGACATGCTACAACTCGGCCGGCTGCTCATTGAAGTTTACATTCAAACTTTCTAAATCTTCTCTTGTTCCCACGCAAGCGTGACACAAAGCGTGGGAACGAGATGGCGAAGATCCTCAGTTATACAAAAATCAGCTAGATCTTGGTTCCAGATGGATAACCATGCGCACTTCATTACGTCCCGGCTTGGCCGATACGACTATTTCATCCACCAGCCGCCTGATCAAAAACATCCCCAACCCTCTTGGGTAACCGGGACGGCTTTCAAACGTCTCGCCCACATCGGTGGCTATGTCAGGGATTGGTTTTTTGCCTTGATCCACCACATTTAAGGTCAAAGACTTGTCCTGAACGGTCAGCTCAACCAGAACTTTGACCCCCTCGTTGGATTGATTGCCATGCTCAATCGCATTGGTCACAGCTTCGCTAATGGCAGTTTTTAAGTCTTCAATCCGATCCGGGGAAAAGCCCATGCGCTGGGCTACGGTGGCTGCCGCCGCCATGGGAATTCTCTCGTAGCCCAATTCACTGGGGATGTAGATTTCGACCACTTTATCTTTCTTTTTAGCCATTATCTGAATCCATGCCAGGCTCGTATCCTTGATTTATTGAGTTATCCTTAAGCGAGTCCAGGTAATTCTGCAAAATCACTGCCGCTGCGGCGGCGTCAATGGCTACTTTTTTTTCCCCTAGGGCGGACAGCGACGCGGCTGCATCAACCGTCGAATAACGCTCGTCAAAATATTCAATGGGGACAGGCAACGTTGCCGCCAGGGCCTCGGCGTAACGCATGACCCGGCGAGCCTGCGGCCCAATCTCTTCCGGGTCACTCAGCGAATAGGGCAGGCCAACAATGACCCGCTCCATCTTCAATTCGGTCACCAGGCGTCTCAGCCTGGCAAAATCTTCCTGCTTGGATTTGCGCTGCAAAACACTGTGCGGGGTGGCTAAAATGCCGCTCTCACTGACGGCAATACCAATCCGCCGCTCACCAATATCCAGAGCCATCAGCCGCATGGTAATTCAATCACTATCGGCCACCAGCGTGACCGCCTCTTTGACGACCACCTCAATGCGGAAGGGTGAGTAGGGTAATCGGCCCAGCCACTCCACAAACCAGCTTGGCTCCAGTTCTACGCCAGGTACGGTAGCCAGGTCGTACCGCTGATTCAACAAATTTTGAGCCTCACCAATGGGCAGCCAGGCGACCTCATCGGCGACTTCATGCTTATCAATAACCGGCACGGCCAGCCCTGAAGCAATGATGCGGAAGGTGACTGTCTGTTCCTGGATGTCCAGAACCTCACCCGCTCCAAAATGCAGGCCCCGAGTATCCAGTTCATAACCGGGCGGAACTTGGGCTTCCAGAGCGGCCAGAGCCAGCCGGTTGGCATTGTAACCGCCCACGACTGTGCCACGTACCACCGCCTGCATCTCACCCCCAAAGGTGTCGGAAAAATCGCCTGAAAATTCTCGATACTTCACGTCCAGCACAATCACTTGCAGTGTCTCCGGGGAGATAAACTCCTGCTCGCCCAAAGAAGCCTGCAACTGGCTCAACCCTTCTTGCTGAATCTTCTGGCGAAGATAGGCTTGCAGCCGCTCTTTATCATCCTGTACCACAATTTTGGCCGGTTCCATCTTCCCTCCGGCCAGAGATTGCTCATTAATAACCCTGGCCAGCAAGCCAAAAGTTGGGTCTTCAAAGCGATTAAGCTGGCCCGCCCCCACATTACTGGCAGGCCCCGGCTCGACGGCAGTCACCAGCGTTGGGGTAGCCGTAGCCCCAGCCCCGGGCGGGATCGTTGTTGTATAGGCAGTAACAAATTGAAGCGGCTGTCCCGCCGAAGTTGTCAGTGTGGTACTGACAGGAATAAGCTGCGGCTGCTCGGTCCGGTTGATAAAAGTAACAGTTCCTTCGGCCCTGCCCACCGGGGCTAATTCGGTCTGGGTCGTTTCAATCTCGCCTGATAGTGCCAGTTCTACCTGGGCCGTCCGCGCCGGAAAAGTGAGCGTTTTGAAATCCAGCGATTTAGCCGTGGGGTCAGCTTTAACAACCAGATTCGTTTCAAGGGGTTTCGCCACGGGAATGAGGATCACCGTCGCCTGCGGCAAGAGGGCAAAGACACCCACCACCAGGGCCAGGGCCAGAATACTGAGCAAAATCAACGCGCCAAACTGCTGCCAAATGTTGACTCGCCCACTGCCCTGGATCACCCGATATTTTTTACGTTTAGCTCGTCTGGCCTGACTCCCCCGCTCCTCCAGCGGCGCCGGTGTGACCGGCGGCGCAGTTTCCTGGGGCGTTGCTACCGGAGTTTCTGACGAAACCCAGCCGGCCCATTTGGCGCTGTGCAGATTAGCAAAAGCTTTGATCCCCGCCACCTTGGCAAAATCCCGCACCGTCGGGTGGTCACTGACCACAGCCAACTCAACAGCCCTGGTTTGAGCCGCGCGGGCCAGCAGCTTCATATTGACCAGGCTTTGCAGGGCCTTATTTTTGCGCGGCGCCACCAGCAGCAGGCGTTTGACCCGCCCATTTCCAACCGTAGGCGGAACCAAGGCAAAATCCATTCTGCTACGAATGGATGTAATATCGTCCGTTTCTTCAAGCTTTAAAACAACTTTTTCCATACAGAGATGATGTTAATCCTCCAAATTTCGCCCTAATCCGGCAGCCCTACCAGCAGACTCAAGGCCAGCCCGAATAAATTGTAATCCAAACCCTGAGTCAAATCTTTAGCTGCCCCTAATGCCTGAGCGCCCAGTCGAGCCACTTCTGGAGCACGCTGAAAAAGTGCCGGATCGGTGCGCAACAGCTTATCCAGGCCGGGGAGCAGATTGCCTCCACCGGTTAAATAGATTTTGCGCGGCAGCGGTTTTCCCTGGGCGGACTCGGCTAAAAACTCCATCACGGCATCATACCAGCGACACCGGGCTGTACCCAAAACAGCCTCGAGTTGGCCAGCCTTCTCTTGAGGCAAAGCGTTGGCCACAAAAGCTCGTTTTAATTTTTCAGCCTCAGCCGGGTCAAGACTGAGAGCCTGGGCTATGGCTTGGGTGAAAAAAGCCCCGCCAAATGGGACCGAGCCAGCCGCTACCAGCGCGTTATCCCGGATTAAACAAATATCTGTGCCGGAGAGGCCGGTATCCACAATAATGGCTTCAGCCTGGGGAGTTACCGCAGCCAGGGCCTGCGAGGCAGCCACCACATTAGCCACTTCCAAATCAAGCCGGTTGGCCAGCACCTGCAGGGCGCGTAACGCGCCCGCTTGACCGGCCACGCCAAAAACCGACAGGGAAAGCTCCTGACCGGTCAGCCCCAAGCCCTCCAGCACCAAGTGTCCGTCCAGGCGAATCCCGGCGTCAGTCACCGCCAGAGCCTGCCACTGGCCGCCCTCAACCGGCAGATGGGCCAAGTTCTGCCGCACCAGGCGTTCAGCCCTGGCTCTAAGGTTGGCCAGTTCTTTAGCCGTAATCGGTTCCTGCGCTTTGGGACGAGTTTGCTGGACGGTAAACAACTGGCCTATGCTGGCTCGACCGGCCAGGGCAAAAATCACATCGTCCGGCACAATTTTGTGCCCAACCACTGCCTCGGTGCTGTCCTCGGCCTGAGTCAGGGCCGCGTTGACCGGGGCAGTGACCGCTGCCGCCTCAAGCCGCCCGCCGGTAATATCGTGTCCGCCTGTCTCAGCCAGCCCATAACCAATAATCTCCACTTCCGGCTGATCGGGCTTGACCAGCGCCACGACGGCTTTAACCGTATCCCGGCCAATGTCAACCAGGCTGTAGGCTGTAGGTCTTTGTTTTGTCCCTTGAGGAAACCGGCGCAGGAATTTCATGGATGGCTAACAATATCTAAGGATGCGAATATTTATGTTTACCTATTCAATTAGCAGAAACCTAGCGATAAACCTCCCGCCGATACCTAATACGTAGAACTAATAGCCTCACATTAACCAATCGCCTCACCGACCAGGCTCTCCACCTTAGCCAGCGCATCGCCCAAATAGGCCGCGTCCTTGCCGCCGGCCTGGGCCATCGTCGGCTTGCCGCCGCCGCCACCGCCAACCACCTGGGCCACCTCTTTAACCAGCTTGCCCGCATGCAGCCCGCGCTTAACCAGATCATCGGTCACGGTCGCGATAATTGTGGGCTTGCCTTCGAGAACTGCACCTAAAACCACCACCCCAGAACCGAGCCGGTCCCGAAACCAGTCGCTCATCTCGAGCAGCAGAGCCACATCCGGCGCGTCAACTTGCAGGGAAATAACTTTGACACCCTTAACCTCGCGCATTTTGGCTAACAGCCGCTCAAATTCAACCCGCGCCAGCTTACGCTGCAACTCTTTCAGTTTTTTCTCGTGTTCCTGCAACTGAGCCATTAACGAGATGGAGCGGCGATAGACCTCCTCCGGGGTGACGCCTAAAAAGGCGGCCGTTTGCTCCAGCGTCACCAGCCGGCCTTGGATCAACTCCTGCGCCGCCCGTCCGGTGACAGCTTCGATCCGGCGCACGCCAGCGGCGGCGCTGCCTTCACTGGTAATGTGCAGCATACCAATCTGGGTCGTCCTTTCGACATGAGTGCCCCCGCATAATTCCCGGCTGTAGGCTTGACCATCCGCGCCGATGCGGATAACCCGCACCACCTCCCCGTATTTCTCTCCAAAGAGGGCCATAATTTCCCCGGAGGCGATAGCCTGCTTTAGGGCGTTGAAGCTTTTTTGATGAGCCGCCACTGGGAAATCGGCCAAAATTGTCTCATTACAGGCGTGCTCGATCTCATCCAATTCCGACTGGCTGACCATCTGGGTGTGGCTGAAGTCGAAGCGCAGACGATCCGGGGCCACCAACGAGCCAGCCTGAGCGACGTGATCGCCCAGCACTCGCCGCAGTTCGCGGTGCAGTACGTGGGTCGCCGTATGGTTGCGCATAATATCCCAGCGGCGCTCGTAATCCACAATCGCCCAGGCCGGATCACCCACGTTGATGGTGCCTTCTGTGATCATCCCTTCATGCACAATCAATCCATTGACCGGCTTGGCCACACCGCTGACCTCCATCGCCCACTTGGGCGTCGCTTCGGGGTTGGCATAATGGACAATTTCGCCCGTATCGCTCACCTGGCCGCCTGACTCGACATAGAAAGGCGTTGCTGCCAGCACCAGCTCGACTTTCTGGCCCTCACCGGCGCTGTTGACGACCGTCCCATCCCGCAAAATCGCCACGACGGAACTGGGCAGCTCCATGCTGTCATAGGGATTGTGAATCACGCCGCTTTCCGACAGTTTGCCTTCACTCTTGAGTTGATCAAACAGACCCGCATAGACTTGCAGCACATCTACCGCAATCTCGCCCAGCTTGTCGCCGCCCGATATTTCCGTATGGCGGTCAAACGCCTTCTGGTAACCCGGTTCATCAATCGTAAAGCCATACTCCTCGTCGGCAATGATGCGAGTCAAGTCTTTGGGAAAGCCATAGGTGGCGTAGAGTTTAAAAACCTCATCCCCCGGAATCTCCGTTTTACCGGCAGCTTTCAACTTTTCGACCAGCCCGGCGATGAGTTCCAGCCCATTGGCAAAGGTCTTCAAGAAGCGCTCTTCTTCCTGGGTGATAACGTTGAGGATAAACTGGCGGCGAGCCTTCAACTCAATGTAATGGTCGCCCATCTCCTCGATGACTTTATCGGCAATCTTAGCCAGAAAAGGACCTTCAAAGCCGGCCAAGCGGCCATAACGCGCCGCCCGCCGCAAAATCAGACGCAAGACCGAGGAGCGCCCTTCGTTGCCGGGCATCACCCCGTCGCCAATCATAAAAGTGATGGCCCGGCCATGGTCGGCGATGACCCGGTAGGCAATCAGATGCTCCTGCATCTGGGCTTCGTTGTGACCCAGCAGCTCCTGGATCCGCCGCATGATCGGCATAAACAGGTCGGTTTCGTAATTGGCCCGCTTGTTTTGCACCACCGAGACAATCCGCTCCAGTCCCATGCCGGTATCCACCCCCGGTTTGGGCAGCGGGGTCCGGCTGCCGTCGGGGGCCTGGTTGAACTGCATAAAGACCAGGTTCCAGACTTCCAGCCAGCGCTCGCAGCCGTTGTCCAAATACACTGAACAATCGAGCTGGCCGCAGGTGCAGAATTCCTGACCCCAATCGTAGTGCAGCTCGGAGGTAGGGCCGCAGGGGCCAACATCGGCCATTTGCCAGAAGTTGGTCTTATCGCCCATGCGATAGACCCGCTCCGGCGAAACCTTCATTTCCTTTGTCCAGATGTCAAACGCTTCGTCGTCGTTAGTATGGACGGTGTAGTAAAGCCGCTCCGGCGAGATGCCATAGACCCGGGTCAGGCACTCATAGGCAAAACGAATGGCATCACGCTTGAAATAGTCGCCCAAGGAAAAGTTGCCCAGCATCTCAAAAAAAGTGTGGTGGCGCGGCGACGGACCGACATTTTCCAGGTCGTTGTGCTTGCCGGAGACGCGCATGCACTTCTGGGAGGTCGTAGCCCGTTTGTAGGGCCGCTCTTCCAATCCCAAAAAAGCATCCTTAAACTGGACCATGCCCGCGTTGGTAAAAAGCAAGGTCGGGTCATCGGCCGGCACCAGCGAAGAACTGGGAACGATAGTATGCTTATTTTCTTCAAAGTAATCTAAAAACGCCTGCCGAATTTCGGCGCTGGTCATGGTCATAGGATATTTACCTCGGGAGAGTAATGAAGTAAGGAGTAGGGAGTAGGGAAAAACCCCTTACTCCTCGCTTTGCGTCCCTACTCCTTACTCCCATTTTTGCTACTAAATTCTAGTCTAATTGGGGGGGGATGTCAATTAAAATTGATTTTAGATTGGGAAGCATTTCCCGCCTGGAGGTGTTGCGCCTGAAATCCTATTTTCTACTGGCCTGATTAAGGGTACAATAATAAAGGTTAGGCTGTACCAATCGCTTCCACTCGTGTAAAAATTCAAGCGCAAATAAAGACCCTAAAGATCTCGCGTAGCGGACCTTTAAGGTCTGGAGGCTGCATGAGAAAGCAAATTCGATTCTTGGGCCTTTTGCTCCTGGTTAGTTTTGCCGTTACCAGCTCGCTCTTTTGGGCCTATGAGCATGGGGTCAATCCCGGCATCACCTCCTTTGGCGACGTGATCTGGTGGTGGATCGTCAGCTCAACGACGGTGGGCTACGGCGATATTGCCCCCCACACCACCCAGGGACGGATTGCCGCGGCCATTACGTTTATTGTCGGCATTTACCTCTACACCAACTTCATCACCCTGACCGCCAATTCCGTGGAGCAGTTTGTCAATAAAGACCGGCTGGGCATGGCCCAGATCAAAGCCAAGAATCACCTCGTCATCTGCGAATACACCGCCTTTGCCGACGAGCTGCTGCAAGTGCTGGATCGCTACCCGGAGCTGGCTCAGCGCGAGGTTGTGATTATTTCCGACCTGGTCATGGTCAACCCCTATCCGCAGTACCACTTTGTGCGCGGCGTGCCAATCAGCCCGGCGGCGCTGCAGCAGGCCAACATTCAAGAGGCGGCATACATCTTCGTCTTTGCCAACGCCCGCTTTCAGGAGCCTGATCTAAAAACACTGCATACGGTCTCGCGCATCCAGAAACTGAATAAACACGCCACCATCTTCGTCGAAATGCACAAGCCCAAGTCCGAATTTACCGAACACCTGCTCGGCCCGATTGTGGTGCTGGACAGCAAAAAACTCCTAGAGTCGGTGCTGCGCCACGAAGCCCTGGATTTGTCGGCCTATTTCCAGCGCAACGACCCGCCTCACAAAACCTCCACTCCCCGCAAGGTACTTTCAGAGGGATAACAAAGATTCTAATTGCTGCCTCGCAGGGATTTCTCGACCTTTGGTCTCGAAATGACATGGCCGATGAGGAGGAGGGTGGACATAAAAAAGCCCCGCCAATCAGCGGGGCTGTGAGCTAAAATTTAGACTAAACACTGTCAATAACCGTCCGGGCGCGGCGCTCCTTTTTGAAACGGCTGCGAAAATTGGCCGCGGCTTTGCGCACGGCGGGCAGACGCAAGCAGAGCAGAATAACCACCCCCGCCCCATACAGCAGCGGCTCGCGGATGTCCGACTTGACCAGCCAGACGTAATGCACGACGGCCAGGAGACCGGCCAGGTAAACCCAGCGATGCAGCCGCTTCCAGTTCTTGCCCAGCCGCCGCATCCAGCCCTGGGTCGAGGTGAGAGCTAGCGGCAGCAGGATCAGGAAAGCGGCAAATCCGACCAGGGCGTATCGTTTCTCAAAGATGGCTTCATAGAGCAGGCCCCAATCAAAGCCATAATCCAGCCCGACAAACGTCAGAAAGTGCAGGCAAACGTACATAAAGGCGTACAGCCCCAGCGGCTTGCGCAGCGGCAGCACCTGTTTGAACCCAAACAAGGTATTCACCGGGGTGCAGGCCAGCGACAGCACCAGCAGGATCAAGGCCGGCTTGCCGGTGCGAAAGGTAATATCCTGGATGGGATTGACCGTCAAGTGGTCGAACCAATAATCCCATAACAACCAGGCCAGCGGGATCAGCGCCCCGACGTGGGTTAAAATACGCAGCCAATTTTTCCGCAGCGTCTTCATTAATAGTTGGCCCTCAAATCCATATCTTTGTAAAGCTGGGCTACTTCCTCTTCATAGCCGTTGAAAGGCAGTGTCGGCCGCCGGCCAAATTCGCCGATGCGCCGCTCGCTGGCCTGGGACCAGCGCGGGTGATCTACCGCCGGGTTGACGTTGGCGTAGAAGCCATATTCGTTGGGCGCGGCGGCCATCCAGAGGGAGGTCGGCTGTTCTTCCACCAGCTCAATTTTCACAATAGACTTGATGCTCTTGAAGCCGTACTTCCACGGGACTACCAGGCGAAGCGGTGCGCCGTTCTGGGGCAGCAGTTCCTTGCCATACAGGCCGGTTGACAGGATAGCCAGGTCATTCATCGCTTCGTCCAGACGCAGCCCTTCGGCGTAGGGCCAGGTATACCAGGCGCTCTGCTGGCCGGGCAACTGCTCCGGGTCAAACAGGGTTTCAAAGCGGACATACTTGGCCTTGGAGGTCGGTTCGACTTCTTTCAACAGTTCGGCTAGGGGAAAACCCTGCCAGGGAATGACCATAGACCAGGCTTCGACGCAGCGCAGGCGATAGATTCGCTCCTGCTGGGTGAACTTCTTGAGCAAATCCTCGAAGCCATAAGTTTGGGGCTTGTTGACCAACCCCCCGACCTCAATGGTCCAGGGCGAGGTTTTGAAATCTTTGGCCAGCTTAGCCACCATCTCTTTGCTGGTTGAAAACTCATAATAGTTGTTGTAGTTAGTTACTGCCTCAAAGGAGGTCAGCTTATCCCCCAACTCGTCGGTGGTGGCCGTGGTTTTCAAATCTGTGGGTTTACTCTCCTCCTCCTTCACCGCCGCGCCCTGGGTCCCGCAGGCCGCCAACAGGGCCGAACTGGCCGCCAGCGCCCCAATCCCCACCATAAATCTGCGCCGGGAAAGATAGATGTGTTCCGGCGTAATCTCAGACGAACGAATCTTGATCATAACTCCTCCTAAAACTCGGTTAGCCTAGCGACACCAATTTTTGTTACATCCCCACTATAAAACGACTTTCTTACCAAATTATTAAGAACTCACTCCATGTTTGCCAGCTCGTACCGGACAGAATTTGGGCACCAAGCGAGTGGAATTATTAAGCTCCTAAATTGGCAACAACTTCTAAAATTGGTATCATACCCCGGTAGTCCACGTTGTGGGCGATGGAGTTCGTCAATGTTTCAGCCCAAACCCCAACCCAGCGGCCCGGGGCAGATTGCCCGGATCATCTTGATGGCGCTGCTTGTTTTTTCTTTTACGGCCCTGGTCATCGTCACGGCGATTATCCTGCTCACCGGCAACACCCTGGCTCTCAGTCGAGGCGCCGTTTTTGAGGCTCCCTCGCCCCGCCCCGGCCCAACGCCGACCATTGCCCCGCTGGCAGCCGTGACACCCGGCCCGGTGGAAATGCTCCCCTTTCGCAGCGTGGCCCTGGGCCTTACGCTGGATTATCCCGGCGGCTGGCGCAAAAAAGAAACCTCGCTGCGGGTCATTTTTGCGCCGACTACCGCCGGACTTGAGCCGGGACAATGGGGGGAACCGGCGCTTTGGGCCGGTATTTCGAGCGACAACAGTATCGAACCGGCGACTGTCCTAGCCAATATTTTAGCCGACTTTCCGGCCAATACCAAACTTTTCCAACAAAGCGCGCTGACCATGGCCGGGACGACCTGGACCTTGACCGATTTGAACTTTAGCTACACCGACGGCGGTCAGCCGGGCCTGGCCAGGGTTGCCGTGACCAGCCATAACGACGTCGGCTACTATCTGGTCGTCCTCGCTCCCGGCGAAAAATGGTCAGCGGCCGAGCCGGTGTTCCAGGCTATGCTCGCCAGCCTCGGTTTCACCGAAGAAGCCGTCATCCGGCCCACCGACGCCACCCTGCCGCCCACCCCCACGCCCAGCCCAACGCCGCGCATCTACATCGTCCAGCCTGGCGACACCCTGGGCGGCATCGCCCTGCAATTTGGCGTCACTGTCGAAGCCATTGTCACCCGCAATGGCCTGGAGGATCCTCGCCTGATCCGCAGCGGACAAAAGTTGATTATCCCTAACAAGAAGAAAAAATGATGATCCCTTCAAACCCAGCCAAAATCAAAGCCGTCCTCTTCGATTGGGACATGACCCTGGGCGCGGCGCTGGGCGATGTTTCGACGGTGGAGCGGACCTCGGCGCTGCTGCGGCATGTCGGCCTGAGCTACACCCATGACCTCATCGAGGCGGCCAGGCAGGAACGCCATGCGCGCATTGAGACGGGCCGGCTGCCCGGTCCTCTGGCCCCGCAAACAAAGCAAGGTCTCATTGTTTACTACCAGCAGCTTTTGGAACTGCTGGGCCACCCGGAGGCGCTGCCCGAAGTGGCGGAGGAAATTTATAACGCCTACGCCCATCTGCCGTTTGTCTTTTACCCGGACACGCTGCCTGCTCTTCAGGCCCTGGCGGGGCAAGGGCTGCGGCTGGCTATCATCACCAACCACTCGCCCGCCATCCGGCCGGTGATCGAAGCAAGTCTGGGCGAATTTATCCAGCCCCAACATATCCTCATCAGCGGTGAATTGGACCTCTACAAGCCCGACCGGGCCATCTTTGTCGAGGGAGCGGCCCGGCTTGAAACGCCCGCCGAGCGGTGTTTGTACGTCGGCGACAATCTGGAAGTGGACGCCAGCGGCGCGGTCGAGGCGGGTGGCTATGCCTGCGGCCTGTGGTGTGACCGGTCCAACCAGCCCGCACCGGAAAAGCTGCCCCCGGGTGTCCAGCGCATCACGGAATTGAGCCAGGTATTGGATTGGGTAGACAGTAGAGGGTAGACGGTAAACAGTAGACAGTAAACGGGAAGTCTTTAAAGGAATCTTAAGATGCCGTCCACAGCAAAAGAGGCTTTCAGCAGAGAATTGGCCAAAAGTGACCCGCAGATCAATCTCGCGCGCGCGGCCTTGCTGATATCTGAGTATTTAAATCAAACATCAAATCTTTTGGACTATTACCTGGCGCTGTTAGACAACATGGCCGAGACCCTCCAGCCTGCCATGCACGAGGCCAAAACCGCCCCGGAGCAGGTTAAGACGCTCACACACTTCTTGTTCGGAGAGTTGGGTTTTCACGGCAACAGCGACAATTACTACGACCCCAACAACTCTTTTCTGGATAAGGTTTTGGAGCGGCGGACGGGCATTCCCATCTCGTTGAGTGTGATTTGCCTGGAAATCGGCTGGCGGCTGGGCTTGCCCCTGGCCGGCCTGGGCTTGCCGGGACATTTCATCGTCGGCTATGGCGTACCGGATGCGCCAATTTACATTGATGCGTTTAATAAGGGAGCAGTTCTCAGCGAAGACGATTGCCTGGCCCTGTGCCGGGTCCAGTTTTCGGAACGCCTCGCTTTTAGAGAGCAATTCCTCATTTCGGCCAGCAAACAGGCCATTCTGTTTCGGATGCTCCTAAATTTGAAACAAATTTATCTACGGCAGGAAAATTGGGAACGAGCATATCGTACCCTTGATTTAATGTTGCTCGTCCAGCCGGATGAGACGGGAGAATTGAGAGACCGTGGCGTCGTCGCCTACCGGCTCAACCGGCTGCGGGAGGCGACATTCGACATCCAGCGCTACCTCTTCCTCAACCCCGACGCCCCGGATACCAACTGGTTAAAGCAGCATTTGGAGATGATGGAAGAGCGGCTGAGCCGGTTGAATTGAGCTAAGACTCAATCAATTTTAGCCTGCCAGATGGCCTTGCCGATGAAGAACGGCCCCAGGCTCTCCAAATATTGGGAGGTCTGCTTGGTTTTACGCATGGCCTGAACCACAGCGGAACAGGGATACAGTTCCCGGCCCAGTACGGCGATCACAAAATCGTTATCATTCTTATCCAGGCCGTGGCAGGAGAGGCGAATATCGTGGGCCAGGCCCGCTTTGCCAAAGGACATACCGATGCCGCCATGCTCCATCAAGACCAGCTTTTGCTCCTGCTCCGGCAGGGTTTCAAATGTTTTGACCCGCCGCAGCGGATACCAAACCGCCCACAACCACTCCGGGTCGAGGACGCGGCGGCGGGGGCGGGTCAGCAGCGTTGCTTCCAAATCCTGCTCGTAACCGACGGAGTAAGTCCGGCCCAACATGGTGTATTCGGGCTTGGGGGTCAGGCCGGCAAAGAGCGGCTGGTTGAGAAGTTGGCGCAGCTCGGTGACAAAATAGTCCGGGTCTTCGTGCATGACCAGCAAGGCGATGCCCTGGGGATCATTGAGGTCGGCGTACAGCACGCTGTCGAAATTGGTCTGGTCCAGGGCTTCGATCAACGCGCCGGTGTTGCGGCAGCCGCCATAAGCCAGCAACTGCATGAACAGCCGCCGGTCCAGCGAAATCGTCTGGCCGTTTTTGTCTTTGCCTTTTTCGCTGAGGTCGAGTTGAAACGATTCTTGGGTCATAATCCTTCCTTTTCGCTAAAAAGATAATGCCTGATATTATCTCCACATCCTTTATAGCCACAAATCGAAAACTCAATTGTGCAGATGATCGCTGAAGTTAATCTTCACCTCCGCAATTATGAGAGATAAGCTTTAATCACAGTGGAGAATTCATCAATATCAATCGGAGCATTTAGGTAGACATCCACTCCTGACTCGATTACTCTATTTTGGGTAATATCCAGGGGATTTGCGGTGATAACGATCAAGGGGATATGTTTTGTGCTTTCAAAGAGGATTACTACTTGACATTAAGTATATTCAGCTATTCGTCTGATGTTTACTGTAACACTGGTCATATCCTCCTGGGCTAATAACCGCCCAGCAAACAGAATCTCCAAACCCAGAGGCATACCCTCTTTATCAACATCTACATAAACATACTTTCCGGCCTCAAGAGTATCATCCACTTCACCTGGCCGTAGTTGAATGTAAATTGCATCCGCTTGTGGGTCGTAGTCTATTTTCATGGTCTGCCCTCCTTACCTTTCATCCCAGCGCCCGTGTTTTAATCACCGTATAAATTATAGCAGTATCAGCGTCAGTCTCTTCATAAACGACACGGATTTCGTAATTGCCATATTGTCTTACAGCAATTTCTTCCCATTGTCACCGGGCAAAATTTCGTCCGGCGCGTCTATCGTTTCTTCAACTTGGTCCGCACTAATTTTTCTTTGCACCATTCGTTGTTGGGCATGATGAGTATACGCGATACGCATAACTTATACCATTCCAGCTCCCTACCAATTCGCTTCAGTTATATATCTCCCACACACCCTCCCCCTCCATAATCCGGCGAATCTGGTCGGGGAAGCGGTTGCGGTTGAGGGGTTTGCCCAGAAAACCATCGAAGCCGGCGGCCTGGGCCTTGGGCATTTCGGTGCTGGCATCGCGGGCCGTCACGGCGATGGTGGGCACAGCTCGGAGCGCGGGGTCCTGCTTGATTTGGGCCAGCACTTCGTAACCATCGCCATCCGGCAGGCCCAAATCCAAAAAGATCATATCCACCTTGGTCATCTTTTTAGCTCGATCTACCGCATCACGGGCAAAACGTTCCATGACCGTGCGCACGCCAATCCGCCGCAGCATCACCGATAGAATCGCCAGGCCGGAAGCGTCATCTTCGACCACCAGGGCGATATAGGTTGGAAATTTATCAGTGCTCATAGGAAACCTCTGAATTGGTATCGATACTTTGAAAATTCGTCTTGTGTGTTGCGTATTCCGTGAAATTTTTACGCAACACGTAGGACGCAACACGTTTCGTTTAATCTCTGATACTAAATCTCTACAATCGCCTCAGATGCAAGCGGCAGGGTTACGGTGAAAGTCGTCCCCTGCCCAACCTGACTTTCAACCTGGATCTGTCCGCCATGCAATTCGACCAGCGACCTGGTGATCGGCAGACTCAGGCCGGTGTTGCCATGTCCTTCCCGGTCGGCCAACCCATCGCCAGTAAATTGTTGGAAAATCGCCGGCAGAAACTCGGCCTTAATGCCCCGGCCCGTATCGCTCACCTGGATAACCACATGCCCGTTCTTCGGGTAAGCCTTGAGCCAAACCTGTCCGCTGTCGGTAAATTTAACGGCATTGGAGAGCAGGTTTAGGATGATTTGGCGCAGGCGCAAGCGGTCGGCCAGCACAACGGGCAGGGTAGAGGCCAGGTCGGTCAACAGTTGGACCGGCTTGTTACCGAGCAATTCTGCCGCTCTGGGAGTGGTTTCAGCAACCACTTCGGTCAAGTTAACCGGCTGGAGTTGCAAGGCCATTTGCCCTGCTTCTATTTTACTCATGTCTAAAATGTTGTTAATTAAGCTCAGTAGTTTTTCGGCACTCTGCAGAGCCTGGTTAAGATGACCGGACTGTTCGGCATTGAGGGGACCGGTGTCGCCGTCAAGCACAAAGCCGATGTAGTTGATGATGCCATTGAGCGGGGCGCGGAGTTCATGGGTAACGTTAGCCAGGAATTTGCTTTTCAAGCGGGTCAGTTCCTCAGTGGTCCGAATCGCCTCGTCTAACTCAAAACTCCACAAGGCCAGGGCAAGCTGCTGCTGTAGTTCCAGCAATATCAGCCGCTCCCGTGCGGTGAAATCTCGACCGTTGATCTTGCCGCCAAAAAAAAGGGTCCCCAAAGAAACATTGCTGACCGTGATGGGCAATCGTAAGGCATAAGGGCTGCTGGGCCGGCCGCGCTGGCTTAACTCGGCGCTGCGCAAGCGGAAATCAGCAGGAATGTTCCAACTCACCAGAGCCTCTACATCGTGGCGAGACTGCACTTTAAGCAGTTCCTGTTGAAACAAACGCAGACCAATCCTGAAATCCTCAATGCTGCCATAGAGACGTTGTTCCAGCTTGTGACGAGCAGCCCCCACCACCGGACGTACCATAAAGAAAGCCATGGTGGTCAAGAGAATGGTCTTGACGTCGGTGGTGCGGAGGAAGTCGAGATTGACTGTGGTCGCATTGATGAAGGCGAGTAACATGAAGTAGCCAACCAGCGTCAGGCTAAGTGCTCTCAGGTAAAACGTGTGCAATGCTGGGCGGCGCTTTAGCTCAAACATATGGTAGCGAAGGACAGCTACCGTAGTGGCAATGGGCAGTCCAATCAAACCGTATCGTTCCACCGCTTCAAAGACCAGCTTAAGGTTAAACTCTAATAGTAAATTAAGGCTGACAGCCAGGAGGGCCGGCAAAACCAATCCCAGCAGCAGCACGTCGGCCTGGCGCCGAGCAAATGGCGCCTCGGCCCGCGCGGCCACATTCAGCAGCAAACCGGCCCCGATGACAGCATAAAAAGCCGTATAACCATTCACAAATTGGGTAAAGTAACCGGTCACTTCGGGGCGATTAATTAAGGTCGGTAGGTAAACAATAGCCGGCAGAACCGGCAGATAAAGCAGCGGCAGGAGCGCAGGCCAGCTTTGCAGGACCCGGCGCGGGTAGGGAAACACCAGCAGAAAATGCACCAAGAGAGGCGGTAGTAGCAATTTACCGGACAGAGCGCCAAAGAAAGTGACATAAAAGAGCCAGCCGACCGTAAAATCGGGCAGGCTGACCAGCCCATAAACAAAGGCAATGCTCAACAAGCTAAAGAGACGCACCTGGGGCGAATCTGACCAGCCATAAGTAGTGATTGCCGCTGCAATCAGGCCCAGCAACGCAAAAAAGGCCGGGATGACCACCAACTGTAAAAAATCCTGCCCGGTAAAGCGGGTCACCGACAAGGTAACTTTAGTCATTTGACCGGCTGGACTTGTAAGCAGATAGTTAATAGGCTGGCCAACCTTTTGCCGCCCCACGTAATCAATTAATTCCTCGGAAGAGAATAGAGTTTGACCATTCGCACTGAGGATAACATCAGCCTCGGCCAATTTAAGCGCGCCGCTGGATACGTCACGAGTTTCCCAGCCGGGCAAATTACTTTCGGTAACAACCCGATTTTGATGAAGAAATCCGGCAAAAGGCCGGCCAATCCACCGCCAACTCAGGCCGAAATTTAGCACCAGCCAGGCCAGGGCTAGCCCAAGACTCCCTAACAGGAACCAGCGCCACAAACTATCGGCAGTAATCTGAGCCCAAGGTTTCGGATTAGCCATCATAAACTTTGGCCGGCTCTACTTTCTGGCGACCATTCGCCATTAATTTACGCCCGTTGGTTACTTTCGCCGGTGAAAGCGGCAGCATAAAAGAAAAGGTTGTGCCTCGCCCCACGTCGCTCTCCACCCAAATCCGGCCGCCGTGCAGTTCCACCAGAGCCTTGGTAATAGACAGGCCCAGGCCGGTGCCTAAATGACGGCGACGTTCAAAGTGAAACTGCCGCTGCGGTTGGCTGGACAATTGCCGGTAATCTTCAAACACCAGGGGCAAGCTTTCCGGAGCAATACCGATACCGGTGTCCGCTACACTAACCATAATGATGTTGTCGTCCAGCCAGGCCCGCATCTTGATAGCACCCGCCTGGGTAAACTTAATGGCATTGGAGAGGAGATTGAGCAAAATCTGGCGCAGCCGCAGGCGGTCGGCCATAAAGGGAGGCAGGTTAGCGGCAAGCTCTACACTCAAGGCAACCGGCTTTTGTTGCAGCATGCCTTTGACCATCGGCAGCGTTTCTTCGATGACATCGCCTAAATTGATCAGTTCCGGCTGCAAGGTGAGCTGGCCCGTCTCGATTTTGGTAATATCAAAAATATCGTTGAGGAGCTTCAACAGGTGTTCTGAGCCTTGCACCGCCCGGTTTAAATATTCTGCCTGGGCCTCGTTGATTTTCCCGAACGCGCCATCGGCCACCAGGCCGGTGGAGTTAATCACGGTGTTCATGGGAGTTCTCAGCTCGTGGGAGATATTGGTCAAAAAGTTGATCTTCAGGTGATCCGTTTTTTCGGCGGCTTCGCGAGCCTCGGCCAATTGGATGCTCGAGAGGACCAGGGAAATCTGTTCCTGAAGCTGTTTCAGGGCGATCCGTTCGTTCTGTCCAAAAGAACGCCCGGATCGTTTAGGGCCGATGGTTAAAAAGCCGAGCGAACGCGTCCCCATTTCCAGAGGGAGGGTCAGGCTCTGGGCTATTTTCGGCTGGGCTTCGGTATGCAGATAGACGCCCTCTACCATCAGTCGAGCCGGAATTTCTCTGGTGAGGAACTGCTGTAACTTCTCCCGGCTGCTAATCTCTGCTAGTTGATGGCAGATGGCCTCTAGCTTTTCCTTAAAATGGGCTGTATCTCGAAAGAAGAGCCGGTCAACCCCACGCTGGGACCACTCGTAAAGAAAACTCAGTAGGAAGAGGGTGACCAGTGTGGTGGAGAAGACCACCACACTGCGGTTGACTTCTGGCAGCAGCAGGCCGGAGAACCAATAAATGAGGGAAAAAGTGGTCAGGTACGTCGAAATCGCCACCAGGGCAAAACCGGCCCAGGTCAGAGCCAAGCGAGCCGCTTCCCATCGGGCGCTAATTTTTAAAAAGGACAACCAGCGATGATTCTGGTAATGAAGATTACGAGCCATTTGAGTTTTTAATACCGGTACTTCACAAAACGTTACGTTTTATAACTTAGATGATAGCATAAAATGGCTCAACTTGTGGTTACAAATTGATTAAGAGCTTGCCCGAAAAATTATATAGAACTGATTCGGCAGAAACTTTCTTGAAACTCAGGAATTGCCTTAATATACCTCGTCGTGACTGCCAACAGTCAGTAGCAAAATCTCACCCTCGCCGGATTCGGGATTTTGGGCGAACTCAAAAATAATCCGCAGATCGTAAGCCACACTGCAAGCCCAAGTCCCAGCTAACGCCCCTTTTAGTTTATGGCTACGTAAGGAAGGGTGAAAAGGGTCTTCGGTCAACTGTCGTAGGGTTCGCTCCACCTGTTCTCGCAGTTCTGGATTACGGCGGATTTTTTGCTTCAAAACCCGCGTAAAGGCGGAACTCCAAACTAGCGGAGTCACTCATCCAACTCCGCCATCAGCTCATCCACCGTACCCCGGCGCACCTGACCAGTCTGATAAGCCTGGCGAGTTTCCGCTACTTCTTCCACCAGGCGCTCCCGGCGTTGCTCGACCAAGCGGCGGTAGATAATCTTCAAAAGCTCAGCCTGATCTTCCGGCGATAACTGCTCGACCATTTCAATGGCGGTTTGCAAGGACGAGGACTTTGTAACCATCAGTTTCTGTTCTCCTTATTGATTTACGCAGTTTGATTATAACATAAATTGGCACGCTTGAATACCTTAAAATTCCCCGGCTTGGCCGAATAATACTGGCAATTATGGCCTGAATTTTTCAAAGTGTGGTATAATAAAAAAGACTTATTAAAACATTTGTTCTATCAATTTCTACAACAACCCACAAAATATAGAACTTCCACCTGGAAAAATGCCACATTTAGTGGTATCCTGATCTTAATTCCGAGATTTTGAGTTTACAGATAATTGAACCGCTGAACTCGCTGAAAAACCTGATTTCACCAAAAAGATCAGTTCAGCGATTCGACGATAAACGAGGCTGACTCATGGGCGATTTTGTTCACCTCCACGTACACAGCGAATACTCCCTGCTCGACGGCCTGGGCCGGACCGACCAACTGGCCAAGGAGGCGGCTCGACTGGGCCAGCCAGCCCTGGCCCTGACCGACCACGGCGTCATGCACGGGGCGATTGAGTTTTTCCGCAACTGCAAAAAGCAGAACGTTAAGCCGATCATCGGCGTAGAAGCCTACCTCACTCCTTTTGGCCGGAGGATGACCGACCGCGATCCGCAAAAGGACAACGTGCGCCATCACCTGTTATTACTAGCCCAAAACATGACCGGCTACAAAAACCTGCTCCAGATTTGCAGCGACGCCCAGATTCAAGGTTACTACTACCGCCCCCGCATTGACGCCGACTACCTGGCCGCCCACGCCGAGGGTCTTATCTGCACCACCGGCTGCATGGCCGCCGAGATTCCCTCACTGCTGACCAGCGAGGGCCGCCCGCCCCAGGAAGATAAAGCCATGGAACGGCTGCGCTGGTACCTGGAGGTATTTGGCCGTGACCGCTTTTACGTGGAACTGCAAGAACACAACATTCCCGAACTGACCCGCCTCAACAGAACACTCTTCGATTGGGCCGGACGGCACGATATTGGCCTGCTCGTTACTAACGATGTCCATTACGTGACCGAGGCCGAGGCTAAAGCGCACGATACCCTGTTGTGTGTTCAAACTTCCTCGCTGGTCAAGCAGCCCAACCGCATGAAAATGTCCGATGGCAGTTACTATCTTAAAAGCCAGGATGAGCTGCGGGCCATTTTCCGGCCCCTGGTTGACCTGCCGGAGAGCGCCTTCACCAACTCGCTTAAAATCGCCGAAATGTGCGAGGTGGATCTGGAAGACAGCAGCTTTCACCTGCCCGACCTACCCACCGACCACCTGCCCGACGAAGTCATGCCCCGCCAATTCAAGGAAACCAAAGATTACCCTGGCTTTCTGCGCTACCTGACCGACAAGGGACTACGCGAGAAATACGGCGACCAGGCCGATTCGCCGGAAATTCAGGCCCGCAAGGAACATGAACTCAATATCATCAACAGCATGGGCTTTGCCATCTACTATTTAATTGTCTGGGATTTATGCCGCTATGCCCGCGAGCGCAACATCTGGTGGAACGTGCGCGGCTCCGGGGCCGGCTCGATTGTGGCCTACGCCGTCGGCATCACCCTGATTGAGCCGCTGCGGCATGCCCTCATCTTTGAGCGCTTCCTCAACCCCGGCCGCATCTCCATGCCCGATTTTGACCTGGATTACCCCGACGACCAGCGCGAAGAGATGATCCGCTACACCATCGAGCGCTACGGCTCCGACCGGGTGGCTCAGATTGTTTCCTTTGGCCGGATGAAAGCCCGCGCCGCTATCCGCGATGTGGGCCGGGCGATGGATGTCCCGCTGAGTGAGGTGGACGTGCTGGCCAAGTACATCACCGCCATTCCCGGCAAACCCTGCACCATTGACGACGCGCTCACCCCCGGGCATGAATTTTACAGCGCCGAACTCAAACAGCAGGTCGAAGAGGTTGACCATGTCCGCGAGCTGGTGGATTTTGCCCGGACCTTGGAAGGCGTCGCCCGCCATTCCTCTGTCCATGCTGCCGCGGTCATCATCACCGACCGGCCGCTGACTGAATATGTGCCGGTCATGCGCGCCCAGGGTTCGGTGATTACGGACACGGTCACGCAGTTTGAGTTTCCCATCTGCGAGTCCATCGGCCTGCTCAAGGTTGATTTTTTGGGCCTGTCAACCCTGACCATCATGCGCAAAGCCGCCGAACTGATCAAGCAGAGGCACGGCCTGGATTTCAACCTGGAAAATATTCCCATGGACCAGCCGGAAGCGTTCAAGGCGCTGCCGCACCTGCCGCCGCCGGAAAAGGCATTCGAACTGCTGGCTAAAGGCGATGTGACCGGTGTCTTCCAGGTGGAGGGCACAGGCATGCGCCGCGTTTTGACGGAGATGAAGCCAACCAAATTCGAGCATATCGTCGCCGCCATCTCTCTGTTCCGCCCCGGCCCGATGGAATACATTCCAACCTACATCGCCCGCATGCACGGCAAAGAGCCGGTCGAGTACAAGCATCCTCGCCTGGAGTCCATCCTGGCCGAAACTTACGGCATCATCGTTTACCAGGAGCAGATTATCCAGATTGCTGCGCAGTTGGCCGGCTATGCCCCCGGCGAAGCTGACCAGATTCGCAAGGCGGTCGGCAAGAAAATCAAGGCCAAAATTGATGAGCATCGCTCCAAATTTGTCGAAGGCGCGGTGGCCAATGGCATTGAAAAAGAAGTGGCCGAGGCCATTTACGGCGACATCGAATTCTTTGCCCGCTACGGTTTCAACAAAGCCCACGCCGCCGACTACGCCCTGGTGACGTGCCAAACCGCCTACCTCAAAGCGCACTACCCGATTGAGTATATGGCCGCCCTGCTCACGGTTGAGCGCAACAATACCGACAAAATCGGCATGCTGGTAGGCGAGTGCCGGGCCATCGGCATCCCGGTGCTGCCGCCGGACATTAACCGCAGCCGGATTGACTTCACCATCGAGGACCGGGACGGCAGCCCGGCTATTCGCTTCAGTATGGGCGCGGTCAAGAACGTCGGGGAAGGTCCGATTGGGGAAATTCTGGCCGTGCGCGACAAGGACGGGCCATTTGAAGATATTGACGATTTTTGCAATCGGATTGACCTGCGCCACATTGGCCGCCGGGCGCTGGAAGGGCTGATCAAGGTCGGCGCGCTGGATCGCTTTGGCCCGCGCAGCCACCTGCTGGCGATTATTGACCGGATGATTAATCTCTCCAGCTCGACCCACAAAGCGGCCTCAGCAGGCCAGATAAGCATGTTCGACCTGGGCGGCAGCTTCGACGCACCGCAGACCGGCTCGGTTCTTTACCCGCTGCCGGAAGTGGCCGAGATAAGCCAGAAGGAAGTTCTGGCCTGGGAGAAAGAACTGGTCGGCACCTATCTGTCGGACCACCCTATTCAAAAATACCTAGCCGACATCAAAGCGGCCAATACAGTGATGCTGGGCGAATTGGACGAAACCATGCATGGTAAGCAGGTCAATGTGGCCGGAGTCGTTACTTCCGTTCGGCTGCACCAGAGCAAGAAAGGCGAGCCGATGGCCTTTGTGGAAATCGAAGACACCCAGGCGACGCGGGAAATCGTTGTTTTTCCACGCCCCTATGCTGCCCACAAAGCACTGCTGGCCGAAGGCCGGCTGGTCCTGGTGCGGGGCAAAGTAGACGCCCAGGAAGGCCGCCCTCCCAAAATTCTGGCCGACAGCATCACCAGCGAATTGACCAGTTACCGGGCCGCCGAAGCCGACACGCCGCCGGTCAGCCAGCCGGTCCTGCCCGTAGTCAATGGGAATGGCGTCAAAACGAATGGCAAACACGCCATAGCCGAATCCACTGTTCCCTACCCGTCTGCCCCATCCCCAGAGGAGCCGCCCACAGAAACCCCACCCTCGCGTTGGCTACACATCACCATCCCGCGCACCCATAACCTGGTGCAGGATAAAGCCCGCCTGAAAGAGGTTTACAAGCTGCTGGTTGAAACGCCAGGCAACGATCAGTTCAGCTTCTACATTCCTGACGGCCACCGCAAGATTCGAGTGGATTTTCCCAATCAAACCACCCGTGACACGGCCCATCTGCGGCAGCGGCTCACCCAGGTACTGGGACCTACCTCCATCCGAGTGGAGTGAGGCGGTAATTCTAGGAGGACAACCTTCAAGAACGATAGAGACATGTTCTCCCTTTTTTATTTCTCGAGCAAGATCGAGGTGAGGAGTTTGTACCATGAGAATAGGTATTTTAACGGGCGGCGGCGATGTACCTGGCTTAAACCCGTGCATTAAAGCTGTCGTCAATCGCGCGGTTGACGAGGGCCACAGCGTGGTCGGTGTTCGCCGGGGCTGGGCCGGCCTGCTCAATTATAACCCGGCTGATGAAAGCTCATTCAAAAAATGGTTGATGCCGCTGGACAGACATGCTGTGCGCACCGTAGACCGCACCGGCGGCACCTTTTTGCATACCTCCCGAACCAATCCCGGCAAGGTCAAGCCTAATGATGTGCCGGAATTTCTGCGGGAACCAGACTGGCGCCCGGAAGCGAACGATATTCGGGATTTTACACCCCACGTGCTCAAAAATCTTGAATACCTGGGCCTTGATGTGCTTATTCCCATTGGTGGTGATGATACCCTGAGTTATGGCCACCGCCTGCATACCGAAGGTGTGCCGGTAGTAGCTGTCCCCAAAACAATGGATAACGATGTCTACGGCACCGATTACTGCATCGGCTTTTCGACGGCAGTGACCCGCAGTGTCAACTTCATTCACAGCCTGCGCACCTCGGTAGGATCACACGAGCGAATCGGCATTATCGAACTGTTTGGGCGCAATTCAGGTGAAACCTCCCTGATTTCGGCCTATTTGGCCGACGTAGATCGAGCCATCATTTCCGAAGTGCCTTTCGACCCGGAGAAACTGGCTGCCTTGCTCTTGAAAGACAAAAAGAACAACCCCAGCAATTACGCCATTATGACCATCTCTGAGGGGGCTTCGATGATCGGCGGCAAAATCATCGAGTATGGTCAAGCCGACTCCTATGGCCACAAAAAATTGGGTGGCATAGGGGCTATCACCGGCGATGCCATCAAGAAGATTACGAGCCAAAATACCATCTACCAGCAAGTTGCTTACCTCATGCGCTCCGGTGCGCCCGATGCCATTGACCTGATGGTGGGTTTTAACTACGCTCATATGGCCATGGATTTAATCCAGGAGAAAAACTTCGGGCGGATGGTCGCCTTGCGGGACGGCAAGTACACCAACGTGCCGGCTAACATCCTGTCCGAAGGCGTCAAGCGGGTAGATGTGGACGAGCTGTATGATGTAGATGCTTATCGGCCCAAGGTGCGCCGGGTCAATCAAAAACCCATGTTCCTCTACTAAAGAGGGAGCAAGGAGTAGGGAGTAAGGAGTCAGCGAAAAACCCTCTACTCCCTACTTCATACTTCCTACTCCCTCTTACCCCCTATCTCCAAAATTTACCCAAAAAGTACCAGCAATTATCTTGACTTGCCTTAAACGGCGTGTTAAACTTGAGATATGTGATTTTTATTCTGCCAATTGCGATTTTAAGCATTAGGCAGATATATTCTTGTGGCTTGATGACTGTATTCCAGATGAGCCGCAAGGCAAACTCCAAACTTGCCGGCATAACTTCAATACGAAATACCGCGTATGGAAACGGCTCCTAGCTCTTTAAGAGGTGGGTTTCTATCAAAACTCACCCCAACATTTTTTCTTCTCATCATCATTGCCGCCATCATTGTTAATGTATTGGCTCCTATTTTTGCGCTTCGTTGGGCCGCTCACCCATTTCTCGGCGCCCTCTTCTATCCACGTCTGGTTATTGCCGATATTTATGACACAATTTTGGCTACTCCCCAATTAGGTTTTCAGTCTGCCGATGTTCTAACCCAAATTGACGACACCCCGGTTTCCACAGGCCGAGAAGTTTACATTCATCTCCTACAGAAGCAGTTAGATAAGCGAGTTACCCTTCAGCTTGATCGAACTTCAATCGCAGGCGGCCGTACTGCCGAAAGCCTGTCTTTAACCTTAAACTCTCCTTTCCCCTTACAAAATTTGCTCCTATTTTTCTGGCTGCCCTACAGTATTGGGCTGGTCTACCTGGCCATGGGCTTTGTCCTTTACCGGCTGCGCCACGCTGACCAACTCAGCCGCGTCTTTCTCACGTTTTGTGCCTTTGTTTCCATCTTCTTGGGCGCTCTATTTGATCAATTCACCTTGCATCTACTGACGCCCCTCTGGGTTTTGGCTTTGCCGCTTGTCGGTGCAGGGCTGCTGCATCTATCCTTTGTCTTCCCGGTTGAAACCCGGCTGGCGCGCCGCAATCCCTGGCTGCCAGTAATCCCTTACGTCATTGCTGTGCTGCTGGCAATAATCAGCCTCTTCAATCTCTACTTGGGAACAAATCCACGCGCATTTCTGGGAATTTGGGTCTGGGGTTTTAGCTTTCTTGGGTTCAGCGTGATTCTCTTTTTAGCTTTATTACTAAATGCGCATACAACTACTTTTTCGGCCATGACCCGCCAACAAATCACGATTGTTTTTGGAGCCAGTCTTATCTCGTTTGGACCCATAGCCGTCTGGGCGCTGGTCCAGACGGCCGGTTTTAATCTGGAATTTCTCTGGTTCAATTTTACAACGGCTCTCGCTGCCTTCATTGTGTTTCCCCTGGTTATAGCTTATGCTGCCCTGCGCTATCGCCTGCTTGATTTAGACCTGGTCTTTAGCAGAGCGGTTGTTTACACGCTCCTGACCTTACTGGTGACCGTAGCTTACTTCCTCCTCGTCAGTACGCTGGCTGTGCTCCTGCAAGATGTCGAACTGTTTAAGAATCCGATTGTCTTCACGATGTTCATCTTGCTGCTAATTATTGTACTGGGGCCGGTCAAAGAGCGCCTGCAGCGCCTGGTCAAGCGTATCTTTCTGCGCGAACCTTCTGATTTCAGACAACTCCAGCAGAGGTACGGTCAGGCTTTGGTTGCTGCTCCTTTGGAAACCAACCTGATTTTAAGCCTGTTGTGCAAACAGGTTGAGGAAGCCCTGGCTCCGGCCAAAACCCTGGTTTTTTTGAGAGAAGTCAACCTTGATACATATATAATTTCTGACCAGCACGGTGGCGACGACCTGCAACACACCGTTGAAGTATCCTTTAGCTCCAACGACGATTTAGTCCACTGGCTGACCAGTACCAATGATATTCTACAATTGAGCCCGACTGGCGTTGTCGCCCCTGAGGTTAAAATCAACCCTGAGGAACTGGCCCGATTGAATATGCTCAATGTGAATTTGTGCGTCCCGTTGCTAGGTTCCAATCATTTGCTAGGGTGGCTGGCTCTGGGCTTGAAGGATTCCGGCCAACCCTATACCAGCAGCGATTTACTCTTCCTGGCCACCCTGGCCAGCGAGACCACGATTGCCCTGGAAAGCGCCCAACTTCTCGAACAGGCCAATCAGCGCGCCGCCGAGATGGAAGCCCTGCAGAAAATATCGGCTGATATTCAAGCCGAGGCCGAGTCTGATCTTTTGCTAACCTCGGTGGTAGAGCGGGCGACCAAGTTGTTACAAGCCGAAGGTGGTCTGGCTTTTCTGGTCGAAGCGGATAACGAAACCCTCAAAGTAGTGGTTAGCTATAACCTGGCCAAAGATTTTACAGGCTACACTCTTGCTAAAGGAGAGGGCCTGGCCGGTCAGGTGGTTTTAAAGGGTAAAACACTGGTAGTGGATCACTACCAGAACTTTTCAGGCCGTTCTCCAAAATTTGAGAACGCTAAATTTGGGGCAGTTTTGGGTGTGCCGCTGCGTTGGGGCGGCAAGGTGCGGGGAGTCCTCCATCTGATCCACCGGCCGCGCGGCCCACGCTTTAACGAGCGTGACATCTGGCTCATGGAGTTATTTGCGGCCCAGGCATCCATTGCCTTGGAAAAATCCCGTTTACTGCAAGAAGCGCAGCATCGAGCCAACCAACTGGCAACGCTGAGTGAGGTCAGTGTCGCTATAAGTTCGACCCTGGATTTGGATACGGCCTTGCAGCGAGTGATGGATTGTGCCGTGCAAATTCTCAATGCTGAGGCCGGCTCGCTGCTGCTCATGGATCCGCGCGGCAAAGAATTGACGTTTGAAGTGGTGTTAGGGCCAACAGGAGCCAATCTTCGAGGGCTAAAAACTGAGGTGGGCAAGGGTATTGTCGGTACAGTTGCCAAAACCGGCCAACCTCTCATTATCAATGATGCTGCCGCCGACCCTCGCTGGAATGTTGCTTTTGACGAAGCGACGAATTTCCGCACCAAAGATATCTTGTGCGTACCGATGCTGTCGCACGAGCGAGTGGTCGGCGTCGTCGAGGTTATCAACAAACAAGACGGCACCGTTTTTACTCAGGAAGAATGTAACCTGCTCATGTCTTTCGGAGCGCAGGCGGCGATTGCCATTGAGAACGCTCAAGTCTTCGGTCGGGTTGATAGAGCTCTGGCCGAACGTATCCAGGAGTTACAGGCATTGCAAGCTATTGACCGGGAATTGCAATCTTCACTTGAGCTAAAGAACGTGCTGGATATATCTTTGACTCGGGCCATGGATGCGCTGGGGGTCGAGATGGGCTTGATGGGCGTCATCCGGACTCAGGATGAGGAGTCGGGTCTTTATTTACTGGCTCAGCGAGGCATGCCGATGGAAATGGGCCGTTACAAAAGAGATCCCTGGCCCTTGACCAAAGGCATTATGGGCCGGGTCGTTCGTACCGGCGAACTGGCCTGGGTTAATGATATTACTCAAGAAAAAGATTATGTCCCCAATTCTCACCGCACCCGTTCGGTCCTGGCCGTGCCGGTCATCCGCGAGGATCGGGTGATTGGGATCATCAATCTGGAGAGTACGACCCCTGATTATTTTACCAGCGATGATGTATCTTTTATCAAGCTATTGGTCGGTCCGGCGGCCGTTGCCATTCAAAATGCGCAACTGTTTGAGCAGGTCAAAGAAGCCAATCAAGCCAAAACTGAGTTCATGAACATCGCTTCCCACGAGTTAAAAATCCCCATGACCAGCATTAAAGGTTTCTCCAAGCTGCTCCAGATGGGTGCGGGTGGGTCGCTCACCGAAAAACAAAACGAGTTTTTGGGAGTTATTTCCAACAATGTTGACCGGATGGCCCGGCTGGTCAACGATTTGCTGGATGTCAGCCGGATTGAAGCCGGACGCATTCGCCTGGAAATAGAGAATGTGCAAATGCGCGATGTGATCAATGATGTTCTGGAGTCCGTCCAAACCCAAATTCAGAATAAGCGGCTCGATCTGAAGGTGAATGTGAGTGACAATTTGCCGGAATTGCGGGCCGATTATAGCCGGATGGTCCAGATTATGACCAATTTTGTCAGTAATGCTTACAAATACACTCCGGAAGGAGGGAGCATTATGGTCAATGCTGTGCCATGCAACAACGGCTCGCTACAAGGAGTGACTATTACAATCAAAGACACGGGATACGGGATTTCGGTTGAGGATCAGGCCAAACTATTCACCAAATTCTTCCGTTCCAGTGATCAAAATATTCGTGATGAGCCGGGCACGGGTTTGGGTTTATCCATTACCAAATCTATGATTGAAGCCCACGGAGGTGAACTTACTTTTGAAAGCGAACTGGGCAAAGGCACCTCTTTTACATTTACAATGCCTTTAGTCAGCAAGATTCCGCCGGGGGTTGAAGTAATCGAACGTTAATCAATTCTTAACCAATTTTTACCTTTTTTTTATGGAAATTCTGAACGAAGTAGGTTATAATATTTAACTATGTAGTTATTAGCTGGTAAGCCCTTAGCGGATGGAGCGACCATCACAGGGGTAAACCGGCCCGCTTTATCCTTGCCCTCACTAATCATGGGGCAAGGGAGGCGACAAAAAAGGAGCGCAATTAAGCGCTCCTTTTTCTTTAGGGTGCAGTGGATGGTTGGCCTCGTGCTGCCTCTTGCAATATCACCATCAACGCTTCAAATTCATGGGTGCAACAGTTGCAGTGATCAAGATGCTGCCTTACGGTTGGCATGATTTCGTCAGGGTTACCCCCTTCAAGGATGAATTCAGCATACTGATCCAGCAAATCAAAACATTCTATGCAGTTAATCTCATACGCTTCTGTTTCAAGCGCCGATTGCAGTAAGATATGCCAGGATTTTTCAATCATCGGTTTGGCTCCTTACAGTTTCCATCTGCTAGACGTATCAAAAGGCGGTGTCCTTACCTTTCCTCGCTAAACAATTTGAGAATATACTGCGGCTCCAGCCCCAGTTTTTGCAAACGCTGCTTCAGTTTCATCCGCGCATCGTGCAACAGCTTGTAAACATTATTAGGATTGGTTTCAAGCAACCGCGCCACCTCGGTAATAGGGATATTATCAATCTGGACAGCCGCCAGCGCCTGGCGTTGGCGTTCCGTCAAATCATTGTTGATCACTTCCAGAATTGTATCCCACACTTGACGCCGCTCACTTTCGGCGGCTGGATTACCCCCCGCAGTGGATTCGGCCACCAGAATCTCTTGCAGCGCCGTACCAGCTTCCGTAATAGCGTCCAGAGACAGGTCACGCCATCTGGCCCGGCGCAACTCGCTGATGGTATGATTGGCGGCAATTTTAGCCGCCCAGGTAGTAAATTTGCTTTTCCCTTGAAAGGTATCCAGATTGGCCTGAACCTTGAGCAGAGCCTCCTGAGCCAGATCCTGACTCATTTGCTGCAGCTCGTTTTCGGCCAAGTTGCGCAAGTCACTGCGGCTGTGCAGGTAAGCCAGGATACCCCGCTGGAGATACAGGCGCAAATCTTCCAGGGCTTGAGCTTGATGGAGATGATCAGGACGTAATTCACTGAGCCAGGTTTCGTTGGTGCGTTCTTCCATGGGTCATCTACTCTATTGAAATAGGCCAACTCTCAAGAACCAGGTGATCGCCTACAATTTGTCCAGACTTAGTAATCGGCAGCCGGCCGTTCGCATCATAGAGACCTATTTCTAACCGGTAGGCTTCCTGACCGGGCGGCGTGCCAGCCGGAATAAGCAGATTATAGGAGTCTACCAGATACTCCGTTGGCAGCCAACTTGTCGTCGGGAATTGACCCGCCCCCGGAATCTGGTCTTGCTGGCTGACAATTTGCCCCTGCTCGTCGAGTAGATGAACAAAGACGGTCCAGCTTCGATCAAACGGCGTCAGCGCCTGCCAATATAAGGTCAGCGGCAGGGAAGCCCCAGCCTTAACCCGGGTCTGCGGCAAATCCAGGCCCACCAGTTTGGCCTGGTCGCCGAAATTGACCTCAAGGGGAATTTGGGGGGTAGGCGCTTCGAAGACATGGGGCCGGTCAATCGTTGTCACCGTCGTCAGGATTAATTGATCGCTGTCGCCGACCACCAGCCGCGTCTTCTCTCTGGTGGTCAAGGCCACAACCAGGCGATACTCTCCCGGTGCGAGTGTCGGGGGCAGCGCCACGTCATAGGGGTCGCGCAGCAGTGTTCCCTGCCGCCATTGAGGAGATGGGCGAAGCGGCTCACGTTCATACGAAAGGACGGGCTGCCCGGCAGCATCTTGAAGCTGAACAACGGTTGTCAACGGGCCGGGAGAATCCACCAGGGATTCCCAAAAAAGATTGAGGGGCAAAACCTCGCCAGCCTTGAAGGGGCCATGCCCCAGGCTGTATCCCACCAGATGAACCGTTTGACCAAAAACAGCATCGGTCATGGCTTGAATGGGCAAAGCGGTGGGTTGCACGGGCGGGTGGGGGTCAACAATCTCTACTTCGCGCAGCAGCAGCTCGACGCCCAGCGGCTGTCCGCGCTCATCCAGCAAATCCAAGGGATGGTCATCGCTAATCCGGCGCATGCTGAGCAATAGCCGATACAGGCCAGGCGGCGTCCCAGCCGGAACGAGCAGGCCGTGATGATCGGTCAGGGTACGGCCGAAAGGCAGAACAGTGAAAAAGCTCTGGCCCGCCCGGGGCTGGCTGTCGCGAATGGCCCAGGTACGCCCTCCGGCATCGGCCAGGCGCAGACTGACCCGGTGCTCGCTGCCCAGGCTTTTCTCTTTGCGCCAGGTTAAAGTGACCGGCACAATACCCCGGCCCGCTTCGTATGTTTCGCCGCCTACTTTGGCCTCAACCAGGGTCAGGCGGCCGGCAAAATTAGCCGCCGGGGCAGTAATCAGGGGTTTTTGGGCAGCGCCGGCCAGGGTCAGCTTGGTTTGGGGACTGTACCATTGCAGCAAGGCCGGATAACCTAACTCGGCAATGTCGGCCTCGGCCTCATCTTCCCAAAAATGGCCGAGCGCCTGGTGCGCCGGGAACCACAGACGCGGGGAAGTTTGGAAAATGTGAGTCAAATCCTGCTTGCGCCGTGCCTGCCCAGTCTCCCTGGCCCACTCCTCGCCCCAGCCCGGTACGACGAAAAAGTGCGGCTGAGGCGCAGGTAGATAGGCGTAATAAAAGCCGAGCTGCCACTGATAGCTGGCCAGCAGGGTATCTTCGACAGTAGCGCGGGCGGCAATATCGCCCAGCAAGGGACGATAATCCTCGTGAGGATAACGGGGCAGGGTATAAAAACTCAGCAGGCTGATGGCCGTTACTAGCAGTAAAACGATGGTTATGACCCCGGCTAACACAGCTTGAGAGTCCCACAACCAGACCAACCCAGCGGCAATAAAGAGCCAATAGGCCGGCGCGGCGACCAGCCAGGTTCGCTCAAAATAGGGCGGGGTAAAGGGAAAGACCTGATTAATGGCATAACCGGCCAGTAACGGGATGAACAGATAGAGATACAGGCAAAGGTAGATTTTTTTCCTGGCATACAAAGTAGCAATAAAGCCCAGCGAGGCGACGATGACCACCGGCAGGGCGACCCAAACGTAGGGCTGCAAAGGAGGGGGGAGATGGCCGACGCTGAAGGCGACAAAATGGTCGCCAAAGAAGCGCAAGAAATTCAGCGGGAGATAATTTTCCACCTCGCGCTTGTTGACGATGTAATTGACCGTCCGCAGGCCGGCGTACCCTATCCAGGGCAAGTAGAGCAGTCCCGCCCAAATGAAAGGAGTTAGCTCATTCTGTACCATGCGAAGACCGCTTTTTGACTTGGCAAAGATATTGGTGTCCTGCGCGGAGGGGTCGAATTTCTTGATGACCGTGTAGAGAAGTTGAAAGAGAAAAATGAAGGCCGCGTAGTACATCGTGTAGAGGGCGGCGGTAATAGTGGTGACGATATAAGCCAGTAACCAACGACTGCCGACCGTTGACCGCTGACCGCCACGAGGATCACTTTCAGCCTTGTGCCTGATCAGAAAATAAGTAGACAGCGCGCCTAGCAGCGTTACCAAACCGTACATGCGCACTTCTTGGGAATAATAGACCGCTATCGGCATTACCGTAACGACTCCCGCTGCTACCAACCCAACCCGCTGTCCCAGCAGCCGCTGCCCCAACACAGCCACCCCTGGAATCAGAGCGGTTCCGGCTCCAATCGAGAAAAAACGGGCCGTCTCCGGGCCAAAACCGGCGACGGCAAGCCAAATTTTCAAAAGAAGATAGTAAAGCGGCGGATGTATATCAACGGCGGTGAGGGCCAGCAGTTGGGGCACAGATTGGGCGGCGAAGTAAAAACTCCACCCCTCATCACCCCACAGCGGCTGAAAACTGAGTTGCTGTAAACGCAGGCCAAAACCCAGCAGGCTAAAAAAAAGTATCCAGTGAGCAGCACGAATGCTGGGTTGTCGGCTTTTAAGGCGCTCAAAATAAGTCATAACACGGCTAGATAAATAGGAATCTGGTACTGGCAGTGGAACATAGTACTACTTTGGGCTAGTGAATATAACGGGCGAAGTATTGTACAATTACGGTAAAGTTAGAATGCTTGATATCTTATTTGGGAGGATAAGTTATCATGGATGGAATGAGTCTACTTCTGGGCGGCGTGTTGGGCGTTCTGGCAGGCTGGGCCTTCTCCAGCGCCTCGACCAAGCAGCGCGAGGCCAGCACCAAACTTAGCAAAGTGAATAAAACCAAAGAAGAAATGAGCAAAATGGAAGGCGAGGCGAAAGATAACGAAGAGGCCAGCTTCGCCGACGCGATTCAAAGTTTTTTGCTCCGCCTGTTGGGTTTTGTGGTCATTGTAGTTCTGGGTGCGATTTTCTTCTATTCCCTCGGTTAAAAAATAATAGCTGGCAGCCTTCCAAGCTATTAGCTATGGGCCAGCTTGGCAACAGTGACGCCCTCGCCACCTTCACTTTCGTCGCCGGGGCGATAGGAACTGACCATGGGATGTCCACTCAATTCCTGGCGCACTGCCTGGCGTAAAGCGCCGCTGCCCCTGCCGTGGATGATGCGCACCCAGGGTAGCCGGGCCAAAAAGGCCTGGTCCAGGTACTGATCCAACCGCAGCAGCGCCTCCTCGGTCACTTGACCGCGTAAATCCAGTTCCATTCCGGGCGACTCAACCGTAGGCACTTTAACACTGCTGTAAGTTACCTCTGCTTCTCGTGGTGCAGCTTTTTCCTGCAAGACAACATTCGCCAGCGGTACCGTCGAGCGAAACGCGCCCAGTTGCACTTCCACTTGCTTGTTTTGCAGGCCGACCACCTCACCTACCGTATTGAATTGCGGAATAAAAACCTTGTCGCCCAGGGAGAGGGTTCCGGGGGCTGGGGGCTGGGGGGCAGGTTTGGCCTTACTCTTTTTGTCACGCTCAATCTTGGCCTGAATTTTTGTTTCTAGTTGGGTTAATTGCTCCTCAATTTTAACATCAGGAGGTGACTCAACCTTAGCCTTGGCCTCAGCCTCGGCCCTGGCCTTAATTTCCGCTTCCACTTGCTCCTTGAGCGCACGAATTTCCTCCCGCGCCGCCTTAATTTCGCGGCGGGCATCCTCACGAGCGGCATTGAGAATATCCCGGCGTTCCGTATCAATTTCAGCCAGACGCTTTTGAATCTGTTGGGCTTGCTTTTCGGCCTCTTCATGCTCCTCTTCAGCCTGACGGCGGACCTGATGCGCTGTTTCGGTCTGGGCTTTAATTTCGGCCAGCATCGCCTCGATTTGTTGGGCATCTTCACTGACCAAGCCCCGCGCCCGGTCAATGATGTCAACCGGCAACCCTAACCGTTGGGCAATAGTGAAGGCATTAGAAGCGCCCGGCAAACCAATCAGCAACCGGAAGGTAGGCGACAGGGTGGCGACATTAAACTCCATGCTCGCGTTGGCCACGCCCGGCGTAGTATGGGCAAAAGCCTTTAATTCGGAGTAATGGGTCGCCACAAAGGTCGTCACCTGCCGCTCCAGCAGATAGGATAAGATCGAGCGGGCCAGGGCCGAGCCTTCGATGGGGTCCGTCCCTGCCCCTAACTCGTCCAGGATGACCAGCGAGCGATGATCGCACTGCTCCAAAATCTGCACAATATTGGTCATGTGCGAGGAAAAGGTAGAGAGACTTTGCTCAATGGACTGCTCGTCGCCGATATCAGCGAAAATCCGATTAAAGAAAGGCAGGGTTGAGCCTTCGGCGGCAGGAATCCGCAAACCAGCCTGGGCCATGGCCGCCAACAAGCCCACCGTTTTGAGCGAGACAGTTTTGCCGCCGGTATTAGGACCGGTAATAATGAGCATGCGGGTCTCGGCGGGTAGAGTTATCGTAATCGGCACGACCGTAGCCGAGTCAAGCAGCGGGTGGCGAGCCGCACCAAGTTTAAATGTCGAAGCAGAGGCGCGGGAGGGCAGGGGAGCAGGGGAGATTTCACCCCTGCCCCTCTGCTCCCCCGCTCCCCTGCCCTCGTATGTTTTATCCGGGTTAATTAATACCGGCTCAACGGCATCAATCGCCTCGGCATACTTGGCCTTGGCAAAAGCCAGGTCAAGTTCGGCCAGGGCGGCCACCGTGTGGTCAATCAAGCGACTTTGCCCGCTCACCTGCTCCGATAAGGCCAGCAGGATTTTGCGAATCTCTTCCTCTTCGTCGAGTTGCAGTTGCCGCCACTTGTTGTTCAATTCGACGGTCACCAGCGGCTCAATAAAGAGAGTAGCGCCGCTGGCGCTCTGGTCGTGGATGATACCCTGAATTCTACCCTTGAATTCTGCCTTGAGTGGAAGCACATAACGCCCGGCTCGCTGGGTGACGAGCGGCTCCTGGAGATAACGGCTGTATTGAGTCGAGGCGACGAGGCGGTTGAGCCGTTCCATCAAACGGCTGTAGGCCGTTTCCAACTCCCGCCGGATGCGGGCGAGTTCGGGGCTGGCGCTGCTTTTAACCTCACCCCGCTCGTCAACAGCCTGGCTAATATCGTTGACCAGACCGGGGCAAGGCTCGATCCGCTGGGCGATGTCGGCCAGGCGAGGGTAAACTTCGGCCAGGCGAGTGATGGTCCGCTGTAAGTCACGGGCGGCAACCAAAGTTTGGCGGATTTCCAGCAGTTCCGGCGGGATTAAGATAGCGCCGCGCTGGGCGCGACCTGTCAATGGCCGGACGTCGCGCGCTCCTCCAATGCCGATACCCACCTTAGCCGAGAGCAAATGAACCGCCTCGCTGGTTTCGGCTTGCCAGCCTTGCGCTTCGGCCAGATAAGGGCTGGGCCGCAAGGCCAGGGCCAGTCCTTTGCTGGCCGAGAACATGGCATAATAGGCTAACTTGTCCAGAATTTTGGGAAATTCCAGGGTAACGAGGTGTTTATCCACAACTTACGTAAATTTATTATCTCAAACAATGATTTCCAGCACACCTTTAAGAATATCGGCATTGCGCGGCACAAATAAGGTGACGGATTGAACAATAATAAAGAGGACCTGGTTAAAAATCGGGAGCAAGCCTGATGTTCTCAGGTTTCTGACCAATCCTCCGGCGAAACCGGAATAAGGTACGTCAGTGCCGGTCGGCTGAAAAATAAATTGGATTACGCCCAAAAGAAGCGCCAGCCAGATGGTTGTCAAAATAAAGCCCATCGCCAAACCGCCTACCGCGTTGAGGGGGCCGCCAATAAAGCGCTGGTACGCCGATGGTGTGACATCTTCTGGAGGACCTACTGTGCCTCTTTTCCTTTTCTTTTTTTTCTTTTCTTCAGGCGGCACCGCCAGATATTTTACCAGTAAGCGAAAGCCGTTAAAAAACACCAATAGCAAAATCAAAAAGGAGATCACATCCGCCGGGGTTTTAGCCATGCCAAAGCCGGAAACATCCGGCTGTAGGATACGGTCGCTGAGGGGTTTATACAGCCAGAGTGTCACCACTAACCCTAACCAAATACTCACCACCGACACAATCTGCGAGATCGCGCCTCGAACAAAACCGGCCAGAATTCCGACAAATAAAATGACGAGCAGTAATAAATCTAAGGTGTTTAAGCCTAAAATGGGTTGCATTACGCCTTCTCCTCAATAGGTTGCGTACGAAACATAACTCTATAATAGCATTTTTTTTCAAAAATGACACATCGGGCTTGATTTTGTGACAAGATCCACCGGATAAACACCAAAAAAGCTCACCCTATTCCAGGCGAGCTTTTTAGATCATTTCCCGGCCAAACGAAAAACTTTGGCCCTATTCTGTTTTCGCTTCGGCCGGCTGGGGTTCAATTTCCTCTGCAGTATCAAGCAGGATAACTTCCTCCTCGGTGGAAATTGAACTGAAATCAGGGGGTTCCGGCTCATCCTTCATGGCC
The DNA here is from genome assembly GCA_015075185.1 of Anaerolineales bacterium. Taxonomy (GTDB): domain Bacteria; phylum Chloroflexota; class Anaerolineae; order 4572-78; family J111; genus DSQQ01. The sequence continues at coordinate 306,066 of JABTUW010000006.1, read as the reverse complement.
AGGCTGCCCCGAAAGTAGCCCTCTTCATCCAGCAGAAAACTGCCTACATCCACATTGCCCCACACCTTGCCGGTGCTGAGTATTTCCAGACGACCCGCAGCCTTGATATTGCCGGTCACCGCCCCGCTGACCGAGACGTTTTCGGCAATAAGGTCCGCGGCCACCTTGGCCTGGGGGCCAATCACAATATTCCCCAGCGTTTCGATGACGCCCTCTTCACAGACCCCGTCAATACGGATACTGCCATCGCAAACTAATCTACCCCTAAAATTGGTATTGGGACCAATCACCGTTTCTATTTTGTCAATTGGGGCGCTTTTGCTTCTACCTAGCACGCCGTCCTCCTACTAAAGGATGAAGGATAAAGGATGAAGGACGAAAGATAGAAGATAGTGAATTGAGGATAGAAGATAGGTATTTACTCTTTCTATCTTCTATCTACTATTTTCTATCTTCAACTCCCGTTCCTCCGCCTTCATCCTTGCGAAGTCCACAATATACTTCAACTGGGGGTAATTGTCAACGTTATTGCAGTTCGTTAGGGGAAGGCGGCTCTTCAACCGGCTCAACTTCTTTCGGGCGGTGGCGCTCGCCCTGGTTGATAAAGAGCAGCCAGGCCATGCCAACGATGATGAAACTATCGGCCAGGTTGAATGTCGGCCAGCGAGTGGCGCCGATACCGGCATCCAAAAAATCGGTCACGCGGCCATCTATCAGCCGGTCAACAAAATTGGCAAACGCGCCGCCCAGGAGCAAACCAATCGGCCAGCCGGCCTGTGCCGGAAACTGGCCGGATTGCAGCGCCCGCCAAAACCAAATCGTCAGGCCCAGAATGACAAAGCCGGTGACAATCAACGGGCCGGACCCGCCATTGGCAAACATGCCAAAGGCGACCCCCGTATTGTAGCCCAGGGTAAAACGAAAATAGTCGCCGACGAGCGGCACTGGTTGATACAGGTCCAGCGTTTGCTCGGCCCAAATTTTGCTCAATCCATCCAGGGCCAAGGCGACGCCCAGCCCCAATGCAACTCGTGTTAATGCTTTCATAACGAGAATAGACTATCCTGAAAAGGAGTACCTGTCAAATAGATCATCTTCCGACCTTCTCCTCCAGCCCAATCTTCCACTGCCTTTATTCCCAAATGTACCAGGCCGGCACGTCAGACAGCAGCCAGGACAGCCCCTCGGCCGGGCGTTCCAGCAAAAGGTTAATGAGCGCCCTAGCTTTCTCGGGGGCATGAGCCGGAGCCAGGCTGCCAAATTCAACCCCAATCAAACGGTAATGCCCACGCCGGGCGTGCAGCATCTCATCGTAAGTTTCGACAATGCCTTTCAAAATATTAATGATAATGTGAGCGATGGAGGAGGGACCGGTAATGCCCCGCAAACGGCACTCCTGCACCACCAGCCGGAAAAAGCGGAGGCTGTAATCCAGCTTGGCAACCAGGGCAAAATCCTCGCAGAAGACATCAACCCGGTTGGTAAACGTCGTTTTCAAAATGTCGCTGATCAACTCTTTGTCGTCAATCGTTGGCCAGCGGCCGCTGTCATCCCGGCTGACGGTCAGCAGCAGACGCCGGATTCGCTCTACTGTGCTTTCATACTGCCGCGCTTCCTGGACCACGTATGGCAGCAAGCGTCCCCGGTCGCCCCAGGCATTCTCCAGCGCCTTGATAAAGCGACTCCAATCGCGCATCACCGTCCCGGCCACGCAGCTCGTGAGCGGGAACGAGGCGCTCATATCGGCCAGGCTGACCAGCATCAACGCCGTCAGCCGTTGCTCCTGGATTTTCACTTCCTCTTGCATGAGGTTAGTGATAGAGGCTAACAGCGGTAAAGAGGCCTCGCCGCTGCTGAGCACACCAAATTTATCATGGTCACGGATGATGGTCAGCAGGGTGCGGAACTCGGTGCGGGTCAGCAGCAGTTGCAGTTTATCCCGCTCTTCGGGATACATAGACGAGACCAAATACCAGCCAATGGTTGGATGCCGGTCGGTGTTAACATATTTGCCAATATCGTGATAAAGCGCAGCGGCCCGTAAAAAAGTTTTGGTAGCCTGATGTTCACCCGGTGGAAAAAGCGCCGTAGTGGGCGCACCTTTACCGATACCATGCCAGATTTGGCGATAACTCATTTCAAAAGAGTCTAACTCATTGGGGCAGTCCGGGCTGGCTTGATCAGCCAAAATATCGGCGGGCTGGTCTGATAGAAGCAGGGCCATATTTTTCATTACCGCATGCAAATGGGGCGCTCCCTTGGGGTCGCCAGGATGGGCGGGTGTCTGCGATGGATAAAACAGGGCAGCCAATTGCTCGCCGTAGGGCAAGGTTGGCAATGTCGCTGAATCTGGCACGGCATTGCCGGCAAAAATCTCTCCAAAACTGTCCTTTGATTTTCGCTTCATAGCTCAGTCTGTACCCCGTAGCTCAAGAGGATGTTCTGGCATAATAATAGTCGCATAGGTACAGAAATGCAACGCGCTGTCTGCTAATCTTCACGCTTTTTACTCAATTTCTCCATAGAATCTCCACATTTGCTTGCTATACTGTAGTCAAGATAAAAAATAGATTGGTTGTAAAAACCAAAAGATTGGAGATAAATGATGAAAATTCAAAAATGGCTCGTGATTACTGGTGTCGTGATTTTGTTAGGGGTGGCCGCCCTGGCTGCTTTCAGTTATGTGGCTCCTTACGCCCTGGCTCAGGGGCCAATGGGTGGCTGGTGGAATGAGCGCGGCGATGGCAGCGGCCCGATGTTTGGTCGCGGCTTCGGCCCTGGGGCCGGGATGATGGGCCGGGGCATGATGTTTAATGACGATTTTGGTCGCGGCTTTGGCATGGGGCCAGGTGGCGGAATGATGGATCGAGGCGGTCCTTGGGGCGGCCCTGAAAATTCCCTGATTGCCGTCGCTGCTGAAAAATTAGGTTTAACAACCCAAGAACTGCTGACCGAACTGCAAGCCGGCAAGACCATCGCCGACGTGGCGGCGGAAAAGAATGTGGCGGTAGATACCATTGTCGAGGCAGTTATTGCTCCTCGCACTGAACGGCTGAACCAACTAATCACCGACGGGCAATTGACCCAGGAGCAGGCCGACGCCATGCTCACCTTGATGAAAGCCAATGTAACCGAGCGGATCAATGCCGAATGGCCGGCGGGAGGTTTTGGCCGGGGCATGATGGGTGGCGGTCGCTGGGGTGGCGGTATGATGGGTGGTATGATGGGTGGTGGCCGCTGGGGCGGCGGTATGATGGGTGGCATGATGGGCGGTGGTCGCTGGGGCGGACCCGGCAACTCCCCGATGTCCACAGTAACAGAGAAGCTAGGTTTAACCCCCGCCGAACTGGTTACTGAGCTGCAAGCCGGCAAAAGCGTGGCCGACGTGGCCGCAGAGAAAAATGTAGCGATAGACACCATCGTAGATGCCGTTTTGGCTCCTCGTACCGATCGTCTGAACGACCTGGTGACCAAAGGGCAACTGACCCAGGAGGAAGTTGACAACCGGCTGGCCAACCTGCGGGTTGATGTGATTGACTGGCTGAACCAGAGCTGGGGCAATCAAGATACAACTCCCGCTGCTGAACCGGGTGACTCAGGAAGCTTTTAACTCGATCAAGAACGACAACCGATAGTTATGGTCTTATCCCTGGTTGGCCTATTCAGCCAACCAGGGTTTCTTTATCCGTTGACTGGCCTGCTAGCGATGATTGTAAAATTCAACATGCCAGCGCCATCCTCAGCATTCCACCACGCAATGAATTATTTCCCCGTAGCTCGCATGAGTAGTAAAGTAAGGCAAGTTGTTGTAGCCTGGACAGTTCAGGTTTAAGGCGGTAGTTATGTCTCGCATCTTGGTTGTTGACGACGATAAACAAATTGTTCGCCTGGTCCAATCGTACCTCGAACGGGCCAGCTATCAGGTGTTGACCGCTTACGATGGCGAGACGGCCTTGCATACCATCCGGCGCGAGCGGCCCGACCTGGTCGTGCTGGACTTAATGCTGCCCAACCGCGACGGCTGGGAAGTGACCCGGACGATCCGCAGCGATCCAGGCCTGGCCGGCCTGCCGATTATCATGCTGACCGCTCGGGTTGAGGATACGGATAAAATTGTCGGCCTGGAATTGGGCGCCGACGATTACATCGCCAAACCCTTCAACCCGCATGAAGTAGTGGCCCGGGTGCGGGCCGTGCTGCGGCGGGCGACGGGAGCGCCGGCGGCTTCGCGGGTTATCCAGGTGGGCGGGCTGAGGATGGATGTGGATCGCCATGAAGTGACGCTCGACGGCAGCCCCCTCGAACTCACCCCCACCGAGTTTGATCTGCTGAAACTGTTGATGGAGCAGCGCGGCCACGCCTTTACCCGCATGGAATTGGTAGAGAAGGGACTGGGTTACAGTTTCGAGGGTCTGGACCGGACCATTGACAGCCACATCAAAAATCTGCGGCGCAAGATTGAACCCAACCCGGGCCAGCCAACTTACATTGAAACCGTCTATGGGGTGGGCTACCGGCTTAAGGGAGAGTAAAAAGCAGGCAGAGGTTATGAATAAGCTTTGGGTACGCCTGGCTCTGGCTTTTGGCGCGGTCACCATCATCGGCATTCTGGTGGCCGGGCTGCTGGCCAATCGCCAGGTGAATGTTCAATTTCGCCGTTTTGTCGCCCGTGATCAGATCGTCAATTCACCCCTGGTTACATCCCTGGCAGATTATTATGTCCAAAATGGCAGTTGGGCCGGTGTTGAAACTCTTTTCGACGACATGGGCCGGCCGGAGGGCATGATGATGGGCCATGGCCAGGGCATGATGCGGCGAGGCATGCCTCAACTCATCCTGGCCGACGCTTCGACACAGGTTGTCTTTGCTCAGGGAGGTTCCCGCCGAGGCACGCCCTTGACCCCGGCCGAGCTGGCCGAAGCCGTGCCGATTGAGTTGGAGGGGCAAACGGTTGGATATGTCCTGATCAGCGTCCCCGGTCAAGCTGACCTCTCCGGGCCGGCCCAGGCATTTTTGCGACAGTTCAACGTATCGCTGTGGCAGGCGGGCCTGGTTGCCGGCGGGCTGGGCGTCTTGCTCGGGCTGGCGATTGCCCGCGGCCTGTCCGCGCCGTTGGGCCGGTTGGCACTTGCCGCCCGGCGCATCTCCCAGGGCGACCTGAGCCAGCGAGTCCCGGTCAGCGGCAGCGCCGAAGTGGCCGGGCTGGCCCGCGCGTTCAACGAGATGGCCGCCGGCCTGCAGCAGGCCGAAACACTCCGCCGCAGCATGGTGGCCGATATTGCCCACGAACTGCGCACCCCCTTGACCGTCATGCAGGGCAATCTGCAAGCCATCCTGGACGACGTTTACCCGATGGAAAAGGCCGAGATTGCCGCTGTTTATGATGAAACCTTGATTTTAAGCCGCCTGATCGGCGACCTGCGCGAGTTGGCCCAGGCCGAGGCTGGCCAGTTGAGCCTGAACCTTCAGCCGGTCGAATTGGCTCCCCTGATCGAGCGGGCAGCGAGTTTGTTTGAAGAACTCGCCCGTGACAAAAAAGTCAAATTGACCGTGGCCCTACCTGCCAGCCTGCCGTCTGTCTGGGCCGACTCCGACCGGGTGCGGCAAGTACTGCATAATCTGCTGGCCAATGCACTCCGCCATACCCCCGAGGGAGGGGAGATTGGGATTGTGGTTGAAGAATCGCAGTGGAGCGAAAATTCTCCCCTGCTCCCCCTTCGACAGGCTCAGGACATAGTCCGCACCTTTGCCCCCCCGCAGGGAGAAGGCGGTCGGCGGTCGGCGGTCGGCGGTCAACTTCGCGTCACCGTCGCCGATACCGGTCCCGGCATTCCTGCCGAAGATTTGCCCCACATCTTCAATCGCTTCTGGCGGGGAGACCGGGCGCGCTCCCGCGAACAGGGCGGGTCGGGCCTGGGACTGGCCATTGCCCGGCAGTTGGTTGAAGCCCAGGGCGGCCACATCGGGGTGGAGAGTGACGGCGTGCCGGGTCACGGCAGTCGGTTTTGGTTTACCCTGCCGGTGGCGGCTTCTATTTCCCCCGTCTGAAAAATCTCCAAATTTGTCACAAATCTATGGCAAATGGTTAGCATTTGTTGTATAATGGATTACTCTCTTCCATACAACAAAATTTCAGAGAGATAGTGTTCTCATGACCACACTCAAAGCGCTGCTGCGGAGAACCCACGAAAATCTGCTCATCCTGCAAGAGAGAGAAGCCAAGCACGGCGGCAATGCGCCGCTGGAGCTACTCAACCAAATCAGGGATCATCAGACGGCCATTGATCTCATCGAGCAGGCTCTCTCAAGTGAACTGACTGAAAAAGGCTTGAAAGAACTCAAGGAAGCGTTGCGTCCTCTCCTTGTCGCCGGCAATGTCGAGCAGCTTGATCTGGAACAACTCAAACTGGAAACGCCGCGCCTGCCTTTTGAGCCGGAAACTATCCTCATCCCGGCCGGTCCTTTTTTAATGGGCAGCCTACCGGTCAGCACCGTTCCCGCTGAAGAAACACCCCAGCATGAAGTTAATCTGCCGGCCTTTCAGATAGGCCAGTATCCCGTCACCAACACTCAATATGCCGAATTTATCAAGCGCCAGAGACAACAAGAGCCGCCTAAAAAAACAGGCTGGTTTCTGCGCGAACCGCCTGCCGACAAGCTTGATCATCCAGTAGTGGGCGTGAGTTGGGCAGACGCCCAGGCATACTGCCGCTGGTTGAGCGATCAAACGGGCCGACCCTATCGTTTACCTACAGAGGCCGAGTGGGAGAAAGCGGCCAGGGGGACGGATGGGCGGCTCTACCCCTGGGGCAATGAGTGGCTGCCTGGGCGCTGTAACTTCGACAGCGACGATACCACCTCGGTGACGGCCTTTTCCGAAGGGGTGAGTCCCTACGGCTGCTACGATATGCTCGGCAACGCCCAGGAATGGACCAGCACTCTCTGGGGCAGCGACCCCAAAGAGAACGTTTTTTCCTACCCCTACCGCGCCAGCGATGGGCGAGAAGAGGCCAATCCGACTCACTTCCACCGGGTCTATCGGGTTTATCGCGGCGGCTCATTTCGGGATGAACCGGCCAGGTTAAGATGCAGCGTGCGGGGTAACTCCGACCCCGAGAGCAAAATCAGATGGCGCGGCTTTCGCATTGTCCTGGAACCTTAAATGAATTGAATGAGGTTGCCGATTTGGGCGAAGGTGGTTGACACATTGAACCTACTCATAGTAAACTGGACTTATCTTCAATTTCAAAAAACAAAAGAGGGATGACCAGGATGTACAGTCTCAACATTGACCCCAACAACCCCGCCGGCAACCCCGACCCGGCAGAGTTGCGCGACCTCGGCGTGGAAATGGTCCGCTATACCTTTTACGACCGGAGCGGCGGGGAACAGGTTGATCCGGCCAGAGTTGATTTTTACCGCCAGAAGGCCAAAGGCTATCGCGATGCCGGCGTTAGCTCCCTGATCATCCTGACCTACGACACCTACCCCGGCAAGCCCCCCTTTGCCGACAATTGGGATAACTATATTGCCCGGTTTGCCCAACGGGCCGGCCAGATTGCCCAGGCGCTGGCGCCCTACCATCCGGCCTATCAGATTTGGAATGAACCGGACCACGACCGTAAGAATATCGGCACAAGTTATGATCCCTGTCTGCGGGAAGAGGTGTTTGGCCAAATGCTGCGCCGCACCCGCGATGCGATCAAAACGGCTGACCCCAAAGCGGTGATTGTTACCGGCGGCCTGTGTTCCGGCGATCCCGGCTGGCTGACAACGGTCATCAAATCGACCGGGGGCAAGCTGCCCGCCGACGTCGTCGCCTTTCACCCCTACGGCCAGCGCCCCGAACCCGATTGGCCTAATCCAAACTGGGCTTTTGGCTATGTCGGCAGGCTGATTAGTGACTACTATAAGGCCGGCGGCAAAAAACCGATCTGGATTACCGAGATGGGGGTCAAAGAGGAAGACATTGGTCACGACCGCGAGCAGGCCGCCGAATTTTTAAGGCGCTACTACCGCCGCATCATCAGCCGGTACAGCGACAAAGTCGAGGAACTGTTCTGGTTCTGCTACGGCGACGGCATGGTCTCGCCTTTTGGCCTGGTCGAAGCCAGCGGCAACCGCAAGCCAGCCTACAACGCCTTTCGCCAGGCCGTGGCGGCCCGCTCCCAATGGGCCCCAGCGCCGGTCCTTGCCGCTGCTCCCCCGCCGCCACCCCCGCCTGTTCAGCCCGTCGCTCCGCCTCCCCCTCCTGTTCAGCCGGTCGCGCCACCCCCGCCATTACCGGTGGTGGCTCCCCCGCCGCCCCCTTCAAGCCAGCCGGCAACGCCTGCTCCAGCGCCGGTAGCCCAGGAACAGGATTTAACCGAACTCCTGGCTCAAACTATGGGATTACAAAATCTGGTCCAGCAGCTCCAGGCTCAACTGGCTCAATTACAGGGGCAAGTGCAACAGTTGTCCGATCAACAGGCCCAGTTACAAACGCAGGTACAGCAGTTATCTACCCAGACGGCTACTTTGCCGTCAGTGTCCGCACCTGGTACCCCTCCGGCTCCCCCATCTGCGGCCAAGCCCGCGCCGCCCATTCAGGACATCACTGACCAGTTGAAACGCGACCCCAGCAAGCAGTTTCCAACCCGTTCGCTGGACCAGATTCAAATGCTGGTTATTCACCACACCGCCGTCGCTCCCACCGTCGGCGCCGACCGCATTGCCGCTCACCGGGTGGACAAGCAGGGCTGGCCCGGCATTGGCTATCACTACTTTATCACCAACGACGGCCAAATTCAGCAGACCAACGAACTGACAACCACTGCCACCCACGCGGGTGACTACAATCCGATTGCCATTGGCATTTGTTTTGCCGGGGATTTCACCCAGAGTTCCCCTACGCCGGCCCAAATTGAGGCCGGCGCGCAGCTTATTGCCTGGCTGTTACGGGAGCGCAGTCTCTCGCTCTCTGCTGTTTTTGGCTACAAGGAACTGGTCAACACCCAGAGTCCCGGCGCGCAGTGGGACTCCGGGGCGTACTGGGGCAACCAGTTGCGCGATAGAATCCAGGCCCAGATGTAACCGGGGATAGTATCTCTGTTTTTTTGTAGCCAAACTACGAATATTTGGTGCTGCGACAGCCTATAATCATCTATAGAATCGGTAAAAAGTTGGTAAAGGAAGTACTGCCGTGCAAGAATTGACCGATTTATGGACTTTTGTGACCGCCTGGTACAACCTGCCCTTCAGCCTGGCGCTGCTGGCCTTCCTCGGCTTATCCGCTTTACAGTTCGTCGGCCTGGACCACGATCATGATGTGGACGTAGACGCCGACGCCGGTCTCGACTTGGACCACGATCTGGATTTAGACCATGATCTTGACCTGGATCATGACCTGGAACTGGATCACGATGTTGACCTCGATCACAATCTGGATCACGACGTTGACCACTCTCTGGAAGGCGCGCCAGCCTGGCTGGGGGTGCTGGAATTTCTGGGAGTAGGTCACGCCCCGGTGACCATGATTTTGCTGGTTCTGCTGGGTAGTTTTGGCCTTTTGGGCTGGATAGTCAACTGGCTCCTGCTGGGGGCGATTCTAGCCTATTCCGCTTGGGTCTGGGCAGGAGTTTTGCTTGGAGTACTGCTGCTCTCGGTCTGGTTTACCTCGCGTGCGGCTCGTTTGATTAGCCGGGCCATCCCCACATTTGCCAGCACAGCCACCTCCGCTTCGCAACTCGTGGCCCGGCGCGGTTGGGTAGTTAGCAGCCAGGTAGATCATACGTACGGTCAGGTCAAAGTACGTGACCCCAGCGGCACACAAATCACCGTTTTTGCCAGAGTTGATCCGGGTAAACCGCCCATTCCCCGCGACTCGGAAGTTTACCTGGTTGATTACGACGCAGCTAAAAGAGTTTATACTGTTGTCCCACCGGATTGAACTGTAATTCATGTTTCACGCATTACGTGTTACCCTGTAAGGAGGTAAATATCATGGGTACTTTTTTGCTTATCGCCGTTGGAGTCGCTTTTGCCTTTATCGTCTTACTGGTCTTTTTCGCCTTGATTGCCAAATCTTACGTGAAAGCGCCGGCTAACCGGGCCTTTGTACGTACCGGCCGGGGCGCGCAGCCCAAAGTGGTGATGAATGGGGGCGCTTTTGTGTTTGGCTTGGTCCACGAAATCACCTGGGTGGACCTGGGCACCATGGCTATTGAGATCGAGCGCACCGAGCAGAATGCCTTACTCACCCGCGACCCCCAGTACGCTGATATTCGGGCCATTTTTTATATCAAAGTCAACCCGACTATTGAAGGCATTGTTGACGCCGCCCGCACTATTGGCGGCAAAGCGGTAGATGCGATGGCCGTCAAGCAGTTGGTAGACGCCAAGTTGGATGGCGCGCTGCGCGACGTGGCTGCTACCTTTACCCTGATGAGCCTGCACCAGGAACGAGACAATTTTATCCAAAAAGTGCAGGAGCGGGTCAAAGAAGATTTGGAGCAAAACGGCCTGGTGCTGGAGAGCGTCAGCATTCTCACCCTGAAGGCTGCCCGCCAGGGTTCCTTCGGCACCGACGACGTGTTTGGGGCACAGGTGGCGCGGGCCAACGCCGATGTGATTCAGACGGCTCAGCGCGAGCGCAATGACATCGAGCGCAAAACTGAGATTGAAGTTAAGCAGCGCGATACCAGCACCTCTAAAGAAAAACTAACTCTGGAGCAAGACTTGGCTTTTGCCAATGCCACCCAGCAGCGAGAAGTGCAGGCACGCCAGGCTGCCGAAAAATCCACTGCCGAGAAGTTTATCTACGAGCAGGAATTGGCGGCGGAACAGGCTCGCATTGCCAAAGAGCGGGCCATCAAACTGTCCGAGATTGAAATGGAGCAGACTCTCCTGGTCCAGAGCGAGCGCAAGAACCAGGAATACCAGTCAGCGGAGATTACCCGCAACCAGGCCATTGAGGTGGCCGAACAGACCAAGCAAATCTCGGTGCTTAAAGAGCAGCAAAAACGGGAAGCGGCTGAAAAAGAACGGTTGATGGTAGCCGCCCAGCGTGAGCAGGCGGCTCAGGATGTTAAAACCGTCGAGGAGACGGCCCAGGCCAAGCGCCTGGCCCAAATCCAGGTGATCGAAGCTGAACGCGACGCTCAAAAGGCCATGATTGATCGCAAGAACGCCGTCGAAATTGAGGCACTCAAGCGGATTCGTGAAGCCGAAGCACAGGCAGCCGCGCTCAAAGAAATAGCTCAGGCGGAATTCGAGGCGGCCCAGAAGCAGGCCGAAACCAAGCGCACCCAGGCCCAGGCCGAAAGCGACGCCGAGAAGATGCGGGCCGACGCGGAACGGGCGCGCACCAGCGCCGCCGGTCTGGCCGAGGCGGAAGTGCTGCGGGCTAAAGCCGAAGCGGCGCAGTTGCAAGGTATGGCCGAGGCCGAGGTCATCCGGGCCAAAGCCGATGCTATGCGCGCCGAGGCTGAGGTCATCCGGGCCAAAGGGCTGGCCGAGGCCGAAGCGGTCAAGGCCAAGGGGCTGGCCGAGGCTGAGGGTCAAAAAGCCAAGGCCGAGGCGCTGGCCGCGTTTGATAACGTCAGCCAGCAGTTGGAGATGCAGCGCCTACAGATTGACGCCCAGATTCAGATCGGCGTGGCCCGCGCGCAGGCCATCGGTGCGGCCATTGCCAACATGCAAATCAAGATGTTCGGCACGCCAGAAGCCGCCGACAGCATTCTGCGCCTGATGTCTTTTGCCGAAGGGATGAATGACGTGGTGAACGCCGTCCCACCGCAAGTGCGTGAACTGGGCACCCAACTATTAGGCAAGGTCGTTGGAAATGGCCATGGCAACGGCCAGTTACCCTCTACTTCACCTATGACTTTGGAGCAGGTGGCAGTCCTGATGCCGCAGCTCATGGCCCTGGTTGATCGCAGCCTGGATGTCAATTCGATCAAAAAGCAGACGGTCAGCCAGGTCCTCGACCAACTCGAAGTGCAGGCCGGCGAGGCCGACCAGCCGCTTGTGGCCGAAGCCCGCGCGGCCCTGGCGGTCCTCCCGATTTTGGCCGAGATGAATTTTGAGGATGTGTATTTGCGCTACGTGGGGAAGTGAAGTCTAAAACGTGATGCGTCATGCGTCATGAATTTCAGCAGCTAAGTTTACGCATCACCAAGTAGTATTTTTGCAACAGGTTAACACTGTGGCTCAGAATAGCGATCTACTCTACGTCTTCACCGGCGTTTCCAGCGCCCAGGTTGTCAGTGCCTTAAACACAGTGCTGAACAAACGGGGCGATGTTGAAGCCCAGGTGGCCGAATGGCTGACGCACCGTCCTTTGGAGTCGTTGGGCGGCTTTTTGCTCAGCGCGTCGGCGGCCTTTTACCTGGCCGAGCGCGGTATCAACCCCAAGATTCAGACCTTTGTGGATGCGCTGTACTACATCAGTACGTGTCTATCGGTGGGGTACGCCCCCATTTTTGCCCAAACCCAAACGGGCAAGCTTATTGCCACCCTGGCGATGACCATCGGCCCGGCGTTGACCGGCAATGCTCTTGACCCGCCGGGCCGGGCCGAACCGGCCTCAGCTCACGGTCAGGGATTATTGTTGGAGCGGCTTGACGCCATTTTAGAGGAGTTGCGCCAGCAGCAGGGCTCGGCTAAAGCACAAACGCCAAGCCAATCATCACCGCAAACATGATGGCGGAAATGGTCAGGATGGTGGTCAGCTCGCGATACTCGTGCCGGTACTCTTCGGCAAAATTGACCGCAGCCGTCTTGCGATTGTTCAGCGGGGCAGCCTGAGCAGTTCTGGACGATGCCGGCGTGTAGACTTCGGTCATCACGGGGGAGGCTGTATCAACGGCTGGGGTTTCAGCCGGGGCAGCTTTGGGGGTAATCGGTTTTTGCTTTTCAGCTTCAAAACGTCGCTCACGACGGGTTCTTTTAGCCATAGTAACCTTCTTCATCACCAACCGGGGCAGGTCTGTGACCTGCCCCGGCGCATTTATGAAACAAAGCTAAATTATAGCACCCGGCGGCTTATTCGGCTAATTCGCCGATGACGACAATGCGGTGGGTATCAACCAGATAGGGGTAGCAGGTTTGCAGGGTGGCGACCGGCTCGGTGGTGGGCAGCATCACCTCGACGTCGGTCGGGTTAATAATCCGCTTTTCTTTGACCACATAGCGGAACTTTTGCTCCCCGGCATAAATGAAATATTCATCACCAATCTCCATCTTTTCCAGGTAACGAAAGATTTCGCCGAAGATATCGTTGTGCGCGGCCAGATACAGATTGCCTCGCTCGCCGGGGTTGGCGCTGCCGGGGAGATGGCCGACGCCCTTCTTCAAGTCCTCCCAGGTAACACCGTTGATGATCGGCGCGTCCACATTAATTTTAGGAATGATAATGCGGGTCGGACTTTTCGCCGTCGGCTTGACCTCAATGGGCACGGCTGACCCGCCCGAGGCGGAGGTTTGGACCCACTGCTGCAAGTGCAGAGGGACATCGGGGGCGGCTCCACCGGGCGAGGTAGGCGGGGTATGGCCGCCGGGCAAGCGGCTCAAGGTAATCGGTGGGGGCGCAACAGTGGGCGTCGGCAGTTCCTGCTGAAGCGCACTCTGCTGCGCCAGCGAAACCTCGGCATTTAACTCTTTGAGGTTGAAATAGGAAGCGACCAGCACACCCACCAGGCCCAACAGGGCAACTACTTCCAGGCTCAAGAGCAGACTGTCCCTGACTTTTTTGGTCCGGCTGCGTTCTTGGGCCGACTTGGCGCTGGCTTTACGCTGGCCGAACAGCCCGCGCAGGGGTTGGATGGTCGCAGTTTGAAAGCCGGGGGCCGCAAGCGGCGGATTTTTTGACCAGGAGACGGGCGGCTGAGGCGGTGTAACTGGCTTGGCGAGCGGTGTCTCCTGACCTATCAAAGCTTCATTAACCGAACGGCCTTGACTGGAGAGGCGTTGAAACCGTTCCAGGCGGGATTGCCGCCGTTTGATGAGCAGTGCTTTTTCCAGCTCTTCAACGCTCAAATCTTCCAGCTTGCGTTTGCCGAACATTGTCACCCCGGTGGGTAGTAAACAGTGAGCAGTTATCAGTAAACAAACAAATCTCTAATTACTGACTACTGATTACTGGCTACTGATGTTATGTCACGTTGTTATTGTAAAATGGGGGGTCTTTTTTGTCAAACGAGACTTGGCGGGAAAAAACTGCGGGTTAGGCTTGTTTTGACCAAAACCGCTTCAACAGCGCCGACAGCAAAGCCAACTCCTGCACCCGCAGCAGATATAAAGCCAGCAGGTACACGCCACCACCCAAACCGCTCAGTAGGCCAACCCGGGTGACTTCCGCGATCAAGCTATCAGCCGAGAGCCAGCCTTTCAAAAAGGGGAGAGCCTGCCAAAGCACGGCGGCCATAACCAGGGCCGCCACTAATGCTTTGAGCGTAGCCGGGCCAAGGCCATGGCCGCGCAGCGGGGCCAGCCGGCTGACCAGCCAGAGCATGACCAGGGCGTGCCCGGTCAGTTGGACGCTGTTGGCCAGCACCAGGTCGGTCATTTGCATGGGCCGGGCCAGACTGGGCAGAAGAGCGGCGGCCAGATAAAAACCGACCCCCAGCAGCCCGACCAAAGCCGGGGTGAGGGTGTTTTGGCGGGCGTAAAAGGCAAAAATCAGGGGCTGATCAATGGCGGCAAAGGTCAGGCCGAAAAGATAGAAGCGCAGGGCCAGGGCGGTCTGCCGGGTATCGAAGGCCGTAAAATCGCCGTGCTGGAAGAGCAAAGCCACCACCGGCTCGGCCAGGATGAACAAGGCGACCGCTGCCGGAATGGTCAGCACCAGAACCAGCCGCAGGCCGGTGGTCAGGGTATCCATAAATTCGGTCAACGTACCGGCAGCGGAGGTCAGGCGGGAAAGCGTGGGCAGGATAGCCAGGGAAATGGCAGCCGAGATCAGGCCCAGAGGAAATTGAATGATGGTGGTTGCGTACTGCATCCAGGCAATGCTCTGCTCGCCCGTGCGTGAGGCAAAGTTTCGATCCAGGGCAATGGCGATCTGGCTGATAACCAGGCCCAAAATGACCGGTAAGTAAAGTTTGCCCAACCGGCGCAGGGCCGGATGGTGGAGGTCGAACACAAGGCGGAGCCTGGCGTCGCGCAGCCCTGGCAATTGTAAGGCCACTTGCAGCAACGCCCCCAGGAGTAAACCAACGGCCAGCGCCTCGATGCCCCAATCCAAAACCAGCGCCCCCAGCAAGGCAACTATCACAATGGTGGCGTTGAAAACAGCGGCGGTGAAGGCCGGCAAAGCAAAACGCTTGAGAGCGTAGAGCAAACCGGTGATAATACCGGAGAGGCTGAGAAAGAGCACCGCCGGGGTGGTCAGGCGCATCAAGCGGGCGGTCGCGGCCAGCAATTCCTGGTCAAAGCCGCCGGCCATGAGGAAAGCTACTTGAGGCGCAGCCAGTTCGATCAGGAGGACAATCAGACCCAAAACCACGACAGCCAGACTCAAGACCAGACTGGCCAGATGCCACAGCCCAGCCCGATCACGCTCCGCCTGTTCTGAAAAAAGAGGGACGAGCGCACTGCTGACCATTCCGCCGACCAGCAGATCGTAGAGCATGGTTGGGATGATCTGAGCGACTCGAAAGGCGGAGACCCATCCTGTTGCACCAAACAGGTTGGCGATGACCGTTTCTCGGGCCAACCCCAAAATCCGGCTGACCACATTGCCGGCGGCAATCACCGCCGCCGCGCGAGCCATGCCGGCAGTTTCAGCGGAGGGGGAAACAAGCGGGGGAGAGGCCAGGGGAGGTTGAGCAGCCATCAGCCGTCAATCAGGCGCTTGCGTAAGCGGGCGATTTCAGCTTCCAGCTCGGCCTGCCGGGTTTCCACTTCGAGCTGCAACTGCTCCAGACGCTCGCGCATATCCAGAATAATCTGCACCCCGGCCAAATTTACACCCAATTCATCGGTCAGTCGGTTGATCTGGCGCAGCCGGTCAATATCGGCTGGAGAGTAGAGCCGGATGTTGCCTTCGCTCCGTTCCGGGACCACCAGGCCGATATTTTCGTAGTGGCGCAGGGTTTGGGGGTGCACACCAATCATTTTGGCCGCGACACTGATGACGTACATCGGTTGGTTGGGCGCGACATCTTGCGGGTCGGGCATGCCTTAACCCCTTTACAGGCCGCGCATATCGGCTAACTCTTCAAAGAGGGCAATTTCTTCGGGAGTTAAATTTTGCGGCAGTTGGACCACCACTTTGGCATACAGGTCGCCGCGCTCATCCGACTGCTTCAACTGGGGCATGCCCTGGCCCTTGAGCCGGAACGTCCGCCCCGATTGTGTTTCGGGCGGAATCCGCAGCTTGATTTTGCCCTTAAAGGTGGGCACAGTCGCTTCGCCGCCCAAGATGGCGGTATAAAGGTCAACCGGCAGTTCGGTATAGAGGTCATCGCCAACCCGTTCAAAGGTAGGATGCGTAACCACCTGGATTTCAAGATAAAGGTCACCTTTGGGGCCGCCGCTCGCACCTTCAGCTCCCTCGCCGCGCACACGCACTTTGGTGCCGGTTTTGGCTCCCTTGGGAATTTTAACCTCGATCCGGCGTTCGCCCACCCGCAAAACCCGTGAGGCCCCATTAAAAGCTTCTTCGAGCGAAATCTCAACCTTTTGGGTGTAATCCTGTCCCTGGCGCGGCGCGCTGCGGGCCTGGCCCATGCTCCCAAAAATAGCCTCAAAAAAATCGGAAAAGCCGCCGGCACGACCGGCCCCACTGCCGCTTAAAATATCGTTCAAGTCAACATATCCGCCGCCCCGATTGGCGCTCGAAACCCATTCACTCCAATCGAAGCCGCTCCCACCCCCAGCCCGTTGGTAGGCTTGCCAACTGGAACCAAGACGGTCATATTTGGCGCGCTTATCAGGGTCGGTTAGCACTTCATTGGCTTCGTTGATTTCTTTGAAGCGGTCCTCGGCCACTTTATCGTTAGGATTAACGTCGGGATGATATTTGCGCGCTAATTTACGGTAGGCCTTTTTGATATCATCGGTGCTGGCGTTTTTATCAACACCCAAAACTTTGTAGTAATCCTTGTAATCCATTGAATAGTTCGTTCCTTATCCCTTTGAAAAATAGTTATGACGATCCTCACCCCAAAGACGGGTCAGTTATAACAATCTTGAGTCTCCTCTTGTCAAGTTTATTGAGGCAAGTTCTAACAATCTATCTAAGAACACGAATTATATCAATTACCTTCATTTGGGCAAACGAGGCAGGAAGGTTTATCCAGGATAAATAAAGGATCGTTGAGCCAACAAAAAAGCCTCACCTTATTCCAGGTCAGGCTTTATTATCAATGAAGTTTAAAGTCTACGTATGAGTTGAACGACCTCAATCAGCGTTTTAAACCTTATTTTTTAGTAGCAGTTGTAGTTGTAACCGCAGGTATAGCTGTAGCGTTGGTAATCATGGTAATAGCCATCGTAGTAATAGCCGGTATAATCATACCCGTAGCCTTGCTGGTAGCAGTTATTGCCGCAACCATGTTTTCCGTATCCCTGCTGGTAGCAGTTGTTCCCACAGCCGCCATGCCATTTGACGGGCTGACGGTAACAATTGTTATAACACCCGCTGGGCTGAGGTCGAGGCTTAGGGCGAGGATGCCACCCCCCACAGTTCTCGCAGTAACTACCCGCTGGAATGTACAGAACTTGTCCGGCATAAATGTGGTCAGGATTCGATAAACCATTGGCACGGGCAATTTCGTAAGGATCTACCCCAAACCTCCGGCAAATGGCATACAAGGTGTCGCCATATTGAACCTTATAGTAGAAACCACTACCCCAACCACCACCGCCGTAACCCGATTGCGCTTTGCTCTCCGGGACTACAGCTAGCTGCAATAACACTAAAGCAAGAACAACCGCCAGCGCCTTAAAAATGAGACTTCTGGTCATTTTTCCTCCTATGGAAATAAAATTTTTGCTTCCGCGTCCCTTATCCAAAATTTGAATAATGTTCCAGTTCAAGTACTTTTTGCCCACTGAATGAACAAAAAGACTGGCAAAGATTTTTGATCCTCTAGCTGCACCTCCCCTTCTATGGTCTTCGGTCATCCCCATGCCCGACAGCCCATTGTGTGTTGGTTGACATAGTAGTCTCTCACCTTACTATGTCAACTTTTTATGGTAAGCTTTTATGTTAAAACTATTATAATGACTCTTCAATTTTCTGACAAGACTTAATAGACATAATAATTTAAATTAACTCGTCATAAAGTGAGTAACTCTAAAAATTCGGTACTATTTGCCTATTTTATGAGTGATTTTTAACCAAAAAAGAAACCCGACGCGAACGCCGGGTTTCTAAAAAGGAGGAGAAGATGAACATGCCTTATGGCTTAAGTTAAAGACTCCCGAAACACCTAAAATATATCATAGGATTCATTTACCTACCTAACGTTAACTCTACGGGATTCATACGCTCACTTCAGATCAAATAAGTCGTTTCGCCCGGATTGTTGCTGCGAAGCCAGCCAGTGCATCCCGCCCCGACGATGCCCCAAATTGAGCCACCTCTTCTACCGCCCGGCGAAAAGACTCGACTTCTCCGGTACAGAGGGCTTGAGCCAGCACATGCCAGGGTTCGATAAATTCCCCTTGAGCCGCAGCCCTCAAAAAAGCGGCGCTCAGGGCGGTTGTACGAGGGGCAGCTACATCTGCCAATTTAGGCAGCAAGGCACGTTGTCCGGTCAGCCACAAGGCAGCTATGACGCCTACCAAAAAATCGTCACCGGCCGGGGTCAGGCCGCTCCCTAATCCAGCCAATTGACCAGCTGCTGCCATTATCTCTTTATCTGTTTCACTGCCCTCAGCTTGAGTGATGGCCTGATTTAACCGAAACGCTGCTTCAGACAGCCGCTGGCTGGCAGCCAGGCCGGTCTCTGCAGTATTGGGCCAGTCGGTATAGGGTTGGATGAGGCTGGCAATAGCTGGGTTAAGGGAGAACGGCTGGGAGGGACAAGCCAATCGAGGTTCCCAAATTTGGGCAGCCTTTAAATCAATGTACCAGGAACCAACGGTCAAATTATCGAGATTGGCTGTAGCACTCTCGCCAGTTGAGAACGATTCAAAACAGCCCGGCTGGCCCGCGACCCTAATTGAAAAAGGTCCATTACCGATCTCCGGCAGGGTTAAAGCGATGATTCTGCCGTGCGCATCCACTAAATTACAGGCGTGCTCAAACCGGCCCAACACTCGACCAGCAAAAGGGCGGAACTTTAGTTCTCCGATTAAGGAGCGGGAAATAGACAGGGCAGTGACGATCATAACGACGGTGACAAAACATAAACCGCCAACCTGCCTACTGGAAAGCAGTGGGCGTGGCGGCGGGCCGGGCGCCGATGGGGGTGGGCGTGAGGGTAGCCGTCGCCTCTGGTTCGTCCGTTGCCTCTGCCTCCGGCTGGCTGCTGCTGCCGCTCGCTTTACCTCTGGCATCGCTCAAACGAGCATGAGCTACCCCATCAATCTCGATCTCATAATCCAGCGGCACCACTTCAACCCAGGTATTGCCCGGTTTGAGAGGCATCGGCCGGCCATCATTGAAAATAAAGTTGGGTGTTTCACGGCCGTTGGTTTCCCAATTACCTTTCAGAATTTTGCCATCACGCAGCAGCCAGGCTGTCCCCAGTCCATTAATATTAATCCGAATAGAGGTCGCCCCGTTGCTGTCCTCGACAATGTTAGTCTCCTGGTGCTCGGCAAAATAAATAATGACATTGGTGGCCGAAAGCTGCTTGCCGTCGAAATCCTCCATTGGCTCACCTGTTTTCCAGCGGAGGTAGTTGCCACTGGCCGGATCGTACTGCCATCTGACCTCGCTGGTTTGCTGCGGATAGGGTATGATAGCCTCTTTAGCATCGCCAACCGCCTCCCGGGGCAGGTCATTGAACTCCGGCTTGGGGTTATAGACAAAGCCGCGCAGTTTCACATCGGCTTCCAGGTCCTCATTCTGCATATACTCACGGGCGGTTGCGGCATCAAAGGCCAGACGGGTCTGCCAACCTTCATTTTCACGGTAAAAATAGGGTTGTGGGCTAAAAAATTCGTCCAGATTAACCAAGTCGGACTGCGACAGCTCCCAGCGTACCTCATCCGAGCCACCGGAGTTAGCCAACGCGCCCTGGTACTGGGGCACCAGTTGCAGGTTAATCAGCCGGGCCGAGCGAATGGGCGCAATCATCTCCGGGTCCTGGCTCAAGAAGATGCCCGTAAAGCGAGTCACCCACCATTCGACAATTTCCTCATAGACAATATCGGCTTTTTCCAGGGCGACCTGCTGGATCCCCGGATCATTGCCGATGCGGACCATAATCGGCCGGCGCTTGAGCAGGGCCGGGTCGGTCACTTTGAGGCCGGTCAACGGGTTAATATCGGGCGGGCGATTGGCGGGAGAAGTCTCATCAGCGCTGGTGGTAGGCACCGCCGTGCTGACACCCATCGCCGCCGTGGGGGAGGGAGCTTTGGTCGCCGGAGTGGTCGGGGTTAAGGTGGGAGTGGGCGCTTCGGTGGCAAAAACGACCACCTCCAATTCTGGGGTAGAGGTCGCTACAACTGGCGGTTCGCTAGAGCAGGCGGTCAAGGCCAACAGAATCAAACTCAGTAATAGTAGCATCGTAGACCAAACAGCGCGTGTTGATAAACGGCGCATGACTCCTCCTTGGGTTGGCAAACTTTTGGGCGGGTAACGGCAATTATTATAACACTATCCTAACCTGTCAGCAACCAATTTCCTGTTTCGCTATAGCTTGACAACGGCTGACTTTGCTCTATGATTAGCGGCGAAAAAGGAGCAGATCATGGTAGATACTATCTTCAGTTCAAAAACTAAAGAAGTTGTTATCGGCGCAGGACGCCCTTTTGTGATCATTGGCGAGCGGATCAACCCAACCGGGCGCAAATTACTGGCCGCCGAGATGGCCGCTGGCAACTACGAACGCGTCCGCAGTGATGCTATTACCCAGGTCGAGGCCGGGGCGCATATGCTCGACGTGAACGCCGGGATTCCCCTGGCCGATGAGCCGGCCATTTTGGCCGAGGCTATTCAACTGGTTCAATCGGTAGTGGACGTACCTATTTCCATTGACTCTTCCATCATCGAGGCGCTGGAGCGGGGGCTGTCCGTAGTGCAGGGCAAGCCGCTGCTCAACTCCATCACCGGCGAAGATGAACGGCTGGAGCGGCTGCTGCCGCTGGTCAAAAAGTATGGCTGCGCTTTCATCGGCATCAGCAACGACGAGACCGGCATCAGCGAAGACCCTGACGTGCGCTTTGCTATGGCCAAAAAGATTGTCGAGCGGGCCATGGACTACGGCATCCCCAAGGCCGACGTGCTGATTGATCCGCTGGTAATGCCCATCGGAGCAATGGCCAGCGCCGGACACTCCGTCTTCCGTATTCTCAACCGCTGCCGGGATGAGCTGGGGGTGAACACCTGCTGCGGTGCGTCGAATGTCTCCTTTGGTCTACCCAACCGGCCAGCTCTCAACGGCACATTTCTGGCTATGGCCATTTCCAACGGGCTGACCAGCGCCATCACCAACCCGATCGAGCATGAAATCAAGCGGGGCATCCAGGCCGCCGACGTTTTTATGGGCCACGACCAGAACTGCTTAACCTGGATCCAGGCCAATCGCCAGCCCGCCGCTCCCGGCGACGCTGCTGCCGCCAGTCCAACCGACGCGCGTCGCGAACGACGCGAACGCCGGCCAAGAAGAGAATAGAGATTTAATGGAAAAATCACAAAACCCAACCCAACCCAAAAGTGAAGGTGTGTTGTCCGATATTGCCTACGCTTCCGGCATCATTCTGGCGATTTCTTATCCCGTGCTGGCTCTCTCGACCGGGGCGCGGGCGATTTTTCAGCTCTTTTTCAAAGCGGATGTCATCTATTATTTGCCTCCGACTCTGAGCGCCGTCGCCGCCGGGTGTTACCTGGGGGCGACGATTGGTTTTGCCGTGCGCCGCAAATGGGCCTGGTGGGTTTCGGTGGGGCTGCTGGGCTTCGAAACTTTCCTGACCTTCGTCGTCGGCACGCTCAGCTTCATCTACCCCGACCTGATTGGCCGCACCGTCTGGCGGCACTTTGGCGCGGATTACGGCTACTTTCCCCTGTTCCAGCCGATTTTGGGGCTGATCTGGCTGTTCAGCCCACCGGTGCTGCGGGCGTATGGGTTCATTAAACAGGCTGGGGTTAAGCTGCCAGAAGGATAAACAAGGGTTTGACGGGACTATATTCCAGAGTATAATCAGGATAATCCTCTTTTACTCAAGGCAAGCCGCTATGGAAAGAGTTAGTATCAGTCAGGTGAAACGAGACATTTCAGAATTAGTGAACCGAGTTGCTTATGGCGGCGAACGCATCATCCTTACTTCACGGGGCCATCCCAAAGCTGTACTGATAAGCCTGGCCGATTTGGAACAATTGCAAAATATCAGCCAGGCAATCAGCAATGATATTCGTGCTCAACGGTTAGCTACCCTGGAACGAGCACGAACGATTCGCAGTCAGATTGTGGCTCGTGTTGGGGATATTTTGCCCGACTCTGCTCAAGAGTTGCAGGAGTTGCGTGAGGAACGTGATGCCGAACTCTTACGCCTGCGTTGATGCCAGCCTGTTGATAAAACTGCTTATCCCGGAACCATACACGGAACAGGCCGACAACCTCTGGCAAGCCTGGATACAAAACGATACTCAAGCGATTGCTCCCCCTTTGCTCCGCTATGAACTTAGCGCTGTCCTGCGCAAGAAAGTTTATCGCAAACAACTCACTGAAATGGAAGCAGATGCAGCCTTTGCCGAAGCTATGGTGCTTGAAGTTGAATTGGTGAGTCCCGCTGAGTTGCACGAACGTGCCTGGAGTTTGGCGCGTCGTTTCAATCAGCCTACCACCTATGATAGCCACTACGTCGCCCTGGCTGAAATTTTTAGCGTCCCCCTTTGGACGGCAGATGAGCGGTTATTCAATACTTTGCACGGCCAACTCGATTGGATTCATTGGCTAGGCGCTTACCAGCCAGACCAACCTGGCTGAGTAAATCGTGAATGAATATAGAGGCGTCATGTGTCGCCCCTCCTGGTGTGATCATAGAAGATCCTTAATCGGAGGTATTGATGCCCCAAACTTATCTCCTCCAAAACATCCGCACCCTCCTGACCGAAGGCTTCTCCGAAGACGATTTACGGACCTTCTGTTTCGACACACCCAAATTCAAGCCGGTTCACCACGAACTGGCCGATCTGACCGGCAAGAAGGCCATCGTCCAGCATCTCCTCGAATTTGCCGAGCGCCAGGAATGTCTGGACGCTCTCCTCGCCTGGGCCAAAACCGAGAACCCAGCCAAATATGAGAAACACCAACCCTATTTCGAGGGCGACACCGCACCCACTCCCGCCGAATTTGCCGAAGCCCGCGCTCGTTACATCGAGTTGATGATCGATCGCCACCAGGATCTCGATTTCGTTGGTATCCCCGAACTGAAAGATCGGCAGGCCCTGCACCTTGATGAAATTTTCATCAATTTGCAGACTGAAGTTGAGACTGAACTAACCAACCCCCTTATAGAAAGACAATTGAGGGAACTTGGCGGTACAATTGTATATACAAGTGGCGAACCGTATTATCCACAGAAAATCATCAAACGTCGCGTTTCAGTCAACCAAGCCTTGCGGGAATACCCCCAAATGGTCATCCTGGGCGACCCCGGTGCGGGCAAAACGACCCTGCTCAAATACATCACCCTGGCCTTTGCCCAACAGCGCAGCGACCGGCTGGGATTGGACGAAGAACGGCTGCCTATCTTTCTCCGGCTGTATGATTTCGTTGCCAAGCGAACCAGCTACTCCGGCGATTACTCGCTGGTAGATTACCTTTACACCCAAGCTCACGAAAATTTACTCCTCGATCTACCCACCGGCTTTTTTGAGGCAGCATTGGAGCAGGGTCAGTGCTGTGTCTGCCTGGACGGGCTGGACGAATTGGGTGGGGCCGGGCTGCGCCGCGAAGTGACTGCCGCCGCAGCCAGTCTGGCCAGCCGCTACCCCCGCAACCGCTATCTGATTACCTCCCGCCTCGTTGGCTATGAGGAAGCTCCGCTCGACCGGCGCAATTTTATCCACCATACCATCTTGCCTTTCACCGAGGATGACATCCGCCGCTTTGTCCAACAGTGGTACGCTGCCCGCGAAAAAGACCCGGTTTTAGCTAAAAAGCAGGCCGAGAGCCTGACCCAAACTATCATGGACCAGCCACCGCTTAAAACTCTGGCCGCCAACCCGCTCATGCTGACCATCATTGCCCTGGTCCACCGCATCGAGGCCGAACTGCCCCACGAACGGGTCAAACTGTATGATAAGTGCGTCACCGCCCTGGTCGAAACCTGGGAGCAGGTCAAGCGGCTGAGCGTGGAAGATAAAGAGCGACCCCATTATAAGAAACGGCGGCACCTGCTGGAGCAACTGGCTTACTGGCTACACACTCAGCCATTAGAAGGCACAAGCGGCAAAGGTCGCGCCCGTGAGGTGGCCGAGGGTGACTTAAAAGCACAGGTGGCCCAGTTTTTGCTGGCCGACCCGCAGCTCACGTTGGACAAACGCAGCGCCTGGCAAGAGGCCGAGGATTTTGTAGCCATGGCCAAGGCCCGCACCGGCTTGCTGGTTGAACGAGGCGACAGCATTTATAGCTTTGCTCACCTGACTTTTCAGGAGTATCTAGCCGCTGCCTATCTCAAGTATGAATACGCCCACAGCATTGACGAGTTGTGGGAAGTAATCCAGCCCAACCTGCACAACCCAGCCTGGCGCGAGGTGATTTTGCTCCTTCTGGGTAGCCTGAATGAGTTCCGCCGCCATCCCACCGAACTGGTCCGCCGCATTTCTGAGAGTACAGATGAATATGAAGATGTGCTCCATCGCCATCTCTTTCTGGCCGCCCACGCTTTGGCCGACAAAGTGATTGTTGAGGCGAGACTGCGGGAAACGATTGTAGATAGGTTGCTGGCGATTGCTCGCGCTGATGAATTAGGAAATTTTGATGCAATAGCCGCTCTGGGTACTCTTCCGAGTGACGAGCGGTCGGCAGCAGGTTTGTCGGTTTTGGCCCGCGATAGCACTGTGGATGCTTGGGCTCGTCGCGACGCTGCGAAAGCGCTGGGGCAATTGGGATGGGCGGATGAGGTGATTCTGGCCGGGTTGTTGGCATTGGCCCACGATAGCATTGTGGACGCTAAGGTTCGTCGCGCCGCCACGGAAGCGCTGGGGCAATTGGGCCTGGCGGATGAGGTGATTCTGGGCGAGTTGTTGGTATTGGCCCGCGATAGCGTCGTGGACGCTGGGGTTCGCCATGCCGCCGCGCAAACGTTAGGACAGTTAGGCCGGGTCGAAGCAGCGAGTGAACTGATGCTGACATTGGCCCGGGATAGCGTCGTGGACGCAGGAGTTCGCCATGCCGCCGCGCAAACGTTAGGACAGTTAGGCCGGGTCGAAGCAGCGAGTGAACTAATGTTGGCATTGGCCCGCGACAGCGTCGTGGATGTGGGGGTTCGCCGCAACGCCTATGCCAGCCTCAAGACGCTGCTGGGTGGAGAACCACTGAAGGATTGATCTCCCTGAATTTTACTGAACTGGAGTTCCTAGATTGTTGTTTGTGGTCGTTACGGTCCCCACGTAATCCGCTCGTTGGTCCAATCGCGGTCATCCTTGCCCCAGGGACTGGGATTAGTGTTGATTTTAGACAGGTTGACCACTTCTTGAGCCGTCCCGCCTGAGAGGGGCACCACCCAAATCCCCCAATGCCCATCCCGATCCGAGACAAAGGCAACCCAGGCCCCGTCGGGGGAGACGGTTGGCAGGCCGTCTAGCGTCTCCGGGCTGTTCGAGAGGTTGAGCAGGCCGGTTCCATCCAGGTTGATCGCGTGAGCTTCCCAGTTCTGAGCCAGACTCGCGGCCGTAAAAAAGAGCTGGTTGCCGTGAGTGTCGCTGGGGCGGGCGTCACTGCCGGCAATGAGGCGCTGCGGTTCGGCATCGCCGGCCGGTTCGCGGGGGGTGGCTCCCGCGCTGACCAGGTAAATCCCCTCCTGCCCCTGCTGGTTGTTGAGATAGGCAATGCGATAATCCGCCGTCCAGACCGGGTAATCGCCGGGGACGAGTTTGCTTTTGCCACCCGTATCCCGGCAGCTCTCGCTGTTTTCTTCCAGGGGCCGGAGCACTGAACAGGGAATAAACAGATAGGTCAGGTACTGCTGGGTCAGGGGATCGGTCAGCATTTGGGGGTTAACAAACACGTAGCGGTCGCCTTCGGGGCTCCAGAAGGGGAACCGGTCTTCCGGGGCATCGCTGACTAAGCCCAGCCAGGTGTTGTTAGCGTCGAGCCGGCCCAAATTTTCGCCGTTAGGGCTGTTTTCGTTGTTGACCAGCAGTTGGCCGGTATGGGAGAAGTTGGGCTGGCGGGCGCGGGGCAGCACCCGGAACGGTTCCCCTTTAGGCAATTCGACCATCCAGATGTCGTACTGCCCCAGGCCGTCGTCAATCGGGAAGGCGATCCGCCCGGAAAGCGGCGGTGGGGTAGGAGGTAGGGGCGTGGCTGTGGGCAGCGCCGGCGTCGGTGTGGCAGCTGGCAATGGTGTGACACTCGGCTGCGTCACCTGGTCGCTGGCAATGCGGGCCTCACTTTGGGGAGAGGGCGTGGCGATGGGTGAGTTCTGGCTCTGGGCCGGCGTTGGCGAGGGAGACGGGGAAGGGGTGATCGTTGGGGTGAGGGTTTCCGTTGGAGTTGGCGTCGCCAGGTAAGCCGGGGTTATTGATACCAGCGCGACCACTTGTGCGGTTGGGGTAATGGTGGTAAATCTGGCGACTTGGACGGTGAGGGTTGGGCTGGGGGTTGGATTTTCGGTAGCTAAACCGCTTAAGCGGCAGGCCATTGAGACAATGGCTAATCCTAAATAGACAGCAAAATTTATAAGGTTTTTTCGACTCAAATTTCCTAACCCGGACAAGGGGTAGACTATTATACGTTCTAAGTTAGATTTCCTTCACTTATCACCACGCCAATACCTTTCCCGGATTCAAAATACCATTCGGATCAAGCGTCGCCTTGAGCTGGCGCATCAGGTTCAATGCGACCGGGCCGTGTTCGGCCAGCATGTATTTTTGCTTACCCAGGCCCACACCGTGCTCGCCGGTGCAGGTACCGCCCAGGGCCAGGGCGCGTTCGACCAAATGATCATTGACCTGAGCGGCGTGAGCACGGGCCTCGTCGTCGCCGGGTGGGAAGAAGATGGCGGTGTGCAGGTTGCCATCGCCGGCATGGCCGATGATCGTACCCTGGCAGTTCAGGCGGGCCATGATCTGATTGGCGGCGGCGACCAGGGCCGGAAATTGGGAAATAGGCACGGCTACATCGGTCAAGAGGTAAGCGTAGCCCCTATAGTAACGCTGTGAGGTTTCAAAAAAACGGTGGCGGGCCTGCCACAACCGATTGCGCGCCTCGCGGCCAATGCCCGCCTGGAAACTCTGGACATCGTGCTCCCGGCAAATTGCCTCAACCAGGACCAGCTCCTCGGCTAACGAGGCTTCACTCGCGCCGCTGAACTCCATAAACAGGGTCGGAGCTACGGTCAGGTCAAAATCGGCTTCACTGTTGAGGACGGTCAGGGCCTGGGAATCGAGCAGTTCCAGAGCTGTTGGCTCAAGCCCAGAGCCGATAATCGCAAAGACCACCTCGGCGGCGATCTCGACCGTAGGGAAGGCGGCGATAACCGCGCTAAAATGCTCCGGCAGGGGCGCCAGCTTCAAGGTCGCCTCGGTCACAATCCCCAGCGTCCCCTCCGAGCCGACAAACAGGTGGGTCAAATCGTAGCCCGCCGACTGCTTGACCGACCTGGCCCCGGTTCGCAGCACCTCGCCATTGGCTAAAACGACCTCCAGCGCCAGCACGTTATCGCGGGTAGCACCATGCTTGACCGTGCGAATCCCGGCGGCATTGTTGGCGACCATCCCGCCGATGCTGGCATTCGCGCCGGGATCGGGGGCAAAAAAGAGGCCATGCCGGGCCAGGGTTTTGTTCATATCTTTGTATAACATGCCCGGCTGGACGGTCACCTGAAAATCGGCGGCATGGACAGCCAGGATTTGATTCATTCGCTGAAAATCGAGAACAATCCCGCCCTGAACCGGAACAGGGTTGCCTTCCAGGCTGGTACCCGCCCCCCAGGCTGTCACCGGCAGACGAACGGTGTTGGCATAGGCGAGAATAGCGCTGACCTCAGTGGTGGTCTGCGGCCAGACGACAAGGTCGGGCAGGTGTTCGGCGTGGGAGGATTGATCGCAGGCGTGTTGAAGGCGGTCGGCCTGAGTTATGGAAACTCGCTCCGGGCCGACGATGACTTGCAGAGCGCGAAAAGTTGTCTCCAAGTCAATCCCAGTGATTGAGGTTAATTCAGTTAAGAGCATAGGCTCCCCCTTTAAGGGAGATCGGCAGGCCCACCTTTATCAACCTTCCCATCTTCCAACTCTCCCTTCCTCCGCCAAATCCTCAGCCGTTGGCTTTCCCTGACCTTAACCGCTCCAGCTCAGCGCGTAACTGAGCCGCTTCAGCTTCGGCAGCACGGCGGGCCTCGGCTTCGGTTCGACGGGCCGCTTGCGCTTCAAAAGGGGTTAGCAATTTTTGACCCGTTTGGCTATTCCGCAGCCGCAGCAAATCACCTTCTGGAATGAGATCTAGCCCGAGTACCTGGCTGTGAATGACCGCATCCAACACTCGCCCATACTCAGCCGTCCCCTCCTTTGTTTCCAGGTGATAAGCCCATAGGCGCGGTTCCAGATAGTCGCCATAGGGATCATAAATGTAATATTCACTCACCCCCAGCATAGCATACAAAGCCCGCTTGGTCCCCAGGTCATCCAGGCGAGTTGAGCGCGAGGTTAGTTCAAAGACCACTTGGGGTACCTGGCCTTCCTCCCACAATTTATAGATGCGCCGGTTGCCTTTGGGTACGCCTCGCACGACAAATACATCGGGCGCAACTACAGCCGTGGGATTACCTTCCTCATAATACAAAAATAGATTAGCGGCTACGTAAAGCTGCGGATCGTCACGGAAATAATCAAGCAGAGCCTCGCGCAAGTAGGTCAGTAAGCTGATGTGGAGATCGGTTTCTCCCATAGGACTCCTATCCGACTCTGGATAAATTATCGCTGTTTTGACTTGAGTTATAACGTCCATTGCATGCTGCTCCTCCCCTGTTAACTTTGAGGTTGGGAATGTGTAAGGGGAATTTTAGATGGTCAACAGCCAACGGTCAATAGTCAATTACGAAACTCGGGGGATACGGGCCAACAACTCGCTGACAACTTCATAATTGATCGTGCCCAGGTGTTCGGCTACCTCCTCGGCAGTGATGACCTCGTTGCCCTGGCGGCCAATCAAAACGACTTCATCTCCCTGGCGGACGTTGGGAATGTGGGTGACGTTAATAGCACATTGATCCATACTGACCCGGCCCACCAGCGGGGCGCGCTGCCCTTTGACCAGCACCCCACCCCAGGTACGCGGTGCACGGCGGAAGCCGTCGGCGTAACCAACCGGAATAATAGCGATAGTCTCAGTGCCCTGGGTGTAGTAGGTCGCGCCATAACCGACCGGGCTGTTCGGCGGCAGCGTTTTGACCTGGCCCACAGTGGTTTTGAAAGTCAGCGCCGGGCGGAATTCCGGCGGCAGAGACATTGCGGCTGAGGGTGGCAGTCCATAAATCCCGATACCCGGCCGAACTATATCAAAGCGGGCTTCCGGCAAATTGATCATCCCGGCTGTATTGGCCGCATGAATCAACGGCGGGCGCAGACCGGCCGCGTCTAATTCAGCCAGCAGGGCCTGAAAGCGGCGCAGTTGCTCGCGGGCGTAGGTCAGGTCGGCCTCGTCGGCGGTGGCAAAGTGGGTGTACATGCCTTCCACTTCCAGGCCAGGCCGGTTAATCGCCTGCAAAAAGGGCAGGACATCTTTGGGCAGCAAGCCCAGCCGGCCCATGCCGCTGTCAACTTTTACATGCACGCGGGCGGTCTGGTTCAAATCGGCGGCGGCGCGGCTGAAGGCACGAGCAATTTCCTCGGTGAAGATGGTGGTGCTGATGTTATTGGCAATCGCATCGTGGGCCTGCCAGGCAGGCAGGTAACTCATCACCAAATTCGGGGCCTCGATCCCGGCCCGGCGCAGGTTCAGAGCTTCCCCCAGCGTCGCCACGCCGACCCAACTGGCCCCATTATTCAAGACCGTCCGGGCGACTTTGATCATGCCGTGTCCGTAAGCGTCGGCCTTGAGAACGGCCATGATTTTGGCCGGAGCCGCAATTTGAGCCAGCAGGCGGACATTGTTGGCAACAGCTTCCAGGTTGATTTCGACCCAGGTGGGCCGGGCTGGCTGGCGGGCGCGCACCTGCTCCCACCCCGGACCCTGCCGGACCAGGTGGCGGCGATCCCGTTCCGGGTGGGCCAGGAGTTTTTGCACCACCCGTTCCAGGCGCACTCCGGCCCCGCCTTTGACCAGAATGACCGTGTCGGGCGAGAGCAAATCCTGCACGGCGGCGGCGGCATCGTCGCCGGTAAAGGTGACATGCACGGCATGCTTGCCCAACCCGGCGGCCAGGGCAGCGGCAGCAATTTGCTGGCCCATATCACCCTGGGTCACCAGGCGCTGGACGCGCCTGGCCGCATAGCGGCCAATTTGTTGGTGCGCTTCGCTTTCGATATCGCCCAGATCGGGCATATCGCCCAGAATCGCCACCTTGTGCGCGCCGGGTAATTCGGCCAGGGTATCCAGCGCGGCTGTGACTGCTTCCGGGCTGGAGTTAAAGCTGTCATCCAGAATGAGCGCGCCGTTTTTGCCGGGGAGCGGATTCAGGCGGCCCGGCACGCGAGACAGCTTGGCCAGCGCCTCCAAAGCTGTTTCCGGCGGCACATCCAGCACCAGCCCAACCGCCACTGCTGCTAGCGCGGCATGTACCTGGTGCCGCCCCAGCAGGGGAATTTGTCCCGGATAGCTGCGCCCTTCGTAAAGTAAGGTAAAGGTCAGGCCATCGGGGCGCACCTTCAGGTCGGCGGCTCGCACGTCAGCTCCGCTGGACAGGCCAAAGGTGAGAATACGCGCTTTAGTCCGCGGGACCATCCCGGCCACACGAGGATCATCGGCGTTGAGGATCGCCGAGCCGGTAAAGGGCAGCGCCTCGATCAAGCGGCCCTTTTCATTGGCAATGTTGGCCAGCGTGCCCAGGTAGGCTAAATGGGTTTGGTTAATGGCAGTGATCACGCCCAGATGAGGCTGGGTAATCCGCACCAGCTCGGCGATTTCGCCAAAACTATCGCAAGCCATTTCCAGCACTGCGACTTCGTGAGCTGGGGTTAGCTCCCCCAAGGCGATGGGTAAACCGTAGCGCCCATTATAGCTGCCAAAATTTTTAAAGACGCGATATCGCTTTTGTAAGACAGCAGCAATGGCTTCTTTGGTGGTCGTTTTGCCACTGGAGCCGGTGACGCCGATGACTTTAGGTTGATACTTTTGGAGAATAGAGGTAGCGTAATCGGTCAGGGCCTGCTGCAAGTCGGGGACGAGAATCGTGGTTACAGGAGGCAGTGAGCCAAGTAGAGTGGGTGGATATTCGCACAACACACCGGCAGCGCCGCGCTGCACCGCATCGCCGATAAAATCGTGGCCGTCGCCGGTAGCGGTTTTAACGGCCAAAAAGAGCTGACCCGGCTCCAGTCGGCGCGAGTCAAAGGCGAAGCTGCTAAACTCAGTTGCCTGAGCCGGGCCGGGCAGCGTCCCGCCGGTGGCCGACAGCAAATCGTCAAGGTAAATCACAATCCATTCTCCTCCATCATCCTACCGATCTGTTTTTGACTCAGGTGACTGGCACTTTTGTCCTTAGTTAACCAAGTGCCAGTCACCTCTAGCCTGGTCATCCTGCCGATCTATTTTCAAAACCTCGACCGCTTTTTCGACAATCTCATCAGGGTCAAACGGCTTGGTCATATAGATGTCGGCCCCGGCTTCTGCACCTTTTTGTTTGTCATACTCCTGCCCTTTGGCTGTCAACATGACAATATAAATGTTGTCCAATTTGAGTTCACGCTTGACGGCGTGGCAGACCTCAAAGCCGTTCATCTTCGGCATCATCACATCCAGAAAAACCAGGCCGGGTTTGTCAGTTTTGATAATCTCCAGGGCTTCTTCGCCATCTCCGGCGATCAGGATTTCCACCCCTTCATCTTCAAGTTCCTCCAGGGTTTGCTCCATTAAGATACGAATATGGGCTTCGTCGTCCACGATGAGGATTTTCTGTTCCATGTGTTTGGCTCCTAAGAAAATAGTAGACAGTAGACGGTAGACAGGGAAATCAGGCGACTCTGCGCCTTGCTACTCTGCTGCCTTTTTACCCGTGCCGGGTACAGGCATTCTTGGTAACGCGCTATAGGTTCGTGAATGCTCTTACTCAAAGAGCATAAAGAAGGTGTTCTCCAATCCTCTTTCAACCCGCAGCGTTTGTACCAGATTGTTTTGTTTCGAGAGTAACGAATTGACAATGACGATGTTGGGTTTGTCGGTGATGGCTTTTTCAATGCTCTCCTCACTGCTATAAGCCGGGACCACATGGTAGCCCTGAGCTTTGAGAGCGCCGGTCAGCGCCTCAACCGTGGCCGGGTCTTCGTCTACTACCAGCACGCGCTTACGGGCCGGGCCTTGCTCTAACAGTTGCCCCACTTCTCGCAGCAGCACTTTGGTGTCAAGGGGCTTGGTAAAGTAACGATCTACTCCCAGGCGATAGCCGCGGTCCTTATCCTCGGTGACAGAGACGATAATGATGGGGATGCCCATTGTTTCGGGCGAGGCGCGGAGCATTGCCGCCACTTCAAAACCGCTCAAACCCGGCATCATTACATCCAGCGTAATCAGGTCCGGTCGCTGGCTTTTGACCTGCTCCAGGGCCTCCCGGCCATCGGCCGCTTCGTGCACCCGGTATTTTTCGGCCTCCAGTTCCTGCCGCAATAGGCGGCGGATATTCTGGTCATCGTCTACCACCAGGATAGTCTTTTGAGTCGTCGAGGGTTCAGGGGTAGCCGCGGCGACATGCATCTTCAACGGTTCTAAAATGGCCTTCAGGTCAATCACCTGTACCCTGGCTTCGTCCTCGATTTTAGCTTCAATCCCAGCCGGAGCGGAAACGGGCAAAGTGAAGGAGAAGTTGCTCCCCTGCTCTAACTCACTTTCTACCCAAAGACGTCCCCCATGGTGCTCGACGATTTGTTTGGAGATAGATAAGCCCAACCCCGTTCCCTTGGGCTTGTCGGTCAGGGTGTCGCCAACCTGCACAAACTGCTCAAAGACTTTCTTATGATCGTCCGGGGCAATGCCGATGCCCGTGTCAATCACACTGACCAAAATCCTGTCCTCCATCCGCCGCGCCCGGCACGTAACCGATCCCTGGCTGGTGAATTTGGCCG
Source organism: Anaerolineales bacterium (assembly GCA_015075185.1). GTDB lineage: Bacteria > Chloroflexota > Anaerolineae > 4572-78 > J111 > DSQQ01. The sequence continues at coordinate 272,528 of JABTUW010000006.1, read as the reverse complement.
CATTAGAGATGAGATTGATGACAACCTGGATCAGCCGATCCTGGTCGCCGGTGATCGTCGGCAAACCGGCCTCCACATCTACGACCATTTCCACCGCTTTGGCCGCAAACAGAGCGGAGGTAGCCATAACCGAACGCTCGATGATTTCCTGGATAGAGAGGGGCTGCATGTGCCATTCGATCTTGCCCGACTCGATCTTGGCCAGGTCAAGCACATCATTGATCAGCGCGGTCAGCCGATCTCCTTCGGAGACGATGATGTCCACATTGGCGCTCACCTGCTCAATGGCGCGCTGCACTTTACGATCATCCTGGCTCACGGCGGGCACAATGACCTCCAGCCGTTTTTTGATAATCTTGGCAAAACCAAGCACAGAGGTTAAGGGGGTGCGTAATTCGTGGCTGACGCTGGCCAGAAAGGCGCTCTTGGCCCGGTCGGCGGCTTCGGCCACCGTTCTGGCTTCCTGCGCTGCCTTGTACAGCCGGGCATTATCCAGGGCAATGGCGGCGAGTTGGGCAAAGCGGTTCAACAGTTCAACTTCGACCTCCCCAAAACTGCGTTCCGGCCCATTGTCATAGGCGATGCCGATCGCGCCGACCACCTGTGCCCCTGATTTAAGCGGCACGCCCATAGCTGCCCGAATATTCGTTTCATCAAAAGTGATCGCCCGGCCCGACCAGGTCTCATAATCATTAATCACCAAGGGCTGGCCGCTTTGCCAGACACGACCAGATAGACCTTCACCCAATTTGAGGCGGAGATTGGGGGTCTGGCTAAAGACACCAGTACCGACCTTTAATTCCAGCACGTTTTCTTCCGGCTCAACCAGGTAAATAAAGCCGTGCGCGGCTCCCAGCAGTTCTGCGGCCCGGCTGACCACATTCTCAAGCAAATCATTTAAGTCAAGGCGGCTAATCAGGTCCAGGGTGGTATCATGTAATGCCGCCAGGTATTTATTTTGCCGGCTGAGAGCCTCCTGAGCCAATTTTAACTCCGTAATATCCCGGCTGATGCCGACCAGGCCAATAATGCGTCCCTGGTCGTCGGGTAAGGGGATAGTTGAAGTAGAAGCCCAGCCCACCTTATTGGCTGATGGATCAAATACCTGTTCTTCCTGGTTAAGCAATGGTTGGCCAGAGCGAATGACCTTTTGTTCGTCGGCTTGATACTGGGCGGCCAGTTCCGCCGGAAAAAAATCAAAATCGGTTTTGCCGACATAATCCGCCGGGCCGGTTACGCCCAAGCCATGCGCTGTCGCAGCATTGCCCAGAATAAAACGATGATCAGTATCCTTAATATACAAGTACTCCGGCAGATGGTCTATCAGCGCCCGCAGAAGTTCACGCTCTTTGGCCAGGGCGGCATAAGCAGGTTTGAGTTGAACAATTTCCTGCCGGAGTTGTTCATTGGCCTTCACCAAGTCGGCCCCTGGCGCTACCCCCGAATCGGCAGAGGGTTGGTCCGACTCACCTGGTTCATGGGTGAGTGGCGGGTGTGTGGTCATAGCTGTTCTCCCTCATGAGTAAGTTATCCACCCGGTAAAGAAAAATAAAACAGGCTGCCCTGCCCTACCTGGCTCTCGACGCCCGCTTGTCCCCCCAACTTTTCTACAATCCGCTGCACGATAGACAGGCCCAGGCCATGCCCTTTGGCCCTAACCTGGTTGAGTTTGGCAAACGGGGTAAACAAATGGCTCTGCTCGGCTGAGGTAAGGCCCACGCCATTGTCACGTACCCAAAAACGGATCATCCCATCCGCCTGCGGCGTTGCCCCCACTTCTAAACGCGGCGGCTGGCCGCCATACTTGATGGCGTTGCTGAGATAATTCGCCCAGATCTCTTCGACCCAGGGCGCATAGCCCAGAGCCACCGGCCAGGAGTCGGGCAGGGTCAGTTCGGCCCCATGTTCCTTGAGCATATAATCCAGCCGCCGCTGCACTTCGCCGATGATCTGGCCCATTTCCAGGGGGACACTCTGCGCCTCTTCCTTACGGACACTCGCCAGCAAGAGTAACTCATCAATGATACTGCTCATCTTGCGTGCGGCGCGGGCTATCGTTTGCAGAATTTCCGTTAGCTGCTCGGGGGACAGGTCGGACCAACCCTCTTGAAGCACAGAGGTATAACCCAGGAGGTTGGCCAGCGGCCCCTGCAGGTCATGGGCCACAGTGTGGCTAAAGGCGTCCAGTTCCTTATTCCGCACTTCCAATTCCAGGGCATACTCGCGCAGCGCCGCCTCTGCTTGCTGCCGCTTGATGATTTCCCGGGTCAATTCTTTGACTCGCTGGGCCAATTTTTCGTCGGTACGGGCAAATAGTTGGGCATTTTCCAAAGCCAGGGCCGATTGCATGGCCAAAGCCGTCAGCAACTTCTCATCACTGGAAGTAAACTCCGGCTGCTCGACCAGCCGTCCCAACAGTATTCCCCCCAACACTCGTTTGGGTGTCTTCAACGGCGCCCACAAAACCGAACTGTAAACCGGTTTTCGGGCCACTTCCGGCCCATCCGGCAAGTTGGTGAGAATGGCCGGCCGGCCGTTCTCCAGGAGTTCATCAATTTGAGATTGCATCGCTTCAAGCAGCGTCGTTACCTCTTCCGGTGGCCCAAAACTGGCTTTACTCTCCCAGTCACCCCGGCCTGAAGCGGCTGGGCGGCGCAGCACAAAAACCCCAACCTCGACCCCGACATCGGCTTGAATAACGCGCTGGCTCTCCTGCAAGACCAGTGGGGGAATCACCTCAGGGTTCAGCGCCGTCCCAATGGTCTCGCCCACCCGGTAGAGCAGGGTCAGTTCGCGGTAGCGGTGGAGGGTATCGTCGGCAATCTCTCGTTTTTCCAGGGCCTGGTTTAGAAGCAACTGGAGGCTGGCCTGGAGGGTTTGCTCGGCGGCCTCGGTTGTTGTCCCTGCCTGACTGTACACCACCAAGACCCCGACCGGTCGAAGGCCGGCACATAATGGATAGTGACGATAGCCAGCCATTGTGGCAAGGGGGTCATCGGGAAGGGAGATTTCGGCCTGTATCTGGGTTAAGACAGCCGGCGGCCAGTGGCCGGCCTGGACAAAGAGGGCGCCATCCAGCTCGAATAGGGCCAAGCCGCACTCCGGCAAGAGGGTTTCAAAGGCCGTCAGAAGTGGCACAGCTTGTCTTTTCAACAAGCGACGAAGCGACAAAGGTTCTGGGTAAGTCATGGGGCATTGATTTTTCAGTCATCATTATAGTGGATAATTATACTACAATAAAATTGAGGCACAATGAAACGAGAACGACCGAGAGGCCCGGCAAAATCTCAACACCAAAATTTGGAAAGTAGCAAGATACTTGTACCATGCGCCTAAACTTTCTGGAGCCTAACGATGAACGATTCCTTAAGTCTAGCCCCCATTGGTTTTGTCAAAAGTCAATTTGAAGTCAATACCCCTGCTGAAGAGATGCGGCTCCACCCGGCCCAAATTATTCTCAAAACGGAATTTGAGCCGGGGTTGTTGGGCCTGGAGGCCGGTATGGATATTTTGGTCCTGTTCTGTTTCCATCGCATTCAGGAGGAAGAGATAAAATTGCAGCTCCACCCGCGCCACAATCCTGAAAACCCGGTGCGTGGCGTTTTTGCCACACGCAGCCAGTTTCGGCCCAACCGGATTGGGGCGACCGTGGCCCGCATCGAGCAGGTTAACAGCAATATTCTGACTCTCAGCGGGCTGGATGCGCAGGACGCCGCGCCGGTGTTAGACATCAAGCCGTATGAACCTTATTCTGATGCCGATACCGGGAGCCAGCAGCTTGAAGTCCACCAGGTCTCCAGCCTGGCCGAGGCACGCGCCGCCATTGATTTGATTGACGCCGAGGTGATCCGTCTGCTGGGCAATCGCGCCGGGTATGTGCGTCAGGTGGTCAATTTTAAAAATACACCTGAAGACGTGCGCGCCCCGGCCCGCTATGCCGAAGTTATGCGCCGCCGCCGTGAGCTGGCCGAGGCCAATGGCCTGAATCCCGATGTCATCGAGGGGATGTATAAGCTGCTGGTAGATAATTTTATTCAAGAAGAAATGGAGATGCTGCGTGAAAAAGAGAAGAAGCAGGGGAACTAAAGAAACGGAGGAACTTATAGGAACTCAGGGAACTTAAGCGCCTCTCAGTTCCAATGAGCTTCCCTGAGTTCCTCGTCTTATAAATTGACTAGCCGAATAAATTGAGGTAAAATCCCTGCTGTTGTTCGCCAGAGTCACCTGGGCGCTGCTGGCGAAGGTTAAAACAAGCCGAAGTGGCGGAATTGGCAGACGCGCTACGTTCAGGGCGTAGTGAGGGAGCCCTCGTGTGGGTTCGACTCCCACCTTCGGCACTTTTTTATCACAAAAGCCGCATTCGTCTAGTGGCCCAGGACGCCGCCCTCTCAAGGCGGTAACACGGGTTCGAATCCCGTATGCGGCATGGAACAAGACAGTAGATAGAGGCTGGTGGATAGTAAATAGAAAGAAGATAGAGCTATCTACTATCTACCCTCTACTATCTTCAATCTTATGGTGGCTGTAGCTCAATGGTGGAGCACCTGGTTGTGGCCCAGGAGGCTAAGGGTTCGAGCCCCTTCAGCCACCCACAGTAAAGTGTGACAATCGTCACACTTTTTTGTTTTCCTTAATGTTACACAGAGTTTCACAGAGGCTACGCTGAGAAACACAGAGATAAAGTTGTTAATTCTTGGTAAGCCTCTGTATTCCTACACTTTCAAGCATAAGCCAGGCTCTCGCGGACACTGATGGTTGTGGCGTTGCGGGCCGGCATGACCGAGGCCAGGATGGAAATGACGACAACCATCGCCAGCCAGATGCCCATCGCCGTGAGATGATACTGGTAATCCAGGGCAATGTCGAACATAGCTTGACCCATCAGCACAGCCAGCGGCTGCCCCAGCAAAAACGACAGAGGCACAGCGACCAGCCAACTGATCACCCCCTGCAGCACTCCTTCCAAAATCAGCATGGCCATAATTACCGGCGTTTTGGCCCCAATGGCCCGCATTACCCCGATTTCTTTAGTCCGTTCAGCCACGCTGATGGAGAGCGCCCCCATCAAACCAATCCCGCCGACAATGGCCATAATCACCGCCAGGGCCAACAGCATGGGAATGTACTGGGCAAAGAAGTTGTCAAAAAAGCTGCGGTCTTCGTGGATCGTCTGGCTGTCTTCGACATCCCAGTTACGCCCGTCAAATATATCCTTCAACTGCTTGGTGATAGCCTCCACCGAAGCGGCATCTTGGAGAACAGTCCGCACCAGGAGCTGGCTGCCAATATTATGCTTGGGCGTGGCCCGGAAAATCGCCTCTTGCGGAGCGTAGATGTTATCGGGCATCGGCACCACGGCGACCGTGCGGTAAAGTCCAACCACCTGCCAGGACCGGTCGCCCAGCTCGCCCAGGTTCAACGTTACCCTATCACCCACATGAATATTGTTCTCTTCGGCGGTTTCGGCGTTGATGACAATCGCCCGGTCGTCGCCTGCTTGCAGCCAGCGCCCAGCGACAATCATGGGCCGGTACATATCGCTGCCCTCCAGGATGCCGACCAGTCTGGCTCCTACTCCGGCCTCTTTGGTGCGCTGCCCCGTTTTCAGCAAGGAGGCCGACTGGCTGAAACGCAGTTCAGCTTTGGCCACCCCCGGCAGCGACTCGGCCAATCTGACTACCCGGTTGATCCGCTGGTTGTTTTCAAAAAAGATGGCCGACTGGTAAGTCCGCCTGGCCAATTCATTGTTTACGGTCAGGGTAATGGAGTTGGACAAGGTCATAACCATCAAAAAGAGCGTGCCGGCGGTGATAAGCACCAGTTGGGTCAGCCCCAGCCGGCCCTTGCGACGAAACAGGTTACTTAGGGCCATCGCATTGGGGGCGGACAGGAAGCGCCGGCCCAGTCGTTCGACCAGCCGGTCAAAAGGATTCGACCCAAAAGTGCCGCCCAGACCGTAACTGGCAATCGCCTCACGCACGGTGATAAGCGCGCCCCGGAAGACTGGAATTAGAGCGGCAACCAGCGGCACACCGACAGCCGCCACTGCCTGCACGGCCAGGGCTGAAGGAGAGAATTGGAATGTGTTATGGTCAATATTGAATATGCCCAGGAAATAGCGGGAGGCGTTAAAGGCTACCCACGCTCCCAATGGCAGCGATACCAGCAGGGCCAGCAGTCCGTAAACCAGCACGCCGGCCAGATAGACCCGAATGATCACCCCGGTGCTGCCGCCGAGCGCCTTCATGATGCCAATCTGATTCGTCTGCTCAGTAATGAGGGCCGAGAGTGTATTATAGACCAGCACCACGCTCATAAACAGCGAGACAAAGGCCAATAACTGCAAAATCAGGTTGAGGCCGTCGAAGAAGTGCTTGGCCCAATGCTCATCGGGTTTGCTGTAATAGGTCACGCCGACGCCAACCCCCTCCTTGCCCAGCCGGTCCTTGATTTCCGAAGCGATGGCCCGGGCCAAATCCTCGCTGTATGGCTCGACGCGGACCAGCAGTTCGTTGAATTCGCCGTCGGGGACGCCAAAACGCTCCAGGCCCTGAGCGTCCACAAAAAAGCGGGGGTCGTCGCCGAAGTCCGGGGAGGTCATAAAGTGGTGGCGAATTTTGCCGGTTACAGGCAAGGCGCGGTCAGAACCTTCCAGTTCAAACATGACCGTATCGCCAAATTTAAGGCCCAGGGAGTCAAAGGCGCGCATGTCCACGCCGATTTCATTGCGATGGGGCCACTCACCGGCCTTGAGCTGGAGCAGATTAAATTTCTGTTCCTCGTAATCGGCCCGCATGGTCAGCGCCCCCGGCTGCCATTCCTGGTCAGGGCTGAGGCGGTAGCGGATGGGCATTTCGTTGAGCACTTCCACGCCTACCACCCCTTCAATATTTTTCAACCGGTCGGCGGTATCCTGCGTGATCCGGTCTTGCAGGTACATGGTGATGTTGGCCGGGCTGATCGTCCCGTGGACCCGATTCAGGTTGGGGACTAGCTGGTCAATCATGCCAAAAATCGCCCCCAGGGCAAATACCCCGGCGGCGATACTCAGGACAGCTAACAGCGTCCGGACCTTGTGCCCCCACAGGTCGGACCAGATTTTTCTCCAGATAACGCTCATTGTTGCCCCCACTTTTTGAAGAGAAATTTGAGAACCTAAGGGCGTGGTGCGTGTGGCGTGGTCCGTATTATACTAACGAAATACGCCACACGTACTATGTTTCACCCCCGCGTTTTATACCACGCTGACCAGTTCCGGCAACTCAACCCGCTGCGGCAGGATCATTAAGTAATCGTCGCGGGTAATGCGCCCATTGGTAATCTCGATGCGGCGCGGCACACGCTGGGCCAATTCCTTGTCATGCGTGACCATAATCATCGTCTTGCCCTGCTCGACCAGTTGGCTGAACAGATCAAAAACTTCCCCAGCGGTGCGGGCGTCGAGGTTGCCGGTTGGCTCATCGCCGACCAGCAGGGCCGGGTCGTTAGCCAGGGCACGGGCGATGGCGGCGCGCTGCTGCTGCCCGCCGGAAACCATGCTCGGCAGTTTCTCGGCCTGCTCGGCCAGCCCCACCAGTTCCAGCAGGTGCATGGCCCGTTCCCGCCGTTCTTTGGGCGTGTACTTCTTGGCAAAATCCATCGGTAGGATGACGTTCTGCACCAGGCTCAACGCCGGCAGCATCTGGAAAAACTGGAAGATGATGCCAACATTTTGACCGCGCCAGCCGGCCAGTTCATTTTCGCTCATGCGGTGGACCGCCCGGCCGGTGACATTGATTTCGCCGGAACTGGGCCGGTCAATACCGGTGATCATGTTCAGCAGGGTGGATTTGCCGTTGCCCGACGGCCCGACGATGGAAACAAATTCGCCCCGCCTGACCTCAAACGAGATCCCCTTGAGGATAGTGACTTCACCAGTCCCCACTTTGAAGTTCTTGACCACGTTGTTGACCTGGATGATGGGTGACTGATCGTTAATTTGACTCATGACCTTCTCCTGTTGCCCGGCGTTTACCTGGCGCGTAAGAATAAAAAGACTGAGAATACCTTACCATTTTTCACCCGGTAATGCATCCAACCAAAGATGAATTTATCTCCTCTGAAAAGATGAATTGGTGCAACGAGGAAGCTACAACAAATAGCGTAGAAAAGTTTGAGCTTATCGAGAGAAATAAAAGGGAGGATAGTCTCGAGGGGGTGGGAAAGGATCTACCCGTTACTTCATGAGGTTGCTAATTAACCAGGTGGCCCTTAACGATAAGCCGTTCGAGATAGCGGCCTTCTTCACTGCTCCAGTTGTTGCAGGTGATGAGCGTCACCTGTCCGGTGTTGGTGGGGTAAGTAACGTCAATGGCTGTACGGTCAACGGTCTGAAAGTTATCTACCATATAGTTAAAGGCCTGGCCGCCATAGTAAACCGTCACCATATCTCCAGTGGTTAACTGTCCCAGGCCAGCAAATGGCCCATAAACACCTGCGGCCAAAGTCACATGCCCGGCCAAGACAATGTTGCTGTTGGAGCCAGGCGGGGCAGTACCCTCCAAATGGCCGACTGCCTGGCCGAGATGATCAACTTGCCAGGTCTCATTTTGAATGGGCGCCAGCACTACCGGGGTATCCACGCCAAGCTTAGTAATGACTACCCGGGTGGCGACACCTTCAAGCGTGACCGAATTGACCGAGCCGGCGGGTAAGGCAAACCCCAGCGCCTGTTCGACAACACTTTCCGTTGTTGCCGGCGGAATTGGAGCGGCTTCCGGTACAGCTTCCGTTGCCGGGGCTTGAGGTGCAGTGGGGGCAAAGTCCCCTGCAGCGGACTCCCCAGGCGTGACCTGGGCTACAGACGTCGCCAGGGGGGCCAACGGAATAATCTTGATAATCCGTGATTTCTCCTCCGGCCGGAGCAAAAACCAACAGGCCATACTGGTCAGCACTACGGCAGCGGCGCAGCCAAGCAGGAGAAGAGGGCTGGCAATCCCTATCACAGCCATTAGTTTGCGTTTCATGCATACCCCGAGTTGCTCAAGTTAGCCATTTCCAGCAAGTACCAGCTCATTATACCATGCAAACCGCTGCATATCGAAAAAATTTGTGGTTTTCTGGAGGGAAAGATGGCTGATATGCACCTGTAAATAGCGGTTAGACATGTCACTTGCGGGCGATCATGGGCAGATAGAGATGATCGGTGTAATTTATGGGAGTTACCGGCAGGTGTAATTTGAGAGCGGGGTCACCAAAAAGAGTCATTGTATCGAGCAAATCCAGATGAAATCCGGTCGCATGCAACGCCGACTTACCAGCTAAAACAGCAGCGCCTAATTTTGTTTCCCCTTGAGGCATAATAGCTTGAAGAAAACCGGACTGGAGGACAGTGTGGCCGGTGGAGACACCTAAACCTGTGCTGCCCCACACGGCAATCGCCCCGCCTCCTGTTCGACGCAGGAGACTCTCATCGAGAGTGGGATATTGAGGATGATGGAAGAAGCCGGTAAAGCAGGTCATTTCTAACATGACGGGCAGGCGATTCTGGTTGTTTAGCGAACTAATATCATTTAAGTGGAGCAATGACTCTCTCGCCCACTGATGCCAGGAACTATGGCCATTGAATGTTACCAGGCTGGTCCCATTGTTGAAACCAGCCAAGAAGCTGCTCCGCAGCAAATCAACCGTAGGATAGATGTAAGGCTGACTGCTGGTCCCGTTACCAAAATAGTAGCGCTGCCCTATGAAGGGAGCTTGCACCTCGTCGTAGCCCTGATCTGAGTCGCTATAAAAATTACCGGCGCTATCCGGGTTATCCGCCACAAAGAGTTGGAAGGCGTTCCACATGTCGGGAGCAGGACTTGTTTCATATTGGATAACTTTGTTCACAATCGTGGTCACCTCAGCCGGGGTGTTGGCTGAGAAGCGGCCAATTAACATGTCAGGCAGGTTATCATTGCCAGTAAACATGACCAGCCGGTTATCGGCGGCAGTTTCACCCCAGTATGGGTCCACTTGAGCCAGATAGGGCGGCATGAGAGTTTGAGGGTTGAAACCACTGTGATTCTTGAAATCATAACTGCCGTCGCCTACCAGCAACACATACAGGGGAGCCGGACTCGGCCAGGTGGCATAGGCATGCTGCAAGAAAGTCTTTATCGCTTCCGCATCCATGCGGCCCTGGCCATAGGTATCGTAAATGGCCTCCACATCCACCGCGGCCACCCGTAAACCCTGCCCGGCGCGATAGGCGGCCAGGGGAGCGACAGCCCCGGCCAGAGGGGGAGGGGTGATAATGATATAGTCGGCCCCGCCGGAGGGGTCGCCGGCCACCTTAGCCTGACTGATCGAGGTGACAGTTTTCAAAGCCGAAGCCGGTACAACCAGATAGGTGGCTGAGCTGGCGCTGGCGTCGCCAACCGTCAAGGTTGACCCGGCCAGACTAAAGCCGGTTACCTGCTGCGGCGCAAGAGGGTTAGTCACATCGTACACCCTCAGGCCGCTGCTCCAGCCGGTGAGGGTATAGCTTTTGCGGCCAGCTTCTCCCTGAAATCGTAACTGGCCGGTAGTGGCCTGGTTGGTTGGGTAGGTGATCGTCATTGCTTCGAGCCACGTCCCCTCAACAGACGTGCCGCTTCCTGGCAGAGACAGGTTGACCTGATTAGAGCCGTTGAGCAATACACTACTGGCAATGGCAAAGGTAGCGGTAATCGCCTGTTTGCCGTTCCAGCTTATGTCGCCGGCTGACGCCCCGTTCACCTTGGCCTTCACCTTATGATCCGGGTTTTGAGCTGGATCTGTGTAACCTTGCAACCACAAGGTCAACGTCGCATTGGGTCCAGAAGCAAGAGGCTTGGCAACCTGAATCGTATAAGTCCGGCTGGGTTGGCTGGGGAGAAACAGTTTATCCCAATACCAATAATCGCCCCTATGTCCCGGATAAAGCGGATCATAATAGCCATTGCCTTCGGCGGTGGCCACACGCCAGGCGGTCCCTGCGGGTAACCCCGCCGGGCTGCCCGAACGGCTGCTCATGCGCAGTCCGTTAGTTCCCCCGTAACTTAGAAAATAGATATCGTGGTCAACGTAGCGGCTGAAGGTTGGTTCGGCGTAAAACAACAGCCGGTCGCCCGGATGGAAGACTCCATCCGCCTCGCCTTCGACAAGGATGGCTACTTCCTGGCGCGGGTAACCGTAACTCAATGTCAGGGTACGTGGGTCCAAGGTAGTGACCGGCAGCCCGGCATTTTGCAGGTCGCTGTAAGTCAGAGCGTAAAGACCAGCCTCAGCTACCTTTATCTTGAAAGTTGGTCCGGTTGAGGCGGCGCTCACACTCTGCTGGCTAAAGCTCCTGGCCAAGTCGCCTGTCCATTGGGCCGCCTCTGGATTGAGCAAGATAGGTTGCAGCGCCTGCGCTAATGGGTCGGTTACAGATTGCCCACTCAAAGCCGGGGTAGATCGAGCTGGCTGGGTAAAGGTGATTTCCAGGCGAATAAAGCGAACGACCTCCATCTGACCAGCGGCTGGGTTGACCCGCAAAGGGTAGATGGTCAGAGCGGCTATACGCCGGTCGCGCAGTTGCTGCAGTGGGCCGAGTTGAGCGAAAGCGGCGGGATAGAAAGTATCGGCAGCATAGACGGCAGGATCAGGTTGGCGGTCCGTTAGCTCGGATTGGAAGGAGAAGGGGTCAATTTCAGCAGGCGAAAGCTGAACGGGTCTTGGCGACGGCGCAGGTAGAGGCGCAGCCGGCAGCGGAACCGTTTCCCGCTTGACTTCCACCACGTGCAGTCGAGCCTCGCCGCTGGGGGGCAAGCCGATCAAGCCGCTGTACAGCGGCAGTTCAGGATGACCGGGTTCGCCTGAAAGTGAGGTGGAAGGCATGCGCAGTTGGCTGTACTTGCTCCCATCCACACGAATATCAGTCAAGGAAAAAGCCGGTGGAGTCCAGGTCAGCGTTATGCCGGTTTCGTTAGACTCGATGATGGGTTCCAGGGGGTTTTGGGCGCTGACCGGAGGGGTTGAAATCAAAAAGAGACCGAGCAAAGTAAGGAGACTCAGTAGATCCAACTTTTTAAACAGAGCCGATTTCTTTTTGTCCATCGTTACAATAAGGCTCCTGGAGGGTGTTAGCCCTCCAGGAAATTCCCTACTACTTGAAAATGAGAGGCAGGTAGATCTCGCTTCCATTGCCCCCGGCAGTGACACTAATCGAGGTGATCTCAGAGTGGGGTGTTTCAACCCCATTGAAGTCCACATCTACCAGCCAATAGGTGTAGGTCTGATTGACCTCCACGGTCGCATCAGTGAACTTATAAATAGTACCGCTGACTGTGCCCTGACCCTGCCCCGGCACAAAACCGATTTCGACGGCATCGGCGAAGTTGCCGCTGATGCTGCGCAGCAAGCGGAAGCCGTAATTGTCGTATTCAACCGCCGTCGCCCAATGAAGTTCGACGCTGTTACCGGTCTGCTGGCTGGTGAAGTAGAGCAGGTCAACCGCCGTCGGCACATTGGTCAAGACCTCGGTATCCTCATCCTCATTGGCCACGTTGTTAAAGACATCATCGGCATGGGTGACTCGCGCCGTATTGGTCATTGAGAACTCGCTGTCCATCGTGGTCAGGCGGAAGACGGTAACGAGAGCTGCTGACTGGCCGGGCGCCAGGTCGCCAAAGAAGGTCGTCAGGTCGTTCCAGGTGAGCCGGCGATTGGTATTGTCCACCGTGTCAGCCCGCGGCGTACCACCGACATACTGGACCGGGCCGGTGAAGGAGTCGAACAGAGGTACTTGATCCAGGATACTCGGGCCGGTATTGGTGATGCGAATGGTGAAGGTAATTAAGTCACCGACCACGCCGGGAGCGTTCAGTTCTTTGTCCACCTGGATGCTGGGATCTTCTACGTGAGTCGAAACCCTGTCAGTCACTGGCGGAGTGGTACCGGCCGGATGGTCCCCGGTTGTCACCACCAGGTTACCGTAAGTACCGGTAATCGTAGGCACCGAAACCAGCAAGGTGATCTGAGTTCTGGCATGGGGGGCCAGACCCGCACCATTCGTAACGTCATTCCAGACCAGTTGTTGGCCATTGATTGCACTCGGAGCAGGATTGGCTGTCCCTGGGATAAAGATTAACCCAGTATCCAGGGTATCGGTTACTCGCACCGGGTTGATGGTCACATCGCCAACGTTAGTGATAGTGATCGTGTAAGTAACAACCTGGTGTGGCGCTACACGAGCGATATTGATTGATTTGTCAACAGCAAGACCTGGGTTAATGACGCCAACCGTATCAGTATCATTGACGGGCAAGACCGATGTACCGTTGGTATCGGTAGCCAAAGCTCGAGCGGCGTTAATAGTGACCCCATTGAGCAGAGCCTGGGTAGAAGCCGTGGCGGTGAAGTTGACCGTCACCGTTACCCGGCCACCGGCGGCAATCGGCCCCAGATTCGCCCAGGTAAGGACACCGTCATTATTGTTATCATCCGAGACCGGAGTGGCTCCGTTGTAGTTCAGGTACGCGGTATCATAAGTGTCAATTAAGGTAACGGTGGCCAGGTCGGTATTGCCGGTATTCTCAACCACGATCTGGAACTGGACCGGCTGGCCAATCAACACCGGGCTGCTACTAACCCGGGTCTTGGTAATGCTTAAACCCGGTCTGCCGACGTAGGTCGGTTCATCATCGTCGTTATTGTTCGGATTGGAGTCAGGGGTGCTGGTCGTTATCATCACGTTATTAGTGATAACACCAGACGTATTGCCGTCCACCGTCACTGTGAAAACGATGCTGCCGGAATCGCCCGCTGCCAGCGTCCCGACCGTCCAGACCCACGTTTGACCCGTACCGACGGGTGCAGGCAAAGCCGGATTGGTCGAAACCACCCCGCCGAAGGTGGCGCCGGCAGGTAAGTTATCGGTAATCACCACATTTTGTGCCACCGCTGCGCCATTGTTGGTGTAGATCAGAGTGTAGGTTAGAACGCCACCCGCAGCCACCGGATCAGGATCATCAGTTTTGACGATAGTCACGTCCGCCAACTCGACATTGGTCGTGTCGGTGTCCGTAACTTGCAGCGCCGGGCTGATGGTGCTCGTGGCGGTGATGACAGTCACTCCCTGGTCGGTCGTGCTCGCTCCAGCCGGCACTGTTACCGTAATAACGAAGGTAGCGGTCTGGCCTGCCGTCAGGGTGATGCTTGGCGGAATGTCGTCCGTCACCGGGAACGGCCCAGTGCTCGTCACCGTCAGGGTGAAGGTGTCCGTCGCGTTCCCTTCGTTCGTCAACACATGGGTGTAGGTGATCGTCTGGCCAGGTTGCACTGTTTGAGTATGGTCTGGGTCGAGTGTCAACCCCGGTACCACTGCTGTGTTCGTCGTGTCGGTATCGGTCGCGCTGAGGCTCGGACTCAGGCTTGAGGTCGCCGTGATGACCGTCACGCCCTGGTCGGTCGCGCTTGCTCCCGCCGGCACCGTCACCGTGATGACAAACGTCGCCGTCTGCCCCGCCGTCAGGGTGATTGTCGGCGGGATGTCGTCTGTCACCGGGAACGGCCCGACACTCGTCACCGTCAGGGTAAAGGTGTCTGTCGCGTTCCCTTCGTTCGTCAAAACGTGGGTGTAGGTTATCGTCTGGCCGGGTTGCACCGTCGCCGTGTGGTCCGGGTCAAGGCTCAGCCCTGGTACCACTGCTGTGTTCGTCGTGTCGGTGTCCGTAGCTTGCAGCGCCGGGCTGATGGTGCTCGTGGCCGTGATGACCGTCACTCCCTGGTCGGTCGCGTTCGCTCCCGCCGGCACTGTCACCGTGATGACAAACGTCGCCGTCTGCCCCGCCGTCAGGGTGATGCTTGGCGGGATGTCGTCCGTCACCGGGAACGGCCCGACACTCGTCACCGTCAGGGTAAAGGTGTCTGTCGCATTCCCTTCATTCGTCAGCACATGGGTGTAGGTCACCACCTGTCCTGGCGGCACTGTCGAGGTATGGTCGGGATCGAGTGTTAGCCCAGGGACAATGGCTACGGGGTGCGAAACGGTATCACTTCCGTCCGTATAAGTCCGCTGGGTGGGCGAAATAACCCCAGGCCCGCCGCCAGGTTGGCTATCATAGTAAGGCAGGCTGGCTGTATTGGTCAGGATGATACTGCCGGTGATGGAGGGATCAACTTGAACCACCAGAGTGATAACCATGCTCGCTCCAGGGCCGGCAGCCAGTTGATTGACGGCGTAAGTAATCAATTGGCCGCTTGGGGTGGCGGTAATTGCCACACCAGCAGCCGGGTTAGAGATGGTGTTCTGGTAGGTCAGACCCGCCGGCAAGGTGTCAGTTAATACCAGATCATAAGCCGGAGCGCGGCCATTGTTGGTAATAGTCAGGGTATAGGTGATGGTGTCACCGGGGTTAACCGTAGAATCGGGGACCGGGAGACTATGTTTATCCAGGGTCAGGTTGGGTTGGGCGATGTAGGTGGTAGGCTGGCTGGAGGCATCGCTATCTACTGGAACAGTGGTGGTATAACGGCCCGCATCTTGCAGGTTCCAGCGCAGGAAGGAGCGATTGGTGCCATTGTCCACAACTAATTGATCTGTCCAGGTGGCAGCACCGGTTAAATCCAGGCCAATTAACTGAATCTGGAAGGTTACTGTGATCAATCCGGTTGTAGACCTGCCGCCATTGTGTAGCGGCTGCAACCACCATTCAAGTGCCTGCTGGCCTGGTGTGTCAAATCTAGCCCCAACATTGGGATTGGCCGTAGAGGTCAGGCCCAGCACGCCTATATCGCCGGTTATCCCTTCACTCACCAGTGGCAGCGACAGGGTATCAGTCAGCGATACGCCGCTGAAGGGCAGGTTAGTGGTAATGGCAAAGGTATTGGTTACATAACGGAAGCCAACAGGCAAGTAGTCGTATTGATAGGGCCAGGGGATAAAGGTACCCGGTGGTACGGTGGTAACCAAAGTGTAAGTGATAATATCGCCAATGCGTAGCGGTGAGACATTGCTGCTAGATGGTGTCACGGTTTTGACTACATTAGGTCGGGCTGGGGTAATTGTAGTCGTGTCGGTCAGGGGACCATATTGCCGCGCTCCCGGTACGGTATCGGTGAGAGAATGGTAGGTGGTGGTGACAAGATTGGTCACACTGCTTCCGGCAATGGCACCGCTCAGGCGGGCGGTGTAGGTTAAGACAACCACGTTGTTGGGACTGAGGTTGTCAATTGTATTGACGGTCCAGGTCATAGTATTGGGGCCGACCACTGGGCCGCTCCAGGGGAAACTACCCAGGTAGTTGGTGACGCTGATGCCGGAAGGCACGGCGTCGGTGAGGCGCACCGAGTAGGCCGGGCTGGTCCCAGAGTTAGTCAGGCGAATAGTGTAGGTGAGCAGGGTTGTACCATCCACATTGGTCAGGCTGCCAGTGCTGCTAGTCACAGATTTATCTACTGTGAGGCTTGGCTCGCCGATGGTGGTCGTGACCGGGTTGGAGGTGGCCAGGGCAAGGGCCTGGGCATGGGTCATCATGGCAGTGTTGGCGATATTGGCGCCGCTGGTAATAATGGCCGCGTTGGAAATGATGGCGGTCACGGTCATCCGGGCCTGGCTGCCGGCGATGATAGCCCCAAAGGTGGCGGTCACATCCTGGCCGTTAAGGGCAACGGTGGGAGTCAACCCACCGAAAACGGTAGCCGTGACCGGATAAAGGACCGAGTTGAGCGTATCGGTGACCACCACCGAGGTGAGGGTGCGGCTGATGGCCGGATCAGGCACAGCGATAACGTAGGTTACGGTCGTGCCCAAGGTAGCGGTCAGGCCGGGGGTAAAGCTGACCGCCTTGGTCAGGGCCGGTTCGACCGGGAGGTAAAAGCCAAAGTCAAAGGTGTCGTCGCTTTGGGTGATGACCGGGGTGACAAAGATGACGCCGCCGCTGCCGTCAGGTTGGCCGTCCGAGTCGCGGGTATCGTCGCCACCCTGATTGTTCGGTGTGGCGATGTAACCGGCCAGTGGCCCGCCGGGGACAAAGTTAGCCGGGACAACAGTGAGGGTGTAAGCCTGGTCACTGGGAACGGTAAAGCTGTACGCCCCGGTAGCCGAGGTAGTGGTGGTGACGACCGTCCCGCTGGGATAGGTCAGGGTCAAGGTGATACCTGCCAGGCCGTTCACTTCGTTCTGGAGACCGTCGTGGTTCAGGTCAAACCAGACCGAGTCGCCGATGATGTAGTCGTTTTTGGTCGAATTGGCAACGGTGGAGGTGGTTTGGGCATAAGTCGTCGTCAATAGAGCAGTGTTGGTAATGGCCGTTACGGTCAGTGGGAGGGAGGCATCAACCGTGACCCGGAAGGTAATCGTGACCAGCGAATTGGCGGCCACCGTGATTGGCGAAATGCGGATGAGCGGCAGGTTATCCCCCGCTCCGGCCAGGTTGGCCGCACTCGCGGGGGTGATAGCCAGGCTGTTAGTGACATAATTGGTATTGGCCGGGACGGTATCGGAGATAGTTACGCCGGTAATCGGGGTGGCCTGACCGTTGGACAGAACAATTGTATAAGTCAGGGTATCGCCTGCCGCAACTGTGCCGATGGGCGAGACACTCTTGGTGAAGAGGGGCTGCGAGGCAAAGAAGCCATAGTCAATATTGCCCACATCGGCATTGGTAACAATAACGGAGGTCCTGACCGAATAGGTCGAAGTGATGGTACCGCTAGGGCTGGCAGTCAGGCTCAGGTTGGCCAATGTGGAAACGGAACTATTGGCCGAGACGGTATAGGTGTAGGCTGACAGGTTGGTGAAGGTGTAGTGGCCAGAGGCATCGGTCGTTGTGCTCCCTACCGGCAGACTGGAACCTTGCCGGTACAGATAAACAGGAATACCGGCATAAGGCGTGTCCCCAGTGGTAAAAGTATCGGTCAGGGTGTCACCCGTACCGCCCTGATCATAAAAAACTGTGCCGGTGATGGTATAGCTGCCGGCATAACGGTAGCCAAAGTCAACATCGGTAATAACCGAGGTAGTGGTGATGTTAATGGTTGTATAATGGTCAAGTGTACCATCTCGGTCGAAGGTTTGGGTCATGGCTGGAGGGAGCGAGGTAGTGATGACCGAGACGGTGTAGGTACCGTCCAAGTTTAGTGTCGTGCCGCCAAAACCGTAATAGCCATTAATATCGGTGGTGGTTGTAAAGACGCTGCCGCCGGGGGTGGTCAAGGTAATAGTGATGCCGCTCAGGCCCGGTTCGCCGGGGTCCTGGACACCGTCACCATCGTTGTCCAGCCAGACAAAATCGCCGATCGAGCGAGGTGGGCGGAAACCAAAGTCGCGGGTCAGGTCTATCTGGCCAGGGCGCAGGAAAAGGAGACTTTCGGCGTTGCAGCCCCCGAAAGTGTCGCTTAGGTCATCACTACATATTTCGAGGTAAGTGGTGCCGGAAAGGACCGGATATTCAGGGTCGCCGGTTTGGATGTAACCGGCTGGCAGGCTGCTGGCCAGCACCCTGACCGTATAAGTACCGCTGACCAAGCCGGTAAAGCTGTAGATACCGCTGGCGTTAGTCGTCATTGTATAGAGCGGGGTGGCCGAACCGGAGATGTATAGGGTGACGGTAATCCCCGGAATCCCTGGCTCCCCAGCCTCCCATTGACCGTTACCATTATTATCCTGCCAGATCAGGTCACCAATGATGCCAGCCGGAATATAACCAAAATCGGCATTGAGGTAATGTTGATTGGCGGCCAGCGTGACATCATGCGGGTCACTGCTGAGGCCCAGGGTTAGACGATTGCCGGACGTGTCGGTAATGACTGAGTCTATATCTACCAGGAAATTACCCGCAGGCAAGTTGGTAAAAGTGTAGAGACCGCTGGCGTTGGTGGTCGTGGTCATTACCAGGGCATCAAGCGTGAGGCTAATAATGCCGTCGTTGTCGGTATCTTCGTAGAGGCGGATAGTTACATTGCTAATACCGCTCTCACCACCATCTTGAACACCATCGGCGTCGCTATCGCGCCAGACAAAATCGCCAATAGAGGCGGAACCGGTGGGCTGGTAGCCAAAGTCAACGGTGGTGACGTTGGTGCTGTTCAAGGTTACTGCCCCTCGCCCATCGCAGAGGGTACAGGTAACACCAAGCTGATCGGGGTCGGCGGTTTGGGTATAACCACTGGGTAGAGTGGTGCTATTGACCGAAACAATATATCGGTTCCCGTTACCAGCGAGATTGGTAAAGGTGTAAAGACCATCGGCAGTGGTAGTTTGGGTGGCAATCAGGGTATCGGTGATGGAATTGAGCACCCCATCGCCGTCCACGTCGCGATAGAGGTAAACCGTGACATTACCAATGCCCTCCTCGCCCGAATCTTGCGTACCATCGCCATTCCAGTCGGCATAAACGGTATCGCCAATGCTCAGGCCGCCGGTGTAGCCGAAGTTATAAGGGCCTTTAATTTCATGTGCGGCGACGGGGAAAGCCGCTTTAGTGTTATCGCAGGTTGTACACAGGGTATTCGGCTGGTCCGGGTCACCGGATTGGGTCATGCCGGGTAGGTCGGTGGTTATCACCTTGATGGTATAAGTAACCGGAACATTCACGGTAAAACTGTAGAAGCCGCTGGAGCTGGTAGTGGCCGTGATGGTGCAATTAACTCCGGCGGAGTCGCATAAAGTAACCTGCACATTAGGGATTGGTTCCTCGTTAGCATCCCAAATACCATCGTTATCCCGGTCGTTCCAGATGTAGCCGGTTACGCCGCCTTGGTTGGTGGCGCTGCGGTAGCCAAAACTAACGTTGCTGATATTCTCGCCGGTTGCCCCATTGACGATGTTGTTGAAGGTATTGAAGTTGGCCGCGTCCGTGTTCCATTGACCATCACAGGTACCACAGGCCGCCCCACCGCTGGCCAGGGCATTGGTTTCGGCGCTGCGGGTGGTAAACCCGGCCGGCAAAGTTGACTCCCGTACTTTGATATTGTAGTGGCCGTCACGCAGCCCGCTGAAGAGGTAAGCCCCATTTG
Source organism: Anaerolineales bacterium (assembly GCA_015075185.1). Lineage (GTDB taxonomy): Bacteria > Chloroflexota > Anaerolineae > 4572-78 > J111 > DSQQ01. The sequence goes on along the minus strand of JABTUW010000006.1, from coordinate 252,545 downwards.
TGTCTGTGGCCTGGGTATTAATCAGTTTCCACTGACCGTTATTAGCCGCACAATCCTGAGTACCCGATCCACTACTTATGAGTAAGCCTGTAGAGGTACTGAAACAGCCCCATAATTCAACTGTAACATTGGGCAAGAAAGTATCACCTGCGCCGTAGCCGGTTGGGTTTGTCCAATTTGGCCCGTTAGTATCTGCCCAGATGACGCCAGAAATGGAGCCAGAAGCATTGATGCCCACGGTCGCGGTGTCGCTGGCGGTATTGAGCAGCCGGCCGTTGAAAAAGGCGCCATTGGTGCTGGTAACGGCATTAGTAGTGACCAGGGTGATGGTCAACGCCTTGAATGTCACCGTAATTCGCCGGGTACCACCGGCATAAAGCGGTCCGAGATTGCTCCAGGTAAGCGAGCCAACCGTGTTGGGCGATGCGCCACTGGTGGTCACGGTTGATTGAGGCGGTTCGGCCGAGACAAACTGGAGATGGTCGGCATCATAGGTGTCACTCAAGGGCAGGGTGAGGATGTGATCATTGGGGTTGGCGCAAATCTGGTCGGTGGTAACGACATAGGCCATCGCATCCAGGCCGATATCACCTGAAGCGCCTGCCCCAGTCCCCTTATTCGCCACAATTTTAGCCTCGGTAACATCACCGGCAAAATCGCTCCAAACCCAGGCACTGCCTTTGTAGGCAGTTACATCATCTCTAAGCAGATAAATCGAACCGACTGGGTTGGAAAAGCCGCTGCCTAAATGGCTTATTGTGTTAGAAATGAGACTGCCATTTCGATAGACTTGTAGTTGGATGTCATCATCCGTTTTAAGATTCCTGAATTCTTTAACATAGGCAATCAACTCCACTTTAGTAACATTGCCTGTTTTACCTGAGGTATTAAAACCACCCAGGCTTAAATCATCCGGGTTATTGCTCAGGTCGGTGGTAGCGTATTGGCTGTTGGGTGGGCCGGCCGCATTACCGATATCGGCAAAGGCGGAGTTGCCAGAGCCGGTGGTGGGTGGGGCGACAGCAGGTACTGTATTGGCCCAGAGGGTGTACCGGCAAAAACCGTTGGCTGTGCCATCGCCGGGACGGGTGTTGACCAAGTCAATGGTGTAGATGACGTTTTCACCCACGTAGGCCGGATCCAGTGAAGATAAGCCTTTTTGCACTCGTAGCGTGGGGCCAAAGCCAAAATCGGCCTGGGTATAGGTAACGGAGCTAGTGATAGCTTTGGCCGAGTCCAGGTCTACCGTATAGACACTCCGGGTAGTCAGGTTATAACCGTTGGGCAAGTCAGGGTCGAGGGTGTCTACCGTTACCAGATATCTACCATCGTACAGGTTGGTAAAGGTGTAGTTGCCGGTGGCAGTCAGGCCGGTGGTAGTGGTTAACATCTGCACGTCCTTGCTATCCAGAATACCATCGCTGTTTTTGTCCCAATAAAGGGAGACAGCGATGTTGCTTAGAGGCGCTTCCCCAGCATCCTGAATGCCATCGCCGTCCTCATCGCGCCAGACAAAATCACCCACGCTGTTGTTGCCCTGCACCAGCGTGGTATCGCAGGCTCTGCCAATAGAGGGACCGGTGCCAAATTGAGCATTGGCGCAGTTTTCAATGGCAGGCCCGCCGGAATAGGCGCCGGGCACGCGAACCGCAAAAGTAGCTGAACCATCTTTATTAGGCGGCAGTGGCTCTTGCAGCCACCATTGAATGTTGGTGACGCTAATGGCCGGGGTTGGTTCGATCTCGCTCCAAGATTGGCCGTTGTCGGTGGAGTAAAGAATTTTGACCCCGCTATTGGGGCTAAAACCCAACGTATAACTGGCCGTGCCGGTAATATATTGGGTGCCATTGGGAATGGTATCGCTGATAACCAGGGGATTGTTGACATATGCACCCGAATAAAAGGTTAGGCCGGCCGGTTCGGTGGCGCTCTGGTTAACAAAGGGGATAGAATAGGTAATGACCGCGCCAACATTCACCAGGTCAGGATTGCTCGATTTGTCAATCGTTACCAGGGCCTGGGGGATTGACACCGGCGGCGGGCCGCCAGCGCCGTAGTCGGCGTTAAATTTTTCGTTGTCGTAGCCGGAGGCCGCTTCCTGGTAGGGCGAGGGCGTTACGGCGCAGTTAGAGCCTATGGCAACATAGGTGTAATAAACTTCGCCAATAATATTGGTGTTATCCTCCGGAATCTGGGGACGGGTGAAATAAAGCTGGTCGGTAAAGGTAAAAACTTTTGGCGTTCCCCCGGCAACGGTGATGATACCGCTGGTTTGAATCAGGCGGAAACAGCCGGGGTCAAAGCTGCCGGGGTTGCCAATGGGCTGGACCCAGAAGTTGTTGTCGGGCAAATAATCGCCATTGTTGTCGAAACCAAAATTGACATTGCCAATGCGGTACAAAATACCATTGGTCGTGATGATCCCGCCAGGTCTGATAGTGGACGGATCGGTGTTAAACCATAGGCCGCCGGGATTGCCATTGGGTTGAATCTTGTTAGCCATGGCGGAAATCTCATTCCGCATGGACATCTTCCAACTGTTGGTAGTGGTAATAGTACTGGTCCCGTCAAACCCCTTGGCCCAAATATCAAAGGTGAGCCACAGATCATCTTCGGGCTTGACTGAATCGCCCCAAACAGCGTTATTTTGGCATTGGGGATCGTCGGCTGTCCCCCCTACGTTTTCACAGCGGGGGTAACTAAAAGTCCAGTATTGCACCGTACATTGTCCCGGCTGCAGAACACCGGCCTGCCGGGTGGCGTCGGATAGGCCCAGACTGCCGCCTTCATGGGTAAAGGCATAAGAGCCGCCCCCATCTACCAGGGCGGGATGCAGCGTGCTAAAATTCGTGTCCGTAACGTAGCGGCGGGGATAAAGGCCGGGAGTTTGATTGGCGGCATTGCCAATGTAAACGGTAACGTTGGTAAGCGGCGTACTGCCGGTGTTGCACACTCTCCCAGACACGGTGGCCGCCGAAGGGCCAAAGGTGGAAGGGGAGGTAACGTTGGAATCAACTACCAGGTTGTAACCAGCCAGGATTTCGACAGATAGGGGCGGGTTAGCAGCCCTAACCAGATGGCTATAAACGAAGCTCAGGCCAACCACGAATAGGGCCAGGACGAGAACCAGCACCAACGACAGCAGCGAAGCCTGGGGGAGAGGCTTCAGGACCGGCGGCCCGGATTTGGCCGTGAGATAAGCCGGCAGCTTCCGCAAAAAGCGGGCCAGGCGAAAACAGCCAACAATTCCTACACTCAGAATGAGCAGGGAAAAAAGCAGTTCTGTCATGTGCGGCTCCAAACGATGTGCGAAACGAAAGATTTGATAAAGTAGAACCAGAACGGTATCTCGTCTGACAGTTGCTCTGTACTAATTACAGACGATGTTTTTTAGTTGAGTAACGAAAGGCAACCCATAGGGTTAAGCCAATAACGGCGATGTTTAAAACGCCAATGAGCAGAAAAGTGGATAAATTCATCTCTTCTTCTAACTGCCCACCCGTTTCGGGGAAGTAAGGCGGGGCTTCAACGGCAGGCGGCGGCTCTTTGACACAAGCCAGGGGGCATTTGACCCACTGGGTTTCAGGCGCGTTTGCCTCTACTACCCCCATTGAAACCGGGCCATTGGCCAGTTGAACCTGGAGGTCAGCCAGATTGAGGCCGCTCACATCCACAACCTGAGCGGTCATAAAGCGCGGGCTGCCGGTTAACCATACCTGCCAGCGGCCCGGATAAGGGAGGCTGAAACGGGTGGGTTTCGTGTCGGAAAGCTCACCGGCGACAATAAAGTTGGAGCCATCGTGGACCAACTGCACCGGCAGCAGCAGTTCGGGCGCGGCGGGGGGTTGAACCAGCGGTGTAAAAAGGGGGGTGGGTATGTCGGACGCGCCGGCCGAGGCCAGCAGTTGAAAGCGGGGCTGCTGATCGGCCCGGGCAAAATCGGCGCTGCACTGCAAGTCACAACGATCAATCTGAACCACTACGTAATCAGTAGGTTTGTCATCATCCGTGGGGATATCGTCGTCATCATCACTGCCGCCGCCACCGCCGCTACTATCCGGTGGAATCGGGGTCGGGGTAAAGCCGGCCAGAGGACTGGCCTGAACGTCAGCAGGCGAGTTAAGGTGAATGCTCAAGATTGTCAGAATAAAAGGTAGAGCTAAGAGTAAGGGTAGAGATGATTTAAACTTAAGCATGATGTCTGGCTCCTGAAAAAAACTGGACTCGTACTGATAGGTGTCTTGGCCTGGTAACAACCCAAGATTTTACGAAAAATAAGCTTGTTTATGAACGACAGGGGCACATAATTAGCTTATCACATAAAATCAGCCCTACTGTTAGGGTTGCATTAGGGTTTGATTATTATTGTGTCGGTTAAAGGGCTGTGTGCCGGTCGGCACGGTGGCTGGTCAGTACAAAGTGAAAACATTCACATTACTTAAAACAGTATAGACTAAAATATGAGGGGGATTAAGGGGTGAAGGTCACACAAAAGTGCGGCCAATAGTACCTTTTAAGTTGTCCCAAAAGTATCTACTCCACAAATCGAAGGTATCGCCAGAAAATGAGAAGGCTGGAAATTTACCTATCTTCCAGCCTTCTCACCCTTTAACACAAACTCGTTCCCAAACTTACGCCTAGTATGGGAACGAGTTTGCTGTGCAAATAATTTACTTTCTATTACTTGCGTCGTCTGCGCCGGAAGAGCCAGGCGCTCCCCAGGCCACCTGCTATCGTTAATGCCAGTAAGGCTATGCCCACTTCCCTAGACCCAACCTGGGCTTCTCTAAAACCTGTTTCCGGCAAGAAAGTAACCGGAAGCACGGCCGGTGCGGGTTGGACAGCCGCAGGCGGCAGAGGGGTGCTTGTCGGCGGTGGGGGTGGAACATTGTTGTCATTGTCATCGTCATTGTCATTATTATCATCACGATCTCGCGGCCCAGGCGGGGGCGCCGGCGGCGGCACATTCACCGTCGAGTGAACGGGCGGCACCGAGCCTTCGTTAAAGGTGAGCGTGGCAATGTTCTCGATAGTTTGCGGCCCCGGATTAGCTAAAGCATTGACTTGGGTGGTCATTTCAAGGATGACCCGCTGGTTGGGCGCCAAAACAGGGATTGACATGGTCACTGTGCTGGCGACTGTCTGGGTAATACCATTGGGATGTCCAAAAATCGGCACCACTTGACTGACCACCGCCGTATTGACAACCACTCCAGGAGGTATCGTCGAGGTACTGAAATTAACCAGATCAACCAGATATGGCAAGGCGTCAACGACAACGACGTTGGTGGCATTGGCATTGGACGGCGGGGCCGGGTTGAAAACTTCGATAGTGAAGTGGACCGCATCGCCGGGTTGAGCAAGATTGATATCCGCCCGCTTGAGAATGACCGGATCAACAATTCTGAGCAAGGGGACGGTGACAGTATCGGTTAGAGTCGGGGTTTCGTTGCTACCCAGGCTGGCGGTATTGACAATATCTACGGCGACCTGGCTCAGGGGAACAATCGGGTATTGACCGCTAACGGTGGCCTCGGCTGCCGGCGCCGGCGTTAGGGGTTCTGCTGTAGGCGGAAGAGCCGCCGGCAGGGTCGGCGTGGCGGCTGCCTCTTCGGTTGCGGCCAGGTTTGGGGTGACAGTTAGGGTTAGCTCAGAAGTAGAGAGCACAGCCGGCGTCGAAGTTATCACATCCGTGACCACCGTCTGGATAGCGAGGTAAGAACTATCCCACAGCACCGGGAAGGCCACTGCGCTTAGAGCCGTGAACCAGCCGCGCAGCGGGTAGACCGGGGCGAAGGCTGATCCATCGGCCGGCTGCTGGGTCGGCGGCGGCTCTGTTGGCTCGGCGGTGGGCATGACGGTTGGGGTGTCGGTTGGAGCTGGCTCAACGGTGGCTGTGTCGGTTGGCGCAGGGGTAGGCGTATCCGGCTCGCCGGTCGGCGGCAAGGGCGTCGCTGTTGAGGTCGAGATCGGTTCAGTGGTTTGAGGCGGAGCAGGCGCCTCGGTGGGAGTCAGGCTGGCGGTCGGGGTGATAACCGGCGTCTCGGTAGCGGTTGGCTCTGCCGAAGGGGCGGCCGTCACGGTTATTTCGGGTGTGGCGCTAATTTCGGGCGTAGGGGTGACTTCAGGCGTAGGGGTGATTTCAGGCGTAGCTGTGATTTCGGGTGTTAGGGTCAGGGTAGGAGTCGCCGTTAAAACCGCAGTCGGCGCTGGCGTAGGCGTCATCACCTCGGTATAGGTAATAACGTCCAGCCCAGTCGTATCTCCGGCCAGAACAACCCAGCCCTGGGGCGAATACTGCACCGACAGGCCGCCGGTGGCGCTGATCGTCAGATTGACCGCAATCTGGAAATCAACACAGCGGGTTCCACTAGCGGCCGGCAGTGTACCAATCAACCAGCGCAGACTGCTGACCGAAGCCGGTTCGGTGGGCGACCAGGTAGTGCCATCATTAAATTCGACACTGCCGGTATCGGTCGTGACGCTGCCGGGCACGTAGCTGGTATTGATCGGGATGTCGTCGGTGAGCACGACGCCGGTGGCCGGCGCATTGCCGCTGTTGGAATAACACAGGGTGTAGGTCAGGATGTTACCAGGAGCGGTCTGTCCGGCCGGTGAAACCCGCTTATCCAGGTGTAGTAAAGGAGCAATGCGCACAGGAACAGTGACCGTGCCGGTGGTCGGCGTGGGCACTTCGGTGCTGGTGACCGAGGCGGTATTAACAATGTTGGTGCCGTCGGGCACACCGGCATTAACCGTTACGGCAAACGAAACCGTCACCCTTTGCCCGGCAGTGATGGTAACGCCGCTGACCAGGGTGGGCGGCGCAGCGCCCAGAGTCCCATTGCCGGTTGGCTCAATGCTGATACTGCCGGGGACAAACGTGGTATTGGCCGGCGTGTTATCGGAGATAACCGCGCCGGTGGCATTGGAAACGCCGCTATTGGCGACAACGATGGTATAGGTCAGCGTATCGCCAGGGCTGAGCAGGCCGCCGTTGGCGTCAACCGCGCTCTTTTGCAGCGACAGAATCGGCTCGCTTGTTACCGTCGTAACGTCGTCATCACTGTCGGTCACGCCGGTATCGTCCGAAATCCGGGCAGTGTTGGTAATAACGCCAACGGTAACGGTTGGGTCTACCTGCACCACAAAAGTGACCACCCCGGTTTGGAGGGTGATCCCGCTGGTGGCCGTGAGCAGGTCGCCCAGGCTCCAGATGATCGGCCCGGTTCCGCCGGGGGGTGGGGTCGTTCGGGTTAAACCGCCGGAAGCAGAGACAAAGGTCGTACTGAGAGGTACCGCATCGTTGATGACGGTATTGGGCGCCGGTTCATTACCGCTGGCGGTGTAGACCAGGGTATAGGTGAGCAGGCCGCCGGGCAAAACCGGCTTGGGCTGGACGGATTTATCAATCTCCAGGGTGTGGCTGCTGACAATTGTCACCCTGGTGGTATCGGTGAGCGGGAAGGGGATGGTGATCAGGTTAGAGGCGGTTACTTGGGCGAGATTGTCAAGGGTTAGCCCATTGGTCAGCGGGATGGGTAGCCTCACCTGATAGGAAGCGGTGATGATACCGCCGGCCGGGAGGCGCACGCCCTCGGTAATCAGCATGGTGTTGCTGATAAGGCTGACCGGATTCAAATTACTGCTGGTAACGTAGGTCAGGCTGCTGGTCGTTTGGACGATGGGCACAGGAGGGCCGGAGCGAACCTGGTCAGTATCCACAATAGACACATTATCAATCCAGATAAATTCGCCAGCCTCAAGAGCGCCCGGACCGCGCAGCCGGAAAGCGAAATTAGGATTTCCGGCATAGGCGGCCAAATCCACCTGTTGGAAGAAGTAAGCCGTAGCGGCTGGAGTGGGCGGGTTAAAGGCAGCTACCTGAGTCCAGGGGCCGCCAGTCCCATTGATTGAAACATCCACAAAAAGGGATTCGGCGGCGTCGCCAGCGGTAGCATTGGTGGCACTGTTGAAATAAAGGGCCGGGGCCACAAAGCCGGTCAGGCTGGCTGCACGGGCGGCGCTATCATCACCGGCAATGGTGTTATTGATTATCATGTAGCTTGGGGGCGTGTTGGCAGTGCTGGGCGGGATGGGGGCGTTTATCACCTGGACATCAGCCGAACTCGGCAACCAATCACTACTCCACGGAAGATTACCGTCACCGCCGGTAAAGCCAGTGGCGTTGTCAAAATCATCGGCGTAGCCACCAGTAAAGAAGGTGGTAGAAGTAGCCAGAACGGTTGTATTAGCCGTCACCACCTCGGGGTAGGTCAGGACCAGGCTGTTAGAGATATAGGTCACAAGGGGCGGCAGCAGGTCCGACAGGCGGGTATCAACCGCCACCCCGTTCCCGACATTGGACAGCACTACGGTATAAGTGAGGGTATCCCCCGGAGCGGCGGTGGCGGTATTGACGAACTTCTGGATACGCAGTTGGGGCTGGCTGAGGGGAGTACTCACCTGGGTGGACACTGGAGCAATATTATCTCCGGTTAGCGTGACCCCATTGACCAAATCAGTGACATTGGGGGGGATATCAAGCTGAGTCAGTAGAGCGAGGGTGACGGTAACAGAGCCGCCAGGCGCCAGGTCAGGCAAGTTCATGCGAATGCGTTGTATATTTGGGTCGGGACTATCGGGTGGGACGGAGGTGGTATAGGTAAAAGTACCTGTGCCGTTGTCAAAAGTGACTGTGACTCCAGCCGGCGGAGTTGCCGCCAGGCTGTCTATAATATAATCGGTATAGGTAAAGGGCAAAATATCAACAACGACGGGATTAATGATAGATCCCTGGCCGTTATTATGGATGACCAAGGTGTAACTGATGGTATCGCCGGGGGTCACCCCGCCGGTCAGGTCGGCGTCTACGGCCAGGACAGCCAGTTTGACCACATTAGGCGTGGGCAACGGCAAGATAGTGTAACCGAGATCCAGGTAAGGAGCCCTGATGAGAGCCTGGCAAGGATCTTCGCCCCAGGCAATGGCCAGATGCTGGTCCAGGTTCGTCGTGTAGATCCGGGCTCCATTCAGGTTAGAATTGCCAAAATAGGCCGGCGCGTTGCGTGTGTCGGTCGGATTAGGGTCAGCTACCCGCAAGATCTGACCGGAGTTAAGGAGAATACCTCCGTTTGAGGTCCTCTCATCAAAGGTGGGATTGCCGAAAACATCGTTGTCGTTGGTGTCACCGTCCCCATTGATATCGAAATAATCCGGCGTGCCGTCTTGATTCAGGTCAACAAAGACGGTGGTATTGTTGTCAACAGCCATCACATAGGCCAGGCTGCCGCTGTCGCCCGCAGGAGAGGAGCCCGCCGCAGGAAATGAGCCTGGCGACGCACCCAGGATAGCCTGAGAAGTCAGCTCATTGATCGGGATGAGGGCATAGCTCCAGTCGAAGTTGGCGCCCGCACCACTGGGAGAGGAAGAATCGGCCACCGCTACCGCCCAGAAATTGTTAGCTGAAGTGAGATGCAAACCAGCAGTGAATAGGGGAGTGGTTGGCGGGAAGCCTTCTTCGTTGCGGAAGCTGGCGGTACTATTAGGCGGCACTGTGAAGGAACCACTACTGGCGCCGTTCTGCCAGTTGATGGTAATAGTGGCAATTGGACTCGGATTGCGAATGTAAACATCGGTAAAGTGATTAAACCCATCACCGGTGGTGCAAGTACCCGTGCCCCAATCGGGCGTAGGCGCCCAGTAATCGTTGCTCCAGCGCGAGTCCGGCACAAGGGTATAGGAACGGCCGCTGAAACGCTCGGTGCATTGACCGGTTCGTACCTGAACCTGCACCGGGGCCGTTGAAGTGACCGTTGCCCCACTATAAATTCCCTGCGCAGTGTCGGGGTCGTCATTGCCGTTGACATTGCCAGGCACAAAAAGGGTTTGGCCGGGGTTCAGGGGGGCGGAGATAATGGGCGCCAGGGGGCCGGCTCCATCAGGGTCTACGGTAACGACCGTACCAGGGGTAGCCGCCATCACCTCCAGCCCGACATAGTCGAAGACGCCATAATCCACAGCGCCTTGTGGTCCACTCGTGTCTTTGCCCAGGTCTTCGCCGACAGGCACTATGTAACTGTTGCTCCAGTTGGCTACTTCGGGCACTTCCCAGGCGCCCGCCAGGACGGTGCCTGGGTCGTCAAGCCAGAAGAGCATGGTGACTGCCGCCGGGTCGCCGACGATAGTCACCCGGTCACGACCGTCGAAGACAGGGGGGGTAGCCGGCAAGGCGGCCGTGTTCACCTGATTCTGAAAGATCCGGCTCTGGCCGGCATCCAGCACCCCGACAACTGTGGTGGGGCCGGGTAGGGTCGGGTCGGTATCATAGCCGTCTTCCCAATGGTCGTAATAGAAGGTAGTACCGTCGCCGCTGGCTACAACGGAAATGATGGTCTGCGCCGTCGTGCTGCCAGCCACTCCGTTGGGCACACATGACGATGTGTTTTGAAACATCGTGCGCAAATTAGCGTAGTTAAAGGGAACATAATACTGGTGCAGGCCCGGGTCAATAACAGTCACGCCGGGGAGGCCGGGTTCGCCGGGCGTCTGGCGGCCATCGCCATTGTGATCAACAAAGACAACCCCGCTGATGGCGGCGCTGAGGTCATCGTAAAAAGCGGTGAATCGCACCCCAGCGCCAATAACCTCTGAGACCAGCGTTTGGCCGGGGTTGACCAGCAATTTGACCGGCTGCATCTCGGCCTGGACTTGCCAGGCGGCGGGCAGGGTGCTGGCTTCAATCCAGACTTGGTGGCTGCCGTGAGGTACATCCCGAAATTCATAACGTCCCCGACTGTCGGTGACGGTGACCGGCCTGTCTTGGGTGCTCGTCTCGGGGTCTGCCGTTGGTAATGAGAATGAGCCAATCTCTGAAGAGGGTAGGGTAGGCTGGGATAGGGGATTGATCGGAGCCAAGCTGGCTGGGGGAGTCCATGGAGCAGTGGGTTGGGACAGGTTATGGGCCAGGGCTGGGTGAACCGCCGGGGAAACCGAAGAGAAGAGCATGGTCAGGATAGAAACCAACGAAATCAAACGTAAACGCAGCGGAGGGGGAGGCTCCAGCTTAACCCGGCGTCGGCCTGGCCTGTCTGGCCAAACAACAAAACGCGTATCTTTTACAGGGAAAACTGGAATCGGTTTAAACAACAAAAACCGGCTTGCCGAGCATAACCTTGCCCTGGTGAAGCCGGTTTTCAACGCCTTGAAGCAACCACTCAAAAAGTGGACCATCCAGACAGGGTTTCGAATAATTTTTAGTCCAAAAGTGATGGCGAAGGCGAATACGAAGATGACAACTAGCATCCCGGTGAGTTGGAGCATCTCTTGTCCTCCATTTATTTAGTCTGTAACAAACCAATTTACCAGGTGAAATCCAAAGCCCCTATAGTAAGTGATTTCTGACAGAGAAGGACTGGTCATGGCAAGGAAAAAACGCCCATTCCACAGACACAGCAAAATCTTCTAAATGGCTGGGAGCCAATTTGGGTGAGGTCAAGCTGATCTAAATAATAACATAGCAGGCCTTACTGCCGTCAAAAGCAAAGCAAAACGAACCCTTTTCAGCCAGTCAAGTGCGTTGCTTTGCCTAAAGGCAAAACGTTGAGCGCACCTTTACTGGAAGGTTAGGTGTTCGGGTATTTGCATGTATTGGGTAATAATAAGGTGCTTTTGGCCTGAGGACGCTTGAGAGTTACCTAATAATATAGATGGTATACTCTCTAAGTTTAGCTACTAACTTAGCGCAAATTACAACGATTCTAACACGGTCAAGAGAGTATGTCAATAAATTCAGGATTTAACAAAGTTTATTAACATAGTTAAGCACACCAAGTTAAACGATTTAGAAAAGTCAGCTACGCTTCGTACTCCAATATAACAACGCCATAGCGGCGAAGCTGACCAGGGTTAACAACAGCAATTGGCTATTCCAGGTTACAACTCCCGGCGAGGTCTCTCTTATGCCTGTTTCTGGCAAAAAGGTTACCGGGAAAACGGTAGCGGTAACCTGGGGTACATTGGCAACAGGGGTAGCTGGTGGGGGGATTGGAGTGGAGGGAGGAGGTGGGGGTGGATTATCAGGTGTTTTGGTAGGGGTAGGCGTAGGGGTAGGGGTAGGGGTAGGGGTAGGCGTGAGCGTGGGCGATTCCTCGGGCTGAGTGCTTACCAGGGCCTTGGCGCTGCAAATTGGCAAAATTGTTCCGTCACTAAGTTCACCCCCTGAGCCAATCGCCTCGCTACTAATATCGGTGACGGAGGGTGGCAGATCATCTCTGACTCTAAACCTGATCGTCAGGCTAACCGCAGCGCCAGGCTCCATATCTCCCAACATATCAGTTAAATCGTCCCAGTCGAGTTGTCCTGGGCTAACATTATCAACTCCAGGAACGGCATCCCGAAAGATTAAGTGCGCGGGGTTAAAGGTGTAGCGCAGGGGAAAGCGGGTAATAGTGACGCTGCTGGTATTGGTGATAGCCAGGTTGAAAGTAATTGGCTCCCCACTGGAGGCAATACCATCAGGTGGATCAGTCAGAGTTTGGGCAATTCGATAGAGCGGCGGTTGGGCCTGCCTGGCGGTGAAGATGGCGACTGAATCTTCAAGGGTTAGTTCATCTGAGCGCACATTGGCTTTGTTAACAATATCTATACCATCTTGATTGATAGTCACCTGGAACGTAAAGACGCCCGTTCCCAAGGCGCTAATTTGGCCCAGATTGTAACCTCCCTCGTCGAAGGCAAAGGGGCTGCCGCTGGTGTTATCTGGAAAAGGGCTGCCATTTAACAGGGTGGTATTGGGGAGATAAGAGATAGAGGGGGGCAGGTCATCAACGATAACCACGTTACTCAAGGATCTTACCGTTTGATTGAAATACTGCAATTTAAATAGAATAACATCACCGATATTTACGCTGCCATTACAATCAACATCTTCATCCACCCGAAAAGTCTTCTGGAGGAGCAATGAAGGCAGCGGTACAATTCCGGTGCCGGCGTCAATAGAAGGCAGAGCCGGTGTAGCATCTTGCCGTTGTCCCCACACAGTCGCAAAGGGCGTGTTATCGGCGGTAAAGAGAAAAGCGCCCGTCATGTTGTGGTCAACAGGATCGGTGATGAACTGTTCCTCTAAAGCACTCACAGCAAAACTTCTGTCTTCGTTGGGGTCGAAGCCATCATTATCGTAATCCACAAAGACAGTGGTATCCCTAACTGCGGTCACGTATATCGGCGACTCATCCCCGTCAGGGGGTATATTCACATTGCCCAGCCCCAGACCGACCAGAGACTGCGTATCCAGGCGGTTGAATGGCAGCACGGCATATCCCCAGTCCTGCGCGTCATCTTCATCAAACGCGGCCAGAACGTAAAAAGACCGATCCTGAGCCGTAGCAGTGAAGCGTACTCCTGTCGCCGAGCTTAGACCTGCCGGTGGATATTTGATTGTCGTATTGCCGGTGATGACTATTGTGGTGGGAGCAGCGATAGATGTTTCAACCCTGACCGCCAGATTATCCGGATTAGGGTTGTAAAGCCAAAAATCTCCATCTGAGCTGCGCGGGCTGAGATAATCGTTTGTCAATTGATCCACCGGCACCATCGTAAAGCCGCGCATCTCATAACGGCTTTGAGGATTAGCGGCGACAACGTGAACTTGGACCGGGGCCGAGGATTTGACTATTGCCCCAACCAGGACGCTTTCCGGGCCAATCCCTATCTCAGTGCCTAACTTGGTCCACTGTTCGCCCTCGTTGAGTATCTTTGTCTCCTCAAAGATACCATCGGCATTTAGATCAAGCTGAACTTCTGTATTATCTTCAGCCGCCTGGACATTAAGGCCGACCACTTCAAAACCCGGCCGTTGATTAGGCCCATTGCCGGCCAGATTCTCGCCAATAGGAATCTGGTACAATGTCCCCCAGCGATTGGTCGGATACAATTCCCAGGCATCGGCAAATAAAGGACCAGGGCCAGGCGGGGCCGTCCAAAAGGTTATGGTAACGGCAACCGCCCCGCCTTCCGAGGTTAAAACATCACCCCCATCGGCACAGAACACTCTGGTAACGCCGCAATTAAACGTGGGGTCACGCGGCAATTCTACAGTATTACGGAGCGTGATAACATCATCATCAGGAAGGGCAGCACTGGCCAGAAGGTCTCTGGTAAAGCCGGGCGGAATACCGTTAGCCGGATTATCGTCACCCCAAATCTCGGTACTGGACTGGGTGGGCTGGGTAAGATTAGCTTCCAGGCCGTCTTCCCAATGATCGTAGAAAATAAGGCTGCCTTCTCGATCAACGGCGATGGAAATAACCATAACAATTGGGTTATTGAGCAAAGAGGGCGGGCGCGGGGGTGGACTGGTATCTGAGAGGCCTACCTCAAACTGATCGTCAAGGAGATCGGCCGCAAAGGGAATGAAGAAGGTAAAATTATCAATTCTTCCCCCGGTTGAATTAACCAGGGCAATCGGAATAGAATTAGCCGTTATATTATTGACATTTCTGGCATGATCATTCGTTGTAACAAGGGGCAAATATATTTGGTAGTCCGGTTTAGAGTCAGGATCGTCGGCATTGGTTTGACCAAATAGCCAAAAGCTGCATATCCCTCCCAAGATAGCAGCCCCCAAGGCCAGGCGAATATATTTTTTCATGATACGCCTCATTCATTTCGGCCGTTGCACCCACAGCCTTACTGTTGAGGGCTTAAAAAACATACCTCGTTAAATTAAGCCTGCTGAACAACCTGTTTCTCTGTAAAGATTACGTAAATATCCCCCTCTACAGTATAAAGATTTTTCTTAAGGGATAATATGGTCATTTGGTACCAACATGCCGACCCATCAGATTTGTGGTAAAATATTCCCGCTATGATCTCAGATGCAATTGAACAAATCCTAAAAAATCTACCGGGCAAGCCAGGTGTCTACCTACATAAAAACGCGCAGGGTAAAGTCATTTATGTGGGCAAGGCGGTCAACTTAAAGAACCGGGTCCGTTCCTATTTTCGTAAATCGGCCAGTTTCAACAGCCCTAAAACACGGCGGCTGGTGGAAGAGATTGCCGATATTGAATTTATCGTGGCCGAAAGCGAATTGGAAGCGCTGCTGCTGGAAAACACGCTCATAAAAAAACACCAGCCCCGCTACAATGTCCGGCTCAAGGACGACAAGCGCTATCCTTACATCAAAGTTCACTGGCAAGACCCTTTTCCGCGAGTTACCACCACGCGCCGCCTGTTGAATGACGGAGCGCGATATTTTGGGCCGTACACCGCCGCCTGGGCCGCTTATCAAACTCTCGATCTGGTGCGAAAAATCTTTCCTTATTTGACCTGCACTCGAGATATTGACGGTAAAGACGAGCGCGCCTGCCTCTACTATCACATTGGCCGCTGCGCCGCACCCTGTATTGGCGCTGTCAATCAGGCCGAATATCGCCAGATCATTGATAATTTGTGTGACTTTTTAGGCGGCAACACGGAGCCGGTTGTGCTAGAGTTGCGCCGCCAGATGGAAGCAGCCTCAGAGGCGCTGGATTTTGAGCGGGCGGCTCAACTGCGGGACCAAATCCGAGCGATTGACCAGATTGTGGAAAAACAGAAGGTTGTAAACGCCGATACCCTGGATGAGGATGTTATCGCCTTTGCCCGGGCCAATGGCGATGCCTGTGTGCAAATTTTCTTTATCCGGGGGGGTAAATTAGTAGGGCGAGATTACTTTATCTTGGAAGGTGCTGCCGACGAGGCCAATGCCGAACTTATGACCTCCTTCCTGAAACAGTTTTATGATCAGGCGACCACCATTCCTCCGGAAATTTTGCTGCCGGAAGAAGTGGATGAATTAATGATAATCCGCGACTGGCTAAAAAGCAAACGTGGCGCCGATGTTGCCCTTAAAATTCCGCATCAAGGCCAGCAGAAAGAACTATTAGAAATGGTGGCCCAAAATGCCGCCGAAACCCTGGCCCACCTCCGCGCTCGCTGGGCCGCCGACGAGAGCAAGCAAACCGAGGGCTTGGCCGAGTTGCAGCAGGCCCTCGATCTGCCGGAGCCGCCCCTGCGCATCGAGTGCTACGACATCAGCACCTTGCAGGGAACCAACACCGTCGGCTCGATGGTGGTCTTCAACAAGGGCGTGCCGCGCAAAAGCGATTATCGCCGCTTTAAGATTCAAAACGTCAAGGGCCAGGATGACTATGCCAGTATGCAGGAGATGCTGCGCCGCCGCTTCAAACGTATGGCCGACGACGGCTATCGCGCCCAGAAGCTCGCAGGGGGCGAATTGACCGAAGATGAAAACTCCTGGGGCCTCATCCCCGATTTAATCATCATTGACGGCGGCAAGGGCCAACTGAACGCGGCCCTGGAAGTGCTGAACGAATTTGAGCTGCGCGATGCCGTAGCCATCATCGGTCTGGCTAAACGCGAGGAGGAAATCTTTTTGCCGGGTATTTCCGAACCGGTCATTCTGCCGCGCAATTCTCAGGCGCTTTTCTTAATCCAGCGCGTTCGGGATGAGGCCCACCGCTTTGGCCTGACCTATCACCGCCAGTTGCGCGGTAAGAGCGCCGTTCATTCCGGGCTGGATGAGATTGACGGCATCGGTCCCAAACGCCGCCGAGCATTGCTCAAAAAATTTGGCTCGCTCGAAGCCATTCGCCAGGCCAGTGTAGAGGAGCTGCTAACAGTGCCGGGGATGACTCGCTCCGTGGCTGAAAAATTAAAGGAAGACTTATAAGGCGGAAGTAGGAAGTAAGGAGTAAGGTAAAAAATCTCTCTACTTCCTACTTCTTACTCCCTACTCCTCTCTTGAAAGCCATTGCCAAGCATCGGCGAGTGTGGTAAGATAGAAGCAAGGTAGCAAGTCGCAGGGTCGCAGGTGGCAAGTCACAAGCGGAGGTATTTTTGTGACCTGTAACTAACAACCTGCAACCTGTTTATAACAAGGAGATCATTTTAACATGCGAACACCGATTATTGCCGGAAATTGGAAAATGCACAAGACTCTGGCCGAGGCGGTGCAGTTGGCCCACGAAATTCGCGAGGCTGTGGCCGACATCCATGGGGTGGACATTGTTCTCTGCCCACCCTTTACGGCGTTAGGCGGAGTCGAGGGGGTGATTGCTGCGAGTAAGCTTGGTTTGGGGGCGCAAAATATGTATTGGGAGGAGCAAGGGGCGTTTACCGGCGAAATCTCACCGCTGATGCTGGATGGATTATGCGATTATGTGATTCTGGGCCACTCCGAACGCCGCCAATTTTTTGGTGAAACGGACGAAGGAGTCAACAAAAAGACCAAGGCCGCCCTGACCCATCACCTGATCCCTATTGTCTGCGTCGGCGAAAATCTGGCCCAAAATGAGGCCGGCGAAACCGCTGCCTTTGTCGGCGGACAGGTCAAAGCCGCCTTTGCTGGCCTCTCCGCTGAGGATGCGGTCAAAGTTGTAGTCGCCTATGAGCCAATCTGGGCCATCGGCACCGGCAAAAACGCCGACCCGGCGACGGCCAACAGTATCATCGGCTTGAGCATTCGCGGGGCCATCGCCGACATGTACGGCGAAGAAGTCGCCCAACAAGTACGGGTGCAGTACGGCGGCAGCGTCAAGCCTGACAACATCGAAGCTTACATGTCCCAACCCGATATTGACGGCGCTCTGGTCGGTGGAGCCAGCCTGAAGACAGACAGTTTTGTGGCCCTGGTTAAAGGCGCCCTGGTGAAAGTACGTTAGCACGTTCTAACGTTTAACATTTCAACTCGTATGAACGGTTGGTCTATTCTTTTTTGGCTTATTGTTTCTTTTCTCTTGATGTACCCCCTGAAACGGTGGATTACCGCCCACGTTCAGGGGGTTGCTTTTTTGCTGACCGGCAGTCCCCAGGTAGCCATGTGGCTCTTTTGGGCGCTGTTTCTGCCCGGAACCGTGCTGCACGAGATCAGCCATTGGCTCACCGCCTTTCTGTTAGGGGTTAAAAGAGGCCGTTTTACCCTCTGGCCGCACATGAAAAAGAGCGGTGAGCTGCAAATGGGTTCGGTGCAGGTAGAACTGAGTGATCCTTTCCGCCACAGCCTGATTGGCCTGGCCCCACTCCTGTTTGGCACATTGGCCGTCCTGTTGATTGGGCAGGGTCGGCTGGAGTTGGGCCGGCTGGGCGCAGCTTTCGGCAGCGGCGATTTGGAAGTCATCGGGCAGGCAGTGGGCCAGATTCTGCGTGTGCCCGACGTCTGGCTCTGGTTTTACCTTATCTTTGCCATTTCCAATGCCATGCTCCCCAGCGCCTCCGACCGCGAGTCTTGGCGAACTGTCCTTATCTACCTGGCCCTCGCCCTGACTCTGACCGTTGGCTTGGGCCTCAATCCCAGCGTGCCGCCCGAATTGCAGAACTTTGGCCTGGCCGTGATTGCCTATCTCCTCTTCGCCTTCGTCATCACCATCGCCGTGGACCTGTTTTTTATCCTCCTCATTGCCTCCACCGAAACCGTCTTTACCTGGATGCTGGGCCGGCGGGTGCAATATAACCGTTAAACAGCAAAATACAACAAAACGATGATTGACAAATCCCCTCTTCATGCGCTATAATCGCCCTATCATTGGTCAAATGGAGATGCACTCAATGTTCAACATGGCTTTGATCAACCCACCTGCGGGTGTTGGCGGCGGAATGACCGCCAAGCCATGTCGTAGTGCGTCTATCGCCTTTTAGTTGTTAAGTTAAATTACAACCAAGCCGCGAGCGCCCTACGCCTCGCGGCTTTTTGTTTGAGCGCAAAAGATGCATTTTAGACGCATCCCCCTTGAACAAGCCGCGACCCCACCTCGCGGCTTGTTTTATTACCGGAAACTACTGGTCACAGTTTTTTAAGAGAGCCGGTCCATCCAAAATCTAAAATCAGGAGGGGATTTATGGCTTTACTGAATGACACTACAAACTTACCCAAAGCCCTGGGCGATGGCCTCATCCTTCGCCGGGCCACGCCGGCCGACACCGCAACCGTGGCTGCCTTGAATGCCCGAATTCTGGCCGAGGAAAACGAGCCGCCCCAGGTCTTTGAAGCCTGGACGCGCGACCTGATGTCGGGCCGCCACCCGACCAATACGGCGGCTGATTTTATCGTGGTCGAAAATACTCGCACAGCCCAAATTGTCAGCTCGGCCTGCCTCATTCCCCAGGTCTGGAAATATGAGCACATTTCTTTTGGGGTGGGACGACCGGAATTGGTGGTGACCGATCCGGCCTATCGCCGCCGGGGGTTGGTGCGAGCCATTTTTGAGGCGCTCCATGCTCTCAGCACGGCCCAGGGTCATCTGGCTCAGGGCATTACCGGCATCCCCTGGTTCTACCGCCAGTTTGGTTACGAATATGCCCTGCCGCTAATGGGCATGCGCACCCTTAACCTGTCCGACGTACCCACGTTGAAAGAAGGCGAAACCGAGCCGTTCCAGGTGCGCCCGGCCGCTGAAGCCGACATCCCGGCGCTGCTGCCTCTCTACCAACGCCAGTGCGCCGGCAAACTGGTCACCACCCACATTGACGAGGCCCGTTGGCGCTACGACTTAACCGGCCACAGTCCCAACTCGCTCGCCGGGATCCGTGTCTTTTGTGTGTGTGATCAAACCGGAACCGTTATTGGCTACTTTTCCACCGGCCTCTTGCCCTGGCAGGGCCGTGTGACGGTGTGGGAAGTAATCACGGCCGCAGGTGTATCCTTACGAGCCGTACTGCCCAGTGTAACTCGTGCCCTTAAAACCCAGGCAGAATCCTTTTCATCCAGTCCAGGAGGACAAAACGTTACCGGACTGCGCTTTGCCTTGGGTGAAGCGCATCCCTTCTACGAAGCCTTTGACGCCAAATTAGGGCCATCCCAGCAACCCTATGCCTGGTACGTCCGCGTAGCCGATGTGCCGGGCTTTGTCCACCACATCGCCCCCATCCTGGAACGGCGGCTGGCTGATTCGGTGATGAGCGGCTACAGCGGCGAGTTAAAAATGAGCTTCTACCAGGGCGGCCTGCGCCTGGGCTTTGAGCGAGGCCGGCTGAGCGAGGCCGCCGGCTGGCAGCCCCCCGACAGCGACCATTCCTGGGATGGCGCCGGCTTTCCGCCCCTGGTCTTTCTGCAACTGCTGTTCGGCTACCGCTCTCTGAGTGAGCTGCGTTATGCCTTTCCCGACTGCTGGGTGGATGAAGAGCCAGCCTTATTACTCAACGCTCTCTTCCCAAAGAGGGTTTCGCTGGTTTTTCCTTTGGGATAAAAACGACCGCCGACGGCCGACCGCCAGTCTTACAACAGCTGTCATCGGTCCGCGGTCGGCGGTCATTGATTAGCACTTTAGTCGCGGAGGTGAGTCTATGCTTCACGTCACCAAAATTTCAAAAAGCTACGGACCGGCAACCATCCTGACCGACGTCTCGTTCGTCATCAATCCGGGCGAGCGGGTGGGCTTGGTGGGACCAAACGGCTCCGGCAAAACCACCTTACTGCGGATCATCACCGGCCTGGAGCCGGCCGACAGCGGTCAAGTGCGCTTCGACCCGCCGGACCTGTCGCCGGGCTACCTGACCCAGGCGTTGGTTTTTGAACCGGGTGAGACGATCCAGGAGGCGCTGGCCCGCCTGACCACTGCTCACAGCCGGGCCTGGGCCGATATGCAGGAACTGGCGGCGGCAATGGCCGCTTCACCTGGCGGGGATCATCTCATGACCTTGACCGAGGCTTACGCCGACGCCGAGTCGCACTTCGAGGCGGCCGGGGGCTACCCGTTGGAGATCCGGTTGGAGGCCGTTTTGGCCGGTTTGAACCTGGCCGATATCCCGCGCGACCTGCCGGTAGAGCGCTTAAGCGGCGGGCAAAAAACCCGGCTCGGTCTAGCCGGATTGCTGATTCAGCAGCCGCGCCTGCTCCTGCTGGACGAGCCAACCAATCACCTGGATATTGACGCCCTGACTTGGCTGGAACGCTGGCTGGCCGATTATGACGGCGCTGCCCTGATCGTCTCGCACGACCGGGCCTTTCTGGATGCAACCACCAGCCGGACCCTAATGCTTGACCTGGCGGCTCACACCTTGCGCGATTTCGCCGGGAACTACACGGCCGCGATTGAAACCATTGCCCGCGAACGGGAGCAGCAGTGGCAAGCTTACAGCGACCAGCAGGAGGAGGTCTTACGCCTGCAAAACGCCGCCCGGCAATTACGCGGCCTGGCTAAATTCAAACGAGGCGGCAAAACCGACCGGGACAACGACAAGTTTGCCAAGGCTTTCTTTGCCAACCGCAGCATTGGCACCATTAGCCGGGCCAAGCACATCGAGCAGCGGCTGGAGCGGCTGCTGGCTGAAGAACGGGTAGACAAGCCGGGCCGCCAGTGGCAGCTCAAATTGAACTTTGCCGACGATGCTGGCGGCGCGCGCCAGGTATTGAGCCTGGAGAATGTCGGGATGACCTTTGGCAGCCACCCCTTGTTTAGCGGGGTCAACTTAACCCTGACTCACGGCCAGCGCGTCGCCTTGATCGGCCCCAACGGCGAGGGCAAAACGACCCTGCTGCGGCTCATTGCCGGGGAGCTAGCTCCGACAAGCGGCCAGATTCGTCTGGGCAGCGGGGTCAAGCTGGGCTACTTTGCCCAGGAGCAGGAACGCCTGGACTCGGCCAGCACGCCCTACGACACCATCCGGGGGGTGGCAGTTAATATGAGTCAAACCGAGATTCGCGGTTTTCTGCATTTCTTCCTCTTTGCCGGCGATGAGGCCTTTGTGCCGGTGGCTAACCTCAGTTATGGCGAGCGAGCGCGGCTGATGCTGGCGCTGCTGGTCGCCGAGGGCTGTAACTTTCTGCTCCTGGATGAACCGGTCAATCACCTCGACATCCCCAGCCGGGAGCGGTTTGAGGAGGCTCTGGCCCAGTTTCCCGGCACCCTCCTGGCCGTGGTCCATGACCGGGCCTTCATTCGCCGGGTGGCCACCCAGGTCTGGGAGCTGCGGCAAGGGCAAGTAAAGGAACGGCTGGATTTTGCCGGTTGAGGGGCAATTTTTATTGACACCACCGTTATCTTTTGGCATAATAGAACCAGGAAACAGGATCAAATCCTGTCCCTACCCTCCGCCTCAACCACTTCCATCTAGGTGACTTCCCTGTTCGGTTCGACAAATATCGGCACATGAGGAGAAAATGATGCTTGTTCGTGTTCGCCTGGGCGCCGGCCTGGCCCTCCCGACTGGCAACTCGCGTGTATCGGTCAGCCTGTCCGAAAACGCGACGGTAGCTGACCTTTTAGACCACCTGCGCGCCGAATACCCGGCCCTCGCCCCAAAAATCAATGCGGCTCTCCCGCTGGTCTCCGGCCGGCCGGTGGCCGTTTCCCATCGCCTGAGCGAGGCCCAGGAGGTAGCGCTGCTCCTTCCGGCGGCGGGAGGTTTGGCCTAATGAATTTTAATTCCCAATTGCGGTAATTCAATAGTAGGGGCGGGGCTTGTCCCCGCCCTGTAAAGTTAAAAGCAGTTAATACAAGGAGGTATTTCTCGATGGTGACAGAATTGCATCAGGAACAAAAAGCCAATGGAGCTGGCCGTGAAACCGTCTTTGTGGACGAGTTTGTGGATGGCGTCCTTGATCCGAACAAACCCATGCTCGGCCCCGTCCGTGACGGCGGGCACATCATTACCAATACCGCGCCGGGCTGCTGGGGGCCGATGATTACCCCGGCCATTCGGGGCGGCCACGAAGTTACCCGGCCGGTGGCTGTCGCCGGGGCGGAGGTAGGCGATGCCATTGCCATCCGCATCAAAAGTATCACGGTGACCTCGCTGGCGACTTCATCCGGCAACGACCAGTGGATGCAGGGCCGCTTCCTGGGCGACCCCTACATCGCCGGGCGCTGCCCCGACTGCGGCACCATGTACCCGGAAACGGTACTGAAGGGCATCGGTCCAACGGCGGTGCGCTGCGCCAAGTGCGGCGCCGACGCCACCCCCTTCACCTTTACCAACGGCTACACCATCTTCTTCGACGATAACCGCTCGGTCGGTGTTACCCTGGGCCAGGAGGCGGCGGAGGAGATTGCCAGCAGCGCCAAACGCTACGCCGCCTTGCCCGAAAAATCCATTCAAAATTCGATCCTGACCTTTGCTCCGCACGACCTGGTCGGCCTGGTCGCCCGGCTGCGCCCCTTTATGGGCCAACTGGGCACCACCCCGGCCATCCCCATACCCGATTCGCACAACGCCGGAGATTTTGGCTCGTTTCTGGTCGGCGCACCCCACGAATATGCTATCACCGCCGAACAGCTCCAGCAGCACCGCACCGACGGCCACTTGGATATTGACGCGGTCCGGGCCGGGGCGATCATCGTTTGCCCGGTCAAAACGCCGGGCGGCGGGGTCTACCTGGGCGACATGCACGCTCTGCAAGGGGATGGTGAGATTGCCGGGCACACCTGCGACGTTTCCGGATCCGTCACGTTGCAGGTCCACGTGCTCAAAGGATTGAATATTGACGGCCCGATTCTGTTCCCACTGGTCGAAGACCTGCCCTTCCTGGCGCGCCCGCTGTCGGCGGAGGAAAAAGCGCGGGCGCAGGCTGTGGCTCAAGCCTGGGGCGTGAGCCATCTCGAAGAGTCGGCGCCCATCTCCGTCATCGGTTCCGGCCCAGACCTGAATGCGGCCACCGATAACGGCCTGGAACGGGCCGCCGTGCTGCTGGACATGACGGTGCCCGAAGTGAAAAACCGGGCCACCATCACCGGCGCGATTGAAATTGGCCGCCATCCGGGCGTAGTCCAGGTCACGTTCCGCGCCCCGTTGGACCGGCTGGAGCGCAAAGGGCTGCTGCCGTTTGTGCGGGATCAGTACGGAGTAGGTTGAGCCAGTGCAGACCCTAAAGGTCTTGAAGACCTTTAGGGTCTAATTCGGCAGGTTGCGGCCGGGGTTCATTTGTGGCCACCACCGGCAAAATCTCAAACTGGCCGCTGGCCAGATAGGATCGAAATTGGGGAGGTACTTCGCCGGGGAGCCAGTTGGGAGCGGTGGTCTCGGTGTACAGGTAGCGGACGCCGGTGGCGGGGTGAATCACCCGGCTGCCGGGTTTGTCGTCAAATCCGGCCACGCCTAAGGCGACATGAACGGGCAAAATGAGCAGGGCCACCTTGTAATCCAGCGCGGCCAGAAGCGCCGCCGCCAGGATAGACTGGTCTTCACAATCTCCCTTTTTCTCGACCAGGGTTTCCAGCGGGTACTTGGGGTATTCAATCAGTTTGCCGGTTAGAGGTGAAAGGTCGTCGGTATAGCAGATTGTCTGCTGCACAAAGGCCAGGATATTGCAGAGCTGATCATAGGCGCTGTAATGGTGCGCCTGGGCCAACTGGCGCAGTTGGGTGGTGAGAGCCTCGACTTCAGGGATCGAGACGGTGACATAGGTATCAAACTCTTGCGGGTTCAACTCGCGCGGGCGTTGGTGATATTCCAGATAGCGCTGCTGGTTAAACGGCAACTCCATAAAAAAGCGGCTGCCAGGCATGCGCCGTCCGAAACCGGGCCGGGTGGGGAATTCCCAGGTGTACCCTTTCCATATTTGAGCAGCCGGACTGCGCCCCCAGAGCTGGCTGAAAAAGTACTCAACCGTGCGGCCAAACAGACGCCGGGTTGACTGCCCTCCCCATCGTGCGGCCAGCCACCAACCGGCAAAAGCAGCGACGCCAAGTACCGTCGAGCCGATGGCCAGAGTCAGCAAGACCATGATAAAAAGTAAGACGAAAGTAGAAAAAGTAAGGGTCATAGCAGTGCTGCCAAATACACCAAAAATGTCTTAACAGGTTGCCTTGTTACCAGGAACGATACCCTTAACTCAGTACGAAAAGATTGTAATCACACTGCAAAAAAACTGTAAATGGCCCTTTAGTAGTAAATAGGAAGGTCACTTGAGATATAATTGACAACGGCGTTTGCTATACTTCTTAACATTGTGCGTGTTGCGTAAATAAACGGAACACGCCACACGCACCTTTATATTATTAAGTCTTATCTGGCGTATAAGGAGGTATCACGATGACAATCAAATATACCTGGCTGGGCCATGGGACACAGGCGCTGGAAATCGGCGGCAAACACCTGGTGGTTGACCCCTTTTTCACCAGCAACCCGGCTGCTCCGGTTAAGGCGGATGCGGTCCAGGCCGATTATATCCTCGTTTCGCACGGCCATTTTGACCATGTCGAAGATCTGGTCGGGCTGGCCAAGCGCACCGGAGCGACGGTCATTTCCAATTTTGAGATTGTCAACTGGCTGCAGCGCCAGGGGGTGGCCGAAGATAAGACTCATGCCCATCATATCGGTGGCGGCTTCAATTATGATTTTGGTTACGTCAAATTGACTATTGCCCACCACGGCTCCGGCCTGCCCGATGGCGGTGACGGCGGCAATCCCGCCGGTTTTTTGATTACGGCTGAGGGCAAAAAGATTTATCTAACCTGCGACACCGGCCTCTTTGAAACGATGCGGCTGTACGGCGAGGAAGGCATTGACTTGCTGGTTCTGCCCATTGGCGACAACTTCACCATGGGGCCGGATGACGCCCTGCGGGCGGTCAAACTGATCAAACCGAAAATGGCCGTGCCGATCCACTACAACACCTGGCCGCTCATCGCCCAGGATGCCAACGCCTGGGCCAAACGGGTCGAAGCCGAGACGCAGACAAAGGTGCGGGTGATTTCTCCGGGAGAATCGGTGGAGGTGTAAGACATGACGCGTGATGGTGATACGTTAAGTCCATCACGCATCACATATCACGTTTCACATCCCTCCCGGCTGCCTGCCTTTGTACTGCGCGCGGGGCCGGATGATGCGATCAAGCTGGTACTGCTCGATGGCATGGCCGATCCAGCCAATGGTCCGGCCCAGGGCGAACAGGGTGATGGCTCCGCCCGCCGGCAGGGTCAATGCCTGAGCCAGGGTTACGAGTCCAAAATCAATGGTCGGGTACTCGCCGATCAACTCAAAGGTTTCGGCTACCATCGCTTGCGCCAATTTCACGGCTGGTAGCTCGGGGTAGGCGGCTGTGGTCAGTTCCAGGAGAAGCCGCCCGCGTGGGTCGCCCTGCGGATATAAGGGGTGGCCAAAGCCCGGAATCGTCTCCCCGCGCTTCAAATAGTTAGCCAGGGTGGAGCGGACGCCCTCAGGCGTGCTTGCTTCCCGCCAGAAAAGTTCGACCCGTTCGGTCATCCGGCCATGTTTGATTCCTTGCAGCGCCGCCAGTCCGGCCAGCACCAACTGGTAAGGCGTTGACCCGGCTGAGGCTACGCAGCGAGCGGTAAATGAAGAGACGTTCAGCTCATGGTCGGCGCACAGGATTAAAGCGGCGTTGAGCAAAGCGGCGGCCTGGGCGTTGTGCGGAGTCCAGCCTTGCTGCAGTGTTTGGGCGATACCCAGGCCGGCGGGCGGGTCGCCGGCAGCGAGCGTGGTCAGCAAACGCAAGATGCGCGCCCCGGTCTGGGCGACTGCTGCCGGGCGCAGATCATAAGCGGCCAGGTCGTCAACTGCTGCCAGCGGCAGTATCGCCTGGAAGGTTTCGACCGGACTCAGGCCGGCCAGGTGCGGGCGAACTGACTGGCCTTCCGGCGGCAGCGCCCCCGTAGCCTGGCCAAACAGAGCTGAACCAGCCGGAGCCAACTCCCCGGTCCAGATCAGGGCGGCGACCTGCTCCACCGAGCGCTGGGTGGCTAACTCCAGTGCATCATACCCCCGGTAGTACAAGTGGTCATTCGCCAGCAGGGTAATGGCTGACTCCAGCACCGGCGCGCCCCAGTGCAGCGCCGTCTCGACTACTTTGGCCGGATCGCGCCGCTGTTCCTGCCGTTCCTTCAACTTTTGCACATCCTCGGCCCAGTAACGGCGGGTCCGCTTGCTGCCGCCCGTCGCCTCCGAATGGATCAAACCCCGGCTGACGTAGGCGTATAGAGTTGGCAAACTTATCCCTAATTCATGGGCCGCTTCCTGGGCAGACAGATAACGGGCTGGACTCATTGCCATAATCTCCCCTCACCCCGTGGAATCAACCTTCTCCTCTGGCAAACCAAAAAAGGAGGAAGTATCTCATTTTACCATATATTGATTATAAAATCAATATTGACAATATGTTTTTATTCCGTTATAATTTTGATCACAGCCTGAAACCAAAAACCCTTATCCCTGAGAAAGGTACACATCATGAACCGGGTGATAATTGTGACGGGCGGCAGCCGGGGAATTGGCGCGGCCACGGCCCTTCTAGCCGGAGCACGCGGCTATGCTGTTTGTGTCAATTATCGTAAAAATCGTGCCGCCGCCGAAACCGTGGTCGAGGCCATCGAAGGGGCGGGTGGGCGAGCTGTGGCTGTAGCGGCGGATGTCGCCTCAGAAGCCCAGGTCATCCACTTGTTTGAAACGGTGGACCAAGCCTTAGGCCCAGTCACAGCGCTGGTCAACAACGCCGGCATCCTGGAGCAGCAGATGCGGGTCGAGGAGATGAGCGCGGCGCGCCTGAACCGGATTTTTACGACGAATATTACCGGCTGTTTCTTGTGCGCCCGCGAAGCGGTGCGGCGGATGTCAACCCGGCGCGGCGGGGCGGGGGGAGCCATTGTCAATGTCTCGTCAGGCGCTGCCCGGCTGGGTTCGCCGGGCGAGTACGTGGATTATGCCGCTTCCAAAGGAGCGATTGATACGATGACCATCGGCCTGGCCCAGGAAGTCGCCGCCGATGGTATCCGGGTCAACGCGGTTCGGCCCGGCTTCATCTATACCGATATTCATGCCAGCGGCGGCGAGCCAAATCGGGTAGACCGGGTCAAGGAATTTGTCCCGATGAAACGGGGGGGTCAAGCGGAGGAAGTCGCCCGGGCCATTCTGTGGCTGCTCTCGGATGAAGCCTCGTTTTCGACGGGGACGTTCATTGATGTGACCGGAGGCAAGTAGCTGCCCTCCGGCGGCGATACTGGAAAGCAAAAGGAGAACTCGTGAAATCAACCGTTGAACAAATTCGCCAGCGTTTTGACGCCGATGTGGAACGCTTCTCCAACCTGGAAACCGGCCAGTCGGCGACCATAGACGCGCCGCTGGTGCTGGAATTGGTGACCCAGGCGGCTGCGGCGGTCAATCCGCGGGCCACGAGTGTGCTGGATATTGGCTGCGGAGCGGGCAACTATACCCTCAAACTGCTGCACCTGCTGCCCAACCTGGATGTCACTCTGGTAGATTTGAGCCGGCCCATGCTGGATCGGGCGGTTGAGCGCATCAGACCGGTCACTTTGGGTGAAATCAAGGCCGTTCAGACAGACATCCGGGAGTTTGAATGGGGCGAGGCTCGGTTTGACATCATGATGGCCGCTGCTGTGTTTCACCACCTGCGTGAGGAGGCCGAGTGGGAAGCCGTCTTTCGCCGCTGTTATCTCGACCTCAGGCCGGGCGGCTCGCTCTGGATTTCTGACCTGATCGAACACTCCACTGCGGCTGTTCAAGCTTTGATGTGGGCGCGCTACGGCGATTACTTAACCCAGTTCAAAGATGAAACCTACCGCGATCAGGTCTTTGGCTACGTTGCCGAGGAGGACACCCCCCGGCCGCTGCTGTTCCAGCTCGACCTGCTGCGGGCAGTCGGCTTCGGTCAGGTCGAAATCCTGCATAAGAACAGTTGCTTTGCCGCCTTTGGCGGAATCAAAGTGTGAATGAAAGGAGTTGGTGGAACGATGGTTGAAACGGGAGTGACAAACAATTTTGTACCGGGCCTGGAAGGCATTGTCGCGGCCCAAACCCGGCTGAGCAGTGTGGACGGCCAGGCCGGGGAGTTAATCATTGCCGGTTTTCCGGTCGAAGAATTGGCCGGCCAGGCTACCTTTGAAGAAACAGTTTACCTGTTGTGGCATGACTCCTTGCCGACTGCGCCGCAACTGGCCGAATTTCGGGCAGCGTTAGCGGCACGGCGAGAAGTGCCTGCTACGACCATGGATTTGCTGCGTGCCGCCGCCAGCCAAAAGGTCGCTGTGATTGACGCGCTGCGTATGGCCGCCGGAACGCTCACTTTAGCGGAGCCGGATGAGCTAGAGTCGCAAGCTTTGGCCTTGACGGCCGCTTTTCCAACGATGGTTGCGGCCTACTGGCGTTTGCTGAACGGGCAGGAGCCGCTCGCTCCCCGGCCCGACCTGGGCCACGCGGCCAATTATCTGGCCATGCTCTTCGGCCAGACGCCCAGCGCTGAGCAGGCCCGTGGACTGGAAACCTATCTCAATACGGTCGTAGATCACGGGATGAACGCCTCAACCTTTACCGCGCGGGTGATTATCTCGACCCAATCGGATTTGGTCTCGGCGGCGGTCGGCGCGTTGGGGGCGCTGAAAGGGCCGCTGCACGGCGGCGCACCCGGCCCGGCCCTGGATATGGTCTTTGAAATCGGCGACGCGGCCAACGCCGAAACCTATCTGCGCCAGAAGCTGGCACAGGGCGAGCGGCTGATGGGTTTTGGCCACCGCGTCTACAAAGTGCGCGACCCGCGCGCCGAAGTGCTTTCGGCGGCAGCGGCCCGCATGTTCCAGGGCAACGGCCACCAGGCGCTGTACCAGTTGTCCCGGCAGGTCGAGCAGACCGCCGTTGCCCTGCTGGCCGAGTACAAGCCCGGCCGCAACCTGCAAACAAATGTCGAATTTTACACCGCCCTGTTGTTACACGGTCTCGGCCTAACCCCTGATCTTTTCACCCCGACCTTTGCCATTGGCCGGGTAGCCGGCTGGCTGGCCCACTGTTTTGAACAGCAGCAGCTCAACCGCCTCATCCGCCCGCAGTCGGTCTATGTCGGCTCTAAGGATCGGCGCTGGATACCGCTCGAGCAGCGTGTTTAATATTCAACGTAGAACGTTTGAACGTTGAAACAGCATTGACACCCCTTTCTGGCAGAGTACAATATCTATTAGAAAGAGGTGTTTTATGGCAACGATTACCCTGCAAGATGCTCTTGACACGGCTACCGTCGAGGGCATCTTGTACGAAAAATTAGAAAAGGATAAAATCCGCTGCTTTGCCTGCGGCCATCGCTGCTTGATTTTCCCCGGCCAGCGCGGAATTTGCCAGGTGCGCTACAATGAAGGCGGGACGCTGCGCGTGCCCTATGGCTATGCGGCCGGGGTCCAGAGCGATCCGGTGGAGAAAAAGCCTTACTTCCACGCCCTGCCGGGCAGCAACGCCT
Organism: Anaerolineales bacterium; assembly: GCA_015075185.1. GTDB lineage: Bacteria > Chloroflexota > Anaerolineae > 4572-78 > J111 > DSQQ01. Next base: position 222,352 of record JABTUW010000006.1, on the reverse strand, counting down.
TAACGTTTGGCATGCTCGGCTGTGATTTTCACTGCGGCTACTGCCAGAATTGGGTTACCTCCCAGGCGCTCCGCGACAGCGCCGCCGGTGTGATGCCGACCCATTTTTCCCCCGCCGACCTTGTCCAGACCGCCATACGGACCGGCGCGCGGCTGGTCGTCAGCAGCTACAACGAACCGCTCATCACCGCCGAGTGGTCCATGGAGATTTTCAAGCAGGCCAAAGCCGCCGGGCTGTTGACCGGCTTTGTCTCCAACGGCAACGCCACCCCGGAGGCATTGGATTACATTAAGCCTTACACCGACTGCTACAAAGTTGACCTGAAATCCATGCAGCAGAAAAATTACCGCGAGTTGGGCGGGCAGGTCAAGCATGTGCTGTGGACCATCGAGGAATTGCACAAGCGCGGCTTCTGGCTGGAGGTGCTGACCCTGGTCATCGAAGGCTTCAACGACTCCAACGAAGAGTTGTGGGAGGCGGCTCGCTTTATCGCCGGGGTGTCGCGGGATATTCCCTGGCACGTGACGGCGTTCCACAAAGATTACAAGATGACCGACCCGAACAATACCAGCGCCGCGACCCTTATCCGCGCCGCCGAAATTGGGGCCGAGGCCGGGCTGAACTTCGTCTACGCCGGCAACCGTCCCGGCGAAGTGGGCAACTGGGAGAATACCTACTGCCCCCACTGCCAAAGCCTGCTGATCGAGCGCTACGGCTATGTCATCCTCGGCTACCACCTGACCGACGCGGGCCAGTGCCCCAAGTGCAGGCAGGCCGTTCCCGGCCTGTGGCCTAAATCGGCCCGAGAGGTCAATGTGGGGACGCAGGCCGATATTTTCTTCCGGCGGCCGATGCGGGTAAGAATATAAAAAAGCCCACGCAAGGGTGAACTTTCCTCGTACTATCTTTTCAGTTTTTTTAATGGGATACGGATTTGCGCGGATCGAACGGATTTTTAGCTATTTTTTAAAGCTTTATCCGTTTGATCCGAGCGATCCGCGTCCAATTTCTTTAGTTTTGTCAAAAGTGCAAACGTAATATTTCTCGGTAGTTGTCTGGAAAATGTGGAGGATTGGAAGGTTGGCATCGTACATCCAGCCTTCCACCCTTGTTAAGAAATTCGATTGTCAAGAATTCAGGCTGACTCCGTCAAAGGCAGCCGCCCGGCCCGGCCTCGGAACAAGAACCCCACCACCAAGCCAAACAAAAAGCCGCCGATGTGCGCCCAGAAAGCGATCCCCCCCGTTTGGGCCGTGGGGACACCCAGGCTGGCCACGCCGCTAAAAAGCTGGGTCACAAACCAGATCCCCAAAAACACCAGGGCCGTGACGCGGGTCATGCCCATGCCGACGCGGCTCATGACCATGACTTTGACCTGCGAGCGTGGGAACATCACAATATAAGCGCCCAGGATGGCGGCAATGGCCCCACTGGCCCCGACACTGGGAATGGTGCTGGCCGGGTCTATCAGGATTTGCAGGGCTGCGGCAGCCAGTCCGCCGGCGATATAAAAGGCCAGGTACATGACTTTGCCCAACACGGCCTCGATATTATCGCCAAAAACCCACAGAAAGACCATATTGCTGATAAGGTGCATCCAACCGCCGTGCAGAAACATGTGGGTAAACAGGGTAATGAGTCCACTGCCCTGCATTATCTGGGCCGGGACCACCCCATAGGTCCGAAAGAAATTTTCCAACTCCGGTGTACTCATCATCGCCTCAAACAAAAAGACGATGACATTGATGACGATGAGGGCAATGGTCAGAATGCCCGGCCCGCTGCCCCGAACTTCCGTATCACCTACTGGAATCATAAAAGCCTCCTTAAAAAAATAGTAACTTTAGGTTATAATAGAAGACAACCTATTTGTGCCTGTATTGTATGGCTAGCCACCCAGGCGGGCTAGACCAAAGTGAGGGATTTTTGGGAGAAAAAAGGGCTATCTTTGGATAGCTCTGGTAGAGGTTTAGAATCTGTCCACCCTACCTGGTTGAGCAGTTGTTCCGCTGGTTTAATCATCCAGATGGATGATGGTTGGAAAATGCCAAGAGAAGCAGCTTAAAGAATTGGAGATACATCAATGACTTACAACCTAAAAAACATCCGCGCCCTACTCACCCAGGGTTTCAGCGACGCCGACCTACGCCGCTTCTGCTTTGACGAACCGGCCTTCCGCCCGGTCCACGATGATTTGGCCGGGCTGACCGGCAAAACGGTGATTGTGGATCGCCTGCTGGAATACGCTCAACAGCAAGAGTTAATGGACGCGCTGCTCGCTTGGGCTAAAGAGCAGAATCCGGCGCGGTACAAAAGCCAGGGGCCTTATGTCGGTGCGGCAGAAAAGTCCACTCCAAAGTTAGAGCCATCTAATCAGTCTACTCAGAGGGCAGCTTCGCTGGAGCGGGAAATCTTTGTCTCCTATGCCTGGGGTGGCGAAAGCGAGGAAATTGTCAACCGCTTAGATCAAGCTTTGCAGGCCAAAGGCGTGACCATCATCCGGGATAAGCGAGATTTGGGCTTCAAGGGGCGGATCAAGGCATTTATGGAGCAGATCGGCCGGGGCAAAGCAGTCATTGTCGTCATCAGCGAAAAGTATCTCAAATCCGAGAACTGCATGTTCGAGCTGGTGCAGATTGCCAGGAACGGCCAATTCTATGACCGGATTTTTCCCATCGTCCTGGCCGATGCCCAGATTTACAAGCCGGTGCAGCGCATCAAATATATCCAGCATTGGGAGCAGCAAATCAAAGAGTTGGATGAGGCGATGAAAACCGTTTCGGCGGCCAACCTGCAGGGCTTTCGCGAGGACATAGACCAATACACCGAAATCCGCAACACTATGGCCGAACTGACCAATATCATCAAAGATATGAATGCCTTGACCCCCGAAATGCACAGCGAGTCGGGTTTTGCGGAATTGTTCAAGGCGATTGAGGGTAAACTGGCGGAATAAGCCTACTTCAACGAAAGATCGGCCAGGCGCTGGGCCACATCCCGAAAATTGGGAGCTTCGGCGTACAGCAGTTCAAACTCCTTCCGGGCCTGGCTGCGCTTGCCCTGCTCCTGGTAGGAGATGGCCCGCCAATAGGCGGCTTCGTGCAGCAGATCGGGGTTGCGGTCTTTCTTTTTGCTCAGAGCTTTGCTGAACACTTTAATGGCCGCGTCGTGCAGCCCTTTCTCCTGCATGGCCCGGCCGTAGTAAATAGCAATTTCGGTGGTGACGTCGTCCACCGGCTCAACGCCCTGGGCGCGGTCAATAATCCCCTCCCAGATCTCCCGGCTGGCGTACAGCTCGCACAGCGACAAAATCAACACCGGCTGCTCGGCCAGCTCGACCAGCTCCTCCAACAGGGCAATCGCTTCGCGGATGCGCCGGTTGGACTGGTATAGCTCGACCAGCAGCAGAGCCGCGGCCAGGCCGTCCACCGGCAGGGTGACGGTTACCCGCGGCGTTACGTTAATTTCAACCTCCGTCGAAGCCAGGTATTTCTCCATCAGCGGCGTCGGAAACTCGCCGTCGCTCTGGACCACCTTTTCCAGTAGTTCAATCGCCTTAAATTCGCTGCCGTCCTCTCGCTCGGCCAGGAGGGTAGCGGCCAGAATGGCGGCGCCAGGCTCGTCGGGGGCGGCCGCCAGAAAATGTTCCAGCGCCTCATCGGCCTGGCCGGCTTCATAAGCCTCAAGACCCCTGGCCAGCTCCTTTTCGTGAGACGGGGCAAAAAAGCCGGGAGTTGGTGTCTCCGGGGACGTTTCTTCGGCCCTGGCTTTGGCCGGCGTGCTTTCACGCCTCGCTTTGCCAGAACTGCTGAGTTTTTTACGATAGCTTAAGCCGGTGCCGGGCAGGCCGGCAGTAAAAAAAGCGCCACCTGGTCCCGTGCTAATTCGCAATCCCGGAATACCCGCGCTGAAGCCGATTCCGCTTTTGCTGATATTGAGCCGCAGAAATTTCCCTAAACCGATCCTTCTCTGAAAACGAAAACCCATACTTGTATCCCCCATTAAAATAGTGGTCAGTGGACAGTGGTCAGTAGTCAGTGAACCGCCGGATTGATTACTGATCACTGACGACTGTTCACTGGTTACTGCTACCCTGCTGCTTATTTTAACTTTCGTTGTAAACGCGCCAGCCGGTGCTGCAAGTCGGCCAGCCATTGACGGCGCTCGTAGCGCGGAAACGTGGCCGTGTTGACCAGGTCAAGGGCCGCCTGGGTCCAGCGAGCAGCTTCGCGATAGTCGCGGGCGTGGTGCTCGTAATGCTTGGCCAGTTCGACATAGGCGTAAATCTGTCGCCCCTCCGCCGCCAGCCGCCAGATAGCCAGCGCCGCCGCCAGGTCGCCGTTCCGGCGGTGGACGAATGACAGCCTCCGCTGGGTGTCCCAGTAGCTTTCTTCCGGCAGATTGTTGTAGGACAGGCCGCGTTCGTACAACTGCACCGCCGCCTCCAGACGGCCCAACTCCTCAAACAGTTTGCCCAGGGCGACCACATCCAGGCCATGCTCAAGGGCCGTGTCGAGCGGGTCGGCCAGAAGCTGGGCCATGTGGGTCAGCAGCGCGGCCATGGCCAGCACGTCCATGGCATTGTGATAAAAGACCCCTTTTAACGGGCGGGCGTCGCCGCTGCGCAGGTAGTCAAAATAGAGCTGCGGAATCAGCCAGCCGGGCACGTCGTCGTGGCTACGCTGAGCGCCCAGAATATGAATTTCCAACTGGCCGAGAGCGCGGCTGGGCAGGCGGTCGCGCCATAAGCGCCGGGCCAGGTGCAGCAGGTCAAGCTGGGCCGGAGACAGCAGCGGCGTGGTTCGCCCATGGACGGTGTAACGGGTGTTCAACAACGGTACATCGAACGACTTGCCGTTGAAAGTGACCAAGGCATCGCACGGCTGCAAGTAATCGGTCAGCGCGGCCAACTGGGCCGGCTCTTCCATTGGGTCGCGCATAAAAAACTGGGCCAGGTGAAAATGGTCGCCGTGAAAGCGGCCCACTCCAATCAAAAAGGCATAAGTGCCCGTGCCGCCGGCCAGGCCGCTGGTCTCGGTATCGAGAAAAACGAGGCCCGGCGACTCGCAGCCGGCCAGATGCGACTCGCCAGCCCACTCGGCCATCGTCCGCAGGGAGGCGGTGGTCCGCAAGCCAAATCGCCCGTGGCGATACTCCGGCGTGTACAGCGTTTCGACCACGAAGGCGTCGCCGTAGGGCGTGGTTTGAGTCCGGCCGGGCAGCACCTGCTCAATGGCGTAAGGCTCCGGATGTGTCTGAGGTGGAGGCCCTTCACTAAACTCAGGACGCGGCAGGTCCCGCGCGCCTAGTTTTACCCCCAGCGATTTGAGCTTGTCGGATAGTGTCAGCATCCAAAACCCTATGACCGCAGACCGCAGACCGACGACCGCCGATGCAAGAATGGCGGTCTGCCGTCAGCAGTCGGCGGTCGTTTAATGCACCCGCTCGATGAAAAAGTAAGCCATTTCTTCCAGGCTCACCTTATTTTCGGGTGGAGCCTCAATTGCCTGCAAGGCCGACTTAGCCGCTTCGACGTAGGCTTTGGCCTGGGCTTCGGTGTACCGTTTGGCTCCAATTTCCTCCAAAAGGGTAATCGCTTCGGCTACATCGGCCTCACCGAGCGTAGCGGCGCTGTAAAGTTCCCTGAACCGGGCCGCCTGGGGCCGGTCTGCCTGATTAAGGGCATAAACCACCGGCAGCGACTTTTTGCGGCGGCGCAGGTCGTCGGCGGCCGGTTTGCCGGTCACTGCTTCCTGGCCCCAGATGCCCAGCAGGTCATCCTGAATTTGAAAAGCCAGCCCGAGGGCGCGGCCCAACTGCCAAAAGATCTCGGCCCGGGCCGGGCTGGCCATGGCAATTAACCCGCCCAAATAGCCGGAGCAGGCCAGCAGAGCGGCGGTTTTGCCTTCAATCATCTCCAGGTAAGCCTTTAAATCAACCGTCAGGGTTCGCTCAAAACTCATGTCCAGGTACTGGCCCTGGCACAAAGCCAGGCAGGTCTGATCGAGACGCTCCAGGGCGGCGAAAATGGTGGGATCAGCCACGCCCTGCTCGCGCAGTTTGAGCAGCGTATGGCGGGCCAGCACAAAAAGACCGTCGCCAGCATTGATGGCCTGCGGCTCCCCCCAAATGGCCCAGACAGTGAGCCGGCCCCGCCGGGTGCGGCTGTTATCTTCGATGTCGTCGTGGATGAGCGAGAAATTGTGGACCAGCTCGACGGCCGCAGCGGCGGTCAAAGCCTGCTCCGGCCGGCCCCCGGCGGCTTGACAACAGAGCAGGGTAAACAGGGGACGCAGCAGTTTGCCACTCGAAACCTGAACCGGCTGGAATGTCTCGTCCAGCCAGCCCAGGTGGTAATGCATCATGCCGTAAAACGGGTTCAGGTCTCCGTGGGGCGGAGCCATCACCCGGCGCATTTCGGCCTCGATCTGGGGGATGAAGCGGGCCAAGGCTTGTTCAAAGTTCATGATCAGGGTTTTCCTTTAAGTAATGTTTTACCGGATGGAATTATGATACGTTTGATTGTAGACGAATTGGGGCATGAGAGCCAAAAAGGAGAGGTCATCTGGGGATAGGACTTTTAACCCTTTGAAGGAAAACTGGGCAATTACGTATAAGTAAGTACAAAATCCCCGCAGTATTAACCTCGATGGAGCAATGATGGACACCACGATAGACCTTCAGCTTGAACATTACGTGCTGGTTGAGGAACTCAGCCAGGACGATATCCTTACTGTTTACCGGGGACAGCGCAAAAACGACCCATCCCCGGTCATCCTTAAAATCATCTCGCCCCTGTTTGTCTCAGATGAGTTTTTGGTACGGCGCTTCAAACTGGTCGCCCAGCAGACCGCCCGGCTGGAACATCCGAACATTGTCCGCAGCTATGAAGCGGAACAAGAAGGCGACCGGTTGTTTTTTGTTCAGGATTTTGTCAGAGCGCCCACGCTGGCTCAGGTGCTGCATACGGAAGGCTCGTTCTCGCCCCAGCGCATGCAGTATATTGCCCGGCAGCTTGCCTCGGCCCTGGATTATGCCCACCAAAAATCCGTCACTCATGGCAACCTATCGGCGGGCAAGATCTTTCTCGGCCCCGACGACCGGGTCTGGGTCACCGACTTTGGCCAGGCCCAGGCTCTGTTTGGAATCAATGTTTTGAAACAGGGCCACACTATGAGCGATCCTGAAACCCTGGCCCCGGAACGGGTCCACGGCCAGGGACCGAGCCGCCAATCTGACCTGTACGCCCTGGGCATTCTGTGCTACCAGATGCTTGCCGGCAAGCCGCCCTTTACCGGCGCGGCCTCGGCGGTTTTGCACGCCCAGGCCTACCAGCAGCCCCGGCCCTTGTACCGCCTGAACCCCGGCATTTCGGTGGCGGTCAGCGAAGTCGTCGGGCGGATGCTGGCGAAGGGGCTGGAGCTGCGCTACAACACCGGGGCAGAATTTGCGCGGGCGCTGGCGGCGGCCTGCACTTTGCCCAAAAATTTTCCGACACACGGATTTGAGCGGCCCAACCAGCCGTCCAGCCGCTTTTCGACCCGCTGGCTGGAATCCATTTTAACCGCCGCTTTGGTTATATTCCTGCTGGCGGCAGGGTTGGTTTGGGCCGGCTATTATTGGGGCATCAATCAACAGACTCCCCTAACCCAGGTCAGCTCAACCCCACTCAGTTCACCCCCCAACACCAACCCACGGAGCACGGACGTTTTACCAACTCTGGATAGGGAAGAGGGAAATAATTTCCTGTCATTGGTCGTCACTTCGACTCCTACCTCGCCACACACAAAGCTTTCCGATACCTTACCTACACCCACTTACACACCGATTGGCCATCGCGATCCCACCCCCACTTCCGTCCCGGTTGTCCTCACTCCTACCTCGCCGCCGCCAACTCCGGCTGCCCCAAAAGCTGCGGCGGTGGTCCAACCGGCGGCGGTGGTTCAGCCCGCCGGGCCGACTGTTCCTGCCGGAAAAGGGCTGCTCGTTTTTCACAATCCAACCGGCTACGATTTGGTGGTAGACCTGACCGGCCCGGCCAGCGCGTCCCAGTTGATCCCCCCCAACACCCGCCACGAATTTGCGCTCAGCCCCGGCCGCTATCAATGCATGATCCACACGCCGACCGGCCAGTGGCTGGCTGCCCGTGTTCTGAATTTCGACGTGCCGGAGGGGCAGGTGGTGGAAAAAGATTATTACACCGATTTTGATCAGGTCCAATAGTATGGAATCAAAAATGGCCCGCACGGAGCGGGCCATTTTTACTTATGGCTTAATTCACGGTCATTTCCGCCGTTTGCGGCCAGGTAAACTGCTCGGCCTCCGTCGAGCCGGTCAGGGCCGTGGTTGACGACTCCCCACCCGAAACCGCCTCCGAAACCAAATCAAAATAGCCGGTACCCACCTCGCGCTGGTGCTTGACGGCGCTATAGCCTTCCGCCTCGGCGGCAAATTCGGCCTGCTGCAAGCGGACATAGGCGCTCATGCCTTCGTCTCGATAGCCCTGGGCCAGTTCAAACATCGAGTAGTTCAGGGTGTGGAATCCGGCCAGGGTAATGAACTGGAACTTATAACCCATCGCCCCCAGCTCACGCTGGAATTTGGCGATGGTGGCATCGTCCAGATGGCGTTTCCAATTGAAAGAGGGAGAGCAATTGTAGGCTAATAATTTGCCGGGATACTGGGTATGGATGGCCTCGGCAAAACGGCGAGCTTCGGCCAGATCGGGGTGGGCGGTTTCGCACCAAATCAGGTCAGCGTAGGGAGCGTAGGACAGGCCGCGGGCAATGGCCGAGTCAAGGCCGCCGCGGATGCGGAAGAAGCCTTCGGGGGTGCGCTCGCCGGTACAAAATTCCTGATCGCGGGAATCAATGTCACTGGTGAGCAGGAAAGCGCCGTTGGCGTCGGTTCGGGCGACGAGCAGGGTCGGCACGCCCATCACGTCGGCGGCCAGGCGGGCGGCGTTGAGGATGCGGATGAAGTAGCTGGTCGGTACCAGCACTTTGCCGCCCATATGGCCGCACTTTTTCTCGGAGGCTAGCTGATCTTCAAAATGGACTCCCGCCGCGCCGGCTTCAATCATCGCTTTCATCAATTCAAAGGCGTTCAGCGGGCCACCAAAACCGGCTTCGGCATCAGCGACAATCGGGGCAAACCAATAGATGTCATTTTTGCCTTCGGCGTGATAAATTTGATCGGCTCGCTGCAAGGTCTGGTTGATGCGTTTGACCACGTGGGGGACACTGTTGGCCGGGTAAAGACTCTGGTCGGGGTACATCTGCCCGGCCAGGTTGGCGTCGGCAGCGATTTGCCAGCCGCTCAGGTAAATCGCTTTCAGACCGGCCTTGACCATCTGCATGGCCTGATTGCCGGTCAGAGCGCCCAGGGCATGGACATAATCTTCGCTATACAGCAGGTCCCACAATCGCTCGGCCCCCAGTTTGGCCAAAGTTTGCTCGATCTGAACTGACCCGCGCAGCTTGATTACATCAGCCGCGCTGTAGGTCCGCTTAATCCCCTGCCAGCGTGCCTCAGTTTCCCAGCTTTGCGAAAGTGCCTCTACCGTGTGCAGATTGCCATTCAACTTCATCTTTAATTTGCCTCCTGTTTCTAGCGAAATATAATAGAATATAAAATATTTTCTATTAGCGAATTTTCGCTATATTAACACGAGTCAATGAGAATGTCAATACCCTTACGGATGATAAAGGCAGATTATTTGACTTTGATCCCGGCTCGTGATAACTTTTGTACTGCCCAAGGAGAATGTTGTGAGTGCCAACCTGGTCAATATGATTTTTGGCATGAAGGTGCGCCAGGCTCGTTTGGAGGCCGGGCTGAATTTGTCGGAATTTGCCGCCCGCTGTGACCTGTCGCCCTCGTATGTCACCGAAATTGAAAAGGGGCGCAAGTACCCCAAAACCGACAAAATCATGAAAATGGCCAGCGTGCTGGGTAAAAGCTACGATGACCTGGTTTCGATCAAGCTGGCGTCCTCGATGTCCTACCTGGAAACGATGCTTTCCTCGCCGCTGCTGCGCCAGTTTCCCTTTGAAGAGTTCGACCTGGAAATTGCCGATCTGGTTAACCTCTTTACTCGTGCTCCTGATAAGGCCAGCGCTCTACTGCACGCCGTGCTGGAAATCGGCCGGCAGTACGACATGAAAGAGGAGCATTTTTTACGGGCGGCGCTGCGCTCGTACCAGGAACTCCACGAGAATTATTTTCAGGACCTGGAGGAGGCGGCGGCCGATTTTGCCGAACAGTACCGGTTGAACGTGGAGCTGCCGTTGAGCCTGGCTTCACTGCAAGAAATCATCAGCCAGACCTTCAGGTATCAACTGGATGAGACGCGGTTGGGCGAACATCCGGCGCTGGCGGGTTATCGCTCCGTTTTCATCGAGGGAACCAGGCCCAAGCTGCTGCTTAACGCGGCCCTGCATCCCATGCAAATCAAATTTATCCTGGCCCGTGAGTTAGGCTACCGCTACCTGGGCCTTAAAGAGCGGGCCAATACCTCGGCTCCGGACAAGGTCGAATCGTTCCAGCAAGTTCTGAACGACTTTAAAGCCTCTTATTTTGCCGGCGCGCTGCTGATGCCGCGCGCGGCAACCCTGGCCGATTTACAGGAATTTTTCCAGCTCAATACCTGGAGTCCCTACCGGCTGCTGAACATGGTCGAAAAATACGACGTTACGCCGGAGATGCTGTTCTACCGCTTTTGCGAGCTGATTCCTCAATTTTTCGGGATCAAGCTCCATTTTCTGCGCTTTCAAAATGCCGACGGGGATTTCAGGCTGGTCAAGCAGCTCAACATGAACAACCTGTTACTGCCCAGCGGCATCGGCCTGCACGAACATTACTGCCGCCGCTGGCTGGCGATGCGTCTATTGAAAGACCTGGCTGCGGCCACTGCCGCCGGGGAGGCTGGCGCCACGCCCGTGGTGGGCGCCCAGATTTCGGAGTTTTTGGAGTCGCACGAACGCTTCCTGAACTTCGGTTTCGCCCGGCCGCTGGTGCTGTCGGCCCATGTCGGCAGCAGCGTGATCGTTGGCTTTCGAGTGGACGCCGAGTTGAAGCAGGTCATCCGCTTTGTGGAAGACCCGGCCATTCCGGTGGTTATCATCAATGAGACGTGCGAACGCTGTCCGCTGGTGGGGGATCAATGCACCGTGCGCGAGGCGGAGCCGGTAATTTTGTGGGAAGAAAAGGTAAAAGCCGAGCGTAAGAAGGCGCTTAATCAATTAATGGCTCAGGTGCAAAATTAAAAAGCCATTTCCTCACATCTCCGAGAATTATTCGAAACCGAATTAATAAATTGAAATAACATTGGTATGTTTCTGGCCTGCTTTTTATGATATAATGCAAGTGGTTTACTCACTGCCACTTTTAGCCTCACCTCCAATAATTTTTTAATACAGAGACTACAGTCATAAAACCGCTGAATTTTTTTAGTTTTCCTGTCCTTCTTCGCGTTTTTGTGGATTTAATTTGCCAGGTGAGCCTGGTATCGGGCCAAAGTTAAGTTATCACCCTGGGGTAGGCAACTATGGCCAAAAGTTACAATTGGCAGAATATCCGCAACCTGCTGACCGAGGCTTTTACCGACGAGGAACTACGTCGCTTCTTATTTGAGTCCCCCAAGTTTAGGCCTGTTTATGAGCAATTAAGCCAACAGACGGGCAAAGCGTCCATTATCGATCTTTTGCTTGAATATGCTGATCGAAAAAATTTGGTTGATTCGCTGCTTTTATGGACCAGAGAACAAAACCCCGCTTATTATGAGCAATGTAAGCCTTACTATAAACATATTCCCTACTGGCGTGCCCTGATAGAGAGATTGCGCCGTCAGGTTCAAGGAGGATTGAACCGACCTGTCACAACTTCAAATACGTTACTTATCCTATTACCGCTGTTTATTTTGATCCTGTTGTCTGCCCTCTTGATTTATCATTATTTTTACCAGCGCCCAAGTGCTTGGTTATCCTCAATTTGGCCTGCTCCTCCCATGCCAGATGGCTTTAACATCGCCGTAGCGCAGTTCAGCGTAACCGGCGAAGCCGCCGGACAAATTCCGGCTGATACCGGCTGGAGTGTGGCCGACTGGCTGGCCCGAAGCATTGAGGCGGAGCGAATCCAGCACCCCGACATTATGGTTAACGAAGTTTGGGGGCCGGATAAGGTGGGGGGTATTCCCGGCGAGGATCATGGCACCCGCGCTGCCAATGCGGCTCAGTTTGCCGAGGATTACAATGTAAACATTCTGATTTATGGGATCATTACCGGCAGTCAAAGTAAGTACTACTTTGAGCCGGAATTTTATGTGGCCTGGCATGGTTTTGATTACGCCAGCGAAGTGGCTGGGCCTGACCAGTTAGGGCAACCGATACTCCTTCAACTTCCCTTCGAGAATCCCGACAAAAATGAGCTTAACAACGAACTGAAAGCCCGCCGCCGCGTCCTGCACCATGTCGTCTATGGGCTTGGGTATTTTTATTACAACAACTACACGGAGGCTTTTGAAGAATTCGATGATGCCTCCCGCGAAGCAACCGGTGAGGGCTTGGAGGTTGTCCATCTGCTCAAAGGGGCAGCTAAAATGAGCGAGTACAATGACACCAACCTTTCAGTGGAAACACGCTTAAACGCCTTCGAAGACGCTCAAAAGGCGATTACGAAAACTCTCGAACTGAACCCTAGCTATGCTCGCGGCCACCTGGGATTAGGTGGAATTGCCTTCCAACAAGCCACGGCCCTTAATCCTCAATGGCCAAACTCGGTAGATCAAGTCAAGTTGCATGAGGCTGCGGAGCAGTATTTACAGAGTTTGATGTTAGCTACACAGCCAGACTCAGCCTACGTGTATATTAAGGGAAACTATGGTCTGGGGCAAATCTATCTGACAGGCTACCATTACTTTCCGTGCGACTGGTCGAGCAAGCAAGTCCAAACTTACTTCGAGAATGTTATTACTGCCTACAAAGACCCTCCTCAGGATATCTTCTGGTTTGTTGGCAAAGCTCATAGTGGCCTGGCCTGGCTGGCTATGCTCACGGGCGACAGGCCAAGAGCGACATTCATGTTATCTCAATGCCCTCAAAATATTGCCTTGTTGGAAAATGAATGGTCAGAGGTAGTGTCATCGGAGTGCCAACAAGCAATTGGGTTACTGGAAAAAATAAGGTTTAATCGCCCAGATGACTCGATTGCCGATTGCCGGACCTGGATAGCCTCAGGAACGACCAAGTGACTAAAGGCAGTCAGCCAAGAGTGATGTCGGGCTATCCTACCTGGGCCACAGGGTTCTCATAGATGGTGTAAACCATCCGCAGTAATTGGGGAAGGAGCACTCTGATTTGAACACTGTCAAAAATAGATCAAGCTTGAGGCATCCTCTCGCTTTAGGGGGTCTAGTAGCCCTCGTTTTATTCTGTGGTGTTAGCTTTTGCTTGATGATTTTTAGCTGGGGGCTGAGATCCTCCACCCCCCCTACGCCTAAATTTATCTTTGTGACAGTTACACCCAGTTCAACGGTTAGTTTTGCAGCGCTGCCCACTGGAATGTTGTGCGCCGCCCCGCCAGTGGGGTGGCAACTTTATACTATCCAACCTGACGACACCTTATCGGAGTTAGCGGCTCGATTTCAGGTAAATCAGGGGCGGATTATGCAGGCTAACTGTTTGACTTCGACCGATCTGCGGGCCGGACAACAGCTTTACCTACCTCCGCTCGCCACGCCCACGCCGTGTTCCAGCGCGCCACCGGAAGGATGGGAACTTTACACCGTCCGGAGCAACGACACCCTCTTTAGCCTAGCGACGGTACGGGGCACGACTACTGCCGAGGTAATGCGGGTGAACTGCCTGTCAGCAGACACTATTGCTATTGGCCAAAGTCTTTACCTACCAGCTCTGCCCACACCAACCCCAACGAACATACCGACACCAACAGAAACCCCACCGATGACCCCAACACCCACAAATACGTCAGTTCTACTGACTGATACCCCAACGACGACTCCCACTGACACGCCGCTTCCGATAGAAGCACCCACCGTGCCTCCGACACCCACGAGTGCGTCAGTTCCACCGGCCGATACTCCAAGGACTACTCCCACTGACACACCATTATCCCCATTTACCCCTATTCCTATCCCCGTTTCTTTAATAACCGGAGGCGTCTGGGCCGGCGACAATACTGACGCCTTGGCCAAGATTACATTTACCCCATGTAAAACCTACACAGAAAACGAACTTGGTTTAGATACATTTGATCCGACCGCAGAATTAGGCCAGCGACTCTACTTTTTCACGTGTCATTTCACTAATCCCATTTCAGCCACAGTGACTCAGAGCAATGGTATCACCGAGTCTGTCGAACTACTCGGGCCAACTTCCACTAAACTTCCCCCTTATGTGGCGGAGAAGATAACCGGCACAGTAAAAGCTGTTATTGAATGGTCGGCCCTGCCCACACTGCCAGTCACCAGTCTCGAAATATATACCCTGACAGTCACTGAAAACAGTGGTAACTTCTTAACCCCTGTGGATGCAATGATTTTTGTCGAACCTCCTGAAAGATCACACATTCTGGTATTACCGCAGGCGGGAGTGCTGGGAACCCGGTTTCTAATTTACTATGTGAATTTCACCCCTTCCCTGACCCTCACATTTGATCTATACAGCCAAGGTCAACCGGAAGTGAGGACGGAAGAAAGCGGTGGAAAGTTGTACTATCGTCGTAGCTGGCAGGTACCTATTACGCAGACATTATTCGTTTCTAATGGTGAGGGGGGATGGGCAAAAATGCCGTTATTTTTAGGACCGGCTCCTGCTAATCGCTACTATGCTATTAGTTACAGAGAGGAGGATCTTGAAGAAAGACAACCTGATTGGCTATTTTGGTTAAAATGAGTTCTATCACAATCTAAAACATGTTCTTCAGCAGTAGGGAGGGGAATCATGGCGGACATAAAACCAGATAACAATGCGTCTCAAGAAAACAAGCCCATATATCTAGCTCAGTATGATAATTGGCCGGGCCTAATTACTTTGGAGGGTAGTAGCCCGCAGCCAATTACTGCACAGGGAGAAGTGTTGGTGGTCGGCTCCTTTGATCAAGATCAACAGTTCATCGTCGAGGATATTCAGCGTGTTGTGTTGAGAAGTCAGGAAATACTGAAAGAATTAGGCGGCTCTATTGCAATAGCCGGCCCAATCAACAAAACTGGTCATCAAGCCGGTTCTCAAGGAGACATAAAAGCCTTTGAGGTATCAGTTTATTACCCTCGCCTCAGTACGGACCTGGAACCGGCCTGCGTTGAAAGCGATGCCACTTACCCCTATATGGAAAGATTACGCGGTGTCTTGACTTGGGAGCCTCTTGGATCTGAGAACACCTCAACCCCCCGCTTTGCCCTAAAGTTGACCTTGAATGAAATCATTGTGTCCCATCTCAAAACCCTCATCAAAGATATTACGTTTGACCAGTGGCCCCTATCTTTCCAACCGCCAAGTGATCAACCCTACACTCCCTCAAAGGCTAATTCGCTATTAGAATGTCAGGGCACGTTAACTACAGGCGATAAGAAGGTTAAAGTGCTAAAAGTGCGCTTCTGGGCTGCCCAGAATAGTGACTCCGGACTCAATGTAACAATTAATCAAACCCTAGAAGGCCGAGTTAAAGAATGGTTAAGAAGAGCTTGTGAGGTTTGGTATAAAAAGGGAGGTCTTAGTATTATCCCCTTTGAAACCATTGATCCAAAGCCCAGTGTGCTTATACCACAGCAAAAAGGGGAGAATGCGACCTTGGGAGATCCTAATTACATAGATGTTTACTTGGTCAAAAATCTTCTACCCACTGATTCGAATGGAGGGGAGTGCTTTGATTGTGGCACGCCTAACGCCTGTATTCGTTTAGATGTAGCCAAAATCTCCAATAATAATCCCTATATTCTGGCTCATGAACTAGGTCATGTCCTGGGTCTCTATCATCCTGGCGATTGCAATCCATGCACAGAGCAAAACCCAAACTCGGTACAACTGCAAGGCTCACTCAAGTCGGTTATGGTTCCCAGCTTTCCAATTATTGAACGCAATACCAAGAACAATATAGAGGTGACTCTAGGATGGGCAAATGTTTTAGGTCCACCCAAACTTGAGAGTACAGGCAATATGTGCCAGTGGTCTCCCGATACACAGATACCCGACCCAGTTATCCAAGATATTTGGAATTCGCGCTTTGATCTGGCCGCCAATTACCATGATGTTGCAAATAATAGGCAGCGGTATACAAATGGGGCCAAAGTATTCAATTCAAACAAAAACCCTACCAATACCGACCCCCACAATGTGAACGATACAAATTATATGTGTATACGTTTATGTGATTGTCTCCGCCCCAAGCCAATAAGAATTTTTTTCTACTTAGGATCGAACCAAACAAGTCCAAGGTTAAGATTGCTGCCAGTGATAAACCACATCAACGGACCTCAATTGATCTTCCCCGCCACGAGAGTGGAAGAGATAAATCAGCACTGGTTTGACATGAGGAAGAGAACACGGAGTGTCCCTTGGACAGTACCAAATGGGCCAGAAAATAGCTGGATTTTTGCTATTGAAGTTCCACTTACGGTTGGCGACGTGCCCGCAGCCCTCCTGGCAAACCTTACCAATTTTGTTCAGATAGACTCTAGTAATCCAGCCAATCTTGAGGCGCTTATGGAGCAACATCCTAATATGATTGGGCGCAGACTCAAGATGCCAGTTGCTCTTTAACTTCGACCCCTGCAAAAAACTTCTAATCCTTAAGCCCAATTTGGATTTTGGCATTGATACATAGAAGGCAATCTCTCCCTTATCCATGTCTCAATCCGAATTGGGCGCTGTCAATTTATCCCATATCACGCCCGTTCTCCTCCAACGCGGCGAAAAATCACAGCTTGAGCTTCACCCCCCCAACGCTGCCCGCATCCGCTCCAAAGCCTGGGTGAGGGTGGAACGGGGACAGGCAAAGTTGAGCCGGACAAAGCCGTCGCCGCCCGGCCCGAAATGGACGCCGTCGTTGAGGGCAACCCTGGCCTGCTTCAAGAAGAATTGGAAGGGGTTGCCCTCGATGCCGGCGCGGCGGCAGTCGAACCAGGCCAGGTAAGTCGCTGCGGGAATGGTGGTGGACAGGCCGGGCAAGTGCTCTAACACATAGTTCACCACAACGTCGCGGTTGGCCGTCAGGTACTGCCGCAGTTCGGCCAGCCATTCTGCCCCCTCGCGATAGGCCGCCAGAGCCGCGGTATAGCCGAGGATGTTGACCCGCAGGGCCATCGTTTCGGCCACAAAGGTCAGGCGGCGGCGCAGGTCAGGATTGGAGATAATCGCCACGCTGCACTTTAAACCGGCCAGGTTAAAGGTTTTGCTGGGAGCCATCAAAGTGATGCAGCGGTCGGCAATTTCGGGCGAAAGCGTGGCGATGGGCGTGTGGCTGGCCCTATCCAGCAGCAAATCGCAGTGGATCTCGTCGGAGCAGATGACCAGATCGTGGCGGAGACAGATCTCGGCCATGCGGGCCAGTTCAGCGCGGCTGTAACAAACCCCGGTGGGATTGTGCGGATTGCACAGCATAAACAGGCGGGTGCGGGGCGTGATCGCCGCCTCAAAGCCGTCGTAATCTATCTCGTAGCGCAGCCGCCGGCCCTCCTGGCTGACCACCAGTTCGGCCACATCCAGCGTCCGGCCCTGATGGAGCGGGGCTTTTAGAAACGGCGGGTAAACCGGCGGCTGCACCAGCACGCCGTCGCCCAACCTGCCGACGGCCCGGCAGACCACATTGAGACCGGTGACCAGGCCGGGCAGAAAGACCAGGTGGTCCGGGGTAACAGTCCAATTGTACAGGCGCTGCATCCGCTCACAGATTACCTCCAACAGTTCCGGCGAAGGTTTCCCGTAGCCGAAAATGCCGTGCGCTATCCGCTCGTGCAGCGCCTGAATAACCGGCTCTGGCGCGGCAAAATCCATGTCGGCTACCCACAGGGGCAGCACATCGTCGCCGTAATCCCCCCACTTGTAACTTTCGGTCTGCCGCCGTTCGATATATTGGTCGAAGTTGTAAGTCATAAAAGTAATTTCCTCACCTTGGATGATATTTCTTTCCCAGCCGTCCTATCATAGCAGAGTGAAACAGAGGGGGCAAGTGTTTTGCCGGTTTAGATTCGTGCCTCCCCAAACTTTAGGGTAAGATATAGCCGTCACGAACCTGTGGCACTCCACCAGTAATAAAAAGGTAGCAGGTAGCAGGAGGTATAATTCCCCTGTCTCCCGTCTGCCGTCTACTATCTTCTCAGGAGCCTTCTATGTTTGATACCCTGCCCCAAAAAGCGACCACTATGAGCCAGTGGTCCTGGTCGCAAATCGAGCCGTATTACCATGACCTGGCGACCCGTACTCTAAGTAAGGCCACCGTGGAGTCCTTTCTAAGCGACTGGACGCGCTTGAGTGAGCGGGTAGACGAAGTGCACCAGCGGCTCTACATTGCCACGACCCTCAACACGGCTGATCACGAGGCAGAGCGGCGGTTTCATGCATTTCTGGACGAAATTTACCCGGCGGCAGAGGATGCCGAGCAGCGCCTCAAAGAAAAATTCTTGAGTAGTGATCTGGAGCCGGCCGGTTTTGAGCTGCCCCTGCAAAGAATGCGAACTGAAGCGGCGCTTTTTCGCCCGGCCAACCTGCCCCTGTTCACGGAGGAGCACAAACTGTCGGCCCAATACGATAAGATTGTCGGCGGCCAGACAGTCCAGTGGGAGGGGCAGGAGCTGACGCTGTCACAGTTGCAGCCGGTCTATCAGGAGACTGAACGGACCCGGCGCGAACAGGCCTGGCGGCTGTCTGCCGAGCGCCAACTGGCCGACCGGGAGGCCATCAACGAGCTGTGGCAAAAATTTTTGGGTCTGCGCCGGCAAATGGCGGCGAATACAGGTCTAAAAGATTATCGCACTTTTCGCTGGCAACAACTGCACCGCTTCGATTACACCCCCGCTGACTGTTTTCGCTTCCATGAGGCTATCGAGGCCGAAGTTGTCCCGGTGGCCCAACGCATCTACGAAAAACGCCGCCAGCGCCTGGGAGTTGCTTCCCTACGCCCCTGGGATCTGGAGGTAGACCCGCTGGACCGGCCTCCCCTGCGCCCCTTTACCGATGTCGCTGAACTACAAACAAAAAGCGCCGCGATATTTCATCACCTTGACCCCCAGTTAGGCGCTTATTTCGATATTATGCGGGGTGAGGGTTTGCTCGATCTGGACAATCGGAAAAACAAAGCGCCGGGCGGGTATTGTAACGCCCTGGCGGCGGCCAAACGACCCTTTATTTTTATGAATGCGGTCGGGCTGCACGACGACGTGCAGACAATGCTGCATGAGGCCGGCCACGCCTTCCATGTCTTTGAAACCAGCCCGCTCCCTTACTACCAGCAGCTCCAGGTGGGCGAGGAATTTAGCGAAGTGGCATCTATGGCGATGGAGTTTCTGGGCGCGCCCTACCTCTCTGCGCCGGACGGGTTTTACAGCCAGGCCGAAGCCGCTCGTGCCCGGATCGGGCATCTGGAAGGCAGCATTCTCTTCTGGCCATACATGGCCGTCGTGGATGCCTTCCAGCATTGGGTTTATGAACACCCGGCGCTGGCGCTCGATCCCGCCCAGTGTGATACCTGCTGGGCGGCTTTGTGGCAGCGTTTCATGCCCGGTGTGGATTGGAGCGGGCTGGAGCAGGAAATGATGACCGGCTGGCAGCGCAAGCTCCACATTTGCCAGGTCCCCTTTTATTATATCGAGTACGGCCTGGCTCAATTAGGCGCTGTGCAGGTCTGGCATAACTCCCTGACCGACGAAGCCGGGGCAGTCGCCAGGTACCGCCGGGCGCTGGCTTTAGGCGGCACGGCCTCGCTGCCCGAACTTTACGCGGCCGCCGGTGCCAAATTCGCCTTTGATGCGCTTACGCTGCGGGCGGCGGTCAAGTTGATGGCAGAAACTATCGCAACTTTGGAAGCGATTTGAATGGTGATGTCAATGAAAACTTTTTTGCGTCTCGACGCCCTCAGTATCCTAAGTGCGGCGGTGGGGTTATATATAGTGTGGGGAGGAAACTGGTGGCTGTTTGCCCTGTTTGCCGTCCTGCCGGATATCTCTCTCCTGGCTTACATCGGCTATGATGGCACGAGCCGCTGGCCCAGCCTTGTTTATAACACCTTCCACACCTACGCTCTACCCATTTTAGGGTTGATTGCCTTCTGGTCATTTGAACCTATCTTTTTGTTGGGCTGGGTGGCTCATATTGCGGTGGACCGGCTGGTAGGGTACGGTTTCAAATCGGTCACAGATTTTAAGCAGACTCATTTGCAGCAAATCAAAGGATGATAGAGGAAATATCCGCTATAGTGAGGACTCAATTTTTGACCCTGAAAGAGAGCAGTGTTATGGAACCACGTGTCTGGCACCAACATTATGACCCCAGTGTTCCCAGCTCAATTGATTATCCCTCTCAGCCGGTAGATCAATTTCTGCGCCAAACCGCCGAGAAATATCCCAACCGGACTGCTATCATTTTCGGCGGGATGGCGCCCCTGCTCGGCGAGCAGCACCGCCGGATGACCTACCGTGAACTCAATACGCTGGCAGATCGTTTTGCGGCCGGATTGCAGCAGATGGGTTTGCAAAAAGGGGAGCGGGTGGCGCTGTATATGCCCAACTGTCCCCAATATGTGATTGCCTACTACGGCATCTTGCGGGCCGGCGGGATGGTCGTGCCGAGCAATCCTCTTTATGTCGCCCGCGAAATTGAACATCAAATGAAGGACTCCGGGGCGACCATGGCCGTAGTCTTGAGCCTGCTCTACCCCAATATCAAACAGGTTCGTGAGCATACGCCACTCAAGCGCGTTATTGTCACCAATATCAAAGAGTATTTTCCCGCCTCGCTCAAGCTCCTGTTTACGCTGGCTAAAGAAAAGAAAGAGGGGCATCGAGTTGATATTGCCCACGATGCCAACACGACGTGGTTCCAGGATGTGCTGCTAACAGCCCCGGCCGCGCCTCAACCCGTCGAGATAGCTCCGGAAGATACGGCAGTTTTAATGTACACCGGCGGCACTACCGGCGTGCCCAAAGGCGCTCAGTTAACTCATCGCAATGTGGTTGCAAATGCCCTGCAATCGACGGCCTGGCTGAGCGGGGCGGGCCAGTCGGCCGGCCCTGAGATAATGCTGACCGCCCTGCCACTCAGCCACAGCTACTCGATGACCGTCTGTATGAACCTGTCGGTGTTTGGCGGCCATACCCAAGTTATCATCCCCAACCCACGCGACATGAACCACCTGCTCAACGCCATCAATCGGCACCGGCCGACCTACCTGCCGGGTGTGCCGGCCCTTTACACCGCTATTATCAATCACCGCGATGTCAAAGCGGATAAGTACGATCTTAAATCAATTCGCGCCTGCCTTAGCGGCGCGGCAGGCTTGCCGGTCGAGGTCCAAACCCAATTCCAGCGGATCACGGGCGGCCGGCTGGTTGAAGGCTTTGGCTTGAGCGAGACCTCGCCGGTGGCAGTGGGTAATCCATTAGGCAGCGGCGGACGCGCCGGTACGATTGGGGTTCCCATTTCTGATACAGATGTCAAAATTATGGACTCCGACATCGAGGAAATCGAGTTGGGCCCCAACCAACCCGGCGTGCTGTGCATCCACGGCCCGCAGGTGATGAAGGGTTATTGGAACATGCCGACCGAGACAGCTAACACCCTGCGGCAGCACGCCGACGGCAAAATCTGGCTGCACACCGGCGACATCGCCGAAATGAGCGAGGACGGCTTTTTACGCATTGTGGACCGTAAAAAAGATTTGATCTTGGCCTCAGGCGGCTTCAATGTCTATCCGCGCGACATTGAGGAACGGCTGTACGAGCATCCTAAAGTGCTGGAGGCAGCGGCGATTGGCGTGCCGGTTGGCGCAGATAACCAGCGGGCCAAAGCCTTTGTGGTGCTCAAACCGGGCCAAACCGCGACTCCAGAGGAAATTATCGCCTGGTGCCAGGAGGGATTGGCCAAGTACAAAGTACCCAAGCAGGTCGAGTTTCGCACGGAACTACCCAAGACGATGGTTGGCAAGATTCTACGCCGCCAGTTGATTGAGGAAGAAGAAAAGAAGGAGAAAGAGGCAGTGGTCAAGTGACCAGATTTGGGATCCGCCTTTTTGTTCAGCGGGTTTTCTCTCTATTTGATACAGTTCAGCTAAGCGATTATAATGACATTCAGGTCCATGTTTCCTCAATCACGTCGTGTCAGGTGTGTATATGCAGGATTTGATAGAAGCGGTGGCTGCCTGGTGTCAGGAGAAACCGATCCGGCTGGCTGTGCTCTTTGGCTCTCAAGCGACAGGTAAAACCCACGCTCATAGTGACATAGATCTAGCCCTCTGGCCGGCTGCCTCTCTCCCAACAGCTAATCATCTGCGCTGGATTTCCGAATTAGAGATTATACTGGGGCAAGAAATCAGCCTGGTGGTAGTGACTGCGGACCTCAACCCGGTGCTGGGTATGGAAATTGTCCGGCATGGCCGCCTCATCTATGAGCGCGAGCCGGATTTGTGGCCGCATCACCGGGCGCAACTCTGGCATGCCTACAATGACAGCCTGCCCTTCCTCCGGGCTGCCCGCCAACGTCTGCACGAATTTGCCGAAGAGGTGCGACGTGGCGCCTGAGGTTTTCTTGCGTAAGCTCACCTACTTGCGCCAGATTTTGGCCGATTTAGCCCCTTTTCAAGGAGCGTCCCTGGCCCAGGTTGAGGCAGAGCATTATAAATTGGAGAGAATCCTTGAGCTACTCGTCATGGCTGCCAGCGACATTTTGCATCATTTACTGGCTGAACGAGGGATTACACCCAGCAGCTATCGTGAAACCTTCAAATTAGCAGCAGAACAGAATTTAGTTCCAGCAGATTTGGCAGCTCGTCTGCAAGATGCTGCCAGCATGCGAAACGTTATTGTCCACTTGTATGAACAGATCAATTACACCATTTTGCGCGATAGTATCGCTCCGGCGCTAGAGGATTTCCGGCAATTTGTGGCTCTGTTTGAGACAGAATTAGATGACAAAACACCATAGGAGGACCTGTTGCTGCTATCAAAGGAGTATTCTTATGGTAAATTCTATCACTAAAAACAAAGAAATTTGGCGGGAACGAAAACTCAACCCGGCGCTGGCGCACGCGCCGGAACGGCAGGAGAAATTCGTTACGACTTCCGAGATCGAAATCGAGCGGCTGTACCTCCCCACCGAAGAAACCGCCGACGGCTACCTGGACCGGCTCGGCTTTCCGGGCGAGTATCCCTTCACCCGAGGCGTGCAGCCGACCATGTACCGGGGCCGCTTTTGGACGATGCGCCAGTATGCCGGTTTTGGCAGCGCCGAAGAAACGAATCAACGCTTCAAGTATCTGCTGGATCAGGGGCAAACCGGGCTGAGTGTTGCCTTTGATTTGCCCACTCAGATTGGCTATGATGCCGACGATCCGCTGGCCGAAGGCGAAGTAGGCAAGGTGGGCGTGTCTATCTCCTCTTTGGAAGATATGGAAACGCTGTTAGATGGCATCCCCCTGGACAAAGTATCCACCAGCATGACCATCAATGCCCCGGCCTCGGTTCTGCTGGCGATGTACATTGCCGTCGGCAATAAGCAGGGTGTGCCGCCGGAAAAACTGCGCGGCACGGTGCAGAACGATATTCTCAAGGAGTACATCGCCCGGGGTACCTATATCTTTCCTCCCAAACCTTCCATGCGGCTGATCACCGATATTATGGGCCACTGCCGGGTTTGTTTGCCGCATTGGAACGTCATTTCAATCAGCGGCTACCACATCCGCGAAGCCGGCAGCAGCGCCGCCCAGGAGATCGCTTTTACCCTGGCCAACGGCATTGCCTATGTCCAAGCGGCTCTGGATGCCGGGCTGGACGTGGATGAGTTTGGCGGCCAGCTTTCCTTCTTTTTCAATGCCCATAACAACCTCTTTGAAGAAGTGGCCAAGTTCCGAGCCGCTCGCCGTTTATGGGCCAAAATTATGCGCGAGCGTTTCGGGGCCAAGCGGGAAAAATCGTGCATGCTCCGTTTTCACACTCAAACCGGCGGCAGCACATTGACCGCCCAGCAGCCCATGAATAACGTGGTGCGGGTCGCGATGCAGGCCCTGGCAGCAGTGCTGGGGGGAACACAGTCGCTCCACACTAACTCTATGGATGAAGCCCTGGCCCTGCCCACCGAAGAGGCGGTGCAGGTCGCCTTGCGCACCCAGCAGATCATCGCCTACGAAAGCGGCGTGGCCGATACGGTTGACCCTCTGGCCGGAAGTTATTTTGTCGAGGACTTGACCGATCAACTCGAAGCGAAAGCCGCCGCTTACCTCGCCAGGATTGACGAAGTGGGCGGCGCGCTGGCGGCAATTGAGCAGGGTTACATTCAGCGCGAAATCCAGGAGTCGGCTTATCGCTACCAGCGGGCCATCGAGCGCAAGCAAAATGTTATTGTCGGGGTGAATAAATTTACGGTTAAAGAAGAAACTCAGCCCGAACTTCTGCGGGTTGATGAAAGTGTGGCCCAAAAACAACGGGAGCGATTAACTGCGCTGCGCCAGCGGCGGGATCAGGCAGCAGTGCAGCAAACTCTGGACAACCTTAAAAAGACAGCGGGGAGCAGTGAGAATCTGATGCCTTTTATCCTCGCCGCCGTCGAAGCTTACGCCACCACCGGCGAAATCTGTCACGCGCTCAGGAAAGTTTGGGGAGAGTACCGCCCGCCGGTATTGCTGTAGGAGATGAAGTCCAAAGCGAAGCTTTGCACAGTTACGTTTACCCGCTTATTGACGAGGAACAGGCTGAAGTCATGAGTGTCAAAGTAAATCATATCGCTATTGTGGTCGAAGATATTGAAAGAGCATTGGGTGTTTACCGGGATGTGCTCGGTTTACCCCTGGAACACATCGCCGAAGAGTCGGCGGAACAGGTCCGGGTTGCTTTTTTACCGGCGGCCAACGGCGAAATCGAGTTAATCCAACCGACGACGGACGACTCTGGCGTGGCCAAATTTTTGAGCAAAAAAGGCGAGGGCCTGCACCACATTTGTCTGGAAGTTGACAGTATTGAAGCCGCCACGGCGGAAATGGCCGCCCGCGGGTTGGAAGTACTGGGCCAGGTCCGGACCAACCAGCGCGGCGAAAAATATATCTTCATTCACCCCAAATCGGCCCACGGCGTGCTGATTGAACTGTATGAGCGGCCGGGGTAAACGTGGTGCGTATTGCGTAAAACAAATGGAAGACGCAACACGTAACACGGACTAAAACTGCTGTCAGGAAGCAAATTGTATAATCTCTTCAGCTACCTTCAACGCCTTGGCCGCTTCTGGCAAAAACCCGCAGACGTGCCCCGGCACTGCATCTTCGATAAACGCTACGGCTGCGCCATTCCTTACCCCATCCCCACCGAGAGCCTGGGGACTTCTTTTGATTTGCAGGCAATGGCCAGTAACTGCGGCTATGCCGGCGGCGAGGGCAATTGGTGGCACATTCATCACTCGGCCCCGGCTTTTCAGGGGGGGATGGCTCAAAGCTGTCCCCACAGCTACCGGCCGGGCCAGGCTAAACAGGCCAAACCCTGTAAATGTGAAAAGATGGAGCTGTGGCAGGAGAAAATCAAAGCTGATGCTCAGCGTTGATGAACGCCAATTTGAGTTAGGTTACACCCCGATTGCCTGCGCCTTGCTGGTTTCCGTGGCCGGCTGCGCGCTGGTTTCGCTGCTGGCGGCGATTTGGTGGTTTTTTTTCAGGTAGCATACAACGGTGAGGCAAATACAACGGGTCAGGCTTCTCTATTCAGCATTGGTTTTTATAGGACTGGTTGTAGCCCTGGCAGCGGTTGGCAGTGGCTTGTTGAGGCCGGTTCAGGCAGTCCTGGCTGCCCAGGCAACGATGACCCCTATTCCTTCGCCCACCCCGTCGCCGACCCCCTGGCCCACGGCTACTCCACTCCTGACCACTGATTACTGCCCTGCCCTGCCTGCCGCCGCATTGACCCAGGCTTATTTTCAAGCGCGCCGGAGTTACAGCCTGGGCTGTCCCCAGGGAAATCCAGGCATAGTTCAGGCTGCTTTCCAACGCTTTGAACGAGGGGGGCTTCTGTGGCTGAATGGCGTAATCCACATTATTCCTTCGCCAGCCCTGAGCGGTACGGCAACGGCTGCCTGGCTGACTTATGCCGATACCTGGGATGAGTCTAAACCCTCAAGCGATCCTTCGCTGATCCCACCGGATGGATTGCAGCAGCCCATTCGCGGCTTTGGCCAGCTTTGGCGGGAGCAGCTCGGCGGACCGGCCGCAGCCATCGGCTGGGCGGTAGAGGCCGAAACCGGCTACCAGGCAACGGTCCAGACTTTGGCCAACGGCCTGATGGTCACCCTGCCCAGCGGAGAGGCGCTGATCAATTGCTCATCGTGTTCAGAGATTGGTCCAGCAGCGCCGCCTGCCGAACAACCCGTCTGGCAAATTCTGGAAGATTGGGGCGAGGGTTTTGTTGAACTGGAGGCCGGAGCCAGCGAAGAAGTTTGGGCGATCACGCCGGCGCGCTTGTTTCGCTTCGAGGGAGAGCAGCAGGCCAATTTTCTGGTGGCCTCGAATTTCCTGACCGAAACCCAGTCCAGTAGCCGGAGGTTTGGCCTTGACCTCATAAAAATAGCCGTTGCCCCCGACGGCTCGCTGTGGCTGGCCACAACCTACGGTGTTTATCATGCTATCGGTGACACCTGGCCCCACTGGTTAGCCGACAAGGCGATTTACAATCTAACCTTTGATGGGCAGGGACGGGTGTGGGTAGTGGGACGGGATAGAAACAGCCTGGCCGGCAAACCCAGCGACTTCCCCGGTCTGATCAAATTTTTCGACGGTGTCCAATGGCAGGATTTTCCTCCACCCGAGATGTCAACCGGGATAAGTTTTGAACCCCACAGCATTGTTATCCCGCCGGATGGAACCATTTGGATTTCCCAGTGGGGCGGGCAGGTTTATCAGCAAGACGGTCAGCGCTGGCTGCCGCGAGGGCTGGCCGGGCCGGGACCGGAGAATTGGCTGGTCATGAACCGGCGCGGCCAAATTTGGGGGGGCGGCGTGGCTAATCGAGGCTGGGCCAGGTGGCAGGACAACGGCTGGCACAGCCCTGCCTTAGATTTCCCCAACTATCCGGCGGCGCTCCTGGCCGTTGACGAAGCAGGCAATGCCTGGGGCGCGCTGGCGGTCAGTTGTTACTGGTGCAAAATTGCCGACTTGAACCGGACCGGGGCTATCTATTACAGTGACGAAGCCGTCTGCTGGCTTACCGCGCAAGACGGCCTGGGTGGTCCTCCCCTTAACCCGCAGCCCCTCTTTTATGAAGGACATATTCCGCGCCCGGATGCGGTTTTCGATATTGCAGTTAGTACGGATGGCAGTGTCTGGTTTATTACCCAGGGCAAAATCACCGTTTTTCGGCCTCGCGGCCCGGTCTGCGCCTATGACGTACAGCAATAAGGGGAAGCATCGCCGGCGATGAACATCCCTGTTATTCTCTCGACCGGTTCGCTTTATCACTTTGATATTGACACCGTGATGGCTCTGGCCGCCGGAGCAGGCTTTGCCGGCCTGGAACTGCTGGTTGATGGGCGGCGCGAAACTTACCATCCGGCCCATCTCGAAAAATTGATGGCTCGCCACCACCTGCCGATTTTAGCCGTCCACAGCCCTTTTGCCACTTTTCCGCCACCCTGGCCCCACGATCCGGTCAGCCGCATCAAACAAAGTGTCCACCTGGCCGAGGCGCTGGGAGCACAGACCGTAGTGGTTCACCCGCCAATACGCTGGGTGCGGGTGCAAGGATTGGTGCTGGCTCCACAGCGGACGTGGAAACTCTCGCTGCCACTGCCGTGGGCCGGTCCGGGACGCTTGGGCCGGTGGCTCCAGCAGGAGTTACCCGCTTTTCAGGCCCAGACCCGGGTGAAAATCGCGGTGGAAAATATGCCACGCCGCCAGGTCGGTCCCTGGCAATGGGAACCCTATCACTTCAACAACGCCCCGCAGTTGAACCGCTTTCCCTACCTCACCCTCGATACAACCCATGTCGGCACCTGGCGGAAGGATTTGCTCCATTTTTACCGGCAGGTCAAGCCCAGAGTCGCCCACGTCCATCTCTCTAATTACAACGGCCGCGAACACCAGTTGCTCCACTGCGGCCTGCTGCCCCTGGCTGCCCTCCTGGCCGAATTGGTGCAAGATAACTTTGATGGTCTCGTTTCCTTGGAATTGGGGCCAATCAGCCTGCAAGCCGATGACGAAACCAAGCTTAAACAAAATCTGCATGCCAGCCTGGCCTTTTGCCAGCAGGCGCTCATCTCCTCAAAACTAAATAAATAAAACCACATATTAATTCCGGTAGGTAGGGGCACGGCCCTGCGCCTGCCCCGCCGGGACGACCGCGAGGGTCGCCCCTACCATTCCGAACAATTTTTGTGGTTTCATTTAGCCTGACCCCAAATTCTGAAATATGTAGTACTCCGCTCCCAGCTAACTCAAACTAATTTCAAACTTGGTTGTGTTATACTTTACAGTATTAAGACTCGCTAAAATCGTAATGGAAACTTAATTGGAAAATTCTAACTTTTGTGCTAAGCTAGGCTCATGGTTATTCAAATACAGGACGCGGTGAGCATCCTGAGTAGCCCTGCGACCGGAGGGAGTGGGCGTATCGAAGGGTGCGAACTGCGCAAAACGCCGCTTCGATACGGCTAACGCCTACTCAGCATGCGTTTTGCGCACCAACCGCGTAACTCCTGTCAAATAGGGAGTCTGTTGTCTCCTGGCGGCGGGCACTTCGCCGGGAGATTTCACCTTGTAATGTAGTAAGTGGAGCAACAAAAACGTGTTTTCTGATCCAATTGTTTTACCGAGCCAGGCTATTTTCCCGTTGGGTATCGCCGTCGCCTACCTGGCTTTGTGTCTTTACATGCTGTCCAGCCGCAAGCTGGACAGCCCGATTGACCGTCTTTTTCTGGCTTATCTCCTGCTGACAGTCCTGTGGTCTCTTGATCTGGTTGTTATTTTAAGCAACGTCCCGCCACTGCTGCCAGGATTAAGCTGGCCCCACCTGGTCTCTTACCTACTGATCCTTCTGGGCATCACCTATTGGACCTTTGCCCGCGCTTTTTTGCAAAATTTCTGGCAAACTGTCTGGGCCTGGGTAGGGGCGGGCATGGGCCTGCTGCTGGCCGCAGCACTGAACATGGGCTGGCTGGCCTTGTCGTCCGAGTTGTTTACCTGGAGCAACGGTTGGGTCAATCCCGACAATGCCGCCTTTGTGTTGAGCGTGGCCTGGTGGTTATTTTTTATGACGTTGGCGGCGTATAACGGCCTTGTTCAAGCGGTGAGCACGCCAAGCCCGGCCCACAAAAACCGCATTCGATACCTGATTTTATCTACGCTGCTTCTGGTTGCCGGCTACGGTTTGTATCTAACCCTGCTAGAACCGTTCTGGACCACGGGCTTGATCATTATCGGGGTTGGTGGCGTGCTGGCGACTTATACCGTTGTGGTCGAAAACCTGCTAGACCTGGGTACAGTCACCCGCTGGGTCATGAGCGGTTTTATTCTCACGGTCGTCACCGTTTCGGTTTACCTGGTTGGGATTTACCTGGTCGAGACGTTTTTGGGTGATTTTTTGGCCCAAACTTTGGCCCGTTATGTGGATAAATCCCTGGCTGTGGCCGTAGTTACCGCCCTGTTCTTAACCGTTATTTACTCGCCGATCCGGCAGGTCAGCCAATACCTGACCAATCGGCTGCTTTTTGGCCAGCATTACGACTACCAGGAAGTCATCCAGAAGTACACCCACCTTATCAGCAACCGGCTCTACCTGGGCGAATTGGCCAACGTGGCGATGAGCTACATCAACCAGGTGCTGGGGGTGAATCGCAGCGCCCTGTTTATCCTCGACTCTGAGTCAGGCGAACAGCTCCTTTTGCGGACCTTACCGGCTACTGGCACGAACGGCGTGCCCAAAACAATTAGCCTCAAAAAAGACACACCCATTACGCAGCGGCTCATCGTCGAGCAGCGGCCCCTGGCCCAGTACACTATTGACATTTCACTGCAATTCAAAAACGCCCCCGAGTATGACCGCCAGACCCTCCGAGCGCTCAACTACGAATGGTTCATCCCCATTTTGAAAAAGGAACAACTGATCGGTATTTTTGCGCTTGGTCCCAAAAAATCGGGCCGGCCCTACACCGATCAAGATATGCGCCTGCTGAATACCCTGGCCGATCAAATTGCCCTGGCCCTGGAAAATGCGACCCTTTTTGACGGCATGCAGCGCAACCTGGCCGAAATCACCCAGATGAAAAACCTGATGGCGAACGTGTTTGACAGTATGGACAACGGGGTGATTACGATGGACATCCTCGGCAAAATTACCCTTTACAACCGGGCAGCGGAGGCGATTCTAGCCGTGCCTTCGGAGGAGTGTGTCGGCTTGCCCTACAGCGAAGTTCTGACTCCGCTCAATAACACCATTTTCCCCAACCTCATCGCCAATGTGGCCCGGCGCGAAAATCACTACACCGATTACGAAATCATCTCAGATTTGCCGGGCCGGGGCCGGGTTAATCTTAGCTTAAACCTGGCCCCCTTGAAAGATGCCCAGGACCAGACCCAGGGCGTCACCATTGTCGTGGACGACGTGACCGAGACGAAACGTCTGCGGGCCGTCCATGATATGTTCCGGCGCTACGTCTCGCCGGCCGTGGTGGATCGGTTGCCGTCTAATCCGTTTGACCTGCAACTGGGCGGCCATCGCCAGGAAGTCAGCATCCTCTTTGCCGATATTCGCGGCTTTACCGCCTTCAGCGAAAAGCTGACCCCTGAAGAGCTGGTGGACACCCTGAACGAATATCTCTCTATGGCGGCCGGGTCTATCTTGATGTTTGAGGGCATGCTGGACAAATTTATCGGCGATGCGGTGATGGGCATTTTCAATGCGCCTCTGGAGCAGTCCGACCACATTCTGCGGGCTGTCCGCGCCGCGGCGGCCATGCAACGGGTAATTACCGACTATCACAAAAATATCGGCGAGGAACGCGGCTTGACTTTCGGGGTGGGGATTCATGCGGGCGAGGCTGTCGTGGGCAATGTGGGCATGTCGGACCGAATGGATTATACCGCCATCGGCGACACCGTCAACGTAGCCAAACGGATCCAGGAAAACGCGCCGGGTGGCAAAATACTCATGAGTGAGGCCGTGTACCAGGCGGTTAAAAACTCAGTTCAGGCTGTCTTCTATCAAGAGATGCCGCTGCGAGGCCGCGAGCAGTCGGTCAAGACCTACGAGCTGCTTTACGCCGACGCCGATTACCGTTGATAACATGAGTTCGGAATTAGCTCGAAAATCATCCTGAGTAGGGCGTTAGCCCGTATCGAAGGGTGATTTTCGGCAAATGATCGCATCCTTCGATACGCCTTTCACTTTGTTCAAGGCTACAAGGATGCGATTTGGGAAACTCCGAATTCAGGTTTGATAGTTTTGCGCCAGCGGAATCAGCGGAATCTCGCCCACCGGGGTCTGGCGCATGGCCTCGACCGCTTCGGGCGGCAAGCGCATCAGGCGAGCTGTGATTGCCCGGGCCTGGTCCGGGTCTTTGGCTGCCAAGGCATCCCCCAACTTCTGCCAGAAGGCAGTTTCGGTGTTTACCGCTGTTTCCGGCGAAGCCGGCTCGTCATCGCGCCAATTACGGAAATTGCGCAGTTTTAACAGCGGCCGGGCCAACTGCTGCAAAACCTGGTTATGTGTGGCCGCAAAAACGTCCAGCATGACCACCTGGTAGGCCAGGCGTAATTGCTCTAACTCCGCCGCCGGTGGGCCTTCTTGCCCCCCCCAGTGGGCCTGATGTGCGGCAAACTCGGCCAGGTAAACGTCAATCAAGCGCCGAATCTCGGCTATCTCTGCCTCAGTTGCCGCCGTCGCGGCGAGCGCCACCACCTCCGGCACAATGATCTGCTCAAACTGCTCGACATCCCAGACCGTCGCTCCGGCCCGGCGCAGCGCCAGCAGTAACGCCTCGCCAAAGGCCTCGTTTTGGGGCGGCGTGACAAACACGCCCGCTCCCTGCCTGACCTCGACCAGGCCCTGGGCCATTAAAATGCGGGTCGCATCACGCACCACGGCCCGGCTGACCCCAAACTGCTCGGCCAGCTCCGGCTCGGTCGGCAGAGCCGCCCCGCTCTCAAGTTCCCCGGACAGGATGAGGGCCTGAATGTTTCCGGCCATCTGCTCGGCCAGGGTTTGCTTTTTAATGGGTTTCGAGGACAAGGGTTTTTTGGCCATTATTTTCCCGCCGGCCTGCTTCCACTTGCAGATATAACCCCAATGATACCACCAAAACTACCCCGCTGATAATCCAGGCGGCGCTAATCGAAATCTGCTCTGCCACATACCCCAGCCCCACGCTGCCGGCAATACAGCCCACGTATCCGGCCAGCGACTCGATGGACAGCAGCGAGGAACGCTGCGCCGCGGGAATTTCACGGTTCAGCAGGGTGCTGTGCGGCGAGTTAATGATCCCCATGTTCAGGTAGACCAGCCAGAAAAGGATGGCAGCAGTTGGGGTGCCGGTCTGCCAGGCCAGGGCAATCAGAGTCAGGCCGCGTACCCCCTGAAAGAGGGCACAGACCAATCCATAACGCCGGTTCAGCAGCCGGCTCAAAGGGGTCGCCAGCAGGTTGCCGGCCATGCCGATAATGAAATTTCCGCCCATGACCACGCCAAAAAAGAGGGTCGGGGTTTCAGCGCCGCTCAGGAGGCCGGCAAAAAAGGGCTGCCACAGTGTCTCCAGGCTGATGAGCGCCAGGCCGCTCGCTGCCGTGACCGCCAGGAGACGTAAAAGGGTGGGATTGCTCCAGCTCTGGGCAAAGGCCGCCTGCAGGGTGGGCCAGGTTTGGGCCAGGCGCTGCCCCCAACTCGCGGAGGTGGCCCGCCGTTCCTCTTTGAGCAGCAGCAGGGTGGCGGTCAGCGTGAAAAAATGAAACAACATGGCTAAAAGAACAGGCAGCGCCAGCGGGGTCAGTACGGCGGTTCCGTCGGGCGGCAGGTCTTGAAAAAGGTGAGGGATGAAACTACCCAACAGGGTCGCGCTGCCCAATGCCAGCAGAGAAAACGTGCCCGCTCTGGCCAAATCGGGCTGCAAGTCAGCTTCGGGGTCGGCGGCCTGAACGGCGTCAATGAACCAGGCATCCAGCGCGCCGGAAGAGAGCGCCCGGCCCACCCCGTTGAGGATGAAGGCCAGCAGGAAAACCGGAAGCGAAAAAGCTAGCAAAAAGACCAGACTGGCTAAAGTCAGGCAGGCATAAGCTAGTAGTGCGACCCGTTTGCGCCCTATCGTATCGGCCAGGCCGCCGGTGGGGACCTCCAGCAGGACAATGGTCAGCGAGTAGCCACCCATTAGCAGCCCTATTTCAAATAGGCTCAAGCCCCGCGCCTGGGCCAGCAGGACACTCAGCGCCATTGGCAACGCCGTAGCAAACCAGAATAAAGAAAGAATCAGATAATACGTGCGGCGAATAGTTTTCAATTTATCCTCAATTCATAATGTCATCATATGACCTTATCAATTCTATACTACTATAGAGCAACCATTTTGTCAAGAGTGAAAACAGCAATAAAACGTGCTTTGTGAGTCCAAATAAAGAAGATCTCCACCTGGAGGCGGAGACCTTCATTGTTAAAAGGGAAACTTTATATTCAGGGCTTTTGGATTTTTCCGGTGCGACGGCGGAACCGCCATTCACCCAGCAGCGCATGCGGCCACACACACAAGGCAGTTGGCAGTGTGGCCCGGAGCCGCCGAGAGTGCCGGGCCAGCCACAGCAACCGTTTCTCCCGGCGCTCATCCCACAGAAAATTAAAATCGGCGCGCAGCCGGGCCGGCAGCAGGCCAATCCCAACAAAACTGGCAATGCGGATGGTCGGTCCCAGGGGCGGAGCGAAGATTGCCGCCGCTACTTCGCGGGCAGTATCGCCAACGGTCAGGCTGTCCCCGTTGAACATACATTCGACATAGGCCGTAAAATCGTTATAGGTGGGCGGCATGACCGGCGCGGGGATGCCGAGCAAGCGGCCCAGGAGTTGGCTGTCACGATAATAAGCTTCCTTTTCGGCCAGTGTTAGAGGCCGGACAAACAGGTCATGCACCAGCAGGATCGAGTCGATGAGCGTGGCTAAAACCCACAGCTTCAGGTCAGGATCATTGGCCCGGTAGCCCGTTTCCACGGCAAACGGCCCGACACCAACAGGCAGAACTCCCTCGACGGAACGGTGGCAGCGGTGAACCCGGCCAACCGCCCGGCGGGCTGTTTCCGCATTGCCAAAGGTGGCGTCTACCATCATAAAAACAGTCCGGTATAGGCGTCCCAACGAGTCACGCTTAAAGTTGCTGTGGCGGGCTACGCCGGCGGCAACAAGGGGATGGGCCAGTTCCAGCATCACCGCCCGCGCCCCGGCCAGAACGACCAGCCACTCTTGATTCACACGCCAAAAAGGATCGTCCGGCGAAAAGTAGCCGTACCTCGTTGGCGCTGGGATAGGATAATTCAAGGTTAACCTCTCGATAATCGTTAGATTTCTAACCAGATTCTAGCAGGCGGTTAACCGAAATAAAAGGATTGTTCACGAACCTGAAGAATTGGGAACTCGTGGGGTAAGCGGGTGGCCCTGCGGTGAGATAAAGCTATTTTCGGAGTCGTCATGAGCCTTTGGCACACCACCAATTATGAAAAGGTAGTAGGGCAGCAAGGTCGCAGGGATGTAGTACCCCTGTCTACTGTCTGCCGTCTACCGTCTACTACTTTTGAAGGAGGGCGGTCGCTAAACTGATCTTTCTTCTATCCCGGTCACTTTTGCCCTTAGCAGGCTCCGGCTGAGCCACCAGAAAAAGAGCATCCCAGCCAGGTCGCTCAACCAGTCCAGCCAGTCGGCGGTGCGCTGCGGCGACCAGTTTTGGGCAATCTCTTCCGACGTGGCAATCAAGAGGGGCAGCAGAACCGCCAGCGGCAGCAGGCAGCGCCCCAAGCGGAATGCGCCCCCTTCCAGCCAGAGGTTCAGCCAGAAGACTACCAGCCCAAACAAAACAAAGTGCAGGACTTTATCCGCCAGCGGCCACTCCAGGAGACTCCAGGGCAGCAGGTCGAGATAGGCCATCTGGGTGATGATAACGACGATGGCCACCTGCGGCCAGAGCAGCCAGGCTGGCCGGCCCGGCTTCGGACTCAGGAGCAGGCCGTAACTCGCCGCCCCGGCGCCAACGCCAAGAACAGCCCCGGCAAAAATGTCGGACGGGTAGTGGTAGCCCAGGTAGACCCGGCTGAGGGCGATCAGGCCGGCTCCGGCCAGGCTTAGTCCCCACCCGCACCGGCGCCGCCAGAATAATGCCAACACCAGGGCCACCGCAAAGGCGACGGCGGCGTGCCCGCTGGGATACGAAGGGAAATTGGGCGTCGGGAACAGCAGCCGTACTCCATCAGGCCGGGGGCGGAGAGCCAGGTATTGGAAGGTAAACGTCAGGGCCAGACTCGCTGCTATAGCGGCCAGGATCGCTAGACCAACCCGACGATGTTGGCTAAACAGCAAAACGGTGCCCAAACCAGGTAGCAAGGCCAGCCCCCCGTAGGTGGTGATGAGCATGAATACATCTAAAAGGGGGTGGGCCAGTGTTTGATTGAAAAAGGTGAGTAAGGTCAAGTCCATAGCTGCCCTCCAAGAACGGTCATGAGTGTCAAAGTGTACTTTGACACTCATGGTTTTCAATCTCTAAGCGGCGGTCTGCCGTCCATGGTCGGCGGTCACTGGCAAGGCGGCCAAAGCCGCTCAAAATAGCTTCTAACGCCGGCAGCACGTGCGTGACTCGTTTGGCCCGGATGACCCAATCCCACAGCGGCTCGAACTTTTTCCAGCCACCGGCGTAAGCGACATGCCGCAGCCGCCCGGTCAAATCAGGTTTAGTTGCCGCCCCTGAGAAAATGGCGCTCCAGCGGTAAAAGTCGCGATAAGCTTGCCAATAGCCGGCTTCCAGGGTCTCCGGCGTTAGCCTGGCCGGGCGGTAGACGACGTGGCGGGTGTCGTACAGGTCCCAATTCGAATGCAACAACCGGCCTTGCGTGGCTATGCGCTGGTACAGCGCAGTGCCAGGGTAAGGGGTCAGAATGTGGAAGGTAGCGGTCTCGATCCCCTGGCTGACGGCCCAGACGACGGTGCGCTCAAAGACCGTTTCGTCGTCATCGTCCATGCCAAAAACAAAGCTGCCGTTGATCATCACCCCCAGATCGTGCAGGCGGCGAATGGCCGCGCTGTAATCACGGTTCAAATTCTGGTACTTGTTCTGCTCGCGCAGGTTGTTGGGGTTGAGCGTTTCAAAGCCGACAAACAGGCTGCGCAGGCCGGAGGCGACCGCTTTTTCCAGCAAACCGGGTTTCAAGACCGACTGCACTGTGCCCGCCGCCTGCCACAAACGACCCATGCCGGCCATGCCCTCGAACAGCGCGGCGGCAAAGCGAGCCTGCCCAAAAAGATGATCGTCCAAAAAGTAGAGGTGGCGACCCGGCAGTCGCTCGATTTCGGCCAGGGCTGCGTCTACGGTTTGGGTGTAGAAAGATTTGCCGCCCTCGAAAAAAGCCTCTTTGTAGCAAAAATCGCAGGTGTGGGGACAGCCCCGCGAAACGACAATCGAGTTGGGCACCAGGTAAAGGTGACGCTTGATCAAATCCCGGCGGATCGGCGGCAGCCCAACCAGGGTGCGGCGCTGGGAGCGATAGACCTGGCCTGGCCGGCCTGCTCGAAAATCGGCCAGGAAGGCCGGCCAGGTATCCTCGCCGGGGCCGAGGAAGATGGTATCGGCGTGTTGGGCCGCTTCCTCCGGCAGCGAGGTCACATGCAGCCCGCCCAGGGCAACGTGCGCGCCCTTGCCCCGGTAATGGTCGGCCAGTTCATAAGCCCGGCGGGCCGAGGTGATGTAGACCTGGATGACGACCAAATCCGGCTCGTCGTCCAAAGCTAGGGTTTCGACATGCTCGTCTTGTAAGGCAATCTCGTCTGTATCATCAAGGTAGCCGGCCAGGGTGGCCAGGCCCAGCGGCGGGAAAAGGGAGTATTTGATGGGCCGCCAGAAGGGGCTTTTGGCTTCGGTTAGAGCGGGCAGAATCATTTTGACTTTCATTGTGTATCCCCCGTTATTGATCAAAATACAGATTTTTCAATTTAGCATTCCTTCCACGAAGTGATCAACATGTCTTGTGGTTGAATCGCAGACAATATTAAAATACACTTTGTATGCCTCTCGTGGAGTAAGTTTTGAGGCTGGATCGTACGTATTAAGTCCAAGGGGATCCCAAGAAATTAGAAGGCAAAAGCAGACAATATTAACTAAGGGTAAAAGATTGATTAAGATAGCTGTTATGTAGGATTTTTTGGTATAGAAAGCCCAAGCCCCAACGTATTGATTGCGCAATCACAGGATACATCGTTGAAAAACTCAAAATTTCGACACTTTTCATAATACCGAAATCTTGGAATTTAGCGGCAAGACGCTTAAAAATTGTCAGTTATGGTCAGCCTATTGGTCATTCTGGCTTAAAATTGCAATCACAAATCCTAAAAGTTGTCATAAAATTACTGGTCGGGTTTTTTATCACCGAAATATCAGAAGGTTTGCCTCGTTATGTTCAGTTTGACAGCGAAAAAAGTTGCGAAAAATCGAGTTTTGGTACGAAAGTGCTTCTGATTGCGCAATCAATACGCCAAAACTAGAAGCAATAGTTACAATTGGAAAAAGAAGTGAGGAGAGAAGCATCCCCCATGCTCTGATTGTCAACCAACGATTACCTTCGACTAGCGCCAGACCCAAGAAGCCTGGAGCTGCAACCAAAAACGATACAGGGATCATAACAAGAAAGATTAGTTGGCTACTTATCAAGATCGCTAAGATTACTTTTTTCAATTCAGTCTTCCTCAACCCTCTGCAAAGAAGCTTTGAATCTGAATTTTTGAGCCTCAGTTTGAAACCCATGTCTTGGCCAGGTAGCCCTTAAACTGGGTATGGCCATCAAGATCAGGGCTATTAAAAAGAGGGGCCACTGGAAAGGCGCGGGTCGGAGAGTCGCCCAGTCGGGCCGGCCTTGCAGCAGCGCATGCAGCGAGTCCGACATGAAGACATACAGGGCCAGCAGCGCGCCCAGCGTCATCACGCCCAGGCGAGCAGCGGTAAACCTGGGATGTCCCCCGCGTTCCAATTGTACCGTTGCCAAGACCGTAGTCAGGCAGATCAGACCGGCAATGAGGACAGGCGACAAGACCGGCCCCCACCAGCGCAGCGGGATCAGAAACAGGATGTCCCAATCCAGCAGGGTTTCCGGCCAAGCAATCAGTACTTTTAACCAGATATAGTACCAAATATCCCACAGCCCAAAAGCAAAGAGGCCATAAGTCAGCCGGTCAGTTCCCTTACGTCCGGCCAGCCAGCCGACAGCGACCAGCATAACGATTGTCGCCACTTCTCGACCAACCTCCAACGGGATGTAGGAACCCAGAGCGACATGCTGATCGGTAATCTGGAGTAGGGCGCGCAGGTAGGCGACGACAACCGCCTCTAACAAAGCCATGGCCACAGCATAAATCGAGACCCACAGGAATCGTTTACCTATATCACTCATTTCACTTACCCTGCCTGTTGAGATTGTGACTCATCTTCAGATGAAAGAAGGCCCACCTCAGGAAAGCGCCGCTGTAAGCCCCAATAAATGCCGGAGCTAGGGCCATAAATGTCTGCCAGGTGGTGATGGTGTTCAAGGTGGGACACTCGAAGCCGGGACGGCAGGGCAGGGTAGAGCCGGCCAGTAAGGCTGCGAGGTAAACCAGGGGCAGGCCCACGCCGACCAGCAGCGCCCATTGCCAGGCTTGCTCGGGATTCAGCAGGCCAAAAATAAAAGTGACAAGCAGAAGCAAGATCAGTGCTGCCCAGACCTCGTCGTTGTGCAGGTCTACATAGCCAATCAGCAAGCCGGCGGCGAGGGCCAGCAGGTGAGGCCGGACTTTGGGCAAAAGGGTGAGATTCGGCATAAGCATTCCTCGCTTGTCAGAGAGAGTGGGTCAACAGATTGAAGTAGATAACCCAGCCGAGGATCACCCCGACTGCGATCAGGGCCAGCAAAACGTACTTCCAGACCTGTTGTAAGTGGGTCAGGCCAATAAGCGCCAGCAGCAAACCGATGAGGGACAACATCAAGGCGTTTGGATGTTTGTTCATTGGAACTCCTCGACGATTAACCGAATTTATGCCCAGTTTAGGCTAAATTCCCAGAGCAATCCACCTCCTGAAAGCATCATTTAAAGCACCTGAGTGCTTGACCCTTACCTTTTTATTTGCTACGCTGGTAATAGCTGCGGGGAAAAATTAAAAATTTCACAAAACCGGAGGAACCATGATCCGCCCTAATCACCCTATCTTGATTTTGCTTATCGCTTTGATCCTCGGCTGGAGCTGGGACGCCTTGTTCTAC
The DNA here is from genome assembly GCA_015075185.1 of Anaerolineales bacterium. Lineage (GTDB taxonomy): Bacteria > Chloroflexota > Anaerolineae > 4572-78 > J111 > DSQQ01. The sequence goes on along the minus strand of JABTUW010000006.1, from coordinate 182,704 downwards.
GGGCAGGCTCTCGGCATTTCCGTCTTTCTCTTCGTTCTGCTCCTACTGGCCGCCCTCTTCAGCCTGGGCAGGATGCAGGGCGTGCGTCCGGCCTGGCGCAATCTCTGGCTACTGGTCCCTTTGCTCTTCTTTGCGGCCATGGTCGCAGTCCGCGCGAACGCCTTTGTTACTTTTCTCAATATCGTCGCCTGCCTGAGCCTCATGGGATTGATCGCTCACTTTTACGCCGCTGGCTGGATCGCCAGGCTGGGGCTGCTGGGTTATCCCCTCGTTCTGCTCCAGGTAGCCGCTAACCTTCTCGTCCGGCCGGCGCCCCTGGTAGCGGCCAGTGTGAATTTGCCCGCCGTTCAGACCCGCAGCCGGCGCAATGTACTGCCTGTGGTGCGCGGCCTGCTGCTGGCGCTGCCCGTCCTCCTTGTTTTTACCGGCCTGCTGGCCTCCGCCGACCTGGTCTTTGCCCATTATCTGGAAGATGTCTTGCAGCTCAAATTCCTGGCCGACAAGCTGGAATGGCTGTGGCGGGGGGCCATCATTCTTATCGTCGCCTGGCTTTTGGCCGGAGGGCTGGTCTACGCCCTGAATCGCACCCCTGCCGCGGATGAAACCAGCCTGGCCGCCAGAGTAAGTCGCCTGACCTGGCCGTTCGGCCTCGGCTTCATCGAGGTCACAATTTTGCTGGTTTTGGTGGACCTCCTGTTTTTAGTTTTTGTGGGAATTCAATTTGCTTACCTGTTTGGCGGGCAGGCCAACATTACCGTGGAGGGTTTCACCTACGCCGAATATGCCCGGCGCGGCTTCTTTGAGTTGGTCGCCGTGTCGGTGCTGACACTGGGCCTGATCCTGACCTTACACCGGCTGGTCCGCAGCGAAACTGCCTGGCAGCGAGTTATTTTTAAGAGCTTGAGCAGCCTGATGGTGGCTTTAGGGCTGGTTATCCTGGCTTCAGCCTTTCAACGGCTGCTCCTCTATGAGATTGCCTACGGCTACACCGAACTGCGCCTCTACAGCCACGTTTTTATGGTTTGGCTGGCGGCCGCGTTTGTCTGGTTTGTGGCAACGTTATGGCTTCAGCCCGAACGTTTTGCCCTGGGCCTGCTGCTGGCCAGCCTGGGCTTTGTCGTGACACTCAACGTCATCAACCCCGATGCTTTCATCGCCCGGCAAAACCTGGCCGGCCTGGATACTTTCATCGCCGAGGAAAACCAGTCCTACTCCCGCACCGGCGACAAACTGGATGTAGAGTATCTGACCACCCTCTCCGACGACGCCGTGCCGGTGTTGGCTGCGGCACTGGATCAACTTAACCACGACGAGCGGCTGACGCTGAGGAATCACCTTCACTCTCGCCGCGAGCGTCTGGCGAAGACTATCGCCTCCCAGAGTTGGCCTTCGTTTCACCTGGCCGAACAGCAAGCTTACGCGGCATTGGCTGAAATAAAGTGAGGACTTGATCTCAGGCTGCTTTGGTACATTTCATTCATCGGGTTTCTATAATTACTCTGAATCCCTCAATGGAAACTTTTCTTGTAGTTCTTGGCATCCTAATCACCGCTACTTTTGTAGCTTTCGATGAGGCTTCTACGCTTAAGAAGGTGATTAATTGCGTCATTGGCGGTATAATTCTTGGAGTAATGATTATGACACCTGTCGGAGTAATGGCAGGCATCATTGCCCCTGGTACTGTCAACTCAATTTGGAAAGATATGCTTTTTGCAGGAATTTTTGGGGGAATACTGGGAGTAATTCTTGGGGCTGGCGGTGGCTTAATTGTGTTTGTTTTATCTATGTTGATTAGATTCACTATCTTTGCACTTTTCTAACTGAATATTAAAGGCATGGCCTCAACCCGAGGATAATAAGGTTTGCTGAGAACCAACATCCCGGAGGAGAACCATGCCCAAGCCAATTGTATGCCTCTCACTCGCCCTGTGCCAGTTTGCGGAGGTGTTCCGACCCTGTTTCACTCGACGCCAGTGGAAGTACTTTGTGATCGTACTGCTGGGGTTAATTGAATGTGAGGGACGGCGAACGCTCAGCGGCTTGCTGAGCACGGTAGGCGAAAAGGTGAGTGTGAGCGGCTTGTCTCGCTTCTTTAGTCGCTGGCCGTGGTCGCCGACGGAGGTGGCCCAGCGCTGGCTAAACCGTTTTCGGGAGCAGATGCAAGCGGAGGTCTCAGCCGAACATCAGCGCCAACGAGCCCAACGGGCCAAGCGCCGAGGACGTTACCCAGCAACCGTGGTGACAGGTTACTTCATCGGAGACGACTCGGTGTACGTGAAGCTCAAAGGGCGACGGATGAAAGGCTTAGGCCGACATTATGCCAGCAGCGAAGAGCGGGTAGTCACGGGCCATTGTCTGTTCACCGGGTTGTATGTCTTACTGGGGCGGCGCTGCCCCTTGCAACCTCGCTTGTATCGGCAGAAAAAGGTGTGCGAGCATGAAGGCGTCCCTTTTCAGAGCAAGATCGACTTGCTGGTGGCCGAGATCGAGCAGTTTGAGCCGGTCGCCGGGACCCAGACCCATCTGCTGGTTGATAGCTGGTTTCATTGTCGGCGGGCCAGACGCGCCGCCCAAAAACGGGGCTGGGATGTTAGGGGCGCGCTCAAAAGTAACCGCAAGCTGCGCCAGATTGATGCCGATGGCAACCGAACCTGGCTCACCCTGGCTGATTATGCCGCCCAGCTTAAGTTCGACGACTGGCAAGAGGCGGTTTGGCCCTCCCAAGAAGGGGACCGACCGCTCTATGTCCACGCCCTTAAAACCTGGATCCGCAAGTTGGGACCCACCCTGCTGCTCATCACTTGTCACGACCGCGACAACCCCGGCAAATCCATTCGTTACTGGGGCTCCACTCTCCTGGAGGCTGAACCGCAAACGGTCATTAACCATTTAGCGGTGCGTTGGAATGTCGAGGTCTTGTTTGAAGATAACAAAGACCTCCTTGGGGCCGATCATTATCAACTGATGAACGCCGATGCCATCCTCCGTTTCTGGACCCTGATCGCTTGCCTGGGCTATTTCCTGGATGAACAAAAAGCCCTCCGGCCCGACTGTACTACTTGGGGTGAGGTGCGTCGTGCCCTGCAAAAGGAGCACCAGGTCAATCTCCTGACCTGGTTCGCAGCCCAGTTCAAATCTGGCCTTTCAGTCGAGCAAATCGCGACCCAATTGGCTATATTCGGTTCTTAAAGTGCAAAGATAGTGTTAGATTGATGAAAGCCTTATATTATTGGCTGTAAACCGTCTCGCCATTTACCTATGGAAATTCTCACCCTGCTCATCGTCGAAGACAACCCCAAACTCCGTGTGGCCCTCAAAACCGGCCTACAGACGACCGCCGCTGTCTGCGTCAGCCACGACTGCGGCAGCGGCGAAGAGGCGCTGGCCTGCTGCCTGGAGGCAGTCAAACCCTCGGAGGTTTCTGAAACTCTCCGCGGTCTCCCCCACGTGATCCTGATGGACGTGCAACTGGCCGGGGCAATGAACGGCATCGAGGCCGCTGTCGCCATCCGGCGCGAGTTTCCCCGCCTGCCGGTGGTTTTCTACTCCATCCAGGACGACGACGCTTACTACCGCGATTTTCGCCGCTCTGGCATTCTCAGCCATTACGCCTATGTCCGCAAATCCAACTTCCTCTTGCCGCAGATGATTGTGCCGCTGCTGCAAGATGCCGTTGCCGGGCGCAGCTTTATTGACCCCGACATCGAATCGCGGGTGCAGGAGGTCCGCCACAAGGATGAGCAGTCGCCGCTGGCCCTGCTGGAACCCAACGAGCAGGCAGTCGCCCGGCTGCTGGCCCAGGGCTTGAGCAACGAGCAGATCGCTGCCCGCCTCGGCTTCCGCGACAAGCGGACCATCAGCCGGACCAACGGCCAGATTTACGCGGCCTGGGGCCTGGCGGAGACCGCCGCCGACGAAAAAATCGCCCGCACCCGTGCCAGCCTGATTCTGCACGCCGGCCGGCTGATTATCTGGGATGCCGACGGCCTCGCCCGCGTGCAGAATGAGCGCGGGGAGTGGGTCGTATGGCAAGGATAAAGGATGAGGGATGAAGGATGAAAAGGAGATTTTTTCACCCCTGCTCCCCTGCCAGGATAAGCTATGACCGGTAACTTTCTTCTCGACTGGGCCATTGTGGCCGTGTCGTTATTCAATACCATTTTGCTGCTCTGGCTGGGCCTGACGGTTTTGCTCAATGCCGACCGCCGGGGGTGGGGTGTCTGGCTGGTCGGCGGCGGCTTGTTGATCGGCAGCGCTTTCTTTGTCAGCCACACCGCTATTCTGGGCTACGGCCTCCCTACGGCGATTGGTCAGGGGTTGAACTTTTGGTGGCGGGCGGGCTGGCTGCCGGTAGTGATTACCCCTTTGACCTGGTATGTCGCTATGCTCTGGTACAGTGGTTTCTGGGATGACGCGCCGGTTGGGGAAAATAACCCGCCGCCCCTGTCCTGGCAGCATCCCTGGCTCGGCTTGACCGTCCTGCTGGCGGTGGGTCTGGTCGCCCTGCTGCTCTTTGCCAACCCCCTGCCGTCGTTTGTGCAAATCACCCAACTGCGGCTGTCGGCCTCGCCGGAGATTGGCGGGATTCCGCTCCTGGTGCTGATCTACCCGCTCTACATGCTGCTCTGCATTGGCCTGTCGCTGGCGGCGCTGCGCCGGCCCGCGCCTTCCGGCCGGGTCATGGGTGATTTGGCCCGGAGACGCGCCCGCCCCTGGCTCATCACGGCGACAGTGCTGCTGCTGCTGGTCAGCCTGCTGGTCGCCTGGGTGATGCTCTGGATTGTGCTGAATGTGCCGGCCGGCCATGTGGCCGACATGTCCCTGACCATTGGCTGGTTTGACCTGGTCATTGACCTGCTAATCGCGCTGGCCGTTGTTTTGATGGGCCGGGCGATTGTCTCCTACGAGGTTTTTACCGGCAAAACCCTGCCCCGGCGCGGGTTTTTTCGCCACTGGCGCAGCACGGTCATCTTAGCCGCCGGATATGGCCTGCTTATCGGCGCGACCGTCGCCATCCAACTGCGGCCCATTTACAGCCTGCTCTTAACGACACTCCTGATGAGCGTGTTTTTTGCCCTCTTTAGCTGGCGTTCCTTTGTTGAGCGCGACCATTACATGCGCCTGCTGCGTCCTTTTGTCAGCAGCCAGGGCCTTTATGAACAACTGTTAACCTCCACCCTCCCCCTCTCAGACGGGCAGGCAGGACAGGAAAGCGAGTCCTTCCGCGCCCTCTGCGCCAATATTTTAGGCGCGCGCCTGGCCTACTTAATTCCATTAGGACCGCTGGCCCCGCTTGTTGGGACATCTTTAACTTACCCTGACCATGCTCCCCCGCTTCCCCGCTCTCCCCGCCTGGCGCTCCGCACTGGCAGTCCCCTGCTTCCCACCCTCTCGCCCCAAACAATGAGCCTGCCCCTTGACCCGGCCCAGTATGGCGGCGCGCTCTGGGCTGTACCGCTGTGGAGCGAGCGCGGTTTGGCCGGGATGCTGCTGCTGGGCGAAAAGCGCGATGGCGGTCTCTACACTCAGGAGGAAATGGAAATTGCCCGGGCCAGCGGCGAGCGCCTGATTGATACCCAGGCCAGTGTCGAACTGGCCCGCCGCCTCATGGCCTTACAGCGCCAGCGGCTGGCCCAAACTCAAATTCTCGACCGGCAGACCCGGCGCGTCCTGCACGACGACATCTTGCCCGGCCTGCACACGGCCATGCTCATGCTGACCGCTGACAGCCGACCGCCGAGTGCGAAGCCTCCCTTTGGGACCCCCAACCCCCAACCCCCAACCCTGGATTCCCATCACGCCGAGGCCGTCACCCTTCTGGCCGACCTTCACCACCACATCTCCGACCTGCTGCGCGAGATGCCGCCGGCGGCCACTCTGGAGGTGGGGCGTTTGGGTTTGGTTGAGGCCTTGCGCCGGATCGTGGACGATGAGCTGAGCCGGGCTTTTGATGAAGTCAGTTGGCATGTCGAGCCGGCGGCGGCGGAAAAAGCGCGCACGCTTCCCCCCCTGATCGCCGAAGTTCTCTTTTATGCTGCCCGCGAAGCCATGCGCAATGCCGCCCGGCACGGCCGCGCCGAAGCCTCCAGCCCGCTGCACCTCAAGATTGCCGTTACCTGGCCGAGCGGCCTGGAAATAACCGTCGAGGATAACGGGGTCGGCGTGGGAGCAACCGGTTCGGCCAATGGCGGCAGCGGGCTTCGTCCCGGCGTTTCGCCTGAGGCTCAGCCCGAAGGCTCAGGCCAGGGATTGGCCCTGCACAGTACAATGATGGCCGTCGTCGGGGGGACGCTGGCTGTAGAGAGCGTACCGGCCCTCTATACCCGGGTTAGCCTGACCTTGCCCCCGGAGGCGATGGCCGCAGGGAGTGAGTGAGAAAGCTGGAAATAAAATTTTCGTAACTATTTCATGCCCCATGTCATTTCGAGGCCATAAGCCGAGAAATCCCTGGAGCGCCACATAGGCATGAGGGATTTCTCCTTTATGCCCTCTGGGTACTTCGGTCGAAATGACACTGCTTGCGTCCTGTGGGTGCCTGAGCTACAAATTTTCCCGGCAAAAGGGGGTTGTCAAAGGGCCAAGAAGCCGATATAATGGAAAGATAAGCGACTGCCGGCAATCGGCATTTGACCTGCCGATCCTTGTTCCTGACACAAGTCAACACCACAATCATGGACGAACCTGATCTTCAAACGCTTCTCCGCGAAGGGATTGCGGCGGCTAAAGCGGCTCAAGCAGAAGCGGCCTTGGTGGATAAATCCCAGTCCTCACGGATTCACCGCATCGGCGCGGCCAAAACGAGTCAGCGCGAGCGCGCCCGCCAGCTTCTGCTGCGAGTCACCGAATTGGATGAAACCAATATCACCGCCTGGCTCTGGCTCAGCACCGTGCTGGACAGCCTGGCCGAGAAACAGGTCTGCCTGGAAAATGTACTGACCCTTGACCCGGACAACAAGGCCGCCCGCGCCGGCCTGGCCCGGCTGGATCAACTGGCCCGCTCCGCTCCATCACAGGCCGAACCCTCAAAAATAGTTCCACCTCCTCCCCGCGAAGAAAAAAGAACTGTCTCCAAAGCAGCCAAAGCCAGTGGCATCTCCTGCCCCTTCTGCCGCCAAACCATCTCGGCGGTAGCTACCACCTGCAGCCACTGCCGGCTGCCCCTGGTCGTCAACTGCCCGGCCTGCGGGGCCGAGGTGGATGTCGAAAAGTCCACCTGTACCCGCTGCGGTCGAACGATGGGCGATTATCGCCACAAGTTGAAATATTTTGTCGAGCTGGCGACGGCCAGCCAGGAACAGCAGCGCTATGGGGAAGCCCTCAAAGCCTGGCAGGCCGTCGAGGCGATTAAGCCAAATTATCCCGACCTTCACCTGCACTTGGCGCAAGCCCAGATCGGCCTGGGGCGGGAAGACCGGGCTACCCTTAGCTTACAGCGCGCGCTCAAGGAAAATCCCAATTCCACAGAAGTTCATTACGTTCTGGGGGAGATGCTGCGGCAGCGGGGCGAGATTGAAGACGCATATGCCCGCTATCTAAAAGCGACCCAACTCGACCCCCGGCATGGCCGGGCCTGGCTGCGTTTGGGGCAGCTTTACGAGCAGGCGCGGCGGGGTAAGGAGGCCCTCCAGGCGTATCAACGCGCCGCTAAAGTGCTGGAGACCGGCTCGGTGGAGAGCCGGCAGGTTCGGCAGCAGCTCCAGGCGCTCCAACCCGCGTTACCGGAAGCGATGATGACCGGCTGGTCCGAGCTGATCCGCCAAATGAGCGGGCCGGTTTTGGTTTGTCTGCTGGCAGTCCTGCTTGACTCCGGCCTGCGGCCCTGGTGGTTTGGCTGGAGCGGCTGGCTGAGCCTGCTGCTGGCGTTTCTGGGCGCCTTCCTTTGGGTCAGCGCCGACAGCCTGCCGCGCAATCCTTTGATTTGCCAACTGGTGGGCCACGAGGGACTGGAAACAACCGACTTGCGCTGGCTGATTGCTTTCTCCGGCCTGTTTTGTTGGATCTTGGCCTTTACCCTGATTATCATGCCGATTGGGCAATCCTTTCCAGAGCCGCCAAACCTATGAAACTGATTGTCGTTATCCTTATCTTCATCTCCAACTATTTCTTCTTGCTGCCGTTAAAGGATCGCCGCTACCGCAGAAGAGGCTTCCCCTGGATGACCCTAAGCCTGGTTATCCTTAATATTCTGATTTTCATTGGGGTCATCCTGATCCTGGCCCGTTACGCCGAGAAAGAAGCCATTGTCAAACTCTACCCTTTCCTGGATGTGCCGCAATTGATTCTGAACGGGCAGGGCCTGGGCGCTTTGTCGGTTTTGAGCAGCGGCTTTCTGCATGGGGGCATCGGCCATCTATTCAGCAATATGTTTGCCCTCTGGTTTTTTGGCCGCAAAGTGGAAGATGCCACCGGTCCCATCCGCTTTCTTTTTCTTTACCTGCTCTGCCTCTTTACCAGCAGCATGTTTGACGCGCTCACGGCTGTCTTCAGGGGTCAGGAGGCGCTGTCAACGCCCGGCCTGGGGGCCAGCGGCGCTATTTTTGGCATTATGACCGCCTATCTGTTTCTCTACTCCGAGGAACGGGTCTTGACCTTTATTGCCATTTGGATTTTTCCTTTGCCGATCCCGTTGTGGATCCCGGCCTGGGTCTACATTGTGCAAAACCTGATGGTCAACGCCCTGATTGGCGAGTTAATCCAGGAAGGGTTGGTCCAGACAAATATCGGCGTTTTTGCCCACCTGGGCGGCGGTCTGGGCGGGCTGCTCTGCATCTTCCTCTTTCTGCACCCCGAAGTGTTTGCCCAGCGGCGGTAGAACCACAAAACCTATTCACCTAAGTTCGACATTTTACCGAAAATCACCCTTCGACACTTGTACCTGCCTGCAAGTGCAGGTGTACGGGTTGACGCCCGCTTCGTGTCAGGATGATTTTTGGCTAATTATCGCATCCTGAGTAGCCTTGAACGTAGTGAAAGGCGTATCGAAGGGTGCGATTTAGGAAACATCGAACTCAGTTTATTCGGTTGATTACCCGATCCTCATGTTCTTCACCCTTCCTCCCCGCTTTGCGCCTGCGACAATTCATCTTATAATCGTCAGCAAAATTACGGAGTATCAAAGTGCACTTTGACACTCCCAACTCTTTGGAGGGAACTTATGCCGCAAGATACCTTTAAAGCCCTGGTGGTTGACCAAAAAGAGGGGGGGATTCAGGCCGAATTTCGCACCCTTCCCCGCGAGGCCCTGCCGGAAGGGGATGTCCTGGTTAAGGTGGCTTATTCTACCCTCAACTATAAAGACGGCCTGGCCGTGACCGGGCAGGGCAGGGTTATCCGCAAATACCCCATGGTGCCGGGGATTGACTTTGCCGGGACGGTGGTCGAGTCGGCCTCGCCCGATTTCAAAGCCGGGGATGAGGTCGTGCTGACCGGCTGGGGCGTCGGCGAGAGCCACTGGGGCGGCTTTGCCCAGATGGCCCGGGTCAAGGCGGGGTGGCTGGTCCCACTGCCCGCCGGTCTAACTCTGAAGCAGGCGATGGGCATCGGCACCGCCGGTTTCACGGCGATGCTGTGTGTCATGGCGCTCGAAGAAAAAGGGCTGACCCCGGCGGACCAACGCGAAGTGGTCGTTACCGGTGCGGCCGGCGGGGTGGGCAGTGTGGCCGTGGCGATTTTGGGCAGGCTCGGCTACAACGTCGTCGCCTCGACGGGCCGGGCCGGGCTGCACGATTATTTACGCCAACTGGGGGCCAAACAGATTCTGGACCGCTCGGTGCTGGCCAAGCCCGGTAAGCCCCTGGAGACGGAGCGCTGGGCCGGGGCCGTGGACACCGCCGGCGGCGATACGCTGGCTGCCCTGCTGCCGGGGATGGCCCAGAATACCAGCATCGCCGCCTGCGGCAATGCCGCCGGCTTTGCCCTGAATACGACCGTTTTTCCCTTTATTTTACGGGGGGTGAGCATCCTGGGGATCAACTCGGTCTTAGTGCCCCAGCCGCGCCGGCTGGCGGCCTGGTCGCGTCTGGCCCAGGACCTGCCGCTGGACAAGCTGGAAGCGATGATGCAGGAAGCCCCGCTGGAGGCTGTTCCTGAACTCAGCCGGCAGATCCTCAAAGGGCAAGTGCGGGGTCGGGTCGTGATTGATGTGAATGCCTGACTCCAAACTGGCCGCCTTAGTCTTCCCTGATCAAATACAGCAGGTTATCTTCGACCCGGTACATCAGCGGAGCTACCTGGATACGCGGGTAACGCAAGCGCAGCCGTTTCGCTTCGCTCAAAGTAAAATCAACTTCATCGCCGATTTCAAACATCGGCCCGAAGTGCTGGAAATGGGCCTCCGCCCATTCCCGCTCCCAGCCCGCCCCCTCCACCAGGCCCTGCACGAACTGCTCCCGTTTGGAGACGAGATTGACCATACCGCATTGGGTGTGGCCGATCAAGGCAATCGAACGTACCCCGCCGACAGCGATGGCATAGGACACCTTGAACTCGCTGTAGCGGAGATTGGCCCCGCCGCTCCGCAGAATGTAGGCAAAGTTATCAGGGATGTGCAGATGTTTGCGATGATCCATGCACATACCAATTAACAGTTGCGCCGTCGTGTAAACCTCAAAAGGATGGTTGAGGTTGTGATACGCCAGCAGCAGGCCAATGGGCTGCTCCTGGTATGAAGCGGGAATATCGGTGGGCTTGGCTATATTGATTAAGCGGTTCATCCTTGTGTCCCATTGTGACTGGGAATGGTTGTTTCGTGTATTATCCCATAAATTGATTTTATGGATTAACATATTGTGCTAACCACTCTTTATACTCATCCTGAGATATATCGTCTCCTGTTCTTGAACCACTCATTCTAACACTACTCGGACAGTTCGGTGGAACCCCTTCAAAATACCTTTCGGCAATAAGTTTACCTGAATTGATAGACATCAGTTTAACATGTGCCACCTTTTGGATCAATCTAACCCCTCTCCCTCCCGAATACCGGCAAAGTGATAATTCCTGACTCGTTTCTTCGATACAAGCTACCAATTGAAGCTGTTGCGGTGTCGTGCTTTACACCTCAACAAAATCTTCCAAAACGATAACCTCTATCGCTGGTTCTAATCGCTTCAACGCCTTATCATTGCTCACCCAAAGGGTGGCGCCACTGATGATTGCTGTTGCCACTTGTAACGCATCCGCCGGACGCAGATTATATTTCGCTCGTAGTTGCGCGGCCTGCCTGGCTACCTCACGGCTTACATCAACTAACTTCAAATTCGGAAAGTTAATCAATAAGGCTTCATACTGTCGAGCTATATCGCCTCGATTTATTCGCCAGGGGTGAACGGTTAATTCCATCACCACGAGAGTTGAGATAACTCCCTGACTTTGACCGGACTCTACCAATTTCAGAATACTTCGAGTTAAGGGTAAATATTTCTGGTTTGCTTCAAAGTGATAGATAAATATGGAAGTATCCAGTCCAATCAATTGATGAGCCGCTAATCGGTGGGGGAGGCTTGCCATGCATCTCTTTCCTGTTGGAGATAAGAAGTGGTATTGATATTTTGCCAGATGTCTTTGTGCAAACCTGTTAGATACTCCACATAATCTTGAGGTTGGGGCAATAAAATAATCATGCCGTCTTGAATATCAACCAGCAAACGGTCGCCGGCCCGGATATTAAGTTCTTTGCGAGCCAGGCTAGGCAGAGCGATTTGGTAGCGATTACTAACTTTCACACTAATTGTTTCAGTCATAGCGCCTCTTACAAAGCAGAAAGATGTATTTGCTTTGTATTGTATCTGTACTGAAGCAGTTTACCAAATTGACCAGTAGGATTTGATGGTGAGATTCGAAATGCTATTCAACCAGCAGCCTAACGCCGCGGTTCAGCCGATGCCGCCGAAACTTCAACTTACTCAGACCTCAAAATGCCTTAGATGATTTGCCTAACGGCCAGCTTGGGCATTCGGCTGGAAGCGCTGGGTGCGATCCGTTCGCTCGAAACCGTGCTTTGACCGGGGGAGGGGCGGCAAAGAACGCACGTTGTTCTTTGATAACTCTAATTCGATGTTGGTGCGATGATACTCCGGTGTCATCAAGTTCAACTCCCGCAGTGGTTCGGGTAACAGCATCATCCCCTGCTTGGCGACTGGTCCTCAAAAGGCAGAAGCGGGATGAAAAGGCGGAAGGTCACGAACCAGACGTGGCGATCCCGTCGAGCAGGTGGCTAAGGCTAACGACGAGTGAAGCTATGGTTGAAGCGTCGTCAAGCAGAACCTGCCTACACGGGTTTAAGGGCAGGCCCAAAAGGGAATGTATCCAGGCTACGTTGTCAAGCGAAACGGAGTAATCACTCGAATGGATACCGGCGTAAAGTAGCAGCCTACGGTCACAACCCATCGGATTGGGGAACGGAGTAACCCGCTGAAGGCTCTCAGGATAACTGAGTAGGCAACCAAGCCAAATGCCCCAGCGGGAGGGATGCCCTCAGCAGCAAAGGCTCTGGGTAATGCCAGAGATAGGCTGACGGAGGGCGGGTATTCGGGAAAACAACGGCGCTTGACAAAGGCCCGTGCTTTATGGCACGCCTCTATGAGGTAGTGAAAGCCAGTTGCCCCAAGAGTTCTTGTTAAGCGACCCTCTCCCGAAAGGATTTGGGTTGTGCCAATGACAATGGCCCGGATACTCAGGAGCGGAGTGAAGCGAAAGTTTCACGCTCCGTTCTGAAGCAGCGGCGGGGTCAGCGATGGCCCCGCCGACTGTAACTTGGGCAGACTTTTTTATAAACTATGCCGCTTTAACTAGACGCTCTACTGTCCGACCTGGTCGTTTACTCGTTAAATCATACGTATTTTGTAAGTTCATCCAAAATTGCGGCGTGGTCCCTAATGCTTGCGACAATAACCACGCTGTTTCTGGCGTAATGCCCCGTTTGCCTCGAATTATCTCATTCACCCGTTGTAAGGGTACACCGATATGTTGAGCAAACGCAACTTGAGTTATACCGAGTGGGTCAAGAAATTCTTCTTTTAAGACCTCACCGGGATGAGTTGTGACTCGATTTTCGGGCAACATCTTTCTTTCCTCCTATGCTCAATGATAATCCGTTAGCAACACCTCATACGCATTATTGTCTTCCCAACGAAAGATGAGCCGCCATTGGTCATTGACCCGAATGCTATGATAACCTGCCAAATTTCCTTTTAATGCTTCCAAACGGTTGCCAGGAGGTTCTCGTAAATCATCTAACCGATAGGCCGCATTGAGAATATCTAGTTTACGAAAGGCCAAGCGTTTAAGGGTTGGAGAAAAGCGACGGGTACGATGAGTAATTCGTCCGTGATACAGGTCAACAGTAGCGTCATCGCCAAAGGATACAATCATCTCATCCTCATAGGCGATATTATATCTTATTCACGTTTACCGTGCAACAATGAAACTAATGGTATGATTTGCAGATAGTACCAGGGATGATGACGCTCTCCCGCCTTTGTCTTTCTTATCTGTTTACGGGACGAGGGTGACTTTGCCGGGGAAAATCGTTTTCCTTATCTGTCTTTATCATCCCGGTTACGGACTGGGTATCAACCTGGCCAGGGAAAGCTGACTTCGCTCAACGATTCAATTCTTAATATCTAACCTCGCTAGGCGGCTACTTTCGGAGGATTTTTCTTGGTCTGCCTAACGCCGCGCATCACCCGACCCCGGGCCAGCAAGACTCATTTCAACTACAAGTGCCTTCGCTGGCGCAGAGCCGTTGAAAAATAGAGCGGTAGCAATTCGGCTGCAACGACCCTTACCGCCGGGGGCGGTATTCCCCCACCGGAGAAACTGGCGGGCTGATTTGACCGACCTGCTATCATACCCTCTGGCTGAGGCCAAAAATAAGACCGATACAAGCCCTGATGACGACCGTTTACCCCGGTCTGTCTCGCGCTGCAACGTGGTTCCGGCTTCCGGGTGATTTGCCCCCTGGTGGCGAGCTTGCTCGACCCCGATTAAGAAACTACCTATTATTATTGTAGGGAACGGCCGAGAAGACGGATCAATAGGAGCAAGCCCTGCCTGACCCTGGAAAGAGGGTCGGGCTTTTTGAGTTGGAAAACGGTTGATCTGCTGCAAGACCGATCTAAAATCCTCTACCCACACCCCTGGATATTGGGCCACGCTTGTCTTGCCTACCCCAGATATTGTAGTGCCTTCCTCCCAACCCCCGACGCGAGGTTTCTTAAGAACCGCTTGTTAGGTGGGCTTTTTACTGGGCTAAACCATTTACTGTATGTACCATGAAAACTCACGCTACAAAACGATCTAGGATCTGTATTTTCTTTACCAGATATATACCCATGCTGTAATTGTTCTGGCGAGCAAAAAATTGAAAAAATTCTAATAAATGGGATAGTTTTTGTTTTTCTTTTTCTGAAGTGTTTTCTTTTTCTAACTCTTTTTCGTATTCACTAATGAGTTTCCTCAATCCATCATAACCACCACAAAACGCACCTAAAATATAGGCTTCGACGGCTTGACCATAATTATCATCCAAAAAGTCTGCTCCTTTAGGTTGTTCTTTGATGAACTCAATAACTCGTCGTGCCGCGATAGTTCCAGTTATATATTGGTTGTATAAGCTATGATTGACATTTTTTAATATTATGAGGAAAGCCAAGAGGAGGGGATAGATTTTTTTGTTTTCAGGAGTCGTCCGAAAAGCTATACTAACTTGGGTAAAGCATTGCTCAAGTTCACGTAAACTAAGATTAAATATCTCCGCTAATTTGATAAATGTATTAAGAAACTGCTCGGCTTCATCCGTATCTCTTACTTTTCTTTTGGTAAAAAACTCCTGGAATCCAAATTCCTGAAACAAATGATTACAAAAGTCGCTGTTCGAGGCTTTAGGTAACTGATAATCTAAGTCAATAAATCTTCTTAAGTATCCATCTACATTCATACCCACTCCATACAGTGATTTTATAGAATGGGCAAGTTGGTCTTTATCCAGTACCAACACGAAAATAACACCAGGAACATTGAACAAATGTTTTATTCGCTCCAATAATTCAACTGCATAAATTGGCCTACATCTGTCTAACTCGTCAACGAAAAATATTAAAGGTTTGCCACTACTTCCATCTGATTTCGATAACTCCGCCATAAAAGCTTCAAGGTTTTGCTTAAATTCCAGCAGAGTATTTTTATTTTTCTCGTAGTTCTCAATTTCTCCCTGAGCAATACTATAAGCCAAATCTGCAATAATTTGCTCGTTAATTTCTTCTAAGTCCAGAAGACCGTAGGTTAATCCCTTTACGACTGCCGGAACGCCTTTCTTCACAAGCGAACCGCTAATCTTTTTTGCTTTCGCAAAATATTTTTTAGCTTTTGAATCTTTTATATTAAGAGTTGCTATTACCCCCAGTTGAATCTCCCCAATGAAAGAAATTAATGGGTCATCAGCAAAATCATTCTCCCAAGCATTAAAGTATAAGCAGTGAAAATTATTTTCTTCACTACTCAGATATTCCTTCCACATTTTAACAAAGGTGGTTTTTCCTGTACCCCACGAGGAGTCAATACTTAAGACAAATGGTCCCTCCGTCGATTTGAATAACTCCGTAAGGACTTGCGCGCTTTCGAGACGATGCAACTTATCCTGCTCAAAGGGATTTTGAGGGTTTATTTTTAACTCTTGTTTCTTTAGATACATAAGGACTCCGTATAACGATGACAACGGAATTTTTGGCCCACCTAACGCCTGACATATACTAGAGTGGGGTGTTTGCCAGAGAATATTATGGTAAGATAAACCGTGTTTGCCGGGTAGAAGACCTTTATAACGCTTGTGGGAGCAGCGCATCTCTTTAAGCTAATTGAGGCTGCGGCCGCGGACTTCTGATCAGTAAGCTAGCCCACCCCCTCGGTGAGCTTTGATTATGTTGCTGAAGCACGGCAGCTTGCTCTTTAGGCAAACACCCCATTCTACCTAATGAGGAGGTTTAGCATGTCCCCACGTTTTATGGTTGCCCTGGACTTGGGCAAACAAACGCACGTAGGCTATGTGTATGATACCACCCAGCGTCAGTTGAGTAAACCGCTGCGGATCAAAGTCGAGCAAGCTGACTTTCTGAGCTTTGAAAGTCAGCTCAGGCGCTACTCCAACCAGCCCAGCGACTTTCTGATCGGCCACGAGGCCACCGGTCATTACGGAGAAACCTTGCTGCGCCGCTTGCGCGCGGCCGGTTATCCGATCGTCGAACTCAACGGGCGACAAGTGGCCGAGTTTCGACGCGGTCTGGGACGACGAGCCAAAACCGACAAACTCGATGCCGAAGCGATGGCTCGCCAACTGGCGACCGGAGAATTTCAGCCGACATTGCCGCCCAGCCCTACTCAGCAAGCCTTGCAGCGGATGAGCCGTTTGCGGGAGGACCTGGTCAAAGAACAGACCCGCTGGCTCAATCGGTTGCGCAGCTTGCTGGATCAAACTTGCCCGGAATTGAGCCTGATCCTGCCTGATTTGACCAAAGCGACGGTGCTGGCCGTCCTACAACGATTTCCTTCCGGTCAGGCGCTGGCCCAGGCCTCAGTAGATGAGCTAACGGTGGTTATCCACCAGGCCAGTCGCGGTCAGAAAGGTCAGGAGTTTGCCCAACAGCTTCAAACCATTGCGGCCAACACGGTCGGCTTTAGCGATCCCTGGCTGGAAACGGAGGTGCAACTGGTGGTCAGCCACCTCCAGGGCCTTGGCGCTCATCTGCGAACCATTGAAGCCCAGATTATCAGCCTCAGCCAAACCTTCTTGGCTGAAATCAGTGCCCACCTGGGTCTCAGCCAAGCTTTGACCAACCAGGACTTCCCCTGGGATGGGCCGCTGGCCCTGGGAACGCTGCTGGCCGAAATCGGGGACATCCGCCGCTTTGCCTCTATCAAGCACCTGCTCAGCTTTCTGGGCTGGTGTCCTTACAGTCGAGATAGTGGCACCAAGCGTCCGACTGGCTTAAAGATGTCCCATCAAGGTAATCGCTTTGCCCGACGCATGCTCTGGATGATGGCCATCAATGTCGTCCAGCGCGTGCCGGAATATCAGGTATATTATCAACAGCGCTTGCAGGCGGGCAAGAACAAAATGAAAAGTTTAGTGGCCGTGGGCCGAAAGTTGTTGAGTGTGATTTATGCCATCTTAAAGAGTGGTCAGCCCTATGATCCCCAGCGCTACTTACAGCGGCAACAGGCTTCAGCAAAGGGGTAACCTAAATTTGACTCTACCATAGTAATTAGCTTAGCCGCCGCCGAGCCAGCAAGGTGTGGTATACTAAAAAATGATGTTGCTGGCAAGGTGTGGTCGAAAATCCGACGGGTAGGCGGTCGGCTACAGCGAATTGTTAGCTGGCGCAGTGGGCAGGATGGACGGCTCTCTTCTTACATACCTATACAAACTTTCTTGCTTTCACCAGCCCTTAAATATCCAACAAACCAACTACTAATTCTGCAATCGTACCATTGTCACGACCTTTTTCTTTGTCCCCGAACCCAGGAAACCCTCCCCACTTAAAACATTTACGTAGATAATCAACAAAATAGGATTGTTTACCATAAATATCAACTATGGCATCCGCGCCAGCATCGGGCAAAATGATGGCATAGGGAGTACCACCGCTTACGTTTACTTTATGATAGACATCAGGTGCAAAAGCTAAACTGAAAGGGCCAACTGTCTCAAGACCATCTTCCTTAACCCAACTTTGCCAGTCATTGTACTCCATTTCATAATAGGAACGTGCTCCATGATCCTCTAACCCCCAACTCTTATACTCGAATTCGACAACTAAAGCATCTGTATACATATCCGGTTCAGGCCATTTGGGATGATTACCAACCAGATTAAGATCGCCCACACGCAACATCCAAGAACTTATCACGAGCGGAATTGGACCCGTAAGCTGTTCCAGAAAAGTTATCAGTTCAGGCGTATCATCGTTGGGCAGGCATCTGGAGCGATCAGTATAATAGTTTTCATGCCCAGGCCATACAAACTTGTAACCATCCTCTCGAAGTCGAGCCACAAGTAAGTCAATATTGTACCGCACTCGATCCATTGTTTCATCAACCACTGCTTTGACATCTTCATAATAATGAGGGGAACGAACCTCGGCTCCGAGAGCACGAATTTCATTCCAAACGGTGATACGCTTACCTGCTTGATAACGTTTCAGAAATGTAGACATAAAAGAATGATTTAAGGTGTAGAGGTTATTTCTTCCGCCAGCTAACGCCCTGACTTAGCCGCCGCCGAGCCAGCAGGAGTGGATACCATAAAAAGTGACGCTGCGGGCAAGTTGTGGTCGAAAATCGCAGCGGTAGGCGGTCGGCTACGGCGAATTGTTAGCTGGCGCCCTACCCTATAATACCTCAGTTGGAGCAAAAATGCCTTGATTTTGTAATACGTTGGCGTTTTTTTATTGGCAGCCCTTCAAGATATAACTCAATATATTGTCCGGCGGGTTTACTCCAACCAGCATCAATAGTCACTGCATTATAAATGAGGCGAGCATGTTCGCTAGGATTGTGTCGATAAGTATCAATAGCTTCCTTGATTTTATTGAGAAAGGCATTGGCTTCCCCAACCCGATCGCTGGTGTCAATCCACTCATACAGGTAGGCGCAATGGCGTACTTTAGTCAAGCCCCCCGTAGCTCGGCCAATGACGATAGTACCCAATAACGAGGCTGAGTAATCAACTAGTCCGCACGGCTCAAAGCGAGAAGGATACAACAAGAAGTCACCACCAGCCAGAATTAGTTTTGATAGTGGAAAGTTGAAGGTATTATTGAAACAAACCTGACTGGAATAGAGGGCAGCCAGCCGGAAAAAGTGAGACTCGCTGGCTTTGCCCGCTGAATCCCCTTCAGGAGTCGAGGCCAAAATAATGAATTTAGCGCCACCATCGTAGGCTAAAGTTCGTTCGATAATATTGGCTACTAACCCTAGATTTTTTTGCTCGACCAATCGCCCCACTGCCGTAAAAAGTATTGCGTCAGGTGTAGGCTCTTCATCGAAGGCTTCTAAATGAAGCAATCTTTTCAATTCAGTCTTGATATGCAAGCTATTGACATCAAAGTTATGATTTCTGGTCAGCATTTGTTCTTGGGTGATTGGGTTTCTAAAAATAGGATTGTAAGCGCCTCTTCTCCCTTGCATCACTTGGAGAACGGCGGCTTTTAATTCAGGCAAATTTTCGGGGCGATTACTTTCACTCATGCCATTTGTGATCCCCATTATTGGTAGTTTTTCAAAAGTATCCAAATCGCGATTCGGTACAAAAACTTCACCAAGTTGACTACCTTTTTGAGATAAAGCTCTCGCTTCTATTTGCGCCCTGCTTTCCTTCAGCTCAGCAGCATAACCCCAAGTTCCTTGGAGATCACCACTAATTGTGTTGATTCTACCACCTGCTTCATGCACTTTAAGCATGCAAGCTTTTAACAAATTCAGATCACCGAAAAATTCGAAATATTGATGAAATAGTCTTTCACCAGGAAGGTTAATCCGGCTTAATGTAGTGTAGCCGTCATAAAAAAGAGGGGTGACACCCTGATAAGTGGCATTATGAATGGTCAGCAATATTGACAAATCTTTCAGATATTCATCCCCAAGGTAGAATGATATGAGACCAACGTGATAATCTTGCATGTGAATTACATCAAATCCACATTGCTTAATATATTCGGCCATAACCTGACTAACACTTGCATAAAACAAGAGTGCTTTCTGGGGGTCATCGGGATAAATGTGAGAAGGTGTTGTTGAACCGAGAAGCCATTCATTCCAAAAATAAACGACTTTTTGTCCATCTGGAAAAGCATGCTCGTAAACCTCGAAATCAAGAAGCTGGCCAGCAATGGTAGCCAACAAGTGGAGATCGAGGTTCGTCAGCAAATTTTTGTCGTAATGGGCAAAGCAGGGCGAGAGGGTGACGACCTCCAGGTCAATCCTCTGCCGTGCAGCGGCTTTGACCAGCTCTGGTGGCAGTTCCTCAACAATCACCCCTAGTCCTCCGATTTTGCTCCCCAAACCACTGCCTACCCGTCCGATTTCCCAAGCAGGCATAGCGACACGAACGATATTAACTGGCTTCGTTGCCTTAGCCCTTGAGGATAACGGCGTTTTCTCTCGTATTTCCGAGAGTTCTGCCTGGAGTTTTTGTATTTCCGTTTCTATATCTTCAATCTCCAGCAGCACTTCGGGCGGGGTATGTATACCCATTAAGGCTTGTTGCTCCTTCAATTTTTGCAAACGCCTTGTACGGATAACAATTAGCTTTTGTATATCCTTTTGATTTGATATTGACATCTACTGTCTTCCAATGATGGGCGTGTCTGACCACCACTTTGCCACTTGGGCTTAAATTTATGCCATTCGCATATTTGCAAAACAAGATAAGGTTCAGCCAGCTAACGCCTGCGGTTCACGCGCCGCTACGATACCTTGACTAAAGGATACCCTCACAGTGCCAAAATCACCTTCAAAAATCGCGGAGTCCAGGCGGTCGCGTGCAACCGCTTGTTAGCTAGAAGTTCAATTAGCTCAAAATCCTAAAATGGAATCTCATCGCCTTTATCGTTTCCACCCAATGAATTCAGATATTTAGGGATTTTGAATTGATTATTGTTTATCTCTCTAAGTAGTTCAGCACGTTTGTCCTGATTACTACTTAGAAATTCATCTAATCTATCGCGCAGATCATATGGATAATGCATCGATGAAAATGCATTTGAAATGGCCGAGGCTACAGTTTTATCTATTGGAAATTTAGCAAGATAGTCAACCACAAAATCTGCATTTAGATTGGCCCAATTAAAGAACTGTATTTTACCTTCTTCAAAAGCAATATTTTTGAATACATCGTAAAATCCAGTCAATTTCAGTAATTCAAAATATTCCTCTGAAGGCAAAACAAGGGTAGATCGCTCAATTAAAGTTTTGTGAGCCTCAATAATTTCGTTCTTTGGAATAAGTTTGTTCCGCAATAGCGAGCAATACAATGGCATAGGGCTTTTTGAGGTATACCCTATTCTTCTATACCACAAATTTCTGATAAAAATTTGGTCATCAGCAAAATAAGGCAATAGGTTGGGATAATGGGTAAGAAGATGTATGCCTAACTTTTCTTTAGATTTTAACAAAGTTACCAATTTTTCCTTTGTTACATCACTTGTTACATTGAACAAATCGTAAAAAAATGAGATACCATCATGTCTTAAATAAAAGGGTCTTTTCGAGTCGGAATCATCAATTATTTTGTAGGTTTCCTCAAGAAAATCAGAAAATTCATTTAACTCGATAGCACCAGGTATTTGTTCGATGATAAAGGAATAATCTACCCCTGCCGGAGTCTGAGTTCGGTCAAAGTATATACGAATATCATTTAACAAACTCTCTTTACTATCGTCTACTACGAATTTTCCCAAGTTTGAATTCAAAAACATCCAAAAAGCTTCAACGTGTGCGAAACTAATTTTATTCCTTTTTGAGTGGGCACAATCATTCCTGCGATTTTTCCAGTAAGTGATTTGTTGTCTTACATCGTCTGAAAGATTGAAAATAGACTTGGGCGGCTTCATTTGAACTGCATCATAAATTGAACCATCCCATTGCTCGTCATTTTGAACATTCTTGACAATACTATTCCATTGCCCTTCTGGTATTCCTTTTGGTGAATTGGCTATCAATATTCTATCTTTGATAATAGTTTGAAATCCCAAATATGACATAAGTAGAGCGGCTCTGTAAGCAGATGCTTTATAACAAGCAATGGCTTCTTCAAACAGACTCTGTGCTGTTGAACTTATTTTTTGCGAAAGAATCCAATCTTCAAATTCAATTCTCATAACACTCAGGTTGTCTACAGAATGCCATTTCGGAGATATTCTTCTTCTAGCTAACGCCTGCGGTTCAGCCGATTGCGGGTGGGCGCGACAAGTTACATTATACACCAACTTTGCCAGCAAGAAGTACTTGAAAAACCGGGCGGTAGCAATTCGGCTGCAACCGCTTGTTAGCTGGATTTCTGGGATACCTTCATGAGTTATTTTGTATTATCACAGATTTTATGTAAATTTGTTCTGAGGCACATAAAAGTTTGATTAGTCCTCAACTAATACAGCTCCGGCATGCTTTGGATCAAAGCCTTCTGGCCAGACTGTATATTTGTCATAAAGAGCTGCTTCCAAATATGGTTTAAAGAGCCAGTTTCCTTCTGGTATAGTTCCCTTTAAGTTAGCTCCTCTCAAGTCCGCTCTTCTTAGGTTAGTATAACTAAGACTGGCCATCTCCAGGTTGGCCTTCGTTAAGTTAGCTTTCGTTAGGTGAGCACCATCTAGGAAGGCTTTTTTCAGGTTTGCACCTGTGAGGTTTGCGCTTGTTAGATCAGCTCCTTGAAGATTGACACCTCTGTAGTAGTTGTATTCTATCGCCCTCATATCCTCCAGTAACCATCGCATACCATCCTTCTTATCTGTTCCCACGGATACTTGAAATAGGAAGGCTCCCTCTAGGTTGGCTTTTTCTAGGTTGGTGCCCACCAAGTTAGCTTCAATAAGCCAAGCATTCTTTAGGTCGGCAATTATAAGGTTGGCTTCTCTTAAATTAGTTTTCACTAGGTAGCTTTCTGATAAATTAGCTCCATACAGGTTTGCTCCTTCCAAGTTAGCCTCCACTAGATTACTTTTCGTTAGTTGAGCCATCTTTAGATTAGCACCCGCAAGATTGACTTTCTTCAGGTACTTACCCTCTAGATTGGCTCCTTCTAGATTAGCACCCGCTAAGTCTACTGTCGTCAAGTCAACACCCTTCAACTGGACACTCTGTAGATTGGCTCTTTTCAAGTTGGCACTTTCCAGGCGAGCATTTTCTAGCTGGGCTAGCGACAAATTGGCTTGCTCAAGATTGGCATCTGTCAGATTGGCTCCCACCAAGTTACCTTGCTGAAGGTTGGCAGCTTCTAGGTTGGCAGCTTCTAGGTTGGCTCCTCTCAAGTCGACTCCTGCCAGAATAGCTTTCTTCAGGTTGGCTCCTCTCAAATTAATTTTGGTAACCCCTTCACGATTTAACCTCTTGATATTTCCAACAATCCTATAAGTTGCCTCCGGTTCCTGCCAAGCTAAGAAATCCTCTATTTCCTCTTGATACCTTTTAATCGTTTGTCTCCTCACTCCAAGTGACTGGAGCCAAAACACAAATACCCCAACCACTAGAAGATCAAATATCATCCCATGAGCCTCTACCAGAATATTCTCATAAAACTCTGAACCATAGAATGTAAAAGATAAAGCAATAACAATAGCCAAAACAATAAAAAAAATTATGAGAGCTAACCAAATCGGATGCTCTGCCGAAAATACTTCTATAAAAGTATTCACTGCTTTTAACTTTTGAAGCCAGTTTGTTTTTTTCACAACTTTTTACTGACCAATTTATATCCAGCTAACTATTAATTGAGTAGAAAAGGTATATACGCATCTATATCTATATACTTTTGCGGAATGGCATCTATATGTAGATGCCTATATGCTTTTCTCGTCCCCCACCACACGACTCTCCAACCCCAACGCCATCACCTCTGCCAGCGGCAATTCCCATACCTTCGCCTCACTCTTCCACACCCCCCCTGCTTGCTTTACCTGCCGTGCCAGTTCAACCTCTCCCCACTCCACCCGTATCTGTACCACCTCAGCTGGATCCGGCAGCCATACCGTCTCCTCTTCAATCAACTCCACTGTCTTATACCGCCGCCGCCGCACCGCATCATACCGATACCGCACACAGACCAATCGCTCGCCGTATTTATTTTGTAAGCGCCTGGTCCCTTTTTGGCCTGGCCATAACGTCAATCTTGTCCGCATGCCCCCAGTATAGCCCGATTCTCCCTTTTTGACAATGTCTTTTTGCCTTCCTTCCCTTTCCGGCTATAATTCCTTTGTTCCAATATGAACAAATATTCTAATATTTTCCGGTTCTACCCACCGGCAAATACTTGGTTTTCAACTTCATCATAACTACTCTCATCCCGGAACCAGCTATGTCTCAACCACCCAAACTGCTCGATCAGGTTCGTCACATCCTCCGCCTCAAACACTATGCCCGCAGCACCGAAGAAAGTTACACCGATTGGATCAAACGCTTCATCCTCTTTCATCACAAACGCCATCCTAAAGAGATGGGTGTCCCCGAAATCGAAGCTTTCCTGACCCACCTGGCTGTTCACGAAAACGTGGCTGCCTCTACCCAAAATCAAGCCTATTCGGCCTTGTTGTTTCTATACCGTGAAGTCTTACATCTGGAATTGGTCGGTCCCATCAACGCCCTTCGCGCCAAAAAATCGCACCGTCTGCCCGTTGTTCTTACCCAAACCGAAGTCCGTCAGATTATTGCGGCTCTGCCCGAACCATATCGGCTGATGACCCAATTCCTTTACGGCAGCGGTCTGCGTCTCAGCGAATGTTTGCGCCTGCGCATTAAAGACATTGAGTTTGAACAACGTCAGATTATCGTCCGCAGTGGTAAAGGTGATAAGGATCGGGTCACTATGCTTCCAGCCAGTCTCATCGTGCCGCTCCAGCGTCATCTCCAGCAGGTTAAGCGGCTGCATCAGGCCGATCTGGCTATGGGGTACGGTGAAGTCTACCTGCCCTACGCCCTGGAACGCAAATATCCCAACGCCAATAAAGAATGGGGCTGGCAATATCTCTTTCCTGCTCCCACCCTCTCCACCGACCCCCGTACCGGCCAAACCCGCCGCCATCATATAGACCCCAGCAGCCTCCAAAAAGCCGTCAAACAAGTTGTTCATGCTGCCGGTCTGACTAAGCCGGTGAGCTGCCATACCTTCCGGCACAGCTTCGCCACGCATTTATTGGCCTCAGGCTATGATATCCGCACCATTCAAGAGTTATTAGGCCACAAGGATGTCTCGACCACCATGATCTACACCCACGTCCTCAACCGGGGCGGCCTCGCCGTCCGCAGCCCGCTGGACAATTAGCTCAACCCGGTCTGGAACGAGTGGACCGAATGAGTTATGACATAATGCGCTCTTGCCACACCGCCGCATTGCCGCCGGGCTGGCCTGTCTCTCTCCATACACGCCCAGCGAAAACAGGGTCGAGGCCAGCAAAACAACTGCGCCCCGCCGAAATCGCCGTGTCGCCGGCATAGGCCAGGCTGACCGGGCGTAACCCCGCCTTAACCGCCGCCGCTTCCCACCCGCTCTGCTCCAGCCCCGGCTCAGCATACCGGGCCAGGCACTCGTTGTAGGTTGACCGCCCCGGTCCCAGCAAATGTTTCAGCAGAAGGCGCTCCAGCGGGCCGGCTCAGGGCTGAGCCGCCGCAGCGCCTGCCGCGTCTGCAGGGCCGCACACTTTCACCCCTCCTGGGCCGCCATCATCGCCTGCCGGAAATCACCCTGGCGGCTCGTTTTCGGGTCGCGCACCCGCCCTTTCCGCCGCACAAAGCCGCGCCGGTCAAAATAATCTCGCCCAGCGCCCCCGACACCCTCATACTGAATAATGGACCGATCACTTTAGCCATCTTTAACAATCAATACCTCCTGTTTCCTTGCCTGGGGCAATCGCAGACTCGATTTGCAGCCAAGTCGCTTGGGGTTGAAACCTCAAGCTAAGAGGGCAAAGGACGCTAAAGCGCCCTAAATTTGAGCATCCTTCAGGATGCTTCGCCTTTTCAGCCTGATGGCTTCAGCCTCAGGCTCGCAGGCAAGGTTCGTCTGCGATTACCCTATTTCCTTGTCTGACAGCTCTGGTCTAACTCTATCCTACTACATTTCTGCTACTGATAACACCCCAATTATGAGGGGTTTTGGAAGGAGCAAGATGCGAGCACGATGCGATCAGGATGCGAGCACGATGCGATCAGGATGCGACACGGGATATGATGCTGCCTGTTAGAAAATATACTTCTGAGAGCATTCGGTAATTACAAAATCACCTCAGCCACGCCGCCCGCCGCGCGTTGCCTGCCCTGGTGGGTAGGCCAGGGAAACGCCCGGCTGCCCTAGCTGGAAGCCCGCTGAAGCAGGCTGCTGAACCGCTTTTAAGCGGTTTTCACCTATGGCAGCCGGGGGCTTCCAGCCCTCGGTGGACAGCTTTCCCTTTTTCTTCCTTGCGACTATAATCCCGGCCATAGACATTGCCCCTGAGTCCCATGCCCCTGAGCGCCTGCACCCCCTGGTCGCCACGCTGATCGTCTTTCTCTCCAATTTCGGCATCCTGGTCCTGGAACTGGTCGCCGGGCGGCTGACCGCGCCCATTGTCGGGGTCAGCCTCTACACCTGGACCAGCATCATCGGCGTGATCCTGGCCGGCATCAGCCTGGGCAACTACCTCGGCGGCAAAATCGCCGACCGCTGGGCCAGCCTGACCACCCTGGCCTGGTTGTTTGTCATTTCAGCCGCCGGCAGCGCCAGTATCCTCTGGACGATTGATCTGATCCATCCGCTGCGGGAGCTGGAGCTGCCGATCATCGTAGGCGTGCTGCTGGTTTTTACCGTTGTCTTTTTGCTGCCCGGCACCCTGCTCGGCACCATCAGCCCGGTGGTGGTCAAGCTGACCCTGGCCGACCTGAACCGCACCGGCGATGTCGTCGGCAAAATTTATGCCGCCGGGGCCGCCGGCAGCATTGCCGGGACCTTTGCCACCGGCTTCTTTCTGATCAGCGCCTTTGGCACGCGCCTGCTGGTCTGGGGGGTGGCCGGGGGACTGCTGCTCATCGGCGCGGCCATCGGCCTGAGCGCCCGCCGGCAATTGCGCTACGGCCCGCTGGCTCTCTTTGGCCTGTTTTTGGCCCTGTCGAGCCTGGTCTGGCAGCGGGGCTGGCTGGGCAGCCCCTGCCTCCGCGAAACGGACTACTACTGTATCAAGGTCCGGCCCGACGACAAAGAGCCAAATCTGTACGTTCTCACCCTCGACCGGCTGGTCCACAGCTACGTTGACCCGGACGATCCCACTTACCTGCGCTACGGCTATGAGAAGGTCTATGCCGATGTGGTCAAAGCCGCTTTTCCCGGCGCACCCTCGCTCTCGGCGCTGTTCATTGGCGGCGGGGGCTACACCTTTCCCCGTTACCTGGAGGTAGTGCATCCCGGCAGCCGGATCGAGGTGGTTGAAATTGACCCCGGCGTGACCCAGACCGCTTACGCCGAGTTGGGTCTGCCCGCCGATACGAGTATCGTCACCTTCAACGAAGACGCCCGGCGCTTCATGGCCAACCTGCCGCCCGCTGCGCGCTACGACTTGATCGTCGGCGACGCTTTCAATGATTTTTCCGTGCCTTATCACCTGACCACTCTGGAATTCGACCGGCAGGTCGCCGCCCACCTGACCCCCAACGGCCTCTATCTGGTCAACATCATTGACGGCCGGCAGGGTGACTTTTTGCGGGCTTACGTCTCCACCTTGCAGCAGGTTTTTGATGAGGTGTATGTCTCGCCCGTCGTCAGTGAAATAGGCCAGCTCAGCCGCCAGACCTATGTCATTGTCGCCGCCAACCGGGAGCTGCCCATCCACAAACCAGCCCAACCGTCAGCCCTGGACAGGCAGTTTGTCACCCCGGCCGAGCTGGCCGGCTATCTGCAGCAGGGCCGGCCGCTCATTCTGACCGATGATTACGTGCCGGTGGATAACCTGCTCGCCCCCGTTTTCGCCGATTCCGGACTGTAAGATCGGTCGAGTTCTTACTGACCAATTGCGCCAAAATAACTCACCTGGGCTATGCTTTTCCCCTAAATTCACCCAATCGAGTGTAGGCAAATACTCCGTTAGCCGTTACCATGCCTATATTCTTTTTTGCCGGGAACCAAAAAAGAACGTTACAAACCCTATTTTTTAAGTTGAAGGAGAGTTTAAGATGCGCAAAAAATTGAAAGCTGTTTCTTTCATCGTGATGTTGGTCTGGGTAGCTTTATTGGCGCCCCTTACCCTGGCTGCACCGCCCGAGCAGACGGAAAGCCAAAAAGGAATTGTAGATATGGCTACCGAGCAGGGACAGTTCACGACCCTGGTCGCGGCGCTGGAACAGGCGGGACTGGTTGACCGGCTGCAAGGGGAAGGCCCCTTCACCGTTTTTGCCCCGACGGACGAGGCGTTTGCCAAACTGCCTGAAGGGACGTTAGAAGATTTGTTTGCCAACCAACAGGCGCTGACCGACCTGCTGCTCTACCACATCGTCGAGGGCCGCTTAGCCGCAGCGGATGTCATCCAGCAAGAATCGTTCGAGGCCCTGACCGGCCAGGCTTTGACCATCACCACCCAGGGGGAGACGGTCATGGTCAACGGAGCCGAAGTGATCACGCCGGATTTGACCGGCTCGAACGGCGTCATTCATGTTATTGACACCGTGCTGATGCCGCCAACAGGCGAACTTGTCACCGGGACCGGGGACGCGGTGATGGACGACAGCGCCACTGCTCCCGGCGGGACAACACCGGCTGAGGTAACGGCCGCGGGCTGCGCCGAGAACTACGTAGTTCAGGCCAGCGACTCGTTGAGCCAGATTGCGGCCAAGTACCTGGGCGACCCGTTGGCCTTCTCCCAGATTGTCGAAGCGACCAATGCCGCTGCGGCCGGCAATCAAACCTATGCCGCCATTGACGATCCTGACTTAATTGAAGTGGGACAGACAATCTGCATCCCCGGCTCGGCGGAAGCTGTAGCAACAACGACGACGGGCGAAGACGCCGCAACTCCGCAGGATGCCGCAACGACGGCCGCTGACCAAATCACTGCTGTTCCCGAAGGCAAAGCCATTGTGATTTTTGAGAACTTTAGTTTTGTGGATCTGGTGTTTGACCTGAGTGGGCCGACGCCTGACTCGCTGGTGATCCCGCCCGATGGCAAGCAGGAATTTATCCTGGAACCGGGCCAGTACACCTACCATGCCCACCAACCGGGCGGGGATTTCAGCGTCGCTCCCGGCACGTTTGAACTTGAGGCCGGTCAAGCCATCACCTTGAGCTGCTCTGACAGCCCCACCTGCGCCATGCAGGGAGTTGCTCCGGAGCAAATACCGGCGGCCAAAGCCGGCCAATCATAGATTATAGTTTGCAGCTAATAGAGGAGTGCGGGCTGAAATCCGCACTCCTTTTTATGCCAACTATTCGTGATATTCGCCTATTCGTGCCATTCGTGATTTCACTCCACTCGCATCAGCACAAACTTCAGATAGCGAAACTCCGGCAGGGCCAGCGGGGTTGGATGATCCGCCGGCTGCCCACCGAGGTACAGCGCCGTTGCCTTGCGGCGGGCCAGGGAGATGCCTTCCTCGCAGGCCCTCAAAAATGCCTCCAGCCCCACGTGGCTGGAACATGACGCCGCCGCCAGCAGCCCGTCCGGCGCAGTCACGCCTGCCGCCGCGCCGATCAGCTTTTGATAAGCGGCGATGGCCTTCGGCACGGCGGCCTGTGACGCGGCAAAGGAGGGCGGGTCAACAATGACCAAATCCCAAAAAGTTTCCTGCCCGGCGGCCTCGGCCAGAAACTCAAAAGCGTCGGCAGCTACCGCCTCGTGCATGGCGGGTGGGAGATCATTCAGCGCCCAATTCGCCTGGGCTGCCGCCAGCGCCGGGGCCGCCAGGTCCACGGTGGTGACATGCCTGGCTCCACCCAGTCCTGCATAGATCGAAAAGCCGCCGGTGTAACCAAAGCCATTGAGAACGCGCCGGCCCGCCGCCACTTCCCGGATTTTTTGGCGGTTGTCGCGCTGGTCGAGAAAGAAGCCGGTTTTTTGTCCCCGCACGACATCTACAGCAAAACTCACCCCATTTTCGAGGAAATGAACGGGGGCTGAGGGCGTCTCGCCCAGCCAGGAGTGCCCCACAATAGTTCCTTCGACCCGGCTGCGCTCGTAGACCCACTTTACCGGGAGAGCCTGGGCCAGCCACTCGGCAATGCCGGGGGCGTGCCAGAAGCCGCTCGGCCCCGCCCCGTCCAGTTGCAGCACTGCTCCATCGCCGTAAATGTCACAGACCAAACCCGGCAGACCGTCGCCTTCGCCGTTGAACATCCGGAAGCCGGTGGTGCGCCGGTCAAACAGCATCCGGCGCAGCGCCAGGGCGCGCTCAAAGCGCTTTTGCGCCCAGCGTTCATTCAGTTTCTCGCCCGGCGCAGTCGTGCAGACACGGAAAGCCAGCGGGCTGTGCGGGTCGTAAAAGCCGCGAGCGATCTCCCGCCCTTTCTTGTTATCCAGCAGCAGCGCCGGCGCGCCTGGCGGGGCTGGCGGCAGTTGGCGCAGGGCCTCGGCGTAAACCCAGGGGTGGCCGCGCTTGATCGAACGGGTCAGGTCGCGGGCCAGCCGGAGTTGGAGGGGTGGGCCGGAGTGGGGTTGAACCAGCGTCATAGGAAATCTCAATTAATCCATGAGGCGAGGAAATGTGAGGCGAGGATGCGAAGAGTTATGAGCCAAATAGCCGAGGCTGAAGCCGTCGGCCTGAAAGGGCGAAACCCTGACGGGCTGAAACTTAGCTCGAAGAGCTTTGCCCTCTCAGCGTGACGGCTTTAGCCTCACGTTCTTCATCCAGTCCTCGCCTCTTCGCCTCAGCCTAACAAAGGGTTGACCCGCTTGGCCAACTGCAAGGTGACACCCCAGGGGTCGCGGACAAAAGCTAACTGATCACCGGCCGGGGTGGTGGTCGTTTCGCCGTCCAGGGTTGCCCCGGCTGCCGCCAGGCGCGCTTTCACGGCTTCAATATCGTCTACGACAAAGGCAATGTGCAGGCTGAAGGGGTGCATACTCGCATAATCCGGGGTGGGAACGGCCGGATTGCTGTAAAGCTCCAGCACGGTTTGCCCGGCGCTGTCGGCAATAAAGTGGATATAAGGCGACTCGCTGGAGGATCGCACAATCTGCATGCCCAGGTGTTCGACATACCAGTGGGCTGCTTTGACGGCATCGGGCACATTGAAGGCGACATGTTCTATTTTCATAGCTGTTTCCTTTTTCTATAAATTGTAACTGCCCAGCCATGTCATTTCGACCGAAGTACCCAGAGGGCATAAAGGAGAAATCCCTAGTGCCGATGTACCGCTTAAGAGATTTCCCAGCTTACAGCCTCGAAATAACATTTACTGAATCGTAGTAGCAGTTTTTGATTGAGGTGAATTTGGCGCGTGTACTATACTTGGCTTGTACCTTGCTGTCAATATCATCATTTCCACAGCATCTCAGCCACTTGACCAAATTCAAGCAACTTGCTAAACTCCACAGCGGTGATAAGGATACATTCATTTATATCCCCATTTTCTACCAGCGGGTGGTCTGTCCGCATGACGATCCCCTGATTTTCTGTCCTGAACTCCATTTAATCAACTTGAGGTGAACCATGATAAAAATAGCTGACCGTATTTCACGACTGGGTACAGAAACGGCGTTTGCTGTTTCGGCTGAGGCGGCGGCCTTTGCCGCCCAGGGACATAAAGTCTACCCCTTTCATTTAGGCGACATGAACCTGCCGACCCCCGCCAATGTTGTTGAAGCTTCCTTCAAAGCTATCAAAGAGGGTAAAACCGGCTACTGTCCTAATGTCGGCATTCCGCAACTGCGAGCCGTGCTGGCCGAGGACATCAACGCCTCCCACGGGACCCGTTACGCTATGGAGAATGTCGCCATCCAGCCGGGCGGCAAACCAACGATAACCAAATTCATCATGGCTCTCATGAATCCGGGCGATGAAGTCCTTTATCCCAATCCCGGCTATCCCATCTACGAGTCGCAAATCGAGTTCCACGGCGGCAAGGCCGTCCCTTACCGCTATGTCGAAGGCACAGACAATTTTGCATTTGACATGGCCGGTCTGGAAAAAAGTATTACGCCCCGCACCCGGCTATTGGTGCTGAACGATCTGCAAAATCCGATGGGCGCGGAATGTTCGCCGGCGGAATTGGAAAAGGTGGCCGAATTAGTCCTCAGGCACGACCTGTATGTTTTGTGCGACGAGGCCTATTTTGACATTCGCTATGAAGGTAAAAGCCGCTCCCTGGCCTCGCTGCCGGGTATGGCCGAGCGCTGCGTGATTCTCTACACCTTTTCCAAAAAATTCGCCATGACCGGCTGGCGGCTGGGCGCAACTATCGGCCCGAAGGAAATCATTGACGTAGTTGCCAAGCTTAATGTCAACGATGAATCCTGCCCCAACCACTTTATCCAATACGGCGCGATTGAGGGACTGACCGGCGACCAGAGCGAGGTGAAGCAGATTTTAGCCACGCTCAAGGAACGGCGCGACACCGCCGTAGACATCCTGAACTCGATTGAAGGCGTGCGCTGCTTCCGGCCCAACGCCACCTTTTACCTGTTCCCCAATGTGACCGGGCTGATGCAGAAAAAAGGCTTGACCCATTACGACGAATTTCGCAAAGCGATGCTCACCGAAACCGGCGTCTCGGCCTGCACCCGTTTGCACTTTGGCCGCGCCCTGCCCGGCGAAAAGGATTTTTATATCCGGCTGGCTTACTCAGGGATAAATGTTGGAGAAATTAAAGAGGGCCTGGCCAAATTCAAAGCCTGGGCCGAAAGTTAATAACTATCTTTTTAACATTGATAAAAATAAAGGTAGCAGGGTAGCAAGGTCGCAGAGTCGTATGATTTCCCTGTCTACCGTCTACTATTTTCGAAGGAGATTCTCATGGCTAAACCCAAAGTATTTGTCACCCGGATTATCCCGGATAAAGGTTTCGACTTGGTCAAGGAAGCCTGCGAGGTTGACCTGTGGACCGAAGAATTACCGCCACTCTACGAGGTCTTGCTGGAACGGGTGCGCGGGGTAGATGGCCTGCTGTGCCTGCTGACCGACCGGATTGACGCCCAGCTCATGGACGCGGCCGGCCCGCAATTAAAGGTCATCAGCAATCACGCCGTTGGCTTTGATAACATTGACATCCCGGCGGCGACCGCCCGCAAAATTCCGGTCGGCAACACCCCCGGCATCCTGACCGATGCCACCGCCGACTTTGCCTTCTCCCTGCTCGTCGCGGCCGCCCGGCGGGTGGTTGAAGGCGACCGCTATGTCCGCGCCGGTAAATGGAAAACCTGGGGACCGTCCATTTTGCTCGGCCCGGATATTACCGGAGCCACGTTGGGGATTATCGGCTACGGGCGCATCGGCCAGGCTCTGGCCAAACGCGCCAGCGGCTTTGACATGCGCATCCTCTATCACGATCCCATGGTCGCACCTGGTTCGAACCTGCCAGGCACGGCGGTGGATTTAGAGACTCTGCTGCGCGAATCTGACTTCGTTTCCCTGCACACCCTCCTTAACGAGCAAACCCGCCACCTGATCAACCGCGACACCCTGGCCCTGATGAAGCCCAGCGCGGTCTTAGTTAACACCTCGCGCGGCCCGGTGGTTGACGGGCAGGCCCTGTACGAAGCCCTGAAAGAGGGCAAAATCTTCGCCGCCGCTCTGGATGTGACCGACCCTGAGCCGCTGCCCATGGACAGCCCTCTCCTCGAACTCGACAACTTAATTATCGCGCCCCACATCGCCAGCGCCAGCAAACCTACCCGTGATAAGATGTCGCTCATGGCCGCAGAAAACCTGCTCGCCGGCCTCAGTGACCGGCGGCTGCCCACCTGCGTTAACCCCGAAGTGTACTGAACTCCGCTGATTACGCCTGGGGGCGGCTTGGCCGCTCCCAGGTAGTCCTATACCAGGTTAATCCTCTGTGTAAAAAAAGTGGAGCTGCCAGGGGGCCGGATTAACCACCAATTTCATTTGTCGTTCCCGGTGGAAGGTGCAAACGCCCTCGTAGTTCACCGCGTGATAGAAACGTTGGGTCAGGGTAGTCCGGGGCGCAACCACAAACGGGCCAAAGGTGTGAACAACATTGTCCCGGTTTTCAATCACGATAGTGTCCTTCACCCCCAGGGTCAAAACGATTTCGTCCGGCACATCAAGGGTAACTTGTCCTGATCCCACGCCCGGTGGAATGACGTAGACAACTCGGCGCGCCGATTCGTACTGTCCGGCGGCAAACCAGCCCAGCAGACCCAACAGCAGTAAAACCAGAATTATCTTCAACAGCCGGACTCTGTTCATAGGGTGTCACCCCCCACCCAGCTTAGCCGACTCCCATCGCAGCGGTTAGTTGTGTTCAGCCCCATGATCGTGCTCGCCGTGTTCTTCGCTCCCTCCATGATCCATCTGGCCCATCGAAGTACCTTCCCGCACCTCCGCTTCAACCGTCATCGGCCCGGCCTTCTCGAAGGTCAGGGTCAGGCTGATTTTGTCGCCCGGGGCCAGTTCTTTTTGCATGTCAATCAGCATCACGTGCAAGCCGCCTGGCTGGAGGGTCACCGAGCCGCCGGCCGGTATGGGAATATTAGGAACCGGCTGCATCCGCATCACGTCATTCTCGTCCATTTTGGTTTCGTGCAATTCAACGGTCTTGGCGGCATCGGTTTTAGCTCCAACCAGGATGTCATCACTTTGGCCGTCGTTTTTTAAAGTCATATAGACTGCCCCATTCTCGGTCGTAACCCTGGCAAAAATATCGCTGACTATAACAGCCTGGGCCTGGGATGGGGCAGCCACCGGGCTGCATTGAGCCGCCATCACCGAAAAAATAAAAATA
The DNA here is from genome assembly GCA_015075185.1 of Anaerolineales bacterium. Classification (GTDB taxonomy): domain Bacteria; phylum Chloroflexota; class Anaerolineae; order 4572-78; family J111; genus DSQQ01. The sequence goes on along the minus strand of JABTUW010000006.1, from coordinate 148,086 downwards.
ACCGTCAAATAGATAAAGTTCTTCATGTTAGTACTATTCCTCAGTTGACTTCATGAATTTTCCTGGCTTAACAGATAGGCTAAGTCGCTCCGCAGGTCTTCAGCCTTAAAGCCAAAAGGATACATTAAGAGCAATTTTTGGTCAGGGGTGACCAGATATAAACGGGCGCTGTGGTTGACCAGGTAACCGGCCGTAGAGCCGGTCACCGTTTCTTTTTCGGCAAAAGCCCCGTAGGGTTTCATAACCTCTTTGACTTTCTCAAAATCATCGGTCAGGCCGATAAAACTAGGGTCGAAAGCCTTCAGGTAGCGCCCCAGAACCGGGGGGGTGTCGCGCTCCGGGTCAACCGAGATAAAGATGACATGCACCCGCTCGCGGCCCTGCGCAAGCCCGTTTAACGCCTGCCTGACATCCGCCATGGTCAAGGGGCAAACATCGGGACAAAAGGTATAGCCAAAATACACCAGGGCGATGTCGCCTTTAACCTGGCTCAGGCGAAAGGGTTGGCCGGTGGCAGCCCTGAGTTCAAAATCAGGCAGGGGGGCAGCCGGCTCCAGCACGGATCCTTTGTATTCGTAGGCTGAGGCAAAAGTTTGGCAGCCCCCGCCGACGACAGCCAACCCCAGCAAAAGAATCAGCCAACCAAGGTTTGCGCCTTTCGGAAGAGCCATGATTCACTCCTTCGGCATACTGTTTACAATCGTAAAGAGGTCTAAGGCTGAAAAGCAGTAGCAACCTGACGGCTATCCGAAAATTCGTTGCGTTCTTGAAACCAAACAGGTTTAAGCCCGAATTTTCGGGTAGGTTTTTACAGGATTATTTGAAGGTCAGGCTAACCGAGGAAAATGGGGGGTTTATCGAGAGGTATTGGCCAAGCCGAGCGTCCCTTAAAGGCAATCCGCTCAACTGAGCCAAAGAGGGAGGGGAGGCCAAAAATCTTGAGGTAAGCTGCGGTCAAAATATAACCATCACCCAAACCTGAGGCAAAAAACCGGGAGAAACCCACCCCCAGATTTTGGGCGGCAACAAAAAAATCGGCTTGGGGATTGAGCCGGCTGGCCAGCCAGAAGCGCATCTGTTCGGTCAGGTCCTCATGCAGGGGCGGCAGAGGATTGTGGGCATGGGCTGCCTCATCAAAAATACTCAAGTGATAAGGATGCTGTCCATGCTCGTGCCCGGGCGCAAAACCATCAAAGTAAGCCAGCGAACTAACCCCGCCCACACAGAAAATAAGCCAGCCGTAGAATAGCTTTTTGATCCGCCCCGTCAGGATTGTATGATGCAGCATTGGTTTTCAAATTCCCCGACCCAAATTATCTACTTTTTAACAGTGATGTCAAAGATAGTGCAAGTAGAATCAAGATTGAGGAGGTACAACTCAGTAGTTACCCGTCAACCGCTGGCGGAGAACTTGCCCCAGCCAGGCCAGTCCAAAACAAGCAGTACAGGTTAAGACAATCGCCGCGCCGGAGGAGACGCTGAAATAATAAGAAGCATACAGCCCAACCAGGCCCGAAACCATCGCCACAAGCGTGGCAATGACCATCATGCGGGGCAGCCGGTGGGTGAGGAGAGCCGCCGTGGCGGCCGGGGTAATGAGGAGAGCATTCGTCAGCACCACCCCTACGGCCTGAATGCCAACGACTACCGTCAAGGCCAGCAGCATCAGCAGCCCGTAGCGCACCACATCGACGCGCAGACCAATCACCTGGGCATGGATGGGATCAAACGAGGTCAGTTCCAGTTCTTTGTGAAAAAGAATCAGGACCAGCAGGACCAGCAGGGCCACTCCGGCAATCAAGCCCAGGTCGGTGGAGGTCACGCCGAGAATATCGCCAAAGAGGATATGCGAAAGGTCGCGAAAGGAACGGACCGTGCTGATGAGCAAAATGCCCAGGGCAAACATCCCGGTAAAAAGGATACCAATGGCCGTATCTTCGCGGACTTCTCGCCGGCGGGAGAGCCAGCCAATCCCCAGCGCGGTGAGCAGCCCGGCCACCACTGCGCCGCCAAACAGGTTCCAACTGTTGAGATAGGCCACCACCAGGCCGGGTAATACCGTATGCGCCAGGGCATCACCGATAAAAGCCATCTGCCGCAGCACCACATACACGCCCAGTGTGGCACAAGTCAAGCCTACCAGCAACGCTGCCAGCATCCCTGAGCGCATAAAGGCATATTCCAAGGGGTCAATCAGCCAGCTTCCCATGCCGCCTCCTGGCCTACTCGCAAGCCGACAAAGGCCCCTGGCGGTGCAGGGACTTCCCGGCCCTCATTCAGATAGAGTGCACCGTCGAAGTCCGTCTCCAGCCGCCCCAAGTCGTGCGTGGCAACGAGCACCGTTTTGCCCTGCTGCTGGAGTTCGGCCAGCACCTCGGTGATAACTGTGCGGGTTTCGGTGTCTACTGCATTCAGGGGTTCGTCGAGCAGAAGCAGGTCGGCCTCTTGTACCAACGCCCGGGCCAGCAGTGCCCGCTGCTGTTGGCCGCCCGAAAGTTGATCAATCTGCCGTTCTGCCAGATGGTTCAGTCCCAAGCGGGCCAAAACCCGCTCAACCAGATGGTTATCGTGGGCATTGGGGCGTTTTAACCAGCCCAGGTGAATATAGCGCCCGGTCAGCACCAGTTGGTGAACATTAATGGGAAAACGCCAGTCTATCTCGCTGCGCTGAGGCAGATAGGCAACTCGCTGACGGCATACCCCCACCGGCCAGCCGGAGAGGCGCAACTCACCCCCTTCCAGCGGCAGCAATCCTGCCGCCGCTTTAAGCAGCGTTGATTTGCCGGCACCATTTGGCCCCACCAAGGCCACCTTCGTTCCAACCGGCACGCGCAAACTAACCCCCCGCAGGGCTGCACTATTGTTGTCGGGATAACCGGCACGAACATTGATAGCCTCCAGGGCGGGCGCACCGGGGACCGGCTCGGCAAACCCCTGACGATTATAGGGAAAACGTGGTTGGCTCACAATAATTTGTCCCATACAGACCCTCAAGGTCTTAAAGACCTTTAGGGTCTGTATCAATTACTGACTCAATGCCGTCACCAGGATAGTGACATTGTGACGCATCATCTTGACGTAGGTATCCCCATCGCCGCCCGGGTCGGTGAGAGCGTCGGTGTATAAAGCTGGGCCAAGAGTTACCCCGGCCTCGGCTGCGATCTGCTCCATCAACCTGGAATTGGAAACATTTTCGACAAAGACAACCGGGACTCTAGCCCCTTTGATTTCTTCAACCAGGCTGACCAATTGGGCGGCAGAGGGGTCGCTTGCCTCCGTAGTCGAACCCAGGCCGCTGCCCACTACGTCAAAACCATAACGGCGGGCAAAGTAACCAAATGTGTCGTGCGACGTAACCAGTTTGCGCCGCGCTTCGGGCAATTTTTCAACTTCCACGATCACCCATGCCTCAAGTTCTTTCAACTGGCTCAGGTAAGCCTCGGCATTGGCCTGGTAGGTTTTGGCGCTGGCCGGGTCCACTGCGATCAGGGCATCGCGGATAACTTCAACCTCCTGGATCATGTTGGCCACATCATGCCAGACGTGCGGGTCAAACTCACCATCCGCTTCGTGACCTTCTTTGCTCATGGCTATAGGTTTAAGAGCCTCAGTCACAGCCACTCGCTTGGCCTGGGAGCCGGAAGCAGTGTAAAGCTTATCCAGCCAAGTTTCAAGCCCAAGGCCGTTCTCAAAAATCAGCTTCGCCTCGACCAGGGCCACGCTGTCGCTTGGGCTGGGTTCAAAGGTGTGTGTGTCGCTGCCCGGCCCAACCAGGGTGTACAGCTCAATTTTATCGCCTCCAACATTTTGCACTAAATCCCCCAAAATGCTAAACGTGGCGACTACTTTGATTCTCTCACTCGTCGAGGAGGCCGCCGCTTTATCCGCTTGGCTGCCGCCGCACCCCGCCAACACTACCAGCGCCGACAGGAGAAAGGTATGTATCAAAACTATTTTTAGCGATTTCATTCTACCCCCTTAAACAGAAATATTCAGCGTATCAAAGGACCGTTTGACACTCTTGAAATTACATCATGAACAGTGCCAAAAGTCTAACGATCACCCTAATCATATAAATGAGAATTATTCTCAATTAAACCGTAAAAATTCTTAGGCACCGCTCAAGCACCCTATTAATTCACTAATGAGACTTATTCTCAAAATTGTAGAGCAAAAGGTATAATTGTCAAATGGTCCAGAGACAGCACAAAGGTTTTGAAGGCCCCGGCAGACTGCCCATTTGGAGGCTTTGACAACGACTAACTCCCGGCTATAATCGCCTTCTGTATGGAAACCTCGGATACTCCCCGCGTTCCGAATGAAGCAGCCGAGCCTACCGCTCGCCGGTCTGGCCGGTTTGTTTTTAAACCGGTCTATCGTTTATTTCTAGCCTTGGTCCTCTTGGTTCTGATCCTGATCCTTGGCGAAGGTTCGCTGCGGCGCACGCTCGTCCCACTTATAGGGCAACTGCGCACCCCCCGGCCCGGTATCCTTTACATTGCCCCGGATGCAGAAGGAATTGATCAATTATTCGTCATCAACCCCAAAGGTGGGCCGCCTACCCGGTTAACCCAGGAAGAATTTGGTGTGTGGGATTATGCCCCTGCCGCCGATGGGATGACGATTATCTATGCCGCCCTGCGCGAGGATGGTGGCAGCGACCTGTGGGAGGTGGCGACCGATGGCAGCGGCGCTTATCCATTATTGTCCTGCCCGGAAATGTCGTGCAGCGGCGCCGCCCCCTCGCCTGATGGCCGCCGCCTGGTCTACGAACGGCGGAATACACCAGCACTCAGCACATCTCCTGATCCGCCGCAATTATGGTGGTTGGACCCGGTCACCCGCGAGTCGAAGCCAATATTAGAGGACCGGCAATGGTTGGGCTACGGCGCGCGTTGGTCGCCCGACAGCAACTGGTTGAGTTATGTGGCGCCTCATAAGCAGGGTGTCCATGTATATAATGTCAACGATGGCCGTAGTTTGGTGATCCCCAGCCAAATGGGCAGCCTGGCGGTCTGGAGTCCGCAGGGGAACGCCTTGCTGGTCAGTGATATTCAACGGCAGGAAGAAGGTTTTGCCGTTCACCTGCTGCGGGCCGACCCCAGCAACGGCCAGTTGACCAATTTGAGCGGCGCAAATGCCAACGTCGAAGACGGTTCGCCGGCCTGGTCGCCGGATGGAGCCTGGATTGCACTGACCCGCAAAGTGGCCGGGGCAGCGATGGGCAAACAAATCTGGCTCATGCGTCCCGATGGGAGCGAAGCGCGTTATCTCACGAATGACACCGAGATTAATCACGGCCTGCTGGAATGGTCGCCCGACAGCCGCTATTTGCTCTACCAGCGCTATTCTCTCAAAGAATTGGGCGGGCAGCCCAGCATTTGGCTGCTGGACACCCAGACCGAGCGTGCCCAAGAATTGATTGCCTCTGGCAATCGCCCCACCTGGCTGCCATAGTTTTTATCTTCCCCTCAAGCCATCTCAACAAAGTCATGACTCCATAAATGTAATAATCAGGGCCATCCGTATATCTTTAAAGAGAGTAATCACCAAATTATTGAGTCGCCTCTCGTCCTGGCTGTTTCACTTTGAATTTCAAAATTCTTTTAGTATACTGAGCGCTGACCTGCATCTAATATTTTAATGACAACAACTTGGCTCAGTCCGGACTAAGAGGCACAAAGAATTGAATAACGAACAACTGATGAAACGTGTCGCCAACGGGGATGCGGCTGCCCTCGAGACGCTTTACGAACAGTACGCTCCGGCAGTACTGGGCCTGGCCCTTAAACTGCTGGGCGATCGGCCCAGCGCCGAAGAGGTGGTCCAGGAAACTTTTTGGCGAGTGTGGCGCAATGCCGCCTCTTTTTGCGAGCAGCAGGGGGCCTTTCCCGGTTGGCTGTTTGGAATTACGCGTAATCTATCTATTGACACGTGGCGCCGGCGCAAGGCGCGGCCCCAGCCTATTTTTGATGGTAACGAAGAACAGCAGCTTGAAAACAACCCTGACCTCCAGGCAGATGTGACCGAAACAGCCTGGACGGCTATGAAACACGTCCAGGTGCGCCAGGCGTTGAGTGCCTTGCCTCAAGCCCAGCGGGAGGTAGTCGAAATGGCCTTTTTTGGGGGTATGACCCGGCAAGAAATTGCCGAGGCGTTGGGCGTCCCCCTGGGCACAATCCATACCCGGGCCCGCCTGGGGCTGCAAAAGCTGCGGGAGGCCTTGCAAGAGCAAGGATTTGAAGAGTAACTATGGACGAGCACCTTGAAGAACTGTTTCCTTTCTACGCCCTGGGTGCGCTTAGCGATGACGAAAAGGCCCAGGTTGAGGCTTATGTAGCCGTAAATAGGGCGGCTCAGGGACGGCTGGTTGAGGCCTGTCAAATTACCTCGGCTTTGCCTTACGCCGCCAGGCCGGCCAGGCCATCGCCGCAAGTTAAGATGGCGGTCCTGAATCGGATCCACGCGGAGAAACGCCAAACTCGCCTCGAACCCACCCCATTCCCTGCGGTTCGTAAGCCCAGTTTCTGGGAGCGGCTGTGGCCAACTCCTCAACGGAACTGGGCCATGCCGGCCCTGGCCGGGTTGAGCCTGCTGCTGGCCTTACTGGCCGGGAGTTGGGCCGTTCTGCTGAATGGGCAAATGTCCCAGGTTCAACAGCAAAACCTGGCTTTTGAACACGAGCTTTCCCGGCAAAATGAAACCCTGGCTACCTTACTTGAGCAAGTAAAACCGTTGCAGGCAGAAAACACGGCGCTCAAAAATGAAGTGGGGGCGCAGAGGGCTGCTTTAGCCAGGTTGAATGAGACTGTTGAACCACTCCAGGCTGAAAACAGCGCCCTCAAGCAGGAGTTAGCTGCTCAGGCCGAGCAGATCGCTGCTCTTGATCAGGCTGTATCTCAGCCGCAAGGGGAGGGTACCGTTTCAGCCAAACTAGTGGCGGCTCTGCAACAGGAATTGACCGCCCAGCGCGAACAATTGGCCGCCCTCGACAACGAGGTAGCGCAGCTTCAAGCCGTGAACGCCAACCTGGGACGGGAGCTTGTAACCCAACGCGCGGTGATGGCTGAAGTTACCTCGCCGGATGTCCAGGCGATGAAACTTGCCGGAACGGAAACGATTCCGCAGGCTCACGGCCAGCTCATCGCCAATCCGGGCGAGGATACAGCGGTATTACTTGTATCGGGTCTGCCTCCCCTTCAACCCGGTCTGGTCTATCAATTTTGGCTGGTCCAAAACGGTCAATTAAGACGGGCCGGTGAATTCACCGTAGATAACTCAGGCTTAGGGTTATTGCAGGTGGCTACAGATACGGCTATTGGCTCTTACGAGGCAATGGGCATTTCTGTTGAACCGGCGCATAGCAGCGGCGATTCCAGCAACGAAATGATCATGCTCGGAAACCTCTCTTCTTAAAAGTATTCCCAAAGTATTCGAGCCTCCCGGTAGGTAGCCGGGAGGCTTTTTTTGTAACCTTAAATTTGTACAAATTATGGACAAATTAGCGATAAAATATGGATTTTTTGAATGCAAACTTCATTGAGCTGCGTAATATAGAGTGAACTGCTAGAAAAACAGCAGCTCAAACATCTCTCGGCAAACAATTTATATTAAAGAAAAAGGAGAAGTAACTTATGTCCAACCCAATCAAAAAATTCGTTCCATTTATGCTGGTTATCCTGCTGTTGGTGACCGGCGTAACCCAGGCTTTGGCAGCGCCGCCCAAGCAAGCCACCTCTGACATCGTGGATACTGCCGTGGCCGATGGCCGCTTCACCACCCTGGCCACCGCCCTGACCGAAGCCGGACTCATTGACACCCTCAAAGGTCCTGGCCCCTTCACCGTCTTCGCCCCCACCGACGACGCCTTCGCCAAGCTCCCCGCCGGCGCCCTTGATGGCCTCCTGGCCGACAAGGATGAACTGACCAGGGTCTTGACCTATCACGTGGTCAGCGGCAAGGTGATGGCCGCCGATGTCGTCAATTTGACCTCGGCTGATACGGTGGCCGGCATGCCTGTTTCAATCAAGGTGGATGGCGGCAACGTGTTCCTCAACGACAACTCCCAGGTCATCATCACCGACATCGAGACTTCCAACGGCGTCATTCACGTCATTGATACCGTCCTCCTGCCCCCTGCGGAGGCCGCCCCGGCTGCTCTGCCTGCGACCGGCGGCGACATCCCGGCGAATATCTATCTACTGGCAGCGGCGATGGCTCTGGGCCTGATTTTGCTGGCCGGGGGCCTGGCCCTGCGGCTGAGCTGGAATCGCTAATTTCAACTGAGGAGGACTTAGAAGCGGGGATCAGGGCGACACCTGGTCCCCGTTTTTTGTTGTCAAGCTGATTAGTACCAAATACTTAGATGGTAGAGGCTAAAATATGGTATACTAAATTATATTTGGCGGCATTAACAATCCCATGCCCAGACAGCCAAAACACGCCCGATAAGAGCAAAGACGATTCGGAAAAGTCTACAGTTACAAGATGCGACGAATGAAAATTGGTTCCCGACTGGCCCTCTCCTTCGGCCTCATGCTGCTGCTGATGCTCCTAAGTACGGCGGTTGGGTTGTGGCAGTTGAATACCATTCAGGTCCAGGCGCAGCGTTTACACCAGGCAGATACCCAGGCCAGCGCTGTTTTACGGGTTCATAACCAGGTTCTGATCCTCAAAGATGAACTGCAGCGCCTCACCCTCTCTCGCAGCACAAGCACTCCTTTTGAAGCAGCAACTCTTAAGCTCCGGGAGGATTTCGTCAAAATAGTGGACGAAGCGATCAATACCCTGGGACCACCTCCCCGCCATATCCAGCAAATTGAACAATTGGAAAGCATTAAGGTCTCGCTGCCCGCGCAGATAGATGCTCTGATTGGTTTGGCCCGAGATGACGAGTGGATTTTACTGCAATCGCGGCTTAACAGTGATCTCCCGCAGACCAGCCGAGCTACCCAGGCATTAGTCGAGGAGATAAACGCTGAAGTGGCGATTGAGCAGCAAAATGCTCTGGAAAACATGGAGCAAGTGCAACGGCAAGCTCTAATTACCATGATCCTCGTCAGCCTTTTGACACTGCTGGCCGCAGGCGCGCTGGGTTTTGCCGTTACCCGCAGTATTGCCCAGCCGCTGGCTCAACTGGATACCGGGGCCAGGGCTTTGGCCCAGGGTAATCTTAACCAGGCCATTGCCGTCAGCGGCGACGATGAACTGAGCCATTTAGGGCGAGCTTTCAACACGGCAACGGCTCAATTGGCCGGTCTGTACGCCAACCTGGAGCGGCGGGTACAGGAACGAACCGAAGAGCTGCACCATCGCTACCGGCAGCTCGAAACCAGTATTGCCGTGGGCTACCATCTCACCTCGATCCTCGATCTTGACCAACTGCTTAACTATGTAGTTGAACTGATTAAAGAGGCCTACGGCTATTATTTTGTCGGCGTTTTTCTGCTGGACGAGAGCGGCAGCCACGTGACGGCCCAGGCCGGGACCGGGGAAGCGGGGCGCAGCTTGCTCCAGGAAGGGTTCCGGCTGAAGGTAGACGAGGAGAGTATTATCGGCTGGGTCGCCAAAAATCGGCGGCTGGCGCGGATAGATGATGTTTCTCAAGACAGGCATTATATTCCCCTGGATTTTATCCCCGCGATGCGCTCCGAGTTAGCTTTGCCGCTGCTGATGGGCAAATCGGTGCTGGGTGTGCTCGACATCGCCAGTGACCAGCCGGCTGCGTTTCGCCTGGACGACCTGCCGGTTTTTCAATCCCTGGCCGACCAGATTTCAATTGCTATCCAAAACGCCTCCCTCTATCAAAGCGAAAAAACGCGCCGCCAATTGGCCGAAACTCTGTACGAAGTCAACCAGGTCCTCTCGCGTACCCTGGATTTGCCGGAGGTCCTAACCCTCATTCTGGAATACCTGGCTAAAACCGTGCCCTACGACCGGGCCACGGTGATGCTGCAAAACAAAGATGAGCTTGAACTTGTGGCTACGCGCGGCTTCCCCGACGACGTGCATCCCCTCCGGCTGCGGGTCTCGATCAAAGAAGATGATGTTTTCCAGCAAATCTACCAAACCCAACAGGCGCTGGTTATCCCCGATGTATCGGAGCGGCCCGATTGGCAGCATGTGGAAGCTCTGCCCCCGGCCCGTGCCTGGCTGGGCGTCCCGCTGACCCGTTTTGACCAGGTAATTGGCATGCTGTCGGTGGTCCGTGAAATTCCCAATGCTTTTAGCCAGGACGAAGTTAAACTCGCCACCACTTTTGCCGGACAAGCTGCTTTCGCCCTGGAAAATGCCCGCCTCTATGACAAAATTGTCCGCTTTTCCCAGCAGCTTGAAGATATGGTCCGCGAGCGCACGGTGGCGGTCCAAGAGGCTTACGACCAGTTGGAACGTCTGGATCGCACTAAATCCGATTTCATTAGCATTGCCGCCCATGAGCTGCGCACCCCGTTGACCGTTTTGCGCGGCTACAGCAATATGCTGCTCAACGATGCCGCCGTCAAAGAAAACGCTCATCGCCTGGACCTGGTTAAGGGGATCCATACCGGCGCGGTTCGCTTGCAAGAGATAGTCACCAGTATGCTCGATATTACCAAAATTGACAGCCGGGTTCTGGAACTCTATCCGGAGCCTGTCCACATTCCCTCGATCATCGAATTGTTGGCCCAAACTTTTAGCGACCCCCTGGCCGAGCGCAAGCTAACGCTCACGGTTGCCGATATGAGTGACCTGCCCTCCATTATGGCCGATCCTGATGCTTTACAGAAAGTTTTCTATCACCTGATCGTCAACGCTATCAAGTACACCCCTGACGGCGGCAAAATTACCGTGACCGGCCGCTGCTTGAACGGCAGCCTCGACATCCCCGTACCCGGTATCGAAATCGTCGTCAGTGACACCGGTATCGGGATTGACCCCAGCGCCCATGAGTTGATCTTTACTAAATTTTACCAAACCGGCCAATTGGCCCTGCACTCCACCGGCAGAACGATTTTCAAAGGCGCCGGGCCGGGCTTGGGACTGGCTATTGCCCGGGGCATTGTCGAGGCCCATCGCGGAAAAATCTGGGTGGAGAGTCCCGGCCACGATGAAGTAAGCTTCCCCGGCAGCCAGTTCCACATTGTGCTCCCCTTGCGCCAGAAACGTTAAGCCCGCCTTTCCCAACTGGCACAAATTCCTAAAAACTATACAATGGTCATAACTACTCTGCTGGCCCGACAAGAGGCTGGTTTTTGTCCATGACCGAGTAATTAACGAACGGTAAGAAAAATGCTCCCGACTTACACCCAAGAAAAACATACTGCCATCGAAGCTGTAACCCGGGCGGCTGACCTCTGTACGGCCGTGCGTACCACGATGATTGGCACTGAGGCGCTGCAAAAAGATGATAAAAGCCCGGTTACTATCGCCGATTTTGGAGCGCAAGCATTGGTCTGTCAGCGTTTGCTGGCGGATTTTCCAGAAGACCCTATTGTCGGCGAGGAAGACTCGACGGATTTGCAGAAGCCAGAAAACGCGGCCAAGCTGGCCCAGGTGACAGAGTACGTGCGGCGTTTTCAACCCGATGCTACCCCTGAAACCATTTGCCGCTGGATTGACGCCGGTAATGGCGCCGTCGCCCGGCGTTTCTGGACGCTGGACCCGATTGATGGGACCAAGGGTTTTTTACGCAACGACCAGTACGCGGTGGCTCTGGCTTTAATTGAAGCGGGCGAGGTCAAAGTAGCGGCGCTGGCCTGTCCGGCCCTGCCTCTAAAATTAGACGCGCCGGGTATTCCAGCGGGGGTGATTTTTGTGGCGGTACGGGGTCAAGGTGCGATGATGGCCCCCCTGCACAGTGACTCATTTGTCGCCATTCACGTGACTGGCGAAATCGACCAGGCCGGTATGCGCTTTGCCGAGAGTGTTGAAGCGGCGCATGGGGATCAGGCGCGGCAGGAAGCCCTGGCACGGGCCACCGGGATCACCCAGCCCTCGCTGCGCATGGACAGCCAGGCCAAGTACGGCATTGTGGCCCGCGGTGATGCGGCCCTGTACCTGCGCCTGCCCTCACCCAAATCGCCTGATTACCGCGAAAACATCTGGGATCATGCCGCTGGCTCGCTGATTGTGGAAGAAGCGGGTGGGCGTGTGACCGACATGCACGGGCGGCCTCTGGATTTTGCCAGCGGCCGCAAGATGCTCCACAATCGCGGCGTTATTGTCAGCAATGGGCTGCTGCATGCGGTGGTGATTAAAACTTTGGCTTGAGCGAGGTTATTTACTTCCCAGGGGTGCCGACGGTATAACCGGCAAGGGTCCGGCTGAAACTTCGGAGGAAGTTGCTGGCGTTTCCGGCGGTACCGTTTGACCGGCTTTTTCGATCAATTTGGCCAGGCGGTCGAGCATGCTGGCTGCCTCTACCGGCAGGGGTTCATCCAGCTCATTTATCATCATTTGCACAGACTCTAAGCGTTCCTGCAAATCGGCTACTTGCAGGGCTGGTTTCGGTGCTGCTGTAGGGACGGACTGGCGCATGAGATAGCCAGATAGGATTGAAATCGCCACCACCAAAGGTGGAGCCAAAATCAAGCCCAGCAAGCCGTAATCGTTTACCAGGATAATCATCCCCAATACCATCAGCAGCGAACTGTACCGGTTGCGGTCGAAAAAGTGCGGCTCGACGACCACTTCTAAAATAAAGAATATGGCTGCTGTACATAGGGCCGCAGTAACAGCCAGAGGTAGATTACTGGTCCAGCCTACCAGCAGTGGCAATGCTGCCGCCAGGGGAGCACCGACCATGGGAATTGAGCCGGCCAGCACCCCTACCAGAGCCAAGGTGAGGGGGTATTGTAACCCCAGCATCCAATAGATGAAGCCCAAAGTCAGCCCGGCCAGGAAGCCCTGGATCAATTCACTGCGAATATAAGAGCCAACCCCTTCCTCAATACTCCGCCAGACCTCTCGCGCTCCGATGCGCTGCTCAGCCGGCAACAAAGAAAGCCAGAGCCGCTCAAAACGGGCCCGGTCTATACTCCAGTAAACGCTTAACACCAGAATTACGGATATCTGGCCAATAATAACAAAAAAGCCTGAGGTGACACCCAAGAGCGTTTGTATGAGTACAGTTCCTCGCTCACCCGCCAGGGCCTGGTAAATTTCAACAGGCGGCGGCAGTCGCTCGGCGATTGCCTGCTGAAAGGCGGTGCCCTGCGGCCATTGAGCTATGATAATTTCGTAAGTCAAGGCAAAGTTATTGGCGGCGCGTTGCAGTTCGATCAGCAGTAAACCGCCGATGGTATAAAACAGAGCGCCGATGACCACCAGACCAGCGGCATAAATGAGGATTGAGGCGAGACCAGGTGACACGCGATACCGCTGGTTTAAATAATTAATCAACGGGCGAGCCGCCGCCGCCATGGCCAGGGAGAGCAGGAACACCAAGAATTCCTGCCTGAACTGCCATAGTAGCAGCACCAGGGTGGTTGTGCCCAAAACAACGGTAGTATACCAGGCCAGTCGTTTCATGCCGTAGTCTCAGAAGGGGCAAATTGGGCCAAAATACTATCCAGATCGGTGGCAATGGCCTCAATTTTCTCTTCAATCTGATCGCTTTCTTCGTCGGGAATTAGCTCTTTCTGCCGGATATGCTGCCGCATATCCTGGATCAGCGTTTGAGTGTCATAGCGCAGCACGCTCATGGTATCTCGGCCTGCCGGTGTTTCTTGCTCAACTGCGCTTGGGCCAAGCAGGAAGCGATCCAGCAGGATTTGAATAATCGCGGCCATAGGAATGGCCAGGATAGCGCCCAGCACGCCGAGCAGCGAGCCAAAGGCGGCAATTGAGAGGAGGGTAACAATGGGATTAACCCCAACTGACTCGTCCATAATGCGGGGCACCAGCACATTATTTTCAAGCTGCTGGATAATAAGAGTTGCTACCACCACCCAAACCGCCAGCATCGGGTCAATCGAAAGCGCCAGCAGCAGAGCCGGAAGCGCGCCCAATACCGGCCCAATCCAGGGAACCAATTCCATAAGACCGGCAATCAGGGCCAGTACCAGTGCGTAAGGCAAACCAATTAACAGATAAGCGACCAGAGATAAAATGCCTATAATTAAACAAAGGAAGGTCTGTCCGCGAATATAACTGCTCACTTTGATTTCAATCTCGTCAAAAATAGCACGCGCTCCATCCCGCCACGACATCGGCATCCATAATAATATCGTCCGCGTGGCCCGCTGCCCTTCCAGAATCCAGTAAAACCCCAATAAAAGCGTCGCCAGGGTGACAAAGGTACTCCAGCCAATCAGGCTTCCATAATTCAAAGTCTGGAGGACAACCGTATCCATCGGATCGGTTCCCTCGGGGGGGACTACTTCGTTATTCAAGCCAGGTAAAATGGAGGGAGAGGATAACTGCGCCGGCAGTTGCTGCCCCAAGCGCCAGATGGGCCGGCTGGGAGAGTTTATCATCAAGTTACGCAAACTCTCGTAATAATCGGGTAATGAGGCCGAAATGGTGGCGATCTGATCAATCAACAAGGGCACTACCAGGAAGCCGAAGCCAATAAGTAGAGCCAGTAAGACCAAATAGACCAGAATAGCGCCAAAAGCTGGAGAAAGGCCACGACGCTGCAACCAGGCTACAGCCGGCCGCATGGCTATGCCAAGCACGATAGCCACAAACAGAATAAAGACAACCAAGCGGTAATGGTAGAGCAGCCAAAAACCGGCCGCAACGGTCAACACCACTAAAGTGGCCAGTACAACCCGGCGGGTCGACCAGTTGGGAATCAGGGGGGGAACAGTTTGAGTCATGGCTATTCCAAAACTAGGGCAGGCTTTCAGTTTCGCCCCAAATTTTATTGGTTACTTAAAACTCCGCAGAACTCTTTGCTTTTGAGTGAAGTCATGTAACAAAAGCAAGCATCTGCTCAAAGGTTTCATCACTAATTGCTTGTTCTTTAACAAAACGGGCGACACTGGCGTGGACGAGCAGTTTTTTGAGCCCTTGCAGAAAATAATAACGGGTGACTTGGCCTTTGCCCCCACCCAATTGAGCGATTAAGGCAATGGTGGGGTTGTGGGTTAAGTCTGAGCCGATTTCGTAGAAATAGCCGCCGACAAAATAAGCCAGGGCAATGATATTTTTGATCGCCTCATAATCCCGCACCTGAAATTCCTCCCAACCCAGAACGTCTTTGAGGAATTTGAACACGGCTTCGATTTTGGCTCGCATGAGATAGAGGCTATAAATGCCCCGGGCTTGCTCGGCGGTGCTGACAGCCATATTGGTGATTAATAACAGTGGCTGTTTATAAATCGGTTTACCCTGGCGGTCGGTCAGCGTAACCCGTACCACCGTATAGGTGTGCTCATTCAGTACCAGCGTGTCCCATTCGATCAGACATTTAGCGTCCTGATACACTTTCTTCTTGACCCGGATCTTCTTGAGCGTCCAACTGTAGGTGTGCGCAAATGCCACCTCTTTGAGTTTGACGGCCACGGTTTCAGCGGTTTGGGCATCAGTTTCACTTTCATTGGAATTACGCGAGATTTTAGCCCGGATGACAAACTCATCGGCCAACTCTTGGTCAATGAATTCAAAATAATCCAACCCATCAAATTGCCGATCTAAGACATGGCATAACTTGATGTCCGAATTTTTCTGCTTGAAGGCTTGGCTGACCTGTTTTAATTGAGCCCGGCTCAGCCGAGGTAAGTTGAGATGGCTCTCTTCTTGGACGAATTGTTCAATTTGCTCAGCGCGCTGAGGGTCAATCTGCTGGAGCTTGGCTTTCGCCAGGGCCTTCAATTCGGCTACCGTTACATAGTGTTCATCCCGATTACTGTAAACCGTCAGATCCACCGGGTACAATTTCTTCCCAGTCACATCCACCGCCACGCTATTGAAGGTGCTGTAGCCGTTAATCAGGTTGCCGTCCAAGTCTCGGACTTTGCCCAGCTTTTCCAGCACCTGGGCATGTTCCTTGCGAATATCACACGGGTCGTGCAACACAATCAACCGGGCTTCATCGCCCAAAGCGGCGACACTATGCTCACGGATCGCCGCTGAGATTTTTTGGTCATCCAGAACCGACTTTAATGATCCATCCAACAATCGTTTGCTCCGCTCAAATTCCGCTTTGTCTTCTGAGATAGACCACAAGCGGATGGATTTATGTTCAATAATGTTCTGAACCAAGGTGGTCACATTTTCGATCACGCGCTTATCGTTAAAATGGGACAATACGCCTCTCAAATACTCATTCAATTTCATCGGTAAACCCTTTCTTTTGGTTAGGGTTTATCTATTTTGTGCTTTTCTGCCAAAACTTATCAGCACTTCTGCTGAGTTTTTAGTTGGTTAAGTATAGAGCCAAGCGTGTCGCCAAAGCACTGAGGATAAGGCTCAAAACACTAAAGGTCAATTTCCACTTCAAATCTTTATGCTGGGTCAAAGGATTTCTCATTTTTGTCCTCTCTTTTGACACTGAATCTAAAGAGCAACATACAAAATGACTCTTCTATTATTATAACATTAAGGAGATAGGCAAATTCCCCCCGTGATAAAAAAAGGATACATCTTCAGGTATATGTCATGAACAAGGCTAATTTTGTGGTTATTATTTCTGCCAATATCGAATGGCAAGTCATCCGTACCCTTTTGACCGGTATTCAGCCACAGTCTTCCCCTTTGGGGGAGTGGTTTGTCAAAAATCTGGCGGTAGCCGGACGCCTTGAGCCGGTTGTTTTCTTCCACGGCGGCTGGGGTAAGATTGCCGCCGCCGCCTCGACCCAATACGTGATTGATCGCTGGTCACCTAACTTACTGGTCAACCTAGGCACGTGCGGCGGGTTTGAAGGGGAAATCACGCCGGGTACCATTATCCTGGCCGAGCGCACCCTCGTCTACGACATCATCGAGCAGATGGGCGACCACGACGAGCATATCGCCCATTATACCACTACCCTTGATCTTTCCTGGCTAGGTGAGAATTACCCCCACCCCGTACGGCGGACCTTACTCGTTTCTGCCGATCGGGATTTGCTGGCTAAAGACATCCCATGGCTAAAAGTAGAATTGGGTGCTGTTGCCGGGGATTGGGAGTCCGGTGCCATTGCCTGGGTGGCAGCCCGCAATGGGACTCGCTGCCTGATCATGCGCGGTGTCAGCGATGTGGTTGGCTGCAGCGGCGGCGTAGCCTATTCTGGCATTATTCACGTTTTTGTCGAAAGGGCAAAGGATATTTTAAAGCGTTTGGTTGAGGCCCTGCCGGCCTGGCTGGCCAAAGTAGAAGTTACCCCGGCGAGAGAAGTTAGCTAGAAATTATCACCTGTTGTACCTTTTGCTTATTTTTTAAGCAAGTGCTTGACATAATTTTAGATTAGGACTATGATGGAAATCAAGCACCTGCTTGAAAAGAGATCGGATTGAAGCAGAAGAGCATTCTTGGCAAAAAGCAGACACTTCTACCCAGGTCGTCCCGCAGCGATATCCGTCGCCAGGAGCTGGTTCTGGCAGCCTATCATCTCATTGCCGCCAAAGGTTTTGAGGGGCTGCGGGTTCGCGATGTAGCGGCAGATGCCGGAGTCAACATCGCCACCCTGCATTATTATTTCAACAGCAAAGAAGATCTCATTCGTGGGGTGGTAGAGTACATGGTCCACCTGTTTCTCACCAGCAAGGCTCCCCTGCCGGTCGAGGACAATGAAACAGCCGCCCAAAAGCTGCGCCGTATCTTCCTGGATTTGCAGTACCAGTTGCAGCAAGCGCCGCAGATGTTCGCCGTCTTCACCGAACTTCACCTGCGGTCACAGCGAGACCCGCTCGTGCGAGCTATTCTCAGGAACTTGAATGAAGACTGGCAGGCGCATGTGGAGGCTATCTGCCAGGAGGGAGTGCGCCAGGGTACATTTCGGCCCGATATTAATGTCCAGCGCGCAGCCTCGGAAGTGATTGCCTTGATCAAAGGGATTAGTTTACAGGCGGCGAGCCAGTTGGATACATTTAATTTTGAGCGCCTGGCTGCTGATGTGGAGCAATGGTTTACCTATCCTGGTGTAAAAACGTTTGTTCCCGCCAAAGGTCGAAAAGGAACATAGAAACCTTTTGACCTGGAATCAAAAACCCGCGCCTAGCGCGGGTTTTGCTCAACTAAACTCTTGGGCCGGGTAATTTATGCTTCAGTTTCGACCGGTGCTTCAACTTCAGGCGGTGCTTCAACTTCGGCCGGTTTTTCAACTTCAGCCAGCAGTTTTTCCTCTTCGGCTTTGCTCAGGCGCTCGCGCTCCAAAATGCCGCCCTCGGGCAGGACGTGGACCTTGATGCTCGTCGCCACATCAATCATCAGCTTGATCGTGACCTCCTGCTCGCCCAACTGCCGAAGCGGTTCAGGCAGAGCGACCTTGCGCTTGTCAATTTCCAGGCCGGTTTTGGCTTTGATTTCGTCGGCAATATCAGCCGAAGTGACGGAGCCGTACAGCTTGCCGGTTTCACCCGCCCGCCGCTCGAAATACAGTTCCACGCCCGTCAATTGATTAGCCATGGCCTGGGCATCGGCCATTTCGTGGGCGCGGCGTTTTTCCGCAGCCTTGCGAATCGTCTCAGCCTGTTTTAACGCCCCTGCGGTAGCAAGGACAGCCATACTGCGCGGAATCAAATAATTGCGTCCAAACCCATCGGCGACCTTTTTGACATCGCCGGCATAGCCCAAATTGTCAACGTCTTGAATGAGTAAAACTTTCATTAGAGTAACTCCCCAGTTGCAACAAAGATCAATGGAATGAACTGTCGTGTCTATGGTCAGTGGTCCGTAGTCTGTTGGCAAATTTCTAAAACAAACAACGGGCCACTGACAACAGGCAGTAACCTTACTTGTGGTTATGGTCAAAACACACAAACGACAAGTATACTTCAAATCAAAACTTTGTCCAAATTTGAAGGTTAAAGATTGGGGCTTTGTGCCTGGCAATGCTATAATCCGCCCAATTGACCCGTGAAAGGACACCCTTTGTATGAATCATGATGCTCTGACTTATGCCCGACATCACCGCGGCGAGAACCTGGAGGACTTGCAGGCGCTGCTGCGTATCCCCAGCATCAGCACCCTCCCCGAAAGCAAACCCGACTTGCAGCGCACCGCTCAATGGTTGGCGGACAAATTAAACGGGCTGGGACTGGACCATGTTCAAATTATGCCTACGGCAGGCCATCCGGTTGTTTATGCCGACTGGCTGGACGCCGGCCCGGCTGCGCCAACCCTGCTCATTTACGGCCACTACGATGTGCAGCCCATTGATCCCCTGGATGAGTGGCTGACTCCTCCTTTTGAGCCTACGGTTAAAGGCGACAATATGTTTGGCCGGGGCGCTACCGACGACAAAGGCCAGCTCTACGTCCATATTGCCGCAGTCGAAGCTTACCTCAAAGGAGCCGGACAGCTCCCGCTCAACATTAAATTCATGCTGGAAGGCGAGGAGGAAATCGGCAGCCCCAACCTGAGCGCCTTCATGCGAGCTAACCTGGATTTGCTTAAGGCTGATGCCGCCCTCATCTCCGATTCACACATCCTTGACCCCCATACGCCTGTTCTGATTACCGGCGTGCGCGGGCTGGCCTATTTGGAAGTCACCCTGCGGGGTTCAACGCATGATTTGCACTCCGGCAGCTACGGCGGAGTTGTCCAAAATCCCCTCAACGCGCTGGTCCGGCTGCTGGCTTCGCTGCATGATGAGCAGGGCCGCATCACCATTCCCGGCTTTTACGATGATGTACGTGACCTGTCTCCTGCCGAACGCGCCGCGATGAACAGCGGCCTGATCACAGACGAGTCGGTTTTGGCTGAAACCGGCGCCCCGGCCCTATGGGGTGAGGCCGGCTACACTGCGGCGGAACGTAAGAGCGTCCGGCCCACGCTGGACATTCATGGCATCCGCGGCGGTTTTGTTGGGGCCGGCCAAAAAACGGTCATTCCCGCTGTTGCCAGCGCCAAAGTGAGCATGCGCCTGGTGCCCAACCAGAGCGCGGATAAAACAGCCCGGCTCTTTATTGACCACATCCAGCGCATTGCCCCCAAAACGATGGGGGTTTCGATTGAAAAAATGAGCTGTGAGGATGGCGCGGTAGTAGACATCTCTACCCCCGCCATCGAAGCAGCGGCGGAAGCTTATGAACAGGGCTTTGGCCGCCGGCCGTATTACATGCGCGAAGGAGGCAGCATCCCGGTGGTCAGCCTGCTCGATAAATTACTCAGTATGCCCGTCGTCATGATGGGCTTCGGCCTGCCCGACGACCGGCTGCATGCCCCCAACGAAAAATTCCACCTGCCCAATTTTTACCGGGGCATTGAGACGGCGATTCACTATTACGATATTTTCAGTCGTAAAGGCAACTGAGAAAGCAGCGTATTGCGTGGTGTGTGTTTCGTGGAGCTTTACGGAACACGCACCACGTACCACGGCTGTTCATTGATGGAGCCACCATGTTCCACTCGTACCCCCACATCTACCTCTCTCCCCACTACGATGATGCCTCGCTGTCCTGTGGGGGAGCCATTCATCTGCAGGCCCAGGCGGGACAAGCCGTCCTGGTCGTGACTATTTGTGCCGCCCCGCCGCCCTCCGGCGAGCCGCTTTCTCCCTTTGCGCAATCGTTGCATCGCACCTGGGGCAACCCGGCCGATGTCATTGCCACACGAGAGGCCGAAGACCGCGCCTCGTTGGCAATTCTGGGCGCCGATTATCTCCGACTCAATTTCAATGATTGTATCTACCGCGGGCATCCAGAGCGAGGCCAATGGTTTTACACCCATAACGCCGACCTATTTGGCGCCATCCACCCCGATGACCTGCCCCTGGCCTCCAAAATTGTAGAAGCGCTGCTAGAACTCATCCCGGCGGAGCCGGACATGCTGATCTATGCCCCCCTCGGCGTGGGCCATCATGTGGACCATCAGTTAGTCCACGCTGCCGCCTGGCAGTTGTACCGGCAGGGCTGGGCCATTGCCTTTTATGAGGATTACCCCTACGCTGACCCCGACTCGCGCTACGCTGCCGCGGGCTGGGGCCATACCTTGGAGACTACCCTGGCTGCTTTAAAAACCACTCCGTTGCAGTCCCGTCTCCACTTCTTTTCTGAAGAAAATTTACAAGCCAAAATACAGAGCATCCGCGCCTACGCCTCCCAGACGCCAACGCTGTTCGATACTCCGGCCGACATAGAGCAGTGCCTGCGCGCCTATGCCTTGCGGGCCGGTGAAGGCAAATTAGCCGAGCGGATTTGGATTCCGGGCTGACGCGCAGCAACGAGGACGCGAAGAGGCGAAAGGAACGTCTGCCGTGGCCTCGCCTCTTCGCTCTTCCCTACCTCACCAGCGACAACTTTGCTGTGACCGGGAAATGATCTGACCCGCCGGAGTGGCTCAAGGTGCGGGCGCTGCTGACAAAAAAGTGGGGGCTGTAGAAGATGTGATCAATGCGAATGACGGGGGTAAGGATAGGGATATCTCTAAAGCGGGGCTGATGCGCCGGAAAACTGAAGCCAAAGCCCCAACCAGCTTCCCAATGTGCGTTATGCAGATACTGGTTCACCAGGTGGTAGGTCTCCGATTGATCGGTTGTGTTGAAATCGCCGCCGACAATCAATGGCCCGTCTACGGCCGCCATATCTTCGACCAAAGCTGAGATTTGCCGGTACTGCCGTGACCAGGGGAGAGGTGTATTGGGATGCACATTCCAAACAGCAACCGGCCCGGCTGGGGTGGCAGCAATTACTTTTTGGGTGCGCCCTTTATCGTAGGCTAACTCAACGGGAGTCAATGGAAAGCGGCTAATAATCCCCTGATAAGCTCTTGACTCATAGGCCCAGTATAGTTGGCCACCGGGATACAAATCGGCCAGTTCCCTGGTCAGCGACTTGGCCACACCCGGGGACAGCTCTTGCAGCAGCAGAATATCCGGCTGCTCCTGCCGAATGAGGCCAGCCGCTTCAGCCACCTTATCGTTGTGGTACCAAATATTGTAACTCATTACCTTGAAAGAGGCATTAGCGGCCAACACCCCTTCCGGGCGGGGCAGAAAGAGCGGTGCAAAAGTCAGGCCAATGAAGAGAGCCGGCACCGCCAGGATGAAAGCGACCCATTTGCGCCGGGCCAGTCCGGCCAGGGCCAACCCAGGCATCAGCCCCAACAGCAGCCAGGGCATAAAGTAATTGAAGAGCCGCACCGGCAAAAAACGGTCGCCGGGCCACCAGCGCAGCCCATACCAGGTGACCAGCCCCAAGCCAAGAAGTGCCCAACCCAGCCAAAAAAGCCAGCATAGGCTGCTCCAAAGTCGTTTCAATGCCAGAATAATCAGGTTAATGGTCAATTGTATCAAGCCTCCTTCGAAAAGAGTAGTCAGTTGTCAGTAACCAGCCCATAGGGGTCTTCGGCTCTAGTCAGAAATATATTTTCATTATCGGTGGTGTACTAAAGGCTCGTGACGACTCCTAAATGTTACGCGCCAACCAACGTAATTTCTGTAATTTCGGGCGGGCAATTAAAGCGGGTTGGGACGGGACCCAGGCCGATGCCCCGGGTAGTATAAACCCACATCTCCCGCACCCGGTACAAGCCCTGATCATATTTGCGGCCCAGGTAGGGTAAAATCGGCGCCCCAATTCCCGGCAAACGAACCTGCCCGCCGTGGCTATGGCCTGATAATTGCAGCGAAATGCGGCCATCCAACGCAAAATTGTCGGCCAAATCCGGCTCATGCGCCAGCAGAATTACCGGCGCATCCTGTGGTAATTTAGCCAGAGCTGCCGTTAAGTCAAGCTGGCCGCTCCAACCGTCGTCAAGACCGGCCAGATAGAGGAGGTCTGAACCAACACCTAAAGCTACGCCATCGTTAACCAGAACCGGTAAGCCAGCCTGCCGCAAGCCGGCTAAGACAACTTCGGCATTGGTCCACAGATCATGATTGCCCAAACTGGTAAATATACCGTATTTAGGGTTGAGACCCGCCAGCGCCGGAGCCAGTTCAAAAATCGAGTCTGCGCTTTCCAACACATAATCACCTGTTAAAACAACCAGATCAGGCTGCAACGTGTTAGCCTTGGCGACCGCTTTCTGCACAAACTCAAGCTGAGTATAAGGATGCAGGTGGATGTCACTCATATGGACAATCTTAAAACCCTCCAGCGCCGGCCTGAGCTTCTTGAGCGGAATCTCCAACTGTTCTACGCTCAGCCAGTCCGGCTCGATTTCGGTGCTGTAGCCATAGCCAACTGCCCCGGCCGCAGCGCTGCCCAGCACGACCTGTCCCAAAGCTTTTAAGAACCCACGCCGACTTGTTTTCATCATTGTCTCCACCATCATCTATCGTTATAAATAGATTATCTAGGTAAAATGTCAAAAAAACTCCTGGCGACATAGCGCCAGGAAATAGAATGGAACCTTTTATGCGGGTAAACCGGGCCAGGTTTTACTCCGTTGAATCCAACGAACGGCCAGCCAAACAAAAAGCGGGTAGAGGGTTAGCCCAACAGTAGCCAGGCCCAGCGGCAGTTTGTGCAGAAGCAGGCTGCGAGTGGTGAGGGTCGTGATAAAATAGTCGGGGAAAGTTTTAGCCACCATAATCATCAATGCTACGGTCCCGAGGTAAATCAATTGGGTGCCAATCAGTCCGGCCAGCAAGTAGACGCCGCGCCGGCTGGGCCGGGCAGCCCGTAAGCTGGCCGCCAAAACTGCAATCCACAAAATCGAAAAAGCCGTTTCCAGCCAAACGATATTGCCGGGATAAACGTTACCTGGTCCCCATCCGGTTGTGACAAGCTGCTGGCGCTGAATAATAGTGGCAAAGGCCAGATAAGTTGTGAAGGGCAGGGTCATTAAGGTCGCATGCTGCCAACTATCAATGGCCAGCAGAGTGACCAGAATGGGAAAGATGATAAAAAAGGCCCAGTGGGTTTCTGGCTTGACCAGCAATGCCAAAAAGAGCCAGCCCAACCAGGCATACCACCAGGTCGGCCAGCTCCGCTGCCAGGCGACAAACGCGCCTAAACCAAAAATAAGCAGATAAATGGGTAGGGGGATAAATTTGCCGGCGAACTCCCAGCCCAGGCCGGTAATACCGAGAATAGGCAGGGCGGCCAGGAGAATATCCGGCCAATCAACGACACCGGCTGCCCGCCGCCATTGATTGCCAATGTGCCGCGGCACACCGAATTGACTTACCGCCCTACTCTCGGCCTCCGGGCGCGACAGGCCGCGCCGCTGCCACTCACGGGTCAGCTCTTCCAGGTGAGAATGAACTTCAGCAACAGCTTCGCTTTGCAGATCACCTGGAATCGTTTTCTTGAAATCCCTCAGGTATTGTTCTATGGCAGACATAGACTCAAGTGACTCCGCAGGTTACTTTAGCACAAAATTGGGTAAGGATGGCAGTGCCTTTTGGCGCATCTAGCCTAACGTCTATAGCGTATAGGGGATGAAATGACTAGGCAATCCCACCTAAGTCATATTCACCCGGCCTACTGCACCGTTCCGCCTAACAATTTTAAGAGATGGCGGGAAAAATCGCTCCACTGCCGGGCCGATTTCTCCAGTTCGATCCGGCCTGCCTCGGTAATTTGGTAATATTTGCGCGATGGCCCGTCTTCAACCACTTCCCACTTGCTATCCACCAGACCATCTTTTTCTAACCGGTGCAGCGCCGGATACAGGGTCCCCTGTTCCAGATCAAAATAACCTTCGCTGCGAGTCTGCAGCTCTTTAACAATTTGATAGCCGTACATTGGCTTTTCCGCCAGCAGCCGCAGCACCATCACCGCCGTGCTGCCGGTGCGCAGATCGAGTTTGGTCATAACTCTCCTCCATTTGCATTCATCTTAATACCTAGATATTCTACTATTATTTCTAAAATTGTCAAGAAGTAGTAGGTCACGCTTAAAGTGTGGCCTACTACTTCTTACTCACGGCCTCGGTCGCTCATTGTCAGCCATATTAATCTGGAGTATAATGGCACTGGCGTGGAAATGGGGACAAAAGCTGATGGATGAACCCCGATACAATTACGATTATGATGACGACTATCCCGAATACCGGCAGCGGGGTTTGACCAGCGTCGGCCTGCCGCCGGGCCAGCTCGCCCTGATTATTGGCGTCAACGCAGTCATCTCGCTGGTTATTAGTGTAGCGGTCGTGTTGATTGCGGGCCGACCTGCCCTGCCCGGCGACGTTGCTACCCCAGCAGCCCGGCCAGAAGGTGCAGCCGTGCCCAGTCCTGAACCGGCGAGTGGTTCGCCTCCGGCTGCTTCCGGCGCGGTGGAGGCTGGTGCGACCGCCCCACCAACCCGGCCAAGTACTTATCTGGTTGAAGCCGGCGATACCCTGGGCGCTATTGCCGATAGATTTGGCGTGTCACTTTCCGACTTGATGACGGTAAATGGCTTGACCAATCAGGATTTTATTCAGGTAGGCCAGCAGCTCGTCATTCCGACCAGCGGTGCCTCGCTGCCGACCCCAACCTTTACCGCCATGCCCATCCCCACGGACACACCTTTACCCTTTGACCCGCCGACCCCCTTGCCAGCCGATGCGGCGGTTCCGCCTGAGCCGGCAGCAACCGTGGGACCGACCTCCACCCCGACGCCCTCCCCCTCGCCAACTCAACAAGGGCCAACGCCAACCGTGCTGCCCACTTTCACTCCCCCACCCTTCGACGAAATCAAAGTTGTTATTAGTGAGGTGAACAGTCCAGGTGATCTTTTTCAGGAAACCCTGGTCATTCTCAATCAGGGGGCGGGGACCAGCCTGAAGGATTGGAAACTGGAAGGCTCGCCGTTAGGCGTGGTTACCTTCCCCGATATTATCCTCTTTAGCGGCGGCAGTATCCGCATCCATACGGTAGCCGGCGAAAACACGGCCAGCGACCTTTACCTGAATCAAGGGGAAGCGGCCTGGCCTCCGGGTACGACCATCATTTTGAGCAACGCCAACAATGCGGAGATTTCGAGGTTTACCGTTCCGCCCGCGTCATCTCCCTAATCCATATCGTTTCAGAACTGGATAAATCAATATGGACAAAGAAATTGTTATGTACGTCCGCAGTGCCTACTGCCCCTCGGTAGCGTTGGCTCGCGATTTACTCAACCGCTACCATATCCCCTATCGTGAGATCAACATCAGTACTGACCCGGCTATGGCCGACCGCGTCAGAGAGTGGACCGGTTTTCTCAGCGTGCCGACCATCATCCTGGCCAATTCCGGTGAGGATTTGCCTTATACTGATTTTTTGCCCCGGCCTGCTGACCGCTCCCTCAAGGGCTACAATCGCGGCCCCATGATCACCGAGCCGAATAACAAAGACCTGGAAGATTGGCTCTACCAGCACGGTTTCTTGGATAAACCTTACAAACGGTAAGCTGATTTTCCAACTGCCATTGAAGGTTTTCTGATCCTTGAGGTATAATTAGGCTAAGTGTGTTATCTCGTTTAAAGTTTCACAGATTAGGAGAAGCCTCATGGTAAAGAAAAACCTTTTACTCGCAGGGGGATTGCTGCTCCTTATTGCGGTGGTGATAGGCAGCTTCCCCTCGGCCACGTATGCCCAACAGGGTACCTCTGGCCAACCTAACTTTGTTTTTATCAACTATTTCGGCCAGGATATGGTGTTCGACCTGGATGACGTCACCTATACCATCCCCGGCACTGCCATTGTGCCCGGCGGGGGGCGGCTGGAATTGCAACTGGCTCCCGGCGAGCACAAGTATGCGGCTAACGTTCCCGGCGTGAACACCGGCTCGGCCGGTACGTTTGTCATTTCCCCCGGCGGTTTTGTGGGCAAGGCGGCGCGCATGGAAATGACCAGCGCCGCTTTGGACCGCGATGGTAACGTGTTAGAAAAACCCAAGGAATATGTCTTTGTATTTGATATTGACCCGTTTGCGACTCCCGCGCCGCAAGCACCCGCCGGTGATACCTGGCAGCCTGTAGCGGCTGCGCCGGGCCAGGGCAGCATTGCCTGGACAAATTATGTTGGCGACGAACTGACAGTGGACCTGAACGGAACCCTCTACAAAGTGCCGCCGGTGACTAACAATATTCCGGGCCGTTTGCAAATTAACGTTGCCCCTGGCCTGTATCGTTACACCGCCAGCGTGCCCAATGGCAGCTTTAACGGTGAACTGAATCTGACTGTGGGCCAGGTGATGGGTCTGAATTTTTCGGCCAAGTTGCAGCCGGAACCCGACTATGATATTGGCGAGCCATCGCCGCTGCCGTTACCGGTTGAGTTGCAGTTATCTCAGGAAGACTTGACGGCCAAAGCTGCTCCTCAGGGCGCTGTGGCCCCCGGAGCATTGCCTACATCCGGCGGTGTGGCTGCTCCAGCCAGTGCCCCAACTACGCCCGTCACCAACGGGCTGCTGGTCAAAAATTACGCCGGCGACACCTTGATTTTTACCATTAACAACCAGGCTTACTTGATTGCCGACAATAGCTCCACCACGCTGCCACTGCCGCCGGGCAGCTACAATTACACCGCCAGCTTGCCCTTTGTCGCTACCACCGGCACGATTGATCTAGCCGCCGATCAGGGCGTCGAGCTGAGCATTGCCACCAATATCAACCATGATGTGTTGAGCGTTTATCAAAATTAGTCACTCAGGCACAATTCTGTGATAAAACTGGCCGGTAGCAGTCTTTTAGCTGCTACCGGCCTTATTTTCTGCCAAAAATTCTACGTTAGAAGTATGAGGAGAGCTGATGCCGTTAGTTGTATTTGTGCTGATTGATGGAACTCGACCGGACGCGCTGGCGGCCGCGGATTGCCCGAACCTGGCCTCTTTACCGGCGCGAGGAGCGTTTACTTTCAGGGCCGCATCGGTCATGCCCTCGGTGACGTTGCCATGCCACATGTCTATTTTCCACAGCGTGCCGCCAGAACGCCACGGCGTCACCACCAACGATTGGCGGCCGATGGCCCGGCCGCTGCCGGGTCTGGTTGATCAGGCTCATGCCGCCGGCAAGCGCTGCGCCTTCTTCTATAATTGGGAACCGCTGCGCAATCTCAACCTGCCTGGCAGCCTGGCCTTTTCCTATTTTCGGGACAATGTTTATACCGACTCCAATGGGGATCAGGTTATCGCAGACGAGGCGGTGCGCTACCTGAGTACAGATCAGCCTGACTTTGTCTTTGTTTATTTTGGCACCGTTGACAGCATTGGCCACCGGCATGGCTGGATGTCTGCAGAGTATTTGGCGCAATTGGCACGGGTAGATCGCGCCCTGGGAACGCTTTTGGCTGCGTTACCGCCTGACAGCACGCTTCTGCTGCAAAGCGATCACGGGGGGCACGAACGGACCCACGGCACCGACTCGCCGGAGGATATGACCATTCCCTGGTTAGTGGCCGGGCCGGGAATCCGGCCGGGCTATGAGCTAAAAACTGCGGTAAGCCTGCTCGATACCGCGCCAACTTTAGCCCGGCTGCTCAAGATCAACCCTCACCCTGACTGGGAAGGGCGCTGTGTTGAAGAAATTTTTGCTTGAGATGCGCTGGCCTGCCCGACTTTAACCGGATTCAAACCAAAACCTGATATTGACACTATTTGCAGGGTTGCTGGGGCCGGGGTATAGTGTTAGGATTATCGTCAACGCCCGGTGCTGGTCGTGAAATCTCACCCAAGGGAAAGGTGCTTGCCATCCTCATGCCCCCTTTAGCTATTTTCCTCGTCTTACTTTCAACGTTTCTCCATGCCGGTTGGAATTTGATCCTCCGCAGCCAGCGTTCTCATTCTACTTTTTTACAGATCACGATTGTAACAAGTGTGCTTGGCCTTGGCCCGGTCCTTATGGCGGAGTTTGGGCCAGAACCCATGTTGATGCACGTGTGGGGGTATCTGATTGTCGCCGGTATTTTTCAGGCCATTTACTACCTGGGATTGACCCAGGGGTATCGCTCCGGTGATTTTACCATCGTCTACCCTATCGCCCGCTCCCTACCGGTGCTTCTGGTGGCCGTGGGGGATGCAGCGCGCGGCCGCGCGCCTTCACTTGTAGCCTGGCTGGGGATGATCCTCGTTACCATCGGTTGCCTTATAATACCCCTGGAGTCCTGGCGAGGATTTAGTATAGGGCGTTATTGGAATCGAGCCATGCTCTGGGCTTTTATCACTGCGCTTTCGATTGTGGGCTACACCATAACTGACAAAATCGCTGCCGATTTTATCCCGCGAGGCCCCTGGGCGGCAGGTCGGTACGGTATCTATGAGGGGGCCGCTTCTGCTGTTGTGTATTGGTTGATCTTGAAAGCAATGGGGCAATCAACGGCGGACCAATCAAGCTGGGCGAGTTGGGGTTGGGCGGCAGTCGCAGCAATTGGGGTGTTTGGCGCATACTGGCTCATCCTCTGGAGTTACCAACTCGCGTTTCAGGCAAGCTATGTCGTGGCGCTACGACAATTAAGTATTGTCATTGGCGTTGTGCTGGGAGCGTGGTTCTTACGGGAGGCAGCCCCACTATTGCGATTAAGCGCCGCGTGTGTCATTGTTGCCGGTGTAGCCGGGATTGTGCTGGGAGGGTAACTTTTACTTTTAATCCATGATCTATCTCCTCGATTGAAAGTGGGGGCAGCCTGGATCTCCCCCACTATTTTCTTGTTGGCTTCGTTCCGGGCCAGGTTCCTGTCCCGTTTGGTCACTTGATTAGCTGCATATGGTTCAGTTCCTCCGTTCATCTCCGCTAAACAGTATTTCAACTACAGACTGCAACAGACACAACCAATGGTACGGCTGTTCTACTCCAAGACCTGTTGAGCTGGATTAGCTTCAACCGAGGCTGCCGGGTATCCTACAATCTGAAGGGCTGCTTCGATACGCTCGACCTCGGTTTGGGTTTCATCATACTCGACCTGGACTTGCCTGGCCGGGAGGTCAACCCGGACCTGCCCTATACCTGCCACTTGAGTCAGGGCTGTGGTAATTGTTTTGGCGCAGTGGCTGCAGCTCATACCGGGTACATTTAAGATTGTGTTTGTCATTGGGATACTTTCCTGCTGATAATTTAATTGACCGCCGTTACTGTGATCGTCCCCTTCATGCCGGCGGCATAATGGCCGGGGATGTGACAGCCGTAGAAAAGATCGCCGGGCTGGTCAAAGGTGTAAATCAGGCTGGCGGTTTCACCCGGCGGGATAGTAACCAATGGTGCTAGCACCAATGGATACCCATACGGTGGCAGGTTCGGCCAACCCTCCACAGACCGAGTAAATTTTTAGGTTTTGGTTCTACTCTGGAAATATAAGTCATTTGCCATCACCCCCAGGTCATTTGACCAAAAAAGACCGCTCCGAGAGTGGTCTTTTTGTTTAATCCCAATTGGTCTTTGAACCAATGTGTTTGATGCTGAAAAATGGTATGATGGGGACAAGAAAAAGACCCCTAATCAGGCGGGCAGCCAAATTATTATCACAAAGCAGCAAACCATGGGTACAAAAATTCGAGTAATCATTGCGCTGATGATTATTGTGGGGGTGGGGTATTAGTCTTTTAATCTCGTGCGCGAGCGGAGTTATAGCGGCGCTAAAATTAATTTAAACGTCGGAAATGGGGCTGTTGTTGTTATCAACCCCGGCCAGGAGGCGATCCCTGTTGAAATGCGTTCTAGTGGGCGGACGGCAACCTTCGCCATAGCCAGCACCGAACTGGGTTTGCAGGAGACCTCGAAACGTCAGGGCAGCGCCGGTAGTCCTTATCACGCCGTAAGTTTTGAACTGCCTCCCGGGGTGAGGTGACACGTGGGTCGAATGTAACCTTTGTGTCCGGTTCTGATCAACGTATTGACGCCGTTGTAACGCCCATGAGAGCAGGCGGTGTGCGTACAACCTTTATCTGGACAGGTGTCGTCATTCTGGGCAGCGTGAGTAAGGTGGTTGTCCAGCAGGCTGGGTGTCCGGTCTTGGTTGTAAAATAGCGGCTCGGTCAATAAAACCAGGCCAAGAAGATATGGCCGGGAGATGAAAAATGGGGGAGTTAACCTTAATCGTAGCCAGACCAGGCCGGTTGCGAGATGCCCTGAGCGCATTACTGGCCACCATTCCTCGGCTAAAGATTGTAGGTCAAGCGGAGGATGGCCCATCGGCGCTGAAAATGGTTGCCGAACGCCACCCAACTCTGGTCTTGTTGGATTCTACCTTGCCAGACGACGAGGTCAGGGCTATGTTAGGGCAGATTAAGGCTAAACAGCCTCAGACCCGCTGCATAGTCCTGGCCGGAAATTCTCGGCAGCAACAAGTAGCCCAACACGCTGGCGCCGACGAGGTATTGCTCAAAGGGTACCTGACTGCGAACCTGCTGACGAGTATAGAGAAGCTGTTATCTTAAAAGTAAAAACTGGCGCCGGCCTCTAAAGCTGGCGAATCTACCAATCATATCGAAAGGAGTTTGTTAAAATGGGTGTGGTATCTTGGATTATCATGGGTGTAATTGTAGGTCGGTTGACGGGTTTCTTCATAAAAAGCAGTAATAACGGTCCCGGTGATATCGTTATTGGGATAATCGGGGCCATTGTAGGTGGCTTCATAGCCTCATTGCCGCTTGGCTATTTTGACCCACTGAACGATGTTCATCTGGGCAGTATTTTGGTTGCCGGCTTGAGTGGCATATCCACTGTGTTAATTAGCCACGTTTTACCGGGACACTCACCGGGAGGACATAACGGTGAAGAGGAGGGAGCTGAACCGACTGTAGCAATGGAGGTCAATAATCAGTAGCACAGCACATCGTCACACAATTGTTAGATGCTTAGTAACAGAATGGGGGAAACTAAATGAGCATACAGAAATCCAAAATCACCTCGAATAGCCGGCCAATCACGAGTGCACGGGTGCTGGGGCCTCGCGACGGCGAGACCCTGGGTACACCAGGTATCATGCACGATCGGTTCATGATCAGCGGCAAAGATTCCGGCGGCGGCTTCGCGCTCGTGGAACATCTCCTGCCTCCACGAGTCCTGGCAGCGCCGCTGCACCGCCATACCCGAGAGGACGAGTATAGTTATATACTCGAAGGGCGGGTGGGAGCGCTACTCGGCGAGGAGGAGGTCTTTGGCGAGGCAGGCGACCTGATCTTTAAGCCGCGAGAACAGTGGCACACGTTCTGGAATGCGGGCGATGCGCCGGCGCGTATCCTCGAGATCATCTCGCCCGGTGGCTTTGAAGAACTCTTCCGCGATCTCGATGCCTTCGGGGATGAGATCAATCCTGAAATCATAGCGGAGATTGCGAATCGCTATGGAGTAGATGCCGACTTTGAAGGGACGTTGCCAATCATGGAGCGTCACGGGTTGACCTTCTGGGCGTAGGAGTTAAGACATGACCTTTAATCATAAGAAACCTTCCCACCAGCGGGAGTTTGTCCAATTCAAGGAACAAAGTCCCGAGTGGTTTTTGAGGCGCCGGAAACCTTTCTATATCTTCGTTGCCATCTTCCTGCTATTGTTATTACTATGGTTCCTATCGGGCGTGTACATCGTGTGGCCGGGTTAGGAAGGGTTTATCCGCACCGTTGGCAAATTTTCGGGCGTGACCACTTCCGGCTTAAATTACCGCCTGCCCTGGCCGATCCAGACCGTCACCATCGTGGAGGCCGAGCGCATTCGCTGCGAAGGTGAAGCTGCGGCGATCCGTCTTTGATAATCGGCCCAAACTCACTTATAATTAACCTTGACCAGGAACAATGATCGCATTGTCCAGCCAACGGGGTGGGAGCCAATGGGACTACAACCAGTAGCAACGGGCTACCCAGCCGGCGGGGTAGGTCCAGGCCGATTCTGCCTGTAAACAATCTGACGGAGGTCCCAACAAAATGAAAGATGTGGAACATATTCGGGTGCTGCTTGCCGACGACCATGCGGTGGTTCGAGAAGGGCTGCGGGCGCTGCTTATCAGTGAGCCAGGGCTAGAAATAGTGGGTGAAGCGGCTAATGGCCTGGAAGCGGTGCAACTGGCCCGTGCCTTACAGCCCGATATAATCCTGCTCGATTTAGTGATGCCGCACAAGGGTGGGCTGGAAGCTATTACCGAGATCAAGCAAGACAACCCAGACGCCCGCATCCTGGTGTTGACCAGCTTTGCCGAAGACGACAAGGTATTTCCGGCTATCAAGGCCGGGGCGCTGGGCTATTTGTTAAAAGACTCGCTGCCTCACGAACTACTGCAAGCCATCCGTGACACCTATCGCGGCGAATCCTCGCTGCACCCAGCCATTGCCCGCAAGCTGGTGCAAGAACTCAACCGCCCCTCCGACCTGTCGCCGGCCAGGGAGCCTTTAACCGAGCGCGAGCTAGAGGTGTTGAAACTGGTGGCTCAGGGCTTGTCTAACCAGGAAATCGCCAACAAATTGGCCATTGGCGAGCGCACGGCCCGCACTCACGTCGTCAACATTCTGAGTAAACTGCACCTGGCCAACCGGACTCAAGCCGCACTCTATGCCCTGCGCGAAGGGTGGGCCGACCTGAAAGGATAGGTCATTTACCACAGCCCGCAAGTCATTTGACCCAAAAAAGACCGCTCTCAGAGTGGTCTTTTTCTTTACAGCCAAATTGGTCTTCGAGACGATGCGCTTCAGGCTCAAAAATGATATGCTTTAGCTGTGGTTGTAAAACATTTAGTTTTAACAAGGAGGTCAAAATGTTTACAAAATTCCTGGTTAGTTTGACGGCTTTAGCGGTGTTGCTTTCACTGCCTGGCTGGAGTCAGGCGATCGCTCAGGCTTCGGAGCCGGTAACGGCCACAGCCGAGGCCAACCCGCTCCCGGCAATAGAAGCGGCCAGCGCCATCCTCTATACCCCGGAGATGAGGGTTCTCTTCGAAGAAATGACCCTGGTCTGGCTGCAAGATGAGCCGGCC
The DNA here is from genome assembly GCA_015075185.1 of Anaerolineales bacterium. Classification (GTDB taxonomy): domain Bacteria; phylum Chloroflexota; class Anaerolineae; order 4572-78; family J111; genus DSQQ01. The sequence continues at coordinate 114,211 of JABTUW010000006.1, read as the reverse complement.
TACGCTTATGCCATCACTGCCTGCGCCGGCAACGGGCTGAACTACATCCAACCCCTGGCTGATGGACCCGTAATCCTGATTCCCAACGCGGGCGACCTGTCCGTGGCCGGCTCTAATGTGTCCATCAAGCTCCATCCTGATGGCGAGATTGAATTTATTCCCCGCACACAGGGCCAAAGGATCCGGGTACCTATAGATGTGGGCGATAAGTTGGCCGGTGAGGAGGTCCTGAGCCTGAGCCTGGAGGAAGCCCTGGAACTGATGGCCGAGGAAAAGTTAATCTGGACGGCCAAAGAACGCGGCCCTTACGGTAACGGGCATGGCCTGCCGGGCCACATCGCCGAGTGTGACCCGCTCTATCCCGGCTTATAAACCCTGACAAGTATTAGAAATGGACAGAGGCGTTCCCAATTTCTTGACTGACCACGATGAGACCAGCGACCCCATCACCTTCGACGCCAGTGGCTCCAGCGACCCCGGTGCGGGCGACTCATGACGATACCTCCCTCAACGTTTCCAGGGGCAAAATGGGCCGGGACCAACTCCGCCGGGTGGGGACAGTGGCGATCACCCGGGTGCCCTCACCCGGTTTCGCGATGATCGCGAATGAGCCGCCCAGCCGTTCAGCTCGTTCACGCATGCTGGTCAGGCCGATCCCTCCGCCGTTGCCCAGGCTGGTCGGCTCAAACGCCCGGCCATTGTCTATTACCTCCAGCTCCGCCTGTTCGCTGTCGGCCTTAAGCCGCACGATGACTGAGGTCGCCTCGGCATGTTTGAGGATGTTGTTGAGCGCCTCTTGCGCAATCCGGTACAGCCCTTCCTCGACGGCAGCCGGCAGTTCGACCATTTCTTCCACCAGTAAGCGCGCCTGGACGCCGGCCCGTTTCTCCACCGCATCCAGCCGCTGCTGCAAGGCGGCCGCCAGCCCTTCTTTTTCCAGCGCCGCCGTCCGCAGTTCGTAGACCAGCAGCCGCATCTCCTTGAGGGCCTGATGAGAGACCTGCCCCAGGCGGGTCAAGTAGCCCAGTTCGCGCTCCTTCTCGCCGGCTTCGGCGGCCCGCCGCCCCGCTTCGGCAAAAAGGGTCAGGCTGTATAATGCCTGGGTTACCGAATCGTGCAGTTCCCTGGCCAGGCGGCTACGCTCCTCCATCACCGCCAGTTGCTCGGCCTGCTGGTACAAGCGGGCATTCTCCAGAGCCAGGGCGGCCTGGTCGGCAAAAACAGTGGTCAGACGGACTTCCTCCGGGGCAAACCCGCCGGGCTGGTGGCGGTCTACGGCAATGATGCCGATCATACGCCCCTGAATCCGCAGGGGTACACCCAACCAACTCTGGATATGGCTAAAAGGGGCACGGCGGAAGCCAGAGTAAAGCGCCGGCGCGTCGGCCAGGTTGAGAGCCTGGCCTGCAGCCACAACTTGATAATAGGGTACTTCGGGCGGCGCAAAAGTGATCCCCAAGACTTGGCGCAGGTCGGCAAAACCCCGCGCGGCGATGATATGTAATTGATCTCCTTCCAGCAGGTGAACCGAGGCGCTATCATATGTCACCACCCGGTGCAACTGGTCAAGAATGCGGGCCAGAACTTCCTTCAATTCCAATGTTGAACTGACCACCGAGGCAACCTGCAACAGGGTGTCGGCCTGATGACGTTGAATGCGTTCGGCCTCGTACAACTGGGCATTTTCGACCGCTACGCCCACCTCATCGGCAATGGAAGCCAACAGAGCCACCTCTTCCATTTCAAACTGCCGTCCGGCGGCCCCAATGACGCCGAGCGCCCCCAACACACGGCCTCTGGCGCGCATCGGCGCCCCGACAAAAGCCTGAGCGCCGCCGGCCAGCGCCAGCTTTGAGGCGCGGGGGTCGTTGGCCAAATGGGGCACCACCAGGGGTTCCCCGTGCTCAATGATCCAACCGGCCAAGTCGTGACCGGGAGTCAGGGTGTCTATTTGGCCGATGATGTCAATCGGCAGGCCTCGCCAGGCCGCCAGACGGATAATTTGGTGAGCCGGGTCCAGCAGATAAATCACGCCCATCTCACTCTGCATCACCGTGAGCACCTGCTCCAGGGAACGGTCCAGGGTGGTGGTCAGGTTCAGGGAGGCGCTGGCCACGGCGGTCACCTCGTACAGCGCCGACAGTTCCCGGGTCCGGTCGGCCACGCGCTGCTCTAACATCTGATAGGCCTGGACGCGTTCGGTCGTATCGGTAATAAAACCTTCGATGGCGATGAGCGGTCCTTTGGCTGAGAAAACGCCCCGGCCCTGCTCCCAAACCCATTTCTCCGTGCCGGCGGCGGTGGTGATCCGGTAAATCAGTTGAAATGGTTCCTCATCCTGCAGGGCCGCCTGCATTTTGTCCCAGACCGGCGTTCGATCATCGGGATGGATCAACTGCCCATAGGCGATTTTGCCGTTTCCGGTTAATTCGGCCGGGGAGTAGCCGATAAGGTCCAGGCAGCCTTCGCTGACAAACTGCATGGGGCGAGCGGCATCATGCCGGCTTCGATAGGCCATGCCGGGTAAATTGCTCAACAAAGTGGCCATGGCCCGTTGGCTTTCCTGCAAGGCTCTTTCCACCTGGTCTCGTTCAAGCACCCGGCGTTCCAGCGACTCGGCCATTTCGTCAAAAGCCTGGGCTAACTGGCCCAACTCGCCATGTTTGTACGGCAATCCGCTGCGGACTGCCAGGTTGCCGGCGCTTAAGTGTTTGGTGGCCGCCACCAGGCCGTTCACCTGGCGTAGCACAAAAACGTGGCTTCCATACCAGGCCGCAGCCAGGGTCAGCAGGGTCACCAGTCCGAGGACGGCCAGATTTTGGGTCAAGACGCGATTGGCATGGGCAAAGGCGATGGTGGTGGGGATACCCACGCTGACAAAAACATCCTTCTCCCCCGGCGTAATCTGCAGCGGGGTGAAGGCATATTGGCGTTGGGTTCCATCAACCCCAACAGCCTCGATTGTGCCTTCATCCTGCTCAGACCTGATAATTTTGACAATTGGTGACTCAGGCACAGTGCGTCCGACCCACTGGTCGGGATCAGGATAACGAACTAGAATAGTGCCATTCCGATCAATCACAGTGAAAGTTGAGCCTTCAGGCAGTTGGGCCTGGGCAGCCAGTTGGTTGAGCCAGGCCAGGTCCAGCGAGGCAAAGACCACCGCCTGAACCTGGCCGGTTTCGCCGAGGACCGGATAGCCAAAACTGAGCGTGGCTTTGCCGCTGATCGGCTCACTCTGGTAATCCTGGTAATCGCTAATCGTGAAGGCACCGGTCTGGAGGGTACGTTGAAAAAAGGCTTGATCGGCCAGATTCAGTGAGCCATCATCAGGCCGGGCGCTGCAATAAACCTGGCCATCCAGGGCAACCACGCCGAGCTGGGCATACTGCGGGTATTGCCGCAACAATTGGGCGAAGAGGGCCGAACAGGCATCCGGGACAGCGTCGCGCACTTCGGACAGTTGAGATAGGGCAAAAAGCAGTTGGCGAATATCCTTGATCGTGTCCTCTTGACTACTGGCGGCAAAGCGGGCCAGGCGGAGGGTTTCTTCTTTAACGTCGGCCACGACGAGACGGCGCAGTTCAAGATGCGTGTCCAGGGTCAAGCCCAGGATAGGAATGACTGCCAGCAGCACCAGCAGCAGCAAACGGCCTCGTAGGCCGGCCAGGGAAAAGCGTGACATTAAAAGTTCTGAGGTACCATAATTTTTAGATCAAGGGTCATGATAGCATAAAACCGGATAGGGGGCGAAATCTACCAACTACCTATCGTCGCTAATCTTTGTAATACTCGGATTTCTCACTGTTCACGATGTTGCTCAAACCGCTTCCGGTTGATAGAGAATTTCTATCACTCTTAATCTCCTTCTGGGGTATTTCGCTTGAGACGACCATCCGGACCCGGCTCAATATAGCCAGATTGGGCCCGTCCTCCGGTCGCCGGTGAAAGCAGATCAGTATTTACGGATAGGCGCCAGAATGCCGGGTCGCACACGGTGATGTGGCCCGGCAGGCCATACCCGTTGCCAGAGGGGCCGCGGTCTTTGGCTGTCCAGATCACCGAATTCTGTCATCATTTTAACCTCCTCGTTAAAACTGAATGTTTGAGAAGCGCAGTTAAAGCATATCATTTTTACATCTGAAAAACATCGTCTCGAAGACTAATTTGATTGTAAATAAAAAGACCGTTCGCGGATCGGTTTCTTTTGGTCAAATGACATGCGGACTATGGCAAATGACTTAAGGTTAAGACAACCCTCCGTTGCTCCGGCCTCCTCGAAAAGCCTACTATCGCCTCATATGCCTGAACTGGACATTTTGGCCTCTTTCAATCCTTCATATTTCTGACGAAAATAGCAGCCTTTCCAGGCTCGCCAGCAGATTTGCGACCGGGTACCCTTTGAGCAAAACCTCATCGGCCCCACAGATGATTGCACATATGGCAATGACGATAATGTCTAATAATTGATGCCGTTTGGTCCGGTCAATTCGAGGATCTTCAACTTCGTTCAGGTGATCAGTTAGGCTGATCTTCGGTGTTTTGGTCATCATTTACCTCCGACTCTAATGATGACCTGATTATCCTTTCACCCTTCGCCTTTATCAAATTTAGAGACGATTGCCCTGCCGGCAATCACATACACATAGCATGAACAATGGCATTCCGCTCCATCACATCAGCCAGCAGGCCGGGCACAGCAGGCCGGACATCACGCTGCGGATTTACACCCACAGCCAGGATCCGGAACGGCAGCGGGCTTACAGTGACAAGAATCCGGATGACACTTTGGAAGGATAGGGCCGTGTCACGCCCGATTAGGCTTAAGTTAATTTGAGTGGGTAGGGGATAAAATTTGACCGGCAGGACGCAATATGCTATACTGCCGGTCATTACAACTGCATAGTTTGGCACTGAAAAAGGGTTTTAGTTTTAATCATCTCTTATTTGCGCCGAGGTAGCTCAGTTGGTAGAGCATTTGACTGAAAATCAAAGGGTCCCCAGTTCAAGTCTGGGCCTCGGCACCATTACGTTATAAATCTAACATTTTGGGAGATCGTCTAATGGTAGGACAGCGGCCTTTGGAGCCGTATATCCAGGTTCGAATCCTGGTCTCCCAGTGTAACAGTTGTCATTGACAATTGATAATTAACCTGGGGGCGTAGTGTAGTGGTCAACACGTCGGCCTGTCAAGCCGAAGATCGCGGGTTCAAGTCCCGTCGCTCCCGTAGTGACACGACTCTTCTCCATGCAAGAAGGAGAGAGTATCTCAATAAGGGGTAGAATGCGCTGATTGGTTTCCAGCCGTGAAGCGGATCTGCTCGGACTGTAACTGCTGCGATCGTTACTCGCAGCAGTTTCTTTTTAAATTGTCATCCCGCCTCTCTGGGAGAGGTAGGAATTTTTGGACTTAAATAACCTGCCGCTATCATATCCATTATCCTCATCCTATGACGAATGGACGTGTCCCAAATTTTAGGAAAGAGGGAAAAGGGCCAAGTTAGAAACAGGGCTAAGGTGAGCCACCTAGCTGGCGGAGTACTACTGGCAGACACCTTACACGGCCCGGTGAATTTTGACCATTGGGTCCAACAACCTGCCAGGGCCGCGGTTGCCGCCGGCCAGCTTACCTGGAACTGGACGGTGCCGGCTAAAGGGCGCTTACCCTGGTGGCACGCTTTACTTTGCGCTCAAAGCCCAAAACGTCGAGGGAACCTAGTCGAGCCTGTCCAACAACGCCTTCAGGCCCCGCCGGGAGGTCTTTTTGCCGCTCGTGAAGCGAGGCGCACCCTGAAAGAAGCAAATATCGGGGCGGCCCGTTAGGCCAGCACAACCGGCAGTTCAAGAAAGGCGGCATACTGCTGGGTGGTCACAGCGATGGCCTGGTTTTCGACTTCTGTCAACGCCGTGAATGGATTGAGGGTCAGAACAACGGTGTCTTTCTTGATCGTGCGCTTCCAGGTGCCGACGATCTTGCCATCGACCGCAATCGCCGGGTTGAGGATGTCAATTTTCGCCTGGGGAGGATAGGCCGGGTCAAGGATGGCCCTCCGGTCTTTATAAGCCACCGTGTACTCATCAAAAGCCGGCAGCAGATGAACGGCGGGCGAGGTAACGTTTACTGGTGGCCTCGAGGAAGGGAGCCAGTAGGTTTGGCCATCGCTCACTTCTTGAACGAGATGCGATTTAGCCATTTCCAGACCAGCCCGGGCGTCCCTCATCGTTAACCCCGACCACCACCCAAAATCTGCCAGCGTGGCCGGGCCGTGGCTGGTAAAGTAGCGCCGGGCGAGTTCAGCCAGGGCTTCGTCATGTTCCAGGGTCTTGGCTTGGGGCACCCGTTCATCCAAGAGAGCGTAGGTATGTTGCTTGCCGCGCAGTGCCCCGCTGCAGACCACCGCATCCAATTCGGCCCGCAGCATAATATGGCCAAATCGTAATAAATCAGCCGTCGCAATGCCGGCATGCTGGAGGATGGCGGCCAGCTCCGGGCGGGTCAACTGCTTGCTGTCCTCGAGCGCTTTGGCCAGCACCGCATTGCTGCGGGCAAAGGTCGCTTCGTCCAACTCGAGCTTGCGATAGTAAGAAGCCACAGTGGCGTTAACCCGCGGAGCCGTCAGCGCCAGCAGCCAGCGGATATCTTCGGGGGTGACAAAATGCCAGGTGGGCCGCATGACGTGCGTGCGCAGTAAGCTTCCTTCGGCAAGGGCCTGCTCGATGGCGGCATCGGTCAGGCCGGTGGTGCGTTGGCCGAGCGCCCATTTGGCCCAAGCATACTCCTGAGCCTGGACAGCGCCCAGCCAGGCTACCACCTCTGAGGCCGTTTTGAGCGGGTTGCCGGCTAGATGTTGATTGGATAAGCGCAACTGCGCGATGTCCAGGCTTTTCATTGATCTCTCTCCTGTGGGCTACCGGTTTAGACGAAAGTCACGCTTTTCGGGTCGCTTCCAGAATCTCCAGATAGTGAGGATTGTACATGATGCCCAGGATGTTCCCGAAGGGGTCAACCACGGAAGCAGTGATGAAGCCCGCTTCGCCCCACTTTGTGAGCGGTTGATATTCTTTCGCCCCCAGCGCAATTAACTTTTCAAGCGTTGCGACCACATCGTCCACGTGCCAGTATACCACGGCCCCTCCCGGACTGGTTGTTGCCCCTTGTGGGGCGTAGTTGCGGTGAATAATGCCCAGTTCGTGCTGGTAGTCGCCGAGCCGAAACTCGATATAGGCGAGCTTGCCATCAGCCCCTGAGCGTTCAAAGTAGGGGGCGAGGCCTAGCAGCTCGGTATACCATTTCTTCGCTGCCTCCAGATCAGCCGCCCAAAAATTAAGGGTGGCAACGCCTCGCAAAATCTGTGGATTGGTCATTTTCACACTCCTTTTCAAACCTATCAAATTTGTTTTAACTTGTTGGCTGGGTTGAAGCCTGCCGGTTGGCCACGGTCCTGGCCTGCTCCCGTACTAACTCGCGTCGCTCTGCCGGTTCTAAGACCCGTGCCGGAGGGCCATAACTCATCACCACAAGCCCATTTTATAGTAAAAATACGACAATTCCTGTCGTGATTAGCCTTAAAGGCCCGGTAAACCCAAAATTCACGATGGCTCTGGCATAGCCCAAACCCCAATATTCAGGTGACAGTTCGTAACCAATATCCCCTTCCTGAGCATCAGCCGACGCCAGGCGGATGCCACAGGTGCCGATGAGGTGGGGGTTCGATTGGAGGGTGAGGGCCAGTTGATATTTGAGACGGGGTTGGGCTTGTTGTTGGTCAAGAAACATCTGCATAAAATCCTGCACTGCCTGGGGTGTTCTCTCGGTCCAAGGGGAGAACTGTAGATAGCGCGGGTCACGCTGATAGGCCAGAACGTCAGGCTAATCACTTTCCCGAAACTCGCGCAGATTGAGTCGTTCGGTTAAGATCTGCATCTGCTTCTCATTGTCCCTAAACCATTGGATGGGTGATTGCGTCGAACAACTTCCAACGATAGGAGTTGCCCACAAAATTATACCCGTCTGCTACAGATGGCTGTCCTCGACCGGCTGAACAGCCTCTTGGCCAATGCCCTGACAGGTCAGAATAACGGCCGGGAAATGCTGGAGGAGTTAGAGCGGGCCGGTCGAAGTGGAGCCGCAGTGGCTGCAAGCGCCAATAGCAACCACTTCCCGTTGAGGCGGGGGATCAAATCGGTCCCCTGTATCTCAAGTTATTCGGTCGCTATTGACAAGATCGCATAATTATCTTATTTTTGAAATCACTGATCCCTGATCGTTAGTCCCAAGAAGGAGATAAAAGAAACAATGGAACAGCTTCCGAAGCTGTACACAGACCTGGCCACCTGGTGGCCCCTCCTCTCAACCCCGGATGATTATGCCGAGGAAGCCGCTTTTTTCCACCAGGTCTTCAACGAAGTTAGCCAAAGTCCTCTCCAGACCATGCTGGAACTGGGCAGCGGCGGTGGCAACAACGCTTCCCATCTAAAAGTTCATTACCAAATGACCCTGGTTGACCCATCACCGGGAATGCTGGCGGTCAGCCGCACTCTCAACCCCGAGTGTGAGCATCTCGTTGGCGATATGCGCACGGTCCGGCTGGGCCGGTTGTTTGATGCTGTCTTTATCCACGACGCCATTATGTATATGATCACCGAGGCCGACCTGCGGGCGGCCATGGAAACAGCTTACCTTCATTGCCGGCCTGGCGGCGTCGCCTTGTTTGTCCCGGATTGCCTCCAAGAGACCTTCACCGCCAGTACCGAGCACGGCGGGCACGATGGGGAGCAGCGGGCACTGCGCTACCTGGAGTGGTGTTACGATCCCGATGAAAGTGATACCACCTATGTAACGCATTATGTCTATATGCTGCGCGAAGGAGCAGACAAGACATGGGTGGAGCACGACCGGCACCTTGAGGGTCTGTTTGCCCGGAAGGATTGGCTCGACTGGTTAGGTGAAACAGGCTTTGAGGCGCGCGTCGTCGTCGATCCGTATCAGCGCGAGTTATTTATCGGGGTCAAGCCGGACTTGCGCTCAATGAGGCACGATTGAGCTGCGGGGTAAATACAAGCGGGGCGCAGTGATTAAGGTAAGCCGGGCAGCCCGCATAAATCCAGGAAGCGACTCAAAGCGCCAGGATCACCTTCAACCCGAACGAGACCTCTGGCAATTGCCTCCTCCGGTTGTATCTGTCGCTGCAATAACCCCAGATACGAGGCGATATTGGTCCGGAAAACGACGTCCGGCTTTAAGGTTTCACCCTGCCGAACGTCAATCTTACCCTCATTAATCTGCACTTGCAGAACCTCATAGCCAACGTGAAGTTCATAGGTTTCATGGACCCCCTGCGCCAGTTCCGGCCGGAAAAAGATTTTAAGGGTCAGCGCATAGGACCCCACCGGCAGCAAGGCGGCTCCTTCCGACGAGGGAGGCACAAATTGGCTGCCCCATTTTCCCAGTTCAAGCAACGTCTTTTCCAAGGCCTTTCCTACCGCCGTCAGCTCATAGACGGTTGATCCCGCCGGTGGCGGCAGGACGCGCCGGCAGAGAAGCCCCTGCTGCTCCAGGTGTTTGAGCCGCTCCGCCAGTAAATTGGTACTGATATCGGGCAGTCCGTTGATGAGGTCCTTAAAGCGACGCGGGCCGGCCATCAATTCACGGATAATGAGCAGGGTCCAGCGTTCCCCGACGATATCGAGCGCGTAGGCCAGGCCGCAGTACTGATTGTAACTTCGATCTTTCATACTCTATAGTATAGAGCAAGTTGGCGAAAAAAGCAAAGTTAGCAATTTAAACCTTAAAATATGAAACGGGTACTTGACTTTTTGAAGTAATAGTCCTATAATACCAGAACATTTGTGCTAAACGTGCTTGTCACGAACTGAGAAAAGGGGGAAGAACTCAATGAACATTGTACTGTGGGTACTTCAGGTGTTACTGGCAGTTTATTTTCTGTGGCATGGGTGGCTCTTCGTGGCTCCACCCGCAGAACTGGTGGAGCTGATGAATGCAAGTATCGTCCCTGAGTTCCGCTTTTTCATTGGGGTGGCTGAACTACTTGCTGCAGCCGGTTTCATTTTGCCCGGCTTAACTCGCATTCTACCCTGGTTGACCATTTGGGCCGCGGCAGGTCTGATGATTGTGACCGGGAGTGCTACCGTTTTTCACTTGTTCAGGAGCGAAATAAGTTCGGCAATTTCTGCGGCTGTTATATTTGGGCTGGTCACGTTCGTGGCTTACATGCGTTGGCAGGTAAGTCTCCTGCCAGCGCAACAACAGCCTGAATCTGTATAGATGACTATCTGGACAGTTATCAAATCTCTTTCACGGGTAGCAACCAAGGTAAACGATGAATCATAAACCGTTAAAACTGATGTGTGTGCTGGCTCACCCCGACGATGAGTCCCTGGCCACAGGGGGTATTCTTGCCAAATATGCTACCTCAGGCGTCCAAACCTATCTGGTCATGGCCACGCGCGGCGAACGTGGCTGGTTCGGTCCGGCCGCCGCTAATCCGGGTCCGCAGGCATTGGGGCGGCTGCGCGAGGCCGAGCTGCGGGCTGCAGCACAGATACTTGGCCTGCGCGAGGTTGTTTATTTGGATTATCAAGATGGTGAGTTGGATCGAGCCGACCCCGCCGAAGCCGTTGCCAAAATTGTGACCCAGTTGCGCCGGGTTCAGCCAGACGTGGTAGTCACGTTTGATCCCAATGGGATGTATGGTCACCCCGACCACATTGCTATTTCCCAATTGACCACCACTGCGGTGATGGCCGCGGCTGACCCTTATTATGACGGCCTGACCAGGGATTCAGCCCACCGGGTGGCTAAACTGTACTATCGCGCTTTTGGGCCGGCAGAGCAAGTGGCTTATGAAGCCACCTTTGGCCGGTTGGTGATGCCGGTGGATAAGGTCGAGCGGCGTTTTACCACCTGGCCAGAATGGGCCATTACCACCTGGGTTGATACTTCAGCGTATGGGCAGCAAGTCTGGCAAGCAGTTCAATGTCACCGTTCCCAGTTGCCCGCCCCTCAGCAGCGAGCAGAGCTTTCCGTTGCGGACCAGGCCCGCTTGTGGGGTTGGCAAAGCTATTATCGGGCGATGAGCCTGGTCAATGGCGGGCGTGAGGTGGAGGATGATCTTTTTGCTGGCCTGCGAAAGTGCGCTCAGGCTCAACGATGGTTTTATGTCGCACCTCAATATTTTGTCCGTGCTTGAAGCGAAATAATTAAATAATAGCCCAAGTGGGTGTACCCAGATACAAGAAGAGTCACTAAACTTGAAAGGTACTCTTCGTACTCTTGCGATAAATTCAGGAGAGAACGCATGACAAAACTTTTTTACGCTGTTTTAGCAAATTCACTGGCGGCTTCAGTGACCAATACGTTTGTTTGGTTTGCTGTCACCTTTTGGGTCTATCTTGAAACCAGATCGGTTACGGTCACATCAGTCATGGCTGGTATATATCTGGTAACAGTCGCCCTCTCCGGGTTTCTGCTCGGCTCTCTGGTTGACCGGTATAAGAAGAAAACGGCGATGATGCTTTCAAGCCTCGGTTCTTTGGTTTTATACGCGCTGACCTGCCTCATTTTCGTCTCAACCCCATCCGTTGAATTTACCAATCCTGCCAGCGTCACGCTTTGGGTCTTCATCGTGCTGGCGCTGTTTGGAGCCATTGCCGGAAATTTGCGCGGGATCGCGCTTTCAACCCTCGTTACCCTTTTGATTCCCGAAGCAGAAAGGGATAAGGCAAATGGCCTTGTCGGCAGCGCCAATGGCGTGGCCTTCCTGGTTGCTTCTATCCTGAGCGGCATGGCGGTTGGTTTTGGGCGTATTTTGGGTACTCGTCTTGGCTATCGGGCTAACCCTGCTGGTCATCATTCATCTATGGACTCTGCCCTTTGGGACCAAGGAAGTCCACCCTGCTCATGCTCAAACCCACAGCATTGATATCCGAGGCTCTATCCAGGCCATTCAGGTTGTCCCTGGCCTATTTGGGCTTATTTTTTTTCACACCTTCAATAACTTCCTGGGCGGTGTCTTCATGTCGCTGATGGATGTGTACGGCCTGTTACTGGTTTCGGTCCAGGTCTGGGGCGTTTTGTGGGGTTTTTTGAGCCTGGGCTTTATCGTGGGCGGGTTGGTGGTGGCCAGGAAAGGGTTGGGGGAAAACCCGCTGCGAATGCTCTTTTTGACCAATATCGTTATGTGGGCAATTTGTATTTTCTTTACTATCCAGTCCTCCATTGTGCTGCTAACCGTGGGCCTGTTTGTCTGGTTGTGCCTGATCCCAGTGGTCGAAGCGGCGGAGCAAACCATCCTGCAAAAAGTAGTCCCGCCTGAGCGCCAGGGCCGGGTGTTTGGTTTTGCTCAAAGCGTCGAGCAGTCAGCCTCGCCGATCACGGCCTTCATTATTGGCCCCATCGCCGAATTGATCTTCATCCCCTTTATGACCACCGGCGCGGGTGTAGACCTGCTGGGAGCCTGGTTTGGAACCGGCACTGACCGGGGCATCGCGCTGCTGTTTACCATGGCCGGATTGGTCGGCTTCATGGTCACGGTGCTAGCCATGCGGTCACGTGCGTATAGAGTCTTAGCAGAGAATTATCAAACGCAAGAGGTGGGAAGGTATCCCTTCATCACGAACAAAACTTCCCAAACAACCTGGGCGGAATAAAGGAGTTAAAAATCAAGGAAAAAAGGAAACATCCATGAAGATTAATCAAAGTGATGATCAGCAGGAAAGCGATCTCCCGGCTGAGCTGGCCAGTCCGGCGCGACGGGCACTCCTTGGGGCGGGCTACATGCGACTCGAGCAGCTCACCGAACTCAGCGAGGACGAGATCAAACAGTTACACGGCATAGGGCCAAATGCGCTCGATCAGCTCCGCCGCGCCCTCGAGGCTAAAGGCCTGTCGTTCGCCGGCGGGAAGAGTAGGAAAGAATAAGATAAGGAGATATATTATGAGTATGTTAAATCTAAATTCAGTCATGATAGGAACCAAACAACCCCAGGTGTTAGCTACCTTTTATGAAAAAATCATTGGGAAACCAGCGGACATGGTGGAGGGGGGTTGGTCTGGCTGGCAAGTAGGCAGTACGTTTTTCTCTGTCGGGGAACACTCTGAGATACAAGGGACGACCAAAGACCCGGGACGGGTGATGTTCAATTTCGAAACGAAGCAAGTCAAAGAAGAATTTGAGCGAATGAAGGCCCTCGGCGCCGCGGTGATAAAAGAGCCCTATGAACTGCAAGGCATGTGGATTGCGACCCTGGCTGACCCTGATGGTAACTATTTTCAATTGATGACTCCCTGGGAAGGTAACTAGTTCGAAAATCGTCCGCATCTCGACGAACTGTTGAAAAAAAGCAAAGCTAGCATGTAGATTAAAGGTTACTTCTCAGGTGACTGGCACTTTTCTCCTGGCAAGACGATTGAGAACGGCAAAGCTTAGGACTAACCAAGTGCCAGTCACCTTTAGCCTGAGCATTACGAGTAAAGTAAGATAATTGTAAGGAGACGATGATGCAAAAAATCACACCCCATCTATGGTTTGACAAAGAAGCCAAAGAAGCGGCCAAGTTTTACACTTCTATTTTTCCAGATTCCACAGTAACGAACATCACAACGCTTCACAACACACCGTCGGGCGACAGCGATGTTGTCTCGTTTGAGCTTTGGGGGCAGAAATTCATGGCCATTAGTGCCGGTCCTTTATTCAAGTTCAATCCATCGGTGTCATTTATGGTAAATTTCGATCCGTTATTATTCGACCGCTCATCATCACCAGAAAAGGAGGCGAGAGAAAAAATAGATAAGGTTTGGGAAAAATTGTCTGAAGGCGGCACAGTGCTCATGCCGATGGATCAGTACCCTTTTAGCAAGCGATATGGCTGGATTCAGGATAAGTACGGTTTGTCGTGGCAGTTGATCCTGACCAATCCTGAAGGTGACCCGCGGCCTCCGATAGTGTCGTCGCTTATGTTTGTCGGCGACAAAGCTGGCCGCGCGGAAGAGGCCATCAATTTTTACCTCTCGGTATTTAAGGATTCGAAAATGGGTTTGGTCTATCGCTATGGCCCCAATCAAGAACCGGACAAAGAGGGCACGATCATGTTTGCCGACTTTATGCTGGAGAATTATTGGTTTGCCGCCATGGACAGCGCCCATGAACACAACTTTGCCTTCAACGAAGCCATCTCCTTCATGGTATCCTGCGACACGCAAAAAGAAATTGATGACTACTGGGAAAAACTCTCTGCGGTTCCCGAAGCTGAGCAGTGTGGCTGGTTAAAAGATAAGTATGGCCTCTCCTGGCAGATTGTCCCAACGGCTATGGACGAGATGCTGAAGGATAAAGATGAGAAGAAAATCGCCCGAGTGACCGAAGCGTTTCTTAAAATGAAGAAGTTCGATATTGCCGAATTAAAGAAGGCGTATGAAGGGAAATAACATGAGAAAACTTGTTGTCCTGTCCCCCTATTATTAATTACCAAATGCTCTCTAGTGCAGAAATAGGAGACCTTTTCGGATTAGCCCTCACCCCGTCGCTGCGCGACTCCCCTCTCCCAATGGGAGAGGGGTTGGGGGTGAGGGCCAACACCCCACCGTTTTTTCTCGAACATCTCTTCTGAGACTGCACTAGGGAAATAAGTACTTAACATAAATCGAATGCTTAACCAAACGAAAGGAAATAAAAAATGACAGCCATAAATCCTTATTTGCACTTTGATGGTAATTGCGAAGAAGCCTTTAATTTTTACAAATCGGTCTTTGGCGGCGAATTTGCGATGGTCATGCGATTTAGGGAGATGCCGGCCGAGTACCAGGGGGCCGAAAGTGAAGGCGAAAAAATCATGCACATGTCTTTACCTATTGGGCAGGGGACGATGCTGATGGGCAGCGATTCACCGGCTGAAATGGGGCCGGGTACCATTGGCACCAATTATTCTATTGCTATCGCCCCCGCTAGTGAAGCCGAAGCAGCCAGATTGTTCAAGGGGCTTTCAGCCGGCGGGCAGGTAACGATGCCGCTTGATAAAACTTTTTGGGGAGCCTACTTTGGTATGCTGACCGACAAGTTTGGCGTCCAGTGGATGGTCAATTATGACTATAACCAGCAGCGTTAAGCGAGGTTTTATGAGAAAAATAATTGTTTCAGCCTGGGTGGCGCTGGATGGGGTCTTTGACTCGGACCCACAGTACTTTAACGAATGGTTTATACCGTATGACAGTGAGGCGCGGGCGGCAAACATTCAGAAAACCGTCCTCGGTTGTGGAGCGTTCTTAATGGGCGGCGCTACCTATAACATGCTCGCGCCATACTGGTCGGCACTGAAAAACGATGAATTCGGCCTGGCGGGTAAGATGAACAGCGCCCCCAAATATGTGGTCTCCACAACCCTTGAAAAAGCCGATTGGAACAACACGCAGCGGATTATCAGGGAGAATGTCATTGAAGAGATCAGGAAGATCAAACAAGCACCCGGTGACTATATTCTCATTCCAGGCAGCGCCACCTTGGTGCAATCGCTTATGGAAGCCGACCTTATTGACGAATATCGGTTCCTGGTTCATCCTATTATCATGGGGAGCGGTAAGCGTTTCTTCAAAGACGGGATGCCCACTACTAAATTGGCGCTCATCAAAACCGAGCCGATTGACCTGGGAGTCAGCGCGCTTTATTACGAACCCCTAAAAAATTAAGGAGAAGGGCCATGAGAAGAATCGTGGCATACAACTTTCTAACAATAAACGGCTTCTCCAAGGGGCCGAACGAAGATACCAGTTGGCACAGGCACGGCGCTGAAGAGGCAAGGTATTCGGAAGAGATGCTCATGCAGGACAACATTCTCCTGTTTGGCCGAAAAACGTATGAACACATGGCAAGTTTTTGGCCGACGCCGATGGCAAAAGAGTTATTCCCCAAAGTGGCCGAAGGGATGAACAAGGCGGAGAAAATCGTCCTCTCGCAGGAGCCATTTGAAGCAAAGTGGGAGAACACGCAAATCGTGAGCGGCAACATCGTGGAGCAGGTGCGAAGGCTCAAGGCATCTCCCGGCAAAGATATGGCCATACTGGGAAGTGGTACCATCATCAATTTGTTTACCGACTACGGCCTGATTGATGAGTATCAGTTCATGATCGACCCCGTGGCGCTTCCCGACGGCACACCGGTTTTCAGAGGCATCAAACAGAAATTGGACCTGCAATTCACCAGCTCAAGGATATTCGAAAGTGGGGTGGTATTGCTTTGTTACCAACCAATGAAAAATCCACAAAAAGGAAAATGAACATGTTGTTGGAGAACAAAGTTGCCGTGATCTACGGCGCGGGCGGCTCGATCGGCGGGGCGGTGGCCCGTACTTTCGCCCGTGAGGGGGCCAGGGTCTTCCTTGCCGGTCGCACTCAGGCCAAGCTCGACCAGGTCGCCCAGGAAATTCGCTCAAACGGCGGCAGAGCGGACACCGCCGTCGTAGATGCCCTCGACGAGCAGGCTGTGGATGAGTATGTTGCTGCGGTGGTCGAGCAGGCCGGGTCTCTTGACATCTCATTCAACGTCATCGGGTACGGAGACGTCCAGAAGCCGCTACTTGAGATTTCGGTTGAGGATTTCCTTAAGCCGATCATGAACGCGATGCGGGCGCAGTTTTTGACCACCCGGGCCGCCGCCCGGCATATGGTCAAACGCGGGTCGGGGGTGATCCTGGCCTTCGGTGGCGGTGGACCGCAGACTCTCCCCGGCCTGGGTGGCTTCAAAGTCGCCCTCGACGCCATCGAGGGTCTTCGCCGGCAGTGGGCCTGCGAACTGGGACGGCACGGCATCCGCGTCGTCACGCTGAAAACAGGGGGGATCATCGAGACTCTCCCTGCCGATGATTTTCCGGGACGGGACGAAATCATCGCCGGGATTCAGCAAGCCGCCCTGTTAAACTGGACGGCAACGCTGGCCGACGTAGGCAACGTAGCCGCCTTTGTAGCCTCTGATCAAGGCCGTACGCTGACCGCCACGGAGGTCAACATCTCCTGCGGCGCGCTGATGGACTAGATGAAGGAGAAGCAACTATGAGCAGCGAACCAAAGAAATACGATGTCGTTGTTACCCGCGTCTTTGACGCCCCGGTCGAGCAGGTATGGAGAGCCTGGACCGACCCTGAGTACGTGAGGCAGTGGTGGGGACCGCAAGGCTTCACCTGTCCGGTTGCCAGAATGGACTTCCGCGAGGGTGGCACGTCGCTGGTCTGCATGCGTGCCCCGCAGGAATATGGCGGCCAGGACACGTACAGCACCTGGACATACACGAAAATCGTGCCGCATGAGCGGATCGAATACGTCTTCAACTTTTCCGACAAAGACGGCCATAAGCTAACACCCGCCCAAATGGGCCTGGAAGCGGGTATCCCTGAAGATGGTCGCCATGTGATTACCTTCAAAAATTTAGGCGACCCTTCGACCAGGCTCAGGACAGGCAGGACAGAGATGACTATGACGGAGCACGGCTACACCACGGATCAAGCGCACGATATATCCAAAGCCGGCCTGGAACAGTGTCTTGATAAGATGGCTGAAAGCTTGAAGTAAGCCCGGCTGGTGATCCTCCCCACCACAACATCTTTGTCTCCTGTGCATTGGCGTTGAGCGTCACGCTGTTTCTTGACATGCTCATGCCGGAGGCCAAATAGTTGGTAGTAGAGAACGCAAAAGGAGAAGTCACGATGACAGAAAAGATCACCATGAGAAAAGTGATATACTCGATGATGGTATCGCTCGATGGTTTCATCGAGGGGCCAAATCGAGAACTGGATTGGCACATCATTGACGAGGAACTGCACAGGTTCGTCAACGATCAGCAGAGTGAGTTCGACACCTACCTGTACGGACGGCGGCTATATGAGGTCATGACGTACTGGGAAACGGCGGATAAAAACCCGTCAAGCCCAGAGTATGAGCTCGAATTTGCGCGCATCTGGAAGAGCATGCCCAAGATCGTGTTTTCAAAGACACTTGAACAAATCCAAGAGAACGCCAGGCTAGTCAGGGACAACATCGTCGAAGAGATCACGAAACTGAAACAGCAACCCGGCAAGAACATGGATCTAGGTGGCCCCAACATCGCCTCAACCTTCGTGCAGCTTGGCTTGATTGATGAATACCGGCTCTTCATCCAGCCGGTTGTTCTGGGGAGTGGCACGTCATTCTTCCCGGCGTTGGATGAAAAGATCAACCTGCGACTCGTTGAAACACACACGTTTGGTTCTGGGGTCGTGTACCTCCGTTACCAGTCTACAGACAAGGGGCAAGAACAGCTCCACCACGAAAGATATGGCGACGAACAGCAGGCGGCCTCATCATGACAAAAAACAAGAATCACGAACCGAGTCTGGAAGTTCGCGCCGAACAGCCATACATCGCCATCCCTATTAAGGTCACGGGGTCGGATCATGCCAGAGACTGACTATTCACTTTATCCGGTTGGCATCATTCATTCGCCGCTCAAAGACCGTGACGAAGCCCCCAAGCAAGGCAGCGAAGGTGCACCCGACGCCTGGCTCGAAGTGAATCCGGCGGTGGTGGAGGGACTTGACGGTATCGCCGTGGGCGATAAAATTATTGTCATTACCTGGTTTCACCAAGCTCAGCGCGACATCTTGAAGGTACACCCTCGCGACGACGAAACGATACCACTCACAGGTGTCTTTGCGACTCGATCGTCTGATCGCCCCAATCCGCTGGGTTTGCACCCGGTTACGGTTCTGGAGATCAACGGGCATTGCTTAAAAGTGGGACCACTAGAAGCGATTGATGGCACGCCGGTCGTCGATATCAAGCCGGTGCTCCCCCCATCAACAACCTCAGAGTGATCCACGGAGGAAACGCTGATGTGTCGAAACATCAAAACGCTTTTTAACTTTGAACCGCCTGTGACCGAAGACGAGATTCGGGCGGCCTCCTTACAATTCGTGCGTAAGGTCAGCGGCTTCAACCAGCCCTCCAAAGCGAACGAAGCGGCCTTTCTGGCTGCCGTTGACGAGATAGCCGCCATCACCAGCAACCTGCTTCACTCGCTGGAGACCAACACGCCAGCGAAGAATCGTGCAGAAGTGGCGGCCAAGGCGCGAGCGCGGGCGGCTCAAAGATTTTCCAAAGGGGTCGAAGCATGAACTTTGTCTTTGACGAAAGACCCTCGGACGCGCCTTTTGTCGAAAAGATCTGGCGGACCCGAAGTGAGCGCAGCGGCTCTTTTATCTCTGCGGCCGCCAGTCAGTGGGAGATGGTTGTAACCCGATACCAGGGCAAGACAACCTTCACTGTGCGGGGACCGGAGACCAAAGCCAGCCCCGCCGACTACCCGGCAGACACGGAGTTTTTTGGTATCATTTTTAAACTGGGCGCCTTTATGCCCCATCTGCCCCTCATAAAACTGCTGGATCGAAACGATGCAACCCTGCCTGAAGCATCGAGCCAATCCTTCTGGCTGCACGGCTCGGCCTGGCAATTTCCTGATTATGAAAATGCGGACACCTTTGTAACCAGGCTCGTGCGGAAAGAGCTGCTTGTGCAAGAACCGGTGGTCGAGGCGGTGTTACAAAACCGGCCATTAGAATTGTCACTGCGCTCCGTCCAGCGTCGTTTCTTGCACGCCACCGGGTTGACCCGTGGCACCCTTGATCAGATCGAGCGCGCTCACCAGGCCATGGCGCTTTTGGAGCAAGGGGGTTCCATTGCCGATGCGGTGTATCAGGCCGGCTATGCCGACCAACCCCATCTGACCCGCTCGCTGAAACATTTCATTGGGCAAACACCCGCTCAAATCCTGCGGACAGTCAAATCTGCATAGCTGTCGTTTTTGTTCAAGACAGCCTCCTTTTATTGTGTTATGATGGCAGTGTAAGCCGTAAACAATACACATAATAAGGAGAACTAACGTGAGAAGAATTATCGTTTCAACATTCGCCACCCTGAATGGAGTCATAGAAAATCCCCATCACTGGTCCCTCAACTACTTTGACGAGGAAGCAGGAAAATTTGCCAGCGAACAACTCTTTGCCGCCGACGCTCTGCTCCTGGGGCGAGAGACCTATCAGGGCTTTGCCGAAGCCTGGCCTTCCCGCTCGGGCGATTTTGCCGACAGGATCAACACCATGGCCAAATATGTCGTTTCGACGACCCTGACAGAGCCGCTGGCCTGGACCAACTCAAGGCTAATCAAGGGCAACGTCATCGAAGAAGTTTCCCGGCTCAAGCAGCAGCCCGGTCAGGACATCTTGATTTACGGCACGGGCCGGCTGGCCAATACCCTGCTACAACACGGCCTTATTGATGAACACCGGCTTTGGGTCATCCCCGTCATTTGGGGGAGCGGTAAACGCATTTTTGAGGGGATGGACACGACGACGTTGGAGCTTGTAGACGCACAACGCCTCCCTTCAGGCACGGTCATCCTCTGCCACAGGCCGGCCTAAAAGAAATAAACGATAGAAATATTTAAGGAGAAAAAACATGAGAGAACTAATCGTTGCTGAATTTATCACGCTGGATGGCGTGATCCAGGCCCCAGGTGGTGCGGACGAAGACACCGAAGGCGGCTTTACCCATGGCGGCTGGACACAGCCGTATTGGCACGATGACATTGGCGCTCACTTCTTTCAGGCGATGTCCCAGGCCGATACCATCTTGCTAGGCCGAAAGACATGGCAAATCCACGGCGGCGCGTTTGAACCGATGGCCGGTGATCCGTTCGCCGATGCGCTGAACAACATCCAGAAGTATGTGGTATCCACCACTTTGGAATCCGCCTCGGCTTGGCGGAACTCCACCCTCATTCGCGACAATGTCGTTGAAACCGTACGCCAGCTCAAGCAGCAGCCCGGCAAGAACATCCTTGTCGACGGGAGCAGCGTGTTAATCCAGGCGCTGGCGCAGCATGATTTGGTGGATGAGTACAGCCTGCACGTCTATCCCCTCGTGTTGGGTAGTGGCAAGCGATTGTTTTCGGCAGGAAAGCGCCTCGACTTGACCCTGGTGGAGGCGTCACCCCTTCCGACAGGCGTCGTGTTTATGCGGTATCGGCGTAGCGCATAGTGCGCTGCGAGCAACAATTCTACCCAAGGAGAAACAAGGATGGAGACAAAAGAAGTACAGGGGCAATATGTTAATGTCAACGGCCTCAAGATGTATTACGAGATTCACGGTGAAGGTCAGGCACTGGTGCTGCTGCACGGCGCTTTTTCGGCCATAGGCACCTCATTCGGCAAGCTGCTGCCAGACCTGGCCAAGACCCGGCAAGTTATCGCCTTTGAGATGCAGGCTCACGGGCGCACCGCCGACATTGATCGCCCGTTGAGCATGGAGCAAATGGCCGACGACACCGCTGCCGCTCTCCGGCAGCTTGGGATCGAAAAGGCCGATTTCTTCGGCTACAGCATGGGCGCCGGCATCGCCCTGCAGATCGCCATCCGCCACCCGAACCTGGTGCGCAAGCTGGTGCTGGCCTCGGTCACATACACTCTGAGCGGTATCCACCCCGGACTGATGGAAGGCCTGGCGGACATGAAACCCGAAATGATGTTTGGCTCGCCCTGGCATGAAGAATACATGCGGATCGCGCCAAATCCGGAGAATTTCGCCAGGTTGTTTGCTAAAAAGACGGAGATGGATCGGGGCATCCGGGACATACCGGCCGAGACCATCCGGGCGATCAAAGCCCCCACCCTGCTCATCATCGGAGATTCGGATCTCGTCCGCCCGGAACATGCGGTGGAGATGTTCCGCCTGCTCGGCGGTGGCGTCTTCGGCGATACCCCCGCCGGCCTGCCCGGCTCACAACTCGCCGTGCTTCCTGGTACCTCGCATGTGACGCTGGTGTATCGCGCCGATCTGCTGCTTCCAATCATCCCACCGTTCCTCGACGCGCCAATGCCGGAGGCCGAGTGATCTACATTCGGGATGCTGGCGCCCTGTCCACTTGACTCAGCCTGGGAAGGGAAATAATACCATAGTTGCTGCTTTTCTGACAATCCCCAAAAAGGGGAAGAGCACTAATCAGGGGCTGTCTTGATAGCAATGGTAACGTTTACCGTAACGTTAAAAAGACAGTCGGCCAGTAAAATTGGGATATAAGGATTTAATCCTATCTTTACTGAAAACACGTTTGAGGAGGACGCGTGGAATCCTTGACTTCAGCTCAACCTAAACCCAAAACCCCCTGGCTGCTTTTTATCGTTTTGACCCTGATGGCCTTGTTGATGTTGATATTCCTGGCTTGCGGCAGTGTTTTGATGCTCACGGTCATATCAGCCAGCTCAGTCGAATCGGCGCAAGCTGACGAGACAGGCAGCGGACCAACCCCCACCCAGATTGGGGTGGTTAAACCAACCGCAGTCCCCTCGACAGAGACGCCCACGCCTCCGATACCAGCAGTTACCCCTGTCCCACCTGCTGCTCCGATTGTCCCCACCAGGATCATCGGCTCTGCCTATGCCTCCCTGATACCAGACCTCGACATCCCCGACGGCCTCTTTTTCCCCAATAAAGGGGACAGCAATTTCGACCCGGCAGCCGGCCGGGCGATGTATGCCAAAGGGGATTGGATTGTCTACGCCAATCTGATGGAGTCGATCTTGCCTGTTCCCAGCGGTTGGAAGACCGTTGAAACCGGGCAAGATACTTACATCCTGTATAGCCCCGTCGAGGACTGGGAACAACCGGCTATTCGCATCCGGTTGAGCACCTATGGCTACGAAGATGAGGCCACCACCAGTGCCGTTCCGGTGACAGAATTTGTCAACCAGGTCAGAGAAGTTCCCACCTACTCGCTTCTGAAGCAGGAAATACTTGACGACAACACGGGCTATGTTTTTGGGGCTATGAGCACGGAGTCAGGGCAGAAACGGTATTTGTTGCAGGTATTTTCCAAGTATGACCATAACCCATCAGGCAAATTTTTCCATGTCTACTCCGTCTTCACCAATCAGGCCGACTGGGCCGCCTACTATCCGCTCATCCGGGCAATGCTGGCAAACTGGCACGCTCTGGATAACACTCCCATCTCTGTTTCGCTCCCCGATACATTGCCTCAATAAAATCCAGGACTTATCTGTCTATGTTTAGCGCCTGAACAGCAGGGGCAGGCCACCGATTTTCGACCGGCGCTGCCCCTGCTGGGCTTGGTTAAAGATTATCTCCACGGGTCAGGGTAAAAATTCAAGTTTAGCAACCTTTACCTTAAAGATTGAAATAAACACTTGACTTTTTGAAGTAATAGCCCTATAATACCAGAACATCTGTGCTGCACGTTGCTTAATCCTCTGGAAAAATGCGTTCCCTCAAAAAATTAAAAAAGAGAATAGCTTGCGGCTAAGGCGCCTCACGCTTAAGGATGCAACGAGGCGGCATCCGGCTGGCAACACCCAAGTGTTGATAGCCAACTTCTTGATCTGAATATTGTCAGATTTTACATATTTGTAAGGCAAGGAGACATTATGACGATTCCTCAGAAGAAAACTTCTCGAATGAACACAATAAACCCGCCCAAAGCCGGACGGCGGGAGTGGTTGGGGCTGGCCGTGCTCATGTTGCCCACGCTGCTCATCGTGATGGACCTAACTGTGCTGCACCTGGCCATACCCCACCTGAGCGCGGACCTTCAGCCCAGCAGCACCCAACTGCTGTGGATCGTGGACATCTATGGCTTCATGATCGCCGGGTCACTGGTGACGATGGGCACGCTGGGCGACCGGATTGGCCGGCGTAAGCTGCTCCTGATCGGGGCCGCCGCGTTTGGCCTGGCCTCGGTGCTGGCCGCGTTCTCGACCAGCGCCGAGATGTTAATCTCGGCGCGTGCCCTGCTCGGCGTGGCCGGGGCAACCTTGATGCCCTCCACCATGTCCTTGATCCGCAATATGTTCCACGACGAAAGAGAGCGCACTGCTGCTATCGGGATATGGGTCTCCGGTTTTTCGGTGGGCAGTGCGATTGGCCCGCTGGTCGGAGGGTTCCTTCTGGAGCACTTCTGGTGGGGCTCGGTCTTCCTGCTGGGCGTACCGGTGATGGCCCTGCTGCTGGGGCTAGGCCCTGTCCTGTTGCCGGAATTTCGTGACCCTAAGGCAGGCCGGCTGGACCTGTTCAGCGCAGCTCTGTCACTGATCGCCGTGCTGGCCGTGATTTACGGCCTTAAGCAGGTCGCCCAGCATGGCCCGGGCTGGCAGCCTGTCCTGTTCATCGGGGCTGGTCTCGTCATTAGCCTTGTGTTTGTGCAGAGGCAGCGCACGCTGGCCGACCCGCTGATTGACCTCAAGCTCTTCCGCCTGCCTGCCTTCAGCGTATCACTTATCACGTACACCCTCGGTATTTTTGTGGCGTTCGGCGTCTTTCTCTTCATCGCCCAGTATCTGCAACTTGTATTAGGGTTATCGCCCCTACAGGCGGGATTGTGGTCGGTACCCGGCGCCATCACCTCCATTATCGGGTCTAACGTAGCGCCAATACTGGTGCGCCGGGTGCATCCGGCCTTCGTAATTGCTGCCGGCCTGGTGCTCGGCGCCGTCGGCTTCGGGCTGCTGACCCAGATTGGGGTAAGCTCCCTGGTGATCGTGGTGGTCGGGTGGAGTGTCATGTCCCTCGGCTTTGGCGCGACGTTTACCCTGACCGCCGACTTGGTGGTCGGGACTGCCCCGCCTGAACGAGCGGGTGCTGCCTCGGCGCTCTCGGAGACCGGCGCCGAGTTTGGCGGGGCGCTTGGCATTGCCGTTCTGGGCAGTCTCGGAATCGCCATCTACCGCAGCCAGTTAGTCACTACCCTGCCATCCAGCATCTCGTCTGAAGCGGCCAAAGCCGCCCAGGAGACCCTCGCCGGTGCGGTCACAGTGGCCGGACAACTTCCTCACCAAGTCGGTGCGGCCCTGCTCGGCACTGCCCACGAGGCGTTTATCCAGGGTCTGCAGCTAACTTCCGCCATTGGCGCTGTAGTCATGGTCGGCCTCGCCATCCTGACCCTGGTCATGCTTCGACAGGTGGGTATGGACGCCGCGCCTGAGCGACAACCGGATCCGAAACCGGATGGGTTAGCGGCGTTTAGGGCATATGTTGAATAAGACAACCTGTTTCCTGACAGTCTGCTTCGTCAAGAGCGAGTAAAAGCAATGGGTAGACGGCGTTAAAAACGCCAAATACATTGACCTGACAAACACCAGGGGCAGCGCCGCCCCTGGTATCATCCATCTTCACTTCCCCCTAAAGTAAAATCAACTTCAAGGTATCGCACATTTGTGCTAATTGCACTTGACTATATTCCCATATCGGAATATAATACTAGGTATGGCACGTTTACCAACCACTTTCGATGTATTCAACGCTATTGCGGAACCGCAGCGGCGGGAAATCCTCACCCTGCTGGCTCAGGGCGAGCGGTCGGTAAACGATATCGTTGATGCGCTTGGTCTCAAGCAGCCACAAGTCTCCAAGCACTTGCGGGTTTTGCGAGAGGTTGGCCTGGTCAGCGTGCGCGAAGCGGGGCAGCAGCGGTTTTACAAACTAAATAGTATGGGCCTTAAGCCCGTCCACGATTGGGTCAAGCCATTTGAGCGGCTCTGGAATGAGCGCTTTGATCGCCTGGCCGATTACTTAAATGAGTTACAAAACAAAGGAGAAAAAAATGAGTAAAAGAAATGACCCGACAACAGACACAGCGGAGCGAGAGTTCGTCATGGAGCGCATCTTCGACGCGCCGCGCGAGCTGGTGTTCAAAGCGTTTTCAGAGTGCAAGCACTTGACCCATTGGTGGGGACCAAAAGGTTGGACGCTGCCAGTCTGCCAGATGGACTTCCGGCCGGGCGGCATCTGGTTCTACTGCATGCGCGGGCTGGCGGGCGAGGATGCCTGCGGCAAGGCTACCTACCGCGAGATTGTCGAGCCAGAGCGGATTGTCTACACCGATGCCTTTGCGGATACGGCAGGCAATATACTTGAGGAGATGCCGGAGATAGTGGTTACACTGACCTTTGCCGAACACGGCGGCAAGACGAAGCTGATCAACCAGGCGCAATTCGCCTCGGGCGCCGATAAGGAGGCGACACTGGCCATGGGCATGGTTGAGGGGCTGACCGAGACCCTGGACCGCCTTGAGGCATATCTGGCGCAGGCCTGAGGTCTCTGGGTGAGGCAGGAAAGGAGCTGCCACTTTTCTACCTCCCTGGAAATGATTTCACTCATCTATTGGTTTTCAATACCTAATATAAGGGGATTAAAAAATGAGAAAAGTAATCGCAGGACTGTTTATATCGCTGGACGGCGTCACAGAATCACCGGATCAATGGCAATTTGACCACTTTGATGCTGAAATGATGGCCGCTTTGAACGCACACATCGCTGCGGAGGACACCATCCTCCTCGGGCGAGTAACCTATCAGGAGTGGGCAGGGTACTGGCCGACTTCGACTGACGAACCGTACGCCAGCCATATTAACAATACGCCCAAGTATGTTGTCTCAACGACTCTGGACAGGGTCGAGTGGCAAAATTCAACGCTGATCAAAGGAAACCTGGCGGAAGCAATCGCCAAGCTGAAACAGCAGCCGGGAAAGAACATCGGCGTCGCCGGTAGTCCTACCCTTGTTCAGTCTCTGCTACAGAGTGACCTCCTCGATGAGTTGACGCTCATGGTTCACCCGGTGGTCGTGGGCAGCGGCAAACGTCTCTTCAAGGACGGGGTGGGCCTAAAGAGGCTGAACCTTGTAGACAACAAGACGACCAGTACGGGCGTCGCAATTTTGACCTATCAGCGTAAAAATAAAGATGCCTAATTTCAATGGGATATATATTGAGCGAGAACTTTGCCACGAATTGCACGAGGATTCGACACGAAAAGTTTAGTGAAAATTCGTCTGCAAACATAACAAAAGAATGGGGGAATAATAAAATGAGAAAAGTAGTTTTATTTATGCACATCTCACTGGATGGCTTTGCGGCAGGGCCAAACGGAGAATTGGATTGGATTTCGTATGACGAAGAATTGGAGAAATATGCTGAAGAGGTGGTAAGTACAGTAGGCGCTCCTTTATATGGGCGCGTAACTTATCAAATGATGGAAAGCTATTGGCCTACCGTGCTGACGAATCCAGCGGCCACCAGGCATGAGATTGAACATGCGCGTTGGGTAGAGAACATACCCAAAATTGTTTTTTCAAAAACGCTGGAAAAGGTTGAGTGGAATAATACCACGCTAATTAAAGACAATATTGCGGCAGAAATCTCGAAACTCAAACAACAGCCAGGTAAGGACCTGGTGATATTCGGCAGCCCCGGCTTAGCCCACACGCTTATGCGGTTGGATTTAATTGACGAGTATCGCCTGACGGTCAATCCTGTTATTTTAGGCAGTGGCATGCCAGTATTTATAGACCTCAAAGACCGGGTTAAGCTTAAACTCTTAAACACAAAGACGTTTGGTTCAGGGGTTGTTGGACTTCACTATGAAACGAAACGGGGCCAAGGCGAATAGAAGTGAAAAAAGAAATTGTATCAATCTGCCCTACCCTTGATAGCTTCGGGTCAGGGCCAATAGGATTAGTTTTTTCCTGAGGTTCATGCATCGAGAGTTGGGCAAAAAACATACGATTACGGTTTGGCGTAATCGTATCGTCATCGAATGTTGGATTTGAGGGGCCAACCGTAGTCGAAAGATCTTCGATTACGGTTGGTTTAGTTTTGGCCTCAAACGATTACCCTGGGGTTACTTCTGAGCGCCAACAGCGCGCCCCTTTTTTCTTGGGAAGTGCCGTTGATTGTGGTACAATACCTCGATATACGTTCCAACCAAGAAATAATGCGTAAAGAGCAACCACTTGCTTACAAATAAAACCTTTTACGTATTACGTTTCACATTTCACTCCCTGGTTCGACGTAAACAGGAGTTTAGCCATTATGTTGAAGAACATCTTTAAAGCCGTTTTAGGCGATCCCAACCAACGGGAAATCAAAAAACTAACGCCGCTGGTCGAAGAAGTTCAGGCGCTGGAGGCTGAAATGCAGGCCAAAAGCGATGACGACCTGCGGCAGATGATGGCTGACTTCCGCCGCCAATTGGCCGAGGACACCGCCGAGCAGCGGGCCGAAGTGGCTAATTTGCAGCGCGAGGTCGTCGAGGCCGCCCGCCAGGAGCGGCAGCGGCTGCAGGTGCAACTGGAGCAGGCAGAGAAGCGGCTGCTCAAACTGGAAACGGAACTGTTGGGTGAGATTCAGGCCCAGGTGTTCGCCGCCGTGCGTGAAGCCAGCCGCCGGACGATCGGCCTGCGCCATTATGATGTCCAGGTCGTTGGCGGAGCGATTTTGCACGAAGGCAAAGTGGTCGAAATGCGCACCGGCGAAGGTAAAACGCTGGTGGCGACTATGCCCGTCGCGCTCAACGCTTTGATGGGGCGGGGCGTGCATGTTATCACCGTGAATGATTACCTGGCCAAGCGCGACTGCCAATGGATGGGGCCGGTCTATCACCTGCTTGGCCTGAGCATCGCCGTGATCCAAAGCGCCGGCAACGGCGGAGTGGATCAGGCTTCGTTCATGTACAACCCCCATTACCACAGCAGCGACGACCGTTACCAGTATTTGCAGCCGATCACCCGCCGCGAGGCTTACGCCTGCGACATCACCTACGGGACCAACAATGAGTATGGCTTCGACTACCTGCGCGACAACATGGTCCCCGATCTGAGCCGGACAACTCAACGCGAACTGCACTACGCCATCATTGACGAGGTGGACAACATCCTGATTGACGAAGCCCGCACCCCGCTCATTATCTCCGGCCAGGCCGAAGAGAGCAGCGAGTTATACCAGCGCTTCGCCCAACTGGTCCGCCCGCTCAAACGCAGCAGCGCCGAGAGCATCGAGGCGGAAGCGCCGGATGGCGATTACGTGGTGGATGAAAAATCGCGCATTGTCTACCTGACCGAGCGCGGTATCGAAAAAATCGAGCGGGCGCTGGGCGTCGAAAACCTGTATGAGGGCGAAAGCGCGGCTATGACCCCCTACCTGGATAACGCCCTGCGGGCCAATGTCCTCTTCAAGCTGGATGTGGATTATGTCGTTCAGAACGGCGAAGTCATTATTGTGGACGAGTTCACCGGGCGGCTGATGCACGGGCGGCGTTACAGCGAGGGCCTGCACCAGGCCATCGAAGCCAAAGAGGGTGTCCACGTGCGCCACGAGAGCTTTACCTGGGCGACCATCACCTTCCAGAACTTCTTCCGTATGTACAACAAGCTGGCCGGGATGACCGGTACCGCCGAGACCGAAGCTGAGGAGTTTGGCGCGATTTACAACCTCGATGTGGTGGTGCTGCCGACCAACATCGAGTACCGGGCGCTGCAAAACACGCTGATTAAAGAGACGCACAAAGAAGATGGGGCTGAAGTCACCGTCTATCGCAGCCCCAACAATGGTGAGTTCTATCATAAGCGGGTGGATTACCCGGACGTAATTTACAAGAATCCCCAGGCTAAATTCAGGGCGCTGGTTGAAGAAATCAAAGAGCGGCAGCAGCAAGGCCAGCCCATCCTGGTCGGCACGATCGCCATCGAAACCTCGGAATATCTCGCTAATTTACTCGACCGGCAGGGCGTTAAGCATGAAGTCCTCAACGCCAAACAGCACGAACGCGAAGCGACCATCATCACTCAAGCCGGGCGGCCCGGCACGGTGACGATCGCCACCAATATGGCCGGGCGTGGGGTTGATATTTTGCTGGGCGGCAACCCGGAAGGGCTGGCCCGCGACGAACTGCGCAAACAGGGACACGATTTAACTACCATTGACCCGGCCCTGTGGGAGTCAACCTTGCGCAAGTGGAGCGAGCTTGTGGCCAAAGATAAACAAAAAGTGGTCGAATTGGGCGGCTTGCATGTGATCGGCACCGAGCGCCACGAGGCCCGCCGGATTGACAACCAGTTGCGCGGTCGGGCCGGCCGCCAGGGCGACCCCGGCTCCAGCCGCTTTTACGTATCGCTGCAAGATGATTTGATGCGCCGTTTCGGCGGGCAGAATGTGGCCAATTTGATGGACCGCTTTGGGGTTGAGGAAGACGTGCCCATTGAGGCCGGGATTGTTAGCAAATCCATCGAGAATGCCCAGACCAAGGTGGAAGGTCACAACTTCGACATCCGCAAGCACCTACTCAAATATGACGACGTGATCAACCAGCAGCGCGAAGTAACCTATGCAGAGCGGCGGCGCATTTTAACCAGCAGCAGCCTCAAAGAGAGCATCCAAAATATGATCGCCGAGCATTTGAGCGGCCTGGTGGAGAATTTTACCAGCGGCGAAGACCCGGATGAGTGGGATTTGGCTGCCTTGCATAGCGCCGTCCGGATCGTGCTGCCCATGCCGGCCACTCTGACCTCTCACGCCTGGGAGAAGCTATCGGCAGAAGAGATCGAAGAGCAGATTTTGGACATGGCCGAGCAGCGGTACGAGGAGCTGGAGCAGGCGCTTGGCTCAGAAAATTTGCGGCAGTGGGAACGGATGTTGATGCTCCAGGTGATGGATATGCTCTGGGTGCGTCACCTGACCGCCCTGGATGACCTGCGGCAGGGTATCGGCCTGCGGGCCTACGGCCAGCAAGACCCGCTGGTGGCCTTCCAAAAAGATGCCTATGAGATGTACGGTCAGCTTAAAGCCGCGGTGCAAGAAGAAGTGGTCCGAAAAATTTATCACCCGACCATCATCCGCGAAGCGCCGCAGCCGCGCAATGTGCAGGCCATTCACCCCGATGCCATGGCTGCCGGTCAGGCCAGTGCCCAAGCGAGCACGCCCGGAGCCACCAAGCAGGCTCCAGAGCCAGTGCGGGTGCAGAAAATGCCGGGGCGCAACGATCTCTGCTGGTGTGGCAGCGGGAAAAAGTACAAGCATTGTCACATGAAGGCGGATAGCTTGGGCGGCAACGGCGGTGGAGCAGGCCAAATGCCGGTTGGAGCCGGGGCGGCACCGGCGGGTGGGAACAAAAAGAAGCCGGCCAAGGCCCGCCGGCGCTAGGATTAAAGTAGCCGGACAGGATTAGTTACTTAATCCTGTTGCAAATTCTGACCATAAGTGATAACATAAGGCTTAATAATGCGCTAAAAGTGCGGCAATTTTTAGTCAGCTAGGCTTTCTCTTTTCCGATTTCAGATTGTTGTCCTATATTCCAGCGAAATGATTCAAATCTTCGACTTATGAAGGAGGATAAGGCTTTGACTGCGAATGGTGATGACTTTACGGCCCGACTAATGGACGATATGGATCCTACCTTACTTGACTTTGTCAAGACAAAGGTGAATTCTTTCATTAAGTGGGACCTGGTCAGATTCTTCTATGAAAATCCTCATACTGCCGATACCGTTGAAAATATTGCCAAGTATGCTGGTAGAAATGCTGATGCCGTAAAACCTGAACTGGAAGATTTAGTTGAAAGCGGGATTATGGAGAAAAAAGTACTGGATGGTAACACAGTCATTTATTCTCTGGCAACCGATGAGGATATGCGGGCGCTGGTTGACCAATTCATTCTGGCATGTGAAGATAGACATTTCAGGGTCAAAGCGGTTTACCATATTATTCGGGGGATGCGTTAATCCCCCTGCCACAATGTTGAGCCAATAGCCAAGGAACAGTTTTGCGGCACACTTTTTAGGAATAAACCAAGGATTCTTAAATTTTTTACCCTCAACCCTCTGATTGTCCGTTAAATTTCCCATTATTCTAGTCGAAGTGAAGTTTTTTATTAACACGATTACTATTCGCAGTTTCTCAACTGATAATCCAAGGAAAGGGAGCCCCACCTATGAATATGAATAGAGTCAAAACAGGTATCACCGGTCTGGATGAAATGATGGGGGGTGGTTT
Source organism: Anaerolineales bacterium (assembly GCA_015075185.1). Classification (GTDB taxonomy): domain Bacteria; phylum Chloroflexota; class Anaerolineae; order 4572-78; family J111; genus DSQQ01. Next base: position 82,344 of record JABTUW010000006.1, on the reverse strand, counting down.
TGTCGAAGGGACTGCTAACTTGATTGAAGGCGCTCCAGGCACAGGCAAAACCACATTAGGGATGCAATTTATTTATAATGGGATTGTTCAAGCCCAAGAACCCGGATTGATTATTACCTTTGAAGAATTTCCTCAACAATATTACCATGATGCGGCTGCCTTTGGTTGGGATTTTGTGGATTTGGAGAAAAAGGGACTGCTGAAAGTAGTAATGACCAGCCCGGAAGTGAGCAGGCTTGACGTTGAAAGCGTAGGGGGGATGATTGAAAACTACGTGAACCAGACGGGAGCCAAACGAGTTGTCGTAGATAGTATCACTCATTTTGCGCGTCTGACCCAAGACCCGGTTGAATTACGCAGCTTGGAGTTTGGTTTCATCAATGCCCTTAAACGCCAGGGCTTGACCAGTGTTTTCACCCGCGAAAGCCCGGTGCTGCTGGGCGAAGCCCCGGAAAACAATAGCATTAGCTTTGTGGTCGACTCTTACCTGATATTACGTTACGTCGAAATCGAGTCGACCATTCGCAAAGCTCTGCTAGTTTTGAAGATGCGCGGCAGCGACCATGCCAAAGATATTCGCCAGTATGAAATTACCGAGCATGGCTTTGAAGTTCAATCGAAGTTTGAAGGCCGTGAAGGTATTTTAAGCGGCAATCCTCGCCGGATGGCTGACTCTTTTGTCGAAGCCTTTGTAAAACGTTAAATTAACAGGAATAAGGACAGGTGCAAAGAAAAATCTGTGCTTTAGGCCCCAAATTCAAATAAGGAGTCCATCGTCTCCCGGCGTCGACACTTCGTCAGTAGACAAAGTGCATTCTCTGGTCGCTTATTTGAAAAGTATTGGCTTTAGGCCTCATCCCAGCTACGACTAGCTATTACAAGGATTAGAAAAAGTTATGAACCTTGTGGGCATTATCCTGACCATTTACATCTGGGGCGTTGTTTGTATTCTCCTTTTTTTCTTGTTTGCAATTGGCCGCTTTTACCAGCAAAAATCAGGACGCCGCTCCTATTATCCATCTTTTTTTATACCTATTGCTCTATTTGCCCTGGCGGCGATTAGGTACACTTTTTTGGCTCCGGCTATTGTGGGCGATGTCTGGGGGGATGTGATGCGTTTTTTAGGCGGAGTGTTAGTTGGAGGCTTTGGGCTCTTTTTGTTAAGACTCATGATAGGGGGTCGCTCTTGATTGCCCTGGGGTCGTTATTGGGCGCCTTAGGCACGCTCTCCATCCTCATCCTAATTTACATCCTGGCCAAGCTTTCAGAAAGATTTGGCGCTGTAATAAAGATGCGCCCTCGTTATCGTTATTACTATGTGGCTCTTGTCTTTCTCTTGATTGGCTGGATCGCCCAACTTCTGATCATGGCTGTGAATTTAATGCCGGCAAATATCCAAAATGCGCTGAATTCCGTCTGGTTTCTGCTGCTAGCCTACTACCTACCCGTTACCATCGGCGTCACGATTGGCCTGATTATTACCTGGCGCTATTGGAGTTGGCTGGTGGCGGAACGCAACGGATAAATGGCGATGGCCCAGGCTGTTTTTACCAAAGATATTGCCCAACTTTTTGCCTACTCGGGCTGGCGGCAATTCCTCCTCGATGACCAATTTAACCTCATTCCCCCCTGTCACGAGCTAGCTGAGTTATGCAATCTGGCTGCGCCACTTTTAGAAAACACCCCCTTTCTGAATCTGTTTGACCCGGCCAATCAGGAAAAACTGCGCCTCCTTTTAACCCAGTTGACTGCGGGATACCATCAAACAATCCCGTCCCTGGCGCTGATGCTCCAAACGAGCCTTCATCCACCCAAACCCGTTGAGCTGATGCTCTATCCCCTCACCGAGACTGATCCGCATGTCTGTTATATTGGCTTTATCCGCCAATTACCCAACACCATCGAAACCTTTTTCGAAGAGCCGCACACCCATTATATCCGCCAAAAAAACAAACAACTGGAAACTGTGGCCAAGCTGAGCCGGCGTATTGCCGCCATTTTAGACCTGGCGACCCTCTTGAATTATACCGTTCAGAGCCTCAGCCAGGATTTTGAATACAAATTCACCTCGATTTTTTTGATTGACAATACTGAAACGATTATTGCCCTCGAGGCCGCCTCCAACATCAACGTCAAAGCTCTCTCCCCCAACTTCTCCAACCTGCCTATTAATCACGAAACCATTATCGGCCACGTCGCCGCCAGTACCGAACCGATGCTGCTCGGTAACATTGCCCAAAGCGGGTATAAACCATTGGGTTATTTGCCTATAGAAACCCGCTCCGAACTGGCCGTTCCCCTGATATTGGGCGGGCAAGTGTTGGGTGTTTTAGATGTTCAAAGTGATTTAGCCAACAAATACACCGCCGATGACCTTTTTCTGCTCCAAACCATTGCCGACCAACTCGCAGTAGCCATCCAAAATGCGCGTCTATTTGAAGAACGCGACCGGCGTATGGCCGAGTTAGCCGTTTTTAGTCAGATTGGCGCAGTTATTTCCGGTTCGTATGATTTGAAGGTCATGCTGCCGAGTATCATCGGCCGGGTCACGGCCCTGTTTCAAGTCGAGGGCGTCTCCCTGATGCTCCTTGAAAATAATGAGTTGCATTTTGCCGTGGCTACCGGCCCAGGCTCTGAAAATATCGGCGCCTTTACCCTCAAACCTGGCCAGGGCATCGCTGGCTCGGTCATGGAAACAGGACAGACCATCCGGGTTGACAATGTGGCTGCAGATTCGCGCCACTTCAGCGGAATTGACTCGGCCATTGATTTTAAGACTCGTTCATTATTAGCCGTACCGGTGCAGATTCATGGCCGGATGCTGGGCGTTTTGGAGGCTATCAATCGGATAGATGGCCGGCCCTTTAGCCGGGATGATGAAGTGACGCTTGAGTTCATCGCCTCGTCGGTAGCCACTGCCATTGAAAATGCTCGCCTTTTCAGCGAAACACAGCGCCACATTGAGCAACTGGCCGGCCTGTTAGATGCCAGCCGCATTATCAATACCCTGGATTTGCAGGATATTCTGGATACCATTGCCCAAAGAGTCGGCGCCCTGCTCAGGGCCGAGTATACCAGCGTTTACCTGGCCGATGACGAGACGGAGCAGATTTATGTAACCGCCTCACACAATATTGGCTCTACCACCCACACACCGCCCCCTGCCTTCAAATATGGCGAAGGAACCGTTGGCTGGACCCTGAAACACCGCCAGCCGTTACGGATTAATGACGTTAGCACCGATGACCGATTCTTGCATATCTCGCCCCGCTCTGAGTTAATTACTAACTTGGTTGCAATTCCGTTAATCGTTAAACATGAGGCCATTGGAGTTTTAGAAGTAGCCAACAAAATCGGCGAGAACACTTTTACCAATGAAGATGAGGAGCTGCTGGCTGCCTTTGCCAGCCAGGCAGCGGTAGCGATCTACAATGCCCGCCTGTTCAATGAAACCAATCAGCGCCTGGCCGAGGTTTCAACCCTCTACACCTTTGCCGACCAGATGACCAAAGTCATGGATTTGGACCAGGTGAGTCAATCCACTGTCACCATTTTAAGACATGCCATCAATTGCAGTGGGTGCTGTCTCTTTTTGCAGGAAAAAGTGGCCGAACAGGATATTCTGGTCTTAAAAGCGTGCAGCGGCTGGCATGAGTCTGCTGTGTCAGGTGCGGAAATAGAGTACCTGACTAAATTGGCCGAAGGTTTGATCACCAAGTTGCAGCCGATTCATATTCATGATCTGCGCGAGTCCGTCCCGGCTGACTCCAATATCCAGACACGTTCGGTGATGATCGTCCCGCTGATTGTCAAAGACAAACTCCTGGGTGCTTTAGCCATTGATGACCAGGAACCCCATGCGTTTGGATCGTCTGAGGGCCGGCTGTTGACCATTACCGCCGCCCAAATCTCTACGGCCATTGATAATATTCGGCTATACGATAATCTAGAACAACGAGCCATTGAGCTTGAAGCGGCCTTGGAAGAAGTGCAAGAGGCTAACCGCCTCAAATCAGAATTTGTCCAAAATGTTTCGCATGAACTGCGCACCCCCCTCACCTTTATCCGGGCTTATATCGAGTTGATTTTGGAGGGTGGGCTGGGCGAAGTCTCGCCCCTCATGAGAGAGAAGCTGGAATTTATCTCCCAAAAAACTTTTGCTGTGATTCGCCTGGTGGAAGATATCGTCTCCTTACAGAAGGTTGAGTCCGGCAATCTCCGTTTTGACCTGGTAAGCCCGCAGCAATTGATCACCCAGGCAATACAGGGAGCTTCGGCCAGCGCCGCTGAGTCCAACATCAAACTGGTAGCCGAATACACCCCCGATTTGCCACCGCTGCGGGTAGATGTTGATCGGGTTGGGCAAATTTTTGATAATCTGATCGGCAATGCGATTAAATACAGCCAGTTAGGCAGTGAAATTAAACTTACTGCCGCTCTCGATGGTGAGGCGATCAAATTTTCAATTCAGGATCACGGGAGCGGTATTCCAGCCGAAGCCCTACCCAAAATTTTTGATAAGTTTTATCAGGTTGGACGTCCCGCCGGCTCCCGCCGCTATAAAGGTTCCGGCCTGGGGTTGGCCATCGTCAAGCAGATTGTCGAAGCCCACCAGGGTAAGATGACGGTGGAAAGCCAGCTTAATCAAGGCAGCACTTTTTCCTTTTGGCTGCCTATTTATAAAAGTGATACCGCTAACGAGTCGGGATAAACTAGATCAGTGGAAAAACAACGCGATCTAAGAACCGCCCTCTTTAATCTGCCTAAAATTGACCTGCACCGTCACCTGGAGGGGAGTCTGCGCCTATCTACCCTGGCCGAAATTGCCCAGGAACACGCCGTAGACCTGCCCAGTTGGAGCCTGGACGAGCTTCGCCCTTACGTACAAGTAGTTGACGGCGACCCCTATGACTTCCAGGGATTTTTAGCTAAATTCAAGTTGCTGCGTAGATTTTATTCCAGCCGGGAGGCCGTTCTGCGCGTTACCTCTGAGGCCATCGCCGACGCCGCCGCCGACAACGTTCGCTATCTTGAGCTGCGTTTTAATCCGGTCGCCCTGGGCCATAATCAAGGCTTTAGTTTTGAAGATGTCACCGATTGGGTTATCGAAGCAACTGATGAGGCCCAGAAAAAGCACAATATTCAGGTCAGGCTGATTGTCCAGATTGGCCGGCACGAACCTCAGTATGCCCGCCAACTGGCCGAGATTGCCGTATCCCGGCAGCATCGTGGCATTGTGGCCCTTGACCTGGCCGGTGACGAAATCACTTATTCCGCCGCTAAGTTTATCCAGGTATTTCGCTGGGCCAAAGCCCAGGGGCTGCATATCACCGTGCATGCCGCCGAAGCCGGCCCGGCCACCAATGTTATCGAAGCGATTAAAGAGTTGGGCGCTGAGCGGATTGGTCATGGGGTTCGGGCGCGGGACAACGATAAAGTTATTGAACTGCTGCGCAGCCAGCGCACCACACTGGAGATGTGTCCTACCAGTAACCTGCAAACGGGTATCATTCCAAAATTTTCCCAGCACCCCTTGTTTGCCTTTCACCAGTTGGGTATCCCGGTCACAGTTAATACCGATGATCCTTCCATCTCCAACACCACCTTAACCGATGAGTTTCTGGTTGCCAATCGCGGCATTGGCGTACCTTTCCGTGATCTGCGCCAGATGACCCTCAACGCCGCCGAAGCTGCCTTTCTGCCAGAACCGGAAAAAAAGCGCCTGCTTGATTGGTTCAGGAACTGGTTTGAAAGAATACCCGGCAAAATTTTTGTCCAACCTCCTGCCCCACCCGGCCTCTAAGCAAAGGCCAAGTGCAGATTTAATCCTTGAGGATTAGCTTAGGGAGAAACGATGAAAACAAAATTTGTTCTTTTCCTGGGGGGTATGATGCTGTTCACGCTGGGCTGCGGCATGATTAATTCCCTCCTGGGCCTCAACCAAACATCCGGCACTGTCGGCGAACTATGGCCTGATGTGCCGCCTCTCGAAGGGGCGACGAAAGCCAACCTGGAAGTGCCATTGGCTTTTCAACTAATGATTCGGGCCTTAACTCGCAGCGGGGTGGATTACATTGCCTTCACCACGCCCAAAACCCCTGATGAGGTGAAGAGCTTCTACACAGCCGAGTTGATGCAAGCCAACGGCTGGCAAGCAATAGATATGGAAGGCAGTCAGACAAACCAGCAAAGCTGCGTTGGTGACCAGTCGGGTGAGGGAAATGCGGGCGCGTTATGCCTGTTTTCCAAAAAGGAAGACGACAAAGACACGCTGCTGGCGATCATCATAGCACAGGATGAACAATCCCAGTTAACCAATGTATTCTACGCCCGGATTGCGGGGAGTGAGCTACAGATAACTCCTCCGGCCGTTCCGCAAGGCGTTGTACCAACGCTTGTACCAGCCCAGGTTAGCGTTCATCTCAACCACGTTCATCCTGTCTCTAAAGGTTAGGCATTATGTTAATTTTGTGCTATACTAGAACTTGAGTTTACCGTCGGGGTATTCTCAATAAAAACAGGGGGATTAAGTTAGTCTATTAAGCTTAATCAAATAACAAAAAGGAGACAAACAATGGCTTTCAGTTACAAAAACAAAAAAGGTACAACTTATTATTTACATGGTCGGGAAACCCAGCTAAAAAGTGGGCAAAAGCGGACCATCTACTTTTTTGCCAAAGAGGCGAAAGAGGGTCAACTCGACGCTTTACCTTCCGGCTACCAGGTTTCCGAAACGGCTAACGGCTTGCCGGTGTTGAAAAAGAAAGGGTAATTGTAGCAAGCAATCGTTGAAAAAGCTCCGGCCATAGCTGAGCCGGAGCTTTTTCATTAGGAGGGTAAAAAAGAAAGGTAAGACTTGCCTTTCTCCTGGCAAATCTGGAGATAGATTCTTGTCACGGGGTCATCGCAGCCAGGGAGGAAACAGGATAAGCCGGCGTTAACTCAACCCTCATTTTCTGCTTTAAGCCGACCACCTCAAATACGGGTTCCTGAGCGGCCTGCCCTTTCAGGTGAAACAAACCCATAGAACGGACTTCGACATGCTGCTGGATAACCTCAAGCGTTTCTTGGCTAATCAATATTTGTCCACCCTGGGCATGCTCTTGCAAACGCTTAGCCTTGTTCACGCTGTCGCCCATCACGGTGTAGTTCATGAGCTTGGGTGTCCCGATATTGCCAACCACGGCCTCCCCAACACAAACACCTACTCCAAAGTTTAACTGGTATTCTGGAGGTAACTGTTTTTGGATGTCAACCAACGCTTGCTTCACCAGGAGCGCCGCTCGGACAGCGCGGAGGACATGATCGGGTTGGGGCAAAGGCGCGTTGAAAAAGGCCATTACCGCATCCCCGATAAATTTATCAAGCGTGCCTTTCTCCTGTAAAATAGCCTCGACCGCCGCTTCCACGTACACATTAATCGTTTCAACCGTTTTTTCTGGTGAGGTTTTGTTGGCAAATGTGCTAAAGCCGCGCAGGTCGGCAAACAGCACAGACACCGGCTGGCAGTGTCCACCTAACTTGATCTGGTTTGGCTGCTTCAAAAGTTCATCAACTACTTGGGCATCAACATAGCGCTCAAACACACCCCGAATAATCTGTTTTTCCTTTTCTTTTTGGGCTTGAATCTGATTGATATAACCGAAATTTTGCAGGGCGATACTCCCGTATCCAGCCAAAAGCTGTAACATCTGCTCATATTCCACCACGTCGCTATTCCTTAACCCTCGGGTAGATACCTTTACACTTAGCGTCCCAACCTTTCGTTCGCCAATCTCTAGCGGAACTGAAATCTGCCGGGTAGCATTTTCAGATGGCCTTTTACTGGCCTTTTTCCACTCGATGGGTTTGTGCAGCCTCCCCGTATGCGGATCAATCAGGAATAATCTGCCCTCGTCAGCATTGGTTAAAAAGAGGGCAGCATCTACTATTTTCTCCAGCGTTTTGGTGGGGTGGATGAGCGTAATTGACTTGCCAATTTGATACATTACATCCCGGATGTTGAGTTGATGTTTTAATTCCTGGTTGGCCTGCACCACTCGTTCAAGCAGCTCTTGCTTCTCATTTTCCAGGCGAGTTAAACGCAAAGCATCTTCGATAGCGCGCATGCCATCTTCTATCGTAAATGGCTTGATAAGATAATTCTGAACCCCCAGCAGAAAAACCTCCACGGCCAACTGTTCTGAGCCATGGGAGGTCATCAAAATCACCGGCGTTTTTATGCCACATTCTCGCAGCCGGCGCAGCACCTGGACCCCGTTCAACTTCGGCAGCTCGTAATCGAGCAGAATCAGGTCAGACGTGGTTTTTAGGGCCTTGCTCAAGCCAATCAAACCATCTTCGGCTACATCTACCAAAAAATTATTGGGCTTTAACAGATATTCTACCGTAAATTCACGAGAGTCAGAACTATCGTCAATAACTAATACTTTTAAGGGCTTGTTCATGGTAGTCGCTTTCGTATTAAATTCTGATCTTGTCATCTGCTAATTTAGCATACTTTTGCTAATCCCAACACCCAAGAAATTGGGTGTCTTTCCTTAAAAAATTGGGGGGTTGACTTTTTTCCTATCCTGTAGTACACTTCAACACAGTTTGTGCAGGAATTTCCAAGCTAAGGAGGCGCACTTATATGTTACATACAAATACCGTTCAAGCTGTCCGTCGTATTTGTGCGCCTGTTGCCGGCGTGTAGTTCGCTCTCACTGAACTTGCGCGGCCACAGGTGTACCGTTGCCCTGTGGCCGTTTTATTTTTAAATCGCGGCCCTCACCTGGGGTTGAATGTCCTCAGGTAGGTGGTTGCCAAAAAATAATTTCTTTTAACGGCCACGGGTTTGACCTTCCCGTGGCCGTTTTGTTTTTATATCCAGTGGAGAACACAACCGTGACTGATAAATCTTATGACAAACATTGGCAGCGCTCCATCAAAATGGGTTTTGAAAAAGAACCGCAGCGCCGCCAGCTTCAAAAAGCAAAAAAACAACTTAAACCCAATCACCAACCCAAACCCACCCGCCGCCGGGACTGGTTGCCGGAGGCTGCAGATGGCTCCGACGACTTCGATTTCGAGCCAGTCGAGCGGATAATGCCGCGCGGTGAGCGCGAGCGCCGCCGCACCCTCCTGGCGACGGCCTTGGTGGACATGACCGAATCGCCATCAACCTCTCAGGAGCCTCCCCATTACGTCGAGGTATCCCATCTACGGGGCACCGTTGTCGAGGTCAGCAGCGGCCTTTGCCGGGTAGATATGGCGGGGCAGATGCTCATGTGTGGTCTGCGCGGTTCGCTCAGCGCCGAGGATACCGGTTTCACTAACGTGGTTGCCGTCGGCGATGAGGTGCTTGTCTCTGCCGATAGCTCCGGCTGGGGCGTAGTGGAACAGGTACAGCCGCGCCGCACCATCCTGGCCCGGCCCGATGTCTTCCACAGCCATCTGCGGCAAATCATTGTGGCCAATGCTGACCAGGTGTTGATTGTCGCTTCCTGGCGCAATCCCCCCTTGTGGCCGGAACTGATTGACCGCTATCTCATCGCCGCTGAGCGAAACAAGCTGGCCCCGCTCATCTGTATCAACAAGATTGACCTGGCCGAGGACCTGCTGGACTGCCAGGCTGCGCTTCAATCCTACCAGGCGCTTGGCTACCCGGTCATTTTTGCCAGTGCGCTCACCGGCGTGGGCATTGACTCGCTGCGCGAGATACTGCGGGGGCGAACCACCGCCCTGGCCGGGCTGTCGGGCGTGGGCAAGTCGTCGCTCCTGTCGGCTGTACAGCCCAGCTTGCAGCTCCGCACCGGCATTGTCAGCGAAGCGAGCGGTGAGGGCCGTCACACCACCACCCAGGTAACGATGCTGCCCCTGACCATGGGCGGCTTTGTGGTGGACACTCCCGGCATCCGTGAGTTTGGCCTGAGCGGCCTGTCACCCCGCGACCTGATTCAGTTCTATCCCGATTTGGAAGCAGTGGCAACCGGCTGCCGCTTTGCCAATTGCTCTCACCGCCATGAGCCGGCCTGTGCCGTCAAAGCGGCTGTCGCTGCGGGTAAACTACCACTTACGCGCTACGACAACTATCAAAAAATTTATGGGAGTCTTGGCTAAAATGTAAAACATAAAAACACGTGAAAATGAGGCGAAGAGGCGAGGATAGGCGAGGCGCACTTCGTCTTTTCGCCTCGCCGCCTCACGTGTCATCGCATCTTTGTTTACCGAGGAGCAAAATGACTCACCAACCCCAGTCTATGCAACTCATTCACTTTATTGAAGAACTTGCCGCCAACGCCTGGCCGGCTGAAATCGTACAGGTAGTAGACGGCTGGCGGCTGCGCTTCAATCAGAACGTGACGCGCCGGGCCAATTCGGTCTGGCCCAACCAAACCGGCGATCACCATACCCTGAAGGAAAAACTGGCCCTGGTGGAAGATTTCTATGTCCGTCGAGACTGCCCGCCCCGCTACCACATTTGTCCGGCAGCCCACCCCGCCAACCTGGACAAGATTTTGGCCAACCACGGCTACACCATTGACGCCCGCACCGCCGTCCAGACTGCCTCCCTCGAAACAATCCTGAACCGGACCGAGGCCAATCCGGCTCACCCCGTCGCCATCGGCCATTCATTCAACGAAAGCTGGTTTGATCTCTACTGTCACGGCGAGCATGTCAGCCCAGATACCGCCGCTGCCCGGCGCGGTATTTTACAGCGGATTGGCCCGCACACCGGCTTCGCCTCGCTCCAAATTGACGGTCAGCCCGCTGCCGTCGGCCTGGCTGTAGCCGAGCGAGGCTGGCTGGGCCTCTTTAGCCTGGTCACCCACCCCGATTTTCGTCGCCAGGGCGCGGCGATCAGCCTGATTCACGCCCTGGCCCAGTGGGGCCAAACTCATCATACCAGCCGGGTCTATCTCCAGGTGATGACCGATAACACACCGGCTCTCACCTTGTATGCCCGGCTTGGTTTTGAAACCCTCTATCATTATCATTATCGCGAACTGGTTCGATAATTTGATTGTCTCCGTTGGTTCTAGTAAAATTCCGGCGCTGCAAGTTAAGTTGTATAAATTTTAAATTCAAGGGGAAAAGGAACTCATGACCACACATAGTTGGGGGATTTTAGCCAGTGAATTGACCAAGGCCCTCGGCCTGCAACACGCGCCGATTGCCATCACCTTCACCAACGACCTGCCTGCCGCACCGCTGTTGGAGGGCGATACACCTGCGCCGAGCGGCGATGGCCGCACCGGCAAAGTACCGGCGGGGTGTGTCTTTTGGATGAAAGCGGCGGACCAGACTTTTACCACCGTGCCGGCCGACCACTATAATTGCAGCGTCGGCAGCGTGACTCACGGTTTGAAAAAGCTGGAAGAGGTCATGGCGAATGAAGATGTACAGGGTATTCTAGAGGCTGAATGGGTCACGCCGGAAGAGGCCATGCAACTGCCGGTGGTCCAGGAGAAGCATAACTATGTTGTTTACGGCCCGCTGGCCGACACGCCGGTTGACCCGGATGTGATTCTGCTGCGGATCAACGCTTTTCAGGGGATGGTTATCAACGATGCTTTCAGCAGTATGGACATCGTCGGCAAGCCGCAGTGCCACATTATTCCAATGGCTAAAGAACAGAATAAAATTGCCATGAGCACCGGCTGTATGCTCAGCCGCATCCGCACCGGCATGTCGCCTCATGAAATGACCTGCACCATTCCGGCGAGCCGGCTGGCCGAGGTGGTAGACAAACTCGAAACCCGGCGCAAAGCCAATGCGGCCGTGGGAGCCTACGCCAACCAGGACCTGGCCCGGTTTGCCGGTATCTGAAAGCTTGGACTGAGGGAGCAAAGAGCCCACAAAGGACACGAAGAGACACAAAGTTTTTACCTTGAGTGTTCCTTCGTGTTCTTCGTGGAGTGTTCAATATTCCGACAGACTGCCACTGCGCCGCGCCCGGTCTTCTTCCCGGCGATAAAGCCAAAAGCCCAGGCCGGGCATGAGCAGGCCGAAGATGGTCACAATAACCAGTTCCACCTCCAGGGGGGCCAATTCGGGGAAGCCGGCCGGATAACCGAGCAGGGTCGAACGCAGAGCGTCCACACTGTAAGAGAGCGGAATCAGGCGAGAGAGACCCCGCACGCTAGCGGGTAGGGCCGAAAAGGGGAAAAACGGGGCGCAGACGACAATAAAAGAGAACTGGAAGAGATTGGCCAAGGTCTGGGCGGTTTCTCGGACGCGCAGCGTCAGCGCGGCAAAGGCAAAACCCAGGCCAAACGTCCCCGCCAGGCTGAACGCCAGAATCAGCAAGCCCAACGGCACATTGTGCAGCGGCAGGGCGCCGGCAATCTGGCTGACCAGCCAGAAGGAGGCCAGCGACAGCAGTCCGGTCCAGACAAGCGTTACCGTGACCCGCGAGACCAGGCTGGCTGATTTGGCCGCCGGGCTGAGATAAAGCTGCTCCAGCGTACCCTGCTTTTGCTCGCGGCGGATATTGTAGCCAATCGTCCACAGGGTGTCGCTGAGGAAAATGAAGAGCACAAAGCCGTACATCACCAGTCCCGCCCCCAGGTTAACCCGGCTTTCTGCAACGCCGGCCGGGGCAAACATCAGGCCGGCCAGGGTCATGATCAGGATGATGAGAAAAACCTGGCCAAAACTGGCCACAAACTCAACCGGGTAGCGGGTCATAATCGTCAGCTCCTTGAGCGACATCGCCGCCCAGGCGCTGAGCCACGCTTTGAGACTAGTTAACATAGCGTGAAATGTGAGACGTAAGGAGTAACGAGACCGTTTTTAATTCACTATTCACCATTCGCCATTCGCCATTCAAAACTCTCCCACACCCTGGTTGCGCCGCAGCCCCTGCTCCACCTGTCGAAAGACCCAGGTACTGAACAGCGGTGCAAAGAGCAAGAATGCGCCCAACACGGCCAGATCCAGATACCATTTCTCAAAAAAGAAGCCAACGCCCAACAGCGCCGAGCGGACGCCGTTGACCATCCACGTCGGCGGGAAGGCCAGCGCCAGCAGCCGGGCCAGCGGGGGCAGCACTGCCACTGGAAAGAAAATGCCCATCAAAAAACTGACCAGCCACTGCATCAAGCCTACCAGAGCATTGGTCTCTTTGACCTTGAGCACCAGCGCTCCAAACAAAAAGGCCACCGCGTACAACGGTGTGAGGCCAACCAGGATGAAAAGCAGCGCCAGCAGCACGTCCCCTTGAATCGGGTTGACCCAAAAAACCAGGCAGCCGAGCAAGTAAGCCAGCAGCGTCGTCAGCAGGCCGCGGATGACGCTGTAAATGGCTACCCCACAGGCCAACGTCAAGCCGCTGGTCGGAGTCAAGTAGACTGCTTCCAGCGTGCCGATTTCCTGCTCAAAACGCAGCCAGTAGGCAATATCCCAGAAGGCTCGGGTGACCAGCACAAAAACATTAGAGCCAATCAAAAGATAGGCGACGTAGTTGGTGGTGCCGGTGTTGGCGGCGAAATTGGCGGCCGCATCGGGACCGGCGGCAGCTTGCCCCAGGAGGATGGGCATTGAAGCCAGGATAGTGGGGACAATGATCTCAAGAAAAAGCTCGCCGGGGTAGCGGCTGGCATTGAGCAGGCGCAGCCGGGTTTCGGCCAGAGCAGCGGAAATGTTATTTGACTCGCGTATCATCGGCCAGGGTCCGCCCGGTGCGGGCAATGAACACATCTTCCAGGGTGACTTCCTCCGGGGCAATTTTCTGAATAACGGCCTGGTGAGCGGTGAGGGTTTCAATCAGCCGGGGCAGGAGCGCCCGCTGATTTTGTCCCACAACCGTCAGTTGAGTTCGCCCATCTACTGCCGCGCGTACCGCCTGAGTCACTCCCGGTAAGGTCTGGATCGCCTGGCTGGCCTGGGCCGAAATGACTCCCTCAATATGGATCACTTCCTCCCGGCCCAGCGACGCTTTTAACTCAGCCACCATGCCCAAGGCCAGAACCTGGCCCCGGTCAATAATAGCCACCCGGTCACACATGGTTTCCGCCTCGGCCATGATGTGGGTGGTATAAATAACGGTTTTACCGGCCTCGTTCAATTCCCGCACCACCATGCGCAGTTCGCGGGCAGAGGGCAAATCGAGGGTGTTGGTCGGTTCATCCAGGATAAGCAGCGGGGCGTCGTTGATCAGCGCCTTGGCGAAAGCCAGTTTCATCTTTTGGCCGGAGGAATAAGTTTCGACGGTGCGGTCAGCAATCGAGGCCAAATTCAGCCGCTCGATAATTTCGTCCGTGCGGCGGTGGCGCTCCGCCCCATTAAGCTGGTACAACGCCCCAAAAAAAATCAGGTTTTCCCGCCCGGTTAATTTCCAGTAAAGGCCCCGCTCCCCCATCAGCATGCAGCCAACGCTGGCCCGGATCAGATTATCTTCCTGAGTCAGGTGGTAGCCATTGATCCAGGCCTCACCGCTCGTCGGCAGCAGCAAGGTCGTCAGGCACTTGATCAGCGTGGTTTTGCCCGCCCCGTTAGGGCCAAGCAGGCCAAAAATCTCGCCGGGGTGAATTTCAAAAGAGACGCCTTTAAGCGCTTCGACAGGCTTTTTCTCGGACTTAAATAAGCCCCGGCGCTGCCGGGTCAGGTAGGTTTTGGTCAGGTTTTCTATTCTTACTTGTCCAAGCATAGCGCCCACGATTGTACGTTGGGCCAGGGGGAATGTCAAGGGGACTGGAGGGGAAGATTGGACGAGGGAAGAAGACTGGAAGGCGGAGGATTGGAGGTCTAACCGATTGTCTTCACGCCAACCTTCCAATCTTCCAGCCTTCCCTATTTACGCTGCTTTGGCCTGGCTCGTTTCCTGTTCGACGCCAATCCAGAAATGGTGGCGGCGCACATCTCCGACGGGTTTAAGGCGGATACCATTGATCTCGTCGAGCGAACCGTTCACCTCCACGCTGTTAACATAACACGTGGTGGGGCGGCGGCCAAACCGGGCCTGGTAGCGAGTGACCGCCTGGTTAATCTTGTCGGCCAGCTTGCGATTGGGGTCGTTATCGAACCACAGTAAACCTTCTTTCATCTGTACCTCCTGTTCAGAATGTCAAAGCTGTGCTTTGACACTCCAATTCTCTACTGATTGACCTCATCCCAGAAAGTCGGCAGAAGATCGCCCACGGTTTCGGTGTTTTCCTGGCCGATGACCTTAAAGGAACGCCCGCCGACAGGCGGGAGGCCGGCGGAAAGGGCCGGAGTCGAATAGGCACCGTTGCCGTAGCCATTAGTGCCCTGGCCGTTGACCACTACGACCGGAGGATACTGTCCGCCAAAAGGACGCATAGCGCCCATCTGCATTTCAACCTGCTTGTCCCGCTGGCGCATAACCCAAACAAGCATGGCGCTGGTCGGGATGGAGGCCAGCACGCCGCAGATAATGCCAATTACGACCGCCAAGGCGTCGGGGCTCATCCGCGTCCCCATAACTACCGCCAGGGTAATGACAAAGACGATGCCAGAAATATAAAAAAACCGTTTCATAACCTCTCTGCCCTTTCATTGTTGGGCTGTGGACTCAACCACAGCTATTTGATGAGTCTGAGTTGGTGCCCAAACATGAGGCCCAGGCCCCGTTTTTTGGGCGTTGGCGGCAGCACTTGCACCGCCCGGCCATCCGTACCGGTGGCAGCCTGGACGCTCTCCGTTTCGGTCAGCCATCTCCGGCTGTGGCGACCTCCGGCGTTCATCCGGCTGACAATTTGCCGGATCTCCTGCTCGTTCACGTATGCGGCCTGGAAGCGGGTCACATGTCCCTTGGCGACCAGCAAAAAGTCGCCGCGGCCGAGCAACTTTTCCGCGCCGGTTCCGGGAATACCGGCGGCAATTTTGGCGTCGTCGGCGCTGGCCACGCTGCCGACCAGCCGCACCGGGAAGTTGCTGCGGGTCAAGCTGCCAATGCTGGCCGCGAGCGGTTTTTGGGTACAGGCAATGATGTGCAATCCGGCGCTGCGACCGCGCTGGGTCAGGCGGGTCATCAACCGGTCCATCGCCTTGCCTCCCTGCTCCATCAAGTCGGCCACCTCATCAATAAAGATGACCACCCGGGGCTCAGAAATATTTTCCCGGTCCCGCCGCACCATCTCTTCGACCATTTCGCCGAGCAGAAAAATAGCTTGATGGATTTCTTGCACCGCCGGGCGGAGCAGGTGGGGCAGCCCTCCACCGAATTTGTCAAAGGCGGTAAAAGGATCAAAGCCGTTGCCCTTGGGGTCAATAAAGACCATCTGCACCTCGCCCAGCCGGTTGTGCATGGCCAGCGAAAGAGCCATACTCCGCACCAGGGCCGTCTTCCCCGACCCGGTGGTACCGGAGACTAAAACGTGGGCCACTTCCGGGGAGGGCAGGCGAAGCAGCAAGGGCACCCCGGTTTCATCCAGGCCTAGGATCGCCGTCTGTTTGGGAATCTCTTTGAGCCGCCGGCACAGACCCAACAAGCGAACGACTTGACCGTCTTCTCGCGGTACATCTACCTGGATGGCAGCGCCCTGGCGGGAGACACGCACCCCTTGCGCACCCAGTCGCAGCGCCAGTTCTTCCGATAAAGCCATGATCCTGGAGACTTTGGTGGTAATTTCAGGCAGGACCTGGTAGCTTACCCAGCGGGGGGTGACGACGCCGCCCATAACGCGGCCCGGCACCCGATGGCTGGTTAATACCATTTCGATTTGGTCGGCTTGATACTCCAATACGCGCCGCATATACGTCTCCTGGTCAAGATTTTCCCAATGAACAGGGTAGTTTTGTTGTTCTACCATGACCCCTCGCCCCGGCTGTACCCCATTCTGGTTGACCTTTAATCCGTTCTCGGCAAGCTGCTGAAGCTCTTTTACCTAGTTGAGTTTATCCTGCTGTAACTTTAACCCCCATTGTATGAGTTGGCCACCAATCCAACCTAGCACCCTAAGACGTACAGTGTGTTGAGCGGACTGCTGGAGCTTGACCAGCTCGATGAGCCGCTCCCGCTCCGCTTCCCGCAGTAATTCCCCGGCTCGTTCCTTGCGAGCCACAAAATCGGTATCGTTTGGTAACATCCTTCGGTTTCCCCCCGCTGTATTAAACCGTTGAACCACTAAGTACAGCCAAATAAATTGCGTTGGATTCGTAGTGACGAAGTCGTTTGTAGGCTGGTTAAGCGACTGAAGTCGCCATTACAAATCTTCAAAACTTTTTTGTTTGTACTTAGTCACTCTCCAAAGTCAAAGTTGTTCCCCAATTAATTTACCTGGCGAATAATCGCCATCACCTTGCCCTCGACCTGAACGGCATTGGGCTTTAGGAACACCGGTTCCAGGTTGGGGTTAGCAGGCTGCAGGCGCACGTGACCATTTTCGCGATAGTAGTGCTTCAGGGTGGTTCGATCTTGCTCAAGCAAGCGCACCGCAACCAGGTCTCCGTTTTGGGCCTGGCTTTGACGCTGAATAATCACAATATCTCCGTCGTTGACCAGCGCATCAAGGAGTGAATCGCCCTGCACTTTGAGCGCGTAAAGATTAGGCGTATTGGACACAATATTGCAGGTCAGCTCGACCACTTCCGTTTCCTCGAGGCCGGTTGGGCTGCTGGTTGCAGCGGAAATCGGGCCGTTGCTCAGAGGAACGCAGAACGTCTCCGGCTCGCTCATCAAGCGAATCCCCCGGGGTGTATTGGGTGAGCGGCTCAGAAGGGCAGCACCCTCCAGAGCCTCCAGATGGTAATTCACCAGCGATTTGGTGCTGATCTTCAACGCCGTCCGAATTTCTTCATGGGTCGGCGGATACCCATTCTTCCCCACAAAATTCTCAATAAACGCCAGCATCTGTTTTTGTTTGTCACTGATCTGCATAAGGTATCTGGCTCCTTTCAGGCTAAAGTTGAATGGCGAAATAGAACGCGCGTTCTATTCGTCCTCATTATACCAGAACACGTGTTCTAGTGTCAAGTCCCGAAAGGAAAATTCTACATTAAAAATTATGGCGCAAAGGAGTCAACGCTGATCGCGGTGCGGCCGTTGAGGTGTAAGGGTAAAGTAGGGCTGGTGCTGCTTGTAGCGAGCAGGATTGTGCTTTTTGGCCAGGTCAAGCAGGATGTCGAGCAGCATTTTCTGCTCGGCGTATTCGAGCAAACAGCGCACAATTTCGGCTTTGCTGACTCCATGGGGAAGCTGCTCATGGACGGGCCTGAATTCCGGTTCATAAAAACAAAGATCGCGTAAGTCCTGTTCGGTGAAACCCTGGGTAAGGAGCGTTTGAATGTTGCGCAAGTGATACCTTTTGGTCATTTTTTTCTTTTTCACCGGAACCAACTTCAACCGCCCCGGATGAGATGACCGACGAAATTTAGGCATGGAGTTTTCTAAAGGCGCCTCTAATTTGTTTGGTAAATTAAACCCCTTCGCGTGGGAAAGCGGGCCTTATTATAACAGAACATACGTTCTAATGTCAAGAGGTAAAAAGCGAATCTGCCTTAAAAATTAGAAAAAAAACACGCCCTTATGGAGCGTGTTTGGTTCACTTAGACGGTAAAACGGATCAGATTTATTGAGGAACGACCGCTACAGCATCCATTTCACATAAAAAGTCGGGGTTAGCCAACCCGGCGACATAGACCCCGGTAATAGCGGGGGGATTGGGCCGCTGGCCCCAAACGCGCTGAAAGACTTCAAACCCCGGTTGGAGGGGCTGACCCTGGACCACATAAATATTCCACTTGATCACGTGTTCCAGCGTCGCGCCGGCGGCGGCCAAGGCTGTCTGCAAATTCTTGAAGATTTGTTCTGTCTGCGCTTTGATGTCACCTTTACCGACGATTGCGCCCGAGGCATCAACGGCATCCTGCCCGCCCACATAGACAGTTTTTACCGAGCCGCTCACGACAATCACGTTCGTAAAGGCTGGATTCTTGTTCAGGCCGTCAGGGTTGAGGTGCTGGATCAAGCCCGCAGCAGAGGCTTTTTCAGACACTTGGAGTCCCACTTTCTTAATTCAACTGGCGAATGACCGCCACCACCCGGCCTTTGATGTCAACCTTGTCCGGGTCAACATAGATAGGGGCCATGGTCTGGTTTTCCGGCTGCAAGCGGATGCGGTCGCCCTCGTGATAAAATCGCTTCAGGGTAGTTTCTTCACGGTCGCTGAGCCAGGCCGCGACCATATCGCCGTTGCTGGCCGTTTCTGTGTGGCGCATGACCACGATGTCGCCGTCGTTGATGAGGGCATCAATCATGGAGGTTCCTTTGACCTTCAAAGCATAGATGCCTTCGTCATCAGGTACTAAATCGCGAGTGAGTTCAATGGTATCCGTCTCACTGTCAAAGGCATCGGGGAAAACGCGCAGCGGTTCACCGGCAGCGATACGCCCCAGGAGCGGCACTCTGACCAAATCAACCGCGCCGGTCAGTTCATCCAACCCTTCGACCATGCGAATTCCGCGAGAAACTGTACGGTCGCGATAAATATGGCCTCCACGCTGCAAAGCATCGAGGTTGTAATTGACGACAGAAGTGGAGGTGATGCCGACAGCCTCGCCAATTTCCCGGATGGTCGGAGGATAGCCGTTATCGAGAGTGAAGGTTTTTAGGAAACTTAAAATTTTGCTTTGTCGTTCGGACAGGCTCATACTCGATTCTCCTTAGAGTAAAGGTCATTTGTTCGGACCATTTGTGCTATTAGGCCAATTATACCACGAACGGGTGTTCTATGTCAAGTCCAAAAATAAAAGCTCAACCGGGCAAGTCGAGCTTTTAAGGATATTGCTGAAATTACGTTTTTACTTTTTTGAGGAAGCCGCTACGGCTCGTTCAATGGCCTCAATCAGCCGGTTGAGATCGGGGGGTTTGACAAAAAACTCATCGGCGCCGGCTAATTTGGCCTGATCTCGTTCTTTTCTGCTGCTCCAGGCCGAAACCACAAAAACGGGAATATGCCGGGTCTCAGGATTGAACCTGATTTCCTGGATCGCTTTAAAGCCATCCATAATCGGCATACGTAAATCCATCAAGACCAAATCGGGCTTCCACTTAACCGCCATTTCGACGCCTTCCTGACCGTTTTTAGCATAGGCGACTTTATAGCCATAGACTTCCAGCAGCCGCGAAATGGTGTCACGAATAACTTCGGCGTCTTCAACGTACAGAATACGCGTCGGCCTGCTGTTTTCATCTCTGAGTTGCAACTTTTTTAATTTTCGGGGGCCTTGTTCGGTCATTAGCAAACCTTTTATGTCTACTAAATCACCTGCGTCGCCAGGAGTTCAATCACTTGACTCGACCACAAAGACTCGGTCAAACTGCATGATTCTGAGCAATCGTTTGAGGTGAGGATTGGGATTTTGTAAGGTAATCTGAATATTTTCGGTGGAGAAATCTTTGTGAGCGTTTAACAAAACTCTTAAGCCATGGGAGTCGATAGATTCGACGTTAGTCAGGTCAAATAAAAGTTTTTTGGCCCGAGCCCGCATCATCTCGTTTAAGAGGGAGGTGCTGCCATCAGTAGACCACATCAGGTGGGCTGTGCTTGAGTTGACATGGCCATTTAGCTTCAGAATCCAGGCATCGGGCTGACGCGTTAATTCTGTGGACAGCTTACTCATTGTTTCCGCCTGTAACTGAAGTCCATGCTCTTATAATAGCACAGATTTTGATAACGGGCTACATGTCAAACTAGGCTTTTTAGTTTATTCGCTTGTTTTAAGGCTAGCCAAATAATCCTAGAGCCGTCAAATTGACCAGGGGCGTAGGCCAGACGCCCAAGACGATGGTCACAAGCGCGGCCAGGGCGAGGGTAATGGTGACGGGGCCATTTAAGTGGAGCGGCGCTATTTCCCCACCGTCGACGGGTGCGGAGCGCATGTACATTTGCACCACCACTGCCAAATAATAGAAAGCTGAGATAGCGCTGTTGATCATCCCGGCCACCGCCAGCCAGCTCAAATTAGCCTGAACCGCCGCCCCGAAGACATACAATTTGCCCCAAAAGCCGACAAAGGGAGGAATGCCGGTCAGCGAGAACATGAAGAAGGTTATGGCCAGGGCTAACAAGGGTTTCCGCACCCCCAGTCCGGCGTAATCGCTAAAGCCCGTGCCGATAGCATTGCGTTGTTCCAATACGGTGATCGCAGCAAAAGCGCCGATATTCATAAAAGCGTAGGCCATCAGGTAAAAGAGAATTCCGGTCACGCCGGCCGTATTGCCCGCGGCTACCCCCACCAGAATGTATCCGGCATGGGCAATACTGGAGTAAGCCAGCATACGCTTGACATCCTTTTGGGCCAGGGCAGCGATATTACCGCCGGTCATGGTGATGAAGGCCAGCACGGCGACGGCGATTTGCCAGTCCAGGGTAAAGGCGTTGCTAAAAGAGACCATCAGCACCCGGACCAGGGCGGCAAAACCGGCAGCTTTAGCCCCAACGGACATAAAAGCCGTCACCGACGTCGGCGCGCCGTGGTAGACATCGGGCGTCCACCACTGGAAGGGAACCGCGGCGACTTTGAAGGAAAACCCGACCAGCAGCAATCCCAGGCCAACCAGGGCCAGGGGATCGCGTAGGTTCCCTCGCTCCGGCGAAAACCAGGCTCCCATAGCCTGGAGATTGGTTGTACCGGTTGCGCCATAGAGCATGGCCGCACCGTAGAGGAAAAAGGCCGAAGCAAAAGCGCCCAGCACAAAATATTTCATCCCGGCCTCACCCGAAGCAGGCTGCCGCCGGTTGAAAGCGGCCAAAATGTACAGGGCGATGGACATGACTTCCAGCCCCATAAAGACGATGATCAAATCGGTGGCCGCGCCCATCAGCATCATGCCGCTGGTGGCAAAGAGCAGCAGGGCGTAATACTCGCCGCGCTGCATGTTCTTGTGATCGAGATAACTGAGAGATACCAGTATCGACAGAGCGGCGGTGACGATAAAAATCAGGTCAAGCACCAGCGAGTAACCATCGCTGACCGCCATATTTTGGAACGAAGGGGCAGGTGGGGCTTCCATCAGCATCAAAAAGCAGGGTGCCGCGGCAATAACCAGCCCAAACAAACTCAAATAGCCCAGGAACCGTTTGTCTTTGAAGATCAGATCGCAGATCATCACCAGCGCCGCCGTACCGAGAACTGTCAGTATCGGCGCTAACGCCGCAAAATTCAAGGTTGGAAATTCTATTGGCATACCTTCTCCCTACAAGATGGAAGATAGAAGATGGTGGATAACGGATAGACTACTCATCAAAATTTCTATCTTCTATCCTCTATCTTCAATCCTCTACGCTTTGCGTCTATCCTCTATCTTCTATCCTCTGTTTTACCGCTCCGCCAGGAGCGTTGTGGCATTGATCATCGTCGCCAATTCGGCGGTGGCCGGGTTGATTTTATCGAACAGCAGATTGGGGTACAGGCCAATCACAAAGAAAAAGATGACCAGGGCCAGGGCAATAACAATTTCTCGCGGATTCATATCTTTGAGCTGGTCGTTGGCCGGGTTAAACGGGCCAAACATGACCTTGCGTACCGCAGTCAGCAAATACCAGGCCGCCAGCACAATGCCGATGGTGCCCAGCGTGGCCGCCACCCAATTGACCCTGAAGGTCCCTAACAGGATCACAAATTCGCCGACAAAGCCGTTCAATCCCGGCAGCCCCACCGATGACAAGGCCGCCAGTAAAAAGAAGACGCCAAAGACCGGCGCTTTGACCCAAATGCCGCCATATTCTTTGAAAAGGCGGGTGTGGCGCTGTTCGTACAGCACGCCGACCATAAAGAAGAGCATGCCGGTGCTGAGGCCGTGATTGATCATCTGTAGCACCGCTCCACTCAAGCCCTGCTGGCCGCCGCTGAAGATACCCAGGACAATGTAGCCCATGTGCGCTACCGAGGAATAGGCCACCAGACTCTTGACATCCTCCTGCATCAGCGCCACCAGCGCTCCGTACAAAATGCCGATGACGGCCAGACCGACCATGAGCGGCGTCCAGAACGGTACGGCGGCGGGGAAAAGCGGGATGGCGAAGCGCAGAAAGCCATACGTCCCCATTTTGAGCAGCACCCCGGCCAGAATGATCGAACCGGCCGTCGGGGCTTCGACGTGAGCGGCAGGCAGCCAGGTATGGAAGGGAAACAGGGGTGTTTTGACCGCAAAGGCCAGGGCAAAGGCAATAAAGAGCCACACCTGCAAGGTGGCCGGCAGGTTGGCGTTAGCCACCAGCGTCGGCACGTCCGATGTATTCGGCTCGGCCCAGAAGTACAAAACCAGGGCGGCCACCAGCATCAAGGCGCTGCCGGCCATCGTGTAAATGATGAATTTGAGCGAGGCATAGATCCGCCGCTCGCCGCCCCATTGGCCGATCAGCAAGGCCATCGGGATCAGGCTGGCTTCCCAGAAGAGGTAAAAGAGGAACAGGTCCAGCGAGGTAAAGACGCCCAGCATGGCCGTTTCCAAGACCAGCATTAAGGCCATGTACTCTTTAATCTGGGTGGTAATCGCCGTCCAGGAACTGAGAATGGAGATAACGGACAGGAAGGTGGTCAACAAAACCAGGAAAAGGCTCAGGCCGTCAATGCCGACGTGGTAGTTGATGTTAAGCGAGGGAATCCAGGCCGCAAATTCCTCAAATTGGTAGCCGGCCCTGGCCTCAAAACCAAAATACAGCGGCAGCGACACCAGCAGGTTCAGCAGCGACACCGCCAGCGCCAGCCACTTGCTCAACTCCTCACGGTCGCGGGGAATCAGCACCACCAGCACTGCGCCGACGAGGGGAATGATGAGTAAAAATGAAAGAGTCATTGAATACTCCAAATTCATCTCAAGAAGAAGTAACTAATCAGCACCAGCACCCCGATAAACGTCGCCAGAGCGTAGTGGCGCAGATAGCCGCTTTGCAGGTAACTGGCCTGCCGCCCCAGCCAGCCGACGCCCCGGGCCAGGCCGTCTACCAGCACGCCGTCAATCAAGAGTTTGTCACAGCCCACGGCGAATCCTTCAGCCAGTAGCAGCGCGGGTTTGACAAAAACGGCGTTGTAGAGTTCGTCTACGTAATATTTATTGGCCAGCAGGCTGAAAAGGGGCCGCAGGCTGCGGGCCAGGTTTTGCGGGATTGAGGGACGCACCACATAGAAAAAGTAAGCCAGGGCGATCCCGGCAATGGCTACGACGGCTGAGGTTGTTAACAAACCTACTTCTGTTCCAAAGGCAAGATGGTGCTCGACTCCTTCGGCGGCGTGTCCGACGGCGGTATAAATTGGTTCAAGCCAGCCTTCCAGCGCGTGAGGCAGGCCCAAAAAGGTCGGTAAGCCTAACAGCCCGCCAAAGAGTGATAACACTGCCAGGACGACCAGGGCAAAGGTGATCGGCGGGCGACTTTCGTGAGCGTGGTCGTACAGGTGCTGGTCGCGCGGCTGGCCGTGGAAGGCAATGTAAATGGCCCGAAAGGTGTAAAAGGCGGTCAGCCCGGCCGTGACGATCCCGACCAGCCACAGGATGGGCGAGGCTTCAAACGCTTTGGCCAGGATCTCATCTTTGGAGAAGAAGCCGGACATCAGCGGAAAGCCGGCCAAGGCCAGACCGCCAACCACAAAAGTCCAATAAGTAATCGGCATCTTCGCTTTCAGGCCGCCCATGCGCCGGATATCAATCACATCGTGCAGGGCATGCATCACCGAGCCAGCGCCCAAAAAGAGCAGGGCTTTGAAAAAGGCGTGGGTGGTCAGGTGGAACATGCCGGCCGTATACGCACCCACGCCGACAGCCAGAAACATGTAGCCAAGCTGGCTGACCGTCGAGTAAGCCAGCACCCGCTTGAGGTCAACCTGCACCAGGGCGATTGTCGCCGCAAACAGGGCCGTGACCGCGCCGATGATGGCGACAAACAGGGACACGCCCGGAGCCAGCGAGTAGAGCGCATTGCTGCGGACAATCATGTAAACGCCGGCCGTGACCATGGTCGCCGCGTGGATGAGGGCCGAAACCGGGGTTGGGCCGGCCATGGCATCGGGCAGCCAGACGTGCAGCGGGAGCTGGGCGCTCTTGCCCATCGCTCCGATAAAGAGCAAGAAGGTAATCCAGGCGATGATCTGGGGAGTGGTTTCAGCGATGTGAGAGGCTTGAGCAAAGACGCCGTTTTCGCCCAAAAATTGCAGCGTGCCAAAAGTGCTCCAAATCAAAAAGACGCCCAGGGCAAAGCCGACATCGCCGACCCGGTTGACAATAAAAGCCTTCATCCCGGAGGCAGGCGGCGAGAGCAGCGGCTTTAATTTAACCGGCGAAACGCCCGGCCCCAGGTCAATTGGCGCTTGGGGTTCGTCTTTCCGGTCATACCAGAAGCCGATGAGCAGGTACGAGCACAGGCCAACCAGCTCCCAGCCGACGTACATCATTAAATAGTTGTCGCCGAGTACCAGTACCAGCATCGAGGCGATGAAGAGGTTGAGGAAGGTGAAAAAGCGGCCAAAATCCCGGTCGGGGTGGCTGTGGTCGTGATCCTCGTGGACCATGTAGGTCGTAGCGTAGACATGAATCAGGAAGCCGACCCCGGTCACGACGAGCACCATCAGCAGCGACAGCGGGTCGGCCAGCAAATTGAGCGAGACATTAAAATCGCCCACGGTGGCCCAGGTCCAGAGCGGCACAATCACCGCTTCGCCGCCCTGCCCCGACAGCTCAAAAAACGCGCCCAAACCAACTAGAAAAGCAGCCAGCACCACCAGCGGTCCCACAATGCTGACCACGCGGTAGCCAACTCGCCGCCCCAACAAGCCATTAAAGAGAACACCCACAATCGGCAGGGCAATTGTGAGCCAGATCAGGTTAATCATAGATACCCTCGAAGAGGTAGACGGTAGACACGCAAAGCGGACGGTAGTCGAGGGATATTTTTCCCCTGTCTACTGTCTACCGTTTACTGTCTACTTGCTTACCCTTTTAGCGAGTTTATTTCGTCCACATTGACCGCGGTTTTGTGGCGATTGAGTTCAACCAGCAACGCCAGCCCGATAGCGACCTCGACGGCGGCGACGGCCATAATCATGAACACAAAAATTTGGCCGGTCGCCGAGTCGAGATAACGGGAGAAGGCCAGAAAAGTCAGGTTGACTGCATTCATCATCATTTCGACACACATGAGGATGACGATGACATTTTGCCGGATCAACACGCCGCCCGCGCCAATGGCAAACAGAATTGCGCCTAACAGCAGATACCACTGCACCGGGACCGCGTCAGTCATTGAGGTTTCTCCGCATTATTTTACTTGGCTCAAAATGCTGCGCCAGCCAGATTACCCCCAGCACGCCCACCGACAGCAACACTCCAACCAGTTGGAAGGATAGAACATAATCCGTGAACAAGACGGACCCAACCAACTGCACCTGGCCAAACTGCTGCGCTGCTTCCGGGGTAAAGTTACCCTTTTCCCCGCCGATAAAATTTTCAAAAACAGCAGTGCCGACAAAGGTCAGCAGGACCAGGCTCAACCCGACAAAAATAATGTTGCGCAGAGTCAGCCACGTGGTCACTTTCTCGCCCAGTTCCGCCCCCAGGAGCATAACTACGAAGAGGAAAAGGACGACAATGGCCCCGGCATAGACCAGAACCTGCACCACACCCAGAAATTGGGCGTTGAGCATCACGTAGAACACCGCCAACGTGCAAAAGTTGAGCAGCAGCGACAGGGCGCTGTGTACCAGATTCTTATTAAAAATGACCCCCAGGGCGGCCCCAACCGCCACAATCGCCAAAATGAGAAAGAGTATTTGTTCAAACATAGGTTACCGCTTTTTAGTCCCTCCCCACGATGGCGTGTCAACATACACCTCGTCACTGCGGACGACGACATGCGGCGGATCGTGAGGTTCCAGCAGCCGTTCTTTGGTATAAATCGCATCCCAGCGATTGTATTCGGCCAGGGCAAAATCATGCTCCAGCACAATCGCTTCGGTCGGGCAGGCTTCGGCGCAGTAGCCGCAGAAAATACAGCGCAGCATATTGATGTCGTAGGTTTTGGCGTAGCGCTCCCCCGGCGAACGGCGGTCTTCATCGGTGTTCTCCGCCGCTTCGACGTAGATACAATCGGTGGGACAGGCTGCCGCGCACAGGGAGCAGCCAATGCAGCGCTCCAGGCCGTTTTCATACCGCTTCAACACATGCCGACCCCGAAAGCGCGGATAGACCGCTACCGGCTCGTCCGGGAACTGGTTAGTGACCGGTTTTTTGAAAAAATATTTAAGGGTGACGCCCATGGCCTTAGCTAGTTCCACGGAGCCACCGACAACTTCTTTGACTTCATTAATCATAGGCTTCTTCCTATTTAGAAAGGCGATCCAAACTTTATAAAGGCCACAATCAGCGCCGTAACGGCCAGGTTAACCATGCCCAGCGGCAGGAGAAACTTCCAGCAAAAGCGCATCATCTTGTCAAAGCGCACGCGGGGGATGCTGGCCCGAATCCAGATGAACATGAAAATCATCACCGCTACTTTGAGCAGAAAATAGATAGGCTGCAAGATGGGGAGCTGCATGGCAAAAGGTCCCTGCCAGCCGCCCAGGAAAATCGTGGTCACAATGCAGCTAATGATAATCATGTGGACGTACTCAGCCCCAAAAAAGAGGCCAAATTTCATCGCTCCATACTCGGTGGCAAACCCGCCGATCAGCTCATTCTCAGTTTCCGGCAGGTCAAAGGGCGCCCGCCCCGCCTCAGCCAGGGCGCTGATAAAGAAGATAATGAAAGAAAGGGTCAGGGTTGGGACAAAAATAAACCAGCCCCAGCCGAGCGAACAGCCCAGCCCAAAAAAGCAGTCCTGCTGCCTGACCATCTCGTTTAAGTTTAACGTCCCGGCAAAGAGGATAACGCTCAACAGGGCCACGCCCATCGGCAGCTCGTAGCTGAGCATCTGGGCACTGGTGCGCAGCCCGCCCAGCAATGAATACTTATTATTGCTCGACCAGCCGCCCAAAATGACACCGTATGTGCCCAGGCTGCCAATCGCCAAGAGGTAGAGGATGCCGACGTTGATATTGGAAATCCAGGGATTGATGGTGATCGTCGCTCCAAAAACCTGAAACGGCAGCACGATTGGCTCGTTGGCAATCGGCACAACGGCAAAAGCGATCAACGCCGGAACCAGGGACAGCGCCGGGGCCATCAGGTAAACGGTTCGATCCACGTGGCCGGGAATGACTTCTTCCTTGAAGAACATCTTGAGCATGTCGGCCAGGATTTGCAGCGAGCCGTATTTGCCCACCCGGTTAGGGCCGTAGCGCAGGGTAAACCGCCCGACCAGCTTGCGCTCGACCACCGTCAGCCCGCCAAACCCTAACATCAGCACGGTGGCAATAATCAAGCCCTGGATAATAATTACAACATACTGGACAATCGTCTGCGCGTCCATAACTATAAATCCCTCTTCACTCTGACCGGGCCATACACTTCTCCCGGCCCTAACAGTTTCTCCGCCGGTCGGCCAGCCAGATTACGCGGCACCACGACCACCCCTTCACTGAGGGAACGGTTGATCACCACCGGCAGCGCCACCGATGTCCCATTTTGGGCCACGGTCAGGATGTCTCCATGCACCAGGCCAATTTTTTGCGCATCGGCGCGTGAAACCCACATCTGCGGCGGGACAATGTGGCTGTGCATCAATTCAGCCTCGACAAACAGCCGCCCCTCGTCGTACAGGACACGCGGCGCAACCAGGGTCAGCGCCATGTCTTCATCCACCACCGCCGCCTTCGGCGCAATAAAGCGCAGCGGCAGCTTGGCTGACTCATTTTCGGCCAGCGAAGCCCACTGCACCCCCTCGCGCACATCAGCCGTGTAGCTCATGCCCTCGTAAATGTAATGAGAGGTTTTGCGGGCCAGCGACACCGGCGCGACCAGATTCTCAAACTTCATTCCGGCGTACAGCGGCACGGCTTGGGTAATTTCGGCCATCACCCCATCCGCCGAAGCATAGGGCCAATCGGCGCCCATCTGCCCGGCAATGGCGGTCAGGATAAGCCAATCGGCCCAGACCGCGCCCGGAGCCGGTACGGCAAGGTCAAATGCCTGCACCCGGCGCTCGGCATTGGTAAAGGTACCATCGCGCTCGGCGGCGCCGCGGGCGGGCAGAACGACATCGGCCAGTTTGGCCGTTTCGGTCAGAAACAACTCCTGCACCACCAAAAAGTCCAGCTTTTCCAGAGCGGCCCGGTAAGCGTCGCTTTCGACTGCCGGATCAAGAGCAGCAATGAGCATCCCCTTAACCGGCGAGCCTTCGGCCAGCATTTCCTGGGCTGACAGACCCGCCTGCCCCGCCTCTATTGGAACATAACCCGGCAGGCGGTCAGGCACGATACCCATATCCGCCGCGCCCCGGCTGTTGGCGTGGGGCAAAATTGGGATGATCCCATTGTTGGCTTTCCCGGCATGTCCGGTGATCAACGCCAGCGCCTCCAAAGCAGCGCGCAGGGCCGGATCATTACCGGCTTCAAGGCCGAAGAAAATGATGCCATTTTCCGCCTCGGCAAAGGCTTTAGCCGCGGCTTCGATCTCATCAGGGACAATGCCGGTAATTTTACCTACCCAGTTGGATGTGTAATCCGATAAGGCTTTTTCCAATTCGGCCAAGCCGCTCGTATGGCTCTCTATCCATTCTTTGGCGGCCAGTTCCTGACGCACCACGGAGGCCAGCAGGCCCAAAGCCAGATGCGCCGCCGTGCCGTAGCGATAACGCAGCGTGGTTTGGGCTTGGGCGTCGAGCTTGGTCCGCCGACCACCGGCATTAATTAGATGCGCGCCACGTTTGCACGAAGCGGCAGCGACGCGCAGGTACAGAATGGGCGCTTCTTCGTCCAGGTCGCAGCCCATAACCAGGATCGTTGTACCCTTGCCAACCCGGCCTAAATCCGTGCCCAGGCCAACGCCGACCGTATAGGCTGTTTCATCCTCCAGCGCGGCGCTCAAACCAATACGGTGATCAATATTGTTGGTGCCGATAACTTCACGGAAGAGTTTCTGGAACAGGTACAGGTCTTCGTTGGACAGCCGCGCCCCGGCCAGGCCGCCCAAAGCGTTGGGACCACCCGCCTGTTTGATCGCCGTAAATTTTTCGGCGACAAGGGTAAGCGCTTCGCCCCAACTTGCTTCAACCAATTCACCGTCCTTGCGCACCAGGGGGGTCGTCAGGCGGTTGGGGCTGCCGTTGAAGTGATGCCCAAAGCGGCCCTTGTCGCAAATCCAGATTTCGTTGACCGCTTCATTCTGGCGGGGCATAACCCGCTTGATCTCGCCGGTGCGCGTCCCCAATACCGTGTTGCAGCCGACGCTGCAATGGTTGCAGATGCTCGGCACATTGGCCATTTCCCAGGCCCGCGCCTGGAAGCGGAAGTCGCGGGTGGTCAGCGCCCCAACCGGACAGATGTCGGTGGTGTTGCCGGAGTAGTGGCTGTCGAAACCCGGGTTAGAGTAAGTGACGATATGGGCGTAGCGGCCCCGCTCCTCGATAGCCAGCACCGGATCGTAGGCAATTTCCTGCTGGAAGCGGACACAGCGAGCGCAGATGATGCAGCGCTCCATATCGAGCACAATCAGGTCGCCCAGCGGGTAGCGTTTGGGGAAGTGCTGCTTGTCTTCGTAGTCAAAGCGGCTGTTGCCCGGCCCGTGGCGAATGGTCAAGTCTTGCAGGGGGCACTCGCCCCCCTTGTCACAAACGGGACAATCCAGCGGGTGGCTGGTCAACAAAAATTCAAGGATGGCCTTGCGGTCGGCCAGGGCCGCTTCGGAGTTGACTTTGACCACCATGCCCTCGGAAACCGGGGTGGTACAGGCGGTGGTCGGCTTGGGCATAAAGCGGATGACCGGCTGGCCGTTTTCGTCCAGTTGCGGCTGTTTGGTCGCCGGGTCAATCGCCGGGGTGCCGACCTCCACCAGGCACATGCGGCACATGCCAACCGGGTCCAGCTTGGCATGGTAACAAAATACGGGAATCTCATTGGCGATGCGTTTAGCCGCTTCGACGATGAGCGTCCCTTTAGGCACGGCGACTTCGACGCCGTCTATCGTTAAAGTAACTTGATCTGACATTTTTCCCCATTTAATCCGTAGGGCAAGCTGTTAGCTTGTCCGATTCGGACAAACTCACCGTTTGTCCTACAAATACAGATGCACCAAATTCTTTTGCGGCTGGCCGTTTTCGCTTTCCTCGTTCACCGCCAAAGCTTCGTACTCCGGGCCAAACAATTTCAGGCTGGTGCGCACGCCGGGGATGACAAACTCGCCCAGCAGGCAGAAGCAGTTGCCTTCCATTTGGTCAATGATGCTACTGAGCAGCTCAATATCCTTTTTGCTGCCCCGTCCCTCGCGCAGCTTTTCATAAACATGGACCAACCAATAAGTGCCTTCCCGGCAGGGACTGCATTTGCCGCAGCTTTCGTGCTTAAAGAATTTGACGTTTTTCTCAGCCGCCCAGACCGCGTCCACCGTCTCGTCTAAAATGATGAACGAAGCCGAGCCTAACATAGTCCCGGCAGCCGCCATCGCTTCGTAATCCATCGTCGTATCGAGCTTGTCCGGCCCGATAATGGCCGACGAAGCGCCGGCCGGTAAAATTCCCTTGACCGCCTTGCCATCAATGATACCGCCGCCGCACTCCTCAATCAGGTAGCGGATAGGCGTGCCCAGGGGCAGTTCGTAATTACCCGGCCGGTTGACCCGCCCGCTTAAGGAAAAGATTTTGGTACCGGGGCTTTTTTCGGTGCCGAACTGGCGATACCAGGTAGCTCCATTGGCAATAATTGGCGGCACGTTGGCCAAGGTCTCGACGTTGTTGATGACGGTCGGCTTGGCATACAACCCCTCGACCGCCGGGAAGGGAGGCCGGCTGCGCGGCTGGCCCATCAGCCCTTCCAGGCTGTTAAGCAGCGCCGTTTCCTCGCCGCAGATATACGCCCCAGCGCCCAGGTGCAGGTAGATGTTTAAGGAGAAGTCGCTGCCCAGAATATTTTTGCCCAGGAAACCCTGAGCGTAGGCATCGTCCACTGCTTTTTGCAGCCCATCAGGGCCGTTGAAGACAGGCATGAACTCGCCACGGCCGTAGATGTAGGCTGTCTCCGCCCCAACGGCATAGGCGCACAGAATAACCCCTTCGATAAACTGGTGCGGGTTGAAAGTCATAATCTCCCGGTCTTTGAACGTGCCGGGTTCGCTCTCGTCGGCATTGACCACGATGTATTTGGGGAAGATATTCTTGGGGATGAAGCTCCACTTCACTCCGGCAGGGAAACCCGCCCCGCCGCGTCCCCGCAGCCCCGACGCCTTGACTTCATTCATCACCGCTTCGGGGGTCATTTCTTTGAGAGCCTTTTTCAAGCCCTCATAGCCGCCATTGGCCGTATAGACTTCAATATCACGAATGTTTTCCACGTCGCGATGGCGTAGTAAAACATGTTTTTCCAGGAGGTTGCTCGCCATAAATGCTCTCCTTAAAGAGCGACCTTTTCCGCCGCTCGCAGCCGGTCAATGACCTCGTCAATCTGCTCGTCCGTTAAGTTCTCGTAGTACTCCAGGTTAATTTGCAGGCAGGGCGCTTTATCGCAGGCGGCGATGCAGACAACCGATTCGACCGTGAACAAGCCATCCTCGGCCGTGCCGCCGTTCGGCCCCAACCCCATCCGTTGGCACAGCCGTTTGTAGAAATCTTCCGCGCCGCGCAGGGCGCAGGGCAGGTCGGTGCAAACCTGGACCATATATTTGCCGGTCGGCTCTTTGCGGAAAAGAGTGTAAAAACCGATGATCGAATGAACGTGCGTGACCGGTATATCCAGCGCCTCGGCGACAGCGGCGATATCGTCGTCGTCCAGCCAATTTTTCTCCCGCTGGGCCAGGTACAGCGCCGGCAGCACCGCCGACAGCTTCCG
Source organism: Anaerolineales bacterium (assembly GCA_015075185.1). Lineage (GTDB taxonomy): Bacteria > Chloroflexota > Anaerolineae > 4572-78 > J111 > DSQQ01. Next base: position 49,491 of record JABTUW010000006.1, on the reverse strand, counting down.
GTCGGGCGGATATTTTTTCAAAATTTCGTCGAGTTCCTGTTGTTCTTTTTCAGACCACATAAAAGTGTCCTTACATTTTTTCTGTTAGCAGACAAGGCGTGATACGTAAAGAATTTATTACTTGCTATTTGCAGCCTGCAATTCTGTGACCTTGCTACTTTGCTACCCTGTTACCGGTCCACCTCACCCAACACAATGTCTATTGAGCCAATGATGGCAATCAAATCTGATACAAAGCCGCCTTTGGCCATGGTATGGGTAGCTTGCAGGTTAACAAACGACGGCCCGCGCACGCGCAGCCGGTGAGGTATGGCTGTGCCATCGCTGATGAGGCCAAAGCCCAGCCAGCCCTTTGGGTTCTCGCCCACATAGTAGATCTGTCCATCGGGCGGGCGGTAGCCTTCCGTAACCAATTTAAAGTGGTGAATGAGCGACTCCATGCTGGTGGAAATCTCTTCTCGCGGCGGGAGCGCCACTTTGCGGTCTGCCGTGCGGAAGGGGCCGGGCTGAATCTTGTTGATGGCCTGCTCGACGATGCGGGTGCTCTGGCGCAGTTCGTTGACACGCACTTCGTAGCGGGCGTAGCAGTCGGCGCCGGTCGAGGTCGGCACATCAAAATCGAAGTGATCGTAGCAGGAGTAAGGCTGTGCTTTGCGCAAATCCAGCGGCACCCCGGCAGCCCGCAGCATTGGCCCGGTCACGCTGAGGGCAATCGCCTCTTCTGCCGATAGGTAGCCAATACCCTTGGTCCGGCTCAACCAGATGGGATTGTCGGTCAGCATGGCTTCGTAATCTTCCAAATACTCTTTAAACTCGCCCAGGAAAGCTTTGACCGCATCATTAAAGGCGCCGGGCAGCGGCCAGCGCAGCCCGCCGACGCTGAAGTAGCTGGTGGTCATGCGCGCGCCGCAGACCATTTCAAAAATATCCAAAATGCGCTCGCGCATCTGGAAGCAGTACATGACCAGGGCATGGCCGGTGCCGCTGACATCCATCGCATGAGTGCCCAGCCAGATCAAGTGGCTGGCAATCCGCTGCAATTCTGAGCAGATGACACGGACATATTGGGCGTACTCCGGTATCTCCGCACCCAGCAGCTTTTCAACCGTCAGCACATAAGCCAGGTTGTTATTCATGGGCGCGGCGTAATCCATACGGTCACAGTAGGGAATGTATTTTTCGTACCGCTTGTTCTCGCCGGTTTTCTCAAAACCGGAGTGGAGATAGCCCAATTCCGGGCTAACCTTAAGCACAATTTCGCCGTCCAATTCGACTGCCAGGCGCAGCACGCCGTGGGTCGCCGGGTGGTGCGGCCCCAGGTTAAGGACCATATGCTCTTCGGTGTCCATGTCTTCCGGCAGCTCGGTCAGGTATGACGGCCCAACCATAATCTGCTTGCCCAGATGAGCAAAGCGCGGATTTTTGCGGTCGTGCTCAAAGTAGACCGGCTCGCCGCCCAGGGGGTAATCCTTGCGCAGGGGATGGCCCACCCAGTTATCGGGCATCAGAATGCGGTGCATCCAGGGATGGCCGCTGAATTCAATGCCCATGAGATCGTAAGTTTCGCGCTCCAGCCAGTTAGCGCCCGGCCAAATATCGGTCACGCTGGGCAGGACCGGCAGGTCACCTTGCTTACCGTTACTGATGCCGTAAGCGCTGCTCTCGCCAGGACGGTCGGGCGCAGCCACAATGACCCGCAGAAACTTGTTTCTGGGGATCGAGTACAGCTCATAATTGGCGGCAAAGCGGGGGGTCTGTCCCAGTTTGAGCCGGTCGGTTCCGTAAACGTCAACCAGGAGGTTATATTGCAGCTCTTTATCGTCCCGCAAAAAAAGGGCCACGTCGTGCCACTGATCGGAATCAACCTGAATGGTCATTGTATCCCGAAACCCCGCGTGCCCCTTTACCCCAGACAGAAAAACCGCTTCTAATTTTTCAACAGTGATGTCGGCCATATCACAAAATCCATCTAGAAGAACGGAACTCAGGGAACTCAAAAATCCCACAGTTACTATGAGTTTCCCTCAGTTCCTAATCTTCTTATTCTCTAATCCCCAACTTTTCCTCGGCCCTGATTTTCTTTTGCAACTGCGTCAAGGCAAAAAGCAGGGCCTCCGGGCGAGGGGGGCAGCCGGGCACATACACGTCAACCGGCAGAATTTTATCTACCCCTTGAATGATGGCGTAATTATTGAACGGCCCGCCACACGACGCGCAGTCGCCCATGGCAATGACCCACTTGGGGTACGACATCTGGTCGTAAATGCGCTTGATGACCGGGGCCATTTTGTTCGACACCCGGCCAGAGACAATCAACAAGTCCGCCTGCCGGGGCGAGGCCCGAAACACTTCAGAGCCAAAACGAGCGATATCAAAACGAGGCATGCCGGCGGCGATTTGTTCAATTGCGCAGCAGGCCAAACCAAACAACAGCGGCCAAACCGAGTTTGAGCGCCCCCAATTGACGGCGTCTTCCAGCCGGGCCAGGGCAATACCCAGGCTGCCGGTTTTTCCTTCGGCTTCAGCCGCGCCAAGTTCTTGAGGAGTTGGAACTCCAACCGCTACTCCCATTCCAGCGCTCCTTTCTTCCACACGTAGATGTAACTTTCAACCAAAAGCAGGGCAAATATTCCAATTTGGGCCAAGCCATACCACTTCAAATCCCAAAACAATACCGCCCACGGATAGAAAAACAGCACCTCGATATCAAACAGGATGAAAAGCATGGCAATCATATAATATTGAATCGGCACCCGGCGGCGAGCATCGCCATAATTTAACTTCCCCGATTCGATGACTTCTGATTTGGCCTTATTGGGCCGGCGTGGTCCTAAAAAATGGGGGACAATCAAGGAAACAGAAGCAATAAAGGTGCAGACCAAAATAAATATCAATACAGGCAGATAATCTGACGGCATAGTGAGTCTCTTTCTTGCAGCATCGTTGAGGCTATGCTTTTTTGTAGCGTGGCATTCGTTAAGTTTATCACAAGGACTTTAACTTGTCAAAAGGATAAATTTGCGCAAGTGTATATAATGAAGTTGCTTATCTCTATGGTATAATCCGCGTATGTGCAACCGTCTAACCCACTCCTCTGCCCTTCGCCGTCTCCCAACTTCTATCTTCTATCTTCTATCTTCAATCCTCTATCTTCAATCCTCTATCCTCTTGACCGGCTGCGCCTTCGATCCCGAAACCTTCTTAGTTGAAACCGGCCTCATTACCCCGACACCCACCCCTGACCCTTTTTTTCATTACCGGGCCGCGCTGCAGCCCTGGGCGCAGCGGGACATTGAGGCCGCCGGTCCATTACCGAGTTATCACATCACCGCCCGGCTGGATCAAGCCAATCAGGCTTTGCAGGGTGTCGCCCAGGTGATTGTACCCGCTCCTGGCTCGGAGCTGGTTTTTCGCCTCTATCCCAACTTGCAAAATTATGACGGAATCAGCCGGGTTACGACAGCGTTGGTCAACAGCACTCCGGTTAATATTACTTCTATTGCCGACGAGGCAGCCATTCGTTTGGCCTTACCGGTCGTTAACTCATCCTCCGGATTTGTCACCGTAGATTTAGCCTTTGTCACCGAATTGAGCAGCCAGCCGGGTTTAGATGCGGGCAATTATACTCTCTTTGGTTGGGATGGCCCAATTCTCAGCCTGTCCGGCTTTTACCCTACCCTGGCAGTCCGGCAGGATGGGGAGTGGATCCTGGATAACCCCCCGTCCCATGGGGATGTCCTCTATAACGAAGTTGCCCTGTACCAGCTTGACCTGACCCTTCCCCGCGATTTAGTCGTCGTTGCCAGCAGCGTCACCTTGAACGTTATTGACAACCCCGATAGCAGCCGCACCTGGCAAATCGTCGGCGGTCCGCTGCGGGATATGACCGTCATCGCCGGACCGTTCCAGGCGGTCAGCGAGAGCGCCGCCGGAGCGACGGTCACTTCCTATTACTTACCCGGCCACGAAGCCGCAGCCAAGACCGTTTTGGCCCACGCTACCGCCTCGCTGCGTTTCTACAGTGACATTTACGGTCTCTACCCTTATACGGAGCTTGACGTAGTCGAAGCGCCGCTCAATTTCCGGGGGATGGAATACACCGGGCTGGTTTTAATCGGGGAAGATTTGTACCAAAATAGTGATCCGGCGACCCGCTCACAGCAGGCGTTTCTGGTCGCTCATGAAGTGGCCCATCAATGGTGGTACGCCGCCCTGGGCAATAATCCGTACCAACATCCCTGGCTGGACGAAGGTCTGGCCGAATACAGCGCCTTTGAGTATTACCGTGGCATCTTGGGCGAGGGCGAGGCCGAGCGGCTCATGACCGGCCGCTGGCTTATTCCCTTTGACAGCGCCGCCGGCAGCCTGGACGGCAGCGTTGACCGTCCGGCCGCCGCTTTCGATCCGGCCAGCTACGAGTTGCTGGTTTACGCCAAAGCCGCTCTCTTTTTTAATGCCCTGCGCGAGCAGTTGGGCGAGGTAATGTACCGGCAGGTGCTGCAAACCTACTACCTCGAAAACCGCTATAAAATCGTCACCCCGCAGACTTTTTTAGTTACGGCGCAGCGTGTGTCCGGTCAGAATTTGAATCCCTTGGTGGAGGAGTGGTTGAGGTAAAAAAACTTTGAGATATTAAACACCTCAAAAGGCTGCTTTAATTCAATCCCGCCGGATAGCCCGCCACTGCTGCCCGGCAGGTTCGACCAGCAGCACAGCCTCCCCGCCGATCAGGGCCGGCCGGATTTTATCGTCAGTTTCAATAAAGCCGCTGCTCACCACTTGACCGGCCAGGGTCCGCACACCGCTGATGCCTGCTGCCGTAATGGCCTCGACCGGTTGTATGCCGCGCAGCTCACGAATCTGCCCCACCGAGATGAAACGCCCATCCTCGCCCGTTGAGGCCAGAGCGGTCGCAGCCAACGCGCCGATAATGCCGCCACCGGTTCCGCCCAGCGCCCGCAGAATAAGCTGGTGGGTATCGGCCAGGCGGCGGGCTTCTTCCTGAGTCACCAGGGTGGTTTTGGTGCGGTAGCCAAACTCGATGGCCGGCAGGGGCAGGTCGAGCGCCACGCACAAGCCCGGATCGCTGCCCGGCTGGAAGCGGGCCAGCATCAGCGCCGCCACTTCGTCGGCGACATGGTTCAAATCCAGGGCATTTGCGCCGACTTTCAAATGAATAACATTGGCGCTGTTTCGGGCGGTCATCGGCACGCGGGGGTCATTGAGCAATTGGTGGCGGGTGATCCCAATCAGCGGCCAGCGCTCCGCCAGCGTTGCGGCAATCTCACGGGCCAGGTGGCCGGTGCCCGGCGAGTCCAAAATATCAGTATCATCTATTCCGACATAAAGTCTTGACATCAATTAAATCCTCCGGTATAATAGTTTTGGGCATATACCCAAAACTATTTTTGGAAAAAAGGAAAAATCAAACATGGCTAAGATTTTTGTCCGCGAGCGCCATCATGTTGGTGAGTTAGCCGGTCGTCCTCGCTTTGCGATTATTGGCGTTGAAGGCAGCGACCTGAAAGTTTTCAAGCCCCACGTGCGCCGCAGCGAGTTGGAAGCGATTGCTCAAAGTGTTGGCGCTGAAGTTGTAATTCTACCCCAAGGCGGCGACGAAACCAAAGGCCAGGGTAAGGGCGAGCGCCGTCGCCGCAGACACCAGTCCGGGGACTAACCCCCATGCCCCGCCCGCGCAAGTGGCGTCGCCTGCACCGCGAACCCCAGCCGGCCATTTTTAAACCTGTCGGCCTGCCGCTGGAAACATTGGAGCAGGTCGTGCTGCTGCACGAGGAGTTGGAGGCGCTGCGCCTGGCCGACCTGGAAGGTCAGCACCAGGCCGAGGCCGCCGCGCAAATGAGCGTCTCCCGCTCCACCTTCCAACGCCTGGTGACTGAGGCCCGACGCAAAGTCACCCTGGCTCTGGTCAACGGGGCGGCCCTGCACATCGAAGGCGGCACCTTTCGGGTGATGGTCGTCCGCTGGCACTGCGCCGGGTGCGGCTATGACTGGGACATTGTTCACGGCAGCGGCCAGGGCCAGCCACAAACCTGTCCCCAGTGCGGCAGTCCAACTATCCGGGAAAAGTAGACGGTAGATAATCTTCGCAATAAGACTCGAGGGGAATGGACGCGGATTCGACGGATTTTTCGGATAAAAATGACTTAAAATCCGTTTTATCCGTTTAATCCGCGTCCAATAGTGGGACTTCAATCACTCAAACCCTTATCATGAGCGTTATCTAGTAGACAATGAACGGTACCCCCCGTCTACTGTCTACCGACTACCGTCTACCTTTTTATAAATTCGTGTGCCAACCTGCTCCCCGGCGATGGCGCGGGTGATGTTGCCGTTTTCCAGGCCGTTGACAATGAAAACTTCATGCAGGCTGCGGGCATCGCGCAACGCTTCGAGCATGCTGCGCTCCACAGCCAAATCTTCCAGATCGCGGGCCAGCAGCTCGTTGACCTCTATCTCCGGGATGAAGTGGGCCGCCGGATCCTTTTTAGGGTCGGCGGTGTAAAGTCCATGCTCATCTTTAATTAAAATGCAGCGCCGCGCGCCCATAACCTCAGCCAACAGGAAAGCCCCGGCGTCGGTACGGTGGGGGGGGATGCGGCCCAAAGCCGGGGGCCGCTCGAACAGGCCGTAGGGCGGCATGGCATGGACCACCGGCAGGCAGCCCAGGGTCAGGTATTGGGCCAGCTTGGGCAAATCGTCATGCCCAATTTTGATGCCACCGCGCTGGCTCAACAACACCGCCACCATCAGCGCATTTTGCTCGCTGATGCTGGAACCCAGGCGGGCCATCACCCCGGTCGGCATACCCAAATCCATCGCTATGGCGTAGGCGTGACGGGCGCGAGTGCCACCTCCTGTGGTGATAACAATTTTATGCGACTGCCGGGCAGCGACCAATTCATCCAAAATGGGCAGCAGGGCGCTGCGCCCGCGATCAATGACACTCTGCCCGCCTACTTTAACTACCGTCAGGTCGGGCAGGGGGCGGTAAACCGGGCCGGTGTCGGTGCTGGCCAGCAGCGATTTGTCCATTAGCGACTCGCCCATCAGCGGCGAAACAATGTGCAGGCGTCCACTTTCATCACGCTCAAGCGTCATCCATTCCTCCAAACTAAACAAGATATCAAAGTTCAGACAATAATGCCGGACATTTTAACATCCTGAAGAACAAATCACAAGCGCAGGAATGGAAACCCCAACACAGCCGGGGTCATTTCGAGCTTTGGGGAGATTGGCTATAATGATACGCTATGCACAATCCATTCAGTAAGTCTGTTAAAGCGCTTCTTCTCATTATTATTGTTTTCTCACTGGGTATGTTGGCCTGCACACTTGTCGCCAATGTGTCTGAACCAACGGCAACGCCCGCACCAACCCGCCAGCCTTCCCCGACTCCCTTGCTCTCTCCCACTACATCTCCGACCTCTGTACTCCCAACCCCCTCACCATCATCACCACCGCCAGCCACCAACCCGCCGGTTACTGTGGAGGCTGATCTTGCTGCGCCGGTCGCATTCGATTTTGCCGATTTAGCTCCCTACCGGCAGGCTATGCTGCCGGAGTTTGCCGCCGATGTAGAGAGTGTTGCTGCGGCGGGAGCCAGCCGCTATTATCTGGAAGTTGAACTGGAATGGCCTAAAGATAGGCCGCTGAGCGAGGAGAGTCTACACTTAAAGGGTCTGGAGCAGGTCCGCTATACCAATACGGAAAATGTGCCCCTCTCCGAAGTCTACTTTCGCCTTTACCCCAACCTGCCCGGTTACGACGGCAAAATGAGCATTGGTACCGTTGTCGTTGACGGCCAACCAGTCCGGCCCGAACTGAAGGCAAAAAATTCAGCTTTGCGGATCCCGTTGAGACAACCACTGCGGCCTGGTGCGGCTGCCGACATCACTTTGAGTTTTCAGGCTGATGTGCCTGGGCAAACCCAACAGGGCTACAATATCTTTTCTGCCAGCGAAAATACGATTGCCCTGGCCGGATTTTACCCGGCAATTGCCGTATACGACGAAACGGGCTGGAATATCGAGATCCCACCGTCCTATGGCGACGCCACCTACCTGGATACTTCGCTCTACCAGGTCGAACTGACCACGCCGCAGCCGCTGGTAGTTGCCGCTTCGGGCAGTTTGTTACAAAACAGGTCTAACTCCGACGGCAGCCAAACCCTTTCCCTGGTCTCCGGGCCGATGCGCGATTTTTATATCGTGGCCCGGGCCGACTTCGCCGTGATCAGCCAGACGGTGGAAGGTACCGTGGTTAACAGCTACTACCCGCCTGAAATGGCGGAGGGGGGCAAATTAGCCCTGCGCTACGCCGCCGACTCGCTGCGGGTGTTCAACGAGCGGTTTGGCCGCTACCCCTACGCCGAGTTCGATGTGGCGGCCACGCCGACGAGGGCCGGCGGGGTGGAGTATCCGGGAGTGGTGGTCGTATCACAGTGGATGTATGATGATACAGGCGGTTTTTTTGAGCATGCAACGGCCCATGAAGTGGCTCACCAGTGGTGGTACAGTATGGTCGGCAACGATCAGGTGGATACCCCCTGGCTCGACGAGTCGTTGACTAATTACAGCACCCTGATTTACTGGGAGGCGATTGCGGGAGCGGAACCTGCGAAAGAGATCGTGAGAGCATTCTTTTCGGGGCCGTATGAGCAGGCCAAAAGCCAGGGGCTAGATCGGGCCGTGATGGGGCCAGTGGCCGATTTTTCAGAGGGCCAGTACGGAGCGATTGTCTATGGCAAGGGGCCGCTTTTTTTTAATGCCCTGCGCCAGGAGGTGGGCGATGAGACTTACTTTAAGATTATGCAGACCTATTTTGCCGAGCACAAGTACAAAATTGCCCAGCCTGATGACTTATTTGCCGTGATCGAACAGGTTTCGGGCCGGGGTGTTGAACCACTGGTCGAAACCTGGCTGCAAAAATAAAATGGGCAACTATCCGGGCGCGACGCATTTTTCCAGGCCGGGATTACCAAATTTTTATACTAAAGTGGACCTCACCGCCGAGGCAAAATTAGTACCTTAAGCTACTATGTCCCCTTGACGAGTCATGCTATAATTAACGTGTTCAGGAGTTACCTAGCCCGGTAGGGGCAGACCCCATCACCGAAATTCATTTCTGCCAACATCTACAAGGAGTCACCTAATGAGCAACGTTTCTTCTCTATCCAGCCTGAAGCGGGTCAAAGAAAGCCAGCCTAAAGAAGAAGTCAAACCGGCCCCCGCGCCGGGTAACCTGATTATTCCGCTGGAACAGCCGACACCGCCCGACACGCCCATGCAGCGTGGTTTTATTAGCGCCGGACGAGCCGAACGGCTGCGGCTGCAATTATGGCTGGCCGACAATCTACGCAAATCTATCGCCCCGGATGTGCCGTTAGACCTGCCGCTGCCTCGCACGGCTGAACGGGAGCAGGTTATTCGGGAGCGTTATCAGCAAGCGCTGCAGCGGGCCAATATTAAAATTCCCTCTGATGTCACCGAGGAGCAATTTTACAACAATGTCCTGGACGAAATCTTTGGTTATGGGCCGCTTGAAGTATTTGTCAGATCAGATGCCATCAGCGAAATTATGGTCAACAGCCCTTTTATTGTTTTTGTCGAACTCAAAGGCAAAGGGCTGGTTGAGTCCGGCTACAAATTTCTAGATGATGACCATGTGGAACGGGTCATCAAGCGGATTGTCAAACCCCTGGGGCGCATGGCCGACGCCGACCATCCCCTGGTTGATGCTCGCCTGCCTGATGGCTCGCGGGTAAATGCAGTTCTGCGGCCTTGTGCTATTGACGGCCCGAACATCACCATCCGCAAATTTGCCAAAGAGAGGTTGACGATGGACAACCTGATCAGTTTTGGCTCGCTCACCTCATCTATGGCGGACTTTTTGCAGGCGTGCGTGGTTTCCCGGATGAACATTATTGTGTCGGGCGGCACCGGCTCTGGTAAAACAACATTGATCAACTGCCTTTCCGGCTATATTCCCGATGGCGAGCGGACCGTGACCATCGAAGATGCGGCTGAGCTGCAATTTAAGCAGCGAAATGTGATCCGCCTGGAAACTAAAAAGCCTACCCCGGATAGCCCTGGCATTATTACCGTCCGTGACTGCGTGGTCAATGCCTTGCGCATGCGGCCCGAACGCATTGTCGTCGGCGAGTGCCGCAGCGGCGAAACACTGGACATGCTGCAAGCGATGAACACCGGCCATGACGGCAGTATGACAACCGTCCACTCCAACAGCCCCCGCGATTGTATTTCTCGCCTGGAAACGCTGGTGTTGATGGCCGGGGTTGATCTCCCGCTGACGGTTGTCCGCACCCAGATTGCCAAAGCCATTAATTTGATTGTTCAGGTCAACCGGCTGCGGGATGGCTCGCGCAAAATCACCTATATCACGGAAGTCCAGGGTATTGAAGGCGATACGCCTGTTTTGACCGATATCTTTAAGTTTGTGGAAAAAGGCGAAGAAGAGGGCAAAGTTATCGGGGAGCATGAACCGGCTGGCTTGCGCCCCAAGTGTGAGCCTACTTTGAGAAATCACGGCTTTAATCTGCCGGCGACGATGTTCATGAAAGCGAGCAGCTTTAAGTAAAGCAGCGTTTCAGCGCTTTAGAACATTAGCGAAAGGTCATGTGGGGATTCTTAGACCGGCCACGCCAATGGCAAAGGAACTGTGACTCCTGTTTTCAAATAGGCTTTTATCCACCCTGACACATTAACAAATTTTACCTCAAGGCAAAGTTATGCGGCTTGATACGCCTCGAATTCGTTCACGGCTAGACCTTTTATATCTGGTTACGCGCGAGTTCAGTGCTCGGCTTGAAATTGACCAGGTATTGCAGCGAGTTCTCTCTGCCACTGTCGCCTCCGTTGGCGCTCATAATGCCAGTCTCTTCCTGCTTGATGCCCAGGGCAGGGTTGAAAACTTATTTTCTATCCAGGATAACTTTAGCGTTCAGCAGCGCAGCCGGCCAGTCCTGGAGGCTATCCTGGATCGGGGCTTGGTCGCCTGGGTCATAAAACACCAAGAAGATGTCCTGATTAAAGACACTGAGGCTGACGAACGTTGGTATAAAGATGACGAGGCTTCCATCCTCTCCAGATCAGGCAGCGCTATTTCCGTGCCTATTCGACTGCCGGAACAGCTTATTGGGGTGCTCACCGTTACGGCGACTCAGCCCAATTACTTTGACGAGGACGACCTGGCCATGCTCCGCATTATTGCCGATCAGGCCGCCTTTGCCATTGCCAATGCCCGCCTCTTTAAAATTGAACAGCATCGTCATCGCTTGGCCGACACGTTGGTCTCCGTCGCCCGAACTATCAATTCCACACTTGACTTAAAGGAAGCGCTTGATCTCGTTTTAGAACAGTTGGCCCTGGTGGTTGATTATGATAGCAGCGCCATCATGTTGCTGGAAGGTGAGGTTCTTTCTGTTCGAGCCGCGCGCGGGTTTGAGGATATGAGAGATGCGCTTAAAGTTACCGTGCCCTTGGGCCAAGACGGACCTAACTACCGCGCGGTCGTGCAGAAAAGGCCCGTCTTGATCAGCGATGTTGACGCCGAGCCGAGTTGGAAAAAAAGTTCCTCCTCCAAAAAAGTACGCAGTTGGATTGGCGCGCCCTTAATTGCGCATGATGAAGTTATTGGCATGCTAACCGTGGATAGCTATACCGTGAACAATTATACCGAAGAAAATGTGAGCGAGGTCGCCGCTTTTGCCGACCAGGCCGCTACGGCAGTAGCTAATGCTCAGGCCGTCACCCTTTTGCGCAACCTGGAGGATAGTTATACCATCCTTTTTGAAGATAGTGCGGATATGATTGTGATTACCGACTATCAGGGCCAAATTCTCAGCGTTAACCGGAAAGCTTGCCAGATGCTGCGGCGGGCAAAAGAAGCATTGATCGGCAGCAATATTTTGTTGATTGACCGCCAGTTGCGAGACTGCTTGCTGGAAAATACCCGGCGCTTACGAGCCTGGCGAGAAGTATTGCTGGAATTAGACATACTCGACGCTTACCGCCAGCCTCTTTCATTAGAAATAAATGCCCGGCATGTCCAGTATGCTGGCAAGGAATGTGTCCAATGGGTTGGCCGGGATATTTCAACCCGCAAAGAAAGCGAGCGCATGCGCCAGGATTTAATCGCCATGCTGGTGCACGACCTACGCGGGCCGGTGGGTAATCTCATCAATATGATTGAACTGCTGCCCATGCTCGTCACCTCTCTTGAGGAAAATCCCAGGCTTCGCAATTTTTTGACCCTGGCCCAGCGCAGCGGCCAAGAAGTCCGGGATTTAATCGACTCGATGCTGGACGTGGGTCGCCTGGAAGCGGGTGAAATTTACTTGCAGCGCAGCATGGTCAACCTGGAAGAAACCCTTCAAGCTGTCAAAGACCAAGTGGCGCCCCGCGCCCAGTCCAAGGAAATGGAGCTTATTTTTAAACCCCTCCCGGAAAACCTCCCCGAAGTCTGGATTGACCGGAGCATGATCCGGCGCGTCCTGATCAATCTGGTTGATAATGCCATCAAATACACTCCCATTCAGGGTCAGGTTTCTCTCACTACCACGCTCAAGGGGGAGACCCTCCGTTTTGCCGTTAAAGATAACGGTGCGGGCATTAGCAAAGCCGACCAGGCCCACATTTTCAATAAATTTTCCCGGGTGGATCACTCCCTGAATGCGCCGACCGGGGTCGGCCTGGGCCTGGCCTTTTGTAAGCTGGCCGCCGAAGCGCATGGCGGCTCTATCTCCGTCCACAGTGAAGGCGTTGCCGGCCTGGGCAGCACCTTCTATCTCACCATTCCCCTTATCTCGCCCCCCGCAGAACCAGAAGAATGAGCCTGGATTTAATCGCCAGGTATTACGACCTGCTCTATGGCGCCCTGGACGAGGATTGGCCCATGTGGCAAACCTTGACCGAGACAACAGCGGGGCCGATTTTAGAGGTGGGTTGTGGCACGGGGCGGTTATTAGTGCCCCTGGCCGAAGCCGGGCATACCCTCACCGGCCTTGATTTGTCCCCCGTCGCGCTCGACGCCGCCCGCGCCAAAATAAAATCGGCCGGCTTGACTCGCCGAGTCAGCCTGCACCAGGCCGATATGCGCGACTTTGACCTGCCTCAGAAGAATTTTGCCCTGGCTTTTATTCCCCTCAACACTTTTCTGCACAATCATACCGTAGACGACCAGCTTGCGACCCTGCGCGCGCTTCGACGCCATTTGCAGCCGGCCGGCCGGCTTATCATTGACATTTTTTACCCTGACCCGGCCCTGCTGGCCGAAGCTGACGGTCGCCTCTACTTTGAAAGCGAAACCGTTGACGACTTAACCGGGCGCACCGTGCAGTGGTACTGGCGGCACGAGATTGATCTGGCCGAACAGATGCGCCACCTGACTTATATTTTAGATGAGATTGACGAAGAGGGGTTGGTCCGCCGGGTGCAACTGCCCTTTTCACTGCGCTTTGTGTACCGCTATGAAATGGAACTACTGTTACGCGCAAGCGGCTTTAGCGTGGAAGCAATCTATGGCAGCTATGACCTTGAGCCGTTCCACAGCCACAGCCAGAAGATGATTTTTGTAGCGAGGAAAGATGGAGAAGTGGACAGTAGCCAGTAGCCAGAGGTTTTTCTTATCTGACTACTGATTACTGGCTACTGACTACTCTCTACGGAGAGCTACATTTGTTCCCGAAAACTCACATTATACTTTTTGCGGGCCTTTAATACAGCTCGCCGCAAAATCTCATGGACTTCCGTAGGATTCGAAATGTTATTGAGGACAGCGGTGGGGTGGCTCGGATCGTGACTGCGAATGTGGAGATCGCCAATCCCCAGCATTCGCTCGCTGATGCCCTGGCTTACGTCAATATCCTGAACACGCACCAATTCGATGTCTTCCCGATCTTTGCCTACCATCCCCTCGGTAATACGGACCCGTTCACTGGTAATCTGGTAACGAACGCTGAGTGATAAGAAGGGACGGCCTTCCCAGAGGATCGTTTCCGCTTCATTATCTCCCTCGTCCACTGGCCCTTTCGACACCCCTGCCGGTTGGCCCGTGGCCTGGCTCAGGAAATCATCCATTTCCTTTAAAACACCATCGGTGATAGCCCCAACTAGGCGATCCATATCGGCCTGAGGGATGCCGGATAGAGTCACGCCGCTTTGGGCTACCGCTTGCCAGATACTGGCCTTTACTTTGGCCCGCATTTCAGGTAAAGACATTGGATTATCTCCTTTTCACTACTTGGTTGCCACTTAACGAAGTTCTACTATTCCTCAAAAATTGAATCCACTCACCCTACTATCCTCTGACTCTAACCGAACACACCAACCTTGTCAAACCGGGGTGCGGCTAAATTTGGTATTGACATTTAAGAATTGTTACCCGATAATAGGGTAATGTAAAGAGGGGATTCACCATGAGCCAACAACCCGTTAACGAAAACTCCATCGCGCTGCAAAATGCCTGGAGCCGTTACGCCGAGTTTGATACCAGCGCCCAGGCCGCTTCCAAACATCACCTGACCTTGCGCCGGGCAGTGCTTATTTTGGCGGTGATAGCAACTCTATTAGCCATTCTCACCCAACTTTATGGAAGTCCAGAAACAATGCTGGGACAGGCGCTCAAGATTGGCTTGATTCTGGTGCCCATCATCAGTTCGGTGATTCTGGCTTTTGCTAACAAGATGCAGCAGGGCGAGCGCTGGCTGGCGTTTCGCACCGGCGCCGAGGAAATTAAAAAAGAGATTTACTTTTACCGCACCCTCTTGCAGCAGCAAGACGAGCGGGACCAGTGGCTCACCGAGCGCGTGGCCGCTATCCAGCGCCAGGTGTTTGAGGGCGTCGGCGGCGGCCTAGTTTTGAAACCTTATACCGGCGTCATTCCCCCTTACTATTCCCCCGGCGACCCCGACAGCGACCCTGGCTTTTCTAACCTGCTGGCCGAGGAGTACATCCACTTTCGGCTGGATAACCAGCTCAATTATCACGCCAATAAAATTGTCCAGCTTCAGACCGACCGCACCCGCCTGCAAATCGCCATTTTTATTTTTGGCGGGTTAGGAACATTCCTGGCGGCATTGGGGGGTAGCTTCAGCATCTGGGTCGCCCTGACTACCTCCATCGCCGCTGCTTTCACCGCCTGGCTGGAATTGCGCCGGCTGGACTCAACAATTAACAACTACAGCCAGCTCACTCTTGAGTTAAAGATTATTCGCGATCATTGGTTCAGTTTAACTCCATCCCAAAGAACCAGCGATGAGTTTTTCAAGATGGTCACCGCTACCGAGCGAGTCTTGTGGAGCCAGCACAACCAATACATCAGCGAAATGCGCCAGGCCGTAGCCGACCTCAAAGGTAAGGAGGGCGACTTGATCGCCAAGGCCATGAACGCGCCTAGCTCGCCGATGATTGACGCAGCCCTGCTGGAGCAAGCTCAAAAAGCCCTGGCTGTCGCGGGTAAAATATTACCCAAGCTGGGCGTTCCTGAGGAGGTTATTTCAACAGCGGAAGATGCTGTCGAAAATTTGGTCCAAGCCGCTGCCGCCAAAGAGGCAGCAGGAGTGAACGGCGCTCAAGACAAGCCAACAACGCCAGCCAGCCAGGCCGAAGCCCCCCAAGTGGCCACGGCAGCCTCTCCTCAACCCCCAGCTCCCCCTAAAAAGCTCAGGGGCTTGCCTCATGCCTTTGTCGTAATGCCGTTCGGCCGCAAGCAAGGGCCGGATGGGCGGTGGATAGATTTTAACACCATTTACCAGGATTTGATCAAGCCTGCCCTCGAAGAGGCCGGCTTTGAGCCGTTCCGCGCCGACGAAGAGAGCGTCAGCGGCGACATTTTGACCGATATGTTTCAGGAGTTGCTATTGGCTGATCTGGTTATTGCCGATTTGAGCATTGACAATGCCAATGTTTTCTACGAGCTGGGCGTGCGGCACGCCATCCGCAAGCGCGGCTTGGTCCATATTCAGTCGGGCCGCTCCTACTTGCCGTTCGACATTTTTAACGTCCGCACCGTACCCTATCGTATTGACAAAAACGGCCGGCCCGACCCGGAATATTTGGAAAAAGATAAGCAGGCTATTGTCAAAATCACCCGCGAAACCTGGGCTTCCAGCCAGGACCGGATTCACAGCCCCATCTTTAATCTGCTGGATGGCTTGGAGGAGCCGAGCCGTAGATCGCTGCGCACTCCCCTGGCTACGGGCTATTGGCGCGAGTATAAAGAATGGGAAGAGCGGGTCACTATTGCCCAACGCCAAAAGCGCATCGGCGACGTATTATTGCTGACCGAAGAGGTGACCAACCCGCTGATCAAAGAGGAGGCCATTGCCGAGGCCGGGCGTGCCCTTAAGAGTCTGAGCCGCCCCGAACTGGCCCGGCGGCAGTACCAGGAGGGCTTAAAACTCAATCCCTACAACTCTGAGTTCCGCCGCGAGGAGGCCTTTCACCTGGCCCGGCTGGGCCGCGCCGACGAGGCCGTGGTCAAACTGGAACGGCTGTTGCAGGAGGAGCCGGCCAACATCGAGGCCATCTCCTACCTGGGCCGTATTTTCAAAGAAATGTGGGCCAATGAGTGGGAAAGTATTGAGGATGCGCAGGAACGCCAGAAAAAAGCCTACAACACTGCTTACTGGCTCAAGAAAGCGATTGATACCTATTTATCCGGCTATCGCCTGAATCAAAATCATTATTACTCTGGGATCAACGCGCTGAGCCTGTCGCTGCTGCTGGACAATCTGGCCCACCACTTTGCCGACGATGATGATCCTGAAATTTTGGCCCTGCGGCAGCAAATAAATTTGCTTAAAGGAGCCGTCCAGTTTAGCCTGGAGAGTCAAGCGCAAAAACAAAGTAGTAATTTTTGGATTTTTCTCTCGCTGGGGGATTTGGCCGTCTGTACCGCCGAAGACCCAAAAATGGTGACACGGGCTTATCAGAAGGCCCTGACGCTGGCCGGTCAAAATCGTTTTGCCTTGAAATCCGCCTTGTCTCAACTGGAGCTGTTACATTCGTTAAACTTTCGCCCTGACTATGTCGAGGCCGGGATTGCCGTTCTGCGTGAAGAAGTGGTCAAGGTTGAGCAAGAAATTCAAGCGGCCCATGTTGGACGGGAAACTCGGGACGTTTTCCTTTTCTCCGGCCACATGATTGACCGGCCAGGCCGGCCGGAGCCGCGCTTCCCGCCAGAGATGGAACCAGAAGCCGCCGACCGCCTTGACAAAGCCCTGGATAAGCTGGGGGCGGATCATAATGATATGGCGATTGCCCCCGGCGCGGCCTGCGGCGGCGATATTCTCTTTATCGAAGCCTGCCTCAAACGCGATATGCGGGTAGAGATTTTGCTTCCTTTTTCTGAAGCGGAATTTATCGAGAGGTCGGTCAGCTTTGCCGGGGATGCTTGGGTGGAACGCTTCTATAATATCCGTAATAACCCCAGGGTTACTTTTGAATTCCAGCTTGACCGGCTTGGACCGCTGAAAGAGGGAGACAACCCCTTTGAGCGCAACAACCGCTGGGCGCTCTACTCGGCCCTCATTTATGGCATCGAGCACGTCCGCTTTATTGCCCTGTGGAACGGTCAGGGTGGCGATGGACCGGGCGGCACCGGCCACATGATGAAAGAAGTCCGCCGTCTGGGCGGCATCGTCGAACACCTGGATATTACCAAATTTGATTACTGGCAGGCCAAAGGCAAAGTTGCTCAGGTGCTGGATGGGCTGGCCCACGGCCAGTAGGATCTACAATACCACCTGCCCGTTCAGTAACCTTTTTACTTCGTCAAGTGATGAATGGTCAGCGGCCAGCCGACCCAAAGGGAGGCCTTGCGTTCAAGGGCCGGCGGTCGTGGTAAATTTTTTCAAGTTGGGGGATCAGCGCATCCCAACCATAGTTGGCCTGGGCAAAAGCTCGACCCGCCACCCCCAGCCTGGCCCGGCGAGCCGGGTTGTCCAGCAAATCGAGTACCTCTCTGGCAAAATGCTCGGCCTCATCGGCTAAAACCAACTCCTGCCCGTGAACTACCGGAAAGCCCTCTGCCCCTAGGGTGGTCGCGACAATCGGTTTACCCATCATCATGGCTTCCAACAGTTTCAGCCGGGTGCCCCCGCCCACTCGAAGCGGGGCCACGTAGACCTTCGCTCCGGCCAGGTAAGGCCGCACGTCGTCCACGTAACCGGTGATGGTCACACCGGGCAAAGTGCGCAAAACATCCAGCCGGGGGTGAGGCCGCTGCCCGACAATCGCAAAACTTGTGCCGGGACGTTGAGCCTGAATCAGCGGCCATACATACTTCCCAAACCAAAGCACGGCATCAATATTGGGCCGAAAATCCATTTTGCCGGTAAACAATAAATCGCAGGCAATAGTCCGGTCCACTTTATCGTAAGCGGTCAAATCCACGCCATTGGGCACAACGGTGATGGGTACATCAGGGGCAACATCGCGCAGAGCCACCTTATCAGGATGAGACATCGCAATAGTGTGATCTACCCGCCGCAGCAATTCAGCCTCATATCGCCGCAGGCGGTGCCACTGGACCCAACTGTAGACAGCAGCAGGCCAACGAGTCGGGTTCTTGAGGTCGGCCAGGCAGGCGCGTTTCTGTAAAACCCACTCGGCATTGTGGGCATCGTAAATAATTAGGGGACGGGGCTGGGCCGCCTCGAGGGTGGGCAGGTAGGGACTCATCTCAATGCCCTCGATTTCGACTACATCAAACGGCTGCTCACGGAGTTTATTGGCAAGCTGGGCGTTCAACTCCGGCGACCAAAGGCGCAGGCTCATGTCAGGACGACCCGTGGTCAGCATTTGGCGCAGGCGCAGGTTGGTACTGCGTTGAGGTACGGGAACTGTTTCAACCCATTCACACAGGTTAAGCAGGGGGCCGGCATCGTGGGGATTTTGGTCTGGCTCCAGAAACGTCAGCACACAAACAGTGTGGCGCTTGGCTAGCTCTTTCACTAGATTAAAATTCCGCAGCGTCGTGCCCTGGTGCGGGGGATAGGGCCGCTGGGGAGTCAACAGCAAAATTCGCATCACCACTTGTAGAGAATGGAAGATAGAGAATGGAAGATAGAGAATGGAAGATAGAGAATTGTATTTTCTATCTTCCTTCTATACTACCATCTTCTATTCACCATCTACTATCCCCTACCCTTTGCCTACTTTATGATAAACTTCCAGTGTTTTTTCAGCTGCATGTTTCCAGGAGAATTTCTTGGCGCGTTTGAGGCCCTTGCAGGTTAAATCTTTGCGCAGATCTGGTTCGGTCAGCACGCGCCAAATTGCTACCGTGAGACCCTCAATGTCGTGAGGATTTATCAGCATGGCGGCATCGCCGACAACTTCAGGCAACGAAGAGGTGTTGGAAACAATGACCGGCGTACCGCAGGTCATGGCTTCAAGAGGAGTCAGGCCAAAACCTTCGTAAAACGAGGGGTGAACCAATAACTGGGAGGCATTGTACAGGTAAACCAAATCCTCAGAAGGCACCCGCCCCAGGAAGGCAACGTGTTTTTCCAGGTTCAGCTTGGCCACGGTCTCATAGACTTCTTCCCAGAGCCAGCCATTTGAACCGGCCAAAACCAGCGTTTCTTCACGTTTATAATCATCCCGCAAGCGGCGGTACGCTTGCAGCAGGCCGGGTAAATTTTTGCGCGGTTCAATCGTGCTGACAAACAGGATGAAATCCTGGTCAAGTTTGTACTTCTCTTTGGCGACCTGCCGGGCTTCCTCTTTTGGCAGCGGGCGATAAATTGGATTGGCGGCTTCGTGGATAACGGTAATTTTCTTTTCCGGCACTCCCAGCATTTTGATGCTGTCGTGTTTGGTCGCCTCTGATACGGCGATAATATGATCAGTTTTGCGCCAGGCCTGGTCAATTTGCCCGTAGTAACGGGCGCTCTCTTTGGTCAGAAAATGGGGATACAATAAAAAGGCTAAATCATGTATCGTAATAACCGATTTGTAATTGCGTCTGAAGGGAGGAATAAAATCGGGGCTGTGCAGCAAGTCCAGCCCCAAACGTGAAACTTCGAAACTTAACGCCGTCTGCTCAAACCGATTATGGCTGGGAGTCCACAACGATTTGCGCAGAAAGCCGTTGCTCTTGACAATTGAGCCTCTGTCTTTGCGGCTTTGCAACAGCAGAAAGGTATCTTCATGAGGCTTAAGACTGGCCAATGCCTCGGTTAGCTGCAAAATATATTGACCAATCCCTGCGCGGTTATAAAAGACCAACCGCGCATCTATGCCAATCCGCATACCTCTTTCCACCTTCCTAAAAAACAATGCTCCCCACCCGGCCTGGCCGGTATTTCAGGGAGCATCCTTGATCCTAATAACCCCTGTAATATACCATCAATCCAAAACTAGGTCAAACGAGCAATAGGTAAAATCTGGACAACATTTTCCCGCAAGACCAACCGTTCTATTGACAAATTTCTCCAGATATGATACATTTGCCCGCAAGGTAAAATTCTAAAAACGTTGACCAGGAAGAGTAACTGCTCAAGCGGCGTTCAGAGAGCCGGTCACTCGGTGTGAGGCCGGTACGAGCGCGGGTAGTGAATGGGACTGCGAGTTGCGCTCCGAACGTTTGACGTTAAAACGTCTGACAAGTAGGCTGCGCCGGAGACTCCACCGTTACCAGGGAGACGGATATTCAAGCTACCTTCGATACGCTCAGGGTGGCTGCGTATCTACTGAGTGAAACTGGCTTTATCACCAAACCTTGTGTGTTTCACGCAAGGTTTTTTGTTATAGACCGGTTTAAGTGGGGTGGCACCACGGGAAATCAACCTCTCGTCCCCGTCGAGTCTGTTCGATTCGGCGAGGATGGGAGGTTTTTTATTTGAACCGACCGCAGACCAATGACCGCCGACCGCCGCAAAGACGAGCTTTGTCATAACAGGCAGTCAGCCGTCGGTGGTCGGCGGTCACAACTTAACAGGCAGGAGGGCAGTATGTATCAACCAACCTTGGAACAAGTTGAAGCGATGGCCGATAAGGGCAATCTTATCCCCATCCACCGGGATTTGCCGGCAGATATGGAAACGCCGGTCAGCATTTATCTCAAATTGCAGGACGAGGGTTCCAGTTTTCTGCTGGAGTCGGTTTCGGGCGGCGAGCAGGTGGCCCGCTACTCCTTCATTGGGGTGCGCCCGCGCGGCCTGCTGACCACTTTTGGCAACGAGGTTTATATTGCCAGTGAAGGATACGGCCGCTCCATCCCCTTAGAAAAAGGGCTGGACCCGCTGGAGGTGCTGAAAAAGGAAATGTCCAAGTATAAACCCGTGCGCCTGGCCGATTTGCCCCGCTTTATCGGCGGCGCGGTGGGCTTCCTCAGCTACGACGCCGTGCGCCGCTTTGAGCGCCTGCCCGACAACAACCCTGACGAACTCCACGTACCCGAAGCAGCCTTTATGATTGCCCACACCCTGGTCGTGTTTGACCATGCCCGCCAGCGGCTGCAAGTGGTCGCCAACGCCGATTTGACTCGCGGTGATGTCCGCACCGCCTACCAGCGAGCCATCTCGCGCATAGACGAAGTGGTGGCCCGCCTGAACGCGCCCCTGCCGGAAGTGCCGCCCCCCGGCGACATCAGCCATAACGGACTGGTTTCCAATTTTTCTCAGGACGAGTACAGAGCCACCGTGGAAAAAGCCAAAGAATACATTGCCGCCGGCGACATTTTCCAGGTCGTGCTCTCGCAGCGCCTCTCGCGCCGGACAACGGCCCATCCCTTTGCCATCTACCGCGCCCTGCGCATGCACAACCCCTCACCCTACATGGTTTTTATGCGCTTCCCCGGCGGGGTGGGCAGCCCGCCGCTGCATATCATCTCGGCCAGCCCGGAGATGCACGTCCGCCTGGAAGAGGGCATGGCCGAATTGCGGCCCATCGCCGGGACGCGCTGGCGGGGCTTGACCGTCGAAGAAGACGTGGCCCTGGCCGAAGAACTGCTTGAGGATGAAAAAGAGCGGGCCGAACACATTATGCTGGTTGATTTGGGCCGCAACGATTTGGGGCGTGTATGCGACTACGGCACAGTCCAGGTTGAGGAGTTGATGGTGGTCGAACGCTATTCCCATGTGATGCACATAGTCTCCGATGTGCGCGGTAAACTCAAAGAAGGCTACGATGCCTTTGATCTGCTGCGAGCCACCTTCCCCGCCGGTACGGTCAGCGGGGCGCCCAAGGTGCGAGCGATGGAGATCATTGACGAGTTGGAACCGACCCGGCGGGGGATTTACGCCGGGGTCATCGGCTACATCGGCTACGACGGCACGATGGACTCCTGTATTGCCATCCGCACCGCTGTAATGCAGGGCGAGACGGTCTATATCCAGGCTGGCGGCGGCATCGTCGCCGACAGCGACCCGCAGCGGGAATATGAAGAAAGCTGGAACAAAGCCAAAGCCATGTCCGAGGCCGTGACCTATGCCGAGAAGACGCGGTGAAACGAGTAAGAAGTTAATTTCAACGAATACTGGAGGACTCTCGTGATTTTACTCATTGATAATTATGACTCATTTACCTACAACCTGGCCCAATACCTGGGCGAGTTAGGCTATCAAGTGGAGGTGCGGCGCAACGACGCCATTACCCTGGACGAAATTGCGGCAATGCGCCCCCACCAAATTGTGATTTCACCAGGGCCGGGCACGCCCGATGATGCGGGCATTTCGCTCGACCTGATCGAACGCTTTTATCAAGAGATACCCATCCTGGGCGTCTGCCTGGGGCACCAGGCTATTGGCCAGGCTTTTGGGGGAAAGGTCGTGCGAGCGCACCAGATCATGCATGGCAAAGTTTCGCCCATCGAGCACAACCAGCAGGGCATTTTTCAGAATCTGCCCAGTCCCTTGACCGCCACCCGCTACCATTCCTTGATTGTGCAGGAGCCGCTGCCTGACTGCCTGGAAATCACGGCGCGGGGCAAAGACGCCGAGGTGATGGCCCTGCGGCATAAGGAATATCCGGTGGTCGGGGTGCAATTCCACCCGGAGTCAATTTTAACCGAATATGGCCACGAAATGCTGCGCAACTTTTTGCAGGTCGAAGCCGGCGATTTCGGCCCGGCCAAGCCCGCTCCTGAACCGGTAGCTGAAACAGAGACACGCCCCGCCCCGGTTATTATCTTCCCTATCAAAACCGCCATCAACAAGGTGATGAACGGCGACTCGCTCAACATTGAAGAAGCCGAAGAGGTGATGTCGCAAATTATGGCCGGCGAGGCCACCCCGGCTCAAATTGGCGCGTATCTGACCGCGCTGCGCATGAAGGGGGAGACGGTCGAGGAGATTACCGGCAGCGCCCGGGCGATGCGCTCGCTGGCCGCACCGGTGCGGCCCAACACGGCCGCGGCAGAGTTAGTGGATACCTGCGGCACCGGCGGCGACAGTGCCGGAACCTTCAATATCAGCACCACCGCCGCCTTTGTCGTTGCCGGAACGGGCCAAAAGGTGGCCAAGCATGGCAATCGCTCGGTCAGCAGTAAGAGCGGCAGCGCCGACGTGCTGGCCGCCCTGGGGGTCAATTTGGACCTGACCCCGCAGCAGGTCGCCCAGGCCATAGACGAGATCGGAATCGGCTTTCTTTTTGCCCCCAAACTCCACCCGGCCATGAAGCACGCCATCGGCCCGCGCCGCGAGTTGGGGGTGCGGACTATCTTCAACGTGCTTGGCCCGCTGACCAATCCTGCCGGAGCGCGGGCGCAGATCATCGGCGTGTACGATGAGCGGCTGACCGAACCGCTGGCGCAAGTGCTGGGCGAGCTGGGCAGCCGGGGAGCTTTTGTGGTGCATGGCCACGGCGGCCTGGATGAATTGACCACCACCGGCCCGAATCGGGTCAGCCGGCTGCAGGAAGGTAGTGTTACGACGGAAATGCTTGACCCGGCAGACCTGGGCTTTGCCAGAGCCTCTTTAGCTGACCTTCTGGGCGGCACAGCCGAGGAAAATGCCGAAATCACCCGGAGTATCCTGGCCGGGCGAGAAAACGGTGCTCGCCGCGATGTGGTACTCCTCAACGCTGCCGCCGCCCTTGTCGCCGCCGGCCGGGCTGATGATCTTCCGGCCGGAATCAAACAGGCCAACGAGAGCCTCGACAGCGGCGCGGCCCTGGTGGTGTTGGAGAGGTTTATCGAGTTCACTAAGAAGATTGGGGGCTAATAACCTCAGTTCATTAGCTCGAAAATCACCCTTCGATACGGGCTAACGCCCTACTCAGGATGATTTTCGGCAAATGATCGCATCCTTCGATACGCCTTTCACTACGTTCAAGGCTACTCAGGATGCGATTAGAGAAACTCCGAATTCGGGCTAATAAAAAATTAGCCGGGATTAGGGGATAAGGAGATTTTTAAGGGTCTAGAAATCCCCTAATCCCGGCTACTCCTTTTTGGATTAAACAATGACCATTCTTGACGACATCATCAAATACAAACGCATCGAAGAACTGCCCAAGCAGATGCAGGCCCGCGAACCGGCGCTGGTACGGGCCGAGGCAGCCCTGGCTCCCAGGCCGAGAGACTTTGTGGCTACTCTGCGAGCCGCTGGTCGGGTCGCTCTCATTGCCGAGGTCAAGAAAGCGTCGCCGAGCAAGGGCCTGCTCCGGCACAACTTCGACCCCATCGAACTGGCTCAAACTTACGCCACTAACGGCGCGTCCGCCATCTCGGTGCTGACCGATGCCAAGTATTTCCAGGGCAAATTAGAATATCTCACCCAAATCCGAAACCACTTGCAAAAACTGTCCTCTTCCCCTACTCCGGTGCTTCGCAAAGACTTCATCTTCCACCCCTACCAGGTCTACGAAGCCCGCGCCGCCGGAGCCGATGCCCTGCTGCTCATCGCCGCCGTACTCAAGGACAAGGAGATGGCGGATCTGCTGGCCCTGACCCGCGAGTTAGGGATGACCGCCCTGATTGAAGTCCACGACCAGGCTGAGTTGGAGCGTATCCTGCCCTTGCAGCCTCGCCTCATCGGAGTAAACAACCGGGATTTGCGTGACTTTTCGGTGAATTTGGATACCTGTATCGAACTGCGCCGGCATGTCCCTGCCGATACCTGCTTTGTGGCCGAAAGCGGCATCCACACCGCCGCGGATGTCGCTCGCCTGGCGAACGAGGGCATTGACGCCATCCTGGTCGGCGAGGCGCTGGTCAAAGCCAAGGATGTGGGGAAGAAGGTGAGGGAGCTAGTCAATTATGAATTGTGAATTGTCAATTGCGAATTGTGAACTAAAACTTTTTCGTTAATAATTCACAATTCACTATTAACCTGGGTCATCTCGGCCAGAATGGTGGCGTTGACACGCACGTTTTCCAGATAACTGCGCCGGAGTTCGGGATGATGGATGAGATCGGCTTTGGCGGTAATGAGCGTATAGGCTTGACGCAACGCCTGGTGGGCTTCGGCGTCATCGCCGCGAGCGCGGCAGAGCTGGGCATAAATCCACCAGATGGCTTGAGGCGGGTATTCGCCGCTGCCGGAGCCGTTTTGCAGCGAGTCGAGCGCCTCGCGCAGGCATTGATAGGCCAGTACAATGTCGCCGGCGGCGAGGCTGGCCTGGCCTTTGGCCGCTAAGCTGGCGACATAGTTACCGGTTTCGCCCAGTTCTTTCCGTAAGTCGCAGGCAGCATGGAAGTGGCGTACGGCTTCGTCGGCTTGGTCGCGAGCAAGGTAAAGGTGACCCAAATCGTGCAGGCAAAAGGCCGCGCCGCGCCGGTCGCCGATGGTGTTGCGCAGGTTGAGTGAACGCTCTAAATTCTCCTGGGCCAGACGGTAATCCCCCAGGAGGGTCTGGACCTGGCCAAGCGTATTCAGGCTAATGCCTTCGCGCAGGCGGTCGCCGATGGTCTGGCTGGTCGAGAGCGCCTGGGCATAGTAGCGCTGCGCCTGCTCGTAGCGGCCCAGGCTGGCTTCGAGCAGCCCCAGGTTGTTGGCGCAGCCGGCCTCGCCGCCGCGGTCGCCGGCGGCGCGATAGAGTTCCAGGGCTTGCTGGTAATCCTGGCGGGCCTGTTCGTAGTCAGACATTTGGGTGTGGATCAGGCCCAGGTAATTGAGGCTGGTTGCCTTGAGCTGGTCATCGGCGGCTGCACCGTCAATATCCAGAGCTTGTTGGAAGGCGGCTCGCGCCCTATCGTACCTGCCCTGCCGCCATTCGGCGATGCCCAGGTTGACCAGCGTCCGGGCGGCCCAGACCTGGTGTCCGTGCTGCTGGGCCAGAGCCAGCGTTTTCTGGGCAATCCGGATGGCCTCATAATAGTCGCCCAGGTTGGCCGCCAGGAGCAGCCGCCGGTTGCCGGTCTCTAACTGCTGGGTCAAATTGCCCTCGGCCAGGGCCAGTTGTTTCATGCGGGTCAGGTCCTCAACCTGGGCCATGCGGTTGCCGAGGCGACTGTAAGCCTGCTCTCGACCGGCCAGCAGGTCGTACTGTACTTTAACAAGTTCTAACTCTCCGGCCACTGCCAGGGCGTCGCTAAAGTAGGCGATGGCGGCCTCGTTGGCATAGCCGTCGAGCGCCTTTTGTCCGGCCAGGCGCAAATATTTCAGGGCCTGATCGGGCCGGTTGCTGCGGGCGTAGTGGTAGGCCAGCAGGTCAATAATCTCGCCCTCATTGTGAGCATAGCGACTCTCCAGGACGGCGCCAATGGTGGCGTGCAGGTCGCGCCGCTGCGAGTAGAGCATCGTTTCGTAGGCCACTTCCTGGGTGATAACGTGCTTGAAGAGAAAGTCGAGGTTGCTTTCTTTGGCCTCCTGGCGGGTGAAATCTTCGGCCTGCAAGCGGTCCAAATGCTCGTTGAGGGTGGTGCTGGCCGTAACCCAGGGATGGACCGCTTCCAACAGGTCGCGCTGGAACGTCCGGCCAATTGCCGCGGCAACTTTCAGGGTGATTTTTTCGGCCTCCGGCAGCCGGTCAATCCGGGCCAGGACGACCTTCTGCACCGTGTCCGGCAGTTCCAGCCGGTCCAGGTCGCCGGTGATCCGGCACTCGCCGTTTTCGATCTGGAGGGTGTCCAGGCTGAGCAATGAGTTGATCAACTCCTCGATGAAAAGCGGGTTGCCCTGTCCCTTGCGGCTGATCAGTTCAGCCAGGGCTGGCGGCAGATTTTTGACGCCCAACTTGGCCTGCGCCAGTTTAACCCCGGCTTCCGGCTCCAACTCTTCGACGGGCAGCAGGTTCGTGTAGGGTAAACTCAGCAGGCGTTGGTAGGCCAGGGGGACGGGGTTGCCCAGTGGCCGATGCGCCAGCACCAGCCATAAGGGATGGCTGCCCAGTTCGTTGGCCAGGTTGACCGCCAGTTCCAGCGACAGCTCATCGCTCCAGTGAGTATCTTCAAGCAGGATAAGCGTGGGCGCAGGCGAGCCTCGGCCAGAATGATGGCCCGGATGGCGGCGAAAATGTTATCGCGGCGCAAATCATCGCTCAAGCTGCGGCTCAGACTAGTTTCAGGTGCTTCCAGGCCGAGGAGGTCGGCCAGCAAGGGCAGGCGGTCCAGCCAGTACAACTCGCCCGCGCCGGCTGCGGTGGCGGGAACGGGCAGGCGGTGCAGCAGGCGTTCCAGGCGAGCCAGTCGTTCCGGCACCGGCAGGCGCGGCGAGAGGCCGGCAATGGTCGAAAGGATGCCGCGCCAGGGTAAGTAAGGCGTTTTTTGACCGTAACTGACACAATCGCCGCCGTAAGATGCGCCGCCTCGCTCCATCCAGCGGCGGATGAGTTCGGCAGCCAGGCGGCTTTTGCCCACACCCGCTTCACCGCTGAGCAGCAAGACCTGACCGGCGCTGCGCCAAACCTGGTCGGCCAGGGAGTCAATGAGGGTCAGTTCCCTGTCCCGGCCGGTCAGTTCCTGGCTGCTCTGGAGATAGCTGAGGACCAATTCTTCCTGGTCCTGCTCTTTTTCGTGCAGGGCCAGGTAAACACGGCGCGGCTCGGTTTTGCCCTTAACCTGGATTTCGCTCAAATCCTGGTACTCAAAAAAACGGCGAGCCTGGTTCTGCACCGAACGGTCCACCCAAACCTGGCCGGGGCCGGCCTTTTGCATCAGCCGGGCGGCCAGGTTGACCGTATCGCCGATGACGGTGTACTCGCGGCGCTGCGGTGCGCCCAGCGGCCCGGCAAAGAGCGGCCCGGCCGCCAGGCCGATGCTCGCCTCCAGGCGATGGCGGGCGGCAACCTTGACCAGGGCCAGGGCGCAGGCAACGGCCCGTACTTCGTCGTCTTCGTGGAAAAAAGGCGGCGCGCCGAAGAGAACCAACAGCACGTTGCCTTTATCGCCGACGGCCAGCTTGTTGACGCTGCCTTCGTAATGATAGATCATTTTCTGGGCGTCGCGCATAAAATTAACCAGGCGCAGGCCGGCTTCGGGGTCGTGGTCAAAGTCAATGCCATCAAAGCCGACAAAGCAGACGGTCATCGGCTTGAGTTCGGCCAGCATCCCTTTGTAGCCGGTTTCCAGGCTGCTGGAAATAGCGCCGGGGATGTAGCTGCGCAGGACAGCCGCTACATGGGTCACGGCGGCGCTGTCGAGGGTGAGCCAGTCCGGGGCAGCAAGCGGCGTGGGCGGCAGTTCATGACCGGGGTGAGTGAGCAGGTAGAAGCCAGGGGCAAGCTCGTCAGCCTGGGCCGACTGTTCGGCCAGGAGTCGCCAGGCGGCGGCATCGGCCACAATTTGACCCGCCTGGGCCTGGTTTTCGGCGTGGCTCATTGAGGCCATCGGTGCACCGGCCAGAACGTACTCCCAGCGGCCGAATTCGCCGCCGGCGTGTATTTCCAGCACTTCACCGACGCTGAGACCGATCTTCATTTTCAATTCGACAGCGCCGTGGCGGGTGGAAAGGGTTGCAAAGCGGCTCATTGCCGCCTGCATGGCAAAAGCGGCTCGCGCCGCCTGACCCACAGCTTCAGGTAACTGGTCGGTCTCACACGGCCAGACCAGGCTCAGAGCGTCGCCGCCAAATTTGACCACCTGGCCACCATGAGACTCGACGGTCGTAATGAGCGCCTCAAACACCTGGTTGAGGATGGCGGTCAGTTCCTCAGCCCCGCGCACGCCGGCGGAAGCCAGCACCTCGGCCAGGTGGGTAAAACCGGAGATGTCGGCAAAAGCGGTAGCCGCGTGAAAGCGCTGCCAGGTGCCGCCCAGTTTGCGGTGGGGGTTTTGGAGGATTAAGCGGGTGACTGGCGGCGGCGCGTAAATACTTAACGTATGCAGTTGTTCAGCAATGGTCACAATCGGTCTCCCCCAAGACTAATGGCTAGTCCCTGGGTACTATTTTAACACAAAAAAGTAGAAATCCAGTTTGAGGGGGTTGATTCTTAAGGTTGTTAAGAATATTAATGCCGCGAGTCGGGGCATTTGTTCAATAGGACAATAGTTTAGTATACTGAAACGTGATGTGTAAGGGGTTGATATGACAGCTTTTGAGGAGCAGTAGTTGGGAGGTGTGACAAGGAAATGAGTCGTGGTTAAAGTTAAAATTTGTGGAATCACCAATTTAGAGGATGCGCTTGTGGCGGTCGAAGCCGGGGCAAACTTGCTGGGCTTCATCTTTTATGAGCCGAGTCCGCGCTATGTGAGGCCGGAGGTAGTGCGAGAGATCGTGGCAGGTTGCAGGTCGCAGGTCGCAGGGGTTAAGGGTCAGGGGGCTGGGGCTGGGGATTGGAAACTGACTGGGGGGTATGACGCAACACACCATACGCAATACGTCTCTCCTCTTTTCGTCGGCGTCTTTGTCAACTCGCCTCTCGACACCGTTGCTCACATTCTCGACTTTTGCCAACTCGATGCGGCTCAGTTGCATGGGGAGGAGCCGCCGGGGTTTGTCGCCCAATTCCCAGGCCGGGCCTTCAAAGCCCTGCGGCCCCAATCAATACAAGAAGCCGAAAGATACGTTGAAAAATATCTCCCCTGCCCCCCTGCCCCTCTGCTCCCCTGTCTGCTTCTCGACGCTTACCACCCTCACCTCTACGGCGGCACCGGCCACGTCACCGACTGGAGCATGGCGGCCACTATTGCCCGGCATTATCCGATCATGCTGGCGGGGAGTCTGACCCCGGAGAATGTAGCCGAGGCGGCGCAGGTGGTCCAACCGTGGGGGGTAGATGTCAGCAGCGGGGTGGAAAAGGAGAAGGGGAAGAAGGATCACGAGAAGGTGCGGTCGTTTATAGAGATAGTGAAAAGCGTAAAACGTAAAACGTAATGAGCAAGTAATAACCATCGTCTTGATTGAGAGGAGTTTCAATGAATCCATTATCTAAAGGCAAATTCGGCCCTTATGGCGGCCAGTTTGTGCCGGAAACGCTGATGCCGGCCCTGGCCGAACTGGAAACTGCATATGAAGCGGTTAAAAATGATCCGAAGTTCCAGGCCGAATTTCAACATTTACTTAAAACCTACGTCGGCCGGCCAACGCCGCTGACCTATGCCGGGCGGCTGACGGCACATTTAGGTGGGGCCAAAATTTACCTCAAGCGCGAGGATTTGACCCACACTGGGGCGCACAAAATCAACAATGCTTTGGGCCAGGCCCTGTTGGCCAAGCGCATGGGCAAGCGACGCATCGTGGCCGAAACCGGGGCTGGGCAGCATGGCGTCGGCAGTGCGACGGCTTGCGCGCTGCTGGGGCTGGAGTGTATTGTTTACATGGGCGAAGTGGATATGGCCCGCCAGCAGCCCAATGTCTTTCGCATGCGCCTGACCGGAACGGAAGTGCGGCCGGTCAGCAGCGGCAGCCGCACCTTGAAGGACGCCATCAACGAGGCCATCCGCGATTGGGTGACCAACGTGCGGACGACCCACTACCTGCTCGGCTCCGTGCTGGGACCGCACCCCTACCCGACGATGGTGCGCGACTTCCAGAGCGTGATTGGGCAGGAGGCTCGCGTCCAAATTTTGGAGGCCGAAGGTCGTTTGCCCGATTTACTACTGGCCTGCGTGGGGGGTGGATCAAACGCCATGGGCCTCTTTTATCCCTTTTTGGAAGACAAATCGGTGGATATGCTGGGGGTCGAAGCGGGGGGCAGCGGAATCGAGACCGGGAAGCATGCGGCCAGGTTTGCTACACCTC
Organism: Anaerolineales bacterium; assembly: GCA_015075185.1. Taxonomy (GTDB): domain Bacteria; phylum Chloroflexota; class Anaerolineae; order 4572-78; family J111; genus DSQQ01. The sequence continues at coordinate 18,383 of JABTUW010000006.1, read as the reverse complement.
CCCTCACCCCCGGCCCCTCTCCCCAGTGGGGAGAGGGGGGGGAGGGTCGTTCTCTCGTCGAGGCGCGTTTGGGAGTTTTACACGGCACCAAATCCTTTGTGCTGCAAACCCCCGATGGGCAAATTGCCGAAACCCATTCGATCAGCGCCGGGCTGGATTATCCCTCGGTGGGGCCGGAACATGCCTGGTTGCGTGATCAGGAACGGGCGGGTTATACTTACGCCACCGACGCCGAAGCGCTCGCTGCGGTCAAAGTCCTCAGCGAAATGGAAGGTATTATCCCGGCCCTGGAGTCGGCCCATGCCATCGCCGAAGTGATCAAACGCGCCCCAACCATGTCTAAAAACAGCGTTATCATCGTCAACCTGTCGGGCCGGGGGGATAAAGATTTGGATACGATTATGAGGGAGTTAGGAAAAGATAATTCGTGATGCGCGACATCTGGAAATCTTATGCATCACGCATCACGTATCATTCATTCTGAGGAGTCTTTTATGAACAATACTCAATCTGACAAAAAACGCGTCTTCTCCGGCATCCAGCCTTCGGGGAATTTGCATATTGGCAATTACCTGGGAGCGATCAAAAACTGGGTGGCGGAGCAGCACAAATACCACAACGTCTTTTGTATTGTTGATCTGCATGCCCTGACCGTGCCGCAAGACCCGGCGGAACTATACCAAAAAACGCGGGAGGTGGCCATGCTCTACCTGGCCTGCGGCATCTCCCTGGAGCACTGCGCCATCTTCGCTCAGAGCCACATCCCGGCCCACTCCGAACTGACCTGGCTGCTCAACTGCGTCACCCCCCTCGGCTGGCTGGAGCGGATGACCCAATATAAAGATAAAGCCGCCAAGCAGGAGAGCGTCAGCACGGGGTTAATTGATTACCCGGTGCTGATGGCTGCCGATATCATTCTTTACGACTCCCACTACGTGCCGGTGGGCGAAGACCAGAAACAGCACGTCGAACTTACCCGCGACATTGCGATCCGCTTCAATAATCTCTACGGTGAAACCTTTGTCGTGCCCGAAGTTCTTATTCCTAAAGCCGGAGCGCGGGTCAAGGGCTTGGACGATCCGACAGCCAAGATGAGCAAGAGCAGCACCACTCAGGGCCACGCACTGCGCCTGCTCGACCCGCCCGATGTGCTGCGCAAGTCCATCATGCGGGCCACCACCGACTCGCTTAACCGGATTGCTTTTGATCAAGAGAACCAGCCCGGCGTCTACAACCTGCTCAATATTTACCAGGCAATTACCCACAAGAGCGAAGAAGAGATTCTGGCCGAATTTGAGGGCAAGGGCTACGGCAACCTCAAAAAACAGGTCGCCGAGGTAGTGATTGCCACCCTGGAGCCAATTCAGGCTCGCTACTACGAGATGGCCGAAGATCCGGCCACCATCGAGCAGGTGCTCCAAGAAGGGGCGGATCGAGTCCGGCCCCTTGCCGAGCACCGGCTGCGTGTGGCCCAGGAACGACTGGGGCTGAGAAAATCCGAGGAATAGAGGATATAATGACCGGAATTGAACGGATTAAAAATGCTTTTACCAAAGATCATCCTGCCTTCATGCCCTACTCGGTGTTGGGTTATCCTGACCGGGCAGGCGGGTTGGCAACGATTAAAATCCTGGTCGAGGCCGGGGCTGACCTGTTAGAACTGGGGGTGCCCTTCTCTGATCCCCTGGCCGATGGCCCAACCATTCAGGTAGCTACCCAAAAATCGCTGGAAAATGGGACCACGGTCAAAGACTGCTTGGCTCAAGTGCGTGAGTTGCGCACGCAGGGGATTGAGACTCCAGCGCTGCTGATGGGCTACATCAACCCGATTCTAGCTTATGGCCTCGAAGAATTTGCGGCCGATGCGGCTGCGGTGGGGGTGGATGGCCTGATTGTGCCCGATTTACCCCCGGAAGAGGCCGGAGAATTGGAGGCCGCCTGTAACGACCATGGCCTGGCCTTGGTCTACCTGCTCGCCCCGACCAGCACGCCGGAGCGGATTAAACTGGCAGCGGAAAAGTCGCGGGGTTTCATTTACCTGGTTTCGCTGACCGGCGTAACCGGCGCGCGCAATAAACTGCCACCGGACCTGGCCGAATTTGTGGCCCGCGTGCGGGTGCAAACCAATACGCCGCTGGCGGTCGGTTTTGGCATTGGCAACGGTGAACAAGCCCGTGCAGTGGGGCAACTGGCGGATGGCGTTATCGTTGGCAGCGCCCTCGTCAAACGCGCCGCCGAGTCGCCGGAGAAGGTGCGGGAGTTGGCGGTGGAGCTACGGGCGGCGTTATAAAAATACACCCGCCAGGGGAATAGCTCAATGCTCCAACACCTGGGACAAAAACTCCTTGGTCCGTTCTTCTTTGGGCTGGCTGAAGATGGAGGCCGGCGTGCCGGCTTCGACGATCTGGCCCTGGTCGAAAAAGTACATCCGGCTGGCGACAGCCCTGGCAAAGCCCATTTCGTGGGTGACGACGAGCATGGTCATGCCGCTCCGGGCTAGCTCGATCATCACGTCGAGGACTTCTTTAATCATTTCCGGGTCAAGCGCCGAGGTCGGCTCGTCGAAGAGCATAACCTTTGGCTGCATGGCCAGGGCGCGGGCAATCGCCACCCGCTGCTGCTGGCCGCCTGATAATTGGCCGGGGTACTTTTTGGCCTGTTCCGGAATACCCACCCGGTCCAGCAACTGCACGGCTACCTCTTCCGCCTTTTCCCGGTCCCATTTGCGTACCCACAGCGGGGCCAGGGTGATATTATCGAGCACGGTCAGGTGGGGAAACAGGTTGAACGATTGAAAAACCATGCCGGTCTCCATACGTACCTGCTCGATGTTGCGCACATCGTGGGTCAGCTCGATGCCGTCAACGATGATCCGGCCGCGCTGGTGTTCCTCCAGCCGGTTCAGGGTGCGAATAAAGGTTGACTTGCCTGAGCCGGACGGGCCAAAGATAACGCCGACTTCTCCCCTGTAAACGTCCATATTGATCCCGCGCAGGGCATGGTATTGGCCGTACCATTTGTGGACATCCCGACAGATAATGATGGGCTGCTCCACACTCGTTTCGTTCATCATGACCTCCCACTAACGCTTACAAGCCTATGAGCTGGAGACACCGGTGGCTGCTTCCACTCGCTTGCCGACATACGACATCAGGAAACTAAAAATCCAATAGACTGCCGCCAGAAAGACATACATCTCAACATGCCGGCCAATATAAGACGGCTGGGCCAGGACCGATTTGGCAATGCCCAGGAAATCCAACAGGCCGACAATGATGACCAGCGAGGTATCGCGAAAAGCGCCAATCGCGGAGTAGGTCAGGATGGGGATAATCGCCCGTAAAGCCTGGGGCAAGATGACCAGATACATCGTCAAGAAAGGATTTAAGCCCACCGCTTTGGCGGCTTCGTACTGGCCTTTGCTAATTCCTTGCAGGCCGCCGCGCACATTCTCGGCCATATAAGCCGCGCTAAACAAGGTAAAAGCGGTCATCGCCCGGAGAACCCGGTCCGGCACAGCTCTTTCGGGCAGTAATAAGGGCAGCATGGTCTGCGCCATAAAGAGAACGGTGATCAGGGGGACCGCCCGCACCAGTTCGATATAAGCGATGCAGAAGCCGCGAATGACCGGGTAGCTGGATTGGCGGCCCAAGGCCAGAAGGATGCCCAACGGGAAAGACACAACCAGGCCCACTCCCGCCAGTAAAAAGGTCAACATCAACCCGCCCCACAGGTTGGTAGGGATTAGAGCCATCGGGCCGCCATCTTTGGCCCAGCCGCTGATCAATAGGAGGGCTATGGGCAAGTATAGCAGCCAGCCAACTATCAGGATACGCCGGAAAAGACGTGAATTGGCCCGGCCCAGCTTCAGCCCGATGCCCAGGCCAACCAGGCTGACCAGTGCCATCAGGGTAAACCCCAGGCGGGTGGTGTCCTCGGCGGGCAGAAAGACCAGCAGGAAGGGGACGGCAAAGGCGATCATCGTCTCCCTGGTATTGCGATGCATCCACGTCCCCCAGGTCAGGCCGATCAGCAGGCCCAGAATATCCAGACAGAGGAAGACGCGCCAAAGGGAGCCCACCGGGTACTGTCCGGTCATTAGGACGCGCAGATTGACCCCAATGACTTCCCAATCTGCCTCGGCAATTACCCAACCCAGTACGGCCTGGACCAGCAGCACGATGACCACCAGCATAATGAGCGTGACCAGACTGCTAATCCAATCGGGGAACAGGTTTTTCTTCAGCCAGCCGAGGGTGGTGTAACGTTCAGTGGGGGGCGGGAGAACATTGTCCTGGGTGGTCATGGTTAACGCTCCACAAGTTGAACCCGCTTGTTGTACCAGTTCATTACCAGGCTGGTCAGCAGGCTCAGCGCCAGGTAAATGGCCATCAAAATTGACATCATCTCGACCGCCCGGCCGGTCTGGCTGGTGATCGAACTGGATACGTGCAGCAGTTCGGGGTAGCCGACAGCGGCGGCCAGGGTTGAATTCTTGGTCAGGCTCAGATAATTGCTGGTCATAGGCGGGATGATGACCCGCAATGCTTGGGGGAAGATAATCAGGCGCATGGTCAGGTAGCCGCTCATGCCCAAAGCTCGGGCCGCGTCCACCTGCCCCTTGGAAACACTCTGGATGCCGGCCCGGACAGTATCGGCAATAAAAGGCGCGCTGCCCAGGACCAGGCCCAGTACAATCGCCACAAACTCCGGGGTAAATTCAGCGCCACCTACATAATTCAGGCCTTTTAACCTCGGCAACTCGAACTGAAAGGGGGCCTCCGGCAAAACAAGCCAGGCTGCCAGCAGCCCAAGCAGCCAGATACCCAGAGTAATCAGGCTCATCTGGAAATAATCCAGCTTACGTCGTCTGCCAAACTTAACCACCAAGATGAAGGTCCCGATCAGGAGAACTACGCCAATGATCAGGTATAACCCGGTGGTCGCTGTGGCCAACGGTTTGGGCATATACAAACCGCGGTTACTCAAGAAGATTTCCCCTGGCAGGTGAAACGATTTTCTAACCGCCGGCAGGTTAAAGATGACGAGCGTATAGGTAAAGAAAATGACCAGCAGCAGCGGGATATTACGAAAAATTTCGATGTAACTCCAGGCGAAGCGATTAACCAAATAGTTACGCGAAAGGCTGGCAATACCCACCAGGACTCCCAGGATGGTCGCCAGGACAATACCCAATAGGGAAGCGACAATGGTATTGATCACTCCCACCGCAATTGAGCGCAGGTTGGAGCTTTCGCGGGCATGTTCAATCAGGCTGGTGCTGATATCAAACCCGGTGGGAGATTCTAAAAATTCATAACCCAGCACCATGCCTTGTTTCGCCAGTGACTGGACCATGTTTTGAAATAAAAAGTAACCAATACCCGCCACAATTATCACAAAAACAGCCTGGGCCAGAAATTGCAGGAAACGCTCGTCACGCCACCAGGCGCTCCTGGGTGGAGGAGGGGGAGGCAACATCTCATAGGTTAAGGTCTGTTCGGCCATAACAAATATCCAGTTCTACAAGGGTTTACTGTTATAAGATAGTAGCCGCACCCTTCAATACGCGCTTCGCGCTACTCAGGATGCAATGAACCAGCTAATTTTGGCATCCTTCGATACGGCCTTTGGCCTATTCAGGATGCCGTGCCAGACCCTAAAGGTCTTGAAGACCTTTAGGGTCTAAAAACGACGATCCTCAAACTATAAACGCCTTAGCGATACGGTGGAGCGTATAACAGGCCGCCATTGGTCCACAGGTTATTATTTGCGCGCGGGATGTAGGTCGGGGTATCGGGGCCTAGGTTGCGGTCGTAAATCTCGCCAAAGTTGCCGACGCCCTTGATGATATTGTAGGCGTAGTCATTAGACAGGCCCAACTTTTTGCCCATCTCCTCTTCCAGGCCCAACAGCCGGCGAATCTCCGCATCTTCGGTCGAGCCTTTAATCTCGTCAACATTCGCCTGGGTAATCCCCTTCTCCTCGGCAATCCAGGTGACATAAATCACCCACTGCACCAAGTCGCGCCACTGGTCATCACCGTGGCGAACGGCGGCAGCCAGCGGTTCTTTGGAAAGAGTGGCATCCAGGATGACGTGATCGTCGGGATTTTGGGTGATGCTGCGTTGAGCCATCAGGCCAGACTTGTCGTTGGTCATGGCATCGCAGCGGCCCTGCTCATAAGTGGCGATCACATCGTTCGGGTCATCAAACAGAACGGGCGTATAGGTCAGCCCTTTCTCATTCATCGCATCGGCAATATTCAGCTCCGTGGTCGCCCCCCGGCCCATGCAGATGGAGCCTCCATCCAGGTCTTCCAATTGCGTGATCCCGCTCTCCGCGGTGACCATGATACCCTGGCCATCGTAGAAATAGGGGTCGGTGAAATTCAGGGCCAGTTCGATATCACGGGTGAAGGTATGGGTCGTCGAGCGGATCAAGACGTCAATATCGCCATTTTGCACCATGGTAAAGCGGGTTTCGCCCGTGGTCGGGGTGAATTCCACTTTGGTGGGGTCATTGAAGATAGCGAGGGCAATTGCCGCGCACAATTCGGTATCCAAACCGGACCACTTGCCGCTTGGATCCAGGAAGGAAAAGCCGGGGTTGGCCGTGTTCACCCCACATTTAACGTTACCCCGTTCCTGCACCGCTTTGAGAATGTCGCCAAAACCGGTGGCTACCGGGGTGGCTTGCAGGGCAGGAAGCTCGGCTTGAACTGCCGGCGCTTGCGTTGTCGCTGAGACCGGGGGGGTGGTGCTGTAGGCTACTGCCAACAAAGCTACCAAAAGCGTGGTCAATACTACTCTGTATATCATGGATTTTCTCCTCACACATTGTTAAATTTGATTCGACTATTCAATGATTAGAATGAACATATCCGGTGCGATTTTCGGTAAAACACCTCCTTGCCCCCCATGATTTTGCCCCTAAACAAAAGCAACAATCTCTCCATCCGGGTTAACCCAGGCCCGCCCCATCCGTAGGCTGTTATACGCACAGCCGACTTCACCTTGAGGATTCATTAAAATAATCCCGCCCTGACCATTAACCCGTCGGGCCAAATATTGGATGATAGACTCAGCCGCCTGCTGGGGGAATAACCCGCCGGCCATCAAGTCACAGGCCGATTTGCAGAGAATAACTTTCATGATGTCTTCTCCGCGCCCGGTGGCTGAAGCGGCACCGATGCTGTCATCGGCATACGCGCCGCAGCCAATGATCGGGCTGTCGCCGACGCGTCCCGGCATTTTATCGCGCATCCCGCCGGTCGAGGTGGCGGCGGCCAGATGCCCTTGCGCATCCAGCGCCAGCGCGCCAACTGTATCCTGGACCGGCAGGAATGATCCTGATACGCCGGCTGTTGGCGGGGCATCATTTCTTTCCACCAACAGCGCCTCGGTGGGAACCAGGGGGACACCCATCGAGCGGGCAAATGCTTCCGCCCCAGCCCCAACCAGCAGGGTATGGGGCGTTCGCTCCATCACCAGGCGGGCCACGCTGATGGGATGGGCCACCCGTTGAATGGCGGCGACCGCGCCGTTATTGAGCGTCGCTCCGTCCATCAAGATGGCATCCATCTCGATCTCGCCGGCCTGGTTAGGAAAAGAACCGCGCCCAGCGTCAAAGGTGGGATTATCTTCCATAACACGCACCGCCATCTCCACCGCGTCAAGGGCTGACCCACCATTTTGTAGCACCGACCAGCCAGCTTTGGCCGCCTCGATAACTCCCCGGCGGAACGGCTCGACCAGGCCGTCATGAATATCATCACCCGCGCCGCTGTGAACAATTAACGAAATCCCCATGCTCGCCTCATCCTTTACTAATGGGCTACGGTGCAAACCAATTCAGGAGCCAACCAGAACGGCGGCAAATAGGCAGCGCCGTCCGAAAGCGGAAGAATCTCAGCCGCCAGTTGCAGCCCCAGGTCTTCAATCATCATACCGCGGCGTGTCTCGATCCGCTGCCACAAAGCGGGGAATCTGGCCTGGATGTCGGCCCTTAGCTCGGCATCGCCGATAGCGACCGTATCCTCGCAGTTCAACAGATAGCTGGTTGGCAGCGGGGTCGGAATAATGTCGGCCTGAAAAACCATGCCGGAGGCAATCTGTTCGCTGCTGCCGGACCGGATGGGGCTGTGCAGCCATTCATCCAGGGAGGTTAGATGCCCGGGGTTGAGGGCAGAACGCATGGAAGAACCGGCAAAAGCCTCAGATACGGCTCCAAAAATGTCTCCTCCCTTCGCGCCAATGGACATATTGCGATACCAGGTGGCAATCACCCGGTAGTAGGGTTCGACAATTTTCTGGAAGAAATTATCATCCACCTCGCCCAGCAGCATACCCGCTCGACAGCACAGGCTGCCCCAATAACCAACCGCCGTTGAGACCGCGTCCCCATATTCCAGGCGGCGCGTCCCGGCGCTGCGCAATCCCAGAACTTCGCCTTTACCGGAGACCATGATGGGGTGCATGCTAAAAGGAGCGCCGGTAAAATTGATCCGGTTGATGGCCTCGCCTTCGCTCAGCCCCGGGCGCGCATACCGCAGTACGTTGAACACAGCCGCCGAACAGGCGCGCGCTGCCCATTCAAAGGCCGCAATCTGGTCTGCCGTATTCCGCGCCCGCAGGCCCTTTTCCGGGTGAAGCATAGCCGCCGTCACATCCAGCACTGCGCCTTCTCTGCCGGCCAGCCGGCGCAGGGTGTCCACCAGAAAAGCGGGAACAAAGGCTGGAGTGACAGTATCATCGGTTTCGTCAGCTTCAAGATATTTCCAGCCCACCACACCGATACGTTCGCCTGCCTTGATACCCGCTTCCCGGAGCACATCCAACAGTCGCGGAGCGGTGTCCCGCTGTTGTCCCGGCAGGCTGAAGGTCTGGCACAACATCACCTGGACCGCCACCGGCACAATCGGGGTGTAGCCCAGCCCTTCATTGCCAACCAGCAGGAAGCGGGTTTCACCCGGCCCCAGGAGCAACAACCCTTCCTCAAAGCGCGGGTCATAATTGACCAGGAAGGCCAGGTTGGCAAAATGCTCGCGGTCGCCATAGATTGCTACCCAATCGCAGCCGGCGGTTTGGTACAGGGTCTTCAAACGTCTCTCATATTCAGCCTTCGGAATCAAGGGAATATCGTCTTGGGGAAATGAAAAGGTGGGGGGTGGAATTTGGCGAAGCTCGATTTTCATAAGTGGTTCCTTTCAAAGTTGACTATTTTGGCGGGCGCACCGCCCGGTAGGCAAAATCGTAACGATCGGCGCGATAATAAATGACCACATACTCAATAGGCGTCTCATTATCAAGGTAAGTTGCGCCTTCGACAAGCATCAACGGGAAACCCGGCTCGACCTTTAATAATTCTGCCTGGTCGTCATCGGCGCTGGCTGCTTTTAATATTCGATCCGCATAACCAATCTTCAAGCGGAGCCTGCCCTCGATGGTCTTAAAGACAGAACCGGAAACCAGGTCTCCTTCCGTCAGTTCGGGAACAAGGTCGCAGGGCATATAGGCCGTGCTGACAGCCATAGGTTCGCCGTCAGCTAGACGCAAGCGTCTGATCTCGTAACTCTCACTTTCCGGGGGCAAACCCAGGCGGTTCGCGACATGAAAGGGAGGCGGCTTCCGGGTGAATCCCAACAAGCGAGTATCCGGTTTTAGCCCTCGCCGGCGCATGTCCTCGGTAAAGCTGACCAGTCTTTGCAGGTCATAACGCATGTGTTGAGGGGAAACAAACGTGCCCTTTCCCTGGATGCGGTAGACCACACCTTCTTTGATCAAAGACTCAATCGCCAGCCGGACGGTATTACGGCTAACGCGATAACGCTGGACAAGTTCGTTTTCAGAGGGAATCTGGTCGCCGGCAGCGAGATTTTCATCAATCAAGAGACGCAGCTTGTCCCTCAGTTGGTAATAAAGCGGGACGTAACTCCGGTGATCGAGCGGATTATGCGGGGACATAAAGGTTTCCGCCTGTAGTAAATTGTTGGCTAGTGTGAGGCACAACTTGTTGGTACAACCCAACAAGTTGGGCGCATTATAATCCAGGAAGAATAATTTATCAAATTGAAAACCTCACAATTCAGGGTGAAGCCTCTCTTTGGAACGCTTCACGTCGGGTGTATCCCTATTTTTTTGATAATCAAACCTGACACGTCTCCTAAAATTTGGCACACTCCCCTTCACGTCTCACGCCTTTTGCGCTTCGCCCGTCTCATGGCATAATACCTGCCTATGTGGCGACAGTTAACCTTAGCCATGCTGGGGCTGACAATTTTTAGTTTGGCTGGCTGCCAGCTTGATGCCGAGCGGCGTTTTTCCTTCATTTCCTGGCAAACTGACACCCCCACGCCTACCGTTACCTTGACTCATACCCCTACACCTACATCCACGGCCACCTCCATACCGACGGATACCCCTACGCCTACCTTCACCCCAACCAACACCCCTACCCCAACGGCCACCCCCATTCCCAGTGACCGCCTGGAGAAAGCGCAGCAGGCTTATGCCAACGGCGACTACGAAACCGCTCGCTTTGAATTCGATGCCTTGCTGGCTGACCCCGGCGCGGATGCCCACGAGCGGCGCCTGGCCCTCCACTGGCGGGGCCGCAGTGAACTGCAACTGGGCGATGCCTCGGCCGCTGTGGCCAGCCTCAAAATGTTTGTCGAACAGTATCCCAGCGATGAACTGACCCGCGCCGCCCAATTTAATCTGGGGCTGGCCTATGAGCAGGCCGGGCAGCTTGCCGAAGCTATCGTGGCCCTGCGCGGCAGTATCGTCCCCGATGATCCGGCCAACGTTTATATTTATGAACGCATCGGCGATGTGGCCTTGCGCAGCCAGGCTTACACCGACACCATTGCGGCCTATGAAACCGGCATCAAGGCGACGACTGATCTGAGCTTTAAAGTTCACCTGCGGGAAAGCATCGCCCAGGCCGAGTTGATTCGAGATAACCCGGCGGGAGCTATCGCCCAATACGAGACTATTTTGAGCGTAGCCAAAATTGAGGCATATCGGGCCAAGATTCTGCGGCTGCTAGGCGAAGCGCATCTGGCGGCCGGCGACACCCAGGCGGCCTACGACCGTTACCTGGAAGCAGTCAATAACCATCCCCAGGCCCGCGACAGTTACCTGGCTCTGGTCGAGCTGGTCAATGCCGGTGTGGCAGTAGACGATTTTCAGCGCGGCCTGGTTGATTACTACGCCGGCGCTTACGAGCCGGCTGCTTTCGTTTTTGAACGGTATCTGAATCCACCTGAACCGGTAACGGATACGGTGACCGCAGAACCTCCCCACCCGACTCCTCCCCTGACCCCAACAGCGCGTCTAACTTCCACCACTATCGTGACTCAGGCAAGCCCCCTCCCCACGCCTCTTCCTTCTGCTGACGAGGGGAAACAAAAAGAAGGGCGGCCCCCCAAGGCGGCTGAAGCGCTGTGGCTGCTGGGTCTCTCGTACCAGGGCTGGGGACGTTATAATGCGGCTATCAACACCTTCCAACGATTGATTGACGAGTATCCAAATGACCCCAACTGGGGCAAGGCCCATCTTGAAATCGGCAAGGCCCTGGCCGGTCAAGATAACGTGAGCCAGGCTAAGGCCGCTTTTCGGAGCTTTGCCGCCGAAAATCCGACCCACCCCTTGGCCGGGGAGGCGCTGTGGCGGGCAGGTCGCCTGGACCTGGATGGCGATTTGCTGGACGAAGCTTATACCCATCTGCGTGAACTGGCTGACAAATATCCCGTCAACGATTATGCCGACGATGCTCTTTATTGGGCCGGCTACGCTGCCTTTAAGGCGGGTGATTATGAAAAGGCGATCCTGCCCTGGGCTACCTTGGTAAACAAATTTTCCAGCAGCGATCTGGCCAATTTTGGCGGCTACTGGCAGGCCAAATCACTCCTGGTGTTAGGGCGAGATGACGAAGCCCAGGCAGTGTTAAAGCATATCGCCGCAAACTCGCTCGATTACTACAGCCTGCGGGCGCACGACCTGCTGACCGGGATGCAGCCCCACACCGTTCCGCTCATTTTGCCGACGCCGAGCGAACTAAGGCAAGAACAGGCCGAAGCGGAGACCTGGCTGGCCGAGTGGCTGGGATTGGAAGATGCCCAAAATCTAGCCAGTCTCAATGATGAGATCAGAGGCGATCCCGCCTTCCGGCGAGGCGAGGTGCTACTGTACCTGGGGCTGCGAGCTGAAAGCCTGACCGAGTTTACCAGGGTTAAGGACGATTGGTGGAATAATGCCCTGGCGATGTACCAGCTTTCCCTTTATTGTCGCGATCAGCGCATGGGCAAGTTGAGCATCGAGACAGCCGCCCGCCTGATTGTGCTTTCACCCGCCAGCGATCCAGAAAATGCGCCGATTTTTATTCAACGCCTCTTTTATCCCATCCTATTTGACGATCTCATTTTTATCGAGGCTGAACAGCACGAGGTTGACCCGGCTTTACTGCTGGCCATTATGCGCCAGGAAAGCCTGTTTGAGGAATCGGCGGAATCCATTGCCGGCGCGCGCGGCTTGATGCAGGTTATGCCGGCCACCGGGGATTATGTGGCCGAGCGCAGCGCTTTTGAGCGCGAATATCACCCGGATCAACTCTGGCTGCCCTATATCAGTGTTAAATTTGGGGCCTGGTATATTAGCCAGCAGTTGGGGATGTTCGATGGCAATCAATTTGCCGCCCTGGCTGCCTATAATGCCGGGCCGGGCAATGTCTTAGAATGGATTAAAACCTCGGATGACCTGGATATTTTTGTTGAGCGGATACCTTACCGTGAGTCCAGAGTTTATATCAGGAATATCTACGTCAATTTGGCCGCTTACCGCCGCCTGTACGGTCCTCCCGCCCCAGTAACTACCAGCGATTAAAAACAAGATCGGGTTTTCTCGCACCTTCTCTCGTTCCTAAACTGACGCGAAGCGTGGGAACGAGAGAAAAGTGGATCATTCTGCCAGCCTTCCAATCCTCCCTGCTTCCAATATTATAGTCTCGAAATCTTATTGTCGTATCCATGTCAGTCATGGTATAATTAAAGGTGGCACTCTCTGTTAAACCAAATTCGGATCTAATTCAGCAGGATACTCACTGTGCTTAACTCTCTGCTTGATGCATTTGGCAGCCCAGCGGTAACTTTAGCCTACTACCTGTTCACCTTTTTTGCCATCGAAGCAGCCCTGGTGATTGCCTGGGGACAGTGGCAGCGCAGCGACTCGTTTAGAGCACGCCGGCTGACCGTTGTTTTTGGCAGTTTAACCTTGCTGCGGGTGATGCTCTTTGTGTTGGCGCTGATGGGACGCAGTTCAGCCGAGATTGCCAACTTCTGGCTGCCTCCTTTTGAGCGAGCGGTCGGTGTAGCCAGTTTGGGGTTTTTGGTCTGGGGCTTTACCCCGTTTATGCGCGAAAGAGGGTTCAGTGGTACGGTCTTGCTGGCTATCAATACCACCTTTGCCTTCATCTTTTTCTTTCTGGCGGCTTCATTCTGGCGAGGAACTGATTTCAACCGGACCGGCTGGGAGCTTTACTTTGTCGGCTGGCAGATTTTGCTGGCCCTGTTTGGGGCGGTCAACTGCGCCTCGAAACTGGACGACGAACGAGCTTATGCCCTCTCCAGTTTTGGCGCGCTGACGGCCGGCCTGGTTCTGCATCTTTTCTTTCTCTCCAGGTATCCCCTGCCGCACAACCCGATTTGGGTTCGTCTGGTAGAAATGTTTGTCTATCCGGTCTTTGCCGTGGCTGTGTACCAGGGCGCGATTCAATCGCTGCGGGCGCGAACCGAAGAATTTCAGAATTTAAGCCAAATCTCGCTGGATCAAATCAAAGGGTTGATCAGCCTTTTTGAAGCGACCCGCGAAATTACGTCCTCGCTTGACTTGTCCCATTTGTTGGATGGGGCTACCCGCAGCGTGGCCGATGCGATTGCGGCCGATCAATGCGCTATCGCCCTCCCAGAAGATAATTCTGATGATCTCTCACAGCTTCGCCTGGTTTCGATCTACAATCCAAGCCGTAAAGGCCGGGGCGAGTCGGTCACTTTTCCCCTGAACGACCAGCAAGCGATCAAACATGCCCTTAAGCGCAAATATCAGGTTCAAATTGACGAGTACCAGGATAACAACCAGATTCGCATCCTCTTTACCTTGATGGGCGCGCACGATGTCGGCCCGTTGATTATCCAGCCGTTGTTGCAGCAGAATAGTGAGCCGTTGGGCGTGTTGATTCTGGGTAATGCCAACTCCAAGCGTGTTTTCACCGCCACCGAAGCCCAACTCTGCAAAACTCTGGCCGATCAAATTTCTGTATCCATTAAGCATGCCAGGGAATATGCCGGCGTGTCGGCCAAAGCCCAACAACTTGCCTGGACCCTGCGCAACCAGGAATTAGAATCGGGTAAGCGCCGGGCAGCTATGGAAACCGAACTCAAAAAGAGCCGCGAAGAAGTAGCTCTTTTTGCTCAGCGTCTCTATGAGTATGAAAAAGCTGAGAAAGTCAATGAAGAAGCCTTACGCCAGGCCCGCGAGCGCGCTACCAAGCTGGAGAAGGCCATCGAACGGGCTAAAGTCGAGGTTGAAAAAGCGGGGCAGAAAGACAAGCAAGTGGCTGCCCTCTCCGTGGAGACTGAAACTCAGAAAAAACGTCTGGCGGAGATGGAGGCTGAACAACAGGTTCTCCAGGAAAAGATCGAGCAGCTAGAGCAGGAAGCAGTGGAGGCAGTCCACGCCAAAGAGGCGTTAATTGCCGCGAATGACCGCGCTCGCAAACTGGCTCGCGCATTAAAGACTGCCCGCACGGCTACCCAACAAGCTGCGCCGGTGCCGGCGGCTCTATCCAGCGCCGAAGTGAGCGCCGAGTTGGAAGATTTGAGCTGTGGGGTCATCATCGGCGATGCCAACTACAAGATCAACCGGGTCAATGCCGTCGCCAGCCAACTGTTGGTCCGGCCCAATAACAACTTGATCGGCAGCGAGCTGGCTTCGATTTTTGAGGATGAGCGCTGGCAGAAGGCTCTGGAACAGCTCAGATCCAGGAACGAACCGATGGTTTCAACCACCTTGAAAGTGGGCGACAACGTGCTGCGGGCTACCATCAGCCCCATGGCCTCTTCTGATGGCAATGGGCGTGAAGGCACAGTCACTATCTTGTACGACATTACTGCCGAAGCGGAAAGCCAGCAGGCCCACAACGAGTTCGTGGCTTCGCTTTCCCAGGAGTTGCGCACCCCGATGACCTCTATCACCGGCTATACCGATTTATTGCTGGGCGAGTCGGTGGGCATGATTGGCGAGATGCAGCGCAAGTTTTTGCAGCGGATCAAGGCTAACATCGAGCGCATGGGCAGTATGCTGAATGATCTGATTGGCGTCACCGCCATAGATGCCGGTCAATTGGAAATCCGGCCCGGCATTGTGGATATGGCCGAAGTAATTGAGGACACGATTATTGGGGCCAGAGCCCAGCTTGAAGAAAATGAGATTACGCTGACCATGAATCTGCTGGAAGATATGCCCCCGATAGCAGCAGACCCGGATTCGATGCGGCAGATAATGAGTAATTTGTTGAGCAATGCCATTAAATCAACACCAGCCGGTAGAGCGATTGATATATCTACCTCAATTGAAAGCAGCGCCCCCTCTCCCCAGGAAGAAGGTCCTTCCTTTCTCAAAGTCTCCATCCGTGACTCCGGGGGGGGTGTTGCCGAAAAGGATCTGGAACGGGTGTTTGAAAGATTCTACCGGGCTGAACGTCCCCTCATTGAAGGGCTGGGTGAAACTGGGGTGGGCCTGGCAATTGTCAAATCGCTGATTGAGGCTCACGGTGGGCGAGTCTGGGTAGAAAGCGAAATCGGAGAGGGTTCTACCTTTCACTTCATCTTACCTATCAGCAACCAATTTAACGATCCCTGGTTGGAAGTAGACATTCCTCCCCTTGACCTGAATTCCGATCAATCGGACTCGTTTTAAGCATAGGTATAAAATAATTAAGGACTAAGGTAAAAACCGTGTCTTTTCCAGAACCTTCATCGAATGGCAGTTCGGCCTCACCTGTCCAGCGTCTGCTCATTGCCGTGGGGACATTAATTGTAGTGGCGCTCACCGTGGTGGCCGCTATTCTTTTAGCGGTACGCAACCCGGAGAGTTCCGTCAGCGGGACGCCTATCTCCACCCCAACGGTGGCAGCGATAGCTCCCTCGCTAACATCTACGCCACTCTCGCTCCCGACGAACACGCCCTCCGCCACGCCGAGTCCATCGCCCTCCCCCGTGCCAACCCAAGTGCCGACCCAGGCTCCAACCGATACCCTGCCGCCTCCCCCACCGGCGACAAATACCCCGCTGCCGCCTCCGCCAACACCGGCTTTTACCCCGACCCCCATCATCGTCATCGTTACGCCGACGCCTTTGCCGGCTTCGCTGGAGTCGCCGGTCGCTCCCTCGGCTGGAACGGTAGGTGTTTGCCAGGTCCCCTCAGGCTGGACGACTTATGTTGCGCAAGTCGGCGATACCATGAATTCACTGGCAGAGCGAACCGGCGTTAGTGTTTATGACTTGCAGCAGGTGAACTGTCTCACCAATTTGACCCTTCAGCCGGGGCAAACTATCTATTTGCCGTTTACGCCCCCTACCCCCAGCGTCACCCCGACCAATACGCCCACCACCCCTACGGCTACTCCCACTTTAACCGGCACGCCTACGCCGACCCCCCGCGCCCCGGAAATTTTTACCGCCGATCCGTCGGTTGACCGCAAAACGCTTTTTGTCACGGGTCGGAATTTCAGGCCCGACGAGGATGATTTTAGGGTGGAACTGAGAGGAGGCACTGGTGCGATTCAACTTGTGCTCGGCCAACTGAGATCGAGCACCAGCTTTGAAGCCAAACTTCCCTCTGGCGACGAGTTGCCGAGCGGCCCCCATGACTTGCGGGTCATCAATCCTGACGGACAATTTGATATTCTACGGATCACCCTACCGTAAAGTCAGAGCAGGTTATTCGTTACTCTACACAAGGCAAATTCAACCCAAAAGATTAGACAGGATTAACAGGATTTACAAGATTTTTACTGAAAATTATCCTGTTAATCTTGTAAATCCTGTCCATATTTTGCCACTTTCAGGTAGGTGTAGGGTAACGAAATGACATGTTTGAGGAGTGAGCATCCTCAGATGCGAACGGGGCTGCTCCGCATCTGAGGATGCTCCGCTCCTCCATGTCCAGAAAGCGTTATTTGAAAAGTATTGGGTCTAGCTTCCGTTGTGCCTGGCGCAAGACTGCCGGACAATTAACTTGCCTTTAAGAATGACCTCGCGGGTGGGGCGGGCCGGCTCTTCAAGCCGTTTGAGCAGGAGTTCCGTGGCCGTTTGGCCAATCTCGTAAGTGGGCTGCTCAATCAGGGTAATGGCCGGTTCAACCAGAGAACTCCAGGTGGTCCGGTCAAAACTGGCAAAGGCAATCTGGTCGGGAATGGACAGCTTGTTCTCCCGAATCGCGCGGAAAGCGCCTACGGCCATCAGGCCGTTGCTGGCCAAAATGGCCTCCGGCGGTTCAGGTAAACCCAATAACTGTTGGGTCGCTTTATAGCCCTCCTCTTCTCTAACATCAATGTAGCTGAGCAGCTCCAGCGCCGGTTTAAGGCCGCGGGCCTTAAACGCCTGCAAAAAGCCCTCGCGCCGTTCGCGTCCGGTGGTGCTGCCCAGGCCGAACAAGGCCCCAATGCGCCGATGACCATCGTCAAGCAGGTGCTCAACAATTTTGCAGGCCGCCTCAACATTGTCAATGAGGACGCTGTCCACCTCCACGCCCCGCACCCGCCGATCAATGACCACTATCGGGATATCGAGCTTGACCCTGGCGGCAAAGGAGTCGGCGGTTTGGCCCGTCGGCGCTAAGATCACCCCGGCCACGTTTTCATCCCGCATGAGGTCGAGGTACATGGCTTCCTTGTCCGGGTTTTCATCGGTATTGCACAAAAAGACGCTCAGGCCGTGCTCGTAGGCCATATCCTCCACGGCGCGGCTGACCGAGGTAAAGAAACGATTTTGAATATCGGCCATGATCAAACCGATCGTGTGTGACTTTTGCGCTCTTAAACTGCGCGCCACCCGATTGGGGCGGTAATTCAGCGTTTCCACAACGGCCAAAACGCGTTCACGAATTTCGGGCCGGACATGGGGCTTGTCCGCCAACACCCGCGAGACCGTTGCCGTCGAGACTCCGGCGGCGTCGGCAACTTCCTTGATACTGATCATAGGTGAATAGACTCCCGGCTTGATTTATTCCTGCTAAAAAACAGACTGTAATCTATTGATATTGTAAACGATTACCAAACCTTTGTCAATAACATGGACCGGCGTTCTCAAGGCATGTTCAAGGTCG
>JABTUW010000005.1 GCA_015075185.1 Anaerolineales bacterium | reverse complement strand
TGGCATCCAAAGATTGCTGATTTTGTCCGTCGCAGTCCAGGCGGCGCGGCTGTTGGGCTGGTCCTTTATCAACGAGCCTTACGCGGCCCTATCGCTGCAACTGCTCAACGGCCTGACCTTTGGGATTTTGTGGCTGGCCAGCGTGGCTTATGCTAAAGAAATTGCGCCAGCCGGCCTGGAAACAACCGCTCAGGGTTTATTAAGCGGCATTTACTTTGGCTTCTCCTCGATGGTCGGAGCGTTGGCCGGGGGTTTGTTGTACGAACCAATCGGAACCTGGGGCATCTATCGTGGGGGAGCGGTGGTGATGGTTATTGGCCTCGTGCTCTTTATCCTGGCCAGCAATCTCAAAGTAAAGCTTATGGCCAGGCAGCCGCTCAAACTATCGTAATGGTCTAAAAAACAAGTACAAAAGGAGGCAGTTATGTTAAACGAGGAATTAGAACATACCCTGTTAACCCAGCGCGTAAGACTTCCGGTGACCCCTCCCGACCCTGGCCTGGGGCTGCTGCTGTCGGAGCATCGCGTTACCAGGGTAAGGGCCTGGGGTAATCTCATCGGTGGCTGGGTGGCCATCATCTTGGGCCTGGTGAGCCTGGCCGTGACAATCTTTCTGGTCTTGCGGAATGTCCCGGTCCTGCCCATCTGTGGCGGTTTCAGCCTGGTGGTGCTGTTGGGCGGAGTCTGGTCGGTTTGGACGCAGCAGCGAGAGAAATCGCTGGCGGTGCGTTTGTATCAAGCGGGCCTGGTCTATGTCCGGGGCGAAAAAACGCAAATGGTCCGTTGGGCAGAGATTTCGCAGGTGCAGTTGGCCACTTATTACAATCGCAAATTGCAGATGACCAGCTACAACTACAAATTACACACCCGGCGTGGCTCTACCCTGGCCTTCAACTTTAATGACCAGGCCATGAGCGACTTAGCTCAACTGAGCGCGACCCTCCAGCGCGAGGTTACCGCACGGCTACTGCCGGAGGCCATTGCGGTCGTTCAAGCCGGTCAGCCGCTCACCTTTGGGCGGCTGACCGTGGGCCAGGCCGGGTTGAGCTTGGGCCGGCGCAGCCTGCCCTGGCCGGAAGTAGCCTCAGTGCAGCTTGAGCAAGGCTTTGTCGTTATTCGCCGGCGCTCCCAAAAAGGCGAGTGGGGCAGGACAGCAGTGGCTGGCGTTCCCAATATCTTTGTCTTTACCGGGCTGGTGGATTTCATCCTGAACCAAGCATCTTTACTTTCAGAGGAGAGACAGGCATGAATTTGGTAAGAAAAACAAGCTGCAACATTCTCATAAAAATTTTGGGGCTTTTCGCCCTGCTGGTAATGCTACCGCCGCAAACGGCCCAGGCTTTTGTGTTTAACGTTCCATGCCAAACCGGAGAGCCGACGGCCCTAAGAGAAGCTATCATCGCCCTCAACGATTTTCCGGGGCATGATATTATTCGCCTGGCGGCAGGCTGCACCTACAGCCTGTCAACCGCTACAGGGTTTTATAATGGTTCGACAGGCCTGCCTGTGATTAGCGATGCGCTAACAATTGAAGGCAATGGCGCCCGCCTGGAACGAGCCGCAAATGCCCCTCATTTTCGACTGATCGCTACCGCTTCTAACGTGCCTCTGGCTATCACCGATCTGGCCCTGGCCAACGGCTATGCCGTGAATAGCTCGGCAAGTCACCCTGATGCCGGCGCCATTTACGCTAACGGAGATCTTTCGCTCACCCAGGTCAACGTGATTAATAACTATGCCAAGGGAGAGGGCGGCGGCGTGGCCGTTTTTGGCAAGAGTCACAGGGCAATTGTTACGAACAGCCGGTTTGAGAACAACCAGGGGGGGTACGGCGGCGGCTTATATGCGGAAGGGCCGCTGTTTATGACCAACGCCAGCTTTGTGAATAATCAGGCGACCTATGTGGGAGGAGGCGTCTCCGCCAAAGGAGATACAGCTTCCATTCAATCCAGCCGGTTTGAAGGAAACTCGGTTTCCGATGCCTTTGCGTTGGGCGCCGGCTATGGCGGCGGTCTTTACACAATCAGCAACTTAGACCTGATTCAGAGTCGGTTTGTTAACAACACGGCCAAATGGGGCGGGGGCGTGTCATTGGGGGGGAGCCTTTCATCATACCCAGGCCACGCCAGTATTGCCGGGGTTCACTTTGAGGGCCATACATCTCTGGACGGGGCAGGCATTGTTATGTACAACGGTAGTGTCACTCTGGCGCAGTCGGTTTTTGTAGCAAACAAAGCTGCCCAGGATGGGGCCGCTGGTATCTTCCTCAGATTAGGACAGAACACCAAGAGCAGGCTGATTAACAACCTCTGGATTGGTAACCAGGCCGGCGGTCAGGGTTATACCGTTCACGTCAGAGCGACAAAAGACACCGGCACTGAACTTGAAGTCATTCATAACACCCTGGCTGATCCGGGAGATAAGGATGATATCGCCCTTAAGATCACTGATGTCAGCGCTGCCCGCACGGTGAATAACATTATCGCTAACTACGCGACTGGCCTGGCTGCTTCTAACACCCAGGCAACATCTGGTTACAACTTTTACCAGCTCCTCAATGGGGGCGGCCAGGCAGAGATTGGCCAGATTGAACCATTTGAAGGGGGAAACAACCTGATTGGCTCAGCGCAGTTTATTAACCCTGCCGCCGGCAATTACCGGCTGAAAGCTACCTCACCGGTTGTTAATAAAGGCTTTAATCTGGGCGTCAATACTGATCTCGGCAATACCGCCCGGCCGCAGCTCAACGGTTATGATCCCGGTGCGTATGAATTTGTGCCGGTAGAGCCGGCGCCCATTGCCCTGGCCGATGTCTACAGCACCCCCATAGATACAGTGTTAACCGTACCCGCACCGGGCATACTGGGCAATGATAATAGCCCGACGGGCGCACCCATGACGGTTCTACTTAGCAGTCCACCGGCCAATGGCCGGATTAAGCTGGGAGGGGATGGCAGTTTTACCTATCAACCGAACGCCGGCTTTGTGGGCGAGGACAGCTTCATCTACCTCGCCGGCACCGACCTGTCACTTTCCAGTCCAACCACGGTGAACATTCAGGTCCGGCCGCAGTCGTCGAGTTCCACTGACAACCGGGTCTTCCTGCCGCTCATTCAAAGATGAAAACCATAAGAGATAGTTACGGAGAATATGCCCGTAACTATCTCTAAATGGCCCCCCATGCTCGGCAGCAAAGGGCGGCTGGCCGGACAGTTCAGCTTTGCAGAATAAGCTCCGACGATCAAAACGGGCTGATCAGTGAGAGGTCGGGCCAGATAAAACAGCTGACTAATAGACCCCTTAACAACCCACTGCAAGTCGTCAAGGTATAACAACAAAGGGAAGCAGCAAGCCAGGGCCAGTAACACCCTGGTATAGTGTAGAAAACTGGCAGCCGGCCAGGTGAAGCGTTTTCTGGTGCGCTTTGAGCTACGTTTCTGGTGCGTCAGCCTGGTACAGTGAGAACAACAACTTAATTGTCTTTATCCAACAAGAAAAGGAGTATTTCAATGAGTACGGCATCTTTAATTTATCACTTAGTGCATCACTCGCTCCGCTGGCCCGACTGGCTGGAGCGAGCGCAGCAACGCCAGGCTTTGCAGCAGGCCATCGCTCGCGTCTATCCGTCTTTTGCCCGGCAATACCCGGACTGGGTTGATTATTTCTTCGACGAGTATTTTCTGCGTCAGCGCGCTTTCCCCGTCTTGGCAGGCTACCTGGAATTTAAAGCCTTGCCCACCTCCTTTGAACTGGCTCGAGGTTGGGCCGAACAATTCGCCTGGCCCAACCTCGAAATGAAGGAACGGCACCTGGCTCTACTTATGCCAGTTGCGGCGGATTTCTTGCGCCGTCTGGATCGGGAATTGTTCCATTAACCCGACCATGCTGACCCATTATCGCACGACCATCGGCCTGTTAAGTCGCGATGCCCGGCTCCTGCTGCTGACCGTTATCGTGGTCGGGTTTAGTTACATGGGCGTCTATGTGACTCTGTTCAACCTCTACCTGCTGCGCCTCGGATATGGGCCGGTCTTCATCGGGCAAATCAATGCGGCAGCGCAGCTAGGTTTTGCCCTGTTCAGCCTGCCCGCCGGCGTTTTGGGGAGCCGCTGGGGCAGCCGCAATATGGCTGCCGCTGGTCTAGGGGTAACCGCGCTGAGTTTAGGACTGCTGCCCCTGGCCGAATTTTTGCCAACTCCCTAGCAGACCGGCTGGCTCATGACCACCTTTATCACTACCTGGCTGGGCGGCGCTCTCTACCTGGTCAATAACTATCCTCTCTTGATGAGCGTTACCGGCCCCAAAGAGCGCCAGCACGCCTTTTCCATCCGGCAGGCGCTCACCCCCCTGGGGAGTTTTGCCGGCAGCCTGGCCAGCGGCTTTCTGCCAGGCCTTCTGGCCGCGGCGATGGGGCTTTCACTCGACCAGCCCGCGCCCTACCGCTACGCCCTTTTCAGTGCGGCCGGGGTGCTCATTCCGGGGGTCATTGCCTTACTGGCCATTCATGACCGCCAGCCCCAACCCCCCCGGCAGCAATTCCAGAAACGTGACCCTTTACCTGCCGGTTTGATTGCCTTTATGGCCGGACTAATGCTGCTGCAAGTGGCGGCCTACAGCACAGCCGGCACCTTCTTCAATGTCTTCCTGGACGAGCGGTACCATCTGCCGATCTCCTGGATTGGGGGGTTAAGGGCAGTGGGCGATTTACTGGCCGTTCCGC
Source organism: Anaerolineales bacterium (assembly GCA_015075185.1). Classification (GTDB taxonomy): domain Bacteria; phylum Chloroflexota; class Anaerolineae; order 4572-78; family J111; genus DSQQ01. The sequence goes on along the minus strand of JABTUW010000005.1, from coordinate 857,675 downwards.
TGGCCTTAGCCATGCCGCTGGCCATAGGACGGTGGGGCAAACGCCAAACCATCCTGGTGGGAATTGGGAGCCTGGGCAGCAGCCTGCTGCTACTGGCGCTTGCTCCCCACTGGGGGATAGCCGGGCTGGGATTCATTGGAACCAGCGCCGCCTATGCCTTCCTGACCCCGGCGCTCATCCTCTGTCAGCAGGAAATTATCCCGGCCGAGTGGCGAGCCACCATGTCCGGGGCGGTCATTATGGGCCGGGGGTTAGGCACAGCCGCCATGGCCGGGAGCGGGGGCTATCTGATCTCCAATTTTGGCTACCCCAGCCTGTTCTTGACCGGGGCGACGCTGGCCGTGCTGGGAACCCTTCTCTTCTGGGGCTACACCTGGGCGCCGCGCTGGCTGCTCACCCGGCAGATTGCCCGACCGACCCGCTAGACGATCATACCATGCTTTCGGACTAAGCGAGGCCTCACACACGACCGGACAAAGTGGGAGGCCACCTCGAAAGATGAAGCAGTAGTTAAATGATTATTTCATTTCAAAATTAATGAAATGAATGTTGCATTATCACTTTAATTATGCTATATTAGCTTTTATCCACTAATTTGAAAATCTTACCTGGGAGCTTTTTATGCCACCTCCCCCAAATATGCGCGAACATATTCTGGCGATGTTTGAAACCCTTCCTCTCAAACAACGGCGGCTGGCTCGTTTTTTCCTCGATCACGAGGATATCGTCGCCTTTGCCTCGGCCAGTGAAGTGGCCGAGCGAGCTGAAGCCAGCGCTGCCACCGTCGTCCGCTTTTGCCGCACCCTGGGTTTTGAAGGTTATACCGATTTGCAGGCGACGATCCGTGCCCAATTTCCCCAGTATCGTACCGCCGTCCAAAAATTGACCGACCGTATGGCTAATGGTAGCCAGATAAAAAGCCTCCCCACTCAGGTAGTCCGAGTGAACTCCCAAAACATCGAACAGACAATGAGCCAGGTCAACCACGCCGATTTGACCGCCGCCGCCAGCGCAATCATCCAGGCCGAGCAAATCCGCATTTTTGCTGGCGGCCTATCGGCGGCGGCAGCAGTCCTGGCCGAACACGCCTTGACCGTACTCGGTTTTTCGGCGCGGGTCTGTTTAAATGGCGGAGCGGCCCAGGCGTTGGAGATCTCTCAACTGACCCGCCGGGATCTGGTGATGGTCGTTAGCATCTGGCGCTATTTGCGCGACACGGTGCTGGTTGCCCAGGCCGCCCGCGAGGTGGGTGCGACCTGTATTGCCTTGACCGATAGCTCGGTTGCCCCCATCGCCCGCCTGGCCGATTATACTTTTGTCGCCGCCACCGAGGGTGTGGCCCACAGTCGCTCCCTGGCCGGAATTTTTTCACTCATTGACTTGCTCAGTGCGGCTATTGCCACCCAACGACCTCAGGAAAGCCTGGCCGTGTTGCAGCGCATTGATGCGGTTTATCGTCAAAATGACACCCTCTGGAACGAATAATTGATGCCGAAATTAACGATTTGTGGGGGTGGCAATGCTGCCCACGTCCTGATAGGGTTAGCCGGCCAGGCCGGCTGGGAAGTCGATGTCTTCGCTCCCCTGGCCGATGAAGCCGAGCGGCTACGAACTGGCGGGGGGATAACGGTTTTGCAGCAGGACAAAATCAGCGTGGGCCAAGCCCACTGCATCAGCCCTGACCCGGCGGAAGTTGTTTCCGGGTCAGAACTGGTCCTGCTGGCCCTGCCGGCCTTCGCTCACGACACCACCCTGCGCGCCATCGCCCCTTTTCTGGAACCCTCGGCGATCGTGGGCGCTTTACCTGCTCGCAGCGGCTTTGATTTCGCCGCTCATTCAATTCTGGCTGAACGAGACCTGACCCTGTTTGGCCTGCAAACACTGCCCTGGGCCTGCCGCATTGTTACCTATGGCCAGGCTGTGGAGATCCTGGGTACGAAAGAGGTGATCAACCTGGCCGCCCGCCCCCCAACTTTGGCCCCTCGCCTGGCCAAAGAACTGGCGGCTCTTTTTAATGTATCCCTCCAACCGGTTAGTTCTTTTTTGGTCCTCACCCTGGCCAACCCCGGCCAGATCATTCATCCCGGTATCATGTACGGCCTGGGTCAGGGACGGGAAGCGATTCGCTTTACCCAGGACACTATTCCGCTTTTTTATCAAGGCGTTGATCCGTTTACCGCCGGCCTGTTACAAGCCATGAGTACTGAGGTGCAAACGCTGGCCAGAGCTTTGGCCGCTCACCTGCCCAACTTCGACCCGGTGGAAGTCACACCGCTATATACCTGGCTTATACGCTCTTATGCCACAGCTATTGCCGATAAGAGCAGTCTCCAGCGCGCCTTTGTCACTAACCGGGCCTACGCCGGCCTGAAGTTACCCACTCGAGCCATTGGCCCAAACACCTTTGCTGTTGATTATACCACCCGCTACCTGGCCGAAGATGTACCCTACGGGCTGGTGGTGACACGCGGCCTGGCCGAATTAGTCGGCGTATCAACCCCGACGATTGACGAGGTGATTTACTGGGCGCAGGCGCACCTGAAACGATCCTATCTTTTGAACGGCCGTCTCGCCGGCACCGATCTGGCCGAAACGCGCGCCCCACAGAATTACGGGATTCGCACCCTGGAACGGCTGGCGGCGGTGATGGGAGGCCAAGAGGCCCTGCCGGCGTGAGGCGTAGTCTATGGTCTGTGAAAAGACCTCGTTACGCTTTATGCCCTATAGTTTTTACCTATCAGCCAAGCTTTTTCGCTGAATACATTTTTTAAGGAGGTAGAGCAAAACCAATGCCTAAAGCAAAGGATTTTCCTCATGAAGGACCGAAACGACGGGTGATGGTCGGCGCGATTGGGGCATGCGTCCATAACCTGGGTGTGGAGAACTTTGCCGACTGGATGGAGGACAAGGGCCTGGGCTACGTCAGCGTCAAGCTAGGCCCCGCTGTGCCCATCCCCGAAGTGGTCAACAAGGTCCGTGAGGCTCGCCCGGAGGTGGTCGGTATTTCCATGCGCTTGGGCGACCTGCATGTGGATAAGCTCATCGGCCAGTTCATCGAACTGGCGACTCAATACGGCCTGCATCCCCGCCAGAGCGGTATTCGCTACGCCTTTAGCGGGCTGCGCCCGGCAGCCAACTTAGTCCGGGCGATGACCGGTCTGCCGTTGGAACCAGACCCCTTTACCCCCGTGGAAGAGCGCCATTTCGACCTTGACGCCCTCGCCGCCGCCTTCAAGAAGAAGGAAAACTTCCAGGGTTTCTTTGAACTGGTAGCCGACGACTTTATCAGCATGGAAGAACTGGAAGACTTTGCCCAACGACGGACACACAACAAGCGGGTCGAGCAGGTGGAGTGGTCCGATTACCTAGTCGAGCGCATCCGGCAAGTGCGCGAGCGGGAAGACCGGCCCATTATCCGGGCCCATATCGGCATCGCCGCCGAGACGATTGACCCGACGGTGACCGCCATCGAAAAGCTGGCCGAAGCCCACGCCTTTGAAATTGTCTCCCTGGCCCCCGACCAACCCTCGCAGGAGATGCTGGCCAAATTCATCCGCGGCGAAGAAGATCCGGACAAATATCTGCGCGGCCAGGGCGGCGCGCCTATTCGGACCCTGCAAGACCTCGCCCGACTCAAGGCCGCTACCCAGCGCGGCAACTTCCCCATGACTCGCATCTACACCGGCACTGACGAACTGGTGGCCCTGGCCCACCTGTGGGAAGAGTACCTCAATATTTGCTTCCCGGCGGTTCCGATTTTCTTTTACAACCAATTGGATGGCCGCGGCCCCATCTCCATCCGCGACAGCTTCATCGAGCATTACCAGACCATCGGCTGGTGGGCCGAGCGAGGCAAGCCGCTGGAAATCAACGATCCGCACCAGTGGGGCCTGCGCTACGCCTCCGACGACATGCAAGTAACCGACCACGTACTGTGCGCTCTCATCGCCCTCAAAATGGGTATCAAACACTACGTCATGCAAATGATGTTTGAACTGCCGCCCCAGATCAGCGCCCTGGACGACCTGGCTAAAATGAAGGCCGCCTACGAGCTGGCCGAGCCGCTGACCCGCCGCTACGATTTCCACATCATCCGCCAGACCCGCTCCGGCCTGCCCAGCTTTCCGCCCAACCTGTACCAGGCCAAGGGTCACCTGGCTTTTGGCATCTCTACCCAACTTTACATGGAGCCCGACATCCTGCACGTCGTCTCTTTCCCCGAAGCGCACCACGAGGCCAAGGCCGAAGACATCATCAGATCGTGCGAGCTGGTCAAGCAGGTCTGCTGGGATTTTAAGAAGGGACACGTGCCCAACATCTGGGCCGACCCGGTGCTCAAAGCCCGCAAGCGCGAGCTAAAGAGGGGGCGATGTACAACGTCCTGCATGGAGCTTTGCTGGGTGGCTATCGCGGCCCGGTGACAGTGGAGAATTTTTGGGAGTGGGCCAAAGAGCCGGACGAAGACGCCGAACGCAACTTTGCAGCGATGCTCCTCTCCTTTGCCGACGAGAACAATTACCGCACCGGTACCTGCGGCCTGATCAGCCCCGACGCCATGGATTTGGGCCTGCAAACCGGGCTGTACCAGGCCCCGCATGTGACGGTGATTGACCGGCGCTATGAATTGACCGGGGCCTGCCGCACCAAAGTGGTAGACGGCATGTGCCGCATTGACGAGATTTATGGGATCAAGGTCAACAGCGAATTTGAGCGGGTGGACCGGGTGCGCCAGCGCTTCCCCTGGTACTTTGACGAAACGATTGCGCGAGCCGACGACGAGAGCTTCATTGTCGAGGAGGTCGAGCCGATTGACCGAGAGATGGTGCTGGCAGCCCGGCGGCGCATCGGCCTGCGCCGGCAAGATTTGGACACGCTCAAGGCCCTGGTCGTGGATTTTGGCAGCACCTTCACCAAGATCGGCCTGTTCGATGCCGCGACCGAGGAATTTGAACTGCGCTACGTGCCCACCACCCCCGACGACATCCGCGTGGGCCTGGCCGATGGTCTCGGGGTGCTGCCGGAGTGCCGGGAGCGCGGCGACTGGCAGCCCCTCGACGCGGCTATGAGCCGCTACGACGTTAAGCTGCCCTGTTCCAGCGCCAAAGGCGGCCTTAAAATGGTCACGGTCAGCCTGGTCAAAGACGAGAGCGGCTTTGCCGCCGACCTCGCTGCCTTGACCGCCGGGGCCAAACTGCTGAATAGTTACGCCGGCAAACTGACACCCGATCAGGCCCGCCGGATTTATGAGGTTGACCAGCCGGAAATCATCCTCCTCAGCGGCGGCGTGGATAGCGGTGGTGACACCGAAACCCAACTCCACAACGCCCGCCTGCTGGCTGAGCAGGCCAGGTACGCCGGCTACACTAAATATGGCGTGCCGGTCATTTATGCCGGCAACCAGGACTGCCGGGCGGAGGTCGAGCGCATTTTCCAGGACAATCAGGTAGACATCCGCCTGACTGAGAATGTCATGCCGGAAGTCAACTCTTTCCGCATTGAGGTGGTCAATGAGGTCATCCGGGAGCTGTTTCAGACGGTCATCATCCGGGGCAAGGGCTTCGATGTGGTGGAAGAGTACATGAGTGAAAGGTTCATCCCCACCCCGCGGGCCGCCTTCCGAGGCATCAATTTGCTGGCCCGGGGCTACGGCGACCAGGCGGGCCTGGGCAGCATCATGGCCCTGGACATTGGTGGGGCGACCACCGACTTCTACTCTAACGTGCTGGACAACCCGCTCTACGTTTACCCCGGTGACGACCGGACCAAACGCCTCAAGCGGACCATCCTGAAAACGCCCAATACCCCGCTGGCTTATCGCCGGGTGGAGGGAAAATTTGGTCTCAGCTACAACGCCGAAAACATCAAAGAGATTCCGCGTTACCAGAGAGGGGCGATAGCTCGTGATCTCAACCGCTTCCTGAGCGAGAAATTCTTCAATGTTAGCCTTGACCCGGCGGACCCCTTTAGTGAGTTTGTCAGCCCGACCAGTTGGGGCCTGACCGTGGATTTGGACGGCTACCTGAACTGGATTTCGGCCCACCCGCTGGATATGCCGGCGACCCGCCTGGAGAATGCCGCCCGCTCCTTCCTGGCGAAAGAAATTATGGCCATTACCACCAAGCGCAACGCTGGCTATGTTGAGGAAACAGAAACCTATTTTATGCAGTACGGGGTTAATTTCTTTAACCAGCCGGTGACAACCTTGCTCATCGGCGGCACTATCTATCACAAGATGAAAAGCGGCGACCGGGAACTGCTGAAAGATTTGAGCCTGATTACCCAGGGCGCACTGTACAATCCCCGCGAGTCAGGGGTCTTGCGGCCCAATGGCCGGGTGCTGCTCGACGCCTCCTACCTGGTCTCGATTCTGGGCGGGTTGTATGGCCGTATTGACCCCAAACGCGCCCTGCGGGTGATGCACCGTGAATTAGTCGCGCTTGATGTAGTGGAGAAACCGGCCGTTTTAGCGCCGGCATAGGAACCGTCAAAGCAGGAAAGGAGGTGAAAAGACAGCGATACAAATATTGATCTCAGGTAAGTTTTTTAAGGGAATTGGAACCTATCCAAAAATCTGGAGTGCCGACTTTAGTCCGCGTCATTAGCCGCAGGCTGAAGTCAGTACTCCACTTCCGCGACAGGTTCAAATGCAACTTGCCGGCTAAACAAATCAATACGGGAGGAAAGATATGCTAAAGCAAAATGGGCACTATGTAATCCTGGCGGCGCTGCTGCTGCTCGCCCTTGGCGTTCTGGTCGCCTGCGGGCCAGCGCCAACCCCTCAAACCATCACCGTCGTCGAAACTGTCATCGTGACCAAGGAAGTTGAAGGGGAAGCCAAAACGGTCGTCGAGACGGTGGAGGTGGTAGAAACAGTGGAGGTGGTAGAGACGGTGGAGGTGGTCAAAGAGGTGGTGGTTACGGCAACGCCGGAACCGGGCCGCGCCACCCTGATTGTGGGCATGGCCCAACCGCCGGTGTCCCTGGACCCGGCCGACCATCGCAGCCGCGAGTCGGAAACCGTCATTCGCAACATGTTTGATGGGCTGGTTACTCGTGACACCACCAGCGGCGTTCACATGGAGCTGGCCGAAGCGATGGACTGGGTAAACGACACCACCCTGGAAGTCAAGCTGCGCCAGGGCGTCAAGTTCCACGACGGCAGCGATATGACCGCCGACGATGTGGTCTATACTTTCAATCGCATTATTCAAGAGAACGCGATTGACTATCCTGAGCCGCACACCTCGCCGCGCAAGGGCTTGATCGCCCCATTGGAATCGGTCGAGAAAGTGGACGACACTACGGTCCAGCTCAATTTCAGCGGTGTCTGGCCCCCGGCCATGCAACTGCTGGTTCACCAGCAAATTGTCCCCCAAGCCTATCTTGAGGAGGTTGGCACCGAAGGCTTTATCAATAAGCCTATTGGCACCGGTCCTTTCAAGTTTGTCGAAGGCCAGCTTGACGACCAGATTGTGCTGGAACGGTTTGACGACTACTGGGGCGGCGCGCCCGACCTGGAACCGGTCGGCCCGGCCTGCGTTGAACGGGCCATCTTCCGGATCATCCCCGAAGCCTCGACCCGCGTGGCGGCCCTGCTGGCCGGTGAGGTGGACATTATCCAGGCAGTGCCGGCCGAGTTGATTGAGACCCTGTCCCAAACGCCCGGCATCCAGGTCAAAACTGCCGCCGGGACCCAGCCCAAATGGCTGGAACTGAATGTGACCAAGCCGCCCTTCGACGATGTCAAAGTCCGTCAGGCTCTCAATTACGCTGTGGACAAGGATTTGATTATCGAGGCCATCTACGGCGGGCGGGCGGTGGCGCTGCCCGGCCCGCTCTCGCCTTACAACAACTTTGTCAACAAGAGTCTCAGCCCCTATCCCTACGATCCCGACAGAGCTTTGTCGCTCCTGGAGGAAGCCGGCTGGACGGATAGCGACGGTGATGGTATTCTGGATAAAGATGGACAGACCTTTGCCTTCACTATTGACACCCTGGAAGAATGGCGTCCGCTGGCCGAGGCAGTGGCCGGGATGCTGCGCGAACTGGGTCTTGACGCCGGGGTGCGGTTCTGGGAGTACAGCGTGGTCAGGGATCAACTCCTGGCCTGCGAGCGCCAGGCTTATCTGGATGACTGGGGCGACTCGGCCTTTGATCCGGTCGGCCACTTCGAGGCTAAATGGGCCAGCTTTGTCGAAGGTCAGCCCTATGGCCGGGGCAACTTCTCCTGCTACAGCAATGAGCGGGTGGATGAACTGACCAAGGCCGGCGAAACCGAAGCCGATGCGGCCAAGCGGCAGGAAATCTACGATGAAGCCCAGCAGCTTGTTTATGACGACGCACCCGCCGTCTTCCTGATCTTGCCCGACGAGGCCGAAGCCGCCTCTGCCCGGGTGCAGAATTGGGAACCCGCCGCCGACAGTCGCATCAACCTGCATGATGTCTGTTTGGGAGCAAAGTAGAAATGCGTGATGCGTGATGCGTAAAAATTCACGTATCACGCATCACTTCACGACTGGAGTAAGAAGCCCGTGAGAGCCGTCAAAATTCTGGAACGTGTCCTCTACACCGTGCCGATTATGGTCGGAGTGGCCGTCATCGTCTTCATCTTTATTCGCCTGACCCCCGGCGACCCGGTAGACATTATGATGGGCCAGGGTGGAGCGATCTCCGCGGGTGAAATTGAAAAGCTACGGGCTGAATTTCACCTGGATGAACCCATTACCACCCAACTATGGTACTTTTTAAGCAACGCGGCGCGGGGCGACTTGGGTTACTCCTATGTCAAAAAGCAGCCGGTAACAAAGCTGATTGCCGAACGGCTCCCGGCGACCATCGAACTGGCCCTTGGCGCCCTGGTCTTCGCTCTGGTGATTGCTTTCCCCATTGGCATTATCTCGGCGGTCCGGCAAAATTCGCTGCTAGACCGGCTGAGTATGGCCGGCGCTTTTTTAGGCATCTCGATGCCAGGCTTCTGGCTGGGGATCATCCTCATTTTAGTCTTTGCCGTTTGGTTGAAATGGTTGCCGGTGCAGGGCCGGCTGGGTCACGACGCCGCCTTGCAGAGCGTGACCGGCTTTTACGTCATTGACAGCCTGATTACCGCCAACTGGCCGGCTCTGTGGAGCAGCCTGCGCCACCTGGTGCTGCCTTCTGTCACCCTGGGCGCAGCCGTAGCGGCCATCGTCGCCCGCGTGCTGCGGTCGAGCATGCTGGAGATTCTGCGGGCCGACTATGTGCAACTGGCCCGGGCCAAAGGTGCGCCCGAAGGGGTAGTCATCATCAAGCACGCCCTCCGCAACGCCCTCATCCCCACCGTAACGGTTATGGGGCTGCAAGTCGGCGTGCTGCTGGGCGGCAATATGATCATCGAAGCCGTCTTTGGCTGGCCGGGCCTGGGACGGATGGTGGTGGAAGCCATCTTCAATCGTGATTTCCCTCTGGTGCAGGGGGCGGTGATGATCTATGCCTTCACTTTTGTCATGGCTAATCTGGTGGTGGATGTGATGTATACCTATTTGAATCCGAAGATAGCACTGTGATGTGATATGTGAGTAATTTCATGTATCACACATCAATTGGTGTCTGAAGGCGAGAGAACGCATGAATGTTTCTCCCTCCATTGAACCCGCTGCTCATTGGTCACCCTGGCAAATCCGGCTAGGGTTGTGGCGGCGCAATTTAAGTGACTTTTTGGGTGAACTGTGGGACCATCCGGTTGCCTTTTGGGGCGGCCTGATTGTGTTACTCTTTCTTCTGGCGGCCCTTTTCGCCCCGCAATTAACCACCCACAACCCCGAAAGGGGCAGCCTGCGCCAGCGGCTTCTCCCGCCGGCCTGGCAGGCCGAGGGCCGGGCCGAGTTTCCCCTGGGTACCGATGCCCAGGGCCGCGATTTGCTGACCCGCATCGTCTTTGGCTCGCAGGTTTCTCTGTTGGTGGGCCTGCTGACGGTGGGTATTTCGGTGGTGGTCGGAGCCTCGTTGGGGGCGCTGGCGGGGTACTACCGGGGCTGGCTGGATACGCTCCTCTCCCGTTTTGCCGATTTACTCATGGCTTTTCCGTTTCTCATTTTTGCCATTGCCATGATGGCTTTTATCGGACCTGGGTTTGGCAACCTCGTCTTTGCCCTGGCTTTTAAAGGCTGGGTTGAGTTTTATCGCCTGGTACGGGGCGAGATGATGAACGAAAAGACCCGGGAGTATGTTGAGGCAGCACGGGCGCTGGGTCGCAGTCACCTCGCCATCATCGGGGCCGAAATCCTGCCCAACATCATCCAATCGGTTTTTGTACTGGGTACGCTGCGCATGGGCTTTTTCATCGTCACCGAAGCCTCGCTCAGCTTCCTGGGGCTGGGGATTCAGCCCCCAACCCCGGCCTGGGGTTCGATGGTGGCCGAGGGCCGCGACGTGATGCTGACGGCCTGGTGGGTTTCGACGATGCCCGGCCTGGCAATCGTCTTCCTGGTACTGTCGCTCAACGTTTTTGGCGAGGGGCTAAGAGATATTTTGGATCCAAGGTTGAAGGTGGATTAACCAGTAACAAGGTAGCAAGTCGCAGGGTAGCAGAATCTGTTACTTTGCTGCCTTGCTACCTGTTACTCTGCTACCCTGTTTCTGGAAGAGTCTAGATGAAAACAAACGACACCCCCCTCCTCCAACTCAAAAACCTGACGACCGTTTTTCCGACCAAACGCGGTCTGGTCACGGCGGTTAATCAGGTGAATTTGCGGGTGGCTCCCGGTGAGATCCTGGGCATCGTCGGGGAATCCGGCTGCGGCAAGAGTACGGTCCTGCTCTCCATTTTGCGGCTCATTGCCCGGCCGGGGCGCATCGCCGCGGGAGAAATTATCTTTCGCGGGCAAAACTTACGCCGCCTGCCCAAAAAGGCGATGCGTTCTATCCGGGGCAAAGAAATCTCCATGATTTTCCAAGACCCGCTCAGCACCCTCAATCCGGTTTTCCCGGTGGGCGAGCAAATCCGCGAGGCCCTGCGCCTGCACGGACTCATGAACCGGGGTAGCGCGGCTCTGCCCTGGCCCTTGGATGGGGCGCGGCGTGCCCTGGAAAAAAAGCGGGTATTAGAGGTCATGGCTGAAGTGGGTATTCCCGCGCCTGAAGCCCGTTATCGGGCCTATCCCCATGAGTTCTCCGGCGGGATGCAGCAGCGAGCGCTCATCGCTATCGGCCTGGCCTGCGAACCGGCCATCCTACTGGCCGACGAACCGACCACCGCCCTCGACGTGACCATCCAGGCCCAGATTATCGAACTGATGCGCCGGATTAATCAACTGCACGGGACCAGCATCCTGCTCGTGACCCATAATTTGGGCCTGGCTGCCGAGTTCTGCCACAATATCGCCGTCATGTACGCCGGCCGCATCGTCGAGCGCGGGCCGGTGGACCAGGTTATCCAGGACCCCAAACATCCCTACACCCAAGGACTGCTGGCCTGCCTGCCCCGCCTGACCAGCAAAGTCAAGAAAATCGAACCCATTCCCGGCAACGTGCCCGACCTGGCCGAACTGCCGCCCGGCTGCGCCTTTGCCCCGCGCTGCCCGCTGGTCCGTGATGAATGTTGGCAGGCCGACCTGCGCTTGCGGGTGGTCACCCCCGGGCATTACGCCCGCTGCATCCTTTACGAAGGGGGTGAGCGTTATACTCCGGAAGAGAACAGCGCGTCGAGCTTAGAAAACGGGGAGATGCGGGTCGCTGAAATCTCTCAGCTCCCATCTCACCCTGACAGGAGCGGTAGCCGATGACCCAAACGGCTGTACCCCTGGTTGAAGTCCGGAACATCAAAAAATATTTTCCCATCCACCCAGGCTTACTGGTTAAACTCTTGGCCGGGCGGCAAGATCAAATGGTCAAGGCCGTGGACGACGTCAGCTTAAAAATCTGGCCGGGTGAAACCGTCGGCCTGGTGGGGGAAAGCGGCTGCGGCAAAACCACGCTGGGCCGGGTCATGGTCCGCCTGCACCAACCGACTGCGGGACAGCTTTTCTTTCGAGGGCAGATGGTAGCGGGTGATCGGATTGTGTTGCCGCCGCACTCCAACGGCCAGCCCAGGCCACCCGCCAGCCAGATCATCTTCGATGAGTCGGCCTCAATCAGCGCTCCTTCGGCCAACCTGGCTGAAATGGAAGCCCGCCATCTCAGTTTTTTCCGGCTGACCCAGATTATCTTCCAGAATCCGTATTCCTCGCTTAATCCCCGCAAGACCGTCCGTGACATCATTGGCGTGGCCTTGCGCCAGCGCGGTCTCACCAACAGCCAGGAGAGCGAAGCCGAAACCCTGCGCCTGCTCAAACGGGTGGGCCTGAGCGAGCGCCACATTGACGCCTATCCGCACCAGTTCTCCGGTGGCCAGCGGCAGCGAATTGGCATTGCCCGCGCCCTGGCTATGCAGCCCCAATTTATCGTGGCCGACGAGCCGGTTTCCGCGCTCGACGTATCCATCCAGGCCCAGGTCATCAACTTGATGAAAGAACTGCAGCAGGAATTTCATCTGACCTACCTGTTTATCGCCCATGATCTGAGCGTGATCTACTACCTGAGTGATCGGGTGGCGGTCATGTACCTGGGCCACATTGTGGAAGAGGCGGAAACCCAGAGCCTTTTTGAACACCCGCGCCATCCCTACACCCAGGCTCTGCTGGCGGCCATCCCGGTGGTAGAGAAAGCCGCTCGCCGCGAGCGCATTGTGCTCAGCGGGACCGTCCCCAGCCCGATTGACCCGCCCGCAGGCTGTCCCTTCCACACCCGCTGCTTTGCCAAAAAGGGGCCGGAGTGTGAACAAAAGTTCCCACCCGAATTTGAAGTCGAGGGCCATCGGGTGGCCTGTTGGCTGTATGAGTAGCCTGTTCCGGGTAATCACAGTTAAAGGCAGCCATTATCAGATGGGATACCAGCACGGCTGCCAGGTTAGCTCGTTGCGTCACCAGGTGGTGGCGGCGATGGAAGCTCGTTTTGCCCAGCTTGAACAAGATGGCGCGGACGCCGCTTTTGCCGCCCTGGTTGAGGAAACCCGGCAAGTGGTGGAGACGGTGGACCCAGCGACGGTGGCTCTCGTCCGCGGCCTGGCCGATGGATTGGAGTTAGATTTTAACCGGCTGCTGCGTTATAACCTGGTGGCCTTTTTGCGGGATGCGCTGGTCACACACAAGATGTTGAACGGGCCGAGCGACGGCTGTACTACCTGGGCTGCAACCGGTCCCGCTACGGCAAACGGCCAGCCCATCCTGGCCAAAAATCGGGATTACCGTCCGGAACATCTCCCCTTGCAGTTGGTCGTTCGGGCCGAGCCGGCACAGGGGTATCGCTACACTTTTGTCACCAGCGCCGGCAGTCCCGGCGTTTTTGTGGCCGGTTTCAACGAAGCCGGGTTAGCGGTGGCCGATACCCATGTCTCTTCAACTGACGTGGGGCCTGGTCTGCCTGCCTACGCCCTCTCGATGCACCTCCTCGAAGAGCACCGCAGTGTACGCTCCGCTCTGGACTACTTGCAGGCTGTGCCCCGCCTGGGGCGAAACAACCTCCTCCTGGCCGATGCCGGCGGCGATAGCGCCTTGTTTGAAATCGGCCATCGCCACAGCGCCGTGGTTGAAGCCGAAGCGGGCCTCCTGGTCAACACCAACCACTATCGCAGCCCGGTGATGCAGCCCTACTTTGTGGATACTGACCCCCCAGCCCGGCGGGGTAACACCTTTCAGCGGTATCAAAACGCCAAAGAGAAGCTAACCGGCGCTTATGGTCGAATTGATTTAACCCTGGCCAAACAGCTAATGGCTGTTCACACCAATGGGCTGGGTTCCCTCTGCTGCCATCCCTCGCCTGTCTCCGAAACCGCTACTATTGCGGCGATGATTTTTCTCCCCGCCCAACGCCGGATGCTCTTTTGCCACGGCCAGCCTTGCCAAGGGGAGTATCATGCTTTCACTCTGTCTCGCTCGAAATTTTCTCCGAGGTCTCACCCCTGACCGGCTACCTCGCTCAAATCCTCCCCATTTAAAGGGATCTCACAATACCCAAAGTGAACGGTCTGGAAAAGCGAATCATACCATCAGCCTGGACGTTTGATCCCACTTCAACTCGAGGCTGCGCTCCCGCATATTTGAGCCCATTACAGAGATAGTTGGCCCACATTTCCTCAACCCGGGAGCATTTTTATTATCAACTTTGAGCTGGGCCTCATTGGACCGATCGGTGGCTTGAGCTTCGACTTCATTAGTACCGTTGGGGGGCGTTTGAAGTTGAGGGGGAGACGAGAGCAATTGGAGTAGAGACTGGTAGGTAAGAGGCGGAATGATGACGAGAGTACATGGGTCATTCGACCGGGAGAATTATAATGAGACTTGATAGGGCAGGAGGGGATGGTTGAGACGTGATTAATCACTCCTTATACCATTATGTAACTTAATGATTATTTTGTTACATCGTTATATATCCTTTCTTTTGGGCGATCAAGTCCATTGCCGGCCTCCTAAAATCCATTTTTTAGTACTGGCGGACTGTCTCATTGAAGCCGTTCTTTTTGAGTGGCAGCCAGTTTTTCTTGAAGAAGATAGCCGTGCTGAGTTTTCTTGAAGTATAGACTTCTTTTAGTAATTGTGGGGATTTAAATTGTTTGGGGTGGTGAGGGTGAGTTCATAACTAATTTCTATGCGAAGTTTCTCGTCTTGTTTAACGTCTGGCAATGTTGAAGATCGTAAACCGGTACCTCGCCTGGCCAAAAAGCTGTGGGGCAAGTTGTGTGGTGATCGCGGCTAATAGATTAATGAGCAAAAGTGACAATCCGGTTAAAATAAGCCATAATTCAGGCGCATCCCGCGGCGGCATTGGCTGAGGAGGTTGTTGGCTTATTTTTGGGGTAGACTCCTGTTACGCGTGGCAGGTCCAGATCATGCGCGGGATGACTTAGGAGTTCAGTCAGAGACCAGCCCTGAATTAACCAGAATGAATGGTGTTGGCGCAGGGAGCCTATGGACCTGTTACTGCATTGATATACCGCAGCCAGCTTGTGGAAAGGAGAAGCTACGATGATAGTTCGTGACATTATGAAACAGGCCGTCATTTCGATCTCACCTCAAGCCACGGTCCTGGAAGCAGCTAAATTAATCATTGAGAAACGTATCGGGACCTTACCGGTTGTTAATGGGGCTAACGTCCTCATCGGCGTGGTCAAGCTAAGTGACATCCTCGATATTTTTATCCCTAACTACTTTGAGCTGATCGAAAGCTTACGTTTTGTCCATGATTTTGGGGCGCTGGAAGATTTTCTACCTAAAGACGTACCTGAAGCGGACAGTATCGCCGTTGAAACGCTCATGGAACTGCCTGTTTTCGTTGGGGCAGACGAGTCGATCTTACGCGCCATGATGACGATGAGCAGGCACAAGTTGATCGACCTGCCGGTTGTCGATCAGCAGAGCAAGCTGGTTGGGCTGGCCTCACACGTAGATGTCGGCACAGCGTTCTTACAGAAATGGATCGAGGTCAGAGGCTTATCCTGATGACCACACCCCAAATTGCGGCCGGCATGATTTTCATCGTGACCCTGATCGTGATCTTGAGCGAGCGTATGCATCGGACGACCGCAGCCGGGATTGGAGCGGCCCTCATGATCATCACCGGCACAGAATTGGAGTTTTATTCCCAGGAAGAAGCGCTTCGGTCCATTGACTTCAATACGCTGGGCTTGCTGCTGGGGATGATGATCATGGTTCGGCTGCTGGAAGAAACTGGCTACTTCCAATACATCGCCATCTTGGCCGGCAAATGGTCCGGAGGGAAGCCATGGCTTCTATTGGTCATTTTAGGAGCCACCACCAGCCTGGCGTCGATGGTTCTGGACAATGTTACCACAGTTATCCTGATCGCTCCGGTGACCCTTCTGATTGCCGATATTTTGGGGCTCAACCCGGCCCCTTTTTTGATGGCCGAAGCGCTGCTCTCCAACATCAGCGGGGTGGCGACCCTGGTCGGCGACCCACCAAATGTGATTATCGCTTCAGCGGCTGGCTTCTCCTTCAACGACTTCTTGACTCATCTGGCGCCGATTGTGCTGGTTGCCTGGATGGCGGCGCTGGTGGCTCTCCGCTGGCTGTTCCGGAAAGAGTTGGCCGTAGTGCCTCGAAATGTTCAGGCGTTATTCAAGCTTGACGAACGTGAGGCGCTCAAAAATCGAGCCAACGCCCGCAAGCTGTTGATCATTTTGGGGCTGGTCATCGTCTTGTTCTTCTTCCATAGCCAGTTGTACTTACTCCCGGCCACAGTTGCCATGGGCGGCGCAGCCCTGGCTCTCTTGTGGGTCCGGACTAACGTCGAAGAGACCCTCAGCCACCTGGAGTGGGGTGTGTTGTTGTTCTTCGCCGGGCTGTTTGTGATGGTCGGCGGGTTAGAGACCTCTGGGCTGTTAGCACTGTTGGCAACCGGGGTCACTGACCTGGCCCAAAATAACCTGTGGCTGGCCAGCCTGGTGATCTTATGGCTGGCAGCCATCGTGTCGGCCGGCATGGATAATATTCCCTTCACCATTGCGGCAGTTCCGATCATTCAGCGCCTGGCGGCGGTGGGGGTGCCTGCGTCGCCGCTGTGGTGGGCTTTAGCCCTGGGGGCTGGCTTTGGTGGAAACGGCACGCCGTTGGGGGCCACGGCCAATGTGGTGGTCATCAGCCTGAGTGAGCGAACCAGTTTGCCGATCTCGATGAGAGACTGGTTAAAAGTTGGCATACCAGTTATGTTGGCAACCAGCATCGTCGCCACGATTCTGTTCATTATTTTATTTGAATGGATGAAAACGCCATCATGACCCTAGCTCAAAAAGCGAAGCCGAGTTTAATCACAATTATCGTGCCTAAAGTCACCAAACGCACTCGACGAGCCGGACACCGGCATATTATTTGTTTTGCCGGTAACACGTGTATGGGGTTTGAATCGGGGGCAAAGATAGCTTATCTGGTTATCCCTAACCAGGAGGGGGACTGGAAACCGGCCCCTGGCAGCCGGATCAACCTTCACGATATGTGCCTGGGGCCGAAACAGCAAATGGCTAGATGGCAACATCCTGTTGATCAATACATGGAGGTTAGTTATGTCAGATTTTTTTCAGAATGGCGAGATTGCTACATTTCACCGACTCAGGCCCCGTAAGCTAGAAGAACTGGAGCTTGAGCTTGAAGCGGCTGCGAAACACCGCCCTATTTCCCTGGTCCTGCCGTATATCCCGGTTGAACTGCAAGGACCTGGCCTGCCCAGGATTCTGGCCGAACTCCGGCAGGTGAAGTATCTCCAGAATGTCATCGTGACGATGGGCCGAACAACTCCGGAGGACTTCAAAGAGGCCAGGAAGTTCTTTGCGGCTCTGCCCCAGAAGCCCCAATTGCTCTGGTGTACCGGCCCGGCCATTAACAATCTCTACCGTCTCCTGGCTGAAAATGGGATTGATGTCGGGGAAGATGGCAAAGGCCGGTCCGCCTGGACGGCGTATGGTTACATTCTGGCCCGCGAAGATAGCCAGGTGATTGCCTTACACGACTGTGATATTGTCAGCTACAATCGCGAACTCCTGGCCCGGCTCTGTTACCCGGTAGCCAGCCCGACCATTGACTTTGAATTTTGCAAGGGCTATTACAGCCGGGTTACCGACCGGATGCACGGACGGGTGACCCGCATTTTTGTAACCCCCCTGATCCGTGCTTTGAAAACGAGCCTGGGGCCAAACCCGTTCTTAGATTACCTGGACAGCTTCCGCTATATCCTTGCCGGTGAGTTTTCAATGCTGACCGACCTGGCCCGACGCCTCAGAATCCCCGGTGATTGGGGCCTGGAAGTAGGTGTGCTGGCCGAAGTTCACCGCAACTGTGCCCTTAGCAGCATTTGCCAGGCTGACCTGGCCGATAATTATGAACATAAACATCAACCCCTGACACTCCAAGACCCCAATAAGGGACTGTTGAAGATGGGTACCGATATCGCCAAATCAATCTTCAGAACACTGGCCAGTATGGGCTACGTATTGACGAATGAATTCTTTGTATCGTTGAAATCAAGCTACTTACGGACCGCACAGGATCTCATTGCCCGGTATGAATACGACTCCTTGATTAACGGGTTAACGTTTGATCGCCATGCCGAAGGCAGCGCGGCTGAGGCTTTTGTGCGCTGCATCGTCAGCGCGGGGCAGCAGTTTCTTGAAACGCCGATCGAAACCCCCTACATCTCAACCTGGAAACGGGTCGCCGCAGCCATTCCCAATGTTTTTGAACTGTTGATCAGCGCCGTAGAAGAGGATAACAAAGAGTGAAGAGAGACCATGGCATGGTTTCCCTACATTCAAGTTGGCTTTACCCGGATAGCTTTATAATTTATGAAGCAGCCCGGGATCTGGTCTCTGTGTTCTTTAGGAAACCTTTAGGTTTTCTTGAGTTTATCTTGAGGTAAACCCGTTTATTTTCGATTATCATTTATTATGGGAACACTACTGCTCACCCATGGGGGTCGTAAGACGGGTCTGTTGCACGAGGCGATTCTTGAAGTGGTCCACTACGACAAAGCCACTGATACCTATTAAGAGTTCGATTATAATAAGGCCAGAAGGCCTGGACATTTTTAAGGAGAGGATAAGATGCGAATTGGTTTTATCTCAACCCGGCTGAATGGGTTGGATGGTGTCTCGTTGGAGGTGGAAAAGTGGGCTATAGTCTTGCGGCGCATGGGCCACGAGCTTTTCTACTGTGCCGGAGAGTTAGGCGGCTACGCTGCCGGTGGCTGTCTAATTCCCGAGCTTCATTTTGAGCATCAATCAACCATCGCCCTGACCCAGCGGGCTTTCGGTGAAGGCACACCTGGCCGGAAAGTTGAAAAGTTGATTGATGAAATTTACACCCTGGCCGACGAGATTCGCGCCCCCCTGCGCAAATTTATCCGTTCCAATCATCTCGACCTGCTTGTAGTTGAAAATGCGCTAACCATTCCGATGAATCTGCCGCTGGGCATTTGCCTGACCGGGCTAATTGCGGAACTGGGCATTAACACCATCGCTCACCATCACGATTTCCATTGGGATCAGCAGCGCTATCCGAGCAATGCTCTGCTCGACATGCTGGACACGGCTTTTCCGGCCAAGTTGCCGACCCTGCAACACGTGACCATCAATAGCATTGCCCAGCGACAGCTCAAAGCGCGACGGCAGATTGATTCCACTGTCATTCCCAATGTCCACGATTTTGCCACTCTCCCGCCCCCCCTTGACGGTTATAACCGCGACTTTCGCCAGGTTTTAGGGCTGACCAAGCAGGATCTGTTCATCCTCCAACCCACCCGGGTCATCCACAGCAAAGGTATCGAGTTGGCCCTTGAACTGGTACATCGCCTGGGGCTGGCTGGCCCCCGTCTATTTATCCTGCGCCGGGTGCGCGACGCGGGGTTAGAATATTGGCGTTGGCTCAAGCGAGAAGCAGGCAAGATGGGCGTGGACCTCCACGTGATTGATCACTTGGTTGGCGCCGAGCGAGGCAGGGCCGATAGTCACAAAATTTATTCCCTGGGGGATGCCTATCTCCACGCTAACCTGATTACTTACCCCAGCACCCACGAAGGGTTTGGCCACACCCTGCTGGAAGCAATTTATTTCAAACGCCTCATCGTGGTCAATCGCTATCCCGTCTATAACGCGGATATCCGGCCCCTTGGGTTTGACCTGGTCGAACTGGATGGCTTTGTGGATGAGGCGGCCGTGCAGCACACCCAGGCGCTGCTGTGCGATCCCAAGCAAGTTAAGACGCTAACTGAAAAGAACTATACCCTGGCGCAGGAATACTTTTCATTAGAAGTTTTGGAGCGCAAATTGGGCGACGTTCTGGCAGCATTTCGATAGGGTGGTGCCACAGGTGGTGGAGGTCACCGACCGGCCGGTTAAGTATAGCCCCTCCCACTTAATCTGGAAGAGGCTATGCCTGTACATTCATTTCTTGTCAACACAGGGGGTATTTGTTAAGTGTAAACCGGGCCTCAATTTCAGTAAAACACCATTCCCCCATCAATATTAATGGCCTGAGCGTTAATGAACGAGGCCTCGTCGGAGGCCAGAAAGGCGGCCAAGCCGGCTACATCAGCAGGCTGGCCGTAACGGCCAACGGGGATAGTTTTTAAGATTTCGACTCGCCAGGCGGCCAGGGTCTATATCGTGAAAAGCCCAGGAGATGATGCCCTTTAACAGCCACATCAGGAGGAGCGGCATAACAAAGTGTACGAAAAACAATCCGATCAGGATTGACACAACATAAAGAGTATCTGTGATAGACATAATTTATTCCTTATGAATTAGCATATTTTATGATTATTTTTGTAGCGAGCGCAGGTAAACTGTAATATCAACCAGATTTTCGTCGTTGAGTGAGGGACTGCCGCCTCTGGGAGGCATCACCAAAGGACCGTCCGGAACACCACCAACCTTGATGAACTCTACCAGTTCCTGGTCTGTTCTGGTGGCGACGAGTTCGCTTTGAGACAAATCCAGGCCGTGACAGGCAGCACAAGCACGGGCAAAAATCTTCTCGCCAGCCGCCGTATCTCCGGCCGGAGTCGGGGCGGACGCTGCTGCCTCAAACGTCTTCTCGCCAGCAACCGGCTCTTGGGGTGGAGAGGGCAAGGATAACACTGCTTCCCCAACTATCTTCTCTCCGGCAACCGGATCCTTGGCCGGAACCGGGGGCGGCGTCGCTTTCTCAGCAACGCCGCCCCCGCAAGCAGCCAGGGTAAACAGTAAAATCGTGATTGCAAAAAGCAGCCGTTTCATTTAGAACCACCAGTAGCGAGCTACCGCCATCGTCAAGAGAGAGACCAACATCATCGCAAACTCGGTCCAGCCCACCTTGCTCATCTTGGTTTCGAGATGGTGGATCTCACTCACTTGCTCCGGCAAAGGGGGTCCCCCGGCGGCCTGAATGGCCTGCGCTAATCCCATCAGCCGTTGAGCAGTGGGCGCAATGATGAAAAACCCCACCCCCAGAGCAACAATACCCAGCATTGAGCCGAAGGTAAGGACCATCCCCGGGCCTGACGTGATCCAATTGGCATCCAACCCGCTGGAGCTGTGCCAGAGCAATAAAGCTCCGGACAGAATGGTCAATAGACTTGAAATCCCCATAAACATCGAGTAGTGGCGGCGGACAATAAAGTACTGCATGAATTGCCGGCTGTCTGGGGCCGTTGCTTTGGCGGTAGGTTCCAGGAACAGATGAAAGATGATGGCCCCACCTAACCAGCATGTTCCGCCCACAAAATGAACAATCCGCAGCACAATTAGATAAATTAAAAGAACGTTCACTGTTAGCCTCCTAAATACTGATACTCAGTTAATAAATTTCCAATCAATTTCATCAGTTACCCCTTCAGGCTCCATCCCTTTTGGAGCGAGATCCGCGTCGTTGCCTCGATTTTGCCCTCCTTCTTTCTTATTACCGTCTATTTTGTACGCAAGATAATGATCTATCATATTTTTCTCCTTGCTCTTGAGAGCGACTGCCACCAATGAAAAGGACTATCAGCACAAGAGACAGCTTTCCTGGTATAGAAACAATTCAATCAGGTGATGCCCCTCTCCGGCTACAGCCTGCGAAGCATCCCCATGCTTTTGCACCAGAAAAAATCCCCAGCCACGTGAAGGTGACGACCTGGCCGGTTGAACCGGCTCCGCAGACGATAGGTCTTCCTCTGGCTCGCCAGGCCCACCGCCCGTTTGGGCTGCCTCACCTCCTTCCAAAACAAATACCCGAATCATCAGCAATGGGTCTAAATCGTCCACGTGATTCTGTTCCACAGCGTTCTGAATGGCCTTGATCAAAGCCAGCTCGAGCTGTTCCAGAGGCGCTGCCGGCCACTTCAGCGTTTCTACAGCCCTAACAACCAGATCCGTTACCAGAGGGGTGCTACCTGCCTCCAGGGACAGCGTGAATTCGATAAATGTCTGCCACCTGTGATGGCGAGTCGTCTGTTTGGATGGGGTGGTATTGCTTGATGTCATCCGCTAGCCTCGCTTCGATGAAATTTCGGAGAGTGGCTGAATAGAAAATCATTTCTGGTAGCTGTTTACTCCGCCTATCTGACTTGCCTGAGTTGATAGAATTAAACCACACAACCGGCTGGATTTGGGGACACCCACTGCCCCAGGCAGTGTCCCCAAATGTGTTACACCTGGTGACCCAACTTGTGGTATAATAAAGCCATTCGGTCTGTCGGAGCCGAACCGGACCGTCCAGCCTGTCTGCTTCCTTTCTCTGGCTGAGCACGGCCAAATCGGGAGTGAACGGTTGTTTCGCCTGACTTTCAAACCGGGGAGGGGAGAGATGGAGGCTGAAGTTTCGTTCGGCGCCTGGATTGTCCAGCAGCGCAAAGCGCTGGATCTGACCCGGGAACAACTGGCCCGGTGTATCGGCTGCTCCGTGTCAGCACTGCGCAAGATCGAGAGAGATGAACGCCGGCCTTCTCGCCAGCTTGCCGAGCTGTTAGCAAACTGTCTTCAGGTTTCCCTCGATGAGCAGGCGACCTTTCTCCAAGTCGCTCGCGGCCACATGCGCGTCGAGCGGCTGGCCAACCTGGCGCCTGCGACGGCGACGGATTGGAAGACAGGCCACAATCTGCCTCAGCGGGTTCTACCCCTACCCACACCGCCTACCCCCCTGATTGGTCGAGAAGCGGAATTGACAGCGCTGGTCCGGCTACTGCATGACCCCCAGTGCCGGCTGTTGACACTGACCGGCCCGGGCGGCATTGGCAAGACCCGCCTGGCCCTCGAAGTAGCCTCCACGCAAAATAAGCTGTTCCCCGATGGAGTCTGTTTTGTGCTACTTGCCCCTCTCACTTCACCTCAATTCATCGTCCCGGCCATTGCTGACGCCCTTAAATTTACCTTTTCCGGCACGGTTGAACCCCAAAGACAACTCATGACCTATTTACGGGAAAAACGGCTGCTCCTGGTGCTGGATAATGTCGAACACTTGTTGGAGGACATTAGCCCATTGACCGAGCTGTTGGAGGTTGCGCCAGGCGTAAAGCTGCTGGTTACCTCCCGGGAGCGACTGAACCTGCCCGGTGAATGGACGTTTGAAATACAGGGTTTACCTGTACCACCCACCAACCAATCTGAAGGTATTGATGAGTACAGCGCGGTCGCTTTATTTGTCCAGAGCGCCCGCCGGGCACAAGCGGACTTTAAACTACGGACCGAGGAGCAGCCAGCAGTGGCGCGCATCTGCCAGATGGTAGAGGGGATGCCGCTGGGGATCGAACTGGCCGCGGCTTGGGTGTCGGTGCTGACCTGCCGGGAGATCGCCCGGGAAATTGAGCGGAGCCTGGATTTTCTGGCAAGCTCGATGCGGGGCGTGCCCAAGCGGCAACAGAGTCTGCGCGCCACCTTTGACCATTCGTGGAACCTCCTTTCGGAAGACGAACGCAGCGTGCTGTGCCGGCTGGCTATCTTCCAGGGTGGTTTTGGACGAGAAGCGGCGGAAAAGGTAGCCGGTGCGACCCTGCTATCTCTTTCGGCGCTGGTCTCCAAATCCCTGGTGCGCCGGGTAAAAGAAGGGCGTTATGATCTCCACGAAGTGGTGCGGCAGTATGCCCTGGCCCACCTGGCTGACGATCCGCAGCACGAAGCGGCTCATGACCGGCACTGCGATTTTTATCTGGCACTGTTGCGAGATCGGGAGAAGGCCCTCAAGAGTGCAGCTCTGCGCGAGGCAATGCGGGAATTGACGGATGAAATCGAGAACGTGCGAGCGGCCTGGAACTGGGCGATTGTGCGGGAAAAGTTCGACTTAATCGGGCCTAATCTGGCCGCTTTCGGACGTCTGTTTGAATTAGGCGGGTGGCTGAGCGATGGCATCGTGCACCTGGAGCCTATTGTTCAGGCGCTGCGGGCCAGGTCAGAAGATGAGGCGCTGCAAAAAGTATTGGGGCAGGCGCTGGGGCATCAGGCGTTGCTCTTCTTTCGCTGGGGCCAGTTTGACCGGGCGCTGACCCTGTTCGACGAAAGTCTCACGCACCTCCGCCTGTTCAACGATCCAGCCCTCCTGATTCACTCCCTGATCTACAGCGGGATCATTATGCACCTCAACGGTGAGATAAACCAGGCTCAAGTACGCCTAAGCGAAGGACTTGCCTGCGCCGAAGCGGGCGGCGATGAGTGGTTTGCGGCGTATGCCCGCTTAAATCAAGGCTATATTGCCAGCTTGTTAGGTCGCTACGAGGAGGGGTATGAGCAAATGCGGGCTAGCCTGGCCTCAATGCGGACTATTGGTGATCCCCACGCTATAACGCTGGGCTTGAATTTTATCAGTCCCACCGTTATTGAACTGGGGCACTATGAGGAGGCAGAAGCATACCTGCAAGAGAGTCTTGTCCTTTGTACAGAATTAGGCAACCGGTGGGGCTTGGGCACGGCTTTTCGTTTCTTGGGGTTGGCCGCCCTGGCCCAGAAGAAGATCCCGGAAGCCGAAACATTTATCAACTACAGCCTGGATGTCTTCAACGAATTTGTTACGGGCTGGGATATCGTCCTGTCGCTCGTTTATTTAGGCGAAATCAAAGCGGCGGCGGGCGATTTGTTGGAAGCCAGGCGTATCTTTCTTGAAGCCTTGCCGCTGGCGCTGGAAGTCCAGGCTACCCCGCTGGCGCTGGATGCGCTGGTCGGGTTAGCTTATCTGATGGCCTGGACCGGCCAGGCTGAACAGGCTTTGGAACTCTCCATCTGCGTCTCGTGCCACCCGGCCAGTACCCAGGAAGCCAGAGACCGGGCCGAACAATTGGGGGTGGAACTGGAGGCCCAACTGACGGCGCAGCAGTTCGAAATCGCTCAGACCCGGGTCCAGACCAAGTCGCTCGATGTTACCGTAAGGGAACTTCTGAATGCCGCCTGATGACGCCTGGCCCTGACCGGTCAGCCGGTCGAACTCCGGTTGGGAGGCATGATCGGCGACAATGGGCTGGGCAATCCTGCCATGACCCTAAAACAGGGCGGATTGACAAAGTCTTTGATTCGTGTTATAAAAGGGGTGGGAAATAATTTCCATTTTTTGTCAAAATATTCGGGAAATAATTTCCGGCTCGGTGTATCTGCCTTAGCTCAATGAAGGGCTTAGAGATATGGACCAGATAGCAGCGCTGCTCTCTCCCAACACCGTCGGTTTACCTATCCCCTTTGTGCGTATTCGTGCTATCTACAATTCACTGCCTCCCAGTGAACGTAAAGTTGCCAATTACGTTTTAACTCACTCTAACAAGGTCATCCACTCCTCCGTCACAGATTTAGCTGAAATTCTTGAAGTCAGCGAGTCCACGATTGTCCGATTCTGCCAACGGTTAGATTATCAGGGCTATCAAGAATTCAAAATCTTATTAGCCCGTGATGTAGGGACGCCCGTTCGGGACACCTACGAGGTGATCGATGGCCAGGACGATGTAACTACCGTTGTGCGCAAGGTGTTTCAAATTTCCGGCCAGGCCCTGAATGATACCCTGGCCGTTTTAAATGCCGAGAAAATCAAAGAGGCGGCCAGTTTGTTGGCCCTGGCTAACCACATCTACATTTTCGGTTGTGGCGGCTCCGGGGGTATCGCTCAGGTAGCCGGGCAAAAGATGCTCCGGGTGGGATTGCCATGTACCGTATGTACCGACCCCCATACGCAAACACTGCTGGCCGGCATGGCCACCGCTCAAGACCTGGTTCTGGGGATTTCCTTTTCTGGCAACAACGAGGACGTTTTACGGGCGATGCGGGTGGCTCACGGGCGACAGGTTAAAACAGTGGGCATCACCAACTATCTGGCCTCGCCCCTGGCCAAAACTGTTGATGTACTCCTGCTGACCGGCGCGGCTGAAACACCACTGGGCAGCGAGGCCGGTCCCTCTCGAGTGGTTCAGTTGAGTGTTATTGATGCACTCTGTACTTTTTACTTGTTATACAAAGGGAGGTGATGGCTAAACTGGGATGACCCTTATTTTTCGCTGTTACAGCAAATTTCGCAAAAGTGGATCATTGGGAGCAAAAGGAGGATTTTTTAATGAAAAGCTACAAATATTTCATTCTCTTGGCAGCAGTCCTGTTGCTGAGCACCCTCGCCGCCCAGTGTGGCGGTGCGGCAGCCACCCCAGAGCGAGTTGTGGAGACGGTTGTGGTGGAAAAGGAAGTCGTCAAGGAAGTCGAGAAGGAGGTGATAGTCACCAAAGAGGTTGAAAAGGTGGTCGAAGTTCCTGCCGAGGAGATAGACCTGGTCTATATGACGGCAGGGGACGTGAACATGCTGGCCCTGGCCCAGAACATGCTGGCGGCGGAATTTAAGGAGGACGTCAATCCAAAAGTTAACCTCCGCGCCATCCACACCGGCCCCGGCGATGCCGGCTCGCGGCTGATTTTTGAAAAGCTGATGGCCGATAAAGAAGCCGGGAGAGAGGCTGGGGATGTGGACGTGGCCATGGTCCACCAGCAGTTCATGACCTGGGCGATGGAAGAGCCAGATCTGGTGCTCAAATATGCGTCCGATCTGGACACCTATCAATATGTGACTGCCATGGACGCGAAGAACGCCCTGGGAGCCAATGTTGACGGTTACGTGATGCCGATGTTCCACAGCCAGACTGCCATTGCCTACAATCCCGATATGGTCACCGACCCGCCCACCACCTATGAAGAACTGGTGACCTGGGTAGAGGAGAATCCCGGGATGTTTGGCTATAACGGCATCAAGGGCGGCATGTCCGGGGTGGCCTTTAGCGTGGGCTGGCTCTACTGGAAAACCGGTAAGTATGATGAGTACGCCCTCGAAGGCCCCTTCAATGAGGCCGAGATTGAAACCTGGACCCCCGCCCTGGAAGATATGAAAAAATTTAACGAAAATGTGACGATTACGGCCGGCAATGTAGGGACGCTCGACGCGCTCAACCGGGGTGAGATTGCGATGGGACCGGTTTGGGTAGACATGTTCTACACTTTCTTGCTGGAAGGTAAATTAGACCCGAAACTAAAGCTGACCATTCTTGAGCCGGGCATGCCCGGCCAGCCGATGTACTTTGTTATCCCGGCCAACGCGCCCCATCCCGATGTGGCCAAGCAGTTTGTCGAATATGCCACCAGCCCCGAAGTCCAGGGCAATGTGATCATTGATCGTTACAACTGGTATCCCGGCATTGACGGCAAGTTTGTTGAGGATAAGGCCCCGCCGGAGGCCTTTGAACGCCTCTACCAGGACATTGCCCCGAAGGATCTGAACGAAAAAGGACAGTCCTTCCCTCTGTCGGAATACTTTACGGCCATGTTGGAGGCTTATGAGCGGGTTGTCACCGGTGGCAACTGAGGGTGAGGCAGCGGTTCAATCAAATAGAGGGGAAAGACTCGCCTGGGTCTTTCCCCTGGCCTTGCTGTTACCGGCCACAGCGTTAATGCTGGTGCTGTATGCCTGGCCCTTTATCGCCTCGGTCTACCGCAGTTTTCTGTCTGCCGACGGTAGTTTGACCCTGGCTAACTTCCAAAAAGCCTACGAGCTATACTTTCGTGATGTACTCTTCTCGCTGGAGGTAGCTGTTCTCAGCACCTTTTTTTCGGCCATATTGAGCATCAGCCTGTCCACCTATGTCCGCTTGAGTAACAGCCGCCTGGCCCGGTTAACCGGCCTGCTCTACCGGCTGCCCATCTTCATTCCTTTTGTGGTGGTAGGGCAGATGATGCGCACCTTTCTGGCCCCGCACGGCCTGCTCAATGTCTTTCTGGCCCAACTGGCCGTAATTGATTTAAATTCGCCCTTGCAGCTCTTTAATCTGCAAGGGCTGGTGTTGAGTTTTGTCTGGAAGCAGGCCCCCTTTATGACCCTGATCATTCTGGGCGGCTTTCAGATGATTGACGATGCCTACATCGAGGCAGCGCGCAGCGTCGGGGCCAACATTTTTCAAGTTATTACTAAGGTTCTGGTGCCGATGAGCCGGGCCACTATCGCCGTGGCGATCATTCTGGCCTTCACCTCGACCGTGGGCACGTTTACCCTGCCTTTTATGCTGATTGGCGGCAAAACACCGACCACCCTTACGGTAGACATCGCCCATCGGGTTACTTACTTTGGCGATTACGGCGTGGCCAATGCCTTGGGCGTGCTCAGTTACCTGATGGTTCTCCTTACGGCAATTTATTATCTCCGCTACTCGGTGCGCAAGGGCATCTACGAGGCTTAGGAGGTAGGCTGATGACACGTTCCAGACTGTTGGTCAAATCGTTAGAGGCGGTGCTCCTAGTCTTCATCTTTTTCCTAATTTTTGGCCCTATGCTGGGCCTGGTGTTGTGGTCAATCGCTTTGCGCTGGTTTTGGCCCCACGCGCTCCCACAAGAGGTTGGCCTGGATTACTGGGCCCAGGCTTTGGGCTTTCAAAAGAGCCTGGCCATTGGCGCGGTCAGCATCGTCGAAGCTTTTCAAACCAGCATCCTCATTGCCCTGCTGGTGGTGGTGCTGGCGATGGCCATCGCCATTCCGGCCGGCTATGTGCTGGCCAAATATGCCCTGCCCTGGCGAGGCGCCATCCTGTTCCTTTTTCTGATGCCGCAGGCTTTCCCCCAACAGCCCGTTTTTGTTAACCTGCTGCTGACCTTCAATAAGGTCGGCCTGAATAGCACAGTGCAGGGGGTGGCGCTGATCCATTTAATGGTCAGTCTGGTTTTCGCCGTCTGGATTTCCAGCGCAGCCTTCAAGGGCATCCCACCCGAGTTGGAGGAGGCCGCCCGCAGTGTAGGCGCTTCGAAGCTACGGACTTTCTTTCAAATCACCCTGCCGCTGGCTGCGCCCGGCCTGTTGGCCAGCGCCGTTTTTGTCTTTTTGACGTCGCTGGACGAGTTCACCGGTACCTTCTTTATCGGCCTGCCCTTTATTACCACACTGCCGATGCTCCTCTATTCGTCCAGCGGCACCAACCTGCAATTTGCCTCGGTGATTGCTATCGTCTTACTCATTCCCAGCATCGTCTTTATGATCATCATTGAACGGTTTCTCAAGGCCGAACATGTGGGCGGAGTGGGGGTGTAACGGGAGATGGACCTACAACCTATTTTCAAGGAGAAGATCTAAATGCCTGGGGTACGCCTGGTTAACTTACTCAAACAATTTGGCAAAACGATTGCCGTTGATCGCATCCGGCTCGATATTGAAGACGGTGAAATTTTGACCATGTTAGGCCCCAGCGGTTGCGGCAAGACAACCACGCTGCGCTGTATTGCCGGCTTCCTCATTCCTGACGAGGGGGAGATCTACCTGGGGAACCAGCATGTCACTACCCTGCCGCCGGAGCAGCGCGACATCGGTTTTGTTTTTCAGAACTATGCCTTGTGGCCCCATATGACAGTCTATGATAATCTGGCCTTTGGCCTGCGACTGCGACAAATCTCCAAAACCGAGATAAAAACTCGCGTTGACAATGCCCTGGCGATGGTCCGGCTGAGTGGTTTTGCCGAACGTTATCCCCGCCAACTCTCCGGCGGCCAGCAGCAGCGGATTGCATTAGCCCGTGCCCTGGTCATCGAGCCTAACGTGCTGCTGCTGGATGAACCGCTCAGCAACCTGGACGCCCAACTCAGAGAAGAGATGCGTTTTGAAATTCGGGAGCTGCAAAAGAGGTTGGGTATAACCGCCGTTTACGTGACCCACGACCAGGCCGAAGCCCTGGCCCTGTCTGACCGGATCGCCGTGATGAACAAAGGCGTCATTACCCAAATCGGCACGCCAGAGCAGATTTACAACCAGCCCAGCAACCGTTTTGTGGCCGGTTTTATCGGTCTAAGCAGTTTTGTCGAAGGGACGGTGACCCAACTCAATCAAGCCAATGGCTGTGCCGTAGTGACCACCTCTGATCAGGTCAACCTGCGCGTCCCCGGCGATCACCTTTCCCCTCAGCAAAAAGTTACCCTGGCGATCCGGCCAGAATACATCACTCTCAAGAAAAATATGACCGAGGCTGTGCCCGAACAGGCTAATGTTTTGGAAGGAGAGGTGATCCGCGCCGCCTATCTGGGAGATGTGATAGATTACCGCATCAGCATTGGCCAGTGGGTGTTACGCGTTCACACCCCTACAGATAGTATCTTACCCGCCGGAGAGAAAGTCCAGCTCATCATTCCTCCGGAGCGGATTACTTTGATTCCTGGCGACCTGGGACAGAGTTGATCAGGAGCAGGTCGGGGGCGTTGCTGCAGATCCCATCCACCCCCAATTGATGGAGCCCGGCAATCTCGGCCGGGCGCTCTTCATGCCAGCAATGAGGCCCAGACCTGCCGCCTGTACCCGGCTTATCCATTCCGGAGTCAGCAGCCGGTGAGGCTCGGCGGCGTGCTGCTCCCAGGCCGGATGGACATACTGAGCGCCGGCAGCGTGGGCCAGGGCGACCGGGTTAATAGGGACCGAGCTGAACAATACGCGGGTTACGATGTCCGGGTCCAGCGCTCTGACATCGGCCAGCCAATCGGGGCGGAATGAAGTGACGATGGTCTGGCGGTATAAATTATGCTGCCGGACCAGTTCGCTTATCGCCGGGATCGCCCGACTGCTTTTTAATTCCAAATAGAGGCCAAGCTCATGCTCCCGGCAGCAGGCAATGGCTTCGGCCAGGGTGGGGATGGTTTGGCCCTCCCCGGCATCCAATTTTTTTAATTCGCTGAGGGTATATTTAGAAACCTCACCTGTACCATTGGTTGTCCGGCTCAGGTTGGCATCGTGAATAATCACCGGCACCCTGTCGCTGCTGGTATGAACGTCCAACTCTACCATGTCCACCGATCCGAGCTGGACCCCCTTGAAAGGCGGAAGGATGAATAAAGAAAATTCATCCTTCCGCCTTCATCCTTTCGAATGGGTCTTCTCATAGGCGGCTCCGAGCCAGCCCGACACCGCACGTTTCAGTTCGGCATCCCTGCCCTATTCACAACGTGGGCTAAGGATACCGATGTCACACGTCTCTGTAAAAAAGTTGTTCTCCCGATCATTGTCTGTTGGATGTCTATCTTTTTACATATTATCAACAAGCGGTTCAAGCTGACGCCACGAGCTCGCCGTTTTTTGAAGTAGCCCTATGCACTTTGAGGTTATCTGTTATTGGGGGTTTTGTGGGCGCGGCTGAAACGGAGGCGTTAGCCAGCCTCTGCCAAGCGCCTTACCTATGGACAGCAAAAGGAGCGTGGGTGGAAGTAAATATCCGTAAGGCAACTGCTGAAGATTACAACGCCCTCTGTGAGCTATTTGATGCGGTAGACGCTTTACATCGTGCCCATCTCCCTCACCTGTTCCAGAAACCGAACGGTCCCGTTCGAGAACCCGCTTACTATGGGGGATTGATCACCGATGAGAGCGTTGGCTTGTTTGTGGCAGACGGAGGCGAGAAACTTGTCGGCTTCGTTCACGCCGTTATCCAAGACGCACCTGCCACCCCTGTTTTTGTCCCCCGACGGTATGCGATTGTGGATAACCTTGGCGTGAAGCCGGAGTTTCAGAATCACGGGATCGGGCGAATGCTTATGGACACAGTGCACGAGTGGGCAATCTCAAAAGGGGCGACCGCCATCGAGTTGAATGTTTATGAGTTCAACAAGACCGCGCTTGCCTTTTACCACAAGCTTGGCTACGGGACCCTGAGTCGGAGAATGCGCAGAACGCTGAACCGTGGATAAAGGGGCTGGCTAACCACTTATGTAGAACTTAACAAAGCGGGATGGTGGGAGACAACGATAGACCGATGTGTTTTAGGCATGTTGTGGCTACATAAAAACCTGTCCCAGCAAATAACTTATTTCAGAACGATCCTGTTTTTACTTCTCCTGCGCGTTTGTAGGAAGCGACAATGACTCCAAGCGGCGAAGTTTTGGCTTCATGCAGGCTGAAAGCTCCCGACATGGTCCCTTCCCCAAACAAGCGCTTGCCTGGGCCAAGGGTGACCGGGAAGATTTTTAGCCAAAATTCGTCCACTAAATCATGCTTCAAAAGGGTTTGGATGAGATTGCCACTCCCATGCACTTGTAAGTCAGGACCCTCTTGTTGTTTGAGCTTCTTAATTTCATCCACAACGTTACCCTTTAAGAAGACAGACTTATTCCACTCGTGGGTTGTCAGCGTATTCGAAGCAACATACTTTGTGGCATCATTTATTCCGGGCCATTCTTCAGGATGCTGAGGCCAATATGAGGCAAATATCTCAAATGTTTTTCTCCCTAACAATAGATCAAATGGCTTACTCATTTGCTCACCCATGATCTGGCCAAGAAAATTGTCAAAGTACGGCACTGTCCATCCACCATGCGTAAAGTTACCACTGGTATCTTCTGTTGGCCCTCCAGGCGCCTGCATGACGCCATCAAGGGTAATAAAAGATAGAACAATAATCTTTCTCATCTGATTTTCCTTTTTTAATAAATTTATTTTATCAAAACTTCGATAGGAATACTCAGGGCTTGAGCGATTTTGGCGACTTTGCTCATATCTACAAGTGCCAGCCTCCCCGAAATCAATAGAGAGCCAAAAGAGAGCAAACAAACGAAATTAAGTCGAAAGGTTCTCTGAACCATGTCCAATACGTTCATCGAACGACTCGTGCTGAAAGTTTTGCAGACGGCGGCGAGTGCGGAGAAATTTTCTGAAAGACAAGCAGCTCACGGATGAAGAGCAAACCCCTCCAAATAATTATAGAACGTATATTCTGTTTGGTCAAAAGGGGAATAGACTAAATTCCGGACTCATCCAAGCCGCACAGCACCAAGCGCATCAACCCGACACTATGATCTCGGCTTTATCTGAGTAGCTCTATGTCCAAAAGTGGGTACTATTTGACCACCAACGGCAGATAAACCTTCCCCCCATTCGGCGGGTCAATTAGCGCGCCATATTCCACCGCGCCAATGTCGCAGGCATCGGGCCGGAGCGCGCCGCGCTGGTCGCGCTCCGGGCAGGCGCCAGGCCCCGTGTTGATGAGCGGGCTGCCCGCCAGTGGCAGGTGGTAGAAGGTCGTATTAGGTCCATCATTTTGGAGAGAACCAAGCTGGGGATTGCCTGCCGCCGTGAACTGCGGCCCACAACTGCTGTCGCTCATGTGGTTGGCGGCGTCGTTGCTGAGCTGCGAACTACCATCGCCAGCACAATTAAGGGAGCCAGGGTTGTACAGCACCGAGCCACGGAAACGTGTATTGCCGCCCAGAACTGTGTAGACGCCGTTGGTGTTGCTGACGATTGTAGTGAAATACAGTTCCACCCGGCCTATGATGTAGGCGCCGCCCCCCTGATTGGCTTTGGCTTCATTGCCGCTGAAGGTCACGCTGCGCACCTTTACGTAGCTGCTCGAATTCGGTGTTGGCCCGGAATCAATATACAATCCGCCCCCCGCCTCCAACGCCTTGTTCCGAGTCAGCGACGAATTCAACAGGTGAAGCTGCGCATTGAAACGGGCCAGCCCACCTCCCGCACCGGCGTTGTTGCGCTCGAACACGCTGTTGGTCACGGTGATCGCCGTTGTCGCGTTGTTGGTATATAGCCCCCCGCCATAAAGCCCGGCCACGTTTTGGAAAAAGACGGTGCGTTGGATGTCGGCCTGAGCGTTGTT
Source organism: Anaerolineales bacterium (assembly GCA_015075185.1). Lineage (GTDB taxonomy): Bacteria > Chloroflexota > Anaerolineae > 4572-78 > J111 > DSQQ01. Next base: position 824,069 of record JABTUW010000005.1, on the reverse strand, counting down.
GACGCTGCCGCCCACGAAGACCCCGCCGCCGAACCGTCCCCGGTTCTCGCTGAAGGAACTGTCGTGGAGGGTCAGGCTGCCCAGGCTGTTGATCCCGCCGCCATAACCAATGCTCGCCGTATTCTCCGGGATGGTATTGCCGTTAAACTGCGCCCCGTAGACCCTCAAAGTCCCCACGTTGTAAATGGCGCCGCCGTCGAGGGTTGCGGAGTTGCCAAGAAAGGCGGCCGGCTGGCCGGCTTCTGGATGCACCGTTGCCGTCGCCCCTGACTCGACGGCCAGCGCACCGCCACCGTCGGCTTTGTTGCCGAGGAAGCTGCCGCCCGTAATTGCCAGGGTAGCCGTCTGTTTCAAGAGGATGGCCCCGCCAAGACCGGCATTGGGGGCTGGCCGGACGGCCTGGTTTTTATTAAACCTGCTGTGAGTAATACGCAGTGTAGGTGCGCCGGAAGAGGCCGTGCAGATCGCGCCGCCGCCGCCAGCATTGTTCTCGATAAAGCGGCTGTTGGCAATGACGGCCTGGCCGTCGCTACGGATCGCGCCGCCACAAAAGGCCAGGCCGGCTTGGCTCTTCTGGATTGTGACGTTATTCAGCAGCAAGACGCCGTTGCTCAAAATCGCGCCGCCGTCGGCGGCGGGGCTGTAGCCGCTATCGAGGGTGAGGTCGGTGAGCGTCAGCGAGGCCGGGGCGACCACCCGGAACAAACGGCTGGCCAGGCCGCCGGAGAGGGTGATGGCCCCGCCGCCCTGGATGACGGTGTTTTGATTAATCACCTTCTCGCTGAGGACGAGGATTGTCGCCGGCCCGCCGCAGTTGAAGGAGACCGTGCCGCCGCCGGCCAGCGCTGTGGTGAGGGCAGCCTCGGTGCAACTGCCGGGGGCGCCGTTGCCAACCACCCCGGCCGCGTAGGCGGGTGAGGCCAGGGAGAGACCGGCGACGAGCAGGGCAACCAAAGGGAGGCTCCCCCAGGCCAGCGTGATCTGCCACAATGTTGATATTTTTTTGCGACTTATCATTTTAAACCTCTTTAGCTGATTAGCTGACAGATTTAATCTTTCACCACAGAGGACACAAAGAACGCAGAGATTTTCTGTTATTCTCTCTGCAGCCTGGTACGATAGTGGACAGGTACAGCCTGTAAACATTGGAAGTTATGCCTTTACTATATCCTACTAACGCACCGCAAACGCCGCAGCAAACGCACCAAAAAGCGCTCCACAAATTACCGGCAATTGGTCGCCCAAACGACGAATATTCTTTATCGAGAACGGTTCAATGAATTACAGACCTGAGAGAAGATGTTTCCTCCTGCCGGGTATGAACAGGTTTAGCTGCTCTCCTTTCCTGGTCTACCTCGCAGGAATTTTTAAATTACCTTTTAGGTGAACCGGGACGCTGGCTTCTTACTCGTCAGTGACAGGCTCATCTTCAACCTCACTCTCGCCCTCATCAGGAGAAGTTGTTGCGTCTGGCTCGAAAGTGGCTGGAACTTCCGTGGTTAGCGGTGGCGGTGCAGGAGGTGTTGCTGGAGGGGCCTCCGCGGTGGGCGGCGTAGCCACCGGGGTTGTCGTCAGGATGGTCATTGTCAAGGTGGATGTTGCTGTCACGGTCGGGGTTGTTGTCAGGGGTGGGGTTGCCGTTAGCCCAGGCGTAATGGTGAAGGTAAAGGTGGCAGTCAGAACTGGGGTTGGGGTCAGGGTTGAGGTTGTGGTCAATTCTGAGGTACTTGTGAGTGGAGAAGTCGCCGTCGGCAAGGGGGGTGCGGTTAAGGGTAGAGCCGGAGTCGAAGTGGGCGGGTTTGCTTCAGTAGGCCGGGGGGGAGGGCTGATTTGAAACTGGCCGTTGACCCGGCGGATACCGGCCTGGTCTAACACCTCCACCGGCACAACCGCCCGATCTTGCAGCAGGCCGGGCCGTCCCGTGGTAATCGGAGCTTCCTGGAGTCGCTCTTGGGCCTGGGCAGGGCTAACCGCTGCGCCTCCGCCAACAATGGGCCAGTAAAACAACCCAAATAGAACGATCAGCAGCGCCTGGAAGGGGGCCAGCACCCCGCTGAGGCGGATTAAATCGAGCGGGGTAAACAATACACCTTCATCATTGCCGTCCAGCCGCTGAAAGGCCATGAGCGTTCGGGCGCTGATAAAAAGGGTGATCGAATAGCCGATACCGGCAGCCGTGATAAACGCCAGGGTTTGCGGATCAAGGCCGGTGCTATAAGCCAGCAACACCACTCCCGGGGCAATCACCGCGCCGCGAGTTGAGCGGGAAGTGATTAAGAGATGGGACCCCAGGGTAATGACAGTGATACCCATTAACAGCGCCAGCCGTGAGCCAAGCTCGATCACGCCCGTCCGCACAAGAAGTTGGTTAACTAACCAGCCTCCTGCACCTGACTCGACCAGAGCGTTGGACAGGAAAAGGGTAGCGCCGACAAAGGCAATCACATTCCAGGAAATATCGGCGGCAGCCTCCTCGAATTTAACCACGCCCACAAGCGGGACCGTCACCGCTATTGCGCCCAAAAGGGCAATCAAGGCGCTGTCAAGCCCATGCCAGGATTCGGTCAACCATAGCAGCAGCAGGAGGATCAACACGACCAGCATATAGCGCTGTGTCCAGGAAAGTGACCCGGAGGCTGGCAGCGCTGCCAGCGATGTTTTATCGAGTGGAAGCTGGCGTTGGGATTCGGCTAAAAGGCGGTGCAAAATGATCCGCGTGGCCCCAAAGGCGGACAGCGCGGCAAAGGGCACGCCCATTAAGACCCACTTGAAGAAGGAAAGAGGCTGGCCGGTAAGCTGGCCGAGGGTATCGTTGATCACCAAGTGGGCTCCATCGCCAAAGAGCGAGGCGACCGAGGTTAGGATCAAATTGATGGGCAGCATCAAGGCCAAGGCGCGATTGATCCGCTGGTCACGGAAGGATGTGGCGATGAGGGTATAGACCGGCAGCATGAGAGTAGTTCGAATCGCAACCGAGGGGATGATGAGGGCGGTTAACAGCAAGACAGCGGTCAGCCAGTAAAATAACTGGGAAACCGTGTGGGCATAGCGGGTAACAGCCAGGGTAAAACGTGCCGGTAAGCCTGATTGGTTGACGGCAGTGCCGACAATAGCCGCCCCAATCATGAGCCAAATGGTTGAGTTGCCCAGGCTGGCAAAAAAATTCTCAGCCTCAAAGGCGGCCGAGAGCATGAGGATGACCGCAGCGGCGAGGGCGACGAACGTATCGTTCAAAGGGGTGAGGGTCCAGCCAATAACGGCCAGCAGCCAAATCCCCAGGGTTATTTTGCCGGCTGGCGAGAGATCATCGGGCAAGAGAGCGACGACGATCATACTTAACGGCGCCAGCAGGAGTGCACTGGCAACTCTTCGTTCCATATTCCGCAGCCCCAACTTATCGAGGGTCTGTTTGAAAAGGAATCCACTCTGCATGATATTCTACCTCTTTGAGATTTAGCTGCTTTTAGCGCGGAAGAAAAACCCTTCAGGCCTCTCTACCTGGGCGATTTGGGACACAGGTTGTGTTTTCTTTTGACCTGCCGGCTCTGGACAGTAACGGGTAGCCCACTAAACCCTCCTTTTCACACCAGCCTAAAAGTATAGCTTGATTAAGGGGATCTGCCTACACCCATGTGAGTGGTCTTGAAAACGAAAAAATGAGCTACCTTGCATAGCCCAATGAGATAGTCCTGAATCCAATTAAAAGCTAACCCCAAAGGGCGTGCTAAATAACTCTTTTTGTTAGCTGAGATTACCCAGATCAGTGTAGCCAGCTTAGTTTGGAGATAATAGACTTTAGATTAAGAGGGTGCCGGCTTGTTGCTGGGCTAAGCTACAGACCGGGTACTGAAAGAGCTGAGGTACTAACAGGCAGGGACATCTGCCTTATCATTGAAAGACTATAAAGAGGAAGCTACTCCGGCGCCAACCCATAGCGGCGAGCAATATTAGCTGCCTGGGTCCGATTCTCGGCTTGCAGCTTGGCCAGAATGTTCGAGACGTGCGTCTTAACTGTGCCCTCGGTGATGACCAGCCTGTCGGCAATTTCTCGATTGGAACAGCCCTGGGCCAGCAATACCAGCACTTCTCGCTCCCGTTCGGAGAGAGGGGCCAGAGGATTGGTTTGGGGATGGGCCAGCTCTCGCAAGGTGCGCGAAGCAATTTGAGGTTGAATAAAGACTTCTCCGGTATGCACCCGCCGGATGGTTTCAATCAGGTTGTCGGCAGGAGTGTCCTTGAGCAGATAACCCAGCGCCCCGGCCCGAATGCCGTGAAAAACATAATCGTCCCGATCAAACGTGGTCAGGATAATGACTCTGGCTTGCGGCCAGGCGGCACAAATCATCGCTGTCGCTTCGACGCCGTTTTGCCCTGGCAACTGCACGTCCATCAGGATGATGTCGGGCCGAAGTTCCAGCGCCAGGCGCACTCCCATTTCACCGTCGCCGGCCTCACCGACGACTTTCAGCCCCGGCTCAAGATCGAGGATCGTTCTTAAACCCTGACGCATCAACGTCTGATCTTCAACCAACAAAACCCGAATCGTATCCATGCCTACTCCTCGGCCTCATGACGGCCATTGGTACCGATGAGGGGCAGATGAGCCTCAATCAGCGTGCCGGCCTGGCCGTTGCTCCGTAAGGTGAGCACACCTCCCAACCCCTCAATGCGTTCACGCATCCCTTGCAGCCCGTAATGACCGGGCCGGTTGGTGTAATTGGGAGGCAGGCCCGTCCCATCATCGGCCACCCGCAAAGCGATCGCTTCCGGTTTGACGGATAGGTCAATCTGGACAGTGCGAGCAGCGGCATGTTTTTCCACGTTCATCAGCGCCTCCTGGATGACCCGCCACAATGCTTCCGTCATAGCCGGATTCAACCGGTCAACTTCCGGATCTATCCGACACTTTACTTCCAGGCCCGTACGCTGGCTAGTCTCTGCGCTCAGATCGGCCAGCGATTGCGCCAAAGGACGATAGTCTAACCCCGGAGCGCGCAAGCCGGTCAGGGTGTGGCGCAGCGAGTCCATACTCGTGCGGGTCAACGTTTTCAGCTCATTGATCTGCCTCGAAGCATCTTCAGGGTTGACCGGATAGAGGCGCTGGACCGCCTCCAGTTGCACCGACAAGGTCACCAGGGCATGGCCCAAACTGTCATGCATCTCACGGGCCAGGCGCTCCCGCTCCCGCAAAGCAACCAGTTCAACCTCTTGCCGGTGAGCCAATTCTAATTCTTGCTTGGCCGCTTGCAGTTCAGTGATTAATCTGGCTCGTTCCTGGTTGGCTCGGATCAACGTGGAAACAAATGAAAAAGATATGCTCACGATCAGCCAGGGAATAAAGCGCTCAATCACCTCGCCCACGGGGGAGCCGAAGAACTGATCCAACCCGCTCTCAAAGTGGGCCACCACCAAAAAAATCAGGCCGGTCGCCGGAATGGCCAGTTTCAACGGCAGCGAGATATAGAGCTGGAGCACCTGCACCCAAATGATCCACCAAAAGCCAACTTCCAGATGCCACTCAATCAACCACAGTCCCAGGTTAAGTAAAAAATAAGCGGTTAGCCAGGGCTGGGTGAGCGACCGACGGGCGTAATAAGTAACGACAAAGAAGAGCAGGTAGAGGGCCACCTGGAATGAAACCAGGCCAATGAGCACAGCCTCGCGCCAGCCCCAGGGGGGTGGCGTATTCCACAGCACCGCGCCCAGGGTGACAATAAGCGAAGCCAGGTAGACAACTTTCCAAAAGTAAACCAACCCGCGCAGGTGCGGGCGACCCGGCAGGGATGGGTCGTTTTCAAAGATTAAAGCCGGTGAGGTGCTGTTCATACACAGATTATACGTGGAATCATGGGAATGCGAAAGGCGGGCTAGCCCATCCCATGCACGCGCAGGAACATCTGGTACAGATTGTGACTGTACAGAAAGGCCAGGGCGATAAGGACCAGCATCACCACTACGAGAATTGAGATAACCGCTTTCCTGTTCATTTGATATTTTCTCCCTTTGTTTGATGATTTTTAGTAGGCCAGGACTTCCCGCACACTCAGGCGCACGGCCTTCCAGGCCGGCTGCAACGTGGCCAGCACCGCGATGAGGACGACGATGATGAGCCAGAGAAAGACACTGCCCACGGAAAAAGTGTAACTTAAGGCTGACTCCATGATCCGGCTGATGGCATCAGTCAGCAGTTTACCCAATAGCAGCGCCGCCAGCACCCCCAGCGGCCAACTGAGCAGGCCGACCAGGAGACTCTCGACGAGAAAAACCTGAAACACCGCCTCGTTTGAGGCCCCGATGGCCCGCATAATCCCGATTTCACGGGTTCGCTCAATCACGTTGATACTTATCGTGCCCATTAAGCCCAGGCCGCCCACGATGGCCAGCAGCACCGCCATGACCATCAAGGTCAAGGTCATGATGTTAAAATGAAAGGCTTCTGCTTCGTATTGGGCGCGGATTGTTTGAACGCTCTTGATCTGTAAATCGGCCTGCTCAAATTTCAGCTCCAGGTCTTTGGCCACTTTCGCCACAAATTCTACCTCATGCTGCGCCGTCGTCACCCAAACTGCGCTGGCCCGCCCCATGCCACCAGCGGCACGGCTAAAGGCAGAATTATTAACATACACGCTGGGTGGAGCCAATGGCTCTTCAAAGATACCGACTATCTGCCAGCGCGTTTCTCGTTCTTTCAGGGTCTCAACTCCATCGCACTGTTCACACGTTTCAAATTTGAGCACTAATTCATCGCCCAGTTTCAGGTCTGGCTCATCACGCAGCAGGGCCGTATTGACGATTATTCCCTGTTGCTCCTGGGGGTGCAGCCAGCGGCCTTGGGCCAGCGGGGGCCGAAACATCTCGCTGCCATCGGCCAAAGCCAACAAAAGTACATTATCGCTTTCGCGACCATCGGGGCGGAGGCGATTGACCGGGGCAATAGCATTAAAGCTTTCAATCCTGATAACCCCCGGCGTGTTCAATCCCTCCCGCTCGATTTTACCCGCTCGATAGGGACGAGTGAGGTCAATCCGCAGGTCATATTTGCGGTAGACATAAGCGTTGTCAAGGGTGGACAGCAGAGAGGCCCGGGCGCTGGCCACGGTAATAAAAAGCGCCCCACTTAAGCTGAGCGTGGTCAGGGTCAGGGCCAGCCGCCCTTTGCGCCGAAAGAGGTTGCGCCAGGAAAGGAGGAAGGGGCGGGGCAGGTTACGCACCCGCTCCAGAAACTGGTCAAACTTACCGGGGCTAAATGCCTCCTGGCCCAAGCCGTAATCGCTGATGGCTTCTCGCACCGTAATCTTGGTTCCGATGCGAATGGAATACAGTGTAGCCACGAATGGCACGAGCAGACCAACGGCAATCTGGGCGGCCAGCACCGCAGAGGGAATTTGAAAGTCGGCCAAATTGAGATTGAGCATGACGGCAAAAAAAGTTGCCAACCCCCGGGCGCCGCCTATGGTCAGGGGCACCGCCAGCGCCAGGGCCAGCAGACTCAAAATAAAGATAACGGCCAGGTAAAGCCTCATCACCTGGCTGGTGCGAGCGCCGATTGCCTTCATCAGGCCGATCTGCCGGACTTGCTGCACCATGAGCGCGGAAATCATGTTAACCACCAGAAAACCACTGCCCAACAGCGAAAAGCTGCCCAATGTGCCCAGAATAAACAACATGGCCGAGACTGGTTTTTGCAGGGGATGCTCACCCGGCGTTGGAATAACGGTAGCGTAAACCGTCCGCCCGTTTTTTTCTAATTTATCCGTAATTTGGTCAGCCACTTGCCGAATATAACGCTCATCCAGCCTGTTTTCGACCACCACAAAACTCAACTCATTGTAGTCGCGGGGCTGGCCCAGGCTGTCCAGCGTGTCCAGAGTGATGTAGCCATAAAGCTTATTCGCGCCCATCACCGGGGTCTGGTTGAAATCAAAGGCAAAACCAGCCAATCGTAACTGCCGCAGGTTGTCGTCAGGCGTGCGCACGGTGAGGGTATTGCCAATAGTTAAACCGGCTAAGTCAAGCGATTGTAACACTGAGCGTTCCAACAAAAGTTGATGCTTGGGTGGCGGCCATGCCCCCTTCTCCAGTCGAATCTTGTTGACCTGCATCTCGTTGTAGTCGTCAATGGCGTATAAGTCGAGATCGAGCCATTTGTCCGACCCTGCTTGCAGGCGAACAGTCACCTTGCGTCGGCCTTCAGCTTCCTGGATTTCCGGCATGCGCCGGACGGCTTTGACCCACTCCTCGTCAAAAGCGTCAGCTACCAGTGTGGCGCTGGCCGGGTTTACCGCCGCAAAGCCAGCGGCAAAATTTCTATCCAGGATAGCCTGGGTGTTCATAATAACCCCGACCCCAAAGATACCAACGGCCAGCGAGAGGGTCATCAACACCGTGCGAATCTTATTGGCCCACAAATCGGACCATATTTTTTGCCAGCGGGGATTAAGCATAAAACGCCTCCATCTTGATTTCGCTTTCAATGATAAATCAAGGCCGGAGGGTGGTACAGGCACGAAAGATAGATTTGGACTACGACTAAAGTTAGAGTTTACGCGGGAGAGGACCACTGAATGGGTGTCACCCGCGTTTTTCATTTGAGCACCGTAAAAACCTGGTCGGCTGGTGAGGCTCTATCTTGCCAATATTGTGAAATAGATTTCTTGACAAGTCGGCCATTTAGGAGTATATATGAGCATATTTCCAGAAATCGATTTATCGAACTCTTGATAAATTTTCCCCAATTACCCACCCTTATTCTGGACAAAATCTCCAATTCTAATCGATTACTGCCAATTTATAGTTCATTTTACAAGCCGTTTTTTTGTAAGGTTGAGAAATCGATTTCACATTGTCGTGCGCTCAAGCCCAGGATTGAGGAAACGTATCTTCCATAACATCGGGTAAAGCTGAGAGACCCAGCAACATGCCAAGAGTCAATATCAAAACGGTGGCCCAATACGCAGGTGTGTCTGAAGCAACCGTGTCCCGGGTGCTTAACAGTAATCCCACAGTTTCAGAGGAGGTCCGGGCGCGCACTTTGGAGGCCATCGAAAAACTTGGCTACCAACCGAATCGGGCAGCCCGCCGTTTGCGGGCGAACAGCAGCGATGTCCTGGGCTTAATTGTGTCTGACATCGAGAATCCTTTCTTTACCTCCGTTGTCCGTGGCGTTGAAGATACCGCCCAGGCGGCCCAAAAAAGCGTTATCCTGTGCAATTCCGATGAAAACCCAACCAAACTGAAAAATTACCTAAAAATAATGGAGGCAGAGCGAGTCGCAGGTTTGATTGTTGCTCCAACCAGTATGAAAGATGGGGAAAGCCTCCAAAGATTAACTCAGGTGGGTATCCCGATCGTGCTCCTGGATCGCCAGGTGGATAACTATGTGTTTGATTCGGTCCTGGTCGATAATATCCGGGGGGCTTTTACCGGCGTTAAACACCTGATTGATCTCGGCTGTGAACGGGTGGCCATGATCGGGGGCACCCCGGCCCTGTCGAATGCCCGCGACCGCCTGGAAGGATATCGAAATGCGCTCAAAGCGGCCGGTCTGAGCATCGACGAAAAATTAATTAAAGAGGGTAACTACAAAATTGAAAGCGGCTACCGGATTGGTAAAGAGCTGGCTCACTCGACCCATCGCCCCCAGGCGATTTTTGTGGCCAATAACCTGATGACCCTCGGCGCCGTCCGGGCCTTGCGGGAGCTGAAGGTCCGTATTCCAGAGGACATGGCCATCGTCGGCTTTGATGATACACCCTGGGCAAATGAACTGATGGTCCCTTTAACCGTCGTCTCACAGCCAACTTACCAGCTTGGCCAGACCGCCACCCAGTTGCTGCTGAACCGGCTGGCCCGGCCCGATGCACCGTTTCAAACGGCCATTCTACACACCCATCTGATCATCCGTGAGTCTTGCGGTGCGCAGTTACATAATCAAGAGAAGATGCTATGACCCAACAACAAGCTGATCTGGTTAAAGAAAAGCAGCCTATCCTGAAGATGCAGGCTATCACCAAGCGCTTTCCCGGCGTTGTGGCTCTGAACGATGTGACTTTTGAGGCCTATGCGGGCGAGGTGCATGGCCTGGTTGGGGAAAATGGGGCCGGCAAGTCAACCCTGATGAATATTATCAGCGGAGTTTATACTCACTTTGAAGGCGAGGTGTTGTTGAACGGTGTCCCGGTTTCATTTCACAACACCCGCGCCGCTCAAGAGGCCGGCATAGCCATGATCCATCAAGAGCTGAACCTGGTGCCGGAACTGACCGTTTACGAAAACATCTTTTTGGGGCAGGAACACAAGCGGGCCAGAATTATCCTGGACCGGCGCAGCATGCGGCGCGCCGCCCAACAGTTGATGGCGGAGCTGGGGCTGGATATCAATACCGACCGCCCGGTTGACCGGCTGCGGGTAGGGCAGCGCCAACTGGTTGAGATTGCCAAGGCTCTCAACCTGAACTCGCGGATCATCATTATGGATGAACCAACCTCAGCCCTGAGCGATGCTGAAGTTGAGTATCTATTCCAGGTTATCCGCGACCTGCGCCAGCGGGGAGTTGCCATCATTTACATCTCCCACCGGCTGGACGAAGTTTTTGCGATTGCCGACCGGATCACTGTCCTCCGCGATGGTAAAGTGGTTGGCAGTTCGCCCGCCCGAGACATAACCCGCCTGCAGTTGATCAACCTGATGGTCGGACGCGACCTGGAAACGCAGTATCCAAAGGCGCAGGTTGAACTAGGTGATACGATCCTGAAAGTTGAAGATCTTTGTTACAAACTGGGCCGCAAGCAAGTCTTAAGAAATGTATCGCTGGAGGTACGCCAGGGCGAAATTGTTGGTCTGGCCGGGCTGATGGGAGCGGGGCGCACCGAGTTACTCGAATCAATCTTTGGGGTTTTCCCCCAGAACGCGATCAGCGGGCGCATGTGGCTCAATAACCGGGAAATTAAGATTGGCTCGCCCAAAGAGGCTATTCTCAACGGCATCGGGCTTATTGCCGAAGATCGCAAAGGCCAAAGCCTGGTCCTGGAACGCACCGTGACGGAGAACGCCACTTTAGCGGCCCTGCGCCGGTTTATGTCTTACCTGGGCGTTATAGACGAACGAGTTGAACGGCAGGCCGTCAGCCAGGTAGTCCGGGATTTAAATATCAGGACTCCCAGTATTCACAGCCTGGTTGGGAATCTGAGCGGTGGAAACCAACAAAAAGTCGTTATTGCCAGGTTTCTGCTGGCCCATATCAAGGTATTGTTACTGGATGAGCCGACCCGGGGCATTGATGTGGGCGCCAAGGCAGAGGTTTACCACCTGGTGGGAGAACTTGCCCAGCAGGGGGCGGCATTTTTGCTGGTCTCAAGCGAACTGCCCGAACTGCTTGCTGTCTGTGACCGGATTTATGTCCTCTGTGAAGGTCGGGTGACAGGGGAGTTCGATCGTCCCTCATTTGACCAGGCCATCATTATGGAGGCGGCCACCCAGTTTGTGGAAAAAGTTAGCACCAACAATTCTTTATAGATGAGGAGAAGTGCCATGCGATCAGCTACAGATGTGGTTGCGGACACCACGGTCAACCAACGGATATCCAAAACCTGGAAACGAAGCCTACACTTCATCTTCCAGTTCCAAAGCCTTTTTGGATTAATTATTGTTTTTTTTATTGCCATTGCCATTTCTCCGGTCCGTAATGACAATTTGATCTTTTTAAGCCAGCGAAACTTGAGCAATGTAACTCGTGATATGGCCGAAACAGGCGTACTGGCCGTGGGGCAACTTATGGTCATTCTGGTGGCCGGTATTGACTTATCTGTTGGCTCGGTCGTCGCCCTGGCGGCGACCGGCACCGCCTTTCTATTGATGCGTGAAGCAAGCTTTGACCTGCCCCTCATTGGTTTGGTGCAGGTATCCCCTATGCCGGCCTGGCTGGCTATTTTGACCATCCTGCTCTTGGGCCTGGCGATTGGCTGGTGGACCGGCTGGACCTCAGAGCGGTTCAAAATACCTTCTTTTATTACCACCCTGGCCATGTTGAGCATTGCCCGGGGGGTGGCGCATATCTGGTCAGACGACATCGCCGTACCTATCTCCTATACGGCAGGCGGCGCCGACCCGGCTTTTGAGTTTCTGAGCAGTCGTATTTTTAATGGCATTGTGCCGGTCCCGGCGCTGATCATGTTTATAGTGGCTATTATCATGGCGCTGGTTTTACGGTATTTGGGCTTCGGACGGCACATCTATGCTATCGGCGGCAATGAAACGGCTGCCCGGTTCTCGGGCGTAGCGGTAACCAGACTCAAGATTGCCGCCTTTATGCTCTGTTCATTTTTCGCCGCTATGGCCGGTATTCTCCATGCGGCTCAGTTGAACCAGGGCAGTCCTAATGAAGCCGTGGGCTATGAGTTAAACTCTATCGCGGCCGTGGTTCTTGGAGGAGCCAGTTTGATGGGCGGCAAAGGCACGTTGATTGGGGCCATCGCCGGCGCTTTTATCCTGGCCATCCTGGACAACATGCTCAGTTTAAACAACGTCAACAGTAATACCCAGCTTGTTGTCAAAGGGTTATTGCTCGTGACGGCTGTTGCCTTACAGCATTTTCGTCCCCGGGATATTGAATAAAGCTGATTTAGCGGAACTCAAGGCAGGAAGGAGGTGCTCATTATTTAAGATACCGGGTAGGGATTGGTCATACCATAAAATCATTATAAACATCAACCCTTGAGAAGGAGAAGTTTTATGCGCACAAAGATGTCGTTTAGCTTGCTAGTACTTATTGTACTGGCGATGATGGTTGCTGGCTGCGGCGCCCAGCAGGCTGCGCCGACCGCTAAAGTGGAGGCAATTCCTGTGGAGGAGCCGACCGCTAAAGTGGAGGCGACCACTGCGACGGAACCGACCGCTGAAGCGGAGGCGACCACTGTGGAGGAACCGGCTGCGGCAGAGGGCGGCGGTTGGACCATGTATTCCCCCGACATGCTGGGAGGCGGCACCGTCCTGGAAGATGCCCGCCCTGCCGGCCCTCTCCCGGAAGGCTGTGCGGTGCCGGAAGTGAAGGATAAATATCTGATCGGGATGTCGCAGGCCAACCGGGCCGAACCGTGGCGCGAGGCCATGGACAGCCAGATTGAAGCGGCGGCCCAGGAGTATCCCAACTTCGAGGTCATCTTCCAGGATGCGGCTCAGGATAACGCCGACCAGGTCAGCGATGTGGAGAACCTGCTGACCCAGGGCATCGACCTGCTGATCATCTCACCCAACGAAGCCGCGCCTTTGAATGAGATCGTCAAGGAAGCCTGGGACAGTTGTGTGCCGGTCATCGTGCTTGATCGCAACCTGGTCGACCCCAACTACTCGATGTTCATCGGGGCCGACAATGTGGCCATCGGCCAGGCCGCCGGGCAGTATGCGGCCAAGTGGTGTGCCGAGAACGGGCGTGAGCCGTGTGAGATTGCCGAAATCCGGGGTCTGGAAGGGGCACCACCGGCCAAGGACCGGGGCGATGGTTTCCGAACGGGCTTGCAGGATGAGGGGCTCGACCCCGAGCAGGCCATCATCTTCTCCCAGAATGCCGACTGGCTGCGGGAGCGCGCCGTTCCCGCAGCCGCGGCCGCTTTCCAGGCCTTTCCGGATGTAGATGTGCTTTACGGACACAACGACCCGATGGCCGAAGGGGCTTACATTGCCGCCTCCGACGCCGGGGTCAATGTGGCTGACATCCTGTTCATCGGCATTGACGCTCTGCCGACGCCCGATGGCGGCATTATGTCGGTCCTGGAAGGCCGCCTGGGTGTGACCTTTGTCTATCCCACCGGCGGTCGCCAGGCCATTGAGTGGGCCAACCTCATCCTCACCCAACACGTTAACCCACCGCTGTGGGTGGTCCTGCCCTTTGATACTGTTTCACCTGACAAAGCCCAGGAAGTCTGCAATACCTTTAACTGCCCTGGGGCTCAATAAATAACAATACATGAATCAGCCCTTCTTTTCTTCTGGGGAAAAGAAGGGCGGGAGGCTGAGCTAGCCACAAGCGGCTGAGCACAGCCCGGAGACGATAAAGCGGTATCGAGGCATCTCGATACCGCTTTCCAGTTCAATGGCCCCCCTTGGCGCAATAATTAAACTCAAGTTGCTATCTTCGAAACAGCACCCCTCGATACGTCCTTCGCTTCGCTCAGGACTACTCGGGATGCTGCGAAAAATCATCCCGAGTGCTATGGTTCTTGTCCGCACACCTGGTCTGCCCACCAGGCGGTTGTGATCAGCCACACACAATAGGCTACCACCAGAAGCCGGTTGGGCCAGCCGGCCAGCACCTCTGGACCAAACTCGCCACCACTCTGGGAAAGTCCAATAAACACAGCCGCAAACATCAACACCAGGCTGATCCAGGTCAGATGAGCTGTCCGCAACAGCCACCCCCGCGCCGAAGACCAGGCTGGATTGCGGACCAAGCTGGTACTGGTCAGGACCGCCGCAATCGGCAGGCTGGGCATGCCAATCAGCGCCGCCAGCCCATGCAGGTCGTGACGAGCATCGAAAATGGCGGCCATGCTCATGCCCACCGCCGCCGCGAGGAGGAAGCCCAGCCCGATTTTGCCGCCAACCCTCCGGATGTGTGACTTGATCGCAAAGAACAGGGTGACACAACTGAGCGCCCAGGTCAGAAACATGAGCGCCAAGACCCAGCCGTAATTGCCGAGGGCATATTCGCTCACCATCCGCCATGAAGGATCAAACTCCGGGCTAATGATGTGCAGAGTGGCCAGCAGAACCAGGGCCGTCGCGGCTGCCGCAATTGACCAGCGGGCCGCCGTGAGGGACATCGCCGGCCTGCTTGTGGTTGAAATTACTTTTTGCATGATTTTCTCCTTTGCAAATGCAATAATCAGTTAGAATTCGAAGGCCGGTCGAACTCGATGACCGGCCTCACCTCGATGGAACCTTTGCGCGCCTGCGGCATCTGTGAGGCCACCCGAATGGCTTCGTTCAGGTCTTTGGCGCTGATGAAGAAGACCTTGATGAGTTGGCCCTGGGTTGTGGCGAAGGAGCTGTCGGTTAGCGTCAGCTTACCGTTCACGAACTGCACCGTGATGGCGGTGTGACTGCTTTGGAGTCCTTCGACAGCCAGTAGATGGCCGCTCTGCCGTAAATCCTGCTCGTTGGCCTGGCAGGCGTTTTCAAAGGCGTCGCGTTCAGGGATGGACAGCGCGTTCCACCGTTTCTCGTCCTGATACGCCAGAAACACATACTTCATGCTTTGTTCCCCAGTGGAACTGACTTGTTGTATGCAGCGGATTGATCGCTTAAAGATTTGCGGAGAGGATGAGCCGGGCCTCCTCCCAGGTCGGAGGCCCGGCTCAATTCGTCAGACCGCTTTTAACCCGCAGTAAGTGTCAGGCCGGATCAGGCCGGGCCAAAATCATCCGGCCCAACTAACTGCACGATTTCGGTCTCGCCATCGCCGACAATCTGCAGGAAGCGCTTGCACCATTCGATGGCCTCGTCCAGGGAGTTGACATTAAGCACTGCCCAGCCGCCCAGCAGCTCCTTTAACTCGATGAACGGCCCATCGGTCACGGTGAATTTCCCGTCCGACAGCCGCAGCCGCGTGCCCTGGTGTTGGAGCGTGCCGGTGGTGACCAGTACGCCGGCCTGCATCGCCTCGCCGATAAACTTGCCCATCTCGGCCATAAGCTCCGGGCTGGGCGGAACAGCCGCCTCCGGGCTGTTCGGGTCATAATGAGGATCGTAAGCTAGGAATTGCATTTTTTGTTCTCTCCTTATCTTATAATTGGGAGCCAGGCGGCGAACGGCCTCGCCTGGCTCTGTTGAATGATGGTTACAATAAATAGTCGTTTGAGGAAAGCCAAATTGGACAAAACATCCGATGAATTTTCCAAATTCGTTGTGGCCGGTCTAATCGGACAGGTTAGCCAGCCGTCGCTCCAGAAACCGCCGCTCCGGCTCCTGTTGGGCCAGGGCGAGCGCTTGTTGGTAGGAGGCTCGGGCTTCGACGGTCCGGCCCAGTTGCCGGCACAACTCTCCGCGGGCTGAATGCGCCAGGTGGTAGGCAGTTAGATCGCCGCGTCCCAGGATTGCGTCTATCAGGGTCAGACCGGCGGCAGGACCGTCGCGCATCGCCACCGCTACAGCCCGGTTTATTTCGACCACCGGGGAGGGGGTCACTTGCACCAGCAGATCGTACAAGCCCACAATCTGAGCCCAGTCGGTTGCGGCGACGGTAGGGGCCGCTGAATGCAGCGCGGCAATGGCAGCCTGAAGGGTATAGGGGCCGAATTGGCCCAACGACCAGGCCCGTTCCACCAGCGCCGTCCCTTCCGCGATCTGTTCCTGGTTCCAGAGGGAACGATCCTGGTCCTCTAGTAGAATGAGGTCACCTTCCGGCGAGGTCCGCGCCGCCCGGCGCGCTTCGTGCAGCAACATCAATGCCAGCAGCCCCATCGCCTCCGGCTCCGGCAGCAACTCGACCAATAACTGCCCCAGGCGAAGGGCCTCGCCCGACAGATCAGGCCGGGTCAGCGTCTCGCCCGATGAGGCGGAATAACCCTCGTTGAAGACCAGGTAGATCACCTGGAGCACCGTGTCCAATCGTTCGGGTAACTCTGCCCGCGACGGTACCTCATAGGGCAGATGCGCCTCGCGGATCTTCGCTTTGGCCCGCACGATACGCTTGGCCAGGGTGGGTGGGTTGGTGAGGAAGGCGTGGGCGATGGCTTCGGTGGTCAGGCCGCACACTTCCCGCAGCGTCAGGGCCACGCGGGCCTCCGGCGGCAAGGCCGGATGGCAGCAGGTGAAAATCAGCCGCAGCCGGTCGTCCGCAATGTCTTCGTCACCCTGCTCGATGGTCATACTGGTATCGTGGTCGAGCCGCTCGGCGACCTCATCCAGAGAGGTATCAAACCGGGCCCGCCGGCGCAAGGCGTCAATGGCCTTGAAGCGGCCCGTCGAAACGAGCCAGGCCCGCGGGTTGGCAGGGACACCATCGCCTGGCCATTGCTCCATGGCGACTCGAAAGGCTTCGTGCAGGGCGTCCTCAGCCAGGTCAAAATCGCCCAACAGGCGGATCAAGGTGGCAAAGATGCGGCGCGACTCGGTGCGATAAAGGTCGTCCACTCGCTCGCGCACCTGTTCAGGGGTGTGTTCGTTCGTCATTTTTTACACTGCGGCCCATCCATCTTTAACGGGGCCGCTCAACACTCCTATTTCTCCCACCTGCGGATGGGCAAGATAAGTTACATTATACACCGACTCTGCCCGCAAAGTAGATAACGGGCGCGCTGCGATGCTGAAGCCATCACCCCTGCCCTCTAGCAGCGCCATGCTGGCCCCAGACAATAAATGCCACTGACCCTCGGAGAAATTCTTAACGAGCGCTACCGCATTGATAAACTTATTTAACAGTGGCATCGTTGGAAGAGATGATCAGGGGGCGCCAACTGGCTTAGAACTCAAGCTCCCGTTTCAGTTGATCCAGGAATTGCTGCATAAAAACGGTCCGCTGGTGAGCCTCGGCCCGGCCGGCAACGGTCTTCATTTCATCCGCCAGCTTGAGCAGTTTCTGGTAGAAGTGGTCCAGGCTGTAGGCTCGTTCATCCGGGGTACGTTTAAGGGGGAAGGGTTCGGTGGGGTGATAGAGCGGCCGCCCCAGCGCCCCGCCCAGCATCAAGCAGCGGGCCACGCCGATAGCCCCAATGGCCTCCAGCCGGTCGGCATCCTGTACCACCCAGGCTTCCAGGGTTTGGGGCGCAAGGTTGGCCGTGAAACTGTGAGCGGCAATGGCGTGTTCAATCGCCGGGATGGCCGAGGCAGGATAGCCAGCCTCCCGCAAAAAGACTCCGGCAGCCTCGGCCGCCAGCCGGGACGCCTGAGGACGCAGCGGGGAGTCTTTGGGCACGGTCACGCAGTCGTGCAGCCAGGCCGCCGGGACGACCACCATCAAATCCACCCCTTCGGCTGCTGCCAGCCGGCGGGCGTTGGCCACCACCCGCCGGACATGGGCCAGGTCGTGGGCCACATCATGCTCGCCTGTCGCTTGAGCGAGGAAGCTTTCAAAGCGGGCTTCCCAGGTTTCCCAGTTCATACTTACCGCTCCATCAGGAAGAGAGTGACACCTCCCGCTGGCAGCATGCCCTGGATGTGCTGAGCAAAGTTGCCCCACTTACCCAAGCACGTGCCGCGCCGCCCGGAAATAGGCTTCAATCATATCCGCCACATCTTTATCGGTGCAATTTGAGGGGATGGCCTGAATGATACTCCGGGCAAACAGATCATCGGTTTGGGGCAGGGCGCCTTTATCGTAGTTGTAGTTGCTGTCCTGGTTGAGCGGATGAGTCCAGGGAAAGCCATCGGGGCTGGTGCTGGCTTTCTTAACCAGCGCCGGCAAATTATAGTAGAGATGAAAACCGTAACCGGTAAAGTGGCATAACAGATTGCCACCCGGCCCGGCTTTGATGCCCAATGCCAGCAGTTCCTGGCTCATCTCCTGCGATGCCTCGGCAGTGGGATAAGTTGTGATGAGGAAGGCTCCATTGTCGCCCGCGGGATCATCTACCCGGCGCAGCTTGATGTCGGGGATTTCGGTTAATGCCTCTCGGACGCGGTACTTGGCCGAACGCATGGCCGCGGTAATGCGGTCGAGCTTGCGCAGTTGAGCCAGTCCAAACGCCCCTTGCAGCTCGGTCATACGCGCCCCAATGCCCCACAGCAGCACTTGCGAGTCAACCTCCAGGCGTCCTTTGAGATTGCGGCTGTGGCCGATGTCCTGGGCCGCCTGGCAGCGCTTGAACAGCAGCCGGTCGTTGGTCACAATCATGCCCCCTTCGCCGGTGGTCATGGCTTTGTTAAACTGAAAGCTGAAGATGCCGATGTCGCCAAAAGCGCCCACCTTTTTACCTTTGTAGGCCACGCCGACCGCCTGGGCGCAGTCTTCCAGCACCCTCAGGTTGTGCTTTTTGG
Organism: Anaerolineales bacterium; assembly: GCA_015075185.1. Lineage (GTDB taxonomy): Bacteria > Chloroflexota > Anaerolineae > 4572-78 > J111 > DSQQ01. The sequence continues at coordinate 805,100 of JABTUW010000005.1, read as the reverse complement.
CCATGGCGCAGATTTCTTCGATGTTGCCGGTGGTCCCGCTCATATGCACCGGCACGATAACGGTCGTTCTGGGCGTGATCTTCTTTTCCAGGTCGTGCGGGTCCATGCAGAAAGAGTCGTCAATCTCGCACAAGACCGGGATAGCCCCGCGGTTGACCACAGCGGCGATGGTGCTGATCCACATGTAGCCGGGCACGATGACTTCCTGGCCGGGGCCAACACCCAGCGCCGCCATGGCCACATTCAACGCCGCCGTCCCCCCACTGACTGCCAGGGTATGCTCAATACCGATATACTCGGCATACTCTTTCTCAAACTGATCGCACATGTGCTGCCGGTCGAGGCCGTAATAGCGGAACGGCGATTGGGCCTTGACGACCTGTGTAACCAGTTCCAATTCTTCCTCACCAATGAAATAGGAGCCGGGCCATTCGTAGCCCAGCGGTTCTTCTCTAACGGGTTGGGGTTCCATAAACTATTTTCTCCTTTGCGCCTGCCACAATTCCTGCAGCGATTTGTAATTCAAAACAATGATACCTTCCTGCGCGATGATCGCCCGGGTTTCAGGCGACATCAAAAACTCAAAATCAGCCTGGCGGACCGGCCAGTCATTGCCCATCGCTTTGAGTTCGCCTGTCACCAGCGAGGGGTGGACAGCCCATTCGGTCAAGCCCGTGGGCAAATTACGCAAACCCTCAAAGTAGTAAGCCGGTTTGTCGTGCGTCTCGACTCGATAGCTGTCCAAAATATCATAATCAGGGCAAGGCAGACCCTGACGCTTGATTTTCTCAATCAAGGCTGGCTCGCTGACCCGCATGGCCAGGCCGTATTCCCTGGCCAGTCCGAACGTCATATCGAAAACGTCCTCGCGCCGAGTATGGATGCCGCAGTGACTATCCATATGGGTCGGCTTTAGTCCAGCGGCGAGAACTGCTTCAATCTGCGCCCGAAACTCCACCTCCAACTCGTCCAGGTTAACCTGGGCCAGAAACTCCGGAATGCGCTCCTCGCTGTAGAAATAGCCCGCTTCGTCCACCAGCGAGGGAACCTTTTCCCTGGGCGCTACCGGTCCCCAGCGGTAATAAACCGCCTCGCTGACAGCGGTCAGGTGCACGCCAAAAGGAATGTCGGGATTCTCCCGGAGCAGGTGCATGCCGTGCAAGCCCCAGGGACAGGGGACCATCAAGCTGCAGGAACTGGCCGCTCCTTGCCGGATCGTCTGGCGCACCGCCTCGTTGATTGAGTGGCACATGCCAAAATCATCCGTGTTGAGAATAAGCAAGCGAGCATCAGGGGGATAACCGAGCAGTTTGTTTGTTTGGCTGTTTGATTGCATGATTATTTTCTCCTCAAAAAATTTTTCCAAGACCCTAAAGGTCTGCAAGACCTTCACTCAACTTCGTAAGCTTGCTTCAAACTGCAGGGGTAGCGCTGTCGACTCCCGGATTATTAGCTCGCCAGGCAGGACTATGTCCTTCATCTCGCTCTCTCCCCTCAAGATTTGGAGAATTTGCTCCATTGCCAGGCGGCCCATTTGGCGGGCAGGCTGGCGAACCGTTGTCAGCGGAGGCGTTACCCATTCTGCTACAGGGGCGTTATCCACGCCCACCACCGACATCGCTGCGGGAACGTTGACCCCGGCCTGGCGGAGCGCAGCCAGTGCGCCCACGGCGGTACGGTCATTATAGCAAAAGATTGCCGTGGGGCGTGGGTCCAGCTCAAGCAGTTGGCGAGCCGCAGCGGCCCCCCCTACTTCGCTGTTTTCTGTTTCAATGGTCCAGGTATCGTCGCAGGGCAGACCGTGATCAATTAGGGTTTGCCGGTAGCCCAGCCAGCGAGCTTGCCCGGAAATGACATCGGCGGCGACCTTCAGGTGAGCGATGCGGCGGTGGCCAAGTTCAACCAGATGGGTCACAGCTAAGCGCGCGACATGGATTTCGTCAATCCTGACCGAATTAGCGCGAGCAGTCGCACCCTCACTATTGATCAACACGATAGGAGATTTCAGCTTGATTAAATCTGAAAAATACTGCTGCTGGAAATGCGAACACATGACGACGATACCTCCCACTCGATAAGCATTGAAGGTATCTACAATTGTCATGCGCTGCCGTTCCGGGTCGGCCTGAGACGTCACGACAATTAAGGCAAAGCCAGCCTCACGGGCCACACTCTCGATGCCTTCGAGGATGCGCCCGGCAAAAGGATCGGCCAGGGTGGTGACAACACAACCAACGGCTCTGGCATAACCCGAAGCTAACCCCTGGCCCAAAGCACTCTGCACATATTGCAAACGTCGGGCTGTTTCGATGACACGCTCTTTGGTCTCTGGCGAAATATCCGGTTTATTATTCAAAGCCCGCGAGACGGTCATAGCGGTAATGCCTAGCTCTTGGGCAATATCTCTGATTGTGACCCGATTGACTTTTCGCCCCATGGGATAGTTTGGCTCTTAACAATTTTATCTAAGTTTCGTTAGCGGTAACGTTAGCGGTAACGGGCATTTTATTATGGGATTATCTGTTTGTCAAAATCGAGGGTTCTACCTGCAGACGATGGACTATCCCGGATGATGCGAGCAACGGCAAAATATCGTCAATTACTTCCGATTTTGGGGATAAAGCGGATATAATTGTGTAATAATTTATGTGGATACTGCTATAAGGATTGAAGTAAAGTAACCGGCTCGTGGAACTTATCATGCGCGAGCGGTGTATTCAGTAAAGGAGAGAGTTACTTTGGTGAAAACTATGTGCCTTTCATTTGGCAGATTAACTGGAGTTGAGTAAAGATGCGCCAATCGTTAACTTGGTTTTTCAGCCTGATCCTAATCGTTGGCCTGCCCGGGTTAGCCCTGCAATTAGCGCCGCCGGCAAAAATCGCTTCATTGACCTCAACCCCGCAGCCCGTGCCTAGTCCAACGGTCGCTCTCCCATCAACCCCGGCTATAAATTACCGTTATACCGGGATGCAGCTTACTCCCCTACCCCAACAGGTCAGCTTTACCTACCAGGGCCTGGCCGCCGACGTCACCGGCGAAATCCAACTGGCCAAACCTTATGCAGGTGGACCCACCGGCCCCTCCCCCGATATGGCCTACCCCACCCATCTCAGATTCTACTTTTACAACGACCCGGCCAGCACCCCACCGACTCGGGTGATCTGGCGGCCTCACCTGCGGATTTATCCGGTGGAGGACTATCGCTCGATTTATGGCCCAGAGCCGCTCCAGCAGGCCACCCCCATCATCAACGAAACTATTGACCGGCTGCAAGCCATCCTGGTTGATCGCCCGCTCACCTTTGAGGGCGATATTCCTTTTCTGCCGCCGGTCCACGATACCCAGGTTTTCAAAGCACAGGTCAAATACCTGGATTTCTCCGGCGGGTCAGGGATTCGTTTCATCACCCAACACGCTATTGGCGGGTCGATCAGCAACCAGGACATCTTCTACACTTTTCAGGGCTTGACCGCCGACGGCCAATATTACATTGCCCTCTTCTACCCGGTTTCAACCCCGGCCCTGGCCAGTGTGGTCGAAGGCCAATCATTTGAAACGTCGGAAGATTTTCGCCGCCACGTGCAGGAATCAACCCAAGGCCTGGATGCGCTCTCGCCCGGTGATTTTTCCCCCAACCTGAGCCTGCTGGATGGGTTGATCGAGTCGCTGCAAATCACCTCACCGCTTGACCAGACCACTTCCCTATTGATGGATGAACCCACGGCCCCTACCCCAACGCCGGTCGGCGGGGGGACAGGCAAAATCGCTTTCCTCTCCGCAGGGAATATTTATCTAATGAATATGGACGGCAGCAATCTGACCCGGCTGACCGAGATAGGAGTGATCGGCTGTTTCGCCTGGTCGCCCGATGGTCAGAAAATCGCCTTCAGTTCCAACTATGATATCTATGTTATAAATGCCGCTGGTGGGGATCAGCCCAGGCTAATCGTTGATGTGACGCCCACCCATGGGGATGCGGCTTATGTTTGCCCCACCTGGTCAGCCGACAGCCAGCAACTCCTCCTTGCGGTTCCATTTCTCTACGGCATCTACGTCGCCCACGCCGATGGCAGCAGCCTGAGTAAGCTGGCCGACATCGAGGGCTGGGATCATGCCTGGTCACCCGATAGACAAACGCTTGTTTTTGTCTCAAGGCGTGACAGAGAGTTCGAAATTTATGGAATGAAGACCGACGGCAGCAGCTTGACCCAGTTGACCGACAACACCGCCAGAGATCTGGATCCGGCCTGGTCGCCCGACGGGCAAACCATCGCCTTTGCTTCAGACCGCGAGGTTGAAGATAAATACGAGCTTTACCTGATGCAGGCGGATGGCAGCAATCCCCGCAAGTTGACCCAAACCTCAAGCCGGAGGATCTTCAGGCCAACCTGGTCGCCTGACGGTCAAACGATTGTTTATACCCGTAGCAGCGAGGATGGGGTCTGGATTGACTTGATCAGGGCCGATGGCACAGGCTACAAGCAGCTTGTTCAGGGGCGTGACCTTCAAGGGCGTGACCCGGTCTGGTCGCCCGATGGCCGGTATATCGCTTTCAGGGATGACTCTGATGGCATTTCCCTGATGGATACCCAAAGCCAGAACGTGACCCAACTGCCTATCCCCCCAATTATGTCCGGCTACTCCCCGGCCTGGCAGCCCTCGCCACCTCCTACAGAGGAGAGCGACCAATGAGCCATCTGAACTTGAGGCTGTCTATCATGGCCTTAATGATTGCTGCGTTCTTCCCAAGGGGGGGCGTTGTTCTGTCTTTAGCTGCGACCTCACCCTCCCTGCCGCCAAGCCCATTTCCTGCTTCAAGCACCCGCGCCCTTGTCGCCAGCGGTAACACCATCTGGGCTGCGACCGATAGCGGGGTTTTGCGCTGGAATCGCGGCGATAATACCTCCACCCAATATACCATCGCCGATGGATTAGCTGGCGATTCCATCAACGCCATCGCGGTTGACAACCGAGGGCGTATCTGGGTGGGAGGACCCCGTTCTGTGGTGGGGACCGGCGCCGGCGGCGTGAGCGAATTTGATGGCCGCACCTGGCGTAGTCATACCCCGGCCGATGGCCTGATCAGCGACCAGGTTCGGGCTATCGGCTTTGACCGGACCGGGCGCACATGGGTTGCCACCGCCGAGGAGATTGGCCTGGGCGGGGGTGTCAGCACGTTTGACGGTACGAGGTGGACTAGCTACACGGTTGACGATGGCCTGGCCAGCAACAAAGTCCTGAGCCTGGCGATTGACCAGAGCGACTGGCCGTGGTTCGGCACTACTGCCGGGGTGAGCCGGTTTGATGGGCAAAGCTGGACTACCTACACGACCGCCGACGGGTTGGCCCACAACCAGGTTAACGCCATTGCGGTTGACTCGACCGGGCGGCTCTGGTTTGGCACTGCCGGCGGCGGCGTCAGTCTGTTTGACGGACAAAGCTGGACCACCAACACCGCCGCCGATGGTCTGGCCAGCAATATGGTTTATGCCCTGGCTGTTGACCAGGCCGGCCATCTCTGGGCTGGTACGAGCGGCGGCCTCAGCGTATTGGATGGTGCCCGCTGGCTCAGCTACACCCGACGCGATGGCTTACCCTTTGGCCACATCCAGGCGCTGGCGATTGACGAGGCCGGGCACAAGTGGCTGGGGGGCGGTCAGAGCGGCGCCGGTATCGTCGAGTTCGACGAGCGCGGCTGGGCTGCTTCACCGCCGGCCTTACCCGCCTTTGTCATTACCCCGGCAATCAATCCGCCTGCTGCTGTCGAAATCACCGGCCCGCACCTCACGGATGACCAGGCGGGACGCAGCTATGCCAGGGGAAGAGTGGAGGGGATTGAGAAAACATTGGTTTTAGCTTCCGCCGATGAACATCTGTTGGCTACTTACAACCTGGTGGGCGAACTGGCCCTGGACAGTCCGCGCCACCGGCTCTACATTGATCAGGGCCAGGCCGGGCTGGCGGTGGTCAACACCCAAACCGAGCGCCTGGGCAACCTTATTTTCCTGCCGGACATCCCCCTCCACGCTTCCGTCGCCGCGCCTCAAGTCGATCCCACCAGCGGCAGGGTGCTGGCTTTTCGGGATAACGTGGCCTATATCATGGACCCGGCAACCGGTTCTATTATGGATACTATAACCAGCGGCTTCAGCGAAGTTGTAACCTGTTGGGGCGGCCCGGGCCTGGGGGTCCCGGCAATCAGCAAGACCACCTATGACCCGGCTAACCGGATTCTTTATCTGGCCGCCCAAACGTTTAGCTGCAACTCCTCACTCGGCGGCAATACCGGGTTTACGATCGAGTCCTACCAGCTCCCTTCCGGCGCTAAGATTGCCGAAGCGGGCGGCAGCTATTCCGGCGCGGGGACGGTCCTGGGCCGTTATTTCTACCTGGGCGATGTAAGTACCCCGGCGGGCTGGCATAACGGCATTCGCTCGGTCTGGCGCGATGGGCGGCCCTGGGTTTCCTCGGGCGGCTGGGCCGAAGTGGGCGAAACGCTGGGCTTTGATGCCAAACGGGGACGCTTTTACGAAGTCACTTCAAACAGCCTGCGGGTCTTTGATGCGCAGACAATGGCCCTGCGGCTGCATCTGCCCCGCCCCCTGGCCGGCAACTTTGCCGGCTACGACGCCGCTGCCGACCAACTCCGGTTTCGGGACAATGACCGGGTACAAACCTGGCCGGTGCGCGCTATCCAGGCGCCAGCACCCGAACCGCTGACAAACCGGCCCTTGCCTGATACCCCGGTTACATTTTTGGCCGTCTCGCCCAACTGGGTCGAAGATCAAACGTTATTTGGTCTGTGGAGCGACCCCAACCCACCCTATGAGTGCAACAGCCCTTCTCTGAATGAAGGCTCATTTTTCCTCAGCGCCGATGGCGGCCAGACCTGGGGCCAATCGTGGGGCGGTCTGCGCGGCAGTTGTGAATTGCTGACCACCCTGGCCGTATCGCCCAACTACGCCCGCGACCAGACCCTCTTCGCCGGAGTCGCCGGGCTGGGCATCTTCACATCAAGCGACGGCGGCCGCTTATGGCAGCCCGCCAGCGCCGGGTTGGACCACATGGGGATTGGCCAAATCCTCCCTTCGCCGGATTTTCCCGCCGATCAGACCATTTTCGCCCAGGCCGGCTATTGGCATCGTTCCAGGGATAGGGGACAAACGTGGCAGTCCTTGAACGAAGTGCTGCCAGGTCAACCGGGTTGTCCTGGCATGGTGGCCTTATCTCCTGAATTTGCCACGGATAGGACAGTGGCCTGCACGGCCTTCAATCAGAGTCTGGAACAAACCGAATTGTATCTTTCGCGTGACGGGGGCGACCGCTGGGAGCAGATCGGCCCCACGCCGGCAGGGATTGATGTACAGATGCTGAGCCTGGCCCCTTTATTTGCTAAATGGCAGACCTTATTCATCCACGGCACGGACAGTATGGATATGACCAAAAATGCTCTGTACCGCTCAAGCGATGGCGGGCGGAATTGGGCGCAGGTGCTTTCGCCCGAACTTTCGTTCGACGCCTATGCCACTGTCAGAGTTACGCCCTCGCTGGTTTACGCGCCCGCCAGCGAAGCCAATCGCCCCATCTTCCTGCTGGTCGGCGAAACGATCTATCAGTCTAAAGACGGCGGCCAAACCTGGCAGACCCTTCAGTTTACTAAGGGCGTCAAGCCGAGCGCCCTGGCGATTTCGCCCAACTTTGCCCAGGATCGGACGTTGTTCATCGGAACTGCAAACGGGCAGGTCTTGATCTTAGAAGTCACGGAATGAAAGAAGGACAAAAATGATAAGAATGCGTCATAGGTTTGTGACCTTGTTTTTTGTCACCTTCTTCATAACCTGCTCACCCAGCCTGCTCCTATCACCAGCGCTGGCTGCCGTTACCTGATTAGGAAGAGATCCTTTAGTTCTCAAAGTTTCATGACATCTTCCAACTGGCGGGTCAATTTGAACAGGTTGGCCAGGCCGGGATTGATGTAGCGCACCCTGCCCGTCCGATCAATCAGGATGGTTGTCGGCACGGTCAGGATGTTGTACTGCCGGGCCAGCTCCGGCGACTGTTCGACCTCAACCGGCTCGATCAGCGCCCGGTGCAGGTCGTCGAGTTGGGCCAGGTAATGGCCCTGCGCACGACAAGCCCGGCAGTGTTCGCTATGGAAGTAGAGCACTCGCGCCTGTCCCGGTGCGGCCGCTTGTTGGTTGGTGGCGGTAGCACGTCGCCGCTGCCAGTGGTTGAGCAGCAAATACACACCGGCCGCTAATGCGCCGATGATGAGGGCAATCAAGAGTCGTTCGAACATAGGTTTTCTCCTGTGACTATACCCACCGAGGGCTACGCTGAAACCCTGGCACGCCCAGCCGGCTGAGCTGGTAATAGGTAAAACAGCCAGCGCAAAAGCCGGCGAACACGTTTAGATTAGCCAGCACGATGACCAGCCAGCTCAAGGCCCAACCCAGCACGTTTACATCACCCCAGACCAGAAGGGCCGATAGCGCCGTTACTGTGCCGCTGAATCCCTGGGCAAAGCGGTGCGGTTCGGGGTAATCAGGCACGAGATGCGGCTTGACCAGCCCGCCCGGTTTGAGCAGGCGCCGGTAGATCAGGCTGAAAAGAGAGAGCGCCGGCATAGCCGCGCCGACCAGGTTGACCCCGGCCACAAAGGTGGTCAGGAGCCAGCTATCCAGAATGAAGGCCGTCAAGAGCAGTAGCATCGTGATGGTCTGGCTGACCTTGATGGCGGCATGGTCAACTTGAGATAAGATTTGTTGGTTCATTGTTAACTCCTTTGATGATAGAGATTGGAGATTAAACCCAATCTCGTAATTTCTGATGTTTTGTTGATCGTCCCTCATTCGCGGGATTTTTAGCTGCCGCCAGCCGCTGGAGACAGCGATGGTGATAGATATTGGCTACCAGACCGGCCAGGGCCAGCAAGATGAACAGGAACACCCCAATCAGTCGGAGATAATCCGGCGCGGCCAGATAATCCGGGATGCGGGTAGCGGCGACCAGCGCGCACAAAAACACCAGGCCGCAGATAAGGCTCATAAATGAGGCCCGCAGACGCTCGAACCGGAGGGCTTGTTGGAATACGTCGGGCGATTTATACTCGCTCATAAGATTTCTCCAATCGCTTGGACATCAAGAAATAATGCGCCCGGCTGGCAAAATTTGATTTGCCATAAAAGATTTGGGCCTTGGCATTGTTCCGCGCCACTTCCAAATGGAGCGCCCGGACGCCCTCGTCCCGGCACTGTTCTTCGGCAAAGTGGATGGCCTGCTGGCCGAGGCCCCGGCCGCGGTAGCCGGCTTCGAGATACAGCTCGTCCAGGAAAGCATCGCGCCCGCCAAATTCCAGGCTGTAGCCCCAGGTCAGCACCAGGTAGCCGACCGGACGGCCTGCTACCCCAATCAACCAGATCCCGCCCAGGTCGGGCCGGCCAATCAGGTTTTTCAAGGCTGTACAGGTGCGCGCTTCATCAAACGGGGCGCCATCATGTTCATTCAGCTCCCGGTTAAAACGAAGCAGTAATCCGATGTCGGCGGGCTGCGCCGGGGTAAAGGCTGCAATTTCATTGATCATAGGTCAGTCTCCTTTTTGCTTACTTTTTAGTTCGCCCTTATGTTTAAGGGGTCAAGATTTTGTTTAAACTACCTTCATCAGCAAGGCTGTGATATACTCCATCTTACCAAAAGAGTGCGAGGAAAATGCGAGGAAAGTTTGAGTTGAGCAGGGGGGAGATCCAACATGGAAGGTCTGCAACTCAATCTATTCGGAAAACCGGAGATTATACTTAACGGTGCGCCGGTAACAGGCTTTGAAAGCGCCAAAGTGCCAGCTTTGCTCTACTACCTGGCCGTGACCGGCCAGGCTCACAGCCGGGATACCTTGGCCACCCTTCTCTGGGGCGATTTGCCCGAAGCCACGGCCAAACGCAATCTGACCAAAGCCCTGACTAATCTGCGCCAACTGCTCGACCCCTATCTGCTGATCGAGCGGCACAGCGTGGTTTTTAACCACCAGCTCCCTGCTGCCATAGATGCGGTCGTCTTTCAGGCGGCGGTTGAAGGCAGCACTCTGTTGGAGCCGGACAACCCGGAGCGTGATTTAGCTCCCCTGCGCCAGGCCGTAAGTCTCTATCGGGGCGATTTTCTGGAGGGTTTCTATGTTAAAAACGCCCTGGAATTTGAAGAGTGGGCTTTGGGACAGCGGGAGTATCTACGAGAGTTGATGCTGCAAGCCCTGCAGCGTTTAACCGAGCAGAGCGCCCGCCTGGAGGACAACCCGGTTGCAGCCCTGGAATATTGCCGGCGGTGGTTGGGGCTGGAACCATGGCAGGAGGCGGCCCACCGGCAGATGATGTTACTCCTGGCTCGCAGCGGCCAGCGGGATGCGGCGCTGGCTCAGTACGAAATCTGTCGCCAGGTCTTGGCTGAGGAGTTGAGTGTTGAGCCAATGGCCGAAACCACGGCTCTCTTCGAGCGGCTCAAGGCGAGCGGCGCGCCCCTGCCCCACAACCTTCCGGCTGCGCCCAGCCCTTTTGTGGGCCGCACCGCCGAATTGCAGTACATTGCTCGCCAATTGGCCGACCCAGCCTGCCGCTTGTTCACCCTTGTTGGTCCCGGCGGCATCGGCAAAACTCGCCTGGCTTTGGAAGTGGCTAAATCTCTGACCAGGCCGGAAGCAACTCTTGACGGGGTGACCTTTATTGATGGCATTTGCCTGGTCAATCTGACCTCTGTCACACCCTCTACCGCCGGGGAAGCCGGCCCAGACGGCTACGCCGCCAACGGTTTGGCCGCCACCCTCCTGGACGCGCTGACCCTCTTCTTCCACAGCTCGGCCGATGTCATGACCCACCCGCTTGACATCCTGCGGCCCAAAACTATGCTGCTGATCCTGGACAACTTTGAGCACCTGACTGCCGAGGCGAAGCTTCTGTCAGAGGTGCTCAACCAGGCCCCTGGGGTGAAACTGCTCGTCACCTCTCGCACTCGACTTAACCTGCTGGGCGAATGGGTTCTGGAGTTAGGCGGCCTGGAGTTCCCCACGGAGGTCACCGCGGCCGTGGACCCGGCCGGCATCCAACAAGCCTACAGCGCCGTCACCCTCTTTATGCAGCGCGCCCAGCAGGCCCATGCCCAGGTGACCTGCACCAAGGAAGAGATTGCCTGGGTTATCCGCATTTGCCAATTGGTTGAAGGCGTTCCCCTGGCCCTGGAACTCGCGGCCAGTTGGCTGCCGGTCCTCCCTTGTGCCGGGATTGCGGCTGAGATCGAAAAGAGCCTCGATTTTCTCGATACTTCCGTCGGCAATCTGCCCCAGCGCCATCGCAGTTTGCGCGCCGTTTTTGAACAATCCTGGCAGATGCTGTCACCCCGCGAGCAAGACGCCTTTGCCAAATCGTCTATCTACCACGGCGGGTTTGAGCTCGAAGCGGCCAAACACATTACCGGCATCTCCCTGCCGACCTTAGCGAACCTGGTTACCAAATCACTGCTGCGTCTGACCAGCTCAGGCCGTTATGAAATGCACGAACTCCTCCGCCAGTATGCAGCCGAGAAACTGTGGCTGGTCCAGGACAGGGCCGAGGCTACCTCCGGTACGCCGTCTCACGAAGCCGCCAAACACCTGTGGTCACGTTACAGTGCCTATTATTTGCACCGGATCAGCCAGCAAGAGGCCGAGCTATGGGGCCGCCAGCCTCACCGTATCGCCGCTCAACTACGACCCGAACTCGACAACATCCGCCAGGCCTGGCGCTGGGCGGTAAATAATCTTGACCTGGCAGCCATTGACCGGAGTATCTCCGGCCTGGCCCGATTTTGCGATGTAACCAATCTGTTTCAAGAAGGCGAAACTTGTTTCAGGCAAGCGGCAATCCAGGTTCAAACCACCGCCCTGGCCCGTGAGATGGTCCTCGATCAAAGCACGGCTCAGAGCGTCCTGATCAAACTGCTCTCTGCCCAGGCCATGATCTTGACCCGCCGCGGTCTGGCCGCTCAAGCAGTCGAGGTAGCCCGAAATGCCGTTACCTTAGCCGAGGAGCGGCAAGATCCGGCCCTGGAAGCCGTGGCTCGCCGGCAGTTGGGCGACGCTCTCCAGTTCCAGGGTATTTATGAGCCAGCGGTCGTTGAGTTGGAGCGCGCCCTCAAACTGGCCCGCTCCATCCCTCTGCCCTGGGTCGAAGCCGAGGCCCTGCGTGACCTGGCCATCACGGGCCATTATCAAAATAATAACACCACGGCTGAGGTCTACGCCCGCCAGGCGCTGATCTGCTTTCAGGCCCTGGGGGATCGTCGCAATGAGGGGCTTCTCTTTTTAGTCCTGGGTGGTATCTGTGCGGGGCAGGAAGATTATCTTCATTCAAAAGAAAATTTTGAGCGTTCAAGGCTGATCTTTGAGGAAATCAATGATCGCTGGCTGACCAGTCTGGCTTATGGCGGGTTAGGCTGGGCCTGTTATGAACTGGGTGAATATACCCCATCCCTGGCTTATTTCGAGCGGGCTTTGCACATTTGCCGCGAGCGGCAAGATTACATCACCGAAGTGCATACTGTCCGTGACCTGGCTAACCTGCGGCGCGACCTGGGCGATTATGCCCAGGCCCGGCGGGATTACGAATACTGCTTTGAACTGCGCCAAAAAAGCGGCAACCTGCATAACGAAGGTTACGCTCTGGCCGGGCTGGGGCTGCTGCTGCACTACCAGGGCGATCATCAAGCCGCCCGGGATTACTGCCTGCAGGCCCGAGAATTTGCCCAACAGGTTGGTATCAAGGCCGCCGAAGGCCTGGCTCTGCTCCATCTGGGCCATGCCCTGGTCGCTCTCAACCAGCCCACCGAAGCCGTTGCCGCCTATCAGGCCGCCGTTGATTTGCTGCACACCGTGGGCATGCCCCGCCGGGCGGCGATGGCCATGGCTGGGCTGGCCGAGATTGCTTTAAGTCAGGGTCAACTTGGCCAGGCCCAGGACTACTTCAACTCCATGCTCCCTTACCTGGACGCTGACCGCTCCTCCGGCATCAATGAGATCTTCCGCGTTTACCTGATCTGTTACCGCATTCTCCGGGCCGCCCACGACCCCCGTGCCGGAGAGATCCTGGCCACGGCTAACCACCTGCTACGAGAGCGGGCGGCCAACATCCAGGACGAACGGCTGCGGCACTCGTTTTTGGAGAATATTACCGCTCATCGAGAGCTTTTGAAGGAGTACGAACAAAGTGGTCAGGCCGGGAGATACCGGCCATAATTTGCAGATTCCAACCTTCCAATCCTCCACGCTTCGCGTTCCATCCTCCTCACTTCACCACCACCGGCAGGAAGACCGAAAACCCATGAGGCCCCGGCCCATCCTGGGGATTCCGAACGATGAACTCGTAGGCCCCGATGTCGAAGCCGTTGCCCTGGGGACGCGCCCGGCCGTCGAGGTCAACACCAATCCCCTTGTCGGTGGCTGTATCAATGGCCTTCGAGTCGGGGAGCAGGTGAAAATCACCAGTGGCCGGGTTGGCGAATAAGGGATCGGCGATGAAGCTGAGCGGATCGGCAAAATTGCCCTGGAAGTTAACCCGGTTGTTGAAGAAGAGGTTGGTTTTGAGCGCCAGTTGCAGATCACCCGTATTTTTCAGAGCCACATCATGCCCCACGAAGATATTGTTAAAGATGAAGGCCGGCAGCGCTGTAGCCTGATCAGACTTATCTTCACGCAGCGATACCCCGGTGGAATTACCCGCTGATGATTGGCTGCCCACAAACGTGTTGTAATAAATACTAAAGGATTTTTCTCTAAGGTTGATGACATTGCCGACCACCCGCACATACAGGTGCGTTGAGTCCGAGGCGCTTTGATTGACCCACAGGTTGTTGTAGACATGCACATGGCCTACGGCAGGCGGGCGGTTGGAGCGGGGGTCCTCGATGTAAGCGCCCCCGCCGTTGTCGAAAGCTTGATTCTCAAAGAACTTGTTGCGGGTCAAAAATGCATCCTGGGTAAGAATATCAATGCGCACCGCCCCACCGTTACCAGCCAGAGCCTTGTTCCGGTGGAATTCATTATGATCAACCGTGATCTTCCCACCCAGGCTTAACGCGCCCGCAGAAGCGGCCCGGTTGTTGATAAAGGTCGCGTTGGATATATCGGCGGCCCCAACTACGGTAATAGCCCCGCCGCTTCCTTGATCAACCTGGTTGTTTTCGAAAAGCCCGCCGTTCACCGTGAGCCGGCCGGGAGCGGCATAGATTGCCCCACCGTGGATGCCGGCCACATTATTTCTAAAGGTCACATTTTCCAGGCTCAGGCTGGCATCATTCAGGCGAATCGCGCCGCCATGGCCCGCGGCGTGTTCCGACCCATTTTCAAAGGTAACGTTGGTCATCGTGACCGTTACCCCGGCCTTGATGAGCAGTATCCGGTACGGAGGCGCTGTCGGCGGGCGTTGCAGCGTGGCCCCATTCCCGATAATGGTCAGATCCCTGGTGATATAGGGCAGATTGGTGCTGCCATCGGCCGGGGTGTTGATGAACTGGCTATCAAGCCGGTAAATACAGCCGGGGCTTAACTGTATCTCGGCAGCAACACCGGGCAAGTTGGCCAGGTTAATGGCTTGCCGCAAGGCGGCCGGGGCGCCAAAACCATTCGAGCCGCATGCCACCGGAATAGGCACGCTGGCGGCCTGGACCTCCTGGGCCAATCCCCAGCCGGTCAGCAGCAGACCGACCAGCAGGAAAAAGATTTTGATGATCAATACCTTCGCCACTCAGGCAGCATTAATGCTGCCGATTTGAGCGATATGGGCATAGATTTGGTCAATAAAAATAGGCTCCGGCCTTTGCGGAAGTAATTTTAATGTTTCGGCTACGTATTTCCGCCCTCGGAAGTAGGCTTTGAGGTCATTGAGACTGAAGGTCGGGCAAGTAGGGCGAAAATGACCGAGCAGCACTTGAGTTAAGTTGACCATGAACATGGCCAAGTTAGCAGCATTGTAAACCGGGGTTTGGTTAACATTCATAAAATCTTCCAGGCCCCAGAACTGTTTGGCGTCACGGAAATTGAACTCAATTTGGAACCTGAGGCGGTAATAGTCAATCAGTTGAGGGTAAGCTAAATTCAGGTCACTGCTGAACAGAACCACCTGAGCCCAGGCTTGGGTTTTGAGATTGATTTTGCGGATGATGACCACATTAAGCTGATCAGGAAAAAGTTTATGCCAGAGGGTCATTTGATAGATGGTCGTCTGGATACCCTCTTCAATGGTTGTTTCTTGGAGATACGGCTCAGGCGGGTGAGCATAGTCGAGTTTCTGACCATATTTTTTGCGGACCCCTCGTTTCTTTTGGGGACCGGTATAAGGCAAATAGAGGGCCGCATCAGCCCGTAACTTGGAAATCAGGTGTAAAGAGCACTGGCGGACCATTTGCAGGGCATAGTTGTGACCAAAAGCACCATCCAGCACACAATAGACCACCTTCAGGTCCAGCCCGATCAGAGCCAACAGCTTTGTGAGCATGGTCTGGATGCGGCTTAAATAAGGCTTCAATTCGACCTGGCGGCGGTTTTTGTTCCGACTGCCCTGAGGCCGCCCTTTTTTTGGGGCTGATTTTTTAGTCTTTTTCGGGCCAGCCTGGGGAGCGGGTTTTTCTTCAGCCTCTTTAAGCCCTTGCTCTATCATCACCGGATAAGAGGTGCGTTGGTTGACGCTAATGAGCGACAAACTGAAGAACGATAAGCCCGGAACTGGCTTACCATACAAGGATGAAAAGAAACGATCCAACCCATAAGTCGCTTGACCTGCTTTGGTCACCACCGTTTCATCACCGCCAATCAACAGGGTGTCGGTCGGGTCCAGCAGATGATGGCGGATTAAAATCCAATTCACTTTGGCCCAGGCAATGGTGCTGTTGTAAAAACGCTGGATCGTTCGGTAACTCCCGCCTGGCTCGGTCCAGCGAGAGATACCCAACATCGTCACTCGCCCGCTCATCGCTAAGAGGGCCGGCACCATACAACTCAATTGACGGAGTGTAGTTTTGTCTAAACATTGGCTTAAACACTGCAAAACGATTATTATATCCACCAGCGGTTGTCTCCTGCGCTTTTGTCTTTGGTCGGACTAAAAACGCATGGTAGTCAACCGCTCTCTTTTGCCTAATTTTTGGCGAAGGTATTGGATGATAAGTTGTGTTTTCATAGTTTATTTCTCCTTCATAAATAGACCGCCGCCGACTGGCGGCAGACCGCAAGAATTTTCATTCTTGGGGTGCGCGTTTGCTCGTGGCGACTCTTTTATCGTTACTTGACCATCAGCGGCAGAAACACCGAGAACCCACCGGGGCCGGGTGCAGGCGCGCTGCCAAACTCATAAGCCCCGATGTCGAAGCCCGGCCCTTGAGGCCGCAGCGCGCCGTCGAGGTCAACGGTGATGCCGGCGTTCCCCCCGGCGTCCCTGGCCGGGGAGTTGGCGCTGAGGTGAATATTGCCCTGCGCCGCGGCCACAAAGCGAGGATCGGCGGTCAGGTCGCGGGGACCGGCGGCGACCCCGGCATAGTTGAGCAGATTGTCAAAGTAGAGGTTGTGATCCGAGGTCACGACCGCCCTGTTGCCTGCCCCCAGGCCGATGGTGTGCCGGGTGATGATGTTGTTTCGCAGGTTGGCCGTGCCGATGACGATCTGGATGGCGCTGCCGTTACTGCGGCTGCTGCGGGCAACGGTATTGTGGTGGATCTCGGATAGCCCGCCGTTGTGGTTGGGGAGTTGGGGAAGCTCGAAGCCGATGTCAATGGCCGCGCCGGAGGGGGCCTCATTGTCAACCAGCAGGTTGTTGGCGATCAGGCTCGATCCGCCGCCGGGAACCTGAGCGATGGTCAAGGCCCCGCCTCCCTCATCGGCGTGATTTCGGACGAACAGGTTGTTGCGGATCGTAGCGTCACGCATCACAAATAGACCGCCGCCAAAATTGAAGCCACTCCTTTCTTCGGCCACTGCCCGGTTGCCTTCAAAAACGTTGTTCAGCGCTACACCCGAATCGATGTACGCGCCCCCGCCCCACGAAGCCCGGTTATTGATGAAGCGATTGTTCTCCAGCCTGGCAGGCTGGAGGCTCACGACCCCGCCGCCTCTATTTCGTTCGAATAAACTGCCGGTGATGAGGTTATTTCCGGCAGCGCCAATATTAATTCCGCCGCCCCCGCCCTGGGAAGCTATGTTACCGACAAATTCGCTCTCAGCCACAGTCAGCCCTCCTTTGACAGAAAGTCCGCCACCGGTATTGGTATAAAAGCGACTATGGCTGACCGTCGTATTGATGTCGGCATACACCCCGGCTCCTTTGTTGTAGAAAAAGTCGCTGTTGGTCACGGTCAGATCGCCTTCGACTCTGATCCCTCCACCTCTCCCAGTGATATTGTAGAAAAAGTCGCTGTCAGTCACGGTCAAATCGCCCTTGACCATGACTCCACCCCCTTCCAAGGAAGCGGTGTTGCTGAAAAACCGGCTGCCGGACAGGGTCAGATTGCCCTCGACATATAACCCCCCACCACGAGTCCCGGCAGAGCGTGTTTCATTTTCAGAAAAGGTTGCTGCGGATACCACCGCATCGCCGGCAACATAGATACCCCCCCCGCCGGGACATGCGCAGTCACCACTGACATCAATCAAATTGTGGGTGACTGTAATCTCCGTGGCGACCAAATTGCCCTCGACAGAAATACCCGCCCCGCTTGCGTCCCTGGCAAAGGTAATTCCATTATCCTTAATCGTCACCTGGTCCAACTTGAGAGAATCGAGGGCATTGACAGCCCCGGCAGAGCCGATACTCCTATTGTTGCTAAAGGTCACGTTGGTCAAGGTAAGAGGTTTTGAGGTATAGATCGCCCCGCCGCCCTGGGAGGAGTCCACATTGCCTTTACGCAGGGTCACATCCCGCAGCGTCAGGCTGGCTTGACTCTCCAACAGGCGAAACCTGGGGTGTTTGGGACCGTGGCGCGTTCGATGATGGCCCCGTTCCCCTTGATGATCAGGTCATCGGTAATGGTGGGCAAGCCGCTTAGGGCGTTGGTGTCATTGTATGATTTGAAAATAACGTAAGTACAGCTCGCGCTCAGGATGATTGTGTCCAGGCCGGGGTTATTATTCGCTCGACGAATGTTGCCGGCCAGGTGCAGATCACTGTTTAAACCACTGCACGGCACCTCAAATTCGTCGGCATAGGCCGGTCCGGCCAGCCAGCCGCCGAAGATCAGGGCCAGCCCGGCCAGCAGCGCGGCCACACTTTTGAAGATGATGATTGATTGGGTTGATTTCATTTTGTTCTCCCTAAAAAATAGACCGCCGACGGCTGACCGCCGACCGCCGAAAAATATTTTGATTATTGGTGGTTTACCGTAGGCTCATGAGACCTAAATAGGTTTTTTGGAGTGCAAAAGCTAAGCTTTTGCACTCCGAATTTTCATTGCCCGTGCGTGCGGAACGCTCATAAATGCTCCTTCCTCACTTGACCACCAGCGGCAGAAAGACTGAGAAGCCGCCAGGACCGGGCGCAGGCGCGCTGCCGAACTCGAAGGCCCCGATGTCGAAGCCCGGTCCAATAGGACGAAGAGCGCCATCATGGTCGGTGGTCACGCCGGCGTCCGTGGCCTTATTGATGGCCGGTGAGCCGGCCTGCAGGTGATAATCGCCCTGGGCCGGACTAACGAAGCGAGGGTCCTGACCGACCACGTGACCGGTACTCAGCGGAATGTTACCGGCTTCGTTGACGGCGTTGCCAAAGTAGAGGTTGTGAGCGGTGGTCACCGTGCCGCCCTCATTGGCAACGCCGGTCTGATAGTTGGCGATGATCGTGTTGATCACCTCGACCTTGCCATCGCCCCGGTTCACGCGGATGGCCGTTTCGCCGAAGGGCGCGACATTGGCCAGGGTATCGTGCCTGATAATCACCCTGCCCGTACCATTGGAGCATAGCAGGCAGAGCGTATTAGCCTGGGGCCGGCCGCTTCGCTCGTAATTGTCGGCCCACAGGTTATTGGTCAGAAGGCTGATTCCGCTGGCTAAAAAGAGGCCGCTGCCCTCAGGGGCCTGGTTGTGGCGAAAGGTATTACCAGCGAGGGTGACCTCAGCAATACTCCCACCATAGAGACTGCCGCCTCGAAATGCGGCGCTGTTAAACTCAAAGAAAGAATGTTTGATGCTTAACCTCTTTCCGTTCTGGTTGAATATCGCTATCGCGCCGCCCTCGCTACCGGCTGTATTGGTAGTAAATGTGGACTGATTGATGCTTAACGCCCCTCTGGCGAATATCGCGCCGCCATCGCCCCCGGCTGTATTGCCAACAAATGTGGCGTGAAGCACGAGGAGGTCATCGGAGATTGAGTTGGCGGAGATCCCCCCGCCGTTTCCGTTCAACGCGCTATTTTCCACAAATTGGCTATTCTCGACGGAAAGTGCAGCCTGGACATAGATGCCCCCACCATTGCTCCCCGCCTTACTAGACTCGATTTTTACATTCACCAGCTTCAGCTCCACCTCGGCGAAAATGGCCCCGCCATTGGTACTGCTGACCCCACGGCGAAGGGTCACGTTGACCAGGGTGAGGGGTGCTCTGGTGTGAAAGTGACGCGACCCTAACCCTGATTCGTTGCCTGACAGGATCGCGCCCTGGCCTTCGATCCGCAGCGGTTCAACGATGACCGGCAGGGCATTAAAGGTATCGGTGCGATTGTGGTTGCGCATCGGATAGGTGCAGTCGGGGGCCAGTTGGATCGTATCCAGCCCGTTGCCGTTACTGTTGGCCGCGGCGATGGCCGCGATCAGTTCTTCCGTATTGCAGCCGACGGTAATCGCCGTTTGGGCCGCAGCCGGGCCGGCCAGCCAACCGCTGCCGGCCAGCAGCAGGATCAGGGCCAGAACGAGGCTTTTGATAAAAGTTGCTTTTAAGATGTTTGGTTTCATCATTTTGCTCCTCTGGAAATACAGTGGTCAGTAATCAGTAGTCAGTAATCAGTAAGAGACTGGATACTGATAACTGGTTACTATGTTAGGGTCAGCCAGCCCTGGCGCAGGGCCAGCAGCACCGCGCCCAGGCGGGTCTGCACCTCAAGCTTCTCGAAGATGTTGTGCAGGTGGACCTTGACCGTGTTCTGGCTGATGACCAGGCGGCGGGCAATTTGAGCGTTGCTGTAATCCTCGGCCAGCAGCGACAGGATTTCCCACTCGCGGCTGGAGAGGGGTGGTTGGTTAGTTTCAAAAGCGATTTGCAGTTGCATCGGTTGCCTCCATCAATTGGGAGTAGGAAGTAGGGGGAATCTTGTCGCAATCCCCCTGCCTTACTTCTTACTCCCTACTCCTTCTGTCCGAACCACAGGGAAAACCCCGGCCTGCTCTCTGGGTCGCTCGGCCTGGCGGGCGGCCCGGCTGGCCAGGAGAGAAGCCGGCCAGCGGATGGCGGGCCGGAGCCGGGGCAGCCCCATCATCATCTGGATGACCCAGGCTACAATCTCCGGTGGACACTGGGCCAGGACGGCCAGCATGACCTCATTGATCGCGACGAGCCGGCAGTCGGTATGCGCTATAGCCATCAACCCGGCGGTTGCGGGCAGGGTGGCTTCGGCCAGGTATTGGCCCGGCCCCACCATCTCGATAAGGCGCTCATGTTGAAAAATAGCCACTTCGCCCTCGACGATGACGTAGATCAGCCGGCCGGGTTGTTTGGGGTTGAAGATGGGCTGGCTTCTGAAGAAAAATTCATAGCCTTTTGTTGGCTGAGTCACTTGATTAGCTAAACGGGCCTGTTCTGTCTCTCGCAAGCGATCCCGTTGGATGGCCTGAGCCAGGTCGTATTCGAGGCTGGTATTTAACATTGTGTTCTCCTTTCATTCGTCGGAAGTAGAGATCTCTCTTCTACCCCTACTCCCTGTTTTTCCCCCATCAACTCATCCTGCAAGGCGATGACCAGTTCCGTCAGGCTGGCAAAGCCATGCCGCTGGCCGGTGTGGGGGTCTTCCAGGCTGAAGCGCCAGAGGATAACTTCTCCGCTGGCGTCGGTCTCCGCCCAGCAATGGAGCAGATAGGAACAATACTGTGCTCGTTTGGGTGGGGTCATCGATTCTGCCTCCCTTCTACCTGTTTCAACTGCCAGCGGGCGCGCAGATGTTGATCATCCTGGCCGGCGTCTGGGTCGGGGGTCAGCAGCCAAAACCGTTCCAGGATCAAAGTCCTGGCAGTCTCGGACTTTTCGAGTGTTTGTTCAACGGTTTCTGCGGCGCCGGCGCTGACCTGACCCCGGCCATTGGCTTGAGCGGGATAGGCGATAACATATTTTGGGTTGATAATGCTCATAAGGGTTTCCTTTCTTTTGGATTTTTCAGAAGCTGAAGGTTTGCCATGCTACCTTCAGCCGCAAAACTGTGTTATACTGTGATCCTACCAAATCGGTGCGAGGAAAATGCGAGGAGAGAGCGAGTTCGTCCGCTGAAAATAGTGAACCGTGAGCAGCGGACAGTTGAACTGATGACGCTTCACTAACTACTTTGATTTGCAAAGAAAGGATTAAGAGCCGGGTGGAATCATTTACGTTAGCTGTAACTCCAGAGATGCTCAACGACCTGAAGAGCCGCCTCAGGAGTACGAGATGGCCGGATCAGGTTGAAGGAGCCGGCTGGGATTATGGGACCGAGCTGTCGTATCTCCAGGAACTTGTCCACTACTGGCTAACGCAGTTTGATTGGCGCAAGCAAGAACGACTCATCAACGAGCTACCCCAGTTTCAGGCGCGGGTCAATGGGCTTAACCTGCATTTCGTGTATGTTCGAGGGCAGGGCCCGCAACCCCTCCCTTTGGTGGTAACACACGGCTGGCCAAGTACCTTCTTCGAAATGTACAAGATCATTGGGCCGCTGGCCGACCCCGCCGCGTATGGGGGCGATCCGGCCGATGCGTTTGATGTCGTTGTGCCGTCACTGCCGGGCTTCGGCTTCTCTGAGCGCCCTGCTCAGCGGGGTTCACTGAGAGTCGATATCCTCTGGCGTACCTTGATGACCGAAGTTTTAGACTATCGCCGCTTTGGGGCACACGGCTCGGACATCGGCGCCAGAGTGACCAGCGCCCTCGGCCGGTTCCATCCGGATGTAGTGATCGGCATCCATATCGGCTCGGTCGACCTGGATTGGCCGGAGCCGCTGCCACCCGACGCCGAGTTATCGGCGGCCGAACGAGATTACCTGGAGCGGGTCAGGCGCTGGGAGAAGGAGGAGGGGGCCTATGCCGAGGTCCAGGCTACCCGGCCGCAAACACTGGCCTACGGCCTCCATGACTCCCCGGTCGGCCTGGCCGCCTGGATTGTCGAAAAGTTTCGGGCGTGGAGCGACTGTGGGGGCGATGTCGAGAGCCGCTTTACCAAGGATGAACTATTGACCACCATTACCCTTTACTGGGTAACGGAGACAATCAACGCCTCCATGCGCCGCTATTACGAACAGCGACACGATCCCAACCCCAATCCTCTCCGGCTGGGGGAACGGATTGAGACCCCTACCGGCATCGCCATGTTCCCCGGCGAAAAGGAGCTGCTCGTTCCGCGGGAGTGGGCCGAGCGGAGCTACAACATCCAGCACTGGAGCAATCCGCCGCACGGTGGCCACTTCGCCGCGCTGGAGGAGCCTGAGCTGTTGGTAGCTGACATCCGCGCCTTTTTCCGTACGTTGCGCTGACTACGGATCAAGGTCTGGCTGCAAGCGGGCCTGGACATCGCCAAACAACTTTTGATCTCCCTTTATCGCTGCGGTCAAGAGAGGGGCTACAGCGTCGAGCAGAATTGTGTAAACTATAATGGTCATCTACAAAATACAATCAGACATTAAGACCATCGAGAAAAACTCTGCTCTCTACGAAGAAACAAACTTTAACAGCCGGGTAGAAGCCATAGACTATCTCGAGTTCAACATTATTGATCGGATTGAAGGACTGCTCCAGACAATAAATCCGCCAGAAAAACTGATCACACTAAAACAGGATGCGGAGAGGGTCAAGCGCCAACTGGAAGACATTGACAATACCTTGTTTCAACGGCTTCGGGCAGATATCAGGGACGGCGGCTGCACAGGAACAGCACTCAGGGGTCGGATTGATGAATATGTCGGGCATGATGGAGGTGGCGGCCAGCGCCATGATGAGATTGGCTATGATAGCCTCGATGTGTTTATCAATGGGTTGTTGCTCAGCCAGGCTGTCCCCCTGGAGACAAAAGCCAGAGAACCGGAGATGGTGGCTTATCAACAAACCCCAGCCAGAATCATTTTTGAGCTGGTAGAGCAAGCTCATCTCAGGCGAGAAGATGTTTTCTACGATGTGGGGTCCGGCTTGGGTCAAGTTCCTATCCTGGTGCATCTGCTTACTGGGGTGGCCGCCAAAGGGATAGAATTTGAGCCGGTTTATTGTGATTATGCGCGTGCGTGTGCGGCAGACCTCAATCTATCAGGGGTCGAGTTCATCAATACGGACGCACGGACAGCAGATTACTCGGATGGAACGGTCTTTTTTATGTATACGCCCTTTGCGGGGAGCATCCTGCAAGATGTGTTGGAAAAGCTGCGGAGAGAATCACAAAAGAGAAGGATTAGACTCTTCACGTATGGGCCTTGTACTCCCCAAGTATCCCGGCAAAGTTGGCTAAAGTGTCTAGACCAAAATGAGGATCACCTCTACAAACTGGGAATCTTCACAAGTCTTTGAAACTCAAAAGAACCAGGGCTGACTTGAACTTCACGTGAGGTAGAACACGAAGACTTTTAAAGCCGGAACCAAGCGGGTCACGATGCTCCGCCAAGATTTAGAAAATATTCCCCATTATCCATTACGCTCACCTTACCAACCGGTTGGTACAAAGATGGAGACGAATTTCGATGGCTGGCGATTAAGAGCCAATCCGACCAGTTCCATCAGACTTTGACCATGACTGAAGGATTTCCAGCTTCCTTAAGTATATTTTACGGATCTATATTTGTTGTCTATCGTGGCCGAGAAACTTATGGAAAACAAAGCTTATCCGCGCTTAGGGGTCAAGATCTGGCCGGCTCTATCCCTGGCCGTCATCCTCTTGACCGGCTGCTCACCTGGCGAGACACCGCCTACCGCTGGCCCTCTCGTTACTGAAGTGACCGCAACTGCGACTGTTCCAGCCGGCGCAACGACGAGTGCCTTTCCCCCAAGCACGTCCCCACCCGATCAAACCGCAACTCCCACTCTGACCCAACCTGCCGCCAGCCCTACTGCCACTCCCATACCCAGTCCTACTTCTTTTACCAGCGAGGGAGATACGCTGCCCTCTCTCTCGCCCCTTGCTTCGCCCACGCCAGGCACTCCCTCAGCAACCTTCGTTGTCCCTTGCGTGGTTGGCCCTGACGCCGTTCAATTAAGAAGCGGTCCTGATGCCAGTTACACTCCTATCAAAACTTTACCGGCAGGAACGGCTCTCTCTGCCGTCAAATATTATAACGAGGCTGATTTGTGGCTGCTGGCTGAAACGAAGCAGCGCGAAGCAGGCTGGGTCAAGGCCAGCGCTGTTTCCTGCCGGGGCGACCTATCTCGCCTGCCTCTCGCCGAGGGTATCAGTCCGACGATGCCCGCCGCTTCACCAACGGCAGTCTCCCCAACCCCCATCCCCTCGCCAACGGTAGCCGCTCCAACCCCGACCCCTATGCCAGCCGCTACCCCTACCCTCCCTCCACCCTCTCCGGCCAGTTGGCGCGGTGAGTATTACAGTAACCCCAACCTGGCCGGCTCACCGGCCCTGGTTCGCGACGACCCGGCGCTTGACTTTAACTGGGGTCCAGGCAGCCCTGGGCCTGATATTCCGTCCGATAATTTCTCGGCGCGCTGGACTCGCCCCTTTGAATTTACGGAGGAGGGCGATTATCGTTTTTGGGCTGACGTGGATGATGGGGTCAAACTTTATCTGGATGGCTGGCTGATCATTGACGAGTGGAATACCAACCCCTACGTCCTCCACACCGGCATTTTTGCCGACGTCAAGCCCGGGGTCCATACGCTCACAGTCGAATTTTTCGAGGCAGCCGGCGATGCCCATATCAAAGTCTGGTTCGAGAAGACCCTCATTTCAACAGATAAATGGGTGGGCGAATATTACAACAATCCCGACTTCCGCGACGCCCCCTTCCTGGTTCGAGAGGACGACGACATAGATTTTGATTGGGACGACGATGAGCCGGCTCCAGGCATGAATGACGACAACTTCTCCGTGCGCTGGCAGAGAACAGTTGTGTTAAAAGAAGGGGATTATGACTTTGAGGTTAAGCTCGCTGAAGAAGACCGGGTCAAAATTTATCTGGATGATTGGCTCATTCTTGAGGAAGACTCCGAGAACGGCGGTACTGTCACCGCGTCCTTCCATGATGTCGGCGCTGGCTCTCACATCATCAGAGTAGAATATCAGGATTATTCCGATGAGGCCCACATCGAAGTAGACTGGGACAGGGATGATTGAACTTTTTCAGAGCAGTGAACAGGACTCTAGTCCCAAAGTAGGATGGAAAATTTACCGCTTTTATGCTAAACTAAAAGCGGTAAAAGTTATTGTTCTTTGACAACTGCCCCACAATCGGTCAAGCATCGCCGCTCGCCGGTTTTGTATCTGGTCTGGTCGGCCAGCTCACTTTGTGGAGCTGGCTTTTTTGTTTTGGTCAAAACTTATAAACCAGTCAAAGGGGGAGAAAGTAGGATACTCGATGCCAACTCTGCCTGCACGGAAAATGGGCCAGGTTCTCTGTCTAACCGGCCTGGTTTTTGTTTGTATCGTTATTGGGTCCAACTCCCTTCCCTTACCGGCGCTAGCCCAACAAGGCAATGCCTCCATTGAAACGGCTACCCTACCGCCTACCCTGCCCGTAGAGATCGAAGAGCCGACCGTCACTCCGACGCCCGCCGCCACACTGGAGGCGACCGCCGAGCCAACTGTAACGCCTTTACCGGCAGAGATTATTGAGCCAGGCCCGTCTGTTTCCCTGCCGGCTATTCCGGTTGAGGATCGCGCTCTCTCTGGTCCCCCCTTGTTATTTGTGGAAAATGTGGGGCAGTTTCCTACCGCCACCAACGGCGAAATCGTTC
This sequence comes from Anaerolineales bacterium, assembly GCA_015075185.1. Classification (GTDB taxonomy): domain Bacteria; phylum Chloroflexota; class Anaerolineae; order 4572-78; family J111; genus DSQQ01. Next base: position 778,986 of record JABTUW010000005.1, on the reverse strand, counting down.
GCTTTCAGGCAAGCGGTCAGCCGGCCAGCCTCTCCCTGACCGACTCCGCCCTCTGGTTCACCCTCCTTGAACCAACTCAACCGGATGCCCAAGCTCAGAGTCTGGATGAGCAGCAAACGCCGCCTGCCCTTCCCCAACGCGGCCTCATCCTCAAAGTGAGCTTTATCAATGCCAACCCCCAGCCTCGGATCGAGCCTTTTCAGCGTCTTGACCCAACTATCTCCTACTTTACCGGCAGCGACCCGGCTCAGTGGCGGACCGACGTGCCGGTCTGGGCGGGGATACGTTACCTGGACCTCTACCCCGGCCTTGACCTGGAAATCACCAGCGACAACGGGCAGCTCGTCCAGCGCCTGGTCGCTAAAGGCGGAGATGTGGCTGCGCAGGCAATGACTGATGTGTCACTCCTGGCCGGCATCCGTTTGCAGGTCGAGGGGGCAGAGGCTGCCGCCCTGGACGGAGCAGGCGGTCTCCATCTGGCCACCGCTTTGGGCGACGTCACTTTGCCCTTGCTGCAAGCCGTAACCGCCGACGGTGTACCCGTTGACCTATCCACAGCTACGCCTGAAGTTAACGGTTTAGAAGTCGTATCTCCTTTCTCCCCTGCCCCCCTGCCTGTCCTGAGCGAAGTCGAAGGGCCCCCCAGCTCCCCGGCCCAAGCTGCAGCCACCAGCGACCTCATCTACAGCACCTTCATCGGCAGCAATATCTACTTCGACAGCAGTGAGGATATTGCTGTAGACAGCACTGGCTCGGCTTACATCACCGGCCGGGCTTACACCACCTTTCCGACCACCCCAGGGGTGTTCGACCCAACCATTGAGGGCTTTTTCAACGATGCCTTCGTCGCCAAATTGACTCCCGACGGCAGCGGCCTGGTTTACGCCACCTTCCTGGGCGGCGATTCCTATGCTGAAACGGGGTTTGCCATCGCCATAGACGGAGCCGGCAACGCCTATGTGACCGGCTACACCGTCTCGACCGATTTCCCCACCACCCCGGGCGGGTTCGATCATGACTTGAGCGGCAACCATGACGGCTTTGTAGCCAAACTTAACCCCAACGGGACCGCCTTGCTCTATTCCAGCTTTTTGGGCGGCAATGCCGAGGACTATGGTTACGACATCGCCCTCGACAGCAGCGGCCAGGCTTACGTGACCGGCTTTACCCGCTCCACCGACCTGCCCACCACGCCCGGCGCGTTCGCCCCCAGCTACAACGGCGGCTTCTCCGACGGCTATGCCGTCAAAGTCGCTGCCGACGGCAGCGCCCTGACCTATGCCACCTACCTGGGCGGCAGCGCCGACGAGTCCAGCGACGGCATAGCTGTTGACAGCACGGGCAGCGCCTACGTCACCGGCTATACCAGCTCGCCCGACTTCCCCACCACACCCGGCGCCTGGGATACCAGCATGGCCGTGGCCGATGCCTTTGTGCTCAAATTGAATCCGGCCGGCAGCGGCCTGGTCTACAGCACTTTCCTGGGCGGCAGCTTCGCCGAAGGCGGCCGGGCCGTTGCCCTGGACAGTCTGGGCAGCGCCTACATCACCGGCCGGACCGACTCCCCCGATTTTCCGGCCACTCCCGACGCCTTTGATACCAGCCACAGCTCCGCCAATGACATTTTTGTAGCCAAGCTGACTCCCGACGGCGGCGGCTTGCTCTATGCCACTTACCTGGGCGGCAATAATGAAGAGGATGGGCGAGACCTGGCGGTAGACACCGCCGGCAGTGTCTACATTACCGGCTTTACCGGCGCCAGCGATTTCCCGACCACACCCAACGCTTATGCCCCAATCTGCCAGGGCTGTGCCCCCTACTTTGAAGCCTTTGTGGCCAAGCTAAATCCTAACGGCACAGGTCTGGTCTACGCGACCTACCTGGGCGGCGCCAACCACGATTACAGCTATGGCCTGGCCCAAGATAACAACGGTTACGTTTACGTCACCGGCGAAACCCAATCGCCCGACTTCCCCACGACGCCCGGCGCATTTGACACCACCCTCAGCGGCCTGGGCAGCGGCTTTGTCAGCAAGCTGTTTGTGGGAACCGGGACAGGAACGCCGCCACCGCCCCTGCCGGCGCAGACCTGCGCTCCGACCCTGCTCGACACCTTCACCGTGCAAAATGAGCCGCGCGGCCTGGCCCTTGACTCGACCCGGCAGCGCCTCTACGTCGCTAATTTTGGCAGCGACAGCGTCTCAGCCGTAGATACCGGCAACGACAACGTGCTTCAGACCATCCCAGGGATTGATTCGGCCAACAGCCTGGCCTACGATGCGACTCACAACCTGATCTGGGTGACAAATTATCAGACCGGCCAGGTGACGCCTATCCAGGCAAACGGCGACGCCTCCAGTTTTAGCGTCCTGCCGCCGCTGGCCGTCGGTGCTGGGCCGTGGGGGGTGGCCTATGACCCGATCCACGATTTTATCTATGTGGCCAACAGCCTGGACAACTCGGTCACCGTCATCAGTGCGGCCAGCCGGAGTGTAGTTGCGACCCTGAGCAACAATTTCAACCAGCCCTTCCATCTGGCCGCCAATCCGGTCACCGGCAAGGTGTATGTGAGCAACTTTGGCAGTGCCAGTGTGACCGTCTTGAATGGCCCAGCGGTGAGCCGCGTGGTCAGCCTCTACGACAGCAGTCAGCCTTACGGCATTGCCATTGATGAGACGCGCAACCTCGTTTACGTTGCTACGGTGGGTCCCCATCGCATTGTCGCCTTAGGCCCCATCCGAGGCGTGCCGGATCAGTTCCTGGGCTGGGCGGCCTTCAATCGCGGCTTTGGCAACCCGCGCCGGCCCGTTCCGCTGCGGGCCATTGCCGTCAATCCCGCTCTTGGCCCGGCCGGCGACGGCGGCCACCTCTGGACGACGACCTCGACCAGCGACGGCAGCGAGACCAATCAGGCGCTGTTTATTCCCAAAGGATGGGGCGGTTATTTCCATATCCCCCTGGTGCAGAATGTGGGCGCTAAACCCGGCGAGGGTATTGCCATTGACCGGCTGACTAACCGGATTTACATTGCCAGCGGGGCCGGACTGGGCACAGTGACCGTATTGGGCGACCACACCGCCATCTGCAGCGGCGCCGCTCCGGCCAGTGTCACCGAGGATGCCGATCAGATCAACCTGGAGCTCTTCCCCGCTGTCGATCAAACTAGCCGCGATGTTACCGGCGATGGCCAGGTCAATATCCTCGATCTGACCTTCATCGCTGCCCATTACGGCAGTAATGACCCCGCTGCCGACATCAACGCCGATGGCCGGGTGAATATCCTCGACTTGGTGCTGGTGGCCGGTGGGTATGGCCAAGAAGAAGGGATAACGGATTAAAGAGGGGAAAGGCGCTATCTCTGCTATACGAATGGATCGACTGGCGCCAACCCGGATTACCTTCCGCTCAGTGTCGCCGGCAGCAGAATCTGAAATCGCTGCCGGATAGCGGCTTCCACTTCCGGCGGAATAGGCTGCGGTTTGTGGGTCTGCAAAATTTGCCTGGCCCTGCGGCGAGCACGCTCCCGCATATCCAGGGACCCGTCGGCTTCCCAATCCTCGCGCCGCTTCCGGTCGCCGGTATGAGGGTAGTAGTACTCCGTATTCATGAGGGCCAAACTCTGCGGTGTGCCCAGAAAATGGCCCTCACCCCGGCAAACCTGGTCAATGAGGTCCACCGACAGGGTTTCCTCTGTAACCTCAATCCCCCGGACCGCTCGCATGATCGAGCCGTTGATGTCGTCGTCAATGACATACTGCTCATAGGCCACCGTTAGCATTGACTCTAACAGCCCGGCGGAATGATGGATGTAATTAGAGCCGGCCAGCGCTGCCGCCAGGCTGGTAATGCCCTTTTCGTAGCCGGCCTGGATGTCGGGAATCTTGGAGTCGGCCAGGCCCGCCGAATTATACACGGGCAGGTTGTAGAACTGGCCTAACTGCGCCGCCGCCGCATGCATCATGGCAAACTCCGTTCCGCCGCCGCTAAAGCTGCCTGTCCGCAAATCGGCCACCGAAGGGACATACCCTAACACGATGCGGGCGCCAGATTTGACCAACTGGGTGTAGACCACTCCCGATAGTTCCTCGGCATTGATTTGCACTAGCGTCCCGGCCAGCGCGGCCGGACTGGTCGCCCCGGCCTGGGGCGCCGAGGAAAGAAAGACCGGAATTTCCTGACGGACAGCTTCGGTCAGCACCTCCACGGTTTCGGGCGCGTAGCGCAGCGGGCTGACCGTCCAGCAGACGGTTAACGAGACAATCGGGTGTTCGCGCAGGGCCTCCCGCCCCCCGGCAATCATCGCGGCCATTTCCACTACCTCGCGGACCGAGGGCACGCTAAAGCAGTTCACCGTGACGTGCTTGGTCGTGTTGGCGGCGGCGGCATAGTAGGTGTTGATATCGAGCAGGTCAATGGGGATATCGCGGGCGACACAGGCCCGCAGGTAAAAGTGGATGTTGTCCAGCGCATCCACCAGGCGGCCAATCCGGGCCACATCGGCCAGGGTTGACTCGCGGACTCGCTGCGTCTCCAAATCGAGCACCTTGACAGCGGCCCCGCCGGTGCCCATATAGACCCGCCGTCCCCCCAGCCGCAGGTCGTGCGTGGGATCGCGCCCGCACAAGATGACCTCCGGCTGGGCTTTGGTCAGAGCCTCTTCCACCAGATGGCGCGGGATGAAGACGCGATTGTGCTCGTCGTCAATGCTGGCGCCGGCCTGGCGGAAAATCTCGCGGCACTCCGACGCCATCACCTCAATGCCGGTCCGTTCCAGCACGGCCAGCGAGGCTTCGTGGATACGTTTAATATCTTCGTCTCTGAGCGGCCGGTACCATCCGCCTTCCAGGCCGGGCGGCGCTACCCTCGGCTGCTTACGCTCGTGGCGCTCGTGGCGTCCCCCGCCCTGCCGTCGCTGGCTTCGTCTGTCTTCCATGGATGCATCACCTCATCAAAATCCTACCACGTTTGCCAGAATAGAGGACCCAGCACCCGGGTGGGACCTCCTGACCGGCTCATATGATACACGCCGCAACGGGGACTGTCAATTGTTTATCGGCAGGGGCTTTTTATTATTTCTGCCCTCATGTGTAAGAATACAGAATTTCGGCTATAATTGTCATTCGATTTGAACTGGTTGAAACAAGTGGCGACAGAGGATAAGACTGTACGCACACGTCACTATCAGGGACAAAAATTGGCGGACTACAAGCTTCTTGTTCTTGACGTAGATGGAACACTGATCGGTAAGGGCGCGTACCCCAGTCCTGGTGTGACCGAAGCAATTGCGGCGGCCAAAGCCAGCGGAGTGAGTGTCGTGCTGGGTACGGGTCGGGCGACGGAGGCTTGCTATCACCTCTTGAAACATCTCAATCTTGATGGTTTGCATATTTTATTTGATGGCGCTGCGGTGGTGGAATGGCCCAGCAATGAAATTATTTTTTTGCAGGCTTTACCTCCCCGCGCCGCCCAACGGTTGATCGAGCTTTCGCGTGAGCATGACCTTTTCTTAGAGATTTATGCGCATGATTTTTACTTCATCGAAAAAGACGGCTTATTGGCTCAACACCAACGTGAAAAACTGCAAATTAACCCGCTGGTGACCGATCTCATGAGCTTAGTCAACCGGGTAAAAATGGTTAAGGGGCAGCTCCTGGCAGTGGATGCGGAACAAAAACAGCGTGCTGACCTGATTACCCAGGAGATGAGTATTTTATGCAAGATGTCCTGGAGTTTAGATCCCAGCAACGGCATTTATTTTGGCAACGCGATTTCTCGCTACGTCTCCAAAGGCGGCGCTCTTCGGGAGATTATGGATTATCTGGGTCTGTCCGCCAGCCAGGTCATTGCCATTGGCGACTCATTCAATGATGCCGCCGTTTTTGAGGTGGCCGGAACCAAAATTGCTATGGGTCATGCCCCCACAACTTTGAAACAAATGGCTGATTGGGTTGCTCCGGCCGTCGAAGAGGAGGGCGTTGCGGCTGCTATCAAAAAATTCATTCTGTAGGTGTTGCTCCCCTACCCTATTTGGAGTCAAGCAATCCAAGAGCTTCTGGTTATACGAAAAATCTATTCAGAGGAGTTAAATTCAAAGTGAGTCAACAAAATGGACGGTACCCCCAAACACGTTGGAACTTGACCAAGCTACTTCCTTCTGCGGAAGGTCCGGCTGTTGAGGAGTTAATCGCCGATTTAGAGGCAGCAACGGCAGTGATTGAAGCCTTCCGGCCCCAACTTTCCCCCCAGTTGAGCGGCGAGGAGTTTGCCCAGGCCCTCAAAGCAGTCGAAAGATTTGCCGAAATCGCCCATCGCCTGGGCAGTTATGGTCCACTCTGGTTCTCGGAAAATACCCAGAACCAGGCTGCCCTGGCCTTCATGGGCCGTATGGAGCAACTGTTAACCCAGGCTCAAAATCGCACCCTCTTCTTCAGCCTCTGGTGGAAGGGTCTGGACAACGAAGCAGCCGAGCGGTTGCTGGCCTACGCTGGCGATACCCGCTACAACCTGGAACAGGATCGCCTTTTCAAAGATCACATCCTGGCCGAGTCTGAGGAAAAAATCATCAACCTCAAAGACATCAACGGCATCAGCGCCATGGTCACGCTGTACGATATGATTACTAGCAAATTTGTGTTTGAGTTAGAGGTTGATGGCGAGAAAAAAGAACTCACGCGCGACGAACTGATGACTTACGTGCGCAATCCTGATCCGGAGATACGCGCGGCAGCTTATCAGGAACAATTTCGGGTCTATGGCCGGGAGGCAACCGTCCTGGCCCAGATTTACACCCACCGGGTGCGGGATTGGGCCACCGAGAATCTCAATTTGCGGCGCTTTGCCTCGCCTGTTGCCGTGCGCAACCTGGCCAATGATATTCCTGACGCCGTCGTTGATACGCTGCTGGATGTTTGCGCTGAACAGGCGCCTATTTTCCAGCGGTATTTCCAATTAAAGGCGGGCTGGCTGGGCCTGCCCAAGCTGCGCCGCTATGACCTGTACGCACCGCTCAATAACGAAGCGACCAAAAAGATTGATTATGGCGATGCCGTCGAGATGGTCCTGGACAGTTTTTACCAGTTTGCTCCAGAAGCAGCCCGCGAGGCGCGCCGCATCTTTGACGACGGCCACATTGATGCCGAAATTCGTCCCGGCAAACGCGGCGGCGCTTTCTGCGCCGGCATTCTGCCCACCCTGACCCCCTGGGTGCTGATCAACTATACCGGCGAACCGCGCCAGGTAGCGACGCTGGCCCATGAACTGGGGCACGCCATTCATGCCCTGTTCGCGGCTCATCATTCCGTACTGACCTTCCACTCGGCCTTACCACTCGCCGAAACAGCGTCAGTATTCTCGGAGATGCTGCTAACCGACCGCCTGCTGGCCGAAGAAAGTGATCTTAATGTGCGTCGTGACTTGCTGGCCGATGCCGTTGACGATACCTACGCCACGGTGCTGCGCCAGGCTTACTTTGTTCTGTTTGAGCGGGATGCGCACCGGCTGGTGGCTGAGGGTAAAACAATGGACGAGTTAAACCAGCATTACCTGGGCCAGCTCAAGCAGCAATTTGGCGATGCGGTTGAGATAAGTGAGGATTTTATGCAGGAGTGGATTTGCATCCCGCATATTTATCACACCCCCTTCTATTGCTACGCCTATAGTTTTGGCCAGTTGCTGGCTTTATCGTTGTACCAGCAGTACAAGGAGCAGGGCCAGAGTTTTGTTTCCAAGCTGCTCAAAATTCTGGCTTACGGCGGCGCGGCCAGCCCGCAGCACATCTTAAGTGAGGCCGGGATTGACATGGCCGATCCGGACTTTTGGCGCAGTGGTTTTAAGGTCATCGAAGGGATGATTGACGAGTTAGCCCGAGCATGACAAATCAACCGTTTATCCTGGGTGTAAACTACTGGCCGCGGCGCAAGGCCATGTTCTGGTGGTCCAACTTTGATGCCGGCGAGGTCAAAGAGGAATTTGCTGTCATCAAAGAACTGGGCATGGGCCTGGTCCGCTAGGATTAGCTAAAAGATGCATTTTGAGGGAACTTACCCACATCAGGGTAACTCCTTGCAGGTTTACAAAGACCCTGAAGTGGCTCGCCTGCAACGCCGCATCCACACTTTGATTGAGGAATTGGCGGCGCTGCAGCAGCAAAAAAGTGAAATCGAACAGCAAATCGAGATGCTCCACACCCGCCACCACCAGGAATTGCGCACCCTGGTGGTGGAACTGCTGCAACTGCGCCGAACCCACCGCCAGCCTGCTCAAGCCGAGACCGAGCCGCCAGAACCAGAAGCATTGCCTCACGAGGACGAGACGAAGCCAAATGAGGATGCCGACAGCCACCATTCAAGACTTTCTCCGGCGGAACGGCACGCGCTCAAAGAGATGTTTCGCCGGGCCAGCAAGCTGTGCCATCCCGATCTGGTCGCCGCCGAGTTCAAGGCCGAGGCCAGTGTCATCTTTATCGAGTTAAAAACTGCCTACGAAGAACACAACCTGCAGCGGGTCGAAGAAATCTTGCACCTGCTAGAACGCGGCGAGCGCCTGGCCCGCCAACCAACCCAGAATCATGATAAGGACAAACTCCGGGCCGAGATAACCTACCTGGAGAAAAGAGCTCAGGCAACACGCCAGGAGATCGAAACGCTTAAGCAGTCGAGCACCTATCAAAAGCTGCTCAATATCGAGGATTGGGACGAATACTTTGACGATCTCAAAGCAGAATTGCAGCGCAAAATTAATCGGTTGAGACGGATGAGACAGCCCAAACAGCCCAAATGATTTTTCATAAAAAAGCATCCGGGCAGGCGCAACGCACCCACCCGGATGGTTATGGACCGAAAGCCTCCCTGCTTATTTACGGATGATTGGCAGGTGGATGTAGTAATTCGTCACCATCAGGCTCACGCAGTACAATTCATTGTCCACGTCGGTGCAGACCTGGTAAGCCTGGTCAACCACCGGGGCGGTGAAGGTTGTATTATCTGCGCCATTGAGCGTCGCCCCCGTGCTCGGATTCACCGTGCCGCCATCCGGAGCCGTGAAGGCCATCGGAATGCCGTTGGGGACATAGCCGGCGCCAGAGGTATTAATTGCGGCCGAGTTGAAGATCAGATTGGCCGTTACCACGGAAACCCCTGAAGGGGGAACCGTCGCCGGGACTGCAACCGCCGAGAGCACCAGCCACGGATCCGCATCCACGAGTCCGGTTGTGCCGTCACAGGCGGCGTTTGCCGGACCTTCATTGCAGCCCCACCAGTTGTTCTCAGCCGTGACCGCTACGGTCAGGTCATTGACCAGACCCTTATCTGTCACCACATTGCCGTAGATCCGGTTGTGATGGATTGTCGGGATAACCGTCGCGGCGATTGGTCCACCCAGATAGATGCCCTTTGTGTTGTCGAGCAGGTCGTTGCTCACCGCCGAGATGCCAGTGAACAAACCTGTTTTGCAATCAGTGGCGCACTGATAGAATGTCAGACCGTAATCGAACCCGGTAACTGAGTTGTGATGGACATTTACGGACAGATCGTTTGCTCCGTATCCGCCGTCTGCTTCAATGGCGGAGCTGCCGGTCTTATCTGCTCCGCTGAAGGTTAACACATTGTTGGCAACTTCAACGTCCAAGACGGCAAGCGCCCCTATCCCATTGAGGTTCTTACTCTCGGGCTTGGCCTGAGGCTCGTAGGGCGAAGGCACAGCCCCGGGCGGATCAGTGGCAATGATGCCATAAGCATAGCCGGCGGCTTTGATGATCGTCAGAGCATTATCGGCAATCCGACCGGCGCCATCAATGTTGTAGATCCCCGTATGCGCGCCGGTGATGGTGTTGCCGGTGATGTCCAGGTCAGTGTAGTAGTTCAGGATGCTGGAGGCAACCCAGTTACTGCCATCGTAGGCAATCCCCCCAATGGTGTTTTCCGCCACCACACCGCTACCTTGATCAGCCCACACCTGAATACCGTTCTGAGCGGTAACTGCGGTTGTGCCCGCTCCGGTAACCACATTGCGCTGCACATCCACTGTCAATGGGGTTGTGTCACCGGCATTCAACGCCGTCGCGTTCTTCTGGAAGCCCGTAATGGTGTTGTCCAGCACGTGAATGGTATAGTGCGTTGTATTCTCATTGAAAGCGTAGACCGCCACACCGTGTTGACTGCCACTGAATGGCGTGTCACGAATGTCCTTGATGGTGCTGTTCTGCAGCGTGCCGCCCGCATTGCGGAAGGCTACGCCCTGGAAGCGCACATTGCTGTTGCCCAGCCCCAGGCCGTCAATCGTAAAGCCGTCAATGGTTGCCACAGCATTCATCACGCAGACGACCGGGTGATTGGCCGCACTGGTCGTGAAGCAGCTCGGCATACTCGCGAAGGCCTGAATGGTCGTAGTGGCCTGTCCGGCTCCCAGCAGGCTCAGATCTTTCGTGATCGTCACTTGCTCGGTGTAGGTTCCTGGCGCCACGTTGACCGTACCGCCACTGGTCACTAAATTGATACCTTCTTGAACTCGTCCGGTTGTGCCAGTCTGCCCATTATCACTACCCACCCATAAATTAGCAAAGTTACCCTGGAAGCCAACCGTACCCCGGCCGAGACTGGTTTCAATATTGGTATCCGTGCCTGAGTTTAGCCAGGGAGTATAATCCATATCGGCAATGCCGGTTCCTCTGACGGATACCGCGCCGCCCGGAGGTGTATCCGTCCCACCATAAGCGACGGGAATCAAAGTTGCATATCCTGGCTCTGAACTATTTGTATTAGCAGTGGTCAGATTGGCTGAACCGAGCCAGTTGCCGGAGAAATTTTTTACCCCTCCGGTCAGGCTGCGGTTTTCAATTTGGGTATACCAGTTGCCCTCAATTTTATTATTAAAAAAGGTTGTTCCAGTTGCCGTTTCTGTGCTGGCGGCTAACCATAGAATACCAATCGTCCAATTATTAGTAATATCGTTTTGCTCAATCGTGTTATTAGGGCATGCATTCCGTAGAACAATACCCGTCCGGTTGAAGTCAATGATGTTATTCAAAATTTGGTTTCCGGCGCTGTTGTTGATATCAATGGCAGTACGGTTGCCGGTAAACTTGTTGTTCCTGACGGTGGCATTACCTACGGTTTGAATAGCCACCCCGGCCAACTTTACATTAGACGTCCAGTCCGTAACATTATTGCCCTCCCGAGTGATGGTAAACCCTTCTACGATCACACCAGCGATGGAAATACGAACCGTTGCACTGTTCGCCCCGGTCTTCAAGCCGGAGATAATTGATTGATCAATACCGGCGCCGCTTAGCGTGAGCACTTTGTTAATATTAACGTCCTCAATGTACGTTCCGGCAGCCACATTGATTGTGCCGCCCGAATCAACCAGGCTAATACCTCGTTGGATGGTTTGAACGGCGCAAGCAAGTCCTGTGCCACTACCGGGATAAGGATCATTTGTTGTGCCGTCACAGTTAGTATCATTGCCATCTGGACGCACATAAATAGGGGTAGCTGCCCAGGCGACCGGCGCTTGAAACAGACTCAAGGCTGAACCGGCCAGCAGGGCAACCAAAACTAATAGGGGAAGTTCTTTCAACAACCGACGGAAGAAACGGGGTAAAGTATTCATATTCTTCATCTTTCTTTTCCTTGTTGTTTGATGATGGTTGAGTTTGTAGTGAATGAGCCCCCCTTAATCACCAGCTCGTTTTTACCGGTGAAACAATTCACAAAATACCTAGAATAGTATACCACAAAACGTAAGGCTGAATATTTGGGTTGCGTTACCGTTTAGTGAATAAAACCAGAGGATAACTTAGTTAGGGAAAGTCTTAAGATCGCTATCTGAGGTTAGTAGAGGTCAAATACGGGCCAGCAATGCTGTCCAAAAAGCGAAGTTACCCCGTTATGGGGCAGAAGTTGTCCAGCGGTAATCCTGGGCTGCCGCTTCGCGGAAATCCTCTTGCACGTTGGACTTGCCTTCAATCCCCCAACCATCCACATCGGCCCAGCGGTAGAGCAGCGCCGCCCGAATCGGCTGGTTGCCATCTTTGTTCCAGGCGTCAATCTCCTGGTAAACATTCTTGATCCAGCCGCTATTGCGATCCGGCCAGGCTGTTCCGCTTGGCTCCCGGCCGCCGTTTGTTTCGGTCAGGTAGACCGGCAGGGTCCGAAATTCGGGCGGGATAATGTTCATCTGGTCTCGATAAGTGCGGAAATGGTAGTAATAATTTTGAAAAGGCTCATCCATCATTTTAGCGTCGCTAAAAACCAAATTGGGGTCATAACCATGGGTATAGGCGTGGATGGCAATCCCGTCCACATTACCTGGACCGATAGCCAGTAAAATGTCGCGCAGATAGACCACGTAATCACCGTAAAATTCGTAAAATGGGTACCCAGCGGGAGCGTTGCCTACTTGATTAGCCGGGTACTGGCCGAGGGGGTCTGCTCCATAAGATAGCTGGCCGTTCCAGGGGGCAATTGGCCCGACCAATACCTGATCGTTCTCGTGGCCCGGCAAGGCGTGGATGGCCTGGCGAACTCGCTGGTAGCAGTTAGCATACTGGCGGGGGGTGATCCGGTCGCCCTTGTCACTCCCCGTCGTACGGGGCCAGTAGCGCTCAGAATTCATCTCGGCACCGACAATCCAGATATGAGCGCCGGAGGAATTGGCGACAAAATTAGCAACGCGCCGGGCAAAGGTGGGATACTGCCAGGGGAGCGGCAACGTCCCGGCCGAGCCATAGGCAAAATTAAGCTGCACAATGACTCCGAAGCCCTGATAGGCCAGGTCGGTGTAATCGCTGCCGCTGGTATCAGCCGGGTCAGCGCCGATGGCTTCGGAGATCAGCACCCACCCCTTGGCCTGCCCCTCTTCACCCTGCAGCAACGCCTCGCCGCCCCGGTCATTCAAGCCGTAAAGATAAGCCGACTCGGTTAAGGGGGGTGTCAGTAATTCAACGTCAAAACGGTCCAGTACCTCGCTCAGCGGGGCCACAATCGTTTCCCGCTCCGAGCCGGCGACAATCACGCCTACGGCATAACCTTCAGCATCAACCACCAATGCTCCCCCGTCGCCCCCGGAGGAGATGGGGGAGGTCCGCACCGCCCCGTAAATTTGCACCGATCCACTAGCGGTTGTGATGCTAATTCGCTGGTCAACCGCTCTGATCTCACCTTTGGTCAGGCCTGTCGTTCGTCCCAGTTTGCGCACCTGCATGCCCGGTTCCGGCGCACGCACGCCTCGAACCGGGCCAATCTCCGGGATAACGGTTTGCACCTGCAGGGCGGGCGTCAGCGGGGCCAGAGCGACCATATGGGCTGCCGGCATGATCTCCATTTGGGCCAGGGTCTTCACGGAGCTGGCCACCACGTCGTCCGGGGCTTGACCCCCATCGAAAGGAGCGGGTTGGAGAACCTGGACCTGCGTACTTGAACTGCCCAGGCTGCTCACCGTACTGACCAGGTAAATTTGCCCGGCCCGGTCCGCCACGAAATAACCCAATGTCCCTGCGCCTTCGGTGTTTGCCAAACCGATACTCAAGCCTGGTCGCAGCGGGCGGACCCAGTCCTTACGAATTGTCTGGGCTACAGCCGTACTGGTCGCTTGGACATCAGCCGCCTGGACCACCGCCGACTCGGCGATTTGGGTAGCTTGAGCCAATGCGGCGGTAGCTGTGGCTTCAACTTGGGAGGCTCTAGCTCCGACATTGGCCGCAAATTGCCAATTAAAAATCGCGGTAATTGCCAAAGCGGCCAATACAATTGCCACAATACCCCCCCCGGTCAGGGCGATTCGTTTTAACTTGGCTGTCCGCCAGTTGACATTTGAAGTCTGGATCGGCTGGATGAAACGGTCGTGGGTCAGCTCGTACCAGCGCGCCCCGGCCCGCTGTTCGGCCCGAATCAGGTGATTGCTCTCCAGCGTGTCAACGGCGGCGTTGGGCACACCCCCCGTTGCTTTTGAGCCGCGATAGACCAGGCCGCGCGTCCCGGCCGGCGTGATCAGCTCTCGCTCAAACCAGTTGCGCAACCGCCATTCCAACAAAACCGGCTCGTGGAAGGGGCCTTCCCAGACCAGCTTTTCGCCCAGAACATCCAGCCAGGAACGAATAACTCCCTGATAGGGAATTCCCGTTTCTGCTTCTGGTTCGGCCGGAACCTGCTGCCGCCTCGATCTTCGCGTGGTCCTGGCTTGTTGGATAGCGTTGTTGAGGACTCGCTCATAAAAGCGGGTCAAGGCCTGGTCCACGTTGCCGAACGCCAGCAACTGGACCTGGGTAATTTCAGTCACTTCCGCCGGCAAATCAGCCCACAGGCTTTGACAGACGACCTGCAACTGGACCGGTTCAACAAACTCGCCCGGCGCTTCGATGGTCTGGCCGGCCCGGTCCTCCACCCGAATTTTGAGCAATTCGGCTACCAGCGCTTCGGCCACGCCGGGGGCAAAGGAGCGGCTCGTGCCTTGCAACGGCCCGACGACGGCGGCGAGGGCCGCCTCCCGGCGTAACCTTTCCAAACGAAAGCGGTAGCGGAGGTGTTCGGGCAGCAGCGGCAGGTAGGGATCAAGCTGGGCCAGGTAATCTTCACGAATGACAAACAACACCCGTAATAACGAGTCGCCGGACAGGGCCTCATTGATCTGGGCGAAAAACTTTTCACGTTCCGGCCAGCGCTGGGGGTAGAAGGTGAACAACTCTTCAAACTGGTCAAAAATGACAATCCGCAGGGCCGGATAACCTTCCTTGTCGCTGCGGTGGGGCAATAAATTGAGAAATTCGGCCAGAGAGAGATTGATCAATTCTTCCGGGGTGACGGCTGTTTCCTCAGCCCAGTTCAGCAGGGCATTAAAGGCGTACAGATTCTCGATTTGCTCGGCCCGGATGCCGGCGGGGATGTCGCCCCGCACGCGGGCGACCGGCAGCACCTCGCAGCCCTCTTCGGCTTCCAGTTTGGGCACGACCCGGGCGTTGAGCAGCGAGCTTTTGCCCGCCCCGGATTGGGCATAAAACAGTACCGCCGGATGGGCCACGATGAGGGCCACCAATTCTTCAGCCTCCCAATCGCGCCCAAAGAAAAGCTGCCGCTCGTGAATCTCGAAGGGGCGGGGGCCGACGTAGGGGTTTTTAGACTCCCCGGCAGGCCGGGCCTCCCTTGGTAACGCCTCGCCGGAATTCTGGGGTAAATTTTCAGGGATTGCGTTCATTGAACTCAGTCCAGCGCTCGTTCAGCTCCTTGATAAAATCAAACGAGCTGCCCCAATAGATGCGAACGTCGTCCTTGGCCAGGTAATCCTCAAAATACCAGCGCACGTGGTCCACCGTAATCTCAGAATTTTCCGGCAGCTGCGGGCCGAGCTGAATCGCCACTCGGGTGCGGCGCAGACTGCGTTCCAGTGAAGCAATCAGTCCCCGGAAAAGGATGCGGAAGCGCCAATCGGTTAGCTCATAGCCGATAAAGAGAAGCGAGGTATTGACCAAGGCTTTTTGGATGCGCCGAGGAATGATAGTCTGGTCCCTGGAGATATTCACCAAAAAGTCGAGATATTCGTCCTCGGTTAAAACCATTGACTCGGGCGCCTGGACATGGCCGAAGAGATGATAAACCACCGGGCTGGCCGGGCTGATTTCTACCGTCGAGCCGGGATCAAACACCGAGGGGTAGTCGCGCACGTAGTTATTCCAGCGGCAGATCTCCCGGGTCGCCTTGCGCAGCCGGTAATTGAGTGCCTGGACCATGAAATCATCATAATTGGTGGTAATGTAGAGAGACAGGGGCAGGCCGGCCAGGAAACTGTGGGGTTCGGTGGCCTCGCGAAAGTTGGGTTTGGTTTTGAGATTCTGCCAGCGCCGGGCGATTTCTTCGGCGGGAAAGGCCGGGTCACGGGTGATGGCCAGGAATTGGGCCACCCCCGGCAGATGTTCCCGGTTTCCCAGCGGATAACGATGTTCCCCGGCCCAAGCCTGGGCAATTTCCTGGTCAGTGGGCAAAATCCCCTCGTACAGACCTGGGCCGAGGAAAGGCGTGCAGTTGCCGTCTTTAATCCGGCGCAGCAGGTTGTCCCAATCACGGTCATCCAGCGTTTGAATACCGGAGCTGCGCCCGCGCCGTTCCGCCGCCGGCTCTGTCTCAGCCGTAGATGCGGCAGCCGGGGCAGTCTTAAGCGCTTCCTCAAGATCGGCAATCGCCTGGCGTTCATCGTGGATTTGGTTGATCAAGTCAAGCGGGGCATTAATGCCAAATTTAGCCTGGCGCTCCAACAGTTCATCTAGATTTCTGTAGCGGGTTTTTAACTCGCGCTGGATAGACTCTACACTGCGCCCTGACATTGGCCGGTCTCTGGTTAGAATGGGAAACTGGAGGGATCTCAAGGAACTTGTAGGAACTCAAGGAAAGTGCCCAGAGTTCCTACAAGTTCCAGCAGCCTCTTTTTCCTTTAACTTTTTAACTCTTGCCCAAACGCTTTTTGAACTCTTCAGCCAGCGCGGGCACGTATTGGAACAAGTCGCCCACGATGCCGTAATGGGCATACTTAAAGATGGGCGCCTCCGCGTCTTTATTAATTGCCACAATCAGCTTGGAGGTTTTCATCCCGGCCAGATGCTGGATCGCGCCGGAGATGCCGCAAGCAATGTAAAGGTCGGGCTGGACCGTCTTGCCGGTTTGTCCCACCTGGTGGGCATAGGGCACCCAACCCGCGTCAACGGCGGCCCGACTGGCCCCCATCGCTCCACCCAGGGCTTCGGCCAGCGCCTTAACCGGGGCAAAGCCTTCAGGACCGCCAACACCGCGCCCTCCGGAAACAATAATTTTGGCATCGGTGAGGCTGACCTGGCTGGCCGCCGCTTCAATCCCCTCGACTTTGGTGGCAATTTCCGCTTCGGACAGCACCGGGGCGAGCTTAATAATCTCGCCGGAGCGGCCGGCATCCGGGGCCGGTACAGGAAAGACCCGGCGGCGCAGGCTGGCTATTTGCGGCCGAGCCGGGCCGAAGACGACTTTAGCCATAACATTGCCGACCAAAACCGGGCGGGTCACTTGCAGCGCCCCTCCTTCAACACTCAGGTCAATGCCATCGGCGGCCAGGCCAACGCCCAATTTAGCCGCCACATAGGCCGACAATTCCAGGCCGGCATTGCTGGCCCCCAGCAAAATTGCTGCTGGCTGCTGCTCCTGGGCCAGCTTGGCTATCAGCGCCCCGTAGGGTTCCAGCCGGAAATGCTTCAAAGTAGTATCGTCGGCCACATAGACCGTGTCCGCGCCGTATTGAAACGCCTGCTGCGGCAGATCGCCGACGGCCTCGCCCACCACAACCGCCGCTACCTTCCCGCCCAAATCACCGGCGATCTTGCGCGCCGCGCCCAGTGTTTCCCACGAAATCGAGTCGGCCTGGCCGTTAGCTTGTTCTATCCACACAAAAATGTCGTTTGACATGATAACCTCGTCTGTAGTTTAACGAATGTGGCAAGTTACAAGTGGCAGGTTGCAGTAAATCTTTGGTCCGTAACTTGTAACCTTTAACCTGTAACTAGATGACTTTCTCGGCGGCCAGTCTATCGGCCAGGGTCTTGGCAGCTTCCGCCGGAGAGCCGCTGATGATTTCAGCCCCTCCTTCGCGCGTGGGCGGCAGGCTGACCTGCGGCCAACTAACATTAGAACCGGCCTGGCCCACTTGATCGGCGGACAGGCCCAGGTCGGCCAGGCCCCAGGTGGGAATGGCTGCTTTGGCTGCCTTGCGAATCCCCATAAAGCTGGGATAACGCGGCTCGTTGATCTCTTTAACCACGCTGATGACCGCCGGCAGCTTGCTGCTAATCGTTTCCCGGCCGTTTTCCATCAACCGCACGGCCGTGATTGTTTGAGCCACCGGGTCAACCGCTTTGAGGGCGGCGATATAAGACAATTGCGGCACATCCAGCAGCGCCGCTACCTGGACCGCCGTCGCCGTCATATTGCCGTCAATGGCCGAGCGGCCGGCCAAAATCAAATCAAATGGGCCGATTTTTTTGATCGCAGCCACCAGGGCGCGAGCCGTAGCCAGGCTGTCGCTCCCTTCCAGAGCCGGGTCAGAGATCAGGACAGCCTCATCTGCCCCCATAGCGATGCCTCGTTTCAACGCTTCGACCGCATCCGGCTTGCCCAGTGACAGTACCGTCACTTTGCCGCCGTGGGCTTCCTTTAGCTGGATCCCGGCTTCCAGGCAATACTCATCCCAGGGGTTGACAATTCTGGCGCCGCCTTCGTTCATCAGCTTGAGGCCATCCACTGTGCTGGAAAGTTGAGCCGTATCGGGAACCTGTTTGATTAATGTTATGATGTTCATGCCTTTTCCTTCACTTTTAATTTAGGTAGACGGTAGACAGTAGACGGGAATATTCTTATCTCCTGTCTACTGTCTGCCGATTACTGGCTACTGTTCTGCTTGCCAATATGCGGGATCATAGGCCGGTAGCTCACAGCGCAGCGGTTTGTCCTGGCGGAAGCCAAGAACATAGCCGGCCTGCATCAACTGATGAATCTGGCTGGTGCCTTCATAAATGACCGCGCTCTTGCTGTTGCGCAGGTGGCGCTCGACGTTGTATTCGTCGGAGTAACCGTAAGCGCCGTGAATTTGCACGGCATCGCTGGCGGTGGCAAACGCCGCGTCGGTGCAGAACCACTTGGCCATGCTGGTTTCGCGGGTGTTACGGATGCCTTTATTTTTGAGCCAGCCGACCTTACGTACCAGCAGTTCGCCCATATCAATGCGCTGCTGCATAAAAGCGATCATTTGCTGGACAAGCTGGTACTCGGCGATGGGCTGGCCGAAGGTTTTGCGTTCGTGGGCATACTTGACCGACTCTTGCAGGCAGGCCTTCATCAAGCCGACTGCCCCGGCAGCGACGGTGTAACGGGCGTTATCCAGGCAGCTCATGGCAATTTTAAAGCCTTCGCCCTCTTCACCCAGGCGATGGCTGGCGGGCACAGGCACGTCGGCCATGTTGATCCAGCCGGTGTTGCTGGCGTGAACCCCCATTTTACCTTCGATAGTACCGGTCGTCAATCCCGGCCAGCCGCGTTCTAAAATGAAGGCGGTGATGCCGTTCGCGCCTTTGACGGGGTCGGTCTTGGCAAAAACAAGCATCTGGTCGGCTACGTCGGCCAGGGTGATCCACATTTTTTCACCGCTCAGAAGATAATGGTCGCCCTCTTTGCGGGCACGGCTGGCCAGACCGGCTGCATCGGAGCCAGCGCCGGGTTCGGTTAAACCAAAACAGGCCACTTTTTGGCCGGTCGCCAGCGGCGGCAGGAATTTGCGCTTTTGTTCTTCTGTGCCCCACTGAAAAATGGGAATGGCATGCAGGCCCAGATGAACAGCAATCGTCTCCCGCACCGAAGAGTCGGCCCACTCTAACCCTTCGGAAACAATCCCCAGGGAGATATAATCCATCCCTGCTCCCCCATAACGCACCGGCAGGCAGACTCCCATAAAACCCTGCTCGGCCAACTTGGGCAGCAACTGGTGAGGGTAAGTATGGTCTCGATCATGCTGCTTGATAATCGGCAAAATTTCTTTACGGGCAAAGTCGTAGACCATCTGCTCGATCATTTTGTGCTCTTCATTGAGTTCAAAATCCATAATAGACTCTCCTCCTCGGGAAATAGACTGCCGACGACAGACCGCCGACCGCCGAAAAGAATTTTCGTCCTTGGATGGTATGTCAAAGACTCATAATGGCGCCTTAACAAATTTACTATCCGAAGGATTAATCCCACCTGCCGGGCAATTATACCACGCCAGGGTTAAAGGTGCGAGAGGAAGTGCTCCATAACGTGTGTAGGTTGAAAGGCTTTGGCTGTCGGCGTTCACTTTGTGTTATAATACCCCAATGTTTAGCAGAGATTCGATTTTGACACAAAAGTTTTGGCCAGGGTTAGTTATTTTTTGGCTGCTGGCCGGGCTGTCGTGCGTGCCAAAACCTCAACCCGCGCCGCCCGCCAGTTTTATGATGCGCGCGGAGCCTTTAATCGCCGAACGGCGCTACGGCGAAGCCGTGGCCGTGCTGGAAGAGGTGGCCCGGGCCTACCCCGTTAATCCTTTACCCTTGCTCAAAATCGGCCAAATTTACGCAGTCCAACAGCGCTGGCTGCTGGCCGAAGACGCTTTTAACCGGGCCTTGGCCCGCGAACCGCAGAACGCTCTGGCTCTGGCCGGGCTGGCGGAGACCCTCTACGGACAAGGCCGCCTGGATGAGGCTGTCACGTTTTGGCAGAAGGCGGCAGCGGTCAATCCGCACCTGCCCGGGGTGTTTACCGGCCTGGGCCGGACCTACCTGGCCAAGTTCGAGTTTGAGGCGGCAAAAAAGGCTTTCCTGGAACAGCAGCACCAACAGCCCGACCCGGAGGCGTTGTGGTTTCTGGCGGCGTTAGAAGCACCCACCGATGTGTCGGCGGCGCGGGACTATTTGCAATCCATCGCCTCCCCTCAAGAGAGCGGACTTGCGGAGCGACGTGACTACCTGTTGGCGGCTTTAAAGCCTTTCACTGCCGAGTCGGCCAAGGCAGAGGCAGCCAAGGCGACAGGCATCGCCCTCGCCCAGGCCCAGTTATGGCCGCTAGCGATTCACGCCCTGACCCTGGCCAGAGAAGAGCAGGGCCAGTCGGTGGATGCCGAAACCCTGGCCTTTTTGGGCTACGCCCAGGTCCAGGCCGACCGGCCCGCGCTCGAACTCTTCAGACAAGCGCAACAGGCAGATCCAAATTCGGCCTGGCCGCTCTACTTTCAGGGGCTTTATTTGCGGCAGAAAGGGACGTTGCGGGCAGCGGAGGCGGCGTTCAAGCAGGCCGTCACCCTGGACCCCCAGAATGCAGCTTTTTATGTCGAAATGGCCGAAACAAAAGCCCAACGCGGGGATCTGGCCAGCGCCGAACTGTGGTATGAGGCGGCGGTCCAGGTATCGGAACAGGACCTCCAATTCAAGCTGTTGCAGGCAAAATTTTTTGCCAATTGGGGGTATCGCATAGCCGAGGCTGGCATTCCCGCCGCCAGGGCGATTACCCAGGCCGACAAAGACAATGCTGAGGCGTATGATCTGCTCGGCTGGATGCAGTTTCTTACCGGCGCGCCGGAAAGCGGCGAGGCGGCCTTACGGCAGGCCTTAACCTTGAATCCTGATTTGACCAGCGCCCGTTATCACCTGGCCCGGCAGTTAGAAGCGCTGGGGCAAAAAACCGAGGCGGCAGAAGAGTATCAACGGGTCATTGATTGGGATACGTCGGGGGACTTTAGGGATCGGGCCTTAAAGGATTTGCAGAGATTAGATACTCCCCACTAAACTTATCACTCATCTTTGACAATTACCGGCGATGACTGGAAAATAGCTGAGGTGAAAGGAGAATTTTGATGAAACTACTGGTTGCTTATGCGAGTAAATATGGCTCGACGGCGGAGATTGCTGAGGTCATCGGCAAAGAACTGCGCAAGCGCGAATATGAGGTCGAAGTCAAATCGGTAGACGAAGTGGACAGCCTGGCCGGATATGACGGATTTGTTATCGGCAGCGCCCTTTATGCGGGCGGCTGGCTAAAGGCGGCGGCTGAGTTTTTACGCTCCAACCAGGAAGCGCTGGCCAATTATCCGGTCTGGCTGTTTTCCAGCGGCCCCACCGGCGAAGGCGATCCCAACGAAATCATGGGCGGCGAGTGGACGTTTCCCGAGGATTTGGCGGCCGTTCGGGAGGCAATTCAACCAAAGGACGTTATCCTTTTCCACGGCAAAATTGATCTCGACAAGCTCAGTTTCGGCGAAAGGATGATCATCAAGTCGGTTAAGGCGACTGTGGGCGACTATCGCGACTGGCTGGTGATCCGCACCTGGGCCAGTCTAATCCAGGTTGAACCAAAAGCAGGCTAGATTCCGATTGAACTCCTGATCCCAATTCTAACGCCTCTTGAGATACCAAAAGAGGACCAGACTGGCGATGACTCCCAAGATGGCAACCACTGGCCCGGCGCAAAAGAACGCCGTCATCCCGGCTTCCAAGTCTTTATCATGTTGATTGGTCGAGAAGGCATAGACAAGGAGCATGCCGAGGCCCACGCCGAGACCGTACCCAACGACTCCCATGAGGAGGGCCAGACCGGTTGCTTTCAAAATAGCCATGCGCTATTCCCCTTTTTTAATCCAAATTGAGATGCCGCATCATTCGCTGCTTTTAAGACCGGACCTTTCAAGGATAGTTCACAAAACCCTGCGCAAATTGTATAAAGCGGTACACATCGGCAAAAGTCGTCACCAGCCCGACCGAGATGCGCACCGCGCCGGTACTTTTGTCGTCAATGCAGCGGCGAAATTCATCAAAGGTCAGCCGCTCTGTGGAACGAACAAAGCAGGCGCTCAACTCTTCGGCGGAGATACCCAAAGCCAGTTCGCCGCCGCCCGGATTGCAGAAGCAGCCAGTGCGCAGGGAGATATTGACCTCGTTGGCCCGTTGCTCCACCAGGCGGTGGTCAATAAAGTGCCCGGCTGAGTCGTAGAAATTCAGCGTTATCGTCCCGCCGCGCCGCGAGGTATTGACCGGCCCATAAAGTCGGACCAGAGGCATGCCGTTGTGATGGCGAAGCGCCGCCAATTGGTCCAGCAGCCAGCCGGTAAGACAAGCAACGCGGGTGTGAATCGTATCCAGGCCAATTTGAGCCAGGTGGCGCAGGCCAATTTCTACCGCGGGCAGGGTTAGATAGTTGAGCGTACCGTCTTCAAAAGCTTCTGCCCCTTCATGCAGGTAGTAACGGTCCCCCTGAACCGAGGCCACCGTAATGGTTCCTCCGGCAAACCAGGGACGATGCAGTTTAGCCAGAGCGGCTCGACGCGCCAGCAGGCAGCCCACCCCGGTCGGATAACCAAACATTTTGTAAAAGGAGAGGGTGATAAAGTCAGGCTGCCAGCGGCCCAGGTCCAGGCGATTGGTGGGTACAAAAGCGGCGGCGTCGAGCAGGACATCCCAGCCTTTGGCTTGAGCCTGGGCAATCCACTCCAGCGAGTGCTGCACCCCGGAGAAGTTAGACTGGGCGGGATAGGCTAGCAAATTGTGTCCGCCGGACCGGGCCAAATCAAGACAGGCGGCCAGCTTGTCGGCATCTATGTACAGGTCTGGCGGCAGGACCGGGGCATAGGTGACCTGAGCGCCTTTGGCGCGGGCAAACTCGCGGATACCATTGACCGAATTATGGTTGTCAAAGGTCAATAGATAGTGATCACCCGGCCCAAAAGGATAGGCTTCACCCACCAGTTTGAGCGCGCCGCTGGCATTGGCGGTGAAGATGACCACGTACTCCTCCGGCGCGGCATTGAAAAATTCCAGGACATAAGCTCTTGCTCGCTCTACCCGTTCGGTCATCGCCAGCGAGGTGGGGTTAGTGGAGTGGGGGTTGCCAAAAACATGTCCAAGCAATAACTCCATATGAGCGCGCACTTGACTGTCGGCATACAGGCCGCCGCCAGTGTAATCGAGGTAGATTTGTCCCAGCCGGCCCAGGCGGCTATAGTCGGCCCCACGCAATTCATCCAGCCTGTGCGTGGCGGCAAATTGAGGATAAGATTGCCGGAAGGCGGCCTCGGCGGCCTCAAGTGATAAGGTCTCTTTTTGAATGATAGTCATCATCGTTTTCCAGTAAAGAGTCTTTTTTCCTTCCATGGTATCATAAATTAGCAGGAGTTGTAAAATAAGGCGCTTTTCCTTAAAAAATAAGCATCTTGCCAATAGCCACAGCCGACTAAATTTTGTATATTGAGATTTAGCAAGGGGGCATCTCGAGCAGTCACTGCTAAGAACAGGCATTCACCCTAGATGAAGCCTGAAACTCGCTCCATCACCCGCATCCCCGGCAAAGCTAGCTTTCTGTATCAAACTCTGGCCGGAGTTTTCCCAACTATCCAAGTTACAATTTATATCACCCAAAGGAGGATGTTTCAATGAAGAAGTTAGTCAATGCTTTGAGCATTATCACCCTGCTGGCGTTGATTTTGACGCTGGCCCCTGCCGCAGCACTGGCGCAGGAGGTGACCTGCGAGTCTGATGTTACGGTGCAAGGCGATGACTGGCTGTCGAAGATTGCCGAAAAGTTCCTGGGGGATCCCCTGGCCTTTCCGGCTATTGTCGAGGCTACCAACGCCAAAAACGCGAGCGATAGCAGCTATGCAAAGATTGCAGATGCTAACGTGATTGAAGTGGGCTGGAAGCTGTGTATTCCCAGCGGCGCCGAAGCTGCGGCAGCGCTAGAAGTTACCTCTGGCTCTGAGTTTTGGGCCGAGGCGGGCAAGCCTTATGCGGGCGTGACCATCCGGGGTATCTCCGAAAGCACGCCGCCTTCACGGTACGCGGCCGAAGTGCTGGCTCCCGCCTTTGAAAAGGAAACCGGGATCAAGGTTGAATTTGAAGTTACTTCCTGGGACCAGATGTATGATAAGCCCATCAAGGATATGCAAGCCAACACCGGCATCTATGACTTTATCTACATCGAGCAGGACATCATCTACAGCTACCTGGCTCAAAACTTCTTGGTTGACCTGACCCAGATGCTCAATGAGAAGCCGGAACTGAAGTCGCCCGACTTTGACGTCGCCAATTTTACTTCCTTTATTGACAACTTCAAGGATGCTAATGGCGATGTTTATGGCGTGCCCATGGAGGCCTTTGTGAAGATCCAACTCTATCGCAAGGACCTCTACAGCAACCCGGACATCCAGGCCGCCTTCAAAGAGCAGTACGGCTACGATCTGGCCCCGGCCACAACCTTCCAACAATATGAAGATATTGCCGCATTCTTCACCCAGTACGGCAAGGATAACAACATGGAATTGTGGGGCACCACCGTTCAGGGTAACACCGGGCATGCCTCCTCCTTCT
This sequence comes from Anaerolineales bacterium, assembly GCA_015075185.1. Lineage (GTDB taxonomy): Bacteria > Chloroflexota > Anaerolineae > 4572-78 > J111 > DSQQ01. The sequence continues at coordinate 754,121 of JABTUW010000005.1, read as the reverse complement.
ACGAGTACTATGAGAGTATCGCCCCCACCTTTGGCCTGTATAACTGGGGTATCAAAGATGTTGGCGGCGGCAATTACAAGGCCTGTGTCGCCAATGGTGGGGAAATGAACAGTGATGTAGCCAAGGAAGCTTTGGGCTGGTGGGTTAGTCTGTTGCAGTATGCGCCGCCCGAAGCCACCAGCAGCACCTGGGATGAAGTCGCCGCCAGCTTTGCCGCCGGCCGGGCCGCCCAGGGTTGGGTCTACGGTGAGAATGCGGCCTGGATCGCCACCGATGACACCCGCTCCAAAGTGGTTGGCAATGTCGGGGTCGCTCTCCCGCCTACTGCCGAAGGTGTAATGGCTCAGGCCGAGTCCGGCGAGGGCTACATTGGCTACTACGACGGCGGCGCGTTTGGCATCCCCTATTCCTCCAAGAATCAGGAAGCTGCGCTGCTCTGGCTCCAGTACATTGGCCAGTCTTCAGTTCAGGCTCAATGGGCCACCGCCGGTTCGCGCATCGTCATGAACTCCACCTTTGACGATCCGCTGGTCAAAACCCAGGATGCCCGGACCGACGGCTACTACACCATGCTGCGCGAGCAGGGACCGCTCTTCCGCGGCGCGCCGCCCTTCCCCTTCCACTCGCAAGTAGTTAATACGGTGGGGCCTTTCATCTGGAAGACCCTCAGCGGTGAATTGCAGGCGGCCGATGCATTAGATCAGGCCTGCGCTGCGGCTGAAACGGAGATGACCAATCTGGGCTACAGCAAGTAACTCTTAAGGATCTCCGCGATGAAGTCTACGCGTACGGGGTGGGGGTTCATAACCCCCACCCTCATCATCTTAGGTATTACGGGGGTTCTCCCGTTCATCTATGTTATCTATGTTGGTTTCTTTGACTGGAACGTCTTTGCCGCCCAAAAGGGATTGCATTTCACCTGGGCCAACAACTACCGGCGGCTGGTGTTTGACCCTGACTTTCTGGGCGCGTTGTGGCGCACGCTGCTTTTTACGATTTGGACGGTAACCAGTGAGCTTATTTTGGGCTTTGCCCTGGCCCAATCGTTGACCCGCGATTTTCCCGGTAAGTCCTTTTTCCGCACGATCCATGCGCTCCCCTTGATGATCGCGCCTATCGCTGTAGGGGCCACCTGGCGGCTGTTGACCATTCCCGGTTTAGGTTTGATTCCTGCCTACCTCCAGTGGTGGTTCGGCATTGACTACCGGATTGGCAACTTTGCCAACCAGGCTTTTCTAACGGTCGTGCTGATGGATATCTGGCACTGGACGCCCTTTGTCACCCTGACCTTGTTAGCCGGGTTAACCACGATACCCAAGGAACCTCTCGAACAGGCCCTGGTGGATGGGGCCAACCGCTGGCAAGTCTTCCGCTATCTGACCATCCCCATGATGATGCCGGTTATTCTGACCACTGTTTTCATCCGGATCATGGACGCGTTGCGCATTGTTGACGAAGTCTGGATGTTGACCGCCGGCGGGCCGGGGGACGCCACCCGCTTTATCGGGCTGCACATCTGGCGGGTTGTTTTCCCTAAAACCGATTATGGTTACGGCTCGGCCATGTCGCTGTTGACGCTCTATTTCACCCTGGTCCTCTGTTGGCTGCTTTTTATCGCTATTGGCCAGAATAGCAAACAAAATAGTTCTTCATAAGGCTGACTAAGATGGGATCAAGATCACTCCGCAAAACGCTGGGCTGGGTGAGTACCTACCTGGTCTGGATTATAGCTACGATTGTCGTGCTTTTCCCGATCTACTGGATGTTTGTCATCTCCGCACGCAGCCGGGTGGAGCTGTTTGGCTCGACTTCGCTTATCCAAACGACCTTCTTTGCCGAGAATTATACCAAACCGTTAAGTAATCCGGTTTTCCAGAGATACATGCTGAATTCACTCATCGTCGCTACCACAAATGCGGTGCTGGTAGCAGTTCTGGCCCTGCTGGCGACCTACGCCCTGTCTCGCTGGCGGCTGAAAGGCAGCGACAGCATCTTCTTCTGGACCATCACCAACCGCATGGCCCCGCCGGCAGCCTTTTTGCTGCCCATCTTCCTACTTTTTACGCGGGTGTTCAGAATAGGCGACTTTAGTTTGTTTGACACCCGTACCGGACTGATCCTGCTCTACTGCGTCTTCAATCTACCGTTTGCCATCTGGCTGATGAAAGGTATTATTGACGGTATTCCGGTAGAATTAGATGAAGCCGCCTTTGTAGATGGCGCTACCACCTGGGATGTCCTACTTAAAATCATTACCCCCCTGGCCGCGCCCGGCCTGGCGATTACAGCTATTCTCAGTTGGGTTTTTGCCTGGAACGAGTATCTCTTTGCCGCCACCCTGACCAGCGTCGAGGCCCGGACCATCACCACCGGCCTGGCTGAGTTTGTCACAGTGACGGGTACAAATTGGGGCGAAATGGCTGCAGTGGCCGTGTTATCGTTGATCCCGGCCCTAATTTTCTTATCACTCGTGCAAAAGTACATCGTGATGGGGCTGACGTTTGGTGCCGTAAAGGAATAACAGTCATGACACAACCGTTCAGCGAAACCCCCACTCAAGAAATTCTCTCTAGGGAAATTTCCTCCGATGTCACCTTGCCCGTTCCCAAAACGGGCCGGAAAGGCTTTTTGCCCTTCCGCACCAACACATGGGACCGATTCTTTGTCAGTGTGCTCTGTTATGTGGCGATCAATTTATTGTGGATGCGGTTTGTTGAACCCTACCTGTTCCCCCACAACCTCTGGATTGCCGTCATTCTGTCAATTGCGTTGGCCGTTTTCATCATTCGCCGGGGATAGGCCCTTTTCAATCTTAATTCTACACAGGGGTTATGGCAATGGAGCAGCCTACATACGTCATTGGGATAGATTTCGGAACCGAGTCGGGCCGGGTGGTGTTATTTGATTTGGCCGATGGGCGAGAAATTGCCTCGGCCGTCTCTGTTTACGCCAACGGCGTCATTGAGGATTGGCTGCCCGAAACCGGGGTAAAATTAGAGCCGGATTGGGCGCTGCAAGACCCACAGGATTATCTGACCGTCTTACAGCAAGCCGTCCCAAAGGTCATCCGGGAAAGTGGGGTTGACCCGGCCCGGATCGTCGGCCTGGGGCTTGATTTTACCTCTTCCACCATTATGCCCACTCTGGCCGACAGCACCCCCCTCTGCTTCTTGCCCGAATGGCGGGCCAACCCGCACGCCTGGGTGAAACTCTGGAAACATCACGCTGCCCAACCCGAAGCCAACAAAATGACCCAACTGGCCTATGAGCGTGGCTACACTTTTTTGGATCGTTACGGCGGCAAAGTCAGTTCCGAGTGGTTTTTCCCCAAACTCTGGCAAATCTTAGACGAAGCCCCGGAAGTGTATCAGGCTGCCGACCGCATCATCGAAGCCGGCGACTGGCTCATCTGGCAGCTTATTGGCCAGGAAAAACGCAGCGCCAGTATGGCCGGTTACAAAGCTATGTGGTCTAAACGCGAGGGCTATCCACCCGACAACTATTTCAAAATTTTAGACCCCCGCCTGGAACACGTCGTTGACCAAAAGATGTCCAGAGAATTATACCCCCTCTGTGCCAGGCTGGGCGGGTTAACCGAACAGGCCGCCGCCTGGACGGGATTAAAAGCGGGCACTATCGTGACAACGGTCCACATAGACGCGCACATGTCTGCCACCGCTGCCGCCATTACCGACAAACCCGGCCGGATGGTCATTATCATGGGCACTTCTAATTGTCACCACATTCTGGGCAGCGAAGAACGAGTCATCCCCGGCATCTGCGGCTACGTGGAAGACGGCGTGGTCAGCGGGTTTTTGGGCTACGAAGCCGGGCAGACCAGCATGGGCGATCAGTTCGCCTGGTTTGTTAAAAATTGTGTCCCGGAGGGTTATGAACAAGAAGCCAGAACACGCAGATTGAATACCCATAAACTATTAGAGGAAAAAGCGGCCCGGCTCAAACCCGGTGAAAGCGGGCTGATTGCCCTGGATTGGTGGAACGGCAACCGCTGCGTGCTGGTGGATATGGATTTGAGCGGCCTGCTGCTGGGCGCCACCCTGGCCACCAAGCCGGAAGAGATTTACCGGGCGCTGCTTGAGTCAACCGCTTTTGGCACGCGGGTCATCATTGAAAATTTTGAGGCGCACGAGACGCCGGTCAACGATATTGTGGCCGCCGGCGGCCTGCCGGGCCGGAACAAACTACTGATGCAAATCTTTGCCGATGTGACCGGCCGTTCAATTAATGTAACCGCTACCGAACAGGGCGGCGCGCTGTCGGCGGCCATGCACGCCGCCGTTGCCGTCGGCCCGGCTATGGGCGGCTACGAGTCCATCGCCGAGGCAACCAAATTTATGACCCGCCTCAGCGACCAGGTTTACCACCCCATTCCCGAAAACCAGCGTGTCTATGACCAGCTCTATGCCGAATACCTGACTCTGCACGACTACTTGGGCCGGGGCGCCAATGATGTAATGAAGCGGTTGAAGAAAATTAAGACAGAGGTTAGGGACAGCTCACCAAATTTCAGAAGTTAAATTAAATGTAATACGTGATGCGTGAATTTTTACACCTCACGTATCACGCATCATAAGTCGTAAAACCAGTAGCTCATTTGAAAGTACAACAGCGAAAAACCTATGAATAACTCACTCGTTATCGGTGTTGATAGCAGTACCACTGCCTGCAAAACGATTGCCTGGAATAAACACGGACAAGCCGTTGCCGAAGGTCGCGCCTCTTATCCCTTGTTGCGGCCAACCCCAACCTGGTTTGAACAGGACGCCGAAGATTGGTGGCGCAGCCTGGGCGTTGCCTTAAAAGAGCTATTAAACCAGATAGACCCGGCTCGGATAGAAGCGCTCTGCCTCACCCACCAACGCGAAAGTTTTGTCCCTGTAGACAGCCAGGGCCGCCCGATTCGCCACGCTATTCTATGGCTCGACGAGCGCACCCAGGCCCAATTGACTTTTCTGGCCGAGAAAATCGGAGCAGATCAGATCCACCAGATCAGCGGCAAGCCCCTATCCATGACCCCTTCCCTGCCCAAGCTCGTCTGGCTGCAGCAGCATGAGCCGGAGATCATTACCCAGGCCCACAAATTCTTGGAGACGCACGCCTTTCTGGTCTACCGTTTGACCGGTCAATTCCGCACCAGCTTGGCCTGCGCCGATCCTATGGGCTTGGTGGATATGCGAAAGCACCGCTGGTCCGGCGAGCTGCTTGACCCGCTGGGCTTCCGGCTCGACCAGTTTCCAGAGCTGGTTCCGCCGGGGGAAATCATCGGGCAAATCAGCGCGGAAGCCGCAGCCGCCACCGGTTTGCCTGCCGGACTGCCCGTGGTAGCCGGCGCAGGAGACGGCCAATGCGCCGGGCTGGGGGCTAACGCGATGGGCGAGGGGCGGGCATATTTAAATATGGGTACTGCCGTTGTCAGCGGCCCGTTCAGCGCCGATTACGTGGTAGATCGAGCCTTTCGCACCATGTACGCCCCCATCGCCGGAACGTATTTTCTGGAGACCGTTATTCGCAGCGGCCTGCTAACGGTAAGCTGGTTTGTCGAAAAAATGGCCGGCGACCTGCGCGACATCGGCCTGCCTCTCAGTCCTGAAGAATTGCTAGAAGCGGCGGCAGCCAAAATTCCGCCCGGTGCGCTGGGCTTAATGCTGGTACCCTACTGGACCAGCGTTTCCACGCCCTACTGGGACCCGGCTGCGACGGGGATTGCGGTGGGCTGGAACACCTTCCACAGCCGGGAACACTTTTATCGAGCGATCCTGGAAGGCATCGCTTTCGAACAGCGCCTGGCGGGCGAAGGCGTCATGGCTGCGACCGGCCAGCCTTTCACCGAGTATATCACCCTGGGTGGGGGAAGCCGCAGCAAGTTGTGGTGCCAGACGATGGCCGACGTGACCGGCGTGCCCATTGTCCGTTCCACCACCACCGAGGCGACCTGCCTGGGTGCGGGCATTTTAGCCGCTGTGGCCGCTGGCTGGTACCCCGATGCCTATCAGGCCGCTGCCGCTATGACCGATACCGCCGATCAGTTCCAGCCCAACCCCGAAATCCAGCAGTTCTACGAGCGGCTGTACCAGGAAGTTTACAAGCCCTTGTTCCCTACCTTGCAAGCGCTGCTCCATCGTCTGACCGAATTGACCCGCCATGATGCCTGACAGCCTGGCAAAATTAGCCGAGATTCGTCTGTTCTTGCTGGATATGGACGGCACCGTTTACCTGGGCGACAAGCTGCTGCCGGGCGCCGTTGATTTTATCGAATTATTGGCCGCCTATGACATCAATTACTTGTTTCTCACCAACAACTCCTCCAAACATCGCGGCCAATACGCCGAAAAGCTGGCTTACTTCGGCCTGGCGGTCAGTCCAGAGAAAATATTTACTTCCGGCGAGGCAACAGCTATCTATCTTCAGCAGGCCAAAGCGGGGGCTAAAATTTATCTGGTCGGGACGCCAGCTCTGGAGGATGAGTTCAGAAATCACGGCTTTAAGCTGGTTGACTCGGAAACGCCGGATTACGTCGTTCTTGGCTTTGATACGACGTTAACCTATCAGAAACTGTGGCGCTTATGTGACCTGGTGCGGGCAGGAGTGCCCTACATCGCCACCCATCCCGATTTCAACTGCCCCATCCCCGGCGGCTTCATGCCCGATATTGGGGCCATGATGGCCCTGGTCGAAGCTTCGACAGGGCGGCGGCCTGATGTAATCATCGGCAAACCCAACCCGCCGATGATTACCGCCGTGGTCGAAAAAACGGCAACGCCGGTAGACAAAATTTGTATGGTCGGTGACCGGCTCTATACCGATATTGCTTTAGGGGCTACTGGGGTTACGACCGTCTTAGTGCTGAGCGGGGAGGCTCAACCAGAGGATATTCCCAGTGCCCCCTACCCTCCCGATTTGGTGGTGCAAGACCTGGGCGAATTAGCCGTCGCCCTACAACAAGTGACAAATAGCAGGTCGTAAGCTTGCGTAATTTATCTGGCTACTGGCTACTGGCTACTATCTTCTAAGGGTTCTAATTTTTCATGCGAGACGATTTTTTTATTTACATTGGCAAAAACGCCGCCGATAAACTGATTGGATACTGCCAAAACCATGACCTTGACCAGCTCATGCTGGTGGCCGACGACAACACCTATGCCGCCGCCGGTCGCCAATTGAGCGCAACTTTAAAAGCTGCCGGCTTCGACGTCAGGACTTCTCTGTTGAAGGGCGAGGAAATTACGGCCACCGAACAGCACTTTGTTCAGGTACTCCTCGACACCGGCCGGGAGGAGCGGACATTCATCGCGGTTGGCTCAGGTTCGATTACCGATATTACCCGCTTTGTCAGTTTCCATACCCGCTCCAACTTCATCGTCTTCCCCACCGCTGCCTCGGTGGACGGTTATACGAGCGCGGGCGCGCCCTCGGTGATTGCCGGGTTCAAGAAAACGGTCATGTGTCAGTCGCCGCTGGCTGTTTTTGGGGATACGGATGTCTTGAGCGCGGCCCCCCAGAAGATGATTGCATCCGGCTTTGGGGACATGCTGGGCAAATATATTGCCCTGGCCGATTGGCGGCTGGGGGAACTGTTCTGGCATGAGGCCCGCGACGAGGCCATCAGCCGGCGAGTGCGGGTTGCTGTGGATAAATGCGTGGAGCGCGTGTCTGAAATCGGCCAGGCTTCTCCCGAGGGCATTCAAGCTCTCATGGATGGATTGATCGAGTCTGGTTTGTGCATGTTAGACGCCAACAGTTCCCGGCCCGCCTCGGGCTCGGAACATCAAATTTCCCATCATCTGGAAATGAAACTGCTGTGGCAGCATAAACCTGCTGTTTTTCACGGAACCAAGGTCGGGGCGGCCTCTGTTATTTGCGCGGCCTACTACGACAAGCTGCGCCAGATGAGCCGGTCAGAAGCTGCCAAACAGTTGGACAAGGCGCAACAGCCCAGCCGTGAGCAGTATGAACGGGAGATTAGCGAGGCGTATCCGGGTATCGAAGATAAAGTCTTGGCCGAGCAGGAATCGTTCATGTCGCTTTCGGCGCAGGGGTATCGGGAGCTCAAACAAAAGATTGTGGACCGCTGGGACGACATTCAGGAGGTTGCTGCCTCCGTGCCTTCAGCGCAGCAGATGGCCGGCTGGCTCAGGCAGGTGGGCGGCGAAACCGAATTGGAAGCGCTGGGGTTTACTTCTGGCGAGATTAAAGAGGCGGTGGAGTACTCCCACTTGCTGCGCAATCGGTTCAATGTCAATAAACTGTGGCACCTGTGCGGAATTGAGATAATGTAGCCCGTTTTTTCTTGCCGGCCGGGGTAAGCTTTAAACCTACCCCGGCGTGTTTCAGAACCAAGGCCTTAGCTCTGACCCCCGACCATAAACCAGGTGGGTTCACGGGTAACACCCTGTTTCTCGAATTGGAGGCCGAGTGTCGCGCGCATAAGGGCATTTTGGATATAAGCCTGCCGGATTTGCTCTTCAGAGAGAATTTTCTGCAGAGTGTCATACTCGACCTTGAATTGGTTATATTGCTGCTTTATGGTGCTCATTGTTTATCTCCTTAATTGATAAAAGGCTAAATTTTTGATTTACGGTTGCCGCATTAAGCTTACGGATATTCGATAGCATAACGTAAACCAATTCAGAATACATCAACCTTTTAGATGGTTTTACATCAGAAAAAAGTAGGAGGGCCGGACTAACTAAAGTCAGGGGAAGAACACTTACCCAGGTCAGGCTTTTCTTACAGGAGAATTATGGCGCAAATTGTAATTTTAGGAGCGGGGATGATGGGCAGCGCCTTCACCACCCCACTGGCCGATAATGGTCATTCTGTGCATCTGGTGGGCACGCACCTGGATGGCGACATTATTGAGGAAATTCACGACAGCCACTTTCATCCCCGGCTGAATTGCCGCCTGGCCGAGATGGTCTTGCCTTATACCTGGGATCGCCTGGGTGAGGCGCTGGCCGGGGCTGATCTGGTCGTGCTGGGAGTCAACTCGCTGGGGGTGGAATGGGCCGCCGAGAGATTGGGACCGGTTTTGCCGCCGGATGTGCCGGTGCTGGCCTTGACCAAAGGTTTATCGGGAGACGGGCAGCGGTTAGGCATCTTGCCCGATCTGTTTCGGAGCCGTTTGCCCGCGACTTACCGGGATAAAGTTAGTCTGAATGCCATCGGCGGCCCCTCCATTGCCGGAGAACTGGCGGCCCAGCGACACACTTGCGTGGTGCTTACCGGCTCGGATCAAATCCTGCTGGACAAACTGGCCGGCTGGTTGCGAACGCCCTATTACCACGTCTGGACCAATACCGACTTTGTCGGTGTTGAAGTGGCCGTGGCTATGAAAAATGTTTACGCTTTAGCGGTGGGTCTGGTCCACGGTTTGCTGGAGAAAGAAGGGATGGCTGAAAGCGGAGCCGTGATGCACAATCTGTCAGCCGCCATTTATGCTCAGGGTTTGAATGAGATTCTCTACATGGTCAACTACATGGGTGGACAGGCGCGCACGGCTTACACCCTGCCCGGCGCGGGCGACTTATACGTTACGGCGCAAGGCGGGCGCAACGGCCGCATGGGGCGCTATCTGGGTTTGGGCATGCCTTACAGTGAAGCCAAGTCCAAATATATGGCCGATGTCACCATCGAGGGCGCGCAGTTGGCCGAAGCGATTGGCCCCACGGTAAAAAATCTCATCGCCCAGGGCGAGCTGGAGGATCAGGCCCTGCCGCTACTGCAAACGATGATCGAGATCGTCTGTCACGATGCCCCGGTGGAGATTCCCTGGGATGCGTTTTTTGCAAAATAAGGATATCTTCCAATTTTAAATGGGCCGGGATTAGGGGATAAAAAAGCTCCTAATCCCCTAATCCCGGCAAAAAACTCCCAATTAACTATCCTTGGAGATACTATGAATTATCAAGCAAATGCTCCCCTACCTAAAACCATGCAAGCCGTCGTTTGCTACGGGCCGCAAGATTACCGGCTCCAGGAATGGGCAGTGCCTCAGCCGGGGTCGGGTGAGGTAGTGATTCGGGTCAAATCGGTCGGCATCTGCGCCAGCGATTTGAAATGTTATCTGGGCGGCCCTCTCTTTTGGGGCGATAAGTACCGCGAAGGTTACTGCCAGCCGCCGGTCATCCCCGGCCACGAATTTGTCGGCGAAGTAGTCGCCCTGGGTGAAGGCGCGGGCGAGAAATACGGCTTGCAATTGGGCGACATGGCCGTTTCGGAGCAAATTGTCCCCTGTTGGGAATGTCGTTTTTGCCGGCGCGGCCAATACTGGATGTGTCAAAAGAAACACGAAGTCTACGGCTTTCGCCAGCGGACTTTCGGGGCCATGGCCGAGTACATGCTCTTCCCCCGCGACGCCATCAACCACAAAGTGCCGTCCTCTATCCCGGTGGAGCACGCCGTCTACATCGAGCCGCTGGCCTGCTCAATTCACGCCGTGCAGCGAGGGAACATCGAATTTCAGGATGTAGTAGTGATTGCCGGAGCCGGCCCGCTGGGGCTGGGCATGATCGCCGCGGCCCGGCTCAAACATCCCAGCCTGCTCATTTCCCTCGACATGAGCGACCAGCGCCTGGAAGTAGCCAGGGCATGCGGGGCGGATATGGGCTTAAATCCCGGCAAAGTTGACGTCATAGACGAGGTCCGTATGCTGACCGACGGCTACGGCTGCGATGTCTATATCGAGGCGACTGGCCACCCGGCGGCTGTCGAGCAGGGCTTGCACATGATTCGCAAGCTTGGCACCTTTGTCGAGTTCAGCGTCATGCGCGAGCCGGTCACCGTGGATTGGACGATTATCGGCGACACCAAAGAGCTAACGATTCACGGCTCTCATCTGAGTCCCTATTGCTACCCCGTCGCCATTGATATGCTCCAAAAGGGCCTGCTACCGATGGAGCATATCGTGACTCACCAGATGCCCCTGGCTTCTTTCCAGGAGGGCATTGATCTGGTGGCATCCGGCCAGCAATCCATCAAGGTGACCTTAAAACCTTAGCAAGGAGATTGTGAAGATGGCTGACAAACTCTTGGAAGCTAAACCCATTTTAGAACGATTCCGCCTGGATGGCCGGGTGGCGCTGGTCACAGGCGGAGGGCAGGGTATTGGCCGCGCTTTTGCTCATGCTTTGGGCGAAGCCGGTGCAGCCGTCGCCGTGGTAGATATGGCGGCTGCCAGCGCCGAAGCAGTGGCGGCTGAACTCGAGAGGAAGGGGATCGAAGCGCTGCCGGTGGTAGCTGATGTGACCCGGGCCGAGCAGGTCCAGCGCATGGTTGACACGGTCATGAAGCGCTGGGGCCGCCTGACCATTGGCGTGAACAATGCCGGGATTGCCGGCTGGTTTGACTCCGAAACCATGCCCGAAGCGGAATGGGATAAGATGATGGCCGTCAATCTGAAAGGGGTGTTTCTCTGCGCCCAGGCCGAGGCCCGAGTGATGCTGTCCGCCGGTTACGGCAAGATTATCAATACGGCCTCGATGTCGGCCCACATTGCCAATACTCCCCAGAACCAAGCCGCCTATAATACTTCCAAAGCCGGGGTCCTCCATATGACCCGCAGCCTGGCAGCAGAATGGGCGCCCCGCGGCGTGCGGGTCAACAGCATCAGTCCCGGCTACACCCGGACCCAACTGGTCAACGAATTTATAGAAAAACCCATTGGCAAGGAAAAGCTGCCCCATTGGCTGGCTCGCACACCCATGAACTGCCTGGGTGAGGTGACGGACCTGCAAGGCGCTGTGGTTTATCTGGCTTCAGAAGTCTCAGATTTCATGACCGGCCACGATATGATCATTGATGGCGGTTATTGTGTGTGGTAAGCAGTAGCCGGTAAACAGTAGTCAGTAATCAGATTTTTCTTCCCGACTAGCAGCTATTGTCTACTGTTTACCCTCGAAAGGAGGATTTATGGAGGCTGTAATTTTTCCCGCGGCGGAGGCTATCGCAGTAGAGGATGTCGCCGACCCGGCCTGTGGGCCGGAAGAAGTTGTCGTTCAGGTGGCGACTGCCGGGATTTGCGGCACGGATGTGCACATTTACCGGAATGAATACATGTCCGACTTCCCCTTGATTCCCGGCCATGAGTTTGTGGGGCAGGTGGTCGAGGTGGGTCGCGAAGTGACCGACTTTCAACGGGGCGACCGGGTGGCCGTTGACCCCAACCTGTACTGCGGCCGCTGCTACTTTTGCCGGAACCAGCAGGCCAATCACTGCCTGAACTGGGAAGGTGTCGGCATTACCCGCTCGGGCGGGTTTGCCCAGTATGTGGCGGCCCCGGCGCGGGCCTGCTACCGTGTCCCTGACAGCCTGACCGACGGCGAAGGAGCATTTATCGAACCGCTCGCCTGCGTGGTCCACGCCCTCAACCGCTTGCGGGTCTGGCCGGGCAGCGAAGTGCTTATTTTCGGGGCCGGGCCGATGGGCCTGATCCTGGTGCAGGCTTTACGCCACAGCGGCGCTTCGCAAGTGGTCGTGGTCGAAAAACAGGCCGAGCGCCTGGTCCTGGCGAGCCAGTTAGGTGCTACGGCTGTAGTCGCAGCCGGTCCTGGTCAAGCCGAAGCTCTAAAGGAGCTGGCGCCCTATGGGTTTGCCGTGGTCATTGATGCGACCGGCGTTCCGGCGGTGATCGAACAGGCTTTCAATTTCTTAAAACCCAGAGGCCAGTACTTGCAGTTTGGGGTGACGCCGATGGAGGCCACCATCACGCTGCGTCCCTACGACATCTTTCGCCACGATTGGACCATTATCGGCAGTTTTGCCCTGTGCTATACCTTTGAACCGGCCATCGCCTGGCTGGCTAACGGCGTCATCAACGTCAAGCCGCTCATCAGCCATACTGTCCCCCTGGCTGATTTCTCGGATGTCTTTCACCAGTTCGCCGCCGGCAAGACCTTGAAAGTCCATCTGAAACCGGGTGTCTGAAAAAGTACAAACATCGTCGTAAGTCTACATATTAAAAACCCTGCCCTGGCGGGGTTTTTGTATTTAAGTTGGGTAAATGCTAAAGAAAAAGTTTTTATGGTACAATATGAAGCCGAAAACGGATCAGAGGTAATGCGGACAATGAGCCTGGAAACCAAAATCTTGGCCAAATTAGATTATGCCGAATATTATATCCTGATTGTTGACGATACCCCGGCGAATTTGGGGGTCATCGTTGATTATTTGGAGCAGTATGGTTTTGGGATCATGATTGCACGCAGCGGGGAGAGCGCTTTGCAGAAGGTCCACTATTCGCCCCCCGATCTTATTTTACTGGACGTATTAATGCCAACCATGGACGGGTTTGAAATCTGCCAGCGGCTGAAAGCCGACGAGGCCACCAAAGACATTCCGGTAATTTTCATGACCTCGCTAACGGGTACTGAGGATAAGGTCAAAGGGTTTGAGGTAGGAGCGGTAGATTACGTAACCAAGCCGCTGCACCAGGAAGAGGTCCTGGCCCGCATCACCACCCACCTGCGCCTGCGTGATTTGACCTTGGGCCTGCAAGAGAAAAACAGGCAACTGGAACTGAGCAGCCGGACCGAGCGCGAACGACTGTTTGAGGCGGTCAACCAACAACGGGAACAACTCCGCGCCCTGGCTAACCGGCTGACCGAAATTCAGGAGGCCGAGCGCAAACAGTTGGCCCGTGATTTGCACGATCACCTGGGCCAAATCCTCACAGCCATCAGTATCAACTTAACGGCAATCAAGAATGAACTTCCCCCAGACTGCACGCCCCAAGTCAACGAGCGCCTAGCCGAGGCCAGCACCCTGACCGCCCAGACGCTGGAACAAGTCCGGGAGTTATCCCTTAATCTGCGTCCCCCTATGCTCGATGATCTGGGCCTGATCCCAACCTTACGCTGGTATATCAAGCAGTATGCCAACAGACTCGCTATCGAAACCAAGTTTGAAGCGCTGGGGCTGGAGGAAAGACTGTCCCCGGAGCTGGAAACGGCGCTCTACCGGGTGGTCCAGGAGGCTCTAAACAACGTTGCCAAGCACGCCCAGGCCAGCCAGGTGCAGCTACGCCTGGAACGGAAAGGAGGCGCGATTGTGGCCTGCATTGAGGACAATGGGCAGGGCTTTGATGTGGCCAAAGTGATCGGCCGAAAAGGTATGGTCAACGGAACGGGCCTGTTAGGCATGCGCGAGCGAATGACCCTGCTGGGAGGCCGTCTTGACATTCGCTCCCGGCCCGGACATGGCACGCAGTTGCTGGTAGAAGTGCCGGAGGAGAATGGTTATGCCCAGGATAAGAATATTATTGGCTGACGATCACACCATCGTGCGCAAGGGCATCCGCTCCCTGCTGGATGGCGAAGCCGAGATCGAGGTGGTCGGCGAAGCCGAAGATGGCCGGGAGGCCATTGAAAAGGTTGAACGCTTGTCGCCCGATATTGTGTTGATGGACAGTACCATGCCCATTCTGAACGGTCTGGAAGCGACCCGCCAGATTAGCAAGCGCTTTCCGCACGTCAAGATACTGGTGCTGACCATGCACACTAACGAGGAGTACATCTTTCAGTTCTTGCAGGCGGGCGCGGCAGGTTACCTGGTTAAGCAGGCAGCGCCCAAAGAGTTAGTTTCAGCCATTGAGGCCGTTCACCGGGGCGACTATTTTCTCAGCCCGGCCATTTCGAAGACAGTGATCGAGGAATATATCCGGCACGTTAAAACGACGGACAAGGATGACCCCTACGAGCAGTTGACCGACCGCGAGCGAGAGGTCCTGCAACTGATCGTCGAAGGGTTCTCCAATCGAGAGATTGCCGAGCGCTTGCACATCAGCTTGAAAACGGCCGGGGTACACCGCATCAACCTGATGCACAAGCTCAATATCCACAACGTAACGGAACTGACCAAGTTCGCCATTCGCAAAGGGATCATCAGTTTAGAGCCGTAACCAAAAAGCAAGACCTCTGGTATCCATTTTTTGGGAGTAAACAAAGGTGTTGAAACAAAAAATCACGTTGTTCATGGTGGGCGTCATCGTTACTGTCTCGCTGGGCGCTTGTGGCCCTAAGATGATAGAACCGGCGTCGGCTGAACAGGCCAGAATAGCCAGCCCCCAGGCGAAGTCGAGCCAGGAAATCCTGGCCGAAGCAGCTAAACCTTATCAGGGCGTTGTTATTCGCGGCATCAGCGAGAACACACCCGCTTCTACCTACGTGCGAGATGTACTGGCCCCGGCTTTTGAAAAAGAAACCGGAATCAAGGTTGATTTGGAGGTAACCACGTATGACCAGATGTACCGGCTACCCATTAAAGATATGGAAGCCGGGACAGGCATTTATGACTTTATCTACGTCGAGCAGGATTTTATTTATGGCTACCTGGAACGAGGCTTCCTGGTTAATCTAACCCAGGCATTGCAGGAGCACGCTAACCTGGCTTTACCCGATTTTAACCCGCTTGACTTTACCTCCTTCAGCAACGAATTTAAAGATCCCCACAGCGGCGACCTCTACGGGGTGCCTATGGAGGCTTTTCTCAAGATTTATCTGTACCGCAAAGACCTTTTTGAAGACCCCACTCTTCAGGCCACTTTTGCCGCCCGCTACCACTATCCCCTTGCCCCGGCCATCACCGTTGATCAATATCGCGACAATGCCGCCTTTTTTACCCAATATGGCCGGGAACAGGGGCTGGAGTTATGGGGAACCACCATTCAGGCAGCCAATAATCATCCGGCTGCCACCTACGAATTTTTGGAAACAATTGCCCCGGCTTTTGGCGTCTACAATTGGGGGATCAACCTGGAAAAGTATAAAGCCAACGTGGCTGATGGCGGCCAATTGAACAGCCGGCAGGCAAAGATAGCCCTGACCTTCTGGCTCGACCTGCTGCAATATGCGCCGCCAGAGGCAACCCGCAGTACCTGGGATGAAGTAGCCGCCACTTTTGCCGCCGGCCGGGCAGCCCAGGGCTGGGTTTACGGTGAAAATGCAGCCTGGATTGCCACCGACTCGACCCGTTCCAAAGTAGTCGGCAAGGTGGGCGTGGCGCTGCCTCCCACCGCTCCGGCAGTGATAGAAGATGCGCTGGTGGATAAAGGCTACCTGGGCTATTACGACGGCGCTGCTTTTGGCATTCCCTACTCGTCGCAAAATAAAGAGGCGGCTTTACTTTGGCTGCAATACCTGGGCCGCCCGGCCATCCAGCCAGAGTGGGCCACAACCAGCAGCCGGGTGGTCCACCTCTCTACTTTTGATGATCCACTGGTGCGGACGCAGGATAAAAAGCTTAATGGTTACTACACGCTCATGAAAAAGCAGGGGCACCTCTTTGCCGGAGCGCCGCCATTTCCTTTTCATGTTGCCATTCGGGATACCATTGGCCTGTATATTTACCAGGCAATTAACCGTGAACTGACCCCGGCTGAAGCCCTGGATCAAGCGGCCGTCGCCGTTGACAAAGAATTGGCTCGATTAGGCTACAGCCGATAATAACAGCAGGTGTTCCAATTGGGAAAAAGTAGGGGTATCCATCCGCCCCCTACCCCAATATTTGGGCTCCACCTCGCCTTTGAGGAGGTTATGATGGCGAATCTAAATCCCGCCTCAGTTTATAAGCAAGCTCTCTTTACCCAGGGTTTTTCTCATGCCTTAACTCATTTACCCGGCATGAGGAGGTTCAATAACCTTAACCTCGGCCTCAAACTCAACATCGGCTTTGGGATTCTGGTCCTGCTCGCCTTCCTGGTGGTCGGCCTGATTTTTGCGGCCGGTCGCGAAGCCACCCAAAATATTAATCTCACCCAGGAGGTCCGCGTTCCGGCGACCCTGGCCTCTGCCCGTGCTCAGTTCAGTTTGCTCCAGATGCAGGCCAGTTTACGTGGATACCTGGTTCTGAGTGACTTACAAAATATTGACGATTTTAACAAGGCCAAGGAGGTCTTTGAAGTCAATTTAGCTCAACTGGAAACCCTGTCCACAGACTGGAACAACCCCGAAGATATTCGTCACCTCAATGAATTAAAAACCACCTTTGCCGCCTGGTCCCCCATCCCCCAGCGGTTATTTGAACTGCATGACAACCCCCAGGAAAATCAACCTGCCCTGCGCCTGGAGAGCTTGATTTTTCAACCCTTGAATACATCTATCCTGGGTCATGTTGATCAGTTGCTTGAGCTGCAACGGAAAAGAGCGCCCTCTACCAACAATCGCGAAATATCGGCCTACTTGGTTGATCTGCGCAGTTCGTTCCAGGCCATGGCGACCAATCTGCGCGCCTATGCCACCTCGGGTGATTTGGCTTTCAAATTCGGTTACGCGGATAATTTGTTGGCAAATAGCGCGGTCTGGGAAAAGTTGCAGGCTAAACAGGCCCTGCTTTCCACCGACCAAAAATCTTTGCTGGCAAATATTGCCCAGGCGCGCCAACGGCTTTTAGCTTTACCCCTGCAAATATTTGCCGCTATCGAAGGCGAACGGACCTACGAGGATCTATACTTATTCAAAACCGAGGCTGAGCCGCGGGCGGAACAGATGCTGCAACTGTTGAATGAAATGACGATGGGCCAGCAATCTTTGCTTCAGGCTGACTTAAATCGCGGCAGGCAGAGTCTGGCCGGGGTTCAACTGCAAACCCTTATCGGCGGCGTCCTGGCCCTGGTCTTGGGCGCCGGGATGGCCTTTATCTTCAAAGAAAATATTGCCGGGCCGGTGCAACGCCTGATTACAACCGCCGAGCAAATTACCGCCGGCGCTTTGAACACCCAGGCTACGGTGGAGTCCAGGGATGAAATTGGCCGCCTGGCAACGACGGTCAATATTATGACCGGACGGCTGCGCGAGACCATTGCCAGCCTGGAAAAGCACACCCAACAAACAGAAAAACTTTACCACATGAGTCAGGGCATGATCTCGGCCAGCACGCTTTCGGAATTGATTGCCGTGGTGGTCAAAGGTGGCTACATTCCGGTCATTAATCGAGCCGTGTTAAATGTCTTTGAATACAATGAGGGTGGCGAAGTCGAAGCGATGGTCGTCGAGGCCAACTGGTACAGCGGCTGGGGCACCCCGCCCAGCACCCCCGGCACTCGTTACTTTCGGGCGGTACTCCAGAGCATGAACCTTTTCTTTTCGGCGGAGCCTGTTTTCTTTACCGATGTCCAGCAGGATGAGCGAACCGACCCCGCTACCCTGGAAGTGACTCAACGCCTAAATATCCGGGCTATGGCCGTCTTACCCTTGTGGAGTCAAACCCGCCAAATTGGCGTCTTAATCCTCCAAGGCCAGGAGCCTTATCAGTTTAGCCAGCAGGAAATCCAGCCTTACCTGGCTCTTCTGGGCCAGCTAACCATAGCCGTAGAGCATCGCCGCTTGTTTGACCAAACCCAACAGCGGGCCATCGAATTAGCCGCGGCCAAGGAGGCCGCAGAGATGGCCAGTCGGGCCAAGAGTGAATTTTTAGCCAGCGTCAGCCACGAACTGCGGACGCCCCTCAACGGCATCCTGGGCTATGCCCAAATTCTGGCCAGAGACGGGCACTTGAGTCCGCTCCAGAGCAACGCCGTGCGCATTATTCGCCAAAGTGGAGAACATCTCTTAACCCTCATCACCGATATTTTAGACCTTTCAAAAATTGAAGCGCGCAAGCTGGAACTCTATCCAAGCGATTTTCGCCTGGCCGATTTTTTGGAAGGCATTGTCGGCATGTTTTACATTCGCGCTCAACAGAAGCAGGGGGTTACGTTTACCTATGAGCAACTGACCCCTTTACCGCCCATGATCCGGGCCGACGAAAAGCGTCTGCGCCAAATTTTAATCAATCTGTTGAGCAATGCCATTAAGTTTACCGACCAGGGAGCGGTGACGTTTCGCGTGTCGGTGGGTCATCGTCCCGCAACTACCGATTATGTACACTCCACCCTTGGCTTTGAAGTTGCCGATACGGGTATCGGCATGACCCCGGAGCAGTTAGAACGGATCTTTTTGCCGTTTGAGCAGGTAGGGGAGGCCCGGCGGCGGGCTGAAGGCACAGGCCTGGGCCTGGCGATTACCAAGCGTTTGGTCGAGGCCATGCTGGGCACTCTGGAGGTTGAGAGTGAATTTGGCCGGGGGAGCATCTTCCGCTTGGAGTTAGAATTTCCGGCCTTATGGCGTGCTGCCGAAGGCCAACAGGAGTCGGACCGGAGGATAATAGGTTACTTGGGCCGTCGGCGGAAGGTTTTGGTAGTAGATGATGAGCCGCTCAACCGCGCTATGCTCGTCAACCTGTTGGAACCAGTGGGGTTTAAGGTAATAGAAGCCGCCGGGGGACAAGAGAGCCTGACCCAGGCGGAGACTTTCCAGCCCGACCTCGTTTTAATGGACCTGCTCATGCCGGAAATGACGGGTTTTGAGGCAGTCCAGGCGCTTCGACAATTACCGGCATTACGCTCAAAGCGGGCAGTCATCATTGCTACTTCTGCCAGCGCCTTTGAGCAAGATAAATCGCACAGCCTGACGGCGGGCTGTGATGACTTCTTGGTGAAACCGGTTGACGTCAAGAAACTGCTTAGCCTTCTTGAGTCCCATCTGCGCCTGCAATGGGTTTATGAAGGGCTGTCCCTTCAGGACAAGACGGCCAATCAAGCCGGACTACTTGAGAGAGAAGAAGTCTTAATCCCGCCTCCCCCGGCAGAAATAGCCTTTTTGTTTGATCTGGCTATGAAAGGGGAATTACCCCGGCTGCGCCAGCGGGCGCTCCAGATTGCCCAAATGGGCCAAAAATTTCAACCTTTTGCTCAGGTTCTAGAGCAACTGGCCAGAAATTATGAAGAGGAGCAAATCCTTAAGTTAATTAAAAGCTATATGGATTAACTGGACAGCCCAGTCCCGAAAAAAGTTAAGCTCCCGTTGGGCGATGAGAGTACTAAAAATGGCGCTCATTTGTGATTAGGTTCCGCTGTTAATGTCTGCGCGCAGCGAAACCCAACCCGTTGATTGGGCCGAACCGAGTGGGAGGAGTCGCGAAAGTAGGTCCGCACCTGCTGCGAGGGTGACGCCCACGACCCACCGCGTAAACCGTGATCTAATACCTGTGTAGGACCAGGCGGGTTGTGATCTGGAGCGTGGCCGTAGTAATCAAAGTCAAAATAATCAGCCACCCACTCGGCCGCATTGCCGGCCATATCCAGCGCACCGTAAGGGCTGGCGCCGGCCGGAAAACTACCGACCGGCACGACGCCCTCGTGGAGGCTCTCGGCAGTGTTGGCGCAAGTAGGATCCCAAGTGTTCCCCCACGGGTAGCGCCGTCCATCCGTACCGCGGGCCGCTTTCTCCCACTCGGCCTCAGTCGGCAACCGCTGGCCAGCCCAGCGGCAATAGGCATCGGCCTCACGCCATAACACCCCCACAACCGGCTCATCGGCATGTCCCTCAAGTTCGGCTTCATTCCAGCCCGCAGTTCGATAGCCCATTTCGGCGACGAACCTGGCAAAAGCAGTCTGTGTCACCTCAGTCCGGTCAATAGCAAAACTATCGAGGTAGACCTGACGCTGGGGCTGATTAGAGCGGTGGCCTTCATCCTGCCCCATCAAGAACCAGCCAGCCGGAACCACAACCAGCGACGCCGAGGGAGGAGTCACCTCAGATTGGGACTGAGCTGTGCAGCCAATGACTATCAATAAATAAAGCAGCCACCCGGCCCAAAGTGTTGGTTTTATCACGGATTGCAGAAAGAGTGCTCGCCACAGAGGTAGGGGTGATAGCTGGGGTAATAAAGTAAAACCAAGCCCAAGATTAACAATACTTTACGCATACGGCCCTCTTTTTCCATGATTTAGCCAGAACGATGCCGTCTTGGTTGGCCACTCACTTAATTCTTCAATCATAATTAACGCATCAAAACCACCGGCACTGGGTCAGTGAGATGATTTTGCCCGGCTCCATGATGATTCTGTTGGCTTAAGATGTAGATCAACATTCCTAGGCCAAGCCCTAGCACCAACCCAATCGTCAAGGACGGTGTAAGCACTCGATTGACCTCAGGCCACAACAAACTTAAGCCCCAGATGGCGACACCCAGACCTGTTACTTTCAACCATTTCATTTTGCACCTCCCTAACTCCTGGCCCGCGCAGTTCGGTAATCCTCTGTCGCCGGCCCAAAAACAAAATCTCCCTCTAATCGTCAATCTGAAATCGTAAATCGGTTTAGGTTCTTAGTGCCAGATCACCCTGGGTTCAAATTCAAGCTCGATCGCAGCGATGGTTTCGGCCCAAGACTTTCGGGCGCGGATAAGCGGCGGCGCCGCCTCACCGCCCTCCTCGACCATGAACCGGGTCAAATCATAGTCGCCGGGTTTGAGGGCGTAAGAGCGAGAACCGGCGGTCAAGGCTTCGCGGAGGACAA
This sequence comes from Anaerolineales bacterium, assembly GCA_015075185.1. Lineage (GTDB taxonomy): Bacteria > Chloroflexota > Anaerolineae > 4572-78 > J111 > DSQQ01. The sequence continues at coordinate 732,771 of JABTUW010000005.1, read as the reverse complement.
CTCGATCTCCCTCTCGATAAGTCGGGCCTTTTTCTACCCGGAGAGAAGCAACCTTATGAGCAAAGTGGAAGCAATCCAGATCGGCCAGATGCCCTCCCTGCGGGCATTCCCAATCATACAAGAGCAGGGTTGGGATTTTCTGGCCCAACTGAGCGAAGAAATTCACCCGCAAGCGGTAGCTACTGTCTGCGTTCGGATTGGTGACAATCAAGACAGCTTCGGCCCGCTCGGCAAAACCGTGCTCATTGAACAAGACTTCGTCCAAATCCACATCACCGGCAATGGCCGGATCAATAGCGACGGTATCAGCATAACCGGGCTGGACTCTATCCAACAGGCGAATATGATCGCCGGTGCGATACTCATCGCCGGGCCGGACGACCACCCGAGCGGCCCGGTCGGCGAGGCCGCTGTGGTGTAGATCGTGGAAATACTGCCGATGGCGTACATCATGATCATCCACCGTGCAGCAAGGGAATTTGTCGCCAAACCGCTCATAGAACTCCACAATGAGGTGAGACATTTTTACCTCCTTTTTCTCAGAAATACTAACTACCCTTTTGAATAGCTCCAGTTATACCAACTGCTTTCTGGTCATTCTGAGCCGGTGCCCCAGGATTTGGGCTAACCGTTTTACCAGTTCATAACCAAAATCGTGATCGATCTCGCATTTTCCCCGCAGACGTTTCCCATCCAGCGCAATAAGCGAGGTAGGTAAAATAGCCAACGCGGTGAAATGCCAATGATAGGGGGGAATAAACCATGACCAACCCAGGGGGTCACCGTCCTCCAGGGTTTCAATGGTAGTAAAACCTCGACTGGGCGTAATTGTTCCCAGGGCTACCTTGCCCTGATTTATGAGGTACAAATGTTCAGCGGCCTCCCCCTCCTGTAGGATATACTGGCCGGCGCCGAAATGAAGCTCAGAGGCACACCCGGTCATGAATTCAAGGTGATGCGGTTCAAGGTCTCTCAAAAAAGGATGTTCGGCTAAAATTTGTTGATATAACCCCTTCGTCTTAGTTATTGTCACTTTTTGATCTCCCTTCAATAGCTCTAAGCCTGCATGGTTAGAGACTCTACTCGTCCACGTCCACTTGAAACTTTAACCCAATTTATGCCTTTATGCCGAGTTTGTTTCCGTCACACCCCCATCATCAAGTTTCACACCGTTCTGCTCTCCCCTTAAGGCATGATCGGTGTGGCTCAGAAACGGGCGCAGCAGGGTGGTGAACTCCATGGGCAAGACAAACTTGGTAGCGGGACCCAGGCCAAGGGATTTCAACGTCTCCAGGTATTGCAGGCTCATTGTCTTATCATCAATGATGTGGGCAACACGGAAGATTTTCTCCAGAGCCAGCGAGAACCCTTCAGCCCGCAGAATAGCGGCCTGGCGATCACCCTCAGCCCGCAAAATAGTCGCCTGGCGGTCGCCCTCGGCCCGCAAAATTATGGCTTGCCGCTCACCCTCGGCCTGAGTGACGGTGGCCCGGCGCTCGCGCTCGGCCGCCAACTGCCGATTCATGGCGTTCTGCACCTCTTTGGGCGGCAGGATTTCCCGGATTTCGACGGTGGTCACCTTGACTCCCCAGCGGCCGGTCACTTCATCCAGCTTGACCCGCAGGACCTGATTGATCTGCTCCCGCTTGGCCAGCACGTCGTCCAACAGGATGTCACCGATGACGGCCCGCAGGGTGGTGGTCGCAATGCCCTGCGAAGCGCCGGCGAAATTGCCCACCTGGATCACACTGGTTACGGGGTCAACGACCTTCCAGAAAATGAGGAAATCAATGTCAATCGGGGCATTATCCTTAGTGATACAGGTCTGCTTGGGGACCTCCAGAAACAATTCGCGCAGGTCCACCCAGACGGGGACATCAATAAACGGGATGAGGAGCACCAGGCCAGGTCCTCGGTCGCCGATGCAGCGCCCGAGCCGAAAAACTACCAATCGTTGATACTCACGCACAATCTTGATGGCCTGGTAGAACAGGGGAAAGACCACCACCAAGAAGAGGACAATGAGAAGGACTGTACTAAATCCGCTTTCCATAAGATAATCCTCCTGTGTCAGTTTGAGCGATGGACCTGCAAGTACAGGCCATCGCTGTCCACAACTTCAACCGTTTCCCCAGCCTTAACCGATTCGGTAGCGACAGCAGTCCAGGTTTCGCTCTGTACCTGAACCACGCCCTGTGGGGCCAAGTCCGACAGGGCGACCCCGGTTGCGCCGATCAGTCCCCGGCGACTCATCAACACCTTTTGCCGTTGAGCGCGTAATCCCGCCGTCACCGCGAAGCTAAAGAAACCGACGAGGAGGAATGTCATCAGTACCAGTAACCAGGGGCTGACTGAAAGCCGGGACATGGTGGGCGAGGTGGGGGTGAAGGGACTGAAGAGAAACAGCGAGCCAAGGACAAAACTGATCGCCCCGGCCACACTCAGAGCAAAGCCGGTAACTTTGAGATCGAGGATAAAGAGGAAAAAGGCCAGGCCGATCAGAGCCATACCGCCCCAGTTCACCGGCAGATTACCCAGAGCGATAAAGGCTAGAATAAGACAGATGGCTCCCGTCACGCCAGGGAGAACAGCGCCAGGATTGTAGAATTCGGCGATAAGGGCAATCGTGCCTAGCGAGAGGAGAATGTAGGCGATGTTAGGATCTACCAGCCCATGGGCGATGACCTCCAGCCAGGTCATGGGGTGAGTTTCGAGTGGAGCTGCAGTCAGTTCCAGCATCCTCTCGCCGCTACGGGTGGTAACCTTGCGCCCGTCGAGTTGGGTCAGCAGATCAGCCAAATCGTTGGCAATGATATCTACTACCTGGCGTTCCAAAGCCTGTTGGGCGGTGAGAGAAGCACTCTGGCGCACGGCCTCTTCGGCCCAGGCGACGTTGCGACCGCGCTGCTGGGCAATGGCCTGCAGATAGGCTACCGCGTCGTTAGTCAGCTTGTCTTCCAGGGTGGCAATTATCTCCCCCTGATCCCCCAAAGCCAGGGGATGGGCCGCGCCGATGTTGGTCCCTGGAGCCATCGCGGCCACATCAGCCGCCATTGTAATGAAGACTCCGGCTGAGGCGGCTCGCGCCCCCGAAGGCTCAACAAAGACCGCTATAGGAATCTCAGAATTGAGAATGGCCTGGACAATCTCGCGCATGGCGGTATCAAGACCACCGGGCGTGTCCAGGCAAATGATTAATAATTGGGCATCGATGTGGTTGGCCGTTTCAAGGCCTTGTTTCACATACTGCGCGACGACCGGGTCAATGACGCCGCGCACTTCCAGGATTACTACTGCCTGGCCCGAAGGCTGTTGGGCCAAGGCCAGACCCGTCATTCCGAGGAGGAGGGCAAGTAGGAGCACAACGACAGCCGCAGCCCACCGGGTGGGCTTTTCCAAAAGTCGCATAGCTGCCTCCTGCACCTTAGCAGGTACGAGCAAAGGTCAAAAAGCGCCGCTGCCTTAACGGTGTTGACCCTAAAAATTAAATTGATAACCTTCTATAGTATAGTATACCTCAGAATGATAAAGATGTATACTAGCGAAAGTCACCAATCAGGCATGACATATATCATTAAATTTCTCGGTTAAGTTACTTCGTGGGCAGTTAGAAAATCATGGACTTGCGCGTCGGTGGGGAGAGCGCCGCGCGCGCCATATCCCTGGATGGAAAGGGCCGCAGCAGCGTGGGCATACAAGAGGCTTTGCTTGAGAGGGAACTGGCGTAAATAAGCCGTTAAAAATGCCGCAGTAAAGCAGTCGCCGGCCCCGGTCGTGTCAACAACCGGAACCTTAAAAGCCGGACAATAAATAACGCCTTGAGCGTTGCAAGCTAACGCTCCCTGCACTCCACAGGTAACCACAACCAACTCAGGCCCAGCAGTACGGACCTCTTGGGCCACTTGTTCATAATGATCCGTGTCCAGCGCGTCCGCATCAAAAAACACGATATCAACCAGAGAGAGCACCCGCCGTAACGTCTCGTCTTGCAGCCCGGCAACCGGCTCGACATCCGTGCTCATCAGGCCACCGGTCGCATGCACAATCCTGGCGGTGCGTTCTAATTGATCGGGGTCATAGGCGGTGCTGTAGACCAGTCGAGTGTTGCTTAAAAACGCTGCCAGCGGAGGATCGAGGATCAGTGTTTCGAAAGTCGTCGGGACCACGATAATCGCCTTCTCGCCGGAAGGGTCAAGCAAAACTGTGGTAAAGTTGGTGCTGGTATTAGGCCCAACGGTCACGTGGTTCACGTCAACCCCAAACCGGCGCAAATCGTCCAACACCAGCTTGCCCTCGGCATCATCGCCAACCCAACTAACCAGTCCTGTGCGCAAGCCCAGGCGGCTGGCGGCGCAGGCCACATTCCCGCCCACGCCCCCCGGTTGTTTGCCAATAAATTGGCCCAATACTTTCTGATCATGCCGGGGCAAAGCGGGCACGCGGAGCAGAATGTCTACCCAAGATTTATCAACGGCGATTAAATCAAAAGATAGCTGGGGTATGATTTTAGGTAATCCCCTTTATTCCTGAGGGCGGCTGGTTTCTTCAAGCCAACCAACGCGATGGACCGGGACGCTGGAGATTTGTCGAATCCCGGCGCGCACGGCTAAAATTGGCTCATGCTCGCAGATAAAGACACGGGCGATTTGGCGGACCTCGTCACCTTCTACCACCCACTTTTCGGTCGAGTCACAGATATGGCAAGGGATCGGTAACCCGGTGACTCGATCATATATACGAAAGGTTACAGGTGGTGGGGTTGGCTCCCACTGGCCTTCGCCAACCCAGCAATCATACATTCGCTCCAGAGGCGATTTTTGGCATTCCCAAGCCTCGTGAGCTATCTGGTCAAATTCGTGTTCAAAATCTTGCTGCAACATTGGACTCGACCTCCTGATTGAGTATGCTTGTAATGTGCTATGCCTTACGACGGCTTCTCTGACGTTCCCCTTTGGAACAGAACAGGCACTTACAATCTAATGATAACTTATTTAACGGAAGTTCGTCAACCCCCGATGCGGGAAATTGGTAACCCCTATCTAATTAATTTTCTTTATACCATTTCGACTGGCTTTTGCCTATACCCATTTGGGTAGTTTTAACATAAAACAGAGTTATCTTTTAATAACTCTGCCGCATCCACTTGAATGGGCCAATCGCCCAATCGGGTTGCCTTTTTCATAAAAAAAGCAGCCCATCTGAGAGATAAGCTGCCTAATTATCACTGCAAATTTGGGGAATTGCTGCTAACTTTACCCCTCCGCCCCCTCGGCAAAGGGATGGCGGGCTGCGCCTTCTTGGGCCAGCACTTCATCGATGGTTGGCTTGCCAGTCATGGCGCGCCTGATGCCTTCTTTAGTGGCCTGGTAGTTGTAATCGTAAATCTTTTTGGTATCCTCAGCTTCCCAATGGATAAAGACCCCTACAATGATGCACAGGTCGTCAACCTGATCCTTAGGAATAACTCCCTCTTTGACCGAGTCCACCACCCCACGAGCCACTGCTGCCTGAGCCGGACCAAACATTTGCACCGCTTGCTTGGCGCCCTTGATGGTAACTTTGTTCGTCATAATTGTATCCGGCTTAGCTGGCAGATTGGGCGTAATCAACGACAACAACGAGGTGAACCCATCGGTCTGGTTGACCAAGGAGGCGGCAAAAGCCTGCCCGACCGGACCATTTTTTGGCCCGATAACAATGTCCACATGAGCGACTTCGTTGCCATCGCCAACTAAAGATTCGCCGACCATCATTGCCTTGCTCATAAGTTATCTCCTTCGATAGATAAAAAGGTTATTTAAATACGGACAAAATAAGCCTGGGCTTTGTCCGAAATCAACATAGGTTAACAAACTGGGGCAGCAGCACGGTCTTGCTTAAAAACGAAACGCTAACCAGCGTTACAGGGGCTTATGCGTGTAAACTTATACATTAAGCCGCCATACTTGTCAAATTTTGCCGGGGGTGTATTATTACAGTTTCTATATTATTTTGGAACAAACAAAGGAAGGAGTTGTGTATGTGTATCTGTGCTGCACCAACCACGCCGTTTGAAGGGGTAACCGTCTACGGGCGCCGCCAGGCTACCGACTACCAGGAAGTGCGCCGGTTTTTTGAGGGTCGAGGCGTAGTGTTTGACCACGCCGACATCGAAGGCGACCAGGCCAGCTTGCAGCGTATGGTCGAATTATCGGGCCAGCAAGAGGCGGTCGTCATCGAAATCGGCAAAAATATTTTCGTCGGTCTCAATCCCGCGGAGCTTGACCGTGTTCTACCCTAACCAGTAGCCTCTTTCAGGTACTTCTGCTTAAGTTCGTTTGTGAGGCTGACATGAAGGTAGTCCAGCACCGTCCCTTAGCTTCTTTGAGCCGCATCGTCTCGACCAGGTCGGCAAATTGTCCACCCATCATGCCGTCCGCAATCAGGGCAGCACCCTGGGCGGCCTCCTTGGCTGTATGGGCAATGCCTGCGATGCGGTGGACCGGGGCAAAGCGGCTCAAACGTTCCGCCAGTTCTTCCCGGATAGCCGGGATACGGCATAAGCGGCCTGAGAGTAAAATCTCCCGCACGCGTGGCACAACCGTCATTTCTGCGGCAACACTTTTGGTCACGCCTTCAAACAAAGCTTCCCAGGCCGGACCAACCGTTGGGCTGATTTCTTGAAGAGCGAGGAGTTCTTCGGGCGACATGGCCGGCTGGCCAGCCGCGTAAGCTACTCCTCCAGAAAAGAGCACAGATTTGGGGAAGCTGCCGAGCAGGTAGGCCAACTCACCATCCATCGCGCCCAGGGAGTAGAAACCGGGGCCGCCGCTGGAGCCACCCAACCCGTCTACCACCTGCCCGCCCTGTACCGCCATCACCGCCGTGTAGGCGCCGCCCACCTCGACAAAGATGAAGCTCGTTTCCCGGTAAGCGATGTGGTGCCGGCGAGCCTGGTCGAGTATTCCCAGGGCCAGGCAGCAAAGTTTGTCGGCTGTGCCCATGTCAATTTTATTCATTTTGCGGTGTTCCGGCACCGTCGGCAGGTGGATCACCCCCGGCATAAACTGGATCGGCAGGCCGCTGGCTTTCAACATGCCGATCATCTCGGCCATACCCCCCAACACCGAAATCTGGTTGCGTTCTCGCTCGTCGGCCAGAATAAAAAGGAAAAGTTCCTGCTCGCCAAATTCCTCGATGCTGACCCAGGGCAGGCCGTAGCCGGAAGGGCCAATGACCAAGTCCAGGGGTTGGGCCGCCTTTAAGGCGTCAACAAGGACTTGTGGATTCGCTCCAATCTCGGCTGAGGGAATAGAAGTATCCAGAAAAACTCTCCCATTTTCCAACCCGCACAGGTCAAAGCTGACTGTGCCCGGATCAATTCCAATAACTCGTGACATTATTCTTTCTCCTTGGTAATGTTTTGGCTAGGAACAGGCCCATTCTGGTCCAACTACTCTCTCGTTGAGTAATTTTGCCACCACATGTTCGAGTTGATTAGTTTTCCCATTTTCTTGAGCCGTAGCTATGACCGGGCCGGGGAGTTCGGTGGCCAGTTTCGCCAAGAGGCCGCTGGCTTTATCCCTGGTCTCCTTTTTGCAGGCGGCATGGTGTAGGGGAAAAGCGAGTAATTCCATGGCCTGCGCCGTTCGGCCTTCCTCGATAAAAAGTTTAGCGAACTCCAAAAAAATGTCTAATATGATGGGCAGGGCATGGATTTTTTGGGTCGCATTGAGCGCCTCAAGCAGATACTTCTTGGCCTTTTTGTATTCCCCCAGCGCATAAGCCACACTCCCTAAAGCATTGAGCGATTGGGTAATCCCTCGTTGGTAGGCCAGTTTCCTGGCCAGGGTCAAACTGTCGGTTAGCAACCGCCTGGCCTCTGTGTGTTCTCCCAGTAGATAGGCGGTATGCCCCAAATAGTAAGAAGTTATGGCAACACCCAAGGAGTAGTCCAGCGCTTTACATGTTTGCAAAACCTCTTGGTGAAGCCGTTTGGCTTCGCCATACTCACCCAGATTCCGGGCCACCGTACCCAGCAAGTTCAGGCAAAAGGCGATGCCGCTGCGATAGCCAAACTCTCTAAAAATAGCCAGACTCTCTTGAGCCAGGGCTTGAGCTTCCGTATACTGGCCCAGGCTAATAGCGATCATGCCCAAGTATTCCAGAGACAAAGCCTCTTCCCAGCGATCCCCAATCTCTCTGGCTATCGCCAGGCTCTCCTGGCAGAGCTGCCTGGCATCGCGATACTTGCCGAGATTATGGGTGGCGATGCCGAGCAGGTTTAGAGAAAAGGCGATGCCGCTCCGATAGCCAAATTCCCTGAAAATGGCCAGGCTTCTTTGCGCTATCGCTTTAGCGTCAACATATTCCCCCAGGCTAACGGCAATCATGCCCAAATATTCAAGAATCAGGGCCTGTTTCCAGCGATCTCCCGTCTTTTCGGTGATGGTCAAACTTTCCTGGCAGAGTTGTTTGGCTTCAACGTACTCGCCCAAGGCCCAGGCAATAGCCCCTAAATAATTGAGTCCCAGCGGTGAACTCTGGCGGATGGCGGGATCTTGAAAAATAGCCAGACCCTCTTGCATAATGGCTCTGGCCTGGTCATAGCGGCCCAGGCTGGCGCAGAAGACGCCTTGTCGAGCCAGAACATGTCCCAGCATTTTATCTATTTTCCGGTCGGAATTGGCCTTTTCCCTGGCTTGACGCAGACTGGCGGCAGCTTGCTTGAAGACAGCTTCGCCCTCCTGAAACCAACTCTGCATTGTATGGACCAGGAACAAAACCTCGCGATACTTCTCGAAATCTTGTTCGCTCCTGTTGGCGACCGCCCACTGCCACCCAGCGCGCACATTGTCAATTTCCAGGCTGATAGCCTCCAGGGCTTCCTTTTGTTCTCCCCTCTTCAGAAGGGCCTCTTGCTCCTGTAAAAATTCGGCGTAATGGCGACAATGTTGACCCTTGACCTCTTTTTTCTCATCGGGATTATCGGCCAGTTTTTCGGCCCCATACTGCCGTAAAAGCTCATGGATTTCATAGCGGTCCGGGGCTGTCCGGCGGAGCAAAGATTTGTCTACCAAAGCTGATAGCAGAAAAGCAGAAGCGCCGACAACTTCCTCGGCTGACTTTCGACTAAAGCCACCCCAAAAAACAGACAACTTCCTGAATACGCTGCGCTCCTCCTCTGAGAGCAGTCCCCAGGAATGTTCAAACACGGCCCGCACGCTGCGATGTCGTGGCGGAATATTTTGGAGCGAAGTGGTCAAAAAGTTGTGGTTCTTTTCCAGCTCGGCCGCAATGTCCTCACAGGAAAAGGAGCGGGTCCAGGCTGCAGCCAACTCTATGCCCAGGGGGAGACCCTCGACCAGGCGACAAATACGGGCCACAGCCGGTTTTTCTAAAAATCTCAACCAAAAATCTGCCCGCGCCTGCTGGGCCCGCTGTAGAAACAACTGCACGGCGCTGTAACTTTCGATCTGCTGGATATCTTCACTTTCAGGAAAAGGCAGCCCTTGCAGGTCAAGCACCCACTCTTCATAGAGACCCAAGCGTTCTCTGGAGGTAACCAATATTCTGATGTGGGGAGCATGCTCCAAAATTTCTACCAGTAAGTTGGCGCCGCTGATCAAATGATCAAAGTTGTCCATCACCAGGAGCATTTCCTTGGGGCTAAGGTAGTTTAGAAGCTGGGTCTTGGGATCGCCCCGGCCATAGGCAGAAAAATTGAGGGCGTCGGCAATAGCAGAGGTGAGATACTCCGCTGAGCTGGTCGAGACCAGAGGGACGAAGCAAACCCCATGCCGAAACCTGGCCGTGGTTGCAGCAGCTTGGAGGGCCAGGCGAGTTTTCCCAATGCCCCCCAGGCCGATAATGGTTAAGAGGCGGCAGGTTGAACTACTCAGGTACTGATCAATAAGGGCCAGTTCTGATTCTCGCCCGATGAAGGAGGTAGATTGGGCCGGAAGGTTGTTGTAAATCGGGACAACTGAAGCAGGGGCAGGTGAGGCAGGGCGAGGGAGCTTGCCGCCAAACTCCACGCTTTGTGTTTCTTGACTTAACTCGCCGGCCCGAATCTGTTCATATAACTGAACTGTCTCTGTGGCCGGCTCCACCCCCAATTCTTCGCTTAAATAATGGTGACAGGTTTCATACTGAGCCAGGGCAGCGCTGCGTTGTCCACACCGGGCCAAGATTTCCATCTTTTGGCGGTGTCCCTCTTCATCTCCGGGGTCTATGGTCAGGAGGCGAGAAATGAACTGAAGCGCTGGCTCGATTTCCTTCTGGCTGATGTGATGAGCAATCAAGTCTCGCAGTATCTGAGCCGCCCGTTGCTGCCAGATTTCCTGCTGCAGCCTGAGCCACTGCTCAAATTCGGGGCAGCCATCCAGATACATCCCGGCCATAAAGTCACCCCGGTACAGGTCGGCGGCCATCCCCAGGGCATTAACTTCATTCCGGGCAGCCAGTTCATTGAACAGTTTTATGTCCAGGCAGGTTGAACCCTGCCCCGAGAATTGAACAGTTTGTTGATTAACCTCAAAACAGCCCGGCCACAGGCTCAAAATATTGTGCAAGGCCTGGCTCAAATTATTTCGGCCCCGGGCTTCGGTTTGATCCGGCCAGAAGAGTTCCACCAAATAACTGCGTGCGACAGGCTGGCTCTCCGCGGCCAGATAGCACAAGAGAGCCAGGGCCTTGCGAGATTTAAAACCCTGGATTGGCTCACCATCTCGATCCACTTGCACAGGACCTAACAATTGCAGCCGGAAAAGAGGCGTCATTGATTCTTCCTTATAACTACTCAGGTGACTGGCGCTTTTGTCTTCTGGCGGGCTACTGAAAAGGGTCGAACCCATTGCTAACCAAAGCCACAGTCACCTCTAGCCTGAGAGCTTTCCTCAAATAGCTATGCTTCTCAAACAGCGCAGAAAGAGGTTGGAAAGAAGTTAGAAATGATTTGGAAAGGGCGAAGGTTTATCATGTTATAGTCAGACCCTATAACATCACCCTATCAGAAATAGAAGAAGGTGCTGAAGAAAGGAGAAAGCAGCTTAAACGTTGCCAAGCGTCCTCAGCAGCGCTTATCTATTAATTATCCCAAAAAAATCAGTATTTGCAAAATTCCGCTTCACTGAGCTGACTATCCCCTAACCCACAGAGTCGCGACCTGATGACGCGCCTCAGGAGTGCTACCGTTTTTGAGTATTGTGTTGTTTGGCCTGGTCAGCGTGATGAGGAAAAAGCGGAAATCTCTCGTTATTAGAGTAAATGAAAATACTCTAAACTGCTAGTGATAGATGTCATCTTATCTACCGACAATCATCATCTTTTTGCTCGAATTAAGATAGTTTCTTCAGGAAATATCATTACCCAAAATTTGCGGCGAAAGGGGGTGAAAAATTCACTTAAATTACATTTTAACAACCATTTTGCGGTAAGGCTGAGGTAAAGATACCTCAAGACGTTTTCAAAGATGAAGACTGTTTTTAGTGAAAAAAGGAGAACCAAATTATGTCAAAAGCTATCCATGAAGCAATGGTAGGTCAGGCCCTGGCGGCCCTCAAGGCTGATGTGACCAACATCAAGGCCAAACGAGGTACCGAATTCAAAATCACCGATGCTCAGCCCTATGTTGACGCCGTTAACGGCATGAAGGCCGTTGAGAATGAACTGCCTGAAGTTATAGCCCTCCACGTCGACTCAGTCAACGCCCACTATGACATCCTCAAGTCACTGACCAAGACAGTCCGGCCCGAAGACGATCCCTTTGTCGAGCACTATCAGACCGGCCCGATCATGGAAATCCTCTATGAAGAGCAGCCCGATTTCAAGGCCTCGGTCAAGAAATTCATTGATGCCATCCCCAAGAACCGCGCTCTGATTGGCCGCGAAGCCGCCCGCCTCTATGGCGGCCTGTATGGGCCAACCTGCGTGGTAGACTTTGCCCTCAGCCCCGGCTCGACCGCCAACGTCGTCAACCGGATTCTGGTGGGCCTGGACATCCCCAAAGATCACAAAAAGACCATTCTGGCGGCCAAATCCTTTGGCATGACCACCTCCTATGGCCTGGGCGCCGCCTTCAAAGGCTCGGTGGAAGCCGGCAAAACGCTGGATGCCGCCCTCGACGATGAAGTTGCCACCTTGCAGATGATCTATGACACCCCCTCGGAGGCCCAAACCAAGATCATGTTGGGCCACAACCTGGGTGGGCACGGCGGCCACAGCTCCTTCGACACCGCCGCATACCAGAAGCAGTACAAAGAGCGCATGAAGCCGACCGTCAAGGCGGCTCTGGCCAAGGGCGTGCATCCGGGCAACGTCGTCTGCGTCCCGGCCTACTGTGTTGGCGATGTGGCCCACCACAACAGCCAGACCATGTTCAACTTTGCCCAAGACCCCATCGTCATGGCCATCTTTGAGGCCCATACCGCAGCCCTGGAAAGCACCCTGAAGCGCGGTCTGGATCAAGGCTTCAAGAATGAGTACGGGGTGGTTTCGCTGGCGGTTGGCACGAGTGCGGCCTTGATGGCCTATGAATTCATGCTGGATTACATGCCGATCCCCAGCGTCATCGAGTTGCTGGTCAACCGCTTCCACAACATGGTAGCCATGAACCCCAACCGCGACTCGGCGGCCGAACTGCACAACGTGGACCTGATGATGTCCATCTGGAAAGGCTGGAACACCCTCAAACCCAAACCGCTGGGCGGTGGCGGCGAAATTGACGGGGTCAAGATTGATCTCGGCCCGGTTGACAAGCACGACGTGCTGGCCAACATCCATCGCTACACCTATCCGCCCTGCGCCATCACCCAACGCGTGGGCACCATGCTCAAGTTCGCCGACTTCCCCTGCCTGCTGACCAGCGAGCCGGTCACGGCGACCATGCTGACCCACGTCGTGGCCCTGCATCCCGAGTCGGCCTCCTTCCCGCTGCGCATTGATAAGGATTGGGGCGCGACCGAGTATCGCTGGACCAACCTCGGCCTGGGTGTCAACAAGGGCATGGGCGCCGACCCGGTGGTTGGCTACGAGCAGCGCTCGGCCAGCGTCTAAGCCCTGTCCCTGACTTCTGCTTCGCCAGGGAAGTCACAGATTTTGTAATCAGGAGGAGATGAGGTAACATTAGCCCGCGTGCAGTGCGGCCTACCCAACCTGCACGCGGGCAAGCCAGCATAAAAAAGGAGTGGGCGGATTTTGCCCCTCATTTCATTGTCTGCTAACGAGAAGATCATAATGAAAAAGCTCTTAATCCAACTGGACAGTGATAAGCATCCCAGCTCGTTTGACCGCATCGTACCCTATGATGCCGGGGTTGATGACGTGCTCAGCTACGGCAATGTTGCCGTCGAAGATGTAGCGGGGCTGGTGCAAGGAGCCTTTTTCACCCGCGGTATTCCTGACCTGAAGAACACCGCCATCTGGATTGGGGGCTCCAACGTGCCGGCCGGCGAAGCGCTGTTGGCCGCCGTCCAAAAGACTTTCTTCGGCCCCTTTAAAGTCTCAGTCATGCTTGATTCGAACGGCTGCAATACGACGGCAGCGACCGGGGTAGCCAAGATCGTCAAGGCGATGGCTGTGCGCGGCCAGCGGGTCGTGGTTGGCGCAGGCACCGGGCCGGTTGGCATGCGGGCGGCCGGGATGCTGGCCGGCGAAGGGGCGAACGTCGTCCTGACCTCCCGGACGCTGCAAAGGGCCCAGGCTGCGGCTGAAATCGTCAGCAAGCGCTTCGGGGTCAAGGTGGAGGGCGCAGCGCTGGCTGATGACGCTTCGGCCAGAAAAGTGCTGGAAGGCGCAGTCGCTTTGTTTACCTGCGGAGCCGCCGGGGCGCAAGTCGTCAGCCGGGCTGTCTGGACCAATCTGCCAGACCTTAAGTTGATCGCCGACATCAACGCCGTGCCGCCGCTGGGCATCGAAGGCATTGAGATGAATGATAACGGCAGCGAGCGAGAGGGCCGCATCTCCTTTGGGGCGCTAGGCATCGGCGGGCGTAAAATGAAGGTGCATCGCACCTGTATCGCCAGGCTGTTTGAAGCCAATGATATCCTTATGGACGCCGAGTCAGTCTATCAAGTCGCCAAAGAGTTAGTTTGAGACGGAGCGCCCCCCAATTGTATGACCTGACGGGTCTTCCGACCGCGTACCCGTCAGGTCTAATTTTTTACAAAGGATGAACAGCCAGTTCCAGCCGATTTTACTGGTCGGACTGACCATGCGGATGCTGGCGGAATTGGCGGTGCGGGCCGGCTACCCGGTCATAGCCCTGGATTACTTTGGCGATACCGACCTGCAAGCTTTGTGCCCCAGCCGCTCTCTGCTGCGTGATTACAACTTGCCCTACAGCGTGGCTGGGCTGGTCAATGCAGCCGGCGATCTGGCCGCATCTGCTGTCGTCTACAGCGCCAATCTGGAGAATTACCCGGCCGAAGTGGCTCGCTTGAGCCAAGGGCGGCGCCTGCTGGGTAACGGCCCGGAGACGCTGGCCCAGGTGCGTGATCCGGCTCACCTGGCGGCCGCTTTGTACGCCGGGGGTTTTGTCTTTCCCGAAACGATCTGGCCTGGTTCGGGCCACGCCCCCGATAAGACCCGTTCCTGGTTATGGAAGCCGTTCCACAGCGGCGGCGGGCACGGCATCCGTCTTTGGCGTAAGGGACGCCCACCAGAGGATGGGATATTGCAAGAACGGCTGGCGGGCATGGTCGGTTCAGCGGCCTTTGTGGCCAATGGTCGAGAGGCCGTTTTATTGGGTTTAACCGAGCAGTTGGTGGGGCTGCCGGCCTTTGGCGCCAGCGGCTTTCACTACTGCGGCAATCTGGCCCCGCCCCGCCTGCCGCCGGATGAGTTAGCGGCTCTGCTTGCAGAAGCGCGGGCCATCGTCTCGCACCTGAGCCAGACGTTTGGGCTGTGGGGCGTCAACGGGTTGGACTTCATCTGGCGAGCCGGGCGCGTTTGGACCCTGGAGGTCAACCCCCGGCCCTCGGCCTCGTTAGAGCTGTTTGATCTGGCCTACGGACTGCGTGTCTTTGAGGCGCACGTCCAGTCGTTCAGCGGCCACCTGCCGCATTTTGGACTGGAACAGGCGCTGGCTACCGGGCCGGCAGCGGGCAAGGCCATTGTCTACGCCCCGCATGATGTGACCGTAGGTGATACGAGGGATTGGGCGGCTGAGGGTATCCGCGACATTCCGCATCCGCATGAGCAGATCCATCGCCGGCAGCCCATTTGCACCCTCCTGACCACCGCAGCGACGCCTGCGGCCTGTCTGCACCAGCTACACACCCAGGCCGCCGCGCTCAGAACCCGGCTCAAACCCGTCCTACCGTAATCTGGCGGAGCTCACACCAATCGCTTATAATACATCTCGCCCAAATTTTTAGTCCTGATCATGAGAATGACAAACATCACCCACAATAAGGATATATGTCACTTATGCTCAGCAGGCTACAAATCTATACTGGGGCTAGGGCTGAAGACAGTCAGGGGTCGCGTGCCTGCAACCCTTCACCATCTCAGCAACTACTTAGACACCCGGTTTTTTCCACTGAACCGTCTCTTTGCCCAATGAAGTGCTGCGAGACTCGAAAAATCGGGTGTTTTTTGTTAAAATATAGTAACACGAATCAAAAAGAAAACGTAACAGGTAGCAAAGCAGCAGATAGTAGATAGTAGATTGCAGAGACTCATAATCCCCCTGTCTACCGTCTACTGTCTACCGTCTACTATTAAGGAGGCCCTCTATGGCG
Source organism: Anaerolineales bacterium (assembly GCA_015075185.1). GTDB lineage: Bacteria > Chloroflexota > Anaerolineae > 4572-78 > J111 > DSQQ01. The sequence continues at coordinate 717,049 of JABTUW010000005.1, read as the reverse complement.
GAGACAATGACTCTGATTGCCGGACGCTCGAGCAAACAAGGCGTTAGTCTCAATGTAAGCAAACTGGAAGGTGAATATGTTGAAGTCACCACTACCCTGGAAATGAATGTCGCCGATATGGCCCGCCTGGGCCTGCAAGAGGGCGACAGCGTGCGGCTGCGCTCTCACACCGGCGAGACCGTGCTGCGCTGCAAGGGTCGCAAAGCCGAAGACCTGCCGGAGGGCATCCTCTTCCTGGCGTACGGCCCCTCGTCGAGTCAACTGATGGGCGGCGACACCGCCGGCACCGGTATGCCCCTCTCCAAAAACCTGGAGGTGGAGGTGGAGCGGGTAGCGTGATGCGTGAAGCGTGATGCGTAAAGCGTAAAGATTTACGCTTTACGCTTTACGCTTTACGCTTTACGTTTTTAAGATTTTCTACTTAACTTTGGAGGACAAACACAATGAGTTGGATTTCTATCGGCGATTGGGCCGACGAGATGAGCACCAAGCTGGAACAGCAGCGGCGCGAACGGCTGAAAGTGGCTGCCCGGCATTTTGGGCTTGACGTTCTGGACGTTCTGCGCGATAAAGAACTCGAAGAGCAACTGCTGGCCCGCTACGAAGCTACCGGCCTGCCCTGGCCCGCCGTAGACGAACCGGAAGATGAATGAATAGGGAGGGGGGTAGTTATCAGTGAACAGTTATCAGTGAACAGTTAATGTCGTTAAGTCAGCACCCTGAGTAGCGCGGAACGGAGTAGAGCGCGTATCGAAGGGTGCGGGTAGGCATGACTTCCTGACGAGGCAGCACCCTTCGATACGGTTCGCTTCGCTCACCTACTCAGGATGCTGCTTAACTTAATGACATTGATTGATTACTGGTTACTGACCACTGACCACTGATTACTGACTACTGGCTACTGAAAGAAGGAGAGACTATGAGTGAAAATATCCGTATTATTGAAAACGCCACCTGCACCTTTTGCGGCTGCGTCTGTGATGATATGGTCCTGACCGTGGACATGGAGCAGAAACGCATCCTCAAGGCTAAAAACGCCTGCGTTTTGGGCAAAGCCTGGTTTGCCGAGCATGTCGTGGAGAACCGCCCCTTCGCCCTGGTCGAGGGGCGCGAAGCCAGCACCGCCGAGGCCATCGAAGCGGCGGCGCAAATTCTGGCTCAGGCCCGCTATCCGATGATTTACGGCCTGAGCGACACGACCAACGAGGCCCAGCGCCAGGCCGTGGCCATCGCCGATTTGCTGGGGGCGAACATCGGCACCACCACCGAAGTCTGTCACGGGCCGTCGGGCATTGCCTTCCAGGGGGTGGGCGAGAGCACGGCCACCCTGGGCGAGATCAAAAACCGGGCCGACCTGGTCATCTACTGGGGCGGCAACCCGGCCGAGTCCCATCCCCGCCACTTTACCCGTTACTCGGTTACGCCGAAGGGCATGTTCATCCCCAACGGCAAAAAAGACCGCACCGTGGTGCTGGTTGACGTGCGCCGCACCCCCAGCGAACCGGTGGCCGACATCTTTATCCAGGTCAAGCCGCGCCGGGATTTTGAGCTGCTGTGGGCCTTGCGAGCGCTGCTCAAGGGCCGCCAAGTAGACCCCCGCGTCGAGGAGATCACCGGCGTATCGCTGGCGACGATGCAGGACCTGGTCGAGCGCATGAAGAACTGCCGCTACGGCGTGCTCTTCTTTGGCATGGGCCTGACCATGACCCGCGGCCGGCATTTCAACTCCGGCGCGCTGCTGGCCCTGGCCACCGACCTGAACGAGTTCACCCACTTTGTGGCCAAGCCGGTGCGCGGCCACGGCAATGTGACCGGCGCGGACAACGTGCTCTCCTGGCAAACCGGCTTTCCTTTTGCCGTCAATTTCAGCCGGGGCTATCCCCGCTTCAATCCGGGCGAGTTTACCGCCGTTGACCTGCTGGTCCGCGGCGAAGCCGACGCTATGGTCGTCATCGCCAGCGACCCGGCCTCCAACTTCCCGCAGCCGGCCATCGAAGCCATGCGCCGCATCCCGGTCATCGTCCTCGATCCCAAATTCACCCACACTGCCGAGCTGGCCCGCGTCGCCTTTACCACCGCGACCTACGGCATCAATACCAGCGGCACGGTTTACCGCATGGATGACGTGCCCATCACCCTCCGCCCCGCCTTCGACTCCCCCTACCCCAGCGACGAGGACGTGCTGACCGCGATCAAGAACCGGCTGAAAACGCTGTTAAAGGACAAACCCGTCGAGGTGATGCCGCCGCCGCTGCGGGCCTAGAGCCTGTCTGAAAAGTATCTGTAGTGACGACTTGAGTCGTCAATGGTGGGGCTGCAAACGACTGAAGTCGTTATTACGATCTCCACATTGCGCCTTTCAGACAGCTTCTTAAGCTAGAGCGCCGACCGCCGTAAAAGAAATCAGTGCGGTAAGAGTGGGGTAATCTTGGGCGATGCCGGACAAAGCTGGATAAAACAGTTAGGGGGGTCTTAAGGGGAACTATGCCTCATAAGACCCCTTTTCGAGAGGGTTATACGGAAGAATTCCATAAAAGCTCCCGTTTGGGGGAGTTATATGGAAAAGTTCCATAGATTCAGTAGTTAGGCGCTTGTTGTAGCCAATCTATTGTGAATTTAGAAACAGAATTTTAGGAAATTTCTTTTTCGATAACAGCCAATGGTGTTATTAACTATTATTATGCTCGGTTGTGCTGCAACCGGAGTGGTGTTTTTGATAGCTTTTTTCACCATTGCTAAATATCGGCATCAACAAAAAAGTTGGCCAAAAACAAATGGGCGAATAATAGGCCATAGAATTCTAAAAAAATGGTATCACCTACGTCTTGTTAACGGAAAACGATTTTGTGTGGTTCTCAAAGAATATGAATATGAGGTTTTGGGAATAAATTATATTCATCGAGAAGAGTTAGAACCTTCACTAGAAGATGTTGCCAAATTTGAGTTGATCCAAACTCCATTAGCTAGTACTGTGGAGGTATACTACAACCCTCAAAATCCTGGGGAAGCAACGATAAAACCAGGGATAAGGCTCTGGGACGTTCATTATCTATTGACTGGACTTTTGGGAGTCATGTTAGCTGGAAGAATGTTTAATGTGCTCTATCTTTAAAAAAATGCCAGCAAAGCGGAAATAGGAGAAGAAAGTCATCAGGTGAGGGTTAGGAGGCAAAAGTACCTCATCTTTTAGTGGGGCCGCGCCTAACCACCGCTTTCACGCCGACCTGCTACCCATCGGGTTTGCCACCTGACTTTGCTGGCAAAGCCATCTTAAATTGTCGCTCGTCTTGCCCACCCGCAGGCGGGTGAAGCGGAGGGCGTTGGGCGGCTGGATCGCTTTCATCAATTCATACGACTCACTAGAGTAGTCGTCGGGTACGCGTGTGATGGTGAAAGGAGAAACATGAACATCAAACGGATAAGGTTGATTGTCATCATTTGGATAGTAGTTCTTGGTTTGCTACTGTCAGGTTGCGGTGCTGGCCTCACCCCCAGTTCAGCTCCGACCCAAGCCGCCACAGGCGTCTTCACGACAGGTGCCCCCACGAAAACTCCTCGCCCTGCACCAACAGCGACCAAGCCAGCAGGATCTCTCAACGAAGTGACGATCAAATCTGTTGCGCTGGTCAAGAACTTGATCGGTGAGAAAACTGAGCGCACCATCATTGTGTATCTGCCGCCCGCTTATGATACTTCCACAAAGCGGTACCCTGTGGTGTATTTCCTGCCCGGCTTTGGAAATCGGTCTATGGACGTCTCGTCCGAGGATATAAATAAATTAATCCAAGCGGGCGTGATTCAAGAGATGATCATCGTGGTAGTGCCAGGTGATAACCAATTAGGAGGAAGTTTTTACGTTAATTCCCCAGTAACCGGCAACTGGGAAGATTTCGTAGTGCAGGAGGTTGTTGGGTATGTGGACAATCACTATCGCACCATTGCACGGGTGGAGTCTCGCGGCATCAGCGGTCATTCCATGGGCGGGTTTGGTTCGCTCAACATCGCCATGCTCCATCCCGATGTGTTCGGAACTGTCTACAGTCTGAGTCCGGGATTGTATGACAAAAATGGGCTGGCCAACTCCCAATTTTTCAACGTTGAGTATACGATTCAAAACTTTCTCGACGGACAGAAGGCTGTTCTGGCGAAACCCGAAGATCAGCAACTGGAAGCAGTACTTTCGAAACAATACATGAATTACCAGGCCACAGCATACGGATATGTCTTTGCGCCAGCCCCCGAAAAGCCACCTTTTTACTTTGATTATCCTTATAGTGAATCCAATGGCAAGCTTGTACGTGATGACAAGGTATGGAAGCAATGGGAAAGTGGTTTTGGTGGTATCGCTGCGAAAATTCCCCAATACAAAGATAATTGGCTAAAGTTGAAAGGCATTGTCGTAGATTACGGCACAAAAGATGGAAACACCTGGATCATTGATGGCTGTGTTTACCTCGATCAACAGTTAACTGCCGCTGGGATTCAGCATGAGGTGGCTGTCCATGATGGAGACCATGAGACACAATTAGGCAAACGCGTCCTCGAACACATGTTACCTTTCTTTTCAAAATTGTTTATTGGAGAGTAAACGCCACCTAACACGACATCCCCCAAAAGACGGGGATTTTATGCAGCCGGATAAAAGCGGTCAACAAATAGGCATCGAATAAACGGATGTGTGCTCGACTGATGCTTTGTAGAGTCGTGCTGATTAGATAGGCAAGCAAAGCACTTGTTCCGCAGGCCGCCGCCCAACACGGCGTGCAACCGACCCGCCCAGCTGCCGAAGTTAGGCCTCAATTTTGACGGTTGGCGATCGGGTTGGTGGCGGGCGGCTGACGCCGAGGCGTTAGATTGTCATACGGGTTGCACCTAGAGCTTCTTCAACTTCGGGGAAACAAACATGGAAACTAATAGCGGGCTTTCCTATCTGTCCCAGGGGACACTTCAAGCTTTGACTCTCACCCCAGATGAGGTGGTCGAAAGTATCGAGCGCCTGATCCGCGGGCAGAGCCAGGCACGGGCGTGGAATGCACCGAAGGCCGTTATTCAGCCGCCCGATGGCCGCTACATGATGGCGACCCTGTCTGCAGCCGACGATCCGCCTTTTCTGGCTATGAAGTCTTTGATCTTCAATCCGCGCAACCGGGAACGCGGCCTGCCTGACATCAACGCCGTGGTGGTCCTGCTCGACAGCGACACCGGCCTTCCGTTAGCCGTCATAGATGGCAACTGGATCACGGCCGTGCGCACCGCCGGGTTGAGTGCCGTAGCTGCCAAGCGACTCGCCAGACCCGATGCTTCAGTGGCCGCCTTTATCGGCTGTGGGGTGCAAGCCCAGAGTCATTTACAGGCGTTCGCCACGCTGTTTCCCTTGCAGGAAATCCGCGCGTTTGGGCGTGGAACCGCGAACAGAGATGCGTTATGTCAGGCGGCGGAAAAGCTGGGCCTGGCGGCAGTCGCCAGCGGAACAGCCCGCGAGGCAGTGCAGGACGCCGATTTGGTCATCACCTCGGTGACGTTCTCGCCCCACCTCGTGCCTTTTCTCGATGCCCGCTGGTTGCAGCCAGGCGCGTTTGCCACGATGACGGATCAGGCTGCGCCGTGGATGGCCGACGGCATGCCCGCCTTCAACCGGATTGTCATTGACGATCTTGAACAGGAAGCGCAGATGCCGAAGCCTTTGGTTGACCCGGCCTTGGTGGCCGGGGATCTGACGGGATTGGTCAACGGCGACATCGCTGGACGCCGCTCCGCTGATGAGAAGACCGCCTTCGTCTTTCGCGGGCTGGCCCTCGGGGACCTTGCCGTCGCGGCCCTGGCATATCAGCGCGCTGTTCAGTCAGGCAAAGGATATCAGAGTAGTTTGTAGGTATAGCGATGCGATCATTTTTTAACACCATCCTGAGATTGATTGTCCTCCTGGGCCTCATCGCGCTTACCTGGAGATTTTTTTCCCGCCGATCATCCATTCCCTGTCCAACATGGTTAAGCTGGCTGGTCGAATTGGATAATCCTTTCTTCAAAAATTACAGCGCCCGCGCCATTATGCAGCATCTGGCGCTCGAACCTGGTATGAAAGTATTGGATTGTGGCTGCGGCCCCGGCCGGCTGACCATTCCCGTGGCAAAAGAGGTCGGGCCGGCCGGCCAGGTGACTGCCTTTGATATTCAACCCGGCATGCTGCAGCGCGTGCGGGACAAGGTCGAGGCCGAAAATCTGAGCAACGTTCAATTTGTACAAGGCGGGGCCGGAGAGGGGAAACTGGGACGCAATCAATATGACCGCGCTCTGCTGGTCACGGTGCTGGGAGAGATACCCGATCAAAAAGCGGCGCTGGCCGAGATTTTTGAGAGTCTCAAACGGGGAGGAATCTTATCCGTGACCGAAGTCATCGCCGACCCCCATTTTCAGCGGCGTGACAGCGTGATCCGTGCAGCTAATTCGGTCGGCTTTGTGGAGAAAGATTTTTTTGGCAACCGGCTGTCTTACACGATAAATTTTGAAAAATCCTGACGTGGACAAGCCAGAGCCAAACAAGATTTTCTGACAAGATTAACAGGATTAACAAGATTTCTTAAAATTTAATCCTGTAAATCTTGCCGTAGGTTCTGTCTAATTTTCTTGCCCAACGAGCAAGGATCCAATTTCTAAGGTGCTAAAACGCGTCCAACAGCGTTGACGGCTTAGGCCGTTACTTTCATCGGCAAGAACCATGGGGGAGGAAGGAAAATAATATGCCTGTCTTCCATCGTGAACGGCACCGGACCCAGCATATCGGCTGGCTGCGCGCTGCCGTTTTGGGCGCAAACGACGGTATTGTCTCCACCGCCAGTCTGGTTGTCGGCGTGGCCGCGTCAAACGCCGCCCACAATGCGGTGCTGGTGGCCGGCGTCGCCGGTTTAGTGGCCGGGGCTATGTCTATGGCCGCGGGAGAGTACGTTTCGGTCAGCTCCCAGTCCGATACGGAGCAGGCGGACATTGAGCGGGAGCGAACGGAACTTGCGACCGATAAAGATTACGAGAAAAAAGAGCTGGCCGCCATCTACGTCGAACGAGGGCTTGACACGGCGCTCGCCCAACAAGTCGCCGAACAACTCATGAGCAAGGATGCGCTGGCCGCCCATGCCCGTGATGAACTCGGCATCTCCGAAACGATCACCGCCCGGCCTGTTCAAGCCGCGCTGACGTCCGCCGCCACGTTTGCCGTTGGCGCTGCCCTCCCTTTGCTGGTCGTCGTCATTGCGCCTGCCGCTAACCTGGGGCTGCTTGTGGCCGGAACTTCGCTCTTCTTTCTCGCCCTGCTGGGGGCGTTAGCGGCTTATACCGGCGGGGCGCGCATCCTTGTCGGCACGGCCCGGGTCACCTTCTGGGGCGCTCTGGCCATGGCCCTGACCGCAGGTGTGGGCGCTTTGTTTGGAACGACGGTGTAGAAATTCTTAAATTAACCCGAGTTGCTATCTGGCTGCGAAAAATCACCCTTCGATAAGCCTACGGCACTCAGGATGATTTTTCGCAGCAGCCCGAGTAGTCCTGAGCGAAGCGAAGGACGTGTCGAGGGGTGCTGCATTAAAGGTAGCAACTTGAGTTAAACCATAAACTTTTATCCTCACGCTGGGGCGCGAATTATATTCCACCCCACGGAAAGGCAGTGAAACTGTATGACAGCAACATTTCGGATCGTCAACGGTCGGGTGTACGACCCGATCAACGGCATTGACGGCGAGGTGCGCGACGTCTGCGTCCAGGACGGCAAGATCGTCGCCAGCGTCCGCCGGAGGCCAAACAGATTGACGCCAGCGGTATGGTCGTCATGCCCGGTGGGGTGGACATTCACTGCCACATCGCCGGCCCCAAGGTCAACCTGGCCCGCAAGCTGCAGCCGGTAGTCCACCGATTCGTCGTCCACCCTCGGACAGCCTTCACCCGTTCCGGCACGGGCGGCACGGTCCCGTCCACTTTCGCCACCGGCTACCGCTACGCCGCCCTGGGCTATACGACGGCGATGGAAGCGGCGGTCACGCCGCTCGGCGCGCGCCACACCCTGGAAGAGCTGCACGACACGCCCATCATTGATAAAGGCTTCTACGTCCTCATGGGCAACAACGTCCTGCTCTACCGGCTGCTCAAAGAGGGCCGCATGGAGGAGTTCCGCGAGGCCGTCGCCTGGTGGCTCAATGCCAGCCGGGCCTACACCATCAAGCTGGTCAACCCCGGCGGCGACGAACCCTGGAAGGGCCAGCGCAACGCCAACATCACCAACTTGGGCGAAGAAATTGACGCCTTCGGCTTTACGCCACGCCACATCATCAAGGCCCTGATAGACGCGGCCAACGACCTGGGCCTGCCCCACCCGGCCCATATTCACTGCAACAACCTGGGCATCGCCGGCAATTACGAGACCACCCTCGAAACCATGCGCGCCGCCGACGGCCGCCGCGCCCACCTGACCCACATCCAGTTTCACTCCTACGGCGGCGACTTTGGCGGCAAGCCGATTTCCAAGGCCGCCGAACTGGCCGAGTACATCAACACCCATCCGGAGATCAGCGCCGACGTTGGCCAGGTGATGTTTGGCAAAGCGACCGGCATGACCGCCGACGCCCCGCTCGGCTGGATGCTGCGCCACGTCAGCGGCAACAAGTGGGTCAACGCCGATACCGAGCACGAGAGCGGCTGCGGCATCGTCCCCTTTAACTACAGCGACAAAAATTACGTCCACGCCTTGCAGTGGGGCATCGGGCTGGAGCTGTTCCTGTTGACCAAAGATCCCTGGCGGCTGATCCTGTCCACCGACCACCCCAACGGCGGCTCCTTCATGAGCTATCCCAAGCTGATCCGCCTGCTCATGGACAAACAATTTCGCCTGGATCAGGTCCGCTCGGTCAACCAGAAAGCCATGGCCCAAACCGTCCTACTCGACGGCCTGGAACGCGAATACTCGCTGCAAGAGATCGCCATCATTACCCGCGCCGGCCCGGCCAAGCTGCTGGGGCTGCGCGATAAGGGCCACTTAGGCCCCGGTGCGGATGCGGACATTACCATCTACATGGAGGGCGACGACAAAGAGGAAATGTTCAGTACGCCGCGCTACGTTTTCAAAGACGGCCAGATGATTATCGAGGATGGCGAGTTTCGCACGGACCACGCAGGGCGCATCCTCCACGTCGCCCCCGACTACGACCCCAAAATCGAGCAGGTCATCCAGCCCTTCTTTGAAGACTACTACACCATCCAGTTTGAGAACTACCCCGTTAGCGAGACATATCTGCATAAGCATCAGGTGGTGCCGACTGCCAGTCAAGAGGGTAGAATTAAATAGTGCGACGTGTTGCGTGTTGCGTGGCGTAAATTAACGGAATACGCAACACGCACTACAAATGTTAGCCCACTTATTTCGCTGGAAGTCCCAAGGAGTATGCCTATGTACATCCAAAATACCGAAATCGTTGATACCTTTGCCGAAGCCTTCAAGATGGCGGCCAGCCGGGTCATCATTACCGCGGCGACGCCCCAATGGGCCATGCACGCTGCCCAATCTATGACCGGCTTCGCTACCTCGATTATCGGCTGCAAGTGCGAGGCCGGCATCGAGGCCGAGCTTGCGCCGGACGAGACGCTGGACGGGCGTCCCGGCGTGAGTGTACTGTTTTTCACCGTCAAAGCCGAGGATATGGGTAAGCGCCTGCTGGAACGGGTGGGCCAGTGCGTGCTGACCTGCCCCACGACCGCCTGTTTTGACGGCCTGGAAGCCCCCGAAAAGGTGGTCGTCGGCGGGCAACTGCGCTTTTTTGGCGACGGCTACCAGATCAGCAAGGTTCTGAACGGCCGCCGCTTCTGGCGCATCCCGGTTATGGAAGGCGAATTTCTGGTGGACGAGCGCTTCAGCGTCCAGCCGGCCATTGGCGGGGGGAACATCCTCATCCTGGGCCGGGACGTGCCGGCCACGCTCCGGGCTACCGAAGCCGCCGCTGCCGCCATGCGCACCGTCCCCGGCGTCATTTTACCTTTCCCCGGCGGTGTGGTGCGCAGCGGCAGCAAAACCCGCTCCCGCTACAAGGGCCTGTTTGCCTCAACCAACGACGCCTACTGCCCCACCCTGCGCGGCTTTGCCCCCGAAACCCATGTCCCGCCTGAAGCCGGCAGTGTGCTGGAAATCGTCATTGACGGCCTGGACCTGCCCGCCGTCGAAGAGGCCACCCGCCGGGGGATCATGGCGGCGGTTGAGACCGGCGATGCCTTACAGATATCCGCCGGTAACTACGGCGGCACGCTGGGCCAGTACCAGATCAAGCTGCACCAGGTGTTGAATGGTGTTGGAGAGTCAGTAGCCAGTAGTCAGTAGTCAGATAACGAGGAGTTGCTACCTGCCACCTACTATCTGCCATCTGCTCCCTACTCCTTACTCCCTATTACCTACTACTTACTACCTACTCCCTGCTAAATGAGGAATCCTATGAGCCTAACATTAACCTTACAAACTAGCTCAACCGTGCCCGTCGAGGCCGAAGTGATCTCCCTGGACCGGCTGGCCGGGCTGAGCGAAGCGGAAATTGCCGCGCTGCCGGTTCAACACGGCAATGAAAAAGCAGCTTTGGGCGACTTCTTCCGGGTCAGCGGGTCGAGCAACGGCGAGATCCGGCTGGAAGGCGACCTGAGCCGGGTCAAGCTGATTGGGGCCGGCATGAGCCAGGGCCGGATTGTCATTGCCGGCAATGCCGGCATGCACGTCGGCGCGGGTATGCGCGGCGGCGAGATTGTGGTCGAAGGCGATGCCGGCGATTGGGCCGGAGCCGAAATGACCGGCGGGCGGCTGCTGATTAAAGGCAGCGCGGGCCACCTCGTCGGCAGCGCCTACCGCGGCGGCACGGTCGGCATGCATGGCGGCGAGATCATCGTGCTGGGCAGCGCCGGGAACGAGGTCGGTGGGGGCCTGCGGCGCGGGCTGATCGCCATTGGCGGCGACAGCGGCGACTTTACCGGCGTCAACATGCTGGCCGGGACCATCGTCGTTTTGGGCCGGCTTGGCTGGCGCAGCGGCGCGGGCATGAAACGCGGTTCCATCATCTCCATGCACCCGGCCGAGATGCTGCCCACCTTTACCTTTGCCTGCACCTACAAACCCACTTTCCTGCCCATCTTCCTCCGCCACCTTCGCTCCCTGGGCCTGCCCGTTGCCGACACCCACCTCAACGGCTCCTACCAGCGCTGGAGCGGCGACGCAGTCGAGTTGAACCGGGGGGAGATACTGATTTTACAGGAGTCGTCAGGAGTTTGACTGCACACGACCAGCGACGAAATAGCCCTCACCCCGTCGCTGGCGCGACTCCCCCTCTCCCAATGGGAGAGGGGGGTGGGGGGTGAGGGCTATTTGCGAAGGAGGACTCACAATGGCCCTTTCACTCAACGAACGCGCCCTGGCCCTGGTCGAGCGGCTGATTGACGATGCCGAGGGACTGGGTGTCACCGTGCATGTGCTCCCAAATGGCGCCCGCGTGGTTGACTGCGGCATCGAAGCGCCGGGCGGGTTGGAAGTCGGGCGCATCTTTGCCAGAGTCTGTATGGGCGGGCTGGGCAAGTTAACTTTCAGCCACCTGGCCCTGGATGGCTGGTGGCTGCCCGCCGTGACCGTCCACACCGACCAGCCGCGGCTGGCCTGCATGGCCGCCCAGTACGCTGGCTGGCAGGTCAGCAAGGATAAATATTTTGCTATGGGCAGCGGGCCGGCGCGGGCGTTGATCCGCGCTGAGGAGAAACTTTACGACGAGTTGGGTTATAACGACCCGGCCCGCGTGGCGGTGCTCTGTCTGGAAGGTCGCACCCTGCCGCCAGAGGAAATTGCCGCCTACATCGCCGAGCGAGCCGGGGTCGCGCCCAGTCACCTGACCCTGCTGATTGCGCCAACAGCCTGCGTGGTTGGCGGTGTCCAGGTGGCGGCGCGGGTAGTCGAGACCGGACTGCACAAGCTGCACGAACTGGGCTTTGACCTGCGCCAGGTGTTGAGCGGCCTCGGCACGTGCCCGCTGCCGCCGGTCGCCAAGAGCGATCTGCGAGCCATTGGCCGGACCAATGACGCCATTCTCTACGGCGGCCAGGTTCACTACACCGTTCGCGCCGACGACGCCGAACTGGAGGAGGTGGTCCCCCGCGTGCCGGCCTCAACCTCAAGGGATTACGGTTTGCCCTTCTACGACACCTTCAAAGGCTACAACTTCGACTTTTACCAGGTTGACCCGCTGCTGTTCAGCCCGGCCGAAATCTCTATGACCAACGTGGTCAGTGGGCGCACCTTCCATGCCGGGCAGGTCAATGTCGAGGTGTTGAAACGGTCCTTCCTTGAGTAAGGGCTTGAAAGTCGCTATTCTGGGGGCCAATCCCGGCTGGCATGCCGAGCAGTTGCAGGGAGCGATCCAGGCGCGGGGCCACCTGTGTACGCTGCTGCCCATCACCCAACTGAACGCCCGGGTGGGCATGTCACCCCGGCTGAGCAGCCTGGGGGCTGACCTGGACAGTTTTGATTTGGTTCTGGTGCGCTTCATCCCGGCCGGTTCGCTGGAGCAGCTTATTTTTCGCATGGATAGCCTGCACCTTTTGGAAGCGCGGGGGCTGCGGGTGGTCAACCGGCCCACGGCCATTGAGCGCACCGTAGATAAACTGTACACCTCGGGGCTGCTGGCGCAGGCAGGCCTGCCGACCCCGCGCACCATCGCCTGCGAAACCATCGGCGATGCCCTGAAAGCATTCACCGCCCTGGGCGGCGATGTGGTGGTCAAACCGTTGTTTGGAGCGATGGGCCTGGGCATCGTCCGCATCGAAGACCGGGATGTGGCTTACCGGGTTTTCAAGGCGCTGGAACTGGAACGAGCCGTCTACTACCTGCAAGAAACCATCCCCCACAACGGCTGCGACATCCGCGCCTTTGTCATCGGCGGGCGGGTGGTGGCGGCCATAGAGCGGGTCTCGGACGACTGGCGGACCAACGTCGCTCGTGGTGCGCAGGCTCGTCTCTGCCGCCTGACGCCGGAGCAGGAAGCGTTGTGCCTCCGCGCTGCCCAGGTTGTCGGAGTGGATTACGCCGGAGTAGACCTGCTGCCGGCGGCGGATGGCCGGCTTTATCTCATCGAAGTGAACAGTATCCCCGGCTGGAAAGGGCTGCAAACCGCCAGCCCGGTCAACATTGCAGAGGAGATAGCGCTTTACCTTGAAACCATGGCCAGCCAGCAACCAGCTAAAGATGAACGCTGCGTCCTCCCCAGAACCGTGGACGCCTGAGACCGTGGCCGCGGCGGCGCAGTTGGCCTGCCTGTTGGAGGCCAGCGCCGAAAAACCCGGCAACGTTACTCCAACCCAGGCTTTCAACGATATGAGCTATGAGGATTTTCTGCGCGGGGCGGTGGCCCTTGGCCCGGAGATCGGCCGGGCCGGCGAACGCAGCGTTGGCGCGACCATCGTGGCCGCGATAGCCGCCCGCTGCCAGTGGACACGAGCCAACACCAACCTGGGCATTGTCCTGCTGTTTGCCCCGCTGGCCCGAGCCGCTCTGACCGGCAGCGGCGGGCTGCGAGACAGCCTGAGCGGGGTGCTGCGCGGTTTAACCGTAGAAGACGCCCGCGCCACCTACGCCGCCATCCGGCTGGCCTCACCGGGCGGGTTGGAGGCCGAGGTCGAGCATGATGTAAGGGCCGAACCAAGCGTGGCCCTGCGCGAGGCCATGGCCAGCGCCGCCGGGCGGGACAGCATCGCCGCCGAGTATGTGAGCGACTACACCATCACCTTCGAGCGCGGCCTGCCCGCGTTGCAGTCCGCCCTGGCCCAGGGGGCCGGCACCGGCCAGGCCGTCATCCAGACCTATCTGGAACTCCTGGCCGCCGTGCCCGATACCTTGATTGCCCGCAAGCTGGGCCTGGATACCGCCCAGCTTGTTTCTGCGGAAGCGGCGCAGGTGCTGGCCGCTGGAGGTGTCTTCAGCGCCGAGGGAGAGCAGGCTATTGCCGCTCTGGATGCTCACCTGCGCGTGGCGAAGGATAACAGCCTCAACCCGGGCACCACGGCGGATTTGGTCGCAGCCGTGCTGTTTGTGGGGTTGTTGGAAGGGATTTGTTGAGGTGGGCTTTTTACACAGCCTATATTGGGCGGCTGGCTATCAAAAACAACAGAACTGGTAATCAGAAAACGTAAATCTAACTGGTGAATATTATGTTGCACCAAGATGATATCAGAAAGCTAATAACTAATCATAACCGCCGTTTGCAAATACTTAAAGAACAGCAAGCCTTACAGGGAATATCCACCGATCCCGAGATACTTCTGGAAATTGAAGATATTGGGGCAAAAATCGCGCAGCTTCAATCGCAATTAGAGACTACGCCTTCAATAAAACGTTTTTCTATTGATCGCCCAGAGAATGACGAAGAACTTCCTCTGGACAGAACTGAAAGCTGGATTCTTGAAGGAAAATTCCCCAATGACCTCGATCAGACAGTTAAGATAGATGTTGAGGTATTTAAACTGCCTGAGCGGTTATTGATTCCACAAACTGGCAAACCCCGTATCTCCACAGTTCGAGGTTTCTGGAGATTTGAGTCCGTAAAATTTGATGGGGAGGGCGATTATGAGATAGTTATAACCGTATCTACCGATAAGGAGAGTGACTATCATTCGATTAATGTAAAGTGCTTACAAAAAGCCACAGCATATAAAAATGCAATAGAAAAAGATCGTGAACATCGGGATGTTACTAACCTCGTCCTAATGACACCACAAGAAGTCCCTCTTGTTCAATTGAAAAAAGATCTCTATCAAATGCAAAAGCAGTTCTTTGAGTTCTACCCAAATGATTTAGATGGTGCTCTAAAAGTTATTTCCAGAACCCTTGATACTTTAGATCCTGTCCTGCCGATCTTCCCTAATGATTTATATCTTCAGAATGTACGTGCCTATATCTTCAAAAATTATGCAATGGTAATGCAAGTTTCAGGCCATCCCGAAGAAGCTGAAAGAGCTTTAAGAGAGGCTGAAAGAATGTTTGAAGCAATCCGGCAACAGAATCCAGAGGATGCTGGCGCCTGGAATGGTCTTGGGAGTGTTACTCTCTTGCGTAAAGATCCTAATAAGGCATTATATTATATCGAAAAGGCGTTGGAAATAGAGCCCCATTACGAAGAGGCGATACTTGATCGGAACGAAGCATTAAAATTGTTGGGACAATAATTGTGAGTTCTTCTACTGAAAAGAGGTCTAATGAACAATGTCATTTAAGGTACAAAATACGTATAACACCAGCTACATTGAGTGTGACCCCACTGATTTTACCATTCGCAGTGAACAAGATATTCTGGATCTTATCGTCATCTGCGGTGAGAATGGTACACATAACGTTTTAATCTACGAGAGCAATTTATCACCAGACTTTTTTGATTTGAAGACGACCTTTGCTGGCGCCTTGTTTCAAAAGTTTGCCAACTATCGCATGAGAGGGGCAGGCATTATTTCATTCGAGAAGATCAAGAGTGACCGATTTAAGGAATTAATCTCTGAGAGTAATAAGGGCAATCTCTTTCGGTTTTTTGAAGATAAGCCCGCCGCAGAAAAATGGCTGGCCCAGGAGTGAGGCTTCAATTCGTCATTTACCCCAGGTATGCGGCCTGGAAAATAATCGGGATGATAGAAGATGAACGGTGAAAATGTTTACATCGCCTTAGGCAGTAACCTCGGCGACCGGCGGGCGAACCTGATTGACGCCATCAGCCAGTTGCGCCAAAAAGTGAGCGTGGAGCAAATTTCTTCAGTCTACGAGACGGAGCCGGCTTACGTGACCGACCAGCCCCGTTTTTACAACATGGTCCTGCGTGGCCGCAGCGGGTTACCTCCCGAAGAACTGCTCCGCTTCCTCAAAAGTATCGAGCGGCGCATGGGCCGGCAGCGCACCTTGCGCTACGGGCCGCGGCCCATTGATCTGGATATTCTGGTCTATGGCAGCTTGCAGCTCCAAACGCCCGACCTGACCATCCCTCACCCGCGCATTCCCGAACGGGATTTTGTGCTGGCTCCCTTCAGCGAAATAGCGCCGGATTTAGAGCTACCCGGCGTGCAGCGGAGTATCGCCGAGATGTACCAACAACTGGCTGGCAGCGGTTATGGCAAAGTTGTCCAGGTCATGCAAAAGCTCATCATCCCCCTGGGTCGTGACGTGCAAGCCGAACGGCCCTCGGTCCACCTCAGCCTGACCCACGCCGGGGTCAGCGGCATTAAACGCATCGTCCGGCTCCTTGGCGAAGAGCGGGATGATCTTTTTTACGCCGAAATGGACCTGTCGGTCGAGTTAGGGCCGGAGCAAAAGGGCGCCCATCTTTCCCGTTTCAGCGACGCCCTGGGCGAAATTATTGACCAGATCAGCGCCGAACGCCTGCCTACCCTGGAGCTCCTGGCCGAGCGCGTCGCCGCCGCGGTCTTGCGCGAACAGGGAGCGATTCGCTCCGATGTGCAGATTCGGGCCAGGTTTCCCCAGGAGCGGTTTGCCCCGGTGTCGGGCAAGTTGAGCCAGGAGATCTATACCCTTATCGGCATCGCCGCGGCGACCAAAGAACGGGTGGTCCACCTGGTCGGCGTGGAAGCGGAAGGCACCATGGCCAGCCCTTCGGCGCAGGAAATGATCGCCGATCAAGCCCACGAACGGCTGCTGGAGGCCGGTTTCAGCGCCGAGCAGGCCGAGCGGGTGCTGGAGATCGTGCCTCTGGCGACTCATAACCAGCGCGGGCGCGGCACATTAATTGTGGGCACGGATCAGCCCGTGCGGGCGGAGGATTTGGTCCACATTGTCGAGGGAGCCATGAGCAGCGAGAATTACGACTTACTCAAGCGTCCCGACGAGTTGTTCGTGGTCGCCAAAGCTCATCGCCACCCCCGCTTTGTAGAAGATGCCGTGCGCGAAATCATCCTTGGCCTGATTGAGCTGTACCCTACCCTGCCCGACGACACCTTTGTCCTGGCCCGCCAGCTCAACCTCGAAACCGTCCACAAACACGACGTTTATGCCGAGCGAACCGGCACTCTCGGCGAACTGCGGCACGAGTTGGCTAACGGCAGCTATATCACCCCGCATCCCAGCCTGGACTCCTGGTTACGAGAACAATTCAACATCACCGGGGCGGGATGACAAAATAACATTTCGAGGCCGTTAAGACCGATAAGCTTGCACATCCACGGCGGCGAGAACACCCCGGTGAAAGGCAGTCGCCACTAACGCTCCGGAGGCGCCAGCTTGAGCCAGCGCCTCCAGGTCGTCGCGGTGGCGCACCCCACCCCCGGCATAGAAAGCCAGGCCAGGAAAAAGGGGGGACAGCGCGGCCAGCAGGTCCAGCGGCGGGCCGGCGGCAGCCCCCACCCGGGCCAGATCAAGCAGGATGATCCGGCTGATACCGGCGCGAGCAACCAGAGCGACCAGTTGCTGGGGCGTCTCAACTTCAGGGGGAGCACGGAGGACGCCGCCCTGTAAATCTACACTGAACACGAGCCTATCGGGCGGCAGTTCTGCCGCCAGTTCCCCCACCTGATCTGCCGAGCGCAGGGTTTCTGAACCGATGATCACCTGAGTGACACCCAGCCGAACCAGGGCCTGGGCCTGCCCGGCGCTCGATACACCGGCGTCAACCCAGAGCGTTAGGTCAAGAGCGGCCAGGGCAGCCAGCAGGTCGGGGTGACCTGTTCCGCCGGCAATGGCGTCCAGGTCGGCCACGTAGCAGGCGCGGCAGCCCAGCCGGTCACGAAAAGCAGCGGCCAGAGCGATAGGGTCGTCGCCGGAGCCTAGCACACCTTGCACGGGGACGTACTGCTCCCGCTCACCCCGAACCGCATGGACAGCCTGGCCAGCTTTAAGATCGAGGACAGGAATAATTTGCATCGGCGCATTGTACCAGAGTCATTGACTTCTGCTCAAATTAGCGCCTAAACCATGAGATCTTGGATATGATGCCAGAAGATTAACACAGAGTTGCTATGAACTTCGTTCGCAGAAATGAACAAAATGGAGTGCATAGCTTGCTATGCTGGAGCAAACCAAGGTTTGCATTCCTATTTTCAAGTTAGTGACACAAAGAAGTGCAAAGATTCACAGAGAAATTTTAAAGTCCACTCTGTGTAGCTTTGCCAGTCCTCTGTGCGCTTCGCGTCTGTGTTCCGCTTTAATTCCGGCTCGTCCGAGGTAGGCAAGAATGATTCGAGAACCCAGTAGCAGCCACCTTCAAAGCAACATAACCGTAACCGGCTGGGATATCGGTGGGGTTAATCTCAAGGCCGCCCGGCTCAGCGCCGACGGGCTAAAGGTTATCCACCAGCCCTTTGCCATCTGGCAGCGCCGGGCCGACCTGGCTGAAGCTCTGACCCAGCTCTCGGTCCAGCTTGGACCGGCCCCTCAGGCCGCAGTCACCATCACCGCTGAACTGTCCGATACCTTCCGCACCAAGCGCGAAGGCATCACCTTTGTCCTCGATGCCCTCCTGGCGGCCCTGCCCCAAACAGAGCTGCATATTTTTGGCCTGGACGGCCAGTTTCACCCTCCTGGCACAGCCTGCGAACAACCTTTGCTGGTAGCGGCGGCCAACTGGCTGGCCACGGCCCTGCTCGTGGCGCGTGAGTTTGCCGACTGTTTGCTGGTGGACATCGGCAGCACTACCGCCGATATTATTCCCATCCGGGGAGGCCAGGTGGTGGCCGAGGGCCGGACCGACCCGGAACGATTGGGGCGAGGCGAGTTGCTTTACACTGGAGCTTTGCGCACCCCCGTCTACGCAACGGTCCAGCGCGTTCCGCTGTGGGGCGGCTGGTGCCCGGTTAGCGCCGAGTTTTTTGCGACGGCTCAGGACGTTCACCTGCTCCTGGGCGACCTGCCGGCTACTCAATGCACCAGTCCCACCGCCGATGGCCGCCCGGCCACGCCGGAGTTTGCCGCCGAACGGCTGGCCCGGGTTGTCTGCGCCGACAGCGAGATGTTGAGCCGTGAGGAAATTGAGGCGATTGCCCGCTACGTGGCCCAGGAACAAGTAAGCCAGATCAGCCAGGCTATGGCTCAAGTGATGTCTCGGGTCACGTTGAATGGACCGGCAGTAGCAGTGGGGGTGGGCGCGTTTTTAGCCGAGGCAGCGGCCGCCCGGCTGGGGCTTGACTCACTCAGGCCGTCGGCTCTGGCGAGCGGTGAGGCCAGTCTCGCCGCGCCGGCGGTGGCCGTCGCCCGCCTCCTCCGGGAGCGGAACAATGTTTGACGCTTTGCTCAAGGCCGGCGGCAGTCTCTATCACTGCCCCGAACTGCCCGCTGTGGCCGCAGCCTGGTCGAAATTGGCCCAAAACCACCGTCTTTTGCTCCTGCCCGGCGGCGGCCCTTTTACCCATCAGGTCCGGGTAGCCGATGCCCATTTTCAATTGAGCGACAGTGCCGCTCACTGGATGGCCATCCTGGGAATGGATCAGTTCGCTTACCTGCTGGCCGATTTAATCCCCCAGGCTGTTCTCGTGCGGGACCTGGCGGCTGCAGCGGGTGCCTGCGCGGCTGGACGGCTGGCCGTCGTGGCTCCGTCCGCTTTGCTGCAGGAGCTGGACCCACTACCCCACTGTTGGCAGATCACCTCGGATTCGGTTGCCGCCTGGCTGGCTGGATATGCCGATATTCGCTTACTGGTCCTGCTAAAAAGCGTCGCCGGAGTCTATCAATCTAATGAACAGGACATCCCCACGACACTGCTGCGGCGAGTTTCACAGCAAACTCTGACCGGGGAAGGCGTCGTTGACCCCTGCTTTGGGCAGCTTTTGCCGCCGGCAGCAAATTGCTGGATCATTGATGGCCGCCTCCCTGGGCGTTTAGTTGAGCTGCTGGCGTCCGGCCAGACTTTGGGTACACAGGTGGTGGAGCCGTAGGGCTTTAATTGACCAATCCAGCGCACAGGGCGGCTACCAGACCGGCCTCCACCTGCCCGTTGACCCGGTCTCCCCGGCAGGCGGCGCCCCGAAAACCGGCGACGTCGGGGGCCAGGCGGCGCAGGGTCGGCAGGTCGGCTGGACGCAACGAACCGGCCAGGGCGGACAGCAGGTCGGCTTCGCGGCATTCGGCTACCCAGCGGGCCAGGGCCGGCTCGGAGCAGTGATCAAATAAGCAGCGGCTGTCCTTTAAGGCTGTGTCAATCATGCAGCCTTTGATCCGGGCGGCGTGGGTCACTTCGGGCAGCAGGTGCCAGGGCAAAGCCCCAATTTCGGCGGCATCGGCATAGCCGACAGCGATCAAGGCGCAGGCCGGGTTAGCCAGGTGCAGGCTGGCTTGCACCTTTTGCAGCAGGGCAATGGCGGCAGTGGGGTCAGCGGTGCGCAAGCCCAACTTGACGTAGCTGACACCGAAGGTAGCCGCGCCGTAAGCCGCCAGAGCCAGCACTCCTGGCTCCGAGTTCGACTCGCCCAGGGCGGCGCTGGTTATACTTCCAGGCGGAAGCAGGGCGCAGACGTCACGCAGGGCAGCGACAGCAGCCGCACCTAACGCACCTTCGGCCGGGTTCTTAACGTCAATAATGTCGGCTCCGCCTTGAAGCGCGGCTTGGGCCTCTTGGGACGAAGTCACACTAATCAACAGTTGCATAACATCCTCCATAAGACCTTACAGTTTGACGAGGCTCTTCTTTAATCTATAATTTAACATATCCCGCAAAAGAAAATTTGAAGAAAACATAACATAAATGTTGTAGCTGGTCAAAGCCTGACCATGAGGAGGTCAAAATCATGGCTACCGAACCTAAAGCTTATCGTGAAGAAGAAGTGAAGGAAAAACTGGCCAAGGAACTGCCCGGCTGGTACCTGGAAGGCCGCTGGATCAAACGTCAGTACAAAACCGATGGTTGGCAGGCAACGTTGATGCTGGTCAACACCCTCGGTTATATGGCCGAGGCAGCCTACCATCACCCCGACCTGGAAGTTACCTGGGGCAAAGTCTGGGTCAAGCTGATGACTCACTCGGCCAACGGCATCACCGACAAGGATTTTGAGTTGGCCAAACAGATCGAGTCGGTGGTCTTGTGGCGGCCGGACAAGGAGTCGGTGTTTGAGGGAGGCACGCCCAACAAGTGGGTCCGGGGTGGCTGACCACCATTTCCCTTGATTCTACCTCCATTTGGGCCAAATGATGAGTGACACTTGTCGCCAACGCCAGGGACAAATGTCACTTTAAGGGACTTGATCTTGCCGAATAAAATCCTTTTTGTAACGGGTCGCCTGGCCGAGCCGGCGCTTCGCCGTATCCTGGCGGCGATCACCCTGCCGTGCGCCTATGATGTAGTCGTGATGCCAATCTCTATTGCGGCTCTCATGACCACGCCGTGGATTGCGCGGCATTTTACGCTGCCCGCCGACCACCCGCGCCATCGCCGGATTCCGCCTGACTGCGATTTGTTATTACTTCCCGGTCACTGCCAGGGAGATCTGGCCGAGATCGAGCAGGCTTGCCAGGTAGCCGTGCAAAAAGGGCCAACCGACCTGCAAGACCTGCCGTACTTCTTCGGGCAAAAACGGCGGCGCGAAGATTACGGGGCTTACACGGTCCAGATTATAGCCGAAATCCAGGATGCCCTGCAGTTGGACCCACCGGCGCTGCGGCGGCGGGCGGACTATTTCCGCGCCAACGGCGCAGAGGTGATTGACCTGGGTATTACCCCTGGCAGTTCTCCCGGCAGCGTCGCTCAGGCCGTACAACTGCTCAAGCAGGCCGGCCACCAGGTCAGCGTAGACACGCTCGACCCGGCCATTATCCAGGAAGCGGATGCGGCGGGGGTGGATTACATTTTAAGCCTCAATCGCAGCAACCTGGGACTGGGCCGCTCGCTCCGGGCCACACCGGTAGTCATCCCTGATGAAGACGGCGATGTGACCTCCCTCTGGGGCAATGCCGAGCAGCTCTGGGCCTGGGGTCGAGACTGCATCCTCGACCCGATCATCCAGCCGATCAGCTTTGGCTTCAGCCGCTCCCTGTACGACCTGTACCGCACTCGCGAACGTTACCCCGAAGCCCGGTTGATGATGGGCACGCATCACCTCAGCGAGCTGACCGACGCCGACAGCACCGGGATCAATGCGCTGCTGCTGGGGATTGCCCAGGAGCTAAAGCTGTCTTTTGTGCTCACCACCGAAGTTGCCCCCTGGGCCAGGGGCAGCGTGCGTGAATTGGACATCGCCCGGCGCTTGATGCACTGTGCGCTGAGTATCGGCGTGCCGCCGAAACGTCTGGAAGAGGGGCTGCTGACAATCAAGGAAAGCCGCCTGCTGCGGCCGGACCAGGTGACGCTGCGCGAAATGCAGGCTGCACTGACTGACCCCAATTTCCGCATTTTTGTGGACGGTGAACAAATCTACGCTTTCAACGCCGACCGCTTTGTGGCCGGGAGGGACATCGAAGCCATTTTTGCCCAGTTAAGAGTGGACGAAGCCGGGCATGCCTTTTACCTGGGGCACGAGTTGACCAAAGCCCAGTTGGCCTTGCAGTTGGGCAAGAATTACCAGCAGGACCAACCCCTGCGCTGGGGGTATCTGTCGGTCGAAGAGGCTCAGCCGGCGCACGAGCGGCACGTGCGCTTGACCCAGCGCCGCCAGCGCCCAACGACCGACCCAGACAAGGAGACACCTGAATGATCATTGAGTCCATCTTAACCACCACTGATGCCAATGGTCAGGTTAACTGCGCGCCGATGGGGGTCGAGTGGGGCGAGGAGCTTATCGTCATCAAGCCGTTTCAGAATACCGCCACCTACCGCAACCTCATGGCCCACAATACGGCTGTGGTCAACCTGACTGATAACGTACTGCTGATTGCCCAAAGCGCCATTGCCAGCCCCGTTTTTCCGACCCGTCCCGCCGTAAGGATAGACGGGGTGGTGCTGCAGGATGTCTGCTCCTGGCGGGAAGTTGAAATCGAAACCATTGATACCCACGAACCGCGGGCGCGTATCGCCACCCGCGTTGTTTATCGCGGCTTTGCCCGCGAGTTCCTGGGTTTTAACCGGGCGCGCCATGCCGTCCTTGAAGCAGCCATCCTGGCTACGCGCACGCATATCCTCCCCCGTGAGCAAATCCTGGCTGAGTTCGAGCGCCTGCAGGTGATTGTCGATAAGACTGCCGGGGCGCAGGAGCACGAAGCGATGCAACTCTTAACCGATTATGTTTACGCTGCCGTGGGGGCGCCATGAAAACGGTTCGGGTCAAAGCTCTGGCGCGGTTACACCAGGGCATGTTTGATCTCAGCGGTAGTCTGGGCCGCCGCTTTGGCGGTCTGGGGGCAGCCATTACCAGGCCAGCTGTCATCCTGGAAGCCAGCGCCAGCGATAAACTCAGCGTGCAAGGCCCCGAAGCCGAGCGAGTCCTGGCATTTGCCCGGCACTATTTTGACACAACGGGTCTACAGGCCGGAGCAAATTTCCGCGTCGAGCAGGCGATTCCGCGGCATGTCGGGCTTGGTTCGGGCACCAAGCTGGGACTGGCCGTGGCCCAGGCGCTGGCAACGTTGTATGATCAATCTACTGACCCGTATGCGCTGGCGCGGGCAGTCGGGCGAGGGGAGCGTTCGGCGGTGGGCTTGTGGACCTTTGCCCAGGGAGGCTTCGTCGTCGAGGGGGGGCAGTGGCCCGGCAGTAATTTGCCCGCGCCGCTGCTGATGCACTACCCGCTGCCGGCCAATTGGTTCTGCGTTTTGGCCATCCCTGATCAGATTACCGGCCTGAACGGCCAGACTGAAGCGGCAGCTTTTGACCAATTGGCGGTTACAGCCGAGCAAGCCGCCCGAATCACCCATGTGGTCCTCATGTCACTGCTGCCGGCCCTGGTTGAAGGTCAACTGGCTGAATTTGGCCAGGCTCTCACCCAGGTTCAGCGGCTGGTGGGTGACTGCTTTAGCTCCATTCAAGGGGGGCAGTTTGGCAACCCGCACTCGGCTGAGTTAATTGAGGCTTTCTTGAGTTGGGGCGCAGCCGGAGCAGGTCAAAGCTCCTGGGGGCCGGCGGTTTACGCCCTGGTCGCCGATGAAGCCCAGGGTCAACAACTGGCCGGTCTGGCTCAAGAGCTCCTGGCCGGGCAGGGGCTGGTTGAGCTGGTCACATTTGATAACCAGGGTGTCCAGGTGGAAAGCGTCTAATCCAATGAGGCCGAGGTTTCTGACCGCCGTTCCAACTTTAGCTTGACCCGTTTGAGCCGGAAGAGGTTTTCGCGTTCGCGCTCTTCCAGGACCATTTGGATATAGGCGCGTTGGGCTTCCAGGCGCGGAATCAGCACATTCTCCAGGGCATTCACCCGGCGGGTGGTCCGGCCAATCTCCTCGGCCAGCCGGCGCAGGCGCATCTCGCTGGCAGCCAATTCGATAATGAGATCGAGTTGATGCTCAAATGACTCGGCCACCGCTTCGATGCGGCTCGACACGCCGGCCAGGTGGTAGCCCCGGTCGAGCGGCCCCCGAACCACGCTTTTATGCTCGATGATCGGGGTCAAGAGGCCCATGATGTTGGCCACGCTGACGGCCAGGGTTATCTGCCCTTGCGCGGCAAAAGCCGCCGATTGGACCACCTCCGGCCCGTCCACGGCTTCGGCCAAAGCCAGCGCCGCCACCGACTCCCCGACAATTTTCTCCAATTCGTCGCTGTCCCGCAGCACCTGTTCGGCGGTGCGCATCAGTTCCTTGAGCAGCGCATTGCGCTTCTCTTTTAATAAATCCCGGCCCTGGCGCGCCAGGACAATCTGCTTTTTCTTGGCCAGCAACTCGGCCCGGGTAGCGCGAATTTGTTCCATAAGTCAGAAAACAGTCAGTAGCCAGTCAATGTCATTAAGTTAAGCGGAAAGCACCCTGAGTAGCGCGAAACGGAGTGGAGCGCGTATCGAAGGGAGCGGCTTGGCGAAGTCTACGCCGTTCTGTCGCACCCCTCGATACGGTTTCGCTTCGCTCAACCTACTCGGGATGCTCCTTAACTTAATGACATTGAGTAGCCAGTAGTCAGAAAACGAGTCTGACTACTGGTTACTGGCTACTGTCTACTGGGATAATACTGCTCAATAAACTCCGTCTTGATTCGTTTCAACTCGCGGGCGGGCAGCAGCGCCAGCAGTTCCCACGCTTTCGACAGAGTTTCTTCGATGGAGCGGTTGGTTAGCCCTTGGTTGATAAACTCCTGCTCAAACCGCCCGGCAAAGGCCAGGCGGCGGCGGTCCTCCTCGGAGAGAGCCGCTTCGCCGACAATCGCCACCAGCCGCCGCAGGTCACAGCCTTCGGCGTAAAAGGCGTAGAGCTGGTCGGCTACCTGGCGGTGGTCGGCGCGAGTCTTGCCCGCGCCAATCCCGGCGTTCATCAGGCGGGACAGGCAGGGCAGCACGTCAATCGGCGGGTAGACGCCCTTGCGGTGCAGGTCGCGGGAGAGCACGATCTGGCCCTCGGTGATGTAGCCGGTCAGGTCGGGGATGGGGTGGGTGATGTCGTCGTCGGGCATGGTCAGGATGATGAGTTGGGTGATCGAGCCTTTCCGGCCTTTCAGCCGGCCCGCCCGCTCGTACAGCGAAGCCAGGTCGGTGTAGAGATAGCCGGGATAGCCGCGCCGGCCCGGCACCTCCTCCCGCGCCGCCGAAACCTCCCGCAGGGCCTCGGCGTAGTTGGTCATATCGGTGATGATGACCAGCACGTGATGATCGTGCTGGAAGGCCAGGTACTCGGCGGCGGTCAGGGCCACGCGCGGGGTGAGCAGGCGTTCGATGGTCGGGTCGTTGGCCAGGTTGAGAAAGAGGACGGTCCGCTCCAGGGTGTTGCTGGCCTCAAAGCTGCGGCGAAAGACAGCCGCCTCGTGGTAGGGAATACCGATGGCGGCAAAGACGACGGCAAACTCCTCTCCCGTCTTGACCTCGGCCTGGGCGGCAATCTGCGCGGCCAGCTCGCCGCCGGGCAGGCCAAAGCCGGAGAAGATGGGCAGTTTCTGGCCGCGCACCAGCGTATTCAGCCCGTCAATCGTGGAGATGCCGGTCTGGATGAATTCCGAAGGGTGATCCCTGGCCCAGGGGTTGATCGGCTGGCCGTTAATGTCGAGGCGGAGTTCGGGGATGAGGGGCGGGCCGCCGTCAATCGGATCGCCGGAGCCGTTGAAGGTGCGGCCCAGCATCTCCAGCGACACGCCGAGGTGGGCCACCTCGCCGGTGAAACGGGCCTCAGTCTGGGCCAGGTCGAGGCCGCGCGTGCCCACAAACACCTGGACCACCGCCCGGCCCCGGTCAACTTCCAGCACCTGCCCCCGCCGCACCTGGCCATCCGGCCCGCGCAGCTCGACGATCTCGCCATAGCCTATCTCGTGAACATCCTCGACAAAAAGGAGCGGCCCGGAGACGTAGGATAGGGTGCAGTAGTCAATGGTGTAGAGGGGCAATTTGGCGACGGTGGCAGGATTGTTCATGGTGTACTCTTGACCTCTTGAATCACCCTTATCTCCCAAAAAATTCTTCAATCTGCTTCAACAACTCACCAACTCGACCTGCCGCCGTTTCGGGCGGCCACTCTTTCATCCGGGCGATTTGATCCAGCAGCACAGGCGCAAGCGCCTGTTCCAAGGGAACAGCCCGCTGGAGAGCGTCGGTGATATGTTTATAAAAGGTTAGAATCACTTTGAGCAGCCAGTAGGTTTTCTCCAACGGGCAAAAAGCATCGTCGCCGACGGCGGACTGCTGGAGGAAGTCTTCGCGCAGCAGCCGGCCAATGGCCAGGTCGGCTTTCTCGGCTTCGGCCAGGGCGTCGGCCCCGACCAGTTGTACAATCTCCTGTAACTCGGTCTCACGTTGCAGCAGGGCACGGGCAGCCTGCCGCTGAGCGGCCCAATCTTCGGCCACCTGGCGATTGAACCAGTCGTCCAATTTATATTGGGAGTAGCTGCTGATCCAGTTGATAGCCGGGAAGTGCCGCCGGCGGGCCAGATCGGTATCCAGGCCCCAAAAGGCGCCGGTCACGCGCAAGGAGTTCTGGGTCATCGGTTCCGAGAAATCGCCGCCGGGCGGCGAAACCGCCCCGACAAGCGTGACCGAGCCGGTACGCTCAGGCTGGCCCAGGCAGCTTATGCGCCCGCCGCGTTCGTAGAATTCGGCCAGGCGGCTGAGCAGGTAGGCCGGATAGCCTTCCTCGCCGGGCATCTCCTCCAGCCGGCCGGAGACCTCCCGCAGCGCTTCACCCCAGCGCGAGGTCGAGTCGGCCATCAGGGCCACATCGTAACCCATATCGCGGAAATATTCGGCCATGGCAATGCCGGTATAAATGCTGGCCTCGCGCGCAGCCACCGGCATATTCGAGGTGTTGGCGACCAGAATGGTCCGGTCCATCAACGCGCCTCCCGTGTTGGGGTCCTCCAATTTGGGAAATTCCTCCAACACGTCGGTCATTTCGTTGCCGCGCTCGCCGCAGCCCACGTAGACAATGATATCGGCATTGGCCCACTTGGCCAGGGTCTGCTCGAGGACTGTTTTGCCGGAGCCAAAGCCACCGGGGATGATGGCCGTGCCGCCTTTCGTGATCGGAAAAAAGGTGTCAACCACCCGCTGACCCGTCACCAGCGGCGTGGTCGGGTCCAACTTGCCCCGGTGAGGGCGCGGTTGGCGGGCCGGCCAGCGCTGCAACATGCTTAGTTCCAGCAGCGGCGCGCTTAACGGCCTCCCATCAGGGCGAACCAGCACGATGGTCTGCTCGATGGTGTGCGGGCCAGACCGGATTTCTTCAACCACGCCATTGAAACCCGGCGGTACCAGGAGACCATGCTCCAGGTAGGCTGTCTCCTTGACAACTCCCAGCACATCGCCTTCCGAGAGGTGTTGGCCTGCCTGGATCCACGGCTGGAATTCCCATAATTTCTGGCGATCCAGGGCTGGGGCTGTCCCGCCACGGGCGATAAAATCTCCCTGCTGCTGGCGTAATACCGGCAAAGGGCGCTGCACGCCATCAAAGATAGAACCGAGGAGTCCCGGCCCTAACTCGACGGTAAAAGGGCTGCCGCTGCTCAAGACCGGTTCTCCGACCCGCAGCCCGCCGGTATCTTCGTAAACCTGGATGGTGGCCAGGTCGTTGGCCAGGCGGATCACCTCACCCACCAACCCCAAGTGGCCGACATGGACCACATCATAAAGACGGACGCTGTCCAGCCCTTTGGCCACCACAACCGGGCCGGCAATACGCACAATGGCGCCGGTTTGGGATTTTGGATTTTCGATTTTGGATTTTCGATTAACAGTCATAGTCTAAAATTAGCTATCCACTATTCGCTATCTACCATCTACTATCTGCTGTCTTCCTGCTGCTCCGTGCCAAAGGTGATTTGAAAGCCAATGGCCCGCCGGATAAGTTCAGAAATGGCGCGGTGGCGCTGCTCCCTGGCGAGGATTGGCATGGCTCCAGGGATAGCCATGACCACCGGCTGGTAGGTCGACTCAACCTGGCGGCGCAAGCGGGCATCCATGGCCTCTAACAAGGCTCGGCGAACAGCGATCAAACTGGCTTCTCCTCCGGCCAGAAGTTTCCGTAAGAGCACCTCAGCTTCTTCAGGGCTGGCAGCGGCAAAGGTCTCTACGCCGGCTAATTGAAAGCCGGGAGCCAAATCAGGAGTAGTAATGACCATTAAGCGTCCCATAAGCTTAACCTGAACGTAACGTCGTCGTAACTGACCTGAATTCGACATTTTACTGGAAATCACCCTTCGATACGGGCTAACGCCCTACTCAGGATGATTTCCACTCATTATCGCATCCTGAGTAGCGCGGAACGAAGTGGAGCGCGTATCGAAGGATGTGCCAAATTTGATATGTGCTGGTGCAGTGTTACCTAAACAATGATTAACTCCTGCCGCACGTCGTCACGTTTCAGCCCCAGGGCGACGGCCTGGGCAATGAGCCGCAGGTTGGCGACCTCGATAGCCTTACAACCGATGTAGCCCATAGGGACGGCAATACTCAACGGGTTGCGGTTGAACATAGCGACGAACTGATGCGCCTGCCAGCGTTCCAGCTCCCGTTCGAAGACGGCTAATCTGCCTTCACCGGCCTGATAACGCTGCCAGCCCGCAGCCAAGGCTGCCCCGTAGCGGGTATTATTCAATCCGTGGACGAACCCTTCTAAATTGCCGGCCTGGGTAATCAACTCAACCAGATGCTGTACCGGCAGGTGACCGCCCGGCTCAATGAACAGAGGATGCCCATTGCCCGTGTTGTAGCGCTGCTGAACCAGAGGTACCAGATCCGGCCGGCGGACCAGCCGCAGCCCTGTGAGCAGGTTAGCCAGATCAATCTCAGTCTGGAACTGCTCAAGCACAATCGCTTTGTTACCATTACCCTGGTGCAGTTGCTCTTGGAGCGAGGCGTAATGAGCGCGATTCAGGGCCAGCTCTAGCTGATCGAGGTCGGGGAGCGTGCCGATACGCGGCTGGACGCGGCGCAGCGCTCCGGCGTACGGCAATCGCCAGGTTGACATCAACTCAATCACCGCCCGGAAACCGGGCTGGCGAGCCAGCTCTCGTAACGATACCTCGTCAAGCTGGCCCACCGGCACGACCGTCGCTAACACTGTTTCAGGAGTAAGCTCTTGACTCTGCCCGCGCAAGATAGTCAACAAGTTATGGCGGTCCCAGCGCTGCAGCAGCAGGTCTACCAGCCGGCGAGGTTCTCCCTCAAAAAAGTCACGAAGCTGGCGCAGCGTCCGGGTTAAGTTAGCCCGCATCGCCTCAAAAACACAGGCGACGCCAACCAGCCGGGTCAAGGCTAGCTCAATGTCCTCTTTATAAGGGGTTTCGGTCAGCGCGGTAATAACCTCCTCAATCGTCGCTTTAGCCAGCAAGTCGTAGTAGTCGGCTGCTGTGAGGAGCCGGCTGCGCATGGCGCGGAGGCGGGCATTGCCGTAGTCATAGCCGCTGGGCACAAATTTAACCCTCCTGCCCTCCTGGCTCATCAAAGATGATTTCGGCAATTTGGGCGCGGTAGAGGTTGCTTACCCGAAAGAGACGCGCTTCCAGAGTATTATTCAAGGTGACCCGGCCCGCAGCAACAGTGGCAGCCAGGCCGCCCAGGGATTGGCCATTCTGTTCAGCAGGATAAAAGTGCATCTGCCCCGGGGGGATGACCTCTTTTAAGTCGCCCGTTACGCTGGCCGGTAGCTTCATCTCGCCAACGATTCGTTCCATCAGCTCGACATCCTGTTCCCGCACGTGCAGGCAAAGCGGCTCGTCCATACCTAGGGTGTCTACAGCTTCCTGGGTCAATTGTCGGAGGAGTTGGGGATAGGCGTTCGTGTTGGATAAGGCAGCCAGGCATTCCATCGTGGTGGTCAAGGCCGAGGAAATCACCGCCTCTCGCCCCCTTAACACGGTCTGAGAAGCTTGCTGTTTGGCTCGGTTAAGCAGGCGGGTTCGCTCCACTTGAAGCAACGCCTGACTGGCCGCCAGGTGTTTTTGGCGCACCGCCCCGGCTTCGATTTGGGCTTGGCTGAGGATACGTTTAACTTCAGCCTCAGCGGCCTGTTCAATCTCGGTAATTTGCCGCTCGGCTTCAGCCTCCAGGGCTTGCAGGATATGCTCTAAAGACATAGGACAAATTTACTCTCAGGATACATTAGCACCCGGTCCCACTGAACCGCCCAAAACTTGGATAAACCCAATTCTAAAAAGTGATTGATCTGCCGGTATTCAGGCCAGAAGCAAAATAATCATGGCGGCCACGGCGAAGCCCAAGATGAGCACTGTCTCAGGAATGGCAATCAGCAGGATAATGTTACCGAGTAATTCCGGCTTTTCGGCCACAGCGCCTACCCCCGCCGAGCCGATATGTCCCTGGGCATAGCCGGTGGCGATACCCGCCAGACCAACGGCCAGACCCGCGCCAATGGCAATCAAACCAGCTTCCATAGTTCAAGTTCCTTTCTAATTTTGGTCAAACTGAAGTTTTGTCCTACAAGTGTAAACGTTGAAACGGGCGGAAGGGCTGGCCTCCACCCCGGTAGAACTTGCCGAAGAATTCGACGTAGTGCAAGCGCAAGGATTGAATGGTTGGGCTGAACGTACCCAAAACCAGGTTCAATGCGTGCAACAGGCCGGCAATAATCAGGCCGACCAGGAGATTGCCCACCAGCCCGCCCAACTCGTTAGCTACCTGGGCCAGATAGACCGACGACAGGCCAATCGCGGCAATCCGCAGATACGAGAGAACATTACTGACCAGGCTCAGCAGCTCCAGTGGCCCCAGCAGCAGGCCCAGCTTACCCAGGCTGTAGATAAGCAGGACCACGCCCACGACCAGCAAGGCAATAGCGGGGGTAAAAAAAGAGTCGGGCAGATAGCCCGCCAGAACAGCCACCAGCAGGAAAATGGCGGCCAGGGCGACCAGCATGGCGGCTTTTTCGATGATCGTGTGGCGGCTGCGGCGGCGCACTCCATCCCATAGGCCCAGGCCCAGGCCCAAGACAATATGCCCCGCGCCTAAGCCAATGGTGAGCAGAAACAATCTTTGCACGTCATGGCCGCGATCAAACCAGAGCGGGTGCAGGCCAATCTCCTCGCCCAGGGTGCCCAAAAATTCCCCGTAGAGAAAACCAAAAATAATGCTCCAGATGGAGGCCATGATCAGCGCTTCGCTCAATGAACGTAAGAAAAAGCTGGCTTTAAAGCGCCAGCGCAGATAGATCATCAGAGCCAACAAAACAAAGCCATAGGCCACATCGCCCAGGATCATCCCGAAAAAGAGTGGGAAGAAGAGGGCCATTAAGGGAGATGGATCAAATTCGCCATAACGGGGTAAGGCTAACAGCCCCAGCAGCGGCTCAAAAGGAGTCACGAGGCGGGGATTAGCAAACAACACCGGAGCTTGTTCTTGCTCGGCTGCGGATAGGGGCAGTTCAATGAGCAGGACTTCCTCGCCAACCTCACGCCGCAGCGCCGCGCGGATCTGCTCCAGCCGCGACTCCGGCGCCCAGCCTTCGACAACAAAGGTATAGTCGGTTTGACCAAGGTGAGTTTGTACCTCTAGCTGGGCCAGTTGGTCATGCAACAACCCTTGCCAGGCCAACAGCCGAGAGCGCCATGTCTGCGCCAGCGCCGCCAGTTGGGCCTCAACCTCAGCCAACTCTTGGGGGATTGCCCGCCGCCGCTCCTGAATATTAGCCAGGGCTTGCTCGAGAGACTGCCCCGCCAGGTCCGGTGGTAGACGAACCTGGCTGATATTCTCGCGCCCAAGCAGCTCATTAACGGCGCCGGCCTGACTTTTGGGGAAGATCAGCAGGGCAACGATCATATCCGGATTAACCTGGTGCGAGACAACCTCGCACAAGCCCTGGGTCAATTCCTGTAGCTGCTGGGTCAGAATTTCCAGAACCGGCTGAAAGCGGCGTTCAACCCACACGGCGCTGACGGCATAATACTCTAAATCAACATAGACCGGGGTCACCGGGAGCAGTTGCCGAAGCGTCGTCTCATAACGGCTGAGAGAAGCCAACTGCTCTGCCAACTGGGTGCGCCGGCCGGTCAGCGCCTGTGTTTGCGGTCCAATTTCGCCCAGGTCCGTCTCAACCGCCTGAAATAACTCGTCAGGAGAACGGTGCTCGTCTGTCTTGAACTCGGCGGGGGGGACGGTCTCGACGGCGGGCAAAGCTACCAGGAGAGCCTCTACCCGGGTGGCGGCATAAGCCAGACGCTCGCGCCCGGAAATGATTTCACTGCCCAGGGTCATGCGCTGCTGCACCCCAGCGCGGCGCTCACTCCACGGGTCAATCTGAACAACGCCCAGCCGCTGGAGGAGTTGAATGGTTTGGCTCTGGCATTGTTTGGTGCCAATAATCTGCACCTTGGCCATCGAAAGCAGCATGCTGAATGCTCCGGTTTGAGTCAGGCCAGTTGTGAATCTCCAGGCAGCACTAACCTGGTGATTTGCTTTGCGGCCGCGTCCAAATGGGTTGCTGCGCGCCTGTGCAGCGCCGCAGCCTGCTCCTGCGCTTCAGCCAGAACAGTTTCGGCCTCTTGCTGAGCCGCTGCCAGACCTTGTTCCAAAAGAACCTTGGCCTCGGCCCGGCCCTCTTGCTCGGCCTGAGACAGTATCTGCTCGGCTTCCGCACGAGCTGCCTGAAGCCTGGCTTCGGCTTGCTGCCGGGCCATTTCAAGGCGATGGTGTAATTCTGTCTCTTTCTGATGGATGGCTTGTAAAGGCGGGAGCGGAATTGACATTGTTCTTCTAAATTGATTGCTGCTGGCTAGTGCTGCGGGCTTATTTGGAAGGCGTCTGTCAATTGCTGCCGGGTGACTGCTAGACGATCGGCGATGACTTCATTCACCCGCTGGATAATAGCGTTTTCCAAACCTTGATCCGCTTTAAAGGCCTCGCGTAATCGAGCCGCATTGACGGCAATCACGCGCGTGGGGACAACGGCCCGAGCCCGGGCCTGCTTACGCCGGGGTGGAAACAGCGCCGACCAGCCAAAAAGCTGGCCTGGGCCGACGGAGTACATCCTTATCGGTGGGCTGTCTGCCATACTCATTTCAATCACTACCTCGCCCTCTTCGATAAAGTAAATCGCTTCCCCCAGGTCTCCTTCCCGGTAGATGATGCGGTCTTTAGCAAAAGTGGCCTCGCCGGCCATAGCCGCCAGCTTCTTTAAGTGCGCTGATTCCATTCCCTGGAGCGCCTTGATACCCCGGAGGGTCGTGAGTAACCTTAACTCGGTCTGTGTCGTCATTGTCACACCTTTCTTATTTTGTGTTCAAATTAGACCTTTAGCCTGTTACCGTTGCCAATAAACCCTGATACTATCTTCGGCTTCGGCATATTGAAAAGAAAGCTCACCCTTGTACGCTCTGGCCAATGCTTCGCCGATGCGGCGAGCCAGATGATGCCCGGTGCTGGTGATCAGAAGGTGATCTTTTTCAGAGGTAGTAGCGATGATTCTTTCCAGCGGGTGCTCACTTTTCTCCTGCTTCTCGACGTTAGTGATGAGATTTAATATTTCGGCGTGATGTTCAGCAAGGAATGGGCCCCTGATTTCCACATACCCGGCCGGGTAGCGATCGGCGATACGCCGGCAGGCCGGACAGATAGTCTCGTAGGTTTTTGGGGGTGCTTCCTGCCAGGTCCAGCGCCCATTGACAAATAGAGCGCCACACCCGGTACTGCGGGTTGGTTCAGGCCATTTACTTCGTTCTTGATAAACGTCGTGCCGTTTTTCTTTGATTAATCGGTCTTTGCGGCTGTACGGTTGTCTATGCACTGGACTTCCCTCCTTTACCCGCATTGATTAATCTTTGTTTGGTAGATAGTTGAGTGTAATGATAATAAGTTGAACCGCACCTCCAATACCGAATTTATCGGCAAAGTACCTGTATCAACCAGCTACGCCAACTGCGTAGCAATCCTGTTTCCACTGTCGCTGTATGGTTGTGAAATGATGATGACTGTCATAGTCCTGATCCTTTCACCGGTTTCAATTGTACTAATAGTCTTGGTCGGATCAGGCTTGCTGCTTATTGATCCATTAGGGAGGGAAAATCAGGAACTAAACTGGCAGAAGTAGAAATGGAAGAGTACCTGTAAAAGCCTATTCCCACTATAGAACCGTTTTTCTCCATCAGGAAGTGTAGTTTATCCTGATTATTAGTGACAAACGTCACAGATGGCTGAATTAATAGTGACATTTGTCACTAGACGCGCAGCGGTTGGTTAGGCTATACTGGGGGATTCTTTCTCGGCCTTACCCTGATGCCGCCAACGCGGAGCATTGGCCCAAGTTTGCTCCAAAGGTGAAATGTCCTTGGATTTGGCGAAATACGGGGTAATATATATCCACATCCATTCTCACCGAAATGGCGCTCGGGTGAGAGATGGCTTAGTTCAAGGCAGCCCGGACCCGTTGGCCAGCACCACATCCGGGCTTGTTAATTTTCTCCTTTCACTTACCCAACTATATCAACTCTTCAGCTAACACACTTTCAATCAGTTCCGGCAGCGCCGCCGTCCGGAAACGCAGGGTAGTTAATATTCCGGTTGCAGTGTTCTTTGATCGGTGCAGAATTTAAACCCTTTTTCATCAATAGAGGATAATCCTCTTCTCATCATCTGGGCAAGGCACGTATAAAATTGGGGCTTGACAAACTACGCTTGTTACGATATAATACCAATATCGTAATTTTACGATATTATGGATTAAATTATGGTAACTCCTGAAAAACAAGTCATCGTCCCTCCTGCCTGTTGTACCCTGGATATTTCCGGCGCAGAGCAGGAACGGCTGGTGGGCATGTTTAAAGCCTTGGGCAATCCTATTCGCTTCGAGATGATGAAGTACCTGGTCACGCATCCCGGCTGCATTACCGGCGATATTGTCGAGTTTCTGCCGATTGCCCAGGCTACGGTATCGCAGCATTTAAAAGTACTGCGCGAAGCCGGCTGGATCAGCGGGGTTATCGAAGGTCCGGCCACGTGTTACTGGCTGAACGAGGAAAATATCAGTTGGTTCAAAAGCAAGGTTGGTGAGATTTTTTAGGCTTTAACGGATCAGTGGAGAAAGGGAGCATCCCTTTACCCGCTGGTCCAATTTTTTTAACTAAATTTATCGTAAAATTACGATACAAGGAGAAAGAAAAATGTTTGACCACGTTCTAGCTATCGCCCAGTTCATGCTCAATGCCTTTTTGCACGTCTGGCCCTATCTCTTGATTACCATCCCCCTGGCCGTAGCGGTGCAGATGTCGGGGGCATCAAAATATATCCAGCGCGCCTTTGCGGCCCAACCGATTATCGCCATTTTTCTGGCTACGGCCGTGGGAGCCTTCAGCCCCTTCTGTTCCTGTGGCGTCATCCCGGTCGTCGCCACGCTACTCATTGGCGGTGTACCCCTGGCCCCGGTGATGTCCTTCTGGATTGCCTCGCCCTCGATGGACCCGGAAGTATTCTTTCTCAGCGTCGCCACCATCGGCTGGGAGTTGGCGGTGTGGCGGCTGGGGTCAACCCTTCTGCTCAGCTTGAGCGCCGGATTTATGACCCACCTCATCGTTCAGCGCGGCTGGTTGGGTACAGAAATATTACGCCGCCAGCAGCCCACTTCGATCCAGAGCAACTGGGCTTTACTAAAACAGGGCTGGCAACGTCTCAAACACCGCCTGGCTGTCTCCCCGGTGCTGGGTTTTGCGGGGGGGCAACCAGCTCTGGCGGCAGATACCCCCTGCTGCGGCAGCACGGCGGAAATCACTCTAACCGATAACTGGCAGCCAGCGCCCCCTGCCCCAACCTCCTCAAGCTGCGGCCCCTCGGGCTGCGGTTCAAGCAGCGCCCCGGCTACCGAGAGCAGTTGCAGTCTCAAGCCGGCTTCCTTCCACCAACGCCTGCTGGCCGAATCGGGGAGCGCCGCGCTGATGGTGGCCAAATTTATGGCCCTGGCCTTTTTGCTGGAAGCCTTAATTACCCTCTACGTGCCTTCCGGCTGGATTGCCGGACTGTTGGGCCAGCAAAATCAGTGGGCCATCCTGATGGCGGCTTTGATTGGTGTGCCGGTCTATACCACAGAATTGACCGCCCTGCCCTTGATGAACGGCCTGCTGGCCCAAGGAATGAACCCAGCGGCGGTGCTGGCTTTCCTTATCGCCGGGCCGACGACCACCCTGCCGGCGATGGCCGCCGTCTGGGGCTTGACCACACGCCGAATTTTCTTCCTCTATATCGCATTTGTCCTGGTCGGAGCCATCGTCTTTGGGTATGCTTACAGTCTGGTCCATCTATAATCTGTAATCTTTCCAGATGTATACCTTATTATCCTATCGCCAAACGGCGAAGCCACCTTTCCAGGGTAGCCACAGGAACATTTTGGTCTCCTCGGTTACCTGATCAGTCCCCCTGGCGGCGCTGTTTGCCATTTCTTTCCCACTTATTTGGGTGGACATTTTTCCTCGTTATAATACTGAGGGGCTGGCAGCGCCAAAACCTAAATACCGCAGGTTAATTTAACGAAGACAAATGGAAACTGGCAAGGTCAAACAGAAGATCACCCATTTTTACCAGGATGAAGCAGGCGATTGGGTCGCCGTGCTGAGCTGCGGGCATCAACGTCACGTGCGTCACAATCCTCCCTGGACCAATCACCCCTGGGTGGTTACCCCGGCCGGACGCCAACGTTTTATCGGCGTTGAAATAGAATGTAAACCGTGTAGCGAAGAAAAATCTCAGAAGGTCCCCTGATTAATGTCCGTAATGATTGTCAATCCCCGCTTTCACCGACCCATTGATACCCGCACACCGTGCCTCTGGGTCGGGTCTATATCTCAGGCAGGTATTTGCAGCAGCGGTTTTTCATGGTTTTTTCATGGAACTGCTGTTTTTTTCTATGCGTTTTTCATAGATTGCGTGGTAGAGTATGTTGGTTTGATAAGAAAGGAAACAAAAATGAAAAGCTTACAACTCCTGGAACAACTGGAATTTCACAACAAAAACCCTTATGCAGAACCACTCCACGTGGACAAGGTAGGCCGGGTCTTACGTTTTACCCTCAAACCCGGCCAGCAGGTGATCGAACACAATGCGCCTGACTCCCCGGTCTATCTGGTCGTGTTAAAAGGGCGTGGGTTGTTTGCCGGAGGAGATGGTCAGGAGCAAGCATTTGGTCCCAACGCTTTGCTGATCTTCGACCCCGGCGAAAATCACTCGATCCGGGCTGTGGCTGAGGAGTTGGTTTTTATCGCCATCCTTCACGGAGCCTCGAACTGGAATTAGAACCCCCAAAATCACCAGGCGCGACTTAACTTGAGTCATGACGACTCCTCAACTATAATTTCAAGGTAGAAATGCAACCCAGTTTCGGCCCCCATCCAAGCATTGAATAGCCGGGAGCCTTGATCTTGTCTAGCGGCAGTCGTGAGACTTATCAAACAAATGAACTACACGTTCTCACCGAGGTAGCCAAAACGCTCACGGCTCACCAACCCTTACCAGAGTTATTGACCGCGGTGATGGCGCGCATCGTCGAGGTGCTGGAGCCGGCCGCATTCGGGGTGGTGCTGCTGTGGGACCCGTCTGAAGGGGTCTTTCGTCCCCAGGCCATGTGCGGGCCAGATTTTCCTAACCTCGAAGCCCTGCGCCAGTTGAGTTTACAAGAGGGCGAGTCGGTGACGGGCAAAGTTTATGCCCAGGGGGAAGCAGTGATCCTCGGCCACGCTGGGGCTATCGTCACAGCCATGGACAATATCCGGCCCGCCAATCGTGAGGTCTGGAGCCAGGCCCTCGGTTCAGACAGACCTCTGTCCAGTCTCGTGGCTGTCCCGTTATGGGCCAGCGGCTACAAATTTGGCGTGCTTATCCTGGGCACATTATTCAGCCAACAGGCTTTCTCGGCTAAAGACATGCCGTTTGTGCAAACGCTGGCCGACCTGATTGCTCTGGCGATTGAACGCGCCCGACTGGAAAGCGAAGCTCTGTCCGTCCAGGAAGCTGAACGGGCGGACCAGCTCAGAGCCGAAGCCCTGGCCACCTTATCCCACGAGCTTCGGACTCCTTTGGGAACCATCAAAGGTTACTGCACTGCCCTTTTGCTGGGCGAAATCTCCTGGTCCAGGGAGAAGCAACACGAGTTTCTGCAACTCATTGAGTCAGAGTGCGAGAATCTCGAGACGATGATTCGCAATGTGCTTGACTCTGCCCTCATTGACGTCGGCCGGCTGACCCTCGAATATCAGCCGGTACGGCTGGAGCGCCTGGCCCACGAGGTGGTTGATGAAATGCAGGTCCTGACCAACATTCATCATATTGTGCTCGATTTTCCCGCCGATTTTCCTCTCGTTGATGCGGACCCGGCCCGGCTCAAGCAAGTTTTCCGCAATATCATTAATAATGCGATCAAATACTCGCCGGAGGGCGGACTGGTGGTGATTCACGGCCAGGTGCGTCCCCCTGATGTGGTCATCAGCATTGCCGACCAGGGCGTGGGCATCTCACCGGAAGACCTCATTCCGCTCTTTGAGAAGTATTTCCGGGTGAAATCGCCGACGGGTTACCACATCCCCGGCACAGGGTTGGGTCTCCCTGTGGCCCGGGCGATAATCGAAGCGCATGGGGGGCATATCTGGGCAGAGAGCAAGGTTGGAGCAGGGAGTACGCTTTATTTCTCTTTGCCCCGCCAGGGGTTAAGCGTTACAATGGAGCCAGACCATGCCTGAAGCCCGCATTCTTATCGTTGAAGATGAACCCAAGCTGGTGCGTCTGATCTCCGAGGTACTGACCGCTGTCGGTTTTGCCACGCTCTCAACTGCCCGAGGGGAGCGGGCGGTGGAAATGGTTGCCCTGGAGCAGCCCGATCTCATCGTGCTGGATGTTCTCCTGGCCGACCAGATGGATGGCTTTGAGGTGGCTCGCCGGGTGCGTGAATTCAGCAGTTTGC
This sequence comes from Anaerolineales bacterium, assembly GCA_015075185.1. GTDB lineage: Bacteria > Chloroflexota > Anaerolineae > 4572-78 > J111 > DSQQ01. The sequence continues at coordinate 677,646 of JABTUW010000005.1, read as the reverse complement.
CCATTATTATGCTCACGGCCAAAGCGCGAGAGTCGGACCTGTTACGCGGCTTTGAGGTGGGCGCAGACGACTATCTGACCAAGCCCTTTAGTTCAAAGGAACTGCTGGCCCGGGTGCGAGCCGTCCTGAAGCGCAGCCGCCAGGAGGTTACCGGCCAGACGGAGGCCGAAATTAGCTGTGGCCCGCTGCGAATAGAGTTGGCCCGCCGCCGGGTGACCAGAGACGGACAAGAAATTCACCTGACTCGGACCGAGTACAACCTGTTGCACGAACTTGCCTCCCATCCCAACCAGGTGCTGCTGCACGAGCAGCTTTTAACGGCGGTGTGGGGGGTTGAATACCGGAATGATCTTGACTATCTGCGAGCCTATATCCGCTATCTCCGCCACAAGCTTGAACCGGACCCGGCCAATCCCTGCCTGATCGTGACCAGTTCTGGGGTAGGCTATATGTTGGAGTGTCCAGAAGAAGTCTGACCCGCGCAGCTTTAGCGTCAGTACAAGGTGTGATAAGACCGCAACTCCCTGGCTGCGGTCTTTTTTCATGGATTTTTCATGCAACTCGTGCTTTTTTCTATGCGTTTTTCACCGGCTTTATTGTACACTGGTATAGACTCGCGAGGGGAAATATGCTCCTCCCGGTCGCTATCTCTTATAGTTGCGCGCAACTATTATCTGAACATCTTATCGGAGGTTAACGATGACATTCACCATGTCACAAATTGAAATCGCCGGAACCCTTTCGACCGGCCCGGTGATCCATTTGGACAACATCGCCAAAAGAATCTGTCACGACGCCCTGGAGCAGACCTATGACAAGCTGGCCCCGGTGGAGCAGGAGTTGAGCCTGGAACGCTTGCTCCAACGCCGGGCGCTCTTCCAGAGCTTCAAATATGGCCTGGCCAAAGGCGTGGCCGAGACTCTAGCGGCCAACGACAAACGGGTACGGGCGGTCTATGTATTTGAGCCATCCGCTAATCCTGATGCGGAAGCAGAGGAACATCTGCCGCTGGAGGCTGCCATTCATCTGGTGGTCGTGGTCGAAACGACGTCGGCGGCCCTGGAGGCCCTGATCGCCTCCCTGGATCGCGGGCTGGCCCAATGCCTGCAGGAGCTGCCCTCGCCCCTGTTGGCCGGCTATCACTCCATTTTGGATGTGAACCTGGTAACAGAGGAGGCGGTGAGGCATAAGACCGGCTATGCCAACCTGCTCTCTTCCATTTTTGCCCCACCCCTCAAGCTTTGGGAACGCCAGGTTTGAGCTATCTAATTTTCGACAGACAAGGAGCTATGATGAAACACCGAGGCATCTATATTACCGATTTGGATCTGAAGCATTTGAGCGAGCTGCTTGAAGTGGCCCGGCGCTTTAATGAGTACGACCCGGCTGACCTGGCCGAGTTAGCCGGCGAGTTGGTGCGGGCGCAGGTGGTCCCATCCGCTCATGTCCCGGCCGATGTCATTACCATGAATTCCACCGTTTGTCTGGAAGATCTGGAAACCGGGGAAGAGATGACCTACACCCTGGTTTTCCCAAACGAGGCCGATATTGACCAGAATAAAATCTCGGTGCTGGCCCCCATTGGCACGGCTATGTTGGGCTACCGGGTCGGCGACACCGTGGAGTGGCCCGTGCCGAGTGGGATCAGCCGCCTGCAGGTCAAACAAATTCTGTATCAGCCTGAAGCCAACGGCATCGCGGAGGCCGAGACAGTTGATTTTTCGCCCGCCGCCCCAACCCGGTGGCAGGAGACACTGTCGAAATTATCGAAGTATCAAGAGGTTTTTGATGATTACGCTTAAGGCAAAATGATTAAGCTCAAACGTGCCTATGGTCCGCCGGATAAAGAAGATGGTTTCCGCGTGCTCGTTGATCGCATCTGGCCGCGGGGTGTAAAAAAGAAAGAGCTGGCGCTCGACTTGTGGCTGAAAGAGATTGCGCCCAGCTCGTCCCTGCGAAAATGGTTTGGTCACGATCCGCAAAAATGGCCGGAAGCTGCTAATTCTGCTCTTTAGTTGGTATGACCTGCGGCAACGGTAAACGGGATCAGACTGATTAGATACATAGGAAGGTTGCTGTGAAAGGCTCAATCACCGATTTTATTGAAGTCAAACGTATCGACTCGTTCCAAAAGCTGCGCCTTCTGCTTTTTCTCCACCAACGCCCAGAAGTGACCAAAAATCTCCAACAATTGGCCGAACGGCTGTCTCTTGGGCACCTGCCTTTATTGGAGCGAATTATGAACGATTTGCAACTGGCCGGGCTGGTCGAACGAGTGGGGAGTCACTACCAACTATCTGAGGATCCCCAGGTCAGATCGTTCTTGAAAGATTTGGCTGCGACTTTTGATGATCCTATGGCTCGACAACAAATCCTGTCCCAGGTACAAAAGGATAATCTGCATTAGACAATTACAGGAGGATTGGGCTGGAGAGCCGATAACGGATCGTTCAGGCCGAAGCTACCACCTCGTATCAGGAGCTATTCGATGAGTTAGCGATGATGGCTCGACCTGCAGCCAGGCCCGCGAGTCTCTGGCTAAAATTAGGAACTATAGTATGGCGTTAATGCTTAAAACACCTACCTGGGTAACTACCCCAAGTCAGGTTGTTGACAGCGACTTAATGACCACGATCTTCGCTCATTTTGATCGAGCATGCAATCAGCTCGCCCTCGATGATGGCCTTCGCGCCATCCTCCGGCAGCCGGAGCGCGAATTGACGGTGGCGCTGCCGATTATGCGCGACGATGAAACCATCTCTGTTTATACCGGTTATCGAGTGCAACACTCATCGGCGCGAGGACTGTGCCAAGGGGGCCTGCGCTTTCACCCGAGCATCAACCTGGAAGAGGTGCGCGCCCTGGCCATGCTGATGACGTTCAAATGCGCCGTCGCTAATTTACCCTTCGGTGGAGCCAAAGGGGGAGTGGTGGTCGATCCGGCTAGCCTGTCTGCGGGTGAACGAAGACGGCTTACCCGGCGCTACGCGGCCATGATCCTGCCGATCCTGGGCGGCAAGCGGGATATTCTGGCGCCCGATATTAATACCAATGAACAAACGATGGCCTGGATTGTGGACACGATTTCAATGCTTCAGGATCAGGCTATGCCGGAGATTGCGACCGGCAAACCGATTACCCTGTACGGCTCCCCAGGTCGAAAAGAGGCGACGGGGCGCGGTATTGCTATCGCTGCCGTCGAGATGCTGGGCCGGCAGGGATGCGACCCCAGGGCAGTGGGTAGCCGTGCAGGGCTTTGGCAAGGTTGGCTCGTCTGTCGCTAACATCTTAGCCCAGGAGTATGGTTGTAAGCTCGTAGCTGTCAGCGACGTGAGCGGGGGTCTTTATAACCCGTGTGGCCTTGATTTGCCCACCTTGACTGAATATGCCCGCCATAACCCTGGCCTGCTGCTCTCTGAATACAGCGCCGATTGTCAGGCCGACCTGATCACCAATGCCGAACTGCTCACGCTCGACGTTGACGTGCTAATCCCTGCAGCGATTGAAAATCAACTTACCGCCACGAATGCCCCCCAGATTCGCGCCCGCCTGATCGTAGAGGGCGCGAATGGACCGACGACTTTCGAAGCCGAGGCAATCCTCCAGGAGCGCGGTATTCCCATCGTTCCAGATATTCTGGCCAATGCCGGTGGGGTCATCTGTTCCTACTTCGAGTGGGTTCAGGGGCGACAATGGTTCTTTTGGGATGTGGCCGAGGTGCGTAGCCAACTGGCTAAAATGATGGGGCGGGCTTTCAGCGAAGTGTGGTCACTGGCCCGCGAGCGGAATCTTGACCTGCGGACAGCAGCTTATCGGCTGGCCGTGCGACGGGTCGCCGAAGCCATTCAGCAGCGCGGCCTGTTCCCTTAAACAGGGTTATTCTGATGGTCAATAAGTAACAATCAAAGGAGTTCAACGATGACCCTGACTTTTTCTCATACCGGAACTATTGACTCCTTTTCTACTACTCCGAAGCTCTGGTCCGTCACACCATTTACTTGGTAGACCCTCACCTCTTTTTGCCGGTCTCGGCAATTTGGGAGGTCCTCATCGGGTGGGACTTGATTTTCGGCAAATATATGCGGACTACTTTACTGTTGCTCTTCTTACTGATGCCGGGCACAGCCTTCTCACACCCCCTTGTATTCAAACAGAAACATTGATTCCCTGATAACGCACTCTTTCTCAACCGCTCCCCAAATTTAGAGTTGCTGCAATCCACAGGCTCTTGACAAATTTCTCCTTTTGCGTATAATAGTAGTTGTTATCACAACTACGAATTGGAGGAGTAATGAATTACCCCATAATATCCCTGCAACAACTTGGCTTCTCAGAATATGAGGCGCGGGCGTATACTGCCTTGCTTCAGCGCAGCCCCCTCAACGGTTACGAATTGGCTAAATTATCGGGTTTGCCTCGAGCCAATATCTATGCCGTGTTACAAAAGCTGGAGGAGCGAGGGGCTGTGATCCGTCTCGACATTCCTGGGGGAGTCCAGTACGCCCCCCTGCCGGCCGAAGAACTCATCCAGCGGCTCCGCAGTCAATTCCAGGAAACCCTAGACGCCGCTCAGCAGGCGTTAAACGAGATCAGTAGCCCGGCCGAATACGAGTATGTCGGCAATACGCGAGGTTATCCAGCGTTATTAGAACATGCCCGCGCCCTCCTCAGTGCCGCTCAGGAACGGGTTCTAGTGGCTATTTGGCCCCAGGAGGCTTTGAACCTGGCCGAGCCCCTGGCCCAGGCAGAAGCACGGGGTGTAGAGATAATCACTCTTTGTCAGGCTGCTTGCCCCCAGGAGTGCGGCGGTTGCCGAGGCCAGATTTATCGTTACCAGGTTGCCCCTGAACAGCAGCACCGCTGGTTAGTGGTGGTGCCAGATCGCGCCGAAGTTCTGACCGGCGAAATTGGTCCGGGTGAAGAAACGTTGGCCGTTCGTACCCGGCAACGGCTTCTGGTCGAGTTAGCCACCTGGTATATCCGCCATAGTATCGCTTTCGCTGCCGTGGTAGGCGATTTGGGGAGTCGCCTGGGCGAGTTGCTGAAAGCTGAAACCCGCTCAATCCTTGCCTCCCTGAAGACCAATGGGCATCAGGAGGGCTGGCTAGAGCACATGATCCGGCTGGTAGGCGGTGAGAGTAACAAAACCACCTCGGAGGCGAATGATTTCCCCAACTCGGAGAAGAGTGTCACTTAGTTATTAGTCAAAAGGAGTTTTATTAACATGATGCTGCAATTGGATCAATTAAATCTTATTAAAAAGACCGGTGAATGGCCGGAACTGGTTACTCATAATGATCAAGTAGCCCATCTGATTCGAAATCTGCTTGTCAGGGTAGGTGAAAACCCCAACCGGGAAGGTTTACAACGGACGCCAGAACGGGTAGCCCGGATGTATGACGAACTCCTGGCCGGTTATCAAACCGACCCGGCGGCCTTAATCAATGGGGCTATCTTCGAGGCCGACTATGATGACATCGTCATTGTCCGGGATATTGATTTCTTTAGCCTGTGTGAGCATCACCTGCTCCCCTTCTACGGCCAGGCGCACGTCGCCTATATTCCGGATCGTAAAATTCTGGGTCTCTCAAAAATACCACGTACGGTGGAGATGTTTGCCCGGCGCTTGCAGGTCCAAGAAAACCTAACCCAACAGATCGCTGAATTTCTGGAAACCACCCTCCAGCCTAAAGGGGTAGCTGTTGTCGTCGAGGCGGCGCATATGTGCGCCCGGATGCGGGGGATTAAGAGACACAGCACCCGCATGGTCACCAAGGTTATGCGGGGGATTTTTAAGACAGATCGCCAGGCCCGCCAGGAATTGCTGGCCCTTCTATAGAGAAGCCGTCGGTGAACTGGACGCTCGCCTGGAGACGGTAGCGGACTGGCAGGAGCCATATCGTAAGGGAGTTATCTACTATTTACGAGATGGCCGGGTACGCGGAGTATTGTTGTGGAACGTGTGGGATCAAGTAGAGGCAGCCCGGGAACTGATCGCCCAGCCCGGCCCGTTTGGGCCGGAAAACTTAAAAGGGAGGCTACCAGCGTAATATCTGAGGATATTAGCTACCCAAAATAGCAGTAGGTATCAGTAAGGAGATCTGATGAAAATTTTTTTAGATACGGCAGTGTTGGATGAAATTCGAACGGCGGCGTCATGGGGAATATTGGATGGTGTAACCACAAACCCTACCCTGGCCGCCAAAGCAGGGCGAGCTTTTCAAGAAAATATTCTGGCGATCAGCGAGATTATCGGCGAGCGAGCTACGGTCAGCGCTGAAACGGTGAGCCTGGAGGCCGAGGCGATGGTACGGGAGGCTAAGTTGGTGACTTCCTGGGCGCCGAACGTGATTGCTAAAATTCCCTGCACTCCGGAAGGGATAAAAGCAGTCTGGCAGTGTACGAAAGCGGGGATACCCACCAACGTCACCCTGGTCTTCAATGCGACCCAAGGGCTGCTGGCGATGAAAGCCGGAGCCACCTATGTCAGCCCTTTTGTCGGCCGGCTTGACGATACTGGCCAGAATGGCATGGAAGTCGTCGAACAGCTCGCCCAAATCAAGCGAATTTATGGCTTTACGACAGAAGTGCTGGCCGCCAGTATTCGCCACCCCTTGCACGTCATCGAGGCGGCGCTGGCCGGGGCTGACATTGCGACCATGCCCTTTAGCGTGCTCATGCAGATCGTCAAACATCCCCTCACGGATGCTGGCCTGGAGCGCTTCCTCAAGGATTGGCAGACCATCTCCCCAGAGTTGCGGCCTTTCTGACCGAGCAGTACAACGCCCATGAGCTATTCATCACGTAGATGAAGGAGGAGATTGAATCGTAATCATTACACCTCTCTCTTACATTCGCTCCTGGTTTTAGAATGAACGCTTTAACCTCCTCACCGCGTGTGTCGGAAAATCTGGTATTTTCAACTGAGACGTGGTAAGATCGGATGGAGGAGAAGTTTGTCCCATGGCCACTCGCCGCAGCACCCCCTTAAAGCTGGAAGACATTGAGCCGCAGATGTGTACCATCCACACCCGGCTGGACATCCTGAGCCGGGTGCCTTTCTTCGCCGATCTATCCGGTGAGGCGGTGGCCGAGGTCAATCAATTGTTTCACGATTACGGCTATGAACCGGGCCAGCCTATTTACTACGCCGGCGACCCGGCCGCCCGGCTCTACGTGGTCGCTGTCGGCAAGGTAAAACTGCTTCAACATACGCTGAGTGGGCAGGACGTGCTGCTGGATATTCTGACGCCGGGCGAGTTCTTTGGCAGCCTCTCAGTTTTGGGCGCTGAAACTTACCCTGATACGGCCCTGGCCCAAACGATGTGCTGTATTCTGGCTGTTGCCGCCGATGATTTCCAGGCTATCCTCCGGCGTTACCCGTCGGTCACGGTGACCGCGCTGGAAGTCATGGCCCGGCGGCTGAAAGCAGCGCATGAGACGATTCGCCAGCTCAGCGCCCATTCGGTTGAACAGCGGATTGCGGCGGCCTTACTCAAGCTGGCCGAGAAACTGGGCGAACCGCAGCCGGAGGGGCTGCTCATCCAAATGCCCCTGTCACGGCAGGATTTGGCGGAGCTGACTGGCACCACCGTCGAGACCGCCAGCCGGGTGATGAGCCAGTTCCAAAAGGAGGGTCTCATCCGCACCGGACGGCAGTGGGTGGCCATCGCCGATAAGCTGCGGCTAGCGGCTATCATCGCTGAGACATAGCCCCATTGCCGAGCAACACGTGAAACGGCAAAGGTACCCCCTGGCTTGATGAAAGCCTCGCCCGGTGCAGGGAAAACAGCCTGACCCTGGCAGCAGCGGAGTGCTTGCTCACCGAGACATATCTCGGCGTCATCAAAGGCGACCTGCCCTTCTGCATTGATGCCGACAGGATGGGAGCGCAAGGCATCCCGGCAAGCATATTTCCAAGTACTTTAGGGCAAGGGAGTTGAATTCGTAAGAAGTACTTTTGCATCTACAATTCTGTAAAATTATCACTTATAATAAAACTGGGCTTTAATTACCCGGTTTTTTTATTGTCTGGATCAAGATAACGAAAGGAGGATTGTTATTGACCTATTTTTCAGCCCAATGAAGTTAAACTTACAGTTATCGGCGCCGCACTTCTGTTAGCCAGTGTGGCATCCTAATCCATCAAAGCATTGAGACCAGGAAAAATTTATAACTGTTCGTTTACTCATCTATCGGGTTTAGTGGTCTCAGGTGGTTTGGCGATAATTATTTATTAAAAGGTTATTGTTTTCTATTTTTTTCTCTGCTAACCAAAAAATTCTATATCCGCTTCCTCCTGAACACTTACCCTGTTAGCCTCGTTACGAACAGTATCCTGATCCTGGTCTCCCAGGTACGGGCGATGACCTGATTATGTCTTCACTCCCACGAAAGGAGAGTGATATGGCTGCTGCTTCGCCCTGGCAGCTATATCCCCAGGTAAGATGTTCAAAAAAATCCTCCAATTTCTGCGTTTGCCCCAAAAGGGCCAGGGGCTGGTCGAGTATGCCTTGATCCTGGTCCTGGTCGCTATCGTTGTGATTGCCATTTTATTGACCTTAGGTCCCACCGTTGCCCAGGTTTACTGCCGGATTACCAATGCGCTTCAGCCGGGTAGCTGCGGGGTCATCACCAATGTTTCTGCCGAGCGGACAGGGGGTGGCAATGGGAACGATGTGGTAGTCACCATCACCGTTTCTCGCAGCAGTTCGGTCACGGCAACCGACTCACAAAGTGGTACCACAGCCAGCACAACTTGCACCAGTAGCTGCTCTGTTACCTTGGCGGGTGTTGGGGACGCTGCTGGCACCGTCACGGTAACGGCGACAGAGGGAGGGTCTTTCTCAGCAGGCTATCCTGCCAAGCTCTAAAGACCAACTCAAAACAGACCTAAACTTTCCAAGCAAAAGAGGTCGTCCTTAATAGATAGGGACGACCTTTGCTTTTTAAAATCGAACCATATTGAGATTTTTTTATATTCCGCTGTACTTAATTGATCCAAATCATACAAGTGCAGCGTGGCTTATGATACAGTAAGGGCAGGATTGAATTTAGCTGAAAGGAGGTTTGGAAAAATGAAGACCATCTTACGCAGCCGGGAGTTTTCGTGCCCATCCTGCGTCGTCAAGATCGAGAAGGCCCTCAAGGGAGTGGCTGGGGTTGAGGAGGCCAAAGTCCACTTCAACACCGGCCGCATCGTCGTCGAACACGACCCGGGCCAGGCCAGCACCGACAAACTGATCAAGACCGTCCGGGCCGCCGGCTATGAAGCCAAAGTCGCCCCCTTTTAATGAAGGCATTGAAGCAGTTGAAACAGACAAAAGAATTTTTAGCCAAAAAGGAGCAAATAACTATGTTAGCGTCACTGAAACAAATTGGGTTCAATCTCAAGTATTGGACCTTACTTACCCTGGTGGTCGGAGCCTTTATCTTTGGCCAACCGGCCCCCGCTTCGGCTCACTGCGACTCGGTCAACGGGCCGGTCGTCATGGCAGCCCAGCAAGCGCTTGAGCAGGGTGACGTGAAGTTGGTTCTCCCCTACATCCAGGCTGAGGCCGAGGCCGAACTGACCGCCGCTTTCCAGCATACCCTGGAGGTGCGCCGGTTGGGAGCGGAAGCCCAGGAACTGGCCGACCACTACTTCTTCGAGACGGCCGTCCGGCTGCACCGCCAGGGTGAGGGCGCAGCCTACACCGGGCTAAAAACAGAAACCGACCACGGTCCCGCTCTAGCTGCCGCCGAGGAGGCATTAGAAGCAGATGCACTTGAAACCGTCTATTTAGTGCTGGATCAGGCCATGCAGCAGGGTGTAGCCGAGAAGTATGAAGCCGTACAAATGGCGCGGGCTATAGCTGCCGAGGAGAACACGGTCGAGGCCCAACGGGAGCGGGTCGAAGCGGAGTTGATCTTTGAGAAGTATGTGTATGAATTGTACACCGCCGCCCTGGGGCAAACCCTCCACGCCGAGGGAGGCGAGAGCCACAGTCACGGTACGGCAGAGTAAAGTGGAGCGGAAGACGGCCCCCGCCTGGGGGCCGTCGCTTTTGGAAAGGATGAGGTACTCCCATGAAAATGATCAAAATCTGGCTAAACAATCCATTACAGCGCCGGCAGTTATTGACGCTAATCAGCGGACTGCTGATCCTGGTCGGGCTGGCAGCCGATTACCTGGCCGGCCAGCCCAATCTCTACTCCGGCGCGATGGTGGCGGCGGCCTTGCTGGCGGGTTCAGACATCGCCTTGCGGGCCTGGTCGGCCTTACAATACCGGCACATCAGTATCGAACTCCTGGTCACCATTGCCACGATTGGCGCGCTGCTCATTGGCGAGGTCTGGGAAGCTGCCGCCGTGACTTTCCTGTTTATGCTGGGCGCTTACCTGGAAGCCCGCACCCTCAACCGAACCCGCCAGACCTTGCAGCAGTTGTTCGACCTGGCTCCGACGACAGCTATTGCTCTGCGCTCTGGTCAGCAGGTCGAGGTCATGGCCAACGAGGTCCAACCCGGCGAAACGGTGTTGATCAAGCCGGGGACCAAGATACCCGTAGACGGCGAAGTGATTGACGGCCGGGCTGCCGTAGACGAGAGCCCCATCACCGGGGAGTCCATGCCCGTCGAAAAGACAAAGGGCGCGACCGTCTATGCTGGGACGGTTAGCCAGAACGGGCTGCTCCAGGTGCGCGTTACCGGCGCGGGCGCCGACACCACCCTGGCCCGCATCATTCACCGGGTTGAGGAAGCTCAGGAAGAGAAGGCGCCCACCCAGCGTTTTATTGAGCGCTTTGCTCGCTGGTACACCCCGGCCATTATCGGCCTGAGCTTCGTGGCCTTTCTGCTCACCCGTGATGTCAGGTTGGCCCTGACCCTGCTGGTGATCGGCTGTCCCGGCGCTCTGGTCATTTCGACCCCGGTCTCGGTGGTGGCCGGGATTGGCCGAGCCGCTAAACGGGGTATTTTGATCAAGGGAGGCGAATACCTGGAAAATGCCGGCAAGATCACCGCCCTGGCCCTGGATAAGACCGGGACCTTGACCCAGGGCCAGCCGCGCCTGACCGATGTCATTGCCCTGCAGCCCGTCCTGGTTCCGGCTGGACAATGGGCCAATGCCGCGGGTAAAGTTATCACGCCGGCAACTAACGGGAAAGGCAGGGGGCGTTGGGATGAAGCCCAACAGGACGTGCTGCGCTGGGCCGCCATCGCCGAGGCCGGTTCGGAGCATCCCCTGGCCCGCCCCATCTTGGCCGAAGCTGCCACCCTCGGCCTGACCCCCTCCGTCGAGACGTTTGACACCTGCACCGGGCGCGGCGTCCGGGCCACCTACCAGGGACACACTATCGGCGTGGGGACCGCCGAGTTGATGAACCAACTGGGGGTAGTAGTTCAGCCAGAGGCTGAAACAGCCCTGGCCCAACTGAAAATAGCCGGCAAAACCGCCGTCCTGGTCGCGTTGGACGGCCTGGTGTTAGGCATTTTGGGCATTGCCGACCCGCTGCGGCCGGCGGCGCCGGCTATGATCCGCCAATTAAAGGCCGTGGGACTAACGCGGATCATCATGCTGACCGGCGATGATCGGCGTACCGCTCAGGCGATTGCTGCCGAAGCGGGTGTGACCGAAATCTACGCCGACCTGCTGCCGGAGGACAAACTGGCGGTCATCCGCCGCTTGCAGGCTGAAGGGCACGTGGTAGCCATGGCCGGCGACGGTATCAACGACGCACCTGCACTGGCTGCAGCCGACATTGGCCTGGCGATGGGCGCCGCCGGGACCGATGTAGCTCTGGAAACGGCTGACATCGCCCTGATGGCCGACGACCTGCTGAAAATCCCGGAGGCGATTGGCCTGTCCAAAGCCACTCTGCGTAACATCCGGCAGAATGTGGTCATCGCCTTGGTCACGGTCGCCGGTCTGCTGGCCGGAGTGCTGCTGGGTGAGGTCCATATGACGGAGGGGATGTTTATCCACGAACTGTCGGTGCTGGTGGTCATCCTGAACGGGATGAGGTTGTTACGGGCCTGAAATTAGCCTTCCAAATCCGACAAAAGTCGAAGACGGGAGCCTGAAGAAGTGCTATGATAGGGCTGGTCGGGTACAGATTATAGAAGTATGCTTGGAGGAATAATGACGAATCCACTTCAGTTAAAGCGCCCTTTCTGGCTAGGGGCAATAGCCCTTTTTGCAGTTCTGTTTGGTTTGCTCACTCTTCGCTCAGGTGGAGCGGTCTTATCTGAAGCAGGGGCACGGCAGGCAGCCGGCAATTATGTACCGTTTGTGGTCTGGTTCAACTTCCTGGCCGGTTTTGCCTATGTCGCTGCCGGGGTGGGTCTATGGTTGCAGCAGCGCTGGGCGGCGTGGTTGTCGGCCTTGATTGCCGGGGCGACTTTGGTGACTTTTGCCGCTTTTGGGGTATATCTATTAAGCGGAGGCAGCTATGAGGTGCGCACCGTTGCAGCGATGAGTCTGCGCGCCGTAGTATGGATTGTTATTTCGGCTGTCGCCTACCAGTATACCCGGCGATACCCGTGATCTATGTTGACCCTTAATCTTTTAGCTAGAAGACGGGACCTGAGTTTCAGAGCCATTTCGACGACCTTTTGGTAAAAAGGCCACATCCCTTGCTCGATCCGCCCGCGTCAGGGTTAACACCCGATCAACAAATTGAGGACACAGCCCGACCCGGCGCTCATAATCAAATAAAGCTTCAATTTCGTCTTTGGTGAGATGAGCGGTGATCTTTTCGTTTTCAAGAGCAGCATCTTTGAGCGGGCGCTGGGCGGCAAAAGCGGCCATGGCCGTGTTATAAACAATATCGTGAGCCGTTTGTTTACCGATCTTTTTGGCCAAAGCCAGCATCAGCCCTTCCGACAGCACATAACCGTGTGTCGCTGCCAGGTTGGCCAGCATCCCGGCCCGGTCTACCTCCAGATGCGCGCACATGATCTTACTCAGCCGCAGCAGCGAACCGGTCATCGCGCAGGTCGGCGCAATCAAGCCCCATTCCGCCTTCCAGGAACGGCCGTCACGCTCGTGGTCGTGGACCAGGTTCTCGGCCAGGCAGCCGGCATTGTGCCGGATGAGACGGGCCAGGGTGCCCAGGTGTTCGGCAATTTCTGGATTGCGCTTGTGCGGCATGGTAATGCTGCCCACTGTCCCTTCGGCAAACCCTTCCCGGACCTCCCCCAACTCCGGGCGCTGCAAGTTATAAACCTCCTGGCCGATTTTATCGAATGTGGCCGCCGTCATGGCCAGCAGATTAATAAATTCCACATGGGTATCGCGGGCCGTATTCCAAACGATGTCGGGGGGGCGTAACCCCAACCTGGCAAAAAACTTTTCTTGCAGTTCAAAGCCCTTGTCGCCAAACGACGATAACGAACCCACGCCCCCGGCCAGTTGGCCCACCCCCATCCGCTTGCGCACGTCCTTCAATCGCTCGATATGCCGCCTGATCTCGCGGACCCAGACCGCCACTTTGAAGCCAAAGGTAATCGGCAGGCCAGGCTGGCCGTGCGTCCGGCCGGCCATCAAGGTAGTGCGCTCAGTCTCGGCCAGCGCCAGCAAAGCGCCCTCAATTTCCCGCAAATCACGAAAGACAATATCCCAGCTTTTAAGCAGGGCCATGGCGGTCCAGGTATCGGTAATATCCTGAACGGTGGCCCCGTAATAAATCCACTCGCCGGCGGCGCCGCAGCAGCGTTTTTTTAATTCGCGGATCAAGCCCAGGGTAGAATGGCCGGTCTCCTGGTAGCCTTTACGCAGGTCCTCCATGTTGAGCAGCTCGATGCGACACACCCGTTTGATTTCCGGCACAACCTCGGCCGGGATCAGGCCGACCTCCGCCTGGGCCTCGGCCAGGGCGGCGATGACCTCCAACCAACCCTGCGTCCGGGGTACATCGTCGAAAATGGCGCGCATTTCCTCGGAGCTCCAGGCTCCCCCGTAGATGTGTGAGTCGATCATATGAATCGGCATAGTTACCCCCTTTCATCCATTAGATATTTGCCGATGGTGGCTATCTCCCCTTCGCGCACCATCTCATTCTCATTATAAATACCGGCGCCTCGGCCTGACTCGCGGGCCATCATCATACCCTGATCTGTATCTGCCGCCAAATCAACCATAATAAGGATATGCCTGATATCTAGACCGGCTCGCTCGTGGGAATGTTGTATACTCGATGGCGGGTGTGGTAAAATGCTTTGCATGGCGATTATGTCCGGAGTGAGTTTCAGCGGAAGAAAGTCCATTTATGATCTGGATTCTCAGCAAACAGTAGGCAGAGGAAAAGGTGAATATCAAAATTCCCGAAAAGAACAAAAAGGTAGGCGTCTCCTATGCGGTGGCGGATGACGGCATCGAGCTGCCCGTCATTGACATTACCCACCCGGCCTTCGCCTTTGACATGAGCGAGGCCGAATTATCGGCGCTGATTGACCAGATGGTGCTCAGCGTGCAGCGAGCAGCGCAAACGCCGGCCGCCGTGATGCAGGCCCTCGCCCAGCAGTCTATTTTGCTGCGCGGGATGGCCGAATCGGCAGACACCTATACCACAGGCATGATGACCTATCTCCACAAGCTTGGACCGGACAACCTGGGCGAAGGTTATGCCAGTCCCCTCGACCGCCAATGGGCGGACCCTACGGTTTTACGCCCGATGATGGATAGGATCGCGCTCAGGGAGGCCGTCGCCGTGGGTTCCAGCGAGGGAGGCTTGTTCGAGTTTGCCTCTGACGAAGAAATCGTGGCCAATCTGCAGGCCCTGCGTGAGGGCACTCCCGACGATTTCGTGATGGTGGGGCCAGTGGTGCGCGATGCCTCGACCCTGGATGCCCGCCTGAAGCAGATGGAACATGTCCCCGGCCGGCCGGCTATCCGCTTTATCGGGTTGGAAGCTTTTGGCCGGCTGGTCCGCAGCGCCGGCTGGCTGATCGAGTGCTCACTCGACGGTCCCATGCACCAGGCTGTCAGCTTGAAGAAGGCTTAAACTCAACTCTTTTCAAATAAGAACTCCGCCATCCTCCGGTGAAAGGCAAGGCTATGATTGATCATCTCATTCATTTCTACCGCAAGGATACCGTACCATTCCGAAGCCTGTCTGCCCTATCCGATGGAGAGGCGATGCAGCTTATGCATGATCTTTATATTGAAGGATCAATTTTTTGGGAAAGGTTCAAAGACCCGGCTGAATACCTGCAGACGCGACGGCACATCGAACAGTGGCTGCGTCAGGAGTTCATCGCCAAAGGTGGTGCACCGAAAGAATCTTATCCCATCTACATGATCTTGGGAAGATCCAAATGGCTCCTGACAGCGGCTGATGCAGTAACTCTAGCGACGACCGCAGAAATACAGGTGCCTCTTTCCCTATTTGGTGAAGGTGAGATAAGTTTTACTTATCCTGACAGCATGATCTCGATGTGGTTGGCTACTCAAAAAGATCCCGCTTATTATTTGCCTGACTATCACGGGAAGCTCTTTACCCTCTCAGAAATTCGCGCCATTATCGAGGCCAACGGGCTGCCCGGGGGGACATGGGGCACAAATCTCCCCAGCTTCGTGGCCAATTACATCGAAGCTCAAGTCTGGGACCATGCTCCACTTTTTGCCCCGGAGATAGCAAAATAACATTATTTCATGTCATCATCCCTGGAGTCGGCTGTTCAAGATGCGGCAGTTCATTGGCCAGGTTGACCTCCGGCCTGAACCCGTTGAGATTGACCAGCCGAGGCAGCAGCACAGCCCACGTCTCCTGCGCGCCGGGCAGGCTCACCCCGGCAATACGCCGCGTTTCGAGATAGAGATCCGGGACTTTAGTCAGGTCAACATGAAACATTTTCTCATATTGCTGCCGCTGGTTCTTCATAGACGGTCGTCCGGCCATGAAGAGTTTGGCCAGGCCGGGGACGCCACAAATGATCCGGAGCGGAAGGGAGCCAGATTTGGAAATGCCGGCGGGCATACCCACCAAAATCAGTTTCTTGACTCGGTGGGGATGGGCCAGGGCTGCAGCCAGAGCGAAAAATCCGCCCATAGAACCACCCATTAGCGTGGCGCTTTCAAGCTCCAACGCATCGAGCAACGACCGCACGAAGTTGGCCGCATGGCTGCGGAGGTCAACCCGACGGTAATCGAAAGGATCGGTCAGGCCGAAGCCGGGGCGGTCAGTCGCAAAGAGATGTAAACGCCCCTGCAACGGAGCCATCAGCGGCACCCAATTGACCGCCTCGCCGTCGCCCCCGTGAAAAATCACCACCGGCTCTCCCTGGCCCGCTTCCAGGATATGCGCCCTGAGGCGAGGCTCTTGTAAGTGTACGTACCGTGATTTGGCCTGAACGCCGTAGTGGTCCAGCAATTTCTGTTGAAGCTCGATGAAGCGTTGCTGGGCCGTATCTGCTTCGGCTGCACGAAATTGAGTTGTTAAAAGTACCTGTTTTGACATTTCGAAAAACCTTTCTTGAGTAATCTTTGGGAATCTCTTCCGTTAATATTCATCGTTTAATACAGTCCTGGTCCCTGCGGCAAATATTGGTCCATCCGACCAAACGAAGCGCTGGTCAGGAAATGGGCAAAGCTGGTCAGGCGCAAACCGGAGTCGAAGGCGAAGCGAAGGGCTGAATGGTTAATCCCTGGCACAGCAAAGCGAATGTGGGGTGTCATCGCCGTTGCCTCATTGCAGGCCAGGGCCAGAACTGCCTGGCCATCCTGCGGTTCTCTCCAGGCAACAGGGCCAATGCCACCCTTCCCCAGGTAGTAGTAGCCGATAACCTCTCCAGCCAGAATGACCTGCCGTCCCTGCAAGCCCCAACCATCCCGCCAGAAATCATGGTCGGCGCCGCGACCGGTGGCCCGGATTTCTTGGTCCAAAGCCACGGCCTGCGACTTCTCTAACGTGACCACTTCGTAGGTCGAAGCCACCGGAGGGAGTTTTTGGGGCATCCCTTCAAAGAGCAGGATGGGATAACCCGGCACCATACCAAGTTTCATATAGGAAGCCATCGCGGCACTATCCACTGAGGACCAGGTAAAGAAGACGGTTGCGCCTGCCACCTGACCGGCCGTCCAGACTGCTTTTAAGAGGGGCATCCCAATCCCCTGCCGTTGCAGATCGGGCCGGGCCCAGAAAGCACTCAGATACCAGAGGTGGTCCCGGACGATGGCCCCGGCAATGGCGGCAATCCGCCCCTCGAGTTCCGCCACGTGGAAGATGCCGGTGGCCCGCACGTGTTCGTAGCCGAGCAGTACGGCCGGGCGGGGCGGTAGAACTGCGGTAATATTGTTTCGAGCATACATGTTGCTCACCGCTTCCAAAAAAAGGTCGGCCATCTCGGGCACATCCTCGGGCCGCGCCGGTCGGTATTTGATTTCCATCATCTGTAATTCTTCTCTGTCAACTGTCGTATCGTGTTGGATCATGGTTTATCTCCTTCATTGAATTGTGTGATTTTTTTGAACTACATTTTCTAGGCCGCTGGGCCTTAACCAGATTCGGGCGGCGGGGTGATCCAAGTCGCCAGTTCCTGTTCTGTCCCGGCGGGAGAGATGAAAATTAAGAATGTGGCCGGGACAACTTCTTCATTAGAAAATTTGTGGACAACCCCCGGTGGAACCAGGAGGAATGAACCGGCCGGCGCTTTGACGAGGCGCTCCTCGAGCTGGATAGTCAGCGTGCCTGACAAGATATAAAATCCTGCTAACATCTGCTCGTGCCGGTGGGAAGGTGGCCCCGCGAAGTGAGGGGGAGCCGTATACTCGACCAGCATCCAGGCGCCGTTCGTGTCTGCCCTGACCGCTTTGTAGGTCATCGAAACATCCCTAGTCGGGACACTTTTGCCTTCACCCGGCATATACACCAGGCTTCCCTCAGTCGGCACATCTTTTCCAGGGCGAACTGATGCATTCATAGATGAGTTCTCCTGTTGACCCGTCAGGCTATTCCTACCGACTTGAGCCTCGCTGCTCGCTGCCGGGAGAAAGCCAATCCGGTAACGATAATCAACAAGTGAACCGTGATGAAGCCAAGGTAAAAGCCCACTGAGTAGCCGCGCATCATCATGTAGATGTCGTCCACAATGCCCCTGACAATCTCCAGGCCAATGATCGTGTAGACCAGGCTGAAGGCTTGAAAGGGTGCCCGTGAAAACAGGATCAACATCACCCCAATCACGCCCAGTTCCAGTCCAAACATTACCCAGGCATCAATGAGCAATTCAAACGCCAGCGTGGCCTGCTGGCCCGCCAGCTCAGGAAACACGTTCAAAAACCCATTGGCCCGGATTGATGGCAGGCTCATCACCGCCAGAAAAAGGTAGAACCCGCCCACAATACGCATCCACCACTTCAATTGGGTCATTTCGAAGACTCCTTTCTTCTTCTAAAGCTAACTGATTCGATTTGGAAATTGCCGTTATCTCACGAACGTTGGGGCTATTCTACTATCAAAGGGAAGACATATCATCGCTCTTGAGAGCCATTGTTGGCCGCGAAGGGATAGGCGGATGGCTCTACAAAAGAGTTATCACGGTGGCGATGTCTGGGTTATTAGCCAATACCGGAGGGGTTGTAACGAGCCTTTAGCCCACTCCCAACAGGAAACCGGGGGAGCAGATGGCCGTCTGTACTTCAAAAGGGGGACGTTAAGCCTTGACTTCGCGGCAAAAAGAGAAGACGCAGCTATGCGCGTTGAGGACTATTCCACAATACCCAACTCACGGGCGCGAGTGCTGGCCTGGATACGGTTGGCAACATTCAGTTTGACGAGGATGTTCGCCACGTGGCGTTTGACCGTGTGGATGCTCAAGACGAGGGCTTCGGCAATTTCCTGGTTACTGGCTCCGGCGGCAAGCAGGCTGAGCACTTCAACCTCACGAGTACTCAAGGTTTCTCCGGTGTCGGGTACGGTGACCGGCTGTGGTTCTGTCCTCCGGCCTGCTTCAAGCGTTTCGAGCAGTTGGCCGGCCACAGCGGAGTGGCGGTTGTGCTCCAGAGCCAGCTTGAGTACCGGTATGGCCGGTGCGCCTTCAATCAAGATACGGCCCGGCGCGCCCTGCGCTTCGCACTCGGCCAGAGCCAGCGCAATCTCGGTCAGAGCCTCGTCGGACAGGTCCATTTTCAAGTAAAGATATGACAGCAAAACACGGGCGCTGCCAAAGACGTTAAAGAGCGGTGATTTGGTTTCTAAGCTTACGGCTTCCTGCAGGGCGCGTAACGCCGCTGCATAATGACCCTCGGCCAGTTCTAATATTCCCTGAAGCATGGCCAGTATGGTGTGGGTGACAACACTGTCTGGCGGAATTTCCATCCGGCGCAACTGCTGGTATATCTGCTGGGCATCCGGCAAGCGGCCGTGCAACCAGCAGGCATGCGCCACAAAATAGAGAAAGCCGCTCTTGGCCAGTACATCGAGGCTATCCCGTTGCAAAAGTAGCTGCTCCATGATGCCTTCCGCCTGAGGCTGATGACCACAACTGGTGTGGGCCGTTAAGATGAAAATCCGTACGGTCCAGTATTGCCAGACTGGACGACCCCCCAGTCGCTCACCGAGCGCCAGGGCCCGTTCGGCCGCTTGCAGGGTACGGGTAAGGTCACCTCGATAGCAGTGAACCATGGCTTGCTGTTCACAGAGTACCACTTCAAGTAACCCTTCTCCCTCAATCGCTTTGGTCGCAGCAACCTGGCAGAGCTGTTCGAGGCGGTCGAGGCCGGCCGGTATGGCGGCAAAACTCGGGATGTATCCTTCCAGAAGCGCATACACTGCGGCCAGGTCGCCGGATTCCTGGCAAATATGCCAGGCCCTGTCAAGATCAACCTGGCCGCGGGTAAACTCACCTTGAAAATGGGCGATGCGCGCTCGCTCAACCAGCAATCGCACCCGCGTATCGGGCGGAATGGGGCAGGCCAGGGCTTGCTCGATCAGGGCAAGCCCGCGGGAAAAATCAGCCTGATAGAAGGCCAGGCTCGAGAGGTAGGCCAGGGTTTTGCCCTGGTCAAGCTGATTGTCCGCAATTTCAAAGGCGTGTAGGGCCCGCTCGAGATGAAACCCGGCCTCGACAAGGTCTCGTTGGTGCAGGGCACCGACACCTAGCAGGTAAGCGAGACGCGAATGGGCCTCACGTATCTCTGCCGGCAACGCCAGAATCCAGCGCTGCAAGGAAGCCAGCCAGCCCTGTTGCAGCAACTGCTCGCCGACCCGCTCAACGGTTTGGGCCGCTTCCGACCACAGATTGGCCGCCAGGTAATGGTTGATGATTCGAGTGGGTGAAGTTTGGGCTTCGGCGGCGCGGCGGTGGAGTTCTGGAAGACGGTCCGGCAACTCGCGGGCCAGTTGCCGGCGGAGAAAGTCGGCAAAGAGATCGTGGTAACGATACGATGCAGGCGGAAGGGTCAATGACGAAGAGGGTCGTACCATTGTTTCACCCGTCGCCGGTCCTGTTTCGTAAGCTATCGCTACCAGGAAAAGGTTGCGATGATAAAGTTCTTCCAGGATCGTCTCGGCATTCTGTCGACCCGTAACGGCCTGGCACGCAACCGGCGTGAGTTCGGAGAGAATAGAGGTCTCCAGCAGGAACGTACGAAGGGCCGGCTCCTGGTGATCCAATACTTCCTCTGCCAGTAGATCAAAAACGTGACGACTGCTCTGAACTACTTCGGTAATAAAGGCCGTACGCTCCGTGAAAGGAGGTACTCGCTGGAGTGAGGTGGCCAGCAAGCGTAGGCCGGCAATCCATCCTTCGGTGCGGGCATAGAGGGCGGTCACATCAGCAGCAGATAAACCCAACCGTAACTGCTCATTGAGCAACGCGGTCGCCTCGTCGAGGGTGAAGCGCAACTCGGCCAGATGAAACTCGGCCAACTCGTCGCGGGCGCGGAGGCGGGCCAGGGCTAGGGGTGGGTCGTAGCGGGTGCCGACGGCCAGATGCATATGGGGGGGCATACGGTCCAGCAAATAATCCGAGGCCGCGTGCACAACCGGTTCGGTGACCACGTGCAGGTCATCTAATACCAGTAGGCAGGGGGCTGGCAATGTCTCCAGGATATCGTTGATTAACACCCCCATCACCCGCCGTACCTCTGCCGCCGGATTAGTCAGGTTTGCCAGCACGGTTTGAGCGGTGACACCACAGGCCGGGTTGAGTCGTTGCAAGGCGGCTATCAAGGCACTCAAAAATCCAGCCGGATCATTATCTTCGACATCGAGCGAAAGCCAGGCCACAGACAGTTCCGGGAATAGGTGGGGTAAGGCAGCCAGCAGGGTGGTTTTGCCGTAACCGGCCGGGGCGGAAATCAGCGTCAAGCGGCGCGATGTCACCGCCTGAAACAATATTTCTAACAGTTGCCGGCGGGGCACAAAATCCTGGCGTAAACTCGGCGGTTGAAGCCTGGTTTGGACAATCCAATCCATCGCCTGTAACGGCGGAACAGCCATCGAACTTGCTCCTAGTCTTTGACCAAAGCGCTCAGTTGCGTTGACCAGGAACTGGCGAATATCTTAACGATAACCCAAACGATGGTGACAATGGTCTGAAGAGGAGTAGTAATCCTTAACTTGCGCGAATCATTGCCAGGTGGTCAATCAATATTATAGCCCACTTGCCCGTGGGGAGGCAATAAGGAAATTTTTATACTTAGATATTCACTATTACCTGGATACTGAAGCTTTACTGAACATGGTTTATGAAATTGGCAACGGAGGTAAGATTGGAGCGCCAGATCGCCGCTATCCGCCGGACGAAAATCCCAGTTAATGCTATCGGGGTAGAAGGGCCTATCTGACAAACTGCCGCCAATTACAACTAAAAAACAGCAGGTCTCAATTTATCGCCCATCTGGGCGATGAGTAAGACCAGCCGACTTTTTGGAAGAGCTATTAAAAATAGCTCTTTTTTTTTCTGGAAGCTACTCAAAGTGGTATTAACAGAATTAGCGCCAGCCTTTACAATGTTAATCAGGCCAATAAAAGATCCAAAACTCTTATGATCGCAAGGAGGTGGCGATGTTTCATAAAATCCTGGTTCCTCTGGATGGTTCTGCGCTGGCCGAGGGAGTGTTGCCCCATGTCCTCACCCTGGCGCACAGTACCGGCGCTGAAGTCATCTTGTTGCAGGTATTGGAACAAAATAATCCGTCCGACCACATGCGGCCGGTTGATCCGCTCAGTTGGCGTTTCCACCAAATTGAAGCGAAAACTTATCTCGAAGGCATTCAGCAGCGCTTGCAGGAGGCCCAACCCGGCGCGTCTATCGAAACAGTTTTGCTGGAGGGCCAGGCTGCCGAGCGAATCATTGAGCTGGCTCACGAGCATGATGTTGACCTGATTGCGCTTAGCAGCCACGGTCGCAGCGGATTAAGCGGCTGGAATGTCAGTGGAGTGGTGCAGAAGATTATTCTCCGTGCTCACACTTCAATTTTCCTGGCTCGAGCCTATCACACCCAACAGCCTGAATTGACACGCTTACGCTACCAGCGTATTTTCATGCCGCTTGACGGCTCGCAGCGGGCCGAAAATGTTTTGCCCATGCTGGCCGCCCTGGCCCAGGATCAGCAGGCCGAAATTCTGCTGGTGCATGTGGTGGGCCAGCCGGAAATGCCACGCCGAGTGCCCCTCACCCCCGAAGAACGGGAATTAAGCCAGCGCCTGGTTGAGCTTAATCGCGAGGAAGTAAGCCACTATTTTGACCAGTTGAAGTCGCGCTTACCGGGCAGCATCCAGACCCGGGTCGTTGTCAGCGATAATATTATTGCCACATTGCACAACCTGGCCGAGGATGAGCTGGCCGATCTTGTTGTTGTCAGCGCGCATGGCTACTCGGCCACCCGCAAGTACCCTTACGGCAGCGTGAGCATCAGTTTTATTGCTTACGGGGCTACTCCCCTGCTCATCATCCAGGACCTGCCTCAGCGAGAGATAGCGCCCAATCCGGCCGAAGTCGCTGCGCATCAACTCGGGCTGGGCGGGCGAACGTTGGCTTATGACAAACCGTCTGTTTGAGTCACTCCCTGCGGTTGAACAGAACTCAGGTCAGCAGACCAGTAGCCACAGTTGGCTGGAACAAGCAGCACAGCAAGCCGCCGCGAGTCATTGCCTTGCCTCAGGCAGGCCGGAACCTGACCACGAGCACGAATTCCTTGAGCGCCCCTTGCAGCAAGAACAGCGGCTGCGGGCGGCCTACCGGCATTTTCGCCAAAATTCAGAAGCCGAGTTGACCCTATCATACGCCGCCGAGTGGTTGCTGGATAACTATTACGTCGTCCAGCAGGTTCTGCGGCAAATCCGCGAGGACCTGCCCTCCGGCTACTACCGCCGCTTACCCAAGCTCGATAGCGACTCTTTTCTGGCCGGTTTCCCGCGCAGTTATGCGGTCGCCCGCGAACTGGTCCTTCACGAACAGGCTCAACTGGATCTGGCCCGGATCGAGCAATTCATGAGAGCTTATCAAACCGTTGCCCCCCTAACGATGGGTGAAGTCTGGGCGTTGCCGATTATGCTCCGCTTTGCCCTCCTGGAAAGTCTGGCCCAAGCCGCGAGCCGCCTAATTGGCCAAGCAGACGCCGCTTCCTCCAGTTGGGCGCTGCAATTTGACCACGAAGTGGCCGACGCCGATGTTGTCGCGCGCTGCATTCCCTCCCTGCGGCTCCTGGCCACTCAAGATTGGAAACTTTTCTTTGAGCATGTCAGCCACGTTGAACACATTCTGCGAGATGATCCCGTTGGCATTTATGCCCGTATGGATTTCGATACCCGTAACCATTACCGGACAGTGATCGAGGAATTAGCCTGGGCAACCGGCCAGGCCGAAGTTGATGTTGCCCATGCTGCGGTCGAGATGGCGGCTGTCCACCTGGCCTCACCCCTCTCCGCCCAACCCTTTGAAACCACTTCCGCTGAGGCTGAGTGGGCCTGTTTAACCCTTCCCCGTGAAGCCCATGTTGGCTTCTATTTAGTAGATGCGGGCCTGGCTCAATTGGAAACTCACTTTAACTACCGGCCCACGGGGCTGGCGGCTCTGCGCCGGGCTATGCTAACCCGGCCTGCCCTTTTTTACCTGGGCGCTGCCGGCCTGCTCAGCCTGTTTATTGTGACCTTGCTGGTCGGCTATGCTCTGAACAGCGGCGGAACACCCTGGCAAGTTGCCGGGGCGGCTCTGCTGACTTTTATTCCGGCCATCACCATCGCCATCTATCTGGTCAACTGGCTTGTCACCCGGCTGCTGCCACCACGTATTTTGCCCAAGCTAGATTTACAGGAAGGCATCCCGCTCCAGTGCCGGACGATGGTCGTGATCCCGGCCTTACTCACCCATCCCGGCGAAGTAGAGTCGCTGCTCTCCCAGTTGGAACTCCATTATTTGCGCAACACCGACCCCCACCTGACCTTCGCCCTTTTGACCGACTTCGCCGATGCTCCTCAGGAGCACATGCCGGAAGATGAGGCTTTGATTGCCCAGGCCAGACAGGGCCTTGAAGCGCTCAACCAGCGTCACGATCATCGCCCGTTTTATCTCTTTCACCGCCGGCGCTTGTGGAATAGCAGCGAAAACGCCTGGATCGGCTGGGAGCGGAAGCGCGGCAAGCTGCACGAGTTCAACCGCTTACTCCGCGGCGACCGGGGAACTTCCTATACCGTCCAGGTAGGCGAACTGTCTATCCTGCCGGCCATTCGCTATGTCATCACCCTGGACGCCGACACCATCTTGCCCCGCGACAGCGCTCACCGGCTGATTGGCGCCCTGGCTCATCCACTGAATCGGGCCCAGTTCAACGCCGCTACCGGTCAAATCACAGCGGGCTATACCGTGCTGCAACCCCGTACCGAGATCAAGCCGGCCAGCGCCAACCAGTCGCTCTTTACCCAGGTCTTTGCCGGGGATACCGGCCTGGACCTGTACACCCTGGCCGTCTCCGATGTCTACCAGGATTTGTTCGGCGCAGGTATTTACGTTGGCAAAGGCATTTACGATGTAGACGCCTTTGAAGCCAGCCTCAAGGGGCGCGTGCCTGAGAATGCCCTGCTCAGCCACGATTTATTTGAAGGCATCCACGGCCGCGCCGGGCTGGTCACCGATATTATCCTCTATGAAGATTATCCGCCCCATTACCTGGTTCACATCTATCGCTCCCACCGCTGGATTCGAGGCGACTGGCAGCTCCTACCCTGGCTGTGGCCCCGCGTACCCCACGCTGACAAGGGGATTACTTCCTCGCCATTGTCTCTGCTTGACCGCTGGAAAATTGCGGACAATTTGCGCCGCAGCTTGCTGCCTCCGGCGCTGCTGCTCCTGTTTCTGGCCGGCTGGTTGTGGCTGCCCGGCTCTCCGCTGGCCTGGACCCTACTTGGGCTATTCACCCCGGCCTGGCCCTTCCTCACCAGCATAGTTACCTCCGCGGTGCGGCTCATCAACAGGGGTTCATGGCCCGAAATTCGCCGCTCTATTCATAGCAGCGCGCTGCGCTGGCTGCTGGCAATTGCCTTTCTGCCCTACGAAAGCGTCCTGGCGCTTGATGCTATTTTCACCACCCTGACCCGCCTGTTCATTACCCGCCGCCGGCTGATGCAATGGACAACGGCCGCCCATACCGCCCGCCTCTTTGGCGCCGAGGTAAAATCCCGGATTACCTGGCGGCAAATGATTTCCGCCGTCCTTGTCTCCGGCATATTAGCCCTGTTAATCCTTTTGATTAATCCCGGAGCGCTGCCTGCCGCCGTACCACTGCTGGGGGTCTGGCTGCTGTCGCCCGAAATCGCTTACGGGATTAGCCGTCCCGTTGCGGCGCGGCGAGAGCAATTGACCTCCCAACAACGCCAGCAGTTACATAGCCTGGCTCGCCGCACCTGGCTCTTTTTTGAGCAGTTTGTCGGCCCGCAGGATAACTGGCTGCCCCCCGACCATTTTCAAGAATCGCCCCGAGGTGTCGTGGCCCATCGCACCTCGCCGACGAATGTGGGCTTATACCTGCTCTCAACCCTGGGCGCTTATGACATGGGCTACGTTGATGCCATGGAACTGGCGCTGCACTTGCGGGCTACCTTTGACACTTTGAAGCGGCTGGAACGATACCGGGGCCATTTCTTGAACTGGATTGACACCCAAACCCTGCATCCGCTTCCGCCGCGTTACGCCTCCACCGTTGACAGCGGCAACCTGGCCGCTTGTTTGTTGACCCTCAAACAGGGCTGCCTGGCCGTCAGCCAGCGCCCTTTATGGGGCTGGGTGCGCTGGCAGGGCTTCCTCGATACTCTGGCTTTGTTAGACGAAATGGTAGCCGAGTTAGACACGGGCAAGTCCGCTGCCCCGGCTGCCGCCATCCAGGCCCACCTGGCCGCCCTGACCGAACAAGTGCTGCTGGTCCGTGATGAACCCGCACAATGGCCCCTCTTGCTCGCCCACCTGTTAGCAGACGCATTGCCACGGCTGGATCAACTGCTGCTGGCCTGGATCGAGGCCGAATCTGCCGAGCTACACCCGGCTCACCTGCACAATCTACGGCGTTACGTGGAGCGCGTCCATCATCACCTGGAAAGCGTCGAGCGCCAGCTCAAGCTGCTGTTACCCTGGCTGCTGCCCCTCACCCGGCCGCCGGCCCTTTTTAGCCAGCCCGATTTGGAGCCGTCCATAGCCGCCGCCTGGCAATCCCTCGTTGGAACTTTCCCCGCTACTGCCCCGCCCATGAATGAAGTCAAAGACATCTATCGTCTGGCACAATCCCGCCTGGTCGAGTTGCAGAAACTCTTGCCAAACAAGGCTGGGGCCGCTCGCGCCTGGTGTGCGGAACTGACCACGAAACTCAGGTCAGCCGAGGTAGCAGTCAAGGCGCTGCAAATCGAGTATCAGCAATTAAGTGATGAGGCGGAAAGTTACCTGCAAGAGATGGATTTCTCTTTTCTCTTTAATCCGCTCCGTCAAGTCTTCCACATTGGCTATAACCTGGACGCGGGCCGGCTGGACGATAACTATTATGACCTGTTAGCCTCGGAAGCCCGGCTGGCCAGCCTGATTGCCATTGCCAAATACGAAGTCCCGCAGAGTCATTGGCTTCACCTGGGCCGCCCGCTGCGCCACCTGCCCGAAGGGCCAACCCTCTTATCCTGGAATGGCACAATGTTTGAATACCTGATGCCCCCGCTGCTGGTCCGCACTTATCCAGGCACCCTGCTCCAGCAGAGCGAATATGCAGCGGCGACTTACCAAAGAGCCTATGGCCGGCAGAAGGGGATACCCTGGGGTATCTCGGAATCGGGCTACTATGCCTTTGACGCCAACCTGAACTATCAGTATCGCGCTTTTGGCGCGCCTGCCCTGGGCTTCAAGCGCGGCCTGAGCGATGACCTGGTCATTGCTCCCTACGCCTCGCTGTTAGCCCTGCCGCTTTTACCTCAGGCGGTTGTGGAAAATATCACCCATCTGACCCGGCTCAAAATGCTGGGGCGTTACGGCCTCTACGAGGCGCTGGACTATACCCCGGTTCGCCTGACGCTGGGGCAGGAGCAAGCCATCGTCGCTTCCTATATGGCCCATCACCAGGGCATGATGATGCTCTCCCTGGTGAATTATCTCCAGGAAGAGGTCATGATCCGGCGCTTCCATGCCGAACCGCGCATCCAGAGCATCGAGTTGCTGCTCCAGGAGCGCATCCCTGAGCAGCTCCCCGACAACGCTGTGGCCGAGGCAGACGTGCCGGCGACAGGGCCGGGTCCGGTGGCCGCGCCGATTGCGCCGTGGGAGGTCGCCATTAATACGCCTATACCGCAGGTACACTATCTGTCCAACGGCCAATACCACGTCCTGCTGACCAACACCGGCGGCGGCTACAGCCGCTGGCAGGAAGTTGGGCTGACCCGCTGGCGGGCCGACACCACCCTGGACAACTGGGGCAGTTGGCTTTATCTCCAGGACCTGGACAGCGGTACGCTGTGGTCGGCGGGCTATCAGCCCACTGGCGCTGTGCCGGAGAGTCAAAGAGTGCTCTTTCACCCGCACATGGCCGAGTTTCACCGTCGTGACCACGATATTGCCTTAACGATGCAAGTCACCGTTGCCCCGGACGACGATGTTGAAATCCGTCTGGTGACGCTGACCAACGAGAGCGAACAGCCACGCCGCCTCCGGCTGACCAGCTACGGCGAAGTGTCCCTGGCCTCGCCGGCCGCCGACGAGCGCCATCCTGCCTTTGCCAAGCTGTTTGTGCAGAGCGAATACCTGCCTGAAACCAACACCCTGCTCTTTCGCCGCCGCCCCCGTTCGGCTGGAGAGGAGAGGGTTTACCTGGGGCATCTGCTGATCGTGGAGCCGGAGCAGCCGCTCACCGGCGCTTATGAGAGCAGCCGTGCCCACTTCCTGGGGCGGACGCACCCCCCCGCCGATCCGGCTGCTCTGGCCAGCGACGACTGGCTGTCGGGTACGGTCGGAGCAACGCTGGACCCCATCTTTGCCCTGGGCCAGATCATGGAACTGCCCCCACACACCTCGGTCAGGCTGGCCTGGCTGACCCTGGCTGCCGCTACCCGCCAGGCCGCGCTGGACCTGGCCGAGCGGTATCAGCGCTGGCGAACGCTGGAACGAGCCTTTAACCAGGCGCGCACGCAAAGCGAGTTCGACCTGCGCCAGCTCGGTTTCGACACGGATTTATTGAGACAGACCCAGCAATTGCTCGGCCTGCTGCTCTATCCGCACCGGGCGCGGCGGGCCGAGCCGGCCACCCTGGCCGCCAACCAACAGGGACAGCCCGGCCTGTGGCCTTTTGCCATCTCCGGCGATTACCCGATCCTGCTGGTGAGTCTCCGGAGCGAGGAAGATTTGCCCTTGGCCCAGGAGCTGCTCCAGGCCCATATCTACTGGCGCCAGCGCCAGCTCAAGGTGGATTTGGTCTTTCTCAACCGGCAGGAGGCTGGCTACGGCCAGGCATTGCAGGGCGACTTGTTCCGGCTGATCCAGCGAGCCGGCAGCGATACCCAACTCAACCAGCGGGGCGGTATTTTTCTGTTGCTTTCGTCGCAACTGGGCGAGGCCGACCTGATCCTCCTTGAAACCGCCGCCCGCGTCATCCTGGATGGGCAGCGGGGCAGCCTGGCCGCCCAGTTGGCCGGGCTGTACGAGCAGCCAACCCGTCTGCCTGAGCACACCCCTGTCCTCTCCCCCGCCGAAGCGGCAGAACCTATGTCGCCGCTACTGCGGCCCGCCCATCTGCAATTTGACAACGGCTGGGGCGGGTTCAGCCCCGATGGGCAGGAGTATCTCATTTTTCTCCGGCCCGGTGAAACGACCCCGGCTCCCTGGATCAATGTCATCGCCAACGAGAACTTCGGCTTCCTGGTTTCGGAAACAGGCGGCGGTTATTCCTGGGCGGTCAACAGCGGCGAAAACCGGCTGTCTGCCTGGCGCAACGATCCCGTCACCGACTTGCCCGGCGAGGCGCTCTACCTGCGCGACGAGGAAACAGCCGAGATTTGGTCGCCCACGCCGCAGCCGGCCCCGGCTGCTGAACCCTATCTGGTTCGCCACGGGGCCGGGTATACGGTCTTCGAGCATCACAGCCACGGTCTCCGGCAGCACTTGCGCCTTTTCGTCGCCCCGGATGCGCCAGTGAAGGTTGTTCAGTTGCGGTTGGAAAACGAGGGAACCCGGCCCCGGCGCATCACCGCCACGTACTACCTGGAATGGGTGCTGGGAGTCAATCGAGAAACCAGCCAGCCGTACCTTACCAGCGAATATGACGAAGTGCGCCGTGCCCTACTCGCCTGCAACCCTTACAACGTCGAGTTTGGCCAGCGGGTCGCGTTTGTGGCGGCCAGCAAAGCGCCGCACGGTCTGACGGCTGATCGAACCGAGTTCCTGGGCCAGCTGGGCAGCATGAGCCGGCCCGCCGGGCTGCGGCGGATTGGCCTGGAAGGCCGGGTCGAAGTAGGTCTGGACCCCTGCGCCGCCTTACAACTGCATCTTGATTTAACGCCCGGCGCGAGCGAGGAAATCTACTTTTTGATCGGCCAGGGCGCTGACCGGGCCGAGACGGAGAGCCTGCTGGAACGCTTCCAGGACCCGGCCCAGGTTGCCGCCGCCTGGCAAGGCGTGCAGACAATGTGGGCCGACATTCTCGGTGCGGTGCAAGTGGACACCCCCGACCCGGCCCTGAACTTATTACTCAATCGCTGGCTGCTGTACCAAACCCTGGCCTGCCGGATTTGGGGGCGCTCGGCCTTATACCAGTCCAGCGGCGCCTACGGCTATCGCGACCAGTTGCAGGATGTCCTGGCCCTGCTGCACAGCCGGCCCGACCTGGCCCGCGAGCACATCCTGCGAGCCGCCCGCCACCAGTTTACGGCGGGCGATGTGCTTCACTGGTGGCATCCCCCGTCGGGCCGGGGCGTGCGCACGCTCATCCGGGACGATTTGCTCTGGCTACCCTATGTCGTCGCTCATTATGTGGCTGTCACCGGTGATGAGACCATTTTGCAGGTAAAAGTATCCTTTCTCAAGGGTGAACCGTTAAAGGAGAATGAGGAGGAGCGGTACGGGTACTACGACAGCACCGAGGAACTATTCAGTCTCTATGAGCACTGCCGCCGGGCGCTTATGAAAGGAGATACGAGTGGGCCGCACGGTCTCCCTCTGATGGGCAGCGGCGACTGGAACGACGGTATGAACCGGGTCGGCAGCGAAGGCCAGGGCGAAAGTGTCTGGTTGGGCTGGTTCCTGGATGCCACCCTGATGGCTTTTGCGGATCTGTGCGACCGCACCGGCGAGGCTGCTCAGGCCAGCGCCTATCGCCAACGGGCTAAGGAACTTCGCCAGGCGATGGAGGCAAATGCCTGGGACGGGGCCTGGTATCGCCGCGCCACCTACGACGATGGCACGCCGCTCGGTTCGGCTCGAAACCGCGAGTGCCAGATTGACGCCATTGCCCAGTCATGGGCGGTGCTGTCGCAGGCGGCTGATCCGCCACGAGCCAAAAAGGCGATGGCCGCGGTGCTGGAGCGGCTGGTCAGGTGGGATGAGCGCCTCATCCTGCTGTTCACCCCGCCGTTCGACAAAACACCGCGCGATCCCGGCTATATCAAAGGCTACCTGCCGGGTATCCGGGAAAACGGCGGGCAATACACCCACGCCGCCTTGTGGACCATCTGGGCTGTGGCTCAACTGGGTGACGGCGATCAGGCCGACGCCCTCTTCCGGCTGATTAACCCCGTCTACCGGGCCGATACGCCAGAAAAAGTGGCTCGCTATCAGGTTGAGCCGTATGTCATCTCGGCGGATGTTTACAGCGTGCCGCCCCACACCGGCCGGGGCGGCTGGACCTGGTACACCGGCTCCGCCGGTTGGATGTATCGCCTTGGGCTGGAAGCCATGCTGGGGCTGCGACGCGAAGGAGCGGCGCTCCGGCTGGACCCGTGCATTCCTAAATCGTGGCCCGGTTTTACCGTAACCTACCGGTACGGCCAGACGGTCTACGAGATACGGGTAGAGAACGTGGACGGCGTTAATCGCGGCGTAAAACAGATCCTTTTGGATGGACAGCCCCAGTCAAATGGGACCCTCCCTTTACAGGATGATGGCCGGCATCACCGGGTTGAGGTCAAATTGTAGCAACGTACAGCATTGTTGGTATTACTTATCGGTTTCAGCCGCATCTACCTGGGGGTCTAATTTTTTGACCGTCTTCTCGCCCAGACGGCACGTCACGCTTCGACGTCTCTGCCTCTCCAGTCCCTCAACAATACGATGAATTTTTAAGAAATCTGTAACTTCTTCTTGTTATCCTGACGGTAATGTGTGATAAAATAATCTTCTCAGAGATTTTTACATTAGTGTAGCCAAAAGGGACAAGCAAGAAAATGAGCCAACATGGGTCTGTCTCGTCTTGGGTGGAGGCACACTGCAATAGGGTGAGCTTCGCCCTTCAGGTTTTCCCCAATGATACCAAAAGCGATCCGGCTCGCCACCTCCTGGCGGCTGGGCGGCTGGCTGAGGCGCTTGGCTTCGATGCTTTTTTTATGGGCGACCATCCCGCCTGGGGCTTAGAGGGTTGGCTCCATCTGGCCGCTCTGGCCGTGACCACCACCCGCATCCGTCTTGGTTCAATCGTCAACTGTGTCTATTACCGCCACCCGGTGCTGACCGCTCGTCTTGCCGCCGACCTCGACAATTTGAGTGAGGGCCGGCTTATTCTTGGTTTGGGCATTGGCTGGGATGCCAACGAGTTCGCCAACCTGGGGCTGCCCTTCCCCCCGGCGCGGGAACGCCAGGAAGCTCTGGAAGAAGCCATTACCGTGATCCAGGGGGCTTGGGGAGAGGAGCCGTTCACTTATACCGGACGCTATTTCCAAACTCAGGGGGCGCACGTAACGCCGCCGCCGCTGCAACGTCCCACTCCTCCGCTGCTTATTGCGGGCGGTGGGGAGCAAGTTACCCTGCGCCAGGTAGCCCAATATGCCGATGCGTGCAACCTGGTTTCATTTGACCTGGCCGGCGGCACAGACACGGTGGAGGGTATTCGCCACAAGCTGGGGGTGCTCAAACAACATTGCGACGCTCTAGATCGCCCTTTTGACAGCGTGCTGCGGACCCATATGACCGGGTGGCTCATCCTGGCCGAGAATAAAGCAGAAGTGCAGGCGAAACTCAAACGTTACTTTCCCGAGGGTCTGGAGCAGCGTTATGCCGGCCCCTGGCGCAGTTTTGTCGTCGCCGGCACGCCGGAGGAGGCTGTAGCCTACTATCAAGAATTGGTTGAGGCCGGGCTGCAATACTTTGTCGTTGAAACCCTGGATGCCGCCGACGAGGAAACGATCCGGCTGCTGGCAGAGCAGGTCGTGCCGCAGGTCAGGCCAAGCCGATCAATGGGTAGCTAGCAGATCGGCTAACTGACTGACTGACTCCGGAGACACGACCCAATTATCCCCCTAAATGGCCTGGCCAATTATCCGGAACGTGGACCGGCAGCGCGTACCTCTTCTGAAACCTGGTCGGTAAAGGTTTTGAAATTCTCGGCGAACATTCCGGCCAGTTTGCGCGCTTGGGCGTCATAGGCCGCCGTATCAGGCCAAGTCTGGCGCGGGTTAAGCACTTCGGCGGGTACGCCGGGGCAGGCCGTGGGCACGGCCACGCCAAAGATGGGGTCGGGTGTGGTGGGTATCCCGGCCAGTTCGCCCTTCAGAGCGGCATTGACCATGGCCCGCGTGTGGGCAATCTTCATCCTCTGGCCCACGCCGTAAGGCCCCCCACTCCAACCAGTATTGACCAGCCAGACATTGACCTGATGTTGGGCAATCTTCTCACCGAGTAAATTGGCGTAGACTGTCGGCGAGAGGGCCATGAACGGCGCACCGAAGCAGGTACTGAAGGTGGCCTGCGGCTCAGTCACGCCTTTCTCCGTTCCGGCGACTTTAGCGGTGTAACCGGATAAGAAATGGTACATGGCCTGCGCCTGGGTCAGCTTGGCTATCGGCGGCAGGACGCCAAAGGCATCGGCGGTCAGCATGATAATGTTCCTGGGGTGACCGCCCAGTCCATCGCGCTTGGCATTGGGAATGTGACTAATGGGATAGGCCGCGCGAGTATTCTCCGTCAGAGAGTCATCGTTCAAATCGAGACGACCGGTGGTGCTGTCAAAAGTGACATTCTCCAGGATCGTCCCAAAGCGGCGGGTGGTTTCATAGATTTCAGGCTCAGCCTGAGCCGAGAGGCGAATCACTTTGGCATAGCAGCCGCCTTCAAAGTTGAACACGCCCCGGTCGCTCCAGCCATGTTCGTCGTCGCCAATCAAGGTACGAGTAGGGTCGGCAGAGAGGGTGGTTTTGCCCGTCCCCGACAGGCCAAAGAAGACGGCCACATCATCGTCGGGACCAATGTTGGCCGAGCAGTGCATGGACATCACGTGCTGCTGCGGCAGCAGGTAGTTGAGGATCGTAAAGATAGACTTCTTGATCTCGCCGGCATACTGCGTGCCGCCGATGAGGACCAGCTTTTGCCCAAAATGAATGACGATAAATACTTCCGAGCGGGTGCCATCCACTTCCGGGTCGGCATGGAAACTGGGGGCATTGAGCACGGTGAATTCGGGTACATGGGTGGCTAACTCCTCCGGTTTAGCCTGGATGAACATGTCGCGGGCAAAGAGGCTGTGCCAGGCCGTTTCGGTAATGATCCGGATGGGCAGGCGATACTGAGGATCGGCCCCGGCAAAACAATCTTGCACAAATAAATCTTTGCCTTGCAGATAGGCCAACAACCGGCGGTGCAACCCGGCAAAAGGGGCCGGGTCCATACCCTTGTTGACTTTACCCCACCAGATTTTGTCCTGGCTGGATGGTTCCTGGACAATGAACTTATCACTGGGCGAGCGGCCGGTATGCTGGCCGGTCCGCACCACCAACGGGCCGAGGTGAGCCAGCCTTGCCTCCCGACGGCGGATAGCTTCCTCATACAGCAGAGGAGTCGACAGATTCCAATGGACCGCATTGACGTTTTGAATCCCATGATTTTCCAGACCGTACTGGCTTTGATATTTACCTTGTATTTGCATTAAGCATCTCCCTCGATCATGACCTTAAATTTGTGACCACCAGGAAAGGACTCGGCGTGACCCTCAAATCAGGCTTTTTTCAGCGCCTCGACAATCTGCGCCTTCAATTGATCCATCCCCAGGCCCGAAAGAAAAGGCACGCCGTTAAAAACAGGGATGCCCAAATCTTTGGGCACAGGAGTAGTGGCCACGATGACATGCGGATTAAAGGTGGCAATCCGTCCCCGTATCTCTGCGGCTTTGCACTGCACCACACTGACCCGAACGCCCGCTTCTTTGGCAATTTCTTTTAGCTTCTCGGCCACCACTGTGGCTGTGGCGATAGAGGTGCCACAAGCAACCAGGATGCGCTTTTCACCATTCATGCTGTAATCTCCTGTTCAAATTGAATATGCGCTTCAAAAATCCGGATAATTTCTGCCGGGCTTTGGCCGTTTACGATTTGCTTGAGCATCCCCGGCGTTTGAAACAACGCAACCAACTGCTGAAGCAGCGTAATCAGTAACTCGGAGTGGGCCACCGCCAGGGCGCACACGAGTTTAACTGAAACGGATGCCTCCGGATTGCCCATCTCGCCAAAGTCCACCGGCTGCTCTAACACCCCAATGGCAACGGCCGGCTCCAGCACGTGTTCAACGTCAGTATGAGGAATAGCCACGCCAACCTCCGGGGTCGGCAGGCCGGTGGCAAAAGTTTTCTCCCGTTCCAGCGTGGCCTGAGTCCAGGAAGCTTTGACAAAGCCGCCTGCCTGTAAGCGCTCGCCCAACTGGGTAATGGCCTCAGCCGCGTTTTTGGCTCGCAGCGGTGCGATCACTAAATCTTCCCGCAGCCAGGAGGAGCCTTTTTTATTTGACATGAGCTACCCTCTCACTTTTTTCTAAAAGAAGGCCGTGCCGGCGGAGCACCTCGACCAGCCAGTCGGGGGAAAAAGCCAGTTTCTGCTGTACGGTTTTTGCTGTCACCGGCACCGGCCACAGGTCCAGCCGGTGCGGGATAAACAAAGCCCACTGGCTTACCCTAGCCCGCCACGGCTCATAAACCTGCTCGTAGAGACCCTCAGGGGTCAGGTCGGGTTGAGTAACCAGCAACTCCCGGGCCATGGTGACCACCAATTCAGCACTTTTCTGCTCAATTCGCCGCAATTGCAGCCGGCCGGCCACAAAGATGGCAAACCAGACCAGCAACAGACCAGCAACAACCGACGGCTGGTCGAGCATAAAATCCAGGATAGCACTGCCCCATCCCCCCAGCAGGCTTTTCAGATACAATTCCATCATCGCTGCAATTCCTTTGGAGGAAGTTTGTGGAGTGCAAAAGTTGAACTTTTGCACTCCAGATTTTTAGCCGTGCCGTAGCCGGAGAGGGCCAGCACCACTTACTTAGCAGGGGCAATTGTCGGCGCGGCAGCTTCTTCTTCTTGGGGCGCACCGGCAATGCGTTCCCATTCCCTGGGATTGCGCAGATAGAAGTAAACCATCGCGGCCACGACAGCGAGAATGACCAGGAGACCGACCCATCCGGCCACACTGGCCACACTCATGACCAGGAGCGGCCACCAGCTAAAGCCATCGGCAATGCTGATGATTTGGGTGGCATTTTCTGGCATCTGGAAGTTGGCATCAACCGCGGCCTGGGTAAACTGCGGCCCCATCGCCGTTCCAACATAGAAACCGATGGCGATGACGACAGTACCAATGATAATCATGCGGATGATATTACCGCGTGTGATTGGGGCAAACATGCAGACCACAAAAGGAATGACAGCGAGGTCGGCGAAGGGCAGGACGCGGTTGCCGGGCAGGATCACGGCCAGCAGAACCGTAATGGGGACGAGCACGAGCGCGGTCGAGATCGCCGCCGGGTGTCCAATCAAAATAGCCGAGTCAAGGCCAATGTAGACCTCCCGGTCGGAGAAGCGTTTGTGCATGAACTCTCGCGCAGCTTCAGAGATAGGAATCAGGCCCTCCATCAAAATTTGGACCATACGCGGCAGCAAGAGCATGACCGCAGCCAGGTTGATGGCGGTCGTCAAAACATTGACAATCGAGCCTTGGATGTCGGCGCTGTCCCAAAAGCCAATCAAGCCCAGCACAAAACCAATCACCAGACCGAGAATCACCGGCTCGCCAAAGACGCCAAACTTTTCCTGGACGGTCTCCGGATCAGCCTTGAGACGGTTGACACCGGGGATACGGTCAAGCACCCAGTTGAGGGGAATCGCCAGCAAGGCGAAGGGGGCGGAGGTGCCATGCGGGATCGAGAGACCGGGAATCTGATAAAAATCTTGCACGCCAGGGGCAGTCCAATCGGCCAGGAGGAGCATAAAAGCAGCGGCAATGGCTGCGGCCAGAATGCCCATCCACAGGCTGCCGGTGACAACCACCACCAGCGAGCCGACAAAGGCAAAGTGCCAATAGTTCCAGACATCAATATTGAGCGTCTTAGTCAGCCGGGCGAACAGCATGACCAAGTTTACCACAATGGCGATGGCGATGACAAAAGTGCCGACGCTGGAGCCGAAGGCAATCGCTGCCGCCGAGGGCCAGCCCACATCTACGGTGGTCAACGAGACGCCGGTGCGGGTCACCATCGCTTGCGCTACGTTGCTGAGACTGGTCCACATCAAACCAATAACCAGGTTGATACCGACAAAAGCAATGCCAATGGTCACACCTGAGCGAAAAGCCTTGCCCGGCTTGGCCCCCAGGATGAGGCCCATAACGAAAATGATGATCGGCAGGATGACCGAGGCCCCCAACTTGGATATAACATCTTGAAGGCCGGTAAAAAAGCTTTCCATCTTTTACTCCTTTGTTTGAGACGGTTAGTTTTTAACAACTATATTTTGATTTACCGGATTTATGTTTTGCCTCTTACAGGGGCTTGCGGCTGGATATGTTCGAGTCAAGAGGTACACGAGATGAACCAGGGGCGATAGGAGAGTTTAGGAAGGGGACTGTGGAACGAATTTCCATTACGAATGAGGTATGACGTTGCCTGGAAAAGCCAGAGGTCTGGGGTTAGAAGTTCAATCGGCCGTCCGGCAAAACAACCACTGAAGAGACGATTTATCACCTCCTCTTAAACGGATTAGGCCGCGCCGAGAAGCCAAGCAAAAAGGTATAGAATTTGGTAATTTTTGGAAGTCGGCCTATCTCTTAATATAGGCTTTTTACCTCAACATGGCAAGTGACGAATGTCATTAAAAAAGTGCGGCAAATGACACTCGTTCTTCAACATTTTACCGAATTTGATCGTCAAACTTCTTAAGGTCATCAGGCTTGCGGTAAGCCAGAGTGATCTCCTTGCCGGCCACATCCACCCAGGCCGTCCCGCCCCCATCGGCCAGCTCGCCAAAGAGCATGGCTTCGGCCAGGGGCTTGCGCAGCTTGTCGTCAATGAGGCGAGACATGGGCCTGGCCCCAAAATCCTTGTGGTAGCCGTGCTCGGCCAGCCAGTCGCGGGCGGCTTCGGACAGCTCCAGGCTGACTCCCTTGGGGCGCAGAGCAGCCCGCAGTTCGTTGATCTGCTTGTCCACAATTTGCTTGATCGTCTCCGGCAGGAGCGTGTCAAAGCGGACGATGGCGTCCAGCCGGTTGCGGAATTCGGGGCTAAAGAGGCGCTCCAGGGGCTTTTTGGCCGGATCGCCCACTGCCGCCGCCGGGGCAAAACCCAGCGGCTGCGCGGTCAGTTCTCTGGCCCCGGCATTGGTGGTCATAATCAGGACCACGTTGCGGAAGTCCGCCCGGCGACCGGTATTGTCGGTCAAGGTGGCGTGGTCCATCACCTGAAGCAGAATGTTGAACAGGTCGGCATGGGCCTTTTCGATTTCGTCGAGCAGGACCACCGAGTAGGGATGGCGGCGCACGGCATCGGTCAGCAGGCCGCCCTGGTCAAAACCGACGTATCCCGGCGGCGCGCCAATCAAGCGGCTGACCGTGTGCTTTTCGGAGTACTCGCTCATATCGTAGCGCAGCAGCTCAACGCCCAACGAACGGCTCAGCACGCGAGCCAGTTCAGTCTTGCCGACGCCGGTCGGCCCAAAAAAGAGAAAGGACCCGACCGGTTTATCGGCCAGGCGCAGCCCCGCCCGCGACAGCCGGATGGCGGCCACGATCGCTTCGATGGCCCCTTCCTGGCCGAAGATATAGCGGCGCAGTTCGCTGTCTAGCTGTTTCAAGCGGGTACGATCATCCCCGGAGACACTTTCGGCGGGCACGCGGGCCATCGCCGCCACAACCGCCTCCACATCCTCGCGGCCCAGAACCTTCTTTCGTTCGACCTCTG
Source organism: Anaerolineales bacterium (assembly GCA_015075185.1). GTDB lineage: Bacteria > Chloroflexota > Anaerolineae > 4572-78 > J111 > DSQQ01. Next base: position 638,850 of record JABTUW010000005.1, on the reverse strand, counting down.
GCTGGATGCGCTGGCGTGCCCCGGCCTCGTCCAGCACGTCAATAGCTTTATCCGGCAAAAAGCGGTCGTTGATATGTTTGGCCGACAACTCGGCCGCCGCCCGGATGGCCTCGTCGGTATAGCTGACTTCGTGATGCGCCTCAAAGTGCGGTTTCAGCCCGACCAAAATCTGGACCGTTTCCTCAATCGTCGGTTCGATGATGTCAATCTTCTGAAAGCGCCGAGCCAGGCCCCGGTCTTTTTCCAGCCCCTTGTACTCTTCATGGGTGGTCGAGCCGATACAGCGCAACTCGCCGTTGGCCAGGGCCGGCTTGAGCAGGCTGGAGGCATCCACCGACCCGCCGCTGGTCGCGCCCGCGCCAACGACGGTGTGAATTTCGTCAATGAACAGGATCGAATTCGGCTTGGCTTGCAGGCTTTTTAACACCCCTTTGACCCGCTCTTCAAACTGGCCCCGGAATTTGGTTCCGGCCAGCAGCGTGCCCATATCCAGGGCGTAAATATGCACCTCTTTCAACAGTTCCGGCACATTGCCCTCATGGATGCGCGTGGCCAGCCCGTAGACCATGGCCGTTTTGCCCACTCCCGCATCGCCGACCAGCAGCGGGTTGTTCTTGAGGCGGCGGCACAGCACCTGGATGGTCCGCTCCAATTCCGCTGCGCGGCCGATCAGCGGGTCTATTTTCCCGCTCGCCGCCAGGGCGACCAGATCGGTGGTAAAAGCGGCCAGGGGGTCTCGGACCCGCTCCTCGGCTTCGTCATCCTCGCCAACCAGTTCGGGTGCGACATCCTCATCCCGGCTAATGCCGTGCGAAATGTAGTTGAGGACGTCGAGCCGGGTAATGCCCTGCTGCTCCAGCAGGTAGCGGGCGTAAGAGTCCGGCTCCTCAAGCAGCGCGGCCAGGATATCGCCGCTTTCAAGTTCCGGTTGGGCCGCAGCCTGGGAATGCCAGATGGCCCGCGACAGCACTCGGCGGAAGCCCAGCGTTTCCTCCGGCTCCAGTTGCAGCTTTTCGGGTAATTTCTCCAGGTTCTCGTCCATGTAGGTGATCAATTCCTGGCGCAGCTTCTTGACATCTCCGCCGCAGGCGCGCAAAATTTCGGCGGCCCGAGTCTCCTGAACCAACGCCAGGAGTAGATGTTCCAACGTAACGTATTCATGCCGCCGCCGCCGGGCTTCAGCTACAGCCTCAACCAGGCTCTGGCGTAATATTTCGGGGATAATCGGTGTGCTCATTCCGGCTCCATACTACACATTAAGGGAAATTGGGCCTGCTGGGCCAACTGTAAAACATGCTGGACCTTGGTTTCGGCAATATCGCGCTGGTACACGCCGGCCACGCCGATGCCCCGCTGGTGAACGTCCAGCATGATCCGCACCGCCTCGGCTTCGGGCTTGTGAAAAACGGCGACCAGGACCATCACCACAAATTCCATGGTGGTGTAGTTGTCGTTATGCAGCAGAACTTTGTACAGGCGGGGTTTGTCTACCTTCTGCCGAGTTTCTTGCTCGGTGGCAACGCTCCCCTCTTCTTCCGGCCAATATTGGGGCATGGTATCGTTAATAATTCACAATTGACAATTCACAATTGACAATTTTTATTGTATCCAGAGGGGATGGTTGGGTCAAGTGGAACAGCCGGGGCGAACCGCTGATAAGGCTGAAAGGGCTGAAGCCCGCTGGTTTGGCTTTGAAATCTATCAATTCTTCCGCATCACCGGCAACCAAATCACCCGCTCCACCCCCACCGACTGCGTATATTCCCCCCTCGCCCCCTCCACCGAACCGACCTCAACGACATTCGTCATCGTCCCGCTGAAATCGGGCGCGACGATGACTCCAACCTGCTCTGTCCAGACCCCACCGAAGGCTGGAATTTTGGCCGTCAATATCACAATATAACTGTATTTTCTCCAGTGCGGGTTAAGCCTGGCTTTCCTCTAAAGAAGGTTCATGGCGTCTTTCGCCAATAATTTGACCATCGGCCAGAATAATCGTCCGCTTAACCCGCCGGGACAGGTCTTTATCGTGAGTCACCATCAAAATGGTCTTACCCTTGGCCACCAGGTCTTCAAAAAGGTTAAAGATGACTTCCGCCGTTTGGGAGTCAAGGTTGCCCGTCGGCTCATCGCCGACCAGCAGCGGCGGGTCATTAGCCAGGGCGCGAGCGATAGCCGCCCGCTGCTGCTCGCCGCCGGATATGGCTGAAGGCAGCTTATAAGCATGGTCGGTCAAGCCGACCTGCTCCAGCAGGTCCATCGCGCGCTGGTGGCGCTCCCACGGCGCATACATGCGGCCGAAATCCATCGGCAGCATCACATTTTCGATTACCGTCAGGGTGGGCAACAATTGGAAGAACTGAAAGATGACCCCCACCGCCCGGCCGCGCCAAACCGCAATCTGGCCCTCGCTGAGGGTCTGCACCGGGGTGCCGCCCACCCATACTTCGCCGGAAGTAGGCCGGTCAATACCCGTAATCATGTTAATCAGGGTGGTTTTGCCGCTGCCCGATTTACCGATCACCGCCACAAACTCACCGGCCTCAACCTGCAAATCAACTCCCTTCAAGGCCAAAAAAGGACCGGCCGCAGTCTCGTAGCTTTTGACCACCTGCCGCAACTCGATCAAGGGCCGGTCACCGTTATTGCCAGACCGATTAAATTTAGCCCCCCCATTTTCGGAGCCATTTCGTTTTAGCCAGTGTTTAAGCATAACACCTCCTTGAGGTAGAGGTATCTGGAACCCATCCGAAAACTGCGATCCAAAACCTGGCAGGTTCTCGGACAGGGTCTTACCCTCTCGATGAAGCCATCCTCAAGCAATTCCAGCCAGGGCGAGTGTTTACCTGGTTCACATTAAGTTTTTACGACATGTTCGGACAAAGAATGGAAGGGCAAGAGTGGGCTGAAGGCTGTCAAAATTTCAAGCTTGATCCGGCAGTGCCGCAGGAATGAGGCATTAAAACGGGCCGGATAATTACCTGCTTCAGTCGCAGGGACTTTTCTGCAAAAAAGTCGCTTATCGTTATCAGTATAGCATATTGGAACCTTCCTGACAATCCTTTGAACCAGGGGCGCATTGGGTTTCCTCAAAGTAGAGTATACCCGACAAATGGGGTCCAATTTAGTGACAAATGTCATCTCTAAATTGGATACATGAAGGTATCTACAACGAGGTTTTTGTGGTATAATAAGGTTACGGAAAAGAATATTTAATAAGGGGGACGCCCGGCCAGAGACTGGGATTACCTCATCTTTTGCTACATTCTTGTACGCCGCCTCGTTAGTGGAGCGGCGTTTTTTGTTGCTGGGGTGAGGTCGCCAGGAAGGAAATTAACCATGCGCATTTTAGCCGTTATTTCAGGCGAGTATGGACAGCGGAACGTTAGCAACATCCGCCGACACACCCCTGCTCGATGGAAAGTTGAAGTCTGGCAGGCCCCGTCTGAGCTGCCGCTGATTATAAACGCTCCGGCAGATTATGTCCCGCCTACCCTGCCGCCAGCCGACTTGCTCCTCTCTTTTGGCGAACAGCGAGGCATTGCCGAATTACTCCCAGAAGTGACCCGGGTGACAGGCGCTCGGGTGGTCATTGCGCCGGTAGATAACGAGGCCTGGCTGCCGCGTAGCTTAGCCGGCCAGTTACGAGACCGGCTTCAGGAGCTGGGGATTATTTGTATAACGCCCAAACCTTTATGTTCGTTGACCAGGAGATACTACGCTACCGGCCGGGGCCGCTTCATCGAGTACAATGATCCCCTCATCGCCGAATTTGCCCGTTACTTTGGTCAGCCAAAGCTGCGTCTCGGCGCGGATGTCGGAGAGCAGCGAATCAGCGTGGCCGAGGTTGTGCGTGACACCGTTTGCGGATGTGCCCGTTACGTCGCCCAGGGGTTGGTAGATGTTTCTTTAGAGGAGGCCGAACAGGTGGCCGGTCTGCTGCATGATAATTATCCATGCCTGGCTGGTATGGATCTTGATGCCGATTATGGGGATACGCTGCTGCACGTTTCCAGCAACTTCATTAAAGACAACGTGGGGGAACAGGTCAGGCCGTTCAAACGGAATCGAACATCTCGTGTCAGGACACGCGACAAGTAGTGTGTCCAGATACGAACCCGTTTTACCGTCTTCGGGAGAGCCGAACAATTCAAGATAAAATAGGATAGGGTAAGCTTATGCAGATCATAAAAGAACTCAAAAAAGAACGTACTCAAGTGTTGAAAGAACTGCTCCACTTGCGGGAAACCCTAAAGGTTGAAATAGATATTAATTTTGGTGAAGGAGACCCTGAATTGGTCGAACGGGACAGGGCGATTTCACTCATCCGAGAGCAAGAGCGTAAATTGGATGCGCTGGATCAAGCCCTGCAACGAGCACGGCAAGGAGCGTATGGTATTTGTGAGCGCTGCGGCCAGCCGATTGATCCGGCCCGGTTAGAAGCTGTCCCGGACACGACCTTGTGTGTCAATTGCAAGATGATCAGCGAACGGCAGCAGAGATACAGCCGTTAGCCTGAGGATGATCAATGCAATCTATTTTTTCTGGCCTGGTATTGTTTATACCGACGCTCTAAGGGTAGGAACTATCTTTACTTCGCCAATGAGCCATTAAATCCGCTCACGACGAGCAGGAGGAGCTAGAGGTATCTGGCTTTGCGGATGGTGCTGGATTTCTGTTACCTCAGCCGCAAAGATGCGCAATTCTGCCGGAACTGGATCGCCAAATTCTGAGGACAATTCCTGGAAAGGAGCGCCAAACAACCAGCGCAAGAAACCCCAAACCCATTCAAACAACTTATGCTTCATGGCGGGCCTCCTTCATCCAAACCAATTAGATCACCTTCTATAATTCAGTATGCCTCAAAAATATAACGATGTACACTAACGAAAGTCATCAACTGATATGACATGTATCACTAATTGGAGCCGAACTTATTTTGTGTAGAGTCGCACTGCTTCCTCGGCAATTTCGGTGGCATTCTCATAGCCCTGCTCATCAGCCTCAAAAGCAACTTCGACTCCCAGACTGGCCAGCCATTCCTCGCCTTCACCTTCCACGCGTCCATCTTCAATCACAAGGCGGGCAATTTCAGCAGCCACATGAGTGAGTTCATCGTTATTCATTTCGCGTCTCCTTAATTAGCACATCTTTAAGCAAATTTCCTGCACACCAACAGAAATTATACTCTTATTCGCTGAGTCGAGGAAGTCCGCTTTTATGACGCAATTCTACGTAGTTTCGCTGCTTGTAGGCAATTCCCATTTTTGTCAATCCCACCAAAAGCGCATTATACTATCTCATCGAGCTGGTCCACTCCAGCCATCACTTTAACAGCTTGGGGCGATAATGCCCTCAAAGGTAATGAACCTCAAATGAAGAACCAATCACCCACCGCAATCCTTCCTGCCCTTGTTGCCGCTCAAAAGCGAGGCGAACCTAACGGTATTTACAGCGTCTGCTCGGCTCATCCCGCAGTGCTGGAAGCCAGCGTCCGGCAGGCTCTTAAAGACGATTCACCCCTGCTGATCGAGTCCACCTCAAACCAGGTCAACCAGTACGGCGGCTATACCGGCATAACCCCGGCCGATTTTCGAGCCTATGTCAGCAGTATCGCCGCCAAATTCAACTTTCCTGCGGAGCGGCTGATCCTGGGGGGTGACCATCTCGGCCCCAATGCCTGGCAGAATGAAGCAGCGGTCAGCGCCATGTCCAAAGCCCGGTTGTTAATGCGGGATTGCATAGAAGCTGGTTACACGAAGCTCCACCTGGATGCCAGCATGAAATGCGCCGACGACGACCCTCACCTCCCCCTCGATACCGCCATTGCCGCCGCGCGAGCCGCCGAATTGTGCGCTGCCGCCGAGGCCGCCTATCCAGCATCCGGTACAGATCAACCCGCGCCATGCTATGTGATTGGAACAGAAGTGCCGCTGCCTGGCGGCGCGCAAGAACACGAAGCCGACGTAACTGTAACAACGGTCGAGGCAGTCCAGGAAACCATTGAGTTGACCAAAAAGGAGTTTATTCGGCGCGGCCTGGAGGCGGCCTGGGAGCGGGTTATCGCCGTAGTGGTCCAGCCGGGTGTAGAGTTTGGCGACGACTCCCTATTTGAGTACAATCGTCCTGCCGCCACCCAGCTTGCCCGCTTCATCGAGGCCGACAGGCAGCTTATTTTTGAGGCGCACTCCACCGATTACCAAACCCGGGCGGCGCTGCGGGCGCTGATCGAAGACCACTTTGCTATCTTGAAGGTCGGCCCGGCCCTGACCTTTGCCTTCCGGGAGGCTGTGTTTGCCCTGGCTATGATTGAGACCGAACTGTGGTCAGCTTATCCATGGCTTGAAATGTCGAATACAATCGGAGTGCTTGACGAGACGATGATAGCCAATCCCACTTATTGGAAAAAGTATTACACCGGGTCGGAGTCTCAGCAGCAGTTTGCCCGCAAATATAGTTTCAGCGACCGCTCCCGCTATTACTGGCCGCAGCCGGAGGTACAGCAAGCCCTGACCCAATTGCTTAACAATTTGCGGCAGCATCCTGCCCCGCTGACCCTCTTGAGCCAGTTTTTACCAGCCCAATACGAAAAGGTGCGAGCCGGAATTCTGCCCAACACCCCTTCAGAACTCATTAACGATAAAATTACTGCCGTTGTGGCCGATTATGTTTATGCCTGCGGTTATCAAAATGACCAACCTACTGCTTAATCAATAACGCGCCGGCAACCAGTAGAATCAGCCCCATTATCCTGATCAGATTAATTTCAATTTTTGGAATGCCAAAAAGTCCAAATTGATCCATCACCAAAGCTAAAACCAGTTGCCCAACAACCAGGGCGGTCAAGGTCGAGGTCGCCCCAATCCGGGGAATCAAGAAGATGGGTGCGGCTAAAATGATAATGCCCAGCACCCCACCCGCGTAAAGATACCACTCCGCCAGACCAGGAATTCTCCTTAAATTGGCAGTGTCTGGAAAAAGGGCAATTAACAGGATCAGAACGGCGATGCTGACGATGGTTAGCACCAAAACCGAGCCTAGATTGCCTGTTTTCTTACCCAGGGCGGAGTTCAGCACACTTTGGATAGTAATCATCGAGCCGGCCATAACGCCCATGAGGAAAAGAATAAAGAATTTCATCAGAATCCTATCACTTTCCGCTGTAAATTCGATTTGATGGGGTGTAGCTGAGAGAAGACGAAGGGCCATATTCTAACGAAGGATGAATTGAAAGGCAAGGCCCTGCTATCATAATCGTTGGCTTGGAATTTAATTGGAAAACTGCGTGAAACCAATTAGGATTGTGAAAGACGGTGCAAAGAGGTTTCCCTAGTTGGCAGCTTGCCTGCTGTTCGGCTACACTTTTGAACTGCCAAAAGCGCTGAAATAACGCTGAATACGCCGATTTAAAATAGCCCAAGTTGCATTTAGCTGCGAAAAATCACCCCCTTCGACAAGCTCAGGACATAGCTTCGATAAGCCTATGGCACTCAGGATGATATTTCGCAGCATCCCGAGTAGTCCTGAGCGAAGCAAAGGGCGTATCGAGGGGGGCTGCTTCGAGGGTAGCAACTTGAGTTAAAACAAAAAGAACGCAGAGGATTAAGACCTCTGCGTTCTTGGGGGTTCAAAAGGAGCACGGCTTAAGCCATCAAAGCTTCAAAAGCGGACCGTTCAATCGTCTCTACTTCCAAAAGGGCCGCCGCCAGACCGTCCAATTTAGAGCGGTGTTCGGTCAGGAGGGTTTTGGCCCGTTGATAGGCCGTCGCGAGGATCTGGTCAATTTCCTGATCAATGACCCGCGCTTTCTCTTCGCTGTAATCACGAGCTTCGCCCAGGCTACCCAGGTAGGCATTGCCCTGCTCTTCGCCAAAGGTGCGCAGGCCCAGCTTTTGGCTGAAGCCATAGCGGGTAACCATAGCGCGGGCCAGCTTGGTCGCTCGCTCCAAATCGTTGGAGGCGCCGGTCGTCACCCGGTTGAAGATAATCTCCTCGGCGGCCCGCCCGCCCAGCAACCCGACAATTTCGTCCTCAAAGGCTTCACGGCGGCGGAGGTACTTGTCGCCTTCGGGCATGGGCATGGTATAGCCCAGGGCCATGCCCCGCGAAACAATGCTGACTTTATGGACCGGGTCGCAGTACTCCAGGTAGTGCATCACGACCGCATGGCCGGCTTCGTGGTAAGCCACGACATCTCGTTCCAGCTTGCTCAAAATTTTGTTCTGGCGTTCCGGCCCGGCGATAATCCGTTCCATGGCATCCTGGAATTCGACCCGGCCAATCACCGCCAAGCCGCGCCGGGCCGCTAGAATGGCCGCTTCATTGGCCAGGTTTTCCAGGTCGGCGCCGACAAAGCCGGGTGTGAGCCGGGCCACTTCGGCGATCGAGATAGCCGGGTCGAGCGGCTTGCCGCGTAAATGAACCGCTAAAATCGCTTCGCGGCTCTGCACGTCAGGGCGGTCTAGAAAGACCTTGCGGTCAAAGCGGCCAGGTCGGAGCAGGGCCGGGTCTAAAATATCGGGGCGGTTGGTCGAGGCCATGACAATCACGTTGGTGTCGGTGGTGAAGCCGTCCATTTCGACCAGGATTTGATTGAGGGTTTGCTCGCGTTCATCATTGCCGTGGCCATTGCTGGCGCCGCGCTGGCGGCCCACGGCATCAATCTCGTCTACAAACACCACAGCCGGGGAATGTTTCCGGGCCTGTTTAAATAAATCACGCACCCGGGCTGCTCCAACCCCAACATACATCTCGACAAATTCGGAGCCGGAGATGCTGAAAAAGGGCACGCCTGCCTCGCCGGCCACGGCCTTGGCCAGCAGCGTTTTACCCGTACCCGGCGGGCCGGCCATCAGCACGCCCCTGGGAATGCGAGCGCCGAGCTTGGCAAATTTAGACGGCTCTTTCAGGAATTCGATAATCTCCTGAAGCTCCAATTTGGCCTGGTCCGTCCCGGCAACATCCTGAAAGGTCACTGTCGGAGCCTTGGCTTTATCATCTTTGCCGCCGCGCGAACCGGATAGAAAGAGGGGCTTGCTGCGGCGGGTGTTGAAAAAAGGAAGGCCCCAGCCATTTTCTTGAAACCAGCCCGGATAGCGAGCCAGCAAGTAACCCACAAAGGCCAGTACGGTTAAAGTCAACAATATTTGATGAGAGTCAAAGCCAGCGGATTGGGATTCTTCGATAAGCAGGGGTAAGGCCCTGAGAGTTCCGGTGGAGACACTAAAAAATTGCAGCGTGTCAATGGCGCTGATGCCGCGTTCCTTAAGCGCTCGAACCTGGCTGCCGCTTGCCGTGGTGCCAATGAGCAAATCACCCTGCACCACCAGAGATTTAACCTCGCCGGCCTCAACAGCGCGGGCCATCTGGGGGATTGAAATGGTTTGCGGCGCATACATCCAGGCCACCACCGTAGCCAAGCCCAAAATAAGGGTTAGTGCGGCTAACCCATGTTGAAGCGTAAAAATTTGCTTTTTTTTAGGCTGGCGAGGGTTGCGAGATAACATAACAAAGGCTCTCCATCAGGGTACTAACAATAATTAAATTCAGGGGCTTGGCTACCTTTAAGGCCGGTAATCACGCTTCGTATAAAATACACCATCTTTTGCACTTTGGTAAGTGGCAAAAGTACTTAAAAAATGTGACAGAAGCCCTGACCGCCTTGCCCTAAAGTTCCTGAAAACTCCTGCTTTTGAGGACAAGAATATATACCCCAATTAATCCAATAATGCTAATTTCGCCTATCGAAGTAAAGCGTTGGGTTAGTCCACCTGAAAAGCCGCCAGGGTGAGTTGATGCAGCCAGCGGGCCATTTGTTCCGGCGAATGACTCATCCCTTCCTCCAACCACCAGACCAGGGCGCCGTAACTGGCGTGGGAGAGATAGCTCAGCACCATGGGGGGAGGCATGCGGGTGCGCCCTTCCAAAGCCTCCCAGCGCGCCCGCAGTGTGGCTTCGGTCAGCCGGCGAATACGATCGGCAAAGCCGCTGTAACCCCGCGGGCCGAGCATCGCCCGATAGAAAGGAGCATTGTCGCGGATGTGCTCAAACAGCTTCATCAGGCGGGGATTCGGCTCCCCTGGGCCGGGTATGGACACGGGCGCTGCATTCAATTCAGTATACAACTCGTCCAGATAGCTCTCGACCAGATCATACTTGTCCTGATAGTGACGGTAAAAGGTTGCCCGGTTAACCATCGCCAGTTCAACAATGTCATTAACTGTGACCGAGCTAAAACCCTTCTGGATAGCCAGGGTAATCATGGCCTCGCGGAGCATTTTGCGGGTACGGAGGATACGTAAATCCTGATTTTCAGACCTGTTTTGAGACATTTCTTTATATTTGTCGCTTAAACAACATAAATTAAAATTTAATGCTTGAAATTATTAATATTTATCTTATACTAATGTCTGAAAAACATTATATGCGACATATATCGCAAAATCAAATGAGCGAGTCAAATATGATCCAACTACCGGAACGCTGTCCATTTTGCAGCGCGGCCATCACCACAGTCAAACAGTACACCTGTACCTCATGTGGAACTACCTTCGACGGCCAATTTGCCCTGCCTGAAGCTGCCCACCCGCTGAATCGGCTGAGCCACGCGCAGCTCGACTTTGTACTGACCTTTGTGCGCTGTGAAGGCAAACTGAACCGGCTGGAGGCCGAGCTGGGCGTCTCGTACCCCACGGTGCGCAGCCGCCTGAACGAAGTAATTACGGCGCTGGGGGGAGAGCCGCAGGTCGAAATCGAAGTTTCCCCCTTACCGCCCGCAGAACCCGTTCCTGCCCCGCCGACTCGCAAGCAAATACTGGATGATCTGGCCGCCGGCAAGCTTTCACCTGAAGAGGCAATGAAGCTACTGCGCAACCAATAGAGATAAACTAAGGAGTGCTCACGAGCCGATGGCAAGCCATCAATTATGAAAAGGTACTGCCGAGTGCGGAGCACCTGGCGGGGGCAGCCAGGTAGCCAGGAATCTTATGTCCCTGTCTACCGACTACCGTATACTATTTTGTAAGGAGACACGATATGACCGATCCAATTGATACCTCTTATGTCACCACGCTGACGGATGACGAAATGCTGGATATTCTGCGCCAGGTGCAGTCTGGTGAGCTGAGTGTGGAACAGGCCGAGAGGCTACTGGGCGCGACTCATCACGGGCACGAGGACCAGGCGCCAAGCGATACTGGACTTGCCGGCCAGACCTTTTCCGCGCCATTGGGCAAAACCGCCAACGGCAAACTGGTCTTCGAGCGCGGCGCGGCGGGCTTATACCTGCACGGCGAAGCGCTGTCGGGCCAACTTTTTACGGCGCGTTTTGAACGCCACGTGCCGGTCGTCCGGGTCAACGGCGGCACGGTGACGGTGCGTTACCGGGATTTCGGCTTTGGGCTGTTAAACTGGCTGCGTTACGGCTTCAACCCACCTCAGAGCGAAATGACCCTGAACGCTGACATTCCCTGGCAGCTTGATATCCACAGCGGTATCGCCCAATCATGTCTGGATTTACGCTCAATCAGACTGCGTAAACTCACCATTCACAACGGCGTTAGCGACGTTAAGCTAATCCTGGGCGAACCGAACGATATAGTCAGGCTTGACTGCCACGGCGGCGTTCACAATCTTATCGTCTTACGCCCGGCTCCTGTCGCCGTGCAGTTGACCGTACACGGGGGTGCGACAAGCCTGGGGCTGGATAATCAGAAACTTGGCGCTATTGGGGGCATAACGACCTTAGAGACAGCCAACATCAAAACAGCACTTTGTCGTTACGTCATCAACGTCCACGGCGGCGCTAACAATTTCAAGGTGGGGGCTTTGTAATCATTTAAGTTATTTTCTTAGGAGCCAACCATGAACAACATAATGGATACACTCTCGCCCAGCGGCAAGCCGTTGAGTGACGAAGAATTGATGAACTTGTTAATCAAAGTGCGCCGTGGTGAACTCAGCCCGGAAGAAGCTGAGCAGTTGCTGAGCGGCCTGCCTGAGCTTGAAGCGGATGCCGGTCCCGACCTCAGCGGTCCGGCTGAACCAACCTCCGAGTGCGGCGACTCAGGCCGCCAGAGCGAAGGGTACGCAGCGTCGGCTCCGTTGGGCCAGGCCAGGCACGGCACGCTGATTTTGGATACCCTGGCCGCCTACTTCACCCTTAACAGCGCCGCACTGGGCGCTGACCTCTTTCAGGCCCATTATACGCGCAGCCTACCCAGCGTCTGGGTTGACGGAAGCACCGTCACGGCCCGCTTCAATTACTTTTCATGGGGCGCCCTGCGTGAATGGCTGCGCCAGCAGCAGGGCGATCATCCCCGCGCCGAGTTCACCCTCAATGCGGCCATACCCTGGCAGTTGGAACTGCATAGTCACATGTCCAACCTCATGGTTAACCTGCGGGGGGTGCAGCTCGCCGGGCTGGAGGGCAATGGCAGTATGAACAACATCACCCTCATCCTTGATCAACCGAAGGGAGACGTGCCCATTCATTACGACGCCATCGCCAGTTCATTTGAGGTTAACTGCCCGGCGCAGTGTCCTTTACGGGTGGAGGTCCTGGGCAACACCAATGCGGCCGATGTAGGTGGGCGCAAATTCGCCAGCAAGTCGGCCTGGCAAACCCCTGACTTCGACACCTCGCCCGACCGTTACAGCATCGTCTTTAGCGGCGAGGCCAGTTCGCTGAGCGTCACCTACAACAACTAATTCTCATTCGTCCACAGAAGAAGAACTCATAATGGAATCCACAAAATCTGTGGGCTGGCGAAGCTTTGCCAAAATTCGGTTATAGAGAAAGGAAGAGTATAAGATGACCGGCTCTAAGATGTCTATGATGAAGAGTCCCAAAGCCTACAAAGGGCTGGGGATGGACGGCTTTATTGCCACCTGGTATGCCAAAATTACTCAAAAAGATATGGAGGAATTCAAGAACAACGCGAAGTTAGTCGCCAGTCAACTTTCCGAAGGAAGTACGATTCTTGAAGTTGCCCCAGGTCCCGGATATTTAGCCATAGAACTGGCCAAACTCGGCCCTTATAAAATTGTGGGCCTGGATATCAGTAAAAAGTTCGTTGAAATTGCGCAGATGAAAGCCCAGGATGCAGGCGTAGTGGTAGATTTTCGTCAAGGCAATGTAGCCGAGATGCCTTTTGCCGAGGGAACATTTGATTTCATCATCTGCAAGTCTGCTTTTAAGAATTTTGCCGAACCCATTGTGGCCCTGGATGAAATGTATCGAGTTTTGAAGGATGGCGGCAAGGCTTTGATTCTCGATTTACGGGGAGATGTTGCGGAAGAAACCGTCAATAATTACGTGGACAATCTGGGCTTGAGCAAGGTCAATACCCTCATGACCAAGTGGACTTTTAAGTTCATGCTGATAAAACGGGCCTACACTAAAAAACAGTTCGAAGCGTTAGTGGCTCAGTCTAAATTTAGCAAAAGCAACATCCAAGAGAACCAGATTGGCTTGGAGATCTGGCTTGAAAAGTGATTGCCTGTTCATCCAATTTACGCCGATCAGGTGCAACTTTTGGAGGGCAATAACGTAAAGGCAAAAAGAGGATAAAAATAGTCACCCCTTATTTCCTTAAGCGACTCCCTCTGCAATATCTCCATCGCATCTTCACAACTTGTTCACAATTCGACGCTATCTTGATCACAAATTCTGATGCTATCGATATATCGGGCGGGTTGTCCAATTGGGCTTTCTTCAAACGACTATTTATTGTAACCATCATCCAACAGTACGTATAGGGGGTAAATCTTATGACTGACTATTCAATAGCCTTATTCTTGCACATTGTGGGCGCGCTGGGGTTTTTTGTAGCGCTCGGCCTGGAGTGGATCAGCCTGCGCGGCTTGGAACGCGCCGCTACGAGCGAGCAGGCGCGGGAATGGCTCGGCGTCCTTGGGCTGCTCCGGCGGATAGGTCCGGCCTCGATGGCGATGATTCTGCTGGCCGGTTTCTACATGATGGCGACCGTCTGGGGCGGCGTGGCCTGGATCGGCATCGCCCTGGGGGCCATGATCCTGCTCGCCGTGCTGGCGGTAGCCCTTTCAGGGCGGCGCATGGCGGCGGTAGGGCGGGCAGCAGCCGCAGAAAGCGGGGCATTATCCCCGGCTTTCCGGCAGCGGCTGCACGATCCTCTCCTATGGACTTCCCTCCAGACCCGCATCGCCATAGCTTTGGGCATCGTCTTTCTCATGACGGTCAAGCCAGAGCTGGCAGGATCGCTACTGACGATTGGCCTGGCCATCATCCTGGGGCTGGTTTCCGCCTGGCCCCGGTGGGGCCGCAGCCGGGTCAAAGAACCCGCGGTAGAAGGAAGGGGGGCTTAAGGCCAGTGGTGAGATTATTCCCGGTCTAATACGGCTGAGGGAATAGGAAAAATGAAAGGAGTTCGATAATGCATTATTTAAACGAAAAAGATCGCTACGGCGGTATGTCTGAACAAAATAGTTTGCGGCAAGACCTGACTTCTCGGCGCAGCTTTCTCAAGCGAGCTGTCTTTATCGGCGCGGCCGGGCTGATAACGCCCGGACTGCTTAGCGCCTGTAGCGGGGAAGAAGCGGCGCAGAGAACCGAAACCGGCGCGTCTGGCGCCTCGCCGGAGAAGGCCGCAGCGGGCACATCGGTTTGTGCCGCGCCGGCTGAGTTGTCCGCCCTGGAGAGCGCCACCCGCAAAGCACTCAATTATGTAGATGAGTCACCCGAGCCGGAAAAGATCTGTGCTAACTGCCGCTTCTTCAAGCCGCCTGAGGCCAATGCAGCTTGCGGCGGCTGCGAGATTGTCGGCGGCCCGATTGCCCCCAAAGGGACCTGCAATACCTGGGCCGCTCAAGGCTGACGTGAAAAATGAAAATCCACAGATTTCGCAGATGACACGGATTTTTTCTTTATTATCTGCGAAATCTGTGCAATCTGTGGTCTATTTTCTTAGGAGTCGTCACGAGTCGGTAGCACACCACCAACCGTAAAAATATTTTTTTCTGATTACTGGCTAGCCTATGGGCTGACGACTGACCCCTATTTTCAGAGGAGCAAAAGATGGAAAAGTATGTCGAATCTCTGAGCGAGCGTGAGCAGGAAGTGCTGCAATGGCTCACTTCCGGCGCGTCGAACCGGGAAATCAGCCGGCGTTTATACATCACCGAAAGCACGGTCAAGCGACACGTTTACAATATTTTTGGCAAGCTGAACGTGCGCAACCGGACTCAAGCGGCCTTGCAGGCGCGTAAGCTGGGCATCACTCCGCAGCCTAACTTCCCCCAAATATGGGAGGGGAGCTTCGGCTAAAAGCCTGTTGAAATAATTGGGGAGTCATTACCATGAGTGTTATCTGGCGTAAAGTTTGGTTTGATTTATGGCACAATAAAGGCCGCACCCTGCTGGCGGTGCTGAGTATTGCCGTGGGTGTCTTTGCCATTGGGGCTATCCTTGGCATGGTCGATCAACTGCTCCCCGGCATGGACCGCGCCCACCAGGCAGCCCAGCCTTCCCATGTGACCATGACTCTGACCGAACGGATTGATCAGGATATCGCCGACCGGCTGAAAAACATCAAAGGGGTCGAAGATAACCAGGTGACAAATGCCGTAGAGATCCGCTACAAACTCAAGCCGGAGGATGAATGGCAGGCTGGCTTTTTGCAGATGCGCGACGATTACGAAGAGCAAAAGTACGACCTGCTGCGCCGGGTGGAAGGTCCGTGGCCGGAAAAAGATAACTTCTCCGTCGAGCGTCTGTCCAGCGCGGCGTTTGGGATTGACATCGGCGATAAGGTCATCTTTGAGCTGGACAAAACGGACCGTGCTCTGCCCATCACCGGCAAAATCCAATCCAACTTTGTCCATCCCCCGCAGTTTGGCGGGCCAGCCGTTTTCTATACCGATGCGCAGGGGCTGGAGCGCTTCAATATCCCGGCTGGGGAGTTTAACGGCCTGTCGGTGCGCGTTAGCCCCTACAGCGCCGAATTTGCCCGCGAGGTTGCTTCGGAGATTAAAGACCGCCTGGGGAAAGAGGGAGTCGGGGTGGGCTTTGCCACCTATCAAGACCCGCAAGAACACTGGGGCCGCATGTTCGTCGAAGGGCTGACCCTGGTGCTGCAAGTTTTGGCCGTGATCGCACTGCTAATGAGCGTCATCCTGGTCACTAATACCAT
This sequence comes from Anaerolineales bacterium, assembly GCA_015075185.1. Classification (GTDB taxonomy): domain Bacteria; phylum Chloroflexota; class Anaerolineae; order 4572-78; family J111; genus DSQQ01. Next base: position 622,684 of record JABTUW010000005.1, on the reverse strand, counting down.
GGCCGCGCTCATTACCCAGCAGATTAACCAAATTGGCATGATGAAAGCCATTGGCGGCAGCATGGGAGTCATCCTTAAAATCTACCTGACCACCGTCCTGATTTACGGCCTGCTGGCCTTTGTGATCGCCCTGCCGCTGGGCGCGCTGGCTGCCTTTGGCCTGAGCCAGTGGTTTTTGAACGCCTTTAACATTGACTACGACACATTCCAGGTTTCGCCGCGGGCGCTCGGCTATCAAGCCCTGGCGGCCACCCTCATTCCGGCCCTGGCCGCGTTGTGGCCGGTGCTGACCGGCGCGGCGATGACCGTGCGGGCGGCCATTGCCACCTATGGCATCGGCGGCGACTTTGGCTCCAACTGGCTTGACCGGATGGTCGAGCGGCTGGGCGACCGGCTGCTCGCCTCCTCGTACGCCATTGCCCTGGGTAATATGTTCCGGCGCAAAGGTCGCTTGACCCTGACCCAGTTGGCCCTCGTCGGCGCGGGGACGATGTTCCTGATCGTGATGACCCTGTCGGCCTCGCTGACCCACACCCTGGACACCGACTTGAAGCGGCGCGGCTATGACATCCGGCTCGGCTTTGATGAAGCCCAATCCGCGAACCGCGTGCTGAGTATGCTTCGCTCCGTGCCTGGCGTGGCCGAGGCTGAACTATGGTTCGCCGCGCCTGCCGCAATTTTGAAAGAGGGCCAGCGTCTCAAAGAAGCCGGAGTCGGAGCACAGGTCATCGGCATCCCGGCCGGGAGCGACTACTACCGGCCGCTGCTGCTGGCTGGTCGCTGGTTTCAGCCAGGCGATGGCCGAGTCATCGTCATCAGCAAAGATACGGCTGACGATAACAATCTCAACGTGGGCGACACCGTCACCCTCAACATGTTTGAGCTAGGCGATGCCGAGTGGCAGGTCATTGGCATCTTCCAGGTTATTTTTACCGACGGTTTTGACACCACCCCTATCTACGCCCCGCTGGAGGCCGTGGCCGCCGCCACCAAGCAGTATAACGAGGGCACCCGGCTGCTGGTGCGCACCACCAGCAGCGATCCAGCCGCCATTGAAGCGGTCTTCACCCAGCTCAAAAACCTTTACGAAGCGCGGGAAATGGACATTGGGGTGTATGAGTCCAGCACGGCGGCCAAAGATCGAGCCGAAGCTCTCAACGAGTTCGGGGTAACTACGACCATGCTGCTGGCCCTGGCCGTCATCGTCGCCCTGGTGGGCGGCATCGGCTTAATGGGGTCGCTTTCCATCAGCGTGGTTGAACGAACGCGAGAGATCGGGGTCATGCGGGCCATTGGGGCGCGCTCGCGCACAATTATGGGCATGTTTATGATGGAAGGAGTGCTGCAAGGGCTGTTGAGCTGGGCGCTGGCCGTGCCCTTGTCTTTTGTTCTGGCTCGTCTCTTAGGCAATGCTTTGGGACAGATTATGTTCGATGCCAACCTGGATTACCGGTATGACCTGAGCGCCGTCCTGGTCTGGCTGGTCATTATCCTGGTCATCTCGACCCTGGCCTCACTCGTACCCGCCCGCAGCGCCACCCAGGTCAGTGTTCGGGAGAGTCTGGCTTATGTCTGATGGATGATAAGCTGACGAAATTCTTCCTGGGTGAGGGCGTAAACCCGGTGCAACTGCCCGAACCGGGTGATCTGGGTGATGCAGCGCAGCCCGACTTTTTCTGCGACTCGTTGTGAGGCCAGGTTGCGCTGGCGGATCAGGCTGACGAGCCGGGGCAGGTGGAGCACCTGAAAAGCGTAATTACGGACAGCGCCGGCGGCCTCCGTCGCCAGGCCGTGCCCCCAGTAATCACTGCGGAAATCATAGCCAAGCTCGGCCTCAACGGTTCCGTCAACCTCCATGATCTCCAACCCACAGTCGCCAACCAGCAGCCCGTTGGCTTTAAGGATGGCGGCAAACAGGCCATAGCCATAGCGCTCCTGATGGTCAAGATTTCGCCGGAGCCACTGTGCCATCTGCTGCCGGTCGAAGGGGGCGGCATCAAAAGCAGCCATCACGATGGGATCGGCAAAGATATGCAGGAGGGCATCAATATCCCTACTGTGCATAAGCCGCAGGAGTAGTCGCCTTGTTTCGATGGTTGGGGGGGTGATAGTCATACTCAGTTGATCCAATTTTTGAAGAGTGAGGCATCCCCAAATGCCGAGCGGAGCCGCATCTAGGGCTGGCGACCGCTCAAATTTGTGATTAGCGATAGTTACTGTAACAATGGTATAGTAAGATACGTATCAGGCACAAAGAGACTTCCTTCTGTCGTACCTTGCGGAGCCAATCGCTGGAGCTGCCGGGTTAGCTCAAGGCTCGTCAGCCTGCCGGCCAGGGCCTCGGCAAAGATACGGGTAATCTCGGTCACCTGCTTGGCCGATTCGTGGACAAACTCCAGCCGAAAGTGATGGATACCGGCCTGCCGCCACTCGTCCAGGTGCCGGCTGGCCTCCTGGGCTTCCGCCCCAAAAACGGTGTTGCGACAGCCCACATCGGCCATCACCGGATGGGCGCGGCCATGCCCATCCCGCAGGGCCACGCGATGTCGCTCGCAGGGCTGCCCGCAGTCCTTGTAACTGGTCCCCTTTGATAGAAAGCGGCAGAACACACAGTGCTCGGTGTGAAATACCGGCAGATGGTGATAGGCCACCACTTCCACTTTGTCCGGGCCGATGTTCCGGGCCAGCGTCGCCATCTGGGCGGCGTTGAGGTCGTGGGTGGGGGTGAGGCGTAATAAACCGAGGCATAGGAAGGCATCCGCCGCCAGGACATTGGCCGCGTTCAGGCTGAAATCCCCAATCAGCGGGGGATGGGCTTCACCCTGTAGCGCGTACAGCAGGCCGCTCGACCGCACTACAATCTGGCAATCCAGTTTGAGCAGGAAATTGACCACCCGCTGTTCGCTCGGTTTCAAAATGCGGGGACTGGCCACCCGGACGGTGACGCCGCTCTCCTGCACTCGCTCCACGGCCGGGCGTAAGCCATACAAATCCAGATAATCCAAGGTAATGCTGGCCGGCCGCAGGGTGAGGGCAGCGTCCAACTGTTCGGGCGTGCGCACGAGCAGGTGCAGGTGCGGCTGAGACAAGACCGCAGAGGTCTCTGAGACCTCTGCGGTCTTTTGGAGCGCTTCTAAAGCGACCCCCAACGTCACTAAGGGGTCGTGGACAACAACTCGCCGGGGTTGGCCCTGGCGCTCGGCCAACTGCTCGACGGCCTGGCGGCGCAGCCCGTTGAGCAGAGAACTGGGCACAAAGGGATTACCCTGCACCGCCAATTCCAACTCATCCAATTCATAGGGCGTGTTACCCAGGCGAGCAAGCTGCTCGCGCGCCAAGTCGGCGGTCAGGGCCTGCTTCTGCGCCGGGACCAGCGGCTCAGCCGATTGGACGGTGACCTGTATCTCCGGCCGCTCCACCAGGGTCCATACCAGGGCCAGCGGCGCGCCTTCCCGGGCAGTCACCCGAACGCGGACCGGCTGCTTGTGAACCGGGGTCACGGCTTGAATGAACAGGCGGGCTACTTTGTCCAATTCCGGGTCATGGCTGCGCCAGACCAGGTCACCCGGCCGGATCCGGGTGAAATTGACCGCGCCGTTGCCAAACTGGAGTTCCACCTGGCCACCCCGCTGCTGGATCACGTGATATGCCCGCCCGCCTTCCTCCGCTTCTTCGGGGCTGCGCCAGTTGGCCGCATCAAACACCACCCCATCACCCGCTTTGAGCGGGACAGCCTCGGCAGCGGGGTTGGGCAAAATGATCACTCGATCCCCTTGAACCCGGGTTACTCGCCCCATCAGTACCCCGCGATGGCGGGGAGCGCGCCCGCTGACCACAATTTGATGATTCGTGCCGGTGATAAAGTAAGGGCCCAGGCCGCGTGAGTAGACCTGTTCAAGCTGCAATTCTTCGCTGGGGCTGATGCTCAGGGGCAGACCCACCCAGGCTTCATCCACTGCCCGGCGATAGGCCGCCGTCGTCAGTGCCACATAATTGGCGTCCTTGTAACGGCCCTCGATTTTGAGCGCCGAGACGCCAAGCTGCACAATCTCCGGCATCTGCTGCAGCGCGTATAAGTCTCCCGGCGACAGCAGGTAACGGGCCTCGCCGAGCGGTTTCACCTGCTCATCCACCACCAGCTCATACGGCAGGCGGCAGGCCTGGGCACACTGCCCGCGATTGGCGCTGCGCCCGCCCCACGCCTCCGACGAAAAACACTGGCCGGAGTAGGAGACACACAGCGCCCCGTGCACAAACATCTCCAATTCGCAGGCGGTCTGAGCGCGAATGGCGCGAATATCATCCAGAGATAATTCCCGGGCCAAAACAACCCGGCTGACCCCAAACTGTCGGGCCAACTCAATCCCTTCCGCGCTGGTCAGGCTCATCTGGGTGCTGCCGTGTATTTCCAAGGCCGGGGCAATCTGCCGGGCCAGCTTGGCTATACCCACGTCTTGAACGATAATCGCATCCGCGCCCGCCTCCACAATCGCGGTAAGGGTAGTGGCTGCTTCGGTCAGTTCATGGTCAAACACCAGCGTGTTGAAGGTAACATAACCTTTTACCCCGCGCCGGTGCAGAGTCCGCATCACCTCAGGCAACTCGGCCAGGGTGAAACCTACTTTGGCCCGGGCCGTAAAATGCTTGAGGCCGAAATAAACCGCGTCGGCGCCCGCTTCAATCGCGGCCTGCGACTGCGGCCAATAGCCGGCCGGACTCATAACTTCTGGTTTAAGGGGATGAACTGCTTGGGTCATTTCCAAATTTTTGCTCACCGGATTGAGTTGGACTTCCTCATTATAACTCAAGACCCTGATTATACAGAACGGAGGGCTAGAAAAATCACTGGGGTTCAGTTGCGTTTGCTTCGTTTATTCGTAGTATAACCCCATGCTCATCTGAGCGTAAATAAAAATCATATCCTGGAGGATACATGAATATAGGTAAAACTATTCGCATGAACCGGCTGTTTGCCCACCCATCTGGCCGGCTCTGTTCTATTGCGGTAGATCACTTAATGGGCTACCAGACTGGTCTGCCCCCTGGACTGCGGCATATTCAATCCACCCTAGCGTCTATCGTCGCCGCCCGGCCCGACGCCGTGACCATGCATAAAGGTACGGCCACTTCGGCCTGGCTGCCTTACGCTGGAGCCGTGCCCCTGATTGTGCAAAGCATCCTCTGCCGTTTCGACGACACCGCTTATGAGCCGGTCGCCACGCCCGAGGAGGTCGTGCGGCTGGGCGCGGATGCGATGGCAATTGTTACCTACGTGCGCGGCAGCACCGAAGGAGCCTACCTGCGCGTGGCCGCCGATTATGTTCGCGAGGCGGCCCGTTTCGATATACCGGTGATCTGCCACGTTTACCCGCGTGATGTAAACAACGGTCTAAAGATTTCCTTCGCCCCGGAGGATATTGCCTGGGCCGTCCGGTGCGCCGCCGAGGTTGGCGTAGATGTGGTCAAGGTGCCGTACTGCGGCGATGTTCAAGCTTATGCCCAGATCGTGGCCGACTGCCCGGTGCCGGTCGTCGCTGCTGGAGGACCCAGGGCAGAGACGTTAGAAGCCGCATTGAATATGATGACCGAGGTCGTCCAGAGCGGCGCGCGGGGCGCAACTATTGGCCGCAACGTGTGGAGTTTTGAGAATATCACCGGGGCAGTCCGGGCCTTTAAGGCCGTGATCCATGACGGCAAGTCAGCTCAAGAGGCACTGCAATTGGCCGGTTTGTAACAGATTAAAAGAACGGTAACGCTGCTCGTAACGATGGCTGGACGTTCATAGGCTAATCTGGGGGTAATCCTAAAAATTATCTCAAAAGAGGAGTCTATGAAAAAGGTGTTAAAGTGGTTGGGAATCATTCTGGGTGGCCTGGTAGGCTTAATCCTGCTGGCGCTGGTCGGCGTGTACTTTATGAGCGAGTCGCGTCTTAACAAAACTTACAATGTCCAACCGGAGCGTGTTACCATCCCCACTGACGCCGCTGCGGTAGCCGAGGGCAAGCGGCTCTTTGCGACACGCGGCTGTATGGACTGCCACAAAGAAAATGGCGCAGGCGGCGACTTTATTGACGACCCCCTGCTGGGGCGGATCAACGCCAGTAATCTCACGGCAGGGCAAGGCGGTGTTGGCGGCGCTTTCACCGACGGCGACTGGGTGCGGGCGATCCGCCACGGCATTGACTCCAGTGGCAAACCCCTGTGGGTTATGCCGTCTGAAGAATTCAATGGCATTAACGACACCGACCTGGGCGCGCTTATTGCCTACATCAAGAGTCTGCCGCCGGTAGATCAGGAGATTGCCGCCAACAGCCTGGGACCGTTGGGACGAGTTCTGCTGGTGACCGATCAAATCCCGGTCCTCCCAGCCGAGAAAATAAACCATGAAGCGCCACGGCCGGTCGCCGTTGAGCCGGGTGTCACCAAGGAATATGGCGCGTATCTGGCTCAAACCTGCAGCGGCTGCCACGGGGCCACGCTTTCCGGCGGTCCGATTCCGGGCGTGCCGGCTGAGCCGCCCTATCCGGCCAACCTTACCCCCGAGGCTGAAACCGGCCTGGGCAAGTGGACTGAGCAGGATTTCCTCGTAGCCATCCGCGAGGGCAAACGCCCCGATGGATCGAGTCTGGATCCAAAGCAGATGCCCTGGCCCAACTTTGCCCAAATGAGCGATGAAGAAATCAGCGCCCTCTGGCTTTACCTACAATCTGTTCCGGCCAAACCCTACGGGCAGCGCTAAATATCCAAGAAACTAAAGTAGAAAAAACACCCGGAGTCGTAAAGGCTTCGGGTGTTTTATCATTTAAGTGAAATTTGTCGCAGGAGTTAGTGACATCTGTCACTATTAGCCCCTACCTACTTGCCTTATAATGCAGATAAGGGGGCAAAGAAACCTTCACCTTTTGAAGACTTCCCCTAGCTGTTAACTTCAGTAAAATTTAAACAATCAAATCAAGTAAAATCAACCGGATAAGACACCGGTCCACGAGGTCAGCATGGCCGATCAGATTGAACAGATATTAGTCCGCTACCCGCAAGGAGATCGCGGTTTTTTGATCCCCTTGCTTCAAGAAGTGCAAGAATCTTACGGTTACATCTCGCCCGAAGCTGTGGACGAGATTGGGGATTTTGCCAAAGTTTCACCGGGCGAAATCTTTGGGGTCGCCTCATTTTATTCCCAATTCCGTTTTACCAAACCCGGTGAACATACCATCAAAGTTTGTTTGGGCACGGCCTGTCACGTGCGTGGCAGCGCCCGTCTCCTCGAATTGCTAGAGCACCAGCTCAAGATCAAGGCCGGTCAAACGACCCCCAACGAAAAATTTAGCCTGGAGCACGTGGCCTGTTTCGGCTGCTGCGCCCTGGCCCCGGTGGTCGTGGTGGATAAACAAGTGCACGGCCGGATGAGTTCGACCAAAGCCCAAAAGTTACTCAAGAAATACGGGGATTAACTATGGCAACATCATTGGCAGAACCGCGAGCCAAAGCAAAGGTCGAGTGGCAGGCGTTGGAGCAGTCCAACCGGCCCCAGGTGCGCATCGGCGCAGCCACCTGCGGCCAGGCTGCCGGAGCCGGCGACACCTTGACCGCCTTCCACAAGCAGCAGGACGAACGGGGTCTCGATTTGGCAATCAGCCAGGTCGGCTGCATCGGCGTGTGTTACCTGGAACCGGTCGTCATTGTCAGCAAGCCGGGACAGCCTTCTATTTTATATGGCAACGTCAACACGCGTGGAGCGATGCGAATCACCGAGAAGTGGCTGCTGGGCGATGATCCCTGCGCCGACCTGGCTATTGGCGTGTTCGGGGCGCAACCGTTTGACGGTATTCCCTCGCTGGTCGCCCACCCCATGCTGGGCATCGAGCCGCGCATTATCCTGCGCAACTGCGGCCTGATTGATCCGACCAATTTCGATCACTGCCTGGCCCGCGAGGGCTATACGGGTTTTGAAAAGGCCCTAGCCATAACGCCCCAGGAGGTGATTGACGAGGTCAAAAAGTCAGGGCTGCGCGGGCGCGGCGGAGCGGGCTTCCCGACAGCCATGAAATGGCAGATTTGCCGCGACCGGCCGGGCGATGTGAAATATCTCATCTGCAACGCCGACGAGGGCGACCCCGGCGCGTTCATGAATCGCTCGCTCATCGAGGGCGACCCGCACACCCTGCTGGAAGGAATCCTAATTGCCGGGTATGCCCTGGGCGCAACTACGGCCTATATCTACATCCGGGCTGAGTATCCCCTGGCCGTCGAACGGCTCAGGCAGGGCCTGGTCCAGATGCGCCAGATTGGATTGCTGGGCAATAATATTCTCGATTCCAGCTTCAATTTCGACATCCAAATCCGCGAGGGGGCCGGCGCCTTTGTCTGCGGCGAAGAAACGGCGCTGATCGCCTCCATCGAAGGTAAGCGCGGCATGCCCCAGCCCCGCCCACCCTTCCCGGCAGTGTCGGGCCTGTGGGGTAAACCGACGGTCATCAACAACGTCGAAACCCTCTCCACCCTGCCAACCATTATGCGGCTCGGCGCAGACGAATATGCTCACTTCGGCGGCGAGCGCAGCAAGGGGACCAAGACATTTGCCCTGGCCGGTAAGGTCAAAAACACCGGCCTGATCGAAGTCCCGCTGGGAACCCCGCTGCGGGAAATTGTCTACGGCATCGGCGGCGGCAGCCTGGATGGCCGGCCCATCAAAGCAGTGCAAACCGGCGGGCCGTCGGGCGGCTGCATCCCGGCCGATAAACTGGACACCCCGGTGGATTACGAATCGCTGACCGCCGCCGGAACAATCATGGGCTCGGGCGGTATGATCGTGATGGATGAGCGCACCTGCATGGTGGACATTGCCTACTACTTCCTCTCCTTCATCCAGACCGAGTCCTGCGGCAAGTGCCCGCCCTGCCGCGTCGGCACCCGCCAGATGCTCGATATTCTTGAGCGCATCAGAGCAGGCCAGGGCAAATTGGCCGACCTCGACCGGCTGGAAACGCTGGCCCAAACCGTCAAGGCCGGTTCGTTGTGCGGCCTGGGGCAAACCGCGCCCAACCCGGTCCTGACCACGCTGCGCTATTTTAGGGATGAGTACATGGCCCACATCGTCGAGCACCGCTGCCCGGCGGCGGTCTGCCCGGACCTGATCACTTATTGGATTAACGATGCCTGCAACGGCTGCACCCTGTGCGCCCGGATGTGCCCGGTTAATGCCATCAGCGGCACTAAATCGAAGCCCCATGTGATTGATCCCAAGTTGTGTATCCACTGCGGCGCTTGCTACGACAGTTGTAATTATCACGCTGTCGTGGTGAACTGACATGAAGGGAAGTACAACGATGTCCATCTCACTGACGATTAATGGCCAGCAAGTCAAAGCCGAACCCGGCATGACCGTCCTGGAAGCGGCGCAGGCGCAGGGAATTTATGTGCCGACCCTCTGTTACCTACCCCAACTCCGGCCGGCCGGCGCATGCCGCATGTGCGTTGTCCAGATAGAGCAACTGCGGGGCTACCCGACAGCCTGCACCGTCCCCGTTAGCGAGGGGCTGGTCGTCCAGACCGAGACCGAGACCCTGCAAAATCTGCGGCGCGAAATCCTCAGCCTGATCCTGGCCGAGCATCCCTACACCTGCCTGGTCTGCAAGGTTGACTGCGGTCTCTTTCACTGCGGGACCATTCGCAAGGCGGCGGTAACGACCGGCTGCCAGTACTGCCCGGCCAACGGCCAGTGCGAATTGCAGAAGCTGGTGGATTACCTCGAAATCACCGACCTGCCTTACCCGATCACCTATCGCGGCCTGCCGGTCGAGCACGAGGACCCCTTCTTTGACCGGGATTACAACCTATGCATTTTGTGCGGGCGCTGTGTGCGAGTCTGCCAGGAGGTGCGCCATACCGGGACGCTGGCTTTTGTGAATCGCGGCGAGCACACCATTGTCGGGACCGCCTTTGGCCGTTCCCACCTGGACACCAACTGCGAATTTTGCGGCTCCTGCGTGGATGTCTGCCCCACCGGCGCCCTGGCCGACAAGCGCGGCAAGTGGGAAGGGACGCCGGCAGCCACTATACCCAGCGTTTGCCCCTACTGTGCAGTGGGCTGCGAAGTGGATGTACAGGTGAAAAACAACAAAGTCATGCGCACCGTTGGTCGGGCCGATGGCCCGACCAGTGGCGGGCAGCTCTGCACCCGCGGCCGCTTTGGGGTGGTCGAGGTAGTCCATAGTCCCACCCGGCTGAAAACACCCCTGCTGCGGCGCAACAACCGTTTGGTCGAGGTTTCCTGGGACGAGGCGCTGGCCGTTGTCGCCGAGCGCCTTAGCAGTTACCAGGGCGATTCCTTTGCCGCCGTCGCCTCGGCTGTCGCCACAAATGAGGAGAATTACTTACTGCAAAAATTCACCCGGACGGTGATGGGCAGCCATAACATTGCCCTGGCCGCCGGTTTCCCCGAACGCAGCGATATGCTTGAATTGATCAAAACCCTGCGGGATATTGACGCTCCCGCCATCCACGAGGTGCGCGAGGCAGACTGTATCCTGGTAATTGGCGCGAATCTCTTTGACTCGCATCCGATCCTGGACCTGCAAATTCGCCATGCCTTGAGCCGGGGCGCAGCTTTGCTGGCCATAGACACCCGCCAGACCAAGCTGGCCCAGGAAGCAGGGCTCTGGCTTCAACCCAATATTGCTACGGATCATGTCTTACTGGCCGGGATTATGAGTCAGTTAAATGTTGAACGTTCAACGTTTAACGGGCTGGACCCGGCGCAAGTAAGCAGTATCACCGGGGTTGCACCAGAAGTGATTACCCAGGCAGCCCACCTGCTGGCGAAACATCGCGGCAGCCGTATGGTATTTATTTACGGCTCCGGCGTGACCCACCACCCCACGGCAATGGAGAGCATCAAGACTATTCGTCATCTGGCTTCCGTATTGGGCGCAGGCGTTATGGGTGTGCCGGGTGAAGGCAATTTCGTCGGCGCGTATGATCTGGGCCTCCATCCGGCCCTGCTGCCCGGCTATCGCCCGGTGAGCGATGCGAATGCTCGCGCTACCTTTGAGACAGCCTGGGGAACAAAGTTGAGCGCCCAACCGGGCTTAACTTATGAAGGCATGGTCGAAGGAATCCGCCAGGGACAGCTCAAGGCTCTCTGGCTGGCCGGGGAAATGCCGCCGCTCCCGGAATTAGCCAACCTGGAATTTTTGCTGGTGCAGGATATTGTCGAGACCGAGGCGATGCAGTACGCCCATGTGGTGCTGCCCGCGACGACCTTCGCCGAGCAGGACGGCACGCTGACTAACATGGAAGGACGGGTGCAGCGCTTACATCAGGCGATTTCACCCTTGCGACTGGCCCGGCCCGGCTGGATGATTGTCCGGGATGTAGCAGAACGAATGGACACAGCGTGGTCTTACCCGGCGGCGGCAGCGGTGATAGCCGAGATTGCGGCCCTGGTGCCCGCCTATGCCGGGGCTGCTTATGAGACACTCGATCTAACGGGTTATATCCGGCGCTTCGAACCGGTCCCCCCGACGGAAGTCGCGCCCTTCAGCCTGAATGGTATTCCTCGCTTCGCCAGCGACGCCTTCCCGCTAACCCTGCTGACCGAGCGCAATTTGCTGTACTACCACGGCGCCGGCCTGACTGAGCAGGTGGCGGGCATGAACCTGGTCAAACAAGAAGAAATTCTGCATCTCAACCCGCTCGATGCCGAGCGGTTGGGTCTGGCCGAGGGCTGCCTGGCCAAAGTGGTCTCGCCCTACGGCAGCGCCGAGTGCCTGGTTCGCCGGGCAAATGGGCTGCTGCCGGAAGGGGCTGCATTTATTAGTTTCAACCGGCTCAGCGCCTCTAGCCTGTTCCCTCATCTGACCCCAAGCGCAAAGGCGTATGCGGTTCGGGTTGAGAGAATAGATAGGTGATTGCTGAAGGGAGGTAGGCGTGGAGGATTTTCAGAAAGTACTTTACGAAGCCCTCCTGGTTGCTTTTGGCAAGATTCTGGCAAAGTACAATGCGTTTGCCCAGGGGTCTATTCTCAAGGATGTCGGGAAAGAAATAATTGATTATCTTAACAGTCACGATTTCCAATTTGAGGAGAAAGGCAGTTTAGAGGATCTCTCCACCATGATCGAACTTTTTGTAAAGAATGGATTTGCCGAAAGCCTGGATATTGAGCCGGCAGATCAGGGCCAGAACTACGTTTGGCATAATTTGTACGGTATTGCCGCTTATAAAGAGTTACATGAAATTGTCGATAATCCCTTCCTGTCCTGTCCCTTGAATTTATGCTTGTACTACTTAGCCGACAAACACAATAAGACGATGCGGCTTCACCGCAAAACGTTTGACGTGGAAAGTAAAACGGCGGAATCTCAATATGAAATTGTGGATAAAGATTGTCCCGCGGACGCAGAGTTTGATCCGTTGATTATTGAGAATGCGAGGCTGTATGAATTAGCCCAGGAACGAGCAGACAGACTGGAAAAGGCGCAAAAGGAAATCAAAATCTTGAGAGGCATCATTCCCATCTGTGCTTCCTGCAAAAAAATACGTACCGACGAAGGTTACTGGCAGCAAGTAGAGACCTATATTAGCGATCACAGCGAAGTTCTCTTTAGCCATGCCATATGTCCAGATTGTATGAAGAAGTTATATCCGGGATTTTCATAATACTGCCAGCCCGTTGACGGCTGAAATGGAAGGGTTAGGCTAGAAGCCAAGGTGACACATGACCGAAACAACGTCTACCAAAGATCAAAAGGACCACACTTCCGGCCTCTTTGAGCCGGAACCGGCTACTGTCGTCCGCCGTGAGCCGCTGGTGCCCAACCTGCAACTGCTGACAGTCCACGCCCCGGCGGTGGCAGCCAAAATTCAGCCGGGCCAGTTTGTCATCGTCCGGGCCGACGAGCACGGCGAGCGCATCCCGCTGACGGTAGCGGATTGGGACCGCGAAGCCGGCCTGGTCAGTTGTGTTTTTATGCAGGTGGGAACCTCGACTTACAAGTTGGGCCAACTCAAGCCCGGCGATATTTTACCGACCTTTGCCGGTCCGCTGGGCAAGCCGCTAGAGGTAGAGACCTGGGGCACGGTGCTGTGCGCCGGCGGCTGCTACGGCATCGGCAGCATTTACCCGGTCGCTCGCGCCCTGAAGGAAAAAGGCAACCGGGTTATCTCCTTCGTCGAGGGGCGCAGCAAATTTTTGCTCTACTGGCTCGACCGGCTGACAGCCGTGAGCGATGAAGTCCTGATTGCCACCCGCGATGGGTCTCTAGGCGAAAAAGAGGGCTATCCGAATATGGTTGACCGCATGCTGGCCGCCGGAGAGACGGTTGACCGGGTCATTGCCCTGGGCTGCACCTTCATGATGTATCAGATGTCCGAAACAACGCGCCCCTTTGAGGTCAAAACCGTCGTCAGCCTGAACCCGATTATGATTGACGGGACCGGTATGTGCGGCGCGTGCCGGATCGTGGTGGGCGGCAAAACCCGCTTTGCCTGTGTAGACGGCCCGGACTTCGACGGCCATGAGGTAGATTGGGAATTGCTGTTATCCCGGCGCAAAGCGTATTTGGGGCCGGAGACGGAATCGGCGGAGAGGTAAGTACGTATGCCTAAACAGATTATTCCAAATAAAACCCCCATGCCGGAACAGCCTCCGGCTGAGCGTGTCAAAAACTACGAAGAGGTTCCCTACGGCTATACCCCCGAGCAGGCCATAGCCGAAGCCCAACGCTGCCTGATGTGCAAGCGTCCCGGCTGTATGGGCGGCTGCCCGGTCGGGATCAACATCCCCGGCTTTTTGCAGCTCGTGGCCGACGGAGACTTTCGTGGGGCCATCAACCTGATCAAAGAGACCAATGCCCTGCCGGCGGTCACAGGCCGGGTCTGTCCCCAGGAATCGCAGTGTGAGGGGAGCTGCGCCTTGTGCAAAAAGTACGAGGCGGTCTCGATTGGCCGCCTGGAACGCTTTGTGGCCGATTGGGAAGCCGCGCAAGGCGAGGCGCCCATCCCTGAATTGGCCCCGCCCACCGGCAAAAAGGTCGCCGTGGTCGGTTCCGGGCCGGCCGGGCTGACCGTCGCCGCCGACCTGGCCAAGCAGGGCCACCATGTGACCATCTTTGAGGCGCTGCATGAAGCCGGAGGCGTCTTGGTCTACGGCATTCCTGAGTTCCGCCTGCCCAAGGCCATTGTCCGCCGCGAGGTCGAATATGTCTGCCGGATGGGGGTCAAGTTAGTCAAGGACTTCGTCATCGGCACGGCGGCGACGATAGATGAGCTGCTGGAAGAGTTCGACGCTGTTTTTTTGGGCACCGGGGCCGGGCTGCCCTGGTTTCTGAATATTCCCGGCGAAAACTTGAACGGGGTCTTCTCGGCCAACGAATATCTGACCCGGGCCAATTTGATGAAAGCCTACCGCTTTCCGGAGTACGACACGCCCATCGTTCATGGCCGGCGTGTGGCGACCATCGGCGGCGGCAACGTGGCTATGGATGCGGCGCGGACAGCCTTGCGCCTGGGGGCTGAGGAGTCGCTGATAGTGTATCGCCGCTCGCGCGAGGAAATGCCCTGCCGCGAGGAGGAGATTCATCACGCCGTCCAGGAGGGCGTGCAGCTCAACTTGCTGGTCACGCCGCTGGCCCTGCACGCCGATAACAACGGCTGGGTCAAGGAGATTGAGTGTCTGCGCAACGAGTTGGGCGAGCCGGATGCCTCCGGCCGCCGCCGCCCGGTGCCGGTCCCGAATTCCAATTTCCGCATCTCGGCGGATGTAGTCGTGATTGCCATCGGCCAAAGCCCAAACCCTCTGATCCCCAAGACCACCCCCGGCCTGGAAACCGGGCGCGGCGATATTATCAAGGTTGACCAACTGACCATGAAAACTTCAAAAAAGGGAGTCTTTGCCGGCGGTGATGTAGCTACCGGCGGGGCGACCGTCATCCTAGCGATGGGCCAGGGCAAAATTGCCGCCCGGGCCATCCATGAGTATTTAGAGACGGGCGAGTGGTAGGAAGACTTTTTAGGTAGTTGTTTTTGTCAGCCGGCGGCTAAGGTTTACCCCTGCCGGCAGTCAGTTAGAAAGGTTTACTATGTTTAATGAAGCAGTCAAAATAGATTTACATCAAGAGGCAGAATCTCTGGCCACCTATCTGGAAGAAGGCGACCCCTGCGCCAGTGTTCACCTGGCCCGCCTCATCGAGGCCGATACCAATGGAGCGCTGCGCCCCTTCGCCGAAGCCCTGTCGGCCCGGCTGTGGGACCATCTGAAACGCTACGCCGAGCTAGGCATTACTGATCCCGACGAGACCCTGCCCGACGAGGTCTACGGCTTGCTGCAACGAGCTGCCACTGATTGGGATCATCTTCCCTGCGATGGCCGGTCAGGCGAAGAAGCCTGAGTCTCTACCGTAGGAGTTTGGTCGTGAGGCAGATTTCATCTACAATGGAGGTGGAGGATTGGTGTGCCTGCTGCTCCGTTGCTACTCACGGCCAAACTTTACTTACCGGCGGCGCGTCCGGACCTGGTTCATCGCCCTCGCCTGCTGACGCGGCTGGCCGATGGGCTTACCCGCCCGCTGACCCTTATTTCCGCGCCAGCCGGTTTTGGCAAAACCACTCTCATCAGCGAGTGGCATGCTGATGAAGCAGGCCGTAAGTTTCCTCTGGCCTGGTTAGCGCTCGACGATGACGACAACGATCCGGCGCGCTTCTTTACTTACATTGTCGCCACTCTAGCCATCCTTGAGCCAGGTTTTGGTGAGACTATCCTGGCCTTACTGAAGTCGCCGCAGCCTACACCGCCTAAACTCATCCTGACCCACCTCATTAACGAGGTGAATCTGTGGTCCGCCCCTTTCGCTCTGGTTCTTGATGATTATCATCTAATCACCTCCCCGTCTATTCACGAAGCGGTAGCCTTTCTCCTGGACCACCTGCCGCCCCCGATGCACATCATCATCACCACCCGCGCCGACCCGCCTTTGCCCCTGGCCCGCTGGCGCGCCCGGCAGCAACTGGTCGAAATTCGAGGCGACGAGTTACGCTTTACCCCCAACGAAACAGCGACTTTTCTACAGCAGGTAATGGGCTTAAATCTTTCCCCCACCGATATTGCCGTATTGGAAACGTGCACCGAAGGTTGGGCAGCCGGTTTACAAATGGCCGCCCTTTCAATGCAAGGCCGCCACGATATTACTTCCTTCATCAACCATTTCAGCGGCAGCCATCGTTACATCATTGACTATTTGATGGATGAAGTCCTTCAACAGCAGCCTCAGGCTATTCAGGAGTTCTTGCTCCAAACCTCCATTCTCAACCATCTATCCGGCTCTCTCTGCAACACTGTGATGGGCCGGATGGATAGCCAGGCTATCCTGGAACGTCTGGAGCAGGCCAATTTATTCTTATTACCCCTGGACGATGAACGGCGCTGGTATCGCTACCATCATCTCTTTGCCGAGGCCCTGCACCACCGGCTGCAAAGCCTGTCCCCGGAGCGTGTTTCAATTTTGCACCGCCGGGCCAGTGAGTGGCATGAGCGGCAGGGATTGATAGCTGAAGCCATCCACCACGCCTTGAGCGCGCTGGATTTTGAGCGAGCAGCGTATTTGGTGGAGCAGGTGGGCCAGGAGTTGTTAATGCGCAGCGAGACGGTAACGCTGCTAAAGTGGCTGACTGTCCTGCCGGAGGAATTAATTCTGAAGCGGCCCCATCTGTGCCTCTTTCACGCCTGGACCTTAATCCTCAACAATCAAGTCGTCGAAGCAGAACAGCGTCTCCAGGCCGCCAGTGCGCTTGAGGCCGATCCGGTCGTTCTGGCTCAGGTGACCGCCATTCGCACACTTATCGCTTTGTTCCGGGGGGATATGCGGCGCGCCAACGAACTCACCGGGCAAGCGCAGGCATTGTTACCGGCAGGTGACCCATTTTTGCGCGGTGTAACTAATCTCAATCGGGGTCTGGCTTGCTTTATGAAGGGAGACGTGGAGGCGGCCCGCCAGGCCTATGCCGAAGTAGCGGAGCTTAGCCAAAAAAGCGGCAATGTGATAATAACGGTCATCATCCAGTGTCAAATAGCCGAGGCGCAAATATGGCAGGGCCGGCTGCACCAGGCGCTGGCAACCTATCAGCAAGCCCTGGCACTGGCGACAACACCGGAGGGTCACGAGTTGCCAGGGGCCGCTCAGGCGCATATCGGGCTGGCGACGATAATGTACGAGTGGAATAACCTGGAAGCCGCCGCCCAGCATCTGGCCGAAGGTTTCCGTCTGAATCAGCAGTTAGGGGAAATCGGTGCTTATGATGGTTACATTATCCAGACGAGCCTGAAACAAGCGCAAGGAGATGCCGCCGGGGCGCTGGAAGCCATCGAACAGGCCGGGCAAATCGTCCAAAAATTTAGCCAGTGGGCTTATCGAAATTTAGCCGCCCACCGGACCCGGCTGTGGCTCAGGCAGGCCAATCTTATCGCCGCCGCTCGCTGGGCTGCCGACACCCTGAACTTACCTGCTGGCACGCCGGATGATCTGGGTGATACTTACCTCTTCCATGAATTTGAGCAGCTCACCCTGGCCCGGGTCCTCCTTGCCCAGGCTTCGGCCGGTTTCCCTACCGATCAGGCACTCTCAGGCGATCCGGCCCAGTTAGCTCTCCAATTGCTGGACGCGCTCTACCCAGAGGCGGTAAAGCTGGGCCGGGGCAGAAGCGTTATCGAAATCTTGCTGCTGCAGGCGCTGGCGCAGCAGGCCAACGGAGACACCTCCCAAGCTATGAGTCTCTTACGCCAGGCTTTGACCCTGGCCCAGGCGGAAGGTTTTGTCCGCATCTTCGTTGACAATGGCCCTCCGATGGAAAAACTGCTGCGGCAGGCAGTAGTTCGAGGGATTGCGGTAGATTATGTGGGCAAACTCCTGGAGGCGTTTGATACCAGAGAGAAACAAGTCACCCGGGCGCCCGCGCACCCCTCCCCCTCTGTCCTTATCGAGCCTCTGAGTGAGCGCGAAGTAGAGGTGTTGCGGCTTCTTGCTGCTGGGCTTTCCAACGAAGAGATCGCAAACAGGCTGATTATAACGGTCGGTACGGTCAAGAAACACTTAAGTACCATCTACAGCAAACTCGATGTTCATAGCCGCACAGCCGCCGTTGCCCGAGCTCGGGATTTGGATATACTATAACCCCCGGCCTTGGACAACTTTAAGCCACCTCCAGCGATCAAACTTTCCTTTATAAACATTGCTGACAAATACACCTTTTTATACCCCCTGAATACCCCTTTTGGAGACTGACACAACGCCTGTTGGTTGATACAATGGAAGGGAACAATGGAGAAGCACATCAGCCTGTCACTTCTTGGCATTGTCTCCAACCTGCGCTTGGCGAGACACCAATCAGGGGAAAGAGCAGCGATGTTAGGGATCAGTCTTAAGCCAAATAACTCTAAAACATCAAACAAAAACTACAGCAGCAACGGATACCTTGTCGGCCTCCACCGGGTGGTAAAAACGTTTGAGGGAGCGGCAGGTGTCTTCACCGCCCTCAAAGGTATTGATCTGCAAGTCCAGGCAGGTGAGTTTGTATCCATTGTCGGCAAGTCGGGCAGCGGCAAGTCTACGCTCATCAACATGATTACCGGCATTGACCGTCCCACCTCGGGTGAGGTTTTAGTCGGCGATACAGCGGTGCATGCGCTCAAAGAAGGGCAGATTGCGGTGTGGCGTGGCCGCGCTATCGGCCTTATCTTTCAATTCTTTCAACTGCTGCCGACACTGACGGCCGTTGAGAACGTGATGCTGCCGATGGACTATGGCCAACGTTACCCTCGCCATGAACGCCCTGAGCGAGCGCTGCACTTGCTGGCGCAGGTGGGCATGGCCGACTATGCCCACCAACTGCCTTTGGCCCTGTCGGGAGGTCAGCAACAGTGCATTGCCATTGCGCGGGCGTTAGCCAACGATCCCCCTATTTTGGCTGCCGACGAGCCTACAGGTAACCTGGACTCTATAACCGCCGAGACTGTCCTTCGACTCTTTGAAAACCTGGTGGACAGTGGCAAGACGATCTTAATGGTCACGCACGACAATGATTTAGCCAGACGCGCCCAGCGTACCATCGTGCTGGCTGATGGTTTGATCGTGGATGGCAGGGATTAATCCCGGGCAGCGCAACAGGAGATCATGATGTTTGGTTTTAGGTCGAATGGATCGAAAAACTCAAATGACGGAGCACTGCTCAAGTTGAGCCAGGTTGTTAAAACTTACCAGGGTTTAGCAGGTGATGTGGTGGCGCTCAAAGGCATTGATCTGCAAATCCAGGCCGGTGAATTTGTAGCCGTCACCGGCAAATCGGGCAGCGGCAAGACGACCCTGATCAACATGATTACAGGACTCGACCGCCCGACCTCAGGTGAGATTTGGGTGGCCGGCGCAGCCGTACATCAATTACGGCCCGAAAAGGCGGCCAGGTGGCGTGGGCAAACTGTGGGCGTTGTTTTCCAAACGTTTGAGCTTATCCCTACGCTGAGCGTCCTCCACAACGTAACCCTACCGATGGATTTTGCTAACCGTTACTCCCTTCGCCAGCAGCGCCAGCGAGCGTTGGATCTATTGGAACAAGTCGAAATTGCTGAACATGCCCACAAACTGCCCTCGGAAGTGTCGGGGGGGCAGCAGCAGCGGGTCGCCATTGCGCGGGCGATGGCCAATGACCCGCCAATTTTGGCAGCGGACGAACCAACAGGCAGCCTGGATTCGGCAACATCAGAGGCAGTGATAGACTTATTTGAGGAATTGGTTAAGCAAGGCAAAACCGTGGTGTTGGTCACGCACGATCAGGATATTGCCAGGCGAGCTACGCGCACCATTGTTTTGGCCGATGGGCAGATTGCGGCTGACAACGGCCAGGCCGGGAAAAGCCAGGAGGTAAGCCGCCATGCTTAAATCACGCTGGGTCAAAGTGCTTAATGACCTGTGGGGAAATAAAATCCGGACGATGTTGATTGTACTGTCTATTGCCGTTGGCCTTTTTGCGGTGGGCACTATTGTCAGCGCGCAGGCAATTTTGTCTGAGGGGATGGCCGAGAGTTTTGCCGCTATCAATCCATCCAGCGGCACGGTCCGCACCACCGAACTCTTTGAAGAAGACTTCATCCAGGCGGTGCGGGGTATGCGCAACGTAGAGGAGGCGGATGCTCGACGCGCCTTTGACGTGCAGGTAAAAATTGGCCCGGACGAGTGGATAAACCTGAAGGTCTTTGCCGTGCCTGATTATGACGACATGCGGGTCAACAAAATATTCTCTGAGAGTGGGGCCTGGCCCCCGCCGAAACAAGAGATTCTGATCGAACGGCTGGCCCTATCTCTGCTCAACGCCCAGGTGGGCGACCCGTTATTGATTGAATTGCCCAACGAGAAGCAACGTAAAATGCGTATTGCCGGCCTGGCTCACGACGCGGCCCAATTGCCGGCCCAAATAGACGGAACGCCGTATGGCTACATCTCATTCGAGACGCTCAAATGGCTGGGGGAAGAGTACGGCTTTAATGAACTGTATGTGGTGGCCAAGCATCAAACAGACAAGGAATTTGCCCAGCAGGTTGTCAACGAAGTCAAAAGCAAAGCTGAGCGAAATGGCTTGACCATTCCCATGCTAATTACTGCCGAGCCTGGACAGCTTCCCCTCGACGATATTCTCCAGGCGATTTTGTTTCTGATGGGTACGTTGGGATTGCTGTCGCTCCTACTGAGTGTATTTTTGATTGTTAACACAGTTTCGGCCCTGCTAACCCAACAGAAGCGACAAATTGGGATCATGAAAGCCATTGGCGCTCAAACATATCAGCTTCTGGGCATGTATTTGGGGATGGTCTTGATTTATGGCCTCATCGCCCTGGTGCTGGCAATCCCGCTCTCGAGCGTGGGGGCGCGCGAGCTTAGCCGGGTCATGGCCACTTATTTCAACTTTGACCTGGCCAACCTGAGCATACCGGCAGGAGCGATTTTTGTGCAGATTATTATGGGCCTCATGGTCCCGGTACTGGCCTCGCTGTTCCCCTTTATTGTCAATTTGCGCATCAGCCCGGTAGAAGCGATGAGCGTCTACACGCTGGGTAAAGGTCGATTTGGAACCGGCTTCATTGACCGCTTACTTTCCGGGGCAAACTTGTGGTTCGCCCGCCATTTTCTGCTACGGCCTGTTTTGCTGTCACTGCGCAATATTTTTAGGAGCAAGGTACGGCTGGCCTTGACGCTTATCACCCTGACTCTGGGCGGCGCCACCTTCATTGGCGTTTTCAGCGTACAGTCTGCCCTGGACCGAACATTGGATGATTTTATGCAGTTGTACAACTTTGATAGTATGATTACCTTTTCGCGGCCATACCGCATCGAGAAAATTAAGCATGAAGCCAAAACTGTGCCGGGTGTGGTTGATGCCGATGTCTATTTTCAGCTTCCGGCCCGTCGCGTGCGGCCGGATGGCAGCGAAAGTAATACTATTTTTTTAACGGGGTTTGACGTTCGTTCTGAACTCGTCTCTGGCCCAAAGATTGTACAAGGCCGCTGGCTGGTGCCCGAGGATGAAAATGCGATCGTGGTGGATGCTATTCTGATGAAGGAAGAGCCTGACCTTAAGCTGGGCGATGAAATAGTGCTCAAGATTGAGGGCCGGGAGAGACCCTTCCGCGTGGTAGGTGTGAGTCTGGGCATGCTTATCCCCTTTTCTTACGTCAACTATCCTTACATCTCGCGGACGTTGGGGAATGTGGGCCGGACCGATGCGGCGATTGTGGACACCGAGCGCCATGACGAAGCCTCGATGAGGGAAACAACGGCCGCGTTGAAAGCTTACCTTGAACGCCGGGGCGTTCAGGTCAACAATATATTCACGATGTCCAAGGAGCGGACCGAGGCGCAGGCTACTTTTGCGGTGATCATTTTTCTCTTACTGGTTATGGCCCTGATGCTGGCGATTGTCGGGGGCCTTGGGTTGATGGGTACCATGAGCATCAACGTGCTCGAACGAACGCGTGAGATTGGCGTGCTGCGGGCTATTGGCGCCCCAAACAAGGGCGTAGCGCGGGTTTTTATTCGGGAGGGCATTGCCATCGGCTTGATCAGTTGGCTATTTGGAGCTATTCTGGCCTACCCTCTGGGCAAAGCGTTGAGCGATGCTGTGGGCCTTTCGGTGGTGGGTACCCCTTTGAACTTTTCTTACTCGATGATTGGTGTTTGGGTCTGGCTGGCCCTGGTCGTGATTCTGAGTGCGCTGGCCAGCTTTATCCCGGCCCAAAACGCCTCACGGCTGACCGTGCGCGAAGTATTGGCGTACGAATAACACGCCAAAACTGGGGTGATGGGAGTCATGGGCGCTTCGCTTGGCAATGACAGCCAATTGGTTCTCCGTGCATCAAGCCGCTCGGATCAGCGTGCGCGAAAGCCTGACCTACCTCTAGCCCGCCGGGGCGAAAATAGACCTCCTGTTTTTGATCGCCAACTGCCGTCTGCGGTCAGCGGTCGGCACTCAGGGACTGTTAGTAGATTTACACCGTGTTTTTTCATCCCATTGTAATCCACCCCCTTTAAAAGCCACCCTCCTTTTTTGACATATGTCGCCACTGGGTATAATATTTCCGGTAACGTTACCGGCAACGTTACCGCCACTCTAGCAATGAGGCTAAGCAGATCTCATCATGAAACGCCCCAAGCTGACCGTAACAATTCAAGATGTAGCCCATGCTGCCAGTGTCTCAGTTTCCACCGTGTCACGGGTCCTTAACGATAAAGATGATGTGGCCTTGGAAACTTACGAAAAAGTCCAGCGGGTCATTGAGGACTTAGGTTATGCCTCCAGTCTAGCCGCCAGGAGCATGCGCAGCCGCAAGACCAACGTCATCGGTCTGGTTGTGCCGGACCTAGAACAGGCTTTTTGCCTCAATGTGGTCAAAGGGGTCAACCAGACCATCGAGCAGTTGGGCTACGATCTGCTGGTCTATAGCGGCGGTAACAGTACAAAGCGGTCATGGGCCGCGCGCGAACACCGGTACGTTTCACTGCTGAACGGCAGTATTACCGACGGCATCATTGTCGTGACGCCCACCGCAGAAACCTTCTCCACCCATTATCCCCTTGTTGCTGTTGATCCCCACCTTGACAGCACCGATTTTCCCGCCGTAATTGCGACCAATCATGTCGGCGCGCTGTCGGTCATGGAATACTTGCTCGGGTTGGGACACCGGCGCATCGGTTTTATCGGCGGGCGCCCTGATTTGCAGAGCGCCCTGCGACGCTTGCAAGGTTACAAAGACAGCCTCTGCCAGGCTAATATTCCCTTTGATCCCAACCTGGTCCAAGTTGGCGATTTTACCCGGGAAACCGGTTATCGCTGTGCCCAAAATTTGCTGGCGCTGCCGGCGCGTCCCACCGCTATTTTTGCCGCAAACGATAGATCCGCCATTGGAGCCATTGAGGCCATCACCGAAATTGGGCTAAAAGTGCCTGAAGATATTTCCGTGGTTGGTTTTGATAACATCGAAGAGGCCTCCTTTGTGAACGGCGGCTTAACCACAGTAGATCAATTTATCAGCGACATGGGCCGGGTAGCTGTTGAAATGCTGGTCAAATTAATCCAGAACCAGCCGCTTGAAAATCAGCTTTTCCGGATGCCAACCAAACTGATTGTGAGAAATACCTGCCGGGCCGTTGCGCCTGAAAATTAGTTTCTCTGACCCTCTTGCGCCCAAACTAATTTGGGCGCAAGAGGGTCAGAATTGATTTTTACCAACTCCGGTAACGTTACCGGAAACGATACCAGAGAGATTATAGATATGGAGGTGGCTATCAGAACAATCCCCAGTATACCTTACTTATTTTTAGGTTGTTTCAATGGCAGTTTATTTTCAAGGAGGAAAAAATGCGAAACAAGAAAATCCTATCGTTGACGCTCATCTTACTGCTTGGGCTTCTGTTAGCCGCGTGTGGCGGTGCGGCTACACCTGCCCCAGAGCAGCCAGCCGCTCAAGCTCCGGCAGCGACTGAGGAACCGGCAGCCGAAGCACCAGCGGCGACAGAAGAAGCGGCAGCAGCCGAAGCGCCGGCGACGGAAGAAGCGGTGGCAGCGGCTGAGTGCGCCGAACCGGTGACCATCGAATACTGGCACATTACCACTGACCAAACTCATCAAGCCGTGCTCAACGAGGCGATTGCTGCTTTCGAGAAAGATAATCCCTGCGCCAAAGTAAATGTTACGGTCCTCGAAAACGAAGCCTTCAAAGCCAAGATGACCACGGTCATGCAGTCGGGCGAACCGCCGGATGTTTTCCAGAGTTGGGGTGGCGGCGTCATGAATGAGTACGTCAAGGCCGGCCTGTTGCGCGACATCACTGCCGATCTCGATAAAGATGGCTGGCGGGATACTTATGCCGCCGGTCCGCTGGCCGTCTACAGCTTCGAGGGCAAGAATTATGGCGTTCCGCGTGACCAAGGCATGGTTGGCTTCTGGTACAACAAGGAGTTGTTTGAAAAAGCCGGGATCGAAGCCCCGCCGACCACCTGGGCCGAACTGCTCGATGACGTTCAGAAGCTCAAGGACGCCGGCATCACCCCCATCTCCCTGGGCGAGGGCGATAAGTGGCCCGGCCACTTCTGGTGGGTCTACCTGGCCATTCGCATGGGCGGCAAGGAAGCCTTCGATGCCGCTTACAGCCGCCAGGGCTCCTTCGCCGACGAACCCTTCGTCCAGGCCGGCCAGAAGCTCCAGGAGCTGATTGCCCTCGAACCCTTCCAGGACGGCTATCTCGGCCTGACCTACAACGATCAGGCCACCCTCATGGGCAATGGCGAGGCGGCTATGGAACTGATGGGCCAGTGGGCCCCCGCTGTTGAAAAGGATCAGAGCGCCAACAAGGAGGGGATTGCCGACAAGCTCGGCTGGTTCCCCTTCCCCATGGTTGAGGGGGGTAAGGGTGACCCCGCCGATGCCCTCGGCGGCGGTAACGGCTGGACGATTGGCAAGGACGCTCCCGATGAAGCTGTTACCTTCCTCAAGTACTTAACCACAAAAGAACAGCAGTGCGCTGAAACCAAGGTCGGCCTTACCGTGCCGGTCGTCGAAGACACTGCTGAATGCATTGAGGATCCGCTCCTCAAGACCGTCGCCGAGAATGCCGCCAAAGCTCCCTACCTGCAACTGTACTACGACCAGGCTCTCCCCCCAGCCGTCGGCTCCGTCGTCAACGATGCCGTCCAGGAACTCTTCGCCGAAACCAAGTCCCCCGATGAGGTCGCCCAGACCATCGAAGACTCCGCTGCTATGGAACTGGATCAGTAGCTACATTTTTTAAGGGGATTGGGCTAAATGCCCAATCCCCTTCCGTTTGAAAACTTTAGCGAGGTAATGTCTATGGATCTGGGGCAAACGCGTGTTCCCTGGTTGGCAAAATCCACGCCCACGCTGAAATCACGGGATTTTGGAACCATTATCCTGTTCCTGGCCCCGGCCATGGTGCTGTTCAGTGTGTTTTTGATTTACCCGATTGTTCAATCCGGCTATTACAGTTTTTTCAACTGGAAAGGATTTGGCCCGGCCACAGATTTTGTGGGGCTAAATAATTATTCTCGGATCTTGACCGACAAGAGTTTTTTGCGCGCCCTGCAGAATGGCTTGTTAATTGTCGGCCTCTCCATCATCGTCCAACTTCCCCTGGCCCTGAGCCTGGCCCTGCTGGTGGGCCGTAAGTTGCCGGGACGCACTTTCTTCCGTACCATTTTCTTCTTGCCCTACGTATTTTCCGAAGTCATTACTGCCCTTGTCTGGCAAGCCCTTCTTCACCCTGACCCGCATTATGGGTTGATCAATGCCCTCCTGACCAACCTGGGTCTGGACGCCATCCCTTTTCTGGGTGATCGTACCACCGTAATGCCGGCCATCTTCATCGTGCTCACCTGGAAATATTTTGGCTTTCACATGCTGTTATTCATGGCCGGTTTGCAAAGTATTCCGGCCGAGCTGGAAGAAGCGGCCAAAATAGACGGCGCGTCCGGTTTCCAAACCATCCGGCATATTGTCATCCCCCTGCTGCGCGGCACTATCCGGACCGCGATCTTTTTGTCGGTGCTTGGCTCGCTGCAAGTGTTTGCCATCGTCTGGATCATGTCGCAGGGCGGCCCGGCCGGCGCCAGCGAAACGATGGCCACTTATCTGTTCCGCTTTGGTTTTGTCCGCTTTTACCTGGGTTACGGTTCTGCCGTGGCGGTGGTCATGTTTATTATCTGTATCACTTTCTCCCTCGTTTATCAAAAACTCTTCAAAGAGCACGATTATCTGGGCGGTTACAGTGCCTAAGAAAGGCTGGCCCTCATGACGATCCAAAAAACCAACCTGCGACGCTACTCAAATTATTTCTGGCAGTACGCCATCCTGATTATCTTTGTGTTGATCATCGTCGTGCCCCTCGTGATCATCGCCTTTGGCAGTCTGAAAACACGCAGCGAGTACGCCGGCTTTCCCTACCAGCCGCCGGACCCGATCCGCTGGGAAAATTACATCCGCATCTTATCCACCGACGTCTTCTGGAGCATGCTGCGTAACAGCCTGATCGTGATGGTGGGCACAGTGGTCGGAGTGGTCTTCTTTTCCAGTCTGGCCGCTTTTATCTTTGCCCGGAATGAATTCCGGGGTAAAAATTTTCTCTTTAATTACCTGACCATCGGCCTGCTCTTTCCCATCAGTGTGGCTATCCTGCCTGAGTACATTTTGCTCCGCCAATTGGGTTGGCTGGATACGTACTGGGCCATCATCATTCCCCAAATCGCCTTTGGACTGTCACTCAACATTGTCATTTTGCGCGGCTTCTTTCGATCTATCCCCGGCGAGCTGCAAGACGCGGCTTATATTGACGGCTGCACCACCTTTGATTTCTTCTGGCGGATTCTTCTCCCACTGGCCAAGCCGGCCATCGCCGCTGTATCGGTGCTGGCGATGATCAGCTCATGGAACGAGGTTTTTCTCCCGCTGATGGTGATCAATAGTGAATCAAAGTGGACCCTTCCGCTCGGGACTATGCAGTTTAAGGGCCAATACGTTTCGGATATCCCGCTGATTCTCGCCTTCGTCACCTTATCCATGGTCCCTACTCTCATCTTTTATTTCCTGGCCGAACGCCAGATTGTCTCCGGCCTGACCGCCGGCGCTCTTAAAGGCTAATGAGGTTAAAACAATGACTCAACCCTATCCTTACCAAAATCCCTCGTTGTCCGTGGAGGAGCGAACCGCCGACCTGCTTTCACGGATGAACCTCGACGAAAAAATTGCTCAACTGGGCAGTATTTGGGTTTTTGAGGTTTTAGAGGATATGAAATTCTCCTCGGCCAAGGCTCGTGCCCTGTTCAGCCAGGGCCTGGGACAGGTAACCCGCATCGGCGGGGCCAGCAGTCTCGATCCCACGGCCGGGGCCGAATTGGCCAATACCATCCAGAAATATTTGCTAGAAAATACCCGCCTGGGCATCCCCGCCATTATTCATGAGGAGTGCTGCAGCGGCTACATGGCTCGCAATGCGACCTGTTTTCCCCAGATTATCGGCCTGGCCAGCACCTGGGAGCCGGAACTGACGGAGGCGATGGCCGGGGTAGTGCGCACCCAGATGCGGGCCGCCGGGGCGCACCAGGGCCTGTCGCCCGTACTTGACCTGACGCGTGACCCGCGCTGGGGCCGGACAGAGGAAACGTTTGGCGAAGACCCTTATCTGGTATCGCAGATGGGCGTGGCCTTTGTGCGGGGTTTGCAGGGACAGAACTGGGGGGAAGGTGTGCTGGCGACCGCCAAACATTTTGTCGGCTACGGCATGTCCGAAGGCGGCATGAACTGGGCCCCACCGCATTTCAACCCCCGCGAACTGGCCGAGGTCTTTTTAGCGCCATTTGAAGCGGCGGTCAAGGAAGCCGGGCTGACCTCGGTGATGAATGCCTATCACGAGCTGGACGGCGTGCCCTGTGGCGGCTCCAAAATGCTGCTGACCCACATTCTCCGCGAGCAGTGGGGGTTCGACGGGATTGTCGTCGCAGATTACTTTGC
Organism: Anaerolineales bacterium; assembly: GCA_015075185.1. Classification (GTDB taxonomy): domain Bacteria; phylum Chloroflexota; class Anaerolineae; order 4572-78; family J111; genus DSQQ01. The sequence goes on along the minus strand of JABTUW010000005.1, from coordinate 594,631 downwards.
CGTTAACCAACTGGCTGAATACCACCAGGTAGCCAGCAGCAAAGAAGAGGCGGCCGCCCTGGCCCTGGAAGCCGGCCTTGACGTAGAACTGCCCAGCACCGATTGTTATGGCGCACCGCTTCGCCGGGCCGTGGAAATGGGCCTTGTAGACGAGGCCCTGATTGATCAAAGTGTGAGGCGAGTCCTGCGCATGAAGTTTTTGCTGGGCCTGTTTGAGCAGCCCTACGTTGATGCGGGCCGGACTGCGGCGGTGTTTGACACCCCGGAGCAGCGCTCCCTGGCCCGTCAAATTGCCCAAAAATCAATGGTGCTGCTGAAAAACGAGGAGGAGTTACTGCCCCTTAAAAAAGATTTGGCCTCCATTGCCGTCATCGGCCCCAACGCCGACAGTGTCAGGAATCTGATCGGTGACTACGCCTACCCCTGCCACATCGAGACCTTGATCGAGATGCGCGACAAAGATAATGTTTTTCATATGCCCGTGCCGGATAAGGTGGAGTTGGTTGACAATTTTGTGCCGATTATCAGTGTGCTGCAAGCGATTAAAGAAAAAGTGTCACCCAAAACGATTATTCACTACGCCCAGGGCTGCGCTGTGGACAACCCCACCAAAGAGGGGTTTGCCGAAGCTGTCGAATTGGCCCGGCGGGCTGACGTGGCCCTGCTGGTCGTCGGCGATAAGGCGGGCCTGACCGATAGCTGTACCAGCGGCGAGGCCCGCGACCGGGCTGAGCTTAACCTGCCGGGAGTCCAGGAAGATTTGGTCCGGGCCATTTACGAGACCGGCACGCCCGTGGTTCTGGTCCTGGTCAACGGGCGTCCGTTAAGCATCTCCTGGATAGCCGAGCATATCCCGGCCATCCTCGAAGCCTGGCTGCCGGGCGAGGAAGGGGCAGCCGCCGTGGCCGGTGTGCTGTTCGGCGATTACAACCCTGGCGGCAAACTGCCCATGACCTTCCCGCGAGCCGTGGGGCAAGTCCCGATTTACTACGGGCATAAAATCTCCGGCGGCCGCTCTCATTGGAAAGGTGATTATGTAGACCTCAGCGCCAAACCCCTCTTCCCGTTTGGTTATGGTTTGAGTTATACCACCTTTCAATTTGAAAACCTGTGCCTCAATCGGGCTGAAGTCGAAATCGGCGGCCAGGTAGCCATCAGCCTGGAGGTGACCAACACCGGCGCGCGCGCCGGCGACGAGGTAGTTCAACTTTACATCCAGGACGTCCAGGCCAGCGTCACCCGGCCAGTCAAGGAACTGAAAGGGTTCAAACGGGTCAGCTTACAGCCGGGGGAAAAAAGAACTGTCACCTTTACCCTGCCGGTCAACCAACTCGGCTTTTATAACCGGGAGATGAACTTCGTGGTCGAGCCTGGCCTGATTAAAGTCATGATTGGTAGTTCCGCCGATGCTATCCATTTGACCGGCGAGTTCACCATCGTCGGCAAACCTACCAACATCAGCGCCTGCAAAAAATTTTTTAGCTGGGCAACCGTTTCTTAACGGGTCTGTCCCAGATTTTAGGTAGACCGCAGAGGTTTTCGCGCAGCATACCTCTGCGGTCTTTTTTAATAAATTGGGACACCTTTCTCAACTTAGATATTGACAAAATTACTAAAGTCTGCTAAATTCATTAGACATCTAACGTTAGACTTCTAACGACGTTTGCTTTCCCCACACCTTCTTCGCTTAACACTTGGAACACCCTCAATTTTAATGATCAAAGAGGACAATGGATGCCATTGGCTAACGATTTTCCACCCGAAGAACTCGACGTCCGCCAAAGAATTGCGGAGTTGCCCGCAAACCTTCTCGCTTACGGTGTCGTCTCTAACATCTGGCGGGTAGCCCAGGAACTCAAATTGAGAATGGAGCGCACCGTTTTACGCGAGTTTGATTTGAGTTGGGCCGGCTTTGCCACCCTCTTTATCATCTGGATTTGGGGTCCCATCGAAACCCGCGATATTGCCAGATCGCAAGGTGTCACCCGGCCCACTGTCACCAGCACCGTCAGCTTGCTCGAAAAAAACGGCCTCTGCACCCGCCAGACCAGCACCGAGGATCGCCGCCTGGTTTTGGTCGAGCTGACGCCCCAAGGAAAAGCTCTCATCGAGCAGGTTTTCCCTCTCTTCAACCAGGGTGAAGCAACCATCGTTTCCGGTTTGTCCGAAGAAGAACAGGAAACCCTGGCCGCTTTATTAAGAAAAGTGGTCAACTCATTGAGAAGTAGCGATGCTAATGGCAAGGTAACCGGATAAAAATTCGGAGTACAAAAGTTAGGCTTTTGCACTCCGTACAAAACAGCTTCAACGGAGTAGTCATACATGGGTGAAGTTACCATTCAAAATGTTCGCATTTCGGCCGATCATTACATTAACGGTGAACGCGTCGCTTCGGCCAGAACCTTTGCCGACATCAGCCCGATTGACCAGTCGCCGCTGGGGCATATCGCTGCCGGGGGAGCTGAAGAGATTGAGGCCGCCGTGGCAGCAGCCCGTCAAGCCTTCCCTGAATGGGCAGCGCTCGGCCCCGAAGGGCGAGGGGTTTATCTGCGCCACCTGGCCGACATCATCGAGAGCCGGGTCGAAGATTTAGCCATCGTTGAAACCACCGACAACGGGTCGCTGCTCGAAGCCAGCCGTCTGCGGGTGATGAAACGCGGGGCGCACAACATCCGCTACTTCGCCGAATTTGCGGAAACGCTCAAGGGGGCTGAGTGGGACAGCCAACCGGCCAACGCCCACAACCGGGTGGTCTATCAGCCGGCCGGCGTCGCCGCCCTGATCACGCCCTGGAACGCGCCCTTTATGCTGTCCACCTGGAAGGTTGGCCCGGCCCTGGCGGCGGGGAATACGGTGGTGCTCAAGCCGCCGGAGTGGGCGCCGCTGACCTGCTCGCTCCTGGCCGATTTCACCGCCGAAGCCGGTTTACCGCCGGGCGTTTTCAATGTCATCCAGGGGATCGGGGAGGCGGCCGGCGCGGCGCTGGTGGCCCATCCCGGCGTGGACCGCGTCTCTTTCACCGGCTCCGTCGAAACGGCCAAAAAGATCGGCGCGGCGGCGGCCCAGAATCTAACCCCGGTCAGTTTTGAACTGGGCGGCAAATCACCCCTGATTGTCTTTGCCGACGCCGATTTAGACCTGGCTTTGAGAAATATGCTGGAGCAGTACGACAACGCTGGGCAGGTCTGCCTGGCCGGCACCCGCCTGCTGATTGAAGAGTCGGTGGCCGGCGAGCTGCTGGAACGGATGATGGCGGAGGCCAGCCAGTTACGGCTGGGCGACCCGCGCGATCCCCAAACCCAGGTTGGCCCGCTGATTCATCCACAGCACCTCCAGCGTGTAGACGGTTTTGTCCGGCGCGCCCTGCAAGAGGGCGCCCGGCTGGTGTACGGCGGTCGGGTTTCCCCGGCGTTGGGCGGGCTGTATTACGAGCCGACCCTTTTTGTTGATCCCCCGTCTGGATCCGAAATTTTGCAGAAGGAAGTCTTTGGCCCGGTGCTGACCTGGCAGACGTTCAGGGATGAAGCCGAAGCCATTGCCCTGGCCAACAGCACCGAGTACGGCCTGGCCGCGACCCTCTTCACCTGCGATGAAACCAGGGCGCAGCGCGTCGCCGAGGCGGTTGGGGCCGGGCTGGTTTGGGTCAACTGTTTCTATGTGCGCGACCTGGCCCAGCCGTTTGGTGGGGCCAAGAAGTCGGGCATTGGCCGGGAGGGCGGCATGTGGAGCTTTGACTTTTACTGCGAGATCAAGAACATCACCCACCGCAGCAACACTTTTGGGTGAAAGCGTAAAAATAGGGTTACAGCTCAGACTACACAGAGACTCACTGAGATTCCACAGAGAAACACAGAGATTTATTCAATTTTTTTACTCTGTGAAGCTCTGTGTTCCGCTCTGCGTCACTCTGTGATCTGAGCAGTGACAAAGTAAGCGTAGTTAGAGCAGAACGATGAGCCAACCTAAACGCTCAAGCGAACAGCCGGAAAATGACTCGCCCCTGGCGGCCTGGTTTCTTGGCCCCAAAGCGGAACATGGCGACGTTCTGTTTAATCTGCTCACTTACATCTTTCAAGATTACATCCACTGGCGGCGAAACTACTTCCCCACCGACCCGGTCGTCATCAGCCGCGAACGCCGCCGGGAACACGAACTGTGGCAGGACCGGCTGAACGCCAGCCTGGACACGATTCTGAATAACCTCAAAGCCGACTACCCCGTTTATTCGCCCCGTTACCTGGCCCACATGACCTCTGAAACGACGATGCCCAGCCTGCTGGGCTACTTTGCCGGCATGCTGTACAACCCCAACAACGTCACCGACGAGGCCGCCCCGGTTACGGTTCGTCTGGAATTGGAGGTGGGGCGGATGGTGGCCGAAATGCTGGGCTATCAGCCCTATAAGGCCTGGGCCCATATTTGCTCCGGCGGCACCATTGCCAATCTGGAAGCCCTGTGGGTGGCCCGCATGGTTCAATTCGTGCCGTTCATCGTGCGCGACTACTGCCAGCGCCATGCCGTCGAGTTCACCGTAAAAACAGCCAACGGTCAGCAGGCCCGCCTCGGCGATTTGAGCGACCGCGAGTTAATTGGCCTGCGTCCGAACGAGTCCATCTTTATGATCCGCAAGGTGGCCCGGCACGAAGTGGAAGTTATGGGCCGGGAACAACAGGACGTTCTCGACAGCCTCAATCGCTTTGTCCGCGCCAGCGATTACAATGTCAAACTGCGCGGCTTTGACGCCGTCGTTAAAAAGTTAGGCATGCGGCCGGTGATTTTTGTCTCGGCGGCGGCGCATTACTGCCTCAAGAAGACGGCCAATATCCTCGGCTACGGCGAAGACTGCGTCCGCCTGGTGCCGGTCACTTTTAGATTCCGCCTGGACAGCGCCGCCCTGCAATCCATGCTGGACTGCCTGCCCGAGCGCGAGTACATCGCTGCCGTGACCGGGATTGTCGGCGCTACAGAGGAAGGGGCAATTGATCCCATTCATGAAATCATCGCGGCCCGCGACTGGCTGGGGCAGGCCAAGAATCAAGCCTTCTGGCTCCATCTCGATGCGGCCTGGGGCGGCTACATCCGCAGTCTCTTCCGCGGTCACGCTCTCAAGGAGAATGCCGGGCAGACCCTCGATGAAACATGCGAAATGTACGTGAAGGCGATCAACGCCGCCGAGAGTCTGCCGCAAGATTGTAATAGCGGCGCTGCGGTAAAAATTCCGGCTCAGGGAGCCAGACTTACCTGGGACAGCCCCACCGTTTATAAGGCCCTCATCGCCATGCCGGAAGCCGACTCCATCGCCATTGACCCGCACAAGATGGGCTATGTCCCCTACCCGGCTGGCATTGTCGCCTTTAAGAATGGCCTGGTGACCGAGTTGATGACCCAGCGTGCCCAATACATCTCCGACGAGCAGGAAGGCATCAAGGCGGTTGATAAATTGATCGAAATCAAGGCCGTCGGCCCCTATATCCTGGAAGGCTCAAAGCCCGGCGCGGCGGCGACAGCCTGCTGGCTGGCTCATACCACCATCCCTCTCGACGTCCACCATCACGGCAAGATTGTGCGGACAACGCTGCTCAACGCCAAAAAACTTTTCTGGTATTTGCAGCGCCACCGCAAAAATTTTGCCGCCTTTGAAGCTGCCTGTGGCTTTCCCACCCGCAGCAGGACTCGTTTTAGCTACCCCTTCACCTTCATTCCGCTCTTTAACCCCGATACCAATATCATTTGCTTTGTCGCCCGGCCTATGACCTGGCAGGCTAACAAGCTGGTTCCGGCAGAGATGCCGCTCAAGTGGATCAACGAATTCAACAAGCGCATCCGCGATGAGTTGGATATTCCCAAAGCCGGCCGGGGCACGCAGTTGCCGTATGCCAAGGAATATTTTGTCTCCACCACCACCTTTGAACAAGAGCAGTACAGCAGCCAGTCTATCGAATTTATCCTCAATTACCTGTATCTTTCACCCCAGGAATATAACGACCACGGTCTGCTCGTGCTGCGTTCAACCGTGATGAACCCGCTTTATTACACCGCCCAGCAAGAGGGAATAGATTATCTGGCCGGTTTTGTCACCCACCTGCACAAAGTGGCCCGGTTTGTGATAGTCCAGATTCACGATCTGATGAAGCAATCAGCCGAGATAGCTGGAGGGCTGGAAGGTTGGCAGGCTGAAAATAGTTCCAACCCTCCATCCTTCGAGCCAAAGGCCCCCTATGGGCAACCTTCCAAACAATTCTGATAGATGGAGGTTTGAATGACCCTACGAGGCTACACCGCTCCGCTCTCGCCCGATGGCCGGGGCAGCCTGGTGCCGCCGCCGCCCTGGCACTACTCCGGCGACTTTCTGATCGTGGAGTACCGGACCAATCCTGATAATGTCATTGCTCTCTTACCACCCGAACTCCAACCGGCGGACGATCCCGGCGCGGTCTGCGCCATGTTTGCCGACTGGCAGTCGTGCTCCGCCGATTTCCACGAACTGGTTGATCCCATCCAATCCCAATACAAAGAGTTTATGCTGATTGTCGGCTGCAAATACCAGGGCCAGCCGGCCAGCCGCTGTGTCTACATTTGGGTGGATAAGGATTTTTCGATGTACCGGGGCTGGGTCCAGGGTTTTCCCAAAAAGCTCGGCTCGATCCATCTGACCCGTCTCTTCCCGGTGGGCAAAGGCACGCCGCGCCTGGAGCCGGGCGCCCGCTTTGGGGCGACCTGCGCCGCCAACGACCGCCAGATTGCCCGCGCCGTCGTGACCCTGCGCCAGATTTCCAAAACCGGCCCGACGGTCAACGCCGCGCCCATGCACAACACCCGCCACTTCCCCGCCGCCGCCGGCAGCGATCCCGCCATCTTTGAGCTGGTCCGCGCCGGCGGCTTTGACCGCGAATTTACTGAATGTTGGGAGGGCGACGCCGAACTGCGCCTCTTCGATGACACCCTGGAAGACCTGCAGGCCGTTGCCCCGCGCGAAATCATCAAGGGCTATCGCTTCAGCTTCGGCTACACGGTAGATGGCGTCACCGTGCTGGCCCAGCACAACCAGGAGGCGCACGGATGAAACACGCCCGGATTTTGCACAACGGCCAGCCGGTTTGGGGCATCCTGGAAGATGACCAGATCAGGCTGGAAAGCGGCGAAGTAATTCAAGCTGAGACAGCTCACTACCTGCCGCCGGTCACACCCTCCAAAATCATCGCAGTTCACCTCAGCTACCGCAGCCGCTGCGAAGAGTACAAAATGAAGCGCCTGCCGGAATATCCTTCCTTTTTTCTGCAGCCCCCCACGGCGCTCTCTGCTCACCGCGCCCCGGTCGCCCGGCCGGCCGGCTGCCGCTTTTTGAATTATGAGGGCGAAATCGTGGCGGTCATTGGCAAACGCTGCACTAATGTTCGCCTTGAGGAGGCGCTGGATTATGTCCGGGGCTACTCGATTGCCAACGATTGGGGCGTCCATGATTTTCGCCACGCCGACCGGGGTTCGATGCTGCGGGTTAAAGGGCAGGACGGCTTTTGTCCCATCGGCCCGGTGCTGGTGGACGCCGCCGATCTCGATTCCAACGACCTGACCCTGCATACTTACGTCAACGGGCAGATGGTGCAGGAAGGACACACCGGCAGCGATCTCATGTTTTCTTTTGCCTATCAAATTGCCGATTTGTCCCGCCTGATCACGCTGGAGCCGGGCGACGTGCTGCTGACCGGCACACCGGCCAACTCCCGCCCGGTTGAAATTGGCGATGTCGTGACGGTGGAGGTCGGCGGCATTGGCCGGTTGGAGAACACGGTGGTTGAATTGGACCGCGAGTTGGTTCCGATCGGCGAGCAGCCGCAGGTGACTGCGGCCACTCTCCACGTGGCCCTGGCCATGCCCGAAGACGAAGCCGAGCAGCGCGTGGGCGAATATAAATCTTTATCCAAATAAAAGGACACTTGACCATGGCCGACAAATTAGTGATGAATCTTCACCACACCTCTGTTCTGGTGGCCGATGTGGACGAAGCCTTCGACCGGTATAGCGTGCTACTGGGTATGCACGGCGAAAAGATGGATGGCTGCGCCCTGATGCGCTGCATGCACGAGGATTTCTGCCTGGTGTTGAAACCGGCCGGCGGCCGCAAGCCTTTCCTTGACTACGTGGCCTATGAGCTTGCGCCGGGGTTAAGTCTGACCGATGCCGCCCGCGAAATCGAACGGCGCGGCGAAAAGGTGGAGCACATCAGCGTGCCGCAGCGCGGCGCGGGCCTGCTGCTCCACGACGCCGACGGCAACCGGGTGGTGCTGGTCGAGCGGGTCCGCCCCAAAGACCCGCGCTCGCCGGTCATGATCCCCAATGAGCGGCTCCTCGGCTACCACCCGCGCCGGCTGGGGCATGTCAACTACCTGACCGGGGACGTGCAGGCCCAGTTCAAGTGGTACACCGAAATCCTCGGCTTCAAGCTGACCGACTGGATCGGTGATGCCGGGCTGTGGCTGCATGTGGACCCGCGCCACCATGTGCTGGCCTTCCTGGAGAAAGGCTACCCCCACATTCACCACACGGCCTTCGAGTTGGTGGACTTTGGTGAAATGCGGGCCGGCCTGGACCACATCGCCCGGCATGGCCGCTACGTTACCTGGGGGCCGGTGCGCCACGGCATGGCCCAAAACCTGGCCGCCTACTGGCGCATGTGGGAGGAAGAGCATTTTATTGAGTTTTACTGCGACATGCAGGTGCTGGACGCCGATCATGTCCCCTTCACCCACCCGGATGATCCCTACGCGTCCAACACCTGGGGCATCCTGCCGCCGCGCAGCTACTTCAAGTTTGACCCGGAATCGGTTAAAATGGAACGAGAGCAAGTCCACGCTTTCCTGATGCCCTAAGTACAAGGAGACTCTATGACCCCAGAAGAATTTCGCACCTTTGGCTACCAAATCGTTGATTGGATTGCCGACTATCGCCGCCGGGTAGCTGAGTATCCGGTCATGTCAACTGTTGAACCGGGAGAGACGCGGGCCAAGCTGCCAGCCGCGCCCCCTGACGCAGCCGAGTCCTTTACCGCTATTTTGGAAGATATGGACCGGATTATCCTACCCGGTCTCTCCCACTGGAACCATCCCTCATTTTTTGCCTACTTCCCGGCCAACAGCAGCCTGGCCTCGGTCCTGGGCGATTATCTCAGCTCCGGCCTGGGGGTTTTGGGCCTCAATTGGCAGGCCAGCCCGGCCCTGACCGAGCTTGAGGAAGTTGTGACCGACTGGATGCGCCAAATGCTGGGACTATCCGAAAATTGGAACGGCGTTATTCAGGATACCGCCTCGACCTCCACCCTGGTGGCCCTGTTATGCGCCCGCGAGTGGGCGACCGACCACGGCCAAACTCGAGGCGGCCTTCAGGCTGAAACGGCCCCGCTGGTCATCTACACCTCTACCCAAAGCCACAGTTCGGTGGAGAAGGCCGCCCTCCTGGGCGGTTTTGGCCGGGATAATGTCCGGGCGATTGAAACCGACGAGACTTACGCTATGCGAGCTGATCTGCTGGAGCAGACCGTCTTGAACGACCTCCGGCATGGCCGCAAGCCCTGTGCCGTTGTCGCCACCATCGGCACCACCGCCACCACTGCGATTGATCCCCTCGCCGCCATCGCCGCCTTAACCCGGCAACACAATATCTGGCTCCACGTGGACACCGCGATGGCCGGTTCAGCCATGATTTTGCCCGAATGTCGCTGGATGTGGCAGGGCATCGAAGCGGCCGACTCGCTGGTGCTCAACCCGCACAAGTGGCTGGGCGCTGTCTTCGATAATTCGCTGTTCTACGTGCGCAATCCGCAGCATCTCATTCGGGTCATGTCCACCAACCCCAGCTACCTGCAAACCTCCGCCGACGCCCAGGTGAAGAATTTCCGTGATTGGGGCATTCCCTTGGGCCGGCGGTTTCGCGCCCTGAAACTGTGGTGCCTGATCCGCGAGCAGGGCCTGAGCGGGCTGCAAAAACGGCTGCGCCGGGATCTGGCCAACACGCAGTGGTTAGCCAAAGAGGTGGATGCTGCGCCCCACTGGGAACGCCTCGCCCCGGTCCCCCTGCAAACGGTCTGCGTTCGCCACACACCGCCAGGGTTAAGCGGCGACACCCTGGACCAGCACACCCTGGCCTGGGTGGGCCGACTCAACCAGAGCGGCGCTGCTTATCTGACCCCGGCCAAGTTAGCCGGACGCTGGATGGTGCGCGTCTCCATCGGGGCCGAACCTACCGAGTTGGCGCATGTTCAAACTCTGTGGGAGCGCATGAAACACGAGGCGGAACATTTCTGACAAAATAAATGGGAGAGGATAGGAGGGGGGACCGATACATGAATGATCCATAGTTAGCCAGATAATCAAGCAGCAGGCGGAAAATAGGTTTTCAATCTTTTATTAAAGAGGAGCGAGCTATGGAAGCTACAGAAAAACCGGTAATTGATCAGACGGTTCATTTACAGGAGGCTGCCCTCGGCTTTCCGGAAGCGCTGGCAACAGCGGTGGGCTTGATCATTGCCTCGTCGGTTTTGCTGACCGCCACCCAGGGGTTCGGGGCGGCCGGCTTTATCTTTGGCCTGGCGATTCTGATCGCCTATGTCTTGATGATGTGCCAATCCGCCAGTTTTGCCGAAATGGCCGGTATTTTGCCCACCTCCGGGGCCGTCTATGACTATCTTGCCGCCGGAATGGGCCGTTTCTGGGCAATTACCGGCACCCTGGCGGCTTATCTGATCGTGCATATCTTTGCCGGCACGGCAGAAGTCTCTGCGGTTGGTTTGTTTGCCCAGGTCAATTTTGCCATCTTTGCTAACATGCCGGCAGAGACAACATGGGTTATCGGAGTAATCATTGTGGGCCTGTTTATGGTAGTTAACCTTCTGGGTATTAATGTCTATGGCCGGGTTGAAGTGATTATGACTTTTGTCATGTGGTTGACCCTGTTCATCTTCGGGCTGATTGGCATCCTGAATGCAGCGCAGTCGGGCATTAGCGGGTATTTTGGGGAGTCCTTTGTCGGGACTGACCTGACCGCAATCCTCAGCATGACCGGCCTGGCGATGTTCCTCTTCGTCGGGGTGGAGTTTGTCACCCCCCTGGCGCCCGAGCTAAAAAACCCCAGTCGGAACATCCCCATTGCCATGTACCTGGGCCTGACCCTGGTAGCAGTGGCGATGTTCGTGTACGGCGCAGGGGTGGCGCGCCAGGTAGCGAATGTTGAGCTGGAGCCGGGAGTGATGCTATTTGATACCCCGCTGCCGATCCCGACCTTTGGCGAGGCCATCATGGGCGGCTTTGGCAAAGTGTGGCTGGGCATTGCCGCTTTACTGGCCGGAACGGCGACCATCAACACCCTGATTGCCAGCATCCCCCGCATCCTGTATGGAATGGCTAAAGATGGCACTATGCCTTCAAACTTTGCCTACCTGCATCCCCGCTTCAAGACGCCCTGGATGGGTATTTTCTTGACCGCGGCTATTCCCACCGTCGGCACGATCTGGATCCAGGGGGATATCGGCAGCATTATCGCCTTTGTTTTGGCCGCCGTCTGCGCCTGGATTTTTAGCTACATCCTGGTCAATATCGCCGTAGTAGTGCTGCGGATCAAACGGCCTGATTTGAAACGGCCTTATAAAACACCGCTCTACCCGCTGCCCCAGATTGTGGCCACGCTCGGCATGCTGATTACCATCTGGTATATCACGCCCCCGTTCCTAACTCCAAGCCAGATCTATCTACCTTTCTTCGGTATGCTGGTGGTTTGCGCCGGGTTTGCCCTGATCTGGACTTATGGCATGCAGGGTCTCAATCCATGGGCACGGGTCGAACCCGAAATCCTGCTCAAAGAAGAGGGGTTAGCGGGTGAGGCCTGATCTGTCTATTCTGAGCCGTCAGCCTCCCCGGTCTTATCAGCCGGGGAAGCTACTCAATAGGGTCGCCCGTGAGTTCAAGCAGTTTCAATGTTACTCGCGCGCCCCTTATCAGGCTCAATTTGTAGCGCCTGGCGATCATTTAACTTTTGAGGCCAGCGAGAGAGTGGAGAAAAGTTTTCTGACCTATACCGTTGTAACTGATTTCGTCTACCAGATTGGTGGCAGCCCGCCCGGCCAGGCTGAGATCCATCTCGCTCACACCGGCAACCTGCGGCGGACCGGCATATCCGGCCGGGTAAAATCCGGGGGAGAAGCGGCCAGGGCTGTCCTTGACCGGTTGGCAGCAGATCAACCTTTTATCCAGGCCATCTTACCCCTGGACTTTCAACGCTTTTACCTGATTCAAGACGAGCAGGGGTGGCGGGTCAACACGATGCAAATGGGGGCTTCCTGGGTTTCGCTCACTTTTCCGCCGGTCCGCCGCTACATCCCGTTAGGACAAGATCAAGTCGAAGCGCTGCTGGCGACGTTCAACCGGCTGCATAGATTGCTTAGCGAGCAGACTCTATGAAAATCGGGATTCTAAACGCCGACCCGGCTACCTATGTCATAGATCAGCAGACCGACCCTGAAAAAATCAAACAGTTCTTTCGCGCCGACGGCGCAGACCTTGAATTTACCACCTATGAAGCAGCGCATGGCGAGCTGCCGGAGTCCATCGAAGCGGCGGATGTTTTTCTGATCTCCGGCAGCCCGCACAGCGTTTATGACGGCCTGCCCTGGATTTCTGACCTGGAGCAGTTTATTCAATGCTGTTACGCTCAACACAAGAAGTTAATCGGTATCTGCTTTGGCCACCAATTGATTGCCCAGGCCCTGGGCGGGCAGGTCACAAAATCGGATAATGGTTGGGTGGTCGGCCTGCATGAAATCAGTCTTTACCAACGCCCACCCTGGCTGTCACCGGCCCGGCCGCGCTGTGCCCTGTACTTTATCAACCAGGATCAGGTTGTCACGCTGCCGCCGCACGCCGAATTGATCGGGGGGAACGAGTTGTGTCCACACGCGATCTACACCATCGGGGAGCAGGTGCTGTCCATTCAGGCCCACCCTGAACAACCGGCGCGTTTTCTGAGAGCGGTGATTGATTTTCTCGGGCCAACCATAAATCCGGAGGCGCAGGAAAAGGCCCTGGCTTCCCTGGAAAAGCGCCAGCCGGATGACCGGCTTGTGGCCCGGTGGATTATCAATTTTATTGCCAGCGAATCCTTTAATAAACTGTAACAACGTTAAGGAGCTGATGATTGAAAGTAAGAATGAAGGAGTGTTCACAAGCCAACGGTACGCCACCGATTATGAAAAGGTAGCAGGTAGCAAGGTAGCAGGATCCATGAATTCCCTGTCTACTGTCTACTGTCTACCGTCTACTATTTTCTTAGGAGGATAACGATGACTGTTTACAAACGAATTCGGGCGCTGTTTCCGGATCATCTGGGGTTGGCGCGCGGCAAATACCTGCCCAGCCACCACGCCGAGCGGGGGGCGCGGCACTGCATTACCCTGTTTGCCCTGGCCTATGACCGCTCGATGACCCCCGCGCCGGGGGCCATGCTGTTTGAGGGTCTGCCGGATTGCGAACTGGCCTTTTCGATGGAAGAGGTCCGGCCCTGCTGGGAGGCCGATACCGGCGTTGTGGTCGGTGACCTGTACTTCCGCGGCGAGCCGCTGGCGATTTCCGCCCGCCATGCCCTGCGCCGGGCCCTTGAGGATTGGGAGCATCTGGGCTACCGGATCAAGGTCGGTATTGAGCTGGAAGCGTATATTATGCAGCCGGACGGCAGCGGCGGCTGGACTGAGTGGAACACGCCCGGCGCGTACGTCTACGGGACCGGCTGGGCGGTTGATCCCATTGGTCTATTCGACGAAATTATGGCCACGGCCGACCGCTGCGGCCTGCCGGTCGAGTCGATCAACTCCGAGTATGACACCCCGCAGTTTGAACTGACCCTGGCCTTCAAAGACGCGCTGGAGGCAATTGATGACATTTTCCTGTTCAAACTCATGGCCCGTGAGGTCGCTGCCCGACATGGCCTGCTGTTAACTTACATGGGCAAGCCCTTTGAAGGGCGCAGCGGCAGCGGTTATCACACCAATTTCTCTCTTCAGGACAGCCGCGGCCATAATGCCTTCACCGACCCGAAGGCGGAGGATGGCCTGTCCCAATTAGCCTACCAGTGCATCGCCGGTATCCTCGAGCATCACGAGGGCATGACCGCCCTCTGCGCCCCGACGGTCAACGCCTACAAGCGCCTGCGGCCTGGCCAGTTGGCGGGGTATTGGGCCAACTGGGGCTATGACCACCGCGGCGTCACCGTCCGCGTGCCGACCGACCGGGGCGCGGCCACCCGGCTGGAACACCGCATGAGCGACGGCGCGGCCAACCCCTACCTGGCTACGGCTGCTGTTTTACAGGCGGCCCGGCTCGGCGTGGTCAATGCCCTCACCCCGCCGCCCGCCGAAGAGCAGGACTGCATCGAAAACCAGAGCACCGACCGGCACACCCCGGACGATCTGAACCAGGCTCTGAATGCCCTGGAAGCGGGTACGGCGCTGGTGGAGGCCATTGGCTCCGAAGTTGTCGCTAACTTTGTCGCCGTCAAGCGAGCCGAGTGGGAAAAATTTGCCTCGGCCATCACCGATTGGGAACGCCGCTACTACCTGCCGTTTCTGTAAAAAGATAAAAACAGGTCGGTTTTGCAGGACGAGCTTTAGCTTGTCTGTATACCGACAAACTGAAGTTTGTCCTACAAGATTATTTTCGAGGTAAAATGAGTTCAGAACATGATCTTGGCGAAGCTTTCGCCGACATCACCGCCCACGATACCTACCTTAACGGCGTGCCGCATGCGACCTTCAAACGGCTACGCGACGAAGACCCGGTCAGTTGGTGGGACGAGAAAGAGGGTTCGGGCTTCTGGGCGGTCACCCGCTACGACGACGTGCTGGCAATCAGTCACCAACCGCGCCTGTTCACCAGCACCCGCGGCATCCGCCTGGAGGAGATGAGCGAGGAGGAGACGCTGGCCCGCCGCACCCTGATGGAGATGGACCCGCCCGAACATACCGCTTACCGCCGCCTGGTCCAGCCGCCCTTTTTGCCCCGCGAAGTAGCCGCCTACGAGGAGGCGATTCGCCTGCTGGCCCGGGCGGTCATTGAGGAAGTGCAGGGGCAGAGCGAGTTCGATTTTGTGCAGGCGATGGCCCGGCAGCTACCGATGCGTATGCTGGGTAAGATGTTAGGCGTGCCGGACGAGGACGGCCTGTGGCTGGTTGGCCGAGGCGATGCTCTCATCGGCAACACCGACCCGGAATTTACCAGCCATCCGGTGGACCTGGTCAACACCGACGAATACCGGCTCATGCCCTTCCGCAGCCCCGCCGGCTACGAACTTTTCAAGTATGCCGAGGAACAGGCCCGGCAGCGTCTGGCCCAGCCGGCCGATGACCTCATTTCCCGGTTATTACAGCCCAAACGCGATGGCGAGCTGCTCTCCGAGCATGAGTTCAAAAATTTCTTCACCCTCCTCGTCGCCGCCGGCAACGACACGACTCGCTACACCATGGCTGCCGGCCTGCACGCGCTGATCGAGCACCCTGACCAACTGGCCGAACTGCGCGACAATCTCGCCCTTATGCCTACCGCCGTTGAGGAGATGCTGCGCTGGAGCACGGTGACGATGCACTTTCGCCGCACCGCCGCCGCTAACACCGAGCTGGCCGGGCGGCAGATCAAAGCGGGCGATAAGGTCGTCCTCTGGTACATCTCCGCCGATTACGACGAGCGGCAGTTTCCCGATCCGTACTGTTTCGACATCAAGCGCCGGCCTAACGAGCATGTCGCCTTTGGTTTGAAAAGCCCGCACAAATGCCTGGGCGAACACCTGGCCCGGGTGGAAATCAAGGTCCTCTTTGAGGAACTGTTACCCCGCCTGGCCGATATTCGCCTGAATGGCGAAGTGCAGCGCCTCCGTTCCAACTTCATCGCCGGTATCAAGCACCTGCCGGTACGGGTTGTTTGGGTGTAATTGCTCAGGTTACTGGCACTTCCCTGAGTTTGGACCTGAAAGGATTGCTATATGACTGGCTCATCGCCGCCCTTGATCGGCATTACCACCTATCACCGCAATGAAACCAACGTTTTCACCTTGCCCGCCGAGTATGTAGACGCGGTCCGGCGGGCCGGAGGGATTCCGGTTCTGATTCCACCAGGCGAGATCCAATTAGAGGCGCTGCTGCCGCACCTGGACGGGTTGATTCTATCGGGCGGCGGCGATGTAGACCCGACTCTGTATGGAGGTAATAGTCATCAGATGGTTTACAACGTCAGCCCGGAACGAGACAGCAGCGAGACAGCCCTTGTCGCCAAGGTAGTCGAGACGGGTCTGCCGATGCTGTGTATCTGTCGCGGGCTGCAACTGCTCAACGTCGCCCTGGGCGGCACGCTGATCGAACATTTGCCGGATATTGTCGGCGAAAGCGTGCCTCACCGCGCCCTGCCACGCGGCCCAGTATTTCACCCGGTCCAGATTGAATCCGACTCCCGGCTGGCCCAAATTTTGCAGGCCGGGCAGGCTGAGACCGCATCCTGGCACCATCAAGCCCCGTCCCAGGTTGCCCCGTCGTTGAAAGTGACCGCCACTGCCCCTGACGGAACGCTGGAAGCGCTCGAAATGCCCGGCCATCCCTGGCTGATCGCCGTACAGTGGCATCCAGAGCTGACCGCTGCCGAGGACACCGCCCAGCAACGTTTATTTGACGCCTTGGTGGAAGTGGCGGGGCGCGCTCGTCCCCGTGCCTAGAGGAATATCTTTTATGAGAATCGACTCACACCAACATTTCTGGCATTACAATCTGGCGGAGTACGGCTGGATGACCGACTCGATGGCTGTCTTGAAAAAAGATTTCCTGCCAGAAGATTTAGCCCCGTTCCTGAAGCAGGCAGGATTTCAGGGAACGGTAGCGGTGCAGGCTCGCCAGAATTTACAGGAAACCGAATGGCTGCTGGAGTTGGCCGGCCAGCATGATTTCATCAAGGGGGTGGTCGGCTGGGTTGACTTGAGATCCCCCCACGTCAGGTCACAACTGGAAACCTGCACCCGCCACCCTGAACTAAAAGGGATACGGCATGTCGTTCATGATGAACCGGATGATTATTTCATGCTGCTGCCCGAATTCCTGGCCGGTCTGGCTCTGCTGGCCGAGTTTAATTTGACGTACGATCTACTGCTTTTCCCCAGGCACCTCCCGATAGCGGTTGAGGTGGTCAAACAATTCCCGGATCAGAGATTCGTGGTGGACCATATTGCCAAACCTTTCATCAGGACGAAAACTATTTCACCCTGGGATAGCGACATGCGAGAGCTGGCTAAATTTGAAAACGTCTATTGCAAAGTTTCGGGGATGGTGACGGAAGCGGCTTGGGGACTATGGGCAGTGGCAGATTTCTACCCCTATCTGGATATCGTCTTTGACTGTTTTGGCCCCGATCGGCTGATGTTCGGTTCTGATTGGCCGGTCTGTACTCTATCCGGCGCGTATGCCGACGTTGCCCGGATTGTGCAGGAGTACCTTCAGCAGTTTCCAGGCGAGATTCAGGAAAAAATTCTGGGGCGGAATGCCGTTAGGTTCTACAACCTTACTTAGTGAAAGACCGCAGAACCTACAAGTCTCTGCGGTCTTTCCCACACGGGGATCAACAAATGCGGGGAAGCTGCTCGCCGATCTGCATGGCGACCACGCGGGTGCCGCCGATGCCGGTGCGAGCCACCAGCATGCCCGGATGCTGCTCGACCACCCGTCCGATGACGGCGGCCTGTCGGCCCAGGGGATGCTGCCGTATGGCTGCCAAAACGGCCTCGGCGCTGCCAGGTGGCACAATCGCGATCAGCTTGCCTTCGTTGGCAACGAAGATGGGGTCCATCCCTAGCAGCTCGCAGGCGGAGCGGACCGCCGGATTAACCGGGATTTTATTTTCGTCAATCTGAATCCCGACCCCAGAGCGCTGGGCAATTTCGTTGAGCGAGGAAGCCACGCCGCCGCGGGTGGGGTCACGCAGGACGTGAATGGCCGGGCTGGCCGCCAGCATCGCCGCCACCAGGCCGTTGAGCGCCGCCGTGTCGCTTTCAATCGTCGTTTCAAACTCCAGCCCCTCGCGCACGCTCATAATGGCCATGCCGTGATCGCCGATGGTCCCGCTGAGCAGGACGACGTCGCCCGGTCTGGCCTGGTGCGGCCCAATCTCCAGCTCATCCGGGACCAGCCCGATGCCGCTGGTGTTGATGTAAACGCCGTCGCCGTGCCCCTTGTCTACCACCTTGGTATCGCCGGTGACCAGCATGACACCGGCCGCCTGGGCCGCGGCGGCCATGCTCTCCACGATCCGGCCCAGCGTGTCCAGCGGCAGTCCCTCTTCCAGGATAAAGCCGGCGCTCAGGTAGAGCGGCCTGGCCCCGCTCATGCTGATGTCGTTGACGGTGCCGTTGATGGCTAACTCCCCAATGTTGCCGCCGGGGAAAAAAAGCGGCCGGACGACAAACGAGTCGGTGGACATGGCCAGACGCGTCCCGTTGAGACTGAGGATGGTCGAATCGCCCAGGTTGCCCAGCAGGTCATTTTGAAAAGCAGGCAGGAAAAGGTGTTCGATCAGTTCGGCGGAGAGTTTACCCCCGCCGCCGTGGCCCAGGATGATGTTGGGATGGTCGCGCAGGGGCAGGGGGCAGCTCCAGCCTTCAAAGTTCAGATTGTTTGTCATGTTTACTTTCCCAGACCGGAGGGTCAAAGTGTACTTTAACCTTCCACAATTTATCTAAACCGCGTCGGCCACCAGCGAGTCCAAGGAAATAAAGCGACCGTACTGGAAGTAGGCCGCGCAGGCGCCCTCGCTGGAGACCATCGTCGCGCCCAACGGGTTGCGTGGGGTACATTCTTTGCCAAAAGCGGGGCATTCATTCGGCTTGATCAGCCCCTGCAGCACTTCCCCGCTGCGGCAGAGCGGCGACTCCTGGGTGTGAATGCCGGTCAGGGTGAAGCGCTGGGTCGCATCAAATTCACGGTAGGCGTCGCTCAATTCCCAGCCACTGTATGGAATTTCGCCGATGCCGCGCCATTTGCGGTGCGAAACCACAAACACCTCCCGCAACATCTTCTGGGCCGCCACATTGCCTTCGCGCTGGACTGCCCGGGCATAGGCGTTTTCTACTTCACCACGGCCCGCTTCCAACTGCCGCACCGCCCGCCGGATCCCTTCCAGGACATCGAGCGGCTCGAAGCCGGTGACGACAATCGGCACGTGATACTTTTCGGCCAGCGGCTCGTACTCCCAGTAGCCCATGACGCTGCAAACGTGCCCGGCCGCCAGGAACGCCTGCACCCGGTTGGCCGGCGAACTCATAATCGCTTCGATGGCCGGCGGAACGAGCACGTGCGAGACCAGCATGGAGAAATTCTTCAAACCCTGCTGTTTGGCCTGAAAGACGGCCATGGCGTTAGCCGGGGCGGTGGTTTCAAAGCCAATCCCAAAAAAGACGACCTCTCGCTCCGCGTTCTCGCGGGCGATTTTCACGGCATCCAGCGGAGAATAGACAATCCGCACGTCGCCGCCTTCACTTTTGACCCGGAAGAGGTCTTTGGCGCTGCCCGGCACGCGCAGCATATCGCCGAAAGAGCAGAAAATCACCCCCGGCAGGGAAGCAATAGCCAGCGCTTTATCAATCATTTCCAGCGGGGTCACGCAGACCGGGCAGCCCGGCCCGTGAATCAGCTCGATCGTGTCCGGCAGCAGTTGGTCAATACCGTTGCGGATGATCGAGTGGGTTTGCCCGCCGCAGACTTCCATCATGACCCACTTGCGGCTGGCCGTCTGGCGGATCTCCTCCAGCAGCTTACGGGCTAATTCGGCGTCACGATATTCGTCCAGATATTTCATCGTTCCTCGACATGTAGTTCTTCTTCCAAACGGCCCATCTCTTGAAAGAGGGCCAGCGTTTCTTTGGCCGACTCCTCGTCCAGCCGGGTAATGGCAAAGCCAACATGAACGATGGTGTAATCACCCACCTCAAGCTCGGGTAAATAGGCCAGGCAGACTTCTTTTTGAATGCCGTCAAAATCCACTTTGCCCATACGGGTCCCGTGCTGTTCATAAATTTCCACTATTTTTCCGGGAATACCCAGACACATAAAACACCTCCAAAACAATTGTTAGAAAAGGGAGTGTCAAAGCTGTGCTTTGACCTGCAAAAGCATAGCTTTTGCGCTCCAAAATAATACCACTCACTTTACGCTCATCGCGCCGATGACAGCCTGCCCCAAAGCCAGGCCGCCATCATTGGGCGGGACGCGGCGGTGGGTTAAGACAGTAAATTCGTGGTCTTGCAGCCGGCCGGTTGCCAGTTTCAAGAGGGTGGTATTCTGGAAAACACCGCCGCTTAAAGCCACGCGGTTCAGGCCGGTTTGCCGGCGCAGGCGCAGGCTGAGCTGCGCGATTAGATCGGCCACCGCGTTGTGAAATTTGGCCGCCATCACCGCTACGGGCAGACCGGCCAACACATCGGCGGTAGCGGCCCGAATGACCGGGGCCGCATCAAACCGGCTGTCCTCAAACTCGAAGGCATAGCCGGTTTCAACCTCCGGCGCGGCCAGGGCCTCAAACTCAATAGCCGCCTGCGCCTCATAAGTAACAGTCTGGCGCACCCCGGCCAGCGAAGCGACGGCATCGAACAAACGGCCAAAACTGCTGGTGGGCACGGCGTTCAGGCCGGTTTCCAGTTGGCGTTTGATCACGCGCCGTTCCACCTCCGAGCAGGCCGCTACACATGGCAGCCGGTCATCCCAGGGCAGGCCCGCCGCCGCTAAGTGGGCCAGGGCCAGGCGATAAGGCCGCTTCACCGCCGCGTCTCCCCCGACGAGCGGGATATATTTCAAATGGGCGGCGCGTTCAAATCCCCGATAATCGGCGATGAAGATTTCACCGCCCCACACCGCGCCATCAAGGCCGTAGCCGGTCCCGTCGAAGCTGAAACCAATCACCGGCTCCGTGCCATCCAGGTGATGTTCGGCCATCACCGCCGCGACGTGCGCATGATGGTGCTGTACCTCTACCAGCGGCAGGCCGTTGGCATGTTCCTGCGCCCAGCGGGTCGAGAGGTAGCCCGGATGCATATCGCAGGCAATAAGTTCCGGCTCAACCCGAAAAATATGCTTGAAATGAGCGACCGCCTGGTCAAACGCCGCCATTGTTTCCAGGTTCTCCATGTCGCCAATGTGCTGGCTCATAAAAGCGTGCTCATCTTTGGTCAGGCAAAAGGTGCTCTTCAATTCACCGCCGACAGCCAGGATAGAAGGAAGCGGCCACGGCAGTTTGACCGGAAAAGGCGCGTATCCGCGCGACCGGCGCACCGGCAGTTCCGCCCCCTGGAAAATCCGCACCACCGAGTCGTCGCAGCGGGCGTGGATGTCGCGATTGTGGAACAGGAAAGCATCGGCCAGATGAGCCAGCCGCTCGCGGGCCTCGGCGTTATCCTTGACAATCGGCTCATCGGAGTGGTTGGCCGAAGTCATGATGAGAATTTTCGGTTTTCGATTTTCGATTTTCGATTTTCGATTTTGACTAGCTGTCTCGGCGTTGGCCTTTTCTTCAGGCAACGAACTCAGGAGCAAGTAATGGAGCGGGGTGTAGGGCAGCATGACGCCGATGTAGGGGTTGCCGGGAGCGATGAATTCGGAGAGACAGCCGCCCGGCTTTTTCGGTAAGAGGACGATGGGCCGCTCTTTGCTCGATAACAGGGTTTCTTCCTCCGGCGAGAGTTCGGCGAATTGGCGGATGGCTTCGACATCGGGCGCCATCACGGCAAAGGGTTTATCTACCCGGCCTTTGCGCTGGCGCAATGTTTGCACCACTTCGTCGCTGGCGGCGTCACACGCTAAATGAAATCCACCAAGACCTTTAACAGCTACAATTTTACCCTGGTCCAATAACTGCTGGACAACCTGCAAAGCATCTTCTTTTTCAGCTTGGAAGCCAGACGCTGGTAGATGGAGGTGAGGATTAAATTCTAACCAAAGCTGCGGGCCGCAGACCGGGCAGGCATTCGGCTGGGCGTGAAACCGCCGGTCGAGCGGGTTCTCGTATTCCGCCCGGCAGGCAGGGCACATGGCAAAACCGGCCATGGTGGTGTAAGGCCGGTCGTAGGGAACATCTTGAATGATGGTGAAACGCGGCCCGCAGTTGGTGCAGTTGATGAAGGGGTAGCAGTAGCGTCGGTCAGCGGGGTCAAACAACTCCCGCAGGCAATCGTCACACAGGCAAATATCCGGCGAAATCAGGGTGTTGGCCGCGGCTTCGGCCTGACTGTGGACAATGGTAAAGACGGCATCGCCCTGAGCGGCCATTTTTTCGACCGCCACCCGCTCGATATGGGCCAGCGGTGGGGCTTGCCCGACCAAATCGTGTTGGAAACCGGCTAAGGCCGTCTCCGGCCCTTCGATTTCAATGAAAACGCCGCCGCTGTGGTTGCCGACAAAGCCAGTCAACCCGTGCCGCGCAGCCAGGCCGTACACAAAGGGTCGAAACCCGACTCCTTGCACCACGCCGGTAACGGTCAGACGCCGGCGTTCAAGAGGCTGAACATCCGTAAGTATCATTAAAACTACTATCTTTCAGTTTGCTGAGGCTGGGATTAAAAGAGTTGGGGATGATCCCCACGCAGTACTAAAGCCCCCCAAAACCTATATAAAAGTTTAACATCAATCGGCAATAATTGTAGTGACAAGGCTCGCCATTTGGCAGTGACGTTTGTCATCATATGCCGGGTATTTGCCATAAAAAGCTTTTCCGGTTATTCTACTCTAGAGTAGACTACTTTACCGGATAAGAGGCTCAAAGTGTCGTTCGTAAATCGCATTGAAGAACTGTCCCTGCTCCAACAGCTTTATGAGAGCCGCCGGGCGGAACTTTTTATTGTCTACGGCCGGCGGCGGGTGGGCAAAACGGAACTGCTGCGCTACTTTTGCCAGGAACGGCCGCACGTCTTCTTCAGCGCCACCCAGACCACCGACAAAAACCAGCTTGCCGACTGGTCCCGCCTCCTCTGGCAGCATGCCCACGGCCAGCCCCTGCCTGATTTTACCTTTCCGACCTGGGAAGCGTCTTTTCAGTTCCTGGCGACCCTGGCCGGCGAGCGGCGGCTGGTCGTGGTTATTGACGAATTTCCCTACATGATCGAAAGCAATGCCGCGCTGCCGTCCATCCTGCAAAAGCTGTGGGATGAAAACCTGCGCCACACCCAGGTCTATCTGATCCTGTGCGGCTCTTCCATCGGCATGATGGAGCAAGAAACGTTGGGGTATCGCAGCCCGTTATATGGCCGGCGCAGCGGGCAGTTACTCTTGCAGCCGCTTGATTTCACCTCGGCCCGGCCCTTTTTGATGCCCTACGACCTGACCACCGAGATTGAAACATACGCCGTGTTGGGGGGAATGCCGGCTTACCTGGAACAGTTCGATTTTAGCCAATCCCTGGAAGCCAACATCATTGACCGGATTCTGCGGCCAAACCGGGTGCTGTACGATGAGCCCCTGTTTTTACTGCGGACAGAACTGCGCGAGCCGCGCAACTACTTTGCGGTGCTCCAGGCCATTGCTCATGGCAAGACCCGTCCCCAACATATTGCCCAGGCCAGCGGCGTCGGCGATGCGCGCATGGTTTCCAAGTACCTGAGCGTGCTGCAGGAGCTGCGGCTGATTGAACGGGTTGTGCCCGTGACCGAAACGCAGCCCCAGAAAAGCCGCCAGGGGCATTACCGGCTGGCGGACCAGTTCTTGCGCTTTTGGTTTCGTTTTCTTGCGCCGCACCGGAGCGAATTGGAACAGGGTCAGGCCCAGTTAGTCTGGCAAAACGACATTGCCCCCCAACTGGCCCAATTTACCGGCCCGGTCTTCGAGGAAATTTGCCGCCAGTTTCTCTGGCGGCTGGCTCGAACCGGCCAGCCCTGGCGGCTGCCCTTTGCGCCGCAGCAAATTGGAGCGTGGTGGTGGAAAGAACAGGAAGTGGATATTGTCGCCCTCAATCGAGCGGAGGGAATCATCCTGGTGGGCGAGTGCAAGTGGCGGGGCCGCCCGGTGGGGAACAGCGTTCTGGCCGATCTGCGCCAGGCGGCCATGCCCCTGCTGCTGCAAGCGCCGTCCGCGCAGGTTTACTACGCGCTTTTTGCCAAAGCCGGTTTTACCGCCGAGCTACTTGACCAGGCGGCGGCAGACCCAACCTTGCTGTTGTATGATCTCGAGATGATTGCCAGCCCAACTTAAGCCTAAGCTGATTTAACAGTGCGGCTGAAATTAACCGCAGGGACGCCGAGTTCGCTGAGTTTTTACCCGCACCTGCGGTGGGGCAGGTGTAAAATTTCTCTGTGTTCTCCGCGTCTCTGCGGTAACTCCTATTTTATCCCCCAATCCAGGCGAATACTCTTTTGTGCGGTAGAGGCGTTTGTCTACCGCCCGGAGGCGCTGCTCGGTGCGGCCTGCCCGGATTTTTCACCGCCCGCCCGCTGGGCGACCAACTGGGCGATCCGCCCGGACGGGGCAAAAGTAGTGGCCAGCAGGCCAAGCGCAGCGGCAATGAGGGCAATCACAAAAACGCCTTGAATCGCTCCGGCCAGGGCGCTGCGCAGCGTGCTTTCCAGCACCAGGCTGTTCGCGGCTTGAGCCAGCGGGTCGAGCAGGCTGTCCACCGAAATCGCCACAGGGTCAAGCCCGGCCTCGGCCAGGCGAGCCGCCAGGCGGAAGCTGAGCACCGCGCCCATCACGCTGACGCCCAGCGCGCCGCCAATGCTCCGGCTGAATTGAAGGGTCGAGGTGGCCGCGCCCATTTCGCGGGGGCGAACCGTACTCTGGACCGCAATCAGGAAGGCCGGAATGGAGAGGCCCATGCCGACGCCCATCAGGGCCAGGTTGATCATCAGGCTGATCTGGCTGGCATTGGCGTCTATCCAGGCCATCCGCCCCGCGCCCAGGGTGAGCAGACTCATGCCGGTCAGGGCCAGGCTGCGGTAGCTGAAGCGGAGCAGCATGCGGCTGCCGATGATGCTGGCAAAGACCCAGCCCAGCAGCATAGGAGTCAGCGTCGCCCCGGCGGCAGTGGCGCTGGTCCCCAAAACCGCCTGGACAAACAGCGGCACAAAGGAGAGACTGCCAAACATAGCCCAGCCGGCCAGGACGCCCTGGGCACAGGCCGTCGCAAAAATCCGGTCGCGAAAGAGGAGCAGCGGCAGGATCGGCTCAACCGCCCGCCATTCGACCCAGGCCAGGGCGGCCAGGAATAAAACAGCCAGGGCCAGCAAGGCCCAGCCCGGCCCCGTCCCCAGTTCAAACAGGCCCATCAAGAGCGTCACGACTCCGACGGTCAGCAGGATCGCGCCCAGGTAATCCACCCGCGCCGCAGTTGCGCCGTCCTCGTGGGGCTTATCCTGCCAGGCCAGCCAGACCAGCGCCGCCGCAATCAGGCCCGGAGCCAGGTTGATGTAGAAAACCCAGCGCCAGGAAACCTGATCTACCAGAAAACCGCCCAGCAGCGGCCCAACCACCGACGACACGCCCCAGACGCCGGAGAAAAAGCCCTGCATCTTGGTCCGCTGTTCCAGGGTAAACATGTCGCCGATGAGGATAAAGGCCAGGGGCATCAAGCCGCCCGCGCCCAACCCTTGCACGGCACGAAAGGCGATCAATTGGGGCATGCTCTGAGCCTGGCCGCAAAGAAAGCAGCCGGCCAGGAAGAGGGCCATCGCGGCGGCATAGATGGGCCGGCGGCCGTAGATATCGGAGAGTTTGCCAAAAATGGGCACGCTGGTCGTCGAGGCGAGCATGTAGGCGGAGAAGACCCAACTGTAAATGGACAGTCCCCCCAGTTGGCCGACGATGGTTGGCATGGCGGTGGCGATGACGGTGGCTTCCATCGAAGCCAAAAACAGGCTGAACATGACGCCGATCGTGACCAGAATAACGCGCTGACGTGACATAGAAACTCCCTAGAAAATAATCCACAGATTACACAGATTTCGCAGATAAAAATAAAATCCTTGCCATCTGCGAAATCTGCGGATTTTCACCACTGAAGGTGTGCCTCCGCCTCAGGATGGCTCCTCTGACAAATAATGCAGGTCAGTGTACCACAGGCTTCGTTTTTGCCAAACTGCGATGTCACGAGCAGGTCCGTCCCGGATTTTGTGTGTTTCGTAGAGGCGGACGGCCGTCCGCCTCTACGCCCAAAATTTGGGACGCATCCGTGGCCAGTAACGAATTTGGTAACGATCTTAAGACGATTCTTAGCTAAACTGGACAATGTAATACCAACTGTCCTTTCAAGCGCCATATTTCTCGCCGCAGAGAGCGCGGAGTACGCAGAGATTTTTCTTGTTAAAATCTCTGCGTACTCTGCGGTAATTTTTGGCCTTTGGATAGGCTATTGGTATAAGAATTCTCGATCATCTATTGAAGGAGAGCCGCTCAACTATGGCCATGCATGAAGGACGCTGGGATTGTACTTTCTGCGGGAATACCGGCATTTTGGGGCGATACACCACCTGCACCGGCTGCGGCCGGTCGCGCCCGGAGGGGGTCAAGTTCTACCTGCCGGACGAGGAGTCCCTTGTGACCGAGCAAAAACTGCTCAAGCTGGCGGAAGCCGAAGCCGATTGGATTTGCCAATACTGCGACTCGTCCAACCGGGCTGAGCAGACAAGCTGCCAGCATTGCAGCGCCCCACGCGAGGCCAAGACGCCCTCCCAGGCCGTGAAGAGCTACGACACCGATCAGGCACCGCGAGAAGGGGACAACGCCGCGCCGGCCCGTCCTCCGCTGGCGACTCCCAAGAAGCGCCGCTGGCCGGCTTTGGTCATCGGAGGGCTGGCGGTGGCGGCGGCGCTGATCATGCTCATGTGCGGCCTGGTGCTCTACGCTGGCTTTAAAACCTACGAGGTGGAGCTGACCGTGACCGGGGTCAGTTGGGAGCGGGCCGTGCCCATCGAGGCCTACCACACAGTGGTCGAGGGGGATTGGGCTGTGCCGCACGGAGGCCGCCCGGTCTCGACAGAACAGCGTATCCACCATTATGAACAAGTACTGGACCACTACGAGACCAAGACCCGCGAAGTTTGCGAGGAGAAGCAGACCGGCACCGAAACCTATACCTGCGGCAAGCGCGACCGGGGCAACGGCTTCTTTGAGGACAAGCAGTGTACCCGGCCCGTCTACAAGAAGAGCTGCCGCGACGAAACCTACCGTGACCCGGTTTACCGCGATGAGCCGGTCTACCAGACCTGGCACAGCTACGAGATCGAGAAATGGGTGCTGGACCGGACCGCTACTGCCTCCGGTGACAGCCAGGAAGTTTACTGGCCGGAGTACACCCTGGCCGAAAATGAACGGGCCGGGGAACGCTCCGAGAGCTACAGCGTTTCCTTTGTGGACCCGGAAGGCAAGGTGTACAGCCAATCCTTTACCTATGACGAATGGCTGGCCTACCAGCCCGCCGAGAAGCACGCGGCTGTCGTGGATTTCTTTGGCGAGCTGACCGAGATCAAGCCGGAAGGGTAATTCTTCCGGGCGTGGTATTTCTAGCCAGAAAGGCTTGGTGGGAACGGCGGAGAAATTTCTCCGCCGTTTTTTGGTTATGGCTGCCCTCACCGCTCGATCAGCGGAACGAGATGTCCAGTAGTTTTTGGGTGAGGGTTAAGCAGGGCCTCTTTTAAATTGACACTACCCGCAGAAGGGGTTTATACTTGAGTTTTAAGCTGAGGACAACCCGTTGTTGGTAGTCCACAAAGTCACTTGAGCAAAGAGAAAAAAATGGAACCAATCAGCAAAAAGCAACGGTATCGAGGCGCGTTACTTGGCCTGGCGAGTGGGGATGCCTTAGGTACAACCCTGGAATTTAAGCACCCCGGCACATTCAGCCCTATTGCTGATATGGTTGGCGGAGGGCCGTTTAACCTTCAACCCGGACAATGGACGGATGACACCTCGATGGCGCTCTGTCTGGCCGAAAGTTTGATTGAGCAAAAAGGGTTTGACCCAACCGACCAGATGAAACGCTATGTGCGTTGGTTTCGAGACGGATATCTGAGCAGCACTGGAATGTGTTTTGATATTGGTAATACCGTCAAGATGGCCCTCCACAACTTTGAAAAAACGGGAAACCCGTACAGTGGGTCAACCGATCCTCGTTCAGCCGGAAATGGATCAATTATGCGCTTGGCCCCGGTGCCCTTAGCTTATGCGGCCCAGCCCCGTCGGGCTATTGATTTATCAGCCGATAGCTCACGGACAACACACGCTACGCGAGCAGCAGTTGATGCGTGCCGGTATCTGGCTGGTTTAATTATGGGGGCAATTAACGGGGTTGAAAAAAGTGAGCTTCTCTCAGCCCAGTATAGTCCTGTTTCAGGCTTTTGGCGCGAAAAACCTTTAGTCGCAGAAATTGAAAAAGTTGCCGGCGGGTCATTCAAAACAAAGATGCCGCTCCTCAGTCCCAATCCACTTACGGGTTTGTTGGGTCATAAAGCGGCCGATAGTGAAACGGCTATTCAAGGTTCTGGATATGTTGTCCACTCGTTAGAAGCAGCTCTATGGGCGTTTCATCATAGTAACTCATTTGAAGAAGGATGTTTGATGGCTGTAAATCTGGGAGATGATGCGGATACGACCGGGGCCGTATATGGTCAATTGGCGGGAGCCTTTTATGGGGAGGAAGGTATTCCCGAAAAATGGCGTAATCGTCTAACAAAAAGAGAATTGATAGAAAATTTGGCAGATCAACTTTATGAATTTGGAGAGAGTCAGTAGCGGGGATGATTGATTTTCTAACGTATTATTATAAAAAGGGGACAGAACCCTTTCTGAGTTTGTCTGGCTTACCCGATGGTGAGGCCGTGCCAATTATGGAAGCCTTGTATAGGGAGGGGTCGGTTCTGTGGGAGAGGTTTAAAGACCCGGCCCAATATCTACAGGCTCGCAGGCAAACCGAACGGTGGTTGTACCAGGAGTTTAAGACTAAAGGGGGTCAACCCCAGGAGAGTTATCCCATTTATATGGTGCTGGGGAGATCCATGTGGTTCCTTAGCGCGGCTGACGAGGTTACGCTGGCGACGACCGCCGAAATACAAGTCCCCCTTTCAATCTTTAAGGAGGGAGAGGTGAGTTTTACTTACCCTGATAGTATGGTCTCGTTATTGCTAGCTTATCACAAAGATCCAGCCTATTATCAGCCTGAGTATCACGGTAAGCTCTTCACCTTGTCCGAAATTGGCTCCATTGTCGAGGCTAATGGACTGCCAGAGGTAGGTTGGACCACAAATCTGCCGCGTTTCCTGCCCCATTATATCGAAGCTCAAGTATGGAACCATCAGTCACTTTTAGCCTACAAAAGACAGTTATAGAATAATAAACCGAGCAAGATGGAGGATAACGGTTCCTCCCTCTCACGCCAATTGCCGCTTGGCGCTGATACCGCCCACCCTTACCGCCAAGTCGCCGGCGGTGTAGCGCCGAAAGGCGCGGGCAAACGTAAGAGCCGGTCATAAATGGCAGCCGCGGCTTACCTGGAATGCCGGGTTGTCGGCAAGCTGGATGTGGACGGAGACTATGATATTGTGGTGGGCGAAGTTGTTGGCGGGGGGGTACGCAAGCCGGGCCATGCCGCCGATAGCCTGACCCTGGTTGATTTGAGTTGGAGTTACGCCGGTTAAGCAGGCCGTGCGGGCCTTCGTTGCTGGACAGTTTGTCGCCACGACCCGGCTCGGACGGTAGAGGAAACAGCAACCCACTTTCACCTAAGGAGAATACTGATGAGTTGGAGAACGCTCGAAGAAAAAAACCCCGAACTTGCCACCTTTGGGGTCTCACGGCTGCACGGCCAGGTCGCCTATCTGGCCACCTTGCGTCAAGATGGCTCACCCCGAGTCCATCCCATGACCCCGATTATTGGGCAAGGTCATCTGTTTGTGTTTATGGAGCCGACCTCACCTAAAGGCCATGACCTGCGTCGAGATGGACGCTACGCCATTCACTGCGCCGTTAGTGATACCGGCGGAACCAGCGGTGAGTTCAGAATCAGTGGGCAAGCTCAACTTGTTAGTAATCCCGAACTGCGGGCCTTGGCCGTGCGACTGGCGCCCTACTCGCCGGCTGATAGATATATTTTGTTCGAGTTCAGCCTTGAAAGTGCTGCCTCGACGGTATATGAGGACGACCGCGTCATCCACCAGCGCTGGAAGAGGGATGACTAAAAGTGAAGTTAGTACCCTGCCCGATGCTTCGCACTCATGGCGACATCTATAGAGTGTAGGGCAGCGGCTCTCGCTGCCCGCCTTCGATGAAACAGGCGGCACAGGTGACCGTTATGGCCTGCAAGTCAGCAGCCTGGCGACAGAAGCCAGGGTTAATCGAACTGCTGAGAGCGTTGGCTGACCCTCTTCCGTAACTACTGCCGCAGGTAATCCACGCCCCTAACGAAAACTCACTCCCTTTGAGGCCCGATTGATCTGGAGGACGATGGAATATCGCCCTCTGTCTCTTTCGGCATGAGAGATTGAAGTTTTACTGGCCAGACCATTACCGAGACTGCCCCTCATACTCCAATTATTGGCAGAATCAAAAATTTTCCCACCTTGATCTTCCCAAACCACTTTCCCAAAAAGTCGGGGTTGCATTCCCTTGCGCCTGGGAAACCGATTCGGATAAAGTGAGGGCGTTCTTTGATTTACCCTTACTTTCGATGACAGGAGATTTTCACAATTCCATGAATGCAAGACAAGCCAAACAAACCGTAAAAGAATGGGTGAAAGCTAACATTGAGAGTTGGCCCGGCATCCGGGGCGCGCATCTGGTTGGGGGGGTTACGACAATGCCGGATGAAGCGACATTCCCGGACTATAAAGATATTGATCTGCACTTGATCTTCGAGGAAGGCAGCCCGGCGCTACAGCCGGCCGATCCGTTCATGAACATTCTTGAAATTCCCTATAAAGGATTAATGCTGGAAGGCGGTCTCAAGTCACTGCGGGAGTATCAGTCTGTCAAAGTTGTACTTTCAAACCCGGAAATTGCTCACCATTTTACCGTTGATAGCCTGCTTTATGACCCCAGCGGATGGCTGCGCCATTTACAGCAGCAGGTGAAGCGCGAATTTCCACGCCGCCAATGGGTTCTGGCCCGCTGCGAGCACGAACGGAATGGGCTAAAAAAGGCACTTGAGATGTTGCCACTGGCGCGGGGCATCGTAGGGGGCGAAGTGCTCACCTTGGGCTATACCACTACGTTCATCTCATCTTTGCTTTCGGTGGCGACGTTACAATCGCCCACCACTGGCAGCCGGGTACTCATTCGCCTGCGTGAAATCCTGACCAGGTATGACCGGCTGGATCTCTACGAAAGATTCTTAGCCATTCTCGGAGTAGAAAATATGAGTCCTGAACGGGTGGCTCAACTCCTCCAGGAGGGCATCGAAGCCTTCGACCTGGCCGTGCAAATCCGGCGCACGCCTCACCCAGCTCAGCACAAGCTCCATCCGCATCTCCGGCCCTACTTTGTCAACTCCTGCCAGCGGCTGCTGGATGAAGGATATTACGGCGAGGCAGGGCACTGGCTGGCCCTTTTTCACCTCTCATCCATTGGCGTCATTATGGTGGATGGGCCGGATGGGGAAAAACCCAGGTTTGCCGAGCGTTCTCGCAGATTTCTCAAGGATCTGGGAATGGATACCGCCGCCGCAAGTGCGGCCAGATTTGAACAGGCCAACGGGCTGTATGTTGAATTCTTCGCCCTGGCCCGTGACATCATTAGCAGACACCCTGGTATTGTGGATTAAAAGAAAACAAGGAGAAAATTATGGAAACGATTCATATAAATCAATTGGGTCAAAGCGCGCCGCGAGAAGGTACGCTCGTGAGTACGAATGGCCGATCTGACAACTACCTTCTACCTAATTCCGCCGCAGAGACCCAGCGGCTGATCCACCAGGCCCACATCTATGGTCCGCTCACCCGGCAGTTTTTCGCCGCCGCTGGCATTACCGCCGGCATGAAGGTCCTGGATGTTGGGAGCGGCGCTGGAGACGTAGCCCTACTGCTTGCGGATATGGTTGGCCCGCGCGGCGCCGTGATTGGGATCGACAAAAACCCGGCCATCCTTGACACCGCCCGTGCGCGAGTCCAGGCCATGGGGTGGACGAATGTGACCCTTCTCGCCAGAGAGGTACACAGTATCGGCCTGGACGACGATTTTGATGCGGTGGTCGGTCGCTGGATTTTGATGCATCTCCCCAACCCGGTTGGCGTGCTTCACCGGTTGCTGTCCCACCTGAAACCAGGCGGCCTTGTCGCCTTTCAGGAGACTGACTCTACCTATCCGCTATCCGCCTTTCCGCCGGCTCCCCTGCACCAACAGGTTGTACAATGGACAACTCCACCGCCAGGTCGCGGCGGGCCGGACTTGCAAATGGGCTCGAAATTGTATCGAACTTATCTTGACGCCGGACTGCCAGCACCGCAGCTACGCCTCGACGCGCCGATTGGGGGTGGACCCGACTGGCCCGGCTATGCCTTCACGGCCGAGACGATTCACATTTTACTGCCCATATTACAGCAGATGGGTACGACAACCGCTGAAGAGGTGGACATCGAAACACTGGCAGAGCGGCTGCGCATGGAAGTGGTCGGCCAACGGGGAGTCCAAATGTTGCCAATCGTCATCGGCGCCTGGGCGCGAAAACCATCACGCGTGCCATCCAATGAATTGATTGACTCTTAGTACTTTCACCTCTGACTACTAAACAATAACCCAAAAATCATCACTCGCGTGATTACCTGAACTGCGCTACATGCATAGTCACATTTAAATAAATCTTTAAAAGTGACTAAAAGGAAAAATTTATGGAAACTATTTACATCACCCAAACAGGTCAAGGTGAACACTTCTTAGTGGGCACCGATGTCGTTACCATCAAGGCTTCGGGCCAGGAAACCTCTGGCCAACTGCTGGTGCTGGAAGTACGCGTGCCGCCTGGGGGTGGGCCGCCTGTTCTCCACCGGCACCAGTACGCGGAGACATTCTACATTCTTGAAGGCGAATTTGAGGTTGAGACCGCCGCTGCGGCTAACCGGTTGAGTACCAGGAGGATCACAGCGGGTGATACGTTGTCCATTCCCTCTATGGTCTGGCATAACTTCAAGAATGTGGGAGCGGGTCCAGCCAGATTCGTCGTCGTTCACGCTCCAGCCGTCATGGAAAGTTTCATCCGCGAGATCGGCCGACCCATCTCAGACCCGCTGAATCCTCCCAAACCGGCCGGGCCGCCGTCGGATGAGCAAATGCAAAAAATGATGGGGATTATCATGAAGTACATGGAAGTTTTGCCGGCCGAGGAACTGGCCCGGTGAGACAAGTCCCATCAGCAGGTATCACTTCTTTGAGTTTTCAAATTATTAAAGTATTAAAGGAGACTAACCCATGAAACAAAAACAACTTTTCATCACTCTGGCTATCTTAGCGCTAGCAATAGCCCTCAGCGCCTGTGGCGCAGCCATCGCCTCGACGCCGGCTGGCTCCGGCGCAGCCATCCCGGAGATTACCATCAAAGCTTTCGACTATTCTTTTGCAGTCCCGGACCAACTCGAGGCCGGGCTGGTCAAGATCAATCTGGTCAATGACGGCCAGGAACTGCATCACGCCCAAATTGCTCGGCTCAATGAGGGCATCACGCTGGAGCAATTTCAAACGGCGCTGCAACAAGACCCGGAAGCAGCCTTTCCGCTCATCACTTTTGTGGGCGGTCCGGGCGTAGTTGACCCCGGGCGACAGGCCCAGGTAACCGTCGAACTCAGTCCGGGCCAGTATGTCTTGCTGTGCTTCTTGCCCAGCCACGACGGTGTGCCTCACCTGGCTAAAGGCATGCTCAAGCCTATCGAAGTAGTGGCGCACACGGACCACGATCATCCCGACGTGTCAGAGCCTAAAGCCGATGCGATGGTCAAGCTGCTGGACTTTTCCTTCGTCCTGCCGTCCGAGATCAAGGCCGGGGAGCAGCTCTGGCAGGTCGTCAATGAAGGATCGCAGCCCCATGAGGTCCTGATCATCAAGCTGGCCGAAGGTAAAACGATGGCCGATCTCCAAGCCTTTGTGCAGACCTACGAGGGCGTGCCGCCTTATGCCAACTTGGGCGGCTTTCAGGCGATCACCCCCGGCGAGTCCGGCTGGCTTCACCTTAACCTGGAACCGGGCAACTACGTGGCGATATGCTACGTGCCCGACCCGGCCTCCGGCCACGCCCATGCCGAACTGGGCATGGTCATACCCTTCACCGTGAAGTAAGGAGCCTACTTTCTTACCCATCTCGTTCTCACGCCAAGCATTAGGCAAAGCGTGGGAACGAGATTGAAAGATGTGTTAGTTATACAAGGAGAAAACTAATGTCCCTACCATCTATAATCAACAGTAGTAGTATCTACACTAAATATCTCACCGGTCCAGTAGTAGAACCAAGTCCGCGTTGGGTCAGAGTGAAGTTCGGCGGCGAGATCATCGCCGATAGCAAACAGGCCTGGTTATTACGCCAATACGGCCCCGACCGCATGCCAACTTACTATTTCCCCCAGGCAGATGTGCGCACAGTCGCCCTGAGGCCGAGCTCTGGCGGCAGTCAAACGGGTGAAACGCAGTACTGGGATGTGAAAGTGGGCGATCGGATCGCCGAGAAGGGCGCCTGGACCTACCTTGAGCCGCCGCCAGAACTCGCTGCTCTAAAAGGTTATATCTCCTTCAAATGGGGCGCGATGGAGGCCTGGTATGAGGAAGAGGAAGAGGTCTTTGTCCATGCCCGTGACCCCTACAAGCGGGTCGACGTCATGCCAAGTTCGCGGCATGTGCGGGTTGTCATTGCCGGGGAGACGGTAGCTGAAACACGGCGACCCTATTTACTATTCGAAACCAGTTTACCTACCCGCTATTACCTGCCACGCGAAGATGTGCGCATGGACCTGCTCGAGCCGACCGGTCTGAAGACTCGCTGCCCCTATAAGGGCATCGCCTCTTACTGGTCGGTTAAGATTGGCGATCAGGTCTCGAAAAACGTCGTCTGGAGCTATCCTGAGCCTATCTCGGAGAATCCCAGGATTAAGAACTTGATGTGCTTCTTCAATGAGCGGGTAGACCTGTACGTGGATGGCGAATTACAACCACGTCCTCTGACGCCCTGGTCCATCAATGGAAGGTAAATAATATGCCCCTACCATTTTTACCTCACTTTTACATCTACGGGGGCAACCAGCTATACTGGTTTCCTGGCGCGCTGCCGTTCGACCCACCCCTGGAGAAGGGGACCTCAAGCGCTCTGGACAACCCGGTTTGGTCAGCGCTAACTGGCCGTCAGGCCCATTTGGCCCGCGGCGGCAGATTAGCCAAACGGTATCCGCAAGAGATGGCGGCTGTTGCGGCAGTCGCCAGGCCGGAGTCGGCCGCTTTTGCTGAACTGGCAGCATTAATGGCGGAGGACGAAGCTGTCTATCTGGCTGGAGCTGAATTGAGCCATATCGAGTCGCAGTTACCCCCCTTGTTGCAGGTAAAACATCAGACTTCAGTCATCCAAATGGTCTATCCAAATTCGGCCAGGATACCCGAAGGCGAAAAGAATATCTCCCTCCTGTCTGAAGCAGATGTTCCCGAGATGCTCGCGTTGACAGCGCTGGCGCATCCTGACGGATTACTGGCTCACACTTACCAAATGGGTAAGTATCTCGGTATTCGCCACCAGGGTCAATAGGTCGCCATGGCGGGTGAACGGCTGTGGCTGGAGGGTTATCGCGAGATCAGCACGGTCTGTACGCATCCCGATTTCCGGGGACGGGGATACGCCCGCCAGCTTGTCAGCCGCCTGGTGAATACCATTCTGGACGAAGGCATTACACCGTTTTTGCATGTCATGCACGACAATAAGCGGGCTAAATCCATTTACGAGAGTCTGGGCTTTGTAGAGCGGCGCCGCCTTCCTTTACTGGTGGTCCAGCTTGCGAATGGCCTGTCTGATCGCTGAGTGATCGGGGAATGAACACTTAACTTTAGTTAGTGTTCTTCCCTAACTTTAGTTAGCCCGGCCTCCTTACTTTTTTCTGTCCTAAAACCATCTATAAAGCTGATGAATTTTCAACAGGTTTAGGCTATGCTAGCGAATGGTCTAAGCTTAGCCCAAATAGGTAGCTTGCTGAACACCAAGCCGTTATGCTCAAATTGTCAAGAGGAGTCCCAAAATCCTGTGGGACTCCTCTTGCCGATAAAAGAGGTCTTTTTATTAATGAATCTGTCTCTTGCTGCCCTAAATGGAACGCTTACCAACGTGCGCCCGAACAGACTCTGGGGTAGATTCGTGCGGACGGCCTGGCTGGTGTACACCCTTTTCATTGCTGGGCTTTATCTTAATGGTATCCCATTAATTTATGCCCAGAGCCTTCAAGTCTGTACTGGTTCCGGCTGTGCGCCCTGGCAGGTCACAGCGGCGGATGCCCAGGTGCTTGAGGCAGCGGGTTTATCACTCACCTTTTATGCCGCCTATACGATTGCCATCTCGCTGTTAATCCCTATAACCGGGTTCTTGGTAACAACCCTCATCGTCTGGAACCGGGCTCATGATCGGATGGCGCTTTTGACAGCGCTACTTGTCGGCACTTGTGCAGCCGGTTCCTCTGATGTATTGAAGACATTGGTGATGACCTACCCGGCCTTACAGTGGCCTATTGCGCTGCTGTTCTTCGTTCCCCACGCTGGCCTACTCCCGTGGACTGCCGTTTTTCCCGATGGACGCTTTGTACCAAGTTGGAGCAAATGGTTAGTGCTCCCATCAGTGGCGATCAGTCTGCTCGTTTTCTTCCCGGCCAACGAGATGGGTCAGATTATCCTGACTGTCTGGTGGCCAGTGGTAATCATGGCAACCCTCGGCCTACTGTACTATCGCTACCGCCGGTATGCCGACATAGTTCAGCAACAACAACTTCGCTGGCCCACCTACGGCACGGCCATCACCGTCTTTGTCCAGGTATCGGTTTTTATGCTGGAGTTGTTATTTCCGGCGGTGAGCCGGCCGGGCACCTTGATCCATCTACTGGCTGATACTGTCGTCGTGCTCAGCATAACCCTGTTGGTACTCTGTTTTGGCCTGGCCATCCTGCGTTATCGCCTCCTCGCCATTGCTTTCATCATCAACCGTACCCTGGTCTACGGCACGCTGACGGCGATCATCGCCGGGGTCTACGGGTTAGTGATCGGTTTGCTGAGCGCCTTACTCCAGGCGCAAGTCAGTTTTGTTGTCTCGCTCATCGCCATCACCGTGGTCGCCGTGGCCTTTAGCCCCTTGCGCGATCGCTTACAGCGCGGCATCAACCGGCTGACGTACGGCGAACGGGACGAGCCGTACCGGGTTATCTCCCGCCTGGGGCAACGCCTCGAAGCCGCCTTCGAGCCGGCCGATGTCTTGCCGGCCATCGTGCAAGCCGTGGGGGAGTCACTGAAGCTCCCCTACGTGGCGATTGGGTTGACTTTGGATGACTGGAGACCGAGAACAGAAGACCTGGATCATCTCGGGACGACCAACGGCCTGGTAAAAGTTAACAGCACCTCTCCAGTCGCCAATTTTTGGTCGGCAATCGCTGCCAGCTACGGCCAGCCTCCCCATCCTCAGTGCCCGAAAGGCGCGCTGTCACCCATCTCGACCCTTCCCCTGGCCTACCAGGGCGAGACGGTTGGACAACTCTTTGTCACACCCCGCTCCGGCGAAGCCAGCCTGTCAGAAATGGATCAACACTTACTGGCCGACCTGGCCCACCAGGCTGGCGTGGCGGTGCACGGGGTCCGGTTGATGACCGAGCTGCGCCGGTTGACCGCCGACCTGCAATGCTCTCGAGAACGGCTGGTGCTGGCCCGTGAAGAGGAACGCCGGCGGCTCCGGCGCGATCTGCACGACGACCTGGCTCCCACGCTGGCCGGGCTGGCTCTCACTGCCGGCACTGTTGGTGATCTCATCCCGACTGATCCGGTTAAAGCCCTGGCGCTGGCAACCGACCTGAACAAATCTATCCGGGCTACTGTCGGTGATATTCGCCGCCTGGTCTATGATTTACGCCCCCCAGCCCTCGATGAGTTGGGGCTGGTAGCGGCAATACAGGAGCGAGCGGCTCAGTATAGCAATGATCGTAGCCCTACCAACAACCTGCGAGTGATTGTTGAGGCAGATAAGCCCTTGCCTCCCCTTCCCGCCGCGGTTGAGGTGGCCGCCTACCGCATCATTCAGGAAGCCTTGATGAATGTCGTTCGTCACGCCCAGGCGCGTACCTGTCACATCCGGCTAACCTATACCCGGGCTGTTAATCAGCGACCGCTGATCGTCAAGGATGGTCTACCCGCTGCCCAGAGGGGGCCTTTGGCTCCAGGCGGCAATCGAGACACACTGATCAAAGCCCTGCAGATCGAAGTTAGCGACGACGGCATCGGCTTGACCGAGCCATATTCGCCGGGCGTGGGCTTGCATTCAATGAAGGAACGGGCAGCAGAACTGGGCGGGGTGTGTACAATTGAGCGCCGGGCCAGGAGTGGAACGCGCGTATTCGTTAGCTTGCCCATACCAGAGGAGGAACCAGGTGAATCCACTTCGCATCCTTATCGCTGATGATCACCCGGTCTTCCGCCACGGCATCCACACCTTGCTGGAGGTGACGCCTGACCTGGAAGTTGTGGGCGAGGCGACCACCGGCGCTGAGGCGGTTGCCCTGGCCGAGTCGCTCCAACCTGAGGTGATTCTGATGGATTTGAACATGCCGGGGCTGAGCGGCGTCGAAGCGACCCGTCAAATTTTGCAGACCAACCCGCATATCCGTATCCTGGTGGTGACGATGTTTAACGACGACGCTTCCGTCTTCACCGCGATGCGGGCCGGGGCGCGCGGCTATATCCTCAAGGATGCCGAGAAGACCGAGATAGTCCGGGCCATCCAGGCCGTCGGCAACGGCGAAGCCATTTTTAGTCCCACCATTGCTTCACAGTTGATTGCCTTCTTTGCCGCACCCTTTCCGCTGGTCCCCAAGGATATTTTTCCTGAACTGACCGACCGCGAGCGGGAAATTTTGCACTTGATCGCCACGGGCGCAAACAACAGCGAGATAGCCCAACACCTGACCTTGAGCACAAAAACCGTGAGTAACTACGTCTCCAACATCTTCAACAAGCTGCAAGTCGCCGACCGGGCGGAGGCGATCATCCGCGCCCGAGATGCCGGACTTGGGCAAGATTAAGTTATACAGAGGTGAAAGTAGAAATATGATTGAGACGAATAACCTTCAACTGCTCCCCGTGGAACGGAGATATATTGAAGCTTTCTTGCGTGATAGGCGCGAGCTGGCCGCACTTTTACAGGTCAGGGTGCCGGATAGCTGGCCGCGCTTCCCGGAAGTATTTTCCCTCCCGGCCGGAGAATCGAGCGCAGCCAATCCCCCCTCCACTGGCTGGGACGGATACTTCTTTATTCATCCCCAGGAGGAAGCGCTGGCCGGCAACGGAGGGTTCAAAGGCCCACCGGATGAGTCGGGCACGGTCGAGATTGGGTATGAAATCGCTTCCGAATACTGGAACCGCGGCCTGGCCACTGAAGCGGTCCGGGGGATGATTGATTTTGCCTTCACTCACGCGGAGGTGCGAGCGGTCATCGCTCACACCTTGGCTGAGAAAAACGCCTCCAATAGCGTGTTGCAGAAAGTGGGCATGAAGTTCGTGGCCGAAGTGGATGATCCTGATGAAGACAAGCTGTGGCGCTGGCAGATAAACCGGGATGAATATCATTCGACTTGAATCGTAACATCGCCCGCCCCGCTCATGGCCGCCCTCTTGCTATCCTTTCATTTTACAGAGCCGGCAAGATTGATTACTTCCGTTATTCACCTCTCCACAACCTATATGAACCCAAGTTAATTCAGTAACCCCGCCGCCCTCGCTTTGGCCAGCACGCTTTCAGCCGCCCGCATCACGGGCAGATCAACCATTTTGCCATCCAGTTCAAAAGCGCCGGCCCCGGCGGCCTGATGAGCGGCAAAAGCCTGGACCAGCCGCATGGCCTGCTCAATTTCTTCGGGCGAGGGGGCAAAGAGGCGGTTAATCACCTCAATCTGGCGCGGATGAATGGCGGTTTTGCCGGCGAAGCCTAACTGCCGGGCAAAGCGGCACTCTTCCTCCAGCCCCGGCAAATCATTCAGGTCAACAAAAACCATATCAATGGCCTGCAACCCAAAGGCAGCCGCGGCCGTAACGATGGCGCTGCGAGCATAGAATACTTCCCAACCGGCCCGTGTCCGCCTGGCCCCCAAATCATTGGCCAGGTCTTCCGCCCCCAACACCAGCGCCTCCAGCCGCCGGCTGGCCTGGGCAATCTGGCCGATATTCAACACGCCCCTGGCTGTTTCAATCATCGCCAGCAGCCGGATGGAGTTGGACGGCCAGCCTCGTTCAGCTTCGACTCGATCTAAATAGTCACTCACTAGCCGAATGTGTTCCGGGGTCTCCACCTTGGGGATGACGTAACCGGCGGGGCGGGCCTCCAGAGTAACTGAAAGATCCTCGGCAGGCAGTCCTTCAAGCTGAACCGGAGCAAGGGTAGAAAATGGGTTGAGCCGGACCAGCCGCTCGCGCCGGCCAAAATCAAGCGTGCCCAGCGCCTCGACGACCGTGCGGCGGGCTTCGGCTTTGCGGTTAAAGGCCACACCGTCTTCCAGATCCAAAATGAGGCTGTCCGCCGCCAATTCCGTCGCCTTATTGATCTTGCGCAGGCTGTCGCCGGGCACAAAAAGTACCGACCGCCGCAGCAGTTCGGGGCGGAGAGAGTCTGTAAAATCTTTATCTGCCATAGTGTTCCTCTCTGGGCAAAAAATTGACAGAATTATTCTACGCCCATCGAGGGGATGCAAAAACTTTGAGATAAAGAAATAAGGTGTTTGGGTTGGGCGCGACTCGTGGTAAAATTCAAAGCAACAGGTTCAGCTTAGGAGAGGCAAGATATACCGCCGAGGCTAAAAATATCAGGAGCACAGAGAACGCGGAGAAGTCACAGAGGCACACTGAGAAGTACTTAAAAACTCTGTGGCCCTCTGTGCTCCTTTGTGGATCTCTGTGTCCAACATTATTTGCCAGGGAGAAACAATGGACTTTCTACTCAACCCCGAACAGCGCATGTGGCAAGAGGCGGTGCGTGATTTTTGCCAGGCCGAGCTGAAACCCCGCGCCGCTCAAACAGACGCCGAGGGCAAGCTGCCGCTGGACATTGTCAAGAAAATGGCCCCTTTGGGACTGCTGGCCCTGCCGGTAGCGGAAGCGGATGGCGGGCCAGGGTTGGATACGGTCAGTGCGGCAATTGCCATTGAAGAGTTGGGCCGGGCTTGCGGGAGTACTGCCCTGTCGGTCACGGCTCACAATGGCCTGTGCGTCGGCCCGCTGGTGGCTTTTGGCACGGCGGAACAGAAGGTCCGCTATCTCCCGGCGCTAATGTCGGGCGAGGGATTGGGCGCATTGGCCCTGACAGAACCGGGTGCAGGCAGCGATCTGGCCGGGGGCGTGCAAACCACAGCCGTGGATGAGGGCGACGCCTGGACCATCAACGGCAGCAAAGCCTGGATTACCAATCCCAGCCTGGCTCCCCTGATTGTTACCCTCTGCCGCACCGACCGCCAAGCGGGCACGAGGGGCTTTAGCATGCTCCTCGTCGAGACCGGCCGGCCCGGCCTGACCATCCATCCGCCTGAGAAAAAGATGGGGCTGCGCGGCTCGCCGGCCCACATGCTGACCTTTGACGGGGTGCGCGTGCCGAAAGAGAATCTGTTAGGCGAGGCCGGGCGAGGCCTGCAGCAAACCCTGATTACGCTGGATGGCGGCCGCATCGGCATTGGGGCGATGGCCGTTGGCCTGGCCCAGGCGGCCCTGGACGAGGCAGTGCGCTACGCCCGCGACCGCCAGACCTTTGGCCAACCTATTGGCCAGCATCAGGCCATCCAGCACATGATCGCCGACATGAGCACGGAAATCGAAGCTGCCCGCTTGCTGGTTTATCGGGCGGCCTGGCTGAAAGATCAAGGGCAAGCCTTTGCCAAAGAAGCGGCGATGGCCAAACTTTTTGCCAGCGAAACCGCCGAGCGGGTCGCCTATAAAGCCATCCAGATTCACGGCGGCTACGGCTACAGCGCCGAGTTCCCGGTCGAGCGCATCTACCGCGACCAACGCCTCCTGACGATTGGCGAAGGGACCAGCGAAATCTTGCGCATGGTCATCGCCCGGCGGGTCTTGGGCGAGTAATTTTATTGACGAAATCTACGGAACGACTACACTAGATGAAACCGCATATTGATTTTCAGGTAGAAAATATGACCATCGAACAAGAGCTTGAGTTGTACCTGCGGGCGCGCTTTACCCTCCTGGTACTGGTTACCCCGGAAGAGGAGCGGGCGCTGCAAAGTCTCAAATCCATTTGTGACCAGAACCGGCGGCGCTGTCTGACTTGGGATGCGGCGGAAGGATTCCACCTCCTCAGCGGCAGCAGCCCCATCCCGGTTGCTCCCGATCCCAAAACCGCCCTGGAGCAGATTGACAAGGCCGAAGACAATAACACTGTCTTCGTGCTCAAAGATTTCCACGAACTATGGGACAACCCGCAGATCAAGCGCAAACTGCGCAGCGTGGCCCAGCGGCTGAAATTCACCAAAAAATCCATAGTCATCACCACACCTGGCGACGAAGTGCCGGAGGAGTTGCGGGATGAAACGGTTGTGGTCGAGTTCCCGCTGCCCAATGCCCCGGAGCTGGAAACGGTGCTCAACCAGCTTACTCAGACCTCCGGGGTGAAGGTCAACCTGACCCGCCTGGGTCGGGAAAAGTTAGTCCAGGCCGCCCTGGGGCTGACCGCGGCTCAGGCCCATCGTGTCTTCGCTAAGGCTATTGTCCGCGATGGTATGCTAGACGACCGGGACATTGACCTGGTGACGGAAGAGAAAAAACAGATTATCCGCG
The DNA here is from genome assembly GCA_015075185.1 of Anaerolineales bacterium. Taxonomy (GTDB): domain Bacteria; phylum Chloroflexota; class Anaerolineae; order 4572-78; family J111; genus DSQQ01. The sequence continues at coordinate 551,631 of JABTUW010000005.1, read as the reverse complement.
AGAGCGAAGCCCTGGAGTTTTACGCCACTCACGAAACCCCCGACGACGTGGGCGGCCTGGGCGTGCTCAAAGAGTGGCTGCGCCTGCGCGAGCGTGCTTTTACCCAGGAAGCCCGTGATTACGGGCTGCCCGCGCCCAAAGGCATCGCCCTGATCGGCATCCCCGGCACCGGCAAGAGCCTGACCGCCAAGATGATCGGCGGGCTGTGGCGGCTGCCCTTACTGCGGCTGGACATCGGCGCGCTCTTCGGCAGCCTGGTCGGCGAGTCGGAGGCGCGGGCGCGGCGGGCGCTGCAACTGGCCGAAACCGTAGCGCCTTGCGTCGTCTGGATTGACGAGATGGAAAAAGGGCTGGCTCACGGCGGCCTCGACAGCGGGACCAGCACCCGCGTTTTTGGCACCATTTTGACCTGGATGCAGGAGAAGACCGCGCCCTGCTTTGTGGTCGCCACCGCCAACGACATCGCCAGCCTGCCGCCCGAACTGCTGCGCAAGGGCCGTTTTGACGAAATCTTTTTCCTCGACCTGCCCACCCTGGAAGAACGGCAGGAAATCTTGACCGTTCACCTGCGCAAACGAGGCCGCTTGCCCCAGGATTTTGACCCGGTCCGGCTGGCTCGCGAATCCGAGGGCTATGTGGGGGCCGAACTGGAGCAGGCCATCATTGACGCCATGTACCTCGGCTTCAACGCCGGGCGGGAGTTCACTACCGAAGACATCTCGACCGCTCTGGAACGCCAGGTGCCCCTGTCCGTCTCGCAGCGCGAAACCATTGAAGCCCTGCGCGACTGGCTGCGCGAGGGCCGGGCCCAGTCGGCCTCTTTCCAGGAGGTCCGCGAGGCCGAGCAGCGCTTTGTGCCGCTGCAGCTTGGCCCCAGCACTGGCTGATTGACCTTTCACTTGGCCCAAGGTACAATCAGCCGCATGATGGAAGACCGAGTACAACAAGCAACCACTAGCCTCACCCGCGAACTCACCCGCTCCCAGGCCCCCGATATGATCCGGGCGCTGGCCGAGGCCGTCACCCGGCTCGATGACGAGACGGTCCAAAGAGGCGTGCTGGCCGGCCTGGCCGAATTGAGCGAACCAGCGGGCCGTGATGCGGTCTGCGCCGTTTGGGCCAGCACCCGCCACGCCGGCCTGGGCAACTGGCTGGCAAGTAGCGGTTGGGTGGCTTCCACCCCGGAGCGCCTGCGCTGGCTAACCGCCTTGAAGGCGGGCCGGCTGGAGGTGTTTGAGCCGGCGGGCGCGGAGATCATCGAACCGCTGCTGCGCGCCTGCGCCGACCCCGACCCGACCGTAGCCGGCAATGCTCGTCTGGCTTTTCAATGCCTCCAAAACCCGGCGGCGCAGGCCGAATTCTACCGCCAGGTCATCGAAACTGACCAGCCGCTTGTCCGTGAGCTGGCCTTGGCCGTGCCCTATACGCCCCTTGACCCCCAGCAGCGCGCCCTTTTTTACCTACTCAGCGAGCAGTGGGAAAAATATGAGGCGCTGGATTTTGATCGCAGTTTGCTGCGGACGGCCTATCAGACCGGCAGTGCCTGGCTGCAGCGGCGCATTACCGACCTGACCCGCCGCGCTGGCCGGGCGGATTTTATTGAAGTGCTGGCCGGGGGACGGCAGCGCCGCCGCCTGGCCGAGATGACCGGCAGCGAGTGGGCGGTCGTGCTGGCCCTGCTTACCAAGGAGAAAGCCTGGAGTGAAATGTGGCGGCTGGCCCAAGCCGCGCCGGCGATCTGGAGTCTCCCGCTCTTAAAGCAGCTAGACGAGGCCCGCTGGCAGCCGGCTCACTCGACAGAGGAGCAGAAAGCTTTCACTGAACTGCAACAATTGGCGCAAAAATGCGATCCGACGGGACTGACCCTGGGCCGCTCGACCCGCTGCCAGGCGGTGCTGACCGGGCACAGCGGCGCGGTGCATGATCTGGCCCTCAGCCCCTACAATCAGCTCCTGGCCAGCGGCAGCGAGGATCACACCCTGCGGCTGTGGCGGCTGCCTGGCGGCGAGGGCTTTAAGACTCTGGAGGGCCACAGCGGCGAAGTCTGGGGTGTGGTGGTCAGCCCCGATGGACGGCTGCTGGTCAGCGGCAGCGACGATAACAGTCTCCGCCTGTGGCGGCTGCCCGATGGTCTGGCGCTGCAAACCTGGCAAAATGTGGCCGGGGCAGTCAACGCCCTGGCCATCAGCCCCGACGGGCAGCTCTTGGCCAGCGCTGGTGATCAGTCGGTGCGGCTGTGGAAACTGCCCCAGGGCCAGGCACTTAAAACGTTAGCCGGCCATACCGCGCTGGTCATCCATCTGGCCTTCAGCCCCGACGGGCGGCTGCTCGCCAGCGGCGGGCGCGATCAAACCATCCGCCTGTGGCGGCTGCCGGATGGCATGCTTCAGCAGACCTTGACCGGCCATACCGCCTCGGTCAACGGCCTGGTGGTCAGCCCGGACAATTTACTGTTAGCCAGCGGGAGCCTGGATAAAACCATTCGCCTGTGGCGGCTGCCGGATGGCAAACCCATCAAAACGCTGAGCGGGCACACCGATGCGGTGGTAGGACTGGCGCTCACCCCGGCCCCGCTACCGGGCGATACCGGCGGCTGGCTGCTGGCCAGCGCCAGTCTCGACCAAACCGTGCGCCTATGGCGCGTGCCGGAGGGCAAGCTGCTGCAAACCCTGGAAGGTCACAGCGATTGGGTCACTCGCTTGGCGATCAGCCCCGACGGCCAGTGGTTAGCCAGCGCCAGCTACGATCAAACCATCCGCCTGTGGGCGTCTGACCTGGCCCGCCTGTGCCACCAGCCTCTCGCCCGCACCACTTTGGCCGATTTGACCTGGGTTGAGACAAGCCTGGCTGAAAAAGGTCTGCCCGACCTCGAACGGGCATGGCTGGAATTTCTGTTCACTCTGCTGCGCTGGAGCCGGCGCTTTGATATTGAAGTTGAAGCCGCCTCGCGCCATATTGTGATTGGTGAGTTTGATATTGAATTAGAAGGGTAGAGAGTAAACAGTAAGCAATCAATATCATTAAGTTTAATGGAAAACACCCTGAGTAGCGCGAAACGAAGTGGAGCGCATATCGAAGGGTGCGGCTTGGCGAGGTCTACGCCACTCTATCGCACCCCTCGATACGGTTTCGCTTCGCTCAACCTACTCGGGATGCTCCTTAACTTAATGACATTGACTGACCTCTGACTTCTGACCTCTCGTATCTCCATGAGTTCGACTCGACTGGCTGGCTTAAACTTTTTGCTCCGCAATCGTCTGCCGCTGGCCGGCGGCTGGCTGCGCCGCTGGGCGATTCAGCGGTTGGATCGAGAACGATCGCCGGAAGCAGCCGGGCTGCTGGGGGCATTTGTGGCCTCCACCTATGACCGGCGAGCGCAAGAGCTGGCGCTAACTGCTTTGAACGGATTAAGCCAACCGGCCAGCATTGATCGGGTCTGTCAGATTTGGGCGGCCACACGCCATTCCAAGCTGGCAGAGTTGCTGACCAAGCGCGGCTGGGTCGCCACAAAGTCTGCAACTCTGATGGCTCTAACGGCGCTGCACGTTGGGCAGACCGACAGGCTGGCCTCGGGCCGGGCCGAGGTGGTCGAGCCGCTGGTGCAGGCGGCGGAGGATACTGATCCCAGGCTGGCCGGCCGGGCCAAGCAGATATTGCAGCAGCTGCGTCACGCGTCGGCCCAGGAAGCGCTGTGCCGGCTGGTGCTTGAGCAGGAGCGACCTGTTGCTCTTGAAGCGGCCCTCGCCGCCGGATACGTGCCCCGCGAGCAGACCCAACGGGCGCTCTTTTTCTTTTTGACCGAACAGTGGGCGCGGTACGACAACCTCGATTTTGACCGGCGCTTGCTGCGGGTCGTCTACCAGAGCGCGGCGCCGACCTTGCGCCAGCGTCTCCTGGAACGGGTACGCCGAGCCGGGCGGACCGAATTTTTGCCGATTATCACCGGCGGCGACTATCGTGCTCGCCTGGCCGAGATGCAGGCCGGGGAGCTAGACCTGCTGGCGCAGACCCTGGCGACCAACCGGGAGTGGCCTGAATTATGGTCCCTGGTCTTTGAGGTCCCGTTTCGCTGGAGCCAGCGCCTGGTTAAGACCCTGGCTGAGCAGCAGTGGCAGCCGCCAACCGGGGAGGAGCAAGCCCTTTTTGAGCGCCTGACTGCCTTAACCGGCCCAGAACTGCTCTCAGACGGAGCTGAGTTGAGGCGACTTTTGCCGCCTGCCCTGCACCAGGCTGAGGCCAGGGTGCCAGGCCGGATTAATGACCTTGCTTTTGCCTCGGGTCGCCCGGTCATTGCCATCGGCACGGGGCAGCGCAAGGTGGCGCTGTGGAATTTTCAACGGGCTGAACGCGAACACCTCCTGAATCAGTTTGACCACTCCATCGCCAGCGTCGCCTTCAATCCAAAAGACGTCCTCTTTTGCGCCGAGCGGACAACGGGCGGTGGAACATGCGCTATCTATCGCTGGGATGAACGCGGCCTGGCTCGCTTGGGGCAGCATGCCGACTCGGTCACGGCCCTGGGCGTAGTAGATGAAACGCACCTGTTATCGGCCGGGCGCGATCATCAGGTTGTCTTGTGGGATGTGGCTGCTGGCCGAGAGATAAGGCGGCAGCAGTTTGCCTTTTGGGCGCGGGCGCTGCGGGTCGCGCCCGCCGGTCAAGAAGCCGTTTTGCTGCACGAGGGCTTGGACCTGCTCAAGCTGCCGGACCTGCGCCTGATCGAGCGGGGGCCAGGGGGAGCCAGCGTGGCCCGCTGCACCGCGTTCTCGCCGGATGGGCAGACGTTGTGGGTGGGCCAATTTAACGGGGAAATTGTTGTCCTAAAGAGGAACAATTCCGGCCCGTTCAAGCGGCGGCGAGACTCTGTATTGCGTGGTCCCGGGCGGGTCGTGGGGCTGGAAGTCCTGGCCAGGCATGGGGTTGTCGTTGGGGCCAGGTCTGAGGGCCAGATTGAGTTTAGAGGGTTGAATGACCACGCCCTCTTGGGGCAGGTGCAGACAGCGAGCGACGGGGTGACGTCGTTGCACATCTCCGCCGATGAGGCGTTTATGGCCGTTGGCAGCACCCAGGCTGCGTTATCGTTATGGGATTTGCGGGTACTGGAACTGGCCGGACTGCTGGCGCGACCCTTCGGGCAGGCCACGCCGACCCAACTGGCGACGCTCAATGCCCTGAGCCACCACCCGGAATTGACGCCGCCAGCTCAACAGGCGCTTGAATTTGCGGCCTGTGTCCTGCAGCACCGCCTGCGCTATGCCATCGAACTTGACGAGACGCCCCGGATCAAGGTGGGTGAGTTTGACATTGAATTGGAATAAGATGTTAGTTGGAACGGGTTGAACCAGCTTTGAGCCTAACCCTGGCCCCTGACCAGCCGGTAGTGATCCGTTTTGACGACGTGGCCGATCAGGGTAAACTTTTACTTACAGCGGGAGTGATGCACGATGCCGGGTCGTCTGGCGATTGATTTTGGAACGTCAAATACGGTGGTCGCCGTCTGGGATGAGACGCGCCAGGCGAGTGAACTGCTGCACGTACCCGATTATGGCCGTGTCTCACCGCAGGGTGACAGCCAGATTACGGTGGTGCCGTCGCTGATTCATTACGCCGGGGACCGCCGCCGCTGGATTGGCAACCAGGTGCTGCAGCAAAACCTGTACCAGTCGCCGCGCACCTTCCGCTGGATGAAGCGGTACATCGTCCACCGCAGCCCGCTCAAGGTCCGCCTGGATGGGCAGCAGCTCTCGCCGTTTGACGCCGGCCGCGACTTTTTGTCCAGCGTGCTCCTGTTTGCCGCCGCCGAACTCAACCTGGGCAATGAAGAGGTGGCCTTGACCGCGCCGGTCGAGGCGTTTGAGCATTATGAAGACTGGCTGGGCGAGGTGGCCAAAGCGGCTGGGATGCCCCGTTTCCGGCTGATTGACGAGCCGTCGGCGGCGGCCCTAGGCTACGGCGCGCCTATCCAGCCGGGCGACGTATACCTGATTTTTGATTTTGGCGGCGGTACGCTGGATGTAGCCGTGGTGCTGATCGAGGCCGAAGCGCAGGAGCAGAACGGGCGGCGCTGCCGGGTGCTGGGCAAAGCCGGGGCCGACCTGGGCGGTACGACCCTGGACCAGTGGCTGTTTCAGGAGGTCCTGCGCCAAAACCGGCGCAGCGACGCCGACGAGGAGGTCCGCCTCATCAGCAATGCCCTGCTGGTGGAGTGCGAGCGGGCTAAAGAACGCCTCTCTTTTTACGAGGAGGCCGAGATCAGCGTGGTCAGCCCGGAGACCGGCGCGGCTTTGAGCGCCCAATTAACCCGCCGCCGCCTGGAAGAAATCCTGGATGAGCACGACGCCTACCGCCAGCTTGACCAGACGGTGCGGCGTGCCCTGAACGGGGCGCGCGAGCGGGGATACCAGGAGGAAAATATCAAGGCCGTGTTGATGGTCGGCGGCGGCAGCCAGATTCCCTCGGTCCAGAGCACTTTACGGCGCATCTTTGGCCGGGAGCGGGTCATGCTCGACCATCCCTTCGACGCCATTGCCCGCGGCGCGGTGGCTTTTGTGGCCGGCGTGGATTTCTACGACCACATCCAGCACGACTACGCCATTCGCCACGTGCAGCGCAACCAGGGCGGCTACGATTACCGCCTGCTGGTACCGGCCGGCACGCCCTACCCGACCCCAGAGGCTGTGGTCCGGCTGACGGTCAAAGCGGCCTATGACGGCCAGACTCACCTGGGGTTGGCTATTTTTGAGATGGGCCAGCCGCCAGTCAGCGCCGGGCAGCCGGTCGAACTGGTCTTTGACCCGTCCGGGGCGGCGCGGGTCATGCCGGTCGAGCCGGATGAGGCCGAGCGGCGCACTCTCTTCTGGATGAACGAGGGCCAGCCGACCTTCCTGGTGGCCGACCCGCCGGCCCAGCGCGGCTCGCCGCGCTTTGAGGTGGAGTTCGCCGTAGATGGCAACAAACGCCTGCTCCTGACGGCCAGAGACCTGAAAACCGGACGGCTGCTGTACCAGGCTTACCCGGTGGTCAAGCTAACGTAGTGTATCAATAGAAAGGTGCAAGATGTCCCACTTTAGCCGAATCAAAACTCAGATGGTCGAGAAAGAATTTCTGCTCCAAGCTTTGAAAGATTTGGGCTATGTCTACGAGGAGGGCGAAGTTGACGTGCGCGGCTTTGCCGCTGCGCGGGCTAAGGCGGAGATCAAGGTCAAGATCGGCGGCCTGCTGGGGCGGGAGATTGGCTTCCGTAAAGCCGGCGAGTCGTATGAAATTGTGGCCGATTGGTGGGGTCTGGGCGGCCCCAAGCGGGAAGAGTTTCAGCAACAGGTAACGCAGCGCTACGCTTATCACGCCGCGCGGGCCAAGTTAGAAGCCCAGGGATTTAACCTGATTACCGAAGAAGTTGAGCAGGGCGGCCAGATCCGCCTGGTGCTGCGACGGATGGCTTAGAAAAGGTAGCAGGGTCGCAAGTAGCAGATAGGAGATGGCCGATAGCGATTCTTGTTGTTATCTGGCTACTGATTACTGACATCTGTCTACCGTCTACCGTCTACTATTTAAAGGAGAATTTGAACATGGAACTTCAGGAGATTGAAGTCATTATCGGTAAGGATGGCCGGGTTCAGCTCCAGGTGCGCGGAGTTAAAGGGCTGACCTGCCTGGATTTGACCAGAGAGCTGGAAGCGGCGCTGGGTGGTCAGGTCGAGGCGCGGGAGATGACGCCCGAAGCGGACGAAGCCGCGACCGAGCAGGTGCAGCAGTGGCAGCAGCAAAAGAACGGCTGAGACCTGCGGTTAATGACTGACCAGGTGCTGCGAATTCACCAGTTTCTCCCTCAGAGCCGGGTGAACGGGCCAGGTGTGCGAGCCGTCCTGTGGGTGCAGGGTTGCTCGTTGGGCTGTCCGGGCTGTTTCAATCCTCAAACCCATTCCTTTGACTCCGGCGAGCTTGTACCCATAGACGACCTCCTGGCCCGTCTGGCAGCTTTAGAAGGGACAATTGAAGGTCTGACAATTAGCGGCGGGGAACCCCTGCAGCAACGTTTACCCCTGCTGCGGCTACTGCGGCGGGTGCGGCAGGAAACAAACCTGACGACCCTGCTTTTCAGCGGCTTCACCTGGGCCGAAATCCAGCAGATGCCCGACACCAAAGCTCTCCTGGCCGGCCTGGACGTGCTCATCGCCGGCCGCTACGAAGCCGGCAAGCGCCTGGCCCGCGACCTGCGCGGCTCGGCCAACAAATCCGTCGATTTCCTCACCAGCCGCTACTCGTTGAGCGATTTACAGGCCTTACCCCCGGCTGAAGTTATCATTACGGCTGAGGGCGAGGTTATGTTCAGCGGCATTGACCCGGTAACCTGGTAAAGACAGTGCCAGGATCCTGATCCGGCTAATTTTTAACTTTAGGGAGCAAAAATGAGTTCAGATCAATGGGTCACTTCCCCCATCAGCGGAGTTTTGCCCGTATTTCAGACGCCCTTCCACGAGGATGAGACGATAGATTTCGTCACACTGGAGCAGGAAATCCAGTGGCTGTATGACCAGGGCAGTGACGGTATCGTCATGGGTATGGTTTCCGAAACGCTGCGGCTGTCGAGCGAGGAGCGCCAGCAGTTGGCCGAGGCCGCCTGTCGCTTTGGCGGTGAGCGTGGAGTGGTGGTTATTAGTGTGGGGGCCGAGTCCAGCCACACGGCGGAGGTGTATGCCCGGCACGCCGAGGCCGTTGGAGCTGCTGCGGTGATGGCTATCCCCCCGGTCTCGGTGGGGATGGTTGAAGATGAGCTGAAACGTTACTACGAGCGGATTATCAAAGCGATCACTATCCCGGTGATTGTGCAGGACGCCAGCGGCTACGTCGGCAAACCGATGTCCATCGCCTTGCAGGCCAGCCTGTTTAACGAGTACGGCCAGCGCGTCATGTTCAAACCCGAGGCGACGCCGATTGGACCGCGTCTCTCGGCCCTGCGCCAGGCGACCGGCGGCCAGGCGGCCATTTTTGAAGGGACCGGCGGGATCGCCCTGGTTGACAGCTACCGCCGGGGCATTGCCGGCACTATTCCGGGGGCCGATCTGATTGACGGCATTGTGGCCTTGTGGCGCGCGCTTCAGGCCGGCGACGAACAGCGCATTTACGAATTGTCGCTGCCCATCTCCGCGCTCATTGCCGTCCAGACCAGCCTGGATGCCTTTTTGGCGGTGGAGAAGTATTTGCTGGTCAAACGAGGCATTTTCAAAAATACCACTGTGCGCGGCCCGGTGGGCTATGTTCTGGATGAAGAAACCCGCCAGGAGGTAGACCGTTTATTTGAGCGCCTGCTGGCCGCGTTGCCTGAATAATTACGGCGATTTATCGGGTTGGGGCAGAGTGAAGAAAAAGGTGCAGCCTTCCTCCGGCACCCCCGTGCTTTCGACGCCAACCTGTCCCCCCAGCTTTTCGACGATGCGCCGCACGATAGACAGGCCCAGGCCGTGCCCCGTGATTTGCACCTGACGGAGTTGGGTGAACTCGGTGAAAAGGCGAGCTTGGTCGGCGGGAACCAGGCCAGGGCCGTTGTCCTGTACCCAAAAGCGAACCATGCCATCCGCTGTTGAAGCCCCCAGGCGCAAGCGGGGCGGCTTTCCCCCGTATTTGATCCCGTTGCTCAGGTAATTGACCCAGACCTCTTCAACCCACGGCGCGTGCCCCAACGCTACCGGCCATTTCTCAGGAAGGCTGATTTCGGCCTGGTGCTCAGTAATCATTTGCGACAACTGGCTTTGGGCTTCGCCGACAATAGCCTCCATATTCAGAGGCATGTGTTCGACCTCCACCTTTCTCATCCCCGCCAATAAGAGTAATTCATTGATAATACTGCGCATCTTGCGCCCGCTCTTGGCGATCACTACGAGCAGGTTGCGCAGGTCTTCCGGCAGGCCACCTTCCTTGGCAATGATCTCGGCAAAGCCCATGACCAGGCCTATCGGATTTTTTAATTCATGGGCTACCGTCTGGGCAAAGGTGTCCAACTCCTGATTACGTTCCTCCAGTTCGGCGTTGGCCCGAGCCAATTCAACATTTTTTTGCCGTAAATGCTGCTGCAAACGGCGCAGGATCAGGTGGGTGGTAATTCGAGCCATAACTTCCTCTTGCTGGAAAGGCTTAGTCACATAATCAACCGCTCCAACCTGAAATCCTTTGATTTTATTGTTTGTATCGTCCAGTGAGGTCATAAAAATCACCGGAATATCGCGGGTGGCCTTACTTTCTTTGAGTTTACGGCAGACTTCAAAGCCATTCATGCCGGGCATCAAGACATCGAGCAGGATCAGATCGGGCAGGGCATGCTCAAGCCGCTGGAAGGTGCTGGGGCCGTCCTTCGCCACCAGAACTTTGAAACCGCTATCCTTGAGCGTATCAAGCAGGAGTTCCAGGTTGGTCGGGTTATCATCCACAATTAAAAGGGTGCCCGTTACGATTTCCTCAGATACCATAGCCTTCCTCCATGTACGGTTTGACCAAATTACAGATTTTCTCCAGATCGAACGACTTGGTTAACCGCTGTATCTCGGCCACAAATGGGGATAGGTTTTCATCTGCCTGTTTTAGTTGGGCCAGCCGGGAACGAATGCCGACAATATCACCCATCTGGGCCAATTCAAACAGGAGCGCCGCCTCAGCCGGAGGAGGACCGACTGGGAGCGTGTCCGGGCCGGGGGGTGAGGGAGAAACCTCTTCGCTATTTACTTTGCCATTTTCGCCCCCGATATGGCCTTGCTCGCCAAGAATCCAGGTCAAGCCCAGATATCGTTGCAGTGTGTCCAGCACCATTTCGACTTGGACCGGTTTGGACAGGAAATCGTTACAGCCGGCCGCCAGGCTTTGCTGCCGGGTGACCCCAAAAGCACTGGCTGAAACCGCAATAATGATCACTTCGTTCAACTCCGGCGATTGGCGGAGGTGTTGCGCGACCTCCAACCCACTCAAGCCAGGCATCACCAAATCCAACAGAACCAAGTCGGGTCGAGTCTCACTGGCCTTGAGCAGTCCTTCCAGGCCGTCCACCGCCTCCATTACCTCAAACCCTAACGGAGCAAGCAGGTTGACAAGCACCGCGCGATTATCCCGGTTATCGTCAATGACCAGGATTTTGTAACGAGAGCCTTCATACCCCACAATATGGCTGGCCGCAGGGGCGTCCACCCAATCTGTTACCACCGGCAGTCTGACCTCCAGCCAAAAGGTGCTGCCCTGGCCGGTATGACTTTCCACATGCAGTTCGCCGCCCATTAACTCGGCCAGCTTGCGGCTGATGGGCAAACCCAGCCCCGCACCTTCAATGGAGTGTAAGCCATCAATTTGATGAAAAGGCTGGAAAATCTGTTCCCACTGCCCCGGAGCAATGCCGATGCCGCTATCGGCTACCTCGAAGCGGAACAAATATTCCGACTGCTCCCGAAGATCAGCTTCCGTGGCCGAGACGCTAAAAGTGACCTGGCCCTGCTCTGTAAATTTGACGGCATTGCTCAACAGGTTCAGTAAAACCTGTCGCAGCCGGCGCGGGTCGCCGCGCACAACGGTGGGCAAGGGGGAGAGAATATCGTATTTGAAGGCCAGCTCTTTTTGTTCGGCTTGCAGGCGGGCCATGTCGGCAATCATCTGCAAAAACTCATTCACCCGGAAGGTGACAGGGTGTAAATCCATCCGCCCGGCCTCAATTTTGGACAAATCGAGGATGTCGTTGATCAGGGTCAGCAGATGCTCGCTGCTGCGGTGAACGGTGGATAAACCTTCCAGCAACCAATTCATTTCAGCCTCGCCCCGCCGCCGCGCCTCGCGCTGCAAGATTTGGGCGTAACCCATAATCCCGTTGAGGGGTGTGCGCAGCTCGTGGCTCATATGGGCTAGAAATTCACTTTTAGCCCGATTAGCCACCTCAGCCATCACTTTGGCCTCGCTCAGTTCGGCTTCAACCCGCTTGCGTTCGGCAACTTCCTGCTCAAGTTGGGCCACCGCCGCCAGTAATTCACCGGTGCGCGTGGCGACCATTTCTTCGAGCTGGGTCTGATACCGCTCCAATTCAGCCTCGGTTCGTTTCCGCTCGGTGATGTCGCGCAGCCTGACCACCAGCATCTTTTCTCCACCGACTTCAAATTGAGAGATAGAGGCTTCTGCCGGAAAAATCTTCCCCGCTTTGCGCTGGCCAAAAACCAACCCCCGCGAGTTCATCGGCCTTAAGACATCGCCGGAGGTCATAAAACTTTGTACTTTCTGGCGGTGAGCTGCCCGGTATTCTTTGGGCAGGAGCAGGTCAAGGGGCTGGCCGACCATCTCCTCGGCCTGGTAACCAAATATTTTCTCGGCTCCCTGGCTAAAGAGGGTAATTTCTTGAGCAGGATTAATGGCGATAATCGCATCTTCCGAAATATTGACAATGCCAGCCAGCCGGGCCTGCGAGGCCTGTAAAGCGGCTTCCGCCTGTTTCCGCTCGGTAATATCTACGTACATGGCCCGGATCTCGCTGACCTGGCCCTGCCCATCCGTTTCGGGAAAAGATTGCAGAAGCGTCTGAATAACTTGCCCCTCCCGGGTAACCAATTCACGTTCGTCGGTTATAGGCCGGCCCGTCAGCGTTTTCCGGACATATTGGGATTTAGCCTGAGATGAGGGAGTATAAAATATTTCAATAGACTGTCCCAAAATCTCGGCGCGTTCGTAGCCCAGCGTTCGGGCGAATAGTTCGTTACAATCTGCGATAATCGGATGCCCATCCTGGATACGGACAATTACATCCATTAACGGCGCCCCCTCAAACAAGGTGCGATAGCGCTGCTCGGCCTGTTGGAGTTCCCGCTGCTGGCTCTGCAGGGTGCCGGTCATCTCGTCAAAGGCGTGGCCCAGTTCACCCACTTCGTCCGGACTATTGGCGATACCACTGCGGACGCTCCAATCCCCGGCAGCCAGTTGGCGGGTAGCGTTAACCAATTTTTTTACCCGGCGCAGAATAAACAGGTCACTCCCTAACCAGGCGGCGACCAGGGCCAGCAGCGCGCTGAGGACCAGGGCGCTGAGATTGAGTTGGCTCAATCGGTCAACTTCGGCCAGGGCCACATCTGTAGGGATGCCGACACTCACGTAGACCTCCTCTTGATCCAGATTTTTGAAGAGTGGGGTAAAGGCGTACAACCGGCGCACGCCATCGAGGCCCACTGTCTCCCCTGTACCCTCCCCCTGGTGAGTACGGACAGCCTGTACCACGGGACTGTCAGGATAAATTCGACCGACGAAACCAACCGGATCAGGATAGCGGGCCAGGATAGTACCTTGCCAATCAATCACCGCCAACACCGACCCGGCCGGCAACCCTGCGGCAACCCCTAATTGATCGAACCAGGTTAAATCAAGCCAAGTCAATAAGACGGCCTCGGGCTGCCCTGCTGCATCCAGGAGAGGATAGCCGATGGGTAAGACAAATTTGTTAGTTAAGGGGTCTTTTTGATAATTACCAACCGTCGCCTCACGATTTTGCGGAACCTGCTGAAACCAAGACTGACCGGCCAGGCTAACGGGTGGGGGAAGTGAGCGGGCGCTGCAAATAATGTTTCCGGCCAGGTCGGCCACGCCGAAATTGGCGTAGCGTGAGTCCTTAGCCAGTAAATTGCCGAGGAACGCTGCGCAGTTGGCCGAGCTGCTGTTGTGTAGTTGAGGGATTTGAGCCAGCCCCGCCAGGAGTTGGCCAGTATCTTCAACAAGCAGTTGCTGCTGCCGAGAGGCAATCTGGGCCACTCGCAAAGTTTCCTGATGGGCCTGGGTTATATTTGCGCGGCGGGTGCTCAGGTTGGCGTAGAGGATCAAGCCCAGAGCCGGAAGAAGAGCGAGCAGCACCAACAGGACAATCCGGCTCCGCAGATTGGCAAGGAAGAAACGCAGCATAAATTTTACCCCCTCCCTAGATTTTACCGTAAACTGTAATTGTGGCAACCTGACGGCTCTATCCCAGATTTTAGGTGGTTCTGCGGGACAAGTTGACCGCTTCGCGTGTCTCACGTTACCATAAATTTGGGACGCACCCGTGAGATTCGGGATTCTTGATTCCACGGAGTTTTAGCCTAAAATATGCCAGTCACTAATTTTTTTACTCAGGTGACTGGCACTTTTCTCTTTGAGAACAGCAAGCTTAGGGCTAACCAAGTGCCAGTCACCATTAGAGGGGCAAAGCCATGGAGAAAATAGAAACAGAGGCAAAGTTCGTTATTCCCGACTCTTCCACCTTTGCCGCGTTACAAAAATTGACCCACCTGGGTGACTTTGAATTAAAATCCATTGGCGTAAAAGCAGCGGTGGATCGCTACCTGGATACGGCGGACAAACGCCTGTATCAGGCGGGTTGGGCCTGCCGGCTGAGAAGTATCGCCGCTAAACAACTCCTCACGCTGAAATCTCTAACCCCTGCCCAGGATAAGCTGCACCGTCGGCGAGAATTGGAAATAGAAGTGGAACCGGCCCAGGCGCAAGGGGAGCAGTGGCAAACCTGGCCCGACAGCCCGGCCAAAGAATTGGTGGGGCAGATCGCTGGCTCCGTTCCTCTGCAAATTTTGTTCACCCTTTATCAAACCCGGCATCAGTTTCATGTTTTGAAGCACGACCAAGCCCTCATGGAACTGAGCCTGGATGAAGTTTCACTCAACGATACGCATCGGGTCAATTATCGGGAACTTGAAGCCGAGTTGATCAAGTCTGGGGACGAGGCGGATTTGGGTTTGCTGGTTGAAGCGCTGCAAGCCCGCTGGCCGCTCCCGGTTGAACTCCGGAGCAAATTCGAGCGGGCCTGGGCCGAAGTCATCGCCCCGGCATCAGGAGACGAACAGAGCGATCAGCCAATCAGCGACAAATTGACCGAGCTCGAAAAGAGCCTTTTGAAAAGAATCGCCGCCGGCCCCAGTGACCGGTTAAGCAAGCGCGCTATGATCGTGCTCATGCTGGCCAGCAATATTTCTGTCGCCAACATTGCCAGAGAAGTGGGTTTGACCCCCAGAACAATCCGGCGCTGGCAAAAGAAGTTTGCCCAAAAACGGCTGAACATATTTCCGGCTGCTGCGCTTAATGGAGAACAAGCCTCTGCAGAGCCGGAAATGGCCACTGTGGCGGAAAGCGAACCGGAGGAACCGGCTCAGATGGTCGCGACCTCCCCCAAGAAGAAGAAAGCCAAAAAAGAATCGAACCTTCCCGCCGAATGGCCCCAGGACACAGCCCTCATCGAATATCCGCTCCGTGACCGAATTGGCCTGGAGCCGTCCGATTCCCTGGCCGAAGCGGGTCGCAAGGTCCTGGGATTTTACTTTGCCCAGATGTTGGCCCATGAGCCAGGGACACGTTTAGGCCAGGATATTGAAGCGGTGCATGATATGCGGGTCGCTACCCGACGCATGCGGGCGGCCTTTCGCGTTTTTGAGGCCGGGCTGCGCAAAAAGGCGACCCGGCCGTTACTCGACGGGTTAAGGGCCGCGGGTCGCAACCTGGGCCGGGTCCGTGATCTGGATGTCCTGCTGGAAAAGCTGGACCGCTATCAGGCCGCCCTGCCCGAGAGCGACCCGGCCGGCTTGCAGCCCTTGCGAGAGATGTGGCTCATGCAACGAAAGCAGGCCCGCCAGGAGCTGCTCGCCTACCTGGACAGCAAAAAATATCGGCAGTTCAAACAGGATTTTCTGAAATTTGTCACCAGCCCCGGCCTGGGGGCCAAAGCCATTCCCACCGATAAACCTGTACCCTACCAGTTGCGCCACCTCGTTCAATGTTTGATCTACAAACGGTTTGAAGCTGTTCAAGCCTACGACAGAGTGCTTGGCGAGGCCAGTCTTGAAACGCTGCACCAGCTCAGAATCTCTTTTAAACAGTTCCGTTATGCGCTGGAGTATTTTGCCGAAATCCTGGGTAAGGAAGGCCGGCGGGTTATTGGGGAAGTCAAAATCCTCCAGGACCACCTGGGTGAGCTAAACGATGCCAAAGTAGCGGCCGAAATGCTGAGCGAACTTTTAGCTGATTGGGTAAAAAGCCGGCCGGACCAGCCTCAGGTCGAGCAGCTTAGCCCTGCCCCCATCGCCGCTTACCTGCAAGCTAAGCTGGAGGAGCGCCAACATCTGCTGGAAACTTTCCCGCAAACCTGGGCGCGCTTTAATCGCCCGGAGTTACGGCGCGATCTGGCTCTGGCCATATCCGTTTTATGAGCTATCAACTCATGTCATTTTGAGCAATTGACATGCTAAAAGGGGGACACAATAGATGTACGCCATTGACGAGATAGCCGCCGATGCCGAGGCATTCCGGGCGGCAGTGGCCAACGGGCAGCCTTACCGCCCGGTCTATGTTAAAATGAAAATCGTCTGGACCTGTAACCTGCGCTGCGGGATGTGCAATCACTGGCGCGAGGAACGGGAGTCGCCGCTGGGGCTGGCCCGGCTAAAAACGATTGTGGACGAGTTGGCCGAGGCCGGCTGTCGCAAAATCCATCTCAGCGGCGGCGAACCGACCCTCTACCGCGAGCTGCCGGAGCTGATTGCCCATATGAGCGCCCGTGGTCTGCGCGTCACCATGACGACCAATGCCACCCTGGTTACCCGCAGCCGGGCCGCTGCACTGGCTCAAGCGGGGCTGCGGGCGGTAAATGTCTCCATTGACAGCCCCGACCCCCGCCAGCATGACCGGATGCGCGGCCTGAAAGGCTCCTGGAAGCAGGCCACCAAGGGCTGCCGGAGCCTGCGGCGCGAGCTAAAAAAAGGCAGGGTCCGGCTCAACACCGTTGTCGGCCGGTTAAATTATGGCAGCCTGGTTGATTTGCCGCAGATGGCCGCCGATCTGGGGGCGGACGCCATCAATTTAATCCCCCTTGACGAACACACCGGCGACTTGCAGCGGCTCAATAAGCGCCAGATTATAGACTACAATGAACGGATTGCCCCGGTCATTGCCGAGCGCGCCCTGGCGCTGGGCCTGATCCAGCGGCCCAGCCAGGCTTATCCCTTTGGCGTGACTCACCCGGCGGTGGAACGGAGCAAGCTGGGCCTGTATGCGCGGGGCTATTACGAACAGCATCGCTGCTTTGCCCCCTGGACGCACGCTTTGATTGATCACCTGGGCCGGGTCAGCGTTTGCTGCATGCTGCGGGAAGGCCCGATTCTGGGCGACCTGCGCTGGCAGTCGTTTAGCGAAATTTGGGCGGGCGCAAATTATGCAGCCTTACGAAGTCAAGCGGAACTGCCGCTGTTCCCAACCTGCCGCCGCTGCGACGATTTTCTGGACGAGAACCGGCAGTTGGCTGCGTTGCCCTGAGAAAAACCTTGTAGGACAAGCTGTTAGCTTGTCCTGTTTCGGACAACCTAACAGGTTGTCCTACTTTCCAGTGGCTCTAACTCAAATCGGCAAACGTATCGTCCTCGTCGTCAAACGAACCGACGGACGAGAAATAGACCAGGTCCGACGCATCAAAGGTTCGGGCGACTTCCGGCACAGCGATGGGCTGAGTCAGGCCGCGCTGACAAGCCAGGCAAATCAACCCACCAGGGGTGAGGCCGACATGCTCATCGCAAAACAGGCGGCCGCACTTGGCGCAGGTCGTCATGCCCACGTTGAGGCAGCGATGCGGCGTCAAGAATCCAACGATCATTTCACACTGCTTGTTCAAAGTTGTCTCCTATCATGAACATCTGTCTGCTCACCGACACCTTTCCCCCCACTCCCGGCGGCCTGGCTATTTCGGCGCAGCGGCTGGCGAGCAACCTGACCGCCAATAGCCACACGGTTCACGTCTGTGCGCCGGACCAGGCGCTGCTGCCGGGGCAGATCATAGATGCGGTCGAGAACGGGATGCAGGTACACCGTTTCGGTCCCCACCGGCGCGCTGATGACACCCGCAGCGAGTGGTTTCAACTGATCGCTAACCTGCATACCCGAACCCGCTTCGATCTGCTGCACGGCTACTACCTGGTCGGAGCCGGGTTTGTAACGGTATACGCCGGGCGCTATCTTGATCTACCGAGCATCGTCAGCGCCCGGGGCAACGATCTGGAGCGGACCGTATTTGACCCGGCCCAGGCCGGCTCCATTTTATGGGCGCTGGCCCACGCCACGGCTGTCACCGCTGTCTCCACCGACCTGGCCCGCAAAGCCAGAGCATTGGCTCCCGGCCGAGAGGTTCAGGTCGTTCCCAACGGGGTGGATGTCACCCTGTTTACCCCCGCGCCGCGTGATGACAGCCTGGCTACCCGGCTGGGCCTGGACGACGGGCCGCTCGTCGGCTTTGTGGGCGAAGCCCGGCTCAAAAAGGGCCTGGCGATCCTGCTCCCCGCTTTTGCCCGGGTAGCGGCTGAGTTTACCCCGACCCCCCGCCTGGTTCTCGTCGGCGGCGCGCGTTCTGAAGCGACTGATATACTGCGCGTCTTTCAAGCCCAATCGCCCAGCGTGCCGGTTTCCACTATCCCCCACACTGCTCATGCCGATTTACCGAGCCTGTACAACCTGCTCGACGTTCTGGCGCTGCCCTCGCTGCAGGATGGCCTGCCCAACGCG
Source organism: Anaerolineales bacterium (assembly GCA_015075185.1). Lineage (GTDB taxonomy): Bacteria > Chloroflexota > Anaerolineae > 4572-78 > J111 > DSQQ01. The sequence goes on along the minus strand of JABTUW010000005.1, from coordinate 533,100 downwards.
CTGCTGGAGGGAATGGCCTGCGGCCGGGCCATTGTTGCCAGCGAGGTTGGCGGCATTCCCGATGCGGCTCAACACGATAAGAACAGCCTGCTGGTTCCTCCCGGCGAGGTGGGTGCCCTGGCCGAAGCCATCCTGACCCTCCTCCGCCAGCCCGAAAAGCGGGCCGCCTTAGGCCAGGCAGCGCAGGAAACCGTCAGCCGGCAGTTTACCCCGGCGCGAGAGCTGGCAGCTAATCTGGAACTATATGCTCGCTTGACGAGCACAGCAAGGCTTGATACACTGTGAGTAATCGCTTCTGGGCCGCTTTCCAGGTGAATTTCTGGTGAGCGCGATGAGCGGCATTATTGCCCAGCCGCGCCGCCAGAGCGGGGTCAGCCAGCAGCGCCAGAATCGAGCGGGCCAGGTCCAGCGGGTCGCCGGGCGTAAAGAGCAGCGCTTCGGTGTCGGGACGGACCAGTTCACGCACGACGGGCAGGTTGGCGGCAACAATCGGCGCACCGCCGGCCATGTACTCTAGCAACTTTAGCGGGCAGCAGCCCTGGGTTACATTCCGGTCGTTATAGCTCAAGGGAGCCAGGCACACGCTGGCCCGGGCAATGAGACCGGGTACATCGTGATGGGGGATGGCTGGCTCAACGGTGATATGGTCTTCAAGGCCCGATTTGCGGATGACCTTGGCCAATATTTTACGATGCCGCCCCCGGCCTCGCCCGACGATCCGCAGCCGGGCTGGCCGTTCGGCCAAGACGTGCGGCATAGCGGCGATCAGTGTTTCCAGGCCCTGCCAGTCGGCCAGCGTGCCCAGGTAGAGGAGAGTGGCCGGGCCGGGCGGGTCCGTCAGCGACCGGGGCTGTGGCTGGAACAGGTTAGGGTCAATTCCGTTGGGAATCACGGTGATTTTCTGGCGGGGCACGCTCAGGCTGGCCAGGTAATCACGGGTCACCCGCGAGGGGCAAATGACGGCATCGGCCAGGTGCAGCGCGGCTAACTCTTGCTCCTTGATTTTCAAGAGGGCCGGGCTGCCGGCCAAAGCCGGATAGTGGTATTTCATCTCGATGCTGGGCAGGCCGTTGACCTCATACAGCAGCTTGTAGCCAAAATGGTTTCTGGCCTCGGCCAGCGGGAAACCGCTCCAGACCGAGCGGAAGTGGGCCAGCGCGTAAGGCTCGGCTGCGGCCACGTGGGCCAGCACATACTGCCCAAAATCGAGGGCGCGTTTGAGAAAATTGGGGTCTTCGCCCGGCGGGACGCGGAGAAGAGTCGCTCCAAAATAAGGTTCCCGTTCAGGCAGCGCCGGCTCGCCGGCAGTAATCATAGTCACCTGGTAGCCGGCCTCGACCAGGCCGCGCACAAAGTAAGTAATGTGAGTACTGGCTCCTTTAGGACTGGGAACTACATCGAAGGCGGTGTAGAGAATCCGGGTGTTCATCGCCGTCTATTCTAATCGAACAGGAGGGTTTTCGCCAACTACCCCATGGAATGTCAATTTTGCCATACGCCGCTTAAACCTGGGACACTCGTCTGTCCGACCTGCCAACGCCCGGTGGCCGCCGACCCTGAGGCCACCCTGGCTTCCGCGCCGACTGCGGTCGCTGCGCCGCCGGCTCAACGTCCCCAACCGGACGCCAAGAGCGGCGGCCGGGCCTTGTTTATGAATTTCAATCAGTCGCCGGCCGAAATTGTGCGGGTCATGGACGAGACCCAGCAAAAAGTTAAGGATCATCTCGCTCGCCGCAAGAAGTATGTCCTGCTGCTCTGGCTGCTCTTTCCACTGGGGCTGCCCTTTGTCTTCGCCGACGTAGCCCTGGGATACAATATTTGCACTTTCAGCCTGGTGGCGCTGACCCTCTGGGCCGGGGCAATTTTCGGCTTGGTGATGCTCAGGCGCCAGGGCAAAATGACGCCTTTCGGCCCCAAATATGAACTGGCCCGCACCATTTTTGACACGCTCCGCGATGATGTCTCGCCCAAACGGACCATGACGGGCTGGCTGGATTTGACCGGTGCGCAGCAGGAAAGCAAAAAAATGCGCGAGAAGACCAGCGCCTCCGGCCAGCCGATCCACTACTACCGCGACGAATGGCTGCGGCTGAAAACCAGCCTGTATGACGGCAACGTGCTGCGGGTCTCGCTGATGGATCGGGTTAAGGCGCGGCAGGGATTCTGGAAGCGAGGCCGCAGCGGCAAACGCAAATACCGTTCCGGCTCCAGCCAGAGCGAGGCCCACCTGGAATTTTCGGTCAGTGTGGATACCAGCCACTACACGGTTCAGCCTTTTGACCGGCAGGTAACAAATATTCCCAGCAGCCGGTTTGTCATCCAGCAGGCCGAAGCCGGCGAAGGCCGGGTCGCCTTTAGCGCGGCTGCGGCCAGCGGGCAGTTTGATGCCTGGGACATTTTGAATGCCCTGCGCTTTGGCTATGACCACATCCAACCTCTTACAGCTTAGGAGATACTATGCAATCCAACCGAACTCTGGTAACGATTATTATGGCCGTCGTTTTGATGGTCTTGGTGATGGGCGTCGCCGCCGTGATTACCTTTGCCGGAATGGCCAACCGGGAAAAGGTCGAAGCCGAGGTCATCTGGAGCGTTCCGGCCCAGAGCGCTTCGAGCATGAATATTACCGACCTGACCGGCGACAAGCAGCGCGACATCTTTGTGCAGGATACAGCCGGGATAAAACTGCTGGACGAGCAGGGCCAGGTAGTTCTGGACAAACCTTTCCCCAGCCCCCTGGCCACGACAATGGGTGATGTCAATAACGACAGCGTGCCTGACATCATCGCCGCTTATTGGGAGGGAGCGCAGACACAGATCGTCGCTTTTACGGGGCAGGACCAGCAACTCTGGCAGGTAAGCCCGGCCGAGTTGGGCCAGCCCAGCCGGATTACGGCCATTGATTTCGATAACGACCGGCGCAGCGAAGTCGTCGTGGGCGATAACAACGGCCATCTAACGGCGCTCTCCGCCCAGGGAGAGACACTCTGGCAGTATACCCTGCCCGATGCCTCCCCCCTGCGCGGCCTGGATGATGTCGCTCTGAGCGAAGGCCGGGCCATTGCCGCCGGTATTGAGAATGGGCCGGTGGTTGTCCTTAACCGGCGGGGTACGGTCATGTGGCAAACCTCGGCGGTGGGGGGCCTGCGCCGCTTGCGTTCATTTCCGCTGGGTGGGCCGCAGAACGGCCGGGTTTTTGTCGGCAGCCAGAACGGGGAGCTAACGGTGTATGAGGGAGCCAGTGGGCAGCCACTCTGGAACGCCAGTCTGGGCCAGGCAATCAACGAAGTCCGGCCGGCCGAGGTTGACGGCGACCCGGCCACCACCGAGGTGATTGTCGGCGGCAAAGACGGCGGCGTTTGGGCATTTGACCAGAACGGGCAGCAGGTGTGGTCAGCCAGGGTGGGCGATAAAGTGGCCGAAATCGTCGGGGTAGACAGCGCCGGCGCCGGGCGGGATGAAGTTATTATCGGCGACGAGAGCGGCGCAGTCAACATCTTCAGCGCCAGCGGGAGCCGCCTCGCCGATTTTACGGTGCAAGGGCCGGTCACGCGCCTGGATTCGGGCAAGCTGGCCGGCACGCAGGAGTTCCTGGTGGCCGGCAGTAACGAGGTCAAAGCTTACCGGCTGGTCAAAACCACCGCGCCTTTCTGGTACAGCCCGCTGCTGGGCGGGCTGCTGGCCTGTCTGGTCATTGCCGGGGTGGCCTACTTTTTGGCCTCGCTGAAACCCGCGCCGACGGTACAGGTGAGCGCCGAGCAGATGACGGTCGAAGCTCAGCGGGCGCGGCGGCGCATGCTGCACGAGAGCATCCAGGATTTGAAGAAGATGCAGGGCCGCAGCGAAGTGTCCGGCGAAGCTTACCTGGCCCGGCTGAAAGAGCTGCGGACGCAACTGGCCGACGTCAACGCCGCCTTGATCAAGTTGGGCGAACCGATCAAGGTTGAAACCTTTAGCTGTCCCCACTGCGGCGGCTCTCTTGAATTAGGCAGCGACCGCTGCGAGTTTTGCGGGCACGTCGTGATCATTTGAAAAATTTCTCTGCGAGCTACTTTTTGGGCCTGTTGACAGGTCAAGACGCGCCTTGTATACTACCTCCCGACAGGAAGTTTCAGACCCTAAAGGTCTTAAAGACCTTTAGGGTCTGGCAAAGGGAATTTGGGGAGGACGGGCTGCTGGATGAGTACATGGGGGGATTTTCACGGGCCTAATTTAGGCTACATCTTAGAACTTTACGAGCGGTACCAACAGAATCCCGATGCTGTTGACGCCGCTACCCGCGCTTATTTTCAACACTGGACGCCGCCCGGCAACGGCGCTGATCGGCTCGCCCCCCCTTCGACGGCGCAGCTTGACCAACTGAGCGGGGTGGTCAATCTGGCCCAGGCCATCCGCGAGTACGGGCACCTGGCCGCGCAGCTTGACCCGCTGGGCAGCCCACCCCCCGGCGATCCCGCGCTCGACCCGGCCGCGTACGGCTTGACCGAGGAGATAATGCGCCAGCTCCCGGCCAGTCTCGTCGGCGGGCCGGTGGCAGCCGAGGCGAGCAATGCCCTGGAAGCGATCGAGGCGCTGCGCCGGATTTACTCCAACACCATCGGCTATGATTATGACCATCTGCGCCAGCCAGAAGAACGGGAGTGGCTGCGCCAGGTGGCCGAAGCCGGAACATTTTGCCCCCCCAAAGACCCGATTGATGCCCTGGCCCTGCTGGAACGGCTGACCCAGGTCGAAGTTTTCGAGCAGTTCTTGCAGCGAACTTTCCCCGGCAAAACCCGCTTCTCCATCGAAGGGCTGGATATGCTCATCCCTATTCTGGATGAGATTATCGGTGATGCGGCTGAGAACGGCATCTACACCATTCTCATTGGCATGGCCCACCGGGGCCGGCTTAATGTGCTGGCCCACAATCTCAACAAGTCTTACGCTCAAATTTTGGCCGAATTCAAGGACCCCCTCCAGGGCCATCAGTTTATGATTAGCGGTGACCTGGGCTGGACCGGCGATGTCAAATATCACCTCGGCGCGCGCCGGGCGGTGCGGGATGGCCAAGAAGTTGACCTGGTGGTGACCATCGCCCCTAACCCCAGCCACCTGGAAGCGGTCAACCCGGTGGTTGAGGGCATGGCCCGGGCCGTGGGGACCGAGGTTGATCGGCCCGGAGTGCCCCGCTTTAACCACGAGATTGCCTTACCAATTCTGATCCATGGCGATGCTGCTTTTCCCGGCCAGGGCATTGTGGCCGAAACGCTCAACCTCTCCCGGCTGCCGGGCTATCATACCGGTGGCACGATCCACATCATTGCCAACAATCAATTGGGTTTCACCACCTTTCCCCACGAAAGCCGCAGCACCCTTTACGCCAGCGACCTGGCCAAGGGATTCAAGATGCCGGTGGTCCACGTCAATGCCGATGATACGGAAGCCTGCATGGAGGCGGCTCGACTGGCCTCGGCCTATCGCCATAAGTTTGAAAAGGACTTTCTGATTGACTTGATTGGCTACCGCCGCTACGGCCATAACGAGGGCGATGAACCTAGCTTTACCCAGCCGGCCATGTATCAAAAAATCGAAGCTCACCCCACCGTCCGCGCCTGCTGGGCGGAAACACTGGTCAAGCGCAACCTCATCACCGCAGAGCAGGCGGAAGCCCTGGTCAAACAGCGGATGGCCGAGTTACAGGGGATCATGGACTCGCTGGAACCGGCTGAAGATTTGGCCGAAGTGCCGCCCAAGCTGCCGCCGCCCGGCGCGGCCCGCCGGGTGAAAACCAAAGTTCCGCTGAAGCACCTGCGTGAACTGAATGACGCTCTCCTTCAATTTCCTGATGGGTTTCAACTTCACCCGAAGCTGAAGCGCACGATGGAGCGCCGCCGCCAGGCGTTTGCCAAGGCCGACGAGGTCAACATTGATTGGGCTGCCGCCGAGATATTAGCCATGGCTTCTATTTTGGCCGATGGAACGGCCATCCGCGTGACGGGCCAGGACGTGGAACGCGGCACTTTTAGCCAGCGTCACGCTGTTCTTTACGACGCCGAAACCGCCCAGCCTTTTATCCCCTTGCAGGCCCTCCCCCAGGCCCAGGCATCTTTTGAAATCCACAACAGCCCCCTCTCGGAAGCGGCGGCATTGGGCTTTGAATATGGCTATAATGTGCAGGCGCCGGAACGGCTGGTCATCTGGGAAGCCCAGTACGGCGATTTTATCAACGGCGGCCAGACGATAGTGGACGAATTTATCACCTCAGCCCGGGCCAAGTGGGGCCAAACGCCCTCGCTGGTGCTGTTACTGCCGCACGGCTACGAGGGCCAGGGGCCGGATCACTCGACCGGCCGACTGGAACGCTTTTTGCAGATGGCCGCCGAAACCAACATGCGCATTGCCAACTGTACTACCGCCGCCCAATATTTTCACCTGCTGCGGCGGCAGGCGGCGCTGCTCCAAACCGACCCGCTGCCGTTGGTGGTCATGACGCCCAAGAGCTTGCTGCGCCATCCGCAGGTGGCCTCTTCGCCGCGCGAGCTGGCCGAGGGCGGTTGGCAGCCGGTCATTGGCGATCCGCTGGTTCAGCAGGTCGAGCAAGTTGAGCGGCTGATTTTGTGCAGCGGCAAAATCTACGTTGACCTGCTGAACGACCAACGCTGGCAGGCCAACCCAGCCATTGCCCTGGTCCGTATCGAACAACTCTATCCTTTCCCCACCGCCGAATTGCAGCAGGCGCTGGAGGCATACCCCAGGCTGCAAGAGGTCGTCTGGATGCAGGAGGAACCCCAAAATATGGGGGCCTGGTCATTTGCGCAGCCGCGCTTAATCGGGCTGATTGACGGGCGCTGGCCGCTTTACTACCTGGGCCGGCTGCCCAGCTCGAGTCCCGCCGAGGGCTGGTCGGTCTGGCATACCATTAATCAAAAGCTGCTCGTCGAGCAGGCTTACAACCTGGCGGACAAGACAGTGGAAGAGGATACTATCTTGTGGGAGAGGGTATAACAAGATGTCGAGCGAAATTGTAGTCCCTGATTTGGGCGAGTCGATTATTGAAGCAACGGTTTCCCGCTGGCTAAAACAGGAAGGCGACCCGGTCCAGACCGGTGAGGCGCTGGTCGAACTGGAGACCGATAAAGTCAATCTGGAAGTGGCGGCCCAGCAGGCTGGGATTTTGCGCAGCATCAAGCACCGTGAAGGCGAGGATGTGAAGGTCGGGGAAGTGCTGGGGCTGATTGACGAAACGGCTGACGGGGTAAACGGACAAGCGGCAACCCAGCCCGTGGAAGCGGCGGCAGACGCGGCGCAGCCGGTCCCGGCCAAAGCCGAGGAGCGAGCCACGCCAATGGCCAAACGCCTGGCCCAGGAGCGCGGCCTGGACCTGGCCAGCGTTCCGCACGACGAGCGGGTGATGAAAAAGGATGTGGAGCGCTACCTGGATGAGCAAAAAGGCAAAGCGGAACCTGCCCCGGCGGTAAAACCAACAGCTAAAGTCGAGGCCGACCAGCCGGCTCCCCCGCCAGCCCGCGACCAGGCGGGGCGGGAGACGCGGGCGCGCATGTCGCGCCGCCGGCGGACCATTGCCCAGCGTTTGGTTGAAGCCCAGCACACTGCCGCCATGCTGACGACCTTCAACGAAATTGATATGAGTCGGGTAATGGAGCTGCGCCAGCGCCGCCAGGAGAGTTTTCAGCAGCGCCATGGCATCAAGCTGGGTTTTATGTCCTTCTTTGTTAAGGCAGTGGTGGGCGCGTTGAAACAGTTTCCTCAACTCAACGCCGAGATTGACGGCGAAGAAGTGGTCCTCAAGCATTATTATGACATCGGCATGGCTATTGGCGCGGAGGAAGGCCTGGTTGTGCCGGTTATCCGCAACGCCGACCGGCTGACTTTTGCCGAAATCGAACAGACCATTAACGACTATGTCAAAAAATCGCAAGCAGGCACGCTCTCGCTGGAAGAGCTGCGGGGAGGTACTTTCTCAATCACCAATGGCGGTATCTTTGGCTCCCTGCTCAGTACGCCGATTCTCAATCCGCCGCAGGTCGGCATTTTGGGCCTGCACAAAATAGAAAAGCGCCCGATTGCGCTTAACGATGAAGTGGTTATCCGCCCCATGATGTACGTTGCCCTCAGCTATGACCACCGCATTGTGGACGGCCGGGAAGCCGTGCAATTTTTGGTGCGGGTCAAAGAGCTGATTGAAGACCCCGAGACGCTGTTGTTAGAAGGATAAAGATCACGGTTCAGCAGGGGCAAGCTCCTCTTCCTCAAAAAAGGGTCCATCTTTTGCTCTGGAATGGCTAAGGGGCCGATAAACGCGGCATCACTTCCTGGGCAAACAGCTCAATGCCAGCCGTATCGGGAAAATCAAGAAGGCGGACAATGAGATAAGTCACTCCCAGATCAACAAAGGCTTGAAGCTGTTCCGCCACCTGGGCCGGCGTGCCGATAATCGAATACTCATTGTAGGGCGAAGCGGCGGCCACATGCTGCGCTTCGGTCTCCGTTTCGGCTACGGCAACGGCTTCGGCCGACCAGGTTTTGACGATTTCATGGTAATCGCGACCGACGGCCTCGCAGTGACGGCGCAGCACCTTGAGTTTGTGCGCATAGTTGTCGTAGCTGCCGCCGGAGATATTCCACCAATCGGCGTATTTGGCCACCACCCGCAAGGTCAGTTGTTCGCCCCCGCCGCCAATCAGCAGAGGTGGGACCGGCTGGGGACGCGGTTCGGCGTAGGCATTTTTGAGCCGGTAGTAGACGCCCTCAAAGCTGGCCGGCGCTTCGGTCCATAGTTTTTTCACAATCTGCACCGCCTCTTCTAATTGGGCGATGCGCACTGCCGGTTCGGGAAAGTCAAAGTCATAAGCCACATACTCTTCTTCCATCCAACCGGCGCCAATGCCAAAGAGAAACCGTCCCCTGGTTAAAAGTTGGAGGTTGGCCGCCGTCTTGGCCAGCAGGCCGGGATTGCGGTAAGACTGGCACAGCATGCTGGTTCCAAATTTAAGCGTGGGGAAGAGGGCGGCAAAGTAAGCGACGGTCGTCAGACATTCCAGGTAAGGCGTGTCATTGGGCTGCCACTCGGCCCAGGGCAGCAGGTGGTCATCCATCCAGGCGGAGTCAAAGTGCGGGTGAATGCAGTCAAGGGTGTGCTTGATTTGGTCAATGAAGGCCAGCCCGCTGCTGCCGTCAACGGGAAATGAGGGCATGTGCCAGCCAAATTTCAATTCACTCATCGGGTTTGTCTCCTTTATTTCTGGATTTTCTTTTTCAACTCTGCCACATCAAGGTACAACTCCATATAGCCGCAGTTCAGGCAAACTCGCGCCCGGCGGGCGGGCGTAACAGCCTTGAGCATCCCCGCCTGGCGGTTCGAGATATACTTGACTCCCTCTGATATAGACACAGTTCCTTCATCCATCTCACCGCTACACTTGGGACAGGTTCGGTTTTCCATCGTTATCTCCTGAGTTATAGGGAAAGTTGTGGATTAGTCTATCCCTTGGCCAATTCCATTGGAGTAGCCTGGATCAGCAGCGACGAGCCAGCCTCTACCCCTTGCTGGGCCAGCGCCCCGACATACTCGGGATGAAACTGAAAACTGCCGTCTCGCAAAATCTCCCGATCCCACGGGTTGAGCAGCAGGGCATCGGTGATTAAGCCAATAAAATCCGCCGCCGATACTCCCCCCGTGTGGGCATACATCACTGCGCTCTTGATCTCCTTTGCCCCTAACGCCGCCGCCTTGTCCTTCACCATCGTTATCGTCTCGCCGGAGTCACAAATCTCGTCAACAATCAACACGCGCCGGCCTTGGAGCAGGGGCGGAGGCTCAACCAACCAGCGTGGCGTATTATACGTCACAATGTCCTTGACCCGCCTGGAAAGACGCACCGGATAGATTTCGACCTGAAGCAGATGCGCCAGGAGCGTGCCCGGATAATAGCCGGCGCGACCAACGGCCAGAATAATTTCGGGTTGGAAGGAGGACACGGCCTGAGCCAGCGCCTTGCAAATCCCGTGGAAATCCTCCCATGAGATGGGGTGAATCCCCCGGCGGGTGCTGTAATCGTAAGGATTGTTCGACATTTTATACTCCATCAATCTGGTATCAGACTGAAAGGATCGGGCATGGCCGGATCCACGCCCAGGGTATGAGCCATCTGTTCAGTGCTTCGATCTATGACAAATTCGACCCACAAGGGGAAGTGGTCAGACACTCTATAAGACATCTGCAGTGGAACCAGTTCCTGATACACGGCTCCGGCGAAATTGATCACGCCCGCCTTTTCACCGCTCAGCAAGTCCAGATCGCCCATGAACCAGGCAATCTGATCGTAGAATTTTGGTTTGGTGGCATAGGTTGTCTTCAAGTTCAATAACGGGGCGGGCACTACCAGGCCGGTCGAAATGAAGGCCTGAAACAAAGGATTATCCCCGCGATCATCAATATTGAAATCGCCCAGAACGATCAAGTTGCGCTCTTCACCCCCACTTTTGGCCCGGTCTCGCAGCACGGCGGCAGTGTACTGGGCCAGGGCCTGGATTTCTCCTACCCGGCCTTCCGGCGTATCGCCATACCTGATGTGCGCCGTCAGGAGGGCAAATCGCTCCCGGCCCACCTGAAAACCCACCACGTAGGGCGTGCGGTCGAATTGCTGCACCGGGTCTCCGGCGGCGGTAGGGGGAAGCACAATCTCACCGGCCAAACCCGATGGCTGCACCCGCCGCTTGTCATAGATAAACGTCAATCTCTCGCTGTTACCTCTGGGACCGGCGCAAACATCGCTCAGGATCAACCCCCACTGCGACCCCAGAAACTCTTCCAATAAGAGCCGCAGCCCCGATGTATCCCACTTGACTTCCTGAACGGCGATAACGTCAAAACATTTCACGATTTCGGCGATATAGGCCATAGCCCGCAAATTGCGCTTGGGGCTGCCGGGATTCTCTTCCCACTGCCGGTAGACTTGTCCAAACCCCCTGATATTCCAGGTACCAATCAGCAAGTTCCTATCAACCCGTTTGCCGGGCAAGTGCGACTGCTCGATGCGCCGCCGCAGCCGGACAATATCTTCAACGACCCCGCGAGGATAATCGGTATAATTCATCTTTCAACCCCCGGTCATTTATAAATAATTCTCCCTAATACTATTCAGATGGTGTAATTCATGGCCGGCAATATGATAGGCTGCCGCCCGAACACTCATCACATTTCCATTCGCCACCCCTGCTCTTTTAAGCGCATTTTCTTCGAGGCTATTGAAAAAAGTAAGGGTTGCCTTTCGAACCGCTCCATATTCTTCCAAAATATCCTCTATGCTACGCTCATTTGCCCCTGAAAAAATGACATAGTCATCCTGGTCGAATCCGGGCAACTCGGTGGCATCATTTCTGGCAAAACGCAGGGCGCGGTAACAATAAATCCGCTCATCGTCTATAACGTGTCCCAGTATTTCTTTGATGGTCCACTCCCCTTCAGCCCAGCGGTATGCGAGTTTTTCTTCGGGTAGGGAACGGATGAAATCTACCACAGTGTTTAAATTATCCCGCAAATACTTTAAGACAAGGCCATCGTCAGGCAGCAAACCAATATACATGATCGTATAGGGCGCATATTCGCCTATTTCCGGTTTTTGAATTTTCCTCATCTTTTAACCTCACCTATAAAAGCAGGCGCTGCTTTTTATTGGTTGTCTCATCGTGGGTCATGTTATTTACGGGTTATACGGATATGGCCATAATGTGTCCCATTGTATCACAATTTTTCCGCCCCTGACAATTTCCCAAAAAAGCCACCCTGTGGGGTGGCTCCTGTGTGTTACGCCTACTCAGCTTCGTTGAGCATTTTCTCAGCCGCTCTGGCTATTAGCTTTTCCAATTCACAAGCGCTGGTATCAATCAAATTTCACGGGTTTGTGAACCACGCCTTATAGAAAATTTCGTAAGACTCATCCGGTCCCGGCCAGCCGTTGGGGTTGATACTGGCTCGCCAATTTGCCGGGTTATTGGGATCTTGCGCCTCATCAACAATTACCAGGGAATCACCCCAACCATCTGCGCTCACCGGCCAACCGTTCTCATCGTCATACTTCAGCGAGACCATGATCTGGCCCTGGGCGTCTTTCAGGCTGATTGTCTCCCCTTTATTTGAGAGCTGTCCCCCGTAGACTCCCCCAATAGGGACGCCAGGATATCTTTGGGCAAAAGCCACCGGATTGCGAACTAACACAATCGGTTGATGGGGAGCGAGAGGGGCAGAGTTTGGCGGGAAGGTAAAGCGAATACCTTCCGCGAAGGAGAGACGCGAGAGATTCAGCTCAGTTGAGCCAATATTCTTCAGTTCGATAAATTCATAATCGTCGCCGCCGATTGGGTTGTACATGATTTCGGTAATCTGCAGGCGGCTATTGATCTCATCCTCAACGGTGAAACTGGCCTCATTGAGCGCACTCCAGACACCTCCTCTGAAGATGCGAGCCTTAAAATGAGTAGCGCCGGTCAGAACGAGAGGCGCGCGATAGATATTTGCCGCAGGCGCAATAGCGCCGGTCGCAGGTTGTCTGGGATCAGAACCGTCGGTGGTGTAAAAAATTGCCCCCTGCCCCGGGGAGACGCCGGTCATTGTCAGGGTGAAGCCGGGAGCAATCTGGCCGCCTGGCTGGCTGAAGGCTGGCGGGTCAATCTTGGGGTAGTAGCCCGCCTCGCGGGCCAGGACAATCAACTTGGCCGCGTTGCCCTCCATCTGCCTTAACACGTTGTCTCTGGCTCTGAACCAATCCCCCTGCGTCAAAGGCGTCTCGAAACGGGTATCGCCCCAGCGAGCGGATTCACCAATAATGGCCTGCTCAATCCCTTGATTAAGGCTCAGCCATCGCCCCTGGGAGTTGGCATCGGAGAGAGGGCCATCATTAAACAAATGCCGGTACATCCGGTCAGCCAGTTCTATCCTGAAATCAGGATTCTTCAGCAGGGCCTTAAAGAGCGGTTTGACCAAATTAGGCTGTCCTTCATAGTCATCATATTCCATATAAATTTCTGCGCCCTCAAACCAGGTCCGCTCCCCATCCCAGACAAAATATCTCACCTGGCCGGTCGGGTTTTGCACAGCCGCAAACCAGTTATTAAAACCCCAATCGAGATTGCCGCTGTACCAGTTTAAGATGAGATAATCAATGAAATGAGGGATGTCAAGATAGCTCTGGATAGCGGCATATTTTTCGGGGTCTTCTAAGTGACCTTCACCGGCCAGTTGATGGAGGGCTTTAAATCGCTCGCTGGAGTTGCTGACAGTCGTATCGTGGTCAACGACCTGCCAATCCTCTTTCTCGCCGCCAAAGTAGGCCGACATAAATGCTTCATCCGGCCTTTCGACGATGTTGTACAAACCCCAGTACAACCCATTCAGGTAGAGATGGACAAATGTGCCGCGCGCCCCAAAACCGGATACGGCCAGTTGCGAGGCGCGCAGCCATTCGTCGCGGGTGTAAGTCGTCAGTCTGAGATCCTCCGACCATTTGGGAAAGCCGGCGTAACTTCGATTGACCCCGCTGCGCAGGATGAGGGTATCAAATTCGTCAACCGGAGCGCCAGGAAAGAGGGGATAGTGAAGCTTGGCCGCCCCATACTCGCTCCTGAAGAAAAGCCGCAAGGGATGTTTAGGGATATACTCTGACCGGCCCAACTCGCCATGCAGCCTTAAACCGGCATTGATTTGAAAATCCGGCTGGTTGTTATGAGCACCCATGAACTCCACCGAGACTGGGCGCTCCCAGGCCCGACCTTTACGCCGGGGATTGGCATAGAGGTCATGAAAGCTCTGGCTATCGGTCACCAGGGACAGGGTTGGGACAGCCTGAAGCGCCTCTTTGAGGACATCCTTATAACGAGGGTCGTTGACCACCTCCGGGTCCATTTCGTAATCGGCCAACACCGGGGAGCCTTCGTAGCCGCCCCACGTTCTGGGGAAGCCGGGTGGATTTTTGGGCTGCGCCAGGACATCGTCGAGAAAAATGTAGCTATGGGTATCAACAGATGAGGCTTTGAAATTTGGCTTGAAAGCGGCAGCGCGGAGCAAAGTGGTAGTCTTGATTGTAATGGGCGCTGTATAGACAGCCCCGCGAGCCTCGGTCGGTTCACTGCCGTCAGTCGTGTAGCGAATGGTTGCGCCAGGCGTTAACGTAGCCAGCTCCAGGGTAAAAGGCGTTTCGTAATAACCCCGCTCGACACTGAATGTGACCGGGCTGGCCAGACCAGCCCACCCTGAGGCTTCGTCGTTGGGTTGGCCGGGCGTGGGGGCCTGGAAATAACCGAAAGCCAGTTTCTCAGCCGTGGGGTGACGGGCGCGGCCGTACGATACATCGTCAAGCTGCTCAGGAAACTCCTGGCCCAACCCCCCTTCTGGTTGAGCGGCGGCAGCCGACCCGGCCACATCCATAAATTGATCTTCAAAAATATTGTAAAGCCCCAGAAACTCCCCTTCCTGATTAAGTTTAAAGTTAGTATGCAGTTCCGAGCCGGGTTGTGTCGAGGTGCGATCTTTGCCGGAGGCAAAGACCAGCAGATAGGTCTGGCTGTTCAGCGTGATTTCAGGGAGAGGCCATTTTTCCGGTTGAGCGGGATCGTCGGTCAGTAACCAACCGGCCAGGTTGATGGCTTGTTCGCCCTGGTTGTAGAGTTCGATCCAGTCGGAACGGTCGCCATCTTCGTCGGTGAGACCCGTTTGATTGGCGGCCATGAACTCGTTAATGATCAGGCCGCCGGAAGTCTCCCGGAGGGCAGGGGGAGATAGGGCCTGCGGCAGGTTGAGCAAAAGACCAACAAAAAGAACTCCCCAAAAAAATATTCGCTTTCTTTGGGTCGAGTCAGGGATTGGCATTAACGCAGCACCCCGATGCGGCTAAAAGACCAATCAGGGCCAACCGGGGCCTTGGGAATAATTTCTACCTGGTCCGAACCATCGCCCTTCATTTTCCAGATGCTCCAACTGCCGCTGCGCGTACTACGGAAAACAAGCTCGCCGTTGGGCAAATAGGCGGGCAGGGTATCGTGGCCGGGCGCGTCGGTGAGACGCTGCAGATTACTGCCATCTATATTCACGGTGTAAATATCCGTGCTGCCGCCACTGTCACGGCTGAAAGCAATAGTCTGGCCGTCCGGCGACCAGGTGGGGAAGGAGTCGCTGCCCCCCGTAGTGATACGGGTATGCCCGGAGTCGGTGCGATTGGAAATCCAGATGCCCGTCTGGTTGTTGCGGCCGGAGCGATAGACAATTTTTTGGCTGTCCGGCGACCAATCAGCCTGCTCGCCGATAATTTCGTAGCGGAACTGCTGGTTGGCTTCGGTGCCCAGGAAATAAATCCGGCGGCCCCCGCCGCGATCCCCATCGTAGGCAATCATGCTCCCATCCGGGGCTACGTTGGCCCAGCGGGCCGTGCCGTCATTCCAGCCGTGCCCCTGATACAGTTGGATTTGACTGGCGCTTGCGGGCAGAGACGTTGCCGTCAGGCGCATAATTCCATTGGTCACTCCTGACTGTGGATAGAGCTGATCAATGCCCTCTTCGCCATAGACAAAAATATAACGGCTGTCCAGCGACCAGGAAGGCCCCGCCGCCCGCCCCAGAATGAACTGCTCCTGGCTACCGTTGGTGTCGTTCAGGTACAGGTCGTGCTTTTCGCCGTTCCACTTGGGGTAGACCAGGAGATAGGTTTGGGGCAGATCGGCCAGGTCAGGGACATCAGCGGCCAGGGTGCCCTCGGCGCTTTCGATGGTAAAGCTGCCGGCGGTAAGCAGCTCATCATTGATGTAAAATTCCAAAGCCCATTCGCCCGGCGGTAAGGGTTCGCCGCCCGTTTCAATGAGGTAATCACGAGTCCCATTATCTCCTTCCGGCCAGGGTTGGCTGGTGCGGGAGACTTCGCTGCCGTTATGATACCAGACCTGGGTCCAGTTATGGTCGGGGGTGAGATTGGCGTATTCAAAGACCGCGTGAATCCGACTTGTTCCCTCAGCAAATGAGAAACTCGACTCAACCGGCTCGCCTGTTTCAGTCAGTTCCGGGGCAAAGGTCAGGGGACTCATCTCGGGCGGGCCAGCGGCAGCTTCTGGCCCTTCTGTGGCTGGCTCATTGTCGGCCAGCATGTCTGCCAGGAAGCCATCCTGCTGAACTTCCTCGGCCCCTGGCGAAATGGTCTCACTGTCACCAGGCATGTCCGTCGAGAAGCCACCCTGCTGGGATGCCTCGGCCCCGGTCGAAACTGCCGTATCCTCATTTACCGGGGCAGTCAAGGCACTCCGCACAAAAAAGATACTGCTGCCAATAAGTAGAAAGGCACAAAATAAGACTACACATCCAATCCCGCCGATCCATAAAACCGGCCTGCTTTTTGAGCCTTGATTGGGCGGCAGCACCGTCCCTGTATCAGGGGTGGCTGGATCGGACAAAACGGCTGGGTTATTATCACTCATTTGACCTCCCTCTTAAAGACAAGCCTGACGATTTACTAAAATGACCAACTACCCACAAGACCGCCTGTGGGTAGTTGGCTGATTATCGGCGAAAGATTAGCTGCGGGCACTGTACTGGCGCCTGCTCATTTACTACCGCCCTTACTGCCACCGCTGCCGCCGCTGCCACCCTTACTGCCGCCGCCGCCACCGCCGCCGCCACGGCTGCCGCCATCACCGCCACTGCTGCCGCCACCGCCGGGTAAGGGGACGCCGCTGTCAAAGTCGCCGGTGATGATATTGATGTTAATGACGATAATGTTGATGGCAATAAAGGTACCATCCGGCTGGAGCCAGCCTACCACCCGGATCTTAGAGCCAGGCGGCCAGTTGGTTGGCAGGCCGGTGCAATTGTTAGTGACGACGATACGCCCGTCCACCAGCATCTTGTTCTCGCCAACGTTGTGGGGAAAACCGGTCAGGGTGACCCACTGCGCATCCTGCCTGACAATGGTGATAATCTGGCTGTAGCTGGCAGGGTCAGGATGCGGCTGAAGATCAAATTTGTTCTTCACTGAAAGTTTGATCTTGATCTCGGTTTTGCTCCCGTGCTTCCACCAATCCTCTTTAACTTTCACTTTGACATCCAGCTTGACCTTCTGCTCGAACGAGATGGGCTGGAAATCAACCGCGCCGACCAGGGGATCACTTCTCGCCGCGATAGCCGTATCGTCCGCCCCGGTAGCCGCACTGTCATCCCCCACGGTAGTCAGGTTGGCAGAATTGAATCCGACTGTGTCAACCAGCTCCGCCCCTTCAATCACTTCCCAGGCCAGGGCAGCGTTATTAATCGGCGCGTTGCCCACATTAACCAGGCTGCTTTGCGTGGTATATACCCCGGCGCACAGACGTGGAATCTGCCAGGTTCCTACAAATACGAGCGGTGGGAGTCCCACCACGGGCGTTAGACTGGGTGTGCCCGTAATAACGGCGGTTGGGACCGGCGTAGAGATGACTGTCGGCGTGCCCGCAGGGGTAACGGTAGTCGAAGCGACGGGTGAAGCAGTGACCGTTAATGTTCCCTGAGCGGTGGGAGTTTTTGTCGGCACATAAACAACTGGGCCGCTCCTGGAGATAAAAATGCTTGTGGTAATCACGGCAATAATACCGGCCCCGGTTATAACCGTGATGACAGCGATGACAATACTGATCAACCAAATTTTTGATAAGCCTAAGATGGCCATGGGTGTTCCTCCGTTGGCTAATCCAAACCAACCGACCAGTTGGCTCTGAAAGGCCGCCTGAACGGCACTACTGGCCTGAAAGTGGGTTTGGGTCGTGGGTTGTCCGATTATCTCTAAAAGTTCTGGCAAATCGCCGGCTTCCGCGGGGAGATCAATGGCCTCACCCGCCAGCAGGCGATCAAGCTGTTCCGAAAAGAGATCAGCCAGTTGTTGTTCGTTCATAAGGCAGGCTCCTTTTCCATCTCCTGGCGCAAACGACGGACCGCTCTCAGCAATACTACGCTGACGGTTTTTTCTGGCATCTCCATAATCTCGCTGATCTCATTGTTTCTGAGCTTGCCCGCAAATTTCAGGCTGATGATTTCCTGGTCGCGCTCACTCAAGCGCTCCACACAACGCAGCATCAAAACCACTGCTTCTTGGTGGACAACTTGGGCTTCGGGTGAAGGATCTTGGGTCATCAAGTCCACGGGAATTTCAGCGCCGGTTTCCCACTTTGAGCGGCTTGTCTTCCTGCGATAGTAATTGACCAGCTCATTGTGGGCAATCCGAAACAGCCAGGTTGAAAAAGCACCCCGGCCTGGATCGAATTGGGCACGACGGGCATAAGCCTGCTCAAAGACGGTGCCAATCAGGTCTTCTACATCCTCCACCGAGCTGACACGGTAGCGCAGATAGTTGTAGATGCGGGAATAGTACTGTTGGAAGAGTGCGGCTAAATCTAATTTTGGCTCAGAAACCTCTTTACTCTTTGTTCCTATATCTTCCGTTGCAACGGTCTGCAAAATTTTCACTCCTACCTGGGCCCAGTAAAGTGTTGCACTATATTATACGTTGCTGTAACGTTTTTACTACACGCTTTCCGGCTAAATTGCCTCCAAAATGTAAAGTTAGGGGTAAGTTTTATCCAAATTGGACAAGATTATTTTTCAATCTACAATTCTCTCAACGATGCCATCTCATGATACTTCCGTCAATTCTCAAGATGCCCTGGCCGCCTTTACCCCGCCGGTGCGAGCCTGGTTTGCCGAAACCTTCAGCCAGCCGACCCCACCCCAGGCCCAGGGCTGGCCCGCTATCCAGCGCGGCGAGCATACCCTCATCCTGGCCCCAACCGGCTCCGGCAAAACCCTGGCCGCATTCTTATGGGGGATTGACCAATTGCTGCGGGAATTTAGCCCAACCGGCGAGCCGGAGGGCAAAGAGGCCGCGCCGCAGTTACGCCTGGTCTATATCTCCCCGCTCAAGGCGCTCAACAACGACGTGCAGCGCAACTTGCGCCTGCCCCTCACCGGCATTCGCCGCCAGGCCCGCGAAATGGGCCTGCCCTGCCCTACCCTGGAGGTCATGGTTCGCTCCGGCGATACCCCCCAGCGCGAACGGCGGGCCATGCTGCGCACCCCGCCTCACATTCTCATCACCACCCCCGAGTCCTTCTATCTGCTGCTGACCAGCCCCAAAGCCCGTGAGATGTTCCGCACCGTCCGCACTGTCATCGTAGACGAAATCCACACCCTGGCCGGCAGCAAACGCGGCGTTCACCTCGCCCTCAGCCTGGAGCGCCTGCAGCATTTCGCCGCTCTACCCGTCCAGCGGATTGGTCTCTCCGCGACCATCCAGCCCCTCGCCGAAGTCGCTCGCTTCCTCGGCGGGAACGAGTGGACTGGTGCGGAGCCGGACCGGCGGTTGTCACCCCGGCCAGTAAATATTGTAGACACTGGTTACACGAAAGCCCTTGATCTGCGCGTCGAAACTGTCGTCGAGGATTTTCGGCAGTTGCCCGGCGACTCCATCTGGCCCTCGATCATCCCCCGCGTCCTGGACCTGATTCGCCGGCACCAGACCACCCTCATCTTTACCAACAACCGCCGCCTGGCCGAGCGCACCGCCGACCGGCTCAACGAGCAGCTTGCTGCCGAAGCCGCCGGCCTGCCTTCGGGCCTCATTGCCGGGGGCGTGGCCAAGGGCATCGGTATGATGGCGGCGGGAACGGGGACGCAGCCGGGTCCTTTTCGCGCCCATCACGGCAGCATGGCCAAAGAAGCCCGCTTAGAAATGGAGCGCGACCTGAAAGCCGGTCACTTACCGGCCCTGGTCGGCACTTCCTCGCTGGAGCTGGGCATTGACATCGGCTCGGTGGACCTGGTGGTCCAGTTACAGTCGCCCAAATCGGTGGCCCAGGGCTTGCAACGGGTCGGCCGCTCCGGCCACCTGGTCGGCCAGACCAGTAAGGGACGCATTTTCCCTACCCACCGCGAGGACGTAATGGAAGCGGCGGCGATTGCCGGCGGGATGCGGCGCGGCGAGGTCGAGCCGACCTACACCCCGCGCAACTCGCTGGACGTGCTGGCCCAGCAGCTTGTCGCCATGGTTTCGGTAGAAAGCTGGGGCATAGATGATCTCTTCGACCTGGTCCGCTGCGCATACGCCTACGAGGAGCTGACCCCGCGCGTCTTCCACGCCGTACTCGAAATGCTGGTCGGGCGCTACGCCAGCCAAACCCAGCGCGAACTGCGGGCGCGGCTGGCCTGGGATCCGGTCAACAACAAGGTGGCGGCTCTGCCCGGCGCCCGCCTGTTGGCCCTGACCAACGGCGGCACTATCACCGACCGGGGCAGCTTTGGGGCCTACCTTAGCGACGGCAAAACTAAGCTGGGCGAGCTGGACGAGGAGTTTGTCTACGAGACCCGCGTGGGCGATACGCTCATGCTCGGCTCGCAAGTCTGGCGGGTGCTGGACGTCACCGACGACCGGGTCATCGTGGCCGAAGCGCCCGGCACCACACCCCGTATGCCTTTCTGGCGCGGCGATTTTCCCTGGCGGCCCTATGAACTGGGGCTGCGGGTGGGCGCTTTCCGCCGGGCTGTGGCCGAGCGGGTGGAACGCCTACGGGTCGAATTGAACTGGGCCGGGTCGGGCGAGATCATTGACAAGCGAGACGAGCCGGCCGTCCAGGTGCTGCTGGCCTGGCTGCAAGACGAGTATGCCCTGGATCACAACTCGGCCTGGCACGTCCTGAGTTATGTCGCCAACCAGCTTGATAAAGCCGGGGCGATTTCATCGGACCGGACGGTGCTGGTCGAGGTGTTTGACGACGCCCTGGGCGACCCGCGGCTGGTGGTTCACTCTCCCTGTGGTGGGCGGGTCAACGGCCCGTGGGGTCTGGCTTTGGCCAGCCTGCTTCGGGAACGCAGCAGGATCAACGTCGAAGTTCAGACCAACGACGACGGCATCTTGCTCCGCTGTCCCGAAGCTGAAGCCGAGTTTCCCCTGGATGTGGTCGCCGGGCTGGGCCCCGCCGAAGCCCGCGAGCGCATTTTGCAGGAGCTACCCGATTCAGCCGTCTTCGGGGCGCAGTTCCGCCAGAACGCCGCCAGGGCGCTGTTATTACCGGGCCTGCGCGGCGGCAAACGCACCCCCTTCTGGCTGCAGCGTTTGCGGGCCAAAGATCTGCTGCAAGCAGTGCGCCAGTTCCAGGATTTTCCGATTGTAGCCGAAACCTATCGTGACTGCTTGCAGGACGTGCTGGACCTGCCCCACCTGGAAGCGGTTTTGAGCGGCATCCAGCAGGGCGAGATCCAGGTGGTCCTGGTCGAGTCGCTGGCCCCTTCGCCGGTAGCGCAAAGCCTGCTGTGGGATTTTGTCAGCGTCTACATGTACGAGTGGGACACGCCGCGGGCCGAGCGCCAGCTTCAAACCCTGGCGGCGAACCGGGAACTGCTGCAAGACCTGCTCAAAGACATCGCCCTGGACGAACTGCTCCGGCCCGAAGCGATTCAAGAGGTGCAGGGCCGCTTACAACACATAATCCCGACGAGCCAAGTTCGCACTGTGGAGGAACTGGCCGTGCTGTTGCAGCAGTTGGGCGATTTGTCGGCCCGCGAGCTGGCCGAGCGCACCAGTGTTGACCCGTCCGCCTGGGTGGCTCACCTGGCCGGGGCTGGCCGCATCGTGGAGCTGGCTGTCCCCACCGTGCAGGGTCCGGCCCGGCGCTGGGTGGCCGCCGAATATGCGGCGGAGTATCGCGCTGCCTTTGGGTTAGCAGCCCGAGGCGACCCGCTCATCCCTCCGGTAGACGCGCAGCGCCGGATTCTGGAACGCTTCCTGGCCCAGGCCGGCCCGGTCACCATTCCCACTATCCTGACCCGCTATGCCTTTTCCCCGGATTGGCTGCAAGCCGAACTCGACCGGCTGGTAGAAGCCCGCCACCTGGCCCACGGCCGTTTCACCCCGGCGGGCGATCAAACCCCTCCGGCAGATGAATTTGTTGACCTGCACACCCTGGAGCAGATTCACCGTCGCACCCTGACCATCTTGCGACGGGAGATTCAGCCGGTGCCCTTCACCGTCTACGCCGACTTCCTGGCCCGCTGGCAGCACCTCCATCCGGCGGAACGCCTGACCGGGCCGGGAGCACTGCGGCAGGCGCTGCAGCAGTTGCGGGCCGCGCCGGTAGTCGGCCGCATCTGGGAGCGGGACGTGCTGCCCCTGCGGCTGGACCGCTACGATCCGGCGGAGTTGGCCGGGCTGTGCCAGAGCGGCGAGCTGGTCTGGGTTGGTTCGGGTGGGGTTGACCCCCGGCGAGGCCGCATTCGCTTCCTGTTCCGGGGCGAGGGTCATACCTTTCTGGAGCCGCCCCCGGACGACCTGTCCGGCTTGAGCGAGACGGCGCAGGCTGTCTACAACTTCCTCAAAAGCGAGGGAGCGCTCTTTCTGGCCGACATCTGCGCCGCGTTAGACCTGGCCGAGACCGCCGCAGAAGCCGCCCTGGTCGAGCTGGTGATGGCCGGCCTGGCTACCAACGACAGCCTGGCCGTGCTGCGGCAAATTGTCCAGCAAGGAAGTCCCGGTCCTGGCGGCGAGCGCAAGCCTTTCAGCTCCCTCGAAACAGAGCTGGCCGAGCGGCTGCGCTCGCGAGAACGGCGGCCGGACGGGCTGCACCGGCCCACCCGTTCCGAATTTCAGGCCGCTAAGCGCCGGGTGCGAGAGCGTTTGACCCACTCCAACGAATCCCAACGACCTCTCTTGAGCGAAGGACGCTGGACGCTGGTCCACCGCTTTGGCGTGCTGGGCAAGGTCACGCCGCCCGCCGACAGCGCCGCCCAGCAGGCCCGCCAACTGCTAGCTCGATACGGCGTGGTGACTCACGCCAGCCTGGCCGACGAGGTGGGGAGTTGGGCCTGGGATTTGATCTACCAGCAGCTTCAACGGCTGGAGCTGCGGGGCGAGGTCCGGCGCGGTTACTTTGTGCAGGGCCTGCCCGGTCTCCAGTTCGCCCTGCCGGAAGTGGTCGAGCGCCTGCGGGCCGGTCGCGGCGAGATGCCGCCCGAAAACGAGGCCCTGGTTGTCCTCAACGCCGGCGATCCGGCCAACCTCTACGGCCCGGCGCTGCCAGACTTGCCGCCAGCAGCCAGCGGCGAGGAACTTACCTTCGCCCGGCTGCCCTCCACCTGGCTGGTGCAGCAGCGGGGACTGCCGGTGCTGGTCGCCCGCGATACGGGGTCGCAGCTCATCACCCGGCAAGGGGCCGACGAGGGACTCATCCGGTCGGCCCTGGCAGCGCTGCTGGACCACCTGGCAGGTTTTGAGTTTCGCCTCACCGTCGAAAGCTGGAACGGCCAGCCGGTGCTGGACAGTCCCGGCCGTCCTCTCCTCGAAGCCGCCGGCTTCTACCGCGATTATCCGGGAATGACCTGGCAGCGGCGTTAGCTTTTGGACTAAAACTAATTTCTATTCGGGGTAAAAAAGGTCAATATTTTTGGTGTTGATAAAGGTGTGGTCGGTGTAGACCGCCGGGGGGACCGGCTTACCTTGCAGAATTTTGAGAGCTAAATCAATCAGCTTCTCACCATATTTCTCCGGCATAAAGGCGGTGGAGCCGATAATACGCGAGTTGGGCCGGCGGATTTCCGGGCGCAGTTTGCGGTCAGCGCCCTGCCCAATAATCACCACGTCTGCCTCTCGACCGGCTTTGCGGGCCGCGCTGAGAGCGCCAAAAGCGGCATCGTCGTTGAACGAGATAACCGCCAGATGATGAGCGGAAGTATATTCCTCCAGGACTCGGCTCATTTGCATCTCGCTCAGCTCGGTGGTATTGCCGCTGTCCAGATAGCAGATCTTTTCGGCCGGGATTTCCCCAATAATAGATTGTAAACCGTCAATTTGCCCATGTATCCGGGCTGCGGGCAGAGCGCCGGCGCGCGGTTCTTCCAGCACAATCAGATGATCAACTGCGCCGGCCCACTGTTTTTTGATCCAGTTCCCCAGGGCCGCTCCCGCCGTATGCCCCGACTGGTAGTTGTCCGCGCCAAAAAAACTGGCCCCCAGCATGGGAATGTCTACAGCAATGACGGGAATGCCCGCCTGCTGAAATTTGTTCATGATCAGACTGCCCACTTTTTCGTCAATCTGATACTCAATGACCAGGTCCACCCCTTTGCCAATTAAGTGTTCGGCAATACGCAGGGCAACCTCCCCCTGCAACTGATTATCGGCCACAATCAAATCAATATTGCCGGCTTCTTTGGCAGCCCGCTCCAGGCCGCGCCGGACATCCACCGCAAAGGGAATCTCTTCGCTGAGATTGGCAAAACCAACGCGGTAGTGAGTGCGTTGGCTGTCCAGGGGGGTGAAAGAGGAGGCGGTGGTCTCGCCGCAAACGGTTAAAGTAATATTGGTTTGGCGCAGGCATTCCAGGGTCGCCGGGTCTACCTGGCTGTCGGTTAAAATGTGAGAGATCTGCTCCACCGCCGCAAAAGGTACCAGCGCTGCCCGGCCAAATTTGCTGGAGTCAATCAAAGCGACTACGCGGCTGGCCGAACGAATCATGTGGCTTTTGAGTTGGGCCTCTTGCAAGTCAAGCTCAGTTAAGCCGACCTCAACGGTAAAGCCCGAACAGGAGACAAAGGCGGTTTTGATAAGCAGATCCCGCAGCATCTTTTCCCCCAGATGCCCGGTGACAGAAGTGCCATCGGCACGCAGCACTCCGCCGATGAGAATGGTTGTATTGGCCCGGTTGGCGGCCAGCGCCCGGGCGACTTCGATGCCGTTGGTGATGATCGTCAGATTCCGGCGGTCTTGTAAATAAGCGGCCATATGAAACACGGTGGTGCTGGCATCCAGCAGGATGGCATCGCCATCCTCCACCATATCCGCCGCCCAGCGGGCAATCCGCTGCTTGGCCGGAGCATTAACCCGCGCTTTGGCGGCCAGGGCGGGCATCTGCCCGGGGTGAATATCGCGCACCACCGCCCCGCCCCGGACGCGCATAATCTGCTGCGCTTCGTCAAGCGCGGTCAAATCATTGCGGATGGTCCCCTCGGACACATTCAGCAACTTGGCCAGTTCAATTACCGTAGCGTTGGATTGCTCGCGCAACAGGGTCAGGATGCGTTGTCGTCTTTCAAAGGTGGTCATTTGGCACTTTGGGAGGCTTCCTCTCGTTCCCAAACTGAGTTTGGGAACAAGAGGACATTAGAGAACAAATTGTCAAGTTTAGCGAAATTTGTCGAATCCATTGTAACACAAGGCCAAAAAGTCGTCAATCAAGGCTTTCTCGTTTTATTTGACAAGTTTCAATAAGTGTGTTAGACTCGATCAACAAATTTCACCAAAAATCAATAAGTTTCACCGAAGTTCAATGACGAATAAAAAGCTGGCAACATCCACAACCCGCTTATGGCATCGCTGCAAATCGGCGCTCAGCCTGGCGTTGCAGGCACTCCTTTTAGCCATTTATCCTCCCTATCCGGCGCACTATTTTTACCCTAACCACCTGGCTTTTGTCATCCGCAGCCTCTTACCTCTTAAATCTCACTCTTTCTTTACCTCCTGTATACCACCGCTAATAACAACAAGATCACAAGGTAGCAGGGATATATTACCCCTGTCTAGAACCGACGAAGTGGCCCGTAGAGGCCAAGGTCCCCTGTGGGCCGTCTACCGTCTACTGTCTACTATTTACGAAGGAGGTGCAATTTAGCGATAGCATAATCCTTCTAAGTAGTATTGGTAACTGCCAGGGCCAAGCAGAGGCTCATGGGCAAAATTCTATTGAATTCATTAAATTTAGGAGGGGATTTACTCCATGAATCGCTCTACACTTATCAAGGTTACGCTATTGTTCAGCCTGGTCGCACTGGCACTACTGGCTATTGCCGCCTGCGGCACAGCCCCAACTCCTGAAACCATAACTAAAGTTGAAACCGTTGTGGTCAAAGAGACGGTTGAGGTTGAAAAGGTGGTCACTGTTCAGGTTGAAAAACCGGCTGAGGCCGCCGCCGAGTGCACCACCATGAAAGACAGCTACAAAATTGGCTTTGCCAACCTGACCGAAGACATTGTTTTTACCAAGCTAGTCCGCGAGGGTATCGAGGCCGCAGCCAAAGAGGCCGGCAACATTGAGTTGGTGCTGGCCGACAATAAACTGGATGGCGCGACCGCCCTGGCCAACGCCGACAGCTTCCTGACCCAGGGCGTTAACGGCGTGATCGAGTTCCAAACCGACGAAAAATTTGGCAACGTGATCATGGACAAGTTCCGCACGGCCAACGTGCCGGTCATTGCCATTGACATCCCTATGCCCGGCGCCACCTTCTTTGGAGCCGACAACTACAAAGCCGGCCGTCTGGCCGGTGAAGCGGCGGCGGAGTATGCCAAGCAGAATTGGGACGGCCAGGTTGATGCCATCCTCTTGCTGGAACTGCCCCAGTCTGGACCTATCCCTGCTGCCCGAATGCAGGGTATGCTGGAAGGTCTGCAAGATAACCTCGAAACCAAAGTCCCTGACGATATGGTTTTCCGCCTTGACAGCAAGAACACCCAGGATGAAGCCTTCAAGGTTGTGGGCGACACGCTGCCCAAAATTCCCGACGCCGAGCATATCGTCGGCATGACCATCAACGATGGCACAGCATTGGGCACCATTGCCGCGCTCGAAGCGGCCAATCGCAAAGACCAGGCGATTGTCGTCGGCCAGGGTGCTGACCCCTCCGGCCAGGAGGAGATAATGAAGGAAGGCAGCATCTATTTGGGTGCCACCGGCTACTTCCCCGAAAAGTATGGTTTCAAGATTATTCCGGCCATACTCGATGCCCTGGAGTGCAGACCCCTGCCCCCCTCCATTTACGTAGACCACGTTTTTATTACCAAAGATAACCTGTGTGAACTCTATTCTGACGCTACAGGCTGTAAATAACAAGTTTAATGTTCCAGACCCTAAAGGTCCTTGAGACCTTTAGGGTCTTCAGCCTCTATCTGGGAGAAAGCGATGGCTCAGTCAACCCCATCAGCCGTCTCTGGGCCTGCCTCGACGGTGTTTTCCCGGCTCCGTTTGAATACTGGCCTGAGCCTGCTGACCGTATTTGTGGTGATGTGCCTGATTTTTGCCCTGCTAACCCCCCACTTTCTGAGCGTGCAAAACTTTGTCAACATTGGGCAGACCCTGGCGGTGGTTGGAATTGTGGCTATAGGCGAAACCATCCTCTTAATTGCCGGGGGGGTGGATATTTCTGTCGGCTCGGTGGCAGCTCTGGCCGGAGTAGTGACCAGTCTCTTGTGGGACAACCAGATTTTACCGATCTGGGCCTGTGTGGCTGTTGGCCTCTTGAGCGGCGCGGTGGTCGGCGCCTTGAACGGCCTGGTGGTGACCCGATTAAAAATTAACCCGCTCATCACCACCCTGGGCATGTTCTCGATTATTCGCGGCCTGGCCTTTGTACTCACCGGCGGCCAGATGAACCAGCTCAGCCAACCCCAGTTCCAATTTCTGGGACGCGGCGACCTGGGCGGCGTACCTTTTTCGCTGATTTTGATGCTGGTTTTATACGCCGTCTTCATTTTTGTGCTGGCTAAAACCCCGTTTGGCCGTGACCTGTACGCCATCGGCGGTAATCCCGCGGCCAGCCGCTTGGCCGGGATTCCGGTCAACCGCTATCAATTGATTGTGTTCACCCTGTGCGGCTTTCTGGCGGCCCTGGGTGGGATGGTCCTGGCTTCGCAACTGGCGGCGGGGACACCCCAGGCGGCGACGGGCCTGGAATTTACGGTCATCGCCGCCGTGATTTTGGGCGGAACCAGCCTGGCCGGCGGCAAAGGGAGTCTCATCGGCACGCTGATTGGCGTCTTTATCCTGCGAACGTTGGACAACGGTCTCATCCTGACCAACGTATCTTCCTATTACCAGGAAGTGGCGCGGGGCCTGGTGCTGCTGCTGGCGGTTGGGTTTGACCAACTGCGCCTGCGCCTGAGGAGGTCGTGATGGACAGGCAGCCCTTCCTGAGAATGGAAAACATCACCAAGAGCTTTTACGGGGTGAAAGTGCTGGACAAGGTTTCGGTTGACCTGTTTGCCGGCGAAGTGCTGGCCCTGGTTGGCGAGAACGGGGCGGGCAAGTCTACCCTCATCAAAATCCTCAACGGCGACTACCAAAAAGACAGCGGTTCGATCTACCTGAACGGCCAATTGGTGCAACTTCACGAACCCAGCGACGCCGAAGGGCTGGGGATTCGCATGATCTACCAGGAGCTGCACTACGCGCCGGAGTTGTCGGTGATGGAGAATTTGCTGCTGGGGCATTTGCCGCGCCAAAAGGGCTTTCTGGGTAACTATCTGGTTGACTGGAATAGGGCACAGGAATTGGCCCGCCAATATCTAGGTATGCTCGACATCGAAATTGACCCGAATGCCCTGATGCGCAGCCTAAGCGTGGTCGACCGGGAGATTGTGGAGATTGTCAAGGCGCTGTCGGCCCAGGCCAAAATCATTGTCATGGACGAGCCGACTGCCGCGCTGACCCCTCACGAAGTTAAGCTCCTGTTCAGCATCATCAAGTCGCTGCAAAAGCAAGGGGTAGCGATTATCTACATCTCTCACCGGCTGGACGAGATTTTTCAAATCGCCGGCCGGGTGACGGTTCTGCGCGACGGCCTGCACGTCGGCACCCGCCCGATTGTCGAGGTGACTCACCGTGACCTGGTGCGGATGATGGTGGGCCGCGAGGTGGTTGAGTCGCGGGCCGAAATTCGCGCCGAAGCCCGGGCCGAACGCCATGATGGGCAGGCTGTTTTAGAAGTGACGGGCTTGACCAAGGCTGGGGCCTATCACGATATTAATTTAAGCATCCGCACCGGTGAAATTGTGGGCATTTTTGGCTTGCTGGGAGCCGGACATGCCACCCTGACCCGCTCTATCTTTGGGGCAGAACCGGCCGACAGCGGCCTGATTTTGGTCAACGGCCAGTCCGTTACCATTACTTCCCCGCGCGACGCCCGGCAGGCCGGCATCGGCTTTGTCCCGACCGACCGCAAAGTGAACGGCCTGGTGCTGGGCATGAACGTACGCCAAAATCTGACCCTTTCGAACTGGTCCCCCCTGTCTCGCTTTAGCTTCTTCCAACAAAGTCTGGAGCGCCGCCATGCCCAAAACTGGATTGACCGCCTGGGCATTCGCATGGCCGGCGGGATGGAGGTGGAAACCCGCTTTTTGAGCGGTGGCAACCAGCAAAAGGTAGTACTGGGCCGCTGGCTGGAGGCGAAGGTCAAGGTGCTGCTGCTGAACGAGCCAACCTGGGGGGTGGATGTGGGGGCGCGCTCCGATATTTATGACCAGTTGGAGGCGCTGGCCGGACAGGGACTGGCGATCCTGATGGTTTCGTCCGACATCCAGGAAGTCTTGTCGGTGAGCCACCGCATTTTGACCATGTATAAGGGCCAACTGACCGGCGAATTTAGCCAGCGCGAAGCGACAGAAGAAATCATCCTTCATGCCGCGGCCGGAGGCACGCTATGAGCAACCGAACCGAAACGCTGCCCGTTTCAAAGCCGGATGGATTGCAGAAAATACTCCAAAACCCCGCTCTCCAGGAGGGGTTTGGGCTGGTGGCGATGTACCTCATCATTGTGGTGGTGATGTCGGTGCTGTCGCCTTTTTTTCTGAGCACCCGCAACTTCCTCAACCTGCTGCTGGCCAGTTCAACCATCGGCATGATTGCCATCTTTACGACCATGTTAATGGTTGGCGGCGGCCTGGATTTGTCGGTTGGCTCGACGGTGGCCCTGGTGGGTGTGGTCATCTCGCACAGCCAGTATGCGCTTGGCATTTGGGGAGCTGTAGTAGCTGGGTTAGCCACCGGCTTGGTCGTGGGATTACTCAACGGCCTGATTGTGACCCGCATCGGGATTAATCCGCTCATCACCACCCTGGGCATGCTCTCGGTGGTGCGCGGCCTGGCCTTTGTCTTTTCCGGCGGGCTGAGCGAACCGGCCTTAGATGAAGCCTTCGGCTGGCTGGGGCGGGATAGAATTGGCGGCGTGCCGGTGCCGGTGGTGGCGTTCGCCATTCTGTTCATCGGCGCGTTTATTGTGATGCGTTACACCACCTACGGGCGAGCCATGTACGCCATCGGCGGCAACGCCGAGGCCAGCCACCTGGCGGCGCTGCCGGTCAAACGCTACCAACTGATTGCCTACACCTTATCGGGCCTCAGCGCAGGGGTCGCGGGCGTTTTTCTGACCTCACAACTGGCCGCCGGTGCGCCACAGGCCGCCTTTGGGGTGGAGTTAAGTGTCATCGCGGCGGTGGTGCTGGGCGGGACCAGCCTGGCCGGCGGCAAAGGTCATCTTCTGGGCACGCTGGTCGGTGTGCTCATTTTAGGGACGCTCAACAACGGCATGACTCTGCTCAGTATCTCTTCCTACTACCAGCAAATATCGCAAGGGCTCGTGCTGCTGCTGGCCGTGGGGCTTGACCGCTTCCGGCTGGGCAGTATCGGCCGGGTTGCAAAAAGCAAGCAGGAAGCGGAGAGCAGTGGTCAGTGAAAAAAGCAATCAGTAATCAGTGAGAATAACTGATAACTGGTAACTGGTAACTAATAACTGATAACTGATAACCGTTTTTTGTGGGAGTTAGGGATGTCAACCAACGTTAAACTTACCCCAGAAATCGCCTTCTTGATTGACTTTAACCTCCATTGGGTGCCGGCAGCATTGGGGCTGAATGTTCCGCCCGCAGCGGCAGCGGCGATGTGCCACATCACCGAAGCACAGTTTTTGGCCTACGTGGGGCAGGTTAAGACAGAGGTCAACCGTATCGCTGAAACGCTGCTCGTAGAGCCGGAACTGGCCCAGGCCGTTGAACGATGGCCTATCCGGGCAGGGGGAAAGGTCATGGCTGTTGGCGACTCGATCACGATCTATCGCTACGGTTATGTCTGGCTGCTAGAGGCGATATTAGCCCAGCGCCGTCCCAATGATGGGATTCAGGTGATCAATGTGGCCCAATCCGGTTACACTTCGACTCACATCTTGGAAAACACGTTTACCCAGTTTTTGACCCACCAGCCCGATTGGGTTTTTATCATGGTTGGGGTCAACGATTGCAAAAAGTTCGGGGGGCCGGCGGCCAAAACCCTGGTTTCCCTGGCTGAATATAAGGCGAACCTGACCGGCATTGTCGAGGGCTTTTTGAAATATACCTCGGCTCGACCTGTCTTGCTGACTCCTGCGCCGGTGGTCGAAAGTATTGTCAATACCAACCCCGATTTTGCCGCCGTGCGCATGACCTGGGACAACGCCGATGTTCAGGCATGCGCTGATACTGTACGTGATCTGGCCGGGCAGCACAACCTGCCGTTGGTTGACCTGGTCAATGCTTTTAGCCTCAATCCCGATCCAAGCCTCTACCTGGCCGACGGGCTGCATCCCAGCCTGGCCGGCCAGCAGTTGATCTTAACCAAGGTATTACAAGCAACATCTAAACTCTAACAGGAAAGGAGTAGGTTATGAATTCCAAAGAACGTGTTCGTCTCGCCTTGACCCGGCAGGGTCTCCCCGACCGCGTCCCGCTTCAGTTTGACCTGTCACGCGGCCTACTCGACAAGTTTGGTCAAAAGTACGGCATCCCGGTCCACTATACCACCTCTTATTACGAAGATGTGACTTACCGCATCTCGGCCAACGATCTGCGGGTGGCGATGGGCAGTGATTGTGTCATTGTCGGCGGCAGCCTGCCCCGGGGCTACGAGCATCCCCGGGATGAGAAAGGCTACATCACCAACGAGTTCAAGATGAAGATGCGCCAGGGACCGGTCTACATGGATGTGGTCACCCATCCTCTGGCCAACGTGAGTGAGCCGCAAGAAGTCGAAGATTTCGAATTTCCTGACCCTCTGGCCGAAGGCCGCTTTGACGACGCCGCTATATACATCGAGAAGTATAAGAACGATTACTTTATCGTCGGCGATATGGAACTGACCATGTTCGATATGATGCAGCAGCTCGTCGGCTTGCAGAAGCTGCTGATGGATCTGGCCACCGAGGAGCCTTATATCGAGGTGCTCATCGAAAAGACCAAAAACTTTGCCCTGGCTGTCGGCAAGAGACTGGTCTCGATGGGGGTGGACGGCGTCTGGTCCGGCGATGATTTTGGGGCGCAGAACGGCATGCTCATCTCGCCGGCCATGTGGCGCCAGTACTTCAAAGAACGCTACCGGGAGATTTACGCCGCGCTCAAGGCGGTCAATCCCAACGTGATGATTATGCAGCACTGCGATGGGGCGGTCGCGCCGATCCTGGGCGAGTGGATTGAAGTCGGCCTGGAAGTTTTTAACCCGGTTCAGCCAAATGTGCCGGGCCACGATCCCGAAGACCTCAAGAGCAAGTTTGGTGATAAACTTTCTTTCTGGGGCGCCATTGACCAGCAAAGACTGCTGCCTTTCGGCACACCCGCCGAGATCGAGGCCGACGTCAAGGCCAAAATTGAGGTACTGGGGCGGAGCGGCGGCTACATGGTCTCTCCGGCCCACATCATCCAGGTGGACACATCTATGGAGAACGTCGAGACTTTTATTAACGCCGTTAAGAAGTACGGCGTTTATGCTTAATCTTTAAGTTGAAAGGGAGTACCATCCATGAGTCTTGAAGCTGTTTACGCAGCTATTCTTTCGGGAAACGCCAAAAAAGCCGCCGCTGCTGTCCAGGCGGCGTTAGAGGCGGGCCTTCCCGCCGATCAAATTCTGAATGAAGCCTGTATCCCGGCCATGGACGAAGTTGGTCGTTTGTTTGAAATGGGCGAGAAATTTGTCCCCGAAATGCTCATCGCCGCCCGAGCGATGCAGACCGGCGTCAATCTCCTCAAGCCCCATTTGCAGGAGGGGAATGTCAAATCGTTGGGAAAAGTGGTGGTCGGTACGGTGGCCGGGGATTTACACGACATCGGCAAGAATCTGGTGGCCATGATGTTAGAAGGAGCCGGTTTCGAGGTGATTGACCTGGGTACGGATGTGTCCCCGGAGCAGTTCGTGGAGGTGGTCCAGGAGCAAAAACCTGACCTGATAGGCATGTCGGCCTTGCTGACGACCACGATGTCCGCCATCAGCACCACTCTCAGCGCGCTAACCGAGGCAGGAGTCCGTAACCAGGTCAAAGTGATCGTCGGCGGCGCGCCGGTGACCCAGGCTTTTGCCGACAGCATCGGCGCGGATGGATTTGCCCCCGACGCTGGCAGCGCCACCAGGGTGGCTAAAGCGTTGGTGGGAGCGGCTTAAACAGAATTATAAAGGAGTCGTCACGAGTTAACGCCACGACTAAGAATGAACAGTTAGCAGTGACCAGTGACCAGTAAGTTCGATTGTTCACTGATAACTGATCACTTTTTACTGTTTTCTAGGAGATCACCTATGAACACGCGCGAGCGGTTTCTGGAAACAATGAACTTTAACCCCACCGTCAGCGCTCCCAAGTGGGAATTTGGTTACTGGGGCGGGACGATCAAGCGCTGGTACAAGGAGGGGCTGCCTGAGAAAAATTACCCGGCCATTGCTACCAAGATTTCGACGATGTCTTCATCGCTCTATACGACAGCCTGGTCGCACGAGTGGCGCAAGGATAAAAACCTGTTTGAAAAAACCTACGGCGAGCGGCAGCGAAAGATCACCTTGCCGGATGGGATCGGCATCTGGGGGGGCGCCCTCTACTGGCCCAGCCAGGGTTTTCCGCTGGACCTGGACGTGGCCGATTACTTCGGTTTTGATAAAAGTACGGCCCTGGTCCATGTCGAGCAGCTTTTGTACCCCAAATATGAGCCAGTCATCCTCGATGAAAACGAGAAGTTTGTCAATTACGTGGATATTGACGGCATCACCCGCCGCTTTCAGAAAGCCGAAGGGGTCATTCCGATTTCGATGTCCTGGCCGATCAAGGATTGGGATACCTGGCTTGAAATCAAAAATGAGCGGATGCGGCTGGACAATATTTCCGCCCGCTTCCCGGCTCATTGGCCGGAACTGCTGGAAGAGTACAGAAATCGGGACTACCCGCTGGCGGTGGGCGGCTATCCCTGCGGTTTCTTCGGCACGCTGGTTCACCTGTTGGGCTACAAGAATCTGTTCTACTATTACTATGACCAGCCCGACCTGCTCCACGACATCTTGCAGCACCTGACGAATCTGTGGATCGCTATCTGGGAGGAAGTTTTTGCCCAGGTTGAGGTTGATGTGGCCCATATCTGGGAAGACATCTCGGCCACCAAGGACTCGATGGTTTCGCCGGCCACATTCAAGGAGTTCATGACCCCCTACTACAAGCAAATTACCGGCTTTCTCAAGAGCAAGGGCGTGAACATTATCCTGGTGGATACCGACGGCAACTGCGCCCGGCTGATTCCCCTGTTCGTTGAAGCCGGAGTCACCGGGCTGTATCCGATGGAAGTCAGCGCCGGCATGGATGTGGTGACAGCCCGCAAAAACTATCCCCGGCTTCAAATGATGGGCGGCATCCCCAAAAGTGATATTACTTTGGGACCCAAGCGGATTGATGAGTTTTTGGAAGACGTGGCCTTTTTATTACAATCAGGCGGCTATATTCCTTTTGGCGACCACCTGATTCCACCCGAAGTACCCTGGGCAGAGTTTAAGTATTACCGGAACAAACTAAACCACTTGATTGATCACCAAGGCAAGGTTTAAAACTTCAAGGTTTTTCAGGGTTTCGTGGGGTTCTGGCCTGACACGTGATGCGTGATGACCTAATCACGTGTCACGCATCACGCATCACGTTGCCGCTATCCCCTGAATTCCGAAAAGCCAACTTAAAATAGGGGGCATTAAATGACCGAGTCAATTATTGATGTTAGCCGTGATTTCTTTAACGAGATTGTCAAACCGATCCTGGAGCGCGAGTTTCCGGCTGAAACGGCTCAAGCCGCTTTTGGCGTCTTTGGTTACGGCTCCGAAGTCTTGCGGCTGGATGACGAGTATTCCAGCGATCACCACTGGGGGCTGCGGATTAATGCCCTGGTTCCTGAGGAGATTTGCCAGGAACGGTGCGACGAGATTATCCAGGTAGTGGGCGCTAACCTGCCCGCCACCTACCGGGGACACCCCCTGCGCGAAGGGTATACCGGCATCGGGCTGGCCATGGGCAGCCTGGAAGCCTTTCTGCGGCGCACCATTGGCCTGAACCACGCGCCCGAAACTTATGCCGAGTGGCTCAACGTGCCGGAAGAGGAAGTGCAGCATCTCATCGGCGGCGAGGTCTGGCACGATCCCTCCGGGCGTTTCAGCGCGATCCGCCAAAAATTTAACGCCTACTACCCAGAGCCGGTGTGGCTGCGGCGGATCGCCCACTGGTGCCGTTACTTTTCCGGCATGGGCGTTTACGCCGTCAAGCGCGCCCTCCTTCGCAACAATGAACTATTCGCCACCATCGCTTTTGCCCGGTCCATTCGCCTGGGCGTGCAACTGGCCTTTCTGCTGGATAAACAATATTTCCCCTACGATAAATGGCTGCTGGCCTACTTTGAGCGACTCCCCCGCCTGGCCGCTCCGCTTCACCCCATTGTCGCTGAAGCGGTTCACCTCTCCACTCCCTGGGAACGCAAATTGGAACTGCTGCACCAACTGTCGGATGTCCTGGATACGACAATGGTCGCCGATGGCCTGATTGCGCCCCATCCCAAATTCGCCGTCTCGCCGACCTCCGGCTACCGCCTGCTGGAGCACGCCTACGCCCAGATTCTCCAGGGGCTGCCAGCTGATTTAATCCCGCTGGTGCCCGTTTGGGACCAGATTTATCTGGAGCAGTTCCACAGCGGCTACGTCGCCGGGCTGGACCTGGCCGCGTGGGACAAGCTGCTAAATTTGGAAGCCGCCGAGGAAATGCAATGAACTCTAAAGAACGCGTCCTGGCGACCCTCAGCCGCCAGCCAACGGATCGGACCCCACTGGACTGCTGGCTCTATCAAAAACAGTTTGTGGAAATGCTGGCGGCCGATTACGGCCCGCGCGATAAATTTCTGGATGACTTTAATATTGATATTTTTGTCGGCTTTGTGCCCTATCCCAACCAACTGGGCCGCAAGATCAGTGTCAAGGAACTGGCCGAGCTTGACCTGGGCGATGCCCGCGACCCCAAGTGGCTGGCCCACAGTGATTGGAATCCTGATTTCGCCGGGGTTAACATCCAGGAAGCGGTTGCCCGGCACGGCGACCGGCGGGCCATCATCGCCCATATCTGGGGCATTGTCGAGGGGACCAGTACCTTTTTGGGCATTGAAAACTGCTGGGCCAATCTGGGCCTGGAGCCTGATTTGATGATGGCCTGGTTCGACCGCTACGCCGACTGGCTGGGCGATCTGGTGGAAAGCTGCATTGACGCCGGCGTAGACATCATCACCCTCTCCGACGATTGGGGCAGCAACAACAATATGCTCTTCTCGCCCCGCATGTGGCGGCGGATGATTAAGCCCTACGCCGCCCGCGTGGTCAAACGCGCCCGCGGCCGGGGCGTGCCGGTCAATCTCCACAGCGACGGCTACATCCTGAACATTATGGACGACCTGATCGAGATGGGTTATAACATGCTGCACCCGGTTCAGGAGAGCGCCGGCATGGAGCCGCAGCTTATCAAAGAAAAGTATGGCGACAAGCTGGTCATATACGGCTCTTTGGATGTGGTGGACGGCCTTTACAAGTACGAAGGCGAGGCGTTGGACGAGTATATTACGAAACGGTTTGAGATTTATGCCCCCGGCGGGGGCTTCATCTTCAACACCGGCCATTTTGTCCAGCCGGACATTCCGCCCGAGCGTCTCATCCGGGCATACACGCTGGCTAATGAGCTGGCCTTGAGGTACGGAGCGTGAGCCAACCGTCTCTGGAATTTCCCGAAAGCGCGGTTTGGATCGGTTCGGCCCACCCCTTTGACTTGCACGAGGCTTACCTCTGTTTCCGCTCCCCGGCTAACTGGCATCTGGAGCGGCAGTCGGATCAGGCCGAGTTGTTCATTACCGCCGACAGCCGCTACAAATTGTGGGTCAACGGCCAATTTGTGGCCCGCGGCCCCGCTCGCTGCTATCCTGAAACTCAAAGCGTAGATCGCCTCGACGTGACCCCTTATCTGCAAGCCGGTTTCAATACCCTGGCGGTGCAGGTTTACCAGCCGGGTTATTCCCATTTTGCTTACGTCCACCGAGGGGCGGCCGGTCTGCTGGCCCATTTGGTCTGCGATGGTCAGAGCGTCCTGGCGACGAACGTGAATTGGCTCACCCGGCGCGACCCCTCGTTTGCCGCGCTGGTCCCGCGTGTTTCGATTTACGGCAGCGGCGTGGAAGACCGCGACCTGAACCTGGCCGACAATTGGACCGACCCGCATGGCCTCTACGATGACGCCACCTGGGCTGCGGCTCGCCTGGTCGCGCCGGTGGGTGGCTATCCCTGGACCAACCTGCGCCTCCGTTCTCTCCCTCTGCTTACCGAGCGCGAAATTCCCCTGACCCTACTCGAAACCCACCTTCTCGCCTTCTCGCCTCCCCGCCTCCTCGCTTCCCCAGACCCCCACCTGGCTTTACGCGAGGGTTGGCTCGCGGCGACTCCTCAAGCAGACCCGGTTCAGGACAGCGGTTGGTTCAGAGCCGGCCTGAACTCGGGCGAGTCTTTCTACTGGCTGTTTGACCTGGGACGGGATTTCGCTGGTCAGGGCTGGGTCGAAATTGAAGGGGCCGGCGGGCAGGAACAGCTCGCTGTTAGCTACGCCGAGAAGATTCGAGACGACCAGCTCGTCCTCTCCGATCCCGAAACCTACTGCCGGGTCCGCCTGACCGATCGCTTTCGGCTGCGTCCTGGCAGCCAGGAAGCCGAGACCTTTGCCCTGCGCGGCGGCCGCTACCTGCTCTTTCAACTCGTCGGACCGACCGGCCCCGATTTTCGACTGCGTTTCCACGCCCGGGTCGCCGAGTATCCTTTGGAAATTACACATCCCTTAACCCCTCATGACCCGCTGTTGGCAGACATCATGACAATATGCGAAACTACTTTTCACGCCTGCCTGCAAGATGGCTTTGTAGACAGCACCTGGCGGGAAAGCTCGCAGTGGGTCGGCG
Organism: Anaerolineales bacterium; assembly: GCA_015075185.1. GTDB lineage: Bacteria > Chloroflexota > Anaerolineae > 4572-78 > J111 > DSQQ01. The sequence goes on along the minus strand of JABTUW010000005.1, from coordinate 495,046 downwards.
ATGCCCTGCCCCAAAGCTTGATCATGGCCGCTGTGAGTGATGACGTCCGGCCCCTGCGGCAGGTGATCGAGATGGCGGCCCAGGGAGCTTATCCCGACGGCGTTTTGCCCAGCGTTCTCCCAGGTGAAGTCCATGCTTATACCATTGTTGATTACAACTTTACTTGGGTTGAACTGCTGCATCTTTATCAAAAGCTGACTGCTGATTATGAATTTGTAAGCCAGATGTGGCCCATCCTGGTCAAAATGCTGGATCGCTTCCAGCAAGACCTTAACCCGAACGGCCTGCTCCTGAGCCAGCCGGGACGGCGTCTCTTTTTGGATTGGGCGCCCCTGGCCCGTACCGAACCCAGCGCTGTTTATAACCTGCACTACGTTTTGGCCTTACAACGGGCCAGCCAATTAGCCGACACTCTCAACCTGGCCACCGACGAGGCAGCGATGTGGCAAGCACGCACCATCGCTCTGCAAGCGGCCATTCGGGCCACCTTCTGGGAACAGGGGCGCTGGTACGACGATGTGGCCCGCTCCACCTTCTCCCAACTGGCCGCAGCCCTGGCCGTCTTAACCGAAACCAGCCCGCCGGATGAGCACCTGGCATTGCTAGAGGCTATTGCTGCCCGTTCCCTTGACCCCGCCGATGAACCCGCTCCTGACAAGATGGTTTTAGCCAGCCCTTTCATGCATCACTACCTTTTTGAAGCGCTCCGTCAGGGCGGCCGGTCTGATCAGGTTATCGAGATCATTCGTCTTCGCTGGGGCCGCTGGGTGCAGGCCGGTTATCCCACCACCTGGGAAAACTGGAACGTAGATTTTCCCGACGGCTCCCAATGTCACGCCTTCTCGGCCCACCCGCGCTATTACCTGGCCGAAATTGTCCGTGATCAGGGCGGTATTTAGTTAACCAATTACGTAACTGCTTATATATGTCATTTCGACCGAAGGGAGAAATCCCTATAGCATTACTCGTACCCAGACCGTAACAGGTAAAGGGAATTTTATCCAACCAATCCTTTTTTAATCACGGCTGCTGAAGGATTTCTCAGCCTCCGGCTTCGAAATGACATAACACGTGAGCGATTACATTGACCCCATGAATAATCAGGTCATTTACCGGCAGATCAACAAAGATTACGCTTACTGGATCGAGAAACGGCGGCTGGGCCAGTCCAAAGGGGGGCAGGTCGCCGGGCTGTTGAGCCATCAGGTCGAGGGCCAAGTCAAACAGAATATTTTGTTCGATGCCGGGCTGGGGACTATCGAAGGGCTGGCCGATAGCTGCGCTGATAGTTTTTGGGACGAGCCGCTGCTTATTTTTATTACGCACGGTCATGTTGACCACCACGCCGAGTTGATGATCCTCTCCGAAATTTACTGCCAGCGCCGGGGCCGCGATTTCCGCGATGTTCGTTCTCCGCTGCCCGTCTTTTGCACCGGCGAGACCCAGCAGCACCTGTTCAACACCCATCGCTACGGCTACACCGCTGGAAAAACATTGCACCATCGCCCGCTGACGCCGGAAACGCCGGTCCAAATTGGTATTTTCAGGATCACGCCCATCCCGGTAGATCATTTTGAGGGGGCAGTGATTTACCTGATCGAATTTGAACTAAAAAGACGGCACAAGATTATTATCGGTTGGGACACCACCACGCTGCCCCTCCAACAGATCGAGCACTTGTGCCAGCCCTCCCTGGCCTTATTGGAAACCACCACCTGGAGTTCGCTGGCTCAGGAGATTGGGCACAGCGGCGTCGAGGATTTGATCACCACCGGCTTTTTAGCGCAGTTACAGGTGCAGTTCCAGCCGGAACAGGAACGCTACGGGGCTTACCTGGTTCACTACAGCGGCTGGGAAGATCCCTGGGGCATGCTGACCGATGCCCAACTCAAGGACAAATTTGATGAAACCTTCCCGGAATTCGCCCCGGTTGTCCGAGTTGCTGAACGGGGACAGTGCTGGTCCTTTACCTGACAAGTAGGGCAAGCTGTTAGCTTGCCCGTATATGGACAAACTAAAGTTTATCCTACGATTTTTGGTAAGGAGTGTAACCATGAACTCACGCGAACGAATTTGGGCGGCTATCCGCCACGAGGAGGCCGACCGGGTACCGATTGACATCGGCGGCACGGGTGTGACGAGCATTAACCTGATTGCCTACGGCAATCTCAAGCGCCATTTGGGTCTGACCGAAGGCATGGCCCGGGTCTTTCATACCTGGATACAAGTGCCCGAGATCGAACCGGCCATCGCCGAGCGCCTGCACACCGATACCGTCACCCTGCCGCGCTATCGCATGTCGCTGGGGCTGCCCAACGTCGAGTTCAAGCCGTGGGGCTTTGTGGACGGGACTCAATTCCTGGTTCCGGCCGGCTTCAATCCGGCCCGTAACGCTTCCGGCGACTTTGAATGGATCGAGCACGGCGTTAAAATTGCCGAAGCGCCGGGCGAAGGCACTCACGGCTTCTCTCTGCGCCACCACCCCTTGCGCGAGGCCACGACCACCCAGGAGATTGACGCCTGGTTTGATACCTACGATGGCAACTTTGTAGCCAGAATCCGGGTGTCGGATGAAGAAATGGTCTGGGCGCGCGAGTTTGCCAGGCTCCTGCATGAAACCACCGATAAAGCCATCGTCGCCGACTATTTTGGCACGGTGCTGGAAAACGCCCAGGGCATCATCGGCTGGGATACTATTTATATGCATATGCTGGCCGAACCGAAGCTGGCCCATCACTTTTTTGAGCGACTGACCCACGAGTTAGTCACCGGCATCAAGCGCTACTTGTCTGCCGTCGGCGAATATATTGATGTCTTTATGTTTGCCGACGACATCGGCCACCAGCGCGGTCCGATGATGAAGCTGGACATTTACCGCGAATTTGTCCTGCCGGGACACAAGGCGATTTTCCAGGCTGTCCATGAGAACAGCCGGGCCGCGGTTTTTTATCACACCGACGGCGCGGTTATGACCCTGCTGCCCGAATTAATTGACGCCGGCATTGATTGTTTCAACACCGTTCAAACCGACGCCGCTGACATGGACGGGATGGAGTTGAAACGCCGTTTTGGCAAGAATATCACGTTTTGGGGCGGCGGTGTGGATACCCACAGCATCTTGCCCTTCGGCACGCCGGAGCAGGTCCGCGAAGACGTGCGTCGCCGCATCAAAATCTTTGCGCCCGGCGGGGGGTATGTCTTCGCCTCCATCCATAACATCCTGGGCGATGTGCCGCCGCAGAACATTCTGGCCGCCGTAGACGCCGCCTACGAATTTGGCGTCTACCCCATCGGGGCCGGCCCGGAAGACCCCGCGGCTCTGGCCGAGCATCTGACCAAAGTCAATTACTGGCCCAAACCCTTAAAAGCTTTGCAGGAGGGTCATTGATTGCATTGTTATTCTGAATACTGACTGCTGACTGCTGATATCTATAAGGAGAAATGATGAGTCGCCAGGAAGAAATTTTAGACGGTTTATACGAACACACTCTAAACGGCGAAGTCACCCCCGTGGTCGAGCTGACCCAGGAAGGGCTGGCTTTCGGTATGGAGCCGTTGACCCTCCTCTTCGATGCTTTGATTCCGGCGCTGGAAGAAGTGGGACGGCTGTTTGAAATCGGCGAGTATTTTGTGCCGGAAATGCTGATCTCGGCCCGGGCCATGCAGGGCGCGATGAATATCCTCAAGCCGCTCATCGCTGAAACCGGGGCCAAACCGATTGGCACCTTTGTCATGGGCACGGTCAAGGGTGACATCCACGACATTGGCAAGAATCTATGCAACATTATGCTCGAAGGGGCCGGTTTTGTCGTGGTTGATCTGGGGGTCAACGTGCCGCCCGACAAGTTTGTGGCGGCGATCATCGAACACCAGCCCCAGGCGGTTGGCATGAGCGCGTTTTTGACCACGACCATGCCCATGTTCAAAAAGAATATCGAGGCCATCAAGGAAGCCGGCCTGCGCGACAAGGTCAAGATTCTGGTCGGCGGCGCGCCGGTGACCCAGGAATACGCCGAGGTGGTCGGCGCTGACGGCTACGCCCCTGATGCCAGCTCGACTGTGCGGTTGACCAAGGAATTAATTGGTCTGACCGAAAGTGTAGCGTCCTAAAGGAGACAGAAATGAAACGCATCGCATTTTTACTGAAAGTAAAAGAAGACAAGATCGAGGAATACAAAAAGCATCATGAAGCCGTCTGGCCTGAAATGCTCGACGCCTTGCGGCGGACCGGCTGGCATAACTATTCGTTGTTTATGCGGCCCGACGGCCTGCTCTTTGGCTATTTTGAAACGCCGGACAGCTTTCAGGCGGCGCTGGCGGGGATGGCCCAGGACGAAATCAACGCGAAATGGCAGGAGTTCATGGCTCCCTACTTTGAGGGATTAGGCGGCGCTCACGCCGACGAGAGTATGATTGAACTGGAAGAAGTGTTCCACCTGGACTGATTTTTATCAGACAAGTAAAAACCACTACAGATTTCACCGATTCCTCAGATTTTTTATTCCTTAAATCGGTGAAACCTGTACCATTTGTGGTTTAATCAAACCATTTGATGCAACTGCCTATAGAAGGTCGGCGAGCCAGGTTATGCCGCCTGGGGCATGGGCACAACGCCGAGTTGTTGCAGCAGCCCCGAATCATCACTGTTACCCCAGTGCTCCACAAGGTTGCCATTGGGTACCCGAAAGCGTTCTCACACCCTTCTCGCTTGCCCAGATCGTGCGCTTCGCAGGCGGCTCAAGCAGCTTTAGTGATTTCAATGGCGTTTAAGATGAGTTTTGTGTAAAGCATCCGCTTTAAGTATAATCACAATTTGTGAAATTTAGCACAACCATTTCATGAAATACAATCAATTTACCCTACTCAACAAAGGAGTTTTTTCGGTTAATGGCTACTCAAGTTACTGTTAAAAGTCGGGCTGCCGTCAAGCATGACGTGTCGCCCCTTATTACCCGCGATAGTTTTACCACCAGCCTGGGCGTCATCGCAGCCACACTGGGGTCCGCCGTCGGGCTGGGCAACATCTGGAAATTCCCGTTTCTCACCGGCGTCAACGGCGGGGCCAGTTTTATTATTGTTTACCTCATCAGCACCCTACTGGTCGGGCTGCCAATCATGATCGCCGAGATTATGCTGGGGCGGCAGGCCAGAGCCGACGCCGTGACCAGCCTGAGCAAATTAGCGCCGGGTAAGCCGTGGTGGCTCGTCGGCGCTGCCGGGGTGATCTCAGCTTTTTTGATTCTGGCTTTTTATACCGAGGTAGCGGCCTGGGTTTTTGCCTACATCTTCAAGGCTGCTTTGGGCGGGCTACTCTCGACCAACCCGGAAGTCACGGGCCAGGCTTTTAATCAGCTTATCACCGATCCCTGGCAGTCGCTGCTGTGGCAGTGGTTAGTGCTGGCTCTCATCAGCGCTATTATCATCCTGGGCGTCTCCAAAGGAATTGAGCAAACGACCAAGCGGCTGATGCCCTTGCTCTTTTTGCTGCTGGTGGCCATTGGTGTCCGCAGCCTGACTCTGCCAGGGGCCATGGAGGGGTTGGTCTTTCTGTTCCAACCCGATTTCTCCAAGGTCACAGCGGCAGCGCTCCTAACGGCAATGGGCCTGGCCTTCTTCAAACTCTCCATCGGCATGGGCGCGATGATGACTTACGGCAGCTACTTCCGGGATGACCAGAATATTCCGGCGACAGCCACCAAAGTGATGCTGGCCGATTTAACCGTTTCGATCCTGGCCGGTATCGCCATCTTCCCGGCGGTCTTTGCCTTTGGCTTTGAGCCAGACGCCGGGCCTTCGCTACTGTTTATCACCATCCCGGCTGTCTTTGCGGCGATGCCGCTGGGCCATTTCTTTATGGTGCTTTTCTTTATTCTGGCGGCTATTGCCGCAACCGGGGCCATGCTCTCGCTGCTGGAGGTGCCGGTGGCTTTCCTCAACGAACGGCTGGGGTTATCGCGGGTCATGGCAACGCTGAGCACCGTGGCCCTGTTGGCGCTGGTCGGGTCAACGGCGGCGCTCTCCAACAGCCTGCTGGCGGACTTCAAGCTGTTCGGCATGACCATGTTCGACCTGTATGACTTCGCCACTTCTAATATACTGCTGCCGGTAGGCGGTCTGTGCCTGAGCTTATTTGTCGGCTGGGCCTGGGGCTTTGCCGAAGTTAAGGCCGCACTGACCAATAATGGAACCCTGCCCAATGAGCGCCTTGTGCGCGCCGTTTTTGGGATTATCAAGTTTGTGACCCCGGTCTTGGTCCTGATTGTGCTGTTAAATGGCCTAAAAATCCTGTAACTTCCGAACTTTCTCTCCCGGTTGACAGTATCCTTTAATCTCTCTTATAATTGGGAATGAAAATGAGGCGAGGAGGCGATGATCCGCACTTCATCTTCTCGCCACCGCGCCTCACCAGTCATCGCATCTTATTTTTTAGGAGCTACAATGGACAATCAGGGTTATCAAACGCCCATTCATCGCCGTGAGCGGGTGCTTAAAGCGGTTCAGCACCAGGAAACGGACTTTGTACCCTACAACTTTCACGCCATTCCGGTAGTTTATGAAAAGTTGATCGAACACTACGGTCTCAAGGACAGCGTGGAACTGGCCGATTTTATCGGCAATCACATCGTCAAAATTGGCTCTGATTTTAACTACAATCCCTGGGCTAATGAAATTCAAGAAGTGCGCCTGACACCCAGCGGCGGCCCGGTTTTCACTAACCTGGATAAGGAGGGAGCGCTGCACATGGACGAGTTCGGCTGCGTCTGGGACCGCACCTCCGGCATGCCCCACCCGGTCCAGTATCCCCTGGAAGAAGACCACCGCCTGCTGGAAAAGTATGTCATGCCTGACCCCTACCACGCCGGCCGCTTTGATGCCGCTAGAGCACTGGCCGATAAATGGCGCGACAAAGCCTTTATCTTTGGCAAAATCGGGATGATCCTCTTTGAACGGGCCTGGAGCCTGCGCGGCATGGTCAATATGTTTACCGACATGCTGGACCGCCCGGAGTTTGTTGATGAACTCCTGGATCGCATCCTGTACGAATGGAATTTGCCCATTATTGACCAGCAGATTGCTCTGGGCATAGATGGCTTTTATTTTGCTGACGATTGGGGGTCAAAAACCGGTCTGATGTTCAGCCCCAAGCTGTGGCGGCGCTTCATCAAGCCGCGCCTGGCGATCATCTATGAGCACTGCCATAAAGCCGGTGTGTACGTGGGCCAGCATTCTGACGGCAACATCATCGAGATTTTCCCTGATTTGATTGAAATTGGGCTGGACATCTTTAACCCACTGGAGCCGGCGGTGATGAACCCGGTGGAGATGAAACGCCGCTTTGGTGACAAGGTAACATTCTACGGCGGGGTAGATGTAGAGAAAACTATGCCCTTCGGGACTCCGGAAGAGGTGCGGGCCGAAATCCGGGAACGGGCGGCGACGATGGGTAAAGGCGGCGGCTATATCTTGCAGACCACCCACACCGTTTTGTGGGATGTGCCGCTGGAAAATCTGGTGGCTTATATCGAAGAAGTCCGGGTGCTGGCCGGCTTGGACACCCCCCGGCCTAACTCGAACGCCAATCTTTGACTACAGGCTCTTGTCCTTCAACTTATTTTAAGCTTTGATCGTTACAATCTTTTATCGAGAGGAGTTATAACAGTTTCGAACAATCACGGAGGATAAGATGGACCGACGCACATTTTTGAAAGCCTCAGCCGTTTTGAGCAGCGCCGCGCTACTGCCATCTTGGCCGCAATTCAACCCATTGGCTGGCCCGCGCCAAGCGACCGCAACACCTGTCCCCAACACCCAAGTCGCCTTTGTCAAAACCGAAGATCGAGCCGCAGGAGTGAAAAAAGCTCTGGAACTGCTTGGCTTCGATGGCGCTAAAGGCAAGAGTCTGTTTTTGAAGCCGAATTTCAACAGCGCCGACCCGGCACCTGGCTCCACCCACCCCGACACGCTCCGCACGCTCGTCCAGACCCTGCAAACGCTGGGGGCGGAGCAAATCACGGTGGGGGACCGCAGTGGAATGGGCCAGACCCGCGCGGTAATGGAGCAGCTAGGCATCTTCCGCATGGCCGAGGAGCTTGGTTTCAACACCGTCATTTTTGATGAGCTAACGGCTGACGATTGGACTCTAAAACAACCGCCGGGCAGCCATTGGCAGCAAGGCTTTGCCCTACCCCGGCCGGTGCTGGAAGCTGACGGGATTATCCAGACCTGCTGCCTGAAGACTCATCGCTATGGGGGGCACTTCACCCTGTCGCTCAAAAACTCGGTCGGGCTGGCGGCCAAGCGACTGCCGGGTGAGAGTTACAATTTTATGAACGAACTGCACGGTTCAGCCCATCAACGGCGCATGATTGCCGAGGTTAATACTGCCTACCAGCCTGACCTGGTGGTATTGGATGGGGTCGAAGCCTTTGTTGACGGGGGGCCCGCCCAGGGCAAAAAGGTCAACGCTAACGTTATCTTGGCCGGCATAGACCGGGTGGCGATTGATGCCGTCGGCGTGGCTTTGCTGCGCTACTTTGGCACCACAGAGGTGGTCAGCCAAGGGGCAATCTTTGAGCAGGAACAGATTGCCCGCGCCGTCGAATTGGGCATTGGGGTTGACAGCCCGGCTAAAATCGAGTTGATGACCGGCGACCCGGCCAGCGCGGCCTACGCCAAGCAAATTCAAGAAATCTTGTACCAGTAAGGAAAATTTATGACCGCCGAACTCAAAGGGTTAGAAGCGTTCGCCGAAGTCCAGCGCCTGATTGTCGTCGCCGCCCATCCCGATGACCTGGAAACCATGTGCGGTGGTACCATTTTGCAGCTTATCCAGCGCGGGGTCAAAGTCTTCTCGGTCAACTGTACCCTGGGTGACATTGGCACGCAAGAGGCCGGCGCCATCCGTCCCGTTCTGGCTACCACCCGACTGGCGGAAACAGAAGAGGCCGCTCGAATTTTGGGCCTTGAACAAACTTACAACTTGGGTCACCATGACGGTGAGCTGATCCCCGACCTGGAGCTGCGGGCGCAAATTGCCCGGCTCTATCGTCTGACCCAGGCCGATACCCTGTGGACCTTCGATCCTTTCTGGCCCGGCCAGATTCATCCCGATCACCGGGCAGCGGGCCAGGCCGCCCTGGACGCCTACATGCCGTCCAAAATGCCGCTCTACCGTCCGGAGCAACTCAACGAGCCGGGAGCTAGTCTAGGCTGTCTGAAGCGAGTCTTCCTCTTCTCCACCGATCGTGACCCAGATATCTTTGTTGATGTGACCGGGGTCTATGATACCAAAATGGCGGCTTGTCTGGCCCACCGCAGTCAGTTTCCGCAGGGCGAGGAAAGCCTGGAATGGATGAAAGAATTAGACCAGCGCTGGGGCCGGCCTATTGAGGCTATCTATACCGAAGTGTTCAAGCAAATAGATGTATGGTAGGGCGACAGGCTGATTGGCCGAGAACTTAGGCCCGGCCGTGGCTTTGCCCATTGACCAGCGCCCCGGCGATAAGATGAGCCACCCGCAGCGGCTCTGGAATGTGGCCGTGCAGGGTAAATCGGGTGATAATCGCCTGGGCATCCTCAAGAGTCAGGCCCACTCGCTGCACGTAAACGTAACCGGCCGGTTCCGGCGATCCTAGCCTTTCAATTAAAGCCCACTTTTGCTCTCCCTCGCGCACCTGCGTCGTCAGCGCCCGTTGAATAGCCGCAAGGTCAGGTAATTTGCGCGAGACGACCAGGACAGGCATCTCAAGCCGCTGATGCAAATCAAAAACATCCACCACGTTGAACCCGGCTAGGGCAATACCTTGCAGCATCACTAATTGGACATGCTCGGCAAAGCGCGATTCGGTCACCAGCCGGGCCAGCTTCTCGGCGGCATCGGCCCCATCTTTTTCGACCTCGCCGATGACCACTCCGGTCAGATGCAGGCCGGTAAAAATCGTTCCCACAACCCTAACCGGGCCAATATGGTCGTGGCTGAACGGAGCATCGTCAAAGCCGATGAGGTTGGAAAAACGCCTGGCTGCCATATCCTCGTGTAACCTTTCTGCCCTTATTATCCTGATTTTTCCTGCGCTTGACAATTGCCCCTCCTTCATCATTAGCGGCTCCTTTCTCCAGGGAGCAGTAATGGAATTTTTGCCGGTCAGATGAGAATTTGGGATCAACTGTTCCCTCACACCCTCGAGTTCATCCTATAGTTCCGCTTTGAGCCGCGTAGAGGAACTTTTGCCGGTTAGATGATCTGGACAAACGTCGACTATTTCTCTAACTGATCTGTAACCTATGACTATTTCCGCTGTCTTTACTGATAGTCGAAATTTTGCCGGCTAGTTGACGGCGTGAAAGAGTAATCCCCAGCCTCCTCCCCTACCCGCTCGCAGTATCTCTCTTCTTGCGAAATCTGAGTACGTTCGGCTTACCAAAAATTCTCTATACGAATGATACTGGCGAAATTTTGCCGGTTAGATGAAAAGGTATCTGAATTTCCTTGTCCTTCCTTTTTCTAGCCCTATCAGGAAATTTTGCCGGTCAGATGGTGATTATTACCTTCCCGATCCAGTTACGCCCCCACCACTCTCACTCAAGCCAGTAAGCGAAGTTTTGCCGGTTAGATACGAGGAGTAAGGACTAAAGGCGACCTCCTCTCCCCTACCTTACCGCGTGATCCTCTGTCCCTTCTTTATGGCCTCAAATTCATTGTTATCCGAAATTTTGCCGCTTAGGTATTCTGTACTGTCACGGCGGATGCAGTCCATTGAACCTTATTGTTCCATACGTGAGTTTTAGAAATAGGCGAAATTCTGCCGGTTAGATATTCGGCAGGGTTACCCCCTCCCCTACCCTACTCATCTGTCTCTCTAGTTTTCTAAAAAGGACATTGGTTAAGCAAAAGTGAGGAGCCAAAGTGGACTCACGGCCAGTTAGATAGTTCTTCGTCTGCGCGAAGCAAAAGTTGGGGTAACGTTGAGGAGGGCTACGAGCTAATCTGCTCAGATAAAGCAAACCGAACACGGGTTGGCTCGCCCACAATACTAGATAGCACAGCTTCAATCGTTTTGATTAAGCGATTCTCCAGCCAATCTTTAGCAAAAGCGCTTTTAGCATCAATTACAAACTCGCTCTCGTGGTAATCGAGCACTTCCGTCTGTTTGAGCCAGGTATCGAAGGTTTGTTTGGTCATCTGCCGTTGGAGTTGGGTCAAGGCTGCCCCCCACAGGTTTCGCGCCTGCTCTCGTTTGGGATCGCTGGATATTACGGGGAGAGCTGTAACTGACGACAATTCCTCCCTCTTTGTAAGCTCACGGGCAGCAAGAGAGAGGAGAGATTTCGTTTCCGTCGGTTCCAGCCCCGCATAAATGTCCGCCCACCTGACGAATGTCTCGACCAACTCCGGGGGAATGGGGGGAGTCAAACCCTGACCCCCTCGCAAGACAGCGACCGTTGTCTCAAAAAGCGACCAGGTTTCATCATCCAGCTTGGCAAAGGCAACAAAATCCTGGGGCGGGGGATCGTTGGCCAGCAAGCGTTTGATGACATATCCCTGCGGATCGGTTAGATTGGGCTGTGTCTCGGCGTACAAAAACCAGGCACCAACTTTCGCCACTGTTAGGTTAGGATTCGCCAGCAGTTTGCTGCGAGCGGGTTCTTGGACAGACAAATCATCGAGGACAAGTTCGAGTGCTGATGATTTTTTAACAACAACAGCAGCACCCTGTTGTACTTGTTGTTGATCTATTTTTTCTGATTCTGAAGGTATTTCTAAAGAGTCTTTTAAAGTTGCGGCATTTTTTCCAATAGGAGCTAGAATATGTTGCGGCATTTTTTCCGGTAAATCATCTTCTAAGCGGCATTCTTTCGACTCACCGGGCGGCATTTTTTCAGGTACCTGGCCATAAGCGAAATTTTGCCGGTTAGACAGCCGGTCCAGCATGGGAAACAGATTCAACTGCCCATTCTCCGGGTTCTGACCGTAATATTCGTTCTGAAGACGCTGACGAAGGGTATCACCGACCTGCTGCTGGTCTGTGGGCGTTAACGGTTCATCCACCATTCGCACCCGATACAGAGTTGGCTTGTTCCGTGCCTCCTTGCCAGAGTTAGCCGGCTCCCCCGGATTAGAGGAGGTGAAGAAAAGCGAGGCATACGGATTTTCCATAAGATTGGCCAGATTGCGAGGCGTCTGGTTAATGGCGGCGGCCAGCTCTTTTTTGTAAACGCTCAGAGTATCGCGAAGTTCGCCGCTGGTTTCATCCCAGTAGCAGTGGCGGCGCAGGTAGATGACCACCCAGGCCAGCGCGTGACCCAACAAGCGCACCCACTCAAGCCGGAAATACTGCCAGCCGACGTAAATTTTGTTGGGTTGGACAATCAGGTTGTAGATTTCAGCGCAGCGATTGTTCAATTTAAGGACTCGTTCATCCGCAGCCGAGTTGGCCAGGTTGATGCCTATGGTCTCTATAATGACTTCCAAGACAGAGCGGCGTCGGAGATCAGGGGGAATGGAGCCAGTATTGGAAATTTTGTCGGTCAGGTGTGGCATGGCCAGAAGAGCCTCCACCACAGCCAGTGCTGCATCTAGTGGTTCGGCCTCGGCCGGGGCCAATTCACGCACCAAGGCGACCAGGCCGGTTTGATGGCGGGGTGAGAGTGGTTCGTCCAACAGGAGTTGGTAGCGATTCTTATCGCGCACCTTTTTCCCAATTTGAGTGCGGTATTGGTAGCGGTGGGTGACCTCGATGACAAACCAGTTGCTAAACGGTTTTTTCAAGCAGCGCTCAATCGTCCGCTCATCCAACGCCGTCTCGCGGGCCAGCGTTGCTTTATCCACAATGCACCAATCCCGCCGTCGATTCCAAAAGCATTGCTGGCGCAGCCCGACGATGAGCCAGGCCAGGGACGGTCCGAGGAGGGGCACCCATTCGTCAATAAAGTAGCGGCTGACCACGAAGCGAAAGTCGGGCCGGGTAGTGGCATTATAAAGAGTGTTGTACACTCCGTGGAGGTGAAGCAGTTTGTCTTCGCCGGGCATATCGCCTCTGTTTGTTGCGAGAATCGGTCTTCAGCGCAACTTTAAAAAGCGCCAACGCCCCTTGACAAATACGCCACACTCTGGTATGATAGAGGTGCGTTTGACATAAGGAAGCGCTGAGGCGCAACTCATCCTTCCCCGCTCCAGGGGCCTGCGCAAGTGAGAGGTGGCACTCTCACTCAAAACTCAAGCAAAATTCTGACAGCGATAAGAGACTTGGTGGCACAAGTCTCTTTTGCTTTTTAGCGATATTGGCAGTCTCGCTAAAAAGTGAATGCAGCAACAACTTGGCAGGCTGTTGCTGTGGTCTTAGCCCTTTAAGGACCAGGACCATTTTGAGTAATTTCGACTGCACGCATAAATAGATCCGTTCTTGCTAACAGTATCCTTTTTGCTCAGGCTAAGTTGCCTTTATAAAAAAGGCGCCTGGCCAGGCAACTGGCGGGCGCCGCAACCGAACCGGTATGGGCCAGTCAAAGAATTCAGTTGTTAGGTCCACAAAACTTGACCCAATGCTTGCAAAAATTCATGGCTTATGTTATGCTTGCAAGTAACTGAATCTTTTTGGCTGGGTTGCATAACCCGCCCAAAGCCGCTGGTGTTGGCAGCACTGGCGGCTTTTTCATTCAATCAGTTTGAGTATTCCACTCTCTTCTGGCTCCTGGCTTCCGGCTGCTGTTTTTGTCGCCGATCCAGGGCGGCGCAGGCTTTGCTGTGATACTTCTGCCGGGGATGAGTCGGCACAAAGCGAACTGGGCAGCCGGGGGCAGCGCAGCGTCGGGCCAGGCCAAGAATGACTGTACCCGGCGGCAGTTCATTAATCGCGAGCAGCCCCTTCATCTCTTGGGCTTGGGCCTGAATCTCATTCAGACCGTCAAGACGAGCAGCCAGGATGGTCAGGGCCTTGGTAAGCGAGGCATTGGTAGAGAAGCCGGCATACTGCTTGATAATACTGTGTAAAAATTTACCGGTCCAGGGCCGGCTTCGACCAACCACGCGGCTTAAGTCGCCGGCTAACTCATTCAGATTGGCCAGGGTGATTTGCGGGCCGTATAGGTCCTGGTAAACATCTAACAATAATTCTCTCGCTGTTTGCATATTTAGCTGCCCTGCAGTGTCCAGAAGCCGTCCAGAAAGAGCATTTGACTCCATTCTACTCTCTTTTAAAGCTTTGGCAAGTTAGATTATGTAAATTCCTTTCCCGTAATAAGTGACAGAAGGTCAGCTAGACTGCTTCACCTGGCGACTATAGATTTCTACCGCTTCCAGGATGGTATCAATCCGTTCCCGCAAGTCACGTAATTCCTCCACCACTTCGCCATAGCGGGTTGTTGTCGCCAAATCCTGAGTTAAACCAATTAAGTCAGGCTCCTCTAATTTGTTCAGAAAGCGTAAAGCAGCCTGAACTTTGTTGCGAAATTGTTCAGCTCCTAAGGCGTGGCGGGCCGGCGGCAGGGATTTACGGGCTGGCAAAGGGGTGTTATCGGTCGCTTTGCTGCGGTTGAGCAGCTCAGCGACCAGAGCCTCCGTCGAGTCCATTAAAGGCTGGCGCGGCTCGTCCTCACTATCTTGAGCTTCTCGCCACTGGATGAGTTTGTGCAGAGCCTCGACCTGCAGATCAGGCCGGCCCTTCAGTTTTTGCACAATCGGGCGGATGATTCGTTCACTCAGACTATGTTCGGCTACGAGATTTTGCGCCTCGGTACTGAGGTCGAGCACTCCGGTAACAAAGATACGATAACGTTTAGAAATTCGCAACGCTTCCTCCACCTGGCTCCACGTAACAAGGGTCGAAGTAGAGTTGGACGCCGCAGGTGAACCATGGTTCACCCCGCTCGATTCGGTTTCATCAGGAACAGGTGAACCACGGTTCACCCCCGATAATTCATAGCGCAGCGCCCAAAGTCCGCGCGCCTTCTCAACAGCGTTGATGTCCTCGCGCATCAAGTTCTCAATCAATTGATGGGCGCGGATGCTGATACCGGCCTGGACCACAACTGCTTTAATTTGGTCGGGCGCAGAGACTTCGCTGCCCTCTCGGATGGCGCGCCCCTCGGTAGAAAGCAGGACATGCGACCAATAGCGTCGTTCCCCGGTGACCACTACATACTCCACTCCCGCTGGCAAAGTCTCCTCAATATGGGCCTGTCGGACGGTGATGGGGTTGATCAACCCGTGCTGGGCAATGCTGTCAGCCAGACGGCGCAGTTCGCGCATCGGCTTGGGTAGGGCTTCTGGATCGGTCTCATTCCCCTGACTCAACCAGCCCTGCAACGCCTCGGCTGGGGTAAGCTGGCCGGCGGCCAATGCCTGACTGAGGGAAGAGGGCAATAATTGGCGCGGCTGGCCCGGATCAGGGCGGATCGCGGTCAGGGGTAGGGTCGCCAGGACGCTCATTTGACTGATTGTTGTTTCCTCGATCTGTGTCCCGTAAGGATCGATCTGGCCGAAGAGGGTTTGGCTCAGCCCAGTTTTCTTTTTAGCCACGGCGGATTACCTCCTTGAGCAGATTAGCATAAGCTCGCGCGCTCTCGCCACGCCCATCGTAGGCAAAGACGTCCTGACCGGCGGCATGAGCCTCCCCGATACTGACCCGGCGAGGAATGGTGGGCAGCAGTAACTCGCCAAAGGACTCGGCTAATTGTTCTTGAGTATCGCGGGTCAGAGCGGTCCGATCCATCATCGTCGGAATCACCCCACTAATGCGCAGCGTTGGATTGGCTCGCTTGACCATCTCAATCGTTCGTTGCAGTAAGCGCAATCCGATTAAGGGAAAGAACCCCGGTTCTACCGGAATGATAACCTCGGTGGCGGCCATCAAGCCGTTGACTGTCAGCAACCCGAGACTAGGTGGGCAGTCAATAACAACGAAGTGATAGCGATCCAATACCGGTTCCAGGGCCTGGCGCAATTTGCGCTCGCGCTCGAAGGCCGGCACCAGCTCCAGCTCAGCCCCGGCCAATTCCAAATGGGCCGGTAAAATATCCAACGATGCTTCGGGAATAGGCAGACTGGCGGCCAGAGTTACCGTTCGGATAGCCTGGGCGGCCTCGATATTCCCCATGATGACCTCATAAACAGTATCCACTCCCGGTTGGCGTGGACCCGCAGCAAAGGCAACCCCCAGAAAGACAGCGGTGGCGTTAGCCTGCGGGTCGGCGTCAATCAGTAAAACGCGCCGGCCATTGGCCACGCCGCGGGCGAGGCCGGCCGCCAGATTCACCGCTGTCGTTGTTTTTCCGGTACCGCCTTTTTGGTTGGCGATGGCAATCACTCGGGTCATGGTGTTTTAATCTCCCTCTTTTGCTTCTTCTACTCCCTTAGATTGCTGCCAATTCAGGAGGTAGAAGGCAAACGACCGTAGTAGAAGAGCCGGCCTAGCTCTAAAGTTCCCCTAATGCCCGCTTCCCGCGCTCTACCAGATCGCCGGCATAACGCCGCCCGTAGGCTTCCAGGCTGGCCGCATTCCGGCTTAGACCCTCTTGCACCCGCCGTTTGAAGAGTTGATCTTTTTCTGCTTCCGATAAGGCTGGTATAGCCCGTTCAGTGATGGAGAGCAGCGGTCGTGAGGGTGGCGTACTGGCAGAATGTAACAGGGCGCGCAGCTCGCGTTTATCAATATAGGGTGTCTGCACAATCGTCGGCATTTGGCCGGGCAGGTCAATCACCGCGCGTCCGGGCGGGAACGTGATAGCCTCAGGGGCATCAATCAGCAGGCGAGCTTGACCTCGCTCATTGGCGTGCAACTGCACTTTGCTGGCGAATTGCTGGCGGTGATCCGTATCAATGGTCGTGCCTTTGGCGCTGGTCAGCATTAGAAATTGATAGACGCCAAATTTACGCAGTTCCCAGGCATGCTTCTTTAACGCGGCGCCAATCTCCTTGTTGCCCAACAGCGCCGAGGCTTCTTCGACGACCACGACAATCGGGGGTAAGTAATGATCGGCCAGCCGGTTGTACTCAGCCAGGTCGTCGGCATCATAACGGGAAAATAGAGCCGAGCGGTACTGGGTTGCCTCTTCGTGAACTTCGTACAAGGCGCTCAGGATTTCATCGGCTTGCCGCAGTAAGGGATAGCGCAGCCGGTCACACTGCTTAAAAGCGCTCAGACCGTGGTCTTGCTGATCAATGAGGACAAATTCAATCGCATCGGGGCAGGTGGCCAGTTGTGCCAGGATCGCGCTGACAAAAGCGGATTTACCCCAACCCGTCGAGGCGGCGACGATAGTGTGGAAGAGTTCGTAGAGAGAAATCGTAACCGGAGCAGGCCGGCCGGCTTCGTCCAGGCGAACCCCCAGGACCAAGTTATGCATATCTCCCCGCTGCTGGGGAATGAGGTCAGCCCACCGGACCAGGGAAGGCAGTTCGGAAGCAGGCAGGAGACCGGAATCCAGGGCCAAGGGAGGGGCTTCCTCTCCTGGGGCTGACAGGGTGGGCCGGCGGCTTTGCTGCCAGGCTGCCCAGGCAGCGACTTCGAACTGGCTGGGCATACTCGCTTGACCGTTGGCATAGAGGCGTTGATCCAGGTGGGCCGGTCGCCAATTGACCTCTTTATCCTGATCCCGGATAAAAATCTGTTCATCCCATTTGGCCTTAACAACCATGACTTTCGACTCCCGCTCGACGACCCGCCGCCGCGCTTGGGCCTCTAGACGACGTTCCCGTTCCGCTCTGGCTCGTTCAAAAATGATCCAGCCCCAGGCAATAAGAGTCAGTACTAGCCCAGCGGCCAGGACGTAGGTGGCAAAGCGAATGATAAATATGACGGACACCGCCAATTCGGCTCCCGCTACATAGACAGTATAACCACCCACTGTTGTCAAGACTGCCAGAATAATTACGGTTGAAAAAAGCTGCTTTTGCATGGCTTAAATCCCTGCCAGGCCATAAATGGGACGTTTGAGCATCTTCTTTACGGGCTTTATTATAACACTAAATTTTCCAAATGTTGTATTATGGCCTTCCTAATTTTGATAACTCTGCTTTTACGCTGGTTAACGGAGAGGCCAGTTACTTGAGTAACTAAATCGTGACTATAGTAACTCGTATCTTACCCGTTTTTTACCTCATTGTCAATAACTTCCTTTTCAAAAAGACCTGCTTAGAGTGAATTTGTTCTTCCAGTAACCAAATCGTGACTCTAGTGTCCAAATTTATACTCTGAGATTGACAGTCGGGCTGTCTTCTATTATCATCCTTGTCAAGGAGTTTGCGCAAAGTCCGTATGAGCCAGTTAGCCACACTGCTTAGAGAATTTTATGAACGCTCAACCTATAAATCTATTGCTGCCCTGGCTGAAGCGGCCAAGGAATATACGCCGCTGAGCGAGTCATATCTTAAGCGCATGCTTTTGGGTGACCGCTCGAATCCGGCCTACGATAAGCTGATGGCGATTGCCCGGGCGTTAGCCTTGGGGCCAGAGGATACTAATCGTCTCCTTGAGGCGGCTGGCTTTGCCCCATTGCCGGTAGGGGAGTTCGTCGCACCGGCAAATCCGCACCTCCAGCATTTAAGTGAAGCTTTTAATCAACTGGCTCAAACACCGGGCATTTCTCCAGAGGCAGTACGTGTGGCAGTGCATACCGCCGCGATGGTCCTCGACGGTTATCGTTTGACCCACCTGGCGGCGCAAACAGGCGCGCCTGCCGAAATATCGCCGCCGACCGCCCCTTCGCTACCGTCAGATATGCCATCAGCGGCGCTAAGACCCTTGCCCATGGCCGCACTCACGCCCGAGGAGGGGTTGATTGACGATCTACTGGGTGAGATTCTCGCCCGTGGTAGTGACGAGCATCCGTTAGGCGTGCTGTTTGAGTCGCTTGAAACAGCCGCTCAACAGGACCGCTGGGAAATCAAGCGCCGTATTACCGAGGCCCTGCCCAAACTGATCCAGTTGCAGCCCGACTCGGCCCTTCGCCTAGCCGACCGGCTGCGCAGTGATATCCATCCTGATTACCGGACCGATATTCGCCGGCGGGTGGTCGAGGCTGTGCCGCTGCTTTACCGTTACCGGCCGGACGCAGTTTTACAACTCCTGATCTACCGCCCCCATGATGAGGTTTATACGGCTATGGCCACCGTCGAGGTTTTGCACGATCTGGAGAGCCAGGGGTTGATCAGTGCCCCGACTGCTCATCCTTACCTGGCGGCCCTGCGCCTGGATGATCCAGTCCAGCAAGAGGCAATTGCTTATTTGCAGCAACTCCTGCAGGAGGCTCAGACTCACCCCGAAGCGGCTCTGGCCAGTATGAACGCCAACCGGGCGCACCCGGAGCGGATCTTCCGCATCTGTATCTTGCGCGTCGCGCCCCGGCTGCTTAAAAGTCTACCGGAAGCGGCGCTTGATTTGATTGCCTACTTCTTGCGCCAGAACGAAGCCGGGACGCCAGCGGAGCATCAGAACCTGCGCCGGCCTGTCTCCAAAGCACTGCCGGAAATGCTGAATCTGTTGCAGGGCCAAGCATCAAAAATGCCAGAGCTTACCGGTAAAATTGGGGCGATTCTACAAACCCTGGCTCAGGACCCGGACATCCACGTGCGGCGGGCCTTGGGCGACTCCCTGGATCGCCTGGCCAGTCTAAGTGCCGAGCTGGTCGTCAAGGTACTGGATACGTTGATTCAGGATCAAGACCCCTATGTGCGCCAGCGCGCCTGGCGAACGTTGTTACAGTTGGCCGATCTGTACCCAGACCAGGCCAACGAGTATTACGCCCGGCTGCTCACTCCAGCCCATAAGAGTGGAGGTCAGGTTGCCAGAAATGATTAAGCTGCTAAAATACCTGGAAACGGGCAGGGATAGGTTCCTGACAGAAAAAGCTGTGACGGTGGAAGCAACCAGGAGAGGCAGTCATGAATGATCTGTTAATTTTTGTGATGGAAGGATACAATCGTTATTCGATTGCTGCCCTGGCCGGGATTCTTGATCGGGAGCGGCCCGACCTCCGCCTGGAATTCTGGCAAGGGCGGGCCGGCCTGGGTGAGCGCGTCCGCCAAGCGGCGATGGACCACCGGCATGTCGTGGTGGCTTTCTCCTTTATGTCGCCCCAATTGCCTCAGATTCTGCCCGTGTTGCAAGGGCTGCAGCCTTTGCCGTCAAATGTAACCCTCGTGGCTGGCGGTCCGCACGCCAGTGGGGAGCCGGAGAGCACCCTGCGGCTAGGGTTTCAGGCAGTCGTGACCGGGGAAGGGGAGGTGACTTTTCCCCTGCTGCTGGATCGTATTTTTGCGGGTGAGACCTCATTTGAGGGCTTAACCGGGATTGCCTACCTGGACGACACGGGGAAGTTCATCCGCACCCGGCGTGGACCCTGGGTTGACCTGGATGCTTACCCTCCTTTCTCGATCAAACACCGCAAGCTGGCGGCCATCGAAATTACGCGGGGATGTCCCTGGGCTTGCAGTTTTTGCCAGACGCCCTTTTTTATGGGCGGCCGGATGCGCTACCGCAGCGTCGAGCAAATTCTCTATTGGTTGAAACAGGCGCGGGAGGAAGTGGGGATGCGCTATGCCCGTTTTATCAGCGCCGATTGCTTCTGTTATGGGTCGCCCGATGGCCGCCACCCCAATTTGGAGCCGGTCGAACGCTTAGTCCACGCAGTGAGTAGCTTAATGGGCAAGGAAAATACCTTTTTTGGCTCGTTTCCCTCGGAGGTGCGGCCCGGCTCGGTGAGCAAAGAAGGCATGGCCCTGGTGACGAAATATTGTGCCAATGATAACATTGTAATTGGGGCCCAATCAGGCTCGCCGCGCATGCTCCAACTCATTCATCGCGGCCATACGGTTGAGGAAGTGTTTGAATCAGCCGAAATCATTGTGGCGGCAGGGCTAAAGTGCATTGTTGATTTTATCTTTGGCCTGCCGGGAGAGACATCTGAAGATCGGGAGATGACCGTGGCCGCTATCCGGCGCTTAACCAAGATGGGCGCGACCATCAATAGTCATTTCTTTTATCCTCTGCCGGGCACTCCGCTGGCCCATACTGTTGCCGGCGAACCCGATCCCGAAGTCCTGCTGTTCTTGGAGAATCTAACCTCCGAGCGGCAGGAGCTGGGTCGCTGGAAGGGCCGCCTCAAAACTCTGACTGCCATGGAGATGCTGCCCCTGGTTTCGGCTTAAAGATATTTTAAGACGGGGCAATTCTTTCTTCGGTTGGGCAGCAAGCCATTAAAACGTCTGTCGAACACAGTATTAAATTTGGGGGGAATCCTCTGACTCGGGTTGGTTTGCCTCTCCTGTAGTTGAAGGAGCTAAGAGAGGCGGCCTCATCGTTGGGTCTACGGCTGGGGGGACGCTGGCAAGAATTGTGTCAATCTGCTCGCGCAGGTTGCGCAAATCGAGCATCACATCGGCGTAGTCACCATACTGCAAAGCTCTGGTAAGCTCGGCCCGATCCGTTTTTTTTAGCCGGTTTAAAAAATCCAGGGTCTGGCGGACTTTATCTCGGAAGCGCACCACAGGGGCTGAAGAAACTGCCCGCAGTCGTTTCGACGGGGGAATTTCAGATTCCGTTGTATCTCCAATCAATTCATCAATTAGTAGTTTATCAACAAACTCTTTGACCGAAGCAGTAATAGACTGCTCAGGCCCTTCATCCTCCTCGGCTGTCTGCCACTCGATCAATTGTTGCAGGGCTTTGAGCTGTAACTCTGGTTTGCCTTTCAGCTTCTGAGTAATGGGACGAATAGTCATCTCGGCCAGATTGTGGGCGACAACAAGCGTCTGGGCCGTCTCACTCAGTTGCAGGACTGACGTAACAAAGATGCGGTAGCGTTTAGAGATGCCCAACGTCTCTTCGATCCTGGCCCAGGGCACGAGTGAAGGTGAACTATAGTTCACCGTGGAGGGAGAGAGTGGGGCAGGGGAGACCGGTAAACTCTCGTCTACCTTTTCCTCGTCCGTGTCCGGCGAAACTGGCGGGGGTGAACTATAGTTCACCCCGGATAATTCATATCGCAGCGCCCACATCCCCTGGGCGCGTTCGACTGCATTGAGATCCTCGCGCAACAAATTCTCAATCAACTGGTGTGCCCTGATGGTAATCCCGGCCGGAGCTAAGCTGATTTTGATTTCACCTGGGCTGCTTGTAACTTCACCAGCCTGAATTTGCCTGCCCTCACTTAAAAGATACACATGGGCCCAGTAACGTCGCTCGCCTGTAACAATAAAATAGGCGATGCCGGGTAGTGTTGCTTCGTGGGCTGCGGGCTGACGAACGGAAATAGGGCTGATCAAGCCATGTTGTTCGATGCTGCGGGCCAGCCGTTTCAACTCACGCACATTCTGGCGGAGCGCCGGCTCCGCCGCTTCATTCTCAGCTCGCTGCAACCACTCCTGGAGCGCCTCACGTTGCGAGAGACTACCCCGGGAAAGTGCTTCAATAATGTCGTTGGGCAAGAGACGGCGGGGCTGACCAGGGTCAGGTAAAATTGTATCTACAGACGCTACGACGGGAACTGTTTCCTGAAGGCTGTCCTGCATTTCTGCGCTGACCTCTATAAATGGGACTGATTTACTGGAAATCGTTCTCTTTCTAGCCATAACCTGATAATCTTTATTGAGTAATCATACTCTATTTACTCAGAGTTTGAATTTTAATAAACTAATAATTAGTCCAGTTCGCCACTGAGGACGGTAACAAACTTGAGCAGTCAAGAACTTCAATCAGTACAACAAAAAACCAGTTTAGGGGACAAGAGAATAACCGAGATAAATCGGAAAAAACTCGGATAACAGTTTCACGTTTGACTTTGTACTTATGTCAATTATATGATAAACCAAATTTGATGAAAAGCAAAAACTGCTATGCCGGTAAGAATCCAGGTAAAAACCCGGGCTTGGGGTAGGAACGAGACATGGCCATCCACTGTGTTTCCCTCATTGCTGAACGAAGATCTGTCTTTTATAAGATGACCCAGTTTTACTTATTCAGAATAATTAACAAAAATTTTCGTAAAAATAGAAAGCTATTGTGCAATATTTTTGATAAAGAGGCATAATGACCAAAAATTTGGATCGAGTTTTTGGGTGATGAAGTAAAGAGTTGTTTTATTCCATTAATGCAGTAGGTCGGGTATAATCATTCTTACGGGAGTTGATTTGTCGCTGTTATTGACCCGGCATTTCAGACCAGCTTTACTGCAAAATATATTATTCTGCTTTGGGAAAGGGGGAATCAACCAGTAAAGGAGCAATAACGATGATAAACGAATTAGGTTATTATTTTCACCCAATGCCCCAGCCTGGCACTCATGCCTATTCACAACTGGACATTAATATTTACAGTCAACCGACCGGAAAGCATTTTGACCCTATTAAGGTGCATTTATTTGTGTTCAAGGCGGATCAAGACCTGGTGAGAGCAACCATTGGCCACTCCTGGACCGGACAAAGCCCGTTGCGGGTTGGTCCAGGCCGGGTGATATTGCAGGATTATCGGGATAAGATGGTCACAGCTTTTACCTTCGGCGGTGAAATGGAAATAACCAACCACAGTTTATACACGAGTTGCCAATTAACCTCGCCAGCGCCCATTTTTCACCTGGTACAAGGCCAAGACACTCCCACAGTCTTGGTCACCGAGTTTGAGTCATTCCTGGCCAGACGGCGGGCTGAATGGGCCGGAAAGGAGGCAGGCTTCGAGGCACGCCTGGCCCAGGTCGAACCGTTCACTCTTTTTGTGGTGGGATTGGCGACAATTAAAGAACATATGCAGCACGTCCCCCCTCAATTACGGGGCGAGTCATATCGGCAGGAGGCGCAGGTTATTAATGAGGCAATCCGGATCGTTCAGGGAAACGGTCACTGGCCGGACTTGCTGCCAACACTGGCCGAACTACTTTAGCTGCAACATTATTTGATGATCCCCGAATAAAGACGTCTTAGACTGGCAAAGTGTCTTTGCTTTTCTGTATTGAAGTCGCTCAGCAGATATGGTATAATATTACCAAAAGTAAATAGCTTTTAGTACCAAACAAGGGGGGATGCCCAAACCACACATACGATTACGTCCTCCTTTGTTCCGCCAGTACGCCGCCTCGTTCAACGGGCGGCGTTTTTTGTTGTTTATTCAACGGATTAACTGCGAGTGAGCAGGCAGTAAGGGGAAAGATGAAACCCACCATTGACCAGACCAAGTTTGGCTCGATTACTATTGAAGGAGTGGTTTTCGAGCATGATGTCATCGTCCGGCTGGATGGTTCAGTTACAAAGCGCAAGAAAAAACTGTCCAAAGCGATCTATGGCACGTCGCACATTATTTCGCTAGAGGAGGCAATCCATGTTTACCAGGCCGGAGCAAAGCGGCTGATCATCGGCACGGGGCAATCCGGCATGGTCAAGTTGTCGGACGAGGCGGCTGATTATTTCCAGCGCCAGAAATGTCCGGTGGAGTTGTTACCCACGCCCCAGGCCATCCGAGTCTGGAATGAGGCTAAAGGGGCTATCATCGGCCTGTTCCACGTGACGTGTTGAGCCAGACAACCCGAAATGTGAAAATGAGTTGTCTGAGGCACTTGGATTATCCAACTCACCTCTGGTTGGAAAAGGAAATAAAAGGTATGGTCAATGTTAGTGTGCCGTATAAGACGTTAAAACAGCAGTGTCAAGAACTCCTGGAGGCAAAGCGATACGATGAGCTTCAAGCCTTGCTCTCCGCTGAGCGAGCAAAGTTGGCAGTAGAGGTGACTCAGATGTTCCCCTACATTCCCGCCTACCTGCCCAAGTACCTGTTGGGTCTGTATGTCAGGCTGCTCCCGGCTATTTGGGTTTTTGCTCAAAACCGGCCCTCCTATCTAAGTGAGCAAGCTGGTCTGGCGAACCAACGCCGGAGGATTGAGATCATCATTGAGACAGAGCAAAAACTTCTGGACGCTCTAAACCGGGAAGCCAAAGCCCTGGTAGAGGAGGCCAGGGCGTTAGAAAGAGAGTTGTGCCGAAAGTAGCAACCACAGGAGATGGCCTATGTCAAAAAAAATCATAGAACTGGCTGAAGCGGCAGCCCTGGTGCCGGATGGAGCGACCCTCTCCTTCGGTGGTTTTACCACCCAACGCCATCCCATGGCCTTTGTCTACGAACTGATCCGGCTAAAACGGCGCAACCTGTATCTGTTTGGACATTCCCCCGGCGGAGATTGGGATATACTCATCGGTGCAGGCTGTGTGAAGCGGGTAGAATTGGCCTATGAAGCCGACGAGGCCTTCAATACGATTGGCTGCCGCTGGCGAGCGGCCGTCCAGCGTGGTGAGATCGAGTGGGAGGATTACAGCAACTTTGCCATGGTGGCCCGTTTTACCGCCGGGGCGATGGGCCTGCCCTTTATGCCTATCCGCAGTTTGCTCGGCAGCGACATCGCTTCGAGGCAGGCATTGAGCCGGGAACAGCGGGTGGCAGATCCCCGGGCGGCTCCCCAAAAGCTGCATGTGATGGACTCTCCCTTTCATCCTGAGGACCGGGTGGTGTTGGTGCCGGCCATTCACACCGATTTTGCGGTGTTGCATGTGCAGAAGGCTTCTGTGTTTGGCACCGTCCGCATTGAAGGGCAGACCTTTGCCGATGTGCAGCAAGCCCTGTGCGCCGACACGGTGATTGTCACAGCCGAGGAGATTGTAGCCGAGGAGGTGCTGCGCCAGGAGCCGGAGCGCAACCCCTTACCTTACTTTGTGATCAACCATGTGTGCCACGTCCCCTTCGGAGCGCATCCCTACGCCGTCTTTAACTATTACGACTACGACCCCCGGCAGCTCACGCTTTATCACCACAGCGCCAAAGACGGCGCTGCCTTCCAGCAATATCTGGAGAAATTTGTGTATGGGGTGAAAAATTACTCCGAGTACCTGGGGGCCGTAGGTGGTCCTGCCCAGCTTGAAAGTCTGAAAGCTCACCCGGCCTATGGTTACAGCCCGCACTTAAAGAGGAGGTTGGGCTAATGGCAGATAATCCGTACACCTTAATTGAGCTGATGGCTGTGACCGCGGCTCATGAAATAAAGGATGGCGAAGTGGTTTTCGCCGGGACCGGCCTGCCTATGCTGGGAGCCATGCTGGCTCAGCACACCCACGCTCCCAACTGCTGTATTATTTTTCAAGCCGGCACAGTAGCCAGCCAACTGGCTCACCTGCCTATGTCGGTGGGCGATCCGCGGGCGCTGCGTGGGGCGGCTATAGCCGCCGGTCTGAACGAGGTTTTTTCGTACGTACTGCAGGCCGGACGGGTGGATGTCGGCTTTCTGAGTGGGGCCCAGGTTGACCGCTTTGGCAACATCAACAGCACCTCGATTGGGCCAGACCCCTGCCATCCGCAAGTCCGCTTCTCCGGCAGCGGCGGCGCATGCGATATCGCCTGCCTGGCCCGGCGCACAATTATCATTGCCCGGCACGAGAAGCGGCGTTTCCCTGAAAAAGTAGATTACATTACCAGTCCTGGCTGGCTGCAAGGCAGGGACAGCCGCCGCAAAGCCGGCCTGGTGAGGGGCGGGCCGAGCGTGGTGGTGACTACCAAGGGTGTTATGCGCTTTCAAGCTGACACCAAAGTTATCTATCTGGCCACTTATCATCCTGGCTTCACTCCTCAGGCCGTGGCTGAGGATACAGGGTTTGCGCTGGACATCGCGGGTGCAGTTGAAACACCAGAGCCTACCCGCGAGGAGTTACATATTCTCCGCGAAGTCGTAGACCCTGAAAGAGTTTTCTTGAAATAATCGGGTTTGAGGTATGATCACCCCTAACCTGACAGGAGTTACGCGGTGAGCCTAAGTATGTCATTTCGACCGGAGCGGAGGGAGAAATCCCTAATGCCGCCTCGTGCAAGAGACGTTTCGAGGGATTTCTCGCTCCTATCGTCGCTCGAAATGACATGACCGCGTAACTCCTGTAACCTGAATGACTATCGTGTTTAAGGATAAATGGCGCAAACGGTGAAATTGGGTAGAAATGATTCGACAGTTGATCTATCCAACCAAAGAATTGCCAGCCGTCTTACAATGTCAGATCCTCTCTTTTCTTAGAATAACCTGGCCAGAAGGTTTTATCACTGAGGCCCAACGGCGCGAGTGGGCTTCTCATCAGGAAAATCATCCCCTCCATTTTGTTCTCGTGGAGGATAGTTTTCTCATCAGCCATCTCGAAGTCGTCTGGAAATATCTTGAACATGCCGGTGTAATCTATAAGGCTTATGGTCTCTCCGGTGTCTTCACGATTCCAGCCTTCCGTGGGCGGGGATACGGTCACCAGATTGTAGAAGCCGGAACGGCCTACATCAAGACCAGTGACGCCGATATTGGGTTGCTTTGGTGCGCTCCAACCCTAAATAGATTCTATGCCAGGAGTGGGTGGGTTGCAATGGAGAAGTCCACGACATTAGCTGGCCCCCAAGAAGCCCCTAATGTTTATCACCTCCTGCTGATGATGCTATTCTTATCTCAGAAAGGGAAGCGCAGCCAACCTTCCTTCGAGAGTGAACCGATCTACTTTGGACTAGAGGCTTGGTGAATTATTAGCTTTTTACAATTATTAATCTCGTTGCATCTTTTTCCATAAAGAGGGGAGGTAGCAATGAATGTTCGACCTTCACCTATTGCCGGAAGCTGGTATCCGAGCCAGCCTGAGGCTCTGACCTGGGAACTCAACCAATACCTGGATCAAGCTCGGGTAAAACCACCCGGCGGCAAAGTGTGGGGTATCGTGGTTCCCCACGCTGGCTATTTTTATTCCGGCCCGGTAGCAGCCTACGCTTTCAAATGCCTGCTGGGGCTGCAGCCGGAGGTGGTTGCGGTCATTTCGCCGTTCCATCACGGCCACTCTGCCTCTTTGCTGACCACGGCTCATACGGCCTATCAGACTCCCCTCGGCCTGATCGAAATAGATATTCAAGCTGTCGCTGAGCTTGATCGCAGGCTGTGTGAATGTCTTGATGAGGGCCTGATCCCACTGTCCCGCGACCAGGAACATTCGCTGGAAATCGAACTTCCATTCTTACAGCACGTCCTGGGCAGGTTCTGCCTGTTGCCGGTAATGATCCAGGATCAACGGACGCCCGTAGCGAAAGCATTAGGGCAAGCCCTGGCAGTGACCCTGCAAGGACGGCCGGCGCTGCTCGTGGCCAGCTCCGATTTGTCTCATTTTTACCCGCACAAGATAGCGTGCCGCTTGGATGCAGAGTTGCTGCGTCGTCTTGAAGCCTTTGACCCTCTGGGGGTGATGGAGGCTGAAAGCGAAGGGGTCGGTTTTGCATGTGGGCGGGCGGCGATTGCGGCGGTGCTGTGGGCGGCCAGGCAATTAGGGGCTAACCGCGTGAGTATCCTGCACCATGCCACTTCAGGCGACGTCTCGGGTGAATTTGGCTCGGTGGTTGGTTATGGTGCTGCGATTATCTGGCAAGAGACCGAATTGAAGGGAGGTTGACCGTGGAATCACGTGATGTAAAAATCGGGGATGTCATCAAAGCGGGTCTACCCGATGAGCCGGTAATCGTCTTAGACATTCTGAAATCAGAGACCACTGAGCACATCGCGGCAATCACCCAACCGCTCGGAAGTATCGAACGCTCCAGAAAGACGTATGATCTAACCGGCCGGGAGAAACTGCTCAAGAAACTGGATGCCGAGGAAATCGTCCAGACGCTCCGGTCGAACGATTCTCTGAAAAACGTTACGGAAATTTTCAGAATCCTCACCGGTCTCGATATTGAGGGAAAAATCCGAGAGCGCTATAAGTAAATGAGGACGAACTTTGTCTCGGCATTATAAAAACAGGAGGAAGTTATGACGACCAAACCTAAGGGGCATTTTGTTCGCACTCACTTGTTTATTTCCGGTGAGGTACAGGGCGTGTATTTTCGGGATTATACGCAGCGTAAAGCTCAGGCCCTGGACTTGACCGGCTGGGTGCGCAACTTGTGGGATGGTCGTGTCGAAGTTGTCTTTGAGGGTGAGGCGAAGGCTGTGCAACAGGCGGTGGATTGGTGCCACATCGGCTCTCCTTATGCTCAGGTGGACCATGTTGAGGTCAGTTATGAAGAGCTGACGGGTGAGTTCGACGGCTTTCGTATCACCTGGTAGAAATGTAGGTATGGAAGTATGCCTTATTCTTTCTTATGCTCAAAGAAAACCGCTATTCTTCTCGCATCAAGGTGATCCTCGCCCAAATTTGGCCGCAGCTCAGGCATTTCGATTAACAGAATATGTCAGGAACTGGCATAAATAGGATCTATAATGATTACAATGAGCCTTGAGGGTACAGGACCATGTCGAATACGGCGACCCGGCTGATTACTTTGTTGATGTTGCTGCAGCGACAGCCTAATCAGAAAGCCGGCGAACTGGCCGACGAACTAGGCGTCTCCATCAGGTCGGTCCATCGCTACATGGCCATGCTGGATGAAATCGGCATTCCGGTTTACTCTGAACGGGGTCCTTACGGCGGCTTCTCGCTGGTGCGCGGCTACAAGATGCCGCCGCTGGTCTTTACCCCGGAGGAAGCGGTGGCCGTTTACCTGGGCACAGGCCTGGTCGAACAGATGTGGGGTCAGTTATACCGGGAGGCAGCGCATGGCGCTCTGGCCAAATTGGACAATGTTTTGCCCGATGAGCAGCGGCAGGAAGTGGCCTGGGCCCGCCGGGCGCTCCTGGCAACCTGCCTGCACCGGGTTGACCCCCAACGCCTGACGCCACACCTGGAAAAACTGCGGCAGGCTATTCACGAAGGGCAACGGGTGAGGATGCGGTATCGGGGCCAGGGTCAGCCGGAACCGCTGCAGCGGGAGTTGGACCCCTATGCCTTGGTTCATCGGGGTGGGTGGTGGTACAGTGTGGGTTACTGCCATTTGCGGCAGGCCTTGCGCACATTCCGGGTGGACCGGATCATCGAGCTGGCCGTCTTGGACGAGGCTTTCCAGGTGCCGGCCGAGTTTGACGCCCAGGCCTACCTGGCCACCGAACCTCAGCCGCAGGTGACGGTGCGCCTGCGCTTCGTGCCGGAAGGCGCCGGCCTGGCCCTGGATAACCGGGCTTATTGGGATACGTTGGAGGAACAGGCGGATGGCTCGGTTGTCGTCACCTTTGCTGTGCCCGACCTGAACTGGGCGGCCAGCATTGTGTTGAGCTACGGCGGCTGGGCAGTGGCGGTCGAACCCAGGGAACTGTACGACTTGGTGTGCGAACGGGCTAATTATATCGCCGGTCTGCATCCACCTGAGGCAGAACTGACTTAAAACACTGGGGGAAGACGATGGCTGGTCACGGTTGTTCCCTGCCAAAGGGTCAATGACCGATGTCAATAAACCTAAAATATCGGAGGAAATATTATGTCATACCAATGTGAAGTGAAGGAACAAGCGGCTCAAGTAACGTTGTCCATCCGCACCCGGACGGCGGTTCAGAATTTACCTCAAGCCTTAGGTCAGGGATATGGGGCGATTGCTCAATATCTGGGCGGACTGGGCGAACAGCCCGCCGGGCCGCCGTTTGCCATCTATTATAATATGGATATGGCAGACTTGGATATAGAGCTGGGCTTTCCGGTCGCCAGGCAATTCCCCGGTCGGGCGGAGATTCAGGCCGGCGAGATTCCGGGGGGCCGGGTCGTCACCTGCCTATATACCGGCCCCTACAATGAGATAGCGCGGGCCTACGAGGCGCTCTCGCAGTGGATGAAGGACAAAGGCTATGAAGCCAGCGGGGTGGTTTACGAATTTTATTTGAATGACCCAGATCAAACTCCCCCGCCGGAGTTGCAAACCCAAATTGTGTTTCCCCTGAAAAGCGATTAGCAGCCAGCGGAGGTCGCCGCACCCACCAGACGTTCGCGATTAGAAGCATGATTCTGGCAGAACTGAGAAGACAAGAGGTGAAAAATGTTTGAGTTACCTGAATATGTAATCCTGACCAGACAAATAAATGAAACCCTCCCAGGAAAGACGATAAGAGAAGGAAATTTAGGCAATACCCCCCATAAATTCGTCTGGTATAACCGGAGTCATGAAGAGTTTGAAAGATTAACAAAAGGTAAGACCGTTGGCCAAGCACGGGCAAAAGGAAGATGGCTCTTTATTGCTCTTGATCCCGGTTATGTCTTGTTGTTGGGGGAATGTGGGGGCAAGGTGCTTTATCATTCCCCGGAGGCCAAGAGGCCCCCCAAATATCATTTATGCCTCACCTTTGAAGATGGCTCTTTTTTCACGGCGACCACGCAGATGTGGGGGGCCATGGAACTATACGAGACAGGAAAAGAGCAGGAAAGACAATATGTGAAGGGGATGAGACCCACCCCTATCGAACCTGAGTTTACCTTTGACTACTTCTCTGTCCTCATAGATGCCCTTTCACTGGCAGAAAAAAGGAGCGCCAAGAGCCTCCTCACCCAAGACCAAACCATCCCTGGGTTGGGAAATGCCATTGCGCAAGATATTCTATTCCAAGCCCGCCTTCATCCCAAACACCCCACGGCTGAACTAAATCCAGAGCAAAGGCAAAATCTGTACCAGGCCATACTCAGCACAGTTCGTGAGGTCATAGATAAGGGCGGACGATACGACGAGTATGACCTTTATAACCATCCAGGCAAATATGTTCGCCTGATGGATAGCAAAACGGTGGGTCATCCCTGTCCTGAATGTGGCAGTAAAATAGAGAAAATGCAGTATTTGGGCGGAATGTGCTACTTCTGTCCCCACTGCCAAAAATGAGGGCTTCAAAGGGCAGGGTATAGAAGGAGGCGCCTCGTGGAACAGACAAAAACTTACGAGCGTTTTCCGACTTGGATCGTGGGCTTGAGCAATCTTGTGGCCGTCTCAATCTACGGCCTCGGCGCCTACATCCTGTCGGGATTTGGGATCTGGCTGTCCGGCCTTTACTTGCTTTACTGTCTGGGGCTGGAACTCCGGCTGCTGAAAGAGAGTTGTGTCAACTGCTATTACTACGGCAAAGTCTGTGGCTTTGGCAAAGGCAAACTCTGTTCCTGGCTGTTCAAAAAAGGTGATCCCCGGAAATTTTGCGAGACAGAAATCTCGTGGGCCAGCATGCTGCCGGATTTCTTGGTTCTGTTGGGACCGGTTCTGGGTGGGATCATCCTGCTGTTCCAGAATTTTACCTGGCTCCTTGTTGGTGTGCTGGCCCTCTTGATCGTCCTTTCCCTGAGCGGCAATGCCGTGGTCAGAGGCTCCCTGGCCTGCAAATATTGCGGGCAAAGGGAACTTGGCTGCCCGGCGGCCAAGTTATTTGGCATGAAGGAGTAAAATTATAAAAATGAACGGTTGGCAAATCAAACTCAATGGCGACTCGCTTTCCTGGCTCCTGGAGCCGGACGAGGCCAACCCAGGTGTGCGCTACTTTGCCCTGCGTGACCTGCTGGACCGAGCCGAAACTGACCCCGAGGTCATGCAAGCCAGCCGAGCAGTGATGGCCACAGGGCCAGTACCGGTCATCCTGAACGCGCAAGCTTCCGAAGGCTATTGGGTCAAGCCGGGTGGAGGCTACTCACCCAAATATCGAGGGACCGTCTGGCAAATCATGTTTCTAGCCGAGTTAGGGGCTGCCCCAACCGAGGAGCGGGTACGACGAGGCTGCGAATACCTTTTGAACCACAGTCTGGCTCCTAACCACGCTTTCTCCGCCAGCCAACGACCAACCCCCAGCAACGCCCTCCACTGTCTCAATGGTAATCTATTGTCTGCCTTGCTGAGTCTGGGTTACAGCAGTGATCCGCGGGTGCAAGCAGCCCTCGATTGGCAGGCTCAGGCCATCACCGGCCAGGGGCAGATACGCTATTACCCGTCGGGCACGAACGCGCCGGGCTTCGCCTGTGCGGTTAACCGGGGACAACCCTGTGGTTGGGGTGCAACCAAAGCCATAAAAGCATTGTTAGCCATTTCACCCAGGCAGCGTACGCCAGCGATCCAGCACGCTATCGAAGTTGGGGCTGAGTTTTTGCTCAGCCGTGATCCGGCCGTGGCCGATTATCCTTACACCGGGCGAGTCAGTTCAAGCTGGTTCAAATTTGGCTTTCCACTGAGTTACTGGAGTGACGTATTGGAGGTCGCAGCCGTACTCGTAGAGCTGGGCTATGGCGATGATCCCCGGTTGAGTAATGTGCTCCAATTCATTCTGAGCAAACAGGATCGTCAAGGTCGCTGGCGCCTGGAAAACACGCTCAACCGTAAGATGTGGATAGATATTGAGCAGAAAGGGCAACCCAGTAAGTGGATAACGCTGCGAGCCTTGCGGGTTTTGAAAGCCTGCTAAAGAAGGCCAACCATATGGCTAAGGTAAGGGGTGGTGGTAATATAACCGGAAAAAGAATCCTGATTTTGGGCGGTTACGGCAACACGGGCCGGCCCTTGGCCGAATGCCTGTTGCAAGAAACGGACGCGCACGTAGTCATTGCTGGTCGGAGTATTGAAAAAGCCAGGGAGCTAGCCCAGCACCTTAACACCAAATTTGAAGGCCAGCGTGTCGCCGGCCTGAGTGTTGATGTGTCTGATCAGGCCGGTCTGCGCGCTGCTTTCAGCCAGGTAGATGTGGTGGTGGTCGTGGCCAGCACCTCGGCTTTTGTCAAGCAGGTTGCGACTGCCGCCCTTGAAGCTGGCATTGACTATCTTGACGTGCAGTATTCAGCCCACAAAATGGCCGTGCTGCAAGCGATGGCGCCCCGCATCGAAGCCGCCGGCTGCTGCTTCATCACCGACGGCGGATTTCACCCGGGCTTACCGGCGGCACTTGTTCGCTACGTTGCGCCCTGCTTCGATGTGCTGGAGAGCGCCAGGGTGGGCAGCGTCATCAAGATTAACTGGTCCGGCCTGGATGTGGGCCAGGCTACGATGGTCGAATTCGTTGGCGAATTTATGGACTTCCAGATGCTGGCCTTTCGTCACGGCCGGTGGCAGCGGGCGGGCCTGATGGCTATGCTGAAACCAGTGACGATGGATTTTGGTCGTGAATTTGGCCGGCAATACGTTATGCCCATGTTTCTCGAAGAGATGCGGGCCATCCCTGAACTGGTTCCGGGCATCCAGGAGACCGGCTTCTACGTGGGCGGGTTTAACTGGTTTACCGACTGGTTTGTGTCACCCCTGGTGATGCTGGGGCTGAAACTCGCACCGCGCCGTGCTCTCCGGCCGTTAGCCCGGCTTTTCCGCTGGAGCTTGGACACTTTTTCCCGCCTGCCCTACGGTACGATGCTCAAAGTGGAGGCTCGTGGCCAGAAAGACGGTCAGGCGAAAGCGATAGATTTAACGCTGTATCATCCGGATGGCTACGTATTTACGGCCGTACCCGTGGCTGCCACCCTGCTGCAACTTCTGGATGGCTCGGCGCGAAAATCGGGACTGCATTTGCAGGCCCACATCGTCGAACCACAGCGACTCATGCGCGATCTGGCCCGGCTGGGAATTAAGATAAACGGATAGAGGCGGGAGGAACTATGACTTTAGATCGCTTGAGAGAAGAAGCCGAATCTTACTTGGGAAAATTGTGTGTGGAGATTGACAGCCGGCGGGTCGGCAGCGCGGGCAACCGGGCAGCGACAGATTTCTTCGCCAGCGTCGTCTCATCCTTTGGATTTGTGACGGAATCTTCAGCGTTTGATTGTGTTGACTGGAACCAGGAGGGTATGGTGCTGACGATAGGGGGGTCCGCCTTTATTGCGTCTGCCAGTCCCTACTCATTGGGCTGCAAGGTCCGCGCTCCGCTGGTCGTGGTATCCACCGTTGAGGCGTTAGAGGTCGCCGAAATTTCCGACAGGATTGTCTTGCTGCGTGGGGAGATTACCAGAGAACAGTTGATGCCCAAGAACTTCCCGTTCTACAATCCGGACCACCATCAACGGATCATCCAATTGCTGGAGACAAAGCAGCCACGGGCCATCATCACCGCCACTGCCCGGGATGTGGACATGGTAGGCGGCGCTATCTATCCCTTCCCCCTCATCGAAGATGGCGATTTCGACATTCCGTCCGTCTATATGACGGACGAGGAGGGAAATCGGCTGGCTGAGTATACGGGTCAAGAGGTTTTTTTGGAGATCCGGGCCAACCGAATCCCCGCCACCGGCTGCAATGTCATTGCCCGTAAAAGCGCCAACTCCCAGCGCCGGGTTGTGCTTTTTGCCCACATTGACGCGAGAATGGGCACGCCTGGCGCATCTGATAATGCGAGTGGGGTGATCGTCATGCTCCTGCTGGCAGAATTGTTGGCCGATTATGCCGGCAATCTGGCGATTGAAATTGTGGCGCTGAACGGCGAAGATTATTTCTCAAATCCAGGAGAACAACAATATGTGGCGCTCAATGCGGGCAGATTTGAGGAGATTATGCTGGGGATCAACGTGGATGATGTGGGCTATTATAAGGGAAAGACGGCCTATTCTTTGTATGATTGCCCGGCCGATATCGCCGGTTTGATCCACGACGTGTTTTCTGAATACGCTGACCTCATCGCCGGGCAACCTTGGTACCAGGGAGATCACGGCCTTTTCCTGCTGAACCAGACACCGGCCCTGGCCCTGACGTCGGACCAACTTACAGAACTGATGGCGGAAATCACGCACACGCCTCAAGATAGACCAGAGATTATTGATAGCACGAAGCTGGTCACAGTAGCGCTGGCGCTCCGTGACCTGTTGTTGCATCTGGATCAGCAGCCAGCCCTAAGCCGCTAAACTGATTTCAGACTGGAAAATGAATAGGAGGCCGGGCTGAGACTCTCCGAAGTTGAATTCAAGGCGATGAACAGACCCTTCCGCCAGTTCCTCCAGCGCACGGTGGAGTTTCCGCTTTTGCAACGATTGGGATTGCGAGAGGAAGGGCAAGATATCCTGGAGGTCGGCTGTGGCTCAGGCTACGGGGCGGTGCTGCTGGCGAGGCTCCATCCTCACGGCTATGTCGGGATAGACCTGATGCCCGAGCAGATTGCCCTGGCCCAAAATCGCAAGCTGACCAACGCCGAATTCCTGGTCCGTGACGCCGCCGATCTGCATTGCTGTTGGGATGGCAGTAAAGATGTGGTGGTGATTTTTGGGGTTCTGCACCACATTCCGGCCTGGCGGGAGGTCATCACAGAAATTCACCGCGTTTTGAAACCAGGCGGCAAACTCTTTGTCGAGGAACCCGACGGCCGGTATGTCGGGACATTTGACCGGTTTTTCCACTGGGGCCATCCCCCAGCAGGGCTGTTCCGGCTAAAAGATTTTGAGACCTACCTGAGCGGGCACGGTTTCAAGATACACCGCCGGGTCAGGACACTTGGGTTTGGCCTTTACGCCCTGGAAAAAGTATGACAGCCAATCCCTGGAAGTGGTATAATTGATTGGGTGTAGATCATTAGCAAGCAGCCAAGGAACAATGCCAACCAATCTGCCGCCGGAATATTTTGCAGCCGAAGTGCGCTATCGCGCCGCCGAGACCACTGAAGAACAAATCACCACGCTGGAGGAACTCCTCGGCACAATTCCCAAGCACAAGGGCACCGACAAGCTCCGGGCCAATTTTCGCCAGCGTCTGGCCAAACTGAAGGAAGCGGCTCAGGCCCATAAACGGACCGGCAAGCAGCTCTCGGTCTTCCATATTGACCGGGAAGGGGCCGGACAGGTGGCGGTAGTTGGTCCCACCAATGTAGGCAAATCGGCCCTGGTGGCGGCGCTGACCCATGCGACGCCCGAAGTAGCGGCTAATCCGTACACCACCTGGGTCCCCACCCCCGGCATGATGCCCGTGGAGAACATCCAGATCCAATTGATTGACACCCCACCCCTAACCAGGGAGCATGTGGAACCAGAATTGCTGGCGCTGATGCGCCGGGCGGACCTGCTGTTACTAATGATAGACCTGCAAAGTAATCCCATCCAGCAGCTTGAGGAGACGCTGGCAATCCTGGCAGAGCACCGAATCGTGCCGCGCCGCGGGCCAGAGGATGATCCTGACCAACCCAGAGTAACTTTTTTGCCGTTATTGGTGGTGGTTAACAAAGATGATGACGCGCGTTTGGATGAAGATTTTGAGATTCTGCAAGAATTGCTGGAGGCTGAGTGGCCTTTGCTGCCGGTGTCGGTCACGACCGGCCGTAACCTGGAACGGCTGAAACAGGTCATCTTCGAGCGCCTGGACATCATCCGGGTGTACTCCAAACCTCCCGGCAAGGAGCCTGATTTTGGGACGCCCTTTGTTTTGCGGAAAGGGGGCACGGTCGAGGAATTTGCTGGCAAAATTCACCAGGATTTTCTGGCTAAGTTGAAATCGGTCCGGGTCTGGGGGACGGCCGTTTATGACGGGCAGATGGTCGGTCGAGACCATACCCTCCACGACGGGGATGTGGTGGAATTGCGGCTCTGAACCGAACAAAAAAGCTATTGAAGCCGCTCAGTAGGTATGGTATAATGTAACTAAAATAAACAGCCATCGGTACAGATACAGGGGGATGCCCTAATCACTTCAGGGATTACGTCTCCTTTTGTTCCAGCAGTACGCCGCCTCGTTCAAGGGGCGGCGTTTTTTGTTGTTTCTGAGGCGTCTTGCTTAATTTGGCCGATGCCATCATTACCAGAGTCTGGCCGCCGATTCTGACGCTCGGTGCTGTGGGGGCGGTGATTGGAATAATTTAGGAGGTGTTATGGCCATAATTTATAGACTTGGCAAGTTATTTCTTATCACATTGTCTATATTGATGGGCCTTTTGTCCGCCTGCAGTACTTCCTCACCTGTCACGACTACCCCTGCTCCAACCGTCTCGCCCGCCGCTATTAACAGTATAAGGGAAGCAATCCTGCGCAGCGCCGAGATCCCCTTCGCTGAACCCCTTGATCTCGCTCGTCGGTTGAGCGGACTTCGTGGAGATGTTCCCACCAACCCGCCGCCGGCGAGTCCGCTTCCGGTGGGCGCTAAGCAGTCCTTCTGGGTGATCAGTTATTCACATAACAAGGTGCTCCCGGTTAAGGCGACCCTGCACTACGTGAGCGATCATGCTTATTACTGGCTGGAGGACACAACCAAATTCAACTCGGAAGACATAGAGACGCTGGCCAGCGTCTTTGAGGAGCAAATCTATCCTACTACCCGGTCCTTCTTTGGCAGCGAACCAATGCCCGGCATTGACGGCGACCCGCACATCTACGTCCTGTTTGTCCGGAACATAGGTAGCAGAATAGATGCTTATTTTTCTCCGTGGGATTTGTATTCCCCCATTGTTTATGAGTTTTCGAACGCCCACGAGATGTTCGTCTTAAATATTGATAAACTGGGGATAACCGGCGATTACACCTACTATACGCTGGCGCATGAGTACCAGCACTTGATCCACGCCGCCGCTGATCCCAACGAGGAGGTGTGGATCAACGAGGGATGCTCAGGATTGGCGCAATTTTTGCTTGGCGACCTCATCTCTACCCAGGATGGAGCGTATGCCAATTATCCAGACCATCAGCTCAACAACTTTGGTGATGGGGCAGACGCCGCTGATTATGGCGCTCCTTTCCTTTTTATGACTTACTTCCTGGATCGTTTTGGCCAGGAAGCAGTGCAAGCCCTGGCGGCTCATCCCGCGAATGGGCTGGAGAGTGTTGACCAGGTGCTGCAAGAATTCGACCTACGCGATCCTGAGAGAGGCAAGATCTTTACGGCTGATGACATAGTGCTGGACTGGGCGATTGCGAACCTGGCCGGCGACGAGCAGCTTGGAGACGGGCGATACTTCTACCACAACTATCCTGAGGCGCCGCGAGCCGGCGCGACAGAAGCTGTGCAAGACTGTGAGTCTGGCCCCATAGAGCTTGACGTGCGACAATATGGTGTTGACCTGGTCCGTATCCGCTGCTCTGGCCCCCATGTGCTTCGTTTTGCCGGTTCGACCGAAACACCACTCCTGCCCGTTGATGCCCGCTCGGGCCGTTACTATTACTGGTCGAATCGAGGGGAAAGATCGGATATGACCCTCACTCGAACGTTTGATTTTACCGATTCTGCTGGACCACTGACCTTATCATTCTGGACGTGGTATGATCTTGAAACCGATAATGATTACGTCTTCTTGCTGGCTTCAGGCGATGGCGAAAGTTGGGAGTTTCTGGAGACCCCGTCTGGCACTGGCGATAATCCCAATGGCAACAATTATGGTTGGGGCATCACCGGCAGGTCGCCAAAGGGTCAATG
The DNA here is from genome assembly GCA_015075185.1 of Anaerolineales bacterium. Lineage (GTDB taxonomy): Bacteria > Chloroflexota > Anaerolineae > 4572-78 > J111 > DSQQ01. Next base: position 455,891 of record JABTUW010000005.1, on the reverse strand, counting down.
GGTTCAAGAGAGGGTAGATTTATCCAGATTTGTCGGTCAGCAAGTTCAGATTCGGTTTGAGTATGTGACCAATGACTTCAACACGGGTGAGGGCATGGTCATCGACGATATTGCAGTTCCAGAGATAGACTACTTTTCTGACCTTGAAGCAAATGATGGTGGCTGGAAAGGAGCAGGCTTTGTGCGGGTGGAAAACACGCTTCCCCAGACCTTCCGCCTGGCTTTAGTCACGCAAAGGAATCAACGCAATCAACCCCTTGCGAAACGAGAAGCAGTAGGGGTGGAAATTATACCAATAGGGATCAATAACACGGTTGAAATCCCGTTCAATACCCCAGAAGAGGACATCTTGTTGACATTGGTGGTTGTGGGTACAACCCGCTACACCCGTCAGCCTGCCATCTATACGCTTGAATTTTTAGAGTGATCTCTTCATCAGGCTGTATACTTAGACACAAAAGTTCAAGTAGTCACCAGTTCAACCAGCTTACTAACGCCAACGGATTGAAGCCGACGCCACCATCACCAAATCCTCGTTACCGATTATGACGCTCGGTGCTATCAGTGCCGTGGTTATTGGGATTGTTGTAGGGGTATTACGCTTCCACCATCTCTCGTAACACTTGGGCATCCTCGACCGCGCGGCCGAAGGCATCGTTATTGAAATAAGCGTAGACAGCGCGGCCTTCAGCCAGCCATTGCTGGATGCGCTTGGCCCAGGGCTGCAACCCCTCCCGCCCGTACCGGCCCGCATAGAGCACCCCCGCGCCGTGGAAACGCAAATAGACCACGCTGCTGGTCACCCAGAGGGGACAGGGCAGGTCCGGCATATTGAAGATACAAAACCCCAGGCCGAACCGCTCCAGGACTTCTTGCACCGGCTGGACGAACCAGCTCGGATCGCGGAATTCAAAAACGTAAACGGAATCCGGCGGCAGGAGGGTGGCAAAGCTCTCCAATCGGGCCGGGTCAGCCCGCCAGCGCGGCGGCAGTTGCCAGAGGATGGGGCCGAGTTTGTCGCCCAGCCGCCGGGCGCGAGCGAGAAAGCGTTCCAGCGACTCGGCGGCGTCCTTGAGCCGTTTGACGTGGGTCAGAAAACGATTGGCCTTGATCGCGTAGACAAATCCCGCCGGAGCCTGCGCTCGCCATTGGTCGAATGCTGCCTCTGAGGGCAGGCGATAAAAGGAATAGTTGATCTCGACGGTGGCAAAGTGCCGGGTGTAGTGCTCGTACCAGCGGGCTTGGGGCAGGTCGGGGGGATAGAAGACACCCCGCCAGTGGGGGTAAATCCAACCGGAGGTGCCAATGAAGCAGCGAGCGCTCATCGGCTGGCCTTTTCCAGCCAAGTCCGGCACCGCTGGCAGAAATTGAACCCTTTGACGTCGGTGTCGTGCAGGATGTTGGAGAAGTACACCACCACCTGCCGATTGAAGACTTCCTCCAGCCGGTTGGCCAACCATGACAGGAGGTTGGCGGGAATAGGACCTATAGGAACCAGGTTGATGGCGATACTCATGGCTGCTATTTCCCTAAGTTGTCGGGCCAGGTTCGGGTTGCCCCGTGGGGTTGGTACTTTCTAAATACGCTACCACCTCTTCATCACTGATCTGGTCAAAATTCCAATAAAACTGCCCAACCGCCAGGAACCGCTCGGGTATGGCCAGGCAGATGAAACTATCGGCCATTCTGGCTACTTCTTGGGCGGCTGGCGGGGAGCAAACCGGCGCTGCGACCAGCACCTTTTGAGGCTGCTGGGTCCGGCTCCAGATGATCGCCGCCTTCATCGTCTCGCCGGTAGCGATGCCGTCGTCAACTATGATCACCAGCCTGGACCGCAACTCGAGGGCTTGTCCCTGGCGAAATTTCTGGATGAACGCTGCGAGTTGCGCTTTAACCTGGCCGACCGCCTGGGTGAGATAGTCGCTATCTTCTTCAGGCCGGAACCAGGCCGCAATCCAAGGGCTTAAAACCAGCGTGCCATCTTCGGCCATGGCCCCGATGGCCAACTCAGCCCGGCCCGGAAAACCGATCTTTTTGACCGCCACAATATCGTGCGGGCAGCCTAGAACCCTGGCTATCGCTGCCCCCACGACCACTCCCCCTCTGGGGATTGACAGCACCAGCAGCTTGTCTTTCGAGGTCTCTTTGACCAACGACTCTGCAAGCAGTCTGGCCGCCAATTGTTCTCCAGCTTCGTCTCTGTCCATAAACATAAACATCTTCCAGATCCTCACCATTTTTCTCTATGCCTGGCCAGCTCAACAATTTCCATTTGAGTCCAGATCACCAGTCTGGTGTGTCTTCATCCAAACCTTCTTCAGACTCATCCTCTGCTAAATCTTCATCCTTCCAATCCCAATCCTCTTCTTCATCTTCCAACATGAGTTCCTCATCTTCCCACTCCAGGTCCTCATCTTCCCATGCTTCTGCATCTTCAACCAGGGCGACGATTTCTTCTTCTTCTACCTCATAGCTCAGGCAGCCCTCGGCCGGGTCGTAGATAATTTCGTCCAAGGTGCACAACCTGGCTTCATTGAAGATACAGTCGGCAGCCCGGCAGATAATTTTTGTCCTCATAGACCTCCACCAAAAGAAAAATCTCCCCACATGTCGAATGCATCTGGGGAGATTGATTACTTTATAGGGAGGTTGTGCTCGCCGGAATCAAGTGACTGAACCCAATAACCGGCGCTTGTTGTTGTACCGATACCGATGCGGTCTGAAGAGAGAGATACCCCAGATGCCGCTTGCAGCGATCAGAGACGCCGCTTCCTTAAGTAGTCAATAACTTAAATTTACAGGTTATAAGACCAAAGGGACCAGCTTCGTCTGGTACATAACCCAATGAGCGTTGCTTTCTGTGATGTTTTTCACTCACAATTATACTATCTTTTACACTCTAAATCAATTCAAGCCAAACCAGCCTTACCTAAAAAAGCATTGATTTATGCGCCGAAGTGTAGTATAATGGTTCTAGGAGGCAAGTGAAGAAACTCACAATTTCCATTTCCCAACTATCCTGCGCAAGGTAAACTGCACCTTCGTCCCCTGACAAAAGAAAAATTGATTATTTATCTATTGATCTCTCTAGATGCCGAGCGCAATTGGGGAGATTTTTATTTTAACCAAAGGAGTAGGCCATGGCCAGAGGGTATATTGTCATTAATGAAACAATCTGCAAAGGCTGCGAGTTTTGCACCACCGTTTGTCCCTACCAACTTATTCACATGGCCGATTATTACAACCCCAAGGGCTACCGGCCGGCCACGTTGGTGGACCCAGAAGGCAGATGTACCGGCTGCATGCTCTGCGCTATGATTTGCCCTGATGCCGCCATCACCGTCTTTCGTGAAATTAAGCAGGCTGAGCCTCAATTTGCCTTGGCCTGAATAAACTTCCACCGTCCTTTGGGGTTCAGTAAATGATCAAGGAAGGCAGATAAAAATGGCCAAAGAATTATTAAAAGGTAACATTGCCATCGCCGAGGCGGCCATCCGTGCCGGCCTCCAAGCCTATTTCGGCTATCCGATAACCCCCCAAACTGAACTGCTGGAACACCTGGCCCTGCGCATGCCCCAACTGGGTCGCACCTTTTTGCAGGCGGAGAGTGAAATCGCTGCCATCAATATGGTTTATGGCGCAGCCTGTGCCGGGGTGCGGGTGATGACTTCCTCTTCGGGGCCGGGTATCAGCCTGATGCAGGAAGGGCTTTCTTACCTGGCCTGCTCGGAAGTGCCCGCTGTGATCGTAGATATTATGCGTGGAGGGCCGGGTCTGGGCAATATCCAACCCACTCAGGCCGACTACAACCAACTGACCAAGAGCGCCGGCCACGGCGATTTTCACTGCCTGGTCCTGGCGCCCAGTTCAGTACAGGAAGCCATTGATTTGACCGGGCTGGCCTTTGACCTGGCCGAAAAGTATCGCACCGTGGTCATCGTGGCCGGTGATGGCCTCATTGGCCAGATGATGGAGCCAGCCGAGTTACCCCCCTTGCAAGAACCGCGCCTCACTCGCCCCGAGTGGGCCTTGACCGGAGCGAAGGACCGGCCCAAGCATATCATCACCTCGGTCTACCTGGATGCCGAGGTTCTGGAAGGGGTCAACCGGCGCTTGCAGGCCAAAATCGAGCGGATTAAAGCCGATGAGGCCCGTTATGAAGCGTTTATGACGGCGGATGCCGACGTTTTGCTCGTTGCGTTCGGCACGGTGGCTCGTGTTGCCAAGACGGCTATCCGCGAAGCCAGGCGCGAGGGGATCCACATTGGTTTGCTGAGGCCCATTACCCTGTACCCCTTCCCCTTGGCCCCATTGGAGAAATTATCGCGGCAGGTCCAGGCCATTTTGGTGGTGGAGATGAACGCCGGCCAGATGGTCGAAGACGTGCGCCTGGGAGTCGGCGACCGGGTGCCGGTACGCTTCTTCGGTCATACCGGCGGCGTTGTGCCGCTGCCGGATGAAATTATGGAGCAAATTGTTATGCTGGAGCGGCAACTCATCTCGCTTCACAATGTGCTATACGAGCCGGTTTTAGCTTTAGGGAGATGACAATGATAACAGAACGATGGGTCGAACAAGTTGTTTACCAACGACCGGGGGCGCTCAGTGAGACGCCAATGCATTACTGTCCCGGCTGCACCCATGGGCTGATTCACAAACTCATTGCCGAAGTGATTGACGAGTTGGGCATTCGGGGACGGACTATCGCCATCGCCTCGGTGGGTTGCTCCGTTTTTCTGTATAATTATTTTGAGCTGGATAGCGCCGAAGCTGCTCACGGGCGCGCGCCGGCCATGGCCACCGGCCTCAAGCGGGTCCAGCCGGATAAAATTGTCTTCACTTACCAGGGTGACGGCGACCTGGCGGCCATCGGCCTGGCCGAGATTGTCTGGGCGGCTACCCGGGGCGAGAACATCACCGTCTTTTTTATCAACAACGCCGTTTATGGGATGACCGGCGGGCAAATGGCTCCCACCAGTTTGCCTGGGCAGGTGACGACCTCTTCGCCGCTGGGCCGCGATGTGGAATTGACCGGTATGCCGATGCGCATCGCCGAGTTGTTAGCCGGGCTGCCGGGCGCAGCTTACGTGGTCCGCCGCTCGGTTTACGATATTCGCACCATCAAAGAGGCCAAAAAGGCCATCCGGGTGGCGTTCCGCACTCAGATGGCCGGAGCCGGCTTCTCGCTGGTTGAGTTTCTATCCTCCTGTCCGACCAACTGGGGCCTGACCCCGCTGCAAGCCCTCGATTGGATCAAACAGCAGTTGGTTCCGTATTATCCACTGGGTGATTATAAGGTGTCGGAGCGGGTCAAACAGTTGAATTAAAGGAGGACCGCATGCAAATAGAATTTATTCTATCCGGCTTTGGGGGCCAGGGGGCGCTCCTGGCCGGGACGGTGCTGGCCCAGGCGGGCCTGGACAGCGGCAAAAACGTCACCTGGCTGCCCAGCTATGGGCCGGAGATGCGGGGCGGGACGGCCCACGTGACAGTCATCATTGGCGATGAAGAAATCGGCTCGCCGGTGGTGCGCTGCCCCCGGGCAGTGCTTGTCCTGAATAACCCTTCTTTGGAGAAATATGAGCCATTAGTGCAGCCCGGCGGGGTGCTGGTCTACAACAGTTCGCTTATTGCTCCTTCCTTCCGCCGGGCCGATATTCATTACGTCGCTGTACCCGCCAGTGATATCGGCACTGAATTGGGTGACATCAAAGTAGCCAATATGGTCGCCTTGGGCGCTTTAGTGGCTATCACCCATGTCGTGCCTTTGGCAGCGGTGAAACAAGCCCTATCTCAGCATCTGTCTCAAAGTAAACGAGAGTTGCTGGCCGCCGATGAGCAGGCTTTGCAGCGGGGCGCTCAGTGTACCGAACCTGACCAGTATCAGTAGATCCGTCGAGTCCGTGGAGTAGGCACCTGATGAATTGGAACAGTAGCTACCACGACAAAATCACCGATATCGAGACGGCCTTGACCTGCCTTCAATCGGAGCAGCGGGTCTATATTGGGGGTGGAGCCGGGGGGCCGGCGAGGTTGATTGCCGCTTTGCCACGTTATGCCCGCCGGCGGCAGGCGGCAGGCCAGCCACTCCGCCACGTCGAAATTACCCACCTCCTGACCTTTACCACCGCTCCCTACCTCGATCCAGAGTTTGAAGACACCTTTCGGCACAACGCTCTCTTTATTGGCCCCAATGTACGCCGGGCTGTGGGTGAAGGCCAGGCTGATTTTACCCCACTTTTTCTCTCGGAAATACCTCACCTGTTTCGTAATGGCGCTTTACCCCTTAACGTGGCGTTGATTTCTCTCTCTCCTCCGGACGAGCAAGGTTTTTGCAGCTACGGCGTCGAAGTGGGTGTAACCAAACCGGCGGCCGAGGCGGCTCAAACTATCGTGGCTGAGATCAACCAGCAAATGCCGCGGACCTGCGGGGATAGCTTGATTCATATCAGCCGGCTCCGGCACATCGTCGAGGTGGACTACCCCTTGCCGGAAGCGCCCCAGGGTGGCAATTCGGCCCGGCACATGCGTATCGGCCAGTATATCGCCGAACTGATCCCGGACGGGGCTACGCTGCAGATGGGTCTCGGCAGCATTCCCGATGCCGTGCTGCGGAATCTGACCCAGCATCGTGATCTGGGGATTCATACCGAACTCTTTTCGGATGGGGTGGTTGACTTGGTCGAGGCTGGCATTATCACTGGCGCCAGGAAAACGTTTCATCCGGGTAAGATTGTGGCCGGCTTCTTGTTCGGCTCGCAGCGCCTTTATCGCTTTGTAGACAACAATCCCCTGATCGAGCTGTACCCTACCGATTACATCAACGACCCGTTCAATATTGCCCGAAACGAGCGGATGGTGGCGATCAACTCGGCCTTGCAAGTAGACCTGACCGGCCAGGTCTGTGCCGACTCCATCGGTCCCCACCTTTATAGCGGGGCTGGCGGGCAAGTCGACTTCATCAGAGGGGCGGCCCGTTCCAAAGGGGGCCTACCGATCATCGCTCTGCCGGCGACCGCCCACGGCGAGAGCGTCAGCCGGATTGTGCCCATGCTGGATCGGGGGGCCGGGGTGGTGACCAGCCGCTACGATGTGCATTATGTCGTCACCGAGTACGGGGTGGCTTCGCTGCACGGTAAAACCATCCGCCAGCGAGCCAGGGAACTCATTAATATCGCCCATCCCAAGTTTCGGGACGATTTGGCTCGAGCTGCCCAAAAACTGGGCTATATGTCGTCATAGCTATTTGATGAAAAGAGAACCGGCGGTTAAAATTCTTTCTTACTCTACCGTTGCGGGAGACTGATGCCTACCGAGTCTGAATCGAAACCGAAAGAGACCTTACCGGCGGCCGGCTTCGAAGAGATCGAACACACGGCCGACTGGGCCTTGCGCGTGCGCGGGCGTGATTGGCCGGAGTTCCTGGTCAACGCCGCTTATGGCATGGCCAGTCTATTGGTGGCCGAACCGGCGGCTGTCCCCCTGGAAATCGAGCGGCGGGTTGAGTTGGACGCCTTCGACGGCGAAAGCCTGCTGGTCAATTGGCTGAGTGAACTGGCTTACTGGGCCGAAGCAGAACTGCTCGTGTTTCGCCAGTTCGATCTCGTCGAGGTTACGCCCACCCACTTGCAAGCAACAGTTCGCGGGGGGTATGTGCCCAATCTGCAAAAACACATCAAAGCAGTTACTTACCACAATCTTGAAATTGTGCAGACAGACGCGGGGTTGGAAGCAACGATTGTATTCGATGTGTGAAGTAAGGGAGTAGGGAGTAAGTAGTAAGGAGTAGGGAATAGATTACTTGCTCCTGATCGAGGAGATACTAATGGTCAGCAGTCATGATTTCAAACGCATTGACAAATTTATTTATGAAGTTCCGGCTTCGTTCCAGGAAGCTATGCGCGTCCCGGCCCGCTTTTACGCCGACCCGGAGCTGATGGAAAAGGCTTTGGAGGATAAAAGCCTGGAACAACTGGTCAATACGGCCACGCTGCCGGGGATTGTAAAGTATGCGTTGGCCATGCCTGATATTCACCAGGGATATGGTTTTCCAATTGGAGGCGTGATAGCGACAGAACTGCCTGATGGGATCATTTCGCCGGGCGGCGTGGGGTACGATATCAACTGCGGCGTGCGCCTGCTGGCAACTTACCTGACCAAAGCCCAGGTAGAGCCTCACCTGAATAACCTGGCCACCGCTTTGTATGCCAACTGCCCGAGTGGGGTAGGGGAGAAGGGCAGTATCAGGCTCAAACATGGCGAATTAGATCGACTGGTCGAAGAAGGAGCGCGCTGGGCCTTGAAACGTGGCTATGCCAGCGAGGCCGATTTGGAGCGAACGGAAGAATGGGGCCACCTGGAAGGCGCGAACGCCAGCAAGGTCAGCGCGCGGGCCAAAGAGCGCGGTAATGATCAGGTCGGCACGCTGGGCGCGGGCAACCATTTTATCGAAGTGGACGTGGTGGATCAAGTTTTTGACGAAACAGCAGCCGACCGCATGGGCCTTTTCCCCGGCCAGGTGACGGTGCAGATTCACTGCGGTTCGCGGGGCTTTGGTCACCAGATTTGCACCGACTATGTTAATCGCTTCCAGAGTGCAGTGCATCGCTACGGGATCAAGCTGCCCGATCGGGAACTGGTCTGTGCGCCGCTGAGCAGTCCGGAGGGACAAGATTACCTGGCCGCCATGAAGGCTGCCGCCAACTATGCCTTTGCCAACCGGCAGGTGCTGACCTTCCACATTCGCCGCAGTTTTGAAGAGGCTCTGGCCGGGAAGGTCAGAAATCACGGGGTCTATCAGATTTATGACATTGCCCATAATATGGCCAAGATCGAGGAGCACGAAGTGGATGGCCGCCGGGTAAAAGTTTGTGTTCACCGCAAGGGGGCAACCCGCGCTTTTGGTCCCGGTTCGCCCGCGTTGCCTGACGTTTACCGGGACATCGGCCAGCCGGTGCTGGTGCCCGGCTCAATGGGCACGGCGAGCTGGGTGCTACTGGGTACGGCTGGCTCGATGGCCCAGACGTTCGGCTCCACCTGCCACGGCGCCGGGCGGATGATGAGCCGTCACCAGGCAAAAAGGAGCATTCGTGGCTCTGACTTGCGCGAGGAAATGGAAGCAGGCGGCATTCGGGTACGGGCTGGCAGCATGTCGGGCCTGGCCGAAGAAGCCCCTGCTGCTTACAAGGACGTGGATCGGGTGGTGGAAGTTGTGCATGGCGCCGGCATTGCCAAAAAAGTGGCTCGCTTGACCCCGATTGCCGTCATTAAAGGTTAACTTCCGCTCGATGGGGCCGGCTGCAAGATAAAATTATATTCGACGGTATAGAAGGGGTCCGTAACTCCATACCGGGCGGCCTCCTCAGCCGATTCGCTGCGGACGAAATCAACCACCAGGGAGTTTCTGACGCCGAACACGGCATCGGAGTCCAGGTAAGGATCACCCTCGACAAAGAGTTCGGTGGTGACAGTTTCGTAACCACTGGCTGACACAATAAAGTGGATATGTGCCGGGCGGTAGGGATGGCGGCCGACGGTTCTTAACATCTGGCCGACTGGCCCATCGCCGGGAATAGGATAAAAAGAAGGCTTGATGGTGCGGAAGGCGTAACGCCCTTCGGCATCGGTGCGGAATTTGCCCCGCAGATTCAACTCGCTCTGGTCAGGCAGTTGCACATCATAGAACCCCTCGGCGGAAGCCTGCCAGACGTCAAGCAGGGCGTCCGCCAGTGGATGGCTGGAGGGATCGGTTACCCGGCCGGAAATAACCACCGGCTCGCCGGGCGTAGCGCCGGCGATGTTAGCCATAGCTGGCAGTTCTGGCGCGTCTTCAACGTAAAAGGGACCCAGGATGGTGTATTCTGTCACTCCCGGCGGTTTGCGGTTATTGATGATATCCTTGAGCGTGGTGACGCCCAGGGTATCCGACAGCAGAATAAACTCCTGGCGTTTGTCATCACACATGTGGCCGGTGCGGGTCAGAAATTGAATCCCGTACAGCCACTCTTCCTCGGTCAGCTCCACCTCCCGCACAAACGCATGGAGATGCTTGACCAGGCTGGTCAAAATTTCTTTTAGACGCGGATTTTGGGTATTGGCAAAGCTGTTGATGACGACTTCGGTTATGTTCTGTTCGGTTAGATTGCGCATCGCTTAAACTCCTTTAAAAACAGTATACGGTTATCGGTGGTCAGTTGCCAGTGGACAGTTCAACTGGTTACTGTTCACTCAATGTCGTTAAGTTTAGCATCCTGAGTAGCGCGGAACGAAGTGGAGCGTGTATCGAAGGGTGCGAGTTGGCGATGACTTCCTGACAGCACAGCACCCTTCGATACGGTTTCGCTTCGCTCAACCTACTCAGGATGCTGCTTAACTTAATGACATTGACTGTTCACTGGCAACTGGCTTCTATTCACCACGCCGCTCTGAAGATAGCTTCAGCCTGGGCTGCGCTGCTCAGAGGCTTGGGATTGCTTTGGACAGCGCTGCTCTTAAGGGCCAATTCAGCCAGGCGGGGCAGGTCGGCCTCGTTAACGCCAGCCTCACGCAGACGCTGCGGCAGCCCCAATTGGCTGACCATGTTGTACACATGCTGAGCGGCTGCTTCGCCGGCGACCTCGTCACTTTGACCGGCCCCATCCAGGCCCATCGCCCTGGCGACCTGGGCCAGTTTCGGGGCAGTCGCATCCAGGTTGAAGCGCATGGCATGGGGCAGCATAATCGCATTGGCGACACCATGCGGCACTCCTGCCGTCCCGCCCAACACATGGCACAGGCCGTGATGCAAACCCATCGAAACACTGGCCAGGGCTGTCCCGCCCAGGTGCGCCCCCCGCAACATCTCGGTTCTGGCCGACAGGTCGTCGCCGTGATCGTAGCAGCGGGGCAAAGCGCGGGTAATGGCTTGAATCCCGGCCAATGCCGCGGCTGTAGACAGGGGATGGCGCGTGATGGAGTAGACAGCCTCGACGCAGTGGGCCAGCGCATTGATCCCCGTTCCGGCCGTCACTTCTGGCGGCAGGTTGAGGGTGAGCAGGGGGTCATAAATGACCAGCTTGGGCGCAATCTTGGCGTCTCTGACAGTAATTTTGCGGGTAGTGCCGTCAGTCTGGTGGGTGACGCCGTAAATCGGGGTCATCTCCGAACCGGCATAGGTGGTCGGTATCGCTACCACCGGGATGAGCGGCTGGTCGGTGGGAAAAGCGGCGCGAGCGGGGCGGCCGGTTCGCTGCTCTTCCAGAGTTGAACTGACCGCCTTGGCCAGTCCAATGGGACTGCCTCCGCCCAGCCCGATTACGGCGTCAATTTCTGCCACCTCGGCCAGTTTCAGAGCTTCGGCCAATTGAAAATCGAGTACATGCGACTGCGTGCGTTCATAGGATGCGACCAGCCGCGTTCCTAAAGCTGCTTCAATCGCGGCAACATGGCCACTAGCCCGCAGTGAGGGACTGGTGCAGAGTATTAATCGCTGCCAGCCAAAGCGGTTGACCGCCTCTCCCAGCCGGGCCAGGCTGCCGGCGGCAAAAACAATTTCTTGGGCATAAGCAGTGTAGTTAAATTGCGTCATTATTTAACCGAAAAATTAAGAAATAACAAATCAGAAAATCGTCTCTCTCTAAATTCCTATCCTTCCCTTCTTCCAGCCCTCCAGTCTCCCATCAGTACCGGCCGGATTGAATCTGCCACATCTGATACTTCTCCGCAATCACTTTGGCCCAGTGACCCCAGGGGCCGGGAACATTGAGCTGCAAATTGAGCCAGGATTGCGAGCCGAGCGACATAAACAGGCCATGCGAGCCGGAGTCCAGGACGTAAAATGATTTTAAGGCGCTCGCTGGCTTGCGGACTGCCGCACCGTGGCCCAAATCCGCTGCGATATTGGTCGCGGCGACTCGACCCATCTCGGCGCTGACCGTACCGGTAATCAAAACATCGCAAGGCAGTAAAGTACTGACCTGCGGTTTGACTTGGATCGCCACGCCCGAGGCAAAAATATCGGGATAGTTTAAGCTGCGATAGTAATCGTCAACCGGAATACGTCCTTGCGCATCGCCCAGGTCAGGCACTTGGCGGACAGGTTTTATCCCCTTAAAAGGCGGCACCAGCATGGTAAATTTAGAGGGTAGCCGCTGCCGCCGGCCGGCCAGTACCACCGCCTCGGCTTCAACCCGCTCGATTTGGGCTTCGGTAATCGCCGGAATCTTCTGACGAGCGAACGCTTCTTCAATGATTTGGCGAGAGTTGCCCAGGCCCCCGTGCCCCAGGTGTCCCAAAAAGGGTTCCGGGGTAACAAAAGTGATGGGGGCCTGGTCGCGGACACCTGCTTTGCGCAGGGCAATATCCAGGTTGAGGGCAAATTCATAAGCGGCCCCGTACAAACCGGCGTTGAGTACAGCACCGATAACAACCGGGCCGGAGTCGGCCAGGAGTGCCTGCCACTCCGTACGAGCAGCGATGGCATCCCACGGCGATAGAATGGACACCGTATGGCCTCTAGGCTTGGGCCACAACCCTGGAACAGCGTCCCAATCCCATTCGCCGCCGGTGGCGATCAGTAATTTGTCGAAACTGAGCGATTGCTGCGGATTGAGCGAAACCGTTTTAGCCTCAGGATGGATGGTTTCAAGCTGGGCGCAGATAAATTCAACCCCAGCTTCTTCTAACACCGGTCGAATCGGAAAAGAGATGTCAGCCGGTTCTCGTTCACCCTGAGTCACCCAAATTAAGGAAGGGTGAAAGATAAAAGTCTCACTGGCCGAAACAACCCTCACCGTATCGCCGGCGGGCAGGCGCTGGCGTAATTCCAGAGCAGCGGCTAGACCGGCGTAGCTCCCCCCAACGATAATGACAGTGCTCATTAGCTTGACTCCATTGTAGTCAGTAACCAGTCGTCAGTAATCAGTAATCGGTAATACCATGGTCATGTTACTTTGCTACCTTGTTATCGCAAATGAGGCGGCAGACGCCGCCGCACCGGAAAGAGTTCCAGGTCAAAGCGATGGCGCAGTAAGCCCCACACACCCTGCGGCATAAAAAGCATCATGACGACCGCAGTCACACCTAAAAAAATAAAAGACCATTCGCCAAAATTAGAGAGATATTCGCGAATGATGAAAAAGATGACAGCCCCAATAATCGGCCCTTCGATGGTGCCAATGCCGCCGATGACCACGATAAAGATCATAAAGGCCGTCCACTGCACCGAGAAGGCCGCCGAGGGTCGAATGTTGAGAACAGTTAGGTAGATCAAAGCCCCGACCACCCCTGTCCCGAAGGCGCACAGCAGGAAAACCATGAGCTTGAGACGATAGGTGTCAATACCCACGCTGGCCGCGGCCGCCTCGGAATCGCGGGTGGCGGTTAAGCCCAGCCCCGATTTGGAACGCATTAAGTAGTATACCAGGGCAATCGAGCCAAAACCAATGATAATCGCGGTGAGGTAAGTCCAGATTTCGCGGGTATTCCGGCCCATTTCGGCAAAAGCAGCCAGGGTCCGGCCCGACTCGCCTTGCAGCCAGGTGGTGCTGCTGGCAACCAGCAGCCGAAAGACCTCGGCGATGACCCAGGTGCCAATGGCAAAATAACCGGCCCGCAGCCGGAAAACCAGGACAGCCGTAGGTAAGGCAAAGAGCATAGCGACCAGACCCGCCAGAAAGACCGCGACAAAGACATTGATCCCCAGGTCGTCGGCCAACACAATCATGGCATAGCCGCCGAGGCCGATCCAGGCTTGCTGGCCAATGGAAACCATGCCGGCGTATCCGGCCAGCAGGTTCCACATCTGCGCCAGGGCAAGCAGGTAGATAAACTCAACCAGGGTGCGCATGGTGCCTGAGTCGGCCCAAAGGGGTACGGTTAAGGCGCTCACCAGGAAAAACGCAGCGATAATCATTAGGCGGCGCTCCGGTGAGAGGGCGGGTTGGGTTAGGGACATGGTTTGTTTCAGCATAGACACGTTCTAATTGTGAATTGTCCCAAAAGGGATACCCTTGCGGTATGAATGATGAATTGTGAGTGATTCTGAAAACATCTTACATTAACAATTAACGATTGGCTATTCACCATTCACAACTAATCAGGCATCCCGCGTGCGAGCGAACAAGCCGCTCGGTTTAATTGCCAGCACCAGCAGGGTAACGATATGGCCGGCCAGTTGAAACCAGGTCGGGTCAAGGGCCGCGCCGATATTTTGGGACAGGCCAAGGATAATGCCCCCGGCCAGTGTGCCCCAAATGCTGCCCAACCCGCCGATAATGACCGTCTCAAAGGCAAAAATGAGCCGGGCCGGGCCAATTGTCGGGGTAAAGTTGGTCCGGATGCCTAACAGAACCCCGGCGACGGCCACAACGGCCAGCGATAAGCCCATGGCCCAGCCATAGATTTGACGGCTGTTGATCCCCATCAGTTCGGCGGTACCGGGGTCGTCGGAGGTGGCCCGGAACGCCTGCCCCAGCTTGGTCCGGTTGAAGAAGAGCTGCAGGGCGACCAAAATCACCACCGCCGTAATAAAGGTGATCAGCGGGAATGTGCCAATCGTCACTTCGCTAAATCTCATGCTGGCGGTTTCCAGAGCACCGGCATCCAGGTCTTGAGAATCGGCAGAAAAAGCCAGTTGCAGCCCGTTCTGCACCAGGATGGATAAACCAAACGTAATGACCAAAGGCGGCATCAGGCCTTCCCCCAACACTTTGTTGAGAACACCTCGTTGCAGTAAGACACCCAGCAGAAACAAGATCGGGATCACGACGAATAAGGTCAGCAGGGGATGCAAGCCGAAGGCCATGGCCATCAGGCTAAGATAGGCTGCCAGCACAATAAAATCGCCATGCGCCAGGTTCACCAGGCGCATCACCCCAAAAATCAGCGACAGCCCGGTTCCGAAGAGGGCATATAGACCACCCAGCAATATTCCCTGAGTAATGGTGTTGACCCATTGCATAGTAACAATCACACTCCGCTAAGAACGAGGCAAGAATTGTCAATTGCGAATGAGAAATTAATCATCCACAATTGCCAATTCATTATTCACAATTTTTTATACCCCAAAGTAAGCCCGCGAAACCTGCTCCGGGCTGATCTCGGCCGGCTGGCCAGCCAGGCTCACTTTGCCTTCGAGTAAACAATAGACATGGTCCGCCGAATTCAGCCCGCGGCTGACATCCTGCTCGACCAAAATGACCGTAGTGCCTGCCTCCGAGATGCGCTCAACCACTTCATACAAGGCTTTGACAATAATGGGGGCCAACCCCAGCGAGATCTCGTCCATCAGAATCAGATCAGGGTTGCTCATCAAAGCACGCCCGATGGCCAACATTTGTTGTTGGCCGCCCGACATCTCGGTTCCCCCGTTTTTAGCCCGTTCTTTGAGAATCGGAAATAAATCGAAGACTTTGTTTAAATCCCAGGGTCCCGGCCGGTTGTTGTACGCCCCGATTTTGAGATTCTCTTCAACAGACAGGCTGGGAAAAATTTTACGCCCTTCCGGGACCATGACAATGCCGATTTGGTTGAGGGCATAGGCGGGCCGGCCTGAAATAACCTGGCCTTTGTAGGTAATCTGCCCCTGCGCCGGGGCTAAGACCCCGCAAATCGAGCGCAGCAGCGTCGTTTTGCCGGCCCCGTTAGCGCCGATAATGGCGACAGTTTCTCCTTTTTCAACCTCAAGGCTGACCCCGAAAAGAGCTTGAAATTCGCCGTAGAAAACCTCGATATTTTCGACGGTGAGCAGCTTGGTCATGCGGCGTTCTCCAGACGCATGCCCTCAACGCCAAAATAGATTTCTTGAAACTCAGGGCTGTCAATTACTTCTTTCGGCTTACCTTCGGTCAGCTTAACCCCAAAATTGATGGCCATAATCCGGTCTACCGCCGCAATCAGGGCGTGGACGATATGCTCAATCCAGATTATGGTGACGCCTTTGGCCCGGATACCAGCAATAACCTCCAGCAGTTCGTAGACTTCGTGGTCGGTCAAACCCCCGGCGATTTCGTCCAGCAGGAGCAACGAGGGCTGGGTGGCCAGGGCACGGGCCAGCTCCAACCGCTTTCGTTCCAACAGCCGTAAGTTCCCGGTGATGACATTCCAGCGGTCAAGCAGTCCCGTCTGCTGGAGAATGGCGTAGGCAAAATCATAGGCATCTTTTTGATGCTGCTTATGACCGTACGCTACCCCGACCAGCACATTCTCCAGGACGGTCATGCCGCTAAAAGGACGGGGAATTTGATAGGTGCGGCCAATACCGAGATGGCAGCGTTTAGCTGCGGAGAGGGCAGTGATATCCTGGCCCTGGAAGAGGATTCGGCCTGATGTCACCGGCAAGTCGCCGGCAATAAGGTTAAGCAGCGTGGTTTTGCCGGCTCCGTTTGGCCCCAAAATACCCAAAGCTTCTCCCGTTTCGAGTTTGGTGCTGATCTGGTGGCAAACCAGGAGGGAGCCGAAGGTCTTGGTCACATTTTGCAGTTCAAGAAGGGTGGGCATAGGTTTGGATTTAAGCCAGCGGGTCGGCCGGCAGCCCCAAAAGGAATTTGCCGTGGTTCTCGTAGGCGGTGTCACTCATTACCTGATGCAGGCCGGCCGTGTTCAAATCGCGCCAGAGGCGCTCAATAATATGAGGTTGGTGCAAGGCTGTGTTTCCGCCAAAGTGGTACGCCTTAGCCGCAATCTCTTTCGCCACATCCGTACAATGCACCCCGATAGCCCGCACATCGGCAATCGCCGGCCCGTCGGGAACCTGTCCGGCGCTGACGCTTTGCCACATATCTTCATAGCGCTCGTACATGAGCGCCCGCGCTGCCCGCAGCTTTAAATCAGCCTCGCCAATAAAGCGGTGGACCACCTGGCGTTCGTCCAGTTTCGAGGCGCGGAATGTCCCTCGCGTCGTGGTGGCTAATCTGACCAGCTCATCCAGCGCCCGCCGGGCCGCTCCCACCGCGACGCTGGCATGCTCATTGGCCACGTAAGCAAAAGGCGGCAACAGATACAACGGGCCGCCTCGTCGCGGTTGCGGTTTAAATAAGTCCCAACGAAAGCTCAATTCTTCCGGCAGGTAATAATCCTTGACCGAAAAGTCACGGCTGCCGGTCCCTTTGAGACCCACCACATCTCCCCAGTTATTATAGTGAGTGACTTCCTGGGTAGGGAATACCGAAAATATAACATCGGGCACGCCCGCGGCGTTTTGACTCCCTTCAATGATCGTGCCGCCGAGCACCCATTCGGCGTGGGGAATACCGCTGTTAAAGCGCCAGCGCCCACTGACCCGATAGCCGCCGTTTTCCCGTACCGCTCTACCGGCGGGGTAGAATGAGATAGCTGCCGTGGGGATATGTCCCTTTTCAAAAACTCGTTCAACCCCGGCCTCTGGCAGAAAAGTTCCCAGGGCGGATACAGCCGTCGCTCCGACCATGGTACACCATGCGCTGGACAGGTCGTGATAGGCTAATTTCTCAAACACAGCCATTTGAGTAACCGGGTCAGCTTCAGCGCCGCCAAGCTCGGCGGCCAGCTTCAAGCGAAAAATCCCGGCCTCACGCAGCGCGCTCACCACCTCTGGGGCCAGCGTTGACAGCTCTTCGTTTTTTGCGCCGGACGCCCTTAAAGTCTCACTGATGCTGTCAACAGCCTCTAGCAGTACTTTTCGTTTCGCCTGGCGTTCCTGGGGAAACTCTTTGATCATTTTTATCTCCAAATTTTGACGGAATTAGTTACGTGTGGATAAAGAGATTGACTCCATTCGCAGTACAAAGAATGCTTCTGTTTTACGGAGTGAAAAAGTGCACTTTTTCACTCCGTAAGTTGGATTCATTTCTAATCGTCAGATATGTTACGCCCAGGTCTTTTCCGTAATGGTGCCGTTGGTGGGAATATTTGGCGCGGTGGTGTTGGTGCCAATGATGATGTCCACTGGGAACTTGTCGCCCTTCACCCATTGCCCACCGACCAGCGGCGTTTTCGCCACATTGGGGAATGGTCCTCCTTCCCAGGACAGCGGGCCGACGATAGTATCTAACTTCGTGGTTTTGAGCGCCTCAATGATCGCTTCAGGCTTGTCAAGCTCCGTGGTGCGCTTCAATACGTCGGCGGTGACCTCAAACAGGGCGTGGGCAAAGCCCAGCGGCATCGTCCACTGCTTGCTGGTGGCTGCCGTGTAGGCATCGGCTAATTCCTTAGACGTTTGCCCGGTTAGGGAGGATTTAAAGGGAGAACTGGGCGTCCACCAAATTTCCGATGACACTCCGATGCCCAGGTTGTCAGGCAAGGCTTCGATGGTAACCGGGAACAACGCTCCCTTGCCTACGGTAAAGGCTTTGGGGTTGAACCCTTGCTGGCTGGCCTGGGTTAAGAAGGTGCCGAGGTCCGGCGGCAGAATCACACCTGTCACGATTTCAACATTCT
This sequence comes from Anaerolineales bacterium, assembly GCA_015075185.1. Classification (GTDB taxonomy): domain Bacteria; phylum Chloroflexota; class Anaerolineae; order 4572-78; family J111; genus DSQQ01. Next base: position 437,498 of record JABTUW010000005.1, on the reverse strand, counting down.
TCTCTTTGAACAAAGAAATTTCTGCGGAGAAATCATCCTTTAAGTTTTCGTAGCGGCCGGGATCAACCAGGGTATAGCCTTTCTCCTGCAACACGGGCGGAAATCCCCGGTCACTGCTCCAGGCCAGGCCATCGCCGTCGTTGGGCCACAGCGCCCCGACCACTTTGTTGGTATCCAGCTTGCTCCAGATGTCGGTGAAAACGGCAATAATGTCTTCCAATCCCCAGAAGAAATGATAGGTCCACTTATACCCGGCTTCAGCCGCATCCTGCTTGCGGAAGAACCAGGGCTGCCAGGGGGCAACCGTAGAGATACAAGGAACACCGTTGGCTTCACATTGGTCCGAAACGGGGTTGGTTGTTTCGGGGGTAGAGGAGACCAGGACGATATCAACCTTGTCATTCAAAATCAGGTCAGCCGCGACATCAGCCGCCCGATTCGGGTCGGATTGGCTGTCTTTGGTCACAATTTCCAGCGGGTGTTTGGCTCCGGCAGCATCGATTCCGCCCTCAAAAAATTTTCTCATCTGGCCGAGAACAAAGTCATCAGCCTCGCCAAAAGGAGCCAGCGGGCCGGTTTTGGGGGTAACGTAGCCAATCTTGATGGCCCGCCCGCTGCTCGATCCGCCGACGGCGCAGCCGGCCAGCGACAGCGCCGCTACAGTCCCGGCCGATATTTTTAGAAAATCGCGCCGGGATAAAACGGACAAATCTAATGACTTCATCTTTTTGCTCATAGGTAATTCCTCTCCTCAATTTTATCGCTAAATTTTACAGACCCCCAATCGGGTCAAAGAAGAACAGTTCATGATCTATCCAGGCTTCCATGGGGTGCTTGGGTTCGGGGTCGAGCATGCGATACTTGCCGGCAAAGAACAACAGCGGTCTGGTTTCACTCGTTTCCAGATACTCCACCTGCCCAATGTAGAGGGTGTGATCGCCCGCCGGGTGAATATCTACCACGCGAGCGACCAGACAGGCAGCGACGCCCTCCAAAACAGGCACTCCCTTTTTCTTGACAATAGGGATGGCCAGCCCTTCAACCGGGCGGCCCGCGAAATGGCGGCTAAACTGTTCGTGCTGCTCGCTCAGAATACTGACCCCATAGCTCTTGCTTTGCGGTAGAAAACTGTTCAGCCGCGCTTTATTGCCTACCGAAATCAGCACCAATGGCGGTTCCAGCGAAACTGACATGAAACCGTTGGCGGTCATCCCGTGAACCTGGCCGTCAACCTCGGTGGTGATGATAGTCACCCCGGTCGCAAAGCGCCCCAGGCAGTTACGAAATTCGCGGGGATCTATGACAACCTCTTCAGCCGTTTCCATGTTTTCTCTCCATATAGGCTAAGGCTGAGACATCGCCTCAACCTTAGCCTTAGCCTTCATTACCCCTTACCGTTGAACTTGTGCAAGAAGACATTAATATCGTCGGGATTGATCAAATCCGGGACCGTCCAGCCATCGAGATCATACTCGGCCATGCACTGCTCGGCAAAGCCCTTCATCTGGTCCGCCGTGCCATCGGCCATAGCCACAAACAACGGTTCAAAGCGGACAGTTTCGTGGCTGCCGGCGTAGTTGCGCTCGTACAGTTCATGCCGCCCGCCAAATTCGGTGCCGATGGCGTCCCAGAGCAGCTTCATCAGCTTGACCCGGTCAACAGCGGGCATACCGCCGGAACCGCGCACGTACTTGTCGAGATACTGCCGTATCTCCGGCACTTTAAAGTCCACGGCGCTGGAGTTCAGGTAAATCAAACCGCTGGAGACGACCTGCTGGATGATCTCTTTAATGCGGGGATAGGCTACCCCCATGAGCATGCGATAGGCCATGACATAGTGCATATTGGGCAGGACCGCGCCGTTATTCCAGGGGGTGGTGGTCCGAGCCATGGCATCGGTCAGGCCCCAGAACATGTTGCGCCAGGCAATCACCTCACCCACGTTGACCTGCACCCCGCGATAATCGGCCACGCCGGTCGCGCCGACGGCCTTGAGCAGCAGCCCGGCAATAAAATCCAGCTTGACCGCCAGGCGGGTACAGCCCTGCAAGCCGAAGCGGTGCACAAAGCCGGAGCGCGGGAAGAAGTTGTTGAACTTCTCGGCATCGCCGTAAACAAAAACATTTTCCCACGGAACCAGCACGTTATCCATGACCAAAATCGAGTCATTCTCATCCAGCCGGCTGGAGAGGGGATAGTCAAAGGGCGTGCCCATGACGCTGGCTGTCATCTCATAGGAAGTCCGGCAGAGCAGTTTCAACCCCGGCGCATCCATCGGCACCATAAAGATCAGGGCAAATTCCTTCTTTTTGATGGGCAAGCCGTGGTGAGCGATGAAGTTGAAGTGGGTCATGGCCGAGCCGGTGGCAACCACCTTGGCCCCGCTGACCACAATGCCGGCGTCCGTTTCTTTGACCGCGTGGACGTACACATCGGCGACCTCGTCGGGCGGCAGGTGCCGGTCTATCGGCGGGTTGACGATGGCGTGGTTCAGGTAGAGCACCCTTTCCTGGCATTGTTTGTACCAGCGGCGGGCGTTTTCCTGGTAGGGATCATAAAAGTCGGCGTTGGCCCCCAGCGTTGCCAGGAAGGCGGCTTTGTAATCCGGGCTGCGGCCCATCCAGCCGTACACCAGACGCTGCCATTGAGCAATAGCGTCACGGGCGGCCACATACTCCTCGGCACTGCGGCTGGCTCTAAAGAAATGATGGGTCTTACTGCCGGAGCCGGTGTCGGTGTCGGTCAGCATCACATCTTTGGTTTTGGGGTCGTGCAAGGCATCGTACAAGCGGGCGACCATGCGCACGGTATTGCGAAAGGCCGGGTGGGTGGTCACATCTTTGACCCGCTCGCCGTAGATCCAGATTTCCCGGTCATCCCTCAGGCTGTCCAGGTACTCGGCTCCAGTCAGCGGGCGGGGAGTAGATTGCGTTTTTTCGCCCATTTCAGCTTCAGCTAACATTAAAAAACCTCCTCATTATATACATGCTTTATTTTTTCTCGTTCCCACGCTTTCGCCACGCTTGACGTGGGAACGAGAAGATTACTTTGTTTTACCGATTCAGCCAGGGATAGCGGGCTGTGTCTGCGCCGGCATAGTCGGGATCAAGATAGATAAATACACGCTGGATTTTGAAATCGCGGATCTCAAAGACATCACACCAGCGCCCGGCGTGGGTTACCCCGGCTCGCCATTCGACCCCGCCGGCCGTTTTGCCATAGCTGGTGCCTTCAACGACCACGTAATCGCCCTGGATGATGTAGTTAAAGTAGGCGTAATCGTGCGTGATCGCTGACAAAATCGAGCCGAGATCTCTAAATAACTGCTCAAACTCGGTCCGGCCGTTGGCCAGGCCCCACTTGGGGAGATAAACCTGCGCATCATCGGCAAACAGGTCAAAAAAGTTTTCGCCCCGGTCAATCCGCTTAAGATATTCCAGCGCAATTGACTTGCGCTGCTCATCGGTCATGGATTGTTGAGTAATCGCCATGGTTGCCTCCTAAAAAATAGTATTCAGTAGTTAGTAATCAGTGAACTATCTGACCGATAACCGGTCACTGGCAACTGAAAACTGATAACTGACTCAAATCGTCGGCAGTTTGAAGCCCGACTTGGCCACGACGTAATCGCGGGACTCGTAGACCATTTTGCGGACCCGGTCCATGTCCACCCCGACTAACTGACCATCTCGTTTCAGGGCCTTGCCGGCCACAAAGACCGAATCCACGTTGCCGGTATCCATCCCCCAGACCACCGCCCCAATCGGATCGTTGATGGGTATGACGTTAACCCGGTCTGTGCGCAGCATGACAATATCGGCCTCTTTGCCGGGGGTCAGCGTGCCCACCTTGTGGTCCAGGCCGTTGGCCCGCGCGCCCTCAATGGTAGCGAACTCCAACACATCGCGGGCACACAGAAAGTCCGGCAGGTTATCCTCGCCCGCCAACTGCCGCTCAAAGAGCAGAGCACGCTGCAGGGAGGCAACCGAACGCATCTGGGTGAACATATCATTGGGTACGTTGGTCTCAACGTCAACGCTCAGGCTGGGGCGCAGGCCGCGATCCAGGAATTTCTGGGTCGGTACCATCCCATGGCCCATCATCATTTCTACCGGCGCAGCCAGCGACACCGTCCCACCCGAGTCCACGATCATCTGGATTTCGTCATCACTCAACGTCGTGCAGTGGATAAAGGTTGTGTCTGGCCCATAGATCCCGGTCTTGCCCACCTCCGCCACTTTGCCATGCCGACCAAAGGTGCCGACGCCCACATGGACGGTGATGCGCGCATCACACTCGCGGGCAAGCTGCCAATCCGCCTGGTTGCCTTCAAGCGAGTTAAATTCCGGCCCAAAAGCGGCCAAACCCAGCGTCAGCAACTGGTCCTTGGAGGAAAAATACTGCTTGGCGGCCCGCTTGAACCAGTCGGGGTGCTCCGGTTTGGGCGCTTCATACCAAACCGGGCCGTAGGCGAAGACGGCCCGCATGCCCGACTCTTGCAGGGCTCTGACAGCGGCGTCGGTATGCTCCGGTCCAGCCTGAATATGGGACCAGTCGAGGATGGTGGTTATCCCGGCATCAATCGCGCCCAGGGTGCTGACCAAGTTCCCGATATAAACATCCTGCGGGCGGTAGACGGGGGCCAGGGTGTTCAAGACGAACGCCAGGTAGCTAGCCTCACCCTCCAGCGGAACATCACAGCCAATGTTGCGCAAAATGCCTTCCCACAGATGCCGATGTGAGTCAATAAAACCCGGCATGACGATCATGTTCGAGGCGTCAATCGTCTCGGCGTCACCCGCCGTCAAGTTTGGTCCTACCTGGGCAATTTTGGTGCCTTCAATCAGTACATCGGCTTGGGTAAAGTTTCCCAGACTTCGACCAAGGGTTAAGACACACCCATTTTTTAATAAAGTTCGCTTCTCTGCCATTGTTGACCCCCTTTGTCATTATAGAAAAATTTTGAATAATGAGTGTAGAAAGACTGGCTTATCATCAACTGCTTCGTTCGGCTCGAATATAGACTCTGTGACTGTACACCTCCGTAAGCGGCTTTCCTTCGCCAAAGTGCTGGAGTAAGAATCATTTAAATTGATCTATATTTTTTAGCTTCACCTCCTCTGTCTTCCAACTTTTTAGCCTGTTAGAGTCTTCCCTGGTGGATAAGGGTTATAGGCCCAAATAGGCTTGTTTGACATGCTCATCTCGCAGCAAAGTTTCGGCTGCCCCGGCCTGGACAATCCGGCCCTGTTCCAGCACATACCCTCTGGCCGCAAATTCAAGCGCCTTCGACACGTTCTGCTCCACCATCAAAATAGATACGCCGGCCTGGTTGATCTCGGTCAGCACGGCAAAAATATTATCCACAATAAGCGGGGCCAGACCCAGCGACGGCTCATCGAGCAGGAGCAGCCTGGGGCAGGCCATCAAGGCCCGGCCGATAGCCACCATTTGCTGCTCGCCGCCGCTAAGCGTCCCGGCCAACTGCCGCGCCCGTTCTTTGAGGCGGGGAAAGATGGCGTAGACCCGCTCAATCGTCTCGGCGCGGCGGGCGCGGGCGCTGGGGATATAGGAGCCGATATCCAAGTTATCCCGCACCGACATCGAGGGGAAGAGGCGGCGTCCCTCCGGCACAACGGCCACCCCAAAGCCGCACACGCGATGGGCCGGCGTCTGGGTTAGATCGCGGCCATCGAGGAGCATCTGACCGCTGCGGGCCGGAATTATTCCGGCCAGGGCATTGACCAGGGTTGTTTTGCCAGCGCCGTTTGGCCCAATAATCGTCACACTCTCCCCTTCATTCACCACCAGGGAAACATTCCACAGGGCCTGGGCGTCGCCGTAGGCCACGTTGAGGTTGCTGATTTCAAGCAAAACCTTATCGCTATTGGGCATACTCTTTTCCCAAATAAGCAGTAACGACCTCCGGATCGCGCATGACCTGCTCCGGCCCCCCTTCGGCAATCACCTCGCCGTAATTCAAGACCAGCATCCGGGTTGACAGACTGGTCACAACCCGCATGAGGTGCTCGACGATGATCAGGGTCACGCCGCTCTCATGAATTTTACGGATCATCTCCACCGACTCGTCAATTTCGGTGGGGTTGAGGCCGGCCATCACCTCGTCGAGCAGCAGCAGCTCCGGTTTGGTGGATAGGGCACGAGCCAGTTCTAAAAATTTACGTTGGTGTAAGTTGAGCTTGCTCACCGGCATCCCGGCGTAAGCGGCCAGGCCGGTAAATTCAAGCGTTTCATAGGCGGCCCGCTCGGCCTGCTCCAGGCCCCGGTTAGCGTGGCCAAAGGTGCTGCTGACCATCACATTTCTCAGCACGGTCATGGTCTGAAAAGGGCGGGGAATCTGGTAGGTACGGGCGATGCCCAACCGGGTGATGAGATGCGGCTCATCTTTGGTTATGTTGCGCCCTTTAAACAGGAGCTGACCGCCGCTAACAGGGTGTTGGCCGCTAATAATATTGATTAACGTGGATTTGCCGGAGCCGTTTGGCCCAACCAGTCCCAGAATTTCGCCCCGGGACACCTTGGTGCTGATCCCGTTCAGCGCGCGCACCCCGCCAAAATTTTTCACCACGTTCTCGCACGTCAACATTAGCTCAGACATCGCCCACCCTCGCCTGTTTTTTAGGGTGGAGCAAGTGAAAGGGACTGATGAGCTTCCGGTACAGCCTGTCTGAAAGAAGCAGGAAGGCCACGGTGATTAACATGGCATAGGCCAGTTGCGAAATGAGCCGCCCTTCCAGACCGGCCAGAATCAGCGCCGCTGCGGAAATAACCAACACCGCCAGCGACGACCACAGGCGCTGTTTTAATCGCTCATAAATCCCGTCGCGCAAGAACAGAATCATAATAATCAGGAAGGAACCGATGATGATTTGATTCAAATAGTCAACGCTGGCTTTGCTAAAGGTATCGGTTAGCGTAAAGATAACCACGGCCCCAATCACCGGGCCAAGCCAGTGCTGCCGCCCACCCAGGATGCTCATCAAGATGACAAACAGGGGCAGGCGCAGGCTAAAGATGCCTTCAACCGTGATATAGCCAATCTGCAACGCGTGCAAGGCCCCGGAAAGGCCAATAAAAAAACAACTGAGGGCAAAGATGGCCATTTTGTAACGAAAGGTAGGCACGCCCAACCCCTCGGCCACCGCCTCGTCGTCGCGGATGGCAAATAAACCCAGGCCAAAGCGAGAGTGATAAATCAGGTAGGAGGCAAAGACGGTGATCAGGGCAATCAGCAAGCCCAGGGTGTACATCATAGTGGAGAAATCACCCAGAAAAGCCGGCGGTTTGACCGAACCAAGCCGCACCCCAAAGCCGCCGTCAATCGCGTCGCTGTTGCGGACGACAGCCGCCAGCACAAAATCCACGGCCAGGGTCAGCAAAGCAAACAGTTCACCCTTGAGCAGCCGCAGCCGAAAAACGACCCAGCCGATGCCCAAACCCAGCAGAGCGGCCAGAATACCTCCCACGGGCAGCGCCGCCAAAAAATTGACCTCGTACTTGTCAATGAGCGTGGCCATGGTATAGACCCCCAGGCCAAAGAAAGCGCCTTGCCCAAAACTGAAGTAGCCGGAGTAGCCCGACAGCATATTCCAGCTTGAGGCCTGGGCAATCCAGAAGTAGGTGAAGTAAAGAAAGATGAGGTAAAAAGTTGGAAAGCCAAAAATTGTTTTGAGCCAGGGAACTAAAGCCAGCAGGACGCCGACCCCCAAAAATCCGAGCGGCCCGGCCCACTTTTCATAGGGTGGACCTCCGGTAAACAATCCTTCCGGCTTAAACAAAGGGCTGCGATCAGCAGGGTAAACGTTACCAGCGGGGCCATGCCTGGGTTGGCCAGGACGGTGGTTAAGGCTTGAACCATGCCAATGAGTAAACTGGCCCCCACGGCGCCCGGCACATTAGCCAGCCCGCCGAGAATAACCACGGCGAAGATAACTCCAATCCACTCGACCCCGGCCTCAGGAAAGAGGGCAAAGATCATGGCAATAAAAACGCCGGCGGCCCCGGCATAAGCAGTGGATACGCCCATCAACAGCATTGACATTTTCTGGTAATTCACCCCAAACGCCGCGGCCATGTCTCGATCCTGGGAGAGGGCGCGCAGGGCCTTGCCCACGTCGGTGTAGTGCAAAACATAGATGGTTAATCCAGCCATAATCATGGCGGCGATGAAAGAGCTAAAATGGGGAATAGGCAAAGCAAAAGGGCCAACCCAGAACGATTTGGCGGCGTAAGGGTTTATGGCCGCGTCAATCCGGCGGTAATCGGCGGTCCATAAGGCGGCCATGATGGCTTGCAGAATGATAAATAAACCGAAGCTCACTAAAAGCGAGTTGAACTCGCTTACCTCAAACCGGTTAAAAAACCACTGCAAGCCAATTCCCACCAGGAAAAAGATAGGAATTGTCACCAGGAGGGTTAAAAATGGATCTACCCCAAAAGAAGTTGAAATTTGATAGGTCAGGTAGGCCGCCAGAAAGGCAAAGGCAAAGTGAGCCAGGTTGATCACCTTGAGCATGCCCCAGGTCAAACTCAGGCCAATAGCCAGAATAGCGTAGACGCCGCCCAACAAAAGACCTGAAATGAGAGCCTGCCCAATTAGAAGCATAGACTATCCCCTCAGCCAGCACTCACGTCAGCATCCAGCCCCCATCAACCCTGAGGTTGACGCCGGTCACTGCGCGGTTCTCGAGCAGGAACACCGTCGCGTCAACGACATCATCAACCGTTATCAGCTCACCTAGCGGCGTCCGGGCGCGAAATCTGTCGAGCACCTCCTGGGGCTTTTTGGCCCAGTAGGGGCTGTCGCCCACAATTGCGGGGTGAATCGCGTTCACCCGCAGCGGGGCCAGTTCGACGGCCAGGGTGTGGACCATGGTCATGACGCCGCCATTTACGGTCGAGACGGTAGTGGAGCCGGCATAGGGCCGGTCCTTGGCCAGGCCGCCGTAGAGCACAATCGAACCATGCTGGCGCATGCGCGGCGCGAGCACATGGATCACCTCGGTGTAGCCCACCAGCTTCAGCGTGACCAGGTTCATTGCACCGTCAATATTGTAGTTGCGGACCGTGTTCTCGTCCCGGTCCACGGCCACCAGAGCCAGACGATCCACGTCGTTTACCTCGGCCAGGGCGGCGGCAATTTCATAAGGTTTGCTGAGGTCGAGGCTCAGCCCTACGCAATCACCCCCGACCTCCTGCGCCGTAGTTTTGGCCCGGCCCGCATCGCGGCTGGTCACGACGACCGGGCGGCCCTGGTTCGCGTAATGCTGCGCCAGCCGCTTGCCGATTTCAGATGTGCCGCCGATGACTACTACCGTACCTTGTTTATCCATTGTTTTCTCCTTCTTTACTCAGCGCTTCCTCCAGATAAGTCCAGTCGCGGGCAAAGCGGTATGAATACCGGGCCGGTGGCTGCGGCGCGGAGGTTTCCAGCCAGCGGACGAATTCATTCTGCGGGTAGCGAAACCTGTGGATACAGCCGACACCGGCCCAGGCAATGTCTCCCGGTTTAAGCCGGTAGTACTCTTCGTCAAACCAGGCATCCACTTCCCCTTCCAGGATCATGTATGTTTCCTCAAAGGGGTGGTCGTGGTTTCCAACCCCCCCACCAGGCTCGTATTGGACCATGAACATTGTTGCCAGGTACGCCCCCAACTGGCTATCAATCATCATTTTTACTGTAATGCCGGTATAGACCAGCAGCGCGGTGCGCATACTCCCCGACACAGCCAGTAAGTCCTGAGACTGCTTGGTGGGGTCCATGTGCTGTGGGGTGATATTGCCAAAGAAGCGGGTGCGCGGATCGCGGGGGTTAATTGGCAGCGGCGGCCCAGCCTGGCCAAGCGGCGCGACGGGGAAGGTATCGCCGCTGCTCCCCAGGCGGGGCTGCGGGGCAAGCATCTCGACCCAGCGCGTCCGTTCGGAGGCGGTGTTGCGCAAAGCATGCGGGGCGGCGACCAGAAAGACGCCGTAATCGCCCTCCGTGAGGACAAACAGGCCGTCGCCGGTTTCGCAGGTGAGCTGCCCTTCGAGGACGTAAATACTCTCCTCGAACGAGTGAATGTGGGTGTCAATCGAACCGCCCGGCTCAAGCTCGCAGATGTTGAACTCCTGGTGGACGGAGCTTTCGCCGTTAACAATGGACCAGCGGCGGAAGCCCTGGCTCAAGGCGGCAAAGGCGCTCGGCGTTTCAAAGACTGCCTGGTCGGCCGTTCGGACCAGATGTCTAGCAGGCATGGGTGTCTCCTTATAGATGTCTAGAAAACTTTTTTCCAACCCTGTTGACCGGGATTAGAAGATTAGGGGATTTTTTCTTATTTTTTATCCCCCAATCCCCTAATCCCGGCGAAAACTCCCGGCAGGACTATAAGTTAATTAATTGGATACTCGACCTTGGCCCCTTCTTTAGCAAACTCTGCCGGGTAAACCACCATCCATTCGCCGTTTTGAACCTGCTTGATCTTTTGCAGGTCGGGGCCGTAGTTTTGATTATTGGCATCGAAGCTCACCGGACCGATGACGGTCTGGATGGTGTTGCTGTGCAGCCAATCGGCCAGCACCTCATGGTCAAGACTGTTGGTCTCTTTGACCGCTGTCGTCAATACTTGCCAGGTGGTCCACGAAGCGGAGGCTTGCGTTTCAACGGCGGTATAGTCTAACCCGGCTGCCTCCGCTCCGGCGTGAAACCTTTCGACCATCTCATCGGCGCCGGGGTTAGAGAGGAAGGGTTCGTGTTCCTCAAACAGCGTGACCGACATCACGCCCTCGCTGGCTTCACCCAGGGCCAGCAGCGGGCCGGCCGCCGGCCACAACACAAAAAACCCTCTGGGCTGGTAATCAATGGCCTGCATCGCCTCAATCAAGCTGTTGGCGTTCAAGCCGAGACCGCTCAGGAAGATAAAATCGGGGTCAGCCTCACGTACCTGGGCGGCAATAGGCCCCCAGTCGTTAATGGTCAGGGGAAAGTCAACGTTCAGCACGACCTCGTAGCCGCGCTCCTCGGCCACTTTTATCGCGCCGCCTTCGTCGGTGCCTTCCTGGCCCAGCGCCATAAACTTGGAGCCGGGGAACTGGTTGACCACAAAGCCGATAGTCTTGGGCGGATTGCCGCTCGCTTCCAGGGCGTCAAAGAGCAGATTAGAGGTGGTAACGTTGGGATGTAACCCGGTGTACCACATCGGAAAGTGTTTGTCATAGGTGTAGGCATAGGTCAGACTGCCGGTATGATGCGGAAAAACGTAGCCGTATCGTTCGGCCACGTTCATGGCGGCGGTGATGTTGCCGGTGCCGTAGGGGCCGATCAGCAGGTCCACTTCCTCTTCGGTGATCAGGCGCTCGTAGAGGGCTGCCGCTTTATCCGGCACGGACTCGTCATCAAAGAGCACCCACTCAACGGGGCGGCCCAACAGACCGCCTTCCTCGTTGATCTTCTTTACAAACTCCTCGCCTACAATCTTGTGAACGATGCCGGTGGCGGCAAAAGGCCCGGTTAAAGCCAGGGAACCGCCAATGCGAATTGGCTCGCCGGACGGCGCGCTCGCCCCGGACGCTTCTTCCGCCGCCGGTTCCTCGACGGCAGCCTCTTCCGTGGCCTCTGCCGGGGCAGCAGCTTCTTCGGTGGCGGCTGCTTCAGCGGCAGGCGCTTCTGTCGCCGCTTCCTGGACCGCCGGTTCCTGGACAGGCGCGGCCGGTTGTGAAGCCGCCCCGCACGCCGCCAACAGCAGAATAACTGCCAGCAGCATCACAAATTGCAATACGGTTTTTTTAGTTTGCTTTCTCATCATATCCCCCTTGATTGTCTATAATTTAATAAAAATTTAGTCACTTAATTCCTGGGCCTTTTTCTCCCACTCGGCCCGAAAGCGGAAGATATTTTCGCGCGGCGGTTGGGGGGCAAACGTCTCCAGCCAGCGCACCGGCTCGGCGCCGATATTAGCAAAGGAGTGGAAACAGCCGACGCTGGTCCACAACACATCGCCCGGCTTGGCCAGATACCGCCTGTCCTCGATCACCGCTTCGACCTCGCCGCTCAGAATGAAATAGCACTCCTCAAAGGTGTGGTCGTGCATGGCCAGACTGACCCCGGGTTGGTACTCGATAAACAGCAGCCGGTGATGGACCGCCCCGATTTGTTCATCCATCAACCACTTGAGGAAGACTCCCGGCGGCGCGCCGCTCGTTTGCCGGGTCGGGTCGCCGGGGGGCGGAATTTGCCCCACGTCAAAATGACTGAGCAGGTTGCCCCCGGTATCAGCCACATTGAGTAGTTGGCCTTCGGTTGGCGCGCTCCCTTCCCTGACAAAGTAGGTGTCCTGCCAGCCGCCGGCCGGTTTGGGCTGAGGGGCGGCCATCTGAAACCAGCGGACCGGCTCGTCGCCGACGTTGCGCCAGGCGTGAACCTGGCCGACCTTGATTGCGCCCAAATCCCCCTGCTTGAGGTGATAGGCTTGCCCCTCCAGACTCAGCACCGCTTCCCCCTGCAAAATATAAAAACTCTCTTCGAACGCATGAAAGTGAGGCGATAACATGCCCTGCGGGGCCAGTTGGCAAATGTGGGTGCCGGTATGGACGGAACCCACCGTGTGGTCAATTAATGTAGCCTGGGTATAGCCCTGGCTGTGCTTTTCATACAGCGGCGGCGCTTGCAAGGCAGACTCATCAAAGCGTGTCACATGGTGCATGATTTGCTCCTTTACTGCTGTGGATTTACGACAATTTTGCCTTTGGCTCTACCCTCGGCCAGGGCCATGATGCCATCCTCGACCAGGCCCTCCAGCGGAATGACTTTGTCCAGAACCGTTTGGGCCAGGTCGGTGTTCGTCAAAATTTCCAGGGACTTGGGCAGGTCAGCCTGGCAAACATGGGCGACAGTGGTAGTCATGGTAATTTCCCGATACGTCATATCGTGCAAATCTAGGGCGCGCGGTTCGGCTTGCATGCCTACTATTAAAATGTGACCCCCTTTCTGGGTAGCCGCCAGGGCGGTGCTGGGGCCAGACGGCGCGCCCGAAGCTTCGATGAAAACCTCTACGCCCAACCCCTCTGTCAGGCGGCGAACCGCCTGGACGGGGTCCTCGCTCCGAGCGTTCACCAGATGAGTTGCCCCCAACTGGGCAGCTTTAGCCAGGCGTTCGTCGTCAACGTCAATCGCCACAATCGGTCCCAACTTTTGCGCGTGAGCGGCGGCCAAGATGAAGGAGCCAATTCCGCCCACCCCCAGCAGGCCAATGGTTTGACCGGGCTGGGCCTGACTGCGCTCCACCGCGTGAAGCGCAACGGCTAAGGGCTGGCCCATCGCCGCCGTCTCGTCGGTACATGCCTCCGGCACAAGCTGGGCCATATAGGCCGGTACTTTGGCCCTTTCAGCCAGACCCCCGTGAGCACTCAGGCCAAAAACAAAATAATTGACACACAGATTAACACGACCAGCCAGGCACCACTTGCACCTGCCACACCACGCCCCCGCGCCCGGCACAACCCGCTGTCCCACCTTGAAACCCTCAACCGCCGCCCCCACTTCGACCACCCGCCCGACAAACTCGTGGCCCAGAATCAGCGGGCCAACGTGACCGCTGGCGGGATGAGGCCGCGTTATAGGGGCAAAGTGCGGTCCGTGCAAGTATTCGGTTACATCCGTACCGCAGATAGCCCCGCGCAGGACTTCAAGAAGTATCTCATCCGGCCCCGGCTTGCCCGGCTCCGGCATGGCTTCAATACGGATGTCACGGTTGCCGTGATAGACCGCAGCTTTCATCGAACTTGCCTCATCCCCCGGAGAGCTGCCGGATGACTGTGGTCACGGCGGCGAAATCATGATCGCCCAGCCCCAGGCCGCGAGCCATGGTCAGCACCTCGTTCGCCGCCGCCGTCGCCGGCAAAGGCACTCCTGTCTCACGAGCCATTTGTAGGGCCAGCGTAAAGTCTTTTTGCATCATGCTGGCCGTGAAAGCGGCGGGTCCCAAGGGTTGCAGGAGTTGCGGGGCCTTGTATTTGAGGAAAGGGGACGCGACGGCGCTGTTCGACAGGACCTCGACCGCAATTTCAGGAGCCACGCCCGCCCGTTGAGCCAAAACAACGCTTTCGGCCAGCACCTCCATTGTCACGCCAATGATGATGTTAACCGCCAGTTTGAGCGAAGCGGCTGCTCCATTCGGCCCCACATGCGTGGTCCGGCTACCCATTTTTAACAGGACCTCCCGCACCCGCTCGTGGACGCTCTCCTCACCGCCGACCATAATGCTCAACGTGCCCTGCTCGGCCAGCATGGTGCTGCCGGAAACCGGCGCGTCGAGCATGTACGCCCCCCGCGCCCGAACGGCCTCAGCCACCTGCCGCGAGACTTTTGGATCCACGGTGCTCATATCAATCAGGACGCTACCCGGCTGCAAGCTGTCCAGTAAACCAACCGGTCCCAAAACCACGTCTTGCAGCGCCGTCGAGTCGCTGACCATCGTAAACACGATCTCGGCGTTGCTGGCTGCCTCGGCCAGTGAGCCGGCCACCGCTGCCCCAGCCTCGGCCAGGGGTTTAGTTTTTTCCGGGGTGCGGTTATAAACCGTGACCGAGTAACCTGCCCGGACCAGATTCAGGGCCATGGGGCTGCCCATCCGCCCCAGGCCGATAAAGCCAATCTTTTGAGTCATTGCTTTTTACTCCGCTACAACGGCCACAGCCGTTATCTCCAGCACCAGGCGCGGGTCGGTCGCCAGGCGAACCACTTCGACAGAGGTGGTCGTAGGACGATGATCGCCAAAGTAACGGGCCATGACCCGGTTAATGGCATCCTGATTTTTTTCCTGATCCACCATAAAACGGAAGAGTTGCACCACGTCGGTTAAATCACCGCCCGCCGCCCGGAGGACGTGGCGCAAATTTTCGAGAGCCATCTCTGTTTGCCGCCCCGGCTCTTCAGGAATGGTATCAAATTCAGCCGGAATGTGGGGATGGCTGTGATACACCGGCGCGGCCGTCACCCCGGCCACGTACACGGTTTTCCCTGAGTGGACTTTGATGGCCGGGGCATAGGGCATATTCCACTTCGGATCGTTCTCTGCGGTGTGAATAAGTTCAAAATGAGGGTGCATCGGGCCTCTCCTTTGAAAATAGCTTGTTTGTAGTAGCGACTTCAGTCGTTTATAGGCTTGGACGACTGAAGTCGTCACTACGAATTATTTTCATCCTCGGTAGTGTGCGCCAACTCGTGACACTCCCTTACTAAGAGTCAACCAGCCCCCGGCAAACCGACCGGCGTCGAACCTGGCGGTACGCCTGTGGCCGCGAACAGGTAATCTCGCGTCTCGACAGCCAGCCGGTAAACTCGATCAAGGTCGCAGTGAAGCAGTTTGCCGTGCTGCTTGACCAGTCTGCCGCCCACAAAAATGGTATCCACGTTGCCCGGCCCCGCCGCCATAACCACCGACCCACGCAGGTGGTTGAGGGGGGTAAGATTGAGCGTGTCTCGCCGCAGCAGGATCAAATCGGCCTGCTTGCCGGGGGTAATGGAGCCGACCCGGTCGGCCAGCCCGCAGGTCCGTGCCCCCTCTAGGGTGGCAAACTCAAGCACGTCGCTGGCATTCAGTTCAAGCTGCTTGACTGGCTCGTTGCCGTCGAGCGCCGCTTGATTCTGGCGCGCCCGCTCGGTTTGCAGCGCGACGCGCATCTCGTCAAACATGTTGCCGCCGACGCTTGTCACCACGTCCACGCTCAAACTGGGCCGGACCCCCGCCGCCAGCAGGCGTCCTGTGGCCGGGAAGCCATGGCCCATCTGCATCTCCACCCTGGCCGCCACCGAAGCAGTCCCGCCCGAGTCGGCAATGAGGCGCAGCGCCTCGTTAGTACAGCAGTTGCAGTGGACAAAGGTCATATCCGGCCCCAAAACCCCGGCTTCATGCATCCGCTCAACCGATTTGGCCTGCTTGCCCAGTAATCCTCCCCCGATGTGCAGCGTTACCCGCAGACCAAGCTCCCTGGCCAGCCGTAAATCATCAATTGTCGTCTCCAGCGTCGAAAAATCCGGGCCGCGAATGGCCATCATCAGCGTCACCAATCCATCATTGGCCGAGAAGTACTGGGCACGGAGGCGTTTGATGTCAGCGGGATGTCGCAGCGTACTCTGTTGGTACCACACGCCGGGCGGGTCACTCGGCGTGCCATGGGCAAAGATGGCCCGGATCCCCGAGTCCTGGAGAGCGCGGATGGCCTCATCGGCATGGTCGGGCGTATTCATAATGTGCGACCAGTCGAGCAGGGTGGTGATGCCGCTGTCCAACGCCTCCAACGCGCCGAGCAGATTGGCAGCGTAGACATCTTCCGGCCGGTACGCCAGCGACATACCCCCGCGTATCCGCTCAAAATACTGGCCGAGTGTCCAGTCCGAAGAAATTCCACGAATAACACTTTGCCAGGTGTGGCGGTGCGTATCAATCAGGCCGGGCAGAACGATCATATTGGAACCGTCAATAATTTGAGCATCTGTTACTGGCAGTTCCGGCCCAACAGCGGCAATCAGGTCATCCTCAATCAGAAGGTCTGCCTGCTCAAAGTCACCCAATTCTTGATCCACCGTAATTACGACACTATTGCGGATGAGCGTTCGCTTCTTGGCCATTGTCTCTTGCCAGCTACCCCTTGCTTAGAGGAAAACCAGGTGACGGGTACTTTTAAACACTGAAAAAGTGCCTGTCACCTTAATTCCGATTGTTTAATCCAGTAAGCGCATTGGCTCTTCGACCAGTTCGGCCAGGGTTTGCAAAAACTGCGCGCCGCGCGCCCCATCCACCACGCGGTGGTCACACGAGAGGGTCATGGTTAACATCGGCTGCACGGCGGGTTGACCGTTGAGGGGCACTACTCGTTCGGCGATGCGGCCCAGGGCCAGGATGGCCGCTTGGGGTGGGTTGACGATGGCGTTAAAAGCATCTACCCCGTACATCCCTAAATTGCTGATGGTAAAGGTTCCGCCGCTCAAGTTGTCGAGCGATAACTTGCCGTTTTGGGCCTTGCCAACCAGCTCCTGGCGACGCCGGGCCAGGTCATTCAGCCCCAGGCGGTCGGCCTCGTGAATGACCGGGACCAGCAGTCCCTCTTCCACCGCCACGGCCAGCCCGATATTGACCGCTTCATTAAGTACAATGTTGTTCTTCTCCCACCGGGCATTGAGGCGCGGATGCCGGCGCAGCGCAGCGGCGACCAGCTTGACCAGCAGATCGGTGTAGGTAATCTTTTCCGTAGCTCGCTGCAAGACTCGCTCGCGCCACTGGACCAATCCGGCAGCGTTGACCTCGGCGGCCAGGTAGAAATGGGGGACGGTCGTCCAGCTTTCGGTTAAGCGTTGGGCCATCACCTGCCACATTCGGCTGACGGGGAGGGTGGAGGGGGGAAGAGTTGGAAGGCTGGAAGGTTTGAAGGTTGGGGTTTCTTTTAGCTTCGCTTCTTCATCTCCTCGCGTCTTCGCTTCCTCGCTGCTTCTTTGCTTCGCCGCTTCTACATCCGCCGCCAGAACTGCCCCCTCCGGCCCGCTGCCCGCAATCGCAGCCAGGTCAAGGCCCTGCTCCGTTGCCAGCCGCCGCGCTTTGGGTGAGGCCAGGAGCCGCCCGCTGACCGCTGCCGGCTGACCGCCGTTGGTTTTAGCCTCCAGATAAGCTAACACATCGGCCTTCTGGATACGATTGCCGTCAGGGTTGATCTGGCTTAAATCCAAATTGTGTTCCGCCGCCATCCGTGCTGCCACGGGACTGGCCATGGCCCCTCCCCCTTTAAGGGAGAAGGCTGGGGAGGGGGTCTCCATAGCCGCTTCTGCCTCGCCTCCTCGCGTCCCCGCTTCCTCGCCTCTGGGCATTGCCGCTTCTTCCGCCGTCAAAATCCGGGCAATGACCTGCCCCACCGGAACTTCGTCGCCGGGCTGGGCCGTCACCTGGGCTAAAACCCCGGAGGCCGGCGCTTCGACCTCGACCGCCGCTTTGTCGGTTTCAACTTCCATCAGCGGCTCGCCCTTAGCCACCGTGTCGCCGGGCGCTTTGAGCCACTGCAACAGAATACCTGTTTCTTGAGCCATGCCCAGGGCGGGCATCACCACATCTTTAGCCAATCTGTGCCTCCTTAAGTTAGGAGACGGTAGACGGTAGAGGGTAGACCGGGAAAAAATTCCCTCTGGCTACTGACTACTGGCTACTGCCCACTCCTACGCTTTGACTGCTTCCCCTTTGGCGCTGGCGACGACCGCATCGCGACGATTGCCGTCGGTGTAGGTTACATCCTCCCAGGGTTGGTCGCCGCTGCCATACCGGATATTCTTGTGGTTCTCGATTTCGCGGGTGGGGGACAAGGGGCCGGTCGCCGTGTAGTAACGCACGCCGGCAATGAGCAGCTCTTCCGCCGGGAAGCGGGTGATCACTTCGCAGCCGTCTTTGGTAACGACTAGCTGCTCTTCGATACGGGCCGCCGACCAGCCATCAGAGGCCGGCCAGAAGGTCTCCAGAGCAAAGACCATGCCTTCCTGAATGACCTCAGGATGATCCAGCGAAACCAGGCGGCTGAAGACCGGCTTCTCCCAGATGGACAGGCCCACCCCATGCCCGTATTGCAGGGCGAAACACGCTTCCTCATTCGGAAAGCCAAATTCCTGGGCTTTGGGCCAGAGTTTGGCCACATCGGCGGTGGTCACACCCGGTTTGATCGTGTCAATGGCCGCATCTAAGTAGTAGCGGCAGCGCTTGTAAGCGTCTACCAGGGCCGGGGAGGCGCTGCCGACGGCAAAGGTGCGGTAATAGCAGGTACGATAGCCCATGTAGCTGTGCAAAATATCAAAATAAGCCGGGTCGCCGGGGCGCAGATAGCGATCACTGAAGACGTGGGGGTGGGGGCTGCACCGCTCGCCGGAGATGGCGTTGATGCCTTCCACGTGCTCCGATCCCATATCGTAGAGGACCTTGCTGGCCAGGCCGACACATTCATTCTCACGAATGCCTGGTTTCATCGCCCGGTAAAGCTCGTCGTAGGCAGCATCAACCATCATACAGGCGGTATTGAGCAGCGTGATCTCGTCCTGCGTTTTGATAATGCGGGCCTGCTGCATTAACTGCTGGCCATCCACTACCTTAATGCCTTCTTTTTGCAGGGCGAACAGAACCGGCAGTTCGACCACATCCACGCCCAACGGTTCGTTAAGCAGGCCGCGCTCTTCCAGCTCGATCCGGATTTTGCGGGCTACATCTTCGGCCCGGCCCGCCTCCGGCGCCATCGCCCCGCGCAGCGTGGAAATCCCGGCCCGCGAGCGCTCGCCCAGCCAGGGGCAGTACAATTGGTGATGCCGGGCCGCCGAGCCAAAATCCCAGTTGATTGGCTCGTCATCTTGAGGCAATAAGCAGAAGCGGGCCACCTTATCCATGGCCCACGTCCCGATATGGGTCGCCGTAATGTAACGGACATTGTTCATATCGAAGCAGAGCAGCGCGCCCATCTCCGAATCCTTCAAGATTTTCTTGATTCGGGCCAGCCGCTCGGTGCGCAGCCTCTCAAAATTGACCCGCTCTTCCCAATCAACACCCATCAAGCCGTTTGTTCGTAATGCCATTGTTTAACCTCCTTGGCACAATTTTGGATTTGCGATTTACGATTTATCCCGGCTAATCGTCCTAAAGGATACCCTTGCGGTATAAATCTGAAATCGTAAATCGTAAATGATTTAATTTCGCCCGCACAGCGTCTTCGCCATCTCCATCACTTGTTCAGCAGTGGGAATGGTCAGATCTTCCAGGGCTGGAGAGAAGGGGATGGGTACATCCATCGCTCCCATTCGTTTGACCGGCGCATCCAGGTAATAGAAGGCCCCGTCGGCAATCGTCGCGGCAATTTCAGCGGTGACGCCATAGCTGTGATAGCCCTCGTCCACCACAATAGCCCGGCTGGTCTTTTTGGCCGACTCGATCAGCGTTTGCTTGTCAAGCGGCACGGTTGTGCGCGGGTCAACCACCTCGGCGCTGATGCCGATTTCGGCCAGCATCTCCGCCGCTTCCAGAGCCACATAGACCATGCTGCTGGTCGCAACGATAGTTACATCTTCACCGGCCCGCTTAATGTCGGCCACGCCGAAGGGCAGGGTGTACTCCTCAGCCGGGACCGGCCCTTTGGTCCGGTACATCATTTTATCCTCAAAAACCGCCACCGGGTTATCGTCACGAATGGCCGTTTTCATCAGTCCTTTGGCGTCGTAGGGTGTGGCGGGAACGGCTACCTTCAGGCCGGGGATGTGGCTGAGCCAGGCATGCAGCGATTGGGAGTGCTGCGCCGCCGACCGCCGCCCGGCCCCCATCGTGGTCCGCAAGACCATTGGCACCTGGAGCTTACCGCCGGACATGTAGTGGATTTTGGCGGCCTGGTTGACCATCTGGTCCATGGTCAGGGTGGTAAAATCACCGAACATGATGTCAATCACCGGGCGCATGCCGGTCATGGCCGCGCCGACGCCCAGGCCGGTGATCCCGGCCTCGGAAATAGGCGAATCAATGACCCGCTGCGGACCGAACTCGTCCACCAAGCCGACCAGCACCTTAAACGTCGTGCCTGCCTCGGCGATGTCTTCGCCCAGCATAAAAACGCGCGAGTCACGGCGCATTTCCTCGGCCAAAGCTTCTTTGACCGCCTCGCCGTAAGTTAACTCGCGGCCGTTGGCCGGGATATTGTGGGGGTAGTAATTTTTGCCGTTAGACGTAGACATGCTTCGTCACCTCCTCCGGGGTCGGATAGGGGGCATGGAGCGCAAACTGGACGGCTGTTTCCGCTTCCGCCCGCACCTCTTTTTCAATGCCCTCGAAGATGCCTGCGTCGGCTATCTCCTCCTGGGTCAGCCAGCCGGCCAGAATTTGCAGGGGGTCGCGCTCGGTTTTCCAGAGCTGCTCTTCTTCTTTGGAGCGGTAATAGGCCCGGTTGATGTCGCCGACGTGGTGGCCGTGATAGCGGTAGGTATGGCACAGCAGGAAGGCCGGCCCCTCGCCGCGCCGCGCCCGTTCCACCAGCCGCAGGGTGGTCAAATAGACCAGGCGCACATCCTGGCCGTCAACCTCTTCGGTGTACATTCCAAACGCCTCGGCCCTGGCTTTCATACTGCCGGCCGTTGACTCGGAATGGTGGGTGTACTCGTTGTAGAGGTTGTTTTCACAAACATAAATGATCGGGAACTTCCACAACTGGGCCATGTTCATCACCTCGTACAGCAAGCCCTGGCCCAGCGCGCCCTCGCCGAAGAAGCAGACCGCCACCTGGTCGCTGCCGCGCATTTTGATAGACATGCCCGCTCCGGTGGCAATGCCGGCGCTGCCGCCGACGATGGCATTCGCCCCCAAATTGCCGGTTTCCTGGTCGGCGATATGCATCGAGCCGCCCTTGCCCCGGCAGTAACCCGACTCCTTACCCAGCAGTTCGGCAAACATGCGGTCCATTGTCGCCCCTTTGGCCAGGCAGTGGCCGTGGCCGCGATGGGTGCTGGTGATGTAGTCGTCTTTCCGCAGCGCCTCGCACACGCCGACGGCAATCGCCTCTTCGCCGATATAGAGGTGAGCTAATCCCGGCATTTTGGCGCTGGTATACAGCTCATTGGCATGTTCTTCAAAGACGCGAATTTTGAGCATCTGCTGGTACATATGCAGCCACTGCTCGCGGTCAATGGCCCTGTAATCCAGGGTTTCTAACTGGGTTGCCAGCATAAACAATCTCCTTCGGAGAGTAATTGACCGAAGTTCGCCTGGTTCATCCAGGGAGTACAACCAGATGAAATTGTGTATAGTGGAGTTTAAGTTCGCAGCTTGGACTTAAGTTTGATTGAACGCATTTTATCCTATTTGTTCAGTTTGTCAAATTAAATTGAACAAATCTTGGTCCAAAAAGCACAAATTGTTCAATAACATTAAACTTTATCGGAAATGATTGCCAATAAAACAGAGTTAACGTATAATGGACTGCACAATCCAGAATAAAAGACAATTGCTACCACTTACGACTGTCGGCGGAGGGATTAAAAAATGCTTCACATCGGCGAAAAACTACGGACAGCCCGCTTGCAACAAAATATGAGTCTGCGAGAACTGGCTGAAAAAGCCGAAGTCAGCGCCAGCCTGCTGAGTCAAATTGAAAACGGCAAAGCGAATCCCTCGGTCCGGTCAATTTACAGTATTGCGGCGGCCCTCTCCTTGCCCACAACCTACTTTTTCCCGGATGGCCAGGATGGAAACGAATCACCCGACGAGACTCTTGAAACCAGCCAGATGACGCCCAGTGCTGTCCGGGCCATGCAGACGGAGGGCCTCATCGAAAGCAGCGATTTGTTTCCAGATCAACCGCAGCGATCCCATGGGCCGGTGGTCTGCCGCAGCGGCCGGGCCAGAATTGAATTGATGGGCGGCGTTACCTGGGAACGCCTCACCCCCGGGCCGGAAGAAAACGTCGAGTTCATGGAGATTTGTTACGAAGTTGGCGCCAGCTCGGGGGCCAAGATGTCCCGCCACAGCGGCCGCGAATTCGGTTTGATTCTTGAAGGTGAACTCACCTTAGAACTTGGCTTTGAGAGTTATGTCATGCATGCTGGTGACAGCATTACCCTGGACTCAACCATCCCGCACCGGATGGTGAACACCGGGACGGTCCCGGTCCGAGCCGTCTGGGTCGTCCTCGATCGGGGCCAATTAGGTTTTTAAGTTATTACTCAGATGACCCTTGCGTGATTAAGCTGACGCCATGCTTTCTTTCACTGCCTTGACAATATTGTTATAGCTGCCGCAGCGGCACTAATTCCCCGCCAGGTATGCCCGGATGGCCTCTTCGTCGGGCTGTGGCTGCTGCTTGAGCAAGGCGACCGCCGCCAGGATAAACCCCGGCGTGCAGTAAGCGCACTGGAACGCGGCGTGGTCAATAAACGCCTGCTGCACCGGGTGCAGTCCCTCCGGCGAGGCCAAGCCCTCGATGGTGGTAACTTCTGTCTCTTGGGCCTGCACGGCCAGCAGCAGGCAACTGCTGAGCGGTTGATCGTTGATCAGGACGGTACACGCGCCGCACATGCCCACTCCGCAGCCTTCCCTCGCCCCCACCAGTCCCAGTTCTTCCCGCAGCACGTCCAACAAGGTCCGCTCCGGCGACACATTGAGAGAGTGGATCTGTCCGTTGACCCGCAAAGTTAGGTCCATTTCACGCATCTTCTCCGTTCAGTAAGGCTCGCAGCACTTTCTCCGCCGTCAGCGGCAAATCGCGGATGCGCACCCCGACCGCATCAAAGACAGCGTTGGCAATGGCCGGAGCGACCGGCGGCAGCGTCATCTCGCCGATACCGTGAAACTCCCCGTGCTCCGGCGACTCGATCAGGGTGCTCCCCAATTCCAGCGGGGTGTCCAGCAACGATGGAATCTGGTAATCGGACAAGTTCGTGTTAATGATCTGCCCGTTGTCCGCAATGACTTCTTCCAACAATGCCGGCCCCAACCCAAAGACCACGTTGCCGTCATTCTGCAGGTGGGCCAGTTGGGGATTCACCACTCGCCCGGCAAACGAAGCGCCGTGATACCGCAGGACCGTTACTTTGCCGGTTTCGGTGTCAACGGCCACCTCACACGCGCCCGCGCCCTGATGCCAGTGCGGTGTCGAGAGGCCCTGGCCGGTCTCCGGGTCGAGGCCGCCCCTGGTTGCAAACTCGCCCGTGGCCTCCAGGGTGCTGAGCCGGTTCCGCTGCAGAATCTCGGTATAAGCCACGCGCTGTTCAGGCTGGACGGCCACAAAGACGTAGCCCTCCTCGGCCCGCAGCTCCTCCGGGTTGTACTCGAGCAGGGGCGCGGCCGCTTCAATCAACTTCTGCTTCAACGCCGCCCCGCCGTTCAAAATGGCGCTGCCCATCATGTTCGTCGAGCGGCTGGCGCTGGTTGTCGAGTCGAAAGGGGTCACGGCGGTATCGGGACCGGTCAGCCGGACAGCTTCGACCGGCACGCCTACCGCTTCTGCCGCAATCTGGCTTAGGGCCGTATGCGCTCCCTGGCCCATCTCCACCGTGCTGGTAAAGAGGGTGACGCGGGCTTGATCATCCAGGCTCAAGCGGCACTCAGAGCGCGAGGTGGGGGAAGTGCTCTTCATCATCACCGCCAGCCCGCGCCCGCGCTTGACCGGGCCGGAGTCAACCGGCCGTTCCTCACCCCAGCCGATGCCCCTGGCTGCGGCTTCCAGGCACTCGGCAAAATAAAGGTCGTGGAGCGTCTCGCCGGTGGCAAACAGGTTGCCGGAGTGCAGCAAATTCTTGAGGCGCAGTTCGAGCGGGTCCATGCCTAAACGATGGGCAATCGTGTCCATGTGCGACTCGTAGGCCCAGGTTCCCTGTGAACTCATGGCCCCACGAAAGGCCCCGGCCGGCGGCAGGTTAGTGTAGACGCCGTACGAGTCAACATGCACTGCCGGTATCCGGTACGGCCCGACACTGCGCACCATTCCGCCCGATACCAGGACGGGGCTGACATCGGCGTAGGCCCCGCCGTTCCAGTAAATGGTGACCTGCCGGGCGGTCAGCGTGCCGTCACGCTTGAAGCCGGTTTTGATGGTGATCGTCGCCGCGTGCTTGGTGACAGTCACAAATTCCTCGGCTCGGCTCAGGGTCAATTTGACCGGCCGGCCGCCGGTTTTAGTAGCCAAGGCAGCCACCATTGGCTCGATGCGGATATGCCCTTTGCCGCCGTAGCCGCCGCCAAGAGGCGACACGATCAGACGGATCTGCTCGCCGGGCACATGGAATATCTCGCTCAACGCCTGGCGGACGGTGTAGGGAGCCTGGGTCGCCGACCAGACGGTCAGCCGGTCGCCGGCCCACTGCGCGGCGCTCACGTGCGGTTCCAACGAAGTGTGCTGCGCCACCGGGCTGGTAAACGTCTCTTCGATGATCTCATCGGCCCCGGCAAAGCCGGTCTCCAGGTCGCCCCGGCGCAGTTTGGCGTGGGTAAAACAGTTGTTGGGATAGGCGTCGTGCAGTCTGGGTGCGCCCAGTTCCATGGCCTCGACGGCATCGTAAACCCCCGGCAGTTCTTCGTACTCGACCTCGATCTGCTGGAGCGCCGCTTCGGCCAGCTCCGCGCTTTCGGCGGCAACCAAGGCCACCGGCTGGCCGACATACCGGACCCGGTCGCGGGCGACGATGGGCTGGTCTTTGATGCTCAGGCCGTAGTGCAGGGCTGGCGCACCTGGCTGCTCAAAGTCGGCGGCGGTCAGCACGGCCACGACGCCCGGCATCGTTTCCGCCACAGTAGAGTCTACCTTGACAATTTTGGCATGGGGTAGCGGGCTGCGGAGAACTTTAGCGACCAGCATTTCAGGCAGCTTCAGATTGGCCGCGTAAGCCAGCGTTCCGGTGACCCGTTCGACCGCGTCTAACACTGGCAGGGATTTACCGACGGCCATCGCGTACCTCCTTCAAGGCACGGCGCACGTGGACCCGGATCATCTGGGTCCGGTACCAGGCTGAACCGCGCAAATCGTCCAGCGTTTCGATGCCCCTGGCGTAACCTTCGGCAATTTCGTCAATCAGCTCGTCGGCCAGGGGCTGGCCCATCCCCAGCGCCTCGATTTCCGGCAAGCGGCGCGGCGTTTCACACGCCGCCCCAACCGCTACCCGCAGATCCGTGCAGACGCCATCCGCAAAGTTAGCGACGGCAGCAACGCCCAGGCAGGGCCGGTCTTCGGACGAGCGGCTCTTGTATTTGAGGTAAGCCATCCGTGGCCGGGGAGGTGGGGGCGGCACAAGCACCTCGGTGATTATTTCATCCGCTTCGAGGGCGGTAGTGTAGAAGCCCAGGAAAAATTCGGAGAGGGGGATCGTGCGGGCGCGCTCGGCAGTGGCGGCGACGACGGAAGCATTCAGGGCCAGCAGCATGGCGGGCGGGTCGGAGGCGTAATCGGCTTCGGCCAGGTTCCCGCCCAGGGTGGCCTGATTGCGAATGCGCACATTGCCGACCTCTTCGCTGGCGCAGGCCAGGGCCGGATAGTGTTCCCGGACGAGTGCGGAAGCGGCTACCTCGTGCAGCAAGGCCAGCGGACCGAGATGCAGCCCGTCGTCGGCCAGGCGAATGGTGTTGAGGCCGGGTATCCGGCTCAGGCTGATCAGCGTTTCCGGCGCGATCAGCTTGTGCTGGAGTATCAGAACGACCGCCGTACCTCCGGCGATGAGTTTGCTGCTGTCGGGGTCGCGGCCCAGTAAGGTTAAGGCGTCGGCCAGGGTTTCCGGCTGGAGGAAGTGCAGGCTCACTAGGCGGCTCCGAGGCTCTGATTTTGTTGATCCGCATCGGTTACAGCCAGCCTGGCGGTGACGCAGCGGGCGAATTCAGCCGTCATCTTTTTGGCTGTTCCCTGGACCACGGTCAGCCCGAATTGGGCCAGCCGCCCGCGGAGAGCAATGTCCATCTCGTAAGCGAGCTGGGTGCTGGCTTCCACCCGATTAAGCTGGCCGGTAAACGTGGCCTTGACCAGCGAAGCCGAGCTTTTGTCCTGGCCGCTGACCTCTGCCACCAGCCGTTCGAGTGGCGTGCGTTCGGTGATCGTCACCTGACCGGCAAAAGCCGCGCTGATCGGCCCAATTTTGATCCTCAAGGCCCCGTTATAGGTATCCGGCCCCACCTCCTCGACGTTCTCAATGCCCGGCACGCAGGCGGCAATGCGATGAACGTCCGCCAAAAGCGCCCATACGGCCTCCACCGGAGCCTCGATCATGAACGAGTCTTTCAACAGCATAGATTACCTCTGTTTAGAGTTCGTCAGCCGCACCCTTCGATACGCCCTTTCGCTTCGTCCTTCGACAAGCTCAGGACAGGCTTAGGGCTACTCAGGGTGCGTTCATGAACCAAAAATCATCCTGACGCGAAGCGGGCGTTAGCCCGTATCGAAGGGTGATTTTTGGCGTAATTTCAAGGAAAGGATGACTACTCCATCCGTTCCCAATTGACCTCATAATCCGGCACGGCCGCCCGGATCAAGCTGTCCACCGGGCAGTAGCGGCCGACCAACTCAGCCAGCCGTGCTAACCTCGGATCCGATTCTTCAGTCTTAATTTTAATGGTCAGCCGGACTGCCTGGTAATGAACCGGCACGTCGGCCTCGCTCTTGCGACCGCGGGTGTCGAGCACACCCTCGCTGTAAGTTTCGAAATCGCCGTACTTGAAACGAAGCTTTTCGGCCATCCTGGCCGTTGAAACATTCGCTCAGGCACACAGGGCAATCAGGATGTACTCCAGCGGCGACGGTCCCCGGTTCTCGCCACCCCGTGACGGCGGCTCATCCGAGATAACGGGAGCAAAATCGCGCACATAAATTTCTGCGGCGGCGTGAGTCAGCATTTTGCCGCGCGCCCGGTTGGTGACGATATAGCCGGGAGTGTCGGTCATGATTTATGCACCCGGGGCGTAGCCCTGTAAAATTTCCAAACCATCGCTGCCGCCGATAAAGCAGTAATGCTCACCCGGCTCCAACCACAGCACGCTTTCGCCGTCAAGCTGAAATTCCTGCCCATCCACCAGCGCCAGGCCGCTGCCCCGGATGACGTAGAGAAGTGGGTCCACGTCGCCCTGGACCAGCTCCGGCCCGCGCGCGCCCGGCTCAAAAATCCACCGCCGGACTACCATTGCCGGTGCGCCAATGATCTGGGCATCGGCCAGCGTGATTTCGGTCCAACCCGCCCCCCGGCGCGTGATCATTTCCTCAGAGTTAACAATGACCGGCATCCTATAGCTCCTTATGAAAATAAACTTGTAGGACAAACTGTTAGTTTGTCCGGGGGTGGGACAAGCTAACAGCTTGTCCTACGAAACCGCTATATTTTCATCCGCAATAGGTATAATTTGCCCGTGCTGGTGGGAGGTAATGGCACCCTGGATCACCCGCAGGGCGGCCAGGGCTGCCTCGGCCCCGGTTTCGGGCGAGCCTTCACCACGGATACAGCGAGCAAATTCTTCTAATTCCTCCACCAGCATATCGCGCGGCTCAAAGCTGACGATTTCTTCCCCCGACTTGGTTTGCAGGGTCAGCCGGGTGGCCGCATCCATCTGCTCTGCTTTCGGCCAGATAGACATGTCGGTTTCGTAAAGCAGGTTGGCCTCGCTGCCGTACAGGCGCAGGTAAAAGGTTTTGGGCGAGACATAGCTGCTGCTCAGGACTCCCCGCGCTCCGCTCTCAAATTCAAGCAGCACCGTACCCACGTCGTCAATCTCAGCCGGGGTGACCAGCCGGGCAAACGATCCCTGCACCCGCCGGATCGGCCCCAGCCAGTACTGCAAGGTGTCGGCGTGATGAATACCAAGCTGCAGTAGTGGCCCGCCGGGGCAGGTCTCCCGGTAGAAGCGCCACTTGTCCGGGGTGAGGCTGCCCGGCAGGGAGAAGTTAGCTTCGGCCAGCACCACCTTGCCCAGTGACCCGGAGTCGAGCAGCTCCTTGACTTTACGGGCTGCGCCCAGCCGCCGGAAGGCGTGTCCGACCAGCAAAACGACACCCGCCGTCCGGCAGGCCGCCTCGATGGCCCGGCCATCGGCCAGGGTATCGGCAATCGGCTTCTCGACAAAGACGTGCTTACCGCGCCGAGCGCAGGCGGCGGCCTGCTCGGCGTGAACCTGGTTGGGCGTCACCAACAAGACTCCCTGCACCTCGGGATGTTCAACCGCCGCCTCAAAGGAAGGGGCGGCCTCGCAGCCAGCTTCGGCGGCGAACGCCTGGCCCTGGGTCTCGCTGCGACTGAAACAGGTCGCCAGCCGCAGCGAAGGCGTCTGCCTGACTGCCGCCGCCAGCTTTTTACCCCACATGCCGGGGCCAATCAACGCCACACCGACCTGGCTCATAGGTTTACCACCACCGGTTCAAAAGGAACCTGGTGCAGGCTTTCCGCTCCGTTCTCTGTGACCACCGTCAGCGCGCCGAGCTGCAGGCCCATGCGCTCGTCGGGAGTGATCGGGTTGGGCTGGATAACAATGGCCATGTTTTGCTCAAAGCGGCGGCCTTCAGGCGGCAGGTTATCCTCCCGCCAGGGCCAATAGCGGCCGCAGGAGCGGTCAATCAGCGGCGGGTGGATGTCCACCCCGTAGCCGTGAATCAGATCATCGTAAATTTCGTAACCGTTCTCGCCAATCACCGCGGCGGCGCGGATAACGTCGGCCTCCGTAGCGCCGGGCCGGATGACCTGGGCCATGCGCTGGTAAGCCGTCAGGGCCGTATCGAACATGCGCTGCCAGACCGGGGTCGGCTCCGCGCCGACAAAAATGGGCCGGTGAATCTGGCCGGAGTACCCCCAGTAGGAGGCACTGATCTCGGTGATGATGACATCGCCCTTTTGGATGACCCGATCGGAGGGATTCTGGGCGGGCAGGCAGCCGTTGGGATCGTTCATGGCCATTGAGCGCAGAAAGGCGATGTGCGGCTGGCCGCCGTCGCGGCGGTAGCTGCTCTCGATGATGCTCAGCAGCGAGTAATCGGTCATGCCGGGTCGGACCTGCTCCTGCAAGGCGTAGATCGTGCGGTCGGTAAACTCGGCCGCTTGGCGCAGCCAGGCCACTTCCTCGTCGGATTTGACGGTGCGCAGGCGGGTGAAATCCAAAGTAACCTCAACCAGTTCCAAATCTGGCAGCGTCTCCCGCAGGTACAGGTAATGCTGGTAGGGCATACCCATGCCAAATTTGTGGTTCACCCCGACCAGCCCCAGGCGGCCCTGGGTCAGGCCAATCGCCTGCAAGCGCCGGGCGACGGTCTCCGCCGGGTTGTAGCCGCCCCACTCGATCCGGGGAATGTCGCTGACCTGCCGGGCGTTGGGCACGTGGTTGGTCAGGCCGGTGTACAGGGCCGGCTCGATGCTCTCGTCCAGCGGCGCGACCAGGTAGTTGTGGTGCAGGTCGAGGTGGTTGGTCAGCCAGAAAATATTGGCTTCATTGTGGCGGTTGACGCCGGAATTGCCAAAAATGAGCAGCCCGGCCAGGTTGTGCCGGCGCATTAGCTCACGGGCCAATTCCCAGCGGCGGCTCATTTCGGCAGGTGAAAATCTATCCCACATGAGCCAGTTGCTCCTTTATCCAATCGCTGACCAGGGGCCGGTATTTATAGGGAATGTTGTTGCAGACGTGGTTGCCGTCGGGATACATCACCAGTTCGGCGTTGGGGGCGGCAGCGGCCAGGTGTTCGGCCTGCTGCCAGGGGATCAGCCGGTCCAGCTTGCCAAAGACAACCAGCATTGGCTGCTTGATGCGCTGGGCCACGCCGTCCAGGTCGAGCTGCAAGGCTTTGGCTCGACCTTCCGCCTCATCTTTTGACCCGGAGTGATGGACAAAGGTCTCGCGGGTGAGGGGCGGCAGTTGCTCCCAACACTGGCCAAAATTGAACGGTCCGCCGATAGGCGCAACGGCTTTAATACGCGGCTCAAAAGCGGCGGCGCGGGGCGCGTAGTACCCACCCATACTGACCCCGACCGCCCCAACCCGGTTCAGGTCTAAATCAGGCCGCCCCTCCAGCGCGTCGAGCAGGGCAGCCACAGCGACTTCGTAATCGGGGTGGATGTGGGTGGCATAACCGGTTTCACCCTGCCCTGGCCCGTCGAGGGAAACGGTGGCCATCCCCCGCTGTAAAAAGACGTTTTCCCAGTTGAAAAATTCTTCTTTGGTCGAGTCCAGCCCTGGCAGGAGCAGGACCAGCGGCGGGCGGTCGGACCCGGCAGGGCGGCGCAGATTGGCAACCATCGTCGTCCCCTCGAAGGGAATTTCCAGGCGCTCGGCCGAGGGGTCGAGATGTTTGTGAGCGGCGTAAAGACTCATGACTGCTTTATCGGCGGCGGCGCGGTACTTGGCCATATCTACCATCCAGACAAACTTGGCAAAATGGTAGCATAGAGCTGCCCGCACCCAGGCTTCGCCCGCACTCAACGAGCGGCCTTGCGTTTCGGCCTCGCGGGCCAGTTGGGCGTGGACATCGCCGGTAGCGCACCAGGCGTCGAGCCACTGGTCCCACCGCTCGATGGCGCGGGTGGTCCGGGCGAAGTCGTTGTAATCCACGCCCTGGGTAGTAAAGCGGGGCGCCCAGTTGTCAATGGCAGCTTGGACACGTGCATCAGGCATTCGTTCCTCCATTTACGATTTACGATTTATGGCAGTTTCCAATGACAGGCCCAGGTCGTCGAGGATGACCCAGGCGGCGTTGCGGCCTGGCCCGGCAGAGACGGAGCCGCCGGGATGGGTGGTCGCGCCGGTCTGGTACAGGCCGGGAATGGGCAGGCGGTGGCTGGCCCAGCCCGGCACCGGGCGCATAGCCCCTGATTGTGCCGGGGACATATCGCCGCCGTGGCAGCTCCCGCGCCAGTTATGAGCATTGCGCCGCTCCAGGTCGAGCGGGCTTTCGAGGTGAACGCCCAGAATCACGTCGTCGGTCAGGTTGGGCGCAAACTTGCGCAAGTGCTCCAGGTTGCGCTGGGCGACCGCCCCTTTGATCTCATCCCAGCGTGACGGGCCACCATCGGCCAGGTCGTAGGGGAAGAAGGATAACACCTTGAGCGTGTGCTTTCCGGCCGGCGCACGGCTCGGGTCAACCACCGACGAGCAGACCACCAGCAGCACCGGGTCATCCTGGTGGATGCACCCGCGCCGGACATCGTTCATCAGGCGCAGCATGTTATCCACCGAGCCGGTCACGCCAGCGGCGACACTGGGCCGGCGCTCCCCGGCGATGGGATAGAGGGGCGGTTCGCTGAGAGCGTAATGAGCGGCAAAGAGGGTAAAGCCGGGCTGCCACTGCTCAACTCCCTGGACAAAGACCTCTCCCCAGGCTGCGGCGGGGGCCATATCCACCAGGCGCTTGATATGAATGGTCGAGACAACGGCTTTAGCGGCGCGATACGTTTCGCCGCTGGTCGTGACGACGCCGGAACAGCGTTCGTTTTCCAGAATAAGTTCGGTTACGGGCTGGCCTGCTAAAACGGCGCCGCCATGCGCCTCGATCAGGGTGACCAGGGCTTTAGGCAGCATACCAGAGCCGCCTTCGGGTGTGGTCCATGAGTAATATTGCCGACCATTGGCGATGGCGTAGGCCAGCCGCCCGGTCAAGGGCCGGTCAACCGGCTGGATGGTCATGAAAGCCAGCCAGAGCATGAAGGCGCGCGAATGTTCGTCTTCGAAATATTCGTTAATAATCTCCAGCGCACTTTGCTTGTAGCGGCGGACCCACAGGGGACCGTCCGGCAGGGCTAATAAGGCTTCATCGAGGGGCGAGCTGTAGCCAATGGGGCTATAGTTGTAATGGCCAAAGACTTTCTTGGCCGAATCATATTCGGCCATCATGCGCCGGTAAGCATCGGCGTCGCGCCGGGAAAATTGGGCAAATTCCGCCGCGGTGCGTTCCAGGTCGCGCCACATGGTCAGGCTGGAGCCGTCTTCAAAGGGGATGGTCACGACCGGGTCGGGGTAGAAGTAGCGCAGGCCGTACTTGTCCAGCTCCAGTTCATTGTTGCGGATTGTCGGGCTGCTCTGCAGCAGCGCATGGGCGCTGGAACAGGAATCGTGCCAGAAGCCAGGCAGCGTCAGTTCCTCGGTGACGGTATTGCCGCCGATGACCTCCCGCGCTTCCAGCACCAGCACCCGCAGGCCGGCCTTGGCCAGATAAGCAGCGCAGATCAGGCTGTTGTGCCCACCCCCGGCAACGACAATATCGTATGTTTCAGTCATAAAACCCCCCCTTAAAGAAAAGACCCATTCACAATTTACTATTCACCATTCACTATTCACAGTTGTCGTCCGACTGAACCTCAGTCGCTTTTGGCCCAGGTTCAGATGTCGTCGGTGAGCCAGATGGTTTTGACCGGCGGCGGCGCCCAGAATTCGACAAATTTGAAGTTGGCGTTCGAGTCGTTCTCGAACCAGTGGATTTCTTCCGGGGCAATCACCGCGGCCATACCTGCTCTCAGCCGCTGGCTCCCGACCGGGGTACAAATCAATCCCTCGCCTTCCAGGATAGCAAAAACGTGGTGGCAGCCGAGATGGTAATGCTTGGCCGCCGAATCGCCTGGGTGGTAGATAATCCGGTCGGCCCGCAGCCGGACAGCCCCGACCGGGACGTTTTCGGTGAGCAAATCCAGCCGGTCGCGGGAGTCGCGGGTGGAGTGCAGGTGGGGGAGTTGCTCTTTGGTGAAAAGTTTGGCCATAATCCAACCTCTAATAACAATTTTGTTACTTATTTTCCTCAAGTCCAAGCAAGTTAACTAAATTGCCCCCCAGAATCTTTGCCTCATCTGCCTCGGATAACCCTAGCGCCAGCACAATCTCAGCCGGCTGCTCGACGCCCATATCGAAAGGATAATCCGACCCAAGCAGGACGTGGTCAACGCCGGCGTAATCAATCAAGGCTTGCAGCAGAGTCGGATCGTGGGTAACGGTGTCAAAATAGAAGCGCCGCAGCGAGTCTTCCGGCGATTCGACCAACTGCGCTCTGGCCTGGGGCTGAAAGCTGTGAGCGTGCCGTAATCGCCCGCGCAGGCTGAGAATCGCTCCGCCGCCGTGGGCCAGCAAAACCTTGAGGTTAGGATGGCGTTCCATCACCCCGGCCATAATCAGATGGGCCGCCGTAATTGTCGTTTCCAGGGGATTGCCAACCGTGTTCCACAGGTAAAAATCGTTCAGCGCCGGAATACCAAAGCCGCGCGTGGTCGGGTGGACGAAAACCAGCGCCTCTGTGGCTTCGGCGGCGGCCCAGAAGGGCGCAAAGCGGTCATCGCCGAGATAAAGCCCGTTAACGCTGGCCGCAATTTCGACGCCGTGCAGCCCTGGCTCCGACATCACCGTTTCCAGCTCCCGCGCCGCCACTTCCGGGTCTTGCAGGGGAACTGTGCCCAGGGCGCTGACCCGGTTGGGATGCCCCTGCGCCAATCTCGACAGTGCCTCGTTATAAATCCGGCTCAGGCGCAACCCTTCCTGCGGCTCGG
Source organism: Anaerolineales bacterium (assembly GCA_015075185.1). Lineage (GTDB taxonomy): Bacteria > Chloroflexota > Anaerolineae > 4572-78 > J111 > DSQQ01. Next base: position 403,537 of record JABTUW010000005.1, on the reverse strand, counting down.
CATCGTAGCGCAGCAGCGACACCCAGGGACAGAGTAGCACCCGCTCAACGCCGGCGGCATCTTGAGCGGCCAGCACTGCCTCTATGTGGACAAACTCGTGCACCGCCGATTTGAGCGATTTGCCGCCAAACTCAATGATCTGCTGGCCGTTACCCCACTTTACCTGAGGTCGCCAGGTTTCCTCTGGCGCGGCCTCGCGCGTCATTTCGGGGACGATAATATGGACATGGGCGTCAACAATCATTTTTATCTACAATTCTGTCTGCTAAAATTAACCGCAGAGACACAGAGGGCGCAGAGTTTTTCTATAAGTTCTTTAGCTCGGCGTTCTCAGCATTCTCGGTGGTAAAGTACTGTTTGATCTAATCTAACCCGTCTGGGTCAACTTAACGCAGGAAGATCAAAATGAGCGATCCCCCCACAATCAGGGCTGAACCCAGCCAGACTTGGCCCGTAACTTGTTCTACATGGTGGCCGACCAGCAGCGGCGACAAGACGTTGACCACAGGCACTGACACCAGGCTCAAAGCCAGCACCAGGGCCACCGAGCTGAGATCCAGCGCCACCCAGCGCGCCCAGGTGGACAGGCCGACCAGCAGGGCGGCCACCAGTTTAAAGGTGAAGGCATCGGTCGAGAAGGAGGTGAAGGGAGTCTTGGAGCCGCGCAGAACCAAAACGAAGGCATAACCCAAGACGCAAGCCGTGATGCCGATGGTCACACCCAGGATGGGCGAAGGTAATTCGGCCAGCCCGTGGCGGATAAAGAGGGGGCTGATAGACCAGCAGAGTGCTGCGGCCAACCCCAGCAGGAGCGACCGCCAGCCGGTCGCTATTGCGCCTCCGCCGCCAACATTCCTGGCCGGAGCGGTGCGTTTGATATTGGCATAGTTGACCAGGTAAACGCCGCCGACGATGAGCAGGATACCTGCGATAGTAATCAGGGTGGGAAACTCGGCCAGGGTCAGCGCCGCGACGACCGCCCCAAAGAGGGGTGTGGTTCCGATCAACGAGCCGGTGCGAGCCGCTCCAATCTTTTTTTGGCTGGCGTTCAACAGAGTCCAGCCGATGAAAAAGTGAAAAAATCCGGCCAGGCTAAAATTGATCCAGGCCCAAATCGAAGCCTGGCCTAACAGGGCTAAATTTTCAGTAACCAGGGCGGCAGCCGCCAGCACCAGGGCGCTAATCAAGAGCTGCAGAAACGTGGCGACATAGACATCCATGCCCTGCACGGCCCGCCGGTTTAAGGTTTGAAAGACACCAAAGCCCACCCCGGCCGCTACGGCCCACATCGCTCCGCTCATGCCTCAACCTCGGCCACGGCTGGAACGTCATCGCTCTGCTCGTCGCTGTCGAGCGTGGTGCCGCCCAGGTACAGTTGGGCCACTTTGGGGTCATTGAGCAGGGCTTGGGCCGGACCTTCCAAACGATCCCGGCCCAGTTCCAAAACGTAAGCCCGGTCGGAGATGGCCAGGCCGCTTTTGGCGTTCTGCTCAACCATCAAGACCGTAATCCCGGCCTCGTTCTGCAACTGTTTGATTGTTTGAAAGACCATCTGGGCCATTTTCGGGGCTAACCCCAGCGAGGGTTCGTCGAAGAGCATCAGGCGCGGGTTGATCATCAGGGCACGGCCAATTTCCAGTACTTTTTGCTGGCCGCCGCTCAGGTTGCCGGCCTTGGCCTCACGCCGCTCAGCTAGCATGCCGAACATCTCGTAAACCTGCTCCAGCGAGCGGCGGCGTTCTGCCCGGTCAGAAACCGAGTAGGCGCCCATCAGCAGATTTTCGTGGACAGTCATGGCGGGGAAGGAACTGTGACCCTGCGGCACCTGAGCAATCCCCCGCCGCAGAATCAGATCGGGCCGCAGCCCGGCGATATTGTCGCCGTCGAAGATAATCTCGCCCTGGCTGGGCTTGAGCAGGCCGGAGATGGCCCGCAGCACGGTGGATTTGCCTGCGCCGTTAGGCCCAATCAGGCAGACCAACTCGCCCCGCTTGACGTGCAGGTTGACGCCTCGCAGCACATTGACCCCGCGCAGATAACCGGCGACGACATTCTTTAATTCAAGCAGCATAGTTAATCTCCCAAATAAGCGTCGAGCACCACCGGATCGGACTGGATCATGGGGGGCGGGCCTTCGGCGATCTTTTCACCCTGGTTCATCACAATGATGTGATCGCACAACTCCATCACAAAGCTCATGTTATGTTCGACCACCAAAAAGGTGACGCCCTCCCCGTTCAGGCTGCGGATCAAGTCCATGATGAAGCGGATCATGGTTGGATTGACTCCGCCGGCCGGCTCGTCGAGCATCACCAAATCCGGCTTGGACATCAAGATGGCGGCAAATTCCAGCAGCTTCTGCTGGCCAAAGGAAAGTTTGCGGGCAGGCTGGTGCGCCATATGGTCCAGGCTGACGCGCCGCAGCAGCTCTTGCGCTCGTTCGGCTTCGTGCTGGTACATGCCCGGCCCCAGCAGGCTGCGAAAGCCGACCTGCCGCACCGGCACAATCATATTTTCCAGCACGCTCAAATCCCAAAAGAGGCGGGTGATTTGAAAGGTCCGGCTCAGTCCCCGGTGGCAGAGCTGATTGGGGCGCAGGCCGGTAATCTCCTGGCCGTCCAGATAAACCCGGCCGGAATCTGGCTTGTAAACGTTGGTGATCAAATTGAATATCGTGGTCTTACCGGACCCGTTCGGACCAATCAGGCCGGTAATACTACCCTTTTTGACCTCGATGGAGCAGTTGTTGACGGCCATGATTCCGCCAAAACTGCGCACCAACTTCTCCGCTTGCAGCAAAACAGTCATCCCGCCTCCTTGTGGATCACTGCTACCCCAGGCTCGTCGGCGCGGGTATCGGCAGTGACTGTTCGTTTTTCCTGGTGCATTTCGGCCATGCTCCTGGCTCCGGTGTGAGCTGCTCGGGGCGTTTGCCGTTTTTCCAGCCACTCGCTGACGGTTGGCAGGATGCCCTGGGGCAAAAACAGCAAAATGAGCATCATCAAGCTGCCCAGGATAGCCAGGTGGATGGTCGTCGAGCCAAACTGGAACAGAATCAGGTCGGAAGCCGGGATGTAGATAAACGCGCCCAGGACCGGCCCCCACAGCGTACCGATCCCACCGAGCATGGTCATCAGGATCATCTCTACACCGATGATGATGTCGAAGGCGAAAATGGGGCTGATGTGGGTGGTAAAGTAGGACCAGATGCCCCCGCCGACGGCAACAAAGTAGGCGCTGATGCCAAAAGCGACAACCTTGTACAGCGTGGTGTTCACACCGACCATCTCGGCCTTGCCCTCATCGTCACGAATAGCCAGCAGCCCAAGGCCAAAGCGGGAGCGGCGAATATAGGCCGAGGTAGCTACAGCCACGATCAAGCAGGCCAACATATAGTAGAAAAAAGGCATGCGCGAGAATTCCGGCGTCCAGGGGGGGAGAGGCTGGCTCAGGCCGGGTGCGCCGCCGGTGATACCGCGCAGATTGAGCGCCAGCAGGCGGAAGATGAGCAGCATAGCAATAGTAGCAATAACAAAAGCCGACCCGGTCGTGCGGAGCATGATCCAGCCCACACCCATCGCCACAACCGTTACAATCAGCGCCAGCAAGGGTGCGCTCCACAGCGGGTTCCAGCCCCACTTGCTGGCCGCAATGGCGACCAGATAGGCCCCCAGGCCGAAAAAGGCGCTGTGTCCCAGCGATTTATAGCCGGTGTACCCGCCCATAATATTCCAACTGGTGGCCATGGTAGCAAAAAGCAGGACATTAAAGCCCAGCACGTGGAAGTATGGTTCGCGGTACACCCACGGAAAAATGAGCAATAAAATAAGGACAGGTAAAGGCCACCAGCGAATGAGTCGGCGCATGATTTTATCCCTTTCTAATGACAGTGCCCATCAATCCCTGCGGCCTCAGAATCAAGGTAATGAATAGAATCAGGTAGAAGACGATGGGCGAGATGTAGCTGGTCATGGCTACCGCTGCAACTGCCTCGGCCACCCCCATAATCAGCGCCGCGATGAGCGCGCCGGGCAGGCTGCCCATCCCACCCAAAACAATGATAGATAATAACTTGGAGATCCATTCCTCATGGTCGCTGGCGTTGAAAGTCCAGATCATGCTGAACAAGGCTCCGCCAGCGGCGACAGTGGCCAGGCCGATGCCAAAGGTCAACGCCTGCACCCGGGCAATGTTGACCCCCACTAATTGGGCTGCATCCTTGTTTTGCACCGTGGCCCGGATGGCCCGGCCCAGATCGGTTCGGGTCATCAGGATATAGAGCAGGTACAGGGCGATGATGGCGGCCACGAAACCGGCCACGCGGACCACCGGCAGGCGCAGGGTCAGGTCGGCCAGTTCCACTTTCCAGACTTCGCTGGTATACCAGGTTCGGATGGAGCGGCCGGTGGTTTTCCACAGCGCGCCCATAATTCCCTCCAGGGTTAAGGCCAGGGAAAAAGTCAGCAGCACCATCAACCCCGGCTCGTTGCGGACACGGGCTAAAAAGTAACGCTGAAAAACAATGCCGGCGACAAACAACAGGGGAACTGTGACGATGACGGATAAGAACGGATCAAGGCCGTAGCTGGTAAACAGCCAATAGGATAGGTAGGCGCTGAAGACCAAAAACGCGCCGTGGGCAATATTAATCACTCGCATGACGCCAAAGATCAGAGTCAGCCCGGCCGCCATGAGGGCGTAAACGCCGCCGGTCAACAGCCCGACGATGATCACCTGGATTAAAACATTCATTGATGGAAGATGCACGGACAACTCCTTTGTTTGATGAATGCGGAAAAGGGAACTTGTGGGAACTCGTAGGAATTGATTAAATTACTGATCTGAGTTTCGCACCCTTCGATACGCGCTCCACTTCGATACGCGCTCCACTTCGTTCCGCGCTACTCGGGGTGCGGTGGTGAGCCGAAAATCATCCTGAGTAGGGCGCAAGCCCATATCGAAGGGTGATTTTCGGCGATAATTCTGAACTAAGATTGTTAAGTTCCTACGAGTTCCCTTATTTTTTACCACTCCGGCTTGGGCGGCGGCAATGCCTCGGCCTGGGCGCGGCCTTCCGGCCCGACAATGACAAACTTGTCGCCCTGCCATTGCAACAGCATAAAGCTGCCCTGAGGCGCGCCCACCTCATCAAAGCTGAGCGGGCCAACTACGGTTTGGAAGGTGGCCTGGTGGATTTCGTCAATCAATTCGGCGTTGTCAATGGATTGGATGTTCTCGGCAGCCTGCTGCAGCACCTGCCCAACGGTAAAAGCGTTAGCCGCATCTTCGGGAATATCCGCCGCCGTGCCGCCGAACATTTCGACATACTTGGCCACAAACTCGGCGTTTTGAGGCTCCTCGGCTTCCGGGAACCAGGAGATCGAGGCGAAGATACCTTCGGTCGCGTCGCCTAAGGCTTCGCGGAACGGGCCGGGCAGCGATGGGCCGGTGGTGAAGTAGGCAAAGCGCGGCTGGTACCCGGCCTCCTGGTAGGCCCGAACCTGGCCGATGGAGTCTTCCAGTACCGTGCCGCCGACGATGAGGTCAGGATCAAGATCAGCTACCTGGGTGGCGATAGAAGAGAAGTCGGTGGTTTCGGGTGCGTAAATCTCGTCGAAGACGAGTTCCATGTCGCCTTCGGTCAGCAGTCCTTTCAATTGTTCCATCACGCCCAGGGTGAAGGGGTCATCCTGGCTGACCACGGCAAAGGTCTTGGGTTTTTGGTCCTCGGGGAGAGCCAGCAGGTAATCGGCAAAGGGTACAGCCTGCTCGGAGCCACGGGCGGGCTGGGCAAAGAAGATGTTGTTCAGGCCGCGATTGAACACTTCCGGTGAGCCGCCGGCCGGTTCGACAAAGGCGTAGCCGTAGCGGGCAGCCACCTCGGAGGTGGGGATGACCAGGAAGCTGGAGAACGGCCCGACCACCAGGTCCACCTTATCCACCGTGATCAGTTTTTCGTAATCGGCGACCGCCGTGTCCTGGTCGCTGGCGTTGTCTACCACGCTCAGCTCGACCGGGCGGCCCAGTATCCCGCCTGAGGCGTTGACCATATCCACCCAGGTTTCGTAGCCCTGCTTGGCGGCGGTGCCCGGCTCGCTAAAGCGGCCGCTCAACGGCAGCGACGCGCCAATCCGGATCGGCTCACCGGAGGCGGCTGGCGCTTCCGTAGCCTCAGCGGCAGCGTCGGTGGACCACCCAGCAGGCGGGACTGCCTCAGCCTGGGCGCGGTCTTGAGGCCCGACGATGACAAACTTGTCCCCCTGCCATTGCAGCAGCATGTAGCTTCCCTGCGGAATACCCTTTTCGTCGAAACTTAGGGGGCCAACCACCGTTTCAAAGGTGCCTTTGTGCAACTCTTCAATCAGCTCGGCATTGTCAACTGACTGGATATTCTCGACGGCCTGCTGGAGCACCTGGCCGACGGTGAAGGCGTTGGCTGCATCTTCGGCGATGCCACCCGCTTCGCCGCCAAACATCTCGATATACTTGGCTACAAACTCGGCATTCTGATGCTCCTCGGCCTCCGGGAACCAGGAGATAGAGGCAAAGATACCTTCGGTCGCGTCGCCTAAGGCCTCCTTAAATGGCCCCGGCAGGGATGGCCCGGTGGTATAGTAGGCAAAACGAGGTTCATAGCCGGCCTCCTGGTAAGCCCGAATCTGGGCAATAGAGTCTTCCGCCTGGGTGCCGCCGACCATCAGATCGGGATTGAGGTCGGCCACCTGGATGGCAATGGTGGAGAAATCAGTCGTTTCGGGGGCATAGATTTCGTCAAAGACCAGCTCCAGGCCACCCTCAGTTAGCAACTTTTTAAGATTGTCCATTACGCCTATTACAAAAGGATCATCCTGGCTGGCGACGGCAAAGGTCTTGGGGCGCACGTCTTCCGGCAGGCTGAGAATGTAATCGGCAAAAGGTACAGCTTGCTGGGCACTGGGCGCGGGTTGAGCAAAGAACAAGTTGGTCAGGCCGCGATTAAAGACATCCGGCGCCCCGCCCGCCGGTTCGACGAAAGCATAGCCATACCGGGCTGCGACTTCAGAGGTGGGGATAACCAGGAAGCTGGAGAACGGCCCGACCACCAGGTCAACCTTATCCACCGTGATCATCTTTTCGTAGTCAGACACGGCTGTATCCTGGTCGCTGGCGTTGTCCAGCACGGTCAATTCAACCGGGCGGCCCAGCAGCCCGCCCGCCTCGTTGACCATCGCTGCCCAGACTTCGTAGCCCTGCTTGGCGGCGGTGCCCGGCTCGCTAAAGCGGCCGCTCAATGGCAGCGACACTCCAATCCGGATCGGCCCGTCGGAAGCCGGGGCGGCTGCTTCTTCGGTGGCCGCCGGCGCTTCGGTGGCCTCGGCAGTTGCTTCTGCGGTGGCCGCTGCTTCCGTTGGTGCTTCTGTCACTGCGGCTTGGGTCGGCTCGGCCACTTCCTCGGTCGCCGCCGGTGGCTGTGTCGCCGTGGCCGCCGGCGGAGCCTGAGTCGCCGGTGGAGCTGACTGGCAGGCAGCCAGCAGCACAGACAGCACGAGAGCCATTGTCATCAACATCGGACTAAGACGCTTCATCGAATATTCTCCTCCTTGAGTATAAAAATATTATTTGGACAACCTCGGCTTAATTTACCGCTGGTTGTACATTAGCAGCTTATTCGGATCAGAGGGTCGGCACAAAGGTAGACAGTAGACGGTAGACGGGGATGGGAAACTTGGATTTCTATTTACGTTCTATCCTTTAATTTCGTCCGCATAACGTCTTGGCCATCTCCAAAACTGTTTGCGCGGTGGGCACGGTTAAATCCTCAAGCGCAGGTGAAAAGGGTATGGGTACATCCAGTGCGCCCATGCGCTTGACCGGCGCATCTAGATAATAAAAAGCGCCATCGGCAATGACCGAAGCGATTTCGGCGGTGACGCCGTAACGCTCATACCCTTCGTCAATCACAATCACCCGGCTGGTTTTCTTGGCCGACTCGATGAGGGTCTGCTTGTCCAGGGGAAGGGTCGTGCGCGGGTCTATCACTTCGGCGCTGAGGTCAATTTCGGCCAGCCGCTTGGCCGCTTCCAGGGCCACGTGAACCATACTGCTGGTGGCGATCAGGGTAATATCTGTGCCGGCTCGCTTGATGTCGGCCACACCGAAGGGAATGGTGTAATCGCTTGCCGGTACTTTGCCCTTAAGCTGGTACATCATCTTATCTTCAAAAAAGGCCACGGGGTTATCATCCCGAATGGCGGTTTTAAGCAGGCCCTTGGCATCGTAAGGGGTGGAGGGGACGACCACCTTCAAACCGGGCACGTGACTGAACCAGGCGTGCAGGCTCTGGCTGTGCTGGGCCGCGGAACGGCGGGTCGCGCCGAGCGTGGTTCGCAGCACCATCGGCACTTTCAATTTGCCGCCCGACATATAGTGGATTTTGGCGGCCTGGTTGACCATCTGGTCCATCGTCAGGGTGATGAAATCACCAAACATGATGTCAATTACCGGGCGCATCCCGGTCATCGCCGCGCCAACGCCGATGCCGGTAATGCCGGCTTCGGAAATGGGCGAGTCGATGACCCGCTGCGGCCCAAACTCCTGCACCAGCCCCACGAGGACTTTGAAGGCCGTGCCTGCTTCGGCCACGTCCTCGCCCAGGACGAAAACGCGCGGGTCGCGCCGCATTTCTTCGGCCAGGGCCTCGTTGATGGCCTGGCCAAAGGTAATCTCCCTTTCAGCGGAGTCAGACATAGACATGCAGACTCACCTCGGCAGGGTCGGGGTAAGGCGCATTCAGGGCAAATTGTACCGCAGTTTCGGCTTCAGTCTGTGCCTCCCGCTCGATCTGCTCCAGCACCCGGTTATCGCTGAAACCCTCTTCGACCAGCCACGTTCCCAGAATTTTCAAGGGATCGCGTTGGGTCTGCCAGAATTGCTCTTCTTCTTTGGAGCGGTAATAGGCCCGGTTGATGTCGCCGACGTGGTGGCCGTGATAGCGGTAGGTATGGCACAGCAGGAAGGCCGGCCCCTCGCCGCGCCGCGCCCGTTCCACCAGCCGCAGGGTGGTCAAATAGACCAGGCGCACATCCTGACCGTCAATCTCTTCGGTGTACATCCCAAACGCTTCAGCCCTGGCTTTCATACTGCCGGCCGTTGACTCGGAATGGTGGGTATACTCATTGTAGAGGTTGTTTTCACAAACATAAATGATCGGGAACTTCCACAACTGGGCCATGTTCATCACCTCGTACAGCAAGCCCTGGCCCAGCGCGCCCTCGCCGAAGAAGCAGACCGCCACCTGGTCGCTGCCGCGCATTTTGATAGACATGCCCGCTCCGGTGGCAATGCCGGCGCTGCCGCCGACGATGGCATTCGCCCCCAAATTGCCGGTTTCCTGGTCGGCGATATGCATCGAGCCGCCCTTGCCCCGGCAGTAACCGGCGGCCTTGCCGAGCAACTCGGCAAACATACCGTCCAGTTTGGCCCCTTTAGCCAGGCAGTGGCCGTGGCCGCGATGGGTGCTGGTGATGTAGTCGTCTTTCCGCAGCGCCTCACAGACGCCCACGGCTACCGCTTCTTCCCCGATATAAAGGTGGGCCAGGCCAGGCATTTTGGCCGAGGTATATAAGTCGTTGACATGCTCCTCAAAAACACGAATCTTGACCATCTGGGCGTACATGTGGAGCCACTGTTCGCTGTCAACGGCCTTAAAATCAAGAACGCTGGGAATTGAGGTCAATTCGACGGCCTGGGACATCACCTAATCCTCCACCCCGGACATGCGAGCCAGAACGTTGAACAGGACCGCAAAATCCAGGTGATCCAATTGCATTGCGCGGGCAGTGGTCAGAAGTTCGTTGGTGACGGAAGTGGTCGGCAAGGGTACGCCCAGCCGGCGGCCCATCTCCAGAGCCAGGAGCATGTCCTTTTGCATCATGTTGCAATCAAACCAGGCTTCGTCGGGCTGTTTCAAGACAAATGGCCCCCGGTAGGTGACCATTGGCGAAGCGATGACGCTGTTGAGCAGAACTTCAACCGCCGTTTCGCGCTTGATGCCGCTCTTTTCGGCCAACAAGACCCCCTCGCTGAAGGCCAGCATTTGCACGGCCAGGCTCAGGTTGGTGGCAATTTTCATCGAGACGGCCAGGCCATTGCCACCCACGTGGGTCACTTTCGGGCCAATGTCTTTCAAAACCGGTACAACCTTTTCAAAGGTGGTCGCGTCGCCGCCGACAATGATCGAAAGCTTACCCTGCTCCAAGGTGATCACGCTGCCCGACACGGGCGCGTCGAGCATGGCCGCACCCCGCCCGGCCACCTGGGCCGCCAGTTCCTGGCTGTACCCCGGGCTCATCGTGCTCATGTCAACGTAAATCTTGCCAGGCCCTAAACCGGCCAGAATACCATCCGGCCCCTGGGTGATGGCCTTGACTGCCTCCGTGTTCGTCACCATGGAAAAGGTAATATCGGCTGCCTGGGCTACGGCGCGGGGCGAGTCGGTCCACTGCATGCCAGCTTCAATTAGCCAACCGGCTTTCTCTTTGGTGCGGTTGTAACCGGTGACACTATGACCGGCGTCGAGCAGCCGCTTGACCATCCGGCTGCCCATCACCCCGAGACCTACATATCCAAGATTCGCCATTGCTTCCCTCCGTAATCAATTTGTGGAAATAGTTAATCTGTTATGGTTGAAACTGCTTCGCTGTCGGTGAGGACCTGTTTGAGATGAGCACACATCGCCTCACGGGCAGCGGCCGGCTCTCGCTTCTTGACCGCCGCCAAGATCCGCCGGTGATGATACTGCCCCCGCTGCGGCCCCCCCTCCACCAGAAAAATCCGCTGCCGGTGTTCTCGCAACTGGTCCACAATCGGGTCCAGCAGGATCGGGATCAGCGGATTGTGGCTGGCCCGAGCCAGAACCAGGTGAAACTCCAGGTCCGCCTCGGCAAAGGCATCGGCATCAGTCATTGCCGCATCCATCGCCGCCACCGCCTGCTCCAAATTGTGCAGCTCCGCTTCGGTGATGCGTTCGGCAGCCAGAGCGGCAATGCCGGGTTCCAGGAGGGTGCGGACCTCGTTCAGATGGGCCACGCCGTTGGGCAAACCGAGTTTGACGATCAAATCGAGCGAGTCACGCATCATGGCCGAGGTGAAGTTGGTGATGAAAGTGCCGCGGCCGGGGAGGATTTCGACGAGGCCTTTTTCGCTGAGGGCTTTGACGGCTTCGCGGACGGCGGTGCGGCTGACGCCGAACTGTTCGGCCAGTTCGCGTTCGGAGGGGAGTCTATCGCCGGGGCGGAGGACGCCCTGCATGACGAGGGATTGGATTTGTTGGATGATTTGTTCGTAGAGCCGCGAGGTGTGAATAGTGGAGTACATCTTCCCCCCTTGGAAATGTGCTCAAATGCCGACTGGTTTATTGGTATAGTGGTATGATGTTATGATGGTGCGCGATATAGTATCAGAATTTACAGGAATAGTCAAAAAGCATTTGAAGATCTTGGCGTTTTGGCCATAAGAGTTCCATAAATTCAAGGATTACGGCTCCAGCACCACCCGCCCGCTAATTTCCTGGCGGTTCAGTTGGCCATGAATCGTCTCTGCTTCTTCAAGGGGATAAACGCCGGATATTACCGGCTTCACCCGGCCAGCCTGTACCAGCGCCACCACTTCGGCCAATTCGCGCTTGTTTACGTTGCGCGAGCCGAGGATTTCCCACTCGTTGGCCACCATCTCGCTGGCCTGAACAGAAAATTCGCTGCCGGTGTGAAAGCCGACAATGACCAGGCGGCCTCCTTTGCCCAGTGCTTTCAGGCTGGTCGAAAGGGTGGCCGCGCCGGTTAGCTCCAGTACACCCTCTACCCCTTCTCCATGTGTCCATTCGCGAGCTGCTTGAGCAAAGTTCTGTTTGGTGGGGTCAACCGTCAGGTCAGCTCCATTTGCTTGGGCCGCTAGAAGTTTGGCCGGGCCAATGTCAACGGCCATGACCAAAGCGCCCATCATTCGAGCCAGTTGAATGGCATGCAGCCCTACCCCTCCGCCTGCCCCGGTGATGATGACCCGCTCGCCGGGTTGTAAGTGCATCCGCTTGGTGAAGGCATGCAGGGGCGTGCCAATCGCATTGGCCAGGATTGACCCGTGTGAAAACGAAATTGACTCGGGCAGCTCGACCAGGTTAACTTCCGGTATGGTGGTATATTCCGCGTAACCGCCGGGTGTTTGAATGCCCAGATAGCCGATAAAATTTTCGCAGATGGTTTCCCGTCCCGTCTGGCATTTTCGACAACGACCACAGGTCAAGTAAAGCGTTGAAGTGACCCGCTGGCCCACTGACCAAGTGGACACGCCGGGACCCAAAGCGGCTACCTCACCGGCTATTTCGTGCCCCAGAATGATTGGTGCTTTGGCATGAGAAACTTTCCCGGATCGAATTTTGAGGTCAAACTGGTCCACGGCGCAGGCTTTTACCCGGAGCAGCACTTCGCCGGGGCCAGGTTCAGGTATGGGCATGTCTTTGAGCACCAAGGGCCCACCAATTTCTTCGAGTACCAAGGCTCTCATTGTAGTAAATAACCTCCTGTCAGGTTATTAGACCAATGTTGAAACGGAATTGTTCATAGAGTGGCTGCCTCCTGCCCCTGTTTGTCTTTACTCACGGCTGCGGTTACTCCTTTGTGAGTAAATTATCTGTGTTTGGGGATAAGCGCAGCCACGCCCCCGCTGACCAGGGCAATCCCGGCTAAAAGCTGAAAGGCAAACTGGTAAGGCTCGCTGACCGTTTCCAGGCCGCCGTGTTGGGCAAACCCCCGCGCCAGCAGTAACCCCAAGAGCGGTGTCGAGGTGGCAATCCCGGCAAACCGGACCATGTTGTAAAGGCCGGAGGCCAACCCGATCTTATCCGGGCCTAACGCCGTCACCGCGGTTTTATTAAAAGGGGTCAGGCTGATACCGCTGCTAAAACCGGCGACGACCAGGCCCGGCGCCAGAATAAAAGCGCCGGTTTCGGGATCAAAGAGGCTCAACCAGAAGATGCCCGCCGCCAGTAGCAACATGCCAACCACGCCCACCGTGCGGCTGGGCCAGCGGTCGGCCAAAAAGCCGCCGGTGGTAACACCAACCATCAGCGGGAGCGTATAAAAAAGGACAAAAAAACCGATGTCTCGGGGCGATTGGCTGAAAACCTTGGCCAGGTACAACACCATTAAAAAGCGAACCCCGTCGTGGGAAAACATACGCAAGCCCACTGCGGCCGACGAGGTCAAGAACTGCCGGTTACGCACGACTTCAGCACCAATAAAGGGATCGGGATGATGCGTCGCATTCCAAAACAGACCTAACGAGGCCACCAGGGTGATGCCCCAGAAGATCAGATTGATAAAAGAGCCAAACGGCGCCACGCTGGCCGTTGTGGTGGCTAAGAGCAATCCCCCAACAGTCAGCGCCAGGGAGACTGCTCCAAACCAATCAACCCGGGGGGGCGTGTCCGGCTTAAGCGGGGCAGGAATCAGCCAGGCGGCCACCCCCAACGATACCAGGGCTAAAGCGGCGATCATAACAAAGATGGCGTGCCAGCCAAACGCCTCCACAATCAGGCCGCCCAGAGCCGGCCCCAGCATCATCCCAATCGGCGCAGCCGCATTCCAAATCCCCAGGGCGCGTCCTCGTCTTTCGGGCGGGAATGTCTCGACAATCAGGGCCATGGCCAGGGGGATGCTGCCGGCGCTCCCTACGCCTTGCAGTAAGCGTCCCCCCACCAACCAGCCAAAGGAAAAAGCCGTCGCCCCAAAGAAAGTCCCGCTAATAAAAATTGCCAATCCCAGCAAATATAAATATTTCTTGCCAAAGACATCCCCGACGCGCCCATAGATGGACATCAAGGGTACATATAACAAATAGCTGGCGGCCATCACCCACGACAGCAGATCAACCGAGACATTAAAATCGGCCTGGATAACCGGCAGAGCGACCCCAACCATCCCTGCATCCACCAAAATCATCGTACTCGGAATCATCAGGGCGATTAAAATCGAGAGTTCACGGATGGAAAAAGCGCCCAGTTTGGGTAGAACTGCTCGTTCGGAGATTTGATCCATTGAATGTCCAGGGGATTGCTTTAAAGCCAGATAACACTGCCCCGACCTGCTGGGGACATCTCGCCTCCCACTTCTCTAACCGCTAAGCCGCATCAGCCTCCATATAAGCCCGGGCGGAGGCAGACTCGTTGAACTTGGGTACAGCAGCTTCGCTGGCGGAGGTTTCGACATCTACGACCACTGGCTGCTCGGCCGCTAACGCCTGGGCCAGGGCCTCCCGCAAACCGGCCGGATCGCTGACCTGCCAACCGGCGCAGCCCAATCCTTGGGCTACAACAGCAAAATTCACCCGGCTTAAATCGGTTGACTGGAATTTGCCGTCCCAAAAGACAGCCTGCTCCCACTTGATCCAGCCCATCGTGCTGTTGTTCAACACGACCACCTTTACGTTGAGCTTTTCCTGGGCCAGCGTTGCCAGCTCGCCGAGGCAGTAGGTCATGGCCCCATCACCGGCCAGAACAATAACGTTTGACGCGGGCCGGGCCAACTGCGCGCCGATCGCCGCCGGCAGGCCCCAACCCAGTCCGGCCATGCCCCGGGGAAAGATCACCCGGCGGTTGTCGCGGGCTTCAAAGTACATGCCGCCCCAGCCGCTGGCAAAACTGGCGTCACAGACCAGGATGTCATCCGGCCCGGCCAGTTCATTCAGCAGCGCCGCGACCTGCTGCGGTTTGATCGGCTGCGCCGCTGCCGCTGCTGCGGCCAGATTTGCCTGCCATTCGGCCTTGAGGTGAGCAATCCTGGCGGCAACTGGTTCGATAGGCCGGGCGGCCTGGCTCGCCTCCAACAGCGCCGCCAAGCCAAGCCGGGCGTCGGCCGCCAAACCCACCTCAATCGGGAATACTTTACCGATTTCCGCGCCATCAATGTCCAGATGAATAAGGCGCTGGCCGGGAGTTGGCAGCGTCCAGAGGTAAGTCGGATTCTGGCCAAACTTAAAGCCGACCGCCAGGATCACGTCCGCCTCCTCGACAAACTTCCTGGCTGCGCTTGTGCCTCCCAATGAACCGAGAACGCCCAATGCCAGGGGATGTGTCTCCGAAATCGCACCTTTGCCGGAGAGGGTCGTCGCCACCGGCAGGGCCAAGCGCTCGGCCAGCGCCACCAGTTGCGGCCCGGCATTAGAACACCATACCCCACCGCCGGCAATCATCACCGGCCGGTTGGCCGCTTCCAGCAGCTCAACGGCGGCCCGAACCGCCCCGGGGTCGGGGGCCGGGCGGTAGGCGGGCACAGCGCCAAAACGCGGCTCTACGGATGGAGCGTCGCCGTCTTGCACCTCCTTGAAAAGATCCTGCGGCAGTTCAATCGCCACCGGGCCAGGCCGGCCCGAGGCGGCCATGTGAAAGGCCCGCTGGACCAGTTCAGGGAGCTTCCGGGCAGTGGGCAGCCGGGCGGTCCACTTGCAGAGAGGGGCCAGCACGGCCATCTGGTCTACTAATTGATTGCCCCCGCCGCGATATCGGACGACCAGCCAGTCGTGGGGCATATCGCTGACCAGGGCCACCAGGGGAATGGACGAGTTGTAAGCCTCCGCCAGCCCCGAGGTGAACTTGATCGAGCCGGGGCCGACGGTCGCATCACAGACGCCGACCCGCCCGGAAATGCGGGCATAGCCGTCGGCGGCGTAGGCGGCATTGCGCTCGTCACGCATGGGGATATGCCGGATGCGCGGCGCTCTGGAGCGGATAGCGTCATACAAGGGCAGGGTTTGCCCGCCGGCCAATCCGAAGACAACCGGTACGCCGTATTGGAGCAGCATCTCGACCAGGACATCGCCGCCATGCTTCATATCTTTATCACCATCCGAATGGCCCCGCCCTCCCGGCTGCGGAAGGCGGCAAAGGCCTCGTTGATCTCTTCGAGGGGATAGACGGCCGAAACCAGTCTGCGGACGTTGACCTTGCCGGCGGCGATCAACTTGATCAACTCAGGATAAGCGTTGGGGCTGGAACGCACGCCGAAGACGTCAATCTCGTCGAGAGTGAGGCGGTCGGTGTTGAGTTCAATCGGCTTGCCACCGGTCAGGCCGACCAGGGCGACCCGCCCGCCGCGTCGGACACACTGGGTGGCGGTCACAACCGCAGCCGCAGTGCCGGCGCATTCAAAGGCGCAGTCTGCGCCCCGGCCGCCGGTCACGGCCCGCACCGCCTCAACCGGATCGCCGGAGGTGTAATCCACCACCTCATCTGCGCCCAGTGCCCGCGCCAAGTCCAGGCGCGGGCCTCGTCCCACCACGATGACTCGCACCGCCCCGACCGCCTGGGCCAGTTGCAGGGTAATCATGCCGACCAACCCTGGTCCGATCACGGCCACCGTATCCCCCGGTTCAATCCGGCAGCGACGAACGGCATGCAGGCCCAGCGCCCCTTGATTGATAATGGTGCTTTCCTCAAAAGAAACGTTGTCGGGAATCGGGTGTAATAACGTGGCCGGACGGGCGGCATACTCGGCAAAAGCGCCCGGCGCAGAGTGCCCGTAGAGTTTGTAAGCCCTGCCTTTGGTCCGCGCTACCTCGCACAAATTGTAGCGGCCCTGCCGGCACATGGGACAGGTTCCGCAGCCCTTGTGATTCTCGGCGGCCACCCGGTCGCCGACCTGCAAGCCGCTGACGCCCTCGCCCAGCGCGGCTACCGTGCCGCCCCATTCGTGGCCTTGAATAAACGGCAGCGCCGGCGGCCACGAGCCTTTGTAAACACCCGACACGATTTTGAGATCGGTGCCGCAAATGCCGCACGCGCCCACCTGAACAAGCACTTCGCCCGGTTCGAGTTCGGGAAGCGGAACCTGCTCCACCCGGATCACATTCCAGTCATGGGTAACGGCGGCGCGCATGCGGCTGGGAATATCGGTCATAAGAGTATACTCCTTCAACCTTGCTAACCTGAATTCGGAGTTCTCAAATCGCACCCTTCGATACGCCTTTCACTTCGCTCAAGGCTACTCAGGATGCGATCATGAGCCGAAAAATCATCCTGAGTAGGGCATTAGCCCGTATCGAAGGATGATTTTCGAGCTAATTCCGAACCGGGGTTTGCTAAAATGATTTCGTTGATTAGCCTTGCATATATCTTGCTCGGTCGAATTCAAGGCGGGCTTTTTCGACGATATAATCTGACACCCTCTCTCGAATTTCCGCGGCCAGTTCAGGTGTGGCCTCTTCGGGCCGGCCGTACCAGCCGGTTGCGGCCACTTCATGAAAGTCGCGCATGATCGGGAAGACATCCTTTTGGCGGAAGATTTCGTGGCCGTGGTCGCCTTGGGCCTCCGACGTTGGGTTGGTGGCCTTGCTTAAGTCCACCAGCGACGGGTCGTACATTAACACGGCGGCTGTTTCCATATTACCGGCGTGGGTAAGCTTGGCCCGTTCGCCAAAGAGTTTGTTGGTGATAATGTGCGATTCAGCCACAACCACCCGCAGGTTGAACTTGCGCTGGATACTGTCCCCGGCCAGCCGGACCGTCGGGGTGTTTCCCTCGTGCCAGTTGACAAACAGGACTTTTTCAACGCCGTGCCGGGCGAGGCACTCGCAAATATCTTCGACAACGGCGATGAAGGTCTGCGGTTTAAAGGAGAGGCTGCCCGCCCAGGACAGGTGGTAGGGCGAAACGCCGACCAGCGGCAGCGGCACGAGGACCGCTCCCAGTTTGCGGGCTACCTCTTCGGCCAGGACATCGGCGGCAAAGGCATCCGTACCCAGGGGAAGGTGCGGCCCATGCTGTTCGATGCTTCCGGGCGCTAACACGGCCAGCCGGCTGGCTTGCAGGCGCGCTTCCGCTTCAGGCTGAGATAATCGTTCAAGACGTACTTCGGTGTTCATTTGGGTTACTTCCTTAAAGGGAATTTAATTAAGGTTCTACAACGTTACTACTCAGGTGACTGGCACTTTTCTCCTTGAGAACAGCAAAGCTTAGGGCTAACCAAGTGCCAGTCACCTTTAGCCTGCTCCAACAATGATCTTGTCCAGGGGGTAAGGGGTTAAATCTCGCTGCCCGGACTCGGTGATGGCGTAAGTCCGGCCCATGAACATGCCATAGGTGCCGTCGGCATTAATCGGGGTGATTTCAATGGAGTACGTCATCCCCGGTCTGATTTCCTGTTCAAATAGTTCTGCTTTCACATGGTCGGTATCAATAAAGGGTGGGGCAGTGATCAAGTCTAGCCCGTGAACCATCATGGGGCGCACCTGAGCGCCGTGCTGGCGAAAGTATGCCCCGGCTCGACGGACATCATCCAACGTTTTGCCTGGCTGCAACTGCTCGCGGAGCGCCTCAAAGCCGCCCAGGACAATCTCCTTGAAGAAAGTGTTCATTTCAGGAGTCGGAGGACCAAGGGTGATGGGCTGCCCAATTTTGGCTGAATAGCCTTTATACAGGGCGACCATTTCGGCCAGAATCATATCCCCCCTTTGCAGCACGCGGTGTGACGGGCGCGGATTAGGAAAGACCAGCCGGGGATCGTGCATGGAGGTGGAGCCGATCATCATCAAATGAACTCGCCCCCCGCCGTTCATAATGGCGTGCGTCCCGGCTGCCTCAAGCTGGTATTCCCGCACGCCGGAACGGGCCGTTGCCGCCACCGCTTCCAGAGCCTGGATGACCAGTTCGCCGGCCCGGGCCATCGCGGCGATCTCTTCGTCGCTTTTGAGATAGGTCAATTCATGGAGTAGTTTGGGTAGAAAAACAAAGGTGGCCTGGGGCAGGCGGGCTTCCAACTGGCGGAAACAGGTCAGGCCCATGTATTCCGGCCCGTTGCGGTCGGCGGCGGTGATGCCGATGCGAGCGGCTTGCAGACCCAACTCTTCCAGCCGGTCGGCCAGAACATGCCCATACTGGCCTCCCTTCGAGCCGCGGACGTCGCGCACGGAGACCATCCGGCGGGCCGCTTCAATATGGCAGCCGGCGTGAGGGTAGATCAACATCGGCTCACCCTGGCGGGGGAGCAAGAGATATTGGGCCAGACCGCGTTCGTCAACCAAGCCGGAGGCCCAGGTAACGCCGCCACCCATGCTGTATATATTGGGGCTGCCGGTCAGGATGAGCGCATCAACGCCCTCGCGGGCCATTTTCTCACGGGCCAGGTTGTGCCGGCGTTCATATTCCGCCTCGGAGAACTTGTCGTAGAGGGTGTCGCTGTACCAGGGGGAGTTGCAGATTTCGCGAAAGTTTTCCGATTTGTCGAGCTGATAACGAACCTCATTCCAATCATTGGCCATATAATTCTCCATCAATCGTCTTAACGAGTTTTCGCGCGGGTACTTCCAAGAAATACTCAGGTGACTGGCACTTTTCTCTATGGCAAGACGATTGAGAACAGCAAAGTTTAGGGCTAACCAAGTGCCAGTCACTTTTCGGTTACGTTAGAGCAATTAACTGTACTCTACCACCTTGTCGTCCATCCCCAGTTCTTTGTAAGCCTGATTTAAATAATCCATGCGGACAAATTCTCGCCAGTCAATTTCTTTTTCAATATTGCCCGTTCTGACCGCATCGGCGATCAGTGTTTCCATCGCCTCAATGTTGAAGTGACCAGTGGCGCTAATGACATTCAAATCTGCTTCATACAGTTCTCTGAAGATATCGGAAAACTCATAGCCGCGCCCCTCCATGATCTTGATGATTTCCTCTTTGTTGTTGGCATCCTTAAAGAACTCGCGGGCCCGAATCGTCGCTTTGAGAAAGCCGACCACGGTTCGTTCATTGTTGCTAAGCCAGTTTTCGTGGACACAGTAACAATCCTGGGGCACTTCTGCCAGTTCTTCAAATAGAATTTTGCCGCCGCCATTTGCGATCAAAGGCTTATGGCGAGGCTGCATCACCGTGCCGACAATAACGCCTGCATTTACCGCCTCAACGCGCGCGTCAGAGCCGCCGCCAACAGGCACCCACTCCATCGCGTCAGGGTCGCCGCCCAGCCGGCGGATCATTTCTTTGCCCAAATATTCATTGCGCGAGCCGGCCGCGCCGCCGCTCACCTGCTTGCCCACGAGATCCTCAACCGTTTCAATGCCCTTGGCAACGCCGAAAATCCAGGCTTCCTTATCCCGGTAGCCGGCAATAAAGCGAATCGGCTCACCCTGTAGATTAGCCGCAGCCACGGCGTCGGTGTCTTGCTGGGCAGTCAACAAACTGCCACCAATGAGCGCCGGAAAGATTTGCGTTTGTTCGACGATAATGATCTCTTGTGAGTTGATCCCCTCTTCTTTAAGCCAGCCAAAATGATCGGCCAGTTCGTTGATCACCAGGTTGGCCCAGTTGGGGTTGTAGGTGCCATGGATGAGGCTCGCGGTCTCAGCCGGTGCTGCCGCCGCTGCCTCTGCTGTCGCCGGAGCTAAGGTGGCGGTGGCAGGAACCGGGGTGGCGGTGGCAGGAACCGGGGTGGCCGCTGCCGGCGCCTCGGTCGGGGCCGCGGCTGGCGCAGCCCCGCCACACCCTCCCAAGAGCCAAATTGTCCCAAAGCCCACGCCGGTGTACATACTTCCCCTGAGAAACTCGCGGCGAGTGATTGCGCGATGGATTGAACGTTTACCAGACATCGTCATCCTCCTTTAAAAAATGAAGCTGCACTTTATTGATACTTGTTGAATGTGCCCCGTCGGTGACGCAGGCAGTTTTGCCAGCAAGCCCTAACCGCTTTTCTTCATTCACCCTCCTTTTCCTCAATTATCAGGCGCTTAATCGAGCGACAACCTAGACCGACGACTTTTCCCGCCAGGGCGCTACCCAGGCTTCCAGGCGGCGCATGCCCGTTACCAGCGTCATTGAAACGATCACCAGGATCAGGATCATCGAAAAGAGTTTGGCCGAGTTGAACTCGTCAACGGCACGCATGATGACATAGCCCATGCCCCGGGAACTGGCGATCATTTCGGCGATGATTGTCACCACCAGAGCGCGGGTAACTCCCAACCGCAAGCCGACAACGATAAACGGCAGAGTATAGGGGACCACAATCTTGCTAAAGATAGTGATGCGATTAGCCCCAAATACTTTTCCGGCATGAATGAGACTCTGTTCTACCGTTTTAACCCCGGCCCAGGTATTAATCACGATAACAAAAAAGGCCCCCAAAAAGATCAAAAACACCTTGGAGGCCATTCCAAAGCCGAGAGCAACGGTAATGAGCGGGAGCAGGGCCTCGCGCGGCGTGGAGAAGAGCGCCCAAACATAGGGACCGACGAGAATATCAAGTTTCCTGGAAGCCCCCAGGAGCAGCCCCAGGGGAACGCCGGCTACCGTCGCAATGAGGAAGCCAACCGTAAAGTTGGTGGCGCTAAAGCTAATATGCTTCCAAAGTTCGCCGTTTGCCGCCAATTTGATAGTTTCGGCATACACCCCTGAAATGGGAGGCAGTAACAATTTACTGAAGATACCCATCTGAGCGACAATTTCCCAGAGGGTAAAGAAGAGGGCAAAGTTAATGATGGTAATTACCAGAATGCCATACCGCGCTTTAAATCCGTCCCAACCGATCGGGCGCTCGATTGGCCGGCGGGTGGGTATGTCCTGAACTGCTGCTACCTCGAATGTTGTCGCCATACGATTGACCTCCTTAAAAACAGTAAATCAGTTATCAGAGATCAGTGAACAGTCTCACTGATTAGGGATTACGATTCACTCTCAATGGACAGCTTGTAGGGTGTAACAATGGCCTGGACCTACTCATGCTGACTTTCACGTTCCATCTGCGCCTGTTGTTCCGACTTTAACATTTGCCAGATTTCATGCCGAAGTTCCCGGTAATGGGGATGCTCCCGCACGTCAATCGCCCAGCGGGGACGGGGAATGTCAACATCTATAATCGCTTTGCTTCGACCAGGACCGGCGGTCATGACCACAATGCGGTCGCCCATGGTGATGGCTTCGTCAATAGAGTGGGTGATAAAGATAACAGTTTGCTTTGTTTTTGACAGGATTTTCTCAAACTCCGCCTGCATAACCTCGCGGGTCATGGCGTCGAGCGCCCCAAACGGTTCGTCCATGGCCAAAACTTGGGGTTCGGTCGCCAGGGCGCGGGCCAAGCCAACCCGCTGCCGCATCCCGCCCGACAGTTCATGGGGCAGGTTTTCCTCAAAGCCCTTTAACCCCACCAACCTGATGTAATGTTCAACATTTTTTCTGGACTCCCCATTCAGGCGGCCCTGTAGTTCTAACCCAAATTCAACGTTTTTCTTAATGGTTCGCCAGGGCATGAGGGCATAATCTTGAAAAACCATGGCTCTATCGCTACCCGGGCCGGTAACTTCTTTGCCGCCACATAATACCTTTCCTCTGCTGGCTTTGATCAGCCCGACCACCACATTGATAAACGTTGTTTTACCACAGCCGCTTGGCCCCACCACAACCAGGAATTCGCCGGCCGGAACCCTGAGATTAAAATCCCAGAGAGCAGTTAAGGTTTGTTTTTCGCGGATTAAGTCATATTCAACGGTTAAGTTCTCGGCAACAACTTCTAGCATAACTCCTCTTCGTCGTTTGATAGGGGTCTCGTTTTTAGTTCAAAATGGGTTTCGTTTGGCTCAGCGTCAATTTCTTCTACCCAGAGACGGGATGGAGTCATTGAAAGATCAGGGCTATGTAGCAGGGCAGGCCGTCTCTGGAAGCCTTGTAACCTGGCAAAGCCCGATTTACGATGCGGGCGGGCGGAAATGAGGGTTCGAGGGGTAATTGGCATTATTTACTCCCTTGTAAAGCGAACGGTGGATTATAGACAGGTAAATTAAGCGGCTCTGCGGCTTTGCTCCCTGCTACAAGTTACTGCTTATCCTACAAATTCAACTCTAAAATATCAACGCCGCCGCTAACCCGATCACTGATATAAATCAGTCCGTTTTCGGCGACAAAGACATCGTTGGTTTGGACGGCCTGCTGGCCCGCCGGTGTTTGGGGAATGTAGGAGGCCACTTCTTCCGGGGATTCAGCGTTCTTAATATCATAAACCCGCAATCCGGCGTTGAAGTAAGTCACAAAAATGATTTGATCACTGATGAAGGAGCCAGGACGGTTTTCATGCACGTTATGAGGTCCAAAACGAAGTCCCCGCTGGCAAAAATCCCCCTGGGGTTCCAGGAACTTGGCGATAAGGCGGGGGCGGGTTTCGTCGCTGATATCCAGTAACCTGACCCGCTTGCGGACTTCCTGACATTCGGGTTCGGTGGCCTCGTCGGTAACCACCAGCAAGTTGCGCTGCGGTAAAGGCATAGCCGTGTGGGTGTGGCCGCCATCTTCCGGCGCCCAGCCCAGGCGAGAAACCTCCTGCGGCTTGGCCGGGTCTGAAATGTCCATGATAATCACGCCCATATCCCAGAAACCCCAATAGGCCCGGTTTTGCCAGACCACTGGGTGATGCGCCCCCACCCGCAGATGAGCGGGCCAACTCGGTTGTTCCCCTCCCGCCGTCCACATTCCGGGCATCCACCAGCGCGATACTTCTTGGGGGTGGGCCGGGTCGGAAATGTCTACGATCATCATAATCCGGTCGCTGTAGCCATCCGGCGTGGCCGACATATAAGCATACCGACCGCCGGTGTACCAAACCCGATGCACCCCTTTGCCGCCGGTTGAAAAGAAGCCAATCTCACGCGGTTCCGGCGGATCGGAGATGTCGAGAATTTGAATACCGGCCTGTTTGGGCATATTTTCTTTGCCCTTGGGTGGATATTTTTCGTAATTGATGATCAGGATGTCGCCGGCAATTTGAACTTTATGCGTGTGAGTATGGGGTGGGATTTTTAATTGCTGGACTACCCGAGGTTCCTGGGGGTTAGACACGTCGAGAATGGTCGTGCCTATTTGGCCCAACACATGCCCAACAAAGAGGTAGCGATCCTTGAGCATAAGCTGCATGCCGTCGCCGTGGCCGTTTAAGTCTGAGTGACCGATCAGGCGCAAATTTCGAGCTTCGGCAGCTCCACTCACCTGTGGTGGGTTAGGCATGATGATAATCCCCCCTTTGTTAATCTAAAATAAAGATGATTCCAGAAAAGCCAGGCAGCTTACTCCCAGGTCAACGGCCAGCAGCAGCGAGACCCGGTCAAGGTGGGTCAGGCTCAGCTAGGCTTGGCTGTGGCGTCACCAGCGCTTCAACACTGGTTTCACAGTGGAGCATCTCGGGTGGAAAAACAATGCTCACGGCGTCAACAGGACAGTGAATGACGCACGCGCCGCAGTACCAACACTCGTCCTGATATTTGACGATGGGTGGTTTATCTTTGGCCTCGCGGTAAATAATATCGCCAGGGCAGAAAAAGTCGCAGATAGTGCAGCCGTCAACACAGGTATTTTCATTAATGAAAATAGGCATCGTTACCAACCCTCTTTCTTGGGTGGCGCTTCCGGCAGTACGCTCGAAGGAATACCCGTTGGCTGCGAGGAAACTTTCAACTCATCTCCTGCCTGTTCCACCGTGAAAATTCTTAAGCCAAGCTCATCATTTTTCTGGGGATAATCCACCCGATAATTGGACGCGCCGCTGCGGGTCTCCCGGCGCTCCAGGGCGCTGGCGGCGATAGCTTCGGCCACGGCGCGAATGCTGCGAGCTTCGTTGACGCGCATGACGCCGTGATAATCCTCGGCGATCAGCTTAGCCTCCAGCTCACGTAGCGTGTGGAGCTGGCGCAGCGCTTCTTTTAAACGCTGCTCATCCCGCCGGTAGCCGATAAGACCGGTCACAATCGCCCGCACTTGATCTTCAAATTGGTGAAATTTAAGCCCCTGCTCTCGCTGTAAAGGCTGGTAAAGGGTTTCCTGGATGCGTTCCTGAACTTCCGGGGGAACGGGCCGGGGCCTGGGCTGAGAGAGAGCGTATCGCCCGGCGCTGATACCGGCCACATGGCCCATGACGGCGGCCCCGGCGATGGCTGCGCCCATTGTCGTGCAGTCGCCCGCCGCAAAAAGCCCCGGAATGTTGCTCGCGCAATCGGCATCAATATGCATGCCGCTGCCCCGGAAAAGCGCTCCGGCCCGGACGGCGGCTATCTCACCGACAGTTACCTCAAAAGGCTCCTTGGCCAGGTCAATCTTTTTCTGGGCTAAATAGATGGGCAAAGCAGGCCGGTCAACACCCAGGGTGCTCTCGAGACGGCGAATTTCGTCCAGGGGCAGATGGGTGCAGTCACAGTAAATAGGACCTCGCCCGGCCAGTGTTTCAGCCACCACCCCATTAACGATATCAGACCGCCGGCCGCGCTCGCCATCGGGGCTGTATCTGAACATAAAACGTTCCCCCAGGGCATTAATCAGGTGAGCGCCGCCGCCCATAAAGGCATTCAGCCCCTGAGTGGAATACCCTTTGGGCGTAACCGTGCAATCGGTAAATTCCATGTTGCCCAATTGGGCGCCCACCCGCAAGGCCATGGCGTGACCGTCGCCGGTGTTGTAAGGCATGTGCCAGCTATCAAAGGGTAAACCGGAGGCGTTCCGACCCAGCCGGTTGGCGTCGCCGGTAGCCACAACGACCGCCCGGGTCGAAATAAAGTAGACCGTGCCGTGCCGGATATGAAAAGCGACCGCTCCCCTCGGCTGGCCATTCTCCATGAGGATTTCCGTGACCATCACTCGTTCCAACACATTGGCCCTGGTTTTACGCACCGCGTGACCGATCGCGCGTTTAAAGTCGCTGCCATCAAAATTGATGTGATACTTGCCGGGCAGGCCAAAAGCTCGATGGCGGTAGTAGGGAATATCATCGTTTTGCGGGTCGTGGAAGTTTACACCTAAATTTTCCAGATACCGCACCATCGGTTTAAGCCCGTAGACCAGACGGGCCGCCGCCTCGATATCGGTCACACCCTCGGTGACGGCGGGAATGTGCCGGAGGAGGTACTCCGGCGTATCCCACTCTGGCCCTTCTTCCAGGATGGCAATGTAGTGGTCCACCCCGGCTGCCACGCTGCCGCTGCGCTCGATGATGCCGCCTTTTTCACAAATAACCACCTTGGCCCCGGCTTCAGCAGCTCCCAGGGCAGCCAGGCAACCCGCTACTCCCCCGCCGATGATGACAATATCGCTCTCAATCGTTTGAATTTGTTGGGTGGGCGCTCGCATCCGAGCGGATGGACTCATTGTCATTTATTTTTCTCCTGAGATAACTTTAACTGCTTCGCTGTCGGCGAGGACCTGTTTGAGATGAGCACACATCGCCTCACGGGCAGCGGCCGGCTCTCGCTTCTTGACCGCCGCCAAGATCCGCCGGTGATGATACTGCCCCCGCTGCGGCCCCCCCTCCACCAGAAAAATCCGCTGCCGGTGTTCTCGCAACTGGTCCACAATCGGGTCCAGCAGGATCGGGATCAGCGGATTGTGGCTGGCCCGAGCCAGAACCAGGTGAAACTCCAGGTCCGCCTCGGCAAAGGCATCGGCATCAGTCATTGCCGCATCCATCGCCGCCACCGCCTGCTCCAAATTGTGCAGCTCCGCTTCGGTGATGCGTTCGGCAGCCAGAGCGGCAATGCCGGGTTCCAGGAGGGTGCGGACCTCGTTCAGATGGGCCACGCCGTTGGGCAAACCGAGTTTGACGATCAAATCGAGCGAGTCACGCATCATGGCCGAGGTGAAGTTGGTGATGAAAGTGCCGCGGCCGGGGAGGATTTCGACGAGGCCTTTTTCGCTGAGGGCTTTGACGGCTTCGCGGACGGCGGTGCGGCTGACGCCGAACTGTTCGGCCAGTTCGCGTTCGGAGGGGAGTCTATCGCCGGGGCGGAGGACGCCCTGCATGACGAGGGATTGGATTTGTTGGATGATTTGTTCGTAGAGCCGCGAGGTGTGAATAGTGGAGTACATCTTCCCCCCTTGGAAATGTGCTCAAATGCCGTTTGGTTTACTGGTATGCTGGTATGATGTTATGACGGCAGAAAGATAATAACAGAATTTGCAGCAAGAGTCAAAAAAGATTTTAGATCTTGATGAAGGGTTTTCGCGGGTAGCTTATTCACCATACTTGTTCAAAGATAGGATTGGAAGTAGAATGAATCCCTCTTTTCGGAGATAAAAATTCAAAAACTCTCAGGAGGCTACTGTGAATTATTTACCCGCTGATACGCGTTACGACAGCATGCGTTATAATCGCTGCGGCCGGAGTGGGCTGCTTTTGCCGGCTATTTCATTGGGTTTGTGGTACAACTTTGGAGGGGTAGATCCATTAGAGAACGCCCGGGCTATGCTCCACCGTGCCTTTGATCTGGGCATTACCCATTTTGACTTGGCCAACAATTACGGGCCCCCGCCTGGGTCTGCGGAAGAGAATTTTGGCCAGATTTTTAAGCAAGATTTCGCCTGTTATCGGGATGAATTGATCATCTCCAGCAAAGCGGGTTACCTCATGTGGCCCGGCCCCTACGGAGAATGGGGTTCGCGTAAATACCTGGTGGCCAGCCTTGACCAGAGCTTGAAGCGAATGGGCCTGGACTACGTAGACATCTTCTACAGCCACCGCCCCGACCCCAACACCCCGATGGAAGAAACTATGAGCGCCCTCGATTATATTGTCCGCAGTGGCCGCGCGCTCTATGTGGGTATCTCGACCTACGACCCCGAACAGACGCGCCAAGCGGCCAAGCTGCTGCGGGAATTGGGGACACCCTGCCTGATTCACCAGCCGCGCTACAACATGTTTGACCGCTGGATCGAGGCAGGGCTGCTCGATACGCTGGCCGAGGAAGGGATTGGCTGCATCTGTTTTTCACCGTTGGCCCAGGGTATTTTGACCGACAAGTATCTCGACAAGGTGCCTGAAGACTCGCGAGCCGCCAAGTATGAGGGCCAACTTCACTGGGGTGACCGGGTTGTCGAGGAAAGATTGGCCAAGGTGAGAAAACTTCAAGGGATTGCTCAAGCACGGGGACAATCACTGGCTCAACTAGCCGTCGCCTGGGTTTTGCGCCATCCGGGGGTCACCTCGGCGCTCATCGGCGCCAGTCGAGTCAGCCAGATTGAGGAACTGGTGGCAACGCTCAAGCATCTTGATTTTAGCGCCGACGAATTGCAGGCGGTTGAGCAGATTTTGGTGGGTTGAGTTTTATCACGGAGTAACGGGAGGAGTGGGCTGGCCTGTTCCTCCTTTTTTTTGTGGTGAAAAGGGTTAAGCGCCAGACGACAGGATGAGCTGGGCCATATCGTCCAGCCGATTGATTACTTTTTGGAGCGTGATAATTGCCTGTTGGCGGGCCTCGGCCGGAGTTTCGCTGGTTAAGTGCGTAATCGCCTGGCTGGCTGTGATCAGGGCCGCGCTCAAATCATCCTGAACAAAGCTTTCCAGTACAGCATTCCGCTGGAGCAGCATGTCGTTAACTTCGCGTAAAATTTCGTTGCCAGCAGTTAGACTGGCCTGGTTTTCTTGCATCTGGGTGTACAACTGGGCATTATCAATAGCCAGGGCAAATTGGTTAGCTATCGAGGAGAGCAGGCGGACCTCACGGGGTGTCCACAAATGGGGCGGGAGGACACGCCTCCCTGTAGCCAAAACGCCGACCACGTGAGAACCGCTCTGACCGGCCCGTGTCTCTGGACGGGTAATCGGCACAGCAGCCAGGGCATGAAGCTGCTCTTTGTCCACCCAGATTTTATGCATATGGGTCGAGGTAACCTGGATAAATTGAGCCGCATTTTCAGCAGCGACTTGCCCTTCCAGGCTCTCGCCCAGGGCTAACTGGTGCATGCCGCGGACATAGGTATGGGAGAGACCACTGTGGGCCGCCAGCTCTAACTTGCCCTGCTCGTTGAGGAGGTAAATCCAGGCAGCGTCTGTCTCCAGAATGTTTCTGCTCTGCTCGACAGCGTACTGCAAAATCTCTTTGAGATTCAGGGTCCGGTTCATCAACTCGGCAATGGTGTTGAGGGTTTGTAAGTCTGTATTCTGCTGCTGGACTTCATCTTCGGCCTCCATCATAGCGGCCAGCAGTTGCTCCAGATCATCTTTGGCTGGTTGGGGCAGGCTGAAGGTGGGCAATTCGAGCGGGGTGGCCGCTTTGCTGTTAAGATCGGTCTGATCGTCGGGCTGGAGTTCGACACTGACCGTCTCATTACCGAGCAGGGTCTCGGCTGTGAGCCACAAGCCTTCGCGCAGGCTGAGTGCTTCGAGGGCAATCGCCGTTTCCTGGCTCATGGCCATCAAAAAGCAAAGTTCAGCCGATTTGAAGCGGGTCTTGCCCTGCAAGCCTATCAATAACGCGCCCATCAGCTTGGACCCAACCTGAAGCGGAAGACTGACCAGACTGGTCAGATTAGTCACAGCCAGGAGAATCTGCTCGTCTCGATCATCGCTGGTGGCCTGCTCCAGGAGAGCGCCCAGGCCCGCTACCAGATGAGGCATCAGGGCGGTAGCGCCATGCCCTACCTGTCTCCCGGTCAAAATATCGGCCAGTTCCAGGGTGAGTCCCTTGTGAACATTTACCATCAGGGCCTTGGTCGAGGGATTAATCAGTACAATCGCGCCTGTTGGTGCGCCGGTGATTTCCAAAGCCTGGACCAGAGCCAGTTTCAAGAGGGCGGTTGGATTAGCTGCGGCACTGGCTTGGAAAGCAAAGGCGGTCAGGGAAATAATACCGCGATTGCGGCGCTCGATCTCAACCCCGGCCAAGCGCAAAGCCGCCCGGTATTGTTCCAGCCGGCGCTGCGTATTTCTGAGGCGCTCGCGAGTGGCCTCCAAACTCATGGGCCAATCCTCGATCACAAACGCCGTCTCATTTTTAGGTTCAGCCGGTACAGGGGTTTCCATCAGTTTTTTCTGCCAGACAAATAGATGAGTTATGCAATAGGTAGTTACGTTTTAGGTATGTCGCGAACCATTTGTTTGATGGTTTCGAGTAAGACCATTTCGGCAAAGGCATCTTTAGGAATGTAATCAACAGCCCCGATTTCCAGGCCATTCAGGACATCTTCGGCGTGGTCGCGGGTGGTCAGCATAACCACAGGCACTTCGGCCAACTCTGGTTCAGCTTTCAGGTTGCGGCACACCGTAAAGCCATCAATGTCGGGGAGTTCTACATCCAGGACGATGAGATCGAAACGCTGATTTTTGGCCGCCGCCACCCCGGCCCAACCGGTATCAACCCAAACCACCTGGCAGCCGTTACTTTCCAGGACTAATTTTACCTTAAGAGCCTGCGGAGGGCTATCTTCAACAATTAATATCGAGGGACGATAAACGGCCTCTGCGTTGCTGTTGTTCGATGTCATATAGGCAATCCTTTCATCATTTACTCGGCGTCAACCATTTCACCAGGGTAATGCGGGCGTGTTTATTGTCTTGGGGTTCAATAAAACTTTCATCAACCAACTGGCGCGCCCCCTCCAGACTATGATTCTGTTTCACTAATCTCTCGGCCTCATTGTTTTCACTATCTTCCGAGATGGGGTCAAAACAAATCAGGCAGGAAACTTGTATACCCGGCGCCCCATCTCTCGTTGCCGGGGACATGATTAACTGGCGGGGTTCAAAACCGTGCGTCCAGGCCAAAATTCGAGCCAATTCCGAGGCAGCCAATGAGATACGAGCCTGGTCAGCAGTGCCAAAGCCGACTTGCCGGGCCATTTCACGGGCCTGCATGCGGGCTGTCACAATATCTAAATCATTATTGATATAAACTCTTCGCTCTGCACTCATATCTTGACTCCCTACACGATTGACTGGGTCCGTTGTCATAGTTAAGAACTCGAAACCCTAACTGGCCTTGGCCAGGGGCGGTGTCTCTTCATCCTTGTTTAAGGTTGCTAAAGCCTTTTTCAGGATAGCCACTAGCTGATCATCTCTTTCATGGACCGCATGGTGTTCATGGCCTCGATCACGGCGGGCTTTTTGAGAGGCAGCCAGGGCGAGCCATATCTGCTGTTCTACCTGGCGCAGTGAGTCAATTTGTTGCTCCAAAATCTCCGTTCGGTGGACAAGCTGGGCATGACTCTCCTGGATTGTGCTGTACTTAGCCTCCCAGGTAGCTGCTTTCTTTTGCGCCTCAACGAAGGTTTGAGAGTTACCCACGGCCTGGGCCACTTGCCGGCAAATCAAGGTCAGCAGGCGCTGATCACGGGGGGACCATTGGCGTGAGGTCCGGTCACCCACCGCTAAAACGCCTAAAGCCCGGTCACCCGCCGGGTCCAGCAAGGGGACAGCAGCCACTGCCCGGAGACCTTCAGCCTCAACCACCGCCCGCGCCCGACCGCTGTGAAACAGGAGGGTGTCACGAAGAATCGGCTGTCTGCGGCTAAAAGCCATTCCTTCCGCGCCGTCGCCTGGTTTAAGCTGCCTTAACTCCTGCACATATTGCTCAGAAAGTCCTTGGTGCTCCCGTAAAACCAGAGACCCCTCTTCAAAGATGTAAAACCAGCCAATCTCAACATTTAAAGCCTGCCTGGTCTGCCTGACTGCCGCCTCGAGGATCACATTTAATTGCAGGATACCCCCTACTTCATTCGAGAGAGAGTTGAGTATACCCAGGTCTTTGTTCTGGCGGACAACTTCTTCTTCAGCCGACATAATAGCGGCTAATAACTCTTCCAGCTCATGCGTGGTGGACGAACTGGGCGGGGAGTCCGGTTGAACTTTGGCCTGGCTCTGGCGCTGAATCTGGGTACGCAGGCGGGTATGATCCAAAAACAGGGCCGTCAGTTGGCCCAGTGCTTCCAGGCGGTGTTGTGCTTCGGGGCGAAGAAAATCGTTGGATGAACCAACAATAAGGCCGCCTAAAATTTCTTTGTTAAACTGGAGCGGCAAACCAAGCAAATATTTTAGCTTATGCCGGCTTAGCAGGGCTTGTTCGGGATTAAGCTGCAAGCGTTGAGAAGTCAGATAGACCTGTTTCCCGGCCAATAATTGCTGGCCTAACTCCTCCCTGGTGAACTGTCGAATCACCTCATCAGGGAGCTTTTGCTTGATG
Organism: Anaerolineales bacterium; assembly: GCA_015075185.1. Taxonomy (GTDB): domain Bacteria; phylum Chloroflexota; class Anaerolineae; order 4572-78; family J111; genus DSQQ01. The sequence continues at coordinate 371,602 of JABTUW010000005.1, read as the reverse complement.
ACCGCCGTCAATTGGTGAGCTTCATTGCCCACAACCAACAAAGCGCCCTGCTCCACTTCGCCGAGGGCTAAAATACGGGGTAATATTTCGCTTAAGATTTTTATCTTGTCTGATTTCTGGCCAAGACTGTTAATCACCAATTCCATCAAGATCAAGGGATCACGGCTAGGTGGAGTGGTTTGATCACTTGTACTCGATGGATTAGAAGCGGGACGGGGTTGTGATAATGTAGCCATGTTATCCTTACTCAATCAATGCCAATATAGCCGAAGCAATCTGCTTAGCCGGTAAAATTTGCTCAGCCGCGTCTAGGGAGATGGCCACGGCCGGCATCCCAAAAACAACACAGGTCTCTTTATCCTGAGCAATCGTGTGCGCACCGGCCTGGCGCATAGACTGTAACCCTTCGGCTCCATCACTGCCCATCCCAGTCAAAATAATCCCAATCGCTCTAGGTCCATAGGTCCGGGCCACGGAATGAAATAGATAATTGGCCGCCGGCCGCAGTCCATGCACAGCCGGCGCGTTATTCAGCGCGATTAACCCCATACTGTTAATCATCATATGGGCGCCATCGGGGGCAATGAGGACCTCGCCCGGTTTAGGTTCGTCTGCGTGGCGGGCCAGACGCACTTGCAGCGGGGTTTGCTGATTGAGCCAATCGGCCAGGCCCACCCCAAAGCCAGGGGTAATATGCTGCACAATTAAAATAGGAACCGGAAAATTGCCCGGCAACTTGCTCAAAATTTCGGCCAGGATACCCGGTCCTCCTGTCGAAGAAGCAATCACGACCATTTGAATTTTGGAATGTCCATTCTGGATAAAGGGCGAGACATTCGCCGCCGCTGTTGATTTCGGATCGAGCGGCCCTGTTGGTTTGCTCCAGCGCCGCACCACTTTGACCTCTGACATAAGCCTGACCTGCCTAACCAGGGCCTCATAAGCTTCAGGGGTGTCTTGCAGGGTCGGCTTTTCCAGAACCGATAACGCCCCGGCCTTGAGCGCGTTAAAGGTTAAGTCTTGCTGATCTTTATCGGTGCTGGCGCTAATAACGACCACTGGACAGGGCATTTCAGTCATAATTTGGCGGGTAGCTTCAAAGCCGTCCATTTCAGGCATGTATACGTCCATCGTAATTACATCGGGCCTGAGCCGCTTGGCCAGCCGTACCGCTTCGGTCCCATTGCGGGCTGTGCCGATCACCTGTAAATCCGGTGTGCTCTGCAAAATGGTCACCAATAACTCCCGGTAAGTGGGTGAATCTTCAGCTACCAGCACGCGGATGGGCATAGTTTGACTCTTCATTGCCTATTATCGCCAAATCAACGCTAGATCAGTTGCTCAATTGTGTCCAGCAGGCTGCCCTGGTCGAACCTGCTTTTAACAATGTAGGCATCGGCGCCTACCTCGATACCCCGCGCTTTATCAGCCGGCGAGTCCAGCGACGTTACCAGGATAACCGGGATGTTGGCATACCGGGTATCATGTTTAACCCGATGGGTCAGGTCGAAGCCATCCAGCCGGGGCATGTTGATATCAGACACAATCAGATGGGGCAGGCCGTCTGTGGCCAGCACGCCCAGCGCCTCTTCCCCATCCGTGGCTAATTTAACCTGATAGCCGGCGGCTTCAAGGATATTCTTTTCCAGGGTGCGCGTGGTAATCGAGTCATCAACGACCAGGATCGTTTTAAGTTCAGCCGGTTGGTGTAGTTCAGGGCCACTTGTGGCCGAGGTCTTCGGGAGCGCGCGCGTTGCCAATTTGACTAAATCAGCCGCATGCAGCACCAGCATCACCTGTCCTGAGCCGAGGACGGTGGCTCCCGCCAACCCCCCGACTTTGACCAGTTGCTTGCCAAGGCTTTTGACGACAATCTCCTGTTCGCCCACGAGATCGTCTACGATCAAACCCAACCGCTTCTCCGCGACGGCAATAATCACCACGGTCAGCCGGGCAGCCTCCTGGCTCCCCGCTGGCAATTCGAGCAGGTCGCTCAATCGAGCCAATGCCACCGGCTTACCTTGATAAATGATGGCTTCTTTGCCGGACACAGTGGCAACGTCACTTGCCTTAACCTGAAGCATGCGCTCGACCGTAGTGAGCGGTAAAGCAAAAACCTGCTCTCCGCTGCGGACCAACAACCCATGCGAACTGGCCAGGGTCAAGGGTAAGGTTAGGGTAAAAGTAGTGCCTTGCCCCGGCGCAGAGCTGACATCCAGGATACCCTGCAGCGCCTCAACATTCTGGCGAACCACATCCAACCCCACGCCTCGGCCAGAAATATCGGTAATAATTTTACTGGTGGACAGACCGGAGTCGAAGATGAGGTTAGCTACTTCGGTGTCGCTCATTTTTTCAGTCTCAGCATGAGACCTTAAGCCCCGGCGAACCGCAGCCAAACGGATGGCCGCCAAATCCAACCCGCTGCCATCATCACTGATGGTAATGACAATATTGTGGCCCTGCTGGTTGGCCGACAGCGTAATTTGTCCTTCGGCTGGTTTGCCTGCCTGCTGGCGAAATTCGGGTCTTTCCAAACCGTGATCTACGGCATTACGCAGCAGGTGGATCAGCGGGTCTTTGATCTGCTCCAGGACCCGTTTGTCCAGCTCTGTTTCGCCGCCCCAGATACTCAGATTAATTTGTTTACCCTGTTCACGGGTCAGGTCACGGACCATGCGGGCAAAGGTAGCGGTGATGGTCCGCAGCGGCAGCATGCGCACCCGTTTGATCTCTTCTTGCAGCTCGTTAATAATGAGCGACATCCGCAACGTGTCGTTCGCCAACTGGCGATACAAAGTGTTGGCCTGGGCATTAAAAGTTCGCAGTTGTTCCTGGTTGTGAGTCAAAAAATCAACCAGGGCTGTGATCTCCCTGGGCCGCTGAGCAGAGGAGCGCGGGGCAGGGGATTTAGGTTCAGCGGCCATCGGCCGGCCGTCGGTCTTATGGCCGTTGCGGAGCAGGCGATTGTAATGACTCCGCAGTGTTTGCCACTCTTTTTGCCAATCGGTGGCCAGATTCTGCATTTGGCGCACTTCGGCCAGGCGTTGTTCAGCCCGGATCTTGGCGCTCAACAATTCGCTAAATTGGGCCATAAGCGCATCCAACTTGCTCACCGAAACACGGATAGTTTCATCCGCCGGGTTGGGTGGCTGGAGGGCTGGAGGGCTGGAGGGGTGGGGAGAAGCGGTCTCCTCCCTTTCGTCGCCCTCATGGTCTTGCTCCTGCCCGGCGGGAGCCTGCGGCTCTGCCACGCCTGATGAAAAGGCTTCCTCTTTGCTCCCCTGTTTCCCGCTCCCTCGCGCCGTCTCTTCCAGGCGGGTCAGTAATTCCAGGACTGCGGCGGGGGGCGCCGATTGGCCGGCTTCCAGTTGAGCCATGACCAACTCAACCGCGTCGAGAGACTGGTAGAGCAGGTCAAACAACTCCGGAGAAAAGGTCAGGCGGCTCTCTTTGGCTGCCAGCAGCAGTTCTTCCAGGGCATGGCCCAGGCTTTCGACGATCGTCACGCCGACGGCTCGCGCTGCCCCTTTGAGGCTGTGCGCCTCACGAAAAATTTCTTTAAGAATGTCTTGCTGCTCCGGGGCAGGCGGATTTTTCTCCAACGCCAACAAGCCCTGATTGATTTTCTGCACATGCTCGCTTTGTTCGGCTTTGAAGCTATTAATCAGTTGTTGGCGAATTTCTGCGCTTAAACCCATCTTGCTGCTCTGTTTTAGTTCAGGCGATACCTGGCGACCAGACTTTCCATTTGCTGGGCCAGGGCGGCCAGGTCCTGAGCTGCTTTCTCAGCCTGGCGGGTGGAGGCCAGGTTTTGCACCGTGGCCTGGTTGATATTCTGCATGGCCAGGGCAATCTGCTCGACGCCGGTGGTTTGCTGTTGGACGCTGGCCAGGATTTGCTGGGCGGCGCTGGCGCTCTCGCTGATGCTGGCCGCCAAACGCTGGATCGTTTCGCCGGCTTGACCGGTTAGGTCTACCCCCGTGTCAACCCCCTTTGTGCCCTCTTCGGTGGCCATCACGGCGGCGTTCGTCGCCCGTTGGATTTCGTTCAGAATGGATTTGACCTGGGCCGTCGCTTGTTTGGACTGCTCGGCCAGGTTGCGGACCTCCACCGCCACCACGGCGAAGCCCTTACCATGCTCACCGGCCCGGGCGGCTTCGACCGAGGCATTTAAAGCCAGCAGATTGCTCTGGGCGGCAATATCGTTGACCGTCGCAATGATCTCGCCGATTTGTTGTGTCTGCTCGCTCAAAGCCAGGATATTTTCGGCAATACCCTCGACCCGATCTTTAATCTGGCTCATACCCTCGACCGTGCCGCTGACCGCGCGTTGGCCGACCTGAGCCACATCGCGGGTGCGCTGGGCCTGCTCCGCCACCGCCTGGGCCTTGGCAAAGGCTTGCTCGACAATCATTTTAACCTCGTCAATGGTGGTCGAAATTTGTGAAATGGCGGCCGATTGCTCCGACGCTCGGGTAGCCTGCTGGGCGGTGGCGCTCATGATTTCTGTAGACGCTGCGGCCACATTGATGGTAGCTTCGCGGATCTGGGACGTCATTTCGCCCAAACTTTCGACCATGTTATTCAAGTTTTGGCCCAGGGTAGAGAGGGTGTCATTCTCCCCATGGCCGTTGAAAGTGAGGCGAGCGGTTAGATCACCTTTGGCTACTTGCTCTACAAAGGCCAGATAATTGCTGACCGTGAGTTCCTGATACTGCCGGACCTCTTGCATCTGGGAAAAGAGACGAGTGTTGTGGATGGCAATGGCCACCTGGTTAGCCAGCGCTTGCAGCGTTTTCTCATCTTCTCGGGTTAAACCGGCGACTCTTTTACTCTGCACATTCAGAATGCCCACAACCTCGTTGACCAATACTACCGGAATGGCCATTTCAGAGCGGGTCTCAGGCAAAATTGGATTCGGCAGCCAGGTGGGATCGGCCTGGACATTCTCGACCGTCACAATTTGCCGCTCCCGATAGGCTCGCGCGACCAGGCTTTTAGGCGCGGCAACCGGAATTTTGTGCCTGCGCCGGATGAGTTCCTCGCCGGCCTGGCCATAGCCTTCGGCCACATACAGAAACTCCCCCTGGTCATCCAGCAGGTAAATGTGGACGTGATAATAGTCAAACGTCTCCTTGGTAACGGTAACCACCTCTTGCATCAGGGTCTTTAAATCCAAAATGGCCGAAAGGCGCTGGCTAATATCAATGACGACTTCCGTTTTTTTGGCTCGATCGGCCATTTGTTGTTCCAGGCGGTTAACTGCTTTATAGAGTTGCGCGATCAACATACCTTCCAGGCCGATAATTACAACCAATACGAGCAAGGCGGTGATAGGGTTGACCAAAGCTTCACCTGGGCCAAAAGCCAGGATGCTGATGGCTCCCCCTAAAACAGCCAGAATAACTGCGATAATATAGCCAGCTACTAAATTACGGCGGATGCTCCATGTCATCCCAGGAAAGATTTTCATCATAACTCATCCTTAATAACTAATTGTTTATCACTCAATAAAGCATTAAGATCAAGTACTACCAGCAGGTCAGACGTAACCCCGCGAATATGGTGAGCGTAAATACCGTCTTGAGTGGTTAAAGGTGCTTCAATTTCTTCTATAAAAATAGTTTGCACATCTATGACCTCATCCACCAGGAGGCCAACTTCTACCTGGGTTGTTTCTGAGGTCGTGTCGGTATTGGCGACCACAATGATCTTGGTTTGATTGGTCTCAGCTTGCGCTCTCCCGTGGTTGGGAGCGGACGCTGGCAGCCCGAAGAAGGTGCGCAGATCAATCACCGACAAAATACGACCCCTGGCGCTAAAGACGCCGGCCACAAAAGCAGGCGTGCGCGGTACGGGTGTGAGCTGTTCTCGGGGATATATTTCATGCACATGGGCTACTTCAATACTATAACGCTCGCTGTTCAGCCGGAAGATCAGGAGAGTGACAGTTTGTCCGGTAACCGCTGGAGGTGGCTCTTGAGCCAAAGCATAGGCTCGCTGCGCCCAAATCTCAGCCAGTTCGGTGGGACTGAGGAGGTCATCGGCGAAGGTGGGTGATTGAAGATCTGGGGCTGGAGAACTGGTTTGAGGTAAGGAGGTACGACCGGTACGTTGAGGCTTAACTGATTTGCCATTTACGGCATTTTTGACTGATAGACTCATAACGATGATCTCATTTCACGCTTAGGTTCCCAAATCAGCTAACATCCGTTGTGCGGCGGCTAACAGATGTTTGGCAGCGGCGCCCCCGGAGTGGGGGATGACTTCAGCCGCTGAATATTTTTCCAGAACTTTAATGGCATTCCGGCAGGCCCGCTGGGCGCTTTTTTTCTGCCCGGTTTGCCGGTAAAACGCGGCCAGATTCAAGTAAGGCAGCGGCATGTTCGGTTCAAGGTAAATAGCTTTTTTGAGCATAGCGATAGCCGACTCCAGTTGTGCTTCCTGTTCATAAATCAGCCCCAACAGGTAATAGGCTTCAGCTTGCAATTTGTCCAAATTGATCGCGCTCTGGCACCAGTGTTTGGCTTCCGACCACTGGCCCAGGTTAGCATAAGCCCGGCCCAGTAAGGTATGAGCCGGGGCAAAGTGGGGATCAGTGCTTAAGTGGCGCTGTAACCGGTTGATGGCCTCCGTAATTTGGCCCTGATTTAAGAGGACAGCAGCTATGGCGACAGGGTCAGCCTCGGGCAGGGGTTGAGAAGAAGGATGAGGTGAAGCGGGCGGTGGGAGTAAGAGAGTAGGTAACAAATCAGTCGTCGGGTCAAGGGTTAACTTCCCATTTTCTTGAGCTAGAATGGGCGCAACCGGGTCAGGTTTCTTTGGTAACGAGGCCAGGCCATTATTGGATGAAGGGGGGGCATTGAATGACTGAAGCCAGGTCCAGGTATCGAGGCTAAAATGAGACTGGCCTGTTTTTTGATAAAGCAGGGCATTGGGCCAGGTTCGCGGCTGAAAAGCTCCATAAATTGTCGGGGATGGTTCCGAATGGCCCACGACCAACCAACCTTCTTGAACGAGAGCCTCGTAAAATTTTTGGGCAATTCGCCGGGTATCCCGTTCGGTAAAATAAATGGTCACATTACGGCATAAAATCAAATCCATGCTGACCGTATTATTATGAAGCGCCGGATAATCGTCTTCGACCAAATTGAGGGGCGCAAAGGTGACCATTTGCCGAATATCATCGTGCAAGGTATAGCGTTTGGTAGCCGGATCAAAATTAAAATAGCGAGCCTGCACCATTTTGGCTTCGGCTTCACGAAACGACCAATCAGAATAAACGGCTTCTCGGGCCCGGATTAATGAGTCTTGGTTAATGTCGGTTGCCAGAATCAAAATGTGCCAGCGGTCAATATCCGGTAAAAGTTCTTTCAGAATAATTGCCAGCGAATAAGCCTCTTCGCCGGTAGCGCAGCCGGCGCTCCAGATGCGGAGTTGCGGTTGAATGGTAGAGCCAACAGCCGCGGCCGCCGCTCGCTTACGGGCAATCAGCGCCGGCAGCACCTCATGGGTCAAGGCATCGAACTGTCCCTCATCCCGGAAAAAGTAGGTTTCGCCGACCGTCAGGCAGTTAATCAGGTGTTCCATCTCCGCTCGACCGGCTGGGCTAATCTTGTCGCGCAGGAGCTGGTAATAGGGGTCCAGATTATTTCTATCACCGAGAAAGCTTGTGGACGAACTGCCTAATGCTTTGAGGAGGCCATTTTCCAGGTCAATTCTTTTCTTTTCGGAAAAGTAAAGACCGCTTCGCTCCAGGACCAGTTCACGAAACCGCAGGTAGTCCCCATAGCTCAGGGATAAAGGAGGATTTGACAGTTGAGGCAGAGGAGATCCTATATCCATGTTTTTATTCTTGGCAAATCACCTTTCTAGATCTTCGGACTGGAGCGTCATTATCCTACCTTCAAGCCCAGCGCCTGGGTCAGTTGACTCTGAACCACCGGGCTGAGCAGGGCATGAATATTGAGGACAAGGATAAAGCGCCGGTCCACCGTAGCTACGCCGGCCAGGTAAGCAGCCCGGGTGGTGATTTGGCTGGCTAATTCGGCAGGGGCGATGCTCTCTGCTAATTCTAAATCCTCTACAGAAACTTCACGCACGTCTTCCACCGTGTCTACAATCAAGCCCAGGAAATAATCCTGGCCAATCAGGTCTACCAGGATGATGGGGGTGTGCAGTCCGTAAGAGCATGGCGGCAAGTTAAAGCGGCGGCGCAAATCCATAACCGGCACAACTTTGCCATGCAAATTGATAATCCCCTCCATTACGTCAGGAATGCCGGGCAGAGGGGTAATCGTGACCATTTCGATAATTCGAGCGACGTTGTTTACGGGCAGCCCATATAATTGCTCGTCCACCTTAAAGAACAGTAACGCCAAGGTCGAACAGGTTTTGGTTATTTTAGTTGCTGCTGATATTGCCTGGCTGGTCATGTCAAGTCGCCTCTTCTAGCCTCAAAACAGATAGGCGAAGACAACAAACTATCTTTCCCTGTGACTATTTCGATTATAGGGGATACTACACCAAATTTACAGAGGCAAAAGTACCGATAAATATGCCTAATATCTGTTGACAAAAAGTACTTGTCCTTCTGCCCCAAAGTACCCTAAGAAACCCCCTTAGAATAATTTTTACAAGATTGGGAAAATTTTGCACCCCGACCCGGCTAAGCCGCCAGCCGCTACTCCATTTTAGCCATAAGCCAAGCTCTCGCGCACGCTGATTTGGGTAGCGCTGCGAGCGGGTAAGAGTGAAGCCAGGATAGAAATGACCAGGATCAGCCCCAGCCACCACCACACGGCCCCAAAGTTGTACTGATAATCGAGCGTTGTTTGAAACAGCACCTGCCCCAGGGCGTTGGACATCGGTTTACCCAACACGAAGGAAAGAGGAACGACCACCAGCCAACTGAGCAGTCCCTGTAACATCCCTTCCATCACGAACATGCCCAGTATGGTTCGCGTTTTGGCCCCGATGGCTCGCATTACCCCAATTTCACGGGTGCGCTCGACCACGCTGATGGACAGCGACCCCATCAGGCCAACCCCACCGACAACGGCCATAATCATCGCCAGAACGAGAAACATGGTGATGACAATGGCAAACTGGCTGTCTATATTCTGCCGGTTTTCCGGCTCCGTCTGGCTGGCGGCGACGTCAATGCTTTTGGCTTCGTAAGTTTTCTTTAACTGTGAGGCGATGGTCTGGACGTAGCCAGGCTCGCGCCGGTCGGTGCGGATAAAGATTTGGTCGCCGTGATGGTACTGTTTGGTCGCTCTTGAGACGGCCTCTAAATTGGCATACACCGGGTCTGTCCCGCCGACGTCGCTAAAAACATCGCTATAAAAGCCAACCACCTGCCACTTTGAATCGCCCAGTTCGCCCAGGTCAAGGGTGACGGTATCGCCCAGGCTGATGTCGTTTTCGTCAGCCGTGTCTTTACGGATGACAATCGCCCGGTCGTCCTCGGGGCGCAGCCAGCGCCCGCCGACCAGCAGCGGCGGCCTGAACATATTGCTGCCATTCGGCAGGCCAAACAGTTCCGCTCCCAGGCCCGCCTCCTTGAGTCGCTGTCCTTCTTTCAAAATGGACGCCCCATGCCGGAAGACTAACTCAACGTGATCTACACCGGCATGACATTCGGCCACGGCGACCGTCCGCTCCAAGCGCTGGTCCTCATCAAAAGCCATCAGGATATCAAACTGGCGCTTGGCAAAAATATTGTCAACGGTCAGATTGAGTGAGGACGACAGGCTCATCACCGCCAGAAACATGGTTCCGGCCAGGATCAATACCCCCTGGGTGAGCAGCAAGCGCCCCTTGCGGCGGAACATGTTGCCCAGGGCCATGGCATAAGGGCCGGACAAAAAGCGCCTCCCTAGCCACTCGACCCCGCGGTCCAACCCGTTGCTGCCAAAATCGCTGCCCAGGCCGTAGCTGGCCAGCGCCTCGCGCACGGTCACGCGGGTGCCGCTCAAGATCGGCCACAAGGCCGCCAGGAGGGGGACGGCAATCGCCGCCACCCCTTGCAAAATGCAGGCCCGAGCCGAGTATTGAAACTGCTCGTAATCAATATTGAAGATATTGAGCAGGTACTTGGTCAGACCGTAGGCCAGCATTGCCCCCAGCGGCAGGGCGATGAACAACGCCAGCAGCCCGTACACCAGCACTCCGACCAGATAGACCTGGACAATTTTGCCCTGGGTCGCGCCGATGGCCTTCAGAATGCCGATCTGGCTGATTTGTTGGGTCACCAGGGCCATCAGGGTGTTGAGGACCAGCACAACGCTGGCCCCCAGCGAAATGATGGCCATCAGTTGCAAGACGAGGTTGACCCCCAATATAATGAACCTTCCCCAGTGCTTGAGCGGGTCCTGGTAGATGGTCACAGCCACGCCAATCCTCTCTTTCGACAGGCGGTCCTTTATCTCAGAAGCGACCTGCCGGGCCAGGGTCTCGCTGTAGGGCTTGACCCGGACAATCAACTCGTTGTACTTGCCCTTGGGAATATCAAACAGCTCCATCCCCTGGGCATCGGTAAAAAAGACCGCCGGGCCGCCAAAATCGGGCGGCGGCACAAAGTTGTGGCGCAGTTTGCCGCTGATCGTCCGCATTTTGGGCCGGTCGTTCACTTCAAAGAGAACAGTGTCACCCAGCTCCAGGCCAAAGTGCTGGCTCGACAGCCGCTCGATGCCAACCCGGTTTCCTTTGGGCCATTCGCCTGCCTTAAGCGGCAGCAGTTCATACTTTTGCTCGGTGTAATCCTCGCGCATAACCAGCCAGCCTTCATCCCACTCGGCTTCGGCCCGGATTTTGTAGCGAATGTTCACCTGGCTGCCCAGTTGAATATCCTCCACTCCCTTGATTTTCCGCAGGTCATACGCCATCGTCTCGTCCAGGTTTTCGGTCGTGTAAATCGTCAAATGAGCCGGAACGCTGGCTTGGTGGGCCGCATCCATGCCGGTCAGCAGTTGGTCGGCCATGCCAAAAGTGGCCCCAATCGCAAAGACCCCGGCAGCGATGCTCAACACCGCCAGCAGAGTGCGGACTTTGTTATCCCACACGTCTGACCAAACTTTGAGCCAGATAACACTCATTGGGCGCTCCTAAAATGGTAGACAGTAGACGGGAGAAGGTAGACGGGGAATATGTGTCTTAGCCTGGATTGCTTGGCCTACCTTATGTTCTAGTGTAGGATTGTTTGTTGCGCCCATGCAAGTGAAATCTTACCTGGAAATTAGTGACATTTGTCACAAAAAGAGAGGGATGATTTTTGAGTCTGATTGAAAGCCGGTGGAAGTTATGATACAATGGGGCATAAACGAAAGGGACACTTATGCCTCTCCAAAACCGGGTCAACCCGTTTGGCAACATTCTGGCCGTATCCGAGCGAGGTGCTTGTATGGGCAATCGCGGCATTTTGCATGGCAATCAGCGAAATCTGCTACGCTATCACCAGCACAAGCATTGGGTGATTTGTCGCCTAGAGGCGAAAGACAAACAAGGTAATAAAATAAGACGTAAGCCGATGGTTCAAACCAACACCTACACTGAACTCTTCTTCCTCGATGAGGCCACCGCCTTGGCCGCCGGACACCGGCCCTGTTGGGAGTGCAGCCGCCCACGATACAAAGAATTTATCCACTTCTTCTGCCTGGGCAACCCTGATGATCCTCGCCAGATAGATGACATCCTTCACGCTGAACGCTTCAGCGCTCACCAGCAAGACTGGTCTAACAAAAAGCAGACTCGTGTTATGCCAATTGACGGCTTGCCTCCAGGAGCCTTTATCACCCTGGAACCCGGACCGCAAGCGCAGCCCTATCTGGTGCTTGAGGATGAACTGCGTCCCTGGAGTTTTGGTGGTTACGGTGAGCCAGTTGAGCGCCCGAATGGAATTGAGGTAACCCTGTTGACGCCGCCGTCTACCGTGCGAGCCTTAAGAGCGGGCTACCGGCCTAAAATCCACCCGGAACCATATTAAGCAATCATCGGTCAAACCCAATGACGGATCTTAAAGCTACCCTGCGCAAGCTTCAGGAAAATCTAAATACCCTCCGCGAGCGTGAGGCCAGGTACGGCGGCCACGCTCCCCTCGACCTGCTCAACCAGATTGAAGATCACCAAAAGGCCATCGCCCTGACCGAACAGGCCATCACCGGCGAACTGACCGAAGCCGAGTGGCGCAAGGCCCTGCGCTCGCTGCTGGTAGCGATCAACACCCGCGACGGCGAAGCTAATGTCAGCAGCGTAACTATTGGCGATATTCACGGCAGCATCATTGCTTCCGAGATTGCCGGACGCGATATTAGTATTGGGCAAAAGATTGTCAACATCTTCACCGGCAGCTCCGAGGCCCAGCGCGACTTGCGCAACCGGCAGATTATGCTCCAGCGAGTCCACGACTTTTGGATCAAAGGTGTGTTGGAAAAATCGCTCTTTAACGAAGTACTGATCGAGCTAGGCAAGGAGTCACAGGATAAAGCAGTTGAATATCCCTGGGAGATGGTATTACAGACCCCGGAAAATCTCAATGAGGTGCTGCCGCCAGGCAAGAAAGTCATCGAAATATTCAACGAGATGGGCCGGGCCTTACTTATCTTAGGCGAGCCTGGTTCAGGCAAAACGGTCACGCTGCTTGAACTGGCCCGCGATGCTATTGCCTGCGCCGAGCAAGACCCTATTCAGCCTATTCCGGCGGTGTTCAATCTTTCGTCTTGGGCGGAGAAAAGGCAAAGTCTGGTCAACTGGCTTGTGGATGAACTTGACGCCAGATACCAAATCCCGAAGAAGATTGGCCACGTCTGGATCGAGCAGAACAAGCTGTTGCTTCTGCTGGATGGGCTGGACGAGGTTGCGCCCGCCCATCAATCAGCTTGCGTTGCCGCCATCAACAAATTTCGCCAGGAGTATGGCTTGACCGAAATGGTCGTTTGCTCCCGAATTATTGATTACAAAAGCCTGGACACCAAGCTCATGTTGCAAGGGGCAATCAGGTTGCTCCCCCTAACACCGCCGCAGATTGAAGACTATTTGACCACCGCTGGGTCAAAGCTAGCGACCTTAAACATGGCGTTCCGGCACGATGCTATAGTGCAAGAGTTAGCCCAATCGCCCCTGATGTTAAGTATTATGAGCTTGGCTTACCAAGATTTGCTGGCCATCAAGCTGGCCGGAGAGCAGTTGGACTCCCTTGACAGCCATCGCCGCCATCTATTTGCAACTTATCTGGTGCGGATGTTCAAACGCCGCAAGGCCAGCCAGCCCTATCCCTCATTGTGGACCCTCAGCCGGTTGACCTGGCTGGCCCGGAATATGGTTGAGCATAACCAGTCGGTCTTGCAGTTGGAGGATTTACAGCCGAGCTGGTTGTCAAGCCAAGTTCAACGCTGGCTCTACTTGCTGAGTGCCAGATGTAGTGGAGGCGTAGCTCTCGCATTGGGTTTGACGCCTTTTTTTATTTTTACTGCTCCTGATTTTTGGGTGATTCTTTCGTTCGTTCTTGGTATTTTGGGAGCTGGCGCTGCCGTTGGGCTGCTGGATGGTCTGAGTTTTAAGAGACATGGCCGTCTCTCTTCTGTTCATCGCCCTTCCAGGTCAGGCTGGTGGCAATTAGCGGGCCATATGTTGTTAGTGGGTCTGAGTGCTACCCTGGGATTTGCCTTGGTAATCTTTTTACTGGAAAAAAATGCCGGATTTGGCGCGACAATGCTATATAGCTTGCCTGTCATTGGTATACCCTTCGGGCTGATTTTTGGGACACGCCGGCGTTGGCAAAGTATCAGGCATGATATCCGAACCGTCGAGAGTCTATCCTGGTCGTGGCGGTTATTTCTAAGGGTTGGGGTTGTTGGGGTAATCCTTGCCGGCTTGATTTTTATAATTACCTCTTTCATGTATAGGAATCAACCTTTTGCCATATTGTGGGATAGCCAGACTGGCAGGCTCATCACGCCCCTTGAAAACCATTCCAGCGCGATCAACACAGCTTCTTTTAGTCCTGATGGCATGCGGATTGTGACCGCAAGTGACGATCACACCGCCACATTATGGAACGGTCAGACCGGCACACTCATCGCCACCCTTGAAAGCCACACTGACAAAGTCAACTCAGCTTATTTCAGCCCCGATGGTACCCGGATTGTGACCGCAAGTGACGACCACACCGCCATATTGTGGAACGGCCAGACCGGTACACTCATCACTACCCTTAAGGGTCATACTGATAATGTTAACTCAGCTTATTTCAGCCCCGATAGCACCCGGATGGTGACCGCAAGTGACGACCATACCGCCATATTGTGGAACGGCCAGACTGACACACTCATCGCCACCCTTAAGGGCCATACCGGCGCGGTCAACTCAGCTTCTTTCAGCCCCGATGGTACCCGGATTGTGACCGTTCCAGGGAATGATGAAGCTCGGCTCTGGGATGGACAGACTGGCACACTCATCGCCACCCTTGAAGGTGCTAATGGTGCGGTTAACTCGGCTGCTTTCAGCCCGGACGATACCCGGATTGTGACGGTTTCTAGCGGGCAGGATTATAGACTTTTATCCTTATTAGGGATGTTTCTGATAATTTTAGGCCTGTTTAACGGATTACGTAGCGGCATAAGCGACACGAAGACTTTACCCAATCAGGGCATCTGGTTGTCCGCCAGAAATGCGGTGCTTATTGGGCTAGGGGGCGGACTCATCATTGGGCCAATTATTGCCACAACTTTCTTATCTCTAATCTTATTTCTAATACAGATGCTGGACCTCCTCTTCGACTCTCTTCTTTTCTTCTAAATTTGTTACCTCTCTTTGCGTTCCTGGTCGGCCTGTTTGGATTACCAACTGCCTTATGGTACGGGGGGCTTGACATTATCCAGCATTACATCTTACGCTTGATCCTGGTTATCAAGGGTTACCTCCCGTTCCACGTCGTCCCTTTCCTCGACTACTGTGTAGACCGCATCTTTCTCCGCCTCGTTGGTGGAGGCTATATCTTCATCCACCGCTACCTTATGGAATACTTCGCCTCACTCACTCCCGAAGAAATCGAGCGGCTGTCCAGCGAAATAGAATCAAAAAAGGCACAACCCGCATGACCTATACGACCATCCCCAAAGCCCCAGCCCCTCGCCTTGAAATTGACGGGCAACTTCGGGCGGGGTAGTCAAGGAGAAGCCAATGGCGTCACACTATGACCGATTGTTCGAATTTTACCAATCCGGCCCTGTGCCGTGGGACCAACCCGACCCGCCGCCGGAAGTGCTGGCTTTTGTGCCCACCTTGCCAGTGGGCCGGGCGCTCGATCTGGGCTGCGGCCTGGGCCGGGCCGCGATGTATCTGGCCCGCCTGGGCTGGCAGGTGGACGGGGTTGATTTCATCCCCCAGGCGATTGCCGAAGCCACGGCTCGGGCTGGTCAGGCCGGGTTGGAGAATGTCCGCTTTCATCTCAGCCCGGTCACACGGCTCGACTTTCTGAGCGGCCCCTATGATTTTGCCCTCGACGTCGGCTGTGCGCACGGCTTCAGCGCCGACGAACTGCGGGCCTATCACCGGGAACTGCTGCGCCTGCTCAAACCGGGCGGTTATTACCTCCTCTTCGCCCATCTGGACGAAGCTGACCCGGAACCGGATGGGCGGCGCTGGCTGGCTGAAGCCGACCTGCGCCGGCTTTTTGGCGAGGGATTTGCCCTGGAACGAGTCGAGTACGGCCAGACCCAGGTAGGTGATCAAGCCCCCTGGCGCTCGGCCTGGTTTTGGTTCAAGCGGACTTAAAGATCGGCGGAGGGAAAATGGAAGCAATGCTCACCGCTTATGACGGCAAAACTTTCTATGGCTGTTCGGTCGCTCTGGCCAAACTCATTCCCCACCTCTGCTGTGAGATTGGTCACGGAGTTAGTGATGATCTGCCCTACTCTTATATCACCTTCTCGGATAACGAAGGAGTGAAGTGGAAAATCATGCCTAACCTGGGGACCGGCGGCGCTGTGCTGAGTTTGCGCGCCCAGCAGCGCAACCGGCGCGGCGGGCCGGGCTTTCACGACCAGTGCGTGCGCGAACAGGCAACTGAGACGGGGGTCAACGCTCTGATTCGCTACATCAAACAGTACGAGACGTTTGAGCAGAGTCAATCAGCCAGCTAACACCGGCTTGGACTTGTCGGTCAGATTGACCACGCTGGCCCGGCTGGCCTTGACCAGGTTGGCTGGGGTGATCATAATTTCCTCCCCCCACTGGCCGGCTCCCACCCCCAGAATCTCTTCATCCAGCATAGACAGCTCCAGAAAAGAGCGAAACCCTTCCGGTTGCCAGTGGAAGGGCGGAATCGAGCCAATCTCGTAGCCGGTGATGGCTTTGACGGTTTCAGGGGTAGCCAGGTGAATATCCCGCGAGCCAATCGCCTTTTTTAAGTGGCCGGAGATCGCCACCTGGTCGCCGCCGACCATGACCAGCACCCGCTCACCCTGGCCGGTCTCAAAGATGAGCGTTTTGATCATCTGCCGTTCGCGATAACCTAACGCTTTGGCAACGTTGGCCGCGCCTTTTTCGGTAGTTGGAGGAAAGGTTAACCGCTGGTAGGGAATATTGTGGCACTCCAGATATTCGTGCGGCGGGAGTTTCATCCGGTTAGTGACTCCTGAAAATCATCCGCAGATTACACAGATTTCGCAGATAATAAAGAAAAAGATCTGTATGATCTGCAAAGTTTGGTGAACACTTATATAAGGCCCTATGCTGCCAAGAACTTGTAAACGGTGGTTGAGGTATAAGTTTGACTGGCTTTGAGCACCGTTGACGGAAAATTGGGCTGGTTCGGGGAGTCAGGGAAATGCTGCGTTTCCAGGCAGAAGCCATAACGATGCTGGTAAATTTTGCCGCCTTTGCCGACGTTGCTGCCATCTAAGAAGTTGCCGCTGTAAAACTGGATGCCCGGCTCGGTGGTCCAAACCTCCATAATCCGGCCGCTGCCTGGCTCCGAGACGTGGGCGGCCAGGGCCAGGCCGCCATCCGCACTGTTGAGCACCCAATTGTGATCGTACCCCAGGCCAAACTTGAGCTGCTGGTCGTCCTGGTTGATGCGCAAGCCGATCTTGGCCGGTTGGGTGAAATCGAAAGGCGTGCCTGACACGGGTCTAAGTTCGCCGGTAGGGATCAGGGTTTCGTTCACCGGCGTAAAACGAGCGGCATTGAGCAGTACGTCGTGATCGAGAATATCGCCGTTACCGGCTCCGGCCAGATTAAAATAAGAATGGTGGGTCAAGTTGATCACGGTTGTTTCGTCGCTGGTGGCCGTGTAATCAATCCTTAGGGCATCGTCGTGGGTCAAAGTATAGATTACCTTGACCAAAAGATTGCCTGGATAACCTTCCTCCCCATCTTTGCTAAGATAGGTCAGTTCAAGGGCCGAGCCATCAGGGGTATCCACGGGTTTGGCATCCCAGATGACCTTGTCAAAGCCTTTGAGGCCGCCGTGGAGGCTGTTCGGGCCGTCGTTCTGGGCCAGGGAGTAATCCTTCCCCTCGAGAGTAAATTTGCCGTTGGCAATACGGTTGCCGTAACGGCCAATCAGCGCCCCAAAATACGGATGGGGTTTGAGATACGCTTCCACAGTATCGAAACCCAGGACCACATCCCCAAACTGGCCTGTTTTATCGGGCACGTTGAGCGACATGACAATGCCGCCGTAGTTGGTGATTTTTGTGCTGACGCCGTTTTTGTTGGTCAAGGTGAAAATATCCATCGTTTTTTCCTCTGATTAGGTAAATAAAGGGATGGAAACAACCCTACGAGCAGGGCCGCGGTGGAACAGCCGGTTTCCAATCCGGCCCAATTATATCAGGATTGGCAGCATTAGCATAAAAAGACGGGGTGGATACCCACCCCGCCAGCGAATTGATCGGGAGAATAGCGCCGCTCAGACGGCTGCTCGCACCCTCTCCAACAGCGTTTTCATATCCACCCGGCCCGTCTCAACGACGATGGTCAGCCGGTCGCGGGGATCGTTTGGGAGACGGCTGATCGAGACATTTTGCCCCGGATAGATGATCGCCGCAGCCGCGGCCAGGTCCGGCAGCAAGGCGGTAAAACTTTCCTCGTTGTTGGGAGCCAGCAGGCGGTCGTTCGCCAGGTAGTGGAACAGCCCTCCTTCCAGGCTCAACTTACCCTTGACCCGCCGGTCTGATTCCAGCAGCGCGCCAAATGCGGCCGTCGAGCGGGCCAGTTCAACGATGCGGTTGACGTGGTCGTCGCCTGGACCCAGTTTGCGCTGGGCCAGCAGGCCGAAGCGGCCGTCAGTGTGTTCCATTGAAAAATTGATGTCATGAGTGATCAGCATGACCCCCGGGCCATCGGGGACGTGACGGTAGTCGGCCACGTCAATCAAAACACCGGCCAGTTTGCGGCGGCGAATCCAATCGTGAAAGACTTCGATAAAGCTACCTTCGTCTACAGTGGCCCCAGACCGGGCATAAAATTTGAGGCAAAAACGGTCAATGTTCATTTTAAATTCCTGTCTGTTTTGGTTTTCAAATCGAGTTACTGCTCAGTTCTACCTTATGACCGCCAACTACATACCGCTGACCGCCAAAAGACGGGTTACAGGACAAAACGCGGTAGTCGGCGGTCTGCCGTCAGCGATCACACGGCATTTCTTTCCAGGAGCCAGCGGTTGAAACTGAGCGGGTTGGTAATCCCGGCGGCCAGCATGCGCCCGTTGGTGTCGTGGGCGGCCTCGATGAACAGGCGCGCTTCTTCCATAAGCTGCCGTGCTTTATCGTAATCAAACGGTTCGTGGCGCTGCTCGTAAGCCTTAAAGAAAAAGTTGGCAAACTTACCGTGGACAAAGGGATCAAAGAAGAGCTGGGTATCATAGAAACGGCTCCGAAATTCGCTGACAATCCGCTCCGGGTCATCCTTAATATCAATGTTTTGCATTTTGACCAGAGCTTGGGCGGCACTGAGCATGGATTGCAAAGCCATATCGGCGGCTTTTTTGATGTTGCCGTTCCCCTGGCTCTCGTCCAGCAGCACCTGGGCCTCAAAGTGGAGTCTTTCCGCTGCGGCCACGCCAAAGTCGGTTAAGGTGACCACTTCCCCGGCGCACTCACCCACGCCGATGTCGCCAATGGTGTACTCGCGGGCATCGGCCCAGTCGGTGTAGAAGGAGCGGTCTACTTCATAGGCCGGCACTTCGGTCAGGTCTTTGATGCGTTCCTTGATTTCCTTTTTGCCGACGCGAGTCACATAGTTGCGGAACCCCTCGCCGGGCTGGCGGCCCGCCATATACAGGTCAATCAGCCGCTCCACCACGTCGGGGACTCGTTTGGAGGGAACGGCTCCTAGCGATTGGCCGTAGTTGGCTGCGTTCTGGTCCCACTGGCCGCCGAGAATGAGATGGAAGTGCGGCACGCGATAATTCTTGATAGTCCGGCTGGCCCCGTAAAAACCAATTTCGGCGATCGTATGCTGGCCGCAGGAGTTGAAGCAGCCGCTGATTTTGATGCGGATATCCTTGACCGCTTCATCGTACTGCCAGCCCTTGACGGCCAGGCGCTGGCGCAGCGCTCCGGCCAGCCCGCGTGAACTGGCAATGCCCAGCTTGCAGGTGTCGGTGCCGGGGCAGGCGGTGATATCCACAATGGTCTGCGCGCCGGGACTGTGCAGGTTAAGCTCCTTGAGAGCCAGGTAGAGGGCGGGTAGGTCACTTTCGTGTATCCATCGTAATACAATGTTCTGCTCGACCGTGGTGCGGGCCGTGTCGCGGTTAAAGCGGCGGCTGATGTCGGCCAGGCCGCGCATCTGGCGGGAAGTAATGTCGCCCAGGGGCAGGGCAACGGTAACGGTGACAAAGCCGGGCTGGCGCTGCTGATAAACATTGGTGGATTTCCACTTTTCAAACTCTTCGCCCAAATCGAACGCTTCGCCCGAAACCGGCTCTGGCAGAGCTGCTTCCTCAAAGACCGACAGGTTAGCCAGCCAGTCGGTCCAGTCGGGATCATTCTCCAGGGTGGCTCGCTCTTCCAGGACGAGGCGTTTAAATTCGTCAATGCCCAGGTCGGCTACCAGGAATTTGATCCTGGCCCGGTTGCGGTTCTTTTTCTCGCCAAGCCGGGCAAACACGCGGGAGATGGCCTGGGCCAGGGGCAGCAGTTCCTCGGCGGGCACAAAATCGTCAAACAATTTAGCCAAATGTGGCACCGCGCCCAGGCCGCCGCCGACATACATCTCAAAGCCGCGCTGCTCCACGCCGTCCACAACGCGCGTTTTGGCAATCAGGCCCAAGTCGTGCATGGAGGTCAGGCCGCAGGCGTGGTGTTTGCAGCCGGAAAAAGCAGTTTTGAACTTGCGTCCAAAATCCTGGGTGTCCCGGTGGCCCATCAAATATTGGGCCGTGGCGTCGGCATAGCCGGTCACGTCAAATGTTTCATCGCGGCAAACGCCGGCCAGGTGGCAGGCGGTCACGTTGCGGACGACATTACCGCACGCTTCTTTGACCGTAATCCCCACTGCGGCCAGCCGCCGGTGCATATCCGGGGTGTCTTCCAGCGAAAGAAAGTGGATTTGGAAATCCTGGCGGGTGGTGACGTGCAAAATCGCGTCAGCGTACTCCTCGGCCACATCGGCCAGGGCTTCCATCTGGACGGCGGTGAGACCGCCAAAAGGGACCTTGATCCGCTGCATGCCCGGCGCTTCCCACTTGGTGTTTGGCCCCTTGGTCAATTCCAGGTGGGGATAGGGAATCTTCTGCGATTTTTCCCCATCGTGGCGCAGCCCGTTGTCGTAGCGCTGGCCGTAAGCGCCCCGGCGCAGCCGGATTTCGGCAAAAACTTTTTCTTCCATTTTGCCCTGCCGGCGTAGCGCCATTTGGGTTTCGAAGGCGTCAATCTCTTCGGCCATATCCTGTGGAATGGTTTCGGCCAGGGCAGCTTTCCAGGTTAGTTTGGGTTCACTTCCGTTCAGCATCGTGTCTCCTTTTTTGATTTTTGGCAATAAAAAAGCCCATCGCTAACTCGCGATGGGCTTGGAAAACAATGAGGGTCAACGGCAAATTTTTAGCAGCCAGCACTCCACCGGGTTAACGCCATGGGGGGAATCAGTTGACAACACGAACAGGCCAGACAACAGCCGTTGTTGGCAGATGCGTCAGCGTTGACGAAAGGGGAGAGTGAACTGCTTAAAGCCATAATAGGCCAGTATTATAGAGAGGCTGCTATAAATGTCAATTTCTTAAGCAGGGGGCGGATGGCCGTCCGCCCCCTACAAATTTATTCTCCTCCCCATCTTATTAACAATATCATAATTTGACATATCGCCCAGAAAAAGATTATACTTCAACCAAATTCAAACACCTCACAAGAAAATCGGCGGTCTTATGCGCGCTCAACGACGACGCAAGATCCTTGAACTTATTACCCAAAATGGGCAAGTTTCGGTTGCCGATATTATCGAGTTGTTCCAAGTCTCCGAGATGACGGCGCGTCGTGATCTGGCCGACCTTGCCCGCGAAGGTTTATTACGCCGGGTCCACGGCGGGGCGACGATCAACCTGGGGCGCAGTTATGAACCCCCTTATCCCCTGCGTACAACCGCACAGCTTACTTCCAAACAGGCTATCGGCCAGGCCGCTGCTACCTTGATTCAAGATGGTGACAGCGTTGCCTTCGACGTTGGCACCACCACCCTCGAAATCGCCCGTTCCCTGGCCGAGAAACGTAACCTGACCATTGTCACGGCCAGTCTGCCGATTGCGAACGAAATTGTTAGCCGGTATGCCCTCGGTAATGATGTTCGATTGGTGCTAACCGGAGGTATAGTTCGCGCGGGAGAATTGTCCATGGTGGGCGATTTTGCCGCGCACGCTTATCACCATCTGCATGTGGACAAGGCCTTCATTGGCATCGGCGGGATCAGCCTGCAACACGGACTGACCGAGTTTAACCTGGACGACGCGCTGGTGAAACGGGTGATGATCGCCACAGCCAGCCAGGTCATTGTCGTGGCCGATAGCAGCAAGTTTGGCAAGACCAGCTTCGCCCACGTCGCCCCGCTGAACGTAGTCAAAGTCGTGGTGACCGACCGCCATGCTGATCTGCCTACCGTCAAACAATTACGTGAAATAGGTATTGAGGTTATCCTGGCTGAGGCCTAAGCAGGAGGTACTGTCTTATGGGCTGGATTAAAGAGTTATTTCAGGCCGAAAAACCGATTATTGCCATGTGCCACCTCAAGGCGCTGCCCGGCGACCCCGGCTACGACCCGGCCAAAGGCATGGATTGGATCGTCGAGATGGCCCGGGCCGATTTGCGCGCCTTACAAGAGGGCGGCGTGGACGCGGCGATGTTCTCCAACGAGGCCAGCCTGCCCTATCTGACCAAGGTTGAACCCATCACCACCGCCTGCATGGCCCGGGTTATCGCCGAACTCCGTCCCGACATCCGGGTTCCCTTTGGGGTCAACGTGTTGTGGGACCCGACCGCTTCGATTGACCTGGCCATAGCTACCGGCGGACAGTTTGTCCGCGAAATCTTCAGCGGAGTCTATGCCAGCGATTACGGCCTGTGGAATACCAACTGCGGCGAGATCATCCGCCACCAGCACGCGGTTCACGCCCGGCATGTCAAGCTCTTTTTCAATATCGTGCCGGAGTCGGCGGCTTATTTGGCTGAGCGGCACGTGGTTGACATTGCCAAATCTACCGTGTTCGTTTCCAATCCCGACGCGCTGTGCGTTTCCGGCCTGACTGCCGGGGCAGAGACGCCGTTCCAGATCCTCCAGCAGGTCAAAGAAGCCGTGCCTGACACACCGGTCTTCGCCAATACCGGCGTCAGAGCGTCCAATGTGGCCCAAATGCTCTCCATCGCCGATGGTGCAATTGTCGGGACAACCTTCAAACGAGACGGTTATATCTGGAATGAAGTTGACGTGAACCGGGTGCGAGAGTTTATGCAGGCGGCCAGGGAGTCGCGGCGGTAGCGATGGATAAACGCTGGAAGCAGTTGGGTCAACTGCTGGTGGACTACTCGACCGGGGTCCGGGCCGGGGAACGGGTGATGATTGCCATGGCCGAGGTGGAGACCTATCCCCTGGCTCACGCCGTTTACGAGGCGGCGATCAGGGCCGGCGCTTACCCGCAGGTCCAGTTTCTATCGGAGTCGCTGCGCCACGCCCTGCTGAAATATGGCAATGAAGCGCAACTGCGCTGGCTGCCGGAAGTCGAGGCCTTTGGCATGGAGTGGGCCGATGTCTACTTCGGTCTGCGAGGCGGCTATGACCTGGATGAGCATGCCGACATCCCGGCCGAACGCCTGGCCCTCAATCAGACTGCCGTCGGCCAGATTTCGTCGCTGCGCTGGCAAAAAACGCGCTGGTGCCTGGTGCGCGTGCCGAATGCCGCCTTTGCCCGGCAAGCCGGAACCGATCTCGAAACCATCACCGACATGTTCTTCAACGCCTGTTTTCTTGACTGGGAAATCGAGTCGCAGCAGTGGCGGCGGCGGGCGGAAAAACTGAATCGCGGGAAACAGGTCCGCATGGTAGGCCGGGAGACGGATTTGAGCTTCTCGGTCGAGGGGCGCAAGTGGCTGGTGTTTGATGGCCGCATCAACATGCCTGATGGCGAAATCTATACCGCGCCCGTGAACGAAACCCTCAACGGGTACATCTACTTTGAATTTCCGGGGGTGATGAGCGGGCGCCTGGTCCATGACATCCGCCTGCGCTGGCAAGCCGGCCAACTGGTCGAAGCGACGTCAGCTACCCATCAGGATTTCTTGCGACAGCTTTTGCAGACGGACGCCGGGGCAAGTTTGCCGGGGGAATTCGCCTTTGGCTTGAATCCGCACGTGAATCGTTTCTGTAAAGATATTCTCCTGGATGAGAAGATGGGCGGAACTATCCACCTGGCCCTGGGGCGGGCCTATCCCGAATGTGGCGGGACCAATCAATCGGCCCTGCATTGGGACATCGTGAAAGATATGCGCCGGGAAGGAAGGGTCTATCTCGACGACATGCCTATTTTCGAAAACGGGAAGCTGATGGTCTAGGGCTGATGTTGTGTAACTGTTCATTTTATGTCATTTCGAGGCCATAGGCCGAGAAATCCCTCTACGGGAACTCTTAAAAATATTTGGCCGGATAAAATTGTACCGCTATAGGGATTTCTCCCCGCTCTGCGGGTCGAAATGACACGCTTGATACGATATAAAGAAAGGAGAAATGATGACCTGACCTTTTGCTGTGGAAGTAAGTCGTCTTCTTTACTCAATCAATAAACTTGCAGGAGGAAAATACAATGAAAGAGAAATCAACGCTAAGCCGCCGCCACTTTTTGCAGTTATCGGGTGCGGCCGGGGCAACGGCCCTGATGGGCTTGTCACTGCCCAAACGGGCCTTCGCTCAGACCGAAAAGACAATCAATGTCTTGACAGTAGGCGATCCCTGGGACCTGGCGCTGCAGACAGTGGTTAATCAATTCACGGAACAGACCGGCATCAAGGTCAACATTGAGTCGCTGGGCTATGTGGCCCTCCAGGCCCGCCTGGTAAATTCCTTCCTCACCCAGACCGCCGACGCCGACGTGATCGCGGTTGACCAGATGTGGATCAGCCAGTACGCCGACAATGGCTGGATTCGCTCGCTGGACGATTTTATTAAGGCCGACTCCGACACCAACCTGACCGATTTTCTGCCGGAAGTTCTTTACTCGCTCAACACCTGGCGCAATCACATCTGGACGCTGCCGGTGGGTGCCTATGCCCAGGGCATTATGTATCGCACCGATGTCTTTGAAGCCGCCGGCCTCGATCCCCTGCCGGCCACCACCGCCGAGGCCGCTGACTGGACCTGGGACAAGTATTTTGAGATGCTGGAACAGCTCAACGGCATGGAAATGGACGGTACCACCTTCTACGGCACCACCGTCATTGGCGCGCAGCCGGTGCCGGTCGTCCACATGTACACCCAACTGGCCGCCAGCTACGGAGCGCGCTGGTTCACCCAATTCCCCAACGCGCCCTGGGACTTCACCCCGACCATCAACAGCCCCGAGAACGTGGCCGCGCTCCAGGATTGGAAACGGTTGTATGGCTGGTCGCCGCCCGAGTCCATCAACTACCTCTGGTTCGATGCCGGCACCCGCTTCTCCCAGGGCGATATTGCCATGTTCTACCACTGGACGCCTTACTTCTACCTGGTCAACAACGAAGGCTACCTGACCGGCACGCCCTCGCCGGTGGTGGACAAATTCAAGACCGCCGTACTGCCGACTAAACTGCCGGGTGCGTATGTGAGCGCCGCCGCCACCGCAGAGCCGACGGCTGAGGCGATGGCCGAACCTGGCTCTCAGCAGGTTGTCAGCCTGGGCGGCTGGGCCTTGGGTATGCCCTCCACGTCGGAGAACCAGGACGAAGCCTGGCAGTTCATCAAGTGGGCCACCGGCGCCGAGGGTCAAAAAGCGATGGGCATGGCCAACACCAAGGGCTACCAGTTCGCCGATTTCGCCCGCCTGTCTCTGTATGAGGATGCCGAGCTGCAGAAGATTTATCCGTTCCTCAGCACCCAGCTTGAGATGATGCGGCTCGGCAATGGCAAGGTTGTTCGCCCGCCATGCCCCATTTACACCTCTCTGGAAGGCGTCTACGGCCTCAATATTAACCAGGTTATGAGTGAGGCGATGGAGCCGGAGGCGGCTCTGGAGCTGACCCAGACTCTCTTCCAGAATATTCTGAGCGGCAACAACATGATTCCTTACGAGGTAGAGAGCTACGACGATACATTGGAGAACACCAAGCTGCTGATTGAGAGCCTGGCCGGTACGGCGTAGAAGTAAATCGTTGCGAGGGGATGGGTGGCTAAACCCATCCCCTCTACCCTAAATCGTATCCTTCGATACGCCTTTTGCTTCGCTCAAGGCTACTCAGGATGCGATAATGAACCGAAAATCATCCTGAGTAGAGCCTAAGCTCGTATCGAAGGATGATTTTCGGTAAAGTGTCGAACTTAGGTATTGAGCAATCATGGGTAACGGAGGGGTACGTCGTTGCGCAGCCATAAAGCTTTGCCTTTCTTGTTAATTGCCCCGTCAATCTTGGTGCTGCTGTCGCTGGTTCTCTACCCGATGGCCTTCGCCCTGATTAACAGCTTTTATTTCTGGAATCTGCAAACCAGCCCGACCCCCATGTTTTTCAACGGCCTGGCGAACTACAAGATGGTTTTCCAGACCACCCCCTTCATGGCGACTTTAAAAAATACTTTGCTGTTATCCGTGCTGGGTACATTTGCCCAATTTAGCCTGGGGATGGCCATTGCCCTGCTGTTAAATACCCATGTCCGGGGCATGACCTTCTTGCGCAGCATCTTGATCATGCCGGTAACGGTGGCCCCGGTGGTCGTTGGTTTTTTGTTTCGCTATCTGTTTGCGCCTGAGGGAGGGATTCTCCCCTGGCTGTTAAAAGGGATCGGCGTTCCGGTGCCGCCCCAGGGAATGCTGGGTAATGCCTCCACCGCCCTCTTGAGCATTGGCATTGCCGATACCTGGCAGTGGACGCCCTTTTTTGCCATTGTGCTTTATGCCGGCCTGTTATCTATTTCGGACGATATGACCGACGCGGCGCGGGTAGATGGCGCCAGCGGCTGGAGTATGTTCTGGCACATCATCTTGCCTTCGCTGCGCCCGTTAGCCGCCTTCCTGGTCATGATCCGCTTTATGCAGTTATTCAACAGCTTTGACCTGGTCTTTGTGCTGACCGGCGGCGGGCCGGGCACTTCGTCGCGCACGCTGAGTTACAACCTGTACCAGGAAGGTCTGGTCAATTACAACATTGGCCTGACTGCGGCCATGACCTGGCTGATCGTCATTATCGTCACTATTATTATCAATATCTACATCTGGCTGGTCTTGCGAGAGCAGGAGGTCTGAACGATGCGCATTACCACCCGTCAAAAAATTGTTATCTACATCCTGTCGCTTCTAGTTCTCCTCCTGTTCATCGGGCCGATTTTGTGGTTTATCCTGCTGGCCTTCCGCGAGCCGGGCGACACCTATCGCCTTCCGCCTAAAATCTTCTTCGAACCAACCTTCGAGTCTTTTGACGTCACCTTTTTCAATCCCGGCAACAATGCCCGCCAACTGGTCAACAGCTTTATTGTCAGCACCGGGACAACCCTGTTGAGCCTGCCCTTCTCGCTGGCGGCGGCCTACGCCCTCTCCCGCTTTTCGATGCGGGGCAAACGTTTCATTATGAACTGGTATATCAGCCTGCTGATGGCTCCGCCCATCGTGTTCATCATTCCTTATTTTATCCTGATGACCCGGATTGGCTGGGCGGGGAGTTATCAGGCCATGATTGTGGTGCTGCAAACGATCACCATTCCCTTTTCGGTCTGGCTGCTCAAGAGTTTCATGGATGATGTGCCGATAGACCTGGAAGAAGCGGCCCTGGTGGATGGGGCCAGTCACGCGCAGGCGTTCTTTTCGATCACTCTGCCGCTGGCGCTGCCGGGCATTATCGTCACCGCCATGTTTGCTTTTGTCTTTAGCTGGAATAACGTGATTTTCCCCCTGATTCTGAGCAAGCAGCAAACGGCGACCCTGCCGGTCGGCACCATCAGCTTCTTCGCCTCGACAGGGGTCTACTGGAATCAAATCGCGGCCACAGCGGTGGTAGCCATGCTGCCGCCGATGCTCATTTTCCTGGCCCTGGGCCGGTACGTGGTCCGCGGTTTAACTTTTGGCGCAGTGAAAGGATAAAATTCTTATGGAACCTGTTGGATTTGGCGTTATTGGAACGGGCATTGTCGGCGGGGCGTGGCACGCCCACGTTTACGCCAACATGCCCCCGGCAAAATTGGTCGCCGTGTGCGATTTAAATGAAGCGCGCGCCGCCGAGATTGGCGAAAAGTACGGCGCGGCGGCTGTTTACACGGATTACCGCCAGCTCCTGGAAAACCCGGAGATCAAGGCCGTCTCGATTGCCACGCCGGACTTTGCCCACCGTGAGATTGCCGTGGCCGCCGCCGAGGCGGGCAAACATATTTTAGTGGAGAAACCGCTGGCGACGACGGTAGCCGATGCCGAAGCCATTGTCAACGCGGTGCGCAAAGCGGGGGTGAAGCTGATGGTAGATTTCCATAACCGGATCAGCCCGCCCTTCGTCAAGGCCAAAGAAGCCGTTGCCAGCGGTGAATTGGGCAAACCAACTTACATCTACGCCCGCCTGAGCAACACGACCTTTGTCGCCACCCAAATGCTGCCCTGGGCCAGTCAAAGTTCGGCCTTGTGGTTCCTGGCCAGCCACACCACCGACATGGCCCACTGGCTGCTGGAAGATGAACCCAGGCGGGTCTACGCCGTCAGCCGTTCCGGCATCTTGCAAGAACTGGGGGTAGACGTACCCGATTTGCATGTGGCGATTGTCGAATTTAAGCAGGGCGCAGTAGTAACCCTGGAAAACGCCTGGTTCTTGCCCGAAACCGAGCCGAATGTCTTCAATTTCAAGTTCGAGATCCTGGGCAGCAAAGGCTCGTTTTACGTTAATACCTCCGACCACCGCGCCGTACAGCAGTTCGGCCAGGAAAAGGCCGTTTTGCCCGATGTCTTCGGCCTCGTCAGCGCGGACTCGCCCCGCCCCTACGGTTTTGTCCTGGAAGCCATCGCCCGCTTTGTGGACGCCGTGGTGTATGATCGCCCCGTCGTGGCTACCGGCGAGGATGGTCTCCTGGTCACCCGCGTGCTGACCGCTATCACGGAGTCGGCCCGGAGTGGCAGGCCGGTGGATTTGTAGTCCGGAGACCCTAAAGGTCTTTAAGACCTTTAGGGTCTGGATGTTGAGTAGAAAGAAGTAGATCATGAGTGATGATCGGGTCTTGATGGGCATAGACATTGGCACCTCGGGATCGAAAGGGGTGCTGGTAACACTAGATGGCGAAGTGCTGGCTGAACAGACCACGGCGCATGATTTCGACCTCCCTCGCCCCGGCTGGGCGGAACATGATGCCGACGCCGTCTGGTGGCATGATTTTTGCCTCATTTCGCGGGCGCTGCTCCGGCAGGTGTCCCTCAAACCGGGGCAACTGGCGGGGGTGGGCTGCAGCGCCATCGCCCCAACCATGCTGCCGCTGGACGAGCAGTACCGGCCGCTGCGCCCGTCTATCCTGTACGGAATTGATACCCGCGCGGCAGCGGAAATTGACGAACTGACCGGGCAGTTGGGCCAGGAACGCATCTACGAGATTACCGGCCAGTTCTTGACCTCCCAATCGGTCGGCCCCAAGGTCTTGTGGTTCAAACGGCACGAGCCGGAACTTTACGGGCGCACCCGTAAAATTGTAACGGCGGCCACTTACCTTGTCTACCGGCTGACCGGCCGTTTTGTGGTTGATAACTATGTCGCGCCCTATTTCACCCCGTTCTTCAACGTGCAGGAGCTGCGCTGGGAGCCGGAATTGGTCGAGCCAATTTGTCCGCTGGAGTGGCTGCCGGAAACGGCCTGGTCTACCGAGGCTGCCGGAGTCGTCACCCGGCAGGCGGCCGCGGAAACCGGCCTGCCGGAAGGGCTGCCGGTCGCCGTGGGCACCGCCGATGCCGCCGCCGAGGCCATCAGCGCCGGGGCGATTGACCCCGGCGATATGATGGTTATGTACGGGACAACCATGTTCCTGATCCAGGCCCTGGATACCTACCGGCGGCATCCCAGCCTGTGGGCTTCGGTTTACTGCGTGCCGGGCCAGGCTGCCCTGGCCGCGGGCATGTCCACCTCCGGCGCGCTGATCCAGTGGTTCCGTGATGAGTTCGCCCAGCATGAGCTTGAGCTTGAACGGCAAACAGGGGCCAGCGCCTACCAGCAGTTGAGCCAGCAGGCGGCTGCTACCCCTGCTGGCAGCGCCGGTTTGATTACCCTGCCCTATTTCAGTGGCGAGCGCACGCCGATCAATGACCCCCACGCGCGCGGCCTGATTATGGGACTCACGCTTACCCACCGCCGGGCGCATCTTTACCGGAGCTGTCTGGAGGGCATTGCCTATGGCCTGCGCCACAACATCGAGACGATGGCCAGCGTGGGGGCAATGCCGAAACGCCTGGTGGCGGTGGGCGGCGGGGCGCAAGATGCGCTGTGGCTGCAAATTTGCAGCGATGTGACCGGCATGCCGCAGGATGTGCCGGAGCGCACCCTCGGCGCAGCCTACGGCGACGCCTACCTGGCCGGCTACGCCACTGGTATCTTTCACGATTCTCAGCCCCTCAAGCAGCAGTGGGTCAAGCTGGCTAAGGTGATCGAGCCTGATGCTCAAACCGCTTCCGTTTATGCTGAGTTATATGAAATTTACCACCGCCTCTACCGCCAGACCCGCGAGGAAATGCACCGCCTCGCCGAACGGTTTGGGTAATTTGATTAGCTCCAAGATTTTAATCAATCAAATGGGATGATGCGTGATACGTGACAAGAATTCCTTACGTATCACGCATCACGTATCGTGAGAGGAAAGCAGGTAAACGCCATGAAGTCAAAATACGTGGTCTACCCCAAAGCGCAGGAAGTCGCCGTTTGGGAAGAAGAGATTGAGCCGCCCCAGGAGGGAGAAATCCTGTGCAAAGCAGAAAAATCGCTGATTAGCATTGGAACCGAGCTGCACTGCCTGCGGGGGCAGACGGACCCCGGCACAAACTGGTTTGACTGGGTCAAATACCCTTTTCGACCGGGCTACAGCATGGTTGGGCGGGTCCTTGAGGTTGGCAAAGGGGTCAAAAGTGTCAAAGAAGGCGACCGCATTGCCAACTATGGCCTGCACCAGCAGTATTACAAAGTGCAGGTGGAACACCTGGAAAAACGATACGACATTCCTCTCGGCATCGGCATTTACATCTTGTCCGATGGCATCAGCAGCGAGGAAGGCACCTGGCGCAGTCTGGCCGTAACGACCCAGAGTGCGGTCCGCCGGGCCGAGTTTCAGTTTGGCGAAACGGTGGGGGTGATTGGCCTGGGTATTTTGGGGCAGTTGGTCACGCAATATCTGGCCGCGGCGGGCGCGCGCCGGATCATCGCCATTGACCCGGTGGCCCATCGCCTGGAACTGGCCCGCCAGCATGGGGCAACCCACACCCTGCAACTCAGCGCTCAGGATGCGCTGGACCCGGTGCGGGAGATTACCAGCGGCTGGATGCTGGATGTCGTCTTTGAAGTGACCGGACATCCGGCGGTGTTATCCCCGGCTATCCAACTGGTGCGCCGCCTGGGCCGGCTGTTGCTGCTGGGCGATACCCCGATCCCCAGCCAGCAGCATTTGGGGCCGGGCGTGGTCTTCAAATCTATTGCTATCCTGGGCATTCACGGCTACCAGGTCCCGGACAAACGGACAGAATACACCCCCTGGTCGGTGGAGGAGATGAGCGGCGTCTTCTTTGATTATCTACTGCGCGGGCGCATGAACGTCAAGGATCTGGTGACGCACCGGATTTCGCCGCTGCAAGCGCCGGAAACCTATCTAGGGCTGCTGCAAGACCGCTCAGCCGCCGTCGGGGTTATTTTGGATTGGGAGCAACTGGCGTAAGGCAGTTTGAACTACGATAGGACGAAATCAACAAAAAACGCGAAATCTTGGCCTTACCCGGCCTGTCTATCTTATGCCAACCCCCCATTTCAAGCATCCTATATCTCACCGCAGAGAGCGCCGAGGCCGCTGAGATTTAACAAGAAATTCTCTGCGATCTCAGCGTACTCGGCGGTAAATCATGATCCTGGAAGGGCAGTTGGCTATTACGGCTAGAGTTTTAGCTTAACTTTCGCGTTTTTTGCGTTATTTTGAAGTTTCGGGTTCAGTTTTCTATTGGACTACCGGCAAATTAAAGATAGGCACATTGCTTCGAATATAGTAACCAGAAACCCAGCCGCGGAAATTATAGCCGGCCTGCACTCTGAGCCACGTACCATCGTAAGTGCGCCCCAGCAAACGCACTTGCTCACCTCGATAGACCCAGCCCATGACCGGGTAATACAAACTGGGGCCGGAGCGAACATTCAACCGGTTGGCGGTGACATATCCCCAGGCCTCGGTTGAGGGTGGTGGGGCTGGCGGGGGCGGGCTGCTGCTGGCCGAGGTCCAGGTGAGCTGGGCCACCGCGCCGCCGGTGTTCTCATAATATTCCATCTGGGCAGTGACCGGCCCGCCGGGTAAGTAAATGTCGCCGCTGTAAGTCCGCGGCGTTTGAACTTTCCAGGCGTCAATGAGCAGGTGGCCGTTGACAAAGAGCCTGGCCCCGTCATCTACGGTCATGATGAAGCGATAATCCCCCGCGGGCAGATCAACCGAGCGGCTCCAACGCACCGAGAAACCGTCGGCGTCAATCCAGCCTGGGGCAGGCGAGCCGCCGCCCCAGTTGTAGTCAATCCGGTGCTCATCGCGCACCACGGCCGGCGGGCCGCTGAGGGATTTGTTGTTGAAATATTCCCCTCGCCAGCCGGTAATTGGCTGAGTCGGTGGCGGCGGTGGAGGAGGCTGGGAAGCCAGGGCGTAAGACAACCTGACGACAGCGCCGCCAAAATTCTCAAAATATTCCACCCGCACCAGATGGTGTCCCGGTCCCAGGTACTTTTGCGCGGTGTAGGTGGTCGGCCCCTGCTCCCGCCACTGGTCAATGAGCAGTTCCTCGTCTACCCAAACCCGAATCCCGTCATCTGCGGTTACGGTTAACTGGTAAGTGCCGGGCGACACGTCAATATAGCGCAGCCAGCGGGCCGAGAATTGATCGGCATTGACGCCGGATGCAGGGGAACCCCCGCCCCAATCGAAATTCAAGGCAGTGTCGGTGCGCTGCAGTACCGGCGGACCAGACAGGCTGGTATTGTTCCAATAGGCCACTTGCCAGGTGGGGTCGGTGTGCTGGGGCGTAATTGGCCCGTCTTGAGCCGAGGCTGTGCCGGTCAGCGCCAAGGCCATAAGCAACCCGAACAGGATACCCGCGTGTTTGAGCATAATTAACCTCCTCCACTATGTTTAAATGTTAATGAGCCGACGCAGGTGTGGCTGCGCCATTAGATAGACGTTCTACAACGGGAAAAAGTTCCCGATTTTAGCGGTAGGAATTCTATTATTAATTTACGCTCAATTCGTTTTATCCTTCATAAGGGTTAACCCCTGCTGCTGAGTGGCTTGGGTCATTTCTTTACTCATATTTGATAATTTGCTCATTTTGGGTAAAACATGGGTATTCAATCCCTAAAAGCCCCGTTTCTTTAGAGCGGGGAGAGCCACAACAATTTGTTTGCTCAGGTATAAAGGAAACGCCGATGCCGATTCGAGCGCCAAGCAATGACGACATTGCCCATTTACTGGAACAGATTGCCGACTTGCTGGAACAGCAGGATGACAACCCTTATCGCATCCAGGCATTCCGCCACGGGGCTAAAAGTGTGCGGGCCAGCGCCACGCCGCTGACCGAAATAGTGCACGCTGAAGGAGCTTCGGCGCTGTTGCGGCTGGAAGGGATTGGCCAGGGGCTGGCAACGACGATCTTTGAGTTCATCGAAACCGGCCGGTCGGACTACTTGCAGGGCTTGCAGGCGCGACAATCCCCTGAAGAACTATTGCGGCAAATCCCCGGAATTGGCGAAAAGCTGGCCCAGCGGATTGTCCGCCACTTGGAGGTTTCTTCTCTGAAAGAGTTTGAGCAGGCGGTCCAGGCTGGCCGGTTGGAGCAGGTCTTTGGCCTGGGTCCTCGCCGCGTGGCTGCTGTGCATAACAGTTTGGCCGGGCTGTTGGGCGACTCCGCCGGGGCAACCGGCGCGGCTGGAACCGAACCGGATGTAGCTCTGCTGCTCGACGTGGATGGCGAATACCGACGGCGGGCCGAGGCGGGTGAACTGCCCAAGCTGGCCCCGCGGCGTTTCAATCCCAACAATGAGGCCTGGCTGCCTCTGC
Source organism: Anaerolineales bacterium (assembly GCA_015075185.1). Taxonomy (GTDB): domain Bacteria; phylum Chloroflexota; class Anaerolineae; order 4572-78; family J111; genus DSQQ01. Next base: position 337,690 of record JABTUW010000005.1, on the reverse strand, counting down.
TGCGCGCCGAGCGCGACGGCTGGGTGATGACCGCGCTCTTTTCCAATACCGCCCGCGCCCACGAGCTGGGCAAAACCCACGATTGGGTGGTGATTTACTATCAAAAGGATGGGCCGGAGGGGCAGTGTACGGTCGTGACCGAAAAGAGTGGCCCACTCGACGGTAAGCGGGTTATCCGTGGGCGGGAAAAAGAGTGCCAGCAGTTCTATTTGCCGCAAGCTAAAAAGGGGAAGTCGTAGGAACTGAAGGAACTCAGGGTCTCAAGAGTCTCTCTGAGTTCCGCTGAGTTCCTGTGGTGCTAACCCAATAATATTACTATCAGCGGATGTAACGCAATGCCTCATTCACCTCGTCCAGGTCAAAAGCTTCGGGGTCAAACTCGCCGCCAGCCCACTCAAGCATATCGTCGTGTTCAGGATGGTTGGGGTCGCTAATGGCTATCAGGAAATCACCATACCCCCACACTCCGCCCACGTCCTCGGGCGGGCAGGCTCGTTTGCCTTTTATGCAGATAGGATACCGCACGCCCGGCTCCGGCGGCAAAATCTTTTCTATCAACAAGTCGTGCTGCCAACTGTCGCCAAAATCGTACTCATAGATGAATTTGAACTTCTCGCCGGGTACAATCTGGCTTAACTTAGCCCGTTTTTCGTTATGCATCTCCCAGCCCATATCCCGATAGTCAGGATGCGGCTCACCATAATAGACACCCCGGACAATAAATTGATGGAGATGAGAATCGGTCCAGCCCATCACTACTTGCAGGATACGATGCAGCTTGCCGAGGTTGATGTCACCCGGCACCTGAATGCGCCGCCAGATCGGCGGTTTGCTATTACGCAGGGTCACTTTGATCTGGTAAATATCCGTTTCAGCCGGTTTTTGAGCCATTTTTATCTCTCCTAAAAATAAACCTCGCCTTGTTTAACTCTGTTTCCGAGGTTGCCGTTCTATCATACCCGGCCCAGAAGATAGAGCAAACGGCTGCGGTCAATGAGGGCCGGGCCATGCAGGGCAAACGCAATCTCAGGGCGGGGTTGGTGCCAGGGCTTAAGCCGTACCACCTTTCGCGCAGGGTCGCGGGGATCGAAGGCGATAGCCAGGGTCGTGCCGTTCTCCCGGCACAGCCAGCGCATCATCTCCCACAGGTACTGTGCCGCCGGGAGTTGGTCTGGCCGATACCACAAGCCTTGCACGGTAATGTCACGAATCACATAATCGGAGGGCAGTAAATGAAGAATTCCGTTCACCAACCGCAAAGGCAGCGGCGGTTTGGTAATAACATCAACCTTGTATGCGCCCCGGTACCAGGCTCGCGCCCCCGCTAACAGATTGTTGGCAGCATCTACCGCCACAAAGAAATGATAAACCGGCTGGTTGAGGGGGGACTTGCTCACCAGATCAGCCACTTGATGGCCGTCAATGGGACCATACCCATTGTATTCTTGATAGAAGGTGTTCTGTTGAATAGCAAATTCATCGTATTCCTCCGGCTCCGCTTCACGCACGGTAATGCCGGTCATCGCTGTAGGGGGACGGGTACGCACCGGGGCAAGGGCAACGTTGAAAGGCTCAACAAACTCGCGGCACCACTTCTTAGCCACAGCCCGTGAGCTGTGGTTGTCCTTCAACATGCCGGTGATGATCACCCCGTCGTCGCCAAATTCAGCTCTGGCCCGCTTCACCCGCCACTCGGCGAGCTGCCGACCAAGCCCCTGCCCTCGGAATTCCTCGCGCACCTTTAAATTATCCAGCCCGGCGAGAGGCAGCAGTTGCCCGTTAAATTGTCCCCTCCCAAACCTGACCGTGCCCATCCCGACCAGGCCGTCATACCCTTCACATTCGGCGACAACCCCTACGGTGCGATGCTCGCTCCCCTCGGTGATGGCGAGATAGGCGTCAATTAAAAACCGCGTCGTCAGCAGACCGTCCGAGACGGACGTTAAATCTGCAACTGCGCGGCTGTCCGCCGGCTGCATTTCTCTCAAGGTGAATTTACTGCTGGACATCGGTAAAACCTTCCTCCAGTTGAGGATAAATCAGCCAGACCGAACCCAGGGCGAAAACCACACCGGTCAGGGTGCGGCGCAGCCAATCGCTTTCATAGAAACCAAAGACCTGCACGTAAACCAGGGCCAGTGGGCCGGCCACCAGAAAAAGCAGCCCCTGCCAGGTGATGGTCCGCCGCAGCGTAACGATCAGGAGGGCGATCAGCAGCAGGCCGATCCCCCACAACCAGTAGAGAAGATAAGGCGCTGCCTTGACCAGCTCGCTGACAAACTGCAGGCCGCCATCCAGCCCCAACGGGATAAGGAACAGCAGGTACCAGCGAAAATGTAACGGCCATACCCGGCGGCGCATCAAGCCATAAGCCAGGCCGAACAGCACCATCATACCGTACATAGCCAGACAGCGCTGGCAAATTGCTACCTGCGCCCCCATGATGAAATGGGAATGAGAGGGCAACTGGTGGCACAGGTGGCTGTAAAACCAGTAGATGGCGTGAGCGATTTGCTCGCGGCCCATCACCAGTAAGATAGGGGCCAGAACCGGCAGGAGCGCGTAGATCAAGAAAAATAAGTTGAGGGTGGCTAACCAGTGGTTGGGCCACCGGCTTAACTTATTAACAGCCAGCGTTTTTATACCCACATTTTTTCCTGTGTTGTCTCCTTGGCGAATTCGACCACCGAGTTGCCCAGATGGAGCTTTCTTAAGATTTTCTAGATGTTCATTGTTTGCTACAACTCGGCAACACTTTAGCATTTGCCAATCTTATGTTAGGCCAAATTATTCTATCATATCTTTTATCCTCTTGACAACCCCCAATCTTGGTTCAGGAATTGACACAAAAGGGTCAGGCTGGTATAATGTCATATAGTTAGGAAGAAGAAATTATCTGTTCGGTTTTACAGCGGCCGCCAGGTTTTTGGGCGGCCATTTGTTTTTCTCCGGTAGTAAACCTCTTTGACCTACCTCTAATTTTTTTCAATACTTAATAAAGGAGTAACAAACACTAACATGTCTGAACGAATTCAAGGCACGGTCAAATGGTTCAATGCCGGGAAGGGCTACGGTTTTATTTCCCGCGAGGGTGGCGAAGATGTCTTTGTCCATTACTCGGCGCTTCAATCTGAGGGCTTTCGCTCACTAGATGAAGGGCAGCAGGTCGAATTTTCTGTCGAACGCAGTCCTAAGGGCCTGCAGGCGATTAACGTTATCACCCGCTAATCGCATTATTACTTTGGAAGGATATTATGAATAAGAAACTTTATGTGGGTAACCTGAGCTATGCCACAACCGAGGACGAACTGCGGACGCTGTTTGCCGAGGTCGGGCCGGTTACTTCGGTTGCCCTGATCACCGATCGTCTGACCGGCCAATCAAAAGGCTTTGGTTTTGTCGAGATGGAAACAACCCAGGCAGCTCAGCAGGCCATCGAGCGCTTAAATAACTCCTCGGTCGGCGAGCGCGCGCTCACCGTCAGTGAGGCGCGTCCGCGCGAGTCGTCCTCCTTTGGCGGTGGTGGGCGGTCCAATGACCGAAGCGGGAACCGGGGGACCTTCTCCCGAAGTGGTTCCTCTCGGGACAGTGGTCGTCGTCGCTATTAATCCTCAGTAACAAATACCCATCGTATCGTCTAAAAGCGCGGGAAATCTTCCCGCGCTTTTGTTTTTAGGCGCGTTCTCCCCTGTGGTCTGCCTAAAATCTAAGACCCAGGAGGGTTATTGTTTTCCCTGTTCTAGTAGCCCAGTTGGGTAACTGCACCTGTTTATAAAATCGCTCAATCAGGTGATGGTGAGGAACGGGATTAAAGGATATAATGAGACAACCTTTATAGGCAGGAGTAGCCAGGGAAAAGATCAGGAGTCAGAAAAATGAGGGACAAAGTACTGGTCATAGATTCTAATCCTTTTATCCTATCCATCGTTAAATCAACGCTGGAGTCGGCCGGCTATCGAGTATTTACCGCCCTTGATAGCGAAGGTGGCTTAGAGCAGTTTCGCCAGCGCCAGCCTGATCTGGTTATCCTTGATGTGGTTATGCCTCAGCTCAACGGCTGGGAAATCTGCAGCCGCATCCGCAAGCAGTCGAAGACGCCGATAATTGTTCACACCACGGTTGAGTCGGCGGACTATTTGTTTCAGGCAGCAAAATTAGGCGTTTCTCACTACCTGGTGAAACCTGTCCTGCCTAAGATTCTCAGAACCCATGTCGAGATGGCATTGAAACCTCACGCACAAGGCGCGCCAGCCTTACCCCAGCGAGGGTATTCCTTAACGCTTCCTGAACCGGCTGTCGCCGAATACGCTTGATCCCTGGCCGGGGTCTGTGATCAAACAGGTCCCGGTCAGCAAGTAGGGTTGGTCAAGGAGCCAACCCTATTTTTAGTTAACGGACCGGCCAATCATGGGGTCTGACTGAAGGACTCATCCCCTCACAACGTACTATACGGGTTGGAAATAAAAAGAGCGCATGCTTGCACACTTATTTGATTTCGAGCCATAGATTCCGTATACTTTTCAAAAGATCCAATGTCATTCAAGCGAACCACTTCCACCACCGTTGTTATTCCGGCCAGGCTTCAATCTCGCCAGGGGGTTGAGATCACTCGCCCGGTAGCCGGCTGGGCCAGCCCGGGGCCGACCCCGTTGACTCCTTTACCCGCTCGGGGACCGCAGTTGGCCCTGGCCGGGCTGATTTTGAGTACCATGCTGCTGGTCGTGCTCGTCGCGACGGCGGCGCTGGTTGCCCTGCTCTTTTACCGGAGCGACCGGATTTTACCGGGCGTGCGTGTCGCCGGTTTCGATTTGAGCGACAAATCGCGGGCCGAGGCGGTGGCGCTCCTGCAACAGCATTGGTCCAGCCAAATCATCAGCCTGCAAGCGGGCGGCAAGTCCTGGCCGGTCAGTCCAGCCGGATTGGGCTTGACCCTCGACAGCGCGGTAATGGTTCAGACCGCCTACCAGCAGGGACGCTCTCTCGACACATGGAGAGCCTACTGGCGGGCGCGCGGGCAGATTGACCTCCCGCCGCTCTGGCAGTTTGATCCGATCCGGGCCGAAGCCAGCCTGAGCCAGCTTGCCCCGCAGCTTGAGCAGCCCGCCCAAGATGCGACAATCCGGATTGGCGAGGGCCGGGCCGAGGCGGTACCGGCCGTCCCTGGCCGCGTGCTCGACGTGGCGGCCACGGTCAAGGCGTTGGGCCGGCAGCCCATGCAGGTGCTGGCCGAACGGCGCTTGACGCTGGTCATGCAGCCGGTTCAACCGGCTGTCAGTGATGTCAGCGCGGCGGTGGACCAGGCCAATGCCTTGCTGGGTCGTACCCTCACCCTCCAGACCCATGATCCCATTCGTGACGAAAGCACTGTCTTGACCATTCCCCCGGTCGAGTGGGCCGGCTGGCTGGCGCTGGAGTTGGACTCCGGTGACCCGTCCAGGGTGGCCTGGTCTGTCAACACGGACCAGGTACAAGGGTATTTGGCCGCACAGTCTACCGCGCTTGGACCGGAGCGTTATCTAAAGGTGGACGAAGCCACCACCCGCCTGGCCGAGGCCATCCGCTCCCAGCAGACGGCGGTGCGGCTGCGTGTCTACCATCGCCCCGGAACCTATGCGGTTCAAGCCGGTCAAACCCTCTCAAGCATCGCTTACGAGGTTGGCCTGCCCTATCCCTGGATCCAGGCGGCCAATCCCGGCCTGGGTAATAACCTCTCACCGGGCCAGGTGCTGGCCCTGCCTTCGCCGGATGACCTGCTGCCGCTGCCGGTGGTCGAAGATAAGCGCATCGTCATCAGCCTCAGCCAGCAGAAGATGTGGGTTTACGAGGCGGGGGCGGTCAAGTGGGAATGGCCGGCCAGTAGCGGCATCGCCTCCAGCCCGACCGCGCCGGGGGTTTTTCAAATCCAATCCCACGAACAGAATGCCTATGCCGCCAACTGGAACCTGTGGATGCCCCACTTTATGGGCATCTATCGTCCGGTGCCTGCCTCCGACTTTATGAACGGCATTCACGGCTTTCCCAGCCGAGGCGGGGCGCAGTTGTTGTGGACGAATGATCTCGGCCGCCGGGTCACCTACGGCTGCATATTGATTAGCTCGGAGAATGCCGCCACGTTGTACAATTGGGCTGAAGCCGGCGTGGTCGTCGAAATTCAGGACTGATAAAAAAGATGTCTCCCCCCCTTTTAATGACAAAACTATACATCCCGCCCCCCGTGCCTCATCTGGTTCCTCGCCCACGCCTGAGCGAACGGCTTAATCAAGGTTTGAATGGCCGGTTAACGTTGATCTCAGCCCCGGCCGGCTACGGAAAGACCACCCTGATAAGTGAGTGGCTCTCCCGATTAGCAGGGGAGCAGGGGAGCAGAGGGGCAGAGGAGGATCTCACCCCTGCTCCCCTGCCCCTCCGCTCCCCTACTAGCTTTTCCTGGCTCTCGCTTGACGAAGGTGACAATGACGTAAACCGCTTTCTTACCTATCTCATTGCCGCGCTTCAGCGGATTAACCCGGATATTGGTCAGATTAGCCAGCAATTGCTGCAAGCGGGTGGACCTCATTCACCTACGGCTGAAACCGTCCTGGCAGCGCTCATCAATGATGTGGCCGCTAACCAGGCAGAGAGCTGCTGGGTGCTTGTGCTCGATGATTACCATCTTATTGAAACTGCGGCGGTTCATGAGGCCCTCTCATTTCTGCTCAACCACCAGCCGGCCCGACTCCACCTGGTCATTGCCAGCCGGACGATGCCTCCGCTATCCCTATCTCGCCTGCGAGTTCGCGGCCAGTTGGTCGAAATCCACGCCGCTGACCTGCGCTTTACTACTGCGGAAATTGCCGAATTTCTCAATACGCGTATGGGCCTGGGCCTGTCGAGCGATGATATAATCGCCCTGGAAACGCGCACCGAAGGCTGGATTGCCGGGCTGCAACTGGCAGCTTTATCTCTGCAAGAGCAGCCGGATCGCTCCGGTTTCATCAAAGCCTTCAGCGGCGATGATCGTTATATCCTTGATTACCTTCTGGATGAAGTTTTTTCCTGGCAGCCTGAGACCGTTCAAAGATTTTTGTTGCACACCTCCATTTTAGATCGTCTCTGTGGTCCTCTGGCTGATGCCCTTATAAATGAGGATGCAGAGGAACGGCGAGGTAGCGTAGAAGAAAAAGGACTCCCCCCTGCTCCCACCTGTCCCCCTGGAAGGGGGATGCCCCTCCGCTCCTCTGCCCTTTCAAGCCAGACCATGTTGGAATATTTAGAGCAGGCCAATCTTTTCATCGTTCCCCTGGATAACAAGCGGGAATGGTATCGCTACCACCGCCTGCTGCTCGAGTTATTGCGCCACCGTTTGCAGCGGCTAGCGCCCGCGTTGCCGGGTGGAGTCGCGGCCTTACATCGTCGCGCCGCCGCTTGGTATGTTCAACAAGGGCTGGTGGCTGAGGCGCTGGCGCACCTCTTTGCTATAGAAGATTTCGCATGGGCAGCGCAGTTGGTCGAGCAGGTCGGAGCGACTATCCTGTGGGAACGGGGTGAAGTGGCGACATTTTTGAGCTGGTTAGCAAAACTACCGCCCGAAATCATCCATGCCAGGCCCAAACTTTGTCTCTATTACGCCGAAACCCTCTACTTGATCGGGCAACTGGGCGGGATTGAGCCTTTCCTGCGTTCTGCTGAACTTCACCTCCACGGTGCTGATTCGGGTAAAAAGTCGGATCATATCACAAGTACAACCGGCTCTCCCGATCTAAGTGGAGACGAAGTAAAAAACTTGCAGGGTGAAGTCATGGCCATCCGGGCGTTGGTGGCCGGTACGCAGGGCCAGCCAGGCCAGACGGCCGAGGCTATTACCCTCGCTCACCGGGCGCTGGCGCTGTTAGCCGATAAAGAACTGCGGCTGCGCGGCTTGCTGACAATCGGGCTGGCCGAAGCCTACTACCTAAATGGCCGGCTCAGCGAAGCGGCTGAGAATTACACCCAGGCCATTGAGCTGGGCCAGGCCAGCCGGAATCCTTTTCTGGCGCTGGCCGGGATGACCCGCCTGAGTGAAGTTCAACTCATTCAGGGCCAATTGCGCCGGGCGGCCGAGACCTGCCAGCAGATGCGCCAACTGGCTTTGTCTGCCATACACCTGCCCGGCAGTTTGATCTGGAGCGAATTGCTGCGGGAGTGGAATCAGTTAGATGCGGCCAGGGAGCAGGCACAGCAAAGCCTTCACCACGGTGAGCTTGAAGGAAATCCGCGCATCCAGGTCCAGGCTTATGTTACTTTGGCCCACATCTTGCAGGCCCAGGGAGATTTTGCCGGTGCGCATGAGGCGATTCAGGCTGCTGCCCAGCTTAAACAGCAGCAGCAGCTCTCTTTAACCTGGGATTTGCCGCCGGTTGCTGCCCACCGGGCTATGCTGTGGCTGCGCCAGAAGGAGGTGGCTGCGGCGGCGAGTTGGGCTAAAAAACAGGATTTGTGGCCCAGCGATATCCCCACCTACCCGCACGAACTGGAATATCTGATCCTGGCCCGGCTCCTGCTGGCCCAAAAACGCGCCGCAGAAGCGGTTGACCTGCTGCTGCGCTTGCAGCAAGCTGCCGAGCAGGGGGGGCGGATGGGCCGGGTCATTGAGGCTCTGGCCCTGTTGGCTCTGGCCTACCAGATGCTGGAGGATCATCCTGCGGCCCTGACCGCTCTCAACCGTGCTCTCACCCTGGCCGAGCCGGAAGGCTATATCCGCCTCTTTGTGGCCGAAGGGCCGCCTATGGCCAGCCTCCTGGAAAGGATGAACCCCCATTCGGGGGTAGGTGATAAGGGCGGAAGGCAGAAAGATTATATTCTGAAACTTCTTTCCTCCTTTGTCCCACCTGAGGCCGAAAATACATCAGACAAGGGTGAGACAAATGATCCCCTTCATCCTTCATCCCTTATCCTTCATCCTTTAATTGAGCCTCTCACCCGGCGCGAACAGGAAATCCTCCACCTCATCGCTGCCGGCCTCTCCAATGCCGCCATAGCCCGGCAGCTTTTCCTCAGCATGGGCACGGTCAAAACTCATATCCGCAACATTTACGGTAAACTGGGTGTGGCCAGCCGCACCCAGGCTCTCATAATTGCCAGACAACTGGGCCTCCTGGATTGAATTAATCCCCCCTCTATTGCCTAAACTACTACTTTAGGTAGATGTCTCAGGTACCCCTCACCGTTTAGAATAACAAGGGTGAGTGTGGTGCATTTCATCTTTTCGTCTCCCTGCCTCACCTATCATCGCGTCTTTGTTTACAAGGAGGTCAAACTATGACATACCGTAACACCGGCTGGCCAGAGCAGAAATTGAGCCTGGACCGTCCGGCGACCTATCAAATTACCATTCAAGGCCGGCTTAGCTCGGACTGGTCAGACTGGTTTGAAGGAATGACCATGACGACGCTCACCGACTCGACCGGGACGATGACCATGCTCACCGGCCAGGTCTACGACCAGGCAGCGCTGCATGGACTGCTCAACAAACTGTATGGCCTAGGCTTACCCCTCCTGGCGATTGATTGCCTTGAGATCGGCCCGGCCAATGATGTTTAACCACAGCTTTCACCGATTACACGGATTTATATCTGGCTACTGATTACTGACTACTGGCCACTATTTTTTAGGAGAAGTTTATGAAACAGACATCACTCACTTTACTCATCTTACTGCTTGGCCTCACTCTGTTTACAACCGCTTGCAGCCCGGTTGCCCAATCTGCGGTTGCGGCTGCTCCCCCACAAAAAGAGATCGGCGTGTCGGTCGAAGTGGCCCAGGTCAAAACCGGCGGCATCGCCCTGGTTTTTGGTTATTCCGGCAACCTGCAGGCCCAGGCGGACGTGACCCTGGTGCCCCGTGTTTCCGGCCAGATCGAGGCTGTCCTGGTTGAAGCGGGCGATCAGGTCAAGGCCGGCGATCCCATTGCCATCCTCGATCATGATGTCTTCGCCGCTCAACTGGCGCAGGCCGAAGCGGTCTTATCTCTGGCCCAACTCAAGCTGGACAAGATGAATGAGGGCGCGCGCCCCGAAGAAATCGAGGCGGCCCAGGCAGCCTACCAGATCAGCCAGGGTGCGCTGCAAGATGTTCAGCATATTGACGACAACGAGCGCACGACCGCCGCGGCCACCATGGCCAATGCCCAGGCAGCCTTGAAAATCGCCCAATACGAATATGACAAAATCGCCTGGGCCGGCCAGGTCGGTGAAACGCCCCAGGCCCTGGCCCTGGAAAGGGCGACCAATGCCTACGAGCAGGCTCTTTCCGCCTATCAGTTGCAGACCAACCCTTCGGAAGCGCAGTTGGCCCCCTTGCAGGGACAGTTGGCCAAAGCCAAGCTCGACCTGGCCCTGGCCAAACAGCCCTTCCGCCCGGTTGACTTCGCCATGGCCAAAGCCGGCATCCAGCAGGCTGAGGCCGCCGTCGAGCTGGCTAACCTGCAACTGGATTACACCACCCTCCGCGCTCCTTTCGATGGTATTGTCGGCGAAATTTACGTCCACCAGGGCAATATGGTTGACAACAAGTCGCCCATCGCTCTGTTTATTTCCCAACAAATCGAAGTTGCGATCAATGTCGAAGAGAGCCGCCTGGGGCAGATTGCCAAAGATCAGCATGCATCCTTGCGGGTGGCGGCCTATCCCGGCGTGGAATTTCCCGGCCTGGTCACCAGCATCGCCCCGCTGGCCGATCAAAAGACGCATACCTTTGTGGTCAAGGTGACGCCGCTGGATAAGAAGGGGCTGCTCCGCAGCGGGATGTACTCCGACGTGTCGCTTTTGGTAGATGAAAAGCCGCAAGCTTTATTGGTTCCGCGTTCGGCGGTCATTACGGTGGATGGACAGCCGGTTGTTTACCGGGTCAACGGCGGCCAGGTCGAGCAGGTCCAGGTCAGCACCGGCCTCAGCAACGACGCCGAAACAGAAATTGTTTCCGGCCTCCAAGCAGGCGATGCAGTCGTCGTGGCCGGCCAGTCAAACTTGCAGGATGGGGCGAAGGTAAAGGTAGTACCGGGGCTGTAACTGGGTTCTATTGACACTTCAATGATTAGCCAAACACGCCCCCTTCGATATGGCTTCGCCTACTCAGGATGCGTTTTTGGGCCGATTTCGCACGCTGAGTGCCCGATAGGGCGTATCGAAGCGTGCGAAATCGGCAAATATCAATAGAACGTAAAACGTAATAGTTCGTTTTCGGTATCTTTACGGTTTACGCATTACGAAATGCCCGGACACCCCAATGGAAAATTAAGGACATACAACTATGGAACTGACTCGACTCTCCATCAAACGCCCGCTGACCATCCTGATGATTATCCTGGGTTTTATCGTGCTGGGCTACCGTTCCCTGACGATGCTCCAGGTTGACCGGATGCCCAAAACCGACCTGCCCTACGTGTCGGTGGTGGTGGTGTACCCCGGCGCTTCGCCGGAAGACGTGGCCGACGAGGCCCTCAAGCCGGTTGAGAATGCCGTGGCCGGTATCTCCGGTATTGACGAGATTACCTCCCAGGCCAACGAAAACTTTGGCTATGTGCTGATTAAATTCAATGAAGGTGTCAACGGCGATCAGGCGGCGATAGATGTCTCCCGCGAAGTGGATAAGGTGCGTGGCGACCTGCCCGACAATGCCGAGGAACCAACCATCATCAAGGCCGATCTCAATGCCCAGCCGATTATGCAACTGGTTTTGAGCGGCTCGCTGGGTCAGGATACGCTGTACGATTTGGCCGACACCGACCTGAAGCCCCGCCTGCAGACGGTAGCGGGAGTAGCCTCGGTTTCGCTAGCTGGCGGCCGCGAGCGCGAAATCCAGATTTACGCCGCCCCTCGCCAACTGGCCGCTTACAGCTTATCGTTGGACCGGGTGCAGCAGGCCCTGCTCCTGGAAAACGTGACCGTGCCGGTCGGCTCGATTGAGCAGGGGCCGCAAAAAAATGCGATTCGCTCGGTGGGTGAGTTCACCAGCCTGAAGGACATTGAAGGCATCATTGTCGCCGGGGGGGCCAATCCGCTGACCACGATGGGCCTGTCCTTGCCCGCCAGCTTGCTGCCCAAAACCCCGGCGGGCATGGACACCGGCGGCCAGGTTTATCTGCGTGATGTGGCGACGGTGCAGGCAGGTTTCAAAGACACTACCCGCCTGGTGCGTTACAACGGCCAGGCCGGCGTGCTGGTCACGGTGGTCAAAACCAGCGACGCCAATGCGATTGACGTCGCCAACGGCATCCGCCAGGTGGTTGAACAATTCGAGCCGGAGCTGCCGGATGGGGTCAAGCTGGACATCGTCATTGACGACACCCACTTTACCCGCGAATCGGTCAGCGCGGTGGGCGAAGATTTGCTGCTGGCGGTGCTGATTACCGGCATCGTCATGCTCCTTTTCCTGCACACCATCCACAGCAGCGTCATTGTCATGCTCTCCGTCCCGACCTCGATCATCGCCACGTTCCTGTTGATGTATGCCCTCGGCTTCAGCCTGAACACCGTCACCCTGATGGCCCTGACGGTCGCCATCGGCATCCTGGTGGACGACTCGATTGTGGTGCTGGAAAACACTGAGCGCCACCTGAAGCTGCACAAAAAGCCGCGCCAGGCCGCCCTCGATGGCCGGGCCGAAATCGGGCTGGCGGCAATTACCATCACCCTGGTCATTGTCGTGGTTTACCTGCCGGTGGCCTTTATCAGCGGCATTGTCGGCCAAATTTTTCGCTCCTACGGCGTCACCATCGCTGTCGCCACCATTTTTTCGCTGCTCATCTCTTTCACCCTGACCCCCATGCTGGCCGCTTTCTGGCTGAAAGACGAGACCAAACCCGTGAAACCGGCCAAAGGTATATGGCGAGTGCTGGGCGTCTTATGGCGACCGTTTGGCTGGCTGTGGCAGCGTTTTATCCGCTTTTGGGAAGCCATGTTCACCGGCCTATCCAGTCTGTACGCGCTGATCCTGGGCTGGACGCTCAAAAATGCCTTTACCCAATTTCTGGTGGTCGGGCTGGCGGCGGGGGCTTTGGTTGCCGGAATTTACCTGGTCGGCGGCGGCATGGTCGGCAACGAATTCCTGCCGCTCGAAGACGACGGCCGGATCACCCTCGGCGTCGAGATGCCTGCCGGCTCAAGCCTGGCCGCTACCGACCGGGCGGTGCAGCGGGTCGAGCAGATTATCCGGGCGGACGTGCCGGAAACGTCGCTTATTGTTTCCAACGTAGGCACGGAGCTGGGCAGCGCCCTCATCGCCAGCAGTGACAAGGCTGACTTCGCTACGATTATCCTGCGCCTGGTGGATAAGAATGAGCGCAGCCGCAGCACCACGGATGTGGTCAATGCCCTGCGGCCCGCGCTGGCCCAGGTCCCCGACGCCAAAGTCTCTTTTATGCTCAACATGGCGGTCAGCGGGATGAACCAGGACATTGAAGTGCGCCTGTATGGGCCGGATCGGGAGAAGCTGATTGACCTGGCCAGCCAGGCCGAGACGGCCATCCGAACTATACCGGGGGCGGTAGACATCCGCAACACCGGCGCGGAACGCTCGCCCGAAACGCAGCTTGTCGTTGACCGCGAGCGGGCCAAAGATGTCGGCCTGTCGCCGGGGCAGGTGGCCCGGACGCTGCGGACCGCGGTCAACGGCAGCCACGTCGGCGATTACCAGCCGGAAGGCCAGACCGAGAAGATTGACCTGACCCTGCGCATGAACGAGGCCGCCCGCCGCGATCTGAGCCAACTGCTTGACCTCCCCCTCGGCTACGTCAACGACCAGGTGATTGTGGTAGGGCAGGTCGCCCAGGTGCAGGATACCCTGGCCCCGGCCCGGCTCAGCCGGGCCAACCGGCAGGCCGCACTGACTATCAAGGTCGGTTCTGCCGGGCGAGCCAACGCCGATGTGACCAATGACATTGAGGCGGCGCTGAATTCTCAGGTCAGCTTCCCGGCGGGCTACAACTTCCAGTTTACCGGCCAGGCCGACTACCAGCGTCAGGCTTTCCAGGATTTGACCGGCGCGTTGGTGCTGTCCATCCTGTTGATTTACATGCTGCTGGTGGCCCTTTATCAAAGTTGGCTGCAGCCGCTGGCGATTATGTTCGCCCTGCCGGTGACTCTGGTCGGCGCCTTTGGCGGGCTGTGGCTGACCGGCAATACACTGAATGTCATGTCGCTGCTGGGCATCATCATGCTGGCCGGGATTGTGGTTAAAAATGCCATCCTGCTGGTAGACTTTACCAACATCCTGCGCCAGGAGCGGGGCTTCGAGCGCAAAGCAGCCCTGGTCGAAGCCGGCCGGCTGCGCCTGCGCCCAATCCTGATGACGACGTTTGCCATCATCTTCTCCTTGTTTCCGCTGTTGTTAGGGCAGGGCGCAGGAGCGGAACTGCGTGCCCCGCTGGCCGCGGTGGTCATTGGCGGAAACGTTTCCTCGACCCTGCTGACCCTGATCCTGGTGCCGGTGATGTACAACTTCCTCGATTGGGGCGGCGGCCTGGCAGCGCATGCCTTCCGTAGTTTCTTTAACCTCGAGCCGGATGAAGAAGAAGATCGGGCGGTTTCAACTCCTGCGCCGCAGCCGATGACGTAATGGCGTCACTGCTTAGGCTATGGTATCAGCATCCTGAGTAGCGCGGAACGCAGTGAAGCGCGTATCGAAGGATGCGGGTTGGATGACACTCGCCGCACCCTTCGATACGGCTTCCGCTCCGCTACAACCTACTCAGGGTGCTATCTCTGAGCAGTTACGTAATGATTACGATTTCCACAGAACGAGGATACTCCAATGAATAAATATTTTTGGCTTTTACCTACTCTCCTTATCCTGACCGCCTGCGCTGCCGCCCAGGCCTCCCCGGAGACGCTGAGGCGTCTTGACCAGGCCGCCTGGTCCACGCCCCGGCCCACCACCGCCGCGCCCACGCCGACCCTTTTCCCCAAGATCAGCCGGGCCGATCTCGGCACGCCGACGCCCACGCCGGTCGTGGCGTTGTTTGAGGCCGCGGTTGAGCCAACCAATACGGCGACATCCCAGCCTCCAGTTGAAAATAAACCCGCGGTAACGCCGGAGACCTTGGCCATCCCAGAAGGGTTCGCCCAGGCCAGGGTGAACAGCGTGGCTCTGAATGTGCGCCAGGGACCGGGCGCGAGTTATGAAGTTATGGGTACAGTGCTGCAAGGCGAACAGGTGCCCATACTGGCCGTCAATCCAACCCACGATTGGGCGCTGGTACGTCTATCTACCGGTGGAGAGGGTTGGGTTTCGTTGGCGTATCTCACCGTGGATGGCTCGCTGGCAGATGCGCCGGTGAGAGAGGGTAGAAGATTGAAGATAGAAGATAGTGGATTGAAGATAGAGGATAGTGGAAGGGTGGTAGCAATTTCAGAGAACTCTGAGATCAAGGATTCGATGCAGCTTTCTTCCCCTACTCCCTACCCCTTACTCCTTACTCCTTACCCGGCTCACATTATCCATCAAGAAGCCGCTATCCGCCCCGGCCCAGGTTCAGAGTATGCCCCCATTGACACCCTAAGCGACGATCAGGCGCTGCTTGAAGTGTTGGCCGTGGATCAAAGCCGTGAGTGGGCGCTGGTCAAACCGCAACACGGGCGGCTGGGCTGGATGGCTGTCGCCGACCTGGCGGTGGCGGGCGATGTGAAGGCTGCGCCGCAGGTCGTCACAACCTGGATTGCTAACAATGGCCTGATTCTGCATCGCGGTCCCGGCATCTACTTTGACGAAATCGGCCCCGTGCCGACCAACAGTCTGATGCTGGTGTTGGGTCTCAACGAGGGCCGCAGTTGGGCCTTGGTCGCACCGGCGCTGGGGGGAGGGCAGGGCTGGCTGCCGCTGCAATTCATAACCCCGTCTGTTCCTGCCGCCGAAATACCGGTGGTTGAGGGTGAAGAGGGAGTGGCAATAGTCAATGGTCAACAGTCAATGGTCAATCGTCAATTTTTAAATCCCAACCCCCACCTGGTATTCCAGCTTGCCAGCGGCGGCGAGATTATGGTCATCAACACGGATGGGACAGGGCTGCGCCGCCTGACCTCCGGCCTTGACCCGGCTCTATCGCCTGACGGGCAGAGGGTGGCTTTTACTCGCTGGCAGGGTGAAAGCGGCTCGTTGTGGACTATTAACCTTGACGGAACCCAGGAACGCCAGATTTTGGGCTTTACCAAGCAGGCCAAAGGCCCCGCCTGGTCACCGGACGGCCAGCAGATTGTGGTGAATTTCCAGCATGAGGGGCGGCTCAATTCTGAAATTAACTGCGCCGACGTGTTGAAGAATCCAGGTCCGGCCATTCCCTGGAACGCCGATGTGCCCACAGATCGGAATGGCGATCCCAAAGTAAAGATCCGGGTGGATATGAAGGATTTTGATGTGAAAGCAATGCTGTGCTGGAAATTGCCGCCGGACCCGCACTGGGGGCTGCGGGTGGTCAACGTGGCCGATGGCAAGTTTGAGGATGTAGACGGCGGGACTTACGCCTTCCGCCCCACCTGGGACCCAACGCAACCCTGGCGAATCATTTCCGATGGCGGCAGGGGTTTAGTGGAAGCGGATATTAACCAGAAGACCAGCCGCCGCCTGACCGACGAAATCGGCGACAGCTCGCCGGTCTTTTCGCCGGACGGCCGCTATTTGCTGGTGACCATGGACCAGGGCGGTGGGACGGACATCTACCGCCTGAACGCCGAGTGCGGTAGCCTACCCGAAGGGTGCGGCAGTGGACGGGTCCGCCTGACCAAGACCCCGCTGTGGGTCACGGCCATGCCCGACAAAGCCAAGCCCTGGCACAACGTTTCCCCGGCCTGGTCGCCCGACGGCTCACGAATTGCCTTTTTGACGGATCGCGCCGGTCGCTGGGAGGTATGGGTGATAAATGTAGATGGCAGCAATGCACAGCCGCTGTTTGCGGAGGAGGTCAATAATCAACTTCAAATTACCTATAATTTTGTAGATGAGCATGTGTTAAGCTGGCGGTAAGAAGAGTAGGTCACGCTTCAAGCGTGACCTACTCCCGAAACAAACTAATCACCGCCGCTCATATCCGACCAGGTTTGCCGTCATAGTGTAGGATCAAGCGAAAAAACGACACTGCTGTCAACAGAGTACCGTCAGAAAACTCAGCGCCGGGATGCAAGTACATTAATGAACGTCTGAGTAAGCTCACTCGTTTTGTCCGGTAGTCCCGTCATCTGCGCTAGGCGGGGACAAGTCCCTGAAGTGATGATCAAGCCGTCTTGAACGACACCGGTGCCCTTATAGATTCCTCCGGGAACCATGTTCACGAAATCGGCTCCAACAGCGAATTGCTTACCTTTCATAACGCCAGCGTCGCTCAAGATTCCGACACCGCTGTTTTGGGCAGCTACCGGCTTTCCCAGGGCCACCGCTTCTTTTACAATCTCAATCGCCTCAGAAGGTTTATCCTCAAAGGCGGTCGACATACATGGCACTATGATACCAGCATAGTCATCTACTTTGACATCAGTCAATTTCATGTCCGGTCTTACAGTTTTGGCGCCACCCACAAGAGGCTGACCCGAAGCCGAAGCCACTATGACCTTATAGCCCGCGCCCTCAAGCATACTAATCATTACACCAACTTCTTTGGTTAGCATAAGTTCCATGTCGTTCGATTTTTCAAGCATGATGAGAAGGATTTTAGGCGGAATTGTAGTTGATGTTGGCGGTACCGGCGTAGCAAAAGACGCGCCGCCGCTCATATCCGACCAGGCGCTGCCGTCGTAGTGCAAAATCGTGCCACGACTGCCAACGGCGAAGACATCGCTGCCTGAACTGCTCCACACGGACTGGAGATAACTGGTTGTCTTGTTGCTCACGGACGACCAGGCTTTGCCGTCATAGTGCAGGATCGTGCCCATTCGCCCGACAGCAAAGACGTCGCTGGCCGTACTGCCCCTCACGTTATAAAGATCGTCGCGTATGCCGCCTTGCATGGGTGACCAGGCTTGGCCGTCGTAGTGCAGGATTGTGCCCACTTCTCCAACGACGAAGACATCGCTGGCCGAACTGCCCCAGATGGCCCCGAGAAGTTCCGTTGTACCACTTTGCATGGGCGACCAGGCGCTGCCGTCGTAGCGCAGGATGATGCCCGGCCAGCCAACGGCGAAGACATCTTTACCCGAGCTGCCCCACACTGCAAGGAGATCATTGTACGTCCCGCTTTGCATCGGCGACCAGACGCTACCATCGTGGTGCAAGATGGTGCCCGCTTCCCCAACGGCGAAGACATCGCTGGCCGAACTGCCCCAGACGCCAATGATATTTATAGAGGATATACCGCCGCTTTGCATGGACGACCAGCCGCTGCCGTCATAATGCAAAATCGTACCCACTTGCCCGACAGCGAAGACGTCGCTGCCTGAATTGCCCCAGACAGTGTAAAGCTCGTTGGTCGTGCCGCTTTTCATGGGCGACCAGGCTTGGCCGTCGTAATGCAGGATTGTGCCCAATCGCCCAACGGCGAAGATGTCGCTGGCCGAACTGCCCCACACGCTGTCTAACTGGTTAGTAGTTAGTGGTATAGGGCTGGGGGTTTTGACCAGCACGCCGCTGCTCATATCCGACCAGGCTTTGCCGTCGTAGTGCAGGATCGTGCCGTTACCACCGACAGTGAAGACATCGCTGCCTGCGCTACCCCACACAGACTCGAGATTTGTGGTTGTGCCGCTGGTCATAGACGACCAGGTCGTGCCATCGTAATGCAAGATTACGCCCTTATCGCCGAAAGCGAAGACGTCGTGCCCCGAGCTGCCCCAAATGCCTGCCCAGAGATCTGTGGTCGTGCCGCTCTTCATGGGCGACCAAGCGCTACCGTCGTAATGCAGGATTGTGCCGTTCTCCCCAATAGCGAAGACGTCGCGGCCCGAACTACCCCATACACCCCAGAGGTTTTCAGTCGTGCCGCTGCTCATGGGTGACCAGGCGCTGCCGTCGTAGTGCAGGATCGTGCCACCCCATCCGACGATAAAGACATCGCTGCTTGAACTGCCCCACGCGGTAATGAGACTATGGTACTCTCCACTGTTCATGGGTGACCAGGTGCTGCCGTCATAGTGCAGGATAGTCCCACCATCCCCGACAACAAAGACATCGCTGGCCGAACTGCCCCATAGGCCCAAGAGAAATAAATAAGACGTACCACTCTTCATAAGCGACCAGGTTTGGCCGTCGTAGTGCAGGATTGTCCCCATTCGCCCGACGGCAAAGACGTCGCTGGCCGAACTGCCCCACACGGTAGCCAGCTCATTGTAAGTGTCGCTCTTCATGGGCGACCAGGTTTGGCCGTCGTAATGCAAGATCGTCCCCATTCGCCCGACGGCGAAGATGTCGCTGGCCGAGCTGCCCCAGACGCTGTCCAATTGGTTAGTAGTTAGCGGAGCGGGGTTGGGGGCTTTGGCCGGCATGCCGATGCGCATGGGCGACCATGCGCGGCCGTCATAGTGCAGGATGGTGTCTGCTTCTCCGACGGCGAAGACGTCGCTGCCGGAGCTGCCCCAGACGGACTCTAACCCATGAGTCGTGCCACTGCTCATGGGCGACCAGGCTTTGCCGTCGTAATGCAGGATCGTGCCACCCGATCCGACGGCGAAGATGTCGCTACCCGAGCTGGCCCACACGGACTCGAGGTAACGGGCCGTGCCACTCTTCATCGGCGACCAGGCGCTGCCGTCGTAGTGCAGGATGACGCCGTCTTCCCCGACGGCAAAGACGTCGCGGCCCGAGCTGCCCCACACGCCCAGGACAGGGCTGTACGTGCCACTCTTCATCGGCGACCAGGCGCTGCCGTCGTAGTGCAGGATGACGCCGATATCCCCGGTGGCGAAGACGTCGCTGCCCGAGCTGCCCCAGACCCAATTGAGCATGGTGTTGATGCCGCTCGGCATCGGCGACCAGGCGCTGCCGTCGTAATGCAGGATGGTGCCAACATCTCCCACCGCGAAAACGTCGCGATTCGAGCTGCCCCACACGCCATACAGGGTATAGCTCGTGCCGCTGTCCATCGACGACCAGGCCTTGCCGTCATAGTGCAGGAGCGTGCCACTATGGCCGGCGGCGAAGACGTCGCTGCCCGAAGTGCCCCAGACAGTGCTCAGCCAATCGGTCGCGGGAGTGGTCATGGGCGACCAGGCGTGGCCGTCGTAGTGCAGGATCATGCCTGGGGGCGCGATGCAGTTGCTGCTCGCTGCCATGCTCTGGCACCCGACGGCGAAGACGTCGCTCCCGGAGCTGCCCCACACGCCCATCGACTGCTTAGATGGGGTGGGTGTCGCCGTGGCTCGTAAGGGTTGGGCGGCTGACGGCTGCTGGTCGCAGAGCAGCAGCAGTACCAGCACAGACATCAATAGAATAAACACCTCCAACAATATTCTTTTCATCGTGGCCTCCTTTCTGACCACTGGAAAATAAAAAAACGCCGCCCTTGATCAGGCAGCGTGATGATTATCGTGGGGTAGAAGCAGCAGTAACCGGGTTCGGTGTGAAATCACCTGGTCCGGGAGAAGCCCGCACTTCTTCCGCTTGCGGAATTTTCACGTTCACTTTTTGTTATATCACACTAAATCCTGGCTGTCAATCCCCAAAAAAAGACAGGGAAACGTTTCCGTTTGAGGCAGGATTTAAGAGGTAGCATCCTGAGTGATTTGAGCGGAGCGAAAATCGTATCGAAGGATGCGGGCCAGGCGAGGAATCTTGGCTAACCCGCACCCTTCGATACGCGCTCACTTTGTTTCGCGCTACTCAGGATGCTATCCAAAATAGAAATATATCCAATGGCGCGGCTTATACTTGTTTCAAACCCGCCAAAAAGCAGTCCAGGTCTTCCTCATCGTCTGCGTCAAAGCGGCCCAGTTCGGCCAGAATAGCGGTCCGATCATTCCCCAAATGTTCGACGAGCTGGCCGATGAGCTTCAGCCGGCCGGTGTAGGTTGCCAGCTCCATCCGGCTGACCGGCTCCGAGTTGTGCCCCATGAGATAGAAATCGGCCTCGCACTGGAGGAGCTGGTCAATCAAGGGGAAAAGCTGCTGGATGGTGTAACGGCGCGGGGGATGGTACAGGTCGGGGGCCAGGCAGTCGCTCATAAAAACCACCCGGTCTTCGGGAATGAAGACGATGATTGAGTCAGGCGCATGATCGCCGCCGACGTGGATAAGCTGCGCGCTGACGCCGCCGAGGCCCAGCTCGACCCACTCAGTAAAGGCAATGTCGGGCGGGCGCAGAACGAGATCGGTCCGGCCGGGCAGTTCGACCTTGATCATGTCCCGGCAGAACTCAATCTCCACGCCAGCGGCTACCCGCTCGTCCAGGGCAGCATCGCTCCAGTCCCAGCCAGCCATCTCCACCAGGCGGCGCCGGGTTTCCTGGTGGGCCAGGGTCGGCAGGCCGATCGTCGCCGCGCCAAAAATATGGTCCCAGTGCCAGTGGGTCAGCACCAGGAATTGGGGCGGAGCCACCTGGAGCCGGGCCACTTCGGCCAGGAACGACCGGGCGTGGGCCGGCGAGTTGCCGGCATCAACCAGCAGTGTGCTCCGCTCACCCGCCACCGCGCCCAACACAGGCCGGTCGGTGGTAGAATCAGGCGGCAGCCAGTAGACGTGAGGGCTGATTTGGTTCAGTTTTGATTGACTCATAGGTTTTTGTTACCGGGCTGCGTCGAGTGATGAATCAAGGTTGAGCCGGACCGGTGAGAATGGCAAATTTTACCTGCTTTATTTGGTTTTGCCAATTAAGTCGTTCAGGTTGCTTTAACGCTTCATTCATTAAAGCCCAAGGATGAACCCGCCGGCTCAATATCTGTTTTATGAGAGGGTTCCGGCTTAAAATCTCATTAGAGATGCTAGCGCAGTCTACCATGCTTTATTGTTCACTTTGAAGGTTAAAAAGTGCTCGCTTTCTGTTCACTTCTGGCCACACTCGGATCTATGTCTACTCCAATCGTCATTAACATGCTATACTTAAGTGAGATACGTCAATTGATACCGGGAGCGATTACCAGCCCCAGACTGAAGCACCCATAGAAGATTTTTTGATTAACCTGAGTTCGACGTGTTGCCTAAAATAGACAGGATTTACAGGATTAACAAGAGTTTTGACCAATTTTATCCTGTAAATCTTGTTAATCCTGTCGAGAGATAAAGAACTCCGAACTGAGGTAATTAGGAATGTGGTCATGCAGCGCAGGCTGATTTTTTATGGTCTATTTGGATTTTCCATCTTCGCCTTATTGGCTGGGCTGACTTGTGGTCAAAAGGTTGTTGAAGAAAAGCAAGATTCCCCCCTGAAAGTTCAACCGTCCATTCAACCCGCAAGCGCTTCGACGCTCATCACCCTGTTTATGGCTGGAGACATAATGATCGGTCGCGGCATTGATCAAGTGCTCCTCCATCCGAGTGATCCACTGCTCCACGAGCCATTCATGCCCAGTGCCAAAGGATACGTAGAACTGGCCGAGCGGGTGAGTGGTCCCATTCAGCAACCAGTCAACTTTGCGTATATTTGGGGAGACGCCCTGGCGGAATGGCAGCGCGTCAGGCCGGATGTGCGGCTGATAAATTTAGAGACCAGCATCACCACGAGTAACGATTATTGGCCAGATAAGGGCATCCACTATCGCCTGAATCCCCAGAATATCGCCGCTCTGACGGTGGCCGGCCTAGATTATTGCTCTCTGGCCAATAACCACGTGCTTGATTGGGGTTATGCCGGTCTCACCGAGACCCTGGAGATGTTACAAGGAGCAAATATCCACTATGCAGGAGCGGGTCAGAATCTTCAGGCCACAGAAACCCCTGCCGTGATGGATGTGGCAGGGAAAGGCCGGGTGATTGTGTTCGCCTATGGCCTGCTCAGCAGCGGCATCCCGCTCAATTGGGCCGCGTCAGCCGACCAGCCCGGAGTCAATCTATTGCCCAACTTGGCTGATCAGACTATCCAACATATCAGCCAAAAAGTCGAAGCGGTGAAACAGCCGGGGGATATTGTGGTGGTGTCTATTCATTGGGGCGGTAATTGGGGCTATGAGATTCCAGCGGAACAAACAGCGTTTGCGCATCATCTCATTGATCAGGCCGGGGTGGACATAATTCATGGCCATTCTTCGCACCATGTCAAGGGCCTCGAAGTTTATCAGGGCAGGCCGATTATCTATGGTTCGGGGGATTTGCTCAATGATTATGAAGGCATTAGCGGCCATGAGCAGTTTCGAGCGGATTTAGCCTTAATGTACTTTGTGACGCTGAATCCGGCGACAGGACAGCTCGTTGAGCTGCAATTGACACCTATGCAGATTAAACATTTTAAGGTCAATCGGGCCTCAAGCACAGATGCGCTGTGGCTAAGCGATCTCTTAAATAGAGAAGGTCAACCGTTGGGGACGCGAGTCGAAATCAATCCAGACAATACGCTAACGCTAAGATGGGATTGATTTCTGGTGGTAGGCTGGAACCTTGAACTCCTCGTGTAATGGCAACCCTAAGACTGGCTCCTGTTACAGGTGAGCTGATCTTTACTCTGGCGTAGACCGTGTAAGTATGTTGTTTGATCTGTAAAGGGAATGGTGCTATAATAATGGATGTAAGATGTGAGTGGAATTAGAAATTTAACAAAGCAATGAACTATTCAGTCCTGTGTCAGCCAGCGATGACGGATCGGCTGAGACAGTGATGTAGAACGTGTTGACCTCAATTGAAGGGGGTGTCGGCGGCCTAGAAGCTATCAGGCCCAGACAGCCCCTTTTTATATTGGCAGCACGCCCCGGAGAGTTCCTCATGAAGACTAATTACCGATTTTGGCCGTCAAAATTCATGAGTATGGTGGCATCTACAATCCTGATTATCGTCGCCAGTACTCGATCTCTCCTACCCTTTCAACCCGTCGCCCAGGCCGAAAGCGCCGCCCAACCTCTCTCAGCCGGTCAAACAGTGGTCAGCTTTGCCACCATCACCATTCCCACCCACCCGGTAGACCAGGCCCTCGTCTATTCCGTCAACCCGACCTATAACATCTCCTATGCCCGGCTGGATCGCAGCCGCTACGACAGCGGGCGGCTGGTCAACCGGACCTTTAACCTGATTATCCTGGAAAATGACTATCTCAAGCTGAGCCTTATGCCCGAATTGGGTGGGCGGATCTATCAGGCCATCTTCAAACCGACCGGCAACAGTATGTTTTATCAAAACCCGGTGCTGAAACCCTCACCGTGGGGACCGCCAGAGATGGGTTGGTGGCTGGCTGCCGGCGGCATGGAGTGGGGCTTGCCGGTCGAGGAGCACGGCTACGAATGGGGGATTCCCTGGAATTATCAAATAACCGACCTGCCGGATGGAGTGATGGTCGAACTTTGGGACTCGACCGCGCCGGACCGGCTGCGGGCCAAAGTGGCCGTCACCCTGCCGGATGATGCCGCCTTTTTCCAGGTCGCCCCGACCCTGGAGAATCCCACGGCCGCTCCCATTGACTACAAATTTTGGTTAAATGCCATGCTCGCCCCCGGCCCGGCCAACGGAGTTAGCCCCAATCTGCGCATCATTATGCCGACGAACGAGGTGACGGTCCATTCTACCGGCGACCGCCGCCTGCCCGGACCATGGACCGCCGCAGGCTGGCCCGTTCACAACGGCGTTGATTGGAGTTTGCTGGGCAACTGGCGCGAATGGTATGGCTTTTTCCAGCGCCCGCGTGCGGCCGGCGACTTTCAGGCCATCTATGACGAAGGCTACGACGAAGGCGTGGTGCGGACCTACGATAGCCTGGTGGCTGAGGGAGCTAAGTTCTTCGCCTTCGGTTCCGGTCCCAACGCCCTCTCCCCCGACCTTTACACCGACGACAGCTCCAGCTACGTCGAAATCCACGGCGGCGCTGCGCCCACCTTTGCCGATACCCGCCGGCTGGAGCCGCATACCAGCCTAAGCTGGCAGGAGCGCTGGTATCCCGTGGCCGGCCTGGGCAGCCTGACCTGGGCCAATGACCGGCTGGCCCTGCGCCTGGAAGACAACGGGGATCAAACCCGCTTGCGCCTGGCCGTCACCCGTCCAACCTTGGGGGCGCGCATCTTATTATTGCGCCGCACCACCAATGAAGTTCTCTTTGATAACTTGGTTTCGCTGCTGCCGGGCCAACCCTATGCTTCACCTGTGCTGACGCTGCCCAATTTGACCCCGGCAGAGATGGCGGTTCTGGTTTACGATAGTAACAATAACCAGTTGGGGGCTTATCAATACCAAGGCGGTTCGATTTTTACGCCGACGCCCGGCCCCAGCCCGACGCCCACCCCCAGCCCGGCCTGGCAGGGTAGACTGCTCCGCACCATCCCGATTTACGGCTGGTCCAGCATTGCCCGCATCTGGGTCAGAAATAAAATTGGGCTGCCCGTAACCATTGCTGCCGAAAACGGCGGTTGGCGCACCGTTGGCTACGTGGGCACAAAGCCGGAGTACGGGGTTGATGCCCTGGAATTTGCCCCGCTGGCCCCCGGCGTCTACCTGATTACCCCGCAGGGGTTGAACACGACCTTCCGCTTGAACCTTGCGGCCAGTACCATCGCCGAAGTGCTTTTTGACGAGAGCCAGACCATTCCCCCCACCTCCACCCCGACGCCTACGGCCACTGCCAGCCCGACACCTGTCCCTGGAGCAACCTTTACGCCCACCCCTACTGCGACGCCAACAGCTTCACCGACAGCCACGCCGCTGCCCACAGCGACCTTGTCGCCAACGCCTAGCGCAACCCCCACCCCGGTTATCTCGTCGGGCTGGGCCGGCCGGATCAAGCGGACAGTGCGCATTGGCGGCTGGTCGAGTATCGCCCGCATCTGGGTGAGCGGCCAAAAGCAAGTGCCGGTCACGCTGGCGGCGGTCAACTGGAATTGGCGGGTCACGGCCTCCACCGGCTCTAAACCCGAATACGGCCCGGATGCGCTGGAATTTGCCCCGCTGACTCCCGGCCGCTACAGCCTGACGGTGCCCAGCCTGTCGGCCCGTTTTGAGTTTGATTTACCATCCAGCACCCTGGCGGAGATCATCTTTGAACCGGTTAACCCGCCCACGTCCACCCCCAGCCCAACGCCGTTGGTCACCCCCACCGCCACCGCGACTCCCACACCTTCCTTGACCGCCACCCTGACGCCCAGCCCCGTTCCGACTCTGCCTGAAGAGACGCCGACCGAGACGCCGCCTGCTCCTATTCCAACCCTGACCGCGACACCCCCTTCGCCGGGAGAGACGCCGGTCATCACCCCCTCGGTCACAATTTCTCCAACCGGTACGGTAACCCCCACCGCAACCTCAACGCTAACCCCGCCGAGTTCCACCTGGCGGGTGCAGGTTCCCACCAATATCACCATTCCGGGCAACTGGTTTGCCGTGATTCGGGTCAGCGTGGACGGGCTGCTCAGGCACCCGGCCCATTTGACAATGGTCACGAGTGGTAATCCTTACCGGGCCACCTGCCTGACCGGTTCAAAGCCGGAGTACGGTACTTACTTCTGCGAATTTGCCCCGCTTATTCCCGGCCAGTACCAGCTCACCGCCGATGGAGTAGATGTTTCGACCACTCTGGAAGTGGGCCGAGGCGGCGTGGCAGTGGTCCTCTTTGAGCGGAATTGAATCCCCTTAAGTTAGCAAGAGCGGATGCTTGACAAGTATCCCCATCAATGATATACTCGCTTATGTGCAAATGAACGATATTTTGTGCAAATGCACGATAAGACTAATGAATTGTGTTAACCAAATTGTTGTCCCACTTTTGAATTTAAAGGGAGATTGATTTACATTATGAACCAGCATCAGCCGGAGCGACCGGTCCAACTTTTGCGCCACGTAGTCTTATTTGGCTTTAAAGAGAGTTCCAGTTCCACTCAGATCCGGGAAATCGAACAAGCCTTTGCTAATTTACCGGGCCAGATCGAAGGTATCCACGATTTTGAGTGGGGTACCGATGTCAGCGTCGAGCAGCTTAGCCAGGGCTTTAGCCACTGCTTCCTGGTTACATTTCTCAGCGAGGCTGCCCGCGACGCTTACTTGCCCCACCCGGCGCACCGGGCGTTTGTCGAAAAACTAAAACCGCACCTCAAAAAGGCGCTGGTTATTGATTATTGGGCAACGAGGTAAACACGAATGAAAAAAGTTGGCATTGCCATGATTGGCTATGGCGGCATCGGCCGGGTTCACGCCATGGCTTATCGAGACATTCCTTTTCACTACGGCCTGCCCGCCGACAGCTTCCAGGTCGTCGGCGTGGCGACCAGCCGCCCAGAAACGGCGCGGGCGGCGGCCCAAGAAATCGGTTGTGAGGTTTGGACGGCCGATTACCGCGAACTCCTGGCCCGCCCCGACGTGCATGCCATTGACTGCTGCGCCCCCAATTACCGCCACGAAGAAATCGTGCTGGCCGCTGCCGCAGCCGGCAAGCATATCTATTGCGAGAAGCCGCTGGCCATGAGCGTGGCCGAGGGGCAGCGCATGGTTGAGGCAGTGGAAAAGGCCGGGGTTAAAACTCAGATGACCTTCAACTTTCGCTTTTTCCCGGCCATCAGCCGCGCCCGCCAATTGATCGAAGCCGGTTTTGTGGGCCGGGTGTTTTCTTTTCGCGGGCGCTACCATCGCGCCAGTTACATTGACCCCAACAAACCGCTCTCCTGGCGGCTACGCAAAGAGGTCTCGGGTGGGGGGGCGCTATTCGACCTGGGCGCGCACGTGCTGGACCTGATTTATTTTTTGCTGGGTGATTTTAGCTCGGTCCAGGCCACCTTGGAAACACTGATCAAGGAGCGACCCCTCGCCGCCGGGTCGGGGGAGAAGGGCACGGTAGATGTGGACGATCTGGCCCTGCTGCATGTCCGCCTGGCCGATGGTACGCTGGGGCTGGTAGAAGCCTCGCGGATGGGTACCGGCGCAACCAACGATCTGCAAATCGAGATTTTTGGCGACCGGGGGGCGATTCGTTTCAGTCTGGCCGATCCCAGCTTTCTGGAAGTGTACGACGTGCGCGAACCGGACCAGCCCTTCGGCGGGCTGCGCGGCTTCCGCAAGATCGAAGCGGCCCAGCGCTATGCCGGTCAAAAATCACCCGATTGGACCATGGCCCCCGGCTTTGTGCGCTGCCATGCCGAGTGCCAGTACCAGTTTCTAAAAGCAGTGGCCGACGATACCCCGGCTGTGCCCTCGATGGCCGATGGGTTGAAAATCCAGGCGGTCATGGAAGCTGCCGCTTGCTCTTCGGACGAGGGCCGCTGGGTGGACGTGGCCGAGGTGTACCATGAATGATTGGGTCGTCGGGATAGATTTGGGAGCAACCAAAATCGCCCTGGGCCTCATTGACCCCTCCGACCACATTGTCGCCCACCGCCGCATTCCCACCCATGTCCTTGAAGGTCCCCAGGCGGCGGTCGAACGCACCGCTCAAAGCATCGCCGAATTAGCTCAGGAACTGCCTCCAGGCCAACAAATCGCGGCGGCCGGCATTTGCAGCCCCGGCCCGATTGACCACGAGGCGGGCATGATCATTGATCCGCCCAACCTGACCGGCTGGCGCAACGTCCCGCTGCGGCAGATGCTGGCCGAGCGGCTGAACGTGCCGGTGCGGCTGGAACACGATGCCAAAGCTTCCGCTCTGGGTGAGTATTACTACGGCGTGGGCCGGGGCGAGCGGAGCATGGTTTATATTGTGGTCGGTACGGGAGTAGGGGCGGCCATTATTATTGACGGACAGCTCTATCGCGGCCTGCACAACTCGGCCGGCGAAGTGGGCCACGTGACGATTGACCGCGATGGCGAAAAAGGCAGCTCCGGGATCAACGGCAATGTCGAGTCGTTCATGTCCGGACCCTTCCTGGTGCGGCGCTATGAACGGCTGCTGGCCCAGACCCAACAATCGCTCCCTAGCCAGCCTGTCACTGGGGAGATGGTGGCGCAGTTAGCCGCGCAGGGCGATGAACTGGCCCGGCAGGTCATGACTCAGGCCGGTGAGGCGTTGGGGATTACCATCGCCTCGCTGGCGATGATCTTGGATATTGACCTGTACGTGATTGGCAGCAGCGTGGCCAAGGCGGGCGATTTATTTCTGGAGCCGGCTCGCCGGGCTGTGCCTGACTACTGTTTTCAATCCGTGGCCGAAAAGGTGCGGATTGCTCCGGCCGGCCTGGGCGACAACGGTCCCATTTTGGGCTGCGGCTGGCTGGCTCGCCAGGCATTGTTAGAGGAAGGCCGGTGAGCCAGCAATTTGATCCCACTTCCCCTTTTCCCCCGGCCGAGTGGGAAACTACGCGCCCCACCGCAAGAGCAGCGCGGCTCAAAAGGCGGTTGTTTGAAACCGAGCGATGGATTGATGTAGAGCGCGCCCGTTTTGCCACGGAAAGTTATCGAACTACCGAGGGCCAGCCCATCGCCCTCCGCCGGGCTAAAATGCTGCTGCACTTGGTCCGTTCGATGAGCCTGGCTATCCACCCCGACGAGCTGATTGTCGGCAATCGCTCGGTGTGGCCGCGCATGGGCGTTATCGCCCCGGAGGGCGCGGTAGAATGGGTGGATCGAGAACTGGAGATTCTGCCAACCCGCCCCCAGGACAGATTTCAGATCAACGCGGCCCAAATCGAGGAACTGCGGGCCGAGATTTTTCCCTACTGGCGGGGCCAGACGTTAGAGGATATTGTCGCTGCCCGTATTCCTGAGGATGTGGAGCGGGCTGTCCGGGGTAAAGCGTTCTCCTTGAATCAGACCGACCACGCCCAGGGTCACATTCTACCCGATGTCGAGGCCTGGCTGTACCTGGGTATCTGCGGCCTCCGGGAGAAGGTATTGGCTGCCCGGCAGCAGCCGGACGTTCAAACGGAAGGGCAGCAAATCTTTTACGAAGCCAGTCTGATTGCTTTACAGGCGGCGCAAGAATTGATGCAGCGCTACGCCTCCCTGGCCCGGCCACTGGCCGCAACCTGTCCCGAAGCGGCGCGACGAGAGGAACTCGCCCGGATTGCCGAGATTTGTGACTGGTTGTCGGAGCATCCGGCGCGTGATTTCCGGGAAGCGCTGCAGGCGGTCTGGTTCCTCTTTGTGCTCCTGCAAATCGAGTCGAACGCCAGCAGCTTCTCGCCGGGTCGCTTTGACCAGTATATGCTGCCCTACCTGGAACGTGACCTGGCCTCGGGCCGGCTGAGTCTGACGCAGGCTCAAGAGCTGCTGGAATATCTGTGGCTTAAGTTCAGCGGGGTTGTCTTGCTGCGCAGCAGCAAAAGCGCCCGCTACTTTGCCGGTTTTCCCATTGGCTTCAATATCGTGCTGGGCGGGCAGCGGCCCGGCGGCGGCGACGCCACCACGATCCTCAGTTACATGGCCCTGCGCGCCCAGGCTGACCTGGGGCTGACCCAACCCAATCTGTCCATTCGCCTCCATCAAAACAGCCCGGAAGCGTTTTTGCAGGCAGCGGCTTTTGTCATTGGCCGGGGCAGCGGCATGCCCCAGGTCTTCAACGACGAGGTCATTATCCCGGCCCAATTGAGCCGGGGCGTCGCTCCCGCCGATGCGCTCAACTACGCCGTCGTCGGCTGCGTTGAGTTGTCCACCCCGGGCAAGGCGCTGGGCTGGAGCGACGCGGCTATGTTCAACCTGACCCGCGTGCTGGAACTAACCCTCTTTGGCGGCAGGGACCCGCAAACCGGGGAGCAAATTGGCCTGGAAACCCCGCCCCTCGACCAGATGAGCGGCTTCGCCGAGCTGGAGGCAGCCTATGAGCAGCAGTTGGCCCATTTTGTCCGGCTCATGGTCAAGGGCTGCAACATCGTGGATGCCATCCACGCCGAAATTTATCCCTCCCCATTTTTATCCCTGGTCATCTCGGATTGCCTGGAACGCGGGCTGGACGTGACTGCCGGAGGGGCGCATTACAATTTCTCCGGAGTCCAGGGGGTGCAGCTTGCCAATGTGGCCGACAGCCTGGCCGCGGTGCGCCAGGCCGTTTTTGACGAAAAATGGCTGACAGCGGCGGACCTGCTGGCCGCCCTAAAAGAGGATTTTGCCGGGCGCGAGGTGCTGCGCCAGCGGCTGATCAACCGCGTGCCCAAATATGGCAATGACGACGACCGGGTGGATCAGTACGCCCAAAAGTGGGGCAATCGCTACAGCGACTTGGTGGGCCAATATCCGACAATTCGCGGCGGCGTCTACCAGCCGGGTTTTTACACCGTTTCGGCCCACGTGCCGATGGGCGCGAACGTCGGGTCTACGCCCGATGGCCGCCACGCCGGAACACCGCTGGCCGATGGGGGTTTATCGCCGTCGGCGGGACGGGACCGGCGGGGCGCGACGGCGGCGCTCAACTCGGTCGCCAAGATCAATCTCCAACTGGCCTCGAACGGCACGCTGCTCAATATGAAGTTTCTGCCCTCGTTTTTTGCCGGGCCGGAGGCGCTCAAGAAATTTGTCATCCTCCTGCGCGGCTTCGGCAAGCTGCACATCCCCCACGTCCAGTTCAACGTGGTTTCCGCGGAAACGCTGCGACAGGCGCAGACCCACCCGGAAGAATACCGCTCCCTGGTGGTGCGGGTCGCCGGTTACAGCGCCTATTTCACCGAATTGGATAAAACGTTACAGGACGAGATCATCAGCCGGACCGAATTTACAGATGTTGGCTGAATTCAGGATAAGCTCGAAAATCACCCTTCGATCGGGCTTAACGCCCGCGTCGCGTCAGGATGATTTTCGGCTTAAATATTGCACCCTGAGTAGCCTTGAACGTAGTGAAAGGCGTATCGAAGGGTGCGATTAATAATAACTCCGAATTCAGGTTACTAAGACCGGCCGACTTGGGGCAAGACAAAGCGCAGGGCTTCGTCTGAATCTGGGCGCAAAAAGTCGAAATCACAGCCTTCGTGGGCCTGCAGGACGTGGTCAAGGTAGAGCCGGGGATAGCCGCGCAGATGCTGCCGGGGTTGGGGCGACCACTGTGCCAGGCGGGTTTGCATTTCTTCCTCCGTGATCAACACATCCAGCCGCCGCCCGGCGACATCCAGGCGAATAGGGTCGCCGCTGCGCACAACGGCCAAAGGGCCGCCGACGGCCGCCTCGGGTGCGGCGTGCAAGATGACGGTTCCGTAGCTGGTGCCGCTCATGCGGGCGTCGCTGAGGCGAACCATATCCCGCACGCCTTGCCGGAGCAGCTTGCGGGGCAGGGGAATCTGGCCCCATTCCGGCATCCCCGGCACGCCGCAGGGCCCGGCATTCCGCAAGATAAGGACCCTCTCCGCTGTCACCTCCAGTTCGTCATCGTCAATCCGCTGGAGCATCTCTTCATAGCTGTCAAAAACCAGCGCCGGGCCGGTATGGCTGAGCAGAGCTGGGGTGGCCGCCGAGACTTTGATAATAGCCCCGGCTGGAATGAGGTTGCCAGTCAGCGCGGCCAATGACCCGCCCGAATCGAGTGGGTTGTCGAGGGGATGGATGACCCTTGGTTCGTAACAACGGGCCGCAGCGATATTCTGTTCAACCGTCTGCCCGGAAACGGTCAGGCAATCCAGGTGCAGCAGCGGGGCAAGTTGTTTGAGCAGGGCCGGCAGGCCGCCGGCCAGGTAGAAATGTTCCAGCAGATAGCGTCCCGAAGGTTTGAGGTCGGCCAGGAGCGGCGTGGCGGCAAACAGCTGGTCAAACAGAGCCAGCGGCAGGTGAATTCGGCGCCGGCCGGCGATGGCAACCAGGTGAATGATGGCATTGGTTGACCCGCCCAGCGCCGCGCAAACGCGGATGGCGTTCTCGAAGGCAGCCTGGGTCAGGATGGCGCTGGGGCGCAAATCTTCGTGGACCATCTTGACGATGCGCCGGCCTACGGCTCCGGCGGCGACCAGGCGGCGGCTGTCCTGGGCGGGAATACTGCTGGAACCGGGCAGCATCATACCGAGGGCTTCGGAGAGGGCGGTCATGGTCGAGGTGGTGCCGACCTCGTTGCAGGCGCCCCAGGAGCAGGCAATACATGCCTCGAACTGCCGCCACTCCTGCTCGTCCATCACCCCGATGCGGTACTCATCCCAAAACTTCCACAGGTCGGTGCCGCTGCTGATGGGCTGGCCGCGAAAGTAGCTGACTGCTTTTGGCCCCGCCGAGAACTGGATGGCCGGAATATCGGCGCTGGCGGCGGCCATGAGTTGGGCCGGGGTGGTCTTGTCGCAGTTGCACAGCAGCACCACGCCGTCCACCGGATAGCCGCGCATCGTCTCCTCGACCTCCATCGCGACGAGATTGCGGTAGAGCATGTCCGCCGGTTTGAGCAAATCCGCGCCCAGGGTCATGCTGGGAAACTCCAGGGGGATGCCGCCCGCCTCGCTGACTCCGCGCTTGATCGCCGGAAGCAGGTCACGGAAGCCAATCTCACACTGGTTGAAGTCGCTGGCGGGATTGCAAATGCCGATGATGGGCCGGCCGGTAATGCGGTCCATATCGTAGCCAATCGTGCCGAGCACCGCCCGGTGGCGCAGGCCCATCTCGTCGTTCCGGGCGAACCATTCCGCGCTGCGAAGCCGGGTTTGGTGGCTCATTTGCCCTCGGCTACCGGATAGGCTCTCAGCTTGCGACCATCGCCGCAGGTCTGGCCGCCGTCAATGACCAGGGTGTGGCCGGTCATGAATTGGGCGTCGTCGCCGGCCAGGAAGGCAAAGGCGCCGGCCACATCTTCGGGACTGCCCAGCCGGTTCAGCGGGATCAGCCGCTCCTGGTAGAACTCCATAAAATCAGGGGGGTCAATCTCAGCGGCCATCGGGGTCAGGATGTAACCCGGCGCAACGGCATTGACGCGGATGTTGTTATCGGCCAGGTCGAGGGCCATCGTTTTGGTCAGCAGGATGACCCCGGCCTTGCTGGCGTTGTAGTGGGCGTATTTCACCTCGGCGGCGATGCCGTTTTTGCTGGCCATATTGATGATGACGCCCCCGCCAGGCTGCCGCGCCATCTGCCGGGCGACCAACTGGGCTACGTTGAAGACGCCGGTCAGGTTGACGTCAATGATACGCTGCCAATCCTCCGGTTCGATGTCCAGGAAGTGGTCTTCGCGGGCAATGCCGGCCACATTCGCCAGGACATCAATCCGGCCCCACCGTTCGACAGTCGCTTCTATGGCCGCCTGAATGTTGGCCCGGCGGCGCACATCGCCGGTCCAGGAGATGACCCGCTCGCCCGCAGCCCACTCTTGCACCGCGCTGGCCAGATTCTCGGCATTGGAGTCAAAGGCGAGGACATTGGCTCCGTCCCGCAGAAAGCGGGCGACGATGGCCTTGGCCAGGCCGCGCGCCGCACCGGTGGCGAATAAAACTTTGTCTGAGAGTGAGTTTGTCATTATTTCTTCTCCAAGTTACTCAATTAGATTCGATCTCGTCCAGATCATGGATTTGCAGGGTCAGGGCGTCAATGGAGACCTGGATTTCGCGTAATGATAAGGCTAGGGAAATGAGCAGGAGGATCAGGCTGCCGCCAAAGATCCATTTACCCAGGAGCACCTGCCCGGCGAAGAGGACAAACATGCACAGGACACAGCCAAAGAAGCTGGCCACGCCGAAGATCTGCATGTTACGAATGATGCCAATGCGGTAGCGCAGATTGGCCAACTGGCCCTTGATCCTGGGGTCGGGCTGGGCTTTGTAACGGGCGTACAGCTCGCGCATCAGGCTGGCCAGGGTCAGGAAGCGGCTGGTGTAGGCTAACAGCAGCAGCGAAATCGCCGGGAAGAGCAGTGCGGGGGTGGTCAGGGTTAGGTCCACTTGCGTTGTATCCATTCGGGTAAACCTTCGATGACAGACAGGATTATAACACACGGGGGGTGAATCAGGCCAGAGTTGAGGGGCGCCCCCCGATTTTTTGAGAGACCGCAGAGGTTTTCTAAACCTCTGCGGTCTGCCCCAAAAGAGACCTCTCAAACGCAGTTGACGGACCCATCTCCCTATGATACGATAAGGGGTGTCAGTGTTGCGTGAGGGAGCGAGCATGGCCGGTTCAGCGCAAGAGTTTGCCCGGTTATTGACCGAAGCGGTGCACACGATCCGCATCCGGGAGACGAAGGTTGCCAAAAAGACCATCCGCCTGGTGCAGGATGAGTTAGGCTATGCCCTGGGCCGGGAAGGCGGCTCCTGCATCGAGTACTGGCGCAAGGGCAATGTCCCCGCCACCCTGGAAGACCTGGAAGCCCTGGCCCGCGAACTGGTCAAACGGAACGGGCTGACTCGAGAGGCGTTGAAACAACTCCTGGCCAGTGCCGGACATCCGCAGCCGGCTGCCCTGACGAACGAACTTTATCCCCTGCGCCAGGAATTCGCGCCGTTTGTGGTCGGGCCGCCCATTACCCACCCCCGCCAGTTCTTTGGCCGCGAACAGGAATTGAAGCGAATCTTCGGCTTATGGAAACGTTTCCCGCTGCAAAATGTGGCCGTCATTGGCCTGCCCCGCTGCGGCAAGACGTCCCTGTTGCGTTATCTCCAGCAAATTACCGCCGCTGCTCCCGCGCAGTTGCGCCCGGGGCAGCGGGCCGACTGGCTGCCTCAGCCGGAACGGTATCGCTGGGTGCTGGTGGATTTTCAGGACGCCCGGATGGGCCAGCCGGAGAGTTTGCTGCGCTACCTGCTGACGAGCCTCAATCTGCCCGTGCCGGAGCCGTGCCGTCTCAGTAACTTTCTGGATACGGTGGGACAGTATCTCCAGAACCCGGCGGTGATTATGATGGACGAAATTGGGGCCGGGCTGGCTTCCCCGGAGTTAGATCAGCAGTTTTGGTGGAGCCTGCGCTCGTTGAGTAATTACACGGAGGGCAAGCTGGGCTTTCTGCTGACCGCACATGAGACGCCCGCGCTCCTGGCTCACGAATACGGCAAGCCGTCCCCCTTTTTCAATATCTTCGGCCACACCCTGCAACTGGGGCCTTTCAACGAAGCGGAAGCGCGGGAACTGCTCGCCAGTTCGCCCAAACCTTTTGCCCCAGCCGATGTCGAGTGGATGCTGGCCCAGAGCGGGCGCTGGCCGGTGCTGCTGCAAATCCTGGGCGAAACCTGCCTGACCGCTCTGGAAGAGGGCCAGGCAGGGCCAGCCTGGCGGGCCGAGGGGTTGAGCCGGATCGCGCCTTTACAGTACCTGTTAGAGGCCGCATGCTGAAAAATGCTTACACCGACGCACCCGAGCTACATCCCAACCTGATCTTGGGCAGCCTACACCTGCTCTTTTGGTTGTTGTTCCATCCGGCGGCCTGGGGCCATCATGTCGCCCGGCTCGACCCTGCCCTCCAACCTGATTTCACCCTGGCCGATTTAGGCCATACCCGGTGGCGGCTGCCGCTTTTCCGCCGATTATTGTTACAAGCCTACCTCGTTTTGCCGCTGCTGGCCGGACTGCCGGTCGGCTTGATTCTGTGGGGGCAGAGTGGATCAATTGGGTTGGCAGTGGGGCCGGTGGCCTATGTCCTTGCCATCACGGTTACGCTGGCGCTGATGATTGGCGCAGTTGTGAGCGTCGCCGTCGGGATGGTCAGCAGCGTTGGGGTCGGGATAGCGGTGGGTATTATTGCCAGTTGGGCAGAAGACGATGCCCTGG
The DNA here is from genome assembly GCA_015075185.1 of Anaerolineales bacterium. Lineage (GTDB taxonomy): Bacteria > Chloroflexota > Anaerolineae > 4572-78 > J111 > DSQQ01. The sequence continues at coordinate 301,135 of JABTUW010000005.1, read as the reverse complement.
TGGTTCCCCTGGCGATTGGGATCGCGATGGGCGTTATGGGCAGCATCACGAGCCATCTGGCCGGCTCGAGACTGACCGGCCCGCCATCTCAGCCAATTCCCGCTGTCGCACCGAGGGGTACGGCGAGGCGAACTCAAGTGGGCGGGATTGTGATTGGCGTCTTGATCGGGGTGATCGCCATCGAAGGGGTGCGTTTTGGTTTGACTACCCTGGCAGGGTTAACGGTTGGTTTGCCGGCGGAACAAGGATATTGGCTGGCTCGCGCCATTGTCGTGGGTACATCGTTTGGCGCAGCTTTGGGCTGGCAGCGAGGGGTCGCAGCCGGTCTGGTTGGCGGGTTGAGCGCCAGCCTGGCTTATGGCCTGGCTGCACTCGGCGCGAATAGCAGCCTCGGTGAGTTGCTTGGGGGCCTGGCCGCCGGGTTGTTATTTGGAACTTCGTTTGGAGTTACGGTGGCGCTGCCCTACGTTCTGGCGGCCCAATTTGCCGGGCCGGGAGCTGGAGCCTGGGCCGGGACGCTGGGCAGTTGGGGGCGGCATGTCTTTCGGAACGAAGTTCCCCTCTGGCCGGCTTTACCCCTGGGGCTGGGCAGTATTGTCCTGGGCTTCACCTGGGCCTGGTGGCGACCTGTCCTCCTTTATCCCTTCTCGGCAGCCTGGAATCTCGTTCTGTTTCGTCTCGACGAGCGCGGCACGGGAGGCCGCAGCCTGCTGCGCTGGCACTCGGCTTTCTGGGATGAGTGGCAGCGTCTGCCGCTGGTGGGCTTGGACGAGCACGTACTCCTGGTCATGTCACGTTACCCGGCTGAAGGCCAGGCTGCGCTGGCGTATCTCAGCCAAAGCCGCCAGCGTTGGGCCGCCCAGGCGGTGCAAATTGAGTTGGAAGCGCGCCGCCTGGAAAGCGCCCAAGACATCACGGCAGTGGGTCACGTTCATCATCATCTGGTCTCAGGGGCATTGACCGGTCCTGCCAGCGCCCTGCTGCGCCACTTCAGCCGGTTAAGCCAGGATGTCGAAGCCGCGCTGAACCAGGCTACGGCCTACCATCAGCGCCTGGCCCTTAGTCCCATTGACGATCGGTTGAATAGCCTGCTGCGTGAACTGACCGCCAGCAGCGAACCTTACGCGGCTCGTTTTTATCCGATTGCCGTCGGCTGGCAGCAGCTTGTCGCCAACTACGGGCGCGGACTGGCCGAAGCGGTCGAGCGCAGCCAGGAACTTGACAATCCCTACGTCGTCGGCGTGCCGCTGACGGAGCAGCAAGACATTTTCGTTGGGCGGACTGATATCGTCGCCCGCATCGAACAGCTTCTCCTGGACCGCCGCCGTCCGCCGCTGCTTCTTTACGGCCAGCGGCGTATGGGCAAAACCTCGCTGCTGCGCAACCTGGGCCGGCTCCTGCCCAGTACGATGGTGCCGCTCTTTGTGGACGGGCAGCGCATCGCCCTGGCCGGCGACTATCCCGACTTCCTCTATAACCTGGCCGGCGAGATGAGCCGGGCAGCGCAAAAGCAACGCGGTCTCATCTTACCCACCCTGGAGCGGGAAAACCTGGCGGCCAATTCCTTCACCGGCTTTAACGAGTGGCTGGACGAGGTCGAGCGGACGCTGGAGGCAGAGGGGTACAGTATCACCCTGCTGGCGCTGGACGAGTTTGAGATGCTGGACAGCGTGCTGCATAAGGGCCGCTTCGACGAGGCCGACGTTTTGAGCCTGCTGCGCCACATGATCCAGCACCGGTCTCACTTCAAGGTGATGCTGGCCGGCTCCCATTCACTCGAAGAGTTTCAAAACTGGGCCAGTTACCTGATCAATGTCCAGGTGGTCAAGATTGGTTATTTGGAGCCAAACGAGGCCCGCCAGCTCATCGAGCGACCCAGCCCTCACTTTGCCCTGCACTACGAGCCGGAGGCCAGCCAGCGGGTGCTGGAACTGACCCGCGGCCACCCGGCTCTGACGCAGTTGCTCTGTTACGAACTGGTGACCCTGAAAAATGAGCAAGAGGTGGTGGTGCGCCGGCTGGCCCGCCTGGCGGATGTCGAAGCGGCTGTGCCGCGTGTGCTGGCCAGCGGCGCGTTCTTCTTCGGCGACATCCAGCAGAATCAGCTCGACGCAGCCGGACTGGCGCTCCTGCGCTGCCTGGCCCGGCAGGGCGAAGGCGTCGTGGTAAGCCCAGAGGACCTGACCAGCCTGGCCGGCCTTACGGCTAACTTTGACCACACCCTGGCCCTATTATTGCGGCGCGATTTAATTGAGGCGGCCAACGGGGGCTACCGCTTTCAGGTAGAGCTAATCCGGCGCTGGTTTGAGACGGCCGATAGTTGACCCATCCGGCTGTAGAAAACGCCCACAGGCTTTGGCTAACAAAGGTGCTGCTCTTTAAGAGATTCTGCGCCAAGCCGGTTCTGACGTTGGCGGCGAACCAGGAAATAAATTCCGGCTCCCAGAGCAACTATCCCCACCAGCAGGCCGCTGAAATCGCTGATGAACTGGTTGATGGCTTCCCACTGGCTGCCAAAAGCGTAACCCAGACCCCCGTAGAGCACAATCCAGGTGAATTCACCGGCTACATCATAGACAAAAAATTTCCAAAATGGGTACCCGCTGCCCCCGGCAATAAGATTAGTGGGCACAGCCAGAGGCGTGAGCAAAAAGCGGGTTAAATAGATGGCTATCCCCCCGCGCCGCTCAAACGTATCTTGGGCCTTTTGCCAAACCGACGCTTGCCCAAAACGACGCTGCACCCAACCTTTGGCAAAGTAGCCTATAGCGTAACTGGCGCTATCACCCAGAACAGCGCCTAACAACCCCAGCCCCGAAGCACTGACTAAATCTATCACTCCCTGTCGCACAAAGGCTCCGGCGGCCAACACAAGGAGCGTGCCCGGTATCGGCAGCCCCAACGCCCCCATGAGCAGGGCCAGCCCTAGCGCGGGCGGGCCATAGGTCAGCATCCCGGTCAGAAAAAACTCGGTCAGGTCGAAATCAGTCATTCTCTGCCTCGGTGGGGCGGGGATGTTCAGCCTGGTATTGTTGGATAGCTTTCTGAACGGCTTTGAGCACCGCTTCAGGCTCGCCGCCAAAGTAGTCTACATTCAAGCGGCGCAGGGCTTTCTTTTGATTTCCTTCCTGGGGCACACCGATTTGCTCAAAGATATATTCCTCCGGCACACCGTAGGCTGCGGCAATGTAAGGGACGGTCATCCAGCCGCGGATAAGCGCAACATCAGTGACCCCCGGTTCCAGGCTCGTCAATTGGAGGCGAAGAAAGGAGCGCCCTGCCCGAAAACCGAAAAAGAGGATCAAAATGATGCCTACCACGATCAGACCGATCGTTAATATTTTTTCTCGACGTGAGCGGGTGGGCGAGGAGTTGCTTGTTTGGGTCATAGATGGCTCCATCGGTTAAGTTTTCTCCAGTTGATTGTATCACCGTTCAGGTTTTGCGTCACGTTCATCTCGTCCTGAGTAGGCCGAAGGCCGTATCGAAGGACGAGACCCAAAATCGAAACACCTTTTCCTCACCTCATCTCCGGAGTCAATTTCGGAGTGCGGCTGCCACCTTTCGGAGTGGAAGCGTGGTAAGCTCAAGGTAATAATTAGCCGAGTCTAGAACGACCGCCGACAGCCGACCACAGACTGCCGCCAGGAAGTAATTTTTGGCGGTCGGCGGTCCGCCGTCGGCCGTCGCATCCAAGGAGGTCTTCTTATGAGTCTTTACAGCAACAAAAGTCTTAGTCAAAAACAAATCGGTCAATGGTCGGGCGGACTCAGCCAGGATTTTGCCGTGGTGGAAACAATCCTGCGCCAGCGCCAGTCCTTCTTCGAGGAGATTCGCGCGGGCGTGGGGGTATCGGAGAAAATCCGGGCTATGCTGGTTTCAAGCATGGCCTTCCTGGCCGTTTATGGGGCAGTGCTGGGTTCGACCCACAGCCTGGTCCAGGCGCTCAGTTCGGCGGTCAAGCTGCCCCTCCTCTTTCTGGCGACCATGCTGGTCTGCCTGCCGACGCTCTACGTCTTCAGCATCCTCTTTGGTTCCAACCAGCGCCTCAACCAAAGCATCGCCCTCGTCCTGTCGGCGATCACGGTGATGGCGGTGCTGCTGCTCAGTTTTGCCTCGATCACCTTGTTCTTTATGCTGACCACCAGCGGCTACCAATTTTTTAAGCTGCTCAACGTCTTTTTCTTCACCGTGGCGGCCATTGTCGGGATGTTGTTTTTGGTGCAGGGCACGCGGGTCGTGGCGACCTCCGACCAGGAGCGGGGCCACCGCGGGCGGCGGCTGGTGCTGGGCGCCTGGATTCTGCTGTATGCCTTTGTCGGCAGCCAGATGGCCTGGACCCTGCGGCCTTTTGTCGGCTATCCTGCCGCCCGCTTTGAACTCATTCGCGATCTCGGCGGTAATTTCTACGCCGATATCTTCAGGAGCATCGGCGAGCTGCTGGGTTTCTTTGTGGTGATGTAGGGAGAGCCGGGTGATCCAGCCAAAAGTTTTTCCCAGGCAGCCGGCCGGCCCCGGCCTGGCCAGGCTCAAAGAGCTGGCCCTCATTGACCACCTGCTGCGCGACCCGGACCCATTCTTCGGCGAGATTGGCCGGGGGAGTGGTTTGCGGGAAAAAATGCGGGTGATGCTGCTGGGCAGCCTGGTCTGTCTGGCCCTCTATGGGGGGCTGTTAGGCTCAACCCATAGCCTGGGGCAAAGCCTTAGCTCCGCGGCCAAGCTGCCGCTGCTCTTCCTGGCGACGCTGCTGATCTGCGCCCCGGCGCTCTACCTCTTCAACATCCTCTTTGGGGCCAACCAGCGCCTGAGCCAGAGTGTCATGCTCGTGCTGGCGGCGATCACGGTGACGGCGGCGCTGCTGCTGAGCTTCGCCCCCATCACGCTCTTTTTCATCCTGACCGCGCCTGACTCGTACCAGTTCTTCAAGCTACTCAACGTTCTCTTTTTTGTCATTGCCGGCATGAGCGGCGCCGGCTGCCTGAGCCGGGGGTTGCAGATTGTCTCGGCCTGCTCGCCGGGACACCCCATGAAAAACGGGCGGTTTATGTTCGCGCTCTGGCTGGCGCTTTACAGCTTTGTCGGCAGCCAGATGGCCTGGACGCTGCGGCCTTACGTAGGCTATCCTGGCTCGCCCTTTGAGTTGATCCGCCAGCTTGGCGGCAATTTCTATACCGACATTTTGGCCAGTATCGGCGAAATTCTGGGTTTTATCATTGTCAAGTAAGGAGCCGCTATGACCGAGCCAACTGAACTATCCCCCTCAGCCCAACCCGGCCTGCACATGGGCCGCAGTCTGGCCCAGATCGTGATCGTGCTGGTGGTCCTGCTGGTGCTGGTCAATATTCCGCTGGGCAATTACAGCAACGGCCTGGCCCAACTGGTTCCCCAGTCGTCAGCCCTGGTCATCCACGATGGGCTGCTGCTCAAGGGCAGCGGCCCGCAGATATACCTGGTGGAAGATTACAAACTGCGTCCGTTCAGCAGCCCGGAGGCGTTCGACCAACGCTTCCGCCTGGAGCATGTTGTCCAGGTTGAGGACAGCTTGCTGGAACAGTTGGGACAGGGACAGCCGGTCCGCCGCCTGCTCCGCTGCCCCGACAGCCCCGCGATCTATGCCCTGGAGAATGGGCGCAAACGCTGGCTCAAAGAGCCGCCGCCGGCCCCGGCCCATTCCTGGGATAGAGCCACAACCGTCCAGTGCAGCACCCTGCGCCGCATGCCCGACGGCCTGCCCATTCCCGAAGACGCCGGATCGCCGCCCCAGCCTTTAGTGGAGCGTTGAACCTGATGGAGCCAGTACCGGGAAGCCGGCAAATACCGGCGAGGGTTAACCGCATGGAAAATTCATATCTGGGGTGGACCTGGTTTTTATGCCAGCCGGTCTGGTATGTCGCCGGCGTTTCCTGCCTGGCCGGACTGACCTACTATCTCCACCTGAGCTGGTGGCTGACCGCGCTCGTTGCCCTGGTTTGGGGCATGGGCCTGGTCTGGCAGGTCTTTACCGAAGATCAAGGGGGAGCCGGGGAAGAGGAGCAGTTACAGCGCTGGCTGGCCCAGGCGCGGCGCTACCAGGCCCAGATTAATCAGGCGCTTAAGCACAGCCCGAATAGAAACCATTCCGGCTACGGGCCGCCGCTGGCCGCCCAGGTCAACGCCTGGACGGAGGTCATTCAAGCCCTGATCCAGCGCCTGGCGGTGCTGCGGCAGGATGACTTCATTCGCCAGGAGCTGGCCGCCGTACCCCAGGCTCTGGCCGCTTTGGAAGCTCAACTGGCCCGCACCAGCGATGCCGCCCTCCGCGTCCAACTGGAGCAGACCCTGGCCAATCGCCGCAGCCAGCTCGTTTTGCTGCAAGGCCTGGAGGCCAGCATGCGCCAGGCCGAAGTTCAAATCGAACACACCCTGGCCCTGCTCAGCACGGTCTATTCCCAGATTCTGGCCGGCCAATCGGTCAGTTACGTAGCCGATTACGGGCGTTTCCTGGCCGGCGTTGACGAGGAAGTTCGCCGCTTGCAGGACCAGTTGGAGGCACTGCGGGAAGTCAAAAGGGCCGTGCCTCCCACCCACCCGGCTGCCTTCGATGGCCACGCCGGGAGTTGGCGGGATATGGACCCTCAATTTTTGGCGAATTCGGCGGGTCCAATCCCGCAAAATTTTCAATTGAAGTGACTGGATAATGGTGCGGATTACCGGCGCTTATTCCACCATTTCCCCGGTGGCTTGTACGGAAAAGAGGTCCAGACTCGAGTTGGTCTCTATAGTTACTTTTTTACCGCATCTCCTCTAACCGGCTCACAAATTGCTCCAATTCTGGCCGGTTAGCCCTGGCGAAGATGGAACTCACCTCGTCATTTTCGGGCAGGTAGATGGACAACGTGAGGGTGTTAGGGTCACGCTCACCCAGCGACACTGCCGTGATTTTGTTCAGCGGGATGTACGTCCAGATGCCGCCGTAACGCGGGCCATTGTCGGGTCCTTTTTCGGGATCTTCTTTGATAAGGATGAGTTCCCGGTCGGTTAGAATACTCAAATGGGCCGGGGAGATAGTGTGATAGAATGTTTTATTGAACAGGGTCAACACTTTGGCCCGAATTTCAGGCTGCAACAGGCTGGTGATAACCTGTTCGCCGGGCAGGATGCTACGGCGGGCGTAATTCATGAGTTTCAGATTCGCTCGACCGAGAAAATTGAATTTGGATCGTTCCAGGGCTGGGTCTATCCCCTGGGAACAGCCTGCCGCTGGTCTTATTTTTTCCACCAGGGGCGCGAACAGATGCTCGGTAACTGTATTGAACTTAAATACAGCCGTGTTGGGCAGGCCCCTGTCGGCCAGACCGCTTAGCTTGACCCACGACTGCAACAGCACTTTGCCTGTTTCGACGTAGCTCACGTCCTTAATGGCATAACCGGTGCAGGTAAGGATGCCCGTTACTTCCTCCAATATATGTATCTTGCCGTCGAGATAGCAGACCAGCTTCTCCTTTTCTCTGTTAATGAAACCCGCGTAGGAAGGCGTAAGCACGGTATAAGGGAATAGGCTATCGCTGACCAGCGCTTCAAATGAACTCCGGTAAACGTCCGGCACTTCGGCGTAAGACCTGATCACTTTAAGCCATGATAGCCTCGTTTGCTCCTCTGCCGTCAGCAGAGGCAAACGTTTTTTTATACCCGCGACAAGTCTGGACTCTCTAACCATCACTCACAATTTAACCTCTACCCAGCCCTTTCTTAAGCTCTTGGTGTTATCCCATTCTAAAGTGTACTCTATCCTTAAACAGATAGTCAATGGATTCTTTTTGGGAAACCTTATATATTTATTGCCTATTGCCTCAACGGGTTAGAGCTTGTTTAGGTTTTATTTGTTTTGGGTATAGAAATTTATGACACCAATAAAAAAACGCCCGATTTGGCCTCGGACGTTCTATTTCCAAAAATAGTGGATAATTGGTTGAAGGGTGTATCCACGGCTATCTACAGGTGCGTGCCGCAGTATTTACAATACACGGCATCTGCGTCGTGGCCTTCCGCAGCGCAGGCCGGACAGACCTGGGTTGATACACCGGGCTGGCTCGCTCGGGCCAGCTCAATGGTTACAATCCCTGTCGGCACGGCAATGATGCCATAGCCGAGCAGCATAACAACGGAGGCAATTGCTTGTCCAAGGACCGTGCGTGGCGCAACATCGCCATACCCCACCGTAGTCAGTGTGACCACGGCCCAATAGATACTGGTTGGAATATCCGTAAAGCCGTTCGCTTCGCCTTCCACCACATACATTACAGCTCCAATAATGATCACCAGGGTGACCACTGTGAGTAAGAACACGGTGATCTTGTAGCGACTTGCGCGCAGGGCACGGATCAACGTGTCCGCTTCATGCAGATATTCGCCGAGCTTCAGGATGCGAAAGATGCGCAGGAGCCGCAAGATGCGAATGACCAACAGATACTGGCTGCCTGGCACAAGGATGCTGAGATAGGTCGGGATAATGGAGAGCAGGTCAACGATGCCGAAGAAACTCACGGCATAGCGGAGGGGTCGTTGGACACTAAGGAGGCGGAGCAGATACTCGAGCGTGAACAGCAGGGTGAAAGCCCATTCGATGATATGGAGTATTGCACTATATTGCGCACGCACGCTCGTAACACTCTCGAGCATGACGGCGAGGATACTGAGCATGATGCACCACAACAAAGCGAAATCGAACGCTTTACCTGCCGGGGTATCGGCTTCGAAGATAATTTCGTGCAACTTGCGTTGCCATTCCGGGGCCGGACGTTCAAATTTGGGTGTTATCATAGGCCCAATTCTTTCCCCTGAACCCGGCCAGGGATTGATAAAACGTAGCCAGGCGTGACCACTCTCCGATTATGGCAAGAAGAAAGCAGACCACCGCCCACCGGCCGATAAAGAAGATTGAAAATGGCGCGATCAGGGAAATTAGAAACAGAAACGCGAAGATTTCCTCGAATGGCATAATGGCATCGAATAGCGATAAAAAACGTTCAGTCCAACCGTCTCTTAACTGGCGCCTAACTCTTTCCGCACAAGCGCCACGCCGGCCGTCAGCGCCCGCAGCTTGCGGCGGGCGACCTCGCGGGTGAGCGGGACCATGCCGCAGTTTGTGCATGGGTAGAGCTTTTCCGGCGCTACGTAATTGAGCGCGCTGCGAATCGTTGCCGCGACTTCTTCCGGCGTCTCAACGCGGTCGGTGGCCACATCGATGGCGCCAACCAACACATCCTTGCCCTCAAGCAGTCCGATCAACTCGATCGGCACGTGCGAGTTGTGGCACTCGAGCGACACCTGGTCAATCGCCGACGCCTGGAGCAAGGGAAAGGTCTCTTCGTACTGCCGCCATTCGGCGCCCAGCGTCTGTTTCCAGTCATTGTTGGCCTTGATGCCGTAACCGTAGCAGATGTGAACTGCGGTTTTGCAGGGGAGGCCTTCGGCGGCACGTTCGAGCGTCTGGATCCCCCAGGTGCGAACCTCGTCGAAAAAGACGTTGAAGGCCGGCTCGTCGAACTGAATCACATCCACGCCCGCGGCAGCCAGCTCGCGTGCCTCCTCATTTAAGATCCTGGCGAACTCCCAGGCCAGCTTCTCGCGGCTGTGGTAGTGGTCGTCATAGAGCGTGTCAACCATGGTTAGCGGACCGGGCAAGGTAAACTTCACCGGGCGGGTTGTTTCCGCTCGCAGGAAGCGAGCATCCTCGACATAGACCGGCTGTTGACGCGCGATCGGGCCAACGACGACCGGCACATCGGCGTCATAGCGGTCGCGGATGCGCACCCTCCTGATTTGTCCGAAATCCACGCCCTGAAGGTGTTCGATGAAGGTCGTCACAAAATGCCGGCGCGTCTGCTCCCCATCGCTGACGATATCAATGCCGGCGTTCTCCTGGTCACGCAGGACCAGCCGCACCGCATCGCGCTTGCCCTCAGCCAGCGTCTCCCCTTCGAGCTTCCATGGCGCCCAAAGCTTTTCCGCTTCGGCCAGCCAGACTGGCTTAGGCAGGCTGCCGACAATGGTTGTCTGTAAGATTGGCTGCGTCATTATTTTGTTATCTCCTTCATCACAAAGATAGGACCCAAACTTGCCGATTAAAAATCCTCGTCTTTTTGGACTTTGATAAAAATTCCGTGGCCGTGTTTTTGAACGATGACCCTCTTTAAAAATTCTTGCCTTAGCTGTGTGGGCATCTGCTCTGCCTGCCAATTACGTTCTTTGATAACGTTATCCTCAGCCAAAGCCGGGTCAGCCGCCGCAATTGCTTTGAGCGCATAGTAAGCGCCGCCGAAGGCATGTTGGGGCACATGCGCCGTCGCCACCGCCTGGCCTGCGGCCCGCGCCGCAAAACAAGCCGCCTTGTTTTCTTTCGCTGCGCGGGCCGCGGCATGCGCGGCCAGAGAAGCGCCGCGTATCTCCGCCATCTTAAACACGCCGGTGCGAATCCATGTTCGGCCTACTTCGATGGCTTGGCGGGGCCGGTCGTCTTGCGGGTACGCTTTCTCAAAAAACGGAAGCACTCTTTCGACACAGTCCGCCGCCCAAGCTGCCATCAATCTCTGGTCTTGTTGGTCGTATTTTTTCATGGGGTAGAACTTGATTTGCCCTACTGGGAAACCAAAGCGCCCTGGCTGTAAGAAATGAGACCGCCCATACTGTGACCTCGGCCAGGGATTATCCCTAATTTGAAACGACTTTCTAGTCCGTTTGCTTCAGCAAATGCAGCCATATCTCGTATCCAATTTCGAGCTATGGTGCATCGATTCTTGCCCTTCTGACCGGGAATCAGAGATGAAGGTAACTCCCCTGTGTCATTCAGTCCAACGATCACTGTCAGGGGAATTTGGGTTGCGGCCAGCCATTTTTGTCTATCGGGCACAATGTCCACATGCTTGATTGTATCGCTATCCCATGCGATATCGGTATGGAGTTCGCCCATGCCAAATGGCCAGGCCACGTCTGGATTGGGCTGGGGATAGGTGGCGGCAGCAGTAATAACCGCTTTCTTAACAGACTCAGGATGGGTCACCAGAAATCGTCCCGTAAATTGCCCCCCAGCCGAATGTCCATACAAATAGAATGGTTCGTTCGCCGCTCCAAAAGCCGACTGATACGCTTTGACTAATCGCAACACCCATTCATCGGCGCTAATTTCCCGCCCGAACAAACCTCGATAGCCACTCAGAGCATGGTCGCCTCGACGGCTGCTAAAATCCTCCTGGTTAAAGGCTGGGGCGATCAGGATATAACCATGCTTTTCGGCAAAATCAATCCAGGCGGTAAGGTAATACTGCGCATTCGCTTCAGCCGTTTCATCTTCGGGAGGCGTACCGTGTATTAACATCAGGATGTCCGGCTTCTCCGGGACAGTTGTGGGTACATACGTGTAGAATATTCCAAACTCATCTTCTCCCTTTGCCAACTGACCCGGTTCGAGGGCGATGGGTGGTTCAGATAATGAGCTGGAGGCGCAAGCTGGCAAAATGATGATGAGTAGCAGCACCAGGAAGCTCGTCATGGTTGAGCCGTTTAGGTTTATTGCATACCGGCTCCAGGGGTTGGGGAGATGTTGTTGAATCATTTTCATCGCCTGATAAAATACCACCCTGGCCATTCGAAAGCGCCAGACTCAGGCCTGATCAGTCTGGCTTGCGTTTTTCCCAGACGTGTACGTTTCTCCCGGCTCGGCCTTCCACAGCACGATGCCCTGCCAGATACTCGCCACCACGCCCAGCACCACCACGTTCTCCTCCATCTCCGGCAGCAGATACACGAACAGTGAGGCCATCCCTGCCACCCAGTACAGCCCGCTCAAGCCACGGGGCAGGCGGCGGCTTGTCCAACCCGCCGAGCCGAGCAGCACCCACAACCACCCCAGGAAGTGCCACCCCGTCGCCGTCACGCCCGCCACGAGGGTGGTCCATACTATGAGAACCGTCATGGACCCTTCCAGGTGCAGCTCGGGATGCAGCAAATGGTATTGGCGGTTGGCAGACCGGATCAAAGCGACGCTGACCATCGCCCCGGCCGCAAGCAAAGCGGCCAGCAGGGCCAGGGTCATGCGGCGTGGCGCGCGCTCGCCCATGCGCTCGCGCAGCGCGAAGACCGCCGTGACCAGGCTGGCGGCCCACACCGGCCCATACAAAAAATCGGCCAGGTTATAGGCCAAAGGCCCGCTGGCATCGCGCAAGTTTCCCGTAAGGTAGATCAACGACGGCACGATAAAAGCCGGCGCCAGCAGGAAGGAAGCAAGTCCGCCCCATTTCTGCGTCGTCACGGCTGAAGTCTTCGTATTTGTATCTGTCCGAATGGTGAAAATCGTATTGTCCGGCATATTCAATCCTCCCTGGACCAAATACCTTTGCTACTCCTATCCGGATGAATTTATTTGATTATACCCAGTCCAGAGCAAAATCACCTGATAGAAAGCCAACAGGATGCCAACAATACGGATTGTTGATAGAAAAGACTCACCGTCTTTGTAATTAAAGCGAGCTTGGTTCCCAACGACCCGGGCCTAACGGCTTGACATATACTAGAGTGGGGTGTTTGCCAGAGAATATTATGGTAAGATAAACCGTGTTTGCCGGGTAGAAGACCTTTATAACGCTTGTGGGAGCAGCGCATCTCTTTAAGCTAATTGAGGCTGCGGCCGCGGACTTCTGATCAGTAAGCTAGCCCACCCCCTCGGTGAGCTTTGATTATGTTGCTGAAGCACGGCAGCTTGCTCTTTAGGCAAACACCCCATTCTACCTAATGAGGAGGTTTAGCATGTCCCCACGTTTTATGGTTGCCCTGGACTTGGGCAAACAAACGCACGTAGGCTATGTGTATGATACCACCCAGCGTCAGTTGAGTAAACCGCTGCGGATCAAAGTCGAGCAAGCTGACTTTCTGAGCTTTGAAAGTCAGCTCAGGCGCTACTCCAACCAGCCCAGCGACTTTCTGATCGGCCACGAGGCCACCGGTCATTACGGAGAAACCTTGCTGCGCCGCTTGCGCGCGGCCGGTTATCCGATCGTCGAACTCAACGGGCGACAAGTGGCCGAGTTTCGACGCGGTCTGGGACGACGAGCCAAAACCGACAAACTCGATGCCGAAGCGATGGCTCGCCAACTGGCGACCGGAGAATTTCAGCCGACATTGCCGCCCAGCCCTACTCAGCAAGCCTTGCAGCGGATGAGCCGTTTGCGGGAGGACCTGGTCAAAGAACAGACCCGCTGGCTCAATCGGTTGCGCAGCTTGCTGGATCAAACTTGCCCGGAATTGAGCCTGATCCTGCCTGATTTGACCAAAGCGACGGTGCTGGCCGTCCTACAACGATTTCCTTCCGGTCAGGCGCTGGCCCAGGCCTCAGTAGATGAGCTAACGGTGGTTATCCACCAGGCCAGTCGCGGTCAGAAAGGTCAGGAGTTTGCCCAACAGCTTCAAACCATTGCGGCCAACACGGTCGGCTTTAGCGATCCCTGGCTGGAAACGGAGGTGCAACTGGTGGTCAGCCACCTCCAGGGCCTTGGCGCTCATCTGCGAACCATTGAAGCCCAGATTATCAGCCTCAGCCAAACCTTCTTGGCTGAAATCAGTGCCCACCTGGGTCTCAGCCAAGCTTTGACCAACCAGGACTTCCCCTGGGATGGGCCGCTGGCCCTGGGAACGCTGCTGGCCGAAATCGGGGACATCCGCCGCTTTGCCTCTATCAAGCACCTGCTCAGCTTTCTGGGCTGGTGTCCTTACAGTCGAGATAGTGGCACCAAGCGTCCGACTGGCTTAAAGATGTCCCATCAAGGTAATCGCTTTGCCCGACGCATGCTCTGGATGATGGCCATCAATGTCGTCCAGCGCGTGCCGGAATATCAGGTATATTATCAACAGCGCTTGCAGGCGGGCAAGAACAAAATGAAAAGTTTAGTGGCCGTGGGCCGAAAGTTGTTGAGTGTGATTTATGCCATCTTAAAGAGTGGTCAGCCCTATGATCCCCAGCGCTACTTACAGCGGCAACAGGCTTCAGCAAAGGGGTAACCTAAATTTGACTCTACCATAGTAATTAGCTAAGGCGCTTGCGGGTAGGCAAGACTACTTTCATTTTACACCAACTGCATATAGGTACAAGTGGGGTTATCGAGGCAGTGCGCTAAAACCCTTCTTTAATCCGTTGAGACCAATTCGTTTAAGATCGTCTACGCTGTATTTGCTGTAAGGCTGCCCTGCGTAGTTAAAGTTGATGACGAGTCCATAGGGCGGCTCATAGTCTGTGTCCTTTGCTTTGTTATTCAGCATAGCCCATAGTTCAGACATCTGACCTAATACAAGGGCAGAAAGTGATTTTGTGCAATAATAGATGTCTTGGTACCTTGTCATGAACTCTTCAGCATTACTCTTACGAGTAAAACATAAAATACATTCACCTTGCAATTTAGCGGTGAGAGGGCGGTCGCCGAATAGAACCATATAGCACAGTTCCTTACCAGGAGGCTTTTGGCGTAGATTTTCCACAATATCTTCAACCAACTGTGTGGGCAATATTTCGCTGGATGACGGGGTGGCGTCCTCTAATGTTTTTTTTCCAAATAAATTGCGTAGAAAGTTCATTGCAGTTATCAACAATTTAGCTTTCCTGACTGTACCAATATTTTGTGTCAATTCATAAACCTTTATCAGGAAAAAATGATTTCCTTCATCATCTGAGAAAAAGTAATCGTCAATTATTACCGAATCAGACGCATAGTCCTGCAACGGCAATAAGGTCTTAGCTTTAATCCATAACTCATCTTTGCTATTTGGCCAGGGAAAAACAGGAAAGACTTTGATTTCTGGCGTCTCGTTAAGAATGTCGGGACTGATCCTTCGAAACTTCTGTTCGAGATACTCATCGTCCGGGGGGACTGGCCCTTCATGTAACATCAGGACGAGTTTAAACCTTTCCTTACGTCGTCTTGTTTGTTGGGGTGTACGGCCATTAGGCTTCAATATACGTACTAGTCTTGTCTCGCAATCTTGACAATTAAAAGTTTGGTTCTTACGATTATGTGAGCACTCTCGACAAAAAACCTTATTGCATTTTGGGCATATTCCTCCTACAGGATCAAACATGATCACACCCATAGCTTCTGATAACCAAGGGTTAGGAACCCAATGACGCCGGCAAGGTTGGCCCTCACGCACGCCCTCACACTCACAGAAAACTGAGTCAAACCGTGTGTCAGAGAAGTAATCTCCTGTAATCGGCTCAGGCGGATCATATTTGTGACCGGGACCAAAAGCTACAGAAAGTACGGAAGCAGCAAGTTTTAATGCCAATTCGTCATTGGGATTGCGATCCAGAAGAGGAAAAATTTGATCAAGAGCGGTTCTATATCTGCCCTCTTGCTGGAGCGAATTTACCCGGCTAATCAGTTCAGCTTCGGTATGTTTTGTCATATATCCTCCTGCTAATTTAGTTGATTCATCAAGTTAGACGCCCCAGCTTTGGATCGCTAATATCTATATTTGGATCTAACTTTCTGGCGCGAGCTACAAATTCTTTAGCTGTTGGTAGCATCTCGGCATCTACCAACACAATCGCAGCATCTCGCCATAATTCGGCAACGTGTGGGTTCTTTTTCAGTACTTGATTAAACATCTGAAGTGCTTTACTCAAATTCCCAATTCTATATAATGACAAAGCTTTTTGGTGTAGATCAGCTCCTTCATTTTCATTTGTATCGCGATCAATCATGTTAGGAAATTGAAATTCAAACTCTTGACGTAATATTTCAAAGCTTCGCCATCGGTTCCTACGATAAGGCAAAATACAGCCTAACACAATATTTTGAAAAGTTCCCTGAATACCAAGCCAAGGTGATGACCAATGATGATCTGCTCGAAAGTCTGATGGGTCCATATCACTATAGAACTTGTTTAATTGATCGCGCCATTGTTCTGATGATTTTAAGTGTTGCGTATTGAATGGATAAGGCAGTCGTCCCTCCAACATCTCATAAAACAAAATCCCAAAAGAGAATATATCTGATCGTTCATCTAATCTCTCACTATCAAGCAACTCACTACCTATATCCAAAATTCCGCGACCAAGGTGCTCAGGAGACATATAAGGAAGAGAGCCCAATAACTGACGAGGAACTTGCCCTTCATCGAAGATGAAAGGTTTAGCCAAACCAAAATCTGTCAATTTAGGTATACCTTGTGGTGTAACCAGGATATTTTCGGGTTTTAGATCCCCATGGACTATTTTGCTTTGTTTTCGATTGAGAAATTCCATGCCTAAGCAAACCTGATAAGCCAAATTAACGGCTTGACGGTTAGTTAGATTACCGATGAAATCACGCAGTACACCTCCGGATACATACTCCATAAAGAGATATGGTCGTCTTTCAATGACTTCAACGAAATACGCCTTCGCTATATTAGGATGAGGTTCTAAGCTAATCCATGTATCTATCTCACTTTTAAACTGTTCCACATCAAGAAAAGAATCTGTAAATTCTGGCTTAATAGACTTAACCGCATATTTCTGATCTGTTTTTACATCAATCACAAAAAATACAAAGCCAAAACCACCTTTGTTGTTGATGCCAAAGACTTCATATCGATCTAAAAATCTTTGTCCTAATTGCGGGATTCCGTCGAGATATTTAGCCGATTCTGATACATTCCACCTGTCTAAATTTTGCTGCTCGGTTGGTACATATTCATCACTCATGGTCAAGTATCCTCATGTTTTTTCGCTGTTGTTGTATACCCCGTATCTTCATTTATCAAATCGAATTCAATAATGAAAGTTGTATTTCCTATGGTCAAACGATCCTGATTTTGCAGTAAAATTTCTTCTTTCCCTCCTGCTCGAAGTAAGTATTCCTCTCCCCTACGGCGCAAAATGGAAGGGTTACTTTTACTCAAATGACAATAGTAATAACTCCCCTGCATCAAAATGATTTGACCGTGTTCCCACGAAACTTCTTGTTCTGGGATTTGCACATGATTTTTTGAGGCACGGCCAATGGCAATCAATCGATCATTGCTTTCAATCAAGGAATGTTGACCTGTTGAGGTTACATGTATTAGCCGAATGCGGCTAGTGGTTCGTTTTTTTTCAGTAGATGTGCGAGGAACTCTTCTTGGTTCTTTGCCAACTTCATGATTCTCTAATTCCTTTAACTCCTGCTGCAATTCCTCGATTTCTGCTTCGATATCTTCAATCTCAATGAGAATTTTGGGATCAACTGATATACCTTGTAATGCTTGTTGTTCTTTAAGTTTTTGCAAACGACGGTTATGATTGACCAGGAGTTTTTTTACATCATCTTGACGTAACATAGGCAAGATTTCTCATTTCTGTATTAGATGTGTTGCGAAATAACGAAAAAAGGGTATGGTCAACCAGAAATCAGAAAAATAAGGGATCCACAGGTAAAACCGATGCTGAATATCAATCGTGCCTTACGCTCTGACCGCTTGATGAAAGCCCTAACTGGTATGACGGTGGCGGAGTTTGAGGGCTTGCTGCCAATATTCACCGCCGCCTTGCAGAAGGGTCAGGTAAAGGCCAAGAAAGAACGGAAACGAGCCATCGGGGGCGGGCGTCGGCATACCTTAAAGAGCCCCACCGACAAGTTATTCTTCATTCTGTTGTACTTGAAATGTTATCCGACCTTTGATTTGGCCGGTTTATTGTATGACGTGGACCGCTCGCAAACCCAACGCTGGGTCAAAGCCTTGTTAGCCGTGTTGGAGGTTGGGTTAGGTTGGCAACTCGTCCTGCCTGAACGGCGTATTAGTTCCCTTGAAGAATTCATCCAGCGTTTTCCCGCGATCAAAGATGTTTTCGTTGATGGCACGGAACGACCGATCCAACGACCTCGCCAGGCCAAAGCACAACAGGAACACTATTCGGGCAAACACAAAGACCATACCCTCAAAAACCTCATTGTGAGCGATGATCACAAGCGCATTTTATGTCTGACCCAGACGAAACCAGGCGCTCGGCAAGATTACTTTCGGTTCAAGCAATCGGGTTTAGGGGAGGTCATTCCAGGCGATGTCGGTGTCTGGGTAGATTTGGGCTTTTTGGGCATCGTCAAAGATTTTTCCCACCTAGGGGTGATGATCCCCCACAAAAGTAGTAAAAATCACCCTTTGACCCCACAGCAAAAGGCCGAAAACCGGATCATTAGTGCCCTGCGCATTTGTATTGAACACGCTATTGCTGGGGTTAAGCGTTTCCGTTGCCTGACCGACCCTTATCGCAACAAAGGGATTGTTTTGGCTGACAAATTTATGTTAATCGCTTGTGGCCTGTGGAATTATCACCTCCTCCCGGCTTAATTGGTCAATGACATGATTTTTCCTGGCCTATCGTTTTATCCTTATTTCGCAACACGTCTATTTGTTGGAACAACAGTACCTCACATCTTCTTGAAGTATTCTATACATAGCGGAAAATACTTATCCGTATTTCCCCCACTTATTTTGTACGCTTTAAAAGTGGCAGTTGCAATTCCAGTAGCCAATTTCTCCGAGAAATTTTTATCTTCCATCAAGTACCTTGCTAAATCAGACGTTTCATCAATCCCTTCCACATACGTGAGTTGTAGCCTTAGCAAGATTTCGGTGCAAATCTTGAATAACTCATCTCCTCCAACCGTTTGTATTTTCTTGCTGTCCTTCAGCGGAGCGGGTTGAGCGATGCCGGAGGATGGTTGACCACTACTTGGCACTGCTGTCGGTTGAGAGGGTTCATTACCACTTGATTTGGTCACTGGCTGTTTCTTGCCGAAGAGATTGCGTAGGAAGTCCATTTTCGTTTCTCCTTTTAGTGAAATGGTTGCGAACTTACTGACCGCTGTAATTGGCGATGATACTACAGTTGTAGTTAGCCTTCAGGGCTGTAATTGTCAAGGTTTTTCTGAATAATTCAACTCCAAATCCAAGCGTTTTGCAAGTTGATGCCTCACTTTAGAGCCAATTTAACATGCTAAAGAAGTGGAGATCCATGACTACAACTGTAATAATGAGCGGGCTGACGTATTAAGGGGTTCATGTGGCGCGACTCAGGCGTAGAGGATTGAATGACCGCTGACACCTCAGGCTCAAGGCCATCACTGAAAGGGGAGAGAGCCGCCGCATAAGCCCCGTTGAACTAAGCCTGGGCGCAGGCTGGTTTGGAGATTGAAGGGTTGTCCAGGCTGCGGTGGGGGTCAGTTTAAGCCGGACCCTTAGCCCCATTATAACCGAAATCAGGTTGGCTGAACAGGGGGTGAGGGAAAAATTAAGTCAAAGTCAGATTTCTATAACCTACTCCTGGACCCCATTCTGGGCTATGACCTCCCGGAACCAGTGGGCGCTTTGCTTGGGGGTGCGCTGGCCGGTGGCGTAATCAACCCGGACCAGGCCAAAACGCTGATCGTTGCCGTGCGCCCACTCAAAATTGTCCAGCAGGCTCCAAACGTAGTAGCCCTGTAAATTGGCCCCGGCCCGGATGGCCTCGTGGGCGGCCAGGAAGTGGGCGCGCAAAAAGTTGATGCGCCCTACATCGGCCACAAAGCCGTTCTCATCAGGGACATCTTCCAGGGCGCAGCCGTTCTCGGCGACATAGACTTTGGGATTGCCGTACTCCTCTTTAAGCCGCAGCAAAAGCGCGGTTAATCCGGGCGGGTTGATCCCCCAGCCCATCGCCGTCTGGCCCCAGGTTGGGGCGGAAACCTGCTCCGCCGCCGTTTTCAACAAACCGCCCTCATGCGAGAAGCGCACCCCGTGAGTCATGTAGTAATTGATGCCCAGAAAATCAAAGGGCTGGTTGATTAAAGCCAGGTCGCCGGCTTGAATAGGGGGCGCATGCGGTCCGATCCACGCGAACAACTCTTCCGGGTAGCGGCCCTTGAACAGCGGGTCGAGAAACCAGGTGTTAGTTCCCGCGTCGGCCCGCCGGCATGCCGCGCGGTCGGCCTCGCCGTCGCTCAGGGGAATGTGGTGGCCCAGGTTCAAAACAATGCCGATTTCACCGGTGTAACCTCCCGCCCGGAAAACCTGGACCGCCTGGCCGTGGGCCAGCAGCAAATGGTGCGCCGTCTGGAAAGCCTGGGAGTAATCGGCCAGGCCGGGCGCAAAAACTCCCCAGGCGTGGCCCATAAAAGCAACCACCCACGGTTCATTATGGGTGGCCCAGGTGGCCACCCGGTCGCCCAGCCGGTCAAACATCAGGCGGGCGTAGTCGGCAAACCAGGCGATGCTGTCGCGGTTGGGCCAGCCGCCCTGGTCTTGCAGCGCCTGGGGAAAATCCCAATGGTTGAGGGTGGCATTGGGCGTAATTCCCGCCGCCAGCAGCCGGTCCACCAGCCGCTCGTAAAAATCCAGCCCCTTCTCGTTGATGGCTCCGCGTCCTGAGCCTGTCGAAGGGGCGCGTCCCTCCGGCAGTACCCGCGGCCAGGCAATCGAAAAGCGGTAGCTTTTCAGGCCCAGTTCTTTCATCAGGGCCACGTCTTCCGGCATACGGTGGTAGTGGTCGCAGGCGACATCGCCGGTATCGCCGTTCAAGATTTTATAAGGGCTGTGGGCAAAACGATCCCAGACGCTCTCGCCCTTGCCGTCTTCGTTCCAGGCCCCTTCGATCTGGTAGGCCGCCGTGGCCGCTCCCCACAGGAAGCCCGTGGGAAATTGTCGTAAACTCATGGCTAACTCCGTTCCTCGGTATAGTGAAAACAGGCGACCGCATGATCAGGTTCAATCTCTAACAGCGGCGGCCTCTGTTTGTCACACCCCAGCGCTTTGTCGGCCAGGGGGCAGCGGGCGTAGTAGACGCAGCCGCCGGCCTCGGCCGGTTTTGTTTTCAGCTCCACCTCCACCTCTTCCCATTTCTTATCCAGGCGCGGCACCGCCGCCATGAGCATTTGGGTGTAGGGATGGAGCGGCTGGGCGTATATTTTCTCGGTCGAACCCGCCTCTGCCACACAGCCCCGGTAAAGGATGACCGATTTTTCGCTGATGTAGTAGCCCAGCGAGAGGTCATGGGTGATAAAAAGGATGGACAGGCCGCGGGTTTTGAGGTCGGCCAGCAGGTTGGGCACGTCAATCCGGGTGGAGGCGTCGAGCATGCTGATGATTTCATCGGCCACCAAAAACTTGATGTCCAGTAGCAGGGCGCGGGCGATCAGCAGGCGTTGAAGCTGCCCGCCGCTGAGCTGGTGGGGGAATTTATGCAAGACAATGTCAGGATTCAGGCCAACCGCTGTTTGATTCGATGCACCGCCAATTGAGCTGCAGCTAACGACCTTTCCCCAACGACAACGACGCAACCAGAAAATACGTTTTTTACTACTCAGCGACCGGTCATCTGCTTCAGCTCTTGGGGATACCGGTCTCCTTGTATCGTTATCTTTGACAAGGCATTTTCGATCTCCCGCAGATCGTCAGGCGTGAGTTCAACGGCAATCGCGCTGATGTTCTCGTCCAGGCGTTCAAGTTTGCGGCTACCCGGAATGGGAACAATCCACGGCTTCTGCGCCAACAGCCAGGCAAGCGCGATCTGCGCCGGTGTCGCTCCCTTCTGTTCCCCGATCCTGGCAAGCAGATCAATGACCGCCCGGTTTGCTTTCCGCGCCTCCGGCGTATACCGAGGGAGGCGGCTGCGGATATCAGCACTGGCGAAGGTCGTGGTTTCGTCAATCTTTCCCGTGAGATAGCCCCTGCCCAGAGGGCTGAATGGCACGAAGCCGATGCCGAGTTCCTCGCATGCAGGCAGCACTTCCGTTTCAGCATCTCTCCACCACAGCGAGTATTCGCTCTGAACGGCCGTGACCGGCTGGATCGTGTGGGCGCGTCGAATCGTCTGTGCTCCTGCCTCAGAAAGGCCGAAGTGCATCACCTTGCCCTGCTGAATCAGGTCCTTCACTGCTCCCGCCACGTCTTCGATGGGCACGTCCGGGTCAACCCGATGCTGGTAAAACAGGTCAATGGCCTCCACCCGGAGGCGCTTGAGTGAGGTCTCGGCAACCCGCTTGATTTGCTCCGGCCGGCTATCTAGGCCAACCGTAGGACTCGACCCCTTGTCGGGATCGTGTTTGAATCCGAACTTGGTGGCAATCACCACCTGCCCGCGAAACGGCTCAAGGGCTTCACCCACCAGTTCTTCGTTGGTGAAGGGACCGTACACTTCTGCCGTATCAAAGAAGGTGATGCCACGGTCAACTGCCGCGTGAAGAAAAGCGATCATCTCCTGCTTGTCGGGAATCGGGCTTTCATCATGGCTCATTCTCATGCAACCGAGCCCAAGGGCTGAAACTTCCAGTCGGCTCTTTCCAAGTGTGCGTCTTTGCATTTTTAACTCCTGTCCTTGAGTCAAATTGGTTTTTAAAATCTACTGATCCGTAAAAACCCGTCCCCGGCTATACCAAATCAATCCGATCCGGTCTGATAAGTACGCGGGTTCCGCCGTTTGAGAAAACCGGTTCCGGGTCGTTATTGTAGCGATAAATTTCAACGGCATAATCGCCAAGGGTTCCGGCCAGTTGTCTCAAACCAGCCCAAAAAGGACCTTCACTTTTTTGATTGGCGTTTGTTTGTCTGCAAATTTGATCAGTGCAAAACGTGTCAGTTGTGCAAATACTTTTAGTCGTCATTGTTAAAAAAAATCTCCAAAGAATTTAATTGAGTCCAAAACTGATAACAGTTTAACCCGGAAGCGTCTTTGAATCGTTACGAAAAGCGTTACTCCGTCATCGAAAAATTGTATGTGATCATATTTTTAGTTTTTTGTCTGGATTATCTCTCTCTCTTGTTCCAAAATAGCGTTTTCATACATATGGATTTTGTAGTCCAACAGGTCCAGAGTTTTTTGCATTTCTGCAACTCTGGCCGCAAGCAGCTTCCGCTGCTCTTTCAAAATTTCTTTTCTGGCTTCAATGGTCTGGTCGCCTTGCTCACTCAGTTTGAAATACTCAAGCAGCACTTCAATGGGCAGCCCCGCGTTCCTCATACACTTAACAAATTCAACCCGCTTCAGATCAATGTCGCTGTAATCTCTGATACCGCTTCCATTTCGATTTACAGGCGGGATGAGTCCAATACGTTCATAGTAGCGCAGTGTATCGGACGAAATACCAGATTGCTCACTTACTTCCATGATCTTCATAATTTCACCTCCAAAGATAGTATACCACTTGGAGTCGACTCTAAGTCAAGTGTTTTTATAAAGAAATACAGCAGAAATCTTTATAAAAAGTATTTTGATTGGGGTTATTTAAGGAGTGATTGACATTTATACAGAGAGGTAACGGTGCAGCAATATAAAGACTATAGCACAAATGTTCTAATTACGCAAATAAAAAAGCAAATAGGGGGGAAAGAGGGAACATCACGAACTACGGTACACCACCAAGAATGAAAATTTCTCCCTCCCTAGCAGGGGAAGGGCCAGGGAAGGAGTCGAGGGTGTGTAGTGGTAATAATTTAGGCAAACGAATTATAAAGCGAGTAGAGTTGCAGCGCGTCCCTGGCTTGCGCCAGCGACCAGCCAACCGGCAGCGGACATGTGATGCGGATGGTTCGGCCCGCCGGGAGGCTGAAGTAGTTGTCGCTGAAGACCCCATCAATGCCGGCTAACTTGAGTTCCACAAAATGGGCCAGCGATTGCGCCGTCACGTCGAATACAAGTTGGTCGCCGTCAAGCTGCACCTCGGCGGAGAGGGCCGGGTCAACCAGCGACAGGTGTTTGGGCGGGATGAAGCCGGCCACACTGAGGCCGAGCCGCGTTTCACCTTGCCACAGTTCGGCCACCAGCACCACCTCACGCTTGTTACTGTCGGAGATGCGGTCGGCAAAGTCGAGATTGTGGATGGCGGCCACACTGTACGCCCCCGCCGCCGCAGCTTCCTCGCCGGAAGCGAGCACCTCGCCGGAGAGCGTTTCCAGCGACCAGCGGAGCGTGCCCTGCCAATCAGTGTGGGTGTCGTTGGTCACGTACAGCCCCATCTGCGGCGGCTCGTCTAAAATGGAAAGCATGATCGGGGCAAAAAAGCGCCTGGCGGCGTAGTGCAGCGCCTTCCAGCGGCCAAAGTAGTCAATACTGGCCCACGAGGCCACCGGCCAGCAGTCGTTGAGCTGCCAGTACAAAATGCCGCTGACGCGCTCAATGTGCCGCCGCCAGTGTTCCACACCGTAACGAATCCCTTCGGCTTGCAAAACCAGGCTCAGGTAAACCAGCGCCGCAAAATCTTTGGGCATGCGGAAGGTTTCGGTCATCTGGGCCACAATCAGCCCGTTGCCGTGATTGCCCCGCTGGTGGTGTTCCATAATGTAGCTGGTCATGTTGCGGTCGGCTTCTTCGGCGTAAAATTTCACTGTGTCCAGCGTGGGCAGCGCCTGGAAGCCAAACTCGCTCATAAAGCGGGGGTAGACGCCGCGGTAGGCCGTGAACGGCTTGCGTCCATGCCACACATCCCAGTAGTGGGCATCGCCCATTTCCTGCCCATTGACATTGGTGAAGGGAGTGTTGCTGGAAGGCGAACTGGGCCAGTAGTCAGTATCGGGGTCGAGTTGGGCCACCCATTCCGGCAGCGTAGCGTGGAAGAATTTATCGTAGGCGTCTCTCAATTCGCGCCAGTCGGCCAGCGGGGTGCGGTTCATCGCCCATAACATATCCTTGAGGAAGGGAGCTTTTTTCACCAGCGCCTTCAGATCGTCCTCGTAATCGGGACGGCTCCAACCCCAGCCTTCCCAACCCTGTTCCATTTCGTTGTTGCCACACCACAGGGCCAGGCTGGCCCGATGCCGCAAGCGGCGCACGTTCTCGATCACTTCCTGGCGCAGGTTCTCTATAAAATCGGCTTCGTCGAGGGGGTAGATGGCGCAGGCAAAAATGAAATCCTGCCAGATGAGGAGGCCGTAACGGTCGCACAAGTCGTAAAAGCGTTCTTCTTCATACAGACCGCCGCCCCATACCCGCAGCATATTCTGGTGCGCTGCTGCCGCGTCGGCGATAAGCTTCTCCAGCGACTCATCGGGGAAGCGGGTGAGGAAGGAATCGGCGGGAATCCAGTTGGCGCCTTTGGCGAAGATCGGTTTGCCGTTGACAAAGAAGGTAAAGCTCTTGCCCCACTGATCGTCTTGCTGCACCAGTTTGATAGTGCGCAGGCCGAGTTTGTAGGCGCGGCTGTCGCACGGCTGCCCGCCTGCCGCCAGCGAAACCTCAACCGCGTATAGAGGTTGTTCGCCGTAGCCGTTGGGCCACCATAATTGCGGAGAGGCAATTTCAACTTGCAGCGTGGCCGCGCCGGGCGGAGCCACCAGCGCGGCAGAAGCGGTGAAGGTGGCTCCATCCGGCGCGGTGAGACGCAGTTCGGCGGTGAGGGAGGCAGCGTTCCAAACTTCGGTGGTGACGGCGGCGGTTACGGTTACTTTGCCGCCGGTATGGAACTGGCGCAGGTGAACGTCATCCAGCCGAGCGGCGCTGCGCCCTTCCAGCCGGATGTCTCGCCAGATACCCACCGGTGGCAGCATGGGGCCCCAGTCCCAACCAAATTGGCAGGGGGCTTTGCGGGCGTATGGTCCCCCGGTGAGAGCCTGATCAACGCTCATCAGCGGGCGCTCGGCTTGCCGTTGGGCGCAGTAGCGCACGGTTGAGGGGAAAACAAGGTGGAGTTCGTTTTCGCCGGGTTGTAGCTGCGCTTTAATCTCCCACTCGTATCGCCGAAAGAGGTTTTCAGCTTGACCCAACAGTTGGCCGTTGAGCCGCACTTCGGCCAAGGTATCGAGGCCGTCGCAAACCAGAAAAACCTTCTCCTCGGCCAGCAGGCCGGCGTCAACGATGAAGGTTTTGTGGTATTCCCAATCCTGCTCGGCTACCCACATCACCTTCTTTTCGTTGTCGCCTACAAAGGGGTCGGGGATTCGTTCCAGCGCCAGCAGGTCGGTGTGAACGCCGCCGGGGACCTGCGCCGCGAGCCATGCTTCGGTTTGTGTTTGCCTGAACTGCCATGGTCCGCTCAGTGTTTGCAACAACATGTTTCCTCCATTGGAAATATATTTAAATTATGAAACCGGTTTCATTATGACACACAGATTTTGACTCTGCAAAAAATTCATGTTACTATGAAACCGATTTCATCAAGAGTTGCTCCCAAAATTAAGAGCAGACAAAGTAGTCCGTTTACCAGCCAGGAGAGGATATTTATTTGATCATCGTTTCACCGATCAAAATTAACGTTTCGTAATTCTTCAAGGGACAAAGAGGCCCTAACAACTAAAAATGTGTTTAGTTTCCCAATGTCGGGATAGTAATTCAAAACCTTGGAAGTGCATCAAAATACAACCAGTAACCGGCGAGGTTTCGCTCACCGGTCACGGTTGTATTTTTTTGTTTGTCCCCCGGTAATTGTTGCGCTGGCTGGCGATATATCTCTTGCTGATAAACTATGAGCCGAAAATCATCCTCTCTGACAATTCGTGATGTGGCCCAAAAAGCGGGTGTTTCACCCGCAACAGTTAGCCGTTACCTTAATAATAGCGCGCCAGTTTCCACAGAAGTCGCTCAGCGAATTCAGAAGGTCATGAGTAATCTGAAATATGTTCCTCATGCCGCAGCCCGGCAGCTTGCCACACAAAAAGCCCGTGCCATTGGGGTGCTGCTGACAGATATAGACAGTGCGTTTTTTCCGCCCTTAATTAGCGGCATTGAGTCAATCGTGCAACAAGAGGGATACAATTTATTGGTAGCTTCACGCTGTGCGGGGAATGAGGTTGACGCGCAAACCCCCATAGGTCCTCATAATTCAGATGGCATGATTGTTTTTCCCGGCAGCCTTAATGACAGCGAGATTCTCAAACTATACCAGGCGGGTTTTCCATTGGTGTTAATCTATCGAACGGCTCCTGAAGGCTCACACATTCCCAGCGTAGCGGTTTGGAATAAGCGAGCAACCAGAGAACTGATTGACCACCTCATCGAAGTTCATCACCGCCGCAGAATTGTTTTTGTACGGGGTCCCGCCGACAATGAAGACTCACAGCGGCGCGAGATGGGCTATCAAGAGTCGTTAGAAGCCCATGATATTGCCTACAACCCAAATTTGATTATCTCCGGGGAATATAATCGAAACGATGCTTATCAAGCAATGTCTAAATTCCTTAAAAATGAACACCCTGATTTTGATGCCGTATTTACCGGCAACGATGACTCTGCTATTGGGGTTATGAATGCGCTTTATGAAAAAGGATTACGCATTCCTGATGACATCAGTGTGGTTGGTTTTGATAATCTGGAATTATCGGCTTTTTTGACCCCGCCCCTGACAACGATCCATGCGCCGACAGAATGTGTGGGCAAAACTGCGGCGCGATACTTGTTTAAATTGCTGGCAAATCAGGAGGTAGATCTGGTAACCCTACTATCCACTGAAATTGTCATCCGGCGTTCTTGCGGATGTTCCGCATGAATGGAGAGGTTAAAATTAAAAATTTATTGTAATGAAAGGAGGTGCTGCATTCCCATAATTAACCAAAACCCTGGTGACGTTGGTTTAATCGCTAAAAATATTTAATTCTGTCTAGGAGAAAAAAATGAAAACAAAGTTGTTTTTAATGACTGTTTTGTTAATAGTTGTTTCTTTGCTGCTGGTCGCACCCGGCCCGGCTTCGGCTCAAGAACCAACTGACGCGGATTCTCTGCCCCGCAACGAAACCCTGTACTCCAATGGCCAACAGTGGGGTCCGGTGGTGGGTTGGAATCCCTACTCCACCAGCAACAATAATGCGATGGCTATCGCTAATAATCAGGACAATGCCCGCGTCATCATGTTTGAAACCCCGTATTTGTACAACATGCTCGATGGCAAGGTCTATCCTTTGCTGGCTGATGGGGATTATGAGTGGAACGCTGACCGAACCGAGCTCACCTTCAAGGTCAAAGAGGCCGCCAAATGGAGCGATGGCACCCCGGTGACGGCGGAGGATATTGCTTATACCTGGGCTACCCATGTCAAATACAGTACTCCTGTCGGCACCGCCAACATTGATTACATTGAAGATATCCAAGCCGTTGATGATCAAACGGTTGTGGTCAAGGCCAAACTGGATGCAGACGGCAAAGCGGTCAACCCTTTGATTGTAGCTGCTTACGTAAGCACCAATTATGTTATTCAGAAAGCCTGGACCGAAACCCTGGAAGAGCGTGCCGGCGGCGATGCCACCCAGTTGCTGGCCGATACCGCGGAGGACGTGGTTTACTCCGGACCCTATCACAAGTACTTTACGGATGATACCAAGGTTGTCTACGTGCGCGATGACAACTACTGGGGCCAGGATGCCTCGATGTGGGGCAAGCTGCCTGTTCCCAAGTACCTGGCGCACGTGATTTATAAGGATAATGCCGCCGGTTCTGCTGCCCTGGCCAAAGGTGAAGTGGATGTCAGCCAGCAGTTTAACTCCAATGTTCAGCTTCTGTGGGAAAACTATGGCCTGCCCATCTCGACCTACCTGCCCGAGCCTCCTTATCAAATTGGCGCCACCCTCCCCACCGCCTTCTACAACCTGAAATCTCCTGGTTTGGACCAAGTTGCGGTGCGCAAGGCCATTGCCATTGCGGTTGACTACCCCACCATCATTGCCAACGCCATGACCAACCAATCGGCTACCATCGAGCAGACGCCGCGCTCACTCATGAACCCGACCGAGGGCGAGCAGGCCATGTATGATCACGATGCCGTGGCCGATTTGCAGTGGGTTGGCAACGATATCGAAGGGGCCAAGAAACTGCTCGACGATGCCGGCATTGTTGATTCCGACGGCGACGGCTGGCGCGAATACGAGGGCGAAAACCTGCATTACGTGGCCACCTGCCCCAACGGCTGGTCCGACTGGCAAGCCGCGATTGAAGTGGTCGCTGCCGCCGGCAAAGAGATTGGCATTGACATCACCACCAACTACCCCGAATGGTCTGTGTATCAGACGGTTGTCACCGCCTCAGATACGGACCTGCCCGAAGGCTATGACATCTTCATGATGTGGAGCACCGGCGCCGGCCCCACCCAGCCGTGGCAACGTATCCGCTATTTGCTCAGCTCTGAATTTGTTGGCATGGCTGGCAACTGGAACGGCAACTGGGGCCAGTACAGCAATCCTGAGGCCGATAAGTTGATTAAGGCCATCCCCGGTGAAACCGACGAGGCCAAGCTGAAGGAAATGTACACGGAACTGGTCAAGATGTACCTGACCGATGTCCCCTCTTTCTCGCTCATGTACCGTCCCCAGAATTTCCATACCGTGAACGAAACCGTATGGACCAACTTCCCGCACCAGGATGACGGCACCAACCCGCCTGTCCCGCCGCTGAACCTGACCGACGGTTGGAGTATTGCCGGTCTCTATAATGTGGAACTGGTTGAGACGCCGGCTGAGTAACAGGTACCCGTAAGCTAATGACAACAGTCATGCCCCGGTTTGGGGCATGACTGTCACCTGCTAAAGCTCATAATTACAAATAGTGTTTTCTTTCTGCCTTCTAAATGTCGCCCTCTTAGCTGCACTCACAAGGAGGTGTATTTTGAAAGGGTACCGAAAATATTTCCTCAATAAACTCATGTGGTTTTGCATTACCCTCGTTGCGGCTTTTGTATTGAATTTCACCCTGCCCCGCTTAATGCCGGGCGACCCTGTGGCCGCCATTGTCGCCAGATTTGCCCAGGGTATGAGCAATGCGACCGGGGTCCAGGCGATTTATGAGCAGTACACGAAGCTGTTTGGCACCGACAAACCCATCGTTGAACAATTCTTCATCTACGTCAAAAATGTGCTGCAAGGTGATTTTGGTTTCTCGTTCAGCCAATATCCCAGAACGGTGGCCGACGTTCTCAAAGCTTCCCTGATCTGGACGGTGGCTTTACAGTTCCCGGCCATTCTCGTTGGCTGGATCATCGGCAACGCCCTGGGCGCGTTGGCGGCCTATCTTAGAGGGGGCTTTGATAAAATCCTTCTGCCAATCAGCATTTTTGCCAGCAGTTTGCCGCCATTTGGTATGGCGATTTTTTTGCTGGTTATTTTTGCGGTCATATTAGAGTGGTTCCCCACCTCGGGCGGGTATGGCTTTGACCTGATTCCCAGTTTGAGCTGGCGTTTTATCTGGTCGGTGATCGTCCATTACCAACTACCATTCTGGTCTATCGTATTGGTCGCCATCGGTGGCCAGGCGATTGGGATGCGTTCTATGGCCATCTATGAATTGAATGCGGACTATGTAAAGTTCAGCCGCTTTATGGGCATCAAAGACCGCAAGATTGTGGGTTATGTGTTCAGGAATGCCATGTTACCTCAAATAACCGGTTTGGCGCTGGCTTTTGGCACCATGGTGTTTGGGGCGTTGGTGGCGGAGATTATTTTTAGCTATCCGGGGCTTGGGACGACTATTCTGTCAGCCGTGTTAGGCCAGGATTACCCGCTCATTTCAGCAACCACCTTGATTATCACCCTCATGGTGCTGATTGCAAACTTTCTTATTGAAATTCTCTACGGCATCCTTGATCCACGTATTAAGGCAGCGCAGGCCGATTAGGGAGGCATGCCGTTATGAAACGTACCATTCGACAGGTTTTTCACTCGGGGAAATTTGCAACTGGTTTTGCCATCTTTATGTCAATTTTGCTGATCGTGATGATTTATCCACGGATCGTCCCAGATCCCCCCTTAGCCATTATTGGTCAGGGAACTTTCTTTCCGCCCGGTATCTACGCAAGTGTTTACGACAGCCTTTTTTCTGCGCATTACACTTTAGATCTAGATGATGCCGCTGCCAACCGAATTGCCAGCAAATTGAGTGACAAAGATCGCCTGGCCATAAAGGAATGGCTTGTGGCGGCTAAAATTCCTGAATCTGAGATAGATATTGAGAACACCGCCAAACTTCTGGAGCAGTGGGTGAACAATTTTGACCCGGCGAAGAAAATATCCGGGATGACCAATGCGCGGCGGAATTATTTTATTCGGCTCAATAACTCGCTCAAGGGGCTTCTGTCAACTGAAGGGGCACAGACCATAATCAACAAGGAAACGGGTCAACCTGGAGAGATGGGGGTTATCGCTCAAACCGATTACGTAAATATCAAAGAGGTGGCCAATGTCCGCGTGTTGCCCCTGGGAACCGACAACTTTGGCCGGGATGTCCTGACAGAATTGGTAGCGGCCACCCGGGTATCTCTGCTCATCGGTTTTGTGGCCGGTCTGGTCGCAACCTTTATCGGTTTGGTTTTAGGATTACTCTCGGGTTATGTGGGTGGCTTTACCGATGACGTGATTACGTTTATCACCAATTTATTCACGGTTATTCCCAGTTTTATATTATTAATCCTCATTTCATTCAGTATCGGGCAGGAGCAACGCGGCGCGTTTACCATTGCCGTGGTCATCGGGTTTACCACCTGGGTATGGACCGCCCGGGCCGTGCGGGCGCAAGTATTTTCGCTGCGTAATCGTGACCATGTCAACTTGTCTAAACTATCCGGTCACTCGGTTGCTCATATCATCGTCCGGGATATTCTGCCTTACATTGCTTCTTACGTCATTATGGCCCTAATTTTACAGATTTCCTCGGCTATCCTGTTGGAAGCGGCGTTATCCATTATTGGCTTAGGCCCCAGAACAACCGAAGTTCCCACGTTGGGGTTAATGATGAACTGGGCGATGATTTACCAGGCGCATATCCTGGGCAAGTGGTGGGCGTACGTCCCCGTCATTCTAACCATCGCCTTGATTTCTTTCTCGTTGAACTTGATGAATACCGGTCTTGACCATGTATTCAATCCGGCCTTGCGGGATTAGGTGATTGATATGTCAAACGTGGTCTTAGAAGTTAATGAATTAACCACAAAATATATTACCCGGTTTGGCGAAGATGTTTACGCGGTTGACCATGTATCGCTAAAACTCGAAGAAGGGAAATCACTCGGAATTGCGGGCGAGTCCGGCTGTGGAAAATCAACGCTGGCGTTGAGCCTGATGGGCTATTATTTTCCACCGCTGTACTATACCAGCGGCGATATTATCATCAATGGGACCAATATTTCTAAGATGTCCCCGGATAACGTTCGCAAATCAATCCTGGGTAGAGAGATTGCCTATATTCCCCAGGCCGCCATGAACGCGCTTAACCCCACCCAAAAAATTATCAGTTTTATTGAAGATGTGGTTCAAGCCCACGATCGCAGTAAAACCAAGAAAGATATTTTTGACCTTGCCAGGCAAAGCTTTGAAGTTTTGGGGCTTCCGGCCCAGGTTCTGCAAAAATATCCGGTTGAACTTTCGGGGGGGATGAAACAGCGCACCGTCATCGCCATTTCGGTACTGCTTCACCCAACTGTATTAATTGCCGATGAGCCTTCCTCTGCCCTCGATGTCACTTCACAGAAGATGGTCATCAAGATGCTGCGGAACTTGATGGAAAAGCGCTTCATCAAATCCATGATCTTCATCACCCATGAGCTGCCGCTGCTTTACAATGTCACCGATGATATTATGGTTATGTACGCCGGGCAGATTGTGGAGAAAGGAACCGCCAAACAAACCGTATTTGATCCGCTTCATCCTTACGCCAAAGGGCTGATGGGATCCATTATTGTGCCGGAAGAGGGACTGCGCGAGGCCAAACTGACGGCTATTCCCGGCGTGCCGCCTAACCTTAAAAAACCGCCGTCCGGCTGCCGGTTTGCCGAACGCTGTAAATACGCTCAGTCGGAGTGTACGGTCAGGTCTATTGACCTTCGCCCTGCGGGTCAGGGGCGGACTTATCGCTGCATCTTTTCGGAAGACGAACTGAGAGAGGCTTACAAAAATGGCTCATGAAAAGACGTTGTACTTGAGGGCGTCAGGGTTGACCAAAGTGTTTGGGTTTGGTAATAACAAAACCGTCGCGGTTGACCATGTGGACCTTGATCTCTACAAGGGTGAGGTTGTCTCGATTGTAGGTGAATCGGGCAGCGGCAAGACCACCTTGTCTAAACTTCTTCTGGGGTTAATCAACCCGACTGAGGGTGAGATTTACTTCGAGGGAAAAAAACGCGACATCAGTTCGCACAAGAAAAGGAAAGAATACTGGAAAAATATCCAGGCAATCTTTCAGGACCCGTTCTCGTCATACAACATCTTTAACAAAATCGACTCCGTCCTGTTAGATTGCATTAATATGCGCGGCGGCGGCAACCTGCCGAAGGTCAAAAAAGTAGAGCTGATGGCCGAGGCTTGCAGCTTTGTTAACCTCAAGTTAGAGGAATTGACCAACAAATACCCGTTTGAACTGTCCGGCGGGCAGCAGCAGCGCCTAATGATTGCCCGCATCTTTCTGCTGAAGCCCAAAATTCTGCTGGCCGATGAACCCACCTCCATGATTGATGCCTGTTCACGCGCCACCATTCTGGATCAACTGATGAAACTGCGCGACGACAGTGGGATGACGGTTATTTTTATCACCCATGATATTGGCCTGGCCTATTATGTTTCTGACAAGATTTATATTATGGAGCGGGGAAGATTTGTTGAAAGTGGAACTCCCGACGCGGTGATTTTGCACCCCAAAGAGGCTTACACCCAACGCCTGATCAATGATGTGCCAAAAATTTATGAGGAATGGGACCTCTCCACTGTCTAACCGATTGCTGCTATCTTCTATTCAACCCAACCAAGGAGCATAAACTCATGACCTCTCAAGAAGCAACTTTACCTATCGCCGTCCAGTTGTACAGCCTGCGGACGTTACCCGGCACGTTTGATGAAACCCTGGCCCGGGTCGCTGGGGTTGGCTACACCGCCGTGGAAACCGTGGGCGACCATGGCTGCACCGCCGCCGAAATGCGCGCGCTGTTAGACAAACATGGCCTGCAAGTTATCGCCACTCACCTGCCACTCGACAGCTTGCGGAACAATCTGCCCCAAATTATTACCTTTAATCAGGCCATCGGCAACGACACCCTTGTCGCGCCGTACATTCCCTACCTGGTGGGCGAAAAGCGCGCCGGCGTCTTTCAGGAAACCGGCCAACTGCTGGGCGAACTGGCCCAACGCTGCCAGGCCGAAGGCATGCGCTTGTTGTACCACAACCATCACTGGGAGATGGTTGAGCTTGACGGCAAACTCGCCCTGGATTGGCTGTTTGACAGCGCCGGCGACAGCCTCGGTTTTGAGCCGGACCTGGCCTGGATAACTTTTGGCGGCGTTGACCCGGTGGCGTTGTTGCAGCGTTACGCGGGCCGCTGTCTGCGGGTGCATGTAAAAGACCTGGGAACCGCCGGTCCGGACTCGTCGGAGCCGCTCATGGATGGCGCGGTGATGACTGATGTCGGCGCGGGCAGCCTGGACTGGCCGATCCTGCTCCCTACCGCCCGCGACGCCGGCGCGGCCTGGTACATCGTTGAGCACGATAATCCACGCGACCCCGTGGCCAGCGTCTCGAACAGCCTGGCCTACTTGCGGCAGCAATTGCCGGTTGTTCTGCAAGCCTGATACCAACACCGCATCACCAAACAATGAGTCATAAAAAAGGGGTTAGGCATCAGGAGTCGGAAATTAGTCTTTCCCTAACCCCCAACTCCCGATCCCCAATCCCTTTCTTTCAAAGGAGCTAACAATGACCCTTACCCCCTTAAAAACCGCAGTCATCGGCTGCGGCAACATCAGCAGTATTTATCTTGAAAACGCGGCCAAGTGGGGCATTCTGGACCTGGTTGCCTGTGCCGACCTCGATCTGGCTCGCGCCGAGAGCCAGGCCGCCAAATTCAACGTACCCCGGGCGCTGCCGGTGGCCGATGTGCTGGCCGATCCGGACATCGAGCTAATCATCAACCTGACCATCCCCGCCGCCCACGCCGAAGTAGGGTTGGCCGCCGTGCGTGCCGGCAAATCGGTGTACAATGAAAAGCCGTTGGCTTTGAGCCGCGCTGACGGCCAACTTATGCTCCGGGAAGCGCAGGCGCGCGGCCTGCGAGTGGGCAACGCACCCGACACCTTTCTGGGCGGCGGGCTGCAAACCTGCCGCCAACTGATTGACGCCGGCGAAATTGGCATACCGGTAGCCGCTAATGCCTTTATGTTCATTCGCGGCCCGGAAGCCTGGCATCCTGACCCCGGCTTTCTGTATCAGGTGGGCGCGGGGCCGCTGTTTGACATGGGGCCATATTACCTCACCGCTCTGGTTTCAATCCTGGGGCCAATTCGCCGCGTTACCGGTTCGGCCCGCATCACCTACCCGGAGCGCACCATCGGCAGCGGCCCCAAAGAAGGACAGAAAATTCCCGTCGAAACCCCCACGCACATTGCCGCCATCCTCGATTTTGCCAGCGGCCTGGTGGCCACGCTGACCACTAGCTTTGACGTGGCGGTGTCGGCGGGCGCGGCACTGAACCTGTATGATATTGGCGGCGCCTTACTCGAAATTCAAGGCACAGAAGGTACCCTGAGTCTGCCCGACCCCAACACGTTCGATGGACCGGTGCGGGTGCGCTGCCTGGGTGAGGCCGACTGGCATGAGATACCGCTAACCCACGCGTACACCACCAACAGTCGCTGCTTGGGCGTGGCTGATATGGCCTATGCCATCCGTACCGGCCGTCCTCATCGCGCTAATGGCGACATGGCCTTTCACGTGCTCGACGTGATGCACGCCGTTCTCGAAGCATCAGAAACCGGGCGACACATCGAACTGACCAGTACGTGCCAGCGTCCAACCCCCTTGCCGGTAGGTCTGCCGGAGCGACAACTGGATATATAAAATAAAAAAGGAGGATAGAATATGACAGAGCCAGGATTGGGTACGACAACGATTACCCAAGTGGGTATTATTGTTCGAGATATTGAGGCCAAAGCACGGGCCTGGTCGGAGGTTTTGGGCTTGCCGATACCCGAGATCATAATCACCGATACCTATGAGTGCGCTCAGACCGAATACGAGGGCAAGCCATCAGAGGCCCGGGCCAAGCTGGCGTTTTTCCACCTGGGACAGGTGGACCTTGAGCTGATCGAGCCCATCGGTGAGCCGAGCACCTGGAACGATCAGCTTGACCGGCACGGCGATAGTCTGCACCACATTGCCTTCCAGATTAAAGAGATGGCGGCGAAGACAGCCTATTTGGATGCTAAGGGTCTCCCGCTGGTACAGCGTGGTGAGTACACAGGCGGTCGCTATGCCTATTTCGACGGGAACACACAGTTGGGGATAATAATAGAACTTTTGGAGAACGACTGAAAAGAGGAAGTATGATCCACCAAACAGATAATCCTGCTATAGCCGATGTGGATGCGCGCCTTGACGCGCTCCTGCAAGCCATGACGTTGGAGGAACAAGTCTCTCTGCTGGCCGGAGCATCCTTCTGGTTGACCGTCCCGATCGAACGGCTGGGTATTCCGGCCATCAAAGTGAGCGATGGCCCCAACGGGGCGCGCGGCGGCGGCGCTCTCGTCGGCGGCGTGGCGGCGGCTTGCTTCCCGGTCGGGATTTCCCTGGCCTCCACCTGGAATACAGGGCTGGTGGAGCAAATTGGTCAAGCGCTGGGCGAGGAAGCTGAATCAAAAGGGGCGCGGGTGCTGCTTGGACCAACGGTAAACATCCACCGTTCCACGCTGAATGGGCGCAATTTTGAGTGCTATTCCGAAGATCCCTGCCTGTCGGCCCAAATAGTCGTAGCCTATATCAAAGGCGTGCAGAGCCGGGGCGTGGCTGCCACCGTCAAGCACTATGTCGGCAACGAGTCGGAATTCCAACGCATGACCATCAATTGTGAAATTGACGAGCGCCCCCTGCGCGAAATCTATCTGCCGCCCTTTGCAGCGGCCGTCAAAGAAGCGCGGGTCTGGGCGGTGATGAGCGCATACAACAAAGTCAACGGCACGTACGCGGGAGACCACCCCCAGTTGTTGCGCGGTATTCTCAAGGATGAGTGGGGTTTCGATGGCGTGGTGATGTCCGACTGGTTTGCCCACCACAGCCCGACCTCGGTTGAGGCGGGCCTTGATTTGGAGATGCCCGGCCCGGCCAGAGAACGGGGAGCAAAACTCGTCCAGGCCGTCCGAGCCGGGCAGGTCAGCCCGGAGGTGGTGAAGGAAAGCGCCCGGCGGGTACTGCGCCTCATCGCGCGGGTGGGCGCATTTGACGACCCCACCATTCCCGACGAACAGGCCCTTGATCGCCCGGAGCACCGCGCCCTCATTCGGCGCGCCGGAGCCGAAGGCATCGTTTTGTTGAAGAACAACGGAGTCCTGCCCCTGGATAAACAGGCGCTGACCACGCTGGCCGTCATCGGCCCCAACGCCAAAACTGCCCAGATTATGGGTGGCGGCAGCGCCCAGGTAAACGCGCACTACCGGGTCAGCCCCCTGGAAGGGATTACGGCCCAGGCGGGGGGAGCCGTTGAGATTGGCTATGAACTGGGCTGCACCAATTACAAATATTTACCGCTGCTCCCCGTCCGGCAGCTTGTCTCGCTGGAGGGACAGCCCGGCCTCAACGCCGAATACTTCAACAGCCTCGACCTGTCCGGCCCGGTGGTGTTCCGCAAACAGACGCCGGAAACGGAATTAATGTGGTTGGATGCCGTAGGGCCGGGCGTAGAGCGGGCCAATTTTTCGGCCCGCCTCACCACCCGCTTTACCCCTGAGACCAGTGGCGAATATCACTTCAGCCTGGTCAGCGCCGGTTTGAGCCGGATGTTTGTGAACGGACATTTGGTGGTGGATAACTGGGACGCCTGGCAGCCGGGAGATAGTTATTTCACATTTGGCAGCCAGGAAGCCATCGGCGTAATGGAACTTCGGGCCGGACAGCCGTATGATCTGACAATTGAGTATAGCCGCCGAAATGCGCCTACCCTGGCCACACTAAGGATCGGTGTGTTCCAGCCGCTCGGCGATGAAGCGATTGAACGGGCCGTGGCTCTGGCCGCCACAGCCGATGTGGCCGTTATCTGCGCCGGTTTGACCGGTGAGTGGGACAGCGAGGGTCAAGACCGGCCCCATATGGACCTGGTGGGTCGTCAGAATGAACTGATTGCCCGTGTCGCCGCCGCCAATCCCCGCACCGTCGTCGTGCTGCAAACGGGTGGGCCGGTGACCATGCCCTGGCTCGATCAGGTCGCCGGGGTCATGCAAGCCTGGTATCCCGGCCAGGAATGCGGCAACGCCATTGCCGACGTGCTTTTTGGCGAAGTCAATCCTTCCGGCAAACTGCCGCAAACGTTCCCGGTTCGACTGGAAGATAACCCGGCGTTTATCAACTACCCCGGCGAGAATGGCCGGGTACGTTACGGTGAGGGCATTTTTGTGGGCTACCGTTATTACGATAAGAAGCGGGTCGAGCCGCTGTTCCCCTTTGGCTTTGGCCTCTCCTATACCAGCTTTGCCTACGCCAACCTCCGCCTCAGCGCGGAGGCCATCACGCCGGACAGTCAATTGACCGTCCATGTGGACGTGACCAACACCGGCCCGCGGCCGGGGCAAGAGGTTGTCCAATTGTATGTGCATGACGTCACGGCCCGCCTTACCCGCCCCCCGAAGGAACTAAAAGGTTTTGCCAAGGTTGCCTTAGCGCCCGGTCAGACGAAGACGGTGACGTTGACCCTCGACCGGCAAGCGCTGGCCTACTGGGATGATGCGCAGCAGGCCTGGGTAGCGGAGGCCGGCGAGTTTGAGGTGTTGCTTGGCAGATCAGCGCAAGATATTCAAGCGCGAGCCAGGTTCCGCTTGACCGACACGGTCATCTAAGGAAAAACATGTCGAAACATAGCTTGGTTTTCATCGGAACCTATACCGAGCCAATTCTGTTTGGGACCGGAAAGATTCTCCAGGGGAAGGGTGAGGGTATCTATGTGTACAGGCTTGATGGCGCTTCAGGAGCGTTGAAGCCATGCGGTTTGGCCGAAGGCGTGCGGAACCCCTCCTACCTGGCCTTTGATGCTTCTCTCCGATTTCTGTATGCCGTCAATGAACTGAAGGAGTTCGAGAATACTCCAACTGGCGCAGTCAGTGCTTTTCTGGTGGACCCGGACAGTGGGAGGCTAAGATTCCTCAACCAGCAGCCCAGTCATGGGACAGATCCCTGTCACCTGACAGTTGATAGGACAGGAAGATATGTGCTGGTGGCCAATTTCATGAGCGGCAGTGTCTGTGTGCTGCCGATCCGGGAGGACGGCTCTTTGGGAGACGCGACGGATGTCATCCAACACCAGGGTTCAAGTGCCGATCCAGTCCGTCAATCCGGTCCTCATGCGCATGCCGTCACCCTGGACAACGCCGGACGCTACGTTTTCGTACCTGACCTTGGGATTGATAAATTGATGGTCTATAAATTTGACGCAGAACGGGGCAAACTGGAACCGAACGAGGAGCCCTGGGTCGAGGTGACTCGGGGCGCTGGGCCACGTCAATTGGTGGCGCATCCGGGAGGTGGGTACGCCTATCTCATTAATGAACTTAACTCCACGTTGACGGCTTTTCGATACGAGAAGGCTAAGGGAGGGATGCTGCGAGAAATTCAAACTCTTTCCACGCTCCCTGAGGACTTCCAAGGTACAAACACTTGCGCCGAGGTGCAAATCTCTCCCTCGGGCAAGTTCCTCTACGGCTCGAATCGTGGACATGATAGTATCGTGATCTACGCCATTGATCAGGAGAACGGCAGGCTTACGTGTATGGGGTATAGGAGTACACAGGGAAAAACCCCCCGGCACTTCGGGATTGACCCGGCTGGAGAATTCCTGGTGGTCGCCAATCAGGACACAGAAAGCGTTATTACCTTCAGGCTCGACCCCACATCCGGTGATTTCAGTGCGACAGGTCATAGGGTGGATGTGCCGACACCGGTCTGTGTTAGAATTATGTAATCTTTACTCACTCGAAAGCCGACTTTGGATCGGTCAGATCCGCAGCCACAACTGCACCTGCGCAGGTGCAAATGTCGCTGGGGCTCAGTCTTGCCACTTTTGGCCCGGAAGCGTCCAAAATATTGCCAACATAGTTTTGAAAGATACAGCGCTGTCAACCTTTTCCATTGGGCGCGAGATGAAGGTCTAGTTACCGGTGACAA
This sequence comes from Anaerolineales bacterium, assembly GCA_015075185.1. Taxonomy (GTDB): domain Bacteria; phylum Chloroflexota; class Anaerolineae; order 4572-78; family J111; genus DSQQ01. The sequence goes on along the minus strand of JABTUW010000005.1, from coordinate 261,090 downwards.
CCCAACGACCGATGTGCTGAGGTAAATAAGGTCAAACTGGCATCCCAGTGGGTCTCAACCTGGTGATTGCGGCCATAGCCCTGTGGAATACAGTATCAAAATTGGGTCAATCCAGCGGGAAAATGAGAAACTTCGGCAATATGCTCAGGATAGTCTGGGGACGGCCTCAAACTCCCTCGAAGAACAATTCAAAGCCATCAACCAGTATGCCTTCGCCTGGCTGAAGCAGGCCCACGACACCTACATGCTCAAAGATTTTGGCGCGGTTTTTGAAAAATTCATCAAGAACTAAGCCAACCGCTGATATTGGCATAGTGTGTATAGGTGCATCGCATTTTCAAAGTGCGATGCACCTTATTCCAATCAGGCTTCTGCTTCGGCAATACTCTGGATAATTTGCGCGCCCAGGTTTGCGGCGGGCAGGCCGCGAAAGAGAAAAGCCAGGTTAACCACGGCGCTTAGCTCCTCCCAGTCGGCTCCGGCCCGGCGCGCGGCAATGGCGTGCAGGCGAGCAGCGTCGGCCAGGGTCATAAGCAGCATCCCAAACAGCATCAATTGGGCCGTCTTGGTGTCAAAACAAGAGGGATACATTGCTTTTAGGCGAATGGCTTCCTGCATGGTCAGCAGTTCTGGGTCCAACCGGGCCAGCAAATCGGTCCGGGCTTGAATCCGGGGAGGAACAAAGCCGATCAGCTCAACGTAGACCTGGCGCAGCCCCTCGACTTCGGTCTCCTCCATCTGCAATGGGGGGAGGCTCGCACTCTGCAGCGCATGATCAGTGTCATTTTGACTCATAGATTTCACCTTTAATTTTAGCTACGGAGGTGCGTTGCACCTCCAGGCTGAGTAGTAATCTTTGATTTTAACGATGCCCTTAAGTATCGCTAAAAGGCCCCTTGTTATCAAGGGAATTGTTCGGTTATTCCGAATATATCGAGAACTTTTTCAGAATATATCACATATTTTCGGCATATACGAACAAGATGGTTGGCAAGAGGTTAAAGACCTATATAATAGAAGTATCCACAAGTGTTTGGCCTGCTACCAACACCTATCCCAGCGCAGGTGCGGGTAACGAAATAAGGCCGCAAAGTAGCAGGAGTAGATAACTTTCCTGTCTACCGTCTACCGATTACCGTCTACTGTTTTCAAAGTCCGAGGGGGTACCATGAACACAGACCTTGCTCAATTGGTTAGCATTGCGCTCTATTCGCCCAAACCCGACGAGTCGGTTGCCTTTTTCCACGACATGCTTGGGATGGAGATTAGCCACCGCGAGGGGCAGTCGGTTTACCTGCGGGCTTACGAAGATTTTTACCAGTACACCCTCAAAATCACCGAAGCGGCCCAGCCTGGCCTCGAGGAAGTTACCTGGCGCGCCTGCTCGCGCGAAGCGCTGGAACGGCGGGTCAAAGCCATCGCAGCCACAGAATTGGGCCTCGGCTGGACGGATCAGGATTACGCTCACGGTTCAGCGTATAAGTTCCGCACCCCCGATGGGCATGCCATGAAGATATTGTGGGAGCTTGATTATTTCCAGGCGTCGCCCGAATTGAAGGGTAAGCTGCGCAACCGGCCCTCCAGGCGGCCTCTGCGCGGCGTGCCGGTACGCCGGATTGACCATGTGAATCTGATGGTCAGCGACGTGCCGCTGAATCGCCGTTTTGTGACCGAGGCGCTTGATTTTCGGGTGCGCGAGCAAAAGATAGGCGACGGCGGGGCGGAGGTAGGCGCCTGGTTGAGCGTGAGTGCCCTGGTCCATGAACTGGCCTTGATGCGCGATGCGACCGGTTCGCGCGGCCGGTTTCACCACGTCGCCTACTGGTACGGCGTCCCCCAGCACCTGCTCGATATCGCCGACATCTTCAGTGAGTATGACGTGCGCATCGAGGCCGGTCCAGCCAAGCACGGCACGACCCAGGCCTATTTTCTGTACTGCTTTGAGCCGGGCGGCAACCGCATCGAACTGTTTGGCGATACCGGCTACTTAATTTTTGACCCGGATTGGCAGACCGTGGTCTGGGACGTCGCCAACGAAGTGGATTTGGAGAAGAGCAGCATCTGGTATGGCGGCCAGTTACCCAGGACCTTTTATCGCTATGGCACGCCGGTTGTGCCGGGCCACAGTCTGGCGGAGATCGGCCGCTGAGGTAGGCTTGTATCATGGGGACAAATATGTTAAGCACCGTCCAAAAAGCAGGCCAGGTTTTAGATTTATTTGACCGGGAAAGTGCGGAGTGGGGCGTCAGCGAAGTGGCCGCTTCGCTCAAAATACCCAAGTCGAGCGCCCACGCCCTGCTGGCGACTTTAACCCATCTTGGGTTACTGCGCCACACCGATGCGGGCCGCTACTGCCTGGGCTGGCGGCTGTTGACCTACAGCCAAATTCTGCTCGACAGCACCGAGTTCAGGGTAGAAGCGCGACAGGCCATGGAACGGTTAGAGGCGAAGTACCGCGAAACCATTCACCTGGCTGTGCTCGACGGCAATATGGTGCTTTATGCCGACAAGCTGCAGGGCCACCAGGCGGTCAGGGTAGACATTACTGGCCTGGGGGCCAGGCTGCCGGCTCATGGCAGTGCCGTCGGGAAGGTCCTGCTGGCGCACTGCTCCTGGTCGCGGGTGCTCCAAATTGTCGAAGAGCAAGGCCTGGCGGCCTTCACCAGCCAGACTATTACCACCATTGCTAAACTGCAAAGCGAATTGGACCGGGTCCGCAAACAAGGTTATGCCTGCGACCTGGAAGAAGTGCTCCCCGACCTGTGCTGCGTCGCCGCCCCGATTCGAGATTACACCGGGCAGGTCATTGCCGCCATGAGTCTGGCTGCGCCGGCCTATCGTTTCCGGCGCAGCAGTGATGAGTACCGCGCGGCGATTATCAGCACCTGCCAGCAAGTCTCCAAAAACCTCGGCTACATTGAGTTGGCGAAAGAGAGGCGGAAAACCTCGCATGGTAGCAGCAGTTAGGAATGGCCGGGTTAAAGTAGCCATCCTGGGTTCGGGTAATATCGGGACGGATTTGATGTATAAACTCCTGAAGCAGCCCGGACCGATGGAGCTAGCCCTGCTGGCCGGTATCGAGCCGGCTTCCGAGGGGCTGGCCCGCGCTCGCTCCTTGGGGATTGAGGCCAGCCACGAGGGCATCCAGGCCGTCCTGGCCGACCCTGAACTGAAGATAGTTTTCGACGCGACCAGCGCCTCTGCCCATGTGCGCCATGCCAAAGCCCTGCGTGAGGCCGGCCGGATTGCGGTTGATCTGACTCCTGCCGCCCGCGGCCCTTACGTCATCCCCCCGGTAAATCTAACCCAACACATGGACCAGCCGAATGTCAACCTGATTACCTGCGGCGGCCAGGCGACGATACCCCTGGTTTATGCCGCCAGCCGGGTCGCGCCGCTGGCTTACGCCGAGATGGTCAGCACCGTCGCCAGCCGCTCTGCCGGCCCCGGTACCCGCCAGAATATTGACGAGTTTACCTTTACCACCGCCCGCGGACTGGAAGTTATCGGCGGCGCGGCCGAAGGCAAGGCCATCATTATCCTCAATCCGGCCGACCCGCCTATTCTGATGCGCAACACCGTCTACCTCATCCCGGCGGCCAGCGAGTTTGACGAAGCGGCCATTTTTGGCTCGGTGGAACAGATGGTGGCCGAAGTGCAGCAGTACGTGCCGGGCTACCGGCTCAAGAATCCGCCTGTCCTCGACCAGCGTGAGACCCCTGCGGGTCTCAAAACAGTGGTGGTGCTGCTGCTTGAAGTTGAAGGGGCCGGTGATTACCTGCCGCCTTACGCCGGCAACCTGGATATTATGACCGCCTCAGCCCGCCGGGTGGGCGAGATGATGGCGCAGCATTTATTACAGAACGGCTCTGCCCCGGAGATGAGTGCATGACGCTCGTTCGTCTGACGGATACCACCCTGCGCGACGGTTCCCATGCCATGCGGCATCAATTTACCCGGGCCCAGGTGCAGGCCATTGTCAAAGCCCTGGATGAGTCCGGCGTTTCGGTCATTGAAGTGACCCACGGCGATGGTCTGGCCGGCTCCTCCCTCCAGTATGGTTTTTCCCGCGTCTCGGAGCTGGATTTGATCGAAGAGGCGCGCCGCACCGCCAAACAGGCCAAAATTGCCGCGCTGCTGCTGCCCGGCATCGGCACCCGGCAGGAACTGAGGCAGGCGGTCGAGCGGGGGGTGCAGGTGGTGCGGATTGCCACCCAATGCACCGAGGCCGACGTCTCCCAGCAGCATTTTGGCCTGGCCAAGGAGATGGGCCTGGAAACCGTCGGCTTTTTGATGATGGCCCATATGCGCCCGGCGGAGTTTCTGGCCGAGCAGGCCCGCTTAATGGAGTCCTACGGCGCGGATTGTGTCTATATTGTCGACTCGGCCGGGGCGATGCTGCCCGCCGACGCGGCCGGCCGGGTTAGGGCGCTCAAAGAGGCGCTTTCGGTCCAGGTTGGCTTTCATGCCCACAACAACCTGGGCCTGGCCATCGGCAATACGCTGGCGGCGCTGGAGGCCGGGGCCGACCAGATTGACGGCACCCTGCGGGGGCTGGGCGCCGGGGCCGGCAACGCGGCCACCGAGCTGCTGGCGGCTACACTGGACAAATTGGGGCTGAATCCCGGCCTGAATGTTTTTGGCCTGATGGATGCGGCCGAGTTTGTGGTCGCGCCCATAATGCCGTTCCAACCCATCCCCGACCGGGACTCGATTGCCCTCGGCTATGCCGGTGTCTACTCTACCTTCCTGCTGCATGCCAAACGGCTGGGGGAGAAGTATCGCGTAGACCCGCGCGACATCCTGGTCGAACTGGGACGGCGCAAGGCTGTCGCCGGCCAGGAGGACTGGATTCTTGATGTCACTCTTGAATTGGCGTCTAATCAAAAATGAGGGCAGCAGGGTAGCAAGTAGCAGGCTTATCATCTACCCTGTCTACTGTCTACCGTCTACCGTCTACTATTTTCGAGGAGATAATTCATATGGCTGCTGAAAACAAGACTGCCACCCTTCAAACTGCTGGCGGGGCGACGTTTCTCAATCGGGCCGGCGCTGGAAAAGATGAAGCTGTCCTGTTCCTGCATGGCTCCGGTCCCGGGGCGACCGGCTGGTCGAACTGGCAGTATGCTTTGCCTGCGCTGGGCGAGCACTTCGACTGCCTGGCCCCCGACTTGATCGGTTTCGGTGAAAGCGACCACCCCAACCCGCCGCCCATCCGCATCCAGGAGTGGATGCGCCGCTGGGTTGACCAGCAGTTGGCCTTGCTGGATGAATTAAAGTTGGACAAAGTCCACCTGGTCGGCAATTCCATGGGCGGCGCGATTGCCCTGCCGCTGTTGATGGCCGCGCCGCAGCGGTTCGATAAAGTGGTGCTGATGGGCGCCATTGGCGCGCCCTGCCGCCTGACCCCTGGCCTGGACCGGCTGTGGGGCTTCTATAACGATCCTTCGCCCCGGACCATGGCCCAGGTGATAACCTGGTTTGTCCACGATGTCGGCATTGTGAGCGGCCGCCTGGAGGCGATTGCCCAGGCCCGCTTTGAGGCGGCCATGCAGCCTGAGATCCGCCGTTCCTTTGAAGCCATGTTCCCCGCGCCTCGCCAAAAAGTGCTGGACGAACTGGTTGTGCCTGATCTCGCCCTGAGCCGGCTACGCCACCCCATCCTGCTGGTGCATGGCCGCGATGACGCTATTGTCTCCCTGGAAACTAGTCTCTACCTGGCGCAGCGCCTGCCTAATGTGCAGCTTCACGTTTACGGCCAGTGCAGCCACTGGGTCCAGGTTGAACGCAGCCAAAGTTTCCACCGGCTTCTGCTGGACTTTTTTACCGGGCAAATGTAGTTGCAGCGGCCGGAGAGAGGTGAACAGCTTATGTCAAAGCCATCTGTAGCAGCATTGGCCCACATGCTCAACCATGCCTGGGAAAAACGCGCCCCGATCCCACCCTTGAGCGAGAGCATCGGCCTGACGAGCGTAGAAGAGGCTTATGCCATTCAAACGCGGTGGACCGAGCTGCGTTTGGCTCACGGCGAGAAGATCATGGGACGCAAAATTGGCCTGACCAGCCAGGCGATCCAGCAGCAATTCAAGGTCAACGAGCCCGATTATGGTGCGCTCTGGGGGTCGCGTTACTATACCGCTCAGGGTGGACAGGTCGAGGTAGGGGCTGATACATTTCTCCAGCCCCGTCTGGAAGGCGAAATCGCTTTTCTGTTTGGGCAGGGATTGCGCGGACCGGGTGTAACCTGGAACCAGGTTCTGGCGGCAACGGAGGCCCTGGCCCCGGCGGTGGAAATTATTGACAGCCGGATTGAGAACTGGCGCATCAAGCTGGTTGACACCATAGCCGATAATGCCTCCTATGGCGGCTTTGCCGTCGGCCCGTGGAGCAAGCAGATGCTTGAAGTTGACCTGCGGCTGCTAGGCATGATCATCCAGCAAAACGGGGAAGCCGCCGCCGAAGGTATTGGGGCCGCGGCTCTGGGTCATCCGGCCAAATCTGTCGCCTGGCTGATTAACAAGCTGGCCGAGTTCGGCATTAGGCTTGAACCGGGGGATATCGTCATTTCGGGTGCGTTAGCTCGCGCCCTCCCGGCGGCGGCCGGCGATACGTTTATCCTGGAGATGTTCGGCCAACCACCTTTGACGGTCAAGTTTACTTGATAACCTGAGGTTGGAGTATCTGTAAATCGCATCCTTTGATAGGCCCTCGCTTCGCTCAGGGCTACTCAGGATGCGATTATGAGCCGAAAATCATCCTGAGTAGCGCGAAAGCGCGTATCGAAGCTGCGCCCTGAGCTTGTCGAAGGGGGGGATTTCCGAGCTAATTTCGAACTCAGGTTGATAATTTCTTCATCAACAACCTCTTTGCCATAGAAGGCACTCACCCGCTGAAGGGAGCGATTTACATATGATGCTGAAGGTAGAAAAGCTCTCTAAATCATTTGGCGGCCTGCTGGCTCTTAACCAGGTTTCATTTCAGATCGAAGCGGGGGAGACGGTCGGCTTGATTGGCCCGAACGGGTCGGGCAAATCTACCGTTTTCAACGTCGTCACCGGCTTCTTAAAGCCGAATCCCGGCGCTTTTATCGAATTTGAAGGGGCGAACATCACCGCTCTGCCACCCCATGAGATTTCCCGGCGGGGCATCGCCCGGACATTTCAACTGGTCAAACCCTTTCTTCACTTAACGGCCCTGCAAAATATTATGGTCGGGCGGGCCTACGGCTGCCACCCGGCCAAAACAATTGCCGCCGCTGAGGCTGACGCCCGGGCGATCCTGACCTCGCTGGGATTGGGCGACAAGGCGGGCGTGCTGGCCCGTGACCTGACCGTGATCGAGCGCAAACGGCTGGAGTTAGGCCGGGCGCTGGCGGCCAAACCCCGTCTCCTGCTTTTGGATGAATTTATGGCCGGCCTGAATCCGGTGGAAGTCCAGGCCATGATGAAACTCCTGGCCGAGATCAAGGCGACGGGAATTACCCTGGTTGTCGTCGAGCATATCGTCAAGGCGATTATGGGCCTATCCGACCGCATCATCGTGTTGAGCGTTGGGCAAAAAATTGCCGAAGGGCCGCCGGCAGCTATCGTCGCTGAGCCTGAAGTGATTGCCGCTTACCTGGGGAGCGATTATGCTCAAGGTTGAGGGTCTGGATGTTTGTTACGGCGATCTGCAGGTTTTGTGGGATGTGTCGCTGGAGGTGGAACAGGGGGACATCGTGGCCCTGATCGGCCCCAACGGGGCCGGAAAAACTACGACTTTGAAGACGATTGCCGGGCTGCTCAAACCCAGCCGGGGCCAGGTCACCTTTTGCGGGGAACGGATAGACCGGTGCTTCCCGCATCAGATTGTGGATTTGGGCTTATCGCTGGTTCCGGAGTGGAAGGGGGTCTTTGCCAGCCTGAGCGTTTTGGAAAATCTGGAACTGGGCGCTTTTCCGGCCAAAGCCCGGCCCGGTAAAGCCGCGACCCTGAGCCAGGTGTTTGAAATTTTCCCTATCCTGGCCGAGCGCCAGGCCCAGAAAGCCGGCACGCTCAGCGGCGGGGAACGGCAGATGCTGGCCATCGGCCGGGCGATGATGTCCAGGCCAACCCTGCTCATGTTAGATGAACCTTCGTTGGGACTGGCCCCGCTGATCGTCAAGCAGATTTTTGAGGTGATTAAGCGCGTGAGCGCCGAAGGCGTCTCTATTTTGCTGGTGGAGCAAAATGTTCGATTATCGCTGGAGATAGCGCGGCACGCTTACGTGATCGAGAGCGGGCGGATTGTTCAGCACGACAGCGCCGAATGCCTGCTGCGAGACGAGCGGGTTAAGGAAGCTTACCTGGGTTTATGAGGAGCTGGCATAGGCATTATGATGCTTGAAGCGGTGGGGCAAAATATTACCTTTGGGATACTGGTGGGCGCGCTGTACGGCCTGGCGGCGGTCGGTTTGTCGTTGGCCTTTGGGGTGTTAAAGATTCTCAACGTGGCGCACGGGGAATTGCTGATGATTGGCGGTTATGCCAGTTTCTGGCTTTTCAACCTGTATGATGTGGACCCCTTTGTCTCTTTACTGCTGGTCGTACCCCTGCTGTTGGTGATCGGCGGCGGTCTGCACCTGGGATTGTTCGCCCGAGTGATCCATTTTCGAGAAGAAATCAGGATCAAGAACTCCCTGCTCATCGGCTTTGGCCTGACGCTGATTCTACAAACCATTGCCATTCGTCTGTGGACGGCCGACGAGCGGACCATTACCGTTGACTATGCCCGCGCGGCCCTGGAGTTCGCCGGGGTGCGTTTTCCGATCATTCGTTTGGCTGGGTTAGGCATCGCCTTTCTGGGCGTGTTCGGCCTGCGCTGGTTCCTGAACCAGACTTACTGGGGCAAAGCCATTCGCGCCACGGCGGAAGATTGGGAGACGGCCTCGCTGACCGGGATCAATGTGCGCACAGCCTATTTCATCGCCTTTGCCCTGAGTGCGGCCCTGGCCGGGATAGCCGGCACTCTGGTCACGGTCGGTTACAGCATCAACCCGGCCATTGGACTCACATGGACGCTAAAATCCCTGATTGTCGTGATCCTGGCCGGGCTGGGCAGCATTACGGGAACATTTTTTAGCGGCCTGGTCCTGGGTGTGGCTGAATCGCTGAGCGCCTTCTTTTTTGGCGGGGCTTACCGGGAATTGATTGGCCTGGTCCTCTTCTTACTCGTGTTAAGCCTCAAACCGCAGGGGTTATTTGGAGGTAGGCCGAGTGATTAATGGGAAAAGGGTGCTACTCATCGTGCTCGGCGGAGTGTTGGCGCTTGTGCCCTGGTTTACAGCTCGCAGCGACGTGCTCAACCTTTTGTTTCTCATTTTTCTGTTCAGCACCCTGGCCTCAAGCTGGAATATTTTAAGCGGCTACGCGGGCCAAATCAGCCTGGGGCATGCCGCCTTCTTTGGCTTGGGCGCGTTGACGACGCGCCTGCTTTGGCTGGCGGCGGGCCAGCCCCTCGGCCTGAGCCTGTTCGCCGGGGGCCTCGTCGCGGTCGCCTTTGCCCTGCTGATCGGGGTGCCGGCCCTGCGCCTTAAGGGAGTCTATTTTTCTATCGGTACCCTGGCGATGGCTGAGATTTTGCGCCTGACGGTCAGTAACCGGCTGCCTGTGGTTTCGGCGCTCCCGGCCGAGCACATTGCCGCTTACAGTCTAGCCCCGCGCTATTTTCTGGCGCTGGGGTTGATGGTTCTCACGCTGGCAACCAGCTATCTCTTGAGCCGTTCGCGGGCCGGCCTGGGGATGATGGCAGTGCGGGAGGATGAGGCCGCGGCCCAATCGGTGGGTATCAATGCCTTCCGGCACAAACTTTTGGCGTTGGGGCTGAGTGCTTTCTTCGCCGGCCTGGCCGGGAGCGTTTTTGCTCATTATCACGTCAGTTATTATCACGCTCTGCCCTTTGGCCCCGCCTGGACCTTCGATGCCCTGCTCATCACCTTTGTCGGAGGCGTCGGCACCCTGATTGGACCGGTTGTGGGCGCCGTCTTTTTTGTGTTACTGCGCGATGTTTTAGCCAAAACCTTGGTAGACATTCACCTTATTTTGTTTGGCAGCCTGTTCATCCTGGTCGTTTTGCTCCTGCCGGGGGGGTTGGTCGAAGCCTGGGAGCGAATCTTGGCCTTAACGCCTAAATTTCAGGCGCGGTACAAATTTTTTCATCAAATCAAATCTATAAGGAGGACAGAATGAGTAAAAAATTTGTGTTTTCGATGCTGGCACTGTTTGGATTGCTGCTGCTGACCGCTTGCGGCGCGGCTCAGCCAGGACCGGCGGCTGCCCCGGCAATGACGGAAGAGCCGGCTGCACCGGCGACAGAAGCGGCTGCGCCGGCAATGACGGAAGAAGCCGCGGCCCCAGCCGGCGACGCTCCGGCGGCAATTGAGATTGGCGCGGTCGTCCCCCTGACCGGCCCGTTTGCCGGCGGTGGGGGGCAAGTGAAGGCAGGCTACGAACTGGCGGTCGAGGATATTAACAAGGAGGGGGGGATCTTTGTTAAAGAATATAACGCCAAGATTCCCGTTCACCTGACCCTTTTGGACGACGAATCGGACCCCACCAAAACGGTCAGCCATTTAGAAACGCTTTACTCCGATCAAAATGTGGTCGTCTACCTGGGAGGGTTTGGCAGCAGCCTGCACGCCGCGGCCGCGGCAATTGCCGAAAAGAATAAAGTGCCTTATCTGGGCGTCGCTTTTGCGTTCTGGGGGATTCACCAGCAGGGCTACAAGTACCTCTTCTCGCCGTTCTGGAAATCACCCGATATCGCCAGGGATGTTTTTGAGTTCCTGAACGAGAGCGTGCCTGAGGACCAGCGGCCAACCAAAGTCGCCATCTTTCAAGAGAAGACAGATTGGGGGATAGAGTTAGCCAAGTTGTGGCAGGAGAGCGCAGCGGAGCACGGCTACGAAATCGTGATCCATGAAGAGTACGCGCCCGGCTCCACCGATTATTCCGACATGATCCTCAAGGCTAAAGCCGCCGAAGCGGAGGCGGTCCTGGCTCTGCCCACCCCGCCTGATGGTATCGCCATCTTCAAGCAAATGGCCGAGCTGGATTTCACCCCCAAATTTTCCTTCTTCGTGCGCGCCCCCGATGCGCCTGGCTGGGGGAAAGAACTGGGCCCGGTTGGCGATTACGTGACCCTGGGGCCGGGCTGGCACAATGCCATGAAGTTTCCCGGTGTTGAGGAGCTGAACACCGACTACCAGGCTCTGGCCGGCCGCCCCGCGGACCCTATGGTTGGGCCATCCTATGCCGCGATGCAGATCCTGGCCGACTCGATTGAACGGGCTGGCTCCCTGGATCGAGACCAAATCCGGGATGCCATTGCTGCGACCAACATGGAGACCATGATCGGCCCGGTCAGTTTCAACCCGGATGGCACCGGCAAGGTCTCCAGCCCGATCCTGCAATATCAGCAAGGCAAGATCGAACTGGTCTGGCCCAAGGAGTTTGCTACGGCCGACTTTGTTTACCCGGCCCCCTCGTGGAATGAAAGGTAACGGCTGAGTTGTTGAAAACGAGTCCGGCCAGCCGAAAAATCGGCTGGCCGGACTCGTCGTTTTCCATCGCGGAAAAACGAAGCCACATCGTTCATCCGTATGCCCGTGCTTTTTACCCCCCTGGACAAAAGTCTTAATCACAAACAAAAAAACTCCCCCAGAAATTTTGCCCTCCTGTAGGAATGATGGATTGCTTTCAGACAATGACACTCTTCAATAAAGAAGATGACATCTGCCACTATCGGGTTGAGTTACTTTGACATATCCTTGAGCTAAGGCCGAATTCATCATCGGCGCCTGAATGGTGGAAATGTACAAGACCCCCACAACCGAAAAATCGGCGTTATGGAGTCGCTTGGAGTGGCCGAAAACGGAGTAGCCATGCAGCTTATTAATGGCAGCCGGATCGTCATAGTTGGCGGGGGTCCCGCCGGCAGTTTCACCGCCCTACACCTGCTGCGTCTGGCCAGGGAGATGCACCTGGACCTGGCCGTAACTATTCTGGAGGTTCGAGACTTTAACCGCCCCGGCCCTGGCGGCTGCAACAGATGCGCCGGCATTCTCTCTTCTACCCTGGTGCAAAATTTGAAGATGCTTGGCCTTAGCCTGCCGCCAGAGGTAATCCAGGCGGAGTTGAACACTTATGTTTTGCATCTGTCGGGGAGGGAGTTGCCGATCCGCCAGCCGGACCCCAGCCAACGCATCTTCAGTGTCTATCGAGGCAGTGGTCCCCGCTGGGGCGATCCTCCTTTTCCTCATTCCTTCGATGGTTGGCTGCTGCATCAGGCTCAGTTGCAGGGCGCCACCGTCCAACGCGCCCAGGTAAGGGCCATCTCACCCGGCCACCGCCCCATTGTTGCCACCGCTCATGAGAATCTGCAAGCTGATCTGGTGGTGCTGGCTACCGGCGTCAATGCCCGCGCTCCGCTTGATCCGGCCTGGGGCTATCGGCCTCCCCACACCGAGATGATGGCTCAGAACGAAATACCCCTGCCGGGTGGCCTGTCCAATAATCGAGTGCATATCTTCTTCGATTACCCTCCGGGGCTGGTATTTGGCGCGTTGATTCCAAAAGGCCGTTATGCTAATATCTCCCTCCTGGGACACAAACTTCCTGCCACCGCCATCAACGATTTTCTGGAAGGTCAGGGGTTGTTTTCCCTGTTCCCAGGGAGGGTTCCCCTGTTGTGCAGTTGCCGGCCACGCGTGGCTGTTTCGCCGGCCCGGGGGTATTATGCCGACCGGCTGGTCGTGGTCGGCGACGCCGCGGTTACCCGGCTGTACAAAGATGGCATTGGCGCCGCATTTCAAACGGCCGCAGCCGCGGCCCGCACGGCTATCCAGCAGGGTGTTTCCCGGCAGGACTTTGCGGCCGGTTATCGCCCGGTCTGCCGCCGGATCACCCTGGATAATTTTTATGGGCGACTGCTTTTTCGTTTGTGGGCCGTCACTCGCCGCTCACCCATTTTGTTAGACACCTGCCGGCAGATGATCCTGGCTGAGGCCGACCTGCCGCCGGCTGCTCAGAGCTACACCCGCATCGTCTGGAGCATGTTTACCGGCGACGAGACCTACCAACGGGTTTTTTGGCTTTTGTTCAGACACCCGGCGTTTCACTCGCTGTGGCAAAGCCTGGTAAAGACCTGGGAGGCATGATGAGAAATTGTGACTTGGGACCGTTATCAGATGGTGGCGTAGCTGTTGTCATCGGCGGGGGGCCGGCAGGCGTAGCAACAGCCCTTGCGCTCCAGCAAGGGGCGCGCGCGTTGGGACGAAACCTGCGCACAATCGTGGTGGAGGGCAAGCAGTTCGCCGGAGAGCAGCATCATAATCAATGTGTCGGCGTGCTTTCTCCGCCGGTGATGGACCTGTTCCAGACCGATTTGGGGATTCCCTTTCCCCGCCACCTGATTCGAGATACCATCACCGGTTATGTGTTGCACACTCCCCGGCGTCAGATCATCCTCGATGGTCAAGCCGAACCGTCGGTAACGCTACGCCGGATTCAGTTCGATGCTTACATGTTAGAGGTCGTCCGTGAATGTGGGATTGAAATCCTGCAAGCCCGTGTGACCGATCTTGAGTTTCATGCCGACCGGGTGGTGATCTATAACGAAAGCGCCCCGCTGGAGGCCGATGTGGTGGTGGGCGCCTTTGGGTTGGATGAGGGCACGGCCGTGATCTTTGAACGTGCGGTTGGTTACCGGCCGCCCCCAGTTCTCAGCTCCGTAGTGACCAAATACCATCCGGGCGAAGCAGGTATGGCTGGATTTGGCGGCCGTATCCATGCTTTCCTACCGGCTTCACCGCGCATCGAGTTTGGCGCGGTCACGCCCAAGGGCAATCATCTGACGATCAATATCGCCGGGTCAGCCGTTGATGCCAGCCTGATGGATGCCTTTCTGGCTTTCCCAGAAGTTCGGCGCACTCTGCCCTGCCTGGAGAATGCTGGTCGTTTCAATCCCAGGGATTTACGATATTTTAAGGGTCACTTCCCGTGTGGGCTGGCCCGGAATTTTACCGGCGATCGTTTTGTGATAGTCGGCGATGCCGCTGGACTGGTCCGGGCCTTCAAGGGTAAGGGGGTCACATCGGCCCTCACGACCGGCATACGAGCCGCCGATGTTATCCTGCACCAGGGTATCTCGGCTGCCGCCTTTTGGGCGTATCATACCGCCAATAGCGATATTATGCGTGACATGCCTTATGGACAAATGATGCGCCGTCTCACCATCCTGGCCGCACGTTTTAACTTGTTGGAGCCTGTGCTTCAAGCAGCCGAGATTGATGCGGGCCTGCGCCGGGCGCTTTTTGATGCCGTCTCAGCCCACCGCCCGTACCGAGAAGTTATTCACGAGGGCCTCTCCCTCGCTTCAGTCCGGGCAATAGCGGCGGCGCTGGCAACGTGTGCTCACGGCCCAATGAGCAGGTAAATGGTGATATTGCTGCCTGTAAATTTCAGTAAAGATTTTTAACGATCCGTACAGGAGTAACAGGGGTCAATCGAAGCCTGAATGAGCGGCACATCGGCCAGGCTGGCTCCCTGGACCAGCAGCCGCACGGGGGGCATATTGACAAAACTGGGCGTGCGCACCTTCACCCGCAGCGGCGTATCGGAACCGTCGGAGGCGACATAGTAGAAAACCTCACCCCGCGGGGCCTCGGTCCGGGCCACCGCCTCGCCCGGAGGGACCTCCACAAAGTCGGGACCCTGCAGGGGACCGGAGGGCATCTGCCGCAGCGCCTGGGCGATGAGGTGGCAGCTCTCCAAGATCTCCAATGCTCGCACCACCACCCGCGCCAGCACATCGCCGCTCGTCTCGACCGGGGTCTCGAAGGCCAGCCGGTCATAAGCCGCATAGGGCGCTACCCGGCGCATATCCTGAGCTAGCCCGGAGGCGCGAGCCATCGGCCCGACCACGCCCCAGGCGACTGCCTGTGCGCGGGTCAGCACACCCACCCCCGCGCAACGAGCACGGACCGTCCGGTCAAGGGTAAAAATGGGGATCAGGGTGCGGCTCACCTCGGCCTCGATGGCCTGGACCGCGGCCAATACCCGCTCTGGCCCGGCAATGTCTCGATTGACGCCGCCGATACAGTTCATGGCATAGTTGACCCGGTTGCCGGAGATAACTTCCAACACATCCATCACCCGTTCGCGCAGGGCAAAGCAGGTCATAAATAAGGTCTGGAATCCGATCACCTCGGCGGCGATGCCTGCCCACAAAAGGTGGGAGTGCAGCCGCTCCAGTTCCGCCATAATGACGCGAATGTACTGCGCCCGCTCCGGTACGGCCAGCCCGACCAATCGCTCCACCGCCAGGCAGAAGGTGAGCGTGTGCACCCCTGAACATATACCACAGATGCGTTCCAGCAGAGCGATGTTCTGCACATAATTGCGCCGCTCGGCCAGCCACTCCACGCCCCGAAAGTTGAAACCGATGTGCAGCGTCGCCTCGCGCACCGTCTCGCCCTCGCAGGTAACTTCAATTTTGTAAGGTTCCTCTAAAGCCGGATGGTAGGGGCCAATGGGGATGGTATAGCTCATGGCTGCCCTCCTCTTTCCTCATCCCAATGGAAGAGGCCGGGCGGGTCGCCGGGGCGTAACACCAGCGGGCGTAAGTCCTGCCGCCCCAGAAAGTCCACGGCAAAGTAATCGTGGATTTCCCGTTCGATCCAGTCGGCGGCGGGGCAGATAGCGACGATACTCGCCACACTTCCCTCGTGGGTCGTGGTCACCAAGGTGTGCAACTCACCCTGCACGTCCCAATGGTAGGCCAGGCGACACTCGCCGCCGGGAGCCGGCCGAGCCGTAATCGTCACCAGGCGGGCTTCAGCTTGAACCAGCAGATCGGCCATCCCCTGTACATCTAGCCGGGGGTCAATCAGCCACCAGCCGTCTTCCCGCTTCTCCCAGGGCTGATGATGACCCAGTTGGGTGCGCAGCGTCTCAAGGTCCATATTCTTTACTCCTTGCCGGGTAGCCGGTTTCGATCAGGGCCGGCTGATACCGGCGCTGACGACAGCGCGCACACAGGCGGCTCCAGGTGCGGATTTCGGCGGTAATCTCAGCGAAGACGCGGGCCAGCACCACGTCGTTAACAGGTTGGGCTGCCTGACCGCACTCGGGACAGCGGGGATAGGCCAGGCAGCAGGTCTGCCGCAGCGCTCCGGGCCGGTTGTAGAGAGGTGGCCGCTCGGCCAGCATCGTCAACGCCTGAGTGGGGCAGAAGTCAACGCAGCGCCCACAGAAGGTACACTGTCCGGGGTCGTAACTCCATTCGAAGCTGCTGTCGCTGCCGGTCACCCGAATGGCGCCGGGCGCACACACATAGGCGCAGGTCGCGCAGCCGACACAGCGCTGCGGATCGAACTGGACCGGCCCCCGAAAATCTGCGGGCGCTGTTACCCGCTCCGGAAAGCGCAGCGTGACCGGCCCACTTTTGAAATTACGCGCCAGCACCTGCAAAATATTCATCGCTCAGCCTCCCGAGACCGGCAGCATGGCCAGGATGAGCGCCAGCACGGCCAGCCCCAGCCCCCAGCGCCAGTAAAAGCGGGCCGCCTGTGGAACTTTGAGCCGGGCTGTCCCCGCCGCCAGAATGGTTAGAACAACAACTAATATTAACGACAAAACGGCCCAGAGGCCGGCATCAGCCAGCCAGAAGCCGGTCCGCAGCGGCAACCCCAGGCTGACCACCAATCCGGTCAGCACTACCCATTCCAGGCCATGGGCCAGTTCCCACAGGGCCAACTGCGACCCGCCGAACTCGGTGGTTGGCCCGGTGTAAATCTCCTGCTCGGCGTTGGCCAGCGAGAAGGGATTCAAGCGCAATTTGACCGGCAAGCAGAGAGTTAGGGCCAGCCCGGCCAGCAGGCGCACCAGTCTATTACTGCCCAACCCCGTCTGACCGGCCACGTCGGCCAGGCCCAGACTCCCCGCTGCTGCCGCCAAAGTCAGAAGGGCGGTCAGGAAGGGCAGATTGTAGGCCAGGCTTAACACTGCCTCGCGGGTGGCCCCGACCTGACCAAACAGGGAGCGGGAGGCAAAACCGGCCAACACGGCGCACAGCGCCGGCACCTCCAGCAAGGCCACCAGCAGCACCAGGTCCCCGGCAAAACCAGTCGAGGTCGGGAATATGGGCAGCAGGGCCAGCGCGCCCAGTATCGCTCCCACCGCCAGCAGGGGCAAGGCTGCCAGCAGCAGCCCGTCAAAGCCGGGGCGAGGCAGCGGGCGTTTGGCCATAAGCTTCACAAAGTCGAAGAAGGGCTGGTAGAAGGGCGGTCCCATGCGCCCTTGCAGCCGGGCCAGCAGTTTTCGCTCCAGCCATAGCATCAGCCAGGCCATCGGCGCGGCGTAGAGCAGTCCCGGAAAGACCAGTAAGGCGAGCAATGCCCAACCTATGCTCATGATTCCCTCCCCTGGTCAACCTGTTCAGATTGGGTGGTAGAGCCGTTTCTTCCCTGTGCCAGGATTTGCGCCGCCTGGACCAGGCCCTCAATGATGGCCTCGGGGCGAGGCGGGCAGCCAGGCACGTACACATCCACCGGCACGAGTCGCTCCAAAGGCCCCGCCATCACCGGGCTGCCGGCGAAGACGTTGCAGGTCGCCGGACATGAGCCAAGGGCGACAACCACCTTCGGCTCCGGCATCTGGGCGTAGATAGCTTCCAGGGCAGCTTTGGTGTTGCGCGTGACCGGGCCGGAGACGCACAGGATGTCGGCGTGCCGGGGGCTGCCCTCAAGCCGGATGCCCAACTGCTCGACGTCGTAGCGCGGGGTCAGGCAGGTCACTAATTCAATATCGCAGCCGTTGCAGCCCCCGGCGTTCAGGTGAAACAGCCACGGCGAGCGCCGGCGGGCCTGGTTGACCAGTTTGTCGAAAATATTCATCGCTGACTTAACCCATCCTCAATACTTTTCCCCTGCTCGCCTATACCGAAGTAAACCGCTTAACCGCTCACAGCAGCCTGGACAAAAGCGAAGAAAGCCAGGGTTTTGCCCGCCGCTGAACCGTCGCCCCGGGTGAGATGCTGTTTTTCTATAGCTGCTGGGGTCAGATGGTCTACGATGGTGTAGCCTCGTTCCGCCAGAAATGCTTCAATCTTTTCTGTCTCGATCCAAAACTGGAAAGGTTCGCCGGTATAGGCAGAGGGCACCACCTCGGTCATGTAATCAAAACAAAGGGTGCTGCCAGCGGGGGAATTTAACTTCACAGAGTTGAGGGTCTCATTCACCGCTTCGGTCGGGAGATAATAGGTGACTCCTTCCCAGATAAAAAGAGACCTTTTATTTTTATCAAAGCCTGCTTGCGCCAGCGCCTCCGTCATAGGATCGGTCTTAAAGTTGATCGCGACAAAAGCCAGTTGTTCGGGAATTGGTATATTTGCTTGATGCAGTAATGCTTTTTTGCGCTGCTGCGTCGGCCGGCTATCTAATTCGAAGATGTGGGTCTCCTGGATCAGGTCTTTAAATCGATACGCCCGGCTGTCGTAGCCTGCGCCCAGGAAGACGATTTGCGGCAGGTTGGCCCGCAGAGCCTGGACAAAAATGTGATCCATGTAGGCGGTCCGAGCGATAAAGTAGCCGTATAACTCCGGTGTGACGAATTTCTGGATCATGTATTCCCTGGAGGCTTGATCTTGCAAGGCCCTGCGGCGATCTTCGGGCAGGAATATTTCGGCCAGATAATCAGGCCCGCGCAGTTCTTCCCGTTCATCTCTGGCCGCGAGGGCGCGGCAGAAGGCCACGGTCAGGGCCGCCTCCGACGGCTGACTCTCGACGGACTGCTTCTTTGCCTCTGAGAGCTTATCGGTGAGGCCGATAATATTGCCAAAAGGATCAATGACTTTGGCGATCCTGATATTGAGACTGGTGCTGATTTCAGCCTGCGGCGTTGCCCCAGCCTCGATCAGCCCCCGATAGGCGGCCTCGATATCGTCCACGTCCCAATACGCTACCACCCGCCCATCGCTCTGCGGCGACGTGTTTGCCGCCGCAACCAGGGTTAGGACAGCCTCGCCGACGAGAAAAGTCACCACAAAGGGCGCATCCAGCGCCGGTTCTTTAGCCAGCACGGTGCGGTACCACTGCCTGGCCTGGTCAAGATCCGCCACCTGATAGGTGACTCGCTGCACAGATTTGAACATCCTTTGTCCTCCTGGATTTATCACAGTTCTCTGGTTCGGAATTACGAAAACTCTGAACTCAGGTTACTTTAGTAATACTTCCGCTCCGGCTGAAGCAACCTCATGGTCATTTTCAACACTACTGCCACTGACGCCAACGCCGCCGACAATAATCCCTTCCTTGTTTTTGAGAGGTAGGCCACCGGCGAAGGTGATTAATCCTTCATTTGAAAATTCAATGTGATACAAGGACGCACCGGGCTGGGCCAATTTCCCCAATTCGCCAGTAGGCATGTTGAAGAAACGAGCGGTCTTGGCTTTTTTGATAGAAATATCAATGCTGCCCAAAAAAGCATCGTCCATCCGAATAAACGCTTTCAAATTTGCTCCAGCATCTACTACGGCGATGTCCATCAAGGTCCCCTGCTCCACTGCTTTCTGACGGGCAGCCTGGATCACTGCCAGGGCTTGATCCAAGGTAACATCAATCATTGTAGTCATGATTCTTACTCCTTTTTGATAAGATTGAATTAATTGAGATAAATTTCCATACAACTCATCCGCCACTCACCACACCCGGCCACAGCCCGACCAGGACCAGGATCACGCTCAAGCCCACCAGGGCTACCCTCACAGCCACCGGCTCGCCTCTCGCGTCATCACCCCCCTGACCCGGCCCCCACCAACACTGAGCGATGACTCGTGCGTAGGCCAGCACGGCCAGGGCCGTCGCCAGAAGCAAGGCAGCCAGGAACGGCCAGCCAGCCTGAGCAGCGGTACTGTACAATCGCCAGTGAGCGGCATAACCAAGCGTCGGCGGGACACCCAGCACTGCCAGCGCCCCCACCAGAAAGCCGGCCCCGGAGAGGGGATAGCGGACGGCCAGCCCTCGCCGCTCCAGCGTTGGCGGCCCCTCCCCTTCGACGGCGCTCAGGCTGGCAAAGAGCAGCGCCTTGGCCAGGGCATGGACGGTTGCGCCGAGCATGGCCCCGGTCAATCCCAGTTCCCCACCCAGGGTTACACCCAGCAGCAGACAGCCCATGTCTTCGATGGTGGAGAAAGCCAGCAGCCGCTTCAGGTCTCGCTGGGCCAGCATCAGCCCGGCTCCACCCAACGCCGAGAGCACGGCCAACCCCAGCCAGGGCGCTGCCGGCGCAAAAAGCCAGGGGGCAGCCTGGCGTAAGGTCAGCAGCTCACCAAAGGCTGCCATGTCAACCACGGCGACCACCAGCCCAATCACGGGGGCAGGAGCCGCCTCGGCTGCCGGGGGCAGCCACAGGTAGAGCGGCACCAGGGCTAATTTCAGGGCGAAACCCGTTAGCAATAAAGCCAGCACTAACTGCGGGGGAGCAGTATTCAACGACAACAGCCCGCTGACCGTAGCGACCGCCGATAACAGCACCGCCAGCAGGTAGACGCGGGCAGCCAGGCGAGCCGTGGCCGTCTGCCAGACCAAGGCCAGCGCGGTCAGGGCAGATCCTTCCAGTAGGATCAGCCGGAGCAGTGGTTGGTCAACCCCCAGTCCTAATCCGGCCAACAAGCCGGTGACCATCATCAAGGGTAGCGCGCGCCGGGCTGCGGGGATTGAAGAGGCTGTCAGGAGCAGGGCCAGCAGGGCCAGTCCAACTCCGGCCAGCAGCGGCCAGCCGGCGGCACGGACTGTTGGCCCGGCCACTCCTGCCTGGCTAAGGTAGGACGAGTTGCCAACTTGCCCCACATAAATCGCTATACTCAACAGCAGGGCAACACTCAGAGCCAGCGTAGCCGGAACAGCCTGTCGCTCCAGCCACTGACTGGCCTGGCCTAGCCGCTCGCTCAGGCGCAATAAAAATCGCCACAGCGCCAGGTAGTAGCGATCCACCTCGGCCCAGTGGTAAAAGGGGGCCAGACCCTGGCGGACGATTAACGAGAAGTCGCTGGCCGGGAGCCGTCCGGGGCCGGTTAACGGCTCGCCGCCGGTGAAGACACCCCCGGCGGACACCGACAGAGTTGCCCCGACCGGCACCAGCGGCTGGCGCGGTTGGGCCAGCCAGTAAATAAGCGCGTCCACTCCCACTGCTGCCAGAGCCAGAATCAACCCCCCGGTGGCAAACCAAGCGCCGCTGCCAATGGTCAGCCCTAACCAGGAAATTTCGATCACTGGCTGCACCCCCAGGGCTGGCAAGATCGGGTTGATGAGATAACGGATGACCACCTGCGGGGCGACCCCCACCCCCAGGCTGGCGGCAGCCAGGAGGGTCCCGCCGATCAACATCGGCCGGGGCGACTCGTGAGCGCGGATCGCGGCAGGGCTTTCGGCGCCCAGAAAAACCCCGCTGGTCGCCTTGAGGAAGGAGAAAGCGGTCAGCACGCTGACCAGCCAGGCGACGAGGGCCGGAACGAACTGGCCGGCTTCCAGGGCCGCATTGTAAAGCAGCCACTTGCTGACAAAACCACTCAGCAGCGGCGCCCCGGCGATGCTGCCTGCCTGGACGAGCCACAGGATCGTGGTCGTGGGCATGCGCCCGGCCAAGCCACCCAGGCGGTTCATATCCCGCGTCCCGGCGGCGTGCTGCACCGCTCCGGCGCATAAAAACAGCCCGCCCTTGAACAGGCCGTGGTTCAGGCAGTGCAATAACCCGGCTGCCAGGCCCAGGGGCGTGCCCAGACCCAGGCCCAGCACCATATAGCCAATTTGGCTGACGGTATGGAAAGCCAGCAGCCGTTTCAAATCCGCTTGGACGATGGCGTAGAGTACGCCCACCAGCATCGTCACCGTCCCGATCCAGATGACGAGTATCTGCCACTCTACCGGCCACGGTCCCAGGCTGTGCAGCCGGGCGATGAGGTAAACCCCGGCCTTGACGTAGCAGGCGGCATGCAGCAGCGCGCTGACCGGCGTGGGGGCGGCCATCGCCTCGGGAATCCAGGTGTGCAGCGGGAATTGGACCGACTTGGCTATCGCCGCCAGCAGCATCAGCAGGAACAGGCCGGTGCTGAAGGCGGCGGCGATTTGCGGGTCGGTCCAGAGGGTGCTGCCGGTGCGGGCGTAGAGCAAGAGCACAGCCGCCAGCAGCCCATAACCGGCCAGATGGGTCATCACCAGCACTTTGCGCGCCCCGGCGGCGGCCTCCCTCTGCCGGTACCAATGCCCAACCAGCAGGAACGAGCACAGGCCGATGACCTCCCAACTCAGGTAAAGGAGCAGCAGGTCAGCACTGTAGACCAGATGGATTAGCCCGGCGATGAAGGCCAGCATCAGCGCGTAGAAGCGGGTAGCTGCCCTGTCTTCGGCCATATAGTCAATGGCGTAGAGCAAAACCACTGCGCCAATTCCTGCGGCCATCAGGGCAAACAAGAAGCTCAGGCCATCCACGTGGTAGGCCAGGGTCGCCGGGCCGTCCCAGGTCAGCAGGCGGGCGTCCAACGCCTGGCCGCGCAGGATGGTGGGCCATGAAGCAAGCACCCCGCCCAGGGCGACCAGGCTGCTGGTGAAGGCCAGCCAGCCTTTGCCCCGGGCCGAGAGCAGCCGGGCCACCCCCAATTCTAAGATCAGCCCGGCCAACAGAGCGAATAGGGGAAGCAGGACAAGCCATTCCGGTGACATAACATCTCCTCAGGTAAGACTTCCGAAGTATCCGAGACTTCGGAAGTCTTGATGGGATTCCTCAAAGACCCTCCTGACGCCTCATGTCAATGAGTTACCTGGCACTCCAGCACGGCGCAAACAGCCGCAGCCAGGATGGGATCTACCTGAATCGTGCGGGAGGTACGTCCGTCGGCTCTTCGCTCGTTCAAAGCTTTGACTATTTCGACCAGCCAGGTGACCGCTAAATCGGGAGACACCTTACCCGTGCCAATCACCACATCAAAGGCGGTGGCTGTATCCCACCGCACCCCATAAAACGACTCGACGAAAGCAGCCCGCACTCGATCACTTTCCTGCAAGATTGCTTCAGCTTGGTCAGGATCGGTAATTTCCGGCTGCTCCAGCACCCGCTCGATCCTGACAGGCAGAGGCGCCTGTATCCGCACATTCAGCACATCGGCAAAACCGGCCAAAACAGCAAAGCTGCCGCGCCCCAGGATCACTACATCGCCATGACGCGCCAGAGCCTGAATGACCCGATCCAAAAGGTCCACCATCTCGGCCCGGCGTGAGTCGAAGCGCGCCCAAAACCCGGGCGCCGAGTCGTACGCTTTATCGAATTCAACAAAACCGTATTGAATGAGCACCTCGGCGATCGTTCTTTTATCCACAAAATGGTAGCCGAGCGTTCGGGCTGCCCTCTCAGCAATGGTGCTCCCGGCGCTGCCCAACTCCCTGGATATGGTTATCACGGCCATGGGTTTTGTCTCCTCGTTTTCAAACCATCCAGCAAAACGACCCGGCGGCCACCCCGTTTTTCATCGTTACGCCGCCACCAGTTCCGCCACCGGCAAGCCTAACTCAACCCGTTTGTGGTTAATATGCTGCTCAATCAGGTCAGCCGCTTTGAAGGGGTCGGCTTCCACGGCAAACTTGGCCCCGACGACCTGTTCCGCGCCCTGGGTCAACAGCTTGGTCACTTCCGGGCCGCCCAGCACCGGCGGGACGGTGCCCAGCACGGTGTAGATGCCGCTAGCCACTACGTAAGCGCCGATACTGACCGCCTTCTCGCTCATCCACTCCGGCGCAGCGCCCGCGACCGGCAGGTCGCTGATGTCTACCCCCAGGGTGTTGGCGATGGCCGCGCAGGCCACCAGGATACGGCTGATATCCACGCAGGAACCCATATGCAGGACCGGCGGCACGCCGAGCGCCTGGCATACGCCTTTCAACCCGGCTCCGGCCAGCCCGGCTGCTTCCGGCTTCAGCAGACCGGCCTTGGCGCAGGCGATGGCATTGCAGCCGGTTGTCACCACCAGGATGTCGCGCCGGATCAACTCTTTGACCAGGCCGATGTGACCGTAATCATGCCTGATCTTGGGATTGTTGCAGCCGACCACCCCGGTGATGCCCTTGATGGCGCCGCTCTTGACTGCATCCAGCAGTGGATTCAGGCTGCCGCCCAGCGCCTTCAGAATGGCCTCGACACTGAAGCCAACCATGCCTTCGGTCTTCTCGTCGGGGATGTTAACCTGGCCGGGCTTGCGGAAGCGGAAGTTCTCCACTGCCGTGCGAACGATTTCTTTGGCAATCTCCAATGCCCGCTCCTCGTGGAACTCAATATGAGTTGCGCCGGGGAATTTGGCCTTGGGCGAGGTGGAGATCAGCTTGGTGTGGAAGCAGCCGGCCACTGCCCCCAGCGAGGGGAAGATGCACTGCACGTCCACGACCATCGCTTCCACCGCCCCGGTGATGAGGGCCAGCTCTTGCTGCAAGAAGTTGCCGGCGATGGGAATACCGTGACGCACCAGCACCTCGTTGCCGGTGCAGCAGATGCCGGCCACAGTGATACCTTTGGCCCCATATTTCGCGGCCAGCGCCAATAGTTCCGGGTCCTGCGAGGCGGCCACAATCATCTCAGACAGGGTTGGCTCATGGCCGTGAACGATGAGGTTGACCTCGTCCTTTTTGAGCACCCCCAGGTTAGCCAGGGCCTGCTTGGGCTGAGGTGTGCCGAAGAGCACGTCGGACAGTTCGGTGGCGATCATGGAGCCACCCCACCCGTCGGCCAGAGCGGCCCGGAGTCCCTGCAAAATGAGGTTGACGGGATCATTATCCACGCCCATATGGGTGCGGTGCATAATTTCCACAATCTCGCGGTCAATGCCTCTGGGTTCGATGCCCAGTTGCTGCCACAGAGCTAACCGCTTGGCCGGGGCGCGCCGGGTGAACTGGAGCGACCCTTCCTGTTGGCCGAACTGAGTATAGGCGGCGCGGGCCACCTCCTCGGCAATCTCGGCGATCGGCCGCTCATTGTCGGTCTCAATGCCGTATTCGGCGGCCAAAGCCTTGAGTTTAACTTCGTCTTTAATGGTATAGCCGCTGGCCTTGCCCTGAGCGGTCAGCAGCAAGGTGTGAGCAATGTCACGCCCATGGTCCGAGTGCGCCGCTGCTCCCGCGGCAATCATGCGCAACAAGTTGCGGGCGACAATGATATCCGCCGTGGCCCCACAGACCCCCTGCTTGGGGCCTTCGCCCACAAAGGGGCTGATGCGGCAGGGACCCATATTGCAGTTGCGGCAGCACAGCCCCAATTCGCCAAAGCCGCATTGGGGTTGCATCGCCTCGAAGCGGTCCCAGACGGTGGGGATGCCCTTCTGCTCCGCCTGGAGCAGCATGGTTTGGGTGGCGGGGTCAATACTTCGCTCCAAAATCTTGTCAGGATATTTTCCGTTGCCTTTCATAGATAGCACTCCTCATCTGTTTTAGACTCTAAAGGTTTTGAAAGCCTTT
Organism: Anaerolineales bacterium; assembly: GCA_015075185.1. GTDB lineage: Bacteria > Chloroflexota > Anaerolineae > 4572-78 > J111 > DSQQ01. The sequence goes on along the minus strand of JABTUW010000005.1, from coordinate 235,583 downwards.
AGGGTTTGGTCTGTAGTTGTTTTTGACTCTGTAACGCCTCCAGGAAGCGCTGGGTCGAGCTTCGCAACGCGCTTTCCATCACCTCGCTGGAGGTGGTCAGGCTGAGGGCCTGGGTGGGACAGGCGGCCACACAGGCCGGGCCGCCGGGCCGGTCCACGCACAGGTCGCATTTGACGGCGGTTCGCTTGGTTTTGCCGTTGACCGGCACGGTGCTGAGGTGAATGGCGCCAAAAGGACAAACCAGGGTGCACAACCCGCAGGCGATGCAGCGGTTAGCATTGACCGCCGTGTAAGTCTCCGTGCGGAAGGTCGCCCCGGTCGGGCAGACCTTGACACACGGGGCCTCCTCACACTGGCGGCATTGGGCCGAAAAACTTACCGCAGCCACCTGCACGACCCGGTTGCGTGGGGTCAGGGGTTCACCGGCCAGGATGGCGTCGAAGAGCGTGCCGGAGCGGGTATGCGCGACGGCGCAGGCCAATTCGCAGGTGTGGCAGCCGACACATCGCTCCGGGTCTACCATGATGAACGGTCCATGCAGTTCGGTCATGGACTTTACCTCCTTTACGTTGGGCTGGTATTTAATAAACGACAAACTGTGCCGGTCCTGGCAGACTGGCACAGTGACAGAAACTCCAATAATACCATTATATCAACGGCAAATAAGTGAAATTAAGACCCGCGAGGATGGTCTTGAATGGCCGGTGGGGGGCTAAAGTGGAACCCAAAAGCGGGGTCAATCTCCCCACCAAAGGGTGAGATTGCGCACAAAAAAGGGGGAAGGCAGAGGTTTAGATCAAGCCGCGCTCTTTGGCGCGGAGGATGGCCTCGACGCGATTGTGGGCGCCCAGCTTGGGTAGGATATCTTTCACGTACCCTTTGACCGTGTTTTCGCTGAGGTGAAGCTGAACCCCGATCTCCTTGCTGGTCAGTCCCTGAGCGATGAGGCGCAGTATCTCGACCTCGCGCAGGTGGAGGATCTCCGCGGGCTGCTCGTGGCGGCGGACATACTCGGCCAGCACGTCGGCGGCGCGGGGGTCTAGGGCAGCGTGGCCGGCCACTACAGACAACAACTGCTCGCGCAGGTGGAGATGCTCGGCATCTTTCAGCAGATAGCCCCGCGCCCCGGCTTGCAAACAGGCATTAACCAGGTGCCGGTCAATAAAGGCGGTCAGGACTAACACGGCCATTTCCGGGTTGAGCTGGATAAGGCGCTGGCAGAGTTCGATGCCGCTCATGTCGGGTAGTTTCAAATCGAGCAAAACCACGTCGGGCTGCTGTTCGGCGACAATACGCAGGGCGTCGGCTCCGTTGGCCGCCTCGCCCACAACCTCAAAATCTGGGTCAGGCTCCAGGATAGAGCGCAGTCCCTGGCGCACCAGGCGATGGTCGTCTACCAACACCACCCGGATCGGTTTGCTCATAAACATACTCCGGGGAGAGGAAAGCGCGCTTTAACCATCACTCCCTGGTCGTCGTTGTTGGCGATGAAGAAATCACCCTGCGCCTGGGCCGTCAGTTGGCGCATGGTCGTCACCCCAAAGTGAAGCTCACTATCGTCAACCTCCAGGCTCAGCGGCTCGGCCAGTCCCACCCCATTGTCCTGAACGGTGACGGTCACCGAGTCTGCCTGGCAATACAGGCTAACCATTACTCCCGAAGCGCAGGCATGCTTGCGCACATTCGACAGAGCCTCCCGCACAATCCGGTAAACGGCCTCGTTGACCAGCGGCGGCAAGCTGGGGAATTGGGGCGTCACAATCAGCGTCGCTGCGATGTGGCTTTGAGCCTGAAATTCGGCAACCTGCTCTTGCAGCAGCGCAATCAAGCCCTCGCCTCCGGGCAGGTAGCGGCTGCGCAGGGCGAAGACAGCACTGCGTAACTCATCGCTGCTGCGCGCCGCCAGGCGGCGGATGGTTTGTATCTTTTGGCGGGCCTCCCCCTCCAACGGCAGGTGATTGATACACCACTCCGCCTCCAGGCCAACGGTGAAGAGCATTTGCACCAGTGTGTCGTGCAGGGCCTGGGCAATGCGCTGCCGCTCGCGCAAACGGGCCAGTTCCTCGACGTGGGCGTAAAGATGGGCGTTTTTGATGGCAATGGCGGCCTGAGTGGCAAAGGCCAGCAGCAGTTCCTCATCTTCAGCACTAAAGGTTGGCCCGCCGGGGACATTACCCACAAATAACTCGCCCAGGGCATGGCCCTTGCTCAGCAGCGGCACCGCCAGGAATGCACCCACTTCTGGGTGATAAGGGGGAAAACCCAGCGCTTGCGGATGGCTGCGGACGTCGTCCAGGCGGAGCGGCGCACCTTGACGATAGGGCAGGCCGAGCAGGCCGGCGCCGGTGGGGAAACCGCACGGTTCGTGGGGCCAGCCACTGACCTTGAAAAACTGGAAACTTTCCTCGTCTTCGGTCAGCACCAGCAGGCCGCCCATCTCAGCCTCGACCAGCTCGGTGGCTGTGTCTACAATCTGCTGCAGCAGCGGGTCCAGGTCTAGCTGGGCGGCCACCAATTTACTGACCTCGATCAGACGCGAAAGCTGCTCAACCCGTCGGGCTGGTTCGTTCCCTAAATTGGGGGAGGCTTGGGCAACTTTCATAATAGTACTGAAGAAAGGGATATTGGCCGGTTCTCTATGTAGTATAGCAGGTTTTCTCTGGAGTTAAACCCGTCATGTAGCCAAGTTAGAGGTGACATTTGTCACTAAATTTACCCGCGTTTGTCGCGGATGCCTGAGACAAGTGAGTTGATGGTAGCCTTCCGACGGGCGAGACAATCCCTAACTCTTTTGGATAAGTGAGGTCAAGAGTTATCCTGGCTTGTGGATCGTGTCCGACCCAACTGCGGCTAATTACAGGGAGAGGCCAATGATGGTATAGGCCAGTTTTGAAAGCGCCTTGTTGGCTCATTTCGGGCAGTGGGGCGAAGTGTCCGAGGATGGTCAGGCCCAGCTGTAGAGTGTAAGGGCCATTATTGGCTTTTAAGATCTACGATTCCTCTGGGTTTGATCGCTGGGACATAGCCTGGACGCTGGCAGCAATTTCATCCACTTTGATTTTGGTGTAAACACGAGTGGTCTTTGGATCTTGATGACCCAGGGCTTCCTGGACCAGGGCCAGGTTGCCGGTGAACTCTAACAGGCCGTTGGCAAAATAGTGTCGCAGCGAGTGCGGGGAGAGGTTGAAGCGCCGGGCGATGTCGGCTTGCTCTGATAACTGCTCAATCAGGTACTGCACCGAACGGGTGGTCAAGGGGAACCGTGCGGCTGGCTTAACCGAACGATCATGCCGGCAGAACAGCGGGTGGACAGCCAACTGGACCATTAAAGATTCATCTTGCCGTAGCGCCAGATAACTTTGGATGGCGGACCAGGCCTCGTGATCAAAAGCCACAAATCGCGTCTTGCGGCCCTTGCCGGTGACCCAGGCGCCCTGGCGGGCGTCATCCAAATCGCCGCGCTTCAAACTGACCAGCTCGCCCACCCGCATCCCCGATGATTTGAGGGCCAGGATAATGGCCAAATTCCGCTGCCAGACCAAGGTCAAGCGGTGGCGGGAGGCTGGGGGTGCGTCAGCTTCAATAGCCGGAGGAACACGGGCAGCGCTGACCAGGGCTTCCACAATTTCCTGGCTGGGAATCTTTTGGGCAATAGGCCGGTTTTTGACCCGGGTAGCCTGAGCCAGTTCTTCCTTAACCCGGTTATACTCGGCGTAATCAAAAGTGGGCAGCCGTTTGCGCAGCACCAAAAAGCGGACAAAGCGTGTTACCGTTAGCATATAAAGCGCCCGGGTGCTTTCGGCCAGCGGAGCCGGGGCAGTAAATTCATTTCTTTGATAGGTCTGCTTGAGTAGCCAGGTCGGCAATTCCTGGAGCATCTCCGGGGTCAGGTCATTGATCGGGCGCTCGGCTGACCACGCCTGGGTTTCCGCCAGATAGGCTTTGAATTGAGCTAATCCCTGGCCATAAGTGCGCGTTGTATGCTGTGACTGTCCCCCGCCAGCAGTTTTAAGAAAAACTGCGGATTCACTGTCAAAGGTGGGGAGAGAATGAGGGTTATTTGCCGCGCTCATAGATTTGCTCCTAACCGTAAAAGACCGACCTCGGTAAGCTCATAAATAATTTAATTATAGCACAAATGTGCGAGAAGGGGCAAGCAGGTGGGACTAACTTTACATAACACTAGAGACCCATAAAATAATAAGAAGCTACCGCCAGCCCGGCGCAGAGACAGAGGCAAATCACCCCCACCACTGTGAGGATGAGCGCCAGTTGTTGGGGTTTTTGGACGCTGGGCTGTTGCGCCTCCCCCGGCACCCAGCCGATGCGGGTTTCCATCTGGTCTAAATCAGCCGGTTGTCGCCGTTGGGTTTGGACGAGTTCTAAGGTAATAGTGGCCCCGCCAATCCGCAGCGACTGTTTGGGCCACCAGATAGTGGGGGTATGGGGGGGTAATCTCAAATTGTCTATAAAAGTGCCATTGGCACTGTTGAAGTCAATAACGTAATAGTATCCCTGCTCAAAGGTGATTTGAGCATGGGCCCGAGAAACCGCTTCGTAGGCCAGGACGATGTCGTTTTCAGAACCACGACCTATGGTCAGCCCCTGGGGCGGAATTGGCCGGGAACGGCGCACCCCGTTGGGTTCGAGGATGTGAATTTGGTTTTGATTCATAACTCGACTCGTGTTTGCCTGGGCTAAAGTGCGTGGCGTCTCGTAAGATGGGTAGACACAAAAAATAGTGGCGGTCTGCCGTTTCCGCTTTATTATACGCTTACTCAGAGTGAGCGCCAAACAACCAGGCCGCCTCCCAAATTTTATGGGGGATATACCTGGGCCAAGCTGCCAGCTTGTCCTGTATGTCACCTCTATTTTTTGCCTGAAAGCCATTCAGTGATTATATTTGTCGCAAAATTTTGTTTACCTTTTCTCAACGCACAATAGACCAAGAGTAAGCGCAGGTATGGGACAGGCTCAAACCACAACTCCGGCCCACCTTGAAATTATCAACCCAAGCGGGGAGATTCATTTTTATCCACTCCAGCCTGGTAGGAGCGTCCGCCTGGGGCAGCGTCCGGAAAATGAGCTGGTGCTTAATAGTCCCGGTATTGCTCCTTTCCACCTCATGCTCGACTATCACCCGCCCGTCTATCGCCTGCTGCTCCTCACTTCGCTGGAGGAAACCCGGCTCAATGGGCAACTACTCCGTCCCCATTCGACGACCGAGCTACGTCCGCTTGACCTGATTAACGTCGGGGATTATTCCCTGATTTTACTGCCGCTTCAATCTGAGGTTGACAGTCCCGCAGCCACACCGCCCATCAATCCTTCCCCCGTTCCACCTGGATGCGCTGACCCTATTGGGATCAGCCTTTCGTCACACCATGCCTGGGTGGAGGTTGGCCAAACAGCCACCTATCATGCCACCCTGACCAACAACACTGCCAGCCAGGTCACGGCCTGGGTCAGCGTGGACGGGGTGGACCCAGCGTGGCTGACCATCGCCCCTTCCCCGGTCAACCTGGAGCCGGGCGAACAGGCCCCGGTCACTCTGACCATCACCCCGCCCCCGTTGCCAACCAGTTCCGCCGGGTCCCATGCTCTGGTCGTGACCGTCACCTCGTCTGATTATCCGGGTTGGCGTGGCTCCCAGGAAGCTCTCTTAATCATCAAGCCCTGTTATGACTTTGCCCTGAGCGACCTGACCCCCAAACAACAACATCTTGCCCGTTTTTTACAGAGCGGCCAGACAGCCATCACCCTGACCAACAAAAGTAACTGTCCGGCCCTTTTTGAACTGTCCGGCGTTGACGAGGCCAAAGTTTGTCACTTCGAGTTTCAGCTTCCAGAGGAAACGGTGAGCCTGGTTGCCACCGCCGAACTACGCTTACCGGCAGGCCAAACAACCTCCATCCCCATCCGCATCACGCCGCCCTCCCGTCCCTGGATCAGGCCGGGCCGGTGCAGCTACCCCTACACCCTCACGGTAACTTTGCTTGATGGGCGGCCGACGTCACGCTCAGTTTCCGGCCAGGTAAGCAGCGCCCCTCTGATCGGCCCCTGGCTGATTACGCTTATTATCTTTTGCCTGGTGGCCCTGGCCGGATTGGGCGCGCAACTGCTCGTCGAGCAGACCTGGCTGCGCCCGGTGTTTTTGAGCCTGGTCACACCCACCCCTTCGCCGCTGCCCTACCGCCCTACAGCGACAGCTACCTCCACTCCAAACACCCCGCCCGTGGCTACGCCCGCATTAACTTACGAGGAGATCTTTCAAAAGGTGGCCCTGCAATATGGCCTGGATTGGCGTATGCTGGCCGAGTTGGCCTATCGCGAGAGCCGCATGAACCCCTTCGCCGTGGGTCGGGACAGCGACATGGGGCTGATGCAGATTGTGCCTGCCACCTGGAATGAATGGGCGCCGAAAGTGGGCGTGTCGGACCCCTTTGATCCCTACAGTAATGTCCTGGTCGCCGGAGCCTACCTGGATTACTTGCGCAGCTACTGCCGGGCCAGGGGCTACTACGATACCCAATGGATCTTAGTTGGCTACAACTGGGGACCGGATAATCTCGGTAGAATTTTTGAAGGGGGGGGCGGCTGGGAGCAAGTCCCGGAAAAACAACGTTACTACGCCCTCAATATCGTGACCGGAACAGGTATTTATCGCACCGAGTTAACTCAAAAAGCATTGACTCTTCCTTGAAAAGTTGATATACTCAACTTGACTTCACCGGGTGTGACCACTCAGGGTGAAGTTGGCGATGCTGCTCTGACATTCCTCCCTTGATAACCCGGCCAACCCCTCTAAAACCCAGTAGTACCAGGCCCGGGATTTCTGCCCCTTGTCAGAGAGAAAATCTGAGAAATTTTGAATATAATCGGCTGGCTTAAGCAATCCTTAGCAGAACCCTTGTCTTCCAGCACTTGGGTTCCTGTACATTGAACCAATTACTTGAGACTCAGCGAACTAGGAACTTTCATGGCAAATCCGGCCTTGGGCCTGCCTGCCGCCCTTGATATTGACCTTGAACATATCCGGGCTGAATTAACCGGCATTGATTTGCGCATTCAGCGCGAGATTCGGCGCTGGCAATTGGCCGGACAGGATCCCGCCGACGCTTTCCGTGGCCTCTATGTAGCCGATGCCGAGGCTGAGGTACTGTTAGGCCGTCCACTGGGTTACAGTTGGGGCCAAACCACTACGCTGGAACCGGACGAGGTCCAGGCTTTCTCAGCCGCCCTGGCCGAAGCCAGCCGCCAGGTGCAGCTTATCAGCGAAACCGCTCGCCAGCGCGGCCACATCCTGCGCCTGGAACGTCTGGCGACCGCCTTTGGTCTTAATCGCTTTGAGCTTGACGCTTTGCTGATTTGCCTGGCCCCGACCCTCGATCTCCGCTACGAACGCCTTTTTGGCTACTTGCAGGATGATGTCACCCGCAAGCGGCCCACCGTCAACCTGGTACTCAATCTGTTGGGGCCGCCTGGTCCAGAGCGGTTGTTACTTCTCGCTCATTTTGCTCCCGAAGCCTCGCTGTTCACCTATCATCTGCTCCAGCGCAGCGCCGAGCCGGGACAGCCTTTGTTGGCTCAAACGCTTACCCTAGATGAAGCTATCGTGGCCTGGTTGTTGGGCGATTATCAGCCCCACAGCGACCTTGGCCCGCACGCGAGCCTGCTCCAGCCCCAGATTAGCTCTGCCGAAGCAGACGCGCTGCTGGCGGGTCATATCCAGAGCAATCTGGCCTGGGCTGACCGGGCGGGCGAGCGGCCCCTGGTGGTCTTTTATGGGCCTGACCGGGCCAGCCAGGAAGCGACGGCCCGGCTTGTGGCTGCCCGCCTTAACCGCCCGTTGCTGCACGTTGATCTGGCGGCAGCGGTCAAAACTGACCTGTCGCCCCACCACGTACTGCGGCTGGCCTTGCGTGATGCCCGCCTGACCGGGGCAGTTGCCTACTTGAGCGGCTGGGATGTCTGCCTGGCGGCTGAAGGCGAACGCCGCGAGCATACCCCGGCTGCCAGCCTGTTCGCCGAACTGTGCGCTCACCCCGACCTGGCTATCGTCGCCGGGCAAGCGGCCTGGTCGGCCAGCGGTGTGGAACGAGATCGCCACCTGTTCTGGCTGGAGTTTCCTGTCCCGGCCTATTCCCAGCGGCTGGCTCTATGGCAACATTTTATGGGAAGCAGCAAGGAGGTGGAGAGGCGAGGAGGCGAGGAGAACCATTCCACCTCACGCCCTACGCCTCACGCCTCACTTGATATATCTGCTCTGGCCGGCCAATTCCTCCTGACCACCGCTCAAATTCGTGATGCGGTCGCTTCGGCCAAGGATATGGCGGCGCAGCGGGGCGACTTGCTGCAAAACCGCGACCTTTTTGTGGCGGCCCGCGCGCACTCCAATCCTAACCTGGGCAGCTTGGCCCGCAAGATCACGCCGCGCTATGATTGGAAAGATATTATCCTGCCTGCCGACCAGTTGACCCTTTTGCGGGAGATTATCTTTACCGTACGGGGCCGGCCACAAGTGTTAGACGAATGGGGTGTGGGCAGTAAACTGGCTTCCAGTCAGGGTGTGACCGTGCTCTTTGCCGGCCCGCCGGGCACAGGCAAAACCATGGCCGCCGAGGTCATTGCCGGCGAGTTGGGTCTGGACCTGTACAAAATTGACCTTTCGACGGTGGTCAGTAAATACATCGGCGAAACCGAAAAGAACCTGGAACGCATCTTCCACGAGGCGGCCAGCAGCAACGCCATTCTCTTTTTTGATGAAGCCGACGCCATCTTTGGCAAACGCTCCGAGGTGAAAGACGCCCACGACCGCTACGCTAATATCGAGGTCAGCTATTTATTGCAGCGCATGGAAGCCTACGATGGCGTGACTATTCTGGCCACTAACCTGCGGGCTAACCTGGACGAAGCCTTCACCCGCCGCCTGCAATTTGCCGTAGATTTTCCCTTCCCCGAAGAAGCCGACCGGCTGCGCATCTGGCAGGCCCTCTTCCCGCCTGAGGTGCCCCACGACCCCAACCTCGACTTTGACTTACTGGCTCGCCGCTTCAAGCTGGCCGGCGGCAGCATTCGCAATGTTATCATCAACGCCGCCTTTCTGGCTTCTGCCGATGGCGGCCGGGTGATGATGCCGCATCTCCTCCACGGTGTCCGCCGCGAGCTGCAAAAAATGGGCCGCTTGGTGGGCGAAGATGATTTGAAGCTGATAGTTGACCGGCAATGACCAAGCAAAATCAAAAAGCAGAGAATCAAGCGGACAAGAAAAATCAGCCTAAGGTCGAACCCCCGGCCGCCGCCACCGATCTTGCCGGCAAGATAACTGATTTGGCCCAATTGCCCGGTGATCTTCTGGCGGCTGGCAGCAGCTCTATTGAGAACCAGGCTACTCATCTGGCTAACAGACGGCTGCAGACTGCCCAACGGCAGGCCATAGCTGCCCAAATTGGGCGGGTGCAGGGCAATCAGCATTTGCAGCGAATCGTCGGCTCGTATCGGACAAGTCCGCGTCCTCTTGCTGCCAGGCAATCCCATCCGGTAGAACCTATAGCCGAGGAAGTTTTGGGGGAGGGCTTTGCCGGCGGTCAGCCACTCTCTATGGCTGGGGCTGGATCTCCGGGCAATAACAGCCAAAAATCAACGGCAAACCTGGGCCGGCGCAGCCAGGGAGCCAGCCCCATGCGCGTCCCGCAGATCACCCAGGGCGCGGCCCCGATGATCGCCCGCTGGCCCATCATGGGTCCGATATCGTCGGGGAGCAGCAGCTCGCCTGAGCCGTCACCCGGCGGCACCGCCGAGGCGTATGTCAAAAAGCATGGCAAAGGTATCATCCAGGAGTTGCACATCTTCATGAGCAAGATGAATATCCCGCTCGACGTGCCTCATGTTAGCTGGCACGGGTCGGGGAATGCTGGTTTTAATGGTCAGTTCTGCCTGCAGTTCTTCATGAAGCGCGATGATCCGTGGGAGTTCATCGTCTCCACCACTGCCGGCGCCGATACCTCTTACAATATTGACTACCTGATTGACAAAGCACGCGATCGTGTAACCATCCCCGATCGGGCGATGGATTGGAATTTTGGCGTTGTGCTTGAGCTGGCAAACCTCTACCTCCGCCTCCTGACCGCCTCGCTCGGCCGCGTGGTGCCGCGCTGGGTGCTGGCCTGGAACCAGCGTATGCTGGCCGAGGAGAAACGCCTTAAAATCGAGGGTAAGAAGGAGCAGCCGGACCCCTACAAGTTCCTGCCCGCCGCCGAGACGGTGCGTTCCTCGCACCCGATTGACCAGTATGTTATCCGAGCGCTGTGGGATCACCTGGCCGTAGACTTTGCCGCATATCGCAAAGCCAACCCGGCCGAGGCATGTGAGCACGACATCGGCGAAAGCAAGCTGCGGTCGGTGATGCTCCAGATCCAGCCGAAGCAGCTCAACTGGGTCCGGGTGATCCAACCGGAAAAGGCCACCGCCGAGGAAGTGGCCAATGAGCTTTACGGATCTGAGACGATGGCCTATTTGATCATCGCCGCGCCGCCGCTGTTCGGATTCCAGATGGGGCCGGACGAATGGCCCAAGCTCAAGCAGGGTTACCGCGAGCAGATCAAAAGCCTCTACTCCGGCCCTTTCCACTCAGGCACCGATGCCCCCCTGATCAAAGGCCCCGAGGGACAGCTCGCCGGGCAGTTTGGCGAGGAGGCTGCCCTTAACCAGGCTGCGGACGTGAAACTCAAGGCCGATGTGGGCCGCGAGGCCGTGATTGAGCGGATGCGCCTCATTGTTAACGAGTTCGCCTGGCTGAAGGACCTGGTCAAGAAGTGGAGCCTTGACGGCCAGCTCGAACCGGCCCGGCAGAAGGTAGACGAGCGCTCCAGGGTCGTCGCTGCCGACAAGGGTCCGGGCACGGCGGCGAATTGGGCCGGCCAGACTCAGGCCCAGCTAGAGGTGCTGGGCATGGTCCACAGCGCCGTTACCATCGCGGCCAATCTGGAGAAACAGTTCGCTGGATTCCCCGCCACCGCCTTCGTCATCAACAAGCTTGTTTGGGACTACGTGGATGCTGCGGCCTGCTCGGACCTGGCTGCGACCGCCAAGGTGAAGCTGGCCCATGCCGAGATGCGGTCAAAGATGTTCCCGGCCGACATGGTGGATGCCGTCCTTGAGCAGCTACGCCCGGCCATCCAGACGGCGATGATCGAAAAGACGGGCAAGAGCGGGGTCAGCAACACCAAGGGCAGCTACGCCCCGGCGCGCTACGGCGCTTACAAGCTGGCCGAGCGCGAGGCTGAACTCCGCAAGACGCTGGCGCGGGTCCGCGAGGTCCTGCTCACGGAGCCTGACAAAGCCAGGGCCGAGCTGGATCAAATCCTCAAGGAACTCAGCGATCTGTCCACCGAGGTCACCTTCGTCTCTAACATGGACAACTGTGAGGCCGCCTGGCAGGCGCTCCAGGAAAACCTGACCAAGGTGGGCGAGATCCGGGCGGCGGCGAACAGCCTGTGGGGCGACGTAGACGCGAACGATCTCCTGCGCGAAGACCAACGCGCCGTGACCCAGATGCATGAGCAGTGGAAGGCGATCTACCTGCGCTGGAAGGCCGCGGCCACCCCAGACGAGAAGCAGAAGATCGAGGACGAACTTCACGAGAAGGCCAAGTCCAAGGAATGGACGGAACTGTTCGCGAAGATCGGCCGGCACATCGAGGACCAGCAGACATGGAACGCCTACGTCACATTCGGGATTATGGTCGGGATTGCGATCGTGACGGGCGGGCTGGGCGCGTATGTCGAGGCGTTTGCGGGGGCGGCGTGGGGCGCTGCAGCCGGCTTCGGCGTGGCTACGGTGGTTGAGGCGGCCGCGTTCACCACCATGTCCACCGCCCTCATCACCACGGATCCGACGCTGGCCGGGTTCGTGGACGAGATGGGTAAGAGTGTCCTGATGTTCGGCGGCCTCAAGGCCATCGGCAAGATCTACACAGCCGCTGTCGGCGAGGTCGCCGCGGCCTCCACGATGGGCAAGCTCGGTGGAATCACGACGCAGTTCGTCGCCATCAACGGTGTTGCGCTGTACGAGGCGGATAAAGCCAAGCGCGAGAAGACCGGCGGCAAGGAGGGGCTGACCGAGAAGGAGATCATGGACATCTCGCTGGGCAACCTCGCCTTCATCGCTGCGGTGGCGCTTGGAGGACGGATGGCTCAGCCGTTTCTGGCCAAGGTCACGCTCAGGGGACAGATCCATGGCGAACTGGTCAACGTGCGCCGGGCGCGAGCGGCCGCCGGCAGGCTCGCCAAAAAGCTCGAGGCGTCGAAGGGCAAGGGCGTTTCAAGGGCCGAGTTGGAGAGGCTGCTTGAGCTGAACAGCAAGGCCCTGGAGAAGGAAGCCCAGTTCCTCGAGCAGCTTCAGGCGAGGCTGGAGCTGGCCGAGGCAGGTAAAGAGAGCGGTCTCCATCTTAAGGACATCGCCGAGATCAAGCGGATGATGGGTGAGCATGAGGCAAACAAGATCGAACTTCTCCGGCAGGAAATTGCCATGTCGCTGGAGGCCCAGACGCCGAATAACTTCCTGTGCCCTGAGGGGATGCTGCCCCGGATCATTGACTTTTACACCAACGTTGAGAAGGCGCCTGTACGGCAGGTTGGGGAGCCTGATCCGCTTACCGGGGCCAGGACAATTGAGGTCAGCCCCAAGGATCAGACGCCGTTCCGTATCACCGAGCGGGTCAGCGGCCCAAAATACAGCAATGATGTCATCAACTTCTACGGTGAGCAGTTCTTCAAGGACTTCAAAGGTGTGGATGCAGACACTCTGGAGCATGTGGGGAGATTTGATGGCATTGATAAGAAGAAGGGTATCAACGGCTGTCACGACGAGCAGACGTTCCTTGATGAACTTTTGAACAGATCTCCGGAAGGTGTGACTTCGCCCCCTACTGGTGTTGGTCGGGGTCAAATCACCAGCACAACGCCGCATCCGTCCGAAGGTACTGTCAAAAAGTATGAATACGGTTTCTGGCAGCAAGATGGTAAAGGCAATCTGGTAACTCCATTAACGCTGAAAGCAGCTCGTTACGAGAAGACAACCATACAGGGATTAACAAAAGACCTGGCCAAGTGGAAAGACTCGGCAACGGAAGCAGTTGAGGACGCCATCCGCCGCAAGCAGTTTCCCAAAGGCGATGGCAAGTTTCAAGGGGTATCGAAATCCGGCTTAAAATGGGAAGGCTGGTATCGCGGTGGTAAAATCAAGACTGTTTACATCATTTTTTAAGCAAAGGACTTATGGAAACACTGCTAGATGACCAACTTGTGGATACACTCCAGATTGTGTGGGAAGAAACTCCTCAGTACAGCGGTCCCCGGGTCAGGGACAGCCCGGCTGAACTGCGCGTTCTGCGGGATTTTCTGACCACGCAGTTCTGGCAAAGCCGCGTGCAGTTTATTGCGGACGGGGTGTTGAACCGGCATGGACGCGTACAAGAGTACAGCGGCTTTCTCTTCCCCGAAGATATGGACCCTGACGACGAACCTTTCGAGGGTGTGATGGTGTTCGACCCTCTGGATACTATCTACCTTAGCGATGGCGCTTTTGCCCGTTTGATGAACCGTTATTTTGAGACGATCATCGAGGGAGTTACATCTCATCGAAAAGACGAGCTGAAAGAAGCCTGGTGGCCGGAGTTCCTCGATATTGCACAGCAGATTAAATACAGGGTGAGTGGATAAATGCCGTAACCAATTACGTGATCATTGGGGTTAATCCGACCATCGGCTTCAAATACCGGCAGGATAAATTTCAGTTTTCGGTCGAAGGTTCGGCTAACTTCTGTTTTGAAACAGGGCAGGATAGTAACCGGGGTTTTCAGGTCCATGCCAATTCAGGCGTGAAGGCAGTTTTACGGTGGTAGATGTTATGAGTAAACAGACCCAACTCACGAAAACTCAATCTTATCAAAAAAAACGACCCAACCTCAAGCCGGTTGGGGCGCTGCAACCTCATCAGCCAGGGGCCGGTGATCTCGTCAAGGGCAGGGAGGCTGAAGCCGTCGCTCCAGATTTGATGGATCATCCCTTTCAGCGCGCCCAGCAGCAGGCCCTGTTCAGCCAAATGGGTCGGGTTCAGGGCAACCAACAGGTCCAACGACTGATCGGCAATCGTCCCGGAGATACGGCGGGAAAAGAGTTGCAGTCCACGTCCCAGCCGGACGTCGCGACTATTCAGCGGAACTGGCTGGGTGACGCCGCCGCCTGGATGAAGGATCGAATCGGCGATGCCACCGACAGCCGGCCCGACGAGGCCCGCTTGGATGCCCAGGAACAACTGGCTCTCTTCATGAGCAAGGAGTACAGCCTTAAGAATTTCCACCCCGATACCGGGCGAGGTCTCTTTGACGCCAAATACAATCCGGCTAAGGGTAACCTGGATGTTACCGTCAGAATTTGCTTCAAATTTTTGCCGGGCAATCCTGCCGATCCTAGCTGGGTGGCCACAGCCGGCGGTCCTGAGGCCGCCGCTGCCTATACGCCGGATCAATTCCAGTGGCAAGGGGATGAGACCAAGGACTGGAAAAAACAAGCTGTCGGCGATGTTCAAGATTTCTGGTCTGAAAATTATACCTTTCACAACACCAAACCTTATTGGGAAAGCCTGCCCAATGTGAATGTCAAAATTCATGTGGCCGAAGCCCCCGAAAATGAAACGGGTGGGGTCGAAAAGGCCCAGTTTGTTATCTCCGTTTATAAATGGCCCAAAGAGCCAGACCTAGAAGAAAGCATCACCCCGCCCGGCCGGGCCAATCAAAGCGTTGGCCAATTTCAAGAGTCGGCCGAAGACGGCATTACTAATCCCGATAAAGGTAATTTCACCCGGACCACCCGAACCCGTGCCGCCTACAACGTCGTGGACACCAAGAATCCCGGCAAGATTTACTTTGACCTCGGCAAGAGTGAACTCAAGGCTGAAGACAAGACCAAACTGAAAGAGTTTGGCCAGACGCTGGGCCTGCCTCAAATTCCTCCCTTTCCGGTGACCGTGGAAGGCCATGCCAGTTCAGAGGGCGATACTGAGCCAAACATGGCCCTTTCCGAAGACCGTGCTCGCCTGGTGAGCAATGAGATTGTCACCGGTGGGGCCAAAAAACAACCCCTGGTGCTGGGCAAAGGTGAAGAAGGAGCCGGCCCTACCGCCGAGTGGCGGCATGTCGAAATTACCGTCGGCAAATTCCAGAGCAGCCAGCATACCATCCTGCACGAGTTCGGCCATATCTTTGGCCTGGGGGACGAATACCCCACCGCGGATCCAACCGCGGCCAATCCGGTCTCCAAACGGCCTGTCGGAACACCGGTGGCTCACTCGGCTTTAGCCGAAAAGCTTATTCCCGGCCAGCAGCCGATTGTGGCTCACCACAACGAGAATATCATGTCAAACGGCGAGGTGGTTCAACCTTATCATTACGTGACCTTCCTGGAAGCCCTGGGCAAGATGACCAAAACGGAAGGCCAATGGCAGATCGGCCCGGGTCCGGGACCGCGCGGCCCCGGCGATTTTCCGGTCAACAACAAGCCGGATGGTCCGGCGTATGCCTGAGCGCAGACGGTGGATGGCAGACTGATATAAATTGGAAATGGATTTATACCGCAGTCTAATCGGGGTGCTGCTTTTACTCTTTATCTCGGCCTGCAGCCAGGTTAAGCCGGTTACCCCACAGATACCGGGGGCTGCTGCTTGCCAGTCAGGAGATTTACCTATGGAAACGCCAGAAGTGCCGGCGGGTGTCTTATTGCAGTCCTTGATTTTCGATGTCCAGGATCGGGTAGGGGGGTATCGCATTTATAACAATGGACGGTATGAAACCCGGCCTCTGGGCCAGGAGTGGACCTTTGGTTCTCCGTTGACCCCAGCCCAGTTGGAGGCAGTTAAAGCTGCGATTGCCGCCGCTGGCTTCGAACGACTGGCCGGCCGCTATCAAGCGGCTCCTTCTGACGAAGACCATAATATCCTCTGGATGCAGGTGGTTGAGGGCCAAACGGTACGGAGTGTGGCTATCGAGGGGTCATGTCAAGTCCCGGAAATCAATACCTTGAGCGCCCAGTTGGTCGAGATTTTTAAGAAGTAACGGCGGGCGCATGTCGTTTAGACAGTACGAAGATAGCCCCATCATTTTTAGGAACTTCTAATTTACGATCTCTTTACGATCTCTTTACGATAGGGTGCTATAACTAGAACATAGCCCGGGATTTCGGAGAAGGGTTTGGCTGTTTATGGCTAAACAACAAATCAGCGAAGACCAAGCCCATAAAAAAAATCGGCCTAAAATTGAAGCGCCCCGCCCCGAATTGATCAACGGGTTGGTTGAGCTTGGTCAATTACCCGGCGGTTCCGTGTTTACGGCTGGTAATGGCCCTCTTAATGGTCAAGCTGTCCGGTTAAACGACCCACGTTTACAAAATGTTCAACGCCAGGCTATGGCTGCCCATATCGGGCAAGTCCAGGGTAATCAGCACTTGCAGCAGCTAATGGCCCTTCGCCAAGGTCAGGCGAACGGATGGGCGCAACCGGGCGCGTCGTTGGTCCAGCGCCAGGATGACGCCGGGGTGTCTCCGCCGGGGCCGGCTCCGGCGACGCCGCGCCCGACATTTACCCAAGCGGGATTTAGCCAACAGGGCAGCCGCTTCGACAGCAGTTATACGCCGGTCGGACCTGCACCGGTGATCGGCACTCTGGATATCAACCTCTGGGTTCATATTACCTATGCCCCGTTTACGCGGGCGATGATGCGCCAGGAACCCTATCGCTCCCACCGCTTTACCCGCGAGCAACTGGCCGACTTTGCCTGGAAAGACGAGGAGAAAGAAAAATTTGAGACTGACTTCATGTCCAGCGTGATGGGGGCCTGGAGCGGTCAGCACATGCTGCATTTGAATGATCCTAACTTTGCCGAGTATCGCTGCCGGGTGGCCGTCAATGTGATGACGATCAGTGACTCCAGCCAGGCTCACACCAAGATCACCGCCCAGAAAGTTCCTAAAGATGCGCCTCGTTTCCGTTCCTTTGTCTCCGGCGATACGGCCACCCTTGATATTCGTGACCCCAGCGAACCGGAAACCCACCGGGTCCATTCGCGGAAGATGGTGCGGCAAATCAAGCCGTTTGAGTTAGGCAGCGCCGAGCTAACGCCAACCCTTGAGGCCCAAATAGGTGAGGTTGAAGGCGAACTGCGCCGCCAGGCCGTCACGCCTGGCCCTGATGCCGCCGGGGGTGATTGGGAGGCAGTGTTCGCGGGCCGGGCCAGTTCATCAGGCAGCCGCGGCTTCAATAAGCAATTGGGCCTGCGCCGGGCAGAAGCGGTCAAACAACGCGTGGCTGCGGATATGGGCTGGGGCAGCGGCATGCGGGTGGTCTCGGCCGGAGAAGAGCATGCTACTGAAGACGAGGCGTTTCAACGGGTCGATATCTCGGTCCGGGATAAGAACCGGACCAATGTCACCCAAAATGTCGCCACCCACGAAGCCGGGCATATGTTCGGCCTGGGCGATGAATATGTCGAGGAAGCCCCCGGCTCGGACGGAGGGGTGCCTAAATTCTTTGGGGATGAACCGAGCCATTATGGCGATGTGCAGACTCACATTGGAACCGATGCCGCCAATGAACTGCTGGTGCAGGACTCCGGCAGCATGATGTCAAGCGGTGGGCAGGTCAAGCGCGGTCATTACGTCTACTTCTTGGAAGCAATTAAGCAGATGACCGGCAAAAATTGGACGGTGGAATAATGGCTGAGCTTTTGCCGCAGAACAGTTATCTGGCCAGCCATTACCGTGATCAGCGCCGGAACTTTGAAACCCGGCGGGTCTATTATGAAGATGGCCGGGTTGAGGCGTTTGATGGGCAGGAGTGGTGGACGGTCTGCCGCTTCTCTGCCGCTCAGATAGCCCAGGCCAAGGAAGCGATCCGGGCCAGCAGCCTCCTAACTGCCGTTGACTTGACCGCGGAGGGTATCCACGATACCGCCGCGCTGACCTATGCCTGGAACCTGGATGGAAAGCAGGCCAGTGTGACCAATTGGGCCTACCCGGCCCGTTCCCATTCTGCCTTTGAGGCGCTGGAACAACGGCTCAATGCGTTGGAAGATGAGAGCAGTGACGCTTCTTAAAAAATCTATATAATGGCTCAAAGTCATGCCTGAACAGAACCCAATTACCGAATCCCAAGCTGATAAACAGAACCATTCGAAAATCAAATCCCCATCTCTAACCCCCGACTTGATGGCTGAGCCGGTTAACCTGTCTCCGCTCCCGGTCAGCTTTTTGGCCGCCGGAGCTGACTGTAGCGAAGCGCCGACGGCCCGGCTAAATAATACCCGCTTACAAACAGCTCAACGGCAAGCTATCGCCAGTCAGATTGGGCGGGTGCAGGGCCATATGTGACGATCTGGGAGGCGTTAGGAGCGATGACCTCCGGCTATATTGAGGCCAATGAGTGGAAGATTGGCTGAACTGATCCGGTTAATTTTTGTTTGGCAAGAAATGTCAACTCTAGCAAAGCCTAATGTGCTAAAATAGTTCAAAACCTGATGCCCAAACAGAACCAAGCAAACGAAGTTCAACAGGATAAGAAAAATCGGGCCAAAGTCCAACCGCCGGCTCTCAGCCCCGATTTGACCGCCGAAAAAGCGGGTCTACCGCCCCTGCCTGAGAGTCTGCTGGCCGCTGGGGCTAACTCGATTGAAGCCCAGGCTGCCCGCCTGGGCGACTCTCGCCTGCAAACGGCTCAACGGCAAGGCGTGGCCGGCCAGATTGGCCGGACACAGGGCAACCTGCACTTGCAGCGGGTCGTTGCTGCGCTTAAGCCCGATCAGCGGACAACTTCTGCCTCGCCCAGTAATTCCAAATCCTCCGGGAGCCCGGTGCTGAAAAAGAGCGCCAGTCCTACCGCCGCCCGGCAGGCCGAGGCCACCGAATCGCCGGTTGATGACCGCTTCGACGAATTTTTGGGTGGTAGTGGGTCGCCCAGCCTGGCTCCGCCTCCACCCCCGCCTGATAAAAACGGGCAGAAAATGGCCGTCCAACGTGATGGAACTTCTCTACCGCCCGTACCCAACTTCACCCTGACCACTCCCTCTTTATTGCAGCCGCCTGATCCGGCCTCACGTTATCGGCTGGGGGGGGATCAAACTTTGCACCTTGACCCCGAGATCCAGGCCATGCTGCACCAACATGTACAGCAGCAGTTAGCCCCGGCCAACTTGCGGGACGCGCTCTCGCAAATCCAGTTGGGATCGCTGCCTTTAGCCGCGCCTGGTGCGGCCACAACGCCTGCCCAGACCCCCACGGGAGCAACTGGCTCTACCCCTGCCGTGCCTGCCGGGTCCGGCTCTGACACCCCCCGTGCCGCTACGCCCGGCGATTTAATGGGCGCGGTGCTGGCGGTTCCGGAGATTGACGCCGCCATTAATCACCTGCAATCCCAGGCTCTCGACCAGGTGAACCGTGACTGGCGCAGTTTGGGCACCGGCGGGCAGGTAGCTGTGGTTAGCTCGCTGGCGGTCATTGGCCTGGGGGCGTTGGGCGGGGCGATGTCTGACCCCACGACCCGGCAATTGTTGGTAGACCAATTAAATGGACGCACGGTGCCCGTCCCCGGCCTGAACTGGATGCGCCTGGAAGTAAACACCAGCGCCGATAATTTAATGTTAGGCATGCACGTAGATGTGGGCCAACTGTTACCATCGAGTTGGGGCTTTAAATCTTCCTCTCCTTCAGCCATTGGTGGCCCACCCACACCGCAGCCATTTGTGCCAGGCCAACGAACCGCCGCCAGCGAAACGGGTGAACCAGGCCCAAGCGAGGATATTGGCGCGCGGATTCAGGCCAAAGCCGGCGGTGGTCAGCCTTTGGATGAAGCAGTGCAGCGTCGGTTGGAAGATGGGTTGGAGGCCGATCTGTCGGGTGTGCGCGTTCATACCGACCATGAGGCCGACGAATTAGCTCAATCGGTCAACGCCGTTGCGTTCACGACGGGCCAGGATATTTTCTTCCGAGAAGGGACTTACCATCCTGACTCCACCGATGGCCTGAAACTGCTGGCTCACGAAGCGACTCACACCGTCCAGCAGACCGCCGGGCCGGTCGCAGGGACGCCGACGGCGGGCGGTGTCTCGGTCAGCGATCCAGGCGACCGTTTTGAGCAGGCAGCGGAACAGGCAGCTAACTCGATTATTCAGCGGGAAGTTGATCCGGCAGAGCCGGTTGAGACGGTTCCCACTGACCCGGTCGTGACAACTGAGCCAGTCGTGCAGCGCTTTTTGCCGCTTGTGCCCATCCTGATTGGGGCCGGCGTGGTGGGGGGAATTGTGGAGGCGGTTCGCCGCGAGAGCCGCTCGCTGAACGAAACTGAAATCAATTACGCCAAAGATGTTTTTCATGAATCACTTGACTACTCAGTCATTACCATTACTCGCGGCAGTTTAATGTCAACCGGCGCGCCGCGGACCATTGGCAACACCATCCACTTTACAGATGATTATTATGTAGGCGATACGATGGAACTGACCGACGCCGGCAGGTCAACACTTGTGCATGAGATGGCCCATGTGTGGCAATACCAGCATGATGGCTGGACTTATGCGCCGGCGGCCCTGTGGGCGCAGGCCAAAGCCTGGTGGAAAACCGGCTCGCGCAATGCCGCCTATGATTGGCGCTCGTTGCACAATGCCGGCACCCCTTGGGCTGATTGGAACCCAGAGGCGCAGGCCGAAGCGGTGCAAGATTATAACGAGGCTTTGCGCAAAGGAATGGAGGGCAGCGCAACCCCCGAAGATTACGAAACACTCTCTATACTTCAGCCTTACATTGCCGATATGCAGGCCGGGCCACCTCCGTCCTCAGAAGACTTTGAAGCGGATGAAACCAATCCGAATGAGGGGGGGGGAGGAGCCGGAGGCGGGCCGAGCAACAACCCACCGGCGCAGCGGCAAGCGGAAGCGACAGTCGAGGCAGCAGTACAGCGCCAAATAGATGGCGCGGCGGTCAGCGGTCAACAATCAGCGGTCGTCTCAACGGTGCAGCGAGCGATTTTCATTCAACGGCAACCAGCTTCAATGGCCCCCATAGCCGACAAAATTACCTCTGATGACCCCGAACACCTGCGCCAGATTTTGGAAGAAGTGGCGATTGGGCATGGCATGGACAACGCCGAAAAGTTTGTGGATGACTTCAGCAGTTCTCCGCGCGGAGCCGCCGCCAACGATCCTCAACTGGCCGAGCGGATCAAGGCCGGGTTAAGGACGCAACTGGCTGAGTTAAAAACCAAAGCCGAGAAAATGATCGCGGATTTTGAGCGTTTGGGGCTGAATGCGATCAGCGAGATGCTTAACGAGAGCGAGAAGATTCTCCAGGCCGAAGCTGAAAAGTACGGTTTGCACGAAATACCGCGCGAAATAACGGGTGACACTGGACTTGAGCGAGCGCACCAGATGGAGCAAGGGGGGACGGGGCAGTATACGGTTGAGGACAACGAGAAAACGCGGGGCATGGCTGCCGCCGCGGCGGAGTTGGCGCCTAAGCGCAAAGAGTTGGATGATCTGATTACCAAACAGCAGGAATTAATCGAAGAGACTCCGATTTTAGCGGGGCACGGCGGCAAAATCATCACCGATCAAAAGAAATTTGATGAGTTGGGCGTGGAGATTCGAGACAAGGAAGTTGTCTATAATTCTCTGCGGGCCAAACTAGAAGCGGAGTATCCGCTTTTGGCGGCTTATGCTTCGGAGAAGGGCGGTGCGGCGGCTCTGGAGCAGATAGCCAACACCCCTGGCGGGTCCGGCCCCATGATTGCCGAGACGATTCGCACCAAACTCAAAAATATTGATGAGGTGCGCCAGGGCATCGCCGACGACAAGGTGAAGGTGTGGAAACTGCCGGTGATTGTCAACGGGGTTAAGGGCCAGTTGGGGTACACACCGGGCACACTGGGTCATAAGTTGGTTGAGGAGAAAATGGCCGCCCAGGCCAGTAAAGATGCGTTGATTAACCTGGCCGTGGCCGCTGTTTCGATTGCACTGGGGCTGGTAGCGGCGATACCGACCGGCGGTGCCAGTGTGGGGGTGTCCGTGGCGGTGGGGGCAGCAGCAGCGGGCGGTGCGGTTATTAGTGGCGTTCAGGCGGTCAAGGCGATGCAGGATTATCAACTGGCCCAGGCCATGAACGGCAGTGCCGTGGACAAAGCCAAAGCGATTTCGCAGGAAGACCCCTCCCTTTTCTGGCTGGCCCTGGATATTGTGGGCGCGGTGTTAGATGTTTACGGGGCGCTGAAAACCTTTAAGCAAGTGGCCCCCGCCGTGCGTGAGGCTCTGGCGGCGCGCCGGGCTGTCAGTGAGATCGGTGAGGAGGGCAGCGAAGAGGCAGTCCGGGCCGCAGCCCAGGCCAAGCAAAAAGCCGATGAGTTAAAGAAAAGCCTGGAAGGCGTGCCGGAACCGGCCAAATCCAACATCGTCAATCAGGTGGAAGGGCCACAAAAAGGCTGGCTGCTCAACCCAGATAAGCCGATGTCGAGCGGCGGCTTTGCCGGCAGCCTGGCCAATAAACCGGGCTGTGGCGTCTTTGAAGGTCATATTCCCCAGGTGCCGGATAAAACCGTCGTTATCAAAATTTACCCGGCGGATGACGAAGAGTTGATGAAGGTTTTTGCCCGCGAAAAAGAAGGGGCGGCGGCGGCGGCCCAAACTAAGATGGGGCCAAAATATTACGGCGAAGTGGATATGGGGCCGGGCAAACGGGCCTTTGCCATGGAAAAAGTTGCCGGTGATATGCCCGAGGATATGAGCGAAGGGGTCAGCAAGCAAGCCGCCAAAGAGGCCAGCAAAGCAGCTCAGAGCATCAAGCTCAAAACTCTGGACGACGTGCGAGCCTATGCCAACCAGATTTGGGAGAAGGGCTATTACTGTCATGGCGATTTGCAGGGCTTGATTGACGAGGCCGGCAATTGGCGGCCCATTGACTTTCAGGGAGTGTATAAACGGCCACCGGTGGAAGATGTGGCAGCAACAGCGGATGCACTCAAACAACATAACTGGCAGGTATCGCAATACAATAAATATTTGATCGGTCAAATGCCCGAAGGACCTTACAAAGATTTACTGCCGCCGATCAATCCGCCACCCCGCGCCGTGCAGCCCTACCGCGAGCCAGACGCGATCACAGACATGAAGCAAGTTGATGGCAGCAGGCTAGCCCAGCGAATCGAAGCTGCCGGCAGCGGTCATCCGCTGGATGCACGAGTGCAGCCTCGCCTGGAAGCCAGCCTGGGGACCGACTTGACCGCTGTGCGTGTCCACACCGACCAGGAGGCGGACGAGTTGGCCCAATCGGTTAACGCCGTGGCTTTTACCACCGGGCAAGATATCTTTTTCCGTGAAGGTACGTACAAGCCCGATTCCACAGAAGGGTTAAAACTGTTGGCCCACGAAGCTACCCATACCGTTCAACAGGCTGCCGGACCGGTTGAGGGAACGCCAACGGCGGGTGGCGTGTCCGTGAGTGACCCGCATGACCGCTTTGAGCAGGCGGCGGAACAAGCGGCTGACGCTGTTGTGATGAGGCGAGGAGACGAAGAAGCGAGTTCTGGATTAGCCTATGAGTTTAACCCCGACTCGACGGTCGGTGGTCCCAAGGGGAGGCTAGGCACTCGGCCGTCGGCGGTCTCTACAAATATGGTCATCGCCCGGCAGCCCGCGCCGCCCACGCCTGGCCCTGCGGCAAAAGGTAAAGCGCCTGATGCGGCCGGTATGGTTACTGCCCAATATCCCAAGTTGAATTTGCCGTCTGACAAAATGGCCATTCTCCAGAAGGTTTTTGACGCTCGCTTTGAGCTTGAAAAGCTGGCCGATAAGATGAAGCCGTATGAGGGCAGCATTTTATCTGACGATGTGCGAAAACGTGAGGCCATTCAGGCCGAGATGGCGCCTCATCAAGATTTTCTGTATAAGAACCAAGCCCTGGTTATACCCACCGAAAACTTGCTGGCCGGGGACATGCTGGGTGAGGATAAGCCCAGCAATTACACCAAAGAGAGCGCCTTCCGCGAGAGTTTGTATAAAACGCTGATTACCCATGCCACCTTGTTGGTCATTGGGCCGGGCTTGGAGCCAAAACCGTTGTTTACCTACAAATGGGGGCCGAATCATTGGCTCCTGAATAATGAAGGCGGGCAGGTCACCTTTAAGAATGTGCTGCAAATTGAAAAGTTCAACATCGCCTATCAGGCCGTTCTGGCTGGAGAAATAGCGGACATCGTAGCTCATATGGAGAAAGTGGTCCGCCAGATGGGCGGCAAAATCTTGAGCATCACGGGCAAGAAGATTGGGGAGACTTATGGGCACGTTTGGAATACAACGGTTAAAGTTGGTAATGAACTAGGCCCCATTACCGGCTACGCCAATGACCCGGAGGGCCGGGTGGAACTGGATATGGACTTTTTCAAAATGAAAGGGGCCAGGATGGTGGTGGCCGGGCCGGATAACTGGATGCACATCTTCAGCCTCAACCCCAACATCAATTGCTATGATATGAAGGAACCGGACGACGATGGCTACGTTTATTTGCTGGATAAGGGTAACCAGGTTTCCGGTATTCAGCGCATTATCACCAACGATGGCCGGGAATTGGAGCGTGGCGTCACCGAAAGCGGCTCCGGCTGGCGCACAAAAAAGGAACTAAGCGATCTTGAGCAGTTCTCTATCGGCGCGATTCTGGGCGACGCCTTTGAGGACCCCAGCGCCACCATGACCTTTGGTCAAATTGTGATGGGGGTTATCCCAGTGGTCGGCCAGATTGCCGACGCGCGCGATGTGGCGGTGGGGATTTACAAGATGTGGAGCACGGGCGGCAAAGATGGCAAGCTGCAAACGGCCATGGCTCTGATTGGCTTTATCCCCCTGGTAGGTGATGGGGTCAAATCGGCCTGGAAGGCGGCCAAGGGTGCCGGCAAAGAGGCCACCCAACGGGCTGTCCGAGAGGCCATCCAAAAGGCGGCCCCGGCCGCCCAGGAAACGCTGGCCAAGAAGCTGCTGCAAAACGCCGATGAGGTGTTGCAAGCTTTCCCCAACTTGAGCAAAGAAGAAGTCAAGGCTTTGACCAAAAGTCTAAGCGAGTTGGGCGAGAAAGCCCTCAAAGAAGGGGGTGAAGCGGCCAAGCAATACGCCGAGGAGATGGCCAAACACCTGGACCAACTCGGCGGCAATGCCGGCGCGTTGGTGCAAATCTCCGGCGGCAAGTGGGCCAAAACGGCCAAGGCCCTGGCCGCCACCCCCGAAGGCGCGGCCCTGGGCAAACGCATGCAGGATTGGCGGGTGGCTCAATTTGATGCACTGGATCAAAAAATGGCCCAAAAAGCCACCGACATGGGGCCGGACCTGGAAGACCTGGCCCCACCCAAAATGGAACGCACCGGCACTCCCAGCTTTACCAGCGATGTAGATGTCAGCTTCCTGGGGTCTAGCTCCACCTCGCACCGCAACGCCGCCATCCGCATGATGGAGCAGAGTTACGGCCCCGGCTGGCGAGACTTGCTCGACGCCGACATTTTTGCCGATCCAACCCGCCTGCACATGTTTGAGGAGCCGCTGAAAGAGATCGGCGGCAAGGCGGCCAAAGAAGTCGAGAAGCGCATTGTCAAGGAGAGCGAGCTGAACGTGCTGGCCAAGATGATGAAAGACGGGGCCGACCCTGAGGCGGTGAAGGCCATGGCCAAAGAGATGGGGGTCAGCATGGCCGATGTCGCCGCCCGGCAAAAAGAAATTACCAAACTATCTACGGATTACCTTGCCGGTATGATGAAACGGGGCGCTGATCCCGCTGAGGTGCAGAAGCTGGCCGCCGAGATGGGCGTGTCCATGGAGGATGTGGCCCGCCACATGGCTTCCGGTGAAGACATCTACCGGCAAATGGAACTCAAGATGGATGTGCTGCACAAGCGATTTCTGGCGGCAGAAGGCGATCCGGCCGCGCAAGCCGCCATCGCTGAAGAGATGGCCACGATTCAAGGTAAACTTAACGCGGCTATCCCTGGCCCGTACATGACCCCCGGCGGCGGGGCCAAGCACGTGACCCGCCGCGAACCCAAACTGCGTCCGGGTGGTGCTTACCAGGCCCTGTCACCGGCCCTGGGCTACACCGCCCTGCTGGATGACCTGTATATGCTTCAACACGCCGTAGCCGATGTAGCCACCAAAGGTTTTACCGAAAAAAGCGCCAAGGCTATGGCCAAGTATGCTGACCGCATCTTAATGACAGCCGGACAATTTGGCGTGGATATGGGGGGCAAGAGCACCCGCTCTCTCTTCGACTCCATGAGCGATTTGCTGGCTTTAGGTCGTAAGGACCCAGCCGCACTGGCTAAGGCCACCAGCGATCTGGATGCGGCCAAGAAGACGCTCGACGGCCAGATTACGACAATCTTGGACGCCGTCAAGAAAAACGCCGATGATTACCTGGCCGAAACGCCCGGCTTAGACGCTGGGGCCATTATGAAGATAGTGGCCGACTCCAAGCGGACGCTGCTACGAATGGCTGCTCTGATCGGGCGGATAACTATTCGTTCCGAGCAAGAATCGCAGCCTTCTGCTCCGGCTAACCAGGATTAATATTCATCCACCTTATGAAGGCGGTTGTGCGGTAAAGCCTTCAAGTGGTTAAATTTTAATCAAAATTAAAGGACGAAATTTGTGTTTTTATGTTATAATGGGGATAATCATTGACCCTTCAATTAAACCAAAATTTCTCCCTTCGAAAATATAAACAACTTCTGCGGAAGTTGTGTAGCCCTGAAGCAGAGTAGCGCTTATGGAACGTGCTCTCACTCGCCGACGAATCAAAAAGCGTCCTCGCTTGCCCGACGAGAGTCAGGTCATGGCCAAACCGGCTGATCATCATTTGGCTGTGCTGCAACAACAACTTGGCAACCGGGCGGTGCAGCAATTATTGGCTCAACAACATCAGCTTCAGTCACCTGCGCCGGTGCAGCGCCAGAGCGAGGAGGAACAAAAAGAGGAAGAGGCCCAACAGCCACCCTCCATCGGCGAGATTAAGATCGAGAAGGCCGAAGTTGAGTATTACGACATCCAGGGGGAAACCATTGACGAGGTGGTCCGCCAGATTCAGGATGACCGTAACTGGTACCAGTACAAGTACGAATATCAGCCCAAAATAAAAGATGGCCTTGTTACCCAGGTGGATATCCGAGTGCTAACCAAGATCCGGGTGCCCCGTTGGATTGACCTGGACTGGCAAAAGGCGACCAATTCTGAGCGGGAGCGCTGGCTCCAAATTCTGGAATCTTTCCCGATTCATGACGATAAGTTTGAGGATGAAACCGAATTGCCTCAACAGTGGCTGCTTGGTCCGGCCTGGAAAGATGCGCCTGATGCGCTTAAGAATAGCTGGCGAGGGCTGCTTCAATCCATGCAAATCCGTGAAGAGAACCTGGTCGAGACAATCCGCCGCCGGGCGATAACCCTCCAAAAGCGGCTGGTGAATCAACCAGAGACACAGGTTAAAGAGGTTTTGGATAAATTTATCAAAGAAGTACAACTGGAGCAGGAGCAGTATAATCGCCAGCGTGAGCCAGGACGGCGTCAGAAGGTTTCTTTGAACGTCAGCGCGCTGGTGCAGTAGCCAATCTCTGAATGACAGCGCTGAAATTGTTGAGAAACAGTAGTGCAAAAAAACGGTTTTTGTGATATGATAGCTTTGTTCTTAACAAACTCTCTGCCACAAAACCCCAGTTCCGAGTTGCTGCATTTTTGCTGAAGATAAGCTGAACAACGAAATACAGCCGTTAGCCAAACACAAGTAAGGAGTGTTTGTTTGACCTGCGATGGCTAAACCGAGTCAAGCGGTTAAGACTCAACCTGATAAAAAGAGCCAGCCCAAAGCTGAACCGGCTGCTGTGGCCGAAGGTAAGGGCCTGCCGGTTAACCCTGACGTTCTGCCGGGAAGGTTGTGCGGCGCGGCGAGCGATGGCTCTATCCAGGCCCAATCTGCCCGGCTGGGTGATGCTCGTTTGCAAGGCGCTCAAAGACAGGCCCTGGCGCTTCACATTGGCCGGATGTAGGGCAATCGGTATTTAATTTATTACAAACGGGAGTGATGCCAATCTTGATTGGCGGTCGTTCGCTTTTACTCCTTCAAAACACGGCGAGACGCTTTTTTAATGAAAGAGGGGAAAATTATGTCTCAAGAACTTATCCCTGACGAAAAAAAAGCCAAGATTCGCAAGCCTGAGCAGGCAGAGCCGGCCCAAACCCATGAGGGCAGCCCTGGCGCCGGGTCGTCGGCCTTGTTGGGTTTGCAGCAGCGTGTGGGCAACCGGGCGGTGCAGCGGCTCATCGCCCAGCGCAGTGGCGATGGCGCATTCCAGTTGGATGATGAGACCACCCAGCGTATCAATGGGGCGCGGGGTGGGGGGCAGGCCCTGGACAGCGGCGTGCAGCAGCAGATGGGCGCGGCCATGGGGCATGATTTTAGTGGGGTGCGGGTGCATACTTCTGCCGAGTCGCACCAGTTGAACCAGCAGCTCAGCGCCAAAGCCTTCACGACCGGGCAGGATATCTTCTTCAAACAGGGCGAGTACAATCCTGGTTCCGGCAGCGGCCAGGAACTGCTGGCCCATGAACTGACTCACGTCGTCCAGCAGAGTTCGGGCCGGGTGAGCGGGAGCAGCGGGATGACGGTCAACCCACCCGGCGACACCTTTGAACAAGAAGCCGACACCGTCGCCAAGCAGGCGCTTATGGCGGACAATACGGCCGCTTCTGAGACGGTACCAAGTGGAGTCCAGCGAGAAGAGGTGCCGGAGGATGAACTCCAGGCAAAGGCCCTCCAGCGCGAGGAACTCCCGGAAGATGAACTCCAGATGAAGACAGTTCAGCGCGAGGAACTCCCGGAAGATGAACTCCAGGCAAAGACCCTCCAGCGGGAGGCAATGCCGGAAGAGGAAGAGGAATTAGGATAGGTGAAGTTGAATGATTAATGACCTGGACGAGACCTTGCGGAAACTTCTCATCCGCGAGATTCCCATCAAAAACGGTGAGGTGGAGATCAGCTTCGACCAGCCCAAGCGGGAATGGTCGGCCCGGCTCAACCGGCCCACGCTGAATCTCTATTTATACGATATCCGCGAGAACAATAAACTGCGCCAAACCCAGCCGATGTGGGAGGTTGAGCGCCAGGCGAATGGCACGGTCACGCAGCGACGCAAGCCGTTCAGGGTGGATTTGCATTACATGATTACAGCCTGGGCGGCTGAACCTGAAGACGAGCATCGCCTTTTAACCCGGACTCTGATGGCTTTGTTTCGCTTGCCTCACTTGCCGGACGACCTGCTGGCGGAGAGTCTGAAAACTCAGCCCGTGCCGATCCCGGTTATGGTGGCTCAAGAGGAGGAGATACGGAATCCGGCCGAGGTGTGGAGCGCGTTGGACAACGAACTGCGGCCGACCATTGGCTGCATGATTACGTTGGCCCTTAACCCGTACCAACCGCTGACCACGCCGCTGGTTCGCACCCGCGAACTCAGGATTGGCCAGTCTGGCTATCCCGAAGAATATGCACTGACCAGCCCAGCCTCGGCCGACCTGTTCTGGACCATCGGCGGGACGGTGCGCAGCGAAAAGCCGCTGGATAAAGTGCAGCTTACCCTGGTGGAGCAAGGACTGAATATCCCGCTGCAACCGGAGGGCCGCTTTATGGTTGGTAATCTAAAAGCCGGCGATTATACCCTGGAAATCAGCACCGAGGGCCGGAAGCCACGCCAGCATAAAATTACGGTTCCGGCCCCGGATTATGATTTGACGGTATAAGGGGGATTGCGCCGGCAAGAATTGTAGTAAATGACAATTTATTTAAGTGGTAAATAGGTGAAACGTGAAGCGTGATGAATTTACCGTACTATTTTTCACGCCTCACGTTTCACCTGTTCCTTGTGGAAAGGAGGGGTAGTTAACAACCCGGATTAGCAGCGAAAAAGAATTGATTTGGAACTCGTGTCCCAGTTTTAGTCAGCAAGCAGGCGCGCGTGGCATAGGTTACTCAGCGTGCAGGCGTGTAAATTAGAAAATACATTCAACCAAGGAGGTTATGATGCCAGAATATTTATCACCGGGGGTTTACATCGAGGAAGTAGATCGTGGCCCTAAACCAATCGAGGGGGTTGGGACAGCTATGGCTGCCTTTGTCGGCTTCACCGAAAAGGCTCAATACACGGAGCAGGTTGACGGGGAGATTATTACCCGCAACTTGCTCAATCAACCCCAGTTAGTTACCAATTGGAGCCAGTACGTAGAGCGATTTGGGCAATTTGTGGATGGAGCTTATACGCCCCATGCGGTTTATGGTTATTTTCTTAACGGCGGCACCCGCTGTTATGTACTCAGCGTTAAAACCATCCCTCAAGCCCAGGCGGCGCTGCTCAATGCGGACGGAAAACCCCAGTTGGTGGTCAGGGCCAAACAGGCCGGCTTTGAAGGATTGCGGATGCGAGTCAGAGTTGACACCCCACAGTTGCCTGAACCTAAAACCGCTGCCACTAAAAAAGGCGACAAGCCCAAAGAAGGCGAGGCCGCCCCGGCTGAAACTCCTGAAGAAGCCGCCCCGGTCGCCGAGAGCGGGCCTCAATCCTTTACCCTGACTGTTGAGCGAGAGAAGAGCGGGGGCGGCTGGCAAGTCAAAGAAGTTATCCCCGATGTGGCTCTGGCCCAAGAGGTTGACGAGAGCGGCGCTAAAACCGTTCGTGTCGTTTTCAAGGACAATAAAGCGCCCCAGTTCGTTAATGTATTTGTGGCGGACGCCTCCGCACCGCTGGCCAAGGTTTGGCCCCGCGCCCAACAACAATCCCTCAGCATTGAAAACAATCTGTTAACCCCGGCTGAGTACAAAGATTTTCAGGGTGAGGCCATGGAACGCACCGGCATGGAAGGACTGGAGGCCATTGACGATATTACCATGGTCTGCGTGCCGGATTTGATGACCCCCATGCCCGGCCAAAAACTCGATCTGACGATGGTCAAAGCCGTCCAATCCTTGATGATTGCCCACTGCGAGCGCATGGGGGACCGGGTCGCTGTTCTGGATGCGCCTCCGGGCATGAACCCGCAGCAGATCAAGAAGTGGCGCATGGATACGGCCGGGTACGACTCCAGCTATGCGGCTCTCTATTATCCCTGGGTTGAAGTGATGGACCCGGTGCAAAACCGCCCGGTTCACATCCCGCCCAGCGGCCACATGGCCGGCATCTGGGCGCGCAATGACAACACCCGCGGTGTCCACAAGGCCCCGGCCAATGAGGTGGTGCGAGGCGCAACCAACCTGGCTTACAATGTGACGAAGGGCGAGCAGGATACACTGAATCCCAATGGCATCAACTGTATCCGCGCTTTCCCCGGCATGGGCATCCGGGTTTGGGGCGCGCGGACGCTTTCCAGCAACCCCTCCTGGCGCTACTTGAACGTGCGCCGCCTCTTCAACTTCATCGAGAAGTCCATCGAACGGGGGACACAATGGGTCGTCTTTGAGCCGAATGAGCCACGGCTGTGGGCGCGGGTCCGGCGCGACGTCAGCGCTTTTTTGCGCATGGTCTGGCGTGATGGGGCGCTCTTTGGCCTCTCTCCGGCGGAAGCTTTCTACGTCAAGTGCGACGAGGAACTTAACCCACCGGAGTCACGTGATCTGGGCCGGCTGGTCATCGAGATTGGTCTGTGTCCGGTCAAACCGGCTGAATTTGTTATCTTCCGCATCAGCCAATGGGCCGGGCCTAACGCGGCAGAGTAGGATCGCTTTTGGCGGATAGGGAAGGTTGCTGGGCTGGAAAAATGAGAGTTCTCCAACCTTTCAACCTTCCAAAATTTTCTCGTATCCACGCTTCGCGTCAGTTTTGGCGCAAGAACTGAAGCATACTGACGATTGATTACTGATTACTGATCACTATTTAATAAGGAGATAACCTATGGCAGGAAAAGCTGGACGGGAGACTGATCCCCTAATTGGTTTTAATTTTGGGCTAGAAATTGAAGGCAAGATGAGTGGTTATTTCACCGAGGCCAGCGGCATCGGCTCGGAGCACGAGATTGTCGAGCACAAGGTGGTCAACGACAAGGGCCAGGAAATTGTGCAAAAGATTCCGGGCCGGCTTAAGTGGCAGGATGTCACGCTCAAGCGGGGCGTTACCGCCGATATGCAGATTTGGGACTGGCGGGCTATGGTCGAAAAAGGTGACATGAAAGGTTCGCGCACCAACTGCTCCGTCATCATGTTCGACCGGAACTACGAAGAAGTGGCTCGCTGGAACTTTGAAAATGCCTGGCCTTCCAAAGTGACCGGCCCCAGCGTCAAATCCGATAGCAATGAGATTGGTGTCGAAGAAATAACCATCGTCCACGAAGGCATGTGGCGGGTGTCTTAGCCAGGAAGTAAGGCATGAGCTTACAAACCGAGTTCGAGTTCACCCTGCCGCGCGGGTACGTTGATAAAGACGGCAACTTGCACAAACACGGGATCATGCGCCTGGCTACGGCTATGGATGAGATCGCTCCCTTGCGGGATATGCGCGTGCAAAACAATCAAGCCTATCTGGTCATCATTCTGCTCTCGCGGGTGATTGTCAAGCTGGGCACCTTACCCCAGGTGACCACTGGCGTCATCGAGAATCTCTTTGCCGCCGACCTGGCCTATCTCCAGACTCTTTATCGCCGGATTAATGAGGAAGGCACCAGCGCGATCAAGGTGACGTGCCCGGAATGTAAAACTCAATTTGAGGTGGATTTAGCCAGCCTGGGGGGGGAATTGTAGGCTACCCTCTTGACCGCCTGCACAAGGAGGTAGCCTACATTGCCTATCATTTTCATTGGCCCCTGGCGGAAATCCTGAACCTGGAACACTCGGCGCGGCAGCGTTGGGTTGAAGAAATCGCAGAAATCAATCGCAGGCTAAATGAGACGGCCGGGCAGTAATTTGCCGGAAACGGCAGAGATTTCATAATCTCTGCCGTCTGGCCGAGCCTCTGACGGGTAAATTGAGGTCTAACGACGCAAGTGACGGCAAATGCCGGTCATTTCTATCAATCTGAATTCGGAATTAGCTCGAAAATCACCCTTCGATACGGGCTAGCGCCCTACTCAGGATGATTTTCGGCTCATGAACGCATCCTGAGTAGCCTTGAACGGAGTGAAAGGCGTATCGAGGGATGCGATTAAGACAACTCCGAACTGAGGTTATCAGGAAAGTTACATCGAGGCGGTAACAGATGCCATCTGCACAATTTTCTGGGGAGAATTCACCCCAAAGCAGCGATACGGGAACGCCCCCTGCTGCTACACAGGCGGCGAGTACACCCGCTGGTGAAGAGATCAATCTGCAAGCTCTGGCGTATAAGGTCTACCTGCTGCTGAAACAAGAGTTAAAATTGGAACAAGAACGGCTTGGCCGGTCAGGTCTGAGGAGGTTTTAATGGCTCCACAAACTCGATACACTGAGTCTCGCTTGAATCAAGATCATGTCGCCGCTTTCAGATTCTACATCGAAATTGAGGGTATTATTAAGGGCTGGTTTACCGAGTGTACCGGCTTAAGTGTCGAGCGAGAAATCTTTGAATACAAAGAAGGTGGGGTAAATAATTTTTCCCACAAGTTGCCTGTCCGCACCAAGTACTCAAACCTGACCCTCAAACACGGTATGGCCGACGATGAATTGTGGAAATGGTTTGACGAAGGGTCGAACAACGGCCTGGTCAGCCGGCAGAGATTTTCTATCCTTTTATACGATGCCAGCAAAACCAAAGTTAAACGCTGGAATGTCTTCGACGCTTACCCGGTGAAGTGGGTAGGCCCTGAACTAAAATCTGACAGCAATCAAGCTGCCATTGAAACCCTGGAAATTGCTCACCACGGGTTAGAAATGGAAGGCTGGAAAGACGCTTAAGGAACGCGAACTTAATAATTACTCCTGATCTCACATTCCCACGTTTTGCGTCGGTGGGGAAACGAGATTGGGAAAGACGCCCATTCTTAACTTTAGCCATCTGCGCTAAAAATCACTTGTAACAAGTTACCGATACTATGGAAACGACACAACCAGGTCAAGCCGAACCGGAACAAACTAATCCTATAGTTCGCGCTGTCACGACAGTGGTGCGCCAAACTCAGCGCTCCGTATCGCCCTGGGTGCAGCGCTGGTTGAGCCAGCCTGGCCGGACCAGGCAAATGAGTCGTTTGGAGCAGCGGCCCATGGCCTTTACCCCGCCTCAAGCCCATGCTGTCGTCAATCGAGTTCAGCGCGTGGCCGACAACACCCGCATTTGGCATCCAAACGTTGGCTCGTTGGAACCGGCCTTGCCGGATCGTTTCAGCCAGGCGATTGTGGATCGCTTTCAATCGTGGGGCGACAAGTATCAGCCTCAACCCGCCTCCCTTGGGGGTGGAGACGAAACTGAACTGGTCTTCACCGGGCCAGCGGCTACGGGGGGTTTCAGAGCGGAAGAGCCAACATTTGAGCCGGAAGCAAGCGCAGAACCTGCACCTCCCTCACGCCCCGCGCCGCCACCCTTGCCCCGCTCCCTCCCTTCCGATGTCAAGCGCGTCATGAGTCCGACTCCCCCGGCTAAACCGGCACAGCGCCAGGCGACGCCTCCGGCTAAAACGCTGTCACCTCGCACGCGCCGCTTCTCACGGATCGAAGAATTAGCGCCGGGTAAAAGCGGGACAACTTCTTTTGAGCCAGCCGTTGTTTCCCCGGCCCCGCCTGAACCGACTTCAATTCAGCCAGGCCCAAGCCGGGCAGAGAGCGAAGTTCCCACACCCGCGCCTGCTTTGCCCGCCGTTGAGAGTTCGCCGGACCCCGCCCCCAGCCAACCAGCCGCGCCACCAGCTTCGGCTGAACCGTCGTCTCCCCCAGAGTCACATGCGACTCCTCCGGTTGTCCCTCAAGCTGCGTCTGCCCGTCCCGCCGTTCAGCGTCAGGCAGATGTCATGCCTCCGGCAGAAACAGCCTCATCCCCGGCTCCCAAAGCGACCCTCCTGCCGTCCCAAGATCAAACTGTTGCCGGTGAGAAAGAGACTATTTCCCAGGCGCCCCCGCTTCCTGCGGTTCCCTTAACCAGCCCTGCCCCCGCCCCCCTGAGCGAACAGACGTCGCCTGCCCCAGAAACGCCCGCGGAACCGGGTCAAGTGATTGAGCCGCAGCCCAAACCAGAGCCACCCCCTGCTGCCCGGCCGATTCAGCCAGCGCCGCCGCGGCCCACAATTCAGCGCCGCGAAGAGACGGCCCGCCCGGCAGAACCGGCTTCGCCTGTTGCTTCACCTGTGGAAGAGAAACCGGTTTCACTGCCGCAGCCGGAGCCGGTCAACCTCCCCCGGAGCTTGGAATTGCCCGAGCCGGTCTCGGAGCCACCCCTGGGGTCACCCACCCCGCCTGAGCAGCCCTCTCCCGCCCCGGACATGCTTGACCTGCCGCTTCCCCCGGCGCGGCAAACAGATACACCGGTCACGCCTCCGCCGGCTCCGGCGGCGACGGCATTGCCGGATCAACAACCTGCCAGCCCTCCCCCGCCTACCAAACCTGAGTTACCGCCGCTCCAGCAGCAGCCGGAAACTGCCGCGCCGCCCTTAGCAGGATCGTCACGCCCGGTTGAGCCGGCGCTTCCGGAAACGCCGGAGCCAATGCTTAACCGGGAGGTTGTTGACAGAGGAGAAACTCCGCCGCTTGCGCCTCCAGCAGAGTTGGCTGCACCTGCCCAGACGGCAGCCGGCGAAATTCAGCCGTCGGAGATGGCCAAACCTGCCCCGGCCCTGGAAACAGTGCTCCAGCAGCGGGCCCAGGCAAAAGCCAATTTACCGCTGACGACTCCGGGTTTAAATCCCGGCCCTCTAAAAGCGGGGAGTTCGCCTGCCGCCACTCCCTTGACGACAAGACCGTCGCTCTCTGCCGGACCGGGCGGGCCGGTCGCTCAGCGGCAAAGCGAGAGGAGGGCAGAACCATCCTTGCCCTCTCAGGTTGAGCCGGTAACGCCTCGCCTCTCGCCTACGGCCCCCCCCGTTTTAACGTCTCAGGTACGCCGGCCAGCCATGCCCTTTTTGCAGCGAACGCAGGTTAGGCAACCTACTGTTGTCTCGACGGGTAGCTCTGTCGGCCTATCTGGGATGAGGCCGGCTATGACCGAATCGCCGGTTGCCCCGCTGCCATTGGCTCCCGTGCAGCGGCAGGCAACAGCCGCCAGGGGCGTGGTCCAGCGCCAGGAAACCGCTCCTGACTCCGCCGGAGCAGCGACTGACGCGTCCACCGAGACAGCGAGCCCGGCGGCTGCTCCTTCAACTCAGGGTCAATCCGGTGACCAAAAGCCTGACCTGGACCGCCTGGCCCGGCAAATTCTGCCGCAAATCAAGCGCCTGCTGGCTATTGAGCAGGAGCGGCAGGCCAGGAACTATTGAAGTAGATTAGGAGTCAGATTATGCCCAGTAACCCAACTAAAGCCATCATCCGTAATATCGCCACCAAGGAAGAGGTTGAATGCCAGTTTAACCCCAACGAATACACCCTGAGCAAAACTAATCAGTGGACCAACAAACCCAAAAAAGGGGCAAATGTGGGTAAGACTGATTTTGGCGGTGGCCAACCGGCGGAATTGAAACTCCAACTCTTCTTCGATACCACGAACCACCGCAATAATGTGGATCAGCAAAACAACCTTAAGCATGAAGACGTTCGCCAGTACACGAATATTATCTGGGATATGATGATGGTCAATTCCAGTACCCAGAATCCAAAATCCAAAAAAGGTGAACCGCCGCAAGTCCAATTTCAGTGGGGCAAAGGCAGCTTTTTTACGGCGGTCATTAAAACTATCACCCAAAAATTCACCATGTTTCTTGACGATGGGACGCCGGTCCGGGCCACTTTAGATGTCACCTTTCAACAGTATAAAGATGAAAAGATTTTTGACCCGCAAAATCCGACCTCGCGCAGCGAAGCCCGAAAAATTTGGGTGGTGGTTGAAGGCCAAACTCTGGATTGGATTGCTTACCAGGAGTACGGCGACCCGGCCATGTGGCGTCACATTGCCGAAACCAACGATCTGGATAACCCCAAGTCGTTACGCTCAGGGCAGATCTTGAATTTGACACCACTGCCATAAGCATGGAGTAGGGAGTAGGAAGTAAGGAGTAAAGATGAGAAAATATCCATACTCCCTGCTCCTTACTACTTACTCCCTTCTTACGTCCAAGGAGATGTGATGGATAATCCATTACAAGCGGCTCAACAAGCAGCAGCGTCGGCAGCGTCGGCGGCGCAAAATGCGGCGTCGGCGGCTCAGGGGGCCGCCCAAAACGCGATGACACCGGCGCAACAGGCAGCCGGGACCGCCCAGCAGGCCGCCCAAAATGCGGCGGCGACCGCTCAACAAGCCGTCCAAAACGCTACGGCGACCGCCCAACAGGCTGCTCAAAACGCCATGACCGCCGCCCAACAAGCGGCGCAGAATGCAACAGCGGCGGCGCAGCAGGCCGCCCAGAATGCGACGGCCGCAGCGCAGCAGGCGGTGGCTTCGGCCCAGGAAGCGGCCCAGAATGCCGTAGCTTCGGCCCAAGAAGCCGCCCAGAATGCGACGGCCGCGGCGCAGGAGGCGGTGGCTTCGGCCCAGGAAGCGGCCCAGAATGCCGTAGCTTCGGCCCAGGAAGCCGCCCAAAATGCGGCGGCGGCAGCCCAGGAAGCCGCTCAACAGGCCGCGAATGCGGCTCAGGAGGCTGTAGCTTCGGCCCAGGAAGCCGCCCAAAATGCGGCGGCAGCAGCTCAGGAAACTGTGCAGCAGGCGGCGGAAGCCGCTCAACAGGCCGCGGAAGCCGCGGCGAATGCGGCGCAAGAAGCTGCGGCGGCAGCGCAAGAGGCTGCTCAACAGGCCGCCCAGGCTGCCCAGGAGGCTGTGGCTGCGGCCTCGGAGATGGCTCAGAACGCGATTACCGCAGCCCAGGAAGCGGCCCAAGCGGCAGTTGCGGCGGCCCAACAGGCGGCGGCGGCGGCCGCAGCAGCCGTCCAGGAAGCCGCCGCGGCGACCCAGGAAGCCTTGCAGGGTGTGGCTGAAGCCGCTCAAGAGGCTGCTGCTGCGGCGACGGAAGCGGCGCAAGGGGCGGCTGGGGCTGTTTCTGATTTGGCAGCGTCGGCAGTTGGCCTGGTGCCGGCGATCCCGACACCTCTGACCAAAAAGGATGTCCTGATCTCTCAATTTTTCCTTAAAATTGGGGGGAAGAAAATTCCACAGCCGGAAATGGAAGAGTTGATGCGGGATGTCATCGAGATTGTGGTGGACGACAATTTGCATCTGCCCGATATGTTTATGATCCACCTCCACGACAAAAGTTTGAAGTGGGTCGACTCTCCCCTGCTGGCAGTTGGCGAGGAGGTCGAAATTGCGGCCAAAGCGCCCACCGAACAGGGGGCAGGGGCCGAACAGGAGCAGGGCTTAATCAAGGGCGAAATTACCGCACTGGAGCCGGATTTTACCATCCTGGGCGAGCCGACCCTGCGGGTGCGCGGCTATGATCGCGCCCACCGTTTGCACCGGGGCCGCAAGAGCCGCTCTTATTTAAAAGCTAAAGACAGCGAAATTGCCCGTAAAATTGCCCAGGAAGTAGGGCTGCAAGCCCAGGTTGATCCGACGACGACGGTCTATGAATATATTTTCCAAAACAATCAAACCAATTGGGAATTTTTGCTGGAGCGAGCCAACCGGATCGGCTATCAGCTCTATGTCGAAGATAAAACGCTCCATTTTCGGAAAGGGAACAGCAATCAGGGACAGGGGCCAGAACTGGAGTGGGGGGTCAACTTGCGTACCTTCCGGCCCCGCCTGACGGTCGTGCATCAGGCTGACGAAGTGATCGTGCGGGGCTGGGATCCAAAGACCAAACAGGCCATAGTCGGCCGGGCCAGCGGCGGCGAATTGATGCCGGCGGTGGGCGTGGGGAAATCGGGCGGGCAGTTGGCTAAAGAGATTTTCCGGGACTCGGCCCAGGCGGTGGTGGTGGATGAATTTATTTCGACTCAGGGCGAAGCGCAACTGCTGGCCCAGGCGCTCTGGGATGAGATCAGCGGCGATTTTATTCAAGCTGATGGAGTCTGTATGGGCGACCCGCGCTTGCAGGCTGGCCGCACCGTCCAAATTAGCGCGGTGGGCGACCGTTTCAGCGGCACCTACTTTGTCACTTCGGCGAT
This sequence comes from Anaerolineales bacterium, assembly GCA_015075185.1. Classification (GTDB taxonomy): domain Bacteria; phylum Chloroflexota; class Anaerolineae; order 4572-78; family J111; genus DSQQ01. Next base: position 196,341 of record JABTUW010000005.1, on the reverse strand, counting down.
TCACACCTACAACGTGGAAACCGGATATGAAACGACGTTCAATGTCAGCGGGCGCAAACCCAACATGCTGAGTTTTCTGCTGTCACAGCAAAACGGCAATGGGTATGGTCATGGCTTGACCATCGGCCTGGTGACGAACAACCGCGATCCGGAGGGGATGGGGCGAGTCAAATTGAAGTTTCCCTGGTTGTCGGAACAAGAGGAGAGCACCTGGGCGCGTATCTCTTCGCCGATGGCCGGCGACGGCCGGGGCTTCTTTTATCTGCCGGAAATCAACGACGAGGTGCTGGTGGCTTTTGAGCATGGCGACATCCACCGGCCCTACGTGCTGGGGGTGCTGTGGGGCAAAGACAAGCCGCCGCTGTCGGCGGAAGAGGCAGTCAGTGGGGACAAAAAAGTGAATAAGCGCATCCTCAAATCGCGCAGCGGTCATCGCATTATTCTGGACGATACCGCCGGACAGGAGAAAATTGAGATTATTGACAAGAGCGGCAACAACAGCGTGGTCATCAACACGGCCACCAATAACATTACCATCCAGGCCGGCGGCAGCCAAAAGGTAACGCTGGACGGCCAGGGGCAGTCCATCCAGATGCAGGGTGGCGGCCGCATGGTCACTCTGCGCGGGGGACAGGTGCAGATTACATGAAAGGTAACGTATGCCGCAAGTTTTGACCACCAACGCCCTCATCACCTGCCCGCATGGAGGCAAAGGGACCAGCATTCCAACCATGCCCGTTTGGACGGTCAACGGGGGACCGGTGCTGTTGGAAAATGATACCGGCACACTGGCCTGCCCGTTTGTGCTGTGCCCGTGTGTGGGCTACAAGTTGAGTTCGATGGGCTTGAACGCCACAACGGTGAACGGCCGGAAAGTGGTTCTGGCGACCGATTTCAACCAGACCTTCACCGGCCTGCCCTTGATCATCACCGAGTTTCACCAGGTGATGGATAATACAACACCGGCGCCGCTGCCCAGCGGCCCGCCTCCCCCTCCCAAGCCGGAGTTGGAGGATATGGTCAAGCCGGTGGTTGTGGCTGCGCCGCCGGTGCTGGCTTTTAATACCATGACGATGATGCCGCCGGCGCTGCCCGTGGTTTTTACCCTGACCAGCGCCTTTCCGCTCAAGTGGATTTTGACCCTGTTGAATGGGGTGGCCAAAATCAACGTGGACATCACCAACGGCCTCCCGCCGGGTGTGGTGGTAGCCCCTGCCGGCGGCCAGTGGGGCAGTCCTGTCCTTGTTGTCACCATGACGCTGAACGCGGCGTTTATGGCGGCGCTGGGGCCGGGCACACACCACTTTTATATGACCGGGGTCAGCAAGCGCGGGCTGCCAGGTTTTGGGAGCGCCGTGTTGACGGTAACGTGATGCGGAGGAGAGTGTGAAAGATTACCATATTGACCGTGAATTTTTAGGGCAGGGCCTGGTTTTTCCCCTCCAGGTAAATCCCCGGGGCGAAATTGCCCTGGCCCGGGGCGAGTTGGATATCCAGCAATCCATTAAGATTATCTTGGGCACAGTGCCGGGCGAACGGGTCATGCGCCCGGAGTTTGGCTGCCGGATTCATGAGCTGGTCTTTGCCCCGCGCGATGCGGCTACCGAGGGGCTGGCCATTTATTACGTTGAGCAGGCGTTAGGCCGGTGGGAACCCCGGATTGAACTCCAGGAAGTCAATGTTTTAGACGACCCCCACCATGATGGGGCCATGCTCATTGAAATCAAATATCGGATCAAAGCGACTCACGACGAGCGCAGTATTGTTTATCCCTTCTATCTTTCCGGTGAAGAGGAGTAGTCAGTAGTCAGATTTCAGTAATCAGAGAAAAATTTTCTGGCTACTGACTACTGATTACTAATTTCAGAGGAGCTAACTAGCTATGTCCTTGCCAGAACCCATTTTGGATGACTTGCGCTTCCAGCGAGACCTGGTTGACGAAGCCCGGCGGCGGATCATCCGCTACTGTCCCGAGTGGACCGACTACAATTTGAGCGATCCCGGCATCACCTTGATCGAACTGTTTGCCTGGATGACCGAGATGATTGTTTACCGGCTAAACCGGGTGCCGGAAAAAAATTACATTAAATTTATGGAACTGCTGGGGATTCATCTTCGCCCGGCCAGCAGCGCCCGCACCGAGCTGACTTTCTGGCTGTCAACCCCCTTCCCGGTTGGCCCGGACGACAATACCACAACAACCGTCCCGCAAGGCACAGAAGTCGCTACCCGGCGCACTGAGGACGAGGCCGAAATCACCTTTACCACCGACGAACGCCTGACCATTGTGCCGCCGCAACTGACCCAGGTTCGCCGTGACGCCGACTTCAATAAAAATTACCTGCCGCGCCTGGGGATTGAAACCTTTTATGCCTTCACCCAGGACCGGCCCCAGCAAGGCGACACCTTTTACCTGGGTTTTGACGAGACCCAAAACATTAGCGGTCACATTCTCCAGCTCAATTTTACCTGCGAGCGCACCCAGGCTGTCGGTATTAAGCGGGAAGACCCGCCGCTGGTGTGGGAATGTTCGGTGGGGGAGGGTCAGTGGGAAGAGCTGCCGTTGAGCACGCGGCCCGGCGAAAAAGATACGACCGGCGGCCTGAATAATCCCGAAGGCAAGCTGGTCCTGTACCTGCCGCTTTCCCTGCGTCCCGACCAGGTCTATGGCCGCAATGCTTTTTGGCTGCGCTGCCGGGTGGAACAGCGCCGCCCCGAGCAGGGCATGTACACCGAGTCGCCCCGCATCCTCGACGTCAAAGCCTATACGTTGGGCGCGACCACCCGCGCCACCCACGCCGTCATCGTCCGTGACGAGGTGTTGGGCCGCAGTAACGGCGATCCTGGCCAGACCTTCCGGCTGCAGAATACCCCCGTGCTGGCCTTGCAGCCGGGCGAAACTGTCGAGATAGAGGAAAAACAGGCGGGCGAAATCGTCTTTGTGCCCTGGCAGGTTGTGCCCGATTTTGCCACATCGGAGCGCTACGACCGCCACTTTAGCCTGGATACTGCCACCGGCGAGGTGACGTTTAGCCCGGCGGTACGCCAGCGGGATGGCTCGGTGCGCCAGTATGGCCGCGTGCCCGAAGCGGGCCGGTTGATCCGCTTTACCCGCTACCGGCACGGCGGCGGCTACGTTGGCAATGTCCCGGCAGACAAGCTCCAGGCCCTCAAATCGTCCATTGCCTACATAGATCGGGTGACGAATTTGCACCGGGCCCGGGGCGGGCGCGACCAGGAAAGCCTGGACGAGGTCAAGCTGCGGGCGCGGCGGGAACTGCGGGCGCAGCAGCGGGCCGTCACTGCTGAAGATTATGAGGACCTGACCAAGGGGGCCAGCCGGGCCATTGCCCGGGTTAAGTGCAATGCCCCCAAGGCGAGCAGCGGTTCGCTGCCGCCGGGCATGGTCGAACTGCTGATTGTACCGGCAGCCAGCGATGCGCTGCGGGCCGGCGATTTGTCCAAGCTCTATCTGGACCCCATCCTGCGGGACGAAATCGAGGCCCACCTGGACCAGTACCGGCTGCTGACCACAACCCTGCGCATCCGGGAGCCGAACTACGTGGGGATTAAAGTCTATGCCGAGATTGTCCCCTCGGAGTACAGCCGGCCCGAAATCGTCCGTGCCCGCGTGGCCGAAAGCCTGCGGCATTTCATCTCGCCGCTGGCTCTGGAAGGGGAGGGCCACTCTCAGAACGGTTTGTTGGGGCCGGATTGGGAAGGCTGGGCTTTTGGCCGCGATCTGTACGTGGCCGAGATTTTCTCGCTGATCCAGCAAATCCCGGGCGTTAAACACGTGATTGACGTGCAACTGCACCAGCGGCCTGTCACCCCTAGCGCCGAGACGTCGCTTCAGGCGCAGGATGAAGGCGCGGAGGCCAAAACCAAGCCCTTGACCCAGGTTACCCAGCGCATGGTCCGCGTCCCGGCCGATACGTTGTTGTGCTCGTTGGAGCATGAAATTCAGGTGGTAGAGTTGTGAGTGGTTTATCACTACCTCGGTGAAAAACCAATTTACAGACAGGATTTACAAGATTTTTAACTACTTCATCCTGTAAATCCTGTTAATCTTGTCAAAAAAGTAGATTTATGCCAAACACGACACAAAACCAGACATCCTTGACTATCGCCCATGTGGCCGACCACAACCGCCGCTACCCCGGCGAAAGCGTGACCTTTTACACGCGCCTGGAGGCTCATGAAACGCTCTCTGATGTAAGCCTGAGCGTGACCCTACCGCCGGAGCTGCTGGTCGAAAGCTACCGGGCGGCGTCGCTGGTCTCGTCCAACGGCCATGTCGGGCTGATCCTGCCGGAGATCGAAATCGGGGCAGGAGGGACGGAGCTGCTCTGGCACGTGGGTCAGTCAGTACCCGCCGGCAGCCGCTACGAGTATACGGTGCAGGCGCGGGTTGCTCCGGTGGATTATGAACAGTTTCTGGAAAGCGAGGCCGTGGCGACGGCAGCGACCGGCAGGCGTGAAGCGGCGGCGGCGGAGGAAAGCTTGACCATCGCCGTGGCGACCCGGGGTAACTACCTGCAATATTTGCCGGGGATTTACGAAGACGACGACTTGATGAGCCGCTTCCTGATGTTTTTTGAAAGCTTCTGGGCGCCCATCGAGGGCCAGCTCGAGGTTCTGCCGCTCTATTTTGATCCCCGGATGACCACGCCAGATTTTCTGCCCTGGCTGGCCTCCTGGATTGACCTGGCTCTGGACGAGCAGTGGCCGGAGGATAAACGGCGGCGCTTGCTCCAGTCCGCCGCTGCCCTTTACCGCCAACGAGGCACCAAACGGGGGCTGCAAGATCACCTGGAAATCTATACCGGCCAGCAGGCTCAAATCATCGAGCGCCGGGCCGAAAATTTTCGGTTGGGGCCAAAAGCCCGGCTGGGGCCGGGTGTGGCCCTGGGCAGCGACAATCTGCCGCACACCTTTATTGTGAGTTTACGTTTACCACCGATTGTCAGCGGGGCAGGGCCGGAGGAAGATGCCCGGCAGGAGCAGGTGCGCCGGCGGACCATCGAAGCGATTATCGAAGCCAGCAAGCCCGCTCACACCGGGTATACATTACGGCTTGAAACAATATAAAATACAGAGGTTAAAATCGTGAGCAGAGAAGAGGCTTTACAGCAGTTCCCCCTCAAAAAAATCAAGGCCAATAACGGTATGGCGGTGACCGCCGAAGTTTGGGAAGAAGCGCATGAATATCACACCCACCAACAGCGGCTGCATGCGTTGTTCAGCCACGGGCCGGGCATAATTTCCGGCCTGGATGTCATTGCCAGCGACCCGCCTGATACCTCGGTCTACATCCTGCCGGGGATTGCTGTGGATACTACCGGCCAGGTGATCGTGCTGCCGCAGCCGGTCTCCTATGATATTGGCGATGAAATGGAGGGGCTGCTCTATGTGCTGCTCAGTTATGGTGAAAGCCGCCCCCGGCCTGGCGATGGAACGGGGCAGGCCGATGGGGTCATGTACGTCCATACTGAATTTTCCATTTTTGCCCGGACTACCCTGCCAGGCACGCCGGCCGTTGAACTGGCGCGTATCCAGCGGGACAGTCGCGAAGCTGCTTTTCATGACGCCGAAAATCCAAGCAAACCTGCCGTTGACGAGATTGATTTGCGCTTCCGCCAGGAGGTTGGCGCGCCCCGTGAAGCTACGGTTGCCGTTTGCTACTTGGGGGAAGGAGACAAGCAGCATGGGCTGGGGGCTGGTTACTTGGCCCGCGCGCTCAACTACTCGGGGCGTTACCGGGTGCTGATTAACGATGATGCCCCTGTGGCGCCCGGTGTAGAGAAAAACACCCTGATCTATCTGGTCGGGGCGGGTAAATTTGAATTGAGCCGGGGCCAGATCAACGGCCTGACCAACTATGTCCAAAAAGGTCATGGCACGCTGCTCATTGAAGCCAGCAATGCCGAGGCTGCCGCAGTCTTTAAAAATTTTCTGAGTACGAGTGGTTTTGAGTTGGGCGACTTGGCCTCCGGCCACCGTTTGTTGACCGAACCCTTCCTGTTTGGTGCAGCCCCAGAAGGCTATGAAACCCAAGGCAAGCCCCAGGTGTTGGTTGGGGAGGGAGTGATTTTTAGCACCTGCGAGTATGGCCGGCTGTGGCAGGGGGAACGCCGGAGCGGCCCGACCTCTCGTGAGGAGATCCGTTCGGCGATGGAGTGGGGCGGCAATATTATCTCCTATGCCCTGGAACGCCAGAGGCGAGCGGGAAGGTGAATTAATGGTGAATGGTGAATTGTTAATTGTGAATGATTAATGAAGTTCACAAATCACTATTCACAATTATGGAAGAGATATGATCTATAACAAGCATACAAGTTATGACGATATTCCCTACCCGTACCTGTCCTACTTGCATAGCCACCCCGATCGCCTGGCGACGCTGGCGACACTGTTAGGGATGGCCCCGGCCCCGGTCAAGCGCTGCCGGGTGTTGGAATTGGGTTGCGCTGGCGGCGGGAATCTCATCCCGATGGCCTATGGCCTGCCGGAGAGCGAATTTGTGGGGATTGATCTTTCCGCCCGCCAGGTTGCCGAGGGCCAGGCGGCGATTGCGGCATTGGGTTTGCGGAATATCACCCTCAAACCGTTGAATATCCTGGAGGTCAATGCCGGCTGGGGGCAATTTGACTACATCATTACCCATGGCATCTATTCCTGGGTGCCTGCGGCGGTGCAGGATAAAATCATGGAGATCTGCCGGCAAAACCTGGCCCCACAGGGAGTGGCTTACATCAGCTACAACACCTACCCCGGCTGGCGGATGCTCGGCCTGGCCAGGGAAATGATGCTGTATCACACCCGCCACATGACCGACCCCCACGAGCGGTCGCTGGAGGCGCGGCGGCTGCTCAAATTTATCGCCGAGGCAGTACCGACGGCCAACAGCGCCTACGGCGGTTTTCTCAAAAAGTATGCCCAGTCGCTGACCGGGGAGTCAGAAGGGACCAACCCCAAGCTCGACGCTTTGTTTCTGCACGACGAGCTGGCCGAGGTCAATGACCCGCTTTATTTCCATGAGTTTATGGCGCGAGCCGAAAGCCACGGCCTGCAATTTCTGGCCGAAGCCGAATTTGGGGCCATGCTGGCCAGCAATCTGCCGGATGAAGTGGCCGAAACCATCAACCGCATCTCGAAAGACCTGATTGATGTGGAGCAGTACCTGGATTTTTTGCATAATCGCACCTTTCGGATGACCCTGCTGTGCCATCAGGAAATCTCTTTGACGCGCAAGCTCAGGCCCGAGCAGGTGACTGCCTTTTACCTGGCCTCGCGGGCCGCCCCTGTTTCCGAGCAGCCCGACGTTCACTCGATCTCGGTTGAGAAGTTTCGCGGCCCCGACGAAGCAACCTTATCAACCGATCACCCGGTGAGCAAGGCGGTCCTGTTGCACCTGGCCGAGATTTGGCCGCAGTCCATGTTATTTAATGATCTTTTGACGGCCGCCTACGAGTGTCTGGGTCGAGAGGCTGATGAGACCGGCACGGACGCCCAGGTGTTCGGCTCCACGGTGCTTACCGCCTATGGCTATAGTGAAAACCTGATGGAGCTGCACCTGCATGCGCCGAATTTTGCCTCAGAAGTGAGCGAACGGCCTGTCGCCAGCCCGGTGGCGCGCTGGCAGATCAAAACCGGCCTCAGAGTGACCAATCTGCGCCACGAACGGGTCAATTTGGACCCTTTTGAAGGCTTTTTGCTCCGTCATCTCGACGGCCGCCACGACCGGGCGGCACTGCTGGAGGCGTTGCTGGCAGGACCGGTGGCCAAGGGTGATTTGGTTTTGAATCTGGAGGGCGCTCCGGTAACGGACAAGGCCCAATTCCAGACCATGCTGGCCGAGGAATTGGAAGTAAAACTGCATTGGCTGGCCCATGTGGCCTTGTTGATCGCTTAAGATTTTACGATTTCCCGAATACATGAGAGGGACCAATCTGATGGGTGAGGAAAGTAGATTAGCCGTTATTAACCGGGAAGGCTGGGAGAAAGAATACCTGTTAAAAAAGAATATCATCCACATCGGCAGCGACGCCCGCAGTGACATTATTTTGGAAGAAAAACATGGCAGCGGCGTTGCCCCGCTGCACATTCAGCTCATTGCCACCGCCGAAGGGGGCCAGAGCTACCGCCTGGTCAATCTGGGCTATACTGATATTATTCTCGGCGCAAACGGCGAGCGCACCTTACCCCCGCGTGCCACCCACGACCTGGCCGCAGGTGATAAGCTGAAGGTAGGTGATTTTACCCTCATTTATCAGGGCCAGAGTGCGGCAGCCCTGCCCACAAGCAGCACCGGCCAGCGCATTGGCTTAAGCCTTTCTATGGCCCGGACTCAGATAGCGCCGCACCAATCGGCGAGCGGCGTGCTGACAGTGCGCAACCTGGGCGATAAGGGTGGGGTTAAGATTAACCTGGAATTGGAAGGGCTGGAGCCGGATTGCTACCACCTTGAGCCGGGACCTATGTTATCTTCCGGGGCAGAAAAGGAAGTCCTTTTCTTCGTCCGTCACTATGGTCATAAACCTCTTGCCGGCAGCTACCCCATCAAGATTCACGCGACTGCGCCCAATGCCTACCCGGCCGATTTTGTAAGCGTCTCGCAGACGATTCAGATACTGCCCTTTTACAGCCATAAGCTGCGGCTCCTTATTCCAGATGAGGCCAAGGCCAGGCAGGTTCCTGCGCCAGCGCCGGTTGCCGCCGCCCCGGTCGAGCCGGTACCAGAGCCGGAACTGCCTGTGCCTGTCGCCCCGGTGATAGCGAATTCAACCAATGGAAACTTTATCCCGGCTCGCGAATCTAACCCTGCGCCGGTTGTTACTTCGGCCGATGATTGGTGGGCGGCAGAGGCCGAACCTGAGCCGCAAGTCACCCTGGTTAGCTCGGCGCCCCTGGTAACTCCACAGCCCAGCGCGGTTGAGCCGGCAGCAGAGGCATCGCCTGAGCCTCAGCCGAAGGAAGACGTAGCCTCCCATGAGGTCGAAGTGGTTGAAGTTGAGGCCAAAGAACTCCCGCCGGTAGCGGCGCGTCCTGCCGCCCCGGCAGTGGCAGAGCAGGAGATTGAGGTTGTATCCGTTCCCAGCGCGGCGCAGCCTGCCCCGCCTGTTGAACCTGATGTGGCGGGAATGAAGATCGCTGCAACCCCGATTGAAGCTCAAAGGGTAGAACCTGTTTTACCGGTTGAGGTCCAAATCAGCCCCGCGCCGCCGGTGCAGGCCGAGCCAGCCTCACCGGCTGAGACTTCTACCTCCCCGGTTGCTGAGGAAGTGATGAGTGCAGCCGAATCCGGCTCGACTCTGTTACCGGTCATCACTCCCCAGGCAGATCAGCAAGAGCGCCTGCCAGATCAGCCTGCCTTACCTGAGACAACTGCGATAGGGGAAGAGGTCGGCACGGCAGAACCAGCACCCGGGCCGCCCCAGGTAAAAGAAAGCGTTCCTGCCATGCTTCCGGTCAAAGACGAATCGAGGCGTCCTGCGGGGCCAGAGGCTAAACCCCGGCGTCCCCGAACAAAGACGAGCGCTCAAGCCAAAATAAAAATTGAGCCAAAGCCCGTCACCGACCCGCCGGCCGAAGATTGGTGGGGAGAAGGAAGTGAAGCCGGCCCGGCTGAGGTAGAGGACAAGCCCAAAGCGATCAAGCTTAAAGCCTCGACCCAAGCTCCGGCCAAGGAAACGGCGCCGCCAACCCAATCCGGCGCTCCGCCACAAGACGAGGATTGGTGGGCTGAAAGTGAAAGCAAATAATTATGGAGGAGGTGCGCCTCGGGGTGGGGTGCCTTAGAGAGAAGAGATGACGCGGATGCGCCCGATGCGAGTCATTGCCATACTGTTGTTGGTTGTGGTCCTGGCCGCCGGCCTGGTTTCAGCCAGCCTGGCGCAAACCAGCCAGCCGCTTGTAACCATAACCCGCCTGGATAGCCGGACCTTTCCCCAGGTAGCTGCCTATGTTGCGGTAACAGGCGAGGATGGTTTGCCGGTACCGAATTTGACCGAAACAGATTTTGCCCTGCTTGAAGATGGGGCCGAGATTGTCCATGACTCCTTAAAAGTAGAGGAGCAGGTATCGCAAGACCTGCGCCTGGTGTTGGCCGTAGATACCAGCGTGCCGGATCAGGCGCTGGCCAGCCTTAAGCAAGCGCTGACGGCTTTACTTGAGCAAAAGCAACCCCAGGATAAAATTGCCTTGATAACCTTTGCCGATACGGTTGAGGTTGTGCGTGATTTCACCAATAACAGGGACGAGTTGCAGGCGGCAGTGACAGCTTTAGCCCGTGAAGGAGACTACACGGTTTTGAATGAAGCCGCGGCCAAAGCGGTCACGCTGGCTACCGGCGTCTCAGAAGGGCGTCCGGCGGTCATCGTTGTCACCGACAGCAGAGATAACCGGGGTACCTTGACGGTTGACAATTTTGTTAAGACGGCCCAGCAAAACCAGATCCCCCTGGTCTTTATTGGTTTTGGCGGCAAAGTTCAACCAAACGACCTGCGGACGCTGGCCGGGCCAACGCGGGGCCAGGCGATCCTGCTGGCTAACCTGGACGAAATGGAGACGACCTTCGTGAACGTGGCCGAGTTGCTGCGGCAGGGTTATCGCCTCACCTTTCAATCGGAACTTGAGGCCGATAATGCCGAGCACGAGTTAGCCATTAGTGTCAGGGGTGAAGGGCAGGCACAGGGCAGTTTTGTCGCTACTCCCAACCCGGTGACGGTGACGTTACCCCGGCTGACCCCTGGGCAGATCATCGGGGGGCGAGTCGAATTGCTGGCTCAGGCTACGGCCTCAGCTCCCCTGGCAGCAATGGCGTATCTCTTGGATGGGCAGTTGCTGGCAACGGTGACGAAGCCCCCCTTTAGCCTGGAGTGGGACAGCACAACCGTCAAACCGGGCCGCCATACGTTGACCGCCAGAGCAACGGATCAGACCGGCAATGAGGGCCAGGCTGAAGTTGAATTGAATATTGTCCCTCCGCTCGTGGTCACGGTAACAACCTCCAAACCCAAAATTACCCTGGGCGATCAGATCCCCATTCAGGCGAATATCGAGGCTTTAAATCCCATCACCAAGGTTGAATTCCTGCTGGATGGGGTCAGGATTGGCCAGAGCAACGCTTCACATTCCAGCTTTCCTCTTGATACCAGCCATTATACTGTTGGACTCCACGAGTTAACCGTGCGGGTTGAGGACCAGTTAGGACAGCAGGCTGAGGGCAGCTTTACCGTTGAATTTCTGGCTCCACCGCCGCCCCCGCCCAACCGGGCTGAATTTATAGCCCGCTTAGCCCTGATCCTGCTGGTCCTCTTACTGGCGATTATTGCCATCCTGTTTATTTTCTTTTTGCTCCGGCTCATGGTCAACTGGCAGAAACGTCGCTGCCAGCGCCGGATTCAGGTAGAAGTAGCCAACCAGGGCAATATCGCCGGCCCCTATGGCCTGCGAGCCAGCGACCCGGCCGGGCTGTTGAGCTTTCAATTCAGGCTGAATGGAACACCCCTGCCCATATGGTCGCCCAGCCCCCCGCTGAGCGAGCCAGAGGTGATGACCTATACCGAAGCGCCGCAGCCGGTTGAAGCTGCTCAGGTGGTCAGTAATCCGGCGCCTGTGAACACGGCCAGTAAACCGGCTAACCTGCCAGGGGCGGCAAACTCGCTGGCGGGCGCTCAACAAGCCGCCGACCGGGCTATGGGCGCTGGATCTGTGGTGGCTGATATTCTGGGTGCAGTGGGCAGTTTGCTGCCCGGTTCAATGGGTAATTCGCTGCGGAATACAGCCGGTCAAATCCGCAGCACCCAGGTGAGTGTTGGCCAGACAACCCGCGCCCCCATTCAGATGGTCAATACCGCCAAACGCCTGCCCGGCCAAATAAGCAAAGTTGCGCCGGGGGCCATGCCAGCCGCCAAAGGCGCCCCGGCTTTGCCGCCTGCCCAGACCGGCGCAACCGGAGCCATGCCGGTTTCGGCAACAGCCCCGGCCTCGCGTCCGGTGTCCACAGTCGTTACCGCCCCGGCTCAGACTAAAAGCAAGGCTAAAGCCGCTGAGCGCCCTTCAGGTCCCACCTGGATGGAAACACCGCTCGTCCCACCCGGCCAAACCTTGACCTGTGAATTGCTGATTGATCCGATCAACCATTATCGCAGCCGGGATTACGATTTCGTCGTTACGTCGGTGGCCCTGGAACAGGCTGAATCTGTATCACTGCCAGAGCAGGGCCGGGTTTACGTCAAAGGAATCTCCTGGTTGGCCAGGCTATGGCCAGCTGTATTGGCTGCAGTTGCAATTGCCTTGATTGTGCTGCTGGCCGGTTATGCCATGCTTTGGCTGGCCGGGGTTAACTTGGCCGGTTGGCCGCTGCTCGGCAGGTTCGTGGCGGTTATCTTTTTAACTTTGCTCCCATATCCTTTTGCGCCATTAGCGGACATATAGAGCAAAATAGGATATCGTTTAGGGGAGACAGGAGCTTATGGCAACACTTGACCAACTGGAAATTATTAGTGTCAGTGGCATGGTCGAATTTTATGAGCTTGATCCGGCCAAGGGCGTGACCAGTATTGGTCGCCATCCTGATAATGATGTTGTCCTTGACAGTCCCGGGATCGCTCTATTTCACGCAATGCTGGATCATCGCCAGAAACCTTACCATTTTCTGCTGCTGAGCCATGATGACAGTACCAGTCTGGCCGGACGATTGTTACCAGCCAATACGGCCAGCCCTATCCAAAACTGGGACAATATCCAGCTTGACGGCTACACCCTCATTTTAGTGGAAAATTCGGGCCAGGTAGCCAGTCCTGGCCCGGCCACGGCGCCGTTGCCACCCCGGCCAACGACCCCTGGCCGTCCTCCAACCGGGCCGCTGCCGACCCGGCCCATATCGCGCCCCGAAGAACCCCCTCCCGGCGCGTATGGCGCTCAGGCAGCGCTGCCCCTGCCTGCCCCGGCGACCTCACCCGCCCAGCCCGTAGCCAGCCTGACCACGCTGCCGCCCGACCATGCGGATGAGATTATCATTGCTGAATTATCCGGGCGCGAGTGGACGATCAACGTGGATCAATCAGTCACCTTCCAGGTTAACCTCATCAATGGCGGCGATATTGTCGCTAATTTTGTGATTGGGGTGGAAGGACTGGACGAGAATTGGGTGGTCGTTTCTCCCCCTTATGTTAATCTTAATGAGGGCGAGCGAGCGACGGTCACCATTGCCCTGTCGGCGCCGCGTTTGTCCAGCAGCCGGGCCGGAGCGCATCACTTTGCCGTAGTGGTTACTTCCCCCAACTATCCTCGCCGCTTTAGCCAGCGGGGAGCGACTTTGGTCATCAACCCTTACTACGAGTTTGCCGTAAATGAACTGGACCCCAAGCAGCAAACTATTTCCTGGTTCCAACGCTCCGGCCACTCAAGGGTAACGATCAACAACAAAGGCAACAGCGACACTTTTTTCCGGCTGGAAGGCACGAATGATGAACGGGCGTGCAGCTTTGAATTTCAAGTACCGGGAGAAACGGTTGGCCTGGCCCAGCAGGCCGAACTGCGCCTGATGCCGGAAGAAACCGCCTCGATTCCGGTACGGATTACGCCTTACTCGCGCCGCCTGTTTGGACTGCGCAAGCGCACCTATGCCTATACCATTACGACCACGGCTATTTCCGGCCAGCAAACGCCGCGTTCCTTACTGGGCCAGTTAAAAACCAAGCCCTTGCTTGGCCCATTGCCGCTGGCGTTGCTGGGGCTGCTGCTGGTGGCGCTGATCGTCTATATTTTCTTGCCGACCATTTACCTCTTTTCCGCCGACCCCCAGATGGTTAAGGCCGGGGAGGAGGTTAAACTGCGTTGGCGCGGCGCAACCTTTACCAACCTGCGGATTGATAACGGCGTCGGCCCCCTGGCCGGAACGGTAGGAGAGGTGATTGTTGCGCCTAAAAATACCACCACTTATAAATTAAGCGGCGATAACTGGTTGTCGGCGCTCATTCCGAGCTGGTTCAGCGCCTCAAAAGAGGTGACGGTAGGGGTGGAACCGGTCAAACCGATCATCCGTGTTTTCTCCGCCGATAAAGAGGGGATCATTAACGGCGAGGAAGTGACGCTTTCCTGGGAAGTCGTAGACGCCGAAGAGTTAGTGCTTAGAACCAATGGTAACCCGGAAACGCTCCTTTCGACCGAACACACCAGCCAGCGCATCGCCAAGCCTGGGGTTGATACCACCTATACCCTGGAAGCCCGCAATATTTATGGCGATGTCACCGACAGCCTGGAGGTGAAAGTCGTCATTCCAACGGCAACGCCCGTGCCGACGCCGTTTGTCAAAAAATTCATTGCCAACCCCTCGGTTATTATTGTGGGCACGCCAGTCATTGTCGAATGGGATGTGGAAGGGGCAGATGTGGTCTCGGTTCAGCCCGTTGGCGGCAACCTGCCGCCGATTCAAAGCGTCAGCCAGTCACCGCAGCAGAATACCACCTATGTTTTGAACGCGGCCAAAGGCTCATCGGCGATCCAACCCATCGCCGTGCAGGTGTTTGTCACCCCGGCCCCGACGGCTACCCCGGAGCCGGAAGCGCCGGTGATCGAGTATTTTCTGGTTTCAGACGATACCTTTGTGATTGGGGGCGATGATGAGCTGGATGCGGGCAACAAAGTCACCCTGAGCTGGTCGGTTCTGGGTACCGTGACTGATGTGCAGATCAGCAACCCCGACTTTGGCACGGTGACCGATCTGCCGGCGAAGGGTACATTAGATGTAACTATTAATGATAAGCGCAATTTCTTTGTGTTGACCGCCTTCAACGATGACAAGAAGGCCAGCAAGACGGCTCAACTGACCCTGGAAACCCCCACCCCGACGACTACACCAGAGCCGCCTCCCCCAACAAGCACAGCTACGCCTATTCCGCCCATTATTGAGTCATTTGAGATTGTGGTCAACTCTTCCCGGATTGTTCCGCAAGGAGGGGATCCCCCCGTTTATAGAATTCAAGAGAACACTCCCACCACTTTCCAATGGTCGGTTAATGTTGCCGCAGTGCAGGCCGTTTTGACCTCGGCCGGCTCACCCGTGGGTGAAGGTGTACCGATTGGTAGTTCCACTATCCCGATGAGCGGCCTGGGTACCGTTCAATTTGTGCTCACGGCTCAAAATAATCAAGGCCAAAAGACCAGTAAAACAATTTTGGTGGTTATAACCGAGCAGGATCCACCGAACCCTCCCTTTAACGTTAATGGTAATGAACAGACGGATGTGCAAAATACGATTACCTGGGATTGGACGTTTGATCCGGCTAAACGTGATATCATCGGCTTCAGAGTTTACCGGGCTGATTTGCCAGGCAATAGTTTTGCTGAAATAGCCGACGAGAATGACCTGGATAAGAACAGTGATACCTTTGTAGATACCATAAATCCCACATGTGGCCGGGCCTATTACGTAGTGGCCGTTTATCAGAACAGCCAGGGAGTGAAGCAGGAGACCTCTGCCAGCACCAATAGTTGGTATAGCGCCCCCTGCCCGTGAGTAGATTCAAACGGAAAGACTATCGAGCGCCATGAGACGATTAGAAGGTACAATTATCCTGAGATTATTCGCAGCGAGCGGTCTGGCCCTGACCCTGCTGGCTTTAGTTCTGGTTACTGTGGATTTCTTTAGTTCGCCGGCCGCGGCCAGCACTCAACCTGAAACGCGCGAGCTTCCGCCAGTTGCCCTGCCGCCAGCCCGCCCCTTACAGGCCAATGAAATTGTCATTACCAAGACGGCGACTACGGCTGCCGATCCCACGAATGGCTTGACTGTGTCGGATGGGGAATACGTAACTTATACTATTACCATTCACAATATAAGTAGTGGGGCGATAACCGGAGGAATTACTGTTACCGATCAAGTACCGGTCAATGCTTTGTCCGATATCGAATGCATCACCCCCAGTTCCCCTCCTGGCTTCGCCTGTCAACCGTTACAGACAACGATAGTTTTTACCAACAAAGATCCAAATGATCCGAATAACATTATCACTGTAACCATTCCAATTATTGATAAGGTGCAGTGGACGATTAATTCCCTTAGCCCTGGTGCGACTGCTGTTGGTAAATTTCGGGCTCGGGCCGCTTGCCAGCCCGATGGGACCCCTTTTCAAAATTTTGCCGTGCTCAATTACAATAGTGGGGCCCAGTTCAGCAATCCCGTTCAGACAATTGTGCGGGTCAACTTACCGGCCAGCGCCGGCCAGCCTGTTGCTTCCAATGCGCCCACTTGGTGCTCGCAGATAACCGATGTAGGTGGTTTTTTTGATATGGATTGGGGGGATTATGACGCCGACGGCGACCTTGATTTGCTCTTGGTCTCCAGTAATTCCACTATCGGGGTAGTGGTCTATCGTAATAATGGGGACGGCCAGTTTACTCGGCTGTCTGTTTTTAATAAATTCAGTCTAAGCAGCGCCCGCTGGGGTAATTTCAATGGGGATGGCCGCCTGGACATCCTGGTGACCGGGTTTTGGCAATTTCTGCCAAGCCAGGGCCCGACCGGTCCTTACTCCTATACCGGCTTTAACTATGTTTTTCTAAACGGGGGTGGGGATACCTTTACCCTGGTCAACAATGGTACCGATGCGAGCGGCCAGCCCTTTACCTTTCGCTCCAATGATGGTATGTTCCGGGCGGCAGTAGTTGATTACGACAATGACGGCCGGGTAGATGCGGCCCTGGGCAACAACTATGATTTGCCAAATGGTTGTGCTCTCCAGGTTAATCGCAATAATGGGGGCGGGACTATTTTTCAAGTGACATTGCCCAATGCGGCAATCTGGAACTCTACCAATTTGCGCTGCCTGATCCGGCAAGCCAGCGTGCGCGGCCTGGCCTGGGGCGATTTCGACAATGATGGCTTGAACGATCTGGCTGCCGGGGTAACAGATTTTGACGGCGGCAGCCGGATCAACGTGTTCCGGCAAAACCCGGTGAATACTTTCAGCCCGGTTTTTACGAGCGCCGGCGTGCTGCCCAATTCTATCTACGATGTGCGTTGGGGGGATTATGATAGTGATGGCGACCTGGATTTGGCTGCAGCTATGGGCGGCGAGGTGCGCATTTATAATAATGGCAATGGGACGCTTAACGCAAACGCCAGCCTGGTTCTCTCCGGCTTCACCTCGTTCGTAACGGCCATTGACTGGCTCGACTTTGATGGAGATGGGCAACTGGAATTGGCTGTCGCCGACCGGCCGCTCCGTATCTACGATAACCTGACCGGCACCCCCACCTTCATTCCCCTGACAGCCATAGGTTCTGGTACTATTTATACGCTCCGGGGCACAGATTATGACAACGATGGTGACCCGGATATTGCTTATATCAATTTCAACGATAAAGCTCTGCTTTTAACCACGTTCTCTGCTTTTCTGGCTCGCGGCTTGACTTCAATTGATGCTTCTCAAGGGAGCGGGGTGGCCTTGGGGGATGTGGACGGCGGCGGCCTGGAAGGAGGCAGTAATAACTTTCTGGTTGGCGCGGCTTCGCCGGTGAATAGACTCTATGCCCCTAACAATGGTTCATTTCAGCTTCAACTTCCATTTCTCAGCCCGTCCAGTGATGTCGCTTTTGCGGACCTGGAAAGCGATGGCGATCTGGACATTGCCGCCGGTATTGCCGGGGGAAAAAATCAGCTTTATCGTTTTAATGCCGGTACTTACCCTCTGTTTCCAAACTGGCAGTCTAGCCCCTCCTTTGATACCCGCGCTCTGACCTTTGGCGACTTTGATCAGGATAACAGTGGGCGGCAGGAATTGATTGTGGCCAATAACAATGCGCCGCTTAACTTTTATCCCAATGAGGGTCTGCAATTGCTCGCGTCAGCGCCTACCTGGACTTCTGCGGAAAGTGGCCCAGGTAGGGCTATCGCCTGGGGTTACCTGGACAGTGATGTTCTACCGGATTTTGTCGTGGGCAATTACGGCCAACCCAATCGAGTTTATCACAACAATGGGGATAATACTTTTAGCCTGGTCAACTGGACACCCAGCGTAGGCAACGATACTACCCGGAGTGTCGCTTGGGGCGATTATGACAATGACGGCGATATGGATTTAGCCGTGGGCAATGAAAATAACCCGAATTATATCTATGAGAATCAAAATGGCGTCTTAAGCCAGACTCCTGTCTGGTCCTCAACGACTGCCTTCAGTACCACGAGCGTCGCCTGGGGTGACTGGGACAATGACGGCGACTTAGACCTGGCAACCGGGAACAGGGGTCAGCGGGACCGCGTCTACGCCAACTTGGGCAGTTCACCCGGTTCGCCCCGCTTCTTCTGGGTCTGGCAGTCTAGCAGTAATAATAATACTCAGGATGTGGCCTGGGCCGATGTGGATGGAGATGGCGATCTGGACCTGGCCATGGCCGGCCTGGGCCAGAACGGCTTTTATGAAAATGGGTATGTGGCCCCGGCACATTTGGGCGTTACCAACATGCCCCAGCCCCTCAACTCTTCGTATTTGTCAATTCAGCGGCCCAAACCGGCAGCCGGGCAAATCTGGTACCGCACCGTTCTGAGTAACCCCAATACGCTCCAGATTCCGGTTCGCTTCACCGTCTATGATCCCGATGGAATCCGGCAAAACGGCTTACGGAATAATCCGGCCGGCATTGCCGGTCAATTTGCGGTAACTACCTCCGTTAAATACTCTGTAAAAGGCAGCGGCAATTGGCAACCTGCGACCGGGGCTTTAAGTTTTTCTGGTGGGCAATATACATTTAACTGGCAAGCCGGGCAGAATTTGGACAGTGCGGCAAAAGCTGCTAGTGACGATGTGCGTCTGCGGATCACCATTGTGCCGATAAACAAAAATGGTCTGATGCAGAGAGCTTCGGTGAGTGCTCTTAGTCCGCCTTTCCGGGTCAGGAACCTGAGCTGCGTTTGGCCTGAAGCGCCTTTGATCAGCTATCAACCGGTAAGCAGTATTGCCACAAATATACCTATGACCTTTACCGGTTTTGTAAATGCCGGTAGTGGCGCACTTGTTTTTGATTGGGATTTTGGCGATGGCGCCTCGGCTACGGGGCAGGTGGTTTACCATACCTATACCAATGCTAACACCTTCCCGATAACTCTGACTGTCTCGGGGCCGGCATGTCCCACAACTCGTAGTGATAGGGTCACGATCAATCTCGATGTGGCGCCGGGTCAAAGTATTGAGAATGAGCGGGTTTATCTGCCGATCATTATAAAATCGGCAGCAGGCGCTACTTCTACGGGTATGCCCCCTTCTGTTAGTGGACCTATGCCGGTAGAGGTGAGTATTCCGGCTCTGGCAATCGGCCCCGGTTCTCCCGCTAAGGTGATTGACTTGCAGGGTTACGAACCGGGCGACGGCACAACGCGCCTGACGTGGACTGCCAACGGCTCGGACAGCGCAGTTCTCGGCTATCGAGTCTACCGCTCACCGGCCGGCCTGCCCTCCTTCGAACTGGCAGCTGAAGTCCCTGCGGCGGTTACAACTTACACCGATAGTGAGGCCGCTTGTGGGCAAATGTACTTTGTAACCGCCTACAACGGCCAGGGTGAGTCGCTGCCCAGCACGGCCAGTTATTTTAGCCCGCCGTGCCCATGAGCGCCAGGATAGGACGTAGCTTATGAATCCGGCAGTTTTGAAACGACAGTACCAATCCTTGCAGCGTGAGCTGGCCTCCGGCCAAATTGACGCCGCCGCCTTTACTGCGGCCCTGGATCGCCTGGGTTTTTATGACAGCCAGGGACGCTACTGGCAAATTGGAGCGCAGAGCGGCGCCTGGTATTTCTATGATCCACAGAGCGCGAATTGGATTCAAGCCGATCCCTCCGTAGCCGGGCCAAAGAGGGGGGGCTTATCGGCCAGGTCTATCCTGATTACCAATCTGGTTGCTGCCCTGTTGTTGGTCTGGCTGGTTTGGCCGGTAGAGGGAGCGCCTGCACTTTACCAACTTGGGGACTCGCCGCTGCCCACACCAACCCTGGCGACCCTCTTAGATACGACCGGAGCCAGCTCAAACGGTACCATCTCCGGCACCCTGACCGACCTGAGCAGCGGCCGCCCCGGCGCTGGAATCGAGGTGGTCGTGGGTGAGGCGGTCGCCCGCACCGACGAGAACGGCAATTTTGCCCTGTCCGGCCTGGAGGCCGGAACTTATGTGGTTTCACCCCGGCTGGAGGATCAAGGCACGCCCGCCCAGGGACCGCTCTTTGTCAATCTGGATGGGCAAAGCCAGGCGATTGTTAACCTGGCCTACTACAGCCAGGCCCAGCCTCTGCCTACGGATACACCCCAGGCTGTGCTCAACACTGTTCCCACTCCGCTTCCAACCCCGCTTCCGGCCGCTACTCCCCCGGCGCTGCCAAATGCCGGAGGGCCGGGTATTCCTCAGCATCAACCTCTTGTATTCATGGGGCTGGGGTTAGTGTTGATGGCGCTTGGAAGCATCTTGTTAAAAACTCCCTGGTAGGCTGGGTGTGAAATTAACTTTTAACTTCTTTTTACTCAATCGTGGGGGAGACAGTTCTGGTCGGTTAACCTGGGGACTGATCGCTATCTTTTTTTTACTGACCCTCCCGGCCTGCGCCGACGCCGCCGCCGAAGCGCTGCCAACGCGCACCCCAACTGCCAGCCCAACGGCCACCGTCAGGCCCACGCCGACGGTCACCCCCACCGCCACGCCGGCATCAGCCTGCCCTATCCCTGACCTGCTCATGGACCAGCATCTTTCGGCCAGCGGCAGTTACACCCAAACCGAAACAGCAGCGGCCGGGCCAATGGCCTGCCGGATTGAGTTGGGATCCTGCGCCTACCACTCGTTGGTGGGCAATCTCGATCCAACAATTATCTTTAAGAATGAAGAAGCTCTGCCCTATCAGGAAGATTTCTTGATGCACCCGGATATGCTTTTGCCGCTCTACCGGCTCAACCAGTTGGTCAGGACCGAATGGGGAGGACTGGTTCAATTGCGGGTTACGGATGGTTACGACTCGACGCTGGAACATGATTTGGGCCAGGCTGATGAAAGCAAACGGGTTTCATTGCACTTTGAAGGTCGTTCGGTTGATCTGACTACCTGGCCGACCGATACCAATCGTTACGCCCGCTTGTGCGCCCTGGCCCACTGTGCCGGTTTCGCCTGGGTTCAAAACGAAGGCGATCACTGCCATGCTTCGATCAAGGCCGATACCCTTTGCGCCCGGTGTGGAAATTAATGGGAGACGTGAGCTTGATTAATTACATGCGTGTTTGTTTAAAGAGGGGTAAAGTTCCAGGTATACTGACTATCCTGGCTTTGTCCTTGTTAGCCTGTACTGGGTGGCCGCTTGCCTCAACGGCCCCCACGCCAACCCAACCGGCGGTGGTCATAAATTTTGAGGTGACGCTGGTTTCCCTGGCCACGGCTACCCCTACTCCAACCTCTACCTCAACTGCCACCCCCATCCCAACCCCTACCGCAACGGCTTCGGCGACCCAGCCCTTGTCGCTCTTACTCACCTTGACCCCCACCCCTACTCCTACCAGCACCCCGCCGCCGACCTTAACGGCTACCCCATTATCGCTCCTCGCCGCTACGCCTGGCGAAACCTCAACCGCTACTCCGGCAGCCGCGGCTACCCCGGTTGCCATCTCGCCCGTCCAGGGGATAATCACCCTGTTGGCTCCCGACAGGGACGTGTCTATTCCCTCTAATATTGACCAGCTCGAATTCAAGTGGCGCTGGCAGGGAGACCTCAACGTCCAGAGGTGCCAACCTGTGCCCGGTTATGGCTTTGAGGTCCGTATCTGGCCGGCCAGGGATGGTTTTGGCCCGCTGGGCGCGATGGATGCGGCCAAGAACCAGCAGGACGGCAACTTTGCCTGTAACGCTGAAACCGGGACTTATACCTATCTGGTCACTTACCTGAAAAGCAAACCGGGGGTCAAAGCGATGGGGGCGGGTAAATTTTTATGGGATGTGGCCTTTGTCCAGCTCAATCCTTACCAACCGGTGCTGACCACCCTGCCGCGCCTGTTTGAGATCAATTTCGACTACAACGGTTCGCTCGATCCTTTTGGCGCTCCGTTAAGGTGCACCGATTTTAACTCCTGGGCTGAAGCGCAGGCTGTTTTTCTGGCGGCCGGCGGCCCGTCCAAGGACCCGCACAAATTAGACCCCGATGGAAACGGCCTGGCCTGTGAAGAGTTGAAGTAGCAGCTCCCTCTAACCTCTAATCCCCAATAACGCTTTGGCGACCGTCACCGCTTGCGACGCATCGGCGGCAAAGCCATCGGCGCCGGCATGGTCGGCAAACTCCTGGGTAATGGGCGCGCCGCCGATAATAATTTTGACCCGGTCGCGCAGACCGGCCTCGCTTATTTTCTGAATTGTCGCGGGGATGTTGACCATCGTCGTGGTCAGCAGGGCCGACATGCCCACCAGTTGCGCCCCTTCTTTAATTGCCTGGATAAACTTGTCCGGCGGCGTGTTAACTCCCAGGTCAACCACCTCAAAGCCGGCCCCTTGCAGCATCATGATTACCAGGTTTTTGCCGATGTCGTGGATGTCGCTCTGAATGGTGCCAATTGCCGCCCTGGCCACCGGCTGGATGTCGGTTTGGGCCAGCAGCGGCTTGAGGATGTCCAGCCCGGCCTGCATGGCATGCGCCGCCACCAGCATTTCCGGGACAAAGCAGGAGCCGCTTTCAAACTGCCGCCCGATCTCCTGCATAGCCGGAATCATGGCCTCGTAAAGGATAACGTCAGGGGGGATATCCCTTGCCAGCAACCGCGGCACGACCTGCTGGACTTCGGCCCGTTCCCCGTCAATCACCGCATTGTAAAGGCTGTCGAGCAGCTCCTCGGCGCTGCCGTGCGCCGGGCCCACAATTTCCGGCGCGACCACAGCCATTTCCCGGCGCTGTGGGGCTGGTTTCCAGGCCGCGGGTGCGCTGTCTTCCTGCCGGTAGCGCAGGGCAAGCTCATACATGGCAAAAACGTTGGCCAGCGGCGTGTCGGATTGGATATGGTGGGAGCTGGCCATGATGTACCCCCCCTGCCGGCCCAGCACCCGGACCCGCTCGCCTACTTCGCGGCGAACATCTTCCTCCGTGCCGCGGGGCAGAGTTTTGATAATATCAATACCGCCATGAAAGCTGAGCCGGTCGCCAAATTCGGACTTGAGCCGTTCCGGTTCCATCCCTTTGGCGTCGGGCTGGACCGGGTTAAGCAGGTCAATGCCCATCTCAATCAGTTCGGGGATGAGAGGGTAGATCGCGCCGTCACAGTGATACATGATCGGGATGTTGGAGGCGCGGCCTAATTCGACCAATTGGGCCTGGCGGGGCCGGACGTACTCGCGCCACATCTCCTGGGAAATCATGAGCGAGTTCTGGGTAGCCACATCGTCGTAAAAGTAAAGCATATCCAGCCGGTTGCCGATCAGGGCCAGCACCCGCCGGGTAATTTCAACCGAAATTTCGGTAAGGCGGTCCATAATGTAGAGCGGGATGGCCGGCTGGATGACCAGGTCCATCAAAAATTCCTGCAAGCCGCGCATTTGCCAGGCGGTTTCAAAAATGGAGCCGATACGGAAGCGCAGGTGGTACTCCTGGTGGGCGTCCCACTGCCGGATAATGGCGGGTAGGGGGCTGAAATCCCACCAGTCCGGGTCCGGCCAGGGAAAGCTCTTGAGGTCTGCCAGCGAAGCCGCGCTTTTCAGCGGCCAACTGGCAAACTCTTCGTAAGCGCCGCCGGGATTTTTGACGATGCGAATGTGCTGCCCCCACAGGCTGTAAAAATCACCGCCGGGCAGGCGCTGCCGCCACATGCGGTTGGGCAGGGAGCGGCTCAGGGAACTCCACCAATCCACCTGTGCCTGAGGGCGCAAGGCGGAGTCAGGCGGGTTAAAGAATTGGTCATAGGAGAGGAGACGGCAGTCTACCTCAAAATGGCGCAGAATAGCTTCCCAGGCCGGGTCAAAATAGTCAGAATGACCCACAGCCGCAGCATCGGGTTGGAGCCGCTCGACCAGTCTGTGCCAGATTTCGGGAGTAGCCAGAAAATCAACCGGCGTTCGATCCGGTTCTTGATGGCGCAGCGCTGTTTTAACTCGTTCACGGGGGGTAGGGGATGGCGGTGCTTGCAAGGGCGCAAATCCTTTCGTGTAATGATATAATTTATAAAACGGGACTCAGCATGATATAGACGGGCTAAGAAGAGGCAAATTTGAACGGATTAACGCGGGCGCTAGAGCAACTTGGAGAGGAGGCTGTAGGTTTCGGCAGCGACCTGCTTCAACTCCCGCAGGTTTACCTGGGCAGCGTCGGTCTGGCCGCTGTCGAGCAGAGACTGAACCCGTTCAATCCTCATATTCAAGTTCTCCAAAGCCGGGACTACGGTCTCGCGCAGGTCTCGATCCAGCCGGCTGCGTTCGGCAGTTTCTTCAGCCTCTTGCCGGGCCTGCTGCTCGGCTTCATAGAGGCGAACATTATCCACCGCCAGAGCAGCCCGGCGGGCTAACTCCTCGACCAGGGCCAGGTCCTCGCGATTGTAGCGCTGGCCCGGCCGTGAGACACAAGTGATGGAACCGAGCACCCGCTCCCTGGCGACGAGCGGCGCGATGATGATCGTCTGGCCGCCTAACTGCGCCAGCAGGCGGCGATACGCCGGGTCCTGGCTGCGGTCGGGGGGCAAAGCCTCGAAAAGGCCGGCATACAGGCGGCCCTCTCCTGTCCGCAGCACTTCCGGGGTGCGGGTAGGGGCAGTCAAATCAAGGGGATAACGCTCTGCCAGCTCGTGGATCAGGGCCGTTTTACCCGGCTCGCGGTGGGCGGCGGCAACCAGGCGAATGGTCCCGTCCGCCTCGACCAGATTCACCGCGCACCACTCGGCGATGGCCTTCACCCCAATTTCAGCCAGTTCGGCCAGCCGATCCGTGACGCTGAGCGACATCGCTAGAAGCCGGCCTGCCTCAGCCAGGACCTGCTGGCCTATTTCGACCTGCTTGCGTTCGGTCACGTCTTCGGCGACGTAACAGAAGCGAGTACGGCCGGAAAAACCCGGCCCGATGACGACCACCGTAGCTGCCAGCCAGCGAGGACCACTGGGGCTGTCGTGAACATATTCAAACTTGACCGGCTGCCCGCTCAGCTCACTTTCCCGGAAGCGGCTCAGCCCCTCGCGAATCGCTGCTGGCGGCATCCCCAGAGAGCTGGCCCAACGCCCGGTCGTGCTTTCGGCGGCTGGCAGCCCATAAAAGCGATGGGTCGCCGGGTTATCATAAAGATGCAGAATGTCATCCTCACCGATTTCAACCAGGCCCAACAGCAAGGTCGTATTGTCGTAAAAGCTGCGCAAAATAGCTTCACTCTCGCGCAAGCCTTCCTCAACCCATTTGCGCTGGGTAAGATCGAACGACACCCCGACCAGGCGCTGCGAGTGATCGGCCGGATCGTAGAAAATCCGGCCCTTTTCCAGCACCCAGCGAACCCCGCTGTTGGGATGGACCAGCCGGTACTCCGCGCTGTACTCCCCTCGCTCATCAATGGCCCGGCGCACTCGATCCTGCACCTTTTGCCGGTCGTCGGGATGAACCCGCTGCAGGAACTGCTCGTAGCTGGGGCGGTTGCCCGGCGCTCCCTGGCCTAACAGGTCGTAGAGAGTGTCGGACCAGGTGGTTTCATTTGTGCGCAAATCGCGCTCCCACCAGCCCATCCGTCCCGCCCGCAGCACCATCTGCAGCCGCTCCTGGCCCCGGCGCAAAGCCGCTTCCGCCTGTTTGCGTTCGGTAATATCGCGAATGATGCTTAAAAGTAAGCGTTCTTCGCCCACATCGGCCCCGCGCGCGCTGACCTCGACTGGAAAGATAGAGCCGTCGCTGCGGCGATGGCGCGTTTCGAACAGGATACCACCGGCATCGGCCTGCTGCATCTGCTCAGGAAGGGCGTTAAGCGTGGCAGGCTCGCGCAGGTCAGAGATGGTCTTGGTGAGAAGCGTGGGGTAATCATAGCCGTAGGCCGCAACGGCGGCGGCGTTGGCCTCAACAATCCGGCCGTCGCTGGCCCGGATAAACAACACAATATCGCGGGCATTTTCGGAGAGAAGCCAGTAGCTCATTTGAGCCGTATCCATGGCTCGGCGCAGCCGCTCGGCTTCCTCCTTACAGGCGGCTATTTCCTGTTGTAAAGCGCCCATCTGGGTCTTTAATCTTTGATGGTGTGCCCGCAGATCCCGGTGTCGTTGTCCTAATTGACGTGGCATCTATCTCCTCACCCTTTACCAAAACGTAGAATAACCCGGGCGCCCTGGCCCGGAGCTGTCTTGATGTCCATGCTGCCCCCCACGCTCTTGACCCGCTCCTGCATGATCTGCAAACCAAAACTCGAATCCTTTTCTTTGCTTTGGGCCAGATCAAAACCCTGGCCCTGATCTTCGATGCTGATGCAAAGGGCGCTCTCTTCCTGGCCTAAGCGGATCGTCGCCCGATTGACTTTGGCGTGCTTACGGATGTTAATCAACGCCTCCTGGATCGTTCGGACGAGCTGAGTGGTTACCTCCGGTTGAAATTCAAACAAGGTTGGATCGGTCTCCTGGATCAACTGAATTTCTAGATTGTAGAAACGGCGGTACTTATCAATGTACCGACTCAATACTTCCATAAAACTAAGCCCCGACAGTACCTTGGCCCGCAGGTTAAAAATTTCCTCACGGACGTCGGTGTAAGTTTCGCCGATGACCTGTTTCAACTCCTGGAGATTGGCCAAAGCCGTATCGCCATGCCCGCTGGCCAGCGAGGTGTAAGTCATTCCAATTTTCAAGTTCAAGTACCCCAGCGCCTGCGCGACCGTATCGTGCAGTTCCTGGGCCATGCGGTTGCGTTCGCGCATCTCGGCCAGCACAGCCAGACGCTGCTGGCTGGCTTCGGCCTCGGCCCGAGCCGCTCGCTCGGCTTCAAACAAACGGACGTTATCAACGACAACGGCAGCGCGGCGGGCTAACTCTTCGGCCAAAAACAGATCCTCCGCCTTGTAACGCCGCTCCTTGCTCGTTCTGACAAAGGTGAGCGTGCCCAGGATCTGCCCGCGAGCCACCAACGGGACGACCATTTCTGAGGCAAAGCCCAGGCCCTGCAACAGTCTGAGATGTTCCTCGTCTCGCGCCTCAGCCGCCAGGCGGGTTTCTGATACCTCCGGGTCGAACCAGGATTGGCCGCGGTTCAGCGTTTTGGTAATGGTGTGCTCTTGGTGCGGCTCAAGCACCTGATAGCGGTGCTGCAGTGCCTCGACCAGGTCTGACTTGGTCGGGTCCCGGTGAACAATCGCCAGGCGGTGAAAAAGGCCATCTTCGCCAATAGCGTCCACTACACACCAATCGGCCAGGCGCGGCACAATCAGGCGGACCAGGTCAGCCAGGGCGGTTTCATAGCTGGTCGAAGCAATGAGAACACTGCTGGCCTCGACTAAAAGACCTAACCGCTCCCCTGCCGTTTCAGCTTCAGTTCGGGCGATGGTCTCGGCCTCGTAGAGGCGGGCGCGCTCCAGCGCCTGGGCGCATAGCCGGGCCAGGGTCAGCATAAAATCGCGTTCATCCGAGCTAAATTCTCGGGCTTCGGCAAAGGCGATACTCAGGCCGCCAATAATGCCTCCTTTGGCTTTGAGCGGCAGCAAGGCCCAGGCGGCGCTGGTGATTTTGCTGCCT
The DNA here is from genome assembly GCA_015075185.1 of Anaerolineales bacterium. Taxonomy (GTDB): domain Bacteria; phylum Chloroflexota; class Anaerolineae; order 4572-78; family J111; genus DSQQ01. The sequence continues at coordinate 168,652 of JABTUW010000005.1, read as the reverse complement.
GCCATAATGGTGGGGTACAGCTCTGCCGCCGCTTCCCTGGAACTGATAAAGAGGGGCTGGCCCGATTGGACCACATCGGCCATCGGGATCCCCGGGTGGGCTGGAAAAGAGCGCCACGGGGCGATGATCTCGGTCGTATAGCCAGTATAGTCAAGCACCTGGAAATCAGCGCCGGCCTGGCCCTGTGAAGCAATTAAGGCTGCACTGGCCCCGATAGCGGAGAGGCCATGATCGAGGATAACCCGGGCCACTTGCGAGGGAGTCAGTGCTTCGGACAGCCTGGCGGTAATCACCTGCAGACTGGCGATACGTTCAGCATTACTGCGGAGGCGGGCTTCGCTCTCGCGCAGGGCTTGCTCGGCTCGTTTTTGGGCCGTGATGTCTACAAAGGTGGTCACGCCGGCCACAATTTGGCCCTCAGTATTGTGAATGGGCGTGGCATTGGCTTGAAGGATGATCCGCGAGCCGTCCGCCCGCAGCAGTTCGATCTCCTCGTTCGCAACGACTTCTCCCCGGCGCACCGCACGCGCGAGCGGCCACTCTTCGGCCTTATAAGGGCGACCATCGGCATGCAGTCCCTGGAAAGTTTGGATCTCCTGGTACCGCTCGATTTCGGCGCTGACCTCAAAGCCGTATTCGGTCAGCCATTTGGCATATTCATTGACCAGCAGGGTTTCACCTGAAGGGGCAGCGGCAATGACCACCCCTGCCGGCATCTGCTGTAAGATGGTCTCAAGGCGCTCGTATTCGGCCTCCAACCGAGCCAGGAGCTGTTCTCGCTGGGCCTCCCAGTGCTTGCGTTCGGTGATGTCGGCGGTGAAGAGGAGCAGCCCCTCGGCAATAGGGTAGGCCCGGTTCTCGAACCAGCGAGCAAAGGGTTCATAGTAGAACTCAAAGGTAATCTCTCGTCCCTCGGCGACAGCCTGGTGAACCTGTTGGTAGAAGAAATTGCCGACTGCATCCGGGAACAAATCCCAGATTCGCTGCCCAATGAGCTGCTCTTTGGGATAGCCGAGCGTCTGGGCGGCCCGGTCGTTGACATAGACATACCGCCAGTCATGATCGTACATCACAAAATCGTCCTTGATGCCGGCCAGAATCCGTTCTAGCTGTTCTCTTACTCGCTCGGCGTTCGTGGATGTCGCAGCCTGGCTCATAAAGGAGTTTCTCCTTTCCTGACCCCCGTAGTAGAATTCTGATAAGCTAACCCAATAGAACAATTACATCCAATGAGCGGCAGAAGAAAAGAGGAAGGCGAAGATTATATTATCCATTATGATCGGGAGGATAACAAGACTATCCCTCTGATGATATAATCTGACCGCTCAAAATATCGGTTTTATCACATATTAGGAATTTTTTGCAAACACGAAGCACAGTTATGTACATACTATATCATTCTCTGTTCACCCAACATACACCCATTTGGGTGAGCTAAAAGGGTAAAAAGAGCTATTATAGGAGTACAAAAACCTAAAAATCTATCACCCATCTGGGTAAGGTAAAGGCTGCTTGATAGACAAATCTAAATCCATACTGTCTTCCAGTTGGGTTTTTGTGAAATTTTAGATTGTGGATTTTAGATTTTTGGGAAAATTAAGAGCCGGGCCAAAAACACGGTTTTAACCCTGTCAGGTCCATCAGACCTGACAGGGTTTCGCTAGATTTTAAGCCGGTGCGGCAGGTTTTTGTGCCGGCCCTGCCCGATCTGTTCAAAGAAGTTTGGGGCTACGAGTACGATGGCGGCGGCAGCAATGTGGTCGACTCGGTGACTCGCTCGCTGCGCAAGAAGCTTAACCATCACGCGGCGGCCATCGAAACTGTGACCGGCCTGGGCTATCGTTTTCGGGGGTTTTAGTCTCAGCCAATCGTGTTTTTCCTCAGCACGGTATCAGCGCTGCTCGAACATCCCGCCGCCGCCGGAATGGTTACCATCCTTCACCCCTCCTACAGGTAATCCCTCCTGCAAACGTTCAACCGATTCGGTGGGTATCTTCAGACCCGTCTTGACGGCGTGCTGATGTAATGAAGCTAACATACTGCCGGGGTCCAGCAGCGCCTGGGCCGAGAAGGCCATCCCAGCAGCTCGCTGAGAGGCAGCCGTTTCTTTGGCCCACGGATCAACGGGTGACGGCGCTGTGGCTTTGGCCTCGGCCAGGCGAGTGACGGCGCCATAGATCATATCGAGACGCTGGTTCATCTGTTCGATCTGCTGCTGGAGTTGAGCCATCTCTGCGGCCAATTGGGTCAAGGGGGCGTTATCATTCATCGTATGTCCTCCACAAAAAATGAGAGATTGGAGATTGGCAGCGAGTCCAATCTCCAATCAATCTCTAAGAGCTGCTGATTTTAGTAAACTCCGCGATTGAACTTGGGCGCGGGCAGGTATTCCCACTCCTCGCCGGCGCGATACTTGGCGGCAATGTCCATGCACTTGGCAGCGTATTCAAAGGCGTAGGGGATGCCGGGACCACCTGGGACAAAACCGGCGGCGATCATCCCGACGGCGGCAGCCTCAAAGATCTCGGAGTCGGTCGCGCCTGCCTCGATGGCCGGGAGGACGTGGATGATGCAGCGCGGGGAGCAATAGGCCACGCCGGTTGACATGAACATCAACTCTTTGATTCTCTGGGGCAGGGCGCCGTTGCCAAAAATGGTGGCGTAGAAATCGGCAAAGGTTTGGCCGGCGGGGGGAGCAATCTGGTTGACCGTGGCAAACATGCGCGGCAGAAAGCCCATCTTTTCTTTCATATAAACGTTGGTTTCTTGAGGGGTCATTTTAATTTTCTCCTTTGTTAAGAATTGTAATTTGTTTGATATTTATAAATGAAAGCCTGTTAAGATTGCGAGGGCCGGGCTTTGCACTTCACCTGGAAGCGGTCTCACCTCCACCCCCTGAACTACCGTTCAACTGAGATAATCGTGTTCGATTTCGATCAAACGCCCTCCTTTCCTGATTGACCGCCAGTGTTGTTTGTCATTTGAAGCCATTACCCATCAATCAGGTCTGTTTTCTCTGTCTCTGGGCCTAGTTTACCTCACAGCCGTACCGCAGACGTACCAGAAAGCGCACCACAAAATGCACCATGGGATGAATTTTTATGCGGCAGAGGCGAGGGATAGCGGCAAGGCCATCATTTCCCCTTGAGACGGGGCAAAGTGACGAAAGGTTTCAAAGCGCAGGCCGCAGCGCATCGCTTCCAGCCCCAAAACATCGTTGGGTTTGACATTACCGAGGTTGACATTCGGGCCGCAGCGTAAAATCAGGGCTGACTGCTGGCTGGGCAGCGGCGCTTCCCACAAAACCTCGTCCTGATTGTCACCCAGATAGTTGATGATAGCGGCCATCTCATCGCCGCGCAGCCGCCCTTCTTCATCGTAGATGCCAATGCCCCGGCCGGCTTCGCGGGCTTCGACAATGACCTTCTCTACGCCCAGGGCCAGGTCTCTGGCGATCTGCTCGGCCAACTCCGTCGGCGGGATATACTGGGTGGAATCTTTTTTACCCACCTCGCTGATGACTTTTAGCCCGGCATCGAGAGCCTGCTTGATGCAGTCATCCCGCACCTGGCGTGGAATAGTGATGCTGCCATCAGAGATTTCCAGGGCGGTAAAGCCCAGCGCCCTGGCCCGGCGGACAAATTGCGGGTAAACACCCTGAAACAGGGCGATTTCCATGAGCGTGCCGCCGGGATAGATGTCTATCTCATGCGCTCGTACCAGCTCAATTTTGCGGCGCAGCAGGCTCTCGTCCACAAAGACACTGGTGCCAAAACTGAGCTTAATATAATCAATGTAATCGCCGGTCAGGGCCAGCAGGTCTTGGCTATCGTTAAGGCCCTGGCAGCGGTCAAGGATCATGGTTAACCCTTGCTGCCGCGGCTTGACGGAAATCCGGCCAGGGGCCAGCGGATAGATCAGGTTGCCCCACGCTTTTGTTTTCATAACAACCTCCTTTATAGTAGACGGTAGACAGGGCAGTTCATGTTTGGCGACGTTGTTACCCTGTCACCGTGCTGCCGGAAAGTGTCGGTAGATTGGAAGCCAATCCGGGTTGGTGCAAACGGCTTGCCCCGGCAGGACGTTCGGTTACCAGGGTAGCCGGCCAGCGCAAATCGTCGGCAATGATCAATTTCCAGACCCCCTGGGTTGCCTGGCGGAGGCGCTGTTGGAAGGTTTGGGCCAAGCCGGCCAGGCTGCCCCGGCTGCGCTGCTCCGCCAGGCAGTCGGCCAGCCCCTCCAGCCCTAACAACGCCGAGGTCATTCCCTGGGCATGCACCGGGCTGACCGCACAGGCGGCGTCGCCACAAACCAGGAAGCCTTCCAGGTAGTGCGGCAGTTCGTCGTAATGGCGCAGCCGGTTTTGGGTATTCCGAAAACCATAAATGCTGGAGAGTGGTTCCGCTCCCTGAATCGCTTCATAGATACGCGGGCTGGGCAGGCTGCGGGCAAAGTCCAGGAATCCCTCTGCGTCGGTGGGGGGGTAATCGTGGGACATGCCGATCAAGGTCACGTACCAGCGGTCGCCCTCGATGGGTGAGATCAAGCCGCCCCGGGTGCCATCCGGCGGGGTGCGCCGGACCCGCAGCAAGTTCCAGTTCTCGGCAAAGCCGGGTGAACGCCGGTAAATGCGGGTGGTATAGCCTGTAAACGGATCAATAATAGTTTCTCGGGGTGGGGTGTAGCCCAGATTAGCCAGCCACTGCGGCGCGCGTGAGCCTCGCCCGCTGGCATCTATAACCAGTTGGGCTGGCAGGCTGGTCTCGTTGGGAGCTGACCCGCGGCGGCGCAAACGGACCCCGCTGACGTGCCGCCGGTGCGGGTCAACCAATAGGTCCAAAACATCGTACCCCTGGAGAATGCGCACACTGGGGTGAGCCGCCAGCCGCTGATAGAGGGTGCTTTCCAATAAAGGCCGGCTGCAACTCAAGCAGGTCAGGTCATCGTGCCAGGCCCCGTCGAGAAAAAAGGGGGTTTCCGGGTCGCTGTTGATGAAGGTCGCCCCGGCGGCCAGCAGGGTGGCGTTTAGCCCTGGGAAAAGTTGCTCCAGGACGGCCTGACCCGGCGGCAGTAGTAAGTGCGCGTGCCGGCCCTGAGGTGCGCCCCGGCGAAAGTCAGGAGTCGCCGGGAGACGGTCCCGCTCAATAAGAGTGACGCGGTCGAAATGGTCGCTCAGGATACGGGCCGCGGTCAGTCCGGCAATACTGCTGCCAATGACCACAGCGTGACCAAAAGCAGCCTGGGTGTTAGTTGATGATTGTCGCTTCATTGAGCTACCTCGTTTTAGTTCCTGTCTCGCCCAGCACAATAAAAAGTGCCTGCCAAAGATACGCTCTGGCCTTCGGGTCCGAAGGACAACTGGAAAACCAGAGCGTACTCTGTAAGGTCATCCAATTCTTGGGGGTTAAGCTTAATTCCCACCGCCGGCAACGTACCAGGTGGTCTGAGCGCGGGCTATCCCATGCTGCTTGACTTGTTGCAGCAGGTTGAGCGCGGTCAGCCGGTGTTGCAGCTTGGCCTGTTCAGCAGTCAAGGAGGTGATGGCCTCTTTAACGCCTTCGTACTCGGCCTGGATTTCTTGGATAGTTTTGGTGCGGGTCATTGTTTAGGTCCTTTCATTTTTTAAGCTATGATTGATTATTAAGAGTTTTTGTTACTACTCAGGTGACTGGCACTTTTCTTCTGGCAAGACAATTGAGAACAGCCAAGCTTAGAGCTAACCAAGTGCCAGTCACCTTTAGTCTCAACCTGACCGGCGGCATCCTCATCCGAAAGAAGCAGCATTGAGGAGCAGGGCCAGGAATAGCACGAGCAGGGCCGCCATGGCCGGTCTGGTTAAAAAATTGAACAAGTTGTGTTTGGCAGACATTTTTAATCCTTTCGTTTTAATACTGACCTCCTTTTTCATTTGAATAGGTGAGATCGAAGGTTCATCAGTTGAGGTTATGCCTACACTATACCCTCCCAACGTACCGGAATCGTTGCGGCAAACGCACCAAAAAGCGTTCCATCCGGCAATTTGGTTGAAATTTTTATTACTGCTATAATTTGATCCTCCCCCCGATAGGAGTCATTCCGATGGCAGGCTTGAAATTGTTTTTGCTTGGCCCGCCGCGGGTCGAGCTTAACGGTGCGCCGGTTGAAATCCAGCGCCGCAAAGCCCTGGCGATGCTGGTCTACCTGGCTGTCAGCGGTCAAACCCACAGCCGAGACAGCCTGGCAACCTTCTTTTGGCCTGATCTGGACCAGCAGCGCGGCCGGGCTTATTTGCGGCGAGATCTGGCCGTGCTCAACACCAGCCTGCCCGGTGCCTGGCTCAGCGCCGACCGGGAAACGCTCGATTTGAACCGTGAGGCTGGCCTCTGGGTAGATACCGCGCAGTTCTCTGCCCTCCTGGCCGCCTGCCGGGAACACAGCCACGCCCCAGAAATTGTCTGCGCCGAATGTGTCACTCGCTTGACCGAAGCCACCGCCCTCTATACCGGTGATTTTCTGGCCGGATTCACCCTGCGGGACAGCCCAGAATTTGATGATTGGCAGTTTTTTCAAACTGAAAGCCTGCGCCAGGAATTGGCGATTGCCCTGGAGCGGCTGGTTCGAGGGCTGAACACCCAGGGTAAAGCCGAGGCGGCCATTCCGCACGCCCGGCGCTGGGTGGCGCTCGACCCGCTGCACGAACCGGCCCAGTACCAGTTGATCCAGATGTATGACCAGGCCGGGCAGCCGGCTGCCGCGCTTCGACAATACGAAGAGTACGTCAAGCTGCTGGAGGAAGAACTCGGCCTGCCGCCGGAAGAAGAAACCACCACCCTGTACGAAGCGATCAAAGCTAAGCGTATTTTCGCCCCTTTCATCAAAGCGGAAGAGCAGCGGAGCAAAAAAGCGGCGGAACGAAAAAAGGCTGGGACGCAAAAATTACCAAGTGCGCCCACAGAAGCACCGGCTACTGAAAGTTCCCGCGCCGCTGCCGGCGCGCCAACCTTAACAGGAGATGACCTAACCTCAGCCAGGCGGGAAAGTGCCAGGGCTACTGCCACGCCGCCCTCACTGGCGCAGCAAATCCGCTACTGCCGTACTACCGATGGGGTTCGCCTGGCCTATGCGACGGTGGGGCAAGGCCCGCCCCTGGTCAAAGCGGCCAACTGGCTCAGCCACCTGGAGTATGACTGGCAAAGCCCGGTCTGGCGGCACTGGCTGGAAGGTTTGACCCGGCAGCACACCCTGGTTCGATACGATGAACGAGGGTCTGGCCTATCGGACTGGCAGGTAGACGACTTTTCCTTTGAGACTTGGGTGCAAGATTTGGAAACGGTGGTCGAGGCCGCTGGCCTGGAACGCTTCCCCCTGCTCGGTCTCTCTCAGGGAGGACCGATTGCCATTGCTTATGCCGTTCGCCATCCCGAAAAGGTCAGCCACTTGATCCTGTATGGCAGCTACGCGCGGGGGCGACTCAAACGCAATCTAAGCCCGCAGCAGCTTGAAGAAGTACAAACTTTTCTCCAACTCATCAAAATTGGATGGGGCCAGGAAAATCCCGCCTTCCGCCAGGTTTTTACCACGCTATTTATGCCCGACGCCAGCCTGGAGCAGCAGCACTGGTTTAACGATCTGCAGCGAATGTCGGCTTCTCCTGAAAATGCCATGCGCATAGTGGCCGGATTTAATACCATTGATGTGCGAAACCTGGCCGCACAGGTTAAAGCACCAACGCTGGTGCTGCACGCGAGAAGCGATGCCCGTATCCCCTTTGATGAAGGTGAATTGGTTGCCAGCCTCATACCGGGCGCGCGCTTTGTGCCGTTGGAAAGCAAAAACCATATCTTGCTGGAACACGAACCGGCCTGGCTGCAATTTTTGGACGAGGTGCATCAATTTCTGGGCGTAGAATCAGTCGAACCGTCTAACCGAACAATATTGCCAACTCCGCCGCTGACGTCTCGTCCAGATTCTACGGTTCCAACCCTGCCGCATTACTTATCCTCACCAACAATGCCCTTTGTTGGCCGTGAGCGAGAGTACACCCAATTGGTTGAAAGGCTGAGAAGCATCGAGAGCAGATCCGGCTATGTGGTCTTGCTCGAAGGCGAGCCTGGCATCGGTAAGAGCAGGTTAGTCGAGGAAGTTGTTCGAACTGCACAGAATCAAGGCGTCGTTGTTCTTTTATCGAAATGTTATGAGATCGAGCAGCGCGTGCCTTACCAGACCGTCATTGACCTGGTCTATCAGGCGCTCTCTGGTTGTCCCAGCGGAACCTTTCAACACCTCCCGGCCAGTACTCTGGCCGAACTCGCCTTCCTCGTGCCGGAAATTGAGCAGGTCTTCCCGAATCTCCCTGCTCTGCCCACCGGTTTGGACCAGGTTCGTCAGGCCCGTCTATTCCGAACCTTGCAGCAGTTCTTGACTGCGGCCGCCGGGCAGAAGGGGTTGATGCTGGTTGTTGACGACCTTCACTGGGCGGATGAAGTGACCCTTCAGTTTCTACCTTACTTAGCGCGACACATCGCCAACGAGCCTGTCATGTTGATCGGTACCTTTCGCAGCGAGGAAGCAGCCGCCAATGAGCAGCTTTCAGCCTATCTGCACAGCCTGTTAGGAGAGCCGCACAGTTTGCACATAACGTTAAATCGCCTTTCGCTTGAAGATGCCGGTGCGTTGGTTGCGTCGCTGTCCGCTCCTGCCTCCCAGGCCGCCGAGTTAGGGCAGTGGCTCTATCATGAGACAGAGGGCAACCCGCTCTTTCTGATTTCGATCCTGCAATCACTCCAAGAGCAGAACATCCTCAAAGAAGATGACCACCAGTTTTGGCAGGTTGACCTCCAACGGCTGCGGACGGCACCTAGTGAGCTGACCCTACCCGAAGCGTTGCGTGAAGCCGTCCATAATCGCCTCCGTCGCATTTCAAAACAAGCGCGCACGCTCTTGGAGATAGCGGCAGTCTATGGCCGAAGATTTGATTTGCCGCTCTTAAGCGCTGTGACCGCTGAGAGCGAGTTGTCACTGCTGGATCTGGTCGAGGATTTGACCACTCGCCAACTGCTGCGCGAGGATGAAGACGATCATTACGACTTCTTCCACGACAAAATTCGGGAAGTCGCCTACCATGATCTGAGCACGACGCGTTGCAGGTTATTACATCGGCGGGTCGCTGAGGTCTTGGAAGCGCGGGGTAATCATCCACCCGGCGCCCTGGCCGAGCATTTCGAAAAAGGTCAAACGTGGGATAAGGCGATCACTTATCTGGCCCTGGCCGCCGAGCAAGCGCGAAAGTTGTTTGCGATGCCTGAAGCGCTCCATTTCTACGATCGGGCTAGAGCTTTGACCGAACAGTACCCTAGTGCTGCCAATCAGAGGGTGGCCCTCGATTTGTATGAGCAGCGAGGTAAAGCTCGTGGGCTTGTGGGCGGCATGGCCGACGAAGCGATTGGCGATCTGGCCGTCGTCCTGAAGGCAGCTCGAGCCGCAGGTGAGCCGGATAAAGAACGGGATTTGTTCATCCACATGGGGCAGGTTTATCGCCGGGTTGATCTTTATGAGAGCGCCTTATATTATCTTGAAGAGGGGCTTAAACTTGCCCGACAACAGGGAGATCAACAGAGTGTGGTTGACGCCCTTTACCATATAGGTACGGTTGCTTGGAGTCAAGGTTACAACGATAGAGCTCTGATTTACCATCAAGAAGCCGTTGATATCTGCCGGCAGTTGGGTTTGACCAATCTGGTTGCGGTTCAAGCTCTCCACGGGCTGGGCGAAGCGCGGTGGCTGTCGGGCGATGCCAAAGGCGCCATTGAGCTTTATGAAGAGTCTTTGAATTTAGCCCGGCAGATTCAAGATAAAAGTTATGAGTGTGAAAATTTAGATAACATCGGCTATGCTTCACAGGGGCTGCACGGTGTTGCTGACTATCAACGGGCAGAACAAATCCTAAAAGAAGGCTTGGAAATTAGCCGGGCAGCCCATCTGGATTGGCATTATGTGATTGCCCTGGCCCATTTAGCCCTTAACCATGCCAGCGAAGGTGATTTTCAGCAGGCGATTACCTTTATCAATCAGAGTATTGCTTTAACTGAAACGATCGGCGCTAAACGGCTGCAATCCACCTATACCTGGGCGCGTGGATTCCTCTGGCTGGAACTCAACTTACTTGAACGGGCTAAAGCAGACCATACCCAGGCAATTGCCCTGGCCCAGCAGACTCAGGCGGGTGATTGGTTACCCCGGCTGCAAGCGGATTTTGCGATCAGCCAATTACGGCTGGGACATCTGGGAGTCGAGCCTGAGTTGCAAGGCGCTTTGGCCAATGCCCTCAGGCACAGAATGGAAATTCACGCTACTCGCTGTCTGGAGGGGTTAGCCGAGTTGGCCTTAGCTAGGGGGGAGCCGCAACAAGCTCTCGCCTATACTGAACAGCTATGGGAGCTGGCCGAGCGGCATGACCTGCGCGAAATAAAGGCCCGAGCACTTCACTGGCGGGGAATGGCGTTGCTAAGGCTAGATCAGTTGGAAACGGCGGCTACAACTTTACAGCAGGCCCTCGAAATGGCGGAGGGGTACGGTCGAATTCGCCTGGTGTGGCAGCTCCATGCGGCTTTGGCAGATCTGTATCGAGCACAGAAACAAGAGGAAAAAGCTGCCGCTCACGAGATGCAGGTGCAGCAGATTGTCCGCCGAATTGCGGCAAATCTGCAGGAGGCCGAATTCCGGGCAGGTTTACCGTTGACCGGCCAACCTCCTGCTGGGTAAAAGGCTCTATGAAGACCGGCCCATATCCGAGGCGCAGCAGGTAGAGGTTGAACAGAGTCACATAGACGCCCATGTAACTAAACCCGACCACGATAACGGTCAGCAGCAGGAGCCGGGCATCGCGACTTAACAGGCCGATGGTCGTGCGATAATGGGTCAGCATGGTCGGGTTAATGGAACAATTCCCGATCCAGACGGCGCAAGAAATCCGCCGCAACTGGCATAAGTAGAGCCAGGTGCCGTTCCTTCATTTCGAGGTTGGGCCAGGCGAATTGTTCGGCCCAACCTCGAGCCAGTTCAAAGGAGGTGGGCAAGGCTTTAAATTCCAGGTAGCCTGCCAAGACGGGGAAAGCGCGCTGACGCAGAAAATACTCGTCGAAGAAATAATCAACCCAGTCCGGGTACTGCCGGGCAAAGGATGTATAAGCGCGGGTAATGGCCCGGTTTAAGGACCGGCGCTGGATCTGTCGCTTGAACCAGGTGGACCACCCGGGCCAATTTTGCCCCACTTGTTGGATGAATGATGCTGTAGCCATAATTTAACTCCTTTGGAAAACCTAATTTTTGAAATCAATCCAATGATCAATTCCACACCCCGGCTTGACCCGTATCACTCCGGCACACCAGATAGGCCCACAAGGTCAAGTGATACTGCTGCGGCAGTAAAAATCTGGCCGGCAATCCACCCAGCCCGCTAACCTCGTTGCGACCCGCTTCCAGAGCCGGGCGAGACGGCTGGCGACGCCGGTCAAACACCACCACCTGGAACCCCAGGTCTTTGACCCTTTCCAGAACTGGCAACCAGCGCCGCAACCGCTTCGACATCTGGTCTAGCCCATTAATTTCGGCAGCCGGTTGATCGGGTGACAGGAACTCCAGCAGGCGATTTTCCACCGTCTCAGATAGCGGTTCGGTTAGCAATTGCTCGGCAGAAGCCATGAGTTCCACGGTTTCCTCCTGTGTTAGAGGTTGTGCTTCAAACTGTCTCAACCGAACCAGTTTTTCATGGATTCGTTGTTCGAGCTGTTGCAGCCAGGTAAAAGCACCGTTGAGATGCACCGGATTTTTGAGCAGGTCGTTTAGACCGGCCATCAGATCAAAAACCTCATCCTCTCGACAGTGGAGTATTACCTTTTGATGGGTCGCCAGTTGGGCCACGGTCAGCGGGAACCCGTAGACAGAGCGCCAGGGATGGCGAATATCAGCCGAGGTAATGATGGCCTGGTTTGGCTTGAACCAGGCGTCGGGCACCCAGGGTGCAAATAGCGAAGGCGCCGTTGCACTTTGATAGGTTATTCTTTTCATCTTGTCCCCCTGATTTTCTGAGAAATTTCAATGGTACTGCTGCACCCTGAATATACTGGGCGCAATCTGCAACCGGTTCGGTTGGGTGGAGTTCATCCCTGATTAACGATAGAGTGGATAATCTGTCCGGCCGATGATTTCTGCCGGAGCGCCTCGCCGGCTAACTGGATCAGGTTGAATATGAGAGCTGCTATTCGTCCCGCTCAAGAGGCGGAGCCATTGTTCCCGGTTCCAGTCGGTCTGCGGTTTACGGTTGGAGTTGCGTCCTGCGGTAAACAGCGTGCTGGCGACCAATGTTGAGAGGGCGGCCCCGATGAATAGATTACGTTTAATTGTCATTTTTTATCTCCTTTTCATTGTTAGATTGGATTGGTTTGAATATTGGTTAATATTGTTCTCACTATACCAAGCTGGCGCACCATGAACGTAGCTCAAAACGCACCAGGCTGCGCACCATTGATACTCATTGAGGTTGAAAATGTGCCTTGATGGTTAAATTCATGCGGCCCGGATGGCCACTACCTCCAGGTACTCTGACTCGACCTGCGTCACCCCATTTTTGGATTGGTTGTGGGCCGCCCAGTGCTGCTCTAACTCCTGGTGCAGCGCGGCCTGGCCTTTTTCATCCAGAGCGCCGAATGCCTTGTAGGTTGGGCCGTAGTAGCGGCGGAAAGACTCCACTACCTCGGCCGGCGTAAAGGGGAAGTTGAAGGTGATCGAGCGCCGGGTGAGGCGGAGATCGGCCACGCTGCCGTTGAGCCGCTCGGCGACGATGGCTTCATCGCCCCACAGCAGGGGTGAGGGCATACCGGGGGCCGATGGGACATATTTGCCCACAATTTTGAACATCTGGCCGATGAAGCCGCCCGGCGTCCAGTTGGCCATAGCGATGCGCCCGCCGGGCCGGCAGGCTCGAGCCAGTTCTGCCGCGGTCACGTCGGGCCGGGGCGTAAACATAGCCCCAAACATGGTCATGACGGTATCAAATGCGGCGTCGTCATAGGGTAGCGCCTCGGCGTCGTTCTCCTCAAAGCGGATGGTCAGGCCCTGGGCATTGGCCCTGGCCCGGCCCTGTTCCAGCAAATTGGGGACAATATCCTGGCCAATCACCCTGGCTCTCCTTCGGGCTGCCGGGACGCTCAGATTACCGGTCCCACAGGCCACATCCAAGACCCGCTCACCTGGTTGTAGCTTCAACCGGTTTACAAACTCGGCTGCGCCGGGGGCGTAAGATTTGGCAATCTGCCCAAAGTCGCCGGCCGTCCAGGTCGCCTTGAGTTTAGCCTTGAGGGCTTCCATTTCAGGGGTCAAAGTTGTCATCATAATCATTAGGTCCTTATCTTTCATGGAGTTTGATTGAGTCTTTAGTTGTTATTTCAGCGCCGGTTGGTAGCCGTGGATGACCTGCCGCGCTTCCTTGATGGTAACAAAGGAAGCGCCATCTATCTCATTGACCAAACGGAGCAGGTGAGCCACCTGCTTGCGCGAGACCACCACCCCGACCAACTGCACCGGGCCGGAGCGCCCCTGGGCAGGCAACTGCGTGGCCCCGAAGCCGGCCTGGCGCACTTTCTGGGCAATCTCCGGCCCCCTGGTGGCTGAAACGATATCTACATTGACATAGCCCAGGGCCAGGCGGCTCTCCAACCACATCCCCAGCATCGTGCCGGCGACATAGCCGCCGCTGTAACCCACCACATTCCAGGCGGTATCGAGATGACCGATGATCTGGCTGACGCCGATGACCCACAGGCTCACTTCAATAAAGCCGAGCAGGGCTGCCCAGATTCGTTTGCCCCGGGTAATCATGATCGTCCGGAGCGTGCCGATGGACACCTGGACCAGGCACAGGGTGAAAAGAATGAAAGCATTGCTTAAGATTGTCCAGAACATTGACGGTCCTCTTTGTAAATTGGAGTAACAAACCTCGGTTTGTACCGGGACGGGCGCAGCACCTAACAAAATTAGAAACGGCGGCTCCGAGACATTGGACACTTCGACGTGAGTGTTGAACCAGTGGGCAAAGAGGCCCCTGCCAGCCAGCGCTGGCAGGGGCATGCTGCAATCTTACACGCCCTCTTTGATCTCGATGATTTCGTCGGCGACGAGGCCGTGTGCTTCGCGGTGGACGGCTTCGGCGGCTTCCTTGCTGGGGGCCTCACACAGGCAAAAGACAGTCCCATCGGCTTCGTTGAACCAGTATTTCAGGTATTTTACTCCGTATTTTTGCTGAACCTCTAAGTCTTTCTGATGGGCTCCAGTAACAGCTTCAGTGGTCAGGCCATCAAGTCGTTTGTGAATATCCATATAAAGCGCCATTTTTTATAATCTCCTTTTACTTAAAATCTATTTTTTATTTTCGCCAGTGTTTATGTATCGCATAGTGTCCCTGATCACGGACAGGAGACAGTGGGATTCCAATCCTCGAACATGCCGGCCGGGTTGTGCTTCCAGAGCCAGATGTGAAGCACATATACCCCCAGATCTTTGTTCAGGTGGAGATGGCGGCCGAGCACCGACGGCGGTTTGGTATTACCGGCTGCGTCCCAGTCAGCCGCCGGCACGATGTATTCAACCGCCCCAAGCTTGAGTTGTCCCTTCGGCCCGGGGGCGTATACCATGGCTTCTGGCTGCAACGCATCCAGCTTCAGGTCGAGTATATCCGTGTTAATATAATGAAAGCCCATCGCTCCGACGCCAGGGTTGGCGAAGCAGTGGTCCAGGCCCTCGCGCAGGTCATATCCGGCTTTCCGAGCCACCTCGACGCGCTGGAATTTGGTCGTCGCCTTCCGTACTTTTGCCAGTTCGGCCTGGCCGTTGGCACTGGCCGCCGTTACAATGAGGCCAATCAGGATCACAACCAGCCCCATCCCTACAAATATTTTGCGTTTCATAGAAATCTCCTTATATTGATGGTATGATTTTGTACCCAGTTATAGGGTTTTCTCATTTGCTTGAGAACATTGCTGCCGGTCCGTGAAATGGCCGGCACTTTCTCTGTACTCGGGTTGGCCGCTCCCGGCCCTTCTAGTTCAATCACATCCTTAGATATTTTGGTGCTCCTTTCGTTAGTAAAATGTTTAATTGATTGATCTGACCTCAGTTTATCCCAGCCTCGTCTATCGGTCGTGTAAGAAGGCGTTTAAACAAACGTCTATTGAGGTAAGTTCACTGATTTGTGTTATAATCGGCTGCTGAGGTAGCCTCGATGGCAAAGCTGAAACTGTTTTTCCTTGGCCCGCCCCGAATTGAGCTTAATGATGAATCGCTTGAGCTTGAGTCGCGCAAAGGTGTGGCTCTGCTGGCTTATTTAGTCGTCACCGCTCAAAGCCACAGCCGGGATGCATTGAGTACCCTGCTTTGGCCCGATGCCGACCAGAGCCGGGCGCTGTCTTATTTGCGTCATACTCTGTGGTCGCTCAAGAAGACGCTGGGGGATAGTTGGCTGGAGATCAGCCGGGAGCAGGTGGGACTTCGGCCTGAAGCAGACATGTGGCTGGATGTCACCGCGTTTCAACAGCACCTCAAAACCCCGTTAAATCACAATTCCTCGGATAAAGTGAGTGCAGAGACCCTGCCGCTGCTGGCCGAAGCGGTCGAGCTTTATCGCGGTGATTTTTTGACCGGTTTTACCCTGCCGGATGCGCCGGAGTTTGACGAGTGGCAGTTCTTTCAAATGGAAGCGTTGCGCCAGAAACTGGCCGGGGCCTTGGAACGGTTAGTGTGGGGCTACAGCCGCCAGGGCAACTACGAGACCGCCATTCCGTATGGCCGGCGTTGGGTAGCGCTCGACCCGTTGCACGAACCGGCCCAACGTCACCTGATGCAGCTCTATGGAGAGGTCGGCCAAAAGGCCGCAGCGCTGCGTCAGTACGAAGAGTATACGGCGCTGCTGGAAAAAGAGCTGGGCTTGCCACCTGACGAAGAAACAACGACGCTCTTCGAGGCGATAAAAGCGCAGCGTATCGTTGAGCCGTTCTTGAAAGCCCGGCAGAAAGGAAAAGCTTCAGCTTCGCTCCAGAAAAACAAAGCGGCAGAAGAGGAATTTGCCAATTTCTCCCCTACTTCCTCCTCTAACCTGGACCGTCGAGCTACTTTGAAAAGGGTGGCCCAGCATCGAGAAAGTGGAGACTATCCTGCGGCCATTGACTTATTAAAACTGCTGCTGGCTCCCCACCCGGCTGATGAGTCCATCCACCGGGAGTTAATGCAGCTTTATGCCCTGGCCGGCCGCCGCCACGAAGCCCTGCGCCAATACCAAACCTGTCTGGAGGTGTTAGCGGCCCATGGGGCGCCGCCCGACCCCGAAACCGAAGCCCTGTACCGGCAAATTATGAGCGGTCAGGTGTCGCCGCCGCCCGCAGCCAAACCTAAACCGGTTTGGTTGCCCCCCGCGCCCATTGCCGTTGAGATGGAACGGAGTATTCCCCTGGCCGGACGGAAAGTAGAACTGGCGACCCTGCAAAGCAGGATTCAGGCGGCCCGGCAGGGTCGGGGCTGTATCATCTTGTTGGCCGGAGATGCCGGGGTGGGCAAAACTAGGCTGGCCTATGAAGCTTTGCGCTTTGCCGCGATGGTTGGTATGCCAACTCTTATCGGCGCAGCCTATGAAGAGGAAGGGCATCTGCCCTATCAACCCTTCATCGAAGCCTTTGACCGTTACCTGGGAGAGCAGCAGCGGCCGGCCGAACAGCACCCCATTACCCACTACCAACCGCTGGGATCAAGCGATCCCCAACAGGAACATTCCGCCCTGTTTAAAGCCACCGCCACATTTTTGACCACCCTGACCGCCCAAGCTCCGGTAGTCCTGTTGTTGGATGATCTGCATGCCGCCGATGAAGCCAGCTTGAGTCTCTTCCATTTTCTGGCCCGGCAGACCCGCTCGGCCCCCCTCGTCTTGCTGGCCACCTATCGAACCGACATAGCAATTCGACCTACCTTCCCCTTCGACCACCTGCTCAATGCGCTCTATCGCGAGCAGTTAAGCGAGGTGCAGCATATCACCCCTCTGCCGGAGCAGGATGGTGCTCAAATCATTAGCCATATTCTGGAAAGCGCAGCCGATCCGACGCTCACCAAGGCTATCGCCGAACTGGCCGAGGGCAACCCCTTTTGTACGCAAGAGATTACCCGGGCCATGCTTAAGGCCGATCATCTGGTTCAAGAGGCGGGCCAATGGCGGATGAGACCGGGTATTACTCCATCAGTCTCTGCTGAGCTTCAGGAATTGCTGCGGGAGCGAATGCACCGTTTTGGCCAGAATATTGAAGCGGTGCTCACGGCAGCGGCCATCATTGGGCGAGAATTTCGCTTTCCGCTATTACGGCTAGTGACCGATTTGCCTGATGGTGAATTATTGGACGCGATTGATGCCGCCCTTAGAGGTCATCTTCTGGAAGAAACGGAAGCAGGCTATCGTTTTCGCCACTCCTTGATCCGCCATACCCTGTACGACGGGCTTAGCCAGGTCCGGCGAGCCTGGCTGCACACCCGGGTTGCGGCTGCCCTCGAAACAACATACGGTTCCCACCCCGACCGTCTCCGGCCGCATATTGAATCGCTGGCATTTCACTACAAGCTTAGTGATCGGCCGGAGCAAGCTCTGCCTTATCTGACCCAGGCGGGGCATAAAGCTATAGATGTTTATGCCCTTGAAATGGCTGTTGACTACTTTAAGCAGGCGTTGGAGCTGATGGACGAATTGGAGCTGGCTCAACCAGACCAACGCTGGCACATTCTGTCACAATTGGCCTGGTGTTCTTATACTCTGGCCGATTCGCGCCAAGCCGTGGCCTATGTTGACCAAGCGCTCGCTTTGAAGGCAAGCGAAAATTGGCAGCCCATTCCGAAAGCAAGAATACGACTGTATCTGCAAGCCGCCTTCGCCCTGATTACCACCGGAGATATGAATGCTGCTCAATCCTACCTGGAAGTGGCTCAAACGGAAATAGGCGAAACGGTCGAGGAGTCGGTTGAGCACGCCGATTTGTTGTATTATCTGGCCTTGTGGCACTGGCATCGGGATGAGTATCAACAGGCTTACGACATTGCTCAACGTTGTCTAAACGTTGCTAAAAATCTGGATGCTCATGATGCGATGGCTCGAGCCTACGAAGTTCTGGCCTTAGCCGCTCATTCATTGGGTAAGTGGCAGGAAGGGTTAGACTTTGAACAACAGCGTTCCGTGCTGGCCGGTGCTAACATAGATTTCCACGTTGCCATTGACGCTCATTTGTGTCTGTGGGAGTATCACCTGTATGGTGATAGAGCTTACGCAGAGGTCAAACACACGGTGGATCAAATGTTGCAGCAGGCCCAACGCATGGGCGCTCCACGGGCAATTGCTGTGTGTCAATCGGTCAATGGGGCGCTTGATTATCAGGTCGGCCGCTGGTCAGAGGCGGAAGCGGCCCTCAGAGCATCGCTTCAACTGAATCGCCAACTGGGTACGGCCTCTGGTGAAGCGGTAGCCAGCCAGCGGCTGGGGGATCTTCTGACAGTTCGGGGCCGGCTGGAGGAGGGTCGCTCTATTTTGGAAGAGGGCGTAATGGCGGCCGAACGGGCCCACCTGCGGTCACACTGCCAGACCCGGGTTTATGCGGCGCTGGCGCGCAACCGACTGGCAGCCGGTGATTTGACTGCCGCCGATCAATCCCTGGCGCTGGGATTAGCTGCCAGTGAGGCTCATGGACACTGCGGCACCTGCGAGTCGCTACTGCTGCCGGTGGCGGTGAGTATCCGAGTTGCCCAGGGAGATCTGATTAGCGCGGAAACCTTTGCCGGCCACCTAGACAAGGCAACCTCCCGCTACGGTAGCCGTACGTGGCTGGCGCTGGCCAGTCAGGCCCGGGGAGAATTGGCTGCGGCTCGAGGCGAGATTGAAGCGGCTGTGGGTTGCTTCAAAGAGGCTCAGGCCGGTTTCCAGGCCGCCGGAAACGAGGTCGAAGTGATCCGCTGTCAGGCGGCTCTGGCTCGGCTCAGCAGCTAATCTAAATACCCTAGCACAACGTTTAACTGACATTTTCCACACATCTCTTATAGATTGAGCAGAATAGGCTCAGATGTGTCAATCTCGGTCACACTGGCGTCAATAAACTCCTGCCCCCACGCTCGAGCCACCGATACTCGATGGTGCCCATCGCTGACAAAGTACATTTCACCCACCTTGAGCAGCTCCACCGGCGGCAGGGCAACGTCCTGATAGTAGGCTTTGTTAATGCTGAGCCAGCGATCCCGTGTTCGGCTGTGGCGGGGGAAAAAAGCCCGGTCAAAGTCGCGATAACGGTTCACGCTCCCCACAATTTTGTCCAGTGGAACGGCGCATAAGCCGCGCTGGTGTTGTCCTTTAAAGGACAGGTGTTGGCGAACCTGTTCAAAAGCTAGGAGATGGTTGTTTTTTCGGATCAACCAGCTCAACCAGTCTCGCCAGAATCCCCGGTGAGCTGCGTGGACAAAATCCTGCAAGGCCAGTTGATCCAAGTTCGGCGTGGGGCGGGATAAGTTTTTGGCTAGTAGCATGGGCAGGTTCTCCTTAATGTGATGATTTAATCCCACTATATCCCCCCAACGTACCGGCAGCGCGGCGGTAAACGCACCACAAAACGCTCCATGGGGATTCGTCCCAAATTTAAGGAAAGGGGAGAAATGAGCCGACGGGAAAAAGAGAAGGAGAAGCTGCAACAAGCGATTGAAGCGATGTATGACAGGCTGTGGCAGTGGCGAGAGGAATTTCCAGAGGCAAGTTTTGATGAGATAACGGCCCAAGTGACACCGCAGCGACGAGAGGTCACGGCCGAGTTGCTCGAGGTCTTAGCTTGTCAGTATTGAATTTGATTATTCACGTCGTAGCCATATCTTGCCAAATATGAACATTTGTGCTAGTTTGCCAGCAACTTTGGCTCCTTAACAATAGGTGCCGGTTCCAGGAAAAAGTCATTTCCTGGGTAAAACTATGTTATCGGCAGGCCGGTTATCCCGTCGGCAGTGGCTCGGTCGAGTCGGGCTGCAAAGTTGTCCTCCAGGAACGGCTGAAGCAGGCCGGGATGCGCTGGAGCCGTGAGGGGGCACAGGCTATGTTAGCCTTGCGCGCTGTTTTGCTCAGTGACCGCTGGGATGAAGTTTGGGCTTCCTTGTCACCTGCCCCAAAACTTACCTCATTTCTGGGACTGACCCCCTCACGGCATGTTCAGTCGGTGATGAGGATTTTGCATAATGAGTTGGAGGGCCTCCAAAGGTCGAGCAGCATAACGACGCCGAGCTTGGGGCAGATAATCGTAGCCTTGGCGGAGGATGAGGGCCAGGACGAGAGTGTTTAAGGGGGCCATGGTGCGGGCAGCACGGCCGATTTTCAAACGACAGCGATCTTCCTTCAAAGTGACATCACGACGATAATGCAAGCCGTTTTCAATGCCCCAGTGGGTTCGCTGCATCGGGGAAAGGAAAATCCAGGGCGAACTGTAGGCGGCGAGTGAAAGCCTCGCCC
This sequence comes from Anaerolineales bacterium, assembly GCA_015075185.1. Classification (GTDB taxonomy): domain Bacteria; phylum Chloroflexota; class Anaerolineae; order 4572-78; family J111; genus DSQQ01. The sequence continues at coordinate 148,122 of JABTUW010000005.1, read as the reverse complement.
AAATTGGCCCGCAGATTGGTTGCCAGGATCGTAATGCCGTCGTAGGCTTCCATGCGCTGCAAGAGGTAACTAATTTCGATGTTAGCGTAGCGATCGTGGGCATCGCGCACTTCGGAGCGTTTGCCAAAGATGGCGTCAGCTTCATCAAAGAAGAGGATCGCATTGCCGCTCTGGGCCTCCGTGAAAATGCGTTCTAAATTTTTTCTGTCTCCCCAATGTATTTGCTGACCAGGCTGGACAGGTCAATTTGTACAAATCCAGGTTCAACTCCCATAGGTAGTTGCCCGAGCTTTAATAGTTTGCTTACCGGCTAATTAGCATCTTCTGGTGCGGTTCCTAAGTCACAATGCAAACGATCCTATGCCTGTGCAGCAAATATACCAGCCACGGCAACCCAATGATGAATGCGGTCAGGCTGATCAGTTGAGCCTGGTTGAGGTCAAGGGCAATAACTTGGTAAGAACTCCAGAAGGTGATGAGGAAACGCAGGCCGGCATAAAGTAAGAGGTAGATGAGGAAGATCACGCCATCTGGTAGCTTTTTGTCTCGCCATCGCCAGAGTACAACAAAGATACTCAGGTTCATAATGATTTTGTAGACCTGGGTTGGCCTGTAGTAGACTCCCAATTGGGGGACCATCGCTCCGGGATTGGTGTAGGCAAAGGCAAAGGGGCCGGTAGTGGGTTGGCCGACGGCGTCGCCGGTGATAATGCAGGCCACCCGCCCAATGGCTTGGGCCAACACCAGGCTGGGCGCAACGGCATCCAGCAGACGGGGCAGATGCCAGTGCCGCCTCCGGGCTAGAATAATGCCGGCAATCAGGCCACCGGTCACACCTCCCCAGATAGTCAGACCGCCCTCCCAGATGTACAGCGCACGGAGGGGGGTAGCGGCGTACTCATGCGACCAGTGATCCAGCACGTGAAAGAGGCGCGCCGAGCAGGCCGGCGGGGACGATCCACATCGCGACGTCGTAGATATCCTCCTTCTTGAAATCTTTGCGTTCGGCCTCGCGCGCTGCCAGCCACACGCCGACAATAATAGCGGTGGCGACAATGAGACCATACCAGCGGATCATTATATGGCCGATGCTAAAAATAACGGGATCAATGCTAATCGTAATCATTCTCTTAACCTGCCAAAAAGAAATTGCCGGGGCGGTTGGCCAAACCGACCGCCCCGGGGCAAGCTCACGGCCTAATGCTGATGACCGCTAGGCGCTTGCGCCTTGCCAACATATTTTTGCGGCTCTTTATCGAAGGCTCGTTTGCAGCCGGCGGAGCAGAAGTAGTAGGTCTGTCCCTGGTACTCGGATTTGCCAGCGGCGGTCTTCTCATCTACATCCATGCCGCAGACAGGATCTTTAGCCATTGGGTTTCACCTCCTTTCTCAAGGAAAGTATACCCGGCAGGGCTGAGGTCTACGAATTTTTCCTAACCTGGCGCTTGACCCGAGCCGTCACCAGCGGCATCATCACAATCAGCGTGAGCAGCCAGACCCAGATTGTCCCGCCAATCCGGGCAACGAGGGGACAGTCGCCCAGGCTGGCAGCCAGCCAGAAGAGCAGGACCGCTCCCAGCGTAATAGGCAGATAAATGAAGGCGCTCTTTCGCGCTACTTCTTGCTCGACTTGTTCGTGTTCCATCAGAGTCCTCACTTGATTAAACTAACGGCCTGCCGGTGACGCGGCTAACCGGGCTGCGGGTGTACCAGCGTCGCCTGGCTGGGATTTATCATGCCGCCGGATAGAAGGTTTAAATCGTTTGAGCAGCAGCGTGTTGAGCGTGACCGAAACCGAGCTAACGGCCATAAACGCCGCGGCCAGTTCTGGGCTGATGATGAGCGAGACAAAGGGGTAGAATAAACCGGCGGCCAGCGGGATACCCAAGGTGTTGTACACAAAGGCCCAGAACAAGTTCTGCTTGACCTTGCGCATGGTCGCCTGGGCGATTTCCAGGGTGGTGACCACATCGCGGATGTCGTCCTTGATCAGAATCACATCGCCGGTTTCTTTGGCCACGTCCGTACCGGAACCGATGGCCAAGCCCACGTCCGCCTGGGCCAACGCCGGCGCGTCGTTCACGCCATCGCCAACCATTGCCACTTTCTTACCCAGGGCTTGCAGTTTCTTGACCTCTTCCGCTTTGTCCTGAGGCAGCACTTCGGCCAACACCCGATCAATGCCGACCTGCCGGGCAATGGCCTCGGCGGTGCGGCGGTTGTCGCCGGTGATCATCACTACTTCGAGGCCCAATCGGTGCAGCCGCAGGTTCGCCTCGGCCGAGTATTCCTTCACGGTGTCGGCGACGGCGATCAGCCCGGCCGGCTGGCCGTCTACCGCCACGAACATCACCGTCTTGCCATCGGCTTCCAGGCGTTCGGCCTGGTGCACCTCCCAACGAAAGTCTATCTGCCGTTCAGCCATCAGCTTGCGATTACCCAACAGCACTGTATGTTCCTCCACTTGGGCTTCAACGCCCTGACCGGGGATGGCGTTGAAGGAGGTGGGATCGGTCAAGGGCAGCCCTTTGAACTCGGCGGCGCGGACAATGGCTTCGCCGAGGGGATGCTCGCTGTTCTTCTCGGCCATAGCAGCCCAGCGCAGTACCTCGTCGGGCAGATGCCCTTCCGGCCGGGGATATTCAATAATGTCGGTCACACTCGGTTCACCTCGGGTCAAGGTGCCGGTCTTGTCAAAGACAATGGTCTGCAGCTTGCTGGCCTTCTCGATGGCCTCCGCGCCCTTGAACAAGACTCCGTACTCGGCGGCTTTGCCCGTCCCGGCCATCATGGCGCTGGGCGTGGCCAGTCCTACGGCACAGGGGCAGGAGATGACCAGCACCGTCACCGACAGCAGCAAGGAGAAACCGAACACGCCAATCTCGCCCAACTTGTAAGGCGATAGGATGAAGCTACTGTTGGGATCAAAGAACATCTGGTAACCCAGGAAGAACCAGAACAGAAAGACGATCAGGGCCAGAATATGCACGCCAAGGATGAAGTGCCCGGCGACCCAGTCGGCCAACTTCTGGATGGGGGCTTTGCTGGCCTGGGCGTCTTCCACCAGCTTGATGATCTGGGCCAGGGCCGTGTCTTTGCCAACTTTGGTTGCTTCAAACTTAAAGGCGCCGGTCTTGTTCAGCGTCCCGCCGATGACCGGGTCGCCAGCTTTCTTCTCCACCGGCAGGCTCTCGCCGGTTAGCATAGACTCGTCCACGGCCGAGTAGCCTTCTTTGACCCGGCCATCCACCGGAATGCTTTCGCCGGGGCGGACCAGCAGCAGGTCGCCGGCCTCAACTTCTTCGGCTGGGATTTCTTCTTCTTGCCCGTTGCGAAGGACGTGGGCCAGCTTGGGCTGGAGTTTCATCAACTTGCGGATGGCTTCAGAAGTCCGGCCCCGGGTCAGGGCTTCCAGGTAGCGGCCCAGTACGATAAAAAACGTCAGCAGGGCAGCACTTTCAAAGAAGGTCGCGCCCTCGCCGCCAAAACCGGCGCTGGGGAAGAGGGTGTTCAGCACGGCAATGCCGTAGGCCGCGCCGATGCCGGTGGCATATAGCAGGTTCATATCGGTCACGCCGTGCCGCAGCCCGCGCCAGGAGTTGGTGAAGAATTGGCGGCCAGGGCCCAAGACAATAGGCGTGGTCAGCAAGCCCAGAACCCACTTATACGACAGGAATTCCGGGACAACCACTTTGAAGGGGCCAAGCATCTCGTAAAACGTGCCGATCATCACCAACAGGCCGATGATCCCGGCGATGAGCAGGTTGCGGCCCTGGCACTTGATTTCATCTTCCCGCGCCTGCCCCTCCCGGTCGAGCGCGTCCACGCCTGCACTATGTTCCTGGGCTTCGTAACCCCCCTCGTGTACGGCCCGCTTCATAACGGTGGCGGTGACAACGCCGGGGATGTAAGTCACCCGGGCTGTGCCCAGGCCAAGATTGACTACCGCCCCGGTCACCCCGTCGAGTTCGGTCAGCGCCTTTTCGACGTGGGCGACACACGAGACGCAGGTCATCCCGCTCACTTGTAAAGTCAGTTCAGCAGTGGGTACGGTGTAGCCAATCTCGGCAATGGCCCGGGTCATTACCGGCAGGCTCACCTGACTCGGGTCATAAGCCAGACTGGCTTTATTGGTTCCCAGGTTGACCGCCACCTGGCTCACGCCGGGCAGTTCTTTAAGGGCGCCTTCGAGGTGAGAGACACAACTGGCGCAACTCATCCCCCGAACGGGTAAACTGAGTGATTTTAGATTAGCAGTCATAACTATTCCTTTCTACTGCTGGTGGCCAGGAGCCGCCCCGAAGCTGATAAAGAGAGATAATTTCAGCTAAACAATGTTCGCGGATAATTACGTCCGGGTTTTGTAAACATTCCTCCAGGCAGGCGCACAAGTGATGTTTTACCAGCAGGTTAGTTACCTGGTGGAGCGCTGCCTGGACGGCGACGATTTGTAGGAGGACGCTCTGGCAATCAGCGCCGTGCTCGACCAGCGCCGTGATACCTTGCAGGCAGTCCTCTACACAGCATAGACGACGTACCAGGTCAGCCTTGTCTCTGGATAGACTACTGTCCATCTCTCACCAATGCCGCTTCCACGATCGCCGTCATCACCTCCCCAGCCAGGTCAGGATCGGGTCCGTCTTGGGGGTCGGAGACAAGCTGTAAACTGGTTTCCTGATCGTGGCCGTGAGCGATGACCACGACCGGCCGGGCCTTACGACCGTAGACCAGCAGCACGACGAATTGGCAATTACAGGGACTGGTCCCGTGGCAGGGGCAGACGCGATCAGGCTGAGCGGTCAAGGCTGAGCGAAGATCAAAACTACGCAGGACACGATGGCCCTGCCGGGTGAGAATGGCCGTGACAGTTTGGGCGGCGGTTTCGCTGTCAGTGTTGAGCAGAATTGAGTTATTCATAGCGTTCACCTTTAACTGTAGTTTAACCGGAATTGGCGGCGATTGGCAGCGTCGAATGGCGTGTCCTGTCCAGGGCGATTTGGCGGGGAAGAGGCAGGCCATTTGGCGTGTAGTAAACTCCTCTGGCGCTTGCACCGAGCGCAAGAATCAGGTAAGATTTATTCAGGCCGTGTAAGTCTGAGTGTTCCATCGCTCCTTTACCTGCAAAACGACTCCTCCAGAAGTTCGCCGCCGATGGCTACCGCATCATGGGCAAGCGCAGTACCTCCTGGTCACCTCACTCAAACTTATCTTGCCTGAGTTTACATCCGGTCTCCGCATTATTTGAAGTTGAGCGGGTACTAAACACGCTATTCAGCCATACCACACCCTGGCAGGACTGGCCTCCTCTCAATATCCTGAGTAGGAAGGAGTGAAAGCTATGAATCTGTCCAGACATACCCTTAAGCAGCGGATCACCCTCTTGCGCTGGGCTTTGCCGGTCACCTTTGCCCTCACGGCTGTGCTATATCAGCTTGGGCCGGCGCGGCTGGTGCATGACTACTACGACCATGCCATTCACTATGGGGTGGAGATTGTGTTTTATGCTACGGTAGGTCCGGTGTTGGCTTTTTGGACCTTGACCCGCCTCGGCCGGTGGGTGGACGAGAAGGAGCGAGCCGAGATGCATGCTCGAGCCAGTGAACAACGACTGGCCTCAATCACGGCGGCTTCGGCTGATGCCATTCTCAGTCTCGACTCGCAGGGACACATCGAATCCTGGAACCGCGGAGCCGAACTTATCTTTGGTTACACGGCAGACGAAATGCAGGGCCGCCCCCTCTTAGAGCTATTCGGGGGCGGTGAAGCGGCCGAGGTCGAGTTTCGCTGGCTGGTCGAGAGTGTCCGGCAGGCAGGCTTTGTTCGCGGTTATGAGACTACCTGCCGTGATGTCGCCGGCCACCAAGTCACTGTGGAATTGACGGCGACGCACGTGAGCGACGAGATGGGACAGCCGCTCGGCATGTCGGTCATCCTGCGGGATGTCACCGAACGCAAATGCCAGGAAGGGGAGATCCGCCGGCTCAATGTCAGCCTGCAAGAGCAGGTAACCGAACGAACTCACGAATTGGCCCAAAAGGTTGAAGAACTGGCCCGGACCAACGCCGAGTTGCAAAAGCTTGACCGCATGCGGTCGGAGTTCGTCTCCCTGGTGTCGCATCAAATCCGGGCGCCGCTCACGAACATGGTGGGTGCGGTCGCCCACGTTGAGGCCAACTGCCCGATCATGAATACTACCTGTGTCCGGATGCTGCCCATCATGAACCAGCAAGTTGAGCGACTTGACCGGCTGGTGCGGGATGTGCTGAATATGGCCCGCATCGAATCGGGCACTCTGATGCTGGAGCCGGAACCTATATCGGTGCTGCCAATCGTGCAGCAGGTGGTAGAACAGACCCTTGCCCGCATCGCTGAAAGGCCTTTCCGCCTGCCGACAAAACCCGGGTTGCCGCTGGTCTTCGCCGACCGTGATCGGGTAGCCGAGGTGCTCACAAACCTGCTAGACAACGCCGACAAATACTCACCTCCGGGGCAGGAGGTGGTCATTGACGTCCGGGCCGATCAAACTGAAGTGACCCTCTCCGTCCGCGATTTCGGCCCCGGTCTGCCCCTAGCCGAGTTGGAACGTGTCTTCGAGAAATTTCATCGTGCCGACAGCAGCGACTCGCAAACGGTCTACGGCTATGGCCTCGGCCTCTACATTTGCCGCCGCTTAGTCGAGGCGCAGGGCGGGCACATCTGGGCTGAGAATCACCCCACTGGCGGGGCCATCTTCTCCTTTGCGCTTCCGGTAGCGATATAACCATGACCTCCCAGACCATCCTACTGATTGATGACGATCAGACGCTGCTTGAGCTGCTCTCCGGCCACTTGGCAACAGCGGGGTATCGCCCCCTGGCGGCGAGTGATAGCCTCAGTGGGCTGCGCCTGGCCGCCGAGGTCCGGCCCAACCTGGTGGTGCTGGATGTGATGATGCCCAGCATAGACGGCTGGGAGATTTGCCGGCGGCTGCGCGAAAAATATACCGTCCCTATCATTATGCTCACCGCCAAAGGCGAGGAAGTTGACAAACTACGTGGTTTCCGCCTGGGTGTGGATGATTACGTAACCAAGCCGTTCTCGTTTGCCGAACTGACGGCCCGAGTCGGAGCAGTGTTGGCTCGAACCACACATTCCCCTGCTGCGACCCACCGGCTGGCGAGCGGCGACCTGACGATTGACTTCGACCAGCGGCGCGTGACTGTGGCCGGTCGGATGATTGACCTCACCCCAACCGAGTATCACCTGCTGGAAATACTCGCCCGCCATGCCTTTCGGACGGTCCCTACCGAGCAGTTGTTGGCCGAAGTCTGGGGATCAGCCTATGGCGGCGAGATCGAACACGTCAAACATTACATTTGGACCTTGCGTAAGAAAATCGAGGCCGACCCCGGCGACCCGAGACATCTGATCACCGAACGCGGGTTCGGCTATCGCTTCGAATAATCCCCACCGAACGTACACCTTCCCTAGACCAAATCTACACTTTTTTTTGCTACACTGACGGGTAGAGGAGTGCGGATATTTATGGCCCCCTACCGCATCTTTCTACCCGATCTTGATTTTTATCAACAGACAATCTCTTGCCAGTTTGCCTGCCCGGTGCGAACCGATGCGCGTGGCTATGTCAGTGCCATTGCCCAGGGTGAGTACGAGCGAGCCTACTTGATTTCTCGCGAGACCAACCCCTTTGCCTCAACTTGTGGCTGGGTATGTGGCGCGCCGTGCGAGGCCGCCTGCCGGCGGGGCAAGATTGACGCACCGATTGCCATTCGCGCCCTCAAACGCTTTGTCAATGACCGTTATGGCGTTTATCTGGGTGAGACTGGCACTTCCCGGCAGCCCCCGGCCTGGCCTGCCTATGTGGGTTCAACCCGCGCCTTTGACCTCGGCAACACTACCTTTCCTACCAGCCGCAGTGGGCTGGTCGCCGCCCGCCAGCACAGTCCCAAGACCGGCAAGCGGGTCGCCATCGTTGGCGCGGGGCCGGCCGGCCTCACCTGCGCTCACGACCTGGCTCTGCTCGGCCACGATGTGACCTTATTTGAAGCAGCGTCGCTCGCTGGAGGGATGCTGCGGCTGGGTGTCCCCGAATATCGCCTGCCGCGCGAACTCATTGACCTCGAAATTGAGGCCATCTTGGCTCTCGGTCCTAGCCTCAGCCTCAATCAGGCCCTGGGCCGCGACTTTACCATGGCTGACCTGCGTGGTGATTTTGACGCCGTATTCTTGGCTATCGGCACGTACCGGGGCCGTAACCTCAACATCGAGGGCGAGCAGTTAGACGGCATCCTGCGTGCGGTCGATTTTCTGCTCAACGTCAACCTGGGTGGTTATAACCTTGATCTGGGCAAACGGGTGGTGGTGATTGGTGGCGGCAACGTGGCGATGGATGTGGCTCGCACCGCCGCGCGCCTCGGCCACCCGGCCCAATCTGGAGGCGACCTGGAAGTGGCCCTGGATGTGGCCCGGGCGGCCCGCCGCCTCGGCGCGACGCAGGAAGTGCATTGTTTGGTGGTCGAAGATCGGTCCGAAATGCTGGCCGATCCCGTCGAAATCGCCGAAGCGGAAGAGGAAGGGATCGTGATCCACAACCATGTCGCGCCCAAACGCATTCTCGGCGTAACTGGCCGGGCGACTGGCGTCGAAACGCTGGCTGTCGCCAATGCCTTTGACGAGCGCGGCCGCTTCAACCCCCAACTTCTCCCGGACAGTGAAAAAGTGTGGGAATGCGACAGTGTCATCGTCTCCATCGGGCAGACTGGCGAGCTGGGCTGGGTGCAGTCTGAAGATGGGCTGGAGATAACACCGCGTGGCACTCTGGCCATAGACAAAGAAACGCTGATGACGACCGCACCGGGCGTGTTTGCCGGCGGCGACATCGCTTTTGGTCCTCGGCTGATCATCAATGCTGTCGCTGACGGCCAGCGCGCGGCGCGCGGTATTCATGCCTATCTGCAAAACGTCCGGCCATACCTTGTTCGTAAAGGCTTTTTTACTGCTATCGTCAAACACGACTATCCTCGTGTTGCCCCGCTGCGTGGGTATCTACGCTGGCCGCGTCACCAGCCGCCCGCGCTCCCGGTCGAGCGCCGGATTGGCGTCGCCAAAGTAGAGTTGAGCTATGATGAAGAGACGGCCCGTGAGCAGGGCGGGCGTTGTTTACTCTGTAGCCTCAATCCAGTCTTCGACGGCGACCTATGCATCCTCTGCAACGGCTGTGTGGATGTGTGCCCGACCGACTGCCTGAAACTCGTGCCTGTCCCGGCTCTGGCGGGTGACGACAAGGTGGCGGCTGTTATCGAACGCCACACGGCGGGTTGGCCGGCGGCCAGCGCTATGCTACTCGATCCCATCCGCTGCATTCGCTGCGGCCTGTGCGCCGCCCGCTGCCCGACAGATGCGGTCAAAATGGAGTCATTCCGTTTCACTGAGGAGGTGGTGTTCAAGAAAGTGGACTCGGCTTAGCCTGCTTCTCGTTGCGGCACCGCCAGACAACGGCAGCAGGACAAGGATGACCAGGTTCCGGAGTGAGTGCCCGAAAGGAGGATACAGAAAACCTACGCCAATAATCTGTTTTCTTTGGCTATGATTAAGAGTAGTGAGGAGATGTCACATGAAAAAACACATGACGATCCTGGTGATTATGATCGGCGCGTTGCTGGTGCTGGTCGGTTTAATAACGCTTGGCTGCGCCGGCACGACCGCGCCTACCGCCCCACCGCCGGCAGCGGAGGCCGCGGCACCCACCTCCCCGCCCGCGGAGGCCCCGACCGTAACCACCACAGTGCCAGAACTGGCCGGCGACCCGGTGCGCGGCGGCTTACTGTACGACGAGTGGTGGGGGGTGATCGAGGCAGACGAGCCGACGACCGATCAACCGCTGTGGCAGACCCAGACGACCAACACCCGCGCCGGCGCCGACACCTGGCGCTGCAAGGAGTGCCACGGCTGGGATTACAAAGGCGTGGATGGCGCTTACGGCTCCGGCTCGCACATGACCGGCTTTCCCGGCATCTACGCTGCCAAAGACAAACCCGCCGCCGAACTTCTGGCCATCCTTAGAGGCAGCACCAATCCCGATCACGACTTCTCCAAAGTGATGGGAGAACAAGACTTGGCTGACCTGGCGCTATTTATGTCCCAGGCGCAGCTTGACGACACCGAACTCGTGAACACCGATAAGACAGTCAAGGGCGATGCAGCCGCGGGCAAGTCCCAGTACGAAAAGGTCTGCATCAACTGTCATGGTCCCGAGGGCAACGCCATCAACTTCGCTAGTATTGAGGAGCCGGAATTTGTGGGGCACCTCGCCGCCGACAATCCCTGGGAGTTCATCCACAAGGTGCGCTTCGGCCAGCCCGGCTGGCCCATGCCCTCCGCGATCACCAACGAGTGGACTCAGCAGGACGTGGCCAACTCACTGGCTTACGCCCAGTCTCTACCCACGGAGCCAATGGTCAGCGGTGGCGGCTTACTGTACGACAAGTGGTGGGCGGTAATCGGGGCGGACGAGCCGACAACCGATCAACCGCTGTGGCAGACCCAGACGACCAACACCCTCACTGGTGCCGACACCTGGCGCTGTAAGGAGTGCCACGGCTGGGATTACAAAGGCGTGGACGGCGCTTACGGCTCCGGCTCGCACATGACCGGCTTCAAGGGTGTCCTAAGTGCGGCCTCGATGTCGGCAGAGGAGTTGACGGCCTGGCTAACAGGCCAGAAGAACCCCGATCATGATTTCTCAAAAGTGATGGGTGAGGCGTATCTCAAGGCGCTGGTGACGTTTATGCAGCAGGAGACGATGGACGTCTCCGCCCACATCAACGCCGACAAGACGGTTAACGGCGACCCGGCCAGGGGCAAGATCAAGTTCAACGGCACCTGCGCCGCCTGCCACGGCCTCGACGGCCAGAAGATCAACTTTGGCGATGCGTCCGAGCCGGAGTACGTCGGTACGATTGCCGCCGACAACCCGTGGGAATTCTTCCACAAGGTGTCGTTCGGGCATCCGGGCGAACCCATGCCCGCCGGTAGGGCGCTGGGCTGGTCGCCGGAGGATATAGCCAATATTCTGGCTTTCGCTCAGACGTTGCCGACAAAGTAAGGGTGGCAATTCAACAGACAAATTCACCTCTCGCCCTCACCCTCAACTCCTCTTTCCTACCAGGAAAGGGGGTGCGGGGTGCGGGTGAGGATAATAGGGAGCAATATGACCCGCTCATCGCTGACCACGCGCTTGTTCCAATCTCGTCTGTGGCGCTCGTTTTTTCGGCACGGTTGGCCGGATAACCCGCTCGATCGCTCGCTGGTGATGACCAGCAACCTCTTCTTTCACTTGCACCCGGTCAAGGTCAGCCGCCAGAGCCTGAAGTGGTCGTACTCGTTTGGTCTCGGTGTCATCTCCGTCATCCTGTTTGGCGTGCTCGTGTTCACCGGCCTGCTGCTCATGTTCTACTATGTACCCTCGGTGGAACGCGCCTATTCAACCATGAAGGAGCTTCAGTTGTCTGTGCCGTTGGGCCAGTTCACCCGGAACATGCACCGCTGGGCCGCGCACGCGATGGTGCTGGCCGTGATCCTGCACCTGGCCCGTGTTTTTTACACCGGCGCGTACAAGCCGCCGCGCGAGTTCAACTGGATCGTCGGGGTGGTCTTGCTTTTACTCACCCTGGGCGCGAGTTTCACCGGTTATCTGCTGCCGTGGGATCAACTGGCGTACTGGGCGATTACCGTCGGGACGAATATTGCCGGGTACGCACCGGTGGCCGGCCCGGCCGCACGAGAGATGCTGCTGGGTGGAACGGAGGTGAGCCAGAATGCGCTCATTCGTTTCTATACCCTGCACATCGCCGTTCTACCGCTGTTCATTACCCTGCTCATCTCCCTGCATCTCTGGCGCGTGCGGAAGGATGGGGGGTTGGCGGCGAATGACTTATCAGGCAATGGCCCCTGGCCTGAAGACTGAAGCTGGACTACTGACGAGAGTAACTGCCCCTGTAGAAATGGAGCTGGCAATGGTAGATCAACCCCCCATTACCGACGAAATTTTTCCCAAGCAGACCAATAAGAGTTATGCCCTGGTCGAACTGGTGCGCGGCGAAAGCCCGCTGGTGGGCAAAGGGCCGGATGATACCCTGTTGTCGTTTCCGATTGTGCTGCTGTGGGAAATCATCCTCCTGTTGGGCGTCACTCTGGCCATCTTTCTGTTTTCGCTGCTCAAACAAGCGCCGCTAGAGGAGATTGCCAATCCTCTCGTCACCACCGACCCGGCCAAAGCCCCGTGGTACTTTATTGGCCTGCAAGAACTGCTCGAACATATGCACCCGCTGCTGGCTGGGGTGATCATTCCAACCGTGCTCGTCCTGTTTCTGGTAGCTCTGCCATACCTTGACCATGCTCACGCCAACGTCGGGGTGTGGTTCTCGTCGGCGCGAGGCAAGCGGATTGCCGGTTGGACGGCACTGTATACCCTCGTCGTCATGCCAGCCTACATCGTGCTGGACAACAGCTTCAGCCTGCGCGAACTGTTGCGGGAGACCGCACCCCAGTGGGTGGCACAAGGGCTACTGCCGGCGGTCATCATGGTTGTGCTGGTGGCCCTGCCGGCGCTCGTCCTGTGGCGGCTGAAAGCCACCATGCGCGAACTGATGCTGGCGCTGTTCACGGTCATGTTTATCTCGGCCATTGTCTTCACCGTAAGCGGCTTCCTGTTTCGCGGGCCGGGCTTCAAGTTGTATTGGCCGTGGCAGATGCCAGACGGGTACAACCCGTGGGACGAACTGTGAGAAAGGATGAAAGATGCGAGCGGAAAGCAGAACTTTTATCCTTCAGGAATTGGAGAGTGAAGTATGACAATCCAGACCGAGGCGCACAAGAAACTCAACCGGCGTGAATTTCTTAGTTGGCTGTGGGGCGCTTCGCTCGTTGGGCTATTTGGGCAGGCCGCCGCAGCGATGGTTCAGTTTTTTAAACCGCGCCAGAAGCCGGGAGGCTTCGGCGGAGAAGTGGTGGCTGGCGACCTCGAGGAATTTGAGCCTGGCACCGTCAGCTACGTCCGGGAAGGTCGCTTTTTTATCTCCCGGCTTGAAGATGGTGGCGTGCTGGCCTTATGGCAGCGCTGCACGCATCTGGGCTGCACCGTGCCTTGGCGGGAAGATGAAGGCCAGTTTCACTGTCCCTGTCACAGCTCGTTCTTCAACCGGCAAGGCGAGGTTACCGGCGGGCCGGCGCCCCGGCCGCTCGACCTCTTTCCGGTGAGCCTGAAAGATGGCAACCTGGTGGTGGACACCAATCACCCGATCGAACGCCAGGCGTTTGAGGCCTCACAGGTATTCTTCCCAGGTGAGGTGTCCTGATGCGACCACGCGAGAACTACACGCCTTTTATAACCGCTGGCCTCAGCCTGACCCTGGCGATCCTAGCTACTTTTCAAGTTTATATCTGGCGCGAGCCAACGCGCATTCAGGCCGTCGAAGTGGCCGATCGGTTGGCGGCAGAAACAGCCGGGCGCAATTTGTATGCGGATAACTGCGCCGCCTGCCACGGTGAGAACGGCGAAGGCAAGACGGGGCCGGCGCTTAATTCCCAGCAATTACTCAAGGCGACGGCGGACGAAATGCTGTTTAACTTGATCCGCACCGGGGTGCCCGGTACAACAATGCCGGCCTGGGGGCAATCGTTCGGTGGGCCGTTTACCGACGAGCAAGTGAGGCAGAGCGTAGCCTTTATCCGTGCCTGGGAGCCGACTGCGCCGGAACTGACTGAAGAGGTGGCAGCGCCCGATCCTGGGCATGGCGCGATGATCTTCGCTAACACCTGCCGGATTTGTCACGGCGAGAATGGCCAAGGTACCGACCGCGCCCCGGCGCTGAATGATCCGGTACGGCTCAAAGAGTTCGAAGACGCCTGGTATCGCAGCACCATCGCCCACGGACGCCCGGCCAAGGGCATGCCCACCTGGGGCACGGTGCTTTCGCCGGCGCAGATCAACGACCTGGTCGCCCTGCTAGCCGCCTGGCGTGAAGGTCAGACCGTGACGCCGATTATCCCGTTCACCAGACACCTTAGCAATGCGCTGTTCGCCGTGCGGCAATTCGACCAGCTCGATGCCGTGTTCTATCTGAGCGCGGCGTTGACCCAGGCGAATAGCCAGCAGGCGGAGGAGATCCAGGTGGCGCTTGACCTCATCAAGGGCAATCATCTGGCCGAAGCGGAGGCTCGCCTGGTCGGCCTACTCCCGCCCGAGGAGATGGGCAAGGAGCTATTCGCCACTAACTGCGCGCCGTGTCATGGTGCCGATGGCACTGGCGGCCTCGGCAAAACCCTCCATAACAGCAGGTTCATTCAATCCAAGGGTGATGATGAACTCATTGCCTTTCTCCTGGCCGGCCGGAGAGGGACGGCCATGGATGGCTTCGAGGACATTCTGACGCCTGAGGAACTCAGCTACATTATTGGCCTGATGCGTACCTGGCAGAAATAGCCTGGAGTTAAGCTTAAGCGGAAGGTATGCCGACCTGAGATGCGGAACAGGCCATTTTGCCTGTCTCGCTACAGGCCGATTGGCGCTGGCAAACCCTCATCAATCTGGTTATACTGAGCGCAAGGTTTCATGGTCGGCCCTTCAAAATCCCATCTTTATGAGAGGTTTATCAAATGAAACATACTGGACGCCATTTATGGCTTATGCTCCTGTGCTGCCTCATCCCGGTGGTTGCCCTGAGTGCTATTTTCGTTTTTGGCATCCCAACTAACAGCGTCGTGTGGGTGGGAGTGGCCTTGCTCTGTCCCCTGCTTCATTTTGGGATGATGTTCTTTATGGGCGGTCACGAGCATGGTGGGGCAACCTCACCAGAGACAATGTCCCAACTAACCAAAGAGAAACCGGGAACATGACAGGGTCGTACATTCTTGAATGAGAATTGGCGAAAAAAATAGGGGCCAGCCGTACGATTGCGGCTGGCCCCTGGCCTATTTTTAGAGAAAAATTCTAGCAATTATTTGAATGGTACGTTGTTGTCAATGTGGAGATGCTTATCGCCAAGATGTTTAACACAGAGCCATCCATCCCCGTTATGATCGGCGTCTGAGCCAATATGCCGATGATCCCCGTCTTCATGGTGGTCATGGATATCATGCAACTGAAAAGAGTCATTAGGACACCCCCTGATAGGCGACTCACCGTGATCGGCCAAAACAGCCGGACCTGGGCTGAGCGACATCATCAATACTAACATCAATACCGTAAACAATCGTTTCATTGAGTTACCCCCTTTTGCTAGCAAAATTTAGACAACTTGTATCTTACAGTCCGTAAGATTGTACTAAAAACTTGTTCAAATGCAATTTCGGGACTGCTGAACTAAAAATGAGAGGGACAGGATGAAGCGCATTAGAGACCACCTGCCGGACCTCATTCTTAACCAGAATTACACCCCACAATTGTTGCCGCTGTTAGGTGCTTGCTTCAGCAAGCCATTGTCGGCTAACCACTTGTGGGCCTGTTGATACCCTGTTGCCGAAGAGAGGTTCGGTCCAACCAGCTCGCGGGCGTCAATTTGAGTAAAATCTTGATTCTTACTGACTTTGTATACCACCGCCAACTCTAACATTTGCTGCGGGAACCAAAAGGCGTTGACGTACTTGGCGGCCGCAAACATCTCGTCCTCACTCGCTCCTTGCGCGGCCATCAATTCGAGCAGACCTAACATCGCCATCCCATGATTGCAGTCCGGGAAGGCAGTGTGGTTGTTGCAGCAGGGACGATAAACTCCCCCGGCGACGGTTTCCAGGCGAACTTGCTGCTCCGGGGACAATTTGATCAGGGGCGTGCTGGCATACAGCTCTGTGGCTGGCTTCGTGCCTATCGTCCAGCCACCGGTCGAAGCGAAGCCGCTAATATCACCCTTACTGTTCTGCTGCAGCGGCCCCTCCGTCAGCACTCGATTTTGATTGGTCAGGCCCACCGCCCAGAGAAAATTGAGCAGGAAGTAGGCATTTTGCTGGTTAATGACCACTGGTATATCGCTGCCCTGGGTCAAAAGTTTCAATTGTTCTTCTGTCAGAGGTTGGCCCGCGTCGGCGTAGAGTTGAACAAAGCGATCATAGTCAATCGCTCCAGCGGCCACTAGACGAGGACCGATGTCGCCAAAGGAAACCGGCAAGGTGTAGCTTTCAGGCAACGCAACCTGGCTCACCGGTACAGGTTGTTCCGTTGCGGCACTGACCTGGCGGGGGGACGAGGATGGGGGTATGAGAGCCGTGCGCCCCCAAATCACATAGCCGCTGCCAAGCCCCAGGATAAAGGCCAGGAAAAGGTAGAGCGGCCAGAATTCATATTCCTGATTAGTGATCGTTCTGGGTTCGGCTGGCTCATTGACTGTAAGTAGAATGAGCGACTCTTCAGGGGTTTCGTTACTTACCTTATCAGGTATCAGCGGCGCGGATGCGTCTTCAAGTGTTTCGTTACTTGGTTTGTCCCCTGTTAAAAGCGCTGGTGGCTCCGCAGGTGTGTTACGGTCGGGTAAAGGTATCAGTGAGTCTTGGTCGAGGCTGTCCATCAGCAGGTCTCCTTCTAAGAGGTTAAGATCGCTCAAACTATTTTTCGGTTAAATCCCAACGAAAGACCCGTTCCGGCACCCCGGCGACATCCCGAATCACCACTTCGACAAAATTAGTGGGATGATCGAAAACTTTGAACCGGAGGGTACCAGAGCGGTGGTGTCCAGTCGGACCAGGACCCTCCCAGGCCAGGGCCGGGTATTCGTGTCCCTGGTCGTCTCGCAGCACACTAATCTTGACCGGGTCAAAATCCAGTTCAACCGAGTGGGTGTTGAAAGCGACTTCAAAATCCAGGCTTGTCCCGCCCTGGGGCAGGTTAAGCGGGGTAACCTCTACGGTAACGGCTTTCTCGTCGTTTGTTTGACTCTCGAAAGTCAGGGCCACTGGTAGAGTTTGCACCTTCTCCGGTTGAGTTGTTTGAGCTTGCATCGCTCCGGCTTGAGCCAGTTGGGGTTGAACGGCTCCACTGCTACAGGCAGCCAGAAGGCCCGTTACAGTGAAAATGAGGATGAGCAGAATTCCTTGTTTCATTAGAGATAATCTCCTTTTCGGGTAGCAGGGTAACAGGCTTTGCTACTTTGTTCCCCTGCTACTTTGTTCAGTGACATGCAGACGTAGAGGGTGCAGGCTGGCTCTTCAAAGTGCATTCGGCCAGGCAGCGCCGCTGGCGGATAATCAAAAAGCCCATTACGCCAATGCCGATCAGGTTCATTGCCAGGCCCACCAGCATAAACGGTATCCGGTACTCAGCCAGGAAAGTGGCTGCCGCCGACAGGCCCAGCAGGGGCAAAACATCGGTGACGTGGTGGGCGCAACAGGCAACCATCGCCGCCGTCGAAGTACCACCCCCGGCTCCGGCCAGAGCACCTGTGCCGTGAGCTGCAGCATGGAGTCCCGTTTTGAGGTAAGTGTACAAGCCGACCTGCACCCCAAAGCCGGTCATAATCGGCCCGATCAGCCAGGCATCCTCGATCAGAAGCTGCACCGCGTGGGTCCATCCTTCGGCCAGGCTAACCAGAATGAGGTAAAGTGCCATCAATCCAACCATCCCCAATAGACTAAAAAGGACAGGACGTTGCCAGGGACGAGTAACTTCATTGGGAGTAGACGGCTGTTGGAGTGGATAGGGGGCGCCTTGATCTACGGTATAACCGGCTTTAGCCACAGCCTCGGCCAGTTCGGGTACGCCCACCAGGGTCGTATCATAACTGACTTGGGCTTGCTTGGCCGAGAGGTCCACCCGTACGGTTTGAACTCCAGGTAAAGCCTTCATCACCCGTTCGATCGTCGCCACGCAGCCCATACAGGTCATACCGCGAATGGCGAGGGTTGATTGTTGAATAGAAACGGATTGAGTGATCATTGTCAAGCTTCTGGTTTGAATGAAGTCCAAACCCGCAGTATTTCGTGAAAAATATTACTCACAGTTTAAACCGAAAAAGGAACCGGCGATAGCGCCGAATGACGCGGCACTACCCCCGCCATTTAGCGGGGTTTTAAACCGGGCCATTTGACCTGTTAGTTGGATATCATTTGATAATCTCTGTTAGCCCTGCAATATCTATAATTATATTTGTGCTTGTCGGAATTAATGAAACCTTGCTCTATTGGTTTATCTAGGGGTATCGGGTAAGGGAAGGAAAACTTCCAGGGTGGTACCTTCGCCCGGCTGAGAGTGGACTTCTAACCGCCCGCCAAAGAGCAACGCCCGCTCGTGCAGGCCCATCAGCCCAAAATGACCGGTGTGGGCCAGCTCGGCCGGGTTGGCAGGCGGCTCAAAGCCCCGGCCATCATCCTGAAGGCGCAGGGTTAATTCACACGGGGTAAAGCTGACGGTCAGCCAGGCATTTTGAGCCTGGGCGTGGCGCACAATGTTGCTCAAGCCTTCCTGGGCGATCCGGTAAGCGGCCAACTCCAGGTCGGGAGCCAAACGGCGTGCTTCGCCCTCAATCCTGACCGAAATTGCCAGACCGCTCTGGCGCTCGATTTCCTGGGCCAGCATTTCCAGGGCGGGTACAAAGCCCAGGTCTTCCAGGTAGAGGGGACGCAGCGCCCGGCTGAAGCGTCGCACTTCGTCCTGGGTGCTGCTGGCTAGCACACGCAGCTCGGCCAGCCGCTGGCGGGCTTTTTCCGGGTCTTTGTCCAGGGCCTTCTGGACCATCTCGATGCGATGGCCCAGGGCAATCAGGGCTTGAACGGTCTCATCGTGCAGGTCGCGAGCCAGCCGCTTGCGTTCCTCCTCCTGAGCCAGGGTGACTCCCGCAATGTAATCGCGCATCCCGGCCTGGTAACGCCGGATTTGTTCGGCCATTCCGGCTAAGGTTCGCCGCAAATCCTCGATCTCCTGCACCCCCCCAACCGGCGTGCTCACCGCCGTAAAATCGCCCCAGGCGAGCCGGGTTGCCTGCCGGTCCAGGGTTTGTAAGGGATGGACCAGGTAGCGCAGGCCAAAGGTGACGGCCAACCCGGAAATCAGGGCGGCGACGACCACGGTCAGCGGGGCCAGGAGAGAGAAGCGCATGCTGGGGGCGATCAACGCCTCCCACGGCTCCTGGACAATCAAGCCCCAGCCTGGGCCATCTACCGGCGCATAGCCAACAGCCCACTCCTGGCCGTCCGGCTCTTGGTGGTAGGTCGCTCCCGCCTGGCCTTGAATCACTGCGGCCACCCCCTCGTGCGCCTTGAAATTCTGCCCGACCAGCGCCGGGATAGGATGATAGATGACCCACCCGGTGGTATCCACCAGGAAAGCAACAGCGCCACTGGGAGCCGGGTTATGGCTGGTGGCCGGAGGCATTTCAACCGCTGGCTTCATCTCGACTGGATTTCTGGCCTGGACCACTACTTCCGTCAAGCCGAGCTGTTCCAGGGAAACTACGCCGGCAAGCATACCCTCATCTGGGGTGGTCGTGTGAATGAACAGACTCGAGCGACCTGACAGAGGGTCAACAAAGAGGGGAGAAAAGGGGGTTGAGGTGGTGGAAACTTCAGGTGCAGCGTGGAGGAGTAGAGCAGGGATGGGCCGGTCGCGCCAGGCTTCAACCGAAGGAAGGGCCTCTACTACTTGACCGGAACCATCAAAGCGAGCCAGCCCGCCGTCGAAGAACATCTGGGAGATCCGCTCCGGCGGCAGGGCCGGGTTAAGGGCGCTGAGCTGTAACCAGGCCACCCGCTCGGCCAGGCCATCACTCAAGTGGGCAGCAGCCAAACGAGCGGAACGAGCATCTAGCTCCTCCACCATCCGCCGCATTGAGTTTTGATGGACGCTGATGCCGGTGATAGCCACCCCCACCAAAACCAGGGTCAAGGGCAGCACCAGCCACAGCAAGAGCTGAACGCGCAGCCCACGTAAACTGCCCAAGGGTCGCAGCACCGGCTACTCCACGGCTTCGTCCAGTGTAATCCAGCCCTGTTTCATCGCCAGCAGCACCGCTTCGGTTCGGGTCGTGACGCCAAATTTGCCAAAGATATTGGCCAGGTGTCCCTGCACTGTCCGGTCACTGATGTTCAGCTCCAGGCCAATAGCCCGGTTAGTGTGTCCCTTAGCCGCCAAACGCAGCACATCCATCTCCCGCTGGGTCAGCTTCTCAATAGCCGCCTGCGCGCCAAGGGGCTTGCCCGTATTCAACTGGGCCATCACTTTAGCCGTAACCACCGGGTCCAGCGCTGAGCCACCGGCAGCCACGGTGCGCACCGCCCGAATGAGTTCCTCAGAGGGCGCATTCTTTAAAACGTAGCCACTGGCGCCGGCCTGGAGCATAGCAAAAATGTAAGGGTCTTCGTCATAAGCGGTCAGCACCAGCACTTGTACGCTGGGAGCTTGGGCCTTGATCTGCCGGGCGGCCTCGATGCCGGTCATCACCGGCATCTGGATGTCCAGTACCGCGACATCAGGCTGGTGCTCCAACGTCAAGGCAAGTGCTTCAGCGCCGGTGGTCGCTTCGGCCACCACCTGAATATCGCCCTCTTCTTCCAGAAAATCGCGGATGCCTTTCCGCACGACGGTGTGATCGTCGGCCAAAACCACCCGAATCGGTCCGGTTTTGTCCATCGCTACCCTCACCTCTTTAATAAGTCCGCACTTATGGTCCCCAGTCAGATTTAGCGGTGAGAACCAGTTCCGGTTTCTGGGGATCGTTAGTGCGCACGGTCACTTCAAAAAGGTGGGGACCATCCATCCCTTCGTGCATCATATATTCCATTGAGAGTTCAGCTTCCTGCCCGGGTTTTATGGTCGTCGAACTGACGACAGCGCGAGGTGGTCAGCAGCCCTCGACGGCTTGGACCTGCGGTTCCCCCAATACCCGGAGTGGCCCATCACCCTCGTTGCGCAGTTTGAACGTGGTGCGGACTGTGGCCCCTAACTTTTGATAGCCCTCATCCACCTCAGTCCGGTCAATAGCCACTTTAGGCGTGCCGGTTTCCGGTCCATTGACCCCGACGATCAGGATGTAACTCAGCCCGCCGACAATTAAAACAACGGCGGCCAGGACCGTCCACAGCAGCCAGGCCGGCCGCGCAGCGGGTCGAACCGTACTGCTTTTGTTCTTTCCTTTTTTAGACAAGCTTGTTCCTCCTGAAATAACCCAACTTCTACAAAAATTTTAGCAAGTTGGGGTGGATGACTAAATCTTGTTGCCAAACTTCCCTCTCAGCATAGCAGCTAATCTTAAAGGTGGTTTGAAGTCTGAATAAAGATTTGGTAAAGGCATAAGGCTGAGTTAAAGGTTGTCTACTCGCCGCTCATCTCGATTAACTTGCCATGCCAGGTGTGGGGGAAGACCTGCCCGGTGTAGCCGTTGACGCTGAGCATCCCCGCAGTTTGACCGTCCTGGCTAACATGGAGGGTGTAGTAACCATAGAAGGTGTCGGCTTCAGGTTCGACAGTCAGGTTGGCCTCTTTGAAGTAGGTATCCAGGTAGCTTTGCGCTGTCTCAATCGCCTTTTCAGATGTGACTGGCATCTCGGCGGAGGGAGCAGTCGGAGCGCCCTGGCCCATCATCTGACCCATGCCGCCCATCATCATGCCCATCATACCGTAACCGCCAAAGCCGGACATCATGCCATACTTGAGGTTCCACATCATCGTTGGCCCCATTTCGGGGAAAACGGCTTTGCTGGTGGGATCAACCAGGACTTCCATCACGCCAATGCCGCTATCTTTCTCCACGATCTCGGCGTAAGCATGGTTGTCAAAGATCATCACCTCGCCCAGTTCCAGGTTGTCGTCGTTCAGGCTGCTCAGATAGGCATTGAGGGTATCAGTGGCTTCGGCCAGGGTTAGGGGTTGGGCGGTGAAGAAAGGGCTGTTGCTGTTGACCATCATACCGCCCATCATCCCGCTGTTCATCATCCCATTCATCATGCCGCTCATCATACCACCCATCATGCCGCCGGGGCCAAAGGGGATAGTCCCGCTAAAACCCTGAGTATTGCCCATCATCCAGCCGGGGCCACCCATCATGCCGCCGGGGCCATATGGAGTCGTTCCGGTCAGGCCTTGCGAATTACCCATCATCCAGCCACCCATCATCCCACCGCCCATACCCCCGCCGGGATTCTGAGCAAAAGCCGGAGCCGTAACCAACAGGAGGCCAGCCAGTAGCACTCCTAAAGTACCGAGCAGGGCTATCGAGAACCATCGTTTTGAGTTATTCATTGTGTATCTCCTTGGAAATAAAAAACTTGGAACTGGTTAATTGAGTATGGCTTTATCTTATCCCCTGGCTATGAATTTTTTATGAGCGTTGTATAAAGTTTTGGTAAAGATTCTTGGCCAGGCGACCAGGACAGTTGTGATTGCAAAGTAAGTGGTGAAGTTTCAAAGCTCAGCTTTGGACTCCGAAACCATCCACTACCCGACTAGGACTACTCCGACCCTTAACCCCGTTCCGCGACCGGGCTGCGGCGGAGTAACTGGGCGTTGATGGCCACCACAATGGTACTCAAGGACATAAACACCGCCCCCACGGCCGGCGAGAGCAGAATACCCACCGGGGCCAGGATACCGGCGGCCAGAGGCAAGGCAATAACATTGTAGCCGGTCGCCCAGAGCAGATTTTGGATCATCTTGCGGTAGCTGGCCCGGCTCAGTTCGATGATCCGAACCACGTCGAGCGGGTTGCTCCGGACCAGGATGATCCCAGCCGACTCCACGGCCACATCGGTGCCGCTGCCGATGGCAATGCCCACATCAGCCCGGGTCAGGGCCGGGGCGTCGTTTACCCCATCGCCGACCATGGCCACCCGCTTGCCCTGGCGCTGGAGTTCAGCCACTTTCTGATCCTTGTGTTCGGGCAAGACCTGGGCGAAATAGCGGTCAATGCCCAGTTCCTCGGCCACGGCCCTGGCCACGGCTTCGCTGTCACCGGTCAGCATCGCCACCTCGACGCCCATATCATGCAGCCGTCGGATGGCTTCCTGGCTCTCGGGCCGGATGACATCGGCCAGGGCAAAGGCGGCTACGGGCTGGTTATCCCGGACCAGGTAAACCACGCTCTGACCTTTAGCGCTGGCCTGTTCTTCAAATGTAGCGAGGTTCGGGGGTAGGGCCAGACCCAGCATCTCCAGCAGGCGCGGCCCGCCGATGTAAACCGGATGCCCCTCACTCATCGCCTGCACCCCCCGGCCCTTGATGGCCTCAAAGTCGGTCACCGGGGGTAAGGCCAGTTGGCGCTCTTCGGCCGAGCGGCGGATACCCCGGGCAATGGTATGCTCCGAATCTCCCTCGATGGCCGCGGCCAGGGCCAGGGCCTGCGCCTCGGTCCAGCCGACGGCCGTCGCCAGGCCCACCACCCCAAACTCACCCCGGGTCAGCGTCCCGGTCTTATCAAAAATAATCATGTTGATTTGCCGGGCTTCTTCCAGGGCCAGCCGGTCCCGCACTAAAATGCCGTTCTTGGCCCCAAGGGCCGTAGTGATCGCCACCACCAGAGGAATAGCCAGGCCGAGCGCGTGGGGGCAGGCAATGACCAGTACGGTTGCTACCCGGGCGATGACCTCGACATTAAAGCCAATCGCTACCGTCCAGGCGATAGCCGTGAGCGCCGCGACGGCCAGGGCCACGTAGAACAGCCAGCCGGCGGCTTTGTCGGCCAGGATTTGGGTGCGCGATTTGCTCTGCTGGGCCTGCTCCACCAGCCGCATAATCCCGGCCAGGGTTGTCTCGCTGCCGGTGGCGGTCACTCGCACCCGCAGGCTGCCGTCGCCATTGATCGTCCCGGCAATGACCCGCTCACCCGGCCCTTTGCTCACCGGCTTAGACTCGCCAGTAATCATAGCCTCGTTGACATCTGACTCACCCGACTCGACCTCGCCGTCGGCCGGGACACTGGCTCCCGGCCGGACCAGGACCAGGCCGCCGGTTTGCAGGGTACTGGCCGGCACTTCCTCGGTGGAGCCGTCGGCCCGGACCCGCTCGGCTGTATCCGGCATGAGTTTCGCCAGTTCATTCAAGGCGCCGGAGGCCTGGCGAACGCTGCGCATCTCCAGCCAGTGGCCCAGGAGCATAATATCAATCAAGGTGACCAACTCCCAGAAAAAGCTTTCACCAGCTGGAATGATCAGGACGCCCAGACTGTAGACAAAGGCCACCGTAATTGCCAGCGAGATGAGGGTCATCATGCCCGGCCGGCGATTTTGCAGCTCCGGCCCGGCCATTTGCAGGAACGGCAGGCCGCCATAGAAAAAGATGATTACGGATAAGATGGGAGTTAACCAGGCACTGCCGGGGAAGGCCGGCATCTGAAAGCCGAACCACTCCTGGATCATGGGGCTGTAGAGCAGTACCGGGATGGACAGGATCAGGCAGACCCAGAAACGGCGGCGGAACATCTGCTCGTGGCCGGTGTGGTCCACATGTGCCCCATGACTGGCCTCGTGCGCCGCGTGGTCAACGTCGTGGCCGTGAACTGCCATGTCCATCGCCTCGTGTTGGAGCGATTCAGCGTGGGTCTGCGGAGCCGGAGCACCCGCATGTTCATCTACGGCCCCCTCCTGGATAACCTCGGTCGCTGCCTGGTGACCGACCGTGTGGGACTCGGATTTGTGAGTATGAGCCGGTGGATGATGTTCGTGCCTATGACTACTTTTATGTTCCATAACTATCCCCCTATAAATCTTACAAGTTGTAAGGTAATATAATGTTAAAGGGAGGGTTGTCAAACAGGGTAGCGGGGAACGTTTTGTCGTCCGGCATCCTTAGCTTGCCAGTCAATAACTTTACACAATCTTCACAGACCCTTCATCTGAGCTTCAAAAGAATTTTCTATAATTGAGGTAAGCTTACCAAATAGACGAGCCGCAGCAGTCAGCTCGATAGCTGAAATTCAGAATCGACCTCTACCGGACACAACGCTATGGCTCATAATTTTTAATCTAAGTTTAGGCGTAGCGATTTCTTAAAGGAGGTCCCAAATGATGGACTATGGTTGGGGCATGGGCATTTTTGGCCCGGTCTGGATGTTCGTTTTCTGGGGAGGATTGATTGCTCTGGCAATCTGGTTAATCAAGGTGCTGTTCCCCTCGACGGACGCACGGCGTAGGGATGACCATGAAGTACAGCCTTCCGCCCAGGAAATTCTCAAAAGGCGGTATGCCCAGGGTGAGCTAACCACCGAACAGTACCAAGAAATGCTGCAAACGATCCGGCAATAAGTTCTGGACCTGCCCAAAGTCACCCAGGCGGCGATCCAACCCGGGCCGGCAATCCACCTGATGTTTTTCTGCTAGATGACCACCCCGTAAAACTGTCCGCCAAGGCTGGCTGGCGCTAACCTGAACAGGCAGAATTACCTGTTTTCTCCCCGGAGAAAACAGGTAATTCTGCGCTGTTAGCGAATGGCCGGGTATGATATGCTTATATCGAGCCTGGTCACAGAACTTAACCAGGTGAGAAGAACGATGTAGCGGACATTGAGTTAGTGGATTACCGGGAGCTGTGAGCATTAGGACGTAGATAAACTGATGACTTACCTTGCTTTGCGCAATCTGTTGCAACAAAAATTTCGGCTGGCTCTCAGCATCGGCGGCGTGGCTCTGGCCATGATGCTAATTGTCTTTCTCAACGCCTTTCAGGCCGGCATCTTCCAACAGGTCAATGCTTACCTGGATCATACCCCCACCGATTTGGTGGTGGCCGGGGAGGACATCACCAAAATGCTGGGCGCCACCTCGCTGCTGCCGGCCGGTGCTGTGGACTTGGCCCAGGGCGTGCCGGGGATTGCTCGCATCATTCCGATTGTCTCCCAGTTTGTGACGCTAGATATTCACGATAAGAAAGTGGTCACTTACCTGGTGGGCTATGACCCTGAACTTGGCGGCGGCCCTTGGGCGCTTCAGGCCGGCCGTCTCCCCACCGACGATGGCGAGGTGGTTTTAGATGGGGTGATGGCCGACACCCACGGCCTCAAGTTAGGCGATACGCTGGAGATTCTGGATAAAGATTTTACCGTGGTCGGGTTGAGCGAGGGGACAACGTCCTGGATGGCCAGCTTCATGTTTCTGGAAAAAAGGAGCGCGGAACGACTCTTCCTGAACCCTGGCATGACCAGTTTTTTGCTGCTTCGCCTTGAGCCGGGGGCCGACCCGGTCGCCGTCGAGGCCCGCCTGCGCCGTCGGCTGCGTGACGTCGAAATCTTGCCGGCGGCTGTCATTAAACAGAATGATATTAACTTGATGGTGAGGGTTTTTGCTATCCCTCTGAGAGTGATGACGACCATTGCCTTCGCCGTTGGCACGGCTATTTTGGGTATGATTATCTACACTGCCAACGTCGAGCGGATGCGCGAGTATGGGGTGCTCAAGGCTGTCGGCGCGAAAAATCGCCACCTGTACGGCCTGGTCATTCAGCAGGGTTTGGTGACATCCCTGTTCGGCATCATGGTGGGTATTGGCCTGGCCTGGGTGGTGGCCCAGGGCGTGATGAGCATCTTTCCAAAATTCCTGGTGATCCTCCAACCCGGTTCCATCGGGCTGACCGTCCTCGTGGGGCTGCTCATGGGGCTGCTGGCGGCGGTCCTCCCGGCTCGCTACATGGCCAGTCTGGACCCGGCACGGGTGTTCAGAAAGTAGGCGACGACTTAATGTTGCACTTAGCCTGGCGAAATCTTTCGCAAAGCCGGACCCAATTTAGCCTGGGCGTGGGCGGGGTAGCCCTGGCCCTGCTGCTGATGCTGGCCCTGGATGCGCTGCTGGCCGGCGCTGCCGAAAAGCTGGTCGTCTACATTGACCAGGTTGGGGCGGATATTTTCGTGGCCCAGGAAGGGGTGAAAAATATGCATATGGCGACCTCAGCCATCACCCTGCGCGACATGCGCTTGGCCTCGCACGCCGACGGCATAGCCAGCGCCAGTCCCATTCTGTATACCACCGGGGTGGTGAAAGCGGGTCAGGCGGACATCCTCTCTTATATTATCGGCTTTGATCCGGCTGAGGCTTTGGGTGGACCGCCTCGGGTAATCGCCGGAACGGCCAAGTTGCAGCGCGACGAGGCGATCATTGACGAAACAGTGGCCCGCAGCCAGGGGCTTGGCCAGGGCGATGAAGTCGAACTGTTGGGAGAGACCTTTACCATTGCCGGCCTGACCGAGGGGTTGACCAATATCACCAACAGTGTGACCTTTATTCACCTCAAAGATTTTCAGGAATTGCGCGGCCAGGAGGCCATTAGCTACGCTCTGCTCAAAGTCAAACCCGGCTATGCCCCCGGCCCGATCGCGGCCGCCATCACCGCCCGCAACCCGGATGTCACCGCGCTCGCCCGCGTCGAATTCGCTCGTGAGGAGCGACAACTGGTGACGGATATGGGCGTTGAGCTGCTCAACATCATGAACCTTTCCGGTCTGCTCATCGGCCTGGCCGTGACCGCGCTAACGCTTTACACCAGCACCCTGCGCAAACGGCAGGAGTATGGCGTGCTCAAAGCGATGGGGGCTAAGAATTGGCATCTTTATAGGGTGGTAGTGATGCAAGCATTTTTGAGCCTGGCGCTGGGCCTGAGCATCGCCATCACCCTGGTCTGGCTGATGGGCCTGGTTTTGCCCCGAATTAATTCCGGGATTAGCTTTTTGCTAACCCCGGCGGCCATCACCCGTGTTGGGCTGGCTTCGCTGCTCATTGGGGTAGCGGCGGCTCTAGCCCCGGCGTGGAAAATAGCCCGGCTCGATCCAGCTCAGGTATTTAGAGGATTGTAATATGGAACCGCGAATGCTTGTTCAAAACGTCACTCGCCACTTTGGCAGTGGGAGTACCGAAGTGACCGCGGTAAGTGACATTTCCCTGAGCGTCGTTGCCGGCGAAGTGGTCCTGATTATGGGGCCATCGGGGAGTGGCAAGACGACCCTACTCTCCATGCTCGGCGGATTGCTAAAACCATCATCCGGGCGCATCCGGCTTGGCCCGGATGAGATCAGCGTGCTGGACGAGCGGCGGCTGCCGGAGGTACGGCTGCGACGAATTGGCTTTATCTTTCAAGACTTCAACTTGTTGTCGGCCCTTTCAACCCTGGATAACGTCGCCATCGTTGCTCAACTGGCCGGCCTTTCCCCTTCCCATGCCCGGCAGCGAGCCAGCCAGTTGCTGGAGCAATTGGGCTTGGCCCACCGGCTGAATTTCCTGCCTGAAAAGCTGTCGGGAGGAGAAAAGCAGCGGGTGGCGATTGCCCGTGCCCTGGTTAATCAGCCCGATTTGATCCTGGCTGACGAACCCACGGCCAACCTGGACAGCCACCACGGTTATGAGACGATGCGCCTTTTACGACGGATTGCCAAGGAGGAAAATCGGAGTGTGGTCATCGTCAGCCACGACCAGCGGATTAAAGATATTGCCGACCGGGTGCTGTGGTTAGAAGATGGGCAATTCAAGAATATGGTGGAAATGGCCCTTGACCCGGTCTGTGGAATGTCGGTGGACAGGGAGAACGCCCCGGCGCATACGACCTATGCCGGGCGTGTCTTTTATTTTTGCGCTCAAGGCTGCCAGGATGAGTTCTTGAGGGCGCCGGAGAAATTTTTAAAAAGCTAAGGGTCTGCCATCGTTCGATGGTAGTGACAATCGTTGATCTCCAAACCTTGAGTTTCACCGAACTTACCGTACCCGACCTGCCGTTAGATATTGCTATCCTGCCTACCCCCACTATTCCTTGAACCTCTGCTTCATCCGAACACTATGATGCGTAAGCATCGGTATGGAAAAGAGCAACGTGTTCATAAGGACAATGGCTCGTTTGAGCCAACCCCGGCTGAACCGACAGCAGGACAATTATGCCTAAAATGATCATACTTCCTAAACTAATCAGCCCACTGGGGAGGTATATTTGCCAGCAAAAGGGTTGGGATGGGTAAATAAGCCGGCGGAGACGAGCTTCAGTCACGTTGAAGGGACTATAAGGGGCGGTGGGCCACCTTTCAGCAGAGTCAATTTTGAGCAACTTCTGAATCGTGCATAGAAGCGGCAAGTCATCGCCCAGGTAAGCAATAGCGGCCTGGTCTGCCCCTACCTCCTGCTGTAACTCAGCCGCTTGAGCGAAATCGCCAACCAGGGGTAAGAAGAAAAAGGCAGCTTTGAAGGTCCGAACCAGCAGCAGGCGAAGAGGATCACGCTGGCGACAATGGTACGCCTCGTGAGCCAGAACAGCGTCCAACTCCTCGTTACTGAGCAGGTTGACCAAACCGGTGGTTAGCCAGATGCGGGGCTGCCAGAAGCCCAGGCAAAAGGCGTGAGCGATGGGTAGGTTCAAAAATACAATGTCCTCACTTTTCAGTCCATGAGCCGCCAGTAGAACCTCTACTCGAACCGGAAGTGATTCGCGGAGGGGCAGAAAGAGCCGGATTAGTTGCCCCGTTGTCCGCAGTTGCCGGACCAGGCTCATCCCACCTCGGATAATCACGATTAACAGGATAGTTGGAATAATCAGTTGGGTGGCCACCGGCAAATGCTCTTTCAGGTGTTGGAAGTTGACTCGGCAGATGTGCCCCAGAACCTGAACCCAGGTGTGGCCATACATCCAACTCAGGGCCAGGCCCACGCTCACAAGGCCGAAGCTGACCGCAATGAGGAGCCAAAAGTAGAGATTGAGCGAGTTATACCTTTGGTTCATTGGCTTTCCGCTGCTGGATCAGTTGAATCATACTCTCAAGGAGTTGTGGATCAATGGCCTCCGCCGTCTCGATCATCTGGGTTAAAGCGATATGGCGAAAGTCACCTCCAAACATTCCTCGCACCATCTGGTCAAATACTCTGGCCAGCAGTTCATTGCGAGGTACAATCGCCTGGTAGACAAAGCTCCGGCCTTCTTTCCGGCGGTTCAAAATCCCCTTTTCGGCCAAGCGGTTTAACACGGTCATCGTCGTTTTGTAATTAAGACCGCCGCCCAAATAATCAATAACATCCTGCACCTTTGGCTCATCCAAGGCCCAAACCGCTTCCATTAATTTGGCTTCCAGTTCGCCAAAAATCTGGGCTAGCCCCTTTTCGCCCAACTTAAAAGAGTGGATGGTGACCTCTTGGGACATGGGTATCCTTTCTAAATATAACTCTGCCTATGTAGGATAAGATCTGATCACACTTTGTCAAATCTTGCCTTAAAACTGGGTGAGACCCGTCCTCACCCAGTTTTAAGGTTTTAAGGGGCCAAGTTGCTCCCAGCCAGATGAGGTGGCCTGGAAGGCGTATTAAGGGAATAGCCAGGGGATAAATCGACGGGAAGAATAATGGCTGCCAAGCATTGAGAACACAATCAAGCGATTATAGTGTCAATGGGCAGCCAACTGCGACTACCCGGCTTGCCGTATCCTGATTACCTCGCTACCTGCTGGGCTACACCCTGGGGAATAGCACTGAGCAATTGGTTGCAGGCTTGTTCGCAACGCCGGCATGACTCAGCACAGACGCGGCAATGCTCGTGATGCCCGGCGTGCCGCTCACACTCAGCACCGCAGACCTGACAAGCCAACGCACAAGCTTGAAGCTGGCTGCGTAACAGACTCCAATCGGCTGCGGTTTGGCGCGAGAGCAAACGCCCGGTAGCCTCACAAACATCGGCGCAGTCCAGGTTCAGCCGGATGCAGCGAATGAGCATTTGGACATTTTTTTCACCGAGACAGGCATCAGCGCAAGCGTTACAACTTTGAGCGCAGTCGAAACACTCCTGGATACAGTGCATTAAGGCTTGCATATCCACTTGACTCTGATGAGGGTGGGTTTTTAACATTTGTTGCATATGGTGCATTTTTACCTCCTATGGTTAACTGCTACAATGGTTTTAAAGGTTACGGGAGAGAGGAGATTTCTCCATCAACTCTTCCCCTACAATGAATCATTGCTCAAATGATTGTCTTCTCTGACACTCTGTAAGATATATGGCCCTCTATAGACTACCATTTTTCTGGCATATGACCTATACCAATCTGGGGGAATTGTAACTAGCAAAAGAGGTATCTTTGCCAGCTCTGAACTTAACCTAGATGGGCTAATTTTTGAATAAAAAAGGGCCAGGCGCAATGGGACGCCTGGAATTCGGCCAGGTTGATCAAGCCCATCGCCATCGAGATCACCTCCGGCATCCACGGCAATGTCCTGGCCGCGCTCGTTAGACCAGCCGCCCAGGTAGTCGCAGTATTCCAGCCCGCTCCCGTCGGCATTTAACCGGAGAACAAAAGCATCCTCGGCCCCGTCGAGGTAGCCGCTGCCAAAGTTACCCTGTGCAGTCAATTCCTGCCCGCCGTGACCTTCAGGAAAGTTGTAGCTGCGAGTGTAGCCCGTCACGTAAGCCCGGTCATTGCTGTCGAGGGCGATGCCCAAGCCTCCTTCGTCATCACTGCCGCCGATATAGGTGCTATAGATCAGCGCCGTCCCAGCGGGATTGATTTTGGTCACAAATATATCCTCGCTTAGTGAGGGATGTGGGTCTGCCAGCTGGCTGGGTCACGGCCAATCAAGTAATGGCCGAAAGTGTCGGAGGACTGACTTGAAAAAGCAGTGGCTCGACACCTTCTTTTATAGGTGCGCTTGCTGTACCAGGACCGAATCAGGGCAAAGAAATCAGGAAAAAAAGCGCATTCTTGACCGGAGCACGCTTTTGGGCTAAGATAAACCACCTCTCAACACCTGATCAGGTCGCACGACCTGGTCAAAACCAATGACAAAACCCCTTTAAGAGGAAATTAAAGATGAGTGTGATCTATGACGATCTCAAAGGCAAGCATGTTTTGATTACCGGTGGCGCGGGGGGGATTGGTGGGGGTGTTACCCCGGCTTTTGCCAGACAAGGTTCGCGCGTCACCATTTTGGATAAAGATGCCGCTAGCGCGCAGGCTTTGTTAGAAAAATGCCGGGCTGAGGGGGGGGATGTTCATTTTTACCAGGTTGACTTGACCGAGACCGAGCACCTGGTAGCCGTGCTCAAGCAAGTGCAGCAAGAGCTGGGCACAGTCAACGTCTTGATTAACAATGCCGGCTATGATCCCCGCTACAATTTGGTAGAAATGAGCGAGACCCAGTGGGATGATCTCTTCAAACTTAACGTGAGGCACTACTTCATTACCTGCCGTGAACTTATTCCCGGGATGATTAAGGCCGGCGGCGGCAGTATCATCATGACCACCTCGCATCAATTCTGGATCGCTTTTCCAAACCTCACCGCTTATAATGCCACCAAAGCGGCAATTATCGGGATGGTGAGATCGCTGGCTCGTGAAGTGGGCCAACATTTCATTCGGGTGAATGCCCTGGCTCCCGGCTGGGTGATGACCGAACGCCAACTCCGGGAAATGGTCACGCCGGAGATTCAGGCTAAACTTTTTAAGGAACAGCAAATTCTACCCATGTATCTTACGCCCGAAGACCTGGCTCCCTCTTACCTTTTCCTGGCTTCAGATGCCTCCAGACCCATCACGCGGCAAACGTTGGTGGTCGATGCCGGGTTTGCGATGGCTTAGACATCTTTAATCTCGGATAATTAGATGAATCGCAGCCAAACTTTTTTCAACGAAAGCGGGGTGGCCGGCTTTACCCACCGCGCCTTTTTCAAATCTATGGGTTTCGATGACCTGGACCTCAGCCGGCCGGTGATTGGCATCTGCAACACCTTCAGCGAGTTGAACAACTGCCATCGCCATTTCCGGGAATTGGCCGAGGCGGTCAAGCGGGGGGTGTGGCAGGCGGGCGGCTTTCCCCTGGAATTTCCCACCATCTCCCTGAACGATATTTTTATCCACCCCACCTCCATGCTGTATCGCAACCTGGCGGCGATGGACACCGAAGAGATGATCCGGGCGCAGCCGCTGGACGGCGTGGTGCTGCTGGTCGGCTGTGATAAGACCGTCCCCGCCGCCTTGATGGGAGCAGCCAGCGCCGACGTACCGGCCATCGTGGTCAGCGGCGGCCCCATGTTGGACGGCCACTATCAAGGCCAAATCCTGGGCGCTTGCACCGATTGTCGCCGCCTTACCGCCGAGTATCAGGCGGGAACGCTGGACGAAACGACCTACCGGGAAATAGAAGATGGGATTGTCCGCAGCAGTGGTCACTGCATGGTCATGGGCACAGCCTCGACCATGAATGCGCTCACCGAAGCCCTGGGCATGGCTTTGCCGGGCAACGGTGCAATTCCCGCCCCCGATGCTCGCCGGCTGCGTCTGGCCGAGGCGTCGGGGCGGCGGGTAGTGGCCCTGGCCCGCGCAGGCGTATGTCCCTCGCAGATTATGACCCGGCCGGCCTTTGAAAACGCCATCACCCTGTTGTGCGCCCTGGGAGGCAGCACCAATGCTGTGGTTCACC
Source organism: Anaerolineales bacterium (assembly GCA_015075185.1). Lineage (GTDB taxonomy): Bacteria > Chloroflexota > Anaerolineae > 4572-78 > J111 > DSQQ01. The sequence continues at coordinate 114,786 of JABTUW010000005.1, read as the reverse complement.
TGCCGGCTATCGCCGGACGGCTGGGGATAGATCTGCCGCTGGGTCTCTTTGATGAGATCAGCCGGCGGACCCCCTTATTGGTCAACTTGCGGCCCATCGGTCGCTATCAAATGGAAGATTTGTTTTATGCGGGCGGCATTCCGGCGGTGCTGAGGCAACTATTACCCCTCCTGCATGGCGAAGCCCTGACCGTGACCGGGTCTTCCCTGGCCGAAAATGTAAGGAACGCCTCCTGGCATAATCACGAAGTCATCCGTCCTTTGGGGGAACCGCTTCAGGCCGAAGGCGGCCTGGCGATCCTGCGGGGTAATCTGGCTCCTGAGGGGGCGGTGATTAAACATGCTGCGGCCACGCCCCGATTATGCCAGCATCGAGGCCAGGCGGTCGTGTTTCGCAATATGGCCGACCTGCAAGCCCGCCTCAATCATCCTGACCTTGAGATTACTGAAAATCATATCCTGGTGTTACAAAACGTGGGGCCAGTGGGTGGACCGGGGATGCCGGAAGTGGGCAATTTTCCCATTCCGGCTAAACTGCTGAAACAAGGTGTGCGCGATATGGTGCGTATTTCTGACGCCCGGATGAGCGGCACCGCCTTCGGCACGATTGTGCTGCACGTTGCGCCTGAGAGCGCCGTTGGCGGGCCGCTGGCCCTGGTTCAAGATGGCGATGAGATTGAGTTGGACCTGGCGGCGCGGAAACTCCACTTGCATGTCAGCGAGGCCGAATTAGAAAAGCGCCGGTTGGCCTGGCAGAAACCTCCCTTGGCTTTCAAGAGGGGATATGGCCAACTCTACCTTGAGCATGTGCAACAAGCCCCTCTTGGCTGTGATTTTGATTTTCTGCGCGGGGCCGACCCGGTTCAAGCCGTCAAACAGCCTAAATTTTAGAACCAAAAGCAGGCCACGGAGACCACTTTTTGCTTATAGCGACATCTACATCCAAGGAGTCAAACCGGTACCTTGCCTGGGTCTGCCCAGCGACCGGCTGTTTGCCGGCCTACCTTCTGGCTTTGTGCCTTCTTATGGAAGACTCTGGTGTAGTTTTCTTGATGCAGTTTCAAGGGGTGTGAAAGCCGGCCGGTTTTCTCACCCCTTTTTATTTGGCAAAAGCAAGCCGCAAACTGTTAGTTACAACCCATGGCTCCCGTAGCTCAAGCGTTAATAAAGGCTTTCAGTTTGCTTGAAGTTCTTCCAAGAGTGCCTGCGCCTCCTGTAAGTCCACCGTATCAAACCCTTCGGTGAACCAGCCGTAGGTCTCTGCCAGCACGAGCCGGGCAGCTTCTTTTTTTTCTTGCCTCTGCCACAAGCGGCTTAAGCTCATCACGGCTCGTAACTCCAAGAATTTTGCCTGCTGGTGCTGGGCCACCTTGATGGCATGTTGAAAACACGCTTCCGGTGACTCTTCAGCCGTCATTCCTTCGACTTCGCTCCGGACAAGCCCTCTGTCTTCAGCCTTCAATAACAACTCTCCCTTGAGCCGGTGCAATTCCGCCTCCCAAAATCGCTCATTCGTTTCAATCATGGTCGCTAACGCTTCATCAACCGCCGCTAACCCCTGCTCGACCTGGTTCACCTGGCTATACATCTCAGTCAGGAGGGCCAGGCCATACACTCGAAAAATCGTTGCCCCGGTCGCCTGGTAAGCCGCCAGGGCCTGCTGCATCTCTGGAATCCTGGCCTCAACTTGCCCTTCCTCAGCTAAGGCCCAGACTCGCACGATCCTACCCACGTTTAGCCAGAAAGGAAAGCCATGTTCGGTCGAAAGGCTGATGGCCACCTCAACCAACGGTTGCGCTGCTGTTCTCTCCCGGCGTGAGGAATGAAACCATGCTGCAAAAAAGAAGGCAGCAGCCAAACTGTAAGGATGAGACAGGCCTTGGGCAAAGGTCAGCGCCTCTTGGCTCATTTTGAAACCTTGGTCGGGATAACCAAGCCAGCACAATGTATTGGCATTAAAAATCAGGCAGTGCAGCTTAATATCGGTTCCGCCATAGGAAAAGGCCAGAGCATGATCTTCGGGATTATAATGGGCAAAGACCTCTTCCCAGTGGGGACGGGTCAGGGCAAATCGGCCCATCCAAAAATATGTCGTTCCCACCGCCCGGTGACTTGGCAGGACTAGGGTTGGATCTTGCACCTTTTGACCCAGCGTCCACAACCGTTGCGCCAGTTCACCGGCCGTCTGATAATCTGATCGCACGGCATAATACATCCACAAGCCCCACTGTACCTGGAACGACTGGGACGTATCCTCGAGGTCTTCGTGTTGACAGAGCTGCCAGGCCCGCTCATAAGCTTCTTCCACCTCAGGGGCACCCAACCCCTTGGTCATCTGATGTAGAAAGCCCAGCGCGGCATACAAGGTGATTTCTTGTTGGGTGCGTGCAGCGGTCGGCTCCAACGTTTCAAGTAAGGTCAAGGCTTGACTGAAATGGGCCAGGGCCTCCTGGTAGGCCGACAATCGCCTGGCCTGTTCTCCGGCCAGGCGCAAATAGGCCACTGCTTTTTCGATGAACCCAGCCAGTTCAAAGTGGCGCGCTAATTGAACCGCAATTTTTTCACGCTGCTCTCCATACAAATCCTCCAGTACCGTCCCAACTTCCTCATGCAAATAGGCTCGCTCTGTCTCGTCCAGGCGCTGGTACAGGTAATGCTGGAACAGGTTGTGCCGGAAGCGATAAATGGACAACCGCTGCTTTGCCAGCCATTCCAAGGTCTGGGCTGTGACCAGCCGGTGCTGCTTATCCAACTCTTGACTCAGGCGTTGGACTATGCCCCTTTCACTTAACTGTTGGACTCGAGCCACGACCTCGGCGGTGAAAGACTCGCCTTCGACACTGGCAATAGTAAGCACAGCCTGCAGCGCTTTGGTCAGGCGATTGATACGCCGCTCGATCACGCCTTCAACCTTGGTTGGCAGCGTTTGCCAGCCAATGGTTTCGCCGGCCACCCAATAGCCCTGTTCGTCTGGGTAAATCTCGCGCCGGTTATGCATCTCCCGCAGCAGTTCAACGGTGAACAAAGCGTGCCCACCGGTGTGACGGAAGAGCTTTTCGCGAAAGTCCCGGCTTAACCGATTAGGCTGCGTGTCCAGGTAGGCCTCGACAAAGTGGCGGCCTTGCGCTGGAGCCAACCTGCCTAGGTCGAGCCAAATATCCCCATGCCGCCGTTTGAGTTCACTCAGGATACCCACCAATGGATGGGGTATATCGTCCCATCCCAGGACAACCTCCTCGGGTCGGTAGGTGCCAACCATGAGAATGCGGCTGTGACCCACCTCACGGCTCAGATGAAATAGCAAGTTAGTAGAGGCGGGGTCAACCCACTGGAGGTCTTCCAGAATCAGTAGTATGGGCCGTTGAGTGGCAATAGCGGTGAACACAGCGGTGAATTGGGCAAAGATACGCTGTTGTTCCAACTTTGCCCCTTGCTCAGTAGTGGTGATTGCGGCCAACCGCTCGAACCACGATGTGTCGGCCGAGGCAATCGCAGTTGCCCGCTCACGCAAAGCTTTGCCGGACACAAAACTTCCGATCAGATCGGGCGCGTGTTCTACAATCATCGGAATTGTGAGAGACATGGCCTGCCACAATCGTCGGGCAAGTTCGGAAGAAATCAGGCCGCCAGCCCACCTGGCTTCGACCTCGCCGGTCAATAAGGTCAACGCCTCCCGAAAAGGGAGGTAGGGATCGCCCACCCCGGTGTGAGCATTGCAATAACCGTTGACGACAAGTAACTCGGCATCCAGGGCTTGAGCCTGCCGGGCAAATTCCTGCACCAGCATCGTTTTGCCGCGCCCAGCCCCCCCAATGACGAAGATTATCCCGCCTTGACCACTTTGGGCACTAGCCAGGGCTGCGGTCAGGTCGGCCAGCTCACGTTCGCGGGCCACGAAGACCGGGGGAGTTCCCGGGGATGTGGTTTCTTGTTTTAGGAAGGCAGGCAGTGGAATGGTCTCCGGGTGGGAAGATAGGACCCTTTTTCTAGAATCCACCGGGGGAAGCTGTGACCGGGGATCACCAGAACCCTTATGGGTTGAGACGGCGTCTAGAAATGGTTTGGTCCGGGCAAAAGCAACAAAGTTAGCCTGTTCTGCGGGGGAAATATCCAAGCAACCGGCCAGGCGTTCGGCCAGTTCTTTGGAGGGACGCCGGTCATCCTCCTCGAATTTACGAATAGTGACCACCGCACAGCCGACCTGCCGGGCCAACTCCTTTTGGGTTAAATCCAACAGGCGGCGACGTTGTTTAAGCCAGGTTCCAAATGTGACTTCAGCTTCCATTGTCCCCCTTCATCCGTTAGTAATGCAACGGATTAATAATTTATCTGGCAAGTGGCTATTAAGATTGTCAAATCTAAAGGGCGTACCGCAATTATAGCATAGTTTACGCCGATTGTCTCGCATTTTGTATCACTTTTTGTATCACTCAGTGATCTTATATTGGAGGCGCGAACATGCTTTAATAACGTTGTCAATAAAAAACCGGATGGTTCAATGCTCGGTAAGGCTCTTAGGAGGCCAAAAATGCAATTGGAAGTAATTACTCAAGCACCTCCAGCCGGTGCTCATCCCACGCCCATATTGTTTGTGCATGGCATGTGGCATGGGGCCTGGTGTTGGTCGGAGCATTTTCTGCCCTACTTCGCCCAGCATGGCTACCAATCTCATGCCTTAAGCTTACGCGGTCACGGCGCCAGCCAGGGGCGCGAACGGCTCCGCTGGACTCCTCTGAAGGATTTTGCGGCCGACGTGGCCCAGGTGGTAGACCAATTGGAGAGGCCGCCGATATTGGTAGGACACTCCATGGGCGGAATGGTCATCCAGAAATATCTGGAGTCTCACCGAGCGCCGGCCGCAGTATTACTGGGCTCTGGGCCCCCCACGGGCTTGATTCCAGCCACCTTGCGCGTCGCCCGCCGCCAATTTGGCTCCTTTCTAAAAGCCAACTTAACCCTCAGCCTGATCCATGTTGTTGGCACGCCTGACCTCTACAGAAAAGCTTACTTTTGTGACAATTTACCTGAGCAAAAACTGTCAGCTTACCACCAGCGCGTGCAGGACGAGTCCTATCGGGCTTACGTCGATATGATGATGCTTAACCTGCCTCGACCTGCGAAGGTCAATACGCCCATGCTGGTGCTAGGGACAAATACTGATTACATTCTGTCCCCGGCTGAAGTTGAGGCGACAGCGCGGGCGTACAATGCCCAGGTAGCGTTATTTTCTGACATAGGACATGCCATGATGTTGGACACCGGCTGGCAGTCTGTGGCAAATCGGATATTGGACTGGCTCAACCAGCAAGGTTTGTGAAGTATAAAATGGCTTCTGCACGGGCCGCAACCCCGCGTAGAGGGTGTGAGCCTGTCCGGGGCAATGGTCCGGCAGTGCAGAAGCCTACATCACGGTCAATTGACCGGCCTATCCTCTACGAGACAAAGGTGTGTGGCTCACAATTCATCTGATAATCTTGGATATTTTTGTTTGAGTGAAAATTGAGCGAGACAAGTTAAAATCCAATGTGCAATTCTTTTTAGTCACTTTCAAAAACTGACCCGGTCTGAACGATTTTTAAACGATGGCTGAACGGTCGCCCACTATAGTAGCAGTATACCATAAGTTTTCTCCAATGTTATCAAAAGAAATTCAGCGAAGTTAGGGCTGGATGATCCGGATGCAACGAAAGAAGGCGAGGCTCTATCGCTCCTACTTGTTGCGCTGCTGGCAGGAACAGGCCGCCGGGTCGGGTCAGTCCTCGGTGTGGCGCTTTGGAGTGCAGGAGGTTTCAGGGGAGCAGCGGCAGTGGACTTTTGGCAGTTTTGAGGCGGTGGTGGATTTTTTACTGAACGAGTTGTGGGGGCCTGAGCTTTCCCACGACTAAAAGAGTAATTCAGTTTAGAATCAGGGCAGAGGCAATGAGGGTTAATGAGGGTCTACCTCAACTCAAAGCCTGACACTGAATCATCGAGTACATAGGTGAGAACACAGGGGGGAAATTATGACCTTAGTACAGCAGCAAGTTACGGCAGCGGTGGCTGTTCAATTCAAAAAGGCCAGCCGCAGGCGATACATCTCCGGCGAAGCTGGCCAAGATTTTCAGAATCTTCAGCGATCTCACCTGACCCATCATCCTGTAAATTTATCCTTCAACAGGAGCAGCAGGCACAGCCCTGTCGAGATTGAACCAGCGCATCAGATGATTCAATTACCCAAAATTACCGATCTACGGGGCTGCCTATCCTTTATTGAAGAGGAGAGACACATTCCTTTCAAGATTCGATCAGCCTCCTGGTTGTATGATACAACGGATGAAGCAATGCTGGGCAGCTATGTCTGCCAAGAACAGCACGGGTTCATCATCGCTATTTCTGGTAGTATCGAGGTCATCCTCAATAACAGCACCGGCAAGAAGCAGTGTTCTTTGAACCAGCCCGACATCGGTCTGTACGTGCCTAATACAGTTTCGTGGCAAATAGAAAGTTGTTCAACCGGTGCTGTTATCCTGATTCTGGCTTCCTGACTGTCCTGAGCAAAAGATCTCTTTTTAGTTCCGACAGGGTGATGAAGGAGGTTACCGTGATAACCGTTCACGATTGTAAAATAATGGATTTGCCCAGGGTCCAGAGGAAAGAGATTAATCTCACCCCGGTGGCTGGAGGGCTTCACCTGCCTTTCCAGATCGCCAGGGTTTACTATCTGTACAATGTGCCTGCCGGAAAAACACGGGGAGGGCACGCCCACAAAAAGCTCCAGCAGCTCATTATACCGGTGACGGGTAGTTTTGACCTTATCCTGGATGACAGTCAAGAGAAGAGAAAGATTAGTCTGAACCAGCCCAATAGGGGTATATACATCCCAGGACACATTTGGACAGAAGTGGTAAACCTCTCGGCTGGCAGTGTCTGTATGGTCTTGGCTTCATTACCCTACGATGAAAATGAATATATTCGCGACTATGGTCAATTCCTGGAATTTAAGACGGTCAGACAAAAATGTTCGTGATATTCAAATCAAACGGAGGCAAAAAAATGTTTTTACCAAAATTATCCAATCAAGAAATCGGCTGTTACTACAGCAAATCACTTAACCAGCAAACATCTGTTGATCATTCCAACGGCAGCAGCCCAAAGCCAGGACCAACCGAAGTTGATGATATCGGCCAGGAGTTGGCTGCACTTAAAATAAGGCACGACCATTTAAAGCAAACTTTACATCAGTTGGGAGAACAACTTGTTAACCTGGCCTAATTTATTGCCTAAATGTGGCCCTTCAGGAGATTCTTGTTTTTTGGTGACCGTGGATGAAATCTTATGATCCCAGTTGGATATAGGGCAAAGCGGGTGAGCCTTCGCCCAGACCAGCTTCAAGCTGAAGCGGTCGTGGATATTAACTCGGTCAGTAACTGCATCTCGAAGAACTTCGCGAACTATATCCCCTATTGGCAGCACAATGGCTACTGGCTCTTTGATTCCCCCGAAATCATCCGGCGCTTGGCTAACGAACACGCGATTGAGTTGGCGGGGACACGGCTCTTCTATTATGAAGTCTATGAACTTCAGTTTGACGAAGACATAGGGGACTGGATCGGCTTTGAGCCTGAGCTGGGCTTCCCAACTGCCGTCGTGCTTCCCACCCTGAAAAATCTGGAAGGCTTCGATGTGGTGACTTTCTCAGCCGGGACCAGCGCAGAGTGTTCGCCGCTGTCCTGTAATTACTTGGCTGGCGAAGTGGAGACCAATTCGCATTGTCTGCTAGCTTCACTCGAGCAAGCCCAGCACTTATTAGTCAGCGGTCGGTTCACGTATTCAGAACCCGGGCCATTTCGGATATTTGCCGTTTATTCGGTCGAGTGGCCCTAACAACAGCGGCAAACTGACGGCCAAACGAGGCAATTTGCAGTCACACTTTGCCCGCCAAGGCTTTGGTAAACGTGCCTAACCCTGCTGGCCCGGCAGCTGCTTACACTGGGGGCGTTATGCGTGTACCGCGCAGGACATTGCGGTTGATACAGATTCGCCATAGGCGGAGTCCCGAAGTGGCAACTTAAATTCCAAGATAAGGAAGATTATTCGTGGGTCGGGTCAGCCCTCGGTGTGGCGTTTTGGGGTGCAGGAGGTTTCAGGCGAGCAGCGGCAGTGGGCTTTTGCTAGCTTTGAGGAGATGGTGGATTTTTTGCGGAGTGAGTTAATGGAAAGTAAGCCTGCTCAGACAGGTAATGAGTAATTCAGTAGCAAACATTGGATATTTTAGTTTGAGTGAAAATTGAGCGAGACCAGCTAAAACCCAGTGTGCCATTCTTTTTGGTCATGTTGAGATGAGTTGCACCTTTCATGATGAGAATTTTATTAATCCTTCTATTAGCCATAGTACTGCTCAAATTAGTAACGAGCCACGCTCAAAGCGGACTGGCTGCAGCAGAACAACCAGCAGCGCTCCACAGGAGTAGCCACCTGATGGATACATCACTCCCAACTGGGGTGCAAATACAGGCAACAACGCCTTTAACTCAGTCAGCTAAGTTAACACCCTCGGACGGGGTGAATGGCGCTTTTGGGTTCAGTGTGGCCACCAGCGGCGTTACTGTCGTGGCTGGAGCGCCCTTTCACGGCAGCAGTAAGGGTTCGGCTTATGTCTTTGTCAAACCTGATCACGGTTGGACCGGGACCCTGACCCAAACCGCCACGTTGACGGCGACCGATTTGACGCCGGGGAGTCAATTTGGCTTTGCGGTAGCCATCAGCGCTGATGTGATTGTGGTCGGGGCGCTGCTCAATAATAATGCGACCGGAACGGCTTACCTCTTTGCCAAGCCGGCCGGCGGCTGGAGCGGTGTCCTAACCCCAACGGCCAAGCTGATTGCCTCGGATGGGGCAGCCGGTGATCAATTCGGTTGGTCCGTCGCCATCGCTGGCGATACGATCATTATTGGAGCCGTGGGTGATAGAATTGGTCTCAATAACGGTCAAGGTTCGGCTTATGTTTTTGTCAAGCCAGGTGGTGGCTGGAGCGGAACCTTGACCCAAACGGCCAAGTTGATCGCCTCGGATGGGGCTGCCGGCGATGGGTCAGGCGTTTCGACGGCGGTCCAGGGTGATACTGTGATGGTGGGGGCTTCCACTGCTAATATTGGCTCCAACGCCGATCAAGGGGCGGTTTACGTGTATGTCAAACCGGGTACTGGCTGGAGTGGCACCCTCAACCAAACCGCCAAGCTAACGGCCTCAGACGGAGCGGTAGATGATGGCTTTGGCTTTGCTGTGGCGCTTGCTGACAACACCCTGCTGGTGGGTGCGCCGACCAACCTGGCGGCGATGCCGGTCACGCCAGGGTCAGCTTATGTTTTTGTCAGGCCAGGCAGTGGCTGGGCTACCACTTCGACCTTCGCGGCCAAGTTGACCCCTGCGGATGGGGCCGGGGATAATGGCTTTGGCTTTGCGGTCACAGTTACCGGTCAGACCGCGGTCGTGGGAGCTACGGGCGACCAAGGCCGGCGCGGCGCAGCCTATCTGTTTTCAAAACCGCTATCGGGCTGGAGCGGGGCGCTGGCCCATACCCTCAAATTAACTGCTACCGATGGGCTAGCCGATGATGGGTTGGGCTGGTCGGTAGCCAGCAGTGGCAATACCATCATCGGCGGCGCTCCGGGCGATGATGGCGGCAAAGGTGCAGTTTTTGTGTTTGTCTCTGCCAGTAACCTCTACTACTTGCCGGTTATCTGGCGTAGCGGCTTCTAAATTTATTTAACCTGCCTCGCCCAATCCAGTTGGATTAAGAGGGTGATGTGCCTATGTTGAGCAGCCAATCGAGCGCAAGTGATCAAAAAGAAGCCCCCAGTGCTCAACAGCCCCGACACGACTGGCTCGGTTGGCCATAGACATTACAATGGCATCCAAGCTGCCGTAACCCCGCGTAGAGGGCGTGAGCCTGTCCGGTGGCCCGGCTGAGAGGAAGCCTACATCACGGTCAACGATGTTCGACGTCGTCCCGGCGTATCCTCTACGAGACAGAGATGTGTAGTTCAGTATCTGTTTGCCTTACTGGAATTGGTTCATGAGTGGGGCATTTCTCAAACAAGGAGATAAATATGGCGATTCAACAAAGTTCATTAAATGACGTATTTCGTTTCATGAAGGTTCGTGTTCCAAATATCGAAAGCGAAATTGTAAAGCTTTTGAATACACAATTTGCAAGCATAATTCAAGATGCGCGTTCTACTGATGCGCGAAGAGTAATTGCCGATGAGATCTTAGCGAATAATCGAAGAGAGATAGCTCGTTCAGTAGATGATCTCACATTTGGACAGGCTGTCAACACTGCGATGCAAAATAGCCTGGAAATAGAAGATGCTACTCTACAAAATATTTTTGATTTTTTAGATGATGCTAATTCTATGATAAGAGCTAAAAACTCAGCAGAAGTGCTGATAAGTTTTGGCAGAAAAGCACAAAATAGATAAACCCTAACCAAAAGAAAGGGTTTACCGATGAAATTGAATGAGTATTTGAGAGGCGTATTGTCCCATTTTAACGATAAGCGCGTGATCGAAAATGTGACCACCTTGGTTCAGAACATTATTGAACATAAATCCATCCGCTTGTGGTCTATCTCAGAAGACAAAGCGGAATTTGAGCGGAGCAAACGATTGTTGGATGGATCATTAAAGTCGGTTCTGGATGACCAAAAAATCTCAGCGGCGATCCGTGAGCATAGTGTCGCCGCTTTGGGCGATGAAGCCCGGTTGATTGTGTTGCACGACCCGTGTGATATTCGCAAGGAACATGCCCAGGTGCTGGAAAAGCTGGGCAAAGTCCGAGACTTGGACGGCAACCTGATTAACGGCTACAGCACCTTCAATAGCGTGGCGGTGGATGTGACTGGGAAGAAATTGTACCCGGTGGATCTGACGGTTTACAGTAATCGGGATGAACACTATGTAACGGTAGCCGAATTGAAGGCCCTGGCGAAAGCCAAGCTCCAGCAGATTGACCCTCAGCGCGCTGAGCAAATTGAACAATTCGTCCAAGAAGAGAGCCATCTCAACTTACCTCGGCTGAGCCGGGCTCAATTAAAACAGGTCAGCCAAGCCTTCAAGCAGAAAAATTCGGACATCAAGTTATGCCATGTCTTAGATCGGCAATTTGATGGGTTGGATTATTTTGAATTCATTGACCAAGAGTTGGCCGATGAGTTTGTCATCCGGGCTAAAATCTCGCGTAATTCCAATGAAAGTGAAACTGATGCCCAAACCGCTGAAACCGTGGCCGTCAAACTCAAAGAGGTGGCATTTGCGCACACCTACAGTTGGACGCTCAAGAAGATCCGGGTCAAGAAGAAAGTGTATCAGGACGCTAAATGTCTGATCGAATGGGACACGCTGGTACTGAATGAGCACACCTATACGGTGGTACGGGTTACGCTGACCGACCGCCAGGGTAAACCGATTTATAAACAGCCACTGTTATTAATCACCAATATGGCTGTCAGCACCGCCGAGCAAGCCCGGGGCATTTATAGCCTCTATCTCATGCGAGCCAAAATCGAAGCCGTGTTCAAATTCCTCAAAGACGTTCTGGGTTGGGAGGAATTTCAGGTGCGGGATTATGAGGCGATCAAAAATATCATTGCCCTGGCTTATTTTGTCGGCGGCTATTTCTACGAAATCGGCTCAGACTTAACCCACAACCCCACCATTGCCTTAATCGCTCAATTGGGTGGGGGCAAAGGCCAAGTCACCCGTTATTATTTTCTGCAAGGGCTCAAAAAACTGCTCGTCCACGCCAGTGTCGCCCGTTTTGTTAAAGAACAAGCAATTAGTGATGAAACCTTTGAGCAGATGCTTGCTTTTGTTACATGACTTCACTCAAAAGCAAAGAGTTCTGCGGAGTTTTAAGGATAAGAGAACGCTTGTTTAATGAGGATTTGAAAATTCTCTCAGACACAATATTACTATCATTGTTTGCCACGACGAGGAACATCTCCCCTCAATTATTATTGTTCAGGCAGTTATATATTATTTATCACCACTTAATCTTAAGCACTGCTGATGTTTCAATTCTCAACCTGCCACTGAGACGTCTACTAAGATATTCCATTCTTCTTCCATTCGATCTTCCTGTCATTGGTGAAAAAGGATCCAGAATATCCTCGGTTGGTGTAGCCGATCTTCTTGTTGTAAAACAACATATTAAGCGATACGAAGCGACTGAAATTGCACATATTGAAAATATCATGTCGGGTGAAACCCGCAGTCGCGAACATCGAAGCTTGGAGCGGATTGAGGAGACTCTAACGCTTGAGAAAGAGACTATTCTCGAAAAAGAAAAAGAATTAGAAACATCAGAAAGATTTGAGTTGAATAAAGAAACCAGCAAAACCATTAAGGAGGATCAGAAATATGCTTTTGATTTAAGCGTTTCAGCAAAGTATGGCCCCACAGTAGAGATAAACACTGGGTTCGAGCTTGATGTAAGCGTATCTACAGAAACTTCTGATAAAGCTGCTTCAAAATATGCAAAAGATGTAATTGAACGCTCATTAGAGCGTGTCAAGGAAAAAATTAGAGAAGAAAGAATTCGCACAATCATTCGTGAAACGGAAGAGAAGAATCTTCATTCGTTTATTAATAGTGATCTTCAGCCTCACAAAGTAGGGATATATCAGTTTTTGGACAAAGTATACGAAGCACAGGTCTTTAATTACGGTAAAAGGCAAATGTTTGATCTGATGATCCCGGAACCAGCGTCGTACCTATGGTATTTAAATAATAATGAAACAGACAGTAATTCCCAAGGAAATTTACCTGAACTTCCTGAACCCTTGAACGTGTCTGCCATCGATATGTTGTATCTTGATCACAATCAATTAGATCCAAAACATTTCATCCACGGTCACTTTTTATTAACATAAATTGTTGCATGATAGACTCGCCCATCTATATCAATCTTTCAAGCCCAAAGGAGAGCCTATCATGCGAGAACAATTATACAGCAACTTAACAACTGAACTAAAGAGGCGATTACCAGGTGCTTCCAAGCCCCAAGTGGACAATCTGGCCTTACTGACCCAGGCATTGGTCTTTAGCCCGGATTGTCACTTGGCTAACTTGGCCTTGGAGTTGCCGCTTGAAGGCCAGCGGGATAACCTGATCCAACGCCTGGATCGCTTTCTGGCTAACAGTCGGCTCAGTCGCCGGATGCACTACTTGCCGTTAGTCGGTCAGTTGTTGCAGGCCTGGCCTGACCGGGAAGTGACCCTGGTGCTGGATCGAACCGATCTGGGGCAAGAACGGAGTATCCTGCTGTTAGCTCTGGCCTTCGGACACCGAGCCATCCCGTTGACCTGGCGAGTGTTGTCCTTCGGCGGAACCGGCGTCGACCTGCACCTGGCCTTGCTGAAAGAAATTCAGCCCTTGTTGCCCAAGTCGGACCAGAAACGGGTGATGCTGTTGGGCGATACCGAGTTTCGGGCGGTTGAACTGCAACGGTACTGCCAGAGCCAAAAGTGGGGCTGGCAGGTAGGGGTCAAATCCGATACCCTGTATCACACCGGAGATGGGCAGTGGCAAGCCTTGGCCAGCATCCCCATCCAACCCGGCCAACGCCGCTATCTGCACCACCTGACCCTGACCCAAACAGCCGCTTTTGGCCCGGTGCATCTGGTGGTCGATTGGACGGACCACACCGATAGCCCCCGCTATCTGGTCTGTCATCGCCCGACCACGCGCTACACCTGGCGTTGGGGACGCAAACGCTTCTGGATTGAACCGCTCTTCCGCGATTGGAAAAGCTATGGCTTTGATCTGGAAGCCAGCCACCTCGAGGAGGCCCACCGGCTGGACCACTTGCTTATCGGCATGGCCGTCGCCACCCTCTGGTTGCTGCATCTGGGCCATTGGGTCACTGTCTCTGGTCGGCGCACCTGGCTGCAAGCCAACCACCGCCATGACTACAGCCTGTTCCGCCTGGGCCGCGATTACGCCCGCCGCAGTCAACTCTGTGGCTGGGACCTGCCCATCTGTTTGCAACGCTGACCCAGACCTGGCTCAACCAGCGCCGCTGCCACCTCGGTTGGCGCCGTTCCTGCTCCAACTGCACAAGTCGGAGAGCCACAGCGAACGATCCCACCCCAGGCGACGGTGGTGACTGAATCTAACTTCATCGCTCTGGCCCAATTCAATCCAGTTGGCTATCGGGCACGGGGTTAGGTCGGCTCCCTGGATCTGAGTGGCCGCTGCACAAGCAGTCACCGCTTGACCAGGACAGGTGGCTCACCTATCGTCTCTGTTAAGGTTCAGACTGGTTGCTGGTGACCGGATCGATGAAGCCATCACCAGCAAGGTAGATTTACCTTGTTACTACCCCCTGTCTTTTTTTCACTGAGGGGGGATGAATCCAAAACATTACACTAGGCTTGCTCAAAAATATGGTGCGACAGGATTAACACCACCCCCTGACGGCAAAATTATGGCTGTAGGTAAGTTTCAAACTCCTCCTTCTGGACAGACATTTGCATCAGAAGAGGGAAATATCCTTACTGCTCCTGTTACTCTTGAGATCGCTATTCCTGCCGGATATAAACCTGTACATGGAATTTTTTATGGTATTGCCTTATCTGATAACCCCACCTACAGAGCTATTCCGTTTAACATTGGAGACCAAGAAGGAAAATGGGTTGGAAGCTCTGCTGTATCGTATGGTAGAGAGGACATAGGCCAGGGATTGGTATCTGTAACTTTTGAAGATCATCCAGTCTTCTCAACAGATAGTAAGCTGATTGTGACTGCTATGCCTTATGAAACAGCGAACTATACTATTTCGGTTCAGGTTGAATGTGAGGCCAGCCCTAATCACCTTCTAAAATGGCGGCTAGAGACCTATGATAAGATCAGAAAGGCTTATTTGGATCGGGTTTTTGAGTATAATAATGAAATGGCCAAAATCAGTGCGGAGCTAAAACAGCAGGAAAACAAGTTGTCGCCTGAGTTTGGTGTACCTCCTTCCAAAAGAAAACAACTCATGCTGACAGAGCTGAAAAAGCACTGTATTGCAATTTTTAGGAGACACTGGTTTGAAGATACTGCTACCACTTTCTCAGGTGGGCCACCAAAATTTGATTTCGATCAGGCTATTGCAAAAGGAAATATTATTCGTTTTCTAGAACAATCCATTGAGTGGAACCAGATGCAATATGCGTTTTACCCCTACTTCTGGGCGCGCAATAGTTCTTGGGAGGATCGCATCAAAAAGGACGATGCAGACTATGAATTTCAGCAATTTATGCAGGCAGGTGCAGCGCGGGTGTTGATACCAGTAAGACCTAAGTTTGAGGAAGCTTTTAACCATTTCCTAGAAACAGGAGAGGCGTGGAACGGCACGGGAGAACCTCCGAGAATAAGTGATCCTTTATACGTTTCAATTGTTGAAGAACTGCGTGAACTGTCCGGAGGCACGCTGGATGAGCCTGAGCCTGTGGGCGATCCCTGGGAAGTAAGGCTGCCAACAAACCTGATACTTTTGCGAACGTCTGCTGATTTGCCAGCATGGCAACAAGAACCGGAGGGAAGCTGGGACTGGGTTACGGTAGAGTCAGGATGAATGTAGGATGAATGTGTCATGCAGGAGAATATGTATCGTAAAGTTTTTTGAATTTACGGAAATTACGATCATTGTGAGGTCGCCATGAGTGATTGGCTTGACGAACTCCAAGAAGCCGCGGATTGGGCAAGAGACCAATGGGAGGCTCTTGGTCCAACGGCGCAGGATAGAATTTCGCAGATTGTTGCTCAAATACTTGACCCCAATTTTTACATCGATTTGGCATTAGAAGAAATTCAGGCTCGGTATACACAACTTGAAGAAAGATTAAGGCTCTATAGCACACATCCGGAAAGACTCGTGAGAGAATTCGCTGACTATATTCTTCCCGGAACACGCTATGGAGAAATCGCCCAGCAATTTCGACCAGGTTCAGAGCCACTACAGGGTTATGGGGAGGAAATCAGCCGCCCAGTGATTCTCATACCTGGTATGGTGGGTACACGCTTGATGAGGCCGGGAGGCCCAGTGGCCTCAGCGTCGGAAGACTTGCCTCCTGCAAGTTTGAGCGCTTGGATGGAGACTCAGTTTCGTACCGGACGCTCCATTCTCCTACGAGATTTACCACAACCTATACGGCAAGCTCTTCAGCCCGTACTTACCAGGATCTCAGACAGATACTTATATAACCCGCGCGTCGTATGGGATCCTGATTCTCCTTATAACATGATTGACCTCATGAATAAGACAGCCATGGAAAGAGGTGTTTTGTTCTGCCCTGAAGACACGCCAGCACAACCAGCGACTGACTTCGCTACTTTAGTCGCCGAGTCCATGACTCTTCTAGGCTTTCTTGGTTTGTGGTATGGCCCTACTCATTCTCGCATTTATGGGGAAATCCTGCATGCTTTAGGCATGTCTCCTGACCAAGTTTTACTGGCGGATCGTCGATTTGAAGCCCTACGCCAGCGACGGAGGCTTCGCGGTTGGTGCCACCCGGTGTGGAATATTTCTAAAGATTGGCTCTTACCCCTGGAACGCACCTTTAATGAGGTTATCTATGCTTTCGGTTATGACTGGCGACAACCCTTGTATATATCTGTCAATCAGTTAGTCGGAAAGATCGAGCGCGTGAAGCGTTTTCATCACGGAAAGAGTCCCATACTTGTGACGCACTCTTACGGCGGATTGCTTGCAAGAGCTGCGGCACAGCTAAGACCTCAAAATGTAGCGGGCATCGTCCAAGTTTTCTCACCAACAGCGGGTTCGATAAAGATGTTCACCAATTTCAAGAAGGGCGGTGGCGGCCCAATACCACCTGCATGGGATTTGGAGCAGCCTCCCCACCAAACCCAACTGGAAAGCTATTTCAATTTCGATATCTTGTCAACTCTTGGCGGGTTTGATGTTTTTGAGGTAGCCTTTGGCCTGTTTCTTGGATGGGATTCCACTGAATTCGCCGCAACTTCATCTGGAACGTACGGAATCTATTCTCTGTTACCAAACAATATGCAGCAGCCTACATGGCTAAACATAGAGAATGATTCGAGGTTAGAGGGAGAGGTCGCTCGCTCCAGAAATATTTATGACCTGTATCGTCAGTTTGATCGTCCATGGGGATTGCTTGATGACCGCATCTGGAATTCTAGAGGGCCGGTTAGTATTGGAGATACATCAGAGCGTGTATGGCAGTGGCTTGCTGCGAGAGAAGGAGAGTATGGTTCGTTCGTTCGGTTGCTGCATGCCTTACGGTCCGCTGGTTTATTGCGCATTTTTGAAAGGGAAACGCTCTCTCAAACTCAAGTCGAGCGGGTTAGAGCGCGAGTTGGTCACGGGATTGAGTGGGCCGAGCAGCTAAATGAAAGAGTGGGAAACTACTTACATCCTAATACTTGGTCCATCTACGGGTCTGGTCTTGATACAGATGTGGGGTTTAATATTCGACACACCGGTACGGCCAGCGAACCGTTCGCAACCCATCGTATCATCGGTCAAGATGGTGACGGAAGTCTACAAGTGTCCTCGGCGAGAGCCCTCTCGAGCAGATTTCGTGGCGAAACTCATTTGAGGGGAGTGAAACACGCCAGCGCCATGAGTGAGAGTCAAGTAGCGCGCCATGCCCTTGTTAAATCAGTCTATCAGGCAATGATGGCGGCTTACAGGGCTGATCAAAGAGCCAGTAGATGAATTTGAATATAAACTTAAACGGTCCTGAACCAGTCAATTGCGGACAATTGGTAGGTGATGGCGAATGGTGGCATAACTGTACGAGACCCGTTTTTCCCTCCTGAAAAGATAATGGAAGATTCAGAACATCAGAATCGGCTCCACACGCTCAAGCCTGACTCGATAGTCTGCTGGTAGACCATAACCAGATAGATCCCGTCAAAAATAAAGATCGCCAGGCCAAGCCAAGGGATGATCCGGGGGACTGCGTAGTAGCGGTAAAAGGCCAGGGCTGAGATTGCCGTGCCGAGCAGTTTGAAGAGCGCAATATAGATGGATTGGCCGGCCAGGTTGCCCCGGTCGAGCAACATCGTAATGAACAGTACCGACATGAGCAGATTTCCGCCAAAGGCGGTGTATTGGCCGCGCCAGTCCTGGAAGTGGCGGGTAATGAGGAGGGTCAGGGAAGAGGCCGTGACCAGGGTTAAAATGACAAAAAGGTAAAAGAGACCATCCGGCAGGCCGGCGGTATTGCCAAATTGAAAAAGCTGCCAGAGGATAACCAGGTCCAGGCCAAACCAGGCGGCGTTGACGGCTCGCTGGGTTTTTCCGTGGGGGTAGACAAAGGCAAAGATGAATTCCCAGGAAATATTGGTGGCCAGGGATACGAGGGGTATCCCCACCGTTTGGTCTACAAACCCGCGCCGGATAATCAGGAGGTAGGTCAGGGTCCAACAGAGGCCCATCAGGACCTTGAGTCCCGCCAGGTAGGCGCGGCTGGGCGATCCTTTTAACTGGCCGAGTCCTTCCACCATAGAAATTGCCTTTCCATACTTTTGAGACCTTGACTATAAAGGCCTGGCATCGTTTAGGAAGTTGCTTTCACATCCGTAGGGGTGACCTCATAAATGCCGGTCTGGACCGGCATAATGTTCAATCACTTCAATGGCTTGCCCCACGCCGTCTTCACGACGAATTTTCCGCCCCATTTGTTCGGCTCGGTCTCGAATAACCTGGCTGCGGACAGCCATTGTGATATGTTGGGCTAACTTCTCTGCGGTGAGTTTGCCATACGGGATTGGTCTCGGCCCGACTCCCATCTCATACACTCGCTGGCCCCAATAAGGTTGATCTTGCATATGAGGTACGATAACCGCAGGCACGCCCGCATGCAGGCCAGCCGCAGTGGTGCCCGCTCCCCCATGATGCACCACTGCTGCCATTTGGGGAAAAAGCCAGTCATGCGGCGCTTCATCCAGGAAGAAAATATCATCCGCAACCTCTCCTACGCCAAGACTGCCCCACCCCCTGACCAGCACCCCTCGCTGTCCGGATAGCCGGAGCGCTTTAACCACCAGCCGGCCCATCGCTGCTGCGGCTTGGTTGGTCATGCTGCCAAAGCCCACATAAACCGGTGCCGGCCCACTCTGGATAAAATTGACCAAATCAGCGAGAGGTTGCCACTCGGCTGGGGCGGGCAAGAACCAGTACCCCTTCATCTGCACCCATTCCGGCCAGTCAGGCGGCCTGGCGATTACGGTGGGGCTAAGACTGCACAACAGGGGACATCGCTGCCGGCGCAGAACGCTGAACAAAGTCTCAGGAAATCTAAAGGGGGGCAAACTTAAAACCTGCTGGCGAAAGGTGTTCGTAGGGCGGCGGACCACCTGCCAAAACGCCTGTTCAGTGAAGTAGTGCGTCATTAAATTGAGCGGACCGCCCAGGTTTACCCGCAAGAACTGGGTGGGGAAAGCGCGGGTCGGGATCAAAGGATGCAACAGGCCGGGAAGACTGGGGATTTTCAGTTTTTCGGCGATGTCATAACCCCAGGAGGAGAGAAGACTGTAGAAAAGAATTTCGGCATCCTGGCAAGCTGCCCAGCTTTCAAGCTGGAGTTGGGCAATGTGTCTGGGGACCTCCTGCAAAAAGTACCTTATCACCTCGAGCATTCGGCCCGATTGCACCATTCGTTGGCCCTGCTCGGTTTGTAAAGCGGCCTGGGCGTTCCAGTGGACGGGTCGAAAGTTCAAGCCATAGCTGTGGACCCACGTTTCAAAATGGGCGTTGCTGACAAAGGTTACCTCGTGCCCGGCTTGCTGCAACCCAAAGCCCACGGCCACAAAGGGTTGGACATCGCCCCGCGAGCCGGTCGCCAGAATGGTGATTTTCATTTTTTCTCAACCTGGCGTCAACTATCTTCTTAGCCCTCTTCGGGGTTGCCTTTCAGGCTGTGGTCTTTGTATTACCCCGATACTCCTTTTTCAACAGCGAAAAACAGCGCAGATCGTGGAACTGTCCTTTGAAAAACTTAGATTCGCGTAAAATCCCTTCTTCTTGAAAGCCTAATTTATGCAGCAACTGGACCGAAGCCTTATTGTCTAGCATGACCAGGGCCTGGATCCGGTTCAAAGCCAGTGTCTCGAAGCCAAAGCGAAGGATGGCCTCCAGGGCTTCGGTCATAAAGCCACGCCGCCAAAAGGCCTGGCTCAGTTCGTACCCCAACCCCGCCTGAGCGTGTGGTTTATCAAAGACGTAACCACAACTGCCAATAATGATGTTGTCCCCTGGGAGAGCGATGCCCCATCGCACGCCTGCCTGCTGCTCGAAGCGGTCCGTTTGCCTTTGGATTAACTGGCTGGCTTGTTCAAGGGTGGTAAAGGTTTCCAAATCGTAATACTGGGTCACGGCAGCATCGGCAAAAATGCGAAAAACGGCCTCAGCATCAGGGGGAACCAGCCGGCGCAAAATCAGGTTTCTGGTTTGCAGTTGCGGAAATGTCTCCAACTTTATCTCTTCGATCATTGTGCCACCCTTTCCTCAGTAACTCCCTGTCCGCCCAACGCTCGATGATGACCCCGATAGGCATCTATTCTTGAGCAGGACCGCCCATCAGGGAAATTTACTGTTTGATGAGCTGTACCGGCACCGGGCCATCAGGTCCCAGGGTTGCCCCGAATTTCAGCCTGGGTTGATAGCCGTCTGCCAGGCGAAAGCGGACCTGCTGCGCCAGCGTCGCCAGGAGGAGGCGGGCTTCTAACATAGCAAAGCCGTTGCCAATGCAGATACGCGGCCCGCCGCCAAAGGGATAATAAGCGAAGCGCGGGATGCGCCGTTCCAGCGGCCGGCCGCTCTTGTCCGGGGCAAACCGCTCGGGCCAAAAGCGCTCCGGCTGGTCAAAATAGCGGGAGTCGCGCTGGTTGAAATAAGGGATGAGCCAGATAATATCCCCTTTTTCCAGGGTGAGTGTCCCCAGGTCAATCGTCGTCAGCGCCTCACGAAGAATGCCTGGGGCCGGGGGATAAAGGCGCAGCGTCTCTTTAATCACCGCCTCGGTGTAAGGCAGATGAAGCAGGTCGGCGACCGTCGGAGCACGACCGGCCAGAACCGCGTCCAGTTCGCGCTGGAGTTTGGCTTCCACCTCGGGCGTCTGGCTGAGCAAGACAAAGGCCCAGGTCAGAGCCAGGGCGGTGGTTTCGTGCCCGGCGATGAACAGGGTCAACACTTCGTCGTGGAGTTGGACATCGGACATCCGCTCCCCGGTTGCTTCATCCTCGGCGGCCAACAGGAGCGACAGTAAATCAGTGCGACCGGCGGCGTCAGCCCGGCGTTTGGCAATCAGGCCGTAGACAATCCGGTCTAACTCGGCCACTGCCCGGCGTTTACGGCGCAAAACAGGCAGGGGGAACGATTCGGGCAGCCAGACCAACCAGGGCTGGACAAACTGTTGGGCCAGAATTTCACCCACAATCCCGATGGCCTGGGCGAATCTCTCCGTTTCCGGGCCGATATTCTCCTGAAACAAGGCATCTACGACAATCATCAAAGTCAGGGCACGCATCGTCGCGGCCAGGTTCAGGGTCTGGCCCTCTTGCCAGCCCTGGAGCATCGCCGTGGTGTGTTGAACCATCGCCTCGCCATACCGGTTGATTTGGTGGTGGTGAAAAGCAGGCTGCATCAGTTTGCGTTGCCGCCGCCAGAAATCGCCCTCGCTGAAAAAAAGGCCATTGCCGAAGGTGGAAACAAAAGGTCGTTGGAGCAGGGGCGGCTTCCGAAATTGATCGGCCTGGGTGACCAGGATTTGGTAAACGAGGTCAGGATCATTGATGAGAATGTTGGGCCGGTAAAGCGGTCCCTGCATGGTCAGGACATCGCCATAGCGCTGGCGCTGCTCGCTCAGGAAGCCGAAGGGGTCGCGGGCAAACCGGGGGACGATGCCCAACGGGGACAGGGTTTTATCGCCGGGAGGAAGTTTTCGCGGTGACATTAATGCCTTTATCCAGCCACTGCCAGCGCTCTGAGACGCCTGGCCCAAATTAGCCGGCCTAAACCTAATCAACTCGATAAGCTTTTTAGAAAAATTAGTTTTGGCAAGGTGGGTGAGAGGCGTAAGGCGGTGTTGATGCTGATCGAAGTGCGGAGGAAGCTCGTATAGTTTATAAGAACTAAGCCCGTTCCCGGCCTCAAGTATAACACAAATAACGGCTGGTTTCAATGGGTATATGATTGCCTCAGATTTGAAGGGCTAAATCGTCATCATATTATCTCATCTGTTAGTTTAGTAAAAAAGTGTCCCCCAATCGATAGTTGATGTCCCCAGTCTCTAGAGTCGAAAATAGCTCCATGGAAGGGGTTTGGTTGATTAGCTCAGTGTTTGGTATAATGGAGGTGGAGGGTAAGGACAGCTAATGGGGGAATTAAAACTCTATCTGTTCGGTCCACCCCGGGTGGAGATGGATAATGCACCGCTAGATCTTCAACGCCGCAAGGCTTTGGCCATGCTGGCGTATCTGGCCGCGACCGGCCAGCCCCACAGCCGCGACGCCCTGGCGACTCTCTTCTGGCCTGATCTGGACCAGCAACGCGCCCGGGCCTACTTTCGGCGGGATCTGGCGGCGCTCAACACGGGTCTGCCCGGCAACTGGCTCAGCGTCGACCGGGAAACGGTCGAGTTGAACCGCGAGGCCGGCCTCTGGGTAGATACCGCACAATTTCAGCGCGTTTTGATTGCCTGCCAGCGCCATGACCACCCGGCAGAAAGCGTTTGCGCCGATTGCCTGCCCCTCCTGGCCGAAGCCGCCGCCCTCTACACCGGCGATTTTCTGGCCGGATTTACCCTCCGGGACAGCCCCGAATTTGATGATTGGCAGTTCTTTCAAACGGAGAGCCTGCGCCAGGAGTTAGCCTCGGCGTTGGAGCGGCTTGTGCAAGGTTTGCATGCCCAGGGCAAAGCCGAGGCGGCCATTCCGCATGCCCGGCGCTGGGTGGCGCTCGATCCACTGCACGAACCGGCCCAGCGCCAGTTGATCCAGGTGTATGACCAGGCCGGACAGCCGGCCGCTGCGCTTCGACAATACGAGGAGTACGTCAGGCTGCTGGAGGAAGAACTCGGCCTGCCGCCGGAAGAAGAGACGACAACCCTGTATGAAGCGATTAAAGCCAAACGCATCCTGCAACCCTTCCTCAAAGCCAGGCGGGAGTCACCCCCGGTCAAAGCTCAGGTCCAGGCAACAATGCTTCCACCAGAACAATATGCGACAGCCAGCACAAGGGTGGAGACGCCGGTCCAGCCCGCAGCAGGCAGGTTGGCTGAGGCTGCACCCCAACAGCCTGGCCGGCCAGAACCCGTCGAGCGGGGGACGCCGCGCCACAATTTGCCCTCACAACTTTCTCCTCTCATTGGCCGTGAAGCGGAACTCGGTCAAATTCGACGCCTGCTGCTCGATGAGCCTGACTGCCGTTTGTTAACCCTGGTCGGCCCCGGCGGGACCGGCAAAACCCGGCTGGCTTTAGCCGCCGGGGCGGCGCTGCTAGAGGCGTTTCCGCATGGAGTCTACTTTGTTTCGCTGGCGCCGGTGAGTGAGCCTGAATTCATCGTCTCGGCGATAGCCGAAGCGCTCAATTTTAACTTTGCCGGAGCGGCAGAGCCAAAAGAGCAGCTCTTGACCTACCTGCACGAGAAAAATTTACTACTGGTGGTGGATAACTTTGAACATCTTTTAGGCGGGGCTGAGTTGCTTTCTGAAATCTTGCACACAGCGCCCCGGGTTAGCCTGTTGGTGACCTCCCGAGAACGGCTGAATTTACAGGAAGAATGGAGCAATGAGGTTGGGGGGATGACATTCCCCCGGCGAGGCGACACGATCCCAGTTGATGATTCAGCCACGCTGGAGCCATACAGCGCTCTGCGCCTGTTTCTCCAACGCGCCCGCCAGGCCCAGGCCAGTTTCTCCCTTTCAGCCGAAGATATGCCCTATGCCGTGCGTATCTGCGAGCTGGTAGATGGGCTGCCGTTGGGGTTGGAGCTGGCCGCCCCCTGGGTTCGACTGATGCCCTGCCGGGAAATCGCGGCGGAACTGGAGCGCAACCTGGATATCCTCAGCACGTCGCTGCGCAATGTGCCGGAGCGGCATCGCAGCATCAGAGCAGTCTTTGAACAAACGTGGGAACGGCTGCTGCCGGAGGAACAGGCTGTCCTGAGCCAGTTATCCATCTTTCGCGGCGGCTGCCTGCGCCCGGCGGCTGAAGCAGTGACCGGGGCGACCTTACCCCGGCTGTTATCATTGGTGGACAAGGCGTTGTTACGCCGCACCAGCAGCGGACGCTATGAAATGCACGAGTTGATCCGGCAGTTTTCCCTGGAACAGTTGCAGGCCAACTTACACGTCTATGAACAAGTCCAGGATCGCCATTATGCTTACTACACCGCTTTTTTACACCAGCAGACTGCCGTTATCAAAAGTGGCCCGCAGAAAGAAGCCTTGGAGGCAATTACCGCTGATTTTGATAACATCCGGGCCGCCTGGCATCGAGCTGTCGAATGTAAAGACGCCTATGCGCTCGAACAAGCCGCCGAGTGCCTTTGTCTATACAGCGAGATGCGCGGCGCGCTGCACGAAGGTGAAGCGGCCTTCCAGCAGGCCGTAACCGCGCTGGCTGTTCCACCCCCGGCGCTTGACAAGGCGGCGGCCGATGCCCTGGAGAATTTAAGAGGCTTTCTCCTGGCGAGCCAGGGGATGCTCTGCGCTCATCGAGGTGAACTGCAAGCGGGTCAAAGCCTGATGGAGCAGGGTCTATCATTGCTGCGCCAATTTCCCCACCCTGAGCGTCACCGGCAACAGGAGGCGTTCACACTGCTGTGGCTGGGCTGGCTTGTGTTCCTGCAAGGCAAGACCAGTGAGGCTGAAGCCTGCATTGAAGAGAGCCTGGCCCTTTTTTCCGCAGTTGGCGACCGCTGGGGTGTGGCGAAAAGTCTGTTTGTCTTGGGCAACAGCTTAACGGCGCGAGGCTTATTGGCCGAGTCAGAACCGCCGTTGCGCGAAAGCCTGGCTATTTGCCAGGAGATTGACGATCGCCGCAGCCGCCTGCTGGTTAATCGCAACCTGGCCATCCTGACCTTATGGTTCGGGGATTATAATCAAACGCGGCAGCTTCTTGACGAAGCGGCCAGTCTCAGCCGGGAATTTAATGATCAAATCGGTTTGGCCTATACCCTGCGCGAACGGGGTGTGCTTGAAACGGCTCAGGGCGAGTACGAACGGGCCATGCAAACGCTCCAGGAGAGTATTGCCATCACCGATGCCATGGGGAGTCACTGGGAGTCCGCCGCTGCTCTCGACGATGTGGCCACGGTCTTACGGCTGACCGGCGACTACGTGGCCGCGGAGTGGGCTTTGAACCAATGCCTGGAGGCGTCACAGGCAATTAATAACGTCTACTATACGGCCCGCTGCCTGGGCAACCTGGGCTGTGTGGCTTACCATAAGGGTGAATATCAGCAGGCTGAACAACGCTTGCAGCAAGCCCTGGAGTTGTGGGCCGGCATGGGCCACGATCCCTATCGCGCCTGGGTTTTGAGCCAATTGGGCCATGTCTCGGCAAAGAAAAGTCGGCCAGGCGAAGCCGGAGAGTACTACTGGCAAGCCCTGCTGTTGTCAACCCGGCACAATTTGGCCCCCTTTGCCCTGGAGGTCTTTGTCGGGGCAGCCAGGCTGCTACTCCAGGCCGGCCAGACGGAACACGTCGCTCAACTGCTGACATTGGCTCAACATCACCCGGCCGGTACTGCCGAAACAAAAGGGGCAGCTCGTGATTTCCTCGAGGAGCGCACTACCCGTTTGTCCGGCGAACTCACAGCCGCCAGTCCGCTTGACTGGCAGACAGTGGCCGGACAAATTATTGAGGTTTTGTCCACCAAACCATAAATACCCATATATATCAGGATTATTTGCGTCCTATTGTCCAAGTCTGTCCTGCTACCCCTCTTTCACTAACCCACTGTGCTGTCAGCTCCGGTGATATCGCCAGCGCCGCCCGGTACTGCTCGGAGGCTAACTCAACTTCTTCTTCCCTGGCCAAGGTCTGGCCCAGCCTCAGGTAAAATTTGACCAGCAGGTCGTCTGTTTGCTCCGGGCGGATTTTTTTATGGGTTAATGCAAGCCGTACGGCTGCCCGAAATCCTTCGGCGTCAACCCTGGCTTTGGTGGCATAAAAACCACGCTTGCCCCCTTCCCGCAAGCGCGATTTGGAACCCGCCTTGTCGCGCGTATTGCGGTAAGCGGATAACGGCTCATTTACGTAGACAAACGGGCCGCCGCCGGCGGAATAGCGGAACCAGGTGTGGGAGTCTTCGGAGACCCGCTCCGGCGGGAAGGGAAACTGAACAGCGAGATCAGTTCTGACAGCAGTAGACGAGGTGTGGTTGATGTACCCCGTTTCCGTGCCGATGGCGATCCAGGCGTTGTCGCCCTGGGGTGGGTGCTGCCGGTGCGCCTCGATGACCTCTGCCACCGAGCCGGTCATTTCGGCCAGCGATAGTTCCTGGCCGTCCTGGTCAATCACTCGAAACGTCGAATAGACGACGCCGGTGGTGGGCTGTTCGACAAAGACGCGCCGGACCACCTCCAGCCGGCGGGGATAGGACAAGTCGTCGGCGTCGTTGAAGAGGATGAGGGGCGAGTCCTGGCGCTGCACCCAGTGGATGCCCAGGTTGCGCGCTGCCCCCGCACCTTCATTGGTTTCTTTATAGAGGATGTGGACCCGGTCCGGATACTGACGTTCGAGCTGCTGCAAATAAGCCCTGGCTTCCGGGTCCGGCGAGGCGTCATCAATCAGCACAATCCGCCAGTTGGGGTCTGTCTGCTGAAAAATACCGTTTAGGGTTGCTTCCAGGTGGTGCTGTGTCTGCCGGAAATCCGGCGTCCAGTGCGGGATGACAAAAGCAGCAGACGCACTCGCAAAATTCATTTGGCCCCCCTTCCAGATAAGAAAGCGCTGCCACTCCCTCCCCAGGATTAGTCCCTTCCGGTGAGTTTGTGCAGACCGGTTATCTGTTTATAATACGGCAAATTTTGAGTTGGGCCAATCACGCACCAGCAGTAAAAAACAAATAGAGCCGTCATAAGGGGGGAAATTAGATGCATGGGCTGATCGAAGATATTGGTATTGTCGTGGTGGTGGCGACCATCATTGGCCTCATTACCCACAAACTAAAGCAGCCGATTATCCTGGGCTACCTGATTGCCGGGGTCATCGTCGGGCCGCAAATTGGACCTCAGTTAATTATCGAGCCGGAGAATATCGAAGTCATTTCCGAAATCGGCCTGATCCTGCTCCTCTTCATCATCGGCCTTGAATTGGATTTGAACTCCCTCATTACCTCGGGTAGACGGCTGGCTGTGGTTGGGGCAGGCCAGTTTGTTATCTGTGTTTTGTTGGGACTGGCTGTTTTCTCCGTCTCCGGTTTTAACAGCAGCGGCGGCGGCCTGGATATGTTATATGTGGCGTTGCTGTGCGCGTTAAGCAGCACGGCGATTGTCGTTAAGTCGCTCAACGACAAATTTGAACTTGACACCCTGCACGGCAAGCTGTCAGTCGGCATTTTAATTATTCAAGACCTGTGGGCCATTGTCATCCTGGCGCTTCAGCCCAATTTCAATAACTTCCAATTCAGCATCATCGGCCTGGCGATCCTCAAAAGTGTGCTGCTGG
Source organism: Anaerolineales bacterium (assembly GCA_015075185.1). GTDB lineage: Bacteria > Chloroflexota > Anaerolineae > 4572-78 > J111 > DSQQ01. The sequence continues at coordinate 87,097 of JABTUW010000005.1, read as the reverse complement.
TGGGGGTTGGCTTTCTGGTCAGCAAATATGTCCTTAAAAATATCTTTGAGTCGATCTCCAAATCGCCGGAGATGGTCGTGTCTGTCTCGATCGGCTGGGCAGCCCTGGTCGCCGGGGTGGCTGGCTTAATTGGCCTGTCCAAAGAAATGGGGGCTTTGATTGCCGGGGTTTCGATTTCGACCTTTCCCTACAGTATTCACGTTACGGCCAAAACCCTGCCCCTGCGTGATTTCTTCCTGACCTTGTTTTTTGTCTCCCTGGGAATGGAAATCATTGCCCCTGAAATTTCGGTGATCCTGGCCAGTTTGGGCTTGAGCGCGTTTATCATCTTCTCCCGCTTTGCCAGCATTCTCCCCCTAGCTTTAAAGACCAGCGCCAGCCTGCGGACCGCTTTTATCTCCTCCTTAAACCTGGCCCAGTTGAGTGAATTTTCCCTGGTCGTGGCTTCGATCGGCCTGGGCCTGGGGCATATCCAGGAATTGACCTTCGCCATTTTGATCTACACGATGGCTTTCACTTCCATCATTTCGTCGTACCTGATTAAATACAACTATCAAATCTACCATCAGTTTGAGCATCTGTTGGAGCGCTTACGCTGGCACAGCCGGAGCGCAGCCCGGTCAGAGGCGGGCGAGCACGAAGTCCATCCTATTGTCATTCTGGGCTACCATCGCGGCGCTCAATCCCTGGTTGAAACTTTATCAGAGCAGTACCCGCAGGTGCTTGATAAAATTTTGGTGGTGGATTTCAATGTCGAAGCGCTGCGAGAGCTGCAAGACAGGCAGGTCGCCGGCGTTTTTGGCGACATCAGCCACCTCGACACGCTGGAGCATGTTCACTTGCAGGAGGCCGAGGTCATTATCTCGATCATCCCTGATGCGCTGTTGAAAGGAATCAATAACCTGGCCCTGGTCAAAGCCTGCCGGGCACTGGCGCCCAATGCCACCCTTATTGCCACCGCCGATTTACCGGAGCAGGTTCGCGAGTTAAAGCATGCCGGGGCCAATGAGGTGATCTTGCCTTACTCGATGGCCGGGGAATACCTGGCCAATTATCTCGGCACGGTGATAGCGGACCGGCTCGAACTGGACGAACCTTTATTTGACGACACTGTGTCAGCCTGAGGCTGAGGGTATTCACAAAATGCTGTTGGTTGGTGCCACCTGTAATTCTTTAATGGTTCGTTCATATTCAAGGGGGTCCTGAATCTTGAAGTAGGCGCGCCCGACGGCAAAGATGGGGTGGGCCGGCAAATTGACCGCGCCGATGGCTGGATTTTCCGGGCTGCGGGTCGGCCAGCCCAAGTCATACCCGTCGCGATGTCCGATTATCTACAACGTTTCGGCTGGCCGGCTGGCGTCTCGCTTAAAGATGCTGCTTGGAGCCAGGCTGAAGATGAGTTCCTCCAAGTGTGGCTCCGTTCGGCACGTAGGTGTGCTTCACTCCTCAAAAATTGGGGTCTACTGATACTATCGGCCTCAGAAAAGACCAAAACTATTGGACATTCACCTTTTATTCTGAAATCATTACGCGTCACATTTCATGGACTTTAGATAATTGGATACCTGCAATAGCCTGATTGCTGACCTGCACCTCAAGCATAGGCCAAACTCTCGCGCACGCTGATGGTGGTAGCGTTGCGGGCGGGCATCACCGAGGCTAGGATGGAGATAATTACGACCATCGCTAACCAGAGGCCCATCGCCCCCACATGATATTGGTAATCCAGGGCGATATCGAACATAGCCCGACCCATCAGCACGGCCAGGGGTTGCCCCAGCACAAACGACACGGGCACGGCCACCAGCCAACTGATCACGCCTTGCAGCACCCCTTCCAGAATAAGCATGGCCATAATCACCGGCGTCTTGGCTCCGATGGCCCGCATCACCCCGATTTCTTTGGTCCGCTCGGCCACGCTGATAGACAGCGCTCCCATCAGCCCAATCCCGCCGACAATGGCCATAATCACCGCCAGGCCCAGCAGCATGGGAATATATTGGGCAAAGAAGTTGTCGAAAAAGCTGCGGTCTTCGTGGATCGTCTGGCTGTCGGCGACGTCCCAGTTGTGCTTTTCAAACATTTCTTTCAGATATGTAGTGATAGCCTCGACCGCAACAGTGTCTTGGGCCTGGGTACGGACTAATAGCTCGCGGCCCAGGTTGTGCTTGGGTGTGGCCCGGAAAATCGCCTCTTGCGGAGCGTAGATATTGTCCGGCATGGGTACCACGGCCACCGTCCGGTAAAAGCCAACTACCTGCCAGGGCCGGTCGCCCAGCTCACCCAAATCCAGCATGACCGTCTCGCCCAGTTGGATATTATTATCCTCGGCAGTTTCGGCGTTGATGACAATCGCCCGGTCGTCGCCCGGTTGCAGCCAGCGTCCGGCGACGACGAGCGGGCAATGCATGTCGCTGCCCTCCGGGATGCCGATCAGCCTAGCCCCCACCCCGGCCTCTTTGGTTCGCTGTCCGGTTTTGAGCAGGGAGGCCGGCATACTGAAGTGCAGCTCGGCTTTGTCCACCCCCGGCAGCGACTCGGTCATTCTGACCACTCGATCAATCCGCTGGTTGTCTTCAAACACGATGAGCGACTGGTAGGTGCGCCGGGCCAGTTCGTTGTCTACAGTCAGCGTGATTGAGTTAGATAGGGTCATGACCATCAAGAAGAGCGTCCCGGCGGTGATGAGCACCAGTTGGGTCAGCCCCAGGCGGCCCTTGCGCCGGAACACGTTGCTGAGGGCCATCGCGTTGGGCGCCGACAGGAAGCGTCGCCCCGACCGCTCCACCAGCCGGTCGAGCGGGTTCGCCCCAAAGTTGCCGCCGATACCATAGCTGGCAATCGCCTCGCGCACGGTAATGAGCGCTCCCCGGAAGACCGGGATCAGTGCCGCATTCAGCGGCATGGCGACTGCCGCCGCCGTCTGTATGGCCAGGGCGCTGGGGGAGAGTTGGAAAGTGTTATGGTCAATGTTGAAGATGCCCAGAAAGTAGCGGGAGGCGTTAAAGGCCACCCAAGCCCCTAACGGCAGCGACACCAGCAAGGCCAGCAGCCCGTAGACCAGCACCTCGATGAGATAGACCCAGATAATCGTGCCGGTGCTGCCACCCAGGGCTTTGATAATGCCAATCTGGTTAGTTTGCTCGGTGATGAGGGCCGATAGAGTGTTGTACACCAGCACCACGCTCATGAACAGCGAGACCAGCGCCAGCAGCTGCAATATCAGATTGAGACCATCGAAAAAATGTTTGGCCCAATGCTCGTCCGGCTTGCTGTAGGAGGTGACGCCAACGCCGACGCCCTCTTTGCCCAAGCGTTCTTTGATTTCCGAAGCGATTTCGCGGGCCAACTCTTGGCTGTAAGGCTCGATATGCACCACCAATTCGTTGTATTCGCCGTCGGGAATCCCAAAGCGTTCCAAGCCCTGCGCGTCCACGAAGAAACGGACATTGTCGCCGAATTGGGGCGAGGTTATGAAGTGGTGGCGAATTTTGCCGGTAATCGGCAGGGCGCGGTCGGAGCCGTCCAGCTCAAAAATAATCGTGTCGCCAAATTTCAAGCCCAGGGAGTCGAAGGCGCGCATGTCCACGCCGATGTTGTTGCGGCGTGGCCACTCGCCGCCCTTGAGTTGGAGCAAGTTGAACTTTTGCTTGTCGTAATCGGCCCGCATGGTCAGTTCGCCGGGCTGCCACTCCTGGTCGGGGCTGAGGCGGTAGCGGATGCTCATTTCATTCATCACTTCCAGGCCGACAACCCCTTCGATGTTCTTCATCTGGTCGGCGGTATCCTGAGTGATCCGGTCTTGCAAGTACATGGTAATGTTGGCCGGGCTAATGGCCTCATGCACCCGGTTGAGGTTGGGCACCAATTGGTCAATCATGCCCAAGATCGCACCCAGGGCAAACACCCCGGCGGCGATGCTCAACACAGCCAACAGCGTGCGGGCTTTGTGCCCCCACAAGTCCGACCAGATTTTGTTCCAGATGACGCTCACGGGTGGTTCCTTATGTGTCCAGAATCGAAGGGGAGAGCAAACACCCCAAACCCGCGCACGTATTCAAAGCCGGGCAGAGGTGACTTTTGCGTTAATGGCTCAATCGCCTGTAATTCTTGGGAAGGGTCCACTTTGGGTCTCCTTACTACAAGGATTCTTGATTGATAGGGCTCCTCAACAATCATGAAGCCTGTCGCCCACCCAGCTTTAGCTGATAAATATGTGAACAATCATCAGCACACTTAGCCCAATGCTGCCTACCCCCACTGTAACTCCGTACTGCTTTGGTGAGCCTTGGGGGATACCATCACCGACACGCAAGCGCCGGTACTGCTCAAATTCTGCTTCTCGCTCTTTATGGAGAGCTTTGCTCAGTTCATAATCTGTAATTGCATTCATTTTTACATTTACCTCTGTAAATTTTTATAAGTTTGTTTAGCCGGCTGGCAATCGCCGCCGCTGCCTGGGTAGCGAGCCGGAAGGCTGCTCCCGATGAGTCAGATTGACCCACAAAGCGCGGATGATCGCTTTGAATGGCGGAAAGTGACGGATGTGGGCCAGGCGGGTGGTGTGCGGGCCGGTATATTGGCCCAGCCCCGGGTCGCGCACGGCGGCGGAATACATAAGCCGCTCAAAGAGATTGAAGGGGCGAACCTGGGCAAAATCAGCATCGCGGACAAAACGGCCGCCAAAGGCAGCCTGCTGCTGCTGCCGATACCGTTCCAGGGCCTGGTCTAATTTCTCCGGGTGTGCCTCCACCAATGCTTCAGCCGCAGCCTCGACCAGCCACTCCGCCGCCTGAATGGCCCAGCCGATACCCTGGCCCCAGACCGGGTCGGGCGCTACGGCGGCGTCGCCAACCAAAGCCAGGCCGGGCGCAATGGGCCGGCGAGAAATGAGCGCGATATCCAGCATGCCGAGCACCTCTGAAACCTGTTCGACGGCCCGGAGATTGGGCCCGTTGGGTAAGCGGTCAAAAAATCGAATGAAATTTCCCGGCACGTCTTGCTTGAACTCGGCCAGCTTTGATTTGGGTAAAGCACAGGCCAACAAGGTCAAGCCGTCATCGTTGGGCAGGGCATAGGCAACCTCTGGCTCCAGATACCAGACCTGGTTTCGCTGGCCGGTAGCCAGGGTTAGGTTGCGGAAGTAGGCAAAGTACATAAAGCGGTTGTTTGTTTTTACCTGGCTGGGCACGCCGGCCAATTCGGCGGTGCGCGAGTTACGGCCGTCGGCGCCCACCACCAACTGCGCCCGCAGTTCTAACTGCTGCCGGTCAGGCCCCTCAGCCCGGATACCGGCAATGCGATTATTAACGTAAACAAGCTCTCGTAAAGTCGTTCCCGGCCTGAAATCAACGCCTGGCGTAGCGGCCGCATGGCGGCGCAGGATCGGGTCTAAGACCTCGCGGCGAATGCTGTAACCGTAAGATTTGCCGTCCTTACGGGCTCCGGCTCCCAGCCAGCCCCAGCGCGTCCAGGCTTGACCGCCGTTGCGAATAGCTCCGGCGGCCTCGATCTCATCGGCCAGGCCGAGTCGTTGCAGGGTCGGCACTGCGTTGGGCTGAAGGTAATGCGTGCAGACTTTTTTGTAGGCATTGATGTCTTGATGGCGTTCCAGTAAAGCCACCCGGAGGCCCTGGCGGGCAAACAAAATGGCTGCCGTACAGCCGCCAACGCTCGCTCCCACGATAATTACGTCATAATGGCTGACTGATTGTTTCATTATTTTTCCCTTACCTTACAAGTCATCTTTCTATTTATCTAGGTGAGTTTGCCATATCAGGGATCGCTGAACTAGGCTGAGTCTGAATCCTCAATTGCTCTCTGGCAGCCGCTAGCAAGCGATGCACAAGGTGACTCAAAAACTTAGCTCGACCCTGGCGCGCTTCCCTGGTGAGCCGCCAAATTTCGACCTCGCGCTGCCGATCTTGTTGGTGAAGCTGGGCCAACTTTAATAATAAATGTGGGTTTAACATCATTTTTGATCCTTTCTACTGCTGTACTTAGGCATCCATCCCATAGGCCAAAGTTTTCCAGGCCTCATCTCTAAGTTTGGATAGGGCGATCAAGTGCAGCGTGGTTTTTGTTAAATCGGATTGTTTCGCTTTAAGCTGGATAATGCGTTCTTGAATGACTTCGACCGTGGTATTGTCGGCGATCATTTGCTGGACAGCGTTTATATCCGCCTCAATTTCGTAAAAACGCCGGGTCAACTTGTTGCTCATGGTGAATGAACCCCTTTCTTCTTTAGTTAAGTGAGTATGCCCTTACTATATCCCCTCCTCGCACCGAGAACGTTGCTGCAAGCGCACCAAAATGCGTTCCAGCGGAGGTCATGGTGAATTGACCAGGCTAGCTTAAGCCTAATTGGCCCGCAATACCTGTTTAGCCTGCGTTAACGCAGAGACAAAACCAAAATTACCCGAAGCCAAGTGGGCTAGCTAAATTAAAGAGTGCTGATTGCTGAGATCGCTTTAAGGCGGGAATTGATCAATGAACTGAGGAAGAAGACAAAGGCTTTTGCCAGCCCAAGCAGGGCTACAAGCTTGAGGAATTAGTAGAGCAGCAGTACCAACAGGATTTTTTGAATGGGGAAGAGGCTAGGTTCCGATCAGTCGCCTCAACCAGCCGAAAGGCTGCCTGGAGGCAGGGGTCCGGGCGGCAGAGCGCTGTTCATAGATTTGGCGCAGCCACCCGACGCGCTGGCGGGATACCCCCTTGCTCAATTCGTCACCCGGCACCTGCTCAATGACCTCCGCCAGTTGAGCAATGAAATCGGGGTCTATCAGCACGGGAAACTTGGCTGCTTCCCGGCTGAGTTGGTGCTGCGTACTGCATTTGATGAGGGTGTTGGCGGCAAACTTGAGCACATTGCCGTCGGGGAGCCGTTCCGGTTTTAACTGTGAGCTGACCAGAGCCGCGTAAGTTGAGGCCTCCTGCTCACCTAACTCTACGGCTCGATTGAAGTATGTCAGCGCCCCCAGCAGCCGCCCGCGCTCCAGCAGCAACATGCCGATACAGGTATAGCTGTCGGCGGCGGCCGGATCAAGCTCAACCGAATGCATAAAATCGGCCAGCGCTTCGTCGGGGTGGTTTAATTTACGATACGTTAGGCCCCGATTGTAGTAGACATCTTTGTGCTGAGGGTTAAGCTCGACCACGCGGGTATAGGCGGCCAGGGTTTCATGTAAGCGGCCCAGGCGCTCATAGGCAACGCCGCTGTAAAAATGGGCTTCAATATTGTCCGGTTGAAGCTGCACCGCCTGGTTAAAGTCAGCCAGCGCCTCGGTGTAGCGTTTCAAATGGTAGCGTATGTGGCCCTGCTTGATATAGTACTCTGCTTGCCCCGGCTCCAACTCGATGGCCCGGCTGTAACGGGTAATGAGCTGGGTGCAGACGCTCTCTAAGAACTGCCCGGCGCTGTTGAGACCCTGCAAGCGCACATTGAAATGAGCGATGCAGCCGGTGCGCCGGACATACTCGGCCAGGATAGCGCTCTTGCCAACGCCAGGGTCGCCCTCGATGGTGAAGTAGCCCTGAGCTTGCTACGGCCCTTTCGCTTTCAGCGACACATCCAATCCACCTGCATAGTCAAAAAGAGTTGTCAATTCTGGACCGAATCGGCTACAATGGTCTTCCTTATCCACATTGAAGCTTGCGGCTTCAAATTGTTGTGGCCGGGATTAAAACCCTATAAATGAAAGGACTTCCTAAAAATGGAGACAGGAAAAGAGTTTAACCTGGGGGTTATGTTCAGGCGTGAGCATGCGCCGGAACAGCTGCCCGATTTCGCTCGCCGGGCAGAAGAGGCCGGTTTTGGTGAACTGTGGGTGGTCGAGGATTGTTTCTATACCAGTGGGATCGCCAGCGCCGCAACCGCGCTGGCTTATACGGATTCCATTATCGTCGGGTTGGGCATCATGCCGGCAGTCGTGCGTAATCCGGTCTTTGCCGCCATGGAAATCGCTACGCTGGCCCGCCTTTACCCCGGACGGTTTTTGCCGGGCTTCGGTCACGGCGTGGCCGGTTGGATGAAGCAGATCGGCGCGTTTCCCACCTCTCAGCTCAAGGCCCTGGAAGAGGTAGTGGTCACCGTGCACCGACTGCTCCGCGGCGATATTGTCACGTTTGATGGGACTGAGATTCACCTTGACCAGACCAAGCTGGTGCATCCTCCACAGCAACCGCCGCCCCTCTCATTGGGGGTCAGGGGAGCCAAATCGCTGGCGCTGTCCGGGCGCGTGGCCGACGGCACGATCCTGGCCGAATATGCCGCCCCGGAGTATGTCGCCTGGGTGCGGGAACAGATCAAGACCGGGCAGAAAGAAGCAGGACGAACCGCTCCCCACCGCCTCACGGTTTTTGCCTTTACTTGTGTGGACGCTGATGCTCGCCAGCAGCTACGTCCCCTGGCTGCAGCAGCCCTCGCTGCCGGTAAAATTGATGCCCAAATTGCACCGCTGGGTATTCTCCCCAAAGTCCAGGAGTTGAGAGAAAACGGAGGTAAGCAACGCCTGGAAGAAGAGGCGCCTGATGCGTGGCTCGATAAACTGGCCATTGTAGGGAGGCCCGCCGAATGTGTTCAGGCTATTCACCGCCTGGTGGAAGCTGGAGCCGATACCGTTGTGTTAGTGCCCTTACCCGGCAAGAGTTTAAATGAGTTAGATGTTTTCGCACGTCATCTGCTCTAGGAGTAAAACTATGACCTTAACCCTGATCAACCCGCCTTCTTTACCAACCCCTAAAGGCTTCAATCACGGGATTTTAGTAACCGGAAGACGTCTCCTCTTCCTGGCCGGACAGGACGCCGGTGACGCTCATGGACATATCGTCGCTCCCGGTGATTTAGTGGCCCAGTTTGAGCAGGTCCTGCGCAACCTCAAAGCGGTGGTTGAAGAGGCGGGCGGCACCACCCAGGATATTGTTAAGCTCAATATTTTTGTCCGTGACCGTGACGCTTACGTCGCTAACCTGAAACCGCTGGGCCAGGTCTTTCGCGCCTATTTTGGCAGCCACTATCCAACGATGGCCCTGTTCGAGGTTTCGGCCTTTTTCCGGGAGGAGAATCTGATTGAGATGGAAGGGATCGCCGCGTTGGAGTGAAATAATGTAACGGTAGCAGGGCCGCAAATTTACGACCCTCCCGACGGCTGAATTGTGCCCCGCCAGGAAGTGGGGTGCCATCCACCGCTGCCCGTGCCAGTTCTTTTGAACGTCGCCGGTTTTTTTATCTGTAACTAAGCGATACAATATCGCTAAGTTACCATTGAAAGGATCAGAGATGTTAAGATTAACCGGAAATCGGGTCGCTTGGCCTGCCCCTGACCTGACAAATTTGGAAGATCTGCGAAGCCAGCTAACCAACCGCTTGGCCATGTTGCTTATTGGCGCGAGTGGGCTGGCCATGTGGCTGGCTTTGCCTCAAAATCCCTTTTCGCTCGTCGTCTTTGTTTTTTTGGCCGGGTTGTTGAGCCTGGGGTTGGCTGTGTATACACTGATGACCCTGCGCCCTGCCTTGGCCCGGCATCTGCTCGTCTGGGGCCTCGATGTTGCTCTACTAGTCGCCATGGGCCTGTTTGCCGGCTCCTGGCTGCCGTTTTGGGGAGCGCCGTTGATCTTTGTTAGTGCGATGCTCATTTCGGGAAGCGAGTTCATTGCAGCGATTGTCGTCGGACTGGCGGCAGGCTGGCTGGTCTGGAACGAGAGCCGGATGTATGCCCTGCCCGGTTTATGGGTAGAACTGACTCTGAGTGTTGCGGTAGCCCGGTTGACGGTCCATACCCTGTATACCACCCTGTATTGGACTCGAAACATGCAGCGGCGAGCCGACCAGCTCCTTGAGGAAGTCCGCACTCAACGGGTTGAACTGAGCCGCACCCTCAAATCGTCCGAGATTGCCAATTCACTCTTGCGCCGGACCCAACAGGAACTGATCAGCGCACGCCGGCAGGCCGAGGAAGCCCAACGGCTAAAAGAGCAGTTTGCGGCCAATATCAGCCACGAATTACGGACGCCGCTCAACCTGATCCTGGGCTTCAGCGAGGTGATGCACCTCTCCCCCGAGGTCTACGGCCATATAAACTGGCCCCCGACCCTGCGCCGCGATATTTATCAAATCTATCGCAGCAGCCGGCATTTGCTGGAGATGATTGACGACATCCTCGATTTGTCTCGCTTTGAGCTGGTGGGGTTTTCGCTCCACAAAGAAAGCACGCCCCTCGAACCTCTGCTGCGAGATACGGCCGCGATTGGCCAGGACCTCTTCCGGGGACATGCCGCCCGGCTGGAAGTCGCCCTGGCCCCCGATTTACCCACGCTCATGCTTGACCGCACCCGTATCCGGCAGGTGCTGTTAAATCTGCTCAATAACGCCCGGCGTTTTACCAAAGGGGGCCAAGTCTGCCTGTCGGCCCAGCAAACGGCGAATGAGGTCGTTATCAGCGTCAGCGATACCGGCCCTGGCATCCCGGCCGACAAACTGCCTTTTATCTTTGACGAATTTTATCAGGTGGACCTGTCGCTGCACCGGACTCACCAGGGGGCCGGGCTGGGGTTAGCCATCAGCAAACGTTTTGTCCAGGCCCATGGGGGTTCGATCTGGGTCGAGAGCCAGGAAGGGGCTGGGACGACGGTTTCCTTTTCGCTACCTGTAAAAAGCTCTTATCTGCCGGTGCATCCTGTGGACCTACCAGACTGGCCGGAGCCGCGCGGGTCTGAGGCAGCCGCTCCCCGCATTTTGGTAGTTGACCCTGACCCAGCCGTTGCTTCTCTGGTCCATCGTCACCTCGACCGGTACGAAGTGGTCAAGGTAGAGAGCAGCCAGGGACTGCCTGAGGCTATCACTGCCCATCATCCCCAGGCGGTCATCTACAATGTTTCGCCCAAAGAAACAATCAACCCTGATAACCTGGCCGCCTGGCCGGTGCCGCTCATTGAATGTTCCCTACCCAGCCAGGCCTGGCTGGCTCGTGATCTGCAGGTGATCACCTGTTTAGCTAAACCTGTTACTCCCACTCAGCTTCTCGACGTCATAGGGAGACTTGAGGCGGTGCGGGATGTTTTAATCATTGACGATGATAGGGGCTTTGGCCAGTTGGTCCAGCGTATTTTGGCCCTGACTCGACAGGATTTTCAGATTCGCCGCACCTACGAGGGCGAAGAGGGCTTAAGGGCCATGCGCCAGCAGCGGCCCGACCTGGTGCTGCTGGATTTGATTATGCCGGGCCTGGATGGGTTCCAGGTGTTGGAGCAAATGCGGCAGGATCCGACTTTGACCGATATACCGGTGATTGTGTTGACTGCCTCTACTTTTGCCGAGGATGCCCTGACCCAACACGGCAACCAGGTGGTCATCCGGCACCTGGGCGGATTAAAGACAAGCGATGTTTTGCGTTGTTTGAGCGCCGTCGTCGAAATTTTGCAGCCTCGCTATGATGAGCGGTCGGCGCTGGCTGAAGCAGGGGTAGATGGCCATCCACCCCTGCCGGTTTCAACAATAAACGCTGATTCTATTTAGACTACCCCAAGCTGGCGCAGGGCCTTCAACACATTATCCCGGCTAACCGGCTTGGGCAGATAAAGCGAAGCGCCCAGCGAGTACGCCAGTTCAGGATCATTAAAAATAGAGCAAATAACCACCGGAATCGGAGCTGTTTCCGGGCGAGCGCGCAGGCGTTGGAGAAACTCCCAGCCGTCCATCTCCGGCATCATCACATCCAGGATGATGGCATCGGGCAGCATGTCCTGAGCTAATTTCAATCCCTCCTGGCCGCTGGCCGCGGCGGTAACTCGGCAGGCGTGACCGGTCAGATAGCGACCCAGTAATTCGACCAAGCCCTCATTGTCGTCAACAACCAAAACTGTCGGCCCGTGCGCCGGGACCTGTAAGGCCAGGCGGCGCAGCGGTTCGGCTTGATCCTCGTGCTCCACCTTCCAACCCAGGCGGTCTATCAGGTGGGTCACTACTGCATCAACCACCGCTAAACCGCTGGCCTCTGGCTTAGGGACAAAATTTAAGCTCAACAACACCGCCGCATGATCCATCTCCACCGTTAGCGACACTATGCCTGGCTGAGCCTGTTTGACCGCCTGGCTTAAAATATTAACCAGGACTTGATGGGCCATGACCGGGTCTGTGGAGATAACCGCTGCTTCCGGCGGCGTCTCGACCTGGAAGTGGATGGCATGCTGCTCGGCCAGAGAGGCCACGGCCTTCTGGGCCTGCTGCAGCAGGAGGCGGGCATCGCTGGGGCGGGGATGGATTTCTAGGCGAGCCATTTCCGCCTGAAAGGAAGAGAGTTGCATAGCTCTGGGTTCCTGCGGCGAAGATTTTTGTTGATGTCCCCACAGGATGGCGGCGACACTCTCTTCGCCGCGCCGCAAATCCCGGTAGGCCTGGCGAACAGAGATACCCAGCTCGTTGGCTGCTTCCTGCACCGTCAAACCTTCCACATAGTGCAACTGGAGCAGGTTATACGGGCGCGCATGGGGCGCGCGAAACGGCACATCCGGGCCTGGGCTGAGGGTATCTATGGCGGTTATCAATTCCCGGCGCAGGTGCTGGGCCGTCCCTCCGCTGACCTGCTCCGCTTCCCCTTCCCTGCCCTGGGCCAGCGGATGGCGTTGTAAATAGGCAAAATCATAGAGGTGTTCCAGCACATCTTTAACTTGCTCAATCAACTTTTCCGGCGGATTGTTTTGTGGAGGTAGAGGGGGATTAAATTCGGTCATTTGTCCTCTGTGGCGAGGCGATGTCAGCTATCTGTCAGATATTTGGCAAAAATCTCTGGACGCTCGTCCCACGATCAAGTAAAATTATAGTCAGAAAATCCACCTCGGCAACCGCGTTTTACCTTAGGGGTCTGTCCCAAATTTTAGGCAGACCGCAGAGGTTTTTGAAACCTCTGCGGTCTTTCAAAAAATGGGACACTCCCTTACCTTCACAGGAGAAGCGATATGGAGCTTACCACTCCGCTAGATGGCGGGATAAAGCGAACAGAGCGGCGCGGCTTTTTAGACCGGCATTTTGCCTGGATCATGCCTGCTCCCGCCGTTTTGATTATGCTCATCCTGATGGCCTTCCCGATAGCCTACACCGTCTATCTGAGTGTCACCAAGTGGTCCCCAACCTCGTTCGGTTCCCCCGAATTTATTGGCCTGGAAAACTACATTAAATTAATTACGGAGGACAGCCGCTTTTTAAATGCTGTCTGGCGCACCCTCTGGTTTACCGTGGTGGCGGTGACTATTCAACTCTTGCTGGGTGTAGGGTTAGCGCTGATCTTTAATCGCGAGTTTATGGGGAGGGGCATATTTCGCACCCTCTTTCTGCTGCCGATGGTCGCCACCCCGGTGGCCATTGCCCTGGTCTGGATGTTCATCCTCGACATCAACACTGGAATTATGAATTATTTTTTGGACTTGATCTTCGGAATCCGGGTGGCCTGGCTAAGCGACCGGAAGATTGTGCTCTGGTCCATGATTTTGATTGATACCTGGCAGTGGACGCCTTTTATTATGATAATCACGCTGGCTGGGCTGTCGGCCCTGCCGACCGAACCTTACGAGGCAGCCATGATTGATGGCGGCTCGCCGTTCCAGCTTTTCTGGTATTTGACCTTGCCCATGCTGCGCCCCACCCTGATGGTGGCCCTGATGTTCCGCAGTATTGACGCCCTCAAAACCTTCGACATCATTTATGTGATTACCCAGGGCGGGCCGGCCTATGCCTCGGAAACGTTGAACCTGTACGGCTTTTCGCAGGGGTTCGCCTATTTTAATATGGGCTACGCCTCCGCCCTGCTGGTGCTTTATTTTATGCTGGTTATGGGCGTCAGTTATCTTTTTATTCGTTTGCGACGCGCTGCCTCGGAGGCCTTGTAATGAGTGCTGTTACCTCAAGCCAACTTTCCTACCAGCGGCCCTGGCGCAAGCAGCCACTGGTTAAGATAATCCGGCGGATTGCTTTTTACCTGTTGCTGCTGGTTCTCTTTTTTCCCTTCTTCTTTGTCTTTGCCTGGATGGTCGAAGGAGCTTTTAAAACCCAGGTCCAAAATACGGCCATACCGCCCTTGTTCGTCTTTGAGCCAACTTTCAATAATTTTGAAACCGTCTTCAGCAAAAATCCCATGTGGGAATTTCTCCGAAACAGCGCATTTGTGGGCATTGGCTCAACCGTTCTGGCGCTGATTTTTGGCTTACCGGCGGCCTATACCATTGCCAAGTATAAGCAGCAGCGCTTAGCCATTGCCATCCTGGTGGCCCGGATTATGCCGGGGATCAGCTTTCTGGTGCCTTGGTTTATTATGTTCTCCAACGCCAAGTTGATCGGTACTTATACTGCCCTGATTCTGGCCCACCTGCTCATCACCCTGCCCATGACCATCTGGCTGATGATCGCCTTTTTTGAGGACATTCCCCAGGATTTGGATGACGCGGCCCTGATTGATGGCTGCAATCAATTTCAAGCCTTCTGGCTCATCTCGCTCCCCCTGACCAAGCCGGGCATTGCCGCCAGCGCCATCCTCAGCTTTATCTTTTCCTGGAACAACTTCCTCTTTTCCCTGGTGCTGGCCAACCAACAGACCCGCCCTCTGCCGGTCGCTGTTTTTTCTTTCATCTCCTACACCCAAATTGATTGGGGGGGACTGAATGCGGCGGCGGTGATCGTCACCTTGCCGGTTTTAATCATGATCCTGTTTGTGCAAAAACACATGGTGCGCGGTTTGACTCTGGGTTCGACCAAAGGCTGAGTAATTGTGAATTGGCAATTGCCAATTGTTAATTGGTAATCTTTGAGGAAAGAAGGAGGTGCGTTCAGAGGTCACGTGTAAATACGGCTCATCAGATTCATGACATTGGAGTAAATATACAGTGAGGTATAAAGTTTTAATAATCAAGGAGGAAAAGATGAAACGTAACTTTATCCTGTTGCTAAGTTTGGTGATCTTGAGCAGCCTGCTCCTGGTCGCCTGTGGTACAGCGGCCACGCCGGTCCCAGCGCCCCAAGAGCAAGCGCCCGCCGAGGAAGCCAAGGCCGAAACCCCGGCCGTAGAAGAGGCCCAGGAAGCAGCTCCGACTGAAGCAGCGCCAACCGAGGCAGCACCAACAGAAGCACCAGTCGAAGAAGCCCCGGCGGCAGCGGCTCCGGCGGAAGAAGCGGCAGAAGAAGCGGCAGCGGAGCCGGGTGGAGATTTCAACTGGCGGATGTTCGAGGGGGAGCAGATCCGGGTGGCCATGGTCACCCAGCCGTGGTCGGAGTTTCTGAACTCCGGCGACTATCTGCAAGAGTTCCAGGATTTGACCGGGATCGAGGTCACTTACGAAATTCTGCCGGAAGACCAGTTCCGGCAAAAGACGACGATTGAGTTTGCCGCGGGAACCAGCGATGTGGACGTGTTCCTGTCCATGGTGGCCCAGGAAGGGATCAAGTACGAGAGTGCCGGCTGGTATGCCGACATCGAAGAGCTGCTGAACAACCAGGAGATCACCGATCCGAACTTTGATTTTGCCGACTTCAACGAGAGCAGCCTTTCGATTGCCCGGCTGCCGAACGGCAAGCTGATCGGGCTGCCGGTGTACAACGAGTTTGGGGCGTTGTTCTACAACAAGGAGTTGTTGGAGCAGGCCGGCATCAGCGCGCCGCCGACGACGTTGGAAGAGATGGAAGCAGCGGCGAAGGCGATCCACGACCCGGACAACGACATCTACGGGGTGTGTCTGCGGGGCAAAGGGGCGGCGGCCACCTCCCAGTTCTCCTCGTTTATGCACGAGTTTGGGGTGGACTGGGTGGATGAAGCGGGCAACTCCAGTGTGCTGGACCCCAAGTTCGTCGAAGCAATCGAGTGGTACGGCATGATGGACCGGGAGTACGGCCCGCCGGGAGCGACGTCGTATCACTGGCAGCAGTGCCAGGACATCTTCCTGCAGGGCAAGGTCGGCATGTGGAAGGATGCCAGTGTCTTTTTTGCCAATCTGGTTGATCCTGAGCAGTCCAAGGTGATGGACAAGGTCGGCATCGCCATTGTTCCGGCGGGATCGGCTGGCCAAATCCCCTACGTCGGCGGCTGGCATCTGTCCATCTACAACAACTCGCAGCACAAGGAAGCAGCCTGGCTGTTTGTCCAGTGGGCACTGGGCAAGGAGATGACCCTGCAGGCGCAGTTGAACAACATCACCACGGGTCGCCGCTCGGCCTGGGAGTCGTCCGAATACACCAGCCAGAACCAGTATCCAGAGCTGGCCGAGACCTTCCTGGAAGCGATGACCATCGGCGATCCGCGCTGGAACCCGCCGGTGTTGGCGGTGAGCGAAGCTCGCGATGCGGTGGGGGCGGCGATTGTCACGGCCATTGAAGGCGGCGATGTCCCCTCCGCCCTCCAGGCTGCCGACGAGGTCATGCAAAAACTCCTCGCCGATACCCCGAAAATTGAGTAATTCTGATTAGAACGGTCAATGACTTGAGTCGTGAAGCGCGTGTCCAGGCGTCCAGGCGGCACGCGCTTCTTTATTAACATTTGGAGGCTTGTCAGCCAGGAATCGGCGTGATAGAATCCTGGCCGAGGTTTAAAAATGTATCTGGAGCGATTGGATCACTTCGTACTGACCGTTGCCAGTATCGAAGCCACTTGTGTCTTTTATGAGCGAGTGCTGGGGATGGAAGTGGTTACCTTTGGCCAGGGACGGAAGGCGCTGGCCTTTGGATCCCAGAAAATCAACCTGCACCAGCAAGGCCAGGAATTTGAACCCAAAGCTTTCCGGCCCACCCCCGGTTCGGCCGACTTATGTTTTATCAGCCGGGAACCACTGGCCCAGGTGATGGACCACTTGCACGCCTGCGGCGTGGAAATTATCGTCGGGCCGGTCACCCGCACCGGCGCGCTGGGGCCGATGACCTCGGTTTACTTCCGTGACCCGGATTTGAATTTGATTGAAGTGGCTCATTACCCCTCTGAAGACTCTAACTTTAGTTGAGAAAAATTACTATGCCCAAAATGACTCCGCGAGAGCGTGTGCTGGCGGCCTTAAATCATCAAACGCCGGATGCCGTCCCCTTTGATGTCGGCGGTATCAAGACCACCAGCCTCAACATTCACGCTTACGAGAAACTGAGACGCTATCTCCACCTGGAAACGCCCGGCGAGATCGCCCATTGCCGCAGCCAGCGGGCGCAGTTGCCGGAAGAGGCATCACGCTTTTTGGAAACCGATGTGCGCCGGGTGCATGTCCCCTATCCCCGGCCTCTGCCGGAAACAGTGACAGCCCCGGTGCAGGTAGACGAGTGGGGTTCCGAGTGGACCCAGGCTGCCACCGGCCTCTACTTTGTCAGCCGCCCTGGCCTGGCCCAGGCCGAAACTATCTCCGATTTGCACGCATACCCCTGGCCCGACCCGACTGCCCTGACCCCTGCCGCCAAACTGGCGGAAGCTGCTCGCCACTTACGGGCAAAAACCGATTGCGCCATCTGTCTTGACCTGCCCGATACCGTCGTGCATATTTCCCAGAACACGCGGGGGTTTGAGCAGTGGCTAGTTGATTCGGCAGTTGATCTCCCCTTTTTTGAAACCATGCTCGACACCATCACCACCATTTACCTGGCGATGATCGAACAACTCTTACCCGCCGTGGGCGACAATATTGACCTGGTTTTAATCTGCGACGACATCGCTATTCAAACCGGCCCGCTCATCAGCCCGGAGGCTTACCGGAAACTGATCAAACCCAGGCAGGCCAGGATTTTGCAGGCGATCAGAGATAGCAGTCCCGCAAAAATCATTTTTCATAGCTGTGGCTCTATCGCCTGGGCCTTGCCCGACATCATTGACATGGGGGCTGATGCCCTGAACCCGGTCCAGGTCTCGGCTGCCGGAATGAATACGGGCCGGCTGAAGCGGGAATTTGGCGACAAAATCTGTTTCTGGGGCGGAGTTGACACCCAGCGAGTTCTTCCCTTTGGTACACCCACAGAAGTGCATGAAGAAGTTAAAAAACGGGTGGAGGACCTGTCTGCTGGCGGCGGGTATGTTATCGGCTCGGTCCACATCATCCAGCAGGAAGTCCCGCCGGAAAACATCCTGGCAATGGCCGAAGCAGCCCATCTTTACGGAGGCCGCTCCGACGGCAGCCGGTTCAAGGAGATTATGCATGAAAGGCGTAGCTAAGATTGCACCCGGTGAAGGCAATGTGGCCTTGGTAGACGCGCCGGAGCCGCAGGTGCTCCCCCGGCATGTCCTGATTGAAGTGAAAGCCGCCGGCATCTGCGGTACCGATTTGCACATCTACCACGACGAGTTTAAGAGCACGCCCCCGGTTATTATGGGCCACGAGGTAGCCGGGGTCGTGGTCGAGGTGGGCGAGGGCGTAGAAAGCTGCCGCCCCGGCGACCGGGTGACCAGTGAAACTTACTTCTACGTTTGCGGCCAATGCCAGTTTTGCCGGGAAGGGCTGATCAATCTTTGCCCCAGCCGCCGCTCGATTGGCAGCCGGGCCAACGGCGCTTTCACCAGGTACTTGTTAGTACCCCAGCAGAACATCCATCACCTGCCCGACTCCGTGGATGAACAGGCCGGAGCCTTGACCGAGCCGCTGGCCTGCTGCGTGCGCGCCCTGGAATTGACCCGGGTGGAGCCTGGCGAAACGGCGGTGATTTCGGGGCCAGGGGCCATCGGTTTGTTGATGATGCAGGTGGTCAAGGCCGCCGGGGCCAGGGTGATCGTCCTCGGGACCAACGCCGACGAAGCCCGCCTGGAGAAAGCGGCGCAGATTGGAGCCGATTTTGTCTTCAATATCCAAACCGCCGATACCCTGACCACCATCCGCGAGATGACCAACGGCCTGGGCGCAGACGTAGTGTTTGAATGCGCCGGGGCCGCTCCATCAGCCCAGCACTGCCTGGACCTCGTCCGACGGCAGGGGCGATACGCCCAGGTCGGCTTGTTTGGCAAACCCATCGCCTGGGACCTGGAGCAGGTCTGTTACAAGGAGCTGAAAGTTAGCGGCAGCAATGCCACGGTACCCAGCGCCTGGCGTAAGGCGGTCGCCTTGCTGGCCACCGGACAGGTGCAGGTCGGCCCCCTGATTTCTAATGTAATGCCCATCAGCGAGTGGCAACACGCCTTTAACCTTTTCGAGCAGCGCCAGGGGCACAAAATCATCCTAACCCCCATCGAGTAAGCAGGTCTGACGATGAAAGAGCTTTCTCCCGGCAAAAGACGCGGGCTGCAAGCCTGCGCGACGAATGAAGGCGTTTTCGCCATCCTGGCCCTGGATCACCGCGACTCCCTACGGGCCATTATCGCTCCTGACGCGCCTCAAGCCGTGACGCCAAGCCAACTCACCGGCGTTAAGCTGGCCGTGATTGAACATCTGGCCGGTGCAGCCAGCGCTGTTCTGCTGGACCCTGTCTACAGCCTGGGCCGGGCCATTACGACTGGACGGCTGCCCGGTCACGTGGGGGCTATGGCCGCGCTGGAGGAGCAGGGCTATTTGAGCGACCCCTACCATCGCCAGACGCCCCTGCTCGCTGGCTGGAGTGTCGCCAAGGCTAAGCGTTTGGGAGTGAACGGAATCAAACTGCTGCTGTTTTATCACCCTGAGGCCGGCGCAGCGACCGAGGCCCAGGACCGTCTGGTTCGCTCAATCGCTGCTGACTGCGAGCGGTCTGAAATGCCCTTCTTCCTTGAGCCAATCTCCTATTCTATCAATCCTGAAATCAAAAAAGACTCGGCGGAGTTTGCCGCCCAACGCCGCCGGATCATCATTGACACGGTCCGCCGTCTCAGTCCGCTGGGACCGGATGTGATGAAGGTCGAATTTCCACTCGACGCTCGCTATGACAGCGATCCGGGAGTGTGGGCCGAAGCCTGCGCCGAACTGAGCGAGGCTTCGCCTATTCCCTGGACTTTACTTTCGGCGGGCGAATCCTTTGAAATGTTCAAGCAGCAGCTCCAGGTGGCCTGCCGGGCCGGCTGCTCCGGCTTTGTCGGGGGGCGATCCATCTGGCAGGAAGCGGCCAGGTTAACCGGCGCCGCTCAGACTGACTTTTTAACTAGCACCGCCCGCCAGAGATTTTTGGAGCTGCAGCAGGTGGTCCTGACCGAAGGGACTCCATGGACACAGCATTTTATCTCTGAGCAGGTGGACGAGTATTGGTTTCAACAATATTGATAAAAAATCAGGAGTAAAAGGTGGACAACTCAAATCGTCTTTATGACATCCTGCACGTAGGTCGGGCCACCATTGATTTTTACAGCAATGAGGTTGGCGCGCCGTTTGTGGATATTAAAAGTTTTGCCGCTTACGTGGGTGGTTCGCCTACTAACATCTGTGTCGGCGCTCGCCGCCTGGGGCTAAAAACTGCCCTTCTCACGGCTCTCGGCGCGGACCCTGTCGGCGATTTTATCCTCAACTTCCTGCAGCAAGAAGGCATCGAGACCCGCTTTATTAACCGCAAGCCCGGCCACCGCACCGGGGCCACGGTGCTCGGGATCGAACCGCCCGACAAATTCCCGATGGTCTACTATCGAGAAAACTGCGCCGACATCCAACTGAGCATTGACGATGTGCTGGCCGCGCCGATTGCCGCCAGCCGGCTGCTTCAGTTTGCGGGGACCAACCTGAGCAAAGAACCCAGCCGCAGCGCTACCCTCTTCGCCGTCGAATTGGCCCGCCGGGCCGGCACAGAAGTGGTGCTGGATATGGACTTCCGGCCCGACCAGTGGCACGATCCCCGCGCTTTTGGCGTAGCGATTCGCTCGGTCCTGCCGCTGGTAGATATTGCCATCGGGACAGAGGACGAGATCAACGCCGCGATGCTGGTGGATACCAGCCAGATGCGCCTGACCCACTCCCAGGTTTCCGACACCAGGGTTGGCGGCGATATCGAAAACGCCATTCAAGCCTTAGTTTCTCTGGGGGCAAAGGCCTTGCTGCAAAAACGAGGGGAAGCGGGCGTGCGGATTCACCTGGCTCAGGCCAATGGACCAATCGAACAGATTGACGCGCCCGGCTTCCCGGTCGAGATTTACAATATCCTGGGCGCTGGCGATGCCTTTGCCGCCGGCTTTCTGTGCGGCTATGTCAAGGGCTGGGATTGGTATCGCTCGGCGCGATTGGGCAATGCCTGCGGCGCGATTGTTGTTACCCAGCATGGCTGTGCCAATTTTATGCCCACCTTTGCCGAAGTCATGGCCTTTGTCGAAGCGCGGGGAGGGTTATAACGGATGATAATCGGTAGTCAATTGATGTGAGAGGAGTGTTGATTTAAGATGAAAGTAGCCGAACGTACTCGTATCGCTTTCCAGCGGGGCATTCCCGACCGGGTCCCTATCCATAGCTGGTTGGGCTTACCCCTGATTCAAACCCTTAAGCCAAAAAACAAAACGATGCACGAAATGCTGGCATGGTGGATTGACGACCCGCTGGGCAGTATTGTCAAAATGCAGGCCGACCTGGGGTTTGATCCCATGATTACCACTTACAGCCAGCACATCGGTGAAATGGAAATCTGGCCGCGCATGCTCTTTCCCCGTCCCCTGGAAACCGCCGATTGGCACGAAACGTTTTATGAGCGGGCGCGGGGTGAGGGCTGGCGCGAGCACCAGCACCACATTCACACCCCGGCCGGCGATTTAGATTACAGCTATCGCACCGAAGACGGCTATGGCACGGCGTCGCAGGATTACATGCTCAAGGGCGATAAGCCGGAAGAGAAATTGGACGCGCTGCGTTACTTTCCCAGCGCCGAACTCTACGATATGACCATCCTCAAGGGCATGGTCGAGAAAGTCGGCAGTGAAGCCTGGTGGCTGCACCACTGCCCCGGCCCCTGGGACATGGCCGCCCAGGTGCGGGGAATTGTCAACCTGTCACTGGATATTTATGACCGGCCCGGCTTTGTGCATGAGCTGATGCGGATCTGCACCGACTGGCTCAAAGGCTTCTACCGGCGGCTGGGGGAAACAGGTATCCATTCCATCTCGATGAACGAAACCTGGGTTGGCGTTGGGCTTGCCCCCAAGGTTTACCGTAAATTCATTCAGTCTTACGAGCAAGAGTGTATTGCCGCCGCGCACGAGGCCGGCTACCTGGTCAGTTTTCACAACTGCGGGCGAGGCACGCAGTTCCTGGAAGATATGATTGACACCGGCCCGGACGCGCTGGAAACCATCACCTCCAAAGCGACCTCCGGTGATTTTGATCTGGCCGACGTTAAGCGGCGGGTGGGGCAGCGGGTGTGCCTGTTTGGCGGTTTTAACGAACATCTCCTCAAAAGCGGCGACCCCGCAGTCGTGCAGAACGAAGTAAAACGGTGTATTGATGCCGCCGCCGCCGGAGGCGGTTACGTGCTGCGAACCACCGGCCAAATCTTTCACTCGGAGCCGGGCATGATCGAACTCATGTGCCAGACAGCCCGTGATTACGGGCGGTATAATTAAAGAAGGAGACATTGCTATGGCCAGCATGACCCCTCGCCAGAGGTTTCTGACTGCTCTGCACTGCCAGCAGCCGGACCGGGTGCCGATTTTTGATTGGCTCAACAACCCGGCCCTCTACGAGGCCCTTTTGGGCCAGCATCCCGGTTATTACAACGGCCGCCTGGCCGCGCAATTGGCCCAGGCATTGGACCTTGATGCCATCTGGGTTCCCGCCGGGGGGTACAATGCCCTCCCTTCTGAACGCTGGCAGTGGCTGGATGAGCACGATTACATTGACGAGTGGGGCACCCTCTACCAGCTTGAGGAAACCTCCTGGCCGCTGGCCTTTCCCAAGGGTTATCCGGTGCAAACGCCGGAGGATTGGAAAAATCTGACGATACCCGACCCCAAGGCCGAATGGCGGCTGCAGTACGTCCGCGAAGCCGTGGCCGAGGCCCGGCGCGAAGCGGATAAGGAAATCGGGGTGGTGGTCGGCCTGCGCGGGCCGATGTCTACCACCTGGATGCTGGTCGGGCTGGTGCAGATGGCTTATGCCATGTACGACTGGCCCGAGGTGATGGACGAAATCTTCAGAACGACGGCCGAGTTCTGGACGGAGATAGGGCTGCGGGTCATTGAGTTGGGCGTGGATGCGGTCTGCATTCACGATGACCAAGGGGCTAACAACGGCACGTTCTTTAAGCCCGAACACGTGCGCAAATTTGTACTGCCTTACCTGAGCCGGGAAATCAAAACCCTGGCCGAAACGGGTACGCCGGTCATTTTCCATAGCTGCGGCAATATCAACGCCATCCTGAGCGACATCATGGAGTTTGAGATTGTCGGCTTAAACAACTTGCAGCGAACGGCCCAAATGGATATTGGCGCGGTCAAGGCCAGGTACGGCCACAAAGTTTGTCTCATTGGCAACATAGACGCCAGCAGGGTGATGCCTTACGGCACGCCGGAAGAGATTGAAGCCGCCGTGATGGACTGTATTCACACCTGCGCCCCTGGCGGCGGCTACATCCTGGCGACCGATCACTC
This sequence comes from Anaerolineales bacterium, assembly GCA_015075185.1. Lineage (GTDB taxonomy): Bacteria > Chloroflexota > Anaerolineae > 4572-78 > J111 > DSQQ01. The sequence continues at coordinate 63,641 of JABTUW010000005.1, read as the reverse complement.
CTTTCATGAGGGGATTTCGCTGAAAAATGTCCAAGCGTTTATTGAGGCGGGTAAAAAGCACGGAGTATATGGATGAACTGTGGGACAAGTTGCCCGCTTCGCGTGTCCTGCGTTACCCAAAATTGGGATGCTCCTATTGTTCATTTGCGTTTCAGGGCTATCTGCTTATAATAGGTGAAATAGCACATTTGTTCTTATCTCCATTTGTATCGTCTTTGAAGGGCAGCTCAAGGACAGAGATATTTGCCATACAAGTGGGGAGGAAGCACCTTTATTACAGGTTGGCCCAAAATGAAAGGAGAGCAAACTATGAGCAGTGTACGCGTGTTGGTTGGCACCCGCAAAGGCGCCTTCATTCTGACCTCAGACGGGAAACGCAAACAGTGGGACATCAGCGGCCCCCATTTTGCAGGCTGGGAAATTTATCATCTCAAAGGCTCACCTGCTGACCCGAAGCGGCTGTATGCCTCGCAATCCACCGGTTGGTTCGGGCAGTTGATCCAGCGTTCCGATGATGGCGGCCAGAGCTGGGAGCCGGTGGGCAACGAATTCGCTTACGACGGTGTCCCCGGTACGCACCAGTGGTATGACGGCAGCCAGCATCCCTGGGAATTTAAGCGGGTCTGGTATCTCGAACCATCGCCAGCCGATCCCGAGACGGTCTACGCCGGGGTAGAAGATGCCGCCTTGTTTCGCTCCGGCGACGGCGGGAAGACGTGGCAGGAGCTTTCGGGGCTGCGCAGCGTCAAGGGGCACCTCTGGCAGCCCGGGGCCGGGGGAATGTGCCTCCATACCATCCTGCTGGATCCGGGCAACCCCAACCGGATTTTTGTGGCTATCTCGGCGGCGGGCGCGTTCCGCACCGACGATGGCGGGGAGACCTGGCGGCCTGTGAACCAGGGTCTGAAGTCCGAGTACGAGCTGCCTGACCCCCACGCCGAGGTTGGTCACTGCGTTCACGGTTTGGCGATGCATCCCTCGCGCCCGGAGGTGCTGTTCATGCAGAAGCACTGGGATATCATGCGCACTGACAATGCCGGCGAGTCGTGGCGCGAGATCAGCGGCAACCTGCCGAGCGACTTCGGCTTCCCGATTGCGGTGCATGCCCACGAGCCGGAAACCATTTACGTCATTCCCATCAAGAGCGACTCGGAACATTATCCACCGGATGGGAAGCTGCGGGTGTATCGCAGCCGGACAGGCGGGCATGAGTGGGAGGCGCTCACCCAGGGGTTACCGCAAAGCCACTGCTATGTCAACGTATTGCGCAGCGCTCTGGCAGTTGACTCGCTGGACGCGGGCGGTGTTTATTTTGGCACTACCGGCGGGCAGGTGTATGTCTCAACCGATTCGGGCGACACCTGGATGCCCATCGTCCGTGATCTGCCTTCCGTGCTGTCCGTCGAAGTCCAGGTATTGCCGTGATCCGGGTAATACTGCCGCCGCATCTTCGCCGGCTGGCGCGGGTCAGCGGCAAGGTCGAGCTTGAGGTTAAAGGGCCGGTTACCCAGCGCTCGGTGCTGGATGTCCTTGAGGCGAGCTATCCGATGCTGCGCGGGACGATCCGCGATCACGTTACTCAGCAGCGGCGGCCATTTATCCGGTTCTTCGCTTGCGGAGAGGATTGGTCCCACGAGCCGCCGGACGCTCCGTTGCCGGACGCAGTCGCTAGCGGCGCAGAACCTTTTCTGATTGTGGGAGCGATGGCCGGCGGTTAACAGTATCTTGGCCTGTACTGAGCTGCTCACGACAACTATCACGTTCCACATGCCATGCTTCGGTGAAATATCACTGATTGATCTCTTTATTCCCTCTGCTGAGTCGCTGCCAAAATTGTTGAAACAGTTGCCTGCATCAAGCAGCTAAATATCTCGCTATCACTGTCGTTAGAGATTTAAAGACTTCGAGCACGATGGGAAAACAACTCATTATTTGGCCTCAAAGCTGTTTCACAACTTTTAGCCTCCTGCTTCGTACAGAAAGATAGCTGTTCAATTCAGCCACCCCCTGGAATCGGGATAAACCCGCTGACGTTCACCGGGTCTTTCTATGATGATAGGAGGTGGTTAATCATCATTCAAAAGGAGCAAAAAAATGACCGGGGAAAAAGTTCGCACCGAAGAATATCAGGTTACGGGTGAATTGCTCGTAGCCAAAATAAAAGAGTTGGTCCATGCCGGCAATATTCGCCGTATCATCATCAAGAATGAAGAAGGCAAGAGCTTGATCGAGATTCCGCTCACTCTGGGTGTAGTCGGTGCGGTGCTCTTGCCGGTATGGGCGGCGATTGGCGCGCTGGCCGCTCTGGTCGCAAATCTCATTATTGTAATCGAGAAGGTAGAGTAAGATACGAATTCTGCTCTTTCTACGTCTACATTCAAACGGGTAACTTTAGAAGGGACAAGAGAGTATTTTTCTCCTCATCCTCTATCATCCCCTGGTAGCAGAGGCGATTAAGAATTTCCCACACATTTTACTGAAACCTTCCCTCATCCCAATACTCGTTATTCCACTATCGGCCTAAGAAAAACAAAATGGCCTGGCTCATCGAAATGAGCCAGGCCATGAGCAGAAGGGTAATTCGACAATTACGCCAAATCCGCCCGATTCTATTGAGTCATCGCTGCCGTCTCTGAGAGCAGCTTTTGGGCATCTTCGGCATTAGGAATGCACAGCACCCAGCCGGGTTCGATAATATCCGGGTTTTCGATCAGGGCATAGCTGCTGGCCATCATCGTTTCATCTCCGGTCATGGCCTGATCGCCTAGCGTCACTTCCATCATCTGGCCATCAGCGCCTGCCAGCATCAGGTTGCCGTCAACCATGCTGCCATTGGCGGCCATCAACTTGCCATCTTCACCGGCCTTAACTTCCATCATCTGGCCGTCAGCCCCTTTGACCAGCAGCCTGCCATCGGTCTCCATCATCGCTTCCATCATTTGGCCGTCAGGGCCTTCAAGCATCAGCTTGCTTTCGGCCATCATTGCTTCGCCAGCCATGGCTTCCTTTTCGGCCATAGCCTGGTCGCCTTCGGCCATCATCGCCTCTCCGGCCATAGCTTGGTCGCCGGCCATCATGGCGGCCTCATAGTGGGCGTTGGTCGCCTGGGCAATGGCCGGATAAGCCAATACATCGCCATAGAATTTCTCGGCAATTTTGCTGAGCCAGTCATCGCTCTGAACGGTGTAATCTTGTTGGCAGGATACAGCCGCCATCATTGCTTCACCGGCCATGGATTCTTCATCCTGGGCCAGGACTGCTGCCGGCGAGGCTGCCAGCAAAATCAGCATTGACAAACCAAACACTTTGATGGTTACTTTTTTAGTCACTTCGAATCCTCCTTAAGCTAAATAAACGATTGAACGGTGGTTAAAGCTCGTGGCCACGAACTCGGTCTACCTTTCGAGTATGCAGGGTAAATCTTAAGTATCTCTTACGAATTTATTACATCGCCTTAACGCGTAAAGGGATAAGCCGGCCCCTCGACCCTCGCCAGCACGCGATGTGGCACGCCTACCTCTCCGGGATCGCCTTTCCGCCCGAGGCGCGTGTTCTCGAACTTGGCTGCGGCATGGAGGCGGTGACCCGAATCCTGGCTGGGATCGAACACATCCCAATGCTGCTGCCCCACAGCCACAAACAGGGTCTCAACCCGGCCATAATGGGTTGCCGGCACAATCTCCCTTGCTGGCAGCCTGTAACGAATACCCCCAAAACAAGACTAACCTCTACCGGCCTGATCCTTAAAATCAGGATTTCACGCCGTTTTGATTGAAACGATGGCCCTCTTTGAGAGACTAATCATCACTTGTTCAACATGACTCTGGCGCTGAGCCGGACAGGAGTAGAAACGCATGGCTAGATTTTCTCTTTCCCTCAACCAATCCCATAAAAACCTGTCGCAGATACTGGTCAATCAAGGCCACCAAAAGACACTGGCCTACCTTGACCTTATTTTCGGTGGGTATATTGCCCTGGTCACGCTTCTGGCGCTGCTGGCCTGGCTGCAAGGCGAGGGCGCTTTTATGACCATTGTTATTTTTTGCCTCTTCTTCATTGCTCTTGGCGTGGTCAGCAAAACCTCAATTGCCCTGCGGGCCAGCGAAAAGAATTTCCGTTCGCTCATCGAAAATGCCTCCGACGGCATTGCTGTGACCGACTCAGCCGGCAGTTTTATCTATGTCAGCCCATCCTATGAACGCATCTGGGGCTGGACCGCGGAGGAACTTGCGGGCCGGCCATTCCTGCCCTTGATCCATCCAGACGATCTGCCTGTGGCCCAGGCCAGCATTGGCCGGCTCCTGACGAACCCGGGCGAGGTTGGCTCCACTGAAATCCGGGTGCGGCACAAAGACGGCTCCTGGCGGGTCATCGAAGGCAAGGGCCGCGCTTTGCCCAACGGCAATATCATCAGCAATGTGCGCGACGTGACTGAGCGCCGCCAGATTGAAGACGCCCTGCGCCGCTTGAATGAAGAGCTGGAAGACCGGGTGGCCGAGCGCACGGCTAAAGTGGAAACTGTCCTGGCCGAGAGCCGCCGCCTGGCCGCTATCATCGAGGCCACAACCGACTACGTGGGCATGGCCGATTTGCAGGGCAACAGTATCTATGTTAACCAGGCCGGACGGCAGATGATTGGCCTGAGCGATGAGGAGTATCAGCAGTCCCGTCATGTGACGAGCTGCTACCCCGACCATGCCCTGCCGAAGGCCCAAGAGATGTTCGAGACCATGCTGCGGGGCGAGGTCTGGTCGGGCGAGATTACCTTACGCCATAAAAACGGCCACGAAATTCCGGTCTCGGAGGTGTCGTTCCCCCTGCGCGACTCTGAGGGGAACATCGAATACCTGGCGACGATCATCCGGGATATCCGTGAGCAGAAGCGGGTCGAGACTGAACTGCAGGCAGCCCTGGCCAAAAGCCAACGCCTGACCGCCATCATCGAAGCCACGCCCGATCTGGTAGCCATTGCCGATTTACAAGGCCGGGCTGTTTATCTGAACCGGGCCGGACGCCAGGCCATGGGCCTGAGCCAGCAGGATGATCTGAGCCTGGTCAACTTTGCCTCGGCCTATCCCCCCCACATCGCCGAAAGAATCATAAAAGAACACCTGCCTTATGCCCTCAGCCACGACGGCATTTGGGCGGGTGAGAGTGTTATCCTGGGGCGAGAGGGGCAGGAGATACCGGTCTCCCAGGTTGGCATTGTTCACTTTAGGCCAAACGGTGAGCCGGAATATTTATCAACGGTGGTGCGCGACATCACCGAATTCAAGCGGGTACAGAGCGAACTGCAACAGGCCAAAGACGCTGCCGAACAAGCCCGGCATGCGGCTGAAGCCGCCAACCGCGCTAAAAGCACCTTCCTGGCCAATATGAGCCATGAACTGCGCACCCCGCTGACTGCCATCATCGGCTACACCGAACTGCTCCAGGAAGATGCGCAGGAGTTGGGCTATAACGAACTCGTTCCCAAACTGGGCCGCATCCACGCTTCGGGGACCCACTTGCTGGCCGTCATCAACGACATCCTCGATTTTTCCAAAATTGAAGCGGGGAAGATGGAGCTTTACCTGGAAAACTTTGACGTGGCTGTGCTGGTCAACGATCTGTTAGTCACGGCTCAACCTCTGGTAGAGAAAAACCACAACACCTTGCAAGTCCACTGCGCCGCTGACCTGGGCCTGATGCATGCCGACGTGACCCGGCTGCGGCAGGTGCTGTTGAATCTACTGAGCAATGCCGCCAAGTTTACGGAGAGCGGCGTGATTACGTTTACTGTTGAAAAGGAAATAACCAACAGCAGGGGAGCAGGGGAGCAGGGAGGCAGAGGGGACTTTATCTCCCCTGCTCCCCTGCCCCTCCGCACCCCTGCGATCCTCTTCAAGGTTTCCGACAGCGGTATCGGGATGACTCCGGAACAAGTGAAGCATCTCTTTGAGGCGTTCAGCCAGGCCGATGCTTCGACCACGCGCAAGTACGGTGGCACCGGGCTGGGGCTGGCCATCAGCCGCCGCTTCTGCCAGATGATGGGCGGCGATATTGAAGTGGAGAGCACGCCGGGCCAGGGGTCTACCTTTACGGTGCGCTTGCCGGTGGACGGAACTCGGAAGGATGAAGGCGGAAGGCGGAACCCCCTCATGGGGGCAGGGGATGAAAACGAAATTGACAAAACTACAAACCAGGACGCAACGCTCACCCCAAGCCTTCATCCTTCATCCCTCATTCCTCATCCTTTAGGTACGGTTCTGGTCATTGACGACGACCCGGCGGTTCTTGATTTGCTGACCAACTACCTGGTCAAAGAAGGATTCCGGGTTAAAACCGCGCCGACCACCGAGGAAGGGCTGCGCCTGGCCAGGCTTGAGCAGCCGGATGTCATCACCTTAGACGTGTTGATGCCTGACAAATGTCTGGACGGTTGGGCCGCGCTGACCGCTCTCAAAGCCGACCCCGACCTGGCCGGTATTCCGGTGGTCATGGTCACCATCGTGGATGACAAAAACAAAGGTTTTGCCCTGGGCGCCGCCGATTACCTGACCAAGCCGATTGACCGGGAACATTTGATCGCCATTGTCAACAAATACCGGCATGAGCCTGAACCTGTGTCTCAAAACGCAGACGGAGACGAGGGCGAGCAGCCCCCACTGGAAGAACAGGAAACAGGCCCTATTTTGGTGGTGGAAGATGATCCGGCCATCCGCGAGATGCTGCGCTCTATTTTGGAGCAGGAAGGCTTGAGCGTAGTCGAAGCCGGCAATGGACGGATAGCGCTGGCGCAAGTTGCCGCCCACCGGCCTGGACTGATCCTGTTGGATTTAACACTGCCGGAGATGGATGGCTTTGAGTTTATTGCGGCTCTGCGTCACGCCGAACATCCGGCCCAGCCGTCTATTCCGGTGGTCGTCGTTACCGCCAGGGATCTGAGCCTGGAGGAGCGCCAATACCTGAACGGCTCGATTGAGCAAATTCTGCAAAAGGAGTCCGGCGATACCTCTCAAACAGGGCTGCTGCGCCAGGTACGTGATTTAGTGCAGGCTCACCAGCGGCAGTCCAGCTCAAAATTTATGGCATAGGTCTGCTTGCCTGTAACAAAATAAAATGAGACAGGGCTATGCCTTAGCAAGAGCAATCACAGCAAAGGGCAAGGGTGAGATTAGAACTTGCCTGTTGGCGGGTCGAAAAACTTGCAGCCTCAATGGACGAGGGAACGGTATGGCTGTGATGGCTGTTAAATCTTAAGTATGTCTTTGTAACCGAATGGACTGATGGGACCATTACCCTTGTTTGGACCAAGGACCCTCACAACCTCTCTATGACCCTCACACCATCACTGTGACCTTCACCGGTGACACCTCTCACATCCCTTCCCGGCTTCTTTTGGCTATACTGGTCGCAAGATAAAAAACGGCACAGTTAGCACTCGAAAGGAGTCAAAAATGAATACCATTATTGCATTTATCAAACGCCACCCACAGGTAACCTTCTGGGGAATCGCTTACCTCACATTTTTCGGGGCCTATTTAATGTACGCCTTGTACCCCTCGGAACTCTGGAATTTCGGTATTTGGGGTGTTTTTCTGGGCGGGGCGCTTGTCACCGGCATCGCCGATGGCCGGAGTGGTTTGAAGACCTATTTCAGCCGCATTGTGCGCTGGCGGGTTGGGTTGAAGTGGTATGCGGTTGCTTTGTTTCTCCCGCTGGCCATGAGATTGGCCGCGTTCGGGTTGACTATCACCTCGGGCGCCACGCTGTCCACCAATATCCAGTGGCCCGCCTGGCCCGATCTCTTCATTGAGATATTAATTGTCTTCTTCCTTATCGGTCTGGGAGAGGAGCCGGGCTTTCGTGGCTTCGCCCTGCCCCGGTTGCTGGTTGGCCGCTCGGCGCTGGCAGCCAGTCTGATCCTGGGGGTGTTACATGCCATCTGGCATCTGCCGCTGTTCATCACCGGCGCCGAATCTCCCATCCTCATCTTGATTATTATCTCCGGCGCGGTCTTGATTACCTGGTTATTCAATCATACCCAGGGGAGTGTCCTGATGATCATGTTACTCCACGCCTCGCTTAATCTGTGGGTCGGTATCTTCAACCCCTTGTTCTCGGAGGCAGATGCAGCCCGGCAAACAACCTGGCTGGCGGTGGTGTTCGTAGCGATCGCGGTTGTCTTGGTTCTGGTAACCGGCCCGAATCTGACCCGCAAACCGGCTCAGCCGGAGGTCGTGGCTGAACCGGTGGCCGGAGTTTAAGGGGTCAAAAACTCGGTGTCTACTCACCGCACCCTTCGATACGGCCTTCGGCCCGCTTCGCGTCAGGGTGCGATAAGTAGTTACGGAAAAAGAGAGAGGAGCCAAAAATGTTTTCATCGCTATCAGACATCGGTAAAGTGGTCGTCTTCTTCTGTACTGCGATTGTCCTGTCGTTGATAACCATAAGCCTGATACCCGGCGAGGGTGTGGTAATTGTCAACATGTTCACCCCGCTGGTGGCCACCCTCATAATGCAGTTGATCGTAACCGGCGAGGGGGCGGCGGGCTGGGCTTCGCTGGGCCTGCATCGAGCCGGTTTGCGCGGCTGGGGGCTGGCCCTACTGCTGCCACTGCCCATATTTCTGTTTAACTATGGCCTGGTTTGGCTGACGGGTCTGGGTACGCCGGTTGCGCCCGACGGCGGTATCGCCCGGCTGTTGTTCCGTTTACCCATTGGCCTGGCGATGGGGACCTTCCTGGTGTTGGGGGAAGAGATCGGCTTTCGCGGCTATGTTCTGCCCCGACTGCTGGAGCAGGGGCGACAACAAGCTGTTTTGATCTCCGGCCTGCTGCACGCCCTGTGGCATTTGCCCGTAATCTTTCTAACTCCGTACTATCACAGTGAGGGTAGCCCCCTCATCGTGACGCCGTTATTTCTGCTCACGCTGACCGCGGCCGGCGTCATCTACGGTTATCTCCGGCTAACCTACAACAGCCTGTGGCCCGCCGCTATCCTCCATAAGGCCGTCAACGCTTATTGGGACGTGTTTGCGGCGTTTACCGTGGCTTCGTCACCCCTGGCTACCGAATACCTCGGCGGGGAGAGCGGTCTGTTGACCCTGCTCCCAACGGCCGTCCTGGCCGGCTGGTGTTTGATGCGATTACGCTCGCGTGCAGGTATGAGGCCGGCAGCAGTTACCGGGAGTTAACGGCTATCACAAATTAAAACTGGAGATTAATCAATGAAATTCTATTATCGTTTAGTGATTGTTGTTATATTGTCTTTTTTGTTCGCGGCTTGCGCCCGTCCAAGTTCCTCACCTACGGCTGGTTTACGGACTATAGAGATAGCGCCCCCAGGACGTGAAACACCCATCAGCGTTAGTCTTTGGTATCCTACCAGTGAAGGCGGTTCTCCCAATGAAGTGGGTGGCAATAAAGTTTTCAAAGGCGTCCCCGTTTATCAGGACGCGGTCATTGCGGCAGGTGAATTTCCTATTGTCCTTCTTGCGCACGGTGGCTTACGGGCTGCCCCACATCTGAGTGGTTGGATTGCCTCGCATCTAGCCATGCGTGGTTTCATTGTGGCGCAACCACATCCGCCCCAGCTTGGCCCGGATGAAGCCCAAGCCGCTATTGCCGAAGCCTGGTTACGGCCTGCCGATTTATCAGCAACACTACAGGCCCTTGAAAGTGATCCGGTTTTGAACGGTCATATCAAAAAAGACAGGGTTGGGGTAGTAGGCTTTTTGCTCGGTGGCACGTCCGCCCTGACGCTGGCCGGGGCTGAACTTGATCCAGAACGTTATGCTAAACTATGTGATGGAGAGGCGGCCATAGGCATGGACTGTCTCTGGTTTTCCAAGAATGGAGTTGACCTGCATGAGGCCGACATCAACAGCTTAGCGCACTCAAATTATAATGGTAAGATTAAGGTGGCTATTGCTATTGATCCTGAGTTGAGCACAGTTTTTACCCAGGCTAGTTTAAGAAATGTTTCAATCCCTGTCGCCATCATCAATCTGGGCCAGCCTGAGACTCTCTTACCTGGGCTTAATGCTTCAAGTTTAGAAGGGTTGATCCCCGGTGTAAAATATGAAACGGTGCCTGATGCCACCCAATTCAGCGCCTTCAGCGAATGTACCTCGAAAGGCGCTATGATTCTGCAAAGTGAAGGCGACAATGAGGCTATTTGCGCCGATGGGGGAGAGCGGTCTCGGGCAGAAATTCATCAACAATTAGCTGAGATGATTGGAAACACTTTAGTCCAAAATCTTTCAAACAACTAAGGGTACGGGGTGCTCTAACTGAACTTGGATTCGCAGAATGATAGAACTTGAGTACACTACCGGCATGGAAAAGAGTCCCATCCTCCCCCTCAGCCAGATGCGCTTGATCAATCTGGCGACCTATCTCGCCGTGTTCATTGTCGGGGTGCTGGGTATTGGTGGCCTTACCAACCTGTGGCATCGCCTTGCTTTCGCCGGCCTCTGCCTCGCTTTTGCCTTAGTATATGCTGTCGCCGTTCGCAGCGAAGATTTTACACGGTGGATGCACGGGTATTTCGCCGTGCAGACCCTCCTGTTCATGGGTTTGACCGCGGTCCGCTCGTCCAGTGGGGCTTTAACCTTTCTGCTTTTTATCCTGGCCGTTCATGCCGCCACCGTTTTTCCGGGCCGCAGCGCCGCCGGCTGGATTGCTCTTTTTTATCTCCTGGCCAGCTTGACCGACTTCTTGACGACCGACCCGGAAAATGCCATCGGCAGCGCCTTATTCAATATTGCCGTCTTTCTTCTAGCCGGGATGATCGGTCACAGTACCCGCCAGGCCGAACTGACCAGTCGTTTCAACCAGGAATTGGTTGAAGTGCTGCAGACGGTTCAACGCCAACTCCAGGAATTAGCCGTGGTCGAAGAGCGCAACCGCCTGGCCCGTGAAATCCACGACGGATTGGGTCATTACCTGACGGCAACGGCCATGCAAATTCAAGGAGCCAAGGCCCTGCTGGAAAATACCGGCGCAGCCAGCCTGGCCCCCGCCGCGCTTGGCGCCTTGGGTAAAGCCGAAATTCTGTTACAGGAAGCGCTGGCCGATGTCCGGCGTTCGGTAGCTGCGCTGCGCACCGCGCCCACGGAGAACCGCCCGCTGCCCGCCGCCATTGGCGATTTGGTTGCTGAGTGCCAGGCTCTGGCCGGGTTAGAGGCGCAGTTTAACCTGCTGGGTACGCCGCGCTTGCTCAACTCGCAAATTGAACTGACACTCTATCGCGTAGCCCAGGAAGGACTGACCAACGTGCGCAAACACGCCCAGGCCGGACGGGTCGAGGTGATCCTGGCTTATGATAACGATAAAGTCGGCCTGAGCATTTGTGACGACGGCCGGGGGATGGGCGAGACCGGGCATGGTTACGGCTTGCTCGGCCTGCGCGAGCGTATCCAGTTGGTGGACGGCCAGGTGAATATTGATACTGCCCCTGATCAGGGTTTTCGACTGGAGGTGGAGATACCCACATGACTATCAAAATTTTGCTGGCCGATGATCAATCACTCTTTCGGGAAGGGCTGCGGCTGCTGCTTTCGACACAGCCGGATTTCGAAGTGGTAGGCGAAGCCACTAACGGCGAAGAGGCGCTGCGTTTGGCCGCCAGGTTACGCCCCCAGATTGTGTTGATGGACATGCGGATGCCGGTCCTCGCCGGCGTTGAGGCGACCCGCCGCCTGCGCGAAACGCAGCCGGACTGCCGGGTCATCGTCCTGACCACCTTTGACGACGACGAATTGGTGTTTGAAGGACTGCGCGCCGGGGCGGTCGGCTATTTGCTGAAGGCCGTTTCTGCCCCGCGCTTGCTCGAAGCCATTCGCACGGTCGCCCGGGGCGAATCTATTTTGGAACCCTCGCTGACGAGTAAAGTGGTAGCTGAATTTGTCCGTCTGGCTAATCAGGCTTCACGGCCCCAGGCGCTGGAGAGTCCCCTGTCGGAGCGCGAAATAGAAGTACTGCGCCTGGTAACTAAAGGCGCAACCAACCGTGAGATTGCGGCCACACTTTTCATTGCCGAAGGTACGGTCAGAAACCATCTGACCAATATTCTGGGCAAATTGGGGGTTAGTGACCGTACCCAGGCTGCGGTCAAAGCCAAAGAATTGGGGTTGGTGTAGATGTTAATAAGCTGACGGTCCCGCGCGACCGGGTTAAAAGGTGGTATGAACGATGACCATCAAGTACACCTTGCGCAAAAACCATTTGACCCTTATTGTGGTAGGTTTTGACACTTTGGGGTAAAATTTGCTGAGGTCTGCGGGGCGGTGTGTAAGCCGCAGGCATTGGGCGGCTGTCCGCATCATGTGGATGGCGGCTCAAAGTGATGGTCACGTGAAAATCGATACATTTACAAGGCGGTGTGTCGTGCCTGAACACAAACCCAACGCGTCCAATTTTATCACCCTGCAATGCCCCACCTGTGGCGCCGGCCTGCAAGTGGCCGGCGAAAAGAACCAGTTCGCCTGTGACCACTGCGGCAACAGGTATCTGCTTGATCGCAAGCTTGAAGATCTCGATGTGGCGGAACGGGAGCATCTTGAGCCGAACGTTACCTACACCCACCAAATCCAGCAATGGCTGCGGGTGGCTGAGTATGAAGTCTTCCTCCACAGCATTTCGGTGGAAACCGTCAAAAAAGAGCGGGTGTTGTATATTGATGTGGCCTATCGTAACCAGTCAGCCATGGCTCTCAAATGCCGTCACGATCAATGGATCGTGTTTGATAAGGAAGGATACACGTACGAGCCGGTGAAAGATTACAACTTTCCAGAGCTGTACGAAGGCAACGCCAAACGGTATTTGGGACTGACACGCATCATTACGCCTGGCATGCGCCTGAGAGGCTGGCTTGGGTTCCTGGTTCCCCCCTCGACTACCCTTGAATACCTGCAATTTTCGGGAGGCACACCCGCCAAAACAGTTGAATTTGAACTTCAATTGAAGTGGAGCTAAAACGGATGTAGGCACGCAGGGAGAATATTTTCCCAACCGGCGCTTGTAGGCCGCCGGTCAATAAGGAGATGATAATGGCTGAAAGTAAAAACCGGTTGGTGCATTTACAGACAATGATGCAGGCGGCCAATGTTGACCTGGTCGCCGTTGGCCCTACGGCCAACATGCGCTACCTGTTGGGCTACGTCCCCCACCCCGACGAGCGCCTGTGCCTGCTGCTGGTTTCTTTGGAAAAGGCGGGACTGATTGTCCCCACCTTAAATGCCGGGGATGTAGCCGCTCATACCGATCTCCCGTTGGAGCAATGGCCCGATGCCGAAGGGCCGTTCCAGGCCCTCCGGCGAGCTGTGTCGGGCCTCTCCGTCAAACGGCTGGCCATTGATGGCACGATGCGGGCCGATTTTTTGTTACCCCTGTTGGCCGCCACCAACCAGCCGGAAACGATTACCGTGGAGGGGCTGCTGGCTCCGCTGCGGGCGCGCAAGTCGGCGGAGGAAATCGAGGCCCTGGCCCTGGCTGCGGCGCAGGCCGGGCGGGCCATGCAGGCAGCCATGGATGCCTGCCGGCCCGGCGTAACCGAGGCAGAGGTGGCCTGGATTGTGGAGGAAACCTTTCGTAAAGATGGAGCGGAAGCGGTCACTTTTTCCCTGGTTGCCTCCGGCCCCAACGGGGCTTTTCCGCATCATCATAGCGGGCCGCGCCGGCTGCAAGTGGGAGATGCCGTTATCATTGATATTGGGGCCACCTTAAATGGCTACCAATCAGATATGACCCGCATGGTCTTCATCGGCGAGCCGCCGGCCGATTTTTTAAAGGCGTATGAGGCTGTTCTGGCGGCGAATGAACGCGGTCGAACGGCAGTCAGGCCGGGGGTCATGGCCCAAGAAGTAGACCGGGCCACCCGCAGCACCCTGGAGGCTGCCGGTTATGGAGACTACTTCATCCACCGCACCGGGCATGGTCTGGGCTTGGAGATTCATGAAGCGCCCTACATCATGGCCGGCAACGAGCAAACCTTAGAAGAAGGTATGGTCTTCAGCGTAGAACCGGGCGTTTACCTGCCGGGGCAGTTTGGTATCCGCATTGAAGATATTGTAGCCGTTACCGGCACGGGTGTCCGCACCCTGACCGGCTTTGACCGCCAGTTGGTGATAAAAAAGTAAGCCCCGCAGAGAGAAAGATGTAAAACTATCGGAATTAAGGTGACAGGCACTTATCGGATTACTCATTGGGCTTATTTGAACAAAAACCTGCCTCTATTTAGGATTTAAAAGTGCCTGTCACCTGGTTTTTCCTTTAAATTTGAAAGAACAGGGTTCGCAATGCCAGACAAAATCCATGCCGATAATTTCCAAACTGCCAGTGCTGCCTTTCTGGACAGCCTTCCCAGCAGTAAAGAGCCGACTCGCCAGACTTATGCTGCTGCCCTGGCAGCCTTTGCCCAATACCTCGCACAAGCCAAAGATCTTTCCCTGGATACGCCGCTGACGGACTACCCGGAGAAATTATTACTTGATTTCTTTCTCTGGCTTGACCGGCGGGGCTACTCTACCTTCACCCTCAACACTTACCTGGCCGCCCTGCGCCGCTTCTTCCTCTTCCATTATACGGCTCGCAATCTGGGGCCGGAGTTTGATATTGTCCGCGCCCAAACCTTGCTCAAAGGCAAACTGAAGCTGCACTACCCCCAAACCCGCGCCCCTGATGATTTGCCCAGTTTGGTGCTCTATTACGACCAGCAGCCTCTGCCGCCCGCCAGTGGCGGTAAAGAAGCCCGGCTCCAGCGCCTGTGTTTGCTGCGCGATCGGGCGATCCTGCATACCCTGTATGCGACGGCGGGCCGGGTCTCCGAGGTGGCCGCCCTGACCCGCCAGGATGTGGCTGAAGGGGAGACCGATGAGGTGTTGATTACCGGCAAGGGGGACAAAGAACGCTGGCTCTACTTGACCCCGGAAGCGCTGGCTGCGATCCGAGCTTACCTGGTTGAGCGGGTTGATGTCAAGACCGGGCTGTTTGTCAGCCACGGCCGGGACAGCGGCAAGAAGCTCTCCCGCACCAGTCTGTGGCGGGTGGTCAAAAAGGCGGCGGAAGCAGTCGGCTTGCCCGACGTCAGCCCGCACACCTTTCGGCACTGGCGAGCCACCCAGATGTTGAATGACGAGGTGCCGTTGGAGATCATCCAGGAGCTTTTGGGTCACAGCGACATCGGCACGACGCGGAAGGTGTATGCTCACAGCAAGCGGCAAAGGGTCAAGGAGGCTTTCCAGAAGCACAGCCCCTCGCCCCGGCAGGCCCTGGAGAATAACCCGCAGGACGAGAGTGGCTCCTGATCTATTAACTCTGTCTTGATTATTTTCACAAGCTGCGGCTGGCCGCTGAAGGTCTCACCAACCAGCAGATTGCCGATAAACTCCCCTATAAAATCATTTCCAGCTATTCGCGTGCCTTGTCGTTTCTGGACAGGGCAGGTTCATTTTAGCTAGAGAAATAAAACGCGTGCTCTGGATAAAGCCGCGATACCGCTGGCCAGGAATATGTCACTCGACTGTCTCACTTTTTGTAACGGTCAAATTGTTACCAGCGCTACCAAAGAGGGCGACTCGTGTGGTTTAATAGATCCTAAGAGAGGTCACAACAATGACCAAACTGGAGATCGTATCATGCCGCCTAACCACACACCCTCAATTCACGCCGACCTAAACCCCGCCTGGAAAATCGTGGCCGAATTCAGCCTGCCTAGCCAGCCCGGCAGCGACCCTGTGGCATGGGCACAGCTCATTACCGCTGTCCGCGGGTTGAACCTATCCCCGGCTAACCTGGATCGCCTCAAAACCGCCATCGCTAAAGCGACCTTTAATGCCGTCGAGCACGGCAGCTCCCACCAACCTGAATTATCGGTTTTCATCCGGGTCTTGGTTTTAGAACAGGCCGAGACCGGCCAGGGCCTTGGCACAAGCCTTGATCTCCAAATGCCTGACCCAACGGCCAAAGGGTCGGGGCAGCGATTGGGACAAGCCTGGGGATTTTTTCTCATTCACAAGGTGAAGGACGAAGGGCATGTTCAGGCAGGGGAAGCCCATCACACCATTGAATTATTTTTGTATCGAGAGGGCGATTTGAGATGAAGGCTGCTTAGTTTGGAGGAGCTCCGTGACCACCGTCTCGAAACTCTTGGCCTGGGTTTGGACAGTCGCCACCTGCGGTGGAGGTAGGTGGGTTTCAATGTCCGCCAGCAGCCGCCGGGCGCGATCTTTAGCCTCTTGAGTGCTGGCCGGATGTTGGAGGACATGCGTCACTAATTCCAGGGCTGCTTCAACCACCCCCTCCTGCACGCGCAAAGCGGCCAGGCCGATCAAGGCATCAAGCGCTACCGGGGTCACCTGCGTCTCCCTGGCCACAGTGAGAGCCTCCAGATAGCAGCGCCGGGCCCCAGGCTGGTCCTCAAGAATTAGTAAGGTATCGCCCAAGTTGTTCAGTGTCTGGGCCAGGTCCCCCTGATCACCAATCTCGCGCCAGATGGCAATACTTTCCTGAAAGAAGCGCTGGGCTTCGAGAGGACTGCCCCTGGCCTGGCTCACCAAGCCCAAGCTGTTGAGGGCGACGGCAATGTTATAGCGATCCCCTAAAGCCTGACTGAGCGCCAACCCTTCCTCCAGGAGTTGTTGCGCTTCGGCATACGCGCCCTGGGCATAAGCCGCCATGCTGAGGACGTTGAGCGAGGAGGCGATAGACCAGGTATTGCCTATCTCCCGGCTAAGCGCCAGGCTCTCACTCAGCAAGCGATGCGCCTCGGCATACTCACCCAAATAGTAAGCCGATAGGCCCAGTTGCCGTAAACAAAACGCCGCGCCCCAACGGTCGTTAAACGCATGCTTCATCAACAGGCCCTCGTGCAGGAGACGGCGGCCCTCAGCATAATCGCCCATCACGGAAGTCACCGTCCCCAGGAAGGCGGTGGCCTCAGATAGCGCGACACGAGCCGGAAGGGAGCCGTTATTAGCCAGGGGGCGGAGCAGCGCGAGACTGCGCTGAAGTAGCTCCCGGCCCTGCGGATGCTGGCCCTGGCGGAAACAGAAGAAACCCTGGTAGTTCAGGGCTTGTCCCAGGGCCAGGCGTTGCGTCCATTCAGTGCTGGAGGGCAGCGGTATTGTAGATTCCTCAGTCGCTTGTAGACTTTGTACCGCCTGGCCAAAGAGCGGCACGCCCTCCCGACAGTTGCTGCGTGACTCGTATAGCCAGAAGAGGGTGTCCGCGGCCTGGCTTAGTTCCTCGGCTTGCTTGTGGGTAGCAGCCCAATTCCAGGCGAGACGTAAGTTGGCAATCTCCGCGATCAGTTCGGCAATAACCGCAGGTCGGTCTGCCCCTTTTAAGGCCGTCCCCCGGCGCTCCAGCAAGGCCGCATAGTATTGGCAGTGACGGTTCCGAATCTGGGTATACTCCTGCTCATCTTCATGGAGATGACTGAGCGCGTACTGTCGCACCAGTTCATGCAGATCGTAGCGGCCCCCATTCGCGTCGGTTCGACGGAGCAGCGACTTCGAGACCAGGGCCGAAAGCAGGGCTAACGAGGCCCTGGTGACGTACTCCGCCGCTTCGCGGCCAAAGCCCCCCCAGAAGACCGACACCTGCCGCAGCACCCGCTGCTCCTCCCTCGAAAGCAATTTCCACGAATGGTCGAACACAGCGCTGATCGAGCGATGCCGCTCGGGGATGTCGCGCGCAGAGGCTACCAGGAAATCCAGGCTGCGCTCGATCTCATGGGCGATTTCCTGGCAAGACAGGGTCAGCACCCAGGCCGCTGCCAGTTCGATCCCCAGGGGCAGTCCTTCCATCAACTGGCAGATACGCAGAACGGCTGGACGATCTTCGGGGGTCAAGGTGAAACTTACCCGCGCCTGCCTGGCCCGTTGAAGGAACAACTTGGTTGCGCTGCTTGTCTCCAATTCGTCAGTCTCAGCGCTTTCCGGAACAGGCAAGCCCTGCACTTCAAACACCCACTCCGCTTGTAAGTGTAACGGCTCGCGGGATGTGGTTAGTAATTTGATTTCGGGTGCGCCTTGCAACAGGTCGCCCACCAGGGCAACGCTCGGGGCATCGGCCAGCAAGTGTTCGAAATTGTCGAGTACCAGGAGCAGCGCCTTCTCGCGGAGGTAATGGAGCAGTTGATCGCCGCGGTCGGTCGCGCCATAGAGGACGAACCCCAGAGCATCGGCTATAGCGGTGACAATTTGTTCCCGGCCCGTGAGAGGAGCCAGGGGTACGAGGGCAACGCCCTGGGCAAATTCGGTTTGCTGCTGGGCCGCCGCCTGCAAAGCCAAACGGGTCTTACCGATGCCGCCCGGCCCGACTAACGTCAACAAGCGGCACTGCGGGTCACGCAGCAGCCGGTCAATGGTCAGCAGTTCATGCTCACGGCCTAGCAAGGGCGTTGAGGGCAGAGGCAGACTTGACTTGCGCGGCGGGAGCAAATGCTCCAAGGATGGCTGAGCTTTTGGAGCCGGAGCGACTCCTTCCAGCCGGTCAACCCGGCGCTCCCCGCGGGCGACTTGCAGGAAGAGAGGATGCTGCTCGGTAGGAATATGCAAGCACCTGGCTAACAGTTCGGCCACCTGGCGTGAAGGCCGCCGCTCATCCGCTTCGATTTTGCGGATGGTTGCCGCCGTACAGCCGGCGCAATCGGCCAGCTCAGCCTGGGTCAGATCCAGTTTTTTGCGGCGCTCCTTGAGCCACGCCCCAAACGAAACCAGAGTCTCCATCTCAACCTGCTATCTGCAATTTGCTTGTAACGTTTTTTGTAACGCCCAATGTCTTACTCGGCGTTACCTAATTCAGGTCAAGTTATGATTTCATGGGATCAAAGTTGGAAACAGGGGACGACACCATTGTACCGTAAATCTCATCAAAAAGCAATGACATTTCTTTCGATAGTTTGCGGGCGATGGCCTAAAAGTTCCCTGGGTGTATTCTTATCTGTTTAGGAGGTAGACATGGCAAGGTTTGACGAGCTCGTGATGGATGCGCGGATGGGGACGGAGGCGATCACGACCCGCATCGGAGCAGTGGCGCTGCCCCTCGGCATCATTCTGTTCGTGGTAGCAACGGCCATATTTCATCCCCGCCGGGAAGACCCTATGGATAATCCGGCCGTCTTTATGGAGTACGCCCAAAGCGATAGCTGGGTGGTTGTCCACTTCGTCCAGTGGGTCGCTGCTTTACTGTTAATCGGCGGGTTGGTCTCCCTTTACTACTCCATTACGACAAAGCCAGGAGCGGGTGCCGGCGTAGCCCGCTTTGGTCTTGCGGCGGCGGTTCTGACAGCAGGGGCTTTCACCATGCTCCAGGCCGTGGACGGCGTGGCGCTCAAGTGGGCGGTGGATGCCTGGGCAGGCGCTCCCGCCAGCCAAGAGGTCGCTGCCTTCGCGGCTGCCAAAGCATTGAGATGGACCGAGTATGCGCTTCAGAGCTACTCGAACATCCTCCTGGGACTTACCCTGATGCTTTATGCGCTGGCGATGGCGTTGGGCGCCAGCTACCCCCGCTGGCTCGGGTGGTTCGCTGCGGGTTCGGGAGTCGCCTGGATCGTCCACGGCGTGATGGTGCCCTATGTTGGCCTCTTCGACTCGATCCCCAGGCTGGTGGCCATAGGTCTCTTTGCTGTGTGGGCGTTCATCATAGCAGTTTTGATGTGGCGCAACAGTAGCCGTGGATACACCGCTCACCTGGAAGTAGCTCCCCAGTGACGCTACTCGTCTGCCTATGCTAACAGCTTCTCTTTTTTTGATCGCTAGGGGGTGGAGGTTCGCCTTCCCAAATGTGTACCCCCTGTCATCTGAACAGGTCAAGTTGAACAATTCGCCGCAGGGCCGACGGTCCTGACAGGCCGCGGCCTGAGTTCAACCGTTAGGTCCAAGGATAGCGCATATGGAAACTGGGGCAGATATTACGATCAAAGAGGTTGCTGACCTGTTGTTCGCTGCCCGCGAAAGGATTGACTTCTACTGGAACTTTTATGTCGTAGTGGTCATTGCGGTGATTGGCTGGCTTGTTTCTGTCAATAGGACGCTCACACGGTCAAGGAAGGTGCTTGTCAGCGTGGCCTACTTGATCGCTGCGGTAATGAACTTCCTGGGCCTTTATAGCTCGTACACATTTGCGGAAGCATTACGCACGGATCTGCTGCGAATGACATCTACTGCACCCCTTACCGACACCCGTCTCATCCTGGAACAATATTCCTACCTCTCGCAACGACTGGCTGCCTTCTGGATTCACCTTGCAGTCGGAGCAACTATCCTGCTCGTCGTTTGGTTCGCCCGGTTCTCGAAGTCTGAGGTCGCCGCAGCCAAAGCCGCTACAAGCACCGCTGAAGGAGAAAGCTCACCTGAGAAGCAAAAGGGGGCCTAATCCCAATACTCTAATTTGATATATTCAAACCAGACTATGAAATTTCTTATCATTCTTAAGGGGGACACAATGGCTACACATCAAGGACATTTGCACGATCACGGGGAGCATATGGGGCATCACAGCTCTCATGGGGATCACCCGCCGACTCAGGTTCAAGCCCACATGGGGCACGGTGCAAAACACTCAGGGCATAATAGCCCCTCAACCTCAGCCCACGCCGGTCACAGCGGCTATGAAGGACACGACAAACACGCGGGCCACAGTGAGGCGATGTTTCGGGATCGTTTCTGGCTGACCCTGATCTTGACCATCCCGGTGTTGGTCTACAGCGAAATGATCCAACACTTGCTGGGCTTTCATCCGCCCGTTTTTCCCGGTTCGACCTGGATCGCGCCGATTTTATCGAGTGTGATTTTCTGGTGGGGCGGCTGGGTCTTTCTACAGGGGGCGGCGGCTGAACTGCGCTACCGCCAGCCGGGGATGATGACCCTGGTGGCGATGGCCATCAGCACCGCCTACCTCTACAGTATCGCCATCGACCTGGGGTTGGTGGCGGGCATGTCCTTTTACTGGGAGATGGCCACCCTGGTCGTCATTATGCTGCTGGGTCACTGGATGGAAATGCGGGCCATTGGCAGCGCCCAGAGTGCTTTGAACGAACTGGCCAAACTCCTGCCCGACACGGCAGAACGGATCGTCGAGGGCCAGACTGAACAGGTGCCGATCAGCGCCCTGCGGCTAAACGACCTGGTGCTGGTCCGGCCAGGGGCGCAGGTGCCGGCCGACGGGCAGGTAGAAGAGGGCGAAAGCCAGGTCAATGAAAGCATGATCACCGGCGAGTCGCGCCCGGTGTCCAAGCAGCCGGGCAGCGAGGTCATTGCCGGGACGGTCAACGGCAGCGGCTCCTTGCGAGTGCGGATCACTCGCACCGGGGAGCAAACGATGCTGGCCGGGATCATGCGCCTGGTGGCCGAGGCCCAGAGCAGCCGCAGCCGGGCCCAGGATTTGGCCGACCGGGCCGCCTACTGGCTGACCTTTGTGGCGCTCGGTGTGGCAGTGGTGACCTTGATCGGCTGGGTGCTGGCGCGAGGATTTGATAACTACACCCTGGAACGGGTAGTGACGGTGCTGGTCGTCGCCTGTCCGCATGCCTTGGGTCTGGCCATTCCCCTGGTCATCGCCATCTCGACCACCCTTTCGGCCCGGAACGGCATCCTGGTCCGCGACCGGCTGGCCCTGGAACAAGCCCGTCATCTGAACGTGGTGGTCTTTGACAAGACCGGCACCCTGACCCAGGGCGAGCAAGGATTGGTGGCGGCTGCTACGGCTGAGGGGGTTGGCGAGGCTGAGGCCCTGGCCCTGGTCGCCGCCGTGGAAAGGGACAGCGAGCACATCATCGCCCGCGCCCTACTTGAAGCGGCTCAAGAGCGAGGTGTCCAGATCCCGGCTGCCACAGGCTTCCAGGCGCTCCCGGGGCGCGGCGTCCAGGCTATGGTGAACGGGCGAACTTTGCAGGTCGGCGGCCCGCGCCTGTTGGAGCAAGTGGGGGTGAGCCTGCCGGAGAGTCTGGCGCACCAGGCCCATCTGTGGGGTGAGCGCGGCCAGACGGTGGTTTATCTGGTTGAGCAAGGTCAGGCGCTAGCGGCCTTTGCCCTAGCCGACGTCATCCGCTTGGAGAGCCGGGAGGCCATTGCCGCCCTCAAGCAGCAGGGTATTCAAGTGGCCATGCTCACCGGCGACTCCGAAGCGGTGGCCCGTTGGGTGGCGGAAGAGCTGGGGATTGAGACCTATTTTGCCCAGGTGCTGCCGGAACACAAGGCCGAGAAGGTCAAATCGTTGCAGCAGCGCGGTCAAAAGGTGGCCATGGTGGGCGATGGGGTGAACGATGCTCCAGCCCTGGCCCAGGCCGATGTCGGCATCGCCATCGGCGCGGGTACGGATGTGGCACGGGCTTCGGCAGGGATTGTGCTGGTGCGCAACGATCCGCGCGACATCGGGCGGATCATTCAACTGAGCCGAGCCAGTTATCGCAAGATGGTTGAGAATTTGAGTTGGGCAGTGGGCTACAATACTATCGCCTTACCGCTGGCGGCGGGGGTGCTGGCCGGGCTGGGCTTTGTGTTACCGGCCTGGGTGGGGGCGGTGCTGATGTCGCTGAGTACTATTGTCGTGGCCATCAATGCGCAGACGCTGCGCCGCCTGGATCTTCGGTTGAGATACGGGATGGGGTCGGGGACTACCTCTTGGTAAGGATATACCTTCGGGCTTACACGCAATCGCTTCAGTACCTCTACGCCGATAATTGAAGCCGCCTCGGCCTTGATGTGTAACTGGGTGCTGCCGCTTTGCCCGATCGTGCGGTTGAACAGCGGGATACCTGGCTATTCAATGGTGCGGCCGAAACTTCAAGAACAAGCCCAGATAGCCGTCCTCAAGATTGGGTTCGATAGGCTGGGCCGGGTAATGGGCTGGCGGCGTGCCCACCACCCGGTATTGGGTGGCGTGAGGGAGCTGCATGGTAGAAACAATGGCCAGATCGCCTTCCGGACGCTCCCCGGAAGTTTCAATGAGCCAGACTTGCCCTTGAACTTGGGCCATCAGGTCACGAGGATTCCCCTGAAACAGGACCTGACCTTGGCTCATAACGGCCAGCGCGCGGCAACTTTGGCTAATATCTTCAATAATATGGGTCGAAAGGATGACCGTGCAGCGGCCGGCCAGGTCTGAGAGCAGGTTGCGTAATCGAACACGCTCTTCCGGGTCAAGGCCAACCGTCGGTTCGTCCACAATGACCAGGCGAGGCTGGCCCAAAAGCGCCTGGGCAATTCCTACCCGGCGCTTCATTCCGCCCGAATAGGTTTTCAACCGGCGCTGAGCGACCTCGGTCAAGTGTACCTGGGCCAGGGCTTCAGCGACTTGCTGGCGGCTGGCCTGCCGGGTCAACCCTTTCAGCCGGGCGATATAATCCAGAAACTCAAAGGCGGTCAAGTTGGGATAGAGGCCCAATTCCTGCGGTAGATAGCCCAACTGGGCCTTGACGGCCATTTGACCCGCGGGCCGGGTCACATCATGCCCAAAAATGCGCACCTGGCCGCTGGTGGGCTGGATCAGTCCGGCCAGAATCCGCATTAAAGAAGTTTTGCCCGCGCCGTTGGGTCCGACCAGGCCAAACATACCGGAGCCAATTTCTAGAGTGATGCTGCGTAAGGCCGTCACATTACCTGAATAGGTTTTGGTTAAATCGGTGATCTCAATCATTACCTGTTACCTCTTGCGCCGTTTAAATACCTGCCAGACAATCAACCACAGCACCCCTACCTGAACCAGTCCGGCGACCAATGAGAGGCGAGCCATGTCTCGGCTGGCTACCCGTTGAATCAAGGCCAGGCCGGCTTGAGTCCAGGCGTCATGACCCTGAACCGCCCCCGGAAAGCCCAAAAGATAGTAAAGCACGACCGCCGGATGGGCCGGATTGAGCCACTGCCAGCCACCCGCCTCGGCAAAGGCAAAGCTTAACCCGACCAGGCTCAGCAGGACATACCCGCCACCAACCCAAACGGCCCGGCCCTGGCTCGGCTGCCCGGCGGCCAGCAGCAGACTGAAACCGGCGTTGATCGCCAACAGCAGCGCCGCGCCGACGAACCACATGTCAAGGAAAAGCGCCAGTTCAAAGGGGCCAATCCCCAACCACCAGACACCCCCGGCCACGAGGGCGGTCAAACTCAAGCCGGTTAATAAACTCAACCACAGGCTGAACAGTTTTCCGGCCAGGTAGGCGGCGGGCGGCAGGGGCAGGCTGTCCAACAACTCGCGCATTCCTTCTTGTTGGTCCCTGGGGATCGTATCGGCTACCGTTAAGGGGAGCAGCAACATGCTGGTCAGGACTACCCCCAGCCACATGACTGGGATCATCTTGGCCGTAATCTCGGCTGCGGCCACTTCCGGGGCAAGGGCGCCATTGGCCAGGGCGGCCTGATACCCCTGAAAGTCGGCTCGCGCGATGACCACCCCCAGGAGAGGTGTCACCATCAGCCCGACGACCAGGGCCGGCCAGACTGCTCGCCGCCACTGCATTAGAAATTCATAACGGATCATCGCTCCTAACTGAGTCAAGACAACCGATTGGAAATGGGGCAGCTGGTCAGCCTTTTCCGTTTGAGCAGCGACGGATGGCCCCGCTAGTGGAGAAGGCAGGCGTCGCCAGGGGCGCGGCCGGCCCAGCAGTAAAAACTCGGTCTCCTTGAGCCGCCATGCTGCCAGGCCCATCAAACTCAACCCCAGCAGGCTGATGAAGAGGCGGTTGAGGAGATAATCGGCGTGATCGGGAGCAAGATAGAGGTGCAAGGGCCAGGCGAGCGGCCAGCGCTGCAAAGCAAAATCGCCGAACAGGGCCAGGCTCAGCCAAACGAGCGTGACCAGCAGGATACCCAAAATAGCCCGGCGCGTTATTATTGTGATGGCGATGGCCAGCCCGCTCAGGCCAAGCAGCAGGGGCAGCCAACGATTGACGATAAGGCTCAAAGGTTGACCGGTCAGGTAGACGAGCAGCAGGCTGGCAGCCAAGCCAATGCTTCCCTGGGCCATGAACAGGATGGCCAGGCGCTCCAACAGCGTCCAGGCCGGAGGGCGCGGGGCAGCCAGCAGTATTTCCAGCGCCGGTTCATCCTCCGGGGAAAAGGCGAAAGCGGCTTGGCCGGCAACGAGGATAGGCAGCACCCAGGCTACGGCTTCGCTCGGCTGGAGCGGCAATACCTGGGTTTGGCCGGCGTAGGCAGCCAGGCCGATCAGCCCACTACTGGCTGCCAGTGATGGCCAACCGAGCAAGCGCAAACTGTGCGACCAAGCCCAGCCAGATCGCCAATTCGATAAGCCGGGACGGCCCAGGCTTAGACTTGTCCGGATGGACATGCTCACAATCACAACCGTCAGCAGGCCCACCAGGAGTTGAACCGGCCGGCGCATCGCCGCCGCCCGGATGACAAACGGAGTATCAA
Organism: Anaerolineales bacterium; assembly: GCA_015075185.1. Taxonomy (GTDB): domain Bacteria; phylum Chloroflexota; class Anaerolineae; order 4572-78; family J111; genus DSQQ01. Next base: position 38,278 of record JABTUW010000005.1, on the reverse strand, counting down.
AGCCGGGCGAGCCAGCAGAAGCCAGGCAGCCGCTCGCGGGCGGACGGGTGGGGTCGTCGAGAAACGACAGCGCCATGAGCCGGGAACAAGGATTGGCGGCAGCCAGGGTGATATGGGAGGCGCCCGGTACGTGGAAATGATGCCCGTGCCTTAACGGGCCGATGATTAAGTCGCCATAGGCCGCTGGTAAGCGGGTGTCCTGTTCGCCGGTGAGCACCAGAGCGGGTACGTCGCCGCTGGCGAGTGTTTGAGGGGCAGGGGTGAACGAGGGCCACTGTTGGCAGAGGGCGACATCCAGTGGGTTGTCCATAAAAACAGCTTCGGGATAAACGCTCATCGCTGCTCGCTGTTGGACTGAAATAGTTTGCCAGGGTTCGTTGCAGGCCATTGTTGTGCGAAAGCCAAAATGCTGGCCGGCATTCGCGTAGCCAGCTTCACGAATCAAGACTTCCCGGGCTGTGATAACCTGGCGATAGTCATCCTCATAAATGTCGTAAATGAGGCGGGGCAGGTCTCGGTAAGCGGCGTACTGAAAGAAGAAGCCAAAGTCCACTATGGTAAAGGGAAAAGAAAACGGTTCGCCGGTGGGGGGATGGGTTGCGGTCAGCACCATTGGCGCTGCTTGCAATCGCTCAATCACCCGGCCATAAGTCACCTCCAGACCGGGGTAAGCCAGCCGGCAGGACCAGTCGGCGGAGCATTTTTGAAACAGGCGGGCCAGCGAGGCCGAGAGTTGGGCCGGGGTGTCGGCCATGACCGGGGCGGTCAGCGGCATGGGGGAGTCGAGGATCACGCTCCGAATCTGACCGGCCTGATTATGATCGCGCAGCACCAGTTGGGCCACGACGGTCCAGTAAGATGCGCCGACGAGATTGACCTGCTCATAGCCCAGGGCTGGCCCTAAAGCGGCCACATCGGCGGCTGTTTCAAAGGAGTTGTAGGCCGCCAGATCAATTCCCTGCCGCAGCCAGTCATCCCGGCAGGCCAGGCGGGGAGCTAATTGTTCTTCAAGGGTCGGGTTGGCCCCCAGCCAAACCTGTAATACCGAGTCATGCAATGCCGGACAATCGAGCGCCGGCTGAGACCTGCCCAGGCCGCGCTGGTCGAAGAGGATGACATCCCGTTTGGCCAGCCAGGCCTGTACGTGGCTCAACTCGTGTTCGATAAACCATTGGGTTGGACGTCCCAGCCCGCCGCGCAGGTAAATAAGGGGGTCGGGGGCCGGTTGTGGCGAGTGACTTTTGACGACAGCGACAAAGATGCGGATCATCGCCCGGTCGGACCGGGTTCGATTTTCGGGTACGAGCAGATAGCCACAGGTGACGCTTTCACCGGCAGGTAGATCAAAAGGACAGGGGCTTGGCTCGAAACGGGGCTGTTCTGCCGCATCGACGGGGCAGAACCATGCCGCCATAATCAGCACAGGCAATAGGCAAAAGACTGAGCGTAACAAGCTGGGCATCGTCTGTAACTGACTCCTGATCCTCACTTGAGGCTGAGCATAAGCTTACCCGCCCCAGACGTCAATTCAAAACTGAACTTCACTGGGTATCCTTCACAAATTCGTTGGCTAAGGAGATACAGTGGGCCAGGTGGCCGGATCAAACCGGATGGCCCCTTCATCAAAGGTGGCAACCCAAACCTGCCCGGCTGAGTCGAAGGCCAGCCCTTCAATCCGGAGTGGGGTTGGGGTGGGAAAGTCATATCGGAACCAAGCTTGACCATCGAAACGATAGATATGGCCGCTGCCGCCGGTCCAGACCTGGCCCGCCGGGTCTAAAGTTAAGGTATCCACGGTGCGGCCCGCCAGGTGGGTTGTCCACTGCGGCGTTGCGTTGTCTGGCCCGGCGAGCACCAACTCGCTTAAACCTCCCGAAGTACCCAACCAGATGTGATTGGCCGGATCAACGACGATGGCCCAGACGAGGTCATCGGCCAAACCGTCGGCAGCGGTGAAGGTGCGCCAGGTTTGACCGTCAAGTACGCTGACGCCGGTATTGGTGCCAAACCAAACCCGCCCATTTTTATCCACGGCGACGGCGTGAACAAAATTATCGGCCAGGCCCTGGGCAGTGGTGTAAGTGGTCCAGCTTTGACCATCAAAAACGCTGACGCCCTCGGAAGTAGTTGCCGCCCACAACCGCCCGGATGGCTCAAGCGCCAGCCCGGCAATACCACTGCTGGCCAAACCGTCGTCGTAGGTATAACTTGTCCAGTGTTGGCCATCAAAATGGCTAAGCCCCTGCGTGGTACCCACCCAGATGGCTCCCTCGGCGCCCAGCAGAATGGTGGTTATTTCATTGCTAACTCGGTTGGCGGTATGGGGGTGGTGTTGCCAAGTTTGACCATCAAAGATGGTAAGGCCGTTTCCCCGGGTTCCAAACCACAACCGCCCAGTAGTATCAGTAACCACAGTCCAGAGGCCATCGCCGGCGGGACCATCCTGCGTACGATAAACCTGCTCAGGTAAGGAGGCCGCTTCAGGTTGAGTGGCAGCGTCCACCGATGGTAGAGACTGCTGCTTGAGACCAGCTCCATTTGTACCCAACCATAGAAACCCCTGTTCATCGCCGGCCAGGGCCAATACGGCCTGGTCATTCAACCCATCCTCGCTGAGAAAAGGGTTCCAGTGCTGCCCGTCGAACCAACTGACCCCACCTCCTTGATAGCTGTGAGCGGACACCCAAATCCGCCCCGCCGGATCAACGGCCAATGCTTTGATGATGCGGCTGGGCAGTCCATCGGCCTGGGTGAAATTTGTCCAATGCTGACCGTCAAACCGGCTCAGGCCAAAAGGCGTACCGGCCCATACCTGGCCGGCCTGGCCAATGGCCAATTTACTTATTCGGTTGGAGAGCAAGCCATCGGCCTCGGTGTACGTTTTCCAGGCAGCTTTATCAAATTCTATTTGGCCGGTCTCAACCACAGCCGTTGGCTCAGATAGGGCTAACCGGCTCAGGCCAGTGCCCTCTGTGCCGATCCACAGCCGTCCCTGCTGATCCAGGGCCAGGGCTTTGACAAAGGGCCGGGTGACACTGCCTTCGCCCTCCATCCAGGGTGACACAACTTTCCAGCCTTGACCATCATAAAAGCTTAACCCCAGGTCTGTCCCGGCCCAGATGTGCCCGTTCGGTTCGGCCACAATAGCGTAGACGATGTCATTGGCCAGTCCATCAGCCGTGGTATAGGTGACCCAATTCTGCCCGTCAAAGCGAACCACACCGGCAGGAGTGGCCAGCCATTTCTGTCCCTTTGGGTCAAGGGCGATGTCCCAAATATCGTTGGTTGGCAGGCCATCGGCCAGGGTGTATTTGACATAGCTGCCGTCGCGGCGGTTCCAGCGCACCAGGCCGCCGCTGGTCCCCGCCCAGACGTAGTCCCCTTCCAGGGCCAGGGCCTGAATCGTGTTGCTGTTGGTGTAATTGGCCCAGCCTGGCTGATTCATGAGAGCGGGTGGGGGCAATTCCAGCGTCTGAAGTAACTCAAGCTGGCCACCGTTCCAGTGGTAGTAATAAACCGCTTCGGGTAACTGCTCGTTGCGCCGGCCGCGAATGACCAGCAAACTGCTGTCGAGGCGATATTCGAGCGGGTCGTCCATGCCGCTCCAGCAGCAAACGTAAAAAGGAAGCATAAAAACCAGCCCGGTCTGAGCGTCAATAATGGCTGTTTGAACACAGGCTGCGCCGCAGCCCCAGTTTGTTAGGATGAAATGGCCGGCAAAATTAGGTTTTTCTTGGGCCGCCTGGCTCAAACGGGTCCGATACTCCTGGGCGGCGCGATTATCAGCCAGGTCAAGCGGGGCCGCTGCCCCCCGGTAAATCTCGGCGACCGGAAAATCCTCAAAAGCCGGTACGGGTTCCTGGGCGGCTGCCGGGGAAGGCAGCAAGCCCGTTAGGCCCAACCAGATGATGACACCTAGCCCTAACCAAAATCTCATAGCACACCCTTTTAGTTATACAGTTTAGCCAACAGCGGTCCCAGACACATGAGGCTGAAGCCCAACACAGAAGCAGCATCATTCCCAGACAGGCACTGATCCTCAGGACCTCCCCTTTCTTTAATCATTAGCCGTAGTTAGGGGCGATATAGAGGCGGACGCCCCCCTGTCCCGGCGAGCCCGTCTCAGCCGCCAGGAAATGGCGCCTATCCCCAAAGCGCCGGCTGCACCAACGAGAAGGCAACTCAGCCCTGGCCGGAAAAACGAATTAGGCCAGCAGCTCCAAGCCAGGCAGTCATGTTTCTGCAAAGTCAGTCTGACCCGGTTTTGATCTTCAAATGCCAGAGTCAGGCTGTACTCGATGTACTGCCCGGCCCAGGGCCAGTTATCGGTAGTCAGGATGTAACCACCCCGGCCATCATGCTGCCAGCCAGCCCCGGCGAGAGTCTGCGCGTAAAAGGCATTGACCATAGCGGGTGTATCGTCGGTCTGAAAGGATATGAGTTGAGCTTCGGCCAGGCCGGAGTCCACCCTCTGCCAGGGGCTGATCTGCACCTGGATAGAATGGGGATAACGAGGCAGCGATAAATGATCAAAAGCACATTGTCCTGCTTCCAGGTTCGCGACGATGCACTTGGTGTGCTCGGCGATGGCGGGCCCCCAGATGACCAACAACGCCCACAGCAGCAGGCAAACGAGCAGCCCGCCCAGGCAGCCCCAGCGCAGCAGCCACCAGGAGCCTCCGCCCAGCCAGCGGAGACGAAAGGCCGGTTCAAGCGCTTGGGTCGGGGTCTCGTTCATCATTGCCTGGGCTCCGGCCAGATCAGCAGCAGGAAGAGACCCAGGCAGAGGGTCAGCGGGCAAATGACCCCAATGAGTAACAGAAGTTTAATTTTGCCGGATAAACGTTTAAGCATTTGCTGCTTTATCTTTTCTCGCCAATCTCAATTAGCTGGATTGTACTGCCTCATCGTCTTTTTTTCATTACGAACATCGTTACGTGTTGGTCTGTAACGCCGGCCGTAACGAGCAAAGGACGAACCTGAGCTAGACTGTAGGCAAAATAAGCGGTGAAATAATGGCTGATCTGGTTTATCGCCGCATGGGGAATAATTTCATAATGAAAAACACTCTACTCTTAAGCTTGCTTTGTTTGCTCCTGTTCTTTTCTTTTGCATGTACCCCAATAGGGGATGAAATGAAACCAAAACCAGCCGATTTTAGTCTCCAATACCATTGGTCGGAGAGCGCCTTACCGCCGCCTTATCACTACGAGTACACCCTTCACCTCGGCCCCGGCTCGCAAGGGCTGATTGAATTCTGGCCGGACTATCCCAATCCCGGCACACCGGTTTGGACCGAAACCTTTGAGCTTAAGGCAGGAGATTTAGAAAAGCTGTTTACCCTTTTGCAAGCGAAAGGATTGCTTGAGGCGCAGGAGCGATCCGGCCAGGGCCCGCCGCCCGGCGCTCCAGCCGATGGGCTGCAAGTGACGGTGGAGGGCCGCCAGATATCGCTGCCTAGCTATGCCGCCGGCGAAAAAGAAGCCGAAGGCATTGCCGAGGTGTACGAAGCAGTCAAGGCGCAAATACCGGAGCCGATTTGGACCAAACTGATGGGACAGTATGAGCAGTACCAACAAGATTTTTTGGCCGGGCGACAGCCTGCGGAGAACAGTCTCCCCCCGACCCCTGTCCCCACCGATATTCCAGAGGGGATGAATGAGGTGGTCAGGACTGGCGACTTTGAGGGAGTCATCTTCTCGGCCGAGAATGCGATGACAACGGGCATAGCTGCTAAGGGTGAGGCTTACTGGACACCCTCGCCAGCGGAGGTGTTAGCTTTGGAAAAACAGCTTGGCCCATATCTACAAGAGAACGCGCCGCGAGACTATCCCGGCCCCCTCCGAAACCTGACGGAATACAAACGGCAATATGTAGGTCTTTTGGTCAACGAGCAGCAGTTCATCCGGGTGAATTTTTTCTGTGATGCCCACGGAATGGACTGGCAGCGTGAATTTGTGTTTATCGCCGATGGCGGCTCCTGCTACTTTGAGGTCAAGTACGAGGTGGAAACGGGTAAATTCTCAGCTTTATCCATCCACGGGGAGTCATAAAGGTCAAGATAGGGGTGAAACAGCAAAAAGCGACTTCATTTTTTAGTGGTTAGAGGGGTAGGCAGAGAAATCCTTAACTTTTCCAACCAGGGCTGTAGGCTTGGCAGGATTGTGGGGTACAAGGCGATGCCCTGCTCAAGCTGCTCGGCCCGCAGCCGGAGTGCCCGGCTCCCCGGCAGACGAACCGGCGGGCTGCCCGGTTTGGGTGCGTTGCTGCGACAAGCCTCGGCCAACCATTCTGTTTCCCTGAGGAAGTTTTCTCGCCCCCCAAAAGCGGCCGGGTCCATCACTTGCAGCAACACCGAAGCCCCCCATCGCTGCGGCTGCTCCGAGCGGCCATACCCCGCCAGCGCCGAAGTCAGGGCTTCGACCAAAAGACCCAAAGCGAAGCCTTTATAGCCCAGATCAGTTGCCCCAAGCGGTAGAATAGAACCGGGCGGGTCGGTAAGCAGATCAGCCGGATTATCACTCACGTTACCCTGGTTATCCAAAAGCCAGGGGAAGGGGAGGCGCTGTCCGGCCTGTTGTAATCGCCCGATAAGGCTCACGCTGGTCGTGGACATACTTATATCGAGAATAATCGGTTCACCCAGGGTGGGTATCCCGGCCGCCACCGGATTAGGGGTATACAGCGGCTGGAGACCGCCATAGGGGGCGACCGCTTTACCGGCAGGATCGGATGAAAGCAGGAGAATGAGCAAGCCCTGATCGGTGACTCTTTTGAGATAAGCCGCCAAACAGGCAATGTGATGGCTCTGCTGAATCGCCACCGTAACCACAGGATGAAGCTTAATTCGCTCACAGGCCAGGTCTATGGCTTTGACCACCAGCCAGGGGCCAGGCAGGTAGCGACCATGCCAGGTGATGGCTGCCCCCCGATCGGCGATAATTTCAGGCTCGCCGGTGGTGGTCATCGAGCCTGCTTCCAATTCCCGTAGATAGGCAGCGAGGAGTTGCAAGCCGTGGGTAGAATGGCCCAGCAGATCGGCTTCCACCAAAATTTCAGCAACGGTGTTAGCGCGTTCTGGAGCAAGCCCGGCTGCTTGTAATAGCTCGCTGGACCATTTTATTAAATCTGCGGCGGCATAGCGCTCTGAATGAGTCAAAGGATTATCCATTTCTTGAAGCCTCTGGATTTCTCGTTTGCTAATTACCTGAGTTCGACGTTTCTGCCAAAATAGACAGGATTTACAGGATTGACAAGATTTCGGCCGTTTTTATCCTGTAAATCTTGTTAATCTTGTCAAGAAATTAAAAACTTCGAACTGAGGTTAATTGTTTCGCTGTTATCTGCTGAAGTTGTTTACCAACAGGTCAGCGAATCTAGAAAAAGCTGTTTGAGATCCTCAGCACTGGCCGGGCGAGGGGATAACTTGGTCACGCGATGCTGAGGCAGCGTCCCGGCCACCAACTGCTCTACATCGTCCGGTCCAAAACCGACGGCGCTTAACCCGTTGGGCATCCCCGTCCGGCGCATCAAATCAATTACGGCCCCGGCCAGCAATTCACCGGCGTCGGCCGGGTCGACCCCGGCAACGTCTACCCCCATTAACTGGGCTGCGTCCAGGTGGCGCTGCGGGTTCGCCGGTGCGGTAAACCGGAAGACGGCCGGCGCGTTCAAAATGACCGACATCCCGTGCGGAATGATGGGATGGTCGGAGGTGTACCCTTCCGGTTTGAAAGCGCGGACCATCCCGGAGACCGGGTAGGACATGCCGTGCGGCAGATGCACCCCGGCATTCCCAAAACCAACTCCGGCAAAGGCCGCCGCCAGGAGCATCTGCCCGCGCGCCTCATCATCTTCAGGATCGTCAATGGCCCGGATCAGGCTTTGGGAAACGACTTCGATAGCCCGTGCCGCCCAGATATCGCTGATGGGATTAGAACCCTGGTAGGCCGGCCGCAGGCTGAGTTGTTCGGGCGCGGGTCGCTGGTTATACGGAAGCGCGGTCATGGACTCCAGGGCGTGGCTGAGCACGTCCAGCCCGCTGCACGCGGCGACCATCTTGGGCAAGGTGCGGGTGTTATCGGGGTCAATGATGCCCATCACCGGGCGCAGGGCACGATGGGCAATCCCGGTTTTGGCGTGCATTTCCAGGAAATCAAAGATGGCTACCCCGGTTGTTTCGCTGCCGGTGCCGGCGGTGGTCGGTATAGCAATTAAGGGTTTCAGGCGTCCGGGCACGGGCTGCCCCTGGCCAATCGGGGGGTTGACATAGGTCAGGAAATCCGCCGGGTAGGTGGCGTATAAGTTGGCGGCTTTGGCCGTGTCCATACTGGAGCCACCGCCGACGGCGACATAGCCATCAAAATTCCCCTCCGTGGCGAATTGAATCGCCTCCTTGAATGAGACATCGGTTGGCTCGACCCGCACTTGGTCGAACAGGACGGCGTCAAGGCCCTCCGCGCGCAAGGCGGCGAGAGTCACAGCGACCGGCTCCAGAGGGGCCAGGTTAGGATCGGTCACGACCATGACCCGCCGGGCGCCAAATTGTATCAGATCATGGCCGACTTCGCGCGTCGCACCGGGGCCGAATTTGATGCTGGACGTATCCATGGTAAATATGGTTTCAAACGTCATTGTTTTTACCTGCCTGTTAATGGATTGGGAAATATAAAAGCATTCTGGGCAGAAAGCTCAACGGGGTGAATTCCATTCGATTGGCCTTTTCTGCCATGAGGATGCCTCTCTTCGCCTGAATCCTAACGTCATCTGCCCCATTGCGCAAATTATCCTGGCTGCGCAGATAACTCGACCAACTTTTCCGCTTCGTAACGCTGGCCGTAACGATCAGTAGATACCTGCCGGCTAAACTAGAAGCAGTAACACCCTTACCAGAAAGGATAATGCGTATGAGAAAGATGCTTGGCTTTTTGTTCGGCCTGCTGGTGAGCCTCTGGTTAGGAGTCTCCCTGGCCGTGGCCCAATCCGGTTATCCCCAACCCACCGACACCTATATCAATGATTTTGCTCATCTGTTGAACACGAGTGATGCAGCCAATATCACTAAACTGCTGAGTGAACTCAAACGCCAAAGAGGCATCGAAGCGACAGTCGTCACCCTCAACTCGATCCACGATTACCCCACCGGCGATGAAACTATCGAGGCCTTTGCCACCCACCTGTTCAACACCTGGGGCATTGGCGACAACGCCGATCACAAAGGGGTGCTGATTTTGGTGGCGGTGCGGGACCGTAAAGTGCGGATTGAGCTGGGGACCGGCTATGAAAGCCAGTATAATGACGAGATGCAGCAGATCATCAACGAGCACATGCTCCCGGCGTTCAAACAAGGTGATTACAGCCGCGGTCTCTACCAGGGGACCAGAGCGATTATAGCGACTCTGACCGGCGTTTGGCCACCCGATGAGCGGCCGGTTCAATCAAGTGATGGGGGCAGTAGTGTGCCGGTCGTGGAGGTCTCGTCGCGCCAACAGAGTGACAACCGGATGGGGATTTTTCTCTTCGGCGCCTTTGTGGTGATCGTCGGCTATCTGATTCTGGCGCACATTTTTGGTTGGCCGATAGGGAACAGCCGGTCTGACGATGATGACAATCACCATTCATGGTCGTCTCGGTCCAGCAGCAGCCATTCCAGCAGCTCTTCCAGTAACAGTTCATTTGGCGGCGGCCGCTCGTCAGGCGGGGGGGCCAGCGGCAGTTGGTAGCGTTTTATTCTGAATTAATAAACCATCTCGCCGCGCACAAAGGCGGCAGTGCGCGGGTCGGAGGGCATTTCAAAAAAGGTGTGGGTAGCGGCAATTTCCACCAGGCGGCCTTCCAGGAGCAGGGCGGTGCGGTGGGCCAGCCGTTTGGCCTGAAAAACGTTGTGCGTGACCAGCACCACCGTCGTGCCTTTCTGGCGATTTTCCTCGGCCACAATTTCCTCAATCAGCTTGACATTGTAGGGATCAAGGTTGGCCGTGGGTTCGTCGAGCAGCAGCACGGTTGGCTGAATGACCAGGGCACGGGCCAGAGCCACTCGCTGGGCTTCACCGCCACTTAAGGTGCGCGCCGATTGGTGGGCCAGTTTGCTCAGGCCAACCCGTTCCAGAGCCTCCGTCACGGCCCGGTCAATGATCTTTTTATCCTGGCCGCGCACTTTCAGGCCATAGGCCACGTTTGCGGCAACGGAGCGATTGAGCAACACCGGGGTTTGGAAGACGGTCGTCACTTGGCGGCGCGTCTCCAACGGCAGGGTGCTTCCGTTCAGGGAGCTCCGTTCAAAGGTCAGGTCACCGCTGGTGGGCTGCTCCAAAAAGTTGAGCAGGCGCAACAAGGTGCTTTTGCCCGCGCCGCTGGGACCAACGATTGCCAGAATTTCACCCTCATAAATCTCCAGCCGTTCTATCTGGACGATGGGGCGGCCGTTATAACTCTGGGTCAGATTGCGAAGTTGATAAATCACTCGACCGGACATCAATGGCTACTTTGTCACCTACTATGCCGCTACCTGTTAATGTCCCTGCCCTGTAAGTGGGTCATCAGCAGATTGGTGCAGAAAGATAGAATGAGCAAGATAATGCCCAGGGCGATCGCCAAATCGAAATTGCCTTTCTGCGTTTCCAGAATAATCGCGCTGGTCAGGGTGCGGGTTTTTCCGGCGATATTGCCGCCGGTCAACATAACCGCGCCCACCTCGGAAATGACCGCCCCAAAACCGGCCGCCATCGAGACGATCACGCCCACCCGGGCCTCCAGCAAAATAGCCACGGTCGCCTGCCAATCGGTGGCGCCCAACGCGCGTAACTGCTGCCGCAGGTTAGGATTGACACTCATCACCGCCGCCATGGTAAAACCGGCCACCAGGGGAAAAGCGATGATGGTCTGAGCTACGCTCATCGCTCTAGGGGTGAACAGCCAGCCCAGCGGGCCAAAGGGGCCGCTGCGAGAGAACATCAAATAGACAAACAGGCCGATGACCACCGGCGGAAAGCCCATCCCGGTGTAAAGCAGGGCCATCACCAGCCGCCGCCCGGGGAAGCGCTTCAACCCCAGGAAGGCGCCCAGGGGAATGCCCACCAGGGAACTAAACAACAGCGACACCCCGGCGATCAGCAGCGATAACCAGATGACTTCATACAGCGCCGGACTGAACCCGAAGATCAGTTCAAAAGCCTGGATAAATCCTTGAAATAAATCGTTCATGGCCCTGTGGCGAGGATAGAAGATAGTAGATGGTAGATGATAATTGCTATCCTCTATCCTCTATCTTCTATCCTCAATCCTCTATTTACTGTGGTTTCGCTGCATTCCAGGCGGCCGAGTCGGGCACAAAGAGAGGTTGGCCAAACTTATCCGCCCCAAACTGGCTGATCAGGGTTTGCGTCTCCAGCGAGGTCATCCACTCGACAAAGGCGTGCGCTCCCGCCGCGTTGACACTGGGGCACTTTTCCGGGTTCACTTCAATTACCCCGTAAGGATTGAACAGACGCGAGTCGCCTTCGACCAAAATCTCCAACTCCGTACCTTCCAGTTTGCGCGCCAGGTAGGTCGCCCGGTCGCTGAGGGTGTAGGCTTGCTGCTCGTTGGCGATGGTCAGCACAGCGCCCATCCCCTGTCCCACCGACTGGTACCAGTCACCTTCGGGGCGTTTGTAGGGCTTGGTCGGGTCCACATCGGCGGCTTCAATCAGGGTCAAGCCCGTCGCTTCCCACAAACTTTGCTCTTTGGTGTGCGTGCCGGAATTGTCGCCGCGCGAAATGAACGGACTTTGGGTTTCGGTAATTTTGATCAGGGCGGCGGCGGCGTCGGTCATCCCTTTAATTCCGGCCGGGTCTGAAGCCGGGCCAAGGATGACAAAGTCGTTGTACATCACATCCTGACGGTTGATCCCCGCGCCATCGGCGACAAAGGCATCTTCCTGCTTGCGAGCGTGGACCAGCACCACATCGGCGTCGCAGTTACGGCCTAATTCGATGGACTGGCCGGTGCCGACGGCGATCACTTCCACATCCGCGCCGTAGCGGGTTTCAAAATCGGGCAGGATGACGTCCAGCAAGCCAGAGTCCTGGGTGCTGGTGGTGGTCGCCAGAACCAGCCGGCCCACTTGCTGCCCGGTCGGCTCTGCCGGCGATACGGCCACCTCGGGTGCAGCCAGCGAGCGCTCCAGTAAAACTTCGGCGTCGGCGGAGCTGGGGACGCACAATTTCCAGCCAACTTCGATCACATCTACATTTTCGATGGTGGCAAAGCTGCTGTCTTCGGCGTTTTTGGCATTGGTGGCTTCGGCAATAGCCGGGTAGGCCAGCACATCGCCATAGACCTTTTCGGCGATTTTCGACAACCAGTCGTCGGCCTGCACGATCACTTCTTGGTCGCAGGCCACCGCGCCCTGAAGCGGCGGCGCGGCGATGGCAGCAGTCGCCAGGCTGCTCAACACCAGCCCCAACAGAACAAACACGAAAAGAAATTTTTTGATTTGCATAGCCTGAAATCCTTTCTTCTTATCTCCTTTTGATTTATTTGAATGAGCGCCTCAATGGCACTCATTACCCAACAAGCTTGACCATTATTCTACCCACTGCACCCGGCCTGTTTCGCGGACTTCGTACCCCCCCAGCGCGATCATCTCCGCTTTGGCGGCATCGGTCGCCAGCCAGTGGGCCAGGGCCTGAACAGGTGAAGCGCCCCACACCTCCGCCGGAATGACCAGGTCGTACCGCTCCAGGGTTAAGGGAATGAAACGCAGCCCAAAAGCCAGAGCCGCGGCCTCGACCCCCAGCCCCACATCGGCCTGGCCTTCGGCAATCATCTGGGCCACTTCGGAGTGGGTAGATTTTTCCTGCTCATAGCCGGGCAGTTGCTCCGGGGCTATCCCCAATTGGTGCAGGTGGGCGTCGAGCCAGACCCGTGTGCCCGCGCCGCGCTGGCGATTGATAAAACGCAGGCCGGAGTAGGCCAGCTCTTCCAGAGTGGACACTACCATTGGGTTAGCTGTGGAAACGATAAAACCCAGGCGGCGATGGGCCAGGGTCAACAGGGCGACCCGCTGCCCCGGCAGCAGCCGCCGGACAAAGGGGATGTTGTAACTATCGCTCTCCTCGTCCCACAGATGGCAGCCGGCCAGGTCAGCCTCGCCCTCGGCCAGGGCAATCAAACCGCCCAAACTGCCGGTGAAGGTCAGTTGGGGCGTCTCGCCGGGGGCAAAGTCGGCAAACCGGGCGGCGATGAGGGTCACTGCCGGGTCATGACTGCCCACAAAGCGCAGGCGCTGCTCCGAAAGCTGAACGTGGGTATGGTTTAGGGTCCGCCAGCGATCCAGGGCAATCCGTACCGCCTGTTCCGCTTCAAGCGGGGTATAACCTGCTGTCAGCGCCTCTAGCAGAAACGCCTCAGCCCGATGCACCAGGGCGGCCCGACGCAGCGGCGTCTCCAGCGTGGCTGGGATGGCCGCCATCACGTGCGTTCCCTGGCCGGGGCGGCTGGTCACCAATCCCTGGTGGGCCAATTCCTCGTAAGCCCGTTGAATCGTGCCGATGGTGCAGTTCCAGCGGGCTGCCATCTCGCGCACCGAAGGCAGCCGGTCGCCGGGACGGAGGACCTCATTGCGAATATCCTGCCGGATAGTCTCGGCAATTTGGTAATAAAGATAGCTCCTGTCCATGCTGCCGATACCTGCCTATAGTTGGGCCGACCTAATAATCTGGATATCTAAAAGTATTGCTGAGGGAATAGGGGTCGCTTCGTGAGTAGTTGCAAGTAAAATCAATCGCGACCGCTGGCGCATACTGGCACCTCGAAAGAGATGTATATTTGAGAGGATGCAATTATACTATACTGTTAAGGAGAAGACAAAAATCACTTTTTGGGTTCGGCGGACAAATTCACTCAGGAGCGATGTCTCACCGTAAAAATGATGATGTCAACCGATGTTGTCTGGCAGGATCTCCTGCATAATTTTCTCAATTTGCTGGTCATTCGGTGTGCTCGCAGTAGATGGCTCATCCTGGACATGCATTTCGGCCAACAGACGACGAGCGATGTTCTTGACTATGTATTCACCGGCAGGGTGAGGCGCTACATAAGCCAGCAGTTGCACGGCCTGGTACGGTTGACCTTCTCGGGCCAGGTGCCGGGCCAGACCCAGCAGCGCGGAGAGGGTTTGGGGTTTTGTCTTGATGTCCAGGGAGGTTTTGAGAGCTGTTAGAAAGTAGCGTTTAGACGACTGATAATCCGCCAGCGCCCAGGCGATTTGGCCCAGGTGGTCCAGAGCCAGGACCTGCCCATAACGCTCGCCAATGTCGTTGAAAATATCGAGACTTTCCAGGCAAAGCTGGCGTCCTGTTTCCGGTTGGCCCAGACGCCATTTTACCAGCCCCAAATGGGTCAGGCTGAAGGCAGTGGCAAAAAGGTTGTGATCGGTGCTAATTCGGACCAATTCTATCCCTTTTTCCAAAAGCTGTTCGGCCTGGGTGTAATCTTCCTGCAAAAAGGCCAGACGCCCCAGGCAACTGTACTGCATGCCGATGGCGTTGTCCATACTAAAACTTTGAGTAATCGTCAAACAATCCTCGTGATAGCGCCGGGCCGCCTGGTAATTACCCAAATTTGCTTCCGTTAGGCCCAGATGCATTAAACTGAGAAACGTTACAAATGTGCCGTTCGTCTGTTGGCTGATCGCCAGGGCTTGCTCAAGATATTGTCGGGCAGAGTCATAACGGCCAACATACCAGTCAATCAAGCCCAGTTGATAAAGCGGAAAGGCCCGATGCCACTGGGTGCCTGATTCAGTTTGACCTGTCACGGACAAAGCCTGCCGGATCAATTCTTGAGTCTGCTCAAAGTGGCCGAGTCTTAAGGTAAACCAGCCTTGAAAGGCCAGCAGATGGCTGTAGGTTTCACCGATTTCGATATAGCCGGTGCTAAATGCTGCCTTTCTCTCCTGATAGATCTGATAGAGTCCGGCCGCCGCCTGCTGAAATAGCTCAAGCCCTTCTCCATACCGGCCGCTCAGCTCGTAAAGCTCCCCCAGCCCTCGGTGAATTTTGAGCAGACCTTGCGCTCGCCCTTGCTCAACCGCCCAGGTCCAGGCCAGGCGGATATTGTTGATTTCAACATCCCAGTCAATCAGTGACTTTTTGAAATCTCGCGGCTTGTCAAGATCTCGCTGCTGGACGTAGTCTCCAAAGTACAGGCAATGCCGATCATTGGTCATCTCATACTCGGCCGGATCATCCATCAGCTTTTCCAACGCATACTCGCGTAATCGCCCGTGCAAACTGTAGCGCCCCGCTGCTTCTTGCCGCACCAGAGAATGAGCGACCAGGTTGGCCAGTGTTTGAACCGTGGCCTCCGCCACCTGCAGGGCAGCTTCCAGGGTGAAGCCGCCGGCAAAAACTGATAGCTTTTTGTAGACGGCTTGCTCTTCCTCGGACAAGAACCCCCATGAATAATTAAAGACCGCCCGCAGGCTGGTTTGCCGTTCCGGTACGCTGCGAGTCCGGGTTGTCAAAAAATCCCGGTTGTGCTCGATTTCATGGACAATTTCACGGCAGGACAAACCACGCATCCAGGCCGCCGCCAGTTCGATCCCCAAAGGCATACCCTCCAACAAGCGACAGATTTGCACGATATACGGCAGTTCCACTGCCAGATCAAATTCCGTAGACACCCGTTGGGCGCGCTGGGCAAAGAGTTGGACGCTGTCAAAACTTTCTGAACCGGGCGCATCGGCCTCGGGATAGGCCAGGCCCCACAGATTAAAAATCCACTCTTCAAAGAGATTCAGGCCCTGGCGTGAGGTAACAATTAGCTTCAGACCCGGCGCCTGCGCCAGCAGTTTGATCACCACTTTGACGTAGTTGAGCAGGTGCTCAAAACTATCCAGCACCAGGAGGAGGGTCTTCTCACGTAAGGCGTTCAAGAGTTGGATTTGGGGTGAGGTGCTGCCTGTAAACTGCAGTCCCATCGCCGCGCCGATGGCTAAGACCAGCGGGTTTGACGCTGACCCATTGGCCCCATCCGTCGGGCTGACCGACCCCAGGGGTACAAAGTAGATGCCGTCTCGAAAAGGAGTGTCCGGCTTTAATTGGCTGATGGCGACCCGCTGAGCCAGACGGGTTTTACCCATCCCACCCGGCCCGGTGATGGTCAAAAGACGGCACTCCGGCCGGGCCAGCAACGCGGCGATTTGGGTCTGTTCCCTTTGACGACCCACAAACGAGGTTGTAGCCGCCCGCAGGTTATGTGGCGGCAGGGCGCCTGGTTCGACCGGCGGGGCAGGCGCGGCCTTCTCAGGCTGAACCGTCTGAGGAATTTTCCACTCGCCACTACGGATTGCTTCGGCCAACGCCTTCGTCTCCGCCGCAGGTTCGACCCCCAATTCTTCGGCCAGCCGCCGCCGGCAGGTGTCGTACTGAGCCAGCGCGGCGCTCACCTGTCCCTCCGCCGCCAAAAGCTGCATTAGTTGCCGATAGCCACCTTCGTGCCAGGGTTCGATGCGTAACAGACGGCGCGCCATGCTGATGCCGGCGGCGAAGTGACGCTGCTCCAGGGCAATGTTAGCCGCTGTTTCCAACACGTTCAGAGCGAGTTGGCGCAATCGTTCCCGTTCCACCAGGACCCATGCCTCGAATAATTCGGCCTCCGGCACGTAAAAGTCGTCCAGAAAATCGCCCCGATAGAGTTCGGCGGCGGCGGCCAGATTGACCCCGTTGTTAGCGGCATTTTCTAGCACCTCTATATCTAACCAGGTATTGTTGTGACGATTGAATTCAACAGTACGGCGAGTGGTGATAATAGCGTCGCCAAGGGTCTTGTGTAACAGGCTCAATGCCACCCGTAGATTGGTCCGGGCGACATCCTCCGGCATATCGCTCCACAGCAGGCCGGCCAGCGCCGCACGAGAACAGGGTTGCCGGGTAACAGCTAAATAGGCCAGCAACGCCTGTCCCTTGACCGAGGTTAAGCCCGGCAAGGGTTGACCGTTGCGCTCGAAAGTTGGTTTGCCCAACAAGCTCAGTCGCAGTTGATCCGGCATAGCTCCCCCCTATGAGTTATCCCTGATTACACTGGATTTACGGTGTATTTACGGTGTATTTACGGCTCCATGTTATTTTACACCATATTACGATTTTCGGAACAAGTTCTATCAAATTCTCAGGCAAGTAGTTTGAGAGCCAGAAGGAGAAGGTTTTATGGAAAACACTTATTTCTTGGAGCAATACGCTCAAATGCGGCAGAGAGAAAAGGTGGAGGCAGCGCGTCTGGAGCAACTCATCCGAGAGACTGAGGGGCAGCAGCCTAAACTGTGGCAAAAATTGACCTGGCGTGTTGGGGACTGGCTGATCGAACTCGGTTATAGGTTGAAATATCAACAGAACGCTAACGTCGAAACTTTGATGGTCAAGTTAAAGGATTGAAGGCACTCAAGATGGACCTCAAAACGATGATCTATATTCAGAGTGAGGCCGAATTTAGTCGAGCCAGAAGTAAGGGCTTCTGGGACATCAAACGCAGCCAGGTGACCGGCAACAAACCGTGCCTGCTGTCCTTGCACGAGGTTATCAAAGGATCACCCAGCGCTGCCACGCTTAATTTAGGGTTGCAAGATGTTCCCTTGAAAAACATTGTAGGCAGCGTGGGGCGCGCTCAAGATTTTACGCGCCGCTTTATGCCCCGTATAGATGATGAACGGGACAAAGAGCGCTGGCGGATCATCTATACCCTGGCTGTTTCCGGCGCTGGTTTTCCGCCGGTTGACGTTTTTCAAATTGGCCCCGTGTACTTTGTTCAGAACGGCCATCATCGTGTTTCGGTAGCCAGCTATTTAGGCTGGCCCACTCTTCAGGCTTACGTAACCGCCTTGCCCTCGCCCCTCATCGGCGGCGCAGATTTGGCCCGTCATCCCCTACAACGAGAAGGAGTCCATTGATGATTTCACTCAATCTCAATCCAACGGAAAAGCGGCTAAGCGCCGCCAGGCGGATGGTGCGACTGATGCTGCGGCACGATGAGGTCTTGCGTTTGCCGCCGGCCGGCCAGGAACTCCAGGTAATATCGGGAGTAGCCTGGATCACGGTCAATGGTCGTGATATTTTCCTGGTTTCGGGGGAGCGTTTCCGCCTACCCTCCCGCGGCGATACGACCCTGATTTCCGCGTTGGGCCGCCAGTCCATGATTCTAGAGGTTTTTGGAGCACCTTGGGGCGCTTAAAGAACCCATTTTTGCCGGGTTATGAGCAGGCGAGAGGAGGTGATGTTTATCATTTAAGACTACCAGGCATTCGTGACAACTTAAGCTAAAGAAAAATTTGTCAAATTCAGCGCCAGCAGTAAAGTTGGCGCAATGAAGACAAAAAAACCGAGAAATCCCGACCATGTTCGGCCTCGGCGTCAACCGGGGCCAAGTGATGAGGTCATTGCCGGGCAACTGGCAGACCTGCTCACCCCGTTGCTTCACAACCAAATGAGCCTGTATCGCCAGTTAGACCTGCGCAGCCGGATATTGGGACTGCCTTTAATGGTGGCCGCCGTGCTGACCTTACTGTGGCGACAAGTTCCTTCGGTACACGAGTTGACCCGACTGCTGGCCCGGGAAGATTTGTTGTGGTGTCGGGCGGTCCAGGTCTCTCAACAAGCCTTGAGTAAACGTTTCCTGGTCTTTCCGGCTGAACTATTTGAGCGAGTGCTTAAGGATTTGTTGCCGTTGTTGCAAGAACGGTGGCAACAAGCCGACCGAAACGGGCGGTTCCGCTGGCAGTTAAGGTCGCTCAACAGACCTTTGAGCACATCTGGATTGTCGATGGCTCCACTTTGGAGGCCCTGTTTCGCAAGTTAGACAGCTTGCAAGATGTGCCGCTGGGACAGTTAGCCGGCAAAATTGGCACGGTTATTGACTTGGTGACCCGCTTTCCGGTCCAGATTTGGTATCGGGAAGGGGCCAGAGAGCACGATACCAATTTTATGACTGAGATCGTAGCCTTGATTAAGACCTGCAAGCCGTTGTTACTGTTTGACCGAGGTTTCTATGACTTCAGTTTCTTTGCCCAGGTCATTGATACCGGCGCTCACTTCATCACCCGGCTCAAGAGCAACGCCAGCTTTCGAGTGGAGCGGGTGCTCAGTCACACCAGCGAGGTCATTGACAGCCTGATTGTGTTAGGTGGTGGTCCCAATGGTCAACCGCTCCTGCACTTACGGCTGGTGCAGATAAAAGTAGGCCGGGTCTGGTATGGCTATCTCACCTCGGTGCTCGATCCCGCCGTACTGCCGCCCCATGTCGTGGCCGACCTGTACCGCCGCCGCTGGCGAATCGAGGAGACTTTAACACTGTCAAACGTTTGTTAGGGCTGGCCTATCTGTGGACTGGGCCCGATTAACGGGGAGTCCTGCTGCAAGTCTGGCTCCACCTGGCTCTTTACGCCACCCTGGTTGATTTGCGACTGATGCCGTAGCCGATGAAATCAGTTTGCCGCTTGACCGCATTTCCCAGGTAATGTTGTACCGGATCACTTGTATCACTTCACCCAAGCTCGATCTAAAGGCAAAGCCACTGACCCCGTCAAGTACTTTGCTGACCCACAGAACCAAGATTTAGCTGTTGTTAAGGTTTTGCGTAAGCCGCCAACTAAACTTGATGTGTCACCTTACCCAATTTGACTTTTTTATCGTTTCCTTAAGTTGTCACTAATGACTACCAGGCCAAAATCAAAGTTCAAAATTAGTCCAAAAATAACTTTATAGGAGACAAATCATGACGACTTTAAATGGTTATGCCCATCCCGAAGTTCTGGTAGAAACTTCCTGGGTGGCCGAACATCTGAACGATCCAAAAATCCGGCTGGTGGAAGTGGACGTGGACACGACCGCCTATGAGTCCGGCCATATCCCCGGCGCGGTAGGCTGGAACTGGAAAAAAGATACCCAGCAGGTGATTAGCCGTGATATACCAGACCAAGCCGGGTGGGAGGCGCTTCTCTCCCGCAGCGGGATCACTGCTGAAACGATCCTCATTTTTTATGGCGACAGTAATAACTGGTTTGCCGCTTTTGCCTTCTGGCTGGCAAAAATTTATGGACATGCCGACGTTCGGCTCATGAACGGCGGGCGCAAGAAATGGGCCGACGAGGGCCGCCCGATGACCACAGCCGCCCCCACCATTGCTCAAACTCACTATACCGTTAAGGGTACTGACTGGGGTCTCAGGGCCACCCGTGACCTGGTCAAGGAGTATATCAGCAACAATCATCGTACTCTGGTGGATGTTCGCTCCCCGCAAGAGTACAGCGGTGAGCTTCTTGCGCCGGAACACTTGCCGCAAGAGGGCGCGCAGCGCGGCGGGCACATCCCCGGCGCGGCCAATATTCCCTGGGGCATGGCGGTTAAGGAGGGTGGCACCTTCAAATCCGGGGAAGAATTGCGGATGCTTTACGACGGCAAAGGTATCACCGCCGACAAAGAAGTCATTGCTTACTGCCGTATCGGCGAGCGCTCGTCGCACACCTGGTTCGTATTGACCTACTTACTGGGCTATCCCCACGTGCGCAACTATGATGGCTCCTGGACAGAGTGGGGTAGTCTCATCGGCGCGCCAATTGAGAAATGAGGTAGAGGGCCGGTAGTTTTTAAGAACCTGTACCGAAAGATAGTGGGCCGGGCTTCAGACAGGAACCCAGGCCCACCATCTATCTTGACCTTGAGGGATACAGTTCTACCAGCCGCATTGCTCCGGCTGGCCGGTTCCTTCACGCCAGCCGCACCATTCGCTGTTGCCCGGATCGCGCCGCCCCTGGAAGGTCCGGCCCGTGGTCAAATCGAGCCACCACTCAAAGGCGTCTTGCTCACCCTGATCATTGCGCCAGGTTCCGCTCAGTTTGGCCTCGGTCAAGGACTCGACGGTAATGACTCCGTCTACAATTTCACCTGTATGTCCCTGGCTGTCTATATACGTACCCTGAACGGTCTGGCCGGTTTGCACCAGAGTCGCCTGCCCGGTTACGTCCGGTGGGTCGCCAAAGCGTAGCTGCCAAACCCCGCTAAAGCCACACCCGGCGGGTAAGGGCTGGCCGGAGCGGACGCCGCACCACTGCCCGGTTTTGCTGCTCTCAAAGCTGCCTGAGAAGCTGGTCCAGTCCACGGCCAACTGCCAGCGTAACTCGCCTTGGCTGTTCGAGCTGCGGTTACTGAGCCATAGTCCCTGGAATTGATTGAGGTCTGCCAGAGCGACGCCCTGAATCTGCCCGCTGTCAAGGCCGCCATACCACTGGTAGGTCCCCTCAACCCGTGAATCTCGCTGGGTGAGTGACATTGTGCCAAAGGTAAAATCCCACGCTCCCGTGAGGGAGGTGCTGGCTGCTGCTGTTCCGGGGCCGGTTGCCCCGGCCAACGGGATAGAGACACTCGTTGAAGTTACAGCTCTAGCCGTTACCGTCGGGGAAGCCGGACCAGGGCCAGGCGTCACCGGCGTCGAGGTTGGGGCAGGCGAAGGAGAAAGGGGTGGCGTTGGAACCGGCGTATCCGGTGTCTCCGTAACCGCTGGCAGGCGGACAATGGTTGGCGTAGACGAGGCCGCCATCGCCCCGCTCAACGCGGCGCCACAGCCGCTCAACAGGAAAAGCAGGATAAAAAATAAACCAAGCAATGCTGTTTTTCTCATCGTAAATACACCTGTAAGTAATATTCTGAGTTATTGGACCCAATTTAGCAGCCGCTCGTTAACCCCCTGGTAGTTCAGCCCCAATTGCGCCTGCACCTCCGAAGTAAACAGGGCATGGGGATTGCTGCCGTCGGCATTCATAACCCAGATTTCCCACTGGCCCGTACGGTTGGTGACAAAGGCGATCTGGGAACCGTCCGGCGACCAGGCCGGGGCGGCGCTGCTGTACTGCGGGTCGGCCAATAAAGACGGCTTGGTTAACCGCTGGCGAGCGCCGGTCGCCAGATCATACGTGTAGACTTCCCAGTGGTCGTGCTGCTTGTAGGTCAGGGCCAGTTTCGACCCATCAGGCGAGAAAACAGGAGCCGTATCACGGACATCGCCGGTGAAGGATTGCAAGTCGCCGCTGGCGATATCAAGCTGCATCAAGCCACGCTGGCCGTCATAGATAACCCGTGATGAGTTTTGCGGGTCCCAGGTCGGGTTGAAGCTGTACAGGTCGGCCGGCAGATCCTCGGCCTGGCCGGTCGCCAGGTTGATCTGGCGCAAGCCCCACTGTAAATCCTCAGTCCGAATAAAACAAATTTTGACGCCGCCATCGTTACTCATGTGAAAGCTGGTAATCTCGCCGATGCCGGGCAGTTGCATACCATCATCGGAGTCAAATTCACGGCATTCCGGTGTGGGATTAACCGTGCCGCCATGTTGGAAAGAGATAATGATCTCCTGTCCATCCTGGGACCAGGTGGGCGATTTGGGCCGGGCGATGTCACTGGCTACGGCTCGCTCACTGCCGCTGTCGAGGTCCAGCACATAAAGCACACCCATGTTGGCTCCGTCCCAGCGGGTATAGGCTACCTGCGTGCCATCCGGCGAAACAACCGGGTCAATCACCCCGCTCGCCAGTTTTTGCAGGTCCGTACCGTCCATGTTGGCGCTGTATAAATCGCCGCCGCTGCGGGTGGCGAAAATCAGCTTGCCGGCGGAAGCGGCCGCCGCAGATTGACCGCTGACTGCCGACGGCTGACCGCCGGAAACTGTTTCGACCACGGGCACCTCTTTAACTGAGCCGAGGATATGGGTATAGGTCGCCTGGCCGGAAATCCAGCCCGATTTACCATCTTTGGTCTTAATTTGCAGCCAGTTACCATTGGTGCTGACGCCGGTAATGGTCAAGATGTCGCCCTGTGCTGCCGTGCCGATGGAGGCATAGCCCACTCCCGGCCCTTCGCGCACATTTAGGCCAGCAGTGATTATCTCGGCCTGGACTGCTGCCGGTTGGGCCGTCGCGGTCGGGTTGGGCGTTGCCGGAGCCTCCGGCTGAGACATAACCGTTAAAGTTGGAGGAGCCGCCACAAAGGTTGAGGTGGAGGAAAGGTCGGCAGCCGGGGTTGCCGTGGCTGGAGGCAGGGTATCCATTACTTCTATTGGGGTCGTCGGCGTCAGGGCCGAACGATGCAGCCGGACAATGGTCGGCGTCGGGCTGGCGCTGCTCGGCGCGGCGCAGCCGGTTAAAACGAATAGAGTTAGCAAAATAAAGGTTAACCAGGTTTTCATATTTCATCCTTGTGGAAGCCTGGAGGAGTGGAGGGTTGGAAGATTAGGAATTTTTCCAGTCTTCCAACTTCCATCTCTCCAATAGTTATTCATACCTCAACGCTTCAATGGGCCGCAGCCGGGCCGCCCGGCTGGCCGGATAGACCCCAAAGAACAGGCCGATGGCCGCGGAAAAGCCGGTGGCCAACAAAATCGAGTTCATGGTGACAACCGTGCTTCTCAGTTCAGAGACCAGCATGGGCAACGTCTGTGAGATGCTATAACCCAACCCGATGCCCATGAAGCCGCCAATCAGCGAGAGGATTATCGCTTCGACCAGAAATTGTATCAGAATGTCTCGCCGTTTGGCCCCCACCGCTTTGCGGATGCCGATTTCACGGGTGCGCTCGGTCACCGAGACCAGCATAATGTTCATTACGCCGATCCCGCCTACCAGCAGCGACACCCCGGCGATAGACCCCAGGAAGGCGGTCAAGGTGGTCGCCATCGTATTGCTAAACTCCAGCAATTGGGCCTGGTTGCTAATTCTAAAATCGTTTTTGTACTCATCGCCCAGGCGATGGCGCTCGCGCAGCACCGCCGTCACCTGTTCTTCAGCGGTGTCCATATTGTTCTGGCTGTCCACCTCAATGTAAATGGTGGAGACCTTTAAGCTGCCGCGAAAGGCCCCGGCTTTGTCGAGACGGGTCTGGGCGGTGCTGATGGGGACCAGGGCCGTATTATCAGGGTTGCCAAAGCCGCCCTCGCCGCTTTCCGGCAGCACTCCGATGACCTCAAAGGTCAGCCCGTTGATCCGAATGCTCTCGCCCAGGGGTGATTCATTGCTGGCAAACAGTTTCTCAGCCACCTCAGCGCCGATCGCCGCCACCCGCGCCCGCTGGTCAATCTCGTCCTGGGTAATAAAGCGGCCTTTGGCCAGCTCCAGATCGCGGACGCTCTCATACTCTACCGTGACCCCGGTGATTGATACACTGGTTGCTTCGTTTTGTTCGCGCACCACCGATGCACCGTTCACGCTGTAGGTGGGGGCCACGGCCACCACGTGCCGGACCTGGGCGGGGTCGCTCAGCGCCTCCACATCCTTCATGGTCAGCGGTTCGGCCGCCTTTTCCTTCAAGTCAGCCTGAGATTCGTCTTCCTCGCTGCCGGGAGGTCCTGGTGGGGGGCCGCCCCCCGGCCCGCCCATGCCCTGAGCGGAGGAGATGGTCAGCAGGTTGGTGCCCAGGCTGCTCAGGCGCTCAGTCATACTCTGGCTGACGCCGTTGCCGATGGAGACCAGGGCAATCACCGCCGCCACGCCGATGATAATGCCCAGCATGGTCAACACCGTCCGCAGCTTGTTGACGGTCAAGGCCCGCAGGGCAATCAAGATACTTTCCCACAGTTGCATAGGTTTAATCAATCCTTTCAGTTCAACTTCAAAGCGTCTTACGTGTTACGTGTTGCGTAGCGCGTGGTGCGTGAAACGTAAAATCAGTTAATTCGACACACTTCGCAAATCGTAAATCATAAATCGCAAATCGTAAATCGTAAATCACATCCTGACTTGACGCGGATTCGCCACCGGTCTATCTTCCACAATCATTCCATCGGCCAGGCGGACAATCCGCCGGGTATGCTGGGCAATGTCGGGTTCGTGGGTCACAAAGATAATGGTAATACCCTGGTCCTCGTTCAAGTGCTGGAAAATGCTCATAATCTCCTCGCTGGACTTGGAGTCCAGGTTGCCGGTCGGCTCGTCGGCCATGATGATGGCCGGATTTGTGACCAGCGCCCGGGCGATGGCCACCCGCTGCTGCTGCCCGCCCGACAGCTCGTTGGGCTTGTGGTGGAGGCGGTCGCCCAGCCCCACCAGCTCCAGGGCGGCGACCGAGCGGCGATGGCGCTCGCCCAGGCCCACACCCATATAAACCAGCGGCAGTTCGACGTTACTCAAGGCGCTGGTCCGCGGCAGCAAGTTGAAGCTTTGAAAGACAAAACCGATGCGCTTGCCCCGAATTTGGGCCAGCTTGTTGTCGCTCAGTTGGGCCACATCCACCCCTTCCAGGTGATACCGGCCGGAGGTGGGTTGGTCCAGGCAGCCCAGAATATTCATTAAGGTTGATTTGCCGGAACCGGATGGTCCCATAATTGCCAATAATTCGCCTGGCCTCACTTGCAGGGCCGCTCCTTGCAGGGCATGGACCTCGATCTCCCCCATCTGGTAGGTTTTGGTCAGGTTCTCGGCGTTGACGACAAAATTGTTATCCATTGTTAAACCTCGCTCATTCCTGGCAGCTTATGAGCTTGAGGCGGCTGCCATTTCAACTTGCTGGCGAATGATGACCTGGTCGCCCTCCTCCAGCCCGGCGATCACTTCCCGGACCGAACCGCTGCGCAATCCCAGTTCTACTTCCACCCGCATCGTGCTGCCTTGCTCGTCTAATTTTTCGACATAGGTGATGGCCTCGCTGCCCTGGTCCGTTTGGATGGCCTGGGTTGGCACGACCAGCACCTGGCTGAGTTCCTCGGTTTGGATCGTCGCATTGGCCGTCATCCCGGATAACAGGCCCAAACCCTGCTCCTGGGTATCCAGGGCAATGGTGACCTCATAGGTCACGATACTATCCGTATCGGTCGAAGCCGGACTTGGCGAGATCTTGGTGACCGTCCCGGCAAACGACTGCCCGGCAAAGGCGTCGAGCGTGACCGTCGCCGGCTGGCCCACTTTGACCTGGCCGATATCCAGTTCATCCACATCCATTTTGAGCAGATAGGTCGAGGTATCGGCAATGGTCAGGGCCGCCTCGGTGGCATCATCCAGCACCCGCTCGCCCGGCTCGATGTTAACTTGCAAAACCACCCCGCCCGTCGGCGCGACCAAAGTGGCATCTTCCAGGTTACGCTGCGCCTCTTCCAGGCTCAACTGAGCCTTATCCACGCTGGCCTGCTGCGAGGCAATTTCGGCGGCGCTGGGTTCCTGCAGCAGCTCGGCCAGGCTGGATTGGGCGCTGGCCAGGGTCGAGCGGGCCGCGGCCAGTTCAGCCGGGGTGGCCGCCTTAACCGCCAGGTTGTAGTCGGCCACGGCGGATTCATAGGCCAGGGTCGCGTCCTGCAACTCGTTGGCCTGCGACATCGCTCCGACATCCCCTCGATAGGCCACCTGGTCGTACGCCCACTGCGCTTCTTTGAGGGTGATTTCGGTCTGTTTCAGGGCCGCCTCGGCCTTGGTCACTTCGTCGGGATCAATCCCATCTTCCAGGTCGGCCAGGTTAAGCTGGGCGCTCTCCACCGAGGCGCGGGCTGCGGCCACTTTTTCGGCCAATTCCGGCTCAAGCAGTTGGTCCAGATTCGCCTGGGCCTGGGCTAGATCAATTTCGGCGCTGCGCACCTGCATCTCCAGGTCGGCGGTATCCAGCCGGGCCAACACCGTGCCGGCGGTGATGGTTTGGCCTTCCTGGACCAGGACTTCTTTGACCTTACCGCCGGTTTCAAACTTCATCTCGACTTCGGCTTCCGGCTCGATGCTGCCGCTGGCGCTAACCGTATCAACCAGCGTTTTTCGCTCCACCGGCACAATTTCAACCGCCGCATCTTCATTCAAACTTGTTGGCTCAGGCGGAGTTCCTAGATACTGATAACCGTATACTCCACCCCCGATCAGGGCTGTCAAAATTAATAGAAAAACAAAAATGCGTTTCATCTTAAAAACAGTTGTTTGGTTTTTCATTACTTTTATCAATTCCTTCAAGTACAAACGTGGTGTTTTTTTATTTCTCTTTCAGAGTATCCGATTTTGAGGCTGACCACATGTGTTAAAGGAGCTATTTTGGTCCAGCTAAAGGTCACTTCTTTGGGTAAGCAAATTAGCCGGAAGTCACCTGACTTCCGGCTAAGGGAGTTGTATCCTGTGGCACATTGATTCGGGTTTGGTTTGATGCTATACTGAGCTTATAAAGAAGGAAGTGACCCCTATGAGAGAGCAATTATCCCCCGTGCTTTCAACCTGGAAGCAGTGGCTCATGCCCCGCCCGATTGATGGGCTGGCCGCTATTTTTTACGCCGGGGTTTTGATCGTTTACGGCTACATGGCCTTTTCCGGCTTTTATGAGGAGGTCAATCCCTGGCTGGGCGGTGCAGTGATGACGGCCGCCATTGTCGTTCTGATCATCATTGACCGGCTGGAATACCACTACCTGGGTGAACAATCGCCCTGGCCTACGACCCTGGCCCTTTTGCTCGTGCGCATGATCATCATCGTCGCCGCCAGTTTGAGCGATGGCCTGGGCTTTGCTTACCCCAGTATTTTTCTACTGGTGGTCCCCTTCAGCTTCTTTTTGCTGGCCGGCAGCAGTTATGGCTTCTCCGGGATGATTTGGACGATGTATCTGATGGGGCGCTGGCGCGATGTAGTTGAGGCCACCGAGAGAGTGGCCCGAACGGCCCCCCCCCCGCCACACGGTCCCCGCATCTTTGATCTAACCTTTTTCCTGACCCTGGCCTTTATCGCTTCGATTGCTTATCTCATCCGGCAGGAACGAACCAGCCGGCTGCGGGCCGAAACATTGCTGCATGAACTGGAAGCCTCGCACCGGCAGTTACAAAATTATGCCGAACAGGTCGCCGAACTGGCCACAACGGAAGAAAGAAACCGGCTGGCCCGTGAAATTCACGACAGCCTGGGGCATTATATGACCGTCATCAACGTGCAACTGGAAAAAGCGATTGCCTTCAAGGCGCGGGATGCCGAAGCGGCAGACCAGGCTTTGAAAGATGCCAAGCATTTAGCCAGCGAAGCCTTAAAAGACATCCGCCGTTCGGTCGGCACGCTGCGCAGCACCCCCGAAAAATTCTCGCTGGCCCAGGCTTTGGCCGGATTGGTAGCCCACCTGGAAAGCAGCCAGATGACGATTGATTTGCAGATCGAAGGGGATGAGACGGGCTTTTCCAAGCAATCCCTGCAAACCCTCTATCGCGCCGCCCAGGAAGGCTTGACCAATATCCAAAAGCATGCCCAGGCCAGCCGGGTCACCGTCCACATCAAACTCGAAGACCAGCAGGCCAGCCTGATGATTACCGACGACGGCCAGGGCTTTGACCCGGCCCTACTGGCTGAATCGAAACAGGAAAGTCACTATGGCTTGCAGGGTATCCGGGAACGGCTGGAGCTGGTGCGCGGTTCCTTTAAAGTGGAAAGCTCGCCCCATCACGGCACCTCGCTCCTGGTTACGGTGCCCAAGAATCCGCTGGCCTTACTGGGGGGATAAGCGATGAGCGAACAACAAACACCGGTGAAAGTCTTGGTCGTTGACGACCAGCAGCTTATGCGCGAAGGCATTTCTTCATTATTGAGCATTCAAGAGGGCATCGAGGTGATTGGCACAGCCGCGAATGGGCAGGAAGCGATTGAGCGAGCTATGGCCCTGGTCCCGGACGTGATTCTCATGGACGTGCGCATGCCGGTGATGAACGGCATCGCCGCCACGGAGCAGATCCGCCAGCAGTTGCCTGCCTGCCAGGTGCTCATGCTGACCACCTTTGACGACGAGGAAGATATTATCAAAGCCCTTCTTGCCGGAGCCAGCGGCTACCTGCTCAAAGATATTCCCGCCCAGAATTTGGCTCACGCCGTCCAATTGGCCCACCGGGGGATTTACCAGCTTGAACCTTCCATCGCCGGCAAACTGGTTGGGGTGCTTAGCAAGCAGACTAAACCCACCCCTGCCGCGCCCGCTCCTGTCGCAAAAGATGCTCCGGCGCATGCCGTAGCGGCTCAATTTGATTTAACTGAACGGGAGATGGAAGTCCTGCAACTGATTGCTACCGGTGCGACCAATCGCGAAATTGGCGAAACGCTGGTCGTCAGTGAAGGGACGGTAAAAAATCACGTCTCCAATATCCTCAGCCGTTTAGGGCTGCGCGACCGGACCCAGGCGGCTATTTTTGCCCGCGAAAACAATTTGCTGTGATCTATTCATCCAATGAGTTCTTGCAGCTTATTGAAATTGGTATCGGTTGGGCAGCCTTGCCGGCACCAATGCTGACGGCAGCCAACGTAGTCGAGTAGGAGTCCCTGGGCCGGCAGCCCCAGCCGATCGGCCTCCCAGCCGGCGCTCCAGTTGGTCAGCGCACAGGAGAGACCCACCACGCCAATGCTCCCGCCAGCCTTCCCGGAGGCCAGGCAGACCTTTTGCAGCTCATCATCCGGGATGCTGTACACCGCAAAACCGGCTTTTTCGCCTAGCTTGGTCAACTGATGGACCCGGCAATCCGGCTGGCAGCCCTGGCATTTGGCTCCCAGAGTAGTTTGGAGCGCCTGGCAGCGGCCCTCTGCCGGACCCGTATCCGGCCGCGCCCGCAGGCAGGGCGGAACGATCACCATTTTGTAGGGGGTAGCCAGGAAGCGCGCCCGGTAGGCCCGGTTGAGCAGTTCGGTGCCCAGCATACCCAAATGGTACTCCAGGCGGGAGCGGAGCACCAATTCGCTGTCGTAGCGAAAGCGCAGTTGTGGCTTGACCGCTGTGCGAAACGATTCAACCCCGGTGGTATATCGTCCCAGGACGGCTTCACCCTCGCGGGCAAAGTGGTCGGCCAGGGCCAGACTTTGGCTGATAACCATCTGCGCGCTCTCCGGCCCCAGGGTTTTCAAATAATTCTGCCAGGCCGCCAGCCGGTCAGCCCGGGTTGCCTGTCCATACGCGCGCAGCCAGCGCAGGAGAGAGGCCACCCCTCGATTCCCAACCATTGCTCCCTGATTGTTCTTAAGTGGAGCAACATCTTTCCGCTCCTTGTGGGGGATCAGGCCGCCGATAAAACCCCGCGCGGCTTTGATTGCGCCTTCGGCCCAGGGCCAGCGATCTTGCAAGGCAACCAGGCCGGCCAGTAGCTGCGCCGCCCAGGGGGGCAGTTCGGCGGCCTCCTGACCGTGCTCGCGTAACAGCACCCCCAGGACGAGCAGTTCAAAAGCATCCTCGGCTAGTGTATGTTCCGGCAGGCCGGCGGTTCGGCGAAAGCGTTGAAAATCATAGATCAGGCTGCCGGCCACGCGCTGAGCGTAGACCAGCCATTGATCGGCCAAAGCGGCGATGGTGGTGTAGTATGAGTTGGAATTGTGCGCTTCCAGGCGCAGGGAATAGGTGAGTCTATCGGTCATGGGGCTAATACTCTTTGTAATGTGATATTATTCACAAATAGTATAACCGATAGCGGCTGAATTATCACCAGCCAAGAGAGGGAGGGATAGTAAGCAAGAGGTTGATCTTTCTGGATGCCTTAGTCCACACCCAGCGTAGATGTCTCAATCAAATGTTGTACGGTAGTCCTTTTTAGGTTGTTTCTCGATGTATCCAACTATTGCCGCATGGCTTACCAGCCATATTTCTCGTTAAACCTTTCCACAATGTCGAGGAGATCTGCCGGCAAAACTGCCCGGACAGTGTTAACGATGTCGGCGGGAATAGTCCGGTAGTAAGCCTGGGCTAGTCCCCCCGCCAGACAGGCCAGGGTGTCACTGTCGCCCCCCAGCGAGACAGCCAGCCTGACAGCCTCTTCGTAGTTGCTCGAGTCCAGAAAAGCAATGATGGCTTCGGGCACTGACCCCTGACAGGAAACATCGAAGCGATAGGCCGGCCTGATCTCTTCAATCGTCCGAGCCAGGTTGTAGCCAAAGCGCTGGCTTATTTCCTGGCGAATGGATTCTTTCGCCTCACCCTGACGAGCTAAAAAAACAGCCAGGGCTGCCGCTTGCGCCCCTTTGATTCCTTCAGGATGGTCATGCGAAACTTCAGCACTCCGTTTTGCTTCGACCAACACGCTGTCAGCAGTATCAAAGGCGAAGCCAACCGGACTGACCCGCATGGCCGAGCCGTTGCCCCAACTGTGATAGGGTCGAACCTCCGCTTCAAAGATCCACTTGATAAATGTGCCGCCATAACCGGCATGGGGATATTTGCGCCCCCACTGCTTCATGGCCGTGGCATAATCGGTTTGTTCCAGAATAGCATCAGCCACGGCGATAGTCATCACCGTATCATCGGTAAAACGGTTATTCGGGCCAAACAACGGAAAATCGGTTGTTTTGATGCCCTCGCGTTCGTAGATGGAGCCGATGATATCACCGGCGATGGCGCCCAGCATAATCACCTTCCTTACGCCTACTTCCGCCCGGCCAGAAAGGCCAAAATCGCCTCCTTGTGCCGGGCCACATAGGCGCTGCCTGGACTGGCTCCGCAGTTCCAACAGGCCAAATCATAAGCCGAATTGAGGGTGTGACAGTGGGGACAGGCATAATGCTCCACCATTTCGGCGAACCACTGCTCGTACCCAGCCTCCTGAATCCGGGCCTGCGCTGCCCACAACTCCAGGCGATGAGGCCAGGCCGCCTGAAATTCCTGCAGGTCGACACAGGGATAGTCAGCACACTCCCCGCAGAAGTCCAATCCTTTTTCGGCGGTGCACTTGACCATTTTGCAGGTCCGACAGTAGTACGTCACCTTGTCAGAGCGGCAGCCGTGACATTCGATCTCTTCAAGAGGGTGTTGGCTGCGTTCGGCCAATCTTTTCAATCTGTCCGGGTCGGCGGTGGAGCCGATATAGAAGGTGCAGGCCGGACAAAACAGCCCGCACACGGCGGCTAAGCTTTTGTCAGGTTGTAGGGTAGTCATAAGGTCTCCTGTAGTTACTGCGGTCAAAAGTGAAGAGAGGATGGATTGGTCATACCATCAACCCTATCTTATCATATTCTGTTCCCGCTTTCAACTTACCGACTTTACGGAAACCGATGCCACAGTAACGACAGCGCTACAGCCACAGTAACCAAGACAGCCCCCAGCGCCGAAAAGACGGCGCTGATTTCGACGGTTTCTTTTTGGAGTGTGATCTGGGCGGGCAGACTGAGAAACACCTGCAGTAACTGATCCGCATTTTCAGCCCGAAAGTAGGTCCCACCGGTTAGATCGGCCATGGCCTGCAAGGTTGGTTCATCAATAACCAGGAAGCGCCGAAAGCCGCCGCTTCCTCCGCCAAAACCTCCTCCAAAACTCCCGCCAAAACTATCAGTCCCTAACTGGTGGTGGCTACAGACCATGGGGCCGGGTTCTAATGTGCCGAAGCCAATAGTGTAGATTCGCACTCCGCGCTGGGCCGCTTCTTGCGCAGCATCAAGGGGGTCCGGTCCCTGACTGTTCGCCCCATCGGTCAGCAACACGATGATGTCTGGCTGGTAGCTCTCTTCTGCCAGCCCCGGCTTATCTTCTCTGGCCTCTATATTGACCCCGCTCGGCGCAACTGTCGGGTTGATCTGGGCAATGGCATCAATGGCTTTGAGGGTAGCGCTGCCGATAGTCGTCCCAATCGAGGTGGTGAAACTTCTGATCGCCTGTTGCAGGACTTCTTTGTCCCTGGTGGGGGGCACTACGATCTCAGCAGACCCGGCAAAGGCGACAATGCCCATCTGACTTCCGGCCGGCTGATCCTCAATAAAAGCCAGTGCTGCTTCCTGAGCCACCGTTAGCCGATTGGGGGGGACGTCAGTCGCGCACATACTGCGGGAAACATCGAGGGCGAGAATAATAGTGGTCCGGCTGAGAGGAACTTCTACCTTGGCCACTGGTCGGGCCAGGGCGATCATCAGACTGATTAAACTGAGCAAAAACAGGGCAAACGGCAGGTGCCGCCGCCAGCTTGATCCTGCGGGTAAGGCTTCATGAATGAGCACGAGACTAGAATAACGAACAGCAAACCGGCGTTTGCGTTTTAATAGCCAGATGTAAACCGCTATCAGTAGTGGAATGAGCCACAGCAACAGTACCTGGGACTTACTATGTTTGCACTTTTGAGTTCAGCAGAAAATTTACCGCAGAGGCGCGGAGAACGCCGAGAAAATTAACTAAAAATCTCTGCGAACTCAGCGTCTCTGCGGTGAAATCAGGTTGATATGATTAAAGTGCAAAGATAGTGCTGGGACTGAATAATACTAAAGATGTCGATAATTTAGCCGTGCCGCATCAATTTGTAAAGTACAAATTAGTCTACGCCCACACATTTTGGACCGTTTCATACATTTCGTATAGAGAATAGTTTACCCTACCTAACCACTCCAAACAATTTACACCCCCACACTCAAAAAATTCGGCTTTCAAGAAAAGTTTGCCATGTTATCTTTTTCAATAGATAATTGAACGGGAGAGAGAAGGACTTCAATGAGATGAAAGCCTGGGATTAAATTAAAGAAACGAATTTTAGGACGCCGACGACCGACTTACTTACCCCAAAAGAAAGCGAATTATTAATGAAACAAATAGAGATTAAGTTACACAGATGATCCAGTTACTGATTAATTTCAAGCCAAAAACCCGCCCATGTATGACCAACTTTGGACAGCAGACAAATGTATGTATAAAATGGAGTCAGTGGCGGAGGTGGGCAGCACGGTCGTGATCCACGCTCCACGGCTACCGATCCAACTACAATTAACCCGGCTGACTGGCAGAACCGGGAGGATGAAGACATTCTCTACATGGCCAGGGCCGGCGAAAAATTATACAAAGTAAGGAGCAAACAATGAATTATGGTTTAAATCTGAAACCGGCCTCTGAAGGGGATGCCCGGACTGCGACGCTGGACCTGGTATCACTCGGCGCGCTGATCCATCGCCTGGACCCGGGGATTATCCCTTTTCGGAAGGCCACCCACTGTGACATTCACGTGAGCGGCGGTGAGTTCAATGTGGCCGCCAACCTGGCCGACTGCTTTCGCTTGAAGACCGGCGTTGTCACCGCGATGGTTGACTATCCTATCGGCGACCTGATCGCCGAACGGGTGCGGGCCATGGGTGTCACCCCCTTCTACAAGCACTTCAAGCACAACGGCGTGACGGGTCCGAACATGGCCACGGTCTACAGCGACCGGGGACAGGGCGTGCGCGGGCCGGTGGTGTTCTACAACCGCAGCAATGAAGCCGGCGCGCAGCTCAAGCCGGGTGATTTCGATTGGAACAAGATTTTTGCGGGCGTACGTTGGTTCCACAGCGGCGGTATCTTCGCCGCGCTGTCCGAGACCACGGGCGAGCTGATCAGCGAGGGCATGCAGGCGGCCAAGGCGGCCGGCGCTGTCACCTCTTTTGATCTCAACTACCGCGCCAAGCTGTGGAATCTGTGGGGCGGACACGACATCGCCCTGAAGGTGCTCAAGCGGATCGTGGAAAACGTTGACGTGATCGTCGGCAACGAAGAGGACCTGCAGATGGGCCTCGGCATCACCGGACCTGAGGTCGCGGCCAAGTCCAAGCTCGATCCGAGCGTCTTTTTTGGCATGATCGACAAAGTAACCGCTATGTACCCCAACGTCAAGGTCGTGGCGACCACCCTCCGCGAGGTACACTCGACCAACCGCCATAGCTGGAGTGCGGTCGCCTGGATCAATGGCCAGACCTACCAGTCGCCCACCTGTGAGTTGGATGTGTTGGACCGCGTGGGTGGCGGCGACGGCTATGCCGCCGGCTTCTTCTACGGGCTGTTGACCGGCGCATCTGAGCAGGAAGCGGTCAATCTGGGCTGGGCGCACGGGGCGCTGCTGACCACTTACCCTGGCGACACGACGATGGCGACCGTGGAGCAGGTGCGGGCGTTCGCCCAGGGCGGCTCGGCGCGGATTCAGCGATGATCGCCTGATCCAAATTTCAGCCTATCTTGCGCCGGTCGCTATCCTGGACTGAGGCCGCATAGGAGCGGCCGGCGCGAGCTACTTTGTCAAATCCTCGTAATGCTTTCTCCTCAAAACCCCGTTTCAATTTAGCTTTCGACCCACGTCTCGACCGTTTTGTTCTGGGCCGCCCGGCTCGCCTGTTCGACTATCGCTTCGGTTGCCCCTTGCTGTTCCTGCCAATTGAGCAGTTTGCCCCTCTCTACTTAAAATGAGCCAGTAACTCATCTTTGCGCTCTTAGCAAATTCCCCCTTTTGACTCTTTGAGTACTCCTTCGCCCCCCTTTTTAGGCTGCCCGATAGCCACTTCTTTTTAACTTTGTTGAAACACCCTCATTTTTGAATCGAGCCACAACTTCTATGGAATGCTTTTTGGTACGCTGGCAGGAACGCTGCCGGTACGAAGAGTGGTTACGATAGAGCCATCATCAGGCTTTGATGATGACCCCATTTCTTTCAGTTGGAGTAGAAACGATGAAGAGTAAATCTTTAAAACTTATGTGTATTCTCGCTCATCCCGATGATGAGTCACTGGCAACCGGGGGCATTCTGGCTAAATATGCCGCCGCCGGAGTTCAAACCTACCTGGTTATGGCTACCCGCGGCGAGCGCGGCTGGACCGGCCCGGTACAGGATTATCCGGGACCGCAAGCGCTGGGGCGTTTGCGCGAAGCCGAACTGCGGGCGGCGGCCCATGTGTTGCGCCTGCGCGAAGTTATCTTTTTAGACTATCAGGATGGAGACCTGGACCAGGCTGACCCCACTGAAGGCGTTGGCAAAATTGCTGCCCAGATACGCCGCCTGCGCCCAGAGGTGATCGTCACACTTGACCCCACCGGCATTTATGGCCATCCCGACCACATTGCCATCTCCCAACTGGCTACATCGGCCGTACTGGCCGCCGCCGATCCGAACTATTTCATCCCAACCGGTGATTTACCCCACCGGACGGCCAAACTATACTATCGGACTTTTGTGCCGGCGGAACAGGCCGCTTATGAAGCCGCTTTTGGCCCGTTGACCATGGCGGTGGATGGTTTCGAGCGGCGCTTTACGGCCTGGCCGCAGTGGGCCATTACCACCCGTATTGATACCTCTGCTTATTGGGAGCAGGTCTGGCAGGCGATTGAATGTCATTGCTCTCAGTTGCCCGGTTACCAGAAGCTGAAAGCGCTGCCAGACGACTATTACGCTAACCTGTGGGGCACGCAAACTTTTTATCGGGCTATGAGCCTGGTTAATGGTGGGCGCGAGGTTGAACAGGACCTCTTTGCCGGTCTGCGTGACCTGGCCCAGCCGCCTATGCTGTTTTATCTGGCGCAATCGCTCGTGGGAGATATGTCATGACGACTATCCCCTGCGAAGCTCCCCAAACTTATAAAAATATCCGGTTGGCAGCGGCTTCTCCCTTTGGGGTTGGCCCTCACCTGACCGATTAGCGCATCCTAATTACGAGGAGTAATAACTATGTTACGTTTACCCATTTTGATCTGGCTGATTATTCTGTCCCTGCTGTGGGGGCCGGCTTTTCTGTTTATGAAAGTGGCTGTACAGGAAGTGCCGCCGCTGAGTGTCGCTGCTGTGCGGGTGGGCCTGGGGGCGGTGCTGCTTTACCTGATTTTGAGATGGCAGGGCCGCTCGCTGCCCAAACCTGGCTCCGTCTGGAAACATTTTATCGTGATGGGGATAACTTCTAACGCCATTCCCTTCTTCCTCTTAAATTGGAGCCAGCAGTATATTGACAGCGCCCTGGCGGCTATCCTGGTCGGGACCATGCCCCTGTTCACCATTCTGCTGGCTAATTTTCTAACGGTTGATGATACGCTCTCGATGGGAAAAGTGGTTGGGGTGGTGATTGGCTTTGGCGGCCTGGTGGTCTTGTTTTTGCCGGCGCTGCTTGATGGCGTGCAGGCCACCGTACGGGGGCTGTCGGCGGCTATTGGCGCCTCTATCAGTTACAGTTACGCTTTTATTTACGCCCGGCAGCGGTTGCGCGGGCTGCCACCCCTGGTTGCGCCTACTGCCCAACTGCTCACCGCCAGCCTGTGTCTGGTCCCGCTGGCCCTTCTTATCGAACGACCCTTCGCCTTGCCGCTGCCGTCCTGGCCGGTTATAAGCGCGCTCCTGCTCATTACCATCTTAAGTACGGTTTTGGCCTTTGTACTTTACTACCGGGTTATGGAGCGAACCAATGCGACCACCATGTCGGTGGTAACTTACCTGAACCCCATCGTGGCTACCATTTTGGGAGGTGTTGTGCTCAACGAATCCCTGCAGTGGAACGGCTATATCGGCGCAACATTGATTCTCATGAGCGCCCTAGCTATTAACGAGGCGCGCGTACCTGTCGGGTGGTGGCGTGTAGGCCGTCCCTGGTGGCGCATGCCGGCTAAGCCTTAATTTTGGTGGTGCGTTATGTGGTACGTTTTCGGCTGCGTTGCTGGTATGGCAAACCGATAAAGTAAGGGTATGACTAACCTAAATCAACAAGAAACGCTTTTACTCAGCATGAGCAGTAAAGTAACTAGGCATTTTTACAAAATTGCCACAAAAGTAAATCTTATGCAAGCCATGATTGATGGAGAGTTACTGTGAGAAAAGTATTGAGTTTTCCAAATAACCCTGTCTTTTTAGCCAAAACTATCTTTCTATTGGTCTATGCCGCCGCTTCGGTGCTGCTGCCCTTTCTGGCGCTCTACTACACCCAGCGGGGATTGTCGGGAGCGCAAATAGGGCTGCTGGCGGCTATCCCACCCCTGATGACCATGATTGGCACTTCGGTGTGGGGAGCCGTGGCGGATGCCACCCGGCGTTACAAATCGGTTTTTTTGCTGGTCATTATCGGGGCCATTGGCTCAGTGGTGCTCATTCCCTTGGCCCCCAACTTCTTGAGCTTGAGTCTGGTCATTGCGGGGCATGCCTTCTGCTTTATGTCGCTCGTTCCCCTGCTGGATGCGAGCGCTCTGGAAATCCTGGGCCAGCGTTCCGAGGGGTACGGGCAAATTCGGCTGTGGGGTTCGATTGGTTGGGGGTTGGGCGCGCCACTGCTGGGGCCGTTAGTGGAGCAGTTTGGGTTGAATTGGAGCTTTTACGGCCACGCGGCCCTGCTGGTACTGGGTCTGCTCATCGCCATCCCTTTGCCTGTGGCCGCTAAAAGCGGCGGCAGCGCCTTTGGTCAGGGCTTGAAGCGCCTCCTGCAAGATCAGCGCTGGTATCTGTTTTTACTGGTGGTGTTTGTGGCCGGCTTTGGCGACGCCTTGATCCGTAACTATTGGTTTTTGTACCTGCAAGACCTCCACACCAGCAGCCTGCTGATGGGCCTCTCGTTGACCATCGGTATGATCAGCGAACTGGTGGTGCTCTTCTATTCAGGCCGGCTCCTCCAGCGGTT
>JABTUW010000004.1 GCA_015075185.1 Anaerolineales bacterium | reverse complement strand
AGGAGTTATGTCATTCCGAGTGGAGCGCAGCGAAACGAGGAATCCCTTGAGACTCTGCAAAATTGTAGCTCTGTAGGGATTTCTCGCTCCCTCTGGTCGCTCGAAATGACATACTTACATCTAGCTACCCTCGAATTTTATCCAGCCAGCCAGTGGGCCGCATCTTTGGCCCAGTAGGTCAAAATCATATCCGCCCCGGCCCGCTTGATGGCGATCAAGCTTTCCAGGGCGACTCGCTTTTCGTCCAGCCAGCCCAGCCGGGAGGCGGCTTTGAGCATGCTGTATTCGCCGCTGACGTTGTAGGCGGCCAGGGGCAGGTCGGGGAAGGTATCGCGGGCCTGGCGGATAATGTCGAGGTAGGGCAAAGCGGGTTTGACCATAATGATGTCGGCCCCCTCGTTGATGTCCAGGGCGATTTCACGCATCGCCTCGCGACCGTTGGCCGGGTCCATCTGGTAGGTGGAGCGGTCGCCGAACTGCGGCGGGCTGTCGGCGGCCTCGCGGAAGGGGCCGTAGAAGCCGCTGGCAAATTTGGCCGAGTAGCCCATGATCGGCATGTTGGGGAACCCGGCTTCGTCCAGCGCCCGCCGGATGGCTCCCACCTGGCCGTCCATCATGGCGCTCGGCCCGACCACGTGCGCTCCCGCCCGCGCGTGCGATACGGCTACCTGGCCCAGAATCTC
Source organism: Anaerolineales bacterium (assembly GCA_015075185.1). Classification (GTDB taxonomy): domain Bacteria; phylum Chloroflexota; class Anaerolineae; order 4572-78; family J111; genus DSQQ01. The sequence goes on along the minus strand of JABTUW010000004.1, from coordinate 1,409,855 downwards.
CAGGGTGGGGTCGTTCAAAATCTGCCCGTCTTCGACAACGCCGCAGTGGCCGTGGTCGGTGTACTCGCACATGCAGACGTCGGTCATAATGACCAGCTCCGGGTCAGCCTGGCGCAGGGTGCGAATCGCCTGCTGGACGATGCCGTCATCGGCAAAATTCTCCCGGCCTAGCGGGTCTTTTTCAGCGGGGAGGCCAAAGAGCATCACCGCCGGGATACCGAGCCGGCCCAGTTCTGCGGCTTCGGCGGGGAGTTGATCCGGCGACTGCTGGTACACCCCCGGCATCGAGGAGACTTCGTGGCGCACGCCCTGGCCGTGAACAATGAACATGGGATAGATGAAATCCGCCGGGGTGAGCGTGGTCTGGCGCACCAGGCGGCGCAGCCCGTCGCTTTGCCGCAGCCGGCGGGGCCGGGCCGCGGGGAAGGTAGGAGATAGTTTAGATAAGTTTTGCATCGGTTTTTGCCTCCGAGGTGGTTAACCTCATGGTAGCTTTAATCTTTGAACGAGTCAATTGAGGATAATCCGAAAAAGAAACTCGGCCTTCGTTACCCTACACCACGCTCAACAGTGGCAAATTATGGACAGGGTTTACACAATTAACAGGATGGGCTTCTCATTGTATCTTGTAAATCCTGTTAATCCTGTCTTGTTTTTGGGCCAATGGGGCAATTACACGGGGCATAAATCAAAGAAGCGTGATCGGCTCCAGGGTAATTGGAGGAATCAGTTCATTACTCATAGGCCAGCACCTCGCGCACGGTCAGGCGCGAGGCGTTCCAGGCCGGGAGGAAACTGGCCAGTGCCGACAGGAAAACCACGACCACCAGCCAGATCAAGACCCCGCTGATAGAAAAGGTATAGTCGAGCGGCGTGCTCAAGAACTGCTGTCCGACGGCGTCGCTGAGAAGTTTGCTGATGGGATAAGCCAGGACAGCGCCAACCGCCCAACTGAGAACGCCGATGATAAGCCCCTCGACGATAAAAATCTGCCGGACGGAAGCATTCGAAGCGCCAATGGCCCGCATGACCCCAATTTCGCGGGTCCGCTCCAGGACATTGATGCTCATCGTGCCCATCAACCCCAGGCCGCCGATCACCGCCAGGAGGACGGCCATGATCAAAAGCAGGACCACGATCACCTCAAACATGGCTTCCGCCTCGGCCCGTTCCTGGGCGACCATTTCTACAATCTCGATACCCAGCCCGGCTCGCTCATAGTGCTGTTCCATGGCCCGGGCCACTTTTTGTTGAAAGGCAAAATCGTGCTGCTGGGTGGTAATCACCGCAAATTCGGCCAGGTCGACCCTGTGGGCGGCGCGGGCAAAATCAGGGTAACTGACAAAGATCAGCGGCATCATGACCCCGCCTGTCGCCACCCCGACCATGTGGAATTTCTCCTCCCGCCCCTCGATTTTAAGCACCAGCTCACTGCCGACGTGCAGGTCAGGTTCATCTCTAAGGAGAAGGGTATTGACCACGACTGCATGCTGATCGTTTGGCCGGAGCCAGCGGCCCGCCACGATGGTGGGTTTGACCAGCCTCGTTTCCGCCGGCGGGGCCATGAGCATGATGTTATCGCTGTCACTGCCGTCGGGACGCTGGCGGCGCGTATTGTAAAAGCCCCATGCCTCTACTTCAACCACGCCCGGTACCTTGAGCGTCTCCCGCCTGATCCGTTCAATGCGGTAATCACGGTCAAATTGAACGTCCACGTCAAATTGGAAATAACTCAACCAGTTGTCCAGCGTACCGATCAAGGAAGCCCGCACGCTGAACACGGCAATGAAAATCGCCCCGCCCAAAATCAACGTGGTCAGTGTCAGCGCCAGGCGGCCCTTCCGCCGAAACGTGTTGCGTAACGAAAGCAGCAGAGGACGGGGCAGTCGCCACCGCAGCAGCAAAGGGCGCTCTGTGCTTCCGGTCTGTGAGCCGATCAGCAGCCGATCCAGTCTGCTCGTGCCAAAACGTCCCCGGCCCAGGCCATAAGGACTCATCGCTTCCCGCGCCGTGATCCTGGTGCCCATCATAACCGGGTAAAGGGCAGCCAGCAGAGGGACCAGTAGCCCTACCGCCACTTGCAGACCCAGCACCTCCGGCGGCAGCCTAAAGTTGGTAATGTCGAAGTTGAGAAAACTGGCGATGTAGCGGGTAAAGGTATGCGCTCCCAACGCCCCCAGCGGCACGGCGATCAGCAGGGCCAGCAGCCCAAAGATGAGCACCATTACCAGGTACATGCCGGTAATCTGGCTCCGCCGCGCTCCCACTGCTTTCATCATCCCAATCTGGAAGGTTTGCTGGGCCAGCAAGGCCGAGATGGTATTAACCACCAGGAAGCCGCTCAACAGCAGCGATAACACCCCCAGCGTGCCCATGATGATCGTGATGGCTTGAATAAGGAAGTCAAGCGGAGGCTGGCCAGGTTCAGAAATAAAGGTATAAAAGACCGAGCGGCCGCTGTTCTCAATCTTATCCCGGACTTTGTTAGCTACCTGCTGGATGTACGCCCGGTCGGGCAGACCCCCGGCCTGGGAGACGACGATTCTTAGCTCATTGTAGCTTCGCTCCTGACCCAACCATTCCAGGGTGTCAAAAGTAGCAAAACCGTAGGCCACCCCCCCAAAGACATAGATCTGAGCGTTGAGGTCGTGGGCCAGGCCGGCAATACGCATCTGCCGTTCCTTGCCTTCCGGCGTTTTGACCAGGATCGTATCACCCACCTGGGCCTTGACCAAACCCAGGGCGGCCCGCTCGATGAGCAGTTCGTGCTCCGGCGGGGGCCAGGCGCCCCGTTCCGGCCAAAACTGGTCAATCTTAATCTCGTCGAAGTCGGGGACGGCAATGAGCCAGAGTGTAGCCCATTCATCCGGCCCTGTCTTAACCCGGAGCGAGATCCGGCCCCGCGCCTCGGCTTCGGCCACCTCACGCATGCCATCAACGGCTTTAACCAGGTCGTCGTCAAAAGAGTCAATGGTGAGGATGGTCGCCTGGGCCGGATTGGTCGCCAGGTACATCGCTCTTAAATCACGGGAGAGAATAATTTGGGCGCTGGCAATCGTGCCGACGGCAAACACCCCCACGGCAATCGAAAGCACGACCAGGAGGGTACGTGTTTTGGTCAGCCACAGGTCGCGCAGCACTTTGCGCCAGCGCGGACTTAGCAGCAGCTTGAACATAAACAACCTCCACTAAGGAGGACAAAAGATCCTCACTCTTCACCATAAACCCGAAATGCCCTGGGCTGAAAGTGGCAAATGTCATCGGATCAATTGACAAATGTCATTGGTTGAAGACGCAGATTTCCGACAAATGCCCAGGTCAATTCACCCGGCTCGTCCCCAAGATCTGCCGGTTGATGGCGACATTGTGCAGGAAATCACGGCGCTGCCCCTCGTCGGGGATGAGGTTGGCCTTGCGCATGGTTTCGGCGTGGGCCTTTTGGAGATAGTGCCGGGCCTGGGCGTCCTGGCCGCTGGCGGCCAAGATCCGGCTGTGGTTGTAATAAATCTCAGCCGCGGAAATTTGGAGGGAGTGGATGTAGGTCAGCCGTTCAAGCTGGCCGACAGCCAGGCCGGAGCTTTTAAGGGCGTCGTCAAATTCACTTAATTGGAACAGACTGGCGCTGCGCAGGTAATGGCCCAATAACTCGTGCTCAAAATGGTCGCCGTCGGCGGCCAGCTTGATGACCTGGTTGCTCAGGCGGATGGCGTAGGTCAGGTTGTCGTCGCCGCCCAGGTATTGATAGTAAGCCGCCAGCGCCTCGTAGCTGCGGAAAACCAAGGTGCTGTCCTGGCGTTCCTCGGCCTGGCGCATGGCCTGCTCTAAATAGATGGAAGCGGCATCCAACTGGTCGGTCGCCATAAAGACCAGCCCCAGCGAAATCAGCGCATAAATTTTGCCACGCTGGTGGAGGGAAGTGTTGAAAATCACCTGGGCCTGCTCGTAAGCTGCGCGTGCCTGCTCGTAATTGCCCAGGTTATACCAGGCATTGCCGGTGTCGTACAAATCCCAGCCGACCTGCAAGGTTGCACCCATACTTTCGGCAATCTCTTTGGCCTGCTCGTACAGGTTGAGGGCGCGGGGATAATCGTTGACAAACAGGGCCAGGCCGCCCATACCCCACAGCGTCCAGGCTTCTTCCAGGCGGTTGCCGGTTTCGCGGCAAATCGCCAGTGCCTGCTCAAAATAAATGGCCGCCCGCTCCGGGTCGTGCAGCGTGTCGGTGTAGATGTGGCCGACCAGCTCCGTCAGGCGGCCCTCGCGCCGCCGGTCGCCCAGTTCCTGGGCAATCAAGAGGGCCTGGGCGGCAAAGCTCATGCTTTCGGCATCGCGCCGCGTCCACAAAACGCGGGCAATTTGCTCCAGGCAGTACTGCTCGCCGCGCCGGTCGTCATGTTTCTGGGCGACTTCTAACGCCTGGCGAGCGATCTTCTCGGCCTGGTTTAGCCGTCCTACCTGCCAGTGATACAGGGCCAGCCGCGACATCACCTCCACCCAGCGGGTTGGATCGTTCAGCGCCTCGGCCACCTCTTGCAAACTTTCCAGCGCCTCCAGCTCGCGCTCGCGGCCGCTCATCAGGTGCAGAATGGCCCGCTCTTTACTCAACAGCTCAAAACGGTGGATCAGGTTGAGGCGCAGCGCCTCACCGCTCAATTCTATGGCCGCATCTTCCAGAATCTGGCGGGCCTGGCTGTAATAGCCGACCGCTTCGGCATTGGCATGGACCTGGCGGGCAATATTGCCAGCCTGCCACAGATAGCACACCGCCATTTCGTCCTGCGCCCCGGCCATAAAATGATGCGCCAGGACCGCCGGACTCTCAATGGGTTTCTCGCCGGTCAGCTTTTCCATTGCCGCTGCCACTCGGCGGTGCAGCAGGCGGCGACGCAGCGGGCGCAGCTCCTCGTACAACGTTTCGCGGATGAAGGCATGCTGAAACTGATAATAGACGTCCAAGCCATAGGGACTGGCCTCTCGAGGTTGGTCTACCACTTTGTTCATCTCGATCAACTGGTACAGGAACGCTTCCTCAAAAGCCGCCTCGATGACCTCATCGCTGTAAGGGCTGGCTTCCGTCAGTAACTCCAGGGTAAAGTTGCGGCCAATCGTGGCGGCCAGTTGCAGCAGTTCCAGGGTAGACTTTTTGATCCGCTTGAGCCGTCCCCCCAGCACCGACTTGATGCTGCCCGGCACGTGGAGGCGGCCGGTATCGCGCTGCTCCCAGTGACCCTCGCGCAGGATAATCTGGCCGTCAACCGCCAGGCTTTTGATAACTTCCTCGACAAACAGGGGATTGCCTTCGGTCACATCGTAAATGGAGTGAGCAAATTCGTCGCTGACCGGATCGCCCAGCAGCGCCTCCACCATCTGCCTGGCCGCCTCCTGCGGCAGGCGGTTCAAGGGAATACGGCAGACCAGCTCCGACAACGCCAGGACGGCGATATGATGGTTAACCGCACTGGAAACGCCGACGGCCACATCGCGATAGGCCCCGGCAATAAGCAGCGAGCTACCGGTCGAATTGCGGGCCAGGGTTTCCAACAGTTCCAGGCTGCCGGGATCGGCAAAGTGGAGATCATCCAATAAGAGAAGGACCGGCCGCTCGTTGGCCATGTGGGTAAAAAAACGGCAGACCTGCTCCAGCAGGCGGGCGCGCTCCGCTTCGGGGCTGAGGGGTGGATTGGGCGGAATGTAGCCCAGTTTATCGGCCAGGTGGGGGGCCAGGCGGACCACTTCGCCGGCGACAAAGCCGGGGGCGTGGCGGCGCAGCGTGTCCGCCGGCTGCTCGCGGACATAGTTGCGCAGGGCGTTGGCAAAGAGCGTATAGGGCGTGCCCATGTCCTCCTCGCGGGCTGTGCCCTGTAAAACATAGCCATCTCGCAGCCCGGCATAAACCTGTAACTCGCGCAGCAGCCGGGTTTTGCCAATGCCGCTCTCCCCCGAAATCAGCAGCACCGGCTCCAGATCGGACTCGCCTCGGCGGACGCGGTCCCAGCGGCGCTTCAGTTCGGCCATTTCGGTTTCGCGGCCGATCATTTTGCCGCGCGAGATGCGGTCGAGCAGGGTCTGCTGGGTGGTACTGACCTCCAGAGCGAGCGAGGGTGCGGCCTCGGCGGCCGGCGGCGGCTCCTCACCCCGGTAATAGGCCAGGCTGGGGGCCAGGTCGCGGCGGGCCTCGGTCGCGTTGGCATAGCGGTCGGCGGCATGCTTGGCCATCAGCTTCAGGATGATGGCTTGCAGGTCGTCGGAAACATTGGGATTGTAGCGCTGCGGCGGCACAACCGGGGCGTGGATGTGCTGGGAGACAACGCTCAAGGGGTCGTCGCCGGAAAAGGGCAGCCGCCCGGTCAGCAGTTCGTACATCATCACGCCAAGGGCGTAGAGGTCAGCCCGGTGATCGCCCGGCTCGCCCAGGGCCAGCTCCGGGGCCAGGTACGAGGCTGTCCCGGCGACCAACCCTTCCTGGGTCAGCCGCGATTGGCCCTGGATGCGGGCCAGGCCAAAGTCCATCACCTTAACCTGTCCTTCCGGCGTAATCATCACGTTTTCAGGTTTGAGGTCGCGGTGGACAACCTGGTGCGCGTGGGAATATTCCAAGGCCGCCAAAATGCCGTCAATGATTGGCAGCGACACCTCGAAGGGCATCAGGCTGGGGGCATAACTGTTATCCAGGCTCCACAAATCCTGACCGGGAATGTACTCCATGACCAGGTAAGGGTGGGCTTCTTGTTCGGCATAATCGTACAGGGTGATAATGTTGGGGTGGTTGAGCTGGGCCACCGACAACGCCTCGCTGCGGAAGCGGGCCAGCTTGTCGCCGGCCATACCCCCGTCGGCGGTGAGCACTTTGAGGGCAACAATGCGCTGGAGTTGCTCATCTTCAGCCTTGTAAACAATTCCGGCTCCACCCTGACCAATTTGCTCGCGCAGCCGGTAGCGCCCGTTCAGCAGAATACCGATGTTAATGGCCTCGGCGGAAGGTTGGTGTCGTTTGAACATGGTACTTTCCTGGGGAGTGAGTAGCAGACCTGTGAGGTTTCCAAAACCTCCCAGGTCTCACTATATAAATTTTACCTTACCCGGCCTATAGGCACAAGTGGGCAATGGTTCTCATCTCGCGTTAACCTAAATTCTATAATAATTCTAATAAACTTGAGCTATACTTGGGTTAATGTCTTTGCATCTCGTTTGAAGCTCGTTCCCAAACTCAGTTTGGGAACGAGAGTGACTTAATTTGAGAACGAAAATTCAGTTGGTTTACAGTTAGAACGCGGAGGTATAGATAACAACAATGAGTTGGTCTCTTAAATTGGGCCGAATTTTTGGAATTGATATTAAGGTTCACCTGACTTTTCTGTTGATCTTGATCTGGGGAGCGCTTAATTATGGCGGCAGTGCCGGCCCGCTCTATGGCGTTGTGGTCACATTGGCCCTCTTTAGCCTGGTTTTGCTGCACGAATTGGGTCACAGCCTGGCTGCGATGGGCTATGGTATCCCGGTCAAAGATATAACCCTCCTGCCGATTGGCGGGGTGGCTCGGCTGGAACGCATGCCGGAGAAGCCGCTGCACGAGCTGGTAGTCGCTTTAGCCGGCCCGCTGGTCAACGTCATTTTGGCGGTTGTTTTGCTGCCGGTAATTACTGTTTTGGCGGTGCTGCAAGGCGAGGCGGTTACGTTAGGGATGCTAACCCAACCGGGACTGCTCGGCCTGCTGGCTTTTCTGCTCACGGCCAATATTTCGCTGGCCGTGTTTAATATGATCCCGGCCTTCCCGCTGGACGGCGGGCGCGTACTGCGGGCGACTCTCGGCTTCTTTACGGATTATCAGCGGGCGACTCAGGCAGCCGTGATTGTGGGCCGTGTTCTCGCTGTTGGGCTGGGGCTGGTCGCTATTTACACCGGCCAGATTTTCCTGGCGCTTATTGCCGTCTTCATCTTCTTTGCCGGCGGGCAGGAAGGCCAGGCCGTGGCCGCGCGGGGGGTGCTGCGCCGGGTGCGGGTCGCTCAGGCCCTGACACCCCACGCGGTCGCGCTTTCGCCTGAGGCAACCGTAGGGCAGGTGGCCTCGCTGATGATGACCAACCGCCAACCCGATTTTCCGGTATTGGATCCCGCGACCGGGCAATTGCTGGGGGTGGCTTCGCACCGGAGCGTGGCTCAGGCTATGGAACAGGGCCGCTGGCGCAGCCGTATCGCCGATGTCATGCAGCAGGCCCGCCACGTGCCGACCATCGCCCTGACGGCAACCCTGGACGAGGTCCAGGATAAGCTGGCCCAAACGTCCAGCCGGGTGATTGCCGTGTACGATGGGCTGCATTTCCGGGGCCTGGTCAGTCTTGAAGATGTTTACCGGGTCTTCCAATTCCTCTCGCGCAGCGGTTCGGTGGGGCGGATTGGCTGGCAGGCCGGATAAAATAGAGATTGGGGGTCGGGGAGCAGGGATCAGTGGCTCTGGCTTCCTGGCCTCCGGATTTATGCCCCCCGACGTTGATATACCGGGCTTCAGTTATTTCCTTCTGGGCATGACCAGTATGGCCGGCTTTTTGGGCACATTGGTCTGGTGGCATTTTGCTGATCAGGATAAGTAACGCAAGTCGCCGGATCACCCGGGCAGATCCTGCCGACGGAGGCTACCGACCAAGTTGGATGCAGCTTCTAACCTCGCTGGAGCTGGCGGATCTCCTGACCTTTAAGGTATCGAACCCGTTCCACTGTCATAGTGACCCGCGTGACTGCGTTTTAAGCCTCGGTGGCAGGTCCCCCGGAACGCTTGTTCCATTGAATACAAGTGAGAACCGTGATAAAATAGGGCCGTCGGTGCGACGGGGGTCGTTTGGACCGGAAGAGACGAGCCACATCACCCAGCCAGTCCTGACCATCTTGGGGTGCAGAGCTGCCCAATCTTCCGCGAGCGGTCAGGAGTAGCTGTTGGCCTGGTTGCCCAACGTCAAACCTCTCGTCTTCCCCAAAGCTACGTACCTCCTGCATGTCAAGAATCCCCGGAGCATGGCTGGGGATCTAACCACCTTTTTCACTCGGCTAACGTCCTGAGGTGATGCCAATCTTAAGCAAAAATGTCAAGGGTTAGAGATTTACAGAGCCTAATCGCCAAACACACCCGTTCGCTGCAAAAACTCAAAGAGCAGCAAGCTTTATTTGGCATTCATACGCCTCATCATCTCTTAATCGAAATCGAAGACATTGAGGCCGAGATTGAGAAGCTCCAAGTAGAACTGGCCAACTTAGAAGGTGGAAAATCGGCTTCTGACAGCCTCGATAACGTTCCTGTTCAACCTGTTTGGCGCGGTCTCTATGCGGCTAAGGGAAAAACGAAGTTCATCTGGTTGGCTGTGTTTCTCCTGACAATTGCCGCGATTAGTGTAGTTTACAGTTTTTACCCGGCCATAAATCCTGCGCAGATCAGCCCGTCTCCGCCAGCTTCGCCGGATTTGCCGCCACCAGGAGATCTACTCATGACCACCATCTCCTTAGCGGATGTGATTAGTGACATTGGATTTACTCCTGATGGGCAGTTCCTTTTTGCCGCTTCGGCGAATCAAAATCAGATTCGGGTGGTGCGTGTGGCAGACGGAAAGGCCGAGGAAAGTTTTCCTGAGCCCGGCGTAATTGCCATGGCTTTTAGTCCGGATGGACAGATCTTGGCGACAGCAGACTGGGGACCCGAGATCAAACTGTGGCATGTGGCTGACCGCAAACCATTCCACCAACTTAACACCACCAATTCACCGAGTAGTGTTGCCTTTGCCCCAGCCGATGCCCAGGTTCTGGCGATTGGCCTCTGGGACGGTACCATCCAACTGTGGCGGATTGATCAGACAGAACCATACCGTATCCTGCGGGGTCATACCGATGGCGTGACGAGCATCGCCTTTGCGCCGGATGGCCAAACCCTGGCCTCGGGTTCAAAGGACACGACGGCGCGGCTATGGCGGCTGACAGAAGATCAGCCCCTTTACACGCTGCGTGAGCACCATGACCGCGTGGCCAGTGTCGCTTTTTCTGGCGATGGGCAGATCCTGGCGACCGGATCGTGGGATAACACGGTCAAGCTGTGGCGTATGTCCGATCATACCCTCATCCAGACATTTGATAGTCTGACCGGTCCAGTCACCAGTATGGCGCTGACGCCCGACGGACAGGTCGTCGCCGCAGGTTTGGAGGATGGCAGCGTGAAGATTTGGCGGGTCGGGGGAAGCGCCATTCCGCAGATCCTGACCGGCCATGTGGGTGTTGTGGAGCGTCTCAAATTCAGCGCAGATGGCCAAACCCTGGTGTCGGGCTCGGGGGATGGGACGGTGAAATTGTGGCGCGTCGAACGGTGAGATGATAAGGAAACTCACCTTCTCGTAAGCAGTTACCTTCAGCGACGTACAGCGGGCTGGAAATTTTGGAAGCAGACACAGCAAACCCTGCTACAAGCCAAACTAACATTCGGCTGGCAGAATTGATGGCCGCACTCTCACTGGCTTCTGACCTGGGCATGGGGCAGCCGCTTGAGTTTGCCCTGTCCTCGTGCGTGCTGGCGCTGCGACTGGGTGAGGCGCTCCGCTTAAGTGAGGAGGCATTGCGCGAAATTTACTACCAGGCCTTGCTGCGTTACATCGGCTGCAATGCGGAGACACATTTGGTAGCGGCCATCGTCGGCGATGAAATCGCGCTGCGGGCCGATTTCGCCACGATTGATAACGCCAGCATCACCGAGGTTGTCAGCTTGATGGTGAGGACCATCCGCCAGACCAACGCCGGGGCGGGGTCCTTCCAGGTGATGCAGGCGGTAGCCCGCGGGCTGTTGGCCTTACCCCAGATGGAAGCGATAATCGCCGGTCATTGCGAAGTCGCCCAACGGCTGGCCGAACGACTGGATTTTAGCCCTAATATTGTCCATGCTTTAGGGCAGCTCTACGAGCGTTGGGATGGCAAAGGCTCACCCAAGGGTCTCAAAGGTGAAGCGATTGCCCCGGCGGTCCTGGTCGTGACGTTGGCCCAGGATGCACTCGTGTTTCATCGCCTGGGCGGCGTGGAGGCGGCGGTCGCTATCGCCCGTAAACGCAAAGGCGCCGCCTACGCCCCCCAGATTGTCGAATGTTTCTGCCAACACGCCCCCTCTCTCTGCAGCGGGCTGGATACTGACCTTACCTGGGAAACGGTGTTGGCCCTCGAGCCGGGCCGCCAGGAGAGCCTGTCCGAAGCGCAATTTGATTCAGCTTGCCGGGCCATGGCCGATTTTGCAGACCTTAAGTCGACCTTCACGCTGGGCCATTCGAGTGGGGTGGCGGTGCTGGCGGCTGCGGCTGGCCGTCAAGGTGGTCTGCCAGCCGCCGATGTGATCGCTCTGCGCCGGGCCGCCATGCTGCACGATGTTGGACGAACCGGCGTCTCTACCGGTATTTGGGATAAGCCCGGCCCCCTGTCGGAACGCGATTGGGAGCGGGTCCGCATGCACCCTTATTATACCGAGCGCATCCTGGCGCGACCTCCCGCCCTGGCCCGGCTGGGCGCGTTAGCCGGACTGCACCACGAGCGGCTGGACGGTTCAGGCTATCATCGGGGCTTGCCGGCGGCGATGTTATCCCCCGCCGCCCGTATCCTGGCCGCGGCGGATGTCTACCATGCTTTGACCGAACCGCGCCCGCATCGCCTCGCCTTTAGCGTGGAGGCCGCTGCTGAGGAAATACGGCGTGAAGTGCGGGCGGGACGGCTCGACAGTGAGGCCGTCAACTGCGTCCTGGCGGCGGCGGGACACCGGGTCCAGGCAGCGCGGCGGGAATTGGTCGCCGGGTTGAGCGAGCGTGAGCTTGAGGTATTGCGCCTGCTCGCCCGCGGTCACTCCACCCGGCAGATTGCGGAAGCGCTGGTCATCTCGCCCAAAACCGCCGATCACCATATTCAACACATTTACGCCAAGATTGGCGTTTCGACCCGCGCCGGGGCTACCCTCTACGCCCTGGAGCACGACCTCATGGCCGAACCTTGATCGCCCAGAAAATAGGGAAAACTCCCGATGTGCTGGCGATCAGATTAAGGTAAACTACCAGCATTCAACCAAAAGTGCAGGTGGGACCGCTCCCACCTCATCAAATTATTCATTTACCCGGAAAGGCCGGAAGGAGGTCATCATGAACGTGTTGGTCCATTCGAGGCGAGCTAGAGTTGGAGCGCTTACCGCGCGAATTCGGGCCTGGTTAAAAACAGGGCGAACTTTTATTTCCCTGCCGTGGCTAGCGTTCCTGACTATCGTAGTCCTATTGGGCGTCAATTTTGTCGCGGTCCGTTTCAGCAATCTTGAGCTGCCGCCGTTTTGGGGAGCTGGTCTACGATTCGTCATCGCCTCATTTGCCCTCTTCATCATTGTAATGGTCAAGCGTTTGCCGCTGCCTCAAGGAATGGGACTGGTCGGGGCGACGCTGTTTGGGGTCCTCGTCTTTGGCGCCACCTACGGGTTTGTTTACTGGGCTTTACTCCACGTCTCCTCAGGGATGGCTGCGGTCACATTTGCTACCATCCCGCTCATTACCACCCTGCTGGCCGTCTCGCTGAACCTGGAACGGTTGACCTGGCGCAGTTTATTCGGCGCGGTGCTGGTCCTGATTGGGATTGGTGTCGTCTTCCAGGAGCAACTGCAGGCGGACGTACCGTTGTTGTCGCTGGTTGTCCTTCTGCTGGGTGCCTTGAGTGGTGCGTTCTCAGGAATCGTCATCAAGCGTTTTCCCAAAAGCCATCCGATATCTACTAACGCCGTGGCCATGGCGGTTGGCGCCGGCCTTTTGATCGTCACCTCTCGCAGCCTGGGTGAATCCTGGCACCTGCCGACGCTGCCTGTAACCTGGGCGGCCCTGGGCTGGTTGATCATGAGTGCCAGTGTCGCCTTTATTCTGATGGTCTGGCTTCTTTCTAAATGGAGCGCATCGGCAACTTCCTACTCGACGGTGTTGCAGCCGCTTGTGACGGTAGCGGTGGCGAGCTGGCTGGCCGGAGAACAAGTTACCCTGACGTTTATCTTGGGTGGAGCGTTCGCCCTAATTGGAGTTTATGTGGGTGCGTTGACAGGCCAGACCGAAAAGGACACTATCAAAAAGCCAGTAACGAGTGAAGGGTCGTCGGAAGCCAGCATGACCTAGCCGGTCGCGGGATGTTGCTGCCATTTTGACGGAACTTAGTGATCTGGCGAGTTCATCTCCCTGAGTGAACTTGCAATAGGAGGAATTTGCCCAAGTTAAGCTCAAATTCGTTGATTATAGCCCCCATGACGATAACATCCCCGCCACCGGACGCCAGGTCACCGCTTCGGTTACCGGATTCTTTCAGCTTGGAGATGGTCAGGTCGGGCCGCAGCACAAAGGTATAGGGTTGGGCTACACAGGCGTACTCACCCTCCGTTTCGTCGAGAATATTGATCTGCTTAATAACCTCCCGCCTTTCATCAGATAAAAAAGGCCACTGTGCCCCCAGCCCAGCTCGAAAATCAGCCTGAACCATAGGGGTCTGGAGCCTATGCTGACGAGTTGGCCGTAATTGACCTTCAGTTCGGATTGAAATTGGACCAGTTGCCGCATCTGCTGGTTGTCGCGGGGGCAGAAGAACCTCCGAAAGAAGACGACGGGTCGATAGTTAAAAAGCTCAAGTATCTTCTATCCACTATCCTCTATCTACTGAATTCACCTCTAGCCAGGCGCGCAGCACTTCGGCCACGCTCCAGGCTTGAGCCGTACAACCACGACCCAGGAAAGGAGCATCACCGTCAAAGATTTCGCTGATGCTGCCGACGGTGTTGCTGGCTAAACTCCGCAGCAGGGGCAGTAAGTAAGAACGGGCCAGGGTTGGGTCACGGTAGACCCGCAGATGGGCGCTGACAAAAGGCCCCATCAACCAGGCCCAGACTGTGCCCTGATGATACACGCTGTCACGTTGGCGCGGACTGCCGCCGTAATGGCCGGCATAGGCCGGGTCGCTGGCCGCCAGGCTGCGCAGACCGTGCGAGGTCAGTAAGTAACGGGCACAGACATCCACCAACGCGCGCTGTTGCCTGGCTTCGAGCGGGCTGTAAGGCAAAGAGACAGCCAGGATTTGGTTGGGCCGCAGGGTAGTTTCGTGACCATTGGGGCCATCCAGGACATCATAGCAATAGCCCGCCGTTTCGTTCCAAAAGCGAGCGAAGCCAGTTTGTACCTGACCGGCGCTGGCATCATAGGCATCGGCTGGCTGCCCGAGACGGCGGGCGATATCGGCCATGATCCGCAGAGCATTGTACCAGAGCGCATTAACCTCCACCGGCTTGCCGATGCGCGGCGTAATCACCCAATCGCCCACTTTGGCATCCATCCAGGTCAGTTGCACGCCCGGTTCACCGGCATAGAGCAACCCATCCGTTGGGTCTACATGGATGTTGTAGCGGGTGCCGCACTGGTGCCAGGCGATGATGTCTTGCAGAATGGGCCAGAGTTCGGCCAGCAGTTCATCATCCGCCGTCGCAGCATAGTAGGCCCTGATAGCTTCAAAATACCACAGCGTGGCATCAACGGTATTGTATTCCGGTGTTTCACCCGCATCGGGGAAGCGATTGGGCAGCATACCCTGGTCCACAAACTGGGCGAAAGTGCGCAAGATACTGCGGGCCGCCTCTGGCCGCCCAGTCGAGAGGGTCAGGCCGGACAGGCTGATCATCGTATCCCGACCCCAATCACCGAACCAAGGATAGCCGGCAATAATCGAGTGACCATCCGGGTCGTTGGCTGAGGGACGGCGAACGATAAATTGATCGGCGGCCAGGATCAAATGTTGGGTCAGGTTGGAAAGATCTGGCTCAGGGGTAGGAGTAAGTAAGGCAGATTTGAAACCGGCTCCGCTAGTGGTTACCAACCGCTGCTCATAAGCTTGTCGTTCGGCATAAGCCGAGAGACCATCGAGATTGGGGGCTGGGTCAGTACTGGCCACCAGGGTAAGCGATTCGCCGGGGCGCAGGATGGCCCGGAAGAAGCCAGCGTACAAATGGTCTTCGGTAGTGTCCAGTCCGCGATAAGCTTCCACACTCAAATAGAAGTTACGGTACCAGGTATGTTCCGGCCGAGCCTCGGCTTGGTCGCTCAACAAGTAAAGGGACGTCGCCCCATCGAAAGCATTCACCTGGAGACCATGCTCAACCGGCGTGATCTGCATCTGCCAACCTCCGGCGTGGGTGCTGCCGTGATAATCGCGGTAGTTGACCATCACCTTGAGGGTCAGCACCAATGGGCGGTCACCCCGGCGATGGCTATAACAGATGTAGGTGGTGTTTGCGCCGAGCTGCATCCAGACCCGCTTTTCCAGCAAGCCTTCGGCCAGGCCAAAAGTCCAAACCGGGATGGTCCCTTCCAGGTGAAACCGCTCCAGGGAGTAGAAGCCGGTCGGATCCACAGCCCCACTGTCCCACCGATTAGCATACAGGGGGTAGCTGTCGCCGTTGCAGGCGACGGTTTCATCCAGTTTGGTCAGCAGCAGGGTGCGGCCTAAGGGCGGCTTGAGCGCAGCGACCAGAAGTCCATGGTAGCGACGGGTCAGTACCCCGGCAATAGTGCCGGAGGCGTAGCCGCCGATACCATTGGTCACCAGCCACTCGCGCTCCTCGGCCACGGCCAGGTGGCTGCATACTTCCCGGCCAAAATCAAAGGTGGGATGGCTACAAGAGTTAGCCAGCGGGTTCTCCATTTTTTCGGCCAAAATCAAAGGGGAAACTACCGCTTTTTCAATCATCTTGCCCCCCGCTCTGTTGGATGAGCTTGGCGATGACGCCGGTCCAGCCCGTCTGATGACTGGCGCCCAACCCCGCGCCGTTGTCGCCGTGGAAATATTCGTTGAACAGGATCAAATCGCGCCAGTGCGGGTCGGTCTGGAAAAGATGCAGCCCGCCGTAGATTGGGCGTCGCCCTTCCGCATTTCGTAGGAAGAGGCGCATCAGGCGTTGGGATAACTCGATGGCGACTTCACCCAGGGTCATCATCTGGCCGGAACCGGTGGGACACTCGACTTTCAGGTCGTCGCCATAGTAGTGATGGAACTTTTGCAGCGACTCGATGATCAGATAGTTGATCGGGAACCAGATGGGGCCGCGCCAGTTAGAGTTACCGCCAAACAGGCCGCTTTCCGACTCCGCCGGCTGGTAGCTGACGGTGTGGGCCTGCCCGTCCACGTCGAAGCTGTAGGGGTGATCGCGGTGATATTTTGAGACCGAGCGAATGCCGTAGCCGGACAGAAACTCATTTTCGTCCAGCATCTTTTGCAAGACCCGCACCAACCGCTCGCGGGTGAGGAAAGCTACCAAGCGCCGCTCGCCGACGCCGGGCACGTCTACACTGGCGATATTGCCGCTCAGATGAAAGCGGTTCTGGACAAACCAGTGCAAGCGCCGCTTGAAATCCGGCATCGTTTCCAAAAGCTCTGGCTCGATAGTATCCACAGCAAACAGCGGCAGCAGCCCCACCAGGGAGCGGACCTTGAGCGCCACCACCCGGTCATCGGGCAGGTGTAGGGCGTCGTAGAAAAAGCCATCCGCCTCATCCCACAGACTGTGCCCTTCTCCGCCCATATGGCTGATCGAATGGGCAATGCGCAGAAAATGCTCAAAGAACTTGGTGGCCGAATCCTGGTAGATCGGCTCCTCTTTGGCCAGTTCCAGGGCGATGGTCAGCATGGTCAGACAAAAAGCGCCCATCCAGGAGGTGCCGTCAGACTGGTCAATGTGGCCGCCGGTCGGCAGGGCGGCACTGCGGTCAAAGACGCTGATATTGTCCAACCCCAGAAAACCACCCTGGAAAATATTGTTGCCCTCGGCGTCCTTGCGGTTGACCCACCAGGTAAAGTTCAGCAGCAGTTTGTGGAACATCCCTTCCAGAAAAGCCCGGTCGGCCTGGCCGGTCTGTTTTTCGTCAATCTTGTAGACCCGCCACACCGCCCAGGCATGGACCGGCGGGTTGACATCGCCGAAGGCCCACTCGTAGGCCGGGAGCTGGCCGTTGGGGTGCATGTACCACTCGCGGGTCATCAACTCCAACTGCCGCTTGGCAAAATCGGCGTCTACCAGGGCTAAAGGAATACAGTGAAAGGCCAAATCCCAGGTGGCGTACCAGGGATATTCCCACTTGTCGGGCATCGAGATGATGTCAAAATTGTTGAGATGATCCCATTGGTGATTACGTCCATACCGGCGGGAAGCCGCGGGCGGAGGTCCGCCTGGGTCGCCCCTGAGCCACTGCTCGATGTCGTAGTAAAAGAGCTGCTTTGACCAGAGCATCCCGGCCAAAGCCT
This sequence comes from Anaerolineales bacterium, assembly GCA_015075185.1. GTDB lineage: Bacteria > Chloroflexota > Anaerolineae > 4572-78 > J111 > DSQQ01. The sequence continues at coordinate 1,392,557 of JABTUW010000004.1, read as the reverse complement.
GGCGCTGCACCCGCTGTTCGTCCTCGCTGAGCCGGGGATTCTGCACTGCCGCATAAAACTCATCAGCCTCGGCCTGGCGCTGGGCAAAAATGTCATCGAAATCATTGAAGGGGTCAGGGGTCGGGGGTTGGGGGTCGGAAAGAGAAGATTGATCCCTGGCCCCTAACCCCTGACCCCCAACCCCTGTTAGCCGCAGGCGGACAGTGCGCGACGTCCCGGCGGGAATGGAGCCGCCGTACAAGGCTGCGACTTTGGTGCCGTACTGCTCGGCGTTGACTGCTTCAATCTCGCCATTGACCAGGCAGCGATGAAAGGCATCTTTGACATAAGGGCTGGAATTCGGCAGGCCAAAGAGTCGCTCGGCGTTGGTCTCATTTTCGGTGAAGAGCAGGTCGGGGCTGTCCTCGGCGTAGAGATAATACCTCCCGGCAGCCGGGTGGTTAGCCTCAACTGCCGCCACTCCTTTGGGTTCAGGCATCTGCTGCAAACAGGGTTTGCCCGGCACATCGCCCATCGGGCCGGCGGGATAGCCCCAGCTCCAGGTGTTGCGGAACCACAACGTCGGTAACAGGTAGCACTCGGCTGCCTCCGGCCCGCGATTAACAGCGGTGATTTTGATCAGAATATCTTCTTCGCCGGCCTTGGCATATTCCACAAAGATGTCGAAGTAACGGTTATCGTTGAAAACGCCGGTGTCGAGCAGTTCGTACTCGAAATCGTGGAAGCCGCGCCGCCGGTTCTCGGCCGCCAGATCGCCGTAAGGGAAGGCCGCCTGGGGATATTTGTAGAGCATCTTCATATAAGTGTGGGTCGGGGTGCTGTCGAGATAGAAGTAATATTCCTTGACATCCTCGCCGTGGTTGCCCTCCGAGCCGGTCAGCCCAAAGAGCCGCTCCTTCAGAATGGAGTCCCGCCCATTCCAGAGGGCCAGGGCGAAGCACAGGTATTGGTGGCGGTCGGAGATGCCGGCCAGGCCATCTTCATTCCAGCGATAGGCCCGGCTGCGGGCACGGTCGTGGGAGAAGTAGTCCCAGGCCGCGCCATAATCGCTGTAATCTTCGCGCACCGTGCCCCAGGCGCGCTCACTCAGATAGGGTCCCCAGTTTTTCCAGTTGGCCTTTTGCTCACGGTGAGCAGCCAGGCGTTGGTGTTCGGCGGTATTCATGAGCCATTCCTCCAATGGGCGGCGATTTGTTGGGCCGTGTAGTCGGCCCAGCCCAGTTTAGAATTTTCCTGTTGGTAAACCTCGTAATTTTCGGCCAGGAAGCGGCCCAGTTGCTCGACGGTCACGGGTGTTGGCAGCAGTTCTCCCAGACTATGCTGGATGGCATAGTCGGCGTACCAGGCGGGCCATTCCTGGTCGTAAACGCCTTTGAGAGCGGTCTGCTCAAAGTGATGGTGGGCCGAACCGGCTTGCGAAAGCAGCATTGCTATTTGGGTAATGTTATTGGCACTCATCAGAAGACCTTCTTCTTGATAAAATCGGCCACACGCAAGGTTTGAGCGATGATGGTCAGGGTAGGATTGACCGCCCCCGACGAGACCATAAAACTTCCATCCGTCACAAACACGTTTTCCAAATCGTGGGGGCGGCAGTAGGGATCGAGGACAGAACTTTTCGGGTCAATCCCCATCTTCATGGTACCCATCTGGTGAGCCGTGTTGTAAGGGAACTGTGTGCCCAGATAAAAGTCCACCGGAATGAGTTGCTTGTGACAGCCGATGTAACCCAGGAGCGATTTCAGTTTGTCCGTCAATCGCTCATGCGCCTCGACATTGTTCCGTTGATAGTGGAACACAATCTCATTGTTGGCATTCAGCCGGACGCGATTATTCGGATCGGGCAAATCTTCGGATTGCAGCCAGAAATCGAGCGAATGGGCCGCCATCTGAGCATAAGTCATGCCGTTCAGCGGTTCCGGTGACTCGAAGGCCATGGCGACCTCATCCACTTTCCCCAGCATTTGAATGAAACCCATCGGGTAAGGCCACTCCTCCGATCCCCAGTAGAAATCGGCCAGAGCCAGCGTTTTCTCAAAGATAGCGTCGTTGGGTTCTTTGCTGATGGCGATGAAGGTGGCGTTGTTGTTGCTCATGTAGTTACAGCCGACCAGCCCGGAGTGGTTGGCCAGGCCATCGGGGTGATATTCGTTTTTGGAACGCAAGAACAGGGCGGCGGAGTTGATCGCGCCCGCAGCCGCGATAACCCAGTCGGCGGTATGAACCACCCTCGTCCCATCCTCGTGTTTGATTACGACCCGGCTGACCTTACGCCCGCTGCCATCCGTTTCCAGGCGCTCAACGTAACTATGGGTTTTCAGGGTGACATTGTCGTATTTCAGGGCCTGTTTGATGCCGATCACGTGAGCGTCGGCCTTCGATTCGGTGGGGTCGGGATAGCCATCGAAATTGCTCAGAACCGTGAGAGGACCCTGGCCCCCATCTTCGTAGCCAAGCTTAACCCCCATCGGCAGGGGGAAGGGGTGGTAACCCAATCGCTTCAGGTCGTCGTTTAACCGCTGAATGCGCGGCTCGTGCGCCAGGGGCGGATAGGGGAAGGGGCTGCTGCGGTGGGGTTCAGTGGGGTCAATGCCCGCTTGACCGTGAACGTAATACCACTGTTCCGCCAGGGTGTAGTAGGGTTCCAGGTCGTCATAGCGGATCGGCCAGGTTGGGGAAATGCCACCGGCGTGCTCTATTTCTTCAAAATCCCGTTCACGCAGGCGGATCAATGCCGCCCCGTACAATTTGGTGCTGCCGCCGACGAAATAGTGCGGGTGGGACGGGCGAAAGGGCTTGTCGTCAAAGTGCCAGGTTTCCCCGGAGGCGTAACGCTTGTCCACGGCCACCGAACGGGTATCCCAATTTTCCCGTTCACGAGGCAAAAAGCCGCCCCGTTCCAGGATCAAAATCTGCTTGCCTGTCGGAGCCAGAGCGCGAGCCATCGTGCCCCCGCCAGCCCCACTGCCAATGATAATGACATCGTAGTGGTTACTTTCAGACATCGTTTACCTCCTTGAAAATCAACTTTTGACTGGAAGGCGGAAGGTGGAAAACTTTCATCCTTCCACCTTCCGCCTTTATTACACCACCGCCACCGGTGACACCCAGGCCCCGGTCGCGCCACGCACTTTAGCATGAGTTAAGATGAACATGAACTCGTAGACCTTGTCCCCAGCCAGTTCGCTGGTAGCTAGATTTTCCACAATGAACAGGCCATGCCGCACATTCAACGTTTGCGGGACGACGAAGGGCAGCGCCGGATCTTCCGGCGGCACGGCTCCGTAACTCCAGGTATCGCAGCCGCTCAAGGCCACTCCCTGCTCGACCAGCCACGCGGCCAGTTCGAGCCCCGGCCCCGGCTCGCCGGAGAGATAGGTGTCGTTGTCCCGCATCCACAGATCGCCCCAGCCGGTGTGGAACAAGAGGGCATCGCCACGCTTAACGTGTACCTTTTGCCGGTCGAGGGCGGCAGTTACGTCGGCGAGCGAGATGATATAGCCTTTCTCCAACCGTTCCACACCGTGCAGTCCGGCAACATCCGCCAGAATACCACGAGTGATGATTTGTGGTACCATCTCGATACCCAGCTTATTGGTGCCCCACTCTTCGGCCAATTCAGTCAGAGTATGGCCGTTGTAGAAGCGGTCGCCGATTTGCAGATGATTGAGGGCATCCAGGTGAGTGCCCAGTTGCGAGGTACTGGAGGCCACCTCGACAATCCAGTTGACATTGTTCTCACCCCAGCCCGTTGGACCGGCATCGGGCCGGCGGCGGTTGAGTAGATAGGCGCTGGTGGTCAGATGCTGCCGAAAGCTGCGGCCGGGGAATGCCGGGACCTTTTCGTCCAATACGTGCCCCAGGTCATAAACCTGGCCCTTCTGTACCAACCGAGCGGCTTCGGCCACCTTGAGCGGGGTGATTTCATTCAACATCCCTATTTGATCATCCGGGCCATATGGGGAGGGCCACCATGTCTGCTGGGTCATAAAAGCCTCCTGATGAGAGATTATCTCTGCTCGAACAACGGGGTAACCTCGCTGTGCGAAAACTTATGTAAGGGCAGCGACTCGACCACTTGCCGGGCTTTTTCCAAGGACTCGCTCTGTAAGACCAGCCAGGCTTTAGAAAAATCAGCCGCCACGTACAGGTTCTCTAAAACACCTTGTGCCATCAACTCGGCCACGCGGGCCTGTTCCGCCGGGAATAGAGCCATCACTTCTTCATTGGGTACTTGTTTCATCCGGTTGCTTGCCAGGAATTTCATTGACTGTTTCTCCTTTGGCTAAAATAGATTTATTCCGATGACCAGGCCGTGCGGAAATCGGCAAAGAGGGTCAAACCGCCATCTACAAAAATCGTTTGGCCGGTGATATAAGCGGCTTCGTCGGAGCATAAAAAGGCGGTCACCGCGGCCATCTCTTCCGATGTGGCGGCTCGCTGCAGCGGAATATGCTCCAACACCATCGCGCTCTTGACCGGGTCGTCAACCCAGGCCCGGTTGATCGGCGTAATCGTCGCCCCCGGCCCAATCCCGTTGACCCGTATGCCTCGCCCAGCGTATTCCAGGGCCAGGGTGCGGGTCATATTTTGCATCCCGCCCTTGCTGATGGAGTAGCTCAGAAAGCGGGGCTTGGGAATTTCCTGATGCACACTGGAAACATTAATGATCACGCCCGGCTTTTCGTGAGCCAGAAAATGCTTGATCGCTTCCCGGGCGCACAGATAAGCCCCCCGCAAGTTGACCCCCAGCACCCGGTCAAAGCTGTCTATGGTCAGCTCATGGGAATTGCCGGGGATTTGAATGCCGGCGTTGTTAATCAAAATATCCAGCCCACCGAGTTTCTCAATCGTCTCCTGAACCATTTTGATCACATCAGCTTCTACCGACACATCCCCTTGAACGAAGATATGATTGATGCCCGCCTCTTCCATTTCATCCATGTAATCATGCATGGGGTCGTCGCCATGGACCTGGGCGTGAGTTTGTGCGGCTTCCTCGCGCCGGGAACGGTAGTTGATAGCCACATTGGCCCCTTCCTGGGCAAAGCGCACGGCAATCGCCTGACCGATGCCGGAGGTGCTGCCCGTGACTAACACGTTTTTCCCTTGTAAACCTTTCATTGTTTAATCCTCCATGATTTCTGTTGATAGTTTGGATTTTTGTTTCAGGCCGTCAAGCAAGCCTGACAATGCCTGATGTCTAAATTAACTCACAGCCGTTTTCCACCCAGCCTGGGCCAGGGTGGTGGAGAAAGGGCCGCCGGCCTGGCCAGCCCCGATGATAATGGCGTCATATTGTTGAGTTGTCGTCATCAACTGATTCCTTTCTGTTTGATGAGCTTAGTGAGATTGTAGAGCCTATTTCTTATGAAGGGGTTGCAAAAGGCTTACAAAAGAATTACAGATTAATCATAAAATTTGGGCTTGTTGAACAAAATAGAAGCGTCCAGCCACTTAAGCAGCCAAGTTTTTCTTGGCACTCATGAGGTTGGATGGTTCAATGGTCGGGGATTTAATGGAGCTAAATGGAAAAACGCTGAGGACGTTTACTGAACGTCGTCGTTTTGGCGGATCAAAAGAGGTAAAACCTGAGCAAAAAGGTCACCTTGTGGGTTATCAATGTCCACCGAAAAAGTGAGTAGGCCCCCTTCCACAAAAGTAGGTATATACAGCAGTCGTGATTGAGGATGGGCTGGTCCGCCCAAGCATTGACCGTTACGGCAATCAAATTCCGAATTGTGACTCTGGCAGATAAGCTTATGACCCTCTCGACGCAGGGAGCCGCCCAAATGCGGGCAAATATTGAGATAAACCTTTAGTTTCCCTTCCACCTTAAGTGCAATCACCTCACGTTCAAAGAAAGTGGCTGTTTTCGTTCCACCTTCAGGAATCGCTTCGACGGGGCACAGGAAAACTTTCATAGCTTAGCTCCTTCAATCCTCAATTTGAGGGTAGTAGCCAGTATAAGCCAAAATTATTGCAAAGTGATTACAAAATATGGCTGTTGGCTGGCCTTGAGGTTGGGGGTATAATAAAATCTAACCTGTGGGTAAAAGAGAGGTGACAGCAAGATGGCAGCCAGGCAGCGCATTTTGGTCGTAGATGATGAACCCCAAATTTGTGATGTGGTCGAGCTTTACTTGCGCCGAGAGGGGTTTGAGGTTGAGACAGCGAACGACGGTGAGACGGCACTCCAAGCAGTCGAGCATAATCCGCCAGACTTGGTGGTACTGGATGTCATGATGCCCAAAGTGAACGGCCTGGAAGTCACTCGCCTGATCCACGAGCGTTTCAACATTCCCATTATCATGCTCACTTCGCGCGGTGAAGAAGCCGATAAAATCGTCGGATTGGAAATAGGGGCTGATGATTACGTGGTCAAGCCGTTTAGTCCCAAAGAACTGGTGGTGAGGGTCAAAGTAGTGCTGCGGCGCGCTGGCACGATGGCAGTAGAGACAAAATTCGCTACCATGCAGGCCGGTGATTTGAGGATAGACACCACTACCCGTTTGGTCACAGTCAAAGGCCAAGTGGTGACGCTCACCGTTAAAGAGTTTGATCTGCTCTGGTTTTTAGCCAGCCATCCCGGCCAGGTTTTTTCACGGGATCAATTGTTGGACCAGGTCTGGGGCTACGATTTTTATGGCGATAGCGGGACGGTCACGGTGCTGGTACGCCGGCTGCGGGAAAAAATAGAAGCCGACCCGGCCAATCCTCAATATCTCCTCACCGTCTGGGGCGTCGGCTACAAATTTGCCCGTGTCAGCGCCTAGCCTGGCCCCAGGCATAGCGCAGGGTAACGCCCAAAATAAACCAGGTTGCTAAAATTGTGCCCCGTACGGTGCCGCTAACTTTGGAACTTCCTGCCTGACGCTGATGATAACTGACCGGCACTTCAACCAGACGCGCTCCCCGGCGAGCGGCTTTGGTCATCATTTCGGTGGGCCAACCAAAGGTCATTTCCCGCATCTCCAGTTGTTCCAGCAGTGAACGGCGGATGGCCCGGTACGGTCCCAGATCAGTTAGAGACAGGCCATAGAGCCAATTCATCAAGTGCGCCACCAACCAGTTGCCAAACCGTTGATGCGGCGGCATTGCCCCCGGCGCGATCTGCCCCCGGTAGCGCGAGCCAAGCACCAGGTCGGCTTGGCCAGCTAGTAGCGGAGCCAGGATAAGCGGCAACTCACTCGGCTGGAAACTGTAATCCCCATCTAAAAAAACGAGGATATCGGCCTCTTGGGCCGTAGTTGCGCCCGCCGCACAGGCGTAGCCGTAACCCCGGCGGACTTCAGTGACGACCTGAGCGCCCGCTGCGTGAGCCTCCTGGGCGGTCGTATCGGTCGAGCCGTTGTCCACCACAATGACCTGCACTGGCGCGGTGGCCAGGACTTCCTGGACCAGACGCTGAATATTGCCGGCTTCGTTTAAAGCCGGAATGATCACTGTTATACGATCCATTGCCTCAATAGCTTTTTTCAATCACTGCCGCGATTTCTCCATTGGCCGCAAAAAAAGCGCGGGTATGGCGGGCAACCGTCGTTGGAGACTGGCTTAACTCGGCGGCTAGCCGAGCCAACGCGGTGGCCTCATCCACATCATACCAGGTTGGCAGCAGCTCAACCCGCAGCCCTTCCTCGGCGGCCAGGGCGAGAGTATCGGCAACCACCTGCGGCGTGCTCATTTGTACTTCGCGCAGCAGTCGCGGGGCGGGGCGATTTAGTCCAATCAGATAATAACCGCCATCGTCGCACGGCCCCAAGACGACATCGGCCTCCGCCAGGGCCTCGAAGGCAGCTATCAGGCAGGTAGCGGGTAGGGTTGGACTGTCGCTGTCCATAATTACGGCGCTGGTAAAGCCAAGCTGCAAATAGGTGGTCAGGGCGTGGTCCAGGCGGGCGCCGAGATCAGCGCCTTCTTGCAACAGGAGTTGAAAGTCGGGGGCCAGGGTGACGAAGTAAGCTTTCTCTGCCTCAGGCAGGTAGGCGATGATCGGCTGGACCCCGGGCACCTGGCGGATTAAATCAAGCGTATCACGCAAGAAACAGTCGTATAAGGTCGCCGCCTGATCGGGTGAAAGGGGCGGGCAGAGCCGGGTTTTGGTCTGGCCGGGGGCCGGACGCTTGGCGACAACCAGGAGCGCCTTGCTGAAAGCTGAGTCGGGTTGGGTCATTAAAATTTTCCTTTACCTTGATAAGTTCTTGAAATTCAGGTCTCACCCGTGCGCTGATCTTTCGAAGTTTTTGTTTGCCTGCCCAACCAGAGAGCCAGGCCAACGTACAGCCAGGGGATCATTAATACGGCTGGGCCAAAGAAAAGCTCTGCCCAGAGACGCGGCGGCGGGGGCTGCGCCCAAAACAGCAGGGGACCGAAAACGAGATGTTTGGACGTGGCGGCAAAGCTAAACAGCACCGCCAAGCGCGGCAGCGGGCCGGGCGGCAGCAGCGCGGCGATGGCCAGGGGCCAAACAGCGTACCACTGCTGAAACCAAAGGCAAGTGACCAGTAGATAAAACATCAAAATCTTGAAAGCGGCCCGACTGAAGTTGAGCCATGAGCGATCCTGTGCCGCCTGATCGCTTTGCCACAAGACAAATAGGGCGGTGATACCGGCCGCCCCCAGGCCAATTTTCCAGGCAGTATCCTTTAAGTCCCAGGTTAATTTGAGCCAGGCATAAATGACGGCCGGCAGCGAGGAGGTAAAAAACTCGGCTCGCCGGACAACTGCCAGGCTTTCAAGACCATGCCAGTAGGGGCCATAAGCCAGCACGATCAAGACCGCGGCTGCAAGAGTTGTTACGGCCAAGAAATGCAGTCGGGCACGAGTGTTAGATAAAGTGCGGAGAGCAATCAGGCCGGCGACCGGGATCAAGAGCAAAGGTATAAATTTAACCAACGCGCCCACCACCAGGGCTAAAATTGCCAGAGTATAACGCTGTGAAATGATGGCCCAGGCGGCGGCCAGCAGCCAGACGGCCATGACGATGTCGTTGTGGCCGTTGCCGATGGTTTCATACAACACCACCGGATTCCAGGCCAGCAGCACTACCCCGGCCAGTGCTCGCTCCGGGGCCATCCGGCGGAGGATGGCCGCAACCAGGCTAATGCTGATAGCTAAAAAGAGACCATTCAAGACCTTGAAAGCCAGCACATTGGCGATGATATCATTTCCGGCCAGCCGGACGACTCCCGCGGCCAGCATCTCCCAGAGTGGCCCGTAGACCGAGGGTATGCTTCGCCAAACAAGGTAGGGATAAAAGGGATCGCCGGGAAACTGCCGCGCTACATTCAGAAAAGGATTAGCGCCGTAAACGCTGGAAATGCGAGCGTGCATGATATTTTCAAAAATGTCAACGGCATCAATGGGATAAAGAAAGAGCAGGGCCAGGTAAAACGCCACCGTACTCCCCAGGACAACCAGCCAGGCCGCCCGGCCCCGCACTTGTAAGGCCAGCCGCCAGCCGAGCCAGTACAACCCTCCCTGAACCAGAAAAGCCCAGACCAACGTCACCAACGTCACCGGGTTGTCCCGGGCAAAAGGGCGCAGGCTCAACCGGGGGTACTGATACCAGTTAAATAGATAATATGGGAGCACAAAAACCCCTAAATAGATAGCCAGATTTAACCCGGCTAAGCCAGCCAACCCCATGATCGCGGTTGGATTCTGGATCGCTAGCCTGGGAGGCTGTCCCTGCCATGAAAAGGCTCTGGTAAAGCTTCTTAGATCCGAACGCATCTTACCTCTTTACTCATTAGGGTTAAAGGTCACTTTGGGGTAACGGTTTAGGCTGGCGTTTTAGGTAAACATCAATTTCCTGCCAGCGGCGAGCCAGGTCCATGGCCAAAAACAGGTAGAGCGGCCAAAACTGGGTCCACTGAGCGGCAGGCACGGGTTTCCAGTGAATGAAGAAGGTGTAGGATAAAGCAATCAACCCGCTGAAGAGCCACCAACCCGTCCAGGCGTCGCCCCTAAAGCCGAACCACTGCCCCGGCTGGACAAAAAGGGCCAGCAAGGGCAACAACCACAATAGATACCACGAAAACAGATTGTAAGACAGCAAAATGTATGCGCCGATGAGCCAAATGCACCGGCGCAGCGCCGTTTCGCCGTCCTTAGCCGGATGCAAGACCATAGCCAGACTGAGCAGGGCCAGGATGGTCAGCAGCAAAAGGCCGACGCTCTGTTTGGCCTCTAAATCCAACCCGCTAAAAAACGAAAGGAGCATGGTGACCAGCGGTCCAATGTTAAATTGCTCCCGCAGATACTTGGGCAAAAAACCGATGACCTCACCGCCATAGCGCAGCAGGTAGGGCAGGTAGGTAAGCAAAACTGTGACCCCAAAAGCGACCGGCAGCCGCCAGCGCCCCTGCGGATGCTGCGGCCGCCACAGCGCCGGCACCAGCAGGGCCGGATAAAACTTCATAGCCGTGGCCAGCCCTAATAAGACTCCGACCAGGCTGTCTCGTTCCTTGACCCGCGCCCACCAGGCCCCCACCAGCAGGGGCAAGAGGAGACCATCCACGTGGGCGGCGTGAGCTGTTTCAAATACCAGTAGCGGTGACCAGAGATAAATCAGCACCCGGCTGGGGGAACGTCCTAATGCTTGCAGTAAACCGATCAGCAGTCCCCCGGCCAATAAGCCACTTGCAGCCATCACGATTTGAAACCAACGGACATTGTCCGGCCGGATGCGCCACAACAGGGCGTAGGTCAGCTCGGTTGCAGGTGGATAGATGGTGACAGACGCCTTACGATTGATGTGCGGCCAAACGACTTCATCCCGCAAATGAGCCAACTCCAGTGCTTTGGGGGAATAGCGATAAGGACTGATTCCCTGCGCCTGGACACGCCCATCCCAGATATAGCGGTACATATCATCGGAAAGGGTTGGGAGGGTGTAAATGAGCCAGCCTTGCATAATCGCGGCCAGGGCAAAAGCAGCGATCAATTCACCGCTTGAACAGGTCTCCTGGCGCAGCGCCACAACAATTGCCCCGGCATAGAGAGCAAAGGCCACAAAAAAGAGGATTTCAAAGCCAAGCGTGTGCTGGCGCAGATCGCTTAACCACCAGGCAGCCAGGTAGGGTAATGGTAAGAGTGAACCGAGGATAAGGATTTTAGATTTTCGACTACGCGTCAAATAGGCGTAGATTTTGGATTTAGCGTTGATTGACACTATCCACCTATCTAAATCACTTCAAAATGTCACGCTCTAAAAATGACGCCAACTTTTGGGCGTACTGCCGGTTGGCCGCCGGGCTGGGGTGGGGATCGTGCGGCCAATTTCGATGGGCGGGGATAGACAGGTCAACGGAAATATCTACCGTCGTAATTCCCTGTTCTCGGCTGTAGGCCAGCGTGTCGGTGGTCAAGGGGTCGGAGAGCAGCCCGGCCACCACCAACTCAACCCCATGAGCTTTAGCCAGCCGGCCAAACTCCCGAATGATGGCTTTAGTGACGGCGTGGCTTTCATAGAAGGCATCTTCGACCTTGTCATCGTAGGTAGTTTCAATCAGGTTCATCAGGGCTGAATTGCGCATCAAGGGAAACTCACGATAGGTCATTTCAGCCATGGCGACGTTTAAATTGCCCTTCTGATCCAGCGTCGCATAAGGTTGGACAATCGAGCCAAGTTTATTCCAGGGCACAATTTGTTTGCTGCGCAACCTTAAGAGCGTATTGCGTTGGTCGTGAAAAGAAGCATAGGCCAGGATGACCAGCTTCGGTTGAAGGCGTTTTGCCAAGGCTTCTTGAAATTGGATCAATGATTGCAGTGTGCCATAACCGCTGACTCCAAAATTGACGACCTCATACTCCGGCAACTGCACTTGCAATAACCAGGGATAGGTTTCGGCGTCGTTCAACGTCCAGCCGTGGGTAAAGGAGCAGCCAAAAATCCAGATTTCATCTTTCCGTGGCCCAACGTCGTAGGTGTTAAGTGGATGGGTAATCCGCAACGTGTCGGCGCGATGGGTCACTTCAAAAGTATAACCATCCGGCAGGGTGACCTGGAATTTTCCCGGTAAATGGGTATAGCCGAGGGTTGGGCGTGGGGTAAAAAATTTACCACCTGGCTCAACCCTGATTTTGAGATCCTTGACCTGCCAGGGTTGATAGCCCAGCCAACGCACGGCTGCCTCTGCCCCCACCAAGGCGACCAGGATCGAGAAAAGTACCAAGGCAAAATTTAGGCCGAGCGCGGTCAGACGCATATTTACTCGCTGCAGGTTAGGTCAGCCACCCCAGGAATCTGGCCGGACGATTACCTCTTTCGGACGCTGCTTGCAGGCGCGGCCGCAGCCAAGCGTCAATACCCAGAATGCGTCCCGGGGCAAAGGCAAACACGATGAGCGAAATCATGACCATCAGATGGTAGCCCCACTCCCACTCAAAGGGGTTGCTGATCCCGGCCAGGCCAAGCTGCAATTGCGCGGATTGCGCGATGGCCACCAGCGCCCCCAGGCGGCCAAACAGTCCCAGCAGCAGGCTGACAAAAATAAAGGCTTCCATTCCCCAGACCACGTAACCAAACCAGCGGATGTTGGGCATAACAAAATTTTCCAAGAACAGGCCGTTCAGCCGGGCCAGCCAGCTTACATCAAGGGCGATCTCCGGGGGGCCCTGGTTGTCGAGGTTGACCACAAAGAATTGGCGGGGACGGTGGGACCAGACCGCTTCCACGCCGACCCAGTCGCATAAGCCGCTGCTGCGAACCAACTTGCCGCTCACATCTGCTCTGGCGAAGGTAAAATCAGCCGGACAGTTGAACGTGGGCGGCATTTTCCAGAAAAGATTGGCAAAGAAAAGCAAGGCCAGCAGCAGCCGAGCCAGAACCAGCACGACCTTTCTGAGGGTTTCTTCCCAAGCTGTCACTTTGGGTTGAGCCAGGGTATAAGTAGCCATAAAATTCTCCTTACTCCTATTAAGGCAGAAGGTGAAGTGCGGACACCTCACCCGCAGTGTTCGCTTTTAAGAATAGTCTCATTGCCCACCCAAATGCTACACGCTGCCCCTTACTCCCCGCGCAATCTGGCGGCGTGAAGCACCGTAATGACGGTCATACTATCCCGGATTTCGCTGGCATTGACCATTTGCAGCACCCGGTGAAAAGGAAAAATGGCGATTTCCAGAAACTCGGTTTCGTCGGGAACAGCCTTCACCTGGGTCAAGCCTCGGCCAATGAATAAGTAGCCAGTCTCGCGCACGATAGATTTGCTGGGAAAGTAGGTGCTGACGTGCTGCAACTCGGCGGCGTCGTAGCCCACCTCCTCGCGCAACTCGCGCCGGGCGGCTTCTTCCAGCGCCTCGCCTCGCTTGACCCCGCCGCTTGGCATTTCCCAGCGATGATCTTCACCAAAAACGTAGCGATACTGGCGCACCATGACTACGTGATCGTCGTCAATAAAGGGCAATACGCCCACACACTCGGCGCACTCGACAACGCCGTAGACAGTAGTCTGGCCGTTAGGCATCTCGGCAATGTCCTCGTGCAGCTTCATCCAGGGGTTCTCGTAAATCTGGCGCGACGATTGGGTTTTCCAGGCTTTAGGGGGCATCAATAACTCCTCATAGACCGTGCGTGACTCTATCTTGCCACGCGAAAATTAACAATCTCTTACAGAAAGGTGACATTTTTCTTAATATCTGTAGTCTCACGGCCTACCGGCGGGCGAAAACCTCGGCGGCCAAGACGTGAGGATTTTTTGTCCGCGCATTGCGCAGGGTACGCAGCAGCCGGGCTTCCTTAAAGCCAACGGCGCGAAACTCCGCCAGGAAGGCCCCGCCTTCCTTGGCTCCGGCAATTCAGGCGAACCAATTCGTTTCACTCGCTTGGGTCTCCGAAGGCAGCGGTTCGCGCAGAATAAGCTCCGCTGCGTAGATAGCGCCATCAGGCCGCACCACGCGAGCCAATTCGCTAAAAATACAGTCACGCGCCGGGTTTAGATTAAAGATACCGTTGACCAGGGCGACATCAATTGAGGCATCGTCAAGCGAGAGATTTTCAGCATCGGCCTGGCGAAATTCGACATTGTTGATCCCGGCTTCTGCGGCAGCTTGACGCGCCCGTACCAACATCGCTTCGCTAAAATCTATCCCGATAATCTTTCCGGTTGGGCCAACTCGCCGGGCAGCAATTAAAGAGTCAAGTCCGGCCCCACAGCCTAAGTCAAGTACGGTTGCGCCTGGCGGAATTTCGGCAAAGACAGCCACGTTGGAGACGCCGGCAAAAGCGTCAACCGCCGCCGCCGGAATAGTTGCCAGCACATCCGGCGAATAGCCCAGGCTCTCCGCAAATGACCGGCCCACCGGAAAGGGATGCTCAGCCTGCGGATTTTCAGCCGCAGCGGAATAGGCACGTTGTACTCCGGCACGAATATCTGGATTCATGGCTTACTCCTTCGCGCAATGTTATGAAGAAGTTGCCGGGGAAGGGGCTGACTCGGACCAAACAATCAGGCTGGTTTCAGTGCGGCGAACGCCCACGGCGTTCCCTATACCATTGGCGACTCAGTCGCCCAGAGAGGGAATGTCGGGGCTTTCGATGAGGGCGATCAGGTCGCAGCGCCCGGTAACGGCATAAACCTGCTTGATGACCGAACTGGCCAATTCCATCCCGGCCAACTCTTTGACCAGTTCTTGCACCCGACCAGGTTCGGCTTCGATAAAAACAAAGGCTTGGATCATCGTAGACTCTCCTTGAATTGAATTTCAGGGTCACAGGTTGCAGAGTAGCACGCGAAGCGGCAAGTAGAATCCTGCGATCTGCAACCTTGCTACCCTGCTACTTTGTGTCGCTTCACCCGGAAGCCGGTCGTCCTAGCCTCAGGTGAAGGTCATTAGCGGAACACCGCCCTGGGCCATCACCTCGAGCTGCTGTTGGATACGTTCAACCGAAGCAGCTAACGGGAATAACTTACGACTGACCAGCATATCGGCATCGGTAGACAAAGGATGCCAGAATACGCCATCGAGGTTAACCGTCACTTCGGGGATCAGGTTGCTCATCGCCAACTCCAGCCCTTCCCTGGAGTAACCACGCTTGGCTAAGGGTCGAACAAAATGATCTTCATCGGGAATGCCTAAGCTGCGGTGAAACGCACAGACTTGCTCCAAATGAGCTGAGTTGGCCGGCGTTTCGGTCGTGCTCAGGCGGACGCGGAAGCCTCGCTCTTGCAGCAGCCCAATCCCTTCGACGGTTTTGGTCCAGGAGCCTTTGCCCCGGTAAGCGTCGTGATGTTCGGGCTGACCCCCGTCCAAACTGACCTGGACAATCAAGTTATCATTGGCGGTATCACACAATTTATCCAGACGGGGGCCGCGCAGAATCATGGCATTGGTCAGCACCGTCGTTTTGACCTGCGCTGAGGAGTAGGCCAGCATATCGTAAATTTCGTTCAGGATGAAGGGTTCGCCGCCGGTGAAGAAAACATCGCTGAAGCCCAGTTCAACCGCTTCATCTACCAACCGCTGCACATTGGTCAAACCCAACGACCGGCGCGGCGCATTAGGACTGGATTTAGCCACGCAGTAGGAACAGCGCAGATTGCAGTCATAATTGGTGTACAGCCATAATTTCCACTGGAGTGCGGGTGGGTCGCAGACAACTTGGGTGTCACTTTGTTCAAACATCATAATACCTATCTGAGTTGCACTTGACTTTTCCTCATCCGAGGGACCGTATTGTACCTTAAGATCATGGATGAGACGATTCCTCGGATCTATTCTCAAACGAGGGCAACTTACCATAAATTGGGTCCATCACTTCTAATGCCAGGCTGGGCCGGTCGGCAGGCAACCGGTGGGCCAGTTTTTGGTGGGCCAGGTCGGCTATGGAATGTCGTTCCCAATAAATGGTGTGCTCGATCATCTCTCGAATAGTCCATTGGTCATCGGGTGTGCGGGTATCGAGGGCGCTGTCGGGCAGGCCAATGAGGGCGGCGATCAAATCGGTGCGAGCACGCAGGGTTTCGGCCATCAGCCGGTCGGCTTCACTCTTTTGCATGTGCCGCAAACTGTAACGGGCGCTGTAAACCTGGCCAACATGCATCCGCTCATGGTCAATATTGTGGGTGAGTAAATCGCGCACCGTACCACCCATAGCGCAAGGATGGTCCGACGAGTCATCCAGTTCAGCCTCACTCAGCCGCGATAACACCTCAAGCGTCTCGGCCAACGACCTTTGCAGCATGGTGATAAGTTGATCAACTTGTTTTCCCACGGCTGCACCCCCTTAAAACAGCGGCAGCCCACAGGCCGCCTTACCGATAAAGTCATACAGTACATCGGTCGTGGGGGCCATCACCGTCGCCGCCCGTGCATCTCGGAAGTAACGTTCCACGCCAACTTCCTTGCGGAAGGCTGCGCCGCCACAAACGCGCATAGCCAGGTCAGTGACTTCAGTCACAGTTTCACCGGCTGCTGCCTTAACTTCCAGGATACGCAGCATCGTGTCAGCCCGACCATTCTCCAAGGCATCAAGCGTGTCCAGCAGCAGCGTCCGCACCATATCGGTTTTAATTCTCATCCGAGCAATATAGGCCCGGATCGTCGGCAAATCGGCCAGGGAGCTGCCCAGGTGTTGAAATTGGGTGCTGCCGACATGGGCGGCTGCTTGGGTCGTCGCCGCCTCCATCAGACCGACCGAGCCGGCCGCATTCATCAGTTGGAAATACGGCAAAACGATGTTCATCATCACCTCAAAGCCGCCGCCATCTGGGCCCAGCATTGCTGCTTTTTCAACCATGACGCCCTCAGCCATAACCGGGCTGGAATGGTTGCCTCGCAAGCCCAATCCATCGAAAGGAGCAACTACCTGTAAGCCCGCGGCCTGGCTTGGCACCAGCCAGATGGTGCTGGCGCCCTCCGCCGCCAGGGGCCGGCTTGACCAAACGTAGCTGTCCACTTGCGCTGCCGAAGTAATCCAGCTTTTACGGGCGTCGAGACGGATATGGCCATTTCCAGAAACCTCGGTGGCCGTGCTGACCGGGGCCCAAAAATGACTGCGCGAACCACTTTCGGAGAAGGCGAGTGTAGTGGTATGGCGGCCGGCAGCAATAGCTTCACGGACGTCACGCGGACCATGCGCTTCAATAACGGCTGTCGCGGCATAGTGCATACACAGGACTAGCGCAGTTGAGGCGCATTCGCGAGCCACGCGCTCTACCGCCAGTGTGGCCGCTCGATGGCCCTGGCCCAGACCGCCCACCTCGGCAGCGCTGATCAGACCCAACAGTCCGGCCTCACCAAGCGCGGCCATAGCCGACCGGGGAAAGGCCCGAGTTTGATCAATCTCGACAGCAGCCGGGGCAATTATTTCGGTAACGACTCGCTCCAAGTATTCATGATATGGGGGGGCTTGCCTGGTGACATCGTTAGTCATTGATTTCCTCCTCAAAAATTATTAATCTCTAAAAATTGGGTTTTTTATAGACTCCAGTAGACGCCACAACTGGAACAGGCCTGGTGGGGTTGAGGGCTTAACAGCTTTGACCGAAACTTCTGGTAAAGATAGTCAGTCCAGATTTCGGCAAAAGGCCGCTCGAACAGGTTGCCCAGAATCAGGCTGCTGTAATTACTGGTGGCAAATGGAGAAATGCAGCAGGGCAGACAGTTGCCGTTAGCGGTCACATAGGCAGTAGTCCAGGGGCGCATACATTCCTGCCAGGGAGAAAAGTCGGCGGGACGGGCAGCTTCCAGGCTGTGGCGTGGGTCGCGCGCCCCCGAAGCCCGGAAGTCAAGACCCAATTCAGCGCTGAGCGCTTCACAGGTGGTGATGATCTCCTCCTGGTAGTCGTGATCCGGGCCAAAGATCGTCCGGTCATCACGGGCCAGGCCGAACTGCTGCTCCGGCTCGCGGGCAAAGTAAACCAGGCGCTGTAAATAAAGTTCCGGCACGCCCAGCCGGGCCGCCAGCCGCACCAAATCGGGTAGTTCGGCCAGGTTCTCTTTTGTAGCCACGCACCAGATGGAAATGCGGGGCGTTTCGGCTTGCAGGCGGGCTTTGGTTTTGACAAGTCCCGCCAAGCCTTCGACCAGTTTGGGGAGCGCATTCGCGCCGCGAATCCGAGCATAGGTTTCGGATTTGGCTCCATCAATCGAGCAGCGGTACTGGTCGAGACCACTTTCCACCAACGCTGCCTGCCAGGTGGGCGTCAGCAGGGTACCGTTGGAGTTAATGATCACCTCAACCTCGCGCCCTTTCAGGTACTTAATGATTTGAGGCAGCTCTTTGTTGAGCAGAGGTTCGCCGATGCCGTGCAGCAGAACCCGGCGCATTTCGGGAAACTGTTCGGCAATCTGGACAAATTCAGCGCACGAAAGTGTTTTCAACGGCTCTCGATCAAAGAAGGTGCGGGGACAGGTTTCGCACAATAAGTTACAGCGGTTAGTGACTTCGATGAAGACCACACGGGGGCTGATGGGCGAAAGTGGGCCTTTGGCTACTCCAGTGGGCAGGCGATAAGCGTCTGGCAGAAACATCTGCTCCGGCAGCAGCCGCAGAGAACCTTTCGGCGGGGATGACGATGCGAGCAGTGGAATGAATTCAGACAAGAGTTTTGACTCCTTCAAAATCGGAGACCCCGAAGGGAGACGGGTGCGGGTGCGTCAAAAGATGTAACCAGAGAAATTAGACGAACCTGCTACTACCTGTTCCCTTCAGGGGGTGTTCCATTTTTAACTTTGACGATATGGACGTTTGTAACATACCCGGAAAATATTACGAGAATCTTACAGATCACTTCCCTGATAAAACCGGCCATTCGATTGATTTCAGGTTTAATTTGTTCGTAAGAATTTCAAAATTTATTTACGATGGGCCATCCACCATTGTGGTGGATGGCCTGTTTGACCTTACGGGTGATTGCTATGGGACGGTAATGGTCACTCGAATGGTGCTGGCGGTAGCCGGATAGCTAAAGCCATCACTCACCACGTGGACGGCCCCCTTTTCGTCCGCGCCGCTATTGGGACCGGCTTGACGCGGGGCCTGGTCCGCCCCAAAACCGGGGACCTGGTTGACTTCTGTCCCGGCATCCCACAGCAAAATCTGGCGGGTGACATTACCCCTGATCGGCGCGCCATCGGCTCTAAACAGGGCGATCCCTTTCCCGGCCGGGCCATAGAACAGGTCATTGGACTGGACAAACATCGTGGCGAAGGATAGATAATCGCCGGGGGTGGCCTCAAAACTGAACTCGTAGGCGTGGCCGGGCAGGAGCGCTCCTGGCTCAGCAGCCCCGACCGGGGTATTAAACACTCCAGCACTGATAACGTCTTCCTGACCAGCCAGGGCTTTGCCCAGGGTCGAGGGATCGCCATCTTCGGCCAGGGCTTCCAGGCCCAGCCCCCGATCAGGCTGGCCGGCGGTGAACAGCGGGTTGGCGGCGGTGTGGACGGCCCACACGCCCGGCGCAAAAGGCGTGACCAGACCGGATTGAGCGGCTAAACTGGTCGCCAAAGTGGAAGGGTCGCCATCCTCAGCTAACGCCTCCAGCCCTCGCCCAAAGTCAGGCGCACCTGCGGTGAATAGCGGGCTGGCGCCAGAATG
The DNA here is from genome assembly GCA_015075185.1 of Anaerolineales bacterium. GTDB lineage: Bacteria > Chloroflexota > Anaerolineae > 4572-78 > J111 > DSQQ01. Next base: position 1,373,008 of record JABTUW010000004.1, on the reverse strand, counting down.
GACGGCCCATACGCCCGGCGCAAAGGGAACGGGCTGAGACTGGCCGTCGGAGGTGGTCAAAATGCCCTCAGGTGCGATATTTTCGATACGCAGCACAAATTGATTGGCCGCCGGTGAGTTCAGCGTTACCTTGACCAGATCACTGAGGGCCGGCAGGTTATCAAATTCATCGCTGACCAGGCGTACGGTGTGGTCAGGGTCGGCTGCCCCAGTGTTGGGACCGGCCTGGCGGAGGGCCTGGTCCGCACCCAGGCCCAGCTCCTGATTGATCTCGGTGCCGCTGTCCCAGAGGTGGATCTGCTTGGTCACATCACCCGTGAGGAGGGTGCCGTCGTTGTCGAAGAGGGCCAATCCGGCCTGATCCGGAGCGATGAACCAGTCGTTGGACTGAACGAACATGCTGGTGAAAGAAAGCCGGTCGCCGGGCACGGCGTTAAAGCTAACCTCATACGCGCCGCCGGGGACCAGGGGGCCTGGCTCACTCGCGCCGACCGGGGTGTTAAAAACCCCGCTCGAATTAAATTTGAAATCACCCACATTTTCAATACGGACGTTGAAGGTGACCGTATCAGCCTTAAACGCCGCTGCTGTTACCGTAGTGAGCAGCACCAGTACACCTAATACTGCCCAAACTTTAGTTAATCCTTTAAACATTTTTTCAATCTCCTTTTATTTACGTTTAATGAAACTATTACCAGAGTAGGGTACACTTGTTACGAGGGCCTTACCCAAACATTAACAAAGCCTTGGGGAGAAAAACAATCGAGCCGCTCGCCTCAGAATTTGTTTGAAAATCTTGACCAAAACTTATCGGCTGGAATATTCCTTGTTAAGACCACCCCCTTTCAAAACCAAAGTTTGTTTCACAATTAGCCACTTTTTCGCCCGTATTAGCTTGAGTGAAATCATCAGCGTTTCGTGACTGGTCAGGATCGCGCCGACCATGACTGTTATCAACCCCAGCGCGCTCAAGCGGGTGGCGAAACCAATCAGCAAGGCTAGCGAGCCAAGCGACTCAATCACAATCACCAGAAAAGCGATCAGCCAGGGCAAGCGCATGCTTTGGGTAAAGAAGCCCAGGGTGCCTGCTGTAACACCACTCTATATCCGTCGGCATCCTCGAATGTTTTACCTCTCACATCCCAATAGGGGTTCTCTGATCCTGCTGCTTTATATCCACACTCCTCCATTCTTTTGACAGCCTCCTCCCACTCGCTCTTGTTGGGCAAGTATAGAACTAGGAGATTCTCCTTTGTTGGTGCTCTGCCCGACGTATACCCTCTTCTATGGGTGAATTCCAAGTGATAATCTAACTCTTTGTGGCCTAACATCACTCCATCAAACCCGGCATGGTCTTCAAACGAGTCAATGATCTCAAAACCAAGTCCATCACGATAAAATTTGACTATTTCTTGGAGGTTATCGGTTGGCCGAGCTACTCGCAGATGTACTTTCAATGCTTCCTCCTATCACCGCTTGACGACCGGAATTGGGCCTGCCCGCCAAATCAATTAGCCGCATATGCAACAAAGGGAACGGCTTACCGGTGCTATCCAACTCAGAACGCCCTTCAACCTCAAATCCCATCCGTCGATAAAAACCCAGTGCCTGTTCATTCTGCTCGTTGACATCAACCAACACTGCCTCAAGCTCCTTAACGGCATACCTCACCAATCTGCTGCCGACCCCTTGCCCACGCCACATGGGGTGAATGAACAGCATCTCGATTTTACCGTCCTCGACGCCAACGAAGCCAGCAACCTGCCCGGCGCTATCACGCACACAGGCCAACTCGGCCACATGAGAAATCTCATCCGGTATGAGTGGCTTGAAGAACTGAATATCTGCCTCCGAAAGGAAATGATGAGTGGCGCGGACCGAGGCTTCCCAGACTTCTAACACCCGTGGGAAATCTTCCGGCTGTACTTTGGAGATGTCCTTCTGTAGTGATACTTTCACGGTTTACCTTCTATGTTCATTAATTTTGGAAAATCTTTTCTGTTATCATGCTTCACCTGGCCAGGCGGGCAGGTAGAGGGTAAACTTGGATCCTTGGACCTACCTGGCTGTTAACGTCAATATAGCCGGTCGTCGAGCAGCAGTTCGGAATAGCAGCGAATGACCGTCAAACTATTCCTGAGGTCGTACGCCGCTTCGCCGACAAAGCGCCCAAAAGCCTCCAGCCGCTGCTGGGCCTGGTCCATTTGCTGACCTGTCTCTTGCTGGAAGGTCATCAGTTCGCCAAACTGCCGGCGCATGGCGGTCAATTCGCTGATGAGTTGCTTTTTGGTTTTATGGGCGTCACTCGTCGGCCTAACCCGCCGGCGCTTGGTCCTCCGAGTCCCCGCCTCACGGCTCTGTTGTTCGGTCCTTTGCAGCAACATCATTACCCCACCTCCCTGTACTTTGGCCTATGTTCTTTACTGAAACAGCAGCTCTTCGATAGCGAATTTTTGTTCTTTATATCAGGTCTCTGGTCGAGACAGGAGTTCTTTCACTATTGCTAAAAGCTGTGTGGCCGGGACCCCTTTCATCAGGACAACATCAGCCTCAGCAGCTTTGGCTAGCTGATATTCCTGCTCATTATGAACCAGCGCAATGCAGTGGCTTTGAGGCCAGGTGGCCTTGATCTGCTTTAGGGTCACTGCCAGAATGTCACTGCTCGATAGATCAAAGTCCAACAGGACGAGCGCGGGGGAGTGCTGGGCAACCATCCTGAGTGCTGAGGAAGCATCGTCTACTTGGCTGACTTGCTTTATCTGAGGTATTGAGGTCAACATAGCCTGTAAACCCTCTCGGAATTGGCCTGGTTTGGCCACGATGAGGGTTATTGCCTCAGGTTTTATCATCCTTATCATTACGCTCCTGACGGTTCCGTTGTTTCTGGCTGTCTGACTTCAGTATATTGCGCTTCGGCTCGAGGCACATTGACAAAAAGGTGACTTTCAAATAAAAAAAAGACCACCTTCAAGGTGGTCTTGACTACCTAATTTCTGTAGTTGCCCTCAGTCTGAATCCAGGCTGGCCAGCCCCTTCCGTAACGCATACAGGGCCACCTGGGTCCGATTAGCCAGATGCAATTTGCCCAGGACATTGCTGACGTGTTTGCCCACCGTGCCCTCACTGACCACCAGCATTTCGGCAATCTCCTCATTGGAGAGCCCCCGGGCGACCAGTCTTAACACTTCCACCTCCCGCTCGGTGAGTGGCTCCGGCGTCGGCGGCAAGTCTGAGGGCCGGTTGAGTTCGCTAATCAACTTGTGGGCAATGGTCGGATGCAGCGACGATTCGCCCCGATAAACGTCCCGGATGGCCTGAAGCAACTGCTGGGGGGACGAATCTTTCAACAGGTAGCCCAGCGCCCCGGCCTTGATCGCAGGAAAGATTTTTTCGTCCTCGGCAAAGCTGGTCAGAACCAAAATACGGGCAGTGGGGTTGTCTTGCTTAATCTCGTTGATAGCCGCCAGGCCGTCCTGGCGAGGCATCACCAGATCAAGTATGATGACATCGGGTTGCAGAGACCGGGCTTTCTGGACCGCTTCAATCCCATCTGCTGCTTCGCCGATTATCTCGATATCGGGCACGATACTGAGCAAAGAGCGCACCCCTTCGCGCACCACGGTATGGTCATCGGCAATGAGAATACGAATAGGTTTTACCTCAGTCATCAAGACACCTCCACCCTTACTTTCAGGCTCGTTCCTTTGCCTGGGACAGAATTGATCTCTAATGAGCCATTGAGCTGCTTCGCTCGTTCTTTTATGTTAACCAAGCCCAACCCGCCAGTGTCATCTAGTTTGTTGGGGTCGAAGCCTTGGCCATTGTCTACCACTTCCAGCACTACTCCCTTCCCCTCGGAGCGGAGATAGACCGTCACCGCGGTAGCCTGGGCATGCTTCAAGGCATTGTTCAGAGCTTCCTGGGCAATACGATAGAATCCTTCTGCCACGGGTGCTGGTAATTCAACCAGGTCCTCCACCAGGAGGCGCGCCTCCACCCCGGCCCGCTTTTCAACCGTATCCAGGCGTTGCCGCAATGCTCCTACCAATCCCTCTTGCGCCAATACTGGTGGCCGTAACTGGTAAACGAGCAGTCGCATCTCCTTGAGGGCTTGCTGTACGATTTCGCCAATCCGGGTCAAACGTTGGGCCGCGCCCGCTACATCCCCAGCCTCAGCCAATTGTCGGCCTGCTTCGGCAAAGAAGGTCGAACTATACAGCGACTGGGTCACCGAATCGTGCAGTTCCCGGGCCAGCCGCGCCCGCTCCACGATCACGGCCGCTTGCTCGACTCGTTGGCGCAGCCGGGCGTTCTCAATGGCTAAGGTGGCCTGATCGGCGAAGGCCACGGCCAAGCCAATTTCCTCGTCAGAGAACTGACGCCAGGTAGGATAGTAGAGGCCAATCCCGCCATAAATTTCATCAGACTCCTCAGAGCCGCCTTGACGAAGGAGGGGCACCGCCAGGAGGGTGTGATAGTGACGGGCCAGGATGGCCTGCCGCTGCAGATCCAGGCCGATGTCTTGTTCGCCCAGGGCGGCGGCCAGATCGGAGATGACCACCGGCCGACGACTCAACACCGCCTGCCCCAAAAAACTCCGCCGGAGTGGAAAGCTCAGATCTGTCACATACTCGGCGGGCAGGCCGCAACTGGTCTGAACGGTAAATAGCTCCTGGTCGGCCTGCAAACGGAAAACGGCGCCGCTTTGTGTATCCAGCAGCCGGGTGGCCTCGGCCACAAGGTAATCTAGAATTTCGTGCAGGGGACGATTAGAGTTCAGGATGGTCAACATATCCCGCAAACCCTCAGCCACCTGGCGTCGCCGTTCAATTTCATGGGTACGCTCAGCTACCTTCTGTTCCAGGTTTTGACTATAATCTTCCAACTGTTGATTCAGACGGCGAAGTTCCTCCTGGCTCTGTCGTCGCGCTTCTTCAGCTTGCTTACGCTCGGTGATATCCTGGATTTGGGCAATAAAATCAAGCGGAGCGCCAGCGGAATCACTCACCACAGAGACGTTTAACAGACTCCAGATGATGGGCCCCTGCTTACAAAGGTATCGCTTCTCCATTTGAAAGGAACTCATCTCACCGCCCCACAGTTGACGGGCAGAGCTTAGGCTGGCCGCCAGATCATCGGGATGGGTGATGGCCTGAAAGGTTGTGGCCAGGAATTCTTGCTCCGAATAGCCGAGGATCTCGCTCAAGGCACGATTGACCTGCAAAAAGCGACCCTCGGAGTCCAGCAAGGCCATGCCGATCGGTGCATATCCAAAAGCACTTCTGAACCGTTCCTCGCTCTGGCGCAAGGCTTCCTCCACCCGCTTGCGCTCGGTAATATCAATCAACGCGGCGAAGGAACGGACGAGCTCTCCGGCTTCGTTCCGTTCGGCGACGGCGGAAAGCAAGATGTTCATGACATCCCCGTTCTTCTTCACAAACTCAATTTCCACGTCGTCAATATGCCCCGTTTTGAAAAATTCAGGCAGGGCTACGGTTTGGACGTAATACCGTGAGGCTTCGGTCAAAAACTCAATAATCCGCCGACCAATAACCTCGTCCCGTTCGTAACCTAAGGCCCGGAGCCAATGGTCACTGACACTGACCAGCCGGCCGTCAGAATCGATCGAGTGAACCATAACAGGGGTATGGTTATAAAGGGAGCGATACCGTTCTTCGCTTTCTCTAAGGGATTCTTCCGCCCGCTTGCGCTCCAATTCGACGCCAGCCCGAGCGGCGAAGATTTTTAAAATTGAGGTATCTTGAGGCTCGCGCCGCATCGGTTTATCATCCATCACCGCCAGATGACCCAGGATATGGCCCGCCGAGTCATAGAGCGGCACGCCCAGATAGGACTCTTTGCCAAGCGCCTTGGGAAATTGTTCTGCCAAATTTTTGGGATAGTAAAAGTCGTCTGCCCCACGAATGACTCGCTCGCAGGGTGTTCCATAAAGATCGTATTCAATATTCTCGCTTAAATTACCATCTTCTGTGAGCGCAAGCGTGCGGACTCGGGTCATGGTTGCATCCGTGCACTCTGTCACAGAGGCGTAACGTACCTGGAAAGCGGCAGCAAGATGGCGAACCAGCGAGCGAAAAAAGTCACCACCGGTGACCGAGGCTGTCCCTTCGATAATAGCTCGTAGGGTTTCCTCGGCGTGCTTGAGCTCGGTTTCTGTTTTTTTCAATTCAGCCATCTGTTGGCGCAAGGCCACCAATTCATGGATGAGTTGCGCTTTTGTCTTACCTTCGTCTGTCATACAGCCTCCTAAAATCGGCAGTAATTTCTACCAGAAAGAAGACATGCGAAGAGGACTTCATGCGAGGAACTTCCCCCTGCCCCTGATTATAGGCCATTTGGGTATTTTTATCAATGCCCTGAAATTGCATCTGGCTAATCGGACCCAAGTGGCCCTCTATGCGTTGTGGAAGGGGCTGGCCAGCCTGGGTCCAAGTGAAGGTAACTACAGGAATTAGGTAGTCGCCCCCTTTTTTGGGTAGTCAAGACCACGTTCAAGGTGGTCATTTTTTTATTTGAAAGTCATCTTTTTGTCGATGTGGCTCGAGCCAGAGGGCAGTATACTGAAACCAAGCACTGAGCCACAACCAAGCTATAAGAAGCTCAAGCTGTACGAACCCAAATTTACTATATAAGTGGAGGATTTCTATCATGGACACAATGCTTCAGATGAGCAAAATTGAGATTGACGAATTGAAACGGGCTGATGAAGCGCAAAACAAAGGGAGGCAACCTCTGGTCACCTACCAGACAGCCCAGATTGATGGACTATCCGTCTTCTATCGCGAGGCCGGCGAGCCGGCGAGCCCCAAGCTGCTCCTCCTCGGGGGTTTTCCTGCCTCTTCGCACCAGTTCCGCAACCTGATCCCGTCGCTCGCGGACCGTTTCCACGTCCTCTCCCCGGACTATCCGGGCTTCGGCAACACTGACATGCCGGAGGACTTCGAGTACACATTCGACCGTCTCTCCGAAATCGTCGAGGCATTACTGGAGCAGACGGGCTTCCGGCCTTTCGGGCTCTACATGCAGGACTACGGCGGACCGGTCGGCAACCGAATCGTCGCCCGCCACCCCGACTGGCTCGAGTGGCTCGTGATCCAGAACTCCAACGCCTACGAAGAGGGATTCACCGCGGCCTGGGACGCCATCCGGCACGCGCTCTGGCTCAACCGTAGCCCCGAGACGGAAGAGCCGCTCAGGCCCTTCCTCGAGCTCGAAGGCGTCAAACAGGTGTACCTCCACGGGCACCGAGACCCGACCCGGATCAGCCCCGATAACTGGAACATGGATCTCCACTTCCTTGAGCGCCCCGGTGCGCGCAAGGTCCAGCTCGATCTCTTCTACGACTACCGCACGAACGTCGAACTCTATCCGCAGTGGCAGGCATTCCTGCGCGAACGCCAGCCCAAGACGCTGATCCTCTGGGGAGAAAACGACATTTTCTTCACGCCTGAAGGCGGCCGGGCCTACTTGCGAGACCTCCCGGAAGCCGAACTGCATATGCTCGACAGCGGTCACTTCACCGTGGAGGACACTCTCGAGGAAATCACGGCGCACATCAAGCGCTTCTACGACGACAAGGTCAGTGGCTCTCGGGCCTGAGTTCGCTCAACCAGCCGGGGAGCGGCGTTGGGCCAAACCTTCAAAACCATTACCAAAGGCTATATAAATCTACGGGCAGATTTTTTGGTGCTGGGTGGGCTATTCCTGGTGGCCTATTTGAAAACAGGCGGGGGAGGTACCCCACAGGTATCAGGCAATCATCCAGTGTTGCAAAAATCCAGTTTTCCTCAACAAGTTTAAATGAGTTCTATGACAAAGAGGCGTTTATGTTCAATATATCTTCCATTTATCCCAAGAAACCTGGCTACAGGTTTGATTTTGATTATTATCTTCAGCAGCATATGCCCATGTCCATAAAAAAACTTTCAGGTGCCAAGGGTTTTCGAGGCGTTTCTGTTGAACGTGGCATTGATGTGGCTGACCCACAAATGGAATCAACTTATATCGCGATGTGTCATTATTATTTTGACACATTGGAAGATTTTTTAGCGGCATTTATGCCCCATGCGGAGGAACTACAGGGAGATATCAGCAACTATACTGACATCATTCCTATTATCCAGATAAACCAAGTTGAAATCACCAAACACCGTGTCTGATATAAAAGACGCGATGTGCAACTTTGCATAATGGAACGCAGATAACGCAGATATTCGCAGAATTTTTCTATTAATCAGCGGTTATCTGCGGGAAATCAGCATCATCAGCGTTCTATTTGTAGCTTGAATGGTTCATTATCGTAAAGTTGCACATGACGTAAGTTTGTAAGATTTATGAAACAGTTTGCGGGTAAGGTGTTACCATGCAGACCTTAAACGCAAAGGAGACCCGCATGAACAAGTATCTCCGGCGGGCGATCATCGGCCTGTTGGCCGGGTTAATCAGCAGCCTGGCTCTGGCAGCCACGCTAGAACCAGCCTGGGCCGGTATAGGGTTGGGATGTTTAATCGGGCTAGGCTATGCCCTGGCCTTTCGACCCACCCCCCGCGCCTATGTGGATAATATTATGACCGCTGCCGCGCTCGGCGTGCCGATGTGGGCGTTGGTCAGTGTGATTATCCTGCCCTGGCTGGCCGGCCAGTCGCCCCAATGGACGGCGGAGGGCATGCGCGCCCTGTTTCCTGGCCTGGTGGGCTGGGCGCTCTACGGGGCTGGCCTGGGTTTAGTCGCCCAGGGATTGAATGACCTGACCTTCTGGCGGCTGGGACCGGAATTTACGCCTGCGCCGCCGCCGGTAACGCCCCGGCAGATTGTCATCCTGGGTGGCGGCTTCGCCGGCGTCACCACCGCCGAGAAGCTAGAACACCTCTTTGGGGCGGACCGGTCGGTCTCCTTCACCCTGGTCAGTGAGGCCAATGCCCTGCTCTTCACCCCCATGCTGGCCGAAGTCGCTTCCAGCAGTCTGGAACCGACCCACATCAGCAGCCCGCTGCGCACCAGTCTGCGCCGCACCAACGTCGTTCGCCGGCGGGTGACCGCCGTTGACCTGGACCAACGCTGCGTTCGCCTGGAACCGGACCCCCTCGCCAGCGCCGGTGAACCCAACGAATTGCCATTCGACCAGTTGGTGCTGGCCGTCGGTTCGGTTTCCAACTATCTAGGGATGAAGGGCGTCGAGGAAAACTCTTTTGATTTCAAGACCTTGTTAGACGCCATGCGCATCCGCAATCACGTGATTGATATGTTTGAGCGGGCCGACCGCGAGACTGACCCGGAAATTCGTCGGGCGATGGTCACGTTTGTGATTGCCGGCGGCGGCTTTGCCGGGGTGGAACTGGCCGGGGGGCTGAATGACTTTGCCCGGGGGATGCTGGTCTACTATCCTCACATTCCGCCGGAAGAGATCAAGATTATTTTGGTGCACTCGCGGGAAACCATCCTGCCCGAATTGCGCGAAAGCCTGGGCCAATATGCCCTGGAACGGATGGCCGAACGCGGTGTGACTTTCAAGCTCAAGGTGCGGGTGGCCGACGCCTGGCCCGGCGTGGTGGTGCTCAGTTCCAGCGAGGAAATCCGCACCGAGACGTTAGTCTGGACGGCGGGCGTCCGGCCCAGCCCGGTTTTGCAAACGCTGCCGGTGGAGCGAGACAAACGCGGCGCGGTGGTAGTTGATACTACTCTGGCCGTACCCGGCCAGCCTGGCCTGTGGGCGGTGGGGGATTGCGCAGCTATCACCGATGCAAAAACCGGCCAACCCTGCCCGCCGACGGCCCAGTTTGCCCTGCGCGAAGCTTACACTCTGGCTCACAATATTCACGCCAGCCTGCACGGGCGCCCGCTCAAACCGTTCCAGTTCAACGCTCTTGGAGTGCTGTGCGTCGTCGGCCATCACACCGCCTGTGCGCAGATCAAAGGCTTTCGCTTTTCCGGCCTGCTGGCCTGGCTGATGTGGCGGGCAATTTACCTGTCGAAGTTGCCTGGCCTGGAGCGCCAGGTGCGGGTGCTGGTGGATTGGATCATCGAATTATTCTTCCCCCGTGATATTGTCCAGACTATTGATTTTAGTGAGCGGGTCAAGACTCCTGTGGGCAACCCGGCAGGAGCTTTCGACTCAGCCCGGCCGGTTCCTGGGACAGGTCAGCGCATCAGTGAAATGGTCAACTAACTTGCAACCTTTCAGGAGGTGAATGATGCCTTCCTTCTATACCAAAGATATTTTGGTTTGTATCGTTGTTGGCGTTCTGGGCGGGATGGTCTGCCTGGCTTTGGGCCTGGCTACATTTGTCACCGGCCCGCTTTTGGGTGGCTTATATGGCCTGCTCTTTGCCTGGCTGGGCGCCTCTCGCGCTGTTAGTGCGGGAGCTGGCTTGCTGTGGGGGCTGGGCTACGCCTGGTTGTTATGGCTGGTGGGGCCGGCAGGACTGTTCCCCTTCTTGAGTGGGGCGATGCCGGAGATGGGTATGCTCGACGCCGCCCGCACTCACTTCCCCGAACTGTTTGCCTATTTCTTCTGCTTCGGCGTACCCTTGGGTTTGACGATGGGGATTCGGGGCAGCCTGCGCCCGCAGCCAGGGCTGGCTCCCTTCAACTGGCCGAGGGCGTTGGTCGTCGGCGGACTGGCCGGAATTGTCGGCGGCTGGGCTTTTGGCAAGTGGATGGAGCAGGTAGGTTTCTTCCCTCTCATCGCCGGCCTGGTCAACTCCAACTCTCAGATGGTGGGCGTAACGTTACACTACATCTTCGCTATTATCATCGGGGCTAGCTTTGGATTGCTGTTCCAGCGGGATGTGCGCGGCTACGGCTCCAGCCTAAGTTGGGGGTTGGCTTACGGTCTATTCTGGTGGTTCCTGGGGCCACTGACGATTATGCCCCTCTGGCAAGGCCAGACGGTGGACTGGTCTTATGAACGCGGCAGCGCCTTGTTTGGTTCGTTGGTAGGCCACGCCATTTACGGCCTGCTGGTCGGGCTGGTCTATGCGGCCATTGACCGGCTGTGGCTCAGCTTCTTGGTGGAGTCCGACCCGATCCAACGTGAGGTCGAAGGGCCGGGGACGCGCACCCTACAATCGCTGAGCTGGGGGGCAGTCGCCAGTCTGGTCGGGGGTTTGTTGTTCAGCCTGATTATGGTGGCCATCGGCTTTCTGTCCACGGTGGCCGAACTGGTCGGGGGCGCCTCGCCAGTTTTGGGTTTTGTCGTCCATATGATTATCAGCGCCTTGATTGGGATGAGCTTTGGGCTATTATTCCGGTACGAAGCACCCGACCTGGGATCAGGGGTAGCCTGGGGTTTGGTCTATGGCCTCGCCTGGTGGTTTATTGGCCCCTTGACCCTGCTGCCGATCTTGCTGGGGGGATCGTTGACCTGGACGACCGAGGCGGCGGGCGCGTTGATGCCCTCCCTGATTGGGCATCTTGTTTACGGGGCCGCCACCGCTACGATCTTTATGCTGTTGCAGCGGCGGCATCAAGCCTGGTTACTGCTCGACCCCCGTCTGGCCATCCGCGAGGCTCGCCGCCTGCGTCCGGTCGGCACCCCTGCCCCAGCAGTTTGGCTCTTTGTGCTAGGTTTGGGGGTGCTGTTGCCGGTGATGTTGGTTAATGGCTGATGGCTCGCTGCTCTCGTCGCCCAACGTGCCCCCAGTCCAGTTCCCAGAGATGAACCAACAGCAAATCATAAAACTGACCTGTGAAGGAAAATTGACATGAACAAGCAAAAAACGATTGAAATATCCTTACCTAGCAAGTTAGGTTGGGAAAAAATAGCCATCGCAGCCATTGCCACCCTGGCTCACCACATCGGCTTTTCCAGGGAGCGAATTGACGATCTCAAAACTGTGCTCGGTGAAGCGGTGACCAATGCGATTGAACATGGCAATCAATTAAATGTTCAGCTCAGGGTGCAGGTTATCGCTTCGATTGAGGACGGTGCTCTGACATTAAAAGTAATTGATCAGGGACAACAGTCATTGCCGGATCTAAACCTGGTTCACCAGGAGAGGGTGGATCATCGGAACTTGGGGCTATTTCTCATAAGAAGTCTGGCCGATGAAGTCAAGGCTAGCGTTACCCCCGGTCGTAATGAATTACAACTGACCATGTATGTAGCTCCTTGAAGTTAAACCTTATTGTCGCTTTGACTCAATAGGGATTCCTGGGAAGGGAAACAAAAAACGGGAGGAAGAGGCATGATAGAAGTGAAGCACCGATTCGTCGAAACGAATGGGATCACGATGCACATTGCCGAGCAGGGCCAAGGCCCATTAGTTGTATTGTGTCATGGCTTCCCGGAGTGTTGGTATTCGTGGCGGCACCAGTTGTCCGCACTGGCGGAGGCTGGATACCATGCCGTGGCCCCGGACCAGCGCGGCTATGGGCAGACCGACCGGCCAGAGCCAATTGCAGCCTACAACATTTTCCAGTTGACTGGCGATATCGTTGGCCTTGTGCATGCGTTGGGCGAGGAACAGGCCGTCGTCGTCGGGCATGATTTGGGCGCACCAGTGGCCTGGCACTGTGCCCTGCTGCGACCGGACCTCTTTCGGGCGATTGTTCTGCTCAGTGTGTCCTACGTTTCTCGCTCCTGGAAGGACCCCCGGCCCACTGAGGCGATGAAGCAGATGGCGGGTGACAAGCATTTCTACCAATTGTACTTCCAAGAACCGGGCAAAGCCGAGGTAGAACTGGAGGCTGACGTCAGGAAGACCGTGCGGATGCTCCTCTATTCCGCTTCGGGTGATCCACCGCCAGAGCAGCGCTGGCGCTTTCTGTTCAACAAATCCGAGAGACTTATGGACACGGGCACCCAGCCAGACATCCTTCCGGCCTGGTTGACGGAGCAGGATATCGACTATCTCACCAGGGAATTCGAGCGGACCGGTTTTCGGGGCAGTTTGAACTGGTATCGAAACATTGATTATAGGTGGGAACAGACGCCATTTCTGAGTGGGGCAAAACTGCATCAGCCAGCGCTATTCGTGGGGGGAGAGGCTGATGCATTCATTGCGAGACGCCGAGCTGCGTTTGATGCCCTGGAAGAAAGTGTACCAAACCTGTGGAAGAAAGTCTTGCTGGCAGGTGGGGGCCATTGGATCCAGCAAGAGCGTCCGGCGGAGGTCAACCAACTACTTATTGAGTTTCTGGCAAGTCTGAAGGTGACTGGTTTCTTGTCCTGAAGCGCTGCCGCCCGCCGAAAGCTAAGCACCACGCAGGCTCATATGGCCTTGTTGCACGACCGTCTGCGGCGGTTGAGATCGTTCCTTTTAGAGGTCATCAGCTGCCGCGTCTCAACGGCAGCTGAAGTGCAACCCATTAGACGGAGCAAACCCCATGACACCTGTGTACAAGATGACCATGGCACGGCCGAACGATCTCCCGCTGCTGCCAGCCATCGAGCTCGCCGCGGCCAAACTACTTGCTGGCCACGTGCCGGAGTCTGTTCTAACCGAAACTACCAGCCAAGAAGACCTGTAAGTAGCTCAAAGTCACGGCCATCTCTGGGTTGTCCTCGCGGATGATGTTCCTGTGGGGTTTGCGCACGTCGAGGTACTGGTTTGCCCACCGTCGTTCATCTTGAGGAGATCGATGTTCATCCCGAACACGGGCGCCGCGGCCTCGGCAGGAGACTCGTCATGGCAATCTGCGTCTGGGCCGCGACCGCGGGATACCGATCGGTCACCCTTACAACCTTCCGAGATGTGCCATGGAACATGCCGTTCTACGCGCGACTGGGATTCGAGGTGATCCCGCCAGAAGAGCTCAGCCCTGCCTTACTTTCGGTCGTCCAAGACGAGACCCGTCGAGGCCTCGATCCTGAGCGTCGTGTGGTCATGCGACGCCGGTGCGCCCTCTAACCAGCCGCCAAGCTAGGTGAAAACTGTTTTGACATAAGCCATGAAGTGAATTTTTAGTGGCTCCTTGGCCTCTTTAATCCCTATGTCACGTTTTGGACCTCTCACTGGTCTTAGAGTATGAAATCAATCATCAGTGAGGTGAATTATGAAGACCCAAACAAAAAACATTATCATCCTTGGCGGTGGTTACAGTGGGGTGATGGCCGCCTTACGCCTGGCCGGTCGGACCAAACGGCTCGATACAAGGATCACCCTGGTTAACGCCCTTAACTACTTCGTCGAGCGTCCCCGCCTGCACGAGCAGGCGACCGGAACGGCTCCTCAACAGCGGCCTCTTGCTTACATGCTGCGTGGCACCAAGGTCCATTTTCTCCAGGGTTGGGCCGCCGCTGTTAACCCTGCACAACGGTGTGTCCAGGTGCAAACAACCAGCGGTGAGCAGCAGTTAGCGTATGACTATCTGGTTATTGCTCTGGGCAGCCGCGTAGATCGCCACACTATTCCTGGCGTTCAGGACTATGCCTTCACCCTTGACCCTTACGGGAATTTGACAAGCGAGGCTTTGAAATCGAAACTTACCCTCTACGGTCAGAATCCGTTTCGCGTGGTCGTGGTGGGCGGGGGCGCTACTGGTGTTGAAGCCGCCACCCAGGTTAAGGGTAAATATCCTCACAGCCAGGTTTCTCTGGTAACCCAAGGAGAGGTAGGCGCTTTCAAAAGGGGGCAGGTTCAGCAGCATATTAGAGAGGCTTTACGAGAGCAGGCGATAGCTATTTTTGAAAATGCGCGGGTCAACCGGGTGGAACGGGAAGGGGTTGTGCTGGACTCAGGCCAGGTCCCGGCAGATATCATTATCTGGGCCGCTGGCTTTGTGGCTTCACCCCTTGCCCGCGAGGCCGACCTTCAGGTCAATGCTCAAAATCAGGTTTTAATTGATCCTTACCTGCGCTCCTTATCTCATCCGAATGTCTACGCGGTGGGTGATGCCGCTCGTCCGGTCGAAGAACCGGGCGTCCCGACCCGTATGAGCGTATTTACGGCTTTGGTAAGCGGCGCTCAGGCGGCTGAAAATATTGCCGCTCAGCTTAAAAGCCAAGCACTGCAACCGCTGAGCTTTGTCTGGTATGGCCAGGGCATTGCTTTAGGCCCTCGCGATGCCGTTGGTTTTGCGACTTATCCAGCCGATGTGGCCTGGCCGCTGATCTTTCGCGGCAAGCTCGCCCTCAAGATTCGCGATTTCTTTGTCTGGTATTTGGGGATTGTGCTTGAATTAGAGCGGCAGATCCCTGGCTTTTTCTACTGGAATGGTAAGGGTCGTTACACTCAACAAAAACGGCAGCAACAGCGAAAAACTGAGGTAACATACCTGGCGTAACCTATGAATATCGAGCAATTTCAGCAGTATCGTCCCCTGTTATTCTCAATTGCCTATCGCATGTTAGGCAGTGTGGCCGAGGCGGAAGATGTGTTGCAAGATGCCTATTTGCGGGTTCAAGCCCATGCCGCTGAAATCATTGAACAGCCCAAATATTACCTGACCACCATTGTGACCCGCCTTTGTCTGAACCAGCTCAGCGCTGCCAGAACCCAACGAGAGCAGTACCTGGGGCCGTGGCTGCCCGAACCCGTTTTGA
Organism: Anaerolineales bacterium; assembly: GCA_015075185.1. Lineage (GTDB taxonomy): Bacteria > Chloroflexota > Anaerolineae > 4572-78 > J111 > DSQQ01. Next base: position 1,357,503 of record JABTUW010000004.1, on the reverse strand, counting down.
CCGCAGATAGACCCGAACTGGTCAACCCGGTTGAGCAAGCCGTCATTCACGACTCCCTCTCCATCGCCTTTCTCGTTTTATTGGAGTCGCTCTTGCCCACCGAGCGAGCAGTCTTTCTGCTGCACGAAGTCTTTGATTATAAGTTCGGGGAGATTGCCGAGATGCTGGGCAAGCGTGAAGCTGCCTGCCGCCAGCTTTTTCGACGGGCCAAAGCTCACATTGCCGAACACCGGCCTCGCTTTGCAGCCAGCCCGCAACAACACGAACGCTTATTGCAGAGTTTTATCAAAGTGGTCGAGTTAGGAGAGGTGGATCCCTTTGTGCTCCTGTTGGCCGAAGATGTGACCTTAGTCCCGGATGGGGGCGGGGAGCGCGGCGCAGCCATCCGGGTGTTACAAGGCCGGGAGGTAGTGTCAGCGTTTATTTTCGGAACGTACCGGTTGGCTCCAAAAGACCTTCAATATAACCTGACCCTGCTCAATGGGCAGCAAGCCATTTTGGCCCGTACCGCAGAGGGCCGCCCCTATTTTGCAGTGTTTATCTACAGTGAGAGTGAGGCCGTTAATTTAATCCACGTCATCGCCGGTCGCAAACTATTATCCCTTGGCCCATAGACGACTGAAGAAGAAATCGTGCTTACCCGGGTCCATCCAAAACCTTGGATAGACCTGGGAAAATTGGGCGGCGTTCTCGAGGCACCATACAGCAACGCCTTGTACTTCGGCGCCGATAACTCGTCCAAGGTTCTCCGGCGCGAAGAACTTGGGGATGGGTACAGTGCCGGCGATAGTGCCGAAGAAACGGTTAGTTTGTTCCTGGTCGTGACGGAGGGCGGCGAAGAGCTGCTGCATCTCCGGCGGGGGTGGCTCTAGGGCAGCGAGTTGGAAGATGAACTCGTAGATCGGCATGACTGCTTCGTTTCGTTGCTGCTCATAGCCGGCAGAGGATTAGTTTTTACCGAAAAGATAGTGATGCCGAAAAGGACACTTCTTATCGATTACTGGTCCACTGGACAGCGTAAAATAAAACGTGCAGCCACGTCCGGGCAGGCCCTCGCTCTCGACCCCAACCTGCCCGCCCAGTTTCTCCACAATGCGCTGCACAATAGACAGCCCCAGGCCACAGCCTTCCGCACTGTTCTGGTTGAGCCGGGTGAAGGGAGCAAAGACACGGGCCTGCTCTTCCGGTTTAAGACCATTGCCGTTGTCTTTCACCCAAAAGCGGATCATGCCATCGGTCAGTAAAGTTGCTCCAAGCTCGATCCGAGTCGGGCTGCCGCCATATTTTAGCGCATTACAGATATAGTTGGCCCAGACTTCCTCAATCCAGGGAGCATAACCTAACCCGACCGGCCATGTTTCTGGTAAGACGATCTCGGCCTGTTTTTCCTCAATCATAACCGTCAGGCGCTGGAGAGCTTCCTGCACAGTAGCCGCCATATCAAGCGGCTGGGTAACGACTTCCGTTTGGCGCATTTTGGCAAGTAACAACAACTCTTTGATAATCCGGGTCATGCGCTGGCCATTTTGGGCAATCGCTTGCACCGCCCGCTGCCGTTCCGCCTTTGTGGGCCAGCGAGCTTGCAAGAGTTCAATGTAGGCAGTAATAATACTCAGGATTTTGTAAATCGTGGGCGACGGTGTGGGCAAAGGCATCCAGTTCCTCGATCAGTTTCTGTCGTTCGCTGATCTCCTGCTCCAAGCGGCGGTTGGTTTCGACCAGTTCGGCCGTGCGCTCTTTGACCCGCTGTTCCAACTCATCATGCGCCTTTTGTAAGGCTTCCTGAGCCTGCTTGCGCTCCAATTCGGCCCCGGCTCGGGCCGCGAAAATCTTGATCACGGCCATATCCCGTGCCTGGAGGGTCATCGGCCCGTCGTTAGTCACCGCCAGATGGCCCAAAATGCGCCCGCTTGAGTCCAGCAGCGGGACGCCCAGATAGGCCTCCAGGCCATTTCTGCCGGGGAAAAATTCCTCTAACTTCTCCGGATAGTAGACCACCTCGCCACCAATGACCCGCTCGCAGGGTGTGCCGGCCAGGTCAAATTCAATATTCTCGCTGATGCCCTGGTTCTGGGCAAAGGCCAGAGTCCGCACGCGGGTCATAGTGACATCGGTACATTCGGTCACAAAGGCATATCGTACCCGGAGCGCTAGCGCCAGACAGCGAACGAGGGAGCGAAAAAAATCGCTCCCTGTGACCGAAGCGGTCCCTTCGGTGATAGCCTGTAAGATTTCCTCGGCCTGCTTGGCTTCGATGATTTCTTGCTTCATCATCTTTTATGACCTTATCAATCAGGATTTAACCGCAACAGCGGGCGTACCGTTCATCCGGCCATTGAGATAATGAAACTTTCGGCCGGTCAGCAGATAAGTTCTAATCTCACCTTTGCCCTTGACCGGGATGCAGCCTCGTTCCTCAAATTCATACAGATTTTTCAGACGCTCGTAGGTGGCAGCGGTGACTTGAATCTGACCGGCCAGGCCGTGCGACTCCATCCGGCTGGCGGTGTTGACCGTGTCGCCCCACAGGTCATAGCTGAACTTCTTGGCTCCGATAACCCCGGCCACCACCGGCCCGGTGTTGATGCCGATGCGGATATTGAAAGTTTCCCCCAAAGCGGCGCTGAGCCGGGCCACGGCTTGCCGCATCTCCAGAGCCATCTCGGCTATCGCTGCCGGGTGGTCGGCGCGGGGCATGGGTAGTCCACCCACCACCAGATAAGCGTCGCCGACTGTCTTGATTTTCTCCAGATCATGTCGGTCGGCTAACTGATCAAAGGTCGAGAAGATTTCGTTCAACAAGGAGACTAACTCTTTGGGTGAGATCCGGGCGGAGAGCTTGGTAAAGTCTACCAAATCCGCAAACAGAACGGTGACATCGGCAAAGTTGTCGGCAATCGTCACTTGCCCTTGCTTGAGCCGTTCGGCGATAGGCTGGGGGAGAATGTTGAGCAACAGCCGTTCCGACTTCTCTTGTTCCGCCTGGATCAGCCGCAGATAATTTTGCTCCTGGTCGCGCAGTTGCTTCTTTTCCAGGCAGGCGCTCACCCTGGCTTTGAGCAGAACCTTGTTAAAGGGCTTGAACATATAATCATCCGCGCCCAACTCGATGCAGCGGACCATGCTGTCAAGATCATCTACTGCCGAGATGACGACGACCGGTAAATGGCGCAGATCAGGCTCGGCTTTGAGGTGAGTGAGCACCCCATAGCCGTCCAACTCCGGCATCATAATGTCGAGCAGTAGCAAATCGAATGGATGCGAGCGCACCAACTCAAGCGCCTGGCGGCCATTCTCCGCCGTCGTGACCGTGTGCCCCTGCCGCTTGATCTGTCCGGCCAGGAGGCTGCGAATATCTTCGTTATCGTCCACAACCAAGACGGAACTGGGCTGGGGTTTCATATGACGCGTTCCTTCTTTAATAGGGCCTGAATCTTGACGAGCAGTTGGGGAAAGTCTACCGGCTTGGTGCTGTAGTCATCACAGCCGGCGGCTAAAGTTTTCTCCCGATCGCCGGCAATGGCGTGGGCAGTCAGAGCAATGATCGGAATAGGCTGGGTTTCGGGGATAGCTTTAAGCTGCCGGGCCGCCTGCCAGCCATCCATCACCGGCAAACTCATATCCAGCAGGACCAGATCAGGGCTTTCGGATTTGGCCACTTCGACCCCCTGCGCGCCATCAACTGCCCGATAAACTTCAAACCCTTTCCGCTCAAGGCGTTCTGAGAGCATGTCACGGATCATCTCGTTATCCTCAACCAGTAAGATTCTCGCCATGAGAGTGCCTCCTTTTACTTATCTGAGCTGCTTGATAGCATATAGTCTTGGTCTATTTCAATTTGTTACATTTGACTTGGCCTTTGTCTCAACTTTAAGGTTAGACCTTAGAGGATAAATCGGCAGATTGAGTCTCAGGCGGAAGGTAGACAGTAAACGTAGACCCGTACCTCGGTTCGCTTTCGGCGATAATGTCCCCGCCCATCATCTGGCACAGCCGTCGGCTGATGACCAGTCTCAAGCCGGTTCCGCCATACTTGAGTGTCGTCGAATTTTCCGCCTGGCTGAAGGGCTCAAAGAGGCGGTCCACCTGGGCGGCAGTCATGCCAATACCAGTGTCCGAAATCCGGAAGATGAGAGCAAGGGTGCAGGGGACTGCCCAGCGCGGAGCGCCCGGCGGGGGAGCAGGGGAGATCATTTCACGCTTGCCCTCTGCCCCTGTGCGAAGCCTCCCGTAGGGGCTGCTCCCCTGCCGTTGACAGGTGTTCTCTCAATGCTCAGGGTAATCGTCCCCTTTTCCGTAAACTCTGCCCGCTTCGGCCTCCGATGACCCTATCCTCGCAGAACTTCACGACTTGGTGGAGAATCTTCTACCCTACCAGCGTGAAGAGGCGCTGCGTTACTTGCGTTATCTTCTCGAACAAGAACGGGAGTAGGGAGCAAGAGGGTCGTACGCAAATCTTGTTCTCAAATCCACCTCTCATTGTATCCGCAGTGGCTTGTCAACTTGTCCCACTTCTGCACGGAATTACCATGCTTGAGTCACATAATCGCTATAGTAATTCATATACACCCCTTTGGAATTACGATAAACTCTACCACCGTCTCGTATCTCGCCAAAGCTGGCGGTTTTACAATCGAGCGATTGGTAAGGCTGGTTTTGCGTCTGTGACGATGCTCTTATAATTACCTTACTCAATTTTAATTAATTAAGGTACCGGATAAGTATCCCGGTTCCGTTGACCCTTTTTAGCGGAGCGAACAGAAAAATGTTTCACAATGGCGGCTGGTGGGCCTATCTTAGTTACGACGAAAAAAAAGATCAACCTCAGCTTAGTTGGGCGCTGCTGCGGCGAGTGTGGGGTTATGCCCAACCGTATCGCCTCAAAATTTTGGGCTTGTTGGTGACGATTTTTGCGATTACCGGCTTAAGCCTTATTCCGCCGCTGCTCTACCGTGACCTGATTGACCAGGCGATTCCCAACCGTGATGTGACCCGGCTGAATTGGCTGGCCCTGGGCATGATCGGTATTCCCCTGGTCAATGCCTTGATTGGCCTGGGCCAGCGTTACCTCAGCGCCACCATTGGCGAGAGCTTGATTGCCGATTTACGCAATGCCCTTTTTAACCACATGCAGCGCATGGGCCTCAGATTTTTTACGCATGCCAAAACCGGCGAGTTGATGAGCCGCCTCAACAACGATGTGGTCGGCGCGCAGAGCGCCCTGACCGGCACCTTCATCACTATTTTGACCAACATTGTCACGGTAGTGACGACGCTGGCAATCATGCTCTCGCTGGAATGGCGTTTGACCCTATTGAGCGTAGTTATTCTGCCGCTTTTTATCCTGCCAACCCGCCGGGTGGGCCGCAAACTGCGCGAAATCCGCCGCGAAAGCCTGGATTTGAACGCCAAGATGAACGCGCTCATGAACGAAACGCTCAATGTGGACGGGGCATTACTGGTCAAGCTGTTTGGCCGGCAAACCGACGAGATGGCGAAGTTCCGCGAGCGGAGCACCAACGTGGCTAATATCGGCGTTCACTCGGCGATGGTGGGACGCTGGTTTTTTATGGGCCTGGGCCTGGTCAGCGCAGTTGGTACGGCGGTGGTTTTTTGGGTCGGCGGCCACCTGGTCTTGCAGGGAGCCTTCACCATTGGCACGATTGTCGCCTTTGGCTCGTATCTAACCCAACTGTATGGCCCGCTTAGCTCCATTACCAACGCTCACATCGAGTTTGCTACCAGTATGGTCAGCTTTGAACGAGTCTTTGAAATTATAGACCTGCCCCTGGAAATTGAAGATAAACCCGACGCCCTGACCTTAACTCAGGTGGCCGGGGCAGTTGCCTTTCAAAATGTCTCTTTTAGTTATACCCAGGGCGGTGACGGCGGGGCCGGAATACTTGGTCTAAAAGTGGAAAGCGGCAACGGCAAAGATGAAGGTGGAAGCCTGGATGAACGTTCTTCTTCATCCTTCACCCTTCCGCCTTCATCCCTCAGAATCTCTACTCGCACCATGGCCCTGCATGACGTCAGCTTTGAGATTGAACCTGGCCAATTGGTGGCCCTGGTTGGTCCCAGCGGTGCGGGCAAAACGACCATTACCTATCTACTGCCGCGCTTGTACGACCCCACTGCGGGCCGTATCTGCCTGGATGGGCATGATTTACGTGATCTGACCCAGAAGTCACTGGCCCAGGCGATCGGCATGGTCACTCAAGAGACTTACCTATTCCACGATACGCTCAAGGCCAACCTGCTCTACGCCAAGCCCAACGCCAGCCAGGCCGAAATTGAAGCAGCCTGCCAGGCGGCTAATATCCACCACTTTATTGCCGGTCTGCCAGATGGCTACGAGACGGTGGTCGGTGAGCGCGGCTACCGCCTGAGCGGCGGTGAAAAGCAGCGGGTCGCCATTGCCCGCGTTATCCTCAAAGACCCGCGTATCTTGGTGTTGGACGAGGCCACCAGCAGCCTCGACAGCCAGAGCGAGGCCCTGATTCAAGAAGCTTTGGAGCGGATTATGAAAAACCGGACCAGTATTGTGATTGCCCACCGGCTCAGCACCATCCTGGCCGCCGATGTGATTTTGGTGATGAACGAGGGGCGGCTGGTGGAACAGGGCCGCCGCAGCGCCACTCAGTCCGCCCACGAAGAACTCCTGACCCGGGGTGGCCTGTATGCCAATCTTTATCAGACCCAATTCCGGGCCATCTATCAGCCCAACGGCGGCGCTAAAGCCGAAGCTTTGGCCTAGTCTCGACATTTTTGCCCCCTTGCTCATAATCTAATATACTCCACTCCAAAATTGAGGGGCAGAGCTTGCTTTGCCTATTCCTTGAACTAAATCTATCCGGTGGGAGGAATTCGTCATGGCCCAACGTATGGCCCTTTACATGCAAGACAAACACCCCATTCGCTACGAGCTGGAGATGGCCAAGTATGCCGAAGAACGCGGCTTCTCCGAAATCTGGCAGGCCGACACCCGGCTGGCCCGCGACTGCGTGGTGATGATGAGCGCCTTTTTGACTGAAACGAAGCGGCTGCGCCTCGGTTCCGGCGTGCTGCCCATCTGGACCCGCAACCCGGCGGTCATTGCCGCCACTTGGAGCACGATGTGGGAGCTGGCCGGCAAACTGGACGATGGCCGGAGCCGGGTGATGCTCGGCCTGGGGGCCTGGTGGGAGCCGATTGCCGGGCGGGTGGGAGTCAAACGGGAGCGGCCTTTGCAGGCCATGCGGGAGAATATCGAGGCGATTCGCCAGCTCTTCAGCATGGAGGAAGTGACCTATCACGGCGATTTTGTGCAGCTCGACCGGATCAGGCTGGATGTGGCTTACGGCGACACGTCGCCGCGAAATATTCCGATTTACATCGGCGCGACGGGCGATAAGATGCTGGAAATGAGCGGTGAAATTTGTGACGGCGTGGTGTTGAATTACGTGGTCTCGGTGGATTACATTCGCCGGGCGGTTAGCCTGGTGGAAAAAGGCGCGCAGAAGGTGGGTAAAACTATCGCCGATATTGACCGGCCCGAACTGCTGGTCTGCTGCCTGTCCGACGAAAACCCGGCGGCGGCCATGGCCGAGGGCAAAAAACTGGTCGCCTACTACCTGGCGACCGAGCCGCACATTATGAAAGCCAGCGGCGTGGACGAGGAACTGCTGGCCAAAGTTCAATCCATTATGAGCTGGCCGGCGACCGAAGAGGACTATATCAAAGCCAGCCAGGTCATCCCCGACGAAGTGGTGCGCAACCTGATGGCCGTCGGCACCAGCGAGGAGTGCCGGGCCAAAGTCGCCGAGTACATCCGGGCCGGCGTCACCTGCCCCATCCTTTTCCCGATGATGGACGACATCAAGGCGGTCATTGACGCCTTTGCCGATTGGGAGCCGTAGGCAGACCGCTTGAACCGAGTGAAGGATAACAGCAATGGCTTATCAATACTGGAAGAATGAGGCTGAATTTAAAAAACAGAGTCAGTTATTACAAGACCTGTTCAATGAGCAGGAAAAACACTACAGCGAAGATAAAACCACTGAGTTGTCACTCATTGAACTGGCTAAACGTCAGCGTGACAAGGAAATTGGTTGTATCTATCTGGCCGGTGGGAGAATTGACAACAAGGCTTGCCTGGGAAGCGAGAATGTTGGCATTCTATTTAGTTCTTTGCCAACTGATTACGCAAAGGCAATAGCTCCGGCCTTTCATGCCGATCACGACGAACTTATAGTTTGTACCGCTGGACAAGTCGTAGTCGAGTACTCAACCTCTCTGGATTCAAGTGCAGTTGTTGAAACAATCGTATTGATCCCAGGCGAATATTTTGTTGCCAAAGCCAAATGGCCCCATCGCATATCTCTGGCTCCCCTCCGAATGCTTATAATTGAAAAGGAAAATCAAGTTGAACTGGATGAGCCTCAGATTGACCAAGTATCTGCCAGTTTTCTCGCCATAAAGATGGGTTCTCTCAGGGGAAAGGGTTTGTATGAGGACATGACCAAGTGGCCGCATAAATCCTTTCATCATCCTATTATTGCTAAATGGAGGATTGACGATGCAGTAATGCGTAAGGTCAGGAGGACTCCTGAGGTTTGCAAAATGCTACACATCCCTCTCTTAGAGAATAAAGAAAAGTGAAGTGAAAACGAGGCGCTCTTCGTTGACGGGTCGGATTCGGCTGGCTCTGATCGGCGCGGGTATCTTTGCCCGCGATGTGCATGTACCGGCGTTGCACGGCTTGGACGATACCTTTGAAGTCGTCGCCGTTTACAGCCGCTCGCAGGCTAATGCGGTGACCCTGGCGAGTCAACTACCGGGCCAGATAGAGGCGACAAGCGACCTGCCAGCCCTGCTGGCCCGCGACGACATTGAGGCGGTGGACATCATCCTGCCGATTGAGGTGATGCCGTCGGTGGTTGAGCGGGCGCTGCGCTCCGGCAAGCACGTTATCAGCGAAAAACCTATTGCCTCCACTGTGGTGACCGGGCGGCGGCTGTTAGACTTGTACCGGCAGAACAGCGGGCAAATCTGGGCAGTGGGGGAGAACTGGCGCTACGAAGAAGCTTTTGAACGGGCCGCAGCGATTATTCACGGAGGGGAAATTGGCCGCCCCCTCTTGTGTCATTGGGTGGTCTACAACCCCATTCACCCGGATAACAAATATTACGCTACGCCCTGGCGCAGATCCGGCGATTTTCCCGGCGGATTCTTGCTGGACGTGGGCGTACATCACATCGCCGTGCTGCGCTGGCTGCTGGGCGAGATCAGCCAGGTCAGCGCTGTAACCCGGCAAATTCGGGCCGACCTGCCTCCCGCCGACGTCTTGAGCGCCACCCTCCAGTTTGAGAGTGGTCTGACCGGCGTCTACCTGGCGACCTATGTGGTTGACGCTCCCTGGCCGCCGGCGCTGCACGTCACCGGAGAAAAAGGATCGCTCCGCGTTCACCGGCAAGGGCTGGATGTTACCAGTGGCGGCGTGACCCGGACAGTTGCCATCACCCCGCATCAAGGGGTTAAAGCGGAGCTGGCGGCCTTTGCGGCGGCTATTCGCCGGGGCGAGGCGCATCGCTGCCCGCCAGGGCAGGCGCTGCAAGATGTCGCCGTGATTGAAGCCATGCTGCGCTCGGCAGAGACGGGCTGCCAGGTTGCGCCGGAACAGATTAGGGGAAGCAGGGATGAGAACGTTCGATTATAAATTTATTGACATTCACGTTCATATTACCCCCTGGGATGCGGTCAAGCCGGAGATTGCGGCGGCGGTGAAAGCCACCCAAGCGGACCCTGCCCGGCTGGACGAATTTACCACCGACCCGCACAAACTGGTGGCCTATATGGACGAGCATAACATCGAATGGCTGGGCTTAATCAACTACCTTAGCCCCGATGTCATTGGTTACACCGAGGAAATCAACAACTTCACCGCCCGCTTTGCCGCAGCTTATCCGAATCGTTTCATTCCCTTTGGTGGAATTGATCCCCGCCGTACCCCGCGCGTGGCCGAGCAGATGGATCATCTCCTGGGCGAGCTTGGCCTCAAAGCCATCAAGCTCCATCCCCCACACCAACTGTTCAACGTAAACGACTATCTCTTCAACAAAGAGCTGGCCGGGCTGACCGTTGTCTACGAAAAGTGTATCGAGTACGGCGCGTCGTTGATGGTCCATACCGGCACCTCCGTCTTCAAAGGGGCGCGCAACCGCTTTGCCGACCCGCTGCCGATTGATGATGTGGCCGTAGATTTTCCCGACCTCAAAATCATCGCTGCCCATGCCGGGCGGCCCATGTACACCGAGACCGCCTTTTTCCTGCTGCGCCGCCACCCCAACGTGTACTTTGATATTTCCAGCACGCCGCCCAAAAGCTTGCCGCAGTACTATCCCTGGCTGGAGCGGGTGGCCGACAAAGCCATGTTCGGCTCCGACTGGCCCGCTCCCGGCGTTAAAGACATCTACGATAATATCCAGCAGTTTTTGGCCCTGAATTTGTCGGATGAGGACAAGCGCAAGATTCTGCGGGAGAACGCAGTCAAAGTCTTTAATTTATTTGGCTAAAGTGCCGATTGATTTTCATAGTGGTAGACTGATATAATTTGGAGTATGTTAACCGAAATTCGACTTCTTGGTTCAAACTGAAAAGGAGAAACGACCATGCCTGATGCACAAGATTTGACGATTTGGAAAAATCGTTGGCTGGCCTTAGACCAAGCTTTGGGTGTCTTATTTGAGCGAATACAGAAAACGCCAACTCTCTCCCGTAAATTAACTCTGGAGAACTTGGTCAAGCGTTTACGATTATTTGCGGAAGGTCAATTTAATTTCTTCTACGATGGTTTTGGCAGTAAAAATAAACACGATTTGGCGTCTTCGGATGAGTTTCCTGTGGAGTATGTTTTCGGGGTGACTCTTGACCAGATTGGTTATGATTTAGAAGTGCTGCAACGAATAGTGGACCAGCGGTCGTCAGGAGATCAGACCGTTCTAAATGCGGCAGATAGATTGGCCTGGCAAGCTCTCCAACCTGCACTGCCATTTTTAGAAATGTCACAAGAGGCTGAAGATTCAGAAAGGGTGACAGTGGTCACTTATTTCCAAAAATCGGCTTCTATCCGCGTTATTCCCTATGCCCCGGTAGCTCTCATCGCTATTCCCTTCACCTGTACCTGGGTTTATCGAGATTACCTGGCTATTCCTCACGAGGTAGGACATTATGTGTACCGACACGGATTTTATAAAGAATTAGAAGACCAGGACCCACCCCAACTTCCCAGATCAGAGGACCAAGACCCATCCGACCTTTTTAGAATTAAGGTGAAAACCGAGCAGGAGACACCGGATTACGTTAAACGGTGGAAGGAAGAGATTTTTGCTGATGTCTATGGCTGCTTGATAGGTGGACCTGTGATTGCTCTGGATTTTATGGATTTGATGCTCCAACATTCGGAAGAGGAATTTACTCAGGAAGGGAAAGAAGCGCAACATCCAATACCTATTCTACGGCCTCATATCTACACCCATATCCTTGAGAAGGACCAAGTAACTGGGAAGAATAAATTAGACCAGTATTGGCAAGATCAGGTGAATAAAAGATATTTGCCTGCTAGAAATGTGCCTGGTACCTATAGGGTGGGTAGGGATAATCTACTACTTAAACACGATGACATAAAAGAAGAACTGAATGGGAAGGTGGATAGGGAAAATCAACTACTTGAACACGATGACATAAAAGAAGAACTGAATGGGATTGCATATCAGATCTTCCGTCTCCTCTCAGCCAGACGGTCCAACTCTGTCTGGTCGAGGGGCTTGGCGGCTAATGAGGACGTGGCGGATCTTTACAAAAAGTTCGAAGATTTTGTTAAACAGAAGGCTATGGGGCCAAACCCTGACTTGCCGTTACTGCCACAGTTGCCACCACCAAAAGAAATCTCGTGGTGGAATGAAGAAAGCTTGTGGCGGAAATGGGTCACAAAAAAGCGTTTCTTTGGTGGATACGCACCTATACCAGTTGGGCAGGGTCAAATCCGAGCAGGTACGAAAGCTGTTCTAGATAAATTTCCAAATGGTGACTGGATACATGTATTGGCCGCTGATGGCTGGGCAACTAAGGGGCCTCATAGTCGTAGATAAAAGATGAAGGGGCCGGCTTGAGGAGGAGACTGTTTATTTCATGTTCTGATGTTATCCTGGCCCAAGCGGCGGCGCAGTACCTCGGTCAAGGGGTGCTCTGGCAATGCTTGGGCCAATTCTAGCCCCTTTGACCAACTTATCTGAGCCTCGCCGGGCTGGTCAAGGGCCTGCTCAATATCGCCCAGTTGGAGGAAACTGTAAACCATACCCCAGGAATCACCTATCTCGCGGGAGATATTAAGGCTGCGCAGGCCCTCTTCTCGAGCCAAAATATAATGTTTTAGATCCGCATCAATTAAACTCAATCGCCACAGAGCGTTTGCCTGTGTTTTTCGATCTCCCATCCGGGTGAGCAAAGTTAAACTTTTCTCGGCGTGGCTCCGGGCGAGTTTTAGATCACCCTGCAGCCGATAAGCCTCGGACAAGTTGTAGAGGGTCACGGCCAGTTCACCCTGTTCCTGGATTTCTTCACATACGGCCAAAGCATCTTGGCAATATTTCTCGGCCAGGGTAGGGTTGTTCTGCTTAAGAGCGATATCTGCAAGCAAATTTAGACTTCGAATAGAACCTGCTTTATCACCAGCATTTTGTTGAATTCGTAGCGCTTGTGTCCCAAGCTCTTTTGCTGTCTCATAATCACCGTTATAATAAGGGATGTCAGCTTGAAGATACAGAATCTCAGCAACACCAAGCTTATCCCCCAATTGCTCTCTGATGTGGCGGCTTGCGGTAAATAATAGGTGCGCTTTATCAAAATCCGCTTTCTCAATAGCAATTCGTCCCAGGTAGTACCGGGCGTTAGCGATACCAGGTTGGTCATTTAATGCTTCCCACAGATGAAGGCTGCGGATCAATAATTCCTCGGCCTCAGCATAGTCACATTGTTCAATACATGCCCGCGCGTGCTGGCATAGACTGTCAGCCAACGCCGGATAATCTCCCAAGGCTTCGCTCGCCTCGGCGGCCCACTGATAACCCTGGCGGGCATCGGCAAACCGGGCGCGAGCGAAATAAGCATTCTCTAATACAACGGCATAAGTGAGCACATTTTGCCAGCGGTGCTGTTCATAAGCTGTCCGCATCCCGGCTATTATATTTTCCCACTCTTGCTCCAAAACCGAGTAAGTTTGTTGGAAGGTAGTGGCATAGCGCAGGTAATATTGAGCCATTCTGGCATAGGCAAGCTCATCCTGTCCCAACTGCTCGCCGGCAAAATCGGCCAGCAGGGGATGCTGCCGGTAATAAGTATCTGCCTCTTCCGAAATTAATGATAGCGCTACCAGGGCATCCAGGCTTTCCTGGGCGCTGCGCCGGTCTATTTCGGCAACTGCCGCCAGCGCTTCCGGGCAGATGGCCCGGCCTTCAAAGACTCCTAGTACCGCAAAAATTCGGCGCAGATTCTGAGGCAAGGCTTCCCAGCTCACGGCAAAAGAAGTTCGGACTTGTCGGTCGCTTACCTTAAGTTCTTTCAGCCGATGGTTGACATTTCGCAGCCGCTGGACCAATTCGGCCAGTTTCCAACGTTCGTGTGAAGCGAGCCGCCGGGCCGCAATCTCTATCGCTAACGGTAAGTGCCCTAATAAGCGGCAGATTTCAGCCGCAGCCTGTTCTTCGGCCTGGATACGCTCCTGGCCTACAATTTGAGCCAATAGTTTGAAGCTCTCAGCCGGTTCCAGAACTGAGACTCGAATTTCGTACGCATTGAGGGCTGTGGCCAACTCTAAATCACGCGTCGTGAGCAAAATAACATTCTTGGTCTCGACGGGCAAAAGGGAACAAATTTTCTCCGCACCCCGCACATCGTCAAGGATAATAAGAACCCTTTTATCCTCCAATAGATCACGGACGGCAGTGGTTCGGCTATCCAAATCGGGCAGACTGCTGAAGTCACAGCCATAGGCGCGGGCCCAGCTATCCAAAATGGCTAACGGCTGGCTTTTAGCGACATTTCCCCAGAGCACACCATCAGGAAAATCATCACGCACCAGATACGCCAGGTGGATAGCCAGCGCGGTTTTGCCAATTCCACCCATTCCGGCCAGGCAAAAGAGCTTCGGTCCATCCTTCTGAACCAATATCTCGCCAAGTTTTGCCAGTTCTTGTTGACGACCAATAAAACTTGTTATCGGGCGGGGAGGTTGAAAGATTCTCTCTGGGGCCAACGAGGGACGCGATACTTTTTCAGGATAGTCGGTGTAAGGTTGGCACTGTTGATACTTGCCAGGGTTTTGTTTCTTGGCCCAGACGAGGAGGCTATCGAGGAATAACCTTTTTTCAGCGTACTCAAGAAGTTTATGTACAATTTCGCTGCTGCTGTCACTCAAGGCCAACTGCGCATAGAGGGGTTTGAAATCGGGCTCATCGAAACAGAAGTCTCGAAGCTCGTTTTCGGAAAAGCCTTCCTGAAAAAGGGTGCGGATATTCTGTAAGTGGTAAGCTTTGTTCATGATTTTATCTCTTGATCCAGGTGTGAGTAGATAATTCATGCCGTGACCCTGATCACCTGGCGCTCCATATTCAATTAAAAATGTTGGTGTTGTGACCTGTTAACTGTGGTGAAACAAGAGTTAGCCGAGTAATTTAAGGGGACAACCCAGGAGCCGTCGTAAGGGGGCAGAGACGGCAAAGGAGGTGTGATTGGCAGGGTGGCAGAGAGCTTTAACTTGGTAAAAGAGCGCCAAACTGGAGTGAGTCAGCTTGAGCCAATCGCTAAGTTAATTATAAACAAAAAAGGGTTTTTTTGCACGTATTCGATGTTTAAATTCATACTCCGCGAGGTAATCACCCAGGTGAGTAGTCTGACTGAAGTTAGGGTTGTGAAATAATTATTTTATCAACGGCGGCGGCTAAATTCCGGGTATCCGGGCTGGGGCCGAGGCGCAGATAGGCCGTCTCAGTGTCTCTGCCGGTAGCTTGCAGGGCGGTACCGGCAGGCGCTCCCTTAACCCCGATCGCCGCAAAGGGTGCGCTTAGGCTGTTCCCGGACAGGCCGAGGGATTGCAGACTGGTTAAAGTATCCTCATTGAAAAAGGCAGTTGCGTCCAGGCCTTGACTGGCAACCAGCACAATCTGGCCTGGGGCAATCTCGGCGATAAATTGGCTCAATGCCGCCGCTTCAAAAGTGTTGGCGGCGGTATCGAAACCTCTAACCGCCACTATCTGGCCGGACTGCGGTTGAATCACGGCCACATTGACTCCCCGCCGATGAGCCGAAGCGTCAACGGCGTCTTCCCCAAAACCAACCGTTATAAAGGCAAAATCGCTGCCGCTGTTGAGTTCTAAATCAAGCGGGGTTTCAACACCGGTCTGGCCAATCAGACGGTTTGCCGGCAGCACCCGGCGCGGTTGAGCGGTCTGGATAAAGCGCAAGGTCAGCCGGTTGAGCCCGTTCACCAGATTTGCTTCCGGCAGCCCAACCTCAATCATTTGCCATCCTTCGTGTAGAGAGATACTATCCGGTAATAAACGATTATTTAGGAGGAGGCTAACCCCTTGCTGTGGCATACCCGGATAGCTAAACGGCGCGATTTGGAGGGAAAGTTGGTGGTCGCCGCTGCCGCGTACAGGAAAGAAGAGAGTGGCTTCGGCAGCAGTGGCCCAGTTGGCGGTAGCAGCAAAAATCTCCTCATTGCCGGCCCAGCCTTCGCCCCGGTACGGGTCGCTGCGCCAGTCGCCAAAATCAAGGGTGAGGGGATTGGGGACGGCGGCGGGCTGCACAGCAAAAGCTTGTACGCCGGGACTCTGGTAAATCGGCTCGGGCTGGTGCGGAATCAAATCGAGGGCCAGGTGGCGGGTGGCGGTATAAGTATCCTCATAGGGTTTGCGGTAGGGCAGAGGGTGGTGAATGACCAGATATTTGATGTTGTACAGGGCCATTAGTTCGGGGGCCTGGAGGCGAGCGCGTTGGAGGAGGGTTTCGTCCACAGGCCGGTAGAGTTCCGTTTCGGTTAAGGCTTTGAAGAGGGGGATGTTAGCGTAGTAATCAAACTTGTAGGCCGGGTTGCGTGACGTGTTGCCTGCCAGGATCCGGCGGTGGTGGGCTGACTGGTAATATTGCAGTTGGGTTTGCTCGGCGCCAAGCGTGCCGTAGCTGTTGCGCCAGCCCAGCGGCAGTTGCAGCAAGGTAAAGTTATCCGGCTCGGCTCCAATTTGGGTGTAGACTGGAGGGATGCGGGCATCGGAGAGAGGGAGCGGGACGCTGTACTGGTCGAAGAGGAGGAGGGCGAGGAGGAGGGCGTAAAGCGTAAAACGTAAGACGTAAAACGTAAAAGGTGGTAGGTGGGAGATGATACGTGATACGTGATACGTGAAGACCGAAACAGCATAGCCGACCAGTACAGCCAGGGATAGGGTCAGAGGGATGCCGAAGCGGTTGGGGACGCGGTTGGCGTTGATGAGGGGCAGGTAATGAAGCAGGGCAAAAGGCAGGGGAAAGGTGACTTCGAGGCCGTCCAGGTTGAAGCGGTTTTGGCCGTTAATGGTCAGCAGCGGGCCGAGGCTGAGGAGAGTGAAGATGAAGGCGCTCCACAGCCACACCCGGCCTGCTTTCCGGCGAACGAAGTAGCCCAGCAGTGCCAGAGCCAGAATGCCATAGCCTAAAAAGAGGGTGTTGACATCGCTGAAGCGGCTCGTTCCTTCGACGACCGCCCGCAGTTCGCGCAGCCAATCCTGGCTGGAGAGGGGATGGAGAGGGGTCAGTGTGGCCAGGCCGGCCAGGTCGGCGCTGAGTTTCAACCCCTCGCCCCAGCCCGGTTCGGCGTAGGCCGGATCGAGGAAGTCGGGTAAAACGGCGAAAATGAAGGGGGCGGCCAGGACAAATGTGACCAGGGCAACGGCGAAGAGGCGAAGAAGCGAAGAGACAGCGTTTTGCCTCGCGCCCTCGTGTCCTCGTGTCTTCGTCCTCTCGCTCACCCATAGAATCAACGTTAAGAAAATCAGAAAAACACTGTAGGTCAGTTCGGCGTAGAGGCAAAAAGCAGCAAAGAGGCCGGTCAGGAAGATAGCTTTTCGGCTGCCGTTACGGAGGGCTTTGAGGAGAAAAAGGGCAAAAAAAGGAAACCATTGGATGGTCACAAAGTTATAATGGCCCAGCGCGGCGTACATCATCCGGCTGGCGGAAAAGGCAAAGACAGCCCCGGCGGCGAAAGCGGGGAAGTAGGGAGTAGGGAGTAGGGAGTAGGGAGTAAAGGAAGACGGGGAGGCGGGGATTTGCGGTCTGTGGTCCCAAGGGGAGGCTGCGCACTCGGTGGTCGGCGGTTGCTTTAGCAGGTACAGCATCAGCAGAAACATGCCGTAGGCGCTGGAGATAAAGGAAAAAAGCAGGGTTAGATTGCTGCCCAGGGGCAGGGAAAAGGCGAGCTGCAAGGGCAGGCCAAAAGCGGCGTTGAACAGGTTGAAAGTGTAGGTAGTCAGCTTGATGCCCAGCGGAAAAAAAATGTAATCCGATGCCAAGGGCGTCTGCTGTAAGGTGAGCAGGCTGTATTTAAACCAGCCCATGTTCCAGAGAAAGGTGGATTCGTCAAAGGCCCAGGTGGCCTCACCGGGCACGTGGGTGGTGAGGTGAGCCGCCAGCGGCCAGGTAAAGATGAGAGTCAGCAGGGTATAGAGGCCGATGACAAGCAAGTGGGACCGGTACGATTTGCGCATGAGGCAGATATTAGACCATTTTGATCAGCTTTACAAAGATACCCAGCAAGATAAGCAAATATAAAAGCAGCAGTAAGAGATAAAAACGCAGATCGCCCCACAGGGAGGGTCTATTCTTGATCAACTGCTGCCCTAGAATTGATAACTTCTCGGCGATGGAAAGCGCATAACAGGTACGGAAGGTGATATCCGCCGGTACGGGCACAGGCCCAAGAAAGGCCGAGCCGGCAGTATAAACATCCCGTTCAATCCCACCCACCGTAACGGCGTTTCCCTCCGTTGATTGAGGCGACTCGAGGGCAATGAAGTAGGGTTTGCCGCCGGAGTCAGGAATGGGCGGAAAGGTGAAGGTACGCCAGCTCAGGTCGCTGACATCGGCGGCGTTAAAAGTGGTCCGATAAAGTTCCAGCCCCTGGAGGGGATTGGAGCCGTTTTCCGGGGCTGCCAGTAAGCGCAACGTGACATCGTGCGTGTTTTTGCGCCCGTAAGTTTGAAAGAAAAGGTCAATCCGGTTGAGGTTGGGGCGGGGTGCGACAAAACTCTGGCCGATAATCCGGTCGCCGGCGATTTGTTGGGGAGTAGTGGGGTTAACGTTATTGTTAATCAGTTGCCCTTCACAGGCCAGTTGGCGAGAGAAAGAAACAGCAACTGCGGCCAGGCCGGTTAAGGCCAAAACCAACAGGATTATGAGAGAGAATCTTTTGAGCAGGGTCAAATTTTTTGGGTTCAATATTTTGAGTAGAAAAAAGGAATGATGTAATCAAGTAAGACCAATGAGTCGAACAGACTTAGCCCAAGTGTTAAGGCGAGCAGGCTAAATCTATGCCAGCCGGCCGGAATGAGCTGTCGCCAGCCCAGCATCAAAAACAGTGAGATTGGAACGATGACCGGGTAGATAGAGCGCCCCTGGCGATAGATAATGCTCTGGGTGGCGGCGTTCCAGGCCAGTATCGTCACAATTGAGCCTGCCACCGCTATCGCTAAAATGAGCAGTGCCCGGAATTGCGGGCGTCGTGAGGGAGCATCACCTAAACGCCGCTTTGTCAGCAGCAGGCCCAACAGCCCGGTCAATGCCAGAAGGCAGCTTATGAAGAGAAGCTGGTACCAGAAGGGGTGCAACTGGAGGATCATCCAGCCAGGATAAGCCCAGAAGCTGCGAAACAGGTCTATAGGTACAAGGGGATCCAGGTAGAAAAAATGACCGCTGCTGACTGATGCGCCAAATGAAGCGAGCAGCAGTATGAGCCGTTGGGGGATAAAATAATAAATGAGTACGGCCAGGATCGCTCCGCCGAGCAGCAGCCAGCGCCAGTGCCGCCGGTAGGCCGGGAGATAAAATAGAACGAGGCTGCCGATAGCCAAAGGTAAGAAATATGTTGTAGCCTTGGTCCACATGGCAGCCAGGGCGAAGCTCAGCATGGCAAAAACTTTTAATAACGAAAAGCCCTGCATGATGCCTGTTACCATAAAGTAGAGAACGGCTGTAGCTAATAGCTCGGCCAGGTTGCCGTTGTTGACGGTAGACATGAGATGGGTGTGCTGCGGATTAAACAGGATGATCAGGGGCGTCCCTAAAACGAGGAAAATATCCCCTGGGAAAATGGTCCGGACAATCAGATAGGCCAGAAAAATCACCGCTACATTCATGAGGACCATGTTGACCCGGACGAGGTAGAGCTGGAGTGTAATATCCTGGTGGGGAGCCAGAAACAGCGGCCAAGCCATTACGACATAAGCCCCCCGGCTGCCGTATAACCCCTGATAGATTTCCTGGTAAAGGGCAACGTAACGTTCTATCGAATTGGGCGCATAAAGGGGCCGAGACGTATCTACAAAATCCCAGTAGCGGAAAGTAAATAAAGATTTACTCAGTTCGTCATACCAGGCCGGTCCATTTTGGGAAGTGCTGTTCCAGTCTGCGGCGCTGAGCGAAGCTTTGACTCGCTCAAACTGGGCCGGTTCATCAGGGGCTTGCCAGGGGGGGACCACCGCTCCATAAATAAGCCCTCGCACCAGGGCCAGGGCTAACAGGGAGTAAAGGATTAACTTGGAAGGGTTCATCGGCAAACTAATAGGCTCCCCGCCGGTCAATCACCGCTTTGACCGTGCGCCACAGAATCTGAATGTCCAGCCAGAGGGAGTAATTTTTGATATAATAAAGATCTTCTTCAGTGTGCAGGTGCATCAGCTTATCAGCCCGGCCGTTGATTTGCCACCAGCCGGTGAGACCCTGGGGCACTTCAAAACGCTTGCGCTGCCAGGGCTCGTACTCGTTGACCAGCCAGGGTAATTCCGGGCGCGGTCCCACCAGGCTCATCTCGCCCTTGAGGACATTTATGAGTTGCGGTAATTCATCCAAACTGGTCCGGCGTAAAAAGCGGCCAAATCGAGTTACCCGCGGATCATCATAGAATTTGTGGATGAGGAGACCAGCGGCGGTTTTTTGAATCAATTCGTCTTGTTTGGCTTCAGCATCATGGAACATGGTTCGAAATTTATACATATTGAAGGGCCGGCCATTTTCACCGGCGCGCTGTTGTTTGAAGATGATGGGGCCAGGGGAGTCGAACTTGATCAGTAAGGCGATGATGCCCATAACCGGCAAGACCAGGATTAAGCCGATGCTGCCAACCAGCAGATCAAAAAGCCGCTTGATCAGGCGCTGGAGCGGGTCGAGGGCTGGCTCCCGCAGTGTGACCAGGGGCATACCCCCCAGGTCTTCCACCTCGGAGCGCAGAAAAACTAAATCCATAAAGTTTGGCATAACCCGCACGTTAACCTGGAGAGGCTGCAAAGCGGCGATCAGGTTGGCCAGTTTATCGTGGGCGTAGCGGGGCAGGGTGAAGATGATTTCGTTGACGCCCTGGTTCTGGACTACGGCCAGACATTGGTCAAGAGGCCCGAGATGAGGATAGCCTAAGGTATCTGCCTGGGGGTTGTCATCCATAAAACCGACAAGCTTCAAGCCGGTCCAACTGTTCTTGATGACCATCTGGCCGACCTGATACCCGGTCCGACCTGCCCCCACGATTAGAACCCGGCGCGCGCCGTAGCGTTTTTCGCCAAAAAAGTGCAAAAAGAACCGAAAAGCAACCCGATAGGCGAGCAGCAGTACCAGGCCAATTATGGCAAAAGAAAACACCTGTAAGCGAGAGATGTCACGAAAGGAGAAATACAGTGCTCCGGCAAAGGCCAAAGTTGTGACGACATGGGCGCCAATGAGCCGTTGCGCTTCGTCAAGAGGACGCAGATTTTTTTGTAAGTTGTAGACATCCAAGAGCAAAAAGCTAATGGCCCAAATGATGAGCGCCAACGCAAAAACAGGCCACTCTGGCCAGACAGCGGTCGGCGGTATAGGTTTGCCAAATTCTAGTTGGGGGCGAAGCCAACTGGCCAGCATGAGCGCCAGCATTAACATGGCTAAATCGCCCAGGAGAAACACAAAACTGAGGCCCGCTCGCCTGAACATAAACTGCTTGCTCCGTGTAATACCCTGCCATTATACCCGATCTATAAATTCTGCGCCAAAAAGCTAAGGAACGGGAACTAATAAGTTGCCCTCCATAAATTACCTTAAAAAGGCGTCCCTTTTTCTTTTTTGGTTGTGTTCCACACTGTCGTTTTGCTCTCCTGAATGGCGAGCCAGGGAATTGGCGGCAGCAGAAATTTACGAATATACCGCAGCATACTCAATGTATGGACCCACGTTCGCTGGCTGAGAAAGTGCTTGTCACTCACCGCCAAGTGGTGATGAATCATCTGCGCGGTGGGAACGTAGTAGACTTTCCAGCCAGCTTGATGCATGCGCCTGGCCCAGTCAATATCTTCGACGTACAGAAAATACCCCTCGTCAAGAGGGCCGATCTCTTCCAACGCCTTCCGCCGCACAAACAGGCAGGCTCCCAACAGCCAGTCTACCGGCTGCGGCTGCGAATGATCTGCGTTGAGCATTAAGTGACGCCGGTTGAAGCGGGAGTTTTGCATGAAGACTCTCAGAGGGGTGCGGCGAGCAATAAATGAGCCTAAGGTAGGGAAACGGCGTGACGAAGGTTGAGTTTGACCATTCGGAAAGAGGAGCCGCGCTCCGCACAGGCCCACATCGGGGTGATTGTCCATAAAGCGAACTAAATTCTCTAATGCGCCCGGTAAAACTTCCGTGTCGGGATTTAGCAGGAGCAGGTAGCGCCCCTCGGCCAAAGCCATGCCGTAGTTGCTGTTGGCGGCGAATCCCTGCCTGTCCTGGTTGACGTGCAGATAAATCTCCGGGTAACGGCGGGCGATGGCGGCGCTGGCGTCATCCGAGCAATTATCCACCACGATGATTTCACCCCCCAAGCGCATCACTTCAGGGACCAGGGAGTCCAGGCAGCGCGCCAAAAAATGAGCATGATTGTGGGTGACCACAATGGCGGACAGGGTTTTTGTCGGCATCAAAAATTACTCATCTCATCCAGGCCAGCATATAAGGTCCATCAACCTGTTTGTGCGCCATAATGAATCGGCGCCAGCGCAATGCGCAGGGCAGCAAGGTAACGGCCTGATAGAGTCCCCTGAGTGAAGACTGCTCAAACAGCAGCAGGTACACCAGGATTTTGAGGTCATAAAAGAGGATGGGCCAGAGGTGCCGGATGAAAGTGTAGGGTAACTCATTTTTGACAAGCAGCAGGTAGCGGTTTTTGACAGAGTGCAGCCGGACCTCTTTGGATAATCCTTCTCGCTGCCCTGGCTTGAAGTGTCTGCTGTGAAAGGCCACTGCCTGCGGGATGTAAAGGCTTTTCCAGCCAAACAACTGGGCACGCCAGGCCAAATCCACATCCTCTTTGTACGCAAAGAAGTTTTCATCAAAATATTGACCCTCAAACTTGCACGCTTCCAGCATCTCTCTCCGATAAAGGGGCGCTGCGCCGCAAGCGCCAAAGATGTAATCCGGTTGATGATAGGGCTCTAAATCGGGCTGGCCGTGGCCCCGCAAAAACTGCTGGCGTGTCTTCTTTAAAAATAGACCGGTGCTGTCAATTAGACCAGGCGTGGAGGGTTCCGCCTCCAACGGGGCTAATAGTAATTTTCCTGAGACCATCCCCACCTGAGGATCGCTTTCGGCGGCTTTGACCAGATGAGCCAGGTAGGTCTCAGTCATGATGACATCAGGATTCAGCGGTAAGATGTACCGGCCTTGAGCCTGGGCCATGGCCAGATTATGCCCCTTGCAGAAGCCCAGATTGGTAGGTTGAGCGAGAATTTTGAGTGTTGGGTAAGTTTGCAGGATGTCCCGCGTGCCATCCGTTGAGTTATTATCAACGACAATAACTTCTTGAGCGGGGAGGGTTTGGCGGCTCAGGGCATCGAGGCAGGCCTTGATGGTGTTTTGGCTGTTCCAGGTTACGATGGTGATAGAGACTGTCGGTGCGTCCATGGGTAAATACCAACCACACAGGCCCTTTTTCTCTGCCTCAGGCTACGGCTGTCTCATCGAACAGGCAGGCCAGTTGCCGGGTTAGCTCCCGGCGGTCAAACTGGCAAACGCGGGCATCTCGATGCGTGGGCAACTGCCCCGCCTGCCACTGCTGGTAGAAAGCCTGCAAAGCCTGCTGAATCCCGGCTGCATCGGCGGGTTCAACCACCACCCCCGCGCCGAGGGTGGAAATAAGGTCGCCTGCGTCCGATGGGCTGGATAGAGCTAAAATGGGACGCCCGCTGGCCAAATACTCAAACAATTTGCTGGTCGTAGCTCCCGCTTTCCCCGGCGCTGTGACCAGCAAAAGAATATCTGCGTCAATCTGGTGCTGCAACGCTTCCGGGTAAGACAAAGGGCCAGTCAACCGGAAGTACTGCTTTACGTCCGATTGTTCCACCATCCGGGTCTCAGCAGCAGTGAGATCGCCCACCATAAGAATTTCAAGCCGCGCCATCATGTCGAGTTGGCTGGCCTGCATAGCCCGGAGCGCCTGAAGCAGCCCGCTAATCGTTCTGCCCTCCCGGCTTAATGAGAGTGCACCGGTATGCACCACCCGAAACTTGTCCGGCCTGGTTGCCTGGCGGTGCAGCGGGGCAAAGTCATCCTGGTCAAAGCCGTTAGGGATGACCGAGATCTTGGCCGCTGCGCCGGGGCAGCGCCTAGCCATATCATCGGCAATAACCTGATTGACCGTAATCACCCGATCAGCCGATAGGAGGACCTTGCGCTCTAAACCGGCCTCAAGACGATAGCGTAACCGGGAGGTCAGGCGAGTCGAAATATGGGGTTCAAACAGCCAGCCATCCCGAAAGTCAGCCACCCAGGGTAAACCGGTTTCTTGTTTTAACTTCATAGCAATGAGATGGCTGGTTTCGGGCGGGGAGGTGCTGTACAGGCGGCGGATAGGATGAGTCCGGATTATTTTTTGCGCCAGACGAAGCGCCGGTGGATACCAAATAATTTTGGGGTCCGGCACAAGGTAAGTGGACTTCCACTGTTCAAGCCGGCTGCCGGGGGGGAGCAGGCGAATATTGGCATGCCGGTTTAGAGTCCCCTGTTTTTGCTTAAAGGCCAAGTAGGTTCGTTTGAACGAGCCGAGTAAATCATCGGCGCGGAAAGTTAAAGTTGCGGCATCGTCGGGTAAGTCGCCGTAGGTTTGCGTGGTCAGAATGACCGCACAGTAACCAAACTCCGGCAGATATTTGGCAAATTTAACCGTGCGGGTGATACCGGTGTTTTCGAGAGGCGGATAATTATAGGCGACCATCAAGACGTGCGCTAATGAATTGTCCTGCATGCATCCTCAGCCAAAGCTAATCTCATAGTAATTGGCCCATTGAATAAAGTTGAGCCAGCGCCAAATGCGAAAATCAAAAGGCTGCCGCCCGTCGCGGACCGCTTGCCACTCGTTTTTAACGACGTCCAGGTTAAGGACCGGAACGTTTCTGGCGGCTTCGCCTTGCAGCACTCCTTCAACCCAGGGACGTAACACAACCAACCACTCCTGTTCCGGGGTAGCAAAGCCAATTTTGTCGCGCCGGTCTAAAATGGCATCGGGAACCAGACCGCGCATAGCCTGCCGAAATATCGCCTTGCTGGTCCCATCGGGGGCAATCAGATACGCTTCGGGTAAAGCAAAGATGAAGTTGACCAGGGCCGGGGTGAGAAACGGGACGCGGCTTTCAATCGAAAAGGCCATAGAATTGCGATCTTCGTAGCGCAGCAGCCCGGGCAGGCTGACTTCGACAAAGGTGCGATGGAGCTGCTCGCGCAGAATCTCTGGTTGGCTCTGGTTCCAGCGAAAGGGTTTTATCACTCCCTGCCGGTTGAACCAGGCAGCATTCAACCAGGCCGGGAACAAACGCCGCCGGACCAAACGCCGGCCTAAGCTATGTAAGGAAGCAGGTAGTAAAAACTGCGCCGCTTCCAGGCAAAGCTGCCGGACGCCCGTATCGGGCCATTGAGAGGCCAGCCGCAAGAAGCGGTAAGCTTCGTCCAACGATCCCTGGCGCAGGAGAGAAGCCAGGCGTCCGGCCAGGTAGGGCCGGTAGCCGGCCAGAAGTTCATCCGCGCCCTGCCCATCGAGCATTACGGTGATACCCGCCTGCCGGGCTAGTTGGAAAACACGGTACTGAGCATAAATGGACGTGCTGGCAAAAGGTTCATCCTGGGTGTAAATCAGCCGGTCCAGGTCGGCGGTAAGTTCCAGGGGGGTGGGCTGGACTTTATACACGGCGGCAGCGGAGGCCTGGCCGGCCAAATCTACCCAGCGCTCTTCGCCCAGGTTGGGATCATGGGTAATGTGACTAAAAGTATGTAACTTTAATTCCTGGCCCTGCAAATAGCGCATGGCCATAACAATCGAGGAAGAGTCAATCCCGCCGGAGAGGGCCGCGCCGACGGGAACATCGCTGCGGAGATGGAGCTTGACATTTTCCAGGAACAACTCGCGCACATGATCGGCCGCTTCCTGGAAGGATAAGTCAAGGCGGTGATTCAGGTTAATTTGCCAGTAACGCACCGGCTGGGCCGCACTCGGATTATCCAGGGGCACTTCCAGATAGTGGGCTGCCGGTAGCTGGCGAATTTCGGAGAGGAGGGTCTCCCCGCCGTGGTCGGTCAGGCGAAAGCGTAAATAGTCATAAACACGCGGAGCGTTAACCTGGCGGCTCACACCGGGTAATTCCAGTAAAGCCTTGATCTCGGACGCAAAGGCAAAGCTGCCTTGCCAGCAGGTATAATAAAGCGGTTTGATGCCAAAAAAGTCTCGCGCCAGAAAGAGCTTGCGGGTTTGGAGGTCCAAAATGACAAAGGCAAACATGCCGACCAGCCGGTTTAGGGCTTGCGGTCCCCAACAGGTGTAAGCGGCCAGCAGCACTTCAGTATCAGAACTGGAGTGAAACATATAACCCAGGCTCTCCAGCTCTGGCTTGAGTTCGAGGTAATTGTAAATTTCCCCGTTGAAGATCAGCCAATAGCGGCCATCGGGGCTGGCCATGGGCTGATGCCCGCCGGGTGAGAGGTCCAGGATGGACAAACGCCGGAAGCCCAGGGCCAGGTCAAAGGCTTCTCCGGCATAGGTGGATAGGGGCGGTAAATCCAGCCGGGGGTCGGTGTCCGGACCGCCGCAGGGCCTGACGCAGCCGGTTTGAATATGGGCCAGCAGATAACCCTCGTCATCCGGCCCGCGCCGGCGGATGGTCGCCATCGCTCGTTCAACGGTAGCTAGAGCTACGGGCGTGCCGCTGCCCTGCCAGAGGCCAAAGATGCCGCACATTATGAGATTCCCTCGCCGAGAAGTTGAGCGTATAATGCTACCAGTTTGCCCATCTCGTAAGTGGCATTAAACTCTTTGGCCGCAATGCGGGCAGAGCGGCGCATGGCCAGAAGCTGCCCGGCGCTGAGGCGATTCAGCAGCAGGGCGACATCTTGAGGGTCCAGCGTTGGGGCGACACAGCCCAGGCCATAGCCGCGGACAATTTCGGCCATTGCCGGGGCGGGGCCAACACAGACAGCCAGGCCGGCGGCGATAAAATCGAAGAACTTATTGGGCAAGGCCACCCGGTTATTGTAATTTTGACGGAAGTCGAGCAGGTAAAATCCCATGTCGTACTCGGCAATTTGCTGCACAATATTTTCCGGCGTGACTGCCGGATGAAATACCACCCGGCCCGGCGCTAATTGATCGGCCAATCTTTTTAGAGAACTGACATAATCGGGATCAGTTTCAATGAGCATGAAGTGCAGGCTAAAACGCCGGTCGCATAGAGCAACCGTTTGAATCATGTTCTCCAAGCAGCGATTTCGATTGGCAGCGCCGTGATGAATTAAGCGGATATGGTCAAAATCCAGGTCACGTTCTGGTAAGGGGACAGGATCAGGTGTATTGAGGATGACGACAGGCTCCAGCTTAAACTCTTGTTGATAGCGGGTGGCAATCATCGGGGCGACCGTAGTCGAAGCATCAATCAAGGGCGTATATTGCCGTAAAAAGTAACTAATGGCCGGCGCATGCAGCAATCTCCAGGTCCAGACATCTTCAAATTCAAGCGGCGCGTACTCATGGGCATCAAAGATGAGGCGCGCTCCGCTTTTTTTGGCAGCCTCGGCGGCAACCGGCAGGGCTTCCCAGTCGTTGGCATGGTAAGCCTGGCTGCCGCTGGCCAGGGCCTCGGTTAAGGCCAGGGTATGGTGAGATTTTTGCCAATACCAATGATCATAAAGCGTTGGCTGCAGCCGGGCCATGAGCAGCAGCGCCAACCGGAGCGGTTTGGTTAAACGACGTTCCTCTTCTGCCACAGAAACCCATTTCACGTGGGGATGGTTCTGCCAGTCGCGATGAGGCTGACCATAACCGATGACGGTGAGCCGGTAATGGGGCGCAAGGTGACGAATCTGCCGCAAGACGCGCGCATCCCGATAGATTGGCGAGAAGGAAATAAGGCAAACAGAGTGCTCCATCCCTGGTTGGCATTAGCCCCTTAGCGGCGCAGCCGCACCAAAAAGAATCGCCCGCAGTTCATCAGGCAGGTGGGTTTCATGCTTTTTAATGCAGCTTTCGATTAAAGGCAAGTTCTGACGGGTCCAGGCGATGGTGCGCGTCAGCCCCTCTTGAAAAGGAACCTGAGCCTCAAAACCCAATTCTTTCCTGGATTTGTCGGTACTGCCAAACCTTTTGCCGGAGTGGTCCCACTCTCGTTTAGGACGAAAATCCAGGGGGGCCGGGTTGCCGGTAAGCTGGTTGATCTGTGTGGCCAGTTCCAAAATGGAAATTTCGACGCCGCTGGCCAAATTGTAAACTCCTCCGGGCGTGCCGGTCGTGGCGCATAACATCAATCCCCTGACGATGTCATCCACGTAGATAAAGTCACGCGTGGCAATGCCGCCATTCTCAACCGTTAAGGGCATTTGCTTCAGCGCCCGATAGATAAAGGTCGGG
Organism: Anaerolineales bacterium; assembly: GCA_015075185.1. GTDB lineage: Bacteria > Chloroflexota > Anaerolineae > 4572-78 > J111 > DSQQ01. The sequence continues at coordinate 1,329,335 of JABTUW010000004.1, read as the reverse complement.
GTGACATTCCGCCAGATGGTAGCGGGGGTGCCCCGCCACTGACCGGCGCCCAGAATTTCGCCCGGACCATAAACGTTTTGAAAACGGGCTTTGACCACGGGCAGGCCATGCTGCGTGAAGTAGTAGTTAGAGTAAAATTCGCCGATGATCTTGGAGATTTGATAAGGACTGTCCAGATAGAGGGAGACGGGCGCATCTTCTTGAGTGGCGTGAGCCTCGGCAAATGTTTTTTCGGCTACGGTGCAGCCCGCCGAAGAGTAGACCACCTTCTTAAGGCGCTTAAAATACTTAAGCCGTTCGTACAGCTTGAGGGTGGTAAGGGTATTGTTTTCGTGATCGGCCAGCGGGTCGTGAATGGAACTCTGATTACCGTGGTAGGTGGCCAGGTGAAAAACATAGTCAAAATCGTCGCCGAGAGCAGCCAGGATTTTGTCGTCGGTAATGGAGCCTTCGATAAATGTTACTGCGGGTACGGCCGGTATATTGACCCGTTCCGCCGAAAGCAGGTTGTCAACAACAACGATCTCCCTGGGCGAAGCGAGCAGCAGTGCTCTAACCAGGTTACTGCCGACAAAGCCGGCTCCGCCAACGACAAGAATTTTTTGGTCCGTAAACTCGTTCAAGATCTAGGTCCTCTCGCGCTTATGACTGGCATCCATCTGCTTGAGATGGGTGTAGGTTTGAGTGATGCCGTACTTTTTGTACCAGTCAATCGCCGCCTGCACGCCGACTTCCAGGGGGGTGGTGATTTTCCAGCCAAAATCCTGATTGGTTTTGCCGGGGTCCAGCAAAATGGTATAAACATCGTCCGGGTTGCGCGGGCGCACTTCAACCTCTTCGTCAGGGGAGATGCTCAGCGCCTTGACGGTGGCGTCGAAAAGTTCCTTGATCGCGTAATCGGAACCTGAGGAGACGTGGTATTCGCCGGCCTGGCCCTGGCCGGCAACAGCCTTCAGCGCCACCTGGACGAGATCGCTCACAAAGATAAAATCACGCCGGGTGTCCATCACAAAACAGGGCTTGTTGTTGGTTAGGCGGTGGTAAAAGGTGGGCAGCGGCCCGCTCAAGTTGCGGGGACCATAGGCATTAGCCAGCCGGAAGGAAATGTAATCCAGGCCGCTGAGCCGGATGTACTGTTCGCCGGCCGTCTTGCTGATGGCGTAACTGCTGCCATCCGGCAAAATGGGGTGATTGAGGGTAATAGGCTGCTCCAGCGGGCGCAGGCCATAGCAGAGCGCCGTTTGAAAGTAGACCAGCCGTTTGACCTGCAGCCGCTGGCAAGCCTGGGTAATAATGGCTGTGCCGGCCACGTTTGTGCGGGCGTCTTCTTCCCAGTTGTGAGGGTCTTTGTAGGATGCCGCCGCGTGAACAACGACTTCGGGTTGAAAATCGTCAAAAACTCCATTGACCAATTGGCTATCGGCAATGGTGCCTTCGACAACCGTCAGATTAGGGTGCGGCGTTAAATTATCCCGGCGGCCGGTGGCATAGTTGTCAATAGACAAAACTTGATCGCCGTTGGATAGGAGACAATCTGCTAAGTGAGAGCCGATAAAGCCGGCTCCGCCGGTAATGAGCACTTTCATGATATAACCTCTACATTAATCTAATTTGGTTTAAATTACTGATTGCACATCCCGATCAATCAGTTAGAGACACTGCTTGCTATTGAACGTTGGTGCGGTAAATGAGGAGTTGGTCCCTGGAACTTGGCCCATACGTCTTGGTAAAATAACAAGTTATTTAGGCAAATTGTGGTTCTAATAGCAGTTGTTTATAATCTACCTCTTTATCATGAAACTCCTGCTGCCAGATTTCCAGGCAGAACAAGCCCCAGATCGTCCGGCCAAACTTTGACTCTTTATCTAACTTATCCAGAACCAGCCGGTTATTGATGAGAGGGCGGGTAAGGGCCTGCCGTGAAGAGAAAATATCGAAAACAAACTCTCGGGCCGGGCCGTTGATCCACTCGGTCAGGGGAACCGGGAAGCCCATTTTATCCTGGCGGTTGGCAATCATCTCCGGCAAAACTGAGCGCAACGCATCGCGATAAACCCGCTTCATGGCGCCATCTTTGAACTTGATGTCGGCGGGGATGGTCGCGGCCAATTCAACCAACGGATGATCCAGCAGCGGCACCCGTGACTCCAACCCGTGGGCCATACTGACCCGGTCTTCGACCTGTAGCAGCGCCGGGAGCAGTGTTTTGAAATCAAAATGGGTCATGCTGTCAAAGTAGGAGCCATCCTTAACATTGTCCCCCTTGAAGATCATACGGAACGTTTCAAAAGCAGAGTAATGGTTAAGTAATTCCCAATTAATCTCATCTCCCAATATTGGCGCCCGGTTAACCAGGCGGAAGTAGCGCCGGTCCATATCTCCAAACAGGCCCTCCCGCCAAAATTCTTGCAGTAAGGGTTTGTACTGCTGCAGGGCGGTTAAATTGGGAATGATTGATTCATACGTGACGATAAAGTTGCCGTTGTGCAGCGTGCCCTCAATGGCGCCTTTAATGCATTGCTCAAAATACGCAATCAAGTAGCGCACGTAGCCGCCAAAGATCTCATCGCCGCCCTGACCGCCTAACACCACTTTACGGTAGCGACTGGCTAGTCGAGAAACCATGTATTGGGGAAAAGAGCCGGGGCCGGCGACCGGATAATCAAGATGGTAGATAACCTGGTGGATGTTATTGATAAAATCGTCAACCGTAATGTCTATTTCGTGCAGCTCAAACTCGCACCACTCAGCCAGAGCGCGGGCATAGCGGCTTTCGTCGTAATGAGGGTCGAAAGAGAATTTGCCGGTGAAACCCAAAAAGTTGCTGGGGTATTTCTGGCCGGCTAGCGAGGCCACAATGCTTGAATCCAAGCCGCCACTGAGATAAGAGCCAACCGGCACATCGCTGCGCAGGTGCAGCCCCACTGACTCGGACAGTAACTCTCGGATCTTATCCTCAAAATAGTAAGCGGTATGATTAAAATCCCGGTCATAATACACTTCCCAATAGCGTTTAACTTCGATAACCCCTTGAGTAACCGTTAAAATATGGCCGGGCAAAAGCTCTTGAATGTTCTTGAACAAGGTCTTCCCGGCCAGGCAAAACTGAAAGACCAGATAATCTTTGAACCCTTCCAGGTCTGTTTCAATTCGCTCTATGAAAGGCAGGAGAGCCTTGATTTCGGAGGCAAAATAGAGGGTGTTGCCCACAATCGTATAATAGAAGGGTTTAATTCCGAAGCGGTCGCGGGCGCAAAAAAGGCGTTGATTGGCTTCATCCCACAGGGCAAAAGCAAACATACCGCGCAGGCGCTTGACACACTCTGTTCCCCATTGCTGGTAAGCTTGCAGGATGACTTCCGTATCGGAGGTGGTCGTGAATTTTTCGGCCCCTATTTCAGCGCGCAACTCGATATAGTTGTAAATTTCGCCGTTATAAGTAACCCAATTGCCGGCCGCATCTCGCATCGGCTGGTCCCCGGTAGACAGGTCAATAATGCTCAGGCGGCGGTGGGCAAAGCCGACCTGCTGGCGCTCATGCTGCCAGGTGGCATAGCCGTCGGGACCGCGATGTTTTTGTAGTTCGTTGATTACGCTTAACTGTTGTTCTAAACCAGGTATTTGTTTTAAAGATAGATTTACCGCTCCACCAATACCGCACATTCTTGTTTTCCCTTTTTATAATGGGTTGTGACAAAGCGCGTTAAGTATACTTACCATGTCATCAACCCGCAATTCGATGTATTCATCTCAAACCGTAAAGATAACAAGCTTCACTCAAGAGAGGATGTAATCCTCTGGGAATACACTTTTATAATCTTAGCAGGCGCTGAAGGAATTCGGCATGCAAATAAAAAACTGGACAAATAGAGTAAAGGGGCTAGAATTATGGGCGCGTACCGTAATAAACCTTTAATACCTTCTGTCGCTCATCCTGGGAGGAAAAATAGATGAAACAGAAAGAGAATAGATTCAAACCTAAATTTACAATTATGGCATTGCTCTTTTGCTCCATAAGTGTAGTAATGGTGCCAGTTCAAGCATCACCTAAAACCTATTTACCTCTAATACTTAAGTCATATTTAGCGCCCCCTTCTTTGCCCACTCCGGTTGTCCAGAAGGAGATCTTCGATAGCGGCAAAAGTAATCCGGATTATTTTCCATTTCGTATTTTTGAAGCAGACCCGGCCAAGGATGTGCCTACGCTTCAAGAAATCGCGGGTCAGGCCAAGTCAGATCAAGAAGTAATTGATCTGGTTTTGGCATATTATAATCAGCATGTGGTTGAGCTTCAGCAGTTATGGAGAGAGGATAACCCGGCTCGGTTAAAATCTATTTTTGTAATGAACCTGATTCATGTGAGTCATCCTTACGGAGATGGGGGCTACCCAGCAACCTTTGTGGAATATCTTAAAGCACCAGCTTCTCACTGCGGCCCGCAGTCAATCTATCAGAACCATTTGATGTCTGCGTTTGGTTTGAAGTGGCGACGTGTGGGAATACTGTCTGGTCTGCATGGGTGGCTCGAAGTAGAAATTGATGGCCATTGGGAGATATTCGACGCAACCTCAAATGTCTGGATCAACCAACCTTATTCCGAATTGCTGAAGGGTGTACCGCGAGTATATCGCAAATTTTATACGCCCTGGAACGATATTGACCGACCTGACGCACGGCAGGCTGTCGCCGGAGAGGAGCAGAATCCTAACCCGTTCTACTACACACCCGGCTCGTTGCGCTCGCATATGCCAGGAATGGGGATCTACTTTTTTGGGGAAGAATACCGGCAAGCAACAGGAGATAAAATTGTGATCTCAAGCCAATCGCCAGAATAGAACGCAAGGTTCGATCGGGCAAGCTTGATTACCTTCTGAGTTAAATTGGCCCCGCCTCTTTTTTGTGTAGACATGTAACCCGACCTTTCGTTACCCTACACCTGCCTGAAAGTGGCAAAATATGGACAGGATTAACAGGATAATTTTCAGTAAAATCTTGTAAATCCTGTCTAAGCTTTTGGGCTGGATTTGCCTTGTGTAGGGTAACGAAACCCGACCTAAAATCATTTACCGGGAGCAAATCTCGAGCGAATCAAATCTGCTTGATCGGTAGAGGTAAGTACATTATAAACGCTCATGGTATCAACGGTTGTTGTGGTTAGGGCATGCTTACAGCAAGGAAACTCAACCTGCTTGAGTACCTGTCCAAATTCCAAATAGTACAAAACCGAGGCTTTATCCTCTGAGCCGTACACAGTAACAACAATAATCTTGTTGTAACATTGGGGGGTGCCAAACAGGAGAGATCCGGTAATGATCACGTTGGCGCGGGGCTGTAAATTAGCCGCTGCAAGCCAATCCACTTGTCCCGTCAAATTAGCCACCACGATGCTCCCGTCACATACGATGGGGCTGGCAACATAGCGATCGCTGCCGGAATAGCGGGCTTCAACCTGACCGGTGAGGGAGACCCGCCAGACATCATGGCTGTAGGTCGCAATCAAAAGGCTGTTATCATAAAAAAGCGGGCTGGCAAAGATGCCGGCTTGATCTCCTGGCTCCAGGGGGAGCTGCTTTTGCCAGCCGATCTGGCCTGTTGCTACGTTAACGGCGCTAAGCGTATTGGTCATATCTACAAAGTAGAGCGTATTCCCAAAGACAGCCGGAGCAGCAAAAACAGTTCCGGGTAAACGATTTTGCCACAGAACTTGACCTTGAGGCGTTATGCTGTAGATGTGGCCCGTACTACTGCCCATGTAAATCCGGTTCTGATAAAGACGAATGAAGCTCTCCTGAAAACAGCCCTTCAGGTGCCGCTGCCAGACCAGGCGGCCGTCGCTCGTTCTTATAGCTGCGACTCCATCTCCGGCCCCGAAGATGACTTTATTATCAACCAGGGTAAGTGAAGTATCGCCGATAGCACCGTTGACGGCAGTTTTCCAAACTAAAGCCAGAGAGGCTTTATCAAAAGCGCGAATTTCACCGGTGTTCCGGCAATCATTGTCAAAGCCTGAACCGATGTAAATGGAGCGATCGTCTATAGCCGGGACGGCATAAGCAGGACCGGTGGCAGGAAAGGAAACGAGGTCAAAAGAGGGTTTGCTCACGAGAGGCAGGTAACTGTAGTAGGTAAAGATTTGAGAGGAAGAGATAAGATAATGGGGAGGAAGCTGAGTAGTTTGGTCTGGCAGCTCAAGGGGCAGAGGAGGTTTTAGGACTGATGCCTGGGATACGAAAGACCATAATGATCCACCGGTTAACAACAATGAGATCATCAGGGCTTCGACGACATGAAGTTTTACTTTCAAGATGTCATTCCTCTTGGTGGGGTAACAGACCTCTCACCCCGGATATTTGATAAAGAAGACGAAGCGTCTTTGCAAATCTAAATTATCGGTCACGTTCTGAACAGTGAACCCCGCCTCCTTAGCAGCTTGTTCAATCTCCTGGATAGAAAATTCAAAAGCGCAAGAGGGATAACGTGGATCTAATTTATTCCGGGCCAGATGCACCACGCCTTGAGGAATAGCAGGATTGCCCTGGTAAAAATCTGCGCTCATCAGCCCCCCCGGTTTCAGCAACATGTAGGCTAATTGTAATATCCACAACAGGTTCTCGTAGTTCTGATGAATAAAAAAATTACGGCCTACCATCGTATCCATTGTGCCGGCATGTTGGGTAATTTGAGACAAATCGGCCAGGTGATAATAAAAACAGTTTGGCGGTGAGGTAAGGCGGGCAATACTTAAGGCTAGCTTGGAGTAGTCAATGCCAACATAAGCAGCAGCAATCATTCCTAGCTGTTTACCCAGAAATCCGGGTCCGCAGCCAATCTCCAGCACATTTTTTCTAACCAAATCAGCCCCCTTAACCCAGATACCCAATGCGCCCAGGCTCAATAATCCCTCAACACCCTGTACTGAGACAAGGGCGGTGTTGTAAATCTCTACTGCTTCTTTCCTTCGCACGTTGTCTATGAGCCTGAGATGGTGGTGATCCACTAGAAAGGGACGCGGGTTTTCGGTCAGAAAATAGGTTAACCACTCGCGGTCCCAGCGATCAGTTAAACTCTGGTCAAGGGGTATTGAATCGAGGAGGGTTGAATCGGGGCTTTGAGAAAGGTGACTGCTTTTTAAGGGCTGCCCTGAGGCACGCATGTTTAAACCCAGGGCTGAACTCCGGACAAGCTGAGAGAGGTTAGCAAGTTTGTTCTTAATATCCATTAACTTGCTCCTTTAGCGGATTGCTCGAGAGATATTCCTCGCTAACAGATAACGGATTAACAGCAAGCAGCGAACGGGCCAACCCCACTTCTTCATGGAGGTTGAAAGTAGTGAGGACACTGTAAACATTAAGGCCGTCAATCACCGTTGTCGTCAGGGCTGCTTTGCAACAGGGAAACTCAAATCGGTTCAAAATTTGGCCCTGATTCAAATAATACAAAGCTGAGGCTACAGTCTCGATGCCATAACCCGTGGCGATGATAACGTTATTTAGGCATTGAGGAGTACCAAACACGTAAGGTTCGGTGATGTTCAGTGTGTGGTGAAGCTGTAGGTCGGCAATTTCAAGCCAATCTATCCTACCCGCCAAGTTGGCCACAACAAGTTCGCCGTTGCACACGGTTGGACTGCTCACGTAACGGTCGCTGCTAGAGTACTGGGCCTCAATCTGGCCGGCCGGGGAGACACGCCAAATATGGCCGCTATAAGTAGCAATGAAAAGACTGTTATCGTAGAAATACGGACTGGCAAAGATACCTGATCTCTGACCAGGGGTTAAGGGCAGCTTCTTTTGCCAGCGGATTTGCCCTGTTATTAAATTGAGGGCGGTCAGCCTGTTGGTCATGTCAACAAAGTAGACTGTATTGCCAGCTATAGCCGGTGCAGCAAAAACCGAGCCGGGCAAACGGTTGTGCCAGACAACTTGGCCTTGGGTGGTGATGCTGTAGACATAGCCAGTAGTGCTACCGACATAAATCCGGCCCTGGTGCAGGCGGATGAAACTCTCCTGAAAACAGCCCTCCAGGTGCCGCTGCCAAACCAAACGACCATCACTCGTTCTTATAGCTGCTACTCCATCTCCGGCCCCAAAGATAACTTGATTGTTGGCCAAAGTAAGCGTCGTGTCGCCTATGGAGCCAACAACATTGGTTTTCCAGATTAAGCTCAGTGTTTCTTTATCAAAAGCGCGAACTTGACCTGTATTCTCACAGTAATTGCCAAAGCCCGAACCGACGTAAATGTAGCGCTCGTCTACGGCCGGCACAGCAAAACCGGGACCGGTGACGGGGAAAGAAACGAGATCAAAAAAGGGTTTACTGATGAGAGGCAGGTAATTGTAATAGGTAAAGATTTGCGAAGAGGAGATAAGATAATGAGGGGGGAGCTGAATAGGTTGGTCTGGCAGCTCAAGGGGCAGAGGGGACTTTAGGGCTGATGCCTGGGTTGTGAAAGACCATAATGATCCACCTGTCAACAAAAATGAGATCAGCAGGGCTTCAACAAGATGGAGGTTTACTTTCAAGCCATCACTCCTCTGGCAAGATTATGAGATGGTAAGGTGGCATATAAATCAAGTAGTTTGGTTTCCTCAACCTGCCAGCTATACTTGGCGGCCTTTTCCAGTAAATTCTTTTTGAAGCGCCCTGGCCCGCCGGCCTCAGGCGCGAACATGGATTGGATAGCCTGAGCAAAGCTGTTTACGTCAGTCAGGGGCATGACTACCCCAAAACCTTCCCCAGCCACAACCTGGCGTAGAAAAGGCAGATCGTTGGCAATAATCGGCAGCCCGGCTTGAATAAACTCAAATAATTTGTTGGGTGAGCAAAAGTAGTGGTTTAAATCTACCGGCTGATAAGGGATAATTCCCGCATCGGCCGAGGCTGTCCAAAATAGTAATTCAGCCTGTGACACCGCCTCTTTGAAATGGACTCTATCATTAATCTTCTCTTCGAGAGCAATCTTTGCTAAAACTGCTTTTGCTTCTTCTCCGTATCCCATGAGCACTAAATGAAGCGAGCTGGGGAGATGGGCCATCGCTCGGACCAATTCCGCCAGCCCACGATCTAAAGACAGCCAACCTTGAAACAGCAATATTTGATGATCGGCCGGAATTTGGAACTGTTGGCGAAAACGATCTTCTTTGCTCGTCGGCTTAAATCCAGCCGGCACGACGACCGCATTCAGGATGACTTCCGGTTGCGGAATGTGATAACGGCGAGCCATCTCCTCCGCGATGAGCGGGTTGACCGTTATAACCCGGTCACACTGAGCAATCGAACGGGCTTCGATCCGGCTCAGGTCTCGCTTTTGTTTAGCGGTGAGTGTGCTGATTTCGGGATAAAGTTCGTGCGCGTCATAGATGAGGGGAACCTGAAGGCGTTTTTTTGCTTCTACCCCCACCTTAAGGTAGGGTAAATCGTGGATATGAATGATATCCGGATCGAAATAAACGATCCGGTTGAGCATGGCCTGTTCGTGCAGCCGGAAGCCCCTGCTTTTTTGCGACAGATATAAGGCCAGCCGGGTGATGCGAGTCAAAGCGGGCAATTTTTTTTGGGCGTACAGAATGGCTTTTTCGCGGAAAAAAAGGTGGGAACGGGGCGAGGAAAGCCTCTCCAATTTAACCTTCCCGATCCTTTCGTGGGTAGCCAGGCCCTCTTGCCAATCAGCCAGCAGAATGACCTCATACCCCTGCGTGATGAGTGTCTCGGCCTCTTGCAGGATGCGCCGGTCAATATAATGGCTGTCAGGTGTAACCATCACCACTCTCATGGTGAAGGCTGACTGTTCTGGTAGTATCGCTGCGTTTGTCCAGCCACAGCCAGGCTGTCGTGTACCTGGGCAGTATAGGCCATACCCTGCCGGCCAATTTCGGACCAGCGCTGGCGTTGATCCATTAACTCTTTCAAAACTTGACCAATCGTGTTTGGGTTGGCCGAAATAATGGGCAGATTAGCCTGGTAATGCGGGCGGATATCATCGCGAATATAACAAATGACCGGCTTGCCTAAAGCCATCATCTCGACGGCAAAAGCGCCGTAAGCGCCGACGAGCAGTTGGTCAACAACCAGATCAGCGCCGGCGGCTGTTTGGAGGGCCTGCTCATAGGGCATATTTTCAATGAGTAACAATTTAACAGGATACCCGCCGGCCTGTAAATCGGCGACGGCTCGCTCCAGATAATCGCTCCCTTTAATCATGCGGTTGGAAGGGGCGTGAGCAATCACGAATTCCGAACGGCGCTCTCCGGGAGGGAGCGCCGCCGCCGCGAGAGCCTGCTCGCGTAAGGGGCTGAACCACCTCAGGTCAATTGGCTGAGGCAGCCAGATACTGCCGGGAACAAATTCTAACAGATCAGGGGTGCTGACAAAGACACCATCGGCATATTTTTGGGCCAGGGCTATTGCTTTTTTGCGATTGGCGCTGCAAGCCATCGGCCAGTGCTCTTTACAAGCACTGAACTCATACTTGGCGATCACTGCTTTGCTGTCCCGAATGTCGCAGCCGCAAAAGTAGAAGAACACTTTCTTGCCGAAGCGTTTGAGCCAGGGAATATCCAACAAGGCGGAGTAGGTGAGTGAACTGCCGAAGTAAAATTGAAAAACGTCGAAGCGCCAACTCTGGGTGAGGATTAACCTCAGCAGTTCTAGCGAGATGGTAAACCGGCCGGTGTCCTTGATGAGATGATCCACCGGGTATTGAAAGCTGCTTGGAAAACAATAAGCCCTCGCCTCCAGGCCAATGGCCCGTTGCGCCCTGGCCAGAACCCCGGCAGAACCGGCGATATTTTCAATCCCGTGAAAAATCTTCATCTAACAGTCTGCTCGTTAAGATGTTTTAGTACACCTTACTTCGTCTTAAACCAATCAACAGTTCGTTCCAGACCCTCTTGCAGGTCTACCAGGGGTTTGTAGCTTAGGATGCTTTCTGCCTGGGTAATATCTGCCTGCGAATGGGGCACGTCACCAGAACGGGCTGGTTCGTAGATTATCTGCGGCTCTCGTCCTATTACTGTAACCAATTTTGCCACGAGATCAAGCAGGGTGTAACGCTGGCCGCAGGCAACATTAAAGATACCGCCGGCGGCAGCCGGGGCTGTACAGGCTAATAGATTTGCCTGGATTACATTGGCACTAAAGGTAAAATCTCGGCTTTGCTGTCCATCTCCAAAAATAGTGAGGGGTGTTTGATTTAACAAGGCGGTAATAAAGCGCGGTATTACCGCCGCATATTGAGAGTCGGGTCCTGGCGGGGGCCAAAAACGTTGAAATAGCGCAAGCAAACGGTTTCAAAGCCGTAGAGCCGCCAAAAGGTTTGGCAGTACTGCTCTCCGGCCAGTTTAGATATAGCATAGGGCGAGAGCGGGCGAGGACACATTATCTCACGTTTGGGCAGTTCTGGATTGTCCCCGTAGACTGACGAGGATGAAGCATAAACTAACCGCTTGACTCCGGCATCCTTTGCCGCCTGTAACATATTGAGGGTGCCGAGCACATTGACCTCATTGGTCGTAATCGGGTCGCGGACCGAGCGCGGCACCGAGGGCAGGGCGGCTTGATGCAGGACAAAGTCCACCCCTGTGACCGCCTCGCGCACGATGTGGTAGCTGCGGATGTCTCCTTCGATTATCTCGATTTTATCTCTCAACGCAGCCAGATTGGGCCGCTGACCTGTGGCAAAGTTATCCAGAACTCGTACCTGTTCCCCTCTGGATATTAATTCAGCGGCCAGATTGCTGCCAATGAAACCGGCGCCGCCGGTAATAAGATAAACAGTCATGAATTTTCTCCTAACTCAACAGAAGATCAAAGCTAAACGGAGGGCCGCGTCAAAATTCAGCCCATTCTGCTTATGGGAGCGGTCAAGCGACAAGTGATAGCTTTAGTTTCCAGGGTAGGCGTAATAATAGAGAATTTCGCGCAGAATTTTCAGACGATCGAACCAGCTCCGCCGTTTTCGTCGCTTGGCCAGTAATTCGTAATATTTTGCCTCAACCCGGCTGACTTCTCTGTCAAAATCGGCCTGGGTTCTGACAATTTCCAGGCCATTGCAGGCAATTCTGTACCTTAGTTCAGCATCGTTCAACAGGCGGATCACGCCTTCGGCAATTCCTTGCGGCGATGAAGCGACAAAATAGGCGCTTTGCTCATGAGTCACAATTTCCTCATAGCGCGGCAAGCGCGAGAGGATATTGGGGACCTCGCAGCCCATGCCTTCCAGCAGCGTTTGGGGCAGCCCATCCGAGGCAGGCACGGCCACCGTCATTTCCGCCAGGTTGTAATACAGGGGCATATCCTGGTGCTGAATATGGCCGACAAAGATGATATGATTTGAGAGGCCCAACTGTTGAACTTGAGCTGCTATCTGTTTTTTGTAATCAGGGTCGGCCGCATATTCGGTAATAAGCAGTCTAACATCCGGATAAGCGGCCACAATTTGAGGCATTGCCTCGACAATCAGGTGAACATTATAGAACGGCTGGAGTATTTTAGGACTGAGAATCACCCGATGATTAGGAGAAAGACCTAATTGTGCTCGCAGGGCGGTAGCATCCATGCGTCGAAAACGAGCCAGGTCAGCTCCCCAGACAACCTTGATAGCTTTTGCGCCAAATCCTCCCAGCTTATCCAAAACTGAGATGAGATAATCGGACTTAGAAGTGATCAAGTCGGCGCTTCTGAACAGTTGCAGGGTTAGCCATTTTCCCCGTGGGCTGGGGCTGCCCTGTTCTTCAAAAAGGACATCCCCGCCCATAACGCTAACCACCAATGGATGGTAATCGGCCGCTGCGGCCATCCAGGCCCAGCCGTTATAGGCATAATGAATATGGACAATATCGGGTTTACAATTCTTCAGCACCCGCCGAAAGTTGTAGAAGAGATGGATCGGATCGGTGTACTGCGACGTTGATTTTTTAAGAAATCGCGCCGTGAATTTGTTAACCCGGTAAAGAATTGAATTTAGAACAGAGTGGGGCAGACCCACCGGAACGATCTCGGTGATGCCGTCAATGCCGGCGATACTATCACACAGCAAATATACGCGATGCCCTCGTTCGGCAAAGCACTTAACCCGGCTGACCACGTGGGAGCTTTGCGAGGAGCCAATTGCACAAATTGTCAGTTTTGGCCGATGGAGTTCATTCACTGTCATAGAGAAGATGCCGTTTATCCACAAAGTGTTGAAACCATAATTCTAGCATCAACAAAACAAAGATTTTATTGGAGGCATCTTGAGTTCCCTGGCTATGTTCTTGCATCAAGCGCTTAATGGCATTGACCTGAAAAAGCTCCCGTGTTTTGATGGCCTGCTCGGTCAGGGTATCGTGGATAAATTCACGCAACTGATCCCGCATCCAGACTTTCATGGGCACGTTGAAGCCATGTTTGGGCCGGTAAAGAAGCTCCGCGGGCAAATATCTTTCCATCGTTTTCTTGACCAGATACTTTCCCTCCGTGCCGCGTATTTTGTATTCGCCGGGAACGCGAAAGGCCCACTCAACCACGTGATGATCGAGGAACGGCACTCGTGCCTCCAGGCCAAAGGCCATTGTCATGCGGTCAACCTTGGTCAGCATCTCGCTCACTAAAGTTGTTTTAATGTCGGTATATAACTTACGGGCAAGCTGATCCCCATCCTGGAATTGGTCATAATAGCGTTGGGTGATGTTTTGTGACCAGGCCTTGTTGATGGATTGCCAGGCTTCGGGTAACAGCAATCCTTCGAGTTCATAGTTTTGATAACAAATAAAGGATTGGACATATCGCTCATCGGACGAGGTCGCCTGGCGCAGCTTTTCAACGAGACGACCTGCTCGGTGAGAAGATCGCTTGATATTCCACAAGTCGGCTATAGTAACCACTTCTTTAAGCAGAGGGCGGAAGGCCAGGGGAAGGCGGTTGTTAATCTCTGGAAAGTGGACATGCCGCCAGGTGTAGCCGGCAAACACCTCGTCCCCTCCATCCCCCGTGAGAACCACTTTAACGTGCTGCCGGGCCATCTGGGCCAGGAAATAGAGGGCAAAGGAGGATGAAATGGCGAAAGGCTCATCCGCGTGCCAGGCAATCTTGGGCAGGGCCTCAACCAGGTTAGGGGTCAGGTTAAACTCGTGATGCTCGGTTTGGCACAGAGAAGCCACTTCTCTGGCATACGGACTTTCGTCAAATTCAGAGAGACCGCGAAAGGTGCTGGCGAACGTCATCATCGGCGTAGTTACCTGGCGATTGGCGACAGCCACAATGGAACTGGAGTCAACCCCACCGCTCAAAAATGCCCCGACGGGCACATCAGCCAGCAAATGGGAAGTTACGGTCTTTTGGAAGAGGGTATCAAATTGATCACAGACCGCTTGTAAATCGCTCTGCCCATTGGTATGGAAAGAGGGAATATCCCAATATTGATATTCTTTCACTCGACCATTTTCAACACAGAGATAGTGGCCGGGCAAAAGCTTTTTGACGCCCTTGAAAATCGTTTCCGGGTCAGGAATACTCATGAAATGTAAGAAATCGCTCAAAGCGGTTTCATTTAAGGTTGAGGGTAAGGTAGGGTCAGCGAGCAGGGCCTTGAGTTCCGAAGCAAAAATCAGGTGCTGGTGGTCGTAATAGTAGAACAGAGGCTTAATACCCAGCCGGTCACGAGCCAGTAACAGGCGTTGTCGCCGGGCATCCCAGATAGCAAAAGCATACATCCCATCTATTTTCTTTAGAAACTCTGGCCCGTATTCCTCATACAGATGAATCAAAGTTTCGGTATCGGAGGTGGATTTAAGCTGGTGGCCTCGAGAGCGCAGGTCTGCCGGAAAATCAAGGTAATTGTAACACTCGCCGTTATAAGTAATCCAAACCGTACCATCCTCATTGGACATAGGTTGATGTCCCGCGGCCGACAGGTCTATAATAGACAGGCGGCGATGGCCTAAACCAATATTTCCATCCACATAATAGCCAAAGTCATCCGGCCCGCGATGGGCAATAAGATCGGTCATCCGCTGTAACAGCGATTGTCGGACTGGAGTTTTTGGATCAAAACAGTAAACACCGCTTATTCCGCACATTTTTTCCTATAATCCGTAGCTTGAAGCATCAATCATAAGGTACTCCTATCGTGGCAGAATCCGAAAATTGGTCCACTTAGAATTCTCATTTTTGTTCTTATAAATAATCTTAAATTGATAATACTTTCCCTGTGCCTCCAGGCTGTTGGCTTGGGTGGGATTAATAAAATCGAATTCCCACCCCTGTTGGGCTAAAGCTTCAATCGAGTCAGCATATCTATAAATTACCACTACATCATCACTTTCAATATCGAACGTATCAACTCTTACTTCAAATTTGGGAGATGTTATCTCCATCACTTCAGAAAGAAAGCTGCCGTATTCCGGTAAGACAAGGTTTCCTTCTGGGCCGTAGCCGAGGGCCAGTTCTGAAATGACCAGCCGCTCTTGCTCGCGGCATATTTGGCAAACAATGGCGAACTCCTTGATTTGGGTATCGGCAAATCTATAGGAGAAATATTGCCGCTTGGCCGTTAACGTGTAGGGTAGTTCTTGCCATCCCTGATCATCTTCAGATTTGGCTAAAATCAACAACTTCTCCGGGTAGAGTTCGACGTTGAACAAAGTTAGGGGTAAGGTATTGGCCAGGACACTTTGTTTTAGGTTGAACCCTACATAGGATGGTAATTCAGTTATCGGGCCAAAGTAAGTTGAAATTTTGTTATCAAGAAGAGTGGGTACATCATACCCTGGAATGGGGGGTGTACTGGCATAGTTGTTAATATCTTCAAGCCGGATCAAATTTTTGGAGGGTAAATAAATCGGGCGGATTAGGGGCGTATAAAAGTAATCCTGAGCATCTTTAAGGTTATTGCCTTGGGAATAGATATTTACATCATGAAAAAAACTCTGCCATCTTAATTCGACATGTCTAAAGAACGGATCTTTGGTCATATTATACAAAGTTCGCGTTTGAATATAATGGGCCATCATATACTCATGATTAGCCTGGGGGTAAGGCGAGTCGTGGAGATCCAGATAAGTCCAAGAGCCGTTATCATAACTACTGATGGACGCTTTGAGACTTTCAATACATTCCTGGTATAACTTGATGGCCTGACTGTCTTCCGGAAAGAGGGAGATATATTCATACAATCCAAAAACAGCAGAGATAAAACCGTTCAAAACCAGGGAAGGTTTTGCAGAGGGGAATTCTTCGATCCAAACATGGCCTTCAGGGGTATGGGTTAGAGGACCTCCCTGGGAGGTTGGTAAAACCATGAAATTCTTAGTTTTCTTTACCAGGGGTAATATGGTCTTATCGTCAGTAAGATAGTAGTAACGAATTAATGCAGAGATTGCTTGCCCCTGGGCCATGCCTGAATACCAGCCTGGTTCTAAGCCGTAAGACCAGGCAAAATCAAAGGGATAGCCTACCATATCTTCACTGATGGTTTTATATTTGGTTCTCAAATATTTGATTTGATTAAGAAAAACTGTACGGCATTCGCTACAACCCTGGAGGTGTTGATGGTAGCAGCCCAAAGCATATTGGCTAATGGTGACAGGATTATATTGTAAGCCCAGTTCTCCCCCGTAATCCACCATGACAGCCCCTTCTGAGTCAAACAGGCCAAGCGTGTTGCAGCCAGCAGTCTCATACTGGGTAACCAGGGCATGCTGGGGAATTTGAAGGCTTTGCTGATTACAGCCGGACAGCCAAAGTAATGAAAAGAAAACTAAAAGGTGGAATATTTTTTTCATAGAGAGTCTTGCCAGGATATATTCAAACAAATGACTTCACCTTTATACTTGGCCCATCAGGAAATTACTTTAAGCAAGTTCTGAACGCGATGGGCGTAAGTATGCTCTGCCATGACATATTCATAGGTGCGCTCGACCATAGCCTGGCGGTAGCTTTCGTCTTTGAAGCAGTCTATGGCTTCATAAATATTAGAAAGATCTTTTTTAACGCTGATGTAATGTTCATCAGCGTTAAGGATACCGTTATAATCCCCTTCTAGCAAAATTTGGCACGTTTTGGCGCCAATCGGCTCAAAGTGACGTGACGATATACTTTTACCTGATACCAGGCGCGGCTGGTCTTGATAAAAGCGTTCAAAAACTTCTTCAAAGGTGGCCTGCCGGTTTTCATTCAAATTATAATCCCTGGCGGCTGTCAAGAGGCGGCCTCGCTCATTCAAATAGTAAGTGCCCGACTCCGCGCCAATAATGCTGTGGCATGTGTTAAGAAATTTGGCCCACTCTGTCCGGGGAATGCGCTGGGTACGGATTTCGCAGGTCAGGCCCAAACTTGCCCCCCGGGTTTCAAAAAAGCGGATCAGATCCGTCCTTTCCTTGTCACCCACAAAAGGCCAATAGATATCGCCGATAAAGCCGACGTCAATGGTACGGGAAGAGTTGGGAATAGGATAATAAACTTTTGGATTCAGGGCATGCGGCATGGAGAGGAGGTGGCTCCGGTCACACTCCTGGTAGAGGTAGCGCGCCGCTGCCAGGGGCAACTGGCTGCAGATAAATTCGGCTTCAACCGAGCGAATAAAGCCGATCTTCTCATCCAGAAGATCATATTCGTTGCCGATAAACACCACCAATTTACCGCGCCGGCGTTGGAACCAGCCAGCCGTCTTGAGTAGTAAGGTCATATCATCGCCGGCAGCGGCGTGCGAGACAACGATGAGATCATAACGACGGAGCATCAGCAAGCAGCGCGAAAAGTGTACCAGGTTATTGATATTGCAGACCTCTACATCCAGCTCGGGCGCTGCACAAAAAGCATCTCGCCAGTCCAGAACGTAAGATAAAAATTCGTGGAAATCACGCAGATGGGCAAACATATCTACTACCCCTGGATAACGTCGGAGAAAAGCAGGGGGTTTGGCCCCATCTTTGTAACCAAAGATGCCGCGCAGGATGGTGTCGGTTTTAATAACCGTTGGCCCGGTCGCGTTAGCGTCGAGGTAGAGAGTTTTGAGGCGATCTTTCTTCATAGTTCTTGAGATATTTAGCTGATAACCTCTCTCAACAAATCTTGTAGAACTTTCTCCTCATGCTCCCAACTCAATTCTTCTTTAGCCAGGCTTAAATTTCGCTTATATTGCTGCGCCAAATGAGGACTGTTCATGAGTTGAAGGATGGCAGCGCTAATAGATTGGGGCGATTGAGGGTCAACCTGTAAGCCTACGTCATAGGTATCGGCAATTCGCTTTATTTCCGGCAAATCAGGATAGAGCAGGGGGAGTTCGGCCGCGATAGCCTGAAAAAAACGATTGGGTAAAGAGTATTTGTAGTCAACGGATTTAGAGTAGTAAAGAACAACCGCGACATCGGCGCTCCGAATAAACGGCACGACTTCATCCGGCTTAACCGGCGCTACAAAATGAATTCGCTGCGCCAAGCCTTTCTTCTGAACGGTTTCCAGGTAAGGTGCGTACCCATTCCCAATAAAGGCGAGATGCACGTTTGCCGGAAGAATAGCCAACGCCTCGAACATCTCCTCGATGGCCATACCCGGTTTGGCGTGCCCCACAGAAACCAGCAAGATTTGATCAGGGCATAAGTTAAGGTGCAGGCGGAGGTGCTGCCCCGGCTCTCGGTCAAGGCGCAAATCGTGGGCATTGCGGATAACCACAGCCGCGCGACCAAATTTTTTTTTGATTAGCCCGGCAATACCCTCATTAACGGTAACGACGGCGGCAGCGTGCCGTATACACCAGTTTTCGATCATTAGCTCAAACGGCATCACCCATCTGGCCCAAAAGGTGGATAAACTTGCCTCATCCTCCAGTTGAGAATAAAAATCGTGGGCATCGTAAATATATTTGGCGCGATGCCTTAAACAAAGCAAATAGATCGCCGGAAACTGATAAAAAGCGTGCAGGTAATACAGCGAAGCTTTGGGAGTACATTTTAAGGGTAAATAGCCGTATTTGTAAAAAAATTTGTAAGCGTATTGCAGAAACTGGACCGGATTGGAAACGAGCAACTCCCGGTAGGTCTGCCGCGTTCTGTACCAGAAAGAGAGGAGGACGTGTTTGATTTTACGCCTTATTCGACCAGGCAGCGCCTTAACTTTATACCAGGTAGAGCCAAGATACGCATAAGCCGGGTAAAAGGTTGTTTTGATGGGTTGGGGGAATTTTTTGAGGAATGAGCGTACAGGGTTTGGCTGTGATTCGGATAATACAGGAACGATAACGTCCTGTGTTAAGGAGGTAACTCCTTCTGGATCAGCTTCTTGATTAACCGGAACCGGGGTCATTGCCTCAGCTTGGGTTTCAGCAGGTTGATCCGGGGGAATGGGCTGGACAACCGTGCATAATTTAAAGGGCAAAGTTATCCCGTTAAAATTGCTTTCCATCCCCTCAACTACAATTGAAGTATAACCAAAACGGGCCACAGAAGCCGCTTGCTTGAACGTCCGGCTATCGGCCTGGACTTTGAGGGGGGTAATGGAGACGATTGTTTTTGAGTTATTTTGGAGAGACTCAAGCAAGGTCATAAGCCTTCAACCAGAGCGACAGATTCAACCAGCGCCACGGGGCAAAATTCAAAAGTTGATGGGTTTCCAGCCAATTTAAGTAAGCTTCCGCTTTATCTGGAATGATAAAGGGATGCAGCCTGTTTTCAGCCAGGGCTTCTTTGATGAGCGGCCGCAGTACATTCTGCTGCCAGTGGTGCTCCGGCGTGGCAAAGCCCATCTTGCGGGCGCGCCGGCGGATCTTCTCAGGAATTACACCGGTAATGGCATCGCGCATCACGCGCTTGGTAAAACCGTCCCGGATTTTGAACTGGGATGGCAGGCTAAAGACAAACTCGACCAGCCGGTGATCAAGAAATGGAACGCGGCTTTCGACCGAAAAAGCCATTGAATTTCGGTCTTCATATCTCAGCAGGGGAGGCAGATTGTTGAGAAATGTGAATTGATATAAAACATTGTTCAGGTACTCAACATCATCAAAAGGTCTGATGTTAAAATTGGCCAAATATCCACTACCATTTTGGTAGCGTTCTCCCAGGTCTGGCCTGATCCAATCAATGGCTGGGGCAGCCGCAGCCGTGGGTTTATATGAGAGCAGCTTGCGGGTTAAGTCACCTCCGCGGCCGGGCAAAAGCGCCAGCCAGGACTTGCCTTGCAGGCGGGCATGGCGCCAGGTTTCCCACAAAAGCTGGACGTGCCGCCGTTTGGCTGAAAGCTCCAAAAAGTAATACGGTGATAGACTGATATAACCGGCCAGTTGCTCGTCAGCCCCCTGCCCATCCAGAACCACCTTTACCCGTTGTTGGTGAATAAGTTTGAAAACCGACCACTGCGCAAAGATACTGGTCGAGCCGAAAGGTTCTTCCTGATGCCAGACTAACTGCTCTATCTCCTGCAATAACTCGGCTGAAGTAGGATAGATAAAATGGGCCTGAACGCCGGTGGCTTTAATCACCTCCTGCATGTACTCCAATTCGTTGGCCTCTTCTGCTTCAAAGTGTGAGCTAAAGGTATATTGAATATCCTCCTTACCTTCACCTTTGAGCAGTTGGCTCATGAGAGAAACAATAGCTGAGCTGTCCAGCCCGCCCGACAGGCAGCTACCCACCTTAACATCACTGCGCAGGTGGAGGCGAACGCTATCGGTCAATAAACGGCGGAATTCCTGGGCTGCTTCGCCAGGGGTGATGTCAGAATTGAGAACAAATTGGGGGGGATAGTAACGAGTTTGGTTCAGAGTCGCATCGGCCAGGGAAAGGGTCAAATTGTGCCCTTGCGGAAGTTTGCAGATACCGGCAAAAAAAGTCTCTTCCCCCCAATCAACCGCTTCATAGGCTAAATATTCATACACTGCCTGTTCATTAACTTTTCTTTGGACAAAGGGGAAACAGAGTAACTGCTTGATTTCCGAAGCAAAAGCAAAACGCTGGCCATCATAATAGTAGTGAAAAGGTTTGATGCCAAAGCGATCTCGCGAGCAAAACAGGCGGCCCTGCCTCAGATCGGCCAGGGCAAAAGCCCACATCCCTACAAAGCGCTGCACGCAATCCTCGCCCCAGGTTTCATAGGCATGCAAGATCACTTCCGAGTCTGAGTGAGAATGGAAAATATGCCCGGCGCGCTCCAGCTCAAGCCGCAGTTCAACGAAGTTATAAATCTCACCGTTAAAGACCAGCCACAGCGTTTTATCCTCGTTGGTCATGGGCTGAAGCCCGGAAGGGGATAGATCAATAATGGCCAGGCGGCGGTGGCCAAGCGCCAGGGTCATTGAACGCATGGCCGATTCATCGGGCAGTTGGCCCAGATCGAGGGAAACGAAGTGGTTATTGGGCGTGTTTGAATTAAAACAGCCAAATCCTTGTCCGTCGGGACCGCGATGGCCAGCCGTGTTGTTCGCTGCTTGCAAGGCAGCACGATAAGGACTCAGGCCATCGGCGCAAAAAAGGCCGGTTATACCACACATAAGTTTTTATCCGGGTTTAGAGATAGCCTGTTATTGTCATTCACCTGTTTTGAACTCAGCTGATGACCCAGTTTTATAAAGCCTGTACACGCCGCCGATACCGGCATGTTTCTCTTCATACATGGGATAGCCTTTTTCGTCATAGGTTAAGGCCCGCAAAAATTCTCGATGCTCGACTCCCAAACGTTCATCTTCCATCGCCTGCTGGCCCAGCTCTTTTAAAATCAGCAACTCATGTAAAGAAAGATAACCCCCCACATATTCGGCTTGAAAGCCGGCTCGATTGCAAATGGCGATAAATTCCTCAGGCGTGTGACACCGAGCGATGGGACAATCTTCACTATCCGTAGTTTTGGCGAAAGCATCCTCCAAACTGAGGCCGGAAATGCGTTCTCCAACACCATTTTAATATAAGCCGTGTGCAGGTGCAGCCATAAACTGTTGCGATTATAAACCATGATACAAGCCTGCGACTCCGGCTTCAATATCCGCTGGAATTCTTGGAGAATAGCATCAGGATGACTGGTATGATGCAGAACGCCTTCGCAGTAAATATAATCCACCGAGGCGCTATCTAGGGGAATCTCCGGATTGGAGTCAGTGATTTGAATTAATTCCACTCGTTCAGGGTTTATATCGTGCAGCGCCAATCTTTTAGCGGCAATGCCGAGGGCCTTGGCTGAAATATCAACCCCGATAACTTTTTTGGCCTGA
This sequence comes from Anaerolineales bacterium, assembly GCA_015075185.1. Lineage (GTDB taxonomy): Bacteria > Chloroflexota > Anaerolineae > 4572-78 > J111 > DSQQ01. The sequence continues at coordinate 1,307,161 of JABTUW010000004.1, read as the reverse complement.
GTATGCACCAGAAAACCAACCAGATCATTTCCCGGCCCGCAGCCGTAATCAAGCACAACCTGATCATCGTGCTGCCCATATAACTGCATAAACTCGCGGAACAAGGGGTATTGATCAAATCGCCATTCTAAGTAATCAAGCGACTCCTGGGTCGATTTAAACGGTAAAGCATAAACGGTAAAATCTCCCCAGTATGAGTCAACCGAAGTAGGGGCAGACTCTCCCGGCTTTTTTATCGGGGGTAATTCTCCGAGCTTGGGCCGCCTTCCTAAACGCAAAATATTTTCGGCAAATCTCTGGACCCTATTCATAGAAAACCTTCTCTCGTTTTAGTATCTCAAACTAAACATGATGACCAGCATTAGCCCTGCCGAAATAACGGCGCTGCCTAAAGCAAGCAAGACAGCAAAAACGATAACTTCTTTACGGCTTATCTGTAGTTGAGTTTTTAACTGCTGCTGCAAATTTTCTTGAAGTTGGGCCTTACTTTCCAAATGGGCTTGCAAGTCGTCAAAATGTAGCTGCATGTAATTCTGCAATTCGTTAACCCGTACTTGTAATTGACCGGTCAATTCGCCTATGTACTGCCTGGCCTCCAAGAGTTTAGCTTCTTGCAAAGCATAGTTGTGACGTTCTACAATCAATTGTCTCTCCAAACTTTGTAGAGTCCTGTCCATGGCCCCATCCTTTTCCTTGTCTCTCACGGTGATAATCAACGGGTCGTTGTTCCAGGTATTTGGATTAAATAAAGCCTCTTCCATCTGATGGGCAAAGGCGCGATAGGTGTATTTACCAGTGAGATAAATATCATGATAAGCACGTTCTACCATTTCGTTGACAAAGCAATCATCTCGAAGCTTGTCTAGAGCTTCATCAAGGTTAGAAAAATCTGGCTTAAGAGGAATGTAATGCTTGTTAGGCTCCAATACCCCCGAATAATCGCCTTCTACCAGAATCTGGCAAGTTTTTGTGATAATTGCCTCAAAATGGCGTGGAGAAATAGCCAGGAAACGATAGCTATCCCAACCAGCCGGCATACGGGCGCTAACTTCTTCAAAAGATAGCCCTGGTTCAGCCCTCAATATCGCTCTAACTTGAGCCTCAACCTCACCGCGCCAATCCACAACACTAACGCCGCTCTCACAGCCAATGACAGCTCGACTAGAGGCCAGAAAATCGAGCCAGCGTGAGCCGGGGATTGTATCTTCAGCACGCGTTGAGATGTCACAGGTGAAACCAAGCCTTTGGGCGTGCGCCGCTACTACATCGCCGATACGATATTTAAGTTGACCAGCACTGCCGTACCAGAAGGGTAAATGCCTGGCCCGATACACAATGTCAAATTTTCGCTCGTGTAGAGGTAATAAATGTTCCTTATACTGCTGAGCGCTTTTTTCATCAATGTAGCCGGTCAAACAAGGCTCAAACTTTGCCCTGTTACGAGTGAATGGATAAAGAGGACCACGTTTGTCAGCGTCAAAACAGCTAAATACTACCGCAACATCCCACTCAAACAACCATTCATCTAATAACCCGGCCCGATCATACTCATCTTGAGGAATAGCTGCCTTTAGACAGTTCATTTCGCCAATCCAATGGAACAATCGTTTCCAGCGAATGAGCGCCATCTCATTCCAGTGAAAAGCCAGAAACGAGTAGTGGAGAATGGCTGCATCAAAATGCGCGTCTTTTGCCCAAATGGGCACGGGTAAAGGCTCTTCGCCTAGTTGAGGTGATGGATAATCGTTAAAGGCATTGTAATAAATAATATCATGCTTTGTATCACTGGCATCGAGCGTCCGTATATGGTGGGTCATCGTCAGACGAGTCTCAGCCGCATCGTCACGATTGTAGTAAACGACTAAAATTCGTTTTGGGTCAGTAGTCATGGATTAAACACTTGCAGTTGGAAAATGTGGTGAAAGCCGTAGAGCAATTAGGATATTGGAGAACAGGATAATTACTTCGTTGCCGTAATATAAAGATCAAGCCCAATTAATCGAGCTAAATTGTTTAAAAGTTTCTCGCGCGGGATAATCACCCGGCCTCTAAAAAGAATATACGTATCGAAATTTTGGATGTCTATCTTAATTTGAGAAAAGCTCTGGAATAAGTGCTTAACTTTAGTTTGTGAAACATACTCTGTAAAAGGGGCAGCTTCGCCACCACTATTCATATCATACATAGCCCGAATATGCTCGGCAAAAGTTCGACCATCGGCTACAAATAGGCTGCGTAAACGTGTTAGCGGAATTGTTACTAATTGCCGAAATGAATGTTGATTGTAAAGCATAACAATTGCTTTACCACCGGGAATAAGAACACGATAAACTTCAGAGACTGCTTTACCCAAATTCCCTGTATGGTGTAAGCAACCAATGCTATAAACATAGTCAAAGCTTTCATCAGGATATGGAATGTCCAAGGCTGAACCTAATTGAACTTTATAGCTGCTTTGCCGGCCAAGTTGAGTGAGGCGATAACGCATCATATCTACCGGACCTTGAGCAATATCTAGCCCATAATAATCGCTATCCTGTTGTGCCAGAAATTGCCCAAGTGTACCATACCCTAAACCTATCTCCAAAACCTTTTTGCCTTTTAAATTTTGTTTGGTGACATACTTTTCCAAATACGGATAAAAAGCCAGATAAGCCTCATCAAAGCGACGAAGTGTTTCCGGACTGACATCAGTGATACCAAGAGTGCGGGCTAACCAAGTGCCACATAGCTCATTCCAAAACTCGGCATTCTTAGCATCAATTGTTTGTTGAGACATGGATTTTTGGCCTAAAAATGATGGTTGCTAATATGGGTTGATAATGCAAGTAACAAGCTGATAATTTGAATAATTATGTAAAAAGTGGTTTGATAAGGGTATTATGAGACCCTTATACGTCGGTAGATTAACCGAAGAAGAAACCACCGTATTAAAAGCAGGATTACGTTCGCCCTCGGCCTTTACCGTCAGACGATGCCAAATTCTGCTCAAGAGTGCCAAATGGCAGACAGCCAGCCAACTTGCCAAAGCATTGGACTGTAGCGATCAAACGGTCAGAGAAGCCATCAGGGCTTACCATCAGGAAGGCCTAGATTGCCTCCGAGAGAAGTCGCACGCTCGGCACGATCAACAACCAACTATCAATGAGGCGGGCTGCGGCAGGCTCAAGGAAATCAGCCGCTTATCGCCCCGGACCTTTGGTTTTCAGACCAGTGTGTGGACCCGCCCTTTATTGGCTAAAGTGCTGTCCCAAGAAGGTTACACGGGCCAACAGGTTAGTCCGAGTGCCATCACCGCCGCCTTGAAACGAGTAGATGTGGCCTGGCGAAGGGCCAAACAGTGGCTTCGTAGCCCTGATCCGCATTATGAACGCCGAAAAAAAGACGAGATCAGTTAAAAAAATGGGCTACCCAACAGGATGATTGGCTCTTGGTCGACCAGGATGAGTGTTGGTTTAGTCGTTTTGCCCAACCGGCGATGCATGCCTTTGCTAAAACTGATGACAATTTACGGCTGGTTGAACGGACGCCAGCGAAAAATGAACCGGACAAGGCCATTGCTTGCTATGGCGCTGTTTGTCAAGGCTCTCAAGAACGCTGGTTATTTTTTGCTGAGGGTCAACCGGATAGTGACAAAACCATCGCCTTTTTGCAGGCTTTGTTACAGATAGCCAAGCTGAAAGCGAAACGAGTTTTGGTCATCATTTGGGATAGAGCTTCCTGGCATGCCAGCAAACAAGTTAAACAGTGGGTTCGTCAACATAATCGCCAAGTTCGCCAGGAGGGTGGGGTTCGGCTGCTGACCTACCTGCTACCCTCCAAAAGCCCGTGGCTCAATCCCATGGAACCGATTTGGCTTCATTCCAAACGTAAAGTAGTCGAGCCGGATGGCCCACTTTCGGTTAATGTTCTTAAAGAGCGATTGTGTTTTCTGTTCAACACTACTTTGGCTGATGCAACTCTCAAACTATCAGCCTGATGTTTGCAATAAGTCATAGGAGAGTCCAGTGCCCCATATGACTAAAGACAGCGTTTGCAAGCAAAGGGTTATTCCCGACCACTTGAAATTCGTAGCCCCGAGCCACAAGATCATAACGCGTACTGCCGTCTAAGGCAACCATCTTTTCAAAAATAGAAAGCGAGAATACAAAGTGACCATCGCCCAAGTTTAGCGGGTTTAGATTAAGGCGCAATTCTCTGCTCTCACCCTTCTTTAAATCAAGGGGTATGGGTTCGCCAATGAGATTGGTGATGAAAACTCCGTCAAGACGATAAAGTGTTGCCCCCGGCACAAGATCAAAATGTCCATTTCGATGGGCTACGATCGTCATACTCAAAATCAGTTGGCTTTGCACTGGAAACACAGCCTGCTCTTGTCCATCCGCTCCCAACAATCGCACTTTCTCAATAGTCAATGATCCTTCACTGGGCCACCGTATCACTGGACGATTATAAGTCTGAGCAGGTAAATTCTGTTCTGAAGATTCAACTCCGCTATTCTCCGAGGGTAACTTTGGCAAAGAGATACACCACTTCCTCCAACCAAGCTCTCCTGTCGGCAAGTCCACTTGAGAAAGTAATAAGGAACCGTTTCTCGAAATGGTTAAAACTAATCGAGTTTGGCTATCACAACGATAGGATATTTGAAAGGCATAGTTTGCATCGTCAAACAAAGCGTAAGCATAAAAAACCGCCTCACCGCGAGCTTCATGCTGAGCAGCGGATTGGATAATTAGGCTGCGGAAAAAACTACTCCCTACTCGCTGCGGCTCTGACCAATTGCTCCCATCTAGCGCCAATACCGATGCATGCGACCAACTGGCATCTTGAACATCACCCACTTTGAGTGTCTCTTCTATTTGTCCATTTTTTAATAAAGAAATCTCAGCAATTTCACAATGATCACCTGATACACCCCATAGTTGGAAGGCCAAAACGAGTGCATCTCCATAACCGTCTATTTGCGTGGAGTCATAGTTGGCGGAGTGTCGCTTGCGATTTTTAGCCTTAAGCCGGCGATCTTCCAGAGTACGGATGAAGCCTTCATAAGCGTCAATCACTTCCATACTGGGACCACGTTTGATGATCCGGCCCCGTTCGATCCAGATACATTCATCACAATAGCGAGCTACTTGATCCAAAGCATGGGAAACTAGCAATACCGAAGCGCCGCTTTCCTCGACCAACTCCTTCATTCGTTCGACAGATTTACCGGCAAAATAGGCATCGCCCGCGCCCAAAATTTCATCAATAATCAAAATATCCGGCTTAAGAGTAGTGGCCGTTGCAAAAACCAATCGGGCCTGCATCCCATTCGAGTAAGTTTTGAAAGGCTGAGCCAGGAACTGACCCAACTCGGTGAACTCGGCAATATCTGCAATAGCTGCTTCAATTTCTTTAGTATTAAACCCCTGGTAGGTTAGCGCAGCACGAATATTCTCGTAGCCGGTAAATTCCGGGTGAAAACCCGCGCCCGCTTCCAACAACGCCTGTACTTGTCCGTTAACATGTACCGCGCCTTCTGTTGCAGCCAGATTTCCGGTAATTAGTTTTAACAGGGTGCTCTTGCCGGCCCCGTTGCGCCCAATAATTCCCAGGCGGCTGCCTGCCTTTAGTTCAATGCTGATATCACGCAGCGCCCAAAATTCACGCGGTTTGATCCGCCGCCAGGGCATGAGTTGAGCCAGGCCAAGCGCATCCATAAAATTATCCAGGCGTGATGGATAAATCTTATACATTTTGCCCACACCGGAAAGGTGGACAGCTACCTGGTCAGACATAGTCAATCAATACCCGTTTGGCCCGGCTAAAGAAATAACCGCCGAGTGTGAATAACCCAAGCGATAGAGCTATCAAAATTAAGCTATTCCCCCAGCCTGGCAGTCGGCCTAAAATCATGATGGACTGGTAAGCCACGACGAAATAAGCAAAGGGATTTAAAATTAAAAGAACTTTTAAACTGGGCGGTACCATCTCCGGGGTGTAGGCAATGGGTGAGACAATCATCAGCGCCAGTAGAATGATGCCCATCAAATTCTGTAAATCTCGGAAGACCAGATTGATCAGCGATAAAATCCAGTTTAACCCGATCAGCGCCAGGATATGCAGCCCCCAGATCACCGGCAGCAGCACCACCGTCCACGACATCGTTCCGGTCAGCGCCAGAGCAGCAATAATCGCCGTGAAGCCAACCACCATCGGCACTTGACTCAGCAGGACTGCTTTGGCCGGGGCCAGATCAATAGGAAAGACGGTGTTACTCAACACCGACTTGTTAGCCACGACAGCACTGACCCCACTGACCAGTGCTTCACTGGTCATTAAAAAGGGCACTAACCCGGAAAAGATGAGCAGTACATACTGCACGGGTGACAGGCCGGGTACTTGCACCCGAAAGATGATCAGGTAAATCCCGGCGTAGATGGCCAGAAACAGGAGGGGGGTTAAAACAGCCCAGCCAAGCCCAAAAATCGAACCGGCGTAACGAGCCTTTAGTTCATTGAGCGAAACTTGCCACAACAAACGGCGGTGGCTCAACAGGAATTGAGATGAATGGTAGGGGACTGAAAACTTCATAGTACTCAAGATAACCGTCCGTTTAACCTGCCAGGGTTAATATTTCTTGGATGAAGGCTGCGGCCTGGCCGTTGCCATACAAAGTGGGCCGCGCTGCCGGCGGGGTAAAAGACTCAACCGCCTGGATAATCGAGGCCATCTCAGCTCCGGTCAAAATATTCCAGCCAGTTTCGATGGTTTCGACCCATTCGGTTTGGTCACGCAAAGTGACGCACGGCACACCCAACCAGTAGGCTTCTTTTTGAATACCGCCGGAGTCGGTTAAGATCAGGCGGGCCGCTTGCTGCAATCGAATCATATCTACATAACCTATCGGCTCGATTAACCGTACATGTGCGGCGGGTGTATAGTCCAAACCTTCCAGAATTTTGCGGGTGCGTGGGTGAATGGGAAAGATGATGGGTTCGTTCAGGCTGTCAAAGGCGGCTAAAATAGCGCGCAAACGGGCGGTATCATTGGTGTTTTCGGCCCGGTGGACCGTGGTCAGTAGATAACTTTTTTCGGCCAGCTCTAATTTATCCAGTATGTTTGATTGGGTTTGGGCGCGTTGGACGGCCCAGACCAAGGCATCGGCCATCACATCGCCGACAAGATGGACGCCGCGTTGAATGCCTTCTGCGGCCAGATTATCTACGGCGGTTTGGCTGGGGCAAAACAGCAGCTCCGATAACTGGTCGGCTACTACCCGGTTGATTTCCTCGGGCATCATCCGGTTAAAACTGCGCAGGCCGGCCTCTACATGAGCCACTTTTTGGTGTAATTTAGCCCCCGCCAGAGCGCCGGCCAGGGTTGAATTGGTGTCTCCATAGATCAAGACCCAATCCGGATTTTCAGCCTGGAGGATTTCTTCAATCCGGGCCAGCATTTGCCCCGTTTGCCAGCCGTGCGAGCCGGAGCCGACTTCGAGGTTAACATCCGGCTCGGGCAAATCCAATTCTTCAAAGAAAACTCGCGACATTTGGTAGTCATAATGCTGCCCCGTATGAACCAGTATCTCTTGATGCTGCTGGCGCAGGGCTTGACTAACCACCGCTGCTTTGACAAATTGGGGCCGGGCGCCGACAATCGAAACAATTTTCATCCCGTTTGTTCCTGTAATATCTCGGCTGTCCTGGCTAAGGGGCCAAGCTCAACCCCGACCGGTTTGGTCCCCTGGCCCAGACCGCGATAAATTAGGCCCGCTGCCTGAACCTGGGCCGGATCAAAAACATGCCGCCCATCAATCAGAATAGGCGTGCGCATTACGTTTCTGAGCAAGCCGAGGTCTAAATGGTAATAGGCCTGGTGTTTTACCATCAAAACAGCCACATCACATCCGGCGGCTCGTTCCAGGAGGTCGCCTTGATATTGAGGTATCCAGGGATCATGGATAACTACGTCCGCCCCCTGAGTTTGCAAATGTTCAACCATGACCGCACTAAAACTATTGCGGGTGTCGTCGGCATTTTCCAGGTAGGAGTAACCTAACACCAGTACCCTGGCCTGGCCTATTTTTATCCCAACCTCGCTTAGGGTTTCAATAGCCAGATCGGCCATATGCAAAGGCATATTATCGTTAATCGCCCGGGCTGTGCGAATCATTCTGGATTCAAAGCCATAACTGGCATTGGCGATGAGTAACCAGGGATCCTTTGGAATACAATGCCCGCCAACCCCAGCCCCCGGCAAGTGCATTTGCCGGTAAGGAGATTTATTTACCAGTTCTCGTATTTGCCATACATCGGCCCCCATATCCTCGCACAGCAGGGCCATCTCGTTGGCAAAAGCAATCTGGACATCTCGGTAGGCGTTTTCCATCGTCTTGACCAGTTCGGCGGTCAGGCAATCAACCGGGTCTAAATTGGCCTCGACAATGTGCCGGTAAAAGTGGCTGGCTATTTCGGCGGCTTCGGGACTCATCCCGCCTACTACCCGATGACAGTTATGGATGTTGGCCAGCAGTTTGCCCGGCATTACCCGCTCCGGACAATGAACCAGATAGAAATCCTCGTTAACCCGCAGGCCAGACTGTTTCTCCAACAGCGGTTGGACCAGCATGGCCATCGTTCCGGGGGCAATGGTTGACTCAATAATAACCATTGTGCCCCGAGCGAGATGTGGCCCCAGGTCGGTCAGCGCCGCCGTTAGGGCCTGGTAATCCGGCTTTTTGGTAGACGGGTCTATCGGCGTCTCTACAGCCAGCAGCACAATCTGGGCGCTTTGACACACCTGGTAGTCGCTTGTTGCCGTGAATTTGCCCTCGCCAACTACCTGGGCCATAAGCTCGGCCAGGCCCGGTTCTTTACCATCAATGGGACATTCGCCCCGATTGATCTTGTCCACTTTGTCTTGCCGGCGTTCCAAACCCAAGACGGAAAAGCCAGCTTTGGCGAACATACAGGCTACCGGTAGCCCGACATAGCCTAGGCCCAGCACAACCAAATTCGCCGTTTGGTGTTCAATTGCTCTGAGTAAATTGTCTTTCACCTGGGGGTTGTTCTCCTTGTGATCTAATTGGTTACGAATTGAAAGCAATACTTTTACCTTCGCGGCCCGACTGTACCAGAGCTTGGGCCAAACGGAGTGCTATCATGCCATCCTCGCCGCTGACCGGTACAGGTTTATCCTCTAATATGGCCTGAATAAATCCTTCGAGTTCGGCCTTAAGCGGCTCGTACTTATGGACCGGGTACCGAATCATTCGTCCCTCGCTCACGCCGCGCAGCAAACTGATGGCGCTCCACGACTCGTCATTCGTCTCTGCATTTTCATAAAAATAGAGGTCTTGGGTGAGATGGTCTACCAGGAACATACCGCGTTCGCCTGTTACGGTCAACTCGCGAATTTTTGTGGGGGTGAGCCAGTTGATATCGAGCACCCCAATCGTGCCATCGGCCAGCCGCACTGACCCAACCAGGATATCCTCGTAGGCGGAATGGAGTCTTTGCTCCGTTTCCGCATAAACTCGCACTGCCTCCTGGCCCGTCAGATAACGGATCATATCCAGATCATGGGTAGCCAGGTCAATCACTACGCCAACATCCTGAATCCGTACCGGAAAAGGCCCTAACCTTCGACAACGCACCTCGAAAATACGTCCCAATTCACCCATGATGAGCCGCGCTTTGAGCGCCTGCACCGCTGGATCAAAACGGACAATATGGCCTACCATAAGCTTGCGACCCAAAATGTTCGCTCGTTCAATGAGCTCCTGTGCTTCTTCCTTTGTCGCTGCTATCGGTTTTTCAATAAGGACATGGCAGCCTGCCTCCAATGCAGCCAGGGCTGCTTGATGATGATGCCGGGTTGGTACGGCAATTGTCACGATTTCGGGCCGCGTTTCCTCTAAAAGCTGGCGATAGTCGGTGAAGGCGGCGGTGTGGTACAATTGAGCAATTCGTTCACCTGCTTCTTGGTCTGCATCGGCCACGCCTGCTAGCCGGGTACTGGATAGTTGATTGTAGATACGAACGTGGTGTTGGCCCATTGCTCCTACGCCGATGACTGCTGCTTTTAACATCTAGCTCCTAATTATCTCTTTTAACAGTTATAGATCGTAACTAATAAGCTGTACCTTGGGCATCTGGACTTCCGGGAGAATTGAAACGAAACTTACAAGCGGATGGTCTGATTATGAGGCGTTTGAATTCCCTTTAAAGCATTACGCGTATCCACCACAATGTGGCCTTTTTGGCCTACCACTCGCCAGTCATAAAGGCTGTGATTCGTCACAATTACGACGCAATCAAACTCTGCTAGAACATTTTCCCAATCTACTGAAGTGAACTCATGCCCATTTAAGCTGAAACTGGGCACATAAGGGTCATTATAAGCAATTTCAGCGCCTTTATGGAGCAACAACTCAATAATATCTAAAGCCGGACTTTCCCGCATATCGCCGATATTGGCTTTGTAGGCCACGCCTAAAATAAATATCCGCGAGCCTTTGACCGGCTTGCCCGCCTCATTCAATGCATCGGCCACTTTAGTAACCACATACTGCGGCATACTGAAGTTGACCTCTTCGGCCACCTCGATGAAGCGGGCGCGATAGTTGAGGGTTTGCAGCTTCCAGGAAAGATAACGGGGGTCAATGGGGATACAGTGACCCCCTAACCCCGGCCCCGGATAGAACGAGGTAAATCCATAAGGTTTGGTGCTGGCCGCGTCAATGATTTCCCACACGTTCAGTCCTAATTTATCGCACATCAAAGCAACTTCGTTCACCAGCCCAATGTTGACCGCCCGAAAAGTATTCTCTAACAACTTGACCATCTCTGCCGCCCTGGGCGAGGAAACAGGCACAATGGTGTCAATCGCGACCCTGTAGAGCGCCTGAGTTGCGCTGAGGCACTCAGGGGTCATCCCTCCGATTACCTTGGGGGTTGTGCGGACCGTATAATCTGTCCGGCCCGGATCAATTCGTTCAGGCGAAAAGGCCAGGAAAAAATCCTCACCCACTTTGTAGCCATTTTTGACAATTCTGGGCAAAATAATTTCTTCCGTCGTACCCGGATAAGTGGTGCTCTCCAGCACAATGAGTTGCCCGGTATGCACATATTGGGCAGTTTGATCGGTGGCCGCAATGATATATGACATGTCCGGGTCTTTAGTTTTTGACAAAGGGGTTGGCACGCAAACAATAACCGCATCAACTTCGGCCAATACCTCAAATTGTGAGGTCGCGCTCAGATGACCTTTTCTGACTAAATCAGCCACTTGTGTTGCGGGCACATCTTCTACATAAGAACACCCCTCATTGATTTGTGCTACTTTGTGGCTATCCAGATCAATTCCGATGACCCTGATTTCATTTTCGGCAAAAGCAACAGCCAAGGGGAGGCCAACATAGCCCAGCCCAATGATGGCAACTTTACTTTCTCTGGCATTTACTTTATCAATAAATCGTTGAAGTGTCGTATTCATACTGCCTGTTGTTTATGTCCCATACCCTTCTGGATGTCGGCGGAACCACGCCCACGCATCCCCCACAATCTGTTCCAAAGCCGAATACCGCGGCTGCCAGCCTAATTCCTGCCGGATGGCCTCGGAAGAAGCAATCAACGTCGCCGGGTCGCCGGGTCGCCGGGGGCCTACTTCTGCTGGAATGGAATGGCCGGTGATTTTGCGGGCGACATTTAATACTTCCTGGATGCTGAAACCCTGTCCATTGCCCAGGTTGTACTTGCGGCTAGGACCGCCCGCCTGCAAAGCCCGTAAGGCCAGGATATGCGCCTGGGCCAAATCCAGCACGTGAACGTAGTCACGGACGCAGGTGCCGTCGGATGTTGGATAATCGTCGCCGAAAATAGTAAATTTGTCCCGCTTGCCCAGCGCCACCCACAAAATCAAAGGGATGATGTGGGTTTCCGGGTCGTGATCCTCCCCGTAGACCGGCGTAGCTCCGGCTGCATTAAAATACCGGAGTGCAGTGTAACGCAATCCGGCAGTTTTGTCCAGCCAATACAAAAACCGTTCCAAGATAAATTTGGACTCCCCATAGGGACTGCCCGGCACGATCCGCTCTTTTTCGGAAATAGGGATTTGCTCCGGGTCGTCAAACAGGTTGGCCGTGGAAGAAAGAATAAAATATTTGACCCCATTGCCGGTGGCGGCGCGCAGCAGGTTTAGCCCATTGGTTACATTATCGCCGATATATAAGAAAGGCTTGGCCATTGATTCACCTACCAGCGTGTATGAGGCAAAGTGCATAATGGCTTCCGGCTTATGCTCGGCCATCGTCCGGGCGACCAATGCTGCATCGGCCAGATCCCCCACCACTAACTTGGCCCTGGGGTGAACGGCCTCGCGGTGCCCCTGGTATAGATTATCGTAAACAACCACGTTCTCCCCGGCCTCGGCCAGTTCGGCCACGACAATGCTGCCAATGTAGCCGGCCCCGCCGGTAACTAAAATCGTCATGTATTTTATCCTCTCTGCAACGAAACGTTGCAAACTGGCTCGTTGTTATGAACCAAAGCCTTTATTTTACGTCTATTCAACCGGCGCGCAAATCGTGAAATCTCCCACAGAACCTACTCCTACCTTACTCTTACTGCGCAATTTAATCAAGTTGCCGGACTAACCTGAATTGATTAGGAATTATGCAGTTCGGGTAGTTTAGCCCCTCGTGGGCGGGCATAAAGCCCTAGACTACGGACCAACTGCGTAACTCATATTGATGACGGTTAATGCTCTTAGGGCCTGTGTTTGAGGAGTAACTTTTTCAGCAGTGGGCCGACGTGGAAAACGGTGGGCACGACATAGTCTATCGCCAGGGAAGGGCCGGTTCCCTCGACCAAAATGGTCGTCATACCGGCATCTTTGGCCGGAATTAAATTGCGGGCCAAATCATCCACCATAATGCAGCATTCACCGGGGACGTTCAACAGGGTAAGCGCCTGCTGGTAAGCCAGGGGGTCCGGCTTATTTATGTACTTCATTGTGGCAATGTCAATAATTTGCTCAAAATGAGGCCGGATTTGTAAGGCGCCCAAAACACGTTCGGAGTGGGAGCGATCGGCATTGGTAAAGATAACCTTACGCAGGGGAATATCGTGCAGCATTTCATCCAGGGGCGGGCTGGCCCCAAAAAAATCACGCGGATTCAGATCATGCACAAAAGTCAGGTAATCAAGGGGATCAATGTGATATTCGTCCATCAAGCCGCGCAGGGTAGTGCCATGATGTTGATGATAGCTGCGCTTTACTTCTGGCGCATCATCGGCTGGAATGCCTACTTTATGAACCATATAGAGTAGAATACGCTCGGAAATGGCCCCCATCAGACCGGACGCTCGCGGGTAGAGCGTCTCATCCAGATCAAACAAAATATATTCAAAGGGTGGATGCACTCGATTTTTCATCCGAGCAATATTTGATAGTAAACAGGTTGCCAAAAAATAGAAGAGGAGTGACTTCTCTCCATGATCGGGGTGCGCCGCGCATCACCCGTACCGAGAAAAAGGCACTCCTCTTTTGTTAATGGATCTAACTCAACAATACTAACATAGCACAGACTTATTGTCTAATACAATGGGTATTTAGGCCTCTTTATAGCGCATCAATATTTTCTACTGCTCTGATAATTGAGTTAAAATAGGAGTTATTACCCCGATAGCATATATGGGGGATAGACAAAAATCTTAAGATTCCTCATACTGAGGGGTGTTCAGTTCGCACTCTTGTTCCCAAACTCCGTTTGGGAACAAGAGTGTCCTACGCCTTCAGAATCTGAATTATTAAGGGATAATCACGGTGACTGAGCTTATTGAAACTCTCGCCAGCTACGTGCCGGCGTTGATCACTCGTCGCCTGGCGGTCAACCCGACACCGATTGATAGCCCCACCGCCGAAACATTCCCTGCCGCCGTGCTTTTTGCCGACATTTCCGGCTTTACCGCCCTGACCGAACATCTGGCTCAGAAAGGACCGGCCGGGGCGGAAGAATTGACCCAGCATCTCAACACCTACTTTGGACAATTGATTGATTTGATTACCGCTTACGGCGGTGATATTGTTAAATTTGCCGGCGATGCGCTGATTGCCCTCTGGCCAGCATTTAATGAAACCGGCCATTATGATCCGGCTTGCCTGCCGGCGGCGGTCGAGCAAGCGGCCCAATGCAGCCTGGCTGTCCAGCAGCGGCTCAACGCCTACGAGGTAGCGGCAGGGGTACGTCTATCACTCAAGTTGGCCCTGGGCGTCGGCGACGTCCTGACCATGCATCTCGGCGGGGTCTATGGCCGCTGGGAATTCTTGGTTACCGGCGCTCCCTTAATTCAGGTTGGTTTAGCCGGTGGTCAGGCTCAGCCGGGTGACACGATCCTCTCCCCCGAAGCCTGGTCGCTCCTGCCAGAGATAGTGGTTGGGAGTCCGGTAAGCTTTGGAGCCGCTTCTTTACCAGGTTCCGCTAACGGAGAGCCACATAGGGCGCTCCGTTTAACGGGCCTACGCCAGTCCAGTTCATCCCTACCGCCGGCTGCGAATGGTGTCACTCCTCTGCCAGCGGAGGCGGAAGCCGGGCTGCGGGCGTTTATTCCTGGGGCGATTTTGGCCCGTCTGGCGGCCGGGCAGGCCGGCTGGCTGGCCGAGCTGCGCCGGGTAACGGTCATCTTCATCAACCTGCACGACCTGGATTATGCCATGCCGCTGGAACAGGCCCAGTCGCTGATGCAAACCCTGCAAACCAGCCTCTATCGTTATGAAGGCAGCATCAACAAACTGAGCGTAGACGACAAAGGCGTCACCCTGATTGCTGCCCTGGGTCTACCCCCGCTTGCCCATGAAGATGACCCGGCTCGCGGGGTCCAGGTGGCGATGGCTGTTCAGGCCGAACTCCACCGCATGGGATTACGCAGCGCCATTGGGGTCACTACCGGGCGGGCTTTTTGTGGGATGGTCGGCAACAACCGGCGGCGCGAGTACACCATGATCGGTGATGTGGTCAACCTGGCCGCGCGCCTGATGCAAGCCGCCTCTGACGGCATTCTGTGTGATGCTGCCACCTATAACGCCGCCCAGGCCCAACTGAATTTTGAAGCTCTGCCACTGATGAAGGTCAAAGGTAAGGCAGAGCCGGTGCCGGTTTACCGCCCGCTGAGCCTAAAAGCGGGGGCCAGCCGGCGTCAGACTACCCTGGTGGGACGCCAGGTAGAGCGAGAGCTGCTGACTTCTCACCTCCAAACGCTGCTGCGCGGAACAGGCGGCATCATTGTGATTGAAGGTGAAGCCGGCGTTGGTAAATCGCGTTTGATTGAAGAGCTGCTCCGCCAAGCTTATGCGCTGGGCGTACTGGGCTGGCTAGGCATCGCCAGCGCGATTGATAAATCAACGCCTTATCATGCCTGGCGACCCGTCTTTAAGCAGCTTTTTAATTTGGAGTCACTACCCGATGATCCGGCTCTTCGCCGGGCGCATGTCCAGCAGCAGTTGGAAACTCGCTTTGCACCCCTGCCCGCAATCCCTGCTTTGCCTGGGCAGGTGGGGCTTGGAGGAGGGAGCAGCTCCTCTCCGGCGCTGGGGCAGTTGGCTCCCCTGCTCAACCCGGTCCTATCCCTCGATTGGCCGGAAAACGAGATCACCGAACACATGACCGGCAAAGTGCGGGCCGATAATACCCACGAGCTGCTTCTGCATTTGCTGCAACAAGCGGTGCATCGAGATGGGGAGATCATGCTGGTTATAGAAGACGCCCACTGGCTCGACTCGGCCTCCTGGGGGCTGGCCTTGCTGGTGGCGCAGCGGGTCCACCCTATTCTGCTGGTGCTGGCCACTCGCCCTCTGACCGAACCGCTGCCCCCGGAATACAGCCAGTTGCTGCGCGATCCTAAGACCCACCAAATAACTTTAAATACTTTGCCGCTGGCCGATATGGCTACCCTGGTCTGCCAAAGATTAGGGGTAGCCAGTCTGCCCGACTCGCTGGCGGAGTTGATATATGCCAAAACCGATGGCAACCCCTTTTTTGGGGAAGAATTGGCTTACGCCCTGCGCGACTCGGGTTTGATTACGGTAGCAAACGGAGAGTGCCGTCTTACCCCCCAGGCGGCTGACTTCCAGAGTTTGTACCTGCCCGATACGGTTCAGGGAGTCATTACCAGCCGGATTGATCGCTTGACCCCCCCGCAGCAGTTGACCCTCAAAGTGGCCAGTGTCATTGGCCGGGTCTTTGAATTTGAAACCCTGCATGATATTCACCCGATTGAGGCTGACAAAACTCGCCTGCCGGATTATCTGAGCGGTCTGGCCCGTTTAGACATTACCGAACTGGAAGTCCCCGAACCCGACCTGACCTATATCTTCAAACATATCATCACCCAGGAAGTCGCCTATAATATGATGCTCTTTGCCCAGCGCCGTGAGCTGCACCGGGCGGTAGCCGATTGGTACGAGCAAACCTATGTGGATGACCTTTCGCCTTTCTACTCGCGTCTGGCTTTCCACTGGCGGCAGGCAAATGTGACCTCCAAAGCATTGGACTACTTAGAGAAAGCGGGCGAACAGGCTCTGCGCAGTTATGCTAACGAAGAGGCAGTCGAGTTTTTTAGCGACGCCCTTGCTCTGGCAGAGGAGGAGGAAAGGAGAAGAGCAGAAGAGCAGGGGAGCAGGAGAGCAGGAGAGATATCTGAAGCCATATCTCCAACCTTCGAATCGACGAAGTGGCCCGCAGAGGCCAAGGCCCCCTATGGGCAACCTTCCGACCTTCCCACCCTCCAACGCCGGGCACGCTGGGAATTAAAACTAGGTGAAGCGTACGTCAACTGGGTTAAGTTTTCTGAAGGACGGGCCCATCTTGAACAGGGATTGACCCTGCTGGGAAAGCCGTTACCCTCCGGCAAAATCAATTTAATCACCGGTCTGGTGGGGCAGGTCTTGCAGCAAGCCCTGTACCGGCTGTGGCCGGCCCGTTATCTTGGCCGCCAGGCCTCAGAAAGTGATACTTTGTTGGAAGCGGCGCGAGCCTATGAGGGTTTGACGGCTGTTTATTACTTTGCTAATGAAACTGTACCCTCTCTGTACGCGGCGTTTCGCTCGCTCACCCTGGCCGAGGCAGCCGGGCCGTCGCCTGAATTGGCCCGGGGTTATGCTTCGGTGGGCGTAATTATCGGCTTTGTGCCGTTCCATGCCCTGGCCGAAAGTTACTGCCGCCGCGCTCTGGAGATGACCCGGCGCATCCACAATTTACCGGCGCGAGCCTGGGTGGCGCTCTTGACCGGTATTTATTACGCCGGAGTAGGTCACTGGGAGCAGGCGCGCGACCTGTTGAGACAGGTCATTGATATTTCGGAACGGCTGGGCGACCGGGGCCGGCGCGACGATGGCGTGGGCAATCTGGCTATGGTCGAATATTTCCAGGGCCGCTTTGCCCAGTGCGCCAAACTGTATGATGAGTATTGGCTCTCAGCCAAGCGGCGGCGTGACGCGCACAACCAGGCCTGGGCCTTACGCGGCCAGGTTTACTGCCTGTTACCAGGAGGCGATTTTGAGGAGGCGCTTCAGCGTCTGGAGATGCTGGAAACCCTGCTCGCAGAAAACACGCACGTGGTGGACGAGGCGCTCCATATTGATTTGCACGGTTTGAAAGCATTGGTCCATCTGCGCCAGACGGACGCGGAACTGGCCCTGGCGGCGGCTGAAAAAGCCT
The DNA here is from genome assembly GCA_015075185.1 of Anaerolineales bacterium. Classification (GTDB taxonomy): domain Bacteria; phylum Chloroflexota; class Anaerolineae; order 4572-78; family J111; genus DSQQ01. Next base: position 1,289,460 of record JABTUW010000004.1, on the reverse strand, counting down.
CGCAATTGATTGCCAAAACCTCTCCCACCTCGTTCCTGTCCCTGCCTGGCTATGCCGGCGCAGCCGAAGCTCACCTGGTTCTGTGGGAAGCAGCCCTCACCGGGCAAAATTCTAAAGCCAAAGCCAGGGATCTAAAACCGGAGCACAGCAGAGCTTGCCGTGCCTGCAAGCCTATGCCCGTGTCTTCCCTATTGGCCAGCCCCGCGCTTATCTCTGGCAAGGCGTGTTGGAGTGGGTGTCGGGCCGCCGGGGTCGAGCCAGAAAGTGGTGGGCCAAAAGCTTGCGGGCGGCTGAAAAGCTCGATATGCCTTACCCGGCTGGGTTGGCTCATTTTGAAATCGGGCAGCGACTGCCCTTGACCGACCCGGCGCGGTCTCGCCACCTGGCGCGGGCCTGCCGCATTTTTACTCGGTTGGGCGCTACCTATGACCTGGAACGTGCCCAGGAGGCATTGCGATGTACGACTCCCAACAAAACTGCCTGATTACTGCCGCTGTTTCTCGCTTGCAGCAGGAGCTAGCTCAGGCTGCGCCGGTGCTGACTCAGCACGTCTCGCGCTGGATGCAGCAGTTAGCTGGCGGGACTGAACCGGCCGCTTATTTCACCCATCCGCAGGCATTCCCCTCTTTATTGCTGCCCTGGTGGCTGGAAAAGAGTCTCGGCTTCGGCCACGACCTGGCGTTTCAAGGAGACCTGGCCTACTCGACAATCAACGGCTATTATGCTATTCGGTTGGCCGATAATTTGATGGATGGCAATTCTTCAGTAGAATTGAAGCTGCTGCCGGTCCTTAATTTCTTTCAGACCCAGTTTCAGGCGGCATACCACCCTTATTTTGCGGCTGACCATCCTTTTTGGCGCTTTTTCAAAACCACATGGTTTCACTCGGCTGAAGTCACCTTCCAGGATGCCCTGCTGGCCGACTTGGAGGTAGCTCAGTTTGAACAGGTAGCGGCCCAAAAAACCTGCGCGGCCAAGATCCCATTGGCTGCGGTCAGTTATCGTTCTGATAGGACTGACCTGATTGCGGTCTGGTCGCGCTGTGTGGATCTGTTCGGCTGTTGGCACCAACTGCTGAATGACCTTTTCGGGTGGCAGCGGGATTATAGCAGCGGCATACAGACTTACTTTTTGGCTGAAGCCGAACGGCGGCGTCATCCCGACGAACCCGTTGTGGCCTGGGTGGCCAGGGAGGGCTTCGCCTGGGCGATTCAAACAGCGCAGGGCTGGATGTCGGCCCTGAAAACCCTGGCTCAAGAGCTGCACAGCCCGGATTTGCTGGTCTATCTGGAACTTCGGGAGGGTATGCTCCAAAAAAAAGCTAACGAGGTCGCGGCCGGATTGGAAGCTCTCGCCCGGATTGCGGCGGTATGCCGGTAACAGGTAGCAGATAGCAGGCAGCAAGATAGTAAGGCGATGAAAACGAATCCAGTGGTCGGCGGTCAGCGGTCGGCGGTCATCATTGTAGGAGGATGATGATGTCAGAGGAGACCTTAAACGTAGATTTATTCGCCCTGGGCCAGAAACATTTCAACGCCTTCCTGGCCGAGTTTGCCTCATATGGTCTCCAGGCGGACCCCGGCCTTGAGTTGCGGCAGGGAACCGGGCTGTTATGCTACTATAGTCTGGAGGACCGGCAGATCTATCTCTCAGTCCCCGATTTTAATCAGCCGACGGGCAAGCTGCAGGCCCTTTTTTTGCGGTCATTGCTGGCTTGTGCGAATAACGAGGAACTGCTGCGCTTTTTCCACTTGATGATTCCCCATATCATTGCCCACGAAATGGCCCACCATTATCGCCACCGCTACGGCCTGTTCGGCGATAGTCTCTGGAACGAGGAGCAAATTGCCAACAAGTTGGCCGTCGCCGTGGTCAAGCACCGGCTGGCCCCGGAGGAAAAGGCTTATGCCAGGGACTTTTTGCGGCGGGCCATCGAGTCACTCTCGGCTAAAATGGAAGAAAAAAATATTGCCGTCGACTCCTACTACAGCGTGCTGCATGCCCTGAATGTGTCGGGCCAGATTGGCACCGCCGATTTTGAGAATATCGAAATGATCCAGACGACCCTGGGCGTGACCGACGCCGGGCAAATGCTCGAAGGGAGTGGCCAACTAGCCCAAGACCTGGTCGAGCGCCTGGAAGAGCGGGATGAGTTGATTGAAACCATTGATGAACAATACGTCGCCGACCAGATCAAGTACATTTACTATCACGTTGGCTGGCTCTACCTGGATTTGACCAGCCGTGAGACCGAATATGTGGACGAGTTTGCCCGGCGCTATTTGAACCTGAGCGTGGACCTGCTGCCGCTCGTCGAAGTTGACGAAGACCCACCCGACCCGGCGGTGCTGGCCTGTTTTAAGGCTTACCAGGATACCCGGTCGCTCTCGCCTGTGGCGGGACGTTATTTTTATAAACGATACCGCTCGCTGTTGTTAGCCCGGCTGAAAGCGGTTGAACTGACCGTAGCCGCCCAAACCGAGCGCCTGAAACGGGAAGCCACCCTGATTCTGGAAAACTGGAACGAGGGCCAGACCGACACCCTGGCTTATTTGGCCCAACTGGCCCCGCCGGCCCTGCGCCCGCTCTTTCCGCACTTGATAACGGCGCAGCTTGACCCAGCGCTGGCCCTACCGGACAGTTTACCCACCGAAACGGACCGCCGTTTGTGGCAGCATGTCGTGCAGCAAGCCGAAGACAAAACGGCGGCTCATACGCTGTACCGCTTGGGCCTGCTCGATCAAACCGATGTTTACCGGCCTTTGCCGGCGGAGTTGATGCTCAAACTGGCCGGCCTGTTCTGCCTGGTTAAATTGGCGCCAGGCGAGGCGGTCATCTGGGAAAACGAGCGCAACGACGATGTCTACTTTTTGATCGAGGGTAAGTTGGAGGTTTTTGTGACGCGCGAGGGGCAGCCAGCCAAAATTGGCGGCATCAAGCCCGGCGAAATATTTGGCGAAATTGCCTTCTTCACCGCCGACCCGCGCTACGCCACCGTCCGCGCCGCCGAACCGTCGCAGTGTTTTGTCCTGACCGACACCGATTTGCAGTTGATGGCTTTTGAGCATCCGACCATTCTGATGCAAATGGCCGGCGCTCTGGCTAAGCGGCTGGCCGATATTTACCAAACCAGCCGCAATGAAACCGTGTAGTCTAAAAAATTAGAGTTTTAGTTATACAAAGGAGAAACTAAGATGTCTGACGCGAATGATTTACAAACTTTGGTCGGCAAAATTTTGTCGGATGAAAAATTTGCCGAAGCTCTGGCAAAAAACCCGGAGCAAGCGCTGCGGGAGGCCGGCATTGACCCGACAATTGACCTGATTGAGGCCCTCAAAGGAGTTGACGCCGGTTCCTTAAAAAGTCTCGCCGCCGCTTTTGGCGAGAATCAAGCGGCGGTTTGATTTCAGCCAGGTGCGACGTGCTGCTCAAGTGCGTCGCACCTTTATCGAGTTATGAATTGGGCTATCTCGTACCAACCAAAACGTGACCGGTACTGGCCGGAAGTCGAAGCGTTTTTTAGCCATCTCCCCCCCCATCTGTTCCAACAGGGTGTACTGCTGAAAAATAACCTGGCCACTTTTTACACGGATAGCGGCCAGTTCAAAGATATGCTGGGTCGAGAGCGGGACCATCCCCTGCTGTACCTGCACTTCTGGCTGCTGGACGACTGGGGGTATCCCGACTCTGCGGCCAGGGAGGCGCTTGAAAAGCAGCTCCTTCTGGCCATGACCTTTGCCTTTGCGGCTGTTTACACTCAAGAAACTATATTTGACTTTGGCAGCAATTTTGATCGGCATTTTCTCCTGCTGCAGCAGATGCTCAGCCAGCAGGCCGACGTTCATCTGGCCCAACTCTTCCCTGGCCCCACGCCCTTCTGGGCGTATCACCGCACCTTTTGGCAGGATTACGCCGAAGCCTTCCTGACGACCGCCGACCCATTCGACAGGCTCAGGACAGGCCACGAACCGCCGGCCGCCAAATTGCCGCCTCCAATCCTCGATCCCCGGCCCCTGGCTTTTACTAAAATCCCTCTTGTCGCCGTTGCACTTAGTCTGCAACGAGACCAGGAAATTCCGCACCTCTGCGCCATGCTCGACCGGCTCAACCTCGTTTTCCAAACCTTGCGTGATATTTCGACCCTGCGGCGTGACCTGGCCCAACACCGCTGGACCTACCCTATCCTCAGAACCATCCATGAGGCCGGCCTTGACCCACGGCAAGCCATCTCGCCGGAGCGCCTATTAGGGGCGCTGGTTTTGAGCGGGACAATGGGGAAAATTAGCCAGGAGTGCCTGGTTGAACTGGAAGTGGGCCGGACGTTGGCCGACTCCCTCCACCTGCCTAGATTTTTGGCCTACTTTGAGGGCATGAGGGACTGGATAGCCGAGGTGAGGGAATTATTTGACCTCAAGAGTAAGCCCAAGGAAAAAGTGGAAAAACCCAGGCGAGGCCCGCTGTTTGTCCCTTTTGTTGACGCCCTGTCCAAAGTTATCGAAATGGCCGAGGGCTATTTGCTGTCTGATTTGACCTTTCGGGAAAGTTGGGAGGTGCAGCGGCGCGGTGTTTTTGGCGTAGCCGAGATGACCGGTAAAGCCTTCCCCATGGGGCTAATCGTCGAAACCCTCAGCCGGCACGGTTACACGATGACTGCGCCCATCAACGAGGTTTTTGCCACGCTCCAGGCGACCGGTTTTCGCTACTATGATCATCCGCACCTGCCCCCCGATGCCGACGACCTGGGGCTGCTGCTGCGGCTCTATCCGTATTCTGCCCAGTTGGAGCAGCATCGGGACATGCTGCAAGAACCGCTCGGTTGGCTGGAGAACAGCCTGGAGGCGTCGGGTGAAATCCCCGTCTGGTTAAAACAGGATCAGGAGAACGACATGGCAGCCTACCCCTTTTTGGCGCTGTGGGGCCAGAGCTGCGCCACCGTCGAAGCCAATGTGCTGCTGGGACTGCTGGCTTACGATGGGTCCGCTTATTGGGACCTGATTGAAAAATTGGCGGCAAGTTGGTCTGAGCGGGTTGCTACTCAGGGCCTGGGCGCAACTCATCACTACGTGCCGCTCTATGCTCTGTGGACCGCCTTTGAATTGATCTTTAAATTGAATGGGCATTGCTCCCATGTCACGCCAAGTGCGAGCGAAAACCAGTTGCTCCACTCTCTCAACCTGGCTGCTCAGACTCTAACCCAACGCCTGGTTATTGAAGCCCAACGCCCCAATCTTTCACCCCAGGATGCCGCTTTTTTGACCCTGGCCTGTCTGCGACTTGAACAAATGAGGTTGAACTGGGGTCCAGAGTTCACTTTGCCTGGAGTTGTGCCCGCGCTCAACCTCGACTGGATCACACTCCTCTGCAAATCTCAGCGTTACGATGGGAGTTGGGCCGATGAACCCCTCTTCGGGACTCCCACTCGCGGCGAGTTCGCTGCCTGGTACAGCAGCCGTAGCCTGACCACTGCCTTTTGTTACCATGCCCTCAAAGTCTATCGTGAAGCGTATTAGCGCGATGATGCCTGAAATGCTAAAATGGGGACGCAGCCTCAGCCACTAACGGAGGCTGTTGATGAATAAGCTTTTGTGGTGACGAGGATAGGGTGTGCACTCATCTGCCCGCTGGTTAATTTATGCCCTTCTGGCTGCTTTACTGACTGCTTGTGGCAACCCTTTAATCTTAGCTCTGGCGACAGCAACCGCCACCCCTTCGCTGACGGCTACCCCAACGGCCACTGCCAGTCCCACTCATACCGCTACCCCCACTCCCTTACCGACTAACACTCCCACTCCAACCCCGACGCCTACTTCCACCCTCTCACCCACCGTTACACCGCTACCAACGGCGACATCCAGCCCAACCGCAACCTCCACCCCGCCTCCGGTTGAGACCTCCACTCCCACGCCTGTTCCCCCAACACCTCTCCCAACGGAGACACCCCAGCCCTCCGTTGATTTTTGGATTGTTTCGTGGCGCTTGTGGCCTCTGGCTATGAACAGCGGCTGCGCTAAGGGCATGCATGTCATCTTCATCCACGTGCTTGACGTGAACGGTCAGCCCCTGGATGGGGTGGTTTTGGGCGATACGTGGAACAATGTTGAAGTGACCAGCGGCAACAAAGGGCCAGGCCGGACGGAGATTGACCTCTGGACCAACACGATGGAGATTACCGTCAAGCGTGACGCCGCTACGGGACAGCCCTACACCAGCGAAGTGAGCTTTCCCTTCAGCTCGTTTATGACCACTATTCCGAATGAGCAGATGATCCAGGCCGGCTACTGCGCCAACGAGATAGAGTGCGAGTGGAAACGGGCCAATGAGTCATACTACTGCGGCGGGCACTATTCCTGGGAAGTAATTTTCCAGAAAACGCATTAACTTCCCTCGCCGGCAACATCCCCACTTTAGAAGAAATCAGCAAAATAGGAGTGGGCGGCCAGGTCCACCAGCTTTTTGGTCATCACCAGGGGTTCACCCCGATAATTGGCAAAGATAATCATCTGCTTTAGGAGATCACGGGGGTGGCAGGCGCGCATGTTGCGGCCCATGTGCAGGTAATACTCCTGCAGTAGATAATCGTAGGCGGCTTCGTCAAACTTAAAGCCACGGGCGGCGCAGGTCGCGACCAATATAGCCCGGAACTGCTCTTCGTTGGGGTCGCCAATGCCCAGCTTGTGGCTGATGCGACGCAGAAAGGCTTCGTCCACCAGGGCGGCCGGGTCCAGGTTGGTTGAGAAGACAATGAGGGTTTCAAAGGGAATTGAAAATTTCTTGCCGGTATGGAAGGTCAGGAAATCCAGGCGCTCTTCCAGGGGCACAATCCAGCGGTTGAGCAGCTCGCCGGGGGCCATCTGCTGCCGGCCAAAGTCGTCAATGACCAGCAGGCCGTTGTTGGCTTTCAACTGGAAAGGCGCTTCGTAAAAGCGGCTGGATTCGCTCCATGAAAGTTCCAGGTCCGACAGGGTTAACTCGCCGCCGGTAATGACGACAGGCGGATAACAGCGCACCCAGCGTTTATCCAGGCGGTTGGCTTCGGCCACCTGAACCTCTTCGGCGACCACGGGCCGGTGCGTCGAGAGATCAAAGACCTTGATCACCTGCCCATCCTCATAAATGGCATGCGGCACCATCACATTTCCGGGCAGCAGGCGCAGCCCGATCGCCTTGGCAATACTGGTTTTGCCGTTACCGGGTGGTCCATAGACAAAGAGCGACTCATAAGAGTTCACCGCCGGGCCAATCCGCTCAATAATATCATCAGAAAGAATCAGCCCGTACAGGGCTTTCCGTACATCCGCATCCTTGACCGTCGGGCGGTTTTTAGCCTGGGCTTTTACCATTTCGATGTAATGATCCAGGGTGACAGGGCACGGCCCGACGTAACGGTTGCGTTCCAGGAGCTCACGGGCGCGTTCGCCCCCCTTATCGGTGATCGTGTACTGGTAGGAGACCGGATTGAGGCTGCTGCCACCTGCTACTTCGACAAGATGTTGGGCTTTAAGGCCGCGCAGGATCGGCTCGACTACCCCGCTGAAATGCAGTCTTAAAGCCTGAGCCACCTGCCCCCCTTGCATCAAGCCGCCGAAATAGAGAATTTTTAGCGTCAAATCCGCTAAAACCGGGGTAGGAATCCGGGTAGCCTCGATAGTACGGGGTTCTTCGATGAGCTGGAGCAGGGTGCTGTCCATCCCTTCCAGGGACGACGGCTCACCTCCCGTGGGAACTACATCACGTCGAAGCTCATTGGTGCCGGTCAATGTTCTTAGTTTAGGGCCGCGAGGCTCTGTCATATTGCATCTCCTTTAAGCTTGCCACTTTAAACAACTATAACTATAGCACAGGATCAAAGTTAGGCAAGAGTTCCGGTAGGGACGCAAGGCCTTGCGTCCTTACCCTAAAAATTGGGGCGCATCCTTTAGAACCCATTTTTGAGTAAATAAAAAAGCCGCCCCGGGGAAATTGGGCGGCAGACAGGGGTAACGACAGCTCTAAACTCAGGCGGATTTGCCCCGGACGGTGAAGAACCAGAGTGCCACCGGGATGGCGACAAAGATGAAGCCCAGGCAGATAGCACCAGCGCCGGCCGCCAAGGCAGCCATTGGGTCGCTGCTGCCCCCAATATCTATGTCGGCGTTAGGCATGAAACTGACAACCGAGGCAATGAGTCCCCAAAAGCAGGAAAATAATCCGGGACAACCACATAAAATGGCGCTAACGATGGTTAAAATGAGGCCGGTTTGACGGGTCATGGGTTACTCCTTTTGAAGTTAAGGATTTGACCTAATATCATGCCCATTCTAACACTAAATCAAGAATTTACCTAATGGATTTTGACTTTCAAAATGGGTTAACAAGACACTCATATTAATCCTCCGACCAGGGCTAAAACCACCCCTCCGGCGATGACGCTGCTTAATTGCCCGGCCGCGTTAGCCCCCATCGCGTGCATGAGTAGAAAATTCTCAAAATCATACTCCTGGCCCAGCCGCTGCACAATTCGAGCCGACATGGGAAAGGCGCTGATACCGGCAGCCCCAATCAAGGGGTTGAACTTTTTGCCGGAGAGCCAGTACATCACCTTCCCAAACAGCACCCCGCCCACCGTATCGAGCACAAAGGCCAGCAGCCCCACCGCCAGGATAAGCAGCGTGTCAATCTTGATGAAATCATTGCCAAACATCGTCCCGCCGATGCTCAATCCCAGAAAAATCGTGGCGATGTTAGTAATTTCGTTCTGAGCGGCCTTGCTCAACCGTTCCACCGCCCCTGACTCGCGCATGAGGTTGCCAAACATCAGCGTAGCAATCAGGGGGGAGGCCACCGGGGCCAGCAAGGAAACGACGATGGTCACGACAATGGGGAACAGAATCCGCACGGGGCGCGAAACGGGGCGTTGCGTATAGGGCATCCGCACCTTGCGCTCAGCGTCGGTCGTCATGAAGCGCATCACCGGCGGCTGGATAATCGGCACCAGAGACATGTAACTATAAGCGGTTACGGCAATAGCCCCCAATAGATGGGGCGCCAGCTTGGACGAGACGTAAATCGAGGTTGGCCCATCAATTGCTCCGATAATGCCAATGGAGGCCGACTCGTTCAAATTGAAGCCGAGCAGCAGCGCCAAAATCAAGGTGAGGAAGATACCCAGTTGACCGGCTGCGCCCAGCAAGGCCATTTTGGGCATCTCTAACAGCGGGCCAAAATCGGTCATGGCTCCAATGCCAATGAAGATAAGCAGCGGGAACAGTTCGGTTTTGATGCCGGCCTGATACAGAATACCCAGTAGACCATTTTCGCCGGTAATGCCGGTCAGCGGCAGGTTAGCCAGGATGACCCCAAAGCCAATAGGTAATAACAGCACCGGTTCATAATCCTTGGCGATAGCCAGGTAAATCAACACCCCACCGACAACCATCATGACCACCATCTGCCAGGATAAACTGGTCAGTGCGGCCAGGAGGATGTTTAAATTACTGAAATCCATGATATTTCCTTTTGCCTTTCATCCTCGAAAGGTAGCTACTTGCTTTCACCATCTACCTGGAAGGTAAACAAAACCTGCCCGTGAGCCACTGTCTGCCCAGGACTTACCTCGACTGTCGCCACAATGCCATCACGCGGTGAGCGAACGGCGTTTTTCATCTTCATGGCTTCCAGGGTACACAGGGGCTGACCAAATTTCACCCGTTCCCCAGGCTGAGCCAGAATTTCGATAATAGCCCCCGGCATCGGCGCACGCAGGCTGGACACAGAGGGTCCGGCGGGTGCAGTTGGGGGCGGCGCTTTGGGGGGGGCGGCGGTTTCTCGGACCATGGTGGTTAACGCCGCAGCGGAGGTGGAGACCAGCCCGGTTACTATCTCAGCCGGCTCCACATCCACTACGTAAGGGTGGCCATTAACGTTGACAGTTACCGGCGAGTTAGTCAGACTCCCCCGCACCTCCACCAGATAAGATTTACCGTTAACCGTTACTTTAACGCGTCGTCCTCGTAAGACATTGCTATCCATAAGTTAATTTCTCCCTTGCATTTGGGCAGCATCCGGTGAGAGCTGCTCTAACCGGCCCACGGTCCACCAGGGGCCGTGGCCTCGCTCCAGGTCCACACCCAGGTTGCTCCGGCACAGTTCCTGAGAATACAGATGGGCCAGGGCCACTGTAATCGCTATGGCGATTTCCTCTTCGGTGGTGTCGCGGGTTTGCGGGTTGACAACCTTTTGCGCAGCAGCCTTTTCCCTGGCCAGGTCCACTTTTTGCCTCGCCGGGAAGAGTCGCCTTAACAGCATAATGATCCCAATAAAAATGATCAGGGCGCTAAAGGTAATGCTCAAGCCCATCACCATTATGGTCAAACCTTGCTCAATGTTGTTCACAATCGCCTACCTTTTTCGTAACTGCTCAGGCTAAAGGTGACTGGCACTGGGTTAGCCTAAAGCTTTGTTATTCTCAATCGTCTTGCTAAAGGAGAAAAGTGCCGGTCACCTGAGTACTTTTTCTTTATAAGGGCATCGTACTGTGCTTCTTGGCCGGCGCTTTGACTCGCTTATCTCGCAGCAACTCCAGGGCCGCAATCAGGCGGGGACGGGTTTCCGCCGGGATCAAAATATCGTCAATTGCGCCGGCTGCCGCCGCAACATAAGGTTTAGAAAATTTCTGCTCATATTCGGCGACCAGTTCGGCGCGGACCGCGGCGGGATCGGCCGCCTCTTTGAGTTGTTTACGATACAAGATATTGATCGCTCCATCCGCGCCCATCACGGCAATCTCGGTAGTGGGCCAGGCAAAGACCAAGTCAGCGTGGATATGTTTGCTGCCCATCACAATGTATGCACCGCCATACCCCTTGCGGGTAACAACCGTTAGCTTGGGCACAGTTGCCTCAGAATAGGCATAGACGATTTTGGCTCCATGGCGGATGATACCGCCATGCTCCTGATGAACTCCAGGCAAAAAGCCCGGCGAGTCGCTGAAGGTGATGATCGGGATATTGAAGGCATCGCAGAAGCGCACAAAGCGAGCGATTTTATCCGAAGCGTCAATATCAATCACCCCGGCCAGGATCATCGGCTGCTGCGCCACCACACCTACCACCTGACCGTGCAAGCGGGCAAAGCCAATGATGGCATTTTGGGCAAAATATTCCTGAATCTCCAAAAAACTGTCCAGATCGAAGACTCTCTGGATGACCATCTTCATATCATAAGCTTCATTGGGATCGGTTGGGACAATGGTGTTGAGTTCCGAATCCATCCGCCAGGGATCGTCGGTGGGGTGGACAGCCGGGGCCGATTCAACATTATTTGCCGGCAAATAGTGGATGAGCTGGCGGGTCAATTCCAGGGCATGATCCTCATCATCGGCAGCAAAGTGAGCCACCCCACTCACGGCGCTGTGGGTCATCGCCCCGCCCAATGTTTCCATGTCAACTTGCTCGCCGGTGACGGCTTTAACTACTTCCGGGCCGGTAATGAACATCTGGCCCGTGCCTTTGGTCATGATGATAAAATCGGTCAGGGCCGGGGAATAGACTGCCCCACCCGCGCATGGCCCCAAAATCACGCTAATTTGGGGGATGACGCCGCTGGCCTGGGTATTGCGCCAGAAAAGCTCGCCGTAGGCGGCCAGGCTGTAGACTCCTTCCTGAATCCGCGCCCCCCCGGAGTCGATCAAGCCAACCACCGGTATCCCCGCCTCCATCGCCAGATCCATGATCTGGGCGACTTTCTGGCCGACCGCTTCGGAAAAAGAGCCGCCCAGAATGGTAAAGTCCTGCGCATAGATACAGACCCGCCGGCCATCAATCTTGCCAAAGCCGGTCACCACGGCATCGCCGGGATGATGCTCCTTATCCAAACCAAAATCGGTGTGGCGCTGAACGATGTAAGCCCCGATTTCGCGAAAAGTGCCTTCGTCTAAAAGCCGCAGTATCCGCTCGCGGGCAGTCAGTTTACCTTTGGCGTGCTGAGCTTCAATTCGCTCCGGGCCGCCGCCCTGCATGATTTTTTGGCGCATTTCTTGAAGCTCGTTGATCAGCGCCTGATGTCCATTTTCGCCTGGCCTGGGCCGGCGATCAGGAGATAAAGCTTGTTTCTCGTCGGTTACGGGTTGTTCCATAGAGAGAATTCCTTTAAAAAGAGTAATTTGCCACTCTCAGCCGCTCCGGCGGCGACGGCAGCTTTGGCCAGGTCAATCAGGATAAATGGGGCGACTCCACCCAGCCAGGCTTTCTGCCAACTGCCCAACATCAACGCCAGCCAACTGACGCCGACGAGATAGATAACCAACATCCCGGCCATAGCTGCGGCAAAATTGCCCCACCTCTTGCTGGCCCAATACTCGGCCAGCCAACCAGCCGCAAAGGCCGCCGGCACAAAACAGATCAAGTAACCGGCGGTTGGGCCCCAAAAGGCGGCCGGTCCCAACCCTTGGGCATCAAAAGGTAGACCGGCGGCAATCAAGCTGAGATAAGTGAGCTGGGCCAACGCCCCATTGCGCGAGCCTAACACAAGACCAGATAGGACCACTGCCAGAGTTTGCAGGGTGATTGGCACGGGGGTAAACGGCAAGAGGATAGTAATCCGGGCTGTCAGCGCGGTGATAGCCGCAAAGATAATTATCGTCACTACTTGGAGCCAAAGAGTTTTGTTGAGTGGTGCTGATAGAGTTTTTGAGTTATGACTGTTCATTGGGTCAAACTTCTCCTGAACTGCTCTAAAAAATTAATTTCGTTTTGATGGGATGACGTAATGCTCATCACAGTTAGCTGGGTTTGTCACGCTGGTTTTAACTGCCAGAACTTCCTGCCCCGGCTTTTTGCCGAAAACCTTTCGCCCCAATCTAAAAAAGGACTTGATGAGGGTAATAAGCGGCCGCCAGGCCCATTCGAGCAGTTTATTCAGGTACCCCATGCCGACACCAAGCCAGCGCAGGTACGGAGCTAGAAAACCTAAAACCTGCACGTGGGCATAGAGGATGCACATTATGAGGGTCGCGGCTGAGATGAGGAATTTTTGCCATGCCGCAATCTCTATCCCGTAAAACTCAGCCAGCAGCAATTCAGCCCCAATATTGAGCACAATGATGTAAGCCGCTTGTTCTAAAATAGGCTCGCGCTGAATGAGCCAGGTGAAGGCCGTTGCCGCAAAGCGCATGGTGATAATACCTAAAGCTACCCCAATCATGATCACCCACAACTGATTAGATAGGGCGACGGCCGCCACCACGTTGTCCAGGCTAAAGGCCAGATCGGCCAGTTCGACGTTCAAGACCACTAGCCAAAAGTTCGTGGCCTTGCGCCCAAATCCAGGGGTCTCATCTGTAAAATCCTCGCTCCCTCCCGCCTTGCCCAGGTTTTCAAAGGCCAGTTTAATCAGGTAGACGGCCCCCAAAACCTTTAGCAACGGGTTGGCCAAGACCCAGGTGGCCAAAACCAGCATCAGGCCACGGCCTGCGTAAGCACCTAATAAACCCACTTTGAGGGCCGCCGATTGCTGCATCCCCAAAAAACGGTTGGTGGGAGCCTTCAATAATGTGAGTAATTTGGGATAGGGGACCGGCTTATCGTTAGGCAGCACCGAGACCATGGCCCCCAATACCGCTGCATTATCTATGGAGAGGATTCCTTCCAAAAAAATCAACTGAATAATTATCGTGATAATGCCTGTGACTGTCAAGGCATGGGGTGATTCCACGTATGATGTTTGCTCCTACATCGGCAACTTGGCTTGAGCCGCCGTAACTTTTGCTTGCAGGGCGGCGACGCGTTCAGTAACCCTGACCATATCTACTGATTCAGCCAGGCCGGCCTGGGCCTGCAATTGGGCAATTTGAGCTTGCAGGGCGGCTATCTGGGTATTAGTTTTGGCACTGGCGGTTACTATTGCTGCTTGGGCCTGCAATTCATTAATTTCAGCTTGCCAGCCGGTAATCTGAGCCTCAAGGTGGGTCTTCAACTTGGCCTGAACAAGGCCCACTTGTTCCTGCAAAACAGTAATGCGCTCTCGAACCTCGGCTTTATCGGCTACGCCGGTAATCGTTTCATAAGCCTGCAAGTCTCTAATGGTGGCCTGCCAGGTGGCAATTTGGGTTTCATACAGGTTTTGCAGTTCCATTTCGACGGCTTCGACCCTGGTTTGTAAAGCGATGATCCGGGCTTTAGCCTCTACTTCGGCTGTGGGCAGTACCGGTTCATCGAAAACGCTGGCAAAACGCTGCAAGGCCGCCAGCCGTGGGCTAATCGGGGTGCCAACGCTTGCTTCGATTTCAGCGACCCTGGCTTTCAACTCCACAATCTCTTCTTGCCAGCTTTGGATCCGCGTCTCGATCTGGGCATACAGTTTTTCCCGAACGGCTCGCCGCTTGCTGCGGATAGCTTCAAGTCGGGTGAGGATGTCAGTTCTGGCTTCAGCGGGTAGGGTGTCAACCTTAACTCTCAGCGCGTCAATTTGCCCGGTCATGGCCTCAATTTCCGCCTTCCACAGCTCATGAAGCTTCTCCTGGACGCGGCGCTGTTTTGTCCGCAGCGTAACCAGCCGGTTCCGGGTCTCAGCCGACTCGCTGACTGCTAGTTCAGCCTTTAAACCCTCTATGTCGGCTTGCCATGCAGCGATCTGAGTTTCCAGTTTGGCCGCCAGTTCAGTGGCTGGGATTTGGTCATTGTCGAGTACGGCCAGCGCCGCCAAATAGGCAGCCAGCTCATCTTTTAAGATATGCCGGATAAGCCGACCCTGGAATTGAGCCATGGCTTCGATCACCCGGTCACTCCATTCGTGCCTGCTCAGAACCATCAAAGCCGACCTGCCGGGTGAGAGATTGGCCTGCAATTCCTGCAGATAATCATCTGGAAAGCCGGAGTCTATGGCGCGGGCAGCCACACCGCCCGTAGTTGCGCCAGCCAATGCTCCGACCAGAACACCAACCGGCCCACCGGCCAGGCCAATCAGCCCGCCGGTAATCGCTCCGAATAGCGCCCCTTGCCTCGCGTCAACCTCTTGAATGTCTTTCACCGCCGTTCGGCCATCTCTACACTTGGCCAGTACCGCTGCATCCAAAACGGAGATTTGCCCTTCGTTGATGAGTCGCCGTATTATTTTCAGAACTTCGTCGGCTTTTGTTTCATTCGGAAAGACCCAAACCAGTAGTTCTGTTGAGCTATTCATCAGATCTAAACTCCTTCCCCCTCTTCAGGATAACAGATTTTGTGAAAATTATTAGTGAAGGATGTCACAACTAAGCGGGATGGATGTCACGCCTGATTTGGATCAAGCGGTCTTTTTAAGAAGGAAGAGCGCGGGCATGCCCGCGCTCTTCCTTCTTGTTTTTTAGCGTCGTACTTAGGACACAACCCCGGCATCCACCAGGGCCAGGTAAACTTTTTCAGCGGTAAAGGGCGGCGAACCGACCCGCACCCCAATGGCATCGTAAATGGCGTTGGCAATGGCGGGGATAGTCGGCACCATGGGATGCTCGCCGACCCCGCGCGCGCCGAATGGACCGTCATCCTGCGGCACTTCGACTAAAATCGAATCAATACGCGGGGGCGCGTCGGCGCTGGTGGCGATGCGGTAATCCACAAAACTGGGGTTCTGCATTATGCCATCCTTGAACTGCATGCTTTCAAACAGGGCGGTGCTTATGCCCTGGACAAAACCACCCTCTACCTGGGCCTTGGCCATTTCTGGATTGATGGCTTTGCCCAAATCGAAGGCCGCCGCTCCGCGCAGAATCTCGATTTTGCCGGTTTCCAGGTCCACTTCCAGCTCGACGGCTTGCGCGCCGGTGGTGTAGTGGACGACAGCCCGCTCGCCCTGGCCGGTTTCGGCATCCAGCCCGGTCACGTAAGTCGGCATAAAGTTGCCCCGCCCCACAATCGGCCCGCCAATCCAGCCGCTGGCGTTGGGCTTGGGCATCCCATAAATCACAATATCCTTCAGCGAGATAGTTTCTTCACTCTTGTAAGAGACAACCTCGCCGTTGACGATGTCCAGATCTTCGGGGCGCTCATTCCACGCCTCGGCCACTACGTTTAAAACCTGCTCACGGGCATCACGGGCGGCATTGACCACCGCATTGCCCATGCTCCAGGTCAAGCGGCTGGCGACCGTTTGCCATTCGTAAGGGCTGTACTGTGTGTCTACCGGCCCGGCAATGCGCATCCAATCCATAGGCACGCCCAGTGCGGCCGCGGCCATTTGGGCCATCACGGTAAACGTGCCCTGCCCAATTTCCTGCCCCCCCACCGCTAGAGTAACAGTGCCATCTTCATTCAATTCGACCACGGCGCTGGAGCCGGGGTTCGGGGGCATGGCCGGCGCTTTCCACATCAAGGCGATGCCCTTGCCGCGCCGCTTGGTCGGCGAACTCGGCGGCGCTTTGTGACCCCAGTGAATTGCCTCGGCGACTCTGTCAATACATTCGGGCAGGCCGGTCGGGTGCATCTTGCTGCCGGTAACGACAGTGCTGCCCGTTTTGAGGCAGTTGATCCGGCGAAATTCAACCGGATCCAGCTTGATTTCGTGAGCCAATTCGTCAATGCACTGTTCCAGGCCGGCGTGGAGTTCGGGCATGCCAAAGCCGCGCATAGCCCCGCCGACAGGATGATTGGTATAGACACACATACTGTCAGTTTTGACATGGGGAATTTCGTAGGGGCCGCTGCTGCTGTAGCCGCCGGCGCGGGTGATGTTCACCCCGTATTCGGTTGAGGCGCCGCCATCCCAGTACATGGTATTTTCCATTGCCAGCAGTTTACCCTCGGCGTCGCAGCCGATTTTGAGCTTTATCACCAAACCCTGGCGCACAAAGGCTGTATAGAACTCCTCTTCACGGGTCAATAAAAGCTTGACCGGGCGGCCTTTGGCTTTGAGGGCAATGGCGACGGCCAGCGCTTCCATGCTGACCCCGGCCTTGCAGCCAAAGCCGCCGCCCACATAGGGCGCGATGACGCGCATGTCGCTTTGGGAAATCCCCAACGACTTGGCGATGAGGTTGCGCTGGGCAAAGGGCGATTGCGAGCTGCTCCAGAGAGTCACCTTGCCCTGTTCGTCCACTTTGGCGATGGCTACGTGCGGCTCGATGGGCACATGCTGGACATGGGGGATGCGATACTTGTGCTCGACGATGGCGGCGCAGGTAGACCAGGCGCTGTCGGCGTCACCCTTGCGGATTTTGAAATGGTTGGAGATATTTGTGCCCGGTTTGGGGAAGATGAAGGGCACGACCTCATAACTACCCAGGTCAGGGTGAAGTAACGGCGCTTCCGGGCTGGCCCCAAATTCAGGATCAAGTACCGGCTCTAACAGCTCGTACTCTATTTCGATCAGATCAACTGCCTTTTCTGCCACCGCTTCGCTGATGGCAGCTACCCCGGCAATAGCCTCGCCGACGTAGCGCACCCGGTCACGAGCAAAGATGTAGCGATCCTTCAGATACAGGCCGATAAAGCCGGGAAAATCCTCACCGGTCACCACCGCTTTGACCCCCGGCAGAGCCCTGGCTTTACTCACGTCTATAGATTTAATCAGAGCATGGGGATGGGGGCTGCGCTTGATGCGGGCGTGCAGCAGTCCCGGCCCAAATTGCAGATCATCGGTGAAAACGGCAGCGCCGGTCACTTTCTCGTAAGCATCCAGGCGAGGCACGCTGGCGCCAATGAGGTCAGGTATTTTCTCAGTAGGTGGTTCTTTTACGAGCATATTATCCTCCGCGAGTAAAACGTAATGATTGCCAATACTGCGCTTTTCAAATTTAACCGTTTACGTTTCACGTTTTACGTTTGATTCGGTTACTTTAACTTTAGACCGTTACTGCGTGCTGCTTTGCTGCTTCTTTCACGGCCTCGATAATGCGCAGGTAGCCGGTACAGCGGCACAGATTGCCCACCAGTGCGTCTCGGATTTCGTGGTCGGTTGGTTGGGGGTTGCGATTCAGCAGCGCCTGGGCCGAAATCAATACGCCCGGCGTGCAAAAGCCGCACTGCACGCCGCCGTGGGCGACGATTGCTTCCTGAATTGGGCTGAGGTGATTGTTTTGGGCCAGCCCTTCCACAGTCGTAATCTGCGCGCCGTCACATTCAACAGCCAGCACCAGGCAGCTATTGACCGGCTCGCCGTTTAACATCACCGTACAAGCGCCGCATTCACCGGCGGCGCAGCCATTCTTGGTGCCGGTCAAAACTACTTTTTCTCGCAGCATTTGCAGCAGGGTCATATTCGAGGGAACCTCAATGATTTCAGTTTCCCCATTAATGGTAAGTGTAATTTGATGAAATGCCATATATCCTCCAGTAGTCAGTAGTCAGTAACCAGTAGTCAGTAATCAGGGTTCAGTAGACGGAATATTGCCCGTCTACCGTCTACTGTCTACCGTCTACTTATCGCCCCCCACACCTCGCTGACGGCTTTTTGGGTCAAATTCCTGACCATCAACTTGCGATAACGAGCACTGCCGCGGACGTCGTCAATAGGTGTGCAGGCATCCATCGCCGCCTGGGCGGCTTCGGCAATGGTAGTTGCGGTGATGGATTGTTGGGTCAAGATGGTTTCGGCCTGGGTGGGTCTAAACGGCACGGGCGCAACCGAGGCCAGGGCCAGCCGGAAACGGTAGCCCGACGGGGCGCTGCTGTCGGGGTAGCCCAGGGCGGTCACACCGACGATGGCCAGGTCGCCGATGGCGTTGCGGCCCAATTTGATGTACCGGGCGGCGTAATGCCTGGGCGGGATTGGAAACAGAACTGCTGTAGCAATGTCGCCGGGTTTCAGGACTGTCTTGCCGGGGCCGCGGAAAAATGTACTCAAGGGTTCCTGGCGGACGCCGTCCATGCCGTGAACTTGCAGCGAGCCGTCCAGGACCAAACACGCGCCAATCGTGTCGCCGGCAGGTGAGGCGTTGCAGATATTGCCGGCAATCGTCGCCCGTGTCCGCAATTGATAACTGGCTACGGTATGAGCCGCTTCGGCCAGCACCGGGTAGTATTCTTTCACCTCCGGCGAGGCGACGACGCGGTTCATGTTGACCGAAGCGCCGATGGTCAGCCCGGTAGCAGGGTCGAAGTTGATCTGGCTCATCCCGTCCAGGTTTTTTACATCTACAAGGTACTTTTCTTTCCAAAAACCGTCGCGCATGCGCACAAAGGTATCGGTGCCGCCCATAAAGGGGCGGGCTTCGCCGCTATGCTGGGCCAAAAACTGGCTGGCTTCGGCTAATGAGGCGGGTTTGATGTAATCGAACTCAGGAAGTCCGGGGGTTGGGTTGTGCATAAGACACGACCTCCTTCAAAGATTGTCTTGTCAATTTATTTTCGACTGCCAACCAAAGACCGCCGACCGCACCCCCACCCTAACCCTCCCCCTTGTAGGGGGAGGGATGGGAGGGGGTCTCAGCAGTCCGCCGTCAGCGGTTACTAAAGGAAGCAGAGCAGTCGAAGCTCAACTGCTGTAGTTAATATTCTCCCGTTCTGTCACCCCAAAGAGCGACGGGGGCACAAGCAGGAAGAGCAGGTTGAGCAGGATGCCAATAATAGCGGCAAAGACGATAGCCGGGATCCCATTGGGGAAAACAACCGGGATGGGGAAGGGGTAGAGGCCGTCTTTCAAGGCCAGGTTGCCGCCGATGCCGGAGATCAGAATGATCGCGCCGACTGCCAGTTGGCGCGGCTCGAACAGGTTGACCTTCTCAGACTGGATCAGGGCGATACCTTGCATGCCGATAACGCCGAACAAGTAGATGGCCAGCCCGCCGGTTACCGCCACCGGGATGGTATTGACCACGGCAGCCAGCTTGCCAATGAAGCCCAGGATGATAGCGATGACGCCCGCCGCCATCAAGACCGGCACGGAGTAGTTGCGGGTAATGGCCATGAGGCTGTTATTCTCGCCGTAGTTGGTGCCGGCGCAGCCGCCCAGGAAGCCGACCACCAAGTCGTCGGCGCCATCAGCCACCAGGTTGAGGCCGATGAGTTTCTTGATTTCGAAGGGCTTGCGCCCTAACTCCTTGGCCAGTTGGTCAATATACAGGCTCATCTGGTACAGGTGGGCCGTGCTTTCGGGGATGGTGGCGATAGCGATCAGGGCGATACTGAAGATCGAAGCCCAGGCCGCCGGATTCTCAAAGGCCGGTAAGGTGATGTTGGGGACGCGGACCCAGGACTCTTGAGCAATGAGGTCAAAATTGACCAGGCCAAAGGGAATAGCTACGATGTACCCGACAATCGCGCCCAGCAAGATGGGCAGCATGCCCAGCAAGCCCCGGTTCTGCAGGTAAACCGAGAAGGCCACTGTGACAAACAGGGTGATGAAGGCCACGCCCCAGTGCGCGCCGGCCATACCCAGCGCCGCTCCGGCCAGGGCCACACCGATGACTATTGCCACGCTGCCGGTGATGACCGGGGGCAGCACTTTATCCAGGGCTGCTTTGCCAACTCGCATAATCAGCAGGCCCACCAAAATTTCGACGATAGCCGTGCCCATGATGCCCACCTGGACAATCCGCACTCCATCGGGGCAGTAGAAGGTGGTGGGATCGCCAAAGCAGTCGTTGGCGTAGAGACTCATGGTGGTGATAACAACCGCAATGTAGCTAAAGCTGGAACCGTAATACATGGGGATCTGCCGCCGGGCCACCAGCAGAGCGATAATCGTGCCCAGACCGCTGGCGAGCAGGGTGACACCCACGTCGAATTTGGTCAGAATTGCCACCAGCACGGTGGCCGGGAACATGGTTAACACCTGTTGGAAGCCCAGGCTGAGCATCGCCCCCCAGGGAGGCGTGTCAGAGGGTAAATAACCCATTACTTTTGATTCTTTGCTTGTACTTAAGGTAGCCATGTGATTTTTCCCTCCATTGGGAGAATTTAATCGTTGTTTAACTTCATTGTTAAAAAATGGATCGCGGCAAAAGCCGTAAGCATAACCATCTCTCTATTCAATTTGTTTAGTCGTTAGATAGTTGAGTAGGAGGATTGCAAAAATGAATAACGCCTCCTGCCTAATGCGGCCAACTCACCTCCTTTCAGGCAGAGTTCTGGGGCCGAAGGATAAAGGACAAATTGGCGCTCTACGACTGCCTTCGTGCCGCCCAAACCCCCGCCACTAATACCCCTATGATAATAAAAACAATAACCAGCCATTTTCGGCGCGACGTGAAGACCTCGCCCACCATATCTTTGGCTACGGCCGCCGCAAACTCCACTTCCGAGGGCGCTGTATATTCAACGGCCCGGCCTTCAGCCTCGGCAAGCAAGCGTTCTTTCAAGGCCCGATTCAACGCCTCGAAAGCCTGTTTGGCCATACTGTTGGCGGCGCTCTCGATCAGCCGCTGGCCGACATTGGCTAGCGTGCCGCCCACCTGCAGCTCGCCCTCGTATTTCATGAGCGTGGTCCCATCATCCAGTTCAACCAACTGGCAGTCGCCGCTGCCCTGGCCAAATCCGGGGCCGCCTCGATCTTCCACAGTCAGGGTGTAGCTTTCGGGCGGCTTTTCGTTAGAAACGACCAGTTTGCCGGAGAAAACGCCGACTACCGGCCCAATCCGCACGTTGAGCTTACCCTCATACTCGTTGTCGCTCACCTGGGTCAAGCTTTGCGTCCCCGGCAAGGCAGTCGCCAGCACCTCCGGGTCTCGCACCACCTCCCAGACGACTTCTCGCGGCCCGTCAAAGATGTATTCACCGCTTAGTTTCAAGGTTCTTTCTCCTTGTTTTGCCACTGCATTGTCGCTATGTCTCCTTCGACAATCCGGGTATAATGAATCAACTTCCTTCTTTAAAGGCTACAAAGCGGCCCCACATCGACTCCGCTTCCATCGCTTTCTGGACAAAACAGCCGATGTAGTAGCGGCCGCTGGGAGCAATGGCGATCTGACCGCCCAGGTTCTCGGCATGGACAATCCGCTTCGGGAAGAGATTCAGGTGCATATCCTGGTAGTAGTGCTCGATGGGATACATCTCGTCCCAATCCTTGCCGAAATCCCGGATGAGCTTGGCGTTGGCTTCCTCGAAAGTTTTGGGATGCCAAAGGCGCTGGATGGTGTTCATGGGATGGTCGGCGGCTACGCAGTCAATCCCGATCCACTTGATCTGCATGTCAATGCACCACTGGGCAAAGTCGGGCGAAGGGCCGGGGTGTTTGATCATGTAGCGAAATTCATCCGAGTCCGGGCTGCTCCAGCCGAACTGGTTCCAGCCGGTCTTGATGATGAGGATGTCGCCCTGACGGATGTCTACCACATCTTGGATCATCTTAGGAGTATAAACACTGGAGTTGCTGACCAGGTGCGAAATATCGGCAATGACGCCCGGCCCGACCCATTCCTCCAGGGGCACCTGGCCGATGGTTCTGCCGGCCGGGTAGAAGTGCTTCTCGCCGTCCATGTGGGTCCCCAGGTGAAGGCTGGCATTGCAGATCGAGCCGTTGCGGCCCATGCCAAAGTATTGGCCGCCAACCCGCTTGGTGTAGGTCACGGTCAAGGGGACATAATTGGCCCACTGGGGCGTCTGAACGCTGAAGGGAACGGTCAGGTCCAGCATCTCGGCCGAGTCCATGACCTGGAAGAAGGCCTCCTCGTCCATGCCGTCGGGTGCTTGCCAGGCGACCACTCGCGCCCAGGCGGACTCGACTTCCATGAAGGGGATCGGCTGAATGGTGACCCAGGCCCGCTGGTTGTTGAGTTTGTCAATATCGCCGACAATCGCTTCGGCCAAGAGCAGGTGAGCTTTGGGCATGGTAATGTGGGTCAGGGCGTGATAGTCGTCAGGCGGGAACATCTCGTCCCAGGTTTTGCCGTAGGTTTCCAGCAGCTTGCTCTCGGCCCGCTTGAAGTCACGCTCGTGCATGCGCCGGATGGGGGTATTCATCGGGTGTTCAGCGCAGCCGCAATCAACCCCGACCACTTTGAGCTGCATCTCCAAAGCCCAGGGGAAGAAATCGGGCGACGGGCCGGGATGTTTGACATAAAAGCCGAACTCTTTGGACTCGACGCCGCCCTGGGCCTGTTCGTTGAAAGTATCGGGCAGGTCCCAGGAATAGCGGTGATAGCCGGTATTGATGATCAGAATATCGCCTTTTTTGACCGTCGCCTTTTTCATAATCATCTCAGGCGTGTACAGGCTGTAATCGGAGACTTCATCCGAAATATCTACCACCACACCCGGCCCGCTCAGCTCTTTCAGCGGAATATCGGCGATGGCCCGGCCCCCGGAATGGAAAGCCCGCTCGCCGACCAGGTGGGTGCCGACCGTGTTGCTCCAATTCAAAATTTGGCCGTTGGCCCCCTGGCCCCCGCCATAAGCGCCCGTGACCCGCTTGAAAAAGTGAACTTCCAGCGCCTTTTCGCCGGGCCAGGGCGGGGTAAAGATGCTGCACCCCTGGGTCAGGTCAAACATTTTGGCGTCGGTCATTATTTTGATAAATTGTTCTCGTTCCATTTGTTTCTCCCCCTATTTTGTAGGTTAATCTAGCTATAGGTTTGCCTGTTTAGCACGAGGCTGAAGCCGTCGTGCTCAGAGAGCGAAGCCCTGACGGGCTAAAATCCTAGCCTCACCTTTTGTGGATAACTCTTTACTTTGGAAATTAGCTATCTGTATACTTCTTTATCTCTTTGCATAGCCTTTGTAATTCCCCATCCCTAATGTTCCAGATATTACCCATGTATTGCCTTCTTCTAATTTCGTTCATTAACTGGTTAATATCATCATTCCAAAGGGGCTTATCTTTCAGAAAATTGCTTGGGGGCTTCACTACGAACTCGATTTCATCTTCTTTCTCTTTGCCAGTGCGGGTGGTGTAGTAGCTAATATCGGTGATACTCCCCCATCCATATATTCCAGGGTCAACAATTCCCGTTCTAGGATCCACATCTCCACTTTTACAGAAGAAAAAGATGATGGTGTCTCCCACAGACATCGGGTCTTGTTCACGAACATAAATCTTTTCGCCAACTGGCCAAGGAATTTTTTCGCCTTCCCAGACTTCTTTTCGATAATCTTCTGGATACCACGTCTCACCGTTGATTTCACCAGCAGTCATCTGATATAACCACGCAGGCATTGAAAACTCTTTTTCTGAGAATGTTGGTTTTTGTTTCATTACCTCACCTCGCTTTTTGCTAATTTAGCGATCTAAGTAAGGATAACAAGCATCCTGAGTAGCGCGGAACTCGTCCTGAGTTTGTCGAAGGACGGAGTGGAGCGCGTATCGAAGGATGCGGCTCAGGCAACGATTCCCCGCTAACTCGCACCCTTCGATACGGTTTCGCTTCGCTCAACCTACTCAGGATGCTCATAGGAGGAGTTAAAACCCATACTGCTCGGCATAAGCCACCAAAGCATCTTCAAAAATGCTCATTGGCGGGCTGACCACACCGGCCCCGACCTGACCGATGCCGGGGTCTTTGTGGGCCACCCCGGTGTTGACCCGCGGCGGCATGCCCTTTTCGACCACCTTGCGGATATCTATACCGGTGGGCGTGCCTCTAAAGTCCAACTGTGGGATGCTAAAGTATTTATGCTCGGTGTAGGTAATTTCGTACATTTGCAGGGTGGTGTTGATGGCATCTTTGGGCGTGCCGCTGATAAAGGTGACAATGGCGGGCGCTCCGGCCATGGCAAAACCGCCGATACCGGTGGTTTCGGTGATGGTGCTGTCGCCGATGTCCGGGTTGGCGTCTTCTTCGGTAAAACCGGGGAAGTACAATGCCTTGACCCGGCCGGCCGGGCCGGTAAACCAGCGGTCGCCCAGGCCGCTGACCCGGATGCCGAAATCGGTGCCGTTGCGGGCCATGGTGGTCACAATCGTGCTGCCCTCGACCCCGTGACCGGCGTCGGCCATCGTTTTGCAGGCAGCCATGACCGGATTGAGGATGCTCAGAGCATTCTCACCCAAAAAGCGGATGATCTCGGCGGCAGTGGCGCTGTCTTTGGCCACTTTTACAATAAAGGGGGCCAGGGCATTGGTATAAATCAACGAGCCAGCGTCCATGCGATTGTGCCCATCGTCGCCCATCTGTAACGACTTGGCGATGATGGTTCTCAGATCAAGCCCCTCGCTCATTTGCAGCGCCTCGTGGAGAACCGGCCCCATGACCTCGTTCATCCAGCCCAGCCGCGAGATGACTTCCTGGCTGTAAGCGCCCATGCGCAGCACTTTGCCCCGCCCCTCATTTAAGCTGGAATAGGCTTTGTTGCCGTGCGTCTTGTTCTCGACGATGTAGACCAGCATCGAAGGGGAAAGCAAACCGGCCATCGGGCCGACGGCCCGATGATGGTGACAGGGTTCAAACTCAATCTGGCCGGCTTTAATCAGGGCTTCGGCTTCTTTTTCATCTTTGGCCTTACCCTCAAAGATTAATGCCCCAATCGCTGCTCCGCGCATCGGCCCGGCCATCCGCTCCCAGGTGACCGGCGGGCCGGCGTGTAATAGTAAATTTTCACGCATCCCCGGAACCACGTCCAAAGCTCTGCCTAGCCCCACCAAAACCGGGCGGGCCTCCATCATCCGGGTTGTCGCTTCGAGATTAGCTTTTTCTATATCCACAGGTTATTTCCTCCAAGAAAATAGTAGACGGTAGACAGTAGACGGCACCCCTTCGGGTGCGCCGCAGGGCGTAGACAGGGGTAATGCATCCCTGCTACCTCACCCCTTCGGGTGCGCCGAAGGGCGTGCGACCTTGCTACCTTTTCTTTTATGATTTACTCTTCATCCGTTCCAGAATAGCCATTAACCGTTCATTGCCGCCGGCGGGAGGTCGCCACTCTACCTGGATCACGGGCGCATTCTGAGCGTTCAAGCTCTCGGTGAATGACTCCACCCCGACATTGATGGCCGCCAGAGGTTGTTGGAGCACGGCCAGGTCTACCTCTTTTGAGGACGCCGTTGGCGGCTGGCTGGCCGGCCGGTTAAGCGCCTGGACAAGCTGGCCCACGTAACGCACGGCGACCTCGTTATTGGTTTCGACCCGCGCCCCGGCTGCCTTGAGCTGCTCCATCTGCCTGGCGAATCCCTGGGGGTCCTCGTCGGTGCCGACCACCACGGCGACCACTTCCAAATGCCGTCCGACTTCTTTCGCCTGGGCAATGGCTTGAGCAATCGCCGGGCCAAGTTCACTGGCCGGATCGGGATGAGCGCCGTAGCCCAGGACGACATCCAGCAGGATAACGGCGACTTCCGGGTTGGCGGCTTCCTGCTGCAAGCGGCGAATGCGCAGGTCATTATCCATCATGGGGTGCAGGCGGCCTACGGTAAACTCATCTTCGCCCAGGTCAACGATGGTATTGGCCTGGCTCAGCAGGGAGTTTTCCAGGCGGTTTTGACCTTTTTTAAGGGGGGCGTTAGAGTAGACGGCAGGCAGGTAATCTTGCAGGATGAGCAGGGCTTCGTAGGCCAGCGTTCCGCCGGAGAAGAGACCGCGCAGGTAACACTGGTCCGGCGCAAAGCGGCTGAGGTCAAGACTCACTCCATTTTCCTCGACAGGCATGGCGGCGGCCAATTCAACCGCCAGTGTAGCGGCTTCGTCCAGGGTGCGGACAAAATGAAGATTACCCAGCCGCCGCGCGGGGGGAACATAGCCAATGAAGTCTATGACGACGGGCTTGCCTGTCGCCTGGGCGGCTTGCAGCAAATCCTCCGCTACTTGTGCCGCCGGTGGTTTAGAAATGAGGATAATAACCTTTGTTTCGGGATCACGGCGGAAAAGGTCAAGCGCCTGGCGGGCCGTCGCCGCGCCCACCGCCTCGGAAAGATCGCGCCCGCCAGTGCCGAGGGCATGGGTCAGTCCGCCGCCCAATTGGTGGACCCGTGAGCTGACCTGCTGCAAGCCGGTTCCCGCCGCAGCGACCAGACCGATCGGTCCCCGGCGCACCTTGTTGGCAAAACCCAAACCAACGCCGTTGACGATAGCCGTGCCGCAGTCAGGCCCCATGACCAGCAGGCCCTTCTCGGCAGCCACCTGTTTGAGCGATACCTCGTCCTCCACGGAGACATTGTCGCTAAACAGAAAAACATTCTTGTCCAGACTGAGGGCCTCGCGAGCGACGCCGGCCGCGTAGCGGCCCGGTACGGAGACTAGCACCCAGCGCGCCTCCGGCAGCATCTTGGCGGCCGTTTCGAGGCTCTTGGGGAGATAATCCTGGCCATCGCTGGCGCGTTTACGGGTCAGGAGTCCGTCTACCTGCTCCAAAGCGCCCTGAGCGGCAGCCTCGTCTTCAGCCCGGACGACGATGACCAGGTCATCGGCCCCGGCGGCCTGGGCCTGGGGTACCAGTAAATCATTCTGGGCCAGAAGCTCTTTATTGGCCTCGGTTCCCATAATCACCCCTGTGTCAAGAACACCGGGTAGGTCGCTGAGCGAGCGCTGCAACTGCATGAGCACCACCGAGTCGTAATAAGCGCCAGATCGAATTTCCACTTTAATTGCTGTCACGATAACCTCCACAGAACTTGGCTAACCATAGCCTCGTGGTAACTGCTCAACCATATTATTTCGACCGAAGGGAGAAATCCCTAATACCTATGTGTCACTTTAGAGATTTCTCGGCCTATGGCCTCGAAATGACATTGGGCTGAGTAATAACGTCTAAGCTATGATTGCAGCGCCATTATACTATAATCAAAACCAGACCACTACCCCGTATAGTTTGCATCCAATTAAATACATGCTATGCTTGTCGTATTATCATTGCCCCTTACGGGAGGTTTGTTTATGATTCTTGTCACCGGCGCTGCGGGTAAAACCGGCAGCGCTGTCATTCGCATTCTGGCCGCCCATGGAAGAAGCGTTCGGGCACTGGTTCGCCGGCAGGAGCAGGTTCAGCCCATCAAAGAACTGGGCGCACAAGAAGCAGTCGTCGGAGACGTGCGCTCTCAAGCGATTATAGACCAGGCGGTACGGGGCATCCGAGCTATCTACCACATCTGCCCCAACATGAGTCCCGACGAAGTCACCATTGGCCAGGCTATGATTACGGCTGCCCGTTCGAGCGGAGTTGAACACTTTGTCTATCACTCTGTGCTGCATCCCCAAATCGAGGCCATGCCGCACCACTGGCAAAAGCTGCGGGTTGAGGAGCAACTGTTCGAGGCCGGCCTCCCTTACACCATCCTGCAACCCGCAGCCTATATGCAGAACGTTCTGGCCCATTGGGATCAGATTTTAGAGCAGGGCCGCTACCTTGTGCCATACGCTGTAGAAACCCGGCTGGGTATGGTTGACTTGGAAGATGTGGCTGCTGCTGCCACTGTCGTCCTGACCCAGCCGGGCCATGCGGGGGCTATCTATGAACTGGCCGGGGCGGAAGTGCTGACCCAGACGGAGGTAGCTGCCATTTTGAGCCGGCAGCTAGGCCGTCCGGTTGAGGCCGAGACCATGTCTCTTGAAGAGTGGCAACGAGGGGTTCGGGTGGTTGGGCTGGGTGATGATCAGATTGAGACTTTGATCAAAATGTTCCGCTATTATGAACGCTATGGTTTTTGGGGCAACCCCCATATCCTCAACTGGCTGCTTGTTCGCCCACCAGTGACATTCTCTGACTTTGTCAAACGAACGGCGCAGCAGCAACCCGGTTAAGCGCAATACTTCAAAAGCGTTCTATCCTCTAAGCCAAATTGGCCTGGCTTAACTTATTAAGACGCTCGACGTGGGTTGGGTCACAAGCATCGCCAAATTTAGTTTTAGGCAGGCTCTCCTTTTTTAGCATGAGTTCTTCATACTCGCTGTCGCTGACCATGGCCACACAGCGGCCGATACTGGCCTCGCCATCCACAAAGCGCCAGGGGAAAAAGCCAAGGGTAACGCGGCGATTGAGCAGCAGGTCAATGTCGCCCCCAATGCACTCGGCGTGAATGATGCCGTGGGGGAACATCTCGATGTGCATGAGCTGGTACTTGCTGTCGTCGAAATGCTCGGCCAGTGATTTGTTGAACTTCTTGCGGAAAACTTTATCGGCCTGGCGGGCCTGGCGAGGCATCCAATCGCGGATGATGGTGTTCATAGGATGATCGGCGCTGCCGCAATCCACGCCGATCCAGCGCAGCTTTTTGGCCTTGCACCACTCGGCAAACTCGCGATCAGGGCCGGGATGCTTGACCATGTAGCGAATTTCGTCGGCGGTGGGTTGATCCCAGCCGAAGTGATGATAGCCGGTGTGAATGATAAGAATATCCCCTTCTTTCACTTCGACCTTGGCCTCGAACATTTCGCTGGTATAAACATCATAATCACCACAAACATCGCTCAGGTCAACAATGACCCCTTCGTGAAACAGAAAATCCATATCCAACTCGGCCATATCTTTGCCGGGGGTGTAAAAGTGAATTTCACCGTCCAAATGAGTCCCCAGGTGGTTAGAGTGGGTCAGAAGTTGGCCATTAGCACCATTGGGGGCAAGCCGTTTGAAATACTTTACCTGCAACGGCTCGTAAGTGGGCCAGGGGGGCGTACCAATGCCCAGAGGGATAGTGAGATCAATTAATTTCATCCTTACATCTCCTTTATGAACAGGTTTTTATGGGTGATGATGTTTTATGCTGACAGCATGAAATAAAAAAGACCACGTTCTATGGAGAGCATGGCCATTATCCGAATAGCAATCTGGCTATGAGGATCGTCCTTGATTGACATTCTCTCCGCTTCGAGAGCGCACACTTTACTTTCTACAGCCTTCATCTTACTCTGGACGTACAAATTTTTTAAGTGACAGATGTCCTGTTTCTGGATGATAGATGTCATTTTGCCAAATATAGGGTAAATGGGCAAGTTGCTGGTTCTGGATTATGCCTGTAAAATGCCACCTCTAGCCAAGAAACAAAAACAGGGGAGATTCACCTTGAAAGTCAGAATTACCACCTCGAACGATAAGCTCTTAAGCACCTTAGAGGCTCAGTTTGAAGCTGTCAATGCGCAGATTCACGCCTTTAACCCCGAAGAGGGGCGTTTTGAGCGGCTCCGCCATGACATGACCGTCCTGGAGCGCCGGTTCTCCGATCCGGCCACTCGACCTCCTTTATATGGGGTACCGATTGGCGTAAAGGATATTTTTCACGTGGATGGACTGCCTACTCAGGCCGGCTCTCGCCTGCCCGCGCACCTGTTGAGCGGCCCAGAAGCGGAATGTGTGAGGCAATTGAAGGCAGCGGGGGCGCTGGTATTGGGCAAAACGGTGACGACCGAGTTTGCCTATTTTGCTCCTGGTCCGACCCGCAACCCGCACAACCTAAATCATACGCCGGGCGGATCGAGCAGCGGTTCGGCGGCGGCAGTAGCGGCCTGCCTGTGCCCGCTGGCGCTGGGGACGCAGACAATTGGTTCGGTGGTCCGCCCCGCTTCATTTTGCGGCGTGGTGGGGTTCAAGCCAACCTCTGGCCGGGTTTCTACCGCCGGGGTGATTCCTCTTTCCCCTTCCCTCGATCATGTGGGGTTTTTTGCCCAGGATTTGGCCTTTGCCGCCGTAGTGGCCAGTATCATTTGCCGGGATTGGGACAGCCAGAAATTGCAGGCCGATCCACCTGTTCTGGGTGTTCCTGTTGGGCCTTATTTGCAGCGAGCCAGCCGGGAGGCCCTGGATCATTTTGAGGCAACGCAGCAGAAGCTGGAGCAGGCCGGTTTTGAAATTCGACCGGTGGAAGCCATGCCCGATTTTGAGCAGATTGCAGAGCAGCATGTCGGCCTGGTGGCGGCTGAAGCGGCTGAGGTTCATCAGGAGTGGTTTGCCCGCTACGCCGACCTCTACCATCCTAAAACGGCGGCCTTAATTCGCCGGGGACTGGAGATGCCGGCGGAGCAAATAAAGCGTTACCGGGCCGGGCGGGAAGAGCTTCGCGCTCACCTGGAAGCGTTGATGGCCCAGCACGGCCTGTCGGCCTGGATTTCGCCTGCGGCAGTGGGAACTGCGCCGCCGACCCTGGACAGCACCGGCGACCCCATTATGAATCTGCCCTGGACCTATGCCGGGCTGCCCGCCGTTAGCCTACCGGCTGGTTTCTTGCAGAACAGGCTGCCGCTGGGGTTGCAGCTTGTGGCCGGCTGGGATCAGGATGAGAAGCTGTTGGGCTGGACGCAAACTCTAGCTCCCTATTTGTCTGACCCTGACGAAAAACTATGTGATGAAGACCGTGACTACAAGATACCATAACTTTCTTGTGGCCCCCATAGATGACAAATCTCACTGAAAAGGAAGGAAGTGTATCACTACCGCTATCGCTTATCTGTGTTAAACTATGCCTATGGATTGGCTACTAAAACTTCTCGTAATTTGGTTCTGCATTGATGTGCTGATAATTGCCACGGGCTGGTATGCTGTGACTGTTATTAAGCTATACTTTCAAGATTGGTGGAGAAGAACTGTAGCTGATGATGTGCGCGTAGTCTGGTGAAAAACTGGTCTACATTCCCCCCAATTCCCCTTCGTCCTTTAGAATTTTTCTCAGTTGTTCAACCAAAGCGGCCTCAGTCTCTTTATCTATTGTAGCACTAAAGGTGAGTCTCTGTCATCCGGGTCATTACTGCTCACAAGCTACTCAATCACTCTCAATCCCTGAGTTAAATTTTGCCCCAAATATTTAAGTCCAGCTCGTGCTCTCGGTTCGATATACCCTTGATGATATGCAAATACCTTCAACGTGTTTGCCAACCATAAAATTACGAATATAATGGCCTGCACATTCACCAAAAATTGAAATTCCAATAAGTAGGACAGCGTTCTCTTGGAGTGAATAGCCCCTGGCAGGTTTGTTGGGTATTTATTGCCTCTTGCCCAACAGCCGTCATTTGTGTTTGGCTCTCTGCTTTTCTGCCGATACTGCTGCCTAAACTGAATATCGGGTAAGTTGACTGCCTATGCTGAGGTAGTCTTTTTGACATCCCTTTGGGTTAACCACAGCGAAAGGAGCGAGGAGTTTATATGGTCGCAAGAATGTTCTCTTGGCTGGCCGGCCTGACTCTGGTTCTGGTCTTTTTGGTGATTATCAGCCCAGACCTGTTTCGGGGATATGTCTTCAGTGAAGACCGGCGCAGCAGCGGCAGGCGAGTCTACGAAACCTACTGTATCGGCTGCCACGGGCAAAATGGTCTGGGGGATGGGGAGGCGTCCATTTTTCTCAACCCTAAACCCAGGAACTTTGTCAACGGACAATTCAAATTTTTCTCTTTTGGTGAGCCGGGGCCGTTTCCCTCGGATGACAGCCTTAAGATTACCATTCGCAATGGTATTCAAGGCTCGGCCATGCCTGCTTTTCCTCTCCTGACCGACCAGGAGATCAGCGATGTAACGACTTATCTCAAAAGCCTGCGTCAAGGCGGGTGGATTGAACCCGAACCTATCCAGGCTGCGGCTGGCTTGACTCCCATTGAGGGAACAACTGCCACCGAAATATTCAACAATGCGGGCTGCAACACCTGCCACCAACTTGACCCGCTTGGCGCAGTGGGCGGGGTCGGGCCAAATCTCACCCAGGTCGGCGCTCGCCTCACTGGGGACGAGATAAAGGAGTCCATCGTCAACCCCGCGGCTGTTACTGCCGCCGAATGTCCGGCCGGTCCCTGCCCCCAGGGAGTGATGCCTCAGAACTTCAAAGATCGGCTGGCGCCGGAGCAAATTGATACCCTCGCCAATTATTTAACAGAGCAAAAGTAACAAGGAGGAAAGATAAGATGACCGTCGCTGTTGCTGCAAAAAGAGGGGCAAAACCGCTGGTCCCACAACCCTTAATCAACTTGGGGTTAGTCAAGTTCCACATGGCCGCCGGTTTTATCTTTTTAATCATTGCCATGTTATGGGGCATTTTCTACGCGCTTCAGCTTAACAATTTGTACCCGTTCCCCGGCATCGAGCTTTTTTCGCCGGGCCGGGTGCGGATGGTTCACACCAATGGGGTTGCCTACGGATTTATTGTCAACGTTTTTCTGGCGGCCCTGTATTGGGCAGTGCCGCGCTTGACCCAGCGCCGGGTGCTAAGCGATTTACTGGGCTGGTTGATTTTTTGGGTCTACCTGTTCATTATCCTCTGGACGGTGGTGGGTATCCATCTCGGCTACGCCCAGGCGGTCGAGTGGGGCGAAACCCCCGGCGCTTTTGCCGCCAACGGGAGCTGGCTCTTTCCTATTGACGAGTTGGTGATGGTCGGCCTGGTTTTGATTGCCATCCAATTTCTGACCCCCATTTTTCAATTTGGCAGCAAGCAGCCGATGTATGTCAGCCTGTGGTACTTCTCAGTGGCTTTCATCTGGATTATTTTGACCTACGCCATGGGCAACTACCTGCCGGAGTTCATCCCCGGCGCCGGTGGGGCTACCTTTGTCGGACTGTTTATCCACGATCTGGTCGGGCTGTTGGTGACACCGCTTGGCTGGGGCATGATGTACTATTTTGTGCCCTCGCTGTTGAAAAAGCCAATCTGGAGCCATGCCGTTTCGCTGTTGGGCTTTTGGGGGCTGGCTTTCTTCTACCCGCTGCAAGGAGTGCATCACTTCATTTATAGTACCATCCCCATGTTTGCCCAGTTTGGGGCCGTTGTCTCTACCGTCGCCATCGAAATTATGGTCGTCACGGTTTTCATCAATTTCTTTATGACCCTGCGTGGCCGCGAGATTGCTCCGGTGACCAATATGCCCATTCGCTGGTTCTACACGGGGATGGTCTTTTATGTTATCACCTGCATCCAGTGCGCGGTGCATGTGCAGTTCTGGGCGCAGGAGTTTGTCCACTTCACCGATTGGGTGGTGGGCCACGCTCACCTGATTATGTTCGGCACCTTCGGTTTCTGGCTCATTGGGATCACCACCGATCTGTGGCCGCGCGTTGTAGGCCGGAAAAACTGGTGGTCGCCTGCGTTACACGAGGCGGTTTTTTGGATGTGCACCATTGGCCTGGCCTCGATGTTTGTGGCGCTGACTTCCGCCGGTCTGGTCGAGGGCTACCTGTGGAAGGGCTTGGCGCCCTGGGAAGTGTCACTGCAATCGGTGCGGCTGATCTGGTTGTTCCGCACGGCGACTGGCCTGCTGATGTTTGCCGGCGTGCTGCTCTTTGCTTTCAATATGTATATGACCGCCACCACTCCCGAAGGGGAAGAGGCCGCGCTTGGTTTGAAAGTAGCGGCTCCGGCCAAATAAGAAGAGGAGAGCTTCAATGGAAAACACGATTGAAAAATTTCAGTTTATCTTCCTGGTAGCCGGAATTGGCTTCTTTGTGCTGGCTTTTGTCGTCTCCGGCGTGGTTACGGTCAATGCCTTGACCAATTTACCTTACACCCCCCTGGATGAGCTGTCACAGGATGTCGGCCCCTACTTTACGGCTCTCTCCAGACAATATCCAGAGCAGTTTGAAAAGTATTATCCGGGCGGTCCTACCCCCGAAAATTACCGTGAGGCGCTGCTGTTGGCCCGTAACACCTACATCGGCGAAGCCTGCTGGCACTGCCACTCTCAGCAAGTGCGGCCCGTGGCTAACGAGGATGTCCGCTTTGGCCCTGTTTCCACCGCCGCCGAGCAGCAGCACGAGCTGATGATGCCGCAGTTGATGGGTACGCGCCGGGTCGGGCCTGACCTCTCCCGCGAAGGCGGTTTCCGTTCCAACGACTGGCATGCCGCCCATTTCTACAATCCCCGCTCCGTCGCGCCCACCTCGGTCATGCCGAGCTACACCTGGTTCTTCGACGGGCAGCAGCCCAACAAAAAGGGCCTGGCGATGATCGCTTACATGCAGTGGTTGGGTACAAATGTAGAACGATGACATGAGGAGTAGGACAAACTTAAGTTTGTCCTACAAAGCTGTTAGGAGTTGTCATGATAACTAAAAATCGCTTCAAAGATGGTAAATTTCTCTCGGTGATGGTGGTCGCCATCACGGTTGGCGCTGCCGGTCTGACCTTCTTATTTAAGCTCTACGAGTTTGTGGCGGCTTCGACTACGGGCGTGCTGCCCGGCATCGTTACGGCAACAGTTTTGCCCTATTTCTTTATCAGCGGCGGCTTCTTGCTCCTGGCTGCCTGGGCCTGGGCGGGCGGGCACTACAAGAACATCGAAGGAGTCAAGCGCGATATGCTTGAGCAAGAAGAGGCTTACGAAAAATTAGATGACCGCCAACTCTTCTACAATCGCTAGGGGGATAAAACGATGAGACAACCTACACAGAAATTGGTTATTTTTGCATTGGTAGCCCTGGGCGCCGGTTATGCCGTTTCTTTTGTGGTCATGACCTTTATTTTGGATGCGCCCCTGCGCCTCTATGGTTTTGGCAATTTGACGCTGGTGGCTCTGTTGGTCGCCTTCCTGCTCATCGTTTGGCTCGATAAACCGATGGATTTAGGCTTTTTCAAATGGCCGGCAGCCAAACCAAAGGCTGAAAAGAAGAGCGCCGAAACCGTTGCCAGCCACCCTCAAGCTGGTCAAGAGGAGCCGGGACTTCAAATTCAAATACCCCAAGGAACGATGTTCCCGCACGAAACGCCTTCAGAACATTGGGACGTTAATTTTGGCGACGGCAAGCAGGCCTATCAAGGAGCTGATCTGCCGCTCTGGATTTTGGCCGGGTGGGCCGCCTTTATTATCTGGGCGGTGATTTACCTCATCTCCGGCCTGCCGACCTTTCATTACTAAGGCGTCGTATGCACCAGCACTATTTGACCGATGAACTCAGTTTTTTCCTGCTGTTGACCACCGGCCTGCTGACCGGTCTGAGCCACTGCGTGGGCATGTGTGGTCCCCTGGTGGGCGCATTTGCCCTGCGCCGCCGGGCTGAACGTCAGGAAATTTCCACGCCTTTGCTGCTCTTTCAAACAGGCCGGATTACCACCTACATGTTCCTGGGCGTGGCGCTCGGCTGGCTGGGTTCGCTGGTTGAAGGGGGTATCTCGCTGCAAGGCTGGCAGGGAGGTCTGTCGGTGGTCTTGGGCATAGTGATGGTATTGCTTGGCCTGAGTTTAATGGGACTCCTGCCCGTGCTGCGCTGGCCGGCAGCCACGGTCCTGGCTCGCCCGATGAGCGGCTGGCTGAAGTACTGGCTGGCCTCGTCCCACCCGGCCGCGCCTTTTGCCCTGGGAGCGGTTAACGGTCTGCTGCCCTGCGGCGCAGTTTATGCCATGGGGGTATTAGCTGCTACCAGCGGCGACCCGTTCAGAGGTGCGACCGTGATGCTCATCTTTGGCCTGGGCACGCTGCCGGCTATGTTAGGGATTGGCCTGGCGGCGGCATGGTTGAGCCTGCGCTGGCGGACTGGTTTTTACCGGGCAGCGGCGCTGCTGGTCGTTATAGTTGGACTGCAGTTGACTCTGCGCGGCCTGGCGGCCGGCGGCCAGTTTCCTCATGCGGCGATTGGAAGCGTGATGTTGTGGTAATTTTGAGGATGTGAGTATGGCTGTTCAAATCCAAAATCTCAACCCTCAAATCTCAAATCCTCCATCTGAACCTCAAACTTCGTCAATAACCCAAGCCCGGTGCGCGTTGTGCGGCCTGCCGGCGACCCGCCATCTGACGGAGACATTTAACGGCGAGCTGTTGGCTTTTTGCTGCTACGGCTGCCGCCACATTTATGAAGTGGTTGGCCCGGAATTGGCGAAAGGCGTGGATTTACGCCAGGCCATTGGCCGGGCCGGATTGGACCTCAACGCGCCCTGCTGCCGGGGCGCTATCCACGGCGATCCGGCCAAAGAAGCAGCCCGCCTCCTCTCCCGCTTGATGCTCAATGCCTTTCTGGCCATGATGGTCATGGCCCTTAGCCTGGCCCTCTACTCCGATTTCTTCTTTACTTCCTGGGGACAATTGGGCCAGGGAACCCGCTCGATGCTGCAGGCGATTGCCATGCTCTTTGCGACCCCGGCGGTGCTGCTGCTGGCCCTGCCTATCCTGGAAGATGCCATTTTTACTTTCCAGGTTTACCGCCGTCTGACCACCAGCGCCCTGATTGCTATTGGCAGTCTGGCTGCCTATGGCCTGTCGGTTTATGCTTCCTTTATCGGGCAGGGCCAGGTCTACTTTGACACGGCCACCATGACCCTGCTGTTGGTGACCCTGGGCCGCTGGCTCGACGCCAAAACCCAGGTCGAGAGTGCCCAAGCCCTGGATGAACTGCTCGCCCGTGCTCCTGCCGAAGCCAGCTTGATAACCCCCTCCCTGGCTCCCTCGCCCTCTAAGGGGGAGGGCTGGGGAGGGGCTGAAACCCGCGTCCCCGTTGACCAGCTTCAGGTTGGCGACCGCATCCGCGTCCGGCCCGGCGAAAACTTTGCCGTGGATGGCCGGGTTATCTCCGGTGAGGGCAGCGTTGACGAGGCCAGCATCACCGGCGAGGCCGCGCCTGCCTACAAAGGCCCCGGACAGACGGTTTATGCCGGCACAAGCAACCTGGACGGCAGTTTTGTCGTCGAAACCACCCAGGTGGGTGAAGAACGGGTTATGGGCAAGCTGGTCCGCCTGCTGGACGAGGCCCGCCTGTATCGTGCCCCTATCGAGCGGCTGGCCGACCGGGTGGCGGGCTATTTTGTGCCGCTGGTGATTGTTCTGGGGTTGGCGACGTTTGGCTACTGGACCTGGCAGGCCAGCTTTGAGCAGGGCTTGATGAACGGGCTGGCCGTGCTGCTGATCGCCTGCCCCTGCGCTTTAGGAGTCTCCACCCCGCTGGCCATTTGGGCCGGGCTGGGCCGGGCCGCCCGGCAGGGGGTATTGATCCGCGACAGTGTGACACTGGAAAAGTTAGCCCGTATCCGGCGCGTCTTCTTTGATAAAACCGGCACGCTGACAACCGGGCAGTCTACTCTGGCTGAAATTGTGGTGAGACGACCGGGGGACGGGGACGAGAGACCGGGGAAAATGTTTCCAGCAGTGGTCAGCAGTCAGCAGTCAGCGGCCAACTCTGTTGAGTTGCTGCAAATCGCCGCTTCCCTGGAACATGGCTCCGAACATCCTCTGGCACGCTCTATTCAGGCTGCTGCCGCCACCCAGAATTTGCTGTTGCTGCCGGTGGAGAATTTCCGGGCTATGCCGGGCCTGGGTGTCAGCGGGACTGTGGCCGGCCAGACCGTTTGGGTAGGCAGTTGGCGGCTGGTCGAGCAGCAGGGCTTGCTTTTGCCGGCTGACCTGCGAGCAGAACGCCAACGGCTGGAGCAGAGGGGTGTTACCGTCATTCACGTGGGGTGGGATGGCCTGGTGCAGGGCTTGCTCGGCCTGGCTGAAACGATCCGGCCG
Source organism: Anaerolineales bacterium (assembly GCA_015075185.1). Lineage (GTDB taxonomy): Bacteria > Chloroflexota > Anaerolineae > 4572-78 > J111 > DSQQ01. The sequence goes on along the minus strand of JABTUW010000004.1, from coordinate 1,251,305 downwards.
GCGGCGGCTCCGGCGCTGGCTGAAATGAAGCGGCAGCAATTGGAGGTGCGGGTTTTGACCGGCGACAGCGCCGCTGCGGGGACGGCTTTAGCCCGTCAGTTGGGGGTGCCGGTGCAGAGCGAACTGCTGCCCCATGATAAGGTGAAGCTGATCGAACAGTCCGAAGCGGCCGGGCCGGTGGCCATGGTTGGCGACGGTTTGAATGACGCGCCGGCCCTGGCTCGGGCCAGTGTCGGCGTTGCCCTCGGCTGCGGGGCTGATGTGACCCGTGAAGCCGCTGATGTGAGCCTGTTAGGGACTGATTTAGCCCAGATTACCTGGACGCTGGCCCTGGCCCAACGGGTCTATCGCACGATTGGCTGGACTCTAACCCAGGCTTTTGCCTACAATGTCATCGGCATTGGCCTGGCGATGGCCGGTTTTTTGCACCCGGTTTTGGCCGCAGCGGCAATGGTGGTCAGCAGCCTGGTAGTGGTCGGTAATTCGCTGCGAATTTTCAGGTTTTAGCATGGAGGTTGGATGATGAATAAATTCTGGTCAGCTTTGAAACAAAACTTTTGGCCGATTTCGGCCCTCATTTTTTGTCCCTGCCACCTGCCCCTGACGATGGGAGCGGTGGCCAGCCTGACCGCCGGAACGGTGGTCGGTAGCTTTATTTCGCTTCATTACAACTCAATTGAAACGGTGCTGGCTGTCGCTTTCTCTTTTTACTTTGTGCTGGCTTTTATGATCTGGGTGGTGCGGGGCCCGCAGCCGGCCAAAGGCGGGGCCTGCGTCGTTGATCCCCAGGGACAGCAGCGCCCGACCGGCCTGTCAACCCGGCAGATTATTGTCTGGGGAGTGATTGGCATGTTCACCATGCCGGCCTTAATCGCCATCAGCCTTTTCACCAAGCAGAATTTTGCCGATGGCGTGATTCCCCAGATCTTTGCGGTCAATCCGGAATTTAACTCCGGCCTGATCTGGTTGATTAGCCTCTCGACGGTGGTCATGATCCCGGTCATGGTCATCTGGCTGGTGTGGATGTGGTTGGCCTGGTCAAAAACGGATTTCTCCAAGACCGAGACGGAGAATTGGGGTTATGAATACGAATAATCCGGGTGTGTCGCAGGCCGAAACCGATAAACCTCGTCCCAGATGGCCGTTGAAAACCTTGATCGAGCTTCTGCCGGTTATCATCGCCCTGACCGCCCTGCTGAGTTACTCAACCATCCGCAACGTGACGAATGTGGCGCTGGTCACGCCCCTGGCCGAGGTGCTGGGTGGCGTCCCGCTGTGGGTGGCCGGTTTGATGGGCCTGGTGGCGCTGGTGGGGATATTAGGAATGGGCTGGCTGATTTACATCTTTAGCCGCGCGCCGGTTGCGCCGGATGGGAGTGATGAAGAGTAGCGATATGTTTAAGTTAGTGGGCAAAACGAATTGGGTGACTGGCCTGTTGATCTTCTCTATGCCGGTGATGCTGGTTTTCTTTTTGGGCAGCCAGATGGCTTACAGCCAGGTGAAAAGTCAATTTGAAACGTACCAAAATATCCCTGAAGTGACCCGGCTGGCTGACCTGGCCTCTATTCCGGCAGGCCGGGTGGTGATGCTGCGCGGCCAGATTGCCGCGCCGTTAATGAGCGCCGCCGGTTCTGGGTTGTTGATCTTTCAGCAGCGTCCCGCCCAAGGTCGTGAAGTTCGTTTTGGCGAGGAGTTCAGCCTGGTTTTTTCCGAATTTAGTCTGCAATTGCCGGACGGCCTGATCAAGATCAGGCCCAGCCTCACCCGCGAGCGGATTATCCAGCATGAGCTTCACACTGTCAGCAGCGGTGAAGATAGACTGACCGGCTTTCGCGCCGGCGATACCGTCACCGTGCAGGGGGAGTGGCAGCCGGCCACGACGACCTTGTTCGAAGTCACCGGCATTACCGGAGCTAATAAGTCTGGCCTGATGGCTGAGTGGCAAGAGGCTTTTCAAAAAGTCGGCTGGGTGAGAAACGGCCTGGGGTTGTTGACCCTGTTGGGCCTGATTCTGCTGATGGTGCGCTTGCGCCAGGCCAGGATTAACCCGCCCGCAGTGGAGAGTGAAGCATGCCCAACCCCGAAGACCGGGACGGTACCAACAGCATAGCCACACTGATGGTCATTGTGGTGGCGCTGGCCATCGTTATCATCACTATTTTGACCATCACCGCCATCATGGCCGGGCCACCAAGTGGGTGATATTCCCCACTTGTCCCTGGCTCCCCAGCTAATGGATCATCAAAGCCAGTTCAGTTTGATGAGGAAATTTGAGCATGGCCAAACCCGCTTTTTTTGATTACCCAACCTTTAGAGAAACCAGGCTGCCAAAAGTGCGCCTGGCCCATTGGAAACCGGTGACGCTGTACACCAAGTATCGCTGGCTGGTGCAGGCGCTGGTGGTCATCTCCTTTATGCTGGCGCCGGAACTGCGCTGGCTCAAACTCGATTTGACCAACGGCCAATACTGGCTCCTGGGCTACCAGGTCTCGCTGACGGTTGCCTTACAAGCAGTCGTCATCTTGTGGTTGGGAACCTATTTCGTTAACTTCTTTGAGAATTACCTGATTGGCCGGCTGCTGTGCGGCTGGATTTGCCCCTGGGGTCTGCTCAACCGCCTGGGAATGATTATCAATCACTTCCTGCGCCGCCACAAACAGCGGGCACTGATTCTGGCAGCGGCCAATCTGCTCTTTGCTATAACCGCCACGCTGGTGGTTATGAATTGGATGATTGACCTGGGAACCTTGTTCCGGCCCGAGCATCCTTACTTTGGCTGGGTTTGGGGCGCTTTTGGCCTGCTGGCGCTGATTGGTTTTGTGATCTTACACCAAATGGGCTTCAAATTTTGCGAAAGCATCTGCCCCTTTGGCATGTACCTGACGGTCGTCACCCAGAAAAATTCGCTGCGCATCACGTTTGACTCCAATCGAGCCTGCGTGGACTGCGGCCTCTGCACCCAGGTCTGCCCGATGGATCTTTCTCCCCGCGAAATGGATTTTAAGGATTCCATGAACGGCGGCTTTGGACAGTGCATTCTGTGCGGCGATTGCATTGACGTGTGTCAGGTGCGCATGGAGTTAGAAAATCTGCCGCCGCCCCTGCGTTGGAACACGGCCGAGGGCATCATCCCCTTGCTGCCGCTCGAAGCAAAACAGGGGGCCAAGTAGCAGGGTAGCAGCTAAGTGAATTGTTTGCGACCTGTCCCGCTTGAACAAACCGATGAATTTACCTTCCCAATCACAAACCCAACCCCGTCCAAGCCGCGCTCCGGCCGAGCGGCCGGCCACCCAAATGATGATAGGCTGTTTTGTTATTCCGCTGCTGGTGGCGGCCATCCTGGGTGCGGCCTTTTTTTATATCCGCTCGCGGGCCTCATCTCAATTAACCGTTCCGGACCGGCAGGTGCTGTTGGTACGGGCCGCCCCGGATGAGACGGCCCCTTTGCTGGCTCGCTTTGGCGAAGGGCGGGTGATCAAGATTAGCGGACGGAGCCGGGATTGGCGTTGGTTGGAGGTGCAGTTGTGGGACGACCGGCATGGCTGGGCCTTGCGCCCCCTGGATATTTTGGTCTGGCAAATTAATGCCCATGAAACTACCCCGGAGCCAGGCGAATTTGCCATAACAGCCGTCACACCCATTGCCGAAGAAACGGTAGCGATACCGGCGACCACCTTTACGATGGGTAGTCCCGCCGGTCTGGGTGAAGAGGATGAACGGCCCGCGCACGTGGTTACGCTGCCTGCTTTTGAGCTGGATCGAACGGAGGTATCGGTTGGCCGGTACTGGCAGTGCGTTGAAGCCGGGGCGTGCACTGCGCCCACCGCTGATGCCAGTGGCGGTGAGCCTCATTACCTCAACAACCCGGCCTTTGATAACTATCCCGTAGTGAATGTCCCCTGGCTGGAAGCGAGTCATTACTGCGCCTGGCGGGGCAAGCGTTTACCCACCGAAGCGGAGTGGGAACTGGCGGCCGGCTGGGATGCGGCGCGCCAGGCTAAGCTGTTGTGGCCGTGGGGCAATGAGTCACCCCAAGGGCCGGTCAATGGGGGAGATACCTCGGCGGGGAAGGCAGTGGCAGTGGGCAGCACAGTTGGAGATCAGTCGCCCCTGGGCCTGCTGGATATGGGAGGCAATGTCGGCGAGTGGGTCTTTGATTGGTATAAAGTTGACTACTACAGTGTAGCTGACGAAACCAACCCGATTGGTCCGACCAACCGGCGGGGTGAGGGGACCGGGCGGGTTGTCCGGGGCGGCTCCTTTGCCGACTCTCTGGAGCAAGCGCGCACCGCCAATCGAGGGAACCAGGCAGCCGAGTATGGTTATCCGACCGTTGGCTTTCGCTGTGCGAAGGATAAACCGTAATTGAGGTTGCTAAAAAATCGAGATTAAGGCACAATTTAGGTCACTTTGTGGCAGATAATTATTCCCATCCTCAAACAGAATAACAATTTTTTAATTACCTCTCATCTGAATCCCGATTGTGACGCGCTCGGTTCGGAGTTGGCTCTGGCCGAGCATTTGGATCGTTTAGGCAAAAAGGTCACGATTATGAATAGTGACCCCGTGCCAAATGCCTTCCGCTTTCTGGACCCCACGGGAGCGATTAAGAAATATGCGCCAACCAAACATGCAGCTCTTATTAAAAAAGCTGAAGTTATTATTGTCCTGGATGCATCGGGCGGCTGGAAGCGGATGGGGCGGGTTGGCGACGCCCTGGCTCAGGCTGGCGCAGTCAAGCTTTGTATTGATCACCATCCCGACGCAACCAATTTTGTGGATGTCACGGTTGTTGACCCCGACGCTGCGGCCACGGGTGAGCTGGTTTACGAGTTGGTGACGGCCATGCAAGGGGGTCTATCGGCAACAATGGCCCAGGCGTTATATGCGGCTATTGTGACGGATACGGGTAATTTCCGTTTTCCTAAAACCAGTCCCCGGACTCATTTGATTACCGCCGAATTACTCCGGGCAGGAGCGCTGCCCTATTCCATTTACCGCCAACTTTACGAGCAGTATCCCCGGCAGCGCGTCCGGCTTAAAGGACATGTCCTCGACTCGATTAAAGTGGTAGCCAACGGTCAGATTGCTTATTATGGTCTGGACCAAGCCACCCTCAAAAGTTATGGAGTGAAAACCTCGGAGTTGGATGGTTTTGCCAGCCTGGGACAAGAAATTGGTGGGGTAAGAATTGTGATTTTTTGCCTGCAAACCTCCAAAAGTAAAGTAAAAATTAGCCTGCGCAGCGACGGCAGTATTGAGATAAATCAGTTAGCCTTGGCCTATGGGGGAGGGGGACACCCTTCAGCCGCAGGCGCGACCGTGACCGGACAATTGGATGAGATATTGGCCAATGTGGTGGAGAAGGCCAAACGGCTGCTGGAAACGCCTCGCTAAAGGATTTACTTTGGCGCTTATAACAAAAAATTCTAACCATCTATCGGCTGGTCAATTGACCAGCCGTTTTTATTTCAGGAGCCAACTATTAGGTATGGTTTTAGGCGTCTTGATCCTTTTCTGCACTCGGAGTTACGCCGTAAAGTTTCCGTGAAGATTTCGGCAAGTGGAGCTGTTCCATATAACACGGACTAGGATCATTTCGTTCTCTATGGTAGTAATTACGAAGTAACTTCGTTGCACCTTAAATTAACAAGAATTTAGACGATTGTTTCTGCCTTTTGTATTTCAACACAGGAGCTGAGATGTCCACAAAATTTAGTGCCAGTCAGATTAGAGATTTACTGAAAACCAGAGCACATTGCCTGCAAGCGAGATTTCCGGTTACTCACCCTTTGATTGGTGCGCTTAATAAGTTGATTGGCGAGTATATTGCCAGAGTTGGATTGGCCACTTATCTGAGCGAAATGCTCGGCCCTGTAGCGATGGTCACAATAGACAAATGTACGCTTTATGACCATACAAATCGTCCTCTTGAATTGGATCTGAAGAACTACCAACAGCCCTTACAACACTTCCTTAAAGAAAAATTTTTGCTTGATAATTTACCTTCTAAGGTAGAAGTAAAGAAGGACTCCCAGGGACAGCGAGAAGTGCGGTATTTGTAAAGGTTTACTCTATTGAAAAAGCTATCTGTCCAAGTTGCTATTTCGGGGAAAAACGTTTATATTTTTAAGGCGATTCTGGTAGAAGGTGGAAATGGCTAACAGAAGCCCGACCAAAAGTGTTTGCATTCAAATGCAATTCTAACAATAATCGGGTATAATCTGTGCGTAATAAGAGCTTGTGATTTAGCTTCAATGAGTTCAGGGAGTTCATCATGCCGATCTATGAATATGAATGCCTAACCTGTGGTACGACCTTTGAAAAACGGCAGAGTTTTAGTGATGAGCCTAAGGCTAATTGTCCCAATGGTCATGTGGAAACACGCCGCTTACTGGCTGCTCCGGCGATTGTTTTTAAGGGCAGCGGGTTTTATATTAATGATAGTAAAGCCAGTAAAAGCAGTATCAACGGTGCCTCGTCCAAAAGTGACAAGTCAGATGGTGGCTCTGAGTCAAAATCAGAAAGTAAAACCGAAACAAAATCTGAGAGCAGCCCAGCCAAAGCCGAAGCATAATTTACTTTACGTTGCTGAAAAAAAAGCCCGGAGTGATACCGGGTTTTTTTATTTGGCCAAATGGATGGATTGACTTGGACACATATCCGGCTATGATTAGGTGGAATGAGAAAGATAAAGAGGTATTTTGAGCGATGCCCATCCCCACAACACCGCCTTCCAAAATTTTAGATTTAACCCTCACCCTGAGCAACTACCCCATTCTAGCCAAAAAAATACGTGCCCAGATGCGGCAGGAGTTGTTTGTCAAAGGTATTATTACCCCAACCATGCTGGAAGACGAGGTGGAACGCAAAGCGATTGCCACCCAGCGACATGAAGGATTGACCGACCCCTTGATCCAGGAGACCGAAGAAGTTTGGCAGAAGCGGCTGGACCGGGTGCGTGATAATTTGACTGATTTTTACTTTGCCTACAACTTGCCATTCAGTCGTTTCGAAGAAATTGTTTTGGCGGCGGTCAATGAGAATCGCACGGGGCAGGCTAAAAAAGTTGTGCTCACCTTCAACCCAGAGTTGGCGCCCTGGTACATGCTGTTTGAACAGGCCGAGAAGTATGCTAGCTATCCCCCCGAGATGTTTGAGAGTGTCAAGCACCACATGCGGGAAATCATCGTGGTGTTGCTTAAAAGCCTGGTCAGTGACCAGTTAGCCTTTGTGCGTATTGCCCGTAACTTTATCAACATTTTTGATTTGAAAGAAATAATGAGCCGCAAGATCGGGCGGGGCAAAATCGGTGGCAAATCGGCAGGAATGATTCTGGCCTACAAGATTCTTTGCCAGCCCGATCCGGATGATTTGATTGACCTGAAGGATCATCTGGCCCTGCCTGAAACTTATTTTATTGGCAGTGATGTTTATTACGATTTCAAGACGATCAACAATCTTGAACAGACTATCAGCCAAAAGTATCTGACCCGCGAAGAAATCGAACGACAGTATCCCCGCATTCGGACTGCCTATTTGGTCAGCAGGTTTCCCGAAGATGCAACGGGAAGGCTGCGCGAAATCCTGGCCGAGATTGGGCAAGCGCCAATTATTGTCCGTTCATCCAGTTTGTTAGAGGACAACTTTGGCAGCGCCTTTGCCGGTAAGTACGACAGCTTTTTCCTGCCCAACCAAGACACACCGGAGGAGAATTTAACCGCCCTTATCAAAGCCATCATCCAAATCTATGCCAGCGTTCTCAGCCCTGATGCCCTGTTCTATCGCCAAATTCAAGAGCTAGATGACTACGATGAGCGTATGGCGATCCTCATCCAAAAGGTGCAGGGCGAGCGTTATGGTAGATACTTTTTTCCTTATATTGCCGGGGTGGGTTACAGTTCCAACCCTTTTATTTGGAACAAGAAGCTGAAGCGGGAAGATGGTTTTTTGCGCATGGTTTTAGGGTTAGGAACTCGGGCCGTAGATCGGGTGGACCGGGATTACCCGCGAATGGTGGGCCTGAGTCATCCGCAGTTGCGGCCAGTGAGTGGACCTGCTGATATTATCAAATATTCACAACGTTTTATGGACGTGATTGATTTAGAAGAAAATGCATTTAAAACCATTCCGGTCAGCGATGTGCTGGCCAGTGATTTCCCTGGAGTTCAATATCTGGCCTCGGTGGATGAGGGGGATTTTATTAAACCTATTTTTTCACTGGGGGTGACTGTTCCCCCGGAAAAGATGGTGCTCACGTTTGAAAACCTGCTCAAAAACACCGATTTTGTCAAGCTAATGAAAACTATCCTCAAAAAGTTGGACCGCTACTATGAACGGCCTGTAGACATTGAATTTGCCGTGCAATTCACTCCTGATTATCCCAAACCCAAATTTAAAATCATTTTGCTGCAATGTCGCCCTCTCAGCCGCCAGAGTTGGGGCCAAAATATAGCCATGCCGCAGAACGTGCCCTTAGTCGACCAAATTTTTACGGCGAGTCGGCTGGTGCCAAGCGGTGTTGTGGATAAAATTAAATATATTGTTTATGTAGACCCCCTGGCTTATAGTCAAATCAGTGATACCAGTACGCGGATGGAACTGGCCCGGATCGTGGGGCGACTCAATAAGCGGCTCGAAGGAGAAAAATTTATTCTAATGGGGCCGGGCCGTTGGGGCAGTTCTAACATTGATTTGGGTGTAAAGGTAACCTACGCCGATATTTATAACACTTCAATGCTTATTGAGATTGCCGTAGCTCGCAATGGAATTACCCCAGAACTCTCCTATGGAACCCACTTTTTTCAGGACTTGGTTGAAAGTAATATTTTCCCTTTGGCGCTTTACCCCGATACCCCTGGGATCTTATTTAATTACGCTTTCATCAACCAAGCGCCTAACAAGCTGGCCCTCCTCTTGCCCCACGATAGCTCCTATACCGATTATATAAAAGTCATTAATGTGGCTGAGGCTCAGCCAAATAAATTATTGCGTGTTGTCATGAGCACCGAAGAAAGTTCGGCCTTGGGTTACTTGCATACTTACTAAAAACAAAAAAGCCCTCCCAAAATGGGAGGGCTTCATTTTTTATTTTGAACTTGGGCAGGCTTGAGTTAACTAAATGCGCAGCTCATAGCCTTGGCCCCGGCGGGTCAGAATAAATTCAGGCACCCGGGGATTATCCTCAATTTTTTGACGCAACCAGCAAATATGCACATCTAAAGTGCGTGTATCGCCCAGGTACTCCGTATTCCACACCTCTTGCATCAACTCACTGCGGCTCACAACCTTACCCACATTTTTCATGAGGAGAGCCATCAGTTTGGTTTCTTTGGGGGTGAGGTGTACCTCGCCATCCCGCTTTTTTAAACAGGCTTTTTCTAAGTCTAGAATCATGCCACTCACTTCGAGTGCTTTGTTGATTAATTTTTGGCGAGGCATATAGGCTCCTCCTCCTTGCGCTTTGGTTGTTAATTCACTTAATCGAGATCGTTAATTAAGTTAAGTTGGGCTTATTATATCATCCTGAAAACCAAAAATCTATAGGACGACTGTCCCAACTTGAATTAACAGCGCAGCCAGCGAGAGATTCACCAGAACCAACCTCAACATTATGGTCAAAATTGGGTGATCTGTTAGCCGATGACGGACTCAACCTTTTCAATTAAGGCGATAGGACTAAATGGCTTGATAAAGTAATCATCTGCACCGGCGAATTTGCCGTTTTCGATATCAACTTCTTGTCCCTTAGCCGAAAGCATCACAATCGTAATATCGGCGGTCGCCGGGTCAGATTTGAGACGGCGGCAAGCTTCCAGGCCATCAATATCGCTGCCTGGCATCATGACATCCAGCAGGATAATATCAGGGTGTTCAGCTTTCGCAATCTCAATGGCTTGCCGGCCATTTTCGGCTGAGAGAATATGATAATCGCCAATTTCCAGGGTAACCTGAACCAATTCACGGACTTCAACTTGGTCGTCCACAATTAGGATTTTCTTCATTAGGGTAAGCCTCCGTAGGTAAGATGTTGAGGGATTTGTAATCAATAATTTTATCTGTTTTGTGTCTTTACCTGGGAACGCGCGGGGGGTTTGATTAAGGCTCGGTTGACGCGAACGGTCAAATCACCCATCCCGTAAGGTTTAACCAGGTAATCTGTGGCTCCTTTTTGAATAGCTTTCTCTATCTCTACTGCGGTATCTATGGCCGAAGTGATAATCACCGGTATATCTTTGGTTAAATAGTCGTTTTGTAGATGTTCTAGCACCTCAAAACCGGTCATCCCCGGGAGGGCCAGGTCAAGCAAAATGAGATTGGGTTGGCAGGCACTGGCTAATTTTAAGCCGGTGATGCCATCTTCAACCCCCAAGACGATAAAATTTTCGGCTCTTAGAATTCTCTGTTGTAACTCACGTAAACTGTGGTCATCCTCAATGATTAGAATGTAAATTGGCCGATTAAGGAGTGGCAAAAGAAGGTGGACTGTAGTGCCAATGCCATACTCACTCTCAACCCAAATTTTACCCCCATGACGCTCCACAATCAACCGGCTGATGGTCATACCCAACCCTGTTCCACCGATGGCCGTATTTGAGGCATCAGCTCGATAGAAGCGGTCAAAAACCTGAGTGACCTGCTCGGGCGTCATACCGACTCCCTGGTCGGTCAGGGTTAGGTGAAATAGATTGTACTCTTGCTCGATAGAGCCTTGCAAAACAATCTCTCCCCCATTGGGAGAGTATTTTGTGGCGTTGCTGAGCAGGTTTTTAAAGAGTTGAGCCAATTTCGCCGGGTCTCCGGTTATTTGGGGCCAAGAGGCGGAGCCAACAATTTGGTAACGATGGGCCGGTTGATTTTCTTGAAAACCAAAGATTACTTCTTCGACAATTTTTTTCAAATCAACCACCTCCTCAACAACTTCAAATCCTTCTCCTGCTTCCATCCGCGAGAGATCAAGCAGGTCATCGAGAATTGCCCGCAGGGCATCGGCTTGTTGGTTGATGAAAGTCAGGTAGCGAATTTTGCGCTCCTCGCTTAATTGGCGCGTTATGAGGATTTCGCTAAAACCCAAGATAGAGGTCAAGGGAGTCCGCAGTTCGTGGGTGGCCATAGAAATGAATTCGTTCTTGAGCCGGTTCATTTCTTTAAAAGGGGTAATATCATTCTGGACGCCGACAAACCCCACAGGTTTCCCATCGGGACCAGGGATTGGGGTAATAGTTAGCAAGACATCATACAGGCTGCCGTCTTTACGCCTGTTGACCAGTTCACCCCGCCAGGTATGCCCGGATTGGATCACCTGCCACATTTGAGCATAAAAAGCCGAGTTTTGTCGTTCACTTTTCCAGATGCGCGGCATTTGCCCAATGGCTTCAGCCGCACTATAGCCGGTCAGCTTTTCCATAGCCGGATTAATATACTCGATCACCCCAGTTGGAGAGGTGACTAAAATTCCCTCACCCACGGCGTCAAAAATAGCCTGAAGCTCAGCCGTGCGAGCGCGGACCCGTTCATCCAGGGTTTGATTGATATCACGGAGCTCCTTGGTTAACCACTCTCTTTCTAGCTCGACTTGTTTGCGCTGAGTAATATCGCTAACCAGGCCGTAAACAATCTTGGAAGATGGGCCTTCTGGCTGGACTCTGGCGCTATCACGAACCCAGATGATCTTACCATCGGCCCGAACCAGCCGATATTCTACCTCGCTGTGCTGGCCCAGGGCCAAATGCTTGGCCTGTTCTGCCGCTGCTGTCTGGTCATCGGGATGGATGACAGTCGTCGGCCAAAAGCGCCAATCCGTCATAAATTTCTCCATGGGATAGCCAGTCATAGCATCGTCATGCGGAGAAAGTTAATGATTATTATGTTCTCCTTCGGCCGTCACTCTGGTAACGTAGATATGGTCACTGATAGAGTTGATGACCAGGCGAAAACGTTCTTCGCTGGCTCTTAATTCAGCTTCGGCTCGTTCACGCTCCTGCTGTTCGTAGACATTCTGAAGGGCAATCGAGAGATACTCGGCTACCTCGGTCAGAGTGGTGATTTCATGCTCACTCCACGGGTGGGGTTCTGGGGCATCAAAACAGAGCAATCCGATCAGGTTATTTGAATGACGCAACGGCACATCAAGAAAGGCTTGAGTGTCACCTGCAGCAATAAGATCAGTCAGGCCGGTCAGGCGGTCATCGGCGGCAATATTAGCCACCACAATTGGCTTGTGCTGGCGCAGCATATTGAGGTATGCTGGCGTCGTGGCCAGGTTGGCGGTCACACCGGCAAGAGAGGGCATCCCCGGCGGCTGCACCGAGTGGATCGTAACTGAATGGCCTTCTTCGTCAATGGTTGAATAAACTACCCGCAGGGTGGGAAAATAATCGGCAACCTGGTTTAAGGTACGTTGGATCACCTGATCGGCCGATAACCCGGCCGTTATACGGATAGAGATGCTGTTGAGTAACTTAAGGCGGGTTTGGCTCTCCAAGAGCGCCTGTTCTACCTGTTTAAGTTGGGTAATATCGTGACTCAGGCCAATGATGCCGACTACTTTCCCGGAATTATCGGGCAGAGGAACAGTGGTGGTTGAATACCAGCCTTGTTTATGAGTGGCTGGAGCAAGAAACTTTTCTTCCTGGCCAATAAGAGGTTGCCCTGAGCGGATAACAGCCTGTTCGTCGGCGTAAAATTGTCCGGCTAATTCCTGATCAAGAAAATCGAAATCAGTTCTACCGACCAACTCGGCCGGGTTAGATACACCCATTACCTGGGCGACCGACCTGCTGGCGAGTAGAAAGCGGCTCGCGGCGTCTTTTACGTAAAGAAGAGCAGGTACATTATCAATCAAAGTCCGCAAAAGGTTGCGTTCAGCGGCCAGGGCTTCTTCCGCTCGTTTGCGCTCAACAATTTCCCGTTGTGCTTGCTCGTGAAGCCGGGCATTTTCCAGAGCAATGGCGGCAGCATTGACCAGAGGTTTCAAACGCTCGGCATCTCTGGGCGAAAATTTACCGGATGTGTCGGCATCCAGACGCAGTAACCCCAAAACCCGCTCGCCCAGGCAAATCGAGCGGCAATATGTGATCTGATCCAGGAATATTGAGGCAGAGTAACCCAGCCCGGTTCTTGGTGAGTGTCGGGGATAATCCGGGTCCGGCGGGTTTGAATCACTTCCGCATCCAGGGGAAAGTCGGCTAATGGTTGATCCAACCCTGAAGTTGTTGACAGATCAAAACCGGTTCATCCTGTTTGTAGGCAGCCCGCAATATATTACCACTTAATAGTCTGATACTGGCTTTTGGCAGGAACGACCCGCTGCACTTGGCGTAAAATTTCCTCTAAATGCTGCTGGGGCTGGTTTGCGCAGTCAGGGCTAAGGTCACTTCGGTCAGAGTTTCAGCCAGTAGACGTTGCTCTCGTTCTGCGGCTAAGCCATACTTCAGGTCTGTTTCGGCCTGATTGCGCTCAGCTTTGAGGCCAGTATCATATGGATCAGTTTTATTTTTGGGGGTGTAGCGACTGCTTGGTCATCTGTCGGTACTCCTGACCGTGTTTTTGCTCTATGGTCAGCGATCGGCGAATTGTCTGGGCTAACTGATGTCTATTCAGGGGTTTTTGTAACCAATCAACAATTCCATGATCCAGCAACTCTTTGGACTCGGCCTCTAGTGGATAACCGGTTAAAGCAATGACTTTGGTGGTGGGGTACTTGGCCTGTAAACTTTGAGCTAAAATAACCCCGCCCATCTCAGGCATGGTCATATCAGTCAAAACCAAAGCAATCTCAGGCTGAAAATCATCGTATGCTTCCAGGGCCTGCCGGCCATTGGATGCAGTTATCACCCGATAACCGAGATTCTCTATCATCACTCGCGTAACTTCCAGAACAGCCAAATCATCCTCTACCAATAAAATGAGTTCACCTTGCCCCTCGATAGTTTCAGTTTCAGCCGTTTGGAGTGTTGTTTTTGATACGGGGGCTATTGCAGGAAGATAAACTATGAAGTTTGTGCCCTTTCCGAATTCGGTCTGAACATCAATATAGCCTTCGTGTTGAGTGATAATACCATACACTTGGGCCAAACCTAGCCCGGTCCCTTTACCCACTTCCTTTGTGGTAAAGAAAGGCTCAAAGATGCGCGGTAGTGCTTCTGGTGAGATGCCGACGCCGTTATCTGAAACGGATAGCAGAATCCAGGGGCCTGGGGACATCTCTGGATAGGGAGGGGGCTGGCCTGGTTTTAAGGTGAAGTGACTTAGCCGGAAATGCATGATACCCCCAACCGGCATTGCATCCCTGCCATTAACCGCTAAATTCGCCAGAACCTGCTGAATTTGAGTGGGATCGCCGTTGAGTTTGTAAGTATCATCGCTGCTCGGTTCAATTTCGAGAATAATCCGAATATCTTCGGGAATGGTACGCTCCAGAAGCTTTACTGTTTCTTTAAGAAAAGCGGCCAAATCTATTGGGCGCTTTTCGGCAATGGATTGCCGGCTAAAATCCAAAATTTGGCGGATCAAAGCAGCAGCCCGCTGACCTTGCTGGATGATGCGTTGCAGGTCCTCGTCAACAGGCGGTGAGATATGAGGATCAAGGCGGGCCAATTCGGCAAATCCGATCATGCTGGTCAAAATATTATTAAAATCATGGGCAATCCCTGCCGCTAACTGGCCGACTGCCGCCAACCGATCCTGCTGTTGAACACGTTCTTGTGCGGCCCGTTCGGCTGTCACCTCTCGAATTACCAGAATCCAGCCACCTGCCTCAGGCCCCACTGCCACCGGTCTTGCCACTACTTCAAAAAGCTGGCGTGGAAAACTGATTGATTCTACTTCTCGAGATAGTCCGATTGTGTCTAAATCTATAATTAGGCTAATGGGTTGATGGCCAAGGTACTTTAACTGATCCCCGGGATTAGCAGGCGTGAGTACGGTCAAGAATTTTTGGGCTGTCTGGTTAGCCAGGACAATGCGTAGCTCTGAGTTTAACAAAATGATGCCATCGGGTAAATGCGCCACCAGACTTTCCAGGCGTTGATACTCGGCGGCCAATAGGAGTTGCAGCCGCTGGATAGACTCGCTGGCTTGGTTAGCGATGGTGCGCAATAAACGAGCCTGATCCTGGGTGAACTGATTGGAATGTTCTGTGGCAATCAGCAGCAATCCTACCGGGACTTCGTCAATTACAATCGGAACCTGCATAATTGAGGCTAAATCTTCAAGGGGCGGCCAGATAGTCGTCTCACTTTTTGGCCGAATACGCCGTACTTCCAGAGGCTTGGCTAACGGCTGGTTAAGAACAGCCTTCATAATCTCCTGGATATCGGCTTCAACTTGGGCGGAGAGAGGACGTTGGCTTTGAATGACCAGGGTATTAGCCGCTTCCGTGACCAGCAGACTGGCCGCCACGTCATGGGGAATTGTCCGGTAAAGATGGAGCAGGATGAGACGGATGATATCGCTGAGCTGAGTAGCCTGGCCTAAAGCCTGGGTAAGTTCGTAGAGAACTTCAAGCTCAAAAGTCCGTTCGGCAACGCGTACTTCCAATTTGGCGGCATGACGCTGCACCTGCTCGTATAACCGGGCATTTTCAATAGCTATGGCCGCTTGAGCAGCAAACTGGGCCAGGAGGGTGGCATCGTCAGCCGTAAAGTGTCGCTGGGTATTATCAGCAAAGATACTTAATACACCCAGGGTTTCGTTACCCCACCGGATCGGAGCGCCTACGACGGTCAGCCCAGGAATGTCTGCCCACACCCCTGCTTTTCCGGGCCATAGCTGAAAATCTTCAACAATTAAGGGCTGGCCGGTATCCCAAACTGTGCCTGAAAGTCCTTCACCCGGCCTGAGGATTAATCCGGGTGGCCCTGCTTTCTGTCCCAGGGCTACCACTAATTCCAGTACCTGGCGTTCAGGACGATACATGAAAACATCTCCACCCTCGGCATCAAGAAGCTGTAACGCGTGTTCAACGATCTGGCGCAGGAGTATGTCTAAATCACGGAGAGCCGTCAAATCTTGCGAGATTTGGTGCAGCGCTTCCAGTTGTTGAGCTTGGCGTCGGGTTTTATCAAATAAATGGGCATTTTCGAGCGCAATAGCTGCGTGTTGAGCAAAGGCGCTCACAATAAAAACATGCTCTTTAGTGTAAAAACCCGGCTCGCATTTATCCAGGTTCAGCGCCCCGATGACTTTGTCGCGTACCAGCAAAGGTACAGCCAACCAACTTCGGATGTACTCGTCGCCCGCAATTTTAATCCAACGCGGATCCTGCTGAACATCGGGAATAATTATTGGCTCTGTACTCTGATACAGTTGCTTATGCAACTCACTTTCCTGAAACCTGAAAGGCAGCTTCATGCCGGGAGTGTTAAGGGGCAAGCCACGCCCTGCTTTAATTTGAAAGGCGTGGCCTTCCTTTAACATAATTGAAGCGCTGTCATAAGCAATCACTTTGGCAAGACTGTCGAGAACTCGATTCATAACTTCGTTTGGGTCCAGCGTGGCTGCTAATAAGGCCCCAATTTCCCGGAGCGAGTCAGAGAGGCGCCGGGCCGATTCGGCTGCTTGAAAGAGCTGAGCATTCTCAATAGCAATAGCGGCCTGGTTGGCGAAGGCTTGGGCTAAATCTGCTTCTATTGGACCGTAGGCTGCTATTTGCTTGCTGTCGAGGGTAACATAACCAATAAAGCGTTCCCGCACCACTAAAGGTACTGCCATCCAACTACGAATATAATAGGTATCTCCCCAATGTTTAAAATGAAGTTCGAGCTGGGCATCGGGCAAGTATAGGGGTTGATGGGTACGCTTCAATGTCTCTAAAAAGGGGTCATTGTCTGCCGGAAAGCCTTGCCCAATGGCTTGTTCCGGGAAGGGGAGGCCTTTACCAGCAACAGCCCGCAGAAAATTACCTTCCAGCAAGAAGACACTGGCGCTATCGTAGGGAATGACTTGTTCCAGGTGGGTCAGAATATTATCCAGAACTCGTTCAAGATCAAGGGCGGAAGTAAGCGCCGCTGCTGCCTCACGTAAAGTTTCAGCTTCACGCCGGCGCCGGGCTTCTGCCTCAAAGAGCCGGGCGTTTTCCAGGGCCAAGGCGGCCTGGCCAGCAAACACGGCCAGATGTTCGGTATGTTTAGCTTGATAGAAGCCCGGTTCCGTCTTATCTAATGAAAAAAAAGCAATGACTTGCCCCTGAGCCACAATTGGAGCGCCTACCCATGAACGGACGTGGCCCCAGGCTTCACCCTTTAACCAATTAGGGTCAGTGGCAGTGTCCGAGATGAGCAGAGGCTCTTTACTCTCAGCCATCCGGCGTAGGTTGGGCGTTGTTGCCAAATTAAAAGATAGCGCAGCGGCCTTGCGGGCAATTTCCGTTCCAAATTTTTCGTGGCCGCGCGTGCGGACAACACGAGCAATTCCCTGCTCGAGCAGAAAGACATTTCCCGTATCGTAGGGAGCCAACCGGCCAACTTGGTCGAGCAGGCGGTCGAGGACTGTATTAAAATCCAGAGTGGCATTTAGCGCTGCCCCAACTTCCCGGAGAGCTTCAGCCAATTCGCGTTGCTCTCGTTCGACCTCCAACAAGCGAGTACTGGTAATATCATTATCAGTAGGGATTGGAATTTTTGTCTCTGCCATAATCATTGCTTTATTATAATTGAGATAAGGTTACTGACAACAAACATCTACTTTGAGCCGCATTTTCGATTCAAGTATTTTGGCAGAAACAACCTGATCCTTTGGTTTAGCTCCTCTGAAAATAGTAGTCAGTCGTCAGTAGCCAGTAATCAGTAGCCAGTAGTCAGAACAACGTTTTCATTGTTGGTGGTATGCTTTAGGCTCGTGACGACTCCTTTAAACAAGAGTTAGGTCAAAGAAGATTGAACGTGCTCAGTGGATAAATCTGTCAATTCTTGAACAATCTTTTGGATGTGCTCAATGCCTTTAGCGTGAGTTTCAGGGTCAGGTTGAGTTAAGGCCAGTTCATTTAACTTTTCAGCCAAGATAAGGCTCAAGCTATTAATTTGTTCCACTTTTTTGCTTAGCTTTCGTTGAGACGTAACGGCACGAGCCATATCCTGCGCATAAACCAGCATTTGCTGGTGAACCACGTCAAGCCGATTGTCTATGGAAATTTCAGAGGATTCATTGATGGCCGGGAGCATCATCCTAAAGACACTCCCCTGGCCCAACTGGCTGGTAACCCAAAGTTGACCCCCGTGCCGCTCGATACCGCGCTTGACGATGGTTAAACCCAGACCTAGACCGCCAACAGCTCGAATCAGATGCTCTTCAACTTGATAAAACTTGTCGAAAATTTTATCAAGTTCAGTTTGAGGAATGCCAACCCCGGTATCCTCAATTTCAATGATAACCCCTGTTTTCTTGGAAACATCAGCGGCTGAAGAAGCCGAAGGTAGATGATACACTCGGATAAAGATTTTACCTCGGGGTTTATTGAACTTGACCGCATTTTCCAGAAGGTGGTAAATGACTTCAGTCAAAATTCGTTGATCGGCTTGGACAATAATCGAGTCGCCGGGTATGTCAAGTTGGTAACTTAACTCCTTCGTCTTAATCTGCGGCTGTAAAATGGTCAGGCATTTATGTAAAAGCCGGTTTAGATCTATTTCAGAAATATGGAGATTATCTTCAGTTAAGTGCTGAGACGTGGCAAAATCTACCAATTCATCGATAATACCTTTTAGGCGCTCGGTTGATTGCAGAATTAAATCCATAATTTCTACGGCAACACTATTATCGCTGTCCTTCAAATCCTCCTTCAAAACCGAAACAAAACCCATAACCCCGGCCAGGGGAGTGCGCAGCTCGTGGGCCGCAATATTTACAAATTCACTCTTTAACCCTTCTAGACGCTGTCGCTCCGTTAAATCGTGAAAAACCAGTACCCAATCCTGACCCCCATTTAAAGGGGAGAGATTGACCAAGAGTGTCCGGGCAACTGGTTCGATTATCTGTATTTCGACACTGCCTAATTTATCTACCCCGTTTGTCACCGACTGCATACTTTTGACTAAAGCTTCTACGGGTAGTAACTTTGAAAGCGGCTGACCCAGGCAGTCGGCTTTTTGTTCTAACAAGGCCAGAAAACGAGGATTCGCTTCAACCAGATTTAAATTGCGGTCTACTACAGCCAGGCCGGTGGGCACGTAATCAAAGATGGCCTGTAATTTTTGCGAAGTTATTTCTAGCTCTTTGCGCCGCTCTTTTTCAAGAGCATAGAGTCGGGCCAAGTCTCGGCCATAGGCCTGGGCCTGGGCATAAGCTTGCTGAGTTTCTAGATGGTTGTTGTCAGTCATTGTGATACTCCTGTTAGGCCGCATTTTAGCCCTGAAAGTATAAGCGGTATTTAAGGCGCCGCATCTTAAGGGGTAAATTACTCATCTGCCCGGGCGATCAGCTTTTGGAAAGCTTCCCGCCGAGTGGTAGCGCCGACAACCTCATAACCGGCCTTGATATACCCGCGGACGGTATTTTCGGAGAGATGCAAAGTTTCGGCGATTTCAAGCGCCGACATACCCTCAAAGCAAAAGAGCCGCATGACCTGCTCGACTCGCTTGGTGAGGTCAACAAAACGTTTGCTTTCCGGCAAGATTTCGGCAGGACGTTCATCAATGAGGCCGCTAAATTTGCCATAAATCAGGCGAGCGATCGACTCGGTAATAACAAAACTGCCATCCTTGACGCGCTCGATAGCGCTGCCCAACCCTTCGGCAGCATCATTTTTCCAAATGTAACCATCGGCCCCAGCCTGCATTGCCTCCAGAATTGAGTTTTCATCCCGGCTGGCTGAGAAAATAAGAATACCCGTCTTGGGTAACAAATTCTTTAGGGGAACAACAGCCTCAAGGCCACTCTCGCGGGTGTGTTTAAAATCCAAGTCTAACAAAATAATGTCAGGCATCAGGGCATCTAATTCGGTCATTGCTTCGGCAATGCTGGATGCTGAACCTACCACTTCGGTACGTTCGTCCCTGGTTAACAAGCTGGTCGTGGCCTGTCGCACATAAAAATCGTCATCAATGATGAAGACTTTAATAGGATACATCATTTTTCATCCTTACTTGCCAGCGGCAATTTGACTATAAAAGTAGTGCCGACTCCACGCTCACTTTCTACTTCAATGACCCCTTGGTGTTGATTGATGATGAGATAACTAACAAAGAGACCTAAACCAGTGCCGGCGCCGTGCGCTTTTGTGGTGAAAAAAGGATCAAAGATACTGCTAATATGTTCCGGGGCAATACCTTCGCCAGTATCATGCAGAAACACACTAATAAACTGATTGTGGGTTTGGGGGTCGCCGCTTGAAGGCTTGACTGTAATGGTAAAGTCACCGCCCTGAGGCATAACATCAAACGCATTCAAGGCGATGTTGATAAAAACCTGCTCCAATTGACTGGGATTGCCCCGCACCAGGGCCAAGTTTTCGGCGTGTTGGAGCACAATATTAATATTTTGTTTATGAATCCGGGGCGCCAGCAGAGCCAGGGCATTATTGATCACTTTCACTACATCTACCGAAATAGTTGTAGTGGGGCCATTCCGGGATGCATCAACCAGTTGGCGGAGCATGTCAGAGGCCCGATTGGCAATATTAGTAATGTGACTGGCAAACTCTGCTATCTCTGAACTGCCATTGTTGGCTGCCTCCTGGTGAATCAATTTGGCGTACATCAGCAGCGGGGTAAGGATGTTATTCAATTCATGGGCCACAGTAGCGGCTACTTGTCCTACCGTAGCCAGCTTCTCGGCCCGAATCAGTTGTTGTGAAGTCAGCTCCAGGCGGCGCTGATGCTCCTTCTTCTGACGCATCGCTTTTACCAGGTCACGGGCATATTGCATAGCCTGAGCGTAGACGATGTTGTCAACTTCTTTTGCCGAGGTAGAAAGGGGCAGGGGAGTAAGGATATCACTGCCTTTGGGCAGCGTTTGGTTCAGTAACGCCTGTAAATTCATCTGCACCTGGAAAAGATTGGCCAGCATATCTTCTTCGCCGGGGGTAAGCCGACCTTTAAGCGAAGCTGCC
The DNA here is from genome assembly GCA_015075185.1 of Anaerolineales bacterium. GTDB lineage: Bacteria > Chloroflexota > Anaerolineae > 4572-78 > J111 > DSQQ01. Next base: position 1,230,258 of record JABTUW010000004.1, on the reverse strand, counting down.
AGAGCAACAAGTTCATGATGCAGCGTTTGAGTCAAGGTGTCTATCTCATTAGACCGCATTTCTTCAACACTGTTCACTAGCAAGTTCCTGTAATTAAGAATTGTCTGCGTGTTTATCACTATTTACTTCCCTAATTATATACGTACATAGGCCAAAATGGAAGATGTACCACTTTTAGGTATCCAATAGGGTCGAGCCAATCCATGCCAGCAATTTGGGCCAAGGATGACAGTCCTGGGTCTTATGGAACATTCGTCAGTAACGGTAAAAAAACAGTGGTTAATGGTTGGGTGACTTGAATTTCTCGACGGGCAAACTCACTTTCGACAAAACCGTCAGTATCGGTAGCAAACGCTTCAATCAAATAGGTTCCTGCTTCAGGTAGATTAAGCGACACGATAAAAGGCTCATAATCACCATCAAATAGACCATCTTGAGCTTGAGCCGGTTGCCAGGGGCCCCTATTAACCCTAAATTCAACCTGAGCAATATGCTCCCTCTGAGCGTGATAAGCGACCCCATTGAGGGTTAGGGCTTGGTTAGCGACTATATTATCCGGCGTGTAAAGCTCAGTATTAGGGCCAGGATCAAGCGGGTTGGGGATGATGACTGCTGAAGAGACAAAAGGGTCCGAGACATTGCCGGCTGAGTCAAAAGCGGCAACTTCCAGGAGATGTAGTCCAGGCTCAAGTGGAGTGGAGATGATATGGTAGGTCTCACCGGTTTCATCAAAAGCGCCATCGGCGGCGAGAGCCGGCTGCCAACTGCCGGCGTTGAAGCGGTACTTGACGCCGGTTAAAGTGTTAATCGTGACACTGGCCCGATTGGGGGAAGGGTAAGGGATAATCTGGGCTGTCCCACTCCCCGTAATCTGCCGCTCATTTCGACTAATTTCGCTCAGGGTAATGGTCAGTTGAGTATCCAATGGGTCAAGAATATTATCTTTATCGCTGTCACGCCAGCCAATTTGCCCGGCAGCGTAGGGATCAATAGCGCCTAATGTATAAGGATAAATCTGGCCCCGCATAATGCTGTTTACATTGGACAAACAACCACTGGCCTCGCTGTTTTGGTTTTCGACGTTGAGATAACCGGAGCGACGGGTACAAGCTTGAGCAGCCCCTCCGTATTGATCAAGAGCCTGAAAAATGTGACCCACCTCGTGGGCAGCAACGGCATCCATATTACCGGGACCATAGCCATTATTGCCATACGTTAGCACTAAAAACGGACCGCCCAGATAAGCATAAGCAAAGTATCCGTCCTTAAAGTAATTATCAGCATCGGCTGAACTGTCAACCACAAAAATGGTAAAAGCCCAGTCTGTTTGATACAGAGTTCTCAGGGCATTATCGTAATTACGCACACTGGTGAAGTAGGAGGTACTGTTATATCCCAGGGCCTTCATTGCATCTGAAATCCAGTACTGTTGGTCAGTAAAGGAGCGGGTGATCGGTTCGACGCTGGTTGGCAAGGGGGTGGAAAAGTGGTCGTCATAAACAAAACTTAGCTGAGCCTTTGGTTCTAGCTTGGCCCACCAATTGAGTGCAGTCACAATTTCATTAAAAACAAGTTGTTTCTCGTCGGAAGTCCAATTTTCGGTTGAAGGATCTACAGCGCCGTTGCTCTCGACCAGAACGATACCCACTGCCACCGAACCGGCCATATACTCACTGGTTTGATAATAGCCGGGTGTAACAGAGGCGCCCGAAATGCTCGACTCCTTACCTGCTGACACGTCCGGGGCAGTAAAGGCGTCCGCATGATTGCCGCTTTGGGCTTCGGTGATAAAGTTAACACCCGGGAGAGATGGTTGGGGAGTAATCAGGCTATTCCATGCGCTGGCAAAGCGACGCGCCCCGGGACCGTAACTATCCATTGTGGCTAGTTCAACTGCCTGAGTATAAACGCCGGCTACTCCTGGGAAAGTAATCAGTTGCGACAGGAGTTGAGGTGGTACTTTGGCAATGAGCGCCTGATCAGGCAAGATATGATTAGTTTGGCCACCACCATCCTTAATGAACTGCTGGATTTGGGTTAGCGAACTTCTATCATTGGCCGTTAGCAGAGTAAAAGTCTGAATCAGGCCATCATTTTGAGCTGGCTTACCGGCCATTTGAACTGCCTGGTCGAGATTAACCACCGCTTGATATCCCAAAACTGGGTCTGGTAAAACAAAACTAACATTAATTGCCAAACCAACGAGAAGTAAAACTTTTGCGATTTTAGGAGATAATCTGGTAGGCATAGGACAGATACAGGTGCTGTTTGAAGTAACTAATGTCTGTATAATAACATCAATTAAGACGGAGCAACACCCCTAAAATTGGGGGAAAGTTAAGCGTCTGAATTTGGGGACTAGAACTTATACGTTTGGATCAGGAGGTAAGGCTTTGTTTCAGGGTTTTCAATTCTGCTGGGGTTAAATCTCGCCATTGGCCGGGGATAAGTTGGCCAAGGGTAATCGGGCCGATAGCCGTACGTATGAGCCGCAGCGTTGGGTGGCCTACGGCTGCCGTCATCCGGCGGATCTGCCGTTTGCGGCCCTCACGCAGCCCGATTTTTAGCCAGGTGGTGGGGATGGTCGGACGATAGCGGATGGGTTCCGAGCGGGGAAAAATATCAGGTTCAGCCGCCAGGAGTTCCACTTCTGCCGGACGGGTACGCTCGCCTTGCACCACAACACCCTGGCGAAGCTGGTTCAAAGCCGCTTCAGTGGGGATATTTTCTACCTGGACCAGGTAGGTTTTCTTGAGTTTGTATTTAGGCTGGGTAATGCGATGTGCCAGCCAGCCATCGGAAGTCAAAAGGAGCAAGCCTTCACTATCATAATCCAGCCTGCCGGCAGCGTAGACGCCCGGTACATCTATATAATCGCTGAGAGTGACGTGACCTTCCGGGTCGGTGAAACTGCTCAGAACTTTATACGGTTTGCAAAAGATAAGGGTTCGGTGTCCGCCAGCCGGAGGAGAAGGCGAGCGGCGGGGTTGAGCCGGGTAGGTGCGGCGGCCCTGGCGAGACTTGCTCATCGGGGAAGAAGCCGCCGCAGTTTCTGCCACCTTTTCTGCCAGGCTCGCCTAAGGGCCTGCCGGGCATAGACCCGCCGGTGGACTGTCTCGCGCAAAATCCAGGGTTGATCTCCCGCACGCAGTCCATGGAGTGTGTTGGCCGGCACGCAAATGGTCATTCCCGGTTTCAACACGATGTCCTGTCCGGCCAGGACAAAGATACCTTCACCCTCAATGACATCAAAGATTTCATCCTGATGTTCGTGCATGTGTTCGGGTACTAGGGCGCCGGGCTGTAAAGAAACGAGGCAGGCGATAATATCTTGCCCCACATAGAAGGGAGTACTGTGAATAGGGGAGCCATTGAGTGACTTGTATTCGTTAAGATAGTGGACCAACGCTGCCATTTCGATTTTTGCCTTGCTTGTAGCTTGAAGGATAACTTAACTTTACGAATTATTCCTTGCCTATTGTTTACTCTCTACTCCAAGACCATCCCGCAAATCGAAACAAAGGAGGTGTTCCGATTATCCGCCGGGCAGCGGTCGTAGGCAATAGTTTGGCCCTGGGTATGGCTCAGGGCGCTCAAGGTAAAGTAGAACGGTGACAAGCCGCACACATTGCGCTCATACTGCCCGGCTTGCATCAGTTCAAAAAAGGCGCTGGCGCTGCCCTGGGCCAGGGTATCTATCAGCACTTTATCATCAACCTTCATTTGGGCCTGGGCTGCTGCATCAAGCGGGGGGCCATCGAAGGCCGGTCCCAGGTGAGCCAGGTCGCCGGAAGCGACAACTAAAGTACGCCGTTTGGTCATTTCCTCGCGTAACAGGTCAAGGAGAATACTGAAATTTGTCTCCTCCTCCAATTTGGCCTGGCCCATCATAAAGTGAAGAAAAGAACCGGACAAAATAGGCAAAACCGGACAAGGTTTGCCGTCTCTCATATATTGCAACCAGACCAAAACTAACTCGATAGACCATTCATCGCGGTGGAGGAGTTCATCGGCAAAGACAGTTTGTGGCCCCAAAGCTGCGGCCAGCCGGGCCACCAAATCCTGGTCGGTCGGCATCACGCCCAAAGGCGAGCTGTAGTTCTGGCAGGTCAAATTAATGGTGCCGAGGTTACCGCCGTTGTGATCGGTACCGAAAATGATCACCAGTTCAGCCTGGCGGACTGCTTCAGCCGCGCTGGCCCAGAGCTGGGCATAGACAGGCCCGCCGCGTTGATAATCAATATGAGGACTGATAATTCCCCGGCTGTCCGGGGAAACTGCCGGAACTTCACGAACCTCGTCCAGATAATCCTGCAACATCCGGCGCAGCGCCTCTGGATCGGCTGGATAGGAGAGACCGGCCAGGGTGGGTTGCCGGAAAGGAGCAGCCCGATACTCAGCAATGGCTTGCTGTTTGAAATGTTCAAAAGTTCCGCCTTCCAGCAATAAAGCCTGGTCAAATTGAGCTAACATGCCTTCAAGAGTTTCTTGCGGCAGTCGCAAGCCATAACGAACTTCCAGGGCGGCCTTAATTTCGGGCAGCGTGTTGTTCCCGTCGCACAACATGACCAGGGGTCCCAAAACTTGCGGCAGCACAATAGCCGCCTCCGTTAGCTTGAGCCGGTCCTGAAGGAGAAAGACGGGTTCTCCTTGATAGGTGGTTCGCTGGGCGGTTACATTACGGATTTTGGGTTTGTCGAGATGAGTCATAGTTCTCCCCTGATCAATTTATTTTATCATACCGAAAGTAAGCTATTTGACAAAACGCTTCGGGCTTTTTAGGGCGGCTGGGCTTTTGTCACCGTTGCCGAAGGTGGTATAATCAAACCGTGATAAGTTGTTATGCAGCAGAGGAAGAGGGGTCATGAGTTTAATTTCAAATAATGCCAAGCGTATTCGCATCTTACTGGCCGATGACCACGCCGTAGTTCGCTCCGGCACCCGCGAGTTGCTGGAGCGCCAGCCGGACTTTCAGATTGCGGGTGAGGCTGCCGATGGGGAAGAAGTGGTTCGCCTGACGCATGAACTGCAACCGGATGTAGTCGTAATGGATGTGCGCATGCCCAAAATGTCCGGGGTGGAAGCAACTCGCCGCATCAAGGCCGAGTGTCCTGGGGTGAATGTGCTGGTATTGACCGCCCACGACGATGACGAATACGTTTTTGCGCTGCTTCAGGCTGGCGCCAACGGCTATTTATTGAAAACGGCGGAAATTGACGAGTTGGTGCGAGCCATTCGTACCGTCGCGGCGGGGCAGTCGGCCCTGGCTCCCACAGTAGCCGGCAAAGTAGTTGCCCAATTCACCAGCGGCAAAAGCTTACCCGACATGCTATCAGGGGGGCAGGATCAGTATGACGGTTTGACCGAACGGGAGTTGGGAATTTTGCAATTGGTGGGCGAGGGGCTGAGCAACAAGCAAATTGGCAAAAATTTGTTCATCAGTGATCGCACTGTTCAGGCTCATCTGTCTAACATCTTCTCCAAACTAGGTGTCAGTTCGCGCACCGAAGCGGTCATGTATGCGGTGCGTAAAGGTTGGATTACCACGGACAAAGGGAATGGGTAGAATTTTTACCTGGCTCATCCTTCTCTTCCTCCTGACGGCCTGTAGTTCTGCCAGTTCAGCGGCCGTCGAAGAAATTGACGAGCCGTTTGTGGGTAATCCCCCCGCCATCAATCCAAATATCCCCCCGGAAAAAATCACACTCGAAGTCTGGTTTGACCTGGATTTTACCAAAAATGACAACCTCTTTGAAGAGATTGCTAAAGATTTCGAAAATGCTTATCCCCAGGTCAAGGTTGAGATTCAATCGTTTGTGCGCGAAAGTATCCCCCAAAAAATTACTCGCGCTCTCCAGGTAGGCACACCGCCAGATGTTGTGCAAGGCCACGTTTATGCTATGGCTGGACGGGGACTGGCCGAACCCTTGAACCAACAGTGGCAGGAATGGGAACAGATAGATGCCCGCGCTCGGCGTCAATTCTTAGCCTCCGCTCTGGAAGCATGCACCTGGCGTGATTCACTCTATGGCATCCCTCTGGATATTTACACCCTGGTTTTACTATATAATCGAGACCATTTTGATGCGGCTAACTTGCCCTATCCCAAAGGTGATTTCGATTTAGCCGCCTTTTCTCAGGCGGCAGCAGCTTTGACCAAACCGGCGGAGAAGCGTTACGCCCTGGGGTTAACTTCCGATCCCTGGTATGTCTACGCCTGGATGGCCGATGCTGGCGGCGATCTTTTGGTCGGTACGCCGGAAACGGGTTTTAGCCTGACTCTTGACTCAAAAAACAATGTTGACGCCCTCCGCTTTTTAACCAAAATAGCCGAAGATGGCTACGCTCAGCGCCCCACGACTCGTCCGCGCGATTATGAAGACCCCCGCAAGCGTTTCCTGGAGGGTCAAGTTTCCATGTACCTCGGCGGGCCATGGGATATTCATATTATCCAGTCAACAGATCCCGATTTCCCTCTGGGAGTGGCCCGGTTGCCCAAAACTCTAGCCGGGGATAGCGCCGCTTCTGTTTTAGGCAGCAGCGGTTTGTTTATTCCTCGAGGCGCGCGCCACCAGGAGGTTGCCTTTGAATTTATGAAGTGGGTTACGAGCGACCGGTATGCTATTCCAATGACACGCCGATTGGGTCGCTACCCGGCCAAAACCTGGTTGCAAACTTCACCCTATTTTGCCGAAAATTTGCTCTTAATCCCGTTTTTCAGTCAACTTGATGCCGTTCGACCTTACCGCCTGGATCGTTTTCCTGAAACTGAACAAGCCTTTGCCGATGCCATCAAAAAATCCTTTTATGATACTGACCCGGCCAGGGCGCTGCGAGAAGCGCAGCGAATTGGCCAGCCTTTCTTGCAGGAAGACCTGCCATGAAACCCCTCATCAAGACCGGAGCGGCTCACTCACACTATCACGGATTCAAAAATTGGATTACTGAACTGCGAGCGCAGGCCATCCTTTTAACCATCCTGCTCTTATCGTTGATGTTAATTTTGACGGTTGGGGTCACTTTTTTGGCCTATCAACAGATTTCGCAATCGCTGGCCGAAAGCCGTGACCAGGAATTGGCCAGTGTCTCGGCCGAACGTCTTTCCGAAAGTATTGAAGCGTTTGTGCGTGGGTTGAGGACTCTGGCCAATCAAACCGAAATGCAATCGGGCGAACCCACCTTGCAGCAAGGAACCCTGGAACGAGGTCGGGATTTGGTGGCAGATTTTACCACGGATGGTGGAATCATTATTTTGAATGCCGGGGGCTTCGTCAGCGTCACCGAGCCGTTTCGGCCTGATCTCATTGGGCAGGACTTTTCCCAGGAACCTTACTTTGAAGATGCTCGCACCCTGCGCACCTCGACCTTTTCCGATATTATCAAGGAACCAGGCTCTGGTGAAGATATTATTGTCATTGCCGTGCCCATCGAGAAGCCTGACGGCCAGTTTATGGGTGTCATCGCTGGACGGTTTTATTTAAGTTTTCAACGCCTGGGCCAGGAGATTCAGAAGTTGCGAGTGGGCGAGGAGGGTACCGCCTACCTGGTTGATCGCCGGGGGCGTTTAATTTATCATCCTATTTCTCGGCTCATTGGCACAGATTTCAGCAGTCGTGAAGCGGTCCAACGGCTGCAACAGGGTACGTTGATCGGCGCTGTGACGAGCCACGAAAACGGCCAGCCCAGTACGGTTGAGGGCTACGCCGTGGTCCAGGTTACGGGTTGGGGTTTAGTGATTGGCGAACCGTGGGCGCAGGTAGTGGAACCGGCACAGAATGCGTTAAAACCTATCGCCGTGGTGCTTATTGTGGGATTAATTACGGTTGCCGCTTTTGTCTCCTTGGGCGTACAGGCCGTCACCGATCCTATTCAAAACCTGGTCATCCAAACGCGGCAGGTAACTGCCGGTGATTACGATGCCCAGGTAACACTCAGCCGGATCAAGGAAATCCGCGAGATGGGGATGGCATTTAATGAGATGGTTGAGCAAATTCGCAAGTATCGCGCCGGCGTGAGGCAGTACGTAGCTGATATTACCCAATCCCAAGAGGAAGAACGCAAGCGAATTGCCCGTGAGCTACACGATGATACCGTGCAGTCATTGATTGCCATTGGCCAGCGCATTGAACTGACCAAAGGGATGTTGGATGATCCCATCGAAGCGCGGACGCGCCTGAGTGAGTTGAGAACAATGGTTACAGGCGCAATTGCCAGCGTTCGCCAATTTAGCCGGGACCTTCGTCCCCTGGCCCTGGAAGATTTGGGACTGGTAGCAGCCATGCAATATCTGGTCAACCAGTTGACTCAAAGCGAAGGAATAGACGTAGATTTTAGAGTTGAGGGAACCCCGGACGGGTTGCCGGCTGACATGGAAGTGGCGATTTATCGGATCTTGCAAGAAGCCCTGAACAATATCAAAAGACACGCTCACGCCACTGAGGTGAATGTTTTAGCCCAGTTTACCGAAAAACAGATTATGTTGATAGTTGAAGATGATGGGTGTGGTTTTACTGTGCCTGACTCAATTACCGATTTTGCCAGCAGCGGTAGTTTTGGGGTGATGGGGCTGCAAGAACGTGCCCAGCTTTTTGGGGGTAATATTGAGGTGGAGTCTCAACTCGATAAAGGTACTGTTGTTCGCCTCATTATCCCACGCCGGTCGGATTTGTCCCCCTTTGAAATTCGCAATAATTTTTCTTCAAAAGATTCTAAAGTACCTCAAGATTCCCTGCTTGCTGAAGAAATATCCTAAATTTGCCAAGAATTGGGCCAATAGGCCAAAAAGCTTAGTGAATAATTACACATTTACGCGCCTTTACCAATGCCTCTCCTTCTTTCACCCGCTATAATTTGGAGAGAAAGTGGTAAGCTATATTGCGCAGCTTCGCGCTTCCAGTCTATTTTCCTTACACCCAAAAATCTATAGTTGCGCGCTGATTATTGCTAAAAATGAGGCGTCAAAGAAATGGAACTCTTTTTTCTCATTTTGTTGGCCGTGATGTTACTTGCTTTTGGCTATGCCCAATGGCAAAAAGGAGTGTTCAAAACGCCCGGCCAGATTACTACGAATGAGGAGGATGAACTGGAAATTCGTTGATCATAGTGAGGCTCTTAGGATAACAGTCTCCAAAATGAGATACCTCTTTTTATTAACTTGACATATTGTTATAGACATAATATAATGAGGGAGTATTTCGTTGGTTGAGAGAGCAAAAATGGTTACCTAAGGGTGGGTTGTGAAGCGAATTTTGGTTTCTATCCTCTTACTAATTACCGCCTTACTGATTTCAAAACCTTTTGCAGGGGAATTGAATAACTTTCCTAAACCAGCTAAAGCGGCTTCTCACTATTCCTACGTCCAAATCAATGCCTTTGAACAAGAAGGAATCAGGTCAGCGCCGTTTTCTACAGCAGGTTGTCCTTGTGATACCTCTTCTCCGAAGCCTACGATTACCCTTGTTTTAATCGCGGCCGTAGCTGCTTCGTTAGCAATGGCCTCTTTTATTTATGGTTCGCACTTTATTGCCACTTGGGTAGCGGGTTGAACCAACCCCAAAGCAAAAAGACGGTCGCTCTGACCGTCTTTTTGCTTTTTATGCCCAATTAAATCTCTCTACATCAGATCTCTTCCGTGTCAGCTCCTTTACTTTCATCGAGAACAGGTGCTTTGCTGAAAGTTTCACAGCCATCTTTTAAGAACGCGATCAAAGCAGATTGAATGGATTTAAGCAGACCCTCTCCCGCAATTTCCCCATTAGATTGACCCAAACGGCGAATAGGACTTTTTGAGTGAGCTTGAGCGGCCTTCTGCTGCGATTCCGCCTCTACTACACTGGCACTCACCCAAACATAAGCCTGATCAAGGCCAACATTAAGAGATTTCTCTTTGGGTTGTCCCCACCATTTTGGTCTCGGCGCATTGGCTGCCGCAAATTTTTTTACAAAATCCTTCTCTATACCAAAAGTAACGGCATAAGGAAGCCAATGGGCAAATTGCAGTTTATATTTTTCTGCCTCTTTGAGGGACATGTCGCTTAAGAAGCGCTTAAACGCTTCCCAGGGCACTGCCTCTTTAACTCCTGCCTTAGTTTTGGTAGGGACAGCCCATCCCGCTGCGATAAGGGTCGCAGCAGCGGCAGCAAGACCTAAAAATGGGCAGGCCACAAGATAGGTGTACTGCTGCAAAAACATACTGACTAACAATGCTAACAGGAGGCTCATGACAACCCCTGCCCCACCGAAGGCTATGTACTGACGCCGTTTTACCCGATAACCCGATTCAAAGTAACCAGCCTGAGCAATAGCCGCATCTATTTGTCGTTTTAATTCCGGGGTGGACATAAAGAGGGCCTCATGCATCTCAGCCAAATCCCGTTTCACGCCACCTGAACCAAATATTTTACCGTAAAGGGTAACTTCGTAAGATTGGGCTACTTTATTCTGGTCTACCGCATACAGGTTAAACGCTGGTTTTTGTTCCTTAGGCGATGCTGATTTAGGCTTGTTCCCGCTATCTATGTTAAGTGCACCCCGGTAGGCCAAATCCAGCAGGGCCGCTAAAATGTGCTTGGGGTTGGCATGACCATCTAATAAAGCGCCAACCTCTGCGGGTGGTAACTTATCCGGTAACGTCTTCACCCGGTTGGGGAATTTTCCAGGGCCTGGCGAAACCCGAATCCGCAAATACCACCAGCCGTACACTAACAGGGGGCCGACTAACAAAATCAGTAGGCCCAGGATTATAGAACCCCATTGTAGTTTGGGTGTCCAGTATTCAAGCTTATCAATTTCTCTTTGCCAACCAGGGGGAGCGCCTTGCACGGCGCCATGGGGGAAGGTCACCGACACTTCTAGCTTGCTATTAGGCGCAATATCTGCCGCTACAAAAGTGACCTTATCGGCGCTCTGTAAGAATATATTCGTGGCTGCCCCAGTACTACTGCGGATGATCTGCTCGTCAGTAAAAGGAGCTGGTAGATTGATAGTAGTGGTGGAACGGGCTATCGGGGCTGCGGTGCTTTCGCCCAGAGGTTGCCAATCGAGACGATCCCCCGTGTCATAAAAGCGAAGCGCGCCCGTTACAAAATAACGCAGGATAAAAATGGTGGAAGAAGTGTTGTTTGGGGGAAAATAAAGGCGAACGGTCTGCTGATCAGGCGTGGCAGTAACTTCAAAAGTATACTCGGCTTTGGTATTGGTGGGTTGATAGGTACGTTGGCCCCCATTACTGTCTTGCTGTAAAATTTGAAGGTTGCTGATGCTCTCCAGTTTATAGCTTGGAATAACCCTTTCAAAGGTGGTAGCTCCGCTGACCAGAGCAACTTCATGAATTTCCTCGACGGCAAGCCCCGAATTTTGTTGCAGTTTTAGCGTTACGTCATAACGCAGCCAATGATCAACACCGGATTGCGCGGTTGCGCCTCCTTGGCTAACCCATAATAAAGTGAGGAGCGATATCCATATAATCCAGTAACGATGTCTCACCATGATCTGGTTCCTCCGGGTATGCTGGCTGCGCCTCCCTCGACAGCTAATTTAGTTAATGTACTTTAAGTCTAAGCGTCAATCATCTCCTGGGTGACTTTTGGCGCGGACTAAAAATATAGGGCAGGGCGCTGCTTGTAACACTTTTGCCGCCACACTGCCATAAACCCAACGGCTTAACCCGGAGCGGCCATGCGTGCTCATGACAATGAGATCAACCGCTTCAGTTTCAGCCACCTTCAAAATTGCCTCTGGAACAAAACCCTCTAAAACCAAATACCGGCATTTTAACTTCGCCAATTGCAGTCTCTTCTGCCAATTTATTATATATTCTTTCACTTCTTTTTCAACCTGTGTCTGCAAATCAAGCTGATAATCATAGGCTACGCCGGCCATTGCCGGATAAAACTCAACAGGCATCGCGACTGGCTGGCAGACCCTGGTCAGAATAATCTCGCTATCAAAATGTCGAGCCAGCGCCTCGGCGTGAGGTAGGGCCAATTCTGATAAAGTTGAGCCATCAAGCGGTACCAGAATTTTTTGATACATGATTATCCCCTTTCCGCTTATGTGGAGAACTTTTTAAGCAGGGCCGCATCAATTTGTCGCAAGGGACAGCCTGCTTTGGCCATAGCCTGAGTTAAATCCAGAAAACCAACTCGGTTCTCATCAAAGAGAATCTGGACTGACTGGTTTTCCAAATTAATTTTAAGCTCGACAATCCCTATCAGCGGCTCGAGCACTTGCTCTAGATTGGCAGCAACTTCCTTGGTCAGAGTAGGCACATGAAGGGCTTCAAATTCCAGCACCAAACTACCTCACACATGACTAAATAAAGTGAATAAAAAAATTCTTTTGATGAGGCAAAACAGAGTTGACGGCAGGTAAAGCATAGTTTCTAACAATAAGCATAAAGGGAAACACCTTAAACTGATAGTGACACATGTCATCTTCTACAATGACGATTGTAATTTACCCTACATATTGGAATCATATCGGCAGGAATGGTCTACCGCCAACACACCGTCTCCTGAATTTGCCCAGCTTCTCGGCTGGATGCAGCATGGTGGGAGGGTCATAAGTCGCTTCGAGTCCGCTTAACATGCCGGCCAAGAGCGGCCACCAGCGATAAGCCCATTGCTGCCAAACCTCGCGCTCATACCAGTTCAGGGCTGTTTGGAAGTGGGGCAGCGCGGTCTGTCGCTGCCCTTGAGCCAGGTAAACCCGGCCTAAACAGTGGGCAGCGGCCCAGCGGACCCAGTTTCGTTCATCACTTGAGGCGAAGTGCAGGGCCGGATTAAATGCGGCCACTGCCTGATAATGATGAAACTGAATCAGTGGAGGAGATGGAATGAGATTGGTATACTTTATCACCCACCCGGATGTTGTCATTGACCCGGCAGTACCCGTGCCGCAGTGGTCTCTCTCTGAGCGGGGCAAAGAACGAATGAAAGCGTTACTGACTAAACCCTGGATGCCCACCATTGGCTCTGTCTATTGCAGTACGGAACAAAAAGCGATGGATGGGGCGAAGATTTTGGCAGACTACCTGGGCCTCGCTTATGAGATGGTTAAGGACCTGGGCGAGATCGATCGGTCTTCAACCGGATATTTGCCCCATGACCAGCATGCCGCCACCGCCCACAAATTTTTTGCCTATCCTGATAGGAGTATTCTTGGTTGGGAAACGGCCCAGGCGGCGCAGCAGAGTATTGTGAAAGCATTAGATAGTCTGGTCGAGAAAGATAAAGGCAGTCTAAATATTGCTCTTGTGTCTCACGGAGCAGTAGCGACGTTGTATCTTTGTCATCTAAAGGGGCGCCAAATTAGTGAGAAAGAGGGGCAGCCTGGGGCGAGCGGAGGAAATTACTATTGCTTTGAGGCAAAATCAAAATCCCTGCTGCACGGCTGGCAGCAAATTGATGGGTGAAATCCTGTACCCCACCTATCGGGGAGATAGGGTTACTCTACGGCTTTTAAGAAATCGTCCAAATTATGGCGTACGGCATACGCAGTAGCTTCCGCCCGGTTTGATAAGCCCAATTTATCCAGAATGTTGCTGACATAGTTGCGAACGGTTCCTTCACCCAGGTACAGGCTGGCAGCAATCTCGCGGTTAGTTTTGCCCTGAGCAATCAGAGCTAACACCTTTAATTCACGGTCTGATAAATCGGAAAAAGCCTCAGACCGGGCCGAGTCGCGCAGCTTGGCTAAAACCTGGCCGGTAATGCTCGGATCGAGCATGGCATCCCCACGGGCTACCGTCTCAATCGCCCGGATCAAGTCATCATTGCCCACTTGTTTGAGGACATACCCCACAGCGCCTGCCGAAATAGCATTAAACAGCAAGTCATCCTCGGCAAATGAGGTTAGCATAATAACCTTAATTTCCGGATGATTTTTTACGATTTCCCGGCAGGCCTCAATCCCGCTTCCATCGCTGAGACGAATATCCATGACCACCACATCAGGAACGTGCTCGTTAGCCTGTTGAATCGCCTGGGCCACGCTGCCGGCCTCGGCGACAACCTGCCACCCCGGCTGGCGCGAGAGTAAATTGTTCAGCCCTAGCCGGACCACTTCGTGATCGTCTACTACCATAATCCGCACAGAAAATCGCCTCCAAATTATTGCCTCTAATTATGGAGTCGTTTAGCTTCAGTGTCAAATTAGCCAGAAATTCGTAAGTTTCAAATTCGGCTGTTTAATGATACAATAAATAGCTGTCACCCAATTGATGCGTCGAATAGAAACGTTGGTAGATTTCAAAATGTCAAAAGATACGCAGCCATTAGATCCGCAGTTAAAAGCCCTCAGTGAAGCTACCCAGGCTGTTACCTCTGAACTGTCCCTGGAACAGGTTTTACAAAGGATTGCCCAGGCGGCTCGCACCCTGATTAACGCCAAGTTTGCCGCTCTGGGCGTGCATGATGGGCACGGTCACCTGTCGCGCTTTGTTACCGCTGGTCTCGACCCAAACACTCATCAAAAAATCGGTCCGTTACCTACCGGGTTAGGATTGTTGGGACATTTTTTGCACAAAGGTGAGTCGCTAATTGTCAATGATATGGCTCATCATCCCGCTGCCGCCGGTTTTCCCAAGAATCATCCGATAATGAACAGCCTGCTGGGGGTGCCGATCTTTTCAAAGGGAGAATTACTGGGCGCGCTTTACTTAACTGACAAACAAGACAGTTCCGAATTTACCGAAACCGACCGGCAGTTAATTGAAATGTTGGCCCTTCATGCTGCTATTGCGCTCGAAAATGCTCACCTCTATGAAAAAACTCAGCGTCTGGCTGTACTTGAGGAGCGAGATCGCTTTGCCCGGGATTTGCACGACGGTATCATTCAGGCCATCTATGGGGTTGGATTGCTCCTGGACAACGCCAAGGCTCTTATTTCGCCCGACAACGAGACGGCCCGCGAACAAATTGATGTGAGTTTGAAAAGCATGGCCGTTATTATCAATGACCTGCGCAACTACATTTTTGATTTGCGCCCGCAAGCTATCAAATCTAAAGGGTTATATGCCCGTTTGGAAGGTTTAATTAAAGAGTTAAAAGTGAACACTTTGCTGCCCATCCAGGTAGAAATTGACCCGGATATTAATAGCTACGTATCTGATTTGCAGGCCAGCCATATTTTCCACATCGCCCATGAGGCGCTCTCCAATGCCGCCCGCCACGCTCGCCCCAAGAGAATCGCCCTGAGTCTCACGCGTCAAGATGATATTCTGACTCTGCGGGTTGAAGACGACGGGAAGGGCTTCGAACTACCCAACACTGTGGCTCACGGTCATCATGGCCTGGCCAACATGTACAAACGCGCCTCGATTATGAACGCCAATCTTCATATTGAGAGCACCTCTCAGCGGGGCACCTCTCTGACGCTGACCCTGACCGGAGTGTCGAAACAGCCAGAACCGGCCTGAAGACAGCCAAATATGGACCGGATTTACATCAAGATTCCAAGGAACAGGCTTAATGACGGAACTTCCTTTTGACGCCATCATTTTTGACCACGATGGTACTTTGGTTGATACTGAACGCGCCGATTTAGAAACCTGCCGTATTTTATATCAAGAGCATGGCGTCCCCTTCTCTATAGATTACTGGGCTAAACATATCGTAGGCTATATGGGTGGCTATGACCGGGTGCTGAACGATCTGACCAGCCGGAATGGTCATGGACCAACTCGGGCCCGGGTCTGGGAGCGTTTCAAAGAATTATGGGACATCACCTCTGAAAACGTCGAACTCATGCCGGGGGTCATGCCGCTCCTGGCGCAGTTGTACGCCGCCGGTTATCCTATGGCTGTCGCCACTGCTTCAGACCGGGAATGGGTCAAACGCTGGTTCACCCGGTTTGAGTTGTGGCCCTATTTCCAAGCCATCGCCACCGGCGACGATGTGGTTCATAACAAACCGGCCCCCGACGTTTATCTTTTTGCTGCTGCTCAACTGGGGGTTAGCCCAGAGTGCTGCCTGGTATTTGAAGACTCTCTGCCCGGAGTAGCCGCCGCCAAAGCCGCCGGTATGCGCGTTGTTGCTGTCTCCAGCCCCCATACTAAACAACTGGATTACAGCACAGCGGATATGATTATTGATACTTTGGAAACCGTGACCACCGCCTGGATTGAAACCCTAACTCTTTGAGAAGGCATCACGGACTTACGGAACACCACCGACAATGAGAAGGTAGCAAAGTAACAGGAGTGTAGAGCCCGAAGTATGTTGCGGATATTTCCCTGTCTACTGTCTACCGTCTACTGTCTACTATTTTTAGGAGACAACTATGCCAACCTACTTTGAGTCTGTCACCACTCCCCTGCTTGCGGCCGAATTTTCTTATTTTCGTTTGCCACGAGAGAAATGGGAGCTGATGCTAACCCGGCTGCGGCAGATGGGCGTCAACGCGCTGACCCTGACCATGCCATGGGGTTTCCATGAAACTGAGCCGGGCACAGTTGATTTGACCGGCACAGCCAACAGTCGGCGAGATGTTGTCGGCCTGGTGCAGCTCTGCGCCGCGCTGAATTTTGTCTGTATCCTCAAGCCCGGTCCTTACACTGGCGAGGGTGTGTTAGGCCAGGGGCTGCCCATCTGGCTGCTCCACCGGAGTGACGATCTGGAGACTGCCCTGCCGGAGGCGGTGAGTTATTGGTTCAAAGCTTTCAGCCGGATGCTGGCCGGCCAACAATGGCCCCACGGCCCGATTGTCGCGCTGCACGTCGAGAGCGAGCCAGGCGAAACAAGTTCTCCGGCTCTCAGCCCGCAGCTTACCGAAGTCAAATGGCCTATCTGGCTGCGCAAACATTACGAGGGAATTGAAGCCTTGAATGCGGCCTATGGGACTGCCTACCGCACGGTCAATCAGGTCAGTTTCCCCAAAGATTGGGCGACAGCCAGAACACCTCAGGCCGAGGATGCCCGCACTTTTCTGGAAACCGTCCGGCACGAGAGTCAGTCCGGCTACCGTCAAATCTTGCTCGATCAGGGCTGGCAGATTCCTATTTATCTCGTCGGGGAGGCCGGCCCGGCCCTGCAAAATTTCAACCTGACCAATCCCACTGACCTAACTGCTTTGAGCCAGCCTCAAAAAACACGAAGATCGAGCGCCTGGCTCAATCTCCAGCGGACGATTCAGGTGGACCCCGACGCGGCTGACGTGGGGTGCGGCCCGGTTTGGGCCGCGGGCGCTCCCATTCGCGCCGACGGCTCAGCCCGCCCCTCGTTCTGGCTGGTCCGGCAGTGCCTGTGGTCTCACGTTTTGCCAGAAGTTCAGCGGGATGACCAAACGCTGCGGGTTGCCTGGAAAAATGGTCACATCGTCACCCGCAGCGGCGACGCTTCCTTGAAGCTTGAACTGTCAGCCAGCGCCAGGGCAGTCTACCGCTTGCGCTTTTCGGGGGAACTTGTTGCCGAGACTTCCCTGAAGGCCAGCCGGGGGAAACTGAGTGGCTTGTATCAGGCCGAGGATGCCGCCGGCCAAACTGACCTGATCCTGCTCCTGAACGATGCAGCCGCGCCCTTGAGCGATTTTCCTCTCACCTACCTGAGTCATTTGCTGGCCGCCCAGGCCCAGACGTTGAGCCGCAGCGCGGCGCTGGCGGTTTCCCTGGCCGAGACTCTGGCTTCCGGCGAAGCAAATCCCGCCGCCGCCCCGGCTCGTCCCCCCAAAACTTCCTACATTTTGGAGGAATCGCGGCGGAGTTTGCGGGAAGCGGATGCGGCGCTGCGCAAGGCCCTGACTTCCATCAGCGCCCTGGAAGGCGGTTTTGCCACGATTCTGGGCAAAGAGACATCTCAATCGGCAGCGGCTTCGTTAGCTATTAACCCGGCCATCTTTGAAGGCCAGGCGCGGGAAGTGCTGACCGAACTGGGGGCTGCCTGCGCCAAAATTGGGCCGTCGCTGCAAGCAGCGGCAGATGAGATCCGGCATACTGCGACTGCGCCGGATGGTTTTACCATAGCCCAGTACCAGCAGAGCTATACCCTGGCTAAGGCAGCCGCTCGCGCCGCACGAGAGCCGCTGCTGAAAATGATTGCTTTACTCCGCCTGGAGATTGCCGCCGAGCGGCTGCCCCTGGTAGCCTGGCGGGTCCACCATCAGGTACAGGAGCTGGCCGAAAGCCTGCGCTGGGGGGTATTGCGGGCGTAGTCGTCCACAATTTTCCTGTTTTTAACAATTCACTGATAAACCGGTCTATCCAGCATATCCAGATGAAGCTCTTGGCCGGTGTAAGGATACCTGGCGGCAACTTCTTCGTTTAGCTCAACTCCTAGCCCGGGTTTGGTTGGCGGAATAATATAGCCATCCTGCCACTGTATCGGCTCCTGAAGAATTTCTGCGTAAAAGCCGCCCCAGGTTTGAATACTCTCCTGAATCAAAAAATTGGGACTACAAGTGCTGATTTGAATATCGGCCGCCCCCGAAATCGGCCCGCAGTATAAGTGGGGCGCAATCTGGGCATAAAACGCCTCGGCCATACCGGCGATTTTCTTGGCCTCCAGAATTCCACCGACTCTGCCTAATGCCATTTGCAGGATAGACGCCGCCTGCTTCTCCAACACTCTGGCAAATTCATACTTGGTGGTTAGCCTTTCGCCAGTGGCAATGGGGATGCTGGTTTGGCGGGCGACCCTGGCCATTTCATTTAGATTTTCTGGCGGCACAGGTTCCTCAAACCATAAGGGGTCGAACTTTTCTAACCGCCTCGCTAAACGGATCGCGCCGGAGGTTGTCATCTGGCCGTGCGTTCCGAAGAGCAAATCGCATTGACCACCGACAGCTTCACGGACGGTTTGGACGAACTTCTCAGTGTGGTCAAGCGCCGGCAGGGAGAGTTGTCTGGGATCAAAGGCTGAGTAAGGGCCAACCGGGTCAAACTTGACAGCCGTAAACCCTCGTTTAACATATTCGGCCGCTCTTTCGGCCGCCAATTCAGGGTCATTGTATACGTTCGTTTTATCTGCTTCTTCGGGGTAGAGGTACGTGTAAGACCGTAACTTTTCGTGAACTTGGCCTCCCAGCAGTTCATAAATGGGCTTATTGAGTTCTTTGCCCACAATGTCCCAGCAAGCCATTTCAATGCCGCTTAGAACGCCTAGAAGTGATGGGTCCGGTCGCTGGGTATATCCGCTCGAATAAACGATGCGCCACAGCCGCTCAATTTGGAAAGGATCTGTTCCGATCACATATCTGGCGCAGACATCCTCAATCATCCGAGCCACAATCTGAGGGTGAAAGGGTACAGAATAGACTTCACCATACCCCACTAGCTGGTGATCAGTCGTAAGCTTCAGAAATATCCAGTAAAGCCCGCCAAAATGTGGTGGAGGATTCCCAACAACATAAGTTTTGACATCGGTAATTTTCATAAATAATCCAAGCTTGAAGTTAACTCCTGTTGTGCCGCCGCCCTATTTCTGTGTCTGCGCTTCAACGCCGGTCCAATCATCGGGGATTTCATGCTCCAGCCAATAGCTGGCCCGTTTCAAATAGAGCTGAGCCGCCTTATCCTGCGGATGCTGGCGGAGTACCTGTTCCAGATAAGCGCTGGCCTCGGCGAATTGTTTTCCGTAGTAATACATCAAGCCCTGTTCAAAGTCCTCCTTCGTTTGCAACCTGGCTTCTATGATTTCTTCTGGTTCTCCATCAAAGACCTCAAAGACCGGGACGGCTTCCTGGCGGCCCTGGACTTGAACTTTATCCAGAAATCTTAGCTTATAGTGGCTGGGGTCTTTTAGACGATTCAAAGCCTCGCCGCTCATAATCAACGAAACGCCATAGACCTTGGTCAAGCCTTCCAGGCGGGAGGTCAGGTTAACCACATCAGATAGAAAATCGCCCTGCATGCGCTCTGCCTCCCCGACGGTTCCCAGCATCATTTTCCCGGTATGGATACCGATGCCGATCCGGATGGGAACCTCGCCCCGCTGCTGGCGCTCTTTATTGAAAAGAGCGACTTGTTTCAGTTTTCCGATAGAGGCCTCGAGGGCATCTTCAACCTGCTCAGGAAAGACGGCCATCATGCCATCGCCTAAATATTTGACAATAATGCCGCGATGCTGTCTGATGACAGGGCTGACCCGGCCAAAATAGGCGTTGACAAAATCAAAATTCTCCTGCGGGGTCATTGTCTCTGAGAGGGTGGTAAAGCCGCGAATATCTGAAAAGAGAACGGCTATCTCCTGCTGGACGTGGTCGCCCAGCTTGACCTCGACAATGCTGTCTTTGCCCAGAAAATCGAGAAACTCGCGCGGCATAAAGCGGCTGTAGCCGGTGGTTAAGGCTACCTGATGGCTATAAAGGCTGGCGTTTTCAATCGAAATTGCCGCTTGACCGGAGAGCAGGGTTAATACCTCTACCCGATCTGGTGTAAACGCGCCGGTGGCCAGGTTATTTTCCAAGTAAAGCAGGCCGGTCAATTTGCCCTGGTTAATCAACGGGGTACACAAGACAGATTTGACCCGGTTTTGGCTCATGTAAGGATCATGGGTAAAAATGCCTTCGTGGGCGGCGTTGTTTAAGACCACCGTTTCCCTGGTTCTAATGACATAATTGATAATGGCCGGAGACAGCTTGGGGCTGAGCTCAAACTGAAAAGATTGCATCGCCGTCACATCCCGGTCGCTATGGGATTCACGGCTGGCTATACGGCCTTCCGCTTCGACCACCCAGCGGCCTTTTTTATCCAGGATAAGAATACCTGTCTGAGCGCCGGCATTTTCGATGACGATTCTGATCAACTTTTCCAGCAGCCGGTCGAGCACAATTTCGCCGGAGATGGCCTGGGAGGCTTTGAGCACGCTGGCGAGATCGAGGATGCTGACAGCAGCTTCACCTGTGCCGGTGGTTGGGGTGGTAGAGACGGGCAGTTGGCGCGAGCGGGCCTCAGCCTGAACCAGAAACTGCGGATAGCGCGCTTCCAAATCTTTAACCTTGGCCAGCGCGCCCCAGCGGCGATAGGCGTAGTGGGCATCACGAAGGTAGTGACCGGCCAACCGTGTTTGGTTTTGGCTCAGATAAAAATTAGCGGCCAATTCATAGGCCAGGGCTTCTTCGTTGAGATATTCATTTTCTCTAGCCAGGTCAATCGCTTGCTCATAATAATCTCTGGCCTCACGCTGATGACCCAACACGCGGGCCTGTTCAGCCTCAATTAAATAAAATTTGTGCAGGTAATTCTGGGGAGCATGCTGCGCCCACTTTTTCATTTTTTCCTGGTTGACGCTAACTTTCTCGAGGAGATCTTTTTTTGCGTTTGTTTGAGCATCAGGGTAGGCAGCCAGCCTGGCGAGCGAATCATAGAAATAGAAAACAGGAATGTGCGACGTACCAATAACTCCGTTTAAATACTGTTCTGCCTGAGCGGCGTGGTCAACAGCCTGGGAATAGTTACGAAACAAGTAACACAAGACAAGGGTATTGAGATGAATTTGAGCCAGGGCGTTCATATTATTCGCTTCCCGCAGGAGGGGCAGCATCGCCTCCTCGTCAAAATTCTGGCCCTTTAAGTGAGACGGGTTTTCTGCCTGTCCCATCAAGTTCAAAACAGCTTGCCGATATTGCTTATTCAAATCCAAAACCGTGCCTTGCTTGAGTTGGTCAATCGCCTCACTATATTTGGCCAGCTCATGGTCAAGCTCAGCCAGGGGCATGCCGGTCCAGTAGGCATGATAAGTGTAGACAAACGCTGCCAAAGCAGCATATTCTATCGCCCCTGTTTCAAGGCCAATTTGATAGGACTCAAGCAAGGGGCGCTGCGTGGCCCGGAGAGGCTCCTGCCAGTGTTTGACGAAGCCATTAACCATAAACATAGTGCTGGCTTTGATTTCCTGGGCATTGAACTGTTCAACCAGCTTCAAAGCGAGTTTGCCAAAACGATAGCCGGCATCAATATCGCCGACTACGGCGCAGAGGATCAACCCGTAAGAGGCGTAAGCCTGAGCCGACAGAGGGGTATTGCCATATTCAACAGATAACCTGACGACGCTCAGAACAATCAGCACAAACAATTCCGGCGCGCCAATATAAGCCGGGCTGAACAACCTCATCAGCAAAGCTATCGTCGCCTGTTTGGAGGGGTCGGTCATTTCCGGCAGATTGATGAGCTCCTCGATGTCCTTGCCGGCGATAGCCTCGTAGGTCTCTTCAAGAGCGCGCCCAATGTCCGCATAATCCGGTTTGTCCGGTAGTTTCAGCCCCAATTGTTCCAGAACGTCAAGCCCCACCTTGATTGCTTCCATGATTCTGTGCTGGGCAACATAACCGGCCTCGATGAGACATTCATATACTTTCACCTTATCGAGGAGGCTGTTGGCGTGTTGGAGTACGACCCCGCTCAACTGCTCCATTCCGTCATAGTCACCGCTGAGGTAGGCCGCTTCTGTTGCTTCGATATAGAGCGCCAAACTCAGCTCATACTGTTGCGACCAGCTATCTTCTCCAAGCAAGCCGATACCCATCCGCAGGTAATTGAGGGCGGCTTGATAGGCCGCTGTCCCCTTTGCTTTTTGACCGGCCAGCAGGTTTAATTCTGCCAATTCCAGCCGTTCTGTCTGGCTGCTGATGTGTTTGAGACCCAAATTCAGTTGGTCAACAATTTCAAAGATCTTCTGCTCGCGCTTTTCCGGGGGAGTATGCCGCAGGATGAGTTGCCCTACCTGGCGGTGAACGGCTTCTTTATCCTCGTCCGAAAGAAGATAATAGGCCGCCTGCTGGATACGGTCGTGAGCAAACCTATAGTCAACCGTTACTTCATCAGCCAACCCCTCGACCTCCAGGTCCATGACTTTGTAGACATCATTCAGAGGCAAAACTAAGCCCTCCGTAATAGCCTGCCATAAATCGGCGGCTGTCTGGCCGGGCAATTTTTCATGGACAAGGGCCAGAGTGTGAAGATCGAATTGGTTGCCGATGCAAGCAGCCAGCTTCAAAACCTGCTGCGTCTCCTGGCTCAATCTCTGAATCTTGCCGGCCATCAGTTCGACGACATTACTGGTCATGTCCCGCGCTTGAATTTCCGCCAGGTTCCAGCGCCAGCCGCTCCCCTGGACTTCTTTATCGGGGGTATGCTCAAATACCAGCAGCGACTCGGTATAGAGTGATTTCAAAAACTCATTCATGAAAAAGGGGTTGCCGGCGGTTTTGGCCGTCACTAACTCGGCCAGAGGTGTGACCCTCTCTGGTGAGGTGTGGAGCATATCGGCCATGAACTGATTAACATGGGGAAAGTCTAAGGGCTTGAGAGAAATATGAGCGGTGGGTCTGCCGGCCTGTTGGATATCGGCCAGGGTCAATCCCAGCGGGTGAGCCTCGCCGACTTCATTATCCCGATATGCCCCGATGACAAACAGGTATTGGCTGTCCGGCGCGGTCAGTAGCAATTTGAGCAAATCCAGCGAAGCAATGTCGGCCCATTGCAAATCGTCCAGAAAGAGCACGAGCGGGTGTTCTGGCCGGGTAAATACCCGGATAAAGTTTTGAAAGACCAGCTTGAAGCGGTTCTGAGCTTCGGACGGGGGCAGGTCAGGCGCTGCCGGTTGAGGGCCAACAATCAGTTCCACCTGGGGAATTATTTCGATAATGACCTGGGCGTTTGAGCCTAGAGCGTCTAACATTTTGGTGCGCCACTCGGTGATTTCTGCCTCATTCCCCGCCAAAAGCTGCTGAATTAAAGACTGAAAGGCGCGAACGAGAGAGGCATAGGGAATATTTCGCTGCAATTGGTCGAACTTGCCGGCGATGAAGTAGCCGCGTTGGCGGGTGATGGGCCGGTAGACTTCCTGGATCAAGGCTGATTTGCCAACGCCGGCATAACCGGAGACCAGCATCATTTCACAGGCGCCCTGGCCAACACGCTCAAAAGCAGATAAGAGTTGCTCGATTTCCTGTTCTCGGCCATACAGTTTTTGGGGAATTTGGAAGTGATCGGCAATATCATGCTGGCCCAGAGAAAAAGGCTCAATCAGCCCGCTGGTCTGCCACTGGCGCAGACATTCCGCTAAATCCGCCTTAAGGCCGATCACCGACTGGTAGCGATCTTCGGCGTTTTTAGCCATCAGCTTGAGAACAATTTGGGAGAGCGGCAGGGGAATAGCGGCATTAAGTTCATGGGGCGGGATGGGCTGTTTGGCAAGATGGGCATGGACTAACGCCAGCGCATCGGAGGATGGAAAGGGTAATTCACCCGTCAACATCTGATAAAAGGTGACGCCCAGAGAGTAAAAATCGGTGCGATAGTCTAAAGCCCGATTCATCCGTCCTGTTTGTTCCGGGGAGATGTAAGCCAACGTTCCTTCCAAAACGTTAGGATTGCGGAGGGTCGGGTTTTCACGGGAGAGGGTTGTGGAAATGCCAAAGTCAATAATTTTGATCTGGCGGCTCGTCGGGTGCAAAACAATGTTGGAAGGGTTAATATCTTTATGGATGATTTGTCGTTGATGGATTTGCCCCAAAATTTCGGCTATCTCAAGGGCCAGCGGTAGAAACTCAGTGACGGTGAAGGGTTTGCGCCGGAGGTACCGGTCGAGGGAGTCGCCGCCAAAATCTTCCAGCACCATGATCCAGCGCTGTTGGTCACTTTCCAGGCTGTAAGCTTCCACGACACCTGGCAGAGCCTTTCCCGTATCGGGTGAAGGGTTCAAGTTCTGGGTTCTTTCAAATTCTCGCTTGAACCAGGCGATCTTTTCCGGGGAAGGGTAGGCCTGTTTCAGCATTTTGAGGATAACAGATTGGTTGTTTGTCCTGGAGAGTCCCCGGTAAACCAGCGAGCTACTACTTTCGTGAATCGTTTCCTTAACTTGATAGCCCGATAGAGAGACTGCCATTTATGCCCGTCCTTTACTTTCAATCAAATCGCTAACCATTAGAACCCCATAAAATTTTGAATTCCTCTTGCGCTGCAACACCTGGGTCAAGGGCCAAAATCATACTCTGGATGGACCCAATCGGGCCGGGGCAGACCAAAATGAGTTTCCAGAACCATTTCAGCGGTGTTGAGGGCGCCTTCAACCCAGCCCTGAGAGGCGGAATAGGCTTCGCCACACAGAAAAATGTTCACACCGGGGATGGGCTGGCGAATGCTGGGGATAACTTCCCAACTTCGCACGTGGGGGTTCCAATCATGCCAGCCCCCGCCAAAAGGATCGTCGCCCCAATAGTGATAAATAGCGGCATAGGGTTCGGGAAACTTTCCGGGTTTAAGCCCATGCATTTGGACCAGTTGCCGTTGAACCGCGCTGACCATGTCTTCTGGAGCAAACAGGTTAAATCCACTATTGGGGTTACCCCCATAGGGGGCATTATGAACTCCCATGCGAGACGCATGTAAAAATCCATCCCAAAAGGGGCTAATAACGTCATCGTTCAAAGAGGCCAGCAAGAGTGATTTTCCATCCTCCTGCTTCCCAATGTAGTAACAAACCCGGATCGGTAAATCGGTGATGGAAAAGCCACATGTAATCTGCTCATTGGGAACCTTGCCCGGTCCGTATTCCAGGGCTTCCCACCAGGGCTGGTCATAGGCTAAGAAGATTTTGCCTGCTAATGCCGGGGTAACAGTATTCATCTCCGTCTTGAAACGAGGATTTTGGAAGATAACACTGGCCGGATCAAGTAATTCCAGCGCCCGCTGCGGCAGCGCCAGGACCACATAACGGGCGTACAGCGTGGAGTCAAGGGGTACTCCGGTTGGGCCAATATCCAGGGCAATCAAGGGTTCGCCGTTATGATATTCGAGGCGCAGACAGCGCAACATAGTTTGTAGATGCACCGAACCGCCCTCGTCTCGAAAATGCTTGACCAGCGTTTTCGGCAGTTCCTGGTAACCATTTTTGAGTTGCACAAAAGGTTGGGGGTTCAGATCGAAGCAAAAATCTGCGTCTAAATTACTCACAATAGAGTCGTAGAAGTTGAAGTTGCGGAAATCCGAATAATCATAAGATGAATCCGAAATAAGCTGGTAGGCCTCGCTGCTGAGCCTGGCCTCCAGGACATTCCAAAACCCCAACTCGTAGAGCGGTCTTTGGGAAAAGGCCGGCCCGCTGTCGTTAACTCTGGCATTACGAAGGAGAGGGATCAATTCTTGTTTCCTTTTCTTAAATGCCCCCCCAAGATCGCCTTGCTTCAGCGCCTCTTCTATATCAGCAATGACTGTTTTGATTTGTTCTGGTATGCCGGCCAGGCTTGCCTCTTCTATCAACTCATCCAGATCCTTCTCCTTTTCGTCATTTTTCAGAAAATAGGGAATAACACCGGGGTAATACTTTTTCTTGCGTGGGCCGCGAAGTAAATTATCTTTATAGTTAAAACGATGCCCTCGGAGATACTGAAAGTAGCGCTTGTTGTAGCTCGAAGACGCAGAAAGCTCAAGCCTCAGTTCTTGGGTGGCTAAGCCGTAAACATTTTGCATGTACTGGGCAAAGCCCTGACCCCCCAATTCAGCCGGCAAGCTGGTCATTCCGGGCAGATGGTATGACCAAAGCCGGCCTCCGATGCGGTTACTTAGCTCGAATAATCCGATGTCCAGCCGGTCTTTGCCGCTGATTTGTAACAGGCGCTTGAGCACCGGGCTTGCCGCCGGGTCTGATTTCATTAACCGGTAAGCCGTATAAGCGCCAGAAACACCCCCCCCGATAATGGCGATATCAATGAGGGGCGCTGGCTGCGAGTTGGCTGCATGAATATGAGTCATAAATCCCTACCTTCCCGTTGCTTGAAAAATAGTGACCAAAACCCGGCGTAATTGGTCGGTCTGATTAGGCCCGGCGTAATGCAGCACAAAACAGTGATGAACCGTTGCTTCGCCCGGCAAGAGGGGACAGGCGACAGCCTGTGCCTCATTAACATTTTCGGTGATCAGGAACCCATCGTTAGCTTGATAGGGCTGTATCCCCTGACGATGAGACCCCTCAATAAATTGTAAACAACCGCTCTCCTTTATCATCGGGTCCAGCGGCAGCCAGATGGTGGCGCTGCGATAGGGCGGGGGGCGATAAGCGGCGTCCTGGTGCCAAGGGGTCCCGCCGCAGCCGGGCGGTTTGATAAATAGCCGCCAGCCGCTGATGAGGTTAGTTTCTTCGGTCTCGAGTAGTCTGGCTACTACCCTGAGCGCATTTCGATAGTAGGTCGTGTTCTTGAGAGCAGGAAACATTTCTTTCGGCGCGCTGACTGTTAGGGGCGCTGGTTGAGGTTTAAAGCGGCTAATCTGGGCCAGTTCTGCCAAAGTATAACCTGTTTTTCGCTCGACGATCTGAGCGCAGACCTCTTTCAGCGATTCGATCTCTGCGTCAGAGGTGATCCGGCCCAGGTTGAGGTAGCCCTGTTCCTGAAACTGATCGAGTTGCTCATTCAATAAGTCAACCTGCAATTGGTTTTCCACGCTCGAACTCCTCCTATCAACCTAAAACCGGAGTAAAAAAGTACACTTTCACCCTCCGAAAACCGATGGATTGTGTGCAATCTCGATCTTGGCTACCGCCCGGCCTTGGTCCCTAAAATAAATTCACCAACGGACGTCTCGGCGAAATAATCGGTGCCGGCAGCGGCGGCAAATAGATCCGAGTTTCCGCCGCCCAGGGCGCAAGCGGCCAGTCCCATCGCGGTGGCGACAAGGTACATGGTTTGGTAGAGCACACCGACATTCTTCAAGATCAGGGCGTAGGCCATAGCTTCATATTTCCAGGTCACTCGGTGAAAACGGGCTGTCAGGATGATTAAAACCTGGGGCCTGCTCTGTTCGGCGGTGGCATAAGAGGCCTCCTGCAGGAGAATGTTAACTGCGTCGGCGCGGCCAGCCAGCTTGCAAAGTTGATGCTCACGCGGGTCATAATGGTAGAGACCCTGACTAAGTCCGGTACAAGCCCTGGCTGCAACGTAGAGTTCCAATTCATAACAAGCTCCGCCGTTGGGGTAGGGTCTGCTGCTGTACTCATACAAACCCTGTTCTGCCTGATGCAAGGCCCTGATGCGCGCCGTGCGATAGAGAAACTCGCCTAATTGTTCAAGCGTGATGGGCCGTTCGCCATCCTGTTTGCGCATAGATTGCCTTTCTTCCAGGACACAGGTGAAGGATGGATCATCTTTTTTGAGGGTATCCAGGTCGGGCTTGTACAAACTAATCGTTTCTTCTGACATCAGTGGTTTAACCACAGGCAGGGGCTGAGTCTTGTCTCGAAAACGATAGGTAGCGCCATAGGGGCCGGTGTATCGGCCCAGCCGGCTTCTTGAATGGAAAAGCAGGTCGTGAAAATCCCATTGAGCCAGCGCTTCCGGCTCTTCTTTTCCAGCCCTCTGTACCATATCGCACCCCAGCAGCAAACTCACAAACAGAGAAATGGAGGCGTCGGTTATATCCTGAAAATCCTTACCCAACTCGGTCAAAGTCCGGGATGTCGCCAGGCCATGCAGCATGGCTGTGGCTTGCCAACAGTGCAGCACTATTTTGGCCTGCGCCAAGGGCGATTCCAGGACGAATTGTCCACCGTTTTGATGCAGATAAGCAAAGCGTGACAGGCTGTACGGTTCATGGAGGGCAGGCTCAACGAGTCTGAATTGATAGATGGGCGAGGTCGGGACAATCGTCGCTAATTTGCTTCCGTTTGAAGTGACGGTGTGACAAATCAGACCGGATTGGGTAAAACGTTGCAGGTAGTAGAGCATCTTGGGCAAGCCGGCGCTCCCGTCATGCTGTCCGGCCAGGTCTACCAGTTCCTTTTCTATAGCGCCCTGAGTCGAGAGTAGCCGCAGCGCTGCCCTCATGCCCTTTGAAGCTTGCCCCAGCGGCAAATTCGCCCCAGGTGACTCCAGGACGGCGCTCCCGTCTGCTTGTTCAACCAGAGAGATGCCCTCCTTAAACGATAAAACAAAGTCCTGGGTCAATAAATCAAAACTATTCATTGGGAGGTCTCCTCATCCCACCCAACTGGCAAAAAATGATAGTGGAACGATTAGAAGTAAACAACATGAGGGTTCAACAGGTCCTCGCTCAAGGGTTCACTCAGGTACCCCATTTGAACCGGAATATCATACAGGCGGCCGGGACCAAATCTGGCCCAGTAATGCCGCAGACCGGGGACAATCACCTTCACCACATGGAGTCCCAGGTCTGGCCGGGTTTGGTCCAAGACCAACGTTTCCAGGCCTTTATCTTGGGCAATCCGCACACAATTTATAACATCAAGATGGAGATCATCCTCCCAACTCTGGGGATAATCGGCCTGAACTTTTGAGGCCAGGGTTCCGTCGGGGGTCAGGTAAGGCTGATTCTCAAGGGTCGCCGCCTGCCACCAGGCGAACGCGTCGGGGTTCAGGTAGCGGTGATTTTCTTTAGCCGGTTGAGCTGCAACGACTGAAGGAAGCGACTGATTGAGTTCGGTCAGGGCACGGAGTATAGCCAGTTGGGCATCGAAGTGAGCGCCAAAACCAAAAATAATATCTTCAGTCTTGTGGGAAGTGCGGCGTGAGATAGCGGCGAAGGTGGGAATATTCAAATCGCTCGTCAGGTCAAGGACCCAGAGGTCGCGCTGCAACGTTTTATAATAGGCTGGCAGTTGCTGAAAATATGGTTCGTCAAAACTGGCCAGATCCACAGCCGGTTTCTTGAGGCGATTGTACCACCACAAAGCCACGCTGTCCCGTTCAACCAACTCCATGAAACCCTGTAGAATCGCCTCTTCTTTAGTGTTACCGGCTGCGCAGCCATTCGAGTCGGCTCGAGTGAAGCTGGTCTGATATATCCGGGAATAACCGTAGTAGCAGTAAGCTGTTGGCACATAGCGCGTCTCTCCAGAGATTAAAGACCAAACGGGACTCCACTCAATTTCTCTGGTCTCATCAAAGCGGGTTGGAACCCACCTGAATGGAGAGCCATTGGCAGTCTGCGCTTGCTTCGCCAATTGGCGTTCGCTGAAAAGCATACAGGCATTGGGATGAATGGCGGCGACTCCCAACTCTTTGAAGCTGGCCCGGATCCGGGCCTCGTCACCCTGAAAGACCCCTGAATACCGCTCAATGGATTCGCCCAGCGCGCTCACTTTGGCTTGAATGTCCTGTTTCCCTTTGCCGCCGGATTGGGCGCGCAGATTTTCCCGCAGGGTGTCCAGATTGTTATTGGTCAGGGCAAAATTGTGGTCGGCAATATAGCCGGGTATCAAACCGTTCTTGTCCCCTTCCAGGGTGATGGGGTGGAGACTCCCGACGATGCCGGTGATTGGGCTAAGGTGATGCGCGAGACGCTGGAAAGTCTCCACAGGTGAGCAACGACGATGTCCGCCATCGCTGGTATAGAGTTTCTGTTGGCTTTGCAGCTTAAGTGAGGCTGATTGTTGCCTCGAAACCAGCTTCGGGTTTCCGCAGTGGGGGCACTGGGGACGCCGGGTAAGAAGATGGGTTTTCATTTCGAGCGAAAGGGTATCCAGGGCAATGATCCGGCCCGTAAGCGCTTCGTTCTGTTCAAGGACCACCCATTTTGCAATTTCGGTAGCGGCAAGTCCCAGGGCTGTTTGCAGGGTTGACGGCAGAACAGCCAGAGAGGTAACCAGCGGACCGGGAAGGCTTTTCTTTCTCTCCAGATAACTTTCGACTTTGCGCTGCCCTTGCAGACGGTCGGCCAGACATGCCCAACACCCGGTTTGTCCGGGGATAAAGACAGGGCCGATCCACACCTCTACTCCAACCGGTTTGACCAGCAGCCACGGCCGATGATGCAGCAAGGCCGCTCGATTGAAGGCCTCCAAACCAGGCTGCAAATAATCGTCAGTCAAGACCACGCCCAGTGCGCCGTTGTCAACACAGCCGACCCCAGCACTTTCGAGCATCGCTTTCAGAGGAGCAGGGTCAACTTGGCCCAAGGCGATCAGGGAAACTGTCCTCTGCTGTAACTGCCTGGCCGCGTGCTCCGCAGCTACCCCCAGCATCTCCCAGAAGGCGGCCTGCTCCGAGGGCAGGGATGGGGCCGAATCAACAATGTACCCCTCACGCCGCAGCATCTCCAGGGCATAGAACACTTCTGCCGGGGAAAGCTGACCGTTAAGTTCAGCCATGATTTCGTCAATGGTATATTGGCCGGTAAGCAACGGCGCCAGCTTAAGGTAGGCTGCCCCTTGCAGCAAGAACTGTTTTTTTTCGGAAAGTAAAAAAATACCCTCAGTCGGTATGATTTCACACCGAAAATAGGGCTTAAAGTGCGGCCGTTGGGTCATTGTTGCCAGTTTTAGAGACGGCAGGTTAAGCTGATCCTGAGGATCGCTTTCTATTTAGCTGTAGGAACAACTTTTAGGTGAGGACAGGGACATCCCGTGGGCAAAGGCATGGAGTTGTTCTTGGGTCAAGTCTGCCGGTGGGTCAGGGATATTGACAAAAACATCGTATTTGAAGCCAAATTTCTTTTTTGCCTCTTTGAGCGCTGCGGTCGGACTCTTTTCAAGCTTCTTCCTAAACGCCTCGTCAGTCCAGGCGTGGACCAGTATCTGCGCCCATTCCTTATCGGTGATCGGTGTTGCCATGACAATGCCTCCTTTAACGAATTAAACTCTTACCTGGCGAATAGACCAGTATGGTTTTGATGTTGTGAAATGGAATAATGAAAATGGTGGGGAAGTGGAGCTTCAAGGATAATGATCCTCGATTCGGCCTGCTCCTCCTGACGCGGGATTATAACATGGTTCATGGTGCATGCAACTTTTGGGACAATTTATGGGGAACATGGGTTAAATCCGATGGGTACTTTCAGGCGGAGGCAGGAGTTCAACTTCTCTCTTTGCTCAATACCGCTCTTACTACCGTCTCCAGTGTATTAACCTGCCCTCTGGTTCGAACGGCTTTAACCGTCGCTGCTGAAAACTGAGGTTCTACCTCGGCCAATAGACGCGCCGCCCGGTCTTGATTATCGCGGCTGCTGGCTGGATGGCTGAGGGCTAAAGCCAGAATCTCCAGGGCTTGCTCTCTTTCCGCGCCACCCGTTTTTATCAGCAGGGAAGCCAACCCTACCAGGGCATCCAGCGCACCCGGAATCGCCTGGATGTTGAGCGCCACCTTGAGGGCCTCACTGAAATAGTCCCTGGCGGTTTGAATATCGTCGAGACTGGTCACGTAACCCAGCTTGGTGCGGGCGGAAATAGCGCCCCATTGATTGCCAATCTCTTTAAAAATAGACAGGCTTTCTTGATATAATTGTTTGGCACCCTGGTATTCGGCCATCATTTGCACCACATCGCCCAGGTAACTGAGGCAGAGGGCAATCCCGCGCCGGTCGCCGATTTCCTGGCAAATCGTCAGGCTTTCTTCAAAAAATGCTTTGGCTTCGGGATACTCGCCCAGGGCATAAGCCACTTGTCCCAGATTATTGAGGGAGAAGGTCATACCCCGCCGGTCGCCAATCCCTTGCTTCAAGGCCAGACTCTCCTGGCATAACTGCCGGGATCGGCTGTAATCCCCTTTTAGGTAAGCCACCTGGCCTAGAATGTTGAGAGCAATACTCAAACCCAGCGTGTCTCCCATTTCTCGGCAAAGGACCATACTCTCCTGGCACAACTGCCGGGCGAGTTCATACTCGCCCAGATGCCGGTGTACCGCCCCCAGATAATTTAGCGGAAAGATTGTTTCCCCTCGGGCTGCGGAATCAAGACTACGGAGGATGCCCAAACTCTCGTGCAGCAGCGCCTTGGCCGCCTCATGCTGGCCAAGTTGGAACGTAAACCAGCCCTGCCGCGCCAACAGCTTGCCCAAGACAATTTTGGATTTTGGATTTTGGATTTTGGATTTACGATTATCGCTTTCTCCGGCTTCCCCGAGTTCCCCTGAGTTCCCCTCAGTTCCCTTGAGTTCTTCCGCTTCTCCGCCCCTCGTTTCCTCGTTTCCCTGCGTCTCGTCTCTCAAACTCGTCGCTGCCCAGCCGAAAGACTCAGCGCCTTCCTGAAACCAACTGCGGATGTCGTAAAAATGGAACAGGCTTTCCAGGGCTGGCTCGATAGTGGCGAGGTCGCCGTGAGCAACGGCCCAGCGCCAAGCGGCTCGGACATTCTCAATCTCGATATTGATCTCGGCTAACGCCTCTTTTTGTTGGCCCCCGGTCAGTAATTGCTCTTTGCCATACAGAAACGCCGCGTAGTACTGGCCGTGTAAGGCTTGAACTTCTTCTTTTTCCTGGGGCGTCTCGTCCAGCTTTTCGGCGGCGTACTGCCACAGGAGCAGGTGCCGGGTATAACGTCCCGTCTCGGTTCGGCGCAGCAGCGACTTGTCCATCAGGGCCAGCAGCAGCGGTAGGGCAGCGCCGACGACTTGCCTGGCCGCCTCAAGCTGAAACCCACCCCAAAACACGGCCAACTGCCGGAAAACCCGCTGCTCTTCCGCCGATAAGAGCCGCCAGGAATAGTCAAACACGGCCCGCAGGCTGCGCTGCCGTTCGGGGATATTGCGCAGTGAAGTGGTCAGAAAATCGAGATTTTGCTCAATTTCCTGGGCGATTTCCTGGCAAGAGAGCAGCCGCAGCCAGGCCGCGGCCAGTTCAATGGCCAGCGGCGTCCCTTCGGTCAGGCGGCAGACGTGGACCACGCAGGGCGTTTCCGCTTCCGAAAGGATATAGCCAGGGTTGACGGTTTGGGCGCGCTGCAGAAAGAGCTGCACCGCGCTGTACGCCTCCAGCGCCGGGGCCTTGGCCCGCTGCCAACTCAGCTTGGGCTGGGGTTCGGGTACTTTCAACCCCTGGATCGGCAGCAAATATTCCTCCTGCAAATTCAGACGTTCGCGCGATACAGCCAGAATCTTGACCTGAGGGACCTGCCGGAGAATATCGCTCAGCAGGCCGACCCCCGCCAGGAGATGCTCAAAATTGTCAAGCACCAAAAGCAGCCGCTTTTCCCGCAGATAGTCGAGGAGTTGGTTAGCCGGATTAGCCCCGCTGTAAAAAGAAAAGTTCAACACGTCGGCCAGGGTAGCAACGAGAAATTCGGCTGAGCTGAGCGAGTCCAGGGGAATGAAGTAGACGCCATCTGCAAACAGCCCGGTGTCCGCCTGGATTGCCTGCCAGGTGGACTGAATGGCCAGGCGGGTTTTACCAATACCGCCAGGGCCGATCAGGGTCAGCAAGCGGACAGCCGGGTCGTTTAAATGCGCGGCAATTTGGGCCAATTCCTCTTCCCGGCCAATAAAAGGCGTGGAGGGGGTCGGAACTTTATGCAAAGCAACCGGTGAGGGGGAGGGGAGGGGGTCACCAGGGTGCAGGGATGCACTAACAACTTCCCCTGCGCTCCCCTGCTCCTCTGCCTCCCTGCTCAATTCTCCTGAGCGAATCTGTTCATACAATGTTACCATCGCCGCCGAAGGCTCTACCGCCAGTTCCTCGGCCAGGGCGCGGCGGCAGATTTCATACTGGGCCAGGGCGGCGCTGCGCTCATCCTGGCGGGCCAACAGAACCATCAGGTAGCGATGGGCGCGTTCGCGCCAGGGTTCCAATTCCAGCCAGCGCCGGGCCTGGGTTAGGGCCAGGTCATCCTGGTTGGACCGGGCGTAATAAACAAGCAGTCTTTCCAGCAGCTCTGTGACCTGCCGCCGCCAGCCTTCTTGCTCGCGCAGCAGCCACGTTTCAAATTCAGGACAATCGTCCAGAAAAAAGCCGGTCATAAAGTCGCCGCAGTACAGAGCGACGGCCTCGGCCAGTAACTCCACCTGGATATCGGCGGCAAGGTGTGCCGGAAACCAATCGGTGGCAGTTTTGGGCATTTGTGAATGTGGCCCGGTTTTGGACAGGGATGATTTGGACGCGCTTTTGCCAAGACCACTTTTCACCAATTTGGCAAAGATGTGGACATCTACCCAGAACGTGTCCGGCGGTAGAAACTGGATGGTGTGGTAGTCGGCCTGGAAGCAGCCGGGAAGCAGGGCTGAAAGCTGGCTCAATTCTCGGCTGAGATTGCGCCGTCCGCGCGCTTCCTCTTTATCACCCCAAAAAAGGCCGGCCAGGTGGCTGCGCGAAACAGGCTGGTCTTGTCGTGCCAGGTAGCCGAGGAGGGCCAGCGCCTTGCGCGATTCAAAATCGCGCAGTAGTACACCCTTCTTCTCAACTTGCATCATCCCCAGCAGGCGGAGACGATAAATAACGTCCATGTATCCTATTTTGCCCCAGTGATTTGTGAAGAAGTCTACAAAGGCTCAAACAATCTCGATATAGTACTTTTGTCTCAGCCGTAAACGGGCTTCGAACAGTTTGCGAACAGTTTTTGAGCCAATCTCCCAACAACTCTGGCTTATATTTTAAGCCAGAGTGGTAAATAAACAAACTGACCTTTTGGCGGAATAAAACGCCGGTAAAAACTTCAGGAGAAAAGTAATGATCGCTATTTTTGAACAGTTTCCGAACAGTTTTTGAGGCAATTTCCAAACAGCTATGGCTTATAGTCAATACAGAATAATTAATCAACAGCTCTAACCAAGGATGAACGTGGAGTCGTGGAGGAGATGGGGCCAATGAATACCCAACCTATAAAATCCTACCGTACTTACCTTATGCTGCATAGTGAGATGGAATTATTTACCGCTCCAAAACAGCCGCCGCCCCGCATCGTTGCTATTGAAGAGGTTGCCGGAGAACGGCGGCGGTGGGAGTTTTACACTCTGGAACAAGTGACAAACTTTCTGGGAAATGAGTTTTTCGGCCAGCCGGGGGAGGTTGAAGTCCATGAAGAATGAATAAAGGAGAAATATTTGGCTGATAAGAGGGGGAATGTCGAGCGTAAAGCAACTCAGGCTCATCTCTGACGACTTTTTACGTCTCGCCAGTTGTAAACTAGGTGGATAACAAGATTTTTTGTTAAATAAGGAGATAACCGATGACAACTCAAAGTAATGTTAACAGATCGATCGAAGTCGCCCCGGTGCGGCCCTTCAGTTGGCCTTTAGCCCTGGCTATTCTGGCCCTGGGTTTAGTCCTGGGCGTGTTTGCCACTAATCTGGTTGCAGCCATCAATAAAAGCGATGCCGCCGGCGTTCCTCAGCGGATTGTGCGCGATTTCCCAGCCCGTCCCAATCTGCTTGAGCTGGAAAGGAAAACGCACATTGCCACTGAAGCTAATATTCAGCGTGTGCGTGAAGCCGAAGCGGCTCGTTACACCAGCTTGGGGCTGTTTTATGCGGCTGGCAGTGAGGCTAAGGCGCAGCAGGCAATGGCGGCTGAAGCGGCCCGGTATAACCGACTGGCTGAGTTTTATAGGGCCGATGTAACGTCTCGTCTGGAGAATGCCCTGTCTGCCTACCATCAGAGCGAACGCGGGCGTATCCCGGCAGACAGCCATACCCTGGCCTGGCCGCCTCGTCCCATGCAGTTTCACCTCATCGAAAATGGGGTAATTCGCCTCAATAAGATTACTACGGATGGAGATGTTGGCCTGATGGAGTTTTCAACCAAGTAAGAAGTCACACAGATCTTCTGCTGACTGGCCGAAATAAATCTTGGGGAATCAAACCTGACAGGTCACTGTATGAAAACCTGTCAGGTTTTGATAACAACTTTGCCTCTCAGAAACAGCTTTCGAGTAGTTTCCGAACAATTACTGAGCCAGTCTCCAAACAGGTCTGGTTTATAATCTGAATTATAGAAATTGATGAACTAACTTTTAATTAGACGTAAGCAAATCTTTGGGAGGATAGCAGTGACTACTCAAAATGTAAGTTCTAATCTTTTTGAAGGAGTGGCAGCTTTTTTATTCACCACAGCAGTGATGATGCCGCTAACCAAAGCAGTTTTCAACTACATACCGGCGACAACAGCGCCGGGCTGGATTCGCCGCCTGGTTTTCCCGGCTGCGCTCAAACGGGCCTATACCGGCTTTGCCGGTTACTACCCCCAATGGGCGGCTTCGCTCTTCGACGAGCACTTTCTCAATTATGGCGCAACATCGCTCATGGTCGGCTATATCCGCGATGGGCGTCTCCCTCAAGCAAGCCCACTGGCGCTGGACTGGGACGCGCAATTGGGACCTGACTCTCCGGCTGTGCGCGAGCGGCGCATCGCTGAACTGACCCCGGTCGCCGCCGATTTTCTGGATTGGCTGACCCTGGAATTAGCCATTAGCCCGTTCTCGTAAGGGCCGGCTGTTCTCAATAAGAAATCGTCCACGGATGAACTCAGATACCTACAGATTAGATTAAAGAATTTATAGCTGATGACACTTA
Source organism: Anaerolineales bacterium (assembly GCA_015075185.1). Lineage (GTDB taxonomy): Bacteria > Chloroflexota > Anaerolineae > 4572-78 > J111 > DSQQ01. The sequence continues at coordinate 1,193,100 of JABTUW010000004.1, read as the reverse complement.
ACTTTTAGTTTGAGCGACAGGAGGTCTTAAAATATTTCCCAATAATATCGAATTTTTTGGTCGTGAACGATATTCCGAAAGATTACAGGACGCTGAACATATCCGGCTGATTAAGCTTGCCCGGCCCCAAATGTTCAATTATCAGGAAACTACCCGGAAGTTTGCTATCTGGTTGGGTAGCCGGATGGTCGAGTTGGGGCGCAAGCTGCAAGGCTATGGCGCTACGTTGTTGGCCAAAGCGGCTCCAATGGATGCTACGCAGGTATGAGCTGTTTCATCTTTTAACCTTGACCAGAAGGGGGATAAGACCATGCGCAACATGTATCGTTCCAAATTATTCAGTCTCAATCTGAAAACGAGGATAACACTTGACCAAGTTAAGCGGTACTTCATGATTGTGTTGTTAATTATGATAGTGGTTATTTATCTGGCTCAGAATATAAGCAGCCCTCCCAAACCGCAGATCAATGGTTGGGAATATTACCAAAGGGCTTTTGAGCAAGCCAAGTGAGTTCATAAGCCTTTCTGTCGCAGCAGGTGTCCCAACTCGGCCAGGAGCATGCCGGCCATAATTAGTGCACCGCCCAATATGATCCGCGGGGTAATGAGTTCCCCAATCCACCAGCCGCCGATGGCGGCAAAGACCGGCTCAAGGGCGGCAATGAGAGCCACGCGGGTGGGCGAGGCGGTGCGGGTTACCCAGGTTTGGACACTGGTGCCCAGGCCGATAATTAAAAAGCCGGTGGTCAGCACGCCAATCCATAAAGCGGTTGAGGTGACCGGCACAACCAACGGCTCGACAACCAGCCAGCAGATCCCCGTCATCAGGGCGGCGACCAAAACATGCAGCGCCGCATAAACCATCACATTTAAATAGGGCGAGTAACGGGCCAGGACAATGATATAAAGCGCCCAGCCGACGCCACCCAGAGCGACCCAAAAATCACCAGGAGCAATGGTCAAACCGTTCAGACCGCTTTCAAAGGAAATCAAATACAGGCCAACAAAAGCCAGAATGACGCCGGCAACAGCAGTGCGGCTGGGAGCGCGGCGGAGCAGCCAGGCCGATAGGATCGGCACATAAACCAGGTTGGTGCCGGTCAGAAAGCCGGCTTTGCTGGCCGTGGTGAACTGCATGCCGTAGGCCTGAACTGCGTAAGAGCCAAAGAGGACCAGTCCTGTTATGAGCGAAGGCCAAAGGTACGAGCGGTCAATAGATTGCCAGTCACGGCCAACCAAAACGGCCAGGGTGACCGCACCCAGCAGCAGGCGGATGGTATTATAAGCAAATGGTCCAATGACTTGTAAGGCATCTTTGGAAAAGATGAAGGTAATACCCCAGACCATCACCACAACTACAAAAGTGATTTCGCTAAAAGCCGCCTGATAGTCGCGCCAGAAGGTTGTTTGCGGGGATAGAGTTTTTGGATATTCCACAGTTAATTCGGTCCCTCCTTAAACAAAAAAGGTAATTGTTCAGGCTAAAGGTGACTGGCACTTGGTTAGGAGAAAAGTGCCAGCCACCTGAGTAGTAACCAAAAAAGAAAGCCCTCGGCTACCGGTCTGCTCGCTCCCGATTGTCGAAGGCTTCGTGGCCTCAGTTAATATACGACCGTAGACGACCGACCGCCGATCGCCGTCTAATCTTTTTCGTCTACTGTCTATACCGCAAGGGTACGCTTTAGCGCCGTCTACTGTCTACTGCTTTTTCTTCTGCCAGCAGTTCCCTGGCCTGCTCTGCGTCATGCCTGATCTGCGCAACCAGTTCATTGATGCCGTTAAATTTCTTTTCCGGGCGGAGGCGCTCTACAAATTCCAGGGTTAGCCGCTGGCCGTAAATCATCTGGTCAAAATCAAAAATATAGGCTTCGACAGTGCGCTCGGTGCCCTCAAAGCTGGGGCGAATACCGACATTGGTCACGCTGGCGCGGCGTTGGGTTTCGCCGGGGAGCTTGACAAACGTAGCGTAAACCCCATTGGCGGGCAGCAATCGTTCGGGGGGAACCGCAAAATTAGCCGTAGGAAAACCGATGGTGTGGCCCCGGTTCGCACCCTGCACAATTTCACTGTTCAAAGAGGGGTAACGTCCCAAAAACTCGGTCGCTTGGCGCACCTCTCCCGCCCGCAGTAGGTCCCGAATTTGGGTACTGCTCACAACTTTGTCGTTAATCAAAATCGGGGTGAATTCACACACGTGGTAATTCAGCTCATGACCCAACGCTCTCAATTTCTCCAGGTTGCCTTCGCGATTTTTGCCCAGAGCAAAATCGTGACCCGCCCACAATTCAATCAAATTCAGCCGGTCTACTAATAACTTCATAAAATCGGCGGCTGTAGTTTGGGAAAATTCCAGGGTGAAGGGGATCAAAATCAAGATATCAAGCCCTAACTCTTCAAACAGGGCGATCCGTTCTCCCGGAGTGGTCAGATAATCATTATGAGGTAGGTGGGGGGCTAAAACGGTCTTGGGTCGGGGATGAAAGGCAATCACGGCCGCCTGAGCCTGGCGCTCCTTAGCTGATTGTTGAAGCTGCTTGATCAGGGCTTGATGGCCCCGGTGCAGGCCATCAAAGGTGCCAATCGTCAGTACCGTCGGCCCATTCAGATGAGCCGCCGCAAAATCTCGAATAATTCGCATAGTTTTGGGTTCAACTCGCTCGGATAATAGATCCCAAGATAACAAGGTAGCAAAGTCGCAAATTGCTCTTCCTGTTGCTACTCTGCAACCTTGCTACTTGTCTTTTATTTGAAATACCTTCTTCGGCTGCCAGAGTTTAGCACTGGGTTCAACCGATGTCAAAATCGCCAGGAAATCCCCACTTGGGGTATAAGCTCGTATCGGTCCAGCGTTTTCGAGATAAGGCGCAGCTTCGATTTGGAGCTGCCGTCCTTGCTGGACGTGCTTGACTGCCTCCTCCGTTAAGATGACTTTAGGTAAATGGGTGATGGCCTTATCGGGCGGGTGGAGGTGTCTCTGCCAGGCCGAAGCATTTTGGGCTGCTTCCCATTCAAGCTGTTCTAACGATACGGCTTCGGCTAACTGCCACGGACCGCTGGCCGTCCGGGTCAGCTCGGCCAGGTGCGCGCCCGAACCGGCGGCTTCGCCTAAATCGCGGGCCAGGGCGCGGATATAGGTACCGGCTGAACAGGTGATGTCAAGGATCAAATCAGGTGGCTGCCAGGCTACCCAGGTCAGGGCGTGGATGGTGACGCGGCGGGGAGCCACTTCAACCACCTTCCCAGCCCTGGCCCGCTTGTAGAGCGGCTGGCCCGCTTGTTTGATGGCTGAAAAGAGCGGCGGAATTTGTTCAATTTCACCTAGAAAGGCAGGCAGAATCTCGCGCAAATGCGCTTCGTCAAGCGAGGAAAGATCGTTTACCGCGGTAACTTGCCCCTCGGCGTCCAGCGTGTCGGTGGTAACGCCAAAACGGATGGTGGCACGATACTGTTTTTGGCCGGCCACCACATATTCAATCAGCCGGGTGGCTTGCCCCAGACAAACCAGCAAAACGCCGGTCGCCATGGGATCAAGCGTACCGGCATGCCCCACGCGCCGCTGTCCGACCAGCCGACGCACCCGGTTGACGACATCGTGAGAGGTAATACCTTTGGGTTTGTCGATATTGAGCAGGCCGGAGAGGAAGGGGAAATCAGTTTTTGTCACCACAAATGTACACCTGATACGTGATGCGGGATACATAGGGTAAATTTTTACGCATCAAGCATCACGTATCATCCTCTGGCTCTCTTTCACCGGCCTCGTCACTCTCTTCCTTAATTTCATCCAGCAGGGCCTCGATGTGCATGCCGTATTCCAAAGATGTATCCAGCTTGAAGCTGAGTTCCGGGATGTAGCGCAGCGACAGTGACTGCCGCAGGAGGTGACGGAAATAATTGGCCGCGCTGGTCAACCCGGCCAGCGTGCTTTTGACGTCACCTTTGTCGCCGAGCACGGTGATATAGACGCGCGCCTGGCGTAAATCCGGGCTAACATCAACGCCAGTGACGGTAACAAAACCCAGGCGTGGGTCTTTTGTGTCACGCTGGATAATCTGGCTAAGTTCCTCGTGCAGCAGTTCACCGACCTGCCGCTGGCGCCGGCTGGCCATTAGCTAGTTAACCCGCTCCTTGACGTAAGCTTCGATAATATCGCCTACCAGGAAATCATTAAAGCCCTCAACGCCAATCCCACACTCAAAGCCGGTCGCCACCTCGCGGGCATCCTCGGTGAAGCGTTTTAACGAAGAAATCTTACCTTCATGTAACAGTTTACTTTGACGCATGACCCGGACCATGGCATTGCGGGTAATTTGGCCTTCGAGGACATAGGAGCCGGCAATGTTACCCCGCTTGGGGATTTTGAATACGACCCGGACTTCCGCTCGGCCAATCACCTTATCGGCGTAGACTGGTTCTAACAGCCCCTTGAGTGCCTTATCAATATCGTCAATGAGCTTGTAAATAACATCATACTGCCGGATATCCACACCCTCGGTTTCGGCAACTCGCTGCGCACCTTGATCTACGTCAACACTGAAACCGACGATAATAGCCCCGGAGGCTACCGCCAGGTTCACGTCCGATTCGGAAATGTTGCCCGTGCCCTCCAACAGCAATTTAATTTTTAACTTCTCATCACCCAACTCTTTCAGCGAGTTGACAATGGGTTCCAGCGAACCCTGCACATCGGCTTTGACGATGATGTTCAGCGTTTGATCGCCATGTTCTTGAGTTCGACTAAAGAAATCTTCCAGGGAAATGGGCCGGATGGCCGCGGTCGGCGTTCCTTTGCTTGTCTTGGCCCGGTGCTCTTCGACCATTGTCCGGGCAGTTCGCTCATTCTCGACCACTTCAAAAAATTCACCGGCTTCGGGAACTTCGGATAGCCCCAGAATAGAGGTCGGCACAGAAGGGCCAGCCTGTTTGATGCGTTTGCCCTTATCGTTGAACATGGCCCGGATACGTGAATACTGAGTGCCGATGACAATAATATCGCCTACATTAAGGGTGCCATTTTGGACCAGCAGGGTGGCCGAAACGCCGCTGCGCTTGTCCACTTGACCTTCGATGACCACCCCTTGAGCCAGGCGATCAGGATTGGCCTTAAGATTGGCCACATCGGTCACCAGGAGGATGTTTTCGAGCAGCTCGTCAATGCCCCGGTTTTCTTTGGCGGAAAGAGGCACACAAATGACGTCGCCGCCCCAATCTTCGACCACCAGGCCAATATCGGCCAGGCCCTGTTTGACCCGGTCGGGATTGGCATTAGCTTTGTCAATTTTATTCATAGCGACAATGATCGGCACCTGGGCCGCGCGGGCGTGCTCAACGGCTTCTCGGGTCTGGGGCATGACCCCATCGTCGGCGGCGACAACCAGCACGGCCAGATCGGTGGCCTGCGCGCCGCGTGCCCGCATCGCTGTAAAGGCAGCGTGGCCCGGCGTATCCAAAAAGGTAATTGGCCGGTCGCCCAGAAAAACCTGGTAAGCGCCAATGTGCTGGGTAATACCCCCTGCTTCGCCTTTGACCACCTGGGTTTTACGAATAGCGTCGAGCAGGGTTGTTTTGCCGTGATCCACATGGCCAAGAACGGTCACAACCGGCGGGCGCGGTTGGAGTTTGTTCGGGTCTTCATTGGCGATCAGCCGCCGGTGCAGCGGGAGATTCTGCACTTCTTTAACCGGTTCCGGCTCCGGCGTTTTGGGGGCCGTAATTTCAAACCCCATACCCTCGCCGATGATAGACACCGTATCAAAGTCAATTTGCTGGTTGATATTTGCCATCATCCCGTTGTTCATCAACTCTTTGATGATTTCAATAGGACTGACGGACATTAATTTAGCCAGCTCTCTGACCGTTATGACGGGCGGCACTTCGATGGTTCGACCATTACCCACTGCCGCTTCTTTTGGTTTGGTTTTTTGCATACTGACTGCCATAGAATCACCTCTTCTTTAGGATATGCAAACAAAATGGATCTTGTTTGCAACTTTTCTCCGGCACCAAGCATAAGCAACCCGACCCCAGGCGCTCACTTACTCAGTCGTCGCCGGTAGAGTGTCTGAAACACTATTATGTGGAAGTAACTTTTGAGGTGATAAAGCCTGACAAAGCCGAGGGGAGTTTGGCTTTAAGGGGGAGGAGAGGGAAACAAACAGGTTCCGTTAGTTAGTCATAAAGCCTCGCTCCACACGTTTTCTGGACACGTGTTCACAGCTCATATTCCTTTATCAACCTCAAACCGCTCTGGCGGTTTTGATTTGGGTGCGTCATCCTTCCTTTAGGATCTACCCTGCACATAAAACTTAAACTTTTAAAAGTTCAGCCTGTAATTGGGCCTGGAGTTCAGCCACTTCTTCTGCCGACAAGGTCACTTTTAGTGCCTGAGCCAGCCGCTGCTTGGATAAGCCTTTTTCCCAGCAGCTTGCTTGCCGGCACAGATAAGCGCCGCGCCCATTGGCCTTGCCTGTTGGGTCAACGATGAGAGTGCCTGCCGGGGTGCGCACCACTCGAATTAAATCGCGCTTATCTTTTGTTTCCCGGCAGGCAATGCATGTCCGCTGCGGCTTATGCTTCGGTCGAAGCATTTATTCGTCTTCTTCGTAATCTAGCCAGCCACCACCACGCCGGCTGGGCTTGCGGCGGCGCTCGGCCACAACTTCGCCCAGTTTTTCATCGTAAACCAGGCGGCGTTTTTTGGCGCGGGCCTTCTTCTTGCCCTGATCCTTGTCTGCGTCGCCGTCCTCTTCTTCTTCAGTCCAATCCTCGGCCACGGCTATTGGCTCCAGGGTGAGCGGTTCAGCTTCAGCCGAAACCGCTTCAGCCACGGCCACAACCTCTTCTTCGGTTTCCGGAGCAGCTACGGCTTCAGGCTCAACCTCAACTTCAACGGCTGCCTTGGCTTCAACCACCTCAGCCGCAATTTCTTCTGACTCGACGGCTGGTTCAACTTCCGGTTCTACTTCTGCCGGTGCTTCCTCAATTGTGGCCGGGGCTTGACCGGTCAGAATAGCTTCAGCCTCGGCCAAAATGTCCCTGGTTCTGGCAGCTTGTTTAGCAGCTTCGGCCTCGGCCGCTTGCTTGGCCTTGAGTTCGCGGCGCATGGCCATCTCGGCCAGATTAACCGCCTCAATCGCCTGGCTCAGAACATTCAATTCGGCGTCAGAGTACTCAATCGGCACTTTGTCCTTATGAATAATCGAGGCCATGTTGAAAATTTCGGCCTTGCCAGCCAGACGCTCACGCAGGGCTTTATCTTCTCTCAGCCTGTCCAGAGTTTCGGCAATGGCTTCGCTGGAGCTTTTGATGTCAATGCGCCAGCCGGTCAGCTTAGCAGCCAAACGCGCATTTTGACCTTCTTTGCCAATAGCCAGCGAGAGCTGCTTATCCGGTACGACAACCACCGCCGTTTTGCCCTTTTCATCGTTGAGCATGACATTCATGACCCGCGCCGGGCTCAGCGCATTGGCGATGAAAAAGGACAGGTCAGGATTCCATTGGACGACGTCAATTTTTTCGCCGTTCAGCTCATTGACAATGCTTTGAATCCGGGTGCCCCGCATTCCAACGCACGAACCGACCGGGTCAACCCCTTCCTGCAAAGCCGCCACGGCCACCTTAGAGCGATAACCGGCCTCGCGGGCAATGGATTTAATTTCAACCGTGCCATTATAGATTTCCGGCACTTCCACTTCCAGCAGGCGGCGCAGCATATTGCGGTGGGTGCGGGAGACAATAATCTGAGGGCCGCGGCTGGCCTTGGAGACCGAAGCCACGTAAGCGCGCAGCCGCTGGCCTTCGTTGTAGCGCTCGGTAGGAATTTGCTCGCTGCGCGGTAAGAAGGCCTCGACTTTGCCCAGGGAGAGCGTAACCTGATGTGGATCAATTTTATGCACGGTGCCGTTAACAATCTCACCCTCGCGTTCGGCGTAGGTATTGTAAAGAGCATCCCGTTCGGCTTCGCGGATACGTTGTAAAATTACTTGTTTGGCGGTTTGCGCCGCAATTCGTCCAAAATCACCGTCAGGGGTGCTATCAATGGAAATCAACTCGCCGACTTTGATCCGAGGGTTAATAGCCTTGGCCTCGCCCAGCGAGATTTCATTCCGTTCATCCTGGACGCTTTCAACCACCATCTTTTCAGTTAAGATAGCGACTTTCCCGGTTTTTGGCTCGATTTGAGCCGTGACGGAGTGATTGCCGCTAAAATTACGTTTGTAGGCAGAAATCAGCGCCACCTCAACCGCTTCCAACACAATATCAATAGGTAACTGCCGCTCATGACACACCTGATTAATGGCGATCATTAGCTCTTTAAAATCTTTCTTCACTGCTACTTCAGCCTCCTGACTCAGGCAGGTAAAAAATTTACAACATAAAGAAAAAGTGGGGAGTCCCCACTTTTCTGGTCACAACTTTTCCCTTAGACGGTGGGGATTATACCACGAACCTTTTCTAGTGGCAAGTGAGCTGAAAGGAAAAAGGGGCGGGATTTAGGTAATTGAGATAATCTGATAGCTGCTGGAAGAATGGAGAGTTGGAAGGCCGAGGATTAGCAATCTTCCATTCCTCCAGTCTTCCAACCTGCCTACTCAATTCGCCGGTACAGGATAAAATACCAGGACGGGCTGGCGGTGTCAAACGGGAATACAAGGGACGGTGCGACCGGCTGGCCGGCCTCGTCTACGAGTTGTAATGTCCATGTCCCGGTCGGCGAGTTGGGGGCCTCATATTTCAGGTTGCCGCCTTTGTACTGCCTGGCCCCACTGTTGACGGTCCAATCATTGGCGCTGACCTGGCTGTCTACCTGCAAACCGCTGCTGTGGCGGCCCAGCAGCCGATAGCCGCTGAGGGGCTTGTTGTCTTTATCGGTAATAGCCACATAAATATCAAAGTTGAAATGGTTGGTTTCGTGCCCCTCGGTTTCCAGCACCACAAAGGGAAAACTGGGCGCGGGCGTTGGCGTGTCGCTGGGAATGGGCGTGGGTGTTGGTGGGAGCGGGGTTGGGGTCGGGGTGGCTGGAAGGGGAGTAGGGGTGAAACTCGGCGTCAATGTTGGGACAAGGGTGGCGGTAGCCGTGGGCGGAGGGGCCGGTGTTTCGGTTGGAATGGGAGTAAAGGTCGGGCTGGATGATGGCGTCGGGCTGGGCAGAGCCGCCAGCTTTCGGGTTGGTGTGGCCGTTGGTGTGGCCGTCACTTCAATTTTGTTCACGGCCAGCCAGAGGGTCAGGCCGGAGCCGAGGGCGGTAAAGGCGACTAACACACACGAACCCCCGAGCAGAAGAATGACCAGGACGATAATCCCGGTAGAATTTTTGCTCTTCAAGATAGACACGTCTTTCCATGCGATAGGTTGGAGCCATTATACTACAGGCTTTTCGCCTGAGCCAACCCTTCTTTTTCTGCCTATACCCAGCAAAATAGATTGAATCAGGTTGGCCTAAACCCTGGCGGCGTGTTATAATGGAGGCGCATTTTAACTGGAAAACTGTTTATCCTGCCCGGCGCTCATCGTTCAGCGATAAAGGTTTGGTATGGAAGTTAAATTACTGCTTGTTTACGATATTAAACCGCATCGAGAAGCTGAATACTATCGCTACGTGCTGGGTGAATTCTTACCCACCCTGCAAAATATGGGCCTAGTTATGGTAGAAGGCTGGCACACGGCCTACGGCGACTACCCTATGCGCCTGATTGCCTTCCGCGCCCAGGATGAAAGCATGATGCACAAGATGCTGCACAGCGACGAATGGCGCGCCGCTAAGGAAAGACTGCTCAAGCTGGTCCGGGATTACGAGGAGCGCGTGGTAGTTGCCAGAAATCCCTTTCAATTCTTTGTCCCCAATAGTAAACGCTGAGACTTACTGGGTCTGGATCGAGCGGATAGTACGAATAAAACTCAAGAAATCCACTCGATCCGACCCATCCGTGTTCCATTCCAATTAAAAAACGCTTCGCCTGACGCGAAGCGTTTTTTGTGGGCTGTCCCTTTTAGTGTACGGACACAAACGTAGGACTATTTGTGATCCAGCCGGTTTGCTCGCCTGTAGGAAGCTGGACGTGCAGCCAGCCGCTCTGGGCGTCAATCTCAAGCACCGACACAACCGTACCCTGAGCCAGGTGAGCCACCACCGGATAGTTGACCCCCGGCCCGCTGCGCACGTTCAAGCCCCAGGTAATAATTTCGGCTTGGGGGGCACGGGTCGCAGTGGGGGAGGGCTGGAGGGTTGGAAGATTGGAAGGCTGGGAAGTTGGGGTTGGAGAGGGCTGGGGGGTTGGAGGAGAGGAAGGTTGGAAGGTTGGCTTGGGACTGCTCCCCGTCGCCTCTACTACTTCTCCTTTCTTCGCCTCTTCCACTCTTCCATCCCTCCGTTCTTCTAATTCCGCATCGGCGGGCATGCCGGGCTTCAAACGATGGTCAGGATTGTCCAGGGTAATTTTGACCCCAAAAACCAGGTTGACTCGTTCTTCTTTAGTTTGGACATTGCGTGGTGTGAACTCAGCCTCATGATTGATGAAACTGACCGTTCCTTCAAAAACCTCGCCAGGATAGGCGTCCACAAAAACCCGGGCTGGCTGGCCAATTTTCACATGCCCAATCAGCGTTTCGGGAATGTAAACGGTCAGGTCAACGGTATCAACATCGCTGAGTTCAAGCAGCACCGCGCCGGGCGCGGCCAACTCGCCGGGCTGGACCAGCCGGTGGCTGATCAGGCCGGCTCGGGGAGCGGTCAGGGTCAGCTTGTCGAGCTGCACCTTCACTTGGGCCAGAGCCGCTTCGGCTTCGGCCACCTGCGCCTCGGCTACGGCTATATCCTCTGGGGTCGGGTTAGCTTTGACCGCCGTCAGATTGGCTTCGGCCACCCCAACGGCGGCTTCGGCTTGTTGATAGGCGGCTTTGGCGGCGTTGACCTGGCTGACAAGCTGTAAAGGTCTAGCCCGCAGATGCTGCAGCAGTTCAACCTGCTGTTTGGCTCCAGCCAGCCCGACCTCGGCGATCTGGAGACCCACCTGGGCAGCTTTGAGCTGATTTTGCGCAACCTCATTTTGGACCAACGCGGCGTGGCTGCTCTGGTTGCGGCTGGCCGCTTCGGCTTGAATCTCCATGCGTTTCAAATTGATCTGGGCCTGTTCCAGGCCAGTCTGGGCTTTGGTCACGCGGGCCTGGGCCTGATCAATCTGGGCCTGCAATTCGTGTGGATTGTTCACCAAAAGCTGGGCTGTCTGCCAGGTAATTTTGGCCCCATCGCGGAGCACGATGGCCTGAGCCAGCCGGGCTTCTGCGGCCGCAATATCTTCGGGCCGGGGGGGAGCGCTGGCGGCAATTAAGCCAGCCTGGGCTGTCTCCACGGCTGCTTCCAGTTGGGCCTGCTGCGCCAGCAAGGCGGACCGGTCTATTTCAACCAGCACCTGCCCGGCAGCGACTTCATCGCCTTCATTAGCTCTGACGGCAATGATGCGCCCGCCGATTTCGGTGGTGATGGCCACGATGTCGGCCTCAATAGCGCCGGAGCCGACCAACGCCGTGGAAGCGGAGGCATCCACGCGGGGTTGGTTGTACCACCAGTATGCGCCGCCGATAAGGGCAATCAGGATGATGATTGGGATAATGCGTTTCATAGTCCACCTCATTTGTAGGAAGTAGGGAGTACGGAGTAAGGAGTAAGGAATTGCTTCCTGCCCCTACTCGTTACTCCTGACTCCTATCATAATCATAACTGCGGGCCTTCGGCCAGGATGGCGTCGGCGGGCATACCGGGTTTGAGTCGCTGGTCGGGATTATCGAGCTTGATTTTGACGGCAAAAACCGTATTGACCCGTTCTTCCTTGGACTGAATATTCTTCGGCGTAAATTCGGCCTTGTCACTAATAAAGGTGACGTGGCCGGTAAACGGTTCGCCCGGAAAAGCGTCAACGTAGACCTGTACACTTTGGCCAATAGCGACCTGTCCCACCCTTGTCTCGGCGATGTAGACAGTCAGGGTCAGGTTGCTCAGATCGGCCAGGGTCAGCAGGGTGGCGCCTGGATTGGCCATCTCGCCCTCGTGGGCCGGCTGCTCCACCACCCAGGCCGCCAAAGGAGCGACCAGGGTATGCTGGTCACGCTGAACCTGCAACGCGGCCAGGCTGGCTTCGGCCTGTTTTACCTGGGCCTGGGCCAGGGCAATCTGCTCGGTGCGTGCGCCGGCTTTAAGAATATCCACCTGGGCCTTGGCGACATCCACCTGGGCTAAAGCACTCTGGTAGGCTGCCTCCGCCTGGGCAACTTTGATTTGGGCCACCTGCGGATCGTGGCGCAGGGTCAGTAGATCGTTGAGAGCGATCTCGGCATCGGCGCGGTCAGCTTGGGCGCTGTTCAAATCTACCCAGCGCTGCCATTCGTCGGCGCTGGCCAGGTTCCAATTGGTCCAGGCCTGGCGTTTGGTGCCCTCTGGAAACTCCACATGAGCGCGGATATCATCTCCGGGCGCGGCCCCCTCCAGATCTTCGAGCAGTTCCACATTGCTCGGTATTTTCATGTCGCGCGTGTCGTGAGGCAGTTCGATATGAATATTAGTGCCTGCCTCGATGGTTTTGACTTGCTGTTCCTGCAAGGCATTCAGGGCTACGGCCGCATCTTTGAAGGGAATAGCATACTCGACCCGCAGCTCGGCCAGTTTCAGGTTGGTGCGAGCGGCGTCAATTTGAATGTCTAACTCCTGAGGATTATCGCGCAGGGTGATGGCATCCTGCCACAAAATACGCGTAGCCTCGGCCTCGGCCTCGGCCGTCTTTACCGCCGCTTCAGCCTTGGCATTTCTTCGGGCCGGACCCCGGCCTCGATTTTAGCCAGTTGCGCTTTGGCTGTCCCGATTTTGGCCTGAACTTGCTGCACCTGGGCAGCCAACAAAGCGGTATCCAACTCAACCAAAACCTGCCCCGCCTTGACAAAATCGCCCTCGGTGACGGCAATCCCGGCGATGCGCCCCTTGATCTCCGCCGCGACACTGACTTCTTCAGCCTCGATAAAGCCAGAGACACTGGCGTCATTCGCATTCGCCTGACTCGTCAAGCCAAGCTGGCGTTGCACCCGGCTCAATTGGTCGGGATGCTGGCTAAAATACCAGTAACCGCCTCCCACCACGCTAAGAATTATGAGAATAACGATGAGACGAATGATTTTGTGTTTCATAATAACTTACCTCCAAGACAAGTAGCAGGTAGCAGGGTAGCAAATAGCATTATTTGCACTTGTCAGCTTTTACTTTGCCACTTTCTATCTTCTATCTTCCGATGACTTTCTCCGCCTCGCGGGCGCTGGAAATGAAGACATCTTCCAGGGATGGGGCGATACGCTCTACCGAATTGACCTGAACCCCATGCTCGGTTAAGGTTTTTTTGATGAAGGGCAGGTGTTCCGGCAAATTATCCGTGACCACGTGAATGAGCGAGCCGTATAAGGCCACCTCTTCAAATATGTTGAGATCACGCAAAAGCTGGATGGCCCGAGCGGCATCGTCACAGTCAATTTCGATTACGTCGCCGTGCATTTTGGTCACTTTGATTTCTTCCGGGGAGCCTTTGGCGACCAGCCTGCCCCGTTGGATAAAGACCAAATCCTGGCAGTGTTCGGCTTCGTCCATGTAGTGGGTGGTGACCAGGATGGTCGTGCCGACTTCGGCCAGTTCGTAAATCAATTCCCAGAAAGCCCGGCGCGAGATGGGATCAACCCCGGCGGTCGGCTCGTCCAAAAAGAGCGCCTCCGGTTCGTGGATGATGGCCGCGCCCAGGGCCAGCCGCTGCTTCCAGCCGCCCGACAGGTTGCGGGTCAGTTCTCGCTCCCGCCCCACCAGGCCAGCCATTTTCAGAATGTAATCCTTGCGCTCCTTTAGCTTGCGCCCGCGCACGCCATAAACACCCCCGTAAAAATTTAAGTTCTCTTCCACGGTCAGGTCGTTGTACAGGCTAAATTTCTGGCTCATGTAGCCAATCCGTTTGCGCATGGCCTCAGGTTCTTTGATCACATCGAAGCCAACCACTCTGGCCGTGCCGCTGGTCGGGGTCAGCAGCCCCAACAGCATGCGGATGGTAGTGGTTTTGCCCGCACCATTCGGCCCCAAAAACCCGAAGATTTCACCCCGCTGCACTTCAAAATTGACATTGTTGACGGCGACAAAATCGCCAAATTTTTTAGTCAGCCCCAGCACTTCGATAGCGAGGCCGTTATAATTACCGTTCTGTTCAGTCATAACTTATACCTGTAAAATTCATCTTACGTGTTGCATGGTGCGTAGGCTCACAGAAGATGCGGACCGCAACACCCCTCACGCTTTCTCCATCTTCCCAATCAGCGAGATAAACGCCTCTTCCATCCTCGGCACCGTCTGGCGGAAGTTGGTGATGCTGATTTGCTGGGCGGCGAGGGCGGCTTCAAGTTGAGAGCGGCGCTGTTCAATGTTGTCAACAAAGACGTGCATCAGATCGCCGTAAGTTTGTACTTCTAACACGCCGGCCTGCCGGCTCAAGATTTGATTGGCCTGGCGCAGCAGGCCCACCCCAAACAAACGGGTTGACTCCGGTTTAAATTCCATCAACTCGCCCGGAATCAAAGCTTTGATTTCCTGCGGCGTCCCGTGTTCGATCAGCCGGCCGTTGTACATCAGCCCCACCCGGCCGCAGCGCTCGGCTTCGTCCATGTAGGGCGTGCTGACCAGGATGGTCGTGCCGTCCACATGCAGGCCGGCCAGGATGTCCCAAAACTCGCGCCGGGAGACCGGGTCAACGCCGGTGGTCGGTTCATCCAGGTAAAGAATGTCGGGGGCATGAATCAGGGCGCAGGCCAGCCCCAATTTCTTCTTCATGCCGCCGGAGAGTTGCCCGGCTCGCCGGTTGGTGAACTCGGTCAGGCGGGCAAAGTTGAGCAGCCGCTCGATGCGCTCCCGGCGCACCTGGCCCCGCACCCCAAACACGTCGGCAAAAAAGTTGAGATTTTCCAGCACGGTCAAATCGCCGTACAGGGCAAACTGCTGGGCCATGTAGCCGATATGCTCCTTGATCCGCTCCGACTCCTTACGCAGGTTGAACCCGGCGATGGTCGCGTTGCCGCTGGTCGGGTCCATAATGCCCGCCAGCATGCGGATGGTGGTGGTTTTGCCCGCGCCGTCCGGCCCGACCAGGCCAAAAATCTCGCCTTTCCTGACTTCCAATTGCAGCCCGTCTACCGCGACGATGTGGCCGAAGTGTTTGATTAAATTTTCGGTTTTGATGATAAGTTCGTTGCCATTATTCATGGATACATTACTCCAACCCTTTCCGCAGGCGGTGTAACACCAGCGCATAGAGCATGACCCCTATCAAGCCGAGGATCACCACCTCGGGCCAGAGATCGCCCAGCGTGTAGCCCTTGAGCATGATTCCCCGCACGATGGTGTTGTAGTGGCGGTTCGGCATGAGATAAGAAGCTGCCTGAGCCAGCCAGGGCATATACTCAACCGGCAAAACCTGCCCGGAGAGAATGACTTCCAGGATGACGACGACAAACGCGCCCACAAAGCCCTGGCCCTGGGTTCGAGCGACCGCCGAAATCAACAACCCCCAGCCCATTTCGATAAAAATGTAGTAGCCGGTCAAGACCACCAGCAGCGCCAGCGATCCGCGCAGCGGAATCCGAAAATATAAGACATTCAAAGCCAGCGTCTCGCCAAAAACCAGCAACGTTATCAACAGGGTCAGCAGGCTTTTGCCGGTAATTAACTCAACAGAGCGCATTGGCGCGACCAACAGTTGTTCCAGGGTTCCGGCCTCTCGCTCCCGAATGATGGTTACGGCGGGCAGCAGCACGGCCAGAATGGCCACTCCGCCGGCCATTTCGGCCGGCAGTTGAAAAACTTCGCGGCGCAGCTCCTCGTTAAACCAGACCCGCACCCGCGGCTCATTTTGCGCCAACTGGTCCAGTGCTGCCGCCTGCGCTGGCGATATTCCGAGCAGCCAGCGGATATATTCAAAAGCCAGCCCTTCCAGGTAGGCTTGAGCAACTAAGGCCGTTGTGGTTTCACTGCCGTCAAGAAGCACTTGAACCGAGGCCCCGTTCTCCTGGGCGTCGCTCTCGAAATTCGGGGGAATGACCAGTCCCACTTTAACAGTTCCATATTTCAATAACTGTTCCAGCTCAGCCCGACTGCTCACCTGGTAAGCTACCTCAAAGCCACGCGAGTTATCCAGGATAGTCGCCAGGCGGCGGCTGGCCTGGCTGTGATCTTCGTCGCAAATGGCCGTGGGGATGTGCATGATGCCTTGTGAGACCATGTTAGCAACGGACCACAGGTTCCAGACCGGAAAAACCAGGACAAAAATCAAGACCAGCTTATAGCGCCACAACTGCAATGCTTCTTTCCACACCAAACTCCAAATTCGTCCCAACACGTCATAAACTCCTACCCCCCTTAAATTGCTGTTCCTCCAAGAATATCAGTTGCCCAGCTTTTTCTTAAGCCGCCATGTGACCAGTCCATTGAGCAGCAGGCTCAGCCCCAGCAGATACAATCCATTGGGCAGCAGTACCGGCCAACTGGCTCCTTTTAGAAAAATTCCTCGAGCGATAATGACAAAATGGGTGGCCGGCCAGAGTATAGCTTCCAGGCGGGCCTCGGGGGCCATGGCATAGAGGGGATAAAAAATCCCCGACTCATTGATAGGCGGCATGATAAAAATCAATCCGGCAATAATCAGGGCGGCCATTTGAGTCCGGACCAGACTCGAGATCAGCAGCCCGAGCCCCAAGTTCGCCAGCAGGAATAAGCCAGAGAACACCATTAGATCGGCCAGTCTTCCCCGAAAGGGGATGCCAAAGATGAACAGCGCAATCAAAGTAAAAAGGAAAATATCCATCAAACCGATAAGCAAATAAGGAATGACCTTTCCTACCAGCAATTGGTAACGCTGGATTGGCGTGGCCATCAAGCCTTCCAGACTGCCCAGTTCTTTCTCTCGCGCCAGGGACAAGGCCGCATAGAGCGCTGGCATGGCTAAGACAATGGCCATGAGACCCGGCAGGATTCCGTTGATTTCTTCCAGGTCGGGGTTGTACAGGGCGCGCACCCGGAACTCGAGCGGCAGACGGTGAGACGCTGAGGCTGCCCCTGCTCCATTCAGGCGTTGGGCCAGCAGCTCGGTAGAGAAGCTGGCCGATAGGGCGTCGGCATTTCCCACAATCTGATAAGTCGTGTTTGGCTCGGCGCCATCTACGATAATCTGGACCGGCGCTGGCTCTCCCTGACGCGTTGCCTCAGCAAAGCCAGCCGGGATGATCATCGCGGCTCGGACCTGGCCACTCTCGACCCAATCACATGCCTCTTTATAGCTGCTCGCCCAATACTTCAGATCGAAAAATTTGTCGTTGTTAAATCGTTGCAGGTATGTCCGCGATGCAGGGCTGCGGTCCAGGTCCCAAACGGCTACAGGCACTTCCTCGACGGTGGCGGAGAAGGTGTAAGCCAGCAACAGCATCAGCACAGCAGCCGCTAGGGTGACTCCAGAGAGTGTCCAGGGATCACGCAGGATATGCCGAAACTCTTTGCGCACAACAGCCAAAAGACACCGCATATTTCTGGCTCCGTTATTCCACTCGTGACTCTGTCCCTAACGAAAAACTTTCGAAGATCGCGCGATCTTCAGGATCCAGGTTAGCCAGTAATTCCACACCTAGCCGCTTGTAAAGGCGCTGGGTAAACAGCTCCATCCACACGAACTGCCGGGCAATGAGTACCAGGTGGCGATTGTTGGTCAGTGTCGCCGTCATCACCGCCTCGGTGCTGGCAATGAGGGCCTGGCGTTTATCGGCCACGACAACCAGCACGTCAACCAATTCCTGGAGCTTGCTCTCTAAGGGCGGGTGCCGGGTCACCTGGCCACAGTTCAGCTCTCCCCGCCCGGTGAGAATGGTGCTAACGGTTATGCCGCGCTGGCAAGCCTGCATAATCTCTTCGCGTAATTCAGCCAGCTCGGTATCCCCTAGGACCAGCAGCAACTCGGTCTCAGCTTCTTGGATCGTCTGGACTACATAGGCCAGAATTGAGTCACGCCCGCTCATCGTCCAAAAACGGTCTTCCGCCGGGGCGTTATACAGGGCGTGTAAACTCTCCTGCAAGCTCTGGATCAAACGCCGGTGTTCTTGCTCATAGCGGTTGAGCAACACGTCTGGGGGGAGGGGCCGGTAAAGGGTCGTCTTGCGTTCATCCGATTTAAGGATTGCTCCCCGTGCATTGAGCCGCCCCAACGCTTCATAAACCATCGAGCGCGGAATGCCGGCCGACTTGCCCAGTTGGTAACCGCTGGCCGGACTCTCACGCAGCAAAGCCAGGTAGACTTTGGCTTCATACTCGGTAAAACCAACGGCTATGAGATTTGCCAGTAAATCCATCAATCCTCCTATAGTAGTTCTAAGACTTACTACTAGTTCTAGTATAAACTACTATTAACTTACTTGTCAAGAGGGTTTTATACGTAATTCGTCTTATTTTTTTAAAGTGCAGTGCTGAAGCTATAAACGATCAAGCGCTTTTTGAGCCAAAGGATGGGCCTATAGCGTCCATCGTAGGTAACGCTGTTGATACCTCGATCATTCCAACTTCTTCTTGAACCTAGTTGCCGCCAGGATGACCACCACCGTGCTGAAGATAAGCACAGCCGCAACCTGTTCGAACAGAATCTCCAGCCCTACCCCTTTCAAGATAATGCCGCGCATGATGACCATAGCGTAACGAGCCGGTACGACGTATGTAACCAATTGCAGCCAGCGCGGCATCGCTTCGATGGGAAATAGAAAGCCGCTCAGATAAACTGTCGGCAGTGCGGTGGCAAAAGTCATGAGCAGGGCTTCTTGTTGGGTCGTAGCGATACTGGAGACCAGGATGCCAACCCCCAAAGAGGTCAACAGAAACAGGGCGGCCAGCCCCAACAGCAGCAGGATGCTGCCGTTAATCGGCACACCAAAAAGCAATACCCCTATCGTCAGGACTTCGATGACGACCACAAAAGAAATCACGACATACGGCAGTACCTTAGCTACCACCAGTTCTATGGGCCGGATAGGGGTGACAATCAATTGTTCAATCGTCCCCAACTCACGCTCGCGGACGATGGACGTGGCTGTAAAGAGGATGGTAAAGATAAAGAGCACGAGCACGATCATGCCGGGGATCATAAAATAGGCGCTCTCCAGGTTGGGGTTGTACCAGACCCGGGGTCTGACTTCGACGCCGGGCATGCGATCAACTGATGTGCCCAGTTTTTGCTCGATGAGTTTTACGGTGACGGCCTGGCCCACACTCTGTGAGCCGGCAAAAACAGTATTGGCTGCAGTTCCGTCTGAGCCGTCAATCAAAAAGGCCACCTCGGTCTTTTTCTGAGCCGTCATTTGCTGGCCGAAGTCGGCGGGGATGACCAGCGCCCCCCGCACGTCGCTGTGATCGAGCAAATAGGTCAGATCGTCCTCCCTGGCCACGTACTGGACAATGTCAAACGAGTTGGAGGCCCGGTAGGCTTCAATCAGGCTGCGGCTCTGAGCGCTTTTATCGCCATCGTAAACGGCGATACGCAGGTGCTCAATATCGGTGGTGGCGGCATAGCCCAGCAAAATCAGCATAACCAGCGGCATGACGATCATGATGAATAACGTTCGTGGGTCGCGCCGGATATGGATGAATTCTTTATAGACCAAATAGGCAAGTCTGCGTAACATAATTCAGTCCAACTTTTTCTTGAAGCGGGTTGAGGCCAGGGTGACAATGACGGCGGCAAAAATCAGGATGGCCACAACCTGCTCCCTCAAAATCTCCAGCCCCACTCCCTTCAGGAGAATGCTACGGACGATAATCAGGCCATATTTAGCCGGGATGATATAGCTGATAAGCTGCAACGCCCAGGGCATTGCCTCGAGGGGAAAGAAGAAACCACTCAGAAAGACGGTAGGCATAACGGTAGCAAAGGTCATCAAAAATGCTTCCACTTGAGTCTTGGCAACACTGGAAATAAAGATGCCTATCCCCAGCGCCGTCACCAGAAACAGGCTGCACAGGCCCAGGAGCAAAGGGATACTGCCATTAATCGGCACGCCGAAGATTAACACCCCCAGGGTTAGAACTTCGATGATGACGAAAAAAGAGACCAGGATATAAGGCAATACTTTGGCTACAACCAATTCGATGGGCCGGATGGGCGTCACAATCAATTGCTCGATGGTTCCTAGCTCGCGCTCCCGGACGATGGAGGTCGAGGTAAAAAGGGTGGTAAACAGGAACAGGATCAGCACGATGGTGCCGGGAATCAAAAAATGGGCGCTTTCCATATTGGGGTTGTACCAGACCCGTGGCCTGACCTCGACACCTGGCAGGGGACCCAGCACATCCAACTGTTGTTCCAACAGTTTCATCGAGACCGCCTGTCCCACCTGCTGGGAGGCAGCAAAAACCGTCCGGGCTACGGTCGGGTCTGAGCCGTCCATAAGGAAGGCGACATCGGTGCGCTCGCGGGCTGCCATATCTCGACCGTAACCGGCAGGAATAATCAGCGCACTGCGTACGTCGTTGTGATCAATCAGATAGCGCAGGTCATCTTCTTTTTCCACATAAGCCACAATGTCGAAATAATTGGAGGCCTGGTAGGCAGCGATGAGATCGCGGCTCTGAGGAGTCTTGTCGGCGTCATAAACGGCGGTGCGCAGGGATTCAACATCGGTGGTGGCGGCGTAGCCCAGGAGGATAAGCATCAGGATGGGCATGACGATCATGATCGCCAGGGTGCGCGGGTCACGCACGATGTGGGTAAATTCTTTGCGGATTAGACTATAGACACGACGAAGCATAGTTCAATTACCTATAAGAGATAAGAAATTAGAAGTTAGACATCCTCACGGGTCTCATTTCTTATTTCTCATTTGCTCGCTCCGGATTTAAAAGCATGTCCATAAAAAGGGAGGCTAATTCCTCGATCAGGGCATCGGGCGAGATATCTTCATACCTGGCATCAAGGTTAGCCAGTTTCATGGCAAAGTTTACGACGATAGAGCCAATAAAAACGCGGGTCGCAATTACCGGATTAACCGGGCGAAACATGCCGGAGTCAATGTGGGTCTGGATATATCGCTCCAGGAAACCGGCGACCGGCATAGCCAGTTTTTGATAAACCTCCTGGCGCAGCTCTGCATCGGTAAACATTTCGGCCAGGATGGGCATAATCAGGTAACCGCGTTCCTGAGCCAGTTGATAACGATCGCGGAGAATGATAGTGATAAATTCTTTAGGGTCAGCGGGCGGCTGAGTGTTGATGATGCTTTTGAGAGATTGAAGGGCCAGCAGTTCGATCATGGCCAGCAGCAATTCCCGCTTGTTGTCGAAGTAGTTGTAAATCGTACCCTCGGATACGCCAGCCGCTTGAGCAATCTCTTTAGTGGTGGCTTTGTGATACCCTTTTTCAGCAAACACTTTGGCCGCACCCAGCAAAATCTGAGTGCGCCGGTGTTCGACCATTTGCTCTTTTAGGTCTACGGTTGGATCAAACATGGGTTGACTCCGGGTCAAAGCTAAGATGATGCGCCCATAGGGCAGCCTCAGTACGGTTATGTACATTCAATTTGGTCAAAATGTTGTAGATATGCCGCTTAACTGTGCTTTCGGTGATGAATAAACTTCGGCTAATTTGTCGGTTTGGCACGCCGGAAGCCAAGCGTAGCAATACTTCATACTCGCGTTTGGTTAAGGGCTCAGGATAAAAATCCATCTCTATTTCTCCTTGCCGTTCACACTCAAGGGGTTCGCCAGATTTAAAGCAGATAACTTCAAATCCATCATTTTTGTGATATGAGTGTTCACTCAGTTGAGTGAGTACACACTCATTTTACTCTAAAAGTAAACAACTGTCAATCCGCTTTTTGTTGTAGTTTTGGTTTTGTCGGCTAAATTTCTAGCCAACTGGCACTTTTGTCCTCTGGCAATTCTACCAAAAATAGTTTAATTTTTAGAGATGAGAGCTGCATGCCCGTGAGAGTACTGAAGCTCTGGCCATGCCAATCTTCACTCAACAGGGCCGGAATTGTTTTTGATGACTATTAAGGATCAATAGTACCTTAACCTTAACAGAAAATCTCGACAATTTAAGAAGCCTTTAGTATAATTACCCTGGAAAATAATTTTAAGCTGCCCCCCACTATTTTAAATTGCATATAACCTATCGTTGGAGAAAGAGCCAATGGCTACGACTGGAACTTTGAAGCAATTGTCCAATACAGCAACAATATCACCACAACGACCTCTCTCAAGCACGGCGCAGTTGACTGCACCCAGCATTCAGCGCTTTAAGGGGATGGCCGAACTTTTGACCCCCCCGGCTTCGCTAGATGATTTGGATGTTAACCAGGGGATGGTGGTTGATATCCTTTTGCGCTTGACGTACAACGAGGGTGAGGTTAGCGCCACCCATGCCGAAGAGGTCGTTAAACTTCCCTACCGGATTATTGATGATTTATTGGCCTGGATGCAGCAGGAACACATGCTAGAAGTGGCCAAAGCGGTGGGCAGCCTGGGCCGGCGCGGCTATGTTTACAGTCTCACCGATGGCGGACGGAACAGGGCCAAGGAGGCTTTTGAGCGGACCCAGTATGTCGGCCCGACGCCGGTGCCGTTGGAGAAGTACACCAAATCCGTTTTGGCGCAGGCCACCATTGAAAAACTAACCCGACCCCAGGTTCAACAAGCCTTAAACCACCTCATTTTACCTAAGGATTTTGACCGCAAAATTGGCCCGGCGGTTAACGCCGGCAGCTCGCTCTTTTTGTACGGCCCGCCGGGCAATGGTAAAACGACTATTTCCGAAGCCATCGCCAAGATGCTGGGCGGCGGCGAGCCAATCTGGATGCCCTACGCCATTACGATCGGTGGAGCGATTATTCAGATTTACGATAGCCTGATTCACAAATTCAGTACTGACGAACGGGGCGGAGCGGATAATCGCTGGGGGCTGATTCAGCGGCCGGGGGTCATGGTCGGCGGCGAATTAACCATGGAACACCTGGACCTGCGGTATGAGCCGGTGGCCAAATTCTACGAAGCGCCCTTACAGTTGAAAGCTAACGGCGGCATGTTCCTCATTGACGACTTTGGCCGCCAACAGATTAGCCCAACCCAGCTTTTAAACCGCTGGATTGTACCGTTGGAAACCCGAATTGACTTTTTGCGACTCAACTCCGGCATGACCTTCCAGATACCCTTTAAGCAGTTGCTGGTGTTCAGCACCAATCTGGACCCGGATGACCTGGTGGACGGGGCATTTCTGCGCCGTATCCAGATCAAAGTCGGCGTATTTGGGCCTGATGAAAAGATGTTTTATCAAATCTTTGAGAACCAGGCTCAAACCTTGGGTTTTCCAATGCCCGTTGACCGGGACTCGTTTCTCTATTTTCTCAATGAGTGGTATCGAAAAACGGGCAAACCCCTTCAATCGGTTCACCCGCGTGATATTTTGAAAGCGGTGAAGGTTTTATGTGAATACGCCGGCGAGCCGCTGCATATGACTCCGGGGTTAATCGAGGAAGCCTGCCAGGGGTACTTCGTTAAGGCCAAATCGGGCCAGATTTTGTAAGATTATTTCAGGATTTAAGGTTTGAGGTAGGTCTGGTAACTCGCCAGACCTTTTTTTTCGTTTTTGGGCCGGGTGTGATTGGCGATAGACGCGCTCAAGTGTGCCCCAAAAATGGCAATCGCACTGCTCAAATAAATCCATAGCATTAAGGCTACCAGCGCGCCGATTGAACCGTAGACCAACTGGTATCTGGCCAGACCACTGTTCAAGTACCAGACAAAACCGGCCCGATTAACTTCCCAGGCCGAGGCGGCCATTAAAGCACCCCAGTTGGCTTCCGACCATTTGACTTTAATGTTGGGGATCCACCAATACAGGAGTAAAAATACAAAATACATCAACACCCAGGGAATCAACCGGGTCAAAATTCCCCACAAAAGAGAGGTATAAATTGAAACATCGCCCAACAGGGGAATGCTCAACTGGCTCAAAATATTAAAAAGCGTTACCAGAAACAGTGACAGGATCAGCAGCAACCCGATCAAACTGCCGGCGATGACCAGGGCCATTAAGCGCCCCCGCAGAAAATTATGACTGCCGGCATTGCGCCAGGCCCGGTTGATACTGTGCGTCAAGGCATTAAAGACTGCTGTCGCTGACCAGGCTAAACCCACCGTACCGAGCAAACCCACCGTGCCGCGTATCTCCAGCATGTGTTCGATGTTCTTCTCAACCAAATCTCGGGCTGTAGGCAGTGCTTCGGTAACAGAAGCCAGGACCTGCCGCTGCACCTGTTCGTCCTTTAAGACCGAGCTGCCAACCGCCACCAGAAAAAAGAGAAGAGGAAAAAGCGAAAACAAAGCATAGTAAGCGATGGCGGCGGCCCCTTCGAGGGCGCGGGCATGCAGAAAACTACGGAACGCGTCCACGACAATTCCTAAAATACCCTGGCTCAACCGGTTCACACGCCGATAGCGCGCCTGAGCTTTGACTCTCAAACTCTTTTTAGCGGTCTCGTTGATGACTAGACGGCCTTTATCTTTCCGTACCATCTCTGCACTCCGGTTTGGCCGTTAAAGTTTAACTCCTCGACGAACCACCACTGCTGACCCTTCGGCCAGAAAAGCCGAGCTGGGTGCAGCCCGCAGGCTCTCGACAAACACATCACCATACAACCCTGACACATCACAGTCCAAAACACTTTCACCCACTTGCCAAATTCGCCAACGTGGATGTTCCACCTGGTATTCCACGCAGCCGCCGTCACGTTGAGCCGCGTAGCCCCAGTAATGCTCGGTAATAAATTCTTCTTCTGAACCGGAAACAATGGGCTGTAGATCCCCTTTGGTTCGTACCTGGAGTTGATTCCACTTTTCCTTAAAGCGCCAGCTATAGTCAACCACCAGGGATGGCGGCGCAAAGCTGGCGGTAACCTCGTGCCGCATGGGCAAGGCGACATAATTCTCGTTGTACACCCGGCGAGCCACCCCGGCGATAGCGGCCCTGGGCACAATTTCCTTAATAAAAACGACTCCCCGCCGCCAGCCTTCCGGGCCTAAGCGGCGGACGTAAAAGCGTAAATTAATCTCCTCAAAGCTGCGATGAAAAGGAATTGACCAACCCAATATTCTGGTGTTGAGAAATAAAAAACCGACCATGCTGACGAAAGTTTTACCGTTCCAGCTATCCAATTCTGTGCCGTTGGGCACATAAGATAGTAGATAGGCCGGATCAATCTCGTAATTAAGCATGGCCAGGTAGCGCCATTCGGCGGTGAGAAATTTACGGGCGGGCGCTCCTATCTCAGTTGAAGAGAGCGGGGTCATCGGCTTGCTCCTTTCCTGAATTGTAATTTGCCGGGGTAGAAATAGCAAGCAAGTGAGGGGGCTTTAAGGGTCTATCTCAAATTTTAGGCAGTTCTGTAGGGCACGCGAAGCGGGCAACTTGTCCTACCCTACCACAAAATTGAGACACAGCCAGGCTTTGACAGTTGGTCTAAACCGGCGTTCAATAGTATACTGCATCTCGCTATCGTTGAAGAACAACCCGAGTGGATAGACTGGCTAAAACCGTCCTCTTCATTGGAGATAGGCATGAATGCTTTTGAGATTTCGCAGCTAATTATTGAGCAACAACGTTTGGGCGGTTCCTACCTGGAGTTTTTGCGGGTTCCGACTCTCAGCGTAGGCTTATACAACCTGCCGGCGGGCGGAGTTGACCCCCAACAGCCCCATGCCGAAGACGAGGTCTATTACGTGGTGGAAGGTCGTGGCTACATTCGGGTGGAAGCGGAAGATCGCCCGGTGGAGCCAGGTACGATAGTTTTTGTTGCCGCTAACGTGGAGCATCACTTTCACTCCATCAGAGAAGATTTGAAGATCCTTGTCTTCTTTGCTCCGGCGGAGAGTGATCGGTAATACATCACCGTTTCATATCTCCTGCCTCATTTCAGAAGCCACTTCGTCATCAAGTAACTATCATCGTCCGCAAACCCTGCCGCCCGGTAGAGGCTCTGCGCCGGAGCGTTGGTGCGTTCCATCTCCACATGCAGCGCATTCACTCCTAAAACCTGGCACTGCGCCTGGGCAAACCTGAGGCTTGGTCTGTCAAACGCTTGGGCGGAGGGGCGTAAATACAGCTCATCCAGCAAGGCGTCACGCCCGTGAAATTCCAGGCTGTAACTAAACGTGACCGCCACATATCCAACCGGCTGGTCAAGGGTTTCGACCAGCCAGATCCGGCCCAGCCCGTTGTCGCCGACCACCTGGCCCAGGGAAGTTCGACTGTTCGCCTGACCCTCTGCGCCTGCTTCTTGCCGCAGCCCGACGAGTAATTCGATATCTGAATTCTGAGCTGGTTTGAAGGCAACTTCAGCCGGACCGCTGCTGTGACTTTGAGCGTCGGCCAGCCAGCAGGTCATCAGGTAATGGTTATAATCCCTAAAACCTACTGCCAGATACAGGGAGCGGGCTTTGGTGTTCTCCCGTTCCACCTCAAGATGCAGCGCCTTGACCCCCAACGTGCGGCACATTTCCTCGGCAAAAGCAATAGCCCGGCGGCCAATGCCCCGGCTCCGATAATCGGGGCGGACATAGATTTCATCAATAAAGGCGTAGCGGCCATAGGCCAGGCGGTAACCCAGGGTTAAGACCAGATAGCCTACTGCCTCAGTTCCGTCACGGATAAGCCAAGCCTGGCCCGCTGCTGCGTCACTTAACAGCCCGGTCAATCCGGCCCGGACTGCCACTTCGTCGAACGGGTGATGGTCTTCCTGGTTAAACTTCTGGGCAAAAGGGAGCAACGTATCCAGGTCCGATATTTGTGCATCTGTGAAGATTATCTGCATAATCGAGATAGGGCGTGACCAGCGCAATCAGCGCGCTACTGGGGCTAGGGGCAGCGAGGATTGCGCTAAAATGCACCAGGCATTCCAGTCGAGCCGTTCCAGGGCGTCAATGGTAGCCAAGAGGTCTTTGCCGGCTACAAAGATGCCATGCCGGTCCGCCAGGACGGCCGCCGCCTGCTTGCGAATGGCTTCTTCTTTGCCGCGCAGTCCGGCCACGATGTTTTCCGCCAACTGGGGACTGTGAGCCGGCGCATAAGGCGCGATGGGGGTCACGCCGAATTTTTGGGTTTGTTCCAGCACCGGCTCCATCGCTCGCCCGGCGGCGCAGAACGGCAGAATATGAAAAGGGTGGGCGTGAATCACCGCGCCGACATCGGCGAAGGTCCGGTAGATAGCCAGATGCGCCCGGCCCTCCCGCGAGAAGCGGGGGTGTTCTAACACCGCATCGGTCGAGATGTCGCCGGAGATAATATCTTCGTCACTGAGCCGCCAGTGTTTTTTGCTGCCGCTGAAGCGCGCCGAGATATGGATTTGGTCGCCGTCGCGGACGCTGATGTTGCCGCCGGCCAGGTCGGTCAGCCGCTGTTCAAACATATAACGGGCAATGTAAATAATCTGTTCTGAAATTGTCGTCATAAAGTCTTCTTAAGAAATAGGCTATTGGTTCATCGTCGTTTGCGCAGTTGATCCAGCGTGATGGCCAGGATAATGACCAGGCCAATCGCCGCCGGCTGCCAGTAAGGGTCAAAGCCCAGCAGGACCAAGCCGTTGCGGAGCACCTGCATAATCGCTGCACCGATGAGCACGCCCAGGATTGTGCCTTCCCCACCGGCCAGGCTGGTCCCACCAATCACCACGGCGGCAATGACATCCAACTCGTAGCCCAACGCAGCCGTAGGCGCCGCTACCCCCAGGCGAGCCGTCATCAGCAGGCCGCCCAGGGCCGTGAGCAAGCCGCATAGGGTGTAGACCAGGATCTTGATGCGGCCCGTGTTGATGCCGGATAGACCCGCCGCCTGCTCATTACCGCCCAGCGCATAGATGCGATAACCCCAGACGGTCCGGGTGAGAAACAGCGACATGATAATCGCCAGAACAAACATCACAATGACCGGCAGCGGCACGCCGAAACCGAATACCGGCAAGTCATACTGCCCCAGAAGATTAAACTCCTTGGGTAAGCCGCGAACCGGCTGCCCTTTCGCCACGCCGTAACAGATACCGCGGGCAATACTCATCAGGCCCAGGGTGGCAATAAAGGGGGGCAGCTTGGCCTTGCTGATCAACAAGCCGTTCAGCAGGCCGATCATGACCCCGGTCAGCAGACCGACGATCACCCCCGGCACAACCGGCAAGCCCCAGGAGGTCATTGCCAGGGCGGCAAGCATACCGGACAGGGCCATGGTCGAACCGACCGAGAGATCAATTCCGGCGGTGATAATGACCAGAATCTGCCCAAAGGCGCTGATAGCAATCCAGGAAAAGGCCCGCAGGACATTGAACAGGTTGCGGTTGATGTCTAAAAATTTTCCCTCGGTTTGCCAGGCCAGAACAGCGCCCATTAAAAGTAAAACCAGAAAAATGCCGATTTCCTGAGCTTGAAAGATGCGGCGCAAGCGTGTTCCACCCGTTGTTGCGCCATCACGGCTGATAGCTGATGATTTAGCGGTAGAAGACATTCGACTCTAGCCCCTTCTTTTTATAGATACTCTTCAATCAGACTTGCTCGGCCACATGACCGCTGGCATAAGCCATAATCCGTTCCTGGGTAGCCTCAGCCCGGTCTAAAATGCCCGACACCCGGCCTTCGCACATGACCACAATGCGGTCGCTCATAGCCAGCACCTCGGGCATTTCTGAGGAAATCATTATAATGCCGATGCCCTGTAAGGCCAGATTGTTCATAATCCCATGAACTTCGGCCTTAGCCCCCACATCAATGCCCCGGGTCGGTTCGTCCAGGATCAACACTTTTGGGTTGGTCGCCAGCCACTTGGCCAGCACCACTTTCTGCTGATTTCCGCCGGACAAAAACATCACTTTCTGGGCAAGGCCAGGGGTGCGGATATTCAGCCGGTCCACATATTGTTGGCCCAGGGCGCGTGTTTTTTGCTGGTCAACCAGGCGATTGGGGAACAGCCAGTCCAAATTAGGAACGGCTATATTACGCTCGACACTGTGAATGAGCATCAACCCCTGTATCTGGCGGCTCTCTGGGACCAGGGCTAGTCCGGCTCTCACCGCCGTCTCTGGGGAGTCAATATTGATCCGTTTACCGTCAATCAAAATTTCTCCCGCATCCAGCGGGTCGGCCCCAAAAATGGCCCGCACTGTTTCAGTCCGGCCCGCGCCCACCAACCCGGCCAGCCCCAGAATCTCGCCACGACGCAGCGCAAAACTGACATCTTCAATGACCCCGCGCCGGGTCAGGCCGCGCACTTCCAGGACCACATCGCCCTTTTGTCCATCACTATGTTGAAAGACTTCTTCCAGTGGACGGCCGACCATGAGCGCAATTATCTTTTCGGTGGTTGCTTCACCAATCGGCATCCCGCCGACGCGCCGGCCATCGCGGAAAATAATAATCCGGTCGGTGACGCGGAACACTTCTTCCATGCGGTGAGTGATGAAAATGATCGCCAGCCCCTGCTCTTTCAACGACTTGATGATGTCAAAGAGCACCACGACTTCCTCTTCGCCCAGCGCAGAGGTCGGCTCGTCCATGATAATTACCTCGGCTTTTTCGGCCAGGGCTTTGGCAATCTCGACCATCTGCTGTTCGGCGACCGACAGATTACGCACCAGCGCATCGGGTGAAAAGCGCGCGCCAACTTGGGCCAGCAGCTTGACCGCCTCCCGGCGCATATAATTGCGGTCAACAAATTGGAACAACCGGCCTGGACCTTGCTCTTTGGGTTCGCGGCCCAGGAAAATATTGGTGGCGACGCTCTGATTAGGGGTTAGATTGAATTCCTGGTAGATGATGGAGATGCCCAGTTTCTGAGCATGGTGCGGATTTTGCGGCGTGACCTGTTCCCCTCGCAGGCGAATTTCGCCCTGATCCATATGATAGGCGCCGGACAAAATCTTCATCAAGGTAGACTTGCCTGCACCATTCTCACCGAGCAAGGCCACTACCTCGCCAGGGTATACTTCAAAATCTACGTTATCCAGTGCCTGCACGCCGGGAAAGGCTTTAGAAACGCCACGCATTTCCAGTAATGGGGTTGTGTTCAAGGTTGACTCCTCACACCTTCGAGAGTAGCTTTTTCGGAGTGCAAAAACTATAGTTTTTGCACTCCGAATTTTCATTACGAAACACACAACACGCAAGACGAGGCTAGGGGCAAGCAGAACCGGTGTGTTCCAAGATTTCGGGTAGTGTAGGACAAGTTGTCAACTTGCCGTGGGTACACTACTGCCTGCCCCCTTAAACCGGCTTACTCAAACGCCGGTGGTAACTCTTTGGTGAAATCGTTGTTCGCCCAGGCTTCAGACATCACGTCAACGTTATTGGGGCCGACGATGTCCATGCCGGAGTTGGTGAAAGGCTCAAACTGCTTGCCATCCACGATGGTGTCATAGATCATCTGGGTGGTGTCATAGCCCCAGCCCCAGTACTTCTGGCCGACCAGTCCGTAGAGCAGCCCTTCCTTCAGATAGTCGAGCTCGACCGGGAGGGTGTCGAAGGCAACGGTCTTCATCCCGGCCAGGGAGGCCTCTTCCCAGAGCGGCATTGAGCCGCGCTCGGCGAAGAGCGGCCACAGGCCGACAAAGAACCAGCCGTTGAGGTCAGGATTGGCCTGCATTGTCTCCTCAACCACCTGGACACCCTTGTTGATGTCGTCATCGCAGGCGACGGTAGCGACAACCTCGATGTTGGTACCGGCAACGCCGTCCTTGAAGCCGCGGATGCGCTCTTCGAGGTTGAACGCGCCGGGCACGCCGGTCAGCAGCGCCACCTTCCCGCCATCCGGCAGGGCTTGGATCATCAGTTCGGCGGCGGCCTTCCCACCCTCATAGTTGTCCACACCCAGGTAGGTGAAACGATCGCTATCAGGCGAGTCGGAGTCCCAGGTCATCACCGGAATGCCGGCGTCAATGGCATTATTGATCGGGTCCACGCAGGCGGTGGGGTCGTTGCAGGAAACGCCGATGGCTTCTACCCCCGCGGCGACGGCATCTTCGATAACGCGGGCCTGTTCTGCCGCGTCGGAAGCGACCGAGGCGGTGTAGTTGATCTCGACCTCGTATGGGCCGGCTTCGGTCAGTTCGGCGGCCTTGGTTTCCGCGCCAACCCGGCCAACTTCAAAGACAGGGTTGTTCAACGCTTTGGGAATCCAGGCAATGGTGATCTTGCCGTCTTCCAGGATTTTGTCCTTGTCAAAAGTCGGGAAGCCCAGCGGCAGCGGCTTAGTGAAATCATTGTTCGCCCAGGCTTCGGCCATTATATCCACATTACCCGGGCCGACGATGTCCATGCCGGAGTTGGTGAAGGAGTCGAACTGCTTGCCGTCCACGATGGTGTCGTAGATCATCTGGGTGGTGTCATAGCCCCAGCCCCAGTACTTCTGCCCGACCAGCCCGTAGAGCAGCCCTTCCTGGAGGTACTCAAGTTCGACCGGCAGGGTGTCGAAGGCCACAGTCTTGAGATTGCCGGAGGCGCTGGCCTCTTCCCACAGCGGCATTGAGCCGCGCTCGGCGAAGAGCGGCCACAGGCCGACAAAGAACCAGCCGTTGAGGTCAGGATTGGCCTGCATTGTCTCCTCAACCACCTGGACACCCTTGTTGATGTCGTCATCGCAGGCGACGGTAGCGACAACCTCGATGTTGGTACCGGCAACGCCGTCCTTGAAGCCGCGGATGCGCTCTTCGAGGTTGAACGCGCCGGGCACGCCGGTCAGCAGCGCCACCTTCCCGCCATCCGGCAGGGCTTGGATCATCAGTTCGGCGGCGGCCTTCCCACCCTCATAGTTGTCCACACCCAGGTAGGTGAAACGATCGCTATCAGGCGAGTCGGAGTCCCAGGTCATCACCGGAATGCCGGCGTCAATGGCATTATTGATCGGGTCCACGCAGGCGGTGGGGTCGTTGCAGGAAACGCCGATGGCTTCTACCCCCGCGGCGACGGCATCTTCGATAACGCGGGCCTGTTCTGCCGCGTCGGAAGCGACCGAGGCGGTGTAGTTGATCTCGACCTCGTATGGGCCGGCTTCGGTCAGTTCGGCGGCCTTGGTTTCCGCGCCAACCCGGCCAACTTCAAAGACAGGGTTGTTCAACGCTTTGGGAATCCAGGCAATGGTGATCTTGCCGTCTTCCAGGATTTTGTCCTTGTCAAAAGTCGGGAAGCCCAGCGGCAGCGGCTTAGTGAAATCATTGTTCGCCCAGGCTTCGGCCATTATATCCACATTACCCGGGCCGACGATGTCCATGCCGGAGTTGGTGAAGGAGTCGAACTGCTTGCCGTCCACGATGGTGTCGTAGATCATCTGGGTGGTGTCATAGCCCCAGCCCCAGTACTTCTGCCCGACCAGCCCGTAGAGCAGCCCTTCCTGGAGGTACTCAAGTTCGACCGGCAGGGTGTCGAAGGCCACAGTCTTGAGATTGCCGGAGGCGCTGGCCTCTTCCCAGAGCGGCATTGAGCCGCGCTCGGCGAAGAGCGGCCACAGGCCGACAAAGAACCAGCCGTTGAGGTCAGGATTGGCCTGCATCGTCTCCTCAACCACCTGGACGCCCTTGTTGATGTCGTCGTCGCAGGCAACGGTAGCGATAACCTCGATGTTGGTCCCCTCGACGCCATCCTTGAAGCCGCGGATGCGCTCTTCGAGGTTGAACGCGCCCGGCACACCGGTCAGCAGGGCCACTTTCCCGCCGTCGGGCAGGGCCTTCTTCATCAGGTCAGCGGCAGCCTTCCCGCCCTCGTAGTTGTCCACGCCGAGGTAGGTGAAGCGGTCGCTGTCAGGCGAGTCAGAGTCCCAGGTCATCACCGGAATGCCGGCCTCAATCGCCTTGTTGATCGGATCAATACAGCCGGTGGGGTCGTTGCAGGAAACGCCGATGGCTTCTACTCCTGAGGCAATGGCATCCTCGATGACACGGGCCTGTTCCGCCGCGTCCGAAGCCACCGAGGCGGTGTAGTTGATCTCGATCTCGTACGGACCGGCTTCGGTCAGTTCGGCGGCCTTGGTTTCCGCGCCAACCCGGCCGATTTCAAAGACGGGGTTGTTCAACGCCTTGGGGATCCAGGCGATGGTGATCTTGCCGTCTTCCAGGATTTTGTCCTTGTCAAAGCCTGTCTGAGCAAGTCTGGAAGCCTGAGTCGGCTGAGGCGCAATTGTCGCCAGGATAACCAACAAAGCCAATACAAACCATAACTTAGTTTTCATGCTGATTTTGTCCTCCTTTAAAATGGTTTATGGATAAAATTTGGGCCAGGAATGGCCTGGGTGGGGCATAATTGTTCATCTGTGGGGAACGCATCACCTCCTTGGAATGCAATATGGAAACCATCACTTGGGGCAGCATAGTTTCCCTCTACTTTGAATCAATCGTTATCTATTATAACACAAGCCGGGTGCTATTTACAGTAAATTTACTCCCCTCCAACAATAGGGGAAATCCCCCTATTTCGATCCAAATGAGAGGATGGGCATGATGGGCTAATAGTGGTATAATTTGAATGATGAGTACGACCCGTGTTCTGCTGGCAGACGATCATGCCGTTGTTTGCGCTGGCATTCGCAATGCCTTGCGTGAGCTGCCCGACCTGGAAGTGGTCGGCGAGGTGTCGGATGGCCCGACCCTTTTTACGGCGCTGGCTCAGGCTCACCCTGACTGCCTCCTCCTCGATGTCACTATGCCCAGTTTTGAGCCGTTTTCTGCCATTCGCCAGATTCGGACGATGTACCCGGTGATGAAGATTTTGGTGGTTAGCGCTTATGATGACCGGGTTTACGTGCAAGGATTACTGAGCGCCGGTGTTGACGGTTATCACCTCAAAGACCAGCCCTTGAGCGATTTGCGCCTGGCAGTTCGCCGGGTTTTGGCGGGAGAAAAGTGGATTAGCAGCCGCCTGGTTGATAAACTGGTCCAGGGCGGCCCACCTACCCACCTGGCTCTCTCCTTGACCCCGCGCCAACGTGATTTGCTGCACCTGCTCCAGCAGGGCTTTGACAACCATGCCATCGCCCGGCGCATGAACTTGAGCGTTAAAACTGTGGAAAATCATCTGACTCGCCTCTATCGGCAGCTCAATGTGCAGAGCCGCCTGGAAGCCGCCAATTATGTAAACCAGCATCCCGAGCTGTTGGCTTTATCCGGCCAGCAGGCTGGGAGCGAACTGGTAGCTGACCGTTTCCTCGAGGCAGAACAGATCACCATGCTTTTGGTAGACGATAATGCTCGTTATCGCAATCAATTGCGGCGGATGGTTGGCAGGGTGTGCGCTCAGGCCATGATTTATGAGGCTGAGAATATAAGAGAAGCAACTCATTTAGCCGAGCAGATTGCACCGCAGTTGGTCCTGGTGGATGTCGTCCTGGGCGATGAGGATGGAATTCATTGCGCGCGCCGGATCAAAACTTTATCGCCCCTCTCGCGGATCGTTTTGATTAGCGCTTATCCTGACCGTGAATTTCACCGGCGGGGTCTGGAAGCCGGGGCCGTAGCATTTCTGGATAAAAAGGACCTGGATGCGACGGTATTGCGCCAGGTAATTGATGACCTGGTGGGGTGAGGACCTGATGAGTGAGCAAGCGGCATCTTTATCAACCCCCGGCCGGCGGTTGGCCTGGGCCAGTGGGGTAGGCCGGTGGTACCGGCGCACGCTGGTTGAACACCGGTATCTGTCTGTCTTGATCCTGTTGTTACTGGTGAGCGCCTTTTTAAGCCTGAACACCCGCACCTTTTTGACCAGCAATAATTTGTTTAATGTGGCCCGTGCCTGTTCATGGATTGCGATTGCGGCGTTTGGGGAAAGTATGGTCATTATCATTGGGGGGGAGGATCTGTCGGTGGGGGCGGTGATGGCTCTCGCCGGGCTAATCAGTGCGTTGTGTTTGCAGGCAGGCATGCCCGTCCCCGTGGCTATTAGCGCCGGCCTCCTAACCGGGGGAGCTGCGGGCTGGGTCAACGGTATCCTGGTGGGACGAGTCAAACTGCCCTCCTATATTATTACCCTGGGTACGATGAGTATTGCCCGCGGATTGGCCTTTGGCTTGACCGGCGGCTGGCCGGTCCGCGACCTTCCTCCCGGTTTTGGCATGCTGGGTATTTATAAACTGCCCGTGTGGACCTGGGCCATTCCCCTGCCGGTTCTGATTATGTTAGGCTTGACCGTTTTGGTGAGCCTGCTGCTCGGCCAGACCGTCCTGGGGCGTTATATCTACACCCTGGGGAGCAGTGAGCGCGCCCTGCTGGTTTCGGGGGTCAATGTGGTCCGCATCAGAATATTGGTTTACACGCTGTGCGGCTTGTTGGCTGCGGTAGGAGGTTTGTTGATGACCGCCCGGCTGGGGGTAGCCGCTCCAACGGCGGCGTTAGGCTATGAGCTTGATGTGATTGCCGCCGTCGTCATCGGCGGAACCAGCCTGTTCGGCAGACAGGGCAGCGTAGTGGGGGTGCTCCTGGGAGCGGTTCTGATGCAGATCACGCGCAATGGCCTGGTCTTATTGGGCTTTTCGGCTTACTGGCAAGCCGTAGCCATCGGGGCCATGATCCTCGTGGCGATTCTCTTTGATTATTGGCAGCGCCGTAAAAATTTGGAATGAATCCACTCTTAAAGGTCGTCAATCTATCCAAAAACTTTGGCAACTTGCTGGCCGTGCAGCAGGTCAGTTTTGAGATTGCTCCGGGGGAAGTAGTCGG
This sequence comes from Anaerolineales bacterium, assembly GCA_015075185.1. Classification (GTDB taxonomy): domain Bacteria; phylum Chloroflexota; class Anaerolineae; order 4572-78; family J111; genus DSQQ01. The sequence goes on along the minus strand of JABTUW010000004.1, from coordinate 1,157,339 downwards.
CCTGGCTGCACGCAGCGGTTCCGGTAAAACGGTGCTGACTATGCTCTTAGCCGGCCTGTATGCTCCCAGCGAAGGCGAAATCTACTTTGCCGGCCAGCAGTTAGAATGGCCGTTCCCGGCCCGCGCCCTGGGCATTGAAGTGATCCACCAGAAGCCAGATCTGGCCGACCAGCTCGACATTACCAGCAATATCTTCCTGGGCAGCGAGATTGGCTGGCCGAACGTCGTCCATTGGTGGAAAGTGCCCAACCGCCGCTGGATGGATAAAGAGGCGGCGCAGATCCTGCGCCAGTTGGATATGCCGTTCAACTCTCTGCATGAAAAGGTAGCTAATTTGTCGAGTGAAAAACGGCAGATGATTGCCATTGCCCGCACTATGACCCGCCCGGCCAAACTCATCATCATTGACGAGCCGACCGTCCTATTGAGCTACTCTTACCAGCAGAAACTGCTGTCGTTGATCCAGAGCTGGCAGCAGCAGGGGATTGCAGTCATCTTTTGCAGCAACAGCCTGGACCACCTCTTTGCCGTGACCGACCGTATTATCGTGCTGCGGCAGGGTCATTGGGTGGCTAATTACCGCACCGACGAAGTCACCCGCGAAGAAGTGGTAGCGGCCCTGGTCGGCACCACTGACCGCCAGCAACTCACTCCGGCGATCTGGGCCTTGGATAGTTACTATCGGGCCAGGCAGCAGGCCGAGTACCTCTACCATCAACAGCAGTTGCTGGAGCGAGATTTGGCCGCTCAAGATAACATGAACCAACAACTGATTGACCAATTAGCCACCCAGGTGACTGCCCTGGACCGGGCCAACCTGGCCTTGCAAGACGCGCAGCGCCGCCTGCTGACCGAACGGGAGCAGGAACGCAAGCACCTGGCCCGCGAAATTCACGACCAGGTCATTCAGGATTTACTCTCTATCAACTATCGCCTGGAAGATGTAGGCGCCGACGAGGTCGTGACCGAGCCGCTAAAAGATGAAATTGCCGATATTCGGGACAGTATCAGAATGCTGGTAGATGATTTACGCCGGATTTGCGGCAATCTACGCCCGCCCACGATTGATAGCCTGGGCCTGGGTGCGGCCCTGCGCTCCTACACCCGTGATTGGAGCGAGCGGACCGGCATAGCGGTTAATCTGGAATTGGACCCTAACCTGGGCCGTTTGCCGGAGCCGACTGAACTGTCCATCTTTCGCATTGTCCAGGAAGGCTTGAGCAATATCCGCAAACACGCCCAGGCCAGCACCGTTCAAATTTGTTTGAAGCACACTTCGCCCCGTACGCTGTTGATCGCTCTGGCCGATGATGGACAGGGCCTCAACCATCGCTTTGACCTGGCCCACCTGTCGGCCAGCGGGCATTACGGCCTGCTGGGTATCAGCGAGCGGGTTACTCTGCTCGGCGGGCGGTTGAAACTGCAAAATCAAGCGGGCAGCGGCCTGCTGTTGGAGGTTGAAATTCCTCATCCGCGCGTGGCCGAAAGCGGATCTTCCCCATTGGAACAGATGGGGTGGACCGTCGAGGAGACGCGGTTATAAAGCTTGTTTTGGGCTAACGGGGATTCCCTGAAGATGCCGCTGATACACCTGGTAGGCGTGAACGACCATGCCGGCGCTCCAGGTGAGCGGCACTTCGGAGGTGTACCAAAAGGTTGATAGATAATGTCCATCGGCGGCGTAAACTTCGTGGACAGCGCCATCCCGGACAATAACTTTTGAAATACGATAAAGCAGCGCCTCTGCTTCCGCCAGGCGCTCCATGCGGGCCAGAGCAATAACGTGCCACGCCCCCAGCCACAGCCAGGCCGCACTGGTGTGATAATGGGCCAGTCCTCCCAGGCGATTTTCCAAAGCGATAAATTTGTTGGGATAAGCTCGATGCACCACCTGCGTCGGGACCGGCTCGGCCATTTTGAAGCGGCTCATGTTGTCCAAAATGGCGTGAGCCTGGACCGGGGTGGTCAAACCCCAGGCGATGGCCAGCAAATTGCCGCTGCTGCTCAAATTATCAAAAATGTGATTGGTGACAAAGTAGCCCAGCTTCTCACGCCAGAAATGGTCATTGAGGGCCTGCTTGAGTTGCCTGGCTTTGGCGGTAAAGTAACCCTGGTCTGCCGACTCTCCACAGAGGGGAGCCAGCAGGGCTAATTCGGCCAGGGCTTTCCAATAGACGACGTTAGTATACAAGACCCGCCCCTGCCGGGCGATGCTGTCGGCCCAGTCGGTGAAGGGCGCCTGGTGCAGCAGTCCGTCCGCTTCCAGGGCATGGGTTTCCAGCCAGGCGATCGCTCGCTTGAGCGCCGGCCAATGGCGGCGTCCAAATTCGGCGTCGCCGGAGCGTGCGGCATAGTTAAGCACAGCAATCACCAACAGGGCGTTGCCATCCAGCGAAATCGTATTATGGGCGGTGATGTACTTGGGGCGAAGGGGCGCATCAACCGGCTGCTCGCGCTTGAGCAGCGAGTGCAGGTAACGATCCAGCACCGTCGTGGAATGAACCTTGACCGGAAATTGGCCGGAAGGCCGCTGGTTGATCAAAAAAACTTCCAGCGACTCACGGGTAGCTTGAAATTCGTTCAACTCGACCAGGCCGAAACTGGCAAAGCCCAGATCACGCGCCCACGGTTCACGGAAATTGCGCAGCCCGGCGCACAAAACCAATTTTTCCTGAGCGTCAGGGAGGCGGCGTTTTTCGATCCCGGCCCGCAAGTTGGCTGAAGCAATGAGCAGCGCTTTAGCCTCAACCGTTTGGTGCTTGGCAATGTCGGCAGGCAGGGGGTGGGAGGCCAGCGCCGGCCGCCGGGCTAGACGGTAGCCATACCGTAGAGTTTTCCAGAGGATGAAGCCCAGGCTGCCGGTCAAGGTTGCTATTAAACTAAATCTAAGCCAGGAAGGTTGAGTTTTTGCGGTCACAAGCTTGCTATTCTATTCAAAATTTTGCAGTCACAGGCTTGTTATTTTACTCAAGAGTTACGGTATGCAAAGTTTTGCTACAAAATGCACAAGTCTTTAATGTTGTCTAATCTTCCCCGATATCCTCGTTCCACAACTCCGGCCGGGCGGCGATGAAATCGCGCATCAACTGGATGCATTCCTGGTTATTCAAGATGACCAGCTCCACGCCCCGCGAGCGGACATAATCTTCCGGCCCTTGAAAAGTTCGATTCTCGCCGATGACAATTTTGGGGATTTTGTAGAGCAGGGCCGTGCCGCTGCACATGTCGCACGGCGAGAGGGTGGAATACAAAACGGCGCGCTGGTAATCTTTGGCCGTGAGCCGGCCGGCATTTTCCAGACAGTCCATCTCGGCATGCAAAATGGCGCTGCCTTTCTGAACCCGGCGGTTGTGCCCCCGCCCAACAATTTTGCCGTCAATGACCAGCACCGAGCCGATGGGGATGCCGCCCTCGACCAGCCCTTGCCGGGCTTCTTCGATGGCGGCTTGCATGAATTCGTCCATAGGTGTCCTCCAAGTAATTAAAAATTGACAATTAACCGTTGACAATTGACTGTTGGCAATTGCCAATAATCAACGGTCAATGATTAATTGTCAATGAGTTTATTCCCGCCGGTACGGCTTGAGATACGCCCCCGGATAGGCCGCGTTGCGTCCGGCGATGGCCAGGGCGATAATCGTGGCCAGGTAGGGCAGGGCCAGAAAGACCTCGTAGGGTAAATTCAGGCCGGTGGTTTGCAGGCGAAGCTGCAAGGCAGCAACCCCACCGAAGAGGAGCGCGCCCCCCATGGCCCGCACCGGGTTCCAGTTGGCAAAGATGACCAGGGCGATGCAAACCCAGCCCCGCCCGGCGATAATCCCCGGCGAAAACGCGCCCAACTGCGCCAGCGACAGGAACGCCCCGCCTGCGGCCATCAACGCCCCCCCGATGACCAGGGCCAGGTAACGGGTGCGAAACACATTAACTCCGGCGGCGTCGGCGGCTTCAGGATTTTCGCCCACGGAGCGCAGTTGCAGCCCAAAACTGGTATGATACAAAATCCACCAGGCCAGCGGGACGAGGACAATGAAGGCGATATAGGTCAGCAGGTATTGGTTAAATATCGGGCCAAGCCCCGGCAGGTTGCCAAAAACCGAGAATTGGGCAAACGGGTCAATTGAAGGCAGAACGGAACTCTCGCCGAAAACCAGCCGGAACCCAAACAGCGACAGCCCCATACTCAGCAAGGTAATCCCCAGCCCGGAGACGTGCTGGTTGACCCCCAACGTCACGCTGAAAAAGCCCATCAGCAGGCTCATTACTACCCCGCTCGTCAACGCGCCGAGCAGCCCCAGCCACAAATAGCCGCCAAGGCCGGCCTCATTGGCCTTGTAGGCTGTGGCAAAGCCAATAAACGCGCCCAAGAACATAATCCCTTCAATACCCAAATTCAAAATCCCGGCGCGTTCGGTATAGACTTCGCCAATGGTCGCGTAAACCAGCGGCGTCGCCACCCGCAGCGTCGCGGCAATGAGACCGACGAGGAAGGTTAGGAATAAAGTGAGATCCATAGGTCAATCACCAATTTCAGGAAGAGTAGGAATTAGGGGCCTGTGAAAGAATTATTTCCCGCCTGTCATTTCGACCGAAGGGAGAAATCCCCCGAGACTCGGTAGGGATTTCTCCCTTCGGTCGAAATGACATATAGAATGAGGAAACTTTTCTCCTCAGTTCCTTCTCCAGCGAATCCGGTAACTCTGCAATAACAACATCCCCAGCGTGACTAATAACAGCGCCGCCTGGATCACATCGCCGAGATAAGCAGGCACACCCAGCGCCCGGCTGACCGTCTGAGCGCCGGTGTCAATCAGACCGATGAACAGCGCCGCCAGGGCGACGCCCCAGGCATTCAACGTGCCCAGGGTGGCGATGATGATGCCGGTATAGCCGTAACCCGGCGAAATGGCGTCAATCAGGTGATAATGGATCCCGGCCACCTCGCTGACGCCGGCCAGCCCGGCGATACCGCCGCTGACCAGGGCCGAAATGAGCATGGTCCGGCCTACGTTGATCCCGGCAAAACGGGCCGCTTCCGGCCCGAGGCCGACCGCCCGCATGCGCATGCCAAAGGCGGTGCGGGTCAGCACAAACCACAGCACGACGATGATAATCACTGCCAGGATAAAGCCCAGGTGCAGCCGGGAGCGCGGAATGAGCTTGGGAAAAATCGCCGCCGGGGCGATCTCCGGCGACTGCGGCCACTGCGAGATGGGATTGCGCCAGAGGCCGTTGAGCAGAAAACTGACAACGAACAGCGCCACCGAATTGAGTAATAACGTCGTCACCACCTCGTCAATGGCTAATTTGATCTTCATTAAAGCCGGGATTAAGGCCCAAAGCATTCCTGCGGCAAACCCGCCGATCAGCATGGCCGGAATGGCCAGCCAGGGCGAGAGGCCATGCACCTGCAAGCCAACCGCCGTAGCGGCAACGGCCCCGGCGTAAAGCTGTCCCTCCGCGCCGATGTTCCAGTAGCCGCCGGCAAAGGCAAAGGTCACGGCGGCGCCGGTCAGCAGCAGCGGCGTGGCCTTGACCAGCACCTCGATGGCGCTGACCCGGCTGGAGAGCGGGTCAACCAGGAAGTAATAATAAGCTTCCAGCGGGTTGGCCTTGACCAGCATCACCAGCGTGGCCGTGAGCAAAAACGTCACGATAATGGCCGCCACCGGAATGAGCGGGCGCACCCATACCGGCGCGGGGAGACGCTCGATTTTCAGGCTCATCCATCAATCTCCTCAAGCAGGATTTAATTTATTGCTTTTCACTGCCGGAATAAAATTCTGGATATAACTTTTTCACACACTCGGGGCAGATGCTGTGACTAAATTCCACCTCGGCATGGTCTCTGATATAGACTTCTACCTGGTACCAATAGCCGTCATCATCCCGAATTTTTTTGCACGAAGCGCAAATCGGCAGCAGGCCGCTCAATGTTTTGACTCTGGCCAGGGCTTCTTGAAGCTGGACGATTATTTTTTCTTTTTCTTCTTCGGCTTTGCGGCGTTCTGCATTCTCTTCTCGCAATTGGAGATAGGCCTCCTGCAAATCTTGGGTCCGCGCCGCTACCAACTCTTCAAGTTTTTCGCGATGCCGGATTAACTCTTCGTGGTCCTGTTTGAGCTGCGTCACATCTTCTGAGATAAAAATCGCCCCAATAATTTCTCCATCCCGTATAATGGGCGCTCCTCTAATGTTGGAATAGGCGTCTTTAACGCCGCCGCTGGTGACGGGGAAATGGACTTCCCACTCCTCCATCTTTTCTCCGGCAAGCACGCGCCTGTATTTTTCGATTAATCCGGCTCGAACGATGCTGGGGCGGTCCAAAATATGTTGGTTTAAATAGTCCTGTTTGGTTGTTTTGCCCCGACCCATTTGTCGAAGGTGGTAAGGGTTGACCTCGACGATGATCCCGTTTTTATCTACCACCTGGATCGAGGTCGGGACCGTCTCAAAGATCGTTTGATATTTTTCGGCGGCCTCCCGCAGAACCTCGACTTCGTTTTTGAGGTCGAGATTTTCCTTTTCCAGCTCTTTAATTCTCTGCCTGAGTTCGCCTGGCGTGATTTTCGGATGCATAAAAATTCCAGGATGTTGCGTACAAATATATTGTCACTGATAACCTTCTGCATCACAGTAATAAGTGATTGGCAGGAAGGTTAATTGCCGCCCCCTTCGAGAAAGCAGCGCAGACGTTCCTTCACCGGGATTGGGCTGAAGCCAAATTCATGGATAAAACGGCAGCCGTTGATTGCCTCCGGCAGACCGCTCGCCGGCGTCGAGCCATAAGTAAATTCGATCTGGCTGTTGAGCGTTTGGAGATAGGTCGCCAGTTCGCCAAAACGCCAATTTTCGGCGGGGGTGTTATAAATGGTCTCGGCGATCCGGGTTTCGGCGACGAACCTCCTGATAACTTCGGCCACATCGTCCAGGTAAATCAGGGGAAATCTCTGGCCGGCCTGGTAAGGAAAGTGGATGGGGGCCGGCCGGTTTACCCTCAGTTTTTCAAAAATCTCGTAGCGCCACGGCGAGGCAGTCTGCATCGCTCCCGGGCTGATGACCGAGGCAATGCGCAAAGCCACAAACTGCATCCCGTGTTGCTGCCGGTAACTCTCCCCTACAATTTCAACATAGCGTTTGCAGAGGCCGTAGACATCTTCCGGCGAGGCTGGCTCGGACTCCGCCACCTCGCCATATTGGGCATAAGGTTTTGAGCCGTAGGCGCTGATGGAACTGCCGTAAATGAATTTTGGGACACGGGCTTGAGCCGCCGCCTCCAGCAAGCCAAGACTGCCGCCGATATTCACCCGCATCGCCTCTTGCGGCTGCTTTTGCGAAGCCGTGTTCAGCAGCGAGGCCAGATGGACGACGGCTGCAAAGGAATAGCCGCGGAATAATTCATTCAGGAACGCCTGGCTGGTCAAATCGCCCTGGACCGTTTGGCAGGGCAGGCCGGTAATCCTGTTGCGATCAACCGCGACGACCTCATAGCCGTGGGCCGCTAACAACCCGCAGACCCGTCTCCCAATCAATCCGCCGCCGCCGGTGACAAGAATCATTCTTCGTCCCAGGTTTGTTCGGTTTCCCAGGCGTCGAACTCGCCCGGCTCAACCGGGTGTTGAGCATAACCTTCGGCATGGCTTTGTTCCATTTGGTCCATGCTATGCCGCTGCCCAGCGTCCGATACTTCGAGCAGCTCAATCTCAAAAATCAGCACGGCGTTCGCCGGGATCAGGCCGGAAACGCCCGCCGAACCATAAGCCAGGTGCGGACTGACCCGCACCCGCCGCAATCCGCCCACCCGCATCCCCTCGACGCCATAGGCCAGGCCGAGAATCACCTCCCGGCTGCCCACCCGGAAGGTGCAGGTAACGTTCTCCTGGAATTTATCCCCGTGATTCAAGAAGCCGGTGTAGCGAATGGTGGCGGTCTGGCCTCGTTCGGCGGTCGGCCCGCTGCCGGGGCGCAGTTCCTCGATTTCGATGCCTTTGCGCATTGTTTAATCTCAGGTACTCAAGCGGAGATAACATACTCTACCTCTTGGGTAATATAAGGGGCAATGTAGGGACTGAGCGACTCGAGCGTCACCAATTCCACAGGCCGTTGGAGAATATCTTCCAGCAAAAATGAGAGCTGCATAAAGTTATCAAAGCTCTTCTGGCCCGGCTCAAATTCGACCAGTAAATCAATATCGCTCTCACTGCGTTGCTGATTGCGCATAAAAGAACCAAACAAGCCGAGTTTCTTCACCCCAAAGGTCTTAATGCTTTCTTGATTTGCCTGGATAAGCGCAAGAATTTCTTTTTTCGTTTGGACTGGTATTTTTATCATAATTTAACTCGGCTCAAGATTTTGCTACTTGACTATAGCCTCATATCATCTAGAAGCATTCTATTAAGTGCTTTTTCCAAGTCTGGATTTTGAATCATAACTTTGCACCCATCACAGAACCTCATTGATTTAAGCCCTTCCACCATATCCCAACGGTTTTCGCAGAAATCCATGACACAACCAAGGGTTGCATCGTGGTATCCCCAATCAGTAAAATACACAACTAACTGAGATATGATAATGTAGATAATGCCTTTCTCAAATGTGCAACCTGCTAGTCTGATCAATTCATAAAGTAGATGAGTTGAAATGAACATGAAGCGGTCATCTTTCTCACCTGGGCCTGAGAAGTAGTTTGATAAAAGCTTACCATTCTCTCGAAACGCAAGAGGGTATTTGGTTAAGCAAGCAATTAAATCAACGCTTAAATACTGATGCTCTTCGTAAAAATTATCGGGCACTTGGTGGACATCAAGATTCCGTTGTCCTTCAATTTCTCGAACTGCATTTGTAATTGATGGAAGAGTTGGGCAGGTAAAGTGAAAGTAATTCTGTATGGTATTCAACCGTTGTGCTAACTGAAAAAGATTGGTGAGGCCAATATCAAGATCAACAATGCCCACTCTGTAATGGTAGCCCAATCCCGAAGAATTGGTTTCCATTTTTTCCCCCTCTGGCTTCTCTATAGGAATTCGGGACTTGATGACCACACGTATACGCTCCAGCCCCTTCTTCCAATCTGGAAAGAAATCAACATGCTGTATATCTCTCAAATCCTCGATGTGTATTTCACATTCGTCCAAACGAATCGGAATAAGGTAGATCTGATCATCTGGAAATTGTTTAAGAATTTCTAACGCGGTGTGTAATTCGCTGTTAATATATCCTTTTCTCGATGTTGAGTTCTTGGATAGAAGAACTATGAAGAAATCTGCCTCACGGATTGCCTTCCTTATTGCAGGCTCCCATTTCATGCCGGGCAGGAGATTCTCCTTATCAAACCAAGGTTCTATCCCTTTTTCCGCCTTAAGCTCTTGATATAGGCGTCTAGCTGCTTCTACATCCTCGTGTCCATAACTGATAAATACAGTTTTTTGAGGTTTTCTGTTGACATCAGTAGATATAGTAGGGTTAATAGTGATGTCATAGTAAGGTTGATATTTTTCGTATCTTATAGGGTTATGTTCTTTAGCCCAGATTAAAAGAATTTCAGTCTGCAATTTTTGGTTAGCGTAGTCTAAAAGTAAGTCAATAATCTTATCTTTACCAGTATCCTGCGTCAACTTATTATAAACAGCCCTAAAGTTGCCCTCATCAAAACAGAAACGACGCAGTTCTTCAGCGGTAAATCCCTCAGTAAGTAAAGTGCGGATATTCTTCCAATTATAGTTTTGGTCCATTGCCTTCAACCATTAGGCCTATCTCATTATACGGCTAGAGATCACGGTTTTTAGGAAAATCTGAGAGCATAAAACTAAATGGAGCAACTTGTTTCTTGGCGATCTAACAACTTTTTAAGCCCAAAAGTCAAAGATTAATCACCTCACCCCGGCCATCAACAATCCCAGCCGCTCCGTATCCGCCTCCGCCGCCGGGAGGATGCCCATAATCTCGCCCTCGTAAATCACGGCGATGCGGTCCGACAGCTCCAGAATCTCGTCCAGATCCTCGGAGATGAGCAGAATAGCCGCGCCCCGGTCGCGCTGCTCCAGCAGCTTGCCGCGCACGTACTCGGTCGCGCCCACGTCGAGGCCGCGCGTCGGCTGGGCAACGACAATTACCTGCGGGTTTTGCTCAAAGACGCGGGCCAGAATGACCTTTTGCATGTTGCCGCCCGACAGCGTGCGGATTTTGTCGCCCGGCGCGGCCTTGATCTGGTAGGCGGCGATCAGCTTCTCGGCGTGCTGCTGGATCTGCCGCCGTTTCAGCAGGCCGTTGGGGGCAAAGCTGTCCAGGTGTTCCAGGGCCATATTCTGGGCCACCGTCATCTCGCCGACCACGCTGGCGTGGCGGTCCTCCGGAATCCGGCCCACCCCGGCGGCCATCATTTCCGCCGGGCCAGCATTCGTCAGGTCGCGCCCGGCCACGCTGACCCGCCCGCCGGTGCAGCGGCGCGTCCCGGCCAGAACCTCGGCCAGTTCGCTCTGCCCGTTACCCGACACCCCGGCCAGCCCCAGAATTTCCTCAGCGTGGACGGCCAGACTAATCCCTTTGAGCGCCGGCAGGCCCTGGTTATCATGCGCCGTGACCCCCTCCAGTTGCAGCGCGGTCTTAGCCGTTCCGGCGTCGCCGGGAGGGTCTTTCGTCACCCCGAACGTTTCGCGGCCGACCATCATGCGGGCGAGCTGCGCCGGCGTTGTCTCGCTGGTCGTCACCGAGCCGATGACCTTGCCGCCGCGCAGCACCGTCACCTGCTGGGTAATGTTCATGACCTCGTTGAGCTTGTGGCTGATAAAAATGACCGACAGGCCGCTCCGCTGCAAATGCTGCAAGGTGGCAAAAAGCTGCTCCACCTCCTGCGGAATCAGCACGGCGGTTGGCTCGTCCAGGATCAGCACCCGGGCCTGGCGGTAAAGCGCCTTCAAAATCTCGACCCGCTGCCGCTGGCCCACCGATAAATTTTTGACCAGGGCCGTTGGCTCCACCTCGATGCCGTACTGGGCCGAAGCCGCCGCGACCTTCCGGTGCGCTTCCTTCAGGTCCAGCCGGAACGCGCCGGTGTAGCCCAGGACAATATTTTCGGTCACGGTCAGCGGCGGCACCAGGGCAAAGTGCTGCGTGACCATGCCGATGCCCCGGCCAATCGCATCTTTGGGCGACTTGATGGGGGCCGGCTGGCCGTTAACCAGGATTTCGCCCTCGTCGGCGTGGTAGAGGCCGTAGAGAATGCGCATCAGCGTGCTTTTGCCCGCGCCGTTCTCGCCCAGCAAGGCGTGGATTTCACCCTGGCGCAGGCAAAAATCAACCCGGTCGTTGGCAACCAGCGGGCCAAATCGTTTGGTAATCTGCCGCATTTCGACGGCATGGGTGTGGTTCACGGGTAATCCTTAAGCAAACGACCAACCACCGACCCCCTCCTGCCCTCCCCCTCGAAGGGGGAGGGTTTGGGTGGGGGTTCGCGGTCTGTGGTCGTTATTGGGCTGCTTTCGACGACGCCGGTGGCGGCGCTTCGTCAATATCCACCCGGAACAGGCCGCTGACAATTTCCTGCTCTTTCGCTTTGACCTGATCCAGCAGCTCTTTGGGAATGCCACCCTCTACCCCTTCGTTAACCGGGGCCAGGGTCGCGCCTCCCTTGGCGACCATGCTGAAATCCTTGAGGTCCTGAGCGGTGTAAGTTCCGCCGGCGACCTGGTTGATGATATACTCGACGGTCGGATTCATATTCCAGACCGGGCCGCTGACCACATTTTCGGGGGCCAGCTCCTTCTGGTCGCTCATGTTGCCAAAAGCGTACAGCCCTTTTTCCGCCGCCGCTTCGATAACCCCAAAGCGCTCGGCAAAAAGGACATCCGCCCCGGCGTCAATTTGGGCCAGGGCCGCCTCTTTGGCCGCCGCCGGATCGAACCAGCTATTGATGAAGGTGGTTTTGACATCCACTTCCGGGTTCACCGCCGTCGCTCCGGCGATAAAGGCATTGGTGATGCGGTTCACTTCGGGCACGGGGAAGCCGCCGACCACGCCGATGACGTTGCTCTTGGTCAGGCCGCCGGCCAGCATGCCGCTTAGGTAGGCCGGTTCGTGAATCCAGTTGTCAAACACGGAGAAATTCGGCTCGGCCGGGCCGCCGCCGGAGCCAAAGACAAAGGCGATGTCAGGATAGTCAGCGGCGACGCGGCGCACCGCCTCTTCGTTGCCAAAGGCATCGCCAAAGATGATGTTGGGCTGGTTGTTCTCGGCGACCTCGCGCAGCACCCGTTCCATGTCGCCGGCGTAGCCGATATCGTCGGTGTAGGTGTACTCAATTTTGCCCTCATCCTTGGCCTTGTTCAGGGCAGCATGGATGACCCCGTCCCACGGCTCTTCAATGGCCGTGGCATAGGCCCCAAAAACGACAAGTTGCTTGGCCGCCGCCTCGGTTGGGGCCGCCGGCGGAACCTCAACCGTGACGATCTTCTCAACCTCTTTTTCCACAATGACGGTTTCGACCACCGTCACCGTTTCGGGTGTCGGCGCGGCGCCGCAGGCTGCAATCAACCCCAGCCCCAGCGTGGCTATCACCAACAGGACCAGTCTCTTTAACATCTAAGCATCCTCCTTTTAATAAAATTAACAATTGACCATTGACTATTCACAATTGACCATTAATTCGGATTCACCTCCATTTAACGATACAAACAGAGTCGAGGCTTTAAACGCGAAAACTCGCCGCAAGGCTCGACTCTGCTAAATTCAACCGTTGACAGCATTGTCTCTTGTCATTTGAGCCAAGATTTTACCCCCATCTTTCAATTTGGCAAACGATTGTTCCAGCGTTCTGTATTTCACATCCCAAAAATATGGGTCAGCACCGTGCTGGCCGCGCCGCCGACACTTTGCAGCAGGGCGACTCCGGCATTTTTGACCTGGTTTTTCCCGGCCCGGCCGGTCAACTGCAGCACAATCTCGCAGGTTTGATACAGCGCAGTCGCCCCAATCGGATGGCCGCGCGCTTTAAGCCCACCAAAAGTGCTGATGGGCAGCAGGCCGTGCAGGCCGATTTTCTTCTCAGCAGCCAGGCGCCAGCCCTGGCCCCTGGGGGCAAAGCCCACGGCTTCCAGCAGCAGGCAGGCCATAATACTGAACGCATCGTGCGCCTCAAAAAGGTCAATATCACTGCGATGCACATTGGCTTTGCGGAAAGCATCGCGGGCCGATTGCGTGGCCGCAAAAAGATTGAGCGGGTCGTGCCGGTCGTCAAGGCGAAACCAGTCGGTGGCCACGCTGGAGCTGAGAATTTTTACCGGCTGGTGGGTGTAGGCCCGGGCCTCGTCGGTGCGAGCCAGAACCACTGCCGCCGCTCCGTCACAAATGGGCGAGGCGTCATACAGGCGCAGCGGTGCGGAGATGACCGGCGAGTTACGGATGGTCCGGTCATTGATTTTTTTATCTTTAAACAGGGCATGGGGATTGGTGCGGGCATTGTGGTGGGCGTTGAGCGAAAAATTGTTAAAGTCATTGACCGTGACCTTGTAGCGGTCCATATATATCTGCATGAGCCGGGCGTTTTGGCTGAGCAGCGTCGCCCCGACCGCTGTTTCGGTCTTGGCGTCGAGGGCTTTGGCCAGGGCCGGGGTGGCTAACCCCTCGCTCATCTTCTCCACACCCACCGCCACGGCCCGCCGGGCCTCGCCGCTGGCGACGGCAAAATAAGCCATGCGCAGCGCCGCCGCGCCGGTGGCGGTCGCCGCCTCCACCTGCAGCGCCTCGATGCCGCGCAGGCCGGCGGCGCTGGCAATCAGGGTAGCCACATGCTTTTGATTTTGCAGCTCATCCGAGAGCATGTTCCCGGCAAACAGGGCGTCTACGGAGTCAACCCCGGCGTCCTGCATGGCCAGATGCACCACCTCCGCGCCCATCTCTTTGAGTGATTTCTGGGTAGCCTTTTGCACCGGGATTTGCCCAATGCCGACAATACTGACCCCCCGCAGCAGATCGTTGGCCATAGAGTCTGGTTATCCTTATGGATTAAGGTGACAGGCACTTATCGGACTACTTATTGGGCTTCCTTGAACAAGACTTGGCTATAAACGCTTAAAAGTGCCTGTCACCTGGTTTTAAGGCGGAGGTTTGTTTTAACAACTTAGCCTCAACCTCAGCCTTTTTCGCGAAATTTATCAATTCAACCCGTTGGTGTATAATCACGCCGCTTCACGGCATGGTATAATAAACCCTGCCGGATGACAAATGCTATTTTTGAGGGTAGGAGAGTCACCCATGGATCTTATTGTACGCCGTGCCAAGCTGAGAGAGTCTGACGCCCTCGTTGATATTGGCATTGAGTCTGGACGTATTGTTGACCTTGCTCCCCAGATAGCCGCCCACGCTGCCAGTGAGATTGACGCTAATGGCATGCTGGTGAGCGAGTCCTACGCCAATCCGCATCTGCACCTGTGCAAGGTTTATACCTTGCCGATGATGGATGAAATTGCTCTCAAAGCGTATCATGGCGCGGATATGGGCCAAGCGATGACCGCCATCGAGCTGGCCGCCCGGGTCAAGGAAAAGTATGATGAAGCCTGGATTATCAAGAACGTGCGCCGCGCCCTGGCTCTGGCAGCGATTTATGGCAATACCCATCTTCGCGCCTTTGCCGATGTAGACCGCCAGGCCCGTCTGGAGGGGGTCAAGGCACTCCTGCGCGCCAGGGAGGAGTTCAAAGGAATCGTTGAGCTGCAAGTTGTCGCCTTTGCTCAGGACGGATTGGGGCGCGAACCGGGTGCAGCCGCGCTGCTGCGGCAGGCGATGGCCTTAGGGGCCGATGTTGTCGGCGGTATCCCTTGGATTGAATACACGGATCGGGCCGCCCAGCAGCATGTGGCTGAGATCTTTGCCATTGCCCAGGAATTTGATAAGCCGGTCTCCATGCTCGTGGACGATGCCGGCGACCCTGGCCTGCGGACCCTGGAGATGATGGCCGTTAAAGCCATCGAGCAGGGCTGGCAGGGACGGGTGCTGGCCCATCACGCCCGGGCCATGGCCCTCTATCCCACCCCGTACCTGCAAAAAGTAGCCGCGCTGCTCAAAGCTGCGCAGATGGGGCTTGTCACCGACCCGCACACCGGCCCACTGCACGCCCGGGTCAAGGAGCTGCTGGCCGCAGGCGTCCTGGTTTGCCTGGGCCAGGATGATATTTCCGATGCCTATTACCCCCTGGGCCGCAACAATATGCTGGAAGTGGCTTTCCTGGCCGCGCATCTGCTCTGGATGACCACCACTGCCGAGATGGAACAGCTTTACACGATGATTACTCGTTCGGCCGGCCGGGCCATGGGCCTGGCTGATTTTGAATTAAGGGTGGGTGCGCCGGCCCATCTGGTCGTGCTCGATGCGCCCAGCGTTCTCGAAGCCCTGCGTTATCATGCGGCGCCGCTGACGGTCATCAGTCATGGCCGGGTGGTTGATACCGCCGCTATGCACGTGATTATCCGTGAAAATAAATAATGGCTTTCGTTTGATGTCGCTTAGGCTGTTTAAGTGGACTATAGTCCTGTTAGATTTGACAAACGGACCAAGGTCCACTAAAATATCTCCACCTAAAAATTGCAACTCATAGGAGGTATTTGAGCATGGCAGTTCCAAAAATTCCTGATAGTCATAAACCGCTTTTTGAAAAACCGGTCATCGGCAACCTGGCGACCCTGATGCCGAATGGCCTGATCCAGGTCAATCCGGTTTGGGTGGATTACGATGGGACCTACGTCCGCTTCAATTCGGCGCAGGGACGACAGAAGGATAAAAATGTCAAAAAGAACGGGATAGCGACCATAGAGCTGGTTGACCCGGAAAATCCGTACTACTGGATCGAAATTCGGGGCCGGGTGGCAGATATTACGACTGAGGGCGCCGATGCCCATATTGACAGCCTGGCTAAGAAATATTTGGGGGCAGACTCCTACCCCTTCCGCAAAGCAAGCGAAGTCCGCCTCACTTACAAAATTTTGCCTGAGCGGGTCAATGCGGCCAGTCCGCAGTAAAGTTGTGTGGTGACCAAAGCACTTAATAAGCCCCCAGTTCCACATTTGAACCGGGGGCTTATTGTTTTGAGGGCAAGGAGACTGGCACTAAAATGCCAGTCTCCTGCGTAATTACTTTTTGTAATCTTTCCGCGAGCGTTGGGCCAGGTAAGTCTGGTAATGTTTTACCTTCCGGGTGGCTTCGGTCAGACCCAGTTCCATTTCATCCGCCATTTGGTGCAGTTCTTGCATAAAGACCCCGGCGACGGGCGCAGGCATAGCTGCCTTCAAGACGACCCCGGCCCGGCGTAAGGCAGCCTGCGCCCCAGGAATATCCCCTTGCTGCTCGCGCTGCAGCGCCTCCATTTTGGCCCGTTCCGCTTCCAGCCGGCCGGCCTCCCGCAGAACTTCCTCATTTACAGCCTGGTTTTCACATGCCGCTGCTGTGGCAGTGGTGAATTGAAGGCTTTCCTCTACCTGCACCGGTTGGCGCTGCCGGCTGTCTTCATAGCGCAGGATGAAGGCTAACGCTAAATCCTGGCCCAGAGCGCAGGTTGGCAATTTTAGCTTCAACCCCAGGTGGCGGATCTCCCCGGCATAAGCGTCGCCCAGGAACAAGCGCAGAGTCTGGCCCAGCCGCTCGTGGAGCGTATCGTTGAGTATCTCCACCTCGACTCCGCCGGGCAGGTTAAGGTCAAGTGTCAATTCACGGGCTACGGTGGTCAGCAGTTCACCCAATTCTCCCTGGAAATAGTTGGGAATCTGGTTAGGCTTATCAATAAAGTAAAAGTGACCCCCGCCGCCGTCGGCGATGCCCTGCAGTAGAAATTGGTTGAAATCATGACCAACCCCAAAAGTAGTGGTCGAAATGCCCCGGCGGCGCAGTTCTTTAGCTTGCATTACCAGTTGTTCGTGGTCGGTCATGCCGACATTGGCCAGACCGTCGGTCAGCAGTAAAGCCCGGTTGAGATAATCTTTGGTCATAAAATCGGCGATTTGATCGCAGCCGGTAAACCAGCCGCCGCTGAGATTGGTCATCCCGCCGGTGCGGACCTGGCGGATGCGCCGGATCATATCGTCGCGGGCATCCCCGGTGATGGCCCGGCTGGGAGCCAGAAGTTCCACGGCATCATCATAGATGACCACCGCGGCCCGGTCGGACTCGGTCAGCAAACGCAGAGCGTGGATGGCCGCTTCCTTGACATACTCCAGCTTGTCGCCGCTCATGGAGCCGCTGCGGTCAACAATCAGGCTTAAATTGAGGGGCAGGCGGTCGGTCTGGCGGGGTGGGTTGGGCAGGCGCAGGGTCAGCCAGATGTATCGTTCACAGCTCAGGTTGGCCGGGATCAAGGGCCGGTCGGTTTGGCCGGTCAGGTGGACTTTTTCAAAAAGTGGGGCTTGCATTAAGATGGCTCCTTTCTACCATAAGTCTCGAGGCATTAACAGACCACAAAGGAACTCAAAATTTGGCGGGCAGTTTTAATAAGCTGTTCAACCTTCTGGCCTAGACTGCTGTTCTCCACGCCTTCTTTGACGTGTAACTCAACGCCGGGCGCAAGCTGGTAACGCCGCCAGCTTTCAACCGGCCCAGCTTCGACAGGCGGCGCCGGCAGCCGCGGCATTGACTGGGCCAGACTCCTCGCTGCCGCCGCTGGCTGATTTTCCGGTGTGCCGGCTGCATCTCGCCGGGGAACTGGCGCAGGCAAAGGTGTTCCGCCAGGCATAGGTGAAACATCCGGGCGTATTTGTTGGGCTTTGAGTTTGTGTCGCAGTAAACTGTAACCCTGTGCGGGAGCGTCAGGCGGCTGGAGGAGCGTTTGCAGGTAAGCTTTAGCTGAGTCAGGCGCGGGCGGAGGTGGGGCCGGCTGGGTTTGTTTATTGGCTAACAACTCGACAACCGCCTGGTCATCCAGCCCAGCCAGGAGCGCCCTGATTTCATGCAGCGGTAAAAATTCATCTTTGAGAAGTTTTATCAGGTTCAACCGGGCCAGGTGGCCTTGATGATAGGTTGCCGCTCGTCCTCCACTTTCCGGGGCGGGGAGTAACCCTTCGCCTACGTAGTAGCGAATGGTGCGGACAGTCACATCTGCAACTTCGGCTAACTCACTGATGGTATAGCTTGTCTCGTTTAGCATGGGCATCCAATTAAAAATGACAGTAATACGTAATAGTGTTTACAAAACATTTTATCACTATTACGTTCTACTGTCAAGATGCAAAACCTTAAAATTGTAGGACAGGTGACAACCTGCCGCAGGTACCAGATCGCCAAAAATTGGACAGACCTGTTATCCAGTCCCTTCGGGCGCCGGCAGCAGGTCCCGCAGAAAACGCTGCCCGGCCTGTTCCAGGTCGCCGCTCAGGGCAAAGGTCAAACTGCGAATGCGCAGGCCATCCAGGGTAGTATCGAGGGGTTGGGTCAGGGGTGTGGGATAAACCAGAATCGCTTCCGCGCTGCGTTTGACCCTGGCGTAAGCCATAACCTGGGCGATGTCATCGCTGGTGGGGGGACCGGCCTTGTACTTGGTATCCAAAATATAGCGAGTTATCCCGGTTGATTTTTCGTATAGGGATAGGTCTATCTGGAAATGCAAGGCGTTGGCCGGGCTGAGATCAACCTGCTCCTGGGTTTTAAGTTCCAGGTGAGCGGGCAGGTGGGCGCGAAGCCACTCGGCTACAAACAGTTCGTACAGGCGAGCCATGTCTACCAGGAATGGCAGCATGGCCCGGTCGCCGGGGAGGTGGCTGGGGCCGCTCTGATCCAAAAAGAAGCGGCACAGGGCGTGCAGCGGCTGGTAATCTTCGTTGAGGCGGTGGTAAGCTCGCCCGCTACAAGTCTGAGGGCCGCAAGGAACCGGCGTAATCAGGCCCTGGAAGGCGTGGTAAGCCCGCCGAACGGTCGGCAGCACGCGGTCGCTGCACAGGCCGCTGCGAGCGATGCGACCGAGGGTCCAGGCTAAAATCTGGTTGTCGGGGATGTCGGCGGTGTGCTCCTCGTACTGGCAGGGCAAATTGATCTGTCCGGGCTGCTGCAAGGCGGATGGCAGCTCCAGCCGGCCCCGCACATAGGGCAGCCGGTCGGCCTGGGCCAGGTAGGCCCGGTAAAAACCCTTGCGCCCCCGGTCGAGCACACGCAGGGCCAGGATGTGGGCCAAATTCTCGTAAAACTCCGGCAGCGACTGGCTGGCCACCAGGCCGTCCAATAGACGAAAGCTGTTCAGCCGGTAGGCGTACTCCCACATCCGAAACAGGTTGCTCAACTCGATTTTGGGCTTGAGCACAAAGCGAAACTCCGGGGTCAGGGGAATGTGACCGACCCAGCCCTGGGCCGCCAGCCGCCACTGCCCGCCGGTTTTGAAGGACGGCTCCTGCACCTCGACCTGCTGGCGGTAGCTTTCCCACAGCGCCTGACCGATGGCCAGGGTGATGGCGTCGGCGGGGAAGTGGGCCGGCTGGTATTCGGTTAGCTCGATAATTTGTGGATCCATTGCCAATCACTTGCTGACAGACTCTTGCCGGGATTTGGGGATGAGGGGATTTTTTAAATTAGACAGTATCGGAATTAAGCCTTGGCCATGTCATTTCGAGCGATCCGCTGTGCGGGAGCGAGAAATCCCTACAGCGTCACTTTTTAGTACAGATTCGAGGGATTCCTCGTTCCGCTCCGCTCCACTCGGAATGACATAAGAACCCTAATTCTTATTTCCGATAAGCTCTTAAATTTATCTCCAGGATTCTCTATTCCCGGCCCAGTTGTGCTTTGAGTTGACCCCAGCGAAATTCCTCGACCGTTTTAGAGCGGTCAAAGAAGTACTCTTCCAGGTACGGCTCAATCTCCATCTGCCAGATGTCTTCAATTTCGTTAGCCAGATGTTCGCGCAGAAAAAAGGTGATGCCCACTGCATAATGATAATCGTCAATGGTCCGGTTCAGTTTTTGCAGCAGGCTGATTAACTTCTCGACAGGAAAACCTGTCTGTCGCTGCTGGTGATAATGCCGCAGCACCTCATAGTTGGGAGCGAGGGCGATAAAAGCAAAGCGCCGCCGCAGGGCATGATCCACCAGGGCAATCGAGCGGTCGGCGGTATTCATAGTGCCGATGAGCCGCACGTTGGCCGGGATGTGGAACTCGCCGCCGCCGGCCAGGGGAATCGCCCGGTCGCGGTACTCCAGCAGATACATTAATTCGCCGAAGACCCGGCTCAGGTTGGCCCGGTTGATTTCATCAACGATGAGCACGCAGCGCCCGGTTCGCTGCTGCGCCTTCCAGCAAAATTCCAGAAAGCGGCCCGGCACGAGAGGATAGCTTAGATGGCCGCCTTCGCTCTGGGGACGGATGCCCTGCATAAAATCTTCGTAGGCATAGGCCGGGTGGAACTGGACCAACTCGACAAACCCGTCCCCCCCTCCAACTAGATGCTTTGCTAGTTTCTCGGCCAGGAAGGTTTTACCTGTCCCCGGCGGGCCGTATAGAATCGCCTGCCCCTTGCGCTCGATGGCTCGGACCCAGCGGGCTAACTCCGCTTCGTCAAAGCCGGTGTCGGCGGCGAGTTGGGAGAGAGGGTAGGGCAAGGATGAAGGATGAAGGATGAAGGATGAAGCAGAAGGGACGGCGTGAGCCGTGAATTCTTTAGCTTCATTGGAAAACTTTAAATATTGAGTAATGGCCGGTATAGGGTCATCTGAAAAAGCTAACAGAACCAAGGGGAATAGTTTACTGTATATTTGGACGATTTGACCGGTTAATTCTTCGGTTGAGAGTTGTAGGACTTTTTGTTTTGGTAGAGCGACCGAGACATCAAAGTTGCCCCGGTCAGGGTTTAGTAGCCACTCTTGCCAGGATAAGTTCAGTTTACTGACAATTGAACCATTCGGTTCGATGATAATATTCTCATGACTACCAAATACAACTGATTCGCCGGTTAGGACATCCTTTAGAAGATGCAATAGTACTTCATAATTTTCTCGGCAATTGGACACAAAACGTTTTCTTTGGTTATTACCATATTCACCGATATAAAACCCAAATTCAAGACGCTCATAATTTATCCACATTGAGAGTTGAGCGTCTTCGGTGCGTTTTCTGCCTTTGGGATAAAATGCACCCCAGTAAAAATCCCAAGCGCCCCCTTGGCCATAATCATTTTTAAGAATTCGGGCAAAAACCTTTTTCTTGGTTTCCATTAAATTAGTGATTGCTGGTGGAAGTTGAGAAGCAACTTCCAGGAAAAGTTGCTGAAACGGTTCTTCGACGTAGACTTTAAATTCATCTTTGTGGGATAGATAAAAGTCTTTGGTAGGCGAGGTGTGAAGGCCGGCCAACATATCAAAAGTCTTCGGGGTGAAATGACTTGTACCTGATAGAGGTTCACTAATCTCTGAATTCACATCACTTCTCCTTTGAAGCGAAGATTCTAAACTGATTTCTCCAAAACCTGTGACATCCTCATCCTCCGCCTCAGCCTCTTCCCCCACCTCATACTCCTCCCGCTCCTCACTAACATCCTGGTAAAACGCCGTCAGATGGCGCTCGTAGCGCAGTTCGGCCTCGTTCAGCAGCCCGGCGAAGACGCGCTCGCGCTGCTCCGGCTTGAACAAAGCTTCGGCGATTTCGGGATTGTGCCGTTTCCAGTGCGAGGCGCGTTTCCAGGCAGCGAATTTTTGAGCAATGAAAGCGAGGGTGGCTTCGTAGGCGGCTTGCAGCTCGCTGGTCATGGGGCGGACCATGTCCAGGGGCAGGTGGTAGCTGCGGACTTCCGGCTCGCCTTCTTTGCGGGCGAAGGGGAGGAAGGTGAAGCGCTCGTCCCAGCTCACGCTGTGAGCCAGGAGGGCCAGGTCAACCCGCTGCGGTGTGAGTCCCGGCCCGTGAAAGCCGAGTACCAGCCAGCCGCCAAAGTTGAGATGCAGGCCCAATCGCCCGGCGCGCCGGGCCAGGGTCAGGGCAAAGCGCGGGTCATAAGCGCCCTGAATGTCCAGCCGCCGGGCCGTCTCTCGCAGCAGATCGAAGGCCCACTCGGCCTCAGCCCGGTCTACAAAAATCTGGGAAAAAGGTTCGGCCAGCGCCGGCGATATCGGTAGTTGTTCCACTCACTGCTCCTCGCAAAAAATAGTCCATCCCTAGAGCGACTCGAAAAGGTAGCAGACATAACTATTATACCAGAGCTTGGGCCAGGATGGAATCGTTAGCCATCAGCAATTGGACAATGAGGCCGATCTCGATATGATAAGCAACGAACTTTATACCCCAACGATGGAAATGAGGAGTCCCAGGTACATTTTGGCCTCCTTATCCAATCTATTTCTAGGGGTGTTTATGAAGCCTTGGCTTCACCAGTGACGAAATAGCCCTCACCCCGTCGCTGGCGCGACTCCTCTCTCCCACTGGGAGAGGGGTGGGGGTGAGGGCTATTTTTAGGAGAGCGAAAATGCCAACTCAACAGCAAGTGGAGCAAAATAGCGGGCAGTTTGAAGTCCACGACCCTACCATTCTGGCCGGAGCGCGCCGGATCATTGAGGCCTGCCAGTCGCTGGAGGAGATGCAGGCGGCGGTGGTGGCGGCCGTCAAACGCAACGAGGAGTGGCGCGGCCAGCGCTGTATCAATCTCCTGGCCCCCGAAGCGCCGACGAGTCCGACCGTCCGCGCCCTGCTGGCCAGCGAAGTCGGCACGCGGGCCGCGGAGGGACATATCGGGGCGGTCAACCGCTGGTTTGCCGGCACCCAGTACATTGACGAAATCGAGGCGCTGTGCATGGAACTGCTGAAAAAGGCGTTCCGGGCCAACTATGCCGACCACCGCCTCATCGCCAGCATGATCGGCAATATGACCGTTTACACGGCCCTGGCCGAACCCGGCGACATAATCATGAGCGCGGCCCAGCCTGTCGGCGGGCACTCCAGCAACCGGCCGGATGGACCCGCCGGGGTGCGCGGCCTGAACATTGTGGATATTCCCTTTGATCCGGTCGAGCTGGAAGTTGACCTCGACCTGTTCCGCCGCATGGCGCCCCTGGTCCGGCCCAAGCTGGTCACGTTGGGCCTGTCCATGACCCTCTTCCCATTTCCGATCCGGGCCATGCACGACATCGTAGCCGAGTGGGGCGCGCGCATTTTCTTTGATGGGGCGCATCAATTGGGCCTGGTGGCGGGCGGCCAGTTCCAGGACCCGCTGCGGGAGGGGGCGGCGGTGATGACCGGCTCGGCCGGCAAGACCTTCAGCGGCCCGCAGAGCGGCATTATTGTCTGGGACGACCCGGCCCTGACCGAGCCGATGACCCACGCCATTTTCCCCGTTCTGGCGGCGACGCACCAAGTTAACCGGGTGGCCGCCCTGGCCGTCTCCGCCGCCGAGATGATCACCTTTGGCCAGGCGTATATGGCCCAGATTGTGCGCAATGCCCAGGCGTTGGGCGCGGCCTTGCAAGAGCGCGGCATTCCAATGCTGGGCAGCCACAAGGGGTTTACCCGCACTCACCAGACCATCGCCAATGTCCGCCAGTTTGGCGGCGGGCTGGAAGTCGCGCAGCGGCTGGCCCGGGCCAACCTGATCACCAACAAGAACTTACTACCGGATGACCAGCCGGCCGATTGGGACCGCCCCAGCGGGCTGCGCCTGGGCACGATTGAGGTGACTCGCCTGGGGATGAAAGAGGCGGAGATGGAAACCATTGCCGCTTTTATCGGCCGGGTTTTAGTGGAAAATGAAGCGCCGGAAAGTGTCCTGGAAGAGGTCATCGAGTTCCGGCTGCCCTACCAGACCGTCTACTACTGCGCCGACAACGGGTTGCCGGCCTGAAGATAATAGTCTTGCCGAGTCTGGAGTTTTTATTATCGCATCCTGAGTAGCGCGGAACGAAGTGGAGCGCATATCGAAGGATGCGATAATGCCCTGAAATCATCCTGAGTAGGCCGAAGGCCGTATCAAAGGGTGATTTTCAGGCTAATTCCCAATCTGCTGCTTTTTTATCGTTTGCCCCAATTCCTCCACCGCTGCGATGACGCTGGCTTCGTCGAGGGTGGTCAACTCCCGTTCCTGCATCACCACCCGCCCCCGGATGAGAACGGTAGCCACATCGGCTCGCCCGACGGCGTAGACCAGGTGTGAGTACACGTCGTAGAGAGGCGTCAGATGAGGCTGTTCGAGGTTAATCAAAATCAGGTCGGCCTGCTTACCAGGCGCGAGAGAACCAATTTTATCCCCCAGGCCCAAGGCGCTGGCGGCGTCACATGTCGCCATTTTGACGACCTCCAAGGCAGGCATGAGGGTTGGATTTTGCTGAACGCCCTTGTGCAGCACCGCCGCCAGGCGCATGGTCAGCCACATATCCAGGTCATTGCCGCTGACCGGGCCATCCGTACCCAGCGTGGTGCGGACACCGTTCTGGCGCATGCCGGGAATGGGAGCCACGCCTGAACCCAGTTTCAGGTTGGAGAGGGGGCAGTGGGCCACCACCGTCTGCCGCTGTGCCAGCAGGCTGATCTCGTCGTCGGGTAAGTGGACGCAATGGGCCAGAACCGTGCGCTCGGTCAGCATGCCCATTCCATCCAGATGGCGGGGCGGGCTTTGGCCATAGCGCTGGCTGACGGTCGCCACTTCGGCATTGGTCTCGGAGGTATGGGTGCTCAGCAGCACCCCAAATTCGTCGGCCAGGGCCTGGGCTTCCTGGAGGTATTGTGGTGAAACGGTGTAGGTGCTGTGCGGCGTTACGCATGGCACGATGAGCGGGTCACGCTGGTACTCCTGCAAAAACTCCCGCCCGCGAGCGGTCCGCTGCTCGACCGGAATATTGTCCGGCTCGGCAAAATCGAAATAAACCGGCCCGGTCATGAGCCGGAAACCAATGGCCTTGGCAACCTGCGCCGACACTTCCGGATACCAAAACATATCCAGGGCCGCCGTTGTGCCGCCCCGGATCATCTCCGCCTGGGCCAACTGCGCCCCCAGCCGGACCGTCTCCGGCCTGAGAAATTTGCGCTCGGCCACCCACAACCGTTCCAGCCAGGGTTCCAGGGCCAGATCATCCACCAGCCCGCGAAAGAGACTATCGGCGGCGTGGGTGTGGGTGTTGATCAGGCCGGGCATGACCAGTTGGCCGGTCGCGTCAATTACCTCGGTGGCTGGCCCGACAAACTGGGCGCTGACCTCGCTGGTCGGGCCAACGGCCACAATCCCCGCACCGGCAATGGCGACGGCGCCATCGTCCAGCACCGTAAGCTGGTCGTCCATAGTAATGATGAGACCATGTAAAATCAGTTTATCGGCGGGTTGTGTTGAGTTCACAAATCCATTCCTGATAGCATCCTGAGTTGACCGAGCATCGCGAGGTCGTATCGAAGGATGCGAGAATGGTGAAGTCTTGGCTAATCGCACCCTTCGCTTCGCCCTTCGACAAGCTCAGGACAGGCTCAGGGCTACTCAGGGTGCTTCCACGTTGCTCCAGAATCAATAGGGCGTATCGCCGCCGTCCACGTTGATGGATTGGCCGCGAATGATCGTCGCCTGCTCGGAAAGCAGAAAAGCGACGACCCGGCCCACCTCGATGGGTTGAATGTGGCGGTTCATCTGGTTAGGCTTCATCGTTTTGACCAGCTCATGCGGGTCGCCGCCGAGGCGCTGCGTCAGCCACTCGGCGACGCCCAGGAGCATGGGGGTGTCCACCCCGCCGGGACAGACAGCATTGACGTTAATGTTATGTTCGGCCCATTCCAGCGAGAGCGAGCGGGTCAGATTGATAACCGCCGCTTTACTGGCGTTGTAGGCGGCCATGTTGCGGTAGCCGACCTTGCCGGCGTTGGAGGCGATGTTGACAATCGCCCCGCCCCCTCCCTGAGCCATCATTTGCCGGGCCGCCAGTTGGCAGCAGACAAACAGGCCCTGCACATTGACCTCAAACTGGAAACCCCAATCTTCCTCGGCCATATCGAGGGCGCTGTCCATTTTGACCACCCCGGCGTTGTTGACCCAGCCGTCGAGGCGGCCAAAAGTCTCAATTGTTTGCCGGATGGCGCTTTGCACGACCTGGGAGTCAAGCACGTCGGCCATCAGCGGCAGGGCGCGACGGCCCGCCGCTTCAACCAGCCGGGCCGTTTCCTGCACCGGCCCCAACCGCAAGTCGCTGACCACGACGTGCGCCCCGGCCTCGGCTACCGCCTGGGCAATCCCTCGCCCCATGCCCTGGCCTGCGCCGGTCACGAAAATGACTTTGTCTTTAAGTAACATACTTTCTCCAAAACGACCGCCGACCGTTGACCGCTGACCGCCGATACAAACTACCCGCCTATTTCTCGGCGGTCGGCGGTCGGTCGTCAGCGTCATCTTAAAATATTTGCTTGGTCATTACCCCACCATCCACCCGCAAATTCGCCCCGGTGATCCAGCGCGCGGCGGGCGAGGCCAGGAAGAGGCAGGCGTCGGCGATATCGTCGGGCCGGCCCAGGCGGCCAAGCGGAGCGGCCTTCAAAAAGCGCTCGACGCCGTCCGGCCAGCCCTGCTCGATGCCCTCGCGCCAGATCAGGCCCGGCGAGACCGAGTTGACCCGGATGCCGTACAGCCCCAGCTCATTGGCCGCAGCGGCGGTGTGCATCACCACTCCACCTTTGGCCGCGTTGTAGTGGCTGTGCATGGGGGCCGGGTTTTCGGCTTCAATCGAAGCGATATTGACAATCGCCCCGCCTTCGCCCTGGGCAATCATCTGTTTGGCCGCCGCCTGGGTGCAGAGAAAGGTGCTGCGCAGATTCGAGTCGACCACGCCGTCCCATTCGGCCTCGGTCATCTCCAGGAGCGAGGCCAAAGGGTACAATCCGGCGTTGTTGATCAATACGTCGAGCCGGCCAAAAGCGGCGACCGTTTCGGCCACCAGCCGCTCGACCTCGACCTTTTGGGTCACGTCGGCCTGAACGGCGATGGCTTTGCCGCCCGCCGCCTCAATCTGCCCGACGACCACCTGCGCCCCGGCGGCGCTGGAGCGGTAATTGACCACCACCGCCGCCCCGGCCTCGGCAAAGCGCAGCGCAATCCCCGCTCCCAACCCGCCGCCGCTGCCGGTGATGAGGGCGACTTTGTTTGAAAAATTAAATAAGTTGTGTGGATGTGGAATAGTCATAATTTCTCACCCCAGTTTACTGCTTGACTCGTTCAACCAACGCTTTGGCCCTGGTTTCGACCTCGTATAAAATCCGGTCTTCATCCAGGGTTTTTAGTTCCCGGTTGCGCATCAGCCACTGACCGTCAACCATCACGTCGGTAACATCGCTGCCTTTGGCCGAATGAACGAGATTAGCAATCAGATTGTGAACCGGACGCAGATGGGGCGCGTCTAGGTTGACCAGGATCAGATCGGCCGGCGCGCCTACCTTCAACACGCCGCTGTCAGTAAAGCCCAAGGCCTTTGCGCCGGCCTGTGTGGCCAGCCGCAACACGGTATCGGCCGGCATCATGGTCGGGTCAACTTGTAATAATTTCTGGGTCAAGGCTGTCTGGCGGATGACGGCGAACATGTCCATATCGGCGTTTGAGGCCGGGCCATCGGTACCCAGACACATCTTGACCCCGGCCTGTAGATTAGCCTTGAATGAAAAGAAGGGCATAGCCAGCTTCATGTAGGTAATGGGGCAATGAGGGACACACACCCCTTTTTTAGCCAGGATCTCAATATCTTGACCGTCAATATAGATGGTATGGGCAGCTATACACCCGCCGGGTACCTCAAAAACGCCGATGCTGTTTAGATGCTGGACGGGACGCAGGCCATAACGCTTCAACGATTGGTCTACCTGTTCCTGCGACTCGGATAGATGCAGGTGGATGCCCTGCCCCAGCTCATGGGCAATTTCAACCACGCGTTCAAGGGTTGTCTGTGAACAGGTATAAGGGGAATGGGGACCCAGATACGTTTTTATCCGGCTGTTGCCCCTGGCATGGGTCGCTTTTATCCACTCAATTGTCTGCTCCAGGGCGGGACCCACCGCTGTGCCGTCGCCGGGATCGAAAAAGCCCCAGGTCAGGGCGGCCTTCATCCCGCTTTCGCTCACGACTTCGGCCACACGATCCATAAAAAAATACATATCATTAAAGGCAATCGTGCCGGTGCGGATCATTTCGCATGCGGCCAGGGCAGCACCCCAGTAAATGTCAGGGCCGGTTAGCTGATTTTCCGCACGCCAAACTTTTGGTAGCCACTCCGGAAAGTACATGTCTTCAGCCCAGCCGCGCAGCAAAGTCATCGGGCTGTGGCAGTGCGCATTGACTAACCCGGGCAGGGCCACCCGACCGCTGGCGTCAATGATCTCGTCCGCCTGGAGGGTGTCCGGAGCTTGACCCAGGTGAGTAATAAATCCGTCGGCCACGACTAAATCGGCCTGGCGATGAATTGTGCCCTGCTCGTCTAACGTTACAATGTCAAGGTTACGAAGATGGATCGTGGTCATGCGCTTCCTTCTCTTTTCCCGATTCAGAATTATGACTCGTCATCTAACCATCAAATACCCCCCAACCAGTAAAAAAAATACCGCCGCCACCCGCCAGCCGTCAATGGGCCGCACGGCCACGCCGAACCAGCCGAACTGGTCAATCAACATGCCCATCACCAACTGCCCAATGATGATGAGGGTCACGGCGGTGGTTGCGCCCATGCGCGGCAGGGTGTGCATGAGGGTCAGATAGAGGATGACACCAAACCCGCCGGAGCCGAGCATATACCAGGACAGGCCGCGCCAGTTTTGAATCATTTCGCCCCCGCGAGCCGCCAGCAGCAGGCCAGACAGGATAGCCCCGCTGACATGCACAATGAAGCTGCTGCCCAGGCCGCCCACGCGCTGCCCCATGGCTCCGGCAATCGGTCCCTGAACCCCAACGGCAAACCCGCCGAGCAAACCGACGAAGATGGTTAAAACGATTTCGAGCATTTGAGGTGTACCTTTCTTGCTAGTTGGATCATGGAGAAATGCCGGTTCAAGTCAAAAGAGCCGAGGGGCCGTGGACGATAAAAAACCGGAGTCCAAAAGCATTGCTTTTGGACTCCGAATACATCTTACTCGTCGCTGTCCTTGGACTTCACATCGTCATGGACCATCTCGTCAATGGCCACGGCAATTGCCAGGATCAGACCGTCATCTTCGCCTGGGTTAATGGTAATGCCGTAGGTATCGCGAAAAGTGAACCAACGCTTCGATACCTGGGCGATCACCGTGTCGCCCCGGCGGATACTGTACTCGTGGTCCAGCAGGTTGCCCTGGGCCACCAAATCGTCACCGCCCTTGACGTCAATCATGAATTTATCGCGGAGAGGAGTGAACCAGGCCTTGCGAATGACCGCGATGGCCTCGCCGCCGCGGAGGATGTCCAGGGTTTCGCGCAGGGCGAGCATGCGCTCGCGGATGGTCGCGACCTCGTTGCCTTCCTTGTCGGTAATCACAAACGTATCGCGGATGCGCAGGAGCTTGTTGTCCACATTGTATACGGGTTGCCCATGCTCATCCTCAATCACAAAATCGTCGCCCAGCGAGATCAGGCGCTGGCGCAGCTTGTAACGGTGGGTCATGTCATTTCCTCCTTTGTCGAATTATTATAGACCACCCCTATCCCAATTCAAAGAGACACCGGGGAATAAAGGCGCGTCAGCGGGCGTTTTGTGACAGGTTATGATCTGACTGCCTTGCGTCGGCGCTGGGTCTCGATGATGAACAGGCTGACCAGAGTGACCACGTAAGGCACCATACCGGTGAACTGCGAGGGCATTTGCAGCCCTTGCAGCCGAAAGCCAATCGAGTCGGCCAGGCCGAAAAGGAGGCTGGCGGCCAGGACGCCCAGCGGGTGCGCCTGGCCAAACATGACCGCCACCACGGCGATCCAGCCCCGCCCGGCGCTCATATTCTCCACAAACAGGGTCACGTTACCCAGCGACAACTGCGCCCCGGCCAGCCCGCACAGCGCCCCGGAGAGCAGCACGGCCAGGTAACGCAGGCCGGTCACACTGACGCCCAGGGTCGCCGCAGCTTCCGGGTGCTCGCCAACGCCGCGCATGCGCAGGCCAAGGGCATGGTGGAACAGGAGCAGTTGCATTGCCGCGACCAGCAGCCAGGAGAGATAAATCACCCAACTGTGGCCCGATAACAGCGGGCCTAGAATGGGCAGCACTTCCAGGCCGGGAATGTCAATTTTGCCCAAACCCTGTAATCTGGGATCCTGGAACGCGCCCTTGACCCCAAAGATGGTCCGCAGCAGGAAGACGGTCAGCCCCGAGGCAAGCAGGTTGAGGGCAATGCCCAGCACGATCATATCGCCGCGCAGGGTCACGGCAAAATAGGCAAAAATAGCTGCCAGTGCGATTCCCGCCACCACCGCTGTCAACACACCGCCCACCGCACTGCCGGCATAGTAACTGCCGACCACCGCCGTAAACGCGCCGGTCAGCATCAAGCCTTCCAGGGCGATATTGAACACGCCGACCCGCTCGCAGATCAACCCGCCCAAAGCTGCCAGCAAAATGGGGGTCACAAAGCGAAAGGTCGAGTTGAGCAGGGTTGCGTCAAAGATGTTGAAAAATTCGGTCATGGTTTAAGGTTACTCGGTTGGAGGAGTGGAGGATTGGAAGGCTGGAAAACAGCACTCGTCAACCCTCCAGTCCTCCAAAAGATCTTCGTGCCAGTTCGTGAAATTTCGTGTTTTATTCTTTATCATCCTCTGGCCCTCCGTTGCCAAAGTGAAAGCGCTGCCGGGCGGCGACCAGCAGGATAATCAAGGCTTGCAGCACGCGAGACAGCTCGCGTGGCACTTCGGTGGCCCGCTCCAGGGCAAAGCCGCCGGTCTGTACCGCCGAGAAAAACAGGCCCGCCACCAGCACCCCCAGCGGGTTGGAACCGGACAGGAGCGCGGTCATCAACCCGACCCAGGCATACAGCGGCGAGGTCAGCGCGTCGTCAATATAACGCTGGTGGACCCCCAGCACCTCAATCGCCCCGACGATGCCGGCGATGGCCCCGCTGGCAAACATCACCCGGTAGCCGAGACGGCGCAGGTCAACCCCGCCGTAGCGCACAAAATTGGCGTTCAGCCCGGCCATGCGGATTTCGTAACCCGCGACGGTACGATTAATGACAAAAGCAGCCGCTAACACCAGTGCCAGGGTGATAAACAGGCCGGCATGTAAACGATCATCCTGGCTCAGCGGCGGTAGATTGACCGCCAGCGGCACCGGGTAGGTTTGGGGCATGCCGGAAGGGACGTCTCGAAAGGGGTGGGTGACCAGGTAGGAGGCAAAAAAACGGGCCGGGTAGTTCAGCAGCAGGGTGCTGATCAATAAAGGGACATTAAAGCGAAACTGGAAAAAGGCAGCCAGCCAGGCATACACTCCGGCCACGACGGCTGCGGCAATGAAGGCAACCGGCAGCAGCAACGGGGCAGGTAAGGGTAAGTAGATGGTCACCAGGGCCGTGGTCAGCCCGCCCAAGACCAGTTGGCCTTCGCCGCCCAGGTTAAAAAAGCCGGCCCGAAAGGCTATTGCTGCGGCCAGCCCCATGCCCACAATCGGCGCAGCCCGGCTGAGGGTGGCCGGGAGATTTTGCCCACCTACGGCGCCCTCGAGCATCGCCCAGTAGGCTTGCAGCGGATCGTGGCCGGTGAGGACCATAATCACCCCGCCGATGAGCACTGCGCCCAAAACAGCCAGTACCGGCCCCTGCAAGGCATTGACCACCGGCCGCACTCCAGCGGATAGAGGAAGAGAAGCCTTCATTTGCATCTAATCTCTAATTTTCTCGCTGCCCCCGGCCATGAGCAGCCCCAATTTGGCCTCGCTGGCTTCGGCGGCGTTTAACTCTCCCACAATCCGGCCCTCGAACATCACCAGAATCCGATCCGCCAGGCTCATAATTTCGCTCAACTCCGCCGAGACCAGCAAAATGGCGTTGCCTTCACTGCGGTAATTGAGCAGCCGCTGGTGGATAAATTCAATCGAACCGACATCTACCCCACGCGTTGGCTGCTCGGCAATCAACAGCCGGCCCTGGTGCGAAAACTCCCTGGCTACCACCACTTTCTGCAAATTGCCGCCGGAAAGATTGGCCGCTGGCTCGGAGGGAGCGGCAACTTTGATCGCATACCGTTGAATCAGGCGGCTGGCATGCTCCCTGATTCCCTTCAACGACAGCAGGCCGTGCCGGGAAAAGGCCGCTTCTCGTTGAAAGCCCATGAGTAGGTTATCGGCCACGCTGGCGGCGGCAGCCAGGCCCACGTGGGTGCGATCTTCCGGGATATAGGCCTGCCCGGCTTTGCGCCGCCCGGCCACCGAAACATGGCTGACATCTTGCTCTTCCAGCGTGATCCGGCCTGAAGTGATCGGCCCCAGGCCGGTGATGGCTTGGATTAATTCTGTTTGTCCATTACCGGCCACCCCGGCCAGGCCGACAATTTCCCCCGTCCGCACCTGCAAGGAGAGGTCGGCTACCCGCGCCCGGCCCGTCTCATCCTCAACAACCAAATTTTCGACTGCCAAGACCACTTCCCCCACTTGCGCCGGTGGTTTGTTGACGACCAGCATCACCTCCCGGCCAACCATGTAGCGGCTGATTTCTTCCCGTGAAGTCTCGGCTGTGCGCAGATTGGCGGTGACCCGGCCCGCGCGCAGCACCGTCGCCTTGTCGGAGAGGCTCATCACTTCGTGGAGTTTGTGGGTGATAAAAATGATGGTTTTGCCCTGCGCCGCCAGACCCCGCAGAATCTTGAACAGGCTGTCGCGTTCCTGGGGGGTGAGCACAGCCGTCGGCTCGTCCAGAATGAGAATCTCGGCCTGGCGGTAGAGAGTCTTCAAAATTTCAACCCGCTGGCGGATACCGACGGGCAGTTGCTCCACTCTGGCAGTGGGGTCAACCTGCAACCCGTACTGCTGAGCAATCTCAGCCACTTTTTGCCGGGCCATCCGGCGGTCTACAAAGCCGGCGCGGGTTGGCTCAGCGCCGTAGATAACATTTTCGCCGACGCTCAGCGAGGGAAAGAGCATAAAATGCTGGTGGACCATGCCCAGCCCGGCCCGGATAGCGTCGTGGGGGGAGTGGAAGGTTTGCTTTTGGCCGTGAATATAAACCTCCCCGGCGTCGGGCTGGTGGAGACCGTACAAAATCCGCATCAGCGTGGTTTTGCCGGCCCCGTTCTCGCCAACCAAAGCACGTATTTCCCCCGGTTCGACGGCCAGGTCAATGTGATCATTGGCCAGCACACCGGGGAAACGCTTGACAATGCCATGCAGTTCGAGGGCGTAAGACATGGGGAGGGGAGTAGGTAGTAGGTAGTAGGGAGTAAGGGAATTTCTTCTCTTACTCCCTGCTCCTTACTTCTTACTTCTTAAACATGGGATCTTCAATTTTTATTTCGCCGCTGATGATCTTCTGCTGGATTTCTTTGACCTGCTCGATGACCTCAGGGTGCTTCATAATCTCGCACTGGCTGTCTTCAGGTTTGTCGGTGGTCAGGGCGACCAGGCCAATGCCTTTTTCGGCCAGGCCGTAGACCAGCAGATTTTCTTTGGAGCCGGCCATAATCTTGTCCACCGACTCGATGATGGCGGTGTCCACCCGTTTGATCAGGTTCTCGACTACAAACCCAGGGGCGGAGGGACACTGGTTCACGTCCACGCCGTAGGTGAAGAACTTTTTCTCTTTGGCCGCTTCAAAGATACCGAGATTGCTGGCCGCGCCGGCGGCAAAAATATGGTCGGCCCCATCGGCGGCCATAGCCAGGGCCTGCTCTTTGGCCCGGGCCGGGTCGGAGAAGGCGGTGACATCACTGCCAATCCAGAGCGTCGAAACTTCAATGTCGGGCTTGACATATTTGGCCCCTTCGGCAAAGCCGTCGGTATAACGATGGAGGAAGGGAATATCCAGGGCGCTGATCGCGCCGACATGGCCGGTTTCGCTCAACGAGGCGGCGACGGCGCCGACCAAAAAGGCGGCTTCATATTCCTTAAAGACGGCGCAGTGGACATTGGCTGGGGGATTGTCAATGCACTGGTCTACAATCAGGAACTGGGTGTTGGTTGACTCGGCGGCTACCTTGGGGATAATGTCGGCGAACTCAAAGCCCAGCACAATCACAATATTGGCCCCATCGCTGACGGCGGCCCGCACGTTCTCTTCGCGGGTGGTCGGGTCTTCCGCTTCCAGGACTTTGGTCTGAGCGCCGTATTGGTCCCCGGCCTGCTCCAGCCCAGTTTGGCCCATAATTAAAAAGTCGTTGACGCCCAACGGGGAAGGGGAAACGTAGACAAACTTCAACGGCTGGTCGCTCTTGGTTTCCTGGCCGCTGGCCTCCTGTGTCGCTGCGGGCGCAGCCGGGGCCTGGGTCGGCGCGGCGGCTTGGCCGCAGGCGGCCATCACCAGCGCGGCGATGGCTAAGATAAAGAGTGTCCAGAACGATATTTTTTTCATTGGTTAAATTCTCCTCTCCTTCAATAAAATATTCTTTGAGGAGTGTCAAAGTTCACTATGACACTCCTGACCTTCATCATTTCTCATTTAAAGTAAGTTCTTAACGGACTCTCGCTGCAATCATTTCGGCAAAAGCCGGATATTGACTAGCCAGTGCGTCCTTCTCCCCCAGTTCAAACCCGGCCCATTCAAAGCCGGGAGCCATGGTCGTACCAATCAAAGCAAAACCGTACTTTCCGCCCGAGGCCAGGCGCGTCCCCTGCCAGACGCCTCTGGTAACCACCTTCTGCGGCTGTAGGCCGGCCTCCAGATCATTACCCAGGAGAACCAGTTCGCCCGACCCGTCGGGATGCAGTAAGAGCATTTCCAGCGGGTCGCCGTAGTAAAAGTGGTAGATTTCGTCGGTATCCAGCCGGTGCATAGCCGAGAAATCGGTGGGGGTCAGCAGGGCATAGATGGCCGTGCCAAAAGCCATCGGCTGCGAGTAGCGCTGCGGCAACGCTTCTGGGAGAAGCAGTTCCGGCGCCTTATAGGTCTGGCGAAAGAAACCGCCTTCCAGGGGCAGCGGTTCGAGTTGAAGTAAATCAATCACCTGTTGAGCGGTCAGCATGTTCATCCTTTAGTTAATCTCGGCCAGAATACCCTTTACCAGCAGCGTCAATTTGGGCACAACCATTTTGATGGTTTCCCAGGTTTCCTCTTCCGTCGTTTCCAGGCCCGAGTTAATCTCTTGAATGGTCATATTGGTGATGCTGCTAATGCCCAAAACCTGCATCCCACCGTGATGGGCAACCACTACCTCCGGCGCGGTGGACATGCCGACCGCATCCGCACCGATGGCCTTGAGCAGACGAATCTCAGCAGGGGACTCGAAGGCCGGGCCGGCAACATAGGCGTAAACACCCTCTTGCAAGGTGAGATTCAACCCCGCAGCGACGCGGTGAGCCAGGGTGATGAGCGGCGGGGCATAGGCGTGGGTCATGCTGGGAAAGCGCGGGCCAAACTCGGCCAGGTTAGGGTCGCGCAGCGGATGGTGGCCGCCCAGGCCGACCAGATTCAGATGGTCAACGATCAACATCAGGTCGCCCTTCCGAAAGTTTTGGTTGATACCGCCGGCTGCATTGGTCACAATTAATGTCTTGACTCCCAGCAGTTGCATGACCCGAACCGGCAGGGTGAGGTGCTGCGGCGAGTAGCCTTCGTAAAAATGAACGCGGCCCTGCATGGCGGCTACGGTTTTTCCAGCCAGCTTGCCGACGACCAGCCTGCCGGCGTGGCCGGGCGCGCGGGAGACGGGAAAATGGGGGATGGCCTCGTAAGGAATGACCTGAGCCGCCTCAATCTCCTCGGCCAGCGGCCCCAGCCCCGACCCCAAAATCAGGCCGATTGCCGGTTGGTGGCTGATCTGGCCTTGAACAAAATCAGCCGCCTGTTTCAATTCGGCGTAGCTAAAAAACTCCGGCGAAGCCATCGTCGTGTCACCTGTTGGAATGGCTGGATGCTGGGGTAAACGGGTTTGGACCATAACTATAGAATCGTTTGGGAGGTTTGTCAAGGTATAATTGAAGCGCAGGTCAACCTGTTTTGACATCACTCATTTTTGGTCTATGATGCACCTATGTTCTGTTAACGGAGGTTGATCCATGTTTATCGTTCATGTCCAAGTCCACGTCAAATCGGAGTTTGTTGACGCTTTTCGGGCAGCGACGATTGAAAATGCCAGCAACAGCGTCCGGGAGGCGGGCATTGCCCGCTTCGATGTGGTCCAGCAGTTGGACGATCCCAGCCGCTTTGTGCTGGTCGAGGTCTACCGCACCCCGGATGACCCGGCCCGGCACAAAGAAACGGCGCACTACAAAAAATGGGCTGAAACTGTCGCCCCGATGATGGCCGCACCGCGCAACAGTGTCAAATATGCCAATGTCTACCCTGAGGATGCGGGGTGGGGATGAAACGTGACCACCGACGACAGACGGCAGACCGCCGTATTTCTCCTGTCTCTGGGATAGTGTTGGGGTGGGGGTTGCGGCGGTCGGCGGTCGGTGGTCTGCGGTCTCCAGGAGGCTAAAGATGAAATTTGAATTTGCTACAGCTACCCAGATTATTTTTGGGGCGGGAACGCTTAAGCAGATTGGCCCGCTGGCCAGAGAAATGGGGCGGAAGGCGCTGGTGGTTGCCAATTCGAGCGAACTGGCCAGACCTTTGCTCGACATTCTGGCCGCTCAAGGAGTCGGTACAGCGGTGTTTACCATCGCCGGTGAGCCGACGGTTGCGATCGTGCAGCAGGGCACGCAGCAGGCCAGAGCCGAACAATGCGATCTGGTCATTGGTCTTGGGGGCGGCAGCGCCATGGATACGGCCAAGGCCGTCGCCATCATGCTGACCAACCCCGGCGAACCCCTTGATTACCTGGAAGTAATTGGCCGGGGCCAATCGCTAAGCCAGCCCGGCCTGCCCTGTATCGCCATTCCAACCACCGCCGGGACCGGCAGCGAGGTGACGCGCAACGCGGTTCTGGGCGCGCCCGAGCAGCGGGTCAAAGTCAGCATGCGCAGCCCGTTGATGCTGCCCCGGCTGGCTCTGGTTGACCCCGAACTGACCTACAGCCTGCCCCCGGCCATTACCGCCAGCACCGGCCTTGATGCGTTGACCCAGAACCTGGAACCGTTTGTCTCTAACAAAGCCAACCCGCTGACCGATGCCGTCACTCGTGAAGGGCTGCGCCGGGCCGCGCGCTCACTGCGCCGGGCTTTTGAGCAGGGTGATGATCCGGCGGCGCGGGAGGATATGGCTCTGGCCAGTCTTTTCGGCGGGCTGGCCCTGGCTAACGCCAAACTGGGCGTGGTCCACGGGTTTGCCAGCGTAGTGGGCGGCATGTTCCCCGCGCCGCATGGCGCGGTCTGCGCGGTGCTGCTGCCACATGTCATGGCGGTCAACGTGCAGGCGCTGCAAGAAAGACAGCCGGACAGCGAATTTCTGCGGCGCTATGAAGAGGTCGCTCAAATTTTGACCGGCAGCCCCAAAGCAACAGTGGCCGATGGCGTCGCCTGGGTTCAGGAGTTGGGCCAGGCCCTGCGCATCCCCGGCCTGGGTACGTATGGCTTGACTCTCGAAGAGTTCCCCGATGTGATCGAAAAAACGGCCGCAGCGAGCAGCACCCAGGGCAACCCCATTAAACTGACTTCGGCTGAGTTGCAAGAGATA
The DNA here is from genome assembly GCA_015075185.1 of Anaerolineales bacterium. GTDB lineage: Bacteria > Chloroflexota > Anaerolineae > 4572-78 > J111 > DSQQ01. The sequence continues at coordinate 1,119,737 of JABTUW010000004.1, read as the reverse complement.
CTCAAGCGGGCGCTATGACTTGTCGCTTTGAGGTTGAAAACGTAGAATATAAGTAATTACTCAGCCCCATGTCATTTCGAGGCCAGAGGCCGAGAAATCCCTCTAAGGTAGCAATTAAAAATGCTTGGCTGGATAAAAATGTAACACTTTAGGGATTTCTCCCTTCGGTCGAAATGACACTGCTTATGTATTATAATTGTAATTTTATGTTGTATTTAAGAGAGGAAAGTTAATGAGCAAAAGTAAAGTCGCCGTGCTACAAACTACACCCCGAACGGTTCTGGCAGATTATCACCGGCTGATGAATCTGGCCGGTTATCAAGATGTTGTCGCCAAAGATGTTGATACCGCCTTGAAGGTCAATATTTCATGGCACTTTTTCTTCCCCGGCAGTTCCACCACGCCCTGGCAGCTTGAGGGGGTTATCCGGGCGATGAAGCAAGATGGCTACGATCCTGATCTGATCCATGCCTGCCACAACCGCACCGTAGTCATTGACGCCCACTTTGGCGAAAGAGAGAACAAACAGATCAACGTTGTCGAAGCGCACGGGCTGCGCAATATCCATCTTTATGAAGGCCAGGAGTGGATCAATATTCGCGATGCCGTCGGAGATTTAGCCAACAAATTTATTTGTCTCAACGAGGTCTATCCCAAAGGCTTTCATATCCCCAAGCGATTCATCGGTGAAAATATCATTCACCTGCCGACGATAAAAACGCATATCTTTACCACCACCACCGGCGCGATGAAAAACGCCTTCGGTGGGCTGTTGAACGAGCGCCGCCATTGGACCCATCCGGTCATTCACGAAACCCTGGTGGACCTGCTGATGATCCAAAAGAAGATTCACCGGGGTGTGTTTGCGGTGATGGACGGCACCTTTGCCGGCGACGGCCCCGGCCCCCGCTGCATGATGCCTTACGTGAAAAACGTCATCCTGGCCAGCGCCGACCAGGTGGCGATTGATGCGATGGCCGCCAAAATGATGGGCTTTGATCCGCTTTCGATCAAGTTCATCCGCCTGGCTCACGACATGGGTCTGGGCTGCGGCGATCCGCGTGAAATCGAGATTGTGGGGGATGAGGAAGCGGCCGCCATGAACTGGCATTTTGACGGGCCGTTCAAGAAAATGACCTTTGCCTCGCGTATGCAGCACAAGATCTATTGGGGGCCGCTGAAAAAACCGATCGAGTGGTCGCTCAAAACGGTGCTGGCCCCCTGGTCTTACGCGGCCAGCGTGGTTTACCATGACAGCTTCTGGTATCCGGTTATTGCCAAGAAGCGGATGCTCCAGGTGCTCGACAGCAATTGGGGCCATCTCTTCCGCAATTGGGAAAAACTGACCCCGGATGCGCAGGGTTTCCCCACCGTTGGCACAGACCCCGCCGAAATCAAACGCACCGGCCTAAAAGCCCTGTGGCGCTCTTTTGGTATCCTGGGTACAGCCCTCAAAGAAGCGCCGGAATTTAGCGCGCAGCAGAGACACTCGTCGGCGCACCAATAAGCGAGCCAGGCTCCCACGCCCGGCTAACGGCGGCGTGGGAGCCGCCTCTGCCGGGATTTTCGGATAAACTCTAAATACAAAAAAGAGGCAGATCCTAAGACCTGCCCCTTTTTGTTTATCTGCAAAAAAGAGGTTTAAGCCATTAACGCCTCAAAAGTGGGACGCTCGACGGTTTCGTGCTCCAGGAGCGCCCCGGCCAGGGCTTCCAGCTTGCGCTGTTGGATTACAACAATGTCTTTGGCCCGCTGGTAGGCGGTATCTAAAATGTGGCGAATTTCGTGGTCAATGGTTTGGGCCATCTCCTCGCTGTAATTGCGAATTTCACCCAGGCTGCCCAGGTAGGGGTTGCCCTGCTCCTCGCCGAAGGTGCGCAGGCCCAGGGTCGGGCTAAAGCCGAAGCGAGTCACCATCGCCCGCGCCAGCTTGGTCGCTCGTTCCAGGTCGTTGGCTGCGCCGGTGGTGATCCGTTTGAAAATGATCTCCTCAGCGGCCCGGCCTCCTAACAACCCAACAATTTCATCCTCAAAGGCTTCGCGGCTGCGCAGGTACTTATCCCCTTCGGGCAGGGGCATGGTGTAGCCCAGGGCCATCCCCCGCGAGATAATGCTGATCTTATGAACCGGGTCGCTGTGTTCCAGGTTGTGCATCACGACGGCGTGGCCGGCTTCGTGATAAGCCACCACTTTGCGCTCGTAATCGCTGAGGATTTTGCCCTGCCGTTCCGGCCCGGCCACAATCCGTTCCATCGCATCTTGAAATTCCAGGCGGCCAATCATATTCAGATTGCGGCGAGCAGCCAGAATAGCGGCCTCGTTGACCAGATTTTCCAGGTCGGCCCCGACGAAGCCGGGGGTTAACTTGGCCAGGTCCAGGATGGAAATATCGGGGGCCAGGGGTTTGCCGCGGGTATGGACCTCCAAAATCGCCTCACGTCCCTGAACATCGGGCCGGTCCAAAATGACCTTGCGGTCAAAGCGGCCCGGACGCAGCAGCGCCGGATCGAGGATGTCGGGCCGGTTGGTCGAGGCCATAACAATGACGTTGGTGTCGGTGGTGAAACCATCCATCTCAACCAGGATCTGGTTGAGGGTTTGTTCGCGCTCGTCATTGCCGCTGCCCATGCTGGCTCCGCGCTGGCGGCCAACGGCGTCAATCTCGTCCACAAAGACTACGGCGGGCGCTTGCTCCCTGGCTCGCTTGAATAAATCGCGCACGCGGGCCGCACCCACGCCGACAAACATTTCGACGAACTCGGAGCCGGAGATACTAAAGAAAGGCACCCCAGCCTCGCCGGCTACGGCTTTGGCCAACAAAGTTTTGCCGGTGCCGGGCGGTCCGGCCATCAACACGCCCTTGGGAATACGAGCGCCCAATTTGACGAATTTATCCGGCTCTTTCAAAAATTCGATGATTTCCAGCAACTCCAGCTTGGCCTGATCTGCCCCGGCTACATCGCGAAAGGTGACTGGGGGCGGGAGAAAGGTCTTTGATTTGGAATCTTTATCGTGAGCATTGGAGATAACGCGGGGGTTGCTGCGGCCCATATTGCTAAAATTGTAGCCGGAACCACTCTGGCCCTGCGGCTGCCGCGAGTTGCGGAAAATTAAAAAGGTAATTAAGCCAACAATGGCTAAAACGGCCAGGATACCGGTTGGGTTAAAATTGGCCGTTGGCTCTTCAATCACAATCGGCAGTTCGGCCAGGGCGTCAGCCGGAGCGCCGAGAATTTTTAATGTTTCAACGGCGCTAATGTTTGACTCTTTACGAGCGGTGATTTTGCTGCCATCCGTTTTAGTAGCCACGAGCACGTCGCCCCGGACGGCCAGAGTTTTTACTTCCCCAGCCGCAACCGCACTGACAATTTTGGGCAACGTGGCCGCAGACGCCGCTTGATTTGGCGAAGCGGATTGCTCATCTTTAGGTAAGAAGTAGTACAGCAGAGCAATCAGGCCGACAACGGCCAGGGCTATCGCCATCCAGAGCGTACGTTTGGGCAAACGACGCTCTTTGCGTTTGGAGTGGTTGTCAGAATTCATTAGGCAAAATCTCCATTCGATATAGGTTCTTCTACAAATTCTAATGGCTGTGAAAAAATACAGGGGTAGGTTATTAAACACCCACCCCTGTCATAGCGGTGAAAATTATTAGAGGATGTCCCTCATATCACCCCCAGCATACTTTAAGAGAGGAATGATAAACAGGTGCAAAAGTCACAAGCTGTCAAGGTCAAAAGACATGTGTCAACATTCCCTAAAGTCACTTGCTCGACAGACCGCAAGTCACTTCAGATTGTAACGGTTAGTGAAGAGTTATTGAAGAGTACTTTTAGGTGATTAATCAGCGGGTTGGGCTTGGGAAAGCCATCACGAACAGAAAACATAGCAGGCTTTCCGGTTAATTACAAACACACGAGACTTATTTAAGGCCTATTTTCCCCAGATATTGCTGCCACTCTAAATTTTGGAGTGAAATATTTGGGAATTTGGGAGAAAATGAAGCCTAAGTTTTGTGTAATTTGGGGCAGATTACTCAAGTGGAGCTCAGCCTGTTAAATGCGTCCCACTTGGATTTAAAAATTTGGCGTGATTTTGGGAAAGCAGTGTATAATGGCCGAAACGTGTCTATCCCTTCGCAATCGAGGAGAAAGATTTGTCTGTAGGCACAATTCCAGGGCGGCTTCTTTTCAAAGGAGCCGCTGTTGCTGTGGTAGTGGCAGGGGTAGCGCTGGCAATTTGGCCTTATGCTTCTCCAAGCACACCAGCGCCGGCGGAGAGGGCCATAACTTTGCCGACCCGGACGCCCCAACCCACAGCAAGCGCTACGGCTAAAGCAGTCAGCCAGGTGACCAGGCAGCCCAAGCCGACGTTACAATCGAAACCACCCACCTCAACCCCGACCGCTACCCCGACAACCGGGCCAGTAAGGCACATCATCCGTTCGGGGGAAATGTTACTGGTTATCGCCGCCGAGTACGACACGTCGGTTGAAAAGATTATGATGGTCAACGAGATTACCGACCCAACTACCATCCAGATTGGCCAAGAGCTGCTCATCCCGGTGACGGCTACGCCCGCCGGTAAAGTAACCCCCCAGCCCACCCCCAAGCTGGTTTTTCACACTATTGAGCCGGGCGATACACTCTTGGCCTTGGCTCTGCAATATGACACGAGTGTTGAATCGCTTATGGCGGCTAACTGGATTAGCAATCCTGCCGGCTTGCAGATTGGGCAAAAGCTGGTCATCCCCACTGAAAACGGAACCTTGCCTGATCCTATTTTGTGGGCGCCAACGGCGGTCCACGAGGTGGAGAGTGGGGACACCTTGCTGGACCTGGCCCTGGCATATGGCTCCAGTGTTGAAGATATTCTGGCAGCCAATCCTGATTTGGCACCAACTTCCTTACAAATCGGCCAGCAGCTCTCCGTTCCTTTGACCCGGCAAAAAATTAATCCCGGTGGGAGCCAGACAGCGGCGGTAAAATTAGCGGCTGCGCCCACCCTCTCGGCGGCTGACCTGGCTGCACTCAAAAAAGGCTCGCCCAGCCTGGTGGGGCTGGAACAGGCTATGGTTGAGGCAGTCAATGCCGAACGCCAAGGCGAAGCATTACCCCCCTTTGCTGTTGATGAGCAGTTAACCCTGATGGCCTGGGGGCAGGCCCAGGATATGGTCAAGCGCGGCTATTTTGGCCATGTTACCCCCGAAGGCCGAACCCTGCGTGACCGTTTTGAGGATCGCGGGCTGGCCTCGACGCGAGTTGGCGAGAATATTTACCTCAGTGTCAAGCCGGCCAATCAGGCGGTTCAAGCGGCAATTGGTTGGTTCATGGGCGACCCGCCGCACCGGCGCAATATCCTGCATGCTCACTTTAACCGGATTGGGGTAGGGGTGGCGCAGGAATCATCGGGTTGGTATACCTTTGTGCTGGTGTTTGCAGGAGATTAGGGCCGGCATGAAGAACTTGAAACTCCGGGAAATCATCGAAAAATTGCCGGCTTACTGGTGGGGCTGGTCAGCCTTGACCGTCGCTTTCATCGGCGCAGCCGCTTGGGTGCAAGTCAACGTGGGCCAGCCAACACCTCCATCACCGGTGAGCGTTATTCTGCCCACCCCCGCTCCGCCGACGCCGACCCCAGCGGCAACTCCGGTTCCGGCCATCATTGAACCCCTAGGTAATTTGGTGGAAGTAGCGATCTTGAAGATGACGCCTCTGCCCCCGGTAACCGCTACGCCTACACTTCGCCCAACCGCTACGCCGACCCCTATCTTTATGTTTCACCCCGTTAAAGCGGGTGAAACGCTCATCTCGATTGCCTCTCAATACGGCATTACCACTGAAGCTTTACTGGCCGCCAATAATATCCGCGACCCGGCTAACCTGGAAGTCGGGCAAGATTTACTTATTCCACCCAAGGATGGGTTGCGCGTTCCGGTGGTGCCGCACACTGTCGCCGCAGGAGATACGTTGTTGAGTATTGCCGCCAAATACGGTTCCAGTGTCAAAAAGATCCTGGCGGCCAATCCGCAGTTAAAGGCCGATGATTTGCCGGTTGGTAAGAGCATTGCCGTGCCGGTTGTCTTCACAGAGGACAAGCCCATTGTGCCGCCGGAGGAGGCAGGGGAGCCGGTATATTACACGATAGTTGAGGGGGATACACCCCTGGCCATTGCCCAGGAGTATGATGTGCCGGTAGAGCTACTTCTGGCGGCGAATGAGATTACCGACCCTACCCTGCTTCAAATAGGCCAACAGCTCTTGATTCCGCCTACTGGAGGCTTAACCCAAGGCGTGCCTATTATTCTATACGAGCTTGAGGAGGGTGACACCTTGCTGGGGCTTGCTTTAGAATTCGGATCGAGCGTTAAAGATATTCTGGCGGTCAATCCTGAACTTATTCCTTCTTCCCTGGAAGTTGGTCAAACCGTCGCTATTCCCGTAATCTTTGCGCCACCGCGACCGACGCCCGCGCCGCAGCGGCCCCGAGCAACGCCTGTCCCCATTGCTCCACCGCCCAGCCTGGTCGAGATGGAGCAGCAGATGATCGCCGGGGTCAATGCGCAGCGAGAAGCAGCCGGATTGCCCCCCTATCAGGTTGACCAGGAGATTGCCCAGATGGCGCTGGATCACGCCCAGGATATGGTCGTGCGGGGTTATTTCGGCCACGTTACCCCTGAAGGGAATACCCTCCGTGACCGCTTTGCCAAGCTGGGCCTTAGCAGTACCCTCAACGTCGGCGAGGATATTCAGCGCAACACCCGCCCGGCCAGCGAGACGGTTCAATTTGCCCTGAACTGGTTCATGAACAGCCGCCCGCACCGGGCTAACATTCTACACCCTCACCACAACCGCATCGGCGTCGGCATCGTCGAAGGGCCGCCGGGCTGGTACACCTATGTGCTGGTGTTTGCCGAGAGATAAATCCAAAAACTTAAAAAGCAATTCTTAATTTAACTCACCCCACCCTCGGTCTCGGCTGCGACAGCAAGCGCACAATCGGGCGCAGTTCCATCCACCACTGCTCTTTGGGCCGGCGGTGAACGGTGTCGAGCATCCGCGGCAAGTCTTCCAGGCTAAAAAACTTGACCTGGCCGGCCTGTAGGCCGATGAAGGAAGCCGCCGGCGTTGTCTCCTGGGCCTGCTCGATCAAATAATCAATGCACTTGGTGGCCAGCCGGGTGGCCTGAATCCGGTCAAAGGGTGAGGGATCCCCGCCTTGTTGCAGGTGGCCCAGAATGGCCTGGCGCACGTCGAACAGCTCCTTGCTTTCTTCCTCAAAGAGTGAGCACAAAAAATTGGTGGTGTAAAGCGGGTTGGCATACTCATTCCGTATCAGCAGGGCCAGCCGCCGGCCGCGCTCAAAACCGGCCACCAGCCGGGCCAAATCGGTCTGAAGATCAGCCAGACTGATGCCCTCTTCATTCAGGTAGACCCGCTCAGCGCCGGTGGCCATGCCGCTCATCAAGGCCAGGTAGCCGCAGTAACGGCCCATCACCTCGACCACAAAACAGCGCTGCGAGGCCACCGCCGACTGCTTGATTTTATCCACCGCCTGGACAATATTGTTTAGGGCCGTATCCGCGCCGATGCTCAACTCCGAGCCGGGCAAATCGTTGTCAATCGAGGCCGGCAGGCAGACAATCGGAAGCTTGAAGGCAGGAAAGTTGGGCCGCCGGGAAAAAAGCTCGTGGGCTGACTGGTAGCCCGTCCAGCCGCCAATGATGAGCAGGCCATCAATTTGGTGCGTTTCAAGGTTGCGGGCAATGGCATAATAATCGCTGCCATCAGGCGTAAAGCGGTTGGTGCCCAATTCCGCGCCGCCGCGCGTGGCCCAGCCGTTAACGCTCATCCAATCTAACTCTTGGATGTCGCCGGCCACCAGCCCTTTAAAGCCATTTTGCACGCCCAGCATCTTATGGCCGTGATCAATTCCCAGCCGGACAGCCACTCGAACGGCCGGATTCATCCCCGGCGCCGGCCCCCCGGAGTGCATGACCGCCAGGCGAAGTTGTTTTTGACCCCGTTTAGGAGGATGGGGTACAGCCCGCACCATGGTGCGTAGAGTCCGAAAAGCATCTTTGAAGCTGCCGCCGCGCAGCGCCATCGCCGTTTCATAATCGTTGCTGGTAATGGCTTCGTTGACAGCGTGGGTTTGGCGCACGGCGTCCATCAGAGGTGAGTGGACAATGCGGTTGCCGCGAATGCCGATCAACTGGGGCGGGCTGTCCGGTTGGGCCTGCAAAAGCGTCTCCACGGCGGCGTAACCCATCATCGTGCTCAGGTTCCGGTCAAAGGCGCTGGGCGAGCCGCCGCGCTGCACATGGCCCAAAATGGTCACGCGCGCGTCCTCCCCCAACCGTTCCTCCAGCACTTTTTTGACGTAATCGCTGGTAATGGGCTGGCCGTGCCGGTCCTGCGCGCCTTCGGCAATGAGGACAATGCTGTCACGGCGGCGGCCTACATCACGCCCCGCTTTCAGCTCTCGGCACATGGTCTCTTCCCAATTATCCACATCGGGCGGACTTTCCGGGATCAGTACCCAATCCGCGCCGCCGGCAATGGCTCCCATCAGGGCGAGATAACCGCAGCGGCGGCCCATCACTTCCACCACAAAGGTCCGCTGGTGACTGGCGGCGGTGCTGCCCAGGGCATCCAGGGCTTCGGTAATACGGTGCAGCGCCGTGTCGGTGCCGATGGTCATATCGGTCCCAAACATATCATTGTCAATTGAACCGACCAGGCCGACAACGGCCAGGCTGGGGTGGCGCTCGGCCACTTTTGGGGTGATTTCGCCCCGTTCGACCAGTTCAGCCAGCAGTTCCGGCCATTCCCGGCGAAAGGTATCCGCCCCGGTCAGGCTGCCGTCCCCGCCAATGACCACCAGCCCGTCAATCTTGCGCTTGAGCAGATTGCGCGCTGCCTGCCGCCGTCCCTCGCGAGTGCGAAAGGCCGCACAGCGAGCCGTGCCAATCACCGTGCCGCCCTGCTGCAAAATACTGCCGACCGAGTCCCAAACCATTGGCACAATCTGGTCGCCGCCGTCCACCATTCCCTGATACCCTTCCCGGATGGCAAAAACCTCCACACCCCGCGCCAGAGCGGTCCGAACCACAGCCCGCACGGCTGCGTTCATTCCAGGGGCATCGCCGCCGCTGGTCAACACACCGATAGAGTTCTTTGCTTGGGTCACCATAGTTATTTCCTTCCAGGTAATAATGACCGCCGACCACAGACCGCTGACCGCCGATTTTTACTGCGGTCCACGGTCCGCGGTCCGCGGTCGCACCGGCTTGGCCATAAAAATATCCGGCTTGCCGGGACCATTGGCATCGGGCATCACGCCCACAATGACAAAGCCGAGTTTCTGATAAAACTCATAAGGATGTCCCCGCAGGTTCTTGATCTTGGCGATGTGTTCAAACACATTCGGGTAAAGATTGACCCCGCTCAGCGAGGTCATATTATCCTCATCGTCTGTACCCAACCACAGGGTCAAGCCACCCTGCTGCTGCACCTGCGCCTCCAAATCAGCCACCAGCCCCCGCCCGATACCTTGTCGTTGAACAGCGGGCCGAACCACCAGCGGATGCAGCTCCCACACGTGCCCGTCATACTGGCGGATACCCCCTATCCAACCCAATACCGTTCCATCGTCGGCCAGGGCCACCCTGCTAATCCGGCCCGGCTCGAATGACTCTTGTACTTCGGCCAGGGCTGCGGCTATATCCGGCCATGCTTCCGGCCAATTTTCCCGAAACGCCTCCACCAAAAGTTCAGCCACTTGCTGGACAACGCCTTGATCATCTGCTTTCAAATCTACAATCTTCATCCTCTATCTTCTATCCACACTCCTCTACTCTGCCGTTCCACTGCCTCGCGGATGGTCTGGAAATGGATATCCACAATATCCTCGATTTGCGGGGCATAGCCGCCCGACATGGTGATGGCAACGGGCAATCCCGCGGCCTGGCAAAAATCAAATACCAACCGGTCCCGCGCCGCCAGTCCCGCTTTGCTCAAGGCCAGCCGACCCAGCCGGTCGCCGGCAAAAGGATCGGCCCCGGCTAGATAAATGGCCATATCCGCTTGCGCCCGATCCAATGCCTGGCACAGACCATGCTCCAACGCCGCCAGGTAGGTGGCGTCGTCCGCACCGTCCTCCAGTTCCACATCCAGGTCACTCTGCTCTTTATGGAACGGGAAATTTTTGGCGCCGTGAATGGAGAAGGTGAAGATGGTCGGATCGCCGGCCAGGATCGCGGCGGTGCCGTTGCCCTGGTGTACATCGCAGTCAATAATGACGATCCGCCGGACCCGGCCTTCGGCCTGCATGGCCCGCGCGGCAATGGCGCTGTCGTTGAACACGCAGAAACCCTGGCCGCCGTCGCGAAAGGCGTGATGGGTGCCGCCGGCCAGGTTGGCTGCCAAACCATCCTCCAGCGTGGCCCGGCAGGCGGCGATGGTCGCCCCCGAGGAGCGGCGCGAGCGTTCAACCATCTCCGGCGACCAGGGAAAGCCGATGCGCCGGATTTCCTGGGGCGTCAACAAACCGTTCTGGACCCGGTGCAAGTAGTCCGCATCGTGCGCCCGCATGATTTCGGCATCACTGGCAGCGGGAGGGACGCGCATGTTCTCCGGGGCAATCAAGCCGGACTCGGCAACCCGCTGGCGCAGCAAGGCGTATTTTTGCATGGGAAAACGATGTTCTGACGGCAGTGGCAGCACAAAGTGATCGGTATAAAAGATTTTCAACTGTTTTGTCCTTGCGCCATCGTCTGGCGATTGGCCCGCACAGTTCTCGCCAACACGACTGCCAGGGTGATAACGGTCAGCGGAATGACAAAATAGACCATTGCCGCCGCGAAGGCGGGTAAAATGGTATGTTCTGTGGCCCTTAAAATTAAGTACAGCGTGTAGACCAGGTAATAGCCAAAAAGCAGTCCCCCTTCCCACCGGGCAACTTTGTGGCCGTTGAAAAAGATGGGCAGACAGGCGGCCGCAACGGCAATCATCACCGGGATGTCAAAAGAGAGCGCCGCCGCCGGGACGTGGACGCCGTTGGGTGAGACCAGGCTGGTCAGGCCCAGGACAGACAGGATGTTGAAGATGTTGCTGCCGACAACGTTGCCGACGGCAATATCCCGTTCGCCGCGCAGGCTGGCCACCACCGAGGCCGCGACTTCCGGCAGCGAGGTGCCAATGGCGATGATGGTCAGCCCGATAAGCAGTTCACTCAACCCCAAAGCCCTGGCTATAACAATCGCTCCTTCGACCAGCCAGTTTGAACCGATGGTCAGCATGGCCAGGCCAACTCCTACCAGAATCACATACATAATCAGGTTTCGAGGTGAGGGGGGGACAGGTTCAGGGCCATACTCCTGGGCATACTCCTGTTTAACCTGACGGCTTTCCTGGCGGCTCTGGCGAATGGACCAGACAATATAGACGATGATCCCGGCAAAAAGAATGGCGCCATCAAACCGGCTGATCTGGCCATCCAGCCCCATGAGCAGCATCAACAAAGAGAGACCAACCATCAGCGGTACATCCAGGCGGATCAACTTCTGCGCCACCACCAGGGGCGTAATCAGGGCCGACAGCCCCAGAATAAGCAGTACATTGCAGATGTTGCTGCCGATGATATTGCCCAGGGCCATGTCACTCTGGCCGGCCCAGGCCGATTGAACGGTAACAGCCAGTTCAGGCGAGCTGGTGCCAAAGGCCACCACCGTTAGCCCAATCACCAGCGGCGAAATACCCAGGGCCGCCGCGAGGCGGGTCGACCCGCGCAGCAGTATCTCAGCTCCAGCCAGAAGTAAAACCAAACCCAGAACGAATAACAGGAGGACAGTGATATCCATAAACTTTGACCTTTTTGGGTGAGAGCTTTTAACCTGTCGGCATTATGCCATAAGTCGCAGGGCTAGACAAAGTTATTGGCGGGGTCGGCCAGGATGTGTATAATCCCCTGTAGCAAGGGGGCTGCTCTTTTAGAGCCTGTCTGAAAAGCCTTTGTAGTGATGACTTTAGTCGTCAATGGTGGGGCTGTAAACGCCTGAAGTCGTTACTACGGCCTCACATTGTGCCTTTTCAGACAGCTTATTAGACCTCACAGGTCTTTAAGATCTGTGAGGTCTGGACAAACGAGCAGCCCCCCACTTTTAATAGCAGGGAGACTCAACCTTATGAAACTGTTTATAATTCGCCACGCCCAGTCTTTCAACAACGCCTTGCCGCCGGACCGAGAGAATTTTGAGCGGGTCTGTGACCCTCCGCTGACCGAACTGGGCCATCACCAGGCACACCTGTTAGCCGAGCACCTGGCGACCGGCAAAAACCCGGAACTATCCCCCTGGACCTCGGTTGAGGCCACGGCCAGCCACAGGCGGCGCGGTTACAACATTACCAAGCTCTATTGCAGCGCCATGCATCGCGCCCTGCAAACCGCCCAGCCGATTGGCCAGGCCCTGGGGCTGACGCCCGAGGTCTGGCTGGACATCCACGAGCATGGGGGTATTTATCTGGATGATAGGGAAACGGGCGGCGCAGTCGGCTTTCCTGGCAAAACCCGCTCCGAAATCCTGGCCGAATTTCCAAATTATGTCCTGCCGGACCTCATTACCGAGGAGGGCTGGTGGACAGGGGGCTGCGAGGATTTGCCAGGCTGTCACAGCCGGGCGATCAAAGTGGCGGCTGCTCTGCGCGCCCAGGCAGCCAGCGAGGAACGGATTGCCGTTGTCTCGCACGGCGGCTTTATTGATGCCCTGCTGAAGACGCTGCTCAACCAGTTGCCCAGCCAGCACGTTTTCTACTATAAATTCAATACGGCCATCTCCCGCATTGATTTTCGCCAAGATGGCCGGATTGATTTTCGCTATTGGAATTGGGTGGAACACCTGCCGCAGGAGTTGATTACGTGAGTCAGTCCGCTGCAATGAGATAGACACCGGCGACCAGAAGCCCCAGGCCGAGCCAGCCCTGCCAGCCGTGCCGTTCGCCTAAAAAGAGCAGGCTCAGAACAAAGATAAAGGCTACGCTCAGCCGGTCAAGCGCGGAAATCTTGCTGGCTACGCCGAGCCGCAGCGCGGCAAAGTAAGCCAGCCAAGAGATGGCTCCCGAAAGACCGGCCAGGATGATAAAGAGCCAGGCCCGCCCATCCACGTTGCTTCCGCCCTGCCAGAGTGGTTGCAACTGCCCGCTTATGAGCGAGACGACCACCAAAGTTGCCATCATAATGATCGAGCGCAGCGTTGTCGCCAGGATGGGATCAACCTTTTCCAGGCCGATGCTGCCAAAGAGCGTCACCCCGGCCGCACTGAGCGCAGCGACCAAGCCAAGCACGACCCAACCGTAATCTTTCATCAAGGTTTCCATAGTGCTCCCTCTGTAGACCCTAAAGGTCTTTAACTTTAGGGTCTGCTCTACACCTGCGCAGCCAGCCATTTACCAACGGAACGACCTAGGTTAACAAGCATCGTCTGCTCTACGCCTGTGCGGCCAGCCAGCTCATTGTCTTGCTCGCCAGCCGGTCGAGGGCCTGCACCGCCAGCTCCAGGTGCTCCTCTTTGGTATCTTCGACCTTGGTATGCGACAGGCCACGCAGGCTTTGCACAAAGAGCATGATCGTCGGCACGCCCGCGCGAGCCACTTCGGCGGCGTCATGCAGCGGGCCGCTGGGCAGGCGGTGCGACGCCCCGCAGGTTTCGCGGATGGCCTCGTCGGCCAGTTCAATCAGCGCCGGGTGGAAAAGAATCGGCTCGATGTTCCACAGCCGCTCCCACTCGACCGTAATGTTCTCCTCCTCGGCAAAGCGCTGGCTGGCCTCCTGGGCCAGGGCCAGCATCGCGGCCAGCTTCCCGGCGTCGAGGTGGCGCTGGTCAAGCAACTGCTCCGCCGTCTCGACCACCGAGGTCACAATCCCCGGCTTGCAGACCACCCCGCCGCAAGTGCAAACTGCCCCGTCGCCGGTGCGCTGGGCAATCGGGCGAATTTCCAGGGCCAGCTTGGCCGCGCCGGCCAGGGCGTCGCGGCGTTTGTCCATCGGGGTTGAACCGGCGTGGGCCGCCTGCCCTCGCCAGGTGATGCGGTGCCGCTCGACGCCGAAGGTGCCGAGCACTACGCCCAACGGCAGGTCGAGGCTTTCCAGCACCGGCCCCTGCTCGATGTGCAGTTCCAGGTAGGCGGCGGCGTTGGCTAACTGCTGGCCCGCTTCTTTGGCCCGGTCGAGGTCTACCCCGTGTTGGGCCAGGGCATCGGGCCATTTGACGCCGTCGCGGTCGGTCAGGCCGCGCACCTCGTCGGGGTTGAGCGTGCCGGAGGCGGCGCTGGAGCCAAACAGGCTGCGCCCGAAGCGCGCCCCCTCTTCGTCGGCCCAATCCACCAGCCGCACCGTCACCGGCGGCGTGCCTTCAGCGGCGATGCGCCGCAGCACCTCCAGCCCGGCCAGCACGTTCAAGCAGCCGTCGAGCCAGCCGCCGTTGGGCACCGAGTCAATGTGCCCGCCGATGAGCAGGGCTTTCTCCGACTGCCCGCGCAAGGTGGCCCACTGGTTGCCGGCCTCGTCCACCGTCACCTCGACCGGCAGGGCGGCCAGCTTGTCGCGCATCCAGGCCCGCGCCGTGGCCCAGGTTTCGGTCCAGCAGACGCGCTGCGCCCCGTTTTCATCGCCGGTCAGGGCGCGCAGTTCTTTTAATTCAGCTACGGTTCGTTTGGGTTGCAGGGTCATTAGCTATACCTCCAAATAATTTGAGTATAGGAAGACCCTAAAGGTCTTTAAGACCTTTAGGGTCTGGAGTTGCCGAAATTCGTGGGAAGGCCAACTATAGCAGATTTGGAGGGATGTGGCAACTGTGTTGGATTTTAAAACCTTTGAGGTCTGCTCCGACTGGCTTAAAATAACCCCAATTGCTACCTTAGGCGCAGCACCCCTCGATACGTCCTTCGCTTTGCCCTTCGACAAGCTCAGGACGAAACTCAGGACTACTCGGGATGCTGCGAAAAATCACCCTGAGTGCCGAAGGTGTATCGAAGCTGTGTCCTGAGCTTGTCGAAGGGGGTGATTTTTCGCAGTTTGGTGGCAACTTGACTCAAAACAACTTCCCCTGTTCACCTGTTTCGCCTTCCGCCTTCGCTTTTTTGAAACTCAAACCACCCCGCGATAGGTCGGGATACTTGGGCGACTCCTGGCCGGAAAGCAGACCTTCGATAGTCAAAATCTGGATTTTGGGGAAAGCGCCGCTGTGGGGCGACTCGTAATAGCCGGCGCTGGAGGCTTCAACGACCATCGGCTTGGTGGGTGGGGTCAAGGTGACAAATAAGCCGATTTGGGCCTTTTCCCGCTCGACCGTGTTCTTCAAGTCGGCCATCATCGTCCGGGTGACGGTTTCGCCCCCCTTGACCGAAACGACAATCTTTTTAGCCGCTCCTTTAAGTTCATCCTGAAAGAAGATCAGGCCGTCAATGCCGCTGTCCGCGCCCTTCTTCTTGCCCTGGTAAGGCTGGGCGTTGACCAGGGAGCAGGCCCACCACTGGAATTGGTACTTGTCTCGCAGCGCCAGATCCCGCGCGCCCTCCAGGTCCCTGGGCGTGCCGTAAATTCCAAAAGCCAGGCTCGGAAAGGCGTCTTTCATCCGCTTTTCGATCAGGCCGATGGCCAGGTGGGTAATATCAATGCCGATCCACTGGCGGCCCAACTTCTGGGCGGCGTGAACCGCCGTGCCGCAGCCGCAAAACGGATCGAGCACCATGTCGCCGGCCTGGCTGCTGGCCTGGATGATGCGCTCCAGCAGGGCTAACGGTTTTTGGGTCGGGTAGCCGAGGCGTTCGGCGGCTTGCGAGTTAATGGGATTGATATCAGTCCAAACATTACCCAACAATGTGCCGGACATCTCATCGAGGTAGCGTTTAAGGCGCGGGCGTTTAGTAGTGTCGCCTGGATACCAGATACGTCCGTCCGCATCAAGCTTTGCCATCGTTTCTTTAGAGTAGCGCCAGCCATTCGGGGGTGAAGGATAGCCCTTCCACTCGTACATCATATTGGGGCGGGGATTGGGGCTGGTCATATCACTCAAAGTGTATAGTCGTCCGCTAGGGTCACTTTGGCGATATTTCGATTTGAGATGTTCGTCAGAGTGGGAAGCGTAGATGGGGTTCCAGGTGAATTTGCCGGATTTGGTATAGAAGAAAATGGTATCGCTGACGCGGCTCCAGGTTTTGCTGTCGCTGTGGACGTTGGTGCGCTGCCAGATGATCTCGTTTCTAAAATTCTCCGGCCCAAAAATAGTATCGAGGACCAGCTTGAGGTAGTGGCCGGCGGTCGGGTCGCAGTGCAGGTACAGGCTGCCGCTCAGCTTGAGGACGCGGCGCAGTTCCAGCAGGCGGTTAGCCATCATGGTCAGGTAGGCCATCACGTCGCTTTCGCGCAAAAAGCGCCGCAGCGATTGGATCATTTCGGCTACGTCGGTGTTGGGTTGGTGTAAAAGTTGGGCAAATTCCTGTTCGGCCTGTGGCCCCCAGTGCCAGGTGTCTTCAAAAGCGGTAATCTGGGCGTCTGACTCGTGGCCTTTGGGGGTTTTGAATAATAAGTTATAATCGCGCTGGCTGTTGAAGGGCGGGTCGAGATAGATTAAATCCACGCTCTCGTCGGTGAGGTGCTCGCGGAGCACGGTTAGGTTGTCGCCGTAGTAAAGTCTATTCATGGACGCCTCTGCCGGGGAAGGATTTACTAACCTGCATTCGAAGTTTTCTAAATCGCACCCTTCGATACGCGCTCCACTTCGCCCTTCGACAAGCTCAGGACGAGTTCCGCGCTACTCAGGATGCGATAAAAAGCCGAAAATCATCCTGAGTAGGGCATTAGCCCGTATCGAAGGGTGATTTTCGAGCTAATTCCGAACTCAAGTTACTATGATTTTACAAGCAGAGACCGTGAAGAGTCAACCCATTTGCTGAATTTGCAGCAATTCCAAATATGAGGAGCCAGCATCCTCAGATGCAGTGGCGTTCGGCATCTGACGCGAAGCGTGCCTCACTCCGCGAAATGGGTTCAAAATTGCTAACCCGGTATGCAAATTTGGAATTGTTGCTGAATTTGGCTCTCATGCATCTTGACAACCGAAACCGTAAGCTGACCCACTTGGATGCGACAAGGATGCGATAACCATGCGATAAGGATGCGATAAGGATGCGACCCGGTTGCTAATCTTGGCTTTAGAGGCAGCCGTTCGCCAATGGCTGGAAGCCATCGGCTGAGACAGGTGAAAGTCGGTTAGAAACCGACTCAACCAAGCGTCCAGCCTGATTTATCAGGCTTTCATATGAAGTAGCCGGGCGTTTCAACGCTCGGCAGACTCACCCGCCCACATGCACCGCCGGTCGCCGCTCCGGGTCAGGCTCGGCCTGGCGCAGGATTTCGCGGGTCACGGGTTTCGCCTTATCAATTGGTTTCCAACTGGAGCACCGCCTCGCGCACGGCGTCGGCGGCGGTCTGCCAACTGGCCCGGTCATCAAGGCTCGCCTTCAAATGAAGCGGCGGCCCAAAGCGGACGTGGACGGTGAGCGGCCGGGGCGCGGCGGCGCCTTTAGGCATGGCGCGAGCCGTCCCGCTGACCCGTAAAGGAATCACCGGCACGTCGGGAAAGGCCGCAATCAGCCGGCCAATCCCCCGGCGGAAAGGGCCAATCTGCCCGGTCATGCTGCGCGTGCCTTCAGGATAAATGACCACCCCATAGCCCTCATCCAGCGCCCGCAGGACATGGCGCAAAGGATCTTCCCCTTTGACCGTATCGCGGTCCACCGGGATGGCGTTGAAGAGAATCCGGGCTGTGCTCTGCTGCCAGCCGCCCTCAAAGAAGTAATCTCGCGCCGCGGCCGCCACCGTGCGCTGGCGCAGAGATGGGGGCAGGGTGCTGAAGATGACGGCTGTATCCACGTGGCTGGCGTGATTGGCGGCCAGGATAAAGGCTCCTTCTAACGGGATGTGCTCCGCGCCTTTGACCTGAGGCCGGAAATAGAGGCGGATATAGGTGAAGAAAAGCTTCCGCACGACCTCGGTAAAAGGATAATGGCTGGCGTAAAGGCTCATTTTGAAAACCCGGCCAACCAGTGAAAATCCTCCCGCAGCCGCGGGTAAAGCCCGACAAAACGAGTATATAACTCGTCGTACCTGGCCTGGCGCACGGGGTTTGGTTCGGTGAGGGGGCCGTAGCGGACGACTTGTTGGCAGGCTGCGGCCAGATCGGGGTAGAGACCCGCGCCTGCTCCGGCCAGCAGGGCTGCGCCGACGCTGGCCTGCTCGCTCAACAAGGACTGCTGCAGCGGCAGGCCAAAGACATCCGCCTGGATTTGCCGCCACACTTCACTCTCGGCCCCGCCTCCGGCTGCAATGATTCGCTCGACCTGCCCGCCCAGGCTCAGGCTGATTTCGAGGGTTTGGCGCAAAGCCAGGGCCACGCCCTCCATCACCGCGCGGGCCAGGTGGCCGCGAGAGTGGTACGAACTCAGGCCAATGAAAGCCCCACGCGCCAGCGGGTCCATGTGGGGGGTCCGTTCGCCGGAGAGATAGGGCAAAAAGATCAGGCCGTCCGCACCGGGCGGGACGGCTGCCGCTTCGGCGCTCAAGATGGGGTAAGCGTCGGCGGCCCCGGCCAGGCCGGTGATGTGACGCAGCCAGCGCAGCGACAACCCGGCCGACAGAATAGCTCCCAACACATACCACATCTGCGGGACAGCGTGATTGAAAACGTGAAGACGAGAGTCTGTTTGCAAAACTGGCATCTCGTGGGAACTCGTGGAAACTTGAAGGTCCGAGTTCCTATAAGTTCCCTCAGTTCCTACGAGTTCTTTTGAGGCCGGTTCGATGGGCACAAACACCTGCCCCCCGCTGCCGGTCGTCACCGAAGCCGGGCCAGGGGCAATCAGGCCGTTGCCAATCGCTTGAGCAGGCTGGTCGGCGCAGCCGGCAATGACCGGGATGCCGGCTGCCAGCCCTAGCATTGTGGCTGCCTGGCCTGTGAGCTGCCCGGCTACAGCGGTCGAAGCCAGCACCGGCGGGAAAAGGCTCTCTTGCAGCCCTACCCCAGCTAAAATTTCTGCCGCCCAGGTTTGGCGGGTAATATCGAAGATGCCCGTACTGGCGGCATCGCTGACTTCGGTGGCAACTTGGCCGATCATGCGCAGCCGGACGTAATCCTTGGGCAGGATGACCTGGTGGGTGTGAGCCAGCAGGGCGGGTTCGTGCTCGGCCAGCCAGACCAGCGTCGGGCCTTGAAAGCCAACCGCCGGCAGCGTCCCGGCGACGGCGGCATACTTTTCCGGTCCCAGGGAGGCGACAAGCCTGGCGCAGGCGGCGGCGCTGCGCTGGTCGGCCCAGATGATGGCCGGGTGGAGCGGCACTCCGGCTCGATCCAGCAGCACTGTGCCGTGCATCTGGCCGCTGAAGCTGATGGCGGCCACGTCGGTGCGGCCTGCCTGGGCTGTCACCTGGCGCACGATGGTGATCGTCGCCTGCCACCAGTCCTCCGGATTCTGTTCCGCCCGGTCCGGGCTGGGTTTATGAAGCGGATATTCGTGGCCGGCGACGGCTGCAGTTTGCGCCGTCTCCGGGTCAAACAAAACTGCCTTGGCGCTGGAAGTGCCGATGTCAATGCCGAGGAGAAGAGTCATGAGTAATCCCTCACACCTTCATTGTCTGCGAGAATTACAATCTGTCAGCCGTATTTTCTCTCAAACTCGCCCATAAAATCAGTCAACGCCTGGACCCCCTCCAGCGACATGGCGTTATAAATGGAGGCGCGCAGGCCGCCAACGGAGCGATGACCCTTTAAGCCGCTGAGGCCGGCGGCTTCGGCTTCTCTGACGAATTTCTTTTCCAGTTCTTCATTGTCGCCGTGAACGCGGAAATTGACATTCATATAAGAACGGTCGGACGCTTCCGCCGGGCCGTAATAAAAGCCGCTGCGATCAATGGCGTTATACAGCAGTTTGGCTTTGGCCTCATTGCGCTCCTCGATGGCCACGACGCCGCCTTCGGCTTCAATCCAATCCATGACCAGGGCAATCATGTAAATGCCAAAAGTCGGCGGGGTGTTGTAGAGCGAATTGTTTTTGAGGTGGGTGGCGTATTTGAGCATGGTCGGTACGCTGGCAGGCGTTCGCTGGGCCAACTCCTTGCGTATGATGACAACGGTCACACCGGCCGGGCCGATATTTTTCTGCGCCCCAGCAAAAATCAGGCCAAATTTGGACACGTCTACCATGCGGGAAAGGATGTCGGAGGACATGTCGGCCACCAGGGGGACAGCGCCGGTATCGGGGAAACTGCGCCACTGCGTACCGAAAATAGTATTGTTGGAACAGATGTGGACATACGAGGCGCTGGGGTTAAATTCAATTTCGTCAGGCCGGGGTAGCCGGCGGAACTTTTCGGCCTCGGTTGAAGCGACCAGGCGATAGTCGGCTACTTTTTTGATTTCCTCGATGGCTTTTTCGGTCCATGCGCCGGTGTGGATCACGTCAATGGGCTGGCCGGGGAGGTAAAGGTTCATGGGCGCCATCGAAAATTGGAGGCTGGCTCCGCCCTGTAAAAAAAGGATCGCGTAGTCGTCGGGAATGCCCATATTCCGGCGCAGGCCGCTTTCGGCGTGGGCCAAAATCCCTTCAAACTCCGGCGAGCGATGGCTCATTTCCATGACCGACATGCCGCAGCCCTGGAAGTTGGGCAGCTCATCCCGCGCTCGTTCCAAAACAGGCATGGGCATCACTGCCGGCCCGGCGCTGAAGTTAAAGATTCGGTCTGACATAGTGCTCTCTCCTGTAAGTCGTAAACAGTTATCAGTAGTCAGTGGTCGGCAAAAGTTCGACAGATTACTGGTCACTGTTCACTGGCTCCTGTGCGACCTGTACACTGTTACTTGGAGCCACATTATACCGCAGCGAGACCTAAAACGTGAAACGTGAAACATAGTGTTTAGACCGGCCGGATTTTGCCAAAATGATGGGGTTATGGGAAGATTAGGAAGAACGGAGGGCTGGAAGGGTGGAAGACTGGAAGGCTGGTAAAAACAATGAAGAGGTAGCGGTAACAAAGTTGTAGGACTGCGGAATCTATCTGACTACTGACATCTCAATATCACGAAGTTAAGGTTGGACAGCATCCTGAGTAGCGCGGAACTCGTCCTGAGCTTGTCGAAGGGTGAAGTGGAGCGCGTATCGAAGGATGCGACTCAAGCAACGATTCGCCGCCAACCCGCATCCTTCGATACGGTTTCGCTTCGCTCAACCTACTCAGGATGCTGCTAACTTATTGACGTTGACTGGTTACTATCTTCGAGGAGGAAATTATGACCAATTCACTTCGGGCTACGGTCTGGAACGAGTACCGGCACGAAAAGCGGGACCCGGCGGTGGCCAAAATCTATCCCGATGGCATCCACCAGGCTATTGCCCGGCATCTCCAATCCGAAGGGTTGACCGTGCAGACGGCCACCCTGGATGAGCCGGAACATGGCTTGACCCAGGCAGTTTTGGCCCAAACCGATGCCCTGATCTGGTGGGGGCATCTGGCCCATGGGGAAGTGGCCGACGAGATTGTGGAGCGAGTCCACCAGCGAGTCCTGGAAGGCATGGGGCTGATTGTGCTGCACTCCGGTCACTTTTCCAAGATTTTTAAGAAGTTAATGGGCACAGCGTGCGATCTCAAGTGGCGGGAAATGGGCGAGAAGGAGCGCATCTGGGTGGTCGAGCCGGGGCACCCTATTGCCGCCGGGCTGGGCGAATATTTTGAGATCCCCCAGGCGGAGATGTACGGCGAGCATTTCGACATCCCCGCGCCGGATACGCTGGTCTTTATCAGTTGGTTCCAGGGCGGCGAGGTTTTCCGCAGCGGCTGCTGTTTTCATCGGAGACGAGGCAAGATTTTCTATTTTCGCCCCGGCCATGAAACCTACCCCATTTACCACCAGCCGGAGGTGCTGCGCGTCATCAGCAACGCCGTCCGTTGGGCTGCGCCTGTCGCCGGGCCGGAGGTCAAATTTGGACATTATCCAACGCCTCTAGAGAAAATCTAACGCATTTTGAAAGTCAAAATTGGTGATTTGGGAAGGTTGGAAAACTGGAAGATTGGAAAAAATGGCTCCAGCCTTCCAACCTTCCAGATTATATTATCGAGTCTGACGATCAAATCCTATAAAAAATTGAGGGAATTATGGGCGACAAGATTCGTTGGGGTATTCTGGGTACGGGAACGATTGCCCGCAAATTTGCCATTGGATTGAAAGCCGCACCCGGTGCTGAACTGGCGGCGGTTGGCTCGCGGATTCATGCGACGGCGGATCAATTTGGCGACACTTTTGACGTGCCGCGGCGGCATACCAGCTACGAGGCGCTGGCAAGCGATCCTGAAGTAGATGTGATTTATGTTTCCACGCCCCATTCATTGCATAAAGCTAACACCCTGCTCTGTTTGAACGCCGGCAAGCCGGTTCTGTGCGAAAAACCCTTCGCTATTAATGCCGCCGAGGCTGAGGCGATGATTAACCTGGCCCGGCAAAAAGGCTTATTTTTGATGGAAGCCATGTGGACGCGCTTCTTGCCGGCCGTCATCAAAGTGCGGCAGTTGATCGCCGACGGCGCCGTTGGCGAAATCCGCATGCTCATGGCCGACCTGGGGTTTCGGGCCGAGTTTGACCCCAACCATCGCCTGTTTGATCCGGCCCTGGGCGGCGGCGCCCTGCTCGATGTCGGCATCTACCCTGTCTCTTTTGCCTCGATGATCTTGGGTACGCCGGTCCAAGTTACCAGCCTGGCTCACCTGGGGTCCACCGGGGTGGACGAGCAGTCGGCGATGCTGCTGAGATACAGCCAGGGACAACTGGCAGTTCTGGCTACGGCGGTCAGAATCGATATCCCATCCGAGGCGATGATTATGGGCGCCGAGGGGCGGATTCGAGTCCACGCACCCATTTACTGCCCGCTGCGGCTCACGCTGTCACGGCCAGAGCAGGGCGATGAAGTTATTGACGCGCCCATGGAAGGGAATGGCTACAACTACCAGGCAGTGGAGGTGATGAATTGCCTGCGGGCAGGGAAGCTGGAAAGCGAGATCATGCCCCTGGATGAAACCCTGGCTATTATGAAAACAATGGATCAAATTCGTGCGCCCTGGGGCTTGAAGTATCCAACGGAGGAGTGAAGGTGATGCGTGATGCGTAAAAAATTCACGTATCAGCAACGTAAGGTTTATGATGGAATACGGACATATTTCCGGCATTGACAAACCTATCTCCCGCCTGGTTCAAGGCACGGTCATGGTCAACTCAGGAGAGCTAGACCGGAGTTTTGCCCTGCTGGATGAAGTTTTTGAACTAGGCTGTACCACCTTTGACACCGCCCACGATTATGGTCAGGGTGACTGCGAGCGCACAGTCGGGCGCTGGGTCAACAAGCGCGGGCTGCGCGACCGGGTGGTCATCATTGGCAAAGGCGCTCACCACAACCAGGATCGCCGGCGGGTGATGCCTTTTGATATCACCTCCGATCTCTACGATTCGCTGGCTCGGTTTAAAGTTGATTTCATTGACCTGTACCTGCTGCACCGTGATGACCCCGGTGTGCCGGTCGGGCCGATTGTCGAAGTGTTGAACGAGCACCTGGCCGCCGGGCGAATTCGCGCCTTTGGCGGCTCCAACTGGAGCCACGAGCGCATCCAGGCCGCGAATGAATACGCCGCCAGCCACGGCCTGACCCCTTTTGCCGCCAGCAGTCCTAATTTCAGTCTGGCCGAGCAGGTTCAGGAGCCGTGGCCTGATTGTATCAGCATCAGCGGGCCGTCGGGCCAGGCCGCACGGCAGTGGTACCGGCAAAACCAGATACCCCTCTTCACCTGGTCGAGTTTGGCCGGCGGCTTTTTCTCCGGCCGCTTTAGCCGCGATAACCTCGACTCCTTTGACAGCTACCTGGATAAGTTGTGTGTCCAGGCGTATGGTTATGAAGATAACTTCAAACGCTTGGACCGGGCGCGCCACCTGGCTGAAGAAAAAGGCTTGACCCTGCCCCAAATCGCCCTGGCCTATGTGTTGAGCCAGCCACTGAATATCTTTGCCCTGGTCGGTTGCCAGAGCGGGACCGAATTCCGAAGCAACCTTGTAGCCAGCGCCGTCAGGCTGTCGCCGGAGGAAATGGCCTGGTTGGAATTGAAAAGTGACAGCGTTCAGAGCGCGTAGGGCGTGAAAAATCTGAACACGAGTCACGTATGGGCTTCATCTACCGGCGATTGACCTGAGTGTTGTAGTAGAAAGGAACACAGGTGAAAAAAGCCTTGATTGTCTGGGGCGGCTGGGCCGGCCACGAACCCCAGCAGTGTGCTGAACTCTTTGCCCCCATGTTGCAGGAGGCCGGTTTTACCGTTGAGGTGGTTGATACCCTGGACGTTTACACCGACCGCGCCAAAATGCAGGCGCTCAGCCTGATTGTGCCAATCTGGAGCATGGGGATCATCACCCCTGAGCAGGAAAACGGTTTGCTCAATGCGGTCAAGGAGGGCGTCGGTATAGCCGGCTGGCACGGTGGGATGGCCGACTCGTTCCGCAATAACCCGGCCTATCAGTGGATGGTCGGCGGGCAGTGGGTGGCCCATCCGGACAATATCATCGAGTACACCGTCACGATCATTAACCATGCCGACCCAATTACCGTCGGCCTGGCCGATTTTAAGGTCAAATCGGAACAATATTATCTGCACGTTGACCCCTCTAACGAAGTGTTGGCCACGACGACCTTCCACCCTGTCAGCGCCCCCTGGGTTGACGGCTGCGTGATGCCGGTAGTCTGGAAGCGCAAGTGGGGTCAGGGACGGGTCTTTTACTCCTCCCTGGGTCACGTCGCCAGCGATTTTAACGTGCCCGAAGTGCTGGAAATTCAGAAACGGGGCATGCTCTGGGCCAGCCACTAATAAACAAATAAACAGGAGCTACTCAAACTATGTCTCAAAAGAAACTAGGCGTTGCTATTCTCGGCTGCGGCAACATAGCCACGCCCTACGCCGAAAATCTATCCTCCTATCCTGAAATTGAACTGGTCGGCGTGGCCGATGTGGATACCAGCCGGGCCGAGGCCCTGGCGGCCCAGTTTGGCTGTCACACCTATCCCTCCATGGAGGCGATGCTGGCCGACGAAAAGGTGGAGCTGGTCGTCAATTTGACCATTCACCACGCCCACAATGAAACGACGACCCGCTGCCTGGAGGCGGGCAAGCATGTCCACAGTGAAAAGCCCATGACGCTGACCTATGAGGACGCACGAGCGCTGGTCGAACTTGCCCAGCAAAAAGGACTGCGCCTGGGCTGCTCGCCTTTTACTTTTATGGGTGAGGCTCAGCAAACGGCCTGGAAGATCATCCGCGAGGGGCGGCTGGGTCAAATCCGGCTGGTCTATGCCGAAGTCAATTGGGGCCGGATCGAGGCCTGGCATCCCGCGCCCGGCCCATTTTATCAGGTAGGCGCCTTGTTTGATGTCGGCGTCTACCCTTTGACTCTGCTGACAGCTATTTTTGGCCCGGCCCGCAAAGTTTGGGCCTACGGCGCCATCCTCCACCCTGACCGGGTAACGCGGGAAGGCGTTCCCTTCCATATCGAAACCCCGGATTTTATTGTCTCGCTGATCGAGCTGGAAAACGGGCCGCTGGTCCGGCTGACCACCGACTTTTATGTCTCGCGTCACAGCAGCAAGCAGGATGGCGTCGAATTTCAGGGGGACCTGGGCGCGCTGTACCTGAAAAGCTGGCATGACTTCAATGTTCCCGTCGAGGTGGCTGAATTCGACCAGCCCTTCCAGGCAGTCCCCCTGGTCAGGCCGGGCTATCAGGGCAGCCGCAAGGTCGAGTGGGGCCGGGCGGTGCTGGACATGGCCCAGGCCATCGCCAAGGGTCGCCCTCACCGGGCTACCGGCGAGCAGGCGGCGCATGTGGTCGAAATTCTCAACGCTGTTACCCAATCTATCCAAAGCGGCCAGCCAGCGGCGATCCATTCCAGTTTTACCCCACCTGCGCCGATGGAATGGGCTATGGGGTGACAATCCGAAACTTGTCCTGAGTAGACCCCAGACCCTAAAGGTCTTAAAGACCTTTAGGGTCTTTAGAGGGAGGGTTATGACAGACGAATCCGAAGCCGCTGCGTCCGGCTCGGTAGATAAATTAAGTGGGGGCCAGTTGAGGTTCATGAGGGGTGTGGCTATAAGTTTTGCCGTGACCCTCTGCCTGGTATGGTTAATCCCCCTGGCTGCTGCTATGGTCACGCTCAATATTTATCAGGGCTGGCCCTCGCTGGGATTTGAGGCCCCGCTTAGCCAGCCAGACTCTATACAGGATGCTCCCCCGCAGCTCATGCCCGTTCAGTTCCAGGTCTTAACGCCAACCGAGACCCCCATCCTGGCGCTCAGCAGTGCGCCCGTCCCCCTGCCTACTATCTCGCCGTCGAAGGAGGATGTAGACACCATGGGTCTCCCGACCGGGAAGGCCATCGGAACAAGGTTACAGGACTCAATAATGATTCTGCCGCTGCGCAAAGCTCTCCCTGGCGCAGCGCTTCTCACCCTGCGCCAGGCTGTTGCCGGCATTCCTCCTCAAGAGCTAGCCAGGTCTCTTTCGCGTCAGTTGGTTAATCTTTCTGTACCCGTGGCTACAGTCACGCCGCCCGTCCGACCGGCCCAGGTTTCTGCCGCTCCTCAGGAACTTATTCCCCCGGTAAGCCCGGCAAATTCGTATCAGCTTATCCCCCTGGAAGGGCCGCGCGAAAGCCGGCCGGCGGCAGATCACGGCGACCTTAACCTGAAACTGCGAGACCCCCAACCTATTGCCGCAGACCTGACTCTGGTAGATATTAATGGTTCGGGTTTGGACCCGGATGCGCCCAATCTGGCGGCCATCTTCAACCCTGATTTTGTCCGGGCCTACGCCGTTCATGATTGGGACTGGGGCTGCAACTGCCGGGGCAAGCTGCTCCAAGCGGAGCATGGCGTGTTGGTGGGAATTCGCACCACGCCGGGCGCGCCTGTCTTTATTCCACCTCGAAAGCAAAATGTTTATGCCGACAAATATTACGCCACCCTGCTCTACGCCTCGGAGGACAGCCTGACTTTTGCCTATACCAGGGCCGGCAGTGTGGCCAGAGGTTACACAATACATTATCTTGGCCTGCACACCGACCCCAATCTGGTCGCTCTGTTCCGCC
The DNA here is from genome assembly GCA_015075185.1 of Anaerolineales bacterium. GTDB lineage: Bacteria > Chloroflexota > Anaerolineae > 4572-78 > J111 > DSQQ01. Next base: position 1,092,514 of record JABTUW010000004.1, on the reverse strand, counting down.
GGAGTCAGGGGGGCGAATTACCCGGTTTAACCCTTGATACGCCGGTTGGGACTGCCGCCGCCGAGCTGATTGTGGCTGTTCGTGATAACGGCACCTTTCTGGATGCGCGTTCCCGGCGAGATTGGTGGGAATAATTTGCCGTTTTAACACCTCTCTGATCCTTTGCCCCGGTCAAAAAATTTTTACCCCTTGATTATGTTAAAAAAATATGATATTATGTAAGAGCTTTAACACTATTAAAAATGTTAAGGCCCAGCGGGGGTATGGCCGATCAAAATCGTCGAAATCTGTTTCCTAGTGTGGTGGTGGCTGTCGCCATTCTCATTTCACCGGCAACATCGGCTGTGTGCGGGTTGGGGCAATCGGTTAATGTCGAAGCTACCGTCGCCGCAGGTATAGTTGCCACCCAGCAGGCTGCCGTTAATATGCAGGCGACGATTGACGCCGCTGTGGCTGCGACCCAGATAGCCAATCAAGCGGGCCAGAGCCAGGCCCCCGTTCCAACGCCTCTTTTGACCCCCCTCCCTTTTACCCCCGCTCCCCCGAACCCGCCCGCCGACCCCGAACAAATCAGGGCTGTCATCCTCAATGAAGTCAACGCTACAGTCGCCCAAGACTTGGTCCTTTTGAAGTCGCTGTATGCCCCGGATGCGGTTATCATAGACCACAACGGCACACCAGATGATCCCGGCGATGATACCACCTGGCAGGGTTGGGCTAACATCGAGCGGCGCTACCTGGCCTTCTTTTCGGTTGGGCCTTCCTCTTTAACTCTGGTAGATTTGGCGATCCAGGTAGACGGTAATCGGGCGATGGGTACGCACCGCGGGGTAGTCATAGATGGCACGCTCTATCGGGATCAGGGTATTTATACCCTGGCGAAATTGAACGGCCACTGGCTTATTACTCAACTGGATTATGGGAATGAGAAAGGCGCCGTGCCTGGCCAGGGAACAGCGGACACTTCAGCAAATCAGCCTGCCCGCGACGATGGTCTCTATGTGCTAAAAATTGGCAACCAGCACCGCTATGAAGAACCGTGGGGCTGGGACCGAGGTGACCCGTGTAAAGCCTGGGAAACGGGTGATTTTGACGACACCAGGCCCAATTATCGCGGTTTCAATGTAGAACTGCTGCTGACCAATAACTCCGAGACCAAAGCGCCCGATGCCTGGCCGATCAGTTTTACCACTGCCAAAGGTAAATCGGTTAAGGCGTGTTATTACGGTTACGAAGGTTCCGGGCCGCCCCCCGGCACGACCAGTTCGGTCACTTTTTTCACAGTAGTGGAAAAGGGTGACTATGTCGAAAAGATTACGTTCAGCCTCGATGATCAAACAGTCCAGCTTTGTCTGGATGGCCAGGGCGGCTGGTCACGCTGTTAAAACTAAGTGATTGAGGTGTACTACCTCAAAGGAGAGGGTCATGGTAAACCAAGCTGAAGCCGAGTCAGCGGGTGCGGAAGGCAGGTTGGGCGGGTGTTTGTTATGGTTTTTTTGGGGAGCTTCGTTAAGCTTCTTGACGATTCTCTCCCTGGTTCTGCTTCTCCTGCTGGCCGCATCGGCGACGTTAAATGTTTATCTGGGCTGGGAATTATCGGGGCTTGAAGTCTCGATCAGCCGGTCGGGGACGGGATCATCATTGGCCCCGGCGTTGATACCAACCGACATGCTGGTCTCAATTCCGACCCAAACCCCGGTGTTAACCCCCGCCAGTACGGCCACACCCCTTCCAACCGCGTCCCCTCTGGAAGAACAGGTAGCCACCTTGTCTGCCCTGGCAACCCAGGTGGCGGGAGCGCCGGCAGAGGTTGCCTCTGCCCCAGGGCTGCCGCCAGCGGCCACACCTATCGTTTTATCTGCCGGCGTGCCAACCGCAGTGGCGATAGATGTTCCCCAGCCGGAAGCGAATGCCCCGACTCCGCAAATAGCCAATCCTGTTGCATCAACTGCGACCGCCGCGCCAGCCGTGACTGCCGCGCCGCCGGCTACCCCTGCCGCCGTAGCTGCCGCCTCTCAACAAGAAGCAGCAGCCGAATTTGTGCCCCCGGCAACCTCGTCAAACTCGTATGAGTTAATTCCCATTGAAGGTGAACGTGAAAGCCGTCCGCCCGAAGAACACGGCGACCTCAATCTTAAGCTGCGCGACCCGCAGCCCATCGAGGTGGATCTCTCCTTACAGGACCTGCCAGGTTCCGGCGTAGACCCCAATGCGCCTAATTTCTCAAAGCTTTTTAAACCCGATTTCGTGCGGGCCTACACGGTTCACGATTGGGATTGGGGCTGCAACTGCAAGGGTAAGTTGCTTCAAGAGGATCATCTGGTCTTGCTGGGGCTAAAAACCACACCGGGCGAGCCTGTTTTTATCCCGCCCAAAGAGGGTGATATTTATGGGGGCAACTACTACGCGGTCGTGCTCTACTCCTCGGAGGATAGCCTGACCTTCTTATACAACCGGGCAGGCAGCGTGGTCAAGGGCTACACGGTTCATTACGTGGGCTTACATACTGACCCCAATTTGGTTGCGCTGTTCCGCGAAAGCAAGGGCAGCGAGCTACCCGGTTTAACTCTGGATACTCCGGTTGGTGTTGCCGGCGACGAACTCATCATCGCCATCCGTGACAACGGCAAATTCCTGGATGCCCGCTCGAAGCGAGATTGGTGGGAATAATGCGTCCCTGGTGGCAAAGTAGTTTCGGCAAGCTGGTCATTGGCGGCTGCGGCGCACAAATTGGCTTACTCGTGAGCCTGGCCGTGCTAACCGTTACCCTGTTGTTTTGTGTTGTCTGTGTTGCGATTAATCTGGTTGGGCTGGGTGTGGCGCGGGAACTGGTTATAGTGTCCACGCCTAACGCGCCTGGCGTGACGACCTCATCACCCGCCGAGGTTGACTCTTTGCTGGCCCAAGTAGATGCGCTGTTAGCCCAGGTCGAGGCGCTTCAACTCCAGGGGTCACCCGCACCGCCACCCGCTCCACCTGGAGGTATACCGCTGGTTGTGACCAACCAAAATCCGGTTGACCTGTACAGCGGCCCTGGGATTGATAATTCCCTGGTAGGGGTATTGCCGGCGGGCGCCAACGCCGAGATTGTTGGGCGCGACGGTACTTCGACCTGGTGGCTGGTGGCTCTGCCCGATGGCCGCTTTGCCTGGGTCTTTAATGCGCTGGTGACCGCGCTCAATGTTACCAATACTATTCCGGTAGTGACTACCGCCTCTGCCCTGGCCCAGCCGGCTTCCTTCGGTTCCGTGGCAGCAGCCGCTCCCAGCCCCACCCTGTCTCTACCACCGACCGTCACGCCGATGCCAACCGTGCCGCCCGGAACGCCCACCCCTGGCGCGGCAGCCAGTCGCCAGTACGTCGAAGATATGCCTGCTTTTCAGAAAGTTAAGGCAAGCCTGCTGACCCCACCCGTGAGCGCCAGCATCTCACCGGACGGCAGCCAAATTGCCATGACCGAGCGGATTAGATTGTACACCATTGGGACGGCCGGCGCCCATACCGACATCTGGCTGCAAGACACCGATGAAATGGGGCCGATTGGGGGGGTGGTTTGGTCACCGGATGGAAAATATATTGCCTTTGTCATCGGTTTCAAACAGCATAGATATTGCCAGCCTTGCCGGGCTGTCGGTCTGCTCAACCTGGCCGAAAAGTCAATTACCTATCTGAAGCCCCCGGACCCACAGTTAGACACCGATATGCCCCGCTGGACTCAGGAGGGGCGTTTGCTGATAAACGTGCATCCGGGTGAGCCTGCCGACGGCGTCGCCTATGTCTACAATATCTACGGCGAAAGTCAAAAGGCCGAGGGAGTCTACATTTTGAGCGCCAGCCACGAAGGGCAAAAATGGTTCCCCTGGCGGCCCGGTCGCGTCTGGCAGGCCGGCGTTTCTGAACGAGCCGACAGTTATAATAGCGATTAGAAGTTGTAAGACCCTAAAGGTCTCTAAGACCTTTAGGGTCTGGATATTTTGGGATAGAACCAATGCACCCATTTTGGCAGACCAAGCTTGGCAGATTAGTCATGGGCGGCTGTGGCGCTCAGATAGGATTGTTCCTTAGCTTTAGTGGAGTGGCGCTGCTGCTGCTGTTCTGTGGTATCTGCGTCGTGGCCAATGTGGTAAGCCTGGGCCTAAGCCAGGAATTGGCTCCATCAGCGCCGGACGCTTCAGTTCGAGCCTCGGAGGTTCCCGCCGACATCGCCCTGCTGCAACAGCGGGTAGACTTGCTGACCGGCAAGGTGATTGCCATCCGGGCCAATGCGCCTTATGTTCCCACCCCAACCCCTATCCCGCCTCCGCCGCCGCCCCGGCCGATTGTGCTGGCCTCTGAAGGGGGTGTCAACTTGCGCAGTGGCCCCGGCGATAATTACTTCAAAGTTGGCCGGATGGCTAAAGGTGAAAGTATGGAAATTGTTGGGCGCAACAATGACTCCTCCTGGTGGCTGGTGGCTGCTCCCGGCGGCTCTTTAGCCTGGGTATCCGGTCAGGTCGTGCGCAGTTACAACGTTACCGGCAACATCCCGGTCGTCACCATTCCCGGCCTGCTGGTTCAATCAAACAGCGGCAACCCAGGCGTAGGGACCTCAAGACTGCCTGTTCCTACCCCTCTTGCCGTCGGGCTGGCAGCGGCCACTATTTTGCCCGCCACTGGATCATTGCCGGCCTTACCCGCCGGGACTCCTACGGCTGTTTCCAGCGCCAGCCGCCGCTTTGTCCAGGATACGTTGGGCTACAAGCAACTGATCCGCCGCCTGCTGTTGCCGACGGTCAGCGAAAGCTTTTCGCCGGATGGCGCGCAGATTGCCATTACCGAGAAGATCACGCTCTACACGATCAGCGCCGATGGTACGAACAGCCGGGTTTTGTTAGAGGATGACGACCAAATTGATGTAGTTGGCGGCGCGGTCTGGTCGCCGGATGGCCTCTACCTGGCGCTGGTGGTCAATCGCCTGCAAAACTGTGATCCCTGCCCTACGGTCGGCCTGGTGCGTTTGGCCGATGGCGGGTTGACCTTGCTCGACCCGCCGCCCAATTCGGCCCTGGACTGGCCGCGCTGGACCCAGGATGGCCGGCTCCTGGTCACCTCGTATTTGACCGACCCGACTCAAGGTGTGGTCTATGTGTATGACATCTCCGGTCAGGGCCGGGCAGCGACGGGAAGCTTTCTTTTGAGCAGCAGCCACGATGGCCAGAAGTGGTTCCCCTGGCAGCCGGGCAAATCCTGGCAGGTCGGCGCGTCCGGAGGAGTGGATGATTATTATGGCGATGAGTGACTGTGTTTTTTTAGGACCGCACTTGGAAAAATTGTGAATAGCCAATTGAAAATTGTGAATGGAATAATGCTTTCTCTTGAATCGTTCACAATTCATTATTCACAATTCATTATTCACAATTTATGGTCGGTACGTGATCCTTAAATTTCAATTTGTTGTCCTTGTCTTAGCCTTGGCCACGCTCGCCTGCATTCGTGTTGATCTATCCCCACCGCCTGTAAGCCAGCCAGGGGTTGACGTTCTGCCGCCTCCAGTCGTCGCACCACCGGCAACTGTGCAACCTACCCTACCTACTGCGCCGGTAAGTTATCTGCTCCCTGTACCTCCTGTCAGGGCAATCCCGGAACCGGCCTGTCTCCAGCCTGAATTAGCCGTAGGGGAACATATTGCTGCCAGTGGCAGTTACACCGAAACCGAACGGTCCGCCTCGACGTCAATGCTGTGCCACCTGGAACGCAGCTCGTGCGGCTACAATCAGCTTGTCGGTATTGTGGACCCGACCATCGTTTACAAACGGGAAGAAGCGCCTCCTTTCGATACGGAAGACATTCTGGCGCATCCGGCCATGATTCTGCCTCTCTCTCGCTTAAACCAGCTCATTCAAGGTGAGTGGGGGGGAGCCTATCAATTAAGAGTTTCTGATGCCTACGACTCGCTGCTGGAGCATGACCCGCCCGAGTCAAAGCCAGCCGCTCGCTATTCTCTCCATTACGAAGGCCGGGCGATTGATTTAACCCTCTGGCCGGTTGACCAGAGCCGGTATGGTCGTTTGTGCGCCCTGGCCCACTGCGCCGGTTTCGATTGGGTGCTCGCCGAAGGCACTCACTGCCACGCCTCCATTCGAGCCGAGAGCCTATGCCTGGCTTGCCAGCAGTAAGCACACATCCTAACCTTGTTTAAACCAACCCAAAAGTCCTATCCATTGTCTCGCTAAACCATTTTTATGTTATAATGAGCCATAATCGGCCTTGCAAGCTCGTGTCTATCCTGTTTATCACACTTGGTGTGGAAACGAGATTGGCAAGTGACTTAATCAACAACCCTAAATTCCAATCCTCATTCTTTAATTCGAAGTGAAATATGGCAACTCTCATTGGTAGAACCTTGGGCAAATATCGGATTGTAGCCCGCTTGGGCCGCGGCGGCATGGCCGAGGTCTATAAGGCCTATCAGCCCGGTCTGAATCGTTATGTCAGCATCAAAGTGCTGCACAGCCACATGATCGAAGAAAAGAATTTTGTGGCCCGCTTTGAGCGCGAGGCCCTGGCTGTCGGTAAACTGCGCCATCCTAACATTGTCCAGGCCTTCGATTTTGACCGCGAAGACGACATCTACTTCATGGCTATGGAGTTCATTGATGGCCCCACCCTTAAAGATGAGCTGCAGGCCCGCAAAGCAGCCGGTCAGCCTTTTAGCCTGAAAGAAATTGCCCGCATTTTTATTGCCCTATGCAGCGCCATTGATTATGCCCACGCCCGTCAAATGGTTCATCGCGATCTCAAGCCGGCCAACGTGATGATTAACCAGCAGGGACAGATCGTGTTGACCGACTTTGGGATTACCCGGATCATCGGCGGGACGCAGTACACCCAAACCGGCGCTCTGTCCGGCACGCCGGCCTACATGTCGCCGGAGCAGGGGCAGGGCCAGCACGGCGACGAGCGCAGCGATATTTACTCCCTGGGGGTCATGCTCTACGAGATGGTCACCGGCGCTGTGCCCTTTGACGCCGACACCCCCTTTGTCATCATCCTCAAGCATATCAGCGAACCTATTCCCCCGCCGCGCCGCGTTGTGCCCAACCTGCCCGCCAGTGTGGAGCAAGTCATCCTCAAAGCGATGGCCAAAGACCCGGCTGAACGCTATCAACGGGCCGGTGAAATGGCCACCGCGCTCCGGGAGGCGGTGAACCTGGCCCCTGGGGAAGAGTACCTGCCCCTACCCACCGTTGCGCCGCGCCCGCAAATTAAAGAAATGGATCACACCACCGAGCATTTCCCGGTGCGGATAAAACCTCCTTCCGGTCCTCTTTCGCCGGTGGGAGTCACCCTGGCTCCTGCCCCGCATCCGGCTACGGTCATCCAAACGCCGCCGGTGCAGAAAAGATCAATGCTGCCGCTCCTGGCCGGCGGGGGACTGCTTCTGCTGCTGATTTTGGTCGGGATTGCTGTAGGTGCTTTTCTCTATAGCCGTAGCCGCTCGTCAACAGATCAGGTGCAGCAGCAAATCGCTATGACAACAGCCGCTGCTATCAACGCCACTGAAACCGCCGTAGCCAGCGCCACCGGCACAGCGAGCGCCCAAGCGGTGGCAGCCGCCGCTGTGACCGCGCCCACCCAAACCGCTCAAGCGGCTACGGTTATGGCTGAAGCGACAGCCGCTCAACTGACCCGCGATGCCGAACTCATCGCCGGGGTGCAGGTGGCTGTGGGTGCAACTGTCACCGCAGTGGCCCAGGCAGCGGCGACAGCTACGGCAGCGGCACTGGAAGCTGGGGCGACCCAAACAGCGGCAGCTCAGGCAACTGCTGTGGCCGCAGAGCAGGCCAACGTCACTCAAACGGCGGTCGCCCAGGTGACAGCAGAGGCAGCAGCAGCGGCAAATGCGGCTACGGCCACTGCTGCCGCCCAGGCCACGCAGACTGCTCAAGCCCAGGCTGCGGCAACCGCTCAGGCCAGGTCTGCCCAGGTTGCCCAGGCTCAGGCTGCGGCTCCCAGAGGTACATTTAATGATTTTGAAACTTCCTTGACATGGCGGCGGGGAGACGAGCCGAACGGGACATTTGAGCAATCAACGGCTGAGGTTCACAGCGGCGATTACGCCGGGAAACTGGATTACAAATTTTCGACCCCTAATAACGACTACGTGGTCTTCTTGTGGTCGCAGGCTTTGGGAGGCAAACCCAATCAGATTACGGCTTGGGTGTACGGGGATGGGGCTGGCCACTTTTTGAATATCTGGGTCAAGGATAGCGCGGGTGAAACCTGGCAGTTTTCCTTTGGCCAGATTAAGCATACCGGCTGGCAGCAGATGACGGCCTTCCTCAGCCCAACCCAGCCCTGGCCGGCCGGACATATTGACGGCCCCAGCAACGGGGTTATAGATTACCCCCTTACTTTTCAGGCGTTGGTCCTCGACGATGGCTCGGATGATTTTAGCGGCAGTGGGACAATTTACGTGGATGACCTCGGCAGCATTGAAGGTACCCTGCCCCCGACCGCCGTTCCGACCTCGTCACCTGCCATCATCTTTCAGGCTGACCGCACCACCCTGAGCGCGGGCGGCTGTGCCATTCTGAGTTGGAGCGTGGAGAATGTCAGCGCAGTCTACCTGGATGGTGGACCAGTGACCGGCCAGGACAGTCGCCAGGTCTGTCCCAATGCTACCACCACGTACACCCTCCGCGTCGTTAAGAGAGATGGTTCCAGTTCGGATGTACCGGTAACGATTACGATCCAATAAACCCTTCAAAGCTAGGAGTAAAAAAGCGCACTTTTTCACTCTCTTCTCAGAGAATAAACCCGCAAATAAATCCATTTAAGCGGTTAAATTGCCCCAACTTTATTGCCAATTCCATCAATTGAGAGTATATTGGTGAAAATAATCTCATGAAGCGTCGATTCTTCAGAGGGAGGAAGCAGTGAAGCTGCCCGAAGTCATTTCAATGGGGACTCTGTTGGTCGAGGTCATGCGTATTAATCGCGATGAGCCGCTGGACCAAAGCGGCACCTTCGCCGGTCCTTTTCCCAGCGGCGACACGCCCATCTATATTGACGCCGTAGCCCGCCTGGGCCGTTCGGCTGGCTTTATTGGCGCGTTGGGGCAGGATGATTTTGGGCGCTGTCTGCTCAACCGTTTCGCTCGCGACGGTGTTGATTTCTCCTGCGGTAAAATTTTGCCCGATCATACGACCGGGGTCGCTTTCGTCACCTACTTCAGCGACGGCAGCCGCAAGTTTATTTACCACTGGCGGCATGCCGCCGCCGGGCAGCTCAATCCCACTTACGTTCAACCTGAATATTTCAAAGAAGCCAAATGGCTGCACCTGACCGGCTGCAACTTGGCCATTACTGCGTCGGCCCGCGATGCCTGCTATCAGGCCATGCGTTACCTGCCCCCCGGAGCGCGGGTCAGCTTTGACCCCAACATCCGGCCCGAAGTGCTGACAGTGGAAGAGGTGCGGGAGCTGTGCCGCCCCGTCATCGAGCGGGCTGATGTAATTCTGCCGAGCAAGACCGAGGCGATGATGCTGACCGGCGCAGCCAGCGACGAAGAAGGTTGCCGCAGGTGGGCGGCGGCAGGCAAAGTGGTTGTGCTCAAGCAAGGTGAGCAGGGCTGCCGTATTTTTCAGGGCGACGCCGATTTTGAAGTATCGAGTTTTCCTGTGACCGAAGTTGATCCAACCGGCGCCGGAGATGCCTTTTCCGCTGGATTTACAGTGGCTTTGCTGGATGGCCTCAGCTTGCCGGAAGCAGGCCGCTTTGCCAATGCCGTTGGCGCGCTGGCCGTGACCAAACTTGGGCCGATGGAAGGCACGCCTACTCGTCAGGAAGTTCTCGACCTTATCAAGGGGGAAGGGGTCGGTTAATATTCAATTGTGGAAGGAGGTGAGGGCCTACCCACAAAAGCCCCTAAGCTCCTGACGGGACAGGCTAACTGCTTGTCCCAACAAATTAACATTATTTCTATAGGCCAACTTTTGGTCCTGACTTGATCAAAAGGAAGTAAGAGGAGACAGAACAATGAAAAGAATAGCAAACCTGTTCAGTATCATGGCCATTTTGGCTTTGATTCTGGCTATAAATCCGGTGGCGAGTTTTGCTCAGGAGGTTACCTGCGAGACGGATGTGACGGTCCAGGCTGAGGACTCGCTGTCGAAGATTGCCGATAAGTTTTTTGGCAATCCCCAGGCTTATCAGGCCATTGCTGATGCGACGAATGCCATGGCCGCTACCGATAGCAGCTACGCCAAAATTGACGACGTCAATGTGATTGAAGCCGGTTGGAAATTGTGCATTCCACCCAAGGCCGCGGCTGAAGCAGCCCTGGCTGGCGCCGCTCCAGCAGCCGCGCCGGCTGCGCCGGAGGAGCGATTCACGGTAGCGTTGGCGTATGGGGTGAAGAACGACGGGTTCTACATCACGATGGAGAAGGGGGCCAAGGCCATGGCCGACAAGTTGGGGATGGAGTTCATGGCCGATGGACCGGAGCAGTTCGATGCGACGTTGCAGACGCCGATTGTGGACGCGATGATCGCCAAGGGGATAGATGCGCTGCTGATCGCGGCGACGGACAAGCAGGCGATGGTCGAGCCGATGAAGCGGGCGTCTGATGCGGGGATCAAGGTGATCTCGGTAGACACGTTCATAGGTGATGGGAACTACGTTGATGGACCGGTGACGTTCCCGCTGTCGTATGTTGGTTCGGACAACGTGTTGGGCGGCAAGATAGCCTGCGAGGCCCTGATCGAGGGGATGGGCGGCAAGGGCAAGATCTACATTCAAAACGTGAAGCCGGGCATCAGCACGACGGACCAGCGGCAGCAAGGCTGCGAGGAGGCGATTGAGGCGACTGGCGGAGCGGTAACGCTGGTGGGCGTGGACTTCAACGACGACAGTTCGGCCATAGCGGCGGAACAGACCGCGGCGGTGCTGCAACGGGAGCCTGATCTGAACGCGATTTTTGGGACGAACCTGTTCAGTGCACGTGGAGCGGCTCAGGCTGTCTCCAATGCCGGGCTGGCTGGCGTAGTCAAGGTGGCCAACTTTGATGCGCCGGAGGCGGCGATAGAGGACCTGCGCAACGGGGTGGTAGACATGGTCATCGCCCAGAAGCCGGGTGACATTGGCACGATTGCCGTTGCCTACGCCTATATGGCCCTGACCGGCCGGGAGAGCGCCATTGCGCCGCGTGTGCCCACCGGCTATGTGGTCATCACCCGCGATAACGTGGATACCCCGGAAGCTCAGGGCGCTATCTACAAGAGCAAGTAAGCGCCCAACTTAGAATGTCTACTCAATAACTTGGGGTAAGCCTTGAAAGTCTGGAGGATTGGGAGGCTGGAGGAAAGGAAAAGAGACACTAAGCTTCCTAACCTGCCACCTTCCAACCTCCAACCTTCCAACACAATAATAGGAGTGATATGGACGTCTCGGAGTTAACTGCTTCGCCCGCACCGTCACAGTCCGCTGGACGTCGTGCAGTTCAGACCATCGGGCAAGCCTGGGCTTGGTTATTCTTAGCAATCCTGTTGGTCTTCTTCTCCTTGATCGGGGAAGGGTTCCTCTCCGCCTTCAACCTGCAGAGCATCCTGGCTAACATGGCCATCGTGCTGATTATGGCCCTGGGCCAGACCTTCGTGATCCTTGCGGCCGGTATTGATCTCTCGACCGGTTTCGTGATGGGCATGGCCTCGGTGGTTGGGGCCTTGGTAATGTCGAGCCTCGGCCAGACCCTGCCTATGCCTCTGGCCGTGATCATCGGGATGGCGGCGGGGCTGGTTTCGGGCTTGATCGCCGGCCTGGTCAACGGCTTGATTATTGCCAGGCTGAATGTGCCGCCCTTTATTGCCACGCTGGGGATGTATAGTATCGCCCGTGGAATTGGCTTTGTCCTTTCCGGCGGCATGCCCCAGCCCATTTTTATCGAGAATCTGGGCCAGATTGGCAACGGCTATTTGCTGTACTATCATCCGGAGGCCGGCATCACTTTTCTGAACCAACCGGCCGGTCTAAGTGCCGCGCAGCTACGCGATGTGCTCGGTATCTTGCCCCACCCGGTGACTTTCTGCATTATCTTGGTGATTGCCTGCTACTGGGTGCTGTCCCGGACGAAATTCGGCTTGTATACCTATGCCATTGGCGGCAACAAAGAGGCCTCGCTGCGGGCCGGTATCCCGGTGCAGCGCCACACGATCAATATCTATATGCTGTCGGCCGGCATGGCGGCTATGGCCGGCCTGGTGTACAACGTGCGCTTTACCAACGGCGCAGCTAACGCCGGCGAAGCCTTGCTGATCACCTCGATTGCCGCCGTGGTCATTGGCGGCGCTTCGCTCTTCGGCGGCGAGGGCACGATCATCGGAACCCTGATCGGCGCCCTGATCATCGCCGTCATCACCAACGGCTTCGTCATCCTGGGCATCAATGCCTTCTGGCAGTTCATCGCCATCGGCATTGTGATCATTCTGGCCGTGCTGGTAGACCAGGCCAAGTCAAGGTTATTGGACTAGGAGATTGACGCTTATGACTGAACAGCAGCCTCTCTTGAAAACCACTGACCTGCGCAAGCATTTCGGCGGCCTGGTCGCCGTGGATAATGTGAGCCTGGAGGTCTATTCCGGTGAAGTCGTCGGCCTGGTGGGCGACAACGGTGCCGGCAAGTCTACGCTGATCAAGATGATCTCCGGCGTTTATCACCCGGACGGCGGCAAGATCTTCCTGGAAGGCCAGGAGGTCCACTTTGGTACGCCCATGGAGGCCCGCAGGCAGGGCATCGAAACCATCTACCAGGACCTGGCTCTCTGCGAGAACCTGGATGCTACGGTTAACATCTTCTTGGGCCGCGAGCCGATGCGCCGGCAGTTGGGCCTGCTCAACGTGGTGGACCGGAAGCATATGCTGGCCGAGTCGGAGACGGTCCTGAGCCAGCTCGACATCCATATTCCCAACTTGCAGCGCCCAATGCGCCAGATGTCGGGCGGCCAGCGCCAGGCCGTGGCGATTGCACGGGCTGTCTACTGGAATGCGCGCTTGATGATTATGGACGAACCGACCGCTGCCCTGGCTGTGTCCGAGCAGCGCAAAGTGTACGAGTTGGTGCACACACTGCGTGAGCAAAACGTGCCGGTCATTATCATCAGCCATAACCTGCAAGATGTCTTCGCCGTGTCCGACCGGATTGTGATCATGCGGCGCGGGCGTAAGGTGGGTGAGCGCATGACCAAAGAGACGACCAGCGATGAAATCGTCAGCCTGATGATTGGCGTGGCGAGTGCAGCCGAGTCTAAGGGCAGCACTGCCGCTTGATTGTGGCGAGAAAAACTGCAATCAGAAAAGGGCAGGGTTGAGACCTACCCTTTTTCTTTCACCTGACATTTGCCGGGTTTTGTCTGCAACCTCTCTTGTTGATGGATCGTTTGTAAGTTAAAATATCCCCACAGGGAAAACTTATACCTTGCTTTCGACGGCCCTTTTGAGTGAACGGCTGGAACAGCGGTCAACCTGGAACCCTACCTGGTCAGGAGCAAATAATATGGAAACGATAATACCAGCAAAACAAGACCTGCCGCTAACTTTTCAAAGAGAGCAAGTCCAAGCCATTCTGAATTGTGTGGCGGCGGGAGATTCTTGTGCCGTCATCGGCATTGGCAGTGTGGGCAAATCCAACCTGCTGCGCTTTTTGCTGCGGGATGATGTCCGCCAGGCTTACCTCGGCGATGAGGCGGCAGGATACCTGTTGGTCTATGTTGATGGCAATAAGCTGCTCAAACCGACGCTGTGGGGGCTGGTCGAATTGGTCCTGCACCAAATAGGTCTGGCCCTGGCGCAGCGGGAAGTTGAGCCAGCCGTGCTCAAAATTGTTGATGACCTGCACCGGCAGGCAGCACGGCGGAAGACCCGCGCGCTGGCCTTGCGCTACCTGGATCGGGCACTCAACGTGGTGATTCAGCAATTAGGGCTGCAGTTGGTCTTGCTGCTGGATGAATTTGACGAGCTGGCCCGGACAATGCCGCCACGAGGTTTTGCCGCCCTGCGGGCGCTGCGCGACGATCACAAGTACCGGCTGATGTATGTGGTCGCCACCCGCCTGGAGCTGAACCGTCTGCGGGAGGACATGCGCGAGATTGAGATGTTTGACGAACTGATCTCGCCGCAAACGTTTTGGCTGGGGCTGTCCAGCGAGGAAGATGCTCGTCTGAATTTAAGCCGCCTGATGGCCCGGCATAAAATTGACCTCCCGGCTGGGGTAATAGACCAACTCCTGTCCCTGACCGGGCGGCATCCCGGCCTGTTGCGCGAAGCTTATCGCGCCGTACGAGAGCAGCCGCCTGATCTGGGGCAGGCCCTGGTTGGCGATCCTCAGGTGCAGACCGAGTGCCGGCGAATCTGGCTCAGTCTGGCCGCCGATGAGCAGCAAGTCCTGGTCACTCTGGCCAATGGGACGACCTTTCAATCTCAGCAGGCTGGCGCTTTGGCCCGGCTGCGCCGCAAAGGGCTGGTTAGCGGGCGGAGCGAGTCGGAAATAACCTTTTTCTCTCCCTTGTTCGGCGCCTATCTAAAGCAGCAGCAACCGGTAGCCGGGGCACGCATTTACGCGGACCCGCAGCGCCATACCTTGTGGCTGGACGGGCGTGAAGTGAAGGGGTTTACCCCGCTTGAATACAGGCTCATCACCTACCTGGCCCAAAAGCAGGGCCAGATTTGCTCAAGGGATGAGCTGGCTGCGCATCTCTATCCGGACGAGATGGCACCGGACAGCGTCGGCATCGCTGATACCCGGCTCGATTCAATTGTGAAACGGGTGAGAAAGCGAATTGAGCCGGACCTTCAAGAGCCACGCTACCTGCTGACAGTGCGCGGTCACGGCTTTCAGTTGTTGGATAACCTGGGGGGACAGATTTAGCAATCCCATACCTCTGTCAGGTTTAGCCTTACCGAGCTTTGTTAATTCGACCTGCCAGCAGGCTGACCGCCAACATTCCCAGCAGGACGGCCAAGATAATCAGCAGCACCAAGGCTGTCAAAGATATTTCGATCATCATTGTCCTCCTTTCTTCCCACCCTATGGTGGAGTTGGTCAGAGCCTACTCCGGTAAAGATTGCCACACCTTAAGCTTATCATTGTTCCGGCGATTATGCTTGGCAATTACCGGCTATTTCCCCCTCTTTTGAGCGGCAAACCGGGTAAATTTGACCAGAGAGCATCTTTGACAAAGGCTGGCTGCCCGTCTATTATCTTTTGGTTGCGACTCTGATGTTGTTAGGGGGTAAGCTATGGCTGCTTCAACGGCGGCTGAATTTTCAATCTCTCGCTCATGGCAGTCCGACCGGCGGGGGCCGGTACGCTGGATTTTGTCTCACGCCCTGCGTCACAAACTGTTAATCGCCGGTATTTTTATTGGGGCGCTGGGGAACGGCCTGGGGGCCGGGGTGGTGGCTTTGTATATCGGCCAGGCCTTTGAGCTGATGACCCAATCGTCCGATTTTCAGGGGCTGGGTTGGATTGCTCTGTCGCTGATCGGCTCGCAGCTAATCCGCGGTGTGCTGATGTTGGGCCGTAACTTTTGCAGCGAAATCATCGGGCAGCGGGTGGAGCGAGATACCCGCGATGAACTCTACCTCAACCTGATCGGCAAAAGCATGTCCTTTCACGACAGCCAGGCCACCGGCGATTTGATGGCTCGCGCCACCAACGATGTCCGCGAGATCAATTTGATGTTCAATCCGGGGTTGAACCTGGTTATTGGTTCGGCCAATTTTATCATCGCCCCCTTTATCCTGACGCCTTCGATCCACCCGCAACTGCTGCTGACGCCTGCTATCTATGTGCTGGTCTACATTTTTCTCCTACGCGGCTACCTGGGGCGATTGCGCCCGGCGACCGAGTCGGTGCGCCGGGAGTTCGGCCAGCTCAATGCGGCCCTGGCCGAGGCGATTGACGGCATTGAAACGGTGAAGGGCGCGGCCCAAGAGCCTAAAGAAATTGGCCGCTTTGAGCGGGCGCTGGGCCGCTGGCGTAATGCTTATGTCGGCCAGGGCGATGTCGAGGCCAGGTTCTTTCCGCTGCTGCTGCTGGGCCTGCTGCAAGCGGCCGGACTGCTGCACAGTCTCCTTTTGTACCAATGGGACCGCCTCGACGTGGGCCAGGTGGTTGCCTTTAACGCCATGTTGATGCTGTTTCAGTTCCCTACCTTTGCTGCGCAGTTTGCCTATTCCCAGGTTTCTTCGGGTATCTCCAGCGCACGGCGGGTACTGGAACTGCTCAATACCGAAACCGAGCTGGACCAGAATGCCGGCGGCTATGACGGGCCAATGGACGGCAGCATTCGCTTTGAGCATGTCACCTTTAGCTATAACGGGGCCAGTCTGGCCTTGAGCGACGTCAGCTTTTGCGTTCGGCCGGGCCAAACCGTGGCCGTCGTCGGGCAGACGGGTGCGGGCAAAAGCAGCATCGCCAAGCTGATCAACCGGACCTATGATGCCAACGGCGGCCAGATTGCGATTGGCGGGGTCAATGTGCGGGAGTGGAACCTGGAGGCGCTGCGCAAACAAATCTCGATTATTGAACAAGACATTTACCTTTTTTCCCGCACCGTCGCCGAGAACATCGCCTTTGGCTGCCCCGAAGCCACCCGCGCTGAGATTGAAGCCGCAGCCAAAGCGGCCCAAGCCCACGACTTTATCATGAATTTCAAGGATGGCTACGATGCGGTCGTGGGCGAGCGAGGCGTGACCCTGTCGGGTGGGCAGCGGCAGCGCCTGGCCTTGGCCCGAGCCTTTTTGACTAACCCGCGTATCCTCATCCTGGACGACTCGACCAGCGCCATTGACAGCGCCACCGAGGACAAGATTCAGCGGGCCATCGAGCGAGCGGCAGAAGGCCGGACCACTCTGCTTATCACTCACCGGCTGTCGCAAATTCGCTGGGCGGATTTGATTGTGGTGCTGCGGCAGGGCCGGGTGGCGATGGTCGGCGATCATGAGACGCTGCTGCGGGAATCGGAGGCGTACCGGAATATCTTTGCGAGGTATGAGTAATGGGTGTCTTTAGCGGCTTAGATACCGAAGCCTACGACCGAACCTATACCGACAGCGAACTGTTCCGGCGGATTGGCGGCTATTTCGGACGGTACCGGCGGCGGCTGGTGATCATTACCGTTTTCATCAGTATTGTTGCTTTGACCGGGGCGGCCCAGCCCTTGATCATTTCCAGGGGCATCGAGGCGCTCGAAGGGCGGCCGTCCAGCCTCTTGATTTGGGGATTGACGGGCATCATGACCGTGGCCGGGGTGGGTATCTGGCTGGCCAACTGGCAGTGGCGGCGGCTGATGGCCCGGCTGATTGGCGATGTGGTGTCACAACTGCGCACCGACGCCTTTACTGCGGCCATCCATCACGACCTGGCCTTTTTCGACGAGTTTGAGTCCGGCCGGATTATCAGCCGCATCACCTCTGACACCCAGGACTTTGCCCAGGTGGTCCAACTGGTCAGCGACCTGGTGACGCAGGTGCTGCTGGTGCTGGTGCTGCTGGTCGTTTTGGTCAGTATTTCCTGGCAGTTGACCCTGACCCTGCTGGCCCTGACCCCCTTTGTGGGGATGATGACCGTCGGCTTTCGGAAAGCGGCCCGCTATGTCACCCGCAAAGGCTTCCGCATCCTGGCCGAGGTTAACGCGGCCATTCAAGAAACTGTTACCGGCATCAGCATTGCCAAAAACTTTCGCCAGGAAGAGGCCATCTACAAATCGTTTAGCCAGGTCAACCAGCAGTCGTACCAGGTTAACCTGCGCCGGGGGTTTGTTCTGTCCAACGTGTTTCCGGTACTGAGCGTTATGTCCAGCTTTGGCACGGCGGCGCTGCTCTACTGGGGCGGGCTGTCGGTGGGGGCGGGCCTGGTGACAATCGGGGCCTGGTACTTGTTTATGCAGAGCGTGGACCGTTTCTGGTTTCCGATCATCAACCTGTCCTCCTTTTGGAGCCAGTTTCAATCCGGCCTGTCGGCCTCCGAGCGCATTTTTGCCCTGATTGACGCCCAGCCGGTTGTCCAGCAAATGGACCGCCAGCCGGTGGGGCGCCTGCGCGGCGAGATTGAGTTCGATCAGGTGCGCTTCCGCTACACCCGGCAGGAGCAGGTGTTGGCTGACTTTTCCCTCCATATCGCGCCGGGCGAGAGCGTTGCCCTGGTCGGCCATACCGGCGCGGGCAAGAGCAGCCTGGTCAAGCTCATCACCCGCTTTTATGAATTTCAAGGGGGAACGATCAGGGTGGATGGCCGGGATATCCGCAGCTTTGATTTAACCAGCTATCGGAAACAGTTGGGGCTGGTGTCACAGTCGCCGTTTCTCTTTTCCGGCACCGTCGCCGACAACATTCGCTACGCCCGGCCCGAATTAAGCGACGCCGAGATCGAGGTGGTGGCTCGCCGGATTGGGCAGGGGGAATGGTTGGAAACTTTGCCGGAGGGCCTGC
Source organism: Anaerolineales bacterium (assembly GCA_015075185.1). Lineage (GTDB taxonomy): Bacteria > Chloroflexota > Anaerolineae > 4572-78 > J111 > DSQQ01. The sequence goes on along the minus strand of JABTUW010000004.1, from coordinate 1,074,046 downwards.
AAACCCACGTGGGAGAGCGGGGGGCGCGCCTCTCGATGGGCCAGCGGCAGTTGGTCGCCCTGACCCGGGTGCTGGCCCAGCAGCCTTCGATTTTTATTCTGGACGAGGCGACCGCCAGCGTTGATCCCTTTACCGAGTTCCAGATCCAGGAAGCGATGGATTTGATTTTGAAATCCACCACCTCAATCCTGATCGCCCACCGGCTGTCTACGGTGCGCTCGGTGGACCGGATTTTGGTGCTGCAAAAAGGCCGCATCATCGAGCAGGGCAGCCACAATGATTTGCTGCGCCAGGGCGGCCACTACGCCGAGCTGTACAATGCCTACTTCAGGCACCAAAGCCCCGACTATAAGCCGGCCGAGTCTTGAGTAGAAGCGTGGTTTATAGGTCAATCCAGCCGCCGGGGCGTGATCCACTCCAGGATCAAACCGGCAATAACTCCGACGGTAATTACGCCCATCACGCCGAGGGTAGCCGCAATGATCCGGCCCACTTGAGTGATGGGTGTAATATCCCCGTAGCCAATGGAACCTGCGGTAATCAGCGACCAGTAGAGTCCATCGGCGTAGGAAAAAAACTGACGTCTCTCCTCAGGCATGTCCACTTCTGCCGTTTGCTCAATTTTATTCTGTAGCGCGCCATTCTCCGCGTTAATGAAGAGGAATGGAAAGACGATGATCACCAGGACGACATACAAAACGAGGTAAGCGTACAAGAAACGGCGGATACGCTGAATCCGCCGCGTTTCATAGAGATAGGCCCGGTTGCGCAGCCGGAAAAGTTCGCCTTCCTCGATCAGGGAGGCGGGAGTTGGGGCCAGGTGCAGCAGCAGGAACATCTTCTCAAAGTCGCCTTGCTGCTCAAACTGCTGCAAGGCGTGGCGCAGCAGCGTCTGGACCTGTGCTTTAATTTGTTGAACCTGGGCCTCCGAAGAGAACTGAAACCCGTAGAGGATTTCGCACAGGGCAATCACCTGGTCAGGGTCCTCCCAATGGAGCCGGCTAAAGTCTTCCGGCTGGAGTTTCTGGACCAGGAAATCCGCGAAGATTGTTTCAGTTACCAGTTCCGACTCATTCATTAAAGCCTGTAAAAATGATTGGCGGACCTGCCGGGCTGATTCTGTATCCCGAGCAATCTCTTCATACTGCTCGATCAATTCACGCAAAACCACCTTTCGCTCTGCGGCTGTCGCTTTGCCGGTGTTGCGCTTCATCAGGATCGCTGTCCATTCATAGAGATTGTTTTGCAGCCATCATCTTTCTCCACAGTCCGCCGAGGGCAACATGGGGTGGAGCCACGGCTACGCCATTGGCCACCAGGGAATGGCCTGCTCAATTTAATTCAATTAATTCAATTGTCTTGTGCAAGGCCACGATAATCTTTTTCCGGTGGCCGGGTCCAGGATAAGAACCTGGCGGCTCTTGGCTTTGGTGCTACATCGAACTTTCCGTGAGTAACGTGAGGATTTTCAACAGGAGTTCGTCCTCGGTAAAGGGTTTAGGCAGGAAATGGTGAACACCCAGGTGAGAAACCTGCTCTATATTTTTTTCGGTGGGATCGGCGATGATGACCATAACGGGAACGTCTTTCGTAGCCGGGTTAGCTCGTAATCTTGCCCAGATTTCAACATTATCGGCTGATGGTATCAACATATCTAAGAGAATAAAGTCAACAGCTTGTTGTTGAAGTCGCTCCAAAGCAACAATATTATCGTTCGCTGTTGTCACTTCAAAGCCGTTATCGTCCAAGATAGTAGCGAGCATCTGTCGCAAGGTTTTATCCGCTTCGACGACCAGAACCCGCCTATTCATCTTGAAGTACTTCCGGGCCTGTTTGGGAATTAAAACCGGATCACTCCTGGCCAATTTCGACCTTGCCATCCTCACCTCTCCAATATATCCCGCCAACACCCGCGGCAAGCTATCTGATCTCAGTTTACGCCCCACGGCGCTTTAGATTCTCAGCGAAGACAAAGACCCCAATGATGTTTCCAACCGGGAAATCTATATAGATTTGAGAAAGGGTAACTTGCTGCCTGGTCGTTTCCTCAACTATTAACTGGAGGCGCGGCTTGAACATATCCCGGAGCCATTCCTCATACGTTTCCTCTCCTTCTGTCCCCTGCTGGTCTGCCTCTATCTCTGACGGGAAGAGGAACTGCTCTAGCAGTATTAGAGCCATATTGTTGTCTAGGTCGACCCTGATTCGCCGAGGCTCTCTCCCCAGATCTTCCCGGCAGAAGGACTGCAGGGCCTTGATTAGGTCACCATATGCTTGTTGTTGGTTGAGCATTGTCTCCTGTTTTATTACCCGGGCTAATACCCTAACACCGATGTGACTAACGCAACGTGATTAGGAGAGAGTGTCAGTTAAAAACGATTACGGTAACACTGGTCCCCACCAGCCATGAAGCTGGTTCGAGAGCGATAGCCGGGTTGGATAATTACAGAGATTATTAAGACTCATTCTTAACCCCTACTCTCGTCTCGAGCAGCAGACTATCAAAATTAGAGACGATGGCTTCATAGGCTTGCCGGGTGAGGGCGCATCGCCGATGCGTTTCACGTTGGCGAAACTTCGGTTTACGGTATTTTGTAGCGGTTGAGATTGTTCTTTTAATGCTGGGAGTACAAAGAAGAAGGCCCGCCTTCTCAAGAGCATCGAGAGTCGGTTTGGTGATAGGGGGATGGTTATCGCCGGTAAAGTCCATCTTGGAAAGAGTGCCTTCACTCTCGAAAGACCAGATTACACAAAATTTCTTAGCCAGCCTGCCGATGCCAATTTCGTGGACAAACCACCTGATTAACTCTTGCTGATCATCCGTTAACTCTACGGACATGGGTTCCCTCCTTGCGCGGCTTTTACTGGATAGGTTTTTAGGACCTTGTTTAAAAGCTTAAATCAGTTGGTATGACAAAAACACATTGATGTAATTGGGGCAAGTGATCGAACCAGATCTTTCTCGTTCACAACTTGAAAACAGAACTTGCCACTGATTCTCCTGTTGGGTCAGGCGGAGTGTCTGGGCAGGGACGCCGAATCCCCGCGCGATGAAGAGTTCCCCAAATCATATCATTTTTTAAGATCAAGTACATCAGCCCAAAGGCCAATTGGAATTAAACAAAAAGACCCCCCTAAAAACGGTCTTTTATGGGTCAAATGACCTGTAAGCTCTGGCAAATGACTTATTCGTACTCCTTGATAAGCTCTCTTGCTACTGCCGACGGTACGACTAGTGGGTCGTTTGGCGTGCGGATCGCCATTTATCCAGGATGGTTTTACGTTGCCGAAAAGAACGGCGAACACAAGCACCAGAGCCGCCCAAAGCCTGCAACGCCTGTTGGCGCTGACGACGACGGAGGCGACGAGCGGCCCGTTTGCCGCCCCAGATCAACGGAGTTGGCTCACGGTTCCAACTTTGGGCGGCGGTTTCGAGCCAGCCAATGATCTCCTCCGGGGTGGTTGGATGTTGGCCATCCAGGGCTCGCCGTTGCAGGAGGCGCTGAATGGATTCGGCCATATTCAACCACGACCCGCCCAACGGGGTATACAAAGGAATGATCCCGTGCTTAAAAAACCACTGGACCAGATCGGACGATTTATGACCGGCCAAGTTGTCAATGACCAACAACATCCGCAACGGAGGCAGTTCAATTGGTAAGTCAGGCCGCTCCGACAGACCCTCAAACCACCGCTCCCAGCCAGTCTGATTCTGTTCTGGCGCAAGCCTTGTGGCTGGTTCGGGCAAGGCCGCTAAAATATCGGCTAGCTCCTGTTTCAGCCAGGGATGCAACACCGCATTGGTACAACGGGTCACGCCTTTCACCCGTACCTGCCCATCAGCTGGATGGAACAAGGTCAAGAGCTTGGCTGTGCCATTGCGAATATACTCGTGGGCTTGTCGTTTGGGCTGACCGGCTGGTTGCCAACTGTGCCCCAGATAAGGCTTGGTTTGAAACGGACCGGCCTGGTCGGTGGTCCATACGGCTAAGCCCAACTTCTCCCCCAGGGTGTAAGCCTGTTCGATTAGCGTTTTTTTGGCGTTGCGTCCGGGTCTATGACTTCGACCACCCCTTCCTTGCGTTTGCGCTTGACCTTGCCCGTCTCACACCAACTGCCATCCTGTTGCCAACTGAAGCCATTGGCCTGCAAAACGACCCAGATGGTATAAGTGCTCACTTCCGGCAACCCGTCCGCCGCTCGTCGCAAGGCCCGCTGCAACGTGCTCAACGACCACGTCGCCGTCCCGTCTCGTTCCAGGTCGGGCTTACGGCGTACTTCGGCCAGGATCCGTTCCTGCTGCGTCAACCCATACTTGAGCGTCGGCCCACCGCCATGTCGTGGTTCCAGCGCCGCCAGACCTTCTTCATTGAACCGGGCCACCAACTGCCCGACCGCATCGCCACTCCGCCGCCCAGCCGCCAAGGCGGCTGCCGTATAGCTCTGCCCATCGGCCACCGCCAACAACGCTTTGGCCCGAGCGACGTGGCTGGCCGGTTCACTTTGTCCTCGACTGACTTGTTTAAGAATTTCTCGTTCCTCGGTCGTCAGAGGACGAAGCGGATTTTTTTGAGGTTGGCCCATAGTCTATTCCCTGACTGGATTTGTCTATGTGTTACCTCCTTAATTTACACGAAATCAGTTAAATGGCAATACTCGTGCCAAGTGACCCACTAGTACAGCCTGAGCAGTCGGGCTGATGGCTCCAGCGCAAGAACCGTCCCATCAGTTGATTGGATGGTCAAGGCTGTGACCGGGGTGGCCTCGTGAGCTGAAGAAATCTGTCTTACCGTAAAATCGCTGGGCGCAATCTGCCATAAGCCGTTGGCTTCGGAGAGTACAAGTTGTCCGCTGGCGGTTACGGCCAGCGAGGTTGCGGTCCGCAAGGGAAAGTCCTTCGCCCCGGCAACCAGCGCTACCTGCTTAAGGCCGGGCGTATCCAAAACGGTCAAGCCCCGATAAGTGGGCGCCAGGGCGCTGAGAATGTAGAGACGGGGGTGGCTGGGGTCCAGAGCCATATCTAGAATCGGCCCGCCGGTGAGCGAGGCGGCGCCCGTAATCAGCAGTTTGTCGGCATTGACAGCCATGACTTGTCCGGCAGCGGGAAAGGAAAGATAAATCTGGCGGGCGGTGCTGTCCACCATAACCTGGTCGGGCTGGTTGGGGAGTGAGAGCCGGGCTAATGGCCCCCTCAGATCATCGCCAAAAACCAGAAGCTGTTCGTGCTCGGCATCGCTGACAAAAAGACGTTGGGTCAAGGCATCCCAGGCCAAATCGCCCAGATGCCCCAAACCGGACACTTTTTTGACAAGCTGCCGGCTGTTTAGATCCAGCATGGCCAGGCCGTCGTCTATCACCACGTAAACATGGGCCGGGTTGTCGGGTGGGATAATTACGGCCTGGGGGTTATTTCCTGCCCAGAGCGTTCCTTCAGGTTGGCGAGTTGCCAAATTAATGATTTCCAGGTGGCCGTCAGCCAGACTGACCAGGCCCAGCTTTTTGTCCTCGGCCAAAGCAAGGGCGTTTGGCTCAGCCGCCAGGTGAATCGAGACGCTTTCAGTGAGCGCCGCCGGAGAAATGGCTGGTCTCTGAGCAGATACAACGGGCTGCAAAAAGGTATCGGGCACAATGGCGCCCGGCGATGAGGTTGAGGGGGCTGAGAAATACCAGGGGCCATCGCGACGGGGAGGGGCAGTTATCAGCGGCAGATACGTGAGCTGAAAGGGGCCAGATTTCAGTACCAGAACAGGGGCTGCCTTATCGGCCAGGACTGTGTGGCCCTCCCGGTCGCTGCCATTCAACTGGCTGGTATAAGTACCAGGTGGCAAGCCCTCGGCCACTCTGGCTCTAAAAATTACCTGGAAACCGTAAGGTTCAAGCTGGCTCACCGGCTTGGGCAAGGCCGCCACTGCCTGAAATTGACGGTGCCGGGTGTAGGGCAGAGTGGGATAAATCCAATCAAACTTGGCCCAATGACCGGAACTGTCGCTTAGTTGAAAGGGAGTCACCGCCACAATTTCCGGCCACTTCTGCCAATAATTGGCAAAAGCGCCTGAGATATAGCTGGCCCGATTTGACTCGTTGATGCGGGCGAACCCTTCAAAGCGAAACGTGCGATTGCCCAATTCATAGCCGGTCTCTGTCAACATCACTCTAAAACCGGTTCGCCCGTAACGCTTAATCAGGGCTGTCTCCTGAAGGTAGCAGTCAATGGCGTAGGTCCCGTAACGAGCCGTTTTGTTATGATTATTGTAGGTGGGGGGATGGTTATAAGGATAGCAGTGACTGGCCCAGGAATCAAAAGCATCCTTAAAACCGGGTACTTGCAGCATTTTCCCTAAAAAAGCAGTGTTACCAGGGGTAAGCGCTCCGTTCACCAGGCGAATCCGGCCATCCCCCAACCTTCTAATAGCGTTGGAAACCGCCACAAAGAACCGGGCATATTGGGTGGCATTTGGCTGGCCGCTCCATTCAATCCACAAATCCGGCTCGTTCCAGACGACGATGTAAAGCGGATTCGTGTTACGGCGCGGGAGACCGGCGACATAACGGGCAAAAGCTTGAGCGATGGGCGCATAGTCGCCGCTGGGTCCGGGGGCGGGCGCTTGCCAGACGCCGTTGACCGAACGGCCTTGCAGCCTCAAGATGGGAATAAGGTTACGGGCATAAGCCTCAAGCACAAAGCTGACCGCGCAGGGATCCGGACCGCTCGTGTTGGCATCAATCCCGTAAAACAGTTGGGTGACATACCCGCCATTGCCGATCAGTTCCCTGGCTCCGTCCAGGTGCAGGGCTGGTGTTTCCCGGCAGTCATTCATCAAGGTGTGAATCCCATAAGGATTATGCAGTTTATTCCCGGCGCTGGGCAGGTGGTAAGCCCCCCAGGTCAAGGTTTGGCCGTTAACCCGGGGTTCGCGCTGCTCCAGGGGCCAGCCTTCACCCAGAACGATAGTTGAACCGGGAATATAGGTAAACCCGGCGGGGAGGGTCGCCGATAGAACGCCGTCATAGACAATCTGGTCGGTGTTATTGAGCAACTCCAGATAATAGGTGGTCTCTGAACCAGGATAGGTCTGTGTTGCCGTGCCTGCTACCGACAGGATTGGGTTTTGAGTAAAAGCCGGGAGAGTTTGGATCAAAAGGATAAGGGAGAGGCTCAACGTCAGGGGAAGCGTGATCTTGAAGAGCAAAGATATAAATGGGTTCATCTGTCGGAATTTTTCGGATGGAGTCATCTTTTTATAAGTATCTTCGCCGACCATCTCCTGCAAGGCTTCCTCTGGAGATATATTACCCATGAGGGGAGCGAGTAGAATTTCACCGTAGGTTCCTCGTTGGAAGTGCATTTCGAAATACCGGATTAGCTCATTTCAATTCGATGAGGTATTCAAACTCTTTACATGGTCCCGTTTTCGCCCTTAATACCTTGGGTATCCGCTATTCTTCCTCTAAACCACCGTAAAATATGATCTTTTAACAAAAAAATGGAGTAAAGCCAGGGTAGACCTAAGACAACCGGAGCAAAGACAATCTCTCGCCAGGCCTCGGGTAAAGGGCGAAGTCTGAAGATCAAGGGGCCAAAAATCACGTGTTTGGATAGCAGGGTATAGCCGCCGGAAATCAGAGCCAGGTAAACGACAGGCCCGGGTGGCAACAGGGCGGCCACACACAATGGCCATACCAGGTACCATTGCTGAAACCAAGTACAGGTCACCAGCAGGTAGAACAGTAAAATATGGAGAGTTGCCTGGCAAAAACGGAGCCAGGAAGGTTCCCGCCAGGTGCGCCAGCTTTGCCACCCGACAAACAGGAGAGTCAAGCTGGCGGTTATCATGTTGATCGGCCAGTCAATATCCTTTAATTCCCAGTTTAACTGCAACCAGGCCTGGAGCATAGCGGGTAGTGAGGCGGTGAAAAGCTGCGCCCGCCGGCCCAGCCCCAGGCTTTCGAGGCCGTACCAGTAGCGGCTATAAATAATAGCAATCAGGGCTGTCGCCGTGAAGGTCGTAATGGCCAGGAAGTGCAGCCGAGTGCGCAGATTTGGTAAATTGCGTAGCGCAACGATTCCGGCGATGGGAAGCAGTAACAACGGGATAAATTTGATGAGTGCGCCTGACAGTAACGCCAGGACTGCCAGGGTGTAACGGCGCGAGAGAATGGCCCAGACCGCAGCCAGCAGCCAGATGGCCATCGCAATATCATTGTGCCCGTTGCCCATTGTCTCATACAGGATGATTGGATTCCAGGCCAGGAAGGTTACGCCTGCTAAGGCTCGTTCCGGAGCTGCCCTGCGGAGAATTACGGCAACCAGCCCAATGCCGGTCGCCAGAAAGAGGCCGCACAGCAACTTAAAAGCGATGACAGTGACTATGACATTGTCCCCGGCCAATCGGGCGATCCCTCCGGCCAACACCTCCCAAATGGGACCGTAGTCCGAAGGCGTGCCAGGCCAGGCGGCATAGGGATAAAAGGGATCAGTTGCAAATTGTTGAGCTACTTCACGGAAGGGATTACCGCCGTAAATGCCCGAAATACGAGCGTACATGATGTAATCAAAAATATCGGCGGCATCGAGCGGGTAAAAGAACAGCAATACCACGCTAAAGGCCAGTGCGCTCCCCAGTACGATCAACCAGGCGGTTCGACCTCCAGCCTGCTGAGCCACCTGCCACCCCAACCAGTACAGACCGCCCTGGACGACGAATACCAGGGCCAACCATATAATCACCAGTGGATTACTTTCGGCAAAGCGGTATACCGCGAGACGAGGATAAGGAGACAACTCGAATAAATTGTAAGGATATACCAGGGCAAATAAGTAGATCAAAAAACTCATTCCAGCCAGGTTAGCCAGGATGTGAGTAGCTAATGAGCTTTGAGTTAAAGCTTTTGAAATTGAGGTGTTATAACCAAGCACAGGTGGGAAGGACCTCTTACAAAGAAAGTGGCTTGACGAAAGATTTTATTCCTCTGATCGTCCGGGCAAACCGAGAAAAGCATTGCGAACGGGTCATTCCACCAGGTCATTTCTGCTCGCCGTTTTAACGGTTACCATTGTTGTTATCGAACCAGGTCGAGAATTGGGAGTAATCCCGGTACTGCATTCTACTTCTCGCCGAGACATCGCCTTTTCTATGACCGCGAAAAGGTCTGCTGTTGAGAATCCTTTGAGCAGAACCTCATCCGCGCCAGCGCTTATGACTACCTTTTGCTGTTGCTCATTGTTAGCAAGAACGATACAATAGGGATGTGATCGCTCCATCTTAATCTGCTCTAACATTGCGTTAACTTCGTTGTCAGGCAAGCTTGAGTCCACTAAGATCAAGGTGGGATTCCACTCGGTAATCATCCTTAGCGCTACTGAACTATCCGCAGCCTGGCCGACTATTTCTAGCTGGGGAATAGTTGCCATCAAAGCGTATAAAGCCTCTCGCAGCCGGCCTGGTCTCGCCACGATTAATATTCCTTCATGCACCTTTATCATCCCTTGTAACATCTCGACCTGGCTTAGTAAATCATACCATTACTTGGTTTGGAGCACATTGGCTCAAAGACGAATTCTGGATAGAGCAAAAGACCGGTCCGGAGCCGGTTCTTTCCGGGTCAAATGACTTATAAATTGAGATATCTTTAAGCCTTCCTGGCTAAGGATTGTTAATCTGCGTGTCAAATCAGGAATCCGGTGTTGCTAGAAAGCCATCCCAATCCCGATAAAATAATTGAGGTCAAAAACTTGAACTTCACTTATCCCCAAGCCACCCGGCCAACCCTGCAAGGAATGAATTTCTCTATTGAGAGGGGTGAACTGTTTGGCTTTTTAGGCCCCAGCGGTGCGGGAAAATCGACCACCCAGAAAATTCTGATTGGCCTGCTCAAAAATTACATGGGCCTGGTTTCGGTATTTGGCAAAAGTCTGACCGACTGGAAATCGGACTATTACGAGCGGATTGGGGTTTCCTTTGAGTTTCCCAACCATTTTCTCAAGCTCACGGCGCTGGAAAACCTGACCTATTTTAGCCGGCTTTACAGCGGCCCCACCGAGTTACCCCACACCCTGTTGGAGCTGGTCGGGTTAGCGAATGACGGTCACATGCCGGTCTCCCAATATTCCAAGGGGATGAAAAACCGCTTAAGCGTGGTCCGCGCACTGCTCCATCAGCCGCAACTGCTCTTCCTGGACGAACCCACAGCCGGGCTAGACCCGGTCAACGCTCGCCGGGTCAAAGAACTTATCAAAGCCCAGCAACAGGCGGGCAAGACGGTTTTTCTGACGACCCACGATATGACCGTCGCCGACGAGTTGTGCGACCGGGTTGCTTTCATTGCGGACGGCCAGATCAAGGCGATTGACCGTCCCCGTGAATTAAAACTCCGTTATGGTCAGGCCAGGGTTCGAGTGGAGTATCAGGATATCAACGGCGCCGAAAGCCGGGAGTTTCCCCTGGCTGGGCTGGGAGATAACGCCGAGTTTTTGGGTCTGCTGCGGGATCATCAGGTGCAAACGCTGCATACATTGGAAGCCAGCCTGGAGGAAGTTTTCATCCAGGTGACCGGGCGGGAGCTGCTATGAAGCGTCTCAGTGCAACCATCATCTGTGATGTCCGGCTTCAGGTTCGCAATGGGTTCTACTATGCGGCCGGTTTTGTGGCCCTCTTTTGGGTGTTAACCTTAAGCCAAGTTCCGGTGGAAAATTTAGGCGGGTTCATGCCTGTTTTTATCCTCTCTAACCTGCTGATTAACACCTTTTACTTCATTGCCGGGCTGGTTCTGCTGGAAAAGGGCGAAGGCACGCTCATGGCCCAGGTCGTCACCCCCTTGCGGGCCTGGGAATACCTGGCTTCCAAAGTGATCACGCTCACTGGTCTCTCGCTGTTGGAGAACTTACTGATCGTCGGCCTGGGCTATGGTCTGAATTTTAATCTGCTGCCCCTGCTGATCGGAATGAGCTTAGCGACCACCCTTTATAGCCTGGTGGGTTTCGTCGCCGTTTCTCGTTATGACTCCATCAACGAGTACCTGTTCCCCTCTTTTCTATACACCCTGGTTTTCATTCCACCTTTCCTGCCTTACATGGGCCTCGGGGAAAGCTGGTTATTTTACCTGCACCCCTTGCAAGCTCCCCTGCTTCTGACGAAAGCCGCCTTTCAGCCGGTGACGACGTGGCAGTGGCTTTATGGATTACTGTACGCCGGGTTGTGGATTGGACTCTTTTTGGGGTGGAGTCGGCAAGCTTTCGCTCAGTTCGTTGTTGCCGCCGAAGGAGCCAGATAAAATGAAGACGATGCGAGTATTACAGGCTCTTGGCCCCATTGACGCCAAAAATATTAGCCGTGATCCCTTGCTACGCTGGCTGGTTTTCTATCCCCTCCTGCTGGCCGGGCTAATTCGCTGGGGGGCGCCTCTGCTTACCATTCGCCTGATGGTGCAGTTCCAGTTCGATCTGACCCCTTACTATCCGCTGCTGATGAGCTTTGTTTTGTTGATGACCCCCATGCTGGCCGGGATGGTCATCGGTTTTTTACTACTCGACCAACGTGATGATCAAACACTAACAGCCTTACAGGTCACACCGCTGACCCTGAACGGCTACATGGTCTATCGCCTGAGCCTGCCCATCCTCCTGAGTCTGGTCGTAACCCTCCTTATCTTTCCTCTGGCCGGCCTGGTCGAGATTAGCTTGGCATCCCTGCTCCTGGCTGCGTTGAGTGCGGCCCCTTTGGCCCCTTTTTACGCCCTGACGCTGGCGGCCTTTGCGGCCAACAAAGTGCAAGGCTTCGCGCTGACCAAGGCATTGGGCGTCCTTTTGATACCACCGCTGATGGCTTACTTTGTTCCACCCCCCTGGCAGTGGGTTTTTGGCTTGGTTCCGCTCTATTGGCCGGTCAAAATATTTTGGCTGTTGTACGCTGATACGCCAGGCTATGTGTTCTATGTGGTGATTGGGCTACTCTATCAATTATTGCTGCTGTTCCTTCTATTGCGACGTTTCAATAAGACGATGTCGCCAAGCCATTAACAAGGATTTTTGCCATTCTGCCTAATTTTTGACCCGTCAGAACCCTACCCTTGTCATTACTACTTGACAAGGGATACCCCCCTGTTATAATAGTGGCGAATTTAGTCATTTATTGAATACTTAAATAGTGAACTATGAGTCGAGTTAATTTGCCTCTGGCTACCGAACACGCCTTACTGGGCTTCTTGCGCCAGCGGCCCAGGCACGGCTATGAAATTCATCAGCAGCTTTCCGACCCCACCGGCCTGGGCCTGGTGTGGCGGCTGAAACAAAGTCAACTCTATGCCTTGCTGGCTAAACTGGAGAATGAGGATTACGTAACCACAACGATTGAGTATCAGGATGCTCGCCCACCCCGCAAACTGTTTGCCCTGACGGAAACCGGGCGTGAGGCGTTTTTGAACTGGATCCAGCAACCGGTCCAACAGGGACGCACTCTGCGACTGGATTTTTTGGCTAAGCTTTACTTTGCTCAGCTTGAAGGGCCACCTGTGGCCCTGAGCCTCATTGAGCGCCAGCGAGCCGCCTGCCGTAGCTGGCTGCTGAGTCAGCAACAGGAGGCTGAAATGCTTCCGGACATGCCTGCTTTCGACTGGCTGGTGCATCAGTTTCGCTTGGGCCAGATCGAGGCCATGCTGGCCTGGCTCGATCAATGCGAGCGGGTAATGATCAACACCAGCCAAACCATGACGCCGGAAGGGGGTTAAGGTCTATGCAGCGCATCCAATTGCTGCTACTGTGGTTCTGCTTATCCGGGTTTCTGGTATCTTGCAGTGACGGCCTGGGTCCCGGCTCCCAACAGCCGGCAACTTTGACCGTTTCGGCTGCGGCTGATCTCACCCCGGCTTTTCAGGAGATCGGCCGGTTGTTTGAACAAGAAACGGGTACAAAAGTGACCTTTAATTTTGGCTCAACCGGTCAACTGGCACAGCAGATTGAACAGGGAGCGCCAGTAGATGTTTTCGCTGCGGCCAATGTCTCCTTTGTGGACGAATTGGAGCAGCAAGGCTTGACTATCCCTGATACCAAAGCCTTGTACGCCCGCGGGCGGATTACCCTCTGGACTCGCGCCGATAGCCCGCTAAAGATCGAGCGGATCGAAGACCTGGCCAAAGCGGAGGTGAAGCGCGTGGCCATCGCTAACCCTGAGCACGCCCCCTACGGTATTGCCGCTCGTGAAGCCCTGCAAGCGGCGGGTATCTGGCAACATGTGGAACCCAAGTTGGTTTTTGGTGAAAATGTAGCCCAGACGCTGCAATATGCCGAGACCGGCAACGTTGATGCGGCCATCGTGGCCCTATCGCTCAGCACCCAGAGCAAGGGCCGTTACGTGCTGCTGCCGGAGGCGTTACACCAGCCGCTCGACCAGGCGCTGGCGGTTATTACGCGCACCCAACTGGAGTCGCAAGCGCGGCAATTTGCCACGTTTATCAACGGCCCGCAAGGACGGTCTGTAATGCGCAAGTATGGCTTTATCCTGCCGGGTGAGGAGCCAATCACGGCAAAATGATCTGGCCTCCTTTTTTTCTTTCGCTGCAAGTTACCCTTGTGGCTACAGTTACTCTTTTTGTCGTCGGGCTGGCCCTGGCCTTGATCCTGGCTCGTTATCATTTCTCCGGCCAGGTCATTCTGGAAACGGCGATCAATTTACCGTTGGTGCTGCCGCCAAGCGTCATTGGTTATTACTTGTTGTTAGCCTTGGGGCGAGGGAGTCCCCTGGTTGAATGGCTGGGTCTTAGCCTGCTCTTTACCTGGCCGGCGGCGGCGATTGCCTCAGCCGTCGTCGGGCTGCCGCTGATGGTCCAGGCGGCGCGAGCGGCCATCGCCGCTGTAGACCCGGCCCTGGAGAACGCTGCCCGCACCCTGGGTTCGTCGGAGCCGGAAGTGTTGTGGCGGGTGACCCTCCCACTGGCCCGGCGCGGTATTCTGACTGGCTTGATTTTGGGATCGGCTCGAGCCCTGGGTGAGTTTGGAGCAACCTTGATGGTGGCGGGCAATATCCCTGGCCGCACCCAAACGTTACCCCTGGCTATCTATGATGCGGTCCAAAGCCGCCACTATGACCTGGCTAATCAAATGGTTTTGCTGATGACCACCCTGGCCTTTCTCAGCCTGTGGTGGGCGCGCCAGCTTGAATTGAAAGGCCACCGCCCCGTCAGCCCTGCCGAAACAATCAGCGATGAATCCAATCCGCCTGCACGTAGACATCGAAACACGACTGCCCCACTTTGATCTTCGGGTTCAACTGGATGTGAGCACGGAGATTCTGGTGCTGTTTGGCCCGTCGGGGGCCGGCAAAACCCAGACCCTCAACGCTATTGCCGGTCTGGTTACCCCCGACGCCGGGGAAATTTGGCTGGATGGCGCGCCGTTTTTTCGCCGGCGCCGGCCCGGAGACTCGCTGAACGTACCGGCCCACAAACGCCGGGTCGGCTACGTTTTTCAACATTATGCTCTCTTTCCCCATCTGACCGCCCTGGAAAACGTGGCGTATGCCCTGTGGCGGCAGCCTGATGCGCGCCCGCGCGCCCTGACTTTGCTGGAGCGAATGAAGCTGACCCACGTGGCTCAACATTACCCCCGGGAAATGTCGGGCGGCCAACAGCAGCGGGTGGCTATTGCCCGGGCACTGGCCGCCGAGCCCAAAATGCTGCTGCTCGATGAGCCCTTCTCGGCGCTGGATGTCGCCATCCGGGAACGCTTGCAGCAGGATTTGCGGGCGCTGCAAGTAGATTTAGGCTTGATCGTGGTCTACGTGACCCACAGTTTGGATGATGCCTTTGCCATTGGCGACCGGCTGGCGGTAATGCGCGAGGGCCGCGTGGAGCAGGTAGGACCCATCGAGGCGGTATTTCGCCAGCCGGCCAGTGATAAAGTGCTGGAGATATTGGGCATCCCCAACATCTTTCCCGCACAAGTTGTGGATGTGACTCCCGCCGGGCTAACCCTCGATTGGGATGGGCTGCGCTTGGAGGCCCCCCTGCAACCGGCTGCTATCGGCCAGAAGGTCAGAGCCTACATCCGGCCCGAAGATATTAAAATCCTCTACCCCGACCGTCCCCTGATGAGTCCGGTGCGCCACAACCAGGTAGTGGGCCGGATTGTGAGTCGCCGCCTCAATTCAAATTTCCAGACGTTAATTGTCTCCCTCCCCAATGGGCATGACCTCGAAGTCACCTTTCCAACTTACGCCTACACGCCGCTGTCATTGCGGCCTGGCAAAGAAATTACTCTCTCCCTGCGCAAGGAGGGAGTGACGCTGCTGCATTTCCCGCACTCAGGTGTCTAATAGCCCGGCTCATTAGAAGAACAGAGGGCCATAGAAGTGGCAGATGCCACCTTTAGGACTGATGGATGTCATTCTTTTTCGGCACAAACATCACACGCTTTGCTTGGCGCATAGTTTATGATACTTTCACTATGAAATAAAGTTACATTGGAACCTCTACCCGGTTGACCAACAAAATTGATCGCACCCTCCCATTTACCACACAGATACAGAGACTGCCAACGTTTAATGAAAACAGGCCGTCTTATGAATCGCCTGGACGACAGTCTCGGGCGCCTCATCCTTACAGTAATCCTCCGCCTGCGCCTGCTGCTCGCTGTCGGCCAGTTGGTAGTCGATACCCAGGAGCTGCTGCACGGCCCCGTCGTGCAGCTCGTGAGCCAGCGCCGGATGCACCGAATGCTGGCGCGGAGACTGATGAATAAAGTGATTTTTGGGGCGGGAGTTTGTTCTCTTCACTGATCCACTTAAAGCTGGCCATGATGACCGCCTGGGGTCTTCTTTGAGTTTGGCCGGTTTAAGGGGTGACTAGGTTCAAGCGAAAGCACAGACATTAATACATTAATTGACGACTTGAAAAACTGATGGTAAAATAATTCCACAATTTAGAGAGAGTAGTTAAGCAAAGAACTCGCTCGCTCGTTCATTCGTTTGTCCGCTTGTTCGTTTGCTAGCTTTCTTACCTACTCTAATTCACCGTGTTTATGGCGACGTAGCCAAGTGGTAAGGCAGAGGTCTGCAAAACCTTTATGCGCCGGTTCGAATCCGGCCGTCGCCTTTAAGAGCCGAGTTTAACTCGGCTCTTTGATTATACGGCAAAAATTGTAACCAGAAGGTCAGTTGAAAAATAAGCGGGGTAACTTTTTGAGCCTTTCGTTCTATCCAGCTTGACCCAGCCCAGGCTGTCAGGGCAGTGGGTGCCAGATCAGCGAAAGGGCAATTGCCAGCGCAGCCAGGAGTGCGCCAAAAGCCGTGAAGATAATACTGATTTCCGTGATTTCGCGCTTGGTAAATAAGTAAGTCGGGAGTTCGTTGAAGACATCCTGAAGTTCGCCCGCGCTCTCAGCCGAGTAATAGGTTCCCCCGGTCATATCGGCAACTTCCTTTAAGGTGTCCTCATCAATCCCCCGGCGAAACCCGCCGCCAAATCCAAAGCCTCCGCCGGATTGTTGGCCGCCCCCGAAGAGGTTGCTCCCCTGAAAGCCCCGGCCGCAAAAAGGAAGCGACTCTGACCCATTCGCGGTGCCAAACCCAATCGTGTAAACTCTAATGCCGCGGTCAACAGCTTGCTGTGCGGCCTCCAAGGGCAATATGCCGGCATTGCTCGCCCCATCGGTAAGTAAGACAATGACGTCCGGCACATACATCCCTTTTGGTACAGGTGTTGGCTCGACCCCGGACGAGGTGCCGGTGACGCTGGGAGCAACGCTCTTGTTAATTTCAGCAATCGCGTCCAGTGACTTAAGGATGGCAGTGCCAATCGCCGTCCGGCGGGCGGTGTCCAGCCCTTCGACCGCCTCTTGCAGCACTTCCTGATCTGCCGTCGGCGGTTGGATCAATTCCGCGAAACCGGCGAAGGCGACGATGCCGATCTGGGTGTTGGATTGTTGGCTTTGGATGAAAGACAGGGCCGCCTCTTTGGCCACCACTAGGCGATTGGGCGGAATATCGGTCGCGCACATGCTCCGGGAGACATCCAGAGCCAGAATGATCGTCGCCCGGCCGCTGGGTACGCTCACGCTGGTCACCGGGCGCCCCAGGGCAATTACCAGGCTGATCAGCGCCAGGAGGAACAGGGCAAACGGCAGATGGCGCCGCCAGAGTGATTGGGACGGTAGCGCCTCGCGCACCAGAGCCAGGCTGGAGTAGCGCACCGCAAAACGTCGCCGCCGGCGCAGCATCCAAATATACGCCGCGACAATCAACGGGATTAAACCCAGCAGGAGCAGGAATCCGGGCCAAAGCAAGTTCATTGACTACCTCCAATTACGGCACACGGCTGAACCACAGGAGCGAAAATGTGCCGCCAATCAGCAGGACGAGGATACCCGCGCCGGCAAAAATAGAAGTCACCTCCATCTTTTCCTCTTTGATGACAAACTGGGGGTCGAGGTTTTGGTAAATGGCGCGCAGTTCTTCTTCATTCTCGGCGTTGTAATAGGCGCCGTCGGTGAGCCGGGCAACTTGTTGCAGCATCGCCTCGTCGAGCCGGGTGTGAACGGTGAAGCCTTCCACCTTGAGGAGTGTCCCTGTTGTGCTGCCAATACCAACGGGGTAGATGCGCACCCCGCGGTCTGAGGCTAGCTGCGCCGCTTCCAGCGGATCGGGAGCCTGGTTGTTCTCACCATCGGTCAGCAGGACAATGACGGCAGAGGTATAGGTTCCTTCCGGCAGGGGCGTCGGCGTAATTGTGGGTGCTGGCGTCTGGCTATTGTCTAGAGATGGAGTTGGCTCAACGTCTCCGGCAATCGTGTTCAGTGAAACCAGAATACCCTGCCCCAGCGACGTGCCGCGCTGCGGCGTCAAGCGATTGATTGTGGCCAGGATAGAATCCTGGTCGTTGGTCGGTGGTTGTACGGTAAAGCCGCCATCGCTGAAGGCGACAATCCCTATTTGCACGCTGGTGGGTTGATGCTGCACAAACTCCAGCGCGGCAGCTTTGGCTGCTTCCATCCGGGTCGGTTTCAAATCGTCCGCGGCCATGCTGCCGGAAACATCAAAGGCAAGGATAACCGTGCCTTCTACCCGGGGCAGACTGACAACCGTTTGCGGGCGGGCCATGGCCAGCAGCAGGATGGTCAGACCGGCCAAAAAGAAGGCCGGAGGAATATGGTGACGGCTGCCCAGCTTACGTCCCGCGGCCTCTTGTACAAGTCCAAGCGTCCCGAAACTGGCGGCAAAGCGCCGCCGCCGCTGCTGCATCCGTAGGTACAACCAGACGAACAGCGGAACCAGCAACAATAATAAAAGCATCGTGGGCCAAATGAATGACATGGATAAATCCACTTATCTCCGGCGTTGCCGTCGCAGCGAGGCAAAGCGCACGATGGCCTTGACCAGGTCTTCTTCGGTCGAGAGGGACAGCGCCTCCACTCCGGCATGTTTAAATGCTTCATTCAAGGCTGCTTCGCGCCGCCGCGCCGCCTCTTGAAACCGCTGGCGGAATCTCCGATCGTGCGTGTCTACATAGAGCTGCTCGCCTGTCTCCGCATCCTCCATAATGATCGGCCCCATATCCGGCAGTTCTACCTCGCGCGGGTCCCACAAGCGGACAGCTAGGACTTCGTGCCGTTGGTTGAGTAACTTCAACGGCCGCTCCCACCCCGGCTCGCTGATAAAATCCGAGATGATGAAGATCAAAGAGCGCTTTTTAATGGCGTGCAGCCCGGCTTCGAGCAGCGGCTTCAAGTTGGTAAAGGCTGTTTGTCGTAAAGGCGGCTGCTTGAGCAGGTCGTTGACCAGGCGCAGAACCTGGAGCTTCCCACCGCTGGCGGGAATTGTCCGCTCAACACGGCTGCCGTAGAAGATTGCTCCGATACGATTGCCGTGGCGCGTGAGCAGTCGGGCAATCGTGGTGACGAAATCAATCAGCACCGTCCGCTTGAGCGTTTGCACCGGGCCAAAGTCCATAGAGGGACTCAGGTCCAGCAAAAACCAGCCGGTGATTTCCCGGTCTTCCATGTACTGCCGGACATAGGGAGTATTCAGCCGCGCGGTCACATTCCAATCTATGTAGCGAATATCGTCTTCGGGCTGGTATTCGCGCAGATCGGCAAAATCCACCCCATAGCCGTAAAACAGCGTGCGATAATCGCCTTGCAGCAGGCCGTCCAGCCGGCGGATAACCTGCCAGTCGAGGCGCTGCAGGATACGTTCAGGCGTTGACGCGGAGATTGACATGCTCATGCAACGGCACCACCGGGATAGGAATACGATCGAGAATCTTTTTCAATAGATCATCGGCGCTCACATTGTCCGAGAGCGCCTCGTACGACAGCACCATGCGGTGCCGCATCACGTCGAGCGCCATATCCAGCACGTCCTGCGGCAGCGCATAAGTCCGCCCACGCACAAAGGCCAGCGCCCGCGCCGTGAGGATCAGGTTGATCGAAGCGCGCGGACTGGCGCCGAACATAATGTAGGGTTGCAGTTCTTTCAAGCCGACATCTTTCGGCGTTCGGGTAGCGGTCACCATACGGACGGCATACTCGATAAGCGCCGGATCCACGTAAACTTTATCGGCCTCTTGCTGTAACTCCACCAGTTGCTCGGTGGTCAGCACCTTTTGTACGGCCTGGAGCATGCCCGTCATGCGTTCGACGATAACAAATTCTTCCGTTGCGCTGGGATAACCGACCAGCACCTTGAGCATAAAACGGTCCACCTGCGCTTCGGGTAAGGCATAGGTGCCTTCGGTCTCGATTGGATTCTGGGTCGCCAGCACCAGGAAAGGATGCGGCACCTTGAAGGTTTCGCGCCCAATCGTTACCTGCCGCTCTTGCATCACTTCGAGCAGCGCACTTTGGACCTTGGCCGGGGCGCGGTTGATTTCATCCGCCAGCAGGAGGTTGGTAAAGACCGGGCCGAGCGAGGTATTGAATTCGCCTGTCTTTTGATTGTAGATGCGCGTGCCGATCAAATCGGCGGGGACCAGATCGGGCGTGAACTGGATGCGCTTGAACTCGCCGCCAATTGCTTCCGCCAGGGTCTTGATTGCCATCGTCTTGGCCAAACCCGGCACACCTTCGACCAGAATGTGCCCGCGCGCCAGCAGCGCGACGACCAACTGTTCCAACAGGTGGTCCTGCCCGACGATGATCTTCTTCACCTCGTACAGTACCCGTTCCATCGGTTTTCTTTTCTCGGGGTTCATAAATTGATCCATGGGCATTCTCCTGCGAAATCTAGTAAACAGTCATGTAAGGGATAGTGAGCAGTAATCAGTTTAATTACCTACTGTTCCACTGATTACTGCTCACTGAATACTTAATAGGGCGGCGAGCCTACAGCCCCAACCGCCACATTGATTGGCACCGCAAAACCGATGCCGATAAAGACATCCTGTTCGGTGGGATTCACCAGCGCGGCGACAATACCGACCACATGGCCATCACGGTTAAGCAGCGGGCCGCCCGAATTGCCGGGATTCACGGCAGCGTCAATCTGAATCAAGCCGTTCAGTCTTTGCTTGCTGTCAGGGGGTCTGAAGGAGCGGTCGAGACCGGAGATAACGCCCGCGCTCATCGAGCCGTAGAGACCAAGGGGATGGCCGACGGCAAACGCTTCATCGCCAATGTGCATCGCACCCGGGTTCCCCAGTATGGCGGGCACGAGCAGCCCTGGGGGCTGGCCGGCGCGTAGAACGGCGATATCGTTCTCCGGCTGGGTGGCAATCACCTCTGCGCTCGACTCGCTGCCATCGGCGAAGATGAGCTGAATGTCAGAAGCGTTGGCGACAACATGGAGGCTGGTCAGGATGTCGCCCTGGTCGTTAATAACCACCCCGCTGCCGATACCATTATCCACCTCACCGTCTTTGCCAGAAACTTCCGTTTCAATAAAAACAAGCGAGGGCCGGATGGCCTGGTACACCCGCGCTGAAAAGGCGGGCGGCGGTGTGGCCGAGGCGAGAGCTTGAACAACTGAGTCGTTGACCTCACGCGTTGTCAGTTGGGCTGGAGCGGGAAACAGAATGTTGTAAAGCAGGATCGCCACGAGCGCAGCCGACACCCCGGCGGCGAAGGGCGCTGTACTGCGGATATATGGGTGGAGACGTTGCAGGCGTCCTCGCCACAACTCCGCTTGTGAAGCAGAAGATTCATCCATTTTCCCCCCTTGAGGAAACTGACCTGCATTCAGTTTGGAGCAGCTATTCAGCAGGCGCTTGGAACTACCTCTACGGAATCAGTGCAAGAAGTAACCATAATTATAGCACGCTTTCCTAAATTGAAAATGAGATAAAGCTGAGAGAATCCTCAATCCGAGTGCGGTCCGAATTTAGCGGACTTTCACCATCCATCCGGCAGCAAAGCCAAGCAGGCAGACGGGGACGAGCCAGTACCCCGCCGCAGCCCACCCCATGCTCTCCACCCACCTCCCAAAGAGGATAGGCCCAATAACCATACCCAGATTCTGCCCCAAGGAGACAACCGCCAACCCCATACCGGCTAACCTGGGATTACCCATCACCTCGGGGGCTGCGGCGAAGGTTGCCGTAGGAACGGCGCCGCTAACAACCCCGAGCAGAGTCATAAAAGCATAGAGAGACCAGCCGGTCAGGTGAAAGGGCAAGGTCATCATCGCTGCGACTACCAGGAGAGGCAGGGTAAAGACTAAGCGGCGCGAGCCAATCCGGTCAGACAGCCAGCCGGCCAGTGGGGCTGAACCTAGTACCACCATGCTTGACAAGCTGGCAAGAAAGGCGGCTTGGGCCAATGGGTAATCATGCGCTTCGGTCAAGAAGGTGGGGAAAAATGTGGCAAAGCCGATGAAGACCAGGTTGAAGCACCCAAATTGCAGGGCAAGCAGCCAGATGTTCCGGTTGGCCAAGGCTTCGCCGAGTTTGGGACGGGTATCTTCACTTGGGCTTGTCGGTCCAGGTTTTTGGACGGTCACCGGGGAGGGCGGCAGCCGCATGAGCAGCCAATACAGGATAAGGGCGACCAGGGCAAAACCGGCCCCGCTCCACCAAGCGGCCTGCCACCCGGCGGAAGTCCCCAGAACCGGAGCCAGGTTATACATGATGACACTTCCCACCGGCACCCAGGTAGCCCAGATGCCCATCGGCGTGCCTTGTTTCTCGCGCGGAAACCACAGCGCGATTGAAGCCGGCCCGACGACGGCGATCAGTCCCATACCAACACCCTCAAGGATGCGGCTGGCTAATAACATGCCTGTGCTGCTGGAAAGCGCTCCCCAGGCTGAGCCAACCACCAGACAGCCCACGGCAATCAACCCGGCGGCTTTTGGACCCAGTTTTTGCAGGACAATTCCGGCGGGCAGGGCCAAAATCAAGCCGGTAAAGGCGAAGACGGACATCAGCAGGCCGGCCTGGCTGAGATTTAAGCGGAATGTCTCCATGAGCACGGGCATCAGTGGTGGAACTTTGAATTGATTCAGAGGCGCCGCTACACTCGCCAGAAATACGACCAACAAAATAACCCAGGCATAACCGGTTACCATAGACGTTTTAGGCTGGGGCAGGTTCTGATCAGAAGAAATGATTTGTAATTGTGACACAGGCTGTCTCCCCTACTTGTAATGGTGAGAGTGGTTGGATAAACAAAAAGGCCTTGACGCTCCTCATCCTGGGACCGTCAAGGCCCTGTTTGTCTGGTAAGGTTACTACTTATAGACCCCGTATTTCTTACCCGTATCAAGCATAGCGTGCAAATTTTCGGGAGTGGTGTTATCGAGAACGGCGCCGTTGGCCAGGATATAACCACCATCCTGAGCCACCCCGTCAATCAACTCCTTGACGTAGTTCTCAATCTCCTGGGGTTTTCCCGCCTTCAGTAGCGAACCCGGCACGTTGCCGCCAAAGCAGGCCCAGCCGCCCAACTTTCGCTTGACTTCCTTCATGTCGGTATGGTCAAACATCCAAATGGTGTGACCGGCAGGAATATCCGGGTCGGTAATGATGTCCAGGCGCTGGTTGTAACCGCCCTCTACAAACAGATAGGGAACGGTGCCCTCGTTGATCAGGCCCAACAGCACTCCTTTTAAGGTCGGCCAGTAAAACTTTTCAAAATCCTTGTTCGACATAAAACCGTCGGCCCCTTTGTGCAGTGGAATGAAGACCATCGGGGTATCGCTGACGGTAGCATAACGCACGCCCATTTCTACGGCAATCGGCACGATTCGTTCCATGGCCTCGATCAACTTTTCGGGGCGGCGGTACATATCCAGCATAATGGCCCGGGTGCCGCGCATGGTATCGCCCAGAGTATCAAACGGGGCCTTGGAAAAACTGCCGATGATATTGGGCACGCCCAACGTGGCCATGGAATAGCCGTCAATGGGGCCAATGGCCGAGATCCATTCCATCACGGCCTGGCCTGCCTCCAAAAAGGTTTTGAAGGCTTGTTGGACCGGGGGGATACCTGTGGGGATCAAGCCTAACCCCACAAAGGGCAGTTCAAGAATGTCGGTAAAAGGTCCAAGCATCTGCCACGGTCCCAATGCGCCAAAGATGCGCGGCAGATAATAGCGCATAAAATAGCCGGAGGGGTCCGTGATGAGGAGGTCATACTCGTCACCGGTCATGTACTCGCCTTCCACGCACTGGTACGAGGTGTTGGGGGGGGTGCCGTGGCCGGGCCAGTTATAAAGCTTGTAATCAAGTATGTCAAAAACCTTACCCGGCCCCACCAGACTGCATGTAACCAGGCCATCGTTTTCAAAGTCTGCGTTGAATTTTTTCCAGGCCCTGCCCAGCTTGTCGTAGTCATACATGGCTTCCTGCATGGTGATGCCGCCGTATTCAGCCGGGTAAACGCCCCACCACGGGATGATCGGAATACGTTCCGGCTTCTGCAAATAGGTGGCATCTTTGATCATCTGGACCCGCTGTTTGTAAGCCTGGGCCTTCTCGGGGCTGGCAAACTCAATGTTAAGTGACATCCAGCTATTAAAGCGGGCCTCCATTTTTTCTTTAGGGGTTAATTTGTTCCAGTTTTCAGGTTTGGTAAACATTGCTATCAGCCTCCTATCCATTGCTTGGCCAGGGACACGGCCGCCATCGCATCGCGCCCAAAGGCATCGGCTCCGGTGTACCGGCGAATTTGATCATCAACTTGACCGCCGCCAATCATCACCTTGACCTTGTCCAGACCGGCTGCTTTTAGTGCCGCTACCGTCTCCTTCATGGGGTCGTAAGCTAGCGTTAAAAAACCGCTCAAGCCCACCACGGTGGCCCCTGTTTCTTTGGTTGCCTCCACAAACTTGGCCGGCGGCACGTCTACCCCCAGGTCTGTGACTTCAAAGCCGTTGATATCCAGCATAAAGACCACAATATCCTTGGCAATATCGTGAATATCTCCTTCTACCGTGCCAAAGACCACCTTGCCCCGCTTTTCCGTTGCCCCGACCTGCTCCTGCACCAGCGGCTTGACTTTGCCGGCAATCTCCTTGAGCACTTCTCCGGCCAAAATCAATTCCGGGATAAAACAGGCGCCTTCCTCAAACCGTTTGCCAATGATGTCCATCGCCTGGCGGCAGGCTTCGAGGACATCGAGCGGATTGGTTCCACTCTCAAGCATTTGGTCGGTAATTTTAAGCGCATCCTCCTCTCTCATGTCGGTGATGGCTTCGATAAGTTGTTGTGACATAAGCTTACTCCTTTGTAAATAGCCCTCACCCCCAACCCCTCTCCCACTGGGAGAAGGGAGTCGCGCCAGCGACGGGGTGAGGGCTTTTCATCGCTGGTGCTGAAGCCAAAGCTTCGTAACGGATTCCTTTGTAACTATGATGTAGAAAGCAGAATTTTCTACGCTTTATCCTTGGCGTTATCAAACACGCCGGCCCGGTAAGCCCGGGTGTAGTTAAGACAGTGACGATCACGCCCCAAAACCAGCTCAGCCGCCAGCAAGGCTGCGCGCAGGTCCCGGTCTAAAGGATCAAGAATGGCGCTATCAAGGCCGGCGGCCAGGGTCAGGGTTAAAAAGGCCCGGTTAACGTAAGAGCGAGCCGGTAACCCAAAAGAAATATTGCTCAACCCGGCGGTAAAATGAACTTTTGGATAGGCTTCACGGACCACCCGCATTGTTTCCAGGAAGATTGACCCGCTTTGGGTATTGGTACTGATGGTCATCGCCAGCGGGTCAATGTAGACATGCTCATCGGGGATACCGGCCAGACGGGTGGCCTCCATTACTGTATGAACCACAGTCACCCGCGCCTCTGTTGTTCCCGGGATCTTCTTCTCACCCATCGCCAGGGCAATGACTCGGCACCCGTACTCAGCCACCAACGGTAGAATCCCTTCCAGGCGTTGCGGCTCGCCACTGATCGAGTTGATTATAGGGGTTTTGTTGACGGCCTTAATAGCCACAGCCAGGGCCTCCGGGTTGGCACTGTCCAGGCAGAGAGGCGTGTCAACCACAGCCTGGATATTATCAATCAACCAGACCAGGTCATCCGCTTCTTGTTTGGGATGAGTCCCGGCATTGACGTCGAGCCAGGCTGAACCCGCCTCGGCTTGCTTGCAGGCCAAGTCGCGGATAAAACCGGCATCTCGCTCGGCAATGGCCTGAGCGACCCGTTTGCGTGTGCCGTTAATTTTTTCGCCGATTATTTCCATAGGCTTGCTCCTTAAAGAATAGTGGACAGTAGTCAGTAATCAGTAGTCAGACAAATGAAGATGAGTTTGCTACCCTGCCGTATTTTTCCCATTTTCATCCAGAGGGGGAAACAGCATCCCCAGGGCAAAATGCCGGTTAAACTTGGGATAGGTCGTCAATTCCAGGTAATTCGTCCGGCTGGCAATCTGCCGGGCGCGTTCCCGCACCTGGCGGGACAGCAAGGCCCAGCGCGCGCCGACCACGGCCGCGTTGCCAACCTGCCGGTAGCGGGCGTGCGGTAGCCGGGGCAGCAGCCCCATATCAAGGGCGCTGTGCACCTTGAGAAATGAACCGAACGCCCCGGCAATGATGACTTCTTGCACTTCTTCAGGCGGAGTACCGGTGGCATCCAGGAGAACCTCCAGCCCGGCCCGGATGGCTCCTTTAGCCAGTTGAATTTCGTTGATATCATTTTGGGTAAGGGTCACATCACGCCCGCTGCCACTCTGACTCCCCGGAACCAGCAAAAACTCCGCGCCATGGCGGCCGCTGCGCACCCGCTCGTTCTGCCGGTCAAAGCGCCCGCGCTCGTTGATCAGCTTCCAGCGGCGCAATTCAGCCACCCCATCAATAATACCGGAACCGCACAACCCCACAGGCGGGGCGTTATCCACGGTTTTGAGAGTCAGGCCGGCGCCGGTCAGGCTGACCGCTTC
Source organism: Anaerolineales bacterium (assembly GCA_015075185.1). Classification (GTDB taxonomy): domain Bacteria; phylum Chloroflexota; class Anaerolineae; order 4572-78; family J111; genus DSQQ01. The sequence goes on along the minus strand of JABTUW010000004.1, from coordinate 1,047,745 downwards.
AATGGCCCCGGACGCGGCTCGCATGCCATCGCTGATATGCGCCCCCTCAAAGGCTGGACCGGAGGCACATGACGCTGCCGTGAGACGGAGCTGGCCTGGTCGGGCCAGCACAATTTCGGTGTTGGTGCCGATGTCAATGCCGAGCGTGGTCCGCTCAGTTTGGTCAAGGCCGCTGGCCAGAATCATGGCCACGTGGTCAGCGCCGACAAAGCCGCCGATACAGGGCAGCACATGGACGTAGGCGCCAGGGGCAGTGGTCAGGCCCAAATCACGGGCTTTCAGATCAATGGCGGCATTCGTTGCAGCTACATAAGGAGCCAGCGCAAGCTGCTGGATGGGCAGTTCCATCAGCAGGTGGGTCATGGCGGTGTTGCCGACAATGCAGATATCGGCTACCTGGATTCGGCTAACTCCCGCCTGGGCGGTTAACTGGCCCAGCAGATCATCCAATGTTTCCCTGACCTTCAGAGCCAGGAGAGAAGCTCCCTCAGGGTTGCGGTGCGCATAGGTCAGACGGCTGATCACATCTTCGCCGTAGCCAATCTGCGGATTCAAGGCGCCGGTCACGGCCAGCTCGGCGCCGGTGGCTAAATCAACCAGGCTGGCCGCAATTTTGGTGGTTCCCAGGTCAACAGCCAATCCAACTGCCGTTGATTCGGGAGGAGCCAGCCCGACAATTTCAGCACCGTGCAGGTAGACGGTCAAACGCCAGTTATACCGGCGGGCGAGAGGGGCTATCTGGCGGATAACGGCGGGTTCCGCTACCAGATTTGCTTCGCTCTGAAGTTCGGTCAGGACGGCTGTAATGCGTTCAAGGTCTGAGCGAGGGTCGTGCAGGGTGGGGGGCGGCGCTTCAAGCTGGTAGGTCTGGATGAGTGGATCGGGCGTCAGCGCGCCGGCCTCGCCCCCCAGTTGCAGGCGCTGTTCGGTGACGAGAGAACCCTTGGGGACATGAACCTTGACGTGACTCTGAACCTGAGTGCTGCAAGCTAACCGTTCCCCGTTCAGTAATTCTGCTTCGGTCAGGATGTATTCTTCGTCGAGAGTGGGGGAGGATACCTGGCCTTCCAGTACCGCAATCCGGCACTGACCGCAGTTCCCCACCCCGCCGCAGGCCGACGATAGGGCCAATCCAGCTTGCTGGGCTGTCTCAAGCAGGGTTGTATGGGGCAGCACCTTAACCCGCTTGCCGATTGGCTCAAAATCAACCTCATAGGTCTGGGGCGCAGGGGTAGGCATCAGTCTGTCTCCGCTCTGTTAAGTGACCTGCTGCTTAGTGCAAACATCAGGCTGATAGTTTGAGAGTTGCATCAGCCAAAGTAGTGTTGAACAGAAAACACAATCGCTCTTTAAGAACATTAACCGAAAGTGGGCCATCCGGCTCGACTACTTTACGTTTGGAATGAAGCCAAATCGGTTCCATGGGATTGAGCCACGGGCTTTTGGAGGGTAGCAGGTAGGTCAGCAGCCGAACCCCACCCTCCTGGCGAACTTGGCGATTATGTTGACGAACCCACTGTTTAACTTGTTTGCTGGCATGCCAGGAAGCTCTATCCCAAATGATGACCAAAACTCGTTTCGCTTTCAGCTTGGCTATCTGTAACAAAGCCTGCAAAAAGGCGATGGTTTTGTCACTATCCGGTTGACCCTCAGCAAAAAATAACCAGCGTTCTTGAGAGCCTTGACAAACAGCGCCATAGCAAGCAATGGCCTTGTCCGGTTCATTTTTCGCTGGCGTCCGTTCAACCAGCCGTAAATTGTCATCAGTTTTAGCAAAGGCATGCATCGCCGGTTGGGCAAAACGACTAAACCAACACTCATCCTGGTCGACCAAGAGCCAATCATCCTGTTGGGTAGCCCATTTTTTTAACTGATCTCGTCTTTTTTTCGGCGTTCATAATGCGGATCAGGGCTACGAAGCCACTGTTTGGCCCTTCGCCAGGCCACATCTACTCGTTTCAAGGCGGCGGTGATGGCACTCGGACTAACCTGTTGGCCCGTGTAACCTTCTTGGGACAGCACTTTAGCCAATAAAGGGCGGGTCCACACACTGGTCTGAAAACCAAAGGTCCGGGGCGATAAGCGGCTGATTTCCTTGAGCCTGCCGCAGCCCGCCTCATTGATAGTTGGTTGTTGATCGTGCCGAGCGTGCGACTTCTCTCGGAGGCAATCTAGGCCTTCCTGATGGTAAGCCCTGATGGCTTCTCTGACCGTTTGATCGCTACAGTCCAATGCTTTGGCAATTTGGCTGGCTGTCTGCCATTTGGCACTCTTGAGCAGAATTTGGCATCGTCTGACGGTAAAGGCCGAGGGCGAACGTAATCCTGCTTTTAATACGGTGGTTTCTTCTTCGGTTAATCTACCGACGTATAAGGGTCTCATAATACCCTTATCAAACCACTTTTTACATAATTATTCAAATTATCAGCTTGTTACTTGCATTAGTATTGCCTTCAATCCAAGTGACTGCTCTGATAGTAGAAAACGAGGCTAAATGGTGGGGGTTTAGAGGTAGGATAGAAAGCGGGACATTAGCCTAACGCGAAATGTTCAGGAAGTATTACCCAGGAGAATCTGGCTCCGAAAAGTAGTACATTGGAAAGTTTAATATAACTCATCGCCAAAAAACAGTGACAAGGCTCGCCATTCCTCAGTGACATTTGTCATCGGAAGGCTGCTATTTGTTATGGGGGAAATGCGTCAATGGCCTTACGCTTTATCCGTATCGTTTTGGTGCTGCTGCAACATTTCGGCGGCGCGCGCAGCAGCGTCTGCTATCGGCAGCGCCTCACTGTTGACCACTTTCTCGACAATCTCGGCGGGAGTTTCCCAATAGAGTGGACCCATTTGCAGGCCCAACAACGCCCGGCGGAGATTAACTACATCTCGTTGGAGCGCCTCCAGTTGATCACCTTCCAGATACGGTTTAAGTTCCTCGCTATATTGATCCAGAGCCTGGATCAGGGTCAATGCCGCCCGATCCAATTGTTGAATTGCGGTCTCGTGCATGATCTTCTCTCCTGTTACAAAGTAGCAGGGTAGCAAGGTAGCAGGTCGCAGAAAAACCTGTTACCCTGCGACTCTGTGACTCTGTTAGCCAAATTTGTAGGCCACCCCATACCCCCCACGAGGCAGCGCCCAGCCAATATTGTTGAAAGGGCAGCCCACTCGGCAGCTACCACACTCTACACAAGCCTGGTAGCCTACCATCACTTTTCCCTGCCGGTCCAACTGGTAGACTCCGACGGGGCAAAAGTAAAGACAGGGCCGGCCCTGACATTGGCTGCAAACCTGATGATCCTTAATCCAGAGATGCGCAAAATCCTCATCTACATAATATTTCAGCGCAGCCACCATATCGTCAACATTGACGTGGGGCAGGCTGGCTTCCACTTCAGAGTCTATGGGGTAATGTTTTCTTTCAGCCATACTAACCTCGCATCCCTTGCAGTAATTTCAACATATCGCGGGCCACCCCAAAGAAGGAGCGGCGTTCGAAGAGCATGCCCATAATTTCTTTTTCCATCGTGCGTTTGGGGATGCCGTGCGCGGTAAAATAGCGCAGTGCAGCCTCATTCAGATAGTTGACGTAAGTCTTCATAAAATAGGGCGTGCTGTCGAGAAAATCGGTCATGCGGCGGTATTGCTTCAAGTCCTTTAACACGAAGCTCTCTTCCAGCCGGCGGCGGTACTGTTTCAAAAATCCGGCCGAGAAATCGCTTTGGCGGTGTGCTTCCAGGGCGGTCTCCCCGGCCAGCCGGCCGGCGGTCATGGCCAAGTTCGTGCCCTCACGGTGGAGCGCATCCACCATCCCAGCGGCGTCGCCGGCTACCATGACCCCGTCGGCGGTTAAAGCCGGCATGCGGTTGTAACCCATTTCGGGGATCAGGTGCGCCCCGTATTCCAGCGACTCACCTCCGGCCAGGTAGGGCCGGACAACCGGATGATTTTTGAAGCGGGCCAGCACCTCGTAGGGCCGCAGTTTATGATGCACAAACTCCTCCAGCAGCAGGCCCACCCCAATCGAAATGGCGGTCTTGTCGGTGTAGATAAAAGCTGTGCCGGGCAGGCCCAGGGTGGCGTCGCCAAAAATGTCAATGGCCACCCCTTCTTTAGCGCTGGCCAGGCCAAAGCGAGCTTCAATCTCTTTTGCCGGCAGGCCGATCACTTCTTTGACCGCTAAAGCCACAAAACGCGGCGGCAAGTCGGCTTTGGCCAGCCCCAACTGCTGGGTCAGTAAGTTATTCACCCCTTCGGCCAGGATGACCAGCGGCGCGTAAACCTCGCCGTCAGGCCGGTCGGTCTTGACCCCGCTGACCCGCCCCCGGCCATCCCGAATGCACTCGGTGACGGTTGTTTTGGTAATCACCAGGACGCCCAGACTGGCGGCCTGCTGGGCAAACCAGCCGTCGAACTGGGCGCGTAGGGCGGTGTAAGCGTCGGCCGGCTCTTGCTTGTAGTGCTCACTTTTGTGCATAAAGCGCACCACACCGTCAGGCGAGAGCAGCCAATAGCCCTGCTCGGTCACCGGCCGCTCGAAGGGTGGGCGGCGTTCCCAATAATCGGGCAGGCAGTCGGCCAGGGCGTGGGTATAGAGCACCCCGCCAAAGAAATTCTTGGCCCCGGCAAAACGACCTCGCTCGATCAGAATCACCTTCAGGCCCTCTTTAGCCATCGTAATCGCGGCGGCTATTCCGGCCGGACCACCCCCCACGACAATGACATCAAAAACTAATTTCTCAGACATGCTGGCCTCCTTGTTCCGGCTGAGATGGTTGGACACTTTTGACCTGGTTGATCAGCTCCGGGATGACTTGGTAGAGGTCACCCACTAAACCCAGGTCGGCCACCTGGAAAATGGGCGCCTGGGGGTCGCTGTTGATCGCCAGGATAAAATTAGAGCCGCTCATGCCCACCCGATGCTGGATAGCGCCGGAAATCCCGGCGGCGATGTACAGTTTGGGCCGGACAGTCTTGCCGGTCTGACCAACCTGGTGGGCGTAGGAAACCCAGCCGGCATCTACCACCGGCCGTGAAGCCCCGACAACGCCGCCCAGTAAGCCGGCCAGCTCTTCGAGCAGCTTGAAGCCGGCCGGGTCGCCGACGCCCCGTCCGCCGGAAACGATCACATCGGCATATTCAAGGTTGATCCGTTCTTCGGTATCGGCTGGCATAAAACGGACCAGTTTGACCGCCACCTCGGCTTCGCTCATGCCCAAAGGTTCGCGGATAAGTTCGCCGCTGGCCTGGGGCAGCGGCTGCGGCGTTGGCAGCACCCGCGGACGAACCGTGGCCATCTGCGGCCGCTGCTTCTGGCAGAGAATGGTGGCCATCAAGTTGCCGCCAAAGGTGGGCCGGGTGGCTGCCAGGATTTTTTTATCCGGGTCAATGGTCAGCTCGGTACAGTCGGCGGTCAGGCCGGTCTGCACCCGGGTGGCAATCACGCTGGCCAGTCCGCGGCCCAACGTCGTCGCTCCAACCAGGAAGATTTCCGGCTGATACTTTTGCACCAGGTTGCTGATGCCAAAACCGTAAGGCAAATTACGGTAAACACCTAACACCGGATCATCAATCAGGTAAACCCGGCTGGCTCCGTAGTGAAAAGCTTCCTCAGCGATATGCGCTACGTTATCTCCCAGCAGAACCCCTTCGACCACGCTGCCGGGCACGTCAATAGCCAGGCGTTGCGCTGCACCCAGCAGTTCCCACGAAACCGGATGGGCCTGGCCCTCCTCCTGTTCCAAGTAAACCCAGATGCGTTTGTTTGCTTGCATCGTTTCAGTCATTTTGTGCCTCCATTCGGGTGAGTCAGCGACTTGAGAGTCTCAACTACCCCGGCTTGGCTAATTTGCTCCAGGGCATAGGCCACCGTCTCTTGTAAGCCTTTGTCTGCTACCGGCACCATCTCGCCCGCCTGTTTGGGTGGGGGGGTAAAGGCTTTACCGACAATGGTCGGCGAGCCTTTGATCCCAATCTTGTTCGGTTCAAACGGCACCGGCTCAATGCTGCTCCAGATTTCCGGCTGGTAGTGGGCCGCTTTAACCAGGTTGGGCAGCGGCGCCCGGCTAACTTCGGCGATTTCTTTTTCCACCGTCAGCAGAGCCGGCAGGGCGGTTTGCCAGACTTCGATACCACGCTCGGTTTTGCGGTGGACGAGGGCAGTCCGGGTTTCAGGATCAAAAGCCTCCACGGCGACAGCGTAGGTGATGAGGGGAACGCCCAGGCGGGTGGCCACGCCCGGCCCCACCTGGGCGGTGTCGCCGTCAATGGCCTGCTTGCCAAACAGTAGCAGGTCCACCGGCTCTTCAGCCCGGATGGCCTCGATGGCCTGGGCCAGGACGTAGGAGGTAGCCAGGGTATCGGCGGCGGCAAATTTGCGGTCGGTGATGACAATACCCCGGTCTGCGCCCTGTTCGATGCACTCGACAATGGCCTCTGCCGCTTTGGGTGGCCCCATCGTCAGGACCGTCACTTTGCCGCCAAATTTCTCTTTCAGACGGACGGCCAGCTCAACTGCGTGAGCATCATAGGGATTGATAATGGCCGGGACGCCCTCACGGATCAAGGTCCCTGTCTCAGGATTGATCCGTACGTTAGAGGTATCCGGCACTTGTTTAATCGCCACAACTGCATGCATAGTTTAGCCTCTTTCTGGGGTCATTTGTTGTGAATAATTTCACATATTCCGGGCAAATTTTATCATTTTTTCCTTATAAATCCAAGCAGGCTTGTTCCTTTATCGAGGGGTCATCTGATAGGTCTGGAGCGTAGGGATGGCATCAGTCTTGCTCCGGTTTGTTATAGGCTGAATAGTGAGAACTTAGAGGTAGGGTAGAAAGCGAGAAATTAGCCTAACACAAAACATTCGAAAGGTATCACCCAAGAGAAATTGGGCTTTGAAAAGTAATACATGAGGAGTTTAATATAACTTGTCGCCAAAAAACAGTGACAAGGCTCGCCATCCTCAGTGACATTTGTCATCAGAAGGTTGGCTATCTGCAATATCCGAAAACAAGAAATTGAGGTAGAATTAGCAAATGAGGCGGTGAGAATGGACAAGGCGACACGTCCTACAATCGGCTTCCTGACGGCAAACATCCACATCGGGGCGGCTCGAGGGCTGTGGTCCGGCGTGCTTGACGCAGCTCAGGCTGGAAACACTAACCTGATCTGCTATCCAGGGGGTCGCTTACATACCTCGGAAGACTTCGAGGCTGAACGCAACATCATCTACCATCTCATTGATACAGAACGCCTTGATGGCCTGGTGAGTTGGACCTCGGCGCTGGCCGGAGCAGCGACGCCAGAAGAAGTTATCACCTTCCACCAGCACTATCAGCCCCTACCCATTGTGAGCCTGGCGTCGCCTTTGGGCCATGGCTCGCTCGTCTCCATTGACGGCTACCACGGCATGCGCGCCCTCATTTTCCACCTGATTGATGTTCACAACTATCGTCGAGTGGCCTTTATTCGTGGGCCAGAAGGCCATCCGTATGCCCTGGAGCGATATCACGCCTACCTGGATGCACTCAAAAAAAGAGGACTGTCGCCTGACCCAACCCTCATCACCCCCTATGCCAGTTGGGAAAAAGGCTCGGAGGCCATGCGAGTCCTGCTGGACGAACGCCAGTTGCAACCAGGCGTTGACTTCCAGGCCGTTGTGGCTGTAAGCGATCTGCTGGCCATTGGCGCTCTCAACATGCTGGCTGAGCGTGGGGTCCGTGTTCCTGCCGATGTGGCTGTCGTCGGATTCAACGATATTGAGGAAGGGCGGCTGGTCAGCCCTCCCCTGACCTCGGTATCGCTCCCATTTTACGACCAGGGCCGGCAGTCGGTGAAACTTCTGTTGGAAACGCTGGCCGGCGAAGATGTGCCCGGCCAAGTGATTCTTAATTCCCGCTTGCTGGTGCGGCAGTCATGCGGATGTCCTTCACGGTCAGTCGAACTGGCCGCCGAATGGACCGAAAGTGAGGCGGATGACCCCAAGCTCGCCTGGAGTCGCGCCCAAGAACAGCTTGTGGAGCAGATCGTCCGCGCCACAGGTAGTGGGATTGTGGCCGCACAGTGGGCCGAGCAATTACTGGCTGCCTTGCGCAGCCAGTTGGGCGCTGTGCCGGGTGACCTGTTCCTATCTACCCTGGACAGCATGTTACCGCAAGGAATGCTGTATGCCGACGAAACGGCCGCCTGGCAGGATGTGATCTCTGTGTTGCGTCGCGAACTTCTGCCTGCGCTTGACAGCCGGACGCGCTTGCAGGCCGAAGATTTGTTTGGACAGGCCCGGGTTGTGATTGGCGAGGCGGTTCAGCGAGCGCAAATTTCCCGACAGTTGCAGGCTGAACGTCAAACCCGTGTCCTACGCGATTTGGGCCAGGCGCTGATTACCGCTTTTGACGTGGACAAGCTGGCCGACGTGCTGGCCGAAAGACTGCCGGACCTGGGGATCGGGAGTTGTTATCTGGCCTTGTATGAAAACCCGGCCGACTCGATAGAAACGGCCAGGCTGATGCTGGCCTTTAGGGAGGGCCGCCGTGCAGACCTGGGGCCGGCTGGCTCGTGCTTTCCTTCCCGCCAACTGGTACCCCCTGATCTTCTGCCTGGCCGGCGTTACAGTCTTTTAGTCGAACCCCTCTATTTTCAGACAGACCCCCTCGGCTTCGTCGTGTTCGAGGTTGGCCCCTACGATGGCGACATCTATGAGGTGTTGCGCGGGCATATCAGCAGCGCCCTGAAAGGCGCGCTGCTCTTTCGTGAGGCCCACGAAGCTCGCCTCGTGGCGGAGCGGGCCGATCAGATCAAAACCCGGCTGCTTGCCAATGTTAGCCACGAGCTGCGCGCACCGCTCAATATCATTATCGGACACACGCAGCGCCTCCTGGTTTCGCCGCCGCCGGGTCTGGCTAAAGACCTGGAGCATATCCAGCACAGCGCCGAACATCAACTGCGGATCATCAATGATTTGCTCGATTTGTCTCGGGCTGAGATCAACGCCCTGGACCTTTACCCTGTGATACTCGACCCGAAGGCATTACTGGAGGAGGCGTTTGCCGCGCTGGCCAAGGACGCTTCTGAGTCAGGCGAAGTTGTCTGGGAGTTGGAGCTTCCCACTCGCTTGCCGCTGATCGAGGCCGACCCGGTGCGTTTGCGCCAGATCTTGCTCAATCTGCTCAGTAATGCCGCCAAGTTCACCGAACACGGGCAGATCAGGCTGGCGGCAGAGGTGGCGCCCCCCTATCTACACATCTGGGTGACGGACACCGGTCTCGGCATCCCACCTGAGCTGCGCGAGCGGATCTACCAACCGTTTTTTACCCGCGAGCGGACAGACCAGCAAGCAAGCGGTATCGGTCTGGGATTATCAATTACCCGGCACCTGGTGGCGCTTCATAAAGGCTTTTTGGCCCTGGACAGCCAGCCGGGGCAGGGCAGTACCTTTCACATCTACCTGCCTCTGCCTAAGCTAAGCGATCAGCCTGCGCTGTCGGCCCAGCCTATAAGAGCAATGTTGTGGCTCATCTCCAGTGCCGAGATACCCCCCTCTGAGATCATTGACTTCAGTCAGAGCCAACATTTAACAATCCAACGTTTGAGGCCACAGGAGGATCTGGAAGCGCTGCTTGCCGGGAGTTTGCCGGCCGTGATCGGCTGGGACATAGCCGACGCTGTCTCCGACGATTGGCATTTGATCCGCCGCTTGCATAATCATCCGCAACTGAACCAGACGCCCTTCATTCTGTATCAGCAGGGGGAGGGTGAGGTTGCGACTGGTCTCACTAGTCTCGTCGTCAAACCGGCCAGCAGCCAGACGTTGTGGGAAGCCATCCGCCCCATCACCCCCCGGCAGACAAGCGGCTCTGTTTTGATCATTGACGACGACGCCAAAGCGCGCCAGTTGGCCTGCGAAGCGGTAAGCAAAGGACTGCCGCCGGGTTACACCATCCGTACTGCGGAGGGCGGCGAAGCAGGTCTGGTGGCCATGCTGGCGAACCCGCCTAACCTGGTCATCCTTGATTTGATGATGCCTGACTTGGACGGATTTGAGGTGCTGGACCGGATGCGGGCCGATGAGCGCACACGGCAGGTGCCGGTGGTGATCCTGAGCGGCCGCCAGCTTTCGTTGAACGATGTCAAGCGCCTGGAGCAGCACGCTGCGGTCACCCTCCAGAGCAAAGGCATCCTGTCCGAGGAGGAGATCATTGTGTCGCTGCACCGCTCCCTGTTTGGCGACGATACCTTACCGCCGCAAACAAGCGCCCTGGCCAAGCGGGCTGTTGCCTACCTGCACCAAAATTATGAGCGCCCCCTGGCTCGGTGGGAGATTGCCGAGGGCATTGGGGTGAGTGAAGATTACTTGAGCCGGGTATTCAACCGCGAGTTAGGAATTTCTCCCTGGGACTACCTGAATCGTTACCGGATATCTCGGGCCAGGGAGCTGTTACGCCTGACCCACGACAGCATCAGCCGGGTCAGCCGCCGGGTTGGCTTCACTGACCCGGCTTACTTCAGCCGCGTCTTTCACCGCATCACCGGCTTGTCGCCGCGCGCCTACCGCGAGCATCCTGATCCTTAGGATGTCTTATCGGGCAGCCAGGGGCGGGTGAGTCGGTTTTGTCCAACTCTTGACCCCAAAAATCCAAGACTCATCGGATATAATTGTAGTGTAGTAATTTTTTGTTTGCAGACGCCAGACTATGGTCTGAGTTGTCAGAGATGCTGTGCGTCTAGATGCGCAAAGATGCGCGAGCCAAGGGAGGTGGCCCGATGAAGCATGAGGAAGTCCCCTCGCATTTTTCCTCTCTAGCACTTACCAAGGTCGCTGGCTTGAACAGCACATCGTGGTCAGCACGGCTCAGGGGCTGGGTTCGCCCGCTGTGGCGAAACCGCCGCTTCTACCTGCTGATGTTGCCTTCGCTGCTGTACTTCTTAATCTTCAGATATGCCCCTATCTGGAACGCTCAGATTGCTTTTAAGGACTTCAAGCCGCTGCTTGGGGTAATGGGAAGCCCCTGGGTGGGCTTCCAGCATTTCGAGACCTTCGTCAATTCATTTTATTTCAACGAACTTATCATCAATACGGTCATCTTCAGTACGGCCAAACTCGTGCTGGGACTGCCGCTGGCGGTGATCCTCGCCATCGCCCTGCACGAGACATGGTTCGTGCGTTATCGCACTCTGGTGCAGACGGTGGTCTACCTGCCCCACTTTCTTTCGTGGGTGATCATGTTCGGCATCCTGTTGATGATGCTTTCGCCGGGCAACGGCCTGATCAACACGATTATCGAGCAGTTCGGGGGTGACCCCATCTCTTTTCTGACATCGCCCCAATGGTTCCGCTGGGTCGTCATCCTCTCCGATATCTGGAAGGAAACCGGCTGGAGCACCATTATCTACCTGGCGGCACTGCTGTCTATCAGTCCCCACCTTTATGAGGCCGCTACGGTGGATGGCGCCTCGCACTTGCAGCGCATTTGGCATATCTCATTACCGGGTATCATGCCGGTCATCGTGCTGGTGACCCTCCTGCGCCTGGGCAACATCCTTGATGCGGGCTTCAACCAGATATTCGTTTTATATTCGGTGCCGGTTTACAGCGTGGGGGACATTATTGACACCTGGGTCTATCGTCAGGGTATTCTGCAATTTCAATTCGGTCTGGCCACTGCGGTCGGCCTGTTCAAAGGTGTGATTGGCCTGATCATGATCCTCTTTGCCAATCAAATTGCCAAGCGGGTCGCTCAACAGAGTCTCTTCTAGGAGTTATCTCATGGTGCAGGTCAAAACACGTGATGCGGTTATCTATCAGCTCCTTGTCGCCATCTTTCTGTTTTTTGTATTAATCGCTATCGTTATCCCATTCTGGCGAGTAGTGGTTACCGCTTTCACCCCGTTGGACATTTACACCAGACATGGGGTGCCCTTCTTCCTGTCGCCGTTAGATTGGACGCCGACAGCCTTTAAGCAACTCCTGGGACACCCCCTTTTCCCACGGGCGATGCTCAACAGCATTATCATCACCCTGTCCGGCACTGCGCTCAGCCTCATCCTGACGGTGCCCCTGGCGTATGGCCTCTCGACGCGTACCCTGCCAGGGCGCAGAATCATCTTATTTTTGATTCTGTTCACCTTTCTGTTTAATCCGGGCCTGGTGCCCGTCTATCTGCTGGTCACAAATTTGAAGCTGTCAGACAACTTTCTCGCCATCATTCTGCCGCCAGCGGTCAGCGTGTATAACACGCTGGTCATGATGAGTTTCTTTGAGAGCCTGCCCGACGAGCTTAAAGAAGCGGCGCGCCTTGATGGGGCCAATGAGCTGCAGGTGTTGTGGTACGTTATCCTGCCGCTTTCCAGACCGATTTTGCTCACGATTGGCCTTTTTTATGCCGTCCACTTCTGGAATGAGTTCTTCACCCCTATCCTTTACTTAAACGACAAGGACCTGATGCCCCTGCCGGTGCTGCTCCGTAACATTCTCATCTCGGCCAGCTTCAACGAATATGTCGAGTTCAATGCCTTTAGTTCCACCTCCGTCGAATCGCTGAAATCAGCCGGCGTGCTGCTGACGATGCTGCCCATGCTCATGGTATATCCCTGGATCCAACGCTACTTCACCAAAGGCACCTTGGTCGGCGGTGTCAAAGAGTAACGTTGGGCTTTGTATAAATCCTGTTTGCTCTAAATTCATTCAAAGGAGAAAGGTAAGATGAAAAGTAAGAAAATGAACAATTGGAAGACAGCCCGGTTTGTCGCACTCATGCTGATTCTGTCTGCCTTGTTGTTCGCTGCCTGTTCATCAGGCGTGCCACAGGTAGATACAGCGGAGATGGACGCCGCTAAAGAGGCTGCGGCAGATGCCCAGGCAACCGCCGCCGCTGCCCAGGCTGCTCTTGAGGCAGCGACCGAGGGAGACCAGGCCGCCCGGGCTGAGTTAGAGGCAAAACTGGCAGAAGCACAAACAGCTTTAGAGGCTGCCGAGAAGGCGGCGGCGGAAGCTGAAACCGCCGCTCAAGCGGCTAAAGCCGAAGCCGAAGCCGCTAAAGCCGAAATTGAAGCAGGCAAAGTAGAAGAGCCAGTAGCGCCGGCTGAACCGGTGGATATTGAGTTATGGGCGCAGGCCACAGTGACCGAGGCCGGCCCACCCCCTGACGACTGGATTGCCTATGACATCATTCGTGAGGAACTGGGGATCAATCTCACCTACGTCATCGTCCCGACCGGCGAAGACGGGGAAGCCAAATTGAATGCCGCAGCCGCGGCCAATGCGCTGCCCGACTTCTTTCAGATGGTGGTCGCCAGCAACGACCAGCGCGGCCAATTGTTCAGGTTTGTGGATCTGGGTCTGGTGGCGCCGGTTGAGGATCTAATGCCCCTGATGCCGGAGCGGGTCAAAACCCACTATCCTGATCAGCTCCTGCTTGACCTGGTCACGTTTAACGGTCACCAGTATGGTTTTCCAGAACCACCTCCGCTCCCTAAACGCGAGGGCCTGGTCATTCGCAAAGATTGGCTGGACAAGCTCGGCCTCGAGCCGCCAGCGACGCTCGATGAACTGTTTGAAGTCGCCCAGGCCTTTACTGAGCAAGACCCCGATGGCAATGGCCAGGACGATACCTACGGTGTCGGCGGTTTCATCAATGGCCAGGGCGTCGGCAACCGATTTGACTTCATTCTTGGCGCCTATGGCGTACCGGGCATCTGGAACTTCGCTGATCCGGCTAACTTTGGGCTGACCGTGCGCGATTCCCAGTACCCGGAGGCGCTGGCGTTCATGAAGAAGCTGGTTGACGCCAAGGTCATTGATCCCGACTGGCCTACCCTCAGCCGTGACGAGTTCCGCGCTCGCTGGAAGCAGGGCCAGTTCGGCATCATGTGGGAGGACTTTGCGGCTCTCACCAACCAGTCCAACTACACCCCGTTTGATGAGAACTTCCCTGAGGCCGAATGGATCCCCTTGCCTGCACCGAAAGGTCCAGATGGTGAGGCCTTCTACGGCGTTTATACCGGTCGTGGTAATATCTTTGCCCTGTCGCAGCAAGCGGCTGACGAGGGCAAGGGCGAGGCGGTCGCCCGGCTGCTGGAATGGATGGCCACAGATGGCTATTACTTGCTCGGTTTTGGCGAGGAAGGGGTCAACTTCGTCCTGGACGAGGATGGCAACGTGTCAACCGAGGGGATTGACGAGGCATTGGCCTGGAATTCGCCCGAGCGCCAGCCGTTCACCCAGATGCGCAATCAGTTGATCTACTACAATACCGAGATGGAGATCAATGCCCGCTATCCCTCCTACGAAACGATCAACGGCCGGACCATGGAGCCGATGAAATTCCTTAGCTACTTCCAGGAACAGCCCTGGGTGGATGGCCGCGGCATTCAGGTTATCCTGCCACCGACCAATGCCGCCGACTTCGACCGCTTCTACAGCGAGGGCCAGCTCCAGTTTGTCCTGGGGCAGAAGGAACTGAACGAAGAGACCTGGGCCGAGTATCTGGCTGGCTTGGACAGCCTGGGCGCTAAGGAATACGAAGCCTCTGCCAAACAGAGTCTGGAGGAAGCAGGACTGCTGGAGTAACTTTTTGCCGCCGTTTTAGGTCAGTGCCAGGAGTTACTTTGCCTGGCGCTGACCGGTTAAAATGGCCCCTTCCAACCTCAACTACTGATGTCTTAAGTAACAAGTACTTACGTAGTTGAATGCTCAAAACGCATGCTGAGTAGGCTGAGCGCAGCGAATGCCGTACACCTGCACTTGCGTGCAGGCGCAAGTGTCGAAGCGGCGTTTTGAGCAGTTCGCACCCTTCGATACGCCGACTCCCTTCAGTCGTGGGGCTACTCAGGATGCGAACTGCGTAAGTCCTGCAGGTAAGGAACGATATTCCATGCAATACCGCGCCTTGAGCCAGCCGGCCGACGCTGCCCCTACCCCTTGGTCGCTGCGGATGGCCGCCTCTGCCCTGAACCGCTACTTCTTGTCTGAAGGCCGCTGGCATTACAAAGATGGGCTTCTGTTCAAGAGTATTTACCACCTTTGGCCGCAAACGGGAGACAGCCGCTATTGGCAGAGTCTGGCCGCCTATGTGGATCGTTATGTGGATGCCTCCGGCGCGATCGCTACCTATTCGCTGGAGGAGTACAATATTGACCAGATCAACCCGGGCAAGCTGCTCTTTCCCCTCTATCGGGCCACAGGCCAGGAGCGTTATCGCCGGGCAATCTGGCTGCTCCGCGAACAACTGCGTGGACAGCCCCGCACGCGTGAAGGTGGTTTCTGGCACAAGCAAATTTATCCGTTTCAGATGTGGCTCGACGGAATCTACATGGCCTCCCCTTTTTATGCCGAATTTGCCGCCACCTTTGCTGAGCCAGCCGCCTTTGACGACATCGCCTTCCAGATCATTGCTATTGAAAAACATACCCGCGACCCCCGCACCGGCCTGCTCTACCATGCCTGGGATGAAAGCCGCCAGCAGCGCTGGGCCGACCCTGTCAGCGGCTGCTCGGCCCATTTCTGGAGTCGGGCCATAGGCTGGTACCTGATGGCCTTGGTGGATGTGTTGGATCATTTTCCGCAAGAACATGCCGCCCGCCAGGAGTTTCTGGCTATTTTCGAGCGCACCCTCTCAGCCGTTGCCCGCGTTCAGGACGAGGCTACGGGCCTGTGGTGGCAGGTCCTTGACCAGGGCAGCCGTCCTGGGAATTATCTGGAGGCGTCCGGCACGGGCATGGTTGTGTACGCTATCGCCAAAGGCGTTCGCAACGGGTATCTTGACAAAAGCTGGCTGCCCATCGCCGCCAGGGGCTTCGCCGGGCTGCTCAAGCACCTGGTAACGGTAGATAGCGAGGGCCTGGTCAATCTGCATAGCATCTGCTCTACCGCCGGATTGGGTGGCGATCCGTACCGCGACGGCTCCTTTGAATATTACGTCAGCGAGCCAATCATCACCAACGATCTGCATGGGGTCGGGCCGTTCATCCTTGCCGCTGTCGAATTGGAAAGCGTTCCGGGGGTGTGAAAAACCAGCTATGAGTCACCGAAAACGATATGCCATTGTCGGTACAGGGAGCCGCGCCGGCATGTTTGTCAACGCCATAACCACGACCTATGCCGACGTGGCCGAACTGGTCGCCTTTTGCGACCACAGCCAGGTCCGGATGAATTGGTATAACCAGCAGTTAGTGAAAACTAACGGGCTAGGCCCTCGTCCCACCTACTTTGCCGAACAGTTTGACCAGATGATCGCCGAGGTAAAGCCGGACACGGTCATCGTCACCACGATAGATAGCACTCACCATATCTATATCATCCGGGCGATGGCCCTGGGCTGCGATGTGATCACCGAAAAGCCGATGACCACCGACCTGCCTAAATTACAGGCAATTTTTGCGGCCATCGAACAAACCGGGCGCACGCTGCGGGTGACGTTTAACTACCGTTATGCTCCGGCCTATACCCAGTTTCGCCAACTGCTCATGGATGGGGCGGTAGGACAGCCCTTAGCGATAGACTTCTCCTGGATTCTGAACACCAGCCACGGAGCGGACTACTTCCGCCGCTGGCACCGGGAAAAACAGAACAGCGGCGGCCTGCTGGTCCACAAAGCCACCCACCACTTCGATCTGGTGAACTGGTGGGTGGATGCCTACCCGATCAGTGTGTTCGCCATGGGGGCCTTGAGCTTTTATGGCCGTGAAAACGCCGCAGCCCGCGGCGAACATTACCCCTATTCCCGTTATACCGGCGTTCCCGAAGCAAAAAACGATTCCTTCGCCCTCTTTCTGACCTCTAAAGAGGCGCTGCGCGGCTTGTACCTGGAGGCCGAAGCTGAAACAGGTTACATCCGCGACCGCAATGTCTTTGGTGAACCTATCACCATTGAAGATACCCTGGCGGTTGTGGCCCGTTACAGCAACGGGGTGCTGCTCTCGTACTCGCTGGTGGCTTACTCTCCCTGGGAAGGGTTGCGGGTGGCTGTTACCGGCACCAAAGGGCGTATCGAAATGGACATAGAAGAAAGCATTACCCATCTGCTGGGAGATGGGCAGGTGTCGGCCAGCAAGGGACCGTTTAAGCGGGCGCGCATGCGAGTTTTTCCCATGTTTGGGCAAGAGTACGAAGTGAATGTGCCGATAGGTGAGGGGGGGCACGGCGGCGCAGACCCGGTCATGCTGGAGCAGATTTTCTCACCCACGCCGCCGCCCGATCCTTATCACCGTGCTGCTTCGCATATAAACGGTGCGGCCTCGGTGTTGGTGGGGATTGCCGCTAACCAGTCCATGCGTACCGGCCAGATGGTTTTCATTGACGATCTGTTCCCGTTGTCGTCCATGATGAAGAAGTGACCGGTTTTTTATCCCATGAACACCCTCAATTTCTCTGCGGGAGCCATCTATCCCCACTCTGTTGTCACCCAGGAGGGAACGACCTATTTTCTGGCTCGCTTGCATGAGAACGGTGAACGGCGATTAGGTATCGTTGGGGACGCGGCCGATTTTTCGGAAATCGTTGTTGCTGATAACATTGCCCTCTGCCCGCTTACGCTGCACAATGCTGCTGCCCTGCGGACACACCTGCCCTGGCTTAACCCGGTTCCCCTGGGACGAAAAACCTCCTTCGGCTTTGGCGACCGGCTGGGCTTGGCTACGCCGGGACACATTCAGGCACTGCGTACCGCCGATCCGGACGGCAAAATCTCCCCCATCTTCGCCCAGCAATCGGTGCGGGAAAACACGCGCACCGGCCGGACTCCACAGCAGGTGCTGGATGACGCCGTCTGGGGCATCTTCCGGGAAGGCTGGCGTGCGCCCTGGGGGGCCGACGCCGACCACGGGCAGGAGCTGGCTGACTTCGACGCTTTTGTCGCCGCCGGGTATACCTTCTTCACCATTGACCCCTGTAGCCACCTGGACAACGCCGCCCGAACCGACTCGCTAGACAGACTGCGCATGAAAACAGCCGTTTTGCCCTGGGACACCCTGCAAAGCAGTTATAATGACCTCTACAACCGCTACTGCCGGAAGCCATTTGGGCTGGATAGCTTGACCCTGGTCTTTGACGAGGTAATTTTGCGGCGGGCGCTGGCCAAATATGGTTGCGCCCTGGCCCAGACCATCACCCTTGCTCACGAACTCAGCACCCGGCTGAATGGCAAATCCTACGATTTAGAGGTGTCCCTGGACGAAACCGATACGCCCACCTCCGCCCACGAACATTTTTTCATCGTCAACGAGTTAACCCGCTGCCGCGTCCCCATTGTCAGCATCGCGCCCCGGTTTGTGGGCAAGTTCCAGAAGGGAGTGGACTACATCGGCGACCTCGACGAATTTGAGCGCAACCTTGTGCGGCACACGGCCATCATGCGCCATTTTGGCAGCTACAAGCTCAGCCTCCACACCGGCTCCGACAAGTTCAGCCTCTACCCTGTCATCGCCCGGCATGCGCAAGGGCTGGTTCACGTCAAAACTGCCGGTACAAGCTACCTGGAAGCCGTGCGCGTCGCCGCTCAAAACCCACCCCTCTTTCGGCGCATGTTAGACCTCGCCCGTGCCCGCTTTGAAAAAGAAAGTAAGACCCACTCCCTGGACGCCCAGTTGGGCAAAGTCCCGGAAAACGGCGCCCTCCCCGACACTGCCCTGCCGGACCTGTTGGAACAGTTTGATGCGCGGCAGGTTTTGCACGTTACATTTGGCTCCATTCTGGATGAATTTGGGCCAGGGTTCCACGATTTCATCAACCAACACGAAAGAGATTACCAGGCTGCCCTTGAAGTGCATTTCATCCGGCATCTTGCCCCATTTGTTCAGCCCCACTCGCACAGCGTTTCCAAATAGGCCGCCGAGCCATCACGCAGCCAGCCATCGAGTTGGGCCGGCTCCTTGAGCTGCTGGCCGCGCATGCGAGGTACGGCGACAAAACGGCAGATCAGTTCCGGTAGGGCTGTCATATCCCCCCACAGCTTTTCAAACTGAGCCACCGGGAAGATGTCTTCCTGGCCTTTGCCCCAGCGTTTCTTGACATCCTTAAGCGTAATGTAGGTCGGCATGCGCGCGGCCAGCGTGCGAACCGCCGTAGCGACTCTTTCCTCGTCGGCCAGGTCGGCGCGGGTCAGGCCAAACGTGACCAGCAGCCGGTCCAGGTCAACCCAAAAGGTGTTGGAGTTGTAGTAGGATAGTTCAAACTCGACCTCTTCGCGCGGCAGGGCTAAGCCTTCAATCAGCCGCAGGTGGCCGTCAATACAGGCCAGGCCGCCCCCGCGATCGTCAATGCGCCGGGTAATGACCTCGACGGTCAGGTCGGCTTCCTGGTCCATGTGGTAGCCGAGCAGAGCCGGGTCCACATCCGCCCCCAGGGTGTCAATGTTGTGCAGCATGAGGTACTTCAACTGGGGCCGCTCGGCCAGCAGGCGGGCCAGCACGCCGTTGCGAAACAAATTGGGGATTTCGTACCAGTGGCCAACCGGGTGGAGGCATTGCAGGGGCAGGTTGTCCGTATAATCGCTGCCCTCGCCGGTGTGCCGCGCCCACTCAATCAGGGCGTGGTGCAAGCTGTCACGCACTTTTTGGGCCTGCTCGTCCAGCAATTGCTGGGGCATCTCCTCCCAGGCAAAGCGCAGGTCGCGGGCCATCGGTACCAGGCGCAGGCCCACACTGCGGCCCGGCGACAGGTAGAGCGGCCCGGTGTAGCCATACTGCTCTTCTGCCTGTAAAAAGGCTTCAATCGGGGTATGGGTCAGGTAGCTGGTGGTGATCAGGTGGGGCAGCGGGGTGCCGCACAAGCGGCTGGTGCACCGGCTTTTGGCCAGGTGGGCTTCGATAAAGGTGCGCGGCCGCCCGCTCAATTTGCAGAACGGGTTGAGCGCCTTGACGACCCCGGCTCCTTTGGTCCAGCGGCTGCCGCTGCCCCCGGCCAGCGAAACGACCGCCACTGTGCCCGCCGCCAGCGCCTCCAGACCGAGGTCATAATAACGGCTGGGCAAGCCCAGCGTGGCATCGCCCACGTCGTCCGGCCCGGCATCCTCAATTTTGCTGCTGACCGGCAGGCGATTTTGAGCCAGGCCGACTCGCCCGCTGCGCAGGTCGGCCTTGATCTGTTCATGCTGAACCCGGTCAAAGCCGTACTCATCGAGCAGGGCCGCCAAACTCTGTCCGCCGGCCTCCGCTACGTCGGAGCGCGGCAAGAGGCGATCAAAGAGAGTCTGGACCATGCCCGACAGGGTTGGGTCGGTGCGGCAGGCCTCGCCAAAGCGGTCTAACTCGGCCCGGCGGGAGGCAGATAACTGCCGCGCTTCCAGCCGAAGCAGGCCGGGAACCGTTTGCGTATAGTAGCCGGGCGGCATCAGCGCCGCCGGACCGGCCAGCAAGTCGGCCCAGGTGCCGCGTTCGTTGATGGCAAAATCGTACACCACAGGCTCCATGGCAAAAGGCACGGCGTGTTCCAAGCGGCGCTTGGTCTCACTCATAATCGTCTGCAAGCGGTCTTGAGCTGCCGGTTTTTTGGTCGGGTCAAAGATAAACCCCATGCCGCCGCCGGACATACCGCCCAACATCCAGAAGCCCCAAAAATCAGGTCCAAATTCGGCCCTGGCCCGCTCGGCCAGGGTTTCGGTGTAAAGATTGCTGGCCCAGGGGATAATCGCCTGGATGGGGCCGAAAAAGTTTCGATGTGTGGCTGCCCCAATAGATTGGACATCGCCCTGGCGCAAGTGGGCTACTACCTGGTCGAGGATACGGATGGCTTCCTGGCGGCCCTGCCACTCGGCTTCGGAGCGGAGTAAATATTTTTCGGTAACCATCTCCAGGATCGGGCCGACATCCTGGGCCATCCCGCCATGCACCAAGACCAGGCTGTCTTGCAGCTTTTGCCGGGTTTCTGTCGGCACATCGGCGAGGGTAAAAATCTGGTGGCTGGGTAATAACCGTCCCCGGCTGATGCCAAATTCAGGATCAACCTCGGTTGCTTTGACCCCCTGGATAAGCTTCATCCCCGGCCAGACGCCGCCGGAATCTTGCCAACCGCCGCCGGAACCACCTAACCACTCGCCCAGGATAGCCCGGGCCGCGACAAGACGGCGTTCGTCTTCGGCCAGTTGGCCGGTGAGGGTACGCGTCTGGCCAGTGGCCCGCATGCACACGGCGATGAGACAAGCGAGTAAGTTGGTGGAGACAGCCAGGCGCGAGCCTTTGGGGATACCGTTGACCCGGCTGACAATTTCCAGGCCGTGGCCTGGCTTGACCAGGTGGGCAAGGAGATCGGCCAGGGGCTGGTCGGCGCCCTCCATGCCCGGCGGGATGATGCCGGAGGCGATGATGGCCGCCTTGAGCAGTCCCAGGTAATCGCGGGCAAAATCAAAAATTTCGGCCAGGGTGGTAATTTCGGCACTGGCGCCCAGGTCTACGCTGACCAGCCGCAGCACAGGCCGGTCAATCACCCGGAAATAGGCTTCGACCGGGGGCTGGGGAGCAGTGGCGCTGCCATCGCGCACCGCCAGGTCAATGGAGACGTTAAGCACCCGCGCTCCTTCGGGGAAGTCCATGCCGAGAAAGAAGATGTCGCTCCAGCCGCTGTGGGTCAGATCCATCCGCACCGGCGTCGCTTCTTTTAAAATAGGAAAGAGCGGGTTGGCCGCGGAGCGCTCGAATAATTCGGGGCGGACCCGCAGCGGGTGATCGGCGGGGTGGCCGATTCGAAACATCCACTGGTTGCCGCGCACCGAGCGGACGCTGCGCCGGACCTGGTCGGCCAGGGTTTGGAAACCGAGATTGTGGTAGGCGGAGGCCAGGGCGCTGGAGATGCCCTCGTTGGGGCCGTGGACCGTTTGCAGCGCCAGAAAAATTTCAATCGCTTCTTCAAAACGGCGTTTGAGCAGGTTGGTGTAGCCGTCGAAGGGGATCAGGCTCTTGGTCTGCATGCCGGGTTTCAGCGGCAGGTGGAAGCGATGGATGGCATAGAGGAAAAACAGAGCGCGGACCCGTTCATAGAGATTGTCATTGGTACGCCGGAGCCGGTCAAGGGCGTCGCACTCGGCCAGCAGTTCGGACAGCGAGGCTGTCCGGGCGAAGGCGTCAAGAGAGCGGTTGCGGATGGCTGGGTCGGCAGCGGTGATGATTTGAGTTAGTTCGCTCATAAATGTCCCCAGGATAATTGTGAATAGTGAACAAGATGAATTGTGAATCCCGTCGCTCACCATTCATAATTCATAATTCATAAATCTCTATCTTCCCGTAGCTCCTAGCTCGCGTACAGCTAGAAGTTCTAACAGCTTGGACAGTACCTCATCCCGATCCTGCCCGCTGAGGGCCAGGGCCAATTGGGCGGTCAGCAGGCCGTATTTAACCCCGACATCGTAGCGCCAATCCTGGATTTCCAGGGCCAGATACTGCTCTCGTGTGGCTAACTCGGCCAGGGCCGCGGAGAGGGTGACGCCGCCTCGCTCGCCTGCAAGTTCGATTTGTTGGGCTAGGATGTCGAAAATTGCTGGGGTCAGGACGTGCATGCCAAAGAAACAGAGGTAATGGCCGGCCCGCAGACCGGGCACAACCAGGCGCTGCTCCGCTTCGGTCGGCGTGGGTTTTTCGATGACGGTCTCGATCCGGTAGAGGTCGGACCGCCGCGGCATCCGCCGCCCGCCAACAGCTCCGTAGTAGGGCAGCAAGCTCTCACGCGTGGCATGGACTGCCGAGACGGCGCAGGCTTCAGCTTCGGCCACCTCAACCAGTTGGTGGGCACAGCCGCTTTCCCGGCGGCTGACGTAAAGATGATCGCCGACCAGGTGCAGGAAGGGGTCGTGGCCGGCAAAGGCTTTGGCGCAGTAAACGGCATGGCCGTAACCCAGCGGCGTTTCCTGGTAGACGAAGTGGAGTCGGCCGGCATGATCCCCAGCCACGGCGGCGTAGGCAGATTCGTCGCCGGGCCGGACGACGACAGCAATTTCTTCGATCCCGGCTCGGAGCGCCTCTTCGAGAATGATGCCGAGGACGGATTTTTCGGCGCCATCGCGGTCAATGAGAGTTTGGAGGGGCAGGGTGTGCTGATTTCGCCCGGCGGCGGTGATAACGGCTTTAGTGATTTTCATGGTTTACCTCATTTAAATTATCCGGCTAACTTCCTTTGGAATGCCGGAAGAAGAAATGGTCCATCGCCAGGAAGAAGGCCTTACAGTGGCGCACAATCAACAAGGCGAAGATAGTGACGGCGATGAGAGTTACCCATAACACCTGGAGCATGGAGAGCTGAAAATAATGGTAAAGGGTTAAAAACAGCCCAATCCCAAAAAGACCGGCAAAGCTATAGTCAAACATCCAGAAAGCCAGCAAAAAATATCCAGGCTCAGGATCGTAGAGGTAATTGCAGCGGGGACAGCCAGAGAGAGTTTGAAACCAATCCGTCACGCTGCGGACCTGGCTCACTGGGCAAAAGAGCGGCGACACCCCGCAGACCGGGCATTTCAATTGTAAGCTGCGCCAAAAATAGAGCCAGGCCCGACGCAAGGGTGAGGGGTGAAGGTCGTTGTTCATCGCGCTAGAGAACAATGGAGGTTGAGTCATAACACTGTAAAACGCAAACTGATCGCCCTGCGGGTAAAACGTGAAGCATAATCACAAAAAGTCTTACGTTTGCCTCATTTTATTGGCACTTCTACAGTTCGACAAATACCATAAATTAAAATCAGAAATCCCTCTGTTTGATAGAGTTGAGGACATGGGGTAAAATAGGGCAAACATTGTGAACCATTTTAAGGCGGCAGGCATGGAACTGCAACTCCCGGTCGTATTCAACGATCGCTACCAACTCATCAAGAAAATTGGCGAAGGCGGCCTGGCCGAAGTTTATCAAGCCCAGGATATGGCCCTGGGGCGGCTGGTCGCGGTGAAAGTGCTGCGGCCGCAATATACCCGCGATCCCAACTTTTTGGTCAATTTTCATCGCGAAGCCCAAAGCGCCGCTCGTTTGAGCGACCCGCATATCGTGGCCGTATATGATTTTGGCCAGGATAAAAATCGCCCCTACATTGTGATGGAATGGGTGGCTGGCTCTGATCTGCGCTCCATTCTTGATACCCAGGGTGCGCTGCCGGTTGATCAGGTGGTTGATTATGGGATTCAAATCAGCGGAGCAGTGGGGACTGCTCACCGGGCCGGTTTGGTTCACGGGGATCTGAAACCGGGCAATATTTTGATTACGGCCGCCAACAAAGTCAAGGTGACCGATTTCGGCCTGGCCAAGGCGTTGGGTGAGAGCGCCATGGATGCCGGGGAAGTTGTCTGGGGAACGCCGGCCTACTTTGCCCCAGAGCAAGCTGCCGGCGACCGGGTTCTGCCTGCCACCGATGTCTATGCCATCGGCATTATTTTATACGAGATGCTGACCGGGCGTGTTCCTTTTGTGGGCGTTGACGACCAGGATGTGGCCCGCAAACAGCTTTACGAAGCTCACATTCCGGTTGACCAAATCAATCCCCGCATTTCTGAGCCATTGGCCCGGATTGTGGATGCGGCGATGGCCAAGAATATCAATGAGCGTTTCCTTTCCGGTGACCATTTGCGCGAGGCATTAATTTTGTACCAGCAGGGTGGCTTGAATACGCCGGCTATGAGCGCGCCCATTTCGTCGGTGATGGGTTTACCGGTGCCAAAAGTTGCTCAGGCAGCGCCGCCGCCCCCACCGCCTCCTCCGCGCCATTATATCCCGGCCGCCCAGGCCGCCCGCCGTAAAAAAGGCGGTTTTGATGGGTTGATGTTTGCCCTGGGTATTATCGCTATCCTGGCAATTATGGGTTTGATCCCTTTGTTTGTAGCCGTTTATGCGGCCTATTTTCGGGAACCGGCCGCTGATAATCCAACCTCTGGACTGCCCACCCTGGCTCCAGGCCAGATTCGGATGCCTTATATCGTCGGCCTGGAAGAAAATGCGGCCCGTTCGGCCTTGCAAAATATGGGGCTGGAACTGGTGGTCGAGGGTGAAGAACCCCACCCGGAACTGGCGGCATTTACTATTGTACGCCAATCCATTGAGGCCGGCCAGCCGGTAACACCGGGCAGCAGTGTCGGTGTGGTGCTAAGCCAGGGGCCGCCCTTAATTGAGGTGCCCAATGTGGTTGGCCTGCGCTACGAAGAAGCCCAGCCGCGCCTGGAAGGTCTGGATCTGGTGGTGCAGCGTTATGAGGATTGGAGCGCAGAAACACCCGGGAATGTGATCAATCAAGACCCACCGGCGGCTTCGCTGGTGGCTAATCGTACTTTAGTGACGCTGGTTGTCAGCAGTGGGTCCCGCGTTCCGGTCGGGGCTAATCTCGGCGGCCAGATTATGTTGAATGCTTATGAGATTCCCCGTATCCAGTACAAACCCGGCGAAGCAGTCAGTGTGACCTTTTTTTGGCAGGCTGTCACTGCTCCCACGGCCAACTACAACCTGTTTATCCACCTGACCACTCCCCAGGGTGGTATAGTTTCACAGATTGATACCCAACCTCAAGGAGGCGTCAGGCCGACCGGTAACTGGGGCGTGGGCGACCTCATCGTTGATCCTTATCAACTCCCCATCCCTCCCACGACTGCCCCTGGTGATTACCAAATCCGCATCGGCTTTTATAACGCCGAAACCAAGGCTCGCCTGCCCATTTTTGAGCCAGGCCGAGGCCAACCGGATAATTTGGGCGCGCTTATTTTGCGGACAATCCAGGTTGTACCGTAACGTTCAAACATTCAACGTTTAACGTTTTATATGGTTGGCGAATCCCATTTGTTTTGGTATAATTACGGTCAACTTCTTTAAGTTCTGAAGTGAAGGCCGGATACCTGGCTTTCGCTGAGAAAACGGGTATCTAGAATATCCACGGGAGGAATGTGTGAATTCAGGTTTGTTTAAGAACAGTATTGTTTATTTGCTGATCTTGTTGGCCGTAGCCGCGCTTATCTTCAGCATCTTCTCCAATCCCAGAGATAATAATGATCTTGATATTACCACGGTTGCCAGCGACATCAAGGCAGGCAAAGTGTCAAAGATTAGTGTTAAGGATGACGATGTAACCGTAGAGTATATCCAGTCAAACAAGATTCCGGTCAAGTCGCGCAAGGAGTCGCGGGTCAGCATCTTTACCACATTTGAGAAGCTGGGTGTGACCAATGAAGAGTTGAGTAAAGTTGACATCGAGGTTGTTCCGCCCAGCGCCTGGAGTGACTGGGGAACGCTGGCTATCACCATTTTGCCTTTGCTCATTTTTGGCGGCCTGCTCTTTTTTATGGTTCGCCAGGCGCAGGGATCTAACAACCAGGCCATGAGTTTTGGCAAAAGCCGGGCGCGGATGCTCACCGGCGACAAACCAACCGTCACCTTTGACGATGTGGCCGGTGCGGACGAAGCCAAGCAAGAACTGGCCGAAGTGGTCGAATTTTTGCGTGAGCCGGAAAAATTCATTTCGCTGGGGGCGCGCATTCCCAAGGGGGTACTAATGGTTGGGCCGCCCGGCTGCGGTAAAACGCTGCTGGCCAAAGCCGTGGCCGGGGAAGCGGGTGTGCCCTTCTTTAGTATCTCCGGCTCTGAATTTGTCGAGATGTTTGTCGGTGTTGGGGCCAGCCGGGTGCGTGACCTGTTTGATCAGGCTAAACGCAACAGCCCCTGCATCATCTTTGTGGACGAAATTGACGCCGTGGGGCGACATCGGGGGGCGGGCCTGGGCGGTAGCCACGACGAGCGTGAGCAAACCCTCAACCAGATTCTGGTCGAGATGGACGGTTTTGATACCGATACCAATGTGATTGTTGTTGCTGCCACCAACCGTCCTGATATTCTTGACCCGGCGCTGCTGCGGCCTGGCCGTTTTGACCGGCGTGTCGTGCTGGACCGGCCCGATTGGCAGGGCCGCAAGCAAATTTTGCAGGTCCATGCCCGTGGCAAACCGATGGCCAGCGATGTCAACCTGGAAGCCCTGGCTAAAGCGACGATTGGCTTTTCCGGCGCGGACCTGGAAAACGTGATCAATGAGGGCGCAATTTTGGCGGCTCGCCGCAACCAAAAGCAAATCACGATGACCGACTTGCAGGAGTCGATTGAAAAAGTACGCCTGGGACCGGAGCGCCGCACCCGGGTGATCAGTCAGGAAGAAAAAGAGATTGTAGCTTATCACGAAGCCGGCCATGCTCTGGTTGCCTCCATGATCCCGGAGGCCGATCCGGTTCATAAGATCAGTATCATTGCTCGGGGCGGCGCCGGTGGTTTTACCATGTTCCTGCCGGAAGATGATCAAACGCTGATTAGCCGTTCTGCCTTTAAAGCTCGCTTGGCGGTCAGCCTGGGGGGACGCGCTGCCGAGGAAATTATCTTTGAGAGCGTCACCACCGGCGCCAGCGGTGACCTGGAAAGTGTGACCCGCATGGCCCGGGCCATGGTGACCCAATTTGGGATGAGCAAAAAATTAGGTCCGATCACCTTTGGTGACAAAGAGGAATTGATCTTTCTGGGGCGGCAGCTCAGCGAGCAACGCAACTACAGCGAGGAAGTGGCCGAGCAAATTGATTTTGAGGTACGGCAACTGGTTGATGAAGCCCACGAGCGTGCCCTGCAAATTCTGCGTGACCATATTGATAAACTGCATTTGATTGCACAGCGCTTGATTGAAGAAGAAACCATTGACGCCCAGGAGTTTGCAGCTCTCTTTGGCGAGGGTGAGACTTCTCCCCAGCCTGTTCCCCCCCAATCAGGCACAAGCTCCAAAGACTCGCCCGATGCACCGCCGCGACGACTACCGCCTTCAACCGCGCCTCTGCCGGTCTAAACTGGATGAATCAAAAAGCGGCACTGCTGACTCGGTAGTGCCGCTTTTTTTGTGGGCATTCGCCCGTGTCATATATGGCTCAGATTGTGTGAAATCGCCTTCAGCGCGGGATAGAGCTGCCGGTACTCCGCATAGACCTGCTCATATTTTGTGGCCTGATCCGCTTGCGACCCGGTCGAGCCGGTCACTTTAATCGCGGCCTGGCAGGCGGCATCCACATCCGGCCATGCCCCAACACCAACCCCGGCCAGCAGGGCTGCCCCGTAAGCGGCGCCTTCAGTGGTGTTGACCGTGACAAGTTCGGCGTTAAGCGTATCGGCCAGAATTTGCCGCCACAGTTGGCTCTTGGCCCCGCCGCCCGACACCCGCACCTGCTTGATTTCGGCCAGGCCGGCCGACTTCATCAGCTCAAAGCTGTCGCGCAGGCCAAAGGCGACGCCTTCCAGCACCGCCCGGCTGAGGTGGGCCTGGGTGTGGCGCACGGTCAGGCCGACAAATGCTCCCCGCGCCAGCGGGTCAGGATGGGGCGTGCGCTCGCCGGTGAGATAAGGCAAAAAGAGCAGCCCCTCGCTGCCGGGTGGAACATCGTTCGCCGGAGCCAATAAGCGGTCAAAGTCAACGCCGGGAGCCAGGGTGTCGCGGTACCAGCGCAGGCTGCCCGCTGCCGAAAGCATCACCCCCATCAAATGCCAGCGGCCCGGCACGGAGTGGCAAAAGGCATGCAGCCGGCCTTCCGGCTCGATGAAAGGTTCGTTGGTGCTGGCAAACACCACCCCGGACGTGCCCAGGGTCAGTGCAATAATGCCCGACTGAACTACGCCGACACCCACTGCCTGCGCCGCCTGGTCGCCGCCGCCGCCCACGACCGGCGTACCGGCTTTCAAGCCGGTCACCTCGGCCGCTTCCGCCGAAATCTGGCCGGTCACGTCCGGCCCTTCGTAAGTTTTGGGCAGCCACTCCGCCGGAATCTCTAGGGTTTGCAGCACCTCCGGCGACCAGTCCCGTTTGGCCAGATCGAACAGGAGCATGCCCGCGCCGTCGGCCTTGTCTACGGCGAAATCACCGGTCAGTTTATAGCGAACGTAATCTTTGGGCAGCAAAATATGCCTGACCCTGGCATACACCTCCGGCTCATTTTTCTGCACCCACAGGATTTTGGGCGCGGTGAAGCCGGTCAGGGCATCGTTGCCGGTGATCTGGATGAGCCGCGCTCTGCCCAGCCGGGCGCGGATGTCGTCGCACTCCGCGCCGGTGCGCTGGTCATTCCACAAGATAGCCGGGCGCAGCACCGTGCCCGTTTCGTCCAGCAGAGTCAGGCCGTGCATCTGGCCGGTCAAGCCAACAGCGGCGATATCCGTCCCGCTGAGCTTTGTTTCCTGCAAAACCCGGCGAATACTGCTGACCGTGCCCTGCCACCAGTCCGCCGGGTCTTGCTCGCTCCACAGCGGCTTGGGCGTCGAGAGGGGAATCTCCGTTGTCGCCGCCCCAATCACTTCCCCTTTAGCATCAATGACCAGGGCTTTCACCCCAGTCGTTGAGGAGTCAATACCGAGAAAGTAAGTCATTATAACCTCCTGTTTATAGTGAAGCGAAGACATGAGGAGGCGAAGAGGCGAGGAAATATCGCCTCTTCGCCTCACCTGTCCTCGCTTCACTTCCGGCCCAGCAGGGCGCGGATAATTTCCATTTCCAACTGTTCGTAATTGCGCTCGGCAATGAGGGCCTCGAGCCGGGCCGTATCCAGCCCGCGAACAACATCCAACAGGGCCAGGAAAATTTCCCGGCTGTTGCTCAGGTGCTGGGTGGCCTGCTCAGCCTTCTGGGTCCGCATGGCCTTGACATCCAGGCCGACAAACTCGCCGTTGTTGCCGTAGCCATTGCGGTCCAACACCCAGACCTGCATAAAGGCCCGCCGCAGATCAACCGCGCCAAAGGCTTTGTCTTCGTCAAACTTAAGGCCGTTTTGGTCGTTGAGGTGGACACTCCACAGTTTTTTGTGGGCGATGGCGTAGGCCAGTTCATCGGAGGGATCGAGGCCGGCCAAAATAGCGTGGGCCGACTCCATCAGCACGCCTACCCGGCTGGGATCGTCTGTTAAGTAGGACAGCCCCACCGCGTGGCCAATGGTGGGGATGTAAGCCAAATCCATCGGCTCGTTGGGCTTCGGTTCGATCAGGATTTTGAGGCCAGGATCATGGGCCAGCATTTTGTTGATGGCCGTGACCAGCAGCTCCACGGCTTTGCTGGCGTCTTTGGCCTCGCGGATATAGGTCCCTTCACGGGCTAACCACAGCACCAATTTATGGCAGTCAAGGATATTGCCGATATCAATACACTGCAAGGTTCGCTCAAGGGCATAGTGCCGCTCGGCGGTATTGTTGGAGGTATAACCGCCGTCAATGGTGCGTGGGTCTTCCCACAGCCGGGGGGCGATGATTTCGGTCACCAACCCCTCGCCGTCGAGCATGCGGCGCATCTCTTGCGCGGTTTTTTCAACCTCCGCCCGCGAGAGAGCGTTGATGTTGGGCACGGCATCGTCATCGTGGAACTGGACTCCGTCGAAGCCCAGTTTTTTGTAAAATTTTAGCTTTTCGGCAAAAGGGACGCTGGGCCGGACGGTTGGCCCAAACGGGTCGGCTCCTTCATGAATATTCCAGGGGCCAAATGAGAAGCGAAATGTGCCTGGCATACCTTAAACTCCTTTGTTTGATTTGGTATAACGACCACTGACGGGCGACCACTGACCGCCGAGAATCTTCCGGTGCTCAGCGATCCGCCGCCGGGGGTTAAATAATTGGCGCTGGGTTGGCTCAAGCTGGCTATCTCACCCCCAGCAGCAGTTCGATGAGCAGTTGGTCCAGCTTTTCATAGGGTTGGCCGCGCTGGCCCAGGGTCACCCGGTCAAACGAGTGGGCTTTGAGCGCCTGGGCCTTGTCTTTGGAGTAGGAGCCAAAGTATGGGTTCATTGAGCCATCGTCGGCTTTGATCTCGGCCAGCAGCGCCTGAATTTCGTGATCGGCCCGGAACTGCTGGGCTTTCTCTTTCAAAATGAGATAGGTGCGCATGCAGCCGCGGGCAAACTCCTTGACATCGTTGAGGTCGGCGGTGCGGTAGGCGTGGGCATCAAAGTGACGGCTGCCTTCATAGCCAACTTCCTCCAGGAATTTAACCAGGTAGAAGGCCTGCTTGATCGATTCGGCCCCAAAGCGGAAATCTTGATCGTAACGGCCAAATTTCTGGTCGTTCAAGTCAATGTGGAAAAGCTTGCCGGCATCCCAGGCCTGGGCGACGGCATGCATAAAATTCAGTCCGGCCATATGTTCGTGGGCGACTTCAGGATTGACGCCGACCATGTGCGGGTGGTCGAGGGTAGCAATAAAGCCCAGCATGGCCCCGGTTGTCGGCAGGTAGATGTCGCTGCGCGGCTCGTTTGGCTTGGCTTCGAGGGCAAACTTGAAATTGTAGCCCTGATCCAGGTTGTATTCGCACAAGAAATTGAGCGCCTCGCGGAACCATTTGCCCGCATCGAGAGGACTTTTGCCGGCGTCGGTTTCTGTTCCTTCGCGGCCGCCCCAAAAAACGTAGACCTGCGCGCCCAATTCGGCCCCCAGATCCATGGCCTGCATCGTTTTCTGCAAGGCGTAAGCCCGCACTTTGGGATCGTTGCTGGTAAAAGCGCCATCCCGAAAAACCGGGTCGCTGAAGAGATTGGTCGTTGCCATCGGGACAACCAGGCCGGTATCAGCCAGCGCTTTCTTGAAATCAGCCACAATTTTATCTCGCTCGGCCCCAGTGGCATCTATCGGAATGAGATCATTATCATGGAAATTGACCCCATAAGCGCCGGCTTCGGCCAGCATGTGAACAATATCGAGCGGCGACATCGGAGAGCGTACCGGCTCGCCAAAGGGGTCACGGCCCACGTTGCCCACTGTCCATAAGCCAAAAGTGAACCTGTGTTCGGGTTTTGGTTCGTACATGACTGTTTTTCCTCCGATTTACTGATGATTTTTTCTTATAAGCGTAATTGTGCCGCTAACCTTGCTCTTGATTGAAGGGGAGGTGGCGAGCACCATCAGGAAAAGTCACAATGGGTTGTAGGGACTAAGATTTTCGCGCATCACCAGAGTTTTAGAGCCGTTGGGCTAAGAGGGTAAGAAACACGTTCTTGAAACGAGCGCCTTTTGCACAAATTGGGCTTTTTGCCTGGGGGATAGAGACAAGGCTAACTTGCATGGCTAAGGGAAGCTGCTAAAAGACCTCTTGCCTATCTTAACCGTTTCAGCAAGAATGTCAAACTTTGACATAACTTTCGCTGGAACAGAGCGAACCAGGAGAGGTTGGGAGGGGTTTTATCTTTTACGAATCTTAACTTCTATTTTGAGTTTGCCGAGTTGGAGAATATCGCCGTCGCTGAGGATTTCGGGGAGATAGGGGTCAAGCCGTTTGCCGTTGATAAACGTGCCGTTGATGCTGCCCATGTCCTCGACCACCACCATCCCGCCCTGTTTGAGGATGCGGGCATGGCGGCGAGACACTCCCAGGGCAGCCTCGCTGTCATCGCTCAGGTCCACCTCTGGAAAGACACTGGCCGCCGCATCAACTCGCCCCAGGTGAGTAATCACATTCAGGGGCATTTCCACTTCACGCTGCCTGGAGCCAATTTTTAGCCGAATAGCCAGCGACTCGCCAGCCCGCTGTATGGCGGCTGACGGGTCAGAGTGACTAACCGGCTTTTCCTCCTCATCACGCACCTCAAGAGTGTCCAGGGGGTCGGTTTCACGGCCGGTATTTTCCAGCATATAGTAGCCGCATTCGCTGCAAAAGATCGTATTATCTACGTGGACTGTTTGACAAAATTGACACTTAACCATGGCCAGTTGCCTTGCCTACAATGAGTGATTATTAATGAGCAAAGATAATTCCCGGGGCTAATAATACATCACTTTCCCTCATATTAACAACTTTATATTTGAATCTGACTTGAACTTTACCAGAAAACAGTTAGAGAGTTGAAGAAATTGTCAAGGTATCATGACATTGCTTTAAGGATGCTCTCGATGATACCCAGATAGCCGCGCGCCGCGCTAAATAACTGCTCAAGCTCAATATGCTCGTCAACCACGTGGGCATGCCCTTCAGATGACGGCCCAAAACCGATGGTCGGCACGCCGGCCATGCCGGCGCTGTAAGCCGCATTGGTGCAAAAACGGTAAGCCCCCAGGCCCGGATTCAGCCCGGCGGCGCGCAGACCGGCCAGAGCAGTCTCGACAAAGGGATGGTTGGGCGCAAATTTCCAGGCCGGGAAAAATTTTTCATGGCGGAGCGTGGCCCCGGTGTAAGTGGTGTGCTCGCCTTGGGCGATGGTCACCTTCACCCCGGCCAGTTCCGGGAGCTGCTGGATTGCGCCAAGCACGCTCTCCCTCGTCTCCCCGGCCAGCAAGCGGCGATCATACGTCACCCGGCAGCGGCTGGGGACAACGGAGTAGCCGGGGTAAGGGTCGGAGATGATGTCGGTCAGGGCCAGGATGGCCGGGCCGAGGAGCGGGTCGGTGGGCAGTGAGAGGTCTTTGAGTGCCTGCACCGCCGGCAGCATCAGGTGGACTGCGTTCAGGCCCAGGTGCGGCGACGACGAGTGCGCTGGCCGGCCAATCGTTTCCAGGTGAATTTCGGCCCGACCGCGCCCGCCGTGGTTCAGGTTCAATTCGGTTGACTCGCCGATGACGACAAAATCGGGTTTGACCTCGTCCATCACTGTTTTTAGAGCGATGCCCTCCAGAACTTCCTCCATAACCGTCACGCTGATGGCGACCCGTCCGGCCAGGCGGCTCCGCTCGGCGGCCAGAGCCGCGAAAATCATGGCCGCCAGCGCACCTTTCATGTCCGACGTGCCGCGCCCGTACATGCGGCTGCCCTCGATGTCCGCGCCAAACGGGTCGTGCTGCCAGGGCACTCCCGGCGCTACGCCGACTGTATCGCCGTGGGTATCAAGTAACAAAGTTGGGCCGGGCTGCGCTCCCTCGAGCAGCCCGATCAGGCTGCCCTCGGCATTGACCCAGACCCGGTCAAAGCCCAGACGGCGCATCTCGCCGGCCAGTAGTTCGATCAGCGGTTTTTCCTCGCCGGGCGGGGTGTGCAGACGAACCATGGCTTGCAGCAAGGCGGTCAGAGCGTCAAAATTGATAGGCATAAAAGCCTCCTCCACAAGGTAGTCTTGTAGCCCTATCATACAACGTCTTTTTTATTTGGACGAATTTGCCTGAAAAGACCTTTTTTGCATTAGACTCTATCGGAAAAAAACCAGGTGACAGGCACTTTTCTACACTAATACAGGGGCCTTTTTGTTCGAACAGGCCCAATTCTTGGCCCGGTAAGTGCCTGTCACCTTAATCCCGATGTCTATTGCAAGTCAGGCGGCTGGGGTGTAAAATTGGGAGGCCCATAGCATACAATCAGAAACCCTACAAGGAGGTAAGGTTAGCATGAGTGGGAAAACAATTGTCGTTTTGGCGACGCTCGATACCAAAGGCCGCGAGGCCCACTATCTGCGCGAGCAGATCGAAAAGTTGGGGGATAGGGCCTTGGTGATTGACACCGGTGTGGTCGGCGCGCCGGCCACTCAGGCCGATATAACGCGCGAGCAAGTGGCCGCGGCGGGGGGTGTCCCCCTGGTCAATCTGTTGGCTAACCCAACGCGGGAAGTCGCCGCGCCGGTGATGGCCGCCGGAGCCACCAAAATCGTGAGCCAATTGGCCGCTTCTGGTCAAGCCCACGGTATTGTGGCCATGGGTGGCACCCAGGGGACAACCCTCAGCACCCGGGTCATGCGCGCTCTGCCTTACGGTTTTCCCAAGGTGATGGTTTCGACGATGGCTTCCGGCAATGTGGCGCCCTGGGTGGACATCAAAGACCTGACCATGATGTTCTCGGTGACCGACATTCTGGGTCTCAACCCGGTTAGCCGCAAGGTTCTGGCCAACGCGGCCGGGGCAGTTTGTGGCATGGCTGCGGTCGAGGTCAAGCTGGAACAGGGCGATAAGCCGCTGGTCGGGGTAACTACCGTTGGCATCACCACTCAAGGTGCGATGAAAGCCATCGAACTCCTCGAAGCGGCCGGTTATGAAACCATCGTTTTCCACGCGATTGGCCCCGGTGGGCGGGCGATGGAACAACTGATGAAAGAAGGGGTCATCGGGGCGGTCCTCGATTATTCGACCATTGAAGTCTCCAACGAAATGTACCATGCCCTGCTGGCGGGCGGTCCGGAGCGCTTGACGGTCGCCGGGAAGCTGGGCCTGCCGCAGGTGCTCTGCCCCGGCGCCATCGAGGTGCTGGTCTTTAATGAACCGGAAACCGTCCCGGCCCCATACCGGGATCGCACCCTGATTGCCCACAGCTCCCAAATCACCGATGTCCGTTTAAATAAGGAAGAAATGGCCGAAGTGGGCCGCGAAGTCGCCCGCCGCCTCCAGCACACCCAGACCGACGCCGTCTTCATGATCCCCACGGCTGGCTACGATAGTTATGCGGTCAAAGGGGAGGGCTTCTACGATCCTGAAGCGGACGCGGCCTTTGTGGCCGAGTTGAAAGCCGGCCTGCCGCCCAACATCCGCGTCATCGAGCGCGACACTCACATCGAGGACCCGGTTTTCGCCACTGAAGCGGTGGAGTTGTTGATCTCGTTGATTGAGGCAAAGCAAAAACAATAGGAGTGTTCACGAAGCCCTGGCTTCGCCACCAGCGACGAAAAAGCCCTCACCCCGTCGCTGGCGCGACTCCCCTCTCCCATTGGGACGACCATAGGGAGGGCAGAGCGAGGGGTTGGGGGTGAGGCTACTTTCAGAGGAGTCCATAGACTGCGTAGCGTACAGATAGACACAGATGAAGTATAAACATAAGGAATCTGGGTTCATCCGTGTTTATCTATAGATCTATTTATACGAGGTTAAAAATGGCAAAACGTTACACACGTCAAGAGTTTCTAGACCGCTTGTGGGCTGAGATCAAGCGGGGCAAGCCCCTGGTCATGACCGGGGCGGGCAACGGGATTGCCGCCAAGTTCATCGAGCGCGGCGGGGTGGATATCCTGGGTGTTTACAACACCGGCTATTTTCGCATGCAGGGGTACGGCTCGCTGGCCGGGATGCTGCCCATGGCCGACGCCAACGAGATGGTCTTTCAGATGGGCCGGCGCGAGGTGCTGCCGCAGGTCAAAGAAGTCCCGGTCATCGCCGGGCTGAACGGGGTGGATGTGCTGCGCGACATGCGCCTGTTCCTGGAAGACTGCCGCCGGATTGGCTTTTCCGGGGTGCATAACTTCCCCACTGTGGCCTGGTTCGACGGCGAATTTCGGCGCACCCTGGAAGCGACCGGCCTGGGCTACCAACTGGAAATTGACATGCTCAACCTGGCCCGCGAGCTGGACATGCTGACCATTGGCTACGCCTTCAACGAGGTTGACGCCGAAAAGCTGATGGCCGAAGCGGCCCCGGACATCTTTATCTTTCACGCCGGGATTACCCGCGGCGGCTCGACCGGCTATGCCGCCGGCAGTTCCATGGAAGAAATGGCCGCCCGCAGCCAGGCCCATTATGACCTGGCCCAGAAAATCAAGCCGGACGTCATTTTATTGGCTCATGGGGCGGCCTTGGTCAACCCGGAGGATGCCCAGTACATGCTCGACCATACCGGCTGCCACGGGGTGCAGCTCGGCTCCAGCATCGAGCGCATGGCCATTGAGGTCCCGCTGCAAGAGCGGGCGGCGGCGTTTAAGGGGATTTATTTTTCTCAGGGAGTCCAACGTGGGTAGATAAAACTTATGCAGATAGGTGCGCTGCTTTATCACTATCTTTGTAATTTTTTAAATAGAACGCTGATAAACGCAGAGAAACGCAGATTTGCGCAGAGAAATTTAGAAAGAATCAGCGCAAATCGGTGGAATCCGCGTCATCTGCGTGCAAATTTTGGCCGGTTGTGAAAAGTGCAAACATAGTGCTTTATTCTTTTGCGCCAAAATGCTTGAAAAATAACTCTTTTGAAAGTTTTGCCCCTGCTTCAGTCACAACCATTGACGCGGATTTTCCCTTTGGATCGCCAATGTATCCTTTTTGGTATAACCTGTCCAGCACTCCCCAATCCAGACCCTTCCATGCCCTGGTACCATATTTATCGTGAGAGCTGGTGAGATAGAGCAGGGCCGGACCATTTCATCCACTCTGTCTTTATCATACTCCATAACATCTCTCGCTTTCAGCCGCAAAGCCTATGACCGCTAGTTCCTATAGCATCGAGCGTATGGCGATTGAGGCGCCGCTGCAAGAGCAGGCAGTGGCGTTTAAGGAGATTCATTTTCCAAAGAAGCCGAGCGCGGATAATTCTTAACGACTTCTTTCATTTTAGCAATAAAGGTTTCTGCTGTAGCGAGCATTTCTTTGGCATCGGCGTGACTGGTGGGTATGAAGGGAGCGTAGTCGCTGCGTTCCAGGTAGCGCAGATATTCAGCCTCGACGCGACCGGTGAGCACAAAAAGCTCCCGAAACTTTGTCACCGCCGATGAGTGTTTGCGCAAATCCAAACCTTCGATTAGTAAGGCTGCTTTGGCTGCATAAAACATAGCATAATAGAGCCGCGAAATAGCATCGTCATATAAACCAAGATTGAAGATTTGACGTGCATTTTCTAACTTGATTTCAGCTACTTCGAGCCACGTTTGCGGGTCTTTCAGGTTAGCGGCTTCTGCCATAGAATTTTGCCTTCTCGTTTGGCTGCCTCGGCCACGGACCAGTTGCTATTAAACAAGGTTTCACCTACAACCAAAGCGGAAATGTAAGGGCCGTGCGCAATCAGCACGTCCATTGCCAAATCAACAATTTGCTGCCAGCGAGGGTCACCAGGGCCACCGAGGTAGTAATCTTGTGAATGAGTCGGGTCGCGCCAGGGAACGACCACCAGCACATCCACATCAGAGTCGGATGTGGCCTGGCCGGTGGCATAAGAACCGTAGAGGATGATTTGCTCGATTTCGCCGGGGAACAGGTCGAGGAGTTGGCGCTGGAAATCGGTCAGCGCGGTGGTAATTTCAGGGGGCAAAAGTTGTTCGATTTCAGTAACCAAAGTCTGGTTGATGCTTGTCTGACTCATAACGCCTCATTCAGGATACTCCACTACCTTGTGATACACCATAATTTTTATTTCCAGCTAACGCCCGACCATCACACGATTGCGGGCCAGCAAGGTCACATTCAATGCCAAGTGACACCGCAGACAGAACCAATTCCTAAAAAACGCAGAGCAGCAATTCGTGTGCATGGGCTTTGTTAGGTGTTGTGCTGACTAAAAAGGGACAAATTTTATGCTCTTAAAATCGTTTAGTTCAAATTACATATAAAAACTGTAGCTGATTTGGGGATTTTCATCCAAGGGCAAATATTTAAGTATCTCTCCGACTTTTCTGGCACAGACAATAGTTATTGGCAATCTTCCATCAAATTGCGTACTATTCCAGTTCATTTTAGTGAGGGCAAGTATTTCTTGACAAATTGTTTGAGGAGATTCCTCAGATTCAACGATTCGCACCTCAAGAGGATGAGGAATGTATTTGCCAGGATAGGTCATATAATAATCGACAGAACCGCGCGTATAAAGTATGTGATTCACTCTATCAAGCTCAATGTGCATTCCTCGATAAGGGGGATAGCTTCCGCGTCGTAAAAGCCGTATATTGGTATCAAGAATTGTCACAAAGTCAGTAACTCCTACCCTGACATCACTCGCTGCTGACTGAAAACCATATAATTCAGCTTGATTAAAATTTGATGATTTATGGATAACTAACCTACCTGGAAGGCTTCCCATTGCTATTTCATATTCATTTAAGGCGTGTGATAGTAATTGATATGATTGTTCTTCAGATAAATGAGGGCGACGATTATCTTTATCTGTTTCAACAGGAGTTCCTCTAAGAATGACATTGTTTCCCAATTCGTCGAATATTTGAGCTAAACTCGTATGTAAAACTTTCTTATCGCGGCTTCTATAAAAACCAATTCCAACAAAGCATACCTGAGGACGATTAATATTTGTGACTAACCGCCAAGGAACTGTTTGGTTAGCCTTGTAGTATAGAGCAGTGCAAAAATCCCAGGCACGTACAGCATCATCGGATTTTCCCCTTGGACCTGGTTCCAGTGATAATTCCTGAACTAATTGAATTGGCTTACCAAGATGCATAGTCTTCGCTTTTAACGCGCGCCGAAAGTTCATTTCCAGTTCGTCGTCTGGTTGATCTTCAATATTTTCTTCTAGAGATTTCGGCTGTTTAGATGCAATTGCATCATAGAGTTTGTTGGGAATAACACAAACAATGACATCAACAGGTCTGTTTTGTGCTAAGAATTTAATTTGACGGTAGTACAAATCAACTGCTATTTCTACCCTTTGATTCCAATTGTCTTCACTAAGCACTTTACTAACATCCCTATTCATTAGGTAACGAGTTATACTATCTTCATGAACTAATTCAGCTTTATACCCAATGTCTTTGTTAAATCCGCAGAAACTTGGATATAAATTGGGCTGTGCTACATCCAGGCGAGCAGGCATGAACTTTGTACATCTTGTTATCCATGTCGCAAGTTTCGATAGGTTTTCATTAGTGCCAACCCCACCAACAAGTAGCCTTTCTCTCCTTACAGGCATTTTAACATCATAAACCTGATGTTTACTTATCCCACCTCTTGGACAAACGTGTGTGCCATTTCCAAATTCAAGTTCTGGTTCTTCAATAAAATGCAGTTTCATATGTCCTCAGTAAAAAGTGGCATCTGATTTGGGTCCAACTTCTCCCTTACTTCTTTTTCTTCATGTCCTAGCCACAATTTATCGTCCAGAGGTGGAGAATTTGAAAATGTCTGTAATTCCCCAAATGTCAAAAATGGATAATTGTATGTTTCATCAAATAAACCAGGCGGTTCTTTATAAGATAAGAAATGAGTAATGAAACGGAGGTGGTTAAGGATATGGGGGTTTCTTTCCTGACGCTTTAACCATGCAACTTTATCATCACTTTTAAAATGCCTTTTATAGCCATCAAAGCTAAAATGCCAGTCTGGTTTAACTATTAAATACCAATTATCTGAAACTCTTCGGAATTGGGCTGAAAAAGCCAAATGTTTACAAAAATCGACTTTATCCGGTTCATCCTTTCGCCATTTTTTTACAAAAACATCCCTTTCACTAGATCTTTCCCCTACCCATTTTTCTTTTCGTATATCTTCATCACCTGTAGGAACAAAAATGAATAGCTTTTCTTTCTTGTGCCATATAACGGACTTCAACATAAGCATTTGTTGCAAACAGCAACGGAGTAGCTGAATAAATAGTCTTTCATAATCTTCATCGATTTCAAAGAATTCTTGGGAATTCATTGGGGTCAAGGTGCCAATGTCAATAACGTGGTTTAGTGGTTGGGATTTATCGTCTAAA
Source organism: Anaerolineales bacterium (assembly GCA_015075185.1). Taxonomy (GTDB): domain Bacteria; phylum Chloroflexota; class Anaerolineae; order 4572-78; family J111; genus DSQQ01. Next base: position 1,007,504 of record JABTUW010000004.1, on the reverse strand, counting down.
TCATGGAATGTTATTATCTTATTCTCATGGCAAACCCAATCGAAGTCAACGTCGGTACCAAACCCCAATTGCTCCAACGCAGCTCTCACGATTTTTCTGGTATCACTGTTACTGTTGAGCTGGATTTTATAATGTTTCGAGTTGGCGATTACTTCTTGTCGCTCAATAGAAATATCGGCGATATAAAGTATTGATGGGAAAGTCACATCAATGAAATTCAGAGAGACATTCTCTTTTGGCTCTAACTCAACACTTCCAAATATACCAATATCCGATTCGCCGAAGTTTTGTTCCAGAATAGATTCAACTTTCCTTGTCTTTGCAAGTTGAAAATTCTTAATTTCCCCCAACAAATCTGTCCAGTCTTGAATGTCGCTTTCCGTATTAAAGGAAAAACGGTCCTCAATTATTTCGTCGAATCCTTTTCCAGAATATAGGGTTTGTTTCTCCGAAATGATGTAGATTATTAATCGGTCATAACGTTCAAATAAACGATGTTCAATAAACCCCTTCAAGGTCTTTTTTACTTTTTCACTAGAGGGTGTAGCGGTAATTTGACTGGCAACCCGTGCGAAGTCGTCGCCCAAATCAATTGCAGGAAAGTTTTCGTGGTAGGCTTCTAGTTTTTCGATGTGGATAAAATTATATATTTCCCTAAATAGGGGCACTAAAACATTTTCACTTAGTTTATTTAAATCTGTTAAGCCTAATGCTTTTTGTGACTTAACTTGGGTTATGAAGATTGAGAATAATTCGCTGATGCGTTTTAAGGAGTTCTGAAGGTGCATTATTGTAATTACCAAATCCTTTTTATCTAACCATTATCCAAAGTTTCAATTTAGAGCACATAAAGTATTATCGGGAAATTTAAGATAAATATCAATCAGCAAATATTCTAAAATGCATCACTGAGACACCTAATTTGCCTTAGCGGGCATCCCGACTATTGGATTAGCAGGCATCCTCATATTACCACACTTCCTGGCTAAATTCCAGCGTTCTGGCAACACTCCAATTAACAAAAGAGACACAGAGATTTTTTCTGTGCCTCTTTTGAAAACCAAAAATCTATGTAATCTGTGCGCTTCGCGTCTGTGGGCCGTTCTTAACCTTACGCTATGATCGTCGTCTCTTCCGTCAACAGCCGCGTTCGCTGCGAGCAGTGGGCGATGGCGTCCTCGGCGGCGGCCTTGCCTTCCGGGGTGGCGAAGGCGGCCATCATGGCCTCCTTGTCGTCAAACCAGAACTCCGACACGGCGTGGTAGGGCAAGTCGGGGCTGTCTTCCAGCACCACGCTCATAAAATAGCGCCGGATGCCGGGCAGCTTCAGGCCAAACGGGGGGTGTTCTACCGTTGCCCAGTGACGGAACTCTTCCAGGCTCATATCGTCGCGCCGTTTCATCAGGGAAATTACTTTTAGCATAAGTTGTTTTGCCTCCGAATAGATTGTTAGATGATATGTGATGCGTGATACGTGAGCAAAACCTCACGCATCACGCATCACGCTTTACGCCTTCGCCTCAGCCTTAGCCTCCAACGCCCGCAGTATCTTCTCCGGTGTGACCGGCAAATCGGTAATCCGCACGCCGAGAGCGTTGTTGATGGCGTTGACAATCGCCGGAATCGGGGGGTTGGCGGTCATCTCGCCGACGCCTTTGACGCCGAACGGGCCGGTGGACGAGGGATATTCCAGGACCACGCTCTCGATGACCGGCAGCTCGGTCGGGCCGGGCAGGACGTAGTCGCTGAAGCTGCTCGGATTGTGCTCCTGGACCGGGTAGTAGGGCGCGGTGGTTTCGTACAGGGCGTGGGCCATGCCCATAAAGGAGCCGCCGGTGATTTGCCCCTTGACCAGCGCCGGATTGACCTCGCAGCCGATTTCATAGGCGCTCTTGAGGCTCAACACCGTCACTTCGCCCGTTTCGGTGTCCACTTCGACCTCGGCCACGGTGCAGGCATGGGCCTCGGTCGAGTCGGGGTCCATGGCCCCGGTTTCGGAATCAACCTCGCTCTTGGGCTTCATGAACATGCCCCGCCCGGATATGGTTTTGCCGTGCTTGAAGTGCGCGGCCAGGGCCAGGTTGACGATGTTGATCGAGCGGTCGGGCGAGCCTTTGACCCGGATGTTGCCCTGGCCGTCGGTTTCCAGGTCCTCGGCGCTGACCTCCAGCTCGTCCCCGGCGACTTCCAGCATCACTTTGCGGGCTTCCTCGGCGGCAGCGATGACCGCATTGCCGACCCGGTGCGTGGCCCGGCTGGCGAAAGTGCCCATGCAGTGCGGGCCAGTATCGGTGTCGGCGGTGTCAATCAGGACATTTTCAAAGGGCACGCCCAGCGCCTCGGCCCCAATTTGGGCGATAACGGTTTTGAGGCCCTGGCCCAGATCGGTGCTGGACAGGCTGATGACAAAGGTGCCGGTGGTGGTCGAGTGGATCAAAGCCTGGGACGGGTCGCCGCCCAGGTTCATGCCAGTGGGATAGTTGACGGCGGCCATGCCGACGCCGCGCTTTTTAGCCATGCTTGCCTCCATTTCTGTCCCAGGAATTCATTGCTTTGAGGTGGTCGGGTAATTCGTGGCCGACCATCTTGGCCGCCGCCTGAATCGTCTCGACCAGGGTGGCGTCTTCAACTTCCTTGCGGTGCGGTTTCATATCGCCGTTGCGATAGGCATTGAGCAGGCGGATTTCCCACGGGTCCATACCGACCGTTTCGGCAATCTTGTCCATCTGCACCTCCAGGGCAAACGAGGCCATGGTCACGCCAAAGCCGCGCATGGCGCTGGTCGGCTGGCGGTTGGTGAAGACGCAGTGCACGTCAATCGAGACGTTGGGAATGGCGTAAGGGCCGGCGGCATTGGCCGCGTGCTTGGTCACGGCGTAGGGCGTGTGCCGGTTGTACGCGCCCGCATCAGCGTAAGAGGTGACCTGCCGGGCAATGATGCGCCCATCCTTGGTCACGCCATCCTTGATGTAAATGGTCCAGGCGCTGCGGGTCGAGGAAACCTGCATCTCTTCGCTGCGGGTATATTTGTACTTGACCGGGCGGCCCGTTTTCATCGCCCCCAGGATGGCAATCGGCTCGGTGATGACGTCTACCTTGCCGCCAAAGCCGCCGCCGACGGTGCCGCCGACAAAGTGCAGCTTGTTAAAGGGGATCTGCAGGATCAGGGCGGCATTGTCCAGGCTGAAAAAGAGGGCCTGGGTGTTGGTGTAGACCGTGTAGCGGCCATCCGGCTCCGGCTTGGCAATGCAGGCGGTGGTTTCGGTCGGGGCATGCTCGATCGGGCTGGTGCTGTACCGCTCCTCGACGATAAAGTCGGCCTCGGCAAAACCCTGCTCCACATCGCCGTAGCGCACCCGGCGGCAGTGATGCCCTTCGTAGACAAAGTAGTTGGTGCCCCAATCGGTGACAATGGGCGCGCCGGGCTTGAGCGCCTCTTCCATGTCGAAGACGGCGGGCAGTTCTTCCAAATCCAGCTTGACTTTGGCCGCCGCCTCCATCGCCGCTTCTTCCGTTTCGGCCAGGATGGCGGCGATTTGCTCGCCCTTGAAGCGGACCCGGTCCTGGGCCAGCACCGGCTCATCGTCGGGGCCGACGCCGATCAGGCAGAGGATGGTGTAAATATTCTTGGGCACATCCTTGTAGGTCAGAGCCTTGACAAAGCCCGGCACTTTCTCCGCTTCGGAGAAGTCAATGCCCTTGATTCTGGCATGGTGCAGCGGGCTGCGCACCATCTTGAGATGCAGCATGCCGGGGAACTTGAGGTCATCCACAAAGACCGTCTTGCCGGTCACGTGGCCCATGCCGTCACGGCGCAGCACCGACTGCCCGATAACGTTGTGTTTTTTCTCAGCCACGGCTTCGATGTCTTTAGCGCCCATTTTGTGCTCCTTTCAGCCGTTCCGCCGCATCTTCGACGGCTTTGATAATCGGCTCGTAACCGGTGCAGCGGCAGAGATTGCCGGTCAGCGCCTTGACGATTTCCTCCCGCGAGGGGGTGGGATTGCGATCCAGCAGCGCCTTGGAAACCATGATCATGCCCGGAGAGCAGTAACCGCACTGCACGGCAAAGTTGTCGAAAAAGGCGGCTTGCAGCGGGTGTAAATCATTTACCGGGGTAATTCCTTCCAGGGTTGTTACCGCCTGCCCGGCCACTTCTTCGGCCGGCAGCAGGCACGACAGCACCGGCTCGCCGTTGACCAGCACGGTGCAACTGCCGCAGCCGCCCTGTTTGCAGCCCGTTTTGGTAGCGGTCTGGTCCAACTGCTCGCGCAGCAGCATTTGCAGCGTGACCAGCGGTTTAACCATAACTTCGACCTCGCGGCCATTCAGGGTAAAACTGATGATTTTAGCGGCCACTGTTATGCCTCCAATCCTGCGATTTGCGCCAAAGCGCGTTTGACGTAAACACCGACCATCTTGCGCCGGTACCACTCGGTGGCAATGGCGTCGGTAAAGGGGTTACACTCTTCACTGGCCGCCTGGGCTGCCGCCGCAATCGAGGCGGTAGTCAGGGCTGAACCGGCCAGAACGCGTTCAGCCTTTCTAGCCCGCAGGGGATGCGGTCCGACGCCGTTGAGGGCCAGCCGCGCTTCCTTCACCTTCGATCCATCCAAAACCAGGTGAGCGGCCACCGTCACAATTGCCGGGGTGACGGCGTGCTTGCGGCCGTATTTGAGGTAGGCCGTTTTTCCTACGGCGGCCGGGACTCGAATCTCGGCCAGCAGCTCATCCGGTTCCAGGGCATTGGTCATAAAACCGGTGTAGAAATCGGCCAGGGGCATGAGCCGCTCGCCGCCCTGCTTGACCAGCCTGACCTGCGCGTCGAGGGCCAGGAGCGCCACGGCCACATCGCCGGCCGGCGGCGGGGCAAAGATGTTGCCGCCAATCGTGCCCATGTTGCGGATGGACCAGCTCCCGGCGTTATCGGCAGCCGTCTGCAGCAAAGGCACAGCCTCCAGGCTCACAATTTGGGTTAACGTCGTGGTCGCGCCAATCGCGACGGCGCCGTTGCTGCGCTGAGTGTAATTCAGCCCGGCCCGCCGCAGCCCCATCACCCGTTCGGGCATGGAAATACCCTCGTTGATCAGCGGCATGGCAATCGTCCCGCCGGCCATGACCAGCAGCGAGGGGCCGTGTTCGGCCAGCAAGCCGGTGGCCTCAGTCAATGATTGAGGCAGAAAGTATTCTTTTACAGACACATTGACACCTCCTTGTGTGGATTATGGGTTATCCATAGGATGATACTGTTGTGTAGTGCGTGTTGCGTGTTGCTTGAAGGCTCACGGAACACGCAGCACGAGTCTTACTCCTCTAACCAGGCAAAGAATCTTGCCGGCGATCCTTCTGCCCCCCGCATTTTAATGAAGGGGGCGAAAAATTGGAAACGGCGGCCGATCGGAAGTTGGGAAAAGTTGGTCAACTGCTGCATCAAAATGGCCCCGTTTTCCAGGATGATTTTGTGGATAATGAATTCTTCGGAGGTGAAATCGGGCAGGCGGGCGCAGTATTCGCTGAAGCAGTCAAAACCGACGGCCTTGGCCCCGCGGTCAATCAGCCACTGGGCGGCCTGCGGGGAGCAGTAAGGCGACTCCATATAATAGGTCGGAAAATTGCCCCACTGTTTCTCGGTCCAGTCGGTGCGAACCAGCACGATATCGCCTTTACTGACCATTTGGGCGTGGGCCTCCATATCGGCCACGCTGATTTCGTGGTTGGCTCCGGCGAAGCTCAGGTCAACCACCAGGGCCGGGCCGCAAACCCGGTCCAGGGAAACATCAATGGCGGTTTCGCCGTTCTCCTGGACGTGCTTGGTAAAATCCACGTGCGAGCCGGTGTGCAGCACCATCTCCACCTTGCTGGCCTGCCAGAAACCAGGTCCGCGGTGAAAACTGGTCAGCTTGAGCCGCGTGCTGACCGACGGCGGGCTGAGCGTGTCTTCGCCGATAGGGACGGATAGATCAACGATACGAGCCATAAGACGATTATCCTCCATTGAAATGACCGCCGACCACCGACGGCAGACCGCCTCTGATAACAGCGGTCATCGGTCTGCGGTCTGCGGTCGTCCTTGCGCCTGCTGGTTCAACTTACTCAAACCCTGCTTGATCAGGGTATTGGCAATGCCCTCAATAAAACGCGAATTTAGCTGGCCCAGCGGCCCGCTAATGACGGCCTGGCCTTCGTAGGTCATCAAGGTCTCTTGCTCATTGAGAGCCTCCAATTTGAACGAAGCGGTGCCCTTAATCGTACCGGGCGAGCCGCTGACCTCGCCCGCAAAAAGACAGTAATCGGGTTCTTCGCGCTCAAGCAGCTTGACATAGGTTTGATACAGACCGACCACCGCAGGCAGCCGGAGCTGGATTTGACCCCGGTATTCATCGGGGCTGACCTGGTCCAGTTTTTCGCAGCCGGGGATCAGGCCGGCCAGGGTCGCCGGGTCATAAATCAGCGGCCAAATGCGTTCTCTGGGGGCGGCAAAAGTGTAATGATTGGCGATCTTCATCGGTTACGCTTGCGGCGATTCTAAATCCTTGAGTCGTTGCTCCACATGGTTCAGATGGTCTAGCATGGCTTCGCGCGCCGCCTCAGCATCGTGCCGCTTGAGGGCGGCGACAATAGCGCAGTGGTCCTCAGCGCTGTGGTGAAGCAGGCCGGGAATATGGGTCGTTCGGGAGCGGCTGGCCAGGCCAAGCTGGCTGATTGAGTCCATAAAGCGCTGCATAATCGGATTCCGGGCGGCCGCCACAATTCGCTTGTGCAATTCCAGGTCGGCCCGGAGAAAAGCTTCCGGGTCTTCAACAGCCTGGAGGGATTGGGTCAGGCACGCTTCCAGGCCGGCGATTTCTTCGGCCGTAATCCGCTGGGCGGCGAGGTCGGCCAGAGCGACTTCGACAATTTTTCGCGCTTCGAAAAGTTGGTGGAGGGTCGAATCATCGAGGGAAAAGACAAAATGGAGGGGTTCAAAGAGCAGCTCCGGCTCCAGCGAGGTAACATAGGTGCCGTCGCCCTGCCGGACTTCGATGATATTCATCAGGGCCAGCGCCTGCAAAGCCTCGCGCAGCGAGGGCCGGCTGACCTGCATCATGGTCGCCAATTCGCGCTCAGGCGGCAGCTTGTCCCCCGGCTTGAGGTGTTTTTCTTTGATCAGGGAGAGCAGCCGGGTCGTGATTTTTTTGGGGAGGACAGCTTTTTCGAACGGCTCGAAGGTTTTGTCCATTGATTTACCAGTGGCAGTCATTGGTCAAATGGTAAGACCATTTTAGTCCTGCTTGGAGAGCTTGTCAAAAACATCTTGGCTGTAAAAAAGAATACGTGTTAAGGACTACATCGTGGGTTGAGGCAGGTTTATAACCAATAGGACAGATTTTGCCTCCTGTTGGAGTAATTCGGCTGTTCGCAGCAAGCGTTTGTTTACCTCAGCCCGGTCGTTTGGCTCGTCAAAATTTTGGTCAGCCGAACGGGCCAGCATCTGCACGTGCTGCCGTAAAGCAACGCGATAGGCCGGACACCGGGTAACATAGCCAATTTCGCCGCAGACTTCAATCAAGCGCAGCGTGCAGGCGTAATCCCGGGCAGCATACTGGCGGATTTGGTTGAAGGCCAGATCGAGCACAGCCTCAAAGGTTGGACCGGGCGCAATGACCCGCAGGGCGCCCATAGCATCGCAGCGATACGGGGAAACAGGCTCTAATTGAGCCAGCTTGACCAGTAGAGTAGCCAGAGCATCAATCACGTTGACTGCTGTGCTCGGATCATTGACGGCTGGGGAGATAGCACGCAGGGCAATATCGGAGAGTTGGCGCACGCCAAAGCATAAATCTTGCACCAGGGTGCGTTCCGTGCCCAGTTGAAACGCAGTCTGGATCGTCTCTACCAACACTTCGTCCAGGGCGGCAGCCGGCCAAACCTGGGCCAAAGGCGTTCCCGATAGCACATAATCTCCGGTAACACGCTCTACGCGGATGAGTAAATCTTGCCGGGTAGCCGCATCCAGCAATGTGTCTGGATCAATATATTGCAGATAGCCGCTGTGCTTGGCGGTGACTGCGGTGGAAGCGTCATCAGGTAAAGGGGGAGGGAATTCAGCCGGGAAAGGTTGGCCCAGGGTGCTGGGGAACAGATCATCCAGCAGCCCTACAGTGTCATGCATGATCAGGCTGATGATGTTGTCTACTTCGACGGAATGGGCGACGTGGTCAAGAAAATAAATAAAGGCGGCGATGGAGAAGAGCGACAAAAAGATGGTAATGATGACCGTAAGACTGGGCAGAAATCGGCTCTCTTCAGAAGTGTTCACTGCCCGCAGCGTCAGAAGGCTAAACAAAAAGGTGCCAATGAGGATGCCCAGGACATTCTGGTTAACGTTATCGCTCAGGTAGAGGCGCAAAATTCGGGGTGAGTAAGCATTCGCCGTCTGCATGACCGCCACAATAACCAGCGAGAAAGCGAGTGTGGTAGCAGTGATCATGGCCCCGCTGATGGTGCCCAGGACAATGCGCGCGCCATCGGCCTCCATAGCCAATAATCCATAAAGTTGGAGTGCCAGGGGGCTTGGGGACCAACTCCGCTCCAAGGCGATCAAAATTAACGCCGTCGCTCCCAGCAGAACAACCCACACGGCGGGCCGGAACCACAGGCTGGCCCGCAAATCGTCCCAAAACTTTTCCAAGCGCATCGTTAACCTTAAGCGGCGCAGCTTCTTTTAATCGCCCCAGATTTCGCGGGCGGTCCCGATGACCCGTTCCAGCTTGGCCCACTGATCGTCGGCGGTAATCTGGTTGCCGTGAACGGTGCTGGAAAATCCGCACTGGGGGCTGAGACACATCTGCTCAAGCGACAGATAGCGCCCGGCTTCCTTAACCCGTTGGATCAATTCCTGGCTCGATTCCAGGGCAGCCACCTTGGTTGTGACCAGACCCAGGACGACGGTTTTGTTCGCCGGCACAAAGCGCAAAGGGGCAAAATCCCCGGAGCGCTCGTCGTCGTACTCCAAAAAGTAAGCATCCACGTTTAATTCGTTGAACAACACTTCTGCCACCGGCTCGTAACTGCCCTCGGCGACCCAGGCGCTGCGGAAATTGCCCCGGCAGAGATGGACGGCTACAGTCAAATCATCCGGGCGGTTATCAATTGCCGCGTTGATTAAGGCCGCGTAAGCGTGAGGCAGCTCATCAGGGTCGTCGCCCCGCTCTCTGGCCCCGGCCCGCAGCTTGGGATCGCACAGGTAGGCCAGGTTGGTATCGTCCAGTTGGATATAGCGGCAGCCGGCCCGGTAGAGCGAGTCAATTTCGTCCCGGTAACATTGGGCCAGGTCGGCAAAAAACTCGTCCAAATCGGGATAAGCCTCGATATCAATGGCCTGGCGCCCGCCCCGGAAATGGACCATCGTCGGCGAAGGAATCGTCACCTTGGGAGTCTGGGTGGTCACGGATTGGAGGAATTCAAAGTCCGCTTTCTGAATATCCTCCCCATGGCGGAGTTTGCCGGTGACCGATAAACGCGGCGGCGCAAAGTTGACCTCGCCCTGCTTGCCTTTGAATTTTACCTCGATGCCGCCGCTCGTCGTCACGCCCTGCAGACGTTCCAGAAAATCAATGTGAAAATAGGTCCGCCGGAATTCGCCGTCGGAAATGCTTTTTAAGCCGATGGCTTCCTGTTTTTTGATGACCTCGCGGATGTGCTCGTCTTCAACCTGGCGCAGCTCCTCTTTGGCTATTTCGTTGTTTTGATAGCGCGCGCGGGCCTCCAGCAGTCCCTTGGGCCGGAGCAGGCTGCCCACATGGTCAGCTCGAAAGGGTGGATTAATTTTCGACATTTTGACTACCTCCTTTGAAAATAGTAGACGGTAGACAGTAGACAGTAGACAGGGGTATTATACCTCTGTTACATTTGTTACTCTGCTACCTTTTCATAATTGGTGGTGTGCCACAGGTTTGTGAACACCCCTATAATAATCTTCAAGCAGTTTTGATAGACAAACTTTGCTCAAATTCCGGGCCGCAGTCGCACAGCCACCAGTAGTAAGCCCAGCGAGTTGGCTTGAGCCACCAGCCGTGGCAGTAACCAAATCGAGCCACGGGAGGCGTGATTAAAATCAGCGCGATAATGACGCCTATTACCGCCAGACAACTGGACCCATTCCAGCACCTGGCTTTGGTTTTGTTGAACTTTACGAAAGCAGCTTCTTGGTTTGACATGGCTTTATCACCTGGAGTGAGTTTGGTATTTCCACTATACCAGCAGGGCAGATAAAGCGTCACCTATCCAAAGTTAGGTTACGAGGGTGGAAGAGGTTGAGGATGTTTTTTCGTTAATAATAAAAGCCGCTCTTCACAAATGAGCGGCCTTATTTACATCAGTTACTGCTACGGCAGTCCGGTTAAACCAGCTTGGCCAAATCCTCGGCGGCGCGTTTCATATCCAGGAAAATCAGGCCCAACTTGGCATCACCGCGAGCCAGGGCAGTGAGCACCGCTTCTTCGCCGATGGACATGAGAATGACATATCCTTTGTTACCGCGAATGTAAACCTGGTCCAGAATGCCGCGCCCTAATTCCGCTGCAATTCGCTCGCCCAGGGAAAGCATCGCGGCCGACATGGCCGAAACCCGGTCTTCCTCAACATCGGCGGGTAGGGAAGAGGCCATAATTAACCCATCCACGCTCACTACGGCCGAAGCCTCAATATCAGCCGTGCCAGCCTGTAAATCTCTCAAACGGGCTATCATTTGCTCAGTACGAGATGCCATTGGTGTCCGTTATCTCCTTTCAAACGGTGGTTTGTAACCCTGGGGTCATAATAGCATAAGAAAAAAACTATGTCAATGTGTTTATTAAGTAATTTCTAATTTGTGAAATTACATAACGCTGTTAAAAAGGACTGCTGAAACAGCCTGAGTGGGATAAAAGGAGAGTAAAAAAACGATTATTGAAGCTGTGTTCCCTAATTTTTTATGTTAAAGACGAACAGGTGGGATAAAAAATGGTTGTTGTTAAGCGAAGGGCAGAGATTCAAGAATTTGGCGTTATGGAAAGACCCTAAAGGTTTTTAAAACCTTAGGGTCTAAAGCACTCAAAACAACATTTAAATCTGTTTGGCTTCCCACTCAAAAAAGGCTTCAACAACTCGTCTAAACAGGGGGGCAGCTTCTTTGGAGCCTTCGCCGGCGTGCTCCAGAATGACGGCAATGGCTACACGGGGTTCGTCGGCGGGGGTGTAACCGGCAAACCAGGCGTGCGGTTTCTCCTGGCCCGATTCGGCCGTCCCGGTCTTGCCGGCGACAGTGTAGGTAATATTATTGAAAGCAGAGCGGGCGGTCCCCCGTGCCCCACTGACAACCGCCTCCAGGCTGCGCCGAATCAGGTCCAGGCTTTCGGGGGAGAGGGGTAATGTTCCGGCTACTTCCGGTTCAAAGGGTTGTTCGCTGCCGTCTACGGCGACAATTTTATCAATGACCCGGGGCCGGAGCAGTCGCCCGCCGTTGCCCACCGCGGCCAGCAGACGAGCAATTTGCAGCGGCGTGGCCAACATGTATCCCTGCCCGATGGCCGTATTCACCGCGTCGCCGTCAAAAAGCGGCTGGCTGAGGTTGGCCTGTTTCCAGGCTTCATCCGGCACTACCCCGGCGCCTTCGGTCAAACCCAGGAGGTCGGTCGGCACGCCCAGGCCAAAGGCGCGGGCCCAGTTGGGTAGTAGTTGGGGGTCTTGTCTGTGCAAGGCCAGACCCAGTTCGTAAAAAACCACATCACAACTCTGGGTGAGACCGTCTACCAGATTGATCCGGCCGTGTCCTCCTTGCAACCAGCACTTCTTTTCAAACTGCTTGCCCAGGCCGTCCCACTTGCCGGTGCAAACAAACATCATGTCTGGTTGGAGGCCAAGCGCCTCCAAGGCGGCACTAATTGTCACCACTTTAAAGACGGAAGCAGGCGGGTAGAGGCCCTGCGTGGCTCGATTCAGCAGGGGACGTTTCTCGCTGCTATACAGTTTGGCCCAGGCATCTACATCAAAGCCGGTGGTGAAGACGGCCGGTTTGAAGCGGGGATAACTGGCCAGGGCATAAAGGGCGCCGCTGTTGGGGTCCATCACCACGACCGCACCAAGACGTGTCCCCAAAAGTTGCTCGACGGTGGCCTGGAACGGGGTATCTACCGTCAAGTAGACGCTGCTGCCCGCGCGCGCCCGAAGCGTGGCGATTTCAGACAAGACCTGGCGTGACGACGACAATGTCACCAGGCGGCCCCCCCGCTGGCCGGCCAGGTCACGTTCGGCCCACCTTTCGATGCCGGCCAGCCCGACCAGTTCATCGCCTTGATACCCCTGGGCCAGGTACTCCTGCTTTTCTTCAGCCGGAATCTTGCCCATGTAACCAATAATATGAGCGCCGGTCTCGCCGTCATTATAGGTGCGGACCTCATGCGCGCGGCGATCTACCCCGGCCAGGTTAACCAGCATGTTGTCATTTTCCAGGCTGGCTTCAAACGTGATTTCACCGACCGGCACAAACCAGTCGGGCCGGGCGGCGTCAATTTGGACCTTGATTTTGTCGGGTGGCACTTTGGTCAGGGTGGACAGGTAATTAATGACTTTTTGCTCATCCTTCAGAAATTGAGGAATGACGCCGACCGTCACCATCTGGCCCTGGGTCGCCAGCGCGTGAAAATTTTTGTCGTAGATATTGCCCCGCGCCGGTTGTTCGCTCAGAAAGACCAGGCTGACTCCCTCACCCAACTGTGGCAAAACCAGGGTAGGTTGCCATTCGACACCCCAACGGCCCTGGCTAAATTTTAAACGCATAGAGTTGTCGGCGCTGAGATTACCAAAAAGGTGGGTCTGCCAGACGGAGCGAAACGTGACCGAGGCTTGGTCGCCGGTATGCAAGAGGGATTGGGGCTGGGTCGCCACCTGCTTGACTGTGGCCTGGGTTAACGCGTCGGTGTAGACACTTTGAAACTGGGTGAAGTTGAGGCGAAGTTGCGACTCGGGCGTCAAGAGGCTGTACATTGTGCCGTAATCGCCCCGCGCCCAGGCTGACAGGTAGGTTTGGGAAACGGCATCGGCGCTGGGCAAGGGGGTGGGGGTCGGCGTTGGCAGGGGGGTTGGGGTGGGGGTCGGCGGCTGGAAGGGGAGCGTGGCAATTTCAGGGGAACAGCTTGTTACCAGCAGGGCTACCCCCAAGCCTTTAAGAAAGATGCGTCGCGGAATCTTTGGGCCCATCATAATCCAAATTATAGCACCGAGCCAGCCAGGTGTAAAACGATACCGCTAATTTTTATGTTCATATCTCGTATATAGTGGTACTAGGGCCGGGAAGTACAATATACAGTATGTGGAAGTGTATTTTATGGGGTAAATCTGGGACGAGAAGGCACTTTCGTTACCCTAAATTAGGACAAGTTGTCCGCTTCGTGTGTCCTACGCTATCATAAATCGGGACGGACCCATATGTGGGACAGGTTTTGCCAATCCCGTCTTTATCGGGCATAATACCGGTCCCGTAAAAGCGTCCCATCAGCCCTGTCCTCTAACCTAACACATCAATATTGGTGGCCTGACCTTTTTGAGGAAGGAGATTCAGTTGCCGTCCATTGTACCTTTGCTCCTGGCGCTGGCCCTGGTCATTGCTGCAGCTAAATTGGGAGGGTGGTTAGCCAACCGGACTGGCCAGCCAGCGGTGCTGGGTGAGCTGATCGTTGGCTTGTTGCTCGGACCCTCGGTGTTCAATATCTTCGGGCAACCCTATTTTGAAACAGCCCATACGGTAGATACCCTTCACGAGTTGGGGGAACTCGGCGTGATTTTATTGATGTTCGCCGCCGGCCTGGAGATCCATCTTTCGGATTTTGCCAAAACGGGCAGACCGGCCCTGTTCGCCGGTGTGCTGGGCGTCATTGTGCCGATTGGCCTGGGGATGGCTGTGGCGCTGCCGTTTGGTTACAGTTCCAGCCAGGCGCTGTTTCTGGGTATTGTGCTGGCCGCCACCTCGGTCAGTATCTCCGCCCAAACCTTGATGGAACTGGGCTTCCTGCGCAGCCGGGAAGGGTTGATTTTATTAGGCGCTGCCGTCGTGGATGATGTTTTGGCTATTGCTGTCCTTTCGGCTTATGTGGCTATCGAAACAGGTGGAGGGGGTGGTCTCCTGGGTCTAACCTGGATTGTAGCCCGCATGCTCCTTTTTCTTGCCGGGGCTTTTCTCTTGGGCCGGTGGTTGTTACCCAGGCTGGCCCTCTGGGCGGAGCGGCTGCAGGTGAGTCAAGGCTTGATGTCTTTTGCTGTCGTGAGCGTCCTCATCTTTGCCTGGGCCTCTGAAGCTGTCGGTGGCGTTGCCGCCATTACCGGCGCTTTCATTGTCGGAGTGGCCCTCTCCAGCAGCCGGGTCAAAGATGATCTTGAAACCGGCATTCATACCCTGACCTATGCTTTTTTTGTGCCCATTTTCCTGGTAGGTATTGGCTTAAGAGCCAACGCGCGCTTATTATCAGCCGATGACCTTGGGTTGGTCGTAGCGGTTTGCGTAGTGGCGGTGCTGTCCAAGCTGATCGGTGCGGGTGCTGGGGCCAGGCTTGGTGGTACAACCTGGTCCGAGGCGCTGCGGGTGGGCGTGGGGATGGTCTCGCGGGGTGAAGTTGGTTTGATTGTCGCCGGGGTAGGGGTGACGGCGGGCGTCATCGAGGCTGATGTTTTCACGGTGGTGGTGATCATGGTGCTGGTGACCACCTTAGCTACCCCACCTTTGCTGCGACTGGTGTTTCGAGGAAAGGAGGTTAGTGTTGCCAGAACTCGTCATGTTGGTACTTAATGATCCTGACCAGACCGAGGATGTTCTGTCTGCCTGGCTGGAGATGGGGGTAGCAGGTGTGACGATCTTGAGTAGTAAGGGGTTGAGCCAATACATGGGCCAGCGCAGCCTGCGCGATGATTTGCCCTTATTTCCCTCCCTGGAAGACCTGCTGCAAAGTCGTGAGACGCCTCATCGCACGCTTTTCGTTGTTGTGCCTGATGGCTTTGATGTGGCGGCCTTGGTTGCAGCGACCGAGAACATTACCGGCGCCTTCGACGAGCCAAACACGGGGATCCTGTTTACCGTTCCGGTATCTCGGGCCTGGGGCTTAAATCGAAGGCAGCCATGATACGGTCATGGCTCGACCGATTCTTCTCCTGAAATGGGGTAGGGTTTGGCAAATTTAATGCCCCACACGGTGAGGAGATATTGAGGATTAGCTGGGTCGGCTTTTATTTTTTCGCGCAGACGGCGTTCCAGCACTGTGACGGTCCCGCTATCGCCATAAAAATCGTACCCCCAGACTTTGTCCAATAATTGATCGCGAGAAAAGACCTGGCCGGGGTGGCTGGCTAAAAACCAGAGCAGTTCAAATTCTTTAACCGTAAGCGTCACAGGCCGCCCCTGGACGGTGACCCAATGCGCTGTCGAGTCAATCTTCAAATCACCTATGTGAATAAGGGCTGATTTAGCCTCATCGACCGGCGGAACGCCGGCCCGGCGTAACACCGCTTTGACCCGAACCGCTAGTTCTTTGGGACTGAACGGCTTGACGACGTAATCGTCCGCCCCTGTTTCTAGCCCCACAATTTTATCGGTTTCTTCACCCCGCGAAGTCAGCATGATAATAGGAATGTGAAAACGGTCATGCACCAGACGGGTGACCTCCAGGCCGTTAACTTTAGGCATCATTACATCCAGTACGATCAAATCGGGTGGCTTATGTTCAACTATTTTGAGCGCACTCTCGCCGTCATGGGTTACTTCAACCTCAAAACCCTCTCGCCGTAAGTAAAGCTCCACCACATCACAAATTTGAGGCTCATCATCTACGACCAAAATGCACTGCCTGGCTGCCATCCTGTTGTTCCCCCTCTTGCCCATCGTTTAGATAACCTTATTATTCTCTCAACCTCAAAGACGGCCAATGCCCTTATTTTAATCGCATTCCAGAGGAAATGTGGTAGAATAGGGCAGGCCAACCCCAGAAACCATCCCTCCAAAATCGGAAGATTTTGCACCCCATTGTCGTCTATTTGATAAGGTAAGGGTATTCAATCAACCTGTCAGAAAGGTAACGTTATGGCTGCAACAGGAAGTGGTACTATCATTCCAGGCCCCCGTGGAGTTGGCATTTTCCGTCAACTCCTGGTTGGACCGATCCAAACCAATTGCTACCTTGCCGGCTGTCCATTGACCAGGGAAGGAGTCGTCATTGATCCTGGCGAAGAGCCGGAGCGAATTCTGGCCGAGATTAGAGCCTTGGGGCTGACCATCAAATATATTTTGAATACTCATGCTCACTTTGACCACATTCTGGCCAACGGCCCGCTGGTCGAAGCGACGGGCGCGCCCCTGGCTATTCATCCGCTGGATTTACCCCTCCTCCGTCAAAACGGCGGGGCCAGCCTGTTTGGCCTCGACGCTTCGCCCAGCCCGGAACCTGATTTGCTCCTGGCCGAAGGCGATACCATCTCTTTTGGCACGCATACGTTTCAGGTGTTGTTCACCCCCGGTCACACACCCGGCCACGTGAGTTTTTACGAAGAAAAAGCCGGCATCATTTTTGATGGGGATGTCCTTTTTGCCGGGGGCATTGGTCGCACCGATCTGCCTGGCGGCGATTACGAAACCCTGATGGCCAGCATCAACCACAAATTGATGGTGCTGCCTGATGAAACGGTTGTGTGCTCCGGCCACGGCCCGGTGACGACAATTGGCCGCGAGCGAGCCAGCAATCCCTGGTTGTGAATATTTGCATTTGCGATTATTAACTTTAGCTAAATATTGACTTGACAAATATATTTTTCTGCCATACAATACGTCTGCAAATAGTTGCATTTCCCCACAAAGTCCCAAAACAAAAATGGAAAGGAAGGTAAACGATGTTGCTGTTGTGGCCGGTTTTTCCGGATTTCTTGCAGGCTGTCGTTGACGACCCGGCGCTCCACATTCCTGATGGTTTTCTAAGTTTGCCCATCGCCTTCATTTTTTGGATCGCCACGGTTGTACTTTTGGGTATTGCGGTCCGCAAAACTCAGGACCAACTGGGTGAGCGCCAGATTCCACTGATGGGAATTATGGCCGCTTTTATCTTTGCCGCCCAGATGCTCAACTTCCCGGTGGCCGGGGGTACTTCGGGGCATATGTTGGGCGGGGCGCTGGCCGCGATTGTACTGGGCCCGTGGGCCGGGATGCTGGTGATGGCCTGTGTTATTGGCTTACAGGCATTTTTGTTCCAGGATGGCGGCTTGCTGGTGATGGGCGCCAATATTTTTAACATGGGACTGCTGACCGCATTGATTGGTTACGGCCTCTATCGCAGTGTGGTCGGGCAGAGCCGGACTGTGCGCCTGGCTGTAGCGGCTGTCGCCGCCTGGTTGACCGTCATGGCGGGGGCTTTTGTAACAGCACTGCAATTAGGCTTCAGCGACACATCGCCTTTCGGCATAGCAGTCCCGGCGATGCTGGGCGTGCATGCCCTGATTGGCATTGGCGAGGCATTAATTACGGTCGCTGCCTTAGCTTTCATTACCCAAACCCGGCCCGATTTGTTAGAGGTGGAAACAGTCAAGGCTCGGGGGGGGGCAGGTTGGGTCGTTATTGGCTTGACCATTGCCCTCGCGCTCGTTCTGCTTTCGCCCCTGGCGTCCGCTGACCCGGATGGGCTGGAACGTGTTGCCGAAGATATGGGTTTCCTGGCTCAGGGACAGGCTGCACCTTACAATATCTTGCCCGATTATACTATTCCTTTCCTGGGTAAAAGTACGGCCTCAACAATTGTGGCGGGACTGATTGGCGCGCTCGTTGTTGCCGCTACTGCTTTCGGCATTGGGCGGTTCATATTCCGTTCAGCAGCAAGGCCAACCCCTAAAGCCGGGCAGCCCGCTTCGCGGTAATGCACGCCAATACCTTCGATCGCTACGAGGCGAGAGAGAGCCTGATCCATCGCCTGGACCCACGAGTCAAGGTGGTGGTGACGGTTCTTTTTATTGTATCCAATGCGCTGCTGCCCGATGGAGCCTGGCTGGCGTTTTTGCTGGCCTGGGGTGTAGTCGTGCTGGCCAATATTCAGGCTGGTTTAGGTATCAGTTACAGTTTTAAACGCTCCTTTATTGCTCTGCCGTTTGCCCTGCCGGCTCTGGCCCTGATTTTTACTGTACCCGGCCAGTCCGTTTTCACGCTACCCCTCGGCCCCTGGCAGTTGACCGCCACCGATGCCGGTTTTATTCGCTGCGCCAGCATCGTCGCCCGGAGCTGGCTGTCGGTGCAAGTAGCCATCCTGCTCGTGGCGACAACCCAGTTTCCAGATTTGATGCATGCGCTACGTCACCTGCGCGTGCCGCCCTTGATAACGGCGGTGGTCTCTTTTACCTATCGTTACCTGTTTGTACTGGTGGATGAAGTGATGCGCCTGCTCCGCGCCCGCGAGTCGCGCAGCGCCCGTTTGCCCGGCTACCGCAGTGGTGGTTCGATTCCCTGGCGGGCGCGGGTTGCCGGGCACATGGCCGGCCAGCTTTTTATTCGCAGCTACGAGCGCAGCGACCGGGTTTACAGCGCCATGCTGGCTCGGGGCTATGATGGCCAATTTCTAACTCTGAACCCGCATAGGATGCGACCCCATGACTGGCTGTTTTGCCTGGCCGCTGGGATGATTTTGCTCATCGTCCAGATTATCGCTCAAGTTTGATTTTGTGGGACAAGCTGCCAACTTGTTCTCCTTATTTTCACTCAAGATAGGATTTTGCTATGCCGGTCATTCATAACCCAGCAGTAGCCTCTTCCAGTCTACCCAAGCCAATGGTCCATACGGGCATTCAGGATGATGAAGTCGTGACGCTGGCGGTGGAAAATTTATCCTTCCACTATCCTGATGGACATCCAGCCTTGAAAGGGGTGTCGCTGCGGATTAACCGGGGTGAAAAAGTGGCCCTGGTCGGGCCGAATGGGGCGGGCAAGAGTACCTTGATGCTGCACTTGAACGGCATTTTAGGTCATGACAGTCCCATCCAGGTGGCTGGACTCCTCCTCACTAAAGCGAATCTGCCGGTCATCCGGGCCAAAGTGGGGCTGGTCTTCCAAAATCCCGACGACCAGCTTTTTTCGCCGACCGTGTTCGAGGATGTGGCCTTTGGCCCTCTCCACATGGGCCTGCCCGAAGTCGAGGTACGGGCGCGAGTGGCGCGCGCTCTGGAACAGGTGCGTATGAGCCAGTACGCCGAACGGCTGTCCTATCATCTCAGTGTCGGGGAGAAGAAGCGGATTGCCATTGCGACCGTGCTGGCCATGGACCCGGAAATTTTGGTGCTGGATGAACCCTCAGCCGGATTGGATCCGCGCGCCCGGCGGTCGCTCATTACCCTACTGCGTGAACTGCCGCTGACCATGCTCATCTCCTCTCACGATATGCTGATGGTCCGCGAGCTTTTTCCGCGCATGGTGATTATGGACGAAGGGCGGATAGTAGCCGATGGTCCGACCGAAAGGCTGATGGAGAATGTGGAATTGCTCGAAGCCCATGGACTGGAGCGGCCCTAGCCGTCGCCTCCACTTTCTACTCGACGAATTCGAATAGTCCTCATCAGAAAGACCTGATTCCATTTCGGCAATATCCAAAACTGAGTGACCGCCAAATTTCTTTTGCAACTGCAAAAAGCTGGCTACCCCTCGGTCCAAACATCATTGTAGCTTGTCTAATTATAAGAGATTAATACCTAAACCATCAATCATATTTTCCTACCTATCACAAATCTTTTTGAAACTGAGTTACAAGCATTTGGGGTAAAACTTTAATAAATGTAGACAATATATTGACAAATGGTGAGAAATGTGTTATACTTGGTTCAATTAGTTCGCGTTAAAAAATAAACGGGTTTAGATAAGATCTGACAGGTTTTAGAAACCTCACGTTTAAGAAAGTTAGAGTAATGGCCTTTTATTTGGCGTTTAAGGAAATGTGGCGGAACAAGGGGCGATTTTTGCTGATCGGCCTGGTGATTGCGCTGATTACGACGCTGGTTTTGTTCATAGCCGCCCTGGCCGAAGGGTTAGGGCTGGGCAACCGTGAATATATCGAAAATCTCGACGCCGAGTTGTTGATGTATCAAAAGAATGTAGAGTTTTCCATCCCTTCCAGCCGGGTGGGACGCTCCCAGTTGAACAATATCGCCCGTGTGCCGGGGGTCAAGGAGGTTGGACCCATCGGCTTTGCCAGTACTTCCATTATTCTGTCGGGCCAGGAACCGCTGGACGCCTCGCTCATTGGCGTTGAGCCGGGCAAGCCGGGGGCGCCGCCAGCGCGGGAGGGTCACGTTTTGCAGAGCCGGCGCAGCAAGGAAGCGGTGATTGACCAGAATGTGGCGCTGGAGGCGGGCTTAAAAATCGGCGATACCTTTACCATAAAAACCATTCAGGGCACCGAAGAAAAGTTCTACACCCTGCGAGTGGTGGGCATCACCGACAGCCGCCGCTACTCGATTCAGCCGTCTGTCTTTGTGCCGCTTCTCGCCTGGGATGAAATCAAGCCCAAAGCCCAGGTGGAGCGTGACCCAGCTCAGGAATTTATCTTCAATGTCGTTGCTGTGAAACTGGACAATCCGGCCAGCCGTGAGGTTATAACCCAGCGGATCGAGCAGCAGGTTAGCAATTTGGAAGCAGCCGACCTCAAGACCGCTTATGAAAACACGCCCGGTTACGGGCCGCAGCAGAGCACCTTAAACACGCAGCGGACGTTTACCTTGCTGATCGGCATCCTGGTGATCGGCGGCTTTTTCCAGATTCAAACGCTGCAAAAGGTGGCCCAGATTGGGGTGCTCAAGGCAATTGGCGCCTCAAATTTGACTGTCGCGATAGCGGCTATGCTGCAAATCATTGTGGTGACGATTTTGGGCATTGCCCTTGGCGGGTTGGGTACGCTGGGGCTGTCGCTGGCGCTGAGTTCCATTAGTGCGATTGTCTTCACCCCCACTGCCGTCGTGACCGCCATTGTCACCCTGCTGTTGATTGGCCCCCTGGGCGGGTTGGTCTCCATTAGACTCTTGCTGCGAGTTGAACCCTTACGGGCCTTGGGCCTGGCGTCGTAAAAGAGATGGTGTGGAGTGTCAAAGTGCATTTTGACCCTCCGCAGGCAAAGATTCACTCAATTGGAGAAGTACATGACCGTTGTTCTCGAAACCCAAGCCGTCAGCAAGATTTATAAAAGCGATAGTACCCCCATCAAGGCGGTGGATGAGGTATCGCTGACCATTCGGACCGGCGAATTTATTGGTTTGGTCGGGCCAAGCGGCTCCGGCAAAACAACCATGTTGGCCATGCTGGCGGCCCTCTTGACTCCCAGCAGCGGCACGATCATTATTGACGACCATAACCTGGCCGAGATGAAAGAGGCTCAGCGCACGCGCTTTCGCCGGGAGAAAATCGGCTTCACGTTTCAACAGAACAACTTGTTGCCCTTTTTAAATGCCCAGGAAAATGTCGAATTGATGCTCCGGCTCAACAATCGCCTGGACAAACGAGGCCGGGAGCGGGCGCAAGACCTCCTGACCCGCCTGGGACTGGGCGACCGGCTGCATAATCTGCCCAGCCAACTCTCCGGCGGACAGCAGCAGCGGGTGGCGATTGCCCGCGCCCTTATCCACAACCCCAACCTGGTGCTGGCCGATGAGCCGACCGCCAACCTCGATACTGAGCGAGCGTTCCAGGTGGTCGAAACCTTTGCCGAGTTGATTCACGAACATGACCGGGCGGGGATTATGGTCACCCACGACCTGCGCATGTGCCACTACGTGGATAAGGTCGTGCAGATGCTCGACGGCAGAATCGAGCGCATCATCGAAGACCGGGCCGAAATCGAGGCGCTGGCAGGAACCGCTCGCCCGGTGGAAACGCCGCCGGCGATAGCTATCCTGAACAGCGAGGGCGCGCAGAATGGCAACGTTGGCCGCTTAGCCCAACCTGCCCCCCGGCCGGGCTTCCAATCCTTGCCTGCTTAACCTTCACTCTCTCTCAAACCTGGCGACTAGATCCGCCGCAAAAATTCCAGAACCCACCGCTTCCACCTCACCTGTCAGCAACACCTGCCAATCCGCGGCAAGAGTCACGGACGCCGTACCGCCCCGCATGCGCACCTCGACCGGGCTGGCGCACTGCCCGGTTTTGACCGCCGCCCCCGCCGCCGCGCATGAGGATGTGCCGGAGGCCAGGGTATAGCCAGCCCCGCGCTCCCAAATCTCGATTTGGAGCGTATGCCGGTCCACGACCTGCACAAATTGGACGTTGGTCCGCTGGGGGAAATGCGCATCCACTTCAATGGCCGGGCCGGCGGCACGGGTCGCTGCCTCGGATACCTCTTCGGTAAAGATAACACAGTGCGGATTGCCGATGGTCACAGCCGTCACGCGATAATGCCTTCCAGCCAGATGCATTGTTTCGTTGACAACCTCTCGCGGCGAACCACTGACCGGAATATCGGTGCTGTGAAACGACAGTTGGCCCATTTCGATGGCCAGGGTCCGGGCCGTTTTGTCTTTTATCTCAGCCTTGACCACCCCACCCCCAATCCCAATATCAAAAACTGAATCCTGCGCATAACCCTGATCCCACAAATACCGGGCGAAAATGCGCAAGCCATTGCCACTCTTACCGGACTCGCTGCCGTCGGGATTGAAAAAACGCATCTGGTGGGGCTGTCTCTCGCCGGGCAAAGGGCCATTGCAAATGCCATCGCTGCCCAGGCCGAAGTGGCGGTCGCAGATAAGGCGAATCGTGGCCGGAGTCAGGGGAAAATCAAAGCGAGCCGGATCAATGACGACCATATCGTTGCCGAGCGCCTGGTATTTGTAAAAGTGAGCCTTCATTTTACCCGTCCTGGCTTTAACCACAGATTGCACTGATAAAATGCTAAATTCGCTACATTTTAGGCCATATCAAAATCACGGCCAAATTGCCTGGCTAAGGTGGATGCGTTTCAATTTTATGGCAGTATAGGACAAGTTAACAACTTATCCTACAGACCTGGCTGAGGTCTCAGTTTTACTTCTTCCGTAACGATTCCCGTAACGTTCATGAGACGGCCATCACCTAAACTATACCTATAAATAAAATTCGCGCTGTATTCGACAGCAGCAAAGCAAGTTCCCCTTCCAGTCCCCCAACTCTGTTGGGGAACTGGAAGGTTATTAAAGCAGGTAAGTTGACCAGGAGGCCATGATGTTAGTAGGACATTCTGATTTAATGATGCGGCAAGAGCAGTATAATGACCTGTTGCGAGAAGCGAAGCAGGAGCGGCTTATTCAGGCTAACGGATTGGGGCGATTGGGCGGCCAGGCGCTGTTGTGGAAGCTGGCCCAGATGGCCCGCGCTAAATTGGCCAAACCTCAGCAGCCACCCCGATTGAAGCGAGCAGCGCTGTAAGCCAAGCCTGGCTGGGCTTGGCTCTTTCGGCGCAGCGGCTTTAGCCTCGCGCCGTTGGGAATACTCCATCCAAAACAATACCTTAAAAACTCAAAAGGAACACAGTCAACCCATGCTACGGCAACTACTCATTCTTCTTCTGATCGCTCTCTTTACCGTAACTTCGATAGCTTGTAACCAGGTGTCAGCTTCTTCGCCCGATCAAGAAAAGCCGGCCGTTCCCGGAGTGGTGGAAGCCGCCATCGCGCCGGTTGAGGCTGAAAACAATGAGCCGGTCTATGCAGTGAATGAGGCGCTGGCCCAAGTGAAAAAGAAGGCCTCGAACAGGGCGGAATCTTCCGCTGAAATCGGGAGAGCCGCTGCCGAAAGCGAGGCAGTTCACGCAGACCTACCCAAAGATGTGGTCGTGACCGATGTGTTTGGCTATCAAGATACCGGCGGCTTCTTTAGCTACTACCACCTGGTTGGTAACATCTACAACGGTACGGATACCGCCGTGACCCAGGTCGAGTTGACCATCAGCATCAAAGATGCCAGCGGTCAAGCGTTGCTCAAGGATGACGCGGATAATCCGGTGGACACGGTGGTGATACACCCACTGCTGTGGACTATCCAGCCCGGCCAATCCGCTCCTTTTGCCTATTTGCTCAACATGGAAGAAGGCAAGCCGGAAACTTATGAAGCCAGCGTTGCCGATTTCGTCCCAACCGATGCCAAAGAGGTAAAGGTGGAAGTTCAGAATGACCAGATGGTCAAGGGCGATGACGGAACGGGTTACATCGTCGGTGAGTTGGTCAACCTGGGTGAGACAGCGGTTGAATTGAATACGATGGCCGGTGCGGCGCTCGACAGCGACCAGCATGTCGTGGCCGCCAATTCCTATGCGGCGATGGCGGGCTACCTGGCCCCGGCCGGAGACGCCAGCGGCAACGACCGCACCGCTTTCCGCATTAGCATGTCCGGCCCCGTCCCGACGGTTAAGAGCTGGGCCGTTTATCTTGACGCCGAGCCGGTCCGCACCGAAAAGGCGCCGAACCTGGAGCTGTCGGAGCCGAGGATCTATCTTGACGAAGAAGGCTACACCCACCTGGTGGGCAGCGTAACGAACAAGGCCGAGGGAACGGTTGAGGTTTTGATCCTGGCCGGCCTCTATGCTGCCGATGGAACCGTCTTGGATGCCGACAGCGCCTACCTGCCTTACGCCCTGGAGCCAGGCCAGAGCGTGCCCTATCACTTCAACAACTTCAGTGGGGTGGATAATGTGCTCGACCAGTCGGACAAGCTGGATCAAGCCAAAGTGCGGGTGGTGTCGGCTCTTTCCAACAGTTATAAGCATGTGAGCCTGGAAAGCCGCAACGAGACCCAGGAACAGACCGGGGGGAGCTGGCATTTCAGCGGCGAGGCCGTCAATAACTCCGGCCAGCGGCTCTCCTGGGCAACTGTGGTCGTGGCGGTCTACGATCACCAAGGCCAACTGTTGGCGACGGAAGATACCGATGTCTACGGTGAAAACAGCATTATTGAACCGCAAGAGGCAACGGCTTATCAGCTTGACCTGGATATGCCCGCCAGTGTAGACCCGGCCAAGGTGACCGTCAAGACCTACATACAAGGGCTGGTAAACTGATCCCTGCCCAATAGACTTGACTGCACGAATAGTGTTAAAAGAGAGGCAAGGAACTTGCTTAGTCCCTGTCTCTCTTTTGTGTTTATGGGATTCAGCCTACAAGCTGTGATGTAAAAACGTTACCTTCATGTTTATTGTAACGATTGCTGGACGGCGATAAGTTAAACTGGAACTATAAAATTCAATATGGTTTGCTCTTTTTGCTGGCCTTGGTGGCTCAGTCATTGTAGCACACGGAGCGCACAGGCTAACCTGGAGAGACACAGAGAAACTTTTTAAGCTCTGTGTCTCTCCAGGCTTTCTCAGGGCATCCCCGTATTCCCAAACTGATTCTGGCAAGCTGATCAGTTAGAATGAAGGAAAGATCAGCCGCTGGGGTATAATGAAATACAGGGAAACAGTGTCGTGTCTATCCCAAGCAACGGCAATTCATCAGGCTGGGGGAGACTGCCGAAACTTTGCTTAAATTTGCTCTGGCTTCTGTTTTAACTTCTCAATTTAACCGTGTGCCTTTTGCCTCAATCTACTGAGGCTTCGCCACGAATGGTGTCCAATGTCCACCTCTGACTGACCCTCAATCCTC
Organism: Anaerolineales bacterium; assembly: GCA_015075185.1. Classification (GTDB taxonomy): domain Bacteria; phylum Chloroflexota; class Anaerolineae; order 4572-78; family J111; genus DSQQ01. The sequence continues at coordinate 981,881 of JABTUW010000004.1, read as the reverse complement.
ACCCCCTTCCCTACCCACCCAAAATTGAATATCGGCAGTGCCTTGCCCTCTACCCTGAGCAGTTGCCTGGCAGGGCCTACAGCTTAGCAGAAAACGGAGGTAATGACGATGGGTTTCAAAAAATCTTTGCTGGTTTTAGCCGTAATTGTAGGATTGGCTTTGATTGCTGCCTGTACCCAGACCCCACCTACGCCGGTGGTTAAAGTCGAGACGGTGGTGGTTAAGGAAACTGTGCCGGTCACTGTGGAGAAGGAAGTGGAGGTTGTCGTCACCAGGGAAGTTGAAAAATTGGTGACAGTAGAGGTAGAAAAAGAAGTCACCGTTATCAAGACGGTGCAGGTAGAAAAAGAGATTCCGGTCACCAGAATGGTGGAGGTCGAGAAAGAAGTTCCGGTGGTCGAGACCGTTGAGGTCGTCAAGACGGTAGAGGTGGTGAAGGTCGTCACTGTGGAGGTTCAAGTGACGCCCACCCCAACCCTGGAACCGACCGCTGATCGAACCCACCCGGCCGTGCGCGAGGTGTTGAGCCAGGTGACAATGGTGCAGTATCATTACGACCCGGATAATAACCGTGATACCTTTACCTGCGCCAGTAGAGGGCTTGGCCTCAACGGGGTAAAAACTGACCCACGCGGGCCTCGCTTCGTCGGCCCCAATGCCGGCGATTTTGATTTGTGGGGAGCAGTGGCCCTGTTTAAAGTGTACCCTGACGGCAGGGTCGAATTGGTGCCGCAGCAGAGCGGTGGGAGATTTGTTGACCCGGAGGGCATCGAGCACCAAAGCTTGTCTCGGGAGGAGGCTCTTGAATTTTTTGCCAGCGGCGATGCCAAATGGTTGGGTGAACATGGGCAGGCCGGGCGGATTGGGGAGTGTGACCCTCAGTACAAAACGCCCACGCCCACTTCCTAGCCATAAAATGCATTAAGGTGACAGACACTTTTCAACGATAAGTGCCTGTCACCTGGTTTTTGCTAAAGCCAGGTGTTTTGCGTTTAAGGTAATTGAGTGTAAGCTTACTCCATCGCCAAATTTTCTCGCCCAAGGAGTAAGCCATGCGAGGTTTGCAGAACAAACGAGTCTTGATTACTGGCGGGGCCAGCGGCATCGGCGCGGCAACAGTTGCTCGTTTTCTCGAAGAGGGCGCGCGGGTGGTGGTGCTGGACCGCGATGAGGCTGGCTGTCAAAACATAGCCACTGCTCATCCTGACCTGGCCGGCACGATTGTGGCCGACGTATCTGACGTCACGGCTGTAGCTCATGCCTTCACCGAACTGGATCGGTTCTGCGGCGGCCTGGATGTGCTGATTAACAATGCCGGTATCAGCATTCGCCACAATTTTATGGAGATTACCCCCCAGGAATGGCAGCAGGTCTTGAGCGTCAACCTCAACGGGGTTTTTTACATGGCTCAGGAGGCCGCCCGGCGAATGCTGGCCCAGAGCGGCGGAGTGATTATCAACATGGGGTCTACCAATGGCCTGGTGGGCCACCCTTATTACGCCGATTATAACGCTTCTAAAGCCGGAGTCATTGAACTGACCCGTTCGATGGCCCTGGAACTAGCCCCGGCGGTGCGGGTCGTTGCTGTCTGTCCCGGCTATGTTCTCACCCCGATGCAGGAAGCGGAATATACTCCGGAAATGATGCAGGTGGTTAACAGCAAAATTCCCCTGGGGCGACACGCCAAACCGGCGGAAATTGCCGCCCTCTTTGCCTTTTTAGCCTCAGATGAAGTGCCCTATTTTACCGGACATCCTATTATTATTGACGGCGGCGAAACCGCTGGTGGATTGGCCAGCCGGTAAAATGAGACAGTCAGGTTGGGTGGCTTTTATTTTACTAGCCCTGGTTCTATTTTTGACTCTGAGCGATGCTTCAGCTCAGAGTGAGATGTTCTGTTCCCCCGGCCAGCAGCCGCACTTTAGCCACGGCTTTGCTTTCCTGAAGGCTCAACTTGGCGCGATGATGGGCGAGCCGCTTGAGTGCGAACACTACGATCCTGCCGGTAACGCCTGGCAAAAAACCACCACTGGACAGGCTTTCTATCTGCAAAACAGTAATACCCCTATGTTCACCTCTGGCAACCGGCGTTGGGCCTGGACTCTGGCCGGACTCCAGCAGTGGACCGACAACGAGGCTGCGACCGTCCGGATTACGCCATCTTCGCAACCGCTCACACTGCGAGTAATGTCCTACAACATCCTGTTTGGGGCCGGGGCCGACCCCGGTTGGGAGCAAGCGGCGGCTAAGCTCAGCCCCTTTGCTTATCCCGGCAATCGCTTGCCCCAAATTTTGGAAGTGATCAAAGCGGCCCAACCTGATATTATAGGCATCCAGGAGGCCGCGGGTTGGGATAAAGGCTCGCCTTCTCTGGCCGAGCAGGTTGCCGCCGAACTGGGCATGAATTATTTCCTGGCTCCGACAGGCAGCGGGCTGCATGTAGCTCTCTTCACCCGGTTCAAAATTGTCGAGGCGGAAAATCTATCCACGCGCATGGGGAATGTTGGAGCGTTGCGCGCCAGCCTGGCGACGCCCAATGGACAGCCTGTGCATGTCTTCGTGGTTCACCTCGATCCTTTCTCGGCCAAAACCCGGGCCGCCGAGTTGGTCACTCTGACCCAGGAAATGTCGCCTTATCTCCAATCGCCCACCCTGCTGCTGGGCGATATGAATTTTTTTTGCTTGGATAACCCCGCCGACTGCCAGGAGTATCAGGTATTAAGCCAGGCCGGCTGGCGTCTCGCCACGGCTGGCCCCTACAAGATTGACCAGATTTGGGCCTCTCCGTCCTTGAACCCGCCGGTCGAATCCCTCCCTTTTCCGGGCGCGTCCTTTGATATATCCGACCATCTGCCCGTGGGAGCGGTCATCAACCTGATGGCCACCAGGTAACCGGCACGCCTCCCGATTCAGATCAGCGTTTTGTCTTTCTGGATAAATTTGTATAGATCTTTAACCTCACTTATACTTTCACTTTGTTTGCACTTTTGAAAATACTAAGGGAATGGGACACGGATCGAACGGATAAAGCTTTAAAAAATATAAGTTATGCGGTTGGGCTGTAGTTTAGGGCTTTATGCCCGCCCACAAGAGGCTAAACTACGTTGAACTGCGTGTAACTCTTAAAAAAGTAAGTAAAAATCCGTGCGATCCGCGAAAATCCGCGTCCTGTTAAATAAAGTGCAATATACTTTGATTGAAGGAATTTATGAGTAATACCTCACTCCTGCCCGCCGTGGATGTCCTCTTGTCCGATCCTCCATCCCGGCTCGTCATCCTTTTAAAATTAAAGCTAGGTCAAGGAGAAAAAACCGGTGCATAGATTTGAACGCTTCGAAATGGAACATATGATGTCCAAATGGGAGAACGTTGTCCAGTACAACCTCTCTGAAAGCGGGGTTCACCCGGTGGCGGTCCGTGAATTGCTGCCGGATCCGGCTATGGTCGAGGGGTTGCTGGCGACGGAACTCAACTATCCCCAGGCCAACGGCCCGGTCGAACTGCGCGAAAATATTGCCGCCCTCTACCCCGGCGCAACGCCCGATAATGTCCTGGTCACGGTCGGCGCGGCCGAGGCCAACTTTATCACCTTGCAAACCCTGCTCGACCCCGGCGATGAAATTGTGGTCATGCTGCCCAACTACATGCAAATTTGGGGGCTGGCCTACAACTTTGGCTTCCAGCGCAAAGCCTTTCACCTGCGTGAAGAGCGCGGCTGGAAGCCCGATTTGAACGAACTGAATGAATTGGTCACGCCCCGCACCAAAATGATTGCCGTCTGCAACCCCAACAACCCCACCGGCTACATTTTGACCGAAGCTGAGATGGACGCGATCGTCGCCGCGGCCGAACGGGTGGGGGCCTGGCTCCTGGCCGACGAAGTTTACAGCGGCGCAGAGCAGTACACCGATACCCAGACCCCCTCTTTCTGGGGCCGCTACGATAAAGTGCTGGCCATGAACGGCTTGAGCAAAGCCTACGGCCTGCCCGGACTGCGCACCGGCTGGGTGGTCGGCCCGGCGCAAACCGTGGACGACATCTGGCGGCGGCACGAGTACACCACCCTGACCATCACCATGCTGGCCGGCAAACTGGCGACCATAGCCCTCTCGCCGCAGGTCCGGCCCCAGCTCATCCAGCGGACCCGGGCCTACATTCGGCGGGGCTTCGGCATTTTGGATGGCTGGCTGGAGAGCCACGGCGACCTGTTCCAGCGCGTCCCGCCTCAGGCGGCGGCTATCGCCTTTGTGCGTTACAATTTCGACCTTAACTCGACCCAACTGGTGGACCGTTTGAAGCATGAAAAGAGCGTACTGGTTGTCCCAGGCGACCAGTTTGGCCTGGATCATCATCTGCGTATTAGTTTCGGCCCGCCGCCGGATTATCTCAGGGCCGGGCTGGAACGGATTGACGAATTGATTGTTGAGTTAATGTCTTAACAATTGAGTTCTTGGACACCGGGTAAGAAAATGGGTCCACAGATTAACCCAGATAGACACAGATTTCTTATTTTTTTATTTGCCTGTGCTCATCTGTGTATATCTGTGGACCTTTCTACCTTCTTTGATTCGGGTTTCTTTAGGTTAGGAAATATACTTTGAATCGTCCCAAAATTGGTTTGGTCTTAGGGGGCGGCGGGAGTCGCGGGCTGGCCCATATCGGCGTGCTGGAAGTATTGGTCCGGGAGCAGATTCCGCTTGATCTGATCGTCGGCACCAGTATGGGCGGGATTGTGGGGGTGTTGTTTGGCCTGGGTTTCAGCCCGGCTCAAATCGCCGAGGAACTCAGCCCCTTGCAGGGCGCTTCATTCCTTGACCGGCTCAAGCTGATCAGCTCGCGGGGCCGCCAGCGGCGGGCGCACGAGCATTTTGCCGAAACGTTGGAAGGCAAAACCTTTGCCGACCTGATCCTGCCGGTGACGGTGATGGCGGTGGATATGGTCCACGGCGAGGAAATTACTCTCTCCGCGGGGCCGCTGCTGCCGGCGGTGCTGGCCAGCAGCGCCGTACCGGGCGCATTCCCGCCGATTCACCACCATGGCATGCAACTGGCCGACGGCGGAGTGATTGACAGCCTGGCCACCCATGTGGCCTACGATCAGGGCGCGGCTAAGATCATCGCCGTGGATGTGTATCCACCCCTGGAAAAAGCCAACCCCTGGACCGACCCCATCAGCGCGATTATGGGCTTCCAGCTACCGCCCGGCATTTTTAGCACCAGCGGCAACGGTATGAAAAGAATTCCCACGGCTGCCGCCTCTATGTGGCGCTCGGTGCGGGTGATGACCTGGTACCTGCACCAGCAGCGTCTCCTGGCCCATCCCCCCCATGTTCTGCTCCGGCCCCAGGTCAGCAGCTACGGCTCGCTGGATTTCAAGGATGTGGATGGCCCCCGCCTGGCTGGCGTGGTCGAGGCGGATCGCCATTTGGCGGAGTTGAGGGCGTTGGTGCGGTGGGAAGAAATTACAGAGTAAAAAGCTAACAGCTACACCTTCTTCTGGCGAGCCAGCAGCAGGGCGACGGCGCAGGAAGCCTGGCGGGTCAGGGCATTGTCGGCCCGGCTGGTCAGGACAATCGGCACCCGCGCCCCCAGCACAATATCCGCTGATTGGGCTTCGGCCAGATATTCCAGTTGTTTGGTCAACATGCTGCCGGTTTCCAAATCCGGGGCGACCAGTATATCGGCCTGGCCGGCTACGGGCGAGACTATGCCTTTGGTCTGCGCTGCCTCCGGCGAAACCGCGTCGTCAAAAGCGAGCGGCCCGTCTACCAGGCCGCCGCTAATCTGTCCCCGGTCGGCCATTTTGCACAACGCGGCCGCTTCGAGCGTGGATTCCAGCTTGGAACTGATTGATTCAATGGCCGACAAAATCGCCACTTTGGGGGTCTGGATGCCCAAGGTCAGGGCCAGGTCAATGGCGTTCTGCACAATGTCCCGCTTGTCTTCCAGGCCAGGATGAATATTGATGGCGGCATCCGTGATGAAGAGCGGGCGCGGATACGTCGGCACGTCTACTGCCGCCACGTGGCTTATGCGGCGGCCGGTGCGCAGGCCCGTTTCTCTGGCGAGCACCGCCTGCATCAGCTCCTCGGTAGTCAAACTGCCTTTCATCAGGGCGTCAACCTCGCCGGCGCGGGCCATCGCCACCGCTCGGGCGGCGGCGGCGTGGCTGTGTTCGGTTGCAATCAGAGGATAGGGTGACAAATCAATGCCGTCCGTTTCGGCGGCGGCGTGGATTTTGGCCTCCGGGCCGATGAGGGTGGGGATGATCAGGTTGGCCTGGGCGGCATCAATCGCTCCCAGCAGCGAGTTGCGGTCGCAGGGGTGGACGACTGCTACCCGAATCGGCTCCAGGCCCAGGGTCAGGGCAATGAGGTCACGGTAGCGCGCGCCGTGGTCATGCAGATGCACTTCCGGCAGGATCGTGCGCGGGCGTTTGACTTTCTCGGTGGGCGCGATAACTTCAGCCGTGCCGGTGATAACGTCTTCGCCCTTTTGATTGACACATTTGCAGTCAAACGTAATCCGGTGCTTTTCTTCATCCTTGGTCAGCGCCGTGACCGAGACGGTCACGGTGTCCCACAAGGCAACCGGTCGTTTGAAGCGCAAGGTCTGGCCCAGGTAAATCGTGCCGGGGCCGGGCAGCATCGTGCCGAGGACGGTCGAAATCAACGAGCCGCCCCACATGCCGTGAGCAATAATCTTGCGGAACAGGTCGCTGCGGGCATATTCCTCGTCCAGGTGGGCCGGATTGACATCGCCCGACATGACGGCAAAGAGTTGAATATCTTTCCGGGTCAGGCTGCGGATCAGGCTGGCCGTATCGCCGATTTGAATCTCGTCGAAGGTGCGGTTTTCAATGTAATAATCCATGCCGGCCTCTTGTTTTTGTATTTAATTTCACTTACTGGTTCAATTATAACCCCTTTTGGATAAACCGGAAAGCGTTAATCAAAAAGTCAACGCGATCATTTCCAAGATTGTTGTTATGCACATTGCCCAGCAGGTCTACTTATGGTAAAATCTCTTCGCTACCTCACCTGTCCAAAGCTGACCTGCAATTTGGTTCAATTTCCTCTGCCGTTTGACTGCCAGCTTGAGCTTTGACAAAATTGCCCGCACTGACAACGTACCCAGAAATAATTTACCTAAGGAGCAGATAGATGGATATCACGGTTAAACAACTCCAGGGTCGAGTCCCGGTGACAGTTCTCCAAACGCACGGCGACCTCGACGCCTCCAGCTTTCAAAGTTTGATTGCCAAAGGTAGAGAGGTTTTTGCCGCCGGGGCGCGCGACATTCTGCTGGATATGAGTGATACGCCGTTTATGGGCAGCTCTGGCCTGGCGGCTTTGCATACTCTGGCCTTACTGGTGCGCGGGGAAGAACTACCCGACCTCGATGCAGGCTGGAGCGTCTTTCACGACATTGACCGGGATCGTGACTCAGGTTTGCAGCAGCACTTTAAATTACTCAATCCCCAACCCCAGGTGGAGCGGGTTCTGGAGATGTCAGGGTTGACCCAATTTTTTGAGCTTCACACCGACCTAGAGACAGCCGTCGCCTCCTTTTAAAGATGCACGAGTTTTTGAGGAAAATTCCTCTCCTGGCCGATCTCTCCGCCAGCGACCTGGATCACTTGAGCAACGTGGTCGAGGTGGTGCAGCTTCCGGCTGGGGCGCAGTTATTTACCGAGGGCAGCGCCGGCGACCGGGCTTACATTATCAAGGAGGGTCAAATTGACATCCTCAAAGCCACGGCTGCGGGTGAGGTGTTATTGGCCATCCGTGAGGCGGGTGAAGTCATTGGCGAGAGAGCGCTGCTGGATGACTCCCCGCGCTCGGCCAGCGCCGAGGCCCGCACCGACAGCGTGCTGCTGGCTATTCACCAGGATCAGTTCAATCAGCTTTTGGAGACCAGCCCGGCGGCATCACGGACTATTATGGACCTGCTGCTGTCTCGTTGGCGTGCGACCGAGGCAGCCCTGCGCCAGAGTGAGCAGGCCGTGCGCGCCCAATCGGCGGAACTGGCGCAAACGCTGGCGGCGCTGCAAACAGCCCACACCGAGTTACAACAGCGGCTGCTGGAAAGCAGCCAGCGTAGCGCGGAACTGGCCATGGTCAACACCATCAGCAAGGCGCTTAACACCGAATTGGAGCTTGGATCGCTGTTAGAGTTGATCGGCGAGCAAATCCGCCAAATTTTCGCCGTGGACGTAGTATATGTAGCGCTTTACGACCCGCAGACGGCGCTGATCCATTTTCCCTACGATTATGAAAATGGGCGGCGGGTGGTGGGGGATTCTATTCGTTTTGGCCAGGGTTTGACGTCCGCCATTATCGAATCAGGCCAACCGCTGCTCATCAATCGTGATTTTGAGCGGCGGCGCGACGAGTTGGGCGCGGAGTTGATCGGCCCTCAGGCCAAATCTTTCCTGGGGGTGCCCATTCTGGTTGGCCAGGAGGCCATCGGTGCGATTAGCGTGCAGTGCATTGACCAGGAAGGGCGTTTCAGCGAGAGCGACGCCCGCCTGCTGTCCACTATTGCGGCCAACGTGGGCACGGCTATCCAGAATGCGCGTCTCTTTGAAGAAATCCAGGAGGCCAAAGAAGCGGCTGAACAGGCCAGCCAGGCCAAGAGCGCCTTTCTGGCCAATATGAGCCATGAGCTGCGCACACCGCTCAACGCAATCATTGGCTTTAGCCGTATTGTTCGCCGCAAAGGGGAAGGGCTTCTACCGGAAAAGCAGCTTGAAAACCTGGATAAAGTGCTGGTTAGTGCCGAACACCTGCTAGGGTTGATCAACACCGTCCTGGACATTGCCAAAATCGAGGCAGGCCGGATGGAGGTGCAGCCGGTTAGGTTTGAACTGGCTGGGGTGGTGGACATGTGCCTCATTACGGCGCAGCCTTTGCTTAAGCCGGGAGTCAGCCTGAGCAAAACTATCGCCGCTGATTTGCCGCCGGTTTATTCCGACCCGAACAAGGTGAAGCAGATTTTACTCAACCTGCTGAGCAATGCGGCTAAGTTTACCCATACGGGGCAGGTAGTGGTTTCGGTGCAAAGACATCTGGTTGACCAGGGGAGCCGGAGCGCAGAAAAACTCGCCCTTGCTGATTTATTGATTATCTCGGTGACAGACAGCGGTATTGGTATCTCTGCCGAAGCATTAGGACGCATTTTTGAGGAGTTCCAACAGGCCGACAGCAGCACCACCCGCCAGTATGGCGGCACCGGGCTGGGTCTGTCCATCAGTCGCCACCTGGCCCGCCTCCTCGGCGGTGATCTGACCGCCACCAGCACGCCGGGTGCAGGGTCAACCTTTACCCTGACCTTGCCGGTCCAGTACGGCGAGAACATCTCCTCATCTGCTCCAGGCCCGGGTCGAGAGGAGCAGGCAAGGTTGGCGCACTTCAAGGCCGGGCGAGAGGCGACTGGAGTGTCACCCCTGATTGTTCTGGCCATTGACGACGATCCCGATGCAATTTACCTGTTGGGCGAAAACTTAAGCGAAGCGGGGTATCAGGTTATTGGGGCCACCAGCGGCGACGAAGGTCTGCAAAAGGCCAAAGAAATCCAGCCCTTTGCTATAACGCTCGATATTACTATGCCCCGTAAAGATGGCTGGCAGGTGCTGCACGATCTTAAAAGCGATCCGGCTACGCGCGATATTCCGGTCATCATGCTGACCATGGTAGATAAAAGGCTGCTGGGGTACCGGCTTGAGGCGGCCGATTATCTGCTCAAGCCGGTGGATAACCGGGCGATGGTCGCTGCCTTGCAGCGGTTAATGGAACGGTGAGAGGGAATCCGCATGGGTCCACGTCCCAAAATTTTGATCGTTGACGACGAGCCGTTCAACGTTGACTACCTGGAACAAGAGCTGGAAGATCTTAATTACGACACGGTCAGCGCGGCCAATGGCCGGGAGGCTCTGGCTCAAGTGGCTGCCGAAAAGCCTGATGTGGTCTTGTTGGATATCATGATGCCGGAACTCGATGGCTTTCAGGTTCTGGAGCGGCTGAAGGCCGATCCGGAGGTGCGTGACCTGCCGGTAATTGTCATCTCGGCCATGAATGACTTGAAGAGCGTGGTGCGGGGTATCGAATTAGGGGCCGAAGACTATCTACCCAAACCGTTTGAACCGGTGCTGCTGCGGGCGCGGCTGGAAGCCTCCCTGGAAAAAAAGCGTTTGCGCGACCAGGAACATCTTTACCTCAAAGGGTTGGAGCGCGAATTGGAAATTGGCCGGCAAATTCAGGCTGGCTTTCTGCCTGAGGCGCTGCCGCAGCCACCCGGCTGGGAAATCGCGGCCCATTTCCAGGCCGCGCGGGAAGTGGCCGGGGATTTCTACGATGCTTTCCCCCTGGCGCGGGGTGAAAAGGTGGGTCTGGTTCTGGGTGACGTTTGCGGAAAAGGGGTTGGCGCTGCTCTTTTTATGACCCTCTTTCGCAGCTTGATTCGCGTTGCCGCTATGACTTATTTTGCCGGCGCTGCGCCTGTCACAGCCACAGCCGGGCCACCCCCAAGTGATGACGTGGCGCTGCTGGAGCAAATCATCACCCTGACTAATCATTACGTGGCCCGGACTCATCAGCGGGCCAGCATGTTTGCCTCGCTTTTTTTGGCGGTGTTGAACCCGGCCACCGGGGCGCTGGTTTATGTCAACGGCGGCCACGAAGCGCCGGTAATTGTAGGACCGGCTGGGGTAAAGGCTTCCTTAGGACCAACGGGTCCGGTTGTCGGAATATTTGCCGGGGTCAAATTCAAAATCCAGCAGGCTCAATTAGACCCGGGCGACATGCTGGTGGGCTATACGGATGGTGTCACGGACGCGCTCAGCCCGGACGAAGTGATGTTTGGCCAGGACAATCTGGCTACCCTGTTCGCGCGGCCCGCTCCATCGGCTCTGGCCCTACTTAACCAGATCGAAGCCAGTCTGCGTGCCCACGTTGCTGGCGCTAACCAGTATGATGATATTACCCTGCTGGTCGTGCGTCGAGTACCAGAGGCTGGCGCATAGATTCAAAATCGTCACGAACTTATGATACACTACCAAACCTGACAGGTGCGAGAAACGAAAAGGTAGCAAGTAGCAATGTACCAGGAACGCTTAATTTCCCTGTCTACTGTCTACCGTCTACCGTCTACTGTTTTCAAAGGAGGATTTCATTATGTCTGGACTACAAATTAGCGTCTCACAGGAGCAAGGGCGTGTTCCGGTTACGGTGTTGCGGATCGAAGGCGATGTGATTGACGCCAACTCTTACCAAAAACTGGAAGCACAAGCCCGCGCCGCTATGGAAGCCGGCGCCCGTGACCTGCTGCTTGATTTGACTAAAATGAAATATATCAGCAGCGCCGGGCTGCGCGCCATCCATACTATCTTCTTGCTGTTACGGGGGGATACCCCCGGTGAGAGCGACGAGACCATGAAAAAGGGGTTGATGGATGGAAGCTTTAAGTCGCCCCATCTGAAATTGCTCAATCCCTCCCCGGCGGTCACGGAAACGCTGCGGGCAATGGGCTTTGACATGTTTCTGGAGGTGCATCGCAATCTCAAAGACGCCATTGCCTCGTTTTGAAACCGGCTGCCCATGACCACCCGTTATGCGCTCCAGACTACCGCCGAACTGAAGAATCTGAGCCAAATTCGTGATTTTGTTGAAATGGCAGCCAAAAGGCTGGGCTTTGAGCCTGATCTCATTCCCAATGTCCAACTGGCGGTAGACGAAGCAACGACGAATGTGATGCTGCATGGTTATCAGGGCCAGGGTGGTAGCCTGGAGGTCGAGCTGGAACGCATCGGCGGTGATCTGGTGGTGCGTTTACGCGATGAAGCGCCGCCGTTTGATCCAACCACCGTCCCTGCTCCCGATTTCACCCTGCCTCTTGCCAAACGGCCTGTTGGGGGATTGGGGATTTATCTGGTGCGGCGGGCTATGGATGAGGTCATTCATCGGGTCACCGCTGCGGGCGGCAACGAGCTAACCCTGGTTAAACATGATGCGGCAGATGGCTGACGAAATGACTCGCTCAACCCCGCTTGGGCTTTACCTGCACATCCCCTGGTGTCCGACACGCTGCATTTATTGTGACTTCAATACCTACATTGACGGTGATGTGTCGCTCAAGACTCGTTACCAGGCCGCTCTCCGGCGTGAGATTAGCGAAGCAGGAGCAAGCCTGGGACGGCCTGTCCTTGAGACGATTTTCTTCGGCGGGGGAACGCCGACCTCTCTGCCGCCGGACTCCTTGATCGAACTGGTCGAGACGGTCAAGACTGCCTTTGAGCTGCACCCTGGAGCCGAGGTCACGGTCGAGGCCAATCCCGGCACGCTCTCGGTTGATTATTTGCGGGCGCTGCGCCAGGGCGGCATCAACCGCCTCTCACTGGGGATACAAAGTTTTAACGACGACGAACTGCGCTTTCTCAGCCGCCTGCATGATGCGGCGGCGGCCCGTTGCGCCATCGAGCAGGCCCGCACCGCCGGGTTTGACAACCTCAGCCTGGATCTGATTTTCAACCTGCCCGGGCAGTCCCTGGCCCAGTGGCAGCGCAATTTGCAAGCCGCCCTCGAACTCGACCCGGATCACCTCTCCCTCTATGCCTTGATTGTCGAGCCGGGAACCCCGCTGCACAGCCAGGTCAGCCAGGGTCAAATCCCTCTGCCGGATGATGACCTGGCCGCCGATATGTACACCTATGCCGTGGATACCTTAGACGCAGCCGGCTACAGCCACTACGAAATTTCTAACTGGGCCAGGACCGGTGGCGAAGCCGAGTGGCAAACACCCGCTCTGGCCTCGGCCCATAACCTGATTTACTGGCGCAATCAGCCCTATCTTGGTCTGGGGGCAGGAGCTTATGGAACTGTAAATTTCCAACCTTCCCCTCTTCCAACCCCCCAGCCCTCCATTCTGCCTGTCTCCTCGCCTCCCCGCCTCCTCACCACTTCGCCTCATTCCTGGCGCTGGATGAATGTTAAACGCCCGCAGAGCTACATTGAGCGGATCGAAGCCGGAGCCGGGTTAGGCGCGGCCCGCGAAGAAAAAAGCCTGGAGCCAATTGACCGGCAGACCGCCATGGCCGAACACATGCTGCTCGGTTTGCGGCTGGTGAGGGAGGGCGTCAGCGCAACGGAATTTGAGTCACGCTTTGACGTTGCCCTGGCAGAACGCTACCCTCAAGCTATCGCCCGCGGCCTGGAGCGCGGTCTGACCGAGTGGATTGACGCTCCGGACGGTCCGCACCTGAGGTTGACCCGCCAGGGCCGCTTTCTGGCGAATCAGGCAGTGGTAGAGTTTATGGAGTAGGGGGATAAACCATGCCGATCTCAAAGCTCCTCACCTCTGTCCTCGCTCGCGGCGCGGTTCTGGGTGCGTTGACCGGCTTTGGCGTTTCGGCGCTGTACGCGCTGCTACTGATTGGCTTTTTCCTGGCGATGATATTTTACGGCGCGATTTCTACCCTCCCCACTCACCCCGACGACGCGGCGATCATGCTGTTGGTCGGGCCGGCCTCGGCGGGTTTTATGTTCATCTGCGCCGGTTTCATCGGGGTGCTGCCGGGAACAATTTTGGGGATAGTGATTGGCTTGCTGATTAGCCTGCCGGTGGGCTTGCTGCGCTCGCGTCTTACACCCCTGGGCGCGGCGGGGGTAGGGGGACTGGTTTCCACGGGGGTGGTGATCTTGATTCATATGCTTCTGCTCAGCTATGACCCCGATCCAACCCTGCGTGAATATCTATTGCTGACCATTCTACCTGGGGTGCTTTGTATGGCAGCGGGCGGCTGGGTCGGGTGGAGATTGCAGAACTCTATATGACGAAAAATCTTTGGCAAATCTTAAACACCGACATCATCACCTGCCGGGCCTGCCCGCGATTGGTGGCCTGGCGGGAGCAGGTCGCCCGTGACAAGCGGCGAGCCTATCAAGCGTGGGATTATTGGGGCAAGCCCGTGCCCGGTTTTGGCGATCCGGCGGCGCGGCTGCTGGTGGTGGGCTTGGCCCCCGGCGCGCACGGCTCCAATCGCACGGGACGCATGTTTACCGGCGACAGCTCTGGAGATACTCTATATACGGCTCTGCACCGCTCCGGTTTCGCCAGCCAGCCTACCTCCCGCCACCGGGAGGACGGGCTGACTCTGACCGATGCTTTTATCAGCGCTGTTGGTCGCTGCGCCCCGCCGGGAAACCGGCCTACATCGGAGGAACTGGCGGCTTGCCGGCCTTTTTTGGTACGTGAGTTTGGGCTGATGCCCCAGGTTGAGGTCATTGTAGCCTTGGGGCAGATTGCGTTTGAGGGCTGTTTGCGGCTGTTGCGCGAGCACGGGTATCAGCTTGAGGCTAAGGCCGAGTCTAAGGCTAAGACGGAGACTAGTCCAATTCAGTCTAAATCCCCTCGTCTACCGAAATTTGGTCATGGCTTGAACTATCGCTTCACTAACTCCTCTCCGGCAGACCGCAAATACCTGGTCACTTCATATCATCCCAGCCGTCAAAACACCCAAACGGGCCGGTTAAACCAGCAAATGCTGGATGAGGTTTTTGAACTGGCCCGGTCACTGCTGGTAGCGGAAGAAGATTGAAGATGGCAGATAGAGGATAGAAGGAGGACAGTATTCGCTACGCTCCATTCTCTATTCTCCATCTTCGATCCACAATCCACTATCTTCTATCCACTATATCTTCTATTCCTCCACTCTCAGCCGTATCCCTACGGGACAGTGGTCACTGCCCATAATGTCGGGTAAAATGAATGCGTCCTCCACCCGATCTAATCCCTCGGCGGCTATAAAAAAGTAGTCAAGCCGCCAGCCGATGTTGCGCTCGCGGGAACGCGTAACCATTGACCACCAGGTATACTGCCCGGCCAAATCAGGGTAAAAGTGCCGGAAGGTGTCCATGTAACCGGCAGACACAAACTGATCCAGCCAGACCCGTTCTTCGGGTAGGAATCCGGTAGTTTTTTGATTCGACTTGGGGTGGGCCAGGTCTATCTCACGATGAGCCGTGTTGACGTCGCCACAAAAAATGACGGTTTGACCCCGCGCCCGCAACTGTTCGCAGGCATTGAGAAACGCTTCGTAGAAAGCCAGCTTGAAGGGGACGCGGTTGTGATCGCGGCCGCCGTTGGGAAAGTAGCAGTTGATCACCGTGAAAGAAGGGTATTCAGCAATGATGGTCCGGCCTTCCTCGTCAAACTCCGGCAGGCCCAGGCCAAACTGCACCGAGAGTGGCGCTTCGCGGCTGAGCAGGGCCGTGCCGCTGTAGCCTTTTCTTGCGGCCGGGCTGTGCCAAAAAGCTTGGTAGCCCTCTGGCCGGGCCAGTTCGGTGGGCAATTGGGCGGCTTCTGCTTTGGTTTCTTGTAGGCACAGAATATCGGGCCTGGCGTCGGCCAGCCAGGTTAAAAAGCCCTTTTTGTGAACGGCACGGATGCCGTTAACATTCCAGGAGAGGAGAGTAATCGTCCGCATCGAGGGTTAGAGTGATTGCTCCAGATCAACTATTAATGTCTGGCCAGCAAAAGTAACTTTGTCACCCGTTTTTAGTTTTTTCTTGCGCCGGGTTTCGATAACGCCGTTCAATTGGACTTCGCCCCCTTGAATGACCAGTTTGGCCTGGCCGCCAGTGCTGACCAGGCCCTTCCATTTCAAAAATTGGTCAAGTTGGATGGTCGGTTCGCTTTGATCTGCCATGATACCTCGCGTTTCGGCCAAAAAACAACAGAGGGGCAAGTCACTGACTTGCCCCTACTTATTCTCTCTTTTGATCTCTACTTGCCGTTCAGAGGTCGTTCGATTTCCATGACCCGTTCTTCAGGCTCTACCGGCTTGATGACGGGCAGTTTGGTGGGCAGTTCAACGGGTGTGGGTTTTACTCCATTGCCCTTTTGCGGCTGGCTGATTTCTTCCTTTTGCTTTTCTTTTTGCGGCTGGCTGATTTCCTCCTTTTGCTTTTCTTTGGGCGGGGCAAGATAGTCATCTTGATTTTCCGCCGGCAGCAGGCTTTCCAACCAGCGTGTTAAGCGGATGGTTGCTGAGCGCACCCTGGCCCAGCGATAGACCATCCAGCGCAGCGCCTTGTACCACCACTCGCGTTGCTTGTAGGGCATCGGCACGCCCCATTCGATCACCGTCGCGCCCCAGGTTAAGCCGCCGCCAAAACCGACCATCACCAGCTTGTCTTTGTTCTCTACCCGCCCGGCCTCGATGGCCTCACACAAGGCAATCGGGATGGAGGCAGCGGAAGTGTTGCCATACTTGTCGAGGTTGGTGAAGACCTTATCATCGCTGATCTTCAAGGCTTTGCTGGCGCTTTCAATAATACGCACATTGGCTTGATGGGGGATGAATAAGTCAATTTCCTCAACGGGAACCCCCGCTTTTTCACAGGCCTGCTTGGCTGCTTTGCCCATCACCCGCGTAGCAAAGCGGTAGACCTCGCGGCCGTTCATTTTAATATAATGAAGGCGCTGGTCAACCGTTTCGCGGCTGGCGGGTAGTTTGCTGCCACCGGCCGGGATGCACAGGTGTTCTGCTCCTGAGCCATCGGAGCCGAGGACAGTGGATAAGATACCGCCAGGGGTTTCATCAGCTTGGAGCACGACCGCGCCGGCCCCATCGCCAAAGAGGGGATAGGTCGTCCGATCTTCAATATCCAGCACGCGCGAAAGCGTCTCTGAGCCAATGACCAAGACTACCTTAGCCATGCCCGACCGGATGACTCCCGCCCCCATCGCCAGGCCGTAGACAAATCCGGCGCAGGCTGCGCTCAAATCAAAGGCGCCGGCATTGGCCGCTCCCAGCGCATCTTGCACCAGGCAGGCCGTCGAAGGGAAAATGTGCTCCGGGCAGAGCGTAGCCACAATAATTAAGTCTATTGCCGAAGGGGCAATTCGCGCCCGGTCCAGGGCTAGCTGGGCGGCGGCAATGGCCATGCTGGCGGTCGTCTCATCTTTGCCGGCAAAGCGTCGTTGCGAGATGCCTGTCCGCGATTTGATCCAGTCGTCGGAAGTGTCCATAATCTTTGCCAGGTCGTCATTGGTGACCACTTTTTCAGGGACGTATTTGCCCCAGCCAACAATGTGGGCATATGTAATCACAATAGTAACTCCTTAAACGTTAAACATGCAACGTTTAACGTTTAACCAGATTTTTAGTTGCCGGTATATTTTTTGAGGATAATGGTGGCATTATGACCGCCCAACCCAAATGAATTGGACATCGCCACCGACACGTCGGCCCGGCGGGCGGTATTGGGCGTGTAGTCCAAGTCGCACTCAGGATCAGGTGTTTCGTAGTTGATGGTCGGCGAAATAATACCATCAGTTAAGGTTTTGACGCAAACCAGCGCTTCCAATGCCCCGGCCGCCCCAAAAAGATGGCCGGTCATGGATTTGGATGAAGTAATGTTGATATTGTAAGCGTGCTCACCCAGGACTTCTTTGATCGCTTTGGTTTCTGTTTTATCGTTCAAATCGGTGGCGGTGCCGTGAGTGTTAATGTAGTCAATTTCAGTCGGGTCAATCCCGGCCCGGCGGATGGCCCGGCGAATGGCCAGGATGGCTCCGGCGGCGTCTTCCAGGGGGGAAGCCATGTGGTTGGCGTCAACCGAGGTGCCATACCCAATAAATTCGGCCAGGATGTTTGCCTGCCGTGCTTTGGCATGCTCCAACTCTTCCAGGACCAAGACGACCGAACCTTCGGCCATGACAAAGCCATCCCGGTTCAAATCAAAGGGACGGCAGGCTCCGGCCGGATTGTCGTTGTTAACCGACAGTGCTTTCATTACATTGAAGCCGGCAATAATCAACCGGTTGGTCGCCGCCTCGGCTCCGCCGGCAATAATGGCTTCGGCATCGCCGCGAGCAATCATTTCAAATGCTTCGCCCAGCGAATTGGAGCCGGTGGCGCAGGCACTTACTATCGCCATATTGGGGCCGCGCAGGCCGTAATCAATGGCAATGCGTGCTGCGGCGGTGTCGGGCAAAATCATGGGAATCCCAAAGGGATTGACTTTGGAAGGGCCGCGCTGCGTGAGGACATCGTACTGGCTGAAAGAAGTATCTATGCCGCCCACGCAGGAGCCAATGACCAGCCCCACTCGCTCCCGGTCGGTGCCGTTTTCCAGGAGCTTGGAGTCGGCAATGGCCTGCCGCGATGCCTCAAAGGCATAGTGGGTATAGCGGTCCATGCGCCGGGCTTCTTTGCGCCCGAATAAAGCATCCGGGTCAAAATTTTTGATTTCCCCGGCAAATTTAGTCTCCAAATCTGATACATCAAAGCGGGTGATGGTGGTCACTCCGCTTTTACCGGCCTTCAAGTTTTCCCAGGCTTCGGCAACATTATTACCCACCGGTGTAACTGCGCCCAGGCCCGTAACAACGACTCTGCGATTCATGCAACATCTCCTAGATAAAAGTTAATCATAGCAGTATTGGCAGCCCCAAACTGCCCCCCACAATTATAACACCCTGCCTCTGGAAAAGTGGCGGAAGTTCGCCCCGAAAATGAGGATCACTTCACAATTTTTACAGTCCGGATTCATTTTTGGGGCTTTTTGGAGGCAATCTTCAGGAATTTTGGGAGATTGTTCTTTTAGCGGTAGGCGGAGGCAACCAGCTACGGGAGTCGCCGGACTCCCCAATGGAGCGCAGCCCGTAGTCGCCTGGTTTTGGAAATTATTTTGCCTTGACCTCTGGCTTGCGCTATACTTATCGTTTCAGCAAAAGTATGAAAAATTATGGTTTTGTGAGAATGATAGAAGCAACCTATGATGTCATTGTCGTCGGCGGGGGGCATGCCGGGGTGGAAGCGGCCCTGGCGGCGGCGAATATGGGCTGCCGGACGCTCCTGCTGACGATGTATCTGGATACAATCGGCTGGATGAGCTGCAACCCCAGCATCGGCGGCTCGGCCAAGGGCCACCTGGTGCGGGAGATTGACGCCCTGGGCGGCGCGATAGGCAAGCTGACCGACCAGACTTTTATTCAAGTGCGGCTGCTCAACCACAGCAAGGGACCCGCCGTGCATGCCCTGCGCGCCCAGGCCGACAAAAAGCGTTATGCCTGGACGGTCCAGCGGACCCTGGAAAACACACCCAATCTGCACGTCAAGCAGGCCACGGCCGAGGGGCTGCTGGTCAAAGGCGATGCGGTTGAGGGGGTGCAGACGCAGTATGGCAGCCGCTATTATGCCAAAACCGTCGTACTGACTACCGGCACCTTTTTGGGAGGACGCCTCATCACCGGCGAAACCATCACCCAGGGTGGCCGAGCCGGCGAAGGGGCCGCCCTGCGCCTGTCAACCTCGCTGACCGAACTGGGCTTTCGCCTGGGCCGGCTCAAAACCGGCACGCCGCCGCGACTCGACGCCCGGACGATTGATTTCAGCCAGACGGTTCACCAGTACGGCAGCGAGACCCCGCTCTACTTCAGCTTTGAAAACGCCGAAAATCCGCCGGAGATACCGCCCTGGCTGAAGGAGCCATCCCACCCGGTTTACCCGCTGGAGTGGCAAGCCGACTGGCGGCCGCAACTACCCTGCTACATGGTCTACACCCAGCCGGACACGCACGAAGTCATCCGGGCTAACCTGTCTCGAGCGCCGATGTTCACCGGGATCATCGAGGGTGGGGCCGCGCTACTGCCCCAGCATCGAGGATAAGATTGTCCGTTTTGCCCACAAGGAGAGCCACCAGTTGTTTTTGGAGCCGGAAGGCTGGCAGACCACCGAGGTGTACCTGCAAGGGGCCAACACCAGCCTGCCGGAGGACGTGCAGTGGGCTATGGTCCGCTCGATCCCGGCCCTGCGCCACGCCGAAATCATGCGGGCCGGCTATGCCGTCGAATATGATTACGTGCTGCCCGACCAACTGCATGCCTGGCTGGAGACTAAAAAAATTGAGGGATTGTTCCACGCCGGCCAGATCAACGGCACCACCGGCTACGAGGAAGCGGCGGCCCAGGGATTGATGGCCGGGATCAACGCCGCCTTAAAGGCCCAGGGCAAAACTCCGCTGATGCTGGGCCGCGAGCAGGCCTACATCGGGGTCTTGATTGACGACCTGGTGACGCAGGAGCACACCGAACCGTACCGCCAGATGACTTCGCGGGCCGAGTATCGCCTGTTATTGCGGCAGGACAACGCCGACCTGCGCCTGTCTCACCTGGGCTATGAGGTGGGGCTGCTGCCCAAGTGGCGCTATGAGGCGGTCGAGGCCAAGCGGCGGGCGGTGCAGCAGGAAATGGAGCGGTTGAAGGTGACAAATATTTCCTCGGCCAACGGCACCGCCCAGGTGCTGGCCGATTTTGGCCTGGAGCCGATTGAGAACGGGGTCAATGCCCTGCAATATTTGCGCCGCCCCGAGGTGACCTACGAAGTGATTGCCTCGCTGGTTCCGCCGCCCGAACCGCTGCCGGAGCCAGTCGCCGAGCAGGTCAGCATCGAGACTAAGTTTGAGGGCTACATCGCCAAGCAGCAGCAGCACGTCGAGCGGGTGCAGCGCCTGGAAAGCAAGGTTATCCCGCCTGATTTTGATTACGACAGCATCGGCGGCCTGCGCAACGAGGCCCGGCAAAAGTTACTGCGCTTCCGCCCGGCGACCGTGGGCCAGGCGGGGCGCATTGCCGGCGTCAACCCGGCGGATATTAGCATTTTGTTGGTGCATTTGGAGCGGCGTGGGGAGAAAGTAGGGCAAGCTTAGGCTTGACTTACCGGGTGGGTCGAATATCCGAAGGTGAATTTGCTGAAATATCTGGGTGCAGTGTGTCGGCTAATTGACGGTTAGCTGTGGGGTAAATCTTCTGCTGGTTCTTTTGTCTTTTTTAAGTTGTGGTATAATGCGACGGTTGTTAGAACACTTAACGTTTCAACCTTAAACGTTGAACCAAAGAGATGGAGTAAAGTTTAATGCCTGAGATTCAAATTCCCTCCTTCATTATTACGGGCTTGCAGGTTATCCTGGCCTTTGGAGGAGCTTTTTTCCTGGCGCTGTGGTTGAGCCTGATCATCTGGACGTTTCGAGATGTGAAGCGGCGCTCCCGCGATGTCTTTGCCATTCTGCTGGCGACACTGATGGTGGTCGTTTTTGGCCCGCTGGGGTTAGTCCTTTA
Source organism: Anaerolineales bacterium (assembly GCA_015075185.1). Classification (GTDB taxonomy): domain Bacteria; phylum Chloroflexota; class Anaerolineae; order 4572-78; family J111; genus DSQQ01. Next base: position 960,761 of record JABTUW010000004.1, on the reverse strand, counting down.
TTTCTTATTACGCCCGCCCGTCACCCTGGCCGAACTGTACGAGCGCTCGCTGGAGGAAGAAGCGCTGCTGCAAGATTTGGAAGAGCGCCCGCGCTGCCCCGGCTGCTCGCGGCAGGTGGATGACGCCTGGATCATCTGCCCCGACTGCCATACCACGCTCAAGAAGATTTGTCCCAACTGCCAGAAAAGCTTGCATCTGCGCTGGAACATCTGTCCCTTCTGCGGCACGCATACCAGTGTGACGGCGGCTCCGCCGGATCAGCATGACAACTCCTCCGGCCATGTCATCGCCGAGACCCGGCCAATGGTGGCCGTCCCCGTGGCCCCGCCTGAGCCAAGCGCCCCCCTCCTGCGCGGCGACGAAACTCGCCCCCATCTGCCGGAACCCGGCCCGGCTTGAAGTGCATAAGAGGGGTTTCTATCCCCACAAAAAAACCGACCCAATGAATTTTCACGGGTCGGTTTTTTATTCGTAGCCGGGCAGGCCGGAACCAAAGAGGCTTCAGACAAGATTTACAAGATTTACAGGATTAGATCAAATAAATCTTGTTAATCTTGTTAATTCTGTCTAAATTTCTTGCCTCATGTATAAGATACTTATTGCTCCGGTACTTTGCCTACCGCATCTCTCGATATGTTTCCACAATGGACCCGGCCATAATCTCCAGGCCTTCGCGCAACTGGGCTTCGGGAATGTCCAACTGCGGCAGCAGGCGGATGCAGTTGCTGTACAGCCCGGCCCGCAGTAGCAATACCCCTTTGGTTGTGCATTTTTGAATGGCGCTGATGACAAACTCCGGCCACGGCTCTTTGCTCACCGGGTCTTTGACAAACTCCAGCGCCATCATCGCCCCCCGACCGCGCACATCACCCAGAATCGGGATTTCGGCTTGCAGCGGCTCAAAGGTGCTGCGGACCATATCTTCGATCCGGGCGGCATTGGCCAGCGTTTCGGGCCGGTTGATCAGCTTGATTGCTTCCAGAGCAGCCACGCAGGCCAGGGGATTGCCGCCGTAAGTGCTGCCGACGCCGCCCAGGTGCGGGGCGTCCAAAATTTCAGCCCGGCCGGTGACGGCGCTCAAGGGCGTGCCGGCGGCCAGCGACTTGGCCGTGATCACCAGGTCGGGTACAACGCCGCTGTGCTCAATGGCAAAGAGCCTGCCACTGCGGCCAAAGCCGCACTGAATCTCGTCGGCAATCATGACGATGCCATACGTGTCGCAAATCTCGCGGATTTTTTGCAGGAAGGGCGCCGGGACAGGAATAAAGCCGCCCTCGCCGATAATCGGCTCGATCAGGATGGCGGCGATGGCGCTGGGGTCCACGTGGGCAATGAGGGCATTTTCTAAATTCCAGATGCTCCACTCTAAATATTCATCCTGGCTCATCCCCGGTGGGGTGCGATAAAGGTTGGGCAGCGGCAGGCGGTAGATCTCCGGGGCAAAGGGGCCAAAACCCTTTTTGAAGAGGCCATACTTGCTGGTCAGAGCCATGGTCAAATTGCTGCGACCGTGATAAGCGCCCTCAAAGCAGATGATCGCCGCGCGCTTGGTATAGGCACGGGATAATTTGACGGCGTTTTCAACGGCTTCGGCCCCCCCGTTAGCCAGCAGGGTTTTTTTGGAGAAATTGCCGGGGGTAATGGCGTTGAGCTGCTCGCAGACTTCAATGTACGGCTCGTAGTTGGCGACAATCGGGCAGACGTGGATATACTTTTCGGCCTGGGCTTGGATGGCTTCAGTCACCTGGGGCGGGGTGTGGCCAACTGCCAGCGCCCCAATGCCGCCGACAAGATCGAGCAGAATATTGCCGTCCACATCCTCGACCAGTGAGCCGGAAGCGCGGGCATAGGCAATTGGCACGGATTGATACAGGGCAGCGCTGACCGCCGCGGCCCGCCGGGCGAGCAGTTCCTGGCTCTTGGGACCGGGGATGGGCGTTTTGAGTTGAATGTAAGGCATTGTTGCTCCTTTCATTGGAAGGTTGGAAGAATAGAAGGTTGGAAGTAGGAGAGAAAGTTTCGAACCTTCCAAACCTGCTTTTCTCGGCACATTATAGGGTAATCATAGGGGGGAGTCAATGGCTAGATAGAACATCAGTGAGGTGTCTTATCCTTGAATTCTGTGGTACAATTAACCATTGTAATGTCAGGAAAGGGGCCGATGCGTAACAAGGGGAGAATTCATCCGGCTGTATTTGACCTGCAAAGCGAACTGCGCCGGGGCAGCATAAGCCGGCGCGATTTTTTGCGCTGGGCGACGTTGCTGGGCGTCTCGGCAGCAACCGCTCATGTGCTGGCTGGTTGTGGATCGCCGGCAACCGCGTCTGATCCTGTCCCGGCTGCCTCGGTTCGACGGGGAGGAACCATGAAGATTGGCACGGCGGTCCAGCCGCTTGACCACCCGGCTCGCCTCTCCTGGATCGAAGGGGCCAACCAGTTGCGCCAGGTGGCCGAATACCTCACTGAAACCGGCCCCGATAACCTGACCCGGCCCTGGCTCTTGGAAAGCTGGGAGGCCGACGACGAGGTCAAAACCTGGACCCTCCACCTGCGCCAGGGCATTACCTTCAACAATGGCGATAAATTAACCGCCGCCGACGTCATCTTTAATTTTGAGCAGTGGCTTGATCCCGCTGTTGGTTCCTCGATGGCCAGCTTGCTCTCTTACCTCAGCAAGACGGGCATTGAACGGGTTGATGATTATACCCTCCGCCTCCACTTGAATGAACCCCAAATTGGCGTGCCGGAACATCTTTTCCATTACCCGGCTCTCATCCTGCCGCGCCGTTTTGAGGGCGATTTCCTCAAGCAGCCGCTGGGCACCGGCCCTTTTACCCTGGACGAATATCGGGAAGGAGAACGGGCTGTTTTCAAACGCCGATTCGATTATTGGCGGCTGGGTCTGGACGGCCAGCCGCTGCCCTACCTCGACGAGCTGGTTTACCTTGACCTGGCCCCTGACCAGCGCATGGAAGCAATGCAGGGCGGAGCTATTGATACCCTCTTTGTCCCCCGTCCCTCCGACTGGCAGTCGCTCCGGTACGCTCCCGGCCTCAACGTTCAGGCGGTTAGCACCGCCGAGACGTTTGTGCTACGGATGCGAGTAGACCAGGAGCCGTGGCAGGATGTCCGCGTGCGCCAGGCCCTAAAACTGTGCCAGGATCGGGCCAAGATTCTGGAAATTTCCTATTCAGACCAGGGCGACCTGGCCTTTGACGCCCATGTAGCGCCGCCCCATCCGGCCTATTGTCCGAAACCGATTCCCCAGTATGACCCCGAACAGGCCCGGAGTCTGCTGGCTGAAGCCGGTTATCCCAACGGCTTAAAAGTCAGACTGACCACTAAAAACGACCTGGGTGAGCCAAAGATCGCCCGTCTCCTCCAAAAACTGGCCGCTGCCGGTGGATTTGAGATTGAGTTGAACATTGTCGAACCGGTCAGGTATTGGAGCGAGTGGACTGAGGTTAATTTGGGCTTGACGGTCTGGGGGCATCGTCCTCTGGATACCATGGTCCTCACCCTGGCCTACACGGGGGATGAAAATGGCAAGCCAGTCGCCTGGAACGAGACGCATTGGGTGGATCAAGAGTTTATGACCCTCTTACGTCAAGCCGAGCGCACTCTTGATATTGCCCAACGGCGCGAGATGATGTGCAGGCTTGAAGATATTATGCAAGAGCGCGGCCCCATTGGTATTAGCTATTGGCGCAAAGTCTGGAACATTACCCGGGCTGAATTCAAAAATGTCAAAGCTCACCCCACCGGCTACGATCTCTTCTACGATGTTTGGAAAGACGCCGCCGAAAGCTAAAGGTCTCCCAGACCTTTAGGGTCTGGATTTAGTTGGAAAGACACTATGAAAATTGATGTTCAAAATTCGCCGCCTTCTGTCCTCTCCGGTTCAGAAGGCGATTTTGAACAGAATATTCCCACCCCTCATCCTCTGGCCGAGCCTCTCGCTTTAGCGCATAATGCTTTTCGCGCCAGCGTTCTATACCTCGTCACCGCGGCTATAGCTGTGTCCGGCGAACTTTACCTGGCCTGGCAAACCGGAGCCTGGCAGATGTTTGCGGTGGCAGGGATTGGGTGCGTCGTCGCCGGGGCGGCTTTGGTCAGTGTCATCTTGGTCCGCCAGGGGCGGCCCCGGCTGGGGGTGTGGTTGCTTATCGTCGCTTCCCTCATCTCCTTGCTGGCTACGCCCTTGCTGATTGCCGGTTTTGGCCTTATTTTGGGATTGGGAAGTATCCTCGTCGTGCTGACCGTTACCTTGCAGACCCTCCCCTATAAAGAAGCGAACCTCGCCTTGATGGCCACCGTGGCCGTCGCGATTGTGGCCGGCGGCTTGGATTTACTGGCCCCAGCGACCCAACTGAATTTACCGGCCTTTGGAACCTTGATTGCCATCTTGGGTGGAGCTATTATCCTGGTATATGGCGCTTTGACCCTGCGCCAGTTCAGAGTCTACCCTTTGACCACCAAATTGGTTCTGGCTTTCCTGGCCGTCTCGCTGCTGCCGTTGGGATCGCTGGCCTTCTTTAATGAACGCCATACCCGGACGGTGCTAACGCAGAAGGCCCAGCAAGCCCTCCTGGCAGCCGCCTCAAAAACCGTTGCCGACGTTGACACCTTCATTAACGATAACCTGGAAGCCGTCCGCACCGAAGCCCAACTGCCTGTTTTGGCCTCCTATTTAAGTCTACCGGCTGAACAGCGCTCCGCTAGCACGGAGGAGGCGGCTGTTACGGCGACCTTGCGCGAACTCAGCCGCAAGGATAAAGTCTTCATTGCTTCTTATGGCCTGTTAGACAGCCAGGGACAAAATGTGATTGATACGGAACCGGCCAATATGGGCCAGGATGAGGCGGAACGTGACTATTTCCAAAAACCGTTAGAAACCGGCCTGCCTTACCTCTCCCCTGTTGAGTTTATTCCCTCAGCCGGGACAGACCAGGAGCAAACAATAGACGACGCCGGCCTGTACTTCAGCAGCCCTGTCCGCGACCGTACTACCGGCGAAGTTCTGGGGGTGCTGCGGGTACGCTACAAGCCGATTATCCTGCAACAATTGGTGGTTCAAAACAATAGCTTGATCGGCGAAGGGTCATTCGCCATTTTGTTTGACGAGAATTACGTTCGCCTGGCCCATGGCACTGCGCCGGAACTCATCTTTCAGCCCGCTAGACCCCTTGACGGGGACCAAATGACCAGACTTCAGGCCACCGGGCGCTTACCGAGTCAACTCGATTTGCAGCAGGCAGTCACCTTGCCTGATCTGGCGGCCAGTCTGGACAATGCCATCTTTGAACCGTATTTTACCACCCGGCTTGATGCTACAGGCGACCAACTGAATTTAGCGGTGGCCAAGGAATTAGAAACTCAGCCCTGGTTGGTAGTTTTTGCTCAACCGCAAGACCTGTTCTTAGCGCCTATCCAGCAGCAAACTCGGACGACCCTCTTTTTGGCTATTATTATTGCCGGCGTTGTCGCCGTAGCGGCTTTTGCCATGGGCCAACTGCTGGCTGGCCCGCTGGTTCATCTGACCGGAGTTGTGACCCGTTTTACCGGCGGCGACCTGGAAGCCCGCGCCCAGCTCAAAGCGGGCGATGAAAGCGGGGTGCTGGCCGCCAGTTTCAACAAAATGGCGGAGGAAGTGGGCAGTCTGCTCAAAAATCTGGCCGAACGCACCCACGAACTGGAGGCCGAAATCGGTGAGCGCAAGCGGGCGGAGGCCAGCCTGCAGGCCAGTGAGAAGAAATATCGCACCTTGTTTGAAGACTCTAGAGATGTAATTTTTATTACCACGCCAGAGGGTCAAATCGTTGACATTAATCCGGCGGCTACGAGTCTGTTGGGCTACACGCGTGCAGAATTTGGTCAAATAAACGCTCAAGATCTATATTTTGATCCGGTTGAGCGGGTAGAGTTTCAAAAGGAGATAGAAAAGCAGGGTGCGGTGAGAGATTTCGCACTAAAGCTGCTGAGCAAAAATGGAACCGTTAAAGATTGCCTGGTAACCGCAACGGTACGTCAGGCGGATGACGGGACCATTTTGGGCTATCAGGGTATTCTTCGGGATATTACCGAGCAGAAACGTGTTGAGAGAGAACGCCTGCGGCTGTTGGCGATTGAACGAGAGCTGACCCTGGCTCAGGAAATCCAACACAGTTTGCTACCGCCCCCTCATCCTCACTGGGCCGGCCCCGATGTTGTTTGCTACAGCCATCCCGCCCGCGAAATGGGCGGCGACCTTTACGCCTACCACGCCTTTGGGAAGGATGAAGACGGAAGGTGGAAGGATAAAAAAAGGGACTTCTTCATCCCTCATCCTTCATCCTTCATCTTTTGCGGTTGCCGTTGGCGATGTCTCCGGCAAGGGGATGCCGGCAGCGCTGCTTATGGCGGTCAGCATGGCCTCGTTTCAGGCGATCATCGGGCAGGGGTTGGCTCCCAAAGAGCTTCTGACCCATTTAGATGGGGCGATTGCGCTCTATACCCGGACGACCGGCCAGAATTGTGCCCTGGTTTATATGGAAATTACGCCGCCGCTTCTGAATAGGCAGGAAGGTTTAATGCGCGTAGCCAATGCCGGCTGCGTGATGCCCATTATCCGGCGAGTGGACGGCTCGGTGAGCTGGATCGAAGTTTTTGGCACGCCGTTAGGGATGGAACTGAGCGCTGAAGTTGGCTACCAGGAAGTAGAGAGCACCCTCGCCGTGGGCGATTTGATTATCCTCACCAGCGATGGCGTGGTCGAGGCCAACAATGGGCTGGGCGAAATGTTTGGCTTTGATCGTTTGGAGCAGGCGGTTGCCACCGGACCAAATACCAGCGCCGAAGCTATGCTTGAGCATCTGAAGGCGGTTGTGGCCGCCTTTGTCGGCAAGACCGAACCTCACGACGATTTAACCATCGTCGTGGTGCAGGTGTAGTGGTCTATCTTGTCAGTAAACCCCGCTACGGCGGGGTTTTTGTTTTTAGCAGTTATTTTACTTGAAACAAGCTAATAAGAAATTAGTCCTGCATTTGGGCATTCTGTCCACTTTCATGATAGAATGAACGTGCCCCAGTCTATTCACCTTTAATATGAATTAGCTGATCCCTTGCGGTAAGTGCCATTGGCTGCGAGAATACGTTATGGGATAGGGCTAAGATTTGTGATTGAATATACGCGCGCAACAAAACATGAGAAAAATGTACGGGTGCAGTCTCTGCTTTGAGGAATAGTTTCCAAACACTTTCCGAACACCTATCAGATATATTTGAGATCACATGCCAATCATTTAATAAGGAATTAAAAAGGGGGGAAGATGTTTACCAAAGCTCTGAAAAGTAAGGGCGTTTCTGTTCTACAGGGAGCACTGCTGGCTGTGCTTTTACTGGCCGTAACTGCCTGCACTGGCCCAGCCGCCCAACCCGAAGTGACGACCGAACCAGCCACCAGCGCCATCGAAGCCGCTGACCCCACTGAGGCTGTCACCCCGACCCAAGCCGCCAGCAAACGCGGCTCCGGCGACACCCTCCGCCTGATCTACTTTCAAGCTCCGACCATTGTCAACCCCCATCTTTCCGCCGGCACCAAAGATTTATCGGCCAGCCGCATTGTGTACGAACCGCTGGCGAGTTTTGACCAGGATGGCAATCTGGTGCCCTTCCTGGCCGCCGAAATCCCATCTCTGGAGAACGGCGGCGTGGCCGCGGATGGCCGTTCAGTTACCTGGAAGCTAAAGCAGGGGGTCAAGTGGGCTGATGGTGAGCCGTTTACGGCTGATGACGTTCTTTTTACCTACGAGTACGTTAGCAACCCGGAGGTCAAGTCTACCAGTGCAGCGGTATATGGAGACATCGCCGAAATTGAAATCATTGACGACTACACGGTCAAAATTGTTTTTAAAGCAGTCAACCCGGCCTGGGCGCTGCCCTTTACCGGCCCGCAGGGCACAATTATCCCCCGCCACATTTTTGAGGCTTATAATAGCCCCAATGCCCCAGATGCGCCCGCCAATCTGAATGCCTTAGGTACCGGTCCTTTCAAGGTAGCGGAGTATAAGAAGGAAGATGTTATCATCGTCGGTGGCTCTGCCGTTAACACTATCAAAATTATCTACGAGCCTAACCCCTACTTCCGGGAGGCCGACAGGCCCTATTTTAGCCGAGTGGAGTTGCTGGGCGGCGGCGATGTCACCGTAGCTGCCCGGAGTATTCAAGACGGACTGGTTGATTTTGCCTGGAACCTGGCCGTGGAGGACAAGGTTTTGGCTGAGGTTGAAGCCGGGGGGAAGGCAATAGTCATTCCTGTCCGTACCTCTTTTGTCGAGCGGATTATGATTAATTTTACCGATCCCCACAAAGAAACAGCCGACGGCGAGCGGGCCAGCAACCAGTTCCCACATCCTTTCCTGACCGACAAGCGCGTCCGCCAGGCGATGGCTATGGCGATTGACCGGGAGACCATCGCCGCTGCCTATGGGCGTGGGGGTACCCTAACCGATAACCTGCTGGTGGAGCCGCCCGCCTATCAGTCGCCGAACACCTCGCTTGAGTTCAACCCAGATAAAGCGGCGGCTTTGCTGGACGAGGCTGGGTGGCAAGACAGCGATGGCGACGGGGTGCGGGATAAGGATGGGGTCAAGCTAAAGGTTCTCTTCCTGACTTCCGTCCAACCCTTGCGCCAACTGGCCCAGGAGGTAGTCAAGCAGAACCTCGAAGCGATTGGCTTTGAAGTGGAGTTGAAAAATGTTGATGCCAGTCTCTTTCTCGGCCCGCCCAAAGACACCACCGACACCCGCCGCCAGTTTTATGCCGACCTGGAAGAGTTCGCCTTCAGCAACAAAAACCCGGACCCCAGTGCTTACATGGCCGGCTGGACCTGCGCGGAAATTGCCCAAAAGTCAAACGACTGGTCTTTGTCGAATTGGGCGCGTTACTGCAATCCGGCTTATGATAAGCTGTATGAGCAGGCCAAAACAGAAATGAACCCCGACAAGCGCCACGATCTTTTTATCCAGATGAACGACCTGCTCATCGAGGATGTCGCCCTCATTCCACTGGTGATTGCGCTCCAGCCGGCCGCCGTCAGTACGACGCTGGAGGGTCTGGATTTTACCCCGTGGGATGTTGAACCCTGGAACATCAAGGATTGGCGGCGGAAGTAGCTCTCAGCACCCCGTTACGCCAGCAATAGGGTGATGACGAGCAATAACGAAATATAAACCTGGCTAGTTAGTTTATTTACCAAGAAAGTGCTCAATGTCCAACCAAATTCAAGAAATCTCTCGCGAGTTGATGTTATCGCTGATTGCCCTGTGTGCCATTTTAATAATAATTGCCTGCGCCGGCCCGGCCGCTCAGCCCGAAGTGACGGCTGAACCAACAGCCTCCCCGATTGCAAGCAATGCCCTAACAGAGGCAGTGCCCAACCCAACTGTAGCGAAAAAAGCCGCCAGCGAGCAGGACGCCGGCAAAACGCTGCGAATGTTCCTCTGGCAAGCCCCGGATATCGTCAATCCCCACCTTGCACCGGGGGAGAAAGACCAATTTGTCAGTCGTATCACCTACGAACCGCTGGCCAGTTTTAATGCCGATGGAAATTTGATTCCATTTCTGGCCGCGGAAATTCCATCTCTTGAAAACGGCGGTGTGGCTAAGGATGGCAAATCCGTGACCTGGAAATTGAAGCAAGGTATAAAGTGGTCGGATGGTGAGCCCTTCACCGCTAATGATGTGCTATTCACCTTTGAGTATGCCACTAATGCCGCTATCGGAACGTCGAGCAGCAATGTGTATAGTACAGTTAAGAGTGTTGAAGTTCATGACGATTACACGGTGAAGATCAACTTCAAAGATGTGAACCCCGCCTGGGCCATACCGTTTGTGGGTGTGAGGGGCATGATTATCCCGCGCCATGTATTTCAAGATTACGCCGGTTCAAATTATGCAGAAGCCCCGGCGAATCGCATGGCGGTTGGCACAGGCCCCTATCGGGTGGTGAATTTTGTCACCGAAGACATCCTTATCATCAGTGGCAACGCCGTAAACACCACCCGAGAGTTGTCTATGAACCCAATCCCTTTTACCGTGATCCCAACCAACCGTACTTCAGCCGGATTGAAGTTCAGGGCGGCGGTGGGGATGCGAACTTTGCTGCCCAAGCACTCCTTGACGATCTGACTGACTATAGCTGGCTAGTCATTGCGAATGATCAACTTCTGGCCCAACTGGAGGCCGCTGAAAACATTAGCCTGGTGAGTTCGCCCGGACCGAATATCGAACTCATCAATCTTAATTTCACCGACCCCCATCAGGAAACGGACCAAGGGGAGCGTTCTAGCCTTCAGTTTCCCCACCCTTTCTTAACAGATTTGAAGGTCAGGCAGGCCATCAATTTAGCCATTAACCGGGATGCTATCGCCAAAATCTACGGGTGGAAGGGTGTTCCGACCAGCAACTTTCTGGTTGCACCCCCAAGTTATGCCTCACCCAATACCTCTTATGCGCACAGTCTGGAAAAAGCTGCCCAACTGCTTGAGGAAGCTGGATGGGTGGACAGCGATGGCGATGGCGTGCGTGAGAAACACGGTGTTTCGCTGAGGGTTCTCTACCAGACATCTATTAATGCGGTACGCCAGCAGGTACAGGAGATTGTCAAGAAAAATCTGGAAGCGATTGGTTTTGAGGTCAAACTTAAGACGGTTGACGCAAGTATCTACTTCAGTTCGGATGCAGAAAACCCGAATACCATGACCCACTTTTATGCGGATCTGGAAGAATTTGCTACCGGCAGTGAAAACCCCGATCCTGGCTCCTACATGGTTGGCTGGACTTGTGCTCAATCCCCACAGATGGCGAATAAGTGGGGTGGGTGGAATGTTTCTCGCTATTGCAACCCGGCTTATGAAGCACTTTACCAGCAAGCAGTGGTGGAACTTGACCCGGAGAAACGCCGCGGCTTGATGATTGCCATGAATGATTTGCTCGTCGAAGATGTTGCCGGTGTCCCCCTGATTCATCTGCAGCAAATTGCCGCGATTGACAGTGACCTGGAAGGCTTTGCCCCTACCCCCTGGGATATGGATTCATGGAACATTGCCGATTGGCGGCGGAAGTGAATAAAAAACTGAAGTCGTTACAACGAGTTATTTTATACGAGGAGAAGCGATGACAGCTTCTAATGCTCCCCCAGCCGAGCCTCGCCCAAGGGAAGCCCGGCATGCCTTTGGTAGTATCCCTACTGTTTTGGGCGGCAAATACTTCAATAGGCTCAAAATTGGCGGCAAGCTGACCATTGGCTTTGGCCTTCTCGGCGCTCTAACCATGCTGGTCATTGGTCTGAGCTACCTGGGCAGTTACCGGGCTACCCTGAATATCAATCGCACTGGCGAGGTGCGCGTCCCTCTCGCTCTGGCTTCGGCGCGGGCGCAGGCCAATTTGCTGCGCATGCAGGCCGATGTGCAGGCTTACCTGGCCCTGGGCGATGATACATATCGGTCGAGCTATCATCAAGCCAGGCAGGCGTTCGAGGCAGATTTAGCCAGGTTGGACGAACTGGCCCGCCGGCACGCCGCGTCCACACCAAATCCGGAATTTGACCGCCGTCTCAATGCGCTGAAGAGCGCTTATGCCGAGTGGTCGGCCTTGCCGGAGCAGTTGTTCGACTTGCGCGACGACCAGTTAAAGCGAGAACCGGCCCTGCGTCTATTGATTGAAGAGGCGAACCCGCTGATTGTGCCCATTCTGGTTGACATCAACGGTATGATTACCACCCAGCAGCAGCGCGATCCTTCCCCCGGGAATATGGCTCTCCTGGGCGATATGGCCAGCTTTCAGGCGTCGTTCTTCGCCATGGTCGCTGGACTGCGCGGCTACGTCACCACAGGCCGGGACAGCTTTCAATTTGAATATACCTCCAACCTGACGGTCAACGAGTCGGCTTGGGAACAACTTATCGAACAGCAAGTCCGCTTAGAGTCCAGCCAGCGGGAAAAATTGTACAACATCAGCCAGGCGCGGGAAGCCTTTCTGACCCTGCCACCGCAGATGTTTGAGGCGGTGCGGGGTGAACATGCCCGCGAAGATCTTTTCCTGTTTAGAACCCGGGCAATTCCCTTGGTCGAAACCTCTTTAGAGCTTTTGGATGAGTTGACCGCCGATGAACAAAATTTACTCCAGGCCGATTTGAGTGAAGGCCGCGAGCAATTAGCCGCAGCCCAACAACAGACCTTGGCCGGTGGCGTGGTCGCCTTTTTCCTGGGCCTGACGCTGGCCTTCATCTTCCGCGAGAACATTGCCGGGCCGGTTCGGCGGCTGACGCGCGTTGCCGAACAGATTAGCGCCGGCGACCTGACTGCCCAAGCGCCTGTGGAGTCCAGCGATGAGATTGGTGTGCTGGCCAAGACGTTTAACAAAATGACCGGCCGTTTGAACGAAACCCTAGACGACCTGGAACAGCGCCGCAATGACCTGCAAGTGACGGCAGAAACTCTGAGCCGCCAGAATGAGTACTTGGCGGCCTTACAGGAAACCAGCCTGGGCCTGCTGAGCCGGCTCGATTTGAATGAGTTGCTCGAGAGCCTGGTCACACGGGCCGGGCACTTGCTGGGCGCGCCGCACAGCATGGTCTACCTGGTCGAGCCTGAAGCTGGGGTGCTCGAGCGCAAGGTCGGTGTGGGAGTTTTTAGCCAGGCACTCGGCTACCAGGTGAAACCGGGTGAGGGTCTGGCTGGAAAAGTGTGGCAAACCGGCCAGCCTCTGGTTATTGATGATTACGATACTTGGCCGGGACGCTTGCCCGATTTCGAGATGGGGGTCATCGGGGCTTTGGTCGAGGTGCCGCTGACCCGGGGTATTGGCGCGGGTACAGCCGGTCCGGAGGTGGTCGGGGTTATTGGTATGGCTTACGAGGTCAATTCCAAGCGGACCTTCGGGGAGGCCGAAGTCGAGTTATTGAGCCGATTTGCCCAACTGGCTTCCGTGGCCCTGGATAATGCCCGCCTCTTTGTCGAAACCAAACGGCTCTTGATGGAAACAGAACAGCGCGCCGCCGAACTGGCAATTATCAATACTGTCCAGCAAGGGCTGGCTTCGAAACTTGATATGCAGGCAGTGATAGATTTGCTGGGTGATCAGGTCCGCCAGGTTTTCAGTGTGGATACAATATATGTCTCGCTGCTTGAAAAACAGAGCGAAATGCTCCATTTTCCGTATTTCTACCTGCGCAATCAGCGCTTGCCCGACGAACCGCAACCCCTCGGTGAGGGTTTAACCTCCCATATTATCCGCTCGCGCCAACCCTTAGTCATCAATCAGGATTTGGAGCGGCGTTATAGAGAACTTGGCGCGCTCTATCCAACCGGCTATAACGGCGATAATCCCAGGTCCTGGCTGGGTGTGCCCATCCTGAGTGGTGATGCTGTAATTGGCGCCATTTGCGTCATGGATTACCAGCGCGAGCATGCCTTTGGCGATGCAGTCGTTAACCTGCTCTCGACACTCGCGGCTAATCTCGGCGTAGCTCTGGAAAATGTCCGGCTGTTCCAGGCAGAGCGATCTCAGGCGGGGCGGCAGGCGGCCCTGTTCCGGCTCAGTGCGGCTATCGCCGCTGCTCGGGACGAAGATGAGATTTGCCGGCGGGTGGTCGAAGGCTTGCAGGATGAGGCCCTCGGCTATGCTTACGTGGCTACTTTTCTGTTGGACAGAGCTACTGGTGAGCGGGTCGAGCGGGCCAAGGTGGGCTGGTCTGCTTCCGATGTTCCTATTCGCCTTGGACCGGGTCAGGGCTTGAGCGAGAAACCGTTGCTGGACGGCCAACTTCATTACACCCCGGATGTAACCCAGGCCCCGGGCTATGTGGCGACCCTCAGCAGTGGCTCGGAAGTAGACGCGCCGTTAAAGATTGGCCAGGAGGTCGTTGGGGTACTGGTCGTTGAAAGCCGCCAGCCGAACGCTTTTGGCCAGGATGATTTTGATGTTATTACCGCTGCGGCCAACCAGGCCGGAGTGGCTTTGGGCCGGGCGCGCCTGTTGGAGGAAACCAAAAAAGCCAGAGAAGCGGCCGAAGTTGCTGCTCAGGAACTCTCCCAAGCCCTCGAAAATCTCAAAGCCACCCAGAGCCAACTGGTCGAAGCCGAGAAAATGGCCGCCCTGGGCGGGCTGGTCGCCGGGGTGGCCCACGAAATCAACACCCCGGTGGGTGTTGGCGTTACCGCCGCTTCGCTGCTAGAGGATAAAACTGTCACCTTCCGCACCCTCTTTCAAAATGGCCAGATGAAGCGCTCTGATTTGGAGAAATATCTGGATACGGCCAGCCAGAGCAGCAGTATGATTTTGAAGAACCTCCAGCGGGCGGCGGAACTGATCCAGAGCTTCAAACAAGTGGCGGTTGATCAATCGAGCGAAGAACGGCGTACATTTGTGGCCAAAGCCTATTTGGACGAGATTTTGCTCAGCCTCCACCCGAAACTGAAACGCACCCAACTAACCGTTCAAGTTCATGCCGATGAAAATCTAACCCTGGACAGTTATCCGGGTGCGTTTGCCCAGATTGTGACCAATCTGGTCATGAACTCGCTCATCCATGCTTACGAGCCGGGCCAGCCAGGACATCTCGTCTTTGATTTGAAGCAAAAGAATGGCAGTTTTATTTTTGAATATGCTGACGATGGCCGGGGCATTCCGCCGGAGCATCTGAGCAAAATCTTTGACCCCTTCTTTACGACGAAACGCGGGCAGGGCGGCAGCGGTTTGGGGCTGCACATTATTTACAACCTGGTCACGCAAAAGCTAGGCGGCACGATCCGCTGTGAGAGTAAAGTAGGCCGGGGAACAAGATTTATGATCGAACTGCCAATGGCGCTGAGAAGTGAGAAATAAGAAATCAGAAACGAGAACGGAGAGTTATTATGCCAACTACCTCTATGTTAGCGGAAGCTGATAAGTTGATTTTTGCCGCCGAAGAGACGGTTGCAATCAAGCCGGAACAGGACCTTTGGAAGGTGATCATTGTGGATGACGAAGAAGAGATTCACAACGTTACCAAATTGGCCTTGAGTGATTTCACCTTTGAGGACAAAGGAATCACTTTTCTGAGCGCCTATTCCGGGCAGGAGGCCATCCAACTGATCCAATGCCATTCTGATACAGCCCTCATTTTGCTTGACGTGGTGATGGAAACGGAGGATGCCGGCCTGATGGTGGCTAAACGCATCCGGCAAGAACTGGGCAATGAGCTGGTGCGCATTGTCCTGCGGACGGGCCAGCCTGGGCAAGCTCCCGAAGGTACGGTGGTGATTAACTACGATATCAACGATTACAAAGCCAAAACTGAACTCACGACCCAAAAACTCTTTACCACTGTCGTCACAGCCCTGAGGGCTTTTGGCCACCTGACCACCATTGAGAACCACCGGCGCGAAACTGAAAGGCTCGCTTTATCTTCGGCCCGCTTTGTGCCGCGGGAATTTTTGCAGGTGCTGCAAAAGAAAAGCATCGTCGAGATCGAACTGGGCAATTATATTAGCAGTGAAATGACGGTGATGTTTTCAGATATTCGCTCCTTTACCACGCTATCGGAAATGATGACCCCGCAAGAGAATTTTGATTTTGTGAATGCCTATTTTGGCTACATCAATCCCATTATTCGGGAAAATAAAGGCTTTGTGGTCAAATACCTGGGAGATGGAATGATGGCTATCTTTCCCGAGCGTGCGGATGATGCAGTCAACGCTGGCATTGGTCAGCTCAAGCGGGTTGCCCAGTTCAACGCTGACCGTCAAGCCCGAGGATACCATCCTATTGAGATTGGGCTTGGAGTCCATACCGGCTCGCTGATGGTGGGGATAGTCGGAGATGCGGCGCGCATGCAGGGCGACGCCCTTTCAGATAACGTCAACTTGACATCCAGGCTGGAAGGATTGACCAAGTTCTATGGGGTATCATTGATTATCAGTGACGAGGTTTTTAGGCGGCTGGAAGACCCCAGCAGCTACAAGCTCAGGTTTTTGGGCAAAGTCCAAACTAAAGGCCGCGAAGCGCCTATCTCTGTATTTGAGGTGTTCGACGGCGACCCAGCAGCTATATGCGAGGTTAAGCAACAGACCAAATCAGCTTTTGAAGAAGGGTTAATGCTCTATCTTCAAAAACAATTTCCCGAAGCCAGTGTTCATTTCAACAGCGTGCTCA
The DNA here is from genome assembly GCA_015075185.1 of Anaerolineales bacterium. Classification (GTDB taxonomy): domain Bacteria; phylum Chloroflexota; class Anaerolineae; order 4572-78; family J111; genus DSQQ01. The sequence continues at coordinate 944,587 of JABTUW010000004.1, read as the reverse complement.
AGCATAACTCCGAAGACAAAGTGGCCCGTCTCTATTTGCAGCGGGCGGCGCATTGCATGGTCCACGGTGTGCCGGATGACTGGACCGGGGTGGAAGTGATGCAGGAAAAGTGAGGCAGGAATGGTAGATAGAAGATGGTAGATGGTAAGTAGAAGGTGTCTATCAGCTATCTACTATCTTCTATCCACTATCCACTATCCTCTATTTCCTCTATTCCTCTGGTAGCGACAAGACCGGCGCGTACTGCAACCTCTGCTCACGCTGCCACCACGCGCCGTTAGATTGAGCGGTGCTGAAATCGGTGAAGTGATAGAGGTAGAGCACAGCGCGGACGTAACGGGGTGGGGCATCAGGAAAGGGGTTGTGCCCTAACAAGGCTAACACCTCCGGCGAACCTTCCAACAAGCGAAGCATAAAATTGATCAGCCAGGGATTATTCTGGTAAGTATCCAGGGCAGCAAACCACATCTGCCAATCCAAGCGGGGCTGGTGCGGAGCAACAAAGGTCGGGTGTCTCTGGGAATCGCCGGGTTTCCATTTGAATTCGTAAGCCTGCCAGGTCTGGCCGTCGTTGCTGCCCTCGATGATGATTTCGGGGCGGGTGGTAGTCATCACGGCGAATAGGCCATAGTTATTAAAGGTTCGGAAAGGGGCCACCCAGGTTAAAATTTGTCGAATAGGTCGCGGCAGTGGCAAAAACATTCGGGCGATTTGGGCGCTGCTGAATAAAAAAATGATGACTGCCAACGCCAGCGATACCAATTGCTTTGATTTGATAAAAAGATGAGGACGCGGATTCGCCGGATTGAGCGGATAACACAAAGCAAAAAATCCGTTTGACCCGTTCGATCCGCGTCCTATTTCTTCTGGCGCAGCAAATTTGGCGTTCCACCGTCGAGGCAGCAGCCGTCGTAAAAAAGCATCGTCGAGCAAAAGCAAGCAAAGGACGATGCTCAACCAGTTGAAAAAAGCGTAGTTCCCGGTCAAAATAATCAGCAGTTGCAGGCCCACCAGGGTGGCGCAGGCGAGCAGACGCAGCTGGCGCGGAGCGAAGATGAGAAAAGGGACGACGAGTTCGATGACAAACATACCGGCAACCGAGCTTTTTTGAAACCACTCCGGTAGTTGGTGGGCGTACCAACTCGTCCAGGCGGGCAGGGGTTGGGTTTCGTAGTGATAGGTGAGCGCCGTCAGGTCGCGCCAGGTCGGGTCACCGCTTAACAGCTTGACCACGCCCGAACTGAACATCAACTTGAAGAGGAGCCAGCGTAATAACCACAGCCAGATTGGTACGAGCTGAGATTCAGCAGAAAGTTTGGGCCAAATCTGCCAGGGCGCGAAGAAAATCGCCAGCAAGCCGGTTTCCAGCAGCAGGTTGTCCCACTGGAAGGCCAGAAAATCCTGGCCTGCTACGGTCAGCGAGAGATAAAAGGCCCACAGCAGCAGCAGAATCGGGCCGGGAGCAATACCGGCTACAAGCAGCAGCGACAGCAGCACCCCGCCGCCGCAGATAAGATGGAAAGCCGTGTCGCTGGCATTGAACCAGAAGAGGGTGGGTAACAGATAGTAGCTTTCTGCCCCGATTTGGGTGTGGACCGCCTGCAAAAAATCGGCAGCCGGTAGAATACCCCGGCTGCCAATGAGGCCGCTAACTTGAACTCCCAAAGAGGCAAAAGCGATGAAATAGACAAGGCCCAACAACCGCAAAAACAGCCAGCGGGTGAACAGATGAGGCGAAGGGCGGTGGATAGAGGATAGAACTCGTGAATGACTACCTTCCATCCACTATCTTCCATCCACTACTTTCCATATCCTCGCCTCCTCGCTCCTTCGCTTCGATTATGTACGGTTAATTTCCCGCAGCGGCTGGCGACGGTGTAGTATCAACCGTCGGGACGATGCCGGGACCGGGGATGACCAGGTTAGGTATTGTGCCTTCGGGAGTAAAGATGATTTTATCGGTAGATTGCAGGGCATTGGCATTGGCCTGGACTTTTTGCAGTTCCAGATAGTCGGGATTATCGCCGTAAAGCTCAGCCAGGACCAGTTGGTTGGCTAAATCGGCTTTGGCTTTTTCGGCGGCGGCGGCGGCAATGGCCTGATTAATTTCGAGGTCTTTTTGAGCGGCAATCAATTCGTTGGCTTTTTGGGCTTCGATGATGGCCTGTTGCGCCTCGACCTGGGCTAATTCGTTGGCTTTTTGGGCTTCGATGACCGCTTTTTGAGCCAGAATCTTTTCCTGTTCTAATTGGGCCAGAATCGTCTGCTGTTTGGTTTCCTCTTGGATCCGGCTTTGCTCTACCCGGATTTCACCCTCCTGGCGGGCCTGTTCGGCGCTGGCCTGAGCGTTGGCTCTCAACTTGTCCTGGGCAGCTTTTTCAGTTTCCAGCCGGCTCTGTACAATCGCATCCAGCGCGGTCTGAACTTCGGGTGAAAGGATGACATTGGGTACGACAACGTTTTCAATTTGTAAGCCAAAGTTGGCGGCCAGGTCGCTCACTTCTGTATCAATGCAGTTTCTCAGCTCATCGCGGGCCGTGCCAACCACATTATCGTCAAAATTGCGGTCCCCTACACACACCTTCATCGCCTGTTGGGCCAGGGCTTGTACCCGACTCTGGGCCAGTGTATCGTCGAGGAAAATATTGCGGTACTCGGCCCATTTTTCCTGTAGGATGTCTTTTTGGGCTATGTTTGGCCTAAAAATATCGCCACTGACCACCAGCCCGATGCGCTGTTTATCTTTGGTGATAATTTCTTGATCTTCGATACTGAAAGGGATAGCCTGGCTGGAAATCTTGCGGAGTTCGACGTAGAGGCCGAAATCGCTGTACACCCCCGGCCCGACGATGTCAACAATACGGCCGCTTTCAAATTGGACACCGACTTCCTGCTCTTCGACCCGCTCAAAGAGGTAATAGAATTGGCTGGAAAAAACTAGCAGGACGACGGCGATGATGATGACGACAATAATCGTAAGAAATAAGGGAATACCACTGGCAACTCTGGATTTCATTGTTTCAACACTCCTTTAATTGAATAACTGGTAGGTTAAAAATATTTGTCGTACAATAGAGAAGATGACAGGTAAGGCTGTATTGTACCATCATTCTTGCCTTTTATCGAGTCTAATTCAGAAAGGTCAATATGACAATAGCCCATGAAACTTATTGTTCTCGATATTGACGGCGTTCTTTCCCCAGGCGAGGCTCACCCTTTTGATCTTGCCCTACTGACCCGGCTGGGCAACCTGAATCGCCATGCCCGCCAGGATGAAGCGATCCCCGCTGTGACTATCAACACGGGCCGGCCGTCGCCCTACGTCGAAGCGGTCATGCAAGCTATTGACGGCTGGCAGCCGGCCCTTTATGAAAGCGGCGCCGGCCTTTATTTCCCGCAAACCTACCAATTTAGGGCCGCCCCCGGCTTGACCTCGGCCCACCTGGCCAAGTTGCGCCTCATTATTGAGCGGCTCGATCAGGCCATCATACAGAGCGGTCGGGCCTACTGGCAGCCCGGCAAGAGTGTTTGTCACACCCTGTTTGCCCACCCGCCTTTCACCCTGGCCGATTTGACACCTGAGGTCCGGGCGATTGTGGCCGAAGTCTCAGACGATTTTATAGTTACTCCGGCCTCTTTAGCCTTAAATGTTCATCCAGCAGGAATTGATAAGGGCAGCGGGTTACGCTGGCTGGCTCAAGTGACGGGTATTGACCCCATCCAAATGGGGGGTGTGGGCGACTCGGCCGGCGATATTGATTTTTTGCGTTTGGTGGGACAATCTGCCGCCCCGATCAATGCTACCGCCGAGGTCAAGGCTATTGTTAAGTACGTTTCGAGCCAGCCTGAGGCGGCCGGGCTGCAGGAGATTTTAGATTACTGGTCGCTGCCCTAACCCGCGCTTAACGTTGACAAATTTCCGAGAATATGTTATCTTGTGCTTGCCGTAACAAGGGGCAGGTCACCATCTTGGGATGTCCGGATTAATAAGCGTTTATAGGTGAGCAATGACGCTCGGTAGACGATTTGACAAAAAACCCTCTAAATTTTTAAGTCCAAATTCAGCGAATCAAATTGACATAAATGGGCCAGTTAGCCGATAAATGATCGGTTGATTGGCCTGTTTTGCTTTAGCCAGGATTGTCCCATTTCGCTGTAAAGTCACATTTTTAAATTTCCAAATTTTCTATTCAATAAGGAGGATTGTATGAAAAAGCTTCTTGGTTTAACTTTAGTGGCCTTACTCCTGTTCACTGTAGTGGCGGGTGTTGCCAGCGCGGCTGCCCCTCTGCCACAGGGCGGCGGTCAGGAGTACACGGTTCAGGCCGACGACTGGTTGAGCAAACTGGCCGAAAAGAATTACGGCGACGTGCTGGCCTGGCCGGTCATTTGGAAAGCGACCAACGCCAAGGCCACTGAGGATGACAGTTTTGCCGCTATCGCCAACCCCAACGTAATCGAAGTGGGGCAGAAATTGTGGATTCCCGACGAAGCCGAAGCGGCCCAATTCTTTGAAGAGTTTGCAGCCGAACGAGCTGCCGCCTCTTCGGTCGGCTCGGCCGATATTACCGGTGAATTGAATGTGCTGTGTGTTCCCCAGGTCGAGTGGTGCGAGGGCCAGATTGCCGAATTTAACAAAATCTATCCTGGCTTGGTTGTCAACTACGTACGTCTCTCCAGTGGGGAGTCGTTAACCCGCCTGCGCAACGAGGCGGCCAATCCCCAATTTGATGTCTGGTGGGGCGGCCCTATTGATAGTTACATTGCCGCCGCGCAGGAAGGATTGCTGGAGCCTTATGACTCACCTAATGCGGTTAATCTGCGTGACCCCCAGTTAATGAAAGCGCCTGACAACAGCTGGTTTGGAATTTATATTGGCACCTTGGGCTTTGCCACCAATCTCAACTACCTGGAGGCCAATCCTGGTCTGGCTGCACCCACTTCCTGGGATGATTTGATCAAACCGGAGTGGAAAGGGCAAATAATGATTGCTCACCCTTCCAGCTCCGGCACTTCCTATACCGCGATGTGCACCGTTTTGCAGTTGAGAGGTGAAGAAGCGGGTTGGGAATATATGCGCGCTTTTGCCGCTAACGTTTCGCAGTTCACTAAGAGCGGCGCTGCCCCGGCCAACTTTGTGGGCAACGGCGAAGCTGCCGTCGGTGTAGTCTTCTCGCATGATATCGTCAATCAGATCGAAAATGGTCTGCCCCTAGAATTGACCTTCCCGGCGGAGGGCACCGGCTATGAAATCGGCGGTACGGCCCTTATCAAAGGGGCCAAGCACCCTGATTTGGCTAAGTTGTGGATTGATTGGGCCTTGACTCCGGCCGCCCAGGAACTTGGTCCCAAGTATAACGCCTTTCAAGCGCCCACCGTTATTGGCGCCGAAGCTTCCCGGCCCGAACTGTTAGAAGTGAATCTCATCAATTATGATTTCGACTACTGCGGCAACAATAAGACAGCCTTTATTGATCGCTTTACCAACGAAATTGCCAACGCCGACGCTTTGAAAGAATAAGCTTCGAGTTAAAGTGTGAAACGTGAAACGTGAAGACCCCTGCAGTGTCTATTCATCACGTTTCACGTTTCACGCCGGGCAACCCACACCCAAACCAGCCGGATAAATACATTTAATGCAAGAAACAGTTCCTTTAAAGAAGTCCCGCACAGCTCCAAGTAGCTTCCAGGAAAATATTATTCGCCGCATCAACGAGTTTCGCTTGATTGCGCAGGACAATATTCTCATGGCCGGACTGCTCCTCACCAGTATCTTTATTTTCCTGTTTGTGATTTTGCCGCTGCTGCGGGTCATTGCCCAGGGCTTTTTTGTGCCGGCTGTGGGTAATAACCCGGCTGCCGGTACTTTTAACCTGGAATATTTTGCCCGCTATTTTGACCCGGTTTATCGCACGCATTCCTGGAATGTATTACGTGACACAATTGTAATGGGGGTAGGCAGCGCGGCCATTGGTACACTTTTGGGCTTTGTGTTTGCTTATACCGTTGTCCGCTGTAATATTCCTTTTCCCCGTCTGTTTCACATTGTGACTTTATTGCCCACTATCTCCCCCCCTTTTGCCATTGCTATTGCCGCTATTTTGCTCTTTGGTCGCAACGGTCTTATTACCCGAAAGATTTTAGGGATAGACTTTACTGTCGGCGTCAATGATATATACGGCCTGGACGGCTTGATTTTTGTCCAGGTGGTCACTTTTTTCTCGGTTGCCTATCTCATTATCCGGGCCATGCTGGAGCGGCTGAATCCCTCCCTTGAAGAAGCGGCGCTCAGCATGGGCGCCAGCAAATTCCACATCTTTCGCACGGTCACGCTGCCCCTGTTGATCCCCGGCCTGGCCGGTTCCTTTTTATTACTCTTTGTCGAGTCGTTGGCCGACCTGGGCAATCCACTGCTCATCGCCGGCAACACGACGGTTCTCTCGGCGGAAGTTTTTCTGGCGGTTAACGGCGAATTTAACCAACAGAAGGGGGCGGCCCTGTCACTGGTGCTGTTGATCCCCACCTTAACCGTCTTCTTGTTACAAAACTATTGGGTCAGCCGGCGCTCCTATATCTCGGTGACCGGTAAACCGGCGGGTGGCCAGCTAACAGTCAAAGAGCCGCTGATTCGCTGGTCATTTATCACGGTCAGTGCGCTGACCTTGATTCTCGTCCTGGGACTTTATGCGTCAATTGTAGTTGGCTCGTTGACGCGATTATGGGGTATTGATTATTCCTTTAGCCTGCAACATTTTGCCCTGGCCCTTAACCGCGGCCTGGAAGCTATCATTGATACCACCTTCCTCTCGGCTATCGCCACACCCCTGGCCGGTTTGATTGGGATGCTGATCGCTTTTATGGTGGTGCGCAAAACCTTTTCCGGCAAAGAGACCTTGGACTTTTTCTCCAACCTGGGTGGGGCGGTGCCAGGCACAATTCTGGGCATCGGTTATATCATCGCTTTTATTCAAGCCCCCTGGTGGAGTCTGCTGTTAGTCTATATTATCCTGGCTTTTTACTTTGGCTCGATTAGTACCCATTCTCCAGCGGGTCGAATGGCCGTTATTGTGGGCGGAACGGTCATTGGCTATTTCTTAACTCGCCTCCCTGGCGGCCCTGGCTCCAAGGCCTGGCTTAGTTTTGACGAGTGGCATTATCTTTTAGCCGCTATTCTCGCGGCGGCAGCCGGGCTAACCTGGTGGGGTACAGTCCCAGCGAAGCGCCGCCTTCTGTCTCTCACACTGCTGGCGCTGGCCCTGTATCTCGTCATCTATAATCTGGTTGGCCCCTGGCTTCAGGCTGTGGTTATTTGGGGACGAACACTGCCGGCCCCTCACTGGCCAAAGCTTGTTAGCAGCCTGGCCGACCAGGTAGGTGTCATGCTGCAACCTGCTGACGCTCTCATGGGCTTAACTTTTGTCGCCGTTGGTATTTTCATTCTGGGGCAGGTCGGCAGCCGGGTGAGAGCGCCGGTAGCCGTGTTGCTGCTGAGTGTCAGTGCCGCCTTGTCTTTTGTAGGCGAACCGCTGGCCCTCGTAGGCACCTCCTATATTGTTATCTTTGCCTATGCCGTGCGCAGTTTGCCGGCATCGGTGCGGGCCGGCGTAGCTGCCTTGCAGCAAATTGACCCGGCCATCGAGGAAGCCTCGGCCAACTTGGGCGCCGACGCGCAGTATACCTTTCGCCGCATTACCCTCCCGTTGATTTTGCCCGCCTTTATTGCCGGGCTGATCTTCAGTTTTGCTCGTCATATGACGAGCCTCTCGGCCATTATTTTCCTGTCGAATCCCAAATGGCGCATCCTGACGGTTGAAATCTTGAGCGCGGTCGAGCAAGGCGGCTTGAGCCTGGCGGCGGCATACTCGATGATTCTGGTCCTGATTGTCCTGGCTGCGATTGGCCTGACCTACCTCATCTTGGGCCGTACCCTGGGCAGCGCGGGCGAGCGGGTGGATTTGAACGTGTGAGCGAATAAGCGGATGATGAATGGCGAATAAAGACTCTCTTATTCGCCATTCGCCTATTCGCCATTCGTTTTAGGAGAGTATCTGTGAGCTTTCTACTACTCGAAAACTTGGTCAAAGAATTTGTAGGCCGCGGCGGCGAGGGCAAAGTTCGCGCGGTGGATAAAGCCAATATTAGTATTGAGCAAGGTGAATTTGTCACCCTGCTTGGTCCCTCCGGCTGCGGTAAAACGACGACGCTGCGCCTGATTGCCGGCTTCGAGTTTCCCACCGAAGGCCGGATTATCCTTGACGGCGAGACGATTAATGACCTGCCGCCCAACCAGCGCGACATGGCCATGGTTTTTCAAAGTTACGCCATCTTCCCTCATCTGAACGTTTTTGAAAATATCGCCTACGGTCTCAAAATCCGCCGCCTGTCTGGCGACACCATCAAAGAGAAGGTCCGCCGGGTGTTAGAGTTGACCGAATTGACTGGTCTGGAAAATCGCGCTCCCAATGCGCTCTCCGGCGGCCAGCAGCAGCGAGTCGCTCTGGCTCGCGCCCTGGTTATGGAACCCAAGGTTCTGCTCATGGACGAGCCGCTTTCCAACCTTGACGCCAAGCTGCGTGAAGTGATGCGCACCGAAATCCGGCGGATCCAGCAGACCCTCGGTATCACCAGTGTCTATGTCACCCACGATCAAATTGAGGCTATGACCCTGTCCGACCGGATTGTGGTGATGAATCAGGGCCGGATTGAGCAGATCGGTCCACCCCCGGAAATTTATCGCCATCCCCGGACCACTTTTGTGGCCGATTTCATCGGTCGGGCTAACTTTGTCGCCGCTACTGTCCGCAGCCTGAACGGCGGTTCGGTAACGGTGGAAGCGCTCGGCCAGGTTTTGACCGTTCCAAAGCCGGACCGCACTTTACAGGCTGGTCAAGCTGTCAAAATGGTTATTCGTCCTGAAGCGATCGAGGTGGTTGAGCAGGGCGGGCAATATCGGGGCGTGGTCCGCTGGGCTTCTTATTTGGGCAGCGTGATCGAGTATGATATCGAAGTGGCCGGTCAATCTCTCTCCATCGTTAACTCTGACCCGCGCCATATTGTCATTCATCCAGCAGGGCATGAAGTTGGGCTGCGCCTGCTTGAAGAATGTGCTTACATTCTGCCCGATTGACCTGACGTTCCACTACTTTATTCTTCTGGTTTTCCAAAAGCATCAATTTTGTGTTAAACTCTCCCTGCCCGAAGAGGTGATCTTTTTCGGGCTAATGTTTTGCCTACCTCTTAATCTAGCTATATTTTGCGTCGGCTGAACATAGACTGCCGGCGATTGTAATAAAGGAGCCTCAAATAATGACTAACTCTACCTTCGACGAACTTTGTGTTAACACTATCCGCACCTTATCCATTGATGGCGTGCAAAAAGCTAACTCTGGTCACCCCGGTATGCCGATGGGCATGGCCGATGCCGCTTATGTCCTCTGGACTCAATTCTTGCGCCATAACCCGGGCAATCCGGATTGGGCCGACCGGGACCGCTTTGTGCTCTCGGCCGGGCACGGTTCGATGCTGCTCTACAGCCTGCTTCACCTGACCGGCTACGATTTGCCCCTGGAACAGCTCAAACTGTTCCGCCAATGGGGCAGCGTGACCCCCGGCCACCCGGAATATGGCCTGACCCCCGGCGTCGAAACGACCACCGGCCCGTTGGGCCAGGGATTTGCCAACGGCGTTGGCATGGCCATTGCCGAGGCTTTTTTGGCGGCTACCTTCAACCGTCCCGGCCATGAGATTGTCAACCATTATACCTACGCCATTTGCAGCGACGGCGATTTGATGGAAGGCATCTCCCACGAAGCCGCCTCGATGGCCGGCCACATGAAACTGGGCAAGCTGATCTACCTCTACGACGACAACCACATTTCTATTGACGGCAGCACCGATTTAGCTTATACCGAAGACCGGATGAAACGCTTTGAGGCGTATGGCTGGCACACTCAGCAGATTGATGGCCACAATCGAGAGGCCGTCGCTGCGGCGATTAAGGCAGCCCAGGCTGTTACCAATAAACCCTCGATTATCGCCTGCCGGACCACCATTGGTTTTGGCAGCCCCAACAAAGCTAATACGGCCAAAGTGCATGGGGAGGCGCTTGGGGCGGATGAGGTCAAACTGACGAAACAAGCCTATGGCTGGGACCCGGATAGGGAGTTTTACATCCCTGACGAAGCTCTGGCTCATTTCCGCCAGGCTGTGGACCGGGGAGCTAGGTGGGAAGCTGAGTGGAAAGAACGGCTGGAGGCTTATGCTCAAGCTTACCCCGAAGAGGCCCAACAATTCCGCCGCGCCCTGTCCGGCGAACTGCCTGAGGGCTGGGAGGAAGCGCTGCCCGTCTTTCCCGCCGATGCCAAGGGGATGGCGACGCGGGCGGCCTCGGGCCAGGTGCTCAACGCCATTGCCCCTGTAATTCCCACGCTGATCGGCGGCTCGGCGGATCTGGCCCCCAGCAACAACACCTTTTTGAAAGGTTATCCTGTTTTTGCCAACCAGAGTTATGCCGGGCGTAACTTTCACTTTGGCGTGCGTGAACACGGTATGGCCTCTGCGCTCAATGGCATGGCTGTCCATGGCGGAGTCATCCCTTACGGCGGCACGTTTCTCATCTTTTCCGACTACTGCCGTCCGGCCATCCGCCTGGCGGCTTTGTCCAGTTTCCCCAGCATCTTTGTCTTTACCCACGACAGCGTGGGACTGGGTGAAGATGGCCCCACGCACCAGCCTGTCGAACACCTGGCGGCCCTGCGGGCTATTCCCAGCTTGATCGTTATCCGTCCGGCTGATGCCAACGAAACGGTCCAGGCCTGGAAAGTGGCCCTGGAAAAACGGGATGGTCCGGTTCTGCTGGCGCTGACCCGCCAAACCCTACCCGTGTACGACCGTTCTAAAATGGGCGATGCGGCTGGCCTGCTTAAAGGCGCTTACGTTCTGCTTGACGCTGACCGGGTCTATCCTGATGTGATTCTTATTGCCACCGGCTCAGAAGTTCAGCTTGCGGTTGAAGCCCACGCTAAGTTAGCCGAACAGGGGATTGCGGCGCGGGTGGTCAGCATGCCCAGTTGGGAACTGTTCCAACAGCAGTCGGAAGAATACCGGGATTCGGTCTTGCCGCCTACCGTTAAAGCACGTGTTGCCATTGAAGCGGCCGTGCCCATGGGCTGGGAGCGCTGGGTCGGGCCACAGGGTGTTGTCATTGGTCTGGATCACTTTGGCGCATCCTCTCCTTACAAGACCATTTTCCAGCATTTCGGCTTCACCACCGATAACGTCGTTCTGCGGGCTTTGGAGACGGTTGATAAATCTAAAAGATAGCAAAGTAGCAGGTAGCAAAGTGGCAGATTATAACCTGTTCTGCTACTTTGCTACCTTGTTACCCTCCCAGAGTAAGTATGACTATTGAAGATCTCAAAAAACAGGCCGCCGAAAAAGCGGTTGAACAGGTCAAGAGCGGCATGGTCCTGGGGTTGGGTACCGGCTCCAGCGCCAAATATGCCACCATGAAAATTGGCGAGTTGTGGCAAGCGGGACAATTAGCCGATATTGTCGGTATCCCCACTTCGGAAGGTACAGTAACGCTGGCCGCAAAATATGGTTTGCCCTTAACTACCCTTGACGAATATGCCCTGGTTGATCTGGCGATTGATGGAGCTGACGAGATTGATCCCCAACTCAACCTGATCAAAGGCCTGGGTGGGGCATTGCTGCGCGAGAAGATGATCGAGTCGGCGACTAAAAGATTCATCGTCGTAGCTGATGGTAGCAAGGTCGTGGAGAAGTTGGGCACGCGCGCCCCCGTACCGGTCGAGGTGGTCCAGTTTTGTTGGAAAACCACGGCTCGCTGGTTGGAAAGCCTGGGCTGTACACCCGCTATTCGTGGCGGCGAGTCCCAACCCTATGTCACCGACAATGGCAACTATATCCTCGACTGCCGCTTCCCCACCGGTATTGACCATCCAGCTGAACTGGCTGCTATACTCAAAAATCGTTCCGGTGTAGTTGAGCACGGCCTCTTTTTAGGTATGGCTACGGAAGCAATCGTAGCAACCGAAATTGGCCTACAGGCGATGCAGCGGCCCTAAATATTCCGCAGATTAGACAGATTATCTCCCCTTGCTATCATTGCAGTTTTTTAAGGGACACGGATTTTCGTGAATTGCACAGATTTTTACCAAATTTTTCTTAAAGCTTTATCCGTTCGATCCGCGCGATCCGCGTCCAATTTCTTTAGTTTTGTCAAAAGTGCAAACATAGTGCTTCTCTCTTTTCTCTGAGTTTTCAATAATTTTGAACTTTTAGCCTATTGTTAGTATACTTACCTCTGGTTAAATTTGGAGGTGTTTAAGGTTACTTTATGCCCGAATCCCCCTATCCGATGATTTTAATTGAGGAAGCGCTGGCTCTGATTGAGCGTAACGTGCAGCTTTTACCGGCGGTGACTATGCCTTTTGATCAGGCGCTTGGCCTGGTGCTGGCCGAGGATATTTTTGCCGCCGAGCCGATGCCGCCCTTCCCAGCCGCCAGTGTGGATGGTTTTGCCGTCATTGCCGCCGATAGTTCCGGCCCGCGCCGGATAGTTGGCGATCAGATGGCCGGCTACATGGCTGAAGTGCGGGTAGAGCCAGGTACCGCCGCTCGCGTGACCACCGGCGCTCCCATCCCGCCTGGCGCTGATACGATGGTGATGGTCGAACAGACCGAAGAAACAAATGGCCAGGTGCAGCTTTTGACCGACGAGTTGCAGCTTGGTTCCAATATTCGCCCAGTTGGGCAGGATATCGAAATCGGCCAACTGGTCCTGCCTCGGGGGACGGTTTTGGGACCAGCGGAACTTGGCTTGCTGGGTACGGTTGGCAAAACCGGGGTGACTGTTTACCGGCGGCCCAAAGTGGCGGTGATGTCCACCGGTGACGAGATTGTAGAGCCGCATGAGCCGCCCCAACCTGGCCAAATCCGCGACGCCAATCGTTTTACGCTGATGGGCGCAGTCCGCCAGACTGGGGCCGAACCCATTGACTTGGGCATTGTCAAGGATAAGGCCAACAGCCTGCAAGCGACAATTGAACGAGGCCTGGCCGAGACCGATGCTCTGCTGACTTCCGGCGGGGTGTCCATGGGCCAGCTTGACCTGGTGAAGCCCTACCTGGCTTCGCGTGGTACGGTCCATTTTGGCCGGGTTAATACCAAGCCGGGCAAGCCGGTCACCTTTGCCAGTGTAGACGGCAAACCCTGCTTTGCCATGCCCGGTTTCCCGGTCAGCGCCCTGGTCAGCTTTGAGGTTTTTGTCCGCCCGGCCCTGCTAAAAATGGCCGGCCACACCCGGATTTATCGCCCTCGCGAAAAGGCAATCCTGGCTCACCATACCAGCCACAGTGTCGCCCGCACTGAATTTCAGCGTGTCGTGTTGACTCGCCGGAGTGACGGGATGTTGCTCGCCTCCACCACCGGCTTCCAGGGATCGGGACGCTTGCTGTCAATGGTGGGAGCCAATGGCCTGGTTGTCCTGCCGCACGGCCAGGGCGATTTTGAAGCCGGAACGGTGGTGGAAGCCCTTGTTCTTGGGCCGGTAGAGATGGAATGAGGATAGGGGAAAGTGACTGATTGATCGGAAAAGCCAGTGGTTAGCTCCCTTGACCGGTTGATTCATGTCGAATGACACCTGTTATTACTGACTTTTGTCACTGTTCATTGAACCGTTTTTGTTTTATGGTGTTTGCAAAATCTTTGAATTTAAAATCCTTTAAAGGGTTTGTATGAAAATTTTATTGATTGGACTCAGTCATAAAACTGCACCGGTAGAAGTGCGCGAGAAGCTGGCTTTTAGCCATAATGCGCTGCGCTCAGCCCTAACCCATTTTGATCACTTGCATCCCCAGGCCCATCTGGAGGATGTCCGTGAGGGTATTATCCTCTCCACCTGCAACCGCCTGGAAGTGTACGTCCTGGTACGCGATCCGGAGGTGGCCGGGCGGGCAATTACTGATTTTTTGGGCCGCGCCTGTGGCGTCTCCCCGAACTTGTTTGTCAAACACCTGTACTTCCGGCACGATGAGGAGGCGGTGCGCCATTTGTTCCGGGTGGCGGCGGGGTTGGATTCGATGGTGCTGGGCGAGCCGCAAATTTTAGGGCAAATTACCGAGGCTTACGAAGCTGCCTTGTCTCAGGGAGCTGCCGGAACGGTGTTGTCGGCACTATTCCGGGCGGCAATTCATGCCGGTAAGCGCATCCGCACCGAAACAACCATTAGCGTCAACCCTTCATCTATTAGTTCGGTAGCGGCGGCTCTGGCTGGGCAGTTGTTGGATAACCTGTCGGAGCGGCAGATTTTGTTGATTGGGGCCGGCGAAATGGGCGCTATTGCTGTCCGGGCGTTACGGAAACGAGGCGTCTCCAAAATTGTCGTAGCCAATCGAACTCATAAAAATGCTGAGCAATTGGCCAAAGATTGGGGTGGCCAGGCCATCACTTTTCAGCAGTTAACCGAGGCGATGATTGACGCCGACATTATTATTTCCTCGACCGGCGCGCCGCACACCATTTTGAACCGAGAGCTGCTGGAACCGGCGATGGCCGTTCGTCCGGCTCGACCCCTGCTGATCATTGATATTGCTGTCCCCCGCGATATTGATCCTGATGTAACCGAAATTCCCAATGTCTACCTGCACGATATTGACGATTTGCAGAGTCAGGCTGAAGATAATGTCCGGGAGCGCGCTTCAGAAATCCCTCGCGTCGAAGCCATTGTCGAAAGCGAAATGGCTGACTTTTTAGACTGGCTGGCCTCGCTCGATGTCGTTTCAACCATCACCGATCTGCGGCAGCAAATCGAAATCCTCCGGCAGCGAGAACTGGAACGTCTCTTCAACCGGCTGGATTTGGATGAACACGAACGCGAGTTGGTGGCAACGATGACCCACCGGCTGGTTAACAAAATTCTGCACGAACCCACCCTGCGCCTTAAACAAGAAGCTGCCAACGGCAACGGCGCTATCTACATTTCTACGATGCGCCAGTTGTTTGTATTAGATAAAGGAGACAGTAGGCAGTAAACAGTGTTTCTTGCCCCGTTTACTGTCTACTTGTACAGTTGCTTAAATTCGCGTGTTCGGTTAAAATTGTATCAGGAACTAAAAAATTTCGATATACTCCTGATTACAAGGAAAATGAACACCTCACCCCTCTGCGGCATTACCTCATCTTCCCCTGCTTTAATCCTTTTGCTTAACTCCATGCCAGAGTGCTTTTGATTGGTGATTTTTTGCAAGGTTATTTATGCCCAGGTTGCGTTTGCTAGAGGTTTCTGGTACCCCTTTTGAGATGGGTCGTCAGCACGCGGCGGCTTACCCCAAAGAAATTCAAGAACTAACTAAAGATCGTCTCAGTTTGAGCAGCGATAAAAACTGGACCGGCAAGGAACTATCTCGTCAAGAAGTGTTGGCCCTGGGTCAGGCCTGCCTGTCTTACCACGAAGCCTACGCTCCGGAGTTGATGGATGAACTGCGTGGCCTCAGCGCGGGTACCGGTATAAGCGTGACCGAATTAATGATTCTTAACGGGTTTACCGACTTTGTTGACACCATTTACTGCGCTGATGAACAGCAGTTAAGAAGCCTGGCTGGAACTCCAGGGGATTTCAGGGAAGTCACAACTTCTCAAAGTTCTCATCAGTTTCCCCCAGTCCCTACCGTTGCCCCTGCCCACCCCGCCGCCGATGATTGCACGGCTTTTATTGTCAGCCCTGAGATTGCCGCCGAAGGCTGGGGATTCCTGGGCCAAACCTGGGATATGCACGAAACTGCTACGCCCTACCTGGTTTTACTACGGGGAAGACCTGCAGGAGGCTTGCGCTTTCTTGCTTTTACCATTATTGGCTGTATTGGCATGATTGGCATGAATGAGGCGGGAATCGCTGTTGGGATTAACAACTTGGTAGCTGGCGATGGTCGTCCCGGTGTCACCTGGCCGTTTGTTGTCCGCAAGGTGCTGGCTCAAGATAACCTCGATGATGCTTTGGCCTGCATTACTGAGGCGCAACTGGCCGGAGGCCATAATTATCTGCTGGCCGACTCGACCGGCCGAGGGTACAATGTGGAAGCGATGGCCTCACGTTACCACGTGGAAGAAGTCAAAACAGGCGCGTGGGTCCACACCAATCATTGTTTGATTGCTCACAATATAAATGTCGAACGAGCCAGATTACCTCGATCCAGGGCCAGCTCGGAGACACGGCTCAATCGAGGCAAGGAACTGCTTAACCAAACGGGAATTACCTGGGCCGATCTCATGAGCCTGACTCGCGATCACAGTGCGGTCAACGGCATCTGTGTCCACCCAGAGGAGCCGTTTTACCTGGAAAGTTGTGGCGCGGCTATTATGCGCCCGGCCACCCGAGAATTTCGGGCTGTTTGGGGCCGACCCTGTGAGAACGAATACGAAAGTTTCGTGGTTTAATCATCGCAGGGGTCATTGAGAAAGAGGAGGGTTATCGAAGAATAGTTGAATGGATGAGGATAGCCGCGAGGGGGCTATACTCTTTTTTATTCCTGCTGGTAGTGAGCGCCTTCAGCACTTGTCAGGCTTTGGTCGGCATTTCAAATGTCACATTAACAAAAAGTGCTGCTATCTCCTGACCATTGGCGTCGCAGTCAAACGTTGGTAAAAGTATTTTATACTATTTGCAAAAGGTTAATCCACACAGGAGATCACAATGAATATCTATGTCGGTAATTTGGCCTGGGCCGTTACTGATGACGATTTAAGAGAGGCTTTTGCCCCTCATGGGGAAGTTACCTCGGCCACAATCATTAAAGATAAATTTACCGGCCAATCACGCGGCTTTGGCTTTGTCGAAATGCCGAATAACGCTGAAGGCCAAGCTGCCATTACTGCCCTGGATGGACAAGATTTGAAAGGACGGGCAATCAAAGTTAACGAAGCCCGTCCGGTTGAGCGCCGTGAAGATCGTGGCGGCGGTGGTGGCAGTCGAGGCCCGCGCAGCAGCAGTCGGGGCGGCGGCGGTGGTGGCGACCGCGGCGGCAGTCGAGGCGGCGACAGAGGCGATCGAGGCGGCTATGGCGATCGAGGCAGTGGCCGTCGCTAGAGTTCTTGAATAAAAAATATTACGGCAAGACCCGACTCGTCGTCGGGTCTTTTTTTTAAGCGAGGGACAGTAGTGTTATAATCCCAAGCCTCAAACCAAACTCGGTCGATCCAAATCAGGTCCACCGATAAAAATCATGGAGTGATTGCCTATGCCAACTCAGTCCCCTAAACTTTCACCTGCCGCTGAGACTCTCGGTGTACTGGGTCTGCCCGCGCCGGTCAAAGAATTAGCGGCTCGCTCCTGGGATGCGATTGTGGTAGGAGCGGGCCATAACGGCCTGGCCTGCGCGGCCTACCTGGCTCGCGCCGGTAAACAAGTGCTGGTGCTGGAAGCGCGTGAGCGTATCGGAGGGGCCTGCACTCTGGAAGAACCCTTCCCTGGTTATAAAGTTTCACCCTGCGCTTACGTGGCCGGAATTTTGCACCCCTTGATCATTGACGAGCTGCAGATGTGGGCGCGCGGTTTCGAGTGGACCGCCGCTAACGGCATGTTTGTCCCCTTTGACGATGGGACCAGTATCCATCTCTGGGATGACGAGGAACGCTGCGAAGCCGAGATCAAAGAGCTAGCACCGGGTGATTTGGCCGGCTGGCGAGCCATGCACGAACTGCTTCTCCGGGCAACGGACGCCCTTCGCCCGCCCGACGAGCGCGATCTGTGGGTTGGCCGGGCGCCCAGCCGCGAGCAGGTGGAAGAGCGCCTCAAGGGCGACCAGGAGGCGATCAACTTCATCTTTGAGTGGTCTATGATGGAGTACCTGGAGCGCTACCTGAGCGACGAGCGGCTGCAGCTTGCTTATGCCGGGCAGGGCATCATTGGAGCAAATGCCAGCCCCTTTGATAAGGGTACAGCCTCTATCTACTTCTACCACTTCTGCGGGCGGATGGGGGAGTTTTTGGGCCAGTGGGGTTTTGTCAAAGGCGGCATGGGCATGGTCTCATTCATCCTGGCCGATATTGCCCGCGACTACGGCGCGGTCATTGCCTCCGGCCTGCCGGTAGGCCGGATTATCCCCGGCGAAGGAGTCGAACTGAGCGGCGGGGAGCGAGTCAATGCGCCGGTCGTCGTCTCTAATGCCGATCCACGGGTAACGCTGCGACTACTGGCTGGGGCGGCTGACTCCGGCTGGCAAGCCCAGGTCGAGGCGATGCCCATCACCGGCTGTACCGTTAAGGTCAATGTCGCCTTGAGCGAACTGCCCAACTTTACCGCCCGGCCCGGCCTGCTGGAGCCGCATCATTACGCTGTCGTAGATACCCCGCTATCTAAAGCCGAGTGGCAAAGCTGCTTTGAAACTGCTCTGGCCGGGCAGTTGCCGGAGCGGGTCTGGACGGAAATCTACTTCCAGACAGTACACGATCAGACAGTAGCCCCGGCGGGCAAACATACGATGAGTATTTTTTCTCAATATGTGCCCCACACCTTTGCCCAGGGTGACTGGAATACTCATCGCGAGAAGGTTGGGCAGGTGGTGCTTAATTCCATCGGGCGTTATTGCAGTAACCTGCCCCAGGCGATACTTGATTATGAGGTGCTGGGGCCGCCCGACATCGAGCGGAAAGTCGGCTTGACCGGCGGCCATATCTTCCAGGGTGAAATTACGCCGGATTATATGTGGGACAAACGGCTGGCCCATCGCACGCCGATGCCGGGGGTGTTTTTGTGTGGCGCTTGCACCCATCCCGGCGGTGGGGTCGTCGGCCTGAACGGCCGCAATGCGGCAATGGAGATTTTAAAGGGCTGAGGTAAACTCTTTTGCTTAGCCTTAGCCTAAAATTACAAAAATAGAAAGGATCAACAACCATGGCTAAAATTTATGAACATGTGGCAATGTCGCCCGACACGCTGATTGGCCGGATTGACGAGGACGGTAAACTTTATTATGAAGACGAGGAGGGCCAGAGCGAGTACATTGGCCGGATAGACTATACCAGCGGCAAAGTTTACGATGAAGAGGATATGTACATGGGCTGGGTGGAACCAAACGGCGAGATTTACGGCAGCTATGAAGAAGGTGATGAGCGGTTGGGCTATGTGGCAGACGATGGTAAGTTGTATTTGATTGACGAGGAAGGCGAGGAGGATTATGTGGGGCAAGTGACCGAGATGAAGCATAAAGCCGATGGTGCGGCAGCCGTACTATTTTTCTTTGACGAATACGAAGAATATTACGAAGAAGAGGATGATGAAGAAATTGATGATGACCAATAAGTGAGGCAAATCTCATGGAAGTTGCGATTATGATCGAGGGCCAGGACGGTTTGAACTGGCCCCGCTGGCAGCGCATGGCTCAGGCGGTTGAGGATTTGGGCTTTGTTGGCCTTTACCGTTCTGATCACTACACTAACGCCGACCCGCCAGACAAGGACTCGCTGGAACTGTGGGTTTCGCTGACCTGGCTGGCCAGCCATACCCGGCGCATCGAGTTTGGCCCCCTGGTATCGCCGGTCTCCTTCCGCCAGCCCACTATGACCGCGCGTGTGGCCAGCGCCGTGGATGATTTATCGGGGGGACGGCTGACCTTGGGCCTGGGCGCAGGCTGGCAAGAGCGCGAACACCATAACTATAGCTGGGATCTGTTGGAGATTGGCCCCCGTTTTGCCCGCTTTGAAGAGGGCTTGAAAATTATCAGCCATCTGCTGCATAGCGATAAGCCGTTTAATTTCAGCGGTGACTATTACCAACTCCACGAGGCGATTTTGCTACCCCGGCCCCAGCGGCCTGGCGGACCGCCTATTCTTATCGGCGGCCGCGGCCCGCAGCGAACCCTGCCCCTGGTAGCAAAATATGCCCAGGAGTGGAACGCCGTCTTTATTCCGGCGGCCAGGATTGCCGAATTGAACTCCCTATTGGATCGGCTACTGGAGGAACAAGGCCGCCGCCCCGCTGACGTGCGCCGCTCGTTGATGACCGAAGTTGTTTTTGGCCGGGACGAGGCTGAAGTCCAGCGCAAGTTCCAGGGGCGTGACCTGAAGGAGGTGTCTCAACGGGGCATCATCGCCGGAACGCCTGCCGGAATTGTGGAACAGTTGGGAAAATTGAGCCAAGTGGGGGTGCAGCGGGTCATGTTGCAATGGCTCGATCAGGATGATCTGGATGGGCTGGAGGCGTTCGCCAGGATGGTGTTGCCGCAATTGTAATAAAAAAGCCCCGGATTCAGTGGGTCCGGGGCTTTTTTGTCCATACTATTACTTGTAACACAATACTACATTCGCTCTTTGATCCGCGTGGTACTCATACGTTTGACCCTGCGCGCTGAGCACAATCAAGTAACCGGGGGTGATAACCTGGGCATACATCATGCCTTCCTGGGGACAGCCCAAACTGGCGTCGGGCCATTCCATCGGTTCAACGGCGTCCACTGTAATTTGGTCGGCAGGGACACCGGTCTGCTTGGATAAATCGGCGACGGCAGCGGCGACAGCGGCTTCGCTGCCTGGGACTGCCGGGGCAGGTTGGCCGGCTTCGTCAGCTTGAACCGGCGCAGGGGCAGCGGCAGGTGGTACGAGCGGCGACACCGGCTCACTGATTTCGTTAGGCAGGCTGGTCGGGGCTGGCTCAGGGGGAAGGGTGGGGCCTGGTTCGGGGGGGGAGATTTCCGCGGGCAAATTCGTAGCCGTGGGGTCTGGTTGGCTCACCGGGCTAGATTCCGGGGCGGATTGAGCTTCAATCGTCATCGGCGGAATATCCTCAGGTGTAGCGGCAACCCCGCAGGCCGCTGTGACTAAAACCAGGCCAGCCAGCAGCATTGCCAGATAGAGTTTGCCAACAGCACATTTCATAAGTATTACCTCCAACCAAAATTGGGTAAAGCTAACTTTAAGACGCTGGTTGGAGTAGAAAAGTTCCCCAAATAACGGCTCTGGCTAGAGACGGCTGGCACCTGGTTAAATGGGAACTAAGGCGCCGGTCGCCGGGGAAGTTACCCAAAAACTAGCCCAATAGACGGTTTTCCACTTCGGTGGGGGTCAGGCCGACCACGACCACCATCTTTTCAGCCGAGCCCAGGCCGGCGGCGATTTCTATTTTGTCGCGTTCGATGTTGAGCTTCTGGGCCAAAAAGTTGATCAACGTGTCATTGGCAATCCCACTCACCGTAGTCGAAATGAGCTTGACCTTCAGTGCGTCTCCGTGTTTGCCCACGACCTCATTCTTGACGGATTTGGGGACAATGTGAACGGCAAACGCGGCGCCCTCTTCGGCTTTGGTAATCTTAAACTCTCGCATGGCCTTGTCTCCTCTGACGTATGGCTAAACCAACATAGAAATGAGTATTTGTCTGAGAAAATCCAAAAGAAGTAACGCAACCAATGGACTGAGATCAATCATGCCGATGGTTGTGAAGCGGCGGAGCGGCTCCAGGATGGGATCGGTAATTGAGTAGAGAAACCGGATGGCCGGGTTGTAGGGATCAATCCGAACATTCGCCATCGGCAGCCAGGAAAGCAATACCCTGATCAGAATGGCCCACCATAGGACTTGAAAAACAATATTAATCACCAACGCCAGGAATTCACCCATTGTTTTTGAGGCCCCCCAAGTAGCGGGATTTTTGATAAGCCGCCCAAATAGCTTTGGACAAGACCGTGCGGAAGCCGCCTTTTTCCAGTTGATAAAGCGCCTCAGCCGTCGTACCACCCGGCGATGTGACCATATTGCGCAGTTCGGCGGGGTGACGCTGGCTGTCACGGGCAAAGGCAACCGAACCTTCGATGGTTTGCAGGACCAGTTGCTCGGAGATGCGGCGCGAAAAACCCATGTGGACTCCGGCGTCAATCATGGCTTCCATAAACATAAAGACATAGGCCGGCCCGGTGCCGGAGAGCGCGGTAGCCATATCCAGGTAATCTTCGTGGTCCACGTAAAGCTCTTCGCCCAGAGTGGCCAGAATGGTTTTGACCTGGTTACGCTGGTGTTCGCTGACCTCGTCGGTGGCCGTCCAGACGGACATTGCCTTGCTCACCAGGGCAGGGGTGTTGGGCATCACCCGGACGACGCTGTAATGATGCAATAGCTGGCTTATTTTCGCAATCGGCGCTCCGGCGATGATTGACAGCACCAGAGCTTTGGAGGGAAGCTGGCCGCGCAATTCAGCGCCTACTTCCCCTAAGCTTTGCGGTTTGATGGATAAAACAATAATATCTTTATCCTTGACCGCTTCCCGATTGTTAGAGGTGGTGTTGACCTGATAAGTGGCAGCTAATTTTTCTAATTGAGCCGGATAAGGATCGCTGGCGGTGATATCCGCTGGCCTGATTAATTCTTTCTTGGTCAGACCGGCAATCATCGCCCCGCCCATCGCCCCGCTACCGATAAAGCAAACTTTTGTGTTTTGCAGCATGTTTCTGAAGGAGTATGGAGTAGGGAGTAAGGAGTAGGCAAAAATAATTTTACCTTACTCCCTACTGCTCACTCCCTACTACTCCCTATTCCCTTTCTCCAAATATTGCGCGACCTATTCGCACCATGGTCGCACCTTCTTCAATAGCGACTTCAAAATCATCGGTCATCCCCATCGAAAGATGCGCCCAGTCAAACTGGGGCAATTCCGACCGGAGTCTGGCCCGCAGGGTGGCCAGGCTTTGGAACGTGGGCCGGGCATCTTCGGCATTATCGAACCAGGGCGCCATTGTCATCAGCCCACGGATAATAATTTTGTCCAGGCGGCCAATTTGAGTAACTGCTTCCAAAAAAGCTTTTAGCTGCCCTGGATTGGTTGACCACTGCGCCAATTCAAATCCTGATTTCGTCACTTCGCCAGATACGTTGGCCTGTAAGAGAACTTCCACCGCTGGCTGGTTATCTCTCGTCGCCAGCCGGTCAATTCGTTGAGCTAATTTGAGGCTGTCCACCGAATGAATCAGCCGATAAGGTCCGAGCGCCTCATCCACCTGCCGGCTCTGGATATGGCCGATAAGATGCCACGTGGGTGATTCCCCTCCCGTCTGGGCCAGCCACTCGGCTAAACCTGTGGCTTTCTCCCGGCCTTCCGCGACGCGATTTTCCCCAAAGTGGCGCAGCCCGGCTTGATAAGCCTGGATGACCGTCTCCAGCGGCTGGGTCTTGGTGACCGCAATCAAGGTAATCTCATCGGCTGAACGGCCTGCCCGCTCCGCTGCCCGGTGCATACGGCGGTAGACTTTTTCGAGGTTGGCCGCAATCTTGCTCACACCGCGGCTCCCCGGAGGCCAATAATCACCCCAAAGCGCCCGGTCCGGCCTCGCTCGGCCCGGTGGGAAAAGAATTGATCGGTCCGGCAGGCCGTACACAATTCCGATTTGATAACTTGCTTTAGGCCGGCGACCAGCAACTGGCGGCGATTGGCTTCCCACAGGTCGAAATGGGCATGGCCGGCCCGGCCGTTGCGCCGGGTGAAAAGCGTGGCGGCGTTGGGCAAGACTGGTGAGGCCGCGGCCAGCACCTCCGGCCCAACTTCATAACAGCAAGGACCGATCGCTGGCCCAATTACGGCGATAATATCACTGGCCCGGCAGCCGAACTGGGTGACCATCGCCCGAACCGTCGCTCCAGCCGCGTCTTTTATTGTGCCGCGCCAGCCCGCATGGGTTAAACCAACCGCGCGGCATACCGGGTCAAGAAAAATTAGCGGAGTGCAATCTCCAAAACGCATCGAAAGATAAATGCCCGGTGTGGCGGTAATGAGACCATCGGCCTGGCCCATCACTTTCTGCCGGTTGGTCTGATTGATTGTTAAAACATCGGCGCTGTGGATCAAGTGGCAGGAAACGGTTTGCTCGGGCGAGATGTCAATTGCCTGACAAACCTGCTCATAATTTTTTTTGACCACTTGGGGGTCATCCCCCACCGATAAACCCAAATTGAGTGTGTTGAACGGCGCCTGGCTGTAGCCCCCCCGGCGTGTAAAAATGGCATGGGTTAAATAAGAGTGGGCATCGAAGGCAGCTACACGATAAAGAAGGAGATTTTTTACTGTAACCGGATACACGCCCCTGGTAACTGCCGGCATCATCATAAAATCAGTGTAGCACATTCGCCCAGCAACGTCAATTTGATTTCAACCCCCATTATAGCAAACCAGGCGACATAAGACAACGTGAAGCATGAAGCGTGAATTTGGCTTTTTTAAAGGCTCGGCCTTAAAATCTAAAATCTAAAACCCACGCTCGTCAGAGAGCCAAAGGTCCCCTCGTGGCGGGTAGTCCAAAATCTTTCAATCCTATGAGTGAATATAAAGAATTCTACGGGCATGTTTTTTACCGGCGCATGAGCCATGCCCGGCCCATGCTGTCGCATGGTGAGGGCATCTACCTGATTGATGTGGAAGGCAAGCGCTACATTGACGCCTCCGGCGGGCCGGTACTGGTCAATATCGGTTACGGCGTGGCCGAAGTTATCCAGGCTATGACCGACCAGGCGGCCGCGGCAGCCTACCTGCACGCGACAATGTTTACGACGCAGGCGCTGGAGGAGTACAGCGCCGCTCTGGCCGAAGTGACGCCATTGGAAAATCCGCGCTTCTTTTACCTCGACAGCGGTTCCGAAGCGGTCGAAACGGCGATTAAATTTGCCCGGCAGGCGCAGGTAGATCGCGGCGAAACCCAGCGGTATCTGGTAATTTCACGCTGGCATAGCTACCACGGCACAACGCTGGGGGCGCTGGCGGTCAGCGGGCGGCCGTCGCTGCGCCAGCTTTATCAGCCGATGATGGTCCAGACACCCCACATCGAGCCGCCCTACTGTTATCGCTGCCCTTTTAACCTGACCTATCCCACCTGCGGGCTGCGCTGCGCCCATGCCCTTGAAGCTACCATCAAGATCGTCGGTAAAGAAACAATCTCCGCCTTCATTGCCGAGCCGATCAGCGGAGCCAGCCTGGCCGCGGCGGTACCACCGCCGGAATATTGGCCGCTTATCCGTGAAATCTGTAATCATTACGGCCTGTTACTAATTGCCGACGAGGTCATGACCGGCTTTGGCCGGGCCGGTTACTGGTTTGCGATCACGGCCTGGGGAATCGAGCCGGACATCATCACCATGGCCAAGGGGGCCGGTGGGGGGTATTTCCCGCTGTCCATCACCGCCGTCAAAACCGAGGATGTCAAAACCATCCGCGCCGGCCAGGGTGACTTTGTGCATGGGGGGACCTTCTCGCACCATCCTGTCGGTGCGGCGGTGGGGCTGGCGGTGCTGCGCTATATTCAAAGCCACAATTTGGTGGAGGCCTCGCGGGGTCAAGGGGAAAAGTTAGGGCAGAAATTACGGGCGGCCTTTGGCGACCACCCTCACGTAGGAGACATTCGCGGCCAGGGCTTGATGTGGGGCCTGGAATTTGTGGCTGACCGGGCTAGCAAAGCCCCGTTTCCAGCCAAGCAGGGGGTGTCCAAAAAGATTGGCGATGCCGCCTTTGAGCGCGGCTTGATTGTTTACCCCAGCAGCGGCAATGCCGACGGGGTGAACGGTGACCAGGTGATGATCGCGCCGCCGTTTATCGTCACCGATGCGCAGTTGGATGAAATTGTGGCCTTGTTGGGGGAGGCTGTCAGGGCGGTGATATGAACAAAGGTGGTTTCAGAATTTTTATCAGGCATCTGGCCTTATGGGCGGTCCTGAAAGTTTTGTGCCATCTTGCAGGCTCAATTCGTGCTGCTGTTGCTGGAGTTGTTGTTCCAGGTGAGTTTGGGCCGTAACATCGGTAATGATAACCAGTAAAACATGCCCAAATTGAGGGAGGGGTTCAATCTCCAGGTTAAAATAGCGGGTATCGCCATTTGGCAAGGAACGTTGAATTTGGGGTAACACAAATGGCAAGTCGGGGTCATACACTAGTTGCCGCAAGATATCTTCGACTCCGATCAGTTCAGGAAACAGCTCAAGGAGCAACTGCTCGATGATGTTATTCGAACTGCTTACCGCCCACTGGGGCAGGGCCTCGTTGCTGGCCAGGATACGCAATTGTTCATCAACCAGAGCATAGGCGATATTCTGCTTTTTAACAACGTGGGCGTGGACCCAGGCTTCAAGCTCTTTGTCCATATGAATTATCACCTTATTCCAATAGTATTTGGCCAAGACGTTGGAACATTAGCTCAACGGCAGCGCCGGTTTTGGCGCTGGTCAGGAAAAAGGGTAGTTTGAAGCGGTGGGCTGCTTCTTCTACTTGGGGCAAGGTAACCTGCCGCTCTTCAACCAAATCAAACTTATTGGCCGCCAGCAAGAGTTTGGCTGTTGGGCTAAGTTGGCGCAGGTCGGTGATGTATCCTGACAGGCTTGCCAGGGTTGCCGGACGGGTTAGATCACAAACAAGGATAGCTCCCGCCGCCCCACGCAGGTAGTTGGCCCGGGCTTGAGTGAACTTTTCACTGCCGGCCAGGTCCCAGACAATCATAGTGAGATGCGCTGTTTCCCCTTTATAAGGCACTGTAATCGCTTTGCGGTCTACCTTCACCCCAATGGTGCTGAGATACTTTTCGCTAAAAATACCCTCAATAAACCGGCGCACCAGGCTGGTTTTACCCACGGAAAAATCGCCCAGGATACATACTTTTTTATTGAATTTCGCTACCGATTGTTTATCCTCAGCAATCATATGAGTCACAGTAGAATGATGTTTATGGTATAGGGGTAGGTGTAATTAGTTCTGGGAGTACAGGTTTGAGTAGAGTGACCCAACTCGCCTGAATCCAGCCGATAATTTCAACCGCCGGTTCTCCGGGCAGAACGATGCGTACCCGGTACCAATCACCTTGCTGGGCCAGAATTTCAACCGGCGCGCCCAGAGGTGCTACCAGGCCGGTACTTCTGGCCTCCGTTGAAGGAGCATTACGCAAGAAAACATTGCCAATCATCACGCCTGTAAAAGGGGATGGGGTTGGGGTAAATGTTGGGGTGGTGGTTGGGGTTGACGTAGCCGTTGCTGGTTTGGGTGTAGCGGTAAAGGTGGGCGTCGGGGTATAGGTCGGGGTCGGGGTATAGGTGGGCGTCGGTGTGCTGGTGAAGGTGGGCGTTGGGGTGGGGGTAAAGGTAGCTGTTGGAGTAGGGGTCAGGGTAAATGTAGGGGTTGGGGTAAAGGTGGCGGTCGGAGTGGGTGAAGGTACAGCCAGAGCGGCCAGACTGCTTTCGACATGCCAGATCCACCCGCCACAAAGCGCAATCGGCGGTACAATTATAAACATGGCCAGCAACAACAGAATGAACTTTTGGAAACCCGAGAGACCCTCCCGTTTGGCCGGATTTCGAGAGATAGGAAAAAAGGAAGTCAGAACTTTATCCGCCGTTTTGACGAGGTCATCATCGCTGCCATCGTAGTTCTTTAGGCTGTTGTAGTGCTGCTCGTGAATAGGAATGAGCGCCTGGCGCATTTGTTCCCGAAAGCCGGGCGGTTCAGTCCCATCCAAGACTACGGCCAGGTAGGCAGCTCCACCCGCCTGCAAAATAATATGGAGCGACTCATACTCGATGGCCCCCAATTCGCCACTTTCTCCCCGGCCAAAAGCCTCACGAGCAAAATCACGAATAGCGGTCAGCATCCCGCTGACCAGGTCACGGTTTTGGGCTACCACCCCCTCATTGGAAAGATGGTGAATCAGTAATCCCGACTCACGCTGAATCAGAAAGATCTCTCTAATGGTGTAGGGTAATAGCTGGCGCAAATTATATTCAGCCGCTGAAACGCCGCGCAGGCGGGCCAACCAACGCCGGATCAAATTCTGGGAGGGCTGGAAACCCTCCCGGACCCGAATATCTATGGTCCGGGCCAATTCCTGCACCGCTTCGGTCATAGCCTTATTGACTGTCTGGCCAATAACGGGATAGAGAGCGTCAATAATGTCTTCGCGGGCAGAATAGACCTGGCGGCGAATGGCCTCGCCGATCACGGGGGCAATGGCCTGGGCCACTTTATCGCCTGACTGAGCAATCTGCTCTTCCAAAATATCGGCGATAACCGGACTGATTTTGTCTACCAGAGTATCTGGTTTGAGCAGTACGCGGCGGAGTTCTTCCAGTTCCGCCGCATGTCCATTGTCTTTGCCGGTTGGCATGTCTTATTCCTGTGTCGAACTGGTTAGCCCTTCGAATAGACTGGCCACGTTGCCTCCAGTTTCCAGACGGGTGGCTACTTCGATCAGCATACTGGCCAGGGCTTTGCGGTCAGTTTTTTGCGTGTTCAACCGCTCGGTTACTTGGCGCAACTCAGTCAGTAACTCATCCGCGCCGTGCTGTACCTCTCGCTTCAGACTATCCAACTTGCGCTCGTAGGTCATCCGATTCTCCTCTACCATCGCCTTGAGTGAGCGCAAATCACTTTCCTGCTGCGTTGCCGCTTTGCGTAAGGCGCTGGCTTGGTCCTGGACACTTTGGCCCAGCATCTCTTGCTGGCGAACCTGGGTGTGAAGCTGTTGCAGCATGGAGTCGTGAGTCCGCAGCCGGGCTAACTCGCGCCGGAGTTCATCGTCGGCCTCATGCATGCCGCGTTCCAGGGTTTCAAAGCGTTGCGTCTGGGTTTTCTCAAAATCGCCAAGGTCATCGTGCATCTGGCGCAGACCGGCCAGAACTCGCTTCATCTCCCGTTCAAGGTCGCTAAAGCGCCGTTCGTACTCGTGGATCTGGTCGCCAAAAACAATCTCCCGCAGGCGGTTCACTTCGGCGCCCCGCAGTCTTTGCTGAGCCAGATCAGGGCCCAAGAGCAGCTCGCGGACTCGCTCCAGTTCCGCCTGGTTTGTTGGAGGCTGAGCTGCCTTCGACTCTGGCTGAGGAATAACTGGTTTGCCACTGCCTTCCGGTTCACTGGTCAGTTGGCCGGTATTGGCACGCTCCTCGTCCAGTGAAGCCGTTTTGGGTTTACTTGTTTGGTTTGGGGACGATTGCTGGGTCATAGGTCTACTCTCCTTTGTAGCAGAAAAATGTGATGATTTAATTAATTGCGAGACCCACCTATTTTAATCTAACATGAACTATTGGCCTAAATCTCAAGTTCGGATGAAGGTTTCATTCCTATCGTATTGAGATGTCAAAGAACGACTTAACGTTGATGGTTTAGATCGAGAACTGTCCGCCGTTTTGTAAAAGTTGGGTCAAGGCCTCGACAGGTACAGGAGGGCTGAACAGATAACCCTGGGCCTCGTCGCATTGCTGGCTCTGCAAAAAGCGAGCCTGATAGGCCGTTGTGACGCCTTCAGCAACTATTTTTAATTTCAAACTGTGGGCCAGGGTAATGATGGCCAGGATGATAGCTTCATCGTCAGGGGTCATTTTTTTGATAAAGGACTGGTCAATTTTTAAGGTCGTAAGAGGCAACCGCTTGAGCAGGTTAAGCGACGAACTAATCCCAAAATCATCCAACGAGAGATGCACTCCTCGAGTGTGTAATTCATCCAAAATGGTCAGACTGTGATTGTGCTGAGATAAGACCACCGGCTCAACCAGCTCTAATTCCAGCATTTGCGCTGGAAATCCGGTTTCTACCAAAGTTTGGCTGATGGATTCCAGGAGATGTTGCTGTTCTACCAACTGGCGTTGCGAGATATTGACCGCTAGCCGGAGCGTGGGATAACCCATAGCGTGCCAAACTTTAACCTGCATACAGGCCTGCTGCAAAATCCACTTACCCAGGGGCACAATCAACCCGGTTTCTTCGGTCAAGGCGATAAATTCACTTGGCTCAATCAGACCCCGCCAGGCATGCTGCCAGCGAAGCAGGGCTTCTACGCCTAAAATTTGCCCACTTTGGAGCGAAATAATGGGCTGATAGTAAACCCGAAATTCCTGTCGTTTGACTGCCTGCCAGAGATCTCCTTCCATGCGCATCCGGCTGACGGCGCGCGTGTGCTGGCCGGTGTCAAATAGTTTGCATCTGGCCCGGCCCTCCGTTTTAGCTTCATACATAGCTGTGTCGGCATCACGTAGCAGGTCTTCGGCATGAGTATACGATCTATTACTCAAAGTGATGCCGATACTGGCGGTCGGAAAAACTTTATGCTCTCCTAAATCAACCGGCTTGGCGACTTCTAATAAAATCCGGTCAGCTATCTGTTTAGCCAGCCGGGTATCTGCCAGGTTATTAAGCAGCAGGGTAAACTCATCACCGCCCAAGCGGGCAACGGTATCGCCGGGATTGAGACAGGCTTTTAGACGATGAGCAACGGTAATCAGCAGTTGATCGCCGTAGGTATGTCCTAGACTATCGTTGATTACTTTAAACCGGTCTAAATCCAGGAAGAAGAGGGCAAACGAATAGGCATCATGGCCTTGAGCCTGTTTAACTGCTTGATCCAGCCGCTGCATGAACAGGGCACGATTAGGAAGTCCGGTCAGAGAGTCGTGAAAGGCGGCCTCGAATAACTGTTTTTCAAACAGTTTACGCTCGGTGATGTCTGTCACCGTCCCCATCATCCGGGTTGCTTTGCCTGTCTCTCTATTAATAATAGCGGTACCACGCGTATAAACCCAGCGCTCAGTCCCATCTTTATGTAACAGCCGATGTTCAAGCTCAAGATTGGGAATCAATCCGTCAAGATGGGCTTGGGCAGTAGCCATAAGTTTATCTAAATCATCGGGATGAACCAGCCGCATCCAGTCCACACCCAAATTTTGAATCTCATCGTCCTCATAACCCAAAATCGCCTTCAAACTAGACTGGAGATAAATGACTCTGGTTTCAATATGCAAATCCCATACGCCTACTTTCCCGGCATTAATGGCCAAGGCATATCTGGTCTGGTTCTGCCGCAGGGTCTCTTCAACACGCTGTCGTTCGGCGATTTCCTCCTTCAAGCTGGTATTGAGCCAAGCCAATTCGGCGGTACGCTCCATCACTCGCCTTTCCAGTTCAGCATGAGCCTGGCGCAGGGCTGCTTCAGCGCGTTCGCGTTCGATGATTTGCTGCTGTAAGGTAGTGTTGGCCTGCGAGAGGGACAGGGTACGTTCTTTCACCCGCTCTTCCAATTCCTCGTAAGCCTTTTGCAGAGCTGCTTCAGCCTGCTGACGGGCCGAGATATTCAAACGCAGCTCGTTTCGCTCTTGCCGTAAACGCTGCTCCAGCCGCGCTTCTTCTGTCACCTCAATCACTACGATAAGCAGGGTATGGTCAATTTCGAGAAACGCCTCCACATGAAGATCAAAGTAGCAACCAAAATCATCGGAGCCTGGACGATAGATTTGAGGAATGATCAAGGATTCGGCTGGATGTTCAAACAGCTGGCAGGCTCTGTCCTCAAGCCCAACCATTTCGGGGAAAAGCTCAGGTAAAGGTCGCCCAACGAGATTATCGGCTGGGTCGGCTACCCAGCGGCGCATGGCTTCACTGCTGGTTGTCACAATCAAATTTTCATTCGCCAGGGCATAAGGCAGGTTTTGCCGGCGGACAATTTGGGTCTGGATTTGTAGGTCAAGAGACTGGTTCATGACATGGCTTATTTTAAGATTCGATGGGAAGTTGCACGGTTACAGCAGTACCCTGGCCTGCTTGACTTTGAACGTCAATAGCACCCTGATGCATGTGAACAAGATGTCAGGCGAGATTCGTTCGGTTGGGGCGGGTGGCCTTCTGACCGGACCGGTTTTGTACTTGATTTTTTCCGTTTGTAATCAGAAGTCATACTTTTGCTCTGAAACAGCGGCAATTCAAAGGATAGATGCCAGGCGTTGCATTCAGAGGGCCTTTCTGTGCAAATTACCTGGTTAATACGCCCATGTATTCCGTTCCCAGCCTGGCATCCTGCCGCGCCTCAACTATTGTGACATGCCAACCACCACAAGCAGGACACTGCCACCAAGAGGCCCAATTCCCTGCAAACTTGACGGGTTCGATCATGCGGCTGACCACCTCTTCCTGGCTTCGGGGGCATTTGAGCAGCAGCCATGCGAGATAACGTAATCCGGTCAATCTTGGGTGGGAGTCCAAGTTTCTCATCAGGTTCTCCATTTAACAGCGGTGAGATCATTGATAGAAAGGTGCTCTCTGCACTATACCACAAGATTACCCCCGACATTGTTTATGTTGCGTTACCTTTCTGTTAATTTTACATTTGCAAATTTGTAACTACAGGGACGGCGCACTTTTTTGGCTGAAATAGGCAGTTTTGCCTGCGCTGATTTATGTTCACTTAACCCCATAATGCGTTTCTACTGGCAGCAGAATAGTGAAGGTAGTACCCCGCCCCACCTCGCTGGTGACAGAAATTTGACCCTGGTGAGCCTCCACAATTTTGTAGCTGGTAAATAATCCAAAGCCGGTTCCCTGTTCCTTGGTGGTGAAAAGAGGCTCAAAAAGCTGGGCTAAGACTTCTGGCGACATCCCTACCCCGGTATCGGCGAACTCAATCCGCACCACTGGCTGCGCCTGGTCGGAATGTAAACTGGCCTGGTCTAAAGTGGTGACGATGCGTAACACTCCCTCCCCATTTTGCATGGCATCAGCCGCATTGAGGATTAGGTTGAGGAAAACCTGCTTCAGATAATCGGGGTTAGCCCGAATCTTGGGCAACTGGTCAATCCAGTCGCGTTCGACAGTAATGTTATTTTGCTGTAATTTCTTATCGGCTAAGGCCAGGATACTTTCCAGGGTAGCGTGAATGTCAATCGGCTGTAACTCGGCTTGGGTGGAACGGTAAAATTCGTCCAGTGAATTAGGTTGTTGCTGTGAGACATTAGAAGGACGATAAAAATCGCGCATCCGGCGGACAATAGCCGCAATCCGATCAATTTCACCCGTAGCAATATTCAGGTAATAGGTTAGCTTTTCTGGCCGGCGGCGAGCCGCCAACTCTTCTTCCAAGAGACCCAAAAAACCTTGAACTGATTGGAGCGGGTTATTGATTTCGTGAGCAATCGAGCCAACCAAACGTCCCAGAGCAGCCATTTTTTCAACGCGAATCAATTCAGCTTGCGACTCCTGGAGACGCCGGTATTGCTCTCGTTGAGCCTCGTAAAGACGGACATTTTCTAAAGCCACCCGCTTTAACTGGGTGGTGCGTTCCTCTACCCTTTGTTCCAGCTTCTCGTTGGCCTGGCGCAGCGCTTCTTCCAACCGTTTGCGTTCGGTTATATCCTGAATGACAACCGTAGCAAAGCTTGCTTCAATATTCAGTCCTGTTTTGGCTAATACGGGTCGAGCTTGCAAATAAAAATAGCGACGCAGGTAGGTGTCTTCGGCCTCAGTCTCGGCCGAACGACCTTCCACCAAGTCGGGCCAGGCTGCCGTTAAAAAGGTTGCCAGGTAGCAGGCTGGACGTAAACAGTCCGGGTGTAGGAGCTGGTGTAGTTCTCTGCCTTTTACCATTGTAACAGGAGCCAAATTCCAGTTCTCGACCGTGCGGTTGGCCCGAATGATTTGCCGCTCCCGATCGAGCAGGCAGACAAGCTGAGGCAGGGAATCGACTGTTGCCTCCCACTCTTGTTTGGCCTGTTCAATTTGTCTCAGGCTATCCTCCAGAAGTTGCATGCGTAGATGGTCCTCCTAATGACAAATTTTTTTGCAGAAGTTCGGTTAGCGCCTCAGCAGAGACTGGGGGGCTAATCAAGAAACCCTGCATTTCATCGCACTGCTGTGCTTGCAGCCAATCTCGTTGAGCTGTTGTTTCCACTCCTTCGGCGATAACCTTCATCTTGAGGCTGTGGGCCATGGCCACAATTGCGGTGACGATGGCCTGGCTGTCTGGATCACTCACCAGGTCCTTGATAAGAGATTTATCAATCTTTAGGATGCTAACGGGTAAGGTTTTTAACCGGCTAAATGAAGAATAGACTGTGCCAAAGTCGTCAATTGTAAACTGTACACCAATGGTACTTAACTTTCTCAGACAGACCAGATCAAGTTCAGTGCTGGTCATAGCTACGCTCTCGGTAATTTCTAAATCCAGCGCCTCGGGCGTCAAGTTGGTATCGGTCAGGACTAATTTGACCATTTCGGCCAGCTTTCTTGTTTGAAATTGGCGCATTGAAACATTGATCGCCAGGCGTAAAGACTGGTACCCCGCTAAATGCCAGCTCTTAATTTGGGCGCAACTCCTCTCCAGCAGCCACTGGCCCAATGAAACAATGAGGCCGGTCTCCTCGGCCAGGGGAATGAATTCGCTGGGAGCAATGTTGCCCAGTTGAGGATGTACCCAGCGCAAGAGCGCCTCAACGCCGGTGATACCCTTGTTAGCTAGAGAGACGATAGGCTGGTAATGGACTTCTAGCTCTTCGCGTTCAATAGCCTGGCGTAATTCGGTTTCTAAGCGGAGGCGTTTTACTGCCTGGGTGTACATCTGGATGTCAAAGATTTCATGCTGGCTACCCCCCTGGGCTTTAGCTTGATACATAGCGGTGTCGGCATCACGCATCAATTCGGCTGGCCGGTAATAATCCTTTACATCAGCCACGATGCCAATACTGGTCGTGATGGTAATCTCATGAGCTTCCAGGTTAATCGGAGAGGCAATTTGCTGGTGGATTTGATTGGCAATGCTGCGCGCTTCGTCTACATGTTTTATATCATCAAGCAGCACGGCGAATTCATCCCCACCCAGACGAGCGACGGTATCTCCGGGCCGAGTGCAGTTTTCTAAGCGGCGGGCAGTGGCAATGAGCAGTTGATCTCCCACCGTGTGGCCGAGGCTGTCGTTTATCACCTTGAACCGGTCCAGGTCTAACATAAGCACCGCAAACAAATAATTTCCACTCCGCCGGGCATGCCCCAGGGAACGTTCCAAATGCTCCACAAATAAGGCCCGGTTCGGTAGAGCGGTCAAGCCATCGTGGAAGGCATCGTGCAAATACTGCTCTTCAGCCTTTTGGCGCCGGTTAATTTCCTCCTGGAGCAGTTGATTTGACCTGGCCAATTCAGCCGTACGTTCAGTAACCAACTCCTCCAGGTGATGGCGGTACTGGTTTAACTGCTGTTCCAACTGGTGCTTGTGAAGAGCCATTTCGATGATGGTGCTTAATTCCCGCTCATCTACCGGCTTAACGAGATAGCCAAAGGGCACAGTAATCTTGGCGCGTTGAATTGTTGCTTTGTCAACAAAAGCCGTGAGGTAGATGATGGGGATATCCAGTTGGGCTTTAATTTGTTCAGCCGCCTCGATACCATCTATCCGGCCTTTGAGTTTAATATCCATCAAAACTAAATCGGGAGATAGCTGGGCGGCAAGAACAATGGCTTCTTCCCCAGAAGGAACCCAACCGACTACCCTATAACCCAGGTTGGTCAGGCGGTGGGTCAGATCCAAAGCAATTAGATTTTCATCCTCAACCAGTAGGATTTGAGTTTGGGTCACAAAGCTTACCTCGTTTGATAGCCAATCCGGTTAAAGCGATCTCGGATTTTTCCGAGCAAAGCTTCTCGGGAGAACGGTTTTTGAATAAATGGAGGATTATCTG
The DNA here is from genome assembly GCA_015075185.1 of Anaerolineales bacterium. Classification (GTDB taxonomy): domain Bacteria; phylum Chloroflexota; class Anaerolineae; order 4572-78; family J111; genus DSQQ01. Next base: position 909,135 of record JABTUW010000004.1, on the reverse strand, counting down.
GCGACGCACTGTGAAAAGTGTTTAACTGGGTAGAATAGCCAGACATTATCAGAGTTTTTAGATGGGGACGGTTCTTTAGCAAACTCTGGGCCAGGACCATCCCGTTAATGCCAGGCATGACCATATCGGTGAGCAGCAGGTGAATTTCCTGGGAATATTCCTGGGCTAGCCGCAGCGCCTCCTGGCCATTGGCCGCTTCAATAACAGTGTAGCCGTGCTCGCGCAGCACCAGAGCAATGAATTCACGGACGGAGTTTTCGTCCTCAACCAGCAGGATGGTCTCTGCGCCTCGCGACAGAATTTCACTGGAGATCACTTCTGAGGTTGAGGCAGTGGTTGTCGCCGCCCGAGGCAGATACACCTTGAAGGAGGTGCCTTGATTTTCTTTGCTGTAAACCCAAATATGTCCCTTATTCTGTTTAACAATACCATAGACTGTCGCCAGTCCCAAACCTGTGCCTTGTCCCACTTCTTTGGTGGTAAAGAATGGTTCAAAAATACGAGCTTTGATTTCTTCACTCATCCCCAGGCCGGTATCTTGAACAGTTAAGAGAACGTATTCGCCCGGCTCAATTTCTGAATAATTGGCTACATCCGCTGTTGGAAGCACCACATTGGCCGTTTCGAGGGTAAGCCGGCCCCCCTGCGACATGGCATCTTGGGCGTTAACGGCCAGGTTGAGAATAATTTGCTCCATCTGGTGAGGATCAGCTTTAATTAACCACAAATTCTGGGCCAGATTTGTTTCAATCTGGATATTTTCGCTAATCACCCGCCTTAGCATATTGTTGAGTTCTAGCACCAGCGTGTTGAGTTCGAGCAGCTTGGGTTGAACGATTTGCTTGCGGCTAAAGGCCAGGAGTTGGCGAACCAGACTGGCTGCCCGTTTGCCTGATTGCAGGATGGTTCCCATCGGTTCTTGCAAGGGGCTATCTGGCGGTAGCTGCGAACGCACCAGCTCGGTATACCCATTAACAACGGTCAGGATATTATTAAAATCATGGGCAATTCCCCCAGCCAGCAGCCCCACCGCTTCCATTTTTTGGGCTTGCTGGTACTGTTCCTCCAGTTGCTGTTCCCGCGTCACATCCCGTCTGACGCCAACATAATTAACAATTTGGCCACGCTTATCACGGACAGGGGTAATGGTGGCATCTTCAATGAAAAGGGTACCATCTTTTTTCTTGTTTGTAAATCGTCCCTGCCAGACGAGACCGCTGCTGATAGCCGCCCATAACTCTTGGTAAAAGTCAGCCGGATGCTTATTGCTTTTTAGAAGGCGTGGATTTTGTCCCATAACTTCGGCCCGGCTGTAGCCGGTGATCTGTTGAAAGGCAGGATTAACGTAGATAATGGTCCCCTGGGTGTCGGTAATAACCACGCTCTCCGCCGTTTGCTCGATGGCCGCGCTTAACTGGCGATATTCTTTGTCGAGTTGCATTCGGGCTAGAGCACTGGCTACTTGGTCCGCTGCACTCCAGGCCAAATTTGTTTCCGCAGCCGAAAACCGGTATAACTCCGGGCTTTCCAGGTTCAGACTTCCGAGGACTTCTCCATGAGCGAGCAGAGGAAGCATCAATAAAGAACCGGTGTCGGACCAGCACCCGGCCAGATGAGTCGGCGCTAGAGGGGATTCATCGGCAGGGTTATCTATGATCAATGCGGTAGGATGGGCCAGCAGATGCTGGAAAAGAGGCTGGTTATGGGTAGGAATTTCTCTACCCAGGAGAGAGGACTGGTCTTCGACCTGGTATTCGGCCATCACGGTTACATGGGTTTTATTAGGGCTAAAAAGAGTAGCTGTGACCGCAGGAACATCCAGCGCCTGACCCAGCGCTTGACAGGCTGTCTTTAAGATTTCTGTTGCCTCCATACTGCTGGCCGAAGCAGCAATCACCTGATTGAGCAGAGTCAGTTCCTGGTTGCGGTGGCGGATTTCCTCCTCGGCCTGCCGGCGGAGGCGTTCGTGCCGGTCGGCAATAATGAGGCTGGTACAGGTTGATAAAACCGGTTCCAACCAATCTGCCAGCACCTGGTCGTAGCCACCCGGGCGGTTAACCAGACCCACCATGCCAATCATCTGATCCCCATGGTGAAAAGGCAGTCCCATAAATGCTTGCATGTGGGAATGTCCCGCTGCTACCCATTCTTCGTCAGAATCCTGGGCCGGAGCATTGGCAATAAGGGGGTCGCCTGAGGTGAGCACAGCCCCAAAAAGTGTTCTTAGAGTATGAAACTCTATACCATTGAGGCTCTGCGGCGCAGGGGCATGAAATGGTTGTTCCTTACAAAAAACATTACAAACAGCATGGGGTTTAAGATAAGGCTGCCCATCGGCAGTATAAAGAACTTCGCCCAAAAAACCACATTCGCTCCTGGTCAATTCCAGCAGCACCCGCAGCATTTCCTCGAAACGAATACCCGGATCGGCTTCCTGGATGAAGCGAGCCTGTATCCGGCTTAGCGCCGTATATAATTCATGACTCCTGGCCAGGGCATCCTCAAGCTTCCGGCGGTCAGTAACATCACGAAAAGCTAAAACTGTCCCGCTGATTTGGCCCTGCCCAGTTCTGATGGGGGCGAAGCTTTCTTCAATGTAGATACCAGGGTCACTTTTAGTCGTTAGGCGAACCGGCGGCCGCAGCTCGGCGGCCATCTCATCACCAAGGACTTGTCGGGCAGCGTTTTCGCCATGAAGAGAGCCTTGATCCCCCACCAGATTAAATACCTCCCTCAAATCTCGCCCCAAGCTTTCGGCCTGGCTCCATCCGGTGAGGGCTTCGGCGACAGGATTCATAAATTTGATCTGTCCCGCTTCATCTGTAGCAATAATCGCTTCACCAATACTATCGAGAACGGCGCTTAACCACTGTTCACTCTGCTCCAGTTTTTGTTCCAGGTGATGCCGGTACAGGGCCATTTCAATGCTGATTTGCAGCTCCCGTTCGGCCAATGGTTTGAGGAGGTAGCCATAAGGCTCGCTGATCTTCGCCCGCTGAAGGGTGGTTTCGTCGGCGTAAGCGGTCAGGTAGATCACCGGCAGGTTGAGGTGAGTGCGAATGTGTTCGGCGGCTTCGATCCCATCCATGTCGCCCTGGAGCCTGATGTCCATAAGAACCAAATCCGGGCGTATGCCAGCAGATAAGGCTATTGCTTCCATACCAGAGACAGCCAAAGCCGGGACGCCATAGCCCAGTCTCATGAGCTTCTTTTTTAGATCGAAGGCCACAATGCTTTCATCTTCAACGATTAAAATTTGAGCTTTATCCATTTGTGGTTTCTCTGCTGTCCCTCGGCTTGTTAGTTATTGGATGGCGAAGTTAATCTTAAAGGTTGCGCCGCAGCCATTTTGGAGTTCGATGGTGCCATCCAGTTGCCCAACAAGGGTGTTGACTAACTGCAAACCCAGGGAATTGGTGCTCTGAAAATCCAGATCGGTGGGGAACCCTATCCCGTTATCGCTGACGCACAAGGAAATCTGCTGCTGGTTTTTCTGCAATTCAACCAGGATTTCTCCGTGGTAGTTATTGGGAAAAGCATGCTTTAAAGCATTAGAAATCAACTCGTTGATAATCAGGCCACAGGGGACCGCCGCATCAATGCCCAGATGAACATCCTCGGCCTGGACCTTGAGAGTAATGCCTTTACCATAGGCCTTGTAGCTGCGGAACAGATAAGTGGCCAAATCGTTGACATACTCGCCCAGATCAATCTCGGCCAGATTTTTGGAGCGATACAACTTTTCGTGGATGAGAGCCATCGAGCGGACGCGGTTTTGGCTCTCCTGAAATATCTCCAGGGCCTGAGTGTCGCTAACATAGTTCGACTGCAGGTTGAGCAGGCTGGAGATAACCTGCATGTTATTTTTCACCCGGTGGTGAATCTCTTTCAAAAGTATCTCTTTTTCATGCAGCGACGTTTTGAGTTGCTCCTCGGCCCGCTTGCGGGCGGTGATGTCAAACAACACGCCCTGGGTAAGGCCGGCTTGGGCCGCTTCGTCTGGCAAAACAACGGTTTGATCCTGTACCCAGACCACCTGACCCTCACGATTAAACATGCGGTATTCGGCGCGGTAGGCCCGGTCTGTGGAAAGAGCGGCCTGGCTCTCACGGATAATTAAGTCCCGGTCATCAGGATGCACCAGATTGAACCAAAGTTGCGGGTCCGCCATCCATTCCTCGGCGGAATAACCTAGCAGGTTTTTGATCTGAGGGCTAACATAGACCGAACTGCCGGTTTCATCCAATTTGGCAATGTAAGTCACCACCGGCATCTGTTCGACCAGGAGGCGGTATTTAAGCTCAGACTGGCGCAAGGCCGCCTCAACCCGCTGCCGTTCTAAAATCTCGGCCAGCAGGTTATCATTCACGTCGGCTACTTCCGCCGTCCGTTCGGCTACCCGTCTTTCCAGCTCTTCATTGAGCTGGTGCAGCGCCTCCTGAGCCTGTTTGCGTTCGGTCAGTTCTTGCTGCACCTGCTCATACAGATAAGCGTTTTCGATGGCAATCGCGGCCTGATCCCCCAGCAGACGTAACAGGCGCAGTTCTGTTTCAGTAAAGGTAAAAGGGCGTTCATAAGCCACGGTCATGACCCCAACGACACGTATCCCGATTTTAAGGGGAATGCCGGCCAAGGCCCCGGACCAAGACATTGGTGTATGGGCATAGAGCGGATGAGTCCGAGTATCTGGGATCACGATAGTTTCACCCTGCTTTGCGACCGTATAAGTTAAGCCCCCAGCGCGTGGTTCGGCGGCCATATAATCTTTGCGACCATTAGACCAGAGTGAAGCTGCAAATGTTAACTGTCGCTCCTGATATAAGAAGATGTGGGCATCTTTAAGTTGGGGCAAAAACTTAAAGGTTGAGTCCAGAATAAGGTCCAACACCGTCTTGACTTCAAGGTTGGAGGTCAAGCTAAGGCCAATTTGGTAGATAGCCTCTAGTTGGGCGTTCTGTTGCTCCAGAGCCAACCGTTGTTCGTGCAGACGAGCCGTCATATTATTAAACGCTTGGGCCACCTGACCCGCTTCATCCTGATGGGCAATCTTGATCCGGTAGCTGAGATCGCCTTCGCCAATGCGCTCCGAACCATCGCGCAGTTCCTCCAGAGGCCGGAAAATTGTGCGATCCAGGAAGCGTCCGCCGACGAAAGTGAGCAGCAGCCCAAACAGGAACAGGCTGCCGCCCAAGACCAAAAAGACGGAACGGCTGGTAGCAAAAGCTTCACTTTGGGGTAGTTCGGTGACTACTACCCAATCGGTACCAGGCACCGGCGCGGTGACCCCGACCACGGGATTGCCCTGCAAATCCAGGTACTCGCCGTACCATTCGGAGGTCGTACTCTGCAAGGCCTGGGCAAGGTTGGTGTGATCGGCGAGGCTGGTACGGGCCAGTACGACCTGAGGGTCGGTATGGGCGATGATCTGACCCTCGCGGCTGGCAATATAAGCTTGGCCCGACTCGCCAAAGCGAACATCACTCACCACATTCCACAAGACGGTCATACGCAGCCGGGCTGCCACTACAGCACTCTTAGGGGCAGGCAAGGCAAGAATCAGATAAGGTTCGTCACTGGCGGAAGTTTGTAAGCTGCCAAAGTAATTCTGGCCCTGCTTAGCTGTCAGAAACCACTGCGACTGGGGAATGGTGAACAAATTAGCCAGCAGTGGCCGGTCTTGCGAGCCGCCGGCCAACATCCGGCCCTGGGCATCGAGATAGACTACCTCTTCCAGAGCCAGGTTCTGTTCCATAACCTGGCTAATAAGTTCGGGTTGTGAGGTTAACTCATCTCGTCCTAGCAAGCCCAGCAGACTGAGCGCATCGGCGGCGCGGCGGATGAAGGCCCCGACGGTATTGGCGGCGTTGCGGGCGGCCTCACTCTGGCGGCCCCGCCAGGCGGCGACTTCGGTGTTATGCACAAAGGTAACAACGCCAACGCCAATCCCCAGGAGGGTGACCAGCAGCACCAGACCCAGGAAAGAGGTTAACCGCCAGCGCAGACTGTGCGGATAGCCAAAGATGGGCCATTCCTTTGTCGGGAGTTTGTTAATACTCTGGCTCATTTTTTCTCTGTTGTAGCTGCATTCATGAAATGCTGCCAAACTTGGTCGTATAATTTTTGTCCATCAGGACTGAGCGGCAAGTACCATTCACCCTTTTCGATATCCTCAATAGGCGGAAAAACAATGGGATTGTTGCGAATGTCGGGGTTGATGAAAGGGTAGGCTGCCTCATTAGCCGTAGCATAATGGTATTCGTTCACAATCTGGGCGTTGATTTCGGGCCGCAACAAAAAGTTCAGGAACAGCTCGGCGGTGTCTTTGTTTGGACTGTTGGCCGAGATGACAAAACCATCGCCCCACAAAAAGGTGCCCTCCTCTGGTAAAACATAAGTAATAGCCGGATTTCGGCTTTGAGCTGCTAGAGCATCGCCGGGCCAGCCGACGAGGATGACCGCTTCTCCACTTAAAAGGCCGGCCAAGGCGCCCTCGGTTTCGGTTTCGACAAAGGTGAGGGACGGCTTTAGTTCGAGCAGATGCTGCAGCGCTGCCTCCAGAGCCGCTGGATCTTCTGTATTGACTCGGTACCCCAACGACTTGAGGGCGATGGTAATGAGTTCGGAGGGTTCGGGGCGGACGGCAATCCGCCCGGCGTAGCGTTTAGCCCACAAATCCGCCCAACGGGTTACCGGTTTCTCAACTAGATCACTCCGAATTATGAGGCCGGTGCTGCCCCAGGTATAAGGTATCAAATGTTTATTGTTGGGGTCGAAGGTCAGGTCACGGAAGTTGGGCGAGATGTTTTTGAAGTTGAGCACATGGCGATAATTAACCTGGGCCAGCAGACCGTCAGCGACGAGGGAGGGGACATAATCGTGTTCGATGACAGCTATATCGTAGGCGACCTGTCCACTCTTGATATTTGCCGTGGCTTCTTCTGAGGTATCATAGGTCAGATAGGTCACCTTAACGCCGTACTCGGTGGTAAAAGCGTCAAGCACCGCCTGGGGCATGTCGTCCTCCCAGTTATAAAAGATCAGTTCCTCGACCAGTTTCGGTGGCGTCGGGGTAGGTGGTGGGGTTGGGGTGCCACAGCCGCTAAGCCAGAAAAGGGCAAAAATAGACCATAGGACCAGAATGAGGTAGCGAAGTGGCTTATGTTGAAGGAGGTTGCAGTGGAAAGGCTTTCTCATTAGGGGATGCCTGCTGTTGATGATGGGGCAGCATCCATAAAACGCTGCCAAATTTGATCGTACAATTTTTGACCTTCCGGGCTTAAAGGCAGAATAATCTCGGCCTTTTTCAAATCTTCATTAGCCGGGAAGACCAGCGGATTATTGAGCAGTTCGGGATCAATTAAGGGATAGGCGGCTTCGTTGGGCGTGGCATAAAGATTTTCGTTAGCTATTTGAGCGTTGATCTCCGGGCGCTGCAAAAAATTCAAGAAGATTTCGGCCGTGTATTGATGCGGACTGTTGGCCGGGATTACAAAATTATCGCCCCAGAGCAAAGCCCCCTCTTGAGGCAAAACGTAAGTGATGGCCGGGTTCAGTTCGCGACCGGTCAGGACATCGTTGGCATAGCCCATCGTAAGCACAATCTCGCCACTGGCCAGGGCCGGGCTGGCTTTAGCCGGGTCATAATCCTCCACAAAATGCAGATGGGGCTTAAGCGCCAGCAGCTTATCCAGGGCGGCGGCAAGTTGTGCCGGGTTTTCAGAGTTGGCCGAATAACCGAGCGACTTGAGGGTCAAGGCGAGCACCTCGCGGGGTTGACCGCGCCATAGCCCCACTCGGCCGGCGTAACGCGGATCCCACAGATCGGCCCAACGGGTCACCGGTGCTTCAACTAAGTCGCTGCGAACGATCAGGGCAGTGAAGCCCCAATTATAAGGAACAGAATGTTTATTGCCGGGATCATAGGCTAAATCACGGAAATTGGCCGAGATATTTTTAAAGTTGGGGATATGCCGATAATTAATCTCAGCCAACAGTTTTTCGCGGGCCAGCAGGCCAACGAAGCGGCTCTCCATCACTACCACATCGTATACCTGACCCGCTCGCAAATTATCAATGGCCTCCTCCTGCGACTCGTAGACCAGGTATTTTACCTTAACCCCCGACTCTTTGGTAAAAGCCTCCAGCACGGATTGGGGTAGGTCGTCCTCCCAATTGTAAAAGATTAACTCATCGGCCAGAAGTGGAGGCGTCGGAGTGGGGTTTGGAGCGGCAGCCCGGCAAGCGGCAAGCCAGAAGAGAACCAGGTTAAGCAGGGTCAGTCTGAGAGTCACGGTTGGGCCTCTAAAAACTTTTGCCCGCCGTATTCAGCGGTAAAAGCGTTCAGGACGAAAAAGTCTGATTTAATTTTTGACGCTAACACTTTCCAGAGGGGAAAACCTAACATGGATGATTACTCCTGTGCCATGACCAGCTTAAAGCTGACGCCATCCTTCCGGTCGAGTTCAAGCGTGGCATCCAACTGCCTGGCCAACCCGCTGACCAGTTGTAATCCCATTGAGGTCGACTGGTGGATATCTATCCCTGCTGGAAGACCAACCCCATTATCGCTCACCATTAGAACTAATTGATTGCACTCATTTTTCGCGAGTTTAATCCTGATTGTACCGGCCCGATTATGAGGAAAGGCATACTTTAAAGCGTTCGATATTAATTCATTAAGTAACAGGCCAAAGGGAATTGCTCGATCAATTTCAAGGGAAACATCCTCAAGTTGAGTTTCGAAGGCAATTCCTTGCTCGAACGTGTCATATAAACGTTTCAAATAACTAACCAAATCCTGGATGTATGGGACCATTTCAACACTGGCCAGGCTGGCCGATTTGTAAAGCTGTTGGTGGAGCAAAGCCATAGCGCGGATGCGCTGCTGGCTCTCTTTGAAAACCTGCCGCATCCCTGGGTCGGAGATATGTTCTTCCTGCAGTGCCAACAGGCTGGAGATGACCTGCAAGTTGTTTTTTACCCGGTGGTGAATTTCCCTTAACAGTATTTCTTTCTGGTGCAGTGACTCTTTAATTTGAGTTTCGGCACGATGACGATCAATGGCCAGGGCCAAAATATTGGCCACAGCCTGGAGAAAGTGCTGGTCATCTTCGCTAAATAACCGGCGCTTGGTGGCACAGACCTCCAAAATACCTGCCGGCTGGATGTTACCCCGGATCACTAGCCACATTCCGCTGACCACCTGCTGCTTGTGCAGGAATCCGTTTGTCTTATCCTGCTCCTCAGAAGCCAAATCCTCAACAATTACTGCCTCATTAGCCAGAAAACAGCGGCCCGCGGGCGAGTCCTGGCTGAGCTGGATGGCAACCTGATCGGCACATCCGGCTGGCAATCCGGTGCCCGTCTGCCGCAATAAAATGTTACGGTCGGGCATGAATTCTAAAAATGCCACATGATCAATTTCAAGGGTTTGGCGAACCAGCCGGGTAGCTTCGGCGAGCAGTGTGGGCAGCGAAGTTCCTACCAAAGCTCGTTGTCCTAACTCAGCTACGCTCGCCTGTTGGTGGGCCTGTACCCTGAGTTTAGTCTCCATTTCCGCTCGCTCGTCCAGTTCGAGACGCAGCCGTTCGTTGAGAAAGCGTAACTGGGTGGTACTCTGCCGTAACTTTTCTTCCAGTTGTTGTTTGCTCTGGCGGAGCAGAGTTAGGACCTGATCAACCGACTGGTCGTCAGAGATGGTTTGAAAGGCTGTTACCTGAACATTGTGATCGTGATAAACAATGGTATCGTGAAAAATTTCAAGGGGAAAGGTTGAGCCATCCTTCTTCAAACCTACCACCTGATAAGGTTTTTGATAGTGGGTGAGGGTATTTTTTAAGACGATGCTGCGGGCTTCCGGCTGCATCAAATCCAGCATCGTCAAGGTTATTAGCTCTGCCAGTTCATAGCCAAACATGGTCGCTACGGCCTGGTTGGCATCCAGAATAGTAACTTTTCGATGAACAATAATCGCTTCAAACTCAGGCAGCGCTACCTGGCTCAAGCTGGCTTGAATTTCTGCAGGTTCTTCAACATTCTGCGTGTCCATCCGGCAATACTCTTACTTTCTGGATAGCCAGCGAGTCGTTGGTAGCCCGCCGGCCATTCGTAGCTGGCAGGGTAAAACTGAAGGTGCTGCCCTGGCCCGCTACCCCCTCGCTTTCTATCCCTACCTGCCCGCCCAAACTCTCGACCATACGCCGCACGATAGATAGCCCGATACCGTTCCCCTTGGCTTTAACTTGCTCGAGCCGGGTAAAGGGTGTAAATAAGCGAGCATGCTCTGTAGGGTCAATCCCGTCGCCGTTATCACGCACCCAAAAGCGAACCATTCCGTTCTCTTGGATGGTTGCGCCCACCTCGACTCGCGGCGGCCGGCCGCCATATTTTAGAGCGTTGCTAAGGTAATTGACCCACACTTGCTCGATCCAGGGAGCATATCCGGCGGCAACCGGCCATTGGGCCGGGCCAACCAGTTGGGCTTGATATGCTTCAAATTCATCACTTAGACGCTGCTGGGCCGCGGTGATAATCTCTGCCATATCCAGAGGTTTGGGGCTAATCTTCTTGCGGCGAACTTGGGCCAGCAGCATCAACTCGTCAATGATATTGCTCATTTTGCGGCCGCTCTGGACGATAATTTGCAGATAGGAGCGTATTTCATCCTCTGAAAGGGTCGCGTATTCCTTCAACATAACGTCGGCAAAGCCAACGATGGGATTCAAAGGGCTTTGCAGGTCGTGCGCCACGGTGCGGGCAAAAGCTTCCAGGTCTTCATTCTGACTCTCAAGTTCCTCGGCATAACGGCGCAGCTTTGCTTCAGCCTGCTGGCGTTCGGTCACATCGCGGAAGATCAATACCGCGCCGGTAATCGTCTCCTGGTGGTTACGAATGGGGGCGGCGCTGTCAGCAATGGGGATTTCCGGACCATTCCTGGCAACCAGGACGGCTTCTTTCTCCAGGCAGATCATTTTACCTGCATGTAGCGCCTGCTCGGCGGGATTGGCGACCGGTAGCCGCGTTTCAGGGTGGATGAGGTTGAAAACAGCCTTAATCTCTTGCCCCAACGCTTCTGGCTGCGACCAGCCAGTTAGGGTTTCGGCGACCGGGTTCATGAATTTAATGTGGCCCTGGGCATCGGTGGCAATGACCCCGTCGCCAATACTGTTCAGGGTCGTAAAGAGCCACTGTTCGCTCTCTTTGAGCTTGCGTTCCATCTTGTGCTTGTACAGGGCCATCTCGATAGTGATATGCAGTTCTCGTTCTTCTAAAGGTTTGAGCAGATAGCCAAATGCTTCGGTTAACTTGACCCGTTGGAGGGTGGTGTCATCAGAATAGGCAGTTAAGAAGACGATGGGGACATCATACCAGCTACGAATCTGCTCGGCGACAATGATGCCGTCCATCTGGCCTTTTAAGCGAATATCCATCAGGATCAAGCCGGGATGAGACTGAATGGTTTTTTGGATGGCTTCTTCACCCGATGAAGCCAGACCGCAGACCTCATAGCCCAATCGGATCAACCTGTTCTTGACATCCATAGCGACGATACTTTCGTCTTCAACAATCAAAATTCTGACTTTGGTGATCATATCGGTGTTTCTTTCTGTTCAGGATAGAGGGACAGCTACTATTTACGCAATTTAGTCATCTCTTGGCTTAAGGTCAAGGGGGTATAGGTAAAGTAATCCTAAATTCGGCACCGTCTTGCTGTTGCATGGTGATAACGCCCTCTAACTGGCTGACCAGGGTATTGACTAATTGCAGCCCCAGTGATTTGGATTGGCTAAGGTCAGTGGACAGAGGAAACCCCACCCCATTATCCCTGATGATGATTGTTAACTGGTCCTGGGGGGTGGTCTGTAAGCTGATACGAATTTCCCCGCCGTTGCCGTTAGGGAAAGCATGTTTCAAAGCATTAGTAACCAGCTCATTGATAATCAGCCCGCACGGCACAGCAGTGTCAATACCGATATAAACCGGGCTGGCCTCAAGACAAAAGCTTACCTCTTTCGACTTGGCGTCATAGGCGCGAAATAGATAAAAAGCCAGGTCGCGAATGTACTCTCCCAGATCAATCTGGGCCAGGTTATCTGTACGGTACAACTTCTCGTGAATTAAGGCCATTGAGCGCACTCGATGCTGGCTTTCCCGGAAGATTTTGCGGTTTTCGGGATCATCAATGTAATGCGACTGGAGGTTAAGCAGGCTGGAGATAATTTGCAGATTGTTTTTCACCCGGTGATGAATCTCTTTGAGCAGGACTTCTTTTTCTTTTAACGAAGCTCGAAGCTGTTTTTCCGCTTGTTTACGTTCGGCGATCTCGTGCTGGAGTTGAAGATTAGCCAGTGTTAATTCAGCCGTGCGCTCTTCGACCCGTCGTTCTAATTTGGCTAGAACCTGTTGCAGGGCTGTTTCGGCTTTTTTGCGAGCAGTAATATCATGCCCTACGGATTGAATCTCAGCGAGCTGTCCTTGTTCATCAAAAATGGCCCGGTCGGTCCATCTCTGCCAACAGATTTCCCCATCAGGTGTAATTACCTCGTGTTCAACGGTGGCTACAGGATTTTCTGGGGTCAGTGCAGCCAAAGTTTGGGCAGCTACCTTCCGGCCCTCTTGAGGAAGAAGGGACATAAAACTTTGCCCAATCAAATCTTCACGTTTTTTAGCAAAGAAACGACAGCAGGCTTCGTTGACAAAGGTCAAGGTGCCGTCAGGACGGCAACGGCAAATCAGTTCTGTTTGATCTTCAACGACGGCCCGGTAAAGACGTTCACTCTGGCGAAGAGCCTCTTCAGCCTGCCTGGTTCGCAGCAACTGGCTCAGGCGATGACTCAGGACAGCGTACCGCACGGGTTTGATGAGGTAATCGGTAGCCCCGGCGGCAAAAGCCAGTTCAATTGCTTCCGCGTCTTCCCGTGCGGTGATCATGATGATAGGCAGATTACCGCCGCCAGGTAGCTGGCGTAATTGGCGACAGACCTCAAAACCACTCAGATCGGGCAGCATAACATCCAGTAAAACGATGTCAGGGAGCAAGCGCTGAAGAATCGCCAGCGCCTGCGTCCCATCTGCAGCCTCTTCGACGCGATAGTTCCGGCTTTCTAGCATTTGGTGCAGCAGCAGGCGTAAACTATCGTGGTCTTCTACAATCAAGACACAGGGCTGTGATGATAATGGAGTCATGGGATCGCTCATCTTTCGTCTCTTAAATAGGGTCTAAGTGGAAATCATCTCGCTCAATTACTGATTTTCCCGGGACGGGTGTTGTTTTAGGGTGTTGTCCATGCCTCATCTGTTCTGTATAAACTAATTTCTGGCCCAACGGGCGAGCGAAACGGAGGTTATAAGCTGACACCTCAGCCGTAGGGTGGGCTACGGCGGTCAATTGAGTAATTACAGCTTCAATATCATAAGCAACCCGCCGAAATTCAACATGATACTGTCCATTGGGTTGAAGATGGACCAAAACATAACTGGCGCGGGGATCACCATCAAAAGGCAACCCCACACTCCCTACATTGATAATTCGCCGCCCGACCACTTCTCGATCAAGGACAAGGTGGGTATGGCCACAAAGCAGCAGATTAAAACTATTAAAACCATCCAGCATCTCAGTTAGCTCGGCGTCAGGTGTTTCAGGCCGGATATTTTCTTCATCGCTGCGCGGAGATGCGTGCACTGCCAGGATCGTATGTTCTGAGTCCAGACACAGGATCTGGTGGCTGGGAAGGCTGGTCAGAAAACGTAAACCAGCCGCACCCAGTTGGCTAGCTGTCCAGGGAAAGCTGGCCAGAACCTGAGCCTGCCAAGTCTGATCGCCTGGGGTGCCCGGATACTTTTCCTCGATCAAGTAACGGTCAGTGTTACCTCGCACGTAGAAAATGGGGGTACGCTCTCTCAACAAATCCAGCACGCCGTTGGGGTTGGGGCCAAAAACTGCCAAATCACCCAGTACAAGCAAATAATCGGCTCCACCAACTGCATCAAGATCAGTCAAAGCGGCTTCTAAAGCCAGGCTGTTGCCATGGATATCAGCCAGAACGGCCAGGGTCATCATTGTCGGCTTAATCCACGTCATACTTCACGCTAGTCCATTTCGGTAAATATCTTTGTAATAGTTTCACGGATAATGGAGAGGCGGAGCGGTTTGTTCAATATCTTTCGAATAGCCAAAGCGGAAGCTCGTTGACAAATGTCTTCGCTGCTGCCTCCGGTGAGCAGCACAATCACCGTGTAGGGTTGTAAACGTCGAATTGCTCCTGCCAGGGTCAGCCCATCCATACCGGGCATTTTATAATCGGTGATGATGAGATCGAAGGAGATTGTTTCGCACAAAGCCAGCGCCTCTTCACCGCCGGCCGCTGTCCAAATCCGGCAATTAGATAACTGTTCCAATGTTTCACGTAGGAGCCAGGTAATCGTTATCTCGTCATCCACAATTAAAACTTGTTTGGCTGGTGTACTACCTGGCTGGACTGCTTGTTCCATAAGGACTGCTCCTTGAGGCATTCGATTGTTTCATCTGCTCCAGAGTTTTATTACCATGTTACTTTAATCTAAGCATAGCATAAAGTGAAATTTTTACAGTTTGAGTTACATTAGCATTATGTCATAGTTGCGTTGGAATAAAAAGAGGGTGAAAGTTGACCCACTTTCACCCTCTTTCTTAACATCTGGTGCTTTTAACCCTAAGTAAAACTCTAAAGCCTTAAAGGTTCAACGTTTTAGCGCCTCTACCACCAAATCCCCCATCTCCTGGGTGCCAAGGGTTGGCTGGCCCGGGCCAGCCAAATCTGGTGAACGATGCCCGGCGGCCAATACTGCGTCTACGGCGGCTTCCACAGCATCGGCTTCGCGCCTAAGGCTTAACGAAGTGCGCAGCAGCATAGCCACACTCAGAATGGTGGCCAGGGGATTGGCGATACCTTTGCCGGCGATATCCGGCGCGGAGCCATGGATCGGTTCGTAAAGACCAAAAGCGCCTCCTGAGCTTGTTTTCTTTTCCCCAAGTGAGGCTGAGGGTAGCATGCCCATCGAGCCAGCCAGCATACTGGCCTCGTCGCTCAGGATGTCGCCAAACATATTTTCGGTAGCAATCACATCAAAATCAGCGGGACGGCGGATGAGATACATCGAGCACGCATCCACCAAGATGTCCTCATACTCCACATCGGGAAACTCGGCGGCAACTTCGTGAGCCACTTCGCGCCATAAACGGCTGGAAGCCAGCACGTTGGCTTTGTCTACCGAAGTGATTTTTTTGCGCCGCTGCCGGGCCAGCTCAAAGGAAACCCGCATCAGCCGTCCAATTTCGGCTTCTGTATAGTACAGTGTGTCCACTGCCGCCCGGCCTTGGGCATTATCCTGCCGCCCCTGCGGCTGGCCAAAATAAAGGCCGCCGGTTAGCTCACGCACAATCACCAAGTCTACTTTTTCCACCACCTCTCTTTTGAGGGTAGAGGCGTTGGCCAGGGCAGGATAGATTTTGACCGGGCGAATGTTAGCAAATAGGCCCAACTCTTTGCGCAATTTGAGCAGTCCCTGTTCAGGCCGCACTGGGGCTTTTGGGTCACTCCACTTGGGGCCACCAACGGCGCCCAATAGCACAGCATCAGCCTGGTGGCAGGCAACCAAAGACTCGTCGGGCAGAGGGTTCCCGATCTGGTCAATAGCAATACCTCCAGCCAGAGCTTCGGTAAATTCAAACTCATGTCCAAAGTTTGTCCCGATAGCCCGGAGTACTTTGACTCCCTCGGCGACTACTTCAGGACCAATTCCGTCGCCGGGGAGCAGGGTGATTTTGGCGTGCATACCTATTCCTTTGCTCAGATGATTTTGGTTGCTCGAAGGTGAAAGATTAAATCGGCCGGTCAATTAGGGGCGAAAACCTTAAAGTCATCATATTTAAATATTTTTATGTCATCTCCATTAGTGGCTGCTTCCGCATAGACTCCCGTACCCTTACCAAACAATTCACGGTTTGCACTCTCGAGAAAGGTAAAAATCTGGACGTCATTGACATAAAGGGTTAGCTTGCGGTCACTGGTGTGGCTGATCCGCAACAGGTTGATGTTGGCCGAGCCATAGCCGCGCTTGATACTCGCGTGGCAGCCACTCCCCAAGGTTGTTTTAGTGCCATTTCGATTACGGACCAATTCCCAGCCGCCCCCAGTACCACAGCTATTATTAGGCCGGATTTTGAAGATGTACTGGTTATCGCCACCTTCTCCATTAATATAAATACCAAGAGCTGAGTTGCTTGGGCCGTCACTGTGATAGACCCCCACCTCAAAATAGCCGAAAGTTCTTGCCGCTGGATTATCCGTATCAATGGGGGCAAACCGGAAACAAAATTCCCCTTTGTCCACATCGAGTCGGAAGCGGCCCGAGTCGTACTTGGAAACGCAGTCCCCATCATCGCCCACGGGCCAGTCACTATCGTCATCCGAGAAATTGTCCGAGTATAATAATCTTGGATTCTTATGAATGATAGGTAGATACACAGTAGCTACACTGGTCGCCTGAATAAAAGATACAGGGGGTGAAGCGATGGTGGACAGTGGACTTTGATGACTTGATACCAGGTGATTGCTTATTAGATTCTGAGCAGCCGCATGCGAGGGAAAGGCAAGTTCAATTGTCACAAATAGACCGGTTAAAACTGCGGCTGCTAAAAACAGTGAACAAAAGAAGTGTTTATAGAATTTTATTTTGTGTTCCATAGGTCCCATCACTTTTTAAGGCTAACAATAATTTTCGTAGGAGTCGTATTTTAAACCACTTAGGCCAACTTTTACAAAACTTTGGCCCCCATTTAACGTAGAGTAATTAATCATAACCGAAAATTGGGGCGGGATCATGTCCGCATTCCACCCACTCGCCTACTTTTACCCAATGACCTAACCGGCGCTTAATCCACGAGTGTTTGGAAGTGACTCAAAGACTATGCATGCTGATTGCTGCTATTTTAGTTAATCTAATTTTGTGCTATAATTTTCAATGCCTCGCTGCTTAGCCGAGACGAAAGGGACAATACCATGCGCGCTTTTTTCATCGCTTTGCTGAAGTTTTCGGTCCTGGCCTTGTTCGGGCCGGTGGCTTTGCTCCTCTTTTTTGCGCCAAGCTTGCCGTTCGTTTTAGCCTTCTTTGCGTTAATTTTACTGGTAATTGCCGGGCTGATGCTTGTGTTATTCTCAATTCTGGGCGCAGGTAAACTGGTTAAGGTAGCTCAAACAGCTTCCCTGCCCCGTTCAGTTGCCCGATCTGTTGCCGAATCCCGGCACTATGGGCGGCGTATTATGCAGGTAGCTCAACAATATCCTCCTGGTCCCATGCGTGACCGCCTTAATTTGACTCTCAGACCCGTAAGTCGCTGGTTGGAAAATTTAACCCGCTTGGAACAGGGCTTGGGAAAGTTGTACGGCCAGCGTAATCTGGATCGGGAATTGCGCCAGGTAGCATTTGAAATTGACGACTTGCGGCGGCGCTCGCTGACGGCTGCCGATGGCGAGGTCAGGTATCTGCGCGAGTTGATGCAGAGCAAAAAGCAGCATCAAGTGGCTTTGAAAGAACTAAAAATTTTTCAAACGCAGGCCGAGTTGAAAATCCACAAAATTGCCAGCGACCTGGCTACCACCCATGCCGAAATGTTACTCATCGTAGCCAAAGGCGATTTTAACGATAATCGCTTCCAGCGGCTGGACGAGAACTTACAAGAACACCTGGCCGGGCTGCGTGATATGCTCAAGGCGATGGACGAACTGGGGTACAGCAGCGCTGCCGGTTAAACGTTCAGCGTTTAACATGATCCAGAATTATCTCTGCCACTTCGACTTTGCTCAACAGGGGCAGCGCTTCACTTTGCCCATCCTTAAACAGTAGAGTGACCCGGTTTGTGTCTACGGCGAAACCGGCGTCGTTGGCTGATACATCATTGGCGACAATCAAATCCAACTTTTTGCGTTCCAATTTGCCTCTGGCATTTGCCAGCAAATCTTCAGTTTCGGCGGCAAATCCAACCGTGTGTTGAGGTCCATAGCCTGCCATCTTTTGCGCGGCTACCTCGGCTAAAATGTCGGGATTGCGTCCTAACTCCAGCGTTACCCCCTCGCTATCACCCTTTTTTTTGATTTTCTGCTCAGCCACGCTCTTGGGTCGAAAATCGGCTACGGCCGCAGCCATGACCAACAGATCAGCCTGGCGAGTCGCTTCAAGGACTGCGGCCAGCATCTGTTCGGCAGAGTCCAGGTGGATTACCTCCACTCCAAACGGATCGGGTAGGGCGGCGGTCGTGATGAGGGTTACGGCTGCCCCCCGGTCGCGCGCGGCGATGGCGACAGCATAACCCATTTTGCCGCTGGAATGGTTGCCGATAAAGCGGACCGGGTCAATCGCCTCGCGGGTGCCGCCGGCAGTGACTACTACCCGCCAGCCCGCCAAATCCCCCCGGCGGCCCAGCGCCACTCGCACCGCGCCGATAATTTCCTCCGGCTCGACCATCCGTCCTTGACCCATTGCGCCCGAGGCCAGCCGTCCTTCTGCCGGTCCAACCACACTTGCTCCCCAGGCGCGTAGTTTTTCCATGTTGGCCTGAGTGGCCGGGTGCCGCCACATGTCGGTTTCCATAGCCGGGGCCAGCAGCAGGGGCGCCGGAGTGGCTAGGGCAATGGCCGAGAGCAGGTCGTCGGCCAGGCCGTTAGCCAGTTTAGCCAGGGTATGGGCCGTCGCCGGGGCAATGACCAGTAAATCGGCGGCATCGGCCAGGGCGATGTGGGGAATGTTTTGGCCCGGTGGAATGGCGAACATATCGCTGTAGACCGGGCGGTGGGCCAGCGCCTGAAAAGTCAGCGGAGCGACGAATTTCTGCGCGGCCTCGGTCATCACCACATCAACCAGCGCCCCAGCCTGCACCAGTTGGCTGCAGACCATCGCCGCTTTATAAGCTGCAATTCCCCCGGTTACGCCGAGAAGAATGTGTTTGTTATGGAGAACTTTAATAGTTGTGAGCATCGTATGATGACCCGTGTTGCGTGTTCCCTAAAGAAAATGGAATACGCAACACGTTCTACTGGTTCATCTCCCAAACCATACGCAATCCCTCCAAAGTGAGCCAGGGATTGACGACCTCAATGACATTCGTCTCACGGGCGATGGTTTCGGCCAGGCCGCCGGTGCCGATAACTCGCATGGTTTGGCCTAACTCCCCCCGGAAACGGGCGACCATTCCTTCTACGAGGCCAACGTAGCCAAAAATCAGCCCGCTTTGCATGGCGTGGACGGTGTTGGTGCCGATGGCCTTCGGCGGGCGGACCAGGTCAATCCGGGGTAATTTGGAGGTGCGGCTAAAGAGGGCCTCGGCGGCAATACCGATGCCGGGCGCAATGGCCCCGCCCAGATACTCTCCTTTTTCCGACACGGCATCAAAGGTCGTGGCCGTGCCAAAATCAACGATGCAGGCCGGGCCGCCGTACAATTTATAAGCCGCGGCCGCATCCACAATCCGGTCAGCGCCAACATCGCGCGGACTGTCGTAGCGAATCTGTACCCCAGTCTTGACCCCGGCTCCAACGACCAGCGGCTTTTGCTTGATAAAGCGCTCGATCATCTCTTCAAACACCTGGGTTAAGGGCGGGACTACGCTGGCCACGGCCACGCCTCTGATTTGCTGGAAATTCAGCCCCTCGTGGCGTAGCAAGCCGAGCATGATGATACCATACTCGTCCGGCATACGATCGTGATCGGTTTTCAGCCGCCAGTGGTGCTGCAAGTCCTGGCTGTCGTTATAAACCCCGAAGGTAATATTGGTGTTGCCAATGTCAATCGTTAAAAGCATAGTTACTTTGTTTCTTCAAATCTGACCCAAGAAAATATCAGCGCTGCTGAACCTTGGACTATTATACCACAGGAAATAAGTTTCCGCGCTCGGCCAAAGAATTTCTGTTTCAACGCTTTTGGTAGAGTTGTTACTAGCCCCGTTTCCGCTTTAGCATTGCCAGCCGCAATCGCCGTAAGCCCCGCTCCATTTTCCCGGCTAACCACTCCGGCTGCGGATGAGGCAAAATGGGCCAAGGTTCCAAACCCAAGCTGGATAGGACCGCATTGGCCGCAGCGATACCAGTGGTGGTTGCTCGCTCCAGGTACAGCGCCGGGGCAGGATGATAGACCCAATCACCGCAAGCAAACAAGCCGGGCCAGGGTGTCTCGATACCCAGATGCTCGCCCGGCTCGCCGATGCTAAAAAGGGTATGGCTAGCCTCATTGCGCAGCAGGATGGAGTGCAGGAGGCTGCCGCGCAGTTCCGGGAAGGCCCGGTAGGTGTCAATCAAGACGTGAGCCAGCAGCGAGGCGTCAGGTTGGGCCAGTAAGTCCGGTGGGCCGTAAATGTGCATCTCAAGGGCGCTGCCGCCGGTGGCCCCGCTCCATTCCGCATAAGCCGTTTGCAGCCGGTCCAGCCAGAAGAAATTATCCATCACAAAGTCGCCGGTGTAGATACCCGCCTCGGCTATAGGCTTGGGCTTGACCTTGAACCACAACCGGATGATGGCTGTCGGCACGCCGGTAGGAAAGTGCAGTTTGCCCGCCGCTTCTGCTGTAGCCAGACTCATCTGCAATAATGTTTTGGCCGCCGGAGCGTCTACGGCCAAAATAACGTGTTGCGCCTCAAGAGTCCGTGTTTGTCCATCAGCTTCATACACAACCTGCCAAATCTGTTGATCAATTGGGAGTCCAGACTTCAGGCTGGACTCCTGATGTTTCATTTCGTTTCTCCCCTGTTCTAATGCTACAACTTTGGCTCCCTGCCGGATCTCACTGCCTTGCCGTCGAGCGACACCGGCCAACGGTTCGGACACGCACTCGCCGCCGGAACCGGGCAGGTAGGAAAAAGCCCAGGCGTCGCGGCGAAGCAGCGTGTAAAATCGAAGGAAGGCGATAAAACCGGAGGCCGGCACGTCTTTGGGATGGGCGGCCAGGGCGCTGCGAACCAGACCGGCAAAAAAACTGCGCAGAGTGGGCGACCAGCCCGCCGTGAAATCGGCCAGGGACAGGCCGTGCAGCGACTTGTGTTCGGCAATCGGATCAATCGCCATGGCCGACATAAGGCCGCCAAACACTCGAAACATTGCGGCCAGGTCGCGCAGGGTCAAAATATTGAGGAAACGAGGCCGCAAAAACAGGTGCAGATAGTGAAAGGGCGCTGGGACAAGGCTGTGGCGAATCGCGCTACCAATGGCAGCCCTGCGGATGAGACGACCCCGGCCAAAAATCCAGGTTTCCTCGCGGGCCGGGACAAACACCGGCCGCATATCGTGCCGGGCCAGGGTCGCCTGAAAGTTGCGGTAGGGCGACCAGATGCCATGGACCCCATGTTCGCCGGGGAAGCGCCAGGTTCGGCCCTGATGTTCAATTTCTACGGCTGGCCCTCCCTTCAGCCGTCCGCCGAGCCACACTGGATCAGCTTCCAGTAACAGCGGCTTGAGGCCGCGTTCGGCCAGGTGGACAGCCGCCATCAAGCCGGCAATCCCGCCCCCGATGATGAGCGGTGAAGTGGCAGGGAGATGCCGGATTGGATTTGCTTCGACAGGAAAAGAATCGGGGGGATTTTGCATGGATGAATCCCAAAATGGTTAAACGTAATTTTTTAGGTCTTTGGCTTACAAGTTCGGCAGTTCAAGGTCAGCCCGGGGCAAAGGTATGTATTTTGGTCCGGTAGGAGGGCTTGTAGGTTAATATCTCCTGCAAAAGTGACAGGGGTCGGGCTTGCATTAACGATGGCTCGGCGTAGCACTGCTGGAAGCAACTGGCGCAGGAGCGCGGCGGCTGCCCAAATTTGTTTACCGCTATCTTCACCGCTTCCTGCCAAGAGGCGACGCGGGTCAGGTTGCAGGGACGCCCGCCGTGCGAAGTCTGGCTGCGTTCGATGGGGCGGCAGGGATAAATCAGGTCGCCGTTGGGCAAAACGCGGGGAACAAGGGTCGGGTAACAATTGTAAGGCTGGAAATCGCGGGCCAGTTTGAGATAGGCCAGGCTGCCCAGGATTTTGCAGCCCCGTTTTTTGTAACGGATTACTTTGTCTACAAACGTACAATATTCGTCGGCTACCAACAGCTCATAGCGCGGCCAGTTGTTGAAGGATTGGGGCGAAAAAGCAAAGGCAATATTATGCTCGACACAAAAATCCAGGACATTATTCACGCCCGGCAGAGTTTCAGGGGTGATGACACAATTGGCGATCAGCTCAAAGCCGTATTTGGCTTGATAGCCGGCCATCTCCACGATCGTATTGACAATCGTCTGTGCGGCCCGGCTGTCCAGCCCAATTGTTTGACCCCAGCGAACTAGGTCCAGCGAGTCGAGGCTGATGACCAGCCGGTCTATGTAAGGTAATAAGCCGATATGTTTGGCTAATAACAGGCCGTTGGTCAGCAAGGTTAGATGCTGAAAGCAGTGCTTGGTTTTGACTTGAACAACTAAATCGTCAATTTGCGGATATAGGAGAGGCTCGCCGCCGGTCAAAGTCAAATTAGGGGTGGCTTGCCGCAAAACGGTCAGGACTCGCCCGGCTTCGGCCAACGAGAGAACACCTAATTCGGCCAATTCATCGTTGAGACGGCGCGCCCCATAGTCTTCACAGTAGGAACAGTTGAGATTGCAGCGTCCGGTCAAATGAAAAACGGCCACCAGGGGACGCAGGACGTGCTGGCCACGAGCGAGGTTGATTATGTTGAACAAGTAATTAGACATAATGTGCGCCCAGGAGATGACCTGGATTGTGGCTCTAATTTCAAGTAGCCGGTCAATACCTTTTATTTTAACATAGAACGGCTCAAGTTGCTACGTTGCCTGGTGTTTACTTCAATATAGTTGGCAAATAGGAGCGCGTTCCGCCGACGAGCAGATTCATCGTTATCGTTCGAGTGAAGCCGCCGCCGCTGGCAGTGGCGGGAATGGCGTACCACGCGCCGGGTATCAGTTGGCCGGGCAGGTGCAGGTCGGTGATGGTCAAGGTAACCTGGCCGGGCGGAGAGAAAGTAGATGAGGTTGGGCTCATATTCAAAAAAGCCGGTGCGGGATTGGTGATATTCAGTGTGACTGGCTTGGTAAAGAGGCTGGTACTCTGTACCTTGAGCAGATAGGTGGTCCCGCTGCCCGGATCAATGACGCGGCTGGAAGGGACAGCGTTTAAGGTGAAGCTTTCATCTACAGGCGAGAGGCCGGTCCGCTTGTAACTGCCCCGCCCTGTGCCCCATAGAATCCGCGCGTTGGCTGTATTGGGTAAATCATAGGCGACGACGCCGCTGGAAACCGTTCCGATAACCAGTTCCAGGTCGGCGTCGGTGTCAATATTGGCGATGGTCGGCGCGCCCAGGCCGCCGTTCCAGTCGTCGCCGCGTGGGGCAGGCAAATTTACGGCGAAGAGTGGATTACCCTGGTTGTCGAGAATATGGAGCTGCCCGACCCGGTTGCCGCCGTTTTGCGGCCAGGAGGTGAAGATAATCTCGGCATGGCCGTCGCCGGTGTTGTCCAGGTCAACCACAATGGGTTCAGAGGCAAAACGGTAGCCGCTGCCAGGCACTTTGTAGGGCCAACTGCCATGTTCGGTTTTATCCAGCCAGTAGGCATGCAGCCGGCCATCATAAGAGGGGTAAAGAATCTCTTTGCGGCCATCGCCGTCCAGATCAGCCACAACGGCGTTGGTCACACTGTTCTGGATAACATTATAATCCTGGGAAAGGGGGCCGCTGCCGGGTTCGGCGGCAGGGATGACCGTCCAATCGAAGCCGCTGCCGCTCCAGCGCGTCCGGTCGAGCTTGAGAATCCAGGGCAGGTGGTACATGTCACCATCCGGGTCGCCCACCGCGCAGTTGTAAACATCGCCGACGACGATGACTTCCAGGTTGCCGTTGCCGTCCACATCGGCAATGGCCGGGGCGCTGTTGGCAAAGTTGGGCCGGTGCTCCGTGCCGCAGTTGGCATAGCCGCGCAAATCGGCCGCCTGATCCACGTGAACGCCGACTTGGCTCCAGACGGTGCGCGGGCTGTAGATCGAGTTGACCGGCAGTTGGTTGCCGTTACGATCCAGGGCCGTGATGTAATGGGTGTCGGTGGGACCGATGATTTCCTTGAAGCCGTCGTTGTTGAGGTCGGCAATAGTGACATTCTCATTGTACATGCCCCAACCATAGCCCAACTCGCCGTTATGTCGCGCCGGCCAACCTGCGCGCACCGAGCCGTTGGCCTCGAAGACGTTGAGTTGCTCATATGACCCCCCGCTGGCCCGGCCCACAATAACCTCCATCGTCCCACTGTTTTCCAGATTTTCAACCGCCAGAGTGCGGACTTCTCTGTTGCCAAAGGGGTCGGCTATCCATTCCACCCCACCTGAATGATTATAAACGGTTAACTCATCATTATTATCATCATCACCGCCCCGGCCGACAATAATTTCCAAATCGCCATCGCCGGTCAGGTCGGCTACGGCAATGCCGGGCCAAACCCGCTCGTCATTAGAAGCTCGCCATTGCAGGCTGCCGTCTGCGCCATTTAAGGCTACCACATCATACGAACCCCAGATTACTTCAGGTTGGTTGTCATTATCCAAATCGGCCACCGCCGGCGAGGCGTACCAGCCGGTCTGGCACCACGAGCTGAAACAGCCGCCATAGGCCCATTTTTGGGTGGCAGTGATGGCATTTAGCGGTCTGGCCTGGGCGGGAGGGGAGAATTGAGCCAGTAAGAGAAAGAGGATCAATCCGACAGCATAAAAGAGGCGGGTTTTTGCCTTCATGGGTGGTTCTCCTTGGAAAGATAGGGATGTCGCTTATTTCAAAATGAGGGGCAAGTAGGTCTGTGTTCCGCCGACGAGTAGAGTCACCGTCGCCGTCCGAGTGAAGCCACCGCCGGCTCCCGTGATCGTGAGGTTGTGCAACACCGGGGGAGTCAGCGGACCACTGGGGTGGGTATCGGTTAAAATAAGTGTAACCAGGCCAGAAGGAGTCAGGCTGCCGGGTAATAAACTTATCTGGAGGTTGGGCGGAGAACTATTGGGAGTCAAAGTGACTGTGGAGGTGAAATTGCTAGCAATCTTGGTCAAATTTAATTGATAGGTGGCGCTCTCACTCGCATCAACAGCCTGGAACGAGGGTGTAGCGTTGAGACTAAAACCTTGCACTTGCCCGGAGTTGGGGCTGACCATGAACGAGGAGACATTCACTGCCTCAAAATCGGAACCAAGGACATCGTCCAATTCGTGCAATACGTCGTTATCCCAGTTCGGATGGGGCGCGCCGGAGATGTACCAGGCCGAGCCGTTATCGGCCAGGATCATGCCATACTTTTTGAGGGCGCGGAGAATTACCTGAGCATGGGGGTGATAACCGGAAATATCAAAATTGGCCCGCAGCCGAAAGCGCTGGCCCATCGGGGGGTACTGCAAGCCGGTCAAACTGGAAGCATCATGGCGGGCGGGCCAGATGTGAGCCTTGCGGGTTCGCGGAACGGTAAAACGCAGGGCGTGGTTGATTTCCCCGGCAGCCACTTCTTCATAACGCACCAGGCCGGGCAAAATGGGCAGGCCGGCGGCGTCGGCAGAAGTCCAGGTATCAGGCCGGAGGGGAGCGTTGGCGTTTAGATCATACTTGGCGGCTGACTCGGCGTCCCAACTGCCATCACCGTTGACAAATGCGCGATAAAGTTCATACAGTTTGCACTCGCCCTGCCGGACAACCAGTACGTGCCGGTCGCCATCGGTGTTAGGCGCGCCTTCTACCGGAGCATCGGCGGGAATTGGATAAGGGCCAGGGTCGCTTTCGTCATCATAGGGTGAGATGTTAATGGTTACAGAAATTTGATTACTGGGCACGACAACAAACGGAATCCCAATCGGCGCGCCCTCCCAGGTCCCGGAGCCGAAATCGGCGTGGACGTTCCGGGTAGCGCCGATAGTATTGATATAAGCGGCGGAGTTGGGGGCAACGGGCAGATGATCAACCGGGGTATTCCAAATGTTGTCGGCGGGCAAAACAGGGCAGCCGCCCAGAGTTGGGGGCGATTGAGCCTGCATCGGCTCGTCTGCCAGCACGACGGGGGGAACAAGAAACCCGATGTAAATGGCCAACAGGATCAGGCAAAGGCGAGAAGTCACAGGAGCCTCCTCAAGGTAATTTCGTGTAAAAATGGTTTATTATTTTAAGATCACCGGCAAGGGGACGCGCGCCCCGCCAACCAGCAGGTGGACATTGGCGGTTTGGGTCAAGATACCATCACTGGCGGTTAGCGGGATAGTGTGATTAAGGCCCAGCATGAGCGGCCCGGCCGGGTGGCGCCACGCTGGTGGAGGCAAGTTGGATGGGGTCAGGCTGGGTCAGCGTGAGGATGAATCTAATTAATTTTTGTTTATTCAAAATGGCCTCCTTTTGCAGTAGGATGACTCAAAAGAAACGCCCGCCGATAAGATGTCTTGTCATCCCCACAAAAGGATACGGCCTGACCGGAAAGAAAAGTCTTTCCGACTCGTGTTCGATTTTTGGACGTATCCCTGCGTTCAAATTCTCTTTTAACTAGGACAAGTTGCCCGCTTCACGTGCCCTATAGAACTGCCCAAAATTTGGTCCTGGATGTAACCCCCCGTCTACTGTTTACCGTCTACGAGCATATTATCAATCAGCCGCACTTCATCTACAAAAACGGCCAGCGAGAGCAGGGCTTTGTCTTCAACCATATCCAACTCCGCCAGGGTATCAGGGTGGGCTACGCTGACATAATCCAGGCGAGCCAGACGAGTCGACTCGATGACGGCGCGCATGGCAGCCCGAAGGGAGTCGGCACTGCGCTGGCCCTGTTCAAAAATGGACTTGGCCGCCAGCAGCGCCTGGTAAAGACAGGTGGCAGACTGCCGGGCCGCCGGGGACAGGCGAGCGTTGCGCGAACTCATGGCCAGTCCATCGGCCTCGCGCACGGTTGGGTTGACGATAATTTCGAGATTAAAGTTCAAATCCTCGACCATGCGCTTGATGACGACGACCTGTTGCGCATCCTTTTGCCCAAAATAGGCGCGCTGCGGCTGAAAAACGTTGAACAGTTTAGCCACGATCGTGGCCACCCCGCGAAAATGGCCGGGCCGGGCTGCGCCTTCCAGCGGACGGGGCACCTTCTCCACCTCGACGTAGGTTTGGTAGCCGGGCGGGTAAACCATCTCCGGCGTCGGCGTCCAGACCAAATCCGCGCCTGCTTCTTGCAGTAAAGCCAAATCACGTTCCATGTCGCGTGGATAAGCCACCAGATCGTTCGGGTTGTTGAATTGAGTAGGGTTGACAAAAATACTGACTCCTACCCGGTCGTTCTCCTGGCGGGCGCGTCGGACCAGAGAGAGGTGGCCTTCGTGCAAGTAGCCCATAGTGGGGACAAGACCCCAGGTCGTCAAGGGTTCAGCCCAGCGCTGGATACGGATGTCACTAATTTCGGTAAAAACATTCATAGTTATCAAGCAAGCGAATAGGCCCGGCCAAGGGCCTGGGTCAGCAGGCGCACCTGCTGTGGATCAAACATGCGCCCGCTTTCTTTGGCTTTAACCAGGCGTAGCAAAAATTCGTTTACCGGTGTGGGAATGCCCAGCCGCCGCCCGAAGCGGACGACCGCTCCGGAAATCGCATCAATTTCAGTGGGGGCAGCCCGGCTGACATCTTGCAGCATCGAGGAGCGATTGCCGGCCGTCGCTTTAGATACCTCGGCGGCACGGCGGGCGGCATCCGTGTAAGGCAGGCGGATACCCTGTGCAGCAGCCACCTGGGCAACTTCGCTGGCAGCGGCGGCCATCACCTGGCACAGGCCCTCATCTTCGGCCAGCGCCCCATTAGGGAGTTCAAGCAAGGCCGTCAAGGGATTGATCCCGGCATTGATCGCCAGTTTGCCCCAAACCAAACTGTCGGCGTTGTCTACCAGGGTTGTCTCTAACCCGGCCGCGTTGAACAGAGCGGCGACTTCAGTTAATCGTTCTTCTTGGCCGGGAATCTGGGCCAGGTGAGTCGGTCCCTGACCGGCGTGGTACAGGTGACCGGGGGCGAGCATGGTCGCTCCCTGGGCGGTGATACCCAGGCCAGCCCGCAGCGGGCCGACGGCGTCAACCAGTATCTCCAAGTTGCCCAGGCCATTTTGCAGAGTGACAGCCAGGCCGTTAGGATTCAGTACTTGCGCTGCTTGCTGGGCAGCGCGGGTGGTCTGGTAGCTCTTGACCAGGATCAGGGCCAGGTCGGCAGGGGGGACTACGGCTAAGTCGTTGGTGATAGGCAGGGTATGATGAGTCTGGCGGCCGTCCGGATAGGAGGTGGTCAATCCATCCCGGCCTACAGTTTCAAGCTGCTCGGCCCAATTGCCGATCAGGGTCACATGGGCGTGGTCACTGAGGCGGCTGCCAAACAGCGAACCCATCGCCCCCACGCCGAAGATGGCAATATTGAGGGTAGATTTTTTTGTCATGCTTGGCCTCCGTAGAGGAAGAGTTGCAATTCGGCTTCGTTAATATTGAAACTGTGGGCGGCATCGGGGAACTCCCTGGCCTCGACTTCCTGGCGATAGGCTTGCAGCGCCTCTAAGATGGGTTGGCGTAAGTCAGCGTAGCGCTTGACAAACTTAGGGGTAAAGCGGTCAAACAGCCCGAGCAGATCATGAAAAACGAGGACCTGCCCATCGCAGTGGGGGCCAGCGCCAATACCAATCGTCGGGATGGTCAGCTTTTGGCTAACGGTTTGCGCCACGGCGGCGGGAACGGCCTCCAAGACGACGGCGAAACAGCCGGCTTCCTGCAAGATGAGAGCATCCTCCAGCAGCCGCTGGGCGGCGGCAGCGGTTTTACCCTGAACTTTAAAACCACCCAGCTTGGTCGCTGTCTGAGGAGTCAGCCCCAGGTGACCCATCACCGGGATGCCGGCGGCGACAATCGCCTGGATGGTCTCGGCTACTTCGCGCCCGCCTTCCAGCTTGATCGCATCCATGTTGCCTTCTTTCAAAAAATGCCCGGCATTGCGCACCGCCTCGCTGCGCTCGACCTGATAAGACATAAAAGGCATATCGCCAATCAGAAAGGCCCGCCTGGCCCCGCGAGCAACGGCCTTGCAGTGGTGCAGCATCTCATCCATGGTGACCGAAACCGTGTTGGGATGGCCCAGCACCGTCATGGCCAGCGAGTCGCCCACCAGGATCAGGTCAATCCCGGCTTCGTCCACCAGCAGTGCTCCGGGATAATCGTAGGCGGTCAACATGGTAATGGGCCGGCCTTCAGACTTTTTTTGCTGAAGATCAAGGATTGAAACTTTTGGGGATGTTGTCACTGTACCTCCTTTGGATAGACCTTTGAGGTCTTTAAGACCTCAAAGGTCTTGTGAGCAAACAAAAAGCCTCGCGACGGAAGCCGCGAGGCTCAGATCCCAGGGGGCACACAGCGTTAAACGTTGAATGTTCAACGTTCAACATATCCTTTAGGGTTTTTTGAGCGTCGTCTCGGCCTGTATGGAGGTCCAAGCGACTTCACGCCGTTAATGGAAAGGCTATTGAATTGAGTTCACGTTCACTGCTGGCGCGCTGACCAGTCAATGACGCAATTATTATAGCACAAGCGGAGAAAATTACCAGAAATGCGGAGTGCAAAAGCACACTTTTGCACTCCGAGCCTTTACTTTACCGTTTCCGTTGCTTTGGTATGGACCACCGCCGCTTCTTCTTGCTGCGCAGCCAGCATTTTGTTGAGGGCGCTCATATAGGCGCGGGCGCTGGCGACGATGATATCAGTGCTGGCGCCGTGGCCGCTGTAGGTGCGGATCACCTGGGCGCCAGTCTGTGGGTTGGTGATATAACCGTGCCCGTTTTCCGGCTGGATACGGATAGTGACCTCGCCAATGGCGTCAATCCCTTCGGTAACGGCCTGGACCACAAACTCGGTCAGCGTGTTGGGAACCTCGACAATGCGGTTGATGGCTTTGTAAACGGCGTCAACGGGGCCGGTGCCAATGGCGGCGTCAACCAACTCTGCCCCGTTGGGGTCGGTCAGACTGACCGTAGCGGTTGCTCGGAGTTGGTCACCGCAGGAAACTTGGACATAGTTGAGCTTCCAGATTTCTTTGGGCTGGTAAAATTCGTCGGTAATGATCGCTTCGATGTCGGCGTCGGTGACAACTTTCTTTTTGTCGGCGATGCGTTTGAAGCGTTTGAAAGCCTGGTTAAGGTCTTCTTCGCTCAGATTATCGTAACCCATCGCTTCTAGGTGAGTGCGGAAAGCGTGCCGCCCCGAGTGCTTGCCCAGCACCAGCGCGCTGGCGCTCAGCCCCACTGTTTCGGGGCGCATAATCTCGTAGGTGGTGTGGTGTTTCAGCATGCCATCTTGGTGAATACCGGCTTCGTGGGCAAAGGCATTCGCCCCGACGATGGCTTTATTGGGCTGAACCGGCATCCCGGTATAGGCGCTGACCATACGGCTGCTGCGAATAATCTGGGTGGTATCAATGTCAACTTCAACCGGGAAGTTTTGCGGGCGGGTATGAACGGCCATCACCACTTCCTCCAGGCTGGTGTTGCCGGCCCGTTCGCCAATGCCATTGATGGTCACTTCAACCTGGCGTGCGCCGTTTCGCACCCCGGCCAGGGTGTTGGCTGTGGCCAGGCCCAGGTCGTTGTGGCAGTGAGTTGACCAAATGACCTTGTCGGAGCCGAGCGTATTGTCAATCAGATATTTGATAAGCCAGCCAAACTCTTCTGGAGTGGTGTAGCCGACGGTGTCGGGAATGTTGAGAGTGGTGGCCCCGGCCTTGATGGCTTCGCCCAGGACAACCGCTAAAAACTCAGGGTCGCTCCGGCCGGCATCTTCCGGCGAAAATTCAACGTCGTCGCACAGGCTGCGAGCATAACTGACGGCTTTGATCACCTGTTCGACACATTCTTCCCGGTCAATTTTTAATTTATGTTTCAGGTGAATATCGCTGGTGGCAAGAAAGGTATGAATCCGGTGACGAGGAGCGAATTTGACCGCTTCGTAGGCCCGATCAATATCCTGCTGATTAGCTCGGGCCAGGCCGGCGATGACCATCGGCTTACCGTCTTTGCGGCCCTCAGTCAGGGGGCCAACTTCTTCGGCGATGCGCCGGACGGCTTCAAAGTCGCCGGGGGAGGCGATGGGAAAACCGGCCTCGCAAATGTCCACGCCCAGCCTGGAGAGCTGCCGGGCAATCTCCAATTTCTCTTCAATGTTCAGGGTGGCGCCAGGGGATTGCTCGCCATCGCGCAAGGTGGTGTCAAAGACAATCAGCTTATCTTTTTGTACGGGTACATCGCTGTTCTCAGTCATTTTTGTCCTCCTGAATTTGGGCGGAGGTTGGTGACTGGAAACTGGTAACAAGTCGCAAAGTAGCAGTTAAGCTAAGGTTTGGACCAGATTAACAATTGCCAATCACCAACCCCCAGTTGGGTTTGTATGATAAGGTTGTTTTGCTTAAAGACAAAATTTCTGGATACTGTTTGCTAAGGTCGCTAAGGTCAGCGAGCGCATCGCCTGTCACAGGCATCACCACCTTTCTAATTGTCAATTGTGAATAGCCAATGGTTAATTGTTAATTTTTTTGCGGTAGGGACGGTCTACCGGAACCGGGATGGGCTGGGGTTGAAGGCGCTGCTTGTTCAACCACTCGTCCAGGGCTTCGCCTAATTGGGCCAGCTTCTGCCGGATTTTTTCTTCGATTCGACGCGCCTTGTTTTGATCTGCCATTCAATTATCCTTATCTAAGGTAGGCTAAGCTTTAGCTTGCCATTTGCCGACAAACTAAAGTTTGTCCTACAAACCGATAAATTCTCCTCTCACATCCTTATATTATACCTGCATCCTAACAAAAACCTTAATTTTCGGATAATAATCAGGCGTGAATGACAGGGGCGCCTCCAGGCCAGGCTGAACCGGCAGGAAAAATTGGGATTTTTGGGAGATGAAGCCAGGTCATTCTGAACGAAGCGCAGCGGAGTGAAGAATCCCCAAAACCTTGACTTTATGACAGGCTCGAGAGAGATTCTTCGCTCCCTCCGGTCGCTCAGAATGACATTTTCTTCATCGCTATAGAACCCAAAATCCCTTACTGCCCTAATCGCACTGGCTAGCTCACCACCGAAATATCTACCGACGGCCGCAGCTCGGCGCACACCGAAAGCACTTGGTGGATGTCACTGTGAATGAAGTTGTCGAACAGCTCTTCATCTACCTGGTTGCCCTGGTCGAGCGCGGTGAAAGTTTGCTGCCGCAGAATGTAATCAAAGCGCGGCGCCCATTTGCGCGAACCGAGCCGGGCAGTGGTGGAACAGTTATCCACCATATAAGCCACCCCTTTGAAATCCATATATGGGTTGAGCGAGTCCACCGCCTCGATGATGGTCTCATTGGCAATCTCCGAATAGGGATGCCCGTTGGCCTTCAATATATCCACCTGGGCGATCATCGTGGCGATGTAGATACCGGCAGCCACCGGATTGAGAGGAATTTTGTTCGGGTCGCGCCTGGCCCGGACTTTTTCACCCACCTGCCACATTTCCGTCCCATCAATCTTGCCCATGGGATAGCGCTGGAAGCGTTCATTGGCGGCGATGACGCTGGCCAGCTCTTTGCCGGAAGAAACCTCATAGTAAATCTCCATCAGCATTTCGTAGGCGGGGTGATAGGCCGCGGAGTAGGCTCGACGGAATAGGTCTTTATCCTTCCCGTCCAACGACTCGTAGACCGCCATTAAGCCTTTTTTGGAGATAATTTTACTGATCGGTCCGGTAATGGATTCAACCGAATTATTGAATGCTTCTTCCTGGCTGTAACCGTGCTGTTTGAACCAGAGGTAAAGGCTCTCGACGATGCCGTGAACCGCGCCCAACAGAATACCGCGCTCGCCAAAAATGTCGGATTTGTACTCCAACTCCAAGGTGGTCATAAAGGTAAAGGGCGACCCCAGGGCGACCGACCAGGCCAGGGCGTAATCCGTGGCCTTGCCGTTGATGTCCTGCTGTACAGCAAAGCTGGCGTTGATGCCGGCCCCGTTGACCGTCCGGCCCTGCTCGTATAGCCGCCGCACCGACGGCCCCATCCCTTTGGGGCAGACGCCGACAACATTGATATTTTCCGGGAATTTCTCGCCGATGCTGGTCAGGTAGCCCAGCAAAAAACCGTGCGACAGCCCCAGCGTGGCTCCCGGCCGGATGGCCTCGAAAATCCGTTTGTAATTCTGGGCCTGGGCAGCGTCGGAAATCAGCAGCAGGACCATGTCTGACTCGCGGATGACATCGTACATTTCGCCCAGGGTACCATTGGCCGTGGTAAAGCCGACCGCTTCGGCCTTTTGCATGGACGACGAGCCAGCCCGCAGCCCCACTTTAACCCGGATGTCAGTACCTTCCAATGAGTCGCGCAGGTTTTGCGCCTGCGCCGGTCCCTGGGATGACCAGCCAATCACGCCGATTTGCTTGATGCCCTCAAACGCTTTGGGTAACAAGGGAAAGAGATGCCGACCGCCGCGAACGATATATTCTTCCGTATCGCCCAGGACAATTTTCTCTTTCTCAAATACTTTGGTCTGAAAATCTAAGCCCATTTGTTATAAGATTCCCTTCTCAGAAATTTGTAAAGTCACAGAGTAGCAGGGTAGCAATTTCCTTCTTGTTTCCCATCTCGTTCTCACGCTTCGCGTCAGTTCGGGAATGAGATGGGAATTTGTTACCTTGCTACCTGCTATCTGGTTTAATGTTTACCGTTGGCTTTTATAGCCGGAGCCAGATCAGGTCGAGGTTTGACTACGCCGCGAGTCATGGCAATTTTGCCGCTGCGCATAATTTCCAGCACGCCAAAAGGCTCCAAAACTTCGACGAGCGACTCCAGCTTGCCCGGTTCGCCGGTAACTTCTACAATCAGAATCTCGGTGGCCACATCCACAATGCGCGCCCGGTACATTTCGGCTACATCCATCACTTGGCCGCGAATGGTCGCGTCAGCCTTCACTTTAATCAGGGCGGTTTCGCGGATAACGCACGGCTGGTCGGTGACATCCTGCACGTCAATCACATTGATCAACTTGAGCAGGTTAGCCCGGATGACATTGCGCCGGATATTTTCGTACTCATCGGTTACGATGGTCATGCGGCTGACACCCGATATTTCGCTGTGGCCCACCGTCAGACTCTCAATATTGAAGTTGCGGCGGCGAAACAGGCTGGCCACCCGGTTTAGCACACCCGGTTTATCTTCCACAAGAGCAACAAGTGTTTGTTTCATGATTTCTTATCCTTTTCTCGAATTAATACTGGGTAGCAGAGTAGCAGGGACAGCTTTTTTGCAACCTGCTACCTTGCTACCTGTCTCACATTTCCATTTTCTCAAAACGGGGATGGGGCCGCCGGATCATGTTGTGCAAATCGGCGCCGGCAGGCACCATCGGGTAGACGTTGTCGAAGCGTTCCACCACAAATTCAATCAAAACCGGCCCCTGGTGAGCCTGGGCTTTACGCATCGTCGGGATGACGTCTTCTTGCTTCTCCACTCGATAACCCGGCATACCATATGCTTCGGCCAGTTTAACATAGTCGGGACTGTAGATCGGCGTTTCGACATAGCGGCTTTCGTAGAACATCTGCTGCCACTGGCGGACCATGCCCAGGTAGCCATTGTTGATAATGCAGATGTTGATGTTGCACTTTTCCTGCACGGCAGTAGCCAGTTCCATAATGGTCATCTGGATGCAGCCATCGCCGGCAACCGTCCAGATTTCCCGATCTTTAATATGGAAGCTGGCTCCAATCGCTGCGGGCAGGCTGAAGCCCATCGTGCCCAGGCCGCCGGAGGTGCTGAGTGTGTAGGGGTCCTCGTGGCCGTAATACTGGCACTCCAGCATCTGGTGCTGGCCTACATCCGTAACGACAAAAGCTTTGCCTTCGGTGCCCTCATAGATTTTGCGGATGGCCTGCGCCGCCAGCAGGGTGGGGGTCTCAAACTGGAGAACATCGCGCTCGTTGGCGTCTTCCTGCCAGTCACGAATTTTAGCCCACCAGCCTGTCCGGTCAGGGCCTCTTTCCACGCCAGGGTTAATTTGGCGCAGCACTGTGCCCAGGTCGGCGTGAATGCCCACGTCCACCTTGACGTTTTTGTTGATTTCCGAGGCGTCAATTTCAATGTGGATTTTCTTGGAATTGGGTGAATAGGTCTTGAGGTTGCCGGTCACCCGGTCATCGAAGCGCATGCCGCAGGCAATGATCAGATCGGCTTCTTGCACGGCATAATTGCACCACGCCCCGCCATGCATGCCCATCATGCCCAGGTTCAGGGGGTGGCTGGCCGGGAAGCAGCCAATCCCTAGCAAGGTGGTCGTTACTGGAATGTTGCCTTTTTCGGCCAGTTCTCTTAACTCCTTCATCGCGCCGGAGAGTAACACGCCGTGGCCGGCTAGAATAATGGGCCGTTTGGCATTATTGATGAGTTCCAGCGCGGCAGCGACTTGTTCGTCCGGGGCTTTCTCGGGGGGATGGTAGCCGGGCAATTCAATGGGTTCATCAGAGTAGCCCTCAAATTCGATCTTGGCATTTTGGACATCTTTAGCAATGTCCACCAGTACCGGGCCGGGCCGTCCTGTGCGGGCAATGTAGAACGCTTCACGCATTGTTTCAACCAGGTCGTTGATGTCGGTGACCAGGTAGTTGTGCTTGGTAATGGGCTGGGTAATGCCGGTAATATCGGTTTCCTGGAAAGCATCGCCGCCAATGGCCGTGGTCGCCACCTGGCCGGTGATGCACACAATTGGCGAGGAGTCCATCATCGCCGTAGCGATGCCGAAAGACCATATTGGTCGCCCCTGGGACCAGAGGTGGCCATAGGCCACACCGACCTTGCCGCTGGCGCGGGCGTAGCCATCGGCGGCATGGGTCGCCCCCTGCTCGTGGCGGGTCAAGACGTGGTGAATGCGATCCTGGTATTTGTAAAGCGCATCATACGTGGGCAGGATTGCGCCGCCGGGATAGCCAAATACCACCTCGACGCCTTCCAGGAGCAAACATTCCCACACAATTTCAGCGCCGGTTAGTAATTTTCCCATTTTTCTCTCCTTGTAAAATAGATGAACGGTTAATAGAGTTAGGCAGCAAGTAGCACATTACCTGTCACCTGGGCTATGACACAAAAACGCCTCCCGGTGTGGGAGGCGTTTGTGAACGAACTAAGTGCGGCTATGGCTTACGTAGCACTTCCAACGACAAACGCCCCCTTATGACTAATAAGGAGGACGCTAAGTACTACTACCACGACGCGATTTAACATTTGAATAAATAACCTTGTAGTTTCGACGGTCAAATTTATGGGGGCAATATTAGCACAGGTTATAATATCTGTCAAGACTGCTGGGGCTAATTTTCGAGATTTTTAATCTACTACCCGATTGCCGTCACCAACCGCTCGGTCAGCGCCGTCCAGCGAGCAGCAATTTTGTCATTCTTCACAGCCATGGCGATAGCCTTGCGCGTGCCAACAATAACCACCATCTTTTTGGCCCGGGTGATGGCTGTGTAAAGCAGGTTGCGCTGCAAGAGCATGTAGTGCTGGGTGAGCAGCGGCAGCACCACCACGGGGTATTCGCTGCCCTGGCTCTTGTGGACGCTCATAGCGTAGGCCAGGGTCAGTTCGTCCAGATCGCTCAAATCATAGGTAACGCTGCGCCCTTCAAAATCTACCCGGATTTCACCCTCTTCCAGGTCAATCAGCTCGATCCGGCCGATATCGCCGTTGAAAACATCCTTATCGTAGTTGTTGCGCAGTTGCAGCACCCGGTCGCCCCGGCGAAAGAGGCGGCTGCCGCTGCGATATTCGGGCTGGTCGTAGCGCAGGGGGTTCAGGCGGGTTTGCAGTTTTTCGTTGAGCATACGCGCTCCGGCGGCCCCGCGATGCATCGGGCTGAGGACTTGCACGTCGGTCATCGGGACGCCAAATTTTTCGGGGATACGCCGGGCGACAATATCCACCACCAGCTCCGACGCTTCCTCCGGCTCTTCCTTGCCGAAGAAAAAGAAATCTTTTTTGTCGGGAGGAAAGATAGGCATCTCGCCTTTGTTGATGCGGTGGGCGTTGGTAATGATCGTGCTGCCGGCGGCTTGGCGGAAGATGACGTCGAGCCGGGTGACGGGCACAACGCCGCTGGCAATGATGTCCCGCAGGACATTGCCCGCGCCGACGCTGGGCAACTGGTCGGCATCACCAACCAGCAGGAGATGGCTGGCCGGGTGGATGGCCTTAAGGACATTATTCATTAGAATCAAATCCACCATGGAACACTCATCCACAATCAGCAGGTCACAGTCCAGTGGGTTATCCTGGTTGCGCTGGAACTTAAACCCTTCGCCGGGGCTGACTTCCAGCAGCCGGTGGATAGTTCTGGCTTCGTGGCCGGTGCTTTCGGTCAGCCGTTTGGCCGCCCGGCCGGTGGGAGCAGCTAGCAGGGCGTTCTTGCCTTTGCCTTGCAGCAGCCGCAGAATGGCCTGCACCGTGCTGGTTTTGCCGGTCCCCGGCCCGCCGGTCAGGATGCTGATTTTGCTGGTCAGGGCTGTCTGCACGGCCCGGCGCTGCTGCTCAGCTAAAACGACCCCATCGCTGCGGTTCGCCGCCAGCCACTCAAAGGCTTTATCCCAATTTACGTTGGCAAATGTCGCCAGCCGGCTCTGGCCACTGTGCAAAAGTTGGCCCATCTGCCGGGCCACGCCAATTTCGGCGTAGTAGAAGGGCGGGAGGTAAACCGCTTCGATTTTGGACTGCCCGTCAGGCGGGCGTGGATTTTGGATTTTTGATTTTTCCCCCTGATTGTTTATGCCCTCCTCCAGGGATCGTTGATTATTGACCATTGATTGTTGGATATTGACAATTTTCTCCTCCGCTCCTCCACTCCTCCGCTCTCCTCCTTTCTGTTCACCAAGCACCTCGATCTTAACCCGGTCTGCCTGGCGGAGAGCCTCAATCTGGGCGTCAACTTGTTCGGGGGAAACCCCTGGAGCTGAATCTTGAGCAGAAGGCTCCAAAATTTTGACGGCGGCCTGGATCAAATGGTCGCGCGGGGCAAAAACGTGGCCTTCGTCGGCCAGTTGGTTGAGGGTGTACTCGATGCCGGCGGCGACGCGCTGGGGGGCATCTGCGGCAATCCCGATATTACGGGCAATTTTGTCGGCGGTAACAAAACCGATGCCGAAAATATCACGGGCCAGACGGTAGGGGTCATTTTTGACCACGCCGATGGCTCTATCACCGAAAGTTTTATAGATTTTGACCGCCAGATTGGTGATGACCTGGTGGCTTTGCAGAAAGAGCATGATCTCTTTGATCTGCTTTTGTGCTTCCCAGGTCTGGGCGATCATTTTGACCCGCTTGGAGCCGATGCCTTCAACTTCGGCCAGCCGTTCGATGTCATTTTCGATGATTTCCAGGGTGTACGGGCCAAACTTCTCGGCGATGCGTTTAGCCATCACCGGCCCAATGCCCTTGATCAACCCGCTGCCGAGATAGCGTTTGATGCCCTCGACCGTAGCCGGCATCTCCTCGACATAGCGTTCAATCTCAAACTGTTCGCCGTATTTGGGATGTGTTTTCCAGCGCCCCTCGATTTTCAGCCGGGCGCCAGGATGAACCTCGGCCAGCGCGCCGACGATAGTAATCAGGCCGAATTGTTTGTCGGCGTGAAAGCGGGCGATGGTGTAGCCATTCTCTGGATTGGTATAGGTGATACGTTCGACGGCTCCCCTCAGGGTG
The DNA here is from genome assembly GCA_015075185.1 of Anaerolineales bacterium. GTDB lineage: Bacteria > Chloroflexota > Anaerolineae > 4572-78 > J111 > DSQQ01. The sequence goes on along the minus strand of JABTUW010000004.1, from coordinate 870,356 downwards.
ACTCGCTGCTCCATCTCACTCCATCCCCGATCCCACACTTTGGGTCTCAATCACGCCGGGCTGAAATTGGTAGTGGTACACATCCACCCGGGTAAAGTGAGCCTGGTCAACCAGGTGGGCGTGGGTGTCGAGCCAGGCGCGAGTCAGACGGCGGTTGTCCCAGGCGTCCTCTTCGGATATGACCAGCCACAGGTCGCTCAAATCGGCAGTCAGGGCGGTCATTTCGGCGTCAACCTGGGCTTCCGTTTTACCGTTATTCGTCCATAGCCCCTCAAGGATTTTGTACTTGCCGGGGTAGTAATACCTGAGCGTGTAGCGTAAGTACGGCATTTGCAGCATAATCGGCGAGGTGGGTTGGGAATGGCTGGCCAGATAAGCTGCCGCCGCCCGGAAGTCGGCTTTGATCGGTTGGCGCTGCTGTTGCCAAACACCCAGCAGATTAATGACCAACAGCAGACCCAGACACAATCCGGCCAGCAGCCGCGAATAGCGCCGCACCAAAACCAGTCCCACAGCAACCAACAGGTAAAAACCAGGCACGATATAAATCAGATAACGATCTTCAAAAACGGCGACACGGAGCGAGATGAGGTAGACGATAACCAAGGGGAGAAGGACCCAGCCGGCCAGGATAAGACGTGAAACATTAAAAGTGAAACGTCGAGCATAATTTGCCGGCGGCCGGCGGTCAGCGGTCAGCGGTCCGGGTAATAAAAGACCGCATAGCCACAGAAAGACGAACAGGATGATGGCGGTCAGGCCGAGAAAACGCACCAGGCCATTGCTGTAAAGTTGCAGCAAGGTATAGATTTGTTTATCGAGGGAATAAAAAGGATGGCCGCTTTGAAAACTGTTCCACCACAGCGGCGCTTGCCACAGCGCCAGGGGCAAATAGGGCAGGGTTAAACAACCCATGCTCATGAGCCAGCCACGCCGGTGGCGCTGCCATTCGCCAGGGTGCAGCCACGCGACCAAACCATAGACAACCAGCATCAAGGGGGCCAGGATGTGGGTATAAAAAGAGAGGGTCGTGGCGACGACGAACACCACCCACCATACCCAATTTTTTCCCCCTCCCCCTTCAAGGGGGAGGGTTGGGGAGGGGGTCAAGGCTTTAAGATAAGCAATGAATGCCAAAGCGACAAGCGCCAGCAGCAGGGTATACATTTTGGCCTCTTGCCCGTACCAAACTAGATAGGGCGAGGTAGCCAGCAACATGCCCAACAGCAGCGCCACCCGCCGGCCAAAACCGAGTTGGCGGGCCAGCACAAAACCCAGGGGCACAGCCAGTGCTCCCAGCAGTGCCGAGGGATAGCGCAGCGCAAACTCGGAGTTGCCGGTAACGTTGCGCCAGAAGCGTAGCCCTAAAAAGAAGAGGGGACCATTGTGGCCTTCTTGAAATAAGCCGGCAATCAACTGCGATAGCGGCCAGTTGGAAAAGCGAATCGCATCAACTTCATCACGCCACAAACTTTGTCCCGCCAGATTCACCGTGCGCAACAAAAAAGCGACCCAGGTGATGATCATGAGCACCGCCCGTGTCGCTTGAGTTGATTTTAGGATGCTTGAGGATAAAACTGGATTGGGCAATCGTCTTTCCCCCTCCACCTGCTCAGAATCCGGGTGCCTGAGCAGATGAGCCGAGGGTTTAATAACCTTCTTCTCGGATAATTTTACTTCTTCCTCGAACGTAGACAAATAGTAAAAACAACGGTACCAGCAAGAACAAACTGACTCCACAGCATAGCCAGATGTAAGCGCCGGAAACAACAACCGTATCAATCAATTCCGCTTGATCCAGAATAAAATTGGAGGGTCCGCCTTCCTCATCAACCGGCGTTTCTTCTCTCTCGCGACGGGAGACTGGCTCAGGCGTGGGAGGTGCAGGGGCACCACCTTCGACTACTGGGGGAGTTGCTCCTGGCGCCGCCTCAACCGGGGCAACTGGCTGGGCTGGGGCTTGTTCAGCGGGAGCAGGTTGAACGGGAACCTGCTCGACAGGGAATTGGTCAATAGGCGAGAGAGGAGAAACCTGCTCGAAGCCAGGTTGGGCCAGCGGCGACGCCGGCGATTGAAACAACATATTGGCATCAACGTGAGGAGCGGCCAGCCACAAGCTCAAAATTATAGCAGCGGTCAGCAGTAGTCCCATACGAATCCAGGCGGAGGCCAAACGGTACGGCTGAATTTCTTGAAAAGCCTTCATCAAACGAAACGGAGCCGGTTGGCTCATAGACTCAAAAACTCCTTCCTCATTAAGACAGCCGTAGTGCGAGTGGGAGAAATCTCCAGTTTGTTCCCGGAAACTGGAGCAGCAAAACCAGTAACGGCTGAGCTATTATAGCAACGTCGAGAAGCTTTTGCCAATTCTACCCCGGCTAACAAACAGAACCGTCGAGCGCATAAAACAAAAAATCGGCAAGCTAAAGTTCCTTGCCGAGGCAAAAGCAACTGCGTATCCCCGAACGGGCCATACCAGGACGGTTATAAGTTTGTTAAAACTAATTACCTAAAAAACAAAGGGTGGGCCGCCGGTGGTTGGGCTGGGAACAACCAACATGCATAAACAACCCAAAATCACCACCGAAAAGAACAACAAAATGGCTAAAATTAAAAGTTGTTGTCGCGAAATACTTCTCATAATAGTCTCAATGCACAAACTGAGTTGAAATTAACTGCCTGCCTTGAGCTTTTTCCATTGTACATTATCTTAGCTCAAAACGCAAGCTTTAGACTTCCCACAAAATTATTATGTCAATACAACAATTTGTCAAAGGAACGCCTGCAAAAAAGCGACTGCATTCTCACCCAAATGCTCCTGCAAGTACCCTCCTTCCTGGATAATGACGGTCGGCACATCGAGGGCTGCAATTTGCAGGCCAGTCTGGTGGATGCCAGCAGTGGTCAGGATGAAGCCGCCTACAGGATCGCCGGCAAAAATATCGAATCCGGCGGAGACAAGCAAATAGTGAGGCGCAAAGGCCCGGATTGTGGCCACTGCCTCGCCTAATGCGGCAAGGTAGGTTGTATCATCAACTCCTGGGGGGAGTGGCCAATTCTGATTGCAGCCTGCGCCTGCCCCTTCACCTCTTTCGTCGGCGCGACCCCAATAGTAAGGATATTCATTATCCGGATCGGCGTGGAGGGAGCAAAATAGCACCGATGGGTCGCTGTAGAAAATGGCCTGTGTGCCATTGCCATGGTGGTAGTCAATATCCAGAATTGCGATCGCCGCCCGTTGGCCACTGCTCGCTGTATTATTTTGGAGATAACGCGCCGTAATCGCAGCATTGTTAAGGTAACAATAGCCGCCATACAGGTCGGCGGCGGTGTGGTGACCGGGCGGACGGCACAGGGCATAAGCAACCTTCTCGCCCGCCCGCACCGCAGCGGCAGCGGCAAGGGCACATTGGGCGCTCCAGTAGGCCGCATCCCAGGTTCCGGCCAAAATGGGACTGTATGGATCGAAAGCATAGTAACCTTTCAGCCCAGGAAAAGTGGTCGGTTTCCGGCCGGTATGCCGGGTGGCAAAGGTATCGGGAAAGAGGCGGTTGCTCTTTGGCTGCCGGGCGCTTTCGGCATAAGCGCTTTGCAAAAATTCTAAAAAATCGGCCGGGTGGACCGCCAAAATCGGCTCAAGGCCCTGGTCAATGGGCGCAGTTATTATCCCGAGTTGGGCTGTCTCTAGCGCCTGCAAAATGATCTCCGCTCGCGCCGGTACCTCGTCCATAGCCAGAGGATAATCTTCGAGGTGAGCCTGGTCGGTTGCGTGCAATCTGTGCATGTTGGTATAGAAGACAGGTATTCTGCCTCTTTTTAACATTTGACGATCCCTGGCTTGTATACTAAACTACTCGCACGACTGGCCTTGGGTTTGTCCCAGATTTTAGGTGGTTCTGTGGGGTAAGTTGCCAACTTGCTCTTTGTTATCAAAAATTTAGGACGCACCCGTTTGCCTTGTACAGCTATGAGTCAAAGTGGGATGATTATATAGTGACTGCGACTGCTGACAAACTGCGCCTGCTGTTACTTCCGCCTGGCTTGATGTTTTGGTGGTAAATTGCGGGTCATAGGGTTTGCTCGTATTACTAAAAGTCGGTAGAATCGGAGTTGGTAAATACTTTGTCTCGAAAGAGTGGAGAACTGGCGGGAAGCCAGGACAATATTTATGAGCAATCAAGCTGATAATAAAGATATCATTATCAATAAAACGCTGTGGTTCTTGGTTCAACAGAATCACTTGACTCCGGAAGAAGTGGCCCAGTTACGCCTTTCTCATCTGCACCTGGCGGGAAAAAATCCGAGTATTAGTTTTACGCCTGAAGGTCAGCAGGAGCCTAGAGTAGTCGTTCTGGATATGGATACACACCGGGCCCTGGTCAGTTGGCTGGTCAACCGGCCCGACTCGACCGGCGATTTCCTGTTCCCCGGCAGTGGTGGTGAAGCTATGAGTCCGGCAGAAATTCGGCATGCCCTTGAACAAGCCGAAGCTTCTGCTCCCGGCCCCGCCTCTACCCCTCCTGTACCGACCACTCCCCCTGAAGCTGAACCGTCCGCCGCCGAGGTACCGCCCCCAGCCACAGCTTCCAGGCCAGTCAGGCCGCTCTCTCGACCGGAAATGGGTGCGCCGCCACCGGGTGTCGGGGCTGCCTTTGTGCCCCCGACAATGCCGGAAGCAGAAGAGCCTGCCGGCACCCCTTTGCCCACATCTGCCCCCAATTCTTCCGCACCGCCGTCTCCTTCCAGACCCGTGACTCCGCCAAGACCGCCTTCGGGACCTATGAGCCGGCCGGAACCACCGCCGTCAGCAGGTCAGGATCAAACCGGCGCTGCCCCTCCGGGTAAAATGGACACGCTTGAACAACCAGCCGAGATAGATCAAACCATGCTGGCTGCAAAAATGGGAGATCAAGGTACACCCCCCCTTGAAAAGCCGAAAGGGCAGGCCACGGAGGTTCCCGCAAAAACGGCTGCTCCGGCCAAAAAAGAAGCCACAGTTGAGCCGCCTAAAGTTCAACCGCCGCTGGCAGCCAGTAAGGGTAGGCCCACAGCTCAGCAGATGCCGCCTCTGCGTTCAGAGCGGTCGCGTTTGCTCGTGCCTGGAATCATTGCCCTGGTGCTGGTTTGCGCCGTTTGCCTGGCTGGGGGGTGGTTCATGGCGCAGAGCGAGTCCGGCAGCCAAATTCTGGCCTCACTGGGTTTGCCAGGTGGGGCGGCTCAGACCGAAGCCACGGCAGAAGCCCCAGAGGAAACCGGTGACGCTGTTGTCTTCGAGTCGGCCCTGCCAACGCCAACCCTGCCCCCGACAAACACGCTCACGCCGCTCCCGGCGACCAACACGCCGCCGCCAACCGATACCGCTACACCGACTCCAATCCCCGATACGCCCACGCCGGAGGCAACCGATACCCCCACCGCAAGCGACACGCCTGAACCAACCGATACCCCCGAAGTGGTGGAGGAGGAACCTACCGAAGAGCCTGTTACTCCCACGCCAGGGTTTAAATATCCTGCACCGGAGTTAGTGGAACCTAAAGACGGGTTTGCCTTTATTCAGGGTAATACCATTGTGTTGCGTTGGAACCCGGTAAACTTAGCTCCAGATGAGCAATATGCCGTGCGCCTGGTATATACCTATCAGGGACAACCAACCTATCAAGGGGCCAATATTAAAGAGCCGGAGTGGATTGTCCCTCTTTCGCTCTTTGGCCAGATAGATGGTCCTGAGAATCGCTACGAGTGGTTTGTGGTGGTCGAACGGCTAAATGACGACGGCTCCGGCACAGCCATCAGCCCCGAAAGCGAGCGGCGCTTTTTTACCTGGAGGTAACTGAAGTTGCCTTGTGTTAAAACAACAAAGCCTCGACCTGCGCAGGTCGAGGCTTTGTTTCTTGTACGGTAGTTGCGGTGCTCATCACTCCGTTTTAATCACCACTGCTTTGGTGGCCATATAATGGTCAATTGCCTCGCTGCCGTGCTCCTGCCCAACCCCGCTCTGCTTGAAGCCGCCAAAGGGAAGCTCATCATAGATTTTGGCCACACTGTTGATCCAGGTGTAGCCGGCCTCCAGGCGCTCGGCGGCGCGAGTCGCCTTGTTCAGATCTCGCGTCCAGACGGATGACCCCAGGCCAAAGATGGAGCTATTGGCCCGGGTAATCGCTTCGTCCAAATCTTTGACCGGCACAATCGGGACCGCCGGGCCAAACACTTCTTCGGTCATGACCCGCGAGTCAGGAGCAACATCAGCCAATACGGTTGGCAGGTAGAAGTTGCCCTGTTCGTATTGGATCCCCTCAGGCCGCCGCCCTCCGGCGAGGACCTTCGCCCCTCGCTCAACCGCGTCCTGCACCTGGGCCTCGATTTCAGCCCGCTGGCCGGGCGTGTGCAGCGGCCCCAGGCGCGACCCGGCCTCCAGACCCGGCCCGACCGACAATTTTTTAACTTTGGCTACCAGTTTAGCGGTAAATTCGTCGGCCACGGCCTCAAAGACAAAAATTCGTTTGATGGCCAGGCAGGCCTGACCGCAGTTGAAAAAGCGCCCGACCGAGGCCGCGCTGACCGCCTGGTCAATATCGGCATCATCACAGACAATCAGCGGATCGGAGCCACCCAACTCCAGGGTGACGCGCTTGATGGTTTTGGCTGCGCTGGCCATCACCTGCCGCCCCACTTCAGTAGAGCCGGTGAAGCCGATTTTGGCCACCTGGGGATGCTCAATCAATGCCTGGCCCACCACGCTGCCCTGGCCGGTGACGCAATTCAGGACTCCGGCCGGCAGGCCGGCCCGGCTCATTAATTCGATCACCCGCAGGTCGGTCAAGGGCGTTGTCTCCGCCGGTTTAACCACCATGGTATTGCCTGCCACCAGCGCCGGGCCGACTTTGTTGCCCATGAGTGAGACCGGAAAATTCCAGGGCACAATGGCCGCGCAGACGCCGTAAGGCCGCTTCAGGATCAGGCCGTGGGCCCTTTCGTCCAGGTTAGGGACGTAGCCGCCGCGCAAATTTTTAGCCAACCCGGCGTAATGCTCAATGGTGTGAGCAAAGCGGTGGATTTCCATCTGGCTCTCGGCTAAGGGCTTGCCCTGCTCACAGGTCAGCAGGTGAGCCAGTTCCGCCACATTAGCCCGGATGGCCTCGACTGCCCTATACAAGATTGCCCCTCGCTTGGCGGCCGAGGTGTCCCACCAACCCGGAAAGGCATCTACTGCCGCCTGGACCGCCGCATTTACATCTTCCACCGTCCCGCGCGGGGTCGTGTCAACCACTTCGCCGGTAGCTGGGTTGACAACTTCGCGAATGGTGCTGCCCGTAGATTGGACATATTCACCATTAATAAAGTGAGTAGCCATCGTTCCAGTTCCTTATAAATAATCGCTGAAGAGTGTGAAGCGTGAAACGTAAGGAGTTACTCTAAAGATCATCACGTTTCAACCAATGCTTTTCGGTAATTCTTCGCCAACTCCTGATACACCTCAGTGGCCGTTGCCACGTGTTCCCGCGCCGCCTCGGACATAGGGCCTTTGATTTGAGCGGGCACACCGGCGGCCAGGGTATTCGCCGGAATGACTTGATTCTCGCGGACCACACTCCCGGCGGCGATGAGCGCCCGCTCGCCGACCACCGCACCGTCCAGCACAGTCGCATTCATTCCGACCAAAGCCCCGGCCTCGATCCGGCACGCTTCCAGCACCACCGCATGGCCGATAGTCACATCCGGCCCGACAATCGCCGGGTTCTCCACGCTGACATGGATGACTACATTATCCTGAATGCTGCTCCGCTCGCCGATGATAATTTGGTTCTCGTCGCCGCGCAGGACCGCGCCAAACCAGATATTTGCCCCGGATTTGATAATGACATCCCCGGCGATGACCGCAGTCGGGGCGATGAAGGTATCTTCCGCAATTTGAGGACGTTTACCGTTGTATTCGATAATCATTGTTGCTCTAACCTGACTTGTTTATGGAGTTGGACCAGCATCAGTCCATCGGGTAAAACTATCTGCTGAGTGATAGAGTAGCCGTGTTTCTGATACAGGCTGATGGCCGGGAAGTTCTTTTCTGCCGTTGAAACAAGCAGATGTTTGATTCCCGGTTCAACGTCTTCCACTGCTTCCAGCAGCCTGCCGGCGATACCTTGCCGAAAATGGCCAGGGCTGACAATCAGGCGGCAAATTTCCAGGGTGTCGTTTGTATGAACGTAAGCGACTGCACCTAAAATCTGCCCCTCTTGCTGAAAAATGAGAAACTGTTCGCCAGTTTGCTGCAAATCCTCGGTAGTCTCCAAGAGGGGTGGTAGTTGCGGATAGCCGATAAGCTCGCTTTCGACCTTATAGGAGGCGAGCTGCAGGGCGTGGAGGTGGCGAGCGATACCAGGGTCTTGGATGTTTGCTTTAACGATCAGAGTCTTTCTTACCTTCCTGTAAACCTCGGCTTGCGTTTCTCCCGAAAAGCCCGGATACCTTCCTGATGATCCTCGGTTTTGATGAGGACGCTCTGAGCCAGGCTCTCTAAAAACAGGGCAGTGGTCTGGTCGGTTTCGCTGGACGTGAGCAGCAGCCGCTTGACCAACCCCAGCGATTGCGGCGCGCGTTGCAGCAATTTCTGGGCCAGCACCTGGGCTTCCGCCAGCAGCGTTTCACGCGGCATAACCCGGTGAACCAGGCCAATTTTTTGAGCCTCCTCCGCGCTAAGCGTATCGCCCATAAAAATCAGCTCTTTGGCCTGGGCCAGGCCAACCAGCCGCACCAGCCGCACCGTGCCGCCGTGACCCGGAATCAGGTTGATAAAGTTCTCGCGAAAGGCGAAACGGGCCTGGCCGGAAGCCAGCCGCAAATCGCAGGCCATAGCCAGTTGCAGCCCGGCCCCGCTGGCCACGCCGTTGATGGCGGCAAGGACCGGCTTTTCCAGAATTTCCAGCAGGTTGAAAAACTCGGTCAGGTGATGACCGTGGGTCCGAAAATCAGGAGTCAGCCACTCTCGCTCAAAATGGCTGATATCGCCGCCCGCCGAAAAAGCCTCGTCGCCTGCGCCGGTGAAGATCACAACCTTAATCGCGGTGTCGGTCAGCAACAGATCACCCAGGGCGCGAAAATCGTGCCGCATCTCGGCGCTGATGGCATTGTGGGCTTCAGGCCGGTTAAGCGTCACCGTAGCGATACCGGTGGGAGAAAGATTGTAAAGTAGATGGGTGAAATTCATGATGCGTGATGCGTAATGCGTGAAGAAATCCTTTCACGCATTACGTTTCACGTTACCTCCTTCATCCTGCCACTTGCACCATTCAAACGCGCTGTGACAATTGTGGCAGTAATATTGCGAGACCAATAAAAACTGGCCGAAAAGGGCAATGAATTCGGTCTTTTCCGAGCCGCAAAAGGCGCAGGGGGGATGGTCGGGTACTTCAGGCGGTTTGGTTTCAATTAGATCTTTGAGTTTAGCCCTGCTCAAAGGCTACCTCCCCGTCGGCTGGAATAATGACTTGGGCGATGAGTCCCTCTATTTCCAGCGTCTGGCATAGTTCGGTACGGGTGAGGAGACAGTGATTGACTGCCTCCATATGGACGGCGATGACGCGGGTGGTGGGCAATTCCCGGCAAACCGTCACAACATCTTCTGCCGTCATCGTAATCGGTCCACCCACGTTGAATTGGGCAGCCCCGGTATTGACCATTGTTACAGCGGGCTGATAGGTTCTTAATGCTTCCGCCACCTCGTCACACCAGATCGTATCGCCGGCAATATAGAGCGACGGTTCTCCCTCAGCTTGAAGCACAAAACCCGACACGGGCCCCATCTTTTGCCCAATATCGCCGCTGCCATGACGGCCACCGGTGCGGCTAACCTGCAACCCCCGCCAGATGACTTTCTCTACCACCGCTGTGACAGCCTCAAAGCCTTCACTGCGCAAACGGGTTTCATCTTCGGGTTGGCAGAAGAGTTTGACCTGATGCGACAAAAGTTGCCTGGCCCGCTCATCCCAATGATCGCGATGAGTGTGGGTCACCAAGACCGCGTCAACCGAGTGAATGAGGCGCATCAAGGCATCGTCGTCAAGCGGCAGCGGGACCATGGGAATACGCCGGGTGACGGCAGCATTGGCGACCGGTTCCATCGCCTCGGCCTGGCTCAACATGGGATCTACCATCAGGGTCAGCCCGGCTATCTTTACGATCAGTGTCGCATGGCGCAGCAGTTGAATTTGCATTTAATTTAACCGCCGTGTCTTCGGATTCCAGCGCCCCCAGGGTAGCTCACCCTTGATGCCCCACTGGTCTGTCGCAGTATCAAAGGAAAAGGGCAAGGTGTAGCCCACTTCTTGCAGCACCGGCCCGACTCGCCGCAAGAACTTTTGGCGCAAAGTGGTTACGTTATCGCACAGGAGACCTTCGTCGAGGGCGTACTGCTGGTACTTTTCGCCGGGCTGGCCCAGCCAGCAGATAACTTCGGGCCAGATGCGGCGCAGGGTGGCCTCCAACTGGTACCTGGCCGGGCTGTCGTGCTTGGCCAGGCTACGGACCCAGGTGGCCCCGTACATGGCATGGAAGCGCTCTTCCTGCAAAATTTTGGCGGCGCGCTGCTTGAGCGGCTCAAATACCGACTCCCTGGCCGCTTCAAACACAACCGAGAGCGCCTGGTCGAACAGAAAATTGGCGGCGACAAAATCGAGCCAACTGCCGAAAGATTGGTCCAGGAAAGTGATATTGATCAAGTCGGTGCGGTCTTCCTCTTTTTTTAGCACGGGCGGCGCGTCGGGGAAGGTGCGGAAGAGGGGGTAGAGGCTGCGGGCGTGGCCCAACTCATCCTGGGTCATCGCGGCCGCCGCAACAGCGGCCTCGAGCATGGGTGCGCTGTTGACCCATTCGGCATAGCGCTTGCCCAACATATACTTGTTGTCGGCCAGTTGCAGCAGCAGATTGAGCAAAACTGCCTGAGTCTTGGGGCTAAAATCGGCCGGGTCAGAGGTAGAGGCTCTAACCGGAATTTCTTCCATTTGAAAATGATTGGCCTCGCTCATGCTTTCACCCCCTCTTTCTCGGAAAAGACTAAGACTGCCGCCTGGCGCGGCACGGCGATCATCTCCAGCCACTCGCTCTCCGGGCCAAACTGCTCCAGGCTGGCTTGAGCAACCTGCTCGGCCTGTTCGACTTCAACAGAGCCGATGTACATTAATGGCTCAGGGTGTTCTTTGCGGGCAAAAATATCGTAGGTTCTGGGCATACTTCCTCACTGTAGAACAAGCTGTTAGCTTGTTCCACCTCTGGACAAGCTAACAGCTTGCCCTACGACTCATTTATTTCGTTTTGATCACGGTGATAATTTCCCGGCGGGGAATGACGACCATTTCCGTCCAGGGAAATTCATCGTACATTTTATAGGCGTACACTTTGGCCCCCTCGGCATCGGTGGCCATCACATTACCGCAGTGACGCAGCGGGTCCCTGGCTTTTACCTTGGCAAAAACTTCGTAAATCTCGATGCCGGGTAATAATTTGGTCATAAACCCCCACCTCGTTTGAGGGTTGGAAGGTTGGAAGATTAAGAAAGAGTGCAACCTTCTAGCCCTCCAGTCTTCCAAATGATTAGACGGTGACCCCAAAAAGCTGCATGATCTCCCGCCCCTGCTCGGTCATCCGCTGCTTGGTCCACACCGGCGACCAGACCACCTGGATGTCTACCTGCTCCACATCCGGCTCTTGCAAGAGACGTGAGCAGGTGTCTTCCATAATCATCTCCATGCAGGGGCAGCCCATCGCCGTAAAGGTCATTTTAACCTGGACCGAGCGGCCTACTTTTTGCAAATCAACCACCAGCCCCATATCCACAATACTCATCGGAAACTCAGGGTCTTGCACGTCCTGTAACGCTTTCCACAAATGAGTAGTCCCTTCTCGCCAAACCGACTCGGTCATTCTCTCCCCTGTCTACTGTCTATACCCTCACGGGCACAGGCCGTTTACTGTCTACTGGACAACATTCATCATCTTTTGCAACTCTTTATGCCCGCGCTGAATCCGCTCGACAAACTCCTCGTTTTTGGGGCCGCGTACTTTCCAGCGTTTCAATACCTGGTCCCAGCCGATTTCACCTTCCGCCATCAGCCAGCGCTTCTCCTGCGCATCGAACTGGCAGGGGAAGGGGTAATCTAATTCATACTTTTGGGCGGCTTCGTCCCAATGGGCCGGCAGCTTTAAGCCGATCTCTTCACAGAACGGCACGCCGGTACTCAGCCAGATCTGGCGCAGAGTGTCGTTGGAACTGCCCTTAAGGCCATAGGAAAGCTGTTCGGTATGCTTCTTCTTGTCATCCGGCAGACCAAACCACTCCATCACCATGGGGAACATCCAATCCACAGCTCGCTGCACTTCCTCGCGCCCCGACTCGCTCTCGCAAATTTTACGCATCCAGGTTTCACCGTGCCGTAGGTGGAAATTCTCTTCCCGATCTACCTTGACCAGGCCGCGCTTCCAGGGGGCGAAGGTGGTATGCTTGTACACGTCACCCAGCAGGACATAGCCGGCCCGGTCGTACAATGCATTGGCGCAGACCAGTTCTACCCAGCTATCCAGGGGTACGTCAAAAGCGTAAGGGTGTTTGAATTCGTGGGGCTGCCGCTCGTACAACAGCTCTTCCTTGTCGAAGCCCAAATCTTCCAGCAGCCGGTAGGCAATATTGGCATGGCCCAGCTCGTCCTGAATAATCGCCATGGCCGAGACAAAGGCGTTGATCGTCGGGGCTTTGGTGGCGGCGTGGTAGTAAGCCGGGGCGCTCATCAGCTCCGTATCCGCCGAAACGGTCAGAATACGTTTCAGTCCGAGCACGTACTCCTCCGACATCTGGTCCGGCGTTTCAACCAATTCACCGCCCTCAAGCCGGGCCTTTAGGCTCTCTTCCGAGGCAAAGTACACTTTTCCATTGTTAGCCATAGCTTTATCCCCCATAAATACCCAGAACTAAAGCAGTTCAACTTTTTTAGTTCCTACGAGATCCCTATCTTCCTTTAAACTCCGCTTTGCGCTTCTCCACAAACGCCGCAAACCCCTCGCGGGCATCTTCGGTGCGGAAAAGTTCGGCGATGAGGCCTCGTTCCAGCATCAGACCAGCGGCCAGCGGCTGCTCGATGCCCTCGTAGACGCAGCGTTTGATATTAGCCAGGGCTTTCGTCGGACCATTCGCCAGTTTTAGCGCATAAGCCTTTGCCTCTTCCAGCGCCGACTCGCCGGGGAAGAGCTTATTGACAATCCCCAGTTCCAACGCTTCTTGAGGTGATACGGCCCGGCCGCTCAGCATCAACTCCAGCGCCCGGCTGGCCCCGATGAGCCGTGACAGGCGCTGCGTCCCGCCGTTCCCGGGCAGCAGGCCCAGGGTTGACTCCGGCAGCGCCAGCATAAACTTGCCGTCCCCGGCAAAGCGCAAGTCGCAGGCCAGGGCCATTTCCAGGCCGCCGCCCATGGCGTGCCCATTGATAACCGCGATAAATACTTTGGGGAGCTGGGCGATTTTAGCCAGAACCTGGTGAGCAAAGTTGACCATCTCCGTGTTGGCCTCCGGGGTGTTGGCCAGAAATGCTTTGATATCGGCTCCGCCGGAAAAGAATTTCTCCGACGCGCTGACCAGCAAGACCGCCTTGATGTCATCATCCGCCGCCGCGCCTTCAATAGCCGCATCTAAATCCTGCATGAATTTAATGTCGTAACTGTTCGCCGGCGGGCGGTTGAGAGTAATGATCCCCAGCGGCGCTTCTTTTGTTAAAGTAACGTAAGTTTCAGACATAGCTTTAGCTCCAATTTTGATCAATTTTTGGTTATGTCATTTCGAGTGACGACAGGAGCGAGAAATCTCTCAAGGGTGACTTTTGGCCCAAGATTCGAGGGATTCCTCGTCGCTTCGCTCCTCGGAATGACACAAAACTCAATCCAGCCCCCCAAAGACGACGCTCTTCGGCTCCAAATAATAATCCAACGCCTCGGGGCCGTGCTCCCGACCAATGCCGCTGGCCTTGACCCCGCCGAAGGGCATTTCATCATAACCGTAGTGAATCTGGTTGACCCAGAGCATGCCGCTCTCGACCTCGCGGGCGGCCTGATTGGCCCACTTCATATTGTTGGTCCAGATAGACGCGCCTAACCCCCACGGGCTGGCGTTGGCTTTGGCAATCGCCTCGTCCAGCGACGACACTTTGAAAACGGGCAGCACCGGGCCGAAAACTTCTTCCGTCACCAGGCGGCTCTCTTCCGGCACGTTGACCACCACCGCCGGATTAAAGAAATAGCCCTTCTCCAGCCCCTCCGGTCGAGTCCCGCCGGTCAATACCTCCGCCCCTTTGCCAAGCGCGTCGGCCAACTGCTCTTCAACCTCCACCCGCTGGCTTTCGGTGTGCAACGGCCCCATGCGGATCATCGGCTTTTCGGCCTTGGTCAAACCATCGCCCGGCTCATACCGCTTGACCTTGCTGACCAGGGTCTCCACAAACTCGTCGTAAATTCCTGCAAAAAGATACAGCCGCTTGACCGCCAGGCAGGCCTGTCCGGCATTCCAGTAACGCCCAATCATGGCCCCGTTGACTGCCTTGGCCATATCGGCGTCGGGGCAGACAATCATGGGGTCAGAGCCGCCCAGTTCCAGAGTGATCCGCTTAAATTGGGGACCGGCCACCTGCATGACCCGCTCGCCGGTGGCGCTGCTGCCGGTCAGGGCCACCCGCCGCACCTGGGGATGGCTGATCAGTTCATGACCCAGCGACCCGCCCGGCCCGGTGACGCACTGTAACACCCCTGGGGGCAGCCCGGCCTCATTTAACAGACCAATAATCCGCAACGTAGTCAAAGGAGTCGTGCTGGCCGGTTTGATGATGATTGGACAGCCCGCTGCCAGCGCCGGGCCAACCTTGGTCCCCATCAGGGTGATGGGGAAATTCCAGGGCACAATCCCCACCGACACGCCCACCGGCTGGGGCATAATAACCCCGTAACTTTTAGGATTCATCGCCGGGGGGAGCGGGGCCAGCGCCCCACGAATCTTGCTGGCCAGCCCGGCATAAAACTCCATCCCGTGCAAAAAATGGTGCAGTTCGCCGTTGGCTTCCAGCAGCGGCTTGCCCTGCTCTTTGGTTAGCAGCGCCGCCAATTCGGGCAGGTTCTCTTTTACTTTGGCAATGCCGGCCTGCATGATTTCGGCCCGCTTGTCAGGCGCGGTGCCGGCCCAGCCACTAAAAGCTGCCGTCGCCGCCTCAACTACCGCCCGCGCTTCGCCGGCATCGCCCAGAGGAACAGAGTCAATGATCTCGCCGTTGGCCGGATTTTTAACTTCATAACTCCTGCCGCTCAGGGCATTGACCCACTCGCCGTTAATAAACATTTGCGCCATGCATCAATCTCCTTCGAAAACAGTAGCCAGTCGTCAGTAACCAGTAGTCAGAAAGATATTTTCATTATCGGTAGTGTGCCAAAGGCTCGTGACGACTCCTGACAAAATTCCTATGTTCCAAAATAGTGAAATCGTTTTGCTTTCAGCTCAAAACGCGGCAGCGTGCCGCGAGGCACTGTTGTGACCAGGGGACGCAGTCCAAGCGCGCTGCTGATAGAGTGGGCAATCTCCCTCGGTATGCCTTCGGCATCGGCCCCATCCACAAGTTCCACCTCAACAGCCAGTTCGTCCAGTTCGCCCCGCTTACCGACCTTCACCCGAAATTCATCTACCACGCTGTGGATGCGAATCAGGTTTTCCAGGGCGCTGGGGAAAACATTGACCCCGCGAATGGTAATCATATCGTCCACTCGGCCCAGCACGCCGCCTTCCAGGCGCAGAAAGGTGCGGCCGCAGTCGCACCTGGCCTCGTTGAATACAACCGCGTCGCCGGTGCGATAACGGATGATGGGAAAGCCCCAGCGGCCCAGGTTGGTCATGACCAGTTCCCCTTTTTGGCCGGGCGCAACAGGCTGGCCGGTAGCCGGGTCGAGACATTCGACGATAAATTCAGTTTCGATGACGTGGATGCCGTTGGGTTGGGCTTGGCACTCAAAGCTGTGCCCCCCGACCTCAGACGCACCGGCATGGTCGTAGCACTTGGCCGACCAGCCCTCTTCGATGCGCGCTTTGGTGGCGGGGACATTAGCCCCGGGTTCGCCAGCGTGGATGGTAGCTTGGAGGCTGAAGTCGCTTAAATCTATTTTATGCTCGCGGGCAACTTCCAGCAAATGAAGCGCGTAAGTGGGGGTGCAGCATAAAGCCGTGCTGCCGGTATCGCGCATCATCACCAGGCGCTCGTAGGAGGAGCGCCCTCCGCCCGGTATGAGCATGGCCCCGATGTGCCGCGCCCCTTCGACGGCGGCCCAGAAGCCGATGAAGGGACCGAAAGAAAAGGCGAAGAAGATCCGGTCATGGGCGGTCACGCCGGCCCCGGCAAAAACGTGGCCCCAGCACCGGCCCCACCAATCCCAGCTTTCTACCGTGTCGAAGACGCGCAGCGGCTGGCCGGTCGTCCCAGAAGTTTGATGGTAGCGGGTGTAGGCGCTGAGCGGATAGGTTAGATTGGTGCCGGCAAAATCGTCAGCGACCTGGTCTTCCGATAATTCGGCTTTTGTGGTTAGGGGGAGATGCTGCAAATCGGCCAGCGACTTGAGATCGCCCAGGAAAAAATCAACCTGGGCAAACTTGCGCGTGTAAAACCTGTTCCGGCCATAGATGTCGGCCAGCATGGCCTGCAGCTTTTTCAGTTGCAGGGTTGCCAGTTGTTCGCGGGGCAATGTTTCAGTCGCTTCGTCAAAATAAAGCGTCATTGCAATATCTCTCCTGTGGGATTCAGCGAATCAGCGAATAGGCGAATGGCGAAAATTAAGAGGGCCGCCATTCGTCATTCATCCACGCTTCGCGTCCATTCCGACCGCCTCTCGCAGCGCCCGGGCCACATAGACCTGGACCATTTGTTTGCGATAGGGATGGCCCATGTCGGTATTGTCGAGCGGCTTGGCCGGCTTGAAAGCGAATTTGGCCGCTTCTTCAATCACTTCGTTTGTGAGCCGCTTTCCCACCAGAAACTCCTCAGCCTCGACGGCTTTGACTGGATAAGAAGCCACTGCGCCCAGGACAATATTGGCTTCCGTCACCGTCCCATCCTCCGCCTGGCGCAGCGCCACGGCCACCCCCAGAATGGGAAAGTCGAACGAGCCGCGCCGGCGCAGCTTTTTGTAGATCATCTTGACCCCATTGGCGTCGGGTAGCTGAATCTCAACCAAAATTTCGTCTGGAGCCTTGCTCAAATAAGCCATTCCATCGTTGTGATAGAGCGCCTGTACCGGCATCGTCCGCTCGCCTTTTGGCCCGACCAGCCGCACCGACGCGCCCAGAGCAATCATCACCGGCGAGGTGTCCGACGAGCTGACCGCCCAACAGCGCGAACTGCCCGGCGCCACCCAGCAGATGTGGCCGTCTTTCTTCATGCAGTAGCCCAGGGCTTCGCGCCAGGGTTCGGTTTGGTTGTAGTAGGTGCAGCGGGTATCAAGGCACAGATTGCCGCCAATCGTGCCCATATTGCGCAACTGCGGCGTCGAAACCAGCCCGGCGGCCGTCGCCAGGGCCGGGTAGCGCTCAACGATGAGCGGATGGCGCGTGATTTGAGTCAGGGTCAGTCCTGCGCCGAGCGTGAAGGGGAGGGTTGGAGGGGTGGAGGGCTGGACAAATGTTTTAAGTTCCTTAACCTGGCTCAAACCAATCAGTTTTTTGGGTGTGAACAGACGGCGCTTCATATTGGGAAACAAATCGGTTCCCCCGGCGACGAGCGTCGCTTCCGGGCCGTGCTGGGCCAGCAGTGCCACCGCTTCGTCAAGGGTCTGCGGGGTGAGGTATTCAAAAGGAGGTAATCGTAACATCGTCGTAAACTCCGCTGGGATTTTAGATTTTGGATTTTGGATTATTCTCCAATCTAAAATCGTAAATCCAAAACCCAAAATTCACTCTGCTGGTTGTCCCCAGCGCGACTCCACCTGAACCGGTTCGGGGAAAATGATATGCGGTACACGTTTTGGCCCAACACGTCCTTCCCCGCCTCTGGCTTTCTCGCGCAGGGCCTTAAACACCTTCTCCGGGGTGATCGGCGTTTCGTCAATCCGCACTCCGACGGCGTCATAAACGGCATTGGCGATGGCCGGTGGGACCGGCAGCAGCGGTCCCTGCCCGGCTTCTTTGGCCCCGTAAGGCCCTTCGGGGTCGTTGGTTTCGATTAGGATGGTTTCGATGTCGGGTGTCTCCAAGAAGGTGGGACTTTTATAGTCGAGCATGGAGGGGATTTTGTGCAAACCCCGCCGGAAAACCTGTTCCTCCATCAATGCTTCGCCCAGGCCCATATAGACGCTCCCCTCCACCTGACCCTCCACTAACAGGGGATTGATCGCCCTGCCGACATCGTGCGCAATCCAGATTTTCTCGACCCGCACTTCGCCGGTGTCCGCATCCACCTCGACCGCTGCCACGCAGGCGGAATAAGTGTAGGCCGGCGTCGGCCCGACGCCCGCGCCCCGGTACCGCCCACCGCGCCTGGGAGGCGTATAACTGCCGACGGCGCCCAACGTGCCGTGCTGGGCTTCGGCCAGCTTGACCAGCTCCGGGAAGGGAATGCGCCGGGCCTCGTCGTCCAGGCAAAAAACCACATTATCGCGGGCGGCCAGGCTCTCGGCCGGGACCATCAACTCCCTGGCTGCCGTCTCAAACAGGAGAGCGCGTAATTTACGGGCGGCCTGGATGGCAGCGTTGCCGGTCATCAGCGTCACCCGGCTGGAATAGCTGCCCAGATCTACTGGTGCTAAATCCGTATCGGCGGTAACAAGGGCAATATCATTGACAGTCACGCCCAGCTCTTCGGCGACAATGTAAGCCAGCACCGAATCAGAACCCTGCCCGATGTCGGTGCTGCCGCAAAAGACGGTCACGCCGCCGCCGCGGTCAATCTTGATCTGCACTCCGGAGTGCGGCATTTTGTTCCAATAGATGGGCAAGCCCGCGCCCGTAATATATGCTCCACAGGCCAGGCCCAGCCCTTTGCCGAAAGGCAGCTTGCCGTATTTCTCCCGAAAATCGGAGCGTTCGGCGACCGCTTCCAGGCACTCGCCCAGGCCAATAGTGGTCACGGTCAAGTGGTTAGCCGTTTCGGTGTAGGGCCTGGCCAGATGCTTGAGCCGCAGGTCGAGCGGGTTGAGGCCCAGCTTCCCGGCCATCTTGTCGAGCTGTACTTCCAGGGCAAAGCGGGGTTGGGGTGTGCCGTGGCCGCGCTTGGGGCCGCAGGCCGGTTTGTTGGTGAAAACCCGTGCCCCGTCAAATTTATAGGCCGGGAGATTATAGGTAACGGTTTGCAGCGCGCCGGTGTAGTAGGTGCTGGCCACGCCGTAGCTGACATAACCGCCGCCATCCAAAAGGACTGAAAGTGCATAGCCGTGATCGAGCCGTCTTTTGACCCCGGTTTTGACCCGCATCAGCACCGGGTGGCGGCCCCGGTGGGCATAAAAGACCTCCTCGCGGGTCAGGACAATTTTGACCGGCCGGCCGGTCAGCATGGCCAGCTTGGCCACAATCATCTCGTGATTGAACGGGTCGGTTTTACCGCCAAAACCGCCGCCGGTCGGCGGGGCAATGATGCGGATGCGGCTGGGCGGCAAATCCAGCACTCCCGCCATCGCTTTGTGAACGTAGTGGGGGCATTGGGTTGAGCCCAGACGGTCAGTTTGCCATTGGCTTCGTAGCGGGCCAGCGCGGCGTGTTCTTCCAGCGGCAAGTGGGTGTTGCCCTCGTAGAAAAACATCTTCCTGGATCAGGTCGGCTTCAGCAAAGCCGGCCTCGACCTCGCCGAACTCCAGGGCGACCAGCTTGTGGATGTTTTCTTGGTCGGCATAGGCGTGGATTGGCTCGCGGCCGTCGAGCGGCTGCAGCCCCTCTTCGATGCTCATGACTGGTGGTAAAACTTCGTATTCCACCTGAACGTGCTTCAAGGCTGCCTGGGCCGTTTCCTCATCCACCGCTGCTACCGCCGCCACCGGGTCGCCTACGTAGCGCACTTTCTCGACAGCCAGAGACTCCTCATCCTGGCTGACCGGCAGGATGCCAAACTTGTTCGGCAAATCCCGCCCGGTAATGACCGCTATCACTCCCGGCAGGGCCTGAGCTGCACTGGTATCAATCGCCACAATTCGGGCGTGGGGGTGGATACTGCGCAGAATTTTACAGTGTAGCATGCGTGGCAGCGATAGGTCGGCTGCATACAGCGTCTGCCCGCTGGTCTTCTGCAGTGCATCCACCTTGCGGTTCGGCTTACCGACGATGTTGAATTGATGGGACATTTAACTTCTCTTAGGCTTCAAATGGTAAAGCGTAAAGCATAACGGCTGTTGGGGAGAAACGAAGTCCAATGTAAAACATTACGAGTTACGCATTACGTTTTAAAAGTTTATCTTCTGCTCAATAACTTTTTCAACCGCCTCAATAATCTTCGTGTAACCAGTACATCTACATAAATTACCCGCCAGGGTTTCGCGGATTTCTTGCCGGGTCGGGTGGGGGTTAGCGTCGAGCATTGCTCTGGCGGAGAGGAGCATGCCGGGGATACAGAAGCCACATTGGGTTGCGCCCAAATCGGCAAAGGTGGTCTGCAGGGGATGGAGGAGGTTGCCCCCGGCCACTCCTTCGATGGTGGTGATGGCCTGCCCCTGGATTTCAATCGGGAGAACCAGGCACGCCAGCACCGGCTCGCCATCGAGCAGCACTGTGCAAGCGCCGCATTCGCCCAATTCACAGCCGTGCTTGGTGCCGGTCAAATTCAAATCTTCGCGCAGAACTTCGAGGAGGGATTTGTGGACCGAGGTGTAAACCTCGTGGGTTTCGCCGTTAACCTGGAGATGGAGGAGAGTCTTCATCGAAAAATCCCCTGGATCTGAGTAAATTCTAAAAGTCGTTAAGACATTTAGATTTCTGATGTTGTACAATATACAGAACAGTAGTCGTTCTGATAAAACAGATTATAGATGCAATAAGAGATTTGTCAAAAGTTTCTGGCTCAACGGAGTGGGTCAGAGAGGGCAGAGCCAGACCTTGGGGACATGATTCCGCAGCAGTTTGAGGAATATTTCCCCGGCTGGGGAGAGAAGGCTCTTCCGCCGCCGCACCAGGCCAACCGAACGGGTCGGCAGCCATTCCAGGCGGACAGCCCGGAGAGACCCTGCTTTAAGCTCAGTTTCAATCGTATAGCCGGGTACAATAGATACCCCCAGGTTAAGGGCCACAAAACGTTTGATGACCTCGACGCTGCGCAGGTCCAGCACCTGGGCTGGCAGGACGCCCATCTTGGCCATCATTTGTTCCAGTAAAACCCGGCTGGAACTATTTTTCTCTAACAACAGCAGCGGCTGGGCGGCCAGCATGGCCAGCGTAACCGCCGGTTCGGCCAGCAGGGGAGAGGTGAGAGGGCAGATAGCTACATCTTCCCGATAAAACAGGACCTCAGTTTCCAGGCGAGGATCCAGCACGGGCAGGGTGGCCAGGCCAAAGTCTATCCTGCCTTCGGCGACCAGCGCTGCTACCTCGGTCGAGGCCCGGTTGACAAATTGCAGTTCAATACCGGGAAACTTCTCATGGAAAAACTGAACAACCGGCGGCAGGACATACAGGCAGAGACTCTCGCCCGCGCCCAGATGCAGGCTGCCTGTCTGCAATTCTTGCGCCGCCTGGACCTCTTGGCGGGTCTGGTTAACCAGTCCCACGATCTGTTCCGCACGCTCCTGCAACAGCCGCCCCGCGGGGGTCAGCAGCACTTGCCGGCCTTGTCGTTCAAAGAGAGATTGGCCCAGTTCTGCTTCCAGCGCCTTGATTTGCAGACTCAAGGCGGGCTGCGTCAGAAAGAGATGCTCGGCGGCCTGGGTAAAGCTTTTGGTTTGAGCTACGGCCAGAAAACCACGAAGCTGGTAGAGTTCCATCCTGAATAAGTATTTTTAATGGTATTGATAAAAAACATTGGATTGATTTATAAGAAGAGGCGCAGTATGATAAGAGTGCCTGGGGCAATTGTCAAATAATTGAAGGAGGACATAATGCAAAGAGTACGGGTCGCGTCATTCGCGGAGATAGAACAGGAATTTATCGAGCGGGTTCACCGCATCGTGTGGTGTAACGTAGCCACGCTAGACCAGCAAAACCGGGTGCGCTCGCGGATTCTCCACCCCATCTGGGAAGGTTCGACGGGCTGGATCGGCACCCGGCGTCATTCGCCCAAAGCCAAAGATTTGCAGCACAACCCGTCTGTCTCTCTGGCCTATGTGGCCGATATTGCCAACCCGGTCTATGCCGACTGTCTGGCTGAATGGGCCGACGATCAGGAGAGCAAGCAGCGAGTCTGGGAAATGTTTAAGGCCGTTCCGCCGCCGCTCGGTTATGATCCGGCGCCGATTTTTCACAGCATTGATCATCCTAACTTTGGCGTGCTGAAACTCACCCCATGGCGGATAGAGGTAGCCTCCGTTCCGGTCGTGTCGCGGATCTGGTACAGGTAACACCCTACAAGGATGATTTCCAGTTCATGAACGCATCCTGAGTAGCCTTGAACATAGTGAAAGGCGTATCGAAGGATGCGTTTAACAAAACTCCGAACTGAGGTTCTCTTACATTATTACCGTGCAATCAGGACCGGCCGATCCATTTGTTCGACAATCTGATGGGCCAGATCATCGAGTAAGAGGCGCTCCCAGCCGGCCCCGCGGTGAGCGCCGATGACCACCAGGTCGTAGTCACCACTGCGAGCCTCGGCCAGAATTTCGTCTACTACCAGGCCGTGGCGTATCTTCGGTCGAGGGCGTAAATTTAATCTCTGCAAAATTTGAATATCCTGCTCCAGTAACTCGCCTTCGGGTGTATGCTCTTTGATGAGTTCTTCGGTACTTGCCCGCAGTTGCGTGCCCCGGATGCCAGGACCGGCCGTCATCTGCGACATGACGTGTAAAACAGTAACTTCCACCTCACCTTCAACCAAAGTCGGCAGCCGGGTGGTGAAGCGGTTGAGCAGCGAGATACTCTCAGCGCCGCTGTCACACAGCAAAATGCGGCGGATGGGGCCAATCTTTCCCTTAGCAATAATGACCGGACAGGGGGCACGCTCAATCACCCGCTTGGCGGTTGAACCCAGCAAGCGTGTCACCAGGTCATGATCTCGCCGCTCCCCGACGATGATCAAATCATAGCGTCCCTCTTCGGCTTCACGAATAATCTCCTCGGCCGGCTGGCCCAGGCGAACCTTCGTTTGAAGGGCAGGCGGCTCCGCCCCAAATACCTGACAGGCCCGGGCTAGAATCGGCGCGGCTCGTGCCCGGTAAGCTTCACCCTTGATAACTGTTAAAACAGTCGGGGTAATCCCGGCCCGGCGCGCAATTTGCGCACCCAAACGTAGAGCTGCTTCCGAGTGGGGAGAGCCGCCTGTGGCAATCAGTAGGCGCATGAAAAGATTCCTCCTAGACTAGGACAAGAATGATAGGCACCACAAAAATAATCGTCATAAAAAGGGCCAGGTTTTGTTTTCTGGCCGTAACCCAGGCGACAAAGTCGAGCATGGCCCGTTCATAGCGGTGGTAGCCAGCCGTCAGAATAACGATTGAGACCAGGGTGATACTGATCATCTCAACTAAAACGATGGTAAAGGCAGACGGGTTGTTAAGCAGCACCGAGGCTAAAAGCGTATCTACAAACGTAGTGATGTTGGCCCCCATGATGTAAGGAATAACGTTCTCGCGGCGGACGAAACCACGATTGCTCAAGGGGATGAGAATGCTTAGAGAAATACTGACCGACATCGAGATGAAAGTAACTCCGGCGCCCATCAAAAACATGACCCAGGGCCGATAAACCAGGCGTGATACCCGTCCAAATTGACTTTCCTTGATGGTCATCTGCGGCAAACAACGATCAAAGAGGTTGAAGCTGAGCATAATTAAACCCAGCCCAATTACAAAGAGCGCCCAGAGAGGCAAATAAGTGGTGAAAGTTGCAACAATGGGGTCGAAGATCATGTCGGTCACTGAGTTGAGGGCAGCCCCGGAGCGAAACTGTAATGAGTCGAAGATCCCAATTTGGAGAAGACCTAGCCCAATCAGCAAACCAACCAGATAGGTTGTCCCGGTAACTGTCAGCGAAAGCAGGCCCATGCTTAAGCTGGAAACCCGATTGCGGCCCCGCAGAACATAGATAAAGCCAATAAACAGGACAATGAAACTGGCGCCCAGACGGGAGCCGGTAATCATGGTGAAGGCGCCTAACTTGTCAATGACCCCGGCATCTAGAAAGGTCAACGCGACCGCCGCCACCGGCGAGCCGCTCATAATCACGTAAGCAAACAACCAGCCAAAACCGAGGCTGTTGAAAGGGTTCGTCACTGCAAACGTGTCGCGCACCAGGAAAGTCAATCCTCGCGCGCCCTCTTTCATCAGCATAATCGCCAGGATAAAAAGAAAGAGGCTGGCCAAGAAGATGCTAATTTTATCGGGCCGCACTCTGTTCCAAACGGTATGGGTGACGCGGGTAAGTTTATTGGCTGTCGAGGTTGATAAATAGGAGGTGGTTTCGGTTGAGACGGCCTCGACTAAGTTTGCATCAAGCAGGTCATTATTTTTCATGGCGCTGATCCTAACTTAGTTGGGGGGAAAACGTCTAAAGATTGTACTTGATTTTATGCCATCACCCAAATCATCCGGATTGTTTAAATGAGAGTGACAAGTGAAAGCCCAGGTGATATACTGTACTCAGACGAAAGGAGGACAAATAAATGGATTTTACAGGCAAAGTAGCGGTAATTACCGGTGGCGCCTCGGGCATGGGCGCGGCTACGGCCCGCGAGTTCAGAGCCGCGGGAGCAGAGGTGGTGATCGTTGATCGCAACGCTGGACTGGCCGCCCAGGTAGTTGACGAACTTGGCTGCGCGGTGGCGATTGGCGACGTCAGCGACTCGGTCTTTTGCAATATGGCGGTTGAAAAGGTGCTGAAGCGCTACGGCCGGCTGGATATCCTGGTCAATGCAGCCGGCATTATTGTCCGGGCTGATGCGCTCAATACCTCGGATGAGCAGTGGCAGCGCGTGCTGAACGTCAACGTCAACGGGGTCTTTTTCATGAGCCGGGCTGCTCTTGGCCCCATGAAAAAGCAGGGTCAAGGGGTTATCATTAATTTCGGTTCCATTTGGGGCGAGGTTGGTGCGGTGGGGGTGGTGGCCTACTGCGCTTCAAAAGGGGCGATCCACCAGATGACGCGGGCTATGGCTCTGGATCACGTCAAGGACGGCATCCGCATTAATGCCGTTTGCCCCGGCGAAGTCAATACGCCGATGTTGGCCTCGGAGCGCTCCGAGCCGGTCACGCCTGAGCTGATGCAGCGCCTGGCCGAGGCCGTGCCGCTGGGCCGTATGGCCGAACCGGTTGAAATTGCCCGCGTGGTCCTGTTCATGGCTTCGGATGCGGCCAGTTACATGACCGGGGCTATGATCACGGTAGATGCAGGCTATACAGCCAGGTAGGTGAAGAATGGAATATCGTGTTTTGGGTCGAACCGGGGTTAAAGTAGCCCCACTCTGTTTGGGCACCGACAACCTGGCCAACCCCACCCCGGAGGCCGAGTCAATCGCCATGATCAACCGCGCCCTGGACGCCGGCATTAACCTGATTGACACCAGCAACAGTTATGCCAAAGGCGAGAGCGAACGGATTATCGGGCGGGCAATGGCCGAAAATGGCCGCCGCCAGCAGGTGCTGATTGCCACCAAGGCCCATTATCCGACCGGCCCCGGCCCCAACGAGCGGGGGAACTCGCGCCTGCACCTGCTGCAAGCGTGCGAGGATTCGCTGCGCCGGCTGCAAACGGATTACATTGACCTGTACCAGCTCCATCGCCCGTCCTTCGACATTCCGGTGGATGAAACCCTGAGCGCGCTGACCGATCTGGTGCGGCAGGGCAAGGTCCGTTATATCGGCAGTTCTACGGCTCCGGCCTGGAAGGTGATGGAGGGCCTGATGGTCAGCGAGTTGAAAGGCTATGTTCGTTTTGTTTCGGAACAGCCGCCCTACAATTTGCTGGACCGGCGGATCGAGAATGAACTGGTGCCGCTGTGCCAGGTTTACGGCCTGGGCATCTTGCCCTGGTCGCCGCTGGCAATGGGCATTTTGGCCGGCCGCTACGCCGACGCCGCCCACTTCCCGCCTGAGTCACGGGCCAGCCTGCGCGGCGGCATTTATGCCGAGCGAATTACGGCCCGAGGTATCGAAGTGGGCCAGAAGTTTGGGCAGTTGGCCCAGGCGGCCGGCATATCCCCGGCCCAATTGGCCGTGTTGTGGGTTAAAGACCAGCCGGGCATTACCGCCCCGCTCATTGGTCCGCGCACACTGGAGCAGCTTGAACACTTTCTGCCGGTGCTGGAGATGCACCTCGATGAGACCGTTCGGGCCGCTTGCGATGAACTGGTCCCGCCGGGCAGCGCCGCCGCCAATTTTCACAACTCCGCCCCCTGGATGAAGATGCAGATTGGGTAGGTTCTTACTTGTATCCACGCGCCAGATAGGATGTGAACGGCACCCGGAGACTCCTATCCGGCATTTTGAAGGGCGCCAATCGGGTCGTCAGGTCATTCAGCACAGCCTGCCGATCAGCCTCGGAGGCAGTATTGAAGCCAACGGCCATGGGCGTGGCGCTAATATGCCTGGGCACCAACTCTTCCGCGGGTGGCAGTTCTAACTCAAGCTGGGCGACTGTTACCTCAACGGCCCTAAAACCGGCCTGATTGAGCAAGGACCTGATTTCGCCCGGACTGGAGAGATTAAAGGCCGTCCCCAACCCGGCGGCAGTGTCGTGGTTGATGTGTTGGGAGATGGCCGCCACCAGGCTGCTGAAGTAGGGGCTTTCCTGAATATCGGTCCACGAGCTGAGAGTGACTCGGCCGCCGGGCTTGAGGACCCGGTACATCTCGGCCAGGGCTTGAGGCCGGTTATCAAGAAACTGAAGGGTCTGGGCGCACAGCGCAATATCGGCGCTTTGGTCGGCCAGGGGCAAATCATATGCGCTCTTTTCATACCAGTCAATGGGAGCGCCCTGCGCCGGGCCGCGCGATTTCGCCACTTCAATCATCCCCCCATTGACATCAATCCCGATGACCCGCCCGGCAGGGCCAACCCTCTCTGCGGCAAAGCGCGCCGCTGCTCCGGTGCCGCAGCCAATGTCCACGACCACTTCACCCGATTGTAAATCAGACCATTTGACCAGGGCCTGAGCAAAGGGTCCAAGAATAGCCGGGACGAGAATATGTTCATACCGTTCTGCCGCTTCATGGGCAAGTTGCCATTGTCTTGATGTTGCCATATTCCCCCCTTTTTAAGCAGTCAATAATTGGCCGCCGCACGGACAACATCGGCCACCTGGCTCCAGGCAAACCAGCAGGGAAAGGCGCGGATAAGCTCCGGTGTCGCGTCGAGTTTGACCCGTTGATCGCGGACGGCTTCGGCCAGGGTGATGCGCCCCAGCCAGATCTGATAGAAAACGGCCAGTTCTGCCGTGACGACAACATCGCTCTCAAAACCGGGGTATTTCAGACACACCGACACATCGCCTCGTTCAAGGAGAAGCCAGTAACGGCCCTGAGGCGCATCCGTGAAATGAAACTCGATGACGATTCGTTCCTGGGGCAGCCGTTCCGTATAGACGCGATCGCGCATCCACCACAGCAGCAAGACCGGATTCAGTTCGGCCGGTTCCGGCTCGCCGAAGGCCCACTTGGCCCCCCATTGAACCAGGACGTCAACAACCGGCTTTAACTCCCGCCCGGCCTGGGTAAGTTTGTAGCTGGTCTGCCGGCCACCGGCGGTAACCTGCCGTTCCAGGATGCCGACCTGCTGCAAGCGGCGCAACCGCTCGGCCAGGAGTGAGCGTGGAATCCCCGGAAGTCCGCGCTCCAACTCGTTGAAATGGTGCGCCCCACTCAACAGGTCACGCACGATCAGCAGCGTCCAGCGATCCCCCAGGATCTCGGCGGCTCGGGCCATGGGGCAGTATTGTCCATACTTCTGCATACAAGCATTATAACAGACCGGCGGAGGCCAGTCCAGTTCATTTATTGGACTAGAACTACCGCACGGAATGGGTTATACTGGCCTTGACCGTGGGTAACTGTTCAAGGCGACGTACTTTTTCTTGGCTATAATTGCCAAATATGCTCGCATCAAAGTCCGTCGCACTCCTCAAGTAAAGAAAATAACCGATTAACATTGGAGGTGTAACATGAGTGCAAGCGAAAACGGCCAAGTGAGCCGCAATGCAGCCGAAGTATATGAAGAATTTTTTGTTCCGGCGCTTTTTCAGCAGTGGCCAAGCCGCGTCACCGATGCGGCCGAGATCCAGCCCGGCCAGCGGGTGCTCGATGTGGCGTGTGGAACAGGGGTACTGGCCCGCACCGTGGCCGGCCGGGTTGGTTCAACCGGAGCGGTAGTGGGCCTGGATGTAAATGAAGGGATGCTTGCCGTGGCCCAACGGAAAGTCCCGACGCTCGAATGGAAACAGGGGCGAGCTGAAGCGCTGCCCTGGGACGGCGAAACCTTTGACGCCGTCGTCAGCCAGTTTGGGTTGATGTTCTTTGAGGATCGGCGCACTGCTCTCCAGGAGATGATGAGGGTATTACGACCGGGTGGGCGACTGGCCGTGGCGGTATGGGACTCGTTGGACCATTCGCCGGGTTACGCGGCGATGACGGACCTGTTACAGCGCCTCTTTGGTGATCAGGCGGCCAATGCGCTCCGTGCGCCGTTCGTGCTGGCCGACCCGCAGGGTCTGCGCACCCTTTTTGCCGAGGCCGGCATGCCTGATGTCCAAATCACGACCCAGGCCGGAACCGCCCGCTTCCCTTCGCTTGAGTCCTGGGTTTACACCGATATCAAGGGTTGGACTCTGGCTGACATCCTCGACGAAGCTCAGTTCCAACTGCTGCTTAAAGAAGCAAAAAACAACCTGCAGCAGTTCGTTACCCCCGACGGCACGGTCGCCTTCGGCGCGTCTGCTCATATTGTCGCCGCCGCCAAAATGTGAGTGGTCCACACCCGATAACTCACTTGAAAATAGTGCAGCCCGGCATTGACCGGGCTATTTTTTTATTGTACTTGAGGTGGAGCTCATTGGGATAGCAGGTCATTTTCGTAACGCTTTTCGTAACGCTCTGGCGACACGTTTTGCTTAAACTCATGGGTGTGGGGCTGGAAATTTGTCGGGACTATTGAGAAAGATAAGAAAATAGGGTACAATATAGCTGCCCGTTCGGCAAAGTCGCCGGGGGAGCATCACGCCAACGGGACACCACGGATCAAACAGCCTACAAACCTTAACCTTGAGGAGGTTCCTATGTTAGTCAATGAACGTATGTCCCACCCCGTCATTACTGTTTCTCCCGATACGCCCATTATGGAGGCGCTCAGATTGATGGAGAGCGAGCATATCCGGCGGGCGCCGGTCGTCAAGGATGGTAAACTGGTCGGTATCGTCGCCCAAAAGGATTTGCTTAACGCTTCTCCCTCGCCCGTCACCTCGCTCAGCGTTTGGGAGATCCACGACCTGGTGAGCAAAATCACCGTAAAGCGGGTGATGACGTCAAAGGTGATCACAATCCAGGAAGATACGCCGCTGGAGGAAGCCGCGCGGCTGATGGCGGATCATAAGATCGGCGGTCTGCCGGTGCTGCACGGCGATAAGATTATCGGCATCATCACCGAGACCGACATTTTTAAGACCTTTCTCGAACTGCTGGGGGCGCGCGAGAAGGGGGTGCGCCTCAGCGTGTTGATGGCCAATCGGCCCGGCGAAATAGCTAAAGTGAGCCAGGCCATTTTTGAGATTGGGGGTAATATCGTAGCCCTGGGCGCTATTGCCGGCGATGATCTCTCTACTTCCCTGGTTACTTTCAAGGTGGTCGGTCCATCGCAGGAGCAATTAAAGGCTACGATTGAGCCGTTAGTCGAGCGCCTGAAAGATATTCGCACCTGCTGAACTAACCCCGGCTGCCTGTCCCGGTTGAAAGGTAACTGCCAAAGGGGGCAGTCAAGAAATGAGCAAAAATTGGTCACTTTTTGGCCTGGTGTGAACCACTGAAGCGGCTTATAGTTAACAGGAGTTATGCGGTGGGCTGAAAAGCTCTCCCTAAATCCTTCCCAAAGGGAGGGACTTAAGTTCATTCCCCCCCTATGGGGGGAGTTAGAGGGGGGCAACTCTTCAACTGCATAACTCCTGATGTAGTTTAGAGATTCTCGCTGATCCACAAATAAAGGGGGAAAATAAAGAGGGGATGAAAAATTGTCTGATGCTGCTGCTTCTCCTGCCGTTTGGCTTGAGCATTGCTTGTGTGCCGGTGACCAGCGGGTCAAATTTGACCCCGGTCGTGGTTGAGAAGCCGCCTATAACCCTAACCCCGGCCTCTTCCGACGCTGCTACCATGACACCGGCTCCTCCGTTCACCCCAACGCCTACTCTCCCACCAAGCGCCTCTTTTACCCCGACCAGCACCTCGCAGGTGACTCTCACACCACTGGCTACTCTCACCCCTGTGCCAACCGCCTCTTTCACCCCGACCAGCACACCCACGCCTGCGCCAAAGGCCATACCCACCGTGATGCCGAGTGCTACTCCTGCGCCGGTCCAATCCCCTGCCTTGACTCCCCCGGCGCTGCCCCCAACGGCCAGCAGCGCCGGTACTGCGGCCCAGGTTGAGCGCGGGTTCGAGATTTATAAGCAGCAGTACTGCGGCCTGTGCCACCAGCTTGACGCCGCCGGCACTGCCGGTCAATTTGGCCCCAGCCACAATGGGATCGGCACAAGGGCCGAGCAGCGGATTCGCGAGGCCCAGTACAAGGGTGCGGCGACAACCGCCGCGGCTTATCTTCATGAGAGTATTATCAGCCCCAAAGTTTATATGGTCGCCGGGTATGAAAACACCCAGCACCAGATGCCCGCCTACGTTCATTTGAGCGAAGCTGATGTTGAGGCGCTGGTGCAGATGCTGCTGCAGCAGAAATAAAGCTGCCGCCGAGTAGAATAAACAGCATTTACGTCTGTCTTAGAGGAGGGGATACCGTCTATGATCAATAGAAACCCATAGCCCAAAATGAACAGATAGTGGCAGTTTGGTGGTCAGGTTGTACCAAGAAGTTCAGAAATCTCATCAATTAAAAATAAAAAGGAGTTGTCGAATGAGAAAGATAATGATCGTAGCCAGCCTGGTGTTCATTTTGACATTGGCTTTGCTTCCGGCCGCCGGGGTTAGCAGCGCCCAGGAGGGCGGCACGACGGTGGCCACGGGGTTAAACGGCCCGATGGGTGTTCTGGTAGCCCCCGATGGGAGTGTCTGGGTGATTGATTCCGGCATGGGCGGCGACACCGAGGTGCCCGGCGTTGACCCTGCCACCGGCGAGTCGATAACAGCCAAACTGGGCGACACCGCCCAGGTGGTGCAAATTGCCCCCGACGGCGCACAAAACACTGTCCTTAACCTGCCCTCGCTGCTGCAAGGGATGGAAGCAAGCGGCGGCAATCGCCTGACTTTGCTTGACGGCACGCTCTATGCAGCGACCGGTTTCTGGATCGAGGCGGCCGGCCCCGATGCTGCGCCCAACATGGCGATCGTGGCCAAAATTGACGGCAGCCAGGTTACGGAAGTCGCCAACCTGTGGAACCTGGAGCGTGACCAGAACCCGGGCGGCTTTATCCAGGAATCTCACCCCTATGGCCTGGCGGCCGGGCCTGACGGCAACTTGTGGGTCGCTGACGCCGGCGCTAACGATCTATTGAAGGTGAACCCGGCTACCGGTCAGGTTGATGTGGTCGCGGTCTTTGATGGGGTGCCCAGCCCGCTGCCCAACCAAGCTCGCGGCGGGGCTATGGAAGCTGACCCGGTGCCGACAGGCGTGGCCTTTGGCCCGGATGGAAATGCCTACGTCTCGCTCCTGCCTGGCTTTCCTTTCCTGCCGGGTTCGGCCAAGGTGGTCAAAGTGACTGCCGACGGCCAGGTGAGTGACTATGCCACCGGCCTGACCATGCTGACTGACCTCCGCAGCGGTCCTGATGGCAACCTGTATGCCGTCCAGATTGGCGTTTTCACCGAGCAAGGCCCCACCCCCAACAGCGGGGCGATTATTCGGGTCAAAGAAGGTGATGCTTCAGAGGTAGTGCTGAGCGGCTTATCATTCCCCACGTCTATTGATTTCAATGCCGACGGCGATGCCTATATAACCCTTAATGGGATTGGCGCGCCTGGTTCCGGGGAAGTGGTCAGGTATGACGGGCTGACCAGCCAGGCGGGGACACCCTTACCCGAGCCGGCTGCTCCTCCTGCCGCTGCCCCTCCCGCTGCCGAAGCGCCCGCTGCTGAAGCAGCAGCCCCGGCCCAACTGCCCCCCTCAGGGGGTGAACTGCCGGGGCGAGTGTGGGCCATCGGGCTGGTGATGGTGCTCGGCCTCGGCCTGGTTACGACCGGGTTGCTGTTGAAACGAGGCCGCTTCACCGCCAGACTTCCGAAGTAATAAAGCTTTAACTCGCGCCCAAACTGGAGTTTGGGCGCGAGTCTGCAAGAGAAGTTTGGGCGCTTATTTCTTGAGGAGGAGTCAGTGGAATATACTTTTCTGATAGAGACATACGACACCGAACGGCTGAAAACGTTGAACGTGTGGAGTATGTTTAAGGATGAGGATCTGACTGTTCGCCCTCATCCCCTAGGTAGCAAAGATAGGAATGCGCTAGAGCATATGATCCACCAATGCCTGAGCGAAAACAAATGGTTCTGCAATATGTTTGGCCTAGATGTCGGCGCTCCGCCTTTGCCTCAGCCGGAAACCCGGCTTGGCTTTATTAAACGTTATGCGGAAGATTCCGAAAAACGACTGGCCCGGCTCAAAGAAACGGACAAAAGCTGGTGGGAGCAAGAGGTTCCCTTTTTTGACACTATTCACAGCAAGGCCTGGATTATGGTCAGAAGGATTGCCCACAGCGCCCATCATCGGGGAGAGTTAACTACTCTCCTCAGAATCCTGGGCCGAGAAGTTTACAGCGTTTATGGCCCGTCGGCTGATACCGGGGGACTGCCCGACAACAACGCAATCACGCTCTATGCCTACCCGGATGTTCAATCGCTGCTTGAAGGCGAAGTCAAAGGGGGGCACAAAGCAGACTTACCCGGACCTGGGCCGAAGCCCAGCACCGAGCGGCCGGGACTTTAAGAAAGACTCGACTCACATTTGACTCTCGCCCAAATTCCAGTTTTGGGAGGGGTTACTCGAAATCAAAGTCGAGGGTGTAGTGGGTGGGGTCGCCGTGCTGTCCCTCAAAGGTATAGCTGCCCTGACCTCGCAGGCGGTGCAGGTCGCCCGTCCCGGAGCCTGGCACTACCAGGCAGGTGCTTTGCAGCTTGCCGTTCTCATACGTGCCGTTGTGCTGGAGCACAAAGCTCCCTGTTCTGCCGCCGATCTGGCCGGTGACGCGCTCCAGGCCGACAAAGTCGGCGGAGACATCACTTCGATAGCTCATTAACCATTCTTGCCGGCTCTCGCCTTCGATGTCGCCTTGAAAGGCAGCGGTCACACTGGCGCGGGTAAGCTTTGCCCCGGAAACCTCGTTCCAGGGCTGCCCCTCCCAGGTTTTCTCATCCCAACTCTTTGTTTCGATCGTGCCCGCCGCGTGAGAACTGTATTTTGTATCCATAATTTTGCCCCATCTAATTTTGACTCCTGGCCTTGTTGCAACTAACTTTTCCAGGTAAGAAAAATTATAGCACGGAAACAACGAGCTGTATTGTAAAAACGCGACAGTTCAGAATTTTTGTGCTATGATAATGGATATGCTGCTTGGGGGCGAATAATGGTAAAATCAGAAGTTAAGAAACCCAGGGGTATTTTGAACCCCACCGCCGGTGAAAAGAAGTTTCAACTTTGGCGGTATTTGCCGGCGCCGGATCTGAGTTTCTTCGTGGAGCGTTACTGGATTGTCCAATGGGATCTGAGAGGGCAAGCGCCTTACCTCTCAGAGACTCTCCCTTATCCTTGCGTCAATCTGATCATCCAGAAAGATAAATCGAGAATCTACGGCGTCGTAAAACGAAAGTTCTCGATTCTTCTTGAAAACAAGGGTTGGGTCTTTGGCATTAAATTCAAGCCCGGAGCCTTTTACTCCTTTGTGAAATCGCCGCTGTCTAACCTTACAGATGGCTCAATCCATCTGTGGGAAGTCTTTGGCGCAGAGGGCGATACACTGGAACGGACAATCCTCGCGCTTGAAGGCGAATGCCACGCTCAGATGGTCGAGGTTGCGCAAAATTTCATCCGCGAGAGGCTGCCGGAGTGGGATGAGAACGTTATGCTGATTAGCCAGATTGTTGAGCTGATTATGGCCGAACGCAAGATCACCAAGGTTGATGACCTGGTGAGCCGGATTAGCCTCAATAAACGGACGTTGCAGCGCCTATTCAGCCGATATGTTGGCGTCGGTCCTAAATGGGTCATCAAACAATACCGCCTCCATGAAGCTGCTGCCCAGTTGGCCGATGGCGAAGCGGGGAATTGGCCAAAACTGGCCCTGGACCTTGGTTATTTTGACCAGGCCCACTTTATCAAAGAATTCAAAACCAGCGTGGGTAGATCTCCGGGGAAATATGCCAGGGGTATTGAAGTGAGTTTCTGACCATAAAATTATTCGAGCATGAAAATAATGACGATTGAAGGAATAAAACTGTTTCTCGCTTCGTTGAGCGCTGCTACTGATTCCGGCGAAAACGCGCGTTGGCCGCTTGTAGTTCGAGCTTACGGGCCTGCCCTCCTCACCGGAACCGGACTTTTGGCCTTTTTTGTGATATTTTTGGCTGCCATCCAGTTTTCTACGCCCAATCTCGTCAGCAATGATAGTTATTTTCATATCAGATTTGCCGAGGTGATGCGCGAACAGGGTTTGCGGCCCGCTTTTCCCTGGCTGCCCTTAACCATTTTGAATCCCCAGGATTACGTTGATCATCATTTTCTGTATCACGTCCTGCTCATCCCCTTCACTTACGGCGACCTGCGTATGGGGGCTAAGTGGGCCGGGGTCATATTTCCGGCCCTGGCTTTTGTCGCCGGTTGGATTTTGCTGCGGGGACAGCGCGTGCCCTACGCGGCCTTATGGTCGCTGGGGTTCCTGGCGGTATCGGAGGCATTTCTTTACCGCATGAGCATGACCCGTGTTCAAGGCGCTTCGCTGCTGATGCTGTTCCTGATCCTGCACGTCACCTTAATCCAACAGTACCGCTGGCTCTTGCCATTAACTTTCATTTACGTCTGGCTTTACGATGCCTTTCCTCTGATCGGGCTAATAGTTGTTCTCTATGTTATGAGTTATTGGCTCCTGGAGCGCCGGTTTAAGCTCAGCCCGCTGGTCTACTCCGGACTGGGGATCGGCCTGGGCTTAATTATCAATCCTTACTTCCCCCAAAATTTACTCTTCATTTATCATCATGCCTTGCCCAAACTTACCGATAGCGCCAGCGGCAGAGTCGGCAACGAATGGTACCCCTACCAGACCTGGACCCTGGTCGAGAACTCCGCGCCGGCGTTGGTAGTCCTGGTGGCCGGCGCTTTTGCCCTGGGCCTGAGCCAGCGCCGGATGAGCACCAATACCGCCGCGCTTTTTCTCATCGCACTTTTGTTTGGCTTTCTGCTCTTTAAATCCCGGCGCTTTATCGAATACTATCCGGCTTTTGCCCTGTTGTTCTGTGCTGTGGCCTGGTCGGCCCCGCTGGAAGAATGGTTTGTATCTAATCCCTGGCTGAAGAAGCTTTGGCCCCTGATCCTGACCCTGCTTCTGCTGCCGTTGCTCGCCCACAACCTGTGGGCTACCCAGGAGAGTGTCCAGGAGGATACTAATCCCTACCAGCGTTATGCCGCGGCCTCGGCCTGGTTAAAAGCCAACACGCCTCCGGGCAGCCTGATTTACCAAACCGATTGGGACGATTTTACCCAACTCTATTACTATAACACCCAGAACGTTTACACGCTGGGCCTTGATCCGACGTACATGGAGTTGTATAATGCCGGCCTGTATCACTTGTGGCGAGATATTAACGATGGGGGCGTCATCCCCCCCAGCCGGACTATTGCCGAGACCTTTGGCGCTCATTACGTCCTGACCGATCTGAATCACAGAAACTTTCTCGACGAAGCTGAAACTGATCCTGGCATGCAAGAAGTTTATCGCGATGAGTATGCCGCGATCTTTCAGGTGCGCAATGGCACAGACAACGAAGCAAAATAGAAGAAGAGAAAAGGAGGTAGAAATGAAGGAGTTTACCAAGCTGTCCGACGCAGAACTGCGCCAGAAATTATCACCGGAACAGTACCAGGTAACGCAACACGAGGGCACCGAGCCGCCCTTCCGCAATGCCTATTGGGATAACAAAAAACCGGGCATCTATGTCGATGTAGTATCAGGCGAGCCGTTGTTTAGTTCCCTGGATAAGTACGACTCCGGCACCGGCTGGCCCAGTTTTACCCAGCCTCTTGAGCCGGACAATATCGCCACCCGCACCGATCGCCAGTTGTGGATGGCCCGCACGGAGGTGCGCTCAAAGCACGCCGACTCCCACCTGGGCCATGTTTTTGACGATGGCCCGGCCCCAACCGGCCTGCGCTACTGCATGAATTCGGCGGCGTTACGCTTCATTCCGGTTGAGAGGTTGGAAGAAGAGGGATACGGGGAGTATCTCAGCCTATTCCGGCAGGACTCCGAGTAGGGCAGCCAGACTCAATGGATAGCAAACAAATGACGCAGCCACCGTCGGTAACTCAGGAGACCAGGCCTGTTGAAACGGCCCGGTTGGAGGCCAGGTGGTGGATCTTGTTGGCCGTCGGCGTTGGCAGTTTTATGACTGCCCTGGATGGAAGCGTGGTCAACATTATCCTGCCGGTGGTCAGCCGCACTTTTAACAGCGATGTGGCCAGCGTCGAGTGGGTGGTGACGGTTTCTCTGTTGGTGGTCAGCAGCCTGCTGCTCAGCTTTGGCCGCCTGGGCGATATGCGCGGCCACAAATTGGTCTATGTCTCCGGCTTTCTGGTTTTTGTGGTCAGCTCGGCCCTGTGCGGCCTGGCCTCTTCGATTGGTTTCTTGATCATCGCCAGGGCCTTGCAGGCGCTGGGCGGGGCCATGCTCCTGGCCAACTCGCCGGCTATCCTGACCAAGAACTTTCCACCCCAACAGCGCGGCCAGGTGCTTGGCCTGCAAGCCACCATGACCTATTTGGGCCTGACGGTCGGCCCCTCTTTGGGCGGCTGGTTGACCAGCGAGTACGGCTGGCGGGCGGTGTTCTACATCAACCTGCCGGTCGGCCTGCTGGCGCTGCTGCTCAGCCTGTATTTTATCCCGCTCGATCCCGGCGCCGAGCGGGCGGAACGATTTGACCTGGCCGGGGCGATCACCTTTATGGCCGGGCTGGTGGCCCTGCTGCTGGGGTTGAATCAGGGCCACGCCTGGGGCTGGAGTTCGCCGGCAATCTTGGGACTCCTGGCGGCGGCGGTTGTTCTGCTAGTTGTGTTCGTGCTTATTGAGCAGCGCGTAAGCAGTCCCATGCTCGATTTGACCTTGTTTCGTGTGCCGCTCTTTTCCGCTTCGACGGCCAGCGCCGTCTTTAACTACATCTGCCTGTTTACCGGCTTGTTTTTATTACCTTTTTACCTCATCCAGGCGCGCGGTCTGAGTCCGGCCCAGGCGGGCCTGATTCTGACCGCCCAGCCGGTGATCATGGCCATTATGGCTCCGTTAAGTGGAACGCTGTCGGACCGGATGGGGGCGCGCTTGCTCAGTACGCTTGGCATGGGCGTCATGGCGCTGGGCTTGTTTCTCCTGGCCCAGGTCGAGGCCGGCTCCCCCTTAAGTTATGTAGCCCTCTCTCTGGCAACGGTGGGTTTCGGGACGGGTGTGTTTATCTCTCCCAACACCAGCGCCCTGCTGGGGGCCGCGCCGCTGCACCGGCGGGGCATTGCCTCCGGCATTATGGCCACGGCGCGTAACATGGGGATGGTTTTGGGGGTAGGTCTGGCTGGGGCCGTCTTTACCACCGTTCAGGCCCAAGCCCAGGCCGCCGGTTCGGCTACGGCGACTTACGAAGGGATTCGGGCCGGATTCCTGGTGGCGGTTGGGGTGGCCCTGGTGGGCGTGCTGACCTCGGCCATCCGAGGTCCAAATATAAATGCTTAAGCAAACCCGGCCAGCGTAGCCCGCCAGCCTTCGTCATGTTGGCCCGGTATAAAGGGGAAGTAATAGCTGACCCGATCCAACAAGCCGGTATACTTGGCCTTGACCAGGTCGGGTAGTTCGGCCCAGCTTCCTTGCAGGACAAACTCGGCCAGCATCTCGTCGCTGATGAGGCCGGGCATCTCTTCCCAGCGGCCTCGAGCGGCCAGGGCGCTCAACTGCTCGGCGGTGTTGCCCCAGCCATGCACATCGAAGACAATTTTATAGGCGGGCGTGCTGGCATAGAAAGCGATTTGCTGGCGGGCGTCGGCCTCGCAGCGGCGGGCCTGGACCGGGTCGTCGGTGGGCACGACAAAAATGCTGGTGATCAGCTCGATGTCGCCCCGCTGGCGGCCGCTTTGGGCCAGGCCGGCTTCGATATTGGGCAGCGTCACTTCGCGGATCGTCCGGGCGGTATGGAGAGGGTGGACGTGAAAGCCTTCGCACAACTCGCCGGCCAGTTGGCACATGCGCGGGTTGACCCCGGCGATGTAAATCGGCACATGGGGGTAGTCGTGCGGGCCGGGATTGAAAAAAGGCGTCATCAGGGTCAGCTTGAAGAACTCACCCCGAAAGTTGAGCTTGGTGCCGTGCTGCCAGCAGTCCCAAAAGGCGCGCATAGCCAGGATAACCTCGCGCATTTTCTCCACTGGTTTTTCCCATTTAACCCCGATGCGGCGCTCATTGTGCCCTTTTACCTGCGTGCCCAGCCCCAAAATAAAGCGTCCCTGGGAGAAGCGGGCCAGATCCCAGGCCAGGTAAGCCAGTACGGCCGGGCTGCGCGAAAAAGCCAGGGCGATACCAGTCCCCAGCGAAAGCCGCCGGCTGTGCTCCGCCGCCAGCACCAGTGGCAAAAAAGCGTCATGGGCGGTTTCAGCCACCCAAATGCCGGCAAAGCCCATCGCCTCCGCGGCCTGAGTCAAGGCAGGCATGTCTCTTAAATCGCTAACCAGGAGAGATGTATCAAATTTCATCGAAACATTATAACCAAACTTACGTTTTAACTCCTTAACTCTTCATCAGTATATCGCCAGTTCTGGGTAAGGTCAAACTCTGAAAGGTCGCGAGCGATTGACACGAAGGGTGAAGTAGGTATACTACTCACACTTTTAGGAGAGATGATGAGCCAGCGTGTAAACCCTGACCTGCCCCCGGCACTGCTGCAAGTTCTGCGGCAGGGTTGTCCGGCTCTGTTGTTGACCGTTGGCCCGGATGGCTTTCCGCATACGGCCTTTACCTGGGCTGTCGCCCTGGATACTATTCACCTGCGTTTTGCTGCCGACCACGGCAGCGTCACCCTGACCAATTTGGAGCGAGAGTCACGGGCGGCCCTGCAAATCATCAATCAGAATAATCTCATCTTTTTGGTCAAAGGCGCTGCCCGACTCGTCAAACCGCAAATTGAAGCAGCCCCTTTTAGGGTGGCCATGATGAATTTGGCCGTCTCAGAAGTCAAAGACCAATCCTGGCCGGGAGTCAGAGTCCAGCCGCTGGGCTATGAGTGGCCGCCTGAGCAGCGCGAGAGCATGCGGGCGATGGAGCAGGCCGTTTATACCGAGATGCGTACATGGCCCGGTTAACCCTCACCGGGCAGGTTGTCGCCGGCCTGGGGCAGGGTGCTTCGTTCACGCAGCTCGATTGGGTGCGCTCGCAGTTTATGACCAAGCTGGGCATTGACCCCCACCCTGGCACTCTCAATCTCCACCTCCATCACCCCGCCGACTTGACCCAATGGGCCGACTTGAAACGTCAAGCTGGCTGCCTGATCGTGCCGCCTAACCGAGCCTGGTGTGAGGCCCGCGGCTACCCCATCCGTATTGCCGGATACGTACCGGGAGCAATTATCCTGCCTGACGTGCCGGGCTACCCTGAGACTCAAGTCGAAGTCATTGCCGCCCTGCCGCTTCGCCAGGAGTTGGGTCTTACCGACGGCGATAGCTTGACTCTAGAAATCAGCCAACCGCTGTCTGTACAGGCCGTCATTTTTGATGTGGATGGCACCCTGGTGGATACGGTGGACGCCTATCACACTGTCGCCGCATTGGCTGCCGCCCCGCATGGGCTGCTCGTCAGCCGCGAGACGGTTCGCTACGCCCTGAACAACAACCATCCTACCTTTTGGGAGCTGGTCATCCCCCTTGAACATCCCAATCGCCTGGAATTGATGGAGGCGATGAAACGAGAAGCCATGCGGCGCTGGCCGGAGGTGCTGCGGCAGCACGGCCGGATCATGCCTGGTTTACGCCAGACCCTGGAAACGCTGCAAAGTCGTGGTTTGCGCCTGGCCATTATGACCGGCTCGCAGAGCGGTTCATTTGAGCCGCTGCGGGAGGAAGGGCTGCTGGATTTTTTTGAGACCGTTGTGACCGGGGCAGATGTGACCCGCCCCAAACCCGACCCGGAGGGACCGCTCAAAGGCGCGGCTGCGCTGGGAGTCGAACCAGGCCAGGCTGTCTATGTGGGCGATACTCCCACCGATGTGCGGGCCAGCCGGGCCGCCGGCATGGCGGCGGTGAGTGTCCTCTCCGGTGCAGGTGACTCAGCCCTGCTGTCTGCTGCCGGTCCTGATTGGCTCATCTATTCACACGCGCGGCTGCCGGAGATTATTTTAAATCCGATGTAACGATCTGTAAACCGCCAGGGGAACCTCTGCTTGCACTGTGGTGTATATAAGGATGGAAACATCTTTAAAATCACGCCGATAGCGGAGGGCCGCGATGAAAATTACTCCCTTTTTATGGCTTTTACTCATTGCAGGCGCATGCGCCGTGCTGGGAGTCAGCCCCGGCATCCAAGTTTTAGTTGCTGCCACGCCTCAACCCCCTACCCCTGCTGTCACCCCGGCGCCGGGAGTGCTGCTTACCCTGTGGAACGACCGGCAGCAGCGTCACGAAATCCACCTGGTTGATCCGGCTACGGGCCGGGATCTACCTGGCCGCACCCTGCGCACCATCAGCGATAATCCCCTATACACTCTGCCGGCTGCCATCTCAAGCGATGGTCAACGTCTGGCAGTGGTTGGCTCGCACGGGCAGAGCTGCGAACCTTTCGCCGGGGGAAGCAGTTGCCGGCCCAGCGCCGATGAGTTAATGCTGGTCAATCTGCCCGCCCAACGCAGGGTCAAGGCCGCGTTGCCGGGACAGGGCTGGGTCGGGCTGTTCGCTTTTAACTCTCAGAACAGCACGCTTGCCCTTAGTTATGAGCTGAAAAAAAACAGTACGCTCATGCTGTTCGACGCCAACACCGGCCAGCTTATCGGCCAACGTGTCCTGGAATTTCGCCCCGCTCTCGTCAGCTTTGCCCTGGATGGCACGAGCCTGGCGCTCTACGGAGCGCCGCTGGGTCCCGACCCGGGGATAGCCAAACCCGGTTCGCCCCGGCTGCTGCTGGTTGAGGCTGCTACCCTGGCCGTGCAGTGGGAGCAGCCGCTTGAACGCATCCTGAGCGGTAGTTGGTGCGAGGAAACGTGCGCGGCTCCCTACGAAGAGCGGCTCTTTGCTTACTGGTCGCCGGCGGTGGTCCTCTCTCACGATGGCCGCCAGCTTTACTTGGTCCATGCCGATGAGGAAAAACTAACGGCTATTGACCTGGCGGCGCGGGTGGTCCGCAGCGTCGAAATGCAGGCCGCCCGGTCGTGGTTTGATGAACTGCTGGCCCTGACGGCAGGGGTGGCCCAGGCTAAAGGGGCGGGGATGGGCGGCTTTAAAACGGCCGTTCTCGCCGCGGATGGGACCCGGCTCTTTGTGCTGAGCCAGGCAATGGAGGCGACCCCCACTCCTGAGGGTCACTGGCAGAGCAGCACAACATTACTCGGCCTCCAGGTCATCGAAGTTGAGAGCGGTCGCAAAGTAGCCAGCCTGGACACGCGGGCCAGCGGGATCAGGCTCACCCCGGATGGGGCTTACTTGCTGCTCGACGGCTGGGGAGAGTTGGAACCATGGACGGAGGTGCTCGACGCCGCCACGCTGGAGGAAGTTGCCCATTTGACGGGGTGGGAAGTTGTGCTCAGCCGGCAAACGGATAATCAACCAGTCCTGCTGGCCCGCCGGCCCGGCCAAACGACGACCGAATTGGCAGTGCTTGATCCTCGCTCTTTCAATGTCGCCAGGAGCTGGCAGGTGGAGGGTCAGGCCTTTTGGATAGGGTTGCCTTGAGGACTCAGCCTGCCCCACCTAACTTTTCAGAAATCTCTCGTGCTGCTGCAACCAGCCAGGAGGTAAATTCAGTGATTTTGGTGGAGGTTAGCTGCGAGCTAAAGCCGACCAGGGTCATGACTGCGGCTACCTCGCGCTCGCCGGAAGCCGCCGGGGCGAAAAGGGGTACGGCGATTGCCCCAACGCCGCGCAGATACTCCTCGGTGTCGTCAATCGCGTAGCCCTGCGCTCTCACGTTAGCCAGAGCGGCCCGGTACTGGTTAGGGTCGGTGATAGAGGTGGGGGTAAAGGTTTTGAGACCGGGGTCAATCAAGAGTTGGTTGATGGTTTCGGGCGGCAGATAGGCCAAAAAAGCCCGGCCAAACGCGCCCGCACAAAAGGGAATTTTCATGCCAATGGGGGCCGCCACCCGCACGTCGGCCAGGGGTTCCTCTTTATCCACAATGGTAATGGCCTTACCGTCGAAGACGCCCAGCAAAAAGGTCGCATTGGCCCGTTCCATCAGGCGGCGCAGATGAGGCCGAGCCACCTCGCGCACGTCAAGTTGGCTGCGGACCAGACTACCCAACTCGGCCAGGGCTGGGCCTAGCCGGTAACTCCGGGTGACAGCATTTTGCTCCAAAAACTTGTGTTGGGTCAAGGTGTTGAGAATATTGTGGACGGTGCTCTTGTTGAGGCGCAGCAGGCGGCTGATTTCCGACACGCCATACTCTTTTTTGTCGCCACTTTTGAAAAGGTAGAGCACACGAATAGCCCGGTCAATAGCTGGTACTGGCGCAGACATAACTCCCCCAAGTAGGGTTAAACCTGTTCTTTATCCAGAACGAAGTTCTATTATAGGGGACGGAATTAAAATTGTCCAGTAGAGCTTCAGACTATTCTGATGACAATCAGGGAGATGTTGTCTTTGCCGCCGGCGGCATTAGCCGCCTCAACCAGGTTCTCGACGGCCTGGGCGGGGGTAACCTGCGGGGCCTGCAAGGCAGCCAGTAGTTGCTCGTCGCCAACCATTTTCCAGAGACCGTCGCTGCATAACAACAGCCAATCTCCCGGTGTGAGAGCGACTTGATCGAAAGCAGGCTCCAGGGGCGATTCATGGCCAACGGCTTTGGTCAGGATATGCCCCAGGGGATGGTGTTGGGCCTGTTCCTCGGTGATCAAGCCTTTGGCCACCAGTTCGGCGACCCAGGAATCGTCGGTTGTCAGGCGGGTCAAGCTTGAATTGCGCACCAGGTAAGCACGGGCATCTCCGGCATGGCAAATGTAGACCTGGGTGAGATGGACCAGGGCCAGCACAATAGCTGCGCCCATCCGGCGATCCTGTTTCGCCTCCAGAGCGGCCGTCATGACCGTTTCATTAGCGGCTTCAAGAGCGCCAATGACCAAATCTTTCGCTGCGGTTGTGGAGAGAGACCCAGCCTGGACTTCCAGTCGAGTGGCAATAAATTGTCCGGCAGTTGTAGCGGCCAGTTGGCTGGCCAGTTCGCCGGCCTCTTGCCCGCCCATGCCATCAGCTACAATATAAATGCCTGCTGCGTCGTCCAGCCACAAGTAATCCTGATTATGCTTGGCGGTGCGCCCCGCGTCAGTTTTAGATGCAGCAATTGTGGTCATACTTGGCTCCCGGTTTCAGCATGTTTTCGCCTCTAGTCCAAACAGGAAATTTTGGGTTAGATAACCCGGCTCATTTTCCCAAAGTATAACATTGATGACCAGCCCTGGCAATGGTCTTTAAGTAGCAGTCTGCTCCTATCGCCCGCCATCCACCTTGAGCAGATGGCCGGTCACGTAATTGGCCAGAGGTGAGCAGAGGAACAGGATGGGGCCGGCGGCTTCTTCCGGCGTTCCAGGCCGGCCCAGGGCGATGATCTGCTTGCGGACCTCGAGGCCGCTTTGAGGAATACCCAGGGCTACCTTCTCGCCGGCCACCTCGATGGCCTCACCCTGAGCCTTGTCGGCGGTCAGACGCGTCTCAATCCAGCCAAAGGAGACGGCATTAGCCTGAATGTTGAAACGACCCCACTCACGGGCAATCACGCGGGTCAAGCCAACCACCCCGGCCTTAGCGGCCGCATAATTGGCCTGGCCGGCGTTGCCGTAAAAGGCGGAGATCGAGCTGATGTTGACAATTTTGCGCGGCTGAGCCTGGCCAGCAGCCGCTATTTCGGCCTTGGCCTGTTCGCGCATCACGTTAGCTGCGGCGCGAGCCATGCGAAAG
The DNA here is from genome assembly GCA_015075185.1 of Anaerolineales bacterium. Classification (GTDB taxonomy): domain Bacteria; phylum Chloroflexota; class Anaerolineae; order 4572-78; family J111; genus DSQQ01. The sequence goes on along the minus strand of JABTUW010000004.1, from coordinate 825,706 downwards.
GGAGCGGTCAGATGAACGCCAATAATGACCTCCCACTGTTTATCGGTCATGGTGTGGAGCATGCTGTCCCAGGTAAAGCCGGCATTGTTGACCAGAATATCCAGCCCGCCGTATGTCCCTGCTGCTTTTTGGACAATTGCCGCCGGAAAATCCGGCTGAGTCACATCGCCGCAAAAGGTGACGGCCTCGCCGCCACCAGCACGGATGGCTGCCGCCGTTTCACCCGCCGGAGTCTCGTCCAGATCGCTGACGACGAGGCGGGCGCCGTGCTGAGCCAGCAGCTTGGCCGTCGCCGCCCCAATCCCACGCCCGCTGCCGGTGACGATAGCTACTTTGCCTTCAATTAAACCCATTGCCTAGTCTCCCCCTAAGTTGGCACTTATAATAGGGTGTGTAATGGGGCGCAGACGACGCAGATTTAACTGATTTTCGCAGATTTTAGTTCTAATTTATTTGCTTGCGAAAATCAGCGGTTATCAGCGACGATCAGCGTTCCAACCCACCTTCCAACCTTCCATTCAATTGCCTCGCTTTGGCAGGGCTGCGACAAAGCTGCCTTGCACTTTGGGCTGGCCGTCTTGATCTGCGGCCACCACCTCGCAACGGATACGGTACTCGCCGTTGACTATCAGCTTTTCGACCACCCTGCCGGTTACGGTGATAGTTTGCCCCGGCTTGGTCATGCCGGTAAAGCGCACCCCAAACTGGCGCAAGGGCGCGACGCCAATCCAGGTGGTAATGGCCCGTCCCACCAGGCCCATGACCAGCATCCCGTGTGCGATGACGCCGCCCAACCCGGCTGCTTCGGCCAGGTGGGGGACGGTGTGAATGGGGTTAAAATCGCCGGAAGCGCCGGCATAGCGCACCAGTTGCGTTTCGGTAATCGGAGCGGCGGTCAGGCTGGGGATGCTGTCGCCAACGTTCACATCCTCGAAATAAACCTTCACGGGCTGCCTCAACGCAGGATAATGGTGGTGCGGGCAGTGACGACCTGCTCGCCGTGCTGGTTATGGTAATCGGTTTGCAGGACGACAATTTCCAGAGAGCCGCTGCGCGACTCTTTCTCCTCAATGCTAACCACCCTGGTTTGGCCGGTGATCACGTCGCCGGGGCGAATTAAGGTGTAATACTCGTACTCTTCGCTGCCGTGCAGCAGCCGGAGCACGTTCCCCCCCATCGTTTTGATGTGCGGGGAACTGCCGCCCTCGCCCCACATTTTGAGCACGCTCGGAAAGGTGGGTGGGGCGACAATCCCCGGCAGACCCTCTGCCTGGGCCGCGGCATCGTCAAAAAAGGTAGGATTATCGTCGCCCAGGGCCTGAGCTAACTCCCTGATTTTGCTCTTGTCAACTTCAAAGGTAAAAGGGGCAAAGCCTTTGCCCACAAAGCTTTTGTCCAGGGCCAAGCGTTGATCCTCTTTTTTGAACGGCAGAATGCAGAGTCGGTGAGGTAAGGCAGTCAAATTCAATCAAGATAATACTGTAGTGTGGGGGGATTGTCAACCGTTATTTTTTCTGTGGGTCTGTCCACGTAGACCGCAGAGGTTTCAAAAACCTCTGCGGTCTTTCTAGGAGTTACGCTTACTTATCCGAGGCAAAGGCCGCATCGAAGGCGACGGCGGAGGGGGCGAAGTCGGTGCGGCGGATCATGGCCAGGGCATCGGGCGCGCCCCAGTCGCGGTCCATGCCGCTGTCTTCCCACTCGACCGACAGCGGGCCGTTGTAGCCGATGCGGTTGAGGGCGCGGAACAGCTCTTCAAAGTCCACATCGCCGTGCCCGGGCGAGACAAAGTCCCAGCCGCGCCGGACATCGCCGAAGTTCAGGTGCGAGCCGAGGATGCTGCGCCGGCCATCGCCGACCCGTTTCTTGGAGTCCTTGACGTGGACGTGATAAATCCGGTCGCCAAACTCCATCACAAAGGCGGCAGAGTCGAGGAACTGGTGGGCAAAGTGGCTGGGGTCAAAGTTGATGCCGAAGGCCGGGCGGCGGCCAATGGCGGCCAAAGTCTTCTCGGTGGTTACAAAGTCGTAGGCAATTTCAGAGGGATGAACTTCCAGTCCCCACTTAACCCCCACTTCATCAAACACATCCATAATCGGGTTCCAGCGGTCGGCAAACTCCTTGTAACCGGCCTCAATTTTGGCAAAATCGTTGGGCGGGAAGGAGTAGACCATGTGCCAGATGGGCGAGCCGGTGAAGCCGTTGACGATCTTGACGCCAAACGCGGCGGCGGCGCGGGCCGTGTTTTTGACTTCTTCGGCGCAGCGCTGACGGACGCCTTCGGGGTCGCCGTCGCCCCACAGACGCGGTGGCAGAATGCTTTTATTTCGGTCGTCAATGTTGTCGCAAACACATTGGCCCACCAGGTGGGTGCTGACGGCCCAGCATTTCAGATTGTACTTTTCCAGCAGGTCGCGCTTGTCGCGGAGGTATTTGTCGCTTTCGAGAGCCTTATCCACTTCAAAGTGGTCGCCCCAGCAGGCCAGCTCCAGGCCGTCGTAGCCCCAGGCGCTGACTTTCTTGGCCAAATCTTCCAGCGATAAATCGGCCCACTGGCCGGTGAATAAAGTGACAGGTCGTGCCATCGTTGATTCTCCTTTGAAAATAGTAGACGGTAGAGGGTAGACGGTAGACAGGGATAATAGTTCCCTGCAACCTCACCCCTTCGGGTGCTGGCCGCGCCCCTTCGGGCGTCCCCGAAGGGGGAAAGGGCGTGCTACTCTGCTACCTTTTCATTGTTGATGATGTGCCACAGGTTCGTGAACACTCTTTTGAAAAATTTAAAGTTTACGAATTGTTTGTAACACTTATTCAGGAACAGGGATTGTTATTTTTTGCCCACCTTTCATCGCGGACTCGTGCGAGCAAATTCCGGCCATGGTCCAGTTGGCGGCGGTAACCGCGTTGACGGTCGCTTCTCGTTCTTCGACAATGGCCCGCACAAACTCGTGGGCCATGTGGGGGTGCGACCCGCCGTGACCGCTGCCCTGGATGAACGAGGTGTGGGCATGCTCTTCATCGTAGACCCCGCCCAGGGTGAACGGAGCGATCTCCGGCGGCAGGAGATGGCCGAAATCCGGGACCTTGATGCGCTCGGTATCTTCAAAGCCGGAATAAATCACCATCCCCTCTTCGGCCACCTGCTCCCATTCAAACGAAAGTTTGGTGCCGTAGACGTCAAAGCTTTCCCGGTATTGGCGGATGGTATCAAAGAGCGAGCGGGTCACTTCGCAGGCCAGGTCAGAGTCCCGCAGTTTCATAGTTGAAGTTTCAACGGCAAAGGGCGAATTGTACTTTTGCACGTATTCTTCGCTGATCCGCCCGGAGCCGTGGCAAATGACATACTCGGCGGTGGTTTTGGCCAGCGCCAGGAGCGGGCTGACCGCGTGGGTGGCGTAGTGCATCGGCGGGAAGCCATACCAGTAGGCCGGCCAGCCCGGCAGCCCCATATTTTGCTGGTGTGAGCCGCGTAAAAACTGGATTTTGCCCAGTTTGCCGCTTTCGACCAGATCCTTGGCGTAGAGGAACTCGCGGGTATAGACCGCCGTTTCCATCATCATATAAACTTTTTTCGCTTCTTTGCTGGCCTTGACAATGGCCAGGCATTCCTCGGTGGTGGTCGCCATGGGCACGGTGCTGGCGGCGTGTTTACCGGCCTTAAGCGCCGCAACAGACATCCAGGCATGGTCGGCAATGGGTGAGTTGATGTGCACGGCATCAACCTCTTTGTCGGCCAGCAGCTCGTCAAAACTGGTGTAGCGCTTGTCAATGCCAAAGGCATCGCCGATCTTATTGAGGTTTTCCTCATTCCGCTGGCAGATGGCGTAACACTCAGCATCAGGATGTCTTTGATAAATGGGGATGAATTCAGCGCCAAACCCCAGGCCAACAATAGCAACATTTACTTTTTTGGTCATTTTCAACTCCTCAGAAAATAGTAGACGGTAGACGGTAGACGGTAGACGGGGAAATTCTTCCCTCCTGCTACTTTGCTACCCCGCCGGGTGCGGAGCACTCGGCAGTACCTTTTCATTATTTTACAGGTGCAGTCCTTTGAAATTTCGGGCTTGCCCTTCGATGGCCGGCTCGACCGACAGCCGTTCGATACTGCTGGCCCCGAAGAAGCCGGCGATGCCTTCGGTGTGGTCGAAGATGTACTGGGCATCCTGCGGCTCGGCAATCGGCCCGCCATGGCAGAGCACCAAAATGTCCGGGTTGATCTTGACCGCCGCATCGCGCATCGCCTGGACCCGCTTGGCCGACTCTGCCAGGGTGAGGGCCGTGGAGGCGCCAATCGCACCCTTGGTGGTCAGGCCCATGTGCGGGACCAGCACGTCGGCCCCGGCCTCGGCCATGGCCCGCGCTTCCTCCGGGGTGAAAACGTAAGGACAGGTCAGCATGTCCAGTTCATGAGCCAGGCGGACCATCTCGACTTCCAGGCTGTAACCCATGCCGGTCTCTTCCAGGTTAGCCCGGAAGACCCCGTCGAACAGGCCGACGGTGGGGAAGTTCTGCACCCCGTCGAAGCCCTGCGCTTTCAGCTCACGCAGAAGCACCGGCATCAGCCGGAAAGGGTCGGTCCCGCACACGCCGGCCAGCACCGGCGTATTTTTGACCACCGGCAGCACCTCGGCCCCCATCTCCTTGACGATGGCGTTGGCGTCGCCGTAGGGCAGCAGGCCGGCCAGGCTGCCGCGCCCGGCCATGCGGTAGCGCCCCGAATTATAGATGATGATGATGTCCACGCCGCCGCGTTCGGCAAATTTGGCCGAGATGCCGGTTCCTGCGCCTGCGCCGATGATCGGCGTGCCCTTGGCTACCTGCGCTCGCAGCCGCCGCAGCGACTCTTCACGTGGTATGAATGGCATAATAAACCTCCTTGTTCAGAATTTGTAATGAAAAAATCAGTTACAATGCTTAAATAGTCTCAATATCGTGAACGACCACTCTGGCCCATTTTGGGGCGTGGGCTTCAACAAACTTGAGATGAACAGCCCCCACTTGATACCGGTCATGGGCGGCCAGGTCGTCAAACAGCAATAGCAGTCCATAGGTGTAACTATTTTCGACCACCTCGCGCTGGGTGTCGGCTGGCCGGCCGTAGTAACCGGATTCCACGGTAGGATCATGCGTTAGCGCCTGCAACCCTTGTTCAAACGCGCTTAAGTCGCCAGGGTCTAAATCGTTTTTTAACCAAAAGTAAACATTATGCGCGTGCATAGTCGTCCCTTAACTGTTGTAGTTTGGCTTTGCCGCTTTCCCGCTGACCTGCAGAAACCAGCGCAGGCACTTGTGGCCCACGTCCACCGGCTCGCAGAACATCAGCGGGCAACTGCCGGGGATGACGCTTAGCCCCAGTTCTGCGCATAGCCGCACCGCTTCGTCGTCTACGCTGCCCTGGCCAAAGGAGCGGTGCATCCACAGCCGCTTGATCCCCAGGGCGGCGCACTCGCGTACCACCTGCTCCGTAACGTTGGGGTGCGTGGCAATAACCACCGCCTCAACCCCGCCGGGGATCGCGGCCAGGGTAGGGTAGCAGCGGTCCCCTTCGACTTCCGCCGCGTTAGGATTGACCGGGAAGACGTCATAACCCCCCTGGCGCAGCTTCTTGTAGATGGCATTGGCCGCCGTGTCGCCCTGGCGCGAGACGCCGGCGACGGCAATCCGTTTTTGCGCCAGGAATTCCTGGGCGGCTTCTTTGAGCGTCAGCATGATATATTTCTCTTGCGCCCTCCTTTGAGAATAGCCCTCACCCCCGGCCCCTCGCCCTTTGGGCGAGGGGAGAAAGCCAAGCGTCCCCTCTCACAGTGGGAGAGGGTTAGGGTGAGGGCGAATGTTTCAATATCGGTGGCGGGTGATACGCTCATGAACACTTCTATAAAACTGCGGCCAGCGACTCGAAGTCAAAGTCAATAAAGGGCCGGTCCTGCTCGATCTTCTCTTTGCGGCCGCGCATAAAACGGGCACACCACCAGTGGTCAATATGGCTCACGTCAAAGTCGCGATGGATCACCGCATACAGTTCCAATTCGCGGAGTTTCAAGAAATTGGGTATCTCCTTCAACCACTGCGGGTCTAACGGGCGGACCTGCCGGTAGCCGCGCAAAAAATGGGTCATAAACTCCTGGGTGAAGGCGGGCCAGTCGGCGGCGTCCATGACGATATAAAACAGCACAATCGCAATATCGTTGATAAACCAGCTATACACACAGTCGTCAAAATCAAACAGGGTGATGGTCCCGGCTTCGTCCACCAAAAAGTTGCTGCCGTGCGCGTCCTGGTGGATCAGGCCGTAGGCCGTGCGTTCTTTGGGCAGGTCGCGCAAATGAGCGCACAGGGCGCGGTACTTCTCCTTCGCTGCGGTTTCTGAAACCGGCAGGTAGCGCTCGACAAACTCCATGCTCTCGTCGTCCCACTCCGGGCGCTTCCAGGCCGGCTGGGCGGGCTGGTACTGCTCCGCCAGCGCGTGCATCGAGCCGATCAGCCGCCCGTAGCTTTCATAAAGGCCGGGCGTCCACAACTCCCAGGGCGGCTGGCCTTGCGCTTTGACAAACGCTGTGGCCAGGAACTGCCCGCCCTGACCATCGTCCACCGCTTCCACGAGCTGCCCGCTGTCCGAGGGGATCGCCCGGGCGACGGAGACGCCACCTTCGACCAGAGTGTTGATCCAATCCACTTCCCCCAGAACCAGCGCTTCGCTCTTGCGCAGTGTGTGCCCGACGCGCAGGATATAGCCCTGCGAATCTCGCTCAAACTCGTAGATGAAGCTCTCAAAGGCGTCAAGGGACCGGACCTGCCCGTTGGTCAGGCCATAGCGGCACATGGCTTCCTGCAAGATGGCGTCGCTGTAGCGGTCTTTGATTTGCTGTTCCATTTCTTATATTCACGCTTAGCGAAACGTGTATCAGCTACCGCCAAGCCAGCAAAATGTCTACTCTTCTTGCTTTAACTATCACTTATGGTGCAGATGAATTACGCTTTAGATATTTTGCCACTTCCAAGGCCGAATTATTCCTACGCGACTTTGGTATGTTCGGTAGATATATTCAAAATATAACCACCTATTATCTCTTTCTAATTCCTCAAGAAGGGTTAAAAATGTAAACCTAATAATCAAAACCGAAAAGGCACGTAACAGGTTTTTTCGCTTCGGAACCACTAGATTATGTTTGTGAACGTAGGGTATAACGGCAGGATTCCAATCTGTAATCTCAAAAAAGATATTGTGTGCAAACAAATTCCGCAATCTATTGACTTCAGTTAGAGATGCATATACATCATTTTGAAATTTTCCGATTGAGTTTAGAAATTGAAGTTTAGCATGAAAGGACTCTTGTTGGGATTTGTTAAGATTATGTTTTTCGTTATTTAAAAGTAATCCAAGCACATAATCCAAATATAGATGAGCTATTAAAGTTAATAAACGAGGTTCTTCTGTCGAAAAGGCATCCCGTATTGCCTGTTGGGTTAATAGTACAGTATTCTGCGGAAGGAATTGAAGAAATAATGTTCCATCCAACATATTTGGCAATTTAGATAAAGGAATATCCCGGAGAGCATCAAAGCTGTTTTCTAATAAGTTCATCTACCCTGTTATACTCTTTTGCTATTCCGTTGATGAGCTAAGGCAGTTTCCTGGTCAACCGAAACCATCTATATCTGGAAAAGTTCCAGATATTCCGCAGAATAAGGGTTTTATCTGGAACTCTTCCACCTCAGCGATCCCGAACTTTAAACCCAATCAAAGCGGCCAATCGCGCAGCATACGCTCGGTTTCCTCGGAGTGGCCGCTCTCGTCACGGACCATGTCTTCCAACTGGACCACCAGCCCCTTGTCGCCCAGCTCTTCGGCCTCCTTGGCCCGCTGGGTATAGTCGGCGGTGGCCTGCCGTTCGGCGGCCAGGACGGCTTCCAGCATGGCGCGGTTGGTCCGTGCCGCCGGCACCGGGCGGGGTTGGGTGGCCGGCTCGCCGCCCAGGGCGACAATCTTGTTGGCCAAAAACTGGGCGTGGAGCTGCTCGTCGGCCACTTCCGCCAGGAAAAATTGGGCCAGTTGAGGCCGGTATGGGCCGGTGGCCTTGGCCGCATAGGTAATGTATTGGATAATCGCGCCGAGTTCGCCGGCGAGGTCTTCGTTCAAATGAGCAATGAGCGTTTGCTTGTCCATGATAGTTTCCTTTCTAACCAGAGTTCGGAGTTTCTCAAAGCGCATCCTTCGATACGCCTTTCACTTCGCTCAAGGCTACTCAGGATGCGATCATCAGCCGAAAATCATCCTGAGTAGGGCGTTAGCCCGTATCGAAGGATGATTTTCGAGCTAATTCCGTAAGTTAAGTTTAGACTACCCCTGTGCCCCCAGCATCCCCAGCAGCCGCGCTGCCATGGCCGCGGCAAACTCCGGGTCGTTGATGTGCAGGTCCAGCTCGACCAGCTCAACCGGCGGGCGGATGTTGCGGCGGAGGGACTCAAAGAGGGCGGCGTCGGCTTCGGGCAGGTAGAAGGGCTGGCCCTCTTGGTCAATGGCGCTGACACCCTTGAGCGGGATGAACAGGACCGTCGGGCCGGCGGCCTGGTTGAGCTTGCTGGCGATGATCCGGCCCAGTTCGGCGCACTCCTGGGGCGTGGTCCGCATCAAGGTCACGTTGGGGTTGTGTTTGTAGAGGGTCCGTTTTTTGAACTGCGGCGGCACGGTCTCCATGGCCCAGAAATTGACCATATCCAGCGCGCCGCACGAAACGACCTGGGGCAGGCCCGCTTTGGCTGCCGCTTCCAGCCGGTGCGGCCCGGCGTTGAGCACCCCGCCGACCAGCTCATCGCACCACTCGGTCGTGGTGATGTCGGCCACACCGGCAAGGAACCCGGCGCTGATCAGGCTCTCCATGGCCTGGCCGCCGCTGCCGGTGGCATGAAAGACCAGCACTTCGTAACCGGCCCCTTCCAGCTTCTCGCGGACCATAGTGACACAGGGTGTGGTCACGCCGAACATGGTTGCCGCCACCAGCGGCTTGTCTTCAGCCGCGGGCGCTTCCTGCTCTACCGCGCCGCAGACCATACCGGCGGCATTGGCCAGAATCCGGCGCGACAGCCGGTTCAGCCCGGCAATGTCCACGACCGAGTACAGCATGGCAATGTCTTTGACCCCGACGTAGGGCTGCACGTCGCCGGAGGCCACCGTAGAAACCATGACCTTGGGCAGGCCAACCGGCAGTTCGCGCATGGCCGCGGTGGCAATCGCCGTGCCGCCGGAGCCGCCCAGCCCCAGCACCCCGTCGAATTTGCCCTCGGCGTACAAGCGCGCGGCCATTTTGCCGGCCCCACGGGTCATCACTTCCAGGGCTGCGCCGCGGTCGGCCTGCTGGCGCAATTCGGCCAGATTGCCGCCGCCGGCCTCGGCCACCTGTGCGGCGTTGATGTCGGGGGAAAAGGCCGGCTCGCCGGTCACACCGGCGTTGAGGGTCAATACCTGGTGCCCACGACTCACAATCAAATCGCGGACATAGGCATATTCCGCTCCCTTGGTGTCTAATGTGCCAATGAGGAGAATTGTTTTAGGCATCGTCGCCTCCTTGCGACCGCTGACTGCTGACCGCTGACCGCCGCAGTACTCGTCCGATGAGGGCGGTCTGCCGTCTGCGGTCGGCGGTCAGGCTGAAGCGGAATTCTGAGGATTAAACCAAACTAGGCTAACAACTTCTTCAAAAATGCCAGCCCGTTGAAGGCCAGGGCGTCGGGGCTTGCAGCCAGAGGACGCCAGATGGCGGCGGCGCGGGCGATGCTTTTGACTTTGGGGGTGAAGGACTCGATCACAACGGGGCCATCGTAGTTAATATCTTTCAGGGCCTGAGCGACCTCGTTCCAGGGGACGTGGCCCGCACCGGGTGCGCTGCGATCATTTTCACAGGAGTGGAAGTGGCGCAGGCGGGAGCCAACCGAGCGAATGGCGTCGCCCAGAGAGGATTCTTCAATATTCATATGGAAGGTGTCGAGCATGATCTGGCAGGCGGGCCGGTCTACCCGCTCCACGACCTCGATGACCTGGCGGGCAAGGTTGATAAAGCTGGTCTCGAAGCGGTTCAGCGGCTCGACGCACATAGTGACGCCGCGGTCGGCGGCGTAGTCGGCCAGCGGGCGCAGGTACGAGACCAGCAGTTCCAGGTCGCGCTCTCGTTCCTGCGGAGTCGACTGCCAGGTGCGGCCCACCGCCGAGTAGAGCGGCCCGACCAGGTTGGTCGCCCCAACCGTCTTGGCGATGTCGAGGCACTGGCGCAGATAAGCCACTCCATTCTCCTGGATGGCCTTGTCCTCGTGGATCAGATCGCGGTCCGGTCCCATCGCCGCGCAAATACTGGCTCCCAGGCCACAGTCGCGGATAATCGCTCCCGCTTCGACGGGGTCATAGTCGTCAACGCCTTCGACGGGCAGCTCGATCCAGTCAAAGCCGCCCTTTTTGATATGGGGGGCCAGAGTTTTTAAGTCTGGAATGGTCAGGGGGGCGGTCCAGACCCAGGTGTTTACACCGAATTTCATAGTTAACCTCCGATATGGTACATAAGAAATAATGATAGGATGAGTAATGCGTAAAACGTAATGATTGATGGCTAAACTTTGACGTAATCCGTTTTACGTTCTACCACCTCTCGGTCAACATCCATTGAAAGAAGCCGCTCAACCACTGTGACCCTGCTCAAATTCGCCGATCGAGACGCCGCCAACCTCCTCGCTGTGCTGGACTCCTTTGGGGATCACGTGGCTCCACAGAATGAAGCCAAACGTGGAGAAGAGCAGCACAAAGAAGCCGACCCGGTAGGCCATGAAGAACCAGGGCTGGAACATGCCCAGGATACCCAGAACAATGCCGGCGATGATGGTTAATTCAATGGGGCGATAGACCTCGGGCGGGATGTTATGGTTGAGCAGACTGGCCACAAAGGCCACCAGGGTGATAAAAGCCAGCACGATGGCTGCGAAAATGCAAACAAAGGGGATGGCCGAGAGAAGGACATTGGTGCTGAGTTGTTGCTCGGTAAAAATTGAACTGATAATGGGGTTGGCCACCGCGCCCAGAATCAAGAGTACCACCACTGAGATTGGTAGGCCGATTGGCACATGTAGACGTCGTTTTTTCATAGGTTTCCTCTAGCAAAAATTCAAAGCCAAAACACTTTACCGCAAAAACACCAAGTTACGAAGTTTTAAATCTTTTATTTGTGTCTTTGCGCCTTCCTGGTTAAATTTCTTGCTCCTCAATGCACAAACTAAACTTGGACCTGTAAAGCTTCGGGCATGGCGATGCGGTTCTGCCGGTCCGAGTCAAAATAGTGCAGCCGCTCGCGGGCGATGTTAAAGCGGATCGTGTCGCCGATGCGCCACGTAGCCATCCCGGAAATGTTGCTGAGTAAGGTTTGCTCGCCTACTTTGATGTGCAGGATCGTTTCCACCCCCAGCGGCTCGATCAGGTTGATCTGGCCGGCAAAGTCGCCATTGGGGTCGGGCTGTACATCTTCGGGGCGAACGCCTAAAGTAAAGGTGGCCGGTAAATCTGCCGCGGCCGCACCCAAAGCAAAGTGGACCGGGCTGTTTTCGACCACCATCGCCCCATCTTGGTGGCTGGCCTTGAACAGGTTAATGCTGGGACTGCCCACGAGTTGGGCCACAAATATCGTCGCCGGCCGGTCGTAGATGTCGGTAGGGGTGCCAATCTGGACAATTTGCCCCTCGTGCAGAACTGCGATTTGATCGGCCATCGTCAAAGCTTCAACCTGATCATGGGTTACAAAGAGGGTTGTGCTGCCTTCGGTTTTTTGGAGGTGCTGCAATTCGACCCGCAGCGCCTCGCGCAGCTTGGCATCGAGGTTCGACAGCGGTTCATCCATAAGGAAGATGCGGGGATTGCGCACAATGGCCCGGCCAATCGAGACGCGCTGCATTTCGCCACCCGAAAGGCGGGCGGTTTTGCGTTGTAGCAAGTGGCTGATGCGCAGCTTTTCGGAGGTTTCTTCGACCCGCTTGCGGATTTCCGGCTCGGGCGTGCGCCGCAGCGGGGAGCGCAGCGGAAAGGCCAGGTTGTCGTAGACGGACATGGTTGGATAGAGTGAATATTGTTGAAAGACAAAAGCAATATCACGGTCGGCCGGGGTCAGGTGATCAATTACCTCATCATCAAAGCTGACCTGGCCAATATCTTGCTTTTCCAGCCCGGCAATCACCCGCAAGGTAGTGGTTTTGCCCGCACCGGTGGGGCCGAGCAGTACAAAAAACTCGCCGTCTTTGATGGAGAAAGAAACATCCTTGAGCGCCGTAATCATCCCAAATCGCTTGGTAATATGCTGTAAGGTTACATTACTCATGAGATACCCTTTCGCGTGATCGCCAGTTCAGTGGCCGGGTTGAAAAAGCGCACCATGTCGGGGTCAAGATCAAAGCGGACCATGGTGCCAATGGGATAGCGAGACAGCCGGTCGGTGCGGATATGGACAATTTCATCTTGCAGATTGACGTGGAGCAAGGTATGTGCTCCATAAAGTTCCGAGGCGTACACCTCACCCGCCAACATCCCGTCGGGCTTGATCTGGGCGGCTTCGGGACGAAAGCCGACAATTACCAGGTCTTTGCCGTTGCGCCCTTCTTGGAGAGAGTCGCACCACTCCGGCGCAGCCGCGTATTTGTTTGAGCCGGGCAAATTGACGACGCCATCGGCGTATTGTCCGGCTACCAGGTTCATGCCGGGGCTGCCGATGAAGCGAGCCACAAACAGGTTGGCTGGATCATAGTAAACCTGGGCCGGCGTGCCGACCTGCTGTACCTCGGCGTTAGACATGACCACAATGCGGTCGCCCATAGCCATCGCTTCAATCTGGTCGTGGGTGACGTACACAGTGGTCGCGTTTTGGTTGATGTGTAGTTTTTTGATTTCCGCCCGCATGCTTTCGCGGAAATCGGCGTCGAGCGCGCCAAGCGGCTCATCCATCAGGAAGGCGGCCGGCCGCCGGACCAGGGCGCGGGCCAGGGCGACGCGCTGCTTGTCGCCACCGCTGAGTTTGCCGGGCCGCATATCCAGCAGATGCCTGATTTGCAGTAGGTCCACCACTTCTTTGACCCGCTTTTCAATGGTTTCTTGGGAGGCCCCCTCTGCTTGCAAGGGAAAAGCAATATTCTCGCGGGTCGTCAGGTGGGGATAGAGAGCAAAGAACTGAAATACAAAGGCGATATCCCGGTCGGCCGGTGACAGCCAGGTGACATGCCGGCCATCCAGGTAAATCTGGCCGCCGCTGACCGTTTCCAGGCCGGAAATCATGCGCAGGGTAGTCGTCTTGCCACAGCCCGAAGGGCCGAGCAGTACGACAAACTCACCCGTGGTGATGGTTAAATCCATCGGTTTAACGGCGTAAACATCGCCGAATTTTTTTTCAACTTGCTGGAGTTCGATTGTAGCCATAATCTGTCCAAACTGTAATTTAAGGTAATTGGGGGAGTAAGGAGTAGGAAGTAAGGGTTTAGAATTAGTCGCTCCCCTGCCGCTTTTATTGGCGGATGGCCCCAAACGTCACGCCGCGCAGCAGGTGCCGGCGCAGGGCAAAGGTGACGATGACCACCGGGATCAGGAAAACCAGCGAGCCGGCGGCGATAGCCGACCACTCAATCCCGCCGCGACCCTGCATGGTGGCAATGGCCGGCGGGGCGGTGCGAGCTGCCTGGCTGGTGAGCATGAGGGCAAAAGCGTACTCATTCCAGGCAAAAATCAGAGCGAAGACCGTCGTTGCGGCGATGCCGGTGGCTGCCTGGGGTAACACAATTTTGTAAAACGCCTGGAGGCGGGAATAGCCGTCAACCAGGGCGGCTTCTTCATATTCTTTGGGTATCTCGTCAATAAAGCCTTTGAGCAGCCAGACGGTCAGCGACAGGTTAAAAACCGTGTACAGCAGAATCATGCCCAGGTGAGTGTCGTGCAGACCTAACTGGCGGTACATCAAAAAGAGCGGAATGGTGACGACAACCGCCGGCAGCATGCGGGTACTTAAGATAAAAAAGAGCAGATCGTCCTTGCCGGGCATGTTGAAACGACTGAAGGCATAGGCAGCAAACACACCCAGTATAACGGAGGCAATGGTTGAACCGCCGGCGATAATCAGGGAATTGCGCAAGCGCATCACAAAGTCACTGGGGCCGTTGATTACCTGGCCGTTTTGGAGGGCAACCCGGTCGAAAAGGTCCAGGTTGTCAATATTCTTTTTGGCATCTTCCAGACGTTTGCCGGAGAGCTGGGATCGCTCCGTGAGCAGGAAGACAATGCCTTCCAGCGTCGGTTGGAAAATAAAGCGGGGCGGCACAGACACAACATCGGCGCGAGATTTAAAGGCGGTCATGCCCATAATCAACACCGGCACCAGGCCGATAAGGGCGCAGATGACCACCAATATCGCCCGTAGATTCTTGAATAATTTGGCCCGGGGGCTGACCTTGTCAACCCGGATACTTTCGGTAACCGGGACGCTGGGTCCCGTTTCGGTAAAGGCTGACATCGCTCAGCTTCCTTTCATCCGGTTGAGATTTCTAATGTAGAGGTTGCTGACCGCAATCACAATAATCAGCACGACATAGGCCACCGCGCTGGCGCGACCGGTTTGCCACTGCCCCTGGAAGGCCTGCCGGTAAATGTTGACGGCCACCAACTCTGTCTGTTCGCCGGGGCCACCTCCGGTGAGGCCCATAACCAAGTCAAATGATTTTTGGAAGGCTTCAATCGTACGGAAGAGCAGCGCAATCAGCACCAGGGGAGCCACCTGGGGTAGAGTGATCCGCCGGAACTGGAACCAGGAACTGGCCCGATCAATGGCCGCCGCCTCATACAGGTAGTCAGGGATGGCTTTTAGACCGGAGAGGATGAGCAGCATCACAAAAGGTGTCCACATCCAGATATCTACCATCATTACCGCCCATAAAGCCAGCCCCGGCACAGGTTTGCCGGCCCAGCGGCTGGCCAGCCAGTCCGGCGCTACTCTGGCGCTTTCAAATCCTAACAGGTAGTTGAGGTAGCCGAACGAAGGATTGTACATCAATTTCCAAAACAGGCCGGCTACGACCGGCGATAACATCATCGGCACCAGGATGAGGGTAGTAATAACCCCGCTGCCAAAAAACTTTTCCCGGACCAGGAGAGCCAAAATAAAACCCAACAATAATTGCAGGACTACGGTGACGAGGACATATTTGCCGGTCGTCGAGAAATAGAACCACATTTTTTCATCGCTCAAGACGCGGGCAAAGTTATCAAAAGCAATCCAGACAGGTGGGCTTTTTTTAATGGCAGAATAGTTGGTGAAGCTGAGGTACAGGCTGTAAATGAGAGGGAAAACGTTCATTGCAATCAAGAGGATCATCGTCGGCCAGATGAACCAGTTACGGATGGCTTGATCGCTTAGACCGCGCTGGCGCTGTGGTTGGGTACCGCGTTTAACGGCGGACAGTTCGCCTTGCGTTTTGACTGCTGTTGACATGGTCCTGCCTTTCCGTGTTCGGGCGGTAGGGATAAGTCAGTGACCTACCCCTACCGCCTTGAGATTACATCCGTTCGCAAAAAGGGAGGGGCTTCACGCCGCCTCCCTTAAATTTTGGCAAACTACTTAATAAAACCGGCATCCTCGAGGATTTGTTGGTGTTGTTCGGCGATGGCGTTCATGGTGTCTTCAGCCGTGCCCTGGCCTTCGATGATGAACCGGCCGAGTTCAGCCTGGCTGACCCGGAGAAGCTCGCCGTAGATGGGGATATTCCAGAAGTCCTTGACAAAGGTCATGGTCTCGGCAAAGGCTGCGTTATAGGGAGCGGCATCCAGGAACTCCTGAGACTGTAATACATTAATGTTACAGGTGTAACCGCCCAATTTGGCCCATTCTTGCTGAACCTCTTCCTGGGCAAACCACTTGATGAAGTGTTTGGCAGCTTCTTTTTGGTCGTCAGAGATGTAGGAGATGATGCTCATACCCTGACCACCGAGAGCAGCATATTGCTCCCCACCGGGGCCTTTGGGATTGACAAAGAAGCCGGTCTGCTCGGCATAGGGGCTGACTTCGGGGTTGACCAGGGCCGGGAAGAAGGCAAAGTAGTTCATGGCCATAGCCACCTGCCCGCCGATGAAGGCGTCGTTGACTTCGACAAAGAAGGCGTTGCTCAGGCCAGGCGCCTGACAGCAGTCGTACAGGTCACGGTAGAACTGCACCGCTTCAACCGCTTCCGGCGAGTTGACGACACCCATAGGATTGTTGTTGGCGTCGCTCCAGTCACCGCCCCAGCTAAAGAGAGCGTTCTGGACACCCATGGTCAGGGCGTCGTAGTCGGCCTGGGTGTAGATGGCGACCCCATACAGATTTTGATCGGGGCGGGTGAAGAACTGAGCAATATCCATCAACTGCTCGTATGTCTCAGGCGGAGCCAGATCATAGCCGTACTCGGCCTTGAAGGCTGCCTGTTCGGCGGGGTCTTCAAAGAGGTCTTTGCGATACGCCCAGCCGTTGGCGTCGCCTTCGGTCGGGTAAGCCCAGTAGGTGCCGGAACCGGCCGGGAATTCACCGTAGTATTGTAACGTAGCCGGGGTAACGGTCTGGTCAATGCCGGTGGAGGTCAGAAACTCGGTCATATCTTCATAGTGACCTTCGCTGGAGGCCTGACCAAGCCACTGGCTGTCGCCAACGACCATATCGTAAGAAGAACCCTGGGCTGACATCTCGGTGAAGAATAAATCCTGGAACGATCCCCACGGTTCCTGGATGACATTGACCTTGATGCCATACTCGGCTTCGTAGTCAGCCACCAGGGTCTGCAGATAGTCAGCCGGGTCCCACTGCGCCCACAGAATGTTCAACTCCGTGACCCCCTCAGGTGGGGTCCCAATATCTGCCTCTTGAGCAGCGGCTTCGTCCACGGAAGTGGCCGCGCCGCCAAGGCTGAGGGTCAGAATGACCAACAGGCTAATTAGCCAAAACAAACGCTTACTCATTTACTTCCTCCTTGAATGGATTTCGACATAGAAATTGCTAAAAGAGTATTGCTGACGAAAAAATTAGATTCAGCGCGTCGTGGGCGTCACCCCCCTTCAAATCTGCTCAGATAGGCCAAACATTGCATTAACATAGTTTTTTGGAGTTATTTTACGTCGTTTGTTGAGGTTAGATGCGCTTGGGATGGTAACATGGAAGATTGAAAAAGTCAAAAAGAGATGTATTACTTTTACATATTAGTTGTATACAGGTTAAATACTGTATAAATACTGAAAGACGAAAAAACTGTTCTCCCCCAATGTTCGTATTTATAACTACCCCAAACACATCACGTTTTACATTTCACGCCCAAAACATTTCTCCAGGCGTTTCGGCCATCCCTGCCTCTTTCAACATAGCCACCCCTTTGGCCAGGCCCTCGTCAATAGACATCAGGGCATCTTCGTGTTCAATCGAAATCACGTAATCGTAGCCAACCAGCCGCAGGGCGCTGATGATGTCTTTCCAGGTTTTGGCGTCGTGGCCATAGCCGATGCTGCGGAAGGTCCAAGCCCGTTTGGCTATTTGGCCGTAGGGTTTGTTGTCGTTGCAGCCATTCACGGCGATGTTCAACGTGTCCACGTAGCAATCCTTGCCATGCACATGAAAAATCGCCTCACCCAGGGCGCGAATAGCAGCTACGGGGTCAACTCCATTCCAGAACAGGTGACTCGGATCAAAGTTACAGCCAAGCATGGGTCCAACGGCCTCGCGTAACTTCAGGAGTGTTTCCACATTGTAGACCAGCATGCCTGGATGCATCTCGAAAGCAACCTTGACGCCATGCTCCCCGGCAAATTTGCCGGCCTCACGCCAGTAGGGAATGGTCACTTCATTCCACTGATAATCCAGTATCTGCAAAAAATGCGGGGGCCAGGGGCAGGTGACCCAGTTAGGCATGGTGTCTTTGGGTGAACCGGCGGGCAGGCCCGAAAAAGCATTGACAACGGGTATGTCCAGCAGCGCGGCCAATCGCACCGCCTTGCGAAAATCCTCGTCAGCCTTTTGCGCCTCAGCTTTATCTGGCGAAACCGGGTTTGCATGCACACTGAAGGCGCTGAGAATCAACCCGCGTGAGGTAATAGCTTCCATGTATTTTTGGCGAGCGCTTTTACTGGCCAGCAGTTCGTCTACGGGACAATGGGGCTGGCCGGGATAACCCCCCGCTCCGATTTCCACCGCCGATACTCCGGCGGCCACTGCCCGGTCGAGGGCAGCCTCAAACGACAAATTTCCAAAAAGAGCTGTAAATACACCGATACGCATTGGGGAGCCTCCTATGAATACGGAAAAATTTATTTTTATGCGTAATGCGTGATGCGTAAAAATTTTTCACATATCACGCATCACGTATCACGCTAACTCATCCTGCTGCCGCCGCAGCTTCACCACTGTGCTGGCTTCGTCCAGTTTTACATCATCCCAGGTAATAACTGCCCCGGCAGCGACAGGTCGAGCTACTTGAGCGCCGGGAGCCAGTCCAACGGGCAGAGCTTTTAATTCACGAATCACTTCGGCGCGATCCATCACGCCGTGAACCGTAAAGCCGCCGAAATCATCCAGCGTCTCGCCTGGCTGCAAGTTGCGCTTGGCGACAGTCATGATGTCGGCTATGGGGCGATCCAGCGGCGCCAGGGTCGGTTGGCGCAGCAGGTGGGCCTGGGCAATGGAAATAGGCGCTTCCAGGAACCAGAGGTGGTAGGGCCGGAAAAAGGTGAAATATTTGCCTGTGCCCACCTTGAGATAATTCAGGTCGGCCTGGATGCGGGCGTCGTCAATGCGGACGGTGACAAAGACCCCGCCGGCCATCGAACTGCCCTGCACAAAATCCACTGCGCCGGGAAACCGGGTCAGGCCGCCATCTTCGGCCAGGGCAAACGCTTGCGAAACCGTTTCCAGCGTTGCTTCGGGGCCGATCATCCCCCGCTGCATCGGCAGGCAGCCGGTGGCGTTGGCCGCGCAGGTCATCTCGAACATGGTTTTGGTGCCATCCACGTATGAAGCGACCTGATAGGGGTCTTTATCCTGCCGGCGGGCCGACTCGGCCACCGTTTCGGGGGTGGCGGCGGGGTTAAGCGGGTTATTTTTGCCCTTGCCGATGACCATAATTTCATAGCCCAGGCAGGTGACAAAGTTGTAAAGCTCCATCAGGCAGCCCGGCTCGTCGCCCGAAGAAACGGTGTACAGCACGCCGGCTTCTTGCGCCAATTTTTTCAGGATGCGCCCGACCGTTACATCGGCTTCGATGTTGACCAGCACCACGTCTTTGCCGTGCTGGATGCAGGTGTAAGCGGTCTCCGCGCCAATGGCCGGGGAGTAAGTCACATCGGCGACGATGTCCACTGCCTCCACCTGGGCGGCCAGCCGGTAGTCGCCGGTGACGACGCGCCTGCCTGCCTGGAGCGCATCCATCGCCCGGCTGACCGTATCTGCCTCGATAATATCCTCACGCGACAGGCCGGTCGAGAGAAAGGCGTTCCAGGCGGCTTTGGTATCGGCATCGGCCAGCAGGACGACCTCCATTCCCGGCACGTGCTTCATCGCGGCGACAAAGCCGCTGCCCATCCAGCCCGCTCCGCTGGCCCCAACTCGAATCGGCTTGTTTTCAGCCTGACGGCGGAGAAGCTCTTGTCTGAGTTGCATAAACTATCCTCTATCGTTATATCGCCTTCTTATGTCTTCTAAAATCTTTGCCTCATATTGTTTATACAGCTTGGTTTGATTAAACCATACAGCTAATCGTAAGAGCGGCAATAGATACCAATATTTTTTCTGTACATAGAAACTCGTAAGCTTTTCCTGCCATTCATCTGCAACATCTTCCTGCTCACGATATTCTGGAGCAAGAACTTTATGAATATGATGGCCTAGCTCATGATACAGCACTTTAGAAAAAGCTATCTCTCTCAGAGGAGGAAGCTTTCGGAAAAAACTCACTCTATACTCAATTATTTTGTCTACAAATATTTCGATCCAAGCTGGACTTCCACCTGTTTGATGATAATAAAACCCTCGTACTTCTGAAACACTGTATTTCCGTTTACGAGCTGTGACTTTTTTATGCAGTTCTCGGCGTGGCAGGGCTGATGAATTTGTAATAACGATACGTCTTAAACCACTCAAATATTTTTGTGGAATATTATCAATCAATTTTCGGGTTACGGCCATTGCATCAATGGGCGGCTCGTAGTTATTGTATGACTCTAGGATTTCAACAGAATTTTCTGGTTTATTCACAGGTTTCAATCCAGGGTAACGAAGGGCTTACAGTTGCTTTATCTTCTATTCTTTTTTTGCCTTCACCGCGTCCCGCGTCGCTAAAACAATATCACTCGCCGTTAGGTGGTACTTGACCAGCAAGTCGTCCGGCTCCGCCGATTCAACGTAGGTGTCAACCAGACCGACAAAGCGCATGGGGACGGGATAGTGCTGGGCTACCACGCGGGCGATGTTGCTGCCCATCCCGCCCTGCAAAAGATGCTCCTCGGCGGTGACGATGGCCCCGGTTTCGCGGGCGGCGGCGGCAATGGCTGCGGTATCCATCGGACGGATCGTGTGGAAATCCAGCACCCGCGCTTCGATCCCCTCTTCAGCCAGCGTCGCGGCGGCATCTAACGCGGCCGCCACCATAATCCCGCAGGCAATGACAGTCACATCGCCGCCCTGCCGGACCACGTTCGCCTTGCCGATCTCAAAGGGGCAGTTATCCATAGGATAGATGTGGGGCAGGGCAACCCGGCTGGAACGCAAAAAGACCGGGCCAACATAATTAGTAGCAGCTTTCACCGCCGCATGCATCGAGGCCGGGTCGCTGGGGACGAGGATGACAAAGGTGGGCAGGCCGCCGACCAGGGCCAAATCCTCGATGCCCATTTGGGTGGGACCATCTTTGCCCAGGGTAATGCCGCCGTGGCTGCCCAGAATTTTGGCATTGAGGTTCGACAGCGCCACCGCCAGCCGGATCTGGTCGTAGCCGTTGCAGAGCAAAAAGCTGGAAAAGCTGGTGATCCAGGGAATAAAGCCGCAGGCCGCCAGCCCGGCCCCCACGCCGACGAGGTTGCTCTCGGCAATCCCCAGGTTGAAGAATCGTTCGGGAAAAGCCTGGCGCACCGTCTCGGCTTTGGTCGAGTTGCCCAGGTCGCCGTCGAGGACGACGACTTTGGGGTTCTCGCGGGCTGCGGCCAGGATGGCCTCGCCAAATATGTCGCGCAAGGGTTTGCTGGGAGGCAGACCCGCTTTCTCACCCAATCTCATGGTCCAGAATCTCCTTTCGCGCTTTTTCCGCCAGTTCCGCCGACAAGGCCCGGCCGTGCCAGGTAAAATCGGTCTCGACAAAGGAGACACCTTTGCCCTTGACGGTGTGAGCAATGATGATCGTCGGCTGGCCTTTGACCACCTGGGCCACCTTGAGTTCGTGGATCAGCGCTGCCAGGTTGTGCCCATCAGCCTCTTCCACGTGCCAACCGAAGCTTTGCCATTTGTCTACCAGCGGTTCCAGCGCCATCTCGCGGCTGATGGGGCCGGTTTCCTGGAACTTGTTGTAGTCGAGAATAGCGGTCAGGGTGTCGGCATTGAAGTGAGCGGCGGCCATAGCTGCCTCCCAAACCTGACCGGCCTCGCACTCGCCGTCGCCCAGCAGCACGTAAACCCGGTAATCCAGTTTGTTCAGCCGGCCGCCCAGAACGTGACCCAGGCCCACCGACAAACCCTGGCCCAGCGAGCCGGTCGTCGCTTCAACCCCCGGCATCATTCCTTGAACAGGATGTCCCTGCACCGGACTGTCAATCTGGCGCAGCCGTCCCAATTCGTCGCGGCTAAAATAACCGGCCTGGGCCAGCACGGCGTAGAGCAGCGGCGCGGCATGGCCCTTGCTCATAATAAAGCGGTCTCGCTCCGGCCAATCCGGTTGATCGGGCCGGTAGTGCAGGATGCCGCCAAAGTAGAGTGCGGTCACAATTTCGGTAGCCGACCAGGAACTGGACGGATGACCCGACCCCGCTTTGGTTGTCATCTCCAGGATGTCCAGCCGGATCTGGCGGGCCAGGCGGCGCAGGCGGGGTAGGTCTAACTGTTGCGTTGATGTTTCTGACATGTAAACTCCTGAGTGTAAATTTATATTGCGTGTTACGCGTGCGTTTAAGTTTTACGCAACACGTGGTTATTACGAGTTTTGCACCAAAAATTGTCTCACCTCCGCCGTCGTCGGCAAGGCCGGAATGACTCCCTGCTTTGTTGCCGTCAGCGCGCCGACGGCGTTGGCGTAGCGCACAATCTGGCGGAGATGATTCGGGTTGAGTTGGTCGCGCCACGACCCCCTCCCTGGCCCTCTCCCTGCAAGGGGGAGGGCCAGAAGCTGCGTCAACAGTCCAGCCACAAACGCATCACCGCAGCCAATGGCATCAACGGTCGGGACGGTAAAGCCGGGCACACTGCCGCTGCCCTGGGCCGAGCGGAAAAAGCTGCCGTTGGGACCGAGCGTGACCACGCCCAACTCCGGGCCGCGCTCCAAGAGCGCCTGGCTGCCGCTGTCCAGATTCTTGCTGCCGGACAGCAGTTCCAACTCAACTTCATTCACCTTGAGCAGATGGACCTGGGGCAGCACATCCAGTATGACTTCAAGCGCCTCGGCCGGGTTGGGCCAGAGGCTGGGCCGGTAGTTAACGTCGAAGGAGATGAGGGCGCCGGCTGCGCGGGCGAGGCGCACGGCGGCCAGGGTAGCGCTGCGGCTGGGTTCCACACTCAAGCTGACCGAGCCGAAGTGCAGCACAGCGGCTTGTTGCAGTAGTTCGTGGTCCAGTTCATCCGGGCGGAGGCATGTATCCGCGCCCGGGTTGCGGTAGAAGACAAACTCGGCGTGGTTAGGGTCAGGGAGTGCGATGAAAGCCATCGTGGTCCGGGCCGCGGGGTCGAGGCGCATGCCGGCCGTGTCTACCTGCTCGTGAGCCAGCGTGTCCATTAAAAAGTGGCCGAAGGCATCATCGCCCACCTTGCCGATGAAGGCGCTTTTGGCTCCCAGTCGAGCCGCCGCTACGGCCACATTAGCCGGAGCACCGCCCGGCTTGGGGTGAAAAGCCGACACCTCGACCAGCCGCCGGCCAACTTCCGCCGGGAACATGTCAATCAGTAATTCGCCGAGACAGACGATGTCCATAGAAGCTCCTATGACGCGATGACTCGTGAGGCGAAGAGGCGATGACTCCTAACCCTCTTCGCATCTTCCTCTCCTCGCCTCATCATTTCCCGCCCAGCATGCGCCGCATCAGTTGCGAGATTTTGATGGCGTCGGAGGTGCGGAAGCACTCGCGCAGCTCCTCACGCGGGACGCGATCGAGCAGTTCCAGGGCGAAGTGCAGGTTGCGCACGCTTTCCGCGACCGCCTTTTCCGGTGGCTCGCGGTAGGGGAACAAATCCAGGCCGTACCAGCCATCATAGCCCCACTCGTCGAGCCAAAACATGGCCTCAACCGTTTCCCACAAGTTGACCGTACCGACAATCACATCGTCGTCAAAGAGCTTCCAGTTGTCGTTCCAGTGGGTGTGGAAGAGTTTGTTATAACGGCAGGCCAGGGCGAGAGACTCGGCCAGGTTTTCTTTCATGATGAAGGCGTGGCCCATGTCGATGTTGATGCCCAGGTTAGGCCGGTTGATCTCGTTGATGATGGTCATACAGTGGCCGATGGTTGGCAGGAGAATGTGGGTGCGCGGCTCAAAGGCTTTGTATTCCAGCACGACTTTCTGGGTGAGGTTGTGGTCGGCCCACTCGGCCAGCCCGGCCACCAGGTCGTCGAGCCGCTGGCGGTGGTCAATCTGGAAGGGGTAGTCGTAGCCGTCCTGGGCCGGCCAGTAGACCATGACCTCGGCTTCCATGTACTGGGCCAGGTCGGTGGTGCGCTTGGCCAGGTCAATGGCTTCGCGGCGCAGCTTCGGGTCGGGGTTGCTGAACTGCCCGAATTTCCAGCGCGGGTCAATCCACAAGTGAGGGCAGAACTGGACAATTTTCAGACCCAGGTCGTCGGCCAGCTTTTTCAAATCTTTGTAGTTCGCGTCCGTGACCTCCGACGGGTAGTGCATCTCCAGCCCGCCAACGCCCTCGACCGAGGCGGCCAGTTTGAACCGCTCCTCAATGGTTTTATCGGGCCGGTAACCCTGCTTGACAAAACGGTCGCTAGTTGCGCCCAAAAACCAGATACCAGCGGATACCTTGAGTTTTTTCATAAGAACCTCCCTGATGAACCAAAAATAATTTCCACCGCGATGCGTAAGAGATTTTCACGTATCACGCATCACGTTTCAATCCCTTAGCTCATTGTACAACACATACCGATCCCCCCGATGATACAGTCGCAGGAACTCAATGGGGATATTTTGTGGGGAGTAAGAAATGCGTTCGATGTAGAGTAAGGGGGTGTTGGCTGGAATGGAGAGTTTGTCGGCTATTTTGCGCGGGGCGGCGATGGCCCGAATGATCTGTTTGGCTCGCACCAGCCGGATGCCGTAATGCTGCTCCAGTACCTCCCGGAGAGGGTTGGCGGCGTAATCATGCTGGAGGATACCGGGGCAGTAACGATGCACCAGATGGGACTCCTCGATGCTCATCGGCTCGTTATCGGCCAGGCGCAGCCGGTCTAGGCGGACCAACTCTGTACCGGGGTCAAGCTGCAACTTCTCGGCTACCTCCGGCAGAGCCGGTTCCAGCCCGGAGAACAGAACCTCAGTGCCAGGGGTGAAACCGCGCTGGCGCATATCCTCGGTGAAGCTGATGATGCGGGTCAGGGCCTGGTCCACCGTTGGGTGAGCCACAAAGGTGCCGCGCCCGCGCTGCCGGTAAATCAGCCCCTCGTTGACCAGTTCATCCAACGCCTGGCGCACGGTGATCCGGCTGACGTTGTATCGTTCCATCAGCTCGATTTCCGAGGGGAGCATATCGTCCGGCTGCCACTCCCCCCGCACGATGTTTTGGCGTAGGATTTCGTAGAGCTGATGGTAAAAGGGTAATTTGCTGTCGCGGAGGATTGTGTCTATCACAGCACCCTTGCCGGAAGATAAAAAATTGGAATAATTAGAGGTTAAAGCAGAAATATCATAATGTTATAACATTTGAGGGAAAAAGTCAAGAGGTATAGGCACAATTTTAAGATGAGTAGGGAAAATATGACAGCGAATTTTTCCCTGAAGTGCGGATTGAAGTTGGAAGAGCGGAGTTCGTCCTTCAAGAAAAGATTGAGGATTCAACTCTAACTCGTAATAATTCTCTGATGATGGTGATTGTAATGTCACTGAGTTTGTCATGAATATGACCTACTTGTCCTGCTGCATTAATTCTCTCTTGAAAGGGTGACATCTCGACGGTCGGTATGAAAAGTCCACTTTTTCACCCCGAAAACACAGGCAGCACTTCTTCCAGCACCATGGCACGAGTTTCTGTAATGGATAATCCCAGCACTTCTATCATAAAGTAATCCACCCCGGCCTCGATAAAGCGCTGCATCTCGGCCACAACCTGTTCTGGCGTGCCGACCAAGGCCCTTTCCTTAGTCCACTTGCCGTTGCTAAGGGCCAGGGCCTCAGCTTCGCTGCGGGCGACGGCCAGCCGGCCAAACCAGGTCAGCCGCAGGCTGGCCGGGTCGCGGCCCACGCGGTCACACTGTTCTTGGATAATAGGCAAGCGGCTTTGCAGCTTCTCGAAGTTGGCGTCGGGCAGGTTCCACCAGTCGGCGTAGCGAGCCGCCAGGCCGATCGTGGTTCGGCCCCCCCCGCCGATTAGCAGGGTGGGGACGGGGTCAGGCTTTGGTTCGCAGTAGGCGTCGCTCACGTGATAATATTGGCCCTGAAACGAGACCGGTCCCGGCTCGGTCCACAGCCGTTTGACGATGATGACAGCTTCTTCCAACTGCTCCAGCCGGGTTTTGGAACTGGGAAAAGGGTAGCCGTAGGCCAGATACTCATCCGCTTTCCAACCGGCTCCAAGCGCCATAATCAGGCGGCCCCGGCTGAGGTGTTGCAGTGTCGCCCCCATTTTAGCCAGCATGGCCGGGTTGCGATAACTTTGCCCCAGCACGATCGGTCCCAGGTCGAATTGCGGCCAGCGGGCCGCGGCGTAGCTCAAGACCGTCCAGGCTTCGTAGACAGGCGTCTCGCCGCGCATAAAATGGTCGGTCATCCACAGGCTTTTGAAATGACCGGTTAAGGAGGGTAAAACCTCCTCCAGGTTGTCCAGCCATTGATTGATGTGATCTTTCCGGGGTCCGGCCGGCAATACCAGCCCAAAATCAACACTCATTGGCAGCCTCGCTAAATTTCAAATTCTAAACCACCGAACTTTCACAGAAATGAATACTTGTTGGAAGAGTGGGAGGTTGGGAGCCTGTAAAATCATCCAATCCTCCATATCTTCCAGGCTTCCAGCGGCCTTTAGCAGTTTTTAATGCACCTGGATTCTAAACCTTTCACACCAGCCTGCCCCTTTTGACCAGGCCGCGCGGTTCGTGCTAAGATAATACCACGACTCAAGCGCGCAACCAAGATAGAGCAGGGGCATGACCGACGAGACCATCCGGCAAGAGATTCTGGCAGCGAATGACCGTTTTTACAGCGCCCTGGCCGCGGCTGACCTGGCGGCGATGGTTGACTTGTGGCATCACAGCCCGGTCACTGAGTGCATCCATCCCGGTTGGGACCGGCTGCGCGGCTGGCCGGCTATCCAGGAGAGTTGGGCGCGGATTTTCCAGCATCAGGGCTTGCTGCCGGTGCAGGTGAGCGAGCCGCTGGTCCACTGGCGGGGCGATATGGCCTGGGTCATCTGCTACGAGAACGTTTCCCAGCAGGCCGATGGCGTGGTCCAGATAAGCCAGATGGTGGCGACCAACGTCTTTGAACGGGTTGAAGGCCAGTGGCGCATGGTCATTCACCACGCCTCGCCGGCCCCTCCGGGAGTTATCCAGCCACGCAGTTGGCGGACGTCATTGAATTAAAGGCTAAGGCTGAGGCTGAGGTAAAGGAAGAATAGTAAAAACTTAGCCTTAGACTCAGCCTATGGAAATAAACTATGCCTCCAAAAAATACCAGCGAACACGTTCTAAATATCATTAGCACCAACCCGCTCGTTGTCATTGTGCGGCTGGCTGACCTGAGCGCAGCGGTGTCGCTGACACAGGCCCTACTGGCTGGTGGGGTGACCGTTCTGGAATTCACCTTGACCAATCCTGCGGCTTTGACGGCGATTAGCGAGGTCAAGACCGCTTTGCCTGCCTTTGCCGAAGGGCGAGCGGTGATTGGCGCAGGCACGGTCCTTGATCCGGCTGCGGCCAGAGCTTCGGTCGAGGCCGGGGCGCAGTTCATTGTTTCGCCCCACACCAACCTGGAGACGATTGCCACGTGTCGCCAGTTGGGGGTCCCTTGTATGCCGGGGGCGCTGACTCCCACGGAAATTGTCACGGCCTGGAATGCCGGAGCCAGCGTCGTCAAGGTTTTTCCCGCCCGCGCCTTTGGACCAGCCTATATCAAGGATGTGCTGGCCCCCCTGCCCCAGCTCAAACTCATGCCGACAGGGGGAGTGGATTTGGACAACATCGGCCAATTTTTCAAAAACGGCGCTTTCGCCGTCGGCCTGGGTAGCAACTTGGTGGATGAGCGTCTGGTTGCCGCCAGGGATTGGGCGGCGCTGACGGCCAGGGCCAGCAGCTATGTTCAGGCGGTGCGGGTGGCAAGAGGCGTTTAGCGATAGCTGAACAGAAAAGGAAAAGCCGGGATTTGGGGATTGGGGGACACTTGCGTGCAGGCGCAAGTGTCCCCCAATCCCGGCCAAATAAGTATTGCAAAAGTGGACTGGTGATTATGTATGATCTTGTTACTTTGGGCGAAACCATGCTCCGGTTTACACCGCCGGACCTCAAACGGCTGGAGCAGACGACCAGCTTTAACTTGGAGATAGGCGGCAGCGAGTCGAACCTGGCGATTGGCCTGGCCCGGCTGGGCCTCAAAGTGCTGTGGCTCTCCCGGCTCACCCACAACCCTTTGGGCCGGTTTATTGAAGGCGCTATTGCCCGGCACGGCGTGGATACCACGCGGATTATTTGGACGGAGTCAGACCGGGTGGGACTCTATTTTCTGGAAGAAGGACCCCCGCCGCGCCAGAACACCGTTATCTACGACCGCAAACAGTCGGCGATGAGCCAGTTGCGGGCCTCGGAACTGCCGGTTGATCTCTTTCTGCCCAACCGGGCGCGGCTGTTGCATCTAACAGGTATTACACCGGCCCTCAGCCCGACGACGGCGGTGGCGGCTCAACGTGCCCTCAATCTGGCTAAAGAAGCGGGCTGGCAGGTCAGCTTTGATTTCAACTACCGCCGCTTGCTGTGGTCGCCGGCCGAGGCGTTGGCCGGCTGCCAGCCTTTCCTGGAAGCGGCTGACTTAATCTTCGCCCCGTTAAATGACGTGCGCCTGCTCTACGGATTAGACCCCAGTGTTACGCCGGAGCAAATTTTGGCTCTATTGCGCGGCCATTACCCCCAGGCCACGCTGGTCGTGACCCTGGGCAAAGAGGGCGCGATTGGCGGCGAGCCGGGCGGGCCGGTCGTCCGGCAGGCGGCCTTCCCAACAGAGATGGTGGACCCCCTGGGCGGCGGCGATGCTTTTGCCGCCGGGTTTCTTTATCAGTATCTTACGGGAGAGGCTTCAGCCGGCAGAATGTCTAAGGCTTTGCTGTGGGGGGCCGCGATGGCGGCGCTCAAATACACGATTCCCACCGATATTCCCTGGCTTAGCCAGGCCGAGGTGGAGAGTCTGGTCCAACGTGGTATGGGTGAGGCCAAAGTAGTACGTTAAGCCCTGGTTGAGTGACCAGTGATCAGTCATCAGTGTCGGTTGACTCACTGATCACTGATTACTGGTTACTGACCACCGTCTACAGGAGAGTTCCGATGCAATCTGGAATAACAACCCCTCCGGCGGATCAGCTTAACCGCCAGCGTGAACTTGAACTCACCCTAATTTACCAGACTGCCCAACAAATCACCCAACTGCAAAGCCTGTCGGAGTTGCTGCCGCACCTGGTGACGGAAGTCAGCCGGACGTTCAATTACAACTCGATGGGGGTCTTGCTGGTGGACAAAGCGACAAATGAAATCGTGGTCCGCGAAACCATCGGGCTGGAACGGGAGAAACATCTGGGCTTTCGCCTGCCGATCACTGCTGGAGTGGAAGGCGGTATTGTCGGCTGGGTGGCCTACAACGGGCAGCCGTACCTGGCTGCCGATGTCCGCACCTCGCCTCGCTACGTCAAAACCGTCGAGGCGACCCGGTCAGAGCTGGCCGTGCCTCTCAAAATAAAGGATGAAGTAATCGGCGTTTTGGATGTGCAGAGCGTTTTGGTCAACGGGCTGACCGAGGAAGATGAGTTTATCCTCTCTACCCTGGCCAGCCAGATTGCCATTGCCGTGGAGAATGCCCGGCTTTACGAAGAGCTGGCCCAGGCTCACGCCGAGATTCAGCGCAAGGCGGACCAATTGCAGCGTTTGCTGGCGCGCACGGTTGACCTGCAAGAGGAGGAGCGCCGGCGGATCGCCGCCGATATTCATGACAGCGTCATTCAGTTGATTTATGGAGCGCTGTACGAAACAGAAGGGACGTTGCAGCGCCTGCCGCCAAACGCTGCTGCCAC
This sequence comes from Anaerolineales bacterium, assembly GCA_015075185.1. Classification (GTDB taxonomy): domain Bacteria; phylum Chloroflexota; class Anaerolineae; order 4572-78; family J111; genus DSQQ01. The sequence continues at coordinate 796,019 of JABTUW010000004.1, read as the reverse complement.
CCAGGTTGACTTGCAGAATATCCAGACCTCGCTCAAACAAGCGATTTCGGAAATTTACAAGGCGATTTACGATCTGTGGCCGGCCAGCCTGGATGAAATGGGCTTGTTCCCCTCGCTGCGTTCTTACATGGTCCAGTATGAAGAAGACACCGGAATTAGCTGCCGCCTACGCATCCAGGGCAACCCCATCCGCTTTAACCCGCCGGCCCGGATTACTCTATTCCGTATTTTGCAGGAAGCTTTGTATAATGTCCGTAAACATGCCCAGGCGACCGAAGTTGAGGTTATCTTCACTTTTCAGGAGGGGCGGGTCAAGGTGATGGTCCAGGATAACGGTATCGGCTTTGACCAGGAAAAAGCGATGGCCGAAAGGCAGCATCTTGGCCTGATCAGTATGCGCGAGCGGGCCGAAAATATCGGAGGGACATTTACGATTGAATCGAAACCAGGTCGGGGCAGCGTGGTGGCCTGGGAATTTCTCCAAGATAGGCTTGAGCGAGAAGAACGAAATGACTAAAATCCAGGTACTTATTGTAGATGATCATCCCGTCGTCCGGCGGGGGCTGGTCAGTGTTCTGGCCAACATGAATGACATCAAAGTGGTCGGCGAGGCAGAAAACAGCGCCCAGGCTTTGGAAAGAACCAAAGAATTGCGGCCCGATGTCGTCATCCTGGATATTCGCATGCCTGGCTCCAGCGGCTTGCAGATTATTCAGGCGTTGAAACAGACCCATGCGGAGGTCAAAATTGTCATGCTGACCAGCTATGATACCGACGAGCACCTATTTGGCGCGTTAAGCTCCGGCGCGCATGGGTTTTTGCTCAAAAGCATTGCCCATGAAGAGCTGGCCGAAGCCATCCGGCGCGTCTACCGGGGCGAACGCCAGCTTAGCCCCCGGCTGGTGGGGCGAGTGTTAGGGGAATTTGAAAGCTACGCCAAAGAGGTTAATCGCCATAAAGCCGGCCTGACCGAAACCCAAATCGAAATTTTGCGCCTCATCGCCGACGGCTCGACCAACCGCGAAATTGCCGCCAAACTTCATTGGAGCGAAATCACCGTTAAACGCAAAATTTCTGACATCCTCACCCAACTCAATGTGACCACCCGCACCCAGGCAGTCAGCGAAGCCATGAAAAAGGGTCTTATCTGATTGTTTTAACCGCTGACGGCAGACCGCAGACCGCCACAGTAGGGTGAGGCTACTTCCCACGGCGGTCGGCAGTCATCGGTCGGCGGTCATCTTTGGGTTGATACCAGACGGTATCAAGACAAGATACTACTTTACCTTGAATGACCCCGCACGGTTATGGTACAATCCGGCCCTGAGTAGCCTGAAAAGGTTCCATCCAGGTATTTCCCTGCTTTAAATTAAAATGAATCTATTTTTGGGAAGAAACTATGAAATTTGGCCTATGTTTGCCCAACTTTCCTTTTGGCGTTAAACCCTCCCGAGATAATATTGTCGCCATTGCTCAAGCAGCGGAGCGGCTAAATTATGATTCGATCTGGGTCAGCGACCATATCCTGGTCCCCAAAGATAAACCGCGCTACGGGCACATCTATGAAGTGATAACCACGATGGCTTACCTGGCCGGTATGACCGAACGCATCTACCTGGGGACGTCGGTTTTGGTTTTGCCGATGCGTGATGCCATTCTGGCAGCCAAGCAGATTGCCACCCTGGACGACCTGTCCGGGGGACGACTCATCATTGCCGTCGGGGTGGGCTGGATCGAGGGCGAGTACAACAATCTGGGCGCTGATTTCCACCGCCGCGGCCGTCACTTAAACGAGGCTATGCAGGTGCTAAAAACCCTCTGGCAGGACGATGATCCCCACTTTGAGGGTGAGTTCTACAATTTTAAGGACGTCCTCTTTGGGCCAAAGCCGGCTCAGGCCGGCGGCCCGCCGCTTTGGGTCGGCGGCGCCAGCGAAGCCGCTATCCGGCGCATGGCTAACCTGGGGAACGGCTGGAACGCCGACGACGCGCCGCTGGACCAACTCCAGGCTGTGACCACGCAACTGCGCCAGATGACCGCCGAGAATGGCCGCTCCGTTGACATTTCTCTGCGTCGCACCGTAGACCTGCGTCCGGCAGCGGCTGAGGCCGGCCTGTTAGCCGAGCCGACGACGGGCGGCGGCGTTGACCAGGCCGGACGCTGGCCGGGCGGCACCGCCGGTGCACTCAGCGGCAGCCTGGCTGAAGTCAAAAGTTTCATCAATCAAGTCGCCGAAATGGGCGTCTCTCACTTCATCTTCCAGTTTGAACACAATACCCAAGAAGAACATCTGGCACAGATCGAACTCTTTGCCAAAGAGGGAATTGGCTCGTAGAACAAGCTAACAGCTTGTCCTACTTTAGGGGTTAGGTTCGATGTCGAAACCTGTCGTCAAAATTGGCTGTTCAGCCGTGTTGAGCGAGGAGGCCGATGAGCAAATTCATGGCCGGCACATTGCCCAAGCGGTAACTTTGGCCGCGGAGCAGGCGAACAGCCGGGGCGACCTGCCTTTTGTCGTGGAGGTGATGGTAGGCGACGACAAAGCCCAACCGGAGGCCGCCGTAAGTGTCGCGCAGCGCTTCATCGCCGACCCCCAGGTGCTAGGTGTCGTCGGAACCATGAACAGCCACACCAGCCTGGCCGCCGCCCCATTGTATTACCAGGCCAGCCTGACCCAGATTTCCCCGGCCGCATCCAATCCGGGCTTGACTCAACACGGCTATTGCACTTTTTTTCGAGTGATGGCGCACGATTTGTATCAAGGACAGGAAGCAGCCAAGTATGCTGTCCAGGCTTTGGCTGCACGCCGGATTGCAGTTATCCACGATAGCAGCTCATTTGGCGAACCTTTAGCCCAGGTTTTTGTGCGGACAAGCGAGGAGCTGGGCGTCTCGCCGGTTCTGTATCGCGGCATTCAGCGGGGCCAGGTTGATTTCAAAGAATTAGCCGGCGCTGTGGCGGCGGTTGAGCCGGAGCTAATCTTCATGTCGGTCATCGAGGCAGAAGGGCGGCATCTGGCGGCCCAGTTGCGGGAGGCCGGGGTGCGAGCTATCTTATTCGGTACGGACGGCCTGAAACCCTCCCTGTTTTTGGCGACCCCCGGCTATGAAGTCGAAGGGCCATATCACACCAGCGCCTCGACGGATGTGCGGGTGAAACCGTCGGCCGCGGCCTTTGCCCAGGCTTACCAGGCTCGCTATGGACAGCTCTACTCCATCTACACCGCCGAAGCCTATGATGCGGCCAATATCTTGATTGCTGCCTGTGCTCGGGCCAATCCCTTAGACCGCCCCAATGTTTTGACCGAAGTAGCCCGGACCCGCGATTTTCCGGGCGCAAGCGGCCCCATTGGCTTTGACGAACGGGGCGACCGGCTCGACCCGGAGATTGGCATTTATCGAGTTACGGCTGGAGTCCCGGTTTTTCTCGGGGTGACTCGTGACTTATTGGCCGAAACACTTAGATGAAAATTGGAGAGTAAAACTATGGCAACTCGTCCTCACTTTATCGTCCGCATGCGGCTTGACCCCGCCTACGAAGAAGAATTCAACCAGTGGTACAACCACGATTACCTGGCGACGTTAAGGCCGATTGCGCCGCTGTTTACCGACTGCTATCGGCAGGTCAGCGGCGAAGGCGATGAAAAGGTTTACCTGACCATCTACGAAATCAAGGATGACGCCTCGATTGACGAGGCCCTGGCTGTCTTTGATCGCGAGGATCGCCAGGATTACCGGCGTCAGTGGAAAGAGTGGGAGAAGAAAGCGGTCAAAGAGATTGACGCTCGCGTTTTCCGCTCCCACTATTCCTGGTAAACGCCTTACGGAGGGCTGTTCATGAAACCACTTGCGCGAACCGCCGCCCACATGCCCGGCTCGGGCATCCGCGAGATTGTCCACCTCGCCTTGACCATGCCCGATGTTATCCGGCTGGAGGTCGGCGAGCCGAACTTTCCTACCCCGATACACATTGTCGAAGCGGCTTATCAGGCAGCCAACGCCGGATTTACCAAGTATGGGCCAAGCGGTGGCTTGCAGACCCTGCGTGAACTACTGGCCGGGCGAGTCAGCCGGGTCAATGGCTACCCGGTCACGGCGGCGCAGGTCAATATTTCGGTGGGGGGGGTGCAGGGTATCCTGGCCGCTCTATCGGCCCTGCTGGACCCGGGCGATGAAGTGCTCATCCCTGACCCGGCCTGGCCCAACTATGAGATGGCGATTTTGCTGCGCGAAGCCGTGCCGGTCCACTATCCGCTCTACATCGAGCATGGATTTGTGCCCCAGACCGAGCATATTGAAAGCTTGATTACCCCCCGTACCAAATTGATGATTATCAACAGTCCCAGCAACCCTACTGGCGCGGTCTTTCCACGAGAGACGATTGAGAGCCTGGTCGCTCTGGCCCAGCGGCACGACCTCTACCTGCTGAGCGATGAGGTTTACGATGAACTGGTCTTCGAGGGCGAGCATGTCAGTCCGGCGCTCTACGACGCCGAGCGGACGATTGGCATTTACGCCTTTTCCAAAAATTATGCCATGACCGGCTGGCGGGTTGGATACGTGGTGGCTAATGAGGAGGTGTCCAGAGTCATCACCAAGATTCAAGAGCCGATGATCTCCTGTGTGGCCTCGCCGATCCAAAAGGCCGCCGAAGCTGCCCTGACCGGCCCCCAGGACTGCATCGGCGAGATGCGCGACTCGTACCGGGAGCGGCGGGATGCGGTGGTCGAGCTGCTTAAGGAAGAAGGGTACTACGTCTACACCCCGGCCGGCGCTTTCTATATTATGGTAGATATAAGCGATGCGGGCGTGGACTCGCGCCAATTTGCCCTCAATCTCCTGGAGCAGTGCCGGGTGGCGGTTGCACCGGGGACAGCTTTTGGCAAGTTGGGTGATCACTTTGTGCGCATTTCGCTGGCCACCGAGAAAGGGCTGCTGCTGGAAGGATTGCGGCGGCTATGTGAGTTTGTCAAAAGTGAGGCGAAGAGGCGATGATGGGTGAGGCGAAGAAGAGGATATTTTTCCTCGTGTCCTCGCCTCTTCGTCTCCTCGCCTCTCCATAGGGTGAAAAGGATGCGTATACCCAACAAAGTCGCTATTGTTACTGGAGCTGGTTCCGGCAATGGCCGAGGCATCGCGTTGCGTCTGGCGGAAGAAGGGGCTAAGGTGGTGGTGGCCGACGTGAGCGAGCGCGGCGCTCAGGAAACGGTAGCGATGATCGAGGCGGCAGGTGGCCGGGCGATAGGGGTGCGGGTTGATGTCAGCCGGCGGGAACACGTGGAGGCAATGGTCGCGGCCACGCTGGAGCAGTTTGGACAGATTGATATTTTGGTCAACAATGCCGGGGTGGAGTCGATGGCCCCGCTTTTGGAACTGCCCGAAGCGGAGTGGGATCGCGTTTTAGGGGTCAATTTAAAAGGGCCTTTTTTGTGCACCCAGGCCGTAGGCCGGGAGATGGTCAAGGCCGAGCGCGGCGGCAAAATTGTCAATATCGGCTCGATTTGTTCGGCGGTGGCTCTGGCCGGCGAAGCCCATTACATTGCCTCAAAAGGTGGGCTGTTGATGCTGAACAAGGCGATGGCGCTTGACCTGGCCCCGTACAATATCAATGTCAACGCGGTAGGGCCAGGCGTGATCGAAACGGCGATGACCGCCAATTCCCTGAGCAAGCCAGAGCGAGTGGAGATGTTTTTTAACCATATTCCGCTCAAACGGATTGGCCAGCCGCGGGATGTGGCCAATGCTGTCCTCTTTTTGGCTTCCGCCGAGGCCGATTACATTACCGGCACAATCCTTTATGTTGATGGGGGCTGGTTAACCCAGTAATGGACGAGAAAGAAATTCTGCGAGTCGAAAACCTGAACAAGTATTTTGGCGACCATCACGTTCTAAAAAATATTAATATGCGGGTGCGTCAGGGCGAACATGTGGTCATTTTTGGACCAAGCGGCTCCGGCAAAAGCACCCTCCTGCGCTGCATGAACCTGCTGGAAGAGCCGCAATCCGGCTCGCTCTATTTTTTGGGCAAGGATTACGGGCCAAAGGGGTCCAAAAAAGTTTGGCCCTGGCAGAGCACCGACGGCAATGTGGCCGACCCGCGCTATCTGCGGACCCATATCGGCATGGTTTTCCAACAGTTCAACCTTTTTCCCCACCTGAACGTGCTGGACAACGTGACCCTGGCCCTGCGTCGCAACAAAAAAATATCCAGGCCGGAAGCCAACGAAAAAGCCATTAAACAGCTCACGGCGGTAGGATTGGCCAATAAAGCCCAGGCTTATCCCTCGCAGTTGTCGGGGGGCCAGCAGCAGCGGGTGGCGATTGCCCGCGCCCTGGTTATGGAGCCGCGCCTGATGCTTTTTGACGAGCCGACGTCGGCCCTGGACCCGGAGCTGGTCGGCGAGGTGCTGGCAGTGATGAAAGATTTGGCCTTGCAGGGCATGACCATGGTAGTGGTTACCCACGAAATGGGCTTTGCCCGCGAAGTGGGCGATCACCTGGTCTTTATGGATGACGGCTGTATTGTCGAAGAGGGTGGCCCGGAAGTGCTGAGTAATCCCAATAATGACCGCACCAAGCTCTTTATAAAGGCGATCTTATGAAAAGGCAATTCGAATTTCGCTGGGATTTTGTCTACGACCGCTGGGAATTGCTGGCCAAAGGGCTGGGGATGACCCTCTATGTCTCCTTTCTGGGGATGATTCTGGCCCTGGCTTTAGGATTGCTCATCGCCATGCTGCGCATGTCTAAATTTGCCCCACTCCGTTGGATTGCTCAAGCTTATATTAACATCTTTCGGGCTATTCCCCTCTTTGTGTTCATCATCTGGATGTATTATGGTCTGCCCATTGTTTTAGGGATAGATTTCTCGCCCATCACCGCCGGAGTGCTCTGCCTGGCCCTGCAATATGCCGGCTGGCTGGCCGAAATTTACCGCTCCGGCATTGGGGCCATCGGCAAAGGGCAGCGCGAGGCGGCGCTTTCGTTGGGCCTGACCCGCTTCCAAACGTTTATGGACGTCATTTTTCCCCAGGCATTTCGGATCATGCTGCCCCCGATGGGCAACAATTTTGTGGGCATGCTCAAGGACTCCTCGCTGGTGGGCGTCATCGGCGTGTTTGAACTGGTGCGGCAAGCTCAACTGGCCGTGTCGCAAACGTTTCGTCCTTTTGAGTTTTATACGGCCATTGCCATTATTTATATTCTGCTAACCCAAATACTCTCCCAGGGCGTCAGCATTCTGGAGCGCCGCCAGCATGTGTGAAGTTGCCAGTTATCGGTTATCAGTTATCAGTTATCGGTTATCAGTGAGCCACTGGTTACTGGCTACTGACTACTGGTTTTTGTTGGTTTAATTAAATTTAAGGAGGAATGATCATGCAGGAAAAACAAAAAAATATGAGTCGCCGTCAATTCTTGAACTCGGCTGTGGTGGCTACGGCTGCTGGGGCTGCAGCCGCTGTCGCGATAGCTCCGGAGGCTCAGGCTAAAATCGCTGTGCCGCCTCTGCCCGAAGTGCTGGCCCCGGCTTACAGGCCCCGCCGCCAGGATGCGCCGGTCTCGCTGCTGGACGATATCCAGTCGCGCGGCACGCTGCGAGTCGGCATGACCCTGCAATTTGAACCCCAGATGTATCGCGATGAGAGCGGTGAGCCTGCCGGCTATGACGTTGAGATTTTAAAGCTCATGGCCGCCGACCTCGGCACCGGGGTGGAGTTGGATATCCAGGATCAGGAATTTGACGGTCTTATTCCGGCGTTGCTGGCGGGCAAAGTAGATCTTATCTCGGTGGGCCTGGTGGGCCGGCCGGGCGGGCGTCTGGAAACCATGTGGTTCTCCACCCCCTACGTGCCCTACCAGCAGGTCGTGATTGTCCCGGCAGACAGCACGGTTGCGGATGTGGCCGAACTGAATGCGGCAGGCAAGAAAATCACGGCGTTGACCGGTTCCACCGCAGCGGGTTTGGCCGCGCGTATCTTCCCCGAAGCAGAACTTGTTGAACTTCAGCAGCAGCCCGCTCTGCTGGAAGTAGCTTCAGGCCGCGCTGATGGCGGCATTGTCGAAGCTTACCTGGCGGTACCCTTTGTTGAAGAGAACCCGACCGCAAAAATTCTTAACCCGGAAGAGCCTTTTTCGCTTGAATTCGGTTCCTACGCCCTCCCGCGGGGCGACATTGACTGGCTGATGTGGGTTAACGGCTGGCTGCGTTACCGCAAGGGCCAGGGCGTTTTGCAAGCCCTGTACGACCAGATTATTGGGCCAAGCCTGGGCGAAACGCCGGTTTACAAAGAAATTCCGGCTTACTAAATCTTCTTTAAAACGATGCCTTTGTTACAGGAGTCCAGGCTTTAGTCTGGACTCCTGTAATGTCCGTTGGACAAGCTGTCAGCTTGTCCTACTTTCATTTTTGAGGAGAACTTACACAGCCAAATTTACGATTTTAGATTTACGATTTACGATTGTTTTGGCTAATCGTAAATCTAAAATCCACGCCCGGTAGGGCAGTCTAAAATTGAAATGGGGTGTTTTTGTGAAACTACGTGATCGTGTCGCTATTGTCACCGGCGGTGCTCAAGGCATTGGCCAGGCCATTGCTCAGGGGTTGGCCAGTGAAGGAGCGGCAGTCGTTATTGCCGACCTCCAGGAGGACAAAGCTCAAGCTACCGCTGCTGGCGTGAGCGAGGCTGGAGGCCGCGCCCTGGCCTTGAAAGTCAACGTGTTGAATTTGGCCGACCTCCAGGCCATGGTTGATCAGGCCCTGGCCCACTTTGGTCAGATTGACATCTTGGTTAACAACGCCGGGATGTTGATCGTCAAGCCTTTTCTGGAAATGACCGAAGCCGATTGGGATCTTCAATTGGGAGTTAACCTCAAGTCAGCCTTTTTCGCCACCCAGAAAGTGGCCGAGGCCATGATCCGCGCCGGGCGGCCCGGCCGGATTGTCAATGTCGCTTCGACCTCCTCCTTCACCGCTTCCACCATCCCCACGGTGCCCTACGATATTTCCAAAGCCGGGGTGCATATGCTGACCAAATCCAGTGCGGTCCAACTGGCTAAATATGGCATCAATGTTAACGCCATTGCCCCCGGCACCATTAATACGGAATTGGCCCGCAGCGCGCTGGAGCCGGAAAAACTGGCTAAGTTCGGCCAGGTCCGCATTCCCATTGGCCGCCTGGGCCAGCCACAAGACCTGGTCGGTGCTGTCGTCTTCCTCTGCTCCGACGACTCTGCCTACGTTCTGGGCCACACCCTGGTGGTGGATGGCGGCTGGCTGGCCTGAATAATTGTCAATGGTTAACCGAATGGGTTAGCTCATTAACAATTGACAATTGGCTATTGACCATTGGCAATTCTATTGATACCGCTAGGCTCAAACGCTGATACAATTTGCCCTTGTCAGCCCCTTAAAAGTTGATTAAGATAGTGACCACCTCACGAAAATGATAAATTCGGAGAATTTTGCGCATGTTACAACAAATGGAAATAGGTCAACCGCAGCCTTACACCTTCACGGTTGATAACCCCCCGGAACCGTTTCAACTGCTGGATCAGGCGGGCAATCTGCTGGTAGACACGCCGCCTCTCAGCGATGAAGAGACGCTCAAAGGGTTGCGGGCTATCTTGTTGGGCCGCCGCTTTGATGAACTGTGTATCAACTTGCAGCGGCGCGGATTGATGGTCACCTTTGCCCCCGGCATTGGCCAGGAAGCCTGTACGGTTGGCAGCGTAATGGCCCTTGACAGCCGGCGAGACTGGTTTGTGCCGCAGTACCGCGAGGCCGCCGGGCAGTTATTACATGGCTCGCCTTTGGTCAATAATTTTCTGTGGCATATGGGCAGCCCGCTTGGCTTCTACATTCCCGAAGGGGTGCGCATGCTGCCGTTTCAGGCTGGTGTGGCCGGGCAGATTTCCCACGCAGTTGGATTGGCCTGGGGGTCGAAATTGCAGGGCAAAACGGATGTGGCAGTCGTTCACTTTGGCGATGGGGCCAGTTCGCAGGGCGATTTTTACGAACCGATGAACCTGGCCGGAGTGGTCAAGGCGCCGGTCATTTTCTTTTGTCAAAATAATTATTGGGCTATCTCCTTATCCAGAAACCTGCAAACCGCCGCCCAAACTATTGCTCAAAAGGCAGTCGCCGCCGGTATCCCAGGCATCCAGGTGGATGGTAACGATCTTTTTGCCGTCTATGAAGCCACCTGCCAGGCGGTCGAGCGGGCCAGGCGCGGCGAGGGTCCAACCCTGATCGAAGGTGTGACCTACCGTCTGGGCATCCACACCACCGCTGACGATTCCTCGCGCTATGAGCCGGTCGAATACAAGGAAGAGTGGCGTGACAAAGACCCGGTGCTGCGCTTGCAGCGCTACCTGGAGCGGCGGGGTAAGTGGAACGCCGACATCGCCCAGAAAATGGAGGCGGAAATTAAAGCCGAGTTGGATGCGGCCTGGGAAGAGGCTCAACGTGTCCCCATCTCGCGTATGGACGAAGGTCTGACCCACGTGTTTGCCGAGATGACCCCGCGCCTGCGCCAACAGTACGACGAGTTGAAGGGAGACGCCCATGCCTGAGATGACCATTGTCGAAGCGGTGCGCGATACCCTCGCCTACGAACTGGAGCGCGACAGCCGGGTCATGGTCCTGGGTGAAGATGTCGGCAAAACCGGCGGCGTCTTCCGGGCGACGGACGGCCTGTTTGAGCGTTTTGGCCGGGATCGGGTGATAGACATGCCCCTGGCCGAAAGCGCCATTATTGGCTCGGCCATCGGCCTGGCTATTTCAGGATTGGTTCCGGTGGCCGAGATTCAATTTATGGGCTTCACGCATAACGCCTTCAACCAGATTGTCGAACAACTGGCCCGCATGCGTTACCGCTCCTGGGGCAGTCTGCACCTGCCGGTCACGATTCGCACGCCCTATGGCGGCGGTGTCCGCGCCCCGGAGATGCACTCCGACTCCTTTGTGGCCCACTTCGCTCACTGCCCCGGCCTCAAACTGGTCGCCCCGGCCACCCCCGCCGATACCAAAGGGCTGCTCCTGTCGGCCATCCGCGATCCTGACCCGGTCATGTTCCTGGAACCTCTGCGGGGCTACCGTCTTATTCAGGGTGACGTGCCCGACGGCGATTATACCGTACCGCTGGGTAGAGCCAGGGTAGTGCGTGAGGGCAGCGATTGTACCGTTATTGCCTGGAGCGCAGCGGTGGAGATTGCCAAGCAAGCCGCCGACGATGCTGCCGAACAGGGTGTCAGGGTGGAAGTAATTGACCTGCGCACCCTGGTTCCCCTGGATATAGACACGCTGCGGGCGTCGGTGATGAAAACAGGCCGGGCAGTTGTCATTGACGAGGCTTCCTTTACCGGCAGCTTTGCCGCCGAGGTGCTGACCTCTTTGATCGAGGACGAGGATATTTTCTTCTCCCTCAAATGCCCGATCGCCCGCATCTGCGGGCCGGATGCGCCCTACCCGGTGCAAATGTTGGAAGAGGGTTACTTGATTAACCGCAAGCGCGTGCTCAAGGCCATCTTGAAAAGTGTAGAAAGCTGACCGCTATGGCAAGATTTGAATTCAAAATGCCCGATGTGGGCGAGGGCTTGGCCGACGTCGAAGTGATCGCCTGGTTTGTCAAGGTGGGTGATCGGGTTCAGGAAAACCAGCCCATCGCTGATGTGGAAACCGACAAGGCCATCGTCACGATGCCTGCCCCCGCCACCGGCCGGGTGATCGAACTGGCGGCTAAAGAAGGGGAGCGGGTCAAGGTCGGCGCGTTTTTGCTGGCAATTGAGACCGGCGACGAGGAGGCGAAGGACCGAGGAGGCGAACAGGCGGGGATGCGACGTGAAGCGGATTACTTCCAACCCTCTGGCCCTCCAGCCTCCCAACCCCCGACCCCCAGCCCCCAACCCCCGTCTGTCCTTGCGTCTCCGGTAGCTCGCAAATTGGCCCACGATTTGGGGATTGCTTTGGAGGAAGTCACCGGAACGGGACCAAAAGGCCGGATCAATGCCGAGGATGTGCAGCGCCATGCCGAGATGCTCCAAGCAGCCAAAGTACCCGCACCGGTAGCACCGGCTTCTGCCCCGGCTAAACCGGTCGAATCGGAGGCAGCGGCGGGAGACGAGCGCATCCCCGTGCGCGGCCTGCGCCGGCGCATCGCCGAGGTTTTAACCGAAACGGCGCGGACTGTGCCCCAGGTCGTCGGTTTCCATGAATTCGACGCCGATGCGCTGGTCAAAGAGCGGGCTTACTTGCAGCGTCACGCCGAGGCCGTGGGGGTACGTCTAACCTACCTGCCCTTCATTATCAAAGCCTGCGTTGAAGCCTTAAAGCAGCACCCCTATCTCAACGCCTGTTACATGGACGGCGACGATCCCGCCATTCTGCTCAAAAAGAGCTATAATATCGGCATTGCGACCGCGACCGACGATGGGCTGGTCGTGCCGGTGCTGCATGGTGCGGATCAATTCGACCTGTTTGAATTGGCGCGCCGGGCCGACGAACTGGTCGCAGCAGCGCGGGAGCGGCGGACTACGCCCAAAGACATGCAGCATGGCACGTTTACCATCACCAACGTCGGGCAAATGGGTGGCTGGTTCGGTACATCTATTCTCCGCGCCCCTGAAGCGGCGATCCTGGGCGTGGGTAAGATTGAGGACAAGGCGGTAGTTCGTCACGGTCAAATTGTGGCCCGACCTATCCTGCCTCTCTCGCTGACCTTCGATCACCGGGTCATTGATGGACAGGAGGCGCTGGCCTTTATTCAAACCCTGCGCCGCTACCTAGAGGAAGACCCGCGCAGCCTGTCACCGAGGTAGGGCATAATGCGTAAAACGTAATGACTCCACCAGAGAACATTATTACGCATTACGCTTTACGTTTTAGAGAGTTGTGAGCCAACAATTATGTCAAATGCAGAGCTTAGCAACAAAAGCGAGTGGGAAGAGAAAATTCTGTCGGCTGGGTTGAAAGCCGAGCCGGAGCGGAAAGCCAGCTTTGCCACCATTTCCGGCCTGCCCCTGGAACGACTCTACACCCACGAGGATTGGCCGGGCAGCGGCGCTGGCCCGGAGGCTGACTTGGGTTATCCGGGCGCTTATCCTTTCACCCGCGGCGTCAGCCCGACCATGTACCGCAGCAACTTCTGGGTCATGGGCATGTACTCCGGCTACGGCTCGGCGGAAGAAGCCAACCAACGCTACCGCGCCCTGCTGGAACGCGGCCAGACCGGCTTCTCCATCGCCCTTGACCTGCCCACCCAATGCGGCTACGATGCCGACCAGCCGATGGCCGCGGGTGAGGTGGGCAAGGTTGGAGTTCATATTGGCTCGCTGGCCGATATGGAGCGGCTGTTTGCCGGCATTCCGCTGGAAAAAGTGCGCCAGATTCGGACTACGGCCAACTCCATTGGCCCGATTATCGCCGCGATGTATATTGCCGCTTTTGAGAAGCAGGGGGTTAATCTGGCCGACACGCGCATGTTCATCCAGAATGACGTGCTGAAAGAGTACATTGCTCGCGGCACCTACATTTTCCCCCCTGATACAGGGGTCAAGCTGTCGGCAGATTTGATTGAATATTGCGCCCATCACCTGCCGGGCTGGACCTCGCTGGCGATGAGCGGCTATCATATTCGGGACAGCGGCAGCACGGCGGCCCAGGAATTGGCCTTTACTTTCGCTAATGGCCTGGCTTACGTGGACAATGTGTTACAGCGCGGTCTCAGTATTGATACCTTTGCCCCGCAGCTCTGGACCTTTCTCTCGGCAGGCGTGGATTTTCTGGAAGAGGTGGCTAAATTCCGGGCAGCGCGGCGGATCTGGGCCAGGCTGATGTGCGAGAAATACGGGGCGCAAAATCCCGAAGCGATGAAATTGAAGATTTTTGCCTACACCCTCGGCGGCAATCTGGTAGCCCAGCAGCCGTTGAACAACATTGCCCGGGTAGCGATCGAGACGCTGGCCGCGGTTTTGGGCGGCGTCCAGACGATTGCGACCTCCTCCTACGACGAAGCCTACTCCATTCCCACCGAAGAGGCGGCCACGGTCGCACTGCGGACGCAGCAAATTGTCGCGCATGAGGCCGGTGTGACGGGCACCGTGGATGCACTCGGTGGCTCTTACGCCATTGAGTCTCTGACGGATAAACTTGAACAAGACGTGCAGCGCTATCTCGACAAAATTGCAGTGTTGGGCGGGGCGGTGCGCTGTATTGAAAACGGCTTCTACCACCGGGAACTGGGCGACGCCGCCTACCAGTACCAGCGCCAGATTGAAACGGAAGAGCGGATACTGGTCGGCTTGAATGCGTTTCAAAGTCAGAACGAGGAAAAAATTCCTGTTTTTAAAGGCAATCCTGAAATGGAGCAGCGCCAGATCGAGCGGGTGCAGGCGCTCCGCCGGCAGCGTGATAATGCCCAGGTCAAGCAAAGCCTGGCCGGTTTGGTGGAAGTTGCCAGGGCAAACGAGAACGTGATGCCGGCCTTGATCGAAAGCGTCAAAGCCTATGCTACCATCGGCGAAATTTGTGAGGCCCTGCGGGGTGTGTACGGCACGTATAGGCCGAGTCAGGTAATTTGAGTGTGTTGCGTAAAAATGGACTACGGAACACGCAACACATACTACCTCCTAAACTTCCTGTATGTTGTAGTCGGAGAAGCCAATGCCTATCGAAAATGTGTACGAAACGCCGCGCGAGTTGAAAGTTTCGCACGGAGGGCAGGGATCTATCGAAATTGCCCGCATGTTTCAGACGAAAGAGCTGGCCGGGGCCTGGCACTTTATCGAATACCTGGTCGTTCCGCCGGGGGTGACGATTGGCCAGCATCGCCACGGCGAGAACGAGGAAATCTACTTTATCATCGAAGGCCAGGCCCTCATGACCCTTAACGGCCAGGAGCATGAGGTCAAGCCCGGCGATTTCATTGTCAACCCTCCCCACGGCGAACATGGCCTGCGCAATGAAAGTGATGCGGAAGTCAAGCTGCTGGTGATTGAGGTAGATTTGAAACGTAATGCGTGAAGCGAAGGGCATATCGAGGGATGTTGCAAAAAATCATCCTGAGTGCCGGAGGCGTATCGAAGGATGATTTTTTGCAGGTGGGTGGTAAATTGGTTATTAAGGAAAGATAGGTTAGCGGGAGAAACGTATGCCCCAAGCAGTAATTGTTGAGGCCGTCCGCACGTCGGTTGGCAAACGGAACGGCCTGCTCAAGGATACACATCCCACCGAACTGGCCGCTGCCGTGCTGAACGAGGTCGTGCGCCGGGCGGGGATCGAAGCGGGCCAGGTCGAAGACATCATCATGGGCTGTGTCTCCATGGTGGGGGAACAGGCACTTAATATTGGGCGCAACTCGGCCCTGCTGGCCGGTTTTCCCGCCGCAGTGCCGGCGGTGACCATTGACCGCCAGTGCGGCTCCAGCCAGCAGGCGGTCCACTTTGCGGCCAGCCTGATCGAGAGCGGCGCGGCGGAGATCGTGATCGCCGCCGGAGTGGAGAGCATGACCCGCGTGCCGATGGGCAGCACCCGCGCCACCGGTCCCGGCGACCCCTTTACGGCAGCGCTCAGGGAACGTTATCCGATGGTGCAGATGGGCCTGTCGGCGGAGATGATTGCCGAAAAGTGGCGTTTGCGCCGCGAGGCGTTGGATGAATTCAGCCTGCGCAGCCATCGGCTGGCCGCCCAGGCCATGTCCGAGGGCTTTTTCCGCCGCGAAATTCTGCCCCTGGAGGTGACCGTTGACGGCGCAACCCGGCACATGGACAGTGATGAAGGGGTGCGGCCGGATACCAGCCTGGAGAAGCTGGCCAACCTCAAAACGCCGTTTAAAGAGGATGGTGTCGTCACCGCGGGCAACGCCAGCCAGATTTCTGATGGGGCTGCTGCTTTGCTGCTGATGTCGGAAGGGAAGGCGGCGGAATTAGGGTTAAAACCTCGTGCCCGGATTGTCGCGCAAGTGGTGGTGGGCGATGACCCGGTGCTGGCCCTGACCGCGCCGATTCCGGCCACCCGCAAAATCCTGGCCAAAGCCGGCTTGAAGTTGGACGAGATGGACCTGATCGAGATCAACGAAGCCTTTGCGTCGGTGGTATTGGCCTGGGCCAACGACATCCAGCCGGATATGGAGCGGGTCAATGTCAACGGGGGAGCGATTGCTCTCGGCCACCCGCTCGGCGCGAGCGGCGCGCGAATTATGACCACCCTCCTGCACGAGTTGGAACGCCGCGACGGCCGTTACGGCCTGCAAACCATGTGCTGCTTCGGTGGGCTGGGCATCGCGACGATAATCGAAAGAATAAGGTAGACGGTAGACAGGGGCCTCTTTCCCTTGTCTACTGTCTAGCGTCCACTGACTACCTGAGTGGAGGATAGATGACCCAAATGCATAAGCCCCTCGACGGGATCAAGGTTTTGAGCTTTGAAATCCAAGTGGCCGGTCCCTACTGCACCATGATGCTGGCCGACCAGGGCGCGAGCGTCATTAAGGTGGAGCGGCCCGAAGGCGGCGATACGGCGCGCGGCGGTGCGCCGAAGATCAAGAACGACAAGGGCGAGACCCAGAGCGGCTATTTCCTGCGCTTCAACCGCAACAAGCGCAGCGTGACCCTCAATCTCAAAAGCGACAAGGGCCGCCAGATTTTCCGTGATTTAGCTGCCCAATCCGATGTTTTGGTCGAAAATTTCCGGCCCGGCCTGTTGAGCGAGATGGGCCTGGGTTACAAGGAACTGTCGGAGCTGAACCCCGGCCTGGTTTACGCCAGCATCTCCGGCTTTGGCAGCATGGAGGGCTACCTGGGGCCGTACAGCAAGCGTCCCGCCTACGATATTGTGGCCCAGGCCATGGGCGGCCTGATGAACACCTGCGGCCAGGCCGGCGGCCCGCCGACATGGCTGGGCGTCGCCCTCGGCGATATTGTCTCCGGGATGCAGGCGGCCTACGGGATTATGCTGGCTTTGTACGAGCGGACGCAAACGGGCCGGGGCCAGTATCTTGATGTTTCGATGTATGACACGATTATTGGCCTGGCCGAGCGGTCGGTAACCGCCTACTCGCTGACCCAGCATGTACTGGAACGAGGGCGCGAGCCGTACATGGCTCCCTGGGGGCCGTTTGAGTGCCAGGATGGCTGGGTGGCGTTGATTGTGGCTACCGAAGGCGATTGGGCCAAGTTCTGCCAGGCCATCGAACGGCCTGATCTGGTCGGCCACGAGGGGGCGACCTCCGGGCCGGAGCGGGCCAAAAATATGTCGGGCTGGCTGGGCGCGATCATCGAACATTGGTTTCGCCAGCAGACCAAGGCCGGAGCGACCGAGAAACTGCTGGCAGTCGGTCTGCCGATTGGGCCGGTGCAGAATGCCCAGGAGATTTTTGAGTGCCCCCATGTTGAGGCCCGAAACCTGCTGGTGGATGTACCTGACCCAATTCTCGGCTCGGTCAAACTGGTCGGCCCGGTGGTCAAACTGTCCGGCAGCCCGGAGCCAATCACCGGCCCGGCGCCGTTGCTCGGCCAGCACAACGCGGAAGTCCTGGCTGAGATGCTGGGTTATACGGAAGAACAAATAGCGAAGTTGAAGGAAGAAGCCGTAATTTAGGGAGTAGGAAGTAGGGAGTAAGAAGTAAGGGGAAAAATTCCCTACTCCCTACTCCTTACTCCTTACTCCCTGGAGGATACTATGAACGAAGTCGTTGTTATCAGCGCCGTGCGCAGCCCGTTTGGGAAGTTTGGCGGCGCGTTGAAGGATTTTACCTTACCCCAATTGGGCGGGAAGGTTGTGGCCGAGGCGATCCGCCGGGCCAAGCTCGATCCGGCGGAGGTAGAAGAGGTCGCTACTGGAGTCAACCTGCCGGGGGCCGACCGCTCCATTGCCCGCCAGGTTTTGATCGAGGCCGGCATTCCGCCCAACCGGGTGGCTTACACGGTAGACCGGGCCTGCTGTTCCTCATTAGCCGCCATTACCTTGGCCTCGCGCTCGATCCGGCTGGGTGATGCGCGGGTCGCGGTGGCCGGCGGCAGCGAGAACATGAGCAAAGTGCCTTATTTCTTGACCGATTTTCGCTGGGGCCATCGCCTGGGCGATGTGACCCTGAAAGACCAGTTGGTTATCGCCTGCCCCATGACCGGCAAACCACGCGCGGTTCAGGCCGGCGAAGAGGCCGTCGAATACGGCATCAGCCGCGAGGAGCAGGACCGCTGGGCCGTGCGCAGTCACCAGAATTGGGCCAAAGCCAGGGAAGCCGGCAAATTCCAGGACGAGTTGATGCCCATCGAGGTGCCGCAGGAACGCGGCGCGCCGGTCCTTTTCAGCGAGGACGAGTCGCCCCGGCCCGATACTTCCCTGGAAAAACTGGCCAAACTGCCGCTAATTTACGGCAGCCCGACCGTCACCGCGGGCAATGCGCCGGGGCTTAACACGGGCGCGTCGGCGATGGTGCTGATGTCCAGGGAGGAGGCGGAACGCCGGGAGAAGCGACCGCTGGCCCAGTTGCTGGGCTGGTCTATGGCTTCGGGTCATCCCGACCGCATCGCCTCGATTCCGGCCGAGTCGGCCCGGCTGGCCCTGGAAAAGGCCGGCCTGACCATTGACGACATGGACCTGATCGAAATCAACGAAGCCTTTGCCGCCGTCCCGCTCGTCTCCACCCTAATTATGGCCGGGGGTAATAAGGAGAAGGCCGAGCAAATCCGGGCCAAAACCAACGTCAACGGTGGGGCGATTGCCATCGGCCATCCCACCGGCGCGACGGCAGCCCGGCTGGTCATGACGGTGATGTACGAACTGCGCCGGCGGCGGGCAGCAGCGGGGGACAATCGGCCCTACTACGGCCTGGCCACCCTCTGCGGCGGCATTGGCGAAGCGGAAGCGGTGATTGTCAAAGTAGACGGTAGACAGTAGACGGTAGACGGGGGGATTTTTCTTGCCCCTACTACCTACTCCCGAGGAATCAATGAAAACATTACGCATTGGTAATGGTTCGGCTTACTGGGGCGACATGCTCGATCCGGCGGTGGAGCTGGCCGACAAAGGTGAATTGGATTACCTGGGCCTGGATCACCTTTCGGAGCTGACCATGGCCCTGCTGCAGCGGCAGAAAAACAAAAATCCCACCCAGGGTTACATCGCCGATTTGATTCCCTGGACCGAGGCGTTACTACCCCTGACCCACCGGAATGGGGTCAAGATGGTTACCAACGCCGGGGGAGCCAACCCGGAAGCCGGCGGGCGCGAGGTCATGGAACTGGCTCGCCGGCTGGGCATTACCGGAATTGATATCGGCGTT
The DNA here is from genome assembly GCA_015075185.1 of Anaerolineales bacterium. GTDB lineage: Bacteria > Chloroflexota > Anaerolineae > 4572-78 > J111 > DSQQ01. Next base: position 776,740 of record JABTUW010000004.1, on the reverse strand, counting down.
GTCACGGGAGACGACGTGTCCAACCAGCTTGATACCCTGGCCCAGGAAGGAGTCAAATTTGTTAATCTCGACACCGGCGAGGAGGGGCTGGAGCGCATTCGCCAGGATATTGTCGCCGCGCATGCTTACATCGGCTCGGAAGGGGTCATTGAGGCGCTGACCGGCGGGGCAGAAATGGTCATTACCGGGCGGGTGTCCGACAGCGCCCTGACGGTCGGACCGATTATGCACGAATTTGGCTGGACCTTTGAGCAGCCCGATTGGAACCGGATTGGGGCGGCGGTGGCTGTCGGTCACATCATCGAGTGCGCCTGTTTCTGCACCGGCGGCGGCTCCTGCCAGTGGCGCGAGGCAGTCGAACCCTGGCACATCGGTTTTCCGATTGCGGAGTTCGGTGAGGACGGCTCGGCGGTGATTACCAAAGTGCCCGGCTCGGGCGGGGTGGTCAACCAGTGGACGGTCAAAGAGCAGATTACCTATGAGGTGGCCGATCCGCGCAATTATATCCTGCCGGATGGGGTGGTTGATTTCAGCACCCTGCGCCTGGAAGAAATTGGTCCTGATCAAGTGCGCGTGATGGACATCAGCGGCAGGGCCAGGCCCGACACCCTGAAGGTGCTCATCGGCTACCAGGACGGCTGGATTGCCGAGGGGTTATTACTCTACTCCTGGCCGGATGCCCTGGCCAAAGCTCGCCGCTCCGAGGATATTGTGCGCCGGCGGCTCAAGATGCTCGGCGTCGAGCCGGAAGAACTGCGCTTCGATTACCTGGGGATCAACACCCTGCACGGCTCAACCGCGCCGCTCCCGGAAGGCGACATGAATGAAGTCGGCCTGCGGCTGGCGGCCAAGTGCCGGACCCAGCAGGAAGCGGACGTGGTCCGCCGCGAGGCCACCCACCTGTGGACCTTAGGGGGGGCCGGCACGGCCTTCGGCGTGCCTTTCCGCCCCAGGCCGGTCATCGCCGCCTGGCCGACGCTCGTCCCGCGCGATGCACTGAAGGTCGAGACGAGGGTGTATACGGTGTAAACGGGTAGGGGCGTGAAAAAGTTGAGGGCTGACGGGTTGGTTAAGAACTGCTGGTCCGCTTCATTTTTCAGAGTCGATACCTGCAATGAATGAGAATAGTTTTGAATGGTTATCCTGTGAGCATTCCTTATTTGTTGGCGTTGTTTATGATCTTGCACAGCCAATTCATCTTCGTGACTATGACTATGATACACTTGTATCTACTGCTCCTGATGCGGCTTATATAGTAGATGTTGAGTATCGAACACAAATGCTCGTAAATCGATTCGAGTCACTTAATATGGTCTACCAAATGCTTGCTCTGGAAGAGTTGCCTTTGTCAACACCATTAGGAGCAATATCCAGACAGAATTGGGTCCGAATTACGCTTGATGTTTTGTTGTCAAGGCTTACATCCATTCGGGATTGTGCTTTTTTGTTAATTGCAGAAATTTTTGAGCTTGGATTGAATCCGAGAGATGTTTCTAGAAGAAGCTTGAAAAATAGTTCGACAATCTCCGAGGAGATTTTTCATACTTTATAGGAAATCCTATAGATTTAGCAGGCAAACACAAACAAATAGTAGAGCAGATACAAGAAGAGTTTTCAGAAACAGCTAAAGAGTTAGAGCACAAGTTACTTGAACTATTCGATACAATTTATCCTTTCTTTTTGGAACGATTTCGTGCCAAGTTAGCTTCATCAGGAAATGTTAATAGTACCGCTGAATATCTCATCCAGAGAGCAGAGGTATATAAAAATCATATCCACAAACCCTGATCTTGAATAGATTACGGGCGGTCCAAAACAAAGGCTGGCAGATCGAACCCAAAATTCTCTATCAAATTGAAGATCGCCTGGCCCGGATTACGTTGAATGACCCGGACCAGCGCAACGCCCTGACCTATGCCATGGTCGGCGAGTTGATCGCCGCGCTGCGGCAGGTCGAGGCGGATGACGCGGTGCGGGTAGTGCTGCTGGCGGCGGCTGGGAAGAATTTCTCGGCAGGCGGGAATCTGCGCGAGTTTGCCGCCGAGATTGACGAGCGGGCTTTTCGGCACTGGCAGAGCGGGGCTTTGTGGGAGGAGTTGTTCAGCCTGCCGCCGCAAATGACCAAACCGGTGGTAGCGGCGGTGCAGGGCTATGCCCTGGCCGGCGGAACCGGCCTGACTGCTCTGTGTGATCTGGCCGTGGCCGCCGACGACGCCCAGTTCGGCATGACCGAGATCAAGATTGGGCTGTTCCCGCTGATCGTTCTGCCGGCCCTGCGCCGGGCGGTGGGCGACAAGAAGGCGTTGGAACTCTCGCTGACCGGGGCCATCTTCGACGCCCAGGAGGCGCTGCGGATCGGGCTGGTCAATCAGGTCGTCCCGGCGGCGGAGTTGGAGGAGTCGGCCCTGACCCTGGCCCGCGACCTGGCCGAGAAGAGCCGGGAGGCGCTGCACTTAGGTAAGCGTCTCTTCTGGGACACGGCGGGAATGACTTACGCACAAGCACTAGCGTATGGCCGGAGTCTGCGGGTCAACTACATGCTCAGCGAGGATTTGCGCGAGGGGGTTTCGGCATTTATGGAGAAAAGGAAGCCGAATTGGTAGCCGGATAGAGGGTCCACAGATGGACACAGATAGGAACAGATAAAGAATTAGGAACATAAAAAATTTATCTGTGTGAATCTGTGTAATCTGTGGACGTTTTTAGAACAAGGCTTATAGTCTGATTGGGGAAGGTTATGCCAGACCGTTATTTTGAAGAGTTTGAACCCGGCCAACGCTGGGTGACGCGGGGGCGAACGGTGACCGAGGCCGATATTGTTAATTTTTCGGGCCTGAGTTCAGATTTTCACCCGCTGCATGTGGATAAAGCGTACGCTGCCCAGAGCCGTTTTGGCCAGCGGATTGCCCAGGGTTTTCTGGTCATGTCCATGGCCACCGGCATGGTTCCTGCCGACCCGGAAAAGTGCGAAGCCCTCTACGGGGTGGACAAACTGCGTTTCCTGCGGCCCGTCTTCATCGGCGATACCATTCACCTAGAAATGGAAGTGACCGGTATGCGCGAGCGGAACGACGGTTCCGGCATAGTAGATTTCAAATTTGAAGTGATTAATCAAGACAATCAGGCTGTTTTGGTGAATAGTTATAGTCTATTGATGCGTAAGCGATCAACCCAGTAGGACAAGCTGTTAGCTTGTCCAGATACGGACAAACTAACAGTTTGTCCTACGAGGATAAGTCTATGGGAAAAGTACAACTGCGAGAACTGGCCTACGTCCGTTCAGGCGATAAAGGCGATATTTGCAACATCGGCCTGCTGGCCCTGAATGCCCAGAATTACGAGATCATCCGGCGGGAGGTAACGCCGGAGCGGGTCAAGGTTTTCTTTGGCGAGATGGTCAAAGGGCCGGTCAACATTTATGAACTGCCCAACATCCATGCCCTGGAGATCGTGCTGCACAATGCCCTCGACGGCGGCGCGACCCGCACCCTCCGTTTTGACCAAACCGGCAAAGCGATGGGCACGGCGCTGCTGCGGATGGAAGTCGAAGTTAAATAAAAGGATTTACGATTTACGACTGCCCTTTTGGGCGTGGATTTACGATTGGAAGAGGTAATCGTAAATCGCAAATCGAAAATCGTAATTTGTTTTAAGGAGATGACTAACAATGTCTACTGACCAACCCGCTCCCCATCCTCAAGAACGGCTCATCGAGACCATTGAGCGGTTCAAAAAGGGCGGGGCCGAAAAGTACCACCAAAGCTTAAAAGAACAGAACAAGATGTTTGTGCGGGACCGGCTGGCCTACCTGCTCGACCCCGATTCCTTTCTCGAAGACGGCCTGCTGACCCGCAGCCTGGACAACCTCCCCGCTGATGCCGTAGTGACCGGCTTTGGCAAGATCAACGGCCGCCAGGTGGCTGTAAGCGCCAACGATATGACGGTCAAAGCCGGCACCTGGGGCCGCAAAACCTACCAGAAAATGACCTACACCCAGATGAAAGCCGACGAACTGGGCATCCCCTTGATCTACCTGGTCGACTCAGCCGGGGCGCGGCTGGACGAGCAGCAGTACTGTTACGCCGGCCACGACGCCATGGGCAATATTTTCCACAACCAGATTCAGATTTCAGGCCGGGTGCCCCAAATCTGCGTGCTGTTTGGGCCATCGCCGGCGGGGTCGGCCTATGTGCCGGCGCTGTGCGACATCACCATTATGGTGGATAAGAACGTCAGCGCTTACCTCGGCTCGCCGCGCATGGCCGAGATGGTCATCGGCGAGAAAGTGACCCTGGAACAGATGGGTGGGGCGCGCATGCACTGTGCCATGAGCGGGCTGGGCGATTACCTGGCCAAAGATGAAGTCGAGGCGCTCAATGCGGCCAAGCAGTATTTCGACTTTATGCCGCAAAACTGGAAAGAAAAAACGGCCCTGGTCCCGGCCAAAGCGCCGGCTCCGGGCCGTGAGATCGAGGAAATCGTGCCGGTCAACCAGGGCACGCCGTTCGATATGTACGAGTTTATCTTTCGCCTGATTGATGAGGGCAGTTGGTTTGAAATCAAAAAGCTGTTCGCGCCGGAGCTTATCACCGGGCTGGCTCGCCTGGGCGGGCGGCCCGTGGGGATTGTGGCCAACCAATCCAAGGTCAAGGGTGGGGTGCTCTTTGTCGACTCGTCGGACAAGGCGGCCCGCTTCATCTGGATGTGCAACGCCTACAATATCCCGCTGCTCTTCCTGTGCGATGTACCCGGCTTCATGATCGGCTCCCATGTGGAAAAACAGGGTATTATTCGTCACGGGGCCAAGATGCTCTTTGCCGTGTCGGAGGCCAAAGTGCCGCGCATCTGCGTGATGGTGCGCAAGGCCTACGGCGGCGGCTACCTGGCCATGTCGGGCAACCCCATGCAGCCCGACTGCACCATCGCCCTGCCGACGGCTCGCCCGGCGGTCATGGGACCGGAAGCGGCGATCAATGCCATCCACTACAACAAGATTATGGAGCTGCCCGAAGAAGAGCGCGAAGCCTACATCGCCGACAAGCGGCGGGAGTATGAGGAAAACATTGATCCCTATTCGGTAGCATCGGAATTCTTTATTGAAAATGTCGTCCCCGGTTATGCTTTGCGCCAGGAATTGATCAACCGCTACCAGGTTTACTCGCAAAAAGAAGTCAAGCGGATCGAGCGGCGGAATGGCGTCATGCCAGTCTAATGCGCGATGCGTGATGCGTAAGGTTTAGAATAAAAGTAGATACTATCGGAATTAAGCCCAAACCATGTCATTTCGAGCGATCCGCTACGCGGGAGCGAGAAATCCCTCCGGCGTCACTTTTTAACATAGATTCGAGAGATTCCTCGTTCCGCTACGTTCCACTCGGAATGACATAAAAACAAGGATTACCACTTTGTTCGACAAAATTCTGATCGCCAACCGAGGCGAGATTGCCCTGCGGGTTATCCGCGCCTGCCGCGCCCTGGGAATAAAAACCGTAGCGGTTTACTCCGAGGCCGACGCCGGGGCCAGGCACGTGACCGAAGCCGACGAGGCAGTGCCGATTGGGCCGCCGCCCGCCCCGGCCAGTTATCTTAATATCGAAGCAATTCTGGCTGCGGCCCGGCAGAGCGGGGCGCAGGCCATCCATCCGGGCTACGGCTTTTTGTCCGAGAACGCCGAATTTGCCCGCCGCTGCACCGAGGCCGGGCGGGTCTTCATCGGCCCGCCGCCGGAGGTCATTCAGAAAATGGGGGATAAGGTCGCGGCCCGGCAGATGATGGCCGCGGCCGGCGTGCCGATTGCGCCGGGTACACCGGGTTATCTCAATGCCGACCCATCCGAACTGGCCGCCCTGGCCGAGAAGATAGGTTATCCGCTGCTGATCAAAGCGGCGGCAGGCGGCGGCGGTATCGGCATGATCCAGGTGGCCGGGCCGGAAAAGCTGGCCGGCGGCCTGGAACAGGCTCAGCGCCGGGCGCAGCAAGCTTTTGGTAACCCTTCGCTCTACCTGGAACGGTACATTGCGCAGCCGAAACACATCGAAGTGCAACTGCTGGGCGACCAGCATGGCAAGATTATCCATCTCTTTGAGCGGGAGTGCTCGGTCCAGCGGCGGCATCAAAAAGTATTGGAGGAGTCGCCCTCCCCGGCGCTCGATCCGGAAACCCGGCAGAAAATTACCGAAGCCGCTCTGGCCGCTGGGCGAGTGGTTGGCTATCAAAGCGCCGGGACGGTCGAGTTTATCATGGACCCGGAGCGTAACTTCTACTTCCTGGAAATGAACACCCGGATTCAAGTGGAGCATCCGTTGACGGAAATGGTCACCGGGGTGGATTTGGTGCAGGAGCAAATCAAAATTGCGGCGGGCGAGCCTTTGTCCCTCCGCCAACGGGACCTAACCCAGCGCGGCCATGCCATCGAGTGCCGCATTTACGCTGAAGATCCGGTCAACTTTTTCCCTTCGCCGGGCACGATTACCGCCTACCGGGAGCCGACCGGCGAGCATATCCGGCTGGATTCGTGGGTGCAGGCAGGGACGGTTGTTAGCCATTTTTACGATCCCTTGCTGGCCAAACTGGTTGTCTGGGGAACTGACCGGGCCGAGGCCATCGCCCGGACGCAGGCGGCTTTGGCCCAGTTTCAAATCGAGGGGATTAAAACCAATCTCCCGCTGCATCAAAAGATTCTGGCGCACCCGCCGTTTGTAGCCGGGACGTATGATGTCACTTTGTTAGCCAAACCCTTACCGTAAGGCAGGCTGTCAGCTTGCCCCATTCCGACAAACTAGGAGTTTGTCCTACTCGCAGGAGGAAAGATACACTATGGAAATCGTTGCCCCGCTTACCGGCAACGTCTGGCGCATCCTCGTCAGTGAGGGTGATGTGGTCAGCGCCGGCGATACGCTGGTAATTCTGGAGTCCATGAAAATGGAAATCAACGTAGACACCGTTTTTGATGGCAAGATTCTGAAGATTCTAAAGCAGGAAGGCGAAATGGTCCAGGGCGATGAGCCGCTCATCATCTTGGAATAAAAATGGATACAATTCGCCTGATTACTACGGTTGACACTCACACCGCCGGTGAGCCAACCCGGATTGTGACCGCCGGTCTGCCCCCGTTGCCTGGCGCAACCATGGCCGAAAAGCGGGACTATTTTGAGGCACACTGGGATCATCTTCGCCGTTTTTTAACCCAGGAACCGCGTGGGCACTCCGCCATGCACGTCGCCGTGCTGACAGCGCCCACCCGGCCGGAAGCCGACGCGGCCGGGCTGATTATGAACGCCTTTGGCTTCCTGAATATGTGCGGTCATGGCACGCTCGGTCTAGTGACGGCCCTGGTGGAATTGGGCCTGGCCCCGGTGACTGAGCCGGTCACCGAACTCACCTTCGAGACGCTGGGCGGCCTGATTCCCCTCCAGGTTGAAGTGGCTGGCCGGACGGTCAAAAATATTACCTTTCGAAATCTACCCGCTTTTGCTTATCGCTGTGATGCGGAACTCGACGTACCTGGGCTGGGGCGTCTAACCGTGGACGTTGTTTATGGCGGCCTGTGGTATGTGGCGGTCGAGGCGGCGCAGGTAGGTTTGCCGCTCAACTCGGCTCATATTGATGAATTATTACGCCTGGGCGGGGTCATTCGTAACGCGTTGAACGAGCAAATTGAGGTAGTCCATCCTGCTATCGGTCAGCGGGAGCCGGTAAATCTGACTCTCTTCACTGGCCCGCCGGACAACCCTCTTGCGCATAGTAAAGGGCTGGTGACGATGGGCCAGCACATCTTCGACCGCTCACCCGGCGGTACCGGCACCTCGGCCCGCCTGGTTCAGCTTTGGGCTAAAGGCCAACTACAACTGGGCCAGGAGTTCATTCACGAAAGTATTATTGGCACAACCTTTCGGGGGCGGTTGGTCGAGGAGACCATGATCGGCGGTCAAAAGGCCGTCATCCCCGAAATTAGCGGGCGGGCCTTTATCACCGGCCTGCACCAATTCATGCTGACCGCAGACGATCCCCTGACTGAAGGGTTCTTGGTCGGTGGGCCGTAAATCAATTTTCGATTTTCGATTTTTTGATTTTCGATTAGGGCCATATCCCTTTAATCGTAAATCGTCAATCTGAAATCGTAAATCAGTTTAGGAGTAAAGGGAGCTTTAAGTTTTCCATGGTCCTTCTACTAACCCGCACCGATGTGGAAACAGCCCTACCCATGGCTGAATGTATTGCTTCGCAGGAGCATGCCTTTCGCGAGCATGGTCTGGGGAACGCGCAGACCCCGCACCGCCTGGGCATGAAGGTGCCCGGTCAGGACGGTCTTTACATTGCCATGCCCTCTTATCTGGGCCAAACAGCCACCGCTCAAACTCAAACCGGGGCGATGGCCGTTAAGGTATTGACCTTCTATCCCGGCAATCCGGCGGCAGGACGGCCGGCCATTGTGGCGACGGTGCTGCTGCATGACCCGCAAACCTGCGCCCTGCTGGCGATTATGGAGGGGGCCTCGATTACCGGGCTGCGCACGGCTGCCGGCAGCGCGGTGGCAACCGGCTACCTGGCCCGGCCCGAAGCGGCAACGGTGGGCATTCTGGGTGCGGGGGTGCAGGCGGAGTCGCATCTGGTGGCGATGTGCGCCGTGCGGCCGGTGCAGACGGCCTGGGTTTACAGCCGCGACCGCGACCGGCGCACTGACTTTGCCGAGCGTATGGCGGCCAGGTTGGGCATTGAAGTAACCCCGGTTTCAAGCGCCAGGGCCGCTGTCGAAGGGGCGGACATTGTGGTCACGGCCACCACGGCCCGCGAACCGATTGTAGACGGGGATTGGTTTGCCCAGGGAACGCATATCAACTGCGTTGGCTCCGGCATTCCGGACCGGCGAGAACTGGACGACAAAATTGTACAGCGAGCCAAAATTGTGGTGGATACGTATGCCTCGGCTATGGAGGAGGCCGGCGATCTGCTCATCCCGCTGTCAAAAGGGCTGATTACCAGGGAAGCAATTCACGCCGACCTGGGTGAAGTGCTGACCGGGCAGCGGGCCGGGCGGACGGACCCCCAGGAAATCACAATTTTTAAGTCGGTGGGGGTGGCTTTGCAGGATGTAGCCGCCGCTGCCTGGGCCTACCGCCGGGCGCGGGAGTTGGGCCTCGGCCAAACCATCGAAATCTAATTCTCAAGTATGGAATTGACGCCAAAAACGGACAATGTCGTCAAGCTGCCGGATGGGCGGACCCTGGGCTACGCCGAATATGGCGATCCGCTGGGCAAACCTATTTTCTACTTCCACGGCTGGCCTTCATCGCGCCTGGAAGGGGTGAACTTTCACGCAGCCGGGCTGAAACTGGGGGCGCGAATTATCAGCCCGGACCGGCCGGGGTTGGGCCTGTCGGACTTCAAAAAAGGTTTCGCCATCCGCCACTGGCCGGAGGATGTGGAGGTCCTGGCCGACAGGTTAAGCCTCGACCGTTTCGCAGTCGCCGGCGTCTCTTCGGGTGCGCCCTATGCCTTCGCCTGCGCCCGCTTCATGGCCGCCCGCTTGCGGGCGGCCGGGAGTGTCAGCGGAATCGGGCCGCTTGACTTGCCCAATCCGGGCCAGTATCTCTTCAAACAAGAACTTCAGTTGGTGCGGCTGGCCCAAAAAGCGCCCTGGCTGGCCCGGCCGCTGTTGCGCCGAGAAACTAACAAGCTAAAACGCGACCCGGCTAAAGCTATGGCCGAACTGGATAAAAACTCGCCGGAAGTGGATAAGCTTGTCTTTCGTGATCATCCCGAACTGTCTGCCGCGCTTGCCCGGGGCGTTAGCGAATGTGTGCGCCAGGGGACCGGCGGCGCAATCGCCAGCATTGCCCTCGAAGGCCGGCCCTGGGGCTTTCGACTGGAAGAGATTACGATGAAATTTTACGTTTGGCAGGGTGAATTGGATAACCTGGTCTATCCGGCTACGGCCCGCTACCTTGCTGAACGATTGCCAAACGGTGTGCTGCATCTCTGTCCTGGTGAAGCTCACCTGAGTACTGTCATCAACCGGGCCGAAGAAATTGTGGGTACGTTAATAGCGGAGTAAAAGATGCCGATACTTGCCATGACTCCTGCCGAAATGGAGCAGTTTTTGTCATTACCCCGGCATGCCATTGCCGGGACCAATACGACAGAAGGACCGCCGCAGCTCAGCCCGGTGTGGTATCTTTACGATGCTGGCCGCATTTTTATCAGCCTCTCTACAAGAACAGCCAAGTATCGCAACCTGCGACGCGACCCGCAGATCAGCCTGTGCGTGGATGGCTGTCACCCTGACGCGCGGGCGGTTATGATTTATGGCACGGTGGAACTGATCGCGTGGGGTGAGCCGCTGGAACGCGAGGTGTGGTGGCGGATCATTCGCCATTATCACGATACCGAAGCAGCGGCCCAGCGCTACGCCGAGTCGGTTCGTGATGTACCGTCGGTTCTGGCAGTCGTGACGATCCAAAAAATCATCGGTCAGGATTATAATTGATGCGACTGGCTGACAGGGTGGCGCTTGTTACCGGGGCCGGCTCCGGGATCGGGCGGGAAAGCGCCTTGCTCTTTGCCCGCGAAGGGGCCAGGGTAGCTGTCGCCGACATCAATGAAAAGTTGGGCCGGGAGACCGTCGCCCTGATTGGCAAGTCGGCCTTTTTTATCAAAGTTGATGTGTCCAGTTGGTCAGACACGCAGCGCATGGTCCAGGCCGCGGTCGAGCGGTGGGACCGGCTCGATATTCTGTTTAACAATGCCGGGATTGACCTGCCCCAGGCGACAACTGTTGTCGAAACGACGGAGGAAGACTGGGATCGGACCCTTGCCATCAACCTGACCGGAGTCTTTTTGGGGTCGCGTCACGCTCTGCCGGTGATGATGGCCCAACGCTCTGGTGTCATCATCAACATGGCTTCACGGGCCGGTTTGGCGGCCACACCGGGCGAGGCGGCCTACTGCGCCTCCAAGGGCGGGGTTGTTTCGTTGACCCGGCAGATGGCGCTGGATTATGCATCCCACAATATTCGGGTCAACTGTATCTGTCCGGGAGCGCTGGAAAAGCCGACGCTGGATCGCCATCAATTTTTACAGCAGCTTTCTTCAGGGGCGGTTGAGCAGCGCAAAGAAAAGTTCGCCAGGCTCAATCCGCTGGGCCGCCTCTGCACGCCAATGGATGTGGCCAATGCCGCTCTATTTTTGGCCTCGGATGAGTCAGCTTATATCACCGGAACCGCCCTGCTGGTGGATGGTGGGGATCTGATCACGTAATATGAGCGAAGCCAAAACCCGGATTTGGGTTGTTCTTCGCCGCCGAGATGTGATTTCTATTTGCCTGTTTGCCTTCCTGACCGACATGATTATCGGCATCATCTCGCCGACCCTGTCGCTCTTTGCCCAAAGTTTAGGCGCGTCGCTAACCCTGGTCGGATTTTAGCCACCACGATGGGCCTGGCCCGCTTCGGTTCCAGCCTGGTCATCGGGACTTTTTCTGACCGGCGGGGGCGTAAAGTATCCTGATGGCCGGAATGGATTTAATGGCGCTGGCGGCGCTCCTATACAGCGTGATCAGGGTACCCTACGGGCTGTTGGGGATTAACGTGCTGTTTGGGGTTGGTTTTACGGCCACCCTGACCATCGCCCTGGCTTATCTGGCCGATGTCACCTCGGCCCGTGAACGCAGTCTGGTATTTGGCCTGATTACTACGGCGATGGGCCTGGGCTTTGCCCTCGGCTCGCTGCTGGGAGGGCGAGTGGCAGCCAGTTCCGGCTATCCCAGCGCCTACGTGATCGCCCTGGTGGGGGCTATTGCGGCTTTTGGCCTGGCCTGGCGAGGCGTGCCTGACCAACCCCGCCCCACCCGCCTGGTGGGGCCTGGTATGCCCTCTTGGGAGCAGCAACTGGGGATCATGCTGGCGAATCCGGTCATTCTGGCGGCATGTGTGGGGACCATTCTATCGAATCTGGTTTTTAACGGCTTGATTGTGACTTTTGTTCCGATTTATGCCAATGGTCTGGGTATCGGCCAGGCTCTCATCGGGTCGTTGTTTGCCACCCGCGCGCTGGCTTCAACCTTTGCTCGACTGCCTGCCGGGGCTTTAGGAACGATTTTTCCCGGCTATCTGGTGATGTTAGCGGCCTTAATTGGCTCAGCCATCGTGGCCTTTGCCCTGCCCCAATCAGGCAGCGCCACTGTTTTGATGCTACTGCTGATGGTCGAAGGAGTGGCCTACGGCCTATATCTCACTTCCGGGCAAACCACCGTCGCCGAACACGCCGACCCTTCCAGCCGGGGGGCGGCGCTGGGAATGTATATGGCTGCGGCCAGTGTGGGGGATAGCGTTGCGCCCTTCTTTTTGGGTATCGTTGCCGACCGGCTGGGAATTATCACTGTTTTTTATGTGGTGGGTGGTTTAGCCGTGTTAGGTGTGATCGTAATGGCCCGCATCCTCATGGGGCGTCGGGTGGAAACCGCAGGAGTAAGTCAAGAGAATTGATTTTGTCTCATTGCCTGTGCTACATGTTATACCAATTACCCTTTTTAATCATTTTTTTGAGGAGGCTTTAAGCTATGAGCAGATTTGAACGTAGGTTACAAAAAGTCCGGGAGGAGATGGACGCCAGAGGCTGGGCAGCGACGTTTCTGGCCCCATCGGGCGATATGGAATACTTGACCGGGGTGCGTCGGCAGCGGCCCAACGCGACCAAAAGCCACATGCACGGGGAGTGGCTTTACGGGGCCATTTTGACCCCGACCGAGTGTGTGTTTGTCGCACCCTACCTGGCCCATCACTTTATCGTGGACCAGGCCAAAGACAAGTCTTGGATCACGGAGGTTATCAAGATTGACGACGGTGACGATGTGGCGGGCCTGGCCAAGAAGCTCCTGGCCAAGTACAATTTAACTGGCAAAACCATCGGCATTCCGCGCGAGGGCATGGCCTCGACCATTTACGAGATCCAGAAAATTGCGCCAGGGACCAAATTTGAGGGAACCTGGGATGTCGTCTCCCCTATGCGGGCGATCAAGGATGCCGAAGAAATTGAATTGATGCGTAAAGCGGCCCTGGTGACCGATGCTATCTTTGCCGACGTGTTCAAAAATCTAAAGATGGGCATGACCGAAAGCGACATTATGATCGAGGTGGAGCATCAAATGCTCAAGCATGGTACCGAAGGTTCCTCCTTTGTTACCGGCATTATGATCAAAGGCCCTGGCGTCAGCGACATGCTGGAAGGAGTAGGCCGTGCCGGGGGAGTCGAGGCCCAGCCGGGGCGGGTCATTGCCTTTGATTTTGGGGTGGTGCTGGACGGCTATGTCAATGATTTTGGCCGCACCGTCCACTGCGGCGACCCTAACACCGAACTGCGCCGCATCCACGAGCTGGTGATGGCTGCCCAGGCCAACGGAATGGCGGCGATGAAAGCCGGCCAGATTACCGCCGAGGGGGCTAATGCCGCCGCCCGCCGGGTGATTGAAGAGGCCGGCTATGGCCCCAACTTCTTCCACCGTCTCGGCCACGGCATTGGCATTGACGTGCATGAGCCGCCCTTCCTGGCCAAGGGTGACAAAAGTGTCCTCCAGGCCAACATGTGCTTTACCGTCGAGCCGAGCATCTGGGTCGAAGAGCGCTGCTTTACCCGGGTGGAAGACGTCGTCGTCGTCGCTGCGGAGGGCGCTTACAGCCTGAACCAGACAACCCGCGAAATTCTTGTCATTTGATGCGAATAAGGGAGGTTAATTCTTATGGAAGTTGGGGTGATTATTCACAATGCCGGGGCCAAGGCCAGCCCGGAGAATTTACTCAAGACGGCCAGGTGGGCGGAGGAACTGGGTTATCATGCCCTCTGGCTGACCGACCACGTGGTGCTGAAGGAAGCGGAAGAAATCAAATCCTGGTATCCATACCGGACGCATGGCCGCTGGGATTATCCCCCGGATACTCCCTGGACTGACCCGCTGCTGACCCTGGCCTGGGTCGGAGCCGCTGCGCCGACGCTCAAGCTAGGAACCTCGGTGCTGGTCGTCCCCCTGCGGAACCCGATCCTGCTGGCCAAGCAGTTAGCCAGTCTGGACTTCCTGACCGGGGGCCGGGTTATCCTGGGGGCGGGCGCGGGCTGGATGAAGGAAGAGTTCGATTTCATCGGCGAGGATTTTGACAACCGGGGCCGGCGGGTGGTCGAGATGGTCCAGTTGATGCGCGCCCTGTGGAGCGGTGAAATGGTTGATTTCAAAGGCGAATTTTACGAGGTGTCGGGCGGCCAGATGTATCCAACGCCGGTGTTCGGGACGATTCCGGTTGTTTGGGGCGGGCACAGCGAGGCCGCGATCAGGCGGGCAGCCAGGGTCGGCGATGGCTGGCACCCCACCCAGATTACCCTGGACCAGTTGGAGGCGGGGGTCAAAAAATTGCGGCAGTACTGCGAGGAATACGGCCGCGACCCGGACTCAACCCTGGTCATTGCCCGGCCGGGCGACAAGTACGATATTACGCCCGAAGCCCACGCCAAACACCTGGAACTGGGGATTGACCACCTGGTCGTGGATACGCCCATCAAGCAGGAAGACCCTGATCTTTCCCTGCTGCGGGAAAGAATGGAGCGGGCGGCAGAGGTCTGCGGCCTGACTCGCCGGAACTAAAATGGTCCGCGATAACCACAATAGACAAGGTTTTGAGTACTTGAAGCCCACTATGGGACGCGGATTAAACGGATCGAACGGATTTAAGTCATTTTTATCCGAAAAATCAGCCGAATCCGCGTCCCATTCCCCCGAGTCTTAGGGTGAAGGTTATATAGTGTCATCTGCGTTCAATTAGTCGGGGCAAGGAGATTAAGCTATGGCTCGTGTCTCTTATACCACGCTGGGCAGCACCCCCTTCCGGCGGCTGGTCGGCCACAACCCGGAACTGTTGGCAGCGTTTCAACAGATTGATAAAGCCATCACCCGGCAGTTGTCGCTGCCGGCTGAGCTGCGGGAGGAAGTTCGCCGCCATCTGGCTTATGAGAACGGCTGCCATTACTGAATGTCGTTTGGCCCTCCGGCGGAGCGCCTCACCGACGAACGCACCATTCTGGCGGTTGGCCTGGCTCATATGGCTAAAAAAGACCCGCACAGCATTCATCCTGACTCCTGGGCGGAATTGAAGCAGCACTTCTCCGAGCGGGAGTTGACGGAATTGTGTTACGTGATCGGCCATTACAACGGGATGCAGATGGTGAATGTGTTGCTGGATACGGATCCGGCGGAAGGGTAGGAAGAATGGAAGGCTGGGAAGATCGCCTTTTCCCACCTTCCTTAAAGATAATATTTTCTTTTAGGGTAAATAGCACCCTTCGATACGGCCTTCGCTGCGCTACGGCCTACTCAGGATGCTATATAATTAGCCAGCATCCTGAGTAGCGCGAAACGAAGTGAGCGCGTATCGAAGGGTGCTGGGTTGGAGATTTGTTCCCCAAGCGAAAGAACTCCACCTTTTTGCAATATCACAAGAAAGGTAACTCATGGAAATCGGCATACGTCTCCCTGGCGCGGGAGCCAAAGTTAGCCCGGAAAATATTGTTACGGCAGCCCGCTGGGCCGAGGAACTGGGCTATCACTCCGTGTGGGTCAGCGACCACGTGGTGCTGCCGGAAAAGGTCGCTTCCTTCTACCCCTACGACCCCCAGGGGCGCTGGCCCTACCCGGCGGATACTCCATGGCTGGACCCGCTGCTGGCGCTGGCCTGGGCGGCTGCGGCTGCCCCATCGGTCAAACTGGGCACGTCGGTGATGATTGTGCCGCTGCGCCACCCCATCCTGCTGGCGAAACAGCTCTCCTCGCTCGACTTTCTGAGCCGGGGGCGGGTCATTTTGGGCGTTGGGGCCGGCTGGATGGAGGAAGAGTTCCACCTGATCGGCGTCCCCTTTGAGCGGCGCGGCCCGCGCACCGCCGAAATGATTGCTTTGATGCGGGCCTTTTGGAGTGGTCAAACAGTTGATTTTCAAGGCGACTTTTACCAGGCGGCGAGTTGCCAGATGTCCCCTCGTCCGGTGCAGCATGCCATCCCGATTGTGTGGGGCGGCCACAGCGACGCTGCGCTCAAGCGGGTGGCCAGAGTGGGCGACGGCTGGCATCCCACCCAAATTTCCCTGGAGCAGTTGGCCGAAGGGATGGGCAAACTGCGCCGGTTTTGCCAGGAAGCCGGCCGGGACCCGGCCTCCGTGTTGGTCATCGCCCGGCCCGGCCGGGTTTACCCGATTAACGCCGAAACGCAGGCGCGGCACGAGGATCTGGGGATTCAGCATCTGGTGATTGATCCCCCGCTCGATGGGCCGGACTTGAGCAACTTCCGCGCTGAAATGGAGCGTGTGGCCGGGCTGTGTGGATTGGAACCGCGTAGTTAGGTAGTAGGACAAACTGTTAGTTTGTCCGTTTCCGCATATGAGCACATTAGAGTACAAAATCTCATATCGGCGTCATTTGCCTCATTTTCAACCGCCGGGAGCCACTCTCTTTATCACCTCTCGCTTGGCAGATTCCATTCCGGTGGAGGTCCAAAAGCAACTTAGAGCCGAGGCGGAACGAACTGAAGCAGCTTTAACCCGTATCTCTGATCCACAAGAACGAGCACAGCAGGCTTATCTGGAACAACGTCGCTTGTTTGGAAAGTGGGACACTCTTCTTGATACTCCCAAAGCGGCCCAACCTGGCTCCGTGAACCAGCAATTGCAGAATTGTTCGTTGAGAGCTTGCACTATCGAGATGGCTGGGTCTATACTTTAGATGCCTTTTGTGTCATGGCTAATCACGTCCACGTGGTTTACACCCCGTTACGCAAAGAAGATGACTCTTATCACGCTTTATCCGCAATTATGCAGTCTCTAAAAGGTCGCACAGCGTCTAAAGCTAACTCGCTATTGGGTCGCAGGGGTGATTTTTGGCAGCATGAAAATTATGACCATGTTGTCCGTGATGAAGCAGAATTTCAGCGTATCATTAGGTACGTATTGAATAATCCGGTCAAAGCCGGATTTGTTCAAAAATGGCAAGATTGGCCATGGACTTATAGCAAATACCCGTTGTAGGACAAGCTAACAGCTTGTCCGTCCGTATTCGGACAAACTAACAGTTTGTCCTACAGATCGTGAGTTGAGGAAAAAACTATGTCTGAGCGCAAAATACGAGTTCTGGTGGCCAAGCCCGGTTTGGATGGACACGACCGGGGGGCCAAGGTGGTCGCACGGGCGTTGCGCGATGCCGGGATGGAGGTCATCTATACCGGCTTGCGCCAAACCCCGGAGATGATTGCCGAAGCGGCCCTGCAAGAAGATGTGGATGTGGTGGGCCTATCGGTATTGTCGGGGGCGCACTTGACGCTGGTGCCCAAAGTGGTGGATAAGCTTAAGGAAAGTGGCCTGGACGATGTACTGATTGTCGTCGGCGGGATCATTCCCGAAGAGGACGTCGAGCCGCTGCGCCAGGCCGGGGTGAAAGGCGTCTTCGGCCCCGGCACCTCGACCGAGGACATCGTTGCTTTCATTCGCGAGCAAGTGAATGTCGCCAACTGAGCAAATTCTGCGGGGGGAGCGGCGGGCGATTGCCCGGCAGATCTCCGGGATTGAGAACGACCGGCCCGAAGCGCGCCGGGTGCTGGCTGAACTTTATCCTTCCACCGGGCGGGCCTACCTGCTTGGGCTGACTGGAGCGCCCGGCACGGGCAAGTCCACCCTGGCCAACGAGCTGGCCAAAGCCTATCGCCGGGAGAGCAAAACCGTGGCGATTATCTCGGTGGACCCGACCAGCCCCTTCACCGGCGGGGCGATCCTGGGCGACCGCATTCGCATGCACGACCTGGCGGGCGATCCAGGCGTGTTCGTGCGCAGCATGGCCACGCGCGGCAGCCTGGGCGGGTTGGCCCGGGCGACCGCCGACGCAGCCAAGGTGTTTGACGCAGCCGGTTTTGAGATTATCCTCATCGAAACGGTCGGCGTGGGCCAGGCCGAGGTGGAAATTGCCGGCCTGGCTCACAGCGTCGTCGTGGTCGAAGCGCCGGGCCTCGGCGATGAGGTCCAGGCGATTAAAGCCGGTATCCTGGAAATTGCCGATGTGTTTGTGGTCAACAAGGCCGACCGGGAGGGCGCCAGCCGGACGGTCGCTGCGCTCAACATGATGCTCGATTTGACTCATAATACGCTGCCCAAAACTGTGCTGCATCACGGTCTGCTGATGGAGGCAGCGGCTGCTGGCAGTGACAAAAATCCCGGTGCAGAGGCCGGCTGGCGTCCGCCGATTTGCCAAACCATTGCCACCCAGGGTAAGGGCATAGACGAGGTCGTGCGGGCTTTGGCCGAGCACCGGACTTACCAACAGGCCAGCGGCGTTTTGGCCCGGCGCGAACGGGAGCGGCTGATCTTTGAAATTCAACAACTGCTCAAAGAGCGGCTGCTGGCGGATTTATTGACCCAGACCCCCCCGGAGCAAATCAATGCGATCCTGGAACAGGTAGTGGAGCGGCAGCTAGACCCCTATACGGCTGTCGAACAATTGCTAGTCGGAGAATGATGAAAGGTAGCGATCCATGCTCAAACTAAAGCAAGCCTTTAAGGATGGACAGACGCTCGTCGGTACCTGGCTCAATGCCCCCAGCCCGGCCCAGGTGGAAACGATTGGCTACGCCGGGTTTGATTTTGTGATCCTCGACACGGAGCACAGTGCCTTCGATATTGCCGGCTGCGAAAACCTGGTGCGGGCCGCCGACGCCGCCCAACTGCCCTGCCTGGTGCGGGTTTCGGATCACAACCCCACTTCGGTCAGCAAGGCGCTGGAGTATGGAGCGCAGGGGATTGTCGTGCCGCATGTCAGCAGCAGGGCCGAAGCCGAGGAAGTGGTCAGCCACGCTCACTATCCACCGGTGGGGGTGCGCGGGGCAGCCCCGTCCGTCCGCGCGGCCCACTACGGCCAGATCGCCTGGCCGGACTACATGGCCCGGGCCAGGGCAGAAACGCTGGTGGTCCTGCAAATCGAAGGCCAGGAAGGCATTGCGAATCTGGATGCGATCATGGCGGTCCCTGGGGTGGACGTGCTGTTCATCGGCCCGTTCGACCTGTCCACCGTGCTGGGCATCTCCGGGCAGTTGGATCACCCGCTGCTGCTGGATACCGTCGGCGGGATTGTGCAGCGCGCCCGGGCCAAGGGGATCGCCGTCGGTATCTGGATGCCTACCCCGGAGCAGGCCGGGCCATGGATTGGCCAGGGAGTCCAGCTCATTACCGTCGCCAGCAATGACCTGATTTTCCTGCAGGGCTGCCGTACCTTTGCCGGCAAGGTGAAAGCGCAGTTGACCGCCGACCGTGGACCGCAGACGGCCGAAAAGAAGTAGCGGTCAGCCGTCGGCGGTCGGCGGTCTTTTGGAGAATAAATCAATGACAGCTAACCTCCTCGTCAAAATCGGCTTTGCCGCACCGTTTAGCGGCGACCAAGCGATTGTGGGCATCCCTATGCGCCAGTGCGCCGAATTGGCCCTCCGCCAGGCCAACGAGCGGGGAAACCTGCCCTTTTCCTTATCGCTCCGCGCCGAAGACGACCGGGCCGATCCGGCCCAGGCCGAGCTTGTTGCGCGCCGCTTTGTGGCCGACGCGGCGGTGATGGGTGTGGTGGGCCACAAAAACAGCGGGCCTTCAGCGGCGGCAGCGCCGATTTACCACGCCGCCGGCTTGACCCAAATTGCGCCATCCTCGACCAATCCCCAATTGAGTCACCAGGGCTATCGCACTTTTTTCCGCTTGTGCGCTCATGATACCGTGCAGGGCCGGGTGGCGGCTGAGTATGCGGTGCGCGTGCTCGGCGTCAGGCGGGCGGCGGTCATCCACGACCGGACCGATTATGGCCAGCCGCTGGCCGAGGTCGTCTGGGCGGCAGTGCGCCAGGAAGGGGCCGAGGTGGTGCTGTTTGAAGGTATTGCCGAAGGCCAGACGGATTTCAGCGCGACCGTTGGCCGGATTCGGGAGGTGTCGCCGGATCTGGTCTATTTTGCCCTGACCGAGATCGAGAGTTCGATCCTGGCCCGGCAGTTGCGGGCGGCGGGCGTACAATCCTTATTGTTCGGCACGGACGGCAGCCGGGAGTCGCAGTTCCTGCCCCTGGCAGGCGGCGCGGCAGAAGGGGTCTACCAAACTTATGCTGGGACGGACCCGGAGAGCGCACCAGCCGCGCAGGCGTTTGTGCAGGCGTTTCAGGCCCAGTACGGCCCGGTGCCGGTCTACGGGTTGGAAGTGTATGATGCCACCAACCTCCTGGTTGCGGCTTTAGTCCAGGCCGGCCAGCCTGACCGCAAATCGGTCCTGGAAGCGGGGACTAGCATGGCCGATTTTACCGGCGTCACCGGTCCTATCCAATTCGAGCCGAACGGCGACCGGCGCGATCCACAGGTGAGCCTGTGGCGGGTGGAGCAGGGGCAAATGCGCCTGTTGGGCTTGGCGCGTGATTTGACTCCAGGGTCTGCAGATAGCATAGATAGACACAGATAAAATTAAAGAACTATCTGTGTTCATCTGTGTGTATCTGTGGACGCAAATTCTGAACGAGTTTGGGCGAGTGAAAAAATGAAACTAAACGGAAAAGTGGCGATCATCACCGGCGCTGGCTCCGGCATTGGCCGGGCAACGGCAGTTCTGTTTGCTCGCGAAGGGGCTAAGGTGGTTGTAGCTGACCTGGTTGCACCTGCGGGCGAGGAAACGGTGGCGGAAATCCAGGCGAAGGGTGGGGAGGCCATCTTTATCCGGGTAGATGTGTCGCGAGCGGCCGAGGTCGAGCAGATGGTTCGCGCGGCGGTCGAGACGTATGGCCGGCTGGATATTCTGTTCAACAACGCCGGCCTGACCCTGCCGGCGATGGTTACCGAGACGAGCGAGGAGGTGTGGCAGAAGAGTATTGACGTCAACCTCAAAGGGGTCATGTTGGGCTGCAAATACGCCATCCCTGAGATGCAAAAGGTTGGCGGCGGCTCGATTATCAATACCGCCTCGATGTTGGGGCTGGTCGCTTCGCCGCGGCAAGCGCCCTACTGCGCCGCCAAGGGCGGGGTGGTGCTGCTGACCAAGCAGGTCGCCATTGATTTTGCCCGCGACAACATCCGGGTCAACTGCATCTGTCCCAGCGAAGTGGACACGCCCATGCACCGCAAATTCATCGCCGAGTCGCCTGACCCTGAGGCGACGAAGAAGCGGCTGCTGGAGCGTATTCCCCTCAATCGAGTGGCCAAGCCGGAAGAAATTGCGAGTACAGCTCTTTTCCTGGCCAGCAATGATTCTTCCTACATCACCGGGGTGGCCTTGCCAGTGGACGGCGGGCTAACAGCACTGTAAAATCATTACTTTAGAAAGGCAAAGTAGTCAGTAGCCAGTAGCCAGATAATCTTATGAAACTCTATCTTATTAACGGCTTGGTCATTGATTGTGTTAGCGATAATCTCCAGCCCCGCCCGGCGGCGGTAACTATTGAAGCGGGCCGGATTGCCGGGATTGACCCGCCCCAACTGGTGCATCTGCCCGCAGAGGGAATGGTTATTAACCTGGGCGGAGCTTATCTGCTGCCGGGACTGTGGGATGTCCACTGCCACCCGAGCGGGATGGTGGACCCTGACGAATATTCCTATTTCCAGAGCGAAGCCGAGTGTACGCTGCTGGCTGTCCGCAATACGACCGCTGCTTTGCGGGCGGGTATTACCGCGCTGCGGTCAGTGGCGGAGGTCAACTTTATTGATGTCGCTTTGCGCGAGACGTACGCCGGACGCCATCCGGCGGGCCTCTGGCGTAAAGGTTACGAGGATAAACCCCTCATTGGCCCGCGTCTGTTTTGCGCCGGCCCGGCGCTCAGCATCACCGGCGGGCATGGCTCACAGGGCCGGGTCGAGCCGCGCTACACCAGCCTGGTCATCGAGGCTGACGGTCCTGACGAGATCCGCAAGGCGGCCCGCACCTGTATCAAGATGGGCGTTGATTGGATCAAGCTGTTCATAACCGGGGGAATTTCGGGCAAGCGGGAGAGCATGTACGAAATTCAGATGACCCCTGCAGAAATCGAAGCCGCTTGCGAGGTAGCCCACCATAAGGGTCTTAAAGTGACCGCTCATACCGGCTGTGCTGAGGCAGCCAAAATCGGAATTCGGGCCGGGCTGGATTGTATTGAGCACGGCTATCAACTCGACGACGAAGCCTGCGAGTTGATGGTGGAGTACGAAGTTTATTATTGTCCAACCATCTCGGTGACGCAGGATGAGGCCTATCTGCGCCGCTGGGAGTGGCCGGAAGACTCGATCCGGCGGGCCTTGGCCGGAGCGGAGCTGCACCGGCAGTCATTTCAACGGGCGCTCAAGGCCGGGGTCAAGATGGTGAATGGGGCCGACCTCAACCCTATCGCCGATACGGCAGTGCCGGAGATAGAATGGGTGGTCAAAGGGGGCATGTCCCCGGCTCAAGCTTTGATTGCTTCCACCCGCCATCCCGCCGAGATGTGCGGCGTGGCCGACAGCCTGGGCACGGTCGAGGTGGGCAAGTTGGCCGACCTGATTGCTGTGCGGGAAAACCCCCTCGAAAATATTTCGACGCTGCGCGAGGTTAAACTGGTATTGAAGGAAGGGCAGGTGGTGGTTAACGGATTTCCCACCGAATTTTCGATACCGACCGGCTCATAAATTGATACTTGTCTGCACTTGTTTGCTGAACCGGGTTGATTAGAATAAGGTGATTATTTTAGTACCTTTACCCAAGTTGCCATTATAGGTTGATTTTTACCGCAGAGACGCTCAGAACGCAGAGAAAAATTAAAAACTCTGCGCCCTCTGTGTCTCTGCGGTGTATTCCGGGTTGATTGTAAGCAAGGTAGCAACTTGGGTTACCTTTTGTAGAAGGAAGCGATAAAGTGCCAAAACAGGTGACCCTTTTTTCCACCAACACGGAGCACGTTAGCCCTCGCTGACAGGAGTGCTGCCGCGTGAGAGAGTTTCTCTCCGATCATAAGGTCGAGTTTATCGAACGAAATATTCGCCGTGACCCAAAGGCCAGGCAGTACGTTATGGATACCCTGGGGGCGGAAGCTGTGCCTTTAACCATGATAGACGGGGAAATGGTCATTGGCTTTGATCGGGCCAGGTTGGAGGATCTGCTGAACCTATAAGAGGAATGGAATTTGCCGATGGAAGCTGAGAATGACCTTTTGCCTCAACTGGCCCAGGAGTTGGTCGCCCTCTTTGAAGATTTAGCCAATGAACGGTTGATCAATGCCAAAAAGCTGGAAAACGCGCCGCCGGGGAGTTATCCCTATGGCGAGGGCATGCACGATGGCCTGCGTTATGCAGCGGCAGGGTTGGAAAGCATCCTAAGACGACATGGCTTGTTGAGGTCGTCATAAAATAATTATTGACAAATTGCTTGCCGCGTGTTACAGTACGCCCGCCGGTTCTTCCAGCCTCTGCTCCAATCGCCCGAACACGAGTTCACGTAACCTCTCAGGGCAGCCCTATCTCTCGTGTTGACTCGGTGGGAGATATCCCCACGACTCCCACCTGAAAAATATTAATTTCAACGGAGGAGACCTATGAAAAAAATAGCCCACGGAATTACTGTATTCTTGTTGCTGGCGCTGCTGTTAGCCATCGCGCCGCTAGCTGCTCTGGCTCAGGAGGAGGTCGTCTGCGAGGCGGATGCCATCGTCCAGTCAGAAGACTCCCTGTCAACGCTGGCCGACAAGTATTACGGCAACATTTTTGCCTACCCGGTGATTGTTGACGCGACCAATGCCAAAGCGGCTACGGATAGTAGTTACGCCACGATTGATGATCCAAACGTCATTGAAACCGGCTCAAAATTGTGCATCCCGCCGGGAGAAGTGGCCCAGCAAATGCTCAACGAGTCGGTCTTCACGGCGGTGGGGGATGAGCAAGCTGCGACCACGCTGGTTATCGGCATTACCGAAGACACCGTTGCGCTCGACCCCGGCCGAAGTTATGAAGTGCATGCCGGCACGGTCAATCGGGCCGTCTACGAAACCCTGGTCACGTTCCCACCGGATAACGTCGAAGAGGTCATCCCCGGTGCTGCGGAGAGCTGGACCATCTCTGAAGACGGCTTAACCTATACCTTTACCATGGCCCAGGGGCGTAAATTCAGCACGGGCCGGACGGTTACGGCCAATGATGCGGCTTTTAGCATCAACCGCATGAAAAATATCAAGGGTAACCCGTCCTTCCTGGCCGATAATATCGCCAGTGTTGAGGCCGCCGACGAGCAAACCCTGGTCATCAAATTGACCGCTCCGGACCCTTCGCTGCTGGCCCGGCTGGTCTTTCCCGCTTTTAGCGTGATTGACAGCGAAGAGGCCAAAGCGCATGGGGCGACCGACGCCGCCGACGCCGCGGAAACGGATACGGCTGAAGAATGGCTCAACCAAAATTCCGTTGGCAGCGGCCCTTACATGTACGAAAAGTGGGAGCCGTTGGTAGAGGTCATCCTGAACCGAAATCCCAACTATGCGGGTGAACCGGCGCCCATTGACCGGGTCATCTATCGCACGATTTCAACCGCAGCCGCCCAAAAGCTGGCCCTCGAAGCCGGCGATCTGGACATTGCCCTGGATATCAGCGCCGACCAGGTGCCGAGCCTTGAAAGCAATGCCAATCTTACGCTTTATAAGGGCCAGGGTGATCAGATCTTCTTCCTGCTCATGAACATGGACCCGGCGATTGGCGGCCCCATGACCCAGGATGCGGTTCAGGACGCGGTCCGGCTGGCGGTAGACACTGACGGTATCCGCCAGTTAATGGGCGGCTCGGCGGCCACACCGGTCAATATCCTGCCTGTCCACTGGCCGTTTGCCCTGGATCAATCCCAGCGGATGCAACGGAATGTTGAAGCGGCCAAGGCGAAGTTAGCCGAAGCGGGCTTTGCCGATGGCCTGACGGTGGAGTTGGAATACCCCGATTTCACCTCTGGCGACGTGGCCATAGGCACCCTGGCGCAGAAAGTCCAGGCTGACCTGGCCGAAGCCGGTATCAACGTGACGCTCAAGCCGGGCGACCTGCAAGTGACGTTGGAACGCTATCGCAACGGCCAGGAGAATTTTGGGCTGTGGTTATGGAGCCCCGACTTCATTGACCCGATTGACCGTATTGCCTTTACCCCCGGCGGAAAGGTCGGTCTCCGGGCTAACTGGACGGAGGAGCGGGCCAGCCAGGAGTTGAATGAGGCTGTGGCTCGGGCCAAAGTGGTGACTGATCGGGCTGAGCGTGAGCAAGCCTTTGCCGATATACAGCGGATCATGCTCGATGAGAGCGCCTTTGCTTTCCTCGGTCAAAGCGGCGTGCAGGTGGCGTACCGGACTGGCCTGGAAGGATTTGTCTTCAACGCCATGTGGCGGGTCAATCCGTACACGATGAGCAAATAACTTGGTTTTTAAGCTGCTGCTGTAGCCAGCAGTCACCTCTCGTAGTGATGCGTGAAACGTGAAAAGGTGTAAGTCCCTCAGGTTTCACGCATCACGTTTTACTTTTTATGCAACGTTTTGTTCTACGCCGTTTAGTTTTGCTGATACCTTTACTCGTCGGCATCACTTTGGTTGCCTTTATCTTATCCCATGCCGTCCCCTCTGATCCCGTCAATGCGGCCCTGGGCCAAAGTGCTGTCGCTGATCCGGAAATTGTCGCTGCCTTTAGAGCCAAGTGGGGTTTGGACCAACCTGTCCATATTCAGTACTTCACCTATCTCGGCAATATGCTCAGGGGTGACCTGGGCCTGTCCATTGGCACGCACCGGCCTGTCCTGGAGGATTTGGGACGTTACATGCCGGCGACAGTTGAGTTGTCCACGGCCTCGATCATCCTGGCGGTACTGATCGGCGTGCCTTTTGGGGTCATCTCGGCGGTGCGGCGCAATACCTGGTTAGACCAGGTTAGCCGGGTCTTGTCGTTGGTTGGCGTCTCGGCTCCCGTTTTCTGGTTGGCCTTGTTAGGCTTGTTTCTGTTCTACTCCCGGTTAAATTGGCTGCCCGGCCCCGGCCGGCTGCACATCGGGACCAGACCACCCCCGCCTGTGACCGGTTTGTTCACAGTAGACGCGCTTTTGATGGGCGATGTTGAGCTGTTTATCAATGCTTTCAGCCACCTGATTTTACCCAGCATTGTTCTCGCTAGCTACAGTATGGGCTTGATTACGCGGGTCACGCGCTCGGCCATGTTAGACGTGCTGAGCCAGGATTATATCCGGACCGCCCGCTCTAAAGGTCTCCACGAAGGCTGGGTGGTGGGACGCCATGCCCTGTCCAATGCCTTGATCCCCACCGTTACGGTTCTGGGGTTGTCCTACGGCAACCTGCTCACCGGCACCGTGCTGACCGAAACAATCTTCTCCTGGCCGGGGATCGGTCAGTACGCTTACCAGGCCTCGGTTTCGTTAGACTTTCCGGCGATTATGGGCGTCACCATGTTGATTGCCTTTGTTTTTATTGCCGTGAATCTGGTGGTTGATGTCACCTACGTCTTTTTAGACCCCCGCCTGCGGGAGGCGCAGTGACGCAGGCGATTTTTACTCTGGCAAAGAAGGTGATTTTAACGTGCAGTCTACCACGCAACCCTCGATGGTGAATCCCTCGACAGCCCTGGCTGCTTCGGCAATGTCGCTGAATACCCGGTCCCGGCGCAGCGGGTTGAAGGCGGCTGTCTATTTTCTGCGGCGAAATCACCTGGCTCTGGTGGGTTTGTTATTGGTTGTGTTCTGGATTGTCATCACCCTGGCCGCGCCGCTGGTAGCACCTTACAACCCGTATAAACAGGCGATCCCGGAGCGCTTGCAGCCGCCGAGTGCGGCGCATTGGGCAGGTACGGACCAACTGGGGCGCGACGTGCTCAGCCGGGTCATCTACGGCGGGCGGATTAGCTTACCGGCGGCTTTGGCCGTGGTCGTGGCCGCAGGGATCGTTGGGACAGTGGTAGGGGCCTTGGCCGGCTTTTGGGGTGGTGCATGGGATGAAGTGCTGATGCGCATCACCGACATTTTTATGGCCTTCCCCGGAATTATTCTGTCGATGGCTGTCGCCGCTGCTTTAGGCCCCAATATCAGTAATGCCGTTGTCGCCATTGTGGTCGTGTTGTGGCCTAATTATGCCCGCATTGTGCGCGGCCTGGTCTTGACCGTCAAAGAGAACGAGTATGTTTTGGCCGGCCGGGCGGTTGGGGTAACAGAGCGGCGGCTGCTGTGGCGGACGATTCTGCCCAACTGTTTGGCTCCGGGCCTGGTGATGGCTACCCTGGATTTAGGCAATGCCGTGTTGGCTTTCTCCGGGCTGAGCTTTTTGGGGCTTGGCCCCGAACCCAGCACCCCCGAATGGGGCCGCATGGTCTCCGATGGCATTGCCTTCTTCGACCAGTGGTGGATCAGCGCCTGCCCCGGTCTGGCGATTTTTACCGTCGTCATGGCCTTCAATTTTGTCGGGGACGGGCTGCGAGATGCGCTCGACCCGCGCCTGCGGCGGCAGCTCTAAAGTGACCGCCGACGACAGACCGCTGACCGCCGAAAAATCTGGATTTCCAGCGGTCGTCGGTCTGCGGTCGGTGGTCGTAGATGATACCACTCGGTTCCCATTCTGACCCCTTCAGCTCTTGCCAAGCCTTCCTGATTTTGTTAGTATAAGCTCCCATAAAATAACTCCAACACGAGGTGAAAGTATGCAAACTCAGGCAATGCCCTTGACTCTGATTGACGCGGTCCTGCCCAAGCGGCGGATTGTGCATAATGTTATGTTGGTCGTGGTTTTTAGCGTGCTGATTGCCTTGTCGGCCCAGATTGCCATTCCCTTACCCTTTACCCCCGTCCCGATAACCATGCAAACGTTGACAGTTCTACTGACCGGCCTGCTCCTTGGCAGCCGCCTGGGCATGGCCACCCTGATTGCTTATCTGGTCGAAGGAGGAGTGGGACTGCCTGTTTTTACCCAGTGGGGTTCGGGCCTGGCTCACCTGCTCGGCCCGACGGGCGGCTACTTGATCGGCTTTGTCTTTGCCGCCGGGTTGGTTGGCTTTCTGGCCGAACGCGGCTGGGATCGCCGAATATGGACTACTCTGTTAGCCATGATCTTGGGCAATCTGGTTATCTATGCCTTTGGCGTCACTTGGTTGAGCACCTTCCTGGGGGTGGGGAGGGCCATCGCCGGGGGGATGCTTCCCTTCCTCATCGGCGACGCGGTTAAAATTGCCCTGGCAATGGTCGCTCTGCCCGGCGGTTGGGCTTTGCTGCGGCGGGGCAAGTAGAATTAAGATGGACTTTGAGCTAACCGAAGAACAACGGTTGATCCGCAATGTGGTTCGGGAATTTGCACAAGGTGAAATTGCGCCGCGCGCCCGCGAGATTGACGAGACCGGCGAGTTTCCCTGGGAAATCCTCAAAAAAATGGCTGAACTGGGGCTGATGGGCTTGCCCTTCCCCGAGAATTACGGCGGGGCAGGCGCGGACACCTTGAGCTGCCTCCTGGCGATTGAGGAGATTGCGGCTGCCTCCGGTTCGGTTGCCATCACCTATAATGCTCACCTGTCGTTGGGGGCCGTCCCGATTTATATGTTTGGCACTGAGGCGCAAAAGCAGAAGTGGCTGGTCCCCTTAGCCCGCGGTGAAGGTCTGGGCGCTTTTGCCCTGACCGAACCCCATTCCGGCTCTGACTCCGCCGCGATGAAAACGCGGGCTGAGGATCGCGGGGACGAGTGGGTCTTAAATGGTCAAAAAATGTGGATTACCTCCGGTTCGGTGGCCCGCTCGTTTGTGGTCGCTGCCAAAACCGACCCGGCTGCCGGCGTGCATGGGGTCTCGAACTTTATCGTCCCCGCCGACGCGCCGGGCCTGGCCGTGGGTAAGGATGAGCCAAAGATGGGTATGAAAGGCTCCCCCACCAATCAGTTGTATTTTCAGGACTGCCGCCTGCCCAAAGAGAATTTGCTGGGCCGGCTCAACGAGGGGTTCAAGCAGTTTATGCTGGTGCTGGACGCCGCCCGCATCACTATTTCGGCGATGGCCCTGGGCCTGGGCCGGGCTGCCTTGGAGCAGTCCATCAAATACGCCCAGGAGCGCGAGGCTTTTGGCCAGCCGATTGCCGGCTTTCAATCCATCCAGATGAAGCTGGCCGACATGGCCACCGAACTGGAGGCAGCCCGGCTGCTCATGTTCAAAGCGGCAGTGATGAAGGAGCGCGGCGAACGGATCACCAAAATAGCGGCCATGGCCAAGGTTTTTGCGACGGAAGCGGCTGACCGGGTCTGCTGGCAGGCGATCCAAATTCACGGCGGCATGGGTTACAGCCGGGAGCTACCGGTTGAGCGTTTCTATCGTGATAACCGGCTGACTCTTATCGGCGATGGCACCAGTGAGATTCAGCGGCTGTTGATCGCGCGGCATCTTTTAAAGGAAGTTTAATTCACCTAAATTCGGAATTAGCTCGAAAATCATCCTGAGTAGGGCGTTAGCCCGTATCGAAGGGTGATTTTCGGCTAAACATCGCATCCTGAGTAGCCTTGAGTAAAGCGAAAGGCGTATCGAAGGATGCGATTAAGAAAACTCCGAACTGAAAGTAGTTATCTTAACTCGTTTTTGAGGCAGACGATGATCATTAAATTACACGATGTACCCGACATTACCGAAGAGGGCTATCCTCTGGTGATGAAGAAGATTTTTTACCGCGGCCAACACGGCGACGACATCAGCGTGACGTGGGTCAAGTTGTGGGGTCACCACAAAAAGATGGTCTGCCATGCCAGCGACCGGGCTTACTATATCATTGAGGGGAAAGGCGAATTCCAGGTGGGAGATGACTCGCCCGGCAAAGTTGGCGGCGGCGATTTTGTCTTCATCCCGCGCGGTGCCCCTTATGTTTTTGACGGCCACATGACTTACCTTGTTATGAATGGACCAGCCTTCACCCCAGGTTCTGATGTGGAGTTGGAGTAGACTCAGTACCAGTTGGTATCAAGAGTTGATACCAATTTTATCTTGACCCCCAAACTTTGTGTGTTATGATACGGGTGATTTGCCTTGAACAGCTTATGTTTAGGGCCACAAAATTAAACCTTTGCAACCGATGAGGAGGAGACTTCAATGGAAAAGAGTAATCGCCGCAGTTTTTTGAAGTTAGCCGGTGTGGCTGCGGCAGGCCTGGGGGCAGCAGGCTTGTCGAAAGTGTCCGTCGCCAAAGCAGGGCCGGAAAACCCGCTGGAAAAGTATAAAACGATTGCCATTCACGCCCGGCAAGACGCTGCGGTCGCTCTGGTGGACCAGGTGGTTGAAAACGGAGTTTTGCGCGCCGGTGTTGATCTCACTTTCCCCCCTCTCCAGTTTCGTGACCCCGATACCAACGAGCCGATGGGTTACTGTGTTGACCTGACCAATGCCATTGCCGAGGATTTGGGCGTGACCGTCGAGTGGGTCGAAATGCCCTTCGCCGAACTTATTCCGGGCTTGCAGGCCGGCCAGTTCGACTGGAGTGGAATCGCCTTGACCATCCGGCCCCAACGCGCCCAGGCCGTCCGCTTTATCAGTGAGCCGTGGTTCATGGAAGACTCGATTTTGTTGGTCAACAACGATTTCCAGTTCAGCGATTTGGGTGAACTGGATGACCCAGGAGTGACCTTCAGTAACCTGACCGGCTCGGCCCAGGATGCCAGCGCCAAGCTGCAATTCCCCAACGCCACGTACACCACCTTCGAAGCGATGCAGGACTCGCTGTTGGAAGTAGCCACCGGCCGCGCCCAGGCTTCGCTGGTAGCGCTGTGGAACGCGATTCCGTTCATTGACGAGAATCCTGATGCGCCGGTGTATATTTGGGAAGGTGGTTCCTTGTTTGCCGATATGAATACCCTGATGCTGCCCCACGGCGATGAGAAAACTGCTTTCTGGCTGGATAACTGGATGCGCTATCACGGCGCCCATAAGCTCCAGGAGGGTCTCTGGAACAAGTGGCAGGGCGAAAACCTCCAGAAACTTGAAGAGTACAGCAAGCCTCGCTAATCTCCTCCTTGACGATGGCCTGGCAGGTCTCGCCAACCTGTCAGGCCTCAAATATACAGATGAAATACAAATTCCAGTGGAATTTAATTACCCGTAACTGGGACACGCTGGTTGAGGGCCTGATTGTTACCTATCAGGTAGCAGTTCTGGCAATCATCCTGGCTTCCGTATTGGGGCTAATTTTGGCCTTGATGCGGTTGTCTCCCCGGCGCTGGCTCTCATTTTTTGCTCAAGCTTACATTGAGTTTGGCCGAACGCTGCCGCTCTACGTGTTTTTGCTGTGGATTTACTTCGGCCTGGCCGTGGCCCTGGGCATTACCCTGAAATCATTTCAGGCCGGGGTTCTGGCCCTGGGGTTGATTTCCGCCGCTTACATGGCCGAAATCTATCGGGCCGGGATTATGGCGGTGGATAAAGGCCAATTTGAAGCAGCGCGGGCGCTGGGCTTGAACGGCCTCCAAATCTATGGCGACGTGGTGCTGCCGCAGGCCTTTCGGATTATTCTGCCGGCGGCGGGCAACCAGTTTGTGGGTATCTTCAAGGGCGCGGCCATCGTCTCGGTGATTGGGGTGGCCGACCTGATGTTCCACACCCGGGAGCTATCGCTCAAATTTTTCCGGCCCTTTGAATTTTATACCGCCGCCGGGGCGATGCTGATTGGCAGTACGCTTCTTTTTGCCGCCCTGGTAGCTTTAGTTGAACGCCGCTTGGGTTGGGGGCGCTGAGCATGGGCAAAGGCTTTCAGTGGAGCATTATTCTGGATAGCTTGGAGCTAATGCTGCAAGGCGCCGGCATTGCGGTCGGAGTGGCCCTGGCAGCGATGGTGGTAGCTCTTATTTTGGGGGCTGTCGTCGCCAGTTTACGTCTGTCGCGCTTTTGGTTTCTGCGCGCGCCGGCCTTTGCTTACATCCAGTTTTTTCGGGGAACTTCATTATTTGTCTTTATTCTGTGGATCTTTTTCGGCCTGACCATCGTCACCGGCATCAGGTTAGGCCCCTTTGTGGCGGCAGTAATTGCTTTGGGTATGCTTAACAGCGCCTACATGGCCGAAATTTATCGCTCCGGTTTGAGCGCCGTCAGGCCAGGACAATACGAAGCCTCCCGCGCCCTCGGCTTAACCCGGTTCTACATGTATTGGGACGTTATTTTCCCCCAGGCTGTCCCTGTGATCATTCCGGCGGCGATGAACCTTTTTACCGATCTCCTTAAAGACTCGTCGCTTATCGGCGTGATTGGGGTGGCCGACCTGATGCGCGTCACCCAACGCCTGGCCAACTTCCATTTTCGCCCCCTGGAATTTTATACCACTGCCGCGTTGATTTATGCGGCTATCATCCTCTTTGTCTCGCGGGTTCTGGTTGTCCGCGTCGAAAGATACTTCCGCCGTTCGCAGGCGCGCAGTATTTAATCTAGGCTGAATCGTTTCGACCAAGTAAAAAACTTACCGCAGAGACGCAGAGATCGCTGAGTTTTTAAAAATTTCTCTGCGTCCTCGGCGCCTCTGCGGTTAAAATGAGGGCCATCAAATAACGGCGTCAGTTTAATTCATGCACCGTCCGACGGATAATATCATCCTGGGTGGCCTTATCTAGAGTGACAAACAGGGCGCTGTAGCCAGCCACGCGGACCACCAAATCCCGGTACTGTTCGGGATTTTTTTGCGCCGCCAGCAGGGTAGCGGTGTCAATGGTGTTGAACTGCACGTGCCAGACCTTCAAATTGCGGAAGCCCTTCAGCAGCGTGACCAGCCGCTTCAGCCCGGCTTCATCAGCCAGGGTGGTGGGCGACAGCCGCAGATTGAGCAACTGGGCCAGCATTTTGATGTTGGGCAGCTTGCTGATCGAGCGCAAAATTGCCGTCGGCCCGGCCGTGTCCGTACCGTGCATGGCCGACATGCCCTCGGCAATCGGCTCGCCGGCCTTGCGCCCATCCGGCGTGGCCCCCACTTTCGACCCCAGCGGCACGTTGGCCGAAATGTTGCTGGTAGAACCGGCATAGCCGCCGCCAATCGGCCCGCGCCCGTAGCGGGAATGGTGATACTTCGCCATCTCCCTTTGGTAATCCTGCATGACCCGCCGAGCCAGCTCGTCCACCTCGTCAAGGTCGTTGCCATACTTGGGCGCGTGCAACAAGCGCTGCCGCACTACTTCGCCGCCCTCGTTCTCGAAGTTGGCAGCCAGGGCAGCCATGACTTCGGCGGCGCTCAATTTTTTCTCCTCAAAGACCAGCTTTCTCAGGGCCATCAGCGCATTGGCCACGTTGGTCACGCCCGATTGCAGTCCGCTGACCACGTCGTACAGCGGCCCGCCCTCCTTGACGGTCAGGCCGCGTTTCAGGCAGTCATCCACCAGGGCGGAGCAAAAGGCGTCGGGGACCAGCTCTTCCAGGCTGATGTCGGCCACCGCGTCGAGGTGGAATGAGGTGCGGGCGTAGAACATGTACTGCTCGTAAAAAGCCTGGTACAGTTCCTCAAACGAAGTGAAGGCGGCCAAATTGCCGCGCCCCGGCAGCAGTTGCAGGCCCGATTTGGGGTCAACGCCGTTGTTCAGGGTCAGCTCGACAATCTTGAGTATGTTCAAAAAAGACATGCCGGTAACGCGGTAGCCCCACTTGCCCGGCACCGCCGCTTCGATGCAGCCGACGATGGCGTAATTGTAGGCGTCGGCGGGAGTCACGCCTTTTTCCAGCAGGGCAGGGATGATGATTTCGTCGTTTTTCATGGCCGGCATGCCAAAGCCCAGCTTGATGGTTTTGGCGCACTCCAGTAAAAAGCGGTCCGATGTGCCGGTGTGGATTCTGGCCGAGACGTTGGGCTGGGTCAGGCGGACGTTGCGAATGGTCTCCAGCACCATAAAGGACAGCTCGTTAGTCGCGTCCTGCCCGGTCTCGGTTTGCCCGCCGATGGTCACATTCTGGTAGGTCGGGTAGCCGATGCCGAAGCGGGTGTGGTCCCAGGGACGGACTTTGATAATCGAAAAGAGCTTGAGCCAGAGCAGTTCCAGGATTTCCAAGGCCTGCTCGCGAGTCAGGCGGCCGGCTTGCCGGTCGGCCTCGTAGTAGGGGTAAGTGTACTGGTCAAAGCGGCCCAGCGAAAAGGAATGGCCGTTGCTCTCGATCTGGCTGACCAGGTGGACCAGGTAGGCCGACTGGACGGCCTCCTGGAAGGTGCGCGGCGGTTTGGCCGGGACCTGGCGGCAGGCGGCAGCGATCTTTTCCAGTTCGGCCCGCCGCTCTGGCGACGTATTCGGCAGGACGGCCTGGCGTTCGGCTTCGGCGGCGTAACGGTGGGCATAGTCAATCGTGGCCCGCAAGGTGATGATCGCTCCTTGCAGGAAGGGCCGCCTTTTGAAGTTGGCCGCTTCGTAGGGCGACAGGCCGGTCAGGGCCGCTTCGGCCTCGGCAATGATCCCTTCCAGGCCGACGGCCAGAACTTTTTCCAGGTTGAGGATGATGTGCCCGTCGCCGGAAGTGATGTTGCCCCGCCCGGAGATGACCCCCGCTTTCTGGGCCCCGGCCACGTCCTCGGGCATAATCGCCATGACCCGGTCGTTGAGGGTTTTGCCGTGCCAGGACGGAACGATGGTGTTGAGAATGTGGGCCTTGACTTCCGGGCTGACCGTAAAGACGTCGGCCCGGCGGTGGGGAAATTCGTCAATCTCGGCGGCCAGGAAATCCACCAGGTATTCGGGGAAGAGGGGCGCGGCGCGGGGGGCGCTGGCCTGGTTGCCGACGATAACCTCGCCGGGAGCGATATAAATGCTCATGTTGGCCAGGGTATGGGCCAATGCCCTGGCCCGGCGCAGCACCGGCGGGTCGGCTTGGTACTTTTCATACGCTTCAGTCACCAGCAGCCCGCGCTCGGCGCAGAGGGAGGGCGTGGTATGGATCAGTTCCTCCCGCAGCCGGTAGACCCGCTCCGTCGAGCCAGCGGGCCAGGTGGGTGGAGTGGTCGCGCCGTTGGGTGACTCGGCTTCAATTACTTTGGTGGGGGTTATTTCAGGAATCATTATTACTCCTTGTTAGTTTCAATATTCCCCCCTATTTTGTAGCGCAGCAGCGGTTCATTTTTTCCACAGATTACACAGATTGCACAGATTTTATTGAGACAAGTTATTCCATTTGCCTTCATAATCAGATGCTGTCGACCAATTGATGCCACCCAACTCATCTCGATACTTTCCCCGGTGAATAACTCGTTCTTTATATTCCTCTCGCCTACGCATAAGTTCGTCCGAGGATAAGATAAAAAATGTCGGGTTACTTATTAAATCATGGGGAAGATAGACGAGGATAAAATAATGGTCCGGATTCTTTTGTCTTGTTTGGATAAGCCAGAAATTCTTTGTTGATTGGCCTTTCACATCAACAGTGAACTTAACTCCTTGAGGACTTTGTACCAATAGATCAGATTCTGGTGCATTCCCAAAGGTTAACGCCACCAGATATCCTCGCCGAGTCAATTCAGCAGCAGCAAAAAACTGGGCTGCCCATTGAGTTTTGTACCTACCTTGCCCTTTAATCATACTTTTTGTCACCCGGTTACGGATTACAGGATTTGGTACAAATCAAGAATTTTGAAATCCGTGTAATCTGTGTAATCTGTGGTTCTAATCTATCCCCCCACCGACACTTCCAACCCAAACGACTCCACCAATCCGGCCAGTTCAGCCACCTTGGTCTCGTCTAAACGCGACTGCTCGGCCCAGGGATAGTCCCGACCCAGCGCCTCATATTTGGCCCGGCCCAGGGTGTGATAGGGCAGCAAATCCAGCCGGTTGATCCCCAATTCTTTCACAAATTCGGCAATGGCTCCGAGGCTGGCCGCATCGGCGTTGAAGCCGGGAATCAGCGGGACGCGGATGGTCACGGGCGATTCTAGTTCGGCCATGCGGCGGATGTTCTCAAGGATAAACTCATTGCCGGCGCCGGTAAAAGCGCGATGGATGGCGCTGTCCATGTGCTTCAGATCGAACAGGACGGTGTCGAGATATGGCAGAAGCCGCTCCCACACGGCCCAGGTGGTGTGGCCGCAGGTCTCGATAGCCGTCGAGATAGTTTCGGCTTTGGCCAGGCGGAGCAGCGCTTCGGCCAGGCAGGGCTGCAAGGTCGGCTCGCCGCCGGTCAGGGTCATGCCGCCGCCGTCCTCGTAAAACGGCGCGTCGCGCCGCACCTGGGCCATAATCTCTCCGGCGGTGCGGCGCTGGCCGATCTCGCGCATGGCCTCGGTTGGGCAGAGTTCGACGCGCTGGCCGTATTTCTGGCGCAGGTCGGCGGTCCAGCCGCCTTGAGTATGGCTGCCCCAGCCGAGCGGGCAGGCCTCGGGAAACTGGCCGCAGGTGATGCAGTTATGGGCAAAGAGGGCCAATTCGGGTTGGGGCTGTTGCGATTCGGGGTTGGCGCACCAGCCGCAGCGCAGCGGGCAGCCCTTCAAAAAAACGTTGGTCCGCAGCCCCGGTCCGTCGTGCAGCGAGTAACGCTGAATATCAAAAATAATGCCTTCGACCTGCTCTAATCGCTCTTGTTCGAGCCGGGTGAGGGGTTGGGGGGGAGTTGTGATTTGGTGTGTCATAGACCGATTTTCTAACAGAAACATTAAGCATCCTGAGTAGCGCGAAACAAAGTGAGCGCGTATCGAAGGATGCGTTATCTAAACAGTTATCTTCAGTTAAACCAGATGTGCCTCCGCATCGGCGAACACTTTGGCCGCCGCGCCGATGATGCCCAGGTCATCGCCCACCTGCCAGGGGACGACCCGGACCGAGTCCCACAATTCCGGCTGCACATGCTCCCGCATCGCCGCCAGCATCGGCTCCCACAGCAGCGAGCCGATTCGGACCAACCCGCCGCCGACGACAATTAATTCCGGGTTGAGAATCTCGACGATCATGGAGAGACCGACTCCGCCGTAATAACCGGCTTTGTGCAGAATTTCGCGGGCCACCGCGTCGCCCTGCTGAGCCGCCGCGACGACCGTTTCGCCGGGAATACGCCGGCCGTCGGGCGGAGCCATCTGGCGGAGCAGGGTGTCGGCCCCGGCCTTAATCTGCTCGTAAGCCATCCGCGAGATGCCGACTCCGGAGGCGTAAGCCATCACACAGCCATTTTTGCCGCAGGTGCAGGGCGGCCCGCCGATGTCAATGACCGCGTGGCCGACCTCGCCCGCCGTGCCCGTATGCCCGACGTACAACCCATTGTTGATGATGATGCCGAGGCCGTAGCCGGTGCTGAAGGTGACGTAACCCATGTTCCGCACTCCGCGCCCGGCCCCGTAGCGATGCTCGCCGACCGCGCCGAGGTTGGTGTCGTTCTCCAGCACGACCGGCACGCCGAGGCGCTCGATGAGCGTGTCGCGCAGCGGAAAGTGGTTCCAGGCCGGCAGGTTGGAACTGACCAGGACAATCCCGGCCGGGCCGTTGGTATTACCGGGGAAACCCAAGCCCACGGCCTCGATTTCGGTAACCTCGACGCGGCTTTCTTTGACCAGGCAGCGATACGCTTCCTCGATGGCCCGGATAACCACTTCGGGCTGCTGCTCCGAGTGGGCGCGGGTGGTGTAGCGGTGCAAAATATCGCCCGCCCGATTGACCAGCCCGGCGGCAATTTTGGTCCCACCGACGTCAATGCCGATGGCGAAAGGTTTGGTCATAGTTATGGTGAGATGGAAGATTGGAAGAATGGAAAGCTGGTGGAAATTCCAACCTTCCAGCCTTCCATTCTTCCTGGTAATTTACGTTTGACTTGCTTTAGCCAGATACTCCTTCACCCCCTGCTGCCACTGGGGCAAAGTCTGCCCGGTGACAAGCTGGTACAGGCGGCAGTCCAGAACCACCCGGCTGGGGCGCTTGGCTTTCCGGCCTACGGCGCTGGCTTCCACAATCTCGACCGGCTCGGAGCGGCCGGCCTGTTGCAGCACAAACTGGGCAAAACCGGCGCGGGTGCAGTAACCCAGGCTGGTGGTATTGTACACCCCAAACGCGCCGGTAGCAATCAGGTGCAAAATGGCCTCGGCCAGGTGGCCGGTGTAGGTCGGCGATTCAAGTTGATCTACCGGCATGCGCACGACACCGTCTTTTTCGGCGGCCTTGAGCACCCGCTCGACGTAATTATTGGGTACGTGCCCAAAGAGCCAAGCGGTGCGGACAGAGTAGGTGTGGGGACAGATCTGCAAACTAAAACGCTCCCCGGCCAGTTTCGACCGCCCGTACTGGTTGAGTGGATTGGGCTGGGCCACCTCGTCGTAATCCACCTCGGAACGGCCATCAAAGATGTAGTCGGTGGAGATGTAGACCAGGGCGCTGCCGGCCTGCTGCGCGGCCAGGGCCAGGTTCTGCGCGCCGACGGCATTGATCCGCCAGGCTTTATCCGGGTTGGTCTCGCAGCCTTCCAGGTCTACAAACACGGCCGAGTTGATAATCACCTCCGGGCGTTCGGCGGCCAGCAAATCAATGGTGCGGGCGCGGTCGGTGATGTCAATCTCGTCAATGTCCCATGCCAGGAGCTCGTGTT
The DNA here is from genome assembly GCA_015075185.1 of Anaerolineales bacterium. Lineage (GTDB taxonomy): Bacteria > Chloroflexota > Anaerolineae > 4572-78 > J111 > DSQQ01. Next base: position 738,232 of record JABTUW010000004.1, on the reverse strand, counting down.
GCGTGCCCAGCACCCGGCATAGTTCCCGGCCCAGCATCCCCTTGGCCCCGATGATAGCGATTTTCATAAAATTTAGCCTTCTTCTAAAGATGAAATGTGATGCGTGATACGTGAGAAGATTTTCTTGATTTTTCATGCATCACGCATCACGTATCACGCCACTACTTCTTCAACCCCTGCTCATCCCGATACATGTCGCTGGCTTCATCCATCACGGCGCGGAGCTTTTTGACGGCCGCTTCGATCTGGCCGGCACCGGGAACAAACTTGCCCTGCGGCCCCTTCAGCAGCGGCGAGGAAAACTCGCCGACGGTCATCCCGGCCTTGATGAAATCGCCGACATTGCCGGCGTTGAGGCCGCCGTCTTCCATCAATTCCATCTGCCCTTCCAGCCCGGCGGCGACAATCATCTCGTGCATGCGCTCGATGTTGGTAATCATAATATCGTCCATCGTGTGCGGGCTTTTGCCGGACTCTTTAACCCAGAAATGGGCGCGGCTCTCGTACTCGATGATATCAATGTAGGGCAGGATATACTGCTCAAAGGTATTGATCGGCCAGCCTTGCCAGGCCCACACGCCTACTTTCAGCCCCAGGGCGTCTTTGATGTAGGTGATGGCCTGGATGGTCAGTTCATCCATCGTTTCAAGCGGCAGGGTAATCATATTGACGCCCAAGTCGGCCAGTTGTTTGAACACGTCAAAGCTGGGACGGACCATTTGTAGTTGCGCTTCGATTTCTAGATCGGTGCTTTTGCGGGTGGCCTCGATAATGTCGAAACCGCCGCGCGGCATGCCAAAGTCCATATACTTGCCGTCGCGGACCTCGATGTGAATCCAGTCTACCCCGGCCGCTTCCAGTTCCTGCACTTGCGCGCCGAGCACGGCGTAGTCGGCCCAGAACAGGCCGGCAGAGATTTTGCATTTTTGACTGACTTTGCCAATGGTGTCTTTTGTCATTTTTGAGTCGATTCCTTTCGCAATGAAAATTAGCTAAAACAATTTGATCTAACCGTGGAGGCGCAGAGAACACAGAGATTTTTTGATTTCTCTGCGCTCTCCACGCCTCTGCGGTAAATTAATCCTGTAAATTCAAATCCACCAGCACTTTCATGCCTTGCCCTGAACGCATCAACTCAACCCCCTGAGCCAGTTCCGACAACGGCACCCGATGGGTGATAAGTTGTGACAGCCGCAAACGGCGGCTTTCGAGCAGTTGGATGGTTTGTTCAAAAGGATTGAGGCCGACGAAGGTCCCGTGGATGGTCAGGTCGTAACGGGTGATGGTGTACTGGTTGACCGGCGGGTTGTCGTGCGGCCGCAGTCCAAACAAAATGACCTGCCCGCCGCGCCGGGCCAGCTTAATGGCTGTAGCCATCTGGTTGCCGACCGCATCCACGACAACATCCGCGCCCAGTCCGGTGATCTCCTGCACGGCCTGGGGCAGGTCTACCTGGGCCGGGTTGAGCACCACGTCTATCCCCATTTCTTCGGCAAAGCCGAGGCGATAGGGCGAGATGTCGGCTACAATGATCCGGCCCGCACCCAGCAGCCGGTAAATCTGGGCAAAGAGCAGCCCCATCGGCCCTGCGCCGATAATTGCCACGTTGTCCCCGGCCTGGATGGGCGCGCGCCCCACCGAGCCGACTACGCAGGAAAGTGGTTCAAAAAAAGCGGCATCATCGCGCGGTACGGTGGCGCTGATTTTGTAGAGGGCGCTTTGCGGTGCAACCAGGTAAGGAGCAAATGCGCCGTCTATGGTTGTGCCGATGGTGCTGTAGTGAGTACACTGGTTGTTCAGCCCGCGCCGGCAGTACTGACACTGGCCGCAGGTCAGCCGGGGAGCGATGACCACCCGGTCGCCGGGGCGCAGGCCGGTGACGCTTGGTCCCACTGCTTCGACCACGCCAACACCTTCATGGCCGATAATGATGTTGGGCGTGGCTTTATGCGCCGGCGGCACGGCCAGGATATTCAAATCGGTGCCGCAGATGCCACAGGCTTCAATTTTGACCAGCACCTGGCCGGGCTGCTCGATTTGCGGGACAGGCCGCTCTTCATACTCCAGCCGGCCCTCGCCTTTGAAAATGGGGACATACATTGTTTTTGACATGAATTCCTTAGGGGCTGCGTGTTGCGTATTCCGTTTTACGCAACATCCAATACGCAACACGTTTTCTTTCAGCCACGATTTAGCTTCAACACCTCACGGGCCGCGTTATCATCCGTGCAGAGCACATTGATAGCCCCGGTACGCAAGCCGCCCAGGATGGCTTTGGCCTTAGCCGGTCCTATGGCCACGGCCAGGGTGGTCGAAATCTGGCGCAGTTCGGCCAGGGTAATGCCGATGACCCGTTGATTGTAATCACATGGATGAAGTTTTCCGTCAAGGGTATAAATCTGCCCGGCCACATCGCCGACCGCGCCGCTGGCGGCTAACCCGGCCAGCTCGTCAGGGGTGATGAAACCAGCTTTGATAAAGCCGGACGTGGCCGGGTCGAGGTTGCCGATGCCCAGCAGGGCCACGTCCGCCTCCCGAGCGGCCATGAGCACCCGGTTGATTTCACGCTGGCGGCGCAGCACCTCGGCAGCTTCGATGCTGTCGGCCATAAGTGGGGAGGACAGGTAAAGCACTTCACCATCCAACTTTTGAGCCAGGTGGCGAGCCAGGGTGGCGCTGTCCACCTCTTGCATGGAGAAGGGCATGCTGCCCATGGCCTGGGCCACGCGCACTTTGGCCTGGAAGTCGGGGCTGATGGCATTGATGGTTTCGTAAGTAGAACGGCCCAGGCAGACGGCCATGGTCGAGCCATCGGTCAGGACGCGCTCCAGGTAATGGGCGGCGAGCTGGCCCAGCGGCTGCAGCGCCGGGGAACGGTGAGGCGAGAGGGTTTTGAGAACCAGGGCCTCTTTCAGCCCAAACACCTGGATCAACTGCTTTTCCAGGTCGGGGTCGCGCTCGATGGGCCAGTTGATGCTAATCCGGACCACTTGCTCGGCCCGGGCCTGCTTGAGCAGGCGGTAGACCTTGACCCGCGACAGACCCAACTGCGCCCCAATTTCGGTCTGGGTCATATCCTGTTCGTAATACATTGAGGCCACTTGGGCCAAAAGATCGTGCTGGCTGCTTTCGAGCATACGTAAAAACCGTGCAATTGCACATTGAAACGTGTGATTGCACATAGGATAACATGCTTTGGGTTGATTGTCAAGAGGGAAATCCGGCTTTAAGGACGAGAAAAATAAGGAGGTATAACAGGAGTGCGAATGGACGTTAGCGATTGAAGATCACAAAGACACCCTGATACACAATAAAGGCTAATACACCAATCAGAATTGCCGGGCCGGGCCGAATTCGCTGGGCTGCGCCTATCCCTTTTGGAAAAAGGAGCAGGAACAAGATGAAGTAGAGCACATAGAGAATCCAGAGGATGGTCCGCCAGATCGTGGGCGAGTTAAGCGCGACTTCGTATTCTCTCAGATTAAGAACCCCGATAGCTCCCAGGAAAGTATCCGGCAGATCGTGTAAGAGGGAGGCGAGGGAGGCAATGCTAATCGCAAAACCAAGAACGCTCAGGTTATCTTCAAAGCTGCCCTTGCCAGAGAAGGGGCGGCTGAGAAGTTGAGCGACCCCCGCCGCCAGGATCCAGCCGGTGAACATGCTCGGCGCCAGAAAGAACCGGTTGTACCAATAATAGTCGTCGGCGGGAATTGCCAGCCAGGGCGTGAACGATGACGGTGCGCCGCCGCCGATGGTCAGAAAAACGTATACCAGGGTATAGAGAACGGCATTGATCGAAACTGCCAACAATCCAAATCTAAGTCGGCGGCTGTCTGACATCAGCGCGTCGAACGTCCGGCGCGGCCGGGTGATAATGCCGAGGTAATAATTTCCGAATGATTTCACTCTGGTCTCCTACTCTTTGTACGGCCTAACGCCGACATAACCGATTGCCGCGAAACCTTGATTAAAAGGCTGGCTCAAAATGCCAACATTAACTTCACTAACCGCAGAGTCCGAGTCGTCGGCTGCGAACGCTGATGAGTGGTGGGTGCGGATTGAAGCCGGCACCGATTGCACAACTCACGTTATTTTTCCATTGCTTTATTTTTCAACTCTTGCGGCATTTTTTCAATGGCATAGCGCAAGGCAGTTCTCGGCATGGTCGTTTTATGGGCCAGAACATACTCAAAAACCTCTTGCTGATGGGCCTGACTGGCTGCCTTCAGCATCCAGCCGTACCCCTTTTGAACGAGGTCATCTTTATCCAATAGAAGGATATCGGCTATCTCAAAAATATCGGGCAGAAATTTCCCTTGCCGGGCCGGAACGATCAGAGACACGGCCGCTGCTCGCCGCATCCAGCGATTAGGGGAGAGCCCCCAGGTTTTTAGATTGGCTAAATAAGCTGGATACCTTTCAAGGAATGAGCCAACGGTGTGGTTACAGAGGGTATCACAAGAGGCCCAGTTGCTGACGTAATCATTGACCCATCTTTCAAAAACCGGGAAATCCTGAGGTTCGTAGTCTTTCCGCAGAAAGTAGGACCAATTACAGGCAATAAAGCTTTCTTCCAAATATCCCGACTGCCACAGCGCCTCGCAGAGCTTAAAAATTTCCGTTTTACCCCGGTCCTTGATCTCTTTAAAATATTCCTTCCCAATTCTACTGACGACAACGGTTTTCACGCCATACAACTGAACCTGTTCCTTAAAAAACGTTTGGCCACTTTTTTGTGTATGTTCATCCGCGTTTTGCTTTAGCTCTTGTCTGATCTTATTTAGAATGTTATTCATTTGGATAGCCTCCTTGATAAAACCATCCTTCCCGGCTATATAACTTTCAATATCATGCGGAAACTGCCGGGCAAGTTGCTCTTTTAAAGCAGCATATCGTTGGGCTTCGTCGGGATGGGCGATCAGGTAATCCCGAAAATCCAGATGCCGTTTCACTTCGGGGTTGTCCAGGGCGAAGATGTGGACATGGTGCGTCCGGCTGGCATCACTGCCCTTGACGAAATAGCGCCGGCCCGGAATACCGTTTTCGCCCTTCGGTTCGTAGCCCAGTTGAACCATCGCCTGGTTAAATTGTTCGACCATTTCGATGTCACGCACCACCGGCATCATATCAATAATCGGTTTGGCGCTGAGGCCGGGCACGGAGGTGCTGCCAATGTGGTGGATCGAAATGAGGTCCGGGCCGAAAATGGCGGCAATTTTGGCTGCCTCAGCTCGAAACTGCCGCGGCCAATCAGGGTTGTACGGTACAACAACTATGGTTCTCATTTTTCCGGTCCCACGCTGACCCGGTCCAGGCTGACCGAGAAGGGCTGCTCGGAGCAGCGCATGACCTGGAATTGGACGGTCGCCGCTTGGCCGGACCAGGCAGACAAATCATGAACGGCAAAGGTCCAGGCTGAAGTCGGCTCTAACTCACCGGGAGCCGCCAGGTAGTACGCTTGCCCCTCTATCAGCAGGGCGACCTCCAACCAGGCAGCGCCAGGCGCAGCTTGAGGCGGGGAGATTTTATATAAAAATGATAAAAATGGGGCCGGGTTTGGGGGAATCGTGACCGGCTGGCGCAGCGCCCAGATCTGGCCTGCCCGGCCATCCGGGCAGGAGGCCGGCTCGCCGCTACCGTCGCCCAGGCGAGCGGCGGCCTGGCCGTCGAAAGCGTCAATGGATAGGTTGACCTGCCCCTCCCATTCCCACACATTCCAGACTTGATCGCCCTCAAAATCGCCGCTGGTAATGGCATTTGCCGGCGGAGCGAGGGTCACAGTGATGGTGGTAGATGCCTCGGTCATCTTCATCCGCTGGGGTGCGGGCCAGCTTCCGTAGCCGGGGGCGCTGGCCTGGAGTTCGTAGTCGCCGGGGAGCAAGGGCAGGGGCGGCCACAAACCCTCCTGATTGGAGGCCAGATTCTCCTGGGTATTCGGCCCGGTCACAGTGACACCGGCATTGGCGACCGGCTTGCCGCCAGGACCCAGTACCACGCCGGCCAGTGTTGGGCCAGAGACAATGAGGGTGGTCGCCTGCGGCTGAACGGGCAGCAACGCTTCGTTGCCGGCCCGGTCACGGGCACGCACGGCAAAGCTGTAGCGATGATCTACCTGACCGCTGTACCTGGCTTCACTCAAGGGGGTGTTGGCCAGCCACAGCGTGAGGGGGCCGTCGTCTTCGCTGACGTAAACATCGTAGCCGGCAATGCCGGAGCCAGGATCTTCTCCGCGCCATTGAACGAGGAAGGTGGGCGGGCTGGAAGGGGGAAGGGCCTGAATTTCGTTCCGGGGCGGCTGGGTATCCTGTTCTACCAGGATAAAGGGCTGCCCGCCAATCTGATAGGTCGTATCGCCGGGCTGCGCGCCGTTGCGATTGGTCGCCGCGGGCAGGGTCAGCGTGTAGAGGCCGTTGGTTGGGGTCAGGGTCAAGGTGCGGCTGAGGCCGGTCGTGCCGGACAGGGTTTCGGTCGGTTCGACCCAGTAGAGGCGCGCTGTCTGGCCGGTGGCGCTCACCGTCGCCGTCGCGGTCAAGCCCTGCGAAGCCCACAGCACCACCAGGCGTGACTTGTCGCCGGGCCGGTAAAAGGCAACGCGATCCTGTTCGTACTGCTTGTCCCGCCACAGGGGAGTCACCTCCCGGAACTGTTCTGCCGCCAATTGGTAAGCGGCATAGGCCGGGCGGGCTTTACCCTCGGCGGGATTGCAGGCGTGGGGGCTAAAATTCTGGCGCAAGCCGTAGGCGCTCGACGGGCCATCGCCGCAGTCGTCGTGCAGTTGGAAGTGATAGTAGCGCTCCACGCCGTTGTAAAAGGCCAAGGTCGAATTCTGGATAACGTAAGCCGCCTGCTCCACCATCGTCCCGCGCAGGGGCGCATCCGGGGCAACCTGATACGCTGTCGCCGGGTAGTCATCCCACACCGACACGCCGCTCTCGGTAATCCAGATGGGTGTCTTCCCCAGCCCGAAGCGGTCCAGGGTAGCGCGGGCCTGCTGAATGAGCTGCTCGCTGCGATAGATGTTCTGGTAGTGGTGAAAGGAAAAAACGTCGAAATAAGCGCGGCTGGGGTCGCCGTCGGCCTGGCGCAGCAGGGTGGGGAACCAGACGCGCTGCTCGTAAAAAGCCAGGCCGCCCAGCATCACCGTCGCCTGGGGATCGGCGGTTTTGATGCTTTTGTAGGCTACCTCCAGCAGACGGTAATATTCTTCCGCCGTGCCGTTCCAAAAGAGGTAATAATCCGGCTCATTCCAAACCTCCCAATCACGCACCCCTACCTGGCGGGACCAGCCCTGCTGCCGGGCCAGGAGACCCTGTGGGCGGTAACGTTCCACTGTTGCAAAGACAAAACTGGCCCAGGCGTTGGCCGGGTTGATGCTTTTGCCAAGGCCGGGGATATCGCTGCCGTCGGTAAAGATGGGTTCGGCCAGACTGTCAGGCGGTGAAGTCGCGCCATTAGCGCTATCCTGGCTGTGCTGGAGCGGAGTACCCAACAAGATGACAACCGGAGTAATGCCGTGAGCCAGGTCCTGGGCTACCAGGGAGTCGTAGTCGTGGCTGCTCTCGCCGTGGGGACCGACATAGCCGCCTTCGTCTACCCAATGCCAGTAAAGCGGCCAGCGGTCCCAGGTGGCGCCAGCGGCCAGTGCGCCCTCGTAACGAGCTTCACTGGCCAGGTGGTCGGGGGTGCTGATAAAACATAGGCCGAAGCGGTCATTGCCCTGGGCGATTTTCTGGATGCCCGGCCCGGCGAAATACCAGAGCAGCGCCAGGGACACGATCAGGTCGGCCAGGAGCAGGAGCGCGACGACGATTAGCCAGTTTTGGTGACGGTTAATGATCATCTTAAGAATAAGGTAACTGTTCAACCCTATCCCTATGACCGCCGACCACTGACCGCCTAAAAAGTCGGTTTAGAGCAAATTACGGCGGTCTGCGGTCTGCCGTCAGTGGTCATAAGGCCCACATAAGGTGATATACAAAATAAGTCGGACTAACTCCTAAGGCAGGGGGAGAGCTTCTAACGCCGGTTTGGGGGTCAAATCGGTGCGCCACAGGCCGAAGAAATGCTCTTCGTTGGGGGGCTGGCCGGCGGCAGGGACAAAGTCGAAGGCCGTCCAGATAACCCAGCCAGACAGCTTTTGGGCCTCTGCCACTCGAATCACGTGCTCCAGCGTGTCAGCCTGTTCTTGTTCGGCGCGGGACGCGGCGGGATCGTCGGTCCAGCTATGATAGCCAACTTCCTCCAGCAGTAACGGCTTGGCGCTGGCTTGCCGGTACTGGTTGATCCGTTTTTGCAGTTCATTGGCCTCGGTCCAGTGGTGGAAGGAGAGAAAATCAACATACGGCTCGGTCGGCAGGGGGTCACCCCACCAGCCAGCGGTGATGAGGTGGTGCGGGTCGTTCTCGCGGACAATCGGGCTGATGTGGGCCAGCCAATCCATAACTTCTTGCTGAGTAAAGCGGGCATCCTCGGCGGATTGGGCGCCGTGATTGATATCGCCCTCGTTGCGGAGGTCCCAGGCCAGCAGGCTCGGCTCGTTGCGATAGCGGCGGACGATATAGATGGTTTGGTTGTCGTAATGGGCGTAATCGGTGTAGAGCGGGCGGAAGGTCAGGTCGGGCAAATCGTTGAGAGTGACGATGAGCTTGAGACTGCGTTCGCCGGCCAGGCCAAACAGGTTATCAAGGGTGGCGAAGGCAGTTTCGTTGGGAATGGCATCTTCGGGCTGGCAGGTAAAGAGCGGTTCGTTCCACAGAAAGACGCGCAGGGTGTTGAACCCGGCCTGTTTGATCAGGTCCAATTCCTCGGCCATGTCCGTGGGGTTAGCCTCGCTGATGAAACGCTGCCAGGGGGCGCGACGCGGGTAATAGTTGACTCCCTTCACCTGGAAGGGCTGGCCGTCGAGCTGCAACTGGTCGCCCTTGACGGTGACAAACAGCGAAGGGTCGGGCGCTTCCGCGGGGGCCGGGTCGGGCCGGGGCGCGGAAGTGACGAGGCAGGCGGGCGGCGTGGGTTTGGGTAACGCTTTCAAGCGAAAGAGGGCGTCCAGGGCTTCCTTGCGCTGGGGATCAATGGCCAGGGCTGCCCGAAATTGGACGATGGCGGTGTCAACCTCGCCCTTTTCTTCCAGGCCCACCCCATAGATGTAATGCGCAGCGTATTTTTTGCTCAGGAGGGGTTCTTCGCCACAGGATTGATCGGCGGCGATGAGCTGGGTCAGGGCATCCAGGACCGCCGGCCAATTGTTACCCCAATTGGCGTCGAGGTCGGCGCAGGTAGCGGTGGCCGGAGTGGGCGCGGTCGTGGTGGAGGTAGCAGTTGGAATGGCGGCGACGGTATCCGGGGTTGCGGTAGGCGGGGTTGTGGTAGGCGGGGTGGTCTGGCAGGCAGCCAGTGCGTAAAGAAACAAAACAACGACGGTAATGCTTTTGTTGAGTGACATCATTCGACTCATCCTATTCAGGATGAGGCAAAAGTCAAATTTGGCGGGTCAACTCTCCTCGCAATACGGAGTGCAAAAGTGTACTTTTGCACTCCGATAGTTTTTGTGGGACCAATTTCCTTTAACCTTGATTCACTACGTGCTCCGCGTAATAGTTACCCCAATGCGGCTGCCGGCCGTCCACGTCGGTAAAACCGTACTCAACCGCTAAATTCCATGAGCTGAACACCTGGCCGGACTTACTGGCGACATTCGGATCCGCTGCCAAGGCGGCCACGGCTCGACCCACGTAAAACGGCGTTTCCGAAGCAATGAAATGCGGGTCTTTTTTGGCCCCTTCCTGCCAATTCGCCTCGGTCACACCAAAGTGGTCCAGCATGGCTTCTGAACGCAGAAAACCGGGCGTTACAGCCAGTGCGGTGATATGGTGAGGGCGCAGCTCCTCGGCCATCGCGTAGGCCAGCCGGATGACCGACAGCTTGGCCAGGTCGTAAAAGAGGTTGCCGCGATAGCTGAAATTATCGCCGTCGGTAATCTCGACGATCAGACCTTGCTGCCGTTCGATCATGAGCGGCACACCGTAGCGGCTGGTGATGACATGGGTATAGACGCCGCGCTGCTGCATCAACACCCCTTTTTCAATGGAAAGTTCCCAGAAGGGTTTGCCCCATTCGCTCAGTTCGTCGCCGCCCCAGATGTCGTTGACCAAAATATTCAGCCGGCCCTGTTCCGCTCGCACCTGCTCGAACAGCGTCTTGACCTGTGCTTCGATTGTATGGTCAACCTGGATCGGAATCCCCACCCCGCCCCGTGCTGTGACCATCTCGGCGGTTTCTTCGATGGTTTCCGGGCGGCCGGCCAGCCCAAAGGGGGAGTCAGTCCCATTCTGGCGGACCGTCAGGCTGGCCCGTGTGCTGCGGCCGGTACAGTAAACTGTCGCCCCGGCTTCGCCAAGCATGCAGGCGATCCCCCGGCCTGCCCCCCGTGTTGCCCCGGCGACTACTGCAATTTTGCCTTGTAACGGTTTCATAGAACACCTCTATTGTTGTGTATTTTAATTCAACCCAGGCAGTATATACGATCTTTCTTGACATCTTTTGTCATATTTGTACGACCTTATGCTCCGGTTTTGATGAGAAAAAGTGTGAACCACGAAAGCTTCAAAGTAGCGAAAGCCACGAAACTCTTTATCGAAAAGATCGCCTGGCTAGCCCTTTGGTGAACTTCCTTTTTTTGTGCCTATCGTGTTCCAAATCCCTCGCCGCCCCATAAACCTTTAGTACTCTTGTCCTTCATCCGCTCCTGGATTATAATGCTAAGGTTAATAACCCCGGTACTTTTTTAGCCATCATTCGCCAAATTATGAGTTATATCCTTCCACCGAAAGAAAACCTCCTTTTCTTGCCTCGCCGGACCTGGTCTATCATTTTTACCTTACTCCTTTGCCTGTTGGGACTGAGCCAGCCGGCCCTCTCCCTGGCCGCAGAGCCGAGCTTTTACTTTGAACACATCTCCCTCGAACAGGGCCTCTCGCACGGCACCGTCTTTTCCATTGTGCAAGACCACACCGGCTTGATGTGGTTTGGCACGCCGAGCGGCCTGAACAAGTATGATGGCTACGCTATCACCATTTTTAGGAACGATCCCCAGAATCCCCGCTCGCTGTCCAACGACAATGCCGGCAATCTTTTCATTGACCGGGCCGGGATCATCTGGATTGGCACCTGGGGCGGCGGCCTGGCCCGGCTCGACCCCCAGACAGGGCAATTTTCTGCTTACCTTAACGATCCGGCCAACCCGGCCAGCCTCAGCAGTGACCGGGTGCAGACCATCTTCGAAGACCAGGCCGGGACGCTGTGGGTCGGCACTGCCGGCGGCGGGCTGAATAAATTCGACCGGCAGGCGGAACGCTTCACCGCCTATAAAAACGACCCGGCCAATCCCCACAGCCTGAGCAATGATCGCATCTGGAGTATCGCCGAAGATAAGGCCGGACAGCTCTGGGTAGCGACCTCGGAGGGACTGAACCGGTTTGACCCTCAGGCTGAAACCTTTACCCGCTTTCTCCACGACCCCGCCGACTCCACCAGCCTCGGCAACAACCTGGTGCGGACTCTGTATGTAGACAAATCCGGCACGCTGTGGGTCGGCAATGAAGCCGGCCTCGACAAGTTTGACGCGCAAACCGAGTCCTTTACCCATTACCAAAACGACCCAACCCATCCGACCAGCCTCAGCGATACGATTGTCAATGCGATTTTGGAAGACAGCGCCGGCAACTTCTGGGTGGGGACACGCAGCGGTGGCCTCAATCTGTTTGACCGGCAGAAGGAAACCTTTTCCCGTTATCTCAACGATCCCCAGGACCCGACCAGCCTCAGTTACAATGATATCCGTTCGATTTACGAAGATCGTTCCGGGGTGCTGTGGCTGGCCACGCGGGGCGGGGGGGTCAACAAATTTTCGCCCATCTCCGGCCAATTTGTCCACCTGGCCAATAACCCGGACAACCCCAACAGTCTTAACAACAACGATGTCAGGGCTATCTACGAGGACGAGGCCAAAAATCTGTGGATTGGCACCAAAGGCGGCGGCCTCAACAAATTTAACCCCCATACCGGCTTTTTTGTCAGCTACCAGAACAACCCTGATAACGCCAACAGTCTCAGCAACAATGATATTTACGCCGTCCACCAGGACCGTTCCGGCTTTCTGTGGCTGGGCACGTCGGGGGCCGGCTTAAACAAGTTTGATCCCCAAACCCAAGCTGCCACCCGCTACCAGAATGATCCTGATGACCCAACCAGTTTAAGCTTCAACGACATCAATGTTATTTATGAGGACCGCTCCGGCGCGCTCTGGATAGGGACTAAAGGCGGCGGTTTGAATAGATTTAACGCCCAAACCGGAACGTTTACTGCTTATAAATATAACCCGGCCGACCCCACCAGCCTGGGCGGCAATGATGTTTATGCTATCCTCGAAGACAGCCAGGGTACGTTTTGGGTCTGCACCTATGGCGGCGGTTTGAACCAATTCGACCGGGCGAGCGGCAAATTTATCCGCTATCAATACGATTCAACCAACCCGGCCAGCTTGAGCAACAACGATGTCTACACCATTCACGAAGATCAATCCGGGGCGCTGTGGGTGGGCACGGCTAACGGCGGTTTGAATAAATTTGAGCCTGAAACGGAGCAGTTTATCCGCTATGGGCCGGAACAGGGCCTGGCCAGCTTGGTCGTTTACGGCATCCTGGAGGACACCCAGGGTAATTTGTGGCTAAGTACCAGCAAAGGCATATCGAAATTCAATCCACGTAGCCAGGTCTTTGTTAATTATGACGCCGGCGACGGATTGGGCAACGTGGTTTTTAACGAGGGCGCTTATTACCAGAGTCGCAGCGGCGAAATGTTTTTTGGCGGCATCAATGGCCTGGTTCGATTTGATCCGGCTATGATTAAAGATAACCCCCACGCCCCGGCCGTCGTGCTCACCGCATTTAATATTCTCAACCGGGAAATTCCCCTGAACCAACCGATTGAGCAGCTCAAAGAGATTAAACTATCTTACCGCGATATTGTTTTCTCGTTTGAATATACTGCCCTTGACTACACCAACCCGGCTAAAAACCAGTATGCCTATAAATTGGAGGGCTTTGACCAGGATTGGATCAGGGCCGGGACGCGCCGCTTCGGTACCTACACCAACCTCGACGCGGGAACTTATACCCTGCGGATTAAAGGCTCGAATAACAGCGGTGTGTGGAACGAGGACGGCGTGTCGCTCAAAATCGTCGTTACCCCGCCCTTCTGGGAAACATGGTGGTTCCGGCTAATCGCCTCGGCGGCGGTGCTGGCGCTGGGCTTTACCGCTTACACTGTCAGAGTGGCTAACATTCAAGCCCAACGCGAAAAATTAAAAGAGTTGGTGGCCGAGCGCACGGCTGAATTATCCCAGGTCAATGTCCATCTCCGCACCCTGACCGACCGTCTGCAGCAAGAATTGACCACTGCCCATGAAATCCAGCGCAGCCTGCTGCCCCCCCCCCGCCCCAACTGGCCTGGCCTTGAGGTGGTCTGCTACAGTACTTCAGCCCGTGAAGTCGGCGGCGACTTCTATGCCTATCACACTTTCAGTAAGGATGAAGGCGGAAGGATGAAGGATGAATCTTTGACTTCATCCTTCATCCCTCATCCCTCATCCTTTGCTATTGCCCTGGGCGATGTTTCCGGTAAGGGGATGCCGGCGGCGCTGTTGATGGCGGTCAGCCTGGCCTCTTTCCAGTCGGTGATTGGCCAGGCGTTAACCCCGGCTGAGCTGTTGGCACAACTGGATGCAGCCCTGGTGCCCTATACCCGCACTCGCTTCCTGCAAAACTGTGCGCTGTGTTATGTGGAAATTAGCCAGCCTCCAGCCGGCGATCAGGGCGTCTTCCTGCGTGCGGCCAATGCCGGTTGTGTCGCACCCCTGGTCCGGCGGGCTGGTGGCTCGTTAGAGTGGGTAGATATTGGCGGCCCGCCGCTGGGCATTGGCCTGGGTAACTCGACGAGCTATGTTGAAACCACCCTTCTTTTGCAGCCGGGCGACTTGTTGATTCTGACCAGCGACGGCGTGGTCGAAGCCATGAACGCTGCCCGTGAAATCTTCGGTTTTGAGCGGCTGGAGCGGGTCATTGCCGCTGGGCCGCAAACCTCCGCCGAGGCGATGCTGGCTCATCTCCGCACTGCCGTTCTGGCCTTTACTGCCGAGACCGAGCTGCACGATGACTTGACCATCGTAGTGGTGCAGGTCTAAGTGATTGTTAACTAAAACACTCATTTTACCTGATGCGACAAAAAAGTTATAATAATGCAAAAGGTAACGATGGGGGAAGTTGCCCATGTCCGCAACCATCTTAATTGTGGATGACGATGAGGCCTTGCGAAAGTGGGTCGCCTTTGAATTAGCCCAGGTGGGCTTCCAGGTAATCACTGCCTCGACCGGCCCTACGGGACTTGACGCAGCGCGAGCCGAGCCAAAACCGGATTTGATTTTGCTGGACGTAGATATGCCGGGTATGGACGGTTTTCAGGTAGCTACCACTTTACAGCAAAATCCAGATACCACCAGCATTCCCATTATTTTTTTAACGGCACGGGTCTCTCTGAAAGATAAAATGGCCGGTTTTGAGGCGGGGGGGGTAGATTATTTAACCAAGCCCTTTGAGATGCCGGAGCTGATTGCTCGGGTTAAAGCGACCCTGTACTTGAGCGTAATTCAACGCGAGAAAGCCCGGCGTGACCTGGAGGAGTATAAAAGTAATCTGGCCGAAAATATGAGCCACGAGCTGATGACGCCCGTGTCCAAGGTTCTGAATGGGGCGGACATTCTCTCTCGGCTGGCTCATAAAGAAAATATCACTCAGTTTGACGAAGTGATTGAAATTATCCGCAACGGGGCCGGTGAGTTGCGCTGGTTGATGGAGGATTTGTTACTCATCAACCAAATTTCCGATAAAGCAATTGGTCCATTCCGCCAGGCCGTTGACCTGACCCAGGCAGTTAAATTTATGGTCGAGCAAACCGAGGCTAAATATCGGCGGGACAAGTTGGAGTTTGAGGTGCATCTGCCGGATGCTTGTCCGGTGAATATCCACCGCAAACATCTCAATCACATCTTACATCATCTGCTGGACAACGCCGGCAAGTTTAGCCCGCCGGGCAGCCGGCCCAAAGTGGCAGTTCGACCGGTCGGGCAAGCAGGCGCAGAGATTGAGATTCAAGACTCCGGGCAGGGCATTAAACCAGAATTTCAGGATCAAGTTTTTGATAAATTTTACCAGGTGGACATGTCCATGACCCGCGAGAACGGCGGCCTGGGCCTGGGTCTCTACATTGCCCGTACCCTGGCCCGCACCTATGGCGGCGATGTGACCCTCGCCAGTCAGCCGGGGGCCGGCACGACCGTTCATCTCGCCATCCCCGATGAGGCCGCCGACTGGGCTTAATCCATCACAAAAACACTGTTAGCATCTCCCACTGAACCAAAACCCCAACCAAAGCCAGCGCCGCCAGGGCCAACAGCGTATAGTAGACCCGCCGCCAGGCTGACCAGTAGCCCTTAACCCATAAGATAACCGTGACAATGACCATCGCTGCTGCCAGCAGAAGCAGCAGCGGTGGAACGACAAACAACGGAGCCGCAGCTTTCGGCACGCCGACCAGCAGCGTTGACAGGTCGCTGGAAAAAATCAGCAGGACCAATCCGGCCAGAAACACCAGACTTACGCTGCCCATCAAAACAACCAAACTAACGGCTGCCCAGGCTACCAGCGCCGGCGGCCTGTTGGTGGGTAGCCTTCCCTGCATCCGGCGGATAAAGTGGGCTACCGGCCAGACTACCACAAACGACAGCAGTCCCAACAGGCCGAGCAGCAGCACGGCCAGACTGCGTAGATTCTTCCCATTCAACAAGTCCAACACGTTAGCCATCGCCGGGGTCATGACCACCTTGGCCGGGGTGGGGATGTCAAAGGTGGTCGGCTCGGCGGCGATACAACGGGCGTCAGGCGCAACCGTGGGATTGAACAAAAATTCCTGCGCTATCCCATTGGCGCAAGCGTTAAACAGAAAAGCGCCGTGGCTGGTATTAGGAAAAGTGTAAGCGTAGCTGTGACTGAGCGTTTTGGCGGCTGCTTCGGCAAAATAGGCCGGGGTAATCGGGTCGAAGCGGCCCGAGAACAGCAAGGTAGGGATGTCGCTCACCACAGGGGCATTGACTTCCGGCCCCAGTTTGGGTATTTTCCACAAGTTGCAGACCTGCAAAATGGTGGTATTGCTGTCTTTCATCAAAGTGACCAGCTCCGGGCGGACCCCCTGGACGGGCATCTTGGCCGGGTCGAAGTTAGCCTCCTCGGCGCAGACAACGGTTTGGTACATGCCAACGCTGACCGTAGGCTGGAAAATCAAGACCGGCAGCAGCCGGGAGAGCAGGTCGTAATCACCGGCCCTGGTGTTGTAAACAATGGTTGGAAAGATGGGGAGTTGAGAGGGGTCATACAGGGCTAAAAAGAGCGCGTTAATAAACAGGTCGCCGTTTACGAGGGTTTGATAGGTTTTCCCTGTTTCCGGATCGGTGACCGGGATCGTGACCGGGTTTTTGTTTAAGGCGTCCATTACCTCGTAGATGACGTTTTCCAAATCGGGATAGGCGGCGCTGCAATCGGCGTCGTCCGCGCAGAGTTGGACCACTTCCTTAAAGGCGCGGTCGGCGGAGCGAGCGGTCTGGTTCAAAAAACTGTCCTGGGTGGGTACCACCGCATCCAGAATCACGGCCCGCAGGCTGTGCGGAAACTGGCGCATATAATGCAGCCCCAGCAGGGTACCGTAAGAAACGCCATAAAAGTTGATCTGGTCATAGCCCAGGGCGGCGCGGATGGAGTCAATATCGGCGGCGTTTTCCAGGCTGTTGTAAGCGGCCAGATTGACGCCCTCACGGGTCAGCCGGTCGCCGCAGGCCCGATAAGCGGCCATGCTGCGCCGGTCCGCCTCTTCCTGGCTGAGGTCGAGTTCCAGAGTTTCCCTGGTCAGCTCATCCAGTTCCGGGCAGAGCAGATTGGGTTCTGAGTAATAGGTGCCACGCTGGTCGAAAATGACGATGTCACGCTCTTCCCGGATGGGGCTGTTGAGCATAAACAGGGGAAACAATTCCAGCGATGAGCCGCCCGGCCCGCCCTGGGCCATAAACAAGGGATCAGGGGCCGGATTTTTGGCGGTGCTGGGTAAAGTAGTTACGGCCAGGCGGATAGTCGGGCCGCTGGGCTGGTTGTGCTGCTCCGGCACAGTCACATACCCGCATTTAAAGCCAACCCTGCCTGGAGATAAATATTTGACCAGGGGAAATTCAAAGGTGCATTCCGCCGGTTCAAAAGCAGCCGTGCGCTGCTGCGCAAGGGGCGGTGTATCGGCACTGGCCGGTGAAGCTGCGGTCAAAGCAAGTAGAACGAGCAGAAGAAAGCGCAATTTTTGGTTAGGCACAATTTGTTTCCTATAACCTCGGTTCGGAGTTATTTATCTCTTGACAGAATCTACAGCAAGATTTACAGGATAAAATCGGCCAAAAATCTTGTTAATCCTGTAAATCTTGTCCACTTTTGGCGAAACGTCGAAGGTTTATAAGTTCTGGTGAATTTATACTCTGTTAAAGGCAGGGATACAAGTTTGAGACAATCTTTTGAAGTTGAAATTTCCTCCAAGGTCAAGTAAAATTATGTAAAGCTGTAACCTGAAGACAGCAAACTGAGAGGGACTCCATCATGCCAAGCTCATTGAAAATAAATTGGTTCCTGCTGGTTCTCACCGTCATCGTGTTGGGCGCCTGCGGCGGCGCGAATCGCTCAGAGGATATCGCCCCTGTCGGCGTCAGCGCAGCGACCGCCCCCGCCGGGACTCCAGTTCCCCCGGCAGCCGCGCCCGGTGAAGCGGCTGTCCCCACCGAAACCTCGGCAGATATGCCTGCTGACGCTACTCCAACGCCAGCCGCGGCCCCTGCTGCCGCCGCCGCTCCAGCGCTTAATTTCAAGCTCAGCGGTGGGATTGTCGGCTTTTGCGACGATCTCACTCTGGATACCGCCGGGAATTATGTCCTGCGGCGCGCCTGTGCCCAACCGGCGGAAATCAGCGGAACCCTGACCCCTGAGGATTTCGCTTCGCTCAATTCCTGGGTCCAAAGCCTGGCCAGCTTTCAGCTTAAATCTGAAGATAACCCTGGTGGTCCTGATAATATGGTGATGGAATTAGTTTTCACCGGGCAGGGTAGCACTCAGGCAGATGAAACTCAGCAGCAGGCCATTCTTGATTGGGCCAACAGCCTGCTGGTGCGCATCCGGCCCCAGGTGGTCGCCCCACCGCCGACGCCCGAACCGCTTGTCATCGGCCCTGAGGGCCTTTGCCCGGACATCCAGCGGCCGGCAGTCCTGGTCATTGATTTTGAGCGTCCCGGCGGGGTCATCATGATTGACCCTGCCACCCAGGCGACCTGCAATTTTCAACTCCTTCAGCCGCCCTATGGACGTATCGTCACGGCCGCCGGTAATATTTATTACGCAATTTATGATCTGGCTGCCAAAACAATCAGCGTTTGGCAGCTTACCCCGGCCGGCCAGCAGACGCCGCTTCTCTTTACAGCAGTCAACATGGAGGAGTTTGGCCCGTTTAACTTTACGGTCTCCGGCGACGGGAGTAAAATAGCCTGGGCGCGGACAGTGATCAATATGGAGTCTGACCCGCCCGTCTATCGCAGCGATTTATGGATCGCCAATATGGATGGCTCTGACCAGTTAACCTTGCTCGATCAGGCTGAACAAGAGGGCAGCTATGTCGAGCCCGTCCGTTTTTCGCTCGATCAGAACACGTTGTACTACGCTCTCCAACCCGATGGACTGGGCGGTATGGTCTTCAGCTTTACCGGGCGGTACAACAGCCTGCTGGCTGTGCCCACGAGCGGCGGTGAGTCGCGCTTGCTTTTTACCTGCCCAGAAGATCAGCTCATTTGCATCGGCGATATTTCGCCCGATGGCAGCGCCCTGGCTTATGTGCAGCCCGGCCAGGGGGTGGTCGTTCTGGGCAGCGACGGCCAGCCCATCGCTACGGTGACGCCGTCGCTGACCGGCTATATCGGCTCACCCGTTTTTGGCCCGACCGGAAATTTGGCCTTTGTCTCGGCCAGCCTGGCTCAAAGTGACGAGCAGGCCATGCCCCGGCCTAATCCTGGCGCTATCCATCTGGTGACGCCGCCCTATACCGGCGAAGTCAAAACATTATTGAGCGACAACACGGTGACCACGGCCTGGGAATGGCTGGACGAAAACCGCCTGCTCTACGGCGCGATGGATGAAGCGGCCAATATCGGCACGGCCCTGATTTCGCTGGACGGCCAGTCAAGCAACCTCTCGCCTAACTTCGCCCTGACTGTGTTGCGTTAAGCAAGATATGTCATTTCGAGCGAGGGAAGTGAGCGAGAAATCTCTCAGGTGGTATAATTTGTGAGAAAGAATAAGCTATATGCCCTATACAACCCTAATTACTACAGTCGAACTGAGCGAACATCTGAATGACCCGGATTGGGCCGTTGTTGACTGCCGCTTTTCTCTGGATGATACCGCTCAGGGCCGGCGCGACTACCGGCAGGCCCACATCCCCGGCGCGGTCTATGCCCACCTGGACGAAGACCTGAGCGGGCCGATCATCCCCGGCCAGACCGGCCGCCATCCGCTGCCGGATGTTGAAACGGCGGCGCGCACCTTTTCCAATTGGGGCATTGACGACAGCGTCCAGGTTGTCGTTTATGACGGCGGCAACAGCTCGATGGCGGCCCGCTTGTGGGACATGCTGCGCTGGCTGGGCCACCCGGCTGTGGCCGTTTTGGACGGCGGCTGGGCGCGTTGGCAAGGGGAAGGCCGGCCTGCCCGCAGCGGCGTCGAGCGGCGCTCGCCGCGGTATTTCACGCCCCGGCCCCGGCTCGAATTATTACTCGACGCCGCCGGGGTTGAGGCCATCCGGACCGACCCGGCCTGGCGGCTGTTTGACTCGCGCAGCGGGGAGAGTTATCGCGGCGAAAAGCTCGGTTACGACCCCATCGCCGGCCACATTCCCGGCGCTATATCCGCGCCCTATGCCGACAACCTCGGCCCGGATGGCTGCTTTCTGCCGCCGGAGCAACTGCACGCGCGCTTTGAGGCTTTGCTCGGCGACGTGTCCGCCGAACAAGCTGTTTTTTACTGCGGCTCCGGCGTCACCGCCGCCCATAATCTCCTGGCCCTGGCTCACGCCGGTTTGGGTGAAGCCCGTCT
This sequence comes from Anaerolineales bacterium, assembly GCA_015075185.1. GTDB lineage: Bacteria > Chloroflexota > Anaerolineae > 4572-78 > J111 > DSQQ01. Next base: position 717,959 of record JABTUW010000004.1, on the reverse strand, counting down.
TTACGTTGGCTCCTGGAGCGACTGGATTACCGATCCGGCCAGACCCATTTCCAACCCTTCCGACCCGTCAAGCAAGTCTTGAAGCTCGATCTCGCCATTTACGTAACCAAACATATTCGCTGGCAGATAGAGTGTAAAAGCTTAATTTGTAAGGTAGGGAAGCGATGAGGCTCAGATAAAAAAGTCCGGCCGAATGGAGTAATGGCCGGATTTTCTTGGATAGCGGGTTTAATGAAATTTCCTAATCCCTATGGCTATTTTAGCGGCGATTGGGCTAGGGATGCACGACAGGCTAGAGTCCTATGCTCACCTGAAAATCCCTAAGTTGACATAAAATGAAGTTCCCACTTGAGCTTGTGTCCTGGAGGACAATCTCCAAACAAAAGGGCTGGGACCAGTGACAAAGCCCACCGTTAAAACTGATAACGGTTATCTTGGAAGTCCAGCCAAAACTTCTTTCATACCTAGCAATTATTTAGAGGATTGCAATTATTATGATGGTCACTCCGCAAACGATAATGAAATAATGAATTACTTCGAGTAATAGAATGACATTGAGCATGGAAGCCCAACTGCGGGTCTTCTGAAGAGAAGTCAAACGGAGATATTCTAACTCAGGTATATCTTTGAATGGCTGATAGTCCTCCCCTGGATTTTGTCGAGAAAAAGTTCTCCATTCATTCTCCAGTACAGCGAGCCCAAATCGTTCAATTTTTGCCAAATTTTCTATCGCTGCTATGGAAATCCATCTTAAATTCAGATACTGTTGCCCGGCCTTTGTGACAGCCCGCCAATTTTTTACAATCACCAAAGAAAAGAAACCTATTATTAAGGCAAGAACTCCAAGTAACAGGAGGCCAAATTTAATCTCGTATATTCCTACCTGGATTGAACCTATTTGGACTATAGGCCCTGATACAGCAGTCAAAATAGCAATTAAAGCTGCTTGAATACCCAAGAAAAAATTTGTTCGACTTTGCCCAAGATTATCTTCGTGAGTATATTGGTTCCACGCTTCACTATAAATTATTTTTAACCAATCTTCAGACATCCTAAAATCTTTCGGTTCAGTCATAATTGTCTTTCGCCTCATTTCTGATTCTTGCAGAAGATACTGGCCACCTAACTTGGACTTGTATTGGCAGTGCCTACGTATCCACCAATATCGGGCTAATAAATGGGCAGTAATCCTATATTAACCCTCTATACATCAATTATATAACCGAATCATAGTTTATGCACCTGAACTCACTTGTTGCCCTAAGCCAGTACAAAGCTAAAACTCAATACAAAAGGTTTGTAAATGGTGCATTGCTGTTGTTGGTTGGCGTTGTACGTCAGCAAAAATAAAGGGCCAGCATAGCCAGCCCTTTACCTATAAGCGTTCACAGTTTGCCGAATCTTGTCCAAATCATTAAGATTGAATCCGTAAATATTGTAGTGTCATTTATGCTTCTATCTACAAGGAATGTTTTTACCGGGATTTTGGGATTAGAAATTAAAGAAAAATCCCCTAATCTCCTAATCCCGGCTCAATAGCGCAGATGAGTATTTCCTGGGATGGTTATAGATGAAACAAGCGGTCATGTTTGGCGCAGGCAATATTGGCCGGGGTTTTCTGGGCCAGCTTTTCAGCGAGTCCGGCTATTTGGTCAACTTTGTGGATGTGGACCAGGCGCTGCTGGCTGCACTTAACGAGCGCGGCCGTTACACCATTCGCCTGGTGACCAACGAATCCAGTGACGACGTCAGCGTTGGCCCGGTGCGCGGGCTGGCAGCGAGTGATCGGGACGCGGTGGCTGAGGTCATAGCCCAGGCCGGAATCGGCGCGACGGCGGTTGGAGCGGGGGCGCTCAGGCACGTGGCCCCAACCCTGGCGGCCGGGATTATCCGGCGGGCGGATCAGGGGGTCAAGACGCCCCTCAATTTGATTATCTGCGAGAATCTCAAGGATGCGGCCCGTCTCTTTCGAGGCATGGTCGAGAATGAGCTGCCGCCCGGCTACCATGCCTACCTGGCCAAGCATGTTGGCTTTGTGGACACGGTCATTGCCCGCATGGTCCCGCCCCTGCCGCCGGAACTGCGAGCGCAGGACCCCAGCCTGATCGTGGTCGAGCCGTACAAAGAGCTGCCGGTTGACGCGGCGGGGTTCGTCGGGCCTCCGCCGGAAATTGTGGGCATGCAGCCGGTCGCGCCGTTTGCTTTTTACACCGAGCGGAAGTTGTACATGCACAATGCCGGGCATGCGGTGTTAGGCTACCTGGGCTATCAGAAGGGATATATTTACGGCTACGAGGCTTTGCAAGACGCGGAGATTATCGCCGCAGTGCGGGGGGCGATGCAGGAGTCGCAGCAGGCGCTGGAGAAAAAATATGGCATGGCCGCCGGAGCGATTACCCCCTATTTAGAAGACGCCGTGACCCGATTTCACAACCGCGCCCTGGGCGATACCATTTTCCGGCTGGCCCGTGACCCTATTCGCAAATTGGCCCCCAATGACCGGCTGATCGGCGCGGCCCTGAATGCCCTGGAGCAGGGCGTCCAGCCGGTCAATCTGGTCAGAGGCATCGCCGGGGCGCTTCGCTTTGACCCGCTTGAAGACCCCATCGCCCTCCAACTGCAAGACCAGCTCCAGCGGACCGGTCTGGAGGCCGTTTTGAAAAGTATCTGCGGCCTGGCCCCGGACTCGCCGCTGGTGGAGATGGTTAAGCGGGATTATGAAGCCGCAAAAAGTTGAGGTAAAATGGGCCGAAGTAAAGCGGTACCCCTTGACCCTGAAGCAAACCCTACTTGAGGAGTAGATGATGCGCGTCTTAGCCGTTGGCGCTCACCCGGACGATCTGGAAATTCTTTGCGCCGGAACCCTGGCTCGTTATGTTCAAGAGGGACACCAGGTGGTGATGTGTGTCGCTACCGATGGCACTGCCGGCCACATGATCATCAAGCCGGCGGAACTGGCCCAGATCCGCGAGCGTGAAGCGCGGGCAGCGGCGCAGGTTATTGGGGCCGAGTTTATCTGGTTGGGGTTTCCTGATGAACTCATCTTTAACGACCGGGAGACCCGGTTGGCATTTGTGGACGCTATTCGCCAGGCCAGGCCCGACGTGATGATTACCCACGCCCCCGATGATTATCACCCCGACCATCGCGTCGTCAGCAGCCTGGTCTTCGATACCAGTTTTATCGCCAGCCTGCCCAACATTGAAACTACGCACCCGGCGCACCCAGCGGTCCCGCCCATTTATTATATGGACACTATTGCCGGGAAAGACTTTCACCCCACCGAGTATGTTGACATCAGCGCCACCATGGATCTGAAACGCCAGATGCTGGCCTGCCACCAGAGCCAGGTCACCTGGCTCAAAGACCACGATAATATTGACGTGATGGAGTTTATGGAGGTGGTGGCGCGCACGCGCGGTTTCCAGTGTAACGTGCCGTTTGCCGAAGGTTTCCGCGCCGCCGATGTCTGGCCGCGCACCCCGGCGAGGCGGTTATTACCTTGAAACTCAAAAAGTCGGTTTGGAAGACTGGAAGACCGGAAGGTGGAAGTAACCAACCTTCCAGCCTTCCAATCTTCCCCTATTAACTATCATTCTATTATGAGGGAGAACCCAATGAGACCCATCAGTAAAGTTGCGCCGGGGTGGTGGGATTACACCACCCTGGATCGAGAGATTTTAGATGATGCTGCCCGTCTGACTGCTGACGATTTGCTGGCCCTGAGCCGGCCCGGTTTCAGCGTAAAATTCTACGATACGATTGAGGACTTTTACCTGGCCGAAGCGCTGGAATACATTACTTCCTGGCGGCAGGCTACGCCCGAGCGACCCGCCGGCATCTGCGGCCCGATTGGGCCGACCGAGCAGCTACCCCTGGTGGCCCGGCTGGTCAACGAGCTGGAAATTGACCTGCGCCACGCCCATTTCTGGGGGATGGACGAGTGGGTAGTAGACGGCAAAGAGGCGGGACTTGATTTTTCCCTCAGTTTTGCCAGGGCGGATATGGAACTGTGCTTCAACCGCATCCGGCCCGACCTGCGCATGCCCCTGGAGAACATCCACTTTCCCGCCGCCGACACCAGCGAGTATATTGCCAGTTGGAGTAGGGCGCGCTGCGTGGTCATGCAGGGCGGCCAGGGTGAGGTAAAGCACTGGGCTTTTAACGACCCGCCCAAACGGGAAGCGCCGTATACGGACAACCCGCCTCCTCCGGAAGTCTACCGCCAGTTGACCACCCGCGTGGTTGACCTGCACCCCATCACCTTGATCCAAAACGCGCGCACTTCCGGCGGCGGCGTGGTCCAGAATGTGCCCAGCCAGGCCATTTCGGTGGGGCCCAAGGAAACATGGCAGGCTGAAAAGGTCTCCATCTGGCATGCCGGCACGCACGACAATCCCTTTGGCCTGCGGCTGACCACCTTGATGATCGGCAAAAAGATACCCGATACTGCCGTGCCCATGTCGCTCCTGGCCGACCATCCTAACGTGCAGTTCAACTTCCTGCGCAGCGGCATTGGTACCTGCGAGGCGGAGATGCATTAAACAATCCCGAATTGAGCAGCCTTTTGGGTGTCAATTTTGGTAAGGTCCAATTGAAAAGGCGATTTCGACAGCCAGGACTGCCGGAATCGCTTTTTGTTTGGGCAAACTCCTTATTTTACATTTGAGATTTGCCTGCTTGCCGGTACAATAGCACTGTAACATCGAGGGTTGTCTTATGATCCATAAACCAGATAAGAGAAACAAACAGACTCCCGAATTACAGGACCCGCAAAGCGAATTGGCCCAATTGCGCCGGCGGGTGGCTGAGCTGGAGGCATTGGAGGTCAAGCACAGGCAAGCCGAAGAGGCCCTGGCCAATGAGCGGAACCTCTTACGCACGTTCATTGATAATCTGCCCGACTTTATTTACTTTAAAGACACCGAGAGCCGCTTTCTGATTGCCAACGTAGCGGTGGCTCAGCTTGTGGCCGGGGTCACACCCGACGAGTTGATTGGCAAGACCGACTTTGATTTTTTCCCCCGCGCCCTGGCGGCAAAATATTATGCCGACGAACAGGCCGTTGTGGCTTCAGGCCAGCCGTTGGTTAATCTTGAAGAGCCGGTTATAGATTATGGGAGCGGTGAACCCCGCTGGCTTTCGACCACCAAAGTGCCCTTACGGGACGGCCAGGGTAAGGTAGTGGGCGTGGTCGGTGTGGGCCGGGATGTGACCGAGCGGAAACAGGCAGAGGAGGCGCTGCAGCAGTCAAAACAGGAGATAGAAAATATCCTGGAAAGTATTACCGACGCCTTTTTTACGGTGGATAAAGACTGGTGTTTTACTTACATCAATCAGCGGGCCGAGGAACTCTTACATAAAACACGAGTGGAACTGCTGCACCATAGTCTGTGGACCGAATTTCCCGAGGCGGTTGGCTCAGGGTTTGAGGTTGAATACCGGCGGGCGATGGCTGAGCAGATCAGCCTTGAATTTGAAGAGTATTACGAGCCGTTTCAAACCTGGTTTAAAGTTCACGTCTATCCTTACTCGGATGGCCTATCTGTTTACTTTCGGGATGTGACCGAACGCAAGCGGGCTGAAGCAATTCTGGCCCAGCGCGCCGCGCAACTGGCCCTCATCAATGATATTGCCGGTAAAATCGCCGCCGTCCTGGATTTGGACAGCCTGTTAGATCGGGCGGCCCGCCTCGTCTACGAAACTTTCAATTATCATCATGTCGCCTTATTTCTGTTGGATGGAGATCGGGCCAGGCTGAAAGCCATTGCGGGTTCATACAAAAACTACTTTCCGCCCAATCACAGCCAGAAAATAAGCCAGGGCATCATTGGCTGGGTTGCCACTCACGCTGAAAGAGTCGTAGCGAATGATGTGAGTCAAGAGCCGCGCTACATTTCCCTTATTCCCGAATATACCGCAACTCGGGCGGAATTGTGTATTCCCATTAAAATTGCCGGTCAAACGGTGGGTGTGCTGGATATTCAAAGCCCCCACCTCGATACATTCAGCCAGAACGACATCATGGCCATGGAAATTCTCACCGACCAGATTGCGGTCGCTATAGAGAATGCCCGGTTGTATCAGGCGGTGCGGCAAGAGCTGTCCGAGCGCAAGCAGACGGAAGAGCAGTTGCGCCAATCAAAACAGCAGGTCCTCAACATTCTTGACCACCTGGAGGAGCTGGTTAACGAGCGGACGGCTGAACTAACGGTAGCCAATGAGCAACTCCACCTGGAAATTGTCGAGCGCAAGCGAATTGAGGAGGCTTTACGCCAGAGCGAAGCGGACTTCCGTGCCTTGATCGAAAACGTCAAAAACGTGTTCATTCGCTACGATCTTGACCTCCGCTACCAATATGTGAGTCCGGCGATTCGGAACTTCCTTGATCTGAAGCCGGAGGATTTTATCGGCAAGACGCATCGTGACCTAGGATTCCCTGAGAAACTTGGGGATTTCTTCGACAATGCCCTCAAGAAGGCCATAACGTCAGGAGAGCCGGTGGATGTCGAGTATTCCATGCAGGGCCGTGGGGGGCAGTATTTCCTTGAAGCTCGTATTTATCCCGAATACGACGAAAACGGAAAGGTGAGATCGGTTGTCACCGTTACTCATGATATCACCGAGCGCAAGCAGGCTCAGGAGTCGCTCCAACGCTATGCCGAGCGATTGAAAACCTTGCAAGAGCTTGACCGGGCAATCCTGGCGACACGCTCGCCGGAGGCCATCGCCCAGGTTGCTTTACATCACTTGCAGCAGCTTGTGCCTTTTCGGCAGGCTGTTGTGGTCGCCTTTGATTTTGACTCCTATGAAGCGGTGATGCTGGCCGCCTACGCCCAGGGCCATACAAAAGTGATGGTCGGCCAGCATCCTGCCCTGGATATGTTTGGCATTGCCGAAGAACTGCGCCAGAGCAGTGTTAGAACACCGGAGAATATTCTTACCCTGGCTCAGCCGCCGCTGGCGCTCCAGGCTTTACCCCCGGAAGGAATTCGCTGTTACATTAATGTCCCGTTGGTAGCGAAAGGGCAGCTCATTGGTAGTCTCAATCTGGGAACCGATAGGGCGGGTGCTTTCACTTCTGAACACGTGGACATTGCCCATGAAGTGGCCGACCCCCTGGCCCTGGCCATCCAACAGGCGCGTTTGCACGAACAGGTCCAGCATTACGCCGCTGAATTGGAGCAGCGGGTGGCCGAGCGGACCGCTAAACTGGAAGAGATCAATGACGAACTCAACTCGTTTTCTTTTTCTGTATCCCACGACTTGCGCGCGCCTCTACGTGCCGTGCAAGGCTTTGCCAGTGCCCTGCTGGAAGATTATGCTCCCATGCTAGACTCGCTGGGACAGGATTACGCTGAACGGATCGTGGATGCGGCCCAGCGCATGGATGCTCTCATCGAGGATTTGTTGATATACAGCCGTCTCAGCCGGACCGATTTGCGCCTCCAGGCCATTGATCTGAGCGCAGTAATGACTGACGTTCTGACCCAACTGGAAATGACCATCGTGGAGCAGCAAGCGGAGCTTCGTTTGGCGGAACCTTTTCCGCACGTCGTTGGTCACCATGCCACTCTGGTGCAAATAGTGACCAATCTTGTGACCAATGCCATGAAATTCGTTGCGCCCGGCGTGCAGCCTTATGTGCAAGTCTGGGCCGAAATTATCCCGGCCTCAACCGCCCAGGCGGCAGAAAAAGGCCGTTGGGTTCGCTTCTGGGTGGAGGATAACGGTATCGGCATTGCGCCGGAGCAGCATGAGCGTGTCTTCCAAATCTTTGAGCGCCTGCACGGGATCGAAGCCTACCCCGGCACAGGCGTCGGCCTGGCCATTGTCCGCAAAGGGGCAATCCGCATGGGGGGGAACGCCGGGGTAGAGTCCAGGCCAGGCCAGGGGAGCAAATTCTGGATTGAGTTACCCCAGGCGACTGATCAGTAGGCAACTGGAGGATTGGAAGGTTGGGCAATTCCCAACCTTCCAGCCTTCCAGATAGGAGCGCGCTAACTCCCGCGTAAAATAGGCCGGGTCAGACAGGTCGCCCCGCCTTCGGCCTTGAGCGAGATTTCGTTGCCCCGATACGTCAAAACTTCGCAGCCGGCGGCTTCCAGCCGTTCTTGGGTCACCGGATTGCCTTCCAGCATCAAGCACTGGCCGGGGGCCAGGGCCAGGATATTCGTCCCCATTGTTGTTTCAAACTCCTCCTCCGGGACCTCGATGAGGCGAATCTCGCGTTCTCGCAGATAGTTCCAGAACGGTACAGGCAATAAGGGCAGATAAGCGACTGCCAGCCGCTCGTCAACTATGCTGATGATAGACATAAGATGCAGGCACGCTTCCGGGCCGTGATAGTAAGGCAGTTGGACTGGAACACATTCTACCCCCAATCTGTTCAGAGCTTCCTGCAACTGGCGCAGCCCTTCAGCATTGGTGCGGAAACCCAGCCCAACGGCCATGGTGCGCTCGTCCAGCCACATCAAATCGCCCCCCTCAGCTAACGCTTGGTCGTGCAGGGTGTAGAGAATAGGAATGTCCAGCGCCTCAAAGCGCCGGGCCATGGCCGCTTCTTCGCCCCGGCGCAGTGCCTTGCCCATACTCAGGATGATGGCACCCTGATCTGTCACCAGGGCCGGATCGTGAACAAAAATGGCGTCGGCTCGCTCCGGCTGGCTCTCGTCGTGATAGATGACTTCCACCCCTGCCTGGCCCAGGCTGGCGACAAAGGCATCGTGCTCCTGTTGGGCCAGCGCCAGATTGGGCTGGCTGGTGTAATGCCAGAGAACCGGGTCGGCTTGGCCGAATGCTTCGTCGGGCCGGCGGACCAACACCCGGCGCAACGGAGTAATCATGCTCTGGCTGCCGTAGGTTTTGCTCATCACTGCCTCCAAAGATTCTTGTAGGACAAGCTTTAGCCTGTCCTGGTTACTGCATATGCAGGCTGCCAGTGTACTCCCGCACCAGGCGGCTGTCAACCGCAGCTGTTTTGTAGCTGTTTAGCCATGTCATTTTGACCGAAGTACCCAGAGGGCATAAAGGAGAAATCCCTAATGCCTATGTGTCACTTCAGGGGTTTTCTCGGCCTATGGCCTCGAAATGACATTGAACTGAGTAGTAACATTATTTCAACCTCCATCTTTTTTACGCAACTACGGAAAGCGGCTAAAATAGGGGAAAAATTTACCTGCGAGGAGTCTTATCCCTATGTCTAATCAACATCAAGCCCACCCAGGCACCTTGTCTGTCTGGGCGGGCGAGGAAAAGAATATGTGGCAGGGTTCGACCCAGGTGCCGGTGGTTCACAGCGTGGCCTTTGGCTACCCGGATGTGGACGGCTGGCTGGATGTGGCCTTGGGCCGCGAGCCGGGCCATATTTACAGCCGTAATACCAACCCCACCGTCCAGGCTTTTGAAGAGAAAGTCCGCCAGTTGGAAGGCGCGGAAGGCGCCACCAGCTTTGCCACCGGCATGGCCGCCATCAGCAATACCCTTTTTACCCTGCTCTCCCCCGGCGACCGGGTGGTCTCGGTCAAAGACACCTACGGTGGCACCAGTAAGATTTTTCTTGAATTTTTGCCCCGCTTTCAAATCAAGGTTGACCTGTGCGACACGACCGACCACGCCGCCATCGAGGCGGCGATTGCCCAGGGCTGCCGGGTGCTCTACCTGGAAAGTCCCACTAACCCGACCCTCAAAGTGATGGACATGGCCCGTCTGGCCCAGGCCGCCCATCAGGTTGGCGCGGTTGTCGTCGCCGACAACACCTTTGCCACGCCAATTAACCAGAATCCGCTGGCTCTGGGCGTGGATTTGGTTTTGCACAGTGCTACCAAGTTTCTGGGCGGTCACGCCGATGCCCTCGGCGGAGTGGTCTGCGGCGCGGCAAGTCTGGTGGAGCGGATTTACCACTTTCGGGAAATCAATGGCGCGACCCTCGAGCCGATGGCCGCTTATTTACTGCTGCGCGGCATGAAAACCTTGCACCTGCGCATCCGCCAGCAGAACGAGAGCGCCCTGCAAATTGCCCGCTTCCTGGTGCAACAGCCGCAGGTCAGCCAGGTCTTTTATCCCGGCCTGGAGTCTCACGAGCATCACGACGTTGCCCGGCGGCAGATGCGCGGCTTTGGCGGTGTGCTGAGTTTTATGCTCAAAGGCGGCTTCGACGCTGTCCGCGCCTTCCTGCCCCGTCTGCGCTACGCCCACCTGGCCGCCAACCTCGGCGCAGTCGAGACGATTGCCGGCCCGCCGGCCACCACCAGTCACGTCGAGTGTACGCCGGAAGAGCGCGAGGCAATGGGTATCCCCGAAGGGTTGATCCGCTATTCGGTGGGGATTGAGGAGACGGCGGATTTGATCGCGGATTTGAGGCAGGCGTTGGAGTAGATTTTTTGACCGGTATTGCCATCCAAACGGGGAGTATCAGGAGAGTATTACAAGTCCGTTAGGAGTCCACTACAAGCCTCGTAGATTGGCCATTTCTTTTGCCTTGAGTTTAAGCGAAGCACCCTGTGGGTCAATTCGGAGCGATTTTGGAGCGTGCCATCCGGCGGTTTCTATGATAAAATAGAGATGATGTTCTAACTCGATAAATTTCCTTGAGAGCCTCGTTATGGCTGATATACAAAAAAACTGATTATCTCTGAATCCTAACATCATAAGAACCTCAGTTCGGAGTTTTTATTTTCTCGACAAGATTAACAAGATTTACAGGATAAAAAAAAGTTCAAAAATCTTGTTAATCCTGTAAATCCTGTCTATTTTACGCAAAACATCGAACTCAGATTAAGAGGTAGTGGTTAAATAGTAAGGGATGGTTTAGGAGTCCAAAGCAGAGCTTTGGGACTCCATCACTTACTTTGCAACCAATACCTAAGAATTCAAGAAAGGAACCTTCTATGATCTCTCAACAACCCTTTGGCCGGACCGGCCACATGAGCACCCAGGTTATCTTCGGCGGCGCGGCCCTGTGGGTCGCTACGCAGGAGGAGGCCGACCGGGTGCTGGACCTGTTGCTGGAATACGGCATCAACCACATTGACACCGCCCCCAGCTACGGCGATGCGGAGCTGCGGATTGGCCCGTGGATGGACCGGCATCGCCAGGAGTTCTTCCTGGCGACCAAAACCCTGGAGCGAACCTATCAGGGCGCGCGCGACGAAATCCACCGCTCCCTGGAACGGCTGCACACCGACCAGATTGATCTGTTGCAGTTGCATTACCTGGTCAAGCCGGAAGAGTGGGAGGTGGCGCTGGGGCCGGGCGGCGCGTTAGAGGCCCTCGTCGAGGCCCGCGAGCAGGGCCTGATCCGCTTTATCGGTGTCACCGGGCACGATGTGGCCATTGCCTCCATGCACATGCGCAGCCTAGAACACTTCGACTTTGACTCGGTGCTGCTGCCTTACAGTTACATCCTCATGCAAAACCCCCAATATGCCGCCGATTTCGAGGCGTTGCTGGCGGTTTGCCAGGCCCGCAACGTGGCGGTGCAAACTATCAAAGGCATTACGCGGGGACCCTGGGGCGACAAGCCCAAAACCCGCCAGTGCTGGTACGAACCGCTGGAAGATCAGGCGGCGCTTGATCATGCCGTGCATTGGATCTTGAGCCGTCCCGGTATTTTCTTGAATACGGTGGGGGATATGACGGTCCTGCCCAAAGTTTTGGACGCGGCCAGCCGGTTCCAGGCCGCACCCGCTGAGGCAGAGATGCAGCAGGACGTGGCCCGGTTGGAAATGTCGCCGCTTTTTGTCTAGCCTTCCCAGCCTGGAAAGCGTGTTTTTTGGCCAACAGGTTTTTGTTGTTTACCATGCTTGAAACTGCCCTGCCTCTGGACCTTACCTATAGAACAGTCCCCGCCGGCCTGCTCCTGACCACCAAGTTGTACGCGCCCCGGCTGCGGGCCAGCCGGGTCTGGCGTCCCCGGCTGATTGCCCGTCTCAGTCAGGGCCTTGACCAGCGCAAGCTGACTCTCATCTCCGCGCCGACAGGTTTCGGCAAAACGACTTTGTTAAGTGAGTGGCTCTTCCAGAAGGATGAAGGCGAAAGGATGAAGGAGATTCATCCTTCATCCTCGCCGGGTGCTCCGCACTCGGCAGTCCTTCATCCTTTCAAAGTCGCCTGGCTGTCGCTGGACAAGGACGATAACGATCTGGTCCGCTTTTTGATATATCTGGTCGCCGCGCTGGAGACCGTTCACCCGGCCCTGGAAGAAACCAACCTGGCAATCCGGCAGGTGGCCCAACCTTTCCCCCTTGAAGCTGTACTGACGACGCTGCTAAACGAACTGGCGGCCCTACCGGAGGGGTGTGTCCTCGTTCTTGACGATTACCACGTGATTGAGACAGAAACCATTCACGATGCACTCACTTTTTTGCTCGATCACCTGCCGCCCCAACTCCACCTGATCATCCTGAGCCGGACAACCCCGCCCTGGCCTTTGGGCCATCTCCGGGCCAGGGGACAACTGTTGGAACTCCACACCGCCGACCTGCGCTTTACCTCGGCGGAGGCCGCCGAATTTCTTAACCAGGTCATGGGCCTGAATCTCTCAAAAACCGATGTTGAGACGCTTGAAAACCGGACCGAAGGTTGGATCGCCGGGCTGCAGTTGGCCGCTCTGTCCATGCAGGGACGTGACGCCCAGGATATCCCCGGCTTTCTGGCCAGTTTCAGCGGCAGCCACCCTTATATCCTGGACTATCTGGCCGAAGAAGTCCTCCAGCGCCAGCCTGAACCCATCCAAACTTTTTTGCTGCAAACCTCTATCCTCGACCGTCTCTGTGGCCCTCTGTGTGACGCCGTATTGAGCAGGGGAGCAGAGGAGCGGGGGAGCAGGGGAGAAAAGCTTCCCCCTGTTGTTGGTCAGGAGGTGCTGGAATATCTAGAACAAACTAACCTTTTCATCGTCCCTCTTGACGACGAGCGGCGCTGGTATCGTTACCATCATCTTTTTGCCGAGCTGCTGCGCAATTTTTTACAAAAAAAGATTGGAACTCCCGGTGTGGCCGGTCTCCACCGCCGGGCAGCAGACTGGTTTGAACAGCAGGGTTTGGTGGCCGAAGCAATGAGTCACGCTCTGGCTGCCGGCGATGCGGAACGGGCCGCCCGTTTGGTCGAGCAAAATGCCCGAACGCTGCTGAGCCGCAGCGAGATGACCACCTTACTCAGTTGGCTCGACGCTCTACCGTCAGAATTGGTCCGCTCCCAGCCACAGCTTTTCCTGTTTCAGGCCTGGGCGTTAACTTTAACCGGGCAGTTGGATGCAGTGGAGGCTTACTTACAAGAGGACGAGCGCCAGCCTGGAGAGGTAGCCGCTATTCGAGCCAGCGTGGCCTATCTGCGGCGAGACATGCCCCAGGCAATTGCTCTGTTTCAGCAGGCGCTTGAAACCTTGCCGGAGGAAAATTCATTTCTACGTGGTGCTGTTGCCCTGAGTTTGGGCATTGCTTATAGCTGGACGGGTCAAGTGACTCAGGCAAGTCAAGCGCTTAGCCAGGCCAGCGCCATCAGCCAGGCCGGCAGCAACTGGCATGTCGCCTTGACCGCTCTATGGAATTTGGCCCAGTTACAGATTGAACAGGGACGCCTCCGCCGGGCCACCGAACTCTGTCGCCAGGCTCTGGAATTGGTCCAGCAAAGCTGGCAAGATGATCAACCCCTCCCCCGGCTGCGGGAGGGGCTTACGTTAGCCTGGGTGCGCTTCTCTATGAACAAAATGATCAGGAAGGTGCAGCCGCTCAGCTAGAGGCGGGGATCAAGCTGGGCGAGCAGAGCGCTGACCTGGCGATTCTGGCGCTGGGCTACCTCGGCCTGGCCCGGCTCAGGCGGGCGCAGGCTGATCTAAAGGGTGCGCTTGAGCTGGCTAACCAAGTGGAGCAACTCGCCCGGCGCTACAACAGTCCTTATTGGAGTGCCCAGGCGGCGGCCTATCAAGCCCGGCTCTGGCTGGTCGAAGGGCGGTTGGAGGTGGTGGAGCATTGGGCGCAGGAGTATCATTTAAGCGCCCACAACGAAGTAAGTTACCTTTATGAAGTTGAGTACCTGACCCTGGCCCGACTTCTCTTTGCTCAAAGCAAATGGGCTGAAGCGGCAGCTTTGTTGGAACGACTGCGCCAGGCTGCCAGTGCCAGCGACCGCCTGGGGCGAGTCCTGGAGGTGTTGGTTTTGGAGGCGCTGGCCTATCAGACCCAAAACGATCCTGATCAGGCCCTGGTCTGTTTAGAGCAAGCCTTAACTCTGGCCGAACCTGAAGGCTACATGCGTATCTTTCTGGATGAGGGCCAGCCTATGATCGCATTGCTTACAACTGCCACGAGCCGGTTGCCGGCCCCTCATCAAGCTTATATCGAAAGCCTCCTGGCAGCCTTTCGCCGAGAGCAAGCAAAGTCCCTTCATCCTTCATCCCTCAGCCTTCAGCCTTTGATTGAGCCTCTGAGCGAGCGTGAATTGGAGATTCTCCGCCTCATCGCCGCCGGCATGTCGAACGGCGAAATTGCCCAAAAGCTGGTAGTTACGGTGGGGACAGTGAAGTGGCATCTCAACAACGTGTATGGTAAGCTCGACGCTCGCAGCCGGACTCAGGCCGTGGCCAAGGCCAGAGAGTTGGGGTTGTTGTAGCCCCCTGGCAAGAGGGTAAATAGTTATCAGTAGCCGGTGAACAGTTTGACTGATTAGTGATTACTGTTCACTGGTTCGAGGCATTTCCTCACTGACAGTAAGAAGATCGCGGGTAGCCACTACTCGTCTGCACCATGCCTGAGAATAGGCTGTCCAGGCAGGGTATTCCTCGGCCCAGTTTTGATAGGCGGCCTCAGATTCTGCCAGTAACTGGCGCAATTGATCCAGCAGCCCCGGCACAAGCTCATACTCCCCGGCCTGCCGGAAGAGGGTTTCCAGCATGGACGAACGCTCCCCTCTAACCGTCGGCAAATCAAGCGTGCGGCTTATCCGAGTAATGTCCGCTTGAGTCACAAACAAACCGGCCTCACGCGGGGTCAGGAGCCGCTTGACCAACTCCCGCAAACCCAAGCCCATTTCCAACTCAATTGAGGCAGGCGGACTGAAATCTGAATTCTCCTCAAAAACAGGTACGTCGGGATTGAGCCGGTCTTTATAAACTGGGGGCGGGGGTAGAACCGGGAAGGGGTCGGGATGGTCTATTGGTGAATCGGAAGGGAGAGTTGTCAGCAGAAGGTCAAGGGTCAGTTCGCCGAGGATGGCGTAAAAAGGATGAGGGGCCAGACGGCGCAGCGTCAGCACAAGGGCCGGAACCCACAGGACTAAATGCATGGTATGGAGGCGATGAGCGAACCCCGCCAGTTCCTCCTTCGCCTCAGCCTGCATTTCTGCCAGGGCTAACAGCTCCAGGCCGACATGATCCGGCGCGCCGACTCGGGCATGCGCCGGGGGTGTCCAGCCCGCCTGCCGGTAGAGCGCCTGAACTCGTGCTGTGGCCGGAGCCAGCAGCATCGCTGCCGGGTCAACAAAAATGCTCTCGTAAGGGGGCAGGTTAAAGCCAAACAGGCGCTGGTACTCCACCGCCAGATCAGTGACGGCGGCGGCATCAACGTGAGGCAGCGTTTCGGCCAGTTCCGGCAGTGCGGTAATGGTGGCCAGATCGTCTGGACGAACTTCTTCCAGCCAAAAATGGCTGAGCAGGCGCAGGGCAGCGATTAGGGGATCAGACATATTTGAAACCAAGAAATTATTCGTCTGTCTCCGCAACCTGGCGCAAGGCCAGAAAAGCCTCTTTCAAAGGTTGGCTGACGGCGCTTTCAGGTTCAGCCATGACCAATTCCTGGTAAGCATCCAGGAATTGAAGCCGGGAGCGGTGAAAGAAATGCAAAAAGTGTCGTAAAAACCCTAAACAATCCAGAATGGCGATTTCGGTTCCACCTGTCTGGGGATAGGCGCTTTGAGCGTAGTTTTTTACCCCTTCTTCAACGACATCGGTCGTCACAAAAATATAGTTGTGAATGTGATTATCAGCTATAGCAATTTTATGCAGGGCGCGGTCTATATCGTCAACAGTGACTCGGTGAGTTTTCATTTCATAAGCCGTTACAACTCGCTCATCGTTCTCTAAACAGACTTCTATATCACCCATTGCACCGGTTTGCTCATCGGCGGCGTTGTGACTCTTAAGCGGCAAGACTCGCTCGCCTATTTTGTGTCCTACCGATTGATATGCGGCAGCTACTATCAAAACCGGCAACCGACTGGAATTCTTGGACTTCAAGTGTTGTTCAATGAGGGTCACAATTTCCTCTGAAGAGAGCGGTGTAATATCTTCAGTGCGTTGTAGCGCAGCTAGCAGAGTGGCCATTCTGGCTTCTCGCTCCTGGCGCATTATCAATAGCACTCGAATGATCTCGGTCAGTAAATCCTCAGCCATCACTCGGCCTGAATACACATCATCGAGCAACTGTAATGTATCTTTATAAAGTTGGCGAGGACGGCCAATAATCTCTAAGTCAATGGTCAAAGGACGATCAATATTGCGGAAGGCTGGAGTCAAAAAGGCAGTGGTTGGGTTAAGCGGCAATCTGTTGGTGTTGATGAATTGGGTGATGTATCGCTCATCATAAGTGCGCCCCGAAAAAGAGTCTTCAGTCCCAATTTCGGTATAGGGTTTACGAGGATCAACGTTAGGACGATCTAATTTGGCGAGCATACATGCCATCAGCAAACGCACACAAGCACGGTTTCTGAGTTGTCGGGATACATAGTCAATCCGCTCCAGGCTGGCTCTTTCCTTGACAACAGGATTGGATAAATCGGCGGATGCACGTTTCAAAAGTTGATCAAGAATTTCAGATGGATTTTGCATGGGTTGAGTCTCCATGAGCCAAAAGCTGCGCAGTAAACGATTGGGCTGATAATTTGTCCACAAAACTTCGACGCGTTTATCTTTGGTACTGTGGTTAGTGCGTTCTTCGCTAACAAATTTTTTCCAGCGGGGAGGCGGGTAGAGTTCATTCATCAAATCACAATCATAATTTGAAACAGCTACTAATCCTTGTACAGAGTTCAATACCTTGGCTAATTCGCCATGTTCATCGTCAGACATTTCATAACTGTAGGCGTTACTATCTCCTCGTGTGGAGTGAACGTAAGGGGGGTCACAGTAGAAAAGGGTAGTGGGCGAGTCGTAAAGTTGAATCACCTCAATTGCCGGCCTATTCTCGATTTGTACGCGCAGTAACCTCTCGGCAATCTCCGGTAAATCTCGGACTGCGCCCAGCCAACGTGACACTGCGCCGCCCATCCCCGCCCGGCTGGTATTTTTACAGTTGGCCCAACGTCCCAGGCTGGCAGTCTGGGCTAAGCCTGTGCGTACCTGGCGGGCGCGGACATAAAAACATCTGGCCCGTTCCAAAGGGGGGAGAGCAGGATCAATTTCACAGGCTTTGGCAAATTCTTCCCGTGAAAAAGGGGTCAAACCAATGGCTCGAATAAGGCGGTCAGGATCGTTGCGCAAGACCCGAAAAAAGTTGGCAACTTCAGTATCAAGATCGTTGTAGGTTTCAACAGGAGATGGCTCTCGGTTGAGCAGAACTGCAGCAGAACCACTGAAGGGTTCACAATAGTGGTGACATGAGGGTAGTAGGGGCAGCAACCAATCCAAATGTGAATATTTACCGCCATACCAGCCAAAAGCAATCCTCCGTTTGGTGTTAAGTTTAATAACAGGGGAGGGCGCACCTCGCTTTTTGAGAGAAGGGAACATATCGTTGCTTGGTTTCGACACCTTACTCCTCGATGATTTCTTTGATATAATACAATTCTTTCTCCGGCTTCAACGGCCGCTTGAACCACAACGGGCGGCGCAGTCCGCCAGAGCCGGGGGCAGGGCGGGCCATTGCTAGCCACTCGCGGTAGATTTGCATGGACTTGTTGGTATCCACATGGATGTCGCCGTGCCGGTCATTGGGGCCAGCTTTGCTCACTTTCAGCGCCTTTTGATGCCAGCAGTGCATGCCGCTCACGGGGTCGGGGTGGACGGCGTGGGTGATGTTTTGATGCACGCCAACGTCTTCCCACCAGATGCGCGAGGTGTCGGGGTCGGCGGATTGATAGGCTTTGGCTCCCTGCAACTGGCGCATCGAAAATTCGCTCTTGTCGTTTTCTTCCAGCTTAACCAGGGCCGACACGCCAGGGCCAAGATTGCCGGTATCGGTCAGCCGCCAGCGGCCCAGGTGGTGACTCATGGCGATGACGCCGGGCCGGATGCCCTCGGTGATCCAAACTTTGCTGACAAAATAACCGATTTCGGTCTCAACTTTGATGAGATCGTCGGTGGCGACACCTATCCGCTGGGCATCTTCCGGATGCAGCCAAACCGGATTTTTGTGACTGATTTCGTATAACCATAAACTATTAACCGAACGAGTATGGATCAAAGTCGGCAGGCGAAAAGTCGGCAGCAAAAGCATTTCCCCTTCGGTGCGATTGATCAAATCCGGGCAAACGTGGCTTTTCAGGTAATGGGGCAGGGTATACTCCAGTTCCGGCCAACCCCATTCAGACATGGTGGGTTGGTAAAATTCCAGTTTGCGGCTGGGCGTGTCGAAGCCGATTTTGGCCTCGCCGTCCACTAGCACGCCGACCGTGTCGCCGTCTTTTAAGATGCGGTTATCGGAGTCAAGGGTGTAGCCCTCAGGAAGGGTAGACGGTAGACGGTAGACGGTAGACGGGATTTGATCCTCTCCCCCAGTCCCTTTCTCGTAACCGGGAGAAGGGAACAGAGAGTCTCTCCTCTGCTCCCCTGCACCTGTGCGAAGCCTCCCGTAGGGACTGCCCCCCTGCTGAAATATGGGTTGTTCGTACGGCACATAATTCTCTTGCACTACCTCATAGCTGCCGTACTTGCGCATATATTCCAGCGGGGTGAGAAACTCTTTGGCCGCCGTGTCTACCAGGCCGGGGACGCTGTTTTCAAAAATCCAGCGGTAATATTCGTCTACGGTAATGCACTCGCCGGGGCGATAAGGGCTTTCAAAGTGCTGGCGGATACCCAACGAACCGTCCGGGTCAATCCGCCAGGAGAGCTGGATCCAGAACTCGTCCTCTTCCCAAACTTCGCCGGGATTGGCTTCGTAGGAGAAGTTGACCTTTTGGCCCATCTTTTCCATCGCCACCCGGCGCACCGGCTGGCGGAAGGCAATCCACATGCCGGCGTGGGTTTCCTGGCTCATCAGGTCGTGGCGCTCGCCGGCATGGCCCATGGGCAGAACGTAATCGGCAAACCAGGCCGACTCGTTCCAGGTGGGGGTCAGGGCGATGTGAGAGTGAATGAGCGACTCGTCGCGCAACGCCTTGAGCCAGACGAAACCGTCCGGGTTGGTCCACACGGGGTTGTAAACACGGGTGAAATAAACGTCGAGCTTGCCCCGGCCTTCGAGCAGGAAATGGGGCAGCAAAAAGCTCATCTCGTAGTGGGTCAGCGGCCATTCTTTGGGGAAAAGAAGTTCGTTCCATTTCTTTTGGGGCGGCGGCGTGTCGAAGGGGGTGGGCACAAATTTGTTCCAGGCGTTGGCGCTGGTGCCGCCCTTCGTGCCCACCGACCCGGTCAGCACGTTGAGGAAAAAGAGGCAGCGAGCCACCTGCCAGCCGCCCAGGTTGCCGCTGGCTGCTGCCCGCCAGACATGCGCGGCTAAACGACCCTGGCAGCCGGCCACCAGCCTGGCTACCTCGATAATCTGTTCAGGAGGCAGACCGCTTTCCTCGGCGGCGAATTCCGGAGTGAAGTGAGCATAGATTTCTTTGAGCGCCCGGTCAAAATTATCAAAGGTGATCTCCCCAGCCGGCCGCTCGGCTTTGAGATAAGTCTCCCAATTGACCCAGCGGCGGACGAATTCTTTGTCGTACAGGTCATTTTGAATGAGATAATTGGCGATGGCCAGCAGCACGGCGGCTTCAGAGCCGGGCCAGGCCGGCAGCCAGTGATCGGCCAGGGAGGCGGTGTTGCTCAAGCGGGGATCGAGCACAACCAGCTTGGCCCCGTCCATTTTGCCTGTCATAATGCGCTGGGCGTGCGGGTTAAAGTAGTGGCCCGTTTCCAGGTGGCTGCTGACCAAGAGGATGACGCGGGCGTTGGCGTAGTCGGGCGAGGGCCGGTCGAAGCCGCCCCACAAAAAGTAGCCGAGCCGGGACGAGGAGGAACAGATATTGGTGTGGCTGTTGTGGCCGTCTACGCCCCAACTTTGAATGACGCGCTCGACCGTGCCATCATAGCCGGGCCGTCCAACATGGTACATGATTTCGTTATGCCGCTCTTCCAGGATAGCCCGGCGCATCCGCCCGGCGATGTCGTCCAGCACTTCAGCCCAGGTAACGCGGACCCACTTGCCCTCGCCGCGCTGGCCGGCCCGCTTAAGCGGGTAGAGAATGCGTTCGGGGTCGTACATCTGGTTGAGGGTGGCCGGGCCTTTGGCGCAATTGCGGCCCCGGCTGCCGGGGTGAAGCGGGTTGCCCTCAAATTTTTGCACCTCTAGCGTCTCTTTATCCACATAAGCCAGCAGACCGCAGGCGCTTTCACAGTTGAAGCAGACGGTCGGGATGAGCATGTAGCGGCGCGACTTTTTCTCCGGCCAGGCTTGGGGGTCATACTCGGTCCAGTCGTCCCATTTTTGAGGAGGCGGGTAGCTGGTCAGGCGATCGTTCATTTTAGCCCTTCAAGAAATGCCTTAATACCGTCTGGAGGATGCCGCCATTACGATAGTAATCCACCTCGACCGGGGTGTCTACCCGGCAGGTGGTGACGATGGTGCGGGTCACCCCCTTTTCGTCGGTGACATCCACCCGTACATCCTGGCGCGGCTTGAGCGTATCGTCAATATGAACGGTGTAGCTTTCTTTGCCGGTCAGGCCCAGGCTCTCGGCATTCTCGCCGGGTTTGAATTCCAGGGGTAAAACCCCCATCCCCACCAGGTTGCTGCGATGGATGCGCTCGAAACTCTCCGCCAGCACCGCCCGCACGCCCAGCAAGTACGTCCCTTTGGCCGCCCAGTCGCGGCTGGAGCCGGTGCCGTATTCCTTGCCGGCGATCACCAAGAGCGGCGTGCCATCGGCCTTATACTTCTCGCTGGCATTGAAAATCGGCATCACTTCGCCGGTGGGCAGGTAGGTGGTCCAGCCGCCCTCGGTGCCGGGGGCCATCTGGTTGCGCAGCCGGATATTGGCAAAGGTGCCACGGGTCATGACCCTATCATTGCCGCGCCGCGAGCCGTAGGAGTTGAACTCGGCGGGCGCAACATCATGTTCCTGCAAATACAGCCCGGCCGGGCTGTTGGGCTGAATGGAACCGGCCGGGGAGATGTGGTCGGTGGTCAAAGAGTCGCCCACCTTGACCAGTGTTTTGGCGCTCATAATCGGCTGGATGGGCAGCACCTCAGTGCTAAGGTCAACAAAAAAGGGGGGTTCCTGGATATAGGTGGACCACTCATTCCAGGCATACAGCGCGCCTTCGGGCACGGGAATGGCGTTCCATTTTGGGTTGCTGTGCTCAATGCCATTGTATTCCTTGTGGAAGGTTTCCGGGTTGAGCGCCTTGTCATATTCGGCGGCGACTTCGGCCTGGGTCGGCCAAATGTCCTTCAGGTAGACCGGTTCGCCGGCTTTGTCCACGCCGATGGGTTCCGTTGTCAGATCAATATGGGTTGTCCCGGCCAGGGCGTAGGCGACCACCAGCGGCGGCGAGGCCAAATAGTTGGCCTTGATATAAGGGTGAATCCGTCCCTCAAAGTTGCGGTTGCCGCTCAGCACGCCGGAGACCACCAGGTCGCCGGTCGTAATCGCGTCCACGACCGGCGGGGGCAGTGGGCCGCTGTTGCCGATGCAGGTGGTGCAGCCATAGCCGACGGTGTGAAAGCCTAACGCTTCCAGGTAGGGGGTCAAGCCGGCCTCATTTAAATAATCGGTGACCACTTTGGAGCCGGGGGCCAGACTGGTTTTAACATAACCGGGCACACGCAGACCGCGCTCCACCGCCTTTTTGGCCAGAATACCGGCGCCCAGCATGACCGAAGGGTTGCTGGTGTTGGTGCAAGAGGTAATCGAGGCCAGCACCACCGCGCCGTGGGTGATTTCCCGCTGCGCCGCGCCATCAAACTTAACCGCACCTTTGCGCTGCAACGCTTTCTGGTCCAGGCCGTAGCCCTGAGTCCCAATCGGATTGGTCAGGGCAGTCTGGAAGGTCGTTTTCATATCGGTCAGCGACACCCGGTCCTGGGGCCGCTTGGGGCCGGCCATGCTGGGCACAACTTCGCTCAAATCGAGGCTGAGCGTATCGGTAAAAGTGGGGTCAGGCGTGGCGTCGGTGCGGAAGAGGCCCTGCTCTTTGGTGTAGCGTTCGACCAGTTCAACCAGTTCGGCGGGCCGGCCGGTGCGGCGCAGGTAGTTGAGCGACTCCTGGTCCACCGGGAAAAAGCCCATCGTCGCCCCATATTCGGGGGCCATATTGGCGATGGTCGCCCGGTCCGGCAGGGTCATCTGGCTGAGGCCGGGGCCGTAAAATTCAACAAATCTGCCGACGACGCCTTTTTGGCGCAGCATCTGGGTCACGGTCAAGGTCAGGTCGGTGGCGGTGACGCCCTCGCGCAGTTGGCCGGTCAGCTTGAAGCCGATCACCTCCGGGATGAGCATGTAAATCGGCTGGGCCAGCATGACCGCTTCGGCTTCGATCCCGCCCACGCCCCAGCCGACCACACCCAGGCCGTTAATCATGGTGGTGTGGCTGTCGGTGCCAACCAGGCTGTCGGGATAGACGACGAGGCTGTCTTCTTCCGGGCGCGTCCAGACAACGCGGGCGATATATTCCAGGTTGACCTGATGGACAATGCCGCTGGCCGGCGGCACGACTGCAAAGTTGTTAAAGGCTTTTTGGCCCCAGCGCAGAAACTCGTAGCGCTCCCGGTTGCGCTCGAACTCAATTTCGGCGTTGCGCCCCAGGGCGATGGATTGGCCAAATACATCCACCTGCACCGAGTGGTCAATGACCAGATTGACCGGCACGACCGGGTTGATTTTTTGCGGGTCGCCGCCCATGCGGGCCATGGCCGAGCGCATGGCGGCCAAATCCACCACGGCGGGCACGCCGGTGAAGTCCTGTAAAATCACCCGAGCCGGTTTGAAGGGAATTTCGGCGGCAGTCAGGGCGGTGGCGGTCCAGTGGGTCAGCTTATGCACGTCGGCTTCGGTCACAACGTAGCCGTCCACCTCGCGCAGAACCGCTTCCAGCAATACTTTGATCGAAAAAGGCAGGTGCGAGACATCTTTGTCCAATTTGTCCAGGCGATACATGGTGGCTTCGCCATGGCCGGTATTAAACTTGGCGCGGGCGCCAAGAGAGTTCTTTGTCAACTTGCTCATAAGGTCAACTCCTCTGTAAAATTTAGATTGCGCACCCAAAAGGTAAAATACAAGAAAGCCCGTCCGCAGAATATTGTGACGGGCGAGGTTGTCAATTTGACTTAGGTTTACCTTAAGAATTGGGTCGGGGTCGGGCAGAGTTTCGTTGATACGCCCAAAAAGCACGCGGTGCAGCCACCGAAACTCTTTTACTGGTAGAGGTTAAGGGTATTTTAGTAGATAGCCAAAATGGTGTCAAACTCGTTAAAGATTAAATGGCTCGAATCCATTTATTGCCTATAATCAGGCCAAAATGGAGCATTACCACAAACAATCCAAACTTTTTCCTGCAAAAGGGGGAACTTGATGACAACTCAGATTCGAACCGAGCCGATCGCACCAACTGTAGAAGGAGAATTTCAAACCGGACAAGTTTTGACCATTGTCGGGGGGCACTTTGTGCATGATACCTACCCCTCGTTTTTAGCCCCGCTGCTGCCGCTGCTGATTGATAAATTGTCCCTCTCCCTGGCCCAGGCGGGGGCGCTGCAGCTCTTTATCCAGACGCCCGCCCTGCTCAATCCTTTTATCGGCTACATGGCCGACATTCTCAGTGTGCGTTATTTTGTGATTTTGGCTCCGGCCATAACCGCCACGACGATGAGTCTGCTGGGAATTGTGCCCAATTATCTGGCTCTGGCCATTTTGTTGTTTGTGGCCGGGGCGAGTACTGCCGCTTTTCACGCGCCCGCTCCGGCCATGGTCGGGCGTATCTCCGGCAGCCGGCTGGGGAAAGGGATGAGTTTCTTTATGGCCGGGGGCGAATTGGGCCGGGCCATCGGCCCGCTGCTGGCGGTCTGGGTGGTTTCTTGGTGGAGTTTGGATAACTTTTATGGCATCATGCTGCTGGGCTGGGCGGCTTCGCTCATCTTATACTGGCGCTTGCATCATATTCCCGCCCGCTCGGACCAGCGGCAAGATTTGCGAACAGTCTGGCCGGTGGCCCGGCGGTTATTTGTGCCCATGCTGGCTTTTTTATTTCCGCGCGAGTTTATGCTGACCGGCTTAGCCGTCTATCTGCCCACTTTTATGGACAGCCAGGGGGCGAGTCTATGGCTGGCAGGGGCGGCGCTTTCGCTGTGGGAACTGGCCGGGGTGGCCGGGGTTTTGTTCAGCGGCACTTTCAGCGACCGGGTGGGACGGAGCGTTATTTTGCTGGTTGCCACGAGCAGCGCTTCGATCTTGATGTTGTTATTTCTTTACGTGCAGGGTTGGCTGTTTGTACCTATTTTGCTGGCCCTGGGTTTTACCTCCCTGTCAAGCACGCCGGTTATGCTGGCGATGGCCCAGGAACACTTGCCCAACAATCGAGCCATGGCGAATGGCATATTCATCTCTCTTTCTTTTCTGATCCGGCCTGTGTCTGCTTTTGCCATTGGACTTATGGGTGATCATTGGGGGCTGCAGGCTGCTTTTTTAGCGGCAGCGCTCATTTCCCTGCTGGCTATTCCGGCCATCTTCTTTTTGCCCAAAATTGAGCGGAAAGAGATTTAAAGACTTTTCGCCAGTCTAATTTATTTCTAACATAATTCGGATATAATGAACAGCATCTAGTAATGTGGAGGCAGAAGCTATGTTTTTCTACGACTCAACTTTCCTGTGTTTTTTGCTCCCGGCGCTGATTTTGGGCTTTATTGTTCAAATGGTGGTCAAAAGTAAATTCAATCAGTATGCCCAGGTAAGGACGATGCGCGGCTTGACCGGCGCGCAGGTGGCCCGCCAGATCTTGGATACAAATGGCTTGCACGATGTCACGGTTGAAGAGACCCAGGGTTTTTTGAGCGACCATTATGACCCGCGCAGCCGCACCCTGCGCCTTTCGCCTGAAGTGGCCCGTGTGCCGTCGGTCTCGGCGGTTGGGGTAGCGGCCCACGAAGCCGGACACGCGTTGCAGCATGCGACGGGTTATGTGCCGCTGCAATTACGCAGCTTTATGGTTCCAGCGGTGCAATTTGGCAGTTGGTTGGGACCCCTGATTATTATAAGCGGTATTTTTTTGGAAATGCTTTTCCGCTTGAGCAGCCTGGGCCTCGCGCTGGCCTGGTTCGGCGTGGGTTTGTATGCCCTGGTGGCGCTTTTTGCGGTCATCACCCTGCCGGTAGAGTTAGACGCCAGCGCCAGGGCGAAAAAACTGCTCTATCAGTACAATATTGTTGATCAGCGCGAATTGTCAGGTGTGAGCAGCGTGCTTAATGCCGCGGCCTGGACCTATGTCGTCGCCGCCATTGCGGCTCTGCTTGAACTGGCCCGCTGGATCTTTATCCTGGTCGGCATGGGCCGGCGGAACGATTAAGAATCGGTTTGGCTATTTACATTTGGTTTTCTTGTGGTATAACTATAGAAACCCACATAGACTAAAGATAGCAGGTAGCAAAAATTGCTACCTGCTATCGCTATATTTTGGCAGGAGGACCCTTTGTCTCAACCGCGTCTCATTGCAGCGATTTTACTGATGTTTGTTTTATCTGCTTGTAATCTCTCACCGCTGTTTTCGTCGCTCTCATTAACCAGCGACGACCCCCAGCCGACTCAAGCCGCCGAAACTAAAATCCAACCGGAATCGGGCGACGGGTTCAAAGAAACCCAGGTCGGCCTGCAAACTCCGCCGACTGTTCCCCCGCCGACTCCCCTGCCCCCCGAGGCTATTGCTGAGGCTGACGCCGAAGAATTGCTGCTGATCAACTTATATGATCGGGTCAATCCTTCCGTGGTCAATATTGTTGTCACGGTTGAAGATCAGGTTTCGTCCGGCGTGCCGGAGGATCTTTTCCCCACCCAGGGCCAGGGTTCAGGGTTTGTTTATGACCAACAGGGCCACATTATCACCAATAATCATGTTATTGCCGACGCGACCAAAGTTGAAGTGACATTTTATGATGGCTCCTCGGCCCCAGCCGAGGTGGTCGGGACAGATCCCGACAGTGACCTGGCCGTGGTCAAAGTGGATGTGCCGGCTGAAAGGTTACGCCCGGTCGCCTGGGGTGACTCCGACCAGTTACATGTCGGCCAGCGGGCTGTGGCTATTGGCAACCCCTTTGGCCTGTCCGGCACGCTGACCACCGGCATCGTCAGCGCCCTGAAACGCAGCCTCCCGACCGAAACAGGCACATTTCGCATTCCCGAAATCGTTCAAACCGATGCAGCCATCAACCCCGGCAATTCCGGCGGACCGTTATTGAATTCGCAGGGTGAGGTAATTGGGGTCAATACAGCGATTGTGCCCCGCCGCACCGCCCTGGGCGAGCGTAGTTTCCTGGGCGTTGGCTTTGCCATCCCCTCCAATTTGGTGAAACGGGTTGTGCCGAGTTTGATTGAGACAGGTAAGTATGAACACGCCTGGATTGGCTTTCAGGGCACCAGTATGACTCCGGAAATAGCCAAAGAGATGAAATTACCTCAGGCGAGTGGGGCCTTGGTGGGAACCATTATCTCCGGCAGCCCGGCGGATAAGGCTGGCTTGCGCAGCGGTACGCGCGATTTTACCCTGGAAAGCGGTCTTGATGTGACAATTGGGGGAGATGTGATTATTGCGATTGAAGATGAAGAGATCAAGACGTTTGACGATTTGATCTCATTTTTGGCCCGCCGGGGGGATGTGGGCAAGACGATTACGCTGACAATTATCCGCAACGGCAAACAGCAAACGGTTGAAATGACCCTGGAAGCCCGCCCTGCCGCAGACGAGATAAACTAGGTAAACGGTAAACAGTAGAAGGAGGTTTTTCCCCGTCTACTGTCTACCGACTACTGACTACTTATTACGCGGTACTTCGTGGTGCTGGCGGCAGCGCGCCTCATACACCTCGCTGGCCCCAACCATAATCACCGGGTCGTCGTAATTGGCCGGCCGGCCATCAATCAAACGCTGCGTCCGGCTGGCCGGTGCCCCGCAGACCATGCAAATAGCCTGGAGTTTGTCCACTTGTTCGGCCTGAGCCATCAGCAAAGGCATGGGGCCAAAAGGTTCACCCCGGAAATCCATGTCCAGTCCGGCCAGGATCACCCGCAGCCCCTGGTTGGCTAACCGTTCGCATAGTTCGGCAATCGTCCAATCAAAAAACTGAACCTCATCAATGGCGACGACGTCAACTTCTTCGAGGAGAAGGCTGTTGATTTGAGCGGCATTTTCCACGACCGTTGCCTCGTAATATTTGCCGCTGTGAGAGCTGACTTTGTTAACTTTATAGCGGTCGTCCAGCGCCGGTTTAAACACCTGCACCTTTTGCCGGGCAATTTCGGCCCGCACCAGCCGCCGGATAAGCTCCTCGGTTTTGCCGCTGAACATGCTGCCACAGATCAATTCAACCCAGCCGCCATCATAACGATGATACATACGGTCACTTCCCAAAAAAATGGGCAGACCCGTCCTGGGGGTCTGCCCAAAATTTTAAATCAACAACAGTTTGATGCTGAAATCTCTGCCTATGCTTCGGCAAAATAAGCTGTCCTGGCTTCAGCCAGTTTGGCTTCAACTTCTTCAAGAGCTTTACGGCTAAAGCCTTCCAGAGCAAGCAGACCCGCTTTGTCTTTTTCTACTTTTTTTATCAAATCACCCACCGTGATGATGTTGGCGTCGTGTAAAATTTGGTGGGTCTGGCTGTTCAAATCAAGCGCCGCCAACTGCTGTTTCAAGAAGCGCTGCTCCAACTTCTTCTGCTGCTCTGCCTGGCGTTTGACGACATCAGCTTGATGCGAACCATAGCGATCCAGACGCTTCATAAAGCGGTCTACCTGACCCGCCGTGTCAACAATGCGCTGCTCGCCGGTGAAGAAGGGGTGGCAGGCTGAACAAACATCAGTACGGATCACCGGCTGGGTTGAGCCGGTCGTCCAGGTATTGCCACACGAACAAATCACCTGAGCGTTAGGATAATATTGAGGATGAAGACCTTTTTTCATCACAAAAAACCTTTCTTTACCCTATCTCACCCCCAAACTCGGCTTGGGAACGGGTAGGCGAAATTATTTTACCTAACTATCCTGCTGCACGGCTTCGGGATAAACGCTGACGCGCTTTTTATCGCGGCTGATATGTTCAAACTTTACAAAGCCGTCAGCCGTGGCAAACAGGGTATAATCGCGGCCCAGACCCACGTTGAGGCCCGGATAAAATTTGGTACCGTGCTGCCGCACGATAATATTGCCGGAGCGGACTGCTTCACCGCCGAACTTCTTAACTCCAAGTCGTTGGCCTGCGCTATCACGACCGTTGCGGCTGGAGCCGCCACCTTTTTTATGCGCCATGGTAATGCTCCTTTTAGCTGATTATTTTATCAATGTGCAGGCGGGTGAAGTTTTGCCGGTGCCCCTGCTTCTTGTGATAATTTTTCTTATGCTTGTAAACAATGATTTTTTTGCCGCGCCCGTGGCTTTGAACGGTGGCCGTAACCTTCGCACCCTCAATCGTCGGTGCGCCAACCTTAATTCCGTCGTCGCCGGATACCATTAAGACGCGCTCCAGTTCCACTTCCTTACCCGCTTCAACAGGCAGTGATTCTACTTCAATCACATCGCCTTCGGCCACGCGATATTGTTTGCTACCGCTTTCGATAACTGCGTACATGCTTCAAGTCTCCCCGGATGAAATTGCTGCTATAACAAAAAATGAGTGCGCCCGGTTACTGGGGGCACACACGAGAATGAATTATATTCTGGTCGGGGGGGATTGTCAAACGGGGTAACATAAAATTATTCTCTTACTGATAACCCGCACAGGGGGCAATTGTTAGAGGGAAAGTTGCATGCTAAAATTTGCAGTATGTGGTCTCAAGCAACTTTTCGTCTGCCGCCGTTCCGGCGTGGTTTTCACGTGATTACTCATCTGGTCGAAGCCAACGCGCCGGATATCAAAAAGATTAAGATTGGCCTGGCTCACATTTTCCTCCACCACACCTCGGCCAGCCTGACCCTCAACGAAAATGCCGATCCAACTGTGCGAGTGGATTTTGAAAGTCACTTCAACCATCTTGCTCCAGAGAATGCGCCGTATTACCGCCACACCTCGGAAGGACCGGACGACATGCCCGCTCATCTCAAGGCCTCCCTGCTGGGCAGCTTTTTGACTATCCCCATCACCGCCGGCCGCCTCAATCTGGGGACATGGCAGGGGATTTATTTGTGCGAACACCGCGATCGCGGTGGCAGCCGGATGATAACTGTAACGCTGCAAGGCGAATGAAGTGGGATGGGAAGGCTGGAAGAGTGGAAGTAGGTCAGTCTTGGCTGCGTATGCTTTGGTTGGTGCTAGGTTGCCTTGTACTTGGCTATGGGGGTCTGTTGGCGTTTTTGTTCCTCTTTCAGGAGCGGCTGGTCTACTTTCCGACCCGCACCTGGATTGCTACGCCTGGTGACTTCGGGCTGCCCTATGAGGAAGTCTGGCTTGAAACGGCGGATAGGGTGAAATTATCCGGCTGGTGGGTACCCCTTCCTCAGGCCAAGGATGGTGCCTCCCCTCGAGGCGTTGTTCTTTTCTTTCACGGCAATGGCGGCAATATTTCGCACCGGCTGGGATCGCTGGAATTATTCCACCGCCTGGGCTTGAGTACCTTGATTATTGACTATCGCGGCTATGGCCGGAGTGAAGGCAGTCCCGGCGAGCAGGGTACCTATCTCGACGCCGAGGCTGCCTGGCGTTATTTGGTTGAGGAGCGGCAGATTCCCGCTAACCAGATCATTGTCTTTGGTGAGTCGCTCGGTGGAGCGGTGGCGGCATGGCTGGCCCAAACACACATACCCAGAGGCTTGATCCTGGTCTCTACCTTCACGTCCGTCCCCGATATGGGTGCGCAGGTCTATCCTTTTTTGCCGGTGAGACTGCTGGCGCGCATCCGTTATAACACCCTGGCCCGCCTCCCTGAGATTCACTGCCCGCTCTTAATTGTCCACAGCCCCGACGACGAGGTTGTACCTTTCAGCCATGGGCAGCAGTTATTTGCGGCGGCGAATGCCCCGAAAGAATTTTTGGAGATGAGGGGCGGCCATAACGAAGGACTGATACTGTCGGCGGCTCAGTACGAGACGGGGCTGAGTAACTTCATTGCCAAGTTGGACAGCCAGTAATTAGGTCTAAATTGATAGAGGGCGAAGTAGTCTCGCTCAAACTGAGAATTGCCGCCTCAGAACGCAATTAATTGACGAAAAACGCGAGTCAAGGTAGAATCGGTTCACGCTAGAGCTGTATCTTGTGGGGATGTGCCGAAACTGGCAGACTAGTGTGTATCATAACTGGCTTCTTTGCTAATACTGCGGTATACTATTTGTATGAGGCGTGACGGATACAAATATACAAGGTTAATACTTGAGGAAGCAGTTCAGAATAGCCGTTCTCTGACGGAAGTATTGCGAAAATTAGGTATCCGTCCAGCAGGCGGAAGTCACGCATACGTTAAAAAGCGACTAGCACAATTTGGTATTGATACATCGCACTTCTTAGGAAAGGGCTGGAACGCCGGTGGTAAACAGGTCGGTGGACCTGAGAAGAGGTTGGCGCATCAGATATTGATTCTCCGTGATCCCGTTTCTCGTCCGGAACCAACTCGCTTTTTACGCCGGGCGTTACTAGAAGTGGGACGGGAGTATATATGTGCCGAATGTGGATTGGGTGATAGATGGAACGATCGTCTTCTCGTTTTGCAGATAGATCATATCAATGGCAAGCGACACGATAACCGTGAGGAAAATCCTCGTTTTCTTTGCCCCAATTGTCACTCACAAACTCCAAACTTTAGTCGTAGAGGTATGAATGGGGAAGTGGTGGAATGGCAGACACGCAGCACTTAGGATGCTGTGCCGAAAGGTGTGAGGGTTCAAATCCCTCCTTCCCCACTTTATTCGCTGATAAGGCGAAGCCTGCTGCGGGGTTATTTGGATAGGCCCTGCATGTTAAAAACAACTGCTTTTGCTAATCCTATCCTCACAAATACCCACGGCGCGCCGAACGCCCCCCATAAGCCCATCAAAGCATAGCGGCTGAAACGGAAAAGAAAAGCGGGTTCAAGGCCGGCGAAAGCCAGCCGCAAGCCCAGCCACAGCCCGACCATCACCGCCCCACCGAGCAGAAAGCGCAGCACTCGCTGCCACCCTAAGCCGCCAGTCTCAAAGCCAAGCCAGCGCCGTTCGAGGACCAAGCCGAGGCCCATGCCTAGTATTACACCGCTCGTGGTGACACCTTCCTCGGTGGGAAAAAGGAAAGCCAGCAGTAAGGGGATAAACAACGCTAGGCCAAGCTGCCAGGCCAATCCCTGCCCCCTCAGCCAGCTTTCCACTTTGGGTTCCAGCCATAAATACAAGAGTAGGAGCGCCGCGCCCAACAAGTGGCCGCCCAGCAGGTCGGTGGGAAAATGCAGGCCCAGATAAACGCGGGAAAGGGAGATGAATATGACGAGCAGCCCGGCGGCCCACCACAGCCAGGTCCG
This sequence comes from Anaerolineales bacterium, assembly GCA_015075185.1. Taxonomy (GTDB): domain Bacteria; phylum Chloroflexota; class Anaerolineae; order 4572-78; family J111; genus DSQQ01. The sequence continues at coordinate 686,142 of JABTUW010000004.1, read as the reverse complement.
GCGAAATTGAGCCGCTAGGTAGCCCCAACCGACGACGGCATTCTGGGCGTGACCGCTGGGCAAGCCGCCGCCGGGAGCTTCGCCCAGCCGACGAACGCGCGAGTCATATTCAAAGGGGCGGGGCTGATCCAGCAGGGTTTTGGCGACAAAGTTAAGGTAAGTGGAGAGCAGAAACAGCAGGGTTACTCTGGCTCCAATCCGGCGATCCACCGACCAATACAGGCCGGGCAGCAACAGCAAGAAAAAAATCTCTTCGCCCAGCAGCGTGAAAAACTTGAAGGGCAGGTCTAGCGCCGGGCTGAACTGCTGCAGCCATAGAACGACTTGGAGGCCCCAGTCCAGACTGCTGTCCATCTTAGCTGGAAGGGTGGTCTTCGATGGTAAAGCCGACCTTTAGCGTGACTTGCCAATAGGCGATCTGGCCGTTTTCAATTTGGCCGCGCGTCTCAACCACCTCAAACCAGCGCAAATTGCGGATTGTCTCCCCGGCTTTGGCAACTGCATTCTGAATCGCGTCTTCCAGACCAATTTTAGACGAACCGACGAGTTCGATCTTTTTATAAATATGCTCGCTCATGTTAAACTCCCTTCTTTAAAACAGCATCAACTATGAATTAGGTACCTGCTGGGGGGCCATCACAAAGGCGTATTCAAACAGATACAGACCGGCAAGTGTGGCCAAAACGGCGATGATCAGCGGAATTAAAGCCAGCGAACCAAGGAAGGCGCTCACCAGCAGGATGATTAACGGCAGCAGATGGCCCAGGCCCAGCGACCCCCACCAGAAATGGCGGCGATAGCGGCCGGCTCGAATATCGTGGGCGGCGCGGGCAGCCGCTTCGGAGGCGTGGGGCATGCCGAACTCGCCAAAGAGAGTGATAAAAAGGTCCAGCACTAATGTGCCGCCAAAAATCCAGGCCAAACCCACAACCATCGGCTGTTCCATCCGCACGAAGAAACCTAGCAGCAGCAGCACCCCGGCGCCGGCCATCACGGCCTGCACAACCAGATGAAACGGCAGCAGGCTGCTCTGCCACATGTCGCGCCCTTCGGCCTGGCCAAACAAAAATGCGGTATAGACTACCGACACTAGGGCCAGCCCAAAGCCCAGCCAGAGGAAAATGGGCCGGACCAGGTTGACCAGAGGGAAGGGGACCAGGCGCAGCAAAACCGCTCCTTCCAGCAGCAGCCACAATCCGGCGACGGCAGTAAAACCGATGAGAATGAACGCACCACGGGTTAACCACGATTGCCACTGCGGACGGGTCAGGATGGTGTAAAAGCGGGCCGGCTTATCCAGGTCAATGACCAGCAGCAGGATCGTCAAGCCGATAAAGAGCAGAGCGATCAAGTTACCCAATACGGCCAGGGGACGGCTGAAATCCACTAGATCCAGGCCAAAAAAGAACGCCAGCAGGGCAAAAACACCGCTGCCAACGCCTTTAGTGACCAGATAAGCCGGTACCGGCCAATGCCAGGGAATTTTGTGCTGGGCGTTATAGCCGGTCTGCACCATGTGCTCGGCCAGGCTGCCTTCACTCACATAAATAGGCCCCGACTCAACTCCGCCCTGAGCGGCAGGGGTTCGGATAGGCGTACCAGAAAGGGATTTGGGATTTCGAATTGGTCGGCGGTCTGCGGTCGGTGGTCTGTGGTCGGCTGGGGAGGCTGCTTGCAAGGGAATCACATCAGCCCACATAAACGAGCTGCCAAGCTGTGCAGCAGTCGGCGTCAAGGTGACTTCATCGCCGTCAATGTAAAAGAGCTTGGGAACCGTGCCCTGCTCCGGTTTGCGTACGCTGACCTTTTCTCGCGCCACCAACCGGCTGATTTTGCTCTCAGGGTCGTCCAGGTCGCCGCTAATGATGGATTGGGTGGGGCAAACGATCACGCAGGCCGGTTCCAGGCCCAGATCGGTGCGGTGGGAGCAGTAGTGGCATTTAGAGGCGGTGTGAGTGTCGGGATCAAGGTAAATGGCGTCGTACGGACAGCCTTGCATACAGGCTTTGCAACCGATGCAGACGCGGGGGTCGAACTCGACGATGCCGTCGGCGCGCTGGTACATGGCCGTAACCGGGCAGATGCGGACGCAGGGTGGGTTGGCGCAGTGGTTGCAGCGAGTCACTTGAAAATGGCGGCGAGTATGGGGGAAGGCACCCTTTTCGACATATTTAACCCAGGTCCGGTAGACGCCGAGCGGCACCCGGTTTTCGGCTTTGCAGGCAGTGCTGCAAGCATGACAGCCGATACAGGTGCGGTTGTCAATGACGAAGCCATAATTCATCCGTTGTTCCTCGGAAGTAGTAGTCAGTAGTCAGTAGCCAGTAACCAGATGGTTTTATGCGACCTTGCGACTTTGCTACTCGGCTACCTTGTCTTTGTCTTGTTTAACCCGTTTTTCTGGCCGTTACCATGATCCGGCGGGGAGCCAACTCCGTTTCCATGTAGCCGGTTAGCTCGGCCTGCATACCGGGGGTCAGGTTAGCCAGCGCCTGCGGAGCTTGCTCCGGCTCCCACACCTCGACCCGGAAACGTTTTTCAAAAGCATCTCGATACTGGCTTTCACGCCACTGGTTGAGAGTAACCGCAGCATAGGGCTGAGTCCCGTCAGGTGAAAAGGCGCCGTTCAAGGCCGGGTAGGGGATGATGTCGGCCACGAGCACGCCGCCGGGTTTGAGTACACGTGCTGCTTCGGCCAGCAGGCTCTCAACATCAGGGGCGTGTTGGAGGTGGTTGAGACAAACAATCCCATCAAAACTACTCTCTGGAAATGGCAGACGAGTCAGGTCCGCTAGTTCAATTTTGAGGCCGTTCCATCTCAGTTTCAGCCCGCTGTATTGGGCCAGAGCTTGATAGTAGGGGGCCGTCGCTGCCTCCCAGGCTTTGATATATTTTCCCCGCTGAAAAAGCCGTTGAGCGAGGCTGGCAGCCGGCAGATAAGCGGGAGGAACGTGCAGATCAGCGCCGGTGACTTTATAGCCGGCAGAATTGAAAAGCAGGGTTTGGGTTGCCAGGGGGCCGCAGGCCAGGTCCAGGATTTTTGCCGTTTTGAGAGAGACCCCGGCTTGTTCCAGCATTTTAAGCGTGCCCTTAAATGCCTGAACGTCTGCTTTGGCATGCCGGACTGAGTCCGACAGGTGTTCATAATGAGGGGGTCGTTGGAAAATCGCAGCGGCGAAAGCCGCCAGGTCAGGGTGCCCAAAATCCTTGAGCATGGTTTTGATGGCTGGATCGGGGCAGGCGGCCAGCCATTGTATTACGGGGGTGACACAGTTCAATTCGGCCGCCAAGTCGGTGAGCATTTTGTTATCGGCGGCTGAGAGCACCAGCTCGCCCTGGCTGAGTTCCCGCAGTGGAGCCAGTCCGGCAATGGGATCGAAACAGGTCGCATACCAGGCGGCGGTCAGCAGCCGCCAGGGGCGCAGGGTGAGGCTGGTATTACCGGCGGTAGCGCGGCCGTAGGTCGCCAGCCACACGCCGACTTCAGGCGCAGTCGGGCGGGCCAGCAGCCGCCGGACCAACTGAGGCATTGTGTACCGCGCCGGGATATGCTGAAAACCACTGAAAAAAGTCACCAGGCGCTCGTCTTTGGCCTGGGCAATCCAATTGGCCAGTTCGACGTGGCAGTCCAGGTCGTTGGCGGCGTCGCCCAAAAGCTCGGCCAAATGGTCTGAGATGACCGGCCGGCCGCTGTTGAGCCACATCAAATAGGGCCAGGCTTTCTCCAGATCAAACTCGGCCGCCAGCCAGACCATGCTGATAACCCGCCAGCGCAGGTTGTCGGGGGTGCTTAAATGGCCGCTGGCTTTGATGAGTTCAAACAGCCACTCCGCCAGACCCGGCTTGCGCGGCGCTTGCAGCAAGCGGCGGAGTTGATCTTCGATATTGTCGGGGATGGTGGTGAGGTCGGGGAGGGTTAAAGTTTGGCTCATAGGCGCTTCAATCCTCAAACCTGAGATTGCCGACGGCCGCCGAAATCTGTTGTCTTACGCAGTCCACAGTCGGCGGTCATCATGATACGGAAAAATGGAGGTGAAATCAAATCAAAGGGAACTCCTTGCCCAGTTCCAACGTCTGTGTATCATGAAAACAGCCCACACAAGGAGATCCGTCATGTCGAGAAATAGTCAACGGTCAACAGTCAACAGGCAATTGTCAATTATCACTCCTCAAAGACCAATTCGTCGCCTACCTGCTTCTATCTTCTATCTTCTATCTTCTATCTTCTATCTTCTGCTTTTTACTGCTTGCTCCCTCAGCGACAACACCTCCGCCCAAGCCAGTACCCCAACTCCCGTCCCCTTCGCTTCGCCCACGCCGACGCTGACGCCGACCAGCCCGCCACCGCTGCCGCAGGTCGCCTATACGCCAGTCGCCTCCGATACGGTTTCGCCCATTATCGTCCAGCGCTTCCCCCGCCGGGGCGAAGAGTTGAAGCCGGATGGCTCAGTTGAGCTGGTCTTTGACCGGGCCATGAACCAGGCGGCAACTGCCGCAGCCTTCACCCTGCAAACGGCGGCAGACCAGCCCCAAAAGATTGACGGCCAGATCTCCTGGCCCGACGAGCGGACACTGCGCTTTACGCCCGCCCAGCCGCTCGAACGGGCTGCCCTCTATGACGCCATTTTAACCCAGGCCGCTGCTGCCGAGGATGGTGCACCCCTGGTCGAACCGTTCACCTTTCGCTTTAGCACCCCCGGTTATCTGGAGGTCACTCAGGTTATCCCGGCCGCCAGCACGGCGGATGTCGAAACCAACAGTACCATCACCGTGATGTTCAACCGGCCTGTCGTCCCGCTGACCTCGTTAGAAGAGGCCGAAAACTTTCCCCAGCCGCTCGAATTCGAACCGGCTGTCGCCGGCAAAGGGGAGTGGCTGAACACCTCGATTTACGTCTTTAAGCCGGAAAAACCCCTGTCGGGCGGGACGACCTTCAAAGCCCGGGTCAAATCCGGCCTGGCCGACGTGGCCGGGCAAACAGTTCTGGCCGCTGACTTCGAGTGGAGTTTCACCACCCAGCCGCCGGAAGTCGTGTTTGTTGCTCCCAGCGACGGCCAGACCCTGACGCCCATCGAAACGGCGGTGCGGGTCACTTTCAACCAGCCTGTTGATCCCCAATCCGCCCAGGCCAACTTTGATCTCGGCGCCAGGGGTTTGTTTGGCAGCAGCAGTGTCTCAGGCCAATTTCAGGTTATCGGCGAGACGCTGACCTTCACCCCCACCGAGCGCCTCGAATTTGACACCACCTATCAGGTGACAATTGAGGCCGGGGTTACTTCTGTAGCCGGAGGCCAGGGGATGGTCAGTCCTTACACCTTCAGCTTCACCACGGTGCCGCTGCCCAAAATTGTCGGCACAGAACCCGCAGATGGCGACAAAGCGGCCTATCCCCACACCGATTTCCGGATCATCTTCAATACCCCCATCAGTCCGGCGACGGTCATGCAGCACGTCTCGATGACCCCGCCGCTGCCGATCACCCCCACCGAAGTTTACACCTACTACTCATCCTGGGACAACACCTTTGGCATCAGCTTTGGAGCCAAGCCCTCTACCGATTACGAGGTGCGGATTACTCCCGGCATTGAAGACCCCTACGGCAATCAGGTCCGGGAAAACGTGGCCGTTCGCTTCCGCACCGCGCCGCTTCCGCCCAACTACCAGCTCCGCGTGCCGGATTTGATCGGCACCTATGACGCCGACCTGCCGGCCAAAATGATCGTTGGCTATGTCAACGTGACCACTCTCAACCTGCGTCTCTACCGGCTTGACCCGCAGCTCATCTTGCGCCCTTATTGGGAATGGAATGATTTCACGCCCGGCTCCGGCAGCCTCATTCGCCAGTGGCAGGAGCGGCTGGAAGCGGCCACCGACACGCAGGGCTTCAAACCCATTGACTTGGTCGAGGGCGGCGGCGCACTGGAACCGGGCCTGTACTTCCTGGAAGCCGACTCGCCCCAGATTCCGCCCGACCGTTACAATTACGAACAGGAACACATTCTGGTTGTCAGCGAGACCAACCTGACCCTCAAGGCCGGTCAGTATGATACCCTGGTCTGGGCGACCCATTTAGCCAGCGGCCAGCCGGAGGCGGGGTTGGAAGTTGCCTTCTATGACGACGACCGCAACGCCCTGGGGACTGCCACCACCGATGCCAGCGGCATCGCCCGCCTGGATCTGGGCAAGCGTACCAACCGCTCCGGGATCCTGGCCGTTGTTCTGCCCAACGGTAATGGGCAAGGTTTCACGGCGGTTTCCGAAAATTGGGCGCAGGGCATCAGCCCCTACGATTTTGGCCTGAACAACTTTGCCTACGGTCTGCCAAGTTACACTGCCCATATCTACACCGACCGGCCCATCTACCGCCCCGGCCAGACCGTCGAATTCAAAGGCATCCTGCGCACCGAGGACGACGTGAAATTTGGCCGCCCCGATCTGCGCCAGGTCCATGTGCTGGTGCGCAACCCCAACTACGAGACAATTCTGGACGAGATGGTGGACCTCAGCCCGGCCGGAACCTTCAACGGCGAAGTCAAGCTGGAAGAGGGCGCGGCCCTGGGCAGCTATATCATCGCCATTGATTTCGACAACCAGACCCAGTATTTCGAGCAGTCCTTCCAGGTAGCGGCCTACCGCCCGCCGGAATTTGAGGTGACGGTCGAGCCGGGCAAAAGCGAGGCCCTGCGCGGTGAAAGCCTCGAAGCGACGATCAACACCACCTATTTCTTTGGCGGCCCGCTGGCTGGAGCCAATCTTACCTGGAATGTACTGGCCCAGAGTTACCGCTTCGACCCGGCCCAACTGGGCAGCTACAGCTTCGACGACGCCGACGACCCCTATGTCTGTTACGACTGCTGGTGGTGGTACACCCCTCCGACCCCGCAGCCGGTATTGAGCGGCAGCGGCGTCACCGATGCCGCCGGCCAACTGCTGGTCGAACTGGACGGCCAGGAACTCGACAGTCTCCTGTCTTCGGGTAGTCAAAGAATTATTATCGAAGCAACCGCAACCGGACCAGACAACCAATTCATCTCCGGACGAACCAGTATCACTCTTCACAAAGGTGACTACTACATCGGCCTAAGCCCGCAGGAACATGTGGCCGATGCGGGGGAGGAAACAGCCATTAACCTGGTCGCCGTGGATTGGGCCGCCAACCGCCTGCTCGACAAAGAGTTGAACGTGCAAATCATCCGCTACGAGTGGGTCAATACCTTTATGGCCGAGGGCAACGGCGGCTTCTGGAAGTCGGAGACCAAAAAGGAGCTGGTCGAGGAGTTCAACGTGACCACCGACAGCCAGGGCGAGGCTGTGGCTCGCTTCACCCCGCCGCAGGGCGGCTCTTACCAGATTGTCGCCCAGGATGCGGCCACCCTGACCACCCCTGACGAGTCGCCCAATGAAGATCAATCCAACCTTCCAACCTTCCCGTCTTCCAATATCCGTTCCTCCATCTTCGTTTGGGTGGCCGGCAAGGATAACATCTCTTGGCGGCGTGAGAACAACGACCGCATCACCCTTATCAGCGATAAGGCCGAATATACCCCCGGCGAAACCGCCGAAATCCTCATCCCCTCTCCCTTTGCTGGTGAGCATGAAGCCCTGGTGACGGTCGAGCGCGGGCGGATCATCCAGCACGAAGTCATCAAAATGACCAGCACCAGCCAGGTCTATCGCCTGCCGATCACCGAGAACTACGCGCCCAATATCTACGTTTCGGTCGTTTTGGTTCAGGGTCGTGAAGGCCCCCAGGAGGGGGATGCACCGCGATTGGCCGATTACAAAGTGGGCATCCTGCCGATTGATGTCAAGCCGATGGCTCAGGTTCTCAAAGTCAGCTTGACCCCCAGCGTGGAGCAAGCCCAGCCCGGCGAAGAGATCAGCTACAACCTCGAAGTGACCAATGCCTCGAACCAGCCGGTTGCTGCTGCCGAATTTTCGCTGGACCTGGTAGACAAAGCGGTGCTCAGCTTGCTGCCGCGCGAGTCGGAAGCCGTGGTCAAGGCATTCTACAGCCGGCGTGGTCTGGGCATCAGCACGGCCAGCGGCCTGGCGATTTCGGTCAACCAGCTTTTGCTGGAACTGGCCGAAGATTTGGGCCTGGACCAGCAGGAGTTTGCCGAACAGAAGGCCGCTGGCGGCGCACCTGAGTCGGAGGCCATGCTGGCCCCGCAGGCGACGATGGTTCCTGCCCCTGCTGCTGCACCGCCGATGGAGGGCATGGCCCGCGAAGAAGCCGCCGCCGACAGCGCCGTCGCCCAAAATGTGGCTGTCCCGGCCGGGGTGGAGGTCCGCGAGGAGTTCAGCGACACCGCCTACTGGAACCCGTTGGTCGTGACCGACCCAAACGGCCAGGCTGAGGTCAAAATCACCCTGCCCGACAACCTGACCACCTGGGTCATGCGCGGCGTGGGCGTTACCAACGAGACCCAGGTGGGCGAAGCTACTGGCGAGTTGATTGTCACCAAACCGCTGCTGATCCGGCCGGTTGCCCCGCGCTTCTTTGTCGTAGATGACCGGGCGCAACTGGCGGCCAACCTGACCAACAATACCGACGCCGACATGGCCGCGGAGGTGACCCTGGCCGCGCAGGGCCTCCAGATCAGCCAGGAGACCCCCCCGGTGCAGAGCGTGACCATCCCCGCCCGCAGTGAAACTAAAGTCACCTGGGATGTGACCGTGCCGGATGTCATCACCACCGAGGTGATCTTTGCCGCAGTGAGCGCGGATGGGCAGTACAACGATGCGGCCAAGCCACGGCTGACTACCGGACCGGACGGCAGCCTGCTGGTCCACCGCTATACTGCGCCCGACATCGTCGGTACGGCGGGCCAATTAGTGGCAGGCGGCAGCCAGACCGAGGTGGTCGCCCTGCCGCCCAATTTCGACGAGCGCAAGGGCGAATTGACCATCCAGCTTGATCCCAGCCTGGCAGCCGGCATGCGCGACGGCCTGGGCTACCTGGAGCATTACCCCTACGAATGTACCGAGCAAACCGTCAGCCGCTTCCTGCCTAATGTATTGACCTTCAATGCCCTGCAGTCTCTCGGCATCGAGAACAAGGAGCTGGCCGACAAGCTGCCCGGACTGGTCGAGCAGGGGTTGGGCAAGCTCTACGTCCAACAGAAGCCGGACGGCGGCTGGGGCTGGTGGGCCGACGATGAGAGCAACGTTCACATTACCGCTTACGTCGTCTTTGCCCTGACCAAAGCGCAGCAGGCCGGGGTCAATGTCTCGGCGACGGTGCTGGCCAACGGGCAGAATTTCCTGCTCAACCATCTGCAGACCACGCGCCAATTAAATAATACCTTCGACGCCAACCGCCACGCCTTTGTCCTCTACGCCCTGGCCGAGGGCGGGCAAGCGCCGCGCGATGCGCTGGAGGCGCTGTTCGACGCCCGCGAGAAGCTGGCGCACTATGGCCGGGCTTACCTGGCCCTGGCGCTCAACCTGAGCGACGCCCAGGGCTACCAGGGTGGCATTAACACCCTGCTCTCCGACATCAACAGCGCGGCCATTCTCAGCGCCACCGGGGCGCACTGGGAAGAGAACCAGTACGACTGGTGGGCCATGAATACCGACACCCGCTCCACCGCGATCATCCTCGATACCCTGGCCCGGCTTGACCCCGACAACGCCCTCATCCCCAACGTGGTCCGCTGGCTGATGATTGCCCGCAAAGACGGTATCTGGGAAACCACGCAAGAGACCGCCTGGACGCTCATCGCCCTGACCGATTGGATGGTCGAGACGGGCGAGCTGGAGGCCAACTATGAGTACTCGGTCTACCTCAACGAGTCTGACAAAATTGAGGGTGTGGCCACCAAAGAGAACGTGCAGGAGAGCATCAAGCTGGCCGTGCCTATCGCCGACCTGCTGGCCGATGCCGGCAACCGCCTGACCATCGCTCGCACCGACGGCAACGGCCGCCTCTACTACAGCGCCCACCTGAAGGTGTACCTGCCCGTCGAAGAGATCGAACCGGCAGAGCGCGGTATCATCGTCAGCCGGCGCTACACGCTGGAAAGCTGCGAAGCGGCGAGGGCGCGAGGAAGCGCAGAAACCTTCTGCCCGGAGGTGCGCGAGGCCCGGTTGGGCGATGTGATCCGGGTGGACCTGACCATCATCGCCCCCAATGACCTCTACTATGTCGTGGTTGAAGACCCGCTGCCGGCCGGGGCCGAGGCCATTGATACCGGCCTGGCCACCACCAGCCTGCTGGCAATGGACCCGACTCTCAGCCGCGCCAGCCGGGCCTTTTATGGTGAAGGAGATGTTTACTACGATTATCCCTATTACTGGTGGTGGTGGCGCTGGTACTCCCGCAGCGAACTGCGCGACGACAAGGTCGTTCTCTTTGCCGACACCCTGCCCAAGGGCACCTACGAGTACAGCTACACCATGCGCGCCACCCTCCCCGGCGATTACCATGTCATTCCCACCGTCGCCAGCGAGTTTTATTTCCCGGAGGTGTTTGGACGGAGTGACGGGCGGTTGTTGAGCATTGGGAGGTAGAAATGGTAGACAGTAGACGGTAGGCAGCAGACAGAGAAAGAGGTACAGTCTATCACACCTTGAGTAGTGGTTGATGCTAAAAAGGCCGCGAGGGGTGGTCTCTCGCGGCCTTTTTGTTAAAGATTTACCCCTTGACAGCTAACGTTAGCTATGATAGTATAGACTTAGCTAACGTTAGCCTCATCATCAATTTGTAATCTGTCAAGGAGGGGTCAATGTTTGATCAGGATACCATTACTCGTGATGTAATTAATCGAGTGTTAACCCACTACCGGCAGCTTGGACAACTGTTGTACTGGGAGGGAAGTAGCGACTCAGCAAATGCACCATTTCAATCGAGTCCATTGCTCAACAAAGTCAGGTTGTTAGTCCAGATAGCCAATGAAGAGTTGGATCGAGCGGCTGTAGAAGATCAGGTCGTTGGCGAAGTCGTAGACACACTTCAAGATGTAATTGATGTGCTATTTGCCCGAGCGAACGGACCTTATGCTTATACTATCCCGGCCTCTTTTTGGTCGCAGCCGGGCATCGGTCAGGTAATGGCTCGTGTACAAGCCTGGCTTCGTCGGGATGATTTGATCAGTTATACGGTGGCTGCCCATATTCTGTTTAAGGATTTAGCCGGGCAAAATATTCAGGCGGCTCGAATGCGCATCAAGCGTTTGGTCGAGCGAGGGGAACTTATGTCGTATGTCGCTCTGGACGAGGCTAACCCTACCCAGCAAGTGCGAGTCAGCCGGCAAGCTGTTGAGGCTTTGCTTGCGGCTGGTAGAACTAATTGACTCCAGCCTCGGCCAGCCAGGCGGTGTAGTCGTCGTAACTGTTCAGCCAGCCAACCCGGTTGAGGAACGACTTGAGCGAAGGACTGGCGGCGCGAAGCTGGCGGAGCTGCGCCCCGGTGGGGTCAATCGAGCCAGGGCTGAGAGCATAGGAGCCGTGAAAAGCAAAATAAGCCTGGTTGAGCTTGCGCAAGGGGTATCCTTTTTCGACCAGCTTGAGGCGCTCGGCTTCCATAAACGCTTCGGCTTCTTGGACCTGGCCCTCTGCCAGCAGGTGGTCCACCTCCTGGCGGATGCGGCGCATGGCCAGGGCAAATTCGGAGGGCTTGGGGGGAACGGCTAGGCCGGCCCGGTCAATGGGCGACAGTTGGTCCAGCCAGTCAGGATAGAAGCGGGCGATCACTTGGCGGCTGATCTCCCCGCCGACGAGGCTGGCTGCTGTTTCGTTGAGGGTCATCAGCTTGGCGTCGCTTTGATAAGCCCAGGCCAGGTTGGCGGGGAAGGTAAAAAAATAGTTGTGGGTCCACTCGTGGGCAATGGTGTCAATAAGATAGGGTAAAGAAGCGTGGCTGATGACCATAGTTGGGTAGCTGCCCAGCCCGCCGATGTCGGTCACATAGCTGGATACATCGCCGCGCCGGTCCAGGGCCGCTTCGATCTCGGCCCGCCGGGCATAATCCAGGCCTGGGGCCAGACCGACGAAATATTGGTTTTGGATGCGGTCGCGGGGAGAAAGGATCAAGGCGGTGGGTGGGTCTACAAAGCGGAAGGCGACGGGTGGAAAGACCGTTCCGGCGATGGTAAAGCCCTCGTCGTGTAAAACAGTTTCCACCTGTCGGGCCAGGATAAGTTCAACCTGGGACTGGATGTCGCTTTGAGCAGCCCGAAACTGGCCTACTTTTTCGGCCAGGACGCTGGTTTGCGGAGACTCCGTGGTCCGGGTAGCGTAGTTTTTCTTTAGTTCCCCTTGCAGGTTGGCCAGGTGTTCAGCCTGGTTTAAGAAGGTGAGGACCAGGACTTGCTGCGCTTTGGGGGAATCGGGCACAGGCGGGGGATTCCAGCGCCGCAGCAATTCATCGAGCAGGGCCTGCGACTCCCAATCCACAAAATCAAAGTGATGGCCGGCGGTGACAGCCGCCATATCAACCAGCAGCGACCCCTGCGGGGGAGCCGCCGCCGTACCCAGGCCGAACAGGAGAAAAACAAAAAGCAGCAGGCGGGCAATCCGCCGCCACCGCTGTCGCCGTATACGAGTGATGTGTTTGAAGGTGTCTTTACCAGGAAGCCAGAGCACGCCCTTTATTATAGTTCCAACCGGGCTATACAGGAAATAGCCCGAAGGTTCCTTTGGGCAGGGTAGGGGTACGGTTCTGGAAACTGGTCCCTAAATCCGAACATAAGGTGTTGGCGGGCTTGCCATTGAGCAGAACTTTGGTTATGATTATGGGGATTTTAAGCTACAACTGGAAGAGGTGCTTATGTTACTAACCGATTATCGCCCACGGCCCACGCTCGTGACCAAAGTAACACCGATTATTAAACCCCGCTTCCCGGTGATTGACGCTCATAACCATCTCGGCCCTGATTTTGGCGGCGGTTGGTCCGAGCGTCCGGCGTCCGAACTGCTGGCAGCGCTGGATGAAGCAGATGTCCGCGTTTATGTGGACCTAGATGGCGGCTGGGGGGAAGAGATCTTGCAGCACCGCCTCGACAAGTTCAAGGCGGCGGATCCGGAGCGCTTCCGCATTTTTGGAGGTGTGAATTGGGCAACCTGGCCGGAGCATGGTAACAGCTTCGGCGATTGGGCTGCCGCTCGCTTCAGGCAGCAGGTCGCCTGGGGGGCCGAGGGGTTAAAAATCTGGAAGCCTTTTGGTCTGCATGTGCGCGACCAGCACGGTAAACTGGTCACGGTCGATGATTCCCGCCTCGATCCGGTCTGGGCCACTGCCGGGGAGTTGGGTCTGCCCGTGCTAATCCACGTGGCCGATCCGGTGGCTTTTTTTGACCCCCTGGATGAAACCAACGAGCGCTGGGAAGAGCTGCACGCCCACCCCGACTGGTACTTCCCCAGCCCGCCTTTCCCAGCTTTTATGACCGTTATGGACCAACTGGCCAACTTGGTGGCGCGCCATCCCCAAACCACCTTCATTGGGGCGCACGTCGGCTGTTACGCCGAAAACCTGGGCTGGGTCAGCCAACTGCTGGATCGTTGTTCCAATTTCTACATTGACTTCGGCGCACGAATTGCCGAATTAGGCCGCCAGCCCTACGCCGCTCGCCGCTTCTTTTTGCAATACGCCGACCGGATTCTCTTCGGAACGGATGGCGGCCCGGACCTGGCTACCTACCGGGTCTATTATCGTTTCCTTGAAACCGATGACGAATATTTTAACTACAATCCAGACCCGCAGGGCACCCCAGGCCAGGGCCGCTGGCATATCTACGGCCTCTTTCTGCCGGATGAGGTTCTGCAAAAAGTCTATTATCAAAATGCGGCCCAGATTCTTTCCGTAAAGGAAATACCATGACAGTGTTAGGACAGCATACTTTGCATGAAATTCAAACCCAACCTGCCGCTTGGCAAGAAGCCCTAGCGGTAGTGGCGCAGCAGACCGAAGCCTTGCAGCGGTTGTGGGCTACTGGCAGTTACGACCAGATTATTTTCACCGGCTGCGGCTCAACCTACTATCTCTCGTTGGCCGGCGCAGCCCTAGTCCAGGAGCTGACCGGGCGAGCGGTCCGGGCTGTCCCCGGCGGCGAACTGGTTATGTACCCGGCCAGCGCCTATGTTGTTCAGGACCGCACCTTACTGATCACGGTCAGTCGCTCCGGCGAAACGAGTGAAACCTTACAGGCGGTCAAACAGTTTCGCCAGAACCAGCAAGGGGAAATCATCACCATCACCAATTATCCTGACCGGCCCCTGGCCAGGCAGGGGGATGTCAATCTGATTATCCCCGCTGGCCAGGAACAGAGCATTGCTCAGACCCGCTCCTTTGCCTCGATGTATGTGGCGGTGACAGCCCTGGCTGCCCTGCTGGCCCATCGTCAGGATTTGCTCGAGGCGATACAGCGCCTGCCCGAAGTGGGCCAGCGTCTGCTTAATGAGTACAGCGAGCTGGCCCAGGCTTGGGGCAGCAATTTGGAACTCGACCGCTTTTACTTTCTGGGGAGTGGCCCGCGTTATGGCCTGGCCTGCGAAACCAATCTCAAGATGAAGGAGATGTCTTTGACCCACAGTGAGCCGTTCCACTTTTTGGAGTTTCGCCACGGTCCGATCTCGATGGCCGGCCCCGGCACTCTGGTCATTGGGCTGCTGTCGGCGGCCAACCGGAACTACGAAGCAGCCGTGCTACAAGACGCGCAGCGGTTAGGCGGCCAGATATTGACCCTGGGCGAGTCGGATACGGAGGTTGCCTTCGAGTCAGGCGTGCCGGAAGCGGTACGGAATGTGCTATATCTACCGGTCTTGCAATTATTGGCCTGCCGGCGGGCGCTGGCCAAAGGACTAAACCCAGACCTACCCAATAACCTGGAGGCGGTCGTTCGGTTGGACTTGATCTGACCTTACGGGCGCCTTTGGAGGACATTGGATTATCAATTCTACCTTCGTATAACCTAAACAAACATGAAAAATATTGATGTCGTGGTCGTCGGTGAACTCAATGCTGACTTGATTCTGACAGGGGAGGTGACGCCTCAGTTTGGACAGGCGGAAAAACTCGTTGACGATGCGACTTTGACCTTGGGCAGCTCGTCGGCAATTTTTGCCTGTGGGGTGGCGCGCCTGGGTTTGCGTGTAGCCTTTATTGGCAAAATTGGTAATGATGAATTTGGGCGCTTTGTTAAAAGTTACCTGGAAAATCGAGGCGTTGATACCAGCGGGGTCGTGGTTGATGAGCAGATTAAGACCGGCTTAAGTGTTATTCTCTCGCGTGGTAACGACCGGGCCATCCTGACCTATTCCGGTTCAATAGCGGCGCTGGGTTATGAGGAGATAAGCCAGGCCCTGCTGGCCCAGGCTCGTCATCTGCACCTGGGCAGTTATTTCTTGCTAGATGCCTTGCGACCCGATATTCCCCGGCTGTTTGACCAAGCTCATGCCTACGGTCTGAGTATTTCCCTGGATACTAATTACGATCCAACCGAGACGTGGAACAGCCGTCTTACTGAAACCCTCGCCCGCACTGATGTTTTTATGCCTAACGCCGCTGAACTTCGGGCCATTACCAAAAGCGCCAACATAGAAGCTGCCCTGGAAGCTATCATCAAACAGACACCCCTCGTCGCCGTCAAACTCGGACCGGCTGGGGCGGTAGCCCGGCGTGGGGCTGAAATGGTTCGGGTCGAGTCATTATCTGTCGCTGTGGTAGACACAACCGGGGCAGGAGACTCTTTCGATGCCGGATTTATTTATGGTTATTTGGCCAACTGGGAATTGCCTCAGGCGCTCAGGCTGGGTTGTATTTGTGGCGCGCTCTCTACTCGTGCTGCTGGGGGCACAGCGGCTCAGCCTACCTGGGCTGAAGCACTAGCGGTTTTATAAATTCAAGAGGTGGGGTAGGGGAACAGGTCTAGTTTTTGAATAATGAATGGTTCTGATAAGAAGCATAAAATGAAGCGTAACCGAGAGCGTCACTCATTGTGGGGAACAGCAGCGGTAGCTGAAAAATATTCTTTGTGACAGACAGGATGGGAGGCTTTAAGAAGCGGGTCTGTGACTTGCGTGGATAGGTATAAGCTTAACCGTGTTTCTTTGGCTATAGGCTTTTGAGGTTGCACCAAATGAAGGTTGTTCTTGTTGTTTGTTTTGGGGGAGATAAATTTACTTACTATACGAATAATAAGACGGCTGGACAGTGGAAAGGCCAACCCAAAGCAGCGGTAACACACGAAGTAAGAATCCAGAAGAGAGCCTTAAACAGTGATCTTAGCCTAACGACTATCTGACTCATCGGATTAACATTTTGTCATTTAGGAGTGGCGAGGAGCAGGGAGCAATGTCCGCTCTAACCAGTGGCCGGTATAACTGGATTTTTGGGCAGCTACCTGTTCCGGCGTGCCGGCAGCAACGATATACCCACCGCCCTGCCCTCCCTCCGGGCCAAGATCAATAACCCAGTCGGCGCACTTAATCACATCCAGGTTATGCTCAATGACAATCACCGTATTGCCTGCATCGACCAGGCGGCTCAACACGGCCAACAGGCGCTCAATATCGGCAAAATGGAGACCGGTCGTGGGTTCATCCAGGATGTAGATTGTTTTCCCGGTAGAACGACGGCTCAACTCTTTGGATAGTTTGACCCGCTGCGCCTCCCCCCCCGACAGAGTTGTGGCTGGCTGGCCCAAGGTAACATAGCCCAGGCCGACGGCTTGCAGAGTTTCTAACTTGTTACGAATGGCCGGAATGTTGGAGAAGAACTCCAGGCCTTCGGCCACCGTCATATCCAGCGCTTCGCTGATATTTCTGCCCTTGTACTTGATTTGCAGTGTTTCACGGTTGTACCGCTGGCCGTGACAGACTTCACAGGGCACATACACATCCGGCAGGAACTGCATCTCAATTTTGATGATACCGTCGCCCTCACACGCCTCGCAGCGTCCTCCCTTGACATTGAAGCTAAAACGTCCGGCCTTGTAGCCGCGCAGCTTGCTCTCCGGCAGACTGGCATAAAGGTCGCGCAGCGGGCCAAACAGACCGGTATAGGTGGCGGGGTTGCTGCGCGGCGTGCGCCCAATCGGGCTTTGGTCAATGTCAATCACTTTATCAATATGTTCAATACCGGTGATTACATCATGACGGCCCGGTTTCGTGGTAGCGCGGTACATCACCTGGGCTAATTTGTTGTAAAGAATGTCCACGACGAGGCTGCTTTTGCCGCTACCGCTGACTCCGGTAACACAAATAAACTTACCCAGGGGGAATTTTACGTCAATGCCTTTGAGATTGTTTTCTCTGGCTCCCCGGACGACAATCTCCTTGCCGTTGCCTGGCCGGCGCACTGCCGGAATCGCAATGGCTTTGTCGCCGCGCAGGTATTGGGCGGTCAGCGAAGTGCTCTCAGTCAAAAAAGAATCGCGTTCGGCGGACCAGACGACTTCCCCCCCGTACTTACCCGCGCCCGGCCCCATATCCACAATCCAATCGGCGCTGCGGATGGTATCCTCGTCGTGCTCGACCACCAGCACCGTGTTACCGAGGTCACGCATCCCCTTGAGGGTTTCGATCAGGCGTTCGTTGTCACGCTGGTGCAAACCAATGCTCGGCTCGTCCAAAATGTAGAGACAGCCCATCAATTGGGAGCCAATCTGGGTGGCCAGGCGAATCCGCTGCGACTCCCCCCCGGAAAGCGTGGCCGCAGCCCGGCTCAAAGTCAGATAATCCAGCCCCACATCTCGCATAAATTGCAGCCGGGCGATAATCTCTTTGAAAATTTGGCCGGCAATGCGCAGTTGTCGCTCACTTAGCCCATCTGGTTCTGCAGACGTAGGGCGACCATTGGGCGGCAGCGCAGGTGGTTGTCCCGTGGCCAGCGTTTTGAACCAGGCCAGAGCTTCGGTTACAGCCAGATCGCTGACTTGATGGATGCCCAAGCCAGCAATTATGACCGCCAGAGCTTCCGGGCGCAGCCGGTGGCCGCCACAGGCAGGGCAAACGCGGGTAGACATGTACTGCTCGATCTCGCTGAGAGCATAACTGTTGTTAGTGTTTGCGGCTTCTTTATAGCGGCGCTGCAAATGAGGAATGACGCCTTCAAAAGCCGTAGTGTAACTGCGCAGTTCGCCCTCAGCATTGTGGTAACGCAGCGTCATTTGATCGCCGGCCTTGCCACCATAAAGAATGACGTCTCGCTGCTTCGGGCCAAATTCGGAGACGGGCGTTTGCGGCGGCAGGTTGTAATAATTGGCTACCGCGGCAATCAATTGGGCATAATAGCCATCTTTATTGCTCTGGCTGAGCTTGGCCCATGGCCGGATCGCGCCTCCAGCCAGGCTCTTGTCGGAGTTGAGCACCAGTTCAGGGTCAACTTCCAATTTGACCCCCAATCCTCCGCAAACCGGACAAGCGCCGTGAGGGCTATTGAAGCTGAACAAGCGCGGCTCGATCTCCGGCAGGCTGATACCGCAGTAAACACAGGCAAAATGCTCGCTAAAGAGGCGATCCCAGGGCTTATCCGTGTTGGTTACATCCTGGACGATGAGCGCGCCATTGCCCAACTTCAAGGCGGTTTCAACCGAGTCGGCCAGGCGGACCGCATCACTCCCGTCAGGCTGGTCACGCCGGATAACCAGCCGATCCACCACAGCTTCGATGGTGTGGAGTTTATGCGGCTCCAGGTCAAAATCCTCATCCAGGTCTCGGATCACCCCATCCACCCGGACACGGACAAAACCGGCTTTACGAATGTCTTCAAAAACCGCTTTATGTTCCCCTTTGCGTTCCCGCACCAGGGGGGCCAGGAGCATGACCCGGCTGCCATCCGGTTTGTCCAAAATGGCATCCACAATCTGTTGGGTCGTCTGGATGTTGACTTCTCGCCCGCAGTTGGGGCAATGGGGCGTGCCAATCCGAGCATACAGCAGGCGCAGGTAATCATGCACTTCAGTCACGGTGCCGACCGTCGAACGGGGGTTGTGGCTGGCGCCCTTCTGATCAATCGAGATGGCCGGGCTGAGACCCTCGATCTGGTCCACATCAGGCTTGTTCATCTGGCCCAGGAATTGGCGGGCATAGGCGGACAGACTTTCGACATAGCGGCGCTGCCCTTCAGCGTAAATTGTGTCGAAGGCCAGGCTGCTCTTGCCGCTACCGGACAGGCCGGTGATGACAATCAATTGATCCCGGGGCAGTTCCAAATTGATGTTTTTTAAGTTATGCTCGCGCGCACCCCGCACGATGAGTTTCTTTTGAGTCATCTCACCATCCTTGGCCGCCAGACCCCCTCCCTACCCTCCCCCAAATAAAGGGAGGGCCAGGGGAGCATGGCCGTCATAAAAAAACGCAATTTATTACTGTACCATCAACAATCCATTTTGGCAACGAAACCGGCTGTAATTGAATCGCTTTGTGGATGGGGGCGTGGTACAATACTGCCCTAAACAGGGCTGTTTAATTCATCTCCACGAGGAGCAATTTATTGATGCAAACATCGGATTACATTGCGCTGGAAGAACAGTACGGCGCCCACAACTATCATCCCCTCGACGTAGTGCTGGAGCGTGGTGAGGGTATCTGGCTATACGATACGGACGGCAATAAGTACATGGACTGCCTCAGCGCCTATTCGGCGGTCAACCAGGGTCACTGCCATCCCCGCCTGACCCGGGCAATGATCGAGCAGGCTCAACGCCTCACCCTGACCTCGCGCGCTTTTCGCAACAACAAGCTAGGCCAGCTTTACCAAAGTCTGCACCACCTGACCGGCTACGAGCTGACTCTGCCAATGAACAGCGGGGCTGAAGCTGTCGAAACCGCCCTCAAGGTAGCTCGTAAATGGGGTTATCGAGTGAAGCGGGTTGAACCCGAACAGGCCGAAATCGTTGTTTGTGAGGGGAATTTCCACGGGCGGACCATCACCATTGTCGGCTTTTCTTCAGAAGCGCAGTACCGCGAGGATTTTGGCCCCTTCCCACCTGGCTTCAAGCTCATTCCTTACGGCGATGCTCAGGCCTTAGAAGCAGCGATCACCCCCAATACCGTCGCCTTTTTGGTCGAGCCGATCCAGGGGGAAGCTGGGGTGATTGTCCCGCCGGCAGGTTACCTCAAAAAAGTCCGGCAAATCTGCGACCGGCACAAGGTGCTTTTTATGGCCGACGAGATCCAAACCGGGCTGGGCCGCACCGGTCAGCTCTTTGCCTGCGATCACGAAGACGTCCGGCCCGATGTGATGATTATCGGCAAGGCCCTGGCCGGCGGCTTTTATCCGGTCTCGGCGGTGCTGTCATCCCAGGAAGTACTGGGCTTGTTTCGCCCCGGCGACCACGGCAGCACCTTTGGCGGTAATCCGCTGGGGGCAGCGGTCGCCCTTGAAGCACTGGCGGTCCTGACCGAGGAAAGGTTGATTGAGAATGCCCGCGAATTAGGCGAATACTTCCAGGAGCGGCTGGCCGAAATCCCCAGCCCGCACGTGAAGGAGGTGCGCGGTAAGGGCCTGTTGATCGGGGTGGAATTAAAGCCGGAAGCCGGCGGGGCGCGGCGCTTTTGCGAGGCCCTGCAACAGCGCGGCATTCTGTGTAAGGAGACGCACCGGCATGTCATCCGCTTTGCCCCACCCTTGGTGATCAAGCGCGAGGAAATTGATTGGGCGCTGGGGCATATCACCGATGTGTTGAATATGGAGTAGTAATCTGAGTTCGGAGTTACGCCAAAAATCATCCTGAGTAGGGCGTTAGCCTGTATCGAAAGGTGATTTTTGGCTCGTTCCCAAATTCAGTTTGGGAACGAGATTACCGTTAATTTGGAACTTCGACAGGGGGAACTTTGGGCATGGTCAGCAGCCCATAGTAAGCCGGTGCGGTTTGCAGTTGGGGGTAGCCCGGATAGACAACAGACCAGAAAGTCTGTTCATCATGCCAATCCCACTGGGGATTGGCGATATAGATGAGGCTCATCAGGCCAATCCAGGGCTGCCAGTTGGCCTGGGCATAAGCATAGGCGCGTTGGAGATATTTGTCCTGCTGTTCAAGAGTGACTGCATGCCAGCGATACGGGGATTCCGGGCGAGGATCAACAGACCAGCCCACTTCAAGGATCACCACTTTTTTAGCCGCATCGCCGTTACGGACCATGAGGGCGCGTATATCTTCGACGTGACGAAAACTGTAGACCCGGCGTAATTCTATGGGGGCGTTGTCGCCGTTGGTCAAGCCTGGGTCGGCGGCGACCTCCGCCGGGTCGGCCTCCGGGGGACTTTTGTAACCTGCGGCGTGGACACCCAGGGCATCAAAATAAGCTGCCGCTCCTGCCTCATACATTCCCTGCACAAAATAAATATCTGGCATGGCTTCCCCGTCATTGCGGGTGGTTGGCGCCAGCCCGGCGCTGATAACGACGGCCTGGGGATCGACGGCTTTGACCGCCTGGTAGCCGATTTTCAGCAGTTCGGTATATTCAGCCGGGTTGGGCGGACGATTCCCCCACTCGCGGGCCAGGTTTGGCTCGTTCCAAATCTGGTAGGCTTCGATCCGGCCCCGGTAGCGGCTGGCGACAGCATAAACGTAATCGTAAAAATCCTGCAAATTATCGGGCGGGCTAATAGCCGGAAGCTCGGTGCGGGAGACCCAGGCCGGCTGTGAGCCTAACCGCACCACCACTTTTAAGCCATGAGCGTCAATTTGATCCATCATCCGGTCAGGAATGTCCCACTGCCAGGCCCCCTTGGCATGCCCTTCGATCTCACGCCAGGGTATTTCCTGCTTGACCCAGCGAAACCCTGCCTCTTGGACCAGTTTCAAATCCCGGTCAGCCACCTCCTCGCGCCAATACAAAAAAACCTGCATGCCGTAATCGGGCGAGGACATAACCTTAGCCAAGTCTACGGTGGGCGCATAACCAGCAGCTTCCCCTATTTTTTCTACGGGTAAGGCTGCGGGCACAGAGGCGATAGGAGCCAAGGTGCTGTCAAAAGCCGCGCTGTCGTCAGCTAACTGGCAGGCCGATAACAGGGTTAAAAAAAAGAGAAAAAAGCAGCTAACAACAATCAAACCCAGGGTATCTATAACTGGGCGGGGCAACTTTTGAAAGAAGGGCAATTATTTAGACCTTTACGCTTGATGATTTTTGCTTCTTACATGGGTAGAACTATCATATTCTATGTACATCTTGGTCGGAGGTCAATTATGGAAAATGCCCATGAAACCCCTGCACAATCGGAGCAGCGATTTCGCCGGCTGTTAGAGGCTGCGCCCGATGCTATGATCATTGTCAACGGACCCGGTGAGATTATTCTGGTCAATTCACAGACGGAGAAGATGTTTGGGTACACCCGTGAAGAGTTAATCGGCCAATCTGTCGAAATACTGATACCCGAACGCTTCCGGGGCAGCCACGAGGCGCAGCGCATGCGCTACATGGGCGGACCTTATGTTCGCCCCATGGGCGCCGGTTTTGATTTCTATGCTCGCTCTAAAGAGGGCCGTGAATTTCCGGTAGAGATTACTCTTAGCCCCCTGGAGACCGAGGAGGAGGGTGTTTTGATCATCAGCGCTATCCGCGATATAACCGACCGGAAGCGGCTGGAGAAGATGCTCCGCCAGCAAGCCCAAGTTTTCGAGAATATTTATGACAGTGTTATCCTGACCGACCAGGCCGGGCGCATTATTGACTGTAACCCGGCTACGGAAAAGATGTTCGGTTACGCTAAAAAGGAGTTGTTGGGCCAGCCGCCCCGGATCTGGCACCGACCGGCTGAGTCCGCGGAACTGACCGCAGAGATTATCGAGGGTTTAAAAGAGCACGATCGCTGGTCGGGCCGGATTAACTTTGTTCGTAAGGATGGCAGCGCCGGCATGTGTGAGGTGGTTGTCGTGCCGGTGCATGATGAGGACGGCCGACAGGTAGCGACGATTGGCGTGAGCCATGACATTACCCGGCAAACACAAGAAGAAGAGGCGCTGCGCCGGCAGCGGGCCTTCCTCCGCCAGGTAATTGATCTCAGCCCCAGCTTCATCTACGCCCGCGACCGCCAGGGTCGTTTTACTCTGATCAATCAGACCGGCGCCAATTATTACCAAACCAGCGTGGAAGCGTTATTAGGCAAAACCGACGCCGATTTTATAGAAAATCCCACAGAAGCAGTCGCTATTCTTAACGAAGATCTGAGTATTATGGACTCGCTCAAAGACTTTGGCCCTGAGATACGCCTGATCAACATACAGGGGGGGACGCGCTGGATGCAGGTGATCAAACGCCCGCTGCTGGACGAGCATGGGGTCGCGAATCAGGTCCTGGGCGTAGCAACGGACATCACGGCCCTCAAACACGCCGAGGAGATTTTGCGGGAAAGTGAACGCCAGTACCGTTCCGTCGTTGATAATGTTAAGGAAGTGATTTTCCAGGTGGATCCTGCCGGCTTATGGACATTCCTCAATCCTGCCTGGACTGAAATTACCGGCTTCTCCATTGAAGAAAGCCTGGGCACAAACTTCCTGGATTACATTCAGCTTGAGGACCGCCCGCGAGTCGTGGAGCTGTATCAGGTTTTGCTGCAAGGAGAAATAGAATATTACTGGCACATGCCCGGCATTGTCACCAAAACGGGTAGCCTGCGCTGGCTGGAAATTTACGCCCGCCCGACTCTGGCCGACGATGGCACAATCACCGGCATGTCGGGCACGCTCAACGACATCACGGACCGCAGGCGGGCTGAGCAGGCCCTGCTCGCCAGCGAAACTCGCTTTCGGACCCTGGCCACGCACGCGCCGGTGGGTATTTTCCAGACTGATGCCCAGGGTGAGTGTATCTTTGTCAACAAGCGCTGGGTCGAGATTAGCGGAACCTCGTCTGTTCAGGCCATGGGCCGCGGCTGGACCAAGGTCCTGCACCCCGACGACCGGGAGGCGGTTTTGGCCGAATGGCAGGCTGCGGCCAGAGCGGGACGCGAGTTCTCTCAGGAATATCGCTTTCAAATACCTGAAGGAACAGTGACCTGGGTTTTTGGAAAGGCTACCCCCCTACGCGATGAGAAGGGGGAAATAACGGGGTATCTGGGCACGATTATAGATATTAGCGAACGGAAGCGGACTGAATTACTGGAAAAAGATCGCAACCAGGTATTGGAAATGATCAGCCAAAACAGGCCGCTCAAAGTTGTGCTGAACGCCCTGGTCCAGTTAGTCGAACGCCAATATTCTGAACTGCTTGGCTCAGTCTTGCTTCTGCGCGATGGTCGAGTTTACCACGGCGCTGCGCCGAGTCTCTCTGAAAGTTTCACCCAACTGGTTGATGGACTGGCCCTCAGCGCTATTTTGAAGACGCAAGATATGGCCGCTTACCGGGGTGAAACTTTGATTGTTAACAATATGGCCGATACATCGAACAAAGATGGCTACCGTGACCTGGCGCTCCAACACAATCTGCGGGCTTACTGGTCAGCGCCGATCTTTTCCAGTGATGGGGCGCTGCTGGGTCTTTTTACCAGTTACTACCGCCAGCCCAATAAGCCAACATCGGAGGAACGCCAACTGGTCAGGATGGCCGGCCGGTTGGCCGGCATCGCCATTGAGCATTACCAACTCACGGAACAACTGGTCTATCAGGCCCAGCACGATGCCCTAACCGGGCTGTCTAACCGGCCCCTTTTTGAAGACCGCTTGCAGCAGGCTATCGCTCACGCCCGCCGCAATGACTGTCTGGCTGGCTTATTGTACCTGGACCTGGATCAGTTCAAACAGGTCAATGACTCTTTAGGGCACACCGCCGGCGACGCCCTATTGCGGCAAGTGACTGAGCGTCTGCAAGGTTGTCTGCGCGAGGAGGACACGCTGGCCCGGCTGGGTGGAGACGAGTTTGCTGCCGTGCTGCCTGAATTGGAAAGTCCGCATGCCGCCGCTGCCATAGCCGAGCAGATTCTTGAAATCACAACGGCGCCTTTTATCATTAGAGGGCAAGAGTTGAGGGTGACAATCAGCATTGGCATCAGCCTGTATCCTACCGACAGCCCCCGGGCCGATGAATTGCTGTCCATGGCCGATAATGCCCTCTATCGCTGCAAGCAGCAAGGTAAAAACTCCTACCAATTTTACACCTCCGAAGTAGACGAAATGGTTCACCGGTAGCGCCCGGTGCGCCGCCAGACTAGCGATGGGGTCAGTTTGTGCCTCAAACGAAGCTGATTTACAATAGCCTCCCAAAAAAATTGTAGACAGTAGACAGTAGACGGTAGACAGGGAATTACCCATAGGGGGCCTTCGGCTCTGCATCCTTGCTACCTTGCTGCCCTGCTACCAAACCAGAGAAGGTATCATGAACAAACAAGAAATCTTAGAAAAACAGCAAAAGTATTTGTGGCCCAACCATATGCTCTACTACACCGAGCCAATGCCGCTGGATCACGGCGACGGCATGTATGTCTGGGATGTGGACGGTCAAAAATACCTGGACTTTTTCGCCGGGATTTTGACCACCAGCGTGGGCCACAATCACCCCAAGGTAACCCAGCGGGTGCAGGAGCAGGCGGCCAAACTGCTCCATTCTTCGACCCTTTACCCCAACGAAAACCACGTCCGCCTGGCCGAGAAGCTGGCCGAATTGACCCCTGGCAAACTGCAAACCTCGTACTTTACCAACTCGGGCACCGAGGCCGACGAAACGGCGGTCATGCTGGCCAAGTGTTACACCGGCCACCAGGAAATCATTGCCTTGCGCCACGGCTACAGCGGCCGCTCACCGCTGGGCATGAGCCTGACCGGCCAGGCGAGCTGGCGCATCGGCGGGACGCACATCCTGGGCATCAAGCACGCCCTCAACCCTTACTGCTACCGCTGCCCGCTCAAGCTGAACCCGGAAACGTGCGGGGCGGCCTGCGCCGAGGATGTCGAAGAGGTCATCAAAACTTCGACCTCCGGGCGCATCGCCGCCTTCCTGGCCGAGCCGATCCAGGGCGTGGGCGGCTTTATTACCCCGCCCAAGGAGTACTTCAAGATTGTGGTCGAGATTGTCCACAACTACGGCGGGCTGTTCATCTGCGATGAGGTCCAGACCGGCTTTGGCCGCACCGGCGGCAAGTGGTTCGGCATCGAGCATTGGGAGGTCGAGCCGGATATTATGACCATGGCCAAGGGCATCGCCAACGGCCTGCCGATGGGCAACACTATCACCACCGAGCAGATTGCCATGGGCATGGTCGGCCAGGGCTTGACCATCAGCACCTTTGGCGGCAACCCGCTCTCCACCGCCGCCTCGCTGGCGACCATCGAGGTGATGGAGAGCGAGGCCACGCCCCAGCACATCGCCGAGGCCGGCGGGCTGCTGCGGGCCGGGCTGGAACGGCTCCAGGAGAAGTACCCGCTCATCGGCGACGTGCGCGGCATGGGCCTGATGCAGGGGGTCGAGCTGGTCAAGGACCGCCAGACCAAGGAACCCGCGCCGGAAGCGGTGGTGGCCGTCTTTGAGCAGACCCGCGCCCGCGGCCTGCTTATCGGCAAAGGGGGGATGTACGGCAACGTCCTGCGCATCGCCCCGCCGCTAATTGCCAGGAAAGAGCACGTCGAGGAGGCGCTGGGCATCCTCGATCACGCCTTCGCCCAGGTGCAGGAGATGAGCTGGTGAGCGTCACGCCGCCTTGATTTTTGGATCGGGGCGGCGTTTTTTGTGGGGTTAATTTGAGGACGATCTGCTGCAAAAATGGAGTATATCATTCCAAGTGGAATGATATACTTCAAAAATGAACAGGAATGAGGAGATGAAATCAAAAAAGGATCTCAAGCAGGCCTACAAAGAGAGAGAGAAACAGGCCGGTGTGTTCCAGGTGAAGAATACCGTGAATGGCAAAATACTACTGGGAAGCAGTCTAAACCTTGATGGACCATCGAACAGGCACAAGTTTTTGCTAACGATTGGGGGCCATCCTAATCAAGTGCTACAGCAAGAGTGGAATGAATATGGGCCGGATAAGTTTATTTTCGAGATTTTGGAAGTGGTGCAAGTCAAGGATGAACCGAACTTCAAGCTAGATGAAGAATTGAGCCTGCTTGAAGAAATCTGGATTGAGGAACTTCAACCCTTTGGGGAACGAGGGTACAATACCGACGTAAATATTCGACAGGTATAAGGTGGTATCAAAATTTGTCAGGCGTCAGGGCACAACGCAGGAGGAAATTATGGAACTGGGAGCTTTCTCTGTTAGCTTGGCTGTAAAAGATATCGAGGCGTCGAAGCTCTTTTACGAAAAGCTGGGTTTTACAGTTTTCATGGGAGATCAAGCGCAAAATTGGCTGATTATGAAAAATGGCGACCACGTTATTGGGCTATTTCAAGGCATGTTCGATAAGAACATTCTCACCTTCAACCCGGGCTGGAGTAACGATGCCCAGCCACTCAAAGAATTCACCGATGTTCGGGAGCTGCAGGGCCAGCTTAAAGAGCGCGGCATCACTCTGGTTTCGGAAGCAGACGAAAACTCTACTGGCCCGGCCAGCTTTATGATAGTTGATCCAGATGGAAACCCGATTCTGATAGATCAACACATATAGGTAAGTAGATTCTTTTTACTTTGAACGGTCTGCAAATTGTAGGCACATCCAACCCTGCCGCTCGCATCGAAGTAATGACGCTTTTTGCGCGGCCAAAATAAGCATTACACCTACTTGAAAGTGGCAAAATATGGACAGGATTTACATGATTAACAGGATAATTTTCAGAAAAATCTTGTAAATCCTGTTAATCCTGTCTAATCTTTTGGGCTGAATTGCCTTGTGCAGGGTAACGAATCTTTCACCAGCCTCGCAGCGGTCTCCTAATAGACTCGTAACAGACTCCTAACAGACTCCCAACTAACTACCTGGGTGATAGCACTCTCCAACCGCTGTTGGAAGAAGAGAAGGTGGAAGGCTGGAAAATCTTCTAAGCTTCCTATGGTCTTAGCCTTCTCGTTCCCAAACTCAGTTTGGGAACGAGATGGAACTCTTCCTTTCTGCCAACCTGCCACCCGGCTTACTTGTAATTGACCGGCTGTGCCACTGGCGTGACTTCTAATGTCTCCACCGTCTCGGTTAGCCCGGCGTGCTGGCGGGCGGCCTGGATTAAGGCGGCGAAGAGGGGATGGGGGCGGGTCGGGCGGCTTTTGAATTCGGGGTGGAACTGGCTGCCCAGCATAAAGGGGTGGTCCTTGATTTCGGCAATCTCCACCAGCCGGCCATCAGGTGAAAGGCCGCTCAGGGTCATGCCGGCCTGCTGCAGCACCTGGCGGTACTCGTTGTTAAACTCAAAGCGGTGGCGGTGGCGCTCCGTAACCAGATCGGCGGCGTAAGCCCGGCCGGCGGCGCTGCCAGGCTGCAAGCGGCAGGGATAGCTGCCCAGCCGCATTGTCCCGCCCAGGTCGGCAATGTCCCGCTGATCAGGCATCAGGTCAATCACCGGGTGAGGGGTGGCCGGATTGAATTCGGTCGAGTTGGGGGCGTCGCTCTCGTACACCTCGCGGGCCAGCTCGATGACCATGACCTGCATGCCCAGGCACAGGCCCAGGTAAGGCACCCGGCGCACGCGGGCAAATTTGGCGGCGATAACTTTGCCCTCGATGCCCCGCTCGCCAAAGCCGCCGGGGACCACAATCCCGTCCACCTCCTCCAGCCGGTCGAGGCCGCGGCCCTTCTCCAGATCTTCGGAAGCAATCCACTCGATCCTGGCTTCGCAGTCTTGAGCGGTTGCGGCGTGTTTCAGCGCCTCGTAAACGCTGATGTAGGCGTCTTCCAGGTCAATGTATTTGCCGACAATGCCGACCGTGACCGCCGGCTTGGGCTTTTTGATATGCTCGACCATCCGGCGCCACTCGTCCAGGTCGGGCGGGGCGCAGTCGAGGTGCAGGCGCTCACAGATAAAATCGGCCACGCCGGTTTTCTCCAAAATCAGGGGAACTTCGTAAATGGTTTCGACGGTGGTCAGCGGGACAACCGCCTGCAGGTCCACGTCGCAGAAGAGGGCAATCTTTTCACGCAGTTCGTCCGGCACGGGCAGGTCGGCCCGGCAGACAATCATATCGGGCTGGATGCCGATACCGCGCAGTTCGTGAACGCTGTGCTGTGTCGGCTTGGTTTTGAGTTCGTTGGTGGCGTTTAAATGGGGCAGCAAGGTGACGTGGATGTAGAAGGTGTTATCGCGCCCGGCGTCTTTGCGCATCTGACGAATCGCTTCCAAAAAGGGCAGGCTTTCAATGTCGCCCACCGTGCCGCCAACTTCGACGATGACGATGTCAGCCCCGCTGTCGCGGGCCACGTGGGTAATGCTGGCTTTGATCTGGTTGGTCACGTGAGGAATCACCTGGATGGTTTTGCCCAGGTAGTCCCCCCGGCGCTCACGGTTAATGACCTGCTGGTAGACCTGACCGCTGGTCAAGTTGCTGGAACGGGTCAGGTTTTCGTCAATAAAGCGCTCGTAGGCCCCCAAATCCAGGTCGGTTTCGGCCCCATCTTCCAGCACAAACACTTCGCCGTGCTCATAAGGACTCATCGTGCCAGGGTCCACGTTGAGATAGGGGTCTAACTTTTGGACGGTGACAGCGAGGCCCCGGCTCTTGAGAATCCGGCCAATCGAGGCCGCGGTGACCCCTTTACCCAGAGATGAAACCACGCCGCCCGTGCAGAAAATATATTTGGTCATAACTCTCCTCCTAAATTTAATTAACCCAACTAAAAATAAAGTCCCCAAGAGGGACCCTCTTGGGGACGGATGTCTAAGGCCGTTTTTTGCTGTGAAAATATCAACTCCGTATACACGGGCTGTTATTATAACTCATGGGGAGGAAAATGCACAAAATTTAGCCTTTGTTGCCAAAGTGCTATTTTCTCGATACTTTTTGACAGTTCAATGAGCCGTGATATAATCAAGATGCTTCATTCATAGCGACCTGCTATTAGTCTTGCCACCCTAGCTCAATCGGTAGAGCAGCTCTTTCGTAAAGAGCAGGTTGTCGGTTCAAGTCCGACGGGTGGCTCTCAAATCAACCCAAACTATTCCCCACTCGCCGCCTCCTTCCGCCCCTTCCCGGCGACTTTCCAACTCTCGGCCGGCACTCGGTCAAACAAAAAAGAAGGGATAACTGTATGCCTGTAAAAATCAGCGCCAAGAAATTTGAAGCCCTGGTCGTACAGGCATTGGAGGAGCTGCCGGCATTTTTCAAAGACCGGCTGCAAAATATCGAAGTCCTCATTGCTGATTGGCCGACAGAGGAAGAGTTAGAGGAGGCCGGGCTTGAACCAGATGAGCTGCTGTTGGGGCTGTACCAGGGCATCCCCTTGACCGAGCGTACAGGTGATTACGGGATGGTGCTGCCGGACACGATCACCCTCTACCGCGCCTGCATCGCCGAGGTTTGCGATACACCGGAAGAAGTCGTTGCTGAAGTTCAGCAGACGATCAAACATGAAATTGCTCATTATTTCGGCATCAGCGATGAGCGGCTGGAAGAATTGGGCGCTTATTAGATTTTCGATTGATGTTTACAGCTTGTTAATTCCAAACTCGAAAGCTTTTGTCTCTAGCTTTCACGGGCAAATCTCCAACCTGACCACATCTATTTGGTACGGTCTGCGCAGTCCGCGTGCGACCGGGATATTGCTGCTAGTTTTAGGAGCAGTGGCGGGTTTGAGCCTGGTTATTCCCCAACAGGCCAACCCGGTAACGACCCCTGCTACCCGTCAAGCCTGGGTGTCCAACCTACCAGCAGCGGTGCAGTCATGGGGAGAACTGTTCTACCCGCTGGGTTTTGCTCGTCTATTTGACTCGCTGTGGTTCTGGCTGCCGCTGGGGCTGCTATTATTGAATAGCTTGATTGCTCTGGCCGATTACGGAGCCACCGCATGGCCGCGGCTGCAAGCCCGCATGCCCAGCCTTAACCAGCAGCATCCCCTGGCCCGGCGGGTTGAGCAATCCACTCGTTTACCCGAGTCTCCCGACACCTTTTTGGATGAACTCCGGGCATCGCTGGCCGCCCAGGGGTTTTACCTCTATCAGCCCCTCGAAGCAGAGCCACGCTTGATCGGCGCGGCGCAGCGGCGCTGGGCCTGGTTAGGGCCAACCATTTTTTACGCCGGCCTGCTCGCCGGGATTAGCGGCCTGGTGGTTAGTCATTTTTTTCTACAAAGTGATACTTTAACACTGTGGCCGCTTGAACCCAACAGCAGCTCTCTTCTTGAGGGCCAGTTTGAATTAAAAGAAGTTGACCCCGGCCAGGGGATCGGCCAGGTAGACTTTACGGTTGAGGGGGCGGAGCCATCTACCTTAACCTGGCGGCTTTATCTGCCCACCTTTTTCAAGAATACCTTGTTCTGGCCACGGGCGATGGAGCCGACTTTGACCATCGAGGCGCGGGATGAAACAGGCACACTCCTGCGCTTGATCCCTTCTCAGGAAAATCTTTTTCCCGCTGAGCGACTGCACCTCCCCCTGGCTAGAGCTGATGCGCCGGTTTATTTTCTTATTCCTGCGGCAGGTTTGGCCTTCCAAATTGTGCCTGATCCTAACAACCCGGAACTCTTCGAGGTCAAAGTCCGGCATGGCTCAGAGCCTGCCCCCGCGGAAGAAATCAAGGTCCAGGTGGGAAAATCCTTCACCATTGAGGGATTGACAATTATCATGTCGCTTAACTCCAATCTATTGGTGCTTGGCTATCGTGACCCAGCCTTGCCGCTTTACGGGCTGGCATTAGGTTTCATCTTGGTGGCCGGTGTTTTCATTTTCATTTACCCCCCCCTCCAGGTCTGGATCATTCCCGAGGTCAAAGGGCGGGGCGGGCAACTTTACGGCGTGGTCGAGAAATTCGACTCGGCCTCCGAGATGCCTCAATTTTTAGCCAGACAGTTGAACAAGGAGGGTGATTTTTAAGATGGCGCTTTGTCTCGTTACCGGTGGTGCGGGGTTTATCGGCTCGCATCTGGTTGAGGCGTTATTGGCGCAAGGGCAGCAAGTGCGGGTGCTGGACAATCTATCAACCGGGCGGCAGGCCAACTTGGCCGGGGTCATGGATCAGATTGAATTTATTGAAGGCACTATTGAAGATCAAACAACCGTCGCGCGAGCGGTCGCTGGGGTGGAGGTAATTTTCCATCTTGCCGCCATCGTTTCTGTACCCCAGTCTATGGCTGAGCCGGCCCAGACCGAACTGATCAACACGTTGGGAACTTTGAATTTGCTCGAAGCCGGGAGAACAGCCGGGGTTCGCCGCCTGGTATTAAGTTCTACCTGTGCGATTTATGGCGATGACCCTACCCTACCTAAAACTGAAACGATGCGTCCCCAGCCCAAGTCACCCTATGCAGTCAGCAAATTAGCCGCCGAGCACTATTGCCAAATTTTTTGGGAGGCTTTTGGCCTGGAAACAGTGGTCTTACGCTACTTTAATGTATTTGGGCCAAGGCAAGATCCCTCTTCGCCCTATTCTGGGGTTATTTCTATTTTCGTGAATAAATTATCGCAAGGAGCGGTTCCCACCATCTTCGGCGATGGTCGACAAACCCGTGATTTTGTGTTTGTGGAAGATGTGGTTCGGGCCAATCTTCTGGCCGCTACAGTACCTCAGGCCGTTGGTAGCACATTGAATATTGGCACAGGTTACCCGATCAGTATCCGACAACTTTTTGAAGCGCTGCGCCAGATTTTTGCGTGTGAGGTAGCGCCTACCTACGGCCCCGCCCGCAGCGGCGATATTTTGCACTCCTACGCTGACCCCAGCCAAGCCAAGGCCATCCTGGGCTGGAAGCCTCAAGTCACGCTTGAGACCGGCCTGAAATACCTGGTCACGATATAAACCCCACCTGTGGTACTGAGTTTTGCTTTTAAAAAGCAACTGTTGGGGAGGTTGGAAGGTTGGCTAAAGTATTATCTGATCCTCCAAGCTCCCAGACAACCAGGGTGCTTTACCTGGTTGACCTATCGCCCTCATCGAATGTGACTTTAGGGAAAGTCATAGAGGGCTTATGACTGGTTTGGTTAGTGACTTTTGCCTCTTCTCTTCATTGCTCCTTTTGTTGTATTCTATAGTTACTCGCCACTTCCCTTACTTCTACAACGGGTATAGTCCTTTGGTCATATTTGTTTTTCTGTTTTTATCGTTTATAATTCAAGTAATGAAATTCAATTCTTGAATTATAACTGCCAAAAATATGGTGAAGCAGTCCAAAAATTACGACTTAGAGATTCTAAATCACATCGAAGAAAATCCAGATACTACCCAGGCCGATTTAGCTATTCAATTAGGGGTAGCGGTTGGCAGCGTCAATTGGTATCTCAAACGGCTGATTAACAAAGGCTATATTAAAGTAACCCAAATGCAGCGCCGCCGGTTGCGCTACCTGCTCACGCCTAAGGGATTGGCGGAAAAGGCTCACTTAACGACTTCTTTTATGCAAGCCTCCCTGCACTGGTATCGAGAAACACGAGGGACATCAAAAGAGTTGCTTGCTAAGGTTAAACAAGCTGGCTATGATACAGTGTGTATTGAAGGTGATGGCGACTTAGCCGACATTATTCACCTAACCTGTCTGGAGGCGCACGTTAAGGTCAAGCCGGAGGTTGATCAGGTTTATCCTGTTTTTCGAGTGGAGGGGTTTAAGACAGTGCTGGAATGGCCGGAAGGGACAGCAATAAATAAAACAAAGAAACAAATAGGACGATAAAACTGATGAAAAAAGAACAAATGCAGCAAGAACCACTTCAAATTCTCAAAGGAAACTTTGCCCCTCGCAAGCCGATAGAATTAAACAATATTGAAGAGGATTTGACGACCCAGTTTGAACGAGAAGCACTTAAGCGATTAGGAGGCAGTATTGCTTTTGTCTCGAAGAAAAAATTTCTTTATGGCATGGGCAAGAAGAATAACGAGGCTGATACTAACTCCGAGGTATCCGACGTGAGCAAATAGGGCCATGAATAATCAAGAGCGTGGTAGCCTGGGGCAACGCATTGCCGAAAGAATGAGTGGAATCACCCTTCTAAAAATAACTGAGTTGGGATTTGCCAATGCTCAAACAAATTCTGCCCAGATTGCTACTGGAAAAAGTATTGCCTCGTTACAAGAAACCTCTATGTTGGCAGGGGATGATGCACTTGTAATTGCAGCAGGGCCATCCTTGCATCGAAATGATACCGCCACTCTGATCAAGCAATCGGGGTTTAAAGGAGTCATTGTAGCTACTGAGTCGTCAATGTCGTGGTGTTTACGTCACGATATTATTCCTCATCTCATTGTAACACTTGACCCCCATCCGCACCGTATCGTGCGTTGGTTCGGCGATCCAGAGTTAACCGAAGAAAAGCTGACTCAGGATGATTACTACACTCGCCAGGACATGGATCCTAAGTTTCACCAGGATCAATTGCGTTTCAATCAAGAATTACTTAACCTCATCAACGCACATGGTCCCCAGATGCATATTGCTATCGCCTCAAGCGCATCTCAAGCAGTGGTTCAGCGAGCTATTGAAGCAGGTATGGACATATACTGGTGGAATCCGATGTATGATGATTATGAAGTTGAGGACAGCCTGACCCGTAAAATCTATGCCTTGAATGGCCTGCCTTGTGTCAACGCCGGAGGCAATGTTGGTTCGGCTTGCTGGGTATTCGCTCACGCAGTCCTCAGTAAAACGCGTGTTGGCCTCGTTGGGATGGACTTTGGCTATTATGCGGATACCCCATACAATCAAACTCAATACTACAAAGAGATTGTCAGTCTGGTTGGCTTAGAACGACTTGATGAGGTATTTGTCCACATTGTTAATCCCCATTTGGGCCAAGAGTTTTATACGGACCCAGCTTACCTATGGTACCGGAACTCATTTCTAGAAATGGCTCAAGAAGCTGATTGTAAAACTTATAATTGTACAGGCGGCGGTATCCTTTTTGGTCCAGGCATCCATTGGATGATATTGGCCGAGTTTCTGCAAAATTCAAAGGGGTAATTTGATTTGAGAGGGTAATCCATGGCTAAAGTTTTGTTCATCAACCCGATAGTTCGGCAGGAAGATGTTCCACGCCACGTACCTTATGGTATCGCACTGTTGGCCTCATTGGCCATGAAAGAAGGCCATTTAGTTCAGGTTTATGATGCCAATGCCTGGCGACTGGGGGATGAGGTGCTGCGCCAAGCTATCGAAGCGGATGATTGGGATGTAATCGCTACAGGCGGTATCAGTACGACTTATAGCTATGTGAAGAAAATTTGCCCGCTAGCCAAAGCCTACGCGCCAGATGCTTTACTTGTTGTTGGTGGTGGCTTAATGACGGCTATGCCTCGCGATATAATGCAGCTTCTCCCTCAAATAGATATTGGGGTTATCGGCGAAGCATTCCAAACTTTCAACGATATTTTAGCCCAGGTAGGTGCCAAAAGAATTGAACCTGGCAAAATATCTGGCCTCATCTTTCGAGGCCCCGGTGACAAGCTGGTGATGACAGGACCGCGTGAACTGCTGCAAGACCTTGATACTTTACCTTATCCTGCTTATGACCTATTTCCTTTAGAAGAAATCTACTTCCCCAATAGTCAGGTGCTCTTTTCTGAAGAAGGAATGGTGGCCAAACGGCGACTGGATATTAATGCCTCTTATGGCTGCTCGCTGGTTTGTAAATTTTGCTTCCACCTGGGTATCAGCGGCGATTTGAAATACATTAAAGACAGCCAAGGTGAGCCCAATGTGCTTTTTGATGCTCCAGGAACCTACACCCGCACCATTCGTTACCATAGCCCACGGTACATTGTTGATATGGTGAAATATCTACGCCAACGGTATCAAATTGATTTTGTGGGCTTTCTTGATGAAAACCTAATGACCATGGATGTCTACTCAGGCCGAACTTGGCTCAAGGAGATTTGCGAGTTCTGGTTGGAGGAAGGCTTACAGCCTCAATGTATCCACGATAGAGTAGAGCACAGTGAATCTTGCCATGGGGTGCATTGGAGCGGGACGAGTCACGCTACCCTCTGTACCCCTACTGCTTTAAAGATGATGCGCCAGGCCGGGTGTTCCCATCTGGTCTACGGTTACGAGTCTTTCTCTCCTCAGATTTTGAAACGGTTGGGGAAAGGTTCAACGCCAAAAACCAATATTCAATCATACTTTTGGACTATGGAAGCTGGCATCCGCCCTATTCCCAACCAGATTATGGGCTTTCCCAGCGAGGATTTTGACTCACTGCGCGATTGCATGCGTGCTTGGGAACAATTGGGTATAGTCGTCAAACCCTTCTTTGCAACACCTTATCCCGGTTCCTTCTGGTATCAAGTTTACAAAGATCGGATTCTTGAACAGTATGGTGGCGACCTGGAAAAATTCATGCTGGCTATTGGCGATGCAACCGATGTTACAGCGGTTATTTCGGAAAATTTCGATACCGTAGAGTTATACGGCTTGCGTGAGTTAATGATTCGGTTTGATTACAACCGGCTAGCCGAATACGAGCGCGAATGGAAGCGCCGCAACCCAGAGGCTAACGCCATCAAACAGGCTGAGGAACGTGAAAAGCACCAACAAATCAATATCAACCTTAGCCTCGGTAAGTGAACATGGGTTTTGATATTTTGGGCATCATTCCCGCGCGGGGGGGAAGCAAAGGGATACCCCGCAAGAACGTCCGCCAGGTGGGGGGTAGACCACTCATAGCATGGACCTGGGAAGCCGCGCAGGTAACACCTACTGTGACTCGTCTGATCGTTAGTACTGACGACCAGGAAATTGCGGGGTTGGCCCGTGCCGCCGGGATTGAGATTCCTTTTATACGCCCAGCCCAGTTTGCTTCTGATACGGCATCGGCAATCGATGTCGTTAGTCATGCACTTAATTGGTTACAGGAACAAGAACAGTACCGGCCCGACTTTGTGCTTTGGTTGCAGCCGACCTCACCACTACGTACTAGCGCTGATATCGAGGCGGCAGCGACTCTGGCGCAAGAGAAAGCAGCGGATTCGGTCATCAGTGTCTGTCCCGTAGAGCATCAACACCCAGCCTTGATGAAACGAGTAGAAAGCAATGGCTTATTAAAATCCTGGCAAGATGATCAGACTTTGATCCAGCGCCGGCAAGAGTTACCACCAGTATATTGTTTGAATGGAGCAATTTATCTCATCCGGCGAGAAGTCCTGCTCGAGCAACAGACGTTCTACCCGGAAGCAACTTTTGCATATGTGATGCCGTCGGAAAGGTCATTAGACATAGATACACCCTGGGATTTATACCTGGTTGATTTAATCTTAAAGGATCGCTGCAAGCATGAGCTGGATTGATATTGCGGGCCGCAAAGTTGGCTCTGACCAGCGTTGCTTCATTATTGCCGAAGCGGGGGTAAACCACAATGGCAACTTGGAAACGGCCTGCCAGTTGGTAGATGTAGCAGCCCGCGCCAATGCTGATGCCGTCAAATTCCAAACTTTTAAGGCCGATCGACTGGTTACCTCGGATGCGCCCAAGGCCACCTATCAGCAGCAGACAACTAATGTGGCCGAGACTCAATATGAGATGTTACATCGTCTCGAGCTTTCAGTTGAGACATATCGCCATCTAGCCATGTATTGTCGGGAAAAGGGCCTGGTTTTCATGTCCACCCCCTTTGATGAGGAGAGCGCCGATTTCCTGGATAGCCTCGACATTGCTGTTTTCAAGATTCCATCGGGTGAAATCACTAACCTGCCCTTTCTAACCCATGTGGCTGCTAAAGGTAAGCCGCTAGTTGTTTCAACTGGCATGGCCTATCTGGGTGAAGTGGAGACAGCCATTCGGACTATCAAAGAAACCGGCAATCTTAATCTAGTCGCGCTGCATTGTGTCAGCAACTATCCAGCAGCTCCTACCGATACCAACCTGCGAGCTATGCAGACGATGGCAGTTGCCTTTGGTATCCCCGTGGGTTATTCCGACCATACTTTAGGAATTGAAGTAGCTATTGCTGCGGTGGCGTTAGGCGCTTGTGTCATCGAAAAACATTTCACTCTGGACCGAAATTTACCTGGCCCTGATCACCGGGCTTCGTTAGAGCCAGATGAGCTGGCAGCGCTGGTACACAGTATTCGTACCGTTGAGCTGGCTATGGGGCATGGGCGCAAGGAGCCTGCTGCCAGTGAGGCGAACACAGCGGCAGTAGCCCGTAAGAGCCTGGTTGCAGCTAAAGATATTCCAGTCGGTACTCTTTTGACCGAGGAGTTGATCGCCATTAAGCGGCCTGGTACAGGACTACCACCCACTATGCGGCCTTATCTGATCGGTCGCACTGTGAAACAAGCTGTCCCGGCTGGAACCCTACTCGCCCTGGAGATGCTCCAATGAGAAAGGTCGGTGTAGTCACAGTTGCGCGCTCTGACTACGGTATCTATCTGCCAGTTTTGCGCAAAATTCAGGCGGAACCCGATTTAAAACTACATCTGATCGTTGCCGGAATGCATCTCTCCTACCAATTCGGCTCAACTATCGCTATGATTGAGGCCGATGGTTTTGAAATTGGGGAACAGGTGGATATGCTGCTCTCGTCCGATACACCCCAAGGAATTTCCAAATCTATGGGCCTGGGATTGATTGGTTTTTCTCAAGCTTATGCCCGTATCCAGCCTGATATTTTGGTAGTCGTGGGTGACCGTTTTGAGA
Organism: Anaerolineales bacterium; assembly: GCA_015075185.1. Lineage (GTDB taxonomy): Bacteria > Chloroflexota > Anaerolineae > 4572-78 > J111 > DSQQ01. The sequence continues at coordinate 647,563 of JABTUW010000004.1, read as the reverse complement.
TGCATGCTGCTGCCCTAGCTGCCCTACCTTTTAAGATTCCTGTGGCTCACATTCATGGTGGTGAAGTAACGCAAGGGGCGATGGATGATGCGTTACGCCACTCGCTGACCAAACTCAGTCACTTGCACTTCGTTTCGACCCAAGAATATGCTCATCGCGTTTTGCAATTGGGCGAGGAACCCTGGCGTATTATAATCTCTGGCGCGCCCAGTTTGGATAATTTACATTCGGTCAGATTACTTCAAAAACATGAATTTGAAGCCAAGTATGGATTGCTACTGCACGATCCGTTATTATTAGTCACGTTTCATCCTGTTACCTTGGAGTACGAACAAGCCGAATGGCAGACCACTGAATTATTAGCGGCTCTGGAAATATGTGCCATACCGGTGATTTTCACTCTGCCTAATGCTGATACGAACAGGGGAAATATTGTCCGTATGCTTGAGACGTTTGTTAAAAACCATGCTTCGGCCCAAATGGTAGATAATTTGGGAACATTGGGATACTTTAGCCTCATGGCCTTGGCAACGGCGATGGTAGGAAACTCGTCAAGCGGAATTATTGAGGCGCCTTCGTTCCAAGTGCCGGTTGTCAATATTGGGACGCGCCAGCAAGGCCGGGTCAAAGCGACCAACGTGATTGATACCGGCTACAGACGTGATGAGATTGGAGTCGCCATCAAAAAGGCAATTCAACCTGACTTTAGAGAAAGTCTGCGGGGTTTAGTTAACCCCTATGGTAACGGTCAGGCTGCCGGTAGAATTGTTGAGCGGCTCAAGAATGTGACGCTAGACCAGCGATTGCTGGCTAAACGTTTCTATGATTTAAAAGATGTCTCCTTCACTGGGGTAAACTAGAGATGACTACCCAGGCAGAGGCAGTTTGCGTAATTCTCGGTGGTGGTGGACACGCGCAGGTATTGATTGATAGCATCCATCTGAGTGGGATGAGGTGGCCACAGGCGATTTTAGATGCTGACCAGTCCCGCTGGGGGCAAATGATTCTGGGCGTACCTATCTTGGGCGGTGATGAGCTACTGCCAGAGCTAGTAAGGCGCGGCTTCACCTGTTTTGCCATTGGTTTGGGCGGGATTGGCGATAACCGTCCTCGGCAACGCTTGTTTGAGCTAGGGCTGTTCTATCATCTGGAACCGTTAACTATCATCCACCCGGCGGCCATTCGGTCACAATGGGCGGAAATTGGCCCTGGCTCACAGATTTTTCCTGGTAGCATCATCAATGCGGGGGCCAGGCTAGGCCAGAATGTGATTATCAACAGTGGCGCAATTGTCGAACACGAGTGTAGTTTGAGTGATCATGTCCATGTTGCGACAGGCGCTCGCTTGGCCAGTACTGTTCAAGTGGGGCGGGGGGCGCACATTGGCGCGGGAGCTACCGTGAAACAATGTTTAATCATTGGTGAAGGGGCAATTGTGGGGGCCGGGGCAACGGTCATTAAAAATGTCCCGGCGCATGCGGTTGTAGTGGGTGTGCCTGCTCGTCCGTTACGACAGGCAGGATCAGAGTGTGAGTGGTTCATACCGGAAGAGGAAAAACCTTGAACATTCGCATTATTGCTCGATTGGATATTAAAGGGCCTAATCTGGTCAAAGGTATTCATCTGGAAGGATTACGCGTTTTGGGCAAGCCAGAGCACTTTGCACGCCATTACTATGAGCAAGGGGCGGATGAACTGATCTATATGGATGCTGTAGCCAGCCTCTATGGTCGGAACAGTTTGCTTGACATTATTGAAAGAACATCGCACGAGATTTTTATTCCTTTAACCGTGGGAGGAGGGCTAAGAAGTGTGGATGACATTCGCACCGCCCTGCGAGCTGGCGCGGACAAGGTTTCACTCAATACAGCGGCGATTCACCGACCCGAGTTGATTCGAGAGGCAGCCAGGGCTTTTGGATCATCAACAATTGTGGTTTCAATCGAAGCCATCAAAAAGTCAAACGGCAATTATGAAGCCTATGTGGACTACGGACGTGAAAGTACCGGCATTGATGCACTTAAGTGGGCTATCTATGCGGTACAGTTAGGGGCAGGTGAGTTAGCGGTAACCTCAATTGATAATGAAGGCACCGGGAAAGGTTTTGATTTGGATTTGACCCGGCGCATTGCCGAAGCCGTACCTGTTCCAGTCATTGCCAGTGGCGGAGCCGGGAAAGTCGAGCATATTGCTGAGGCTATTACCCAAGGCAAAGCGGATGCGGTCAGTCTGGCCTCAATTCTGCATTACAATTACGTTAGACATCCTGAGTATCAAAAAGCTGATTTTTCCGCCGAAGGGAATACGGAATTTCTGCGCCGAGGCGCTACTTTTTCTAAAATTCAAGATGTGGCGCTGCCTGAAATCAAAGATTACCTGAGTCAACAGGGCATCGAGTGCCGTTATCAATCTACTGGAGTGGTTTATGAGGAGTGAGGCAGAATCTATTAAAGTTGCTATTATAGATTATGGGCTCGGCAATCTTTTCAGCGTTAAACATGCCTGCGAGCATGTAGGGATGCACGGATTTGTTACCTCAACAAAGCAGGAAATCCTGGCAGCTGATGCAGTTATTTTGCCTGGGATAGGGGCGTTTGGCGATGCTATGCAATCTCTCAAGCGGTTGGATTTAATCATGCCTTTGCGTGAGATAGCTGCATCTAGTAAACCTTTAATTGGAATTTGCTTGGGTATGCAGCTATTTATGACCGAGAGTTATGAATTCGGTCAACATCAAGGCTTGGGGTTAATTGAGGGGCCGGTGGTGCGATTTGAAAACCCTGGTAATTCGTCAGGAAAACTAAAAGTACCGCAGATTGGCTGGAATCGTATTTACAAGCCGCATCAGGCTAACAGTTTATCTGTCACGGAAGAACAATGGGGCAACTCACCTCTAATGGGCCTACCGGCTGGTGAATTTATGTATTTTGTACACTCCTTCTATGTCAAACCTGAAGACCCTCAAGTGGTTCTGTCCGTGTCTTGCTATGGTCAGATTGATTTTTGTTCGAGTTTGAGACAAGGCAATATCTTCGCTACTCAGTTCCATCCTGAACGAAGCGGTCCACAGGGTTTACAAATTTACCAGAACATGATCGCTTTCATTCGAGAGCAAGGCAAGGTTAAGGAGAATTAGCATGTCGGAAAAATTGGAAGCCTATTATGGCTTGCCTGAACAGGTTGTTTTTTGCAAACGTTGTGTCATGTCAAATCAGCGGCCTGCATCGTACCCCGAGTTCAAACATAAACCTGATCGCAAAGCACCGACTTTGAACATTGGTGAGGACGGTATTTGCGATGCCTGCCGATTTGCCGAACAGAAGGAACAGATTGATTGGGAAGCACGTGAGCGTGAATTGGTCAAACTGCTCGATAAGTACCGTCGAGAGGATGGTTATTATGATTGCATCGTGCCTGGCAGCGGCGGGAAGGATAGTGCCTATGCCGCTCACATTTTGAAGTATAAGTACGGCATGCATCCCTTGACCGTCACCTGGCCCCCTCTTCTTTATACCGATTACGGTCAGCAAAATTTTCGCAATTGGATCGAAGTTGGTGGTTTTGACAATATTACCTTCAAACCTAATGGCCGAGTGATGAAGTTGTTAACTCGGCTGGGTATCGAAAACCTACTCCACCCCTTTCAGACTTTCATTTTGGGACAGAAAAATATTGCTCCGAAAATTGCCCTCAGATATAACATCCCGCTGGTTTTTTATGGCGAAAATGAAGCTGAGTATGGCAATCCCATTGCTGAAAACAATACGTCTCTACGTGATAAATCCTACTATGCCAATCAAAACCTAGATGAGATTTACCTGGGTGGAGTTCCCATTCGTGAGTTGAGAGAGAAATACAATATTCCTCTGGTTGATTTACTAGCTTTCTTACCGGCAGACTATCAAGAGTTGGAAAAATCGAAAATTGAAGTCCATTATCTGGGTTACTATCTCAAGTGGACGCCGCAGGAAGCCTATTACTATGCAGTTGAATATACCGCTTTTCAGGCCAGGCCGTTCCGTACTCAAGGCACTTACAGTAAATATAATAGTATTGATGATAAGATTGACGATTTACATTATTATACCACTTATATGAAGTTTGGCCTGGGTCGAGCTTCCTACGACACTTCGCAAGAGATTCGCAACAAACACCTGACTCGGGAAGAGGGGATTGCTCTTGTTCAAAAATTTGACGGGGAATTTCCAGACCGATATTTTCGAGAAGTGATGGAGTATCTTGAAATGGATCAAGAGGTCTTTTTTGAGCTGTGTGATAAATTCCGGTCGCCTCATCTATGGAAAAAAGAGGGTGATGGTTGGAGATTAATACACCCGCTTGCCTAGAGCCTGTTATGAACTTATGGTCATAAGATGAACGGCCTGCTTGAGCATCACCATCGCAAAAGCCAGGAAATGCAGCCCGGCCAGGGTTTCGGGCAAGCGCTCATAGTCCCGCGCCAGCCGGCGAAAGCGGGCCGCCCAGGCGAAACTGCGTTCGACCACCCAGCGTTTGGGCAGCAACACAAAGCCTTTCTTGGCTTCCGGCAACTTGACCACGATCAACTCGATGCCATGCTCGGCGGCCTCCTGAGCGGCCGTGTCACCGGTGTAGCCTTGATCGACAAAGGCGACTTTAACCGTGTCACCGGTCGCTTCTTGGACCTGTTGAGCCAGTTCACCCACCTGGGCACGTTCTTGTTCGTTGGCCGGGGTGACATACAAGGCCAACAGATGGCCCAAGGTGTCCACGGCGATATGCGTTTTGCTGCCCTTTTTGCGTTTATGACCATCGTAGCCGGCCCGCTGACCGCTTTCCGGGGTCGATTGCAGCGTCCGACCATCGAAAATCGCCGCCGAGGGTTGTTCGCTTCGACCCAAAGCCAGGCGCAACAGTGCCCGCAAATCGTGGACCATCGCTTCGAACACGCCAGCACTAATCCAACGCTGGGTCTGTTGATAGACCGTGTACCACGGCGGCAGATCGTTGGGCATCATCCGCCAGGCGGCCCCGGCGCGAACCAGCCAGCGCAAGCCATTGAACACTTCGCGCAACTCATGGTCTCGTTGGGGCGCATCTTCGCGCATCAGGGTCAGATAAGGAGCCACGAAGGCCCATTCATCATCATTTACATCACTGGGGTATGCTTTTCGTTCCATCTTGGTAGCATACCCGCCTTGTCAAGTCTTAAAGTGCATAACAGGCTCTAGATGTTAACCGCGAGGTACTCGTATGATCTCCGATCTTTCGATCCTATGTGTTAGTCCAGAAAGTTCTATTCGCCAGGTAATTGCCTGCATTGACCGTAATGAAAAAGGTATTGCGCTTATTACCGATGAATCCGGGTGTCTATTGGGAACTATTACCGATGGCGATATCCGCCGGGCCATGTTACTCGGACAAAACTTGGATACACCGGTGAGTGAATTACTGACCCGCAAATCCAAATCACCCTATCCTCAGGCCGTGACAGCTCCCCTTAACAGCGAGTCAATTGCTTTACTGCGGCTGATGCAGGAACGAGCCGTGCGGCAAATACCTTTACTGGATTCGGATGGGCGGGTAGTCAGCTTGGTAACTCTGGATGAACTTTTGCCAGAACAAGCGCTACCCCTCCAAGCCGTCATCATGGCCGGTGGGTTTGGCACGCGGTTACGACCGTTAACCGATCACATACCCAAACCCATGTTGCCGGTTGGAGGTCGCCCCCTGATAGAACGAATTGTTGAACAATTTCATCAAGCCGGTATTCGGCAAGTCAATATTACTACTAATTATTTAGCAGATAAGATTATCGAACATTTTGGGGATGGACATCAATTTGGGGTAGAGATTAATTACGTAGATGAAGGCCGCCCACTCGGCACGGCTGGGGCATTGGGATTGATGCAAACTCCCGAGCAGCCACTCTTGGTTATTAACGGGGATATTCTAACCCAGGTAGATTTTCGGGCTATGCTGGCCTTCCACCGGGAACATCAAGCCTTACTGACGGTTGCCGTGCGCAAATACGACCTGGATGTACCCTACGGCGTAGTAGAAAGTGAAGGTCCTTTTATCCAGCGGTTAGCCGAGAAACCAGTTTTTAGCTTTTTTGTGAACGCCGGCATTTATCTCTTGGAGCCGGCTGCCCATCATTACATTCCTGGTGGTCAGCATTTTAATATGACTGATTTAATCCAGCGTTTGCTGGATGAGCGACAACTCGTAGTCAGCTTTCCTATCCACGAGTATTGGCTGGACATCGGTCAGCATGTTGATTACGAACGCGCCCAAGAAGACATTAAGGAAGGGAAAATAAAAAGTTGAACTGGAACGGGAAGCGAGCCCTGGTTACCGGGGCAGGTGGCTTTATAGGTAGCCACCTGACTGAACGATTGGTGGAATTAGGCGCTGACACGCGAGCACTTGTGCACTATAATGCCTTGGGGAATTGGGGCTGGCTCAATGAGTCGCCGCTTTGTCATGAAATCAACGTTATGGTTGGTGATATTTGTGACCGGGACAGTGTACGTCAGGCTATGCAAGGCGCAGAAATTGTCTTCCACCTAGCGGCCCTCATTGCCATTCCTTACTCCTATCACGCGCCGATATCCTATGTCCGCACTAATATAGAGGGTACACTGAATGTACTCCAGACAGCGCGTGAACTGGAAGTTGAACGTGTCATTCACACTTCGACCAGCGAGGTGTATGGCACGGCCCGATATGTGCCGATTGACGAGAAGCACCCCTTGCAAGGGCAATCACCCTATTCGGCTAGCAAAATTGGCGCCGATAAAATGGCTGAGGCATTTTACTTGTCTTTCAACGTACCGGTGGTCACTATCCGACCGTTTAATACGTTTGGACCACGTCAATCGGCTCGAGCCATTATCCCAACCATTATTACTCAGGGTCTAGCGCGGCAAACGGTGCGTTTGGGTAACCTGCACCCTACCCGTGACTTAAACTATGTAAGTAATACGGTGGATGGATTTTTATTAGCAGCCTCGACCCCAGCAGTAATCGGTCAAACGATTAACTTGGGTTCTGGTCGAGAGATTAGCATAGGTGGATTGGCGCAATTGATTGGGGAATTGTTAAGCCAGACCATTACCATCGAGAGTGACGAGCAGCGTCTCCGCCCTGATAAAAGCGAAGTTGAACGTTTGCTGGCCGATAACACCCTGGCCCGTATGCTACTAGAATGGGAACCAACAATCAATCTTAAAGAAGGTCTGGAGCGAACCATTGAGTGGATACGACAACACCCGGAAAGATTCCGTCCTGATGTCTACACTATTTGAACCTAGCGATCCTCTAGCAGTAGATTTTATTCCGCTTTGCATTCCCGAAATACGAGGCAACGAGTGGACCTACATCAAAGAATGTCTCGATACCGGCTGGGTATCATCGGTTGGCTCTTTTGTAGATCGTTTTGAGCAAGAGGTAGCCAATCGAATTGGCGTACAACATGCGGTTTCGACGGTCAATGGCACTGCGGCGCTTCACATTGCTTTGCTAGTAGCTGGAATACAGCCCAACGACGAAGTATTAGTTCCCACGTTAACATTTATTGCTCCGGTCAATGCCATCCGTTATATTGGCGCGTGGCCTGTGCTGATAGACGCTGAACTCAACTACTGGCAAATAGACACGCAGAAGGTTATTGACTTTTTGGAAAAGGAATGTCATTGGCAGAATGGTGAATTGCATAACAAGGCTTCAGGACGGCGAGTCAAAGCTATTCTGCCAGTACACATTTTGGGGCATCCAGTAAATATGAAGCCTCTGATGGAGATGGCTCGAAAGTACAACTTGGTTATTATCGAAGATGCAACAGAGAGTCTAGGGGCCAAATACAATGGGCACTCAGTTGGTTCGCTTGGTGATATTGCTTGTTTTAGTTTTAATGGAAATAAAATTATTACCACTGGCGGTGGAGGAATGATTGTTACTGATAATACTGATTGGGCCCGGAAAGCCAAATATCTGACCACCCAAGCTAAGGATGATCCGGTAGAGTTTATTCATGAGGAAATTGGCTATAACTACCGTCTAACCAACATTCAGGCGGCTATGGGCTGTGCCCAAATGGAACTTCTTGACCAGTATATTGTCGCCAAACGACGCATCGCATCGACTTATACCGAAGCTTTAAAAGATTTGCCGGGTATCACTCCTATGGATCAAGCGGAGTGGGCGCACAGTATTTTCTGGATGTATACAATTTTGGTAGATGAAGTTCAATATGGGATGGACAGCCGGGCTTTGCTACGCCGACTAGAAGCCGTCCAAATCCAGACTCGCCCACTATGGCAACCAGTGCATTGCAGCCCAGCCCATACTGGCGCGCTAATATATCGATGCGAAGTGGCTGAACACCTGAATCGAGAGGCATTAAGCTTACCATGCTCAGTCGGCTTAAAACCCGTCGATCAAAAACGGGTAATAGAGCATATCCGGATAGAAGCTATCCAGAGGTAAAATTCTTGACCCCATCACGTACCTTAGCCGATCTTAAAGACCTAGCCGGAAAATCTCTTGTTTATGGTTTGGGCAGCATTATTCTTCGAGGAATTAATTTCTTTCTCTTGCCTCTGTACACTCGCTACTTAACTCCGGCTGACTATGGAATTATTGCTGTGACTGTAACCATTACAGCGATATTGAGTCTGCTTTATCCTTTAGGCCTGCACGGTGCTTTAACTCGCCTTTATTTTAATACCGAAAATGAAGCAGAACGCCGCCAGAGCAGCGGTACAATTTGGGTTAGTCTGCTCGTAACAGCAGCAAGTATGACCCTCTTGCTTGACCGGCTGGGCAGTACATTTTTCCCACTGTTATTGCGGGAAGTACCCTTTGAACCTTATATTCGTCTGTCAATATGGATTGCTTTTTTCAATGTTCTGAGTTTACTACCGCTCAATTTGTTGCAAATTGAGGAACGGGCAGGGTCATATGTTCTGCTGACTGTGATTAACACTTTGTTGTCTATTGGACTGGTCATCACCCTAGTAGTCTTAAAAAAACAAGGGGCCTATGGTTATCTACTCGGTACACTGTGGGCAGGTATCTTAATGGCTGGACCATATTTAGTGCTTACCCTACGCCGGGTGCAGGTAATATTACGGTGGTCAATCCTGAAAACTGCCTTGATATTTAGTCTACCCCTTGTGCCGCATAGTCTGGCTAGTTGGATTTTGGATCTTTCAGATCGAGTGATTTTGGAACGGTTTGTGTCCTTAAGCGAACTTGGGTTATACGCGATGGGCTATCAACTTGCCGGGATAATGACCATGGCAGCCACAGCTATTAATAACGCCTGGGTACCATTTCTCTTTAAAACTGACGCGACTCAAGGGAATGCTGCCAAGCCTGGTCTGGCTCGTCTGGCAACCTATTACACGCTCATATTATCCTGGGTGGCATTGGCTTCAACTCTGTTAGCCAAAGAGGTCCTAATTTTGTTAACTGCACCTACTTTCCACGCAGCCTACCAGATTATGCCCTGGATTATTGCGGGCCTGCTGCTGAATGGGTTGTATTTTTTTCCAGTCAATTTTTTGTTCCTGAAATCCAAAACGGGCTGGGTACCAACTGTGACAGTAATGTCGGGCCTAGTCAATGTGGGATTAAATCTGTGGTTAACTCCTAGCTATGGTATTATAGCCGCTGCCTGGGCTACGTTGCTGGCCTATACCTTGATGTTACTATTGGTTTGGTTTATTAGCCAACGTATCTACCCTTTTCCATATGAGTACCGGCGGCTAGGCATGATTGCACTAGTGACAATTTGCCTGTTTGCATTGGGCACAATGCTGCAATCGGACTCCATGGTGATAGATTTGGGCATAAAAGCAACTTTGCTGCTGGCTTATCCTTTGGTTCTGATGGCATTGAGTTTTTATACATCAGCTGAAAAGGTAATGATGCTGAACTTTGTCCAACAAATACTGAGAGGAAAGCAACGGACAGTTTTCGAGAAGTAAACAGTGTTAACATTGAAAGATATTATAGAAATCGAAAATACACCAGAAATATTGGATTTTACTTGTCCGGGTACTGACTATTTGTTGTGGCCACGCATACGAACCACTGTTATCCGCATGGTCATAGATAAGGAAATTTATGGTAAAGAAACACTCGTCAAGGATGACGCCAAGCTTCCATTTGGAAAAGTTTTGAAATGTTTTGCCGATGGGTATATTCATAACTTAAGATTCTTCAAGCGGCAGGCCAAAATTGCATTTTTCAATAGTGGAGTTACCAACATTAAGATTGGTGATGCATATTTTAATCGTGTCAGTGATTATTTCTCTCTATCTTTTCCAGATTCAACTTTACTTATCGAGGATGCTTTTCAATTTCAGCATTTCAAACCGCGTACAAATAAAAATGTTATGTATCATGCACCTTATATATTATTTGCGGGCTTTCTCTCCCGGCTTCCTCTCAAGACATTCAACGAACATATTGTGCAGCGCTTTATAAAATTTATTGAATCGAGATTACAAGGGATCGTAAGGTTTCAATTAACTGACAAACAAAAAGGGTTGTTACACAGAATACTAATCGGGTACTGCCGGAGTCTTGGGCTACAATTAGACATGTATGAGAAACTTTACCAGAGGGTTAATCCAGGGCTAATATTTTTTGAAGATGGATGTTACGGATATCGTGGTCATATAATCCGGCTTGCAAAGGATATGGGGATAAAAACGGCAGAAGTACAACACGGTATGATTTCTTCAGGGCATGATGCCTACAATTATGCACCCTTTATAGAGCAGTCAAGCAGTTATCGTAAATTCATGCCGGACTATTTTCTGGCTTATGGGCAGTGGTGGATAGAGAGAATAAATCCTCCGGTGGAAATGATAGTTATAGGTAATCCTTATTATGAGGAAATGAAGCAAAAATACGCAACAGGACATTCGTCTAAAAACAAAATCTTGCTGTTATCTGACGGTGTAAGGTTCCACACCTATTTTGAAATGGCCAAATCGCTCAAGGAAAGTGTCAAAAATGATTACGAAATCATGGTTCGCCCTCATCCTATTGAAAGAAAGTTCGCGTTAGAACAGTTTGCCCAAAATGATGCTGGCATCATCATTGACAATTCAGAGAATTTGTACGAGCGATTAGCCGGTACTTATGCGGTAATCGGCGAAATATCCACTGCCCTTTTCGAAGCAGTTGGCCTGGTCCATAAGATATTTGTAGTGAATAATGAAATTACTACATTCGGACTGCCTGAGTGTCCGTTTGAGCAATTTGATAGTATAGAAGAGTTAAAGACCAGGCTGTTTTCAGATAACAGCGGCAATGTAAACGAAACTATTGCAGCCTCAATATGGGCTGATGGGTGGGAAAATAACTACAGAGAGTTTATTACGCAATGCATTGGCTTGAAGGTATGAAAGGAAATATTTCGAGTGAGCATCGTTATCATTGACTATGGTATGGGCAATTTGGGTTCCATTGCCAATATGCTGAAAAAGGTTGGAGCCAAAGCCGTCATTTCATCTGACATTGCCACCATCGAAAACGCCGATAAACTCATCTTACCCGGAGTGGGGGCTTTTGACCATGGGATGAGAAATCTAAATGAACTTGGCCTTATTCCCCTTTTAAACACCAAAGTTCTTCAGGACAAAACCCCTACCCTGGGAGTTTGCCTGGGGATGCAATTATTTAGCCAAAAAAGTGAGGAAGGGATTTTATCTGGGTTGGGCTGGATCGAGGCCGAAACCAGGCGCTTTAACTTCAATCAGGAGCAATTAGGCCTAAAAGTGCCTCATATGGGCTGGAATTTGATCAACCTTAAACAACCTCATCCAGTTTTTACTGATATGTACGAGGAACCGAGATTCTATTTTGTCCATTCCTACCATGTCGTCTGCCAACAAAGGGAGAATATTTTAGCGACAAGCCACTATGGCTATGAGTTTGTATCGGCGGTGGCGCGGGAAAATATCGTAGGAGTGCAATTTCACCCCGAAAAGAGCCACAAATTTGGCATGAAACTATACCGGAACTTCGCGGAGAATTTCGATGGTACGCACGAGAGTTATCCCCTGCTTGCTGTTGCGGAATAGGGGCTTGGTCAAGACTGTAAAATTTAAAAACCTCACCTACCTGGGCGACCCAATCAACATTGTTAAAATCTTCAATGATAAGGAAGTGGATGAGCTAATCTTTTTGGACATTACTGCAACTATTGAACAAAAAAAACCGCCTTTTAAGTTGCTGTCCGAAATCGCCAGTGAGTGTTTCATGCCGTTAGGGTATGGCGGTGGCATCAGAAGCCTGGAAGATGTCAAAGAAATCCTCAGTTTGGGAGTTGAAAAGGTTGCCATTAACAGCTACGCCGTAGAGAATCCACCGTTTGTTAGAGCTGCGGCTGACTTGGCTGGCAGTCAAAGCATTGTTGTTTCTATAGATGTGAAGAAGAGTTTATTTGGCAAATACGAAGTTATGACCCATAGTGGCCGTAAAGCGACTGGCCTTGATCCCCTCAAATTTGCAGTCGAAATGGAAAAGATGGGGGCCGGTGAATTGTTCCTTAATTCAATTGACCGGGACGGTACCATGCAAGGTTATGATCTTGAACTCATCAGACGAGTGGCAGAGGCTGTAAGTATTCCGGTGGTTGCTTGCGGCGGAGCCTCTACGGTTGAAGATCTGGGTGATGTGGTCAAAAAAGGTGGCGCGTCGGCGGCAGCGGCTGGCAGTATGTTTGTGTTTCACGGTCCTCACCGTGCTGTATTGATCAATTTTCCAACCCCTCAAGAATTACGCGCAGTTTTTACGGGAGACAAATAATGGCTAGCGCTTATCAAATGTGTACGATCTGTATTATGGATACAACGGATCCCGATATTTACTTTGACAAAAATGGAGCCTGTAACCACTGCACGGTTCGCTATGAAACTTTAAAAAAAAGACACCTTCTTCATCCTGAAGAAGGCCAACGGCAACTCAACCAATTAGTCCAAAAGATTAAAATGGAAGGGAAAAACAAACCCTATGATTGTATCATTGGGGTCAGCGGGGGCGTAGACAGTACCTTTGCCGCTTATTATCTTAAAAAATTGGGCTTAAGACCCCTAGCTGTACATCTAGATAATGGGTGGGACTCCGAACTGGCGGTCAGCAACATCGAAAAATTTTTAAACAAGCTCAAAATAGATTTGTATACTTATGTACTGGATTGGGAAGAGTTTAGAGATTTGCAGGTTTCTTTCTTAAGAGCTTCTACCTCGGATTCGGAAGTGCCCACCGACCACGCTATTGTTGCCACGCTTTATCGGGTTGCCGCCGAAAAAAACATCCGCTACGTCATGAGCGGCATCAACATTATATCCGAGTCTATTCTGCCCGCTAGTTGGACCTCTGGTACTGGCGATTGGAAATACATCAAAGGTGTTCATGACCAGTTTGGACAAACAGAATTAAAGAATTATCCCCATTATAGCCTGCTAACTTTGTTTTATTACTTTGCCATCAAAAGAATAAATCTTATCTATCTCTTGAATTATATGCCCTATAATAAATCAGAAGCGTTAAAGGTCCTGGAAAATGAATTGGGCTGGAAATATTATGGGGGCAAGCATTATGAGTCTATCTACACTCGTTTTTTTCAGGGCTATATTCTGCCCCGGAAGTTCAATATAGATAAAAGAAAAGCCCACCTCTCTAGCCTAATTGCCTCCGGACAGATGACCCGCGAGGAAGCCTTGGAAATCATGCAGCATGAGCCATATCCTTACGAGCAGATGTGCGAGGATAAAGAGTATGTCATCAAAAAACTGGATTTGAGCGAAGCAGAGTTTGAAGAAATTATGGCTTTGCCGATAAAGAAGTATTCTGATTACCCTAACAATGATGCCTTACGTAAAAAAGCAGTCCGATTAGCCAAGATAGCTCAAAAACTGCACCTGCTGCCTCAAAAGATTAGCGCGTAACATATACCCTGTAGAGAGAGAGGCAATGGTTGTTGGTATAGCCGCAAGCGCCGTTATCTACCCCAACGTGCTGTTAGATGAAAGCGACCTCGTTGACGAATTCGTCCTTCTCGGCGTCGCCCCACGGGGGTACCAACCCGGTGACTTGGAAACCCGGATTGGCCCTGGCGCACATATCCGTTCTCACACCGTCATTTATGCCGGTAATATCATCGGCGCTCATTTTCAAACGGGCCATGGCGTGATGATCCGCGAACTTAACCAAATTGGCGATGACGCCAGTATCGGAACTCATTCGATCATTGAGCATCATGTGCAGATCGGCCACCAGGTTCGTATCCACTCTAATGTTTTTATTCCTGAATTCTCAATTTTAGAAGAAGGGGCCTGGGTTGGACCCAATGCGGTTTTTACCAACGCTCGCTATCCACTTAGCCCGTCAGCCAAAGCGACTTTGCAAGGCCCCCACTTACTGCCACAAGCTAAAATCGGGGCAAATGTTACCCTGTTGCCGGGTGTCGTAATTGGCCGGGGGGCCTTGGTCGGGGCGGGCAGCGTCGTTGTTCGTGATGTGCCCGACGGAAAAGTGGCAGTGGGTAATCCGGCTCGTGTTATCGGCGATATTAGCCAACTAGCCGCCTACCAAACCAACCTACTCCTCAACACCGGAAGGGAATCTTAAATTCATGTCTATCCCTCTTGTGGATTTGAAAGCCCAATATCAAACCATTCGTCCCGAGATAGAGGCCGCTATCCAGCGAGTCCTGGAGAACACGAACTTTATCATGGGTGGTGAAGTCACTCAATTTGAGCAGGCTTTTGCCCACTATGTTGGCGTGAAAGAGGTGGTCGGCGTAGCTTCCGGGACAGCCGCGCTGCAACTTGCACTGGCAGCCTGTCAGGTGAAGCCCGGCGATGAGGTCATTACCACCGCCCACACCTTTATCGCCACCGCCGAACCGATCTCCTATTTGGGGGCCAAGCCGGTTTTTGTGGATATTGACCCGCGCACTTATAACTTAGACGCTAACCATGTTGAGGCCGCCATCACGCCCCAAACTCGCGCGATTATTGCCGTTCATCTCTATGGTCAGCCGGCTGATATGGAACCGCTGCTCGATATTGCTAAGCGTCACCAACTGTACATGATTGAAGATGCCGCTCAGGCGCATGGGGCCAGATATCATGGGCAGACCTGTGGAAGCATGGGTCATTTAGCCTGTTTCAGTTTTTTTCCAGGCAAAAACCTGGGCGCCTATGGCGATGCTGGCGCTGTGTCGGGCAACGACCCGGAATTGATGTCTCGCGTTCGTCGTTTACGTAATCATGGCCGCATCAGCAAGTATGAACACGAGGAAGTGGGCTACGGGGAACGCCTGGATACCCTCCAAGCAGCGGTATTAAATGTCAAACTAAAATGTCTGGAAGCATGGACCGAAGCCCGCCGCAGCCGTGCCCGGCTTTACAACGAACTTCTGGCCGGTCTTGATTTGGTTACGCCCTGGGAAGCGCCGGACGTGCGCCATGTTTATCATCTCTATGTGCTGCGCTCTTCCCAGCGAGATGCACTTCTGACGCATCTAAAGGCAAAGGGCGTTGAGGCGGGGATTCACTACCCGGTGCCGCTGCATCGCCAGCCAGCTTACTTAAAATTGGGTTATAGCGACATCACATTACCAAAAACAGAACAAGCAGCCCGCGAGGTTTTATCGTTACCCATGTACCCAGAGTTGACCGCCGAACAAATTAATTATATTGTTGAGCAAATAAAGGAATTTGACCATGGCCGTTAATGTTGCTCTGGTTGGCCTGGGCTACTGGGGTCCCAATTTGGCTCGGACCCTGGCTTCGGTAGACGGAGCTGCGCTACGGATGCTATGTGATGTTCGATCTGAGCGCCTGACTCGCTTTAGCACGCAGTATTCTCAGGCGCAGACTACCACTGATTATCAGGAAGTTCTGCGCGCCAGCGATATAAACGCCGTCGTGCTGGCCACACCGGTTCATACCCATTTTGAGCTGGCTAAAGCTGCCCTGGAAGCGGGCAAATCGGTATTGGTGGAGAAGCCGTTGGCGCAGACCAGCGCTCAATGCCAGAAACTCATCAGCCTGGCTGAACGCAACAATGTGACCTTAATGGTGGGTCATGTCTTTCTCTACAACGCCGCCGTGCGCAAGGTTAAAGAGTACATCCAGCGGGGTGAACTGGGCCAAATTTATTATATCTACTCGCAACGGCTTAACCTGGGTCAGGTACGGCAGGATGTGAATGCCTTATGGAACTTTTCACCCCACGATCTCTCCATCCTATCATACTGGCTTGATGCGCCGCCGAGTCGGGTTATGGCGCGCGGCTATTCTTACCTCCAACCAGGCATCGAGGATGTGGTTTTTATGACCCTCGATTTCCCCAGCGGCATCGGCGCCAATATCCATATCAGTTGGCTTGACCCGCAAAAGGTGCGCCGGATGACCATCGTGGGGAGTGAGAAAATGCTGGTCTACGATGATGTAAACGCCGACGCCCGAATTATGCTCTATGATAAAGGGTTCACCAAGCAGCCTGCCACTAAAGCCGTTGATCCCATAACCGTCTCTTTGGGACGTTACGAGACGTTTGCCGAATTTCAACTCCTGACCCGCGCCGGCGACCTGCTCATCCCAAAAGTAAGCTTTACCGAACCCTTAAAGCTGGAATGTGAAGATTTTATTCAATCTATCCGCACCGGCCAGCGGCCCCTGGCCGATGGTTATGAAGGCTTACAGGTCGTGAAAACATTGGAAGCGGCGCAGGCATCCATGAGTCAGCATGGGCTGGGCGTGCCCATTGGATAGGTATCCATTGAAGATCGTTCATCTGATTGATTATTTTCAACCTATACTGGGTTATCAAGAAACCTTCCTGGCCCGCGAACAGTTACGGCTAGGCCACGATGTAACGGTAGTTACTTCTGACCGTTACGCTCCCTTTCTTAATTACACTCAGACTATCCAACCTTTGCTGGGCGAGCGGGTGCGCCCTGTCGGCTTCAAGCTCGAAGAGGGGATTCCGGTCTGGCGGCTGCCGGCAAGCTTTGAATATAGGTACCGCTGTTGGCTACGCGGGTTAGGGCAGGTCTTAATGACTTTACGCCCCGACGTAGTGCATGCTCATAATGTGACTAAACTCACTACGCTTCAAGCGGTTTTGCTCAAGCCTCGCCTGGGCTACCGCTTGTTAGTAGATGATCACAGCCTGCTCGTTGCTATGGATGAAAGCTGGTCAGGAGAGCTTTTCTACAAGGCTTTTCGCTGGTTCTTGGCGCCCATTTTTCAGCGCCGGGCTGATGCTCTTATAGCGGTAACGGACGGGATTGCCAATACGATGCGCGAGGTTTACGGATTTCGTGAGATACCGGTGAAGGTAATTGAGTTGGGAGTAGATACGGAGCTGTTTCAGCCCGATCCCTCTGCTCGCGAGGCAATGCGGGCCGAATTAGGACTCAATCCTGATGATTTTATGGTAATTTATACCGGCAAAATCCTCCCCAATAAAGCGCCGCATTGGCTGGTTGAAGCTTTGGTCCACTGCCCCCCTCAAATCAAGGCGCTCCTGATCGGAAATGGACCCAGTGAATATCGCCAGCAAATTGACCAGGTTATCGTGCAGCATGACCTGGCCCGGCGAGTATTTTTCCAACCAGCAGTAAAACAGGTCGAACTTCCCCGTTATTACGTTGCTGCTGATGCGGGATGTTGGCCGCGGGAAGGTTCGACAGCTATGTTTGAGGCGGCCTCCTGCGGTTTGCCTATCGTCATTGTGGCCGGCGAATTAGCCCAACGCGTCCGTTATGGCAACGGTTTGGAATATCAAGAGGGCAGTGTAACCGACCTGGCTCGCTGCCTGACTTACCTCGCTCAAAATACGGGTGAAGCTCAGCGTATGGGAGTCAGAGGCCGTCAGTTGGTCGAAGATCATTTGAGTTGGGAACAGATTAATAGCCAGTTTATGACGGCTTATCAACATTCCAATTAGGCTTTACCATTTAAGGTACTGATGATTTTGGTAACCCTCTCATCTCCAGCCAAACCAGTCAGAGTTATGCACAAAATCCATTTTATCTATGGTAGCGGCCATGGTTTTTCCGGGCAACGCTTTGCCTCAGAGATGCTAATGATGGGGCTACGTCAACGGGGCTGGTCAGTAGAGGTCATCCAGACCCCGGTTTTGGATCGGGTGAGTGCGTCCAGTTGGAGCAGCGAGGTAGGTGAAAGGCTAATGTTAACGTTACGCCTACTAAGTGCGTGGTTGAAAGGATTGCGGTTAGCCCTGGGATCGGAGATATTGCATGTGAATCTCGGCCAAACTTGTTTTGCCTTGTTGCGTGACGGCTTTCCACTGCTGGTTAGAAGCGTTCTTGCCCCTTACCGCCAGACTCAGGCAATTGTATCGTTGCACGGCAATGTGTTTATGAGTTGGAATGATCAATCTGTAGAGACGCGATTGCTACGCCAAATAGCCAAGACTGTTCGTTATGTCACTGTTCTGGGACCAAGACAAAAAGATCGGTTAGCCCGATTCGGTATAAGACCTGAAAAAGTAATCCAAATAGATAACAGTTGCTTGATAGCTCCTATTACCGAACAAGAATGTCAAAATAAGCATGTTATTTCGGCTGCACAACCCTTGAGAATCCTATATCTTAGCAGTCTGATTGAGACTAAAGGTTATCCTGAATTCGTTGAAGCCATCGGCCAGTTGGCCGCTCAAGCTACATTTCCTGTTGAGGCAATCCTATGTGGCAAAATTACAGTAATGGGGTCAGACTGCCGCTTTCCAACACGCATCATTGCCAGGAGTTGGCTTGAAAGCCAGATACATCTCATCAACCAATCTCCGCAGGTACGGTTACGGTGGATTAATGGAGCAGAGGGTAAAGCTAAAGAGTCGCTATTTCAAGAGGCGCAGATTTTTATCTTGCCCAGCCAGTACAGAGTTGAGGCCCAGCCGATAGCTGTATTGGAAGCGTTGGCCAGCGGTTGCGCCGTAATTACAACCAAAGTCGGCGAGATTCCGACGACGGTTAGCCATCAAACCGCCCTGCTTTTGGACGAAGCCACCCCTACCTCCATCGTAGCAGCGATCATAGAACTACAACAGAGTCCCCAAAAACGCCTGCAGCTAGCTCAGAAGGGCTTACATCTCTTCAAACAGCGCTTTGCTTATGAAAAGCACATTGACCTGTGGGAGAAAATCTTGCTTGAAATATCCGGAGATAGAGACCATGGCCAAGCATGAAAATATTCAAGAGTATTTGAACGGTAAAAAATTATATGGAGATGATTTTACCCCCGCTGAGTTAAAAGAATGGTTTGAGGATGAGTTAGAAGCTTATGCAAATATGGGGGCCAAAGATCGAGCAAATTACCAATATCCCTATCATGTTCTAAATTACCAATATGGCTACCGTTTCTTGCCTGACCAGAAATTTCCCAATATTTTGGGTTTTGGCAGCGCCTATGGGGATGAATTGAAGCCGATTCTAGAAAAGATAGACCGGATAACCATCACCGAGCCATCCGATGTCTTGAGAAATCAGGAAATCAATGGCCATCCCATAACTTATGTAAAACCAAACTTTGATGGTTCCTTACCTTTTACTGACAACTATTTTGACCTGATCACTTGTTTTGGCGTACTTCACCATATTGCTAATATTAATACTGTTCTTGGCGAATTTTATCGCTGTTTGAAACCAAGTGGATTTATTCTAATACGGGAACCCATTGTATCTATGGGTGATTGGCGTAAAACAAGGCCGGGCCTAACCAGAAGAGAGAGAGGCATTCCGCTCCCTATCTTTCGCCAGATGATTGCTACTATAGGGTTTAGAGTCATCAATGAAAAAAAATGTATGTTTTCACTTACTAGCAGATTGAGATATTTTACCAATAGTGAAGTTTATAATTCCAAGGGCTGCTTGGCCATTGACCAAGTGTTGTGCCAATTATTTGCCTGGAATAACCAATATCATGCCTCTAATGTATTGGCCAAATTGAGACCCACTAGCGTATTTTATATACTCACAAAGCCAGCAAATAACCCATTTTGATAAGATAGAGATTTTTGGTAATGGATAGAGTAAGTAGGGCAAAACTAAGAAACTTTTTGGAGAGTTCTGCTTTGGGCAGAATCATTCTCATTCCCTACCGTTTAAAGATTGCCTCTTCATATTATTATGAGCCAATAAAAAACATCCTCTCCTGGTCCATTCGCTCCAGAGAATACACCAACTTCACCTACGACCTTGACGATCTGAACAAAGAATATCTGGCTGCATTTGTAGCTGTCGTTACCGGCGTTGAAATTGAGCGCATTAGGGCCTACATTGCCGAATTGGAGCAGGACGAAAACCTCAGAATCCATATTGAAAAACTGACCCATTTGAGCGGTGAACGATATGTAGCCGATCCTAAAGCACGCTATGGCCGCCGCCTGGGCTGGTACGCTTTTGTCAGAGCCACAAAACCCAAGCTGGTTATCGAAACCGGAGTTGACAAAGGACTTGGCTCTTGTGTTATAACTGCTGCGTTGATGAAAAATACTGAGGAAGGCTGCCCAGGTTATATGTACGGTACGGATATAAATCCAAAGGCGGGCTATTTACTACAAACGCCTTACAACCAGTATGGTCGGATTTTGTACGGCGACTCTATTGAGACACTCAAGGGCTTATCCAGCCCAATTGATCTCTTCATCAACGACAGCGATCATTCCGCCACGTATGAAATGAACGAATACAAGATAGTTGCCGACAAATTAGCTGATAACGCCATAATTATTGGTGACAACGCCCATTGTGGTGATGAATTATTTAAGTTTGCCCAGATGACTCACCGCAAATTTTTATTTTTTCAGGAAAAACCAAAGACTCACTGGTATTTCGGCGCAGGCATAGGTGTAGCCTTTCCCAAGGGGTAAGCCGGATTTTTTCTGAGATCAAATCGGGAGTTATTAATTATGACCATTGCCATCATCACCGGTTCAGCCGGCCTCATCGGTTCTGAAGCGGCTCATTACTTTTGTGAGTTGGGGTTTGAGGTGGTCGGCATTGACAATGACATGCGCCAGACATTTTTTGGGGCAGAAGCCTCGACCGCCTGGAACCGAGAGGCGCTTCAGCGCCGTTTTCCCCAACGATATCACCACGAGAATGCCGATATTCGGGACCAGGCGGCTATGGAGCGGCTTTTCAAAACATACGGAGCGAATATTGAGCTGGTTATTCATACTGCTGCTCAGCCCTCCCATGATTGGGCCGCCCGTGATCCCCTGACCGATTTTACGGTTAATGCCAACGGTACTCTCATCTTACTTGAAGCCGCCCGGCAATTCTGTCCCAAAGCTGTATTTATTTTTACCTCGACCAACAAAGTTTATGGGGATACGCCCAACCGGCTGCCCCTGGTTGAACGGGAGACGCGCTGGGAGATTGAGGAAAACCATCCTTTTTTTATCGGCATTGATGAAGGCATGAGTATTGATACATCCAAACACTCGCTGTTTGGCGCATCAAAAGTCGCTGCTGATATTTTAGTGCAGGAGTACGGCCGCTACTTTGACATACAAACAGCCGTATTCCGGGGCGGCTGTTTGACCGGCCCCAACCATTCCGGGACTGCGCTGCATGGCTTTTTAGCTTATTTGATGAAGTGCGTCTGCACCGGCACTCCCTACACCGTTTATGGTTACAAAGGCAAGCAGGTGCGTGATAATATCCATAGCGCCGATCTGGTTTCGGCCTTTCAGCATGTGTTTCAGGCTCCGCGTATAGGCGAGGTTTACAACATGGGCGGGTCACGGTACAGTAATTGTTCCATGATGGAAGCAATCTCTCTATGCGAAGAAATTAGCGGCAAAAAATTGAAATGGACCTACACGGAGGCCAATCGCAGTGGCGACCACATCTGGTACATCAGCGATATCCGCAAATTTCAAGCTCATTACCCGGAGTGGCGACAGCAATATAACCTGCGCCAGCTTCTGGAAGACATTTATCACAAAAATAGCGAACGCTGGACTACAGCGGCAAAATAACCTATGGCCCACATCTTATTCCTGTCATATTTCTTTACGCCAGATAGCCTCTCGACTGCCTCATTGATGTCCGAACTGGCCCAGGATCTCCGGCAGACCTACGGTCACCAGGTGACCGTGGTCACAACTACGCCCCACTACAACCCGCTGCCAGAGTCGTTGGTCAAACAGCCCTTGCGACCCTACTGGGGACAGTGGCTCCAGGAAAGCGAGCTCAACGGCATTCGGGTCCTGCATGTGCAGGTCGCACCGAAGGGCAGCCGCGTTTGGGCCAGGGCTTTTGACTACCTGCGCTTCCATATACTGGGTACGCTGGCCGGATGGTGGCTGGTCAAGAAACCGGATGTCCTGCTGGTCCCTTCGCCGCCGTTGACGATTGGCCTGCAAGCCTGGCTCCTGGGCCTGTTGCAGCGAGCGCCCTACATTTACAATGTGCAAGAAGTTTACCCTGATGTTGCCGTCAGATTGGGCGTATTGCGTAATCGGCGGGTCATTCGCTTTATGGAATGGTTGGAGATTTTTATCTACGACCGCGCCCGAATGATTACGGTTATCTCAGAGTGGTTTCGCCGGGCGCTATTGGTTAAAGATGTTCCGGCTGACAAAATGCGAGTGATTTCCAATTTTGTAGATACGGAATTCATGCAGCCAGGTATGTGTCCCAATGAATTCTCAACGGCGCACAATTTGGATGGTAAATTCGTGGTGCTTTATGCCGGTAATGTCGGCCTGACCCAGAGTTTTGAAGCCATGCTGACCGCGGCGCAAAACCTGGCCCATTTATCAGACCTGCATTTTGTGATTGTCGGGGGGGGGGCGCGCTGGACCTGGCTCGAAGGGGAACTGGCCCAAAAGCAGATCAAAAATGTTACACTATTACCCTATCAACACCGCTCGCGCATGCAGCAAATCTACGGCAGCGCTGCTCTCTGTTTGGTGCCGATGAAGCCTGGCATGGCTCAAGAAACCTTTCCTTCCAAGATTTATGAAATTATGGCCGCTGGTCGGCCGGTCATTGTTGCTGCCGAAACAGATTCGGAATTGGCCTGGATTGTGGAAAATGCTCATTGTGGCTGGGCTGTTCCCCCAGAAGATGCCCCGGCCCTGACCGCAGCCATCGAATATGCCTATCACCACCGCGACGAACTTAAGCAAAAACAACAACTAGGCCGCGACTACGTCGTGTCGCATAATTCTCGCCGGGCGGTGGCTCAGCAGTATCACCAGTTAATCACCGAATTAATTGATTTTCGTTAGGAATCAGGTTATGATATTGGAGTTCCACACTGAATTCATTACGCCGCTGGGCTGCCCTACAAAGGAATAAAGATTGAATAAGACAAAGCTCTCCACTTTTTGTGACAAGATAATCGAGGCGGGCTGGCTGGCCGCGGTCATTACCGTCCCGCTTTATTTCAACATTTATTCTGCGCGCACCTTTGAGCCTGACAAAATTACTCTGCTTCGTTCCCTTGTTCTCGTCATGATCCTGGCCTGGCTGATTTCAGTTATTGAGAAAGGGATGAGCGACCCAGGTGAGACGGGCTTATCTATAGGTGAGCGGGTACGGCAGTGGCTCAAAATTCCCCTCTTTCTGCCAACCGCGATCCTGATTCTTGTCTATTTGATTAGCACCATTTTTTCCCTTACCCCCACCGTGAGTCTGTGGGGCTCCTACCAGCGTATGCAAGGCACTTACTCGGCCCTCTCCTACATGGTCATCTTCGCCCTGATTGCCGGCAATTTACGCACCCAGGAGCAGGTCGAACGGCTGATTACGACCATTATTGTCACCAGCGTTCCCATCAGCCTGTATGGTATTGTGCAAAAGTATGGACTTGACCCCCTACCCTGGGCTGGCGATGTGACCACCCGCGTGGCTGCCAACATGGGCAATGCCATCTTTGTCGCCTCGTACCTGATCATGGTTGTCCCGCTTACCCTAATTCGCCTCATCCAGTCCATGACCGCCATCATCAAGGAGGAACACGCTTCCTGGGGGCACACGATTCTGGCCGCAGTTTACATCTTTACTCTGGCTATCCAAATCATCACCATCATTTTCAGCCAAAGCCGCGGCCCCATGCTGGGCATCCTGGGGGCTGTTTTTGTGATGGGCTTGCTCATCTTCTTACTGCTTCGCCAGCAGCATTCCGATCGAAGCCGTCTCTCGCTCAAGGAAGTTGGCCTGGGCCTGGGTTTGTTAGGCCCGCTGGGGATTGCTTCTGCTGCGGGAGGGGGACTTGGTTTTTTGATTGGACTGGTCTTACAAAACCTCCTGACTGCCCTGAACTATCAAGGGGAGATGGTGCCGCTTCTCGGCGCGGCTATTGGCGGTATGCTTGGCTTCTTTGGTTTATACATTTTTGTGGTCGCCAGCGATACCGGCTGGCGCTGGGTCTGGCTCAGTTGGTTTGCCCTGGCTGTGCTGGCCATCGGTTTTGTGGTCGCGTTAAACCTGCGTGGCACCAGCCTGGACCCCTATCTGGACCCCCTGCGCGGGCTGCCCTATGTAGACCGCCTCAGCAATGTGATCGAAACAGAAGGCACAGGCAAAGTTCGGGTACTCATCTGGGATGCAGCGATGCGGCTAGTCGCCCCTCATCCGCCTCTGGGCATCCCTGGCGATGATATCGCCCCGCCGGACCGGTTTAATGCCATTAGACCCATCCTTGGTTATGGCCCCGAATCCATGTTTAATGCCTTTGCCTACGTCTACCCCCCGGAGCTGGCCTATGTAGAGAATCGGGGGAGTTCTGCCGACCGCTCCCACAACGAAACAATGGACAGCCTGGTCATCACCGGCGTTTTGGGCTTTTTAGCTTTTTATTTTCTGATGATCAGCCTGTTTTACTACGTCCTCAATTGGCTCGGCTGGACGCCCAATATGGCAGCAAAACGGCGTCTGATCGTGCTGCTTATCCTGGGCGGTATCGCTGGGGCGGCCACTGCCTATCTTGCCGATGGCGGCATGACCTTTACCCCGTTGGGTCTGCCCTTTGGCCTGATCGCCGGAGTGGTCATTCACCTAATTTGGCAAGGGTTTATCTCTCAACCCGACAGCCCAGGCAATCAGCTCCAGACTTTCAGCTACGCCATCCTGTTAATCGGCCTGCTGGGCGCTTTGATCGGCCACTTTATCGAGGTTCACTTCGTCTTCTCCATCGCCGCCACTTATACTTATTATTGGATCTACGCCGGTTTGCTGGTGGCGTTATCACGCATGGCGCAGCCGCTGTCTCAGAGTTTGAACGAGCCGGTCAGAGAAATAGAGCCAAGCGAAGCAGTCGCAGCCACAGAAGCGGCACCGGCGGAAGAAGCCGCTTACGAAACCCGGCGACAACGCAGAAACCGGCAGCGTAAAGCTGCCCTCACCAAGCGGTCTGCTGTGACTGCCTCTGTGAATCAAGGTAAAGCCCGTGAAGCCCTGACCCGGGGTGAAACGTTAGACACCTGGGTAGGGGGCCAGGGCCTGGTGATGGCTATCATTTTGATGGTCCTGGCGTTTGACTTTTTTACGCCCCAATTTCAATTCACTGCCGGCAATCAGGATAGTATGAGCCTGCTCTGGATGCTGGTCATCACCTGGCTGGTTGGGCTGGCGATTGCCCTCTCGGATTTAGCGGTCCGGCGGGCCGGTAACGATCGCCCGATTAGTTGGCTTCGGGCCACGGCGCTTTATGCGGTTATCTCTTTGAGTTACTTCTTTTTCTACACACTGGCCCATCAAATTCAATTTGGGCAGCGAGTTACGATAGCGAGTCTGACCGATGTCATCGCCGCGGCTGATATCCTGACGAATGGCCTCGTTCTTTTTTACATATTCCTCTTCCTCCTGATGGTGCTCTTTGCGGTAATTCTGTCGTGGGGCCAAACCAAACGGCTGCCGTTTTGGCGGTCCGAAAATTGGTGGCTTTACCCGCCTCTGGCTTTGGCTGTGATCGCCGTGATTTGGTTCAAAAATATTGATGTCGTTCGGGCTGATATTTACCTAAAAGAAGGGGAACGTTATCGCAGCAGCGGCCAGTGGAATGAGGCCATTGCCCTGCACGAAAAAGGTCGCTCCATTGACAGTGACGAGGACTTTTACTACCTGATGTTAGCCCTTGATTATCAGTTGATGGCCCAGGATAATCGCATTGAACAGCCTCAACGCGAGGCGGCCTGGAAAGAGGGTGAGCGCATCGCCCTGGAAGCCCGCCGCATTAATGGCTACAACCCGGACAACACCGGCAATATGGGCCGTTATTATTTCACCCTCGGCCAGGTTTTCGACCGGGCACGGTTTCAGGATGCCTTGAACTACTTTGAAAAAGCGACAATTCTGGCCCCTTCTAACGTTATTTACCACAACTTGTGGGCGCAGACCTATTATATTTTGGCTGACTATTCTAAAGCGGTGGAACGCCTGCAAGCCTCCATCTCGATTGACCCCAAGTATCCCCCCACCTGGGTGCTGCTGGGCGATACTTACGCCGCTATGCAGAATGTTGACGAAGCTCTCAAAGCTCATAGTAAAGCCATCACCCTAGCGAGTGATGTTTTTGATCAATTTGTAGATCAACGCTTTAATTTCTACGTCTCGGCCGGTAAAATGGGTAGTCTGCTGGAAGCCATGCAGCAGGCCGCCCTGGAAAGGCCCACCGATACGACCTTGAAATGGGCAATTGGGCATGCTTACAACCTGCAAGGCAAACCCGAACAGGCCATCCCATTTATTCAGCAAGCTGTCACCCTTGGGGATGAGTCAGATCGAACGCTCCGTGAGTTGGGCAATCTTTACCTGGGCCTCAAACAATTCGACCAAGCTCTCTCCCTCTACCAGCGCCTTTTGCAAATCAATCCCAATGATATTGAGGCCAACAGCGCTTTAGCCTTTATTTACGCGCAGCAAGGCCGCGTAGATGAAGCTATTCAGGCGAACCAGCTGGTGCTGCAACAAAAACCAGAAGATTATGACAGCCTGAAAAACCTGGCAATTTTGTACCAGCAAAAAGGGCAGTTGCAGGAAGCTCTCAACGCAGCCAAGCAGGCCCAAACCCTTGCCCCAGCCGCAGAGGCCGCCAATTGGGAAGAATTTATCAGCGATATCGAAAGCCGTTTAGCCAACGCCGGTTAAATTTTGGAGAAGATTTCCTCGATGTACGACCAGCTACTAACCAAAATCAAAGATAAATCTGCCAGCGTCGGTGTGATTGGCCTGGGTTATGTCGGCCTGCCTCTGGCCACCGGCCTGGCCAAATCTGGTTATTATGTTACCGGGCTGGATGCCAGCCAGGCTAAAGTTGACGCCCTCAACAGCGGCTCTAGCTATATCCCCGACGTGCCATCAAGCGACGTTGCCGCGCTAACCGTAGCAAACCTGCTCACCGCAACCACCAATTACAATGTTTTGTATGAAATTGACGTTGTTTTTATCTGCGTCCCCACCCCGTTTGACTCGATGAAAGCACCCGACCTAACCTATGTTCGCCAGGCGGCTACCGGTATTGCTCCGCGCTTGCATCGCGGGCAACTGATCGTGTTGCAAAGCACGACCTACCCCGGTACCACCGAAGAGGTGGTCCAACCCATCCTGGAAGCAACCGGCTTAACCGCCGGAGAGGATTTCTTTTTAGCCTTTTCACCGGAACGGATTGACCCTGGCCGCACCGATTTCACCGTCGAAAACACGCCTAAAGTCGTCGGCGGCATTAACCCCGAATCGGCCACGCTCACCGGCGAGTTATTGGCCTATTTGACCCCCCACGTTCACCTCGTCTCCTCCCCCCGGGCAGCCGAGATGACCAAACTTCTGGAAAATATCTTCCGCAGCGTTAACATCGCCCTGGTCAATGAGCTGGCGGTTCTGTCCGAACGAATGGGGATAGATTTTTGGGAGGTCATCGAGGCGGCCAAAACCAAACCCTTCGGCTTTATGCCTTTTTACCCCAGTCCCGGCGTCGGCGGTCACTGCATTCCCGTGGACCCCTACTATCTTTCATGGAAAGCTCGGGAGTACGATTTTTACACCCGCTTTATCGAGCTGGCCGCCGAAGTGAATGGGGACATGCCTTACCACACAGTTGAACTCATCGGGCGGGTGCTCAACCAGACCGGCAAAACCCTGCGCAATGCCAATGTCCTTATTCTCGGTGTGGCCTTCAAGCCCAATATTGACGATGCCCGCAATTCGCCCGCCGAACGGGTCATCGAACTGCTTGTCCGCGAAGGCGCAAAGGTCTCTTACCACGACCCCTATGTGCCTCGATTCAGGGTCGGCGGCGATATTGTGCTCAAGGATAAGCTCACCTTTGCCAATGTCCCTCTCACTGAAGCCACCCTCAGCCAGGCTGATTGTACCGTCATTGTCACCGGGCATCGGGATATTGACTACAAATGGGTCGTCAATGAGTCGGCGCTGGTGATGGATACGGTCAATGCGACCCGCCACATCGTGGAAAACCGGCATAAAATAGTGCGCCTGGGTGCGCCTTTGGAATTAAAAAGGGAGTAGGAAGTAAGGAGTAGGGAGTGGAGTTTTTTCCCTTACTTCCTACTACCTACTTCTAAATTTATATAAGGAGAATTTTTTGTGACAAAAAAGCAATACAGTAAATACCCGGATATGGTCATTGATTCTAAAAAAAAGTATCAGGCGACCATCAAGACAAACAAAGGCGACATTCAATTGGAGCTCTTTGCCAAAGACACGCCTAAAACGGTTAACAACTTCGTCTATTTGGCCCGCGATAAATTTTACGATGGCCTAACCTTTCATCGGGTCATCCCTAACTTTATGGCCCAGGGCGGCGACCCGAATGGTGATGGCCGGGGGGGTCCCGGCTACCGCTTTGAGGATGAAACGCGCGGCAATCCCCGCCAAAAACACGAGACCGGCAGCCTGAGCATGGCCAATGCCGGTCCCAACACCAACGGTTCCCAGTTTTTCATCTGCCACGGACCGCAGCCCCACCTCGACGGCAAGCACACCGTCTTTGGCAAGGTCACCAAAGGCCAGGACGTGGTCAACTCGCTCAAAAATGGGGATGTGATGAACGAAGTGGTCATTACCGAGAGTTAATCTAAAGGAGTAAGGAGTAGGAAGTAGGGATATACTCCCTTACTTCTTACTCCTGACTTCTTACTCCTGACTTCTTACTTCCATGACTTTACCTTCTCCATAAACTGTTTCACCCGCTCAAAATCTACCGTTTGGGTCCAGTGGCCGCCCTGTTTGAAATAGGAGCCAATAATCAGCGCGTCGGCTACGGCCAGGTAGCGTCCCACGTTATCCACGGTCACGCCGGAACCGACCAGCACCGGGATTTGCACCGCCGCTTTGACCTGCTGCAGCTCTTCCAGACTGGCTTCCGTGCCGGTGGCCACGCCGGTGACAATCACCCCATCGCTCAGAAAGAACTCGGCGGCGTGGGCCGTCTCGACAATATCCACGTCGGCGGTGATGGCATGCGAAGAGTGCTTTTTCTTGATGTCGGTCAGCACCAGGATGTGATCGGCCCCAATCTGCCGCCGGTAGCGCAGCACTTCGCCGGCAGAGGCGTCAATGTAGCCCTCGTCAGCGACATGGCCGAACACAAACCCTTCCGCCCGGATGAAATCTAACCCCGCCGCCAGCGCGACCGCCAGCCCTTCTTTATTCGCTCCAGCCAGCACCTGTACCCCGCAGGGCAGTCCTGTGGCATGTTTGACCTCATATCCGACCACCGCCATGGCCGCTGTGATCTCCGGCCCCACCTTTTTGTTGAGATAGGGGATGTCGTGCATATTTTCAATGGCGATCACGTCAATCCCGGCCTCTTTGTACAGCAGCGCTTCGGCCTTGGCTTTGGCGATAATGTCCGGCATGCTGCCCTTGAACTTCGGCGTTCCCGGCAGCGGCTCGACATGGATCATGCCAACGATTGTTTTTTTGTCTTTTAGAAAATTACTCATCTGAAGTTGCTCGTCCTCGCACCCGGTTGAGGCCGTTCAGCGCCGCTACACGGTACGCTTCGGCCATCGTCGGGTAATTAAAAGTGGTATTGATAAAATACATCAAGGTGTTCGCTTCGCCCTTTTGGGCTAAAATGGCCTGGCCGATATGCACAATCTCCGAAGCCTGCGCGCCAAAGCAATGCACTCCCAGGATTTCCAGAGTCTCGCGGTGAAACAGTAGTTTGAGCATGCCGGTCGTCCGCCCGCTGATCTGAGCGCGGGCCAGGCTGCGGAACAGAGAATGGCCGACTTCATAAGGCACTTTGGCTTCGGTCAGCTCCTGCTCAGTCAGGCCGACCGAACTGATTTCCGGGATGGTATAGATACCGGTCGGGATATATTTAACCAGTTGCTCCTCACACTTGCCGGAAATCAGGTGAGTAGCGGCGAAGCGTCCCTGGTCATAGGCGGCGCTGGCCAGGCTGGGATAGCCAACCACATCGCCCACGGCATAGATGTGCGGCTGGGCCGATTGGTAATTCTGGTTGACGACGATGTTGCCCCGGCTGTCGCACTCCATGCCAATGGCCTCCAACCCCATGTTATCGGAGTTGCCGGTCCGCCCATTGGCCCACAACAGATAATCACTCCGGATCTGTTTGTTGGATTTGAGATAAAGCGTCACGCCATCATCATCTGCTTTCACCCGGTCATACTCCTCGTGGTGCCGGATGAGCACCCCATGTTCGCGCAGATGATAACTCAAGGCATCCACGATTTCGTCGTCCAGAAAAGCCAGCAGCCGGTCACGGGTATTGATCAAGTTGACCTTGATCCGCAGCCCGCGGAAGATGGAAGCGTATTCACAACCGATTACCCCCGCCCCGTAAATCGTCATCGAGCGCGGTGTCACGTCGAGGCGCAGCACCGAGTCGCTGTCGAGGATGCGTGGATGGTCAAAATCCACGTCGGGCGGGTGGTACGGCCTGGCTCCCGTGGCAATCACAAAACCGGCCGCCGTACAGGCATGGATCAGGCCGCTGGGCGCTCTGATCGAAATGGTATGAGGGTCGGTAAAAGCGGCCCAGCCATGCAGCACCTCGACCCCGTTCTTGTCGTAAAAACTCTGACGCAGCTCAACCTGCTGGCTGATGACCGAGGCCGCGGATTGCAGCAGCGCCGGATAATCCACCCGGCGAAAATCCCGCGTATCCTCCATCTGCTGGATGGTCTGGCGCAGCGCCTTGCTGGGAATCGTCGCCCGGTGGGTGCAGTTGCCGCCCACCATCGGAAAATCATCCACCACCGCTACCCGTTTGCCCGCCTTGGCCGCCTGCATCGCCGCCCCTTCCCCGCCCGGCCCGCTGCCAATAACGATCACGTCGTAATCGTAGTTCATAAAAGATTGTTCCTTACCTGTTACACCCGTCCAGTCGTTTTTTGTATGCCAGTAGCCCTTGATTTCAAGAATTGACGGAATAAGGCTAAACTTTTTAACGGTAAGAGCTGTTATTACCTCGAAATCTGGCCCTGTGCTACAATATCATCCAGAAATCGTTAATCAGTATAATCTACAAGGAAGATTTTTGCCATGAACACCCTAACCCTTGAACTACCGGCTGAATTGTATGAGGACCTGCGCCTGGAGTCAGAGCGTCGGGGCGAGTCAATACAAACGCTGGCCCAAAAGCTGCTGGCCGAACGATTGGCCTCACCGCCGCCTACGGAGCGGGAGCGAGCCATCGCCGCTTTGCGCGCCGCTGGGCTGCTGGCCGAACTCGGCCCGGAAATGGAGCGACGAGCTGAACGGTCAACGATGACCCTAGAAGAAGTACAGGCTGCCCTTGATAGAGCCGGAGGCAAACCCCTCAGCGAGTTGATTTTAGAAATGCGTGGCCCGAAAGAATGAGCCATTTCTATTTCGATTCCAGCGCCCTGGTGAAGCGCTATCTGACCGAGGTCGGCAGCGCCCAGGTACTCAGGATCACCAACCCCACTACTACCAACACGATAACCCTGGCAGAGATTACTCAGGTTGAGGTTGCAGCCGCAGTTGCCTCAAGGCATCGCGCCTCTGGAGGTATTACGCGCCTTGAACGAGATGGGGCAGTAGATTTGCTGGCGCGCCACTGCAAAACCGAATATAAACTAATTGCCATTAGCCCTGCCATTATTGATCGGGCGGTTATCTTGACACAGAGTTACCGGCTGCGGGGTTACGACGCCATTCAACTGGCAACGGCCCTGGCGACGAACGAAGTCCTCATAACCGCCGGTCTCCCTGGCTTGACCTTTATCGCCGCCGATGATGATCTCCTGGCAGCGGCTCAAAGCGAAGGGTTGGCCGCTGATAACCCCAACCACTACCTATAATCACCTCTACTCGTTGTACCTCACGCATCACGTTTTCACTTACACACCTGCGGCTCCCGCCCCGCCAGATACGGCTTCAATTCCGCCTCGTCAAACAGCCCGCTGGCGAATGGTCCTGCGCAGGCAATATGTACCAGTTCTTGAATGGGCATCTCTCCTACTTTGCCCCCCATTGCCCGCAGCCAGGCCAAGTCCTGTAGGTACGCCCGCCCGTCACTATACTGCGTTATAAGTCGGTCACTTGCTACAAAAAAGAAGTTGTTTTTTAGCCCCAGACCTAATTCAGTCAGGCGGTTTGGCTCACTTTGAGCTTGCCAGAGTTCATGCTGGCCATTGACATAAGCTACTATAAAGTAAATCCCGACCTCGTCTGGGCTAAAAGTTACATCGGAGACCGGGCCAGAGAGAGTGGCAATGACCTGACCATCGGTAGTGCTGCGCAGTTCGCCGGAAGTTTCATCGTTGTAGCCCACGACGAAGTAAGTCCCGGCCTCATCCGGACTGAAAGTTGCATTGGAGACCGGGCCGGACAGAGTGGTGATGATCTTACCATCGGCGCTGCGGCGCAGTTCGCCCGGAGTGCCACGCTCGTAGCCCACAATGAAGTAAGTCCCGCCCTCGTCCGGGCTGAAGGTTACATCAGAGACCTCGCCCGACAGAGGTACAACCTTGCCATCGGCACTGCGGCGCAGTTCATTAGGAGCGCCACCCAAGTACCTTACGAAAAAGTAAGTGCCGGCCTCATCCGGACTGAAGGTTACACCGAAGTATGGGGAGACCGGGCCGGATAGAGTGGCAATGACCTCGCCATCAGCGCTCCGGCGCAGTTCGCCGGGAGTTTCATCGTTGTAGCCCACGACCAAGTAAGTCCCATCCTCATCCGGACTGAAGGTTACATAGTTAACCGGGCCGGACAGGGTGGCGATGAGCTGGCCATCGGTGCTGCGGCGCAGTTCGCCGGAAGTGCCATCAATATAGTCCACATAGTCCACGACGAAGTAAGTCCCTGCCTCATCTGGGCTGAAGGTTACACCGGAGATCGGGCCAGACAGAGGTACGACCCCACCATCGGCGCTGCGACGCAGTTCGCCGGGAATTCTGAGGTCGAAGTAGCTCACCACAAAGTAAGTCCCGGCCTCATCTGGGCTGAAGGTTACATATTGGATCGCCGGGCTGGACAGGGTGGCGATGATAGTGCCATCAGCGCTCCGGCGTAGTTCGCTGGCAGAAGCGACATCGAAATAGTCTACCACAAAGTAAGTCCCGGCCTCATCTGAGCTGAAGGTTACATATTGGATCGGGCCGGCCAGGGTAGCGATGACTTGGCCATCGGCACTCCGACGCAGTTCGCTGGGAGTAGCGAAACCGAAATAGTCTACCACAAAATAAGTCCCGGCCTCATCCGGGCTGAAGGTTACGTAGGAGACCTGGCTGGACAGGGTGGCAATGACCCGGCCATTATTGGTGCGGCGCAATTCGCCGGGGGCGTTCGCCCGGTCAAGAACAAACATTGAGGGGTTTTTATCAGAGGTATAGATGGCTTCGACATCCCCCTGGCCCAAGGTCAAAAGCCGGCCTTGCTGCATCATCTCGCGGATGAACTGATCAATTTGATCATAGGCCGACGACAGCGCCCAGCCTTCCAGCGCCAGGCGCAGCCCTAACAGCGGTTTCTCCTCAAATAACAGCCGCCCTTCAGCCGCCAGGCGGTGGGCCGTCGCCCGGTCGGCCTGTTCCCTGGCTGCAGCTTCTTGTTGCCTGGCTTCAGCTTCACGGGTGGCTGCCAGCTTAGCATTTTCGTTGGCTTGCCAAGCAAAGAAACCCGCGGCAGCAGCCGCAATAAGAGCAATCACGCCAACAGCGGTAGCAATCAGCGCCCGTTTCCGCAGCCTGGCCGCCGCCTGTTTTTGTTCCTCGGCCCGCTGCTGTTCGGCCTCGGCCCGCCGCCGCTCCGCCTCGGCCAGCGCCCGCGCCTGCTCCAGTTCGCGCAGCCGCTCGTTTTCCTCGGCCTGCTTGCTGGCGGTCAGGAATTGCTGCTCCAGGGCATTCAGTTCCCCCGGCTGCTGCTCGGCCCATTCACTTGCCTGGGCCAGCTTGGCCCCCCGGTACAACACGCCGGGGTCGCGGTCCATGCGCTGCCATTCCTGGGCCGCTTCGCTCAGGTGGCGGTGCAGCCGCAACCCCTCGCGGTTGTCGTTCAGCCAGGTGCGCAAGGTGGGCCATTCCCGGATCAGGGCTTCGTGCGCCACCTCAACGGCCTCTTTATCGGTGGTGACCAAGCGGGCATCGGCCAACGTTTGCAGCACCGAGGCCACTATTGACCCGTTCGGCACTCCCTTTGGTCGCAGGGCAGGCGGCTGAGCAGTAAACGCTTCGGCGGTCGGCGGTCCCAGAGGGAGGCTTTGCACTCGTTGGTCAGCGGTCGTTAAGGCTTCCAACTCACTTAATGCTGTCCGCCGCCGCGTATCCTGCGCCCCCTCGCCCAATTCGGTCAGTCGAAGAAAGATGCGGCGGGCGATAGCCTGTTGTTCGGAGGCCAAGCGGCCAAAAACCGAGTCCGCAGTCTTGGCAATCGCCCCCCGCACTCCGCCCGACTCGGCGTAACCGGCCAGGGTCAGGAGATGGCCCTGCCGCCGCCGCCACGTTTCCAGCAGGGCGTGCGAGAGCAGGGGCAGCGCCCCCGGCTCGTCGCCGACATCGCGTAGAATAAGTTCAGCCAGCCCCGGCTCAAACTCGCAGCCGGCCTGCTGGGCCGGGAGTTCAATCGCCCGGCGCAGTTCCTCCCGCGACATCGGGCCAATGTACTCCTGTCGTCGGGCCAGCGCCTCCCGCAGAGTCTCGTACTGCGCGCAGTGAGCGTAAAAGTCGGCCCGCAGGGTTATAACGACGAGCGTCGGCCCATCCGTCTCCGGGGCCACGGCAGCCAGCAGATTATCCACAAAAGCTCGCCGCTCCGCTTCATCCCGGCACAGCGTAAAAAGCTCCTCAAATTGGTCAACGACGAGCAATAAGTTACTCCCTCCCCCTTTCAGGGGAGGGTTGGGAGGGGTCGTACCCTGCGCCAGCAACTTCCGCACATACAGATGCAAACTGCGCGGGTCTTTAGCCATATCATCAATCAAAGTAGCGGTGGCGGTAACGGATTCGGCCTCGCGGGTCAGACTAGCAGCGAGCGCTTCGAGCGGATGGACCGTAGGCGTAATCACGTGGATGGGCCATTGGCTGCTACCTTCGGGTGGCAAACTGCCGTCGGCCAGCGGTTGGCCACGTAGCAAAGCCGGCACTAAACCGGCCCGCACTACCGACGATTTGCCGCTGCCCGACGCTCCAACCACCGCCAGAAAGCAACTCCCGCCTTCGCTCCCTCCCCCTAAAAGGGGGAGGGCTGGGGAGGGGGTCAGCCGCCCAACCAACCTAGCTGTCAACAGCTCCCGGCCAAAAAAGCGGCCGGCGTCGCCCACGTCGAAATAGTGCATACCGGGGTAAGGGGAAGAAGCGGCGGCGTGATCGTAAGCGTAAGGTTCGTACCGGGCATATTGGGCCGGGTTGGAACTTTTCGCTAATTCCAGCAGTTGCTCAAGCTGGCGGGTGCGCTCGGCGTGTTCCAAAAGCCGGCTGATAATTTCAGCTTTGCCGGAGTTGGAGGCCAGTTGATGAAAAACAGGCTTGAAACCCGGTTCATCAAAGGCCAGTGCGTGCAGTTCTTCGGCGCTGAAACCTTCGGTCAGGAGTATACGGATTTTACCCGAATCATAAGAGGGGGTCATCACTTTTGTCTCTTATCGTCATTATACTTGAAAAATGGATAGAGCGTCAAAGTCTCTTTGGCAGCGCTTCAAATCTGTGCTAAACTCGCTCTATGCAACTCTCACCCGACATTGGCCTGTGCGCCGCCTGCCGGCACGTCAAAGTGATTCAGAGCGCCAGAGGCAGCTTTTTTATTATGTGCGGCCTGGCCAAAACCGACCCGCGCTTCAGCAAATACCCCGTTTTGCCGGTTCTTCGCTGTCTCGGCTATGAGCCACAACTAGAAGAACAAAACCAGCAACAGTAACTCCTCATCAATCTATCATCTGAGATTAAACAGGCTAACAGCTTGAGTCTGCTTTCGTTGGCTAATGACAGGAGTTACGCGGTGAGCCTAAGCACGTCGTTTCGACCGGAGCGGAGGGAGAAATCCCTAATGCCGCCTCGTGCCAGAGACGTTGCGAGGGATTTCTCGCTCCTATCGTCGCTCGAAATGACATGACCGCGTAACTCCTGTAATGAGGAGTGCGCTTCAGCGTACTTTGACTTATCAGCCCTGAGCTTTAGCTCGGGGCGAACGCCAAAGGCCGAGCAGCGGTATTCCCTTTTAAGCCTCTTCTCAGAATTTATTAACCCTCTTTTAACCTTGCTCCTCTATCCTTCAAAAGTTCAGACAGAGAACAGTTTGACAACTGGCCTTGACTTGTCTATAGTCTACATTATCCGTCGTTTATAAAGAGTCAAAGCTGGCAGAAAAGAAAGCGAAGGCGACGATCTACCAACCCTCCCGCCTTCATTGAAGCAGGAGAAATAAACTTGCCCAAAAAATTCTTGGCGTTGCTGCTGCCCATCCTTTTTTTGATGTGGCTGCCCGGTCCGGCTCTGGCTCAGGGGCCGCTTCGCGAAACCGACGATATTGACTGGCAAGAGTTAAAAACCGAAAAATTCATCATCGTCTACGCCGATCGCGTTTCCGGCCTGGCCAACCTCGACTGCTCCTGCGGCGTGGACGAGGCCGAACGCTACGCTGCATTTAGCGACCAGATTTACGATGACCTCGTCGCTATTTTTGAGGTCGAGATAAATACCCCGATCAACCTGCGCCTCTTTCCCACCGAAGAAAGCTACTACGAAGTCAATCCCCTGGCCCGCCAACTGACCGGCGTCATTGCCCACGCCCTCAACAGCCGCGACGAGATTGCTATAGCCCTGCCGCGCACCAAAAACCTGACTGATGATGAGATTGTCAACAACATCCGCCATGAATTGACCCATTTCTTTGCTTCGTTTTTATCGGACGGCAAGCTGAAAGCAGGCTTTCAAGAGGGCATCGCCCAATATCTGGAAAAGCCCACCGACCGGGCCAACTACGATCCGGCCATTTTGCAGCAGGCTTTTGAAGCCGGCCGCCTCCTGACCTGGTCCGAACTGGACCAGGCCGAGTCTGTTTACAGTGACCCGCAGGTGGCTTACCCGCAGAGCCTCTCTATCGTTTCATTCCTGGTAGACCGTTACAGCTTCCCCAGCTTCGTCAAGTTTCTCCAAGCGAGCGCCACCGAGCCGGGCTTTCGCAGCGCTGTACAGACCGCCTACGGTCAATCTGCCGACGAACTGGAGCAAGAGTGGCTGGCCTACCTGCCCGAATACTTTGCCGGGCGCTGGCAGATCAATGCCATCTACGCTTATGATCTCAGCCGGGTCACGGAGCTGGTCAACAAAGCCGCCTACACCGACGCCGCTGCCGAACTGGCCGAAATCGTCACTCTGTTGGAGACAACCAACCAAACCGACACCCTGGCCAAAGCTGAAGCCCTGTTAGCCCGCGCTCATCAGGGCCAGACCGCCGGCACCCTGGCCGACGAAGCCCGCCAGGCGCTGCAAAGCGGCAACTATCCCCTGGTCATTGAAAAAGGCAATGCCGCCATTAACACCTACGAAGCCCTGAACTATCGCCAGCGTATCCCCGAAATCCAGGTTTACATTCACCGGGCCGAATTGGGCCAGGGAGCGCTTGACCAGCTCAGCCGGGGCGAACACCTGCTGGGCTCCTTCCGCTTTTTTGAAGCCGAAAACCAGCTCCAGCAGGCTACGGTTCTGCTCCAATCGCTGGGCAACCAAGCCGGGGCAGAACAGGGGCAGGCGCTGCTGCTCCAATCAGCCTGGCAGCAGAGTCTATTGGCTTATCTGCTGCTGGCCGTCGGGCTGACCATTCTCGTCTTTAACGGCCTGCGCCGCCTGATCAATCGGGTTAGTGCCGACCCGATGGAGATAGAATTTACATGAGCCAGGCGGCCAGTACCCCTCCTCTATTAAGGTCTTTACGGCGGCTGCGCGGCGCCTTCTGGCGGCGGCGGGTCCTCCTCTGGCTGGTTCGCGCGGCCTGGCTGGCCCTGCTGGTACCCATCGCCTTTATGGCTGGCTATCTCTGGCTGGGTTGGCAGGTGCGCTGGCAGGCTTGGTTGATTCCCATGGTGCTGGTTGGCCTGTTATCGTTCCTCTGGTCTATGCGGCCGATCCGGCTAAACAGAATGACCGAGCGGCTCGACCGGCGTCTGGGTTTGCGCGCCCGCTTGATTACTGCCTATGAAGTGGGCGATAGCCCTAGCAAAGCGGGGCAGGCTGACAATTTGGTTGTGCAGCGTCTCTTGCAGGAAAGCGTCAATATTCTGATCGGCTTGCGCCGCCATATTCGCAGCTTTAGCCGGAGCTTCTGGGTTGAAATGCAGGCGCTTATCGCCGTGGCCGCGCTGCTCGCGGCGCTGCTCATGCTCGACGCGCTCAGCCCTCGCCTACCCAACGCCACCCCGGTCGAACTCCCACCCAGTTGGGAGGAGCCAAAGGCCGACGCCGTGCTCCCCCCCGACGCCGAATTGTTCCCACCCCCTTTTCAACCCGAACCGCAGGTGCAGCAGCCGTTGAGCCGGGAGCAGCTTGAGCAGGCCCTGGAAGCCCTGGCCGACGCCATGCGCGACCAGGCGGTTACCCGCTCCATTGCCGAGGCCCTGGACCGGGGCGATTTGAGTGGGGCGGCGGCCGGTCTCCGCCGTCTGGCTGACCAATTGGGTGAACTTTCCGAGCAGGCGCGGGGTGAGTTGGGCCAGTCGCTGCAAGAGGCCGCCGAGAGTGTTGGCGGAAACGCGCCGGATTTGACCGAACCGCTCCAATCCGGCAGCAGCGCTTTGAGCCAGGACAATTTACGCGCTGCTCAACAGGCTCTGGAGCAGTTGGCTGAAGCTATTGAGTCGCTCCAGGAAGCGCCCCAGGAAAGCGCCCAGGCACCGCCGGAAAGCAGCGGCCAGCCCCAGGAAAACAGCCAGTCGCAATCCGGTGAGAGCCAGGAAGCTCCAGCCGAAGAAAATCAGGGCGACCAGCCGCCGGAAGGAGGCGGTTCTGGCGCGGGAGCGGGCGCAGAAGGGGAAGGCAGCGACCAGGCTGTTGCCAGCGAAGAGGAACGGTTAGCCGTCGAGGGGCAGCCACTGGAACTGGAAAGCGACCCGGAACAGGAAGAACGGGTTTTGCAGCCGGCCGAACTCAGCGCCGAAGCCGGCGACGAGCGCACCCAGGACTCGCCCTTTGCCCGCCAGCCAGCCAACCGGAACCCCGGCAATCTTGGTCCCGACCCGTTGGCCTATCCTTGGGAGAAACGGGATGTAATTCGTCGCTACTTTACGCCATAAATGACCGCCGACCGCCGACCACAGACGGCCTTTCCTGCCTACCGGGGAGGAGAGTTAGGAGGGTGGTTTAGCAGCCGTCGGCGGTCTGTGGTTGGCGGTCAAACTTCGGCTTCGATCAGGTTCTTTAAATTCGTCAAACGCTTCTGGACGGTCATGCGATTGCGGCCCAGTTTCTGCGAGAGAAACATGAGCCAGCCCTGGCCCTGGAACGTATGATTAATGCGCGCCGTTCCGCGATCAGTCTCGACGATTTGCCAGCGACTGTCGCCGGCAATGCCCGTCGCCTGGCCGCGCCAGGTAATACTCTTCCGCGGTGGGTCAAATTCCTTCACTGTCCCCAGGGCATCCAAGACCACTCCCGACCACGTTTTGACGGCCAGAATGAACTGCCAGCCTTCTCGTACCGGGCCTTCGCTGACAATTTTGATGGTCTGGGCCGGAACATACCATTCCGGTAGGCGTTTCAAATCGGTTAAAACTTGCCAGGTCTGTTCCGGTGTGGCATTGACTTCAATTGATTCGGTGGCGCTGTGCACGGGCTAATCCTTGGTTTAAGATGAGATTTTCGGAGTTCAAAAGTGCGCTTTTGCACTCCGGTGTTAAGGTTCAAACCTTAATCTGAATTTTTGAAACTGACAAATTGGATGAGATTTCGCAGGTACAGGTATGGCTCCTCTAGGCAAAGCAATTGTGGGTATTGGCGCGCTGGTAATTATTATCGGCCTGGTTATTTGGTTTGCTGGCGACAGACTGAGTTGGTTTGGCCGTCTCCCCGGCGACATTCGCATCGAGCGGCCCGGTTTTAGCTGCTTTTTCCCGATCACCACTATGATTCTGGTCAGCCTTGTTTTGAGTGTTTTGCTGTCTCTGTTGAGCCGGTTTTTTAAGTAGAGAGTAGGGAGTAAGGAGTAGGGAGAAAATGACAGGTTGTAGGTTACAAAGTAGACACAAAATCATCACACATCACGCATCACGCATCACTTTCTATGCGTCTAAAAACTCTCTTTAACCGTAACCCAAAAGAATCCACCCTGCCCCTCTTCGACGAGGGCTTTTTGCGCCGGCTGGAACGGCTCAGTTTCCGCACCGTGCCGGCCCTGCGCGGCTCACCATTGGGAGAGCGGCGCAGCCGCAACCTGCGCCCAGCCCTCGATTTCAGCGACCACCGTCCCTACTCCCACGGCGACGACCTGCGCCACGTGGATTGGAACGCCTATGGCCGCCATGAGGAGCTGTTTGTAAAATTGGGCGAGGCGACCCAGAGCGTCAACATCCACATTCTGCTGGATTGCAGCCGCTCGATGGCCTGGAAACCGGCCGCGAAGTCGTCTGACCAGCGCCCGGCGGCCTACAGCAAGTGGGACGCAGCCCGGCGGCTGGCCGGAGCTTTGGGCTACCTGGGCCTGGCCGGCGGCGAGCGGGTCGAAATTACTCCCTTTGGTCACACTTTGGTCGAGAGCTTTGGCCCAACCGAAGGCAAGCGGCGAGTCATTCCTGTCCTGAAATTCCTATCCCAAGTCACGCCCCTGCCCCCGGCTAAAGGGAAGTTAGAGACGGGCGGATTGATCTCCAGCCTGAATAGTTATGCGCGCATCCACCCGGCGGGCGGCCTGCTGGTGCTCATTTCGGATTTGCTGGATACCGCGGCTGTCCCTTCCAACGAGGGAACAAGGGGAAGTGAGTTAGCCGAAAGCCTGCGCCACCTCGTTCCGCCGCGCTGGCAGGTGCTGGTCGTCCACCTCCTGACGGAAGAGGAGGTCCATCCTACCCTGGAAGGTGACTACGATTTGCAGGATACCGAAACCGATGAGAGCCTGCCTTTTCATCTGAATGAGGCTACCCTGACCCAATACCGCCTGCGGGTGCGCACATGGTGCGCCGAACTACAATCGGCCTGCGCCCAGCGCGGCGCGACGTATGCCCGCATCCTGGCCGAGTGGCCCTTGGAGCAAGCCATCATCCCTTACCTGCGCCAGCGAGGAATAGTCCAGTGAATTTTTTAGTTCCCATCGCCGCTCTGGGCCTGCTGACCTTGCCCATCATCTTGATCTTGCATTTATTACGCAACCGGCGGGAACAACTGCCCATCCCCAGTTTGCGCTTGTGGCGAGATTTACAGCAAAAAAAGCAGGGAGCGCTGCCGCGCAGCATCCCCTTATCGCTTATGCTGATGCTGCAATTGCTCAGTGCCACCGCTCTGACGCTGGCCCTGGCTCGACCCGTCTTTTCCTTTTTGCTTGACCAGCCGCGCCAGGCTATTTTTATCCTCGACACGACGACCAGCATGACCGCCGAGGATGCCGCTCTTGGCCAAGCGGTGCGCCGTTTTGACGCTGCCCGCCAGGCTATTCGTGCCCAGATTCAGACCCTGAGCGACCGTGACGCCTTTGCTATCATCGGCCTCAACCCCTACCCTGAAATTCTGTCCAGTGGAATGGGGACACAGAAAGCCGAAGCCCTTTCAACCCTGGATAATCTTGTCCCCGGCGCTACCGGCGCTGACTTTCACGCCGCCCTGACCCTGGCCGACGGCCTGCTGGATCCCAACCGGCTCAATCAGATCACCGTCCTCACGGACGGTGACTACACGATCCAACCCGACTCCCTCCCACCTGTTTCGGCTCCTATTGACTGGCAAATCATCCCTTCCAATCTTCCAACGCTCCAGCCTTCCAATCAGGCCCTCCTCAACGTCTCGTCCCGTCCCCTGCCCGATGGCCGCCACCGCCTTTTTGCCCGGGTGATCAACTACAGCGATATCGCCGTCGCTCGAACCGTGCAGGTTTTTGCCGGGGAACATCTCTTTGACGAAACAACGGTGCAGCTCCAGCCGCAGGGTGAAACCGCCTGGGTCTGGACACTGCCCGAGTCGGCGGAAACGGCGCGGGTGGAACTGGTCGAAGCTGATGTGCTTCCTTTTGATAATCGAGCCGAGTTGCTGCTGCGAGATACCAACCGCCACCGGGTCTTACTCGTATCCGATACCCCCGATAATCTGGCCCGCGCCCTGGAAGCCCAGCCCGGCCTGGAGTTAACCGTTGAGACTCCTTCCGCTCGAGCCCACGACACCGCTGCGTTTGACCTGACCGTATTCGAGGGGCAGGGGCTGCCCTTAGATTTGACCGCCTGGCCCAGAGGCAATCTGCTCGTGGTCAACCCGCCGTTAGGACACCCTCTCCTGCCCGCCGACAATTTCAGCCGCAACCAGCGCCCCGACCCCGCGACCGGTTCAGCCCTCCTGGCCGGAGTTGACCTGTCAGGGGTCTATTTTAATCGTGTCCTCCGGGTCGTTCTGCCCAAATGGGCCGATGTGGACCTACGAGCCGCGAGCGGGTCGGATGAAGCCGCCGGGCAGCCGCTTATCTTTCACGGTGCGACCGGCGGCAGCCGGTTGATGGTCTGGGCCTTTGATTTAGGGGCTAACGCCAGCAATCTAACGGCCCGGCTGGCCCTGCCCTTGTTGATGGCCAATACCCTGCAAACCCTCCTCTCGCCTGCGCCGCAGCCAGTGTTGCCGCTGGGTGAACCGATAGTTATCAACGGCAACTTCAGTGTGGAGATTCCAGGGGGACGCCGGCTCTCGCCCCTGCAAATGGTCGGGTCAGGCGGCCGCTTTGCCCAGACGCAACTGCCTGGCCTGTACAAAATTTATAATGACCAAAGGGAACTTGTCGCCGGTTTTGCCGTTCACGCCGGCTCGGCGCTGGAGTCAAATCTTACCCCGCAGCTTCAACCTGAAACCTTTAATCTGCAACCCGCAACACTAAAAACCCTCCCCCCGGAGATCGAATATTACGAAATCTGGCCCTGGCTGGCAGGTTTGGTTGCAGTGGTGATGATCCTTGAAGGACAGTTGGCATGGCGGAAATAATTCTGCAAAATCATTATGCCCTACTCGCCCTGCCGCCGCTCTGGCTGCTGCTGCTGGCATTGGCCTGGCGGCGGCGCTTCAAACCTTTTGGAGCCTTTCTACTACGCCTGGCGATCCTGGTTCTGATCGTCCTGGCCCTGTCTCGCCCGGTTTTTGTGCCGCCGGGTGCTGTTGCCCAAGAGAATAGAAGTCAAGAGCGGCAAATCCTGTTGGTTGACCAATCGGCCAGCCTGGGCTTGGCCGGTCAACAAGCTTTACGCGCCGAAGCGGCCCGTTTGGCCCAGG
Source organism: Anaerolineales bacterium (assembly GCA_015075185.1). Classification (GTDB taxonomy): domain Bacteria; phylum Chloroflexota; class Anaerolineae; order 4572-78; family J111; genus DSQQ01. Next base: position 603,664 of record JABTUW010000004.1, on the reverse strand, counting down.
AGTCGCCTCACAGTGTGATTCTCTACTTTGCCGACCGGGCTTTTGTCGTCAATCAATCTGCCCCGCCCTTTGAGGGCGGAAATACATCGTTCAATCCTGACAGCTCCAACCTCGCTGCCGCCCTGGCGACAGGCCAGCAGCTTCTCAACGGCCAGCCGGGCCGCTTGGTGCTGCTGTCTGATGGCCTGGCCAATCAGGGTGATACCCCGGCGGCAATCACGGCCCTGACCCGGCAAGGCATCCCCGTAGACGTGCTGCTGCCCGACGAAGAAACTCTGCAAACCTGGCGCGGCAGTCAAAATGAAGTCAGCTTGACCAAGTTAAATGTACCGGCTACACTGCGTCAAGGTGAAACGTTTGGGGTTGAGGTGACAATCCACAGCCTGGCCCCCGCCGAAGCTACGCTCAACCTGGCCCAGGGGGAAACAACGCTGGCCGAAGATGTGGTTTCATTGGAGCCAGGCCCGAACCTGTTTACCTTTGAGACGGCTGCCCAGGAGGTTGGCCCGCACACTTTCGAGGCCGTTGTCGCGCCGGCTGAAGGAGCCGACGGCCAGGCTGCCAATAACCGCCTGGCTGCTTTTACCCAGGTTTACCTGCCGCCGCAAATTCTGGTGGTGAGCGACGAGACCGGTCCTGCAAGTCAATTACTCCGGCAACTGCGCCGGGCCGGCTTTGCCGCCGAGCGGAAAAGTCCGGCCGAGCTGCCCACTCGCCTGTCGGAGCTGGAGCCTTACGATGGCATGGTTCTGGCCAATGTATCGGCCCAGTCGCTCAAATTGGAGCAAATGATCGCTGTCCAGGAGTTTGTTCGCAGTTTGGGCCGGGGTCTGCTGGTAACGGGCGGGCGTGACAGCTTTAGCGTCGGCGCTTATGAAGACACGCCCCTGGCCGATCTGCTGCCGCTGACGCTGGAACCGCCCCCCCGTGAGGAACGCCCTCCGGTGGCGTTGCTGTTGATCATTGACCATTCCGGCAGTATGCTGGAAAAGAGCGAACCGGCCACCAAGCTGGCTATGGCCAAAGAGGCAGCAATCCGGGCCACCGAAATTTTGGGGCCGCAGGATTTGATTGGGGTGCTGATGTTTGACAACGAGTATCAGTGGGTTGTGCCTTTCCGGCGGGTCAGCGACGGGGCAGAACTGCTGCAAATTCAGCGCGACATCGCGACCATTCCGGGTGGCGGCGGGACCCGGATTTTACAGGCCCTGCAGATTGGTTTGCCGGCCCTGGCCGCGCAGCAAAATACCAGCGCGGCGCGGCATGCCGTACTCTTGACCGACGGCAAATCTTTTGATGGCATTGAGGGCCTGGAAGCTTACGATACGGTGGTGGATCAGGCCCTGGAAGCCAATATTACCCTGTCTTCAATTGCTATTGGCGCCGGCGCTGACCAGGAATTGCTGACTCACCTGGCCGAGCGGGGCCGGGGACGCTACCATTTTGCCGCCGTGCCGGATGAATTGCCGGCCCTGACCATCGCCGAGAGCGACATCTTACGCAGCAACGCCTTGCAAGAAGGCGAATACCGCCCGTCTGTCTTTGCCCCGCATCCCATCCTGCGTGGCCTGCAGAACGCCAGCCCTGCAGACCCGGCTGAACTCCCCACCCTCACCGGCTACCTGGCCCAGACGCCCAAACCCAGAGCTGAGGTCGCCCTGCAAGTTGGGCCAGGTGATCCGCTACTCACTGTTTGGGGTTATGGCCTGGGCCGCGTGGCGACGTGGACCTCGGACCTGGGCAAAGAGTGGGCCACGGCCTGGCAAAGCTGGCCCGAAGCCAGCCGTTTCTGGGGCCAGGTGGTTGGCTATACTCTGCCTGCGCCGGGGTTGGGCCTTTTGCAGTTGACCCCTCAGGTTGGCTTAGATGGCGTTGTTACTATCACCGCTGACGGAGTTAGCGCCACGGGCCAAACGGTTGATCTGGCGCGAACAGAGGCCATCCTGACTGCTCCCGGGGGGCGCGAAATTCCGCTCACCCTGCGCCAGATTGCGCCGGGTCGCTACCAGCAGCAGGTGCGCCTGCCTGATCCGGGCGCTTACCGCTTAAGCGTTATCCAGGCTCGCAGCGATGAGCCTGAAGAGACCACCACTACCGGCTTTGTGGTGACCTATTCACTGGAGTATGGTCTGCCCCTGGAAAGCACCGGCACCGACTTGCTCCGCCAAATTGCCGCTACCACCGGAGGACGCACTTTCACTCTCAGTGAGGCTTTACGGATTGCAGACTGCCAATCACAAGCTACCGGTTGTCCAGAGAATGAATCCCAGAGCGCAGAGCCAGCCTCATTGCTCGAAAATCTCAAATCTAAAATCCAAAATCAGCAATCTAAAATCGAACTGTGGCCCTGGCTGCTGCTGACGGCGCTCATCCTGTGGCCCTTTGAAATCGCCTGGCGGCGCTGGGGGCGCTTGCGCATCCAATAATCGCTTCACACCAGCGACGAAAAAGCCCTCACCCCGTTGCTGGTGCGACTCCCCTCTCCCAGTGGGAGAGGGGTAGGGGGTGAGGGCTATTTTCGAGGAAAAATAAATGACTACACCCTATCTTGAGCAGGAATATAAACCTACAACCAAGCCGGTTGAGCCACAAATTACCGTTGACGGCTTTCGCCAGACCGTTGCTGCCATTGAGCAGGAGGTTGGCAAGGTCATCGTCGGCCAGCAGACGCTGGTGCGCCAACTGCTGCTGACCCTGCTGGGCGGCGGCAACGCCCTGCTGGAAGGAGCGCCGGGCCTGGGTAAAACGATGCTGGTGCATACGCTGGCCCAGGTGATCCACTGCGAGTTCAGCCGCATCCAGTTCACCCCTGATTTGATGCCGGCGGATATTGTCGGCACGACCATGATTGCCATAGATGAAAATAACCAGCGTTTCTTCCGCTTTGAGCCGGGGCCAATTTTTGCTAATATCGTCCTGGCCGACGAAATCAACCGGGCTACGCCCAAAACCCAGTCCGCGCTGCTGGAAGCCATGCAGGAGCGCAAAGTAACGGTAGCCAAAACGACCTATCCCCTGGAGCAGCCCTTTTTTGTGCTGGCCACCCAAAATCCAATCGAGATGGAAGGCACCTATCCCCTGCCCGAAGCGCAGCTTGATCGCTTCTTTTTCCAGATTCAGGTTAACTATCCCAACCACAACGAATTGATTGAGATTGCCAACCGCACTACCGGCGCCGACGACAGCCGCCCGGCTACGGTGGCCAGTGGCGCGATGATTGTCGCCATGCAGCGCCTGGTGCGGCAGGTCCCAATTGCCAGCCATTTGACCGCCTACGCTGTCAGCCTGGTTGAAGCAACCCATCCCCATCAATCTACTGCACCTGACTATGTGCGCCGCTTTGTCCGTTACGGGGCCAGTCCGCGCGGTTTGCAAGCCATGATCCTGGCCGCCAAAACCCTGGCCTTGATTGACAACCGCCACAATGTGGACCACCGCGATTTACAGGCAGCCATGCTGCCGGCCCTGCGCCATCGTCTGATTCTTAATTTTGAGGGCCAGGCTGAGGGCATTACCGCCGATGAAATTTTGCGCCAGGTAATCCAACGTGTCCCTCTCACTTAAACCTCCTCCGAAAACCCCGGCAGCGGCGTGAACTCCATCCGCCAGTTTTCGGACAGGTTCTTAATCAATGGCAAGCCAATCTGGACAAAGTACTGTCCTTATGATAAACTCATGCATAAGAGTTGAGCCTGCGCCCGGAACCCTATAGTCTAGCCAGATCAGTATCAGGTAGAAAAGAGGCTCCTATTCCATGCTGGCGGCCAGGCTCAAGCGGAAACAACCGAGGACAACATGGATTATCGCGCTCGAATCTTATGCATTGACGACGAACCCGGTGTAGTGGAGCTGGTAAGCCTCATTTTAAAATCTCAAAACATCCTGGTTGAAGGCGCTGAAAGCGGTGTTGAAGGGCTAGCCGCTATGCGCAAGAACCCGCCCGATGCGGTCTTGCTTGACATTATGATGCCGGAAATGGATGGTTGGGAAGTTTACAAACAGATGCGGGCCGATGAGACCCTAAAAAATATTCCGGTGATTATCTTAACCGCCAGAAACAGCTCATTTGAAGAAATCATCGCCCGTGAACGGGCAGGCGTGAATGATTACGTCACCAAGCCATTTGTCCCTAATGACCTGAGAAATAGCCTGACTCGCATCCTGGGTCCTGGGCCCAAACCGGAATAATCCATGACAGCTAAAAAACACATCCTTTGTATTGAAGATGAAGCCGAAATGATCGAGCTGATGCGCCTGGTCCTCGAGCGTGAAGGGCACGAAGTGGTAGGCGCCGTCGGCGGGGAGCAGGGGCTTAAGCTGATGCGCGAGAAAAAGCCCGATTTGATTCTGCTCGATTTGATGATGCCAGGGATAGATGGCTGGGAAGTCTACCGGCAGATGCGGGCAGATAAAGAGCTGACGGACATCCCGGTCATTATTGTAACGGCAAAAGCGCAAAGCATTGATAAAGTGCTGGGACTTCAAGTCGCCAAAGTGGCCGATTATATTACCAAGCCTTTCGGTCCCAAGGAACTGATTGGCAGTATCGAACGGGTTTTTGCCAAGCAAAACGTGCGGCAGTAACCGTTGACCCTTATTTTACCCCTGAGTTGATTTTGCACCTCTAAATTATCACGCACTTTTTTGCGTGCAATTAATCTCCCACTATGTTTGCACTTTTCATAACCGGCCAAATATCTGCACGCAGATAACGCAGATTCGACTGATTTTCGCTGATATTCCCTAAATTTCTCTGCGCAAATCTGCGTTTATCAGCGTTAATCTGCGTTCTATTTAAAAATTGCAGAGGTAGTGAATCTCATCCAGGCTCTAAAGGCTTGCGTTTTTCGTTTCACGTTTTACCGCAAATCTGATATACTCCCCCCAACTTACCCTGGAGGTGACCCCATGGATTTGCAGTTAACGGCTGAACAGCAGATGATCCGCGATGCAGCCCGCGAGTTTGCCCAACATGAGATTGCCAAGGTGGCCGCGCATTACGACGAGAGCGGCGAGTTCCCCTACGAAACAGTCAAAAAGATGGGTCAGCTTGGCTTTATGGGTATCGAAGTCCCCGAAGCCTATGGCGGAGCCGGGTTAGATACCATCGCCTACGTGCTGGCCATGGAAGAGATTGACAAGGTGGATGCTGCTCATGGCACGATCATGTCGGTTAATAATTCCCTCTTTTGTTATCCCATTCTCAAGTACGGCACAGAAGCCCAGAAGCAACAATATGTTACCGCGGTTGCCGGCGGGCATAAAATCGGGGCCTATTCGCTGACCGAACCCATGTCCGGCTCCGATGCGGCCACGATGCGCAGCCGGGCAGTTCGCCAGGGTGACCACTACGTCATCAACGGCACCAAAAGCTGGGTCACCAACGGCCCGGCGGCTGATTTTATACTGCTTTTCACCATGACCGCGCCCGAACGCGGGCATCGGGGCATCACTGCTTTTATCATCGAAACCGATCAGCCGGGTCTGCACCGGGGCCGGACCGAAGACAAATTGGGCGTGCGGGCCAGCGCCACCTGCGAAATCCACTACGACAATTATCGTTGCCCGGTTGAAAACCGCCTGGGCGAGGAGGGCGAGGGCTTCAAAATTGCCATGACCGTGCTTGACTCCGGACGGATCGGCATTGCCGCCCAAGCCCTGGGCATCGCCGGGGCGGCCTACGAGGCCAGCCTGAAATACGCCCGCGAGCGGGAGGCTTTTGGCCAGTCTATCGGCCACTTCCAGGGCATCCAGTGGAAGCTGGCCGATATGAAGTGCCGCCTCGACGCCTCGCGCTTGTTAATTTACCAGGCCGCCCTGGCCAAAGAAGCGGCCAAAACTAGCGGCGCTCGCTTCACCACCGAGGCGGCAGTGGCCAAGCTCTTTGCCAGCGAGACGGCCATGTTCTGCGCCCATCAAGCTCTGCAAATTCACGCCGGGATGGGCTACAGCAAAGAGCTGCCCATCGAGCGCTACTTCCGTGACGCCAAAATTACCGAAATCTATGAGGGAACAAGTGAGATTCAGCGGATGGTGATTGCGAGGAATGAGTTGGGGCTACGGTAAAGGGAGTAGAGGGATACTTACTAAAGCATACAAAGCCAACGTGAAATTGAGGCCAGTTGACTTTCATCATTCAAATTTGCGGCATTACTCAAGAGGTTAACTTCAAGCTGACTCCAAATTTCGTTGGCCATTTTCTTCTCGATTGCTGCGCCAATGAAGAAGGTTGAAGGCGAGTATCCCAAGTTTGAAAAGGCTTGACGAATTCGCTCTAATGCAGTCCGGGCAGTTTTCCAATGCTCATCCGCGCCTGCTGGGTCTATCCCGCCTTTCAGTTCACCCAAAGCAATATATGACTGAACTGAGTTATACTTGGTAGCCTGCAATTCTTCAGGGGTCAGGTTAAATAAACACAAGTCTACATTGTTCTTCACTACTGGCGGGGTGAGATTATAAATCAGAGTGCGGTTTTTACCCTCACTTAGCCAATTCAATCCGCGCAACGAGAATTCTATTCCCGAGTCTTCATCGCTCATTGCAACCCATTGCCTGGTTTTTGAGTGTTGCCAGTGGTATTTTATCCCGGCAATGGTGAGGGTCGCAATAATAGAGCGGGTCAATTTTCTTTGTGCCAAAACCCCGCCAATATTGCGCATTGAACCACCTAATGTATCCCCCCGAGTCAGTAAAAACCTAAAAATCAGTTCTTCAACAAACTTTAGACCGGCTGGCTCAAGAAAGTTCCTGATAAGCCCATTGATGGCTTCTGCCTTATCTTGCGGCAGGAGATGAACCAGAGATTTATCAGATAAACCTGCCGCAGTCAGCAAACCTGCCTCAATCCCATTGATATTGAGCAAATCGGCTGGAGTTTTCGCCTTAAAAGCTGCTTCCTGAAGCGCCCTTGCTTCCGCCACGTAAGGCGTAGCCCGCCGGTTTTTTTCCAACGCCAGGGCAACAAATCCGGCCCGGATGGCTTCGTAAGTGGTTACCAGATCATCACCGGATTGAAGATGATTTCGGTAGGGGCGCTCGGCCCTTTCAATCATAATTTTCTCCAAACATAAACACACTTCCGTAACGGCTCGCGCCCATGCACTCCCATTTGTTGGCTGCTGTTACCTTTGCCATCAGGCAGCACCAAGATATTCTCGACCGAGAAGCCCAATTTTTCGGCAAAATCGGAAAGGATCATATCTACTGAAATACTAGCTCCAGCGTAGCGAACATTGTCGTTTACCATAAACAAGGGGGCTTGAGGTTTGAGCACCCTCGCACACTCCGCGATGATGCAAGCCATTTCATAAAAATACCCCCGAACCATTCTTGGAATGCCGTTATTATTCAAACTGCCCTGCGCCTTTTGATCGTCCAGATACTTCAAAATCGTTTGCAATAATTTTTGTCCGTCAGCAGCAGCGATGGCCTCGATCCAAAGCGAATTCATTTTCAAAAGGTCTTTGGCACGATTTTCGACGGTGCAACTCAGCATATCTTGGCGGAGACTGATCAATTCTTTTTCATCAATGCCCAATAAAGCCAGTTCAAGCGCGTAGGTTCGGGTGTAATCATAACGGTTGCAGTAGGGTGGTGAAGTGATAATGGCCTCGTAGGCATGATCCGGTAAGTTTGGCATAACTTCGAGAGACGAGCCGTTATAAAGTTGAATTTCCCCTTGAGGAATTTTTGTGGGAAAAAGTCCTAATTGTTTTGTACCGGGTATTAAATCAGCGAGAATTTCACTAATCTTGGCAGAAATAGCCTCTTCAAAATTAAGAATTTCGCCTTTATCGAAGAGTTTTTGGCCTTGTTTTCGTCCAGAGCGATAATCCCAACGAAGATACTGTCCATCTTTGCGGGTGTAGCTTATCACCTCCAAAACACATAGTAGAGCGAAACGTAACACGGTCTGAACTCGGCTATTTTCTTGCCGACATGCGCTGATAAACTTCTCAATTGCTTCTTTGGTTGAAGCCGAATAAGCGCCTTGAGTGATTCTCAGTTCGGGCAGAGAAATTTCTGCTTCAGACTGCTCCCAAACTCTTGAAGTTGACCACCGCCGTAATACTTCAAAATCCGCAGCCGTAAATTCTGACTCTAAAAGCTGCTTGGTTACAATAATTTGCTGACCGATAGGCAATAATTCGATACCATCAGCCTGAAGCCCCATAGCACTAGCTGCAAATAAAGCTGTCCCACTGCCGGCGAAAGGGTCTAAAATCCTGCCTTGAGTCACACCATACTTTCGGAATAGGTGTTCAACCAGAGCCGCCGAAAACGCTTCTTTATATTTGTACCAACGATAAACCGGTCTGCCTTTATTGGCCTGAAAGCTGACCAAAGAGCGAGTTAATGAAGGCTGAATAATGAACTTGCTTTTGAAATGTTGAAACAAATTATGGTCAAGGTCTTCAATTTCGCTTAGCGCAATGTTCTGTTCAGAAAAGTTGTTAGCGACTTTTACTAGATTTAACACTATTCCACCCTTGCAACGATAATCTGCATACTATAATCACCCTGCCTGAAAGAATCTAAATCTCTACATTTCTGCTTGATAGACTACCTGTCCATCAAAAACTGTTACCTCCACCGCTGCTTCTGCAATCTCCTCCGGCGGAATCTCGAACAAATTTCGAGAAAGCACAACCATATCTGCCCATTTCCCCGGCATGATGGTCCCCTGGACCTCCTGCTTGCCGGCCAGGTAAGCAGGCCCCAGGGTGTAACCGTGAACGGCTTCGGCTACGGTGAGGCGTTCTTCCGGATACCAGCCATTCGCCGGCTGGCCGCGCTCATCCTGCCGGGTGACGGCGGCGTAAATCCCCAGCATGGGGTTTAGCGGTGCGACCGGCGCGTCGGACCCCAGCGCCAGCCGCGTGCCGTGCTCCAGCAGCGAACGAAAAGCATAGGCATACTGCGACCGTCTGCCCCAAACCTTGTCTGCCGTTGGCCAATCGGTCAGCAAATGGACCGGCTGGACCGAAGCGACGATGCCATACTGGCTCAGGCGGGGCAGGTCGTCGGGGTGGATGACCTGGACGTGTTCGATGCGGTGGGGGAAGGCAGCAGGGGGGCGGGGGGGCGGAGGAGCAGGGGGGATTTTATCTCTCCCCTGCTCCCCTGCTTCCCCCGCCTGGCGCTCCGCGCTGGCAGTCCCCTGCTCAGTCGAAGGCAGCTCACTCAAAACATCCACCACCTCCCGCACGGCCAGGTCGCCGATGGCGTGGACGGAAAGCGAAAACCCGGCCCGCTTGGCCTGTACCGCCAGCTCCCATAGGGCATTGGCCGGGGTAACGGCGAGGCCGTAATTGTCCGGCTCGCCCTCAAATGGCTCGATCATCCGGGCAGTGCGCGATCCCATCGTGCCGTCGGCAAAGGTTTTAAGGTGACCAATCCACAGCCGATCGTCGCCAAAGCCGGGCTGAAGACCCAGCGCCGCCGCTTCGGCCAGGTGCTCGGCGGCGATGTTCATGTGGACGCGCAGCTTAAGTTCGCCCTGGCGGCGCAGCGCCTGGAAAAGCCGGAAGGTCTGGCGGCCTTCGCGCTGCACCCGCTGGTCGTGGATGCCGGTCAGGCCCAACCGGTGCGCTTCGGCAATGGCTTCTTTGAGCCAGCCTAGCAGGGTGGCCGAGCTGGGCTTGGGCAAATGCGGCTCGACCAGCCGGATCGCGTTCCACTCGCGCAGGAGGCCGGTAGGGTTGCCGTCCGCGTCCCGTTCCAGACGGCTTTCGGGCGGGTCAGGCGTTTCGCGGGTAATGCCGGCCTGCTGCATGGCCGCGCTGTTGACCCACCAGGTATGCATATCCATCCGGGCCAGTACCACCGGCGTGTGCGGGGCGATGTCGTCCAATTGCCCGGCTGCTGGGGGCCTGTCCCACAAATTCTCATCCCACCCCCAGCCCTGGACCCACTGACCCGGCGCGGCCTTCTCCACCGCCTGGCGCACCCGCCGCCGGACCTCCTCAAAATTGCGCACCCCAAACAGGCTGACCTCCTGCCGCCGGATCGCGTATTGCAGAAAGTGGACATGGGCATCGGTCAGGCCGGGCAAGACCAGCCGGCCCCCGGCGTCAATCCGCTGCGTAGCGCGACCAGCCAGGTTTAGGACTTCTTCATTACTGCCAACCGCTACAATGCGTCCCTCGGCACAGGCTACTGCCTCAGCCCAGGGACGGGCTGAATCAACGGTGAAAATGCGGGCATTGTAAAGGATTAAATCTGCTTTTTCAACCATTCTCACCCTCGCTGCCGCCAAAATCCTCGGCCATGAGCCGAATGATGTCAGAGCGGCTGACAATACCTACCAGCCGGTCATCTTTAACCACCGGAATCGGGTTCATGCGGCGGTCCACCATCAACTCGGCCAGCTCTTCGATGGTGGCGCCGGGGCTGATCGTCACCGCCGGTTCAGACATAATTTCGCTAGCAGTCGTCCCCAGCACTTTTTCCAGGCGGTCGCGATAATGACCGGGCATTTCCAGGGGGATCATATTGTCGAAGATAAAAAAGAAACTGGGCAGCTTAAAATGAGTGTTGCGAACGATCATGTCTAACTCGGTGACGACGCCAACGACATAATTATCTGAGTCAACCACCGGCAAGCCGCTGATATGATATTGCGACATGAGCCGGGCGATCTCATCAACCCGGGTGTCGGGCTGCACGCCAATTACTTCTGTCGTCATAATGTCACCAACACGGCGCTGTTGAGGATTTTCATTCATGGTTATTTACTCCCTGATTCGTAGAAATAAGGTACGACGATTATACACGCCTCACGATGGGGGGACAACATGGCGATACAGCCGGGTATATCCCCTCGGGGGGCAGAATGAACCGCCGGGACGCTGCGAGAGACGAGAAAGTAAATTGTAAAATGGCGCAAATTTGCACTTTTATAATAAAATGATGAACTCCTAAAGAGAGAAGTTACGAGCATGTTTAAGGGGCAATATAATATGGATGAACCTATCTCTCGCAGTTCTGAAGAATATGCAGCGCCGTCCATGCTATTGGCTTTTGCAGGTAAGGAAGATATCGTCCAACCACCTAAATTTTTTCTGGTCAACGAGATCTCTACGATTGGACGTTCCCCGCAGTGTGATATTGTCGTGGACTCAAAAGCAGTGTCCCGGCTTCACGCCAAAATTGAGCGTGATGGTCTCCGTTATCTTTTGTCTGATGTCCACAGCGCTAACGGTACCTTTGTCAACGGCCGCCGCTTGCGCGAACCGCATGTGCTCCAGGACGAAGACCAGATTGGGTTGAGTAGACCCTTACCGTTGTTTTTATTTGTTGATGCCGACCCGACTGAGTTCATCTCCGGCCAGTTGCGCTACGACGAACATTCCATGACTTTTTCATTAGATAAAAAACCGCTGGATCTCACGCCCGCTCAATTTCGGCTGTTGTTTCATCTCTACCAGCACTCAGGCGATGTCTGCACCCGGGAGAGTTGCGCCGAAGCATTGTGGGGGCGAGATTATGATCCTGGGCTCGACGCCGAGGCGCTCGACCGGGCTATCAGCAACCTCCGGCACAAACTACGCGAGGTCAAACCCGAGGCTGAAATGTTGAAAACCGCTCGAGGCCTGGGTTATGTGCTTGATCTGTAAACGCTAGACCCCAACGTAGCGGCGGGGCCTGCCCCCGCTTAGGGCGACCGCGAGGCGACCGCAAGGGTCGCCTCTACGATTACCGATTTCGGTTATCGAAACTTTTTAGCGTCTGACAAACCTCCTCAAAGAGTCAGGTAACAGGGAGGCAATTTACCTGTACCCCCCGGCTTTTTTCCGTTATAGTGGAGCCGTTAAACAAGTGAACGAACGACCACACTACGGCCGATTCCTTCGTCCCTCCTCAACAAGCTACAAACCAATAGCACCTCTTTAGTTAATTCACGGTATGAAAAACAGGGGGTAATGATGCTTCACTTCGCCCAAGCAGCGTCAATTGGGGTTAGCTATAGCCATGCCGATACCGTCCAACGAGCGGAGCAGACAGCACGGCGGCTCTATCATCGGGTCTGTACTTTGGGCTGGCTGGGTCAGATGTGGGCCGCTCTCACCAGGAAACCGCGCCACCTGCTCAACCTGGCCGAGATCGAGGCCAACTATCCTGCCGGTAATCGCTACTCTGCCGGCATTCAGGCGGTGCCCCTTTGCCAGATTCGGGGCAGCCAGGGGCGGTGTCAAGATTTTGACCTCAATTTCTATCCCCTGCACGATCACCTGAAAAGCCGCTGGCTACAAGTCGCTACTGCCTGGCGACTGGGGATAGCCTTACCCCCGGTTGAATTAGTCCAGGTGGACGATATTTACTATGTGCGCGACGGCCATCATCGTATCTCGGTCGCCAGGGCGCTGGGCCAAATGGAGATATATGCCGAAGTGCGGGTCTGGCAAAGCTGCCGGGCGGAGCCTGAAAAGGAGAAATGAGTATGTTCCCCGATAGTGAGGCGGATGATTTCCAAAGCAAACCCGGCCGGCTGCGGACGATCCTGGGCCGGGCGGTAGGGGTCTACCTGGGATTGTTCCTGGGGTCGAGCCTGGTCATGTCAATTCTCGGCCTCGACCCTCTCCTTCACAACGGCGCGCTACCTCAGTGTTTGTTGGTCATCGTCGGGCTGGCTCTGATTTTGGCTCTGGCCGGCGGCGAAACCAATCTGATAGATGAACAGGTCCGTTCCCGGCTGATTTTATTCAACCGCCGGCCTCTGCCAGAAGGTTCTCTTCAGAAGGATCACGCGTATAATGCCCACCGCTGGTGAAAGGCGTTCAGACTTCATCAGTCTGGATAGCCAGGGCAGCCAACTGCTCATAATACGGCTGGCACTCGGCCAGCAGGGGCTGCAAATGTTCAGGGAAGGGAGTGGTTTTGGGTTGGTAGGGTTGAAATCCAGTGGACTGGTGGACGGCATGATACCAGTATTTGGCCCAGACGCCATCTTCCGGCCGCGCCCCGGCTTTCCAACTCAGCATGGCCTCCTCAAAGGGGATGCCAATCTGAACACAGAGGCGAGTGAGCACCCCGCGCGGATTGAGCAGGACCTGTTTCGCGTCAAGGACCGGCGGCGTTTGTCCTCGCGAGCGGAGGTAATCCAGCAGCTTGAGGTGGTCGGCGTAATCGGTATCGCGGAGGGTGGGCTGTTCGACGTTTTTGGCGTAAGAAGGCAGCATATCGCGGGGGTCGCGCGTGAGCAGGATGTTGATGGTTTGGTCAAGAAAGCTCCAGTCAAGATTGACCAGGTGGTGGGTCATGTGTTTGAAAAAGACCAGCGGCGTGGGATAGTCCCCCAAAATAACATCGCGAACAACTTTAACCCCATCATTTTCCTGCACGGCAATTACATCAGCCGCGCCGGGATGGTAGGTATGGGCCTCGGTCGTCGAGAGATAGTGGGCGTAGAGCGGTTCGTCAACAACGGTGGTATCGTTCCGTTGGGCAAAGGAGTACATCAACGCCGTCGAAATATTGCGCGGGCCGGACCAGAGGCAGATACGTTGGGTCATCGGTCATGCTCCATTCTGTTTTTTAGCGGCCTGCACGGCCAGGTCAATTTCTTCCTGGTATAACCCCGTCAGGCGACGGGTCATTGGCCCAAACTTACCCTCGCCAATGGTGCGCCCATCCACCTCGATGACTGGAGTCAGGCCGCCAAAGGTGCCGGTGACAAAAGCTTCATCGGCCCCATAGACGTCAAACAGGGAAAAATTTTTCTGATAGCAGGGGAGACCATGCTTGTGGCAGGCGTAGATGATTTTGCCCCGGGTGATGCCGTTCATACAGTACTGTCCGGTTGAAGTCCAGACTTCTCCTTTTTTGACCATGAAAAAATTGGTGGCGTTGCAGGTGCTGACAAAGCCGTGAATGTCCAGCATAAGCGCTTCGTCGGCCCCGGCCTTGAGCGCCTGGACCAGAGCCATCACTTCGTGCAGTTTGCTGTGGCAGTTGAGGCGCGGATCAAGGTAGTCGGGCGAGCCGCGCCGGATGGTTGAGGTAAAGAGGCGCACCCCTTTTTCTCTGGTCGCCGGGTCGGCTTGTTTGTGTTCGGGAATGATGACCAGGTTCGGCCCGCTGAGAGTTAAACGTGGATCCTGGGAGGGTGTCTTTTTGATGCCCCGCGTCAGCATAAAGCGCACGTGAACGTGGTCATGCATCCCGTTGGCCCGCAAAGTTTTCCATATTTCCCCGATTAAGGCTTCGCGAGTCATGCTGATGTCCAGCCCAATGGTCGCCGCCCCCTGCCAGAGCCGGTCCAGATGCTCGTCGAGAAAGACCAGGACACCGTCGTGCAGCCTGACCGCTTCCCACACCCCATCGCCGACCAAGTAACCGCTGTCAAAAACCGAGATCTTGGCCTCGTTGCGGGGGTATAATTCTCCGTTGACGTAAATTAAAATGTTCTCGTTGCGTGGGTCGGGCAAAGCGTTGTGGGTGCCATGGGCCATGAGCCTATCTCCTTCAAGTAAGATGGCTCATTTTATTGATGTTTGGGCTTGGGGTCAATTTTGGGATGATTGTAGCATAATTTGGGTCAATACTAATCTGGATGACTCTGCTGGAGCAAGAGGATTATTTTTCCACTCCTCTCCAATCGCTCATGTGAAGGTTCTGATTATCAAGATGCCTCCATACAGGTGAAAATACCTGCATTATGGAGATTTTCCTTGCACTATCCACTGAGTAGAAATTTGCCTTTTGTATTAATGTAGATTTTAATATGACAAAATCTTTTGGTCGGTGATACAAAATGCCAGTATCAAAACCTGAAATAAAGCGGGTGGTCATTATCGGCGGCACGGGCCACGTGGGCACGTATCTGGCGCCCCGCTTGGTGGCGGCTGGCTATGAGGTCATCTGCCTGACGCGGGGCGAACGCCAGCCGTACCAGTCTCACCCTGCCTGGGAGTCGGTTCAGCGCATGGTTGTGGATCGGACTGCCGAAGAAAAAGCGGGAACGTTTGGGCAAAAGGTGCAGGCGTTGGAGCCGGATGTGGTGATTGATATGATCTGCTTTACCCTGGACAGCGCCCGTCACCTAGTCGAGGCGCTGCGGGGGCAGGTCAAGCGTTTTTTGCACTGCGGTACCATTTGGATTTATGGTCCCAGCGCCCAGGTGCCGACGACCGAAGATCAACCGCGCCGGCCCTTTAATACCTACGGCATTCAAAAGGCAGCAATTGAAGCCTACTTATTACACGAAGCGCGTTACACCGGCTTTCCGGCGACAGCCCTGCATCCGGGGCATATTGTCGGGCCGGGTTGGGAGATCGTAAATCCGGCGGGGCATCTCAAAAACGAGGTTTTTAGCCGCCTGGCTCAAGGGGAAGAGGTGGCGCTACCCAATATCGGCATGGAAACCGTCCACCATGTCCACGCCGACGATGTGGCCCAAATCTTTATGCAAGCTCTGGTTCATTGGGATAAAGCCGTGGGCGAGAGTTTCCACGCCGTCTCACCGGCGGCGCTGACGTTGCGCGGCTACGCCGAAGCGGTCGCCGCCTGGTTCGGCCAACCAGCCCGGCTGCGCTTTTTGCCCTGGCCCGAGTGGCGGCAGACGGTTACGGAGGAGGATGCGGCCATTACCTGGGATCACATTGCCCACAGTCCCAACGCCAGCATTGCCAAAGCGCAGCGGCTGCTGGGTTATCAGCCACGCTATAGTTCATTGGAAGCGATTTATGAAGCGGTAAGCTGGTTGATCCAGCAGGGACGGGTCAAAACAACTCTACCTTCAACACCGTGGTAATCTACTACACTCTATCGGAAATAAGGAAAAACCAGGTGACAGGCACTTTTCAACACTAATACAGGCACTTTTTGTTCGAATCAGCCCAATTCTTAGCCCGGTAAGTGCCTGTCACCTTAATCCCGATAATGTCTACTGTCAACTTTCTTTCTTGGCCAGGGAACGAATGTAGTCAAGGTCCAAATCCCCGGCAGCGCCCCAGCCTTTTTTGCCTTCGGGAATAGCGGGGCGAAACTGCTCGTAAAGATCGTAGGCTTGCCTGGCCAGTTGGCTGGCATTGTAAGCCTTGGCCAGCCCTTGCATAGCTGCCTGGACCTCGGCTAAATTATCGCCAAACTTATTCTCCAGGTAGCGCTGGACGCTGTCCGGCTTGATCGCTTCCCCCTTGATCGTCGCCCGCACGCCGTCATCCGTCTCGACGACAGGCACAGGCCGGCCCAACACCGTCACCGAATACTGCTCGCCTGCCGTCCGTTTTTTCGGCTCCCGTTCCTCTTTTTTGTCCCCTTTGGACTCTTCAAAAATGCCCAACCTGCGCCCTTTGGATTGGGCATTCAGCCCGGCCACGCCTTTGCCGAGGGTCAGGGCGGCGTCACGGTCATAGCCCAGCCGCTCGGCCACCACCGCTGCCCACAGGGTTAGTACAGGAGCGCGGTTGATTTTGATTTTCATTCATCGTCCTCCTTTTCCCCCACCAACGCCCGCAGCGACTCCAACTGCTCGCGCACAGAGCTTTCGCCCGTGCCGCCGGGACTGGTGCGGCGGTCGGCGGCGCGGTTGAAGGTGAGCCATTGGTGAACATCTCGGTCAAAGAGGGGGCTGAACTGCTGGTAAGCGGCCAGGGGGAAGGAAAAGAGAGGCTGGTCCAGTTCGATGGCTTTGCGCACGATTTCGCCGACCAGGTGGTGGGCCTGGCGAAAGGGCATGCCCTTCGTCACCAGATAATCGGCCAGTTCGGTCGCCAGCATGGCGCTGTCCATCGAGTCGTAGATTTTGGAGGCGTCTACGGTCAGGGTGCTGACCACCCCCGTGGTAATGGGCAGGGTCAGCATGAGCGTGTCTACGGTGTCAAAGAGCGGCTCTTTGTCTTCTTGCAAATCCTTGTTGTAGGTTGAAGGCAGGCCCTTGAGGGTCGTCAGCAGGCTGGTCAGGTGGCCGGCGACCCGCCCGGTTTTGCCCCGGATCAATTCGAGCGAGTCGGCGTTCTTTTTCTGCGGCATCAGGCTGGAGCCAGTCGAGTAAGCATCGGCAATGGCGACAAAGCCAAACTCGCGGCTGCTGTAGAGGATCAAATCCTCGGCCAGCCGGCTGAGATGGACCTGGGTGATCGCTGCCCAACTCAGAAACTCCAGCAGGTAATCGCGGTCGCCGACAGCGTCCATGCTGTTGGCGGACAGCGCGGCAAAGCCCAACGCCTCGGCCAGAAAGGGGCGGTCAATGCCCAGCGGGTTGCCGGCCAAGGCCCCGCTGCCGAGCGGCAGCACGTCCACCCGCCGGGTCAGATCGTCCAGCCGTTCCTTGTCGCGCTGCAGCATCCAGCCGTAGCTGAGCAGCCAGTGAGCAAAGCGCACCGGCTGGGCCTGCTGCAGGTGGGTGTAGCCGGGCATGATCACATTGAAATATTCGTCGGCTTTGGCCAGGATGGCCTGCTGCAACATGACAACCTGCGCCCGCAGCCTTACAATCTGCCGCTTAAGCCAGAGACGGGTATCGGTGGCGGCCTGGTCGTTGCGGGAGCGGCCGGTGTGCAGCTTGCCGGCCACCTCGCCGACCAGTTCCCCCAGGCGGCGCTCGACGGCGGTGTGAATATCCTCGTCGCCGGCTTTCAGCTCAAAGCGGTTCTGGGCAAACTCGGCCCGGATTTCGTCGAGGCCGTCCTGCAAAACGTCGGCCTCTTCTTCGCTGATGATGCCGGCACGGGCCAGCCCGCGGGCATAAGCCATGCTGCCGTCCAGGTCGGCTTCCCACAGCCGGACATCAAAGTAAATACTGTCCTGGAATTGGCGCATGAGCGGGTCTGTTTGTCCGCTAAAGCGACCGCCCCAGAGTTGAGTCATTGTCACACCCCAAGTAGACAGTAGACGGTAGACAGTAGACAGGGATATTCTGCCCCGTCTACCGTCTACCTAATCTCGTTTGAATTTACTGTAGTCCGGCTCCTCGTGTACTCCCCGGCGCACGCCCTCGATGTCGAGCATGGCCTGGACCTTCATCGGCAGACCAAAGAGCTTGATGAAGCCCTCGGCGTCCTCCTGGTTGTAGACATCCTCTTCGCCAAAAGTGGCATAATCTTCGCGGTAGAGGCTGTAAGGTGACTTGCGCCCAACCAGCATAATGTGACCTTTGTATAATTTCAGCCGGACCGTGCCGGTAACATGGCGCTGTGTTACCGCTACAAAGGCGTCGAGCGCCTCGCGCAGGGGCGTGTACCACTGGCCGTTGTAGACCAATTCAGCATACTTGTGGGCGATCAACTCTTTGTAGTGTAGCGTTTGCTTGTCCAGGCAAAGCTGCTCCAGGCCCTGGTGCGCTTCGACCAGAATCGTGCCGCCGGGCGTCTCGTACACGCCGTGACTCTTCATTCCGACCAGCCGGTTTTCCACCAGGTCTACCCGGCCCACCCCATGCCGCCCGCCGATTTCGTTGAGCGTGGTCACGAGGCCAATGGGGCCTTTGGCTTCGCCGTTGAGCCGCTTGGGAATGCCCTCTTGAAAATCAATCTCGACATACTCCGGCTGGTCGGGCGCATCCTGCGGGTCTACCGTCATCTGGTACATGGCCCGTTCCGGCTCAATCCAGGGATCTTCGAGAATGCCGCCCTCGTGGCTGAGGTGCCAGATGTTGCGGTCACGGCTGTAGATGGATTTGACCGTGGCCGAGACGGGCACATTGAACTCGGCGGCGTAGTCCAGGGCATCTTCGCGGGAGCGGATGTCCCACTCGCGCCAGGGCGCAATCACCCGCAGCCGGGGATTAAGCGCCTGGTAGGTCAGTTCAAAGCGGACCTGATCATTGCCTTTGCCGGTGGCCCCATGCGCAACGGCATCGGCCCCTTCCAGTTCGGCAATTTCGACCTGCCGCCGGGCAATCAAGGGGCGGGCAAAGCTGGTCCCGAGCAGGTACTTGCGCTCATAAATGGCCCCGGCCCGCAGCGTTGGGAAGATGTACTGGGTAATAAATTCTTCGCGCAAATCTTCGATGTAACATTTGCTGGCCCCGGAGGCCAGGGCTTTGGTTTCCAGGCCATCCAATTCTTCTTCCTGGCCCAGGTTGGCGCACATACAGACAACCTCACAGCCGTAATTGTTGCGCAGCCAGGGCACGATCACGCTGGTGTCCAGCCCGCCGGAGTAGGCCAAGACCACCTTTTTTACTTTAGGCCGCTCTGCTTTTGCTGGGGGAGCATCCAGGGCCAGCCGGTGCTCCTTTTTCTTTTTATCTTTTCCCATGTTCTTCTCCAAGTAGAATGTTTAGATTTAGGGTGCAGAGACGCAGAGTAACAAGCCGCAGGGTAATAGAGATGCTACCTTGCCCCTTGCAACCTTGCTACTTGCTGCTTTGTCACTTGTCACATTCTGCGGCGCATATCATCCAGGCGGCGGATGAGGGCTGCCGCCGCACTGGTCAGGGCAATCAGCTCAGGGGCCGAGGGGGGTTTGACTTCTTCTCCCTCTTTCAGATCGGCCGGCGCGGTAGCCAGCAGATAAGCCACACCCGCTCCCAGAATTGCACCAATGATGCCGCCAATGGCTAAAGCACGCTTCTGTTTGAGTTCTAATGCCATAGAACCTGCCTTCTTTCGATTTAAGTTTTGGGATAGCAGGCGGATTATAATACACAATGTTTATATTGTGAAACTCAATTCAAGCGGTTTCGTGCTCACCGCCCGGCTGTTATTTAAGGTGACAGGCACTTATCGGATTGCTAATTAGTTTATTTGAACAAAACCTGCCTATATTTTGTTTAAAAGTGCCTGTCACCTTATTTTTTCTTATTTCCGATAGGGTCTATCAGCCTGTCCAAAAGGACAGTTTCTCGTAGAACATTTGGACGGTTAAAAACCAATCTTTTGGCTGATGGATAAACGGCCTCTTTGCGCTAAACTCACCGGAGATGCTCTTGTTTGACTGACCCAATTAATTTTTCGTCCGAAACTGCGGAATATGAATTGCGTAAGAAGCGAGAGTATCCACTTATCAATTTAGCCAAGGGAGAAATATTGTGATAACAAAGAATTATGCACCGTCGGCAGAGTCCAATCTTACCACCCTTTCGATCCCGCAGCTTCGCGCTGCCCTTAACGGCCGGGTGATCGCGCCCGATGACGCCCGCTACGACCAGGCGCGCACTGTCTTTTATGGAGGCATTGACCGCCGGCCGGCAGTTATCGTCCGGGCCGGGGACGCGACCGACGTGGCGCGTGTTATCTCGCTCGCGCGCGAAACCGGGTTGGAGCTGGCCATCCGCAGCGGTGGCCACAGTCTTGCCGGTCACGGCGTTTCCGAGGGGGGGATCGTCCTCGATCTTTCGGACATGCGGGCGTTGGATATTGATGTGAAACACCGCAGCGCATGGGCCCAGACCGGGTTGACCGCCGGCGAATACACAGTTGCAGCAGGAGCCTACGGCTTGGCGACCGGGTTCGGCGACACCCGCTCGGTTGGCATCGGGGGGATCACCCTGAGCGGCGGCGTGGGGTACCTCGTCCGCAAGCACGGCCTCACGAT
Organism: Anaerolineales bacterium; assembly: GCA_015075185.1. GTDB lineage: Bacteria > Chloroflexota > Anaerolineae > 4572-78 > J111 > DSQQ01. The sequence goes on along the minus strand of JABTUW010000004.1, from coordinate 583,183 downwards.
TGACAACCTGCTGGCGGCCGACATTGTAACCGCAGATGGCCAGCTCCTCCGCGTTGACGCCGAGACGCACCCGGACCTCTTTTGGGCAATCCGAGGCGGCGGCGGCAACTTCGGCGTCGTTACCCGCTTCCAGTTCCGGCTGCACGAACTTGATATGGTTGTAGGCGGCATGTTGATGCTTCCGGCGACACCCGACATCATCGCCTCGTTCGTCGCCGAAGCCGAGGCCGCGCCGGATGAGCTGTCAATTATCGCCAACATTATGTTCGCCCCACCGATGCCGTTCGTGCCCGCCGAGCACCACGGCCGGCTCATCATCATGGCCCTTATCTGCTACGCCGGTGCGGCAGACGCCGGCGAACGGGCCATCGCCCCGTTCCGGGCGCTGGCCGCACCCATCGCCGACATGGTCCGGCCGATGCCCTACCCGGAGATTTTCCCACCGGATGAGGCGGGCTACCATCCGGTCGCGATTGGGCGGACCATGTTCGTTGATGCCATCAATCGCCAGGCGGCGGAGACAATTATAGACCACCTCCAGGCCTCAACCGCGCCGATGAGAGTCGCGCAGCTCCGGGTACTTGGCGGGGCGGTGGCCCGCGTGCCCGCCGACGCCACTGCTTTTGCCCACCGGCAGCGGCGGATGATGGCGAATGTTGCCGCGCTCTACGAGCGTCCCGATGAGGCGGCGCAGCACGAGGCCTGGGTCACTAACTTCGCGGCGGCGCTGCGCCAGGGCGCTTCCGGCGCGTACGTCGGCTTTCTGGGCAACGACGGCCAGGCCCGGATCCGCGAAGCCTACCCCAGCTCAACCTGGGACCGGCTTGTGGCGATCAAGCGGCGTTACGACCCCACCAACCTCTTCCGGCTCAACCAAAACATCCCGCCAGCGGCTTAGGTTCTGTTAACTGACTCAAGTTACCAATGTAGGTTAATTTTTACCGCAGAGACGCCGAGAACGCAGAGAAAAATTAAAAACTCGGCGCCCTCTGTGTCTCTGCGGTGCATCTCCAGTTGATTGTAAGCAAGGTAGCAACTTGAGTTAACTACCTACTCCGCCACTCCCCATCCTTCTAACGCCGCCATCGCCGCACCGACGCCCGCGCCGAACTCAACCGGCCGGCCCAGGTCGGCCAGGCTGCGCTCTAAAATGGCGAGTTGGGCGGCCAGGTAGGTCGGGTGGGCGGCTTTGCCCATATGCCCCAGGCGGAACAACTGGCCGGCCAGCTCGCCGTAGCCGCCGGAGATCATGACCCCGTAGCGGTCGCGCATGTGATTTCGTAGCTGTTTGTCCTCGATTCCTGCGGGTATCTTGACCCCGGTCACGGCCACCCCGGCGATCTCCTCCCGCGCTGCCCACAACTCCAGCCCCAACGCCTTGACCCCGGCCCGGCAGGCCCGCGCCACCGCCGCGTGGCGGGCGGCGAAATGCTCCAATCCTTCTTCAAGCACCTGGGTCAAGACCGACTCCAGGGCATAGACCAGGCTGACCGAAGGCGTATAAGGAAAGACACGCCGCTCCAGCCAGGTATCTTTCCAATCCAGAATGGACATGAAACTCCCCCGTACCGGCGCGGGCCGCTTCTGCTCCATCACCCGCCAGGCGTCAGGGCTGATAGACATCAGCGACAACCCCGGCGAGCCGCCCAGGCATTTCTGCGGCCCGGCCACGGCCAGGTCAATACCCCACGCCTCCGGGCTGAGCAGTTCGCCGCCCAGGCCGGAGACGGTGTCCACGATGGTCAGCACGCCAAATTCTTTGGCAATCGGCCCGATGTGCTGCACCGGGTTGACCGTCGCCGAGGGGGTCTCGGAATGGACGACGGACAAAAACTTGATGCTGGGGTTTTGGGCCAATGCCCGGCGCACATCCTCCGGGTCAATCGCCTCGTTGTAGGGCACAGCCAGTTCGATGGTTTCGCCGCCGTACTTTTCGATATAAAGCTGGTACCACTTGCCAAATACCCCGGAAACGAGATTCAGCACCTTGTCCCCCGGCGAAATCAAACAGGCTGCCGCCGCTTCCAGGCCCAAAATTGCCTCACCCTGCATCATGACCACATCATAGCGGGTCTGAAAAACCTGCTGCAAGAGCTGGCAGGTGCGCTCATATAACTCGATAAAGGCCGGGTCGTAGTGGTACAACACCGGGCGGGACTGATCGCGCAGCGTGCGCTCGGTCAGCTCTACCGGTCCCCCGGAAAGGGTCATGATTGGCCAATTGTCCATTAGATTCCTCCTTATTTTTGTCCACAGATTTCACAGATTTTCACAGATAATTTCTAAATTTTAATTCTTCTTTCTTTCTCATCTGTGTCCATCTGTGTGCATCTGTGGACTGTTTTTATTTCAACTCGTCCAGCCGCTTCCGCATCCCCTCGGCATCGCCGATGGCCGAGACCTTGATTTTACCGGCGATAATATCCGCCTTGGCCTGCTCGACGGCTTGCTTGACCTCTGCCGGAACATCATCGGGCAGATCCAACAGACGCACCCCGCCGGAGGCGACATCCATCGTGTAAACCTTGCCAAACGTACCGCTCTCAATGTCGTCCAGCATCTGCCGGTAGAGGCTGCTGTAGTCAAACAAGACCGACGTCAGCAGCACGTCGCGGTACTGTTTGCTCTTGTCGCCGATGACGTCAATGAAGCGGGCCTTAGTTTTGGCCTGGCTGTTGTGCTCCTGGATTGCCTGGAGCATGCCAAACGAAGCGCCGTCGCCCATACCAAAGATGATGTCGGCCCCGGCGGCCAGTTCCGACTCGGTCACCCGCTTGGCCCCGGCGGCATCCTCATAGGCCGCTTCGCCGATGACGCTGTAGAGGATGTTCACCGCTGGGTCGGTCGCTTTAACCCCCTCGGCAAAGCCAACGGTCATAAAGTTCCAGGTCGGCGGCTCGCCGGAAACGACAATGCCGACCGTTTTGCTCTGGCTCAACCGGGCCGCCAAGATCCCGGCCAGGTAGGCGACCTCCTGGGCCTGCGTTTCGATATCGGACACGTTTGGCCCAATCGCGCCGGGATTCTCGACCACCGCGACTTTGACCTGGTTATTGTTGGCAAACTCCGGGCAGACCGTCTGGTAGCCGCTGGCGTGGCAAATGAGCAGGGCAAAGCCCCGCTCGGCCAGGTCGCGCAACACGGGGGTGATGTCGTCGTAGCCCAGGTTCTCGGCCACTTCCAGGGTAAAGCCGCGCTCTTTTTGCACCGCCGCCATCGCGTCCGCCGCCTGCTGGTTCCAGCCCTGGTCGGTGCGGCTGGCCGGCAGCAAGACCGCCACATTGGCTGCTTTTTCACCTAGGCCGCTTGCGGCAGGAGCCTTAGAGATCGCCGGCTGCGTTCCGGCGCAAGCGGCTAAAGCCAATAGAATTAACCCTAATGCCATCAATCCAAACCACTGCTGAGATTTCATCAGATTTGTCTCCTCCGTAAAAAGCCTTCACCCCCAACCCCTCGCTCTGCGCTCCCTACGGTCGTCCCAGTGGGAGAGGGGAGTCGGCTGTACTATTCTCTTGTTACTTCTGTCCTCGGGTGTAAGGGACACCCAATGCCGCCGGCAGGCTGGTTCGACCGGCCAGCAGCACCAGGGCGACGATAATGCCGAGGTATGGTAACATCAAAATGAACTCCGGCTGGACATTCACCCCGATGATTTGCAGGCCGTTAGCCAGGGAGCGCAGCAACCCAAACAGCACCGCCCCGATAAAAACCCGGTACGGCCGCCACTTGCCGAGCATGGCGATGGCGATGGCAATAAAACCCTGGCCGACAGTCATCCCCGGCACAAAAAAGTTCAGATCGCCGACCGACAGAAACGCGCCGCCCAGACCGGCCATCATCCCGCCAATCAGAATCGCCAGGTAGCGCGTCCGGGCCACGTTGACCCCGGCGGCGTCGGCGGCCAGGGGACTCTCGCCGACTGCCCGGATTTCCAGGCCAAAACGGGTGCGGGTCAGGATAAAGGCAAAAACGGCGACCAGTCCCCAGGTCAGGTAAACCACAAGCTGCTGCTGAAACAGAGCCGGGCCGAGGATCGGCAGGTCGCTCAAGAAAGGGACGGCTATTTTCCGGGCGCTGGCCGCCAGGGTTGGAAACTGCTGCCCATATAGGTCGCGAAACAGAAAACCGGTCAGCCCGCCCCCAAAAATGGTCAGGCCCAGGCCGACGATGACCTGGTCTACTTGCAGGGTAATGGTCAGCCAGCCAAAGAGCAAGCCCACCATCAGGCCGACCCACAGTCCGGCGGCGAGTCCCGCCCAGGTGCTCCCGCTGTTGAGGGCGATATAAAAGCCACCAAAAGCGCCCAGCAGCATCATCCCTTCCAGGCCCAGGTTGAGCAGCCCGGCTCGTTCGGCGAAGGTTTCACCGAGGGCGGCCAGCAGCAGCGGCACGGCGGCAATCAGCCCGGCGCTTAAGAGAACGGTGACAAAATCCTGTAACTGTGCTCCACTCATGACCCGCCTCCTGGAATCCAGAGTGTACCCTTGATTCCAGGTTGAAATCAACAGCCAATTTTCGTCTGAAGGGTTAATCCACTTCCCCCAGATATTTCCGCTCGAAATAGGCCCCTACGGCCAGAAAAATGAGCATCAGGCCTTCCAGCATCGGCACAAAAAAGGCCGGGATTTGGGCGGTGCGGGCCATCATCTCCCCGCCAAAATCGAGCAGGGCAAAAAAATAGGCCAGGGGGATGACGCCCACGCCGTTGAGGCGGGCCAGAAAAACCAGGGCAAAGCCGGTCAGGCCGTACATGGGATTCCACTCGCCCTGGAACAATCCTTTGACCCCCAAGACATCATTGGCCCCGGCCAGTCCAGCCAGCCCGGCGCTGGCCAGCATGGCCGTAACCACCAGCCGGTTGACCGGCAGCCCGGCGTGCAGCGCGGCCTTGCGGCTGCGTCCCAGCACCGTCAAGGCAAAACCAACGGCGCCATAGCGGAACATAAAATAAACCAGCAACACGGCGGCGAGGCCCACCACCAGCCCCAGGTGAATCCGGGTGAACGGCAGCGCGGGCAGCCGAAAAGCCTCGGGAATGAGCGGCATTTGCGGGGCCACCACGCTGGGATCTCGGAACGGGCCTTTGACCAGCCAACTGGTCAGATAGACGGCCACGTAGTTCATCATGATCGTGGTGATGATTTCGTTAAGCCCGTAGCGCACCTTGAGCGCCGCCGGCACCACCCCCCAGGCCACCCCGCCACCAACCCCAACCAGGGCGCATAAGCTGAGCATCAGAAAATAAGGAATCACTCCGGCCAGACGGGGCGCGACCAGTCCCACCAGGCTTGCCCCAATCAGGAACTGCCCATCCACTCCAATGTTCCAGACGCTGGCCTTAAGTGCCACCAGCAGCCCGGCGCTGACCAGCAGCAGCGGCGCCATTTTGATCAGGGTTTCGGTTAAACCGAAAGAACTGCCGATGCCGCGGGTAAACAATATGCCATACGCCTGGAACGGGTCTTTGCCGACCAGCCACAAAAAAATTCCCCCGCTGAGAAATGCCGCCACCACAGCCAGGGTTGAACTCAGCAGCGGCTTCAGGGAACGAATTGAAAAAAGGGTCTTCATGGGGCCAGCCCCAACATCAGGCGGCCAATTGCCTCCACATTGGCCTGGGCACGCGGCACAACATCGAGCAGGCGGCCGTTATACATCACCCCGATGCGGTCGCCGCAGGTCAGCAGCTCGTCCAACTCCGCCGAGATGAGCAGAACGGCCATACCTCGCTCAGTCTGCGCCCGCAGCGTTTGCAGCACAAACTGCGTGGTCAGGGCATCGAGGCCCTGGGTGGGCTTGTTACAGACCAGGACTTTGGGCTGGGCCGCCAACTCGCGGGCGAGTAATAACTTTTGAATATTGCCCCCGGAGAGCGTGCCCAGCCGCGTCCAGGGACCGGGGGTCATGATCTTAAACTGCCGGATCAGGCGGGCAGCATGGGCGGCGATAGCGCCTCGATTCAGTACCGTCCAGCGGGAAAACGGCGGCTGATTGACCACCTTGAGCACCGCATTCTCGGCGACGCTCAAAGCCGGTACAGCGGCCTCGCCTAGCCGGTCATCCGTCAGGTAGCCCACCCCGGCCCTCCTGGCGGCCACAGTTCCACCGTTGGCAATATTAACCCCGTTGATAATGATCTGCCCGGCGCTTACCCGGCGCTGTCCCGCCAAAACTTCGGCCAGTTCCTTTTGGCCGTTGCCGTCCACCCCGGCGATGCCTAAAATCTCACCGGCGTAAAGTTCCAGGCTGACCCGGCTGAGAGAGAGGGCCGCCTGGTCGCTGAAAGCAGTCACTTCCTTCAGAACACAGACGGGCTTGGCCGAAAGGGACGGCCTGCTTTTAGGAGGCATCTCCCTTGCGTCTGCCAAAGACGGCGGCAAAGAAGAAGCAGCCCCAAACATCAACTTGAGGATATGTTCCGTCACCGCTGACCGGTCCTGGTGGGCCAGTCTATCCGGCCCCACCTCGCCGACCCGCTGCCCCTGGCGCAAGATGGTGATCCGGTCGCTGAGGGTCAGCGCTTATTCTAGCTTGTGGGTAATGAAGACAATGGCCACTCCGGCCGCTTTAAGCCGGCGCAGAATCGCAAACAATTCGCTAACCTCGGCCGGGGTCAAGACCGAGGTTGGCTCGTCCAGCAGCAGCACCCGCGAGCCGCGAAAGAGGGCCTTGATGATTTCGACGCGCTGCTGCTGCCCCAGCGAGAGATGTCGCACCTCCACCTCGGGCGAGACGGCCAGGCCAAAATCACCCAGCCATTCCTGCAGCCGCCGTTCGGCCTGGCGCAGATCCAATACAAAAGGGGTCTCCGAGCCAAGCATGACATTTTCAATCACCGACAGCGTTGGCACAAGCGTAAAGTGCTGGTAAACCGTCCCAATTCCCCGCTTGAGCGCTTCGTGCGGCGAGGTCAGGGTGACGACCTGGCCGTCAATTAAAATCTGGCCTCGATCCGGCTGGAGCATCCCGGAGAGGATATTGAGCAGGGTGGATTTGCCCGCGCCATTTTCCCCCAGCAGGCTCTGAATTTCACCGCCGCGAATCGTCAGAAAAATGTCGTCGTTGGCCGTGACACCGGGAAAATGCTTGGTGATGCCGCGCAGTTCAATCAGGGCCAGGGGGGTCGAGTTCGCCACAGAGGCAGACCCTCCCTCAAGATGCGTTTGTGGGGGAGGAAAATAGTTATTCATCGGTTGAGCAGCGGATCAGGCAACATCGTCGAGCGTGAAGTATATCACATTCCCGGCAATGTGGGAATTAATGAGGGACAAGCACTATTAGGAGTAATGCGGCAGCCAGGCCAGCACCCGGAAACCTTGCTGCGCCTCAATGAGATGTTCCAGCGGCTTAAACTGAGGATTCAGAACGAGCAAATGATACTGAGTGGAACTCCCGGCCGGCTGGGTGACCAGAGCGATGGCTTTTTCATGCGGTGAAAAGACCGGGGGCGAGGTCAACTGGCCGGCCAGGGATTGATACCAAATGGCCGCCTCGCGCTGCTTCAAATCGTAGTAAACCAAATTCCCCTCTCGAAACAGTCCAAAGGCATCCCCGGCCGGCGACCAGAACGGGTCAGCATTGAGCTTGCCTTCCCCGGCTTTGGATAACTCGCGGCTGAAAATGAGCTGCCGTTCTTTGGGGCGCTCGTTATCGGCCAGCCAGATGCCCAGGTACCAGCAGCCGCCTTTGGGTCGTTCGGCCTGGCACTCTTTCTGGGTAAACGGTTCGTAGTAAACCGTGTAACGTGCGTTGGGCGACATATTGGCCAACTGGCTGCCCGGCGACATTTGATAGGCCGGGCCATAGTCCTGCGCCCGGTGGAAATAATTTCGGAATTGGCTGTAAAGGAGCGCATTGTCGGCAGTCCAACGCAGCTCAAAAATTGAATCAACCGGGACGGGCCAGCTTTGCCGCACCCCTGTGAGTGGAGTAACCGTCACTAATTTACTCCAAGAGCCGCTCACGTAATCTGGCCGCAGTTCGCCGGCCCAGGCAGGGACGAGCAGGCGAGGCGAGGGTTGGCTGAGTGCTTCCCCCTGGGCTGCTTTATAACCCAGTTGGCAGGTGGGGGCCATCAATCCGGCCGCGCACACCCTACTCCAGGCAGTTGTCACGGCGGGGTCAACCTTGATCGCCAGAATTTTTCCCTGGCCGGTGGCAGCGTTAAAGATACGCAACTGAAATTTTCGGCTGTTTTCAGCCAAATCTATGTAAGCCAGGTGCAGGCCATCCGGCGACCAACTGAGTGTCGCCTCCTCAACTTCTCCTGGAACCGTTATTTCAGGAGAGGCGCTGTCGCCAACTGAGTAAATTTTGGGGCCAACCGCCACCCAGCATGGCGCTTTCACCTGGCCCAAGCACCCCGGCGAAGGGAGGATCAAGGCAGCCGGGGCAGCCGGTCCCACCGGCTCCCGCCTGAGGGAGTCGATATCCAGCACATAAATCTCGCCATCCTGCCAGACAAGCAAAGACCCGGTTTTGGCGGTTGCCGGCTGGTAAAACACAGTTACCAGCACAACCAACAGGACAGCGCCCACCCAAAAGGCCAGATGGTTCCACTGGAATTTCACGCCTGGGCATCCTCGATGGAGTGCAGGAATTCTTCCACCGCCTCCGGCAGTTCGATCTTTTCTAAATCGTGTTGTTCGCGCAGGGCGGCCTGGTGGCGGATGAGCCACATGTAGAGATCGGTTTCGGAGCGGCCGGGGAAATGTTTGATGACATCCATCTGCCGCACCACTTCGAGCATGGGCAAATAAACGTGGTCGTACCAGTCGGCGGCGGCCAGTTGAAAAGCGGCATCGGGGTCATCGGCCAGAGGCTGGCCGCGCTCTTTTTCCAACCAGAAACGATGCAGTTCGATATGTTTCAACAGTCGCCAGTAACCCGACGGCTCGGAAAAATCAAGATGGTGTTTAGAATCCGGGCGGGTCTTGTCAAGCTGAGTTCTGGCTAAAAAATAGGCGCACTCTTCTTTTATGAGCAGCTCGTCCGGCTCGACATCGGGGGCAAGCGAGATGGAGGTAGGCAGCTCGGTCACATGGGCTTGAATCGTATCCCAGCTCAGCGCCCGCGCGACCGAAACGCGGTGGTTGCCATCCTTGACAAAATAAACCTGGTCAATTTTGTAAACGTCAATGGGGGGGAAGCCCTTGCCGGTTTCGGCCAGGGTATAAATGTTACGCCAGCGCTCTTTCTCCCGTTCATTGCCGCTGCGGGGCAGAAAATGGCGGGTAAAATCCTCGTAGCGGCCGGTACTGCCGGCAATATTCTGGAGAGGAATATCCTGCACGCCGAGATAGGCTGCTTCCTTTAAGTTTAGCTTTTTGATGACCTCGTCGAAGGAAAGCAGATGCATGTTGTGGCCGGTAATCAGCCCCAGCATCATCTCCAAAAAGCCTTTGATTTTGGCCCGGTTAAATTCCGCTTCGCTCCGAATATAGGTGAGGGCTTCGGCGCTCAAATGGTTGGAGTCCATTGTTCACGTCCTTGTGATCCGGGAGAAATGCAGATTTTTTGACCGCTCGCGCCGGTCAAGATGATCACCGAGATATCCTAAGCAGTTGAAGCCTTATCCATTGAGCAAGAACTTTGCCACGAATTGCACGAATTAACACAAAAACCTTTTAGTGAAAATTAGTGTAATTCGTGGCGAAAATCCTATTTGGCCGAAGACGGCTCAATCCGCTTAAGCTTTTGTCCTGCCACCCCCTCCCCGAAATCCCGGCAAAGTTCCTTTCTCGCTCAACTGGGATGCGTCGTTTTAAATTCCAGATTTTTACCTTTTACCTGCATCTTGATGATCGTTCCGGCCGGGGGGTCTTCTTTCAACAGAAAATCGGCCATCGGCTCGCGAATGTGCTTTTGAATGAGCCGGCGCAGCGGACGAGCGCCCCACTCCGGGTGATCGTTTTGTTTGAGCAGCCAGTTCTTGGCCCCTTCGGTCATTTCCAGGTGAAGGTTGCGGCCGGCCATGAGCTTTTCCTCTTTGCGCAGGAGCAAATCCAAAATTTGGCGCATATCTTCCTGGCTGAGAGAGTGAAAATAGATAATTTCGTCCAGCCGGTTCAGAAATTCCGGCCGGAAATGCTCTTTAACGGCCTGTTCGGCCATTTCGCGGGCCGCCGCCTCGCTGAGCTGCGGGTCGGCCAGAAAGCGTCCCCCGGCGTTGCTGGTCATGATAATAACACATTCACTAAAGCTGACCGTTTCCCCCTGGCCGCTGGTTAAACGGCCCTCATCCATGACTTGCAGAAACACATCAAAAACTTTCAGACTGGCTTTTTCAACTTCGTCAAACAAAATGACGCTGTACGGGCGTTTCTTAACCGCTTCGGTAAGCTGGCCGCCCGCCTGGCTGTCCACGTAACCCGGCGGCGAGCCGATCAGCCGGTTGACCGAGGACTCGTCCATAAATTCGCTCATGTCAAAAGTCAGCAGGGCATCTTCGGTGCCAAACAAGAATTCGGCCAGAGCTTTGGCCAGCTCGGTTTTACCAACGCCGGTCGGCCCCAAAAAGAGAAAGGAACCGATGGGCCGCTTGGGATCCTTGAGACCGACCCGCGCCATTTTGACGGCCCGGCTGAGGGCCAAAATAGCCTCGCTCTGGCCGATGATCCGCTTGCGTAAATGGTCGAACATGTTGACGTAGCGGTCACGCTCATCCGCGCCCAGGTTGGTCACAGGGATGCCGGTCAACATGCTGGTTGCGATCATCACATCGTCCGGGTCGAGCTGATTGTCACTTTTGACCGGCGCTTCCGCACTCATTCTGGGGTTCATGCGCAGCATGGCGCAGGCCTGATGCAGTAAATGTACCGCCGCGCTGGGCAACGGCCGGACCGTGTAGTAACGCCCGCCCAGCCGGGCTGCCTCGACCAGGCTGGCCTCGGCAATAGTCAAATTGTAATCCGCTTCCAGGGCGGGCCGCTGCACTTTGAGAATCTCGATGGTTTCGTCAATCGTCGCCGGGGGCACGTGGAGCACCTGGCTCTGCTCAACCACGACGGTGGCCTTGCTCAACCGCTCGTTGTAACGCTCCGGCGTGGCCGTACCGATGACGGTCACATTATCGCTGAAAAAGGCTTTTTGCAGCTCGTTGCAGACATCTTCGCGGAAATCGGCCCGCAGGCCGCCAAAAAAGCGGGCAATGTCGGGCACAAACAAAACGCCACCCTGGGCCTGCCGGACCGCCTGCTGCACCGCCTCCACCGGGCTGGTCAGCAGCGCCTGCTCGCTGATGGGCACGACTCCCCTTAGCCCCGCCGGCCCTTTCCCTTCGGCAATCAACTGGCGCAGGGCCAGCACCAGCGAGCGTTTGCCCACTCCCGTCGGCCCAACCAGGATGACATGCCGCTTTCCGGCCATGGTTAACCGGCTGACCAGCTTGAGCAGCAAATCCTGGCGCATATAAATGGTTGCAGCCGGCCGGTTTTTGGCCGGGCCCGTGGCGTCAAGTGGCAGAGCCGACAGGTTCAGGACATCCTGAACAGCCTTGGCCGTGATCCCTCGCTTTCTGAGGGCCAGGTCGCTGCGGGTGCCCAGGCCGGCAATAACCGCCAGGGCTTGGGTGCTGCTGCACTGGGCCAGGCCCTGCTGGTTGGCCAGGGTCAGCCCCTCGTCGAGCACGACCAACAGCTTTTCGCTCAAGGGAACGCGCTCATTGGCGCTGGTCACAAAATCAAAGCGCGCGTCCTTGAGATCGGCGTTGGCCCCGCGCAGCCAGCGCTGGTCGCTGACCGCTCTTTCCACGTCGCGCTCAAAATCACTCCAGTCGAAGCCGCGTTCCTGGCTAAAATTCCGCAGTAATTGTTGGGCGGCTGAATCGGGCGTTTTGAGCATGGCTAACAGTAAAATTTCAGGAGTCATCACGGGGATATGGTAGACCCGCATCAACGCTGCCGCTTGGTTGAGAATTTGGGCCAATTCCGGGGAGGGTATTTTGGTTGAGAGGGTACCACGATTGGATGCCAATGTTTACTCCTTATCTCTTCGCGCCATTTTGCTAGACATTATAGCACATCGCTCTTATTGGCGACAACCATAACGCGAGGGTTGACAATCTGGCGTTTACGGTTATAATCGTGCCAGGTCAGTTGAAAACAGGTTCTCTGTCTGTTCCTCTCTCACCTCAACCGCACCTGGGTTTACCGCAAAAAGCTGTCCGATGTTAGTGGGGTTTAATCATACTTTCCCCAGCCGCCGTTTGCGCTGGCTGGACCTTGGTCCTGGTTTCTCATTCCCGTAAAATCAAAATTTGACATTCCTCAAGGGCGAGGTAAGGCTACTCATTATCAAGTTGCGTTATGTTCACAACCGGTTTCCAATCTGGTTCAATCTTGTTCCCAAACTGAGTCCCAATCTCATTCCCAGACTGATGCGAAGTGTGGGAACGGGATTGGAAGCGTGGGAACGAGATTAGAATGACAGACACATTTCCGCCGGTTTGATATTTCAACTGAAAGGGGGGCAGCGGCACTCAACAAGCGGTTGTGTGACCCTAATACACTGTGGTAGTCTTTGGCGCACCCAACGCCAATCCGTTTAGTAGACAAGAGTCCTTAAATCTATTAGCTTTGAGAGGAGAAGCGAAAACAATGATCCGTAAATTTATGGCCGTAACTGTAATTGTTCTCTTTACCTTTGCCCTGGTTGCTGCCCTCAAGATGACCAGTGCAGTTGAGCCGGTTCAGGCTGCTCCCCAGGTTCCTGAAGTAATCGCCCCGCAGATTGCCACCCAGGCGACCACCGCCACCGTCGCCGGCCAAACCCTGGCCACAGTCAAGCAGCGCGGGGTGTTGAAGTGCGTCGGCAATGCTAACTTAATTGGATTTGGTTACCTCGACTCCGACAGCGGCGAATTCACCGGCTTTGACGTGGATTTCTGCAAGGCCATAGCCGCCGCTGTCTTGGGCGACGCCGAGGCCCATGAAATTCTTGCCGCCGACGCTACCCAGCGCTTCCCCTTGCTGCAAAGCGGTGAAGGCGACGTACTCGTCCGCAACACCACCTGGACCATCAGCCGCGACACCTCGCTGGGCTTCAACTTTGCCCCGACCACCTTCTATGATGGGCAAGGCATGATGGTCCGTAAAGACAGCGGCATCGAGTCACTGGAGGATATGGAGGGCGCGACGATCTGTGTCCAACAGGGTACAACCACCGAGAAAAACCTGGCCGATGTCATGCGTGCCCTGGGCGTAGACTATGAGCCGGTGGTTTTGCAGGACGCGCCCGATACCCGGGGCGCCTATGATGAAGGCCGCTGCGATGGCTTCACTACCGACAAATCGGGCTTGTTGTCCGAACAAACCCAAATGGAGAACCCCGACGATCACATCATCCTGGACGAAACTATGTCGAAAGAGCCGTTGGGGCCGGCGGTCCGGCATGGTGATGACCAGTGGTTCGACATCGTCAAGTGGGTCACCTACGGTATCATTGCCGCCGAAGAGTACGGGATTACGTCTGAAAACGTCGAGGAAATGGCCGAAACATCTGAAGACCCGGTGATTCGCAACCTCTTGGGCGCTGAAGGCGACCTGGGAGTGGGACTGGGCCTGGAGAATGATTTTATGGTCCAGGTTATTCGACAGGTAGGCAACTACGGCGAGATCTATGATCGCCACCTGGGGCCGGATGCCCTGAACGTGCCCCGTGGCTATAATGCGCAATACATAGATGGCGGTCTTCAGTACGCTCCGCCTTTCCGCTAAATCGTCAGCTCCAAAATACAGCCCGGCCAAAATACAGCCGGGCTGTATCATAATAATGTCAGACTAGCTGGCAGTTTGTCCAATGTTTGAACCTACAGTGCAAGTAACCCCGGGCAGCATCCTGAGTGATTTGAGCCTGTCCTGAACTTGTTGAAGGGCGAAGCGAAAATCGTATCGAAGGATGCGCGAGTCCCGACAAACTCGCCCCCTTCGACACAACCTCCCCTTTGTTCCGGCTTACTCCGGGTGCGAATATGAGCAGTTACCGGCTGGGGCAAATTGTTAATTTGCCCTACGACGAGAAAATTGAGGTGAGAGATGGCCACAACTTCACCCAATCTGAAACCTGGCGGCCCCAAAGAGGCGGCCATTCCCTTCTGGCGTGACGTCCGAATTCTCGGAGTGATCGGTCAGGTTATTTTTATAGCCCTGGTTCTCATGGGCCTGGGCTGGCTGATTGCCAACTTCATCGAAAATTCCGCGATTCAAGGGCTGCAGCTCGGTTTTGAATTCATCAACACCACCGCCGCTTTTGACATTGCCGAAGGGATTGCCTACGAGTCAACTGACACTTTTGGCCGGGCGCTGTGGGTGGGGTTGGTCAATACCATCCGGGTTTCAATCATTGGCATTATTCTCACTACCATTCTCGGGCTTGTGACCGGCATTGCCCGCCTCTCCAATCACTGGCTTATTTCTAAAATTGCCACCATTTACGTTGAAACCATTCGCAACATTCCCCTGCCGGTGCAGCTTTTCTTTATCTATTTTGGGGTGGTGCTAAAGTTGCCATCGGTCAGGAACAGTGTCCAGCCATTTGGCTGGCCTGTTTATCTCAATCAGCGCGGTGTCGCCCTGCCGAGTCTGGTGGCTACCGCCAGCTTTCCCATCTGGCTCGCTTTTGTGGTGCTGGCCGTTATTTTGGTGCTGGTCCTGTGGCTGCTTCAGACGTGGCAGGAAGAGAAAACGGGTAAATCCATCAATAAAATTGGCAGCTCTATTGTGGCTTTTCTGCTGGTAGTAGGCATTGGCTGGTGGGTAACGACCAACTTCAGCAGTAACCAGGCTATTATGGTTGCCAGTTCCAGAAAAATCACCAGTTTTGACGATTTTGAAAAAATCTATCTGGTCAAGATTGACAAAGATGCTTTGCAGGAATTAGGGGTTGATCGGACTACTGTGGATAGATTAACCTCAACCGATGCGGTGGCTGCGCTGCGAGCAGAGTTTGAGGCGCAGCTTGAGGCTATCGAACCGGAGGAAGTGGAAGAGGAAGCCGTGCCTGAGGCTCAGGCAGCGGGAGGAACCGCTGAAAATGGCGCTGAAGGCAGCGGTAACGCGGCGGCCAATGATGAAGGAACTGATGAAGCCGTCTCAGAAGAAGAGGGGGCCGAACCCGTTGTCAGTGAAGCAACAGCAGCGCAGATTGATGTACTAGAATCTAGATTAGATGTGCTAAACGACCCGGCTATTATCGTTTGTGCCTTAGAGGGAACCCCGGCCGCAGCCAATGCCGCCAGCCAGCTTCGCCAGCGTAATGTGCCGATTGACGATGAAAGCGAAAGAACAATGGCCCGCGCCGCTGCTGCTTATGCTGACGGCGATTGTGATTTACTGACCGGCACCGAGGCCGAATTGGCCGCCCAGCGTGCTATTTTAGAGGAACCCGACCAGCACGAAATCGTACCCATTGACGCAGCGCCTTTAATCGTTAGCATCCCTGCGCCTTCCGGGTTTAATATTCAAGGCGGAACTAAGCTCTCGCCGGAGTTTTTTGCCCTGTTAGCCGGGCTCGTCATCTATACCGGTGCGTTTGCCTCGGAGATTGTTCGGGCCGGAATTTTAGCAGTCTCCAAAGGCCAATCCGAAGCGGCTCGGGCCTTGGGGTTGAGCGAGGGCCAGCGGCTGCGCCTCATTGTATTGCCCCAAGCCCTGCGCGTCATCATTCCACCCATGACCAGCCAGTATCTTAATCTGACCAAAAATTCCAGTTTGGCCATTGCCATTGGCTACCCGGATTTGGTAGCTGTGGGCAATACCGTCCTGAACCAATCCGGCTATGCGGTGCAAGTCGTTATCATCTTTATGATTTCATATCTGAGTCTCAGCCTGATTATTTCGGCCTTCTTGAATTGGTATAATAAGAAAGTAGCTTTGGTCGAGCGTTAAAGTTATCGGATTTTGTCCGCGTGACATCGTGGGGCTGCGCGGATGGAGCATTAACCTATGGCAACCATAACCCAAACCCAAAAAACCACTGTCGCTTTCGATGAAGGGCCGCAATTTGACCTGGATGTGGCCGGCTGGTTGAGAAACAGCGTTTTTAACAGCATCTGGAAAACAATTTTTGCCATTGTCCTGGTGGTCGCCAATGTGCTTATTGTGCGGGCTACCTATCGGGCCGAGCCGGTTGAGCTATCCTACCACCTGGCCCCGGAAGGCCAACCCACCGGCCTGGGCAATCTGATTCTATTTTTTACGAATGGTCCTTTTTTAACAACACTCATCGTCGTTTTGTGGTTGGTCGGCGCGATTCTGGTCGTCTATAGTACGGCCCGGCATCGCTTGCCCCCGCTGGTCCAGTGGCTCAAGGAGAAGCTTTACACCGGTTTTTTTGGCGCCTTGACCACCCTGGCTCTGGCGCTACTCATTACCTTTGCGATTCGCGGGATACTGGCCTGGACTGTTTTTGGCGCTTCGTTTGAGACTAACCCGGAAACTGTGGCCTCCCTCAAGGGTATGATCCCCGGCGCCGTTTGGGGCATCGTCGGGGCTAACCTGAAGCTCTTTGCTGTCGGCCAATACCCCAGTGATTCCATCTGGCGGGTGTGGACGGCGTTAGGGTTGTGGCTGGCGCTGGCCGTGCTCAGTCTGTTAGCCTGGAATCTCGGTTCGCCGCTCAAAACTATCCGCAGGCCGTTGGTCTGGGCCTGGTTAGCCTCGCTACCGATCATTTACTTTCTGTTGCGCGGCGTAAGCAGCGATGGTCCCCTGGACCTGGTTGATACCCGGCGCTGGGGCGGCTTTCTGCTAACTGTCTTTATTGCCGTCATTGGCATTGTGGTTTCATTCCCTATTGGTTTGCTGCTGGCGCTGGGACGCCGGAGCCAGGCCCGCGGCGTGCCTTATCTCTGGCTGTGGGGCGCGATTGGCCTGTTAATTTATTGGCTGCTGGGTAACTTTCCAGAAAGGCCATTTACCCTGGCCGTCCCGATTATTTTTAGAGACCCGCCGGTTTGGACGATTAATTTCTCCCCGATGGGTCTGGCAGTTTTCCAGGCCGTGCTCATCGTCGGCTTATGCTGGGTTATTGGCTACTACTTCCAGGGTAATCTGATCAAAACGTTCAGTGTGGCTTATATCGAAATTATTCGCGGCGTCCCTTTGATTACTGTGCTCTTTATGGCCCAGGTGATGCTGCCTATTTTCCTGCCCAAAGGAATTGAGATTAATAACTTGCTGCGGGTAGTGGTCGGCGTTATTCTTTTTAGCGCGGCTTACCTGGCTGAAAATGTGCGCGGTGGCCTGCAAGCTATTCCGCGCGGACAATACGAAGCAGCGTCAGCTATCGGCTTGAGTACGGCCCAATCTATGCGTTTAATTATCCTGCCCCAGGCCTTGCGAGCAGTAATTCCCGCGCTGGTGGGCCAGTTCATTAGCCTTTTCAAAGATACTTCACTCGTGGCAATAGTGGGTCTTTACGAGCTGTTGGGTATTGCCCAAATTGTGATTGCGCAGCCGCAGTGGTTTGGCCTTCAGCGCGAAACCTTTGCCTTTGTGGCAATAGTTTATTGGATTTGCGCCTTCTCGATGTCGTCGGCCAGCCGGGGTCTGGAACGCAAACTAGGTGTTGGTAAATATTGATTTACGATTGGGCAGCTAATTGTAAATCAGGCAATGGTTTAATCTCACTGCATTTTAGGAGTAAAAATCAATGGCCTCATCAGATACAGGCATCATCATTTGCAACGATGTCCATAAATGGTACGGCGAGTTTTATGCCCTCCGCGGCGTAACCACTACGGTCAAAGAGGGGAGGTGGTGGTCATCATCGGGCCATCCGGTTCCGGAAATCTACCTGGATCTGGACCATTAACCGGCTGGAAGAGCATCAAAAGGGCCAAATCATTGTGGATGGGACCGAGTTAAATAACGATATTCGCAATATCCAGGAAATCCGCCGGGAAGTGGGTATGGTTTTCAGCAGTTTAACCTTTTCCCTCATTTGACTGTGCTGCAAAACGTAACCCTGGCCCCGATTAATGTGCGTAAGTGGTCGCGCGAGCGCGCCGAAGAAATTGCCATGCAGCAGTTAGCCTGAGTCAAGATCCCGAGCAGGCCCACAAATACCCCGGCCAGCTTTCCGGCGGGCAGCAGCAGCGGGTCGCCATTGCCCGCGCCCTGGCCATGCAGCCCAAGATTATGCTTTTTGACGAGCCGACCTCGGCCCTGGACCCGGAAATGATTAAAGAGGTGCTGGATGTGATGCAGGAGTTGGCCGAGTCGGGTATGACTATTATGGCTGTCACCCACGAGATGGGCTTTGCCCGCAATGTCGCCAACCGGATCATCTTTTTCGACCAGGGCAACATTGTTGAAGAAAAGTCCCCCACCGAATTCTTTGCCAACCCCGAACACGAGCGAACCAAGCTGTTCCTGAGCCAGATACTGCACCACTAATTTTGCTTCCTAACATGAGTTCGACATTTTACCGAAAATCACCCTTCGATACGGGCTAACGCCCTACTCAGGATGATTTTCGACGCATGATCGCATCCTGAGTAGCGCGGAACGAAGTGGAGCGCGTATCGAAGGGGGCGATTAAGAAAACTCCGAACTCGGGTTTCCTAAGTTCACAGTGCCCTTTGGACTCCGTCAATTAGCAAACTCTACTTCCCCCCGCGCCCGCAGCTCCAGCGGCAGCAAGCTGTAATAGATAAAGTTATGTAACGGCGTGGCGACACCTACCTTACGGCCCAAACGCACCACTGCCCCGTTCTGCGAAGCCAATTCCGAAGGGCGGCCGGCCATAATGTCGCGCTGCATTGAGGCGGTGCCGTGGGGGGGAAAGGTATCTATAAAAGCCAGGGTCTGGCTGACCACATCCGCCGGCAGCGCGATTTGATGAGCCAGGGCCACGTTGTAAATTTCCTGAAGCGACTGCTCCAGCATCTCTCGTGTTTCCGGCACGCTGCGCAGCACGCCGATGGGCGCCTGGGTCACTGCGCCCACTCCGCTCCAGGTGGCAATCAGTAGAAATTTGCGCCACATCGCCGCTTTAATATCGGCAGGTACCTCCACCAGGACTCCTTTAGTGTGAGTAAAAGCCCGGCGCAGCCGCTCAATTCGCTCGCTGGGGCGATTATCTAACTCGCCAAAGGTAATAAAGGGTTCGATGCCCGTATGGCGAATATGTCCCGGCCCGGCTACAAAAGCGATGAGGCCGCATAAGCCGCCCACCACCGAGTCCACTCCCAGCACAGCCGCCAATTCTGCCGGCGCGTCTACGCCATTTTGCAGCGGCACCACCATCGTCTCCGGGCCGACCAGGGGCAGGATCGCTTGAGCGGCTTCAGCTACCTGCCAGGCTTTAACGCAGACCAGCACTACATCCACCGGTCCTATCTGGGCTGGATCATCGGTGGCTTGGGCTGGCTGCACCATAAAATCGCCCAGCACGCTGTCAACCCGCAACCCTTGTGTCTGGATCGTCTGCAAATGCTCTCCCCGAGCAATGAAGATGACCTCTTCCCCCGCCTCCGCCAGCCGCCCCCCGAAGTAGCCGCCAACACCGCCGGTTCCAAAGATGGCAATACGCATTCAAATCTCCTGTTCTCATTAATTTGTGGCAGTATAGCAAATCCTGGTTTTCAGGCCAATTCCTCAGGCAGACTTAGCTTTGCCAAAACTACCATCCACAATCTTGTTCTAAATTGAGCCTCGGAACAAGATGACGGGGAAGTTGACAGGCGGCATGATTTCGTTTACAGTGGGAGGAATTCAGAATATTTTGACGATAAGGGGGTTCTTTAGATGAAGGAATTGCTGCAAGCTGCCGCTACCCGCGCCGGCCGTTATCTGGAAACACTGGCTGATCGGAGTGTCACCCCTTCAGCCGAAGCGATTGAACACCTCTCCCAATTAGATGAACCGCTGCCAGAGAAACCTACCAAGCCGGAGCAGGTTCTGGCCCTGTTGGATGAAATTGGCTCTCCGGCGGCGGTGGCCTCGGCCGGAGGCCGGTATTTTGGCTTTGTCACCGGCGGTTCCTTACCGGCAGCTCTGGCCGCCAACTGGCTGGCCGGGGCCTGGGATCAAAACAGCGCCCTCTCGGTGATGTCTCCAATCGCAGCCAAGCTGGAAGAAGTGGCTCTGAAATGGCTGTTAGAGGTTTTGGGCTTACCACTCGAAGCAGGGGCTGGCTTTGTCACCGGGGCGACAATGGCTAACTTTACGGCCCTGGCGGCGGCGCGGCACGCCCTGTTAGAGCGGCAGGGCTGGGACGTGGAGGCGCAGGGGTTATTTGCAGCTCCTCCCCTTACCGTTGTCGTCGGCGATGAGGTCCATGTCAGCCTGTTGAAAGCTTTGAGCCTGCTCGGCCTGGGTCGCGAGCGAGTCAGCCGCGTGCCGGTGGACGGGCAAGGCCGGATGCGAGCCGACGCTCTGCCTCCGCTGTCCCCTGCCACTATTGTTTGCATTCAAGCCGGCAATGTCAACACCGGCGCGTTTGATCCGGCGGCGGAGATTTGCGCCGCCACGCACGAAGCCGGCGGCTGGGTCCACGTAGACGGTGCATTTGGGTTGTGGGCAGCAGCAGCCCCTCACCGAGCGCATCTCGCAGCGGGGCTGGGACAAGCCGACTCGTGGGCCACCGACGCTCACAAGTGGCTCAACGTGCCTTATGACAGCGGCGTGGCCTTCTGCCGCCAGCCCGAACACCTTCGCGCCGCCATGTCGGCCACAGCAGCCTACTTGGCCCAGAGCGACCAGCGCGAGCCGATGCACTACACCCCCGAAATGTCCCGCCGGGCGCGAGGTGTCGAAATTTGGGCGGCCCTATCTTCGTTAGGCCGGTCGGGCTTGGCTGATCTCATCGAGCGGAACTGCCGCTACGCCGCCCGCTTCGCCGAGGGGCTGCGAGCAGCCGGATACCACGTTCTTAACGAGGTCGAACTGAACCAGGTTTTGGTTTCTTTTGGGGACGCGGAGACGACGCGCCGGGTCATTACCGGGGTGCAGGCAGATGGGACGTGCTGGTGCGGCGGCACGGTCTGGCAGGGACAGACGGCTATGCGCATCAGCGTCTCCTCCTGGGCCACAACGGAGGCCGACGTGGAGCAAAGCCTTGCCGCCATCCTCAGAATTGCCGGCAAACACCGTTAGCCCAACCCAAAGGCCGTCAAATCTTCCGGCCGGTCAAAATCCTGTAAAATCCCGGCCTCCGCTACCGGCACTCGCTCGGCCTGATCTTTATACTTCAACAGCAGCGGCCTGCCGCCCGTATCGCCGCTGATCTGCCTCAGTTCGGGAAAGAGGGCGCGGTCGAAGAGGACCGGGTTGCCGCGCTGGCCCTCAAATTCGGGCCAAACCAGGGGTGCGAGCGTTGCGCGGTGGCGTTGGATAAGCTCGTCGAGCAGAGCCGGAGTGACGCCGGGCAAGTCCACCAGCAAAAAGAGCGTGCCGCCGATATTGGCCGGAAGGGCCGCTAACCCGGCTTGCATCGAGGTGCTTTGCCCTTCCACCCAGGCCGGATTGAGCACAATTTCTACCGGGCGACTCCTCAACAGTGCCCGGCACTGTTCCACCTCGGCCCCCAGCACGACCACGACCGGGCTGGCCGGCGAGGCCAGCGCGCTGTCAACCACCTGCTCGATAAATGTTTTATCTCCCCAGCGGGCCAGTTGCTTGGGCGAGCCAAAGCGCGTTGAGCCGCCCGCGGCCAGGATGACCGCTGCCACCCGACTGTGGACCTCGATTACCGGCGAGACCACTTGCTGGACCGCCCCAACCACCACAGAGTCGACCCGCTCACAGGCCAGCAATTTTCCGGCAATTTCTCGCGCCGCCTCCAGAATCTCAGGGCCAGTCCTTCCATCCTTCCACCCTTCCATCCTTCCACCCTTCCAATCAACCTTATTCAACAGCGGAGCCACTCGTGCCTGGGCGGGAATGTGTTTAAGGCCGCCCTCAGGATGGCATAATAGGGCAGCAACAGCGCCGGTAGTCACAGGTTGACCCAGGGCCGTACCGCTCAACTGGCTGACCAGGCCAGCCCGGTGAACCGTATCATCGCCGAGCGGTTGGCCCAGCACATCCAGCCCAACGACCGGAACGACCAGGGTGGTGCTGGTGGGGATAACCGGCTCATGCGCCGCCGGGGCTTTGAGCGGCCGCATCCGCGAGCCGTCGGCCTCGTTGAGGATCACATCGAAATGGCCGCTGGCGGCCAGGGCGTCAATTATTTCCGGCGGCAGGCCAAAAGCTTTGCCACTGGAAGGATCAGCCTGGCCGATGAGCAGGACCTGGCCGTGCCTGGCAATTGCATCATCCAGGAGAGGCAGAATATCGGCTGCGCTTTGTTGGGCAGGATCGAAAGTAACATGAGCCGGGGAGCGCTTAATCTGCGCCGCAAAAATACGGGTGGTGGTGGTGGTCAGCACTCGCAGGCGCGGGGCTAACTCATTGGCCAGTTGAAACATCGCCGTGGTTTTGCCGCCTCCACCCACAAAGGCAACGACATCACCGGCAGTAATTCGCAAAACGTGTGAAAGGTTCATTTTTCACGCGCCACTTCACTCGCCAAAATCGCTTCCAGCACCCCTCCACCAATGGCCAGGGATTTGTCGCTGATGGTGAAGCAGTGGCTCACTTCGCCGCGCGGATCGAGGTCGCCGATTTTAAAGCCAGGCGTGACCGGCACGTCGGCGTGCAGCAAACCGCGCAGCACGCCGGCAAAGGCGGCGCGAATTTCATGGCCGTTAACGCTGGCAATCAGTTGCCCGGCAGCCAGACGGTCGCCGATACGGGCATGCGGGGTAATGTGTCCGGCGGCAGGAGCGCGCAGGACGCGGTCGCTGGTGACGCCTTTCATCTGGCCGGGGGTGTGGCTGTTAGGTTCGGCCTGGCCGTTGCCGAGCAATCCGCCGCCCGGATAAATCACCCGGCCCAGCCAATGCCCGCGATTTGTTTCAATGACGGCATGGCAATCCTGCCCGGCCGTGAAGCCCGGCCCCAGGGCAATGACCAGGGGCGCGTCGTGGAGGGTAGTGCCGGTGTTGACCTTGGCCATAATCGCATCCACCAACACTTTGGGTTTAAGTAAGGGTATCGCCGCCGCTTGCGGGTCAACCAAAACGGGGATCACTTGGCTAGCAGCCAACTGACGAGCCTCTGCCGGGCTGGTCACCCGGCGGGCGACGATGCCCTCGACGGAAGTTTCGCCGCTGTAAACGGCCTCACCGTAGCTGACTGTCCGGCGAACCAACGAGGGGGCTGGCAGTTCGGTCATAATTACCGGGAAACCGCTACGTTTGAGGCGATAGGCGACCCCGCTGGCCAGGTCCCCGGCGCCTTTAATGACGATGAGAGTATCTTCGAAAGGTGATTGAAGGTTCATGGGTTGGGTACACCGGGTTAGCCCTTTTCGATACGGAGTATCTGAGAGAACCCTGGCGCCTGTACTGTATAAGTTAGGTTAAATTCTACCGCACGGGACGGGTTTGGACAAGCTTAGAGCTAGCGTCACCCATCTCAGCAGGCATTTTTATGAAAAGCGAGAGCGTGGTATAATGGGGCAGCAAGTTCAACGGTACAGGGAGGTTGCACGATCTTATTATGCGTGTCTTCAATTTCGTACTCGGGTTTTTTGGGGGAATGATTATCGGTGCGGCGATAGTTCTGTTAATCACACCGCAGAGCGGCGATGAACTCCAAGCAGGGATTCGCGGCCGGTTGGATGGTATCATGAACGAAGGCCGCGCCGCCGCACTTGCACGGCGGGCCGAGTTAGAAGCGCGCCTGGCCAGCCTCACCGGCAATTGATAGTCGGGCTAGGCCAGTGCTTTCTTCATAATCTGGTTGAAAATTTGGTTCGCCTGAGCCATATCTTCATCCAAAAATAAATCTCGCCGCGCTTCACGCGCCTTTTTCATCAAGGCCAGGCTGTGCTGCACGTTCTCGCCTTCCATTTTGATCTTAGAAGAGATGTGGACTCCGGCCATTAACAGGGGCAGGTAGAGAAATTCAGGGTCTATGGCCTGGCCCGATTCAATACTGGTGGCAATAAAGTCGGTCACAGCTTGACGCTCGTGCAGCGGCCAGAATTGGCGGCCCATTGCCTCAGCCACCAGACCGAAGCTCATGGCCAGGGCCAGTTTCAACAGGTGGCCGTACCCCGCCGAACGGATAACGTCCAGGGCGTTGGTCGTATCCAGCCCTTCCGCAAACGCCCGCTCCCACATCGGCACTAACAAACCATTGTAACGATCCGGGCTGCTCAGGAAATATTGGCAGCTATAAGTCAAAATTTTGGCCAGGGTAATCGCCTCGCCAATGCGCAGGGGCAGACCGGCGTCGGCAAAACGCAGGGTGCTTTCAGCGTAAAGAGTGACGTAGAGACCCTCGACAGTTATTTCATTTTTTAATTTGACCTGGCGCAAATTGAGTTCCTGGATGGCCTGAGTAAAAAATTCGGCATTCTCTTCAACCCAGATAGTTTGATACGCATATTTCATTTTCGGCGCGCGTTCTGGCGGTTCGGGGTCCCCTTCAATCTTTAGCGTAAAGGTCGCTTTTTTAACCGATTTAGCCGTGTAAGTGGCGCCCAGGGTGCTGACCAGATTGAGGCCAACCGGACTATCAATGGGGCCTTCATCCAATTTACTCTGAGAGTGAGGCGGGCGGATCGTTTGCCCGCGACCCTCGCCCGTCACCTTCATTTCAAGGGTCAGGGGGTGCTCACCTTCTTTGGCGTGTTCAGTAGTGGCGACCGGCAGTGTCAGCAAACCGGCCTCGGCGCCGGCTAACTTGAGCTGGAACATCGGCTCAAGAACCTTAAGGATGGGTTTTCCCCCGCCAAAGAGCCCGCCCGTTTGGGGCAAGCCGGCTTGAATATTGACCGTGAGAGGGACATTTAGCGTATTTTGTACAAATAGAAATAAATTAGCCACCTGCTCCGGGGCGATGGTGGCCGGTTCAAAGTAACCGGCGTATTGAAGGCCACCCGTTTCAAATCGTTCCGGATTATTTACATATTCGCCGATGACGTCGGGATAGGAAACGGCCATGCCTGCCTCCATGACTTGTCATAACAAGGTTGTTCCTAAAAAGAATATCACTTCCCCCCTCATTTGTCAATGAGAATCTATTTCATGTTCATAATTTTCCAGCCACTCCCGCTGCCGTGAGGCGACCACCACCTGCAACAGGTTAATGATATAGTGTGCGGTTAAAGGCACAAGCAGCTCACCCGACCAGATAAAGAGCAGGCTTAACAGAATATTCAATCCGCCTGCCGCCACCACTCCCAGCGCGCCCTGGGGTTGGTGCATCAGCCCAAACAGCAACGATGTTCCAACTACCAACAGCGGCAGGGGTATTATTCCCTGGAAGACACCCAGCCAGAGGGTGCGAAAAAGCAACTCTTCCATGGCCACTGCCGGCACAAAAGCCAGCGCTACCCTCCACCACTCGCCAGGGCGGCGGGGCAGAATGTTGCGGATCACCAGCGGGGAGTAAATATTCCGGCCAAAACGGTGAATGGCCCAGTGCATCAGCCCATTGACGGCTACCTGGCTCACCAGGCCAATCGCCAGGCCCAACCCGATACTCTGAAGCGGGTAGGCGCTGATCAAGCCCAACTGGCCGGCCGGTAGGCCACTCAACCAGGCCAGCCCCAGAAACAGGCCGACCAGCAACAGCCGCACCATCAGTTCAGCCGGGGCGAGCAGCAGATTGAACGAGGGCTGAAATTCCTTGAGCAGCAAATGGCTGCGATACGTGACCCAGGCCAGCAGAAGGCTCAAGAGGACAACGGTCAGCCGGGCGGAGTTTAGCCAGAAGTGAGCAGAGTTAGTCATTAGCGCCGGGTTACCTGCGACTTTGGGGGTCAAAGGCGTCGCGCAGGCCATCACCGGTGAAGGAGAAGGCCAGCACCATAAGGGTCAGGGTCAAGCTGGGAAAGAAGACCTGGCTCCAGTTGACTTCCAGGTATTCAATTGCCTGGCGAATCATTTGCCCAATGCTGGGATCGGGCGGTTGAATACCCAGGCCCAACAAACTCAGGACCGCCTCATTAACGATGACAGCCGCCACATCCAGGGTAGCGCTAACCATAATCAGCCCGGCCACGTTGGGCAGAATTTGGATAAAAATAATGCGCCGATTGGTAGCCCCAATACTACGCGCTGCTTCGACAAAATCACGTTCTCTGAGGGACAGGGTTTGCCCGCGGACATAGCGGGCCATCAGCGGCCAGCTCACCAGGGCCAGCGACCCGGCCACTAACAGCAAGCGGCCAATTCCCCCAAACCGCTCCGTGACCGGCTGGCCAAACACCGCCGCTACCAGAATCGCCAGGAGCAGGCCGGGAAAGGCAAAGAGCATATCCGCCAGCCGGGAGAGCAACTGGTCTACCCAGCCGCCAAAATAACCGGCCAGCAGGCCAAAACCAGCCCCCAAAACAATATTGATAGACTCGACGTAGAAGGCGACCAGCAGTGAGACGCGCAGGCCCAGCATGACCCGAGCCAGGGTATCGCGCCCCAGGCTGTCCGTGCCCAGGGGATACGCCACCGAAGGCCAGGCGTTAATCGCCTCATAATTTTGGTGGTTGGGGTCAGCCGGATAAAGCATCGGTCCAAAAATAGCAACGAGGATGAGGAGAAAAATAAACCAAAAACTGAACAGCGCCAACCGATTCCGGGCAAACTGCCGCCAAAAACTTTGTCCCGCCGACGGGGGGGGAGCGGTGATGGAGGTTTGAGGAGTGCGGTTAGCGGCAATCATCAACTCTTTGCTCGAATGCGAGGATCTAGCAGGGTGTAGGCGATGTCGGTGACAAGGTTCATCAGCACAACGGCGATGGCCAGAATCACGGTTGTACCTTGAATCACTGGGTAATCCCGCTGGCCGATAGATTGCACGGCGATGAAACCAATCCCCGGCACAGCAAAGAGGCTCTCCACGACAAAAGCGCCGGTAACCAGAAAGGCAACCGATGGCCCCAAGACGGTGACAATCGGCAGCAGCGCATTACGAAACGCATGCCGGTAGATAACTTGGTTGGGCGGCAAGCCCTTAGCGGTGGCAGTGCGAATGTAATCCTGGCGCAGCGTCTCCAGCATGCTGGAGCGGGTCAGCCGGGTCAGATAACCTACATTGGCGGCGGAGAGCACCAGCACCGGCATGACCCAGTGAACGGGTTCACCCCACCCGGCAGCCGGCAGCGAAGGCAGATTGTGCTGGTAAAAAACAAAGTAGTTTATGGCCCGGATGATTGGGATGAGCACAAAGCTGGGGATAGAAAAAAGGGCCAGGGTAAAAACAGTGATGGCCCGATCGAGCCAGGTATCTTGATGGAGGGCGGCTACAATCCCAGCCGGAATCCCAAGCAGCAGGCTTAACAACAAGGCTGTACCGCCGAGTTTTAATGAAACCGCAACCCCACTCTCCAAAATCTGGTTAACGGTTCGATTCTGGTAGCGATAAGATTTACCCAGGTTGCCTTGCAGCAGGCTGGTTACGTAGTCGAAATACTGTTTGTACCAGGGCTGGTCCAGGCCATAGAGATGGCGCAGGTTGTTGTAAACGACAGGATCGCGCCGAGGTCCCAACAGCACCAGGATGGGGTCACCGGGGGCCAGGTAACCTACGCTGAAGGTCAAAAAAGTAATACTGAAGATAACAAGAACCAGACTCAACAGGCGGCGGCGAATCAGGGTGACCACGGAACAGCTCGCTGGTGGAGATGATAAGGTTTTTGACGGCTAAATTCGGTCATAAATTGGGAAGATTGGAAGTGTGGAGTGAGCACCTCAGATGCGACTCCTGTTCGGCATCTAAGGATGCCTCACTCCTCTTTATTTATTTTCGACTCTGTAAGATGCGTTTATGGGCCGATTTCGCACACTTCGATATATCTATCAGGTACTCAGTGTGCGAAATCGACAAATATCAACAGAATTTAGGCTATTGGACTGACCGGCCACGGACGGCGGACCAGTCGGGAACGATCAGACCCTGTCCGGTGGGAACCACGCCGGAGACGTAGGGTTTGATGAGTACGGTGAAACGCGGCACAAACAGGGGCAGCCAGCCAACTTCATCTACGGCAATCTGCTCGGCCTGCTGGTACAGCTTGAAGCGCTCCTCTGCCGGACCGGTGAACGTATCGGCCTGCTTCGCCAGCTCATCGAACTCGGCGTTTTCCCAGTGCCCGTTGTTGTTGGGCGAGTCGCTCCGCAACTGCTGCGAGACAAAGTTCTGCGGGTCGGGGTAATCCGCGCCCCAGATGCTCAGGTAAAACTGCAAACCTTCTTCCGGCGTCAGGAAAGTGGTATCCAGATTCTTGCTAAAGGTGGCCAGTTCCAACGGTTCCAGAACGACGTCTACGTCCAAGTTGTCCTTCCACTGCTGCTGCAAGAACGTCGCCACGCGCTCGTTGTCACCCTCGGCGCCGTAAGTCAGCGTGACCTGCGGCAAAGGATTAGATGCGTCAAAGCCGGCTTCCTCCAGCTCGGCCTGGGCCTGCTCGCCGTCAAAAGGCAGACCCTCCACCGGCAGTTGTGAACCGGGGAAGCCCGGCGGCAGTATCCGGCCGGTCGGCCCGACTGAGCCGTTTAGGATTTTTTCGGCCAGGGTGGATTTGTCTACGGCCATAGCAAAGGCCCGCCGCACGTTGACGTTATCAAAAGGCGCTTTCTGGTTGTTGAACCCAATATAGCGCACGGCAAAGGCAGCCACCTGGTTAAAATCGGGCGAGGAGTTGACTTCGGGAATGCGGGCTGCCGGAACGGGGTTTTGCTGGCTGCCCATAATGTCCAGGTCGCCGGTGCGGTAGAGCTGGTAGGCTGTTTCCGAATCTTGCAGGAAGGGCAATTCGATTTGGGCCACGCCGACCGGGCCGGCCCAGTAATGGGGGTTCGGCTCCAGAATCAGTTTCTGGTTATGCTGCCATTCTTTGACCCGAAACGGCCCCGTTCCGTAAGCCTGGTCTGCCCAGTTCGCGCCCTGTTCCTCAATAAACTTCAAGGGCACGGCAAAGGTGACGGGATAGGTCAACTGGGCCATGAAGTAAGGCACTGTATCGTCGGTGGTAATCTCCAGCGTGCGCTCATCCACCACTTTGACGCCCGTGGCGGTATCAGCGTTGCCCTCGGCCACATCGGTCGCGCCGACCACGTGCTGAAGCTGGAATGAAGCACCGTAAGAAGCCGTTTCGGGCTGCAAAGCACGGTTGATCGAGTCGGCAAAATCCTGGGCTGTCGCCGGAGTACCATCGGCAAATTTTAGCCCTTCGCGGATAGTGAAGGTGTAAGTTTTGCCGTCTTCCGAAATCTGCCAGCTCTCCGCGCCGTCCGGGATGACGTTTAACTGGGCATCCAGCTTGACCAATCCGCCAAAAATCAAGTTCATGGCCAGGACAGATTGAGCATTTTGCGGATTGGCCGGGTCCAGGCCAGGCATTTCATTGACGCCTTCCACCGACCAGATCAAATTCTGGTCGCTTATGGCCGCTGGCGCGATGGACTCGGCGGCTGGCACTTCCTTGATCACTTCCACCGTAACTTCGACCGGCACTTCCACCGTTTCTTTGACGACGACGGTCTCTTTGACGACGACGGTTTCTTTCTGGACAATTGTTTCCGGGGTAGGGGCCGGGCTGCAAGCCAGCGTCAGGCTGACCAGGGCTGTCAGCGCGGCCAACAAACTCAACCATTTAAGGTACTGACGAGACATTCTTTCCTCCTCTAAGAATAGTAGACGGTAGACGGTAGACGGTAGACAGGTAATCTTATGCCAGGGATCTTCGGCTTTACGACATGCTACCCGTTACCAGGTCTTCTTCAGTCCGGGTGATTAATTCATAACTTACCCTCCCTCTCGCTCTTTGGATTAGACTGGCCCACCGCCGGGCCGGACAATAATGTCGTTGACCTCAGTGTTGACGGCAGAGACCGGTTTGGCGGCCAATAAATCGTCAAACAGGAGTAACTTGCCGGTTCGGCAGGCGTAATCCGCGTACAAAAACATCGCCGCCGACCAACCCTGCTGGGCAAACCCCATGGGATGGCCGCTTTCGCCGTGCATCCACTCGTTAAACTCCCACTCTTCATCCATGCCCTGGCGGTTGGCTTCGGCCAGCAGTACCAACAAATGCTCCGCTTCTTTCAGCCACTTGTGGCGGACCAGCGCCGCCACGTGAAAACCGCCAATCATCGGCCAGATGCCGCCGTTGTGGTACTGGTGAGGCAGATTCAGATTGCGGCTGCGATAATACTCGCGCCAGTTGCTTTCGTTGGGGAAAATAGGCGGGTAGATGGCTTTGGTCGGGTAGGGTTCGGCCATGCCAACCTGGCGCATATAACGCAGGATATGTTCGGTGCGGTGGCCGTCGGCCAGGCCGGTCAGAATGGCTAGCAGGTTGCCCAGACTATCGCACCAGTCCCCGTACTCGCGAAACGCCACCCAGGGCAGGTAGAACGGCCGGCTGGAGATGGTGCCGACATTATGGTACACCATAAACCATTCCAGGCGGATAGTTTTGAGCTTCTCCAGATGTTCGGCAAAGTGCTCGGCCACCCAGCAGCGGTCAATCCACATCAACAGGTTGATTCGTTCGTGGATATTGGCGGCATCCACGCTGGCATGGTAGCAATCCTGTCCAGGCGGCAGTTGTTTGGCTAATTCCTGGTGGGCCAGGGTGGCGGCGTAGTAAAGCGCGTTATCGTAAAGGATGTTATAACGCACAGCCAGCAGGTCCATCCAATTGCCGGCCTCCGGCACTTCGAGCAGGCCGCACTCGTTCATATCCTGGCATTCCAACCAAACGAGAGCGTGATCAATGCTGGCCCAATGCTTCAGCAAAAAAGCCAAATCGCCGCTGGCCTGGAAGTAGAGATAGTGCCCCAGGATATACCACAAATTTGCGTCCACCGCCCCGGCGTTTTCGGTGCTAATGTAGCCGGTATCCGGGTTGACGTTGAGTTGAATGAGACCGCGCCGTGATTGGTAGGCGCTCATAGTTTCCAGGGCGGCCCGGCAGGTGGCACAAAGACTGGGGTCGCCCGCGCTGAGGGCGCCCAAAAACATAATCACGTTATCCCGTGTCCAGACCTGGGGATAACCGGCCGGCAAGGCCGAAGCCCGAAAGCCATGCGGCGTGACGCAGTGATAGAGAATATCGAGCGCTTTCTGGCGGGCTTCGTGCAATAAGGTTTGATCTGTCATAGGTTGTCCCCTGATCATGCGATAGGACTATGCACCCTATTGTAACACGGTTTAATGACATCTTCAACCGACGTAAGGGTAAGAATTAATTGGGGAGGATATGACAAGCCGGGGCAGTTGGTATAGAATAAAAAATCACAACTTCTCAGAAGTTGTTTTAATGTTCTAGCTGGATCTCAATGCGCATACTGATTGTCAATTACGAATTCCCCCCGATTGGGGCCGGTGGCGGCAAGGCCAGCCAGAAAATTGCTGCTTGTCTGGTGGAAATGGGTCACACGGTGCGGGTTATCACCAGCCGGCCCACTCAGCTTTATACCTTTTTTGGTAATCTCTGCTTGCTGCTTGGCCTGGGCTTCTGGATTTATCTCGTTTACGCCAAGTTTGCCTACAACGAGGATTTAAGCGATCACGGTTTTACCCTGTTGGGCACGCTGCTGCTGCTGACCGGCTTCATTCTACGCAGCACCGGCTTAACCTGGGAGCTGACCAACCCCATCCGGGGGTTGAAACGGGTTGAGTTTATTGATGGGGTCGAGGTGCAGCGCATTCCAGTGCTGCGCCAGCGCCAGGAATATTGCTCAACCTTTGAGATGGGCATCTTTCTGTTAAGCGGCTTGTGGCACAGCTATTTTCAGACGCATAAGTTTAAGCCGGATGTCGTTCATATCTTTTTTGGCATCCCTGATGGTCCGATAGGCTGGGCCCTCAAACGCCGTTATGGGCTGCCCTATCTCATCTCGCTGCGGGGGGCGGATGTGCCCTCGGATGAGGTCAAGCGTTTTGCCAAACATTACAAACTGCTGCGCCCGCTGGTCCGCCAGCTCTGGCGTGATGCCGATGCCTTAGTGGCGGTTTCTAATGGGCTACGCGAGTATGCCCTGGAAACCACCCCGGACGTGCCGATTGAGGTCATTCCCAATGCAATTGAGCTGTCCGTTTTTACCCCGCCGCGCCAACGCCAGCACGATGGCCCGGTCCGGCTGTTGTTCGTAGGGCGGCTGAATGCCTTCAAAAATGTCGAAATGCTGATTGAAACCGCCAATCGTCTCAAAGCGATGGGCGTAGATGACTTCGAGTTGCAACTGGCCGGCGAGGGGGAGCATCGTTCTAACCTGGAGCGTTTAGTGGTTGAAAAAGGCCTGACCCGGCAGGTACGTTTTCTGGGCTGGGTAGATCGCGCCGCGATCGTTGAGGTGTACCGCCAGGCCGATTTGTTTGTGACGGCCACCACCTGGGAAGGCATGCCCAACACCGTGTTGGAAGGGATGGCTTGTGGTCTGCCGGTGGTCGGCACCCGCGCTTCCGGCCTGGCTGAACTGGTGCGCGAGGGAGTCAACGGCTACCTGGTTGACATCAACGATGCCTCTGCTCTGGCCGACCGCCTGGCCGATCTGATTGACAATCCCTACGAGCGGCGGCGCATGGGCAAAGAGAGCCGTAAAATCGCCGAACAAGAATTTGCCTGGGATTATATTGCCGAGCAGTATGTCGAAATTTATAAGCGAATCACGGCTGAAAGAGTGGACCTGAGAAATAAGAATTTAGAGATAAGAAGTGAGCAAGTAGAGAGTAGAAATTAGGATGACCTTAATCAGTTAAGGTCAACTTTGCTTATGCGCGTACAAACCACCTTGATTCTTAGCTTCACCCTCGCTGGTTTTGCCCTACGCCTGTACTACCTGACGACCACCCATCCTTTTTTTGATGAATACACCACCGTCCTGGCCGCCCATCAAATTCTCCAACTTGGACTGCCGCGCTTACCTTCCGGCCTGTTTTATGAACATGGTTTGCTGGCCACCTATCTCGTTGCGCCATTTACTGCCTTGTTCATTAACCATCCCCTTGAGGCGTGGCAGCCCGCCCACTGGGGCCTGATGCTCGCTCGCTGGCCGAGTACTCTTATTAGTACTTTGACAATTCCGCTGATTTACACTATTGGCCGAAGGGTGAATGGTCAACAATCAAGGGATAACAGTCAAGTGTCAATGGGCAATCCTCTATCCTCTATCCTCTATCTTCCATCTTCTGCCTCCCTCCTCGCCGCTGGCCTGTTTGCCCTCAGCCCCGAAGGGATGGTTTGGGGCGGCCGTGCCCGGATGTACGCTCTGGCAACACTGCTGGTCTTGCTCACCGTCTATTGGGCTTATCGGGGGGCAGTTTATCCTGCTCCGGCACGTTACCGCTGGTGGACCATGCTGGCCCTCCTGGCGACCTTGCTCACCCAGTTTGGAGCTATGACTCTGGTGCCACCGTTGGCTATCGCTATGGTTGTTGTCGGCTGGTTCTCCTTTAAAGAGGCGAAGAAACAAGTATCACGCATCTGGTTCTTACAACCCAAAATTTTCATCGAAGTTTTAGCTTTGGTTGCCGTTGTGAGTATCGCCGTTTGGGTCAAACGCCTGGGACAGCCGCTCGGTATGGCCGTCCTGGGCAGCGAAGAGGCTGGTGCGCTGCCCCGCACCCTGCTTGAAACGATAACGTACCAGACTGCTTTTTCATTTAGCTGGCCGGCCGCTCTCGATTTTCTGGCCGAACAATTTGGCCCGCCCCACCTGTTCTGGCTGACAATCGCTACTGGTATTGCAGCCGTAAGCAGCTTAGCGATTTGGTTTTTTGACAGATGGCGAAGATCGGGGTGGATACGAAGAGGCGAAGAGCGAAGCGGAGAGTCCGGCAATTATCTCCCCCGCCCCTCCGCCCCTCCGCCCCCCTGCACCTTATTCAACCTCTTCCTCTGGCTCATCTTCGGCCTCATCCTCCTGGAAATGGTCACCCTATTAGACCCCTTCCGGCAGAATCCGCGCTACCTGGTGATGTACCTGCCAATTTTTTATCTCATCGCCGCCAAGGCAATTTTCGATTTTCGATTTAGGATTTTCGATTTAGGATTTCATGTTTCACGCTTTACGCTTCACGCCTCACGCTTTTCTCCAATAGTAACTGCTTTGGTGCTGTTAGTCATCTTTACTGCCCTAAGCCTGGCTGACCTGCGCATTGCGCTGGTTACTCCCGAACCGGCCTACGAGGCTGCTTTTAAAGTGGTCCGTGAGAATTGGCAGCCAGGCGACGCCCTGCTGACCATGAACACCCCTGCCGCTGCCCTTTACCACCGCCAGGTTGCTGGCTTCACCGTCCAGGCAGACGCCGATCAATTTCTGCTCAACCAAGACAGCGTGCCCGTAGACCGCTGGACCGGCGCGCCCTGGGTTGGCACTGCCGCCGACTTTAACGCCGCGCTCAACACGCATGAGCGAGTCTGGTTTGTGCTGGATACCATTCGTCTGCCGGTCTACTTTCGCGGTGACTGGCAGGCGGTGCTCAACAGCCAGATGGAACAGGTCTGGAGCCAGGACAACGCCCTGGTTTTCCGCACCCGGCCCGACCGGATGCCCCTGCCGGAGCAGCCCGAAACCTTGATCAAGGCTACTTTGGGCAATGCCATCGAGTTGATGGGGTATACGCTGCAAATTTCAGCGCCAAAATTGATGACAGTCACGTCCAATTCCTCTCATTTTTCTCTTACCTCCCCGCTTTCGGCCCTGAACCTGACCCTCTTCTGGCGGCCGGTGAGCGCAGTTACCACCGATTACACGGTCTTTCTGCATTTACGCAACCGCACTGGCGCCACCGTCGCTCAGCGGGACAGTTTGCCACTGGCCGGGGTCTACCCGACCAGCCGCTGGCAGCCTGGAGAAATCGTCATTGATCCATTCACCCTGTCACTCCCCGCCAATCTCCCCTCCGGCCAGTACACCTTGTGGGCCGGGATGTATCAACTGGATACCCTGACCCGCCTGCCCGTCGCCAACGATACCTCCGGCGAAAACGCTATTTTGCTGGGGGAAATCAACTATCAATGAGAAATTCCTTAAGTACCCATTTCACCCAATCCCGGCTCATCGCGTTCCTGCTCTTCTGGATTGCCCTGGCTCCCCGCTTGCCCGGTCTGCGCCTCTTCTTGACCAGTGATGAAAATACCAATATCTTTTTTGCCGGCAGCGATGTTATTGCCGCCTTCTTACGGGGCGATTTTCGAGCCACTTACTGGCATTTTTACCCCGGCGTGACCATGAGCTGGCTCGACGCCCTGGGCATGACCGGCCAGTATCTGCTGGATTGGCTCCGGGGTGTGTCTTTGCCCCCCTTTACGGAGTACATCTACGGCGACATTTTATCCCTCCTGGTCGCCAATCGCCTCCCTTATGCGATTTTGACCGCAGCGGCGGTTCCAGCCGTTTATTGGCTTAGCCGCCAGTTACTGCCGGAGCGAATCGCTCTGCTGGGAGCGCTGTTCCTTGCCTTTGACCCCTTTTTTCTGGCTCACTCCCGTGTTGCCCACGGTGACGCCCCAGTCGCCGTTTTTATGAGCCTATCCGCCCTGACTTTTTTTATTTACGCCGCCCATGTTAGCGGGTCAGCGGGTCAGCGGGTCAGCAAAAGACAAAACTTTTCATCCTTCATCCTCGCCGGGTGCTCTGCGTTCGGCAGTCCTTCATCCTTTTTCCTGATTCCTTCGGCTATTTTTGGCGGTTTAGCCGCATTAACCAAAGCCCCCGGCCAATTCATGGCAATTTTTATTATTGGCCTGTCACTCTTATATACAGGATTAGAGTGGTGGCAGGCGGCAAACGACAGGTGGCAGATAGCAGATGGTAGATCGCAGATAGCAACTTCACGCCTCACGCCTCACGCCTCACGCCCTACGCCTTACGCCTTACGCTTCATCATTCGCTGGCTAAGGGTCATCATCATCTGGGGCCTCATCTCCCTGGCTGTTTTCGTTCTGCTTTGGCCGGCCATATGGGTTGACCCATTGGGTACTCTGCAACGTATGCTGTCCGAAACTTTTGGTAAAGTGGAGGAAGGCCATCTAGTCTACTTCTTCGGCCAGCCGACGCTCGACCCAGGCCCCTGGTTCTACCTCTATGTCATTCCCTTCCGCCTGACCCCGGTGGTTTTACTAGGGGTGCTTTTTTCACTCATATTCACAGTTTATCGCCCGGCATTCTCAAGAAAACCCTCGCTTCACGTTTCCCGCCTCACGCTTATCCTGCTCTGGCTCTTCGTCATCTCACTGCTGCTCTTTAGTATCCTCAGCCCTAAAAAACAGGATCGCTACCTATTGCCCCTCTTCCCCTTTCTCGATTTGTTAGCCGCCGCCGGTTGGTTCGGCCTGCTCAACCTGGCCTACACCTTTATCAAGCGTAGATTCCCGCCCCACTACCTGCTAGCTGCTGTCCTCCTCCTGCTCCACATGCTCCCTGTTTTCACTTACTATCCCTACTACTTGACCTATTTTAACCCGCTCATGGGCGGCCCGGTACGCGCCGCCCAAACGACCCTGATGGGCTGGGGCGAGGGCATGGAGCAGGTCGCCGCCTATCTTAACGGCAAACCTGACGCTGAGCGCTTATACGTCGCCTCGACGCCTTCACAGACACTGTTACCCTATTTTGCCGGTACCGGCGAAAATTTTTACACCAATGATGTTGCTTTTCGGGCCGATTATGTGGTTCTCTACCTGGCCCAGATGCAGCGTCTGGCCCCCAGCCCCGAAATCATTCATTATTTTCAGGCGCAGCAGCCGGAGAAAATTATCACCATTCATGACGTGGTCTATGCCAAAATTTACCCAGGCCCCAAACTTATCCTGACAGATATTCCCTCCACCGCCACTCCGGCCAACATTGGCCTGGGAGACATCTTACGCCTGGCTGGCTACAAAATCCAAAATATAGCCGTAACCCTTTACTGGCACGCCCTGGCTCCTTTGCCGGTCAATTATACGATTTCCGTCCGTGCCCGCGCTGCCGACGGCCGGCTGCTAGTCCAGCAGGACAGCCAGCCCGTGGACGGCCTGCTGCCGACGACTTTGTGGCGTCAAGGCGATTATGTTGCCGACCGGCACATGCTGGAAATTTCCCCGGTGGACTGGCCTCAATTACACCATTTTGAAGTCGTGGTCTACAATGCTAACACCGGCGAAACCCTCGGCCCGCCGATTAACCTGCCAACCAGTAAATAATGGATAACCATCAAATTGCAGCCTCAAATCCTAATCGCATCTCTTCGCATTCTCACCCACCGCCTGTAGCTGCTACCTCTAGTAGCAAACCATTTACTATTCATAATTCACTATTCACTATTCTTCTTCTCCTGGCCACCTTCCTACGCTTCTACCAGTTGCCGAGCCTCCCTCCCGGCCTCAACTTTGATGAAGCTGGCAGCGGCGTCGCCGCATTGGAAATTCTAAACGGTGCGCCGAAAATCTGGTGGCGGCTGGGCGGAGGACAGGAACCACTCTGGCCCTACCTGGCTGCTCTAAGTACAGCCATCTTAGGAAATGTTCCGCTGGCCCTGCGCCTGCCGGCGGCCCTTACCGGCATTTTGACGATTGCCGCTGTTTACCCGCTGCTGTTGGTTTTCCGCCCGGGAAACCGGCGCGATACGCACCTCATCGCCCTGCTGGCTGCTCTGGGCCTGGCCCTGTCCGATTGGCACCTGCACTTCAGCCGTCTCGGCTTCCGGGCCATTTTACTGCCGCTCCTGTCCACCCTGGCCTTTTATTTCTTCTGGCGCAGTTTGGGTAGTAGTCAGAAGTCAGTAGCCAGAAGTCAGAAGTCAGTAATCAGATATTTTTTATTTCCCAGTTTATTGAATATTTCCCTGGCCCTCTCTGCCCTCTTCACCGCTCTGGCGATTTACAGCTACCTGGCCGCCCGCCTGCTGCCCTTCGTTCCTTTGCTCTACTGGCTTATCGAAAAAATAAGGCGGCGCTTTGCCTCGCCAGAGAAGTTTCGGCCAACAATGAATCCGCCCCTCTTCCCCCCACTACTTATTGGCTACTACCTGCTCCTTCTTCTCTTCCTCCTCCCCCTCGTCCTTTATTTCAGCTTCAATCCCGCCGATTTCATCGCCCGTTCGACCAGCGTATCTATCTTTAATCCTGCCTGGAATCAGGGTGACTTGCCGGGAACGGTCTGGCGCACCCTTATCACCACCATAGGAACTTTCTTCGGCTTGCACGGCGACCCCAACCCGCTGGTCAACCTTCCCGGCGCACCAGCCCTACCACCGCTTTTAGTTCCCTTCTTCGGGCTGGGGTTGCTCGTCAGCCTCTATCGCGTTTTCTCCCCTGCTCCCACCTGTCCCCCCTTGCGGGGGATGTCCTCTCGCCCCTCTGCCTCTTCGCTCCCCTCTCCCCACCTTTTCCTGCTCGGCTGGTGGGCCGTTATGCTTCTTCCGGCCATTCTCGCCCCCGAGGGCGCGCCCCACCACCTCCGCCTCATCGGGACGATAGTACCCACCTACGCCTTTGTCGCCATTGGCCTGACCACGACTGCCTCTACCCTGGTCAATATCTTGCGTCTTCGCTTCCACGCCCCCCGGTTTATCCCCTTACTCCTTACTCCCTACTCCCTACTCCCTATCTTCTACCTGCTCCTGGGCCTCCAAACCTACCCTAACTACTTCGTCCGCTGGCCTGGCCAGGTTGATTTTACCCTGCCCTTTGATCTCTATGCCGTCCGCTTGGCCGGCGACATCGCCCATGCGCCGCCTGCCGTGGCCTATGTTCTGCCGATGGATATTCGGGCCGGAGAAGAAGCGCGCCATTACACGCTTGATTACCTGCTGGGCCGGCTCCTCCCCTATCTGCCCGTTGACGAACAGAACGCTGCCCGTTTACTGACCCAGGCGGCTGACGGCAAAGAGCAGGTGCGGGTAGTGCGCTGGACCGGCGACAAACATCGCGAGGCCGACGCCAAGGAAATCCTTACTTACCTGCTCGAAACAAGCGCCCATTTTCAAGGGCGCGAGTCTTTCCCGGTTTACGAGGTCGAAACATACGCTTTACCCGGCCCGCACACCGTCTTTGCCCTGCCGGCGATCAACCAACCCATTGGCGCTAATTTTGATAACCTGCTCCGGCTTGACGCAGCTTTTGTGCCGGCCTCGGCGGTGCGCGGGGGCTGGCTGCCGGTGGCTCTCACTTTAAGCCCGCTGGCCAAAATGGAGGTGGATTACAAAGTCTCGCTCCGCTTGACCGGCCCCACTGGCAAACGAGTAGTCCAAAAAGACCGGATTCTCCTGCACAACTTCCACCAGGGTACGTCCCTGTGGCCATCTGAGCCGGTCAATGAGTACTATTTGCTGCCTGTCCCCGCCGACACGCCCCCTGGCGACTACACCGTTATGGTGGTTATTTATCATCCGGAAACATTAGCCCCCCTGATAACGGCTGGCCTGGCCGAACTACCGTTGACCCAGGTCAGCATCAAATAAACGAGTAGCGTCTGAGATGACCTTTTGCCAGCCCCTTAGCAGCGTGGTATGATAAAAATACGCTCATGACAGCCCGTAAAAGTATCAATCAAGTCGAAAAATCGTTTACCCTTTCACTTTCTACTCTACTCACCTCTCGACTCAGCCTTAGCCTCAGCCTTTTTCTTTTGGCTCTCCTTCCTCGCGCTTACGAGCTGCAGCGCTTTGTTACCGCCGATGAAGCCAAATGGGTTTACCGTTCGGCCCAATTTCTGGCGGCCCTGCTGCGCGGCGATTTTCCGGCTACCAGCGTCAATCTAACTCCAGCCGTGACCACCACCTGGTTAGGGAGTTTGGGCCTGGCTGTCTACTACCAATTGCATCAGACAGTCCTCCAGCAGCCGTTCACCACCTGGCTGACCTCGCTGCCGGAATTTCGGACCGAATTGGACATTCTGGCAGCAACCCGCTGGCCAATGGTCCTTTTAACCTCCCTCAGCGTCGTCGCCTTTTATCTTTTGCTATGCCGCCTGTG
This sequence comes from Anaerolineales bacterium, assembly GCA_015075185.1. Taxonomy (GTDB): domain Bacteria; phylum Chloroflexota; class Anaerolineae; order 4572-78; family J111; genus DSQQ01. The sequence goes on along the minus strand of JABTUW010000004.1, from coordinate 543,217 downwards.
CCATCCCACCCTGGCTTTTCTGGCGGCGGCCTTTATCGCCCTCGACCCGCACCCGGTTGCTCTCTCGCGCATCCTCGGCCACGATGCCCCGGCGATGGTTTTTATGAGCCTCTCGCTCCTGCTGTTGTTGTCAGCCGTAAAAGCAGCAGGGGAGCAGGGGGGCAGAGGAGCAGAGGAGGTGGCCGCCTCACCGTTAGGTCGCCCTTCCACCCCCCTCGTATTTACTGTGCTGTCAGGGATAGCCGCCGGCCTGGCCTTTCTATCCAAAGCGCCGGCGCTTTTTCTCATCCCTTTTGCCGGTTTGGTCTTTGTTCTCTCAGAGATACATTTTTCTCGCCAACTTCCTCGGTTCTATGCTTCTTCACTTCTTCATCTCTTCGCCTCTTCATTCCCTCGTTTCCTCGTCTGGTTGGTTGGGGCTTATCTCACCTTTGTCGCTTTCTGGCCAGCGGCCTGGGTAGAGCCGGTAGGCCGTCCCGTGGCCGTGTTCCAGAATGCCTTCCTTTCCGCCACCGATGAAGAAGAGGCCAGCGAAGAAAATTACTGGCGTACGCCCGACCTCGGCCCAATTTACTATTTGGTCAATGGCGGTTTCAAACTCAGCCCGTTGGTCATGGTCGGGGCCGGCCTGGCGGTGGCTTTTGCAATCAAAAGGCCCAGCAGCAAATCAATGAATGGCGAGTCGGCCAGTATACAGAACACAACAAATCTCGTCGCCTCATCGCCTCGTCGTCTCGTCGCCTCTCCTCTCTTGTGGTTCAGCGCTTTTGCCCTCCTCTTCACCCTCTTTATGACCGCCAGCGACAAGCGTAGCCCGCGCTACATTCTGCCTGTTTTTCCTCCCCTGGCGATTATCGCTGCCTATGGCTGGCTCAAACTGTATCAAGTCGCAGGTCATAGAGGTGCAGAAAACAAAATCTCCCGTTTCATGCTTCAAATGGGAGCCTCCCCTGGGGGCCCTTTACGCCCCACGCCCGTCCTATTTGTTGCTTTGCTTCTCATTGCTGCCTTTATCATCCTCCTGCCTTATGCGCCCTACTACTTCACTTATTTTAACCCGCTGCTGGGAGGATCTTTTACCGCGCCTCACCTGGTCAAAATCGGCTGGGGCGAGGGCCTGGATCAGGTGGGCCGCTTTTTGCAGCGTGAAGACACTTTTCGGGGCAGCCGGGTGGGGACAGCCTATGCTTCGACCGTGGCTCCCTTCTTTGAGGGGAATCTCTCTGCCGTTACGAAACCTGACCGGGACTACCTTGTCCTTTACCTGAAGCAAGTCCAGTCCGGCGAACCGTCCCCGGCGTTTATTCGCTACTTTGAGCAGATGGAGTCCCTCTTCTCCGTTGAACTGAATGGCATCCACTATGCCGACGTCTACCCCGGCCCCACCTTTCAAATCGTGCCCCCTGGCCTCCAATCTCCAACCTCCGTCATCCAGCCGGTTGCCTTTCGGCCACTTACCTTGTATGGTCACATTGGCGAAACCCTGGAAGTGGATGTCGTCTGGCAGGCTGACAAACCTCTACCTCCCGGCCCGGCTATGGTGAGCTTGACAGCTCCGTTGGCCAAAGAAGGGTCAAACCAGAGTCAAATTGACCAAATTTCCGCTTTGGCCCGGGCTGAAGGCAACCGGATGGCGCTGGCCCCTGATGTCATTGTCAGCCACCATCGCCTGCTCTTACCGGCTGTTCTGGCCCGTGGACCCTATACCCTTTGGGTTGATGGACAACTGTTGGGCAATATCGAACTGCGTAACTTCCAGACTCCGGCGGACATAAACGGGGTCAAAGATGTCGTTTTTGGCGGAGAAATTGCGCTGGCCGGTTATCAATTTGAACCCACCACCGATTACCTCGGCGTGACCCTTGCCTGGGAAGCCCAAAGCGGCCAACTGCCTGATTACACCGTTTTTGTGCAAATCCTGACTGCCAAGACCAATGAGCGCCTGGCCGGTGTTGATACGCCGCCCCTCAAAGGTGCGTGGCCGACCAGCCGCTGGGTTAAAGGCGAGGTGGTGGTGGATGAATACCTGGTTGCCATTCCACCCGACTTCACGCCGGGGTATTACAAGGTCATCGTTGGGCTTTACCACCCCGAAACCGGCCAGCGCCTGACTCTGGCCGACGGCCAGGACCACTGGTCCCTGCCCTGGACGTTTATTCGGAAGTGACCCGTGAAGGGTGATATATGGCGCGTAGGGTGTAAAGTGAATTGTAGCGGGTCAGGTCATGATTGAAATTAAAGCCAAAAGTGAACTTGACCCTCAGGATTATGTTCAAGCTCTCAACTATGTCAAAGCCTCAAACTTTAAGCTGGGCTTGCTGCTAAACTTTGGCGCATCTCGCCTGCAAATTAAACGCTTTGTCAATTGAGATGTTAACCTTGTATCTCACAAGCCTCTTCGTGAAATTTTTATTTTTCGAGGTTCTCGTGTTTCTACAACCTTCAAAGCCTACTGCTTGATCTCTTATTTTCACCATGCGCTCAAAGCTCCTGCATTCAAACTTCATAGTCTTCCTCGCCCTCTTCCTGCTCGCCCTCATCCCCCGCCTGCCCGATTTGGGCCGCTTCCTGACCGCCGACGAATTTCTGTGGATTGACCGTTCCCGCAACTTTTTGGCCGGCCTGACCGACCCGGCTTATCAGTGTGACTCGGTTGTGGAGCAGTGGCAGTTTGTGGCCCAGGGCTTGGCCTGTACCCTGCGCACCGGCCACCCTGGCGTGACCACCATGTGGACCGGCAGCTTTGGCTTCTTGGTGAGCTGGCTGGGGGCGGGTCGTCCCGGCTCGCTGCACGATTACGTCGTAGCCGTAGCCACCAACCCTGTAGATGCCTCTTTCATCGCCCCGGAGCGCCTGGGGACAGTATGGATCACCTCGCTTTGGGTTGTGGCCGTCTACTGGCTGGCCCGGCGTTTATTTGGTTCAGCCATCGCTCTCCTCGGCGCGGCCCTCATCGCCCTCGATCCTTTTCACATCGCCCTTTCCCGCGTCATCCACCACGACGCCTTGAGCACCACCTTTATGACTCTGTCGGTTTTGTGCGCATTTGTTTACTGGGGAGAGAAAAATCAGGGGTCGGAGGTCAGAGATCAGGGATTGGAAGATGGCGGTCAGGGGTCGGTGGTCAGTGGTCACTTCTTCCGTCGCCGAGGTTGGCTGCTGTTTTCCGGCTGCCTGGCTGGCTTCGCCTTTCTCAGCAAAAGTCCTTCTCTGTTCCTTATGCCCTTTATCGCCCTCACCGGCCTGTGGTTTTTTGTGGAAAATGGAAAACGGAAGATGGAAGACGGAAAAAATTTCATCCTTCATCACCTGCCCCTGGCAAGGGGTTCATCCCTCATCCTTCTAATCTTAGATGGTCTCCTCTGGTTTGCCGTCGCCATGGCCGTTGTCTTCGCCTTCTGGCCGGCGATGTGGGTAGCTCCACTAGAGACAGTCCAAACGGTTATCTTTATCGGCAGTAAGTATGCGACGGGCGGTCACGCCAAGGGTAACTTCTTTCTGGGCGAGATTTCCCAGGACCCCGGCGCACTTTTTTATCCCGTCACCTGGCTCTACCGGACTTCACCACTGGTGCTTCTGGGCGTGGTCAGTGCCTTGATTGCCTGGCCCCTCCACTGGCGAAAAAATAAAGTAGAGAATGGCGAATTGGCCGCGGAGCGTGGTGAATCAGAAAATAAATCTTCATCCTTCATCCCTTCGACTACGCTCAGGACAAGCCTTCATCCTTCATCCTTTCCCCGCTATCTCCCGCTCATCCTCCTCTTCATCACCGGTTTTTACCTGCTCATGACCGTCGGCGAGAAGAAACAGGATCGTTATTTCTTGCCGGTCTATCCCTGGCTCAACCTCATCGCCGCCGCCGGGATCGTGTGGATTTTCGACTACTCCTTTGGGCGTGGTTTTAGCTTTTATAGAAGACGCACCCCGCCCTACGCATTACGCATTACGTTTTACGTTTTCATCATCCTTTTTCAGGCCATTTTGGTCTTTTCTGCCTTCCCCTACTACTTCACTTACTTCAATCCCCTCTTGGGCGGAATTCAAGGCGCGGCCAGGGCAGTAACGATTGGCTGGGGCGAAGGTTTGGACCTGGCCGCCGATTATCTCAACCACCACACCGACCCGGCTCGCACCCGCGTCGCCAGTTGGTACCAGTCAACCTTTGCCCCGTTCTACCACGGCCAGGCGATCAGTTATTCTGAAGAAAAAGGCAAAGCCCTGGCTGGGGATTATGTCATCTTTTACATCAACCAGACCCAGCGCCGTTTCCCCGATGAAATTATCTTTGATTATTTTGAAAGCCGCTTTAAGCCTGAGCAGGTCATCACCCTGCATGGTCTCGATTACGCCTGGATTTACCCCAGCCTGGGGATTGATCATTACATCCAGGACCAAAGCTACACCGGCATTGCCTCGCTCCTGGCCTGGCAGTGGGCTAAGGGCAATCAGCCGCTGATCCCCGGTCAGGCCGCCGATTTTGACCTGTATTGGGAATATCTGGGCAAACAGCCGGACGAAGCCTTTTTCTTCCGGCTGGTGGACGAGCAGGGCAGCCGCTGGGCCGAGGGTCAGAGCCGGCCCGTTGCTGCGGAAAATCCGCCGCCGGAGAAATGGCGCCAGGGTGAAATTATCGCCGAACGAGGCACTTTGACGCTGCCACCCGATATACCCCCCGGCCTCTACCGGCTGCAAATTGGCTTTTACACCCAAGCGCCTGCCGTCACCAGCGGCGAACTCCTCTTTACTTTGCCCGAGGCTGAGTCTATTATCACCGTAGGACACACTGCTGCTCCAGCAGCCTACCAACTGCCGGCTTCAGCCGCGCCGGTTGACCGGCCTTTAGGAGATGTTCTCACGCTTTTAGGAGCCGCTGCGCCGCCTCGCCTTTCTTCGGCAAGCTCAGGAGGCGACCCCGCCTCCCTGCCTGTCATCCCCCTGGATCTTTACTGGCGGGTCGAACGGGCAATTCCGGCCGATTTCAGCCTGCATGTCGGCCTGATGGACGCAGGTAAGGTTGCTCGCCAGGCCTGGTTTGATTTAAGCCTGGCCGAGACCCTGAACCCGGCCGAAACCCAGTGGCAGCCCGGCGATATTATCCACACCTCCTGGCGGCTCGACTTGCTGCCGGAACTTCCTTCGGGGGATTATCATTTTGACCTGGTCCTGCCTGACTCCGTCACGACTGGACAAACAACAAGCCTCTCGTTTGGCCGATTAACAATTGACTAGAAATGAACAGAATCTATTCTGTTCGGCCACTGTCATTTCCTCCTATGCATCCATAGACACAAGATAGGACCGTATCCACGCCTCCAGCGGCGTCAGCTTTATCCCAAACGTCTGCGTCGCTGCCCCCATGTCAATCGGCGAATCGAATGTGTCGAGATACGCCATGTTTTCGCTGACTACCGGTGGCAGCCCGGGCAACTGTTCGCCAGGGGTGCGCGTCTCGACCGGGATCGGCCCTTCAACGACGGTTTCGAACGCGGCGAGGATATCCTGCCACGAAACCGCTTGCGGCCCGCCAATCACGATGGTCTGGTTGTGGGCAGCCGAATGGCCGACTGCCTTGACGGCGAAGGAGGCTACATCCTGCATCGCCACGAAGGTGTGCTTGCGGCGGCCTTCCCCGATCACCACGACGGGGCGCTGCTGTTGGAGAGGCAGACCGACGATCAATGGAATCCAAACGTCCATAAAGCCGTTGGCCTGAAGGATGGTATAACCTATACCGCTCTCCCGCAGGCGGGCTTCCGCCGCCCCCTTCGCCCGGAAGATTGGTACCGGGCTGTTCGGGTCGCTGGCGATGGTCGAGACAAAGATGAACTGTCTCACACCTGCCTGCGCGGCCGCATCAATCAGACTCTGGTTGCCGGCCAGATCAACTCTTTCAATGGTATCGTCCCCGCCGCGCTGGCCGGCGGTAGCAGTGGTAATCACTGTGTCAATTCCGGCGAGGGCCGGCGCCAGCGACAGTGGGTCTTTTAAATCACCCAAGACGGGCTGCGCTCCTGCCTCAACCAGCGGTTGGTAGGGAGAGTTCGGCCGCACCAGGATGCGGACATCCTGCCGGTCCTGGAGCATTTGACGGGCGATCTGGCCGCCGAGCTGACCGGTCGCTCCAATGATGAGAATCATGATACACTCCTTTTGTCCGGTTTCAGGCCGCGGCAATGACGTAGCGGAACCGGTTGCGTTGGCAGTAGCCGCGCCCGTTCATCCGGAAAGACGCCAGCGACTCGGCGATCGCCTGTTGCACCGCTTCAGCGCCTGCCTGCCGGATGGCGGCCGCTGCTGGACCTACAGACATATGGCCTCGCACCCCTGTCTCCAGGTCGGGGAATTCGAAGGAGCAGTCCACCTCACCGCTGGCCAGAGGCACCAGCCCGGCCTGCTGCAGCAGCCCCTCGACACGTCCCGGCGCCGAGAGGGCGAAAGGACCCGGTGCTCCGGGAGGCGGGGGAGGCAGAAGCTTGCTCAAGGCGGTGACTGTAGCTACCGTCTCGCAATCCTCCGGCCGCCCCCAGACGACCATCGCCACGCGGCCTTCCGGCCTGACCACGCGCCTGGCCTCCCGCAGCGCGCTCACCAGGTCGGCGGCGTACTGGAAGGCGTTGAAGCTGGTCACCACGTCGAAGGTGTTGTCAGGCCAGGGCAGCTCCTCCATCTCCCCAACCCGGAAGTCGCCCTCCGGCGTGCGCTCCCGGGCGATTTCCACCGATGCCTCCGCTGCGTCCAGGCCGGACACCAGCGCCCCACGTCTGGCGGCAAGATGCGCGACCAGGCCCGGCCCGCAGCCCACGTCGAGGAGTTTGGTTCCCGCTCCGACCCCTGCCTCGGCGAAAACCCTTTCGTACACGGGACGCATGAATCCCTCCACGATGTTAGTGTAGTCCCTCGCCCGTGCTCCCCACAGGCTTCCCTGGACTTGTGCTGTACCCATTGTTTACACTCCTTTCCACTCTCAGTATTGTAACCTTACTCAATGGTCACCAGTAGTGTAATCAAAAGGTCTTTACTTTTCATCGTGGAAAATACATAGCCTGGCAGGAAACAGTACGGAGATTTTGAGGACACAAGTCCCGATGGAGTACGGAGAAAATAGGCATGCGAGGGGCAGTGACGGAGCTTGCCACTCGCTTGCTTACTGCTTATCCAATCCTACTTCAACAGCCCAGGCGGCAATCTGCGTTCGTGAGGCGAAACTCAGCTTAAACAAGATATTTCCGACATGCGTTTCGACCGTTCGTTCGCTGACCACCAGATTGTCGGCGATCTCGCGATTCGACTGGCCCTGGGCGATCAGAACCGCGACTTCGCATTCGCGCCCGGTTAAGCCACCGAACTTTTCCGCCCTGGCCCGTCTCGCCGAAATGGGCTTTTCTTTGGGCAGGGATGCCAGCGCCCTTTGTAGGAAATGCTCGCGCAGCTCGGTCTCATCAATTGTTTGCGCCAGCGACTCAATCCCTTCCCGTGCCGCAACCAGGGCATCTCTTGCCTCCTGCTGGTGCTTGAGGGATTGGTAAACCGGGGCCAGCGAGCGCTGAATTTGCCAGAGCAGCGGGGTCTCCCGGCGCTCCAGCGCGCCGCGTTTCGCCCCCTCCAACGCCTTGACCGCTTCACCCGGGCGCTTCAAGGCGGCCAGGGCCTCGCCCTTTAATTTCCAGAGCCGGGGGATCGGTTGGCTCCGTATTTCTCCGGGTGCGGAGGCAAGCAATTGTTCGGCAATCTGCAGGGCGATTTCCGGTTCACCCTGGGCGAGGGCAAGCTCTCCCGATGCCCAGGCGATGCGTCGCTCTAACAACGTCCGTGGCGCCTGCTCTCGTTGCATCACCGCTTTAAGCGCTGCCTCGGCCTGCTGGCCCTTGCCTTCAAGCAGACAGGCCAAAGCCTGGTAAACTCTGATGCTGCCGATCCACCAGGCTGAGCCAAGCTGCTCGGCCAGTGGCAGCCCTGCATCCAGATAGTACAGAGTCAGGGCGGGTTCGAGCAAAAGCATGTAGATTTGCCCCAGGGTGCAATACGCTCCTGCCATCCACTGCTGGTGTCCAATCTCCGTTGCCATCTGGAGCGCTTTGTGGGTATGGGTAAGCGCCCGACCAAACTGCCCAAAGTAGGCCAGGAGTAATCCTCTGGTGAATTCAGCATAGGTTTCCCCGGCCGGCCAATCAATCTGGCGGGCCAGGCGAGCCGCCTCGGCCACATCGCGTTCGCACTCTTCCGGTTCGCGAAGGGCCACGAACACCGTCTCAGTGCTGGCCGGGCTTGCCGTTATGCTGAGGTTAGAGAGACTGGAGATCAGGCCTTTCGTGTCGCCCAGGGTTTGAAAGAGGAGGATAGCTCGCCCAAAGTGCTGCACCCCGATCACGGCATCGCCATTCCAGGATGACGCCATCGCGAGCAGGTCAAAGGTTTGAGCCATGCCCGCTCTATCTTGCTGCCGTTGGAACACTTCAAGCGCTTGTTGATGGGCCTGCAATCCCTCGGCCTCCTGGCCCGTGTTGACCAGCCAGTTGCCCAGGCGGTTGAGGCTGTGAGCGTATAAGGTTGGATTCTCGAGCTGCTGCGAGAGCTGCACCGCCTGGCGAAAGAATGCTCCGGCTCGTTCATAATCGCGCCCGGCCCAGAGAAAGCCGAGGTCAATGATGGCCTGCCACTGCATCTGGCCATCCTGAACCTCATGGGCAGCATCGAACGCCCGCTCATAATCGCTGTTGGCCTGTTCGAATTCGCCGAGTGTTTCGTATGCCTGCCCGCGCAGGCGATACAACCGAGCCAGCGGCGCTGCTGCGACGTGATGGGTCGCTTTCAAGGCCCGCGTGAATTGTTCGATAGCGACCCGCGGCGCGTAGAGGGCCTGCGCTCTTTCCCCGGCGCGCTGAGCATACTCCAGTGCTTTCTCCCAGACACCCGCCTCATAAAAGTGATACGCTAATTCAGTGAGGTGCGTATCAAGCCTCGGTACAAAGAGTTGTTCCATCGTTTCGGCAATCGTGCGATGCAGCGCCTTCCGCTCGCGGAGCAGGAGTTGTAGGTAAATAGCCTGCCGGGTCAGGGCATGCCGGAAGGCAAATTGCTCCTCTGATTCTTCCACAACCAGTTGAGCCGTGATCAACTCCTTCATCAGCGCCAGGAGTTCTTGTTCATCATGGTGCGTTATCTGCTGGAGTAAGCCAAAATCGAAACGCCTACCGGCGACTGCGGCCAGGCTGACCACATGCCGTGCCGCCTCACTTAATTGATCAATTCGCTGCTGCACCGCGGCTTGGATACTGCGTGGGATGTGAAGTTCATTCCAGGACTGGCGTTCCTCCGTCTCATTCCCGGAAAAAATGGCGCCAGCATTGATAAGTGATTTCAGGATCTCTTCAAGGAAAAAAGGATTGCCCTCTGTCAGCCTATACATGGCATCGAGGGTTTCTGTATGGATCGGGCGCTGCAGATCAAAGATGGCCCGCAGCATCGCTTCGACATCGCTGGGCGAAAGAGGGGTTAAGGCGAATTCTTGCACCAGGCGTTCACGGTCCAGGTGGGCGAGCCAATTGCTCAAACCCGGATGTATCTCGTCATTCCGGTAGGTCAGAACAAGCAGAAGCGGGTGAGCCACACAGCGACGCGCCAGAGCGTGCAAGAACTCGAGGCTTGTCTCATCGCTCCAATGAATATCTTCTACCGTGAGCAGAACAGGTTGTTTTGTAGCTAAGCCCGTGAAGAAACGGGCGAGAGCCATGAAAAGGCGACGTTTTTCCTGTTCTGGATCGAGAGGTCGCGCCGGGGTTTCGCCAGACGACAGAGGCATGAGGCCAGGATGGAGCACCGCCAGTTCGCGGGCGAGAGGTCCTAGATTGACGGTAGAGAGGGACAGCAGCTCATTTGTCTGTGAAGACGCCAGGAGGTCGAGCAAAGGGGCATAAGGAGAGGAGCGGTCAGCGGGGAAACAGTTACCCTGGAGCACCAGAAAACCTTGCGCCTGCGCCTTTGTTTTTACTTCAGCAGCCAGGCGTGATTTTCCGATCCCTGCCTCGCCGCTGAGAACAACCACCTGGCCTTGTCCCCTCCCGGCCTGAGCGATGAGTGCGTGCAGGGCAGCCAGCTCTACCTGGCGGCCAATTAGTACGGGGCAAATGACTGGCTTGTTGAACATGATCGCCATGATGCGCTGCGCCTTTTCACAAAGCTATGAAATTGAACAACTGCTGGATACTCCCTTATGTGACAAAGTGCCCGGTCATGATCGGGTAAATGCCATTTAATCATGCTTTATTGTGACTGGTTTGTGCGATTTTAGCAATTTTAAGGGACGATTGGCAGATGCGGAGTGACTCCGGTCTCTGGCGTTATTTCCTTCCAGATTATCCCTCTCGGTTATGCTTGCTCCCTGCCTTGGCCGATGGTACAATCAGCCGCGATGATGACTCTGGCAAAAAGGTTTGATCTCTGGGCTTTGCTGGGCTGCCTGGGGCTGGCTTTGGCCTTTCGGCTGCCCGGCCTGACCGTCTTTTTGACTGCCGACGAGGCCCGCTCCTGGTTTGGCCGCTCGATCATTTTTCTGGACTCGCTGCTGCAAGGTAACTGGGCCAACACGGCGCCCGGCGGCGAAGTTCCCTTTATCGAAAATGTTTCCCTCAGTCCGGCTCCTGGCGTAACCACCAACTGGGCGGGGGCGCTGGGCATTGTTCTTGAATATCTGCGCCAGGGCGCGCCAGGTTCTTTGAGTGAATTTCTCCGGCAGATGCCCTTTGACCCCCTTGACCCGGCGATGCTCTTTTCCCTACGCCTGCCCGGAGTTCTGGTGGCTTTCGCTGCCGTTGGGCTGACCTACTGGTGGAGCCGCCCCTTGTTGGGGCGCTGGGGGGCGCTCCTGGCGGCGGGCCTGCTTGCCCTCGACCCCTTCTCCCTGGCCCTCTCCCGCGTTTTGGGCCACGATGGGTTGGTCAGCACTTTTATGTGGCTATCCCTGCTGGCCTTTATCCGGGCGGTAGTGGAAGGCGGAAGGATGAGGGATAAAGGCGAAAGAAAAGATTTCATCCTTCATCCTTCATCCTTCATCCTTTATTCGGGCGCTTTTGCCGGCCTGGCCTGTCTCTCCAAATATCCCGCCCTGTCCATTGGCCTCTTTATCGCCGTCAGTATGCTCCTGATTTACCTGCGGCAATACGGATCATTGGCAAGGATTTTAAGATACTGGCTTAAAGATATGGTTTGGTGGTCTTTAGCTGCCACGTTGGTGTTTACCTCACTCTGGCCGGCCATCTGGGTTGACCCGCTTGGTCCGGCCACGACCATCCTGAGTGATGCGCTGCGTGCTGCCGGCGGCGCACACCCCAAGGGAAGTTTTTTTCTGGGCCAGCCTGTGCCGGATCCCGGCTGGCTGTTTTATCCCCTGGTCGCCCTCTTTCGGACGACGCCGGTGGTGCTGTTAGGAGTATTGCTGGCGGTCTGGAGCGGGGTGCGAGAGCGGAGAGGCGAGGAGGCGAGTCCGCAAGAACTGAACGATTACGCACCAGAGCCGAAGGCCCCCTATGGGCGCACCACGTACCTTATCACCCTCATCGTTCTCCTGGCTTTCGTGTTGTTCTACACCCTACTGATCACGTACGGCGGCAAAAAGCAAGACCGCTATTTACTCCCCATCTTTCCAGCCCTGACTATGCTGGCGGCTAGTGGGTATCTCTACGCTCTACGCTTTAGTGCGAAGCCTCCCCTTGGGACACCTTACGCATCAGTGCGAAGCCTCCCCTTGGGACGTTTCACGCATCACGTTTCACGCTTCACCTGGCTTTTACCCCTGCTCCTGCTGATAGTTCAGATAGCTTTTGTCTTCCCCTCTTACCCTTACTATTTTTCTTTTTACAATCCTCTGGTTGGTGGGGGCCAGGCGGCCAGCCGGTTGATACAGGTGGGCTGGGGCGAGGGACTGAATGAGGCGGCCGTTTATCTCAATACGCTGCCCAACGCCCAGGTGATCAAGGTGGTTTCCTGGTACAGCACCACCTTTGAGCCTTATTTCAAGGGACATTCCATCTACAAAATTGACGACGACAAAATCTCGCGCAGTCCCAAGCCGGGCCTGGCCGCCGATTACGTGGTCTTTTACATCAACCAGACCCAGCGTTTATTACCGTCGGAGGGAGCGCTGCAATTTTTCAAGGCTTCCGTCTCACCCGTCTATACGGTCACGTTGAACAGCCTGGATTACGCCTGGATTTACCCTTCGCTCGGCCTGCGACACGTCTTTGCCGGCGAGGTTCGTCTGGTGGGTCAAGCCGAACTGCTGGGCTACAACCTGACCGACGAAGCCCATCAACCGGTGACAACAGCTTATCCCGAAAGTGTGGTCCTGCTCTCGCTGTTTTGGGAGTGGCAGGGGCAGGCCGCCGCCGATAAGCTGCGAATTAGTCTGGTGGACGACAATCAACAAACGCGCGGCTATGGTAACCCCATCGAAACCGTCGCTCCCGTCCCACGAGCGGAGTGGCAGGATGGCATGGTCGTCCGCGACGACTTTGCCCTCGTCATTTTTCCCGATACGCCGCCGGGGGAGTACCGCCTCGCGGCCTGGATCGAGCGGCCGGCGACCGGCGAAACAGTGGGAGTGTTCAACTTAAATGAAAAGCTGCAAGTTGTTCCTCGTGAAACTGTAGCGAGTGGGGCAAATCACTGATTTTAACTATTTTTGTGGATGACCCTAATCTTGGTTAGCTCGGTGGGGAGATCAAAAATTAACTCGCCTGCTTCTACAGCGGAAGTCGAGAAGCCAAGTTGGAGATGGTAAAGGCCGGGGGCCAGCTCAGCCGGGATAAGGACAGCGCCTTTTTCCATCATCAATTGTCCGTCAATGATGCCGTTCTCTGGCTGGGGCGAAAGCCAGGCTTCGCTGACGGGCCGGCGGGTCGAGTCCAGCAAGCGGACAAAAAATGTATCCTCGGGCGCTTTGCCATAATAAACCCAGAAAAGCTCAAAACGATAAGTTTGTCCGGTTTGAAAGGATGCCGGCGCGTCCGGGTTGAGGTCAGGCCAGTTCCAGCCCAGGAGGGCGGCGATGCGGTGAAACTTGTAATCGTCGGGGGCTACCAATACGGTTAAGGGCGGCTCTGGGGGGATAGGTTCCCAGGGACCATTGGATGGAAGTGACTCAAAGGCGCTCAGGCGGACACTGTCGCCAAAAATGTAACTCTCAGTAGGGGCAGCATGCGCTTGCAGCCACAATTGGGTGGCGTAGGCAAGCTGACGGTTATCGAGGGGGTCGGTGACCAGCCAGACACGGCCCTGTTTGCCTGCCTGTTCCTGTAATAATTTAGGAATAGTTTCTAAAATAAGAGGTTGGGTCGGCTTGGCTAACACGTACCGTTGCGCGGCTGATTTATCGGTGTCCAACAAGTAGAATTCAAGACGCCGATCGGTGAATATAAGTGCATCATTGGGAGTGACAAGCGTGGGGAGTTGAGTCATCAATTGCTGATAAGCGGGCCATAATTCTGCGGCTTCTTTGGGGTCTTTAATCGAACGTGGATCGGGATAGCTAGCCCAGAGGATAATTGCGGTCCCTGCTAGAGCAATCAGCCAAGTCCCCATAAAAAACCAGGTTTTTAGCAGAATTGAACCTTTGCTATCTTGACCGCGCCGAATAATTGTGACGATACCGACCAGACCGAGAAATATAATTAACCACGTAACCAGGAAAGGGGTTAAGGCGAAATGAGTAATCCCAGCCCACTCCCAGCGCCAAATCACTGGAATATTACGCAGATCAAACAACAGCAAGTGTCCCCAGATAGGCCACTGAGCCGGGTTATCCCAGCGGAGTTCGCCCCAAAAAGAAAGATGCGGCGGGGGTGTCCAGAAATTAGCCGCTCCCAGAAAGGGGTCGTCGCGGGCAGAGAGACCCAAAATTTGCATGAGCAAACTCATTAGGCCAAAAATAATCAAAATAGCGCCCTGACGCCAGTGGTTGGATTGGAAAGCGCGTTCAATAAAAGGGAGCAAGAGTACGGTCAGCAGGCCATTCAGGGGGACCAAATATCTTGGTCCCCAATTTTTACCACCACCCCAATCGTGCCAAGCCCCAAAAAGAAGCATCTGGCTAAACAGTATTGCTAAAATCAAAATCACTTCCCGGGAATGTTTTTGCCAGGTTTCCTTGATTACAAAGGGGATAAGCAAGAAAAGCGGTACATACAATAACAGGCTTTTGTATGGACTAATAATGACCCCAATAAAGCCAATCCAGGCTGGGGTGCTAAAGGTGATCGGGCCTCGAAACCCGCTGTCAAAGTAACTGCCGAAGCGTAACTCGTTATAAATACCTGTTATCAAGATGGCGGCAACAACGGGCAGTACAGTAATAAATCCGGCTCGCCAGTGGAACTTTTTAAAGCGAAAAACATCAAACCCTGGCACAACTAAATACCACAGAAAAAAAGGAACTGTTGTGGCATTGATTACCTTGTTTAATACGGTAAAGCCCAAAGATAAGCCCATAAGAGCCGCGTAACCTAACTTCTGGTCTTGCCGGTAAGCCAGGGCATAATAAAGTGTGGCCGTAAAGCCGAGCAGGATAAGCGGGTCGGCTACCAGATCTCGAGTCCGCAGCCAGGTCATCGTACCTAGCCCAGCTAATAGACTCGTGACCACGCTAATTCCGGGTGAGTAGCCCAGCCTCCGGGCAATAAGGTATAGATAGGCAGCACTGAGGGCGCTGCACAAGGGCATCAGGATCATCGTGGTTTGGGTGAGACCCAAACCTGGAAAAACTAAGGCTAAAGCAAACAGAGGCAGCATGAACAGGGTGGGGCCGATAGGAAAAACGGTGTAAGGTTTTCCATCAACACCCAAAGTGACGTTTTCCCAATTTTCTAACTGGCGAATATCAAACTGGACGTGTTTAACCAGATTCTCGGTAACAGCGAACATGGCTAACCCGTCGGTGCTGTGCAATGTGCCATCAAAGGTGAACATGTACAGGCCAAATAAAAGCAGAGCCAAAAAGGCCGCCAGACTTTTATCAGCCGGAATTAAACGCTGTGGGGTGGACTCTAAAATATTCTGCTCCTTCACTTTTGCCAAACCGCGCTTATCCTACTATAAATCAGTGGGTTCGGCAATCAAGCGAAGCCGCTCAGACCGAAGCTGATCCGGTTTCTACTGCTAAAGTAAAACTTTTGAGTACGCAAAACACACCCCTCACAACTCAAAATTCGCGCGTTTTTTGGCTGAGTTTGCTTATCCTTACCCTGGCGGCGGTCGCTTTACGGGCGAGACTGCTCAACAGTTTCCCCCTTTCACCCGATGAAGGGATTCATCTGATGTGGCTGCGCCTGCTGTCAGCCGGGTATCAACCCTACAGCGAAGTTTATATTACGTATCCCCCCCTCTATCCCCTGGCGATTAACGCTGTCTGGCAGTTATGGCCGACCGAGGCAGCCCAGCGCTGGTTTAGCGTTCTCTATACCCTGTTTGGCGTCGTCGGGATTGCCCTCTTGGCTCGCCAGGTGGCTGGAACGGTCGCCGGCCTGGTTGCCGCCATGCTGACTCTGTTTTCGCCGGTTTTGCTGGAGCCGTCGCGGGCGATTCTGGCCGAGTTTCCCTCGGTCGCCTGGTCGGTCTGGGCAATCTGGCTGGCCTGGCAGGGAGCAGCGACCCGGCGAGTGAATGAGTCAATCATGCGGCAGCGCATTTTATTAATTCTGTCCGGCCTGTGCCTCTCTGCCAGCCTGCTGACCAAGCTTCTATCACCCTTCGTCCTCATCCTGATCCCCTTAATCCTGATTGCACATTGGTATCACCCCGGTAATGCCTCCTCGCCTCACCTGCCCTCGAATGGAGGTCGCCTCCCGCCTCTTCTACTCAATTTATTCATCTGGGGCCTGGCAGTGCTGCTGCCGACCCTCGTGTTGATCTCTGCTTTCAATATTAATTCGCTGGTGCGGCAGGTTGTCGCTCAGCGGCTGGAAGCCAGGGCGGCCTCGGTCGAAGCTGAGCCTTTCTGGCCGCCGCGTTATGAGCGAGCGGTCATGTTTGTTCAAGAAGATGCTGCGCTGGTGATTCTGGGAGTGATCGGGATAGGCGCCGCCTGGGTCCGTCGCCAGCAGGGCCGCTGGCTGCTGCTGGCCTGGTTAGTTTTAGCTCTGGGGATGCTCGCGGTTCATAACCCCATCCGTTATAAGCACTATCTCATCCTGATTCCCCCACTGGCTGTATTTGGCGGTATAGCCGTTGCACATTGGTCTTTGGCCTTTAGAGGGCTGCAATCGAAAACCTATGTCCCTCAGATGGGCAGTCGAAAATCGAAAATTATCGTACTGGTGGGCTTGATGCTGCTTATCGAGCTTTTTGCCTGGCACGTCCCGGCGGCGCTGGCCCTCTGGCGCGAAAGAGCGGCCATGCCCCAGCCTCCCACCGACGAGGCAGAAGCTCTGGCTTTCATCGAGGCCGTCACCGCCCCCGGCGATTGCCTGATTTCTGACGACATGCCGCTGCTCTACTGGAGCGGGCGCATGACTCCGCCCGAACTGGCCGAGGTTTCAACCAACCGCCTGGAGTCAGGCGCGCTGACCACCCCCGAACTCATTACCCTCACCGACCGTGACGACTGCCAGTTGGTCGCGGCCGTGTCCAACCGGATCCCCCAGTATTTGCCCGACTACATGGACTGGGTCAAACAGACCTACCTGGGGCGATTCCACTACGCCGAAGATGATTTATACTTTGCCAAGGTCAATACAGACCCACGCCCGGCGACCCCTCTCCAGGCCGATTTCGACGGCCAGATCATTTTTCACGGGTATACCCTAACTCCCTCCCTGGCCAAGACAGGGGGAGCCGTGTCACCGGGCGAGCGCATGGCGCTGACGCTTGTTTGGCAGGCTCAAACTCAACTCGATACCGATTACGCCGTTTTTGTCCAGCTTCGTAATGCAGCGAATACCATCCTGGCGAGCGCCGACCACCAGCCTTACCAGGGCCTGGTCCCCACCTCGACCTGGCCCGCCGGCGGCATCATCCAGGAAGTCACCTGGCTGTCTCTGCCGCCAGACTTGCCGCCGGGTCGTTACAATATTTATGTCGGCCTGTATCGCCCCGATAATCTGGAGCGGCTGCCCCTCCGCAACGACACTTCCGGCGAAAATGCTCTCATCCTGGGGCCGCTAGTAGTGCAATGACACATATAATACCTCCCGCTTTACGTCTCCCGCTCCTTATATTCCTGGCCGCTTTGCTGCCTCGTCTTTATGCGCTGGACACGTTCCTCACCATTGACGAGGTCAAATGGGCCGAAGGCGCAGCCCAATTTCTACTGGCCCTCCGCTCCGGCGACCTGGCTCAAACCTATTGGCACTTCTTTCCCGGCATTACGATTGCCTGGGGTGGCGCCTTAACCCTCTGGGCCAGATGCCTGGCGGCGACTGATGTGGGCCAATGCGCCCAAGGAGCCGTCGAGCATCTACCCGCGGCGATTGGCTGGCTGCGTTTGACCCCGGTCATCCTTACCTCCCTGGGCGTCGGCGGTGTCTATCGGTTAGGCCGGAAGCTTCTCCCCGGCAAAATTCCGGTAGTGGCTGCCCTCCTCCTGGCCTTTGATCCCTTTTTCATCGCTCACTCGCGCATCCTCAACGGCGATGCCGTCGTCGCCATTTTGATGTTTCTCTCCCTGCTCGCTTTTCTGTTCTACTGGCTAAGAGTATCCCCGAGCCACAAATTTCATCCTTCCCTCCTCTTTTCTTCCGTGCTGGCCGGCCTGGCCCTGCTGACCAAACTACCCGCGCCGCTCATCGGTTTATTCATCGCTTGCTTGGGCCCAGTCGTCCTGGCCTTTGACTGGCCCAGGCGCGGCTGGGCAGCCGTCCGGCAGTGGGTGGGGGTACTGGCTGTTTGGGGAGTCGTTGCCCTGGCCGTCTTTGTTCTGCTCTGGCCGGCTTTATGGGTCGCCCCGGCGGCGACGCTGCGGCAAATGTATCTAGACTCATTTGAGGTGGGCGGAGTGGGGGAGGGACATGATGCATTCTTCCTGGGACAAACTCTCGATGACCCCGGCCCCTGGTTTTATCCCTATGCTCTCGCTTTCCGGCTGACCCCGGTCGTTCTGCTGGGCTTACTTATGACCCTGGCCTGGCTGATTTCACGCTTAAGAGCAAAGCCTTCCGGAGGATCTGCGCCTCCCGCCCGTTTCTCCCGGCCTGACCTGGAACTTACCGTAACCTGGGTCATTGTTGCGTTTGTTATTTTTATCATCGTTTTTGCCAATATCAGTCCCAAAAAGTTAGACCGCTACGTGATGGCGGTTATCCCCGCCCTTATTTTCCTGGCAGCAATTGGCCTGGAGAAGATGGGGCGGTGGAGCAGGGGCGCAGACGAAGTGGCCCGGAGAGGCCAGGGGCAGGGGAGATATTCCTTTTCTACTATTTCAAATTTTCTACTAGCCGGACTGGTTGGCTTCCAGCTTGTCTCGGCTATTCTTGCCGCGCCGTATTATCTGACCTATTACAACCCGCTGCTGGGCGGTCCGGAACGGGCGGCAGCGCAGGTGCCGGTCGGGTGGGGTGAGGGGTTGGAGCTGGCGGCCGGCTACTTGAACAATTTGCCCAACGCCGAGTCGCTGTCCGTTTCAGCCTGGTACAGCGATATTTTCGCGCCGTATTCTGTCGGCCAGCGGGCCAGCTTTGCCGATGATGGCCGCGCCCAGCTTGCCGCCGATTACGTCGTCTTTTACATCAACCAGTTCCAGCGAGAGAAACCCTACCCCGGCTTGATTAATTATTTTCGGACTCATGAGCCGGTTTTTGTGGTGAATATCGGACCAACAGGCCGTCCGTCGCAGGAGGACGGCGCCCGCTGGGTTGAAGTCTACCAGGCTCCGGCGGCGCAGAGCGCCAGTGGCGCGCCCAAAATTGAGGGGGTCGCTCAATTGCTGGCTTACAAGGTAACAGGCAGCAGAGTCGCCCCTAATCCGGTCAGCGATGATGCAGGTAACGGTTCAAAAATTTATGAAGTGTCTGTGACCCTTTTCTTGCGAGTGCTCGGCCCTCTGCCGGTGGGCAGCAGCTTTGCCGCGACTCTTGTGCCCATTCACAATCCCTCACCGAATATCCACGCCCAAAAGGGCAGTCCAAAATCGGATGTTTGGCAGTCGGCCTCCCTAAAAGGTGAGTGGCTGGAAGGCGCGGTAGTCGAGTGGTTGGGAATGCTGACCCTTCCCCCCGCTACGCCGCCGGGCGAGTACCGGCTGACCGTAACCTTACAAGACCAGGATGGCTCGACCATCGCTGATGTCGCCATTTCTGAAAAAGATCCGGCCATTATCCTCAAGTAGCCCCTCTTACCCGCTAAACCTGAGCGAGTATAACCCTCAACCTGCTTGCCTTAATCATGCCTTTGCCGTAAAATTCAATTTTGGTTGGGCTGTTCTATTGAGTCTGGAGGGTTGGAAGGCTGGATAAAGAGACAATACCTACCCAATCCCCCAGTCTTCCAGCCGGCTTACTTATATAACTGTAGGGAAACAATTGAGTCTCTTTTCGGGGCAAAAAAATCAACCAGCCTGGCTCATTTGCCTGGTCATTTTTATTGTGGCTTTTGTGCCGCGAGCACTGGGGCTGGATGCGTTTATAGCCATAGATGAGGCGCGCTGGGTTTATCGCTCGGCTTTCTTCTGGCGAGTTATCTTGGCGGGCAATTTTGCCCAGGCCAGCGCCGAAGCTGCCCCCCTGGATGGAGGCGAAACATATGCCTCTGGAGTTCCCGTGATGTGGTTGGGTGGTCTAGGACTGGCCACCAAATATTGGGCTGACTCAGCCCGGCCGGTGGACAACTTGAGTGATTATCTGGCCCTAGTTCCCCTGAAGACTGAAAAAATACCTCTTGATTTCTATGCATGGACTCGCTGGCCGTTCATCTTGCTGGCCAGTTTATTTTTGGTTAGTTTTTACCTTTTGTTAAGCCAACTCCTTAAGCCCGGCGTCTCGCTGCTGGCCACCCTGCTGCTCGTCTTTGATCCCTTTTTTATGGGCTTGTCGCGGTTGGTCCATAATGACATAACGGTTTGCATCGCCATAAATTTGTCCCTCTTGACCTTGCTTTACTACAGGAGACACAGCCCCATGAAGACCCTAAAGGTCTTAAAGACCTTTAGGGTCTGGCCCATTGGGTGGCTGCTGCTGTCGGGGCTACTGGCCGGGCTGGCATTGGCGACCAAGCCTACAGCGCTTTACTTGTTTGTTTTTGCGGCGATCTTCCTCCTGTTTGAAAAAGGCTGGCCGCGCCATTGGGCCGATTGGCGGCGGGCAGTGACCGAAGGTATCATGTGGGGGATAGTCGCCCTGCTTACGATCATCGCCATCTGGCCGGCCTTGTGGACTGCCCCAGTAGAAACCCTCAGCCTGACCTTCTATCACTCCGGCAGCGGCCTTGAAAGCGAAGACAACCCCTCGCTGCTGCCGTACCTTGACGATCCGGTTCCGCAGTTGGGTTTTCTATTTTATCCAGTCAATTGGATTTTTAAGAGCACGCTTCCGCTGCTCATCGGGCTGATTGGCCTGCTGGTTGGCATAAAACAGGGCTGGTTCAAAAAGCCGCCAATAGACGAACCGGGAGGGTTGGCTGGCTCGTCTACGCCCGCTTCCGGCCTCGCTTTGCCACCAACATGGTGGACTGTTAAATGGCTGGCGATTTTTGTTGTTCTCTTTTACCTGCTGCTGGCCCCCGCCGATACCCGTGACCTGCGCTACGCCTCGCCCACATTTCCGGGGCTGTACGCGCTCGCGGCAGTCGGTGTGTTGGCTCTTATTGCTAAACTGAGTGCCAAAATGACCGGCATCACCCGGCTTTCAACATCCAGCCTGTACATCTGGGGGAGCGCCTTGCTGTTGGCCATCCAGATCGTCTCGGCAGCGATCTACTTTCCCTACTATTTCAACTACTTAAATCCAGTCGTGGGCGGCAGATGGCTCGCTCCGCACCTGATAAAAGTGGGTTCGGGTGAAGGGCTGGATCATATGGCCTTTTATCTTAATCAAAAACCAAATGTGCGTGATTTAACGGCGGCGACCAGCCTGTGGGATACCTTTGTGCCCTTCTACGAGGGGCGCTATACCAAAGCCCACTATAAAGAAGAAGCGGACTACATTATTATCTACCTCCGCCAGATCCAAAATCGTAATCCTTTTCCGGAGTTTTGGCCTTATTTTGCCGCGCGCACCCCGGAGCACGTCGTCACTCTGGCCGGCTTGGATTATGTCTGGCTCTACCCTGGCCCCCAACTGCGTGAGGTGCGTGATATTAATTTTGATAATGGGCTTATTTTACGCGGCTATCGCCTGGAGCGGCGGGCGGCGGAACCAGGACAGCCGGCCCACTTAACCTTGGTCTGGGGCGGGGCTACGCCAACCACTGCCGGGCAGACAGTCATGGTGAAGCTTAACGACGAAGCGGGACGCGTCTGGGCCGAAGGGAGGGGGCCGGTGCTGGACCCAAACGGTCCCTCGGCGGTCGAGGGTCATTATCTTTTGACCATACCGGCTGAAATACCGCGCGGAGATTATCAACTCTGGGTTTCGCTGGAGAACGTTTCCGCAGCAAGCCCCGGCTATCTGGCCGGAAAAGTTCCTGTCCGCCAGTTGGTTAAACCGCCGGTTGAATTTGCCGCCTCGGCCAATTTTGGCAATATGGTCAACTTTGGCGGGGCTAATGTGGCGCTGGCTTCAAAAGCAGCCGGTGCAGGTGAAACTTTCGAGATCCAGTTTTTATGGCAGGCCCGCCAGCCTATCCCTCAGCCGTACACCACCTTTGCCCACCTGGTGGACGAGACCGGGCAGATCTGGGGCCAGGCCGACCGGACCCCGCACCTGGGCGGCAGTGAATTACCCACCAATCAATGGGACGAGGATGAGTGGATTGTGGATACCTTCCAGATTTCGCTCCACCCGGATACGCCGCCAGGCCGCTACAAGCTCCTGGCCGGCCTGTACAACCCGCAAACCCTGGAACGGCTGCCCATTGTCGGCGGCGATGAGGGGCAGAATATCGTCGAAGTTACTTCGCTTACTCTACCATCCCCCACTGTCCTGAAGTGACCAATATGAGATTTTAAGTTGACGACCCTGCCGATTAAAAATCCCCGCCCATCCGATGGGCGCTCCAAAACTTTCTCATCGTTTCTCCAGTTGGAAAACTGGCCAAACCTGCTGAGCCTGATTGGCCTGCTTCTCCTGGTGGCTCTGCCCCGGCTGACCGCGCTTAACCAGTACCTGATTGTGGATGAAGCTGACCGCTGGCGCTGGGCCGAAGATTTTGTCTATGCCCTCAGCCGGGGTGACCTGGCGGGGACTCTCGTCGGCGATGGTTATCCCGGCATTGTGCCGGTCTGGGCCGAAACTATTTGGATTTTGCTGGAAGCCGCCCGGCGCTCTGTGGCCGCCGGGCAGTGGATCGGTGAACCCGGCCTTTACCTGATTCTCCATGAATGGGAGCGCCCTGCTTTTTTGTATCAGCAGCGCCTGCCGCTTGTTCTGTTGAATATCATGCTGGCTCTGGGGATTATTGGGGCAGTCTGGCGGCTGTTTGGCCGGCGGATAGGGCTGGTCAGCGCGCTGCTGATTGCCCTTGACCCTTTCTACCTGAGCGACTCGCGGGTCAACCGGGCCGAAGCGGTCATCACCGGCCTGTTGACCCTCTCCATTCTGGCTCTCATTTTCTATTATCGCCAACCCCGCTGGCGTTATGTCATTATCTCCGGTATTCTGGGCGGGCTAAGTTTTCTGACCAAAATTCAGGCGTTGACCATCCTACCGGCGGTAGCGCTGATTGGCCTGTTTATTTATGCCAGCAGAGCATCTGAAGAAGGAAAAGCGTACTCCTTACTTTCTGTTTTTTTCTCCCTGTTTAAGTTTGGCCTGCTTTGGGCCGGGGCAGCCGGCTTGACCTGGTTTCTTCTCTGGCCGGCGATGTGGGTTATCTCCCTGGAAACGCTGACCCTGGTATACGATTACACCACCCGCAAGGTCGGCGCAGAAGGGGTCAACCTATTCTTCATGGGCCAAACCTATGCCGACGCCGACCCCGGTTTTATATTTTATCCCTTTGTTTTCTGATGCGCGTCACGCCCCTGGCTCTGCTCGGCCTGTTCCTTTATCCCACTTCTCGCGCCTTTACCCGCAAAGCCGGCCTTATCTTCATTATTTATGTTCTTGTTTATTCGTTAGCCATGACCGCCGGCAGCCATAAGCAGGATCGCTACTTAATGCCCATCTTTCTCAGTATAGACATTCTGGCCGGGATAGGGCTGGTTTCTCTGGGGGAATGGTTAAAAAAACGGTTTGAAAGCAGCCCAACTCTCCCCACTCCCCACTTCGTGTCCTTACCCCTGACTCCTTACCTCGGCTGGGTCTTGGTGGGGGGCCTGCTTATTGTCCAACTGGCAACTATTCTGCCGCACCATCCTTATTACTACTCTTATTTCAACCCTCTGCTGGGCGGCGGCGCGACGGCTGTGCGCACGATGCGCATCGGCTGGGGGGAAGGTATGGACCAGGTTGGGGCCTATCTCGCGGCTAAACCGGGCAGCCGTAACTTGGTAGTCGCTTCACGTTTTACCCATAACATGCTGGGCTTCAAAGGAGAGCAAATTTCGCTCTTGCCGGATGGCCGCTGGACCCAGGCCGATTATGTGGTGCTCTATATTCAGCAGGTGCAGCGCCGGCAGGAACCCAGCCCCGGCTTTATTGATTACTTCCAGGCCCGCACCCCGGAAAAAATTGTGACCATCGCCGGCATTGATTACGCCTGGATTTACCCTATTCCTATTACCACCCCCGCCGACCCTCAGGTAAGCGTCTTTCCCGGCCAGGCAGCCTTATTGGGATATAGCTGGGAGGCGGGACAGAGCGGTGAACTAGTCAGCCAGCCCTCCCTCCGCTTGCTGTGGGAAAATCTGGGTCTCCCAGCCGGGCGACGGCTAGTGGTCCGGCTGGTGGGCCAGGCGGCTGGCGGTGATTGGGTGGTATGCCAGCCTGATCCTGCTTTTCTGACCCAGGCTCAAACGACCGGCGCCTACGTCGAAAGTCTCTGCTCGCCAGCAGGTGAGGGCTTAGTGCCGGGTTTCTATACCGTTGAATTCGGGCTGGCCGCCTCAACCCCTTCATCGCCATCCGTTGCATCCCCGGTGGAATCTTTTCGTTTTCCCCAGGGTCACTATGCGGCCCAAATCCTGCCGGGCGGGACAATCAAGGATACACCCGAAGCTGAACGTTTGGCGGCCATTGCCGGGCAAAGTGTGCCTGGCGAGGCTCAAGGACTGGATCGCCTCTACCATAATCAGCTTAAACTCGTGGCCTACCATCTTGAACCGGCTGCACCCGCACCCGGCCAGCCGGTCACGCTGACCCTTTATTGGCAGCCGCTCAAAAAAGGCTTGGAACCCCTGCGGCTGACCGTGCAGTTGGCCGACAGCCGCAGCCTCAATTTGGGACGGGTTGATGCTGAGCTGCCCGCAGACAAATGGCTGGCGGGTGAAGTAAGCTCTACCGAGCATCAATTCGAGCTGGCCGCCGAATTGGAGCGTCCCCTGGCGGCGCAGGTTGAAGTAACCCTGAAAAACAGCAGCGACATCAGCCTGCGTTCAACGGATGCCGCCGGGGAGGAACTTGGCCCGGTGGTGGCCCACTTTACCCTCCCGCCGGAGCAGTGGCCCTCCCTGGCCGCAGTGACCCCGGTCAATAGCGCCTGGCAAAACGGAGTTACCTTGAAAGGATATACCCTTGCCCCGCAGCCGGTGCGGCCCGGCGAAAATCTAACCGTCAACCTTTTCTGGCAAACCAACCAGGCCATTGCCGAGAATTTTGTGGTTTTTGTACACTTGTTGACCGAAGCAGGCCAGATCGTTGCTCAAAGTGACGCCCTGCCGCGGGCCGGCGCCTATCCTACCCCCTGGTGGCAGCCGGAAGTGATCGTTGAAGATAAACACACGCTGCCGGTCCCCGGTGACGCGCCGGAGGGACGCTATCGCCTGTTGGTGGGTCTCTATTCGGCTGAAACCGGCGTGCGCCCGCTCCTGACCAGCGGAGACGATCATGTGACGCTGGGCCAGGTTGAAATTCGCTAAGCAGGTCGCCGGTTTTTCAACCGTAAAGGGATTTGCGAGGCAAGTTGGGCTAGATTAAAATAAGCCACACTTTTTGGTTCTTTGGATTTCGTGGGATTGCGGGTTCAAATCTGTAAAACGTAAAACATAAATTTACGCATGACGCATTACGTTTTATGTTGTCAACTTTTGAAATCCGATTGAACTGTTTTAGTAATTTGGTAAAGTATGCACCTTCGAGTATTAACAAAAGAGTTCATCGGAAATAAAAATTAGGGTTCTTATGTCATTCCGAGTGGAGCGGAGCGGAACGAGGAATCCCTTGAAGCTATGCTAAAAAGTAAGGCTGTAGAGATTTCTCGCTCCTTCGTCGCTCGAAATGACATGATCTAGGCTTAATGCCGGTAATGTCTAAAATGTCTTTCTTGAAAAAATACGCCGTCTTTGGCCTGATTCTAATTGGCTTTGCCATTCGGATTAGTTTCCTCAATGATATTAGTGTCAGCCCCGACGAACGCAATGTGATTGACAAATTTCTGCCGGTCAGCTTCGGGGAACTGCTGACCATTACCACCATGCATGGCTTTCCCGAACACGCCTTTGCCAATATTTTCATCTGGTTGTCAAACCAGGTGGGCGGGCAGGTGTTTATCCTGCGCTGGCAGGCAGTAGTCTTTGCCGTGTTGACGCTGGCGGTCACTTATAAGGCTGTCCAGAAAATGCTGGGGCAGAATTACGCCCTGGCGGCCACGCTGCTGTTTACTTTCTCCGGTTATCATATGCTGTTTTCGCATCGCATCCGGGGTTACTCGGCGATGATTTTTTTTGCGGTCGCTTCGACCTATTTTCTGTGGCGCGGTATGGGCGCCCACCCGGTTACGCCCCGCGCTCGCTGGCGCGACTGGCTGCTTTTTGCCCTGATTTCGGGCCTGTCCATTTACAATCAGTTGTTCACCACTACCTTGTTGGCAACTCAGGGAATTGTTGTGGCCGTCTGGCTGCTGTTGAGAGCCTGGCACCAGCGTCCCCGTTCAGCCGGGGAGTTTTTTCAGCAGCAGATTTTGCCGCCCCTGCTGGGTGGATTGGGCGGCCTGTTGGTCGCTATTTTGCTCTTCACTCCGATTTTGCCGCAGTTCTTTCGTAACTTTGTCGCCGATGACTCCCATTTTGTGGTTTCAGAGGCTTCGTTGTGGGCGACTCTCTCACCCTATCTGGCCGTATTTGAAGAGTACAGCGGTTCGGTCTGGCCCTGGAGTTGGTTGTTGTTCCTGCTTTTGATTGGCGTGGGCCTCATTCACCTGATCCGGATCAAGCCGGAGGTGGCCGGTCTTTTGGCCGGTTGGCTTGTCTTGCCCATTCTGTTAGCCACAATCAGCCAGATCCTGATCCCCTGGTTCTACGTCCGCGAGCGTTACATTGTTTATATGTTACCGGCTTTTATGATTCTGGCCGGGGTGGGCTGGCAAGCGCTGCGGCAGAGAGTCAGGCGGGTCAACCCGGCCGCCGAAAAAAGTTTTTTAGGCGCGAGCCTGGTCGTGATTCTCCTCATTTCATTCATCTCCATTACCGCTTACCTGAATGGGGCAACTTACGGGAATTGGCAGGCTGTCTCAAACTTTTTAGCCGGACAGGCTGACGCCAGAGATTTGATTGTGTGTGAGCCGTTTCAGCATGGTTGGGAAGCCGACGACCTGCCCGGTACCGATACCTGCACGCGCAATCTAACCTACCGCCTGGAGCAGCAAAGGCAGTTTATCTACCCCATTTATAACCTCTATACCATCGCCTCGCGCCGGGCCTTTACTGAAAACCCGATCCTGCTGGACCGTAATCCCAGGGTTTGGGTGGTCTTGTGGGGGGTACCGGAGTCGCTTGGCGCGGAGGGCGATAAGTCAATTACCGCTTTTGAGGGACTGGGCCGGACGCTGGTCCTCGGCCCCTTCACGGCTGAGAATGCAGCGACTGCCCTAAGCCAGGCTCTCAGCAAAACCCAGACTATGATTCAGGACCCCAACACTCAGTTTGCGCTGTTAATCCGCCTGGCCGACCTGCAGGCCCTCTCCGGGCAGACTTCCGCCGCGGCGGCCAGCCTGGCTCAAGCGGAACGGGTCATGCCGTCTCGGGAAACGGCCAAAGAGCAGCTAGCCCAGGTCAGGCAGCACCTGGCTGAGCCGCCCCTCGTCCTTACCCCAGCCCATTTGCTCAGCGCCGAGCTGGGGAACCAGGTGCTCTTACAGGGATATTCCCTTACCCCGGAACAACCCTTCCCTGGCCAGCCGTTGCAGCTCACCCTCTTTTGGCACGTGTTAGCGCCTATCTCCACCAACTACGCCACGTTTCTCCACCTGCGCAATGAGGCAAATCAAACCGTTGCTCAAGTTGATTTTACGCCATCTCCCCCCCCTTCGCATTGGTGGGTGGGCGATTCGCTGAACGACCAACGCCAACTGCTGCTGCCCTCTCAATTACCAGCCGGGCAGTATCGTTTGTTGGCTGGTTTGTACGACCCTCAAACCCTGGCCCGTCTGCCGGTGAAGAATGATACGACCGGCGAGAATGCGGTTGAATTGACTCGAATTATCATTTCAAACCAATCCAATCAATGACCATTAAACAAGCAGATCTAAATTCAGATGAAGTTGACCTGTTTCCGCCGGTGATTAATGTGTTGCCAAATCTAGCGAATTCAATACCCACCTCTTATGGCAAGCTCTCGGTGGTAATTCCTGTTTATAACGAGCAGTCCACCATCAAAGAGGTGATTGACCGGGTTCTGGCGGTTGACCTGGACCCCCTCCAGAAAGAAATCATCATCTCCGATGACGGTTCCACGGACGGTAGCGCCGAAATCATCGAGCGGGAACGGCTGGCTCACAGCGAGTTGATCAAAGTCCACGCCTCGGCCATCAACCTGGGCAAAGGTGCGGCCATCCGCTTTGGCTTCAAATACGCCAGCGGTAATGTAGTCATTATCCAGGATGCCGACCTGGAGCTTGACCCGGCTGAGTATATTCACCTGCTCCAGCCCATCCTGACCGGGCAGGCCGACGTGGTTTATGGATCGCGGTTTAAGGGGCGGAATAAAAACATTTCTTTGAAAACACGGCTGGCTAACCGTTTTCTCACCAGCCTGACCAACTTGCTTTACGGGGGACATCTGACAGATATGGAAACGGCCTATAAAGTTTTCAAGGCCGAGGTAATTAAGAATCTTCGTCTGCGTTGTGTCGGTTTTGATATTGAGCCGGAAATCACCGCCCAGATTTTGAAGGCCGGCTATACCATCCACGAAGTACCGATTGCCTATAATCCCCGCACCACCCAAGAAGGCAAAAAAATCTCCTGGCGTGATGGCATCGAGGCTATTTACACCCTGTTGAAATACAGGTTTACCTAACTCCCCATGGCCCCAAAAAAGTTCGTTGTTATCCTGGCGATTTTGCTCGTCTCAACGCTGTCGGCCTGGCGTACTTTAGCTGTTTTCGTTTCTACCCAATCGTTAAGTTTGGCCGCCTGGCTAATGGCCTGGTCCGGTTTAACGGCGGGTTTCGTTTTATTTTGGTTAGCCATCCTCCAGGGCTTCCACCGCGTTCAAGATAGCTTTTCACGCCAGCATCGGCTGACGATCGGCCTTGGCCTTGTCCTGGGTGGTCTAACCGCCTGGCTGCTGACGACGCCCGAGGGGCTGTCCAGAGTAATGCTGGAACTCTACGCTGAAAATACCTGGTCGCCGAACATTTTTGCGGCAACCTGGACGAGCAACGACCAGGATTGGCACGTTCCTTTTAATTTACCGGTAGGGACGGCCCTGCCCGCCTCGCTGGAAGTTGTGGCCCAGAGCCACGATACGACCGCCAATGAAGTTTTGTTAGTCAAGGCAACCTGGCCCGACGGCAGGGCTATTCCTTCTGCCGAATTTCAGGCCGATGCGGGCTGGAATCAGCGGGAGATCAGTTGGGGCGCTTACCAAAATCAGCCGGTCTGGATCTCACGGCAAAGCCAGCCGGCCACGCTCCGCTGGACGGGGCCAGCCGCCGGCCCACTCACCCTGGCTTTTGCCGAACACCATCAGGCCGGCCAGGTCATGATCCGCTGGAATGGCTTTGAGCAGCTTTTTGACCTTTCCACGCCGGCCCTGGGCTTCAAGGGTATTACCCTGCCGGCTGGCGCGCCGGTTGTCTGGCGGGCTTACTTGCCACTGCGGGCTTTCCTGGGAAAAGAAATAGGTCTGTCTATCCAGCCGGACCCGGGGGGCAATTTTGCTGCGGTTATTAAGAAAATCAGTCTGAGGGGGATACCCGGCTATCAAGGCGAGGAATTTAGCGGAGAGAAACTGCTTAACCTGTTCCGGGTAGACTCCGGCGCTGCGGCGTTGGTCGAGGAAGGGGTTAGATTTACGCCCAGTAGCTCCGACAAGTCACCCCGAATTACTTTGGTTAACCCGGTTTCCATCCCCTTGACTTGGGTAACCGTCATGCCCTGGCTGGAAAATGAGTTAATTGTCTTTTACGGCGCTGTCGTGGGGGGCTTGGTCTTGGGCAGCCTGACCCGCCGGCTTCGGCCCGGCCCCCTGGCTAACTTCAATATCGCCGCGTGTAGTCTGCTCCTCACCCTGGGGTTGGCTGAAGGCGGTTTGAGGCTCTACCTGCCTCCGGCTGACAAGTACTATGTCCGGCATCCAAACATTCACTCCGTTTTCAACCCTTATCCCGGAACCATGCCCGGCATAACGGGCGAGTCTCACTTCATTACCAATTCCGAAGGAATGAGAGGGAGCGAGTTTTCGCCGGATGACGATTACCGTATTCTGGTTTTTGGCGGCAGCACCACCGAGTGTCTCTACCTGGACCAAAGCGAAGCCTGGCCCCAGCTTGTGCAAGACCGCTTGAACCAGAACGATAAGAACCTGTCGGTTTGGGTGGGCAATGTCGGCAAAAGCGGCAACACCAGTCGTGAACATGTTTTGCAGTTCCGCCATTTGCTGGCGCAGTATCCCCATATTGACACGGCTGTTCTGCTCGTCGGCGGCAACGATTTAAATTTAAGGCTGGCTCGCGGGGATGGCTACACCCCCAATTATTTAGCCCAGCCAGGCAACCTCTCCCAGGTGATGCGGGATGCTTTTCGGGTGCTGCCTCAGTACGACCCGAATGTACCTTACTACAAACAGACCGCCATTGGGCGCCTGATAGCTACCTTATGGCAGTCACAAACCGAATTAAACACAACCACAGCCATCGAGGTAGAGGACGATGTCGGCAAAATTTATAACAACCGGCGCAAAGAGCGAAAGAATGCGCCGCTTCAAGAAACACTGCCGGATTTGACCTCCGGCCTGGGTGAGTACAGCAGCAATTTGAACACGATTATTGATTTGGCCCAGGCCCATCGCGTTCGCCTGATTTTACTCACCCAGCCCAGCATGTACCGCCCGGATTTAACCCCGGCGGAGAAAGATTTACTCTGGTTTGGCTGGAGTTCAGGCCGTAAATTTTATTACTCGGTTGAGGCGATGGCCGAGGGGATGGCCAAGTATAATCAGAAACTACTGGAGGTTTGCCAGGAGCGCCAGGTTGAATGTCTTGACCTGGCCCCGGCGCTGCCTAAAGACACCACTGTTTTCTATGATGACTTACACTTTAACGAAAACGGCGCGGCCCAGGTCGCCAAAATTGTGGCTGATTACCTGCTCGGCCGCTCTCCTTTTGTGACAGCGGTTTCCAATTAAAGGGGATTTGCGAGACAAGTTAGGCTAGATTAAAATAAGCGGCGCTTTTGTTAGGTTCGTAAAGGTCCATCCTTTAGGCAGACCGCAGAGGTTTCAAAAATCTCTGCGGTCTCACTCCTAAAAATTGGGGCGCATCCGGTTTGTAAAAAATGATTTCTGACTCAACCTATGATTTTGAAGATACAATCTTACCCCCCCGCTTTGGCCTGGTCAGTGGCCTGATCGCCGCGGCGCTCATGCTGGTTCTTGTTTTGGCGCTTCAACCCCTCACCGGGTTTTCGCTTAAGGCCCTGTTAGCTCAGATAGGCGCGCTAATCTGGTTCAATACAGCCCCGGAAACCTCGTTGGTCATGCTAGGGCTGTTGCTGCACGGACTCCTGGGGAGTATTTTTGGGGTGTTATATGCCCTGTGCCAGCAGCGCGCTCCGGCGCGTGGCTTGATTGCCGTCGGCCTATTTTATGGTTTTTTCCTCTGGGTGGGGGGCAGTCTGATTATCGGCATCTTCTTGAGCGAAAGTCTGCGGGCGATGATCCGCTCCTGGCCCTGGTTTTGGGCCTGTTTAGGCTTTGGCCTCTGCCTGGCTGCCAGCGCGATCTGGGTTGAACGACAACGCCCAGCCGCAGCGATGGTGCCGAAAGATTAAACGAGGAGAAGGTTTATATGGCGATTTTGCGCGGTGTTTTTGCAACGTTGGCTGAAATGTTTCGCTCGATGTGGGGCCAGGGTTATTGGTGGCTTATTCCCCTGGTCTTCGGCCTGTTTTTGTGCGTAATGCTGATCGTTTTGGGGAATACTACGGGTGTTGGGCCGTTCATCTATGCAATCTTTTAAGGAAATTCTCAAATATATTGGCGATTTCCAGGCGCGGCTGCTGCTGACCATTTTTTACTTCACCCTGGCTCTGCCTTTTGGCCTGCTGGCGCGCTGGGGGATTGACCCCCTTGGCCTGCGCCGCCCGCTGCCGGCCGCTTCAGCCTGGCAAGCGCGCCACACTTACGATACCGACCTCCCCGCTGCGCAACGACAAACCTGGGTTTAAGATTCGCATCAGGTGACTGGCACTTGGAAAGTGCCAGTCACCTTTAGCCTGATCAGTTATTTTTTCGTTACAAGGATTCAGCATGTACATTCTGGGCATCTCCGCCCTGTATCATGACTCGGCGGCAGCGCTCCTGCATGACGGTGATTTGGTAGCCGCTGCCCAGGAAGAGCGCTTCAGCCGGATAAAATTCGACCACCGTTTTCCCGTCCAGGCGATAGATTTCTGCTTGCGCCAGGCGGGTATCAGCGCCAAAGACCTCGACTATGTAGTTTTTTACGAAAAGCCGCTGCCCAAGTTCGAGCGCATTTTGATGTCGCACCTGAACACCTATCCTCGCTCCTTGGAAGTGTTCCGCGAAGCAATGATCGCCTGGTTCGGCGAGAAACTGTGGGTCAAGTCGGTCAAACTGGATAAGCTGTCACTCCCTTCCGAGCGAATCTTGTTTGTCGAGCATCATCTCAGCCATGCTGCCAGCGCCATGTTCTGCTCCCCCTTTGCTGAGGCCGCTGTATTAACCATTGATGGTGTTGGCGAGTGGACCACCACCACTCTGGGCCGCGCCAGTGCCGACTGGGGCAGCGGCCTGCCCAACCGGATTGAATTGACCCAGGAGATGCGCTTTCCTCATTCCCTTGGCCTGCTCTACTCGGCCTTTACTGCCTGGCTGGGCTTCCGGGTCAACAGCGGTGAGTATAAGGTGATGGGCATGGCCCCTTACGGCCAGCCTCGCTACATGGACAAGCTGGAAAAAATTGTGCGAGTGTATGACGACGGCAGTTTGTGGCTGAACATGGATTACTTTAGCTTCCACCACTCGTTACGCCACACCTACAACCGCAAATTTGTTGATCTATTTGGTCCGCCGCGCCAGCCTGAAGTCCCCTTCTTCACCCGGAGCACCGGTCACGAGATCAATGGACAAGGGGCTGAAGCTGACCGGAATCAATATTACGCCGACGTGGCTGCCAGCATCCAGCGCCTGACCGAAGTAGCGATGCTCAAAATGGCGCGCCATGTCCACAGTCAAACCGGACTGCAAAATTTAGTCATGGCCGGCGGGGTGGCCTTAAACAGCGTCGCCAACGGGCGGATTATGCGCGAGGCGCCTTTTGAGCAGGTCTACATCCAGCCGAATGCCGGGGATGCCGGCGGTGCGCTGGGAGCAGCCCTGTACGCCTGGCATGTGCTTTTGGGCCAGCCGCGCCGCTTTGTGATGGAACATGCCTATTACGGCGAAAGCTTCACCGAAGTCCAGGTGCAGCGTTTTCTGCGCGAGCAGGGGATAAGTTACGACGTCATCGAGGACGACAGCCGCCTGGCCGACCGGATCGTTGAGGCCATTTTGGACGGGCAGGTTATTGGGCTGGCCCAGGGCCGCTTTGAATGGGGGCCGCGCGCCCTGGGGAATCGCTCCATCCTGGCCGACCCGCGCCGGGCCGAGATGAAAGAAATTGTCAATACCAAAATCAAATTTCGTGAGCCGTTCCGTCCCTTTGCCCCGGTCGTCACTGAGGCAGATGCCCCGCGCTACTTTGATTTGCAGCAGGCCGAAGGGCAGTATCCGCAGCGCTTCATGCTCATGGTTTCTCCTGTCTGCGCGGGCCGAGAAACCGAAATTCCGGCGGTCAGTCACATGGGCACAGGTCGCCTCCAAACCGTCCGCCGCGAATGGAACCCCCTTTATTACGATCTGATCCATCGCTTTGGTCAGGCGACGGGCACGCCCGTTCTGCTGAATACCAGCTTTAACCTGCGCAGCGACCCCATCGCTTCCACGCCCGCCGATGCCTTCCATACCTTTGCCAAAAGCGATATTGACATGCTGGTTTTGGGCCGCTATGTCGTCACCAAAACGCAGCATTCCCGGGGTCAAACCCGCATTAGTGACCCGGCGCAGACACCAACCTCATCGCAGCAGCCTGTCTCGGACTTATCGGCCGAGTTTCTGGCCCAGTTAGCCTGTCCAATCTGTCAAGGCTCCCTTGTCTCTTTGAACGGCGCGGGTCCGGCCCTGAGCTGCGCTCAATGCGGCCGGCAATTTCCTGCCGAGGACGGCATCCCGCTGCTGTACTGGCCGACTGAAGATACGGCGCTGGATAACGTGACCGACATCGTTAAGGGTTTTTATGAGGAAAATCCTTTCCCCGGCTATGAAGGTCTCGACACCGCCCAACGGCTCGCGGAAAAGGCGCGCCAGGCCGTTTTTGCCAAGTTGCTCGACGACCAAATACCCCTGACTGCCCGCACCCTGGAAGTGGGCTGTGGGACCGGCCAGTTGAGCAATTTCCTCTCCCTGGGAGGTCGCACTGTTTTTGGGGCCGATCTCTGTTTGAATTCGCTTAAATTGGGGCGGAATTTCAGCCTGGCCAATCAGCTCGATACGGTCCGGTTTGTGCAGATGAATTTGTTCAAGCCGATTTTTCCAGAAGCCAATTTTGATGTTGTCCTATGCAACGGCGTGTTGCATCATACCCGCGATCCCTTTGGCGGTTTTCGGTCTATCGCTCGCCTTGTTCGCCCCGGTGGCTACATCGTTATTGGCTTGTACAACCGCTACGGCCGGATCTGGACAGACCTGCGCCGCGCTATTTTTAACCTTTCGGGCGACCGCTTCCAGTTTTTGGATCCGCGCCTGGCCCGCCCCGATCTTGACGAGCACAAAAAGCGCATCTGGTTCAATGACCAGTACAAACACCCCCAGGAATTGAAGCACACCCTGGATGAAGTGCTGGGCTGGTTTGACCAGACCGGTTTTGAGTTTGTCAACGCCATCCCCAAGCCGACCCCGTTTGCTCAATTTTCCGAATTTGACTCGCTTTTTGCCCCGCATCCGCGCGGCTCCCGCCTTGAACACATTCTAACCCAACTTCGTCTGGCCCTGGCCGGCGACGCCGAGGGGGGCTTTTTTGTGGTTATTGGCCAGCGCCGGGCCAATTGAGGGTGCAGGTGGACAGCCAGCAGCAGCGTAGGTGGGCCTGGTTAAAACGCTGGGCGTTGCCGCTTGGCCTGTTTGGCCTGGCCTTGGTCTTGCGGGTCGCGGCCTTGGGCGGCTTTCTTACCGCCGACGAGCCGCTCTGGGTCAGCCGTTCGCGCCACTTTGCCGGCGGCTTGTGGGTTTCCGGTTACGAGTGCCCGCCCTCGGATCGAGGCCGCGATTTTCCCACCAGCGGCTGGGGCTGCACCTTGCACTCCGAGCACCCCGGGGTGACGACCATGTGGGGTGGCAGCCTGGGCCTGCTGCTGTACTACTGGCAGTCGGTGCGCTCTAGCGGGGTTGACTTGCCCACCTTCCTGGCCTCGATTGACCCTGGCCAACTTGACCCGGCATTGATTGGCCCGCTGCGCCTGCCGCTGGCGGTTGTCTCCGCACTTTTCGTGCCTCTCTTCTTTCTCCTGCTGCGACGCCTGGTACCGGAGCGCGTGGCCCTGGTGAGTGCCTTGCTGGTCGCGCTCAGCCCCTTTCACCTGGCTCTGTCGCGGGTCCTCCACCACGATGCTTTAACTGCCAGCTTTATGAGTCTCTCCATCCTGGCTATGATGGGCTACTGGCTGCGGGGCTGGCGCTGGTACTGGCTGCTTATCTCGGCGGTGCTGGCCGGGCTGGCCTGCCTGAGCAAAACGGTGGGCTGGTTCACCCTTCCCTTTGCCGCGGTCGTTGGCTGGCTGGGGTTCTATTACCGCTGGCGGCAAAGCGGGCAGTGGCGGGCCGGGGTTGAAGTCCGCCGCCTGATTGTCGAAGGAATCATCTGGGGCGCGGTGACTGCCCTGACCTATGCTGCCTTCTTTCCGGCCATCTGGGTTATCCCCGGCGAAGTCATCCGGGTGGCCTTGCAGCAGAGCGTGGTCCTGGCCGAAGACGAGCATGGTTATTATTTCTTCGGCCAATCCTATTCGGGCGACCCCGGCCCCTGGTATTACCCGGTGGGTTGGCTGCTGCGGGCTTCCCCGCTGGAGGTGGTGGGGCTGGTTACACTGGCGGCTATTGCCTTCAAACGTTCAAACCGGCAAAGCTTCAAGCGTTTTATAGATAATCGCCCGGTTGAGGTCACGCTGCTGCTCTTTGTGGGGCTGTTTCTCATCTTTGTTACCGCCGCCGGAAAAAAACTGGAGCGCTACTTTCTACCCGCCTTTCCGATCATAGATATTTTTGTTGCCTATGGCCTGCTCTGGCTGGCTAACAAAGCTTCCCAATATTCAAAGGCTCAAACGTTCAAAACTTCAAATACTTTACTCCCTACTCCTTACTTCCTACTTCTTACTCCCTACTCCTTACTCCTCTCAGTTATCCTGTTGTGGCAGGGCTGGCTCATCTGGCAGAATTATCCTTACTACTCCACTTATTACAACCCGCTGCTGGGCGGCGCGAGGGCAGCCACCCAGGTGTTGATTGTCAGTTGGGGCGAAGGCATGGAACAGGTGGGGGCTTACCTCAACCGGCAGCCTCATGCCGATTCCCTCAACGTGGCTGTGTGCGGCACGCCCGACCTGCTCAGCCCCTTCTTTGTTGGCAACGCCCGCGATTGCCGCGAAGGAGAAATCCTGGCCGCTGATTATGTGGTCTTTTATCACCGTTTACTCCAATTGGGCAAAGACGAAGACACCTGGCCTTACTTTTCAGGACATTACGCACCCGAATTTCGCGTGACTCTGAACAGTCTGGATTACGCGCTGCTCTTTCGCAACCCTATCGAGCACAATGCCTATTCCGACGATAACAATGTGCCTGATACCTTGACCATGTTCGGCTACAACCTGGCTGCCGATGGAGTATTCAAGCTGTTTTGGCGCAATAGAGGCTTGGGAGACGGACAACTTCTCGTTGGTCTGGCCGGGACCGCTGCCGCCCCGCTGTGGGTGAACTGTAGTCCCGCCCCCGGCTTCGAGGTGGAGGCGGCGCTGCCTGACGCCATTGTGGAGAGCCTGTGCCCCCTGGCTTTAGCCAAAGCCCCCGCAGACTTGTATGATATACAATTAGGACTGAGCGACGCAGGAGAAGTGAAACCCGTTGCTTCCTCCAGTCTGGCTTTAGTTACCCTGGAGCCGACCGGACAGTTCAAAGCGATAGAGGCGCAGCTTGGCCTGGACGAACTGGCCCGGCGAGAGCTGCCGCCTGAGGCCACCCCGGTTGATATTTCCTACGGCGACCGGATGCGCCTGGTTGGATATGAATTGAAACCGCCTGCCTGGGAGCCAGATCACAACGGCGAAGTTATTCTCTACTGGCAGCCTATGCGCCGGCCCGATTTTGGGCTGGCCGGCGCTATTCAGGTGGTCTTGCGTCTCTCCTCGCCCGGTGGCGCTGAACCGGCATTCAGCGTAACTCAACCCATGCTGCCTGCTGAAGTGACAGGCCAGGCTTGGGCCCGCGGCGCGGTGATCGCGGTGCCTTATCCGCTGTTACTTCCGGCTACGGCTGCACCCGGCGAATATGCCCTGGATGTCTGCCTGGCGATTGCCGGCCAGAATCAACCCTTGCCCGGCACTGTCACCGGTACAGCCAAAACGGTGGAATGTTTACCTCTTTCGATCACGGTGGCTGGGTAATCATCTTTGCAAAGTCGTAATTTATGAGCTTTCCAGGCAAAAATAAACTCATCGGTTCTGTCATTCTGGTAATAATTTTGCTCATCTCCGGGCTGTCAGCCTGGCGAGCGCTGATTATTTTCGGCTTTGAGGCTGCTGGCCAGGCCGCCTGGCTGGGGATTTGGCTGGTAACTACCGTAGGTTTTGCTCTCTCCTGGGTAGCGATATTTTGGGGAGCCGGCCGCCTCTTCCAAAAATTTGGTTCTGGCCCTGAGCAGGCGCCGCGCTTGCTCCTGGCTGTCCTCGGTGGGGTAATTTGCGGCCTCCTGGCTTTCCTTTTCACTACCCCGGCTGGATTAACCAGAGTTACGTTAGAGCTGGATGCCGAAAATGTCTGGTCGCCGCAAATTTTCTCCGCCGCCTGGGTTGCCGACGGTTTATGGGATACACCCTTCACGCTGCCGGAAGACGGGTCCGTGCCTGTCGCGTTAGAGATTGTTGTCGGCGGGAAGCAGGGGCAGGAAGCAGCCTCGACCTCTGGGCAGGCGGCGTATGTCTGGTTCGTCAAGGCCACCTGGCCCGACGGCCACGACGTTCCCTTTGAGCAGTTTCAAGCTGAACAGGGCTGGCAGCAGCAGCGGTTCAGTTGGGGGGCCTATCAAAATCAGCCGGTCTGGGTAGCCCAAAATGAACAGCCGGCGATCTTGCGCTGGCAAGGAGTTGCCCCCGGCCCGTTGACCCTGCTCTTTGCCAGCAATCCCCAATCGGGCCAGGTGACCGTGCGCTGGCAGGGTGTTGAACAGACGCTCGACCTGTTGGCCCCGACCGTTGGGTTTAAAGCTGTCACCTTGGCCGCGCAGCAGCCCGCTGTCTGGCGGGCCGAGCTGCCCCTGAGCGCCTTGCAGGCTGAAGAAATTGGTTTAAATATAGCTCCAGACCCGGCTGGAAATTACGCCTCCGTCTTCCAAAAACTCAAAATTAGGGGCCTGTCATCTCAAACTCTGGAATTTACCGGCAGTAATTTCCTCAACTTTTTGCAGGTCAAAGATGGTCATATGGTGTTGGCCTCTCCGGGAGTGCAGGTTATCGCCCAGGACCCGCGCGATCCCCCCCAACTGTTTTTACCGGCTGCAAAGTGGGCCGAAATTGCCCCGAACGCGGCAAGCTTGAGCCGGATAATTCCCTGGCTGGAAAACGGTCTGCTGATTTTATACCTGGCGACGCTGGGGTTCATCGCTGGCGGCGGCCTGGCCTATATTCTGCCAGCCAAGATCATCACTATCCTTAACCGGCTGGCCATCAGCCTGCTGATCATTCTGGCAATGGCCGAGCTTGGACCACGGCTGGTTTTTCCACCGGCGGCAAAGTACTATCCCTGGCTGCCTAATTTGCAGCGCGTCTTCAGACCCGATCCCGCTATCATGCCCGGCGTCCAGGGCGAGTCCCATTTTATTGTCAACTCTCAGGGGATTCGCGGCGATGAATTCTCGGCAGGTGATAATTACCGCATTTTAGCCATTGGGGGCAGCACAACAGAGTGCCTTTATTTGGATCAGACCGAAGCCTGGCCTTATTTGATCCAGGATAAATTGAATAAACAGGTGAGCGACTCGAAAGTTTGGGTTGGCAATACCGGCAAGAGCGCCCGCACGTCCCGCGAGCATTTGCTGCACGTGCAGTATTTGATCCCGCAGTACCCTAAAATTGATGCAATTATTCTGCTTGTTGGCTTTAACGATTTCAATTCGGGCTTCCGCTGGGGTGAGGAAAATCCTTTTCTAGCAGCCTCGGTGGGAGCCAAAGAAGCGGTGCTGAGGCGAGCATTCGACGTGCTGATTGAACAAGACCCTTTTGCGCCTTACTATCAACAAACGGCCATCTGGCGCATTGTCGAAAGAAGCCGACGCTCTCAGACCCAACTCACGGCGGTAGAAGCCGTTGATGTTGAAGATGAGACCGGCCAAAACTATGTGCAGCGGCGCGAGAAAAGGCGGCTCGCTCCCAAAATTGACGACCTGCCGGATTTGTCGGCTGGGCTGGCCGAGTACGAGGACAATCTCAACCGGATTATTGATTTGGCCGAAATCTATCAGGTGCGCCTGATTTTTATGACTCAACCGACCATGTACCGCCCCGATTTAACAGAGGCCGAGGAGAAGCTGTTTTGGTTAGGGGCGGGGCCTGGGCGCGAATACTTTTACTCCTCCCAGGCAATGGGAGAGGGTATCTCTCGCTATAACCAACGCCTGCTGGAAGTATGCCGGCAGCGCCAGGTAGAATGCCTTGATCTGGCTTCGGCTTTGCCTAAAGATACCACCGTTTTTTACGACGAAGTCCACTTTAATGAGTATGGCGCTCAATTGGTAGCCGATGTTGTAACCGATTATCTGTTGAGCCATCCGCCTTTTAGTCAAGACCAACCGTGAACAGACCCCAGACAGCCCCCGAGCAACTTGAGGCAAACTCCGTGGTTGTGCCGCAGATGACCCGTCTGGCCTTGAGGCGCGACAAATTAATTGCTGCGCTGGCCGTGCTTGTATTTGCCGTAGTCATGTTTCGCAGCGCCTGGCTCAGCGATGATGCTTACATCACCTTTAGAACCGTTGATAACTGGGTCAATGGTTATGGCCTGACCTGGAATGTCATGGAAAGAGTGCAGGCTTACACCCATCCCTTATGGATGTTTTTAGTGGCCGCCGTTTACGCCTTTACCGGCGAGATTTTTTACACCAGCCTGTTTTTGTCTATGCTGGTGTCTCTGGCGGTCATCCTGGTGTTCGCCTTCAAAATTATTGACTCGCCTGGAGCAGCGGCGCTGGGGGTAACGATTTTGGCCTGCTCCAAAGCCTTTGTGGATTACGCTACCTCCGGCCTGGAGAATCCCCTGACCTATCTCTTGCTGGCGCTCTTTCTCTGGCTTTATTTGTCGCACCGGCAGCCAGGCTTTAATCTTCAGGCTCTATTCTGGCTGGCTTTGATCGCTGCGTTGGCCACGCTCAACCGGATGGACGCCTTGCTGTTCTTTCTGCCGCCGCTCGGCTATACCTCGTTATTTTTGACACCACAGCGGACGGGCAATCTTACTCCTTCACGTTTAACGCTTTATGTTTTACGTTTGATGGTGATAATTGCCGGTTTTATCCCTTTTATTCTGTGGGAATTCTTCTCCCTGTTTTATTATGGCTTTCTTTTTCCTAACACCGCTTACGCCAAGTTAAACACCGGAATTGGCCAGGCGACTCTCCTGAATGTCGGCTTCTACTACTTGTCAAACTCGCTTCGCTCAGACCCTTTGACCCTGCTCGTCATTGTCATGGGCCTGCTTACCGCTTTCACAGCAAGAGAATCCCGCAAAATAACGCTGGCCCTGGGCGTGATCCTTTATCTCATTTACATCGTCAAAATTGGCGGCGATTTTATGAGCGGCCGTTTTTTGGCCGCGCCTCTTTTTGTAGCGGCCACGCTTTTAGTCTTGAACATTCAACATTCAACGTTTAACGTTCAACAGACCAGGCTGCCCGTGTGGGGGCTGATGCTGGGTGTCGTTCTGCTGCTGGGTCTGCTTTCTCCCCGTTCGCCCCTGCTGAGCGACGCCACATATGGCCAGAACCGCGAGGGCATCCGCGACCACTACGGCATCGAGGATGAACGGGCTTATTACTACCAGGCGTCCGGCCTGCTCCGGGCGCTCCAAAACCCCGGTCTGACCTGGCCCAACCATGATTGGGTCGTTAAAGGCCAGGCCGCTCGACAGGCCGGCCCGGCGGTCGAAATCCGGGGGGCGATTGGTTATTTTGGCTTTTTTGCCGGTCCGCAGGTGTACGTCGTGGATAAAATGGCCCTGGCCGACCCGCTGCTGGCTCGCCTCCCGGCTGAACTCAGCCCCGATTGGCGCATCGGCCACTTTACCCGCCACATTCCGCCGGGTTACATCGAAACGCTGCAATCGGGCCAAAATCAATTGACCCCGCCCGAACTGGCCGCCTATTACGACAAACTGGCCTGGGTTGTTCGGGGTCCCCTGTTTGACCGCGACCGCCTGGTCGAAATCTGGAAATTGAATACCGGGCAGTACAACGCCTGGCTGGCCACGTATCGCCCGTTCTTTCAAGTAGACCGGCCCAGTCCGGCCAAAAGGTTGTGGAGCGAGGCCAATCATTTGACCGACTACGCCGGCATCGAGCTAAATCTGGGCACGTTGCACTATGTGCAAGAAGCCCAAATCAGGTTAACGTCTGAGGGGACAGAAATTCCGGCTGAGCAGGGCCATTTCCAATTGGTTTATTACCACGGCGACTCGCCGGTAGCAGACCAAACGCTCCAGCTACCGGCTCAAATTCCCGCAGCGGGAGTTACTTCGCCAATTAAAATTCCAGAAGCAGCGGCCCTGCAGGGGTATGACCGCATCCGAATTCTACCCGTGGAAAGTGAACTGCTTTATCCCAGCATCTACGTGATTGGCGAGATTAGCTTCCCCCAATAACTGCCACCTCACTGGGAGATAATCGTTTGATCCTGAAACTCACCGAAACCTCGCCTGTCTCACGATCTGTTCACCACCAGC
Source organism: Anaerolineales bacterium (assembly GCA_015075185.1). GTDB lineage: Bacteria > Chloroflexota > Anaerolineae > 4572-78 > J111 > DSQQ01. The sequence continues at coordinate 501,287 of JABTUW010000004.1, read as the reverse complement.
TTACCCAACCTCACCTCGTTTTCACCGGTAGGATCATCTATAATTTTTAGCCGGCTCAGATCACCCGGCCAGTAGATACCAACTGCCAGCGTATATTCGCCGGGCGGCAGGTTGGCCGGCAGGGTAAATTGACGCGCTTCGCGCAGCGCGACTCCAGGGGACCAGTAGGACATGGGATAGATGGCATCGAAAGGCTGAAAATCAAAAGAACTGACCATCTGATTGCCGGAATCCTTAAGATGGACAAAAACGGAATAATCTTTTTCCGGGGTAGCCGAAACCTGCCAGTACAGGGAAAGGCTGACCAGGCTGGATTGAGCCGCACTCAACACTTGTGGTTCCAGCGAGTAGCCGGACAAAGTGAGGCGGTTATCAAAATTTACATTGACCCCATGCTGAGGGGTTGGCTTAGCCGGGGCATAGAAACGAACCAGAGCCGCCACTGTCCTCAATTCCGGGATGCGGCTGGCCTCGTTTGACTGCTGTTGCAGTTGAACGGCCTGCTCCAGGTGGCGATTGGCGTTCTCCTGTTCCCCAGCCAAAGCGTACAATTGGGCCACATCGAGGTGATAGCGAAACTGGTGATCTTCGTCGGGTAGGGCCTTGAGCAGCCACTCGCCCAGCGCCGTCAGGTTCTCCAGTAGACTGTCCCCGGTGCTCACCCGAACAAGCCAAGTCGTGCCCACTCGTGTTGTTGTTACTCCAGGCGCATCTTCAAAACTGACAACTTGAGCACGGGTCGAATCCCTGAAATACAGGACAAACCAGACCTGCCCCCGCTGTTCCAGCATCTCCCGCCGCTTTTCTGCCCCCCGAAACTCAGCAATGGCGCTAAAGTAGGGAATGGGCAGCCGGGCGGTGGTTAGTTCTGAGATCTGATTAAGCTGCCAGCGGCATTTAGCCTCATCCCCTCCCGGCAGTTCAAAGGCTTCACACAAAATCAAATCATCGGCCTGGACATGAGTTTGTAAATGAGCGGCAACCGAGGTCCAGGCCTGCTCCACTGTCAGCCGATTCAAATTGGTAAATAGATTAACCAGACTCGGTATGGCGAGGGCCATGAGGAGGATGGCTAGCCCAACTCCTAATGCTGGCCGGAAACGTTTGCCTGATACGGTCACTGCTCCCTCAACCACAGCCTCCAGCCCATACAGGCCAAGGAGCAGGTAAGCCGGCAGGGTAAACAGGTAAAAGCGAGCCTGGGCCATACCCCAGGGGACCAGCAGCAAAAAAAAGGGGATCGCCGCAAACGGAATCAGCCACCATAAAACGAGCCAGGTGATCTGGCGGCGCCGTTGGGGCAGCCGCCAATTATTCACCGCCCCAACCAAGGCTAGCGCAAGGAAAATATCGGGCAGCTCCTTAAAGTCGCTCAGCGGGCTAAAAAGTTGAAATGCCTCCAAATATTGTTGCACAAACCCCCAGCTCAGTGAAAACGAGATAAAATCAGAGACATAACGGCCTTCGGTTTCCGGCACGGCCACAATTTGTCCGACCAGCGGCGTCAGCAGCAGGCCGAGCAGTAAGGCAACGGCAACAAGACTGAGCAGATAGGGTCTGAGCAGAGTTTGAGCCGCGCGTGTCCGCTCCCCAGCGGACAACCACTCCAGAGCGACAATTACCGTTACCGCCAGCAGGGCAAAGATCATAAAAAAGTGAGTATAGAGGCCGAGGACAGAGGCGGCGATAAAGAGACCCCAATATTTTGAGGGAGATTGACCCTTTCTCACGCGTTCAGCGATTTGCCACAAGCAGAAGAAAATAATCAAGCCAAAGAAAACCGTCGCCGAATAACCCCGAATTTCACGCTGGTAGCGGACAAAGATCGGGGTGATAGCCAGGAGGAAAGATACGCCCAAAGCTAATCCGTCAGCGGAAGCGGGGTGGCCAAAAGGCTGCTGCCTCCCCCGCAAAAAAGTTCTGCTCCAGCGGTAGGTCATCGCTACCGTCAGTACGGCAAATACCACCGAAACCAGCCGGAAGAAATAGATGTGGGTTGTGAACTGATAGATGATGGTCAGGAGGAAGGAATGCAGCAGATGGCTGCTGGTATGATAATAGCTGACTACTTCAAAGGGGCTGCGGAACTCAATCGTCCTGAAAGTTTTCAACTCATCCGCAGCAATACGGGTATCGCCCAGGTTATAGAGGCCGATAAATAAAGAGAATAAAACGACGAGCAGCGCCAGTTGCCTGGACAGTTTTGCTGATAAACCGGACATCTTATCTCTCTTGATGAATTTTGACAACCAAATTCTGCAATTGTAGCGGCGGGACTTGCCCCCACCCAGGGCGACCGCAAGGGTCGCCGCTACAAATTACGTAATCTCATTATTGGGTGCGCCAGGATACTTTTTGCTGTACTTCAGGCACAACAAAAAACGGCTGGCCGTCGGCTAGCAGGGCCGGCTGGAGGGTATCGGCTAAAAACCGGATTTCCAGATTAACGGAAGCGGGCTGGCTGCTGGCAGTCACCAGCTCATGCCGGTCGGTGATAATTTCTCCGGCTTGCCACGCGGTTGTCGGGGCACTCCCCTGCGCCGGTTCAGCCGTTTGCTCGGCCAGCGTTGTATTACTGCTGCTATCTACCAGACGTAGATTAACCTGATAAGGCTGAGGAGTGCTTCTTTGAGCCTGCCAGTAGAGCGTCACCGTTACGCGAACACCATCGGGTGACAGGTCGCCGGCCAGATCGTAGCCTAAAAGGGTGGCTATGACGCCAAAAACGGCCTTGGCCGGGAACTGCATCGGCGGCGCATCGAAGACAGTTTTACGGGATACCACGTTGATAACTCCTACTTCAGCCTTATCCGCAGCAAGGGTAGGACTGGTTACAACATCACCCAGGCTCAGTTCAAACCGGTACTGCCCCGGAGCCAGTTCGCTTGCCAGCGACATCGGCTGGGGGCCGCGCACGCTGCTGTTGGCCGGCCAGGCGGAGGTAGGGTAAGTGGTGGACACGGGCTGAAGATCATGCCACTCCTGCACCGGCTGCCCGGTCGAGTCAAGGAGGCGCAGCGTGAGCGCATAATCCCGCTGAATTGAGCTGACCGCCTGCCAGTAAAGGGTCAGCCAGATTGTCTCACCGGGTACTACCTTATCGCCGGAAAGATCATAGCCATGCAGGCGCAGCCCTGGAGCCAGCGGGTGATCCAGAACCTGGCCGGGCTGGCTGGAGCCAACAGGAACCCCGGACACAACCAATTTACTGCCGGCCGCCGGCAGTGAAAACTGCCCCACTTCCTCTTTGGCCCTGGCAAAGCCTGCCCGTAAGGTATAAGAGCCAGGCGGCATGTCGGCCGGCAGAATCAGGGTAACTGCTCCTTCCACGACGGCCCCTATTTGAGAGGCAGCCGCCTCGAATTCGGGTAAAGGCCGGGCGGCTGCTTCGCTCCAAACGTAGCCCGATCCATCCACCACCCGCCACCAAAATTGCTGCTGTTGCGCCTGCCCCTCGTTTTGCCAGTAGACCCGCAGGTTGACCGTATCTCCTGGCTTCAGCCCGGCGAAATCCTGGCCGGCGGCGTCGTAGCCATAAAGGCGGGCCACGCCTTCCAGCCGGGCGTCTGAAGCCAGAAAGGCGGGCCGGGGAACGGCATAGAGCCAGGTATAATCCAGGCCGTGATAACGAGCGACATAAACCGCCGGCCGGCGGCGCAGATAAGCCAGCACTTCGGCAGGAAAAACATCCATTTGCTCCTCGTCAGCGTGCCATAAAACATAATCGGCTTTGAACCACGCCCCGGAACGCAGGTTTTCCTGAGATAACAATTTTCCACTAAAGAAGGGTTCGCAGCGGGGTAGATTCGTGCCACAAACCAAAGTCTTAGCGGCCATATCGCCCTGGCTTGAGAGGTATAACAGAGCAGTGTTGACCCCTTCTCCGTGGCCGATGGGCAAAGCCCACTCCCAAAACTGCGGCGGGCCGCTCAGTGGGTTGAAATAGGTGGAGTACAGGGGATGGTAGCGGCTAACGTGCCAGGTGAGAGCCAGGCCGATGAGAAGGATAGCCGGATAGGTGAGACGTGAAATATGGAACGTAATCGGTACTTGTTTTGAGCGATGATTTGTCCGTTCCGAAAGCCATTGAATTACGTTAGCAATCTCGACACTGGTCAAGATAGCCAGGGCGGGCACGATAGGCGTAAAAAAGCGGTCGAGTTTCTGGTCGGGGAGGGTGATGACCAGCCAGTAAACCCCGATATAGATCAGCACGCCTAACAGGGTTAGATCAGGACCGGCTCGCCAGCGGAAGGTTGACCACAGCCAGCGTCCAACCGCTATAAAACTGCCCAGTAACAGCCAGGGGGTCAAACGCAGCCCGGCGAGCACCGGATAGAACCACAGGCCGGGGCCAGAAGGACGGACCGCACCCCAAAAGTAAAGCTCCGCTCCTCCCTGGCCGGCCTCAACGGCATGGAACAGACCCTTATTCCAGAGAAGATCGAATGTTTCCACGGGCCGGAACCACCAGGCCGGCCACAGGCCGAAAAAGATGATGGCGGCAGCAAACGCCCAGATGAAGAAGGCGGAACCCCTTGCCAGGGGCAGGTGATGACGGCGGAAGGATGAATTTAAACCATCCTCTTTCCGTATCTGCTCCGGCGAGGAAGTTGGGCTACACGCCTTTTGCTGATTGAGTAGAGCTATTCCGTACAGCAGCGCAATCGTGATCACAATCGCCCCGCCGGAAAGCTTGGTCAGCAGGGCCAGCCCGGCCATGGCCCCCGAAAAAAAGTTGTAGCCGCGCTGGCCGGTCTTCAAAAAGGCTAAAGCGCCGAGAAGGGACAGAATCATAAACCCGGCCAGCAGCGCGTCGCCCCGAATGATGCGGGTGAACGCCAGCAGGAATGGCTCCAGGGCCATCAATCCGACGGCGATGGTGGCAATTTGCTCATGCCAGATGCGCCGCAGGAGGGGCCACGCCGCCAGAATTTGCAGGCCGCTCACCAAGGCCAGGAACATCCGCCGTTCCGGCCAGACCGAAAAAGGGCGCTCCGGGTCCACTACCTGCTCGAATGGGCGCGGGTCGCCGCTGAGGCGCAGCCAGAGCCACTTGCCGGTTACGCCCACGGTATTAATCCACATCAGTGTCACCGACGGCTTGCCGTCGCCGACCAACGTTCCGGCCAGATCGCCCCTGGTCAGGGCCAGGGTAAAGTTGTTATCCCGGCCCAACTCGGCCATTTCGTCGGGGCCAATAAAAATATCAAGGTTGAGCAGGCGCGGCAGCATCACCAGGGCGATCAAGATGACCCCGAGCAGAACGCGCTTGATAAGCAGCCCGCTCTGGCGGTCATCCTTTTTTTCGCGAACAGTGAAAACGGCCATGGGAGAATAGTTATTCAGAGGAAGCCAGGAACGGAGTATTTTCGGCCAGATAGCGTCGGATCGTTTGGGCGGCATAGTCGGCAAAGGCCGGGGGTAAATTCAGATGGGCGGCGCTGTTCACTTCGGACCAAGCTTTGACTAACATAGAATCCCTCAGAAAACTTGTGCAATTATCTAAGACATGGCAAAGTATAGTTTCAGTCAGGCCCACTTGAGGACGGCAGCTATTTTGCCACAGAAATGGGTTAGATGCGAATCATTCCGCTTGGACGATATAAAGCCAAAACAGCCTCCCCGATAAAACAGGAGGCAACGCGCTGGGGGGCGTGGTTGCTCCTTGGGGCAGTGTTCATTTTAGCCGCGCTGCCCCGGCTCATCTCACTGAACGCCTTTCTGGCCCACGACGAAACCCAATACTGGGCCTGGTCGCACGACTTTTTCTTCGCCCTGTTACAGGGGAATTGGCCGGGTACTATTGTCGGGCCGGGCAATCCCAGTATTACCATTTTTCTCAGTCACTCGCTGGTCATGGGCCTGAAATATGGCTGGGCCTGGATCAACGGCCTCCAGGCAGTGGCGCTGTCCACCTGGCCCGACTTCCAACTTGAGCCGGCGCTTGACCTGCTCATGCAGCGGCGCTGGCCGATTGTTCTTTTCAATACGCTGGCGGTAGCGCTGGCCTATCGCCTGCTTGAGCGCCTGTTTGGGCGCTGGGTGGCTCTGGCAGCGGCGGTGCTGCTGGCTTTCGATCCGTTCTACCTGGCCGACTCGCGCACCTCGCGTGGTGAGGGCTTAATGGCCAGCCTGGCCATGTTGACCGTCCTGGCCTATCTGAATTACTGGGTTTACCAACGCCGCCGCTATTTGATTTTCTCGGGGGTGTTGGCCGGCCTGGCTCTGCTAACCAAAATCTCGGCAGTCAGCCTGTTCATCTGGGCGGGCCTCGCGCTCCTGCTGCTGGTGCTGGCTCAACGAAATTGGGGGGAACTCAAGGAAGCTACAGCCAGCACTGAGCCGTCCCCGGCTGCTTTTACTCGGCAGCAACTCGGCCGGATGTTGGGCACGTGGCTGGGCTGGGCCTTGTTGGCTGTCGCTACATTTTGGGTGTTGTGGCCGGCCATGTGGGTTTCGCCGCTGCAGGCCCTCGGTTACATGCGCAATTTTGTGGCCGAAGTAGGCGTGAGCGGGCGCGAAAATTACTTCTTCGACCAGGTCTACACCGATGAGTGGCTGCTCCTGTTTTACCCTGTTGTCTTTATTTTGCGGGTAACGCCGCTGGTCTGTCTGGGGTTAATTGCCAATTGGGTGTACCTTTGGCAGGCGCTTGCTCGCCGCCGCGGAGCCGACTCAGCTTTGAACGAGGCGGAACGGCTGCAAGCCCTCCTGGTTGGCCTGTTATGGCTGTTCGTGCTGATTTACGGAGCGTTGATGACGGTCGGCACGCTCAAGCGGGACTGGTACATTTTACCGATATTCCCGGCGCTCGATATTATTGCCGCTGCCGGCCTGGTCTGGTTGGGGCAGCGTCTCTGGCAGCGCCGGGTGGTGGCTCGTATTTCCGCTGCAACTGCCGCCTGGCTGGGTCTCACAGCCATCTTGGTTTTGCAGATGGCAACCACTCTACCCTCTTACCCTTACTATTATACTTATTGGAACCCGTTGGTGTTGGGCGACCGCTGGGCGGCGGACGCGGTACGAATTGGCTGGGATTTGGACCTGAGCGCCGCCGCAGACTATCTTAACCGCAAACCTGAAGCCGAAAAGCTGAAGGCAGCCACGCGCAGCACCCGGGGCTTTACTCAGATTTTCAAGGGCCAAACCCTGCGTTGGGTGCCGGAGCAGCCCTGGATTCAGGCGGACTATCTGTTGGTGCGTCGCAATCACCTTCAACGCGAAAAACTCGAACCTTACCAGCTAGATTACCTGAACCACTTGAAATTGGAGCATGTGGTCAACCTGGACGGCGTAGATTACCTGTGGATTTACCAGGGACCACGGGCGCAGTACTTCGCCGGGCCAAGCGCCCTGGCCGGCAAGGCCATCCTGATGGGCTATGATGTGAACGGCCCGGAGATGGTCATTGGTGGCACCCTGCCGGTCAAGTTTTACTGGCAGAATCAGGGTATGACCCCGGCCGATAACTTCTTTTTGCAGTTGGTGGACGCTAACGAGTATGTTTGGGCTGAGACTAGCGCTGCCCCTCTGCCCGGCTTTGAGGAGGCGGCGCTGGTCCCGTATCAGATGGTCGAGAGCAAGGCTGACCTGATGATCCCGGTCGGTACGCCGCCGGGAACTTATTTTCTCCGCAGCGGTGTTTACAACGAGGCGCGGCAGGAGAATTTGGGTTATTTTACTTTAGCAGGCGGCGGCGATAAAGTAACGGTGGTTCGGCCGGCTGGCGCTCCCACTGCTGCCGATCTTACCCTTACGCATCAGGTGGGTCAGGCCATCGCACCGCAGCTAACGCTGTTGGGGTTCAATCTGCCGGATGAAACCTTTTTCCTGACCCGCCCCAATTGGCTGACCCTCTATTGGCAGGCAGACCAGGCTCCCACGCGGGATTATGTGATCGCGATGCAGTTGCTTGATCAGCAGGGGCAGGAAGCTGCCTATTGGTTGGGCCGTCCCGTCTTCAGTGGCTACCCGACGACCCAGTGGGCCGCCGGGGAAATTGTGGGCGACCCCTGGCGCTTGGAACTGCCGGCCAACCTTACTCCCGGCGACTACATTTTGCAGGCGGCGGTATTTGATGCCGAGACACAGGCGCAGGTGGGACAGATAAAGCTGGGTATGCTGGCAGTAAGCAAACGGCCGCAACGATTCGACCTGCCCACCTTGCCCCACACCGTCAATGCCCGGTTAGGCACACAAGTAACTTTGCTGGGCTACGATCTGACGACCGAACCGATTATGGGGGGAGGTCGCTTGCGGCTGATCCTTTACTGGCAGGCCAACGAGGCGGTCGCCGCATCGTATACCGTGTTTGTTCATCTGCTTAACGCCAGCGGCCAGGTGGTTGCTCAGCACGATGGCCTGCCGGCGGAAGGAACAATCCCCACCCCCGATTGGGCCGCCGATGAGATCATTGCCGACCGGCACCTGATTGAATTCCCCGACCTGCCGGCGGGAGATTACCGGTTAGTGGCGGGGATGTACGATCCAAACACCGGCGAGCGCTTACCGACCTCCGCTGGCGAGACCGCCATTTCGCTGCAGGTTGTTCCCCTGGACTGAGTATGACGACCCTCGCCTCTGTCCGTTCTTTGGCTCATTCGCTCACCCGTCCCGTGGTAAGCTCACCCCTGGTTCTGGCGCTAGCCATCTTCGTCCTGGCCCTGATCCCCCGCCTGCTGGCGTTGGATGTTTTTGTCGGGCCGGATGAGTTTACCTGGGATCGGCGCTCCGCCAATTTCGCTCGTGCGGTAACGAGTGGGGATTGGGCCGAGACTTATCAGGATGGCCACCCCGGCGTTACCTTGATGTGGCTAGAGACAATTGGCGCAGGGGTACGTTACGCCTATCATCGCCTCGTGGGCAATCCGGTTGAGTGGGAGAGACTCATCGGCCCGGAAGACTCGATGGCCAATTTGAGCGCCAAACGAGAGATTCTGGCCGGCAGCAATGCCCTGTTATTAGTTTTGGCTGTCTTGCTGGTCTACCGGCTGTTTGGCCATCCTACCGCCTGGCTCCTCGGCTTTTTGTTGGCCTTCGACCCGTTTTTGTTGACCGAGTCGCGGGCGCTGCGCAGCGAAGGTATTTTGACCGGCTTTATGATGCTGGCTCTGCTGGCCTTGCTGCTCTATATGCAGCGGCGCAAGCTCGGCTACAGCACCCTGGCCGGAGCCTTGACCGCCCTGGCTATCCTGAGCAAGATTTCGGCCGCGGCTCTGCTGCCGGTAGCCGGAATAACGATCGGCGGGGTGGCGCTGTTTAACCGGCCAAACCAGACGACCAAACGATGGCAAGCAATGGTTATCGCTCTGCTGATTTTTGGCGGCGCCTTGCTGCTGACCATCTTTGTAGTCTGGCCGGCCCTGTGGGTTAGTCCAACCCAGGTAGTTCAACAAATGTCCGAATATGTCGGCGTGCGGGTTGAAGAAGGCAACGTGGGCGGCAAAAGCTTCCTCTTGGGCGAAGAGCTGACCGATGAAGAGGTTGGCCCGCTGTTCTACCCGACCGTGCTGTTATATCGAACCAGCCCGGTCCTGTGGCTTGGCCTGGTCCTGCTGGTTATAACTGTCATTTGGCAGTTCAAAGGCTGGCGCAGCCGCCAGGCAAAAACATCCATCGAGAAGCAGTTAGATAAGCTAATCCCTGTCTCTCCGGTGCTATTAGGCACTATCCTGCTTTTCTTGTTCGTTTACCTGGCCGTAATCACTCGCTCGACCCTCAAATATGACCGCTTCATCATTCCCATGCTGCCTCCGTTAAATCTCCTGGCCGCCCTGGGTCTGGTTGCTGCCTGGCGCTGGCAGACAAAAACCGATAACCAACAATCCAAAATCCAAAATCCAAAATCCAAAATCCAAAATATGGCCTGGCTCCCTGCCGTGCTCATCTTGGGGCTGCAAATGGCCGTGGCGCTTCCCCACCATCCCTATTACTACACCTATTGGAATCCTCTCCTGGGTGGCCTGCGGCAAGCCGTTCATATTCTGCCGGTGGGTGCAGGGGAGGGCCTTGATCAGGTAGCGGCTTATCTCAATCGCCAGCCGGAAGTCCAGAACATAAAGCTCGCCCTGGCCAATTCTACTAAAATTGACCCCGTCTTCAGCGGCCAGACCATCCCTCTGGACAATCAGGATGGCCGCTGGGTGCAAAGCGATTATACTCTGATTTACATTTCCCAGTTACAGCGCGGCAAACACGATCCCAATATTCTGAATTATCTACAGCGCCAGCCACCGGTTTTTACGGTGACCTTGCACGGCCTGGAGTACGCCTGGCTTTACCCCGGCCCGGCAGCCCAGTATTACGGCGGCGGATTCAAACTCGAAGGGCGCGGTACGCTGTTTGGCTATAATTTCTGTCCTCTCCTTTCTCCTTGCAAGAACGGGGCAGGCAGTGAGATCGAACTTGCTGCCGGCGACACCCTGCCGGTCACCCTGTTCTGGCGCAACGAGGGCCAGCTTGAAACGGACCGCTTTTTTGTGCGCTTGATGGATTTGGACGGCTATGTCTGGGCTGAAGCCATCGCCCAGCCGCTGCCCGGCTTTGAAGAGGCCAACCGCCAGCGCGAGGCCATTGTCGAAAGTGGGGCTACGTTAACCCTGCCGGTCGGTATGCCGCCGGGGGATTATTTCTTCAAACCCGGTTTTCGCACCGACAGCGGTGAAATTATCGGCTACTTTGAGTTGCCTGAGGATACCAAGCCCATCCACGTCACCCGCGCTGCCGCCTATCCCCAAACCTTTCAACCCCCGCATCCTTTCAGGCTGGCAGTTAATGATGATCTGGCCCTGGCCGGATACAATTTGGAACCGGAAAAGGCGGCAGCAGGGACTAACATGTGGCTCACACTCTATTGGCAAGCTTTGGCTAATGTCACCCATGATTACGTCATTTTGCTGCGGCTGCTCGATCAAGAGGGGCAAGAAGCTGCCTACTGGCTCGGCCGTCCGGTGCGAAGTGGTTATCTTTCGACCGAGTGGCGGTCGGGTCAGATTGTTCAGGACCCCTGGTTGCTAAACCTTCCCACCGAAGTAAAACCAGGAACCTACCAACTAGAAGTCGCTGTGTTCGATGCCGCCACCGAAGCAGAGGTCAGCCGGCAGAGTCTGAGTCAAATCAATGTTATCGCTCAGTGAGTGGAGAAGCCAGACCCTGAAGGTTTTAAAAACCTTTAGGGTCTTTCTAAGATTGCGACGCATGGAGTTTGATCACGGGGTTTGAATAATCATCCATCTGATGGTAAAATAGCCCCTGTTTTGGCCGGGTGTTGCTCACGCCGGGTCAGAAATAGCCGTATCGAAGCACCGGAGGCCGCAAGTTGGGAGGGCAGAAGATCATCAGATAATTCATCGGGCCTCAACTCTACCCCCCTCTGCCGGATATGAAGAATAGCAATTTGATCATTCTGGGAGCGAGCGCTATCCTCCTGCCTCTGCTCGTCCTGGTTGTGCCCTGGTATCCCTGGCAGTTGAGCGCCGGGTTGCTGCTGATTGCCTTTTTGCCGGGTTATGTTCTGCTGCTGGCGCTCTGGCCGCGGCCCGACCCCCTGACCCAGCCAGAACGATGGCTTATCGCCGTGCCGATAAGTTACAGTTTAACAATTATATTACTACTGTTGATGGCCTTGGCCCGGCTGCCTCTCAACGCCTTTTCTGTTGGCTTTGGCCTGGGTGGATTGACCCTGTTCTTTGTCCTGATCGCCTGGTTTCACGTTTCAGAGGCAAAGGCCCCTGGCGGGCGTTTCACATTATCATCTCAATTATCTTCCCATTCTCCAGCCTTCCATCTTCCATCTTCCATCCTCCTCATTCTCCTTCTGGCTGCTTGTTTCCGTGTCGTCAATATCCACTATTCTGATTATCAGGGTGATGAGGCCGATATCCTGCTGAGAGCCGTCTCGCTGGTCTATGGGCAAGGGGACGCCCTGTTGACCCATTCCAAAGGCCCCGGCGAAATTTTGTTACTCAACGCCGTCGGCGCTTTGACCGGCCGCTTTGACGAGCAGACAGCGCGGCTGCCCTTCGCCGTTGCCGGAACCATGGCTGTTGGATTAATCGCTCTGTTGGGGTGGCGCTTATTCAATCGCTGGGTGGGCCTGATTGCTGGCCTGCTGGCTGCCGTTGACGGGGTTTTTGTCTCCTACGCCCGCACGGCCCAGTATCAAAGCATCGTGCTGTTGTTGACCCTGGCCGCTATTTATGGTTATTATCGTTTTTATCAAACCGGCAGCCAAGCCGGACGCTGGCACAGCCTGGCGACATTTTTACTGGCCGCTGCCTGCCTGTTTCATTTTGAGACGATTTTGCTGTTACCCGTCGTGGCCTACCTGACTCTTGCCTCTCCCGAGCAGGAAGGAAGCGAAGCAGCGAAGCGGCGAGGAGGCGAGGAAGGACGAGTTTTGCTATCTCTTCGCCTCACGCCTCATCGCCTCATCGCCTCATCGAGGCGGCTTTGGCCGTCCCTGCTCGTATTCATCGTGCCGGTCGCCCTATTTTACGTACCCTTCGTGCTCAACCCCCACCTCAAAAGCACGGGGACTTACCTGGAAAACCGGATTGGCGGGGGCAGCAGCCCGCCCTTTAACAACCTGGCCCATTTTTTCTACTACGAGGCGCTCAAGTATAACTCGGCCTATTATGTGGCCTTGTTTGACGGGTTGCTGCTGCTGGTGGTGATTTTAATCTGTGCAGGGGCGCGGGGGAGCGGGGGAGCAAGGGAGAAAACTCCCCCCTGCCCCCCCCGCCTGGCGCTCCGCGCTGGCAGTCCCCTGCTCCTCTGCTTGGGCATAGTTCTGCTCACCGTCAGCGGAGCGGCCTTGTGGCTGTTGGGCTGGGTTCAACTGGCGGCGGGGCTGCTGGCCCTGGGTCTGGCCCTATTTTTTGGATGGGTCATCCTTTCACCGCAAACAGATGTGCCGCAGCGAGTCCTCTGGCTGTGGCTGGCGCCGCCCTTTTGGGTGTATGTTTTCCTGGTCAACCGGCCCGGCAAGCACCACTACCTCTTTTTGGGCGCGTTGACCCTCTGGGTCGGCTGGACAGCAGTGCAGCTCTGGCATTGGAGCGCGTCCCGCTGGCCGGGTCTGCGCCAACTGGCGGGACGCTGGTTGGCCGCTGCGGCAGCCGCCGGCCTGCTGGCGATTTTTGCCGGGCATACGCTGATGCTCTTTCTGCGCAGCAACCTGGAATATGTGCTGACTTATCCTGAGCACAAGAGTAATTTCTATCCGACCGATGCCGCCTACCCCTACGGCACACGAATTGGGTTTGGTTATCCCTTTCGCCTGGGCTGGCAGCTTGTCGGCCAGTTGCGGCGGACGGGTCAATTAGAGGGAAGCTGGGCCGGCAACGACGATGGCAATGCTCCCCTCTGGTATATGTTGGGCGCTCGCTCGACACCATGCTACCCGCGCTACGTGCTGCAAGGGGAGATTACTTACAAAGGGGACAGTGATTTTAGTGTTCCTTTCGATCCGGCCAACTTCGGTTACAGCCCGCGTTATCGCCTGTGGGGGAACGGGCGGCTGCGGCTGACGATTTCAGAATTTCAACCACTCCATCCCGCCGACGTGGTTGACCTGGTCGAGCCGGCCTATTTTGAGCCGCCTGCCACTGCCGCCGATTTTGCTCCAGCATTGATGGCTCAACCTGCGGTTCCGCAGGTGCTTGTGGAGCCGGCGCTGGTTTTGGGCGAGGGGTCGGAATTAAAGAATAACGCTCCGCCGGAGTACCTGGAGCGGGCCGGGCAGTTGGCTGGCCGGGTAGCTCTGGTCGGTTACGATGTTACTCAAGATTATGCCCGGCCGGGCGGGATTGTCCCAATTACCCTGTATTGGCAGGCACAGAGCCTGTTGAGTTTGCGTTACAAGGTATTTATCCATTTGCTCTCCCCGCCTCAAGAGGGAGGGCAGAGGGTTTTGGCCCAGGCCGATGACTTCCCGGTCTGTGGACTCTCTCATGCCAATACCTGGACTCCTGGCGAAACGGTTTTGGATCGGCATCTGCTCAAGCTGCCACCCAACTTACCCCCCGGCGAGTATACCCTGCTGGCCGGTATGTACGAGCCGGATTTGAATTTACGCCTGAATTACTTCGACTTTGCCGGCAATGAGCAGGGCAATAGTTTAACAATAGGAACGTTACAGATCAAACCCTAATTGAGCGACAGAATTTACATAGCTCACGGGTAACATAGATTTTTTATTAAATTTTTCCTAAATCCGTGTTTATCTGTGAAAATCCGCGAGCTATTCTCTCTTTACGGCTCGAAGGTTAAATTTGTCAGTCAGGCAGAGTAAGTTTGAGGATAATGCACGACGATAAAAGTTCAAGTAATCCCATCGAACTTAAAACCGATGTAGTCATCATCGGCGCGGGACCGGCGGGATTGACCGCAGCCTACCAGTTGAGCAAGGTCGGCAAACAGACGGTAGTCTTTGAAAAGGGGCCGCTGGTGGGGGGCATTGCTCGGACCGAAAATTACAAAGGGTACGGGGTGGATATCGGCGGGCACCGCTTTTTTACCAAGGTGGCCGAAGTGGAGGCCATGTGGCGCGAGGTGCTGGGCGATGACTTTTTGCATCGCGCCCGGCTGTCGCGGATCTACTACAAAAACAAGTTTTTTTACTACCCGATTCGCTTTTTTGATGCGCTGCTCAAACTCGGCTTGATCGAGAGTCTTCGTATCGGCTTGAGTTACATTGCGGCGCGTTTGCGCCCCTATCCTCAGGAGGAAAACCTTGAAGAGTGGGTTTCTAATCGTTTTGGCAAGCGGTTGTATCAGATTTTTTTCAAAACCTATACCGAAAAAGTGTGGGGCATTCCCTGCACCGAAATCAAGGCTGAGTGGGCGGCTCAACGCATCAAGGGCCTCTCGTTGACAACGGCAGTCAAAAATGCCCTCTTCAACTCCGAGAGCCAATCGGTCAAAACTCTGATTGACGCCTTTGACTATCCCCGGCGTGGGCCGGGCATGCTCTGGCAGCGTGTCCAGGAGTTAATCGAGGCTCAGAATCATCGTGTTTTTTTGGAGAACGAGGTGGTCGAGCTGCAAATGAACGGCCGGCGGGTCAAGCAGATTGTTTCGACCGGCCCCAACGGGTCCACGATTGCCAGCGGCGACCATTTTATCTCCAGCATGCCACTCAGCGAGCTGATTTTGAAAATGAGGCCGGCGCCTGCCTCGGAAGTTGTCGAAGCAGCCCGTAAACTGAGTTACCGTGACTTTTTAACAGTCGCCCTGATTGTGCGGCGGAATGACCTCTTTCCCGATAATTGGATTTATGTCCACAGTCCCGAAGTTCAGGTGGGCCGGATTCAAAACTTTAAGAATTGGAGTCCTGACATGGTGCCTGACCCTGGCACATCCTGTATCGGCCTCGAATATTTCTGCAATGAGGACGATGCCCTGTGGCAGATGTCTGACCCTGATTTGGTTGCGCTGGGTCGCCGCGAACTGGCCCAGTTGGGCCTGGTGGAGGAAGCCGACGTGCTGGACGGGGTGGTGTTCCGCCAGCCCAAAGCCTACCCCGTTTACACGGGCGAGTACAGAGTTTATCTGGAGTTGATCAAAGCCTATCTTAACTCCATCGAAAATCTGCAAACGACCGGGCGCAACGGCCTGCATATGTACAACAATCAAGATCATTCCATGCTGACCGCCATGCTGGCCGTTAAGAACATCCTCGGCGAAAATCACGACCTCTGGGTGGTCAACACCGAACGCTCGTACCACGAGGAAATCCGTATTCCTGCCTCGTCTCCCTTTCCGGGAGTAACACCGCAGGCGAAGGAGGGAGCGTGACCGCCACCTCCCCTGTTATCTCTGTGGTTATCCCGCTGTTAAATGAAGAAGGCAACTTAAAGCTGCTCCACCAGAAACTGACTGAAGTTTTGGCGGCCATGGGCCAGCCTTACGAAATTATTTTTATTAACGATGGCAGCACCGATGCCTCTGCCCACATCTTGAACGAGCTGTTTCAGGCCGACCCGGCTGTCCATGTGATTCACTTTCAACAAAATTTTGGCAAAACGGCAGGACTGGTGGCCGGCTTTCGCCACAGCCGGGGCGAAATCATCATTACCCTCGATGCCGACCTGCAAGACGATCCGGCTGAAATTCCGGCCCTGCTCGCCAAGCTGAACGAGGGCTTTGATCTGGTGGCGGCCTGGCGCTATAATCGCCAGGACCCGATTGATAAAACCTGGCCGTCGCGGATTTTTAATTGGGGTGTATCAACCTTCAGTGGGGTCCGCCTGCACGATTTTAACTGCGGCTTCAAAGTTTATCGCCGCGCCGTGACCGAACGAATTCTCTTGTATAGTGATTTCCACCGTTTTATCCCGGTGTTAGCCGTAGGCCAGGGTTTCCGCGCCGCCGAACTGCCGGTGCAGCATCACCCTCGCCATGCCGGCGTATCCAAGTACGGCGCGGGCCGGACGGTTCGCGGCTTGTTAGATTTTATCACTGTGCTGTTCCTTACCACATATCTCAAACACCCGCTGCGACTATTTGGGGTGGCTGGCCTGGCTATGTTTGGTCTGGGGGGCCTCATCGAATTTTATCTGGCCATCGAATGGCTCCGGCGAACCCTGGGCCTGGCCGAAGTTGAGCCGATTGGCACCCGCCCGCTTTTCACCGTTGGTATTTTAGCCATGATCCTGGGAATTCAGCTTTTTTCGACCGGCCTCCTGGGAGAAATGATCCGTTATTTCACCTTTCGCCCTGATCAGGAATATGCTATCAAACAGATTTTACAACACGAGTCCTAATTCTTGTTATTGCCCATTCATTATGGACCGACACGGCAATCGTCAAAAACATCTTAATCCAAACCCAATCCAGCGGGCCTTGCTGGATAAATTTCATCAGCGCGTCGTAACCCTCATTCGGCAGACGGGTGTCACCTGTTTGCTGGATGCCGGCTCCGGCGAAGGCTTTGTGCTGAAACATTTGCAGCAGGCGCAGGCCTCCCCCATCACAATCATGGGGGGGGACTTTAGCGCCGATGCCTTGGTCTGGGGACGTGACCATCTGGAGCATCATGCGCCCTTGACCCAATTTGATGTTCACCACCTGCCGTTTCCCGACAATCACTTTCCTCTGGTCATTTGCCTGGAAGTGTTGGAGCACCTGCCCGATTCGACCGTTGGGTTACGCGAACTGGCTCGTGTGTCGGCGGAATACGTCTTATTGAGTGTCCCCCATGAACCGTTTTTTCGGGGAGCTAATTTTTTACGGGGTAAACATCTCCGCGCCCTGGGTAACGATCCTGAACATTTCCACAACTACAGCGGGCGCAGCTTTAAACGGATGCTTAGCTGCGTGGTAGATGTTGTCTGGCACGGTTACTCTTTCCCCTGGCAAATTGCCCTGGGCCGTAAACGAAGCTGAGAAAATTGTGAATAGTCCCAAAAGACCCTGCGGTATAAACAGCCAATTGTGAAGGGGTAACGTTCACAATTCACAATTATTGTTCCATGTCAACCAAACCGGGTTATTTTCTCATCCTAATCCTCCTTCTGGCCGCTTTTGCTCTGCGGCTCGGGCACTTACTGGCCGGCATTTTTCACATTGACGAATACATCAGCATGTTAGCCGCGCAAATGACGGCCCAAAAAGGCGCGCCCTTTTTGCCGTCGGGTTTGTTGTATCACCAAGGTTTGCTTTTGTCCTACCTGGCGGCGCCCTTGATTACATGGACCGGATTCCGGGAGGAAATCGCGCGCTGGCCCTCTTTGCTGGCCGGAGTGCTGGCAGTGGCTGCTTTCTATCAGGTAGGCCGGCGGACTCTGCGAACTTCATTCGCGGGCCTGTTGGCTTTAACTCTGGCCACCTTTGATCCCGAGATGATCCTCTGGTCCGCCCGGATGCGTATGTACGCCCTGGCCAGCTTACTCATGCTCCTGGGGTTCTATTTTCTGCTGCAAGGCGTTCTCCTCCACCCTCATCGCTTTGGCCGCCTGCTGGGGGTTGCCCTTTATCTGGCGGCCATTCTGACCCATTCGGTAGCGGTGGTGGCGCTGCCGGTCTGGAGTTTGGCCTTGCTAATTGGTCTATGGCTAGGCCAGCGGAAGTTCAAGTTTGACTGGTACCGCCAAAAACCCGTTATTCTGGAACTGATTATTGCCGGGGTGCTGCTGGCCGTTGGGGCAGCTTTTGCAGTGGGAGGGCAGATTCCTTTTTTGTCACCTGACGCAGCCGGCGGCGGTAGCAGTGGCAATGGGGACGGCAGCGGTCTGGCGGGAGTCTTTAATAAATTCTTGGATCCCGGCTTCAGTTGGCAGCGAGTTGACGATTTTATCTATGTTTACACTGCTGCGGAATACTGGCCCCTGCTGATTTTAGCGGCCCTGTCTTTTGGCCTGGCTCTTCTGGCCGTTATACGTGGGCGGCTGACCCGGCGTGACCTGGCCGTTATCTGCTTGGGTTTGGTCTTTTTGCTGACCATCGCCGAATTAGGCCTGGCGCTCACTTCAACCTGGCGCAAAACCCGCTACTTGTTCATCCTCTGCCACCCGCCTTTTCTCCTCCTCGCCGCCGATGGCCTGGCCCGTGTGTTTGAAAAATTGCCTCGTCTTCTAACATCTCGACCACCGGCCACCGACCGCCGAGAGCGAAGCCTCCCTTTGGGACCGCCGCAAGGAATCCCCCTACTACCTACTATCTACTTCCTACTCCCTGTCTTTCTTATTGTCGCCTACTGGGCCAGCCCGGCCTTGAGTGTAGCCATGGCCAGGGGGACAGGCGGTTACCATACCATTTTCAAGTGGGTGGAGTCGCAGTGGCAGGAGGGCGACCGGGTGATGACCGTCCATCCTTCCGCTGCTTATTTATACCTGGGCCGCTCCGATTATTACGCCACGCAGGGAACAGCGCGGGTGTTCGCCGATGATGAGTCGGAAGAGTTGGTGGACCGCTATGTCGGCTCGACTCTGGTTGATTCGGTGGAGGGGCTGGATAAGGTTCTGGCTGAATCGCCCCGGCTCTGGTTCGTGGTGGATAACAACCGGCTGTTTAGCCGTTATGAGCCGCTCTTTATCCAGCAAGTCTTTGCTCAAATGAATGTACAGCGCCAGGACAGCGGTGTGCTCGTTTTTTTGAGCCAGCCCTACCCGCGCCCCATCCCAGCCGAGCCGCTGGCCGAACTCCACGCCAACTTTAGCGATTTGATAGAATTAGGCGGCTATAGTCTCGACCTGGCAGCGGCAACGCCGGATCGAACCGTTCAATTGGCTTTGTACTGGCGGCCTAAAACTTCTCAAATTCGAAAGCCCTATAAAGTCTTTGTCCAACTGCGCGACGGGCAAAATCAAACAGTGGCCCAGGCCGACCATTTTATCTATGAGGGCCTGCTGAGCGGCGGCACTTTGGGCCAGCTCAAAGATCAGGGCGAATGGCTGCGCGACAGTGCCGATTTGGCTCTGCCGGAGAACCTACCACCCGGCGCCTATCGTCTTTTTGCCGGCCTGTACGATCCGGCCACCCTCGAACGGGTTCCCCTGGTTGCCGACAGCAGCGGCGAAAACGCCGTCCTCTTGGAGACCATTTCCAACCCATGATCCCCCCGTGGCGAGGTTTTATTCCTGGCAGACTGCCCAATTCATCCGTGCCTCGGTGGACGCGCTTCATCCTCTGGCTGCTCTTACTCGTGGCTTTTTGGCTCCGTCTCGCTTACCTTCTGGCGTCCGTGTATTTCTTCGACGAATATATCAGCATGCTGGCTGCCCGTATGGTCGCCCAACGCGGCCTGCCGATCCTGCCCTCCGGCCTGTTTTATGACCACGGCCTGCTGCTCTCCTTTCTCTCCGGCGCATTGCTGGCCCTGGTGGGGTTTAAGGAAGAAATCGCCCGCTGGCCTGTCCTCCTCATCAGTGTCGTCACCGTGGCCGCTTATTACCTGACCGCTTGGCGGCTGTTTGATTCGCGCCTGGCCGGTCTGTTGGCGGCAACGCTGGTAGCCCTGGACGAATGGTCTATCATTTGGGGCAGCCGGGCACGTATGTATACCCCGGCTCACCTGTTTGTGCTGCTGGGGACGGCCTGGCTGCTGCTGGGCACAGTCAAGTATCCCAGCCGGCGAGCACGCTACCTGGGCCTGGCTTTCCTGGCGCTGGCCTTATTTTCGCATACCATCACTTTCCTGATCGTGCCGCCCCTGGCGCTGCTGCTCCTCCTCTTCACTCTAACCTACCGCCGCGGCTGGCTCAGCCAACCCCGCCTGTGGCAAGAAGGTCTCGTCGCGGCGCTGCTGTTGGGCTTGGTCCTGGCTGTTGCGGCGAGGGGACAGGTGAGCAGCACCAATACTTTGCAAGATATATCGGCCCAGACTCCCGCTCCGCTGGGATTGGAGTTCCTGCGCGGCTTTTTTCTCCCCGGCCTGGAGTGGTCCCGCTTTGACAACTTGTTTGGTTTCTTTGAAACCTCGGCCTACAATTGGCTGCGGCCTCTCATTGGCCTCTCTTTGTTGATGACCCTGTACCGGCTGCTGCGGCGGCGTTTCACCTTCGCCGATATTGCCTTTCTCTTCCTGACCATGTTTGGGCTGCTGATTATCTTTGAGATGGGGGCGCTGCTAACGGACACGTGGAGCAAGAGCCGCTACGTTTTTATCCTGGCCCTGCCGGCTTTTTTGCTGCTGAGCGCGGGTAGTCTGGCGCGCCTGCTGGACGGCCTGGCTGCGCTCTTGATCGGTTTGAGCCAGAAACGCTTACCTAGAGCCGGGTTAAGGGGAGTGGCCGCCCTGGCCGGAGTAGCCTTGATTGCGGTTCAGTGGGGTTCGCCAGCCTGGGAACTGGCCCAGGCCCAGGGAACGGGGGATTACAACATTGCTTTTGCGTACGTCCGCCAAAATTGGCAGCCCGGCGACGGGGTGATGACTGTCCACCCGGCGGCGGCCTATCTCTACCTGGATCGCTGCGATTATTACGCTAACCAGGTCACCGCCCTGGTTTTGCCCGAAGGCGACGAGAGCGACACGCCCGTTGACCGCTACACCGGCAGCCCGCTGATTGACTCCGTCGAGGAACTGAATACCGCGCTGGGGCAGGGCCAGCGAGTCTGGTTTGTCGTGGATCAAGCGCGCCTGTTTGAGCGTTTTGAGCCTTTCTTTACCCAGCAAATCCTGGCCCAGATGGACTCAGTTCACCAAACGGGCGCTACCCAGGTTTTCCTCAGCCGGTCTTACCCCAAGCCGCTGCCCGCCGAACCCGCGACCAATCTCGACGCCAACTTTAGCAACGTGATTCACCTGGGAGGTTACAGTCTTGATCCTAGGGGGATTGCCCCCGATGGCACGCTTGCCTTGGGTCTCTACTGGCGGCCCACCGGCACACCGGCTCGCCAGCTTAAAGTGTTTGTGCAAGTGCGCAACGCTCAAGGCCAGACAGTTGCTCAATCGGACCACTTTTTGTTGGAAGGGTTATTGACGTTGGAGGTGTGGCATACTTTGCAGCAAAAAGGGGAGTGGCTGCGCGACACCGCTGATTTGCAGTTGCCGCTCCCTCTGCCCGCAACCGGCCAGCCCTACCGGCTATACATGGGCTTTTATGATCCAAACACGCTGGAGCGCGTGCCTCTTGTCAACGACAGCAGTGGCGAGAACGCGGTAGTGATTGATTGGCCGGGACCAGCGCCATGAACTTCTCAGTCAGTCGTTCTTGGATCAGCATCAAGAGGTCCAGGCCTACCTGTGTTCCGTCTGGCCAAAGCGGGCCTTGCCCTAGCCGTCAAAATCTATGGTTTCAGCGCAATTCGCCGGGCCGCCCTTCGCAGGCAGAATATGCAGCCGTATGGGTGAAACCCTGACCAAGGTGTGCCATTGGCGCTGCTCAGCCGAAAACACACCCGTACTGTCCTGAATGATCTCAGCCGCACCGCGCATCTGCCAGCTTTCAGTAGTCACAGCCACTTCAGGCTCACTCTCCAGGTTGAAAAGATGATCCGAGGTATCGGGGATCAGTAGATACAGGGTGATTCCCTGCCCGGCACAGCGGACCATGGAGGCCTGAAGGCCAGCCGGGCCGGTAGTTGCCAGGGTACACCAGTTTGTTTCGGCTAGGGTTTGAGCCACTTGGTCACGTAATTGGTCTAACATGATAAATCCCAGAATTCAGTTCGATAGGTTGTCAATCAGGCTACGGGCGTTTCATTACGCGTCGTAGGCCATCGAAGGCGGCATTTTTGTAAGCGTAGCTGTAAGTTGGCGTAGGCAGGGTGATCGCGCTGAAGATATCAATCGTGCCCCCGTAATGCAGGACCATCTGCCCGGCCCCGATGATTTCCGAAGCAATTTCACCCAGACAGTGAACGCCCAGCAGCCGCCGGTCATCCCGGCGGAAAATTAACTTTAACAGCCCATCATGACCGGAGATAGCGCCACGCGGGATATATGCAAACGCCGCACGACCAACGGCATAATCCAACCCTTGCTCCTGGCATTGTTCTTCGGTCAAGCCGACCCCGGCCATTTCCGGCATTCCATACACCGCCGAGATGGGAATAGGATCAACTCTCTCGAGGAAATCAATATTCAACGCCCGACAGGCCGCCACCCGACCCTGCTCCATCGCCACCGACGACAGTCCGGGGCCCAGGACATCCCCGGCGGCGTAGACTCCGGGGACACTCGTCTGGAAATTTCGGTCCACCACAACATAGCCTCGCTGATCCACCGCCACCCCAACCTCGTCCAACCCCAAATCTTCCGTGTTCGGGCTGCGACCTGCGGCGAAAAAGACGGCGTCGGCTTCACAGGTCGCGCCATTCGACAGGCTGACCTGGAGCTGATTGCCTACCCGCGTGACCGTCTCCGTTCCCGCACCGAGGATGACCCGGACGCCGCGCTCCTCAAAAATCTGGGCCATCAGGCGGGCCACCTCGCCATCCATCGTCGGAGCAAGCTGATCGCCCATTTGGACCAGGGTCACAGCAGTGCCCAATGCCTTGAAGATGGTCGCAAATTCAACTCCAACCGGGCCGCCGCCGACAATGCACAGGCTCTTGGGCAAGGCGGTGAGGCTGTAAATTTTGTCCGCATCGAAGACAGCCGGATCGTCGAAGGGAATATTAGCGGGACGCAGCGGCCGGGAGCCGGTGGCAATCAGGATGACTTGGGCCGACAACTCAACCACACCACCATCAGCCTCGGTCAGGCAGACCTTGCCGCCTGGGGCGAGCCGCGCTGTTCCCTGCAAGTAGGCTATCTCCCAAACGGCGATTCTGTTGGCGATGGTCTTCTGCAAGGATTGGCAAACGTGCCGGGTCCGTTCGGCCACTTTATCGAGGGCCACGGCGGGTGGGACGCCCAGCTCCACCCCATAGACTTCCTGCTGGTAGAACCCGGTCAGGGCCAGGGCGGCTTCTCGCAGGGTTTTTGTCGGCGCGCCGCCGCGAGTGGTCGGCGTGCCACCCGGTTGGTGGCGTTCGATGATCGCTGCCCGATAACCAAAATAGGCAGCGATTTGGGCGGCGCTTTCGCCGGCCGGACCGGAACCGATGACAATCATATCGTAATGGTTAGACATGGAATACCTCACTTCACTTCAATGGCTGGTGCTCGCCAGGGCGGCAAGGTTGACGAGAGCATAGGCGCGGGGGGTCTGGCGAATGATCAGATTCTGCCAGGCCAGTTTGCGTGCTTTTTTGACGTCGGCGCCGATGGTGAGCCAAAACTCTGCCGCATGATCGGCAAAGGCGTCCGGGTGACGGGCTACCAGTTCATCGTAGCGGGCCGCAGCCTTGCTGCGCCACTGACCGGCCTCATCCCTCTGACCGGTCTTGCTTAAAAGGCCAGCGAGCAAACCAGCGTATTCGGGGTCGGAGGACACCGACAGCGGGCGCAGCCGGTTGATAGCCGATTCATATTCGCCCAGAGCGGCCTCAACCTCGGCCAGATGGCCCAATGCCGGAACATAGCCCGGTACGCGGCTCTGTGCTGCGCTAAACCAGGCGCGGGCGGTGTGAAGTTCACCCTGTTCCAGCCACATCAGGCCGCGCTGAAAGTCGAGCAGGGCCAGGGGAAAGGGCGAGACCCCCCGGTAACGCCGCCGGCTCTCCCTAAATAGACCCTCTGCCTCGGCAATCTTGCCCCGTTCGGCCTGGAGTCCGGCCAGCGCGCCCAGCGTGGCGAAATCAGGCTGGTGCTTTACCGCGTTCTGGCGCAAGACAAGCGCGGCGTCGTAGCGTCCGAGCGCCTGGAAGATCACCGCGCACTCGGCTTCTAGCGCAGTTCGCTCCGAGCCGAGTCGCTCTGCTACGCTGAGATCAGCCAGCGCCTCGGCGAAGTGGTGAAAGGCCGCTCGTGTCCTGGCGCGGGTCAAGAAGGCAAGGCCCTCGGTGGGCGCGTCGCCTACAAGCTGCTTGGCCAGGGTTGCGGCGCGCTCGATGTCGGCAATACAACTCAAAAGCTGCCCGCGCAGGCTGAGCAGGTCAATGAGATTTGCCCGTTGGACTACCGTCAGCCGTCCCCCAGCCGCCTGCGACTCCAGCCCATCTATCTGCCTGTGCAGATTCAGCAGGGCAATCACGCCGCTCGTCGTGATGGGTTCGGTATCGTGGGGCAGGCCGATCATTGTGCCCTCCCTTGAGGCTGGGCAGAGAGTGCAGCGGCTCCAGCCTTCAAATCCGGTGGGTTTGGATTGGGGCTAACCAGGTAAGGGAAGCGGCGGGCAGCAGGCCGAGTGGCCTGGTCAACGCCGTCGCGGATGCGCGGGCCGTTACCACCATTGACCAGCAAGGTATAGAGACTGTCCACGATGTCGTCGTTGAGCGAGCGGCCGCCGCACGTTTCGGGAACACGCCCTTTGAGCAGAGCTTGCTCAATCTCGAAGCAGCTATTTTCGGCGTAAGGTTTCGAGACATCTACTACCAGGAAATCGGCCAGCAGCAACTTGGTTAGGGGATGGTTACCCTGCTCGTCGGGCGGCCAGTCGGTCTCGCCGTCAAGGCTGTCGAAGAAGGCCAGATGGGCGTTCAAGCGGGCGCGGTAGGTTTCGGCATAAGTCGGGGCCAAATGGAACGGGTCTTCCTGGTTGTATAAATCCCGGATCTCCAGGTCGCGGTTCAGCGGATCGAACTCCTTTGACGACATCACGACATTTTTGATCTCCGGCCGGCCCACCCGCTCCAACCGGAGGGGGGCTTTGCCGGTCGTCATAGTTTCGCCGACTACCGCAAAAAGTGGGCCGCTGGAGCCAAATAGGCCAACTTCGGCTTCGACGACAATGCTCAGGACATTTTGACCTTCGAGACTATTGCTTCCTTGAGCTTTGAAGGCGAGCCGCCTCAGCTTTTCAGTGGCTTTCACACCGGGCAGGTCAATAAAGAATGGGTCCAGGCGCGGCCCGGCAAAGACTCGCAGCCCCTGCGCTTCCGTTCCTGGCTCGTCGTTGACCCGGAAGAAGATCATCTCTCCGGCTGGCGTGGTGCACGTACCCATTTGCAGCCAGGCTTCGCTGCCATTCCGCTGGACTGGGGCGGCGAAGGTGCAGCTAAAAACATATTCGGTCTGGCCGACTTCGAAGGCCGGTCTGGCTCCCGTGGAAATTCCGGTGACCGGCCGGAGCCGGAAGCGGTAGACAACCGCATCGGAGAAGAGCGCGCCGGGCATGACCGCCGGAAAGACGTTCATCACCAGCACCAGGTGGCCGGGCCGCTCCGGGCTGGGAAAGACGTAAAGATCAGCAATATCGGCAGTTGGGTCGGCAATGGCTCGTGGGCCGGAAAA
This sequence comes from Anaerolineales bacterium, assembly GCA_015075185.1. Classification (GTDB taxonomy): domain Bacteria; phylum Chloroflexota; class Anaerolineae; order 4572-78; family J111; genus DSQQ01. The sequence goes on along the minus strand of JABTUW010000004.1, from coordinate 475,564 downwards.
ATGGTCTGACATCGTATCCTCCTATCACGTGTTAAGCTCGGCCAGCCAGCGGAGAGCCGGCAGGCTGGGCATAAAGCAGTACTCGCCGCCGCGGTTGACCACGAAGGCGGGCAGTCCTTGCAAGCGGCGGCGGATAGGCTGCTGCGGAATGGTGAATTGGCCGCTGCCGTCGTTGGGGCCGATGAATGGATCTTTCTCGGCGGGTGCGCCGATAAATTTGCCGTCATTGACCCACTGGGCCTGGACAAACTCAAACTGCCGGGCGATATGCGCTCCGATGAAGGCAAACATAATGCCGCGGTCGGCCCCGTCGTCCTCCAAAACACCTTCGGCCAGCGGCGGGCCGTAGCTGGTCCCGCGCCGGAGCATCCGGTGTAACCGGACCTCGCCCACGATGACCGAGTCACGCGGGTGCATCCGCCGGATGTGAGAGCCGAATGGACATTTGAGGCCGCGCGGGTCGTCCCCGTAGAGGAAGGCATTGTTGCGGTGCGGGTCGGCCCCCAGTTCGGGATCGTCCTGCTCCGGGGCCAGCATCAGGGGTGCGCCACTGGGCCACCGCCCGACGATCTTGGCTGCCAGCCGTTCCGACTCAGCCGGGCTGGTGGCCCGCTCACGGAGATATTGGCGGAAGGTGGCCACGCGGGTGTGCAGCTTGCGGAAGACCATATAGGTGCCATTGCGGCCCAATACTTCGGGCTGCGGCCCGACCGCCACATCGCCGGTTTCACTCTGATAACCCAGCATAAACTCGCCCGCTTTGAGCGGCGCTTCGTGAGGATTGCTGCCGGGAATGCCGCTGCCCTCGATAGCTGGCTGGCCGATACCGTCCTTGAAGCCGAAATGGTCGCGCTCGGTGGACAGGGAGGCGACATCCTGCCGCCAGATCAAGGCGACGCCGGACAGGTCGTGCATGATCTCACGGGCGCGGCCCAGGATCAGCTCAAACCGGGGCGCATCGGGGGCGATGGCCGCCAGGACGAGGTGGACCTCGGCTGAGCCGAGTGGCTGTTCCCAGTGTTCGGGCGCGCTTTCGCCGACATCGCCCAGGTCAGCCGCTCGGCCCGCCATCCCCTGTTGAAACTCAAGGGGAAAGCTGTCGAGCGACGCCTGCGGCACGCCCAACGCCTTGAGACCCTGAAAGGTGAGCGAGGCGGCCAGCCAGGCCTGCTGCTCAGGATCGGCGGCGGAAGCGAGGGCCGGGATGAGCCAGCGCAGGAATTCCCGACCAGCCTGCCGCTCGTCAATGCGTAGTAAAAAGTAAGCGCCGGTGTAGGGCGTGGGCCGTCGGCGCAAGGCTCCGGCCTGGATGTCGTTCAACTCAAGCGTAATGGTTGTTTCTGTCATCATCGTTTCTCTCCCGTAAAAATAGTTTTGCAGGAGTCCAAAAGCTATGCTTTTGGACTCCTATTTCATCATCAGTCAGCGGCTTGCTCAAGCAGCGGTTTCAAAGCCGGGTGCTGGAGGACCGGGGCGGCTGCCGGGTCGTCAAGCACCTGCTCGAAAGCCTGCCGCAGCCGTAGTGCCTTTTCGATCTCCGGTATCGTCCAATCCGCTAGTGCGTTCCAGTAGGCAGTCGCCGGGGACTGGTGCGTCTGTAGCACCTGCTTGGGTAGGGTGGTGTTCTTCAGGCCCAATACGCCGCCCGGGGACTCGCTGACATGCTGCAATAGATCCATCCAGTTCTCGACGCCGATAATGTAGATGGCGTCGTCAATGTAAGGGTCCCAATCGGTTTCAAAAGTTGTCATCAACAGGAGTCGTCGGTCGTCGTCAGTGAGGACAAGGCGCACATCGCGCAGGCCACTCTTCTGGCGGGCTTGCGGGTCGGATTGGCGCACCCTCTCGGCAAACCGTTGACAAGCCCCGCGCAACTCCTCGGCGTGGCCCGGTTTGACGGTGAAGATGGTGGTCAACTCAGAAATGACCCCGTCGCTGATCCCTTTGCCCGATTTTTTGTTCAAGGTTATATTGTTTTGCATGATTTGTTCCTCCTCGAAAATAGCTTTGCAGGAGGCCAAAAGCATAGCTTTTGGCCTCCGTTTTCATTATCAGTCGGCGGCCTGTTCGAGTAGGGGCTGCAGAGCCGGGTGCTGGAGCGCCTGGGCGGCATCGGGACTGTCGAGTACCTGCTGGAAGGCTTGCTCCACCCGCTGAGCTTTGCGGATCTGCGGGATCGTCTGATCCGCGAGCATATTCCAATACCCGACTGCGGGCGCCTGGGTCGACTGCAGAATACGCTTGAGATCGCTGGTGTTCGCGGACAGGAATTGCTCGATTTCTCCGGTACTCGCTGTGCTGAGCCCCCCTGCGCTGACCGAGTCCTGCATAGATTTGATAATGCTGCTCCCCTCGACGGTATACTGCATCCAGTCGACAAAGGCCCTGAAACCCATGACCAGGACAGCGTCGTCGATATAGGGGTCCCATTCGGTCTCAAAGGTCGTGGCCCACAGGAGCCGCTGATCGTTGTCGAAGAGCACATGCCGCGAGTCGCGCAGACCGCTCTTTTGTACGACCTTCGGGTCGGCCTGGAGGGCCACAGCGGCGAACCGTTCACACGCTTGGCGAAGCTCCTCCGCTTGGCCCGGCTTGACGGTGAAGAACGTGGCCATCTCGGAGATCACCCGGTCGGTCGTGCCCTTGCCTGATTTTTTGTTTAAAGTTACATTGGTTTGCATCGTACAGTCTCCTTTTTTAATCAATATTTTTTGGATTTGGTTGCAACTGTTAATTGAACTTATGGTTGCAGTATATTCGACTGATGGTGGTAGTGTCATCCCCCATGACGGGGTATAAAAGGTGGTATTTGTGCAGAATACAAAAAGCCCACCGTCGGTTTGGTGGGCTTCAGAGTCCTCCTCGGCTATTAAGATCAGGTCAACAGGCCCAAGGTCCTGGCTTTGCTGACGGCCTGCCGCCGGCAATTAACGCCAAGCTTGCCGTAGATGTTGCGGGTATGGACCTTGACCGTCTGAGCCGAGATGAAAATCTGTTGCGCAATTTCAAAATTTGTTAAGCCCTGGGCAATCAGAGAGAGGATTTCCAGTTCGCGTTTGCTCAACGGCTCTACCAAAGGCTGAGGGATCGCAAAACGAGATGAAAGATGAAGAGGTGCCGAATGTTCTTCATACTTCACGCGCAGCGTTCCACTTTCATCCGTCGGAAAAGCGGCCAGGAGCTTAGCAACGTAAGCTGGCATGATGCCGCGGGTGTGGGCCTCGCGGAGCAGTGCCGCCATCGGCGGCCCCTCGTCCACAAAGGTCCGGATGTAGCCCTCCGGTTCAGCAAGTACCAGGGCGCGCTCCAATCGGATCAGCGCCTCGGATTCCCGCCCTTGCGCGTGCAACGCCAGCGCCTGGAGCGCCAATAGCTCGATGACTCGCCCCATGCGCCCCATGGCTTCTGTAGCGTCCAGGAGTCGTGCCAGGAGTGCGAGAGCGCGCTCGTGCTCGCCTTGGGCGATTAGCACTCGCACCAGCGTGATGTGCCTAATCTCCTCAACGAACATGATCTCGCCTTCCAGGCTCCATTCCCTGTTCTGCGCCCACTGGGTGGCTGCGTCGAGGTCGCCCTGGCTCAGCCAGAGCCGCACTTGGCAGGCCGCGATCAGGTCAAGATATATCTGGCTCACCCCGGGCCGAGATCTGCCCGGCTCAACCTGCCGCTCGCTCGGCGCTACACTCTGCGCACTGCTGCGCTGTTGGATCACATGCGCCAGCTGCCCCCAGATTGGCTCGATCCGCCGAATCAGGTCCAGCGCACTCTGCAGGTCACCATGGGTTTGCTTGAGCCGTGCCAGCCCCAGGTGAGCATCCACCAGATTCATCAAGTTCAGAACCTCCCTGGTGCCACCCAGTTCGACCAGCGCCAGACCATCGATGAAGTAGCGGCTGGCAGCCGTCAGGTCATTACGCTCATACCACAGCTCACCCAGGCTCATATAGGTATAGCCCATCAACGGTGAGGATTTCCCCCACTCAGCCGCAAGCCGCAGCGCTTCCTGAATAGCCTGGTCCAGTTGGTTCAGGTGGCCTTGTTGGAGCTGCACCCTGGCCAACTGGCGCAGTGGCAGCAGCGCCTGGACCGGCTGGCCGATGGCCTGGTAGAGGCCGATAGCCTGGGCGAAGCTCTGGCTGGCTGTATCCAAATCGCCAAATCCAATGCAGGCAGAGCCGAGGGACACATAGTTCAGGGCACGTAGCGACAACTGATCTTCGGCCAGTGAAGCGAGTGCCTGGCGCGCCAACTCGATCGCGCGCGGAAACTCGCCCTGGATGAGCGCGATCCGCGCCAGAATAACTGTCACCTCCCCGAGCAGGTTGTCGCGGTCACCAAAAGCGGTGAGGTCGTGCTCCATGTTCTGCAGCCAGCGCTCCGCCACCAACAACTGGCCGGTAGTGGCCAACCCCCAAGCATAGATCAGGCCGAGACGGGGGCGCGCCCGCAACTCATCCTCTGGCAGCGCGGCGAGCCAGCCCATCACGGTCATCATCTCGCCGCGCAGTTGCATCGGACGTGCCAGCGGTTCGATCAACCGGGCCGCGAGAGTACCGTCGCCAGCCGCCAGCGCATGCTGCACGGCTTCGGCCATCAGTCCGTTGTGCTCGTACCATGAACTGGCCCGACGATGGAGTTCCGGCACGCAGTCCGGGTGGGTCCGCGCCAGGCGAGCACGTAACAGTTCCGAAAACAGGTGATGATAGCGATACCAGTGGCGCTCGTCGTCCAGTGGAATAATGAACAAGTTATGCTGTTGTAATTGCTCTAGCATCGCCTGTCCATCACTCTCCTCGGTGATGGCGTTACACAAGGAACCACTCAACCGTTCCAGGATGGAGGTTTGCAGCAAGAAGGTTTGCATACTTTCCGGCTGGCGTTGCAGCACTTCTTCGGTCAGGTAGTCAACAACATAAATATGGCTGCCGGTGAAGGTTTGAATGAAGCGGGTCAGATCATGCCGACCCTGCATCGAGAGTGCGGCCAGTTGCAGCCCGGCAATCCAACCTTCGGTGTGTGTTTCCAGGACCGTAATATCCTCGGTCGAGAGGCTCAAGCCCATGATCTCATTCAGAAAGGCAGCGGCTTCATTGGGAGTGAAGCGCAGGTCGGCCGCCCGCAGTTCGGTCAATTGACCGCGCACCCGCAGCCGGGCCAGGGGCAGCGACGGGTCGGCCCTGCTGGTAATGATCAGGTGCATGTTGGGGGGTAAGTTGCTCAACAAAAAGGCGACAGCCGCATGAATAGCCGGCAGGTGGATCAGGTGATAATCGTCCAAAACCAGGGCAAATTTATCCAGAGTCCGAATTATCTCGTTAACCAGGGCTGTAATCAGACTTTCGATAGCGGGTGGTTGCGGGGATTGAAGCGTCACCAGAAGGGTCTGGCCAAAATCAGACTTGAGCATCTGGAGCGCCGCGATGAAGTAGGTCAAAAAACGGGTCAGGTCATTATCGTTTTCGTCCAGGGAGACCCAGGAGACACAGCGTTCACTTTGAGGAATCCACTCGGTTAAAAGGGTGGTTTTGCCAAAGCCAACCGGGGTGGAGATAAGGGTTAACTTACGCGATAACCCCGTCTTCAGCCGTTCGACCAGGCGGGGACGTGGCAGTATATCCTGCAGTTGTCGCGCCTGGGGGATGAACAATTTGGTACTCAGGAGCGAGCCGGCGACCAGATTAGTGGAGTGATCGATTGTTGAAACGGTATCAGCCATACGATCCCCCCCTCAAACGATCGTGCTGTACCCTAATATACCCGGTAGCTGCGTATCGTTGGCTGGAACTCACGGCAAACCACAGTGGCCAATGTTGGTTTGGTGAGCACTAAAGTCAACTTGTGGACATTATAGCGATTCAAAAATTAGATACAAATGCAGAATCATTCTTTTCACGCCTGTAGCGAAGCTTCCATAAACGGCCAATCCATTGTTGGATCATTGACAAAGCGGTACTGCACCGGGTGAGCGGCCTGGATCAACTCGATGTAACGGCGCGGCTCCAGGTCGGCCGGGGGGAGGCCGAGGTGGTGATACAGCCGGGCAATCTCGGTGCGGGCAGCCGGGACCAGGGCCTCGTCGTCGCACAGAATTTCGATTTCAATAAAGTGGCCGAGGTGTTCCACCTCGTTCAGTTCTACGTTGGCCCGCTCGATGCGGTAGACCCGCGATTTTTTGCGCTTGACCACAAACGGCTCGAAGCCAAAACGGTTGGCAAATTGGAAAAAGGCGTGGGTATCGTCCACCCCAAATTCGACCTCTTCATTGACTTCAACACCTGTGGCGATGGCCTCCTGCTTAAAATTGACAACAGCCTGGCCCCCCTCTCGCCGCAGCCGGAAACGGTCGGCGGGCACGGCGCTCTGCTCACCACGCCGCCGGAAGTAGATGTCTTCCTTGAGGGCCTCCCCTTTAAAAGCGCCCAACTGCACCGCTTTTGCTTCGATCATGTCAGGCTGGCGCAACCAGGCTTTTAGTTCGACTTCAAAGGCCATTACCTCGTTCTCCTACCGTTAGTATAGGAGAATTCAGAGGGTTGTCAATCAAATTGCTCCCTCTGACCTTTTGTGCTATTGTCAGCCTTTGTTGAAAAGGAGTCTCAAGCACATTTTGGACTCTAAAATCTACTTACTTGGAAAAGAGGACCCGTCTATTTATCGCCAACCACGCCCAGCGACGGTGCTGACCCCCAACATTGCCACGGATTCCGTCAAATGGGGGTTGTTTGTTGCCAAAATCTACTATTTGCTCTTTTTTGGGGCAATTGGCTCCCTGGTGCCATTTTTTAATATCTACCTGCAAGGGAAAGGACTGAGCGGCGTCGAGATTGGCTGGCTGGGCAGCATTGCCCCGTTCATTGCCCTCGCCGCCAATCCTTTTTGGGGAGCTGTAGCCGACCGCTGGCAGATTCATCGCCTGGTTCTGGCCCTGTGCGCTTTTGTGGCCGGATTGATTACCCTCCTTTTCCTGGGCGTGAGCAGCTTTTGGCCGCTCATGGCCCTGGTCACGGCGCTATCGTTTTTTCGCACCCCTATCGGTTCGATTGTGGATAGTGCGGTGATGGATATGGCCAAACGCACCCGGAGCAGCTACGGCCAGCAGCGGCTGTGGGGCACAGTCGGCTTTGTCCTGGCCACATTCGTCCTGGGCCAACTGTTAACGCCCGCCAAGTTGAGCTTAATATTTTGGCTGCACGGAAGCTTGCTGGGGCTAGCCTGTGCTGGCCTGAGTTTTTTGCTGCCGATTAGCAGCGCCCCGCACAGAGTCGGGTTGCTGGAGGGGCTGCGGACTTTGATAGGCCAGGGAGGATATTTGAGCTTTTTGATCGCCATGACCCTGCTTGGCATGGGAATTTCGGCTTATATCGGCTTTTTGGGCCTGCACATTTTGGCGCTCGGCGGCACCGAAGCCCAGGTAGGCTTAGCCTGGACGGCCAATTCCCTGCCTGAAGTTGTTTTGATGTACTTTGGAGCGAGCTGGTTAGCTCACTACAGCCATAAGCGGCTGATTGTCATCGGCCTGCTGGGTTTTGCGCTCGTCTGGACGCTGGTTGCGCTGGCCTCCACACCCTGGCTCATCATTACCGTTCTCCCAGGGATGGGTCTTTGCTTTGGCTTTTTCTGGGTAGCGGCAGTCGGCTATGCCAGTGAAGCCGCTCCGCCGGGCCTGAACGCCACGGCCCAGGCGCTGGTGGGGGCGGCTCAAAGCGGGCTGGGGTGGAGTCTTGGCTCGGTTGTGGCCGGTTATTTGTGGGATCAGACCGACGGGCACGTCGTCTTCTTTTTTTCAGCGTCCACCTTTTTCCTGGCCGCTTTCATCTTTTGGCTGGGTAATCGCGGCCAAAAACGGATTGATTTACCCGGCCAAGTGTAGTATAATAACGGTAGGGGATTAAGTAAATAGGATTGCAAATGTCATCACCGTGCGCTGATGCACGAGGCCAAGCTTATCCCTGGTCAACTCGATAAGCCAAAGATTGATTACTTGGGCGGCTGTCAATCTCCTCCGATGCCAAGCGCATTTGGGGAGATTTTTGTTTTAGGCATGATAAGTAGCAGGGTAACAAGGTCTCAACCCCGAAGGGTCAGGAGGGTACCATTTCCCGTCTACTATCTATCGTCCACTATTCTTAGAGGAGGTTACTTCAATGGCAATGTATCAAAAAATTTTAGTTCCCCTGGATGGCTCGAAGCGAGCCGAGGCGATCATGCCTCATGTTGAGGATTTGGCCCAGTGTTATCAAGCCCAGGTTGTTCTGCTGCAAGTCATCGAGCCAAGACCGCTCCTCATTGACGGTACTTATGCGGTGCCGGACCTGGTAGAACACGAGCAGCACCTCAAAACTGCCGAGAGTTATCTGCTGGCGCTCCAGGGAAAATTACGTCAAAAAGGGATTGAAGTTAAAACACATATTGCTCAGGGACCGGTTGTAACTGAGATTATAAATGCAGCCGAACGCGAAAATGCGGACCTAATTGCCCTGGCCAGCCATGGCCGGACCGGCCTGGCCCGGGTCTTCTACGGGAGTGTGGCCGCCGGTATCTTGCATCGGGTGGACCGGCCTTTGCTCCTGGTTCGCTCAGAGGGTAACGATTAGCCTCTCTACATCATCTATGGTTAAGTGAGGAGGTTTGAACGATGGACACTGTTCAGCCTTTGATCCCGGAAGCACTCTGCCGGCGCTGTGACCTTAACCAGTTCGCTTTTGCGACGACGGCAGAATTGGATGATCTGACCGAAATCATTGGACAGGCCCGCGCCGTCGAAGCGGTGCGCTTTGGCATTGGTATTCGCCGGGACGGGTATAACCTCTACGCGCTGGGGCCGCAGGGGGCCGGAAAATATTCCGCTATTCGCCAATTTCTAGAGCAAAAGGCAGCCACTGAAACCGCTCCCGCCGACTGGTGCTATGTCAACAACTTTGAACAACCCCATCGCCCGCATTATCTGAAGCTGCCCCCCGGCCTCGGCGTGACCCTGCGCCAGGATATGGCCCAATTGGTCGAGGAACTGCGAACAGCCATTCCGGCTGTCTTTGAAAGCGAGGATTACCGGACGCGGCGGCAGGTCATCGAAGAGGAGTTCAAGGAGCGCGAAGAGAAGGTTTTTGAGGAACTGAAGCAAGCAGCCCAAAAGCGTGATATTGCTCTGATTCGCACGCCAGCGGGGCTGGCCTTTGCTCCCAAGCATGAAGGACAGGTCATTAGCCCGGAGCAGTATCAAAGTCTGCCCCAGGCCGAGCAAGACCAGGTGCAGGCCGACATCTCCGTCCTGCAAGATCAACTTTTAGCGACCATTCAGGAATTGCCCCGCTGGGAAAAAGAATTGCGCGACCGGCTCAAGGCGCTCGACCGCGAGATGGCCCTCTTTGTTGTGGGCCACCTCATGGACGAGTTGCGCCAGAAATATGCTGCGCTTGAGGAGATTGTGCAGTATCTCAATGCCGTGCAGCAGGATGTGATTGATAACGTAGACGATTTCCGCAACCCGGAAGAACCCACGCCTGTCCCCTTTGCCGGTTCGCCGCTGCCCCGGTCGCTGCTGGGGCTGCCACCCTTGCGCCGCTACCAGGTTAACGTTCTGGTAGACCACAGCGCCGCCCAGGGCGCCCGGGTCATTTATGAGGATTATCCCACTTATCAAAATCTAATCGGCCAGGTTGAGCACATGGCCACCCAGACGGGCGCGTTGATGACCGATTTCAACCTGATCAAACCGGGGGCCTTGCATCGAGCTAATGGGGGTTACCTGATTCTGGATGCTCGCAAAGTGTTGCAGCAGCCGCTGGCCTGGGAACAACTCAAACGGGTCCTGCAATCCCACGAGATTCGCATCGAGTCGCCGGGGCAGATGTTTGGCCTGGTCAGCACCGTATCTTTGGAGCCGGAACCCATCCCGTTGGAGGTCAAGGTGGTGTTACTGGGCGAGCGAATGCTTTACTATCTGCTGTACGAATACGATCCTGATTTCGGCGAACTCTTCAAGGTTGAGGTAGACTTTGAGGATGAAATGGACCGCAGCCCGGAAAACAACCTGCTCTACGCCCGCTTGGTAGCAACTCTGGCCCGTAAAGAAGGGCTGCGCCATTTTGACCGGGCGGCGGTGGCTCGGACGATTGAGCACAGCGCCCGGCTTATCGGCGACACGAAAAAGCTCTCAACCCGCATGCAGAGCATTGCCAACTTGCTGCGCGAGGCCGATTACTGGGCCGGGCAGGCCGGCGATGAAGTGGTCAGCGCCGCCGCTGTGCAGCGGGCCATAGATGCCCAAGTTCAGCGGGCGGACCGCATGCGCGGCCGGATGCAAGAGGAAATTGAGCGCGGTACTATTCTAATTGATACGCAGGGCGAAAAAGTTGGGCAGATCAACGGGCTGTCAGTACTGATGCTGGGTAATTTTGCCTTTGGTCGCCCCAGCCGGATTACAGCCCGCATTCGCCTGGGCAAAGGTGAGGTGGTGGATATTGAGCGCGAGGTCGAACTCGGCGGCCCGATTCATTCCAAAGGGGTCTTGATTCTGGCCGGTTTTTTGGGGGCGCGGTTTGGGCAGGAGCGGCCGCTGTCCCTGTCGGCCAGCCTGGTTTTTGAACAATCCTACAGCGGGGTCGAGGGCGACAGCGCCTCATCCGCTGAATTGTATGCGCTGCTGTCGGCTCTGGCAGAAACGCCCATCAAACAAGCGCTGGCTGTGACCGGGTCGGTCAATCAGCACGGCCAGGTACAGGCCATTGGTGGGGTCAACGAGAAAATCGAGGGCTTCTTCGATGTCTGCCGGGCGAGGGGCTTAACCGGGGAACAGGGGGTGTTGATTCCGGCCTCCAACGTGAAACACTTGATGCTGCGCCAGGATGTGGTCGAGGCCACTGCTGCTGGACAATTTTACGTCTATCCGGTGGAGACTATTGACCAGGGTATCGAAATCCTGACCGGCCTGCCGGCGGGTGAACGGGATGAGGCCGGCCACTTCCCGGAAGGAAGTATCAACCAGCGAGTTGAGGCTCGTTTGGCGGCACTGGCGGAAAAATGGCAAGCCTTTAGCGCCCCGGCGGGCCGGGGGGAGGTTAAGCCATGAACGAAGTGGAGCGTGAACACACAGTCAAGCGGATTTTAGTGGCGTTGGATACTTCCAGGCACAGCCTGGCCGCCCTGGCGGCAGCGGTTGAACTGGCAACCTTTTTGGATGCGGAATTGTTGGGCCTCTTTGTCGAAGATATCAACTTGCTCCGGCTGGCCGGACTGCCCTTTGCCCAGGAAATATCCCCTTCGGCGGTGGCCCGGCAAATGGACAGCGCCCGGCTGGAAGAGGAATTGCGGCTACAGGCCAATCGGGCCAGGCGCGCCATGGCCGAGGCCGCCGAACCATCGCAGGTGCGCTGGTCGTTCCGGGTAGTGCGCGGCCAGGTAGCGGCTGAGGTGTTGACCGCCGCTCTGGAAACCGATTTACTCAGTCTAGGCATTGCCAGCCGGCCCTTAATTCGGCGCATCCGGCCGGGTTCGACGGCGCTGGCGGTGGCGGCCAAAGCGCCCCACGCCGTGCTCTTGCTGCAGCACGGGGAGCGGCTGGGCCAGCCGGTGATGGTCACTTACAATGGTTCGGCGGCAGCCAATCGAGCCCTGAATATGGCTGCCCGGCTGGTGCAAAAGATCAAACCAGAGAGCCGGCTGCCTTTGACGGCATTGATCTTGTCCGAAACAGAACAACCTGAGGCGGGTCAACATTTGGAACGAGAAGCAGCCGCCCGGCTCTTGGGGCAGGTCGCTCAACCCAAGTTCCGGCATTTGACCCAGGTCAACCTGGCCAGTTTGATCGAGGTAGTTCAGTCTGAAAAAAGCGGCTTGCTGATCCTGGGCGGCGAGACCCCGCTCGGCGAGGCTGACCCGATTCAAGCCTTACTGGACAACATCGCCTGTCCGGTTTTGCTGGTGCGGTAACATCAGCTCAAGAGCGCCAGGATGAGCTGCGCCAGCAAAATTTTGGTAATGGTGGCAATCGGGTAAACCGTCGCATAGCCGATATTGGGCAGGTCGTTTTCACTTTGCTCCAGGGCAAAGCCAAGCACCGCCGGCTGCGTTTGAAGACCGGCCAGAATGCCGTTGAGCAGTCCCATCGGGATGTGCAAGAGGTAATGGCCTACCGCCAGTACCGTCAAGGCAGTGACACAGGTGATGATAGCCCCGGCGACAAAAATAGCGCCGCCGCCGCTCTGAGTAAAGGTGGTGAAAAAGGCGTAGCCGGAACGGGTGCCAACCCCGGCCAGGAAGAGGATTAACCCAAACTGGCGCAAAACCAGGTTAGCGCTGTACGGCATGGCCCAGACCAGCGGGCCGGTCCGGCCTAATTTACCCAAAATCAGTGCGACCACTAACGGCCCGCCCGCCAGACCCAGTTTAAAAATCACCCCGCCCGGCAGGGGAATGGGAACCAGGCCCAAGAGCAAACCCAGCGCCAGCCCCAGGCTGAAGGTCAGAATGTCAATCTCGCTCAGGGCGCGGTAAGAGTCGCCAAAGAACTTGCTGACCGCAGCCATATTTTCCGGTTTTGCCACCACGCGCACCCGGTCGCCCGGTTCCAAAACAGTATCGGCGTCGGGTAGCAGTTCTACATCGCCCCGCCGAAGCCGGGTGACGATGGCCCCAAATTGCTGCGGCAGGTCAAAGTCGCGCAGGCGATGGCCGACCACTCGCGGGTTAGAGACGAACATGCGCCGGAAGTCATATTCGCTGCGGTCCAGCTCAAGCCGTTCAGCACATGGCTCGCCCAGGTAGGCCATGACCCGGTCAAGCTCCTCTTGAGTGCCAATCATCGTAATCAGGTCGCCTACCTGCAAATGGGTATCGCTCCCAACCAAGGCCAGTGGTTTGTCCGCATGCTTCATCCGTCCAAAGATGACTTGCCAGCCGTGTTGTTGCAGCAAATCCCGCACCGGGGTCTGGACAACGTCAGGCCGGGTGATGCAAATGGTCCGGGATTGGAGCTGCATATGGGTTGCACCCAGGTCGCCGGCCTCCTTGGCCTCGCGGGCATAGTCAATCTTCCAAAGGCGCTGCATGGTAAAAATGGCGGCAATCACCCCCACGACACCCATCGGATAGGCAATTGAATAACCAATGACCGGCTCATTAATCATCTGGTCCAACAAGTCGGCGGGGGCGGTGCGTTTGACCTGCTCCAATAGACTGGCCAGGGTTGGGGTGTTGGTCAGGCTGCCGGCAAACAGGCCGGCGGTGAGGGCCGGCTTGAGACTTAAGACGTAATATGCGGCCATGGCCAATCCCGCCGCCAAAATGAGCGCTCCGACCACAAGGAGGTTATCCCGCAGCCCTTTGCGCCGGAAGGAGGCAAAAAAGCCGGGACCACTGCTCAGACCAATGGTATAGACAAACAAAACCAACCCCAAGATGTAAATAATTTCGGGCAGTTTGAGGTCAGGGTGGAGGGAGCCAATAGCCAGACCGACAAACAGCACTGCCGCAACCCCCAAGCTGCTCCCCTTGAACTTGATATGTCCCAAAGGATAGCCGATGGCGGCGACGATGAACAGCAACAACATGGGATTGTCAAGTAATAATTGGATCATATTTTTCTGGTATAGAGCTAATTGGCCAATTCGTTTCCATTGCCACCAAGACCAAATCGCCACCGCTCGGGAGAACGCCACAAAGCAGAGAGGATCAGCTCACGGATGAAGATCAGTTCCTTCGGGAGGCGGTCGTACAGCTTGAAAAACAACTCCTCGTGCGACAGCACTTCCTCCACCCATTCCTCTCGATCTACCGCCATTAACTCTTGAAATTGTTCGTGCGTAAAATCCTCCATGCCGCGCCAATCAATATCCTCATAGCGGGGAACCCGGCCAAGGGGGCTTTCAATGCCAATCGCACGTCCATTAACCCGGTCCACAATCCACTTCAATACGCGCATATTTTCGCCAAAGCCCGGCCAGATGAAATTTCCGTTTTCATCCTTGCGAAACCAATTGACTCCAAAAATACGGGGCGGGTTGGGAATCATCCGTCCAAAATTTAACCAATAATTAAAGTAGGAAGCCATGTGATAGCCGCAGAAAGGCAGCATAGCGAAGGGGTCACGCCGGACGACGCCCACCTGACCGGCGGCGGCAGCCGTCGTTTCCGAACCCATGGTGGCGGCCAAATAAACCCCATAGTTCCAGTTAAAAGCTTGATAGACCAGCGGAATAACGCTGCTGCGCCGCCCCCCAAAAATGAAGGCTTTAATCGGCACGCCGCGTGGATTTTCCCAATCCGGGTCAATGCAAGGGGCCTGGTTGGCCGGGGCAGTGAAGCGGGCATTGGGATGGGCCGCCTTCCGGTCAGAGTCGGGTGTCCAGGGCTGGCCTTGCCAGTCAATCAACTTGGGCGGTTTAGTCTCAGTCATACCCTCCCACCAGACATCGCCATCCGGCGTGAGGGCCACATTGGTAAAAATGGTGTTACGGCTGCATGCCGCCATGGCGTTGGGGTTTGATTTGTCGGAGGTGCCGGGGGCAACCCCAAAATAGCCAGCTTCAGGATTGATGGCATAAAGTTGACCATCCGGACCGGGCTTAATCCAGGCAATATCATCGCCGACCGTCGTGACTTTCCAGCCATCAAAAGCAGGCGGCGGAATGAGCATGGCAAAATTGGTTTTGCCACAGGCGCTGGGAAACGCCGCCGCCACGTAAGTTTTCTCTCCTTGCGGAGACTCCACGCCCAAGATGAGCATATGTTCGGCCAGCCAGCCTTCATCTCGGCCCAGCACGGAGGCAATTCTGAGGGCAAAACACTTTTTGCCCAGTAAAGCATTGCCGCCGTAGCCGCTGCCGTAGGACCAGATAGCGCGTTCTTCCGGGAAGTGTACAATGTATTTGTGCTCTTTATTACACGGCCAGGGTACATCTTTTTGACCTCGCTCCAGGGGCGCCCCAACCGAATGTAAGCAGGGCACAAATTCTCCATGCTCCCCCAATACTTCTAGAACCTGCCGGCCCATGCGGGTCATGATGCGCATATTGACCACCACATAGGGGGAGTCGGTCAATTCCACACCGATATGAGATAAAGACGAGCCAATGGGGCCCATACTGAACGGCACCACATACATAGTGCGGCCGCGCATCGAACCATCGAAAAGCTTGTGCAGAATGGCTTTCATTTCCCTGGGGTCCATCCAGTTGTTGGTTGGACCGGCACTATCCTTGGAAACGGAGCAAATAAAGGTCCGGTCTTCTACCCGAGCCACATCGCTGGGGTCGGAGCGAGCCAGGAAACTGTTGGGGCGCTTGGTTTCATTGAGTTTGATAAATGTGCCCGCATCAATCAAGGTCAGGCACATTTGATCATACTCTTTTTGTGAGCCATCACACCAGTAAACCTGGTCGGGCTGGCAGAGGGCAGCCAATTCCTGGACCCATGCCTTCAATTTTTCATTTCTAACATACGTTGGGAATTCCATGATGCCTCCTTAAATGTGGCTCTCGTCTGCAAACAAGAAGTACGGGATATATTATTATAACTTAACCGGATTGTTCGGGGAAACTAGCCGTGATGATAGGGGGTACGCTACAGGCTAATAAAACAATATGTCAAAACCAGATTTCTTGAAGGTGTTACATGTCATAAATTAGCCAAGCAGTTTGTCACTTTCCGGTGAATTAATTCACAATACTAACCTTTATTATATCCTTTACTACTTTGCATAACGGTGGTATAATAGGCTCAATTATTTTAATACTGATTTTTGTCGAGGCAAGCCTTGAGCCGGGTCCAACAGCTTTACCAGTTACAAATGCTTGATAGTGAAGTAGATAAAACCAACCAGCAGTTGGCTGAAATTACCTCCCAGTTGGGCGAAAGTGAAGCGTTGAAACAGGCCAAGGCCCAGGCTGAGGCGGCGGAGAGACAGCTTCGCCAGGCTCAAGCGACCATGCAGAATCTAAATTTGGAGGTACAGAGCCTGACCCAGAAGATAGCGCAGCAAGAAAAAACGTTATATCAGGGCAAGGCGCTTAGCCCCAAAGAAGCGACTAATTTGCAGGATGAAATTGCCTCACTCAAACGCCGCCAGAGCCAGCGCGAGGAGCTTTTATTGGAGGCGATGGTTGGGGCAGAAGAGGCCGAACAACAACTTGAACAGACGCAAGCCAAGCTAGTTGCCATCCAGACCGATTGGCAGTCTGACCAGGAACATCTGGCCGAACAACAAACGGCCCTGAAAAACAAACTCCATGACCTAAAACAACAGCGCCCGGTTATGGTCAAGGTGATTGACCCAGATGACCTGGCCGAATATGAAGATCTGCGTCCGCGTAAAGCCGGCCGGGCTGTAGCGGTGATTAAAGATGGCATCTGCCTGGGGTGTGGCGTAGGCGCCTCCAGCAGCCGTATTCAGCATGCCCGTGCCGGGACGGAGTTAATTTACTGCGGCACCTGTGGCCGCATTCTATATGTAGCTTAAGGAGCCAGTCATGCCTCTGCGAACCGTACAAGTAGACGTGGACGACGCCATTTTCCAAGCAGCCCTCAATCGAGCTACACGAGAAGGCAAGGCCATTGGCCAGGTCATCGGCGAATTTCTGAACCAGTATGCCCAAGGAGCCGCCGCCGGCGCACCCACCAGCTACACTGTGCAGCGAGGCGATACGCTGGGTCGAATTGCCCAGAAAGTGTATGGCAACGCTCATCAGTACCCGCTGATCCAACAAGCCAATAATCTGGCCAACCCCAGCAATATTTGGGTGGGACAGGTGTTAGTCATTCCACCCCTGGATTCTACCCCCGCACCCAAGCCTGTGACCGCAGTGCCGACAACTTCACCTATCACGACCGTACCTGTCGTGACGCCCGAACCTACCCGAATCACGCCCCCCCAACCACCTATCCAGTGGGTTGGCTCGCCCAATTTCAACCAGCGCCGCAGCCCCACCGATATTACGGCAATTGTTATCCACTCGACGGCCAACAACCGGCTGCAAGGAGTGATTGATTGGTTCAACAATCCCAATGCCCAGGTCAGCGCCCATTACTCCATCGGCAAAGATGGCAAAATTGTCCAACATGTGCGGGATACGGATCGCGCCTGGCATGCCGGTCAAAGTGTTTGGAAAGGGCGTAATTCGGTCAACGACTACTCCGTCGGCATTGAACTGGTCAATCTCAACGATGGCCAGGACCCTTATCCCGAAGCGCAGCATCAGGCAAATGTTGCGTTATGTGCTCACTTGTGTTACATTCACGATATTAAAGTTGACGATATCATGGGACACCTTGATATTGCTCTGCCTCCAGGCCGCAAGTCCGATCCGCGTGGATACGATTTGAATCGTCTCCGCCGGGAAGTGGCAGCGGCGTTAGGGGAAAGTTGAGCATAATGGTTTTTACGATTCACTTCTGCCGTTGGCTACCCATGCCACGGGCTATAGGTTGCTACACTTAACGACTCCAGCCTGCGTCTCTTCAGTAACATTCCGGTACATCCTGCCAGAATGATCTGGATTTACGTCCTGGCGGGCGTCTGCATTATGGCGCTTGAAGCCAGACTGCTCCGATTAAGATTATCCACTGATTAAAGTCTATAGCGTTGCCGTTAGTTGCACTTCAGGGGCAGAGCTTGTCGCTCTGCTTATTGGCCTGTACTTCTTTTACTCTAGCGGCGATTTGGGAGAATGGAAATGACGACAACATTATTTGAAAAACAAGCAATTCAGACGCACTCAACTAAACTCGGAACAAAAGAAGACGGGCGCTCACCCCGGATTATTACCGATCTGCCCGGCCCCAAGGCTCAGGCTCTGTTGGCTCGTGACGAACAGGTGGTTTCACCCTCCTATCCGCGTGACTACCCCTTTGTCATGGATTATGGCCGGGGCGCGGAGGTGTGGGATGTAGACGGCAACCGTTTCATTGACTTTGCCGCCGGCATCGCCGTGACCTCCACCGGCCATGCGCATCCAAAGGTGGTTGAGGCGATCAAGAATGCCGCCGATAAATTCCTGCATATCTCTTCCGACTATTATCATGAGCTGCAAATCAGGCTGGGCGAAAAGATGAGCGACATCGCTCCCCTGAACGAGCCGGCTATGACCTTCTTCACCAACTCCGGCACCGAGAGCGTCGAAGGGGCCTTGAAACTGGCCCGCTTTGTGACCGGCCGGCCTCGCTTCATTGGCTTTTTGGGCGGCTTCCATGGCCGCAGTATGGGCTCGTTGGCTTTTACCGCCAGCAAATACACCCAGCAGGCGTCCTTCTTTCCGACCATGCCGGGTGTGACTCATGTGCCCTTCCCTAACAACTATCGCCCAGTCTTTGCCGGCGCTGACCAGGGCCAGGCCGTGCTCAATTACATCGAAAATGTGCTGTTTCAGAGCAACATCCCGGCCCAGGAAGTGGCGGCCATCCTGCTTGAACCAATCCAGGGTGAAGGCGGCTATCTTGTCCCGCCCGACAGCTTTTTGCCCGGTCTCCGTGCCTTGTGCGACCGCTATGGCATCCTGCTCATTGCCGACGAGGTACAGAGCGGTATTGGCCGCACCGGCAAAATGTTTGCTGTCGAGCATTGGGATGTGCAGCCGGATATTGTGACCACCGCCAAAGGGCTGGCTTCAGGCATGCCCATTGGCACGGTTACGGCGCGCAAATCGTTGATGGAGCGGTGGGCGCATGGCGCGCATGGCAATACCTACGGCGGCAATCCCCTCTGCTGCGCCGCCGCTCTGGCGACGATTGAATTGGTCGAAAATGAGTACAAAGACAACGCCGCCCAGGTAGGCGAACATCTGCTGGACAAAATGCGTGATCTGGCAGCCCACTATCCGCTCATTGGCGAGGTGCGGGGCAAAGGCTTGATGATTGGCCTGGAGTTTGTCAAAGACCCGGTCAGCAAAGAGCCGGCCAAAAAGTTGGTTGAGCAGGTTATTCACGAAGCCTTCCATAATGGACTGTTATTACTCTCCTGCGGCGTTAGCACCATCCGCCTGATGCCACCGCTGATGGTTAGCCAGGATTTGGCTGACGAGGCGGTGGAGATTTTGGAGAAATCTATCAAAAACGTGATCGAACGGCAGTAATTTTTGAAAATTTTGGCGAATTGGTTTATAATTTTGCCATACTGAAACCAAACTTTAGAGCGTTCAGTTTCCCGGCTGGGGTCAACATGTCGGTACAAACAGACGAACGCTCTTTCATTTTGCTTAAGGAGGCAGTAAAATGACCCAAGAAAAAACCGATGCTGCCCAGGTTGAGTTTCGGGCAGAAATCCAACAACTTCTCAATATCCTGGTCCACTCGCTCTACACCGAGCGGGAAATCTTTCTGCGCGAATTGATTTCCAATGCTTCGGATGCGCTCAACCGCATCCAATTTGAGCTGCTGACCAACCGTGATGTGGTGGACGAGCAGGCTGAATTGGGTATCTGGCTGGAGGCGGATGAGGCTAACCGCGCCCTGACCCTGCGCGACACCGGCATCGGTATGACCCGCGATGAGCTGGTCGAAAACCTGGGAACGATTGCTCGCTCCGGGGCCAAAAACTTTTTGCAAGCCATAGAAGAGGCCGGCAAAGAGGGCCAGAGCATTACCACGGATATTATCGGCCAGTTTGGGGTTGGCTTTTACTCCGTCTTTATGGTGGCCGAGGAAGTTACCGTCACCTCGCGCTCCTACCGGCCCGACGCCGAGGCGGCGGTGTGGTCGTCGCAAGGCCAGGGGACGTACTCCATTGGTCCGGCTGACAAAGCGGACCGGGGTACGACTATCCAAATCAAGCTAAAAGAAGACACCAAGGAATTTGCTGCACCCTACCGGCTGCGCCAGATTGTCAAGACTCACTCCGACTTTGTCGCTTATCCGATCTACCTCAAAGAGCAGAAACCCCCGGCCGAGGGCGAAAAAGAGGGCAAAACCGAGTTTACCCAGATCAACCAGCAGACGGCTATCTGGCGGCAATCGCCACGAGAGGTGGACGAGGAGAAATACGAGTCCTTCTACCACCAAACCACCCTGGATTTTGGCAAACCCTTATTACGGCTGCATACGTCCGCCGACGCGCCGGTGCAGTTCTATGCCCTGCTCTTTATTCCCTCCAAAAAAGATTACCGCTTGTTTGGAGCAAAAGAAGACCACGGCCTGAAGCTCTACTCGCGCAAAATCCTTATCCGTGAAAACTTCAAAGAGCTGCTGCCCAACTACCTGCGCTTTGTCGAAGGGGTGGTCGACTCCGAAGATTTGCCGCTGAATGTGTCGCGGGAGATGGTCCAGGCCACGCCGATGCTGGAAAAAATCAAGAGCATTCTGGTGCGCCGCCTGTCGGGCGATTTGGCCGAACTGGCTAAAGAAAAGCCGGACACCTACCGCACCTTCTGGCAGGAGTTTGGTGGCTTTATCAAAGAAGGGATTGCCATTGACGCGGACAGCCGGGGCAAATTTACCGATCTGCTGCGCTTCCCGTCCAGCAAAAGCGAGAGCGCCGATGACCTGGTATCGCTGGCCCAATATGTCGAGCGGATGAAAAAGGATCAGAGCGAAATTTACTATATTCTGGGTGACGATTACCATACGATTTCGCGCAGCCCGCACCTGGAATATTTCAAAAAGCACGATCTTGAGGTGCTGTATCTGACCGACCCGATGGACAGCTTTATGCTGGTCGGCCTGAATGAATATAACGGCAAGCCTCTCAAAAATGTGGACGACGCCGGCCTTAACCTGCCGGAAGATGACCAAGCGGCGGAAGCCAAAGAGGCCGAAGCAGCCATCCCGGCGGACAAATTCGAGGCGTTGATCAGCCGCTTCAAAGAAACGCTCAAGGACCGGGTCGAGGATGTGCGCGAGAGCAAAATTCTCACCGACAGCCCTTGCCGCCTGGTCAACCCGGCCAACGCGATGAATACCAACATGCAGCGGGTCCAGCGGCTGCTGGGCAAGGATTATCAAGTGCCCAAGAAAATCCTGGAGATCAACCGCAGCAGCCCGTTAATTCAAAACCTGTCGGCTCGCCTGGTGGCCCAGCCCGACGATGCCTTGATTGATCCCTTGATTGAGCAACTCTTTGAAAGCGCCCTGGTCCTCGAAGGCATTCACCCCAATCCTGCCGATATGATTCCGCGCATTCAACAGCTTATGGAAGCGGCGGCGAAACTGTAAGGAAGCATGGAAGAGTGGAAGGCTGGAAGGCTGAATCGTACCTCTTGGAAAACTCCCTTCCAATCTTCCAACCTTCCAACCCTCCAACCTTCCATGTCTAAATCCCTCCCCTTCGCCCTCGGTCTTTTCCTCTTCTCCATTTATCTCCTCACTTTTTCCGGTAAGCTCCATGTGATGGACGAGCTGGCGGTGTTTACGGCCGGCCATAACTTGGCCCAGTACCACCGCGCCGACATCAACCCGCTCATCTGGACCAACCACTGGACGCCCAATCCGCCCGGTGTTTGGGGCAGTGACGGCAATCTTTACACCAAAAAACCACCCGGCATTTCCTTTATCACCGCGCCGCTCATCTGGCTGGGGCATGCTTTGCCCGGTCTCAACGCCGTTCACGCCGGCCTGCTGACCAACGCCGTCGTCACCGTGCTGACCGCTAGCCTACTTTTCATCTGGCTGATGGACCTCGGTTTTGCGCCCACGGTGGCTGTCCTGACCACTTTAGGCTACGGCCTCTGCACCATCGCCTGGGTTTACGCCCGCATGTTCTGGGAGTCCTCGCTGCTGGCCTTCTTTTTTCTGGCGGCGGTCTGGGCCGCTTACCACGCCACCTACCTGGCCCAACCTCAATGGCGCTGGCTGTGGCTGCTGCTCTGCGGCCTGACCGTTGCCATCAGCCTGACCCTTCGTTTTGAAGCAGTGATCGCCCTCGGTTTGGTTGGTTTATATTTGGCCACGGAGAGGAGAGAAAGTGAGGAGACGAGGAGTAGGGGAGCGGAGGCACAGGGGGACAGGTGGGACCGGAGGAGTGAAAATGCTCAAGTATCACGCCTCACGCCTCACGTATCACGCCTTACGCTTTATGCTTTACGCTTTACGCTTTATCTTGTCCCTTCTCTCCTCATCGGTTTGGGCCTCCTGTACTTTAACTATATTCGCTTCGGCAGTTTCATCGAGACGGGCTACAGCCAGGAGATTTTATTCAAAGAGCCGTGGGTGGGGGCCTACGGCCTGCTCTTTAGTCCTGGCCGGGGCTTGTTTATCTACTCACCGCTGCTGTTATTGCTTTTTTGGGGACTGCGCCCGGCCTACCGCCGACTCCCCCAATTCTATTTTTGGCTGATTATAGCCCTATGCCTGGGTTACTGGCTCTTTTATGGCTCGTGGTTTGCTTGGGGCGGCGCGTGGGGCTGGGGTCCGCGCTTCCTCCTGCCGATTTTGCCCCTGCTCATGGTTTTTGTGGCCGAGGCGGTGGCGCGAGGAGCAGGGGAGCAGGGGAGCAAGCGAGCAAGCGAGCGAAAACGTTCACGCTTCACGCCTCGCGCACTACGCATTACATTTTTCGTTTTAGTCTTCCTCAGCCTCATCGTCAACCTCCTCGGCATCCTGGTAGACTTCAACGAGCACTTTCTGCGGCTCGGCGCAAACGACAATTTTGTTTTCAATTGGACGGTCTTTCCCCCACTGGCCCACTGGCAGATTTTGCAGGAGGGCCTGGTGGATTTGATCTGGCTGCAACCCGACCCGGCGGGACTCCAAATTCAGTGGCCGATGCTGCTGCCAGCGCTGGCTCTGTTTGGGTTGGCTGCAATCAATCTGATCATCTCTTATCAAAAAGAAATAAAAAATAAAAAAACCGGTACGCAACAGGTTTCTCGTAACACGCTTCACGTTCCAGGGCGAAGTCTCCCTTTGGGGCGTTTCATCCTTCATCCCTTCGACTACGCTCAGGACAAGCCTTCATCCTTCATCCTGCTCTTCCTCACAATTGCCCTGACTTACCTGATGATGCGTAATACCGCCGAGGTTGCCCTGGCGAATGACCAGGCCCGCTTCGATCTGCCGCTGCTGGAACAGCTCAACAGCGCCGCTCGCTCCGGCGACGTGCTGCTGCTGCCGATGCCGCCCTTTGCCGATGTCCAGGAAATCTCGACCCGGCTGATGGCTTATCTGCGCCGGCCGCTGCCCACTTACGCCTGGATTGAAAGCGATCCCCGCGCCATCCAGCCGACCGAACGCGAACACATTTGGCAGGCAGTCGAGGCTGAGGCACAGCGAGTCTGGCTCTTTGAGCGATGGCTGGCTCAAGGCGACCCGCCAACGGTCACAGCGATTCACCTTAACCGGAACGCCTTTCCGCTGCAAGAACAGTGGCTTGAGCAGAGCGGCCGGTTAACTCTCTATGCTCTGGCCCAAACTCCTCCGCCGGCCCCAACCCCCCTGAATGTCTCTTTCCAGGGCGGGCTAACTCTGCGGGATTTTGTGGTGATTGGGAACGCGCTAGTACCGGGAGGAGTGTTGAAACTGCGCTTGACCTGGCAAGTCCCTGCCGCCGTTGATCTGGCTGGGCAGAAGCTACCCCCGGACAGTATTATTGCCTTTGTTCAATTACTGAGTAAAACTGAGGGACAAAAAGTGGCGCAGATTGACCGCCTGCTGGTTGACCTGCAAAACTTCAAGCAGTCGCCGCTGCTGCCGGGCCAGACACTCCAGCAAGGATACGGCCTGCAATTGCCCGCTGACCTGCCCCCCGGCACATACTCGTTGATGGTCGGGTTGTATCAGGCCAGCACCAGCCAGCGCCTCCCCCGCGCCGACGGCAGCCCAGACGATTTTGTGTACTTAACCGTGAATGTAGTAATTTCACTTCAGTAGCGTTTATCCTTCAAACCGGTAGCCAATGCTGCGAATAGTGGTGATGCGCTTGGGTTTGGAAGGTTCATCTTCAATTTTTTCCCGCAGCCAGCGAATATGCACATCCACCGTGCGCGACTCGCCATAGTAATCGTAACCCCACACTTTGGTCAGGAGGAGATCGCGGGAGAGCACGACTCCCCGGCTGCGCATCAGTTCGGCCAGCAGGTCAAACTCTTTGAAGCTGAGATTTAGCTCCGATTGGCCCTTGTAAGCCTTGCGCGCCACCAAATCCAGCACCAAATCGCCTGAAACGAAGCGTTCTGTACTGCTGGGCGGGGGATTGCGGCGCAGCGCTGCCCGGACGCGGGCCAAAAATTCACCCAGGCTGAAAGGTTTGGTAATGTAGTCGTCGGCGCCCGAGTCGAGGCCGATGATTTTATCCACCTCGCTGGAGCGCGCCGTGAGGATGATAATCGGCACATCCAGCTCCCGCCGCAGAATCCGGCAAACCGAGAGCCCATCGAGTTGGGGCAGCATGACATCCAGCACGATCAAATCATACGGCTGCGACCGGGCCACCTTCAGGCCGGTCTGCCCATCCGCGGCGACGGAAACAGTGTAACCTTCCCTTTCTAGGTTGTAAGCCAGGGTTTGTTGCAGAGTTTCGTCATCTTCGACAATTAAAATGGATTTTTGTTGGTTTTCCGGCATAGACAGGATGATTTTCGAGCGAAGCCCGAACTAAGGTTAGTAACTTCTTTTGGCGAGTCTCATTATAACAACGAGTATGGGAATGACCAAAAGCAGAATCGGTTACTCCTGGGTTAAGGGTAAAGAGACATGAAAGGTAGAACCTTCGCCGACCAGACTTTCTACCCACACCCGGCCCCGGTGCAGCTCCGCCAGCTCTTTAACCACGGCCAGGCCCATACCCATGCCGGTCTGCACATCTTTATTTTGATTCTTAATCTGATAAAAAGCATCAAAAATTCGTTTTTGCTCGGAACGAGGAATGCCGATGCCATTATCGGCTACGGCTAGATGGAGGCGGGGATGGAAGGTATTGCCGGACCGCTCCTGCTCGACCTCAGCCCGCAGCGTCACCTGGCCGCCAGGCGGGGTAAAGTGGCAGGCATTGACCAGCAGGTTATCCAGAATTTGGCGGATCTGCCTGGGGTCGCCGGCAATGGACGGCAGGTCACTGGGTACATCTCGCCCCAGTTTCAACTCGCGCAGTTGGGCTAAAGAAGTGATCTCATCCAGGGCATCGTTGATGATTTGGGTCACATCTATTTCTTCAAAACGAGGTAATAACTTGCGCCGATTTTGCGCGCTAATCTGGATGGCATTATCCAACACAGCAACCATCCGGTCGGCGCTGCTGTGGATAACCTGCTGGACGTGCAACTGCTCCGGGGTATAATCGTTCAGCATGCCCTGGAGGATCATGTCAGAGTAGCCTTTGACAGAAGTCAACGGCGTGCGCAATTCACGCGAAAGCGCGGCAATAAAATCATTTCTGGCCCGGTCGGCTTTAACCTCGCGGGTAACATCCCGAAACACAGCCACAATCCCGAGCCATTCCCCCTGCTGGTTGCGCCAGGGAATGAGCCGGCCCTGAATCGCTCGCTCCTCATTTTCAAAAAAAGTGGGCAAAGGTTGGTTGCGGCGGGCAAACGCCACAGCCAGGTCCTCGATGGGTTCGCCCGAGTCGATCTCGCCGTAAATGGTGCCAATGGGTTGGTCCAGCAGCTCCCAACGCACTTTTCCCAGGATTCGTTCCGCCGCCTGGTTGACCAGCTTCACCCGCCCCTGAACGTCGCTGACGACCAGGCCATCGCTGATCGTTTCCAGGATGACCAGGTTTTCATCCGGCGCCTGCGTCTGTTTTTGCACCGTTTCGGCCATCGCCTCGGCCTCGGCTTCTAGCTCCAGGTAACGGCGGCGATGCTCGACGAGGGTGGCAATCTGGGGGGCCAGGTTGCGGCAGAGGCGGATGTCGCTCTCCCGAATCGGGCGGCTGGTAATCGGATTGCCCAGCAGCAAAGCGCCCACCGGCCGGCCTTTGATCAGCAGGGGTTGAATCAGGGTAGGGCCTGACCGCTCTTCGCGCCAAAGCCCGTAGAGACGGTTTAATCCGTTGGTATGCTGCTGCGGCAGTAACAGCGGCTCTTGGGTTTCAATTGATTGCTGTAAGGGGGGACAGTTTTCCAATCTAAAAACAATCTGATCCTGCGCAGAGAGATGAAGGGGGCGCTGTGGGCTGTACAGTGTGACCAGGCGGGCCTGGCCGGGAACCTGGGCGTCCAAAATAAAGACGGCGGATTGATCGGTGTGGGTAACCTGGGCCATGCTGCGCACAATGTGCTCCATGCTTTGGCTCAAGTTGGGGATCGCGTTGAGCAGTTCGCTGACCTCCAGCCAGCGCTGGTGCTCCCGGTTCAGGTCAACGGCCTCCTGGACCATGGCTTCGGCGGCCTGCTGGCGCTCGGCGTAGCGCCGCCGGTAGGCCAGGATACTCTCTCCGTGAATGGCGCTGATGAAAAAGACATAAGCCAGCAGATTGACCAGCCAGGCCGCGCCAGTCAACCCCAGCAGATTTAAAAAATTGGCCAGGGCCAAAATGAAAGCGGCGGCCAGGTGGGACCAGCGGACCTCGCCGGCGCTCATGAGGATGAACGGGGCGCTGCAAACGGCAATGATCAGGCTGTGAAACTGAGCCGGCGCCGGCCAGGCGGGGATCGCCGCCAAAACGGTGAGAACCAGGGCCGCCGCACCCCCGGCCCAGGCCATGAGGGTCCAGCCGGCCGGCCAGCGAGGGGGTAACTCAACCAGCGCCCAGACGATACAAAAGGTGCTAAAAACCTCCAGCATTCCCAGCAGCAGGACAACCTGGCTGGAGTCCAGCGCCGTCAAGGAAATGATCAGGCCGAATGACCGGCTGATCACCAGCAAAAACAGGGGCAATAAGCGCCAGCTACGGCCTCCCCCGATAAAGCTGCCCAACCCCAACAAAAGGGCCGCCAGGGCAAAGAGGTTGGTGGCAAGAAGATAAATCTGCATCTCAAGCACTCTTCAAAAATGGTAACGTACAAAAATAGCAGGCTGGAGCTGACTGACCCTTCCCCACGCTATTGAAGTCTCACCTACCAGTATAGCAAATCAAACCAAGCGAGACAATGGGCTTTTGGGGGGGTACAGAAATATTTATAGTAAAGGTTATAAAAATTGCTTCTCTTTTTATCCTGTGCTAGACTCGGGGGGAAATGTGGAGGGCTGGAAATTTGGAAGAATGGAAGGCTGGCAGAATCCCGTTTCCATTCTTCCAATCCTTCCTATCCTCCAATCTTCCTTCCTCAGGAGGACACCGGTGGAAATCCGCAAAATCGTACTCATTCATCCCGGCCGCGAAGGCCGTATTTTTGGTAAAGCCACTGCCGTTCCTTACACGCTCATGCGCCTGGCCTCCCTGGTGCCCGGCGACATTGCCGTAGAAATTTGGGACGAAAATTGGGAGTACCTGGACGACAAAATCCGCACCCTGGGCAAGCATGACCTGGTCGGCATCACCTCCAAAACCCTGGCCATCGAAACCGCCGAGCGCTACGCCCGCATTGCCCACGAAGTCGGCGTGCAGACGGTTGCCGTCGGCGGGGCGCACGCAACGCTGATGCCCGAGGACGTGGCCCGCTGGGCCGACGTGGTCGTGACCGGCGAGGCATACTACACCTGGCCGCAAATTATCCAGGATTTCCAAAACGACACCCTGCAGCCGCACTACAACGACACCGAATGGGCCGACCTGACCGGCGTCGCCCCGCTGACCGACCGGGTCATTGCCCAGGTGGATGAAAAAAGGCGCTACTGGACGCCTTTAATGGAAATCACCCGCGGCTGCCCGCGCAACTGTTCTTTCTGCACGGCCATTCGGGTCAGCGGACAGAAGATGCGCTTTCGCCCGGTTGAAGAGGTGGTCGAGGAGATCGAGCGCCGCCGGATTGACCGCTTCTTCCTGACCGACGACAACTTCGGTCTGGCCTTCGCCATTGACCCCGACTACACCGAAAAACTGTTCCTGGCCCTGGAAAAGCTGCCCCTGCGCGGCTGGACCACCCAGGCCGAAATGATGGTCGCCAAGTATCCCGAACTGCTCAAGCTGGCCAAACGCGCCCATTTGGATAAATTCTTCATCGGCTTCGAGTCGGTCAATCCGGAGAACCGGCGCGAACTGGGCGGCAAGAGCAAGGGCATGATGAAGCAGTATCAAGAAGCCATTGACGCCATCCATGCCCACGGCCTCGGCGTGGTCGGCCTGTTTGTCTTCGGCTTCGATGCCGACACGCCCAAAGTGATGTGGGACACATGGGAATTTGCCAAAAATTCCGGCCTGGACAGCATGAGCGCCACCATTTTAACCCCCTACCCCGGCACGCCCTTCCGCGAGGAACTGGTCAAAGAAAACCGGCTCATCCCCGGCAAAAGCTGGCGCTACTACGACACCGCTCACGTCACCTACTACCCCCGCCAGATGACCGTCGAGGAGTTTGAACGCGAGTACGATCGCGTCTGCCGGACTATCTATCATCCCGTTCGCATCGCCCAGCGCGGCCTGCGCGCCCTCAGCCGGCATCCCATCCCGCGCATGCCGGCCAAGGTCTTTGGCAGCTTCAGCACCGACTATGGCTACCGCCGCACCTTCGCCTGGCGGCACGCTTTTTCCTCGTAAAAAAGAGGAGCGAGATTATCTCTCGCCCCTCTTTTTTACATCTCTCTCAGCTTAAACCGCTGGATTTTCCCAGTCGCCGTTTTCGGCAGCTCCTTGACAAACATAATCCAGCGCGGGCGCTTGTACTCGGCCATTTTCTCGCGGCAGTACTGGATCAGCTCCTTGGCCAGCTCATCCGAGGCGGTGTAGCTCTCGTTCAGCACCACAAAAGCCCGGGGTTTAACCAGGCTGGCCTGGTCTTCCTTGCCGATGACGGCGCACTCCAACACCGCCGGGTGGCTGATCAGGGTGCTTTCGACCTCCACCGGCGAGACCCAGATGCCGCCGACCTTGAGCATATCATCCGAGCGGCCGGCATGCCAGTAGAAACCATCCTCGTCCACATAATATTTGTCGCCGGTAAAAAGCCACTCCCCCTGAAAAGTGCGCTGGCTGCGCTCGTACTGGTGTAAATAAAACAGGGCTGCCGTTTCCCCTTTGACCAGCAGGTTGCCAATCTCGCCCTGGGGAACCTCATGGCCGTCGGCGTCCACAATCTTCAGTTCATAGCCGGCAAAAGGCTTGCCGCTGCTGCCGGGGCGAATGTCGCCGGGGCGGTTGGAGATAAAGATGTGGAAATTCTCGGTCGAGCCGATGCCGTCAATGATGTCCACCCCCGTTTTTTCCTTCCAGGCGTACCAGATCGGGGCCGGCAAAGACTCGCCCGCCGAGACGCACAGCCGCAGCGATGACAAATCGTACTTAGTCGTAAAATCCGGCACGGCCATCGTCGCCGCGTAGCCGGTCGGCGCGTTGTAGAGAATGGTCGGCTTGAAGCGATCAATCATCTCCAGCATGTTGGTGGCGATGCGCGGCGGCCCGGCAAACAGCACAATACTCGCCCCGGCGTACCAGGGGAAGATTAACCCGCCGCCCAGGCCAAAGGTGAAAAACAATTTGGCGGCGGAGAGGGTCCGGTCGCTTTCACGCAAGCCCAGCACATTGACCCCCCACAGTTGGGAGGTCAATGGATAGTCCTTGTGGGCATGTAAAATACCCTTTCGGCTCGCCGGTGGTGCCGCTGGAGTAATTGAGCGAGCAGAAATCGTCACGATGGGTTGGTGCGGCCTCCAATTCGGCCGGCTCGCCGCTGATCCAATCCGCGTAGGCCAGCAGACCCCCACTCCCAGCCGCTCCCCCTGGCAGGGGGAGCGGAGTCTCACTCTGCCCGATGACGATGACATGCTCCAAAAACTCCTGCTCGGCGCGGATGGCTTCCAGCGCGGGCAGCAGCGCCTGGTGAATAATCAAAACGCGGGCGCGGCTGTCACGCAGGATGTAGTCGTACTCATGCGGCTTGAGCAGCGTGTTCATGCCCACGGCGATGGACCCAATTTTGAAGACACCAAAGAAGGAAGTAACCCACTCCGGCACGTCGGGCGACAGGATGCCCACAAAATCACCCATGCGTACCCCCAATTTCTTGAGCGCATGGCCCACCTGGTTGGCCTCATTCGCCACCTGGCGGAAGGTCATTTCCCGTTCCAGGCTGTACAAAGCCACCTTGTTCGCCCGTTCAGCCAGGTTACGCTCCAGAATATCTACGGCGTTGTAATAAAGTGGAAGGTCTGTTGCACGCATCGTTTAGCTCCTTTGCTATTTTATGACCGCCGACTGCCGACCGATGACCGCCGCCAGAAGGATGAGTGGCGGTCGGTCGTCAGCGGTCGGCGGTCTCTTTTACTCCCGCCCAATCACCTCCCGGGCAATGACGATTCGCTGGATATGGGAGGTCCCTTCATAAATCTGCAAGCCTTTAATGTCCCGGTAATAGCGCTCGACCGGATACTCGTTAGAGTAACCCCGCCCGCCGTGAATCAGCACCGCCTCGGAGGCGGCCCGCACCGCTATCTCGGTGGCAAAGAGCTTGGCGATGGAGGTTTCACGCGTCGTCGGCCGGCCCTGCTGCTTCAACCAGGCCGCCCGGTAGACCAGCAGGCGGGACGCCTCCACCTCGGCGGCCATGTCGGCAATGGTCGCCTGGATCATCTGAAAATCGCCAATACGCTGGCCGAACTGCCGCCGCTGCCGGGCAAAACTGACGCAGGCATCCAGGCAAGCCTGGGCCACACCCAGCGCCCCGGCAGCCACCCCCAGGCGGCCATGATCCAGCGCCGACATCGCCACCTTAAACCCCTGTCCCGGCCCGCCCAGCAGCGCACTTTTGGGCACGCGGCACTCTTCGAGAATAATCCGGGCATGGTCGGAGGCGCGATGACCCAACTCCTGGCCGGTCATCTTCTCCCGGCGAAAACCCGGCGTGTTCGTTTCGACCACAAAAGCGCAGATACCTTTATGCCGGGCGGCACGGTCGCGGCTGGCAAAAATCAGGGCCACATCGGCCAGGTTGCCGTTGGTAATCCAGATTTTCTCTCCGTTGAGCACATAGCTGCCCTCCTCTTCACGGGCCGTGCTTTCCATACCGGCCGCATCCGACCCGGCGTTCGGCTCGGTCAGGCAGTAGCAGCCGATCAACTCGCCGCTGGCCAGCCGGGGCAAGTAGCGCTGCTTCTGCTCCGCGCTGCCCCAATCGGCCAGGCACAGCGAAACCAGCCCAGCATGAACCGCCAGAAACCCGCGCACCGACGAATCCACCCGCCCCAACTCCTCATAAACCAGGGCAAAGCTGACGTAATCCATGCCCGTACCGCCGTAGTCCGGCCCAATCGGCCCGGCCAGAAAGCCGAGTTCACCCATCCGCCGCACCAGATGTGCCGGAAACTCCCCTTTTTCGTCGGCCTCGCGGGCCAGCGGCGCGACTTCTTCCTGAGCAAATTGACGCGCCCGCGCCTGGATCTGTTGTTGGGCGGGGGTTAACTCAAAGTTCATAGATGTCTCCAGCATGACCGCTGACTACCGACAGCCGACCGCAGCCAATAATTCGGCGGTCATCGGTCAGTGGTCGGCGGTCGTTTACCTTCCGCTAAATTTTGGCTCGACTTTCTCTTTAAACGCCTCGTAAAAAATCCGGTGATCCTCGCCCATCAACAGCAGGGCCTGGGCCTGGGCTTCGCTTTCAATGGCTGAAACCAGGTCCATATTCCACTCGTTGTTGACGAGCCGCTTGGTCATCGAAATAGCCAGCGTCGGGCCGTGCGCTAAGCGGCTGGCCCATTCCTGCGCTTTCGGCAGGAGTTCGGCGGGCGGGACGACCCGGTTAACCAAACCATAGCGCTCGGCGGTGGCGGCTTCAATCGCATCCCCCAGCAGCAGTAGTTCCAGCGCCCGCCCCTGGCCAACCACACGCGGCAGCAGATAAGCCGCGCCCATATCCGCCCCGGTCAGGCCGACCTTGGTGAAGAGAAAGGCGAACTTCATTCCCTCCACGGCAATCCGCAAATCCGAGGCCAGGGCAATGACCGCCCCCGCTCCGGCCGTCGTGCCGTTGAGCGCTGCAATAATCGGCTTATCCAGCAGCCGCATGGCCTGCACCACCGCCCCGGTCATGCGGGTGAAATCGAGATGGCCTTTCACATCCCGCTTGAGCAGTTGGCCAATGATGTCGTGGACATCGCCGCCGGAGCAAAAGCCGCGCCCCTGGCCGGTCAGCACCAGTACCTTCACCGCATCGTCGTAGCGTAACTCCTCCAGCAAGTCACGGAACTGGGCATACACCTCAAAAGTCAGCGCATTGAGCACCTCGGGACGGTTAAAGGTCAGGGTCGCTACACCGGCATTCACTTCATACAGAAAATCATAATTCATATTCCTACCCTCTCCCCCTTGATTACTTCAAGGCCCCCGTTTCGCCGTGATTACAACCCAATAATGTAAATAATCACTGTTTGGGTTGTAGGCATAACCAATACCGTATTCGGTCTGCTCGGCAAAAAAGGAATTCAGGCCAAGTAACTGCGTCCGGTGAGCGGTCGAACCCATCCACTGCTGCCAGGCGGCGGCAGTGGTCGGGAAACCTGCCGCAATCGACTCGATGTTGTTGCCATCGAGTGCGGTGCTGTAATAGGAGGGCAAAACATAACCGGCCTGCCTGACCAGATAATTCGGCCCATAACCTTCCGGGGTAGTATGGCTAAAGTAACCGCGCTGTGCCATATCCTCGGCTCTTTGACGGGCGACTTGAGCCAGGATAGGATGGCAAGAGAAAGAGACACGCTGTTGACCCACGTCGTTTATCAGTAAATTGGCCAGCGCTTGTTCTTCAGGACTTAACGGGCAAGCCGGCTTGAAAATGACAGGTAAGAATAATTGGGTATCTTGAGCGATCACCCGATCAGCCAACAGATTGGCGCTTAAGATCACTGCCCCCAGTAAGGTAAGAAGGAGAAATAACTGTTGGAAGTTGTTTCTGTTCCATGGCTTGATCATCAAGTACTATAGACTCCTTATCCTCAAACGTTTTGCGTCTTACGTCTTTCGTTAATTCTTACGAAAGACGCAAGACATTCCACATCTCACGTTTCAGGCCATGACCGTTCCCCCATCCACGTTGATGGCCTGGCCGGTGATGCCGTAACTCGTATCTTGGGCCAAAAAAACGACTAATGCGGCAATCTCATCCGGGTTGATGAGGCGCTGCTGCGGACTTGTTTTCTCTAATGACTCGCGAGCTTGGGCCTCGCTCATGCCGGTCCGGGTCACGATGTTGTCAATCGTCGCCTGGGTCATTGGTGTGTCCACGTAGCCCGGACAGACGGCATTGACCGTAATCTGGTAGGGGGCTAACTCCAGGGCCAGGCTGCGGATCAGGCCCAGCACGCCGTGCTTGGCCGCCGTATAAGCGGCAATGTAACGCCCTCCGACTTTGGCCGCCGTCGAAGCGATGGTCATAATCCGGCCCCAGCGCTGCTCGACCATCGCCGGGACAAAGGCTTTGGTGACATAGTAAACGCTGGTCAGGTTGAGCAGAAGCATGCGCTGCCACAACTCGTCGGGATGGTTGAGAAATTTGTGGCTCGCGCCGCCGCCGGCATTGTTGACCAGAATGTCAACCCCGCCTAAACCCGCCTGTACCGCCGCCGCCAGCCGCTCGACCTGGGCTGGGTCGGTCACGTCGCTTGATACGGCCAGGCTGCGCCGGCCCACAGCGCGAATCTGCTCCGCGACCTGCTCCAGCTCGACCTCGCTGCGAGCCGTCACCGCCACATCGGCCCCGGCCTGAGCCAGGGCCAGAGCAATGCTGGCCCCTATCCCTCGACTGGCACCTGTCACAACGGCCCGCCGGCCCGCCAAAGCTAATTTGTCCATATTATCTCATTTACTTTAAGTCCAAAGATAGACACTAATACACACAGATAATTTTTATCTGCAGTTATCCGTGCGCTTCATGTCTGGGGACTCCTCATTACGCTGTATAACCCATTTCTGCTTCCACTTCGCCGTTCAGACGCAACGAGTCCCCAGAAACAGGCACAGGCAGCGGAATTTCCACAGTGGCGGTGTTCGATGGCCCGGAGCGGTTCCCGGCAAAGTCGTAGGCTTTGATCTGGTAGGTGTAGGTGTTGCCGGCCAGGGCGTGATCGTCGGCGTGGCGGGTGGTGGTCGCCGAGGTGAGGTGAACAAAGCGCCCGCCGTTCACCGCCCGGAAAATTTCGTAGCCGTAGACACCCTGCGGGTCCGCCGCCCGCTCCCAGGCCAGCAGCACCCGGCCGTTGGCCTGCCGGGCCGCCTGGAGCTGGCCGCCGCCGGGCCAGGTGGGCGGCGCCTCATCCCCCTCCGGCGGTGGGTCTGGCGGGTGCAGCCCTTGTTTCAACCAGAGGGTACATTTGACCTGTTTGAAGTTCTCGTCCAGGGCCTTGCACACATTGCCGTAGACGCAGCGCACAATCCGCTCCTCCTGACCCAGCCGGGCCTTCTTGGGCCAGTCGGGGTCGGCCAGCAGAGCGCGGGCAAAGCCGATGATGTCGGCCTGGCCTCGCTGCAAAATTTCTTCGGCGGCTTGGGGCGTGGGAATTTTGCCGGTCGTGACAATGGGCGTCGGATAGCCGTGGGCGTTGACAAAGGCTTTGATCCCGGCGGCCAGGTAAACATTCGCCCCGTCCTGGTACTCGGCGGGCGGCATGGTCCGGTCGCCGCTGTAACCGGTGTAGGGGTAGAGCGGCTCGCCCTCTTTTTTGACCGCATCCTCGAACTTGCCCCCGGCAGAGATGCTGATGTAATCCACGCCGAGCTGGGCCATGCGCAGGGCCATGTATTTCGCCTCTGACAGCCCGTAGCCGCCCTTAATACATTCCTCACCGTCAAAGCGCACGCCAATAGGAAAGTCAGGCCCAACCTGCCGGCGCACCTGGAGGATGACCTCGGTCATGGCCCGCATGCGGGTTTCCAGGCTGCGCCCGCCGTATTCGTCGCTGCGGGCATTGCGTTTGGAAAGGAAAGAGGACATGGTGTAGGCGTGGGCCATGTGCAGTTCGACCGCATCATAGCCGGCCTCGCGGGTGCGGGCGGCGGCCGCGCCGTACTGCTGCACGATCAGGTGGATGTCGTCGTGGCTCAACATATCCACGGTTTGCCGCCAGCCGCTGCGGGCAATTTTCAAGAAATGGATAATTTGGAGAGCGACCTTACTATGGCTCTCGTCGTGGATACGTCGAGTCAATTCCCGATGGCCAGGGACAAAGGAAGCGTCACTCAGCCGCAGCAGCGGCCCACTTTTGGCCCCGTGGACCGCTGTTGCCTCGACCACAATCAAGCCGGTTTCGCCCCGGGCAAAACGCGCGTAGCGGTCAAGGATGGGCTGGTTAACATAGCCATCTTCGCCCGATAAGCGCGTGACCATCGCCGTGAGCAGAATCCGGTTTTCGAGCCGCATCGTGTTAATTTGGATGGGTTCGAATAACTTAAAGCCTGCCAAATCCTCTCCCTCAACAATTATTTCATCGCCGGGTCACACCCGGTCACACCGCGGCCGGGTGACTGGCCTAACGTTCCCGTCCAGACAATCTCACCCTTTTGAAACAGTTGCATGGCCTGGCCAAAAGGCAAAGTTTCCGCGCCCCCTTCAAACCGGGCGATGGGGTTTTCACGAATCAAGACGAGCGAACCGCCGCTGTATTTGAACAAAACATTGTCGCTGCCCATCACAAAATCCCCGGCATGCGGCCCGATCACATTGCCCTCTTGCAGCGCAATCAGATTGTTAATCCCGGCATGAGAAGCACAGGTAAAACTCTGCGGGTTATGCAGCACCAGGGGAATGAGGGTAAGCACCTCATTGACCTTGGGATTGTTCACGTCAAAGGGCAGCGCTGGCGCTTCGACCACCGGCAGGCCGGCCAACTGAGCCTGGTCAATTTTTAGCAAAGCCGCATCGGCCGTCACCCAGACCTGCTCCGCGGCGTTTGACTTCACCCGCAGCCAGGTGCTGTCCTCATTCCGGCCAATCACCGTAACTTCGCTGTTAGCCGGCACGCTGCCGACGATGGCATAGGCCGTGCCCGGTCCACTGCGCAGATTGACCTGGCTGAGCGTGCTCGCCTTCATCTCGGCGGCGGGAGGTGAGGCAATCGCTTCCGTCGTTGCCGGAACGGGAGGCTTGGCGATGCTGCACGCTTTTGTATTGAACAAAACGAGCAGCAAAACAATCAAAACCAAAGCCACAATGATACCAACGGTCTGTTTCTGTTTCATGGGGTCCTCCTGAAAAGGTAATAGTAATTTGTAGAAACTCTGAAAAGAAGGAGTGATTTTTGGGCCAAGTTGCTTTGGCCCACTGACGGAAACGATCCAATTGTCAGGCCAGAGAAAAGTGGGGTGGCTGCTCCTTTCCGAAACGCAAACACTTTACCGATTTGTGCAAACTTAAATTAACTTAACTTACTACATAACTGCGAAAAATCACCCCCTTCGACAAGCTCAGGACACAGCTTCGATATGCCTTCGGCACTCAGGATGATTTTTCGCAGCATCCCTCGATACGTCCTTCGCTTTGCTCAGGACTACTCGGGATGCTGCGCCGAGCAGCAACTTGGGTTAAATTAAATTATACCCAAAAATTAGCAGAGGTGAATTGCCGGGCCAAAAATTTGCTCCCTGAACTGCCGCTGGATTTCAGTCGCCAAGAGATGAAGGATGCATGAGACACAGGTCGGCCCGCCCGGCAGCGAGGATGGTATTGACCTCGGCAGTGGTGGTTAAATGGCCGCCGACCATCGTCGCTATACCGGCCTTGCTGTGCAGCCAGTCGCTGAACGGGGTCAGAAAGCCGGGGCCGTAAGCAAGAGGGGCTTCCGGTGTCGTCTGGCCGGCGAGGACCTCGATCAAGTCACAGCCAGCAGCTTTGAGCGCCTGGCTGGCCTGTACCGCCTCAGCCAGCTCAAAACCTCCGGCCAGCCCATCGCTCACATTCAGGGCAACGCTGAGCGGCTTATCCTCCGGCCACACTGCCCGGACAGCAGCGAACAGTTCGAGCGGAAAGCGCAGCCGGTTTTCTAAAGACCCACCGTACTCGTCCTCACGCCGGTTGGTCAGTGGTGAAAGGAAGCTGGCCAGCAGATAACCGTGGCCCAAATGGAGCTGCAGCCAGTCAAACCCGGCTTCAGCGGCCATTTGCGCCGCCCGCACAAAATCACCACAAACGTTCTCCATGTCCGTCCGGTCCATCGCTTTGGGCAGTTGGTTATGGGGCGTATAAGATAGCGCCGAGGCCGACAGCAGTGGCCAGTTGCCGGCCCGCAGCGGCCGGTCGAGTCCCTCCTGGCGAGGCCGGGTAGAACCGCGTCGTCCGGCGTGATTCAGTTGGATCGCCACTTTCGCCGGGGAATTGGCGTGAATGAAATCCGTAATCTGCCGCCACGCGGCCACGTGTTCAGAGCGATACATACCAATGTCGCCAGACGTAATTCGCGCTTCGGCTGAGATGGCGGCGGGTTCGGTCATGACCAGGCCCGCACCCCCCAAAGCCTGGCGATTAAGCTGGGCGGCGAGGGTTGGGCTGGGCAAGCCATCAGCAGCGGTATAGGCCGGCGAGGGCGACAAGACAATGCGGTTAGCCAAAATCAGGTCGCGCAGTTTGTACGGATTAAAGAGCGGTGGGGGCGCAATGAATCTGCCTCTGGCCAGAGGCGGCCCGGCGGCGGGTTGTGTTGCAAACCAGCGGTCAACCGCCTCTACAAAGTGAGGATCGCGCTGCCGCAGATTATCATAACCCAGCCGGCCGCTGCGGCTCATCAGGTGGAAGGTGAACTGCAACGGCTCAAGATTCAGCGTGCGGGCGATGTTTTCAAAGTAGACCCGGCTCTCGCGGGCCGCTTCTTGCAGCGCTTCGACCCTGGGCCGGCGCTCCAATTCGTACTCGGACAGCGCCGTAGCGACATGGTCGTACTGCTCAAAAGCATTCGCCAGCGCGATAGCATCCTCCATGGCCAGCTTGGTGCCGGAGCCAATCGAAAAATGGGCCGTGTGGGCAGCGTCGCCCAGCAGCACGATATTCCCATGCCGCCAGGTTTTATTTTTGACCGTGAGAAAATTAACCCAGAGCGAGCGGTTGGAAAGGAGACGGGCCTGGCCCAAATCCTGGGCAAAGAGTTTTTCGCAGTAAGCAATACTGTCGGCTTCGCCGGCTCCATCCAGACCGGCCCGCTGCCACACCGCCTCCTCACATTCGACGATAAAGGTCCCGGTTGTGCCGTCGAAGGGATAGGCGTGAACCTGGAACAGGCCGTGCTCATTTTCCCTGAAGATAAAAGTAAAGGAGTCCAGCACCTTGGTGGTGCCAAACCAGATAAATTTCGACTTGCCGACGTCCAAATCAGGTTTGAAAACGTGGGCGTACGTTTTGCGGGTCAGGCTGTTGACCCCGTCGGCGGCTACGACCAGATCGAAATCGTCGGCTCCAGCCACGGCGGGCAGTTGGGCCAGGTCGGTAATGTCGGCCTGGAAGATCATTTTAATGCCCAACTCCCGGCAGCGTTCTTGCAAGATGTTCAACAAAACGCGGCGAGACATCCCGGCAAAAACGTTGCCGCCGATACGGATGACCTCATCCCGATAGTGAACGTCAATGGCTTCCCACAGCACAAACTGATCGGTGATCTCTTTGTAGCTCTTGGGATCAGCCTCGCGGAACGAGGCCAGGGTGCGGTCGGAAAAGACAACCCCCCAGCCGTAAGTCGCATTGGCCGGATTTCGCTCGATAATGGTAATGTCGTGGGCGGGATGGGCCCTTTTGAGCAAGATACCAAAATACAAACCGGCGGGACCACCGCCGAGAATGAGGACTTTCATAGTAATTCCTTAAAAGGCAAATGGCGAATAGGCGAATGGCGAATGATATACGCCATTCGCTCATTCGCCATTCGTTTAATGTCCAACCACTTCTGCTAATCTCTCCAACTGGCTCAACTCCGGCACAGTGGGAAACAAGACCAACTCGTCGCAGCCGGCATCGGCGTAGCCGCGGATAAACTGGGCAATGGCCTGGGGAGTCGTCAGCAGACCGGCGGCAATCTTTTCGGCAAAAGAGCCGGTAAAGGCATAGTAATGCCGCAAGTAATTCGCCCCGGCCTCGGCCGCCTCACTGCCCAGAGCATAGTAGCCCATGGCCCAGAGGCGCGGCTGGCCCGGCCGTCCGGCGTCGAGCCAGGCCGCCCGCGCTTTCTCGGCGGCGCGAACAAAGGTTTTGGGCGGCCCGCCGCTGTGGACATAGCCGTCGGCGTAACGGACCATGCGGGCAAAAGTCTGGTCGCTGCCGCCGCCGACCAACAGTTCCGGCCCGTTGGGTTGAACCGGCCTGGGGCCAAAGGCTTCGTCTTCCCACTGTGCTCGCAGCGCCGCCAGTTGTTCGGTCAGGCGCTTGCCCCGGATCGAGTAGTCCACCCCGGCTGCGGTGTAATCATCCGGCCTGGCCCCAACTGCCAGCCCTAAGGTCAGCCGCCCGCCCGACAACACATCTATACCGGCTGCTTCTTTAGCCAGCAAGGCCGTATTCCGCAGCGGGCTGATGACAATGGTCGTGGCCAAACGGATGCGCCGGGTCATCACCGCCGCCGCCGCCAAGACGGTCAAGGGATCGTAGCTGTCGTAAACCAGACGGTCGAGCACACTCAGGATTGAAAACGGCCCTTCATCGGCCTGCCTGGCCCAATTAATGAGCAGATCCCGGTCCGCGCCGGAAATGGTGTTGGGTAAACCAATACCAACTTGCATCCTGACTCCTCTCATTGGCAATTGACCATTGACTGTTGGCTATTGATAATTGTCAATGGTCAACGATCAATTGTCAATTTTTAATTTAGACCCCTAAATAGCGATGCCTGACCTCGGCCTGCTCGCGTAAATCGGCAGGCGTGCCCTCAAAGACAGTCCGGCCTTTGTTCATCACATACACCCGGTCGGCCACGCCCAGGGCCAGGGCCAAATTTTGCTCAACCAGGAGGATGGACAGACCGTCCTGCCGCAATTGGCCAATGATCCGGCCAATCTCAGCCACAATCAGCGGGGCCAGTCCCTCCGAAGGTTCGTCCAGCAGCAGTAACTGTGGGTTGGTCATCAAGGCGCGGGCCAGGGCCAGCATTTGCTGCTCGCCGCCGCTCAGTTGAGATCCCAAATTTTTGAGCCGGCCCTTGAGGGGAGGAAAGATTTCCAGCACCCGTTCAAAGGTCCAGCCTCCCTTCGCCCCCTTGCGGGCGGCAAGCATGATATTCTCGCGCACCGTCAGTGCCGGGAAAATCGAGCGTCCCTGGGGGACCAGGCCAACCCCCATTTGAGCGATCCGGTACGGGGGCAGATGGGTAATATCCATCCCGGCCAGGGTAATCTGCCCGCGCTGCGGCGGGGTAAAGCCGATGATGGATTTGATGGTGGTAGACTTGCCGACCCCATTCCGCCCCAGCAGGGCAACCGCTTCGCCCTGGCCCACCGCGAGCGAGACTCCTTGCAGAATGTGGCTGTCGCCGTAGTAGGTATGAATGTCGTTGATAGTCAGCATTACTCAAAAACAGGCGAACAAGGAATAAAATCGGAAAATTCGACACTCCATCGCCGCTTATTCAAAAGGTACTGCTCCTAAATAGATTTCCTGCACCAGCGGGTCGGCCCGGACCTCGGCCGGCGTACCTTCGCTAATGACCTGGCCGTAATGCAACACGGTAATCCGCTCGGCCAGACTGAAGATCACATCCATATCGTGTTCCACAATCAACATGGTCAGCGTACGGGGCAGCTTTTCAATCAAGCGGGCCATCTCACCCGTTTCTGCGGGCGACATTCCGGCAGTTGGTTCGTCCAGTAGCACCACCTGGGGGTTGGTCGCCAGGGCCAGGGCCACTTCCAAGGCGCGCTGCTGCCCGTAAGCCAATGTTTTGACTGCCTGATCTCGCTGCTCGATTAATCCCACCTGCTCTAACAGCGCCGCGCTGGCCCGCGTCACCGGCTCAAAGCTGTGAGCCGCTCGAAAGAGGCGCCGAGCTACCCGCTGATGGTGCTGGACGGCCAGCCGGACATTTTCAAAAACGGTCAAACCCATGAACAGGTTGTTGCGCTGAAAGGTGTGTCCCAGGCCCAGATTAGCCCGCTCATATATCGGCAGCCTGGTAATGTCCCGTTCTCCCAGGTAAATTTTACCGCTGGAAGGGGGCAACTCGCCGGCAATGAGGTTAAAGAGGGTGCTCTTCCCCGCACCGTTGGGGCCGATAATTGCCCGCCGTTCGCCGGGCTGCACGTCCAGCGTTACGCCGACCAGGGCGGCGATGCCCCCGAAATTTTTACTCAGGTGCTCGACGTTCAGGCGGGTCATTCGACCCTCTCCACCGCTCGCCGCGCGCGGAGCAAGCCGGCCACCCCTTGCGGGGCAAACATGACAAACAAGATAAAAACCACCCCCATCACGGTTTGCCAGCGGTCGAGGTAGGTGCTGGCAAAATTGGGCAGTAACCGCTCGATGGCTGCGCCAAAGATTGGCCCGGTCAGCGTGCCCGTACCACCGATGATCAGCGAAATGATGACCTCGCCGGAGGTGGTCCAATAGAGATTGTCCGGGGAAGCGATCCCGAAAAAATGCACAATCAACGCTCCGGCCAGGCCGGCAAAAGCTCCGGCGATGACAAAAGCCGCCATCTTGAAATCGAAGGTGCGATAGCCGAGGGCAGCCATACGCTGCTCGTTTTCGCGGATGCCGCGCAGCGCCCAACCAAAAGGGCTGCTGACAATGCGGCGCAACACCCACCAGGCCAGCAAAAAGAAGGCCAAAACCAGATAATAGTAACTCTCACGGGTGTCGAACGTGTAACTGAGCGGGCCGAGACCCAGCGCAGGCCGGGGTACTCCGGGCAGACCGTCGGAGCCGCCGCTCACTTCGGACCAGCCGATGGCGATGCTGAAGAGCATCTGGGCAAAGGCGAGTGTGACCATCAAAAAATAGATACCGCTGGTCCGGAGGGCAAAAAAGCCAATCACCAGGGCCAGCAAGGCCGTACCCAGCATCACCAGGGGGATAGTCAGCAGGAGATTGTTGGTCAGATTGAGGGCTAATTCGCTGCGGCTGGTGGTATAGGCCAGCAGGTAAGCACCAAACCCGTAGAAGGCGGCGTGGCCAAATGAGGGCAGGCCGGTGTAGCCCAACAGCAAATCAAGGCTCATGGCAAAAATAGCGAAGATCAGCACCTCAATCGCCAGGCTGAGGAAGTAGCTGCGGACGATGAAGGGATAAACCAGCGCGACCAGGCCCAGGAGGGCGAGCAGCCACTTGCGGCGCTCGGCCAGCCACGCCCGTGAACCGGCCAAGCTTTCTACAATTGCTCCCATCACTCAAGACCCTTTCAGGCCAAACAGGCCGGATGGACGCAGCAGTAAGACTAAGGCCATGACGGCAAAAATCAAAAAGAGCGAAAATTGAGGCAGCAGAGCCTTGCCAAACGTGTCGGCCAGACCGATCACCAGGCTGCCAAAGAAGGCGCCTTTTAAAGTACCCAGGCCGCCCACGACCACGACGACCAGGGTGAGGATCAAGATTTCCGAATCCAGCCCCGGGTACAGGTTGAGCACCGGCGCGCCGATGACCCCGGCCAGCGCGGCCAGAGCAGTGCCTAGGGCAAACACCCCGGCAAACACCCACTGGATATTGATGCCCAGCCCGCTGACCATTTGCGGGTCAAACACCCCCGCCCGGACAATGGCTCCCAGGCGGGTGCGCTCGATGAACAGCCACAGCGCGGCCGCCAGGCCCAGGCCGAAGCCGATCAAGGCCAGGCGATAAACCGGAAAGAGAATGCCAAACACCGCTACCTGTCCCTCAAGCAAGGCCGGGCCGGGCACCGACTCGACGTAAGCGCCCCAATTCCAGCGGGTCAGGTCGGTGACGATCAGGGCCACGCCAAAAGTCAGCAGCACCTGGTCCAAGTGGCGGTGGCGGCCATACAATCGCCGCAGAAAAAAGTACTCCAGGATCAACCCCAACCCACCGGCCAGCAGCGGGGCCAGGGCCAGGGCCAGCCAAAAGTTGCCGAACTGCCGGACCATGGTTAAGCCAATGTAGCCGCCCAGCAGGTAAAAGGCTCCAT
This sequence comes from Anaerolineales bacterium, assembly GCA_015075185.1. Classification (GTDB taxonomy): domain Bacteria; phylum Chloroflexota; class Anaerolineae; order 4572-78; family J111; genus DSQQ01. The sequence goes on along the minus strand of JABTUW010000004.1, from coordinate 432,577 downwards.
GCGCCAGGTTGATGACGTCCATCAAGCCAAAAATCAGCGACAACCCGGCAGCCAGGGTGAATAACAGCATGCTAAAAACCAATCCGTTGAGGAGTTGGATGAGAAAGTTGTCCATTTTGGATTTTAGATTTTAGATTTTGGATTCCGGATTTCTTACTGAATCTAAAATCCAAAATCGTAAATCGTAAATCGGTTCAGCCTTTCGAATCGTCTCCCGGATCAACAATTTCGCCCAGGTCTTCGACGACCACATTGTGCAGCGCCCCATCTACCGACTGCACTTCGCGCAGGTAAATATGGTGGCGCGGGGCTTGGGTAGCAGCATCCAGGGCAAAGGGGCCGCGCGGGCTGGCAAAGCTGGTCCCGCCCAATGCCTCGATCATTTTATCCACATTGCCGGTATCACCCTGAACTTTATTCAGCATCTCGACAATGGTTCGCCCGGTATCATATCCCTGGACCGCAAAAACGTTCGCTTCTTTGCCCGTTCGCTCTTTGTAGGCTGCCGTGAATTTCTTGTTCTCCGGGTTATCCAGGAGCAGCGACCAATGCATGCCGCTGCGAACCCCCAGGGCCGCATCGCCCTGAGCCGGCAGCACATCCTCTTCGACCATGAAGCCGGAGCACATCAACGGGATTTTGCCGGCCAGGCCGAATTCTCCATAGGCTTTCATAAAGGTCACAGCGGAGCCGCCACTGTAGAAACAGTAAATCAATTCGGGAGCAGCATTCGATAACTCGGTAATAAAGGGGGCGGGATCGCCCATGTTGGGGAAGGGGGTGAGCTGCGTCCCCATCACTTTGCCGCCGGCAGCTTCAAAGCTATTGGTAAAAGAATTGATTGTATCCTTACCCGCGCCGTAATCGGGCACGCTGATATAGGCGTTTTTGCCCACATTATTGGCCGCCCAGGTTCCGACCGGCCAGTTGGGCATCCAGTTGGTAAAGGAAGTCCGCCAGATGTACGGCGTTTTGGCCTTGCGACTCAACGCATTGGCCCCGGCATTGGCGCAGATGAGCAGCTTCTTGTTTTGGTCCAGATAATCGCGCAGCCCGGCCAGCACCCCCGAACTGACCACCCCCGTCAAAAAGGCCACCTCGTCCTGTTCCACGAACTTGCGGGCCTTTTGCAGAGCGGCATCCGGCTGGGTACCCTCGTCCTCGGTAATGATCTCGATTTTCCGCCCCCCGGCTTCGTTGTTGACTTCATCCAAATACATCTTGATCGCCTCGGTGATGCTCTCCCCCAGAACGGCATAAATATCCGAATAGGGTAACAGCACCCCGATTTTCAATGGGCCGGAAGCTGCACCGCCGCCGCACGCGCCCAGCAGCGGTCCAGCCGCCAGAGTCGCCGCCGCTGCCCCCGTCGCCTTTAAGAACTCACGCCGGGTAAAATAAAAACTTTTGCTGGAAGACATTGCTCTTATACCTCCTTTGGTTTTTTAGAAACAATCCTTCAATAAATTTTCGACAAACCGGGTGCGCAGCATCGTCGCGCGGGGATGGTGAGCAGTGAGGGAAGAATTACAGGTCGCAGTTAACCACAAAGCTATTAAACAGCGAACGCCGTTTAATCCAGGGAACGGTGGCGCGATTGTAACATCGGCCTAGACTGATGTCAAATTGAATTAAAGCTGCCCTGATAGGTGCGTCCCAATTTTTAGGCGTAGGGGCGCAAGGCCTTGCGCCCCTACCGGAACATACCTAAAATCTCGGACCGACCCTGTCCTGATCGCGGTTGAGTCACGTCTTATCTTATGTTATAATCTTACCATTCACTTGCCCCACCGGAGTTTGCGCCATGAGCAACGCCCAAGCCAAAGATGCCGTTGCTGCCCTCGTCGCCAAGTTTCAGTATAACCTGGCCGATTACAAGCGAGTTAGCTATAACGAGACCTTAACCCGGATAGATTTCATCAATCCCTTTTTTGAGGCGCTGGGCTGGGATATGACCAACCGCCAGGGCTTGCCCGAAAACCTGCGCGAGGTTATCCACGAAGATAAATTGGACATCAAAGGCCGCAAAAAAGCGCCCGATTACTCCTTCCGCCTGCCCAACGGCCGGGTTGAGCGCAAATTCTTTTTGGAAGCCAAAAACCCGGCGGATAAACAGCTCTACCAGCGCCAGATCGCGGCCACGGATAAGGCAATTGATCGGCGGGTGTACGCGTTGTATGATCTCAGCCAGGAAGAGATCAGGATTGTGGAGGGCGAGGATTAGATAGAAAAATTCTGGTTTATGTCAAAGATAAAGAAAAGGCGCATCCGCTATTCGACCTTGACGTAACCCGCTAACCCGCCCCGCGATAAATCGCAGGGCTATGAAACAACGTCCGATAAATCGGACTGAATCCTTTGAGTCGAGTAGCCCGATTTATCGGGCGCAGTTCAGTAGCGCGGCGAATTCATCGCCGTGCGAGCGCCGAGGAAAAGTCATTAGGTGGGTCAAAATGCTCGAACAAAGTATCTGGTGGCTTATCCCTTATATCGTGCTGATGCTGGTCATGCTCCACGCCATGATGGAGTTCACCGTCAGCTTATTAACCAAGCGGCCGCCTAACCATAAGCCAGTAGCCAGTGGGGAACTGCGCCGGCGTCTGCTAGCCTTGAACAAGGCCGGCCGGACCTATCCGCTGCTGGAGGGACAAGACTGCGACCTGGAGATGAAATGGGGGCAGGAAGATTTCCGCCGGGGCCGCCTGGCTATATCGCGGCAGGCCAGCTCACACCATCTGCGCTTCCTGCTCGACGAGCAGCGCCACGAACTGCGCATGCACCAGGTGGACAGCGGCTCCAGCTTTTTTGTGGGCCTGGACGGCTGGCTGCCGCGCCTGCAAGGGGCCGCCGGGATAGGGGCCGGTCCGCCGGGTGACACGCTGACCAAGGACATTGAGCAGGTGGTCCGGCGCGGCGGCTGGACCGCCCGACCGGTGCTGTGGTGGTTCCAGGCGACGCACTCCGGCTACCGATTTCTGCAAGCGCTGACTCCGGCCCCGCTGCGGCGCTGGCCGGCCCGCCGTTTTTGGGGCCTGCTCTACCCGCTGAGCTTCTTTCTGGGGATGGGCTACCTGGTCGCCATCATCTGGCCGCTGGATGGGTATAATTTGTTACTAATAATCGGGATCTGCGCGGCCTGGTGGGGCGTCTGGGGCTTCCTGGTCTGGATGCTGCGCGGCTTTCCCGCTTTTTGGCGGCCCAGAAACCGTTGATGGATCATAGTTCAGATAAAATGGACAGGATTGACAGGATTGACAAGATTTTGAACCTTTTATCCTGTAAATCTTGTTAATCTTGTCAACAAATAAAAACGACCAACTGAAGATTATTTTACTTAGCGGGTTATATCCAACTTCTCCACATCCACCTGAGCCATCTTGACCCGCTCAAAGGCGAGGGGGCGGGGACAGGGCGCGGTAGCGTCGAGACCCAGTTTCATCCCCAGGCCGTGATCCGTCGAGGGGTTGAGTTCGTGGCCGCGCGCTGCCGGAATCTGGATCAGGCCGGTTTCGGGCCGGAAGCGGGTGGCCAAGGCCCATTCCACATCCTCGGCGTTGGTCATATCCACGTCCTCATCTACGGCAATAACCATTTTCAGCGAGGGAAAGGCAGCAAAGGTCGCCAGAATAGCATTTTTGGCCGTGCCTTCCATGCTTTTCTTGAGCTGCACAACGGCGTGGTAGAAACCACAGCCGCCGTGGCTGAAATAGACGCCTTTCACATCGCGCACCTGGCGCGACACCAGCCGGAAGACAGCCGCCTCCCCCACCAGCCCAACCGAGTTAAAAACCTCTTTGCCGGATAGAATTGTCTGCCAGATGGGATTTTTGCGCCGGGTAATCTTCTTGACCCGGACCACCCAGCGCTTATCCTGGGCGGCGTAGTAGCCGGTCACCTCGGCAAACGGCCCTTCCGGCTCGCGCGTTTCCGGCAGCATCTCCGCTTCCAGAATGAATTGGGCGTCGGCCAATCCCTCCACGCCCACCGTCTGGCTGCGGATCAGGCGCAGCGGCTCGCCGGTCATATTTCCGGCGATGCCCAACTCGTCCTTGTCAATCGGCGCGGCGGAACTCGGCACCGCCGAGGCGATATGCACCGCCGGGCCAATACCGTTGTTCAGAGTGACTTCCAGGGACCGGCCCTGCTTCTCCGCCCGCTCGTAGTAGTCGCGAACGTGCCGGCCCTCGTCAAGCTGAACGGTCAGCCGGTCCGGCCCGGTGACGAGCGCCCGGTAGATCGAAGTGTTGCGCACGCCGGTATCGGGATCGCGGGCGATGACAACGGCCGAGTCAATGTAAGGGCCGGCGTCGCCCAGGGCGTGAGTCGGGATGGGCAGTTTGTGCAGGTCAACTTCTTCTTCGACAACCTCATTGGCCGGGCCGCTGTCGCCCACCTCCGGCTCGATGGGCCGGGTCTGCCACTCCTGGACCGCATCGGCGACCACAAACGGCAGTTGGGCGGCGGGACAATCAAACAGCCGGGCCAGCGCCGCCCGATTCCAGTACAGCCCGACCAGCACCGGAAAGTTGTGCCCCTTGACCCGCTCGCACAGCACCACCTCCCGGCCCTCAAAGTGATAGGCCACTCCGGCCAACTCGTGGACCGGGTCAACCTCGCTCCGCACCCGGACCAGGTCGCCGTTGGCGGCCAGGCGCTCGATACAGGCATTTAAGTCAATCAGGTGTTTGCGTGACATTGAATAGCCCCCTAAGAAAATAAAGATGCGATGACTCGTGAGGCGAGGAAATGAGAAGATTCTTCGCGTCCTCGTATCCTCGCTTCCTCGCGTCCCTCTCATCATTGGCGGCGTATCTGTCATCTTTACCTCGTCAACCCGTCCAGAACCCTTGCGGATCGAACTGCCGCAGCATCGCCAACTCGGCTTCGGTGGGCGCAGGAGTTTCCGTTACCTCTGCGGCGACGCGCAGCGGCCAGCCGGTATTCGCCAGGACCTGAGCCACCGTCACCCCCGGATGGGTCGAGGCCAGCACCATTTCCCGTGTTTCGCCATCAAACCGCAGGACGCCCAGCGTCGTGATCACCGTCGCCGGCCCGCCGCGCGGCAGGCCGACTCGCTCGCGCCAGCCGGCCCCATCGCCGTAGCCGGCCGAGGTGATGTAATCCACTCTGGGCACAAAGCGCCGTTTCTCGTGGGCCATGATGATGATATGCCGTTGAGCCAGGCTGGCCAGGTCGCACGCCCCGCCGCTGCCCGGCAGCCGCGTTTCGATCTGCTCGACACCGCCGATGTAAGTGGTATTGAGATTGCCAAACCGGTCCACCTGCGCCCCGCCGATGAAGCTGGCATCCACCCGGCCCTGCTGGAGCAAGCCCATCAGGTCGGCGGTATCGGCCAGCCATTGGGCACGGTAGAGGTTGGGCAGGTCGCCCATAGTCAGGATGGGGGCAGGAGCGACGGTTTCACGAATCACACCCAGCTCGTACACGCCAACTGCATGCGGCGCATAGGTACTTTTTGCCAGCAAGAAGCCCAGCAATGGCAGCCGCATGCCCACAAAGATAACCTCGCCATCGGCAATTTCGCGGGCAGCGGCGGTGACCATGAGTTGGGGGAGAGTGTAGTTAGAATTACCCCTCATCATCCTTTTCCAGTCGTGGTGCGTAGTGCTTTGGCAATGTTAAAACGATGAGTTCGTAGTGACGACTTTAGTCGTTTTTTAAGGCCGATTAAGCGACTGAAGTCGCTACTACAACTACTCAATTAAACATTGACAGACTAGTAGGGCGTTTACTTACGTAACACGATTTTAATACCCGTAATCCACCGCCTCGGACCAGACGTGGGTTTTCAGGCTAAGTTCTTCCTTCCGCGCAGGACCAAGCAGAGCCTGGTAATCCTGGCTGCTGCGAACACCGTCTACCCAACGTGCCTGCCAACCGGCGAAGAGTTCAGATGTTCTGCTGCTCTGCTGGTAATCCATAAACGCCGGGTGGTCGCGGTTGTAGTAACCCGGCACCGGCGACGGGTGCCCGCCCCACGGCGCATGGACCACTGCACTGACTCGAAAGCCAGGAGTAATGACCCGATTGGGGTCGCTGTTGATCACCTCCGGGGCAACGATCTCTTCGGCGGTGACGATGATGTGGCGGCTGGCCAGGCAGGCTTCGCGGGTGATGCCGAAGTTGCCCCAGGCATGGGCGTTGCCGTTTTCATCGGCCCGCTGCACGTGAATGAGGGCCACATCCGGATTAATGGCCGCAACCGCAGTTAAGGTGTCGCCGGTGAAAGGACAGGTAATGGTTTTGAGGGTGGGATTGGTTTTATACAGGTCGCTGCCCAGGGCGGTCCGCGTGGGCATGAAGGGCACGCCCATCGCTCCGGCGCGCAGGGCCATGGCCAGGGTCAGGTTGGAGTGGTCTTCCATTTCGATGCCGCCGCTCTCGACGGCCTGGCGGAAGTTGTAGCTAGAACCTGTAATCACATTGCCGACCCAGGCCGCGCGAATTTTACGCACGCAGCCGGCCCCAATAAGCTGGTCGAACAATATATCGGAGATAGGGCCAATCAAGGTTAAATCCCGCTTGCGCTGGCGGATCAATTCGTGGCCGGCGGCGAAAGGGATCATCGTTTCCTGGGCCAGGCCCAAGGCTACGGCGCTGCCATCCGGCACAAAACGGGCAATGGCTTCGGAGAGGGTCAGTAATTTCATTCTTTGGGTTTTATCTCAAGCCGCTCGTGCTCCGTGCGGATGCACTTGTCCGAGACGACATTAAGCCCGGCTGCATACGCATTTTGCTCCGGCGTATCGTCCAGGCCAACCACGCCGAGCTGCGTCCAGATGGTTTTAGCTTTGACCGCAATAGCCTCTTCAATAATTTCGGGCAAGAACTCGGGGCTGCGAAACACGTCTACAATATCAATGGGTTCAGGGACATCTTTGAGCGCGGGATAGCTTTTGTCGCCATCCACCTCGTCAATGGTCGGATTGACCGGATAAACGGTATAGCCCATCTCTTTCAGGTACTGGGCTACCTGGTAGCTGGTATAGTAATGATCGTTTGACTCGCCCACAACGGCGATAACCTGAGCTTCTTCCAGAATCTGGCGTATTTGGTCGTCACTAATATCTAAATAATCCCACACGATTCCTCTCCTTTACGACTTCACTTAACTCTCTCCAGCCTGCTCCTCAGGCGGCCGCATCTCCGGGTGGGAAAGAGGTCACATTTGCTTCAGTTACAACCTCTACGGACGTGTTGAGCGGGGTCGGGCAGTCCTCCTCATAAGCATGGACGGCCTGCCGCAGCCGGTCCGGGATGGGATGCGGCGCAAAGGTGTCTTTGTGGGCGGTGACGGCGATAATATGGCCGGTGGCAACCAGCCGGCCATCGGCCTCGGCCCTGACCTCAAACTCAAAGCGGAGACTACGCTGGCCCAAATGGCTTACCCGCACGTAAACCGCCAGCCACTCCGGCCATTTAGCCGAAGATTTGTAGGTGCAGTGAGACTCGGCAAAGAGTAGGTCGGTATTGTCGGCCTCCAGGGCCTGGTGATCATAGCCGATGGCCTCGAAGTAATGGGTAATGCTCTCGTCAAAGTAAAAGTAATACTGGGCGAAATTGACGTGCCCCTGGAGATCGGTCTCATTGAAACGGACACGAAGACGATTATAGAACTTGAAAGGTTTGCTCATAGTCCCCATAGAAAAAAGTAGACAGTAGACAGTAGACGGTAGACAGGGAATTGAAATACTCCTGCGACTCTGCTACTTAGCTACCTTTTTATCACTGCTGGCGCATCACCGCTTCGTCAATGTCCCCTGACATTCTTCAAAATCAAGTACTACGCGCGGCTAATAACTCGACGGTGGATTGGATCACAATTTCCCGCAAAACCGGCGCATCCAATCCGGCTTGCTCCATTCCCAGCAGCACGCCCCCGACCACCGGCGGGGCGCTGAGCGGCACAAAGCGAGCGCCCGGCGCCACCGTATGAATGGTTTGGCGCATCGCTTCGACCAGCAGCGGGCTGCCCTGGTAGAGACTGCCGACCAACACCGCGTCAAACGCCAACGCCTCAAAGTTTAGCTGGCGAATCACCCCAACGGCCAGGCTGCCCAGTTCGCGCCCTGCCCAGAGGATGGTTTCAATGGCGACCCAATCACCCTCTGCGGCAGCCTGGAACACCAACGGCGCAGCGCTGGCATCCAATTGAAGCCGCTCCAGGCTCAGCCCTTCCAGCAAATCTTCGATGTCGCGCGCCCCGGTAAATTTAATAAAGGCCTGGGTCAGGCGGGTGGCGGGACCGCGCCGGGTCCACTCCAGAGCCACTGCCTGGACTGCTTTACCGACCAACTCAAGACCACCCGCCACTTCGGCCATGCGCCAGCCGTAGCCGGTCAGGCGGCCCACCCGCCGCTGCCGGTCCCAGCCCCAGCAGTTGGCCCGGGTTCCGGCGATGATAGCAATGCCCCAGCCGGAAGGGGCTCCGGCCAGCAAGCCGATAATCGTATCGTTGACCAGTTCCAGGCGAGCCTGGTTCAACCCCAGGGGACGGATGGCGGCCAGGTGAGCCTCGCGCTGGGAGGGCCAATCATACCCGGCAATCCCGAAGCCAGCCCCCCCAATCTGTTCTTTGGTAATTCCGGCATCGGCCAAGGCGCGCTGGGTCACCAGGGCCAGGGTTGCCGCCAGTCCCTCATAGCCGACATCTTCGTAGTTGCCGGGGCCGGCTTCGCCAAAACCCACCGCCCGCCCGGAGGCGTCGGCCACCAACGCGTGGCTCTTGGTTCCGCCGATGTCTACGCCAAGAAAGTAAGCGGCCATATCTTGTCCTTGAAAATTGTGATTGAGGGGTTATCCCAGCATCGCCACAGCATCCGCCACACTGGCATCCTCATGAACCATGGCGCTGACCGCGCGGATCATTTTCACCGGATTTTCCGCCCCCCACAAATTGCGGCCCATCGCCACACCCATTGCCCCGGCAGCCATGATATCGCGGGTCATCTGGAAGGTGGCCTCTATCGTTTTCTGGCTGCCCCCGGCTACTACTAGCGGAGCCGGGCAGCTTTCGACCACCCGGACCAGGTCGGCCCGGCTGCCAGGCCAGGCCGTCTTGACAATTGTCGCCCCCAGTTCAGCCCCCGCTCGGGCCGCCCGGCGGATGGCCTCCACCTTGCCCACTTGATCAATGAATCGTTCAGTAGGGTACATCATCAGGAGCGATGGTATGTTCCATTCCTCGCACGCATCCAGCACCGGCACGGCCTGCTCGATCATCTGGCGTTCAGTTTCCGCGCCGACCAGAACTTCGAGAGCAACGGCGTCGGCGGCCCATTTGACCGCGCGCAGCACGCTGCCGAAAAGGGCGGCATGCTCCACCGTGCAGCTATTGGTCAGCATGTGGATGGTCGGAATTTTGGTATTGTATTCAGCAAATAAAACGCCGGCCAAGCCCTGGTTGAAAATGACGGCATTTGCGCCGCCAGCCACCGCCCAACGAACGGTCTGGCGGGGGTCGGTAATGCCGGGGAGGGGGCCAAAGGGTAAGCCGTGATCGAAGGGCAGCAGCACAGTTTTGCCGGTTTGAGGGTTAATGATGCGGTCATAGCGAGCCTTCAGCCCTGGATGCATACTTATTCACTCCTTCCAGAGATAAATTGTAGTATTGTTTGCCCACACCACAGCTCGGAGCAGCTTTTTGAAGCGAACGGGAGGTAATCTGGAATGGCGGAATTATGCTGTTCCACTTAGAAAATGTCAAAAATGATTTTTACCCCGCTAAAAGATTCTCTAAACACTGATAAAGAGAAATTTACCAGGGGCTGCTCATATCATTGACAAATGAGCAAACACATGCTAACATTGCGACGAATTAAGCAGTGGCAGTCCTGCCCTGAGTAAAGTCTGCTCTCTTCCTCGTCTATAACAGCCTGGTTATGGGGTCAAAGATGACAACCGCCCGCCAGTTGAAAATCTTGCAGCATCTCACTCAGCACAACAGCCTGGAGGTAGGCCGGTTGAGCGAGTTGCTGGATGTTTCGCCTTCAACCATCCGGCGCGACCTGCGCGTAATGCAAAAAAGCGGCCTGCTGCAGCGCACCCACGGCACGGCCCAAATCCCTACGCCCATTCGTTATGAGCTACCCTATGAAAATCGAGCAGCGCAGCATGTCGAAGCCAAACGCAAGATTGCGGCGGCGGCCAAGCAACTGATTGAACCGGAGCTGGTTATTGGCCTCAGTGGAGGCTCCACCTGTACCGAATTAGCCCGCCAGTTGCGGGCAATGGAACACATCACGGTTGTCACCAATGCGGTCAATATTGCCCTGGAACTGCAGGGCCAGCTAGGCAAACGAGTCATTGTTACCGGCGGCCTCTTAAATCAGGACTCGTACGAGCTGGTCGGCAATCTGGTAGCCCAAAGTCTGCAAAATATGCACCTTAACCTGGCTTTCCTGGGCGCAAGTGGGGTAGATGTGGACTTTGGCTTCTCGATGGCCGACGAGCCGGAAGCCGTGGCCAGCCGGGCGTTCATGGCTGCCGCCGAACAGACCGTTATCCTGGCCGATCACTCCAAGCTGGGCAAGGCGACGTTCGCCCGGCTTTGCCCTTTGATTGATGTGGATTTATTAATTACGGATGACGGGATCAGCCCTGAGCACCACCTGGCGCTGCAAAATGCTGGCTTGAAGGTGCTGGTGGCCGAGGGGTAGCAGGTAGCACCTGAAGCGGCAAAGTCGCAGCTTGTCTGACTACTGGCTACTGATTACTGACATCTGACTACTGTTTCCAGAAGGAGAACTTTTATGCCCGGACCTGGGTTTGATCTTATTGGCGAAGAAGAAATCGCCGAAGTGGTTGATGTTTTGCGCGGTGGCTGGATTTACCGCTACGGCCAGGAGGATAACCCAAATTTTTTGGCCAAAGTCTGGAGTTTTGAGCAGGCTATGGCCGAACAGGCGGGCGTTGACTATGCCGTTGCCGTTAATTCCGGCTCAACGGCGCTGTGGATTGCCCTGATCGGTCTGGGCATTGGCCCCGGCGACGAGGTAATTGTGCCCGGTTTTACCTTTATCGCCAGTATCTCGGCCATTATCTATGCCCGCGCCGTGCCGGTCCTGGCCGAAATTGACCGGACCTTCAACCTCGACCCCGCCGATGTGGAGCGGAAAATTACGCCGCGCACCAAAGCCATTATGGCCGTGCATTTGATGGGCAATCTGGCTCGCCTGGACGAACTCAAAGCCATCGCCGAGCGGCACGGGCTGCTTTTGCTGGAGGACTGCGCCCAGGCTTTTGGCGCGTCATACAAGGGGCGTCCGGCCGGCAGTGTCGGTCACGCCGGCGCGTTTAGCTTTAATTACGCCAAAGTGATTACCGCCGGCGAGGGTGGGGCGATTACAACCAACGATGAAACCCTTTACAAACGCTTCTTTGCCCTGCACGACCAGGGCCACGCCCCGCTGCGCAAGGGCCGCGAAGTCGGCCAGCGGCCTTTTATGGGCCTGGATTTTCGCATGACCGAACTGCAAGGGGCGGTGCTATTGGCTCAATTCCGCAAACTCGGTTATATTAGAGAGCATCTCCATACCAACAAAAAGTTGTTCAAAGCTCTTATCAACGACATCCCCGGCCTGGAATTTCGGGAGCTGCCCGACCCTGAAGGAGAGTGCGCCACACTGCTGACCGTAATTTTCCCCTCGGCCGAGATTGCTCGCCGGGTTACCGCCGAGTTGGGCGGCAAGCGCCTCTGCGACTCCGGCTGGCATGTCTACAGCAATATGGAACCCCTCCTGGAAAAACGGGTGCCCATAGAGCGCGGCTGTCCTTTCCATAGTTCGGGGGCTTACGCCTCGGAGGTCAATTATTATGCCGGTATGCTGCCCCAAACCGACGACCTGCTGGCCCGTTCATTTAACATTGGCATTGGCATGCAAGACAGAGGCCTGGCTACGTATGGCCTGACCATCCACGCCACGGCCGAAGATGTCGAAGCCAAAGCCGCTGAATTTCGGCGGGTGGTGGAGAGGCACCTTCAATAAACTGGACCACAGAGAGCACAAAGCCAGCATAAAGTTACACCAGGATTTTTTAGAAACTCTGTCTCTGCGATTTCTCGGCGTAGCTCTGTGTTCCCAAACCTATATTTTGAAGGAGGGCAATGAAAAAACTGTAGGGTAAAGGCCGAAAACCTTGAGAGAGTAAATTTAAAGTCACCGGCTAATTTTATAATCAACGGAGGAGAACTATGAAAAAAGTAAACCATCTTATCAGTCTGCTGGCGCTGCTGGCGCTTATCTTGACCCTGGCGCCGGCCCCGGCGTTGGCTCAAAGTGAGGTCGTCTGCGAGTCAGATGTGATTGTGCAGGCGGATGACTGGCTGTCGAAGCTGGCCGACAAATTTTACGGCGACCCGCTGGCGTTCCAGGCCATTGCCGATGCGACCAATGCCAAGAATGCCGCCGACAGCAGTTACGCCAGGATTGATAATGTCAACGTCATTGAAGTGGGCTGGAAGCTGTGCATTCCCACCGCCGAGGGCGCTCAAGCCGCATTGGGCGCGGAACGGCCCGTTCAGGTTTCGATTCTGAACCAGGAAATGACGAAAGAAGAAATCGCGGCGGCCATCCAGGCCGAGGGCAGCGTGGTCGTGGGCAACTGGACTTACACCGCCAACGACACCCTGGTCCAGCAGTTTCAGCAGTATGTTAAAGACACCTACGGAGTGGATGTTACCCTGACCTACGAAGGCAGCCAATCTCCCAGCACTTACCTGACCAACCTCTACGCCGCCCAAAGAGCCGGCAATCCCGCCCCTTATGATGTGCTGGCGATTGAGGAAAATTATTGGGCCGATGCGATGAAACAGGATGCTGTCGCCGAGTTCCTGCCCTCCGGGTTGGTTCCGAACCAGGCCCTGGTTTCGCAGAAATTCCAGCGCGTGCCCACGGCCATTGCCTTTCAGGCGACGGCCTTCCCGGCAATTATCTACAGCAAGAGCCGCGCCGGTGAGCTGACCAAAATCGCCGACCTGGCCGACCCGCGCTTCCAGGGCAGGATCACCCTACCGCTGCCGGGTGACATCACCGCTGGCGGTTTTTTGGTAACCGTAGCGACCGAAATGGGCAAGGATTACAAAGACCCGCAGCAGATGGTTGAAGTGGTGGACTGGGTGGTGGATAACCTGGGGCCAAACGTGCTCAAATACACCAGCGACAGTTCTGAAATGCAGCAACTGCTGCGCTCCGGCGCGGTTGACGCCGTCGGCTTCTGGAACTCGCTGGCTCGCCTGGAATACCTCAGCGGCAATGACGATGCGGCCATGTTGATCCCGCCGACCGGGGTTTACCCGGCCAACGGCTACCTCTGGATCGCCAAAGGCGCGCCCCATCCGGTTCTGGCCCAGATTTTCATCAACTGGCGCATCAGCCCCGAAGTTCAGTTCCCCAACAATTGGGGTATTGAGAATGGTCCCTGGGCCGAACTGCAAGAAGGTTTCCTGGGGCCGGGTTATGGTGAGGAGCTAATTCCCGCCTGGATCCAGGATAATTACTACGACTTCTACCCCACGTCTCAACAGATTGACGAGCTTTTCTTGCCCCTGGATTGGGAAGCCTATAACGGTGGTTTTGACACCTGGATGAACCACTACGCCGAGCGCTTAGGGCAGTAATTCCCATTAGCCAGACCTGACAGGTTTTCGCGAAGCGTACCTGTCAGGTCTATTTGAAGGATCTCAGGAGTCCAACGTGCATGTTGGACTCCTGAGGTAAAGTTATTTTTAAGGGAGCTAACGGATGGCCCAAGAGATTGCGCCGATTATAACCACCGATATTACGGATATAGATACTGCCGAACGCCGCTGGCAGCTAAAACCGGCGTTGTTGTTACTGCCTTCCATCCTGATTACGCTGCTGTTCCTCTTCTATCCGCTGGCGTTTATTGTGTTGATGAGTTTCACCGAAAAAGACAGCTTTCTGTCCCTCGCCGGCCCCACCTATACCTTAAAAAATTATGCCGATATGGTAGGGCGTTACGCCCCCAATGTCGGTATAACCATTGAATTGGCCGGGCTGGCTACCCTGGTTGACCTGATTTTGGGCTTTCCTTTTGCCTATATACTGGTACGCAAGGTACGTTACCGCGATATTGTACGCGGCTTTATGGTATTTCCGATGTTCGGCGCGCTGTACATTGCCTTTGGACTGCGCTTTATTCTGCTGCCGGGCGGCTGGCTGTCGCCCCTGCTGGATTTACTGGGCCTGCAAGGGACGCAGCTTCTCTACGGCCTGCCCTCGGTTGTTTTTGCTATGGCTATCTTCACCTTCCCCTTTATGGTCATGAACGTCGGCGCGGCCCTGAGCAATGTGGACCCAACACTGGAAGAGGCTTCGGTTTGCCTGGGCGCTAAACCCTGGCAGACCTTTTGGCGGGTGGTGCTGCCGCTGACCCGCTCCGGCCTGATTGCCGGAATGCTGATGTGCTTTGGCTGGAATGTCGGCGCTTTTGCCGAACCGCTTTTATTGGGCACATTGAATGAACAGCGCACCCTGGCCTGGACGCTCTACCAGCGCGGCGTGATCCAGCTTGACTACGGCCTGTCCACAACCATGGGCGTCGTCCTGATGATTCTCGCCTTTACCGTCAACTATGCTTCGCTGCGCTACTCGCGCGGAGCATTGGTGCAGTAAAAACTCGACCGCTGACCGCAGACGGCAGACCAGCTTAAGACATACAACTGCGGTGGGTACATTTGGAGGTTTGATGACCAGCACAACTCTAAAAAAAAGTACTGTCGAGGAAGAACCCCGTGACAGTCGTCCCTGGCTTTCTCGCCGGCGGCTGGGCGATATTTTGAGCCATATCTATATTTGGCTGTGTTTGTTTATCTTTGTGGCCCCGTTTCTGGCCTTATTCAATTATTCTCTGCAAAAAGGTACGACGGGCGTCTATACCCTGAGCAATTATAGCTATATTTTTGGCAGCTTTGTTGACAATTTGCTCACCAGCCTGAGGGTGTCGGCGTTGGCCATCAGTTTGAATTTGCTGATCACGCTGCCGGCAGCTTACGCCCTGGTTCGCTTTGAGTTTCCCGGCAAACGCATGATCTTGTCGGCCTTGACCTTACCCCTGTACACGCCGGCGCCAGTTCTCGGCCTGGGCCTGGTCTTGGCCTACAACTTTACCTATCGTTTGACCAACTCGATCTGGGGATTGGTCTTTGCTATGGTCGTCGGCACCTTCCCGTTGATGCTCATCCCGATTGTGGTGGCTATGAAAGACCTGCCGCTGGTTTTTGAAGAAGCCGCCCAATGCCTGGGCGCGACCCGCCTGCAGACCTACTTCCGCATTGTCCTACCATTAATCGGGCCGGGTATCAGCGCCGGGATCCTGCTCTCCTTTATTATCGTTTTCAACGAGTACCTGGTCACTCTCTTTGTCGCCGCCCCCGATGTAACGACCGCCCCGCTGCGGGTGTTCAACCTGGTCCGCACCGCCGGTATCCAGAATACAACGGCAGCCCTGGCGGCTTTTATGCAGATTATTTCCTTCACCGCGGTCATTCTGTTTTTCCGCTTCTTTGGCTCGCGCTATTTGAAGGGGACGTATCTGATTTAAAAATGGATTTCCGTATAATAATGCGTAAAACGCCGCTAGGGAGCCTTTGGCTCTAAAACGTAATGAATTACGCATCACGCATTACGCATCATCTTTTGCTTTAAAAATTGCCGTTGTCTAAACCCTTACGTTTTACGAGGAAAAAGAATGTCTCGTGTTCGTCTGGTAAATATTAGCAAGCATTACGGCGCTACGGTCGCCGTTGAGCACGTCAACCTGGATGTGGCCGAGGGGGAGTTTGTCACGCTGTTGGGACCTTCGGGCTGCGGCAAAACAACCACGCTGCGAATGATTGCCGGGTTGATTGAACCGACGGCCGGGAAAGTCTATTTTGACGATCAGGATATGACCAATCTGCCGCCTAACGCCCGGAATATCGGCTTTGTCTTCCAGTCGCCAGCCCTGTTCCCCCACATGAGCGTTGCCGACAATATTGGCTTTGGCCTGTCGGTCAAAGGCCGGTCCAAGGCGGAGATTAAAGACAGGATTGCCGAAATGCTCAAGCTGGTGGATTTGATCGGCTACGGCGACCGGCTGCCCCGCCAACTCTCCGGCGGCCAGCAGCAGCGAGTCGCCCTGGCCCGCGTTCTGGCCACCGACCCGCGCGTCCTCCTCTTCGATGAACCCCTTTCGGCCCTGGACCGCAATCTGCGCGAAACCCTGAAGTACAACATTTTGGAGCTGCAGCGGCGTACCGGCAAGACGGCCATCTATGTGACCCATGACCAATCGGAGGCATTCGCCATCTCCGACCGGATTGCCGTCATGAATCGGGGCTTGATTGACCAAATCGGCACGCAAACCGAAATCTACCTCCACCCGCAGAGCGATTTTGTAGCCGAATTTATTGGGGCAAACAACCGCCTGGAAGGCCAGATTACCGCGTTGAGCAGCGAGGTCACGACGGTGCAGACTTCGACGTTAACCATGCAGTGTCCCACACGGGTCGGCTTAAAAATTGGCGATACTGTTGTGGCTTATGTCCGGCCAGAAGACATCAAGGTACTCCCCAACGGCGACAGCAGCACCTATCGCAACGTCGTCGAGGGTATGGTTGAGCAGATTATTTTCGAGGGCGCTACTGCCCAACTTAGGGTAGGGGTTGGCAGCGAGAGCTTGCGGGTTGACGTGGCCGGCGCCGAGCGGCTGAAACTCCTGAACCATCGCGGCCAAATTCGTCTCGGTTTCAACGAAGTGACCCTCATTCCCGCCAGCGCTTAGGATTACGGGCTGGTTGACCTCAACCTTCTGGTTCATGTCATTTCGAGCGATAGCGAGAAATCCCCGATACGTCGTCTTATGGCCAACGTTCAAAGGGATTTCTCCTCGCTTCGCGGGTCGAAATGACATGCAAAAAATGCTAAAACGTCAACTGCCCGCCATCAATCACCAACTGGTGGCCGGTGATAAAACCGGAGTCGGTCGAGGCCAGGTAGGCCACTGTGGCCGCAACTTCCTCCGGCTCGCCAAAGCGATTGAGCGGGATCTTTTTGAGATATTCGGACGATGCCGCCGGATCAGCCCACAACGGCTGGCTCAGGCGGGTCTTAATCAGGCCGGGGCAGACACTGTTCACCCGGATGTTGTAGGGCGCCAGGTCAATAGCCATGGTCATGGTCAACCCGACCACGCCAAACTTGGAGGCATTATAAGCGGCATAATCCCCTTCGCCGACCAGCCCATTGGTCGAGGCCATGTTCACTATCCGCCCGGCAATCCCCCGTTCGACCATGTGCCGGGCCACGACCTGGGAACAGAGAAAAACCCCGGTCAAGTTGATGTTCAGGGTCCGCTGCCACTGTTCATCGGTCAGGCGCAGAAAATGCGCGGCGAAGCCGGTCCCGGCAATGTTGGCCAGCACATCCACGTGATCGTATCTTTCCAGAGCAGCAGCCAACATCTTTTCGATGTCTGCGCGGGAGGTCACATTCAACGGCACGGCCAGGGCCTCACCCTTCTCCGCTCGAATAGACGCGGATACTTCTTCCGCCGGTTCCAGGTCAATATCGGCGACAACCACCGCCGCCCCTTCACTACCCAACCGCCGGGCCGTAGCCGCGCCGATGCCCCGCCCGCCGCCGGTCACAATCGCCACTTGATTTTCAAAACGCCGCATACGCTTCTCCTATTTTGATTATAACGCCTCAGATTATAGTCCCGCGCTCATAATTCAACCAACCTCTTGACAAAATTCAAATTTAGTCGTACTATATAGAAGTTGTCATACAACCATACGACATTACCTTTTCCACCGTGCTAAAACGCAGCCCTTCCTTAACTGAACAGGCCAAATCTTATCTCAAGCAGCGCATCCTTAACGCTGAATTTGAAGACGGCCGGATTCCCTCCGAAACTGACCTGGCTAATGAATTAGGCGTCAGCCGGACCACTATTCGCGATGCGCTGAGCCGGCTGGAATTGGAAGGGGTGATCTATCGCAAGCAAGGTGCAGGGACCTTTGTCAACGAAGCCGGTTTGCAGCTCAAATCCCGGCTGGAAGAAATCTGGGGCTACGAAGCAATGCTGGAAGCCCACGGTTATACCCCCACTACTCGGATTATCAGGGTGGACCAGCAGCCCGCCGATCCTGAAATCGCTCATGAACTCAACCTGCCGCCCGGTGCTTCCCTCCTTATCATCCAAAAGCTCTTTCTGGCCGATGATCAGCCGGTCATTTTTACCATCAATCACCTGCCCATTGACCTGATCAAGCAGCCCCACACCCGCGCCGATTTCAACCTGCCCATGTACCATTTTCTGCCCGAATTTTGCCAGCAGCACCTAACCTATTATCTGAGCGAAATTGTGCCGCTGAACGCCTCGGCTGAACTGGCCGAGATGCTGCACCTACAGCCCAACAAGGCTTTGCTGTGTTTTGAAGAAATCGGCTATAACCAGGACAACCTGCCCATCCTCAAAGCCTATTCTTACTTTAGAGACGATCTGCTGCGCCTGCGCCTGATCCGGCGAGAAACGTAAAAAAGGAGTAGGGAGTAAGGAGTAGGAAGTAGGGGATATATCTTTTACTCCTTACTCCCTACTACCTACTCCCTTATTATTGAAAGGATAAAATTCTATGATTAACTCTACCCTCACCCAAAAATTACACGACGAAGTCGAACAACGGCGCGAAACGATTATCCAGTTCTTGCGCGACATCTGCGCCATCCCCAGTATGGACAGCCAGATTGGCCCGGTCGGCGAGCGGATAGCTGAGGAGATGCGCAAACTTGGTTTTGACGAAGTTCGCTTCGACAAGATGGGCAACATCTTTGGCCGGGTTGGCCACGGTCCCACCGTCATCGTCTACGACAGCCACATTGACACCGTCGGCGTCGGCGATCCGGCCGCCTGGCAGTGGGACCCGTTCCAGGGTAAAATTGAGGACGGCATTTTCTATGCCCGCGGCGCGTGCGATGAAAAAGGCTCGACCCCCGGCATGGTCTACGGGATCGCCCTGGCCCGCGACCTCGAACTCTTCTCCCCCGATGAGCACACCCTCTACTACTTCGGCAACATGGAAGAGTGGTGCGACGGCATTGCCCCCCACAGCTTTGCCGAGGCCGATCCCAAGGTCAAGCCCGATTTCGTGGTCATCGGCGAGCCGACCCGGATGCAGGTCTATCGCGGCCATAAGGGCCGGCTGGAGATGAAAATTACGGCCAAAGGCAAAAGCGCCCACGCCGCCTCCAACCACCTCGGCGATAATGCCATCTACAAGATGCTACCCATCATCGAGGCCATCAGCAACCTGGAACCGGCGTTGGGCGACCACGAATTTCTGGGCCACGGCAAAATTACCGTCAGCGATATGAAGGTCAGCACCCCTTCCATCAACGCTGTGCCGGATGAATGTACCATCTTTATTGACCGGCGCATGACCTTTGGCGAGAGCAAGGAGAGCGTCAAAGCCCAACTGGAAGCCCTCATTCCCGCCGACCAGAAAGACAAAATCAAGCTGGAAGAGCTGTTCTACGATGAGCCAAGTTACACCGGCTTTGTTTTCCCTGTAGACAAATACTTCCCGGCCTGGGCTTTTGAGGAGAATCACCCGCTCGTCGTCGCCGGGCAAAAGACCCGCCAGGCCATCGGTCTGCCCGAAGCTCCCAGCGGCAAGTGGAACTTCAGCACCAACGGCATCTATTGGGCCGGTAAAGCCGGCATTCCCTCCATCGGCTTTGGCCCCGGCGACGAAGTCACCGCCCACACCACCGAAGACAGTGTCTCGCTGGAGGATGTGGTCAAGGCGACGGAGTTCTATGCCCTGCTGCCGGCAATGTTGAAGCAGGGCTGAGTCTAAGGCTGAGGCTGAGTAATCATTTTCTTAGCCTTAGCCTCCCATAAAATAAGACACACAATAAAGGAGACCTAACTATGCAAACGCATCTACGCGGTCATGACCTGATCACGACCCAAGAATGGACCCGCGACGAAGTGGACACGATTATGGATCTGGCCATGGACCTGAAACGCGCCCGCGCCGTTGGTCGCGACCATGCCTACCTGCGCGACAAAGCCCTGGCCATGCTCTTTTTCTTCAGCAGCACTCGCACCCGGGCCAGCTTCGAGGCGGGCATTGCCCAATTAGGCGGTCATGGCGCGTTTATTGACAGCGATACCACCCAGATCAGTCACGGCGACACGGCCAAAGAAATCGGCGAGATTTTTGGCCGCTACTTCGACGGCATTGCCATCCGCCAGTGCGACTGGGGCTTTGGCAACAAGTACATCCGTGAAGTCGCCGAGGCCAGCCGCGTCCCCGTGTTGAACATGCAGTGTGACGTTTACCATCCCTTCCAAATTCTGGCCGACTTGATGACCATTATCGAGAAAAAGGGCGACCCGCGCGGCAAAACTATCGCCGTCAGCTATGCCTACGCCAGCAGCTACCAAAAACCGCTCAGCGTGCCCCAAAGCCTGATCCTGCTGATGACCCGCTACGGCATGAACGTCCGCCTGGTCCACCCGCCGGAGTTCAAACTGATGCCCGACATTGTCCAGCAGGCCAAGGATAACGCCCGCAAGCATAACGGCAGCTTTGAAGTGATGGATGACATGGACGCCGGCTTCAAAGACGCCGACGTGGTTTACCCCAAGAGCTGGGGCTGCTGGATGACGACCGAGGACGTGCAAGAGAGTGTCGAAATTGGTCGAAAATACTCAAGCTGGATCACCGACGAGCGCCGCATGGCCCTGGCCAAACCCGATGCCATTTACATGCACTGCCTGCCCGCCGACCGCAACATTGAAGTAACCGACGGGGTGATTGATGGCCCGAATTCGGTGGTCTATGATGAAGCCGAAAATCGGCTGCACGTGCAAAAAGCCGTCATGGCGCTTACCATGAGCTAAGAAGTAGGAAGTAAGGAGTAAGGATTAGGGGGGAAAAATTCCCCCTTACTCCCTACTACCTACTCCCTAATCCATTAACAGGAGAGATTAATGACCAGCAAAGTCGCCGTTATTGCTATTGGGGGCAATTCACTGATTAAAGATGAGCAGCATCGCAGCGTCGAGGACCAGTATCAGGCAGCCAAAGAAACCTGCGCCCACATCGCTGCGATGATTAAAGATGGTTGGAACGTGGTGATTGGGCATGGCAACGGGCCGCAGGTCGGCTTTATCCTGCGACGCTCCGAACTGGCCGCCCACGAACTGCACGAAGTACCGCTAGATGCCTGCGGCGCCGACAGCCAGGGCGCGATTGGCTATGCCTTGCAGCAAAATTTGTATAACTTTTTCCACCAGATGGGCATCAACAAGCAGGTCGCTACGATTGTGACCCAGGTAGAGGTCAGCCGGGATGACCCTGCCTTCCAAAATCCCGCCAAACCTATCGGCTCCTTTATGGACCAGGCCCAGGCCGAGCGCCGCCGCCAGGAAGGCTGGGATGTCGTCGAGGACGCCGGGCGCGGTTGGCGGCGGGTTGTGCCTTCCCCACTGCCGATGCGCATTGTCGAAGAGGGGGTGATTAAACAATTGATTGCGGCAGGCGTGATTGTAATTGCAGTTGGCGGCGGCGGTATCCCGGTCGTAGCCGACGAGAACGGTAATCTGAAGGGCATCGCCGCCGTGATTGACAAGGATTATGCCTCATCCTTGCTCGCAAGTAGCATTGGCGCGGATTTGTTTATCATTAGCACGGCCGTCGAAAAAGTAGCCCTCAATTACGGTAAGCCTAACCAGCAGTGGCTCGACCACCTGACCCTGGCCCAGGCTAAGGAATATCTGGCCGCAGGCGGTCACTTTGCCAAAGGCAGCATGGCCCCCAAAATTCAAGCGGTGGTCAACTTTCTGGAGCGTGGCGGCAAGGAAGCCATCATCACCAACCCCGAAAATCTGGAAAGAGCGCTCGCTGGCAAAACCGGAACTCGCATTACTAAATAATTTACGATTTACGATTGAAGATTTACGATTGGGGATAAACCGCGGCCTACAATCGTAAATCCAAAAGCTAAAATCTAAAATCTATGGATCACATTCTCCACCTTAAATGTTTGATCTGCGGCAAAACTTACCGCACCGACGAAATTGACTACGTCTGCCCCGATCACGGCGACGAGGGCATTGTTGACGTGCAGTACGATTATGAGCGCATCGGCCAGCGGTTCAGCCGGGACGACCTGCGCCGCTCGACCGAGACCACCATCTGGCGCTACAAACCCCTGCTGCCGATTGAACCCGACGCGGCTGTGCCTCCCTTGACCGTCGGCTGGACGCCCCTCTACCAGACTGACCGCCTGGCTGCTGAGCTGGGCCTGAAACATCTGTGGGTTAAAGACGATGGCCGCCTGCCGACGGCCTCCTTCAAGGATCGGGCCAGCGCCATCGCTGTGGTCAAGGCGCAAGAGAAGGGGGCGCAGGTGATCACCACGGCCAGCACCGGCAATGCAGCGGCTGCCTTGAGCGGCCTGTGCGCCAGCGTCAAACAGCCCAACGTCATCTTTGTGCCTGAAACTGCCCCCCAGGCCAAGGTTGCCCAATTGCTAACCTTCGGCTCGACGGTGATGCTGGTCAAAGGCACCTATGACAATGCCTTTGAATTGTGCATGCAAGCCGCCCAAACTTATGGCTGGTACAACCGCAACACGGGCTACAACCCCTACATGAGCGAGGGCAAGAAAACGGTCAGCTTTGAAATCTGCGAGCAACTGGGCTGGCAAGCGCCCGACCAGATTTTTGTGAGTGTGGGCGATGGCTGTATCATCGGCGGGGTGCACAAAGGGCTAAAGGATTTGCTGGCCTTGGGCTGGATTGACCGCATGCCTAGATTGATGGGCATTCAGGCCGAGGGCAGCGCCTACCTGTACCAGGCCTGGCGCAGCGGCGAAGATGTTCTCACCAAGCCGCCTATCACCGCCCAGACCATCGCCGACAGCATCAGCGCTGGTCTGCCCCGCGACCGGATCAAAGCCCTGGCTGCTGTGACCGAGACAAACGGAGCTTATCTGACCGTGACCGATGAGGAAATTCTGGCCGCCATTCCGGCCCTGGCTCGCGGCTGCGGCGTCTTTGCCGAACCCGCCGGGGCAGCCGCCTTTGCCGGGCTGGTCAAGGCGATCAACCAAGGGCTGGTCGCTTCCGACGAGCGAATTGTGGTGATCAACACCGGCAACGGCCTGAAAGATGTTGCCAGCGCCATGAAAGCAGTTGATCTGGTTGGTACACAAGCCCACCGGGTCGCACCCACTTTGGATAATCTCAAACAAGTTATCGAAGAAGAATTGTGAATGTTACTACTCAGGACCAATGGCATTTCGAGGCCATAGGCATGGGGGATTTCTCCCTTCGGTCGAAATGACATGCCTGAGCAGTTGCCAATTAGAAAGGACAAAACCATGATAGATTTAACCGTCTACCCTGACCGTCTCGCCCGGAGCCTGCAGCGAGCGCGGGAGCAAAAAATTATTATCCCCACCCTCAAACAG
Organism: Anaerolineales bacterium; assembly: GCA_015075185.1. Classification (GTDB taxonomy): domain Bacteria; phylum Chloroflexota; class Anaerolineae; order 4572-78; family J111; genus DSQQ01. The sequence continues at coordinate 409,064 of JABTUW010000004.1, read as the reverse complement.
CAGCGCAATCCGAAATTGATTCCGCCAGCCATCACGGCCCAGTTAAAAAAAGTGGGATTGTGGGATCTCAACCCGCTGAACCTGTTCCGCATCACCTGGCACAACGAGCCAACCCCCGGCGGCGGCTTTGGCCCGGTCAACTTTATCGAATTTCCCAAAGCTCTGACCGGCGTCGAGGCCCGGATTCTGGCTCCTGTCGGTAAATGGTTTCCGACCGGGGCGCACAAAGTCGGCGCGGCCTTTGGCTGCCTCGTCCCGCGCCTGGTGACGGGCCAATTCGACCCGACCAGCCAAAAAGCAGTCTGGCCCTCAACCGGCAACTACTGCCGGGGCGGCGCGTATGATTCGGCCCTGCTGGCCTGCGAGTCCATCGCTATTCTGCCCGAAGGAATGAGCCAGGAGCGATTCAACTGGCTGGCCTCGGTAGCCGGGGAAATTATCAAAACGCCCGGCAGCGAAAGCAACGTCAAAGAAATTTTTGACAAATGCTGGGAACTGCGCCAATCCGGCCAGGATTTAATGATTTTCAACCAGTTCGAAGAGTTCGGCAACTACCTCTGGCACCACGAGGTGACCGGCCCGGCCCTGCTCGAAGTGCTGGAGCAGGTCATGGGGCCCAAAGATACCTATCGCGGCTTCATGTCGGCGACCGGCTCCGCCGGGACCATCGCCAGCGGCGACTTTTTGAAAAGCCGCTTCCCGGCCAGCAAAATTGTCGCCAGCGAAGCCCTGCAATGTCCCACCCTGCTCAACAACGGCTTTGGCGCGCACCGCATCGAGGGTATCGGCGATAAGCACGTCCCCTGGATTCACAATGTCAAAAACACCGACATGGTCGTGGCGATTGACGACGAGGCGACCATCAGCCTGATCCGCCTGTTCAATGAACCGGCGGGTAAAAAATATCTGGCCGGCCGGGGCGTTACCGAAGATTTGATAAACAAGCTCTCCTGGGCCGGCATCTCCGGGGTAAGCAACCTGCTCTCGGCCATCAAGTTCGCCAAATATTACGAATTGGGCGAGCACGACATTGTTTTGACCGTTTTGACTGACTCGATGGAGATGTATGGGAGCCGCCTGCAAGAACTGACCCAGGAGCGTGGCCAGTTCAGTGAACTGGATGCCGCTGCCGCCTACCACCAATACCTGATGGGCGTGACGCTTGATTACATACAAGAACTGACCTACTACGAACGCAAGCGGGTCCACAATTTGAAGTACTACACCTGGGTTGAGCAGCAGGGTAAAACCTTCGAGGAAATCCAGGCCCAGTGGTATGATGACAGCTATTGGAGCGACATCCCTACTCACGCCGAGCAGATTGACACCCTGATTGAAGAATTCAACGCCGAAACCGGATTACTCAAGGAACTGTAGAGCTAAGGATTGCGGATTTAATTACTTGAGCAATCTTGTTCCCAAACTGACGCGAAGCGTGGGAACAAGATTGTTGTTCAAGTTATTTGATTGCCATTCCTAAACTCTTTGCCTTCCTGGGAACCTCACCATTGAGCCTCTACGAGATTTGGAAGGCCGGAAGATTGATACATTTCCAGCCTTCCGATCTTCCCTCCTTCCAACATATCCCATGCATCTTTGTATTTAAATGATTTGCGCGATTGGGCCAAGTATGGCAGAGTCACGCGTTATGAAATACTCGTTTTGTCCCAAATGCGGCAATCGGCTGGGAGTTCAGCTTATTGACCAGCACGAACGGCTTACCTGTAGTGACTGTGGCTTTGTCTTTTATCAAAATTCCAAACCATGCGCGGGGGTCTTGGTGGTGGATCAAAATAAGTTGCTGCTGATCAGGCGCGCTATAGAGCCATTTAAAGGTTACTGGGACATCCCCGGCGGCTTTCTGGAACCAGGCGAACACCCGGAGATTGGGGCGGTGCGCGAAATTCTTGAAGAAACCGGTCTCCAGGTTCAACTCGGCGAATTGCTCGGCATTTTTATGGATGTTTACGAAACCACCGGCGATCCGACGCTCAACATCTTCTATACTGCTACTGTCGCCGGTGGTGAAGCCCGCGCCGGCAGCGATGCCGCGCATTTACACTGGTTCGATCTCGACGCCCTGCCCCACCAGATTGCTTTTAAGTCAGCTCATAAAGTTCTGGCCCTGCTGCGGAATGGGCACAAGCAAACCTGAAGGAGGTCAAACGATGGCTTTTGAACTAACAAGTCCTGCTTTTGCTCCCGGACAGCCAATTCCGGCCAAATATACCTGTGACGGCCAGGACATCTCGCCGCCGTTGCAGTGGCATGACACGCCTAATGACACGCAAAGTTTTGCCCTCATCATGGATGATCCCGACGCCCCGGCCGGTGACTGGGTCCATTGGCTGCTGTTCAACCTGCCCGCCGACTTGCGGGAACTGGCGGAAAAGTCCGCCTTGCCCCAGGGAAGCCAGACGGGTAAAAACAGTTGGGGCCGCTTTGAGTATGGGGGTCCTTGCCCGCCAAGAGGTACGCATCGTTATTTTTTCAAACTTTACGCTCTAAATACAACCCTCGATCGAGCTGCTGGAAACAGCAAGGCACACCTATTGAAAGCCATAGAGCGGCATACCCTGGCTCAAGCTGAGCTGATGGGAACATACAGCCGGCAAAAGTAGCTCCATGCCGACAAACCGCCAGGACCACCCCATCGTTTCAATAGGAAGTAAAAGCAGTCTCATTTTATTGGGGCTGGTACTGGCCCTGCTGCTGGCTGAATTTGCAGCCAGGCAGTTGCCGGGCCGTCCTTATATCGAGGACAATGGCACCCTGTGGGAGTGCGACCGGCTAGTAGGATGGCGGGGTAAACGAAATGATACGGCCATCGTCAACACGGAAGGGTATATCCACAAAGTTCGCAAAAATTCAGCCGGCATGCATGATGGGGAACATTCACTTGAGAAGGGGGACAATGTTTTTAGAATTCTGGTGATGGGCGACTCTTTTGTCGAGGCGCGCCAGGTTGAAGAAGCCGAGACGAGCCACCAGGTCCTTGAAGAATTTCTTAACGAAACCGCTCCGCCTCCCCTCAGATTCGAAGTTATCAGCGCCGGTTCAATCGCCTGGGGACCCGCTCAGGAATTTATGTATTTCCGCACCGAGGGTAAATATTATAAACCCGACCTCATTCTAGGCTATTGGTATCCGGCCAACGATTTAATGGATATTTTGCCGGATCATCGCATGACCTTCGACGGTACCAACTGTTATGCGCCCTATTTTACAATATGCCGCGACGAGTTTGACCCTGAACCCTGGTTTTCAGCGCCGGGTCTGTCGCCAACACTGGGAAATTGTTCTCCCCTTAAAAAGGGATTTGCCAGCATGCTGAACCGGGTCTATTTCAACTCGCGGCTCTATCAACGCCTGGAACCCTGGCTGGTGAAACGTCAACTCAGGATAAAATATACCCATAACTTCTCCCCCTGGCTCGAAGGCTCCTCTGACCCAACGCTGGCTGCTGCTTATCGGATAACGGAGGGGATCTACACCCATCTGGCCAATGAAGCGAATGAGGCCGGCGCAGAGTTTGCCCTGGTCATTGTCCCCCTAAAAGAAGCAATTTATGATGAGATAGACCCCGCTTTTCAGAAAGAGCTTGAGGCCAAATATCCGGAGTTGAAGAACGGTAATCCACAATTACCCAACCAAAAGTTGACGGAGTTGATGGCTGCCAGAAACATAGCGCTGCTGGATTTGCAGCCCGCTTTTGTGGATTATTTGAAAGGCGGGGGTGGAGTGTTATATGGCCACATTGATAGTCACTGGAATGTACCCGGCAATCAACTGGCCGGAAAATTGATTGCCCAGTGGCTGATAGCTAAACGCCTGGTTCCCGCAGACCCTTAAGATTCTCATCCGATCAACAATCGTGAGGGGAAAGATTATGACTTCCGGCTAAAGGACCGACCGGATTGTTTCTTGAAAATGTTGAATATGCTGCCTCATCAGCTCCTCCGCGCCATCGGCTGACCGATCCTTGATGGCCTGCAAAATCAGGAAATGCCGGTTCGTATCCAGGTCTACGGGTCTTATTTTGGCCAGCGCTAGATGCCACAAACGCAAAGACAGATTATAGAAATGTTCAATCTCGCCGATGATAAACCGATTGTTGGCTGCCCTAGCTAACAAATGATGGAAGTAGCGGTCCATTAAAATGAGCGCCCGAGTTTCCAGTGTCTCCGGTTGTGCCATTTGCTGGCAGAAATTTTCCATTTCGGTAATCTGTTCAGCCGTGGCTCGTTCGGCCGCCAGCCGGGCGCACAGTCCTTCGAGATAGCGCCTGATCTCGTAAATTTGCTGCAAGTCGGTAATTTGCACCTCGGCCACAAACGTTCCCCGGTGAGGCGCGGCGACCACCAGTCTGTCTGCTTCCAGTTGTTTGAGCGCCTCGCGGATAGGTGTCCGCCCCAGGTTAAGTTGCGCCATTAGTTGGCTCTCTTGAATGAGGGAGCCAGGCGCCATCTCGATGGTGATTATTTTTTCTTTGATAAGTTGGTAAGCAACTTCGGCATTCGTTAAGGCCATAAATTCCTTTTTTCTTTCTCCGCAGGATCATTCTATCACAGGTATTAAAGATTGACAATTTTTCCTGATTGTGATATATTAATAATATATTAAGGATATATGAATTTCTCGAAAGACGTTAAAAGGGGGTGTAAACGATCTGACTCGAGAAGAAAGTTATAGAGCGATCCATTTCACAGGTCTGCAATGATGCAGTCAGACAAAGTCTATTGTGTTTTAGCATTCTATGACCCCCTTGATCGGTGTTGGAACACCAACATTGATTTGTCTTTGAATTTGGGAGAGTTCAGTGAATAAGAGCCGCCGAGGTTCTGGTGCGTTGATGCACCGGCCTCGGCGGTTTTATTTAATCCAAGTTGCTATCAGGTGAATAAATAATGACTATCCGTAGTAATGACCGCTTTTTTAACAGCACCCAATTCCGACGGCTGTCGGATGAGCAGTGTCGCAAGCTGTATTGGGCCTGCCTGGAGATTTTGGAACGAACGGGAATACGGCTTTACAGCCAGGAAGCATTGGATTTGCTCAAAAAGGCGGGAGTATCCGCCTCCGACGGGAATCGGGTCCGGATTCCGGCGGGACTGGTCGAAAAAGCCTTAACGAGCGTTCCCCACCGGGTCACTCTGTGCGACCGTGCCGGTCGCCGGGTGATGCCGGTAGAGGGCTATCGCACCTTTTTTGGCCCCGGCTCCGACTGTTTGAATATCATAGATCACCGCAGCAGTGAACGCCGCAAAGCAGTGCTGCAAGATATCGTCGAAGCCATGACCGTAGCCGATGCTTTACCTCACATTGATTTTGTGATGTGCATGTTCCTGCCGGAGGATGTGCCGCAAGTTGTGGTGGACCGCTACCAGATGGAGGTGATGCTTAACACCACTACCAAGCCGATCATCTTTGTCACCACCGATTTTTCCGGCTGTGTGGACGCCGTGGAGATGGCCGAAGTGGTCGTAGGCGGGCCTGAAGCGCTGCAGCGAAACCCCCTGGTGGCGCCCTACATCAACGTGACAACCGGGCTGGTCCATAACGAGGAAGCGGTGCAAAAATTGCTGTATATGGCCGGCAAGGGGCTTCCGGCCATCTATGTTCCCTCCACCCAGGGAGGAGCGACGGCCCCGGTCACACCTGCTGGCGCTTTGGCGATGGCCCAGGCGGGCGCCCTCGTAGGCGTTGTGTTGTCCCAGCTCAAACGAGAGGGTGCTCCTATTATTATGCCCGGCTGGGGTGGTAACATGCTGGATATGCGAACGACTGTCCAGCCGTATGCCGACCCTGACAAACGCACCCTGGCCGCTGATTATGTTCACTCCCTGGGGCTGCCCATGTTTGCCCTGGCCGGCTGCAGCGAGTCGAAAGTGGTTGACCAGCAGGCCGGGATCGAGGCGGCGCTGACGCTGATGACCGACGCCCTGGCCGGGGCCAACATCGTCCACGACCTGGGCTACCTGGAGTCGGGCCTGACCGGCTCGCTGGCGCAACTGGTCATTTGTGATGAGATTGTGGGCTGGCTGGAGCACTTTGTGGCCGGGGTCGAGATCAACGACGAGACGCTGGCGCTGGATCTGATTGACGAGATTGGTCCCGACGGTCATTTTCTCGACACAGATCACACCTTTAAGCATTTCCGCGAGCGCTGGTACCCCCACCTGTTTGAGCGGGACAACTATGAGGGCTGGCTGGCCAGCGGGGGTCAAACCCTGGGTGAGCGGGCTGCCGCGCGAGTAACCACGATCCTGGCCGAGCATAAGCCGGAGCCACTGCCCGAGGACGTCGCTCAAAAAATCCGGGCCATTGTTCGCCGGGCGGAAGAGGGAAGGCGGACCTTTTAAACATCAAGCAATGAAAAGGTAGCAAGGTAGCAGGGTCGCTTAATCCCCTCTGTCTGCCGTCCACTATTCTCAGAGGAGTCGTCACGAAGCCCTGCTTCGCCACCAGCGATGAAAAGCCCTCACCCGTCGCTGGCGCGACTCCCCTCTCCCAGTGGGAGAGGGGTTGGGGGTGAGGGCTATTTTTGAAGGAGAAACTAACTATGAGTGAAATATTATCAAAACTCTCCACCGCCGTCATCGAGGGCAATTTTAAGGATATGACGAAATTGACTCAAGAGGCCATAGATGGCGGCTTAGAGGCTCAACAAATTCTCAACGAGGGTTTAATGCCCGGGATGGATCATATCGGGGTCCAATTCCGGGCCGGCAACGTTTTTGTGCCGGAAGTCTTGCGCTCAGCCCGAGCCATGCAAACCGCGATGGACCTGCTCAAGCCGCTGCTGATCCAAAGCGGGGTTAAGATGCGGGGCAAAGTCCTGTTGGGCACGGTCAAGGGCGACCTGCATGACATCGGTAAAAACCTGGTCGGCATGATGTGTGAGGGCGCCGGCTTCGAGGTCAAAGACCTGGGCAAAGACATCGCACCTGAGGACTTTGTTAAAGCGGTCAAGGAATTTGAGCCGGATGTGGTCGGGATGTCTGCTCTGCTCACCACGACCATGCGGTCCATGGAACAGACGATCAAGGCGCTGCAAGAAGCCGGCGTGCGCGACCGGGTGAAAATCATCATCGGTGGTGCGCCCGTAACCGGATCATTTGCTGAGCAGATCGGCGCCGACGGCTATGCCTCAAACGCTGCTGCCGCCGTGGAAATGGTCAAGAAATTTGTGGGCGTAGCGTAGCAGGTAGCAGATAGCAGGTCACAGAAGGAGAACAACCATCAGCCATAGGTCATCAGCTATTCAGAAAGGAGACCTCTTGATGAGGACAAACTATCGCATTAATTCCGGCGTGCGCTTTCAGATGCTGTCCAACGATCAATTACAAGAGTTGTTCGAGGGGGTGCTTCACCTCCTGGAGTATACCGGCCTGGAAGTGCATCATGACGAAGCGCGCGACATTTTGAAACAGGCCGGGGCCTGGGTAGATGGTTTGCGGGTGCAGCTTCCCTCCTGCCTGGTCAAGCGCTCGCTGGCCCTGGCCCCGCGCAGTTTTACCCTCTTTGCCCGCGACGGCAACCCTAAGCACAATATTCATATTGGCCCAGGACGGGCGCATTTTGGCCCCGGCCCGACATGCCCCAACTTCATTGACGTCGAGACCATGGAACGGCGGCCTTATGTCAAGGCAGATGTGCCTATCGTCGCCAAGGTGGTAGATGCGCTGCCTAACATTGACTTTTGCGAGTCGCTGGGCACCGTCGGCGATGTCCACTACAGCTTGGGCGCTACTTACGAGTTTGCCGGCATGTTCCCTAATACCAGCAAACCGATTGTGGCCTGGTCTTATGATCGCTTCGATTCGGCGGACATTCACAAAATCGCCGTGACCGAAGCCGGAGGACAGGCAGCCTTTGAAAAACGCCCTAATTACGTCCATTACTGCGAGCCGCTGTCGCCGCTGGTCAGCACCTTTGAGGCCATAGACAAGCTCATCTTCGCCGCCCGGCAGCGCGTCCCTCTGGTCTTTACTCCCTGCCCGATTGCTGGCGGCACCGCGCCCGTAACCGCAGCCGGGATCATCACGCAGGCCGCCGCAGAGTCGTGGATGGGGCTGACCCTGGCCCAGGCTATCCAACCTGGTCTGCCCTTTATCATGGGCGGCGTCTTATCTGTCATGGATATGAGCGCCATGATCCTCTCCTATGGCGCACCGGAACTGTCGCTGATGATGGCCGGCCTGACCGAGTTGGCCCATTACGCCGGCCTGCCTCTGTGGCAAACCGGCGGCTGTACCGACTCCAAGACCTTCGACGAGCAGGCCGCCATCGAAGGCTCGCTGTCCTGCTTCTTCTCCGCCCTCAGTGGCGGCGACCTCTGCCACGATGTCGGCTACACCGAGAGCGCCATGACCGGCTCGGTCTTTCAATTGGCGATGATGGACGAAGCCATCGGCTACTCCCGTCGCATCACTCGCGGCATCGAGGTTAGCGAGGATACCCTGGCCGTAGACGTCATCCATCACGTCGGCCCCAACGGTCACTATCTGCGCGAGCCGCACACCCGCCGCTACTTCAAGTCCGAATTTTGGTATCCCAAGCTGTGCGACCGGCGCAACTTTGAGGAATGGGAGATGATGGGCCGGACGACCATGCGGGATCGCGCCATTGCCCGCGTCCACGATATTCTGGCCAGCCACCAACCCTCGCTCATCAAGCCAGAAACAGAAAGAATCATCCAGGAAGTCCTGGCAGCGGCTGAAGAGCGGATTCGAGAAAGCGCATAAACGAGTGAACAGTCATCAGTAAGACTGTTCACGATCTCCTGATAACTGAAGGAGGGTTGGCGAATCTGTGGCACACCACCAATACCCTTCGGGCACCGGTAATTAAAATTCTTTCGGCGGTCGGCGGTCTACCGTCGGCGGTCTATTTATGAAGGAGAAACACCATGAGCGAGATATACGCCCAACTAGCCACCGCTGTTCTGGAAGGGAATAAGGAGCGGACCCCTCCCCTGGTTCAAAAAGCCCTGGACCAGGGGCTAGCCCCCAAAGACATCCTGGATAACGGCATGGTGGCGGGCATGAACGAAGTAGGCGCCCGTTTTAAGCGCGGCGACATGTTTGTCCCCGAAGTGCTGATGTCGGCGGAGGCGATGCAGGCCGGATTAAGCGTGCTGCGCCCGCATTTGACCGCCAGCGGGGCGAAACTCACCGGCAAAATCGTCATGGGTACGGTCAAGGGCGACCTGCACGATATTGGCAAGAATCTGGTCGGGATGCTGTGTGAAGGCGCCGGGTTTGAAGTTATTGACCTGGGCTTTAATATTGCGCCCGAGAAATTTGTGGCGGCCATTAAGGAGTACCAACCCGATATTGTGGGTCTGTCTGCCTTGCTCACAACCACGATGCGCTCGATGGGCTACACGATCAAGGCCCTTGAAGAAGCCGGCCTGCGGGACAAGGTCAAAGTTATGGTCGGCGGCGCGCCGGTAGATGCCGAGTTTGCCAAACGCATTGGCGCCGATGGGTACGGCTCCAACGCCCCCGCTGGTGCTGAGTTAGCCAAGCGATTTGCCGGGGCAACGTAGTGATTAGCAGATGGCGATTGGCAAAAGCCATCAGCCATCTGCTATCGGCTATGAGGAGGTAAAGTGTCGTCACCGGAGAAACTGCCGATTGTGGTCATCGCCTGCCGGGTGCTGCAGAGCCTGCTGGAACAGCTCTTGCCCCCCAACCTGGCCAGCCAAGTGACCTTTTTAGACTACGGCCTGCATCGTGTCCCCAGTAAGTTAACCTGGACGTTGCAAGAGGCGATTGACAGCATTGAGCAGCCGAGCCTGGTGATCCTGGGTTACGGACTGTGCGGCAACGGCCTGAACGGGATCAAAGCGGGCCGGCACACGCTGTTGATGCCGCGCACGGACGACTGCATCGCCATTTTGCTTGGCTCTCGCCGGACCTACATGCGTGAGTTTGAGACTGAACCCGGCACCTACTACCTGACCAAAGGCTGGCTCGAGTCGGGTAGCAATCCGCTCAAGGAGTACGAGGAGTATGTGCCCAAGTATGGGGCCGAGGATGCCATGTGGATTATGGACCAACAATACCGGCATTACCAGCGCCTGGCGCTGGTCGCCCACAGCCAGGAGGATATAGAAAAGTATCGTCCCCAGGCTCAGGAGGTTGCCCGCTTTTGCGAACGCTGGGGCATGCGCTACGAAGAGATTCTCGGCTCTGACCATCTGGTGCGCCGGCTGGTTGCGATAGCGGCGGCGCTCGACCGGGCCGACGACGACTTTGTGCTTGTCCCACCCGGCGGCGAAATCAGACAGGAAGAGTTTATGCGGTGAGACGGCTATATGTCTGGGAAAGATTGTTGTAAGCGCCTATTTCGTATTGCGTATCGCGTAAATTGACGGACCACGCACCACGAAACACGCAGTTATTCGAACACAAACTTCTCTGATTAAAGCCACTCGACCGCTAGAATTAACAGGAGTCCACAATGCAAGTTAGAAAAACTAATTACCAAGTCAATGCGACGCCCACCTTGCAGGTGCTCAGCGAAGATGAAGTTGAAGCCATCTACTATGCCGCACTGCGGGTGTTGTCCGAGACAGGCGTCCGGGTGTACGACAAAGAAGGGGTAGAAGTAGCCTATTCCGGCGGGGCCATCGTCGAGGATACCACCGAGGACAGCAGCCTGGTGAAGATGCCCCCCTGGATGGTAGACCGCGCCCGCGCCACCCTGCCGCGCAAGGTAGATGTGGTTGGCCCCGACCGCAGCTATCGCATGGAACTCTACAAAAACCAGATTTATTTTGGGGCCGGCTCCGACACCCCTTTCACCCTTGACCCCTACACCGGTGAACGGCGGCGCTCGACTTATAAGGACGTCAAGAATTTCGCGCGGCTGGCCGAGGCGCTGCCCAATGTAGATTTTCACATGTCGCTGGGCATCACCCAGGATACCGCCGTTGGCACTTACGACCGCTGGCAGTACCTGGCCATGCTCGAAGGCACCAACAAGCCGATCAACATTACCGCCGTAGACCTGGAAGGCGTCCGCGACCAACTGGAGATGGCCTACATCCGCCTGGGCGGCAAAGAAGAGTGGCGCAAGGGGCCGTGCTTCTCGCTTTACATCGAGCCGGTCTCACCCCTGAGTCACTCGGCCGAGGTGGTGCAGAAACTCATCTTCGCCTCCGACCACGACATCCCCTTCGTCTACACCCCCTGCCCCATGGCCGGCGGCACTGCCCCGACGACGCTGGCCGGCCTGCTGGTCCAGGCCCTGACCGAGAGCCTGTTTGGTATCGTCCTGAGCCAGCTGCGCCGGCCCGGCGCACAGCTTATCATCGGTGGGCTGCTGTCGAATATGGATATGGCGACCACGATTATGGCTTACGGCTCGCCGGAGATGGCCCTGCTCAGCGCCGGTTACACCGACATCACCAAATGGCTGGAAGTGCCGATGTATGAAACGGCCGGCTGCTCCGATGCCAAAATTTTTGACGAGCAAGCGGCCATGGAAGCTACCATCAACATTGCCACGGCTGCCCTCATCGGCGGCAACATGATCCACGACGTGGGCTACATTGAGTCCGGCCTGACCAGTTCGATGGAGATGATGGTCGCTTCCGACGAGATCATTGACATGGTCAAGCGCATCCTGCGCGGCATCCCCGTCACCGACGAAACCAAAGCCCTCGATGTGCTGGACAGCGTCGGCCCCGGCGGTCACTTCCTCGACCACGATCACACCTACGAGCGCTTCAAAACCGAAATCTGGCGGCCCCGGCTGCTTGACCGCCAGAATTGGGAAAACTGGACCTTGAGCGGCAGCAAACGCTTTAACGAGCGCGTCCACGAACGGGTCATTGAGATTCTAGAGACTGAGACCGAACCCTTGTTGGACGAGGCGATGTACCGGGAACTCCACCGCGTCTGCGAGCTGGCCGATGCCCGCCACAAGGACGAAGAGCTGGATGTGAAGATGTTTGTATAGTAGACAGTAAACGGTAGACGGTAGACAGGGAATTTTTTCCGTCTACTGTCTACCCGATGGGACTACATCTTGGCAGCAAACACCAATCCCTCACCCGCCCTGGTCCTCGGTATTGACACCGGCGGCACCTACACCGATGGGGTGCTGCTGGAATATCACTCCCGGCAAGTGCTGGCTTCTCACAAAAGCCTGACCACCAAGCGCGATTTCTCCATTGGCATCGAAAAGGTCATCGAGGGCATTCGCATCGAGGACCCTGCGGCCATCAAAATGGTCTCCATCTCGACCACCCTGGCCACCAACGCCATCGCCGAAGGCAAGGGCAAGCGGGTGGCCCTCTTCCTGATCGGCTACGACCCCGACCTGATTGCCTCCTTCAAAATGGAAGGCCGCTTTGCCACCCCCACTTTCTACTACTTTGCCGGCGGGCACGACCTGTATGGCCGGGAACAGGCCGCGCTCGATTTGCCGGGCCTCCTGGCTAAAGTCGGTGAAATCAAAGAGCAGGTAGACGCTATCGCCGTCTCCAGCTACTTTAGCCCTCTCAACCCGGAGCATGAAAACCAGGTCTATCAGGCGATCTCCAGCATGTGCGACCTGCCCATCGTTCTGGGGCACCAGCTTTCAACCAAGCTCGGCTCGGTGGAGCGGGCCACGACCGCCGCGCTCAATGCCTCGCTGCTGGCCGTTCTGCAAGATTTTGTCATCGCGGTGCGGCAGGCCATGGAACGCCGCGGGATTGACGCGCCGCTCATGGTCGTCCGGGGTGACGGCACGTTGATGAGCGACGAGTTCGCCGCTCGGACCCCGGTCGAGACGATTCATTCCGGCCCGGCCGCCAGCGCCATCGGCGGGCGCTTTCTTTCTAACCTGGACGACGCCCTGGTGATAGATATTGGCGGCACGACGACTGACATCGCTCTGGTTCAACACGGACAGGTGACAATCAGCGAAGAGGGAGCCAGCGTGGGCAGTTACAAAACTGCGGTCAAGGCGGCTAACCTGCTCTCCATCGCCCTGGGCGGCGACAGTCACCTGGCCCTCAGCCGGGAAAAAGAGCTGGCGATTGGTCCGGAGCGGGTCGCGCCGCTGGCTTACCTGGCCTGGCAGTACCCCCAAGTTAAGCAGCGTCTCAACGCTCTGTCGCGGCGAACCTGGGAGCAGGCCAGCCCGGATTGGCTGGAATATTGGTACCTGCTGCGTGAGCCGCAGAACGAGGGTCTGGTCAAAACGACCCAGGAAAGAGAACTGGTTAACATTTTGCGCGACGGCCCCCAACCGCTGCCGGAAATTCTCAAGCGGCTCAACCTGCTGCACGCCGCCCAGCTTGGCGGCCGTGAACTCCTGCGCCAGGAAGTGATTGGCAAAGCGGGCCTGACCCCCACCGATCTGCTGCACCTCGAAGGGAAGTATGCGCCCTGGGAGGTTGAAACGGCGGCGGTCGCCGCAGATATCTTTTGCCGCTTCCTGTTCCGCGAGCTGGCCGAACTGCGCCGGCAGGTCTGGTCGCAAATGACCGAGATGATCGTCCAGGCCATCATTACCTTTCTCAGCGGCAAAACTTTGCACCCACCGACCCTGCCGCATGATCCTGACCTGGGCCGCTGGTTCTTTTACAACAGCCTGAGCCAAACCCATCCTCACCTGGAGACACAGTTCCGGCTGCGCCAGCCGATCATCGGCATCGGCGCGCCGGCCGATATTTTTTTACCGGCCGTCGCCGATGTCCTCCACACCGATTTAATTTTGCCTGAGTACCACCCGGTGGCGAACGCGGTCGGGGCTGTGGCCGGGAGCGTCATGGTCACGGAAGAGGCGCTGGTTTACCCCCGCCTGTCGAGTTCAGGGTTGGAGGTGGTTGGTTATTACGTGCAAACGGGTGAGAGCCGGTCCAAGTTTGAAGGAGCCGGCGCCGCCCTGGCCCATGCCCGCGCCTTGAGCCAGGAGCATGCCCTCCACGCAGCCTTGCGCGCCGGAGCCGACAATCCCCAGGTTGTGCTCGAAGAGTCAACCGACGGCCTGGACACTTACCGCATCCGGGCCAGAGCGATGGGCAATCCGCGTTTGATGAAGTAGAATAGGAAACACTGGCAACTTTCCCTTTTTTGAAAAGTCGGACAAAAGGTCATGTATTGCGTCCTCGTAATGATGATGGTAGACTACCCCCTTGTTGGTTTATAATTTCTTGGTAGAGGACTACAGCAAATTAATTCAGCGCACAGCAGAGAAATCCTGATGGTATCCCGCTGATCTTTTGGAATAGATATGGTTGATTACACGAAATTTAATCCTGACAACCCTCCCCCACCTTTGATGACCGGCGAGCCTGGCTCATTTGCCAACCATACGATGACAACCCGGTTTCCGGCCATCATCCAAAATGTGTTGGACGACCACACCGGGCAGTATCCAGACAGCATTGTTCAAGCAATTCAAAGCCTGTACGATGAACTTGTCTTCAATCATCCTGTCCGTCCCCTGGAAACGGTGGCCCCGGATGGTCCCAGTTGGGTCGCAGCCTGGAAACCTTATCAAGGCCGAACCTGGTTGGACATTCCCTGGTATTTTGCCGAGGCCTTTATCTATCGCCGATTGGTCGAAGCGGCGGGTTATTTTGGAGGCAACGGCGCGGCGGACGAGGCAAGGCGCTGGATTGGCATTGATCCCTTCCTGCCGCGCAAGCGGGCAGAGTTGCAAAACCTGGCCACCTGGCAGGTGTTGGCGGCCGCTCTTAACCACGCCCCCGATAATTCTGCAGACAGCCTCCGGGCGCTGCTGCACCACTGCTTGTGGGGCAATCGCGCTGATTTAAGCTATACCAAAGTAGCCGAGGTGGCTGGAGGGCAAATTGTCATTGTTACTGAACAGGAGAATTTGGTGGTGGACGATACAGGGGTGGTACTGGACTATTTGCAGGGGAGCCGCGGTCGGCAGTCAGCGGCCGGCGGTCGAATTGATTTCATCTGCGACAACGCCGGTACGGAACTCTTGATGGATTTGGCTCTGGTTGACTTTTTGCTGCGCTTCCATTGGGCCGGGCAAATCACCCTGCACGTCAAGGCCCATCCTACCTTTGTCTCTGATACGACTCCGCCCGATATCGAATTAACTCTGGCGGCGATCAAAGCCCAAGGTGTTTCCGAGCTCAGTGCCCTAGCCGAGCGTTTGGAAAGTTACCTCGCCCAAGAACACCTGCACATCCGGCCCGATTTGTTCTGGAACAGCAGTCACTTTTTCTGGGAAATCCATCCAGAGCTGCAAGCCGAGTTGAGTCGAGCCTGGCTGGTCATCATCAAAGGCGACGCCAACTACCGGCGGCTGCTGGGGGACAGCCGCTGGCTAACAACAGTGCCGGTTACAGCCGCCATTCCTTATTTTCCCGCGCCGTTTGTGGCCCTGCGGACTCTCAAATCCGATCCCATCGTTGGCCTGCCGCCCGGCCTGGCCGAACAATTGGATCATGCAGACGCTGAATGGAAGGTCAATGGAAAACGGGGGATGATTCAAGCCATCCTGACAAAACAACAAGGGCAGGTCTGAGACCTGCCCTTGCAAACCATCGTTATCCCCTATTGTATTAAACCCAAAAATCGTTGGTAAGCATCGTTCCAGGCTACTGTTTCCTGGGGCTGGTAAGTTTCTACCGGGAAAGATTTGCGCACCAGCGCCCTGCCCTCGACCAGCGAGCCAATCTGGCCTACCGCCAGCATTTGCATCAAAATGTTGCCAATCGCCGTTGCCTCAACCGGCCCGGTGACGACAGGGCGGCCGGTCGCATTGGCCGCAAATTGGTTGAGCAGCCGGTTCTGGCTGCCGCCGCCGACGATGTGGACTGTCGTAATCGGCCGGCCAATTAACTCTTCGGCCCGATCAATGACCCAGCGGTATTTGAGAGCCAGGCTTTCCAGGACGCAGCGCACCAAAGCGCCTTTGCTGTCGGGCGGAGTCTGTCCGGTACGGATACAAAAATCGCGGATACGAGCCGGCATATCGCCAGGCGGGAGGAACAAGGGGTCATCGGCGTTAATCAGTGCGGCAAAAGGCGCAGCCTGTTCGGCCAGGTGGGTCAGCTCAGCATAACTTATTTCCTCGCCCACCTGCGCCCAGGTCCGGCGGCACTCCTGCACCGGCCACATGCCGGTCACGTTTTTCAGCAAGCGGATCGTGTTAGCCACCCCACCCTCGTTGGTGAAGTTGTAAGCCAAACTTTGAGCGTTAATGACCGGCTCAGTCGTTTCCACCCCGACCAGCGACCAAGTCCCGGAACTGATATAGGCTGAATTCAGTTCTGCCCCTTCAGCCATTGGCACCGCCGCCACCGCACTGGCAGTATCGTGGCAGCCGGGAGCGATAACCGAAATCTTGGGGCTGACCCCCACTTCCTCGGCCACATCGGGCAGCAGGTAGCCCAACTCGGTGCCGGGCTGGACGATAGCCGGGAAGATGTGGGTGGGCAGGTTCAATTTTTCCAGCAAGGGGTAAGCCCAGTTGCCCCGGCGCGGGTCGAAGCACTGACTGGTGGTGGCGTCCGTATATTCACACACCCGCCGGCCGGTCAGCCAATAATTAAACAGATCAGGCATCATCAGCAGGGTTGCGGCAACTTCCAATTTGGGTGACTTGTGCAGCGACATGGACAGCAGTTGGTAAAGGCCGTTGATCTGCATAAACTGGATACCGGTCTGCTCAAAAATTTCCTCACGGGGAACGATAGCAAAGGCTTTTTCCAGCATCCCATCGTTGCGGCTATCACGGTAATGATGTGGGTTTCCAATAAGATGACCGGCCCGGTCGAGCAGGGCAAAGTCCACGCCCCAGGTATCCAGGCCCAACGAGGTCAATTGACCACCGCTTTCAGTGTATGTTTTAGCCAGACCACGTTTTATTTCGATGTAGAGACTAAGCACATTCCAGTACAGGCCAGGCGGCAGCCGCACCGCCCCATTAGGGAAACGATGCGTTTCGCTCAGCGATAACTGCTCCCCATCAAAACGACCCAACACGGCCCGGCCGCTCTCCGCGCCAAGATCAAAAGCTAGAAAGTTCGTTGTTTTAGTCATTGATATATCCTTTCACCTGGTGAATGGCGAATAAACGAATGGTACAGAGATCTTATTCGCCATTCGCCTATTCATTCATTCGCCTAGTATTTTCCATACAGCGGCCCAAAATTGGCGCAGGCCCGGAAATCAGCGCCTTCCAAATCCCGCGTCCCGAAAGCGGCCCAGGTGCTCGGTCTAAAAATACGATCTTCGGCCACATTGTGCATATAGACCGGAATACGCAGCATGGAAGCCAGGGTTATCAAGTCTGCCCCGATGTGGCCGTAGCTGATAGAGCCGTGATTCGCGCCCCAGTTATTCATGACCGTATAAACATCTCGGAACGGCCCGCTGCCGGTGACAGTGGGGGCAAACCATGTCGTCGGCCAGGTGGGGTCGGTGCGCTCATTCAGCACCTCGTGAACTGCGGGTGGTAGATCAACAGTGTAGCCTTCGGCAATTTGTAGAGCTGGGCCAAGGCCCTTAATCAAATTGATTCGGCACATAGTGACCGGCATGTCGCCCCGGGTTAGAAAACGGGTAGACCAACCGCCGCCCCGAAAATAGCCCACATTCGAGGTATGCCATGTGGTTGCCTCAAGGCAGGCCACCGCTTCCTCCGGCGTAATCTCCCAGAACGGTTTCATCACCGGTTGGCCGTCTTTCGACTGCTGGCCAGTGCCGTCCAGTGCCGCCGGGCCGGAGTTAATCAGGTGGAGAATTCCGCTCGCTGCTCGACCGCTTAGGGTATGGCCAGTGACCCGCTTGACCGACTCCGCGCTCCAGTAGGTTCGTACATCGGCAAAAATTTGAGCGGTCCCGCTGAGCAGGTGGCCCAAGAGCATGGAGATGCCGTTGAGGTGGTCATTCTCGGTCGCCACAATGAAGGGCTGGCGAATCCCGTTCCAATCGAACGAGGAACACAAAATCGCTTCCATAAAGTCGCCGTTGGGGAAGTGGTCGGTCCACTGGCGCTGCCCCTGGAAGCCGCTGGCAATGGCGTTGTGGCCCAGCGCTTCTTCGCCAAAACCCAGTTCGGCCAGGCGCGGGTTGCCAATCATCAGGTCACGGGCAATTAAGGCCATCTTAACCGAAGTTTCCCACGATTTATCCTTTTGCTCGCGGCTGTGCTGCTTGCCGGACGGGTTGTAATCCTTGCCCTCCCGGCAATTTTCTTTAACCCAGTCCAGCGCCCGCTGGTACTCTTCGGGATCGTAGATATTCTCTTCCATGCGGCGGGTGAACTCACTCATGTCCACGCTCTCGGAGCGCATGCCCAGGTAGGCTTCCAAAAAAGCCGGGTCAACGATAGAGCCGGCAATGCCCATCGAAGTACCGCCCATGGCCAGGTAGGATTTGCCGCGCATGGTCGCCACGGCCAGCCCGGCCCGGGCAAATTGGAGCAGTTTCTCGGCGACATCCGCCGGGATGGAGGTGTCGCCAGCATCCTGCACGTCATGCCCGTAGATACTGAAGGCAGGCAGCCCCTTCTGGCTGTGTCCGGCCAGCACTGCCGCCAGATAGACCGCGCCGGGGCGCTCGGTGCCATTGAAACCCCAAACCGCCTTAGGAATGAGCGGGTCGGTATCCATAGTTTCCGCGCCGTAACACCAGCAGGGCGTAACGGTGATAGACAGGCCGACGCCCTCTTTTTTGAATTTCTCGGCGCAGCGAGCCGCTTCAGCCACCCGGCCAATGGTGCTGTCGGCGATGACGCACTCGACCGGCAGACCGTTGGGATGGCGCAGATTCTCGCTGATGAGACGAGCCACTCCCCTGGCCATAGCCATAGTCTGTTCTTCTAACGATTCGCGGACACCCCCCAGCCGGCCATCAATAGCCGGGCGGATGCCCACCTTGGGCACATCGCCGACAAGGCGATTGGTGGGGGGTGTCATTTTGAGGTTTGATATGTTTGCCATAGTATGCTCCTTGAAAATTGTGTAAATTGTCCGAGGCTGAAGCCGTCGGACTGAAAGGGCGAAGGACGTTAAAACGCCCTAAAATTATAGCTTAGGTTCCAAACGTTTTTTGAGTTCTTTGAGGACACGTTGCCCTCGACATTCAATGAAAGTGTAGTAATCATCATTCCAGATACCGTAGGCATCTATATCGTCTATGAGATGGGTCTTCATGGTGTTGGAAAGCTCTTTGTTCGTCGTCTTAAATGTCTTCATATACTTACTTGGCGCACTCGCACGGATATCGCCTTTATTTAGCTGTTCATCAACAATAGTAATATTGAGGATAGAGTTGGCTTCCCAATCCTCATACTCTTGCTTCTTTAAGTGACTTTTCGGGAAAAAGTGATGATAGTTTTTACTGTTAGAGCGAATCAGCCAAGAGTTGTCTATCGTAGTGGGGCTATTATATTTAAAGGACATTGGCCGAAAATAAGCATAGAGGCACAAAATTGCTTTACAAAAGGCGTCACCAGTACTAAACCAATACCATCTCAAATCATCCATTGTTAGTTTTACTTCCTCACCTCGGTAACTAGGCGGCTTTTCTGCACGAATGTTATCCATTCGCTCCAAGTCCCGTGCAATTTTACTATCTGCGGCTGATGAGAAACGCCCTGAAAGTGAGGCCCACCAAAAATATTGTCTCAGAAGCTTGTCTTGCAAAACAGAAGGGGCTTTACCACCATTACGGATGAAAAAGTATGTGAGTGGAACGAGTAGGGAATTGTAAGGCAGTAATTGAGAGACTGGAATACGTAAATGTGTACGGATGTAATCTACGGCATGAAACAGACCGTTTTTAATGGTACTCCAATTATCTATAAAATCCGATTTATTCAGCTTTAGAATATCTTTGCCTCGTACTTGTTGGCATAGATACGCTGACATACACTGAAGAACAGTTGAGGAAGGAATAGTCTCAAAACCTACATCCTCCAAATCCTTTTCAGCCCCTTTTTTGTTATCTATAAGCCGCTCATATTCCCTAGCCAAATCAAATTTACGCTTTTCATCGTAAGTTTTGGCCACCATAATTTCAAACAGGGTGAGTTCTGTCCCACCTTTGTTGATGCGGGTAAATACTTCACAAGCAACGTCAATCGGATAATCAGCAATGACAATGGTTGAAAAATCGTAACCAGTCAAACGTGTCCGATATATGTCTATTTTTTCGATAAGATCAACATCTTTACCATACTCTTTGGTTAATTCAGTTAGACTTCCATTTAGAAGTTTGTGGACAGAAATTGAAGGGGCATCCTCGGGTGGTTCTACAACCACTACTTGCTCATCAGCATCAGGATCAAGAGTCAAGTTAATTGAAACATCTTTGTAATTTATCTCGTAGCCATCTTCACGAGTCCAGAGTACTCCTTTCCGCACCGCATAGAGAGAAGTTATTCGCTGCTGACCATCCAAAATGTAAGATACAATATGCCCTTTAGGAGTATCCGGCAAAGGAGCATTACCTATATTCTTAATATAACGTAATTCGTCACGGGTTTCCCAATAAATGAAGGTTCCGATGGGAAAACCTTTGATAAGACTGTCAATAAGTTTGGCTGTTTGCTCCTTACTCCACACAAATTCTCGCTGAAATTTGGGAATTTTAATCAAACCTCTATCAACATCGGTGAACAAGTCGTTATACTTCTGATTACGGTTTTTCGGTTGTAACATCGGAATCCCTCCTAATCCTTACTACAAGAGAGGTGCGGGGCTGAAGCCACCGCACTCAGAAAGCAAAGCTCTTCGAGCTAAGATAGATTCAGCCCCCAGGGCTTCGCCCTTTCAGGCCGACGGCTTCAGCCTCGGCCATTATTGCTTCAGCCTCGCGCTTCCTTAGCCTCAACACGTTCCAAAAACGGAATAATTGTTCCTGCCAGATGATGTTGACGTTGGTTCTTGACATATTTCACGACCATATTCAGTTGTTTACCACCAAACGAGACGACCCCATATTCTGCTTGCCAATTGAACTGATAAGGCAAGGATAGTTCATGGTTTATCCAATGCGAACTATTACCTTTCACTTGGCCAATAAAATCAGCCAGAGCAATTCGCGGCGGTATTGAAGCAGCCAGATGAACGTGATCTTCAATACCACCACTTGCATAAACAAACGCTCCCAACTCCTTCCCTTTAGCAATCATGATATTATGCAAAGACTTCTCAAATTCAACTTGAATGAGAGATTCACGGTTTTTAGTTCCCCAGATCATATGATAAAAGAGCCGGTAGTAGGGCATAATTTCGTATCCCTTAGCTATCCCTTTAGAGGCGCGGGGAAAGCCGTCGTGCTCAGAGAGCAAAGCTCTTCGAGCTAAAAGTCCAGCCCGTTAGGGCTTCGCCCTTTCAGACCGATGGCTTCAGCCTCGGTCTTCAAGGGTAGCTTTAGGAACCTTGCCAACAGACCTGAAACCCACTACACTAACTCGCCGTCCAGCCGCCATCAATCAACAATGTAGCCCCGGTAATCAATGAAGCCGCTGGAGAGGCCAGAAATACTACTGCCCCGGCCACGTCCACCGGCTCACCAACTCGACCGAGCGGAATCCGAGCAATGACGCTGGCCTTAAAATCCGGATCGTCAAGCCACTTTTCGGTCCCCGGCGTTTTGATAAAGGTCGGGGCCACCGCGTTGACGGTTATATGATGCGGCGCCCATTCGACGGCCAAACACTTGGTCAGGTGGTTAATTGCCGCCTTGGTCATACAGTAGACCGACTCGGTCGGCAGGGCCACCAAACCGGCCTGGGAACTCATGTTGATGATGCGTCCGTATTTTTGAGCGATCATCTGCCGGCCAACCGCCTGACTGGCAAAGTATGTTCCTTTGAGGTTGACGCCGAGGGTGAAATCAAAATCCTCCTCGCGGACCTGTTCCGCCGGGTTGGGCGGCCCAACCCCGGCGTTGTTGAGTAGAATATCAATCCGCCCAAAGTGGGCTACAGCCTGCTCCACGGCCCGGCGAATTTGATCGAGGCGGGTCATGTCCATCTGCAAGCGCAGTACCCGCCGGCCCAGCGCCTCGATTTCAGCGGCCAGGTCAGCGGCGGTATTGACATCCCGCAGCCCCAAAGCAATATCGGCCCCGGCGTGAGCTAAGGCCAGGGCGCAGCCTCGGCCCAGGCCCCGGCTGGCGCCGGTGACCAGGGCAATCTGCCCAGCCAGGCTAAAATTTGGATAGTCCTTACTCATAGTGACCTTCCTCCAAATCAATCAATATTTTGGTAAATTGACCGGGCGCTGCATCCCAATCGTGAAAAGCGTGGGCCGCCTGGGAAAAGGGATAAACCCGGCTAATCAGGTCGCCAAAGGGAAACTGGCGCTTCTCCATCATTTTGATCACCGCCGGAAAAACATGCAGGGCATTGCGCGAGCCCAGCACGTCCAGCTCTTTGCGCACAAACAGGCTGGTATCGTAGCTGACTTCCTTTTTGGCATAGCCGATGTAAACCACTCGACCGGCAAAAGCGGCGGCTTCCACCGCCAGGCGGAAGGTATCCGGTAGACCCACGGCCTCGATGGCCACATTCACGCCCTCGCCACCGGTCAGGTCGTGGATCGCGGCCAGCACGTCCTGTTGAGTGGAATTAACCGTAAATTGAGCGCCGAATTTCCGGGCTGTCACCAGCTTGGCGTCGTCAATATCGGTCACGATGACGGTCGCGCCTTTACGGGCAGCCGCAGCAATCACGCCAATGCCGACCGCGCCGCAGCCGATGACCAGGACCGTATCCACTTCGGATACCCGGCCTCGATTAGCGGCGTGATAGCCCACACTCAGCGGTTCGACCAGCGCCAGCTCCCGCAGAGAGAGTGCTTGAGTGGCAAAAACCTTGCTGTAATGAATAGCAAAGCGGCGAGTCAGTGCGCCATCCCGCTGGACACCCAGGGTTTGGTTGAACTGGCAGCAGTTAAAGCGTCCAACCCGGCAGGCGGGGCAGAGGCCACAGTGGGTATAGGGCGATAGCATGACCGTGTCGCCTTCACGGACAGCCGGGGGAACCTGCGCCCCTTTAGCCACCACCGCCCCACTGATTTCGTGGCCGGGAACGCGCGGATAAGTGACCAGGGGCATCAATCCCCGGTAGCTGTTCAGGTCGGTGCCGCACAGGCCCACATAGCGGACATCAATCATGACTTCTTCAGGGCCGAGCGAAGGTGAGGGAATACGTACCATTTCGATATGCCGGGGGGCGACAAGGCAGGCGGCTTCCTGTTTGGAATTATGGGTCACGATTGTTTCTCCACCGCGCCGGGATCGTAGTTTTCCGGGCGTCCTTCCTGCCAGGCGACGTTAGCCACCGGTTTGATCAGGGCCAGCACTTCGGCCAGTAATTCGGGATCGGGGGCAACGCCGACCGTTTTAAGGTTTTGATCAACATGTTTGGTCTTACTCATGCCGACCAAGGTTGTCGCCACGACGGGGTGCTGCAGCACAAACTGCATGGCCAGGTCGGCAATATCCACGCCCCGGCTGCGGCAAAAAGCCGCCGCCTGCCGGCCCATTTCGACAACACGCCTGGGGGCAGGATGCCATTCCGGTGCTCCCTGCGTGGTGAGGACGCGCATATGCAGCGGCGAGGCGTTGATCAAGCCAATCTCCTGTTCACGGGCAAGTGGGGTCAGCACATCATCCATTGAAGTGTCCATGAGATTGTAACGGCAGTACGAGAGGATGGTATCAACCTCAGCCGCCTTGGCGATTTCCTTGAGGGGATAAACAGGATAACCGGTGATACCGACAAAGCGGACTTTGCCCGTTTGCTTTAACTGCTGCATGGCTGGCAGCGTTTCATTGATAATCTGCTCGTGGAGGCCAAACTCAATATCGTGGATCTGGAATACGTCAATGTAATCTGTCTGCAAACGGGCCAGGCTTTCATCCACCGACTTGAGAATACGCTGGGCAGAGAAATCGAAGCCGGTGGCCAGCTCTTTATCGTAGCGGCCAGCCTTGGTCGCCAGGATGACCTTGTCCCGATAGCCAAGCAGGGCTTCACCCAGGCGTGTTTCGGCCAAAGTACGCCCGTAGTAGGGAGCGACATCGAAATAATTGATGCCGCGCTCGATGGCGTAATGCACCGCTCTTTTCCCTTCAGCCGGGTCAATTACGCCAAATTCCTGGCCCAGCGGGGAAGCCCCAAAGCCAATCATCGAAACTTTCAAACCGGTTTTACCCAAAACCCGATACATCATCTCAGACATTTTGTTCGTCCTCTGTTGAAGCGCTAACTCGCCACGATTTGGTTGATTTTTTGTTCCATTGCCTTGGCCTCGTCCGGCCTCAAAGCCCCCACTTCCAGATCAAAGTGGAACTCGCCGCCCGGTGGCAGAACTTTGACATTACCTTTCACCTTCTCGGCGCTGTATCCTTCCGGCTCGGCGGTGGCGGGCAGGATAATCCCCAGGCAATCTTGATCGGCCGTACGGCTGATCCAACGCACGCCGTGATCCAATTCAGCCGGGCGGTGGCTGATGAAGTCGGCGGAGCCATCGGGGTGGACCTGCATACTGTGCGCCCAGCCAGCTTCGTCGGACAAGTAGTCAATAAAAAAGACCACTTCCGGGTCAAAAGCCAGGTCCGGACTGAGGAGGTTATGCTTTTCGGGCTGGGCCTCCAGCTCCTGCAAAAACTCGCGGTAGCCGGGGGCAGGGCGGATGTGGGAGGGAATGCTGCTCCGTACCCGGACGTGCTGCGGGTCGCAAGGTGCGCTGTAAACCAGCCGGCCTTGATCCACCGGGCGGAAATTAACATGCGCCAGGTACATCAACTCCATCGGCGAGCGTTTCAGGTTTTTAATGGTCAGCGAGATGGATATTTTGCTGGAGTCCGAGTACAGCTTGACTACCGGTCGGGCGACATAGTTGTGATTGAAAGCAACGGTGTACTGGTAAGTTCCAGTCAGGCCCAGGTAGGGGCCGCGCTCGTCCTGGCCGATGAGCAACTGGGCCGTTTGGTAGGGGGCATTGGGCAGCTCACCGTGCAGCGGGTGGCTGTCTTTTTCGGTCGGCACACCCATTGCCGTCGCCCCGCAGTGGATCAAAAAACCACCGTAAGTATTCAAATAAACCTGGGTGGGGTAAGGCTGGTCAAACATAGATTTCATTGTCAGCGTGCGCCCATAAAATTCAGCCTGCCAGATTTGCTGGCCCTGAAAAGGCAGCAGCGTGATTTGGCCGATTTGATTGACCAGGCGCAAGGCGCAAACGCCGCTCTCGTAAAGAAAGGTTGAGGCGGTGAGACCGGCAAACTCGGCCAGTTTCTTCTCAGCCTCGCCAAAGAAATAGGGTTGTAAATTGATTTGTGTTTCCCAGGACATGTTTCCTCACTTGGCGCTTTAGCCAAAGCCTTTATCTTCTAATTAAATTGAGCACAAACAACAACACGAGGGCACCGACAAAAGCAACGATAAATGGAGCTATCAGAGTAAGTAAGGGGGCTAAGCGCAGGACATCGAATAACCAACCACCGATAAAGGCGCCAATGATACCAATAACTAAATTACCAATAAGTCCGAAACCTCGCCCGCGAAACACCCGCCCGGCCAACCAACCGGCAATCAAGCCTACAACCAAAAACCAGATCAGATTTTCTATCATTTGCCGACTCCTTTCAAGTTACTGTATTTTTAGCTTTTCATGACAGCTTGAATACTCAACCTAGCTCTCAGGAATCACACCTCACGCCCAACCAGAAACTCGGCCACATTTTGACCAACCAGCCGGTCAATAACAGCGTCGTCAATACCTTCAGTCCGCATGCGGGGAATAAGTTGGTCGGGCAGAACAACCAGCCCCGGCTGGCCGCCATAGTGCCGCCACATCGAACTGGAAGACATATCCAACCCGATGGCTACGTGCCGCCCCAACCCTTGAATGACCATCTCTTTGAGCAAAGGCCAAAGGCCGCGCTCCGGCTTATACTTGGGCCGGACAAAGGTATCATAGCCCAGCAGGATACCAGCCTGGGCCAGTTCGCGGTGCAGGCCGAGGTCAGGCCGTTTATCCATATGGCAAAAATACAGGCGCCGGCAGGCCACCCCGCGATCCTCAAAAAAGAGCGGCAAAATCTCGACATTTTGGCCCTGTTCGGTATGGAACAATACCGGTGCGCCGGTCTGGCGGGAGGCTTCGGCGACAGCTTCCAACAGCACCCGGTTCTGCTCCTTTATGGTGCCGTCATAACCAACCTTGATCGTCGTGGCCGGCACGGCGCCATCGGTCTCCCGCATGCCGGTAGCCAATTCTTCGACAAAATAGGCCGCCACCTCTTCCTCAGTAGCGGACCAGAGCCAGTAGCCAGAGGGATAATAGCGTGGTAAATGAAAGCCGGTGGTAGCGGTAATATACAACTGGGTTACTTCGGCCAGCTTGACCAGCATGCGGGCGTCGCGCCCACAGCCGCCGGGCATGCAGTCCACAATCGTATCGCCGCCCGCCGAGCGAAAATCTTTCAACTCGGCTTCGATCAGCTTGGGATTATCCAGGACCAAGCGAGCTTCCGGGTGGACTCCCTCCGGCGGGCTGATCCAGACGTGGCCATGGCCATCGGCAATTTTTATATTTTCAAGCGGAACCCGTCCTGTGACCGTTTGAATTTCCATACCCATATGCAGATAAGCCGGAACCAGATAGGAACACAGAGTTTCACAAAGGATACACGGAGATACACAAAGAGAATTCAAAATTTCTCTGTGCGCTTCGCATCTGTACTTCTCCGTGTAGTTCTGTGTAAATTCTCTTATTCAAGATACACACATCTTAATAAATATTACACACCGGCCTCGGCCAGCATATCGTAGATCGGGGTTAGAGCGTGATAGGTGGCTTCAAAAATAGGATAGAGCTTCTCATAAGTCAGCCGGGTTGTTGGGTCAGGCTCAATGACCTCAACTACTTGGTTCATCGTTTTGGCCATTGAGAAATCCGGGTAGAGACCAACACCAACCCCACCCGCCAGCGCCGCGCCCATCGAGGTGGCTTCCTCCAAAATCGCCAGGCGATGGACCGGCAGGCCGTAGACATCGGCCATCATTTTGTTCCAAAATCGGCCTCTCGCTCCGCCGCCAATAACCCGCATCACCTGGATTTGAGCACCCTGGGCGGTAAAGGCGTCGAGAATGACCCGCAGATTCATGGTAATGCCTTCCAGGGTAGCCCGGACCATATCCGCCCGGCTGTGGCGGACGGTCAAGCCGATAAACCCACCCCGCGCGCGCGGATTCCAGCGCGGGCTACGCTCGCCCAGCAGATAGGGCAGGAATAATAAGCCCCTGGCCCCTGCCGGCGACTGCTCGGCGCTCAGATTCATCAACTCGTAGGGGCTGAGTCCCAAAGCTGCCGCTGCCTGCGTTTCAACAGAACAAAGTTGGTCGCGAGTCCATTGGTAGGAAGTGCCCGCGGCCTGCATGGTGCCACACGGACTGAACATGCCGGGCACCAGGTGAGCAAAACAGAAGGTTTTATACTCCGGGTCGTAGATAGGCTTTTGGGTGGCCAGGGCAATCCACGAGGAACTGCCGATGTAATTAAAAGCATCACCTTCAGTAACTACGCCCGCCCCGGCAGCAGCGCACAGGCCATCGCCGGCCCCAATGACCACTGGCGTCCCGGTCGCCACACCCACCTCATCAGCCGCCTCAGCCCGGACTTGGCCCACCACGTCAATCGAGCGGCGCAGGGCCGGTAACCGGGCTGGATCAAGTTGGGCCGCTTCCAGAATTCGCCCCGACCAGTCACCCTGCTCCAAATGATAAAGGTTGGTACTGGAAGCATCCGAGTGATCGGTCACAAATTCGCCGGTCAGCCGGGCCACCAGGGCATCTTTGGCCTGGACAAATTTGTAGGTGGCTCGATAAATATCCGGCTGGTGGTCGCGCAGCCACAAAATTTTGCAAATCGTATAGGAGGCGCTGAGGCGATGACCGGTAATCCGGTACATTTCGGCGGGGGTAACTCGCTCGCTCAGCCAGCGTTCCTGGGCTACGGCGCGCTGGTCGGCCCAGATGATTGCGTTACGCAAAGGCCGGGCCGACTTATCCAGCGGCACACAGCCCATCATTTGTCCGCTAAAAACAAGGCAAGCAATATCCGTGGGGCTGACTCGTGCTTGTTGGAGGAGCTTTTGCGTAGAGGCGCAGACGGCCTGCCACCAATCTTCAGGATTTTGCTCGGCCCAGCCGGGTTGAGCGTACTCAACGCCGTAACCGGCAAAGGCGCTGCTTACCAGACACCCCTCAGCGTTGTAGAGAGTAGCCTTGTTGCCAGTTGTACCCAAATCGTGGGCCAAAATAAACTGTTTTACGGACACAGTATGTCTCTTTTAGATTTTGGATTAAAATCGTAAATCTAAAATCGTCAATCCAAAATTGGTAAGGGGTTGTATTCAAAAGGGGCTGCCCTCTTTTTTTAGGACAGCCCCTCTCTTGTCCCATGCTTGGACAATATTTGATTAATCGTACAGGAGAGGCTTCATCTCTTCGGAGTCGACGTTGGATTTGTCATACCATTTGAAGCCGGTGTCAATATTTTTCTCCACCGTTTCGCCCTTGATGGCCTTGACCGCGGCCTCAACACACTTGTAGCCAATGCCAACGGGGTCCTGGGTGATGGCCCCGGCGACGGTGCCGGCGCGGATTTCATCCTTCAACTGCTTGCCGGCGTCGTAGCCGATCATCACGATCTGGCCTTCTTTGCCCATCTCTTTGACACCGTTCATGACACCCTTCATCGAGCCTTCGTTGGCCCCAAAGTAACCTTTGAGGTTAGGGTGGGCGGCGATAACAGCCTTGACAATGTCAGTGGACTTCTGGGGGTCACCAGCGCCATACTGCGTGTCAACAATCTTAATATTCGGATATTTGGCTGCAATTTGGTCGGTGAAACCTTTGACACGGTCAATTCCGGTGCGGCTGGTCTGGTCGTGGGCAATGATTGCCACTTCACCTTCGCCGACCAACTCGGCCATCTTATCGGCGGCATAAGCGGCAGCGGCGATGTTGTCGGTAGCGGCGGTAGCGACAGGAATATCACTGTCTACGCCGGAGTCAAAGCCGACCACCGGGATATTGGCCGCCTTGGCCTTCTCTAACAGCGGGACGGCTGCTTTGCTGTCGAGCGCGGCAAAACAGATGGCGGCGGGTTTCTTATCGAGCGCGGTTTGCAGCATTTCAATCTGCTTGTCAACCTCTGACTCGCTGCCGGGTCCTTCGAAGGTAATATCTACATTTAAGTCCTTGGCCGCCTGCTCCGAACCCTGCTTAACGGCTTGCCAGAATTGGTGCTGGAAGCCCTTGGAAATCACCGGGATGTAGGGTTTGGCTCCCGCGGCACTGTCGCCACCCGCTGATTGCTGGGGAGCGGCCGCCGGTTGAGCGCCACAGGCGGCGACCAGCGCTACCACACGCAGCAGTCCTAAAAGAATGAACAGCTTTTTGGATTTCATTACTAAATCTCCTCTTCTTAAAAAAATTGATTTTATTGTTAAGCTCCAAGTGGAGCGATTAACCTAATATATCGTAATAACTGTTTAGACTGACTAAGTAAACATCCTGAGTAGCGCGGAACAAAGTGGAGCGCGTATCGAAGGATGCGCTTCAGGTGATGTATCGCACCCTTCTATGACCTCTGCTTCGCTTTGGTCTATTCAGGGTGCGACCACCAGATAATCATCTAAAGACATTATTTTTGGCGGCGTCGAATAATATCCAGGTACACAGCTAGGATCAGGATGACGCCGGTAATGACGATTTGCCACTCTTGAGGCACCGACAGGATGCGCAGCCCATTGTTTAGCGTGCTGATGATGAATGCGCCAATGATCGTCCCCAGAATAGTGCCTTCACCCCCGCTCAGAGAGGTGCCGCCAATTACTGCCGCCGCGATGGCGTCCAACTCATACCCCTGTCCCAGCGACGGCTGGGCCGAGTTAATACGGGCCGAAACGACGACGCCAGCCAGGCCCGCAAACAGACCGCCGAGCGTGTAGACGATAATCTTCCAGGTACCGGTATTAACCCCGGAGAGACGGGTCGCTTCCTCGTTACTACCCAGGGCAAAAGTATAACGGCCCAAAACCGTCTGGGTGAGAACCAGGCTGGCAATAATGGCCGCGCCGAATAAAACCAGGACGGCATTCGGGATCTCAATACCAGGAACGATCGAACCCATAGCAATCGTCCGGTAAGCGGGCGTCTCATCGAAATAGATGGGCTTTAGGCCGGAAATGACCAGGGAAAGTCCCTTGGCTACATATAACATACCCAGTGTAGCCACAAAAGGCGGCATATTCAGCTTGGCAATAATCACCCCATTGACCAGGCCGCACAGCGCGCCGGTAACTAACCCGGCCAATACACCCAGAGGCACCGGCAGCCCCCAGAAGGTGATAAAGACCCCGGCCATCACCGAGGCCAGCGTCATCACCGTTCCAATGGACAAATCAATACCGCCGGTGATAATAACAAACGTGACCCCCAGGGCCAGCAGCCCGTTAACCGCCGTCGCCAGGAAGATGCCAATGACATTGTCAAAGGTAAAAAAGTATGGTGAAGCTATCGAAAACACAACGAACAAGAGAATTAAGGCTCCAAATGCCAGCAGCCGCTGCATAGCATCCGAGCGAAGCATAGATCTTTTTGGGGCGACAGTAGTTTCCATAGTTAGGCACTCCCTGATGCCGTAATTAGAGTGGCTTCACCACGTTGAGTGGCATAGGTCATAATTTTTTCTTGGGTGGCCTCAGCACTGCTGAGTTCACCGGTGATGCGGCCTTCGCACATGACAATAATCCGATGGCTCATACGCAGGATTTCCGGCAGTTCTGACGAAATCATGATAATGGATTTGCCCTGCTGGGCCAGGTCGTTGAGCAACCGGTAAATCTCGCTCTTGGCTCCCACATCAATCCCGCGCGTCGGTTCGTCAAAGATCAGGATGTTGCAATCACGGGTCAACCACTTGCCGATGACAACCTTCTGCTGGTTGCCGCCGGAAAGGTTCTTGACTCGCTGCTGCAATCCCGGCGTTTTAATAGCGAGCGCGCTGACAAAATGCTCCGCCGTCGTGCGCGTCCCCCCTTGATTGACCCAACCCAGAAATCCCAGGAACTTTTTCAGGGTCGCCAGCACGATATTGGTTTCCACGTCCAAACCCAAGGCCAGGCCGTAGCGCTTCCGGTCCTCAGAAAGATAACCAATGCCGTATTTCACCGCATCGGTCGGACTCTTAATGCGAACTTTTTGACCCTCGATATAAATTTCGCCTGAGTCAGCACTATCCGCGCCAAAAATTGCTCGCGCCACCTCGGTGCGCCCGGCCCCCACCAACCCCGAAAAGCCCAGAATTTCACCCTTTTTCAGATTAAAGCTGACATTCTTGATGGCATTACCCCGGTTGAGATTTTTTACCTCAAGCACCGCCTCCTGGCTGGGATTTTCCGGGACTTCGGGCGCAGACTCATATATTGTTCGGCCAACCATCATACTGATGATCCGGTCAATGGTGACTTCTTGAGTTGGCACAGTATCAATATAGCGGCCATCCCGCATCACCGTGATTCGGTCGGAAATTTGTTTAAGTTCTTCCAGGCGGTGGGAAATATGAATAATGCCCGCGCCCCGATCCCGCAGTTGGCGGATGATCCGGAAGAGTTCTTCTATTTCCGTATCGGTTAATGCCGCCGTCGGCTCGTCCATAATCAGCACTTCAGCATTTAAAGACAGAGCCTTGGCGATTTCTACCATCTGCTGCATGGCAACGGTCAGATTTGCCACCTTACTGCGAGGGTCCAGCTTCAGGTGCATCATATTGAGCAACTGCTGCGTTTTTTCGTTGATGGCTTTTTCGTCCAACAAAAAATTGCCTTTGCGCGGCTCGCGCCCGATGAAAATATTCTGAGCTACCGTGAGATGAGGCATCAAGTTGAGTTCCTGGTGGATCATGCTGATACCCAGGTTTAAGGCTGCTCTGGGATTGGGAACTTCGACTTCCGTACCCTTATAAAAGATACGGCCTGCATCTTTAGGGTAAATACCGGTGAGCACTTTCATCAATGTAGATTTGCCGGCCCCGTTTTCACCAACCAGGGCATGCACTTCGCCAGGGCGGAGATCAAAACGGCATTGGCTGAGCGCATGGACGCCGGGAAAACTCTTTTCTATCCCTTCCATCAAAACTAAGGTTTCAGGCATAGGTTATCTTCCACCTCCTAAAGATAATTTACACTTCATGCGGCCACTTTTAAGGGAGCATGAGCTGACAATTTAGCGCATGACTCTCTGATGATTAACTCGACCGGTAAGGGAGAAGGATTCTCAAATTCCTGGTGGTTGATCATTTTCAGCAATAGCTTGGCTGCCGTTTGCCCCAGTTGATAGGTTGGCTGGCGGACCACGGTCAAGGGCGGCGCAAACAGCGGCGCCCAGTCGTGATCGTCAAAACTAACCAGCGAGATATCCTCAGGACAATGAAGTTTTCTTTCTTTAAAGGCGTGCAACGTTCCCAGGGTCATTTGGTTGTTAGTTACAAATAGGGCGGTGGGCCGGTCCGGCAAATCCAGTAATTTTTGCAGCGCCAGAAAGGCATTCGGCGTCATTTGCAAATTGGTGATAGACCCCCACAGGAGCGAGTCGCTTGGATAGAGCTGGTTTTTATGAAAGCGAGGATCGGCGCGGATAATCAGGGCTTCATCAATCGAGATACCTGCCTCTTGTAAGGCACGTCTGTAGCCACTGACCCGCATCCCTAAAGTGGAGATGGTTTCCATGCCGGTGAGAATACCGATGCGGCGGTGGCCCAACTCAATGAGATAGCGGGTGGCTTGATAAGCGCCCCCTTCGTTATCCACATGAACCAGGGGAGCCGTAATACCGGGTGCGGCGCGGTCCAACAGGACAATAGGTATCTCAGCTTCAGCTATCCGTAGCAGACGATCTGAATGGACACCGGTAGGGGCAATAATTAAACCATCAATTTGGTGGGCAAAAAGCAGGCGGAGATATTCATCCTCACGGGCGGAATCCTCATCGGTGTTGCAGAAGATGGTATGGTAACCAAACTGGTTAAATTCATCCTCAACACCACGAGCCACCGCCGTAAAAAAAGGATTCGTGATGTCTGAAATTATCAGGCCAATTGTTTGAGTGGTATTTGTGGCCAGTCCGCGGGCAATGGTGCTGGGATGGTAATTGAGGGCTTCAACCGCTTCCAACACTTTTCGTCGTGTTTCTTCGCGGACAAAACGAGTCTGATTGATAACATGCGAGACGGTTGCTGTCGAAACCCCGGCCCGGTCAGCTACGTCTCGAATATTTACTCTAGCCATTGAGAGACTACATCCTTGTAGTGTTTTCTAAGCGTATAATTGCTGGGAGGACATTAGTTAATGTTGCGCAACCGCTTACGTAAGCGGTTGCGCAAAAAGATAACACAAAAGCGTTAACTTGTCAAAAATTCAAGTCCTAGTTGAATAAATGTAAATCTAAAAATCTCCTCGAATTAAAAGTGACTGCCGACCGATAGTCACCGACCGCTGCCAGTCAGCAGCATTCGTTTGTTGGCAGCCAGCAGTTATCAGGGCAACATCAACCGTAAAAATTCCTGCTCCGCCTCAAGGGTCCATTCCCGACCTTTATTCAATTTAGCATAAACGGTGGGCAGTCTATCGTTCAACTGGGTTAAAGGAGTCAGTGGAAATTCTTTGATATGGGGAAAAATAACAACTTTCCCCGGAAATGTTGCCTCACGAACCGCCTCATACCCGGCTCGAGCCGCTTCAAGCGAGCCAACCGCTGCCACCGTGTGATTAGGCGATAAGCGGCCGCTTTCTACATGTTCCAGCATCAAGCGCATATCGGGAATGGTTGAACCGGAGTGGCCGATAATGCGAATATCGCGCTGGCAAACTAAGTTTAAATCGAGCGCGACCATCGTGCCCCGCTTAAGGCCGGCAAAGACATTCATGACCCCGCCTGGAGCCAGGTAGGCGGCGGCATCGGCCACGGCCTCAGCAGAGGGAGCCAGGACAATAATATCGTCAAAGCCGTCGCCGGCCACCTCGGCCAGTCGCTCCCGATAAACTCCATCGTCGGCGCTGAGACAGGTGAAATTTACATTCTCGGTCCTGGCTCTGGCCCAAAATTCACTTTCGATGGTTTGCAGGCGGTGCCAGGTGAGGGCTGTGCAGAGCAGAGCCGCTGGTGGCTGGTCCAATTGCAGCGCCCACTGGACGTGCATGTGGCCCATCGGTCCCCCGGCGCCAACCAGCCAGGTTTTACCGCCCGCTTTTAAGTGAGAACGGACAGGCTGGCGGCGATAGACCTGGGCAATATCGGGGCCGGAACCGCCGATATAAAGCGAGCGGTGATAGTGAACCTGGCCAATATCCACCTGCACCAGCCGGGGCAGCGGCGTGTCGGCCATAATGGCGACAATACCAAAGTGGGCCAGGTGCGGGCTGACCGCTTCGATGATATCGGGGTCGGGACCGAGGATAATAATGTCGTCAAACTCGGGCGGCAGCGGGTCAAAATGGATCACTGCGGCTTCGTGGCGCAGCCGCTCATCGTAACTCTTTTGCCGTTCCAGCGGCAGCTCCACCACTTCGATGGACAGCCGGGCCGCCTGCTCGCGCAGCCGGTTGGCAAAAGCGGGCGGCACGTTGCTCATGACCAGCCGGGCCGGGTGGTTCGCCTCGTCCAGGCCGGCGCTGAAAAAGTAATCTTCCCTGGCCTGGGGCGTGCCGATGATCCAGGTAACACCGCCCGGCTTCAACCCGGTCCGATAAGTCTGGTTATAGGTTGCCACCACGCAGGCCCACGGCTCGACCAGGGCGCTTTCGGCATAACCGGTCTGCGGCTGCACGGGGATAAGGTAATTGCCCTCGTCGCCATGCAGCACCCGCTCACCAATGACACTGTACTGGGACATACCGCCCTGAATCATATAACCATAGGCATAGTTGATTCCGCCGTAGTAAACATCGGCCTGGACAATAAAACGGTCCCCGACCTTGTATTGGCCGGCTAAATGTTCGCCCACCCCAACGATAGTCAGGGTCACTTCGTGGCCCAGCACCACCGGCTCTTTTTTCATATCGCGAAAGATACGTGGATGCTGCTCCCCGGCGTTGATGACTTTGATATCGGAAAAACAAATACCGCAGGCGTCGTGCCGCACCAGGAGTTCGTCCGGCCCGTAGCTGGGTATATCTACCGCAATCGGCCGGCCATTGCGGCCCAGGTTTTCGAAACCGGCGCCATAGAGCGGCCATAAGCGATTCTCGCGGCTCTGGATCGCGGCCCGGTGGTACAGTTCTAATTTGTCAACCATATTGGCAGATTCCCCCACAGAGAAGGTTAAACAAGGACCACCGACCGCCGACGGCCGACCGCCATTCAGTCCCGTCGGCAGTCGGTGGTCATCGGTCGGCGGTCGAGTTAGCGCATTTCCTGGCCACCGGTGACATTGATCGCCTGGCCGGTCATGTAGCTGGATTGGTCGGAGGCCAGGAAGACGACGACATTACAGACATCTTCATAGGTGCAGCCGCGTTTCATCGGCACCTGGTCAATGTATTTCTGGCGCACCTCAGCTTCGGTAATGCCCCATTTCTTGGCATATTGGCTGTACAAAGAGTTTACCCACAGCGGCGAGTCGAGCAAATTGCCGGGGCAAACGGCATTGACCCGCACTCCAAACTCGGCCAAATCCAGGGCAATGCTCTGGGTCAGGCCGATACCGCCAAATTTGCTGGCGGCGTAAGCGGAATTTTTGAAACTCCCTTTTTTGCCCGATTTGGAGTTGATCTGAATAATCACCCCGCTTTTTTGAGCCTTCATCGGCCGGGCGACATGTTTGGCGGTCAGGAAGTAGCCAAATAAATTAACGTTCAGCACCGCCCGCCACTTTTCTGCCGGAAATTCGGTGATCTCTTCGGCGATGAGAATTCCGGCGTTAGACACGGCAATATCGAGCCGCCCGAACTTAGCCAGGATTTTAGCGACCATTGTCTCGACTTGAGTTTCATCGGTCACATCTACCTTGATGCCCATCGTTTGCCGGTCTGTTGCAGCGGCAATTTCAGCAGCGGTGGCAATAGCCGCTTCCCCATTCAAATCTGCCACAACCACGTGACAGCCTTCGGCCGCCAAACGCTGGCAAAGCGCCTGGCCCAGTCCCTGCGCTCCCCCGGTGACAAGGGCGATGCGGTCTTGTAGTAATTTGGTCATAATTTCTCAAAGAAAGGCTGGAAGATTGGAAGACTGGAAGGATGCCGCCCTCCCAATCTTCCAGCCCTCCAACCTTCCAATCCTCCTTCCTTACGGCAGCATCAACTCCAAAAATTCTTTCTCCGCTTCAATTGTCCATTCATGGCCATCTTTTAGCTTGGCATAGACGGTCGGCAGTTTCTCTTTCAATTCCGGTAGGGCGGTCAAGGGAAATTCCTTGATGTGGGGGAAGATAACTATCTTGCCAGGGAATTTGGCATCGCGCACGGCCAGGTAGCCATCTTTCGCCGCTGAGAGCGACCCAATTGCAGCCACCGAGCGATTGGGCGAGAGGTGCCCGGTTTCGGTTTCACGCAGCATCAGGCGCAGATCCTCGATGGTTGAGGCAGTGTGGCCGATGAATCGCTTGTTTTCCAGGTACACAGCGCTCAAATCAAGCGTGACCATCGTGCCCCGCTTGACCCCGGCAAAAACGTTCATCACGCCTTCAGGGGCCAGGTAAGCCGCCGACTCGCTGATCACCGGCGGGACCGGCACCAGGCCAATAATATCGTCAAAGCCGGCCCCGGCCAGCTCGGCCAGCCGCTGCTGATAGTCCGCCTCTTGGGCCGATAAACAGACAAATTTGATCCCTTTGGCGCGCGCCTCCGCCCCGAGCATGTCGTCCAGCGCCTGCAACCGCTCCTGGACCAGATCGGTGCAGAGAATGAGAGCGGGCGGCTGCGACAGTTGAACGGCTCGTTGGGCGTGCATCTGGCCCATCGGCCCGCCCGCGCCGACAAACCAGGTTTTACCGCCCAGTTTCAGTTCCGCCCGGATGCGATGGTCGCTGTAGGCACGGGCAATATCCGGCCCCGGCCCGCCGACGTAAGTCCAGCGGTTATAATGCACCCGGCCCATATCCACCTGCACCGGCCGAGGCAGAGGTTTATCGGCCACGAGAGCTACAATGCCAAAGTCGGCCAGGTAAGGGCTGGCGGCTTCGATTACTTCAGGGTCAGGGCCGAGAATGATGATATCGTCAAACAACATTTGACCGCCGACCGCGGACGGCTGACCGCCGAGGGTCATATCTATGACCTCAACTTGCAGGCGCGTAGCCTGTTCCCGGAGGCGAGCCGCGAATGGTTCGGGGACATTAGTGAGAGCCAGTTGGCGGGGATGAGCTTTCTCATCGAAACCAACACCAAAATAATAGTCGTCCCTGGCTGCGGTGGTACCGATGATCCAGGCGACGCCGTCCGGTTTGAGGCTGGTGCGGTAGCGGAGGTGATAGGCAGCAATCACGCAGGCCCACGGCTCGGCCAGGGCGCTTTCGGCATACCCGGTCTGCGATTGTACCGGGATGAGGTAATTCCCATCATCGCCGTTAAGCACGCGCTGGTCAATGGTGCCGTAGTGGGACATACCGCCCTGGATCATATAACCGTAAGCGTAGTTGATTCCGCCCGACCAGACATCGGCCTGGATAATCAAGCGGTCGCCAATTTTATACTGGTCGCGCAGCTTTTCACCCACGCCGACCACGGTCATGGCAACTTCGTGGCCCAGAACGACCGGCTCTTTCCGCATATCCCGAAAAATACGCGGATGCTGCTCGCCGGCATTAATGACTTTGATATCGGAAAAGCAGATACCGCAGGCATCGTGACGAACCAGTAATTCATCCGAGCCATATGAGGGAAAGTCTACGGTAATCGGTTGGCCATTGCGGCCCAGATTTTCAAAGCCAGCGCCGTACAACGGCCACAGGCGGTTTTCTTTAGAGATCTCTTTAGCCTGGCGATAGCGGCTTAATTTGTCAGACATGCTCATTCAATCCTTTGCAGTTCGGTCAGCTAAAACCTTTCACTGATTAAATTCCCCCTTTGAATTCTGGAGTCCATGACTAAGGAACACGACCTAAATAATCTACTCCCCATCTCGTTCCCAAACTGAGTTTGGGAACGAGATGGGGTAAGTTATTTAATCCACAGTCCTAACTTTCAACGTTCAATGCGCTGATTATTTGCTTCAGCCGAGCCTGATCTGGCATTCCCGGCTCGACTTTCCGGCCCAATTCGGTATAAAAGGCGTTCCGCTCGCGGCGGCCGGGCAGGTGGGTCTTGGCCCAGTCACTTTGATAACCCAGCCCCAGCACCCGCTGGGCCACCGTATGGCCGTAAATAAAATAGGCCCCATCCATAAAGGCTGTGCGGACCGGAGCCAACTCCGGCGCATCGAAGTCATCCACCAGCTTTTGACCGTAGGCATTCATCTCGGTTCCCACATTAAGCGGCAAATCCAGCTTCTGGGCCAGTTCGACGACCTTGTAGAGCTTTTGCACTTTCAGCCGTTTTTGGTCAGGGTCGGCGATGTTCCAGTTGCGGTCAGGCACAATATTCAGAGCCACCACTCCCCTACCAATCAAAAGCTCCAGCAGTTCCTCCATGTCTTGCTCACCCGCCGATAGGCCATCCAGCCAGGCCGCGCAGGGCAGCGCGCCGCAGGCAACAATGAAGTGATGAAATTCCTCGACGGTTGGGAAAGTATCCGGGCCGGGCTGGACATAGCCAACCCCGCCTTTTTTCATCAACTTGGCCCGCACCAGGTTTTGGAACTTGGGCCCGTTGCCGATAAGGGCCGCAATCTGTGCCGGCTCTTGGCCTAACTTATCACTCCAAAAAGCCACGGGGTCTGAAGCCAGACGCTCGGCGGCCTGGACATAAGCTTGCAGCATATGCCGCTCGGTGGCGTTACCCTGGGGAGTCAAGGGTAAGACATCTCGCTCATAATCAACCGCCACCGGCGCTAAATAGGTATTGATGCGAGCCAGCATATCGCGGTTACGCTCCATCGCCCGGCGGCGCATATCGGCCAGGATAGGGGCGACGTCAGCCGGGGCCTGGCTGGAAGTAAAGCCAATGCCCATATGATAACAGACACCCGGCTCACCGGGGGAGTTAATTTCACGGGTGGCAAATTCGGGAATAAAGACGCGCGTCTCAATCCCCGCGCTGCCCTTTACCCCAACCACGTCACAAGCGGCCAGAAACTCATCCACCGCATCCAGCACATCAAAATCAACCATCCCGATCAGTTTGAGGCCCCGCCGCCGGGCCAGCCAGGCCAGCCCGGTGGGCGAATAACCATAACCGTTGAAAGAGAAGAAGGTGTGGCAGTGCATGTTAGCCATGTCGGCGGCGGGCGGGAGATCAATGTGGCCC
Organism: Anaerolineales bacterium; assembly: GCA_015075185.1. Lineage (GTDB taxonomy): Bacteria > Chloroflexota > Anaerolineae > 4572-78 > J111 > DSQQ01. The sequence goes on along the minus strand of JABTUW010000004.1, from coordinate 369,642 downwards.
CCTTGAACTAAAGCCAGCAACGCTTGCAAGGCTTCCGCACGGATGGTGGGATCGAAATCGTTTAAGCTTGCTTCAAGGGCCGTAACTTTTTGATTCGTCTGCATTATCCATCATTATGAGGTGAAGAATCGTTCCAAGGGGAGGCTTGGCACTGAGGCAAGAAGGCGAAAGGGTTGGTCATATTTTCGCGTCCTCGCATCCTCGACTCGTCGCCTCATCCTTTCCCAATAACCCACTGCCGGTAATGTTCATCGGGGCGGGTGTGAATCCGGGCAACGGCCTGGGGAGTCATAAAACAGGGGCCACCGAGCGCATAAGCGCCGACCAAAATACGGGCCGCTTTGACCGCCATGGCCGTGATATTTTCAACCTGCTGGGCGGTGGAAGCCAGGGCAATAAAACCGTGATTCTGCATGTAGATGGTTCTGGGCCGCTCACCATGGGTATCAATATAAGTTTTGATCCGGTGATAAACCTCACGGGCCAGAGGCAGGCCGGGATCAACGTAGGGAATCAGCACCGGAGCCGGGCCACACAGCACAATTTCGTCCGGGAAAAGGCGGCCACTCAAGGCCGTTTCAAAAGCGGTAGAACAGGTGATCATATTGATCGCCGAGGGGTGCGTGTGGCCTACAAAGTTGACTCCGGCCAACTTGAGACACATGGCGTGCAGGGCAGTTTCAACCGAGGGATGGCCTTTGGCCTGCGGGTCTACCTTAGCGGCCACGAGGGTCTGTTTGACCGCCTCATCGCTCAGATCAGAGCCGTGCAGCAGGGCCAAAATTGGTTCAAAATAAACCTGGACAAACCCTTCGGGGCCAACGGTGCGCAATTCCGTCCCGCTGGCTTTGACCCAAAAAGTTTCATCATCAACCTTAACGGAGGTATTACCCTCCCCTAAAATCACATAATCGTTGACAGGGTCACCGAGGTTATTGGACAGGGTAATAAGCTGGGTGAGTAGTTCATTTGTCATTTTTAGTGGTCAATTGTAAATGCAGCTAATTATTTTTGTTTATAAGAGGGTGTGGCGCACAGATGAATTGTACGCCACACCGCGTCTTAGATCGAAGATTTAGAATTGGAAATTGTCAATGTTGCTAGGATCAAAGACGAAAGGCGGCCCAAGTAAGACTTCGCCGTTTTCGTCAATGGTATACGAGCCTAACTTGCCGGCATCAAAGGTGTCGCCAGGCTTGCCTTCGATCTGGCCACTCGCAATTGCATTCAAGGTGTAGATGGCCAGATAGCCCAGGTCTTCCGGATTCCACAGGGCGAAAGCCGGACAAGCGCCGCTCTTGACATATTCACGCATCTGGCTGGGCAATCCCAAACCAGTAACCGCAACTTTGCCAACCATGCCTTGATCCTGAACCGCACGAGCTGAAGCAGCGATACCGACGGTCGTCGGGGCGATAATAGCCTTCAGGTCAGGATAGGTCTTCATTAGGCCCAGGGCTTCATTATAGCTCTTCTCATCGTCGTCATCACCATAGACCGTGGCGACCAATTTAATATCGGCATATTCAGGCTTGGTCAACTCGTCATTCATCCACTTGATCCACTCATTTTGGTTGGGCGCGGTGGAGGTAGCACTGAGGATAGCAATTTCGCCTGCGCCGTCAATGAGCTTGGAGACTAACTCAATCTGACCACGGCCAATGCCTTCGGCAGTAGCTTGGTTGATGTGAACGGTCCGGCCACCGGGAGCAATCGCCGCATCCCAGCTAACCACAGGGATACCCGCTTCAATGGCCGATTTACCGACCGGCACTAACGCATCGGAATCATTAGCCGAAACAGCCAGGCCATCCACTTTTTGAGCAATCAGCGAGTTGAGTAATTGAATCTCCTCGGTAGCATCAGCGGTAGCGGACCCTTGATAGGTCACGGTTACACCCAATTCCGCAGCAGCGGCCTGAGCGCCAACATTGGCTGCGTCAAAATAGGGGTTGCCCAGGTTTTTGGGAACCAAAACATAGCTCTTGCCACCACCAGCCGCCGGGGCCGCTGCCGGAGCTTCGGCAGGAGCTGCGCCGCCCATCATCGCTTGAGCATCGTCCGCGCTGGGAATGCAGAGCTTCCAGCCGGGTTCGATCAGGTCGGCATTGGCAATCGTCGCGTAGCTGCTGTCACTCTTGGCGGCAGCATTGGTGGCGTCGAAGATGGCCGGGTAGGCCAGTACGTCGCCATAGAACTTATCGGCCAGCTTGCTCAGCCAGTCATCGGCCTGAACACTGTAATCCTGGTCACAAGCCACGGCTTCTTGGGCCAGCACGGCGGTTGCCGAGGGAACCAACAAAGCCAGCAAGAGGACAATGGCCATTACTTTGGTTAAACTTTTAAGCATTTTAGATTCTCCTCAATTTCATTCTGGATTTTGGATTTTAGATTTTGGGCATTGCGCCCTTTGGGTATTTTGATTTTTGCATAGACGCTCCTTAGCAATAGGCAATCCTCCTTGTTTCAGACTTTTATAGATCGCCGGCCCAGTCGGCAGCCGGTCGTCAGCAATGATACTACCTCACACAGCGGAAACCCAGATCATCGTTGGCCGAGTCGGGCGCTGCGGCCGAACGGTTAGCAGAGCGAACCTGCGGCTCCTCGTCAAACCAACCCCCGCCGCGCGTCACCCGAAGCTGGTCGCTGTAAAATTTATCCTGATAGGTGCTGTTGGGGTAAGGCTGATAAGGGTCAGCCGTCCACTCCCAGACATTCCCGGCCATATCCTCAACTCCATAGGCGCTGGTTCCGGCGGGAAAGCTGCCGACTGCCACAGTCCCACGAATGCCACTGGCCTTCAAGTTGGCCTTGCCAGCGTCAAAAGTGTTTCCCCAGGGGAAAAGATTGCCCTGATCCCCACGAGCCGCTTTCTCCCATTCTTGCTCAGTGGGCAGCCGCTTGCCCAGCCATTCACAGAAAGCCTGGGCATCATTCCAAGTGACCCGGACCACCGGATGATTGCCCTTACCCTCGCTGTCGCTGCGCCACGTTTTCTTGGCTCCTTTCTTTTCGGCTTCGGTTTGGTAGCCCGTAGCGTTAACAAACAACATAAAATCGTCATTGGTCACTTCAAAATGATCAATCTGGTAGGCCGGCAAATCAATTGTCTGGGCTGGGCCTTCGTTAGGTTCCCCGGCGTCGTCGCCCAAGGTGAAGGGACCAGCCGGAATTTCGATCATATCCTCAATCGGTTTGGGCGGTTCGGTGGGGGTTGGGGTCGGGGTCGGCATGGATGTGGCTGCTTCAACTTGTTTCTGTACTGCCGCAGCAGTGTTTGTTGGGGCGGGCGTCGGCGTTAAGGTCGGTGTAGGGCTGGGACGTGGGGTTGGGGTGGGCGGCAGTTTGACCGGGGTCGGCGTTGGTTTCAAAACCACGGCTGGCAGCGGCGTGGCCGTAGGCGGTCTTGGCGTCGGCTCCGGCGTCACCAGTACCAGGTTCCGGGACCAGGCAAAAAAGTTGCCAAACAGGACAGCGACAAGGCCAACCACCACGACTCCCCCCATCGCACTGCGAGTCAATTTGAGGCCACCGCCCGATACCAACCGGCCCAGACGGGGCAGCAAGATCGCCAAAATGAGCAGCAGGCCGATAATGATGCCCTGCACCTGGCCCTGGATGTTGACCAGGCTCATGCCAAAGCGCAGCACGCCGATGAGGATCAGCGACAAAACGGCGCCAATCATCGTGCCGGTGCCGCCGGCAATGTCCACCCCACCCAGGACGGTGGCAGTGATGACATCCAATTCCAGGCCCAGCCCAATATCCGGACGAGTGCTGCCAAAACGAGCCGCCAGCACAATACCGGCTAGGGCGGCCATGAAGCCGGACAGGGTAAAGATAACCAGCTTAATCCGGTCAACCGCTACCCCGGAGTAACGGCATGCTTCTTCATTGCTGCCAATGGCGTACAACATGCGCCCGAAGGTGGTTTTGTGCAGGACCAGGCCAAAAATAAGGGCCATCACCCCAAACAGCAGCATCGAGAAGGGAACCGGCGTATTGCCTAATTTGCCCTGCCCCAGATAGGTGAAAGCCTCAGGATAGCCCCGCGCCGCTTCATCGCCGAGCAGGACATAGGCAATACCCCGGTAAAGGGCGTAAGTCGCTAGGGTCACCACCAGCACCGGCAGTTTAATCCGGGTAATGAGCAAGCCATTGGCTAGCCCTGCCAGCGACCCTAGCACCAAGGCGGCTGCAGCGGCCGCCCAGATATTCCAGCCGTTATTAAACAGCCAGCCCATAAATGAAGCACACATGCCCAGGTTTGAAGCCACACCCAGGTCAACGCTGCCTGTAGCGATGATAATAAAGGCCATGGGCAGCATCATCAACCCCAACTCCATAAAGTCTGAGGCGGTTCTAAACAGGTTGTTAGCTTCTAGAAAAAAAGGAGAGAGCCGGGTATTGATGAGACTGGTCAGGATGATCAACAGGACCAGGAACCATTCCCAGCGCATAAAAATTGAGGCCAATGAGCGAGGCGGAGTAGACCAGACTCCTTCGGCTTTGGCTGCCCCGGTTGTAACCGATACGTTAGATTCGGATGGCATCGTCATGCTAGTTTCCTCACCGTCAGGGTTCGCTGTAAGCGGCGCAGAATCAAAGAGTCAACCACAACAGCCAGCAAAATCAACAGGCCCTGGGCCGCCAACTGCCAGAAGGGTGAAATCCGCACCAGGGTTAAGGCATTGTTGATGATTCCCAGCAGGAAAGCTCCTAAGAGCACCCCGGTGACTGTCCCACTGCCGCCAAAAATATTGACTCCACCCACCACCGAGGCCGCCACGGTTTGTAATTCAAAGCCCAGGGCGGTATTCGTCTGGGCCGATTCAAAACGTGAGACCCATAACACGCCAGCCAAACCGCACAGGAGGCCGCATATTAAATAAACGCTAAAGATGATCCGTTGCACCCGGATACCGGCTACTTCGGCCGCAGCAGGATTGCTGCCGACGGTATAAATATCCCGCCCCATCCGGGTGTAATTGAGAAAATAGTAGATAATGACCGCCACAATCAGGGCAAAGATGACCAGATTGGGCAGCCCCAAGGGGGTACCTTTAGCCAGCACCTTAATGCTCTGTGGCAGCTCAAAGGCATTGATCCAGGTGCCTTCGCTATAAAGAAAAACAGCTCCGCGATAGATGCTCAGCGTGCCTAACGTGGCAATAATCGGCGGCACTTTGCCGACTGTAATCACCAAACCATTGAAACTGCCCAGCACACAGCCCAGGGCCATACCCAGCAGCAGCGCCAAAACCGGCGAAAGTTCGGGATTGGCCTTAATCACAAAGGCGACCATCATCGCTACCAGCCCAATCATCGAACTCACCGAGAGGTCAATGCCCCGCGTGATAATGACCATAGTTTGGCCCAGGGCTACAATCGCCAGGATCGAGATATTCAGCAAAATATCGCGAAAGTTCTCCAGACTTAGAAAAGCCGAGCCGCTACGCAGGCTAACCAGAATAACCAGCAGAATAATAAAAACAATAATCCCGGTTTCACGCAGGGTAGCTAACGTAAATAATACATTTTGTTTAGGGGCTTCTACCGCTTTTATGGTCACAACCAGATTTCCTTCTCTATGATATTTGGCAAGCTACATGGCCATCGTTGCGGCCAGCATCACTTTCTCCTGGGTGGCCTCAGCCCGGCTGAGTTCACCGGTCAGGCGGCCTTCCCGCATCACCAAAATACGGTCGCTCATGCCCAGGACTTCCGGCAATTCGGAAGAAATCATGATGATCGCCATCCCCTGGGCGGCCAGTTGGCTCATCAGCCCATGCACGGCTGCCTTGGTTCCTACATCAATCCCGCGGGTTGGCTCGTCCAAAATGAAGATGCGCGGCTTGGTGGTCAGCCATTTGGCCAGCACCACCTTCTGCTGGTTGCCCCCCGACAGCTCCCGCGCTTTCTGCCACAATCCGGCCGCCCTGACCTCCATCTGAGTCGCGGCCTGGCGGGCCGTCTGCTGCTCACCTTGACCGTTCAGCCAGCCCATCCGGGCAAATTCTGACAGGATAGGTAAGGTGATATTTTGCGAGATCGGCAGCGGCAGAATCAAGCCGTGGTGCTGCCGGTCTTCAGGGACATAAGCCAGCCCCAGACGCATGGCCTGTTCCGGGCTGGTAATCTTGACCGGCTGGCCATCAATTTTTATCACGCCGCTGGTAGCGGGGTCTATCCCAAAGATAGCCCGGGCCACGTCGGTGCGGCCGGCCCCGACCAGGCCAGCCATGCCCAATATCTCACCCTGGCGCAGTTCAAAAGAAACATCGCGGAACAAGCCTTCCCGGCTCAACCCCTCGACTTGCAGAACGACCTTGCCGGCCTCTACATCGAGCTTGGGGAACATGTCGGCCAGGGTACGGCCCACCATCATCTGAATCAGGCTGTCGGTTGTGACCTCGCCGATGGTTTTGGTGCCGACATAGGCCCCGTCGCGCAGGACGGTCACCCGGTCGGCCAGTTGAAAAAGTTCTTCCAGGCGGTGAGAGATAAAGACAATGGCCGTGCCGGCCTCACGCAGTTGGCGAACGATACGAAACAGGTCGTCTACCTCGGCCAGGGTCAGCGAAGAGGTCGGCTCATCCATAATCAAAATCTTGGCATGAACAGAGAGAGCGCGGGCAATCTCAACCATCTGTTGCTGGGCCACACTCAGGTTGCGCGCCTTTGTTTTTGGCTCAAGCTCCACGCCCAGCGAGTCAAGCAAAGCAGCGGCATCCTGGTGCATCCGGCCCCAGGCAATCTGGCCAGCCCCACGAGTCGGCTGGCGGCCCACAAAAATATTCTCGGCAATATCCAAATCCGGGAAGAGACTCGGCTCTTGATAAATGGCTGCAATCCCGTGCTGGCGTGACTCTAGAGGGTTATGAAAGACTACTGGTTGACCATAAAGCCGGATTTCACCGCCGTCGGGCTGGTGGACGCCGGTGATAACTTTGATCAGGGTAGACTTGCCGGCCCCGTTCTCGCCCAGCAAGGCATGTACTTCGCCGGGCCGCAGGTCAAAGGAAACATCGCGCAGGGCATGGACCCCGGCAAAACTTTTGCTGATATGCTCCATTTCGAGGATGGTGTTGTTGGTCATAGTTATCTATTACGCCTTTGACATCATTAAACGAGCAAGACTTCAATCCCACGCTGCCGCATTTCATTAACCATCGCTATGGGCGCATCGGAGTCGGTAATAAGCAGGTGGATTTGCTCCGCCGCAGCGAAAGTGGCTGTTGCAACATTGCCCCATTTACGGGCATCAATGACCCCAACTACCCGGCGGCAGCATTCAACCATAGCTCGTTTCATCGTCACTTCACTCAGGTTGACATCGGTCAGACCTTCGCCGGGAGTAACTCCACGCGCGCCAAAAAAACCAAGCTGGACGTTGATGCCTTCCAGGGAATTATCCGGTGGTTGGCCAACCACCGAAATGGACTCGCGCCTCAGGTGACCTCCTGGCAAAATTACGTGAATCTGCGGCGAGTCAAGAAAACTCAGCGCTGCTTTGAGGCTATTGGTGATAACGGTCAATTCGGATAAAGATTTGAGGTAAGGAATCATGGCCTGGGCAGTGGTGCTGGCGTCGAGGAAGATTGTATCGCCATGCGTCACTAACGCCGCCGCCGCTTGGCCGATACGCTGCTTTTGGGCAGCCTGCTGCTGCTGGCGCACGTCAAAGGAAAATTCAGGCATTACATTGGCCGCAAAAGCCCGGCCTCGCGTGCGCAGCAGCAAGCCTTGATTGCTCAAAGCCTGCAAATCCTGGCGAATCGTCACTTCCGACACATCGAAGCGAACGCTCATATCTTCCACGGAGAGTTCACCGGCCTCTTCGAGAGCGGCCAGGATATTTTGTCTACGTTCCGCCAGGCGGTGTTCTTTGCCCAATGGCCACCTCTTTGTAGCTTTCGGAATAAATCAAGAAGGGGATATTTCGTAAGAAATCGAAAGTATTATAGGGCTAAAAAAATTTCTTGTCAAATACAAATGTAGGACAAACTTAAGTTTGTCCTACATATCCTCCCGTTGATGAATGCAGTCAGAGCTAGTCCGGCAGACCGAGTACCCCTTCTTCCAAACCACAGAGATTTTAGAAACCTCTACGGTATCTTTATTACGCTATCTGCTTCTCTTTCAGCTCCGCTAACAACTGTTTGGCCAGCCGCACGCATGAGCTGGCATCAGGGGCGTAGCCGTCCGCGCCAACCACCTCGCAGTACTCCTGCGTCACCGGCGCGCCGCCGACCATGATTTTGACCTTGTCCCGGAGGCCAGCCTCTTTAAAGGCTTCGATATTCTTCTTGAACATAGGCATAGTTGTGGTCAAAAAGGCGCTCATGCCGACCAATTCGGCTTTATGCTCAATCACCGCGGCCACGTATTTCTCCGGTGGACAGTTGACCCCCAAGTCCACCACTTTGAAACCCGCCCCTTCGAGCATAATGTTGCACAGATTTTTGCCGATGTCGTGGATGTCACCCTTCACCGTTGCCATCACATACGTCCCAATTTGAATATTGGCGTTGGAGAGCAGCAGCGGCTTGAGGATGTCCATCGCGCCCTGCATGGCACGGGCGGCGATGAGCATTTCGGGCACAAAATATTCACCCTGCTCAAACAGGCGCCCAACTTCTTCCAGGGCCGGAATCAGCGCATCAAAGAGTATGCTGATCGGCTCGATGCCGAGTTCCAGACCCTCCTTGACCAGCGCCTTGACCGGCTCAGCTTCCCCATCCAGGGTATGTTCATACAATCCATCTAAAATTTCTTCACGGCGACTCATCAGATGTTATTTGACTCCTTAAGAATTAAGAATGAAGAAACGAGAAATAAGAATTTGGGCATCGGTAGGTGGATAATTAATTTCTTATTTCTAATTTTTTATTTCTGTTGAGTGTACCACATTTCCCTCCCGAATAGCAGTTGAAGAGATGTCCATGCGAAAACTCGGAATTTCTTCAAATAATTCGCGATACCCCTGCGGCAGGTCCAAATCTTGCAGGGTAAGAAAATGATTGCCTCGTAGCCGGCCTGCTACCAGAAAGCGACAGCCGGCCGTGCGAATAGTTTTGAACGAGGCCAGCATTTCGGCCGGATCGTTGTGATAAAAGCGCGGCTGGATCAGCCGTTCCACGGTATCAATCCCCAGGACAAAAACGCTGTGCGGAAAAAGCTGGGCCTTTTGACTGAACAGGGGAGCGCGAGTCAGAATAACCGTGCCCAAACCGGTAAACTGGGCTACCCGCCGCTGGGCTGCTTCCAGGCTGATCGGTGCTTTATCGGCATTAACCAGGGCCAGCTCAAAATAAACCTCTTGCCTCAGGATCCCTGCCGCTGTCTCGGCCAGCCGCCGATGAGCCTCGTGAAGCGGGTTAAAAGCACCTGACAGCAGGGCGATATGGGGCAGGGTTTCACCGGCGCTCATCTGGCCATCCGGGGCAACGGCAACCCACTCAACCTCCTGGGCCAGCAAGCGAGAGATTAAATCAACCGGCTCAAAATGCTCGACCAAGGCCTCGTCGCCGGATAGTATAGGCGCAGGCAGCCCCTTCACCCCGCAGACGTCAGCCAACGCCCGCAGAATGAGCAGGCTGACCAGATACTCTTCCTGCTGGCGCGTCCGCAAGCCCTTGGTCAGAGTCAAGGCGTAAGAGGTCACGCCATGGGCGTCACACACAGCCACGCAGCAGCGGTGGTCGCCGCGCTTGGTTCGGTCGGTAGCGATGGTCGCCGTGGAACCGATCCCGGCCACAGGCGTCCTCGGCTCGGCCAATTGGCGCGCCCGGATGTAAGCCTTGGTGGCCATGGTCCGGGCCACTTCAGGCGAAGTAAATTGTGCCGGCTCGAAGCCTAGCAGAGTGACGAGCGAGGTGGCCGCATAGCGGTCGGTCGCTTCCAGCACTGTCCGCGACGAGCCGGACACGCCATGCAGCCAGGCCAGCGCCTGCGCTCCGGCCCCGGCAAATTCGATGACCACCATCGGTGAAGCCGCATGGATCGCTCGGATCGGTTCTTCCAGATCTGCGAGGGAAATATCCAAAATCGGTTCTCACTTCTCTGACTTGGCTTCCCTCTCAGCCTGAGCCTCAACCTTGGCCTCGGCCTTCTTTTTTTCGTAGTCGGCCATCATAGCCTGGATTTCGTCGGCTACACTGTCCAGTTCAGCCTGCATCTGGCTGACCGAAACTTTATTAATGGCCCGGCAAGCCGGACAAACCGCCTGGTAATAGCTGGGCTTTTTCTTGTTCAGCTTGCTTAGCTCAAACCCGACAAAGACAGGGTCTAATTCAAAGCGCCGTTTGCACTTGAAACAGGTATGATTAATCAAAGTAACCTCCTCATTATTGACATGCACGTTCAAAGTAAAACGTTACACGTCTGCGGAGGATTGTACCGCACCCGTGCTATCTCGTCAATTGCATTTAAGCACTCAATTTTGACAAGCCCCAAAGCCCTGTCTATAATAGTAGTTCCCTCCCCTTATTTAAGGAATGTCTTGGGGATTTCGTAACATAATACCCTTTGGGTACTCCCTCCAGTCGTCCCAATCAACACCTCAACTGCGTCAATTTTAGCTTAAAAACATTTTTATTATAAAAGGAGAGTTTTAGCTATGGCTTTTGAATTACCGGCTCTGCCCTATGCTTCTAATGCATTAGAACCGCACATTGATGCCCGGACGATGGAAATCCATCACGGCAAGCATCATCAGGCTTATGTCAATAATCTGAACACAGCCCTGGAAGGTCACGCCGACCTGCAAAGCAAAAGCATTGAGGATCTGATCAAAAGCTTAAGTGCCGTACCCGAAAATATCCGCCCGGCTGTTCGCAACAATGGCGGCGGGCATTTGAATCACTCGATGTTCTGGCTGCTGATGGGTCCCAACAGTGGCGGTGAGCCTGGCGGCAGTCTGGCGGCGGACATCAACTCGACCTTCGGCTCCTTTGCCAGCTTCAAAGAGCAGTTTGCCAAAGCGGGCGTGAGCCGCTTCGGCAGCGGCTGGGCCTGGCTGGTAGTCAATGGGGGCAAGCTTGAAATCTGCTCCACGGCTAACCAAGACAACCCGCTGATGGGCAAGGCTATCGCCGGCTGCGAAGGCACACCGATTCTGGGTATTGATGTTTGGGAACACGCTTATTATCTCAACTATCAAAACCGCCGTCCCGACTACATCGCCGCCTGGTGGAATGTGGTCAACTGGGACCAGGTGGCTAAAAACTACGCCGCAGCTAAATAAGCAGCTTTCATAAGATAATAGATGGTATCATAGCCGGGTCAGCGATGATCCGGCTATTTTTTGTCTCAAAAATTAGGCTTAAAGGCTGTTGACATTTTTTTTCGATGGGACTACAATGGCCTTGTGAAATTTGTACCCAATAAATTATGAGCGAGCGCGTTAAAGTTGCCCAAACCGACCAAATCCCTCCCGGCAAAAGCAGGCTGGTCAAAGCTAAAGGGCACGAAATTGCATTATTTAATGTGGATGGCTCGTTCTATGCTATCAGTAACGTTTGCCCGCACAGCACGGGTCCCCTGGCCGAAGGACGTTTGTATGGCAAAATTGTTACCTGTCCCTGGCACGGCGCCCAATTTGATGTGACCACGGGGCAGTATTGTGGCGGCCAGGCAGTTAAGCCAGTTACTACTTACCCGGTCCATATTGAAGGTTGCTCCATTTTTATCGAAATAAATTAGCTCCAACCCTTTAACAACTTTCATATCAATTTTAGGAGGATTTTAATGACCCACACAATCACTGCACTTTGCACTCGCGAGGGCGACTGCGTTGAAGTTTGCCCGGTAGACTGCATCATCCCCGGCCCCAAGGGTGATCCCGTCTGGGGTGATCTCTTTTTTATTGATCCCGACACCTGTATTGACTGCGGCGCATGCGTCCCGGTTTGCCCGCCCGAAGCCATTTTCCCGGAGGAAGATGTCCCGGCCGAATATGAGGCCGACACCGCCCGTAATGCCGCCTATTTCTCTGAAGGCCCCGGCTACTGGGATTATGATTTGGACGAACAACGCCATTGATAATTGCGTCATTCTAGCCTAATAGATAACAAAAAAGCGGACTGCGCTGCTTTAGCGAGCGAGCCGCTTTTTATTTCTATGAAATCGAGGTAATAACGTTGACTCCACCCATTCCCGGCCGGACCTTGGTGATCATGGCCCATCCTGATGACCCCGAATTTTTCAGCGGGGGAACCATTGCCCAGTGGTGCGCTGCGGGCGCAGAAGTTATTTATCTTATTTTGACCAACGGCAACAAGGGCAGCGATGACCCCACTATGACTCCTGAAAATTTGGTGGCGGTTCGCCGGGAGGAACAGCAGGCTGCGGCCAATGTGTTAGGGGTGAAGCAGGTCATCTTTTTTGACGAGCCGGACGGCGAACTGCAATCCACCCTCAATTTACGCAAACGTGTGGTGGCCGAAATCCGCCGCTTTAAACCCGATGCGATCATTACCCTCGACCCCACCCGTTACTTTTATCAGGGCATGTACATTAATCACGCCGACCACCGTGCTGCCGGCGAGGTTGCCGTTGACGCTGTTTTCCCGGCTGCCCGCAACCGCATGTACCACCCCGAACTGTTATACGATAGCCTGGAACCGCACGCCGTGAAAGAAGTTTACCTGGCCGGCACGATGCAGGCGAACCGTTGGATAGACATTACCGAAGTGTTAGAGACCAAACTCAGCGCCATTCGCTGCCATGCCAGCCAGATCAAGGATATGGAAGCTGTGACAAAACGAGTTATGGAGCGCAGCCAAGCGGTAGATATGTACGGCCGCCAGGTTTATCGCGAAGAGTTTTATGTGATTACGCTGGGGTAATGAAAAGGTAGCAGATAGCAAGGTAGCAGGACTCCAAAGCCGAATGTTCCCACAGATAATTTCCCTGTCTACGCCCTTCGGCGCACCCGAAGGGGTGCCGTCTACCGTTTACCGTCTACGATTTTTAAGGGAGGTAATATGACAAACTACCGTATTGAAACCGACACCATGGGCGAAATTCAAGTACCCACGGATAAGTACTACGGCGCGCAAACGGCCCGCTCGTTGATCCATTTCAAGATTGGACACGACCGCTTTCCCCGTGAGATGATTCGCGCCCTGGGCATTCTCAAAAAAGCAGCGGCCCTGACCAACAAAGAGTTGTACCCCAACTTCGCCGAAAAAGCCGACCTGATTCTCCGGGCCGCCGATGAAGTCATCGCAGGCAAGCTGGATGAACATTTTCCGCTCTCCATCTGGCAAACCGGCAGTGGCACCCAGACCAATATGAACGCCAACGAGGTCATCTCCAACCGGGCCATCGAACTGGCCGGGGGCGTGATGGGCAGCAAAAAACCCATCCACCCCAACGACGACGTCAACAAAGCCCAATCATCCAACGATACCTTTCCTACCGCCATGCACATCGCCGCCGCCGAGGAGATTAACCGCCGCCTACTGCCGATGGTCAGGCAGTTGCGCGAGACGCTGGCAGTCAAGTCAGAGGAGTTCAAGGACATCATCAAAATTGGCCGGACCCACCTAATGGACGCCGTGCCGCTGACCCTCGGCCAGGAATTTTCCGGCTATGTCCAGCAGCTCGACAATGACTTGAAGCGGATCGAATTTGCCCTCGAAAGCCTGTATGAATTAGCTTTAGGCGGCACCGCCGTGGGTACGGGGCTAAACACCCACCCTGACTTCGCGGTCAAAGCTGCCGCCCACATCGCCCAGATTACGGGCCTGCCCTTCCGTACCGCCCCCAACAAGTTCGAGTCGCTGGCCGGCCACGATGCGATTGTTTTTGCCAGCGGGGCGATGAAAACGCTGGCTGCCTCGCTCAACAAAATCGCTAACGACGTGCGTTGGCTGGCTTCCGGCCCTCGCTGCGGTATCGGCGAACTGACCATCCCCGAAAACGAACCCGGCAGTTCGATTATGCCCGGCAAGGTCAACCCGACCCAATCCGAGGCCATGACCATGGTTTGCGCCCAGGTGATGGGCAACGATGTTGCTGTCAACATCGGCGGCATGTCCGGCAATTTTGAGTTGAACGTCTTCAAGCCGGTCATGATTTTCAACCTGCTCAACTCCATCCGCCTGCTGGCCGACGCCTGTGAGTCGTTCAATGAACACTGCGCCGTCGGCATCGAGGCCAATACGACCGTGATTCAGGGCTATCTCAACAACTCGCTCATGCTGGTCACCGCCCTCAACCCCCACATTGGCTATGACAACGCTGCCAAAGTCGCCAAAAAAGCCCACGCCGAGAACAAGACTCTGCGGGAAACAGCCATTGAGTTGGATTTATTGACCGGCGAAAAGTTTGATGAGGTTGTCCGCCCGGAAAAGATGCTTGGGCCGAAGTAATACCAACTGCCTTTCCAAAGGCCACAATTTACCGGAGAGTACGCTGAGGACGCCGAGTTTTTTTTGTTGAATCTCAGCGTCCTCTGCGCTCGTTGCGGTGAGAAATTTAGTATTTGAAAGCACAATTGGTACAAGGCTAGATAAAAAAGGGGGCCTTAACATTAATCCTGCACGCATTAAAACCGAGTTTCCCTACAAAATCCGGAATTTTGAAAATGTCTGGATTCCCCTGGCCGATGGCGCCCGGCTGGCGGCGCGTATTTGGCTGCCCGAGGACGCGGAGCGCCAGCCAGTACCGGCGCTGCTGGAATACCTGCCTTACCGGAAAGATGACCACACCTCCATTCGCGACGCCCTGCGCCATCCTTACCTGGCCGGGCATGGTTACGCCTGCCTACGGGTGGATATCCGCGGCAGCGGTGACTCCGACGGCATCCTCTATGACGAGTATTTGGCCCAGGAGCAAGACGATGCCCTGGAGGTCATCGCCTGGATCGCTGCTCAGCCCTGGTGTGACGGCAACGTCGGCATGTTTGGCATCTCCTGGGGGGGGTTCAACAGCTTGCAGGTGGCCGCGCGCCGGCCGCCGGCGCTCAAGGCAATCATCGCCGTGGACTTTACCGACAACCGCTATACCGACGACGTGCATTACATGGGCGGCTGCATGCTGACCGCGACGATGCTGCCCTGGGCTGCTTTTATGTTTACTCTGAACCCTTCGCCGCCTGACCCGGCCCATGTGGGCGAGCGCTGGCGGGAGATGTGGCTGGAACGGCTGGACAAAAACAGCACCTGGGTGGAGCCGTGGCTGCGCCACCAGCGGCGCGATGCCTACTGGCGGCACGGCTCGGTCGGTGAGAATTACGGGTCTATCACTATCCCGGTCTATTTGGTTGGCGGCTGGGCCGACAGCTACAACAATTCGATTCCTCGCATGCTGGCCGGTCTGTCGGGGCCGCGCAAGGGACTGATCGGCCCCTGGGCGCATACTTATCCTGAACAGGGGATTCCCGGCCCGGCTATTGGTTTTTTGCAGGAGAGCCTGCGCTGGTGGGATTACTGGCTCAAAGGCATTGACACCGGCATTATGGCCGAGCCAATGCTGCGGAGCTGGATCCAGGACAGCGCCCCCCCGGCCACCTGGTACGAGACACGGCCGGGCCATTGGGTCGCCGACCCGGCTTGGCCCTCCCTTTACCTAACCGACCGGGACTTTTACCTGAACAGCAACGGCGCGGCCCAGACCTTAGACACCACAGCCGGGCCGGAGCGCCACTTGACCTTCAAAGGGTTGCAGAGTCACGGCCTGCGGTGCGGCGAATGGGGGTCGTACGGAGGGCGGGGTGAACTCGCGCCCGATCAGCGCCTGGCCGACGGTGAAGCCCTGCCCTTTACCAGTGCGCCCTTGACCGAAGCGGTGGAGATCTTGGGCCGGCCGGAGGTGGTGCTGACCGTGGCAGCCGACCAGCCGCTGGCCCTGCTCGGCGTTCGGCTATGCGACGTGGCCCCAAGCGGAGCCTCGACCCTGGTCACATACGGCCTGCTGAATCTGGCCCATCGGGACGGCTCCGCCGAACCCACGCCGCTTGAACCCGGCCGGCTTTACCGGGTAAGCGTGCCGCTGAATATGATCGGCTATCGTCTCCCGGCCGGCCATCGCTGGCGGGTAGCTGTTTCTCCCACCTACGCCCGGCACGCCTGGCCCTCGCCCCGGCCGGTAACCCTTACCCTGGCGACAGGAGCCGGCAGTCGCCTCCACCTGCCGGTCCGTACCCCCCAGCCAGCCGACGCCAACCTGTCCCCCTTTGCGCCCGTCGAAACCTCGGCCCCAATGCCCATAGAGGAACTGCGACCGGCCGGCCGCCAGCATACCCTCCAAACCGACCTGGTCAACGGGACGACGGAGCTAACCATCATCAGTGATGACGGCCACGTGCGGCGGCCGGATAACGGGCTGGAATGGGAGGGTTTGGCTACGGAAACGTTTACCATCCGGGAGGACGACCCGCTCTCGGCCGCCCAACGGCTGCAATGTCGCCTGGCCTACCGGCGGGCCGGCTGGCAGGTTCGCCTCGAAACCGACAGCCGGTTGACTTGCGACGCCGATAATTTTTACCTGGCCCACTCTCTGGCCGCTTACGAGGGTGAGAGCCAAGTATTTAGTAAAAGCTGGCAGACAGTCATTCCTCGAGATCACCTGTAAGAGCGAAGCAGCGAGTTGGCATCAACTGGGTATAGAGTATTACCAGCCAGATGTTTTGTCGAGTAATCTGAGGAAAGGAGACCGACCGTGATAACTCGCCCCAAAGTATTGCTACCCAAGGATCGCTTCTTTGGTCCCGAGGCCAGGCAAAAAGAAATTGCCCAACATTTATACGCCAGCGTGGCCCAGCTTCCCCTCATTTGCCCTCACGGCCACGTTGAGCCGCGCCTGCTCGGCGACCCTGACTACTCCTTTGGCACTCCCACCGACCTGCTGCTCATCCCCGACCATTACGTGTTCAGGATGTTGTACTCACAAGGCATCCCATTGGAACGCCTGGGTATTCCCCGCCGCGATGTTCGTGAGTCCCGGCCAAACGCTGAGGCCCAAGTAGAGCAGGATCACCGCCGTGTCTGGCAAATTTTTGCCGAGAATTTTTACCTGTTCCGGGGAACGCCTACCGGCATCTGGTTTACGCACGAACTTCGTGATGTGTTTGGCGTGGAGGACAAGCTGACCGGCGAGTCGGCTCAGGACATTTACGATCAGATTGCAGCTTGCCTGGCCATGCCGGAGTTTCGCCCGCGTCGCCTCTACGAACGCTTCAATATCGAAGTCCTGACCACCACCGATGCAGCCACCGATACCCTCGACTATCATCGCGCCATCCAGGAGTCAGGCTGGCCGGCCCGCATTTTGCCCACCTTTCGCCCTGATAGCGTGGTCAATCTCAATACGCCCGGCTGGGGCAAGCATATTGAGACCCTGGGGGAGGTCAGCGGCATCGAGGCGGTTGGTTATCAAACCTTTATCCAGGCTCTGGAAAGCCGCCGCGCCTTCTTCAAAAAAATGGGGGCCACCGCCACCGACCATGCTGCTGTGACCCCCTACACCACAGAATTATCACCGCAAGAGGCTGACGTGATTTTTCAACGCGCCCTCAAAGGTCAGGCCACCGCCGAGGATGCCACCCGTTTTACCGGCCATATGCTCATGGAGAATGCCCGGATGAGTCTGGAGGATGGCCTGGTGATGCAACTTCACCCCGGCTCCTATCGCGACCACAACATCCTAATCTATGAACGGTTTGGGATTGCGATGGGAGCGGATATACCTGTAGCGACCGAGTATACCAAAAATCTCCATCCTTTGCTGAACAAGTATGGCAACGATACCCGTCTGACCCTCATCCTGTTCACCCTCGACGAAACTACCTACTCGCGGGAATTAGCGCCGCTGGCAGGCCACTACCCCGCTCTCAGACTAGGCCCGCCCTGGTGGTTTTATGACAGCCCCAACGGCATGGTCAGATTCTTGGAGCAGGTTGTTGAAACTGCCGGGATTTACAATACCGCTGGCTTCAACGACGACACCCGCGCCTATCCTTCTATCCCGGCCCGGCATGACCTGTGGCGGCGGGTTACCTGCAACTGGGTGGCCGGTTTGGTGGCGCGCGGTCTCCTGGACATGGATGATGCCGGCGAAATAGTGCTGGATTTGGCCTACCGCTTAGCCAAACGGACCTATAAATTTGAATAACAGCGGAAGCCCAGTCAGGGAAATCAACGGACTTGCCTCACTTCGCTCTAATTCGCTTCCTTATCAGACCATGATATACTGAGGGAAGCATGTTAACACTAAGTTGAGGCAAGATAGGATGACTGATCAAACTCCCTCGTCGAAGACCCGACTGTCGAGGCCCCTGGTCGTGGTAATGATTATACTGGTTGGGGCCTTGCTCGCCCTCGCTTATACCTGGAGTCAGGCCCGGCAGGCGGCGCTTCAGACTGAAATGACCCTGGCCACCACTACCGCCAACCTGGCCAATGCCGAGAAGTCTCAAGCAACCGCCGCAGTGAGCCAGACTGCTGCTGCAACCACTGCTCAGGCTGAGCTAGCAGCAGCCCAGGTTACAGCCCAGGCTGAGGTGTCAGCGGCCCAGGCGACCACCCAAGCAGCCCTGGCCACTGCCACCGCCGCCGAGGCGGCCGCCCAGGCCCGCCAGGCCGATGCCCTATCGGCAGCAGCCGGTGAAGCTGAGGCCCAAGCTCGCCAAGGCGAAACCTACCGCCAGGCCGCAGCCGCTCTGGCCAACCTGCCTGGCAACCCCAACCAAAGTCTGGTCCTGGCGACGGAGGCTGTTTCAGCCAGCCTGGCCGCCGGCAAAGGAGTTCCCCCGGAAATCATTGGGGCGCTGCGCCAAGCCGTCTGGGCGAATCGCCTGGACAGCCGGTTGGCGGCCGGCCATACTGGCCCGGTAAATGACGTAGCTCTTAATCCTGATGGTGACCACCTGGCAACCGTGGGTGACGATGGCACGGTTCGACTCTGGGATGCCGCTTCCGGCGGCGAAATCCTGACCCTGACCCACTCCGCTGCCGGACTTCCTGTCTACAGCGTCGCTTTTAGCCCAGCCAGTGATCGCTTGGCCACGGCCAGTTTCGATCAAACAGCCAAAATCTGGGATGCCAAGACCGGCCAGGAGCTGCTGACGCTGACCGGCCACAAGGATTGGGTCGTCGGTGTAGCTTTTAGCCCGGCAACGGGCCAAAACAGTGAGGGAATGATTGCGACCGGCAGCCAGGATGGTACGGCCATTATCTGGGACGCGGCCACTGGAAAGCTCTTGCTAACCCTGGACTCCCCCTCTGGCGGTACAATCGGCCATACTGCTGCCATTAATCGCCTGGCCTTTAACCCCACCGGGGATCGCCTGGCCACCGCCAGCGACGACGGCCAGATCACCATCTGGGACACTGCTTCGGGCCAGGCCCTCCTGGCGCTGGAGGGCCACGCTGGGCCGGTGTACGACGTGACCTTCAACCCCAACGGCGACCGCCTGGCTTCGGCCAGTATTGATGGGACCATCAAAATCTGGGAGAGCGACTCGGGCCGGGAAGTGCGCACGCTTCGTCACAGCCGGACCGGCTGGGCAACCAGCGTGGCCTTTAGCTCAAGCGGAACCTGGCTGGCCTCGGCTGGGGAAGATGGCCGGGTGGTTATCTGGGATGCAGCCACCGGCCGGGAGCGGTTTAATTTACCTGGACATATCGGCGCGGTCAACGGCCTGGCGATTTCTCCCGTGGGAAGCGCCGGCAGTACCAGAGGTGATCGCCTGGCCTCCGCCAGCGCCGATGGGCAGGTCCGCTTGTGGCAAATTTCCGGAAATGAAGCTTCGCTGACCCTGCCGCCCCTGGCCAACCATCACGGATCGGTCTACGGTATTGCCGTAGACCCTTCAGGTAGCCAACTGGCTACCTCCGGCGGCGATGGCGCCGTCAAAATCTGGGAGATCGCCCCAGATAAAAATCGCCTGGTTCGCACCCTGACCCCCACCGGCACGACGGGAGCGCTCTACGCCGTAACCTTTAGCCCTGACGGCGACAGTCTGGCCGCAGCCGGGGAAGATGGCGCGGTGACGCTCTGGGAGACAGCCTCGCCAGCCCTTGCTGAAAGCGGGTCCGATGCTCGCCTCCGCCTGACCGGCCATACCGGCCCCATTTACGCCCTGGCTTTTAACCCTGCCGGCGACCGGCTGGCCAGCGCCGGCGAGGATGGCACAGCCCGGTTGTGGGATAGTACGAGCGGTGAGGGCATCGCCGTCCTGCCCCCGTCCGCCGCAGAGGCAGGCGGGAATGCCGGGCCGATCTACGGCCTGGCCTTTAATCCAGCCGGCAATTTTCTGGCTACGGCCGACAGAAATGGCTCCGTCAAAATTTGGGATGTAGATTCGAGCGAACAGGTTTCTTCTCTGCCCAGCAGCGGGACTCCCGTGCACGCCCTGGCCTTTCGCCCCGCCCTGCCCGACGACTCGGAAGGGGAGACAGGCGACACACTAGCTATTGGTGGAGACGATGGAACCGTCCGCCTGTGGACCATCCGGCAATCTCTGCGCCCGCTACAGGGCGCCAGCGCGGCTATCCACGCCCTGGCTTTTAGCCCTGATAATAACCGTCTGGCGGCTACTGCGGCTGATGGCACAGTCACAGTCTGGAGTCTGGTATCCGGCCAGGTCTTACTGCGGCTGGTCTCTCCCTCCGGGATAATGGCCGGCTATGGCCTAGCCTTCCTCCCCAACGGAGAGTTCCTGGTAACTGGCAGCCAGGTGATTTCCACTGAGAGTAGAGGCACTCCGGCTGAAAATGTGGGTGGAATGGCGCTGCGTTGGGACATCGGCGCGGGTGAACTACTCGGTCTGTACAGCCCGGCCCCAGTCAAGGACTTGGCCCTGGTCGGCTTCTCTGGGAGTACAGCCGCTGCCATCAAAGGAGACCGCCTGGCCACAGCCGGAGAGGATGGCGCAGTCCGGCTGTGGCAAATCGAGCCGGGAGCCAGCCGGTGGTCGGCTGTACCTTCCGGCAATAAAGACGGGACAGCCGGGGTGTTTCCGACCGGCGAGAGGGTCATTCTAACCAGCGTGACAGCAGCGGGGAATTACCTGGCTGGCGGAGACGACACCGGCTCGGTCCGGCTGTGGTCGGCCGGGTCGGGCGAGTTGTTGGCCACGCTGGCTGCCCACACCGGCCCGGTGAACAGTCTGGTTTTGGTCAGCTCCCCGGAGATTACCAGAGCGGATCGCTTGGTCACGGCAGGCCAGGATGACACCGTGAAAGTATGGCCGATTTCCCCCACAGGCGCGATTGATGACCGGCCACAGCTAACCCTGCGCAGCCATACCGGCGATATCGCCGCGGTGGCATTCAATCCAGACGCAGGGGCGGCCGGCCTGTTGGCCACAGCCAGCCACGATGGCACAGCCCGGCTGTGGGATCTGCCGGGGTCAGGCGGGGAACCCCTGACCCTCACCGGCCACATTGGCTGGTTGAATGATGTGGCATTTAGTACGAGGGGTGACCACCTGGCCACAGCCGGGGAGGATGGCACAGTCAGGGTGTGGGATGCGGCTTCGGGGCGGGAACTGCTTCGCCTGGCCGCTGCTGAAGGGCTGGACGGGCCAATCAAACGAGTGGCTTTTGGCGCCTCAAGCGCCGGGGTTGAACGATTGGCTGCTCTGACCGGGGATGGCGCAGTACGGGTGTGGTCGCTGGAGCCGGGGCAGAGTGGTAGCAGTGTCTCTGTTCAGCCCCTGTTCCAGTTGGCTCTATCCTTCAACGGTAGAACGGGTAGCCTGGCATTTGACTCCACTGGCCGCGCCTTAATCACTGCCGGGGACGATGGCGTGGTACGGCTTTACGCGCTGGAAGTAGAGGATTTGTTGAGCCTGCGTTGACAATAACCCGAATGATGACAATGCAAACATATCTTACTCAAATCTTAGCTGAACTACAGACAACTCTCCCCGGGGTAGCTGCTGAGCCAGGCGACCGCTTAACCGAGGCCATTATGGAGGCCGATAAAATTTTTGTGAGCGGAGCGGGCAGGTCCGGCTTGGTTCTCAAAGCCTTTGCTATGCGGTTGATGCATCTGGGCTTTCAAGTTCATGTGGTGGGAGAAACCACTACGCCGGGCATCACTGCGACTGACCTGCTCTTGATCGGCTCCGGCTCCGGCACAACCAGCACTCTGGTAGTGATAGCCAATGAGGCTCGGAGGGTCGGGGCGAAGGTGGCCCTCATTACCAGCCGGACCGGATCACCTATTGGCCAAGTTGCCGATATTGTGCTCACCATACCCGCTTCAACTCCCAAGGTAGCCAATCCGATTTATCCTCAATCTATTCAGCCGATGGGTTCTCTGTTTGAACAGGTCATGTTATTAACTTTAGATGCACTCATTCTAATGTTAATGGCCAAAACTAATTTGGACTCTGGGGCCATGTTTATGAGACACGCCAATTTGGAATAATTCAAACGTGTGTTCCTCCTAACTTAACTGCCTGAAAAAGTCCGAGCCCGGGCTAAAAGCTGCTCCACTTGTTCAGGGGTTGCATTGCCACCCCCCTGAGCCAGCCGGTCATCACCGCTGCCGCGGCCCCCTATCCCGGCCAGACAATGATCCAATAGCTCTCGAGCATTAATCGCACTCCCTACGGCACAACTGGTCACAATGGTCAATTTTTGACCATCGTACCCGGCCAATACAGCCACCAAGTTGTCCTGCGTCTGCAACTGTTTGGCCAGTTCCCGCAACTCGCCGATGGTCCGGTTTGGATAGAGCTTTGTCGCCAGGCGGACTGATCCGCCAGGTTCTGCTTGGGTGCTCAACTGCTGGGTTTCAAAAGATAGCAGATCGGTGCGCAGGCTGATGATCTCCCGCTGGGCCGCTGCCAGTTGCTCTGTCTGTCGGCTGACCACCCGCACGAGCTCCCCAGGACGGGTGCTCAGGTGATGGCACAGTCCGGTCACGACTTCGTGGTCATGTTGGAAAAAGGTCAAAGCCTGCTGCCCGGCGACAAAGTGGAGCCGCAGCTTTTTGTTCTTCCGCTCGGTTTTCACGATTTTGATTAGCCCGATCATCCCCGTAGTAAGACAATGTGTCCCCCCACAGGCCGAGTAATCAAACTCCGCCACCTCAACCACGCGGATTTGCCCGCTCACTTTGGGGGGACGGCGCAGCGGCACCGTGTCCAACTGGTCAACAGTAATGAAGTAGGTTTTGATCGGCCGGTTCTCGAAAACAAGCTGATTGACCAGGCCCTCGACCTGCCCCATGTCGGCCCCACTCAGCTCGACGTCAGGCACATCAATGGTTGAGGGGGAGTCGGCGCTGATTTTGGCCGAGAGCGTCTCTAAACCCAGGCGTTGTTCCAAAGCACGAGAGACGATGTGCTGGGCTGAATGGTGCTGCATGTGGCCCAGACGCCGGCTGCCGTCAATTCGAGCGGTCACCAGCGGGCCAGAAACGTCGCCCTCAACCCGATGGACAATCATACCGTCTTCATTGCGAAAGACATCAACGACCCGCGCCTCGCCCAAAATCCCGGTATCGTGGGGCTGACCGCCTCCGGTGGGATAAAAGTAACTTCTTTCAAGAATCAGCTCAAATTGACCATTTCCCAGGCTTGTTTTTTGGACGATCCTGGCTTCAAATTCCCAGATAAGTGGCTCAGCCCAATAAGCTGCTTGAGTTTCCATTATTCATTCTTCCTCAGCCCCAGTTTATTTTGATTCAAGTGATCGCGCAATTTTGCGGCTTTAGAAACTTTTTGACAAAAAAAGAGGGTTATATTAGCATGAGCGTGGTGACGCCACATCTATATTTATATTAAAGAAGTATCACCACATGTCAGGTAACGCAATGACGCGTATTCAAGCAACAACTGCTTCCCCGCTGAATCAACACTCCTCAACCATTAACTCCCTGGCCCGTATCCGCAGCCAAATCCCAACGCTGGTCGCCTCTGAAGTCAGGGTAGCAAACTGGATCTTGCGGCAGCCTGAAAAAGTTATGCATCTTTCGATGGCCCAAGTAGCGCGAGCCTGCGGGATCAGCGATACCACGGTTTTGCGCTTCTGCCGCAACGCCGGCTTCCAGGGTTATCTGGACCTCAAGCTCTCCATCGCGCGGGATTTGACCGGCCCGACTCAAATCATCCACGATGACATTGTCGAAGGTGATGAACCCGCTACTATTGCCCGTAAAGTATTTATGTCTAACATTCAGGCTTTGTACGACACGCTGGAAGTACTGAATGAGGAGGCCCTTAACCAGGCGGTCAACCTGCTTGATCAGGCTAAACAGATTCTGATCATTGGCGTGGGGACTTCAGGGCCTATTGTCCAAAGCATGTATAATATGTTTTTTCGTTTGGGTCTTAACTGTAAGGCCCAAACCGACTCCTACCTGCAACTCATGGAAGTGGCCCTGCTCGGTCCCGGCGATGTCGTTGTCGCTATTTCCCAGACCGGCAGTTCCACCGATCCAATTTTAACCCTGGCCGAAGCCAGACGAAACGGGGCCAGCACCATTTGCATTACCGGCAATGCCCAATCTCCCCTCACCCAACATGCCGACGTGACCTTGCTCAGTGTCGCCCGGGAAACTCGGGCCGAGACGATTGCCTCGCGGATTGCCCAACATACCATCGTTGACGCGCTGTACGTGATCGTTTCGTGGCGCAATATGGAAACTGTCGTTAAAAATGAACGGCGAATCTGGGACGCCGTCTTATCAAAGACATTTTAGCAGCCAACCCATTAGTCAATAAGGATTAACCTCTCATGAACGTTTATGGCAAACATTATCGAACGATCTGGGTCAAGGAAGATGACCCCCAGGTGGTGCAAATTATTGAACAGCGCCTGTTGCCCCACAAATTTGTCATCGAAGATTTGACCACGGTGGATGACGTCGCCCGCGCGATCAAAGAGATGCATGTTCGGGGGGCGGGATTGATCGGCGCGACGGCCGGCTATGGGATGTATATTGCGGCTTTGCATGCCCCGCGTGATTCGGCTGCCGCGTTTATGGCCGCTCTTGTCGCTGCCGGTGAGAAGCTGAAAGCCACCCGCCCGACGGCGGTCAACCTGGAGTGGGCGGTAGAGCGCCAGCTTGAAGCGGTCAAAGCAGCCGGGGATGACCTTGAAGAGAAAATCGAAACGGCTTTCAAGACGGCCCAAACCATTGCCGACGAGGACGCCGAATTTTGCCGCCGGATTGGCGAGCACGGCCAGGCCATTATCCAAGAAATCAGCCAGCGTAAACAGGGCGACACCGTCAATATTCTCACCCACTGCAACGCCGGCTGGCTGGCCTTTGTGGATTACGGCACCGCCACCGCGCCGATATATGCCGCCTTCAATGAGGGCATCAAAGTTCACGTCTGGGTGGATGAAACCCGCCCGCAGAACCAGGGCGCCCGCCTGACCGCCTGGGAGCTGAACCAGCACGGCGTGCCGCACACCGTTATTGCCGATAACGTCGGCGGCCACCTGATGCAGCACGGCCTGGTAGATATGGTCATCACTGGCACCGACCGCACGCTCTACACTGGCGATGTCGCCAACAAGATAGGCACCTATATGGTTGCGGTGCTGGCCCACCGCCACAATATCCCTTTTTACGTCGCGGCACCGCTCTCGACCGTCGACCTCAACTGCCCCACCGGCGACGACATCCCGATCGAAGAAAGGGGCCGTGAAGAGGTGACCCACGTCAAAGGCCAGCAACTGGCGCCCGAGGGTGTCGGAATCACTAACTACGGATTCGATGTGACCCCGAACGAGCTGGTAACCGCCATAATCACCGAAAAAGGCGGTGCCAGAGCACCCTATGTCTACAGCCTAAAAGCGCAATTCGACCAGTAATTTACTGATCGAACTGGAATTTCGTGGTATCATAGCAGAATGGAAAGCGGTGTTGCCAAATTCCAGATCTTAATGGTGCTAAGACGCCTTGGCGAGCGAGCTTTTCTCTACTAACTTCGTAAAGAACAACCTGATCTTTCTGAGGAACAGATAAACGAAGAGTTGACCAAATGGTACCAAACGCGCCCGGGTGCTGAGCATGGCGACGGAGTTGGGATCATTGGTGACATTTCTCGATTCGAAAAACAAAATTGATAGACCATCTCGAAGAGTATGTGAATTTGGTCGCATCACATCTTCGTGAGCTAGACGTAGGGTTCGCGTTGGTAGGCGGTATTGCTGTTTCTATGCGAACAACCGAGCGGTTTACCAAGGACGTTGATTTTGCAGTTTCGGTTTCATCCGATGACCAACCGGAGTTGATCGTAAACGCTCTTCGAAGAGCAGGTCTTCGAATCGGCATGTTTCTTGACAAGAATGATGGCGGACTAATGGCAGTCAGACTCATGAATGACCTCCGGCATGGATCATGCGTAAGCCGTTAGTGGCCCGCCAGCGCTTCCCCAAGTTTGTTGACCATATCACCACCTTCCTGGTAAACTCGCTTTTCTACACCTCTGACCTGTACCTGAGCGGCCTGGAAAGAAAGAACTGCAAAACAGTTCATCAACCGCACCTGTGCAAAATTCAGGAAGACTTTGTCTGCACCAATCCCTACATGGAGTCGCCAGAAAATAAATGGAACCCCTGGTAGACCGGAAGTGCAGGCAGTTCGAGCCAACGGCCCCTTAAAAATGGCAATGGCCGAAATGAAAGAAGCTTATATGACCCACGCCGAAGCCCTGATCCACAGTGACCTGCACACCGGTTCCATCATGCTTAACCAGGAAGAAACAAAGGTGATTGACCCGGAATTTGGTTTTTACGGGCCAATGGCCTACGACGTGGGGGCCGTCTTACAAAACCTGATCCTGAACTACCTCTCCCACTACGCTCACACCCCCAACCGGACAGAACGGGAAAGCTACCAGGCTTACTTGCTGGACATGGTCCGCGACATCTGGAACGAATTTGCCCGTAAGTTTGACCAAACCTGGGCCGCAAATAACCGGGGCGAGCTGGTCCCTGCCAAGTATTGGGATTTCCCCGGCGGTAACGAAGCCTTCGCCGAGTATCGCCGCCGCTATCTTTTGCGCCTTCTGCAAGAAACCGCCGGGCATGGGGGGACCAAGTTTCTGCGGCGGATGATGGGCATTGTCACCGTGTGGGATATTTCCAGCATTGCCGACCCCCAAAAACGGGCCGTGGCCGAACGCTTGGCCATCCGCATTGGGATACGCTGGGTGCTGGAACGCCGCCAGATTAATAGTGTTGAGGATTTAATCGGTATCGTTAAGGAAGAAACCAAAGACGTTGAGGTATAAATTCAGACTCTAAAGGTCTTAGAGACCTTTAGAGTCTTAGAATTAGCCACAAGGGAGGTGATGTCTATTTCATAACCCACCGGCTCGAGCCGGGTTAGTGCAACTCTTCATTAATCGTCAGGACCAAACTACTAAAGGAGAAAGATTAAGATGGCAAACATTATACGTCGTAGAGGCGAAGGCATGAGCCGCCGCGAATTTATGATGAGCAGCTTTCTGCTCGGGGCCGGCGTGGCCGCGCCCACCGTGTTTTCGTTAATGAACGTGCGCCGCGCTCAGGCGCAGGATCAACCCTTACGCTGCGCGATGTCAAACGCAGGGCTGGCGGTCAGTTGGTGCGCTCAAGGCAAGGATACCGCCGAATTATGGGGCAAGTGGCTTGGCGTCGAAGTGACCTGGTTTGACGGCAAACTTGACACGGCCCTCCAACGCAGCGCTGTTGACCAGATTGCCACCCAGGCCGACCAGTGGGATTTTGTGGCCATCCAGCCGCTCAGCATTGACTCGCTGGTCGAGCCGGTTCAAACGCTCATTGACGCCGGAGTGCCGGTTATTGACATGGATACCCTCATCGCCCCCATGCCGCAGATGGAAGAGATGGGGATTCTCAGTTTCATCGCCCCCGACAACGTCTTCATGTCGGAATCGGTGGTGCAGCGCTTGATTGACCGCATGGAAGGTACAGGCCAGATTGCCATGACCTGGGGTTCGCAAGGACACACCGGTGCACAAGGGCGTGCTCAGGGTTTCTATAACATCGTTTCTAAATACCCCGACATCGAAGTAGTAGACGACCAGCCGGCTGACTGGGATGTAACCCGCGTAGCCTCCATCTGGGAAACGCTGCTCAATCGCTACCCCGACCTCAAGGCAGGCTTCCTGCACAACGACGACATGGCTTTGGCAGCCAAGCAGGTCGTAGACAACGCCGGCCTGGGCGAGCAGATCTTGATCGGCGGCATTGATGGCATGACCAGCGCCATCGAGGGGGTGATAGATGGGCGTCTGGTGGCCACCGCGCGCAACTCGGCCCCCCGCATTCACGGCGGCGCGGTCCTGCTCGGCTACTATGCGGCCACGGTCGGCCTGGAACAAGCTATGGCCGATGTCCCGCGCTTTGTTTTGGCTGACGGCCCAGCCATCTTCGCCGATGTGGACAGCAACCCCGACCTGGCGGAGACCCCCTGGAAACTGCGCGGCTACGGGCAGAGCACTGCGCCCGGCCTCAGGTGGCTCCAGGAACAACTCGTCTTCTAAAATCATGCCAGATTAGGATGCGTCCCTTATAGTAGGGGCGAATGGCCATTCGCCCCTACCAGGATATACCTAAAATTTGAACTAGACGTCTGGATTATAGGGACAGCGCTTGTGTTGTCCCTTTAATCGAACAAAATGCTTTTGCAGAGAGAGAGTCGCATTTGAACAGCACGCCTGTCCTTGAATTGAAAAATATCACCAAACGTTTTCGCACCTTGCAAGCCCTTGACAATGTGGATTTTGATTTGTGCCAGGGTGAAATACACGCGCTCGTCGGTGAAAACAGGGCCGGCAAGAGCACGTTGATGCGCATCCTGGCCGGCGTATACACCGAGTACCAGGGCACGTATGTCCTGGATGGGCAGCCGGTCCACCTGCATTCACCTCATGACGCCCTGGCCCGCGGCATCGGTATGATCCACCAGGAGTTGAGTGTCATCCCCGAACTCTCCGTGGCCGAAAATATGTTTTGGGCGGCAGCCGCTCACCCCTTTGGGGACGGTGGATTGGGGCAAAATGAATGCTGTCGCCGAAGCCGAATTGGGTAAACTGGACTTCGCCCTCGACGTTCGCGCCCCGCTGGGCAAATATCCCCTCGGAATTCAGCAAGTGGTCGAAATCCTGCGGGCCATTCTTTCCGGGGCGCGCGTCCTCATTATGGACGAACCTACGTCAGCCCTGGCTCTGGCAGAAGTCGAACGGCTGGTTGAGCTGGTCGGGACGCTGCGCCAGCAGGGCCGCAGTATCATCTACATCTCCCACTTTCTGGAAGAAGTGATGCGGGTGGCCGACCGCATTACCGTGCTGCGAGATGGGCGCAAGGTTGCCACGCTGAATCGTGACCAGGCCAGCATGAATGAACTCATCTCGCTCATCCTGGGTCGCGAAATTAGCGCCTCACTGCCGTCGGCTATCACTGCCGACAGCAGCCGCGCCCGGCTTGAAGTTAAAGAGCTGAGCGCCGACAGCTTCAGTGGGATCAACCTGGAAGTCGGCCGAAGTGAAATTGTGGGGTTGTATGGCGCGGTCGGCGCAGGCCATTTTGAACTGGCGCGAGCGATTTTTGGCCTGTACCGCTTCGACTCCGGCACGATTGCCGTAGATGGCCGGGCCTTCCCACACAACCATTCAGCGCAGTATGCCATCGAGCAGGGGGTCGCTTATGCGATTGAGGCGCGGCGCAAGAGCCTGTTCATGGACGAGGCCATCTACAAAAATGTTACCCTGCCCCACCTGAGCAAAATTGGCCGATTTGCGCCCCGCCAGTCCGCCGAGTTGAGTGTGGCCACGCCGGCTATTCAAATGGTCAACGTGCAGCCGCCCGATCCTTTCAATGCCGCCGGCAAGCTGAGCGGCGGCAACCAGCAGAAGGTGGCCCTGGCCCGCTGGCTCACCTACCCGCCTAAAGTTTTCATCGTGAGCGAACCCACGCGCGGCATGGATGTCGGCGCCAAGAATGAAGTCCTGAGCATTTTGCGCAAATTGCGCAACGAAGGCTTTGCCGTCTTGATCGCCTCCTCCGAGCCGGAGACTATTCTGGTTGTGGCCGACCGGATTGTGGTGATGTCGCGCGGGCGGATTGTGGCCCAGTTGGAAAACAAAAATCTGAACAAAGAAGATTTGATGAGGCTATTATAACCATGACCGCAGAGACTTCTCCCACGTTAGCCCGGCAGCGCGCCGAAACTTCGCGCGAAATCTGGTCACGCCGCCTGCGCACCCTCGCCCCCCTGTGGACGTGGTTGGCGCTGATGGTCGTCTTCTCCCTAGTTTCAGACACATTCATGCGCCTGGCCGTCTTCAATAATATCCTGGCCCAGGTGTCTATCCTGGCCCTGTTTGGCACAGGCATGACCATTGTGTTGCTGACCGGGCAGATTGATCTGAGCATTGCTTCGGTGGCCGCCCTGAGCGCCATGATTTCCGGGCAATTATTCACCAACTATGGGTTGCCTGAACCGCTGCCAACGCTGGCCGCCCTCGGGGTTGCTACCCTGCTCGGTCTGACCAACGGTCTGGCGACCGCCAAGCTGCGCATTCCCTCATTTATGTCTACCCTGGCCATGTCGCTGATCGCCTCGGGCTTGACCGTTTGGACCAGCAAAGGGCAGACGGTGTTTGAGATTTCTAACTGGGCCAAGTTTATGGGCAGCGAGCGGATTGGGAGCATTCGCTCCGGCTACCTGATTACGTTTGCCATCCTCGCCCTACTGATTGGACACCTGGTTTTGCGCTACACCCGCTTTGGGCGCTACATTTACATGACCGGGGCTAGCCCGGTCGCGGCGCGGCTGGCCGGCGTTAACACCGACTTCATTATTATGGCCGGGCTGACCATCAGTGGTTTTATGGCTGGCCTGGCCGGGGTGATCAATATGGGCCGCCTCGGCAGCGCCCAGCCGCAGGTAATTCAGAGCTTCCTGATTGAAGGTATCGCCGTGGTAGTGCTAGGCGGAACTTCGCTCACCGGCGGGCGCGGCAGCATCTGGCAGACGGTGCTCGGCCTGCTCATTTACGGTACCCTGCGCAGCGGCCTGGACAATATCGCCCAGATTGACAGCTTTGCCAAAGAATTTATCACCGGCCTGGTCTTGTTGGTTGCGCTCATCATTAACGTCCTGCTCTCCGGCCGAGCCGAACGAGATCGAGCCTGATCCAAAGAGTCTTCCCTGTCCAAGGAGGATTTATTATGTCTCAACCGTTTAACGAACAAAGCGTGGTTGATTATATTCGCCAGACTCCTTTATCCACGAGCATTTTTGCCAATGAAGAGACGCTGCAGAGCGCGCCGATTGCCGAAGGCAATGTTAACCTTTTGTTCCGGGTATTCAGCGCAAATGATCCCGGCAAGTCGGTCCTGGTCAAGCAGGCACTGCCCTACGCCTGGCGCTATCCCGATTTCAAGATGCCGGTTGACCGCCAGCGAATTGAACATGGGATTCTTGAAGTCGAAGGTCGTTACTGTCCCGACCAGGTGCCCCAGGTGTACCTGTATGACCCGGAGAAGCATGTCCTGGTCATCGAGGATCTGAACCGCCACCTGGTGATGCGCGAAGGGTTAATGAAGCAAAAACGCTATCCGCTTGTAGCCGAACACCTGGGCCTGTTTATGGCTCGCACCCTTTTTTATACCTCGGACCTGTACCTGTCATCGGCGGATAAAAAGGCAATGGTAGCCCAGTTCATCAATCCGGTGCTGGCCAAAGTTCAGGAGGATTTGGTCTTCACCGAGCCTTATCTGGATCATCCCAACAACCGCTGGACTCCCCTACTCGATCCTCAGGTAGCACAGATCCACGCCGACGACGAACTGCGCAGCGAAATCTTTATGCTGAAAGAGGCGTACATGGCCCATGCCCAGGCCCTCATCCACAACGATTTACACACTGGTTCGATTATGCTCAACGAAGAGGAAACGAAGGTGATTGATCCTGAATTTGGCTTCTTCGGGCCAATCGGCCACGATGTCGGCTCTTACCTGTCGAATCTGGTCCTGGGTTATGCGGCTCAAGAATACCATGCCCAAGACCCGAACGAGCGGGCCAACTATCGCCGCTGGCTACTCGATCTCATCCGTGATACCTGGAATATTTTTGAAACTGAGTTTCTCAATTTGTGGGAAAACAAGGGCAACGGCGATTGGCCTTCACCGCTTTTCCGCCGGAAGTACATCCGCCAACTGCTACAGGACACAGCCGGGTTTGGCGCGGCGGAGATGATGCGCCGGCTCATTGGCATGGCCCACGTCCACGATTTCTGGACGATTCCCGACGATTCCATCCGCGCCACGGCCGAAAGTCTGGCCCTCAATGTGGCCCAGGCCTGGCTGATGAGGCGCCATACCCTGACCTCCATAGACGAACTGGTAGATATGGTTGCCGCTGCCAACGCGAGTTATCCTTGAATAACAGGTGTTAAGATGAGCAGTTTTAACAGCATTGAATGGAAAGAAGGCGTCCTGCGGCTGTTGGACCAGCGCTTGCTGCCTCACGAAACTCGCTACCTCGATTACACCGATCACGGGGAGGTGGCCCAGGCAATCCACGATATGGTCACGCGGGGCGCGCCGGCTATTGGCGCGGCGGCGGCTTACGGCCTGGCCCTGACCGCCTACCACACCCAGGCTCCCGACGCCGCCTCCCTGTGCACCGAACTGGCCGAGGCTGCTGAAACCCTCCGAAAATCCCGCCCTACCGCAGTCAACCTGTTCTGGGCAATTGAGCGGGTGATGAAGCGGGCAGCCGACCCAGCCCTGGACAGCGTGCAAGCCATCCGCGAGGCGGTGATAGCCGAAGCCAACGCCATCTACGAGGAAGATGTAAAAACGAACAAAGCCATCGGCTACAACGCGCTGCCGCTGGTGCCCGACAAGGCCAAGTTTCTGCATCATTGCAATACCGGCAGCCTGGCTACGGTTGATTACGGCACCGCGCTAGGCATCATCCGTATTGCCCACGAAGAAGGTAAGCAGGTCCACGCTTATCTGGATGAAACCCGGCCGCGCTTGCAGGGGGCGCGCCTGTCGGCCTGGGAGCTGAAACAGTTGAACATTCCCCACACCGTCATTGTGGATGGCGCTTCGGGGCATTTGATGCGCACGGTAGGCATTGACCTGTGCGTGGTTGGCTGCGACCGGGTGGCGGCTAACGGCGATACCGCCAACAAAATCGGCACCTACAACCTGGCCCTGGCCGCCCACGCTCACGGCGTGCCCTTCTACGTGGCCGCGCCGACCAGCACCATTGATATGTCCCTCAAAACCGGCGATGAGATCCCGATTGAAGTGCGCAACCCGCGTGAAGTGACCCACATCGGCGACTGCCAGATTACGCCCGACGATACCCCGGTGGCTAACTTTGCCTTCGACGTAACTCCGGCCAAATATATCACGGCCATCATTACCGAAGTCGGCATCGCCTATCCGCCGTATGAAGACAGCTTGGCTGAATTGGTGGTCAGGGTTAATCCGGCCCCTGATTTTAGTTAAAGCCCCGCTTAGCGGGAAAGAAACAGGTTTCTGAAGCCGGTGGGGGAAACGCCAACAATTTGCTTGAAGCGCTTGGAGAGGTGGAATTCGTCAACAAAGCCTAATTGCAGGGCGATTTCTTTGACCGTGAGGCTATCATTTAGCAGCAATTCGCAGGCCCGGTCAATGCGGCGGAGGGTGTGATACTTGGCCGGAGACACACCCACATCTTTTGTGAAGCGCTTCCGAAAACCATCATAAGACGTGCCCAGGGCCGCAGCAATGTTTTCATAATCGGGCTTTGTCTGGAAGGTCGTATTCAACAACGACTTTGCTTGCGACAGCCACTCGTGGTCTATTTGTTCGTGGCTATGCTGCCGCTCATAAACAAGGATATCTGCCAGAAGCTGCTGCAAGCGGCATAACCTGACCAGGGCGTACTCCGGCCCGGTTTGGGTAACCGACCAGATCGTATCTTTGAAACGGGTAGCCCAGTAATCAATCGGTTCAAGATGAATGATGGGTCTCTGTGGATTAAGCAAAGACTTATCCCGCCACAGGTCAAACAAGGGTCCCTCAAAAATGATAAAAATTTCGTTCCAGAAATCGCCCTCACCGGGGCCATAGGTGTGGCCGACTCGCGGGAACAGAAAAACCAGATCGCCCGGTCTGATTCGATGCGAGAAACCGGAGGCATCCGCAAAATGCCCGCCCCCAGCGGTGATATAAACCAAGCCGTAATAATCCAATACCCGAATCGGCTTTTGGGGCGCGCGTCCGGGGCTGTCCCGCACAATTCCGGCAACAATCAACTGGCCCAGCGGGCTGGCAGCGCCATCGTTAAAGGTGATATGTGAGACAACAGCCATAATAGTCGGCCAAATTATACAAGTTTTTTCCACAATCGCCATTCCATGTTGCCTCGATTTCGACTATACTACTAGAATCAATAGACTAAAATTCGCCTTAATAGCTAATGACCTCACGGTTCAAGGAGGAACCATGTCAATCTTTTCGCCCCCCCGTTACCAACCACCCTTCCGCCCCATGCGCAAAGAGGAGTCACTGCCCCTGGAGCTTTTTACTTCCGTTGAAAAAGCAATTAAGGGTGCGCTTTTTGGCTGCCGGATGTGTGGCAACTGTATTTTGCAGGAAACCGCCTTTGTTTGCCCAATGACCTGCCCCAAAGGGCTGCGCAACGGTCTGTGCGGCGGCGCTAGCCCCGAAGCTTGCGAGGTTGATCCCTCGCGGCCTTGCACCTGGTACAAAATTTACGAACGGGCCGAACGAATGGGCCGGCTTGATAGACTCCTCGAAGTCAATGCCCCTATAGATGGCCAGCGCGCCGGCCGTGAAACATGGCTGGACACCCTCCGGCTCTGGCGCAAGCGCAAACAGGGACCTAATCCCGTCAACTTCTTTACGAATCGCGACAAGTTCAACCAGGAGTGGGAACAGTTTTTTTACGAACTGCGCCAGCCTGACTGGTGGCGAGGAGACTCCAATTATCACCCCCCGGCTTACACCGAGCCTATCTCCAACCTGGAAGCCCGCCTGCGCAGCGGCGCTTTCGTGATTACCGCCGAGATTGCGCCGCCCCTGGATACGTCAAGTGACACTATCCATCAGAAAGCCGGTTGGCTCAAAGAGTACGTGGCCGCGGCCAACTTCACCGATAACGCTTCGGCCTCGCCGCGCATGAGCAGCCTGGCCGCCAGCAAAATTTGCCTGGATTTGGGGCTGGAGCCAGTGATGCAGTTGCAGGCCCGCGACCGCAGCCGGGTGGTGCTTGAGTCGGATGCCATCGGTGCGGCCGGGCTGGGGATTCGCAACATTCTCTGCCTTAGCGGCGACCACCAGCGCTTTGGCCCTGGCCCCATGACCAAACCCGACCAGTTCGATATGGATGCAGTCCAAGTGCTGTGGATGCTGCGCCGAATGCGCGACGAAGGCATCTACCTAGATGGCCGCAGCATCAAGCGCCCGCCACAGTTCTTTTTGGGCGCGGCTGGGTCGCCGTTTGGCGCGCCGCCCAAATACGAAGCCATTCGCGCCGAAAAGAAGATCAACGCCGGGGCGCAGTTCATCCAGACCCAGCCCATTTTCGATTACGACCGCTTCACCGACTGGCTGGAGGCCCTGGACAAACGTAATCTGCTTGGCAAAGTCTACATCCTGCCGGGTCTGATTCCGCTCAGGAGCTCCCGTGCTGCTCATTTTATGGCCGAAGATGTGCCGGGCGTGGTTATCCCCCCTGACCTGGTGCGGCGCATGGATGAAGCCGGCGACAAACAGGCCCAGGAAGAAACGGGCGTCATCATTGCCCTGGAAATGATGGAAAAACTCAAGCGGACCCCAGGCATCCACGGGATGCACATTATGGCGGTTCACTGGGAGATCATCGTCCCCAGGCTGATTGAGGCAGCCGGCCTGCGCCAACCCGCGACTGAAAATGCGACCCTACAGAATTCCAATCTGGTTCCAGAAGGTGCAAAATGATCCGGAATCTAACGACCCTCATCTCCTCGGCCACTCAAACCGTCGAAATCAGCCGTGAGCAGCCGACGGTGATCATTGGCGAACGAATCAATCCTACCGGTCGCAAAAACGTATTGGCTGCGCTGCAAGCGGGCAATTTCGACGTGGTCCGCCAGGACGCGCTCGACCAGGTGGCGGCAGGGGCGCTGGTGCTCGACGTGAATGCCGGCGTGCCTGGGATGGATGAGCCGGTCCTGCTGCAAAAGGTATTGCAAACCGTCATGGATGTGACCGATGTACCGCTGTGTATTGACACGGCCAACCCAACCGCCCTGGAAGCGGCGCTTAAAACCTACCAGGGCAAGACGCTGATCAATTCCACCAACGGCGAGGAAAAATCGCTGAATGCGGTGCTGCCGCTGGCCAGAGAGTACGGTGCAGCGGTGATCGGCCTGTGCATAGATGATAACGGCATCCCGGCTACCCCTGAAGCCCGGCTGGCCGTAGCCGCCAAAATCATCGAACGGGCGGGGCAACTGGGCATTCCCCCCGCCGATGTTGTCATTGACCCGCTGACGCTGACCCTCGGCGCCGACAGCCAGGCTGCCCAGGTTACGCTGAAAACGATTGAGTTGGTGGTCAAGGAATTCGGCGTGAATATTACGGCGGGCGCCAGTAATGTCTCATTTGGCATGCCCGACCGCAAATACCTCAACGCAGCCTTTATTGCCATGGCCATCCACGCCGGGCTAACCTGCCCCATCACCAATCCCCTGGTGACAGAAGTGAAGACGGCGGTGCTGGCCGCCGACCTGGCTATGGGCCGGGACGATTACGGGATGCGCTGGATCACTGCTTACCGCCAGCGCCAGAAGGAAGGATAATCCCGGTGCCGGAACCCCAGCCATTGCCAGTCGTGATTGTTGCCTGCCAGGTGTTTCAGGATTTACTGGAGCATTTTCTTCCCCCCGACCTGACTGACCAGATCACTTTTCTTGATTATGGGCTGCATATTGTGCCCAAAAAACTCAAGCTGACCGTCCAAGAGGTGATTGATAGTATTGACAGCCCCAGCCTGGTCGTCCTGGGCTATGGGTTGTGCGGCAACGGCCTGAACGGGATCAAAGCAGGCCAGCACACCCTGCTGATCCCTCGCACCGATGACTGCATCGCCATTCTGCTCGGCTCCTACCAGACCTACCAACGCGAGTTCAAGGAGTCGCCTGGGACGTACTGGCTGAGCAAAGGCTGGCTGAAATCAGGGACCAACCCGCTGGCTGAGTACGAGAAACTTGTCGAAACTTACGGCGAGGAGGATGCCAACTGGCTGATGGACCAGCAGTACCGGCATTACAAGCGGCTCACCCTAGTCGCCCACAACCAAGCCGACCTGGACGAGTTTCGCCCGCAGGCCCAGAAAGTGGCCGATTACTGCGGGCAGTGGGGCATGACGTACCACGAAATCCTGGGGTCAGAGGTCTACGTGCGCCGGCTGGTTGAAATTGCCGCTGACCTCAGCCAAGCCGACGACGATTTCCTGGTCATCCCCCCCGGCGGCGAACTCAGCCAGAGTCAGTTTATACGGGGATTGTGATGCCCACCGTAACCGTCATTTACGGCGAACAGCAGCAGGTTGTGGAAGTTTCAGCCGGGACGCTGGTCGGTGAGGCCGTGGCCGCCACCGGTCTGCCCCTGGAGCAGCCCTGCGCCGGGCGGGGCACCTGCGGCAAGTGCAAAGTACTGCTGGAGACCGGCGCCGCGCCGCCTGATGCAATCGAACGGGCTAACCTGACGGCTGGCGAGCTGGCGGTGGGCAATCGTCTGGCCTGCCGGGCGCGGCTTATGAGCGAGGCGCAGGTAACCCTCGCCCCCATCGTCGTCTACTCCAACAAAATCTTCCGGGCCAGCAACCGTTACAAACGCGATAAAGATGTGTCCCTGGGGCTGGCCGTTGACCTGGGTTCAACCACCGTGGCTGCCTTTCTGACGATGCTGGACAACGGCGAGGTCGTCGCCGGGGGCGGCAGCCTGAACCAGCAAACAGTCTACGGCGCGGACGTCATCTCCCGGCTGGCCGCAGCTACAAATAGCCCCATCCACGCCGAACGGCTGCACAAATTAGCCCTGGCCTCGATCAACCAGGCCGTCGACTCACTCAAGCTGCCGGCCAAAGTTTTGCAGCGGGTTGAACGGGTCACTATTGTCTGCAACCCGGCCATGCATCACCTGCTGGCTCAATTCCCGGTTGAGACGCTGGCGGTGAAGCCGTTTCAACCTTATCAAAAAGCATCCATCCGAGATGCGGACGGCCTGACCGGTGGTATTTTCCCCTCCAAGACCCAGGTAATGCTACCGCCGCTCATTGGCGGCTTTGTCGGCTCGGATGCGCTGGCCTGCCTGGCCTACTTTGACTTTGACCGGGCTGCTGCCCCACTGGCGGCGGTTGACCTGGGGACCAACGGCGAGGTCATGGTCACCGATGGGAAACGCATCCTGACTGGCTCAACCGCGGCCGGCCCAGCCTTTGAGGGAGTGAACATCTCTTGCGGCAGCCGGGCGGTGGATGGGGCCATTATTGAGGTGCAGCTCAACGGCGACGATTTTGTGTTCGAGACCATCGCCAACGAGCCACCGGTGGGATTGACCGGCTCGGGCTTGCTCAGCCTAACGCATCAGTTGGTGCAGGCCGGCGTCATTGAACCGAACGGGCGGATTTCACCTGAACCGCCCCGGCTGGCCGAGCGAGTCTATCTCCATCCTAAAGGCGCGCGCTACATCAGGCTGACTGACGACGGCCAACTGGTCCTCAAACAGTGGGACGTGCGCGAACTGCAAAAGGCCAAAGCGGCCATTCGCGCTGCCATTGATGTGTTATTGAGCGAGCTTGGGCTGCAACCGGCCGACCTGAACAGGATTATTTTGACCGGCTCATTTGGCGGGCAACTTAACGTCGAGGCTGTACTGGCGCTGGGCATGATCCCGCCGGTGCGGCCGGAGGCGGTGCAGCCCGTAGCCAATGGAGCCGGATTCGGCGCAGCCCTGTTCCTCTCAGACGAGGGTTTTGCTCGTGGTGAACGGCTGGCGGTCCAGGCCGAACAGATTGACCTGGAGAAGCTGCCGGAGTTCGCTGACCAGTATGTGGCGATGATGGCTTTAGACCCCACAGGATTTATCTCCTAATTCCCTAAAAATTCAAGGTTTTTGATTTGACAAGAAAAGTAATTGGCATTATTCTACGCGGGTAGACAACGCGGGTAGAATCCTCATTTAAAATCACACACTCAATCCAAAACTCGGCGCAACAGGCCGAGCATTTTCCCCCCTCGCTTCTCAGTGCTTTTGAGGTGAAAAGCCGTCTCAAGTGGTTACTTGCCGGAAACCGCCAGAGGAATGTATGGCCGAAAGAAAACAGGTTACTCGGAAAGAAGTAGCCGAACGCGCCGGGGTATCGGTGGCAGTCGTATCATACGTGGTTAACGAGGGGCCGCGGCCGGTATCCCCGGAAACCCAGGCGAGAGTCAAAAAAGCGATCAGAGAATTGGGCTACTATCCCAATGAATTAGCCCGCAGCCTGAGTCGAAAACAGACGGCAACGATTGGCTTGATTATCCCCAGCCTGATCAACCCGGTCTATGCTGAAATTGCCAACAGCCTGGAAAGTGTCTGCGCGGCCGAGGGATATATGGTGATGCTGGGTGGCACGGGACGCGACCCGGGTAAGGAGAAAGCATTTGCCAAAATCTTACGGGCCAAGCAGGTAGACGGCGTTGTGGTTATTCCCAGCCAGGCCCCGCAAATGGTTGTCACCCCCCTTCAGGAAGCCCATATTCCTACGGTGGTGCTGGAACACGACCTGCCAGACACTCATTGTATTGCCATTGACGACCTGCAGGGCGGCCGACTGGCCACACAGCACCTGCTGTCCTTAGGACACCGGCGCATTGGGATAATCAAACGCGAGCCTTCGAGCGCCCTCAGTACCTTGCGATTTGCCGGCTACCGTGAAGTGCTCGAAGAAGCTGGAATTGCCTTTGACCCGATCCTGGTTATTGAGAGTAAGGCCGGGCAGGCCGCCGGTTACGAGGCAATGAAAAAACTGCTGATGCAGCCCAATCCACCTACTGCCGTGTTTACCCACAATGATGTCCTGGCCGTGGGGGCCATGCGCGCCATCTACGACGCCGGCCTGACGGTGCCCGATGATATTTCGGTGGTGGGTTACGACGACACTATCAGTTCAGCTTACCTCAACCCACCCCTAACCACCGTCAAGTTCCCGGTGGCCGAAATGGGCCGTCGGGCCGGACAAATCATTCTGGAATTGGCTCAAAAAGCAGGAAGTCTACCGGCGCACACTGTTACCCTGCCGGTTAAATTAATAGTCCGGGCGTCAACTGCGCCGCCCAAAAAATCTTAAAGAAAGGAGCATAATCAATGAGACTAGGTTTTCATGGAGCCACCTCGATGACCTCAGACCTGGAAACAGATGTGATGGCTTCCGCTCACGCCGGTTTTAAAGCCCTGGAACTGTGGGGGGCCAAGATTGACAAATACCTGGCCGACCACTCGCTGGATGATCTCAAGGCGCTGCTCAACACAAAAGGCGTTGCGCCGATGTCTATCAATTCGATTGAGTTTATCACGTTTCGGGGGGACGAGTACCCCAAAATCCAAGCTAGGTGCCACGAATTGTGCCGGATTGCCCAGGCAATTGGCTGTCCCACCGTGGTGGTTGTGCCCAGCCCCACCCCATCGCGGGAAACCACCTGGGCAGAAATTGTTGACGAACATGTCAGGGTGCTGCGCGACCTGGGCAGTATTGCCGCCGAATACAGAGTCAAGCTCTCCTTTGAACTCCTGGGCTTTGGCTGGTGTTCGGTACGAACCCCGCGCGGGGCCTGGGAAATTGTGCAGAAAACGGGGCGCGACAACGTGGGACTGGTGGTTGACTGCGCCCATCTGTACGGCGGGGGCGGCCTTTTCAGCGAGATAGACATGGTTGATCTGGCCCACGTCTTCACCTTTCACCTGGACGATCTGGAAGATATACCTAAAGAGGCCATCACCGATGCTAAACGTTTATTACCCGGTTTAGGAGTAATTCCGCTCGACGATATTTGCCGGCGGCTGCAACAGCTTGGCTACAACGGCGACTGTTCGGTTGAATTGTTCCGCCCGGAATACTGGGAGTGGGATCCCAAAGAACTGGCCGTGCAGGTGCGGAATACAGCCATGAAAGTTTTGTCGCCCTACTTCGAGGTGGAATAACTCCACCAGGATCATTAACCATATAAGGGGCAGGCAACAACCGGGGGGAAGGAGGCGCCTATGAACTAAGCCCTTTAGGAGTATTTCGTCGTAGCAGTCAATTCGTCAGGCCACAAATTAATTTATGCAAACAAGGAGAAACCAAAGATGGACAGAAAGCGCATCGCTGCGATAAATATTACTTTTATCGTTCTATTGGCTCTATTTCTAGGAGTCTATGCCTTCTTGCTAAGCCCCCAGGTAACTTCGGCCCAAGACCCGACTGAGGAAGCAACGACTGAGGCCATGGTCGAACCCAAATACCATTTTGTCATGGTCTCGCACATTGGGACAAACGATCCGAACATGCTCTGGCTCACCTACGCTATTGACGATTTCCAAAAGCGTTTCCCGGAAGTTCAGATTGATTATGTTGGCGCCACCCAGTCTGGTATTGAAGAGCTGGTTACCCTGACCCGGCAAGCGATTGCAACCCAGCCTGACGGGATTGCGATCCCTATTCTTGCGAGTGAACCGCTTGACCCCGTTCTGAGAGAGGCCATTGATAGCGGTATTCCGGTGGTTGCCTTCAACATTAGTGACCCCCGACCGGCAGAGGAACGCATCCCCTATCTGGCTTATGTTGGCGGCGCTGAAGAGCAGGTGGGCATCATGCTGGCGAACGAGGTTCTCAAAGGTGCGGAAGCCGGGGAAATTCCCGAACCCACTGGGGCGGTCTGTGCCGATTGGGATCCGTCGCACCAGGGCCTGGCAGCCCGCTGCAAGGGCTTTAATGAAACGATGGCTGCCGCCAATGTTAAGTCGGAGACCCTGACTATCAGCCAGAACCAGGCGGATGCTGTGAACACCATGCAAGCCTATCTGCAGGGCAACCCGGATGTGAACGTGATCTTCGCGGTTACCGCAGGTTCAGGCCCCTGGGCGTATGCCGCCGCCAAGGATTTGGATCTGGCCCCCGATGTTGACATGGAGGGTGTAACCATCCTGAGCGTTGACGAGAGTCCGGTCACATTGGAAGGCATAAGAGAGGGTCATATTTTGGCAACCCACAGCCAGGGCTTCTATCTGCAAGGGTTTAGCCCGTTTGAGATCCTCTACTGGAATAAAGAACTGGGATATGTGCCATTTAACGACACGTTGACCGGTCCGATCCTGATTAATAAGGATAACATTGATAAATGGGTCCCGTTTACCCGCAATATCTTCGGCGACACGTATGACCAACTCGCGCAGGGCCAATGGCAGTAGTCTGAAGTAAAGTGATCCCCTCCTCTGGTTGGAGCTAGGGGAGGGGATTCCCTCTTTCCAACCAAATCTTTCGTCTGCATCGGAAATGAAGACCCTAAAGGTTTTAAAAACCTTTAGGGTCTGGATTAGCTCATTTGCAAAAAGCAATAGATTGACCCCAAATAATAGGGAGGGCATGGCTTATGCCGCCAGGAATGAGGAGATTCTTTAAACGGACCGAGGCGACCATTATCATTGGAACCGTCCTTATCTTTGTTATTTTTGCCCTGGTTGATACCAGGGGCTGGTTCAGCTTCTTCACCATTCGCAACATTACCCGCTTTACGGCCATCTTGGGGTTGGTCGCAATTGGGCAAACCCTGTTGATTCTGGTCCGAGAAATTGACCTTTCCGTCGGATCGGTGTATGGGCTGGTGGCGATTGCCTTCATCAGCTTTGAACCTGCGCTCGGCGTACAGCTTTCTTTTGTGGCGGCGCTCTTGCTTGCCGCTGCCATCGGGCTGCTCAATGCCCTTTTGGTGCTTAAAGGCGGCCTGCCCTCCATGATTGTCACCCTGGGTGGATTGTTTTTTTATCGGGGGGTCATTTATGTGACCACCGAGGGAGCGGTGCGTTCCTTCACCAAGGCCACCGCACAGCAATGGTTTGTTCAATTGTTTGGGGGAAACTGGCTGTTCCGCCTGGAAAACGGCCTGGGGTGGTTTTTGCTGGCAGTTATCTTCTTCACCTATATCCTTTTTAGAACCCGCTATGGGAATCACCTCCTGGCGATTGGGGGGCATACCTTGAGCGCCGCTTCACGAGGGGTGAAGGTAGAATTTGTTAAAACCGTGGCCTTCGTTACCTGCTCGGTTTTGGCAGGTTTTGCGGGGATCATCACCGTGTGCGATCTACCCAGTACCAATGTGACCATCGGGACGGATGTAGAGCTTGAAGCCATTGCTGCCGCCGTGGTGGGTGGGGTGCTTTTGACCGGCGGCCGAGGTTCTATTATTGGTGCAGCTCTGGGTACTTTTTTCTTGACTGCCGTCCGCTCGGAATTGATTACCTTAGGCGCTCCCCCTGTCTGGTACATGTCGTTTGTGGGATTCGTGCTGGTATTTGCGGCAGTGGTGAATATCTCCATTCAAAGACGTTTAGTGGCCGGAATGACTGCCTAAGAAA
Source organism: Anaerolineales bacterium (assembly GCA_015075185.1). GTDB lineage: Bacteria > Chloroflexota > Anaerolineae > 4572-78 > J111 > DSQQ01. The sequence goes on along the minus strand of JABTUW010000004.1, from coordinate 326,047 downwards.
CCGGTGTGGATTATGAATACAAGGGAAAGAAATCACATGAGCGAACCACAAAAAGCCTTGATCGAAATGAAGAATATTAATCTGAATTTTGGAACGGTTAAAGCTCTATCAGACGTGAGTGTCAATTTCTATGAGGGTGAACTGGTCGGGCTGGTGGGCGATAACGGCGCCGGCAAAACAACTCTCATTCGAATTCTATCCGGGATGTATGCGCCTACTTCGGGGGAGGTATATTTTGACGGCCAACGCATTACCCGTTTTCATCCCAAACTGGCGATTGACCTCGGCATCGAAACCATCCAGCAGACCGTCGGGCTGTGCGATAATCTTTCGGTAGCCCGCAATTATTACCTGGGGCGCGAACCGGTTAAGCGGTTGCTGGGCATCATTCCGGTTTTAGATTTTGCCCAAATGCGGGCAGCGAGCAACAAGGTTGTTCATAACTTTGGACTACGTGACAGCGTGAATGTGGACGATGAGACGGCGCTTTTGTCGGGGGGAGAGGCTCAATCGTTCAAGATCGGCCGGGCGGTGGATTTCCGCAACCGGGTGATCATTATGGATGAGCCGACCAATCACCTGTCGGTGCGGGAACGCGCTCATGTGAACGACATCGCCTTACAGCTCAGAGACCAGGGGCTGCTGGTTATTTACATTACCCATGATATTTTCCAGGTACACCGGCTGGCCGACCGTATTGTCATCCTGGAAAATGGGCGAAAGGTTCTTGATATTCCCAAAGCTGAAATGCCGGCTGAAGAGCTGGAGCAGATTATTCGTGACGGCGGCCACGAAATCAGCAAGAGGTAGGGTGTCATGCTACAGATGATGCATATTTTGCGTAAACGTACCGAGGTCGCGGTAGCCGCCATCACCCTATTGCTCGTCTTAGTCTTCACCATGACTTCGGAAGGTGTCTGGCTGTCAGAGGCTAACATGCGCGAAGTGCTGCGGGTCACCGCAATTCTGGCTATAATAGCCTTTGGTGAGGCGTTGGTGATTACCACCGGCGAAATTGACATTTCTGTAGGTTCGACATTTGGCATTGTTGGTATTCTCTATATCGCTATTGGGCCTTCTGTTGGCGCGCCCCTGGCAATTCTGGTTGGGCTTGGGGTAGCTCTAATAATTGGCTGTGTGAATGGTTTTATCGTTGCTTATTACCGTATCTCTTCGCTGGTCGTTACCCTGGGGAGTTATTTTGTCTTTCGGGGGTTGGCCTTAGCCGCAACTCAAACACCCTCTCACTACAATGCAGGGGCGGCGATGCGGGCTGACCCGGTCTATCAATTCTTTGGTAGTTCCAACGTTTTGGGTTACAACAACGCGCTGGTGTGGGCCATTGTGGCTTTGCTTTTTCTGCAATATATTCTTTTCTGGACCCCCATCGGCAACTGGCTTTTGGCCGTAGGCGGTAATGCCGAAAGCGCTCACTCACGCGGGGTGAATGTCATGCGGACCAAGTGGGGCGCCTACATCGCCTGCGCTTTCCTGGCCGGTCTGGCCGGTATTCTTGAGGCAGGTGATTTGGGCTATGCGGACGGAAGCTTGGGACGGCAAAGGGAACTGCAAGCCATCGCCGCGGCCGTTTTGGGCGGCTGTGCGCTGATCGGTGGCCGTACTTCGCTGGTGGGCACCTTCTTGGGCGCTTTCATTCTCTCCGGGATTCAGAGCTATCTCGTCATCAAAAGTATCGAACCGCAGTGGTTCATTTTGTTACTTGGACTGATCGTGGTTCTGGTCGGTCTGGCCGATCGCGGATTGACGCGGCTGGTATCAAGATTGGCAACGTAGAAATCATTTAAGAGGATTAAAATGAATTCAAGAGAACGAGTTACCCTGGCCCTGAACCATCAAGAACCGGACTGTATCCCGCTTGACCTGGGCGGCAGTGTGGTGACTTGCATGCACGTCAGCATTGTCTACCAGCTCCGCCAAGCATTGGGCCTCGATACGCCAGGAACGCCGGTCAAGGTTGTCGAACCTTACCAGATGTTGGGCGAGATCAAGCCTGATCTGCTGGACGCTCTGGGCATAGACGTGGTGAGCTTGAGATCCACTAAGACCATGTTTGGTTTTAGGAATGAGGGCTGGAAGCCGTGGACTACCTTCGACGACACACCGGTCCTGGTCCCGGCCGGGTTCAACACCGACCCCGAGCCAAACGGGGACATCTTGATGTATCCAGAGGGCGATACATCCGTCCCGCCCAGCGGCCGCATGCCCAAAGGCGGCTGGTATTTCGACTCCATCCCCCGCCAGGGACCTATTGACGACGACAATCTCAATGTCGAAGATAACATGGAAGAGTTCGAACCTATCTCCGCTGCGGATCTCAACTATTTCCGGTCTGAGGCCGAACGCTTGTATAATGAAACGGACAAAGCGATTTTTGCTGACTTTGCCAACACCGGCTTTGGCGATATTGCTCTGGTGCCGGCTCCCTGGCTCAAGCAGCCCAGGGGTATCCGGGATGTGGCCGAATGGTACATGAGCACCGTCGCCCGGCAGGATTACGTTTATCAGGTTTTCGAGCGCCAGTGCGAGATGGGCCTGGCTAACCTGGCCAAGCTTTATGAGGCCGTCGGCAACCGGGTGACGGTCGCCCTGGTCTCGGCCACCGATTTCGGGATGCAAAGCGGGCCGCTCGTTTCTCCTCAGACTTACCGGGAGTTGTTTATGCCTTTCCACCGGCGGGTTAACGACTGGGTTCACCAGCACACCCATTGGAAAACCTTTATTCATTCGTGCGGCTCGGTGATGGGGCTGATCGAGGATTTCATCGAAGCCGGTTTTGACATCTTGAACCCGGTCCAGTGCTCGGCGGCTTTGATGGACCCCGCTGAACTCAAACGTCGCTTTGGAGATCAGGTCGTTTTTTGGGGCGGCGGGGTGGACACGCAGCACATCCTGCCGACAGGATCGCCGGAAGAGGTTCGGGCGCAGGTTCGCGAACGTATCAAGATTTTTGGGCCGGGGGGTGGGTTTGTGTTCAACACCATCCACAACGTCCAACCCAAAACGCCCATCCAGAACGTGTTGGCGATGTATGAAACAGTCCGGGAGTATGGTCGCTATCCTCTTGGTTGGCATTGAGTAAGTAAGAGTATTCTGTGAAGCCATCTAACGCCGGAGGAGATATGACCCAACCCTCGTCTGTCAAGCCATCACCTTTCTTATTGGAAGGAGGTTCTATCGGTGTATTATTGATCCACGGTTTTACCGGTTCTCCGCCTGAAATGCGGCCAGTAGGAGATTACCTGAACCAACGGGGGCTGACTGTATCTGTCCCATGTCTGCCCGGTCACGGCACCACCCTTGAGGACCTAAACCGCCAGCGATGGACTGATTGGACCGGTCGAGCAGCAAAGGCATTAGTTGAGCTTAAACAACGTTGCGAGACGGTGGTTGTTGGAGGGTTGTCATTGGGAGCCTTAATCAGTTTGTATCTGGTGGCCAATACGACTGATGTAGCCGGGGCAATTATTTACTCACCCGCCATCATGTTGACGGACCCAGGCCGACATTTTCTGCCCATTCTTAAGTACTTAATTCGACAAGTATCAAAGCCAGAAGATTATTTCACTGATCCCCAGGCTAAATCACGGCTTTGGTCTTATGATGCCTACCCCACCGCAGCCTCCCATGAAGTTATGAAGTTTATCCAACCAGTCAAGCAGTGTCTACCCCAGGTGACTTGCCCCCTGCTGATTATCCACAGCACTGCCGATCCAACCCTCCATCCTGACAGTGCCCGGTATGTCTATGAACGGGTCGGCTCGACAGATAAGAATATAATCACACTCCACAATTCTGGTCATGTTTTGAACGTAGACAGTGAATGGGAACGAGTTGCCGAAGAAACCTATCAGTTCATTCTAAAGCATGTATCAGCCCCTTTGAAGAACGACCAGAAAAAATAAGCCTATAATAAACTCATTGGAGACGAATCATGAATTCTCGCGAACGAGTCAAACTGGCTCTGAATCACCAGGAAGCTGACCATGTGCCGCTGGATATTGCGGGGACCGGCGTCTCGCAAATGCATGCGACGGCTTATGCTAACCTGCGAAGATATTTAAATCTGCCGGAGCGCCAGCCGCAAATTATTTTTGTGGCGGAACAGTTGGCCCGCTTTGAAACCGATGTGGCCGACCGCCTGGAAACAGATTTTGCCTTTGTCATGCCCCAGGCTCCCTCTGACTACGAACTGGTCTTTCGGGATGAAGGGGCTTACGAGGCTTTTACCGACGAGTGGGGTATCGGCTGGAAAAAGCCCAAAAAGGGCGGCTTTTACTATGATATGTACCACCATCCCCTGGCCGGGGCCGAAACCCTGGCCGACTTCAGGGCCTACCAACTCCCCGACCCGTTGAATGAGCGGCGTTATCAAAACGTGCGGTCTGAGGTTGAAGCCGCCCGCCAGCGGAGCAAGGCGGTGGTGATGGCGGGGACGGGAGCCGGCATTCTGGAGATTTATGCCTGGCTGAGAGGCTATGAACAATTTTATATAGACCTGGCCCTCAACCACGAGTTTGTAGCCTACATGCTGGAGCGGCTGGTAGAGTTCAAACAAGCCTACTGGGAACAGGTATTGCCAAATTTAGGGGATGAGGTGGATGTGGTTTGTGAGCATGACGATTTGGCCGGGCAGAAAGCCTTGTTATTTTCACCCGACACCTATCGCAGTGTCGTCAAACCCTGGCACAAAAAATTGTTCCATTTCATCAAAGACCATACCCCGGCCAAACTATTCTATCACACCGATGGCGCCGTTCGCCCCCTCATCGGCGATTTAATTGACGCCGGCATGGATATTCTGAATCCCGTCCAGTTCACCGCGGCCAACATGGAGCTTAAATCCCTTAAACAAGAGTTTGGCCGGGATTTAGTCTTCTGGGGGGCGGGGGTAGACACCCAGGGAGTCTTGGGCAGCGGCACCCCGGAAGAGGTCAAAGCGGATGTAAAACGGAACATCGAGGCGTTGGCTCCAGGCAGCGGCTTTATCTTTGCCACGGTCCATGACATCCAGGCTAATGTGCCGCCCGAAAACATCATGGCCATGTGGGAAGCCTGGAAGAATTACGGTGTGTACTAAAGAAAAGCCGGGGTTGACCCCGGAAGATACTAAATCAATCAGTGACTAAGGTAACAAAGTAGCACGCCCTTCGGTCTACCCCCGGTAGTACACGGGGGCAAGCCCGAAGGGGTGAAGTTGCAGGGATTAGTATCCCTGTTTACTGTCTACCGTCTACCGTATACTATCTACAAGGAGGATCAGTAACTATGAGCTTGGAAACCATCTATGAGGCTGTTTTAAAGGGCAATGCCAAAGTGGCCGCCGCTGAAACCCAGGCTGCCATTGAGGCCGGCGTTCCAGCCGCGGACATACTCCACCAGGCCTGTATCCCGGCCATGACCGAAGTGGGCCGCCTCTTTGAGTCGGGCGAAAAATTTGTCCCGGAAATGCTCATTGCCGCACGAGCCATGCAGAAGGCCCTGGAAATTCTCAAGCCGCTGCTTGTTCAGGCTGAAGTTAAAACGCTGGGCAAGGTGGTCATTGGCACCGTGGCCGGGGACCTGCACGATATCGGCAAGAACTTGGTGGCGATGATGCTGGAAGGGGCCGGTTTCCAGATCATTGACCTGGGCAATGACGTGTCCCCCGAGAAGTTCGTCGAAGCGGTCAAGCAGCACGAACCTGACCTACTCGGTATGTCGGCTTTGTTGACGACGACGGTGTCCTCGATTAGCGACACCATTCAGGCCTTGACCGAGGCCGGGGTGCGGGACAAGGTCAAGGTGATCATCGGCGGAGCGCCGATCACCCAGGATTTTGCCAACAAAGTCGGCGCAGACGGTTTTGCCCCCGATGCCGGCAGCGTGGCCCGGATGGCCAAAAACCTGTTAGGTCTGGCCTAGGGGCAGCACCAAAGGGATTCTAAATGTACAAAGTCACCTTTTTAGATTTCGTGTTTGAAAATAAAGAAGATATCCATTTGGATGGCTGTGAGTTTGAGATTTTTCCGCCCGCTACCACCGCAGCTCAAATCATCCAGGCTACCCAGCAGGCCGATATTCTCTTGATGCGTGACCAGTTCGGTAAGATAACGGCAGACGTGATGGATGCCTGCCCCAAGCTCAAGCTGATTGTCACCCGCTCGGCAGGCTATGAGCATATTGATCTGGAGGCGGCCAAAAGGCGGGGCATTGTCGTTTGCCATGTGCCGAACTACGGCGCGCATATGATTGCCGAACACGCTTTTGGTTTGATGCTGGCGGTGGCGCGCAATATTTGTAGAGGCCACCGGCGCTACGGGCAGGTCAAGCGTTTTGATGATACCGGGCTTGGCGGCGTAGAACTTTACCAAAAAACCCTGGGCGTGATTGGGACCGGTCGCATTGGCCGGCATAGCTGCCGGATTGGTAAAGGTTTTGGGATGCAGGTGGTCGCTTTTGACGTGACGCCGAACGAAAACCTGGCCGTTGAAATGGGGTTTCGCTATCTTCCCTTGAATGAACTGCTGGCTGCCTCCGATTTTATCACGATTCATGTCCCCCTGCTGGAGAGCAGCCGTCACCTGATTAACGCAGAGACGCTGGCTCAGGTCAAACCAGGTGCTATTCTGGTCAACACCTCCCGCGGCCCCCTGGTGGATACGGCTGCCTTAAAGGAAGCCCTGGCTTCGGACCGGCTGCGTGGCGCCGGGCTGGATGTACTGGAGGATGAGCGGACCGTCTTTCACGACTTTGACGAGGCCAATGTCGTCATTACACCCCACCTGGGCTGGTACACGGAAGAGGCGCGGGACCGGATTATGCAGATTACTCTTGAAAACGTACGTAGATGGCTGGCCGGTGAACCCATCAACCGGGTGGTCTAGGAGCGTTGAGAATGATTGAAGCAAAGGGAATTGTGCTGCACGGCGGCAGAGAAGCCGCAATTACAACCGAACCGGTGGCGGAGCCGACCGGCAGGCAAATCCTCATCAAGACCCACGCGGTCGGGCTGTGCGGCTCAGATATGTCGCTGTACAGCGGCAAATATGAAGGCCCGAAGCATTACCCGATCTATTTTGGGCATGAATGGTCGGGCATCGTCGAGGCGGTGGGGCCGGCGGTAACTAAAGTGAAGCCGGGCGACAAGGTGACCGGCGATTGCTCGATCTTTTGTGGCGAGTGCGAATTTTGTGCCCGCGACAAAAATTTATGCAAGTCCATCGAAAAGTTCGGTATTACCATGAATGGGGCTTCCCGGCAGTTTTTCTTGCAGGACGAACGGTATGTTTACCGGGCACACCCGGCGGCGGATTTGGACCTGATTGCCCTGAGCGAACCCCTGGCCGTGGGTGCCCACGCGGTGCGGCGGGTGGCCGAAATGAGACCGGGCCTTAAGCAGGAAAAAATCTTGGTACTGGGGGGTGGGACGATTGGCCTGGCCTGCTTTTTTGCCCTAAAATACATTGAGGATTGCCAGCATGTCGAGTTGTTCGATCTGGTGGCGGCGCGGGTCGAAAAAGCCATGAGCTTGGGGGCATCAGATTTAACCGATGTCACTGCCGACGAGGGCGATGCTGGCAGCTACGGCGGCCTCTACTCCGGCCGCGGCTACGACGCCATTTTTGAGACATCCGGCTCGGCGGCGGCCTTTCGGCGGGCGGTTGACCTGCTGCGCCCGCTGGGTACGGTGATGGCGCTAGGGTTCATCCCTTCCATTGAATTCAGTCTCAAGACCATCACGTTCAAAGCGGCCCGGATTATGGGCAGTATGGGCGGCACCGGTCAGTTTGAAACGGTGCTGAATTTTACCTTCAACTATCCAGAAGTGGCCCGGCAGCTCATTACCCACAAGCTGCCGTTTGAGGCGTATGCCCAAGCCTTTGCCGTGGCCGAAGACCGCCAGCATGCCATGAAAGTATTAGTTACCTTTTAGGAGGCAATCAATGTCACTTCCCAAAACAATGAAAGCTGCCGTCCTTTTTGGCGAAGGCGATATGCGGCTGGTCAACGATTATCCCGTGCCGGAGCCTGGGGCCGGCGAAGTGATCATCAAGGTAGAAGCCTGCGCCATTTGCGGCACCGACCCCAAGATTTTGGCCCATGGCTGGCCCAACCACCCGCCTTACGGCGAATTTATCTTTGGCCACGAGTATGCCGGAACCATCGCCGCCCTGGGCCAGGGCGTCACCGAATTTGCCACCGGCGACCGGGTGGCGGTGGAACCCCATAAAGGCTGCGGGGTGTGCGCTAACTGCCGCGACGGTCTTTACAATACCTGCCTGAATTACGGCAATATCGCCAAGGGGCACCGGCATTATGGCTTTAGCTTCAATGGGGGTTATGCCGAGTATGCCGTCAATCATGTTAATTCCGTCTACAGAATCCCGGATGATATGCCCATTGACGTGTCTACGCTGATCACTACCGCCGCCACTTCGCTGTATGGCATCCGGCGGATTGGCGGCATTCAGGCCGGGGAAACGGTGGTAGTTTCCGGACCGGGTGCGATTGGCTTGATGGCGGTGGTGATGGCCCGGCTGATGGGAGCGGGGACAATTATCCTGGCCGGCACGCGGCCCGAACGCCTGGAAATGGGGCACAGGCTGGGCGCAGATATCGGGATCAACATCAAAGAAGTGGATGTGGTGGAGCGGGTTATGGCCTTAACCAACGGAGTTGGGGCCGATGCGGTTCTAGAGTGCGCCGGAACCACCCAGGCTGCCGTAGCCGCCGTGGAGTACACCAAAAAGAACGGTCGCCTGGCCCTGGTTGGTATTTACAAAGAACCGGCCCCCTTGAACGTTAACAAAATTGTCCAGTGGAATATTACCGTCGCCGGGTCCAAGGCCGAGGGGGAGCGCTCGCTGGCCCAGGCTTTGGCCCTGCTGAGCCGAGGGACGATAGACATTGCTCCGTTGGTGACCCACACGTTTCCCCTCGCTCAAATTCATACCGCCTTTGAAACGGTCATAGAGCGACGAGGGGGCGCCCTTAAAGTGGTAGTAAAACCCTAAACAGAAGGCGCTTTGTCGTCTCCATAACCGGCTCAGAAAGGATTAGGCTGAATGTCACAAGCAATGGTTATCGTTGGGGCTAACCTGGCCGGAGGCGTGGCCGCCCTCACCTTGCGCGAGGAGGGTTTTACCGGCAAAGTTATACTCATCGGGGCGGAACCGCACCCGCCTTATGAACGCCCCCCGCTGTCAAAGAAATATTTACAGGGCGAGAAGTCGCTGGCAGAGATCACCCTCAGGCCGCTTGCTTACTACGCTGAACAGAACATCGAAACTCGCTTGGGGGTGCGGGCCAGGCGGGTTGATCCCCAGGCAAAGGTGGTCGAACTTGAAAACGGAGAGCGTATCCCTTATGACAAAGTCTTGATTGCCAGCGGGGTCCGCAACCGCAGCCTGGTCGTGCCGGGGGCTGATCTCCCCGGTATTTACAGTCTGCGCGATGTGGCTGATGCGGATGTCATTCGTAAAGAAGGTGTCGCCGGACGAAAAGTGGTCCTGGCGGGCATGGGCTTTATCGGCTCCGAGGTCGCGGCGACCCTCCGCCAACGGGACGTCGAGGTGGCAGTGGTTGAGCCTTTAAAAATGCCCCTGGCTCACATTTTGGGCGAAGAGATGGGGCGCGTTTTTGAGAGTTTCCACCGCGAGCATGGGGTGCAGATGTATTTTGACGAATTAGTGACCGGGTTTGAGGGCGATAACCAGGTGCGGCGGGTTATCACCCGGAGCGGCCGGCAGCTTGAGTGCGATTTTGTGGTGGTCGGGGTTGGCGTTGAGCCGGTGACTGAGGTCGTCGCCGGAACCGGCATCAAGCTGGATAATGGCATTGTGGTTGACGAGTATTGTCAAACCAATATTGAAGGTATTTACGCGGCCGGGGATGTGGCCCGGCACTATCACCCTCTCGTCGGGCGGCACATCCGCGTTGAGCACTATCAAAACGCCATCTCGCAGGGTCAAGCCGCCGCCCGCAATATGCTGGGCAAACAGCAGCCCTACACCGAGGTCCACTGGTTCTGGTCCGATCAATATGACTATAATATTCAGTACGCTGGCTTTCACGGGGAGTGGGACCAATTTGTGGTCCGGGGTAGTTTAGAGCAACGAAACTTTGTTGGCTTTTATCTTCGGGATCAACGCATCATTGCCGCCGTGGCGATCAACCGGCCCAAAGATTTACGGCTGACCATGCCGCTCATCCAGGCCAAGACCCCGGTTGAGGTAAAAAACCTGGTAGATGAATCGGTCAAGCTGCGTTCTTTACTCTCCCAGGGATGATTTCAGAATAAATTGAAAGTATCACGCTGAGTCAAAATCGCATCCTTCGATACGCCTTTCACTACGTTCAAGGCTACTCAGGATGCGATAACGAGCCGAAAATCATCCTGAGTAGGGCGTTAGCCCGTATCGAAGGGTGATTTTCGAGCTAATTCGATTCAGGTTATTTGAAAAAGTATTGGCCTGACTTAATATTATTGAAATCCAAGGCTTTTGGCAATGGCCTCGGCCTCTTTTGGCTCGATGAAAAGCAGACTGTCAAGCTGCACGGCGACCGCTCCGGCAGCCAAAAAGGCTTGCGCATCGGCCAGGGAGTGAATGCCGCCGCCGGCAATGAGCGGTAAATCGATCCAGCTTTTGACCATTTGCAGATCGCGTAAGGCCAGACTGTGCAAGACAGGACCATACAAATAGCCGGTCACAATCGGGCCATCAGAGGTGACCTGGGCGGCTCCCAGCGGCGGCGAGCCGATAACCAGGGCGTCGGCATAGGCATCAGCCGCCGCCTCAACCATTTCCAGCAGAGCGCCTAGCGGCAATTTGACCAGTAAAGGCAGGGGACTCCCCTCGCGGACAGCGCGGACCCAGCGTGCAATATCGTGGGGACGCGCATAGTGCGGCAGCCCCAGCTCGATGGCTGCCAATAAATTTTGGCCTTGAGGCGTTTCCAAATGGCCCAGGGCGCGAGCCGTGCGCAGCAAATCATCGGCATCGTCTGCCGGCAGATGGACAATCACCGAAGTAGTAAGATGTGCCCAGCTTTTTTGATGCTGCTGGATGACCTTTTTGACCCCCGGATTTTGTTCCCCTGTATTCAGGATAAAGCCGCTCGCCACTTCGACCAAACGAGGCTGGTTCGCCCCGTGCCTGGGGCGAAGGGTGATGGGATTAGTGACCATTGCGCCAAAAACCGAGAGATCAAGCAGATGGTGATAGGCCTGCCCGTAGCCGCCGCAGCCAGAGGCAATCATCACCGGGTTAGCCACACTCAGGCCAATTTTGTGCTGGGGAGCCAGTTCGATCATCTGTTTAAAGTTCCAGATTTAATTTCACCAAATCAAAAACCGGCCCATCCACACAGGCCAGCCTGGGACCGGTGTCCGTATTAACCGTACAGCTCAAGCAGGCACCCACCCCACAGGCCATCAAAGGCTCGGCGTTCAAACCATATAAGAAATCGGCTTCTGCCCGCAGCCGAGCCTGTTCCAGTTGCCGGCGCAGCGTGCGGTACAGGGTCAGAGAGCCGGCGGCACAGGTTAGATCAGCCCAACGCAGCAGGTCGGGTAACAAATCGGCAACCGGTCCGCGATAGCCCAACGAGCCATCAAGGGTAGCCGCTTGAAATTCGACAACGGGCGGCAGAGCAGCAACCGGATATAGTCTTGACACCCGGCTTGCCCCTAGAGCCAAAGTCACTGCCACTCCAACCGCAATCGCCCGCTCCATTTGCCCCAACAGCGGGCCGATATCCGGCGTATCGCTCACCAGCAACAGGTGACGGACGCTTTTGGGCAGGGGAAAACCATTCCCTAGCGGACCCATCACATCCAGGGTATCGCCAGGCTGGCGAGCCGACAACCAGGCCAACCCAGGGTCGGGGTCGGGCCGCAGCAGCAGGTTGAAATGATTTTGATTGGCCGGAATGGGAAAAACAGGGCGGCGCAGGTAGCACCTGTAGCGGTCAGCGCAGCGGAGCAGCAGAAATTGGCCGGGCAGAGGCGGGGGCAGCTCCGGCGCAGTCAGGGTAAGTCGCCACCAGGCCGGGGCAATTGTAGCTTTTTCGACAACAGTGGCTTGGGTCTGGATCATGAGTCACTCGCGTAATTCCACCTCCAACCCACCTGTTAGCGCGGCCAGCAAGTTGTACCCCCAACCAACCATCATGATGGTCAAGCCGACCAACAGCCCACCGCCGAGGATCATCATCAACATGATGAGCAGGGCCACTACCCAGCGTTGGTCATCCAGGCGGGTCAGCAGGGCCTGCACGTCTTTCAGATTGAGCAGGTGGATAAAATCAAGCTCGACTGGCACGCCCAAGCCCAGGGGGTCCACTTCGGCGGTTTGGGTTTCGGCCAAAAAGGTATGCAGCAGGCCGATAACCTGAGTGCCAGCCAGGGCGCAAAGAAGGCCGGGCAGCAGCAGGGTCACCCCGCCCAGGAGACAACCAAACTTGGCCAGGGGTAATAAATTTATTTTGCGGACCGTGTAGCGATGGGTCATAGCTGAGCCACAATCTCCGGCAGGGCTGACAATGTTTCAGCAGCGGCAGTGGGTTGAATGTGCGGATGCTGGCTGTTAAAGGGTGACTCATTCATCGTGACGAGAATACCAGGCATCCCGGCATTTTGCGCCCCCAAAATATCGGCGCTCAAAGTATCCCCGACCACGACCACTTCGGCGGGCGATAACACCCAGCGCCCGGCGATCAGCTCAAACGGTTCCGGCCTGGGTTTGCGCCAGCCCCAGCCCGCTGAGCTGAACGTCGGCGACAGCCAGGGGCGCAAGCCGCCTTGATTCACCAGGCGTTGAATCAATTTATCGTCGGTGGCGTTGGAGTACAGACCGAGCCGGTAACTGCGATTTTTAAGCAACTTGAGGGTTTCGGCAGCATCGGGGTAGGCCACCCAGGCGGCCTCTTCGGGAGTAAAGTAAATCTTTATCGCCGCTTCGATCAGCGCCCCCGCTGTGGCGGGAGCGTCAATCTTTTTGAGGGCCTCGCTTAAACTCTGCTGCGCCGTCACCTCGGTTTGAGTTTCCAGGGCCAGCATGCGCCCGGCGGTACGTTCAGTCAAAAAAGCCTCGACCAGGGCCGGCCCGTCCAGCTTAATATGTTTCTTTTTCAGATACCAATCGGCCATAGCCTCGGCGCCTTCACGCTCGACAGCCGTCCCATCGCCGGTAAACTGCAGCAGAGTGCTGCCCAAATCAAAGATAATCCCCTTAATCAATCGCTGCTCCTGACCCGCCAAATGGATTTCGATTGTACTTCACCCCGCCGCTAAGCACAAGTAAGGCCAGGCGGCAGCTTGCCGCAGGCACAGGCCCCCTAAATTTGAGACACCCCTCGGCAGAGGACACGTCCCAATTTTATGGCAGTGTAGAACACGCGAAGCGGGCAACTTGTCCTACAAAACTATCTAAAATTTGGGTAGCGCCTTCGGTAGAAGTAATTTGCTATTTGACCGGATTGACAGTAAGATGACAAAAGAATGGTCAATGACCAACAGTTAATTGTCTACTTTTAATTGGGAAGGGTAAAATGCCTGATCTAAGACAAAAGTTGGCTGAGCCGGGGGTCATCATCCTGGATGGGGCGACCGGCACACAACTGCAACAAATGGGACTGCCGGCAGGCATGGCTCCCGAATTATGGAATCTGGAAAATCCCACAGCCGTTAAAAAGCACTATCAAGCTTATCTTGATGCCGGCGCTGATGCCATTCTGACCAACTCCTTCGGCGGGACGCGCCCGCGCCTGGATATGGAAGGCAGCGGCCATCTGACCCACCAGATTAACGTGGCCGCCGCCGCGCTGGCTCGTGAAGTGGCCGGGGATAAAGCACTGGTGCTGGGTTCGATGGGGCCAACCGGACTGCTGATGGAGCCAATGGGCGAACTGACCTACGAAAAAGCGGTCGAGTATTTTGCCGAGCAGGCCGCCGGCCTGGCCGAAGGCGGCGCAGATGGCATCCATGTAGAGACTATGAGCGACCTGCGCGAGGCCAAAGCAGCCATTGAAGGGGCGCATCAAGCCACAAAGCTGCCGGTCACGGTAACGATGAGCTTCGATATGCACGGCCGGACGATGATGGGTGTTCGCCCGGAAGAGGCGGCGCGGGAGTTGTGGAGTATGGATGTCCTGGCCGTGGGGGTCAACTGTGGCCGGACACTGGAAGAGAACCTGGTAGCGATGACGGCCATGCGCCGGGCCTTGCCGGAGGCGACGCTCGTCGCCAAGCCCAACGCCGGTTTGCCGCATATGGAAGGCGCGATGGAGGCAGTTTACGATGTAACCCCGGAGATTATGGCCGACTATGCCTTGAAATTTGGGGCGCAGGGGGTCAAAATGCTGGGCGGCTGCTGCGGCAGCACTCCCAGTCACATTACCGCGATCAAAGCGGCACTCAAGGATTTTGAGCTGCCGGCTGCGGACGAATTGCTGGCTGAAAACGCAATCGCCGGCGTAAACGGCGACCCAGCCGGCCGGCGAGAGCGGCACAACGCCCGCCGCCGGGAACGGGCTTAGGTTCGATACTTTTGATTTTTACCCACCTCACGTCGAGGATTTGACAGAGGCAAGTGAAGGGGGAGGAGTTAAGTTGAAGACTCCTCCCTTTTGTCTTTTGTTTCCCCCGCTAACTGCTCTACAAAGCGCCGGGCATCCCGATCATTTGGGTTAGCCTGGACGGCTCGCTGAAACCAGTGCAGCGCCCGCTCGTTGTCCTGGCGGTCCAGATGAACCAGCCCCAGATTGTAAGCCACATTCGGCGCGGCCGGGTTCAATTCGATGGCCCGCTCAAAAGCGGCAATAGCCCGGAGTTGCTCGGCCTCTCTGGCTAAAATCGGGTTGCCCAGGTAAGCCGCGCCCAGGTTGGTCCAGACCATCGGGTTGTTGGGGTCACGCTCACTCAACGGCTCCAGGAGGGCCACAGCCTGGGTAAACTTTTTGGAGAGGATGTAGACCCCCCCCAGGTTGAGCGTGGCGTTGTGATTGTCGGGGTCCAACTGGTGCGCCCGTTCCAAAAAGCGAGTGGCTTTGGCCACATCCCCCTGGTGCAGCGCCTCCGTTCCCTGGTGCAGCAAGTCAAAAAAACGGCGCTTGGCCTGTTCACTCTGGCCAGGGGCTTGTTTTTTCCGGGAAGATTTTTTCATTGGGATGTACCCTCCAGGGGCAACGCTCTTCTGAAATGAATTGTCCCTGGCCTATTGACCGTTTTGAAAGAACAGTCTCATAGCCTCCGTGTGAGTGGGAAAAGCCAGTTCTACTGGTTCATTGATGACCAACCGTTCTATAGCCTCTTCACACGAGACAAAAGGCGGCAGACTTGCGGCGCGACGGGGTTGGGCCAGGCCAAAAATCATAATCAATCCTTCGGGCACGCTGCGCACCGCAAACTCGCGGATTTCCTGGGGGTCAATCGTCAGGCCCGCTTCCTCAAAAAGTTCGCGCGCACCGGCCTCCTGCCAGGTCTCGCCAAAATCAATGAAGCCTCCCGGCAGAGCTAACCGGCCCTGCTGAGGCGGAATCCCCCGCCGAATGACCAACAGCCCCTCATCTACCGGCAGCAAAACCACGGCTACCGGCGTCGGATTGAGGAAGGTGACATGGCCGCAGTTGGCGCACGTGCGCGGCCAGGGTTGAGCCTCGCCAAAGCGGTGGCCGCAGTAGGAGCAGTGAGAGTTTTTTGTTGAGGTCGCCATATTTTTCCCTGAAAGAAGTTACCGCATCTGTAAGGTGAATATTATACCACAGATTAGGCAATAAAAACGAGGAGTCCAAAGTGGACTTTGGACTCCTCGCCAGCTCTATTTCTGGAGCAGAGCCTCATTCCCGCATTAAAAAAACGCGTTCCATGTTTCATTCAATCGGCTCAAAGCGGGCCTGGAAAAAGCGCAGATATTTGGGTTCGTAGACCATGCGCAGGCCGCGAGTCTGCTCGCGGGCCTCGTAGACAGCCTTGACGGCCTCGGCGGTAACATCCATGTGGGCTTGAGTGTAAACCCGGCGGGGAATGGTCAGGCGGACCAGTTCCAGGGCCGGATAGCGGTGGTCGCCGGTCTCAGGATCGCGCCCGGCGCTGACAATGCCCCGCTCCATGGCCCGGATACCGGAGTCAAGATAGAGTTCGGCGGCCAGGGTTTGGGCCGGGAATTGATCCTGGGGCAGGTGCGGGTAGAAGCGTTTGGCGTTCACAAAAATGGCGTGGCCGCCTACCGGCTGCACAATCGGGATGTCCCAATCGGCCAGCAATTCACCCAGGTAGCGCACCTGGCCGATGCGGGAGCGAATATGGTCATCCTGCACCGCTTCGGTGATACCGATGGCCAGCGCTTCCATATCGCGCCCCGCCATACCACCGTAGGTGTGCAAGCCCTCGTAAACCACCACCAGGTTGCTGGCAGTTTCAAAGACATCCTGGTGATTCACGGCCAGCCAGCCGCCAATGTTGACCAGGTGATCCTTTTTGGCGCTCATCCAGGCGCCGTCGGTGTAACTGCAAAACTCTTTTAAAATGGCCGCAATAGATTTGTCGGCATACCCCTCTTCCCGCTCCTGAATGAAAAAGGCATTTTCGACCATGCGGGTGGCGTCCAGATAAAGGCGGATACCGTAGCGGTCGCACAATTCCCGCAGCGCTCGCACGTTGGCCATGCTGACCGGCTGGCCGCCGGCCATGTTGACCGTCCCGGCCAGGCTAACATAGGGGATCTTTTCCGGGCCGACTCGCTTGATGACCCGCTCCAGTTTGTCCAGATCAACATTACCTTTGAAAGGATGCAAATTGGCCGGGTCGTGGGCCTCGTCAACAATCACATCAACAAACACGCCACCGGCCAATTCCTGATGCAGGCGGGTGGTGGTGAAATACATGTTGCCGGGGATGGTATCGCCCGGCTTAATCAGCGCCTTGCTGATGAGATGTTCGGCTCCCCGGCCTTGATGGGTAGGAACCACATAGCGGTAGCCGTAATATTCGCGGACCGCTTCTTCCAGGTGGTAGAAGTTGCGGCTGCCGGCGTAGGCTTCATCGCCCAGCATCATGCCGGCCCATTGACGGTCGCTCATGGCGCTGGTGCCGCTGTCGGTCAACAGGTCAATGTAAACGTCGTCGGAACGAAGCAGAAAAGTGTTGTAACCGGCTGCAGCGATGGCCTGGTCGCGTTCGGCCCGGCTAATCATTCGCAGCGGCTCGACCATTTTGATTTTCCAGGGTTCGGCCCAGGAACGGCGGCCAAATTGCTGGCCCATGGTTTGGGGGATTGGATGCGTCATTGTTAGCTCCTAATAATAGTAAACAGTTATGGGTCAATGTCATCAAGTTAGTGTAGTTTAGCCCCTTGTGGGCGGGCACGAGGCCCTATGCTACATCCTTAACTTAATGACATTGAGTTATGAGTAGTCAGTAATCAGCAGCCAGACTGATTACTGGTCACTGTTTACTGGTGACTGTTTTCATTAAAGTTGACAAGATGAAAGTTAAGCGACCGGCAGAGCCGTGGTAGATTTTATCTCGGACAGGGTTAAGCTGGTGTGGATGCGGGCCAAGCCGGGAATGGGGGTCAGCCGGTTTACTACAAAGCGTTCCAAATCTTTGCGGTTGCGAATGACCACCTTTAATAAATAGTCATATTCGCCGGTTACGTGGTGACATTCCAACACTTCGGGCATTTGTTGGATAACCCGGCGAAAATTCTCCACCTGCTCCGGCTGGTGCAATTGCAAACTCACCTCGATAAAACAGAGCATATCATAGCCCACCTTTTCCCGATCCACTAAGGCGACGAACTGGCGGATGTAACCACGCTGTTCCAGGCGTTTCAGCCGGGCGTGAATAGCCGGCGGGGAAAGGTTGACTTGATTTGCCAAATCCACGTTACTGATGCGTCCGTCAGTTTGCAGCACGTGCAGAATAGCCTTATCTAGATGATCTAACTGCTCATCCAACGAAGATTGTATCATAGCAATAGCCCTGTTGTCAATGATTATTTTGTATTATAATGGTAATTCAAAACAAATCAAATAAGTTGAGCTATATTAAGGAATATTATTTCTATCTTGCCTGAAAACCAAGCATCTCTCCTTGAAAGATTCAGTTCGCGAACTGAGGGTCAAGAAAAACTGACCTAACAAGAGCTTTTTTTAACCTCAGTTAAAATTTAGGGTAATCTAACTTAGAATTTAGCGTGACAAAAATCTCTTAGTTTTGTGATAAATGTCACTGCTATGGGCCATGTATTTATGCTAAGATGAGGCCATCCGATTAGTCGAAAAGGAAGATGTTCATGCCTTCACTGAGCCAAAATCACAACGGACACCAAACCGTGCCCCTTAGCAGCCTCAGTCCCGGCCAACAGGGAACCATTGTCCGGGTAGGTGGGCACACCAGCCTGCGCCGCCGTCTGCTGGAAATGGGCCTGGTGCGCGGCGAAACTATTGGCGTGGAACGTGTGGCGCCCCTTGGCGATCCCATCGAATTTACCGTTAAAGGCTATCATCTCTCACTGCGCCGGGGTGATGCCGCTAATATTGAGGTTCAGCCCAATCATCACGATTAGGGAGAATAAGAAATGACAAACCTGACGATTGCCCTGGCCGGCAATCCTAACGCCGGCAAAAGCACCCTCTTTAATGCCCTCACCGGCGCCCGCCAACACGTCGGCAACTGGCCGGGCAAAACTGTGGAAAAAAAGGAGGGCTTTTTAGAATATCAAGGGCTGACCTGGCGGGTGGTGGACCTGCCCGGCGCCTACAGCCTCAGCGCCTATTCACCGGAGGAGATTATCACCCGCGACTATTTGATCGGCGAGCAGCCGGATGTGGTCGTCAACGTGGTGGACGCCAGCAACCTGGAGCGCAATCTGTATCTGACGGTGCAACTACTGGAGCTGGGCGCGCCCCTCATCATCGCGCTTAACGTGATAGACCTGGCCCGCGCTCGCGGCATTCGCATTGACCAGGCCAGACTGTCAACGCTGCTGAACAATGTACCGGTGATTGAAACCGTAGGGAACAGAAACCAGGGGATTGATCGCTTGCTTGAAACTATTGCCGGAATAGCCAAATGTGAGCGGCCTTATGTCGGCCTGTGCCAGTGCGCGACCGTTCAAACCGGTTCCCGCTCCACTCGCCGCCGCTCGTGTCACTAACCAGGGGGATTGATTATGACTATTATCAACTTTCCAACCCGGGGCCAGTTCCCCGCCAACCTGCCCACGCCAAGCTTTACCCTCAATTACGGTTCCGATATTGAAGCTGAGATTACCCGCCTGATTAGTCTCATGAAAGCGCAGCTCCCGGCGCTGCAACAAGATAATTTGCGCTGGCTGGCGGTAAAACTGCTGGAAAATGAAGCCGACATTATCGCTCGGGTGCAGACTTTACCGGCTAGCCGAGACGTCATCGAACAGGCCCATGCTGGCCGCCGCCGGATCAGCCAAATCTACGGCGACGAGGCCGACATTGCCATTGCCGATGCTCGTTATGGCTACATCAACGGCCTCACTCGTCAAGTCCTGGACACCAGCCAGGTGGATCGCTACACCCTGACCGATCGGATTGACCGGGTTGTGACCAACCGAATCTTGGGGCTGCCGATTTTTTTACTGGTCATGTATGTCATCTTCAAACTGGTTGTTGACGTTTCGACGCCTTTTACCGATTGGATTGATGCGACAATCAGCGGGCCAATCAGCACTTGGCTGGTCAACCTGCTCACCTTAATCCATGCACCAGAGTGGCTGCAATCGTTAATGGTGGATGGAGTTATCGCCGGAGTGGGCGGCGTACTGGTCTTTCTGCCCAGCTTGTTTGTGCTGTACTTTTTCCTGACGCTGCTGGAGGACTCCGGCTACATGGCTCGCGCGGCTTTTGTGATGGATAGAGTGATGAGCTTCTTGGGCCTGCATGGCAAAAGTTTTATCCCTCTGATTTTAGGCTTTGGCTGCGCCGTGCCGGCCATTTACGCCACCCGCACCCTGGAAAACCGGCGCGACCGGTTGGCTACCGGCTTGCTGGTGCCGCTGATGTCCTGCTCGGCCCGGCTGCCGGTTTACGTCGTCTTTGGCCTGGCCTTCTTCCCCCGCCAGGCCGACCTGCTCATTGCGGTTATGTATGCCCTGGGGTTGGTGGTTGCGGGCCTCGCTGGCTGGGTTTTCACCCGCACCCTCTTCAAAAACAGCGGCGAAGCCGCTTTTGTGCTGGAACTCCCTCCGTACCGGCTGCCGGCCTGGCGCGGCCTGCTAACCCATACCTGGGAAAAGAGCAAAGAATTTGTGCAGAAGGCCGGCACCGTTATCCTGAGCATGACCATTGTGCTCTGGTTTTTGATGAATCTGCCGTGGGGGGTAGCCGATCAGCGCGACAGCTACTTTGGCCAGGCCAGCGCGAGTATTGCGCCATTGTTCAAACCGGCCGGCTTTGACAGTTGGGAAGCGGCGGGGGCGCTGGTCGCCGGCTCGGTGGCCAAAGAAGTAGTGGTCAGTACCTTATCGCAGATTTATGTGGGGGATGAAACGGCCACAGCCCCTACAACGAGGACATTCGGCCAGGATTTAGGGCAAATTATCCTTGGTTTGGGCCAGGCGGTGCTAGACGCGGTCAAAACATTGCTCAGTTTGATCCCCGGCCTCAACTTTGCCGAAGCGGAAAGAACCAGCGAAGATACCGCGCTCAGCAGGGCGCTCCGCTCGACTTTTACCCCGCTGGCAGCGCTGGCGTTCGTGGTATTTGTACTTATTTATACACCCTGTGTGGCCACCCTCGGCGCCATCAAGGCTGAGTATGGCTGGCGCTGGGTTTGGGTGTCAGCTTTTTATCAGTTGGCACTGGCCTGGCTGGTCGCCGTACTTGTTTTCCAGGGCGGGCGTTTTTTAGGATGGGGATAGAAGTGTAACAAGTTACAGGTTGCAGGTGACAGGTAGCCAGTTTACTACCTCCGGCTTGCTCCCTACAACCTATTAACGATGATGCTCAAACAAATTTTAGCTGAATTTGAACAGAAGCCGACCACGCTGTGCCTGGATGAGTTAAGCCAAAAATTGGCGATCACGCCCAGCGCGCTCGAAGGGATGTTAGACACCCTGGTAAGGAAAGGGCGCTTGCTGGAAGTCAGCGCCACGCACAACGCTTGTCATACTTGTCCGGCCCGAGCTGGCTGTGTCATTATCAGCAGCGCTGCCAAGAGTTACTTACTGACTCCTCTCAGCTCACCTCTGTCATAACAAAAGAGCCAGGGTATCTCTCCCTGGCTCTTTTATTTCAAATCACCGATCGTTATTTTGGATCCATCGCGGCCAACACAAAAGCGCCGATAATGCCCGGTATCCAACCCATAATGGTCAACAAGGTGACCACAATCACGGCGCCACACCCTTTATCCAACACGGCCAGGGGCGGCAGTAAAATGGCCAGGATCAACCTGCCACAACCCATTGCTTTTACCCTACTTTCTGTATTTGATAGCGACGAGAGAAGATTTATCTCGCTCAATTTACTCAGGTGACTGGCACTTTTCTCCCCTGGCAAGACGGTTGAAACCAACAAAGCTTAGGGCTAACTAAGTGCCAGTCACCTTTAGACTGAACAATTACGCTCAATAAACATTACGCATATCGCTACAGAAAGTTGCAGCAATCGGGCAGGGGATGGGGCAAACCTACGCCTTTTGCCACTCCTGAACGACCAGGCGGAAGATGTCCGACTCGGTGATGATACCAATCACATGCTGTTTTTCATCAACCACGGGCAAGCCACTCACCTTTTTTTCCAACATGAGACGAGCGGCCTGACCAATGGTTTCTTCGGCGGAGATCGTGAGGGGCTTGGGGGTCATAATCTCGCCAATTTTTAGTTTGGCCAGCAAATAGTTGACTTCCCAAATGCTGAGCGAGGTGGCGCTTGAAGGCTCAGCCTCCCGGACATCGCCCAGGGTCACAATCCCTACCAAACGACCATTATCTATAACCGGCAAACGGCGAATTTTGTGATCGGTCATGAGCCGGTGTGCCTCCGGCAAAGTCATATCCGAGTTAATGGTGATAACCTCGCGGGTCATCCAATCTTTAACTAGCTCTTTTTTCATTGTTCACCTCCTGAGTTCTTAGCCGTAATTAGCCGGCTCAACGTTTGGGTTATACCCAAATTTTAACCCAATCTTTCTAATTTTTGAAGTGGGAAATGTCATTATTCTGAATGATGTAAGTCATATCCACCTCCCGCGACACTTATACCTGCACTAGACTCGGCTACTCAGGGCGCAGACAAGTAGGACTTTGAACATACCGTGCGTGTCTGACGAAACCTGCTTGACAAAGTAGTGATTTACACTTACCATAAAGTATGGCCGTCTCATTTCCCATCTGAAAGGAAATTTATCATGACCAAACTGTACAAATTGGTTGTAACCGGCGCTTTTAATGCCGGTAAAACTACTTTTGTTAAGACCCTTTCGGAGATAGAGCCGGTCAATACCGATAAAGCTACCCACAGCCAGGGAGAGAAAAAAATCAAAGCGACGACGACCGTAGCGCTGGATTACGGCAAAATCCGCATCAATCACGGCAGCGCGGTCCATTTGTTTGGTACTCCTGGTCAGGATCGGTTCGATTTTATGCGTGATATTTTGGCCGAAGAGATGCACGGCTTTATCTTTCTGGTAGACTCGACCGACCGCCACCGCCTGGATCAGGCCGCGGAACTGCTGGCTTCTTTCAAGAAGCACAAAAATGTCCCCTACCTGCTGGCAGTGAATAAGGCGGACCAGCGGGGATTGAGCAGCGACGAAATCAGGCAGGCATTCAAACTGCCGGCCAGGCAGCCGCTTGTTGCCTGTGTCGCCACCGATAGGGCCTCCGCCCGAGCCGTAGTGGAGCAATTAATCTCGCTCATCGAGGCCAGGTAACCGGTTTGACTCATTGAAAACTCTCATGAATCGTGACGAAATCCTTCAAAAAATCGAAGCGGACCGGCGAGCAGGCAAACGGCCTGACCTGCGCCGGCTGGAGCTGAACACGCTCGATCTGGCTCGGGTCAATTTGAGCGAGGCGGAACTGCTCGAAGCCAACCTGAACCGGACCAACCTCGACCAGGCCAATTTGCGCCAGGTCAATTTGGTCTTTGCCAACCTGATCAAGGCCACCCTACGGGGGGCCAATCTGCAAGGGGCCAACCTGGTCTTTGCCAATTTTCGGCTGGCCGATCTGAGCGGGGCCGATTTGAGCGAAGCCAACCTGAGCGCCGCCGATATGTTTGGGGCCAATCTGAGCCAGGCCAAACTGGTGGGGGCTAAACTGCAAGAGGCCCATCTGGCCGAAGCCAATTTGAGCGGGGCCAATCTAAGCGGGGCCGACCTGCATGAAGCCGACCTGAGCGAGGCCGATTTGCGCCAGGCCGATTTGAGCGGGGCCAATTTGCGGGAGACCAACCTGAGCCAGGCCAAGCTCCACCAGGCGCGGTATAACGAACAAACGCAGTGGGCAGTTCAATTCGATCCTGCCAGCGCCGGGGCGGTAAAGAAGCGGAAGTGGGGGCTGTTTTGATCAGCCAAAAGACATTTGAACGTTGGACGTTGAAGGTTCAACGAGATTCCTAAACGTTTGGCCTAACCTATCCCACCAATAAACCTCTTTTAACCTCCAATCCATCAGGCAGAAAGACCGGGCGAAAGCCGGTCAATTCTGGCTGTAACCCTCACCAATTATCTCACACCTGTCACAAACCATCCCGTTCATTCGTCTCATGTTTATAGAAAGTTCAGAGACTGAATTCATCATTACAACCTCAAGGAGATAATATTATGAAAATCTTTATCGCTGGCGCAACCGGAGTCATCGGACGCCAATTACTATCACGTTTGACGGAAGCAGGACACGAGGTAACCGCCATTACTCGCTCTCAAGACCGGGTGGAACAAATTCGCAAATATGGCGCCCAGGCTATAGTGTGTGATGTTTTCGATCGGGACAAGCTGAAGCAAGCCGTCCTCGCAGCCAGACCGGAGGTTATGATTCACCAACTGACAAGCCTGCCTGAGCGTATTGACCCTCGTCACGTTAAACAGGCGCTGGCACAGACCAACAAACTGCGGACCGAAGGGACCGAGATTCTGATGGATGCGGCCAGATCCGCCGGTGCTCGCCGCTTTATTGCCCAGAGCGTTTCTTTTTATTATGCGCCGACCAGCACCTTGCCGGCAACTGAGGACGAGCCGCTCTACCAAAATGCACCGGCAGCTTTCGCCGACGTCGTCCAGGCGATTGACAATCTTGAGCACACGGTTTTGAATACACCTGACATTGAAGGTATTATTCTAAGATACGGGTATATCTACGGGCCGGGAACGTCCTTTGCTGGGGATGGCACCTTCGCTGAAGACGTTCGCCAGCGACAGGTCCCCATTATCGGCGACGGTGGGGGAGTCTTTTCTTTTACTCATGTTGAGGATGCTGCTGCCGCGACTGTTTTAGCGCTCAACCACGGCCAGGCGGGCTGTTACAACATTGTTGATGATGAGCCTGTCCCTCTGCGAGAGTGGCTGCCTGCCTATGCCGAGCTGCTGCATGCCCCTCGTCCGCTGCGCCTGCCAAAATTTGTGGGGCGGCTGGCTGCGGGTCGCTTTGGCGTCTATTTTATGATGGAACAACGAGGGGCTTCCAATCAAAAGGCAAAACAACAACTCTGTTGGCAGCCTGTTTATAAGAGTTGGCGGGAGGGTTTTCAGGCGGAGTTAGCCCCTCAGCTCCAACCCAGTTTTGGATAACACGATGCACACTCAAGAAACAAAGCACATAAAAACTTTTGAAACGTACCGGCCCTTATTGTTCTCGATTGCTTATCGCATGCTCGGCAGCGTGATGGAAGCAGAGGACATGGTCCAGGAAACCTATTTGCGTTATATCAACACCACCACCACCGTTGAGTCGCCCAAGGCTTTCCTGAGTACAATTATCACCCGTCTCTGCCTGGACCATCTCAAATCGGCCAAAATGCGCCGGGAAGAATATATCGGCCCCTGGCTGCCAGAACCGCTTAGAACCGACGAAGCTGCACTAACCCCAGTTGATAAATACGAAATGATCTCTATGGCGGCGCTGGTTCTGTTAGAAAATCTCTCGCCCCTGGAACGGGCTGTGTTTTTACTGCGCGAGGTGTTTGATTACGATTACGCCGAGATTGCCCATATTGTTGAGAAAAGCGAAGCCAACTGCCGCCAGGTCTACCATCGGGCCAGGCAGTATTTGCAGCAACACCGGCCCCGGTTTAAATCATCACCGGCGGCCCAACAAAAATTGGTTACAGGCTTTTTACAGGCTATGCAAACCGGCGATGTTGACGCCCTCGCCGGATTACTGGCTAAAGATGTAACCTTGTGGTCAGATGGAGGTGGCAAAGCAACCGCCGCCCGCCAGCCTGTAGTGGGCAAGGATCATATTGCCCGATTGTTGGTGGTCTCCTACCGCAAGCGGCCGGATAACTCAGACATCGAACTGGCTGAAGTGAACGGCGTCCTCTCAATTTTGTTTCGGGTTGCAAATCAGGTCATCGGGGTGATGAGTTTCGGGGGCAACGAAACCGGCATCACGGACATTTGGACGGTCTGGAATCCCGATAAACTTCAACACCTGCAGGAGAGAAAGGAAGCCTTGTGATGGACAGAAACAGCCAGATTGAAGTACCGCTGGCCTGCGATTTAACAGCGATTGCACCGGACAAGCGAGCCGGCCATCAAGCCCTGACACAGCGGTTGTTCGCCGCCGTTGAGGAACGGCAAGAACTCCCCGACGGCTATGTCTTTCGCTTTGCCGCTGAGCCGGACCTGCTGCTCAAGCTGGCCGAATTTATCTCCCTGGAGCGCCTCTGCTGCCCGTTCCTCCAATTTAACCTGATCGTAGAGCCGGATGGTGGGCCATTTTGGCTCCGCTTAACCGGCCCAGCAGGGGTCAAGCAGTTTCTATTGGCTGAATTCGGCGAAATCTTGCCGTAGGTTGGGGCATGTTTTTTCATTTGTCTGCTTAATAAGCGAGAGTTAATCTTGGTCAGGGAATTACATCCACACCTCTGGCTCGCAATTGCTCAACTACAGGCGGTGGCTGCGTGAAATTATTGCGGGCTATTTGAAGTCGTTTTAACTTTGTCAACTGGTTAAGTTCAGGTGGGAGTGTAGTTAGCCTATTGTCTCGCAAAGTAAGTTCTTCTAAATTCGTCAACTGCCCAATTTGGGGCGGGAGCGTGGTAGGATATTCCGCTCTATATCGAGTATCTTTAACTTCTTTAACTGCCCAATTTCAGGGGGAAGGGTAGTCAAGTGATTACGGCCTAACCCCAATGTTTCTAGGTTGGTCAATTGCCCAATTTCTGCAGGCAAAATACTTAAATTGTTCTCCTCTAAACCCAGTACTTGCAGATTGCTTAACTGCCCAATTTCTGGGGGCAGTGTAGTTAAGTGATTATTATACAGAGCCAGCCTGCGCAGGTTCTTTAGCTGCCCAATCTCCGGCGGCAACATGTCCAGTCTATTACTGGACAGGGCTAGACGTTCCAGGTTGGTTAAATTCCCAAATTCTGGCGGTAGAGTAGTTAGCGAACCCTCTCGTAAAAAAAGCACCTGTAAGGCTGTCAATTGTCCAATTTCAGGTGGTAATGTTTCCTTATCCTGAATTTTACACGCGGTAGAGAGATTGAAGAACTGAAAAATATGCCTTTCAAGTGAGCTATCCCAACTCCTTGGACAGATGATGCTGATAACACGACCTTGACTATCATATTCTGCTTTGGCGTTTCGGCCAAAGTACTTATCCACAACCTCTTGATCGGTTAACGGCCTGGTGTCCCAGGACGGGCGGCAACTCGCCAGCAACAGGCCGAGTCCAAGGGCCAACAAAGTCCACCAGGATTTCATCACTTATTTCCCTTCTCTTGTTGCATTCGAAATTAGCGCGAAAATCACCCTTCGATACGCCCTTCGGGCTACTCAGGATGATTTTCGGCTCATAATCGCATTCTGAGTCTTTTAGCTTACAAAAGCCCCAGAAATCGCCTTAAACGAATGATCGTACCGGAATTGAATATCGCGATGCCCGCCATCGAACTCCTCGTAAACGTAGGGGATGTTCAGTTCGGCCAAACGCTGGCAGAAGATGCGCGCGCCGTAGTGGAGGGCGTACTCGTCACGGCTGCCGCAGTCGAGATAGATCAGTTTCGTCCGGCGCAGGGCTTCGACGTGCCGGGCCTCTTGGAGCATAGTAATGGGGTCGTGGGCCAGCCAGCGCTGCCACACCTCGGGGCGCAGTTCGCCAGTCACGGGGTCGAAGGGCAGGTCAAAGCCGCAGGGGGCTGCCGGGTTGGGCGAGTAGCAGGCCGACATGGCAGCGATGTGGATCACGTCGAAAAAGTTGGCCGGTTTGGGGTACATTTTGGGCGAGAAATCGGCCAGGAACTGGGCCAGCGCCTGCGGCGTTTGCAGCGAGAGCCGGCCGGTGGCGTTGAGAAACTTCACAAAGTCGGGCTTGTAGCAGTAGTCAAAATACATGTCGCCGCTGTGACAGGCCAGCGCCCCAAAAATGTCGGGGTGGCGCATGGCCTGGATCAGCGCCCCATACCCCCCGGACGATTTGCCGGCCACAGCCCGGTAGCCGGCTTCGGCGCGGGTGCGGTAGCGCCGGTCAATGAAAGGAACCAGCTCCTCGATCAAATAATCCTCGTAGGGGCCGGTGGCGCTGCAATTGAGATACTGGCTGCCGCCGTAGCGGGTAAAGCAGTCGGGCATCACTACAATAAGCGGCTGGACCTCGCCGGCCAGGATCAGCCGGTCCAGCCGCTCCTGAATCGTCTCATCAAAGGCGGAGTCATTCAGCAGGAGCGTGCCGCGCCCGGTAAAGCCGGTCAGCAGGTAAACGACCGGGTAGCGGGTGTCGCCGTCATCGTAGCCGGGCGGCAGGTAGACCGGCACGCGACGGTCGGGCGGGTCGCCCAGGGGATTGTGGCGCAGCAGCTTGCTGGCGTGATTTTCGATGATAATTTTGCTCCCGGTTGGCATGAGTACTCTCCTAAGAAAATAGTAGACAGTAGACAGTAGACGGTAGACAGGGGAAGATTATACAACTCTGCTACCTTGCGACCTTGCTACCTTTTCACCCGTGCCGGGTACAGGCATCATTGGTGGTGTGCCGCAAGTTCGTGATGACTCCCTTGAAAATAGACCGCCGACCGCTAAAAGACATTTTTGTTGATCTGGAACTGACCTGCCCAACAAAGTGGCTCAATGACTTTTTTTGTGGTAAGATAGCCAAAGCGTTGGAAACGCTCCAGGTACGAGCTGTTATCCACTGGGAGTTTGAGTTGGACATTCGCGTTATCATACCCACTTACAACGAAAAAGACAACATCACCGAATTGGTCAAGCAAATTTTAGCGCTGCCGATCAATACCCAGATCATTGTCGTAGACGACAATTCGCCCGACGGCACCGGCCAGATAGCTCGCCAACTGGCCGCGCAAGACTCCCGAGTCGGAGTTATTCATCGAGCCGGGAAATTGGGCCTGGGGACGGCTTATATCGCCGGGTTCAAAAAGGGCCTGGCCGAAGGAGCGGACCGGCTGATTACCATGGACGCCGATTTTTCTCATGATCCGGCTTATATTCCGGCCCTGGTAACCCTGGCCAATTACTATCATATCACCATCGGTTCCCGGTACATCCCGCAAGGAGGTGTCGTTAACTGGGAATGGCAGCGGCGTTTTTTGAGTTGGGGGGCCAATGCTTTTGCCCGGACGATGCTTGGCCTCAAAGCTAATGACTGCACTGCCGGTTTTCGCTGTTATCATCGCGAAGTTTTGCTGAATATTGACCTGGATAAAATCTTCT
Organism: Anaerolineales bacterium; assembly: GCA_015075185.1. GTDB lineage: Bacteria > Chloroflexota > Anaerolineae > 4572-78 > J111 > DSQQ01. The sequence continues at coordinate 297,174 of JABTUW010000004.1, read as the reverse complement.
CTAACGGCTATTCTTTTCTGGTGGAGATGTTGTTCAAGTGCCAGCGCCAGGGCTATCAGGTGGGCGAGATTCCCATTACCTTTGCCAACCGCACGCATGGGCAATCCAAAATATCCCAACGAGAAATATATAAGGCGATGTACACGGTGCTTCGCCTGGCGGGGACACGGCTTATTCCACAGCGCCGCATCCTGGTTTCCGCACTGCCCCCTCTGCCAGCTAACTCCGACAGCTCGAAAAATCTGCTTGAGAAGCCGGCCTCCCACCCTTAATAGTTATCCAAGAATAAGTTCCTTCAGTTCCTGGGGCACTCAAAGGAACTGAAGGAACTTATCGGAACTCAAATAAGGGTTATCCCCTGCTCACCCACCCTCCAAAAGTTCCCGGCCCCATTACCTGCACCTTCCGTACCTCTAACATGTGACCTATGGGCCGGATTAATTAGGACTTTTGCCTCTTTTTATGTCAGCCCTTTCTAGTGTATGCTAAAAGAGAATTCGGATACCGTGTCCAAGGGATGACCGTTTGATTATCGCCCAAAAAAAAGTGCGCCCGCTCGTAACTCAAGCCAAAGATAAACCTAAAACCTCGCCCCAGGCCGTGGCTGTTTTAATTTTGGTGGGTCTGTTATTACCCCTGTGTGCCATCGAAGCCATCGCTTATATTGCTCCAACTTTGATTCCTCAGGAAATTAAATCGGCGTTTCAAACCGAGCAGAATCAACCGTTGAAGGGGTTGAAACCCGACCAAACCTTAGGCTACCTGTATGCTCCCGGCCTGGTTGATTTTCAGGTTCCTTTTGACGACGATACAGCGCCCAATACCTACCCGGTCTCAACCGTCTCACTCGGTTATGCCGGCGCCGGCTTTCGCGATGACGGTCTGGCCGGCGAGACATTTGCAGTGGTCATCGGTGACTCGTATGCCAGTTGCGCCAGCATCGAGATGAAGGCGTGTTGGGTTGAGCTGCTGGAACAGAAAACCGGCCGAGATTTCGCCAATCTGGGCGTGGTTGGGTACAGTCCCCAGCAGGAGCGGCGCATGCTGGCTCGCTATGGGCTGCCTCTGCAGCCCAAGCTGGTTTTGTGGGTTTTCTTTCCCAATGATTTGAATGACGCCTGGCGTTTTGACCAATTTGGAAGCGGGGCCGCCCAGGAGGGCCGGTTTTGGCAAAATCCGGTCAAGGGCTGGCTGGCTCGAAATTCGGTGGTTTACAATATCGGCGCATTTTTTTGGTACAATCGCGCTTTATTTTCCAATCTGGCCCAGGCCGGCGAGTCCAATGTGCCGCGCGACTCCAATTTGGTCTGGTGGCTAACTTATACCGACCTGTCTGTCCCGGAAGTGGCTAACGGTTTTGCTTTGACTCAGCAAGAGGTGCTGAAGGCTCGCCAGGAAACACTGGCCCAAAACAGCGCGGCCCAATTTGTGGTCATCATCTTTCCTTACCGCGAACAAGTCTATGCCCCGTCCGCTTTGCAGCCCCGACTCGATCAGCTTAACCTGGCTCTGGCCGATTTTTGCCGGCAGCAAAGCCTAACCTGTGTGGATTTAACCTCGGCCCTGCGGGAAAAGGCCGGCCAGGAAGCAGAACCGATCTACTACCGTAAAGATATTCATTTAAACCGGCGCGGCAATGAAATTGCGGCGGAGCTACTGGTCGAAACATTGCAAGTCTACTGGCCTGACAAATAACGCCATGGAACAAGAATTGAACTTAAAAACGATCAATTGGCCGGCCCTGTGGCACAAAATAGATGCGATCCTTTTCCCAGAACTGCCAAACCCAAAGAGGTCTATGCCCTGGTGGCATTATCTCCTTTTTGTGACCGTAAGCATCGTTTTTTTCTCGTTCCTCGGTTCTTTTCTGCCGGCCACAGGCTTCATCGGCTATGACTGGGTCTATTTTTTTAGCACGAGTGAGCAGGAATACGGGGTGTCTTACTATCCACCCTGGGTAGAATATGTCGGCTACTTGACCTGGCCGGGCCTCCTGGGCATGACCTTTACCGGCCTGGCGCTAAGTCTGTACCAGCGGCGGGCCTCGCTCCTAGTGATGGGGCTGGCCTTCTTCACCCTGCCGGCCTTGTGGATCATCTTTTTGGGCCAGGTTGAAGGACTGATAGTATTTGGCCTGACCGGCATGCCCTGGCTGGTTCCCTTGGTAACCATCAAACCTCAGGTAGGCTATCTGGCTTTCCTGGCTCGCAAAAAAGATTTAGTTATTTTACTCACCTGGCTGGCCGTTTCGGTAGCAATTTGGGGTCTGTGGCCGCTCAATATGCTGACCATCAACAATTTTACCGTTTTGGAGGAGCCTCATGACATCAGCCTCTGGCCCTGGTCCCTGCCGCTGGTGGCTGTTTTGCTGTGGCTCTCGCGCGGCGACGAGGATATGCTGATGTTAGCCGGAATTTTCGCCCTGCCCTATCTACACTCCTACCACTATTTTGTCGTGCTGCCGGCCTTAGCCAGGTTGGCCAAAGGCGTTGCCATACTGGCCGTGATGATCTCATGGCTGCCTCTGTCAGCTAACTGGCTTGGTCCCTGGGCCTGGCAGTTGGGCCATTTGTTTCCCCTCATCTTGTGGTTCAACCTCTATCGCCAGCGGCGAGCCTTACTGCATGCTGGTCAAGGTCAACCGTTATCAGCAGAGACCTCAAGTTAAGTAGATGCACCGGAGACAAGCATGTGTGGCATCTGTGGCATTGTAAACCTTAAAAGCTCACAATCGGTCAACCAAAGTGTGCTGCATAAGATGACCCAGGCGATGAAACATCGAGGCCCTGATGAGCAGGGCTTCTACCACTGCGGGCCGGTTGGGCTGGGGTCGCGCCGTCTCTCCATCATTGATCTGGCCGGCGGCCGGCAGCCCATTGCCAATGAAGATGAATCTATGTGGATTGTCTTTAACGGTGAAATATATAATTACCGGGAATTGCGCGTCTTTTTGCAAAAAAAGGGACACGCCTTCCGCACCCAGACCGATACGGAAGTTATTTTGCACCTATACGAAGAATTTGGGTTGGAGTGTGTGCAGCATCTCAACGGCATCTTTGCTTTTGCAATCTGGGATATTCCTCGCCAGGAACTGACTCTGGCCCGTGACCGGATGGGTATCAAACCCCTATATTACACGGAAACAACTAACGGTTTTATCTTTGGTTCAGAGCTGAAAGTAGTGATGGCCCACCCCGAGGTCAAACGCGAGATTGATTTGATTTCGCTGAATGAATACCTTTCGTTTGAATACGTGCCAACCCCCCGCACCATCATCCGTCATATTCACCGGCTGGAACCGGGTTATGTCTTGTGCTACTCTACTCAAGGGGTCCAGCGTCAACCTTATTGGAACATCAGCCTGGCTCGCAGCGAAAGCCGCCCTCCTGTGGACTGGCGTGATTACGCCATCGGCTTGTATGAGACCTTGAAAACCAGCGTCAAACAAGAATTAGTGAGTGATGTACCGGTGGGCGTGCTGCTCAGCGGCGGGCTGGATTCCAGCAGCATTGCCGCCTTTATGGCTGAATTATACCCTGGTACTGTAGATAGTTTCTCGGTTGGTTTTGAAGAATCTTCTTTTGATGAGTCGCGCTACGCCCGCCTGGTCGCGCAGCATGTCGGCACCCGGCATAATGAGCTGATCCTGACCAGCCAGATGGTGGCCGAGATGGTGCCGACGATTACCAATTTTCTGGATGAACCCTTTGGCGACTCGTCGTTGATTCCCACCTATTTCTTATCGCTCTTTGCCAGGGGACACGTTAAAGTGGTGCTGGGCGGCGACGGCGGCGACGAGTTGTTTGCCGGGTATCCCACCCTCACCGCCCACCGCCTGATTGAATATTACGAACGGATTGTGCCCTGGCAGGTGCGCGCCTCGATTGCGCCCAAAACGCTCGATTTGCTGCCGGTGTCGTTCAATAATATAAGTTTCGATTTCAAGATACGTCGTTTTTTGGCGGGTCGCGGTGTGCCCCTACAGGTGCGACATCACCGCTGGCTCGGTTCCTTTTTGGATGAGGAGAAGGCCCTCTTGTTACAAGACTGGCTCAAGCCGGTGCTGCGCGATACCTACAGCCAGGCCTACCATCATGCCCGCGAATGTGATGCCCGCCTGCCCTTAAATCAGCTCCTCTACAATGATATGAAAATGTATCTTGAAGGCGACATCCTTTACAAGGTTGATCGGGCCAGTATGGCCGCTTCGCTGGAGGTGCGGGTTCCTTTTTTGAATCGAGAGGTTGTCCATTTTGCCACCGATTTGCCGCTTGAACTTAAATTGCGCCGATTGACCACCAAATATCTGCTCAAAAAGAGTATGAGCCAAAAATTACCCCGTGAAATTATCAATCGCCCCAAGAAGGGGTTTAACATGCCGGTAGCTCGATGGCTGACCACCGAACTGCGGGATGTCGTGTTGGAGATGCTCTCAGAGGAGCGGATCAACCGGCAGGGTTTTTTTAATTACACCTATGTCAGAGAGCTGCTTGACCAACATTTGTCACACCGCCGAGATAATCGCAAGGTTTTGTGGACGCTGTTCATCTTTCAACTGTGGTATGATCGGTACGTGGCAAAGGGGAGCTGATGTCTTCCAAATTTAACAGTGAAACTGATTTTGCCCGGTGGAATGAAGAAATGGCTCATAAATATGATCCGGAAGCCTATCATCTTCGTTCTAATTTTCTTATCCGCTGGATCGAGCGCCGCCGAGTAAAAATGATTTTGCACTTCTTGAATATTGAACCACACGACTCTGTTTTAGAAATTGGCTGCGGCGCAGGCAACATACTGGAACAAATTCAATCAGATCAATTGCATGGGGTTGATTTGTCCACGTTTCTACTCAAAAAGTCCCAACAACGACTGGGCTTCTATCAAGCAAAATTGGCCCGCGCCAACGCCGAACGGCTACCTTTTGTTGACCAACAATTCGGCAAGTTAATTTGTAGTGAAGTGTTGGAGCATGTTGCCCATCCTCGACGCGTTATCAGCGAAATAGCTCGCGTCGCTAAAGACAATAGTATTATTGTAATCAGTGTACCTAATGAAGCGTGGATTGACTGGGTTAAAGGTATCATCCGCAGCTTGGGTTTAGAACGATGGCTACTCCAGGGCAGTAATGGATCGTACCATTCCCCCAATCAAATGACCGACGAATGGCATCTACATAGTTTTGACCTGACCTTGCTCAAAGAAGTCTCAAAAAACATTTTAGTGATTCAGCATACCAGAGCTGTGCCGTTTAGTTTCATTCCCCTGCGATACGTGGTAAGTGGTCGAATCATCGAACGAGAACAGTAATGTCGTATATTAAGAGCCACAAGTCAGAATTAATCCTTTTGCTTGTCTTGTGTTTGTTCACCGTTCTGATGCGTTTGCCCTATCTAGAGAAACCTCTTGACGAGGACAGCGCGGCGAATGCTTACGGAGGGCGACTTATTCTCCAAGGTGAACCCCTGTATTCCAGCTACCACCCCGGCCATCACTTGCCGGCCGTCTACTACACCTATGCCCTGGCTTTTTTTCTTTTTGGCGATAGCGCGGAGGCAGTTAGATTTTTTCTGGCTTTATGGATGATTCCTACAATTTGTCTGCTGTATTATTTATCTCGCACCTTTGCCGACAAGAAAACAAGTTGTCTGGCTGTTATTCTGTTTGTCTTGCTCTCTTCAGATTATGCCCTTGAAGGTCATACCGCCGAAATTGAACTATTTGCCAACCTCCCACGTATTGCCGCGACCCTCTTGTTGATTAAGCTGATGGAGAGGAAAGGCGGGGACTGGCAGTTTAGCTTTATCGGCTTGGTTGGAGCCATTGCCATCTTATTTAAGGCGGTATATATTTCCCCACTCCTGCTGGCTGGATTCATTTTACTGATCCAATTCTGGACACGCCGCTATGAAAAGGACGCAACCAGAACTTTTCTGAGGCGCACTTTTTGGATGGGAGCGGGTTTCATAGGGGGACTATTACCGGCGGTGATTTACTTTGGTACACTGGGGTTGCTACCCAGGATAGCCCTTGTGTTTACCCTTGGACAAATTCATGTCAGTTCTACTCCCGTTAGTTTGGTTTTTATTTTTCTTTATCCGTTAAGCGGCCTCGCTTTAGCCAATATGCCCCTGCTGGCTTTGGGCTTAGCCGGTGCTCTCTTAGTAGCATTGGATAAAACATCCCTTAAGCTGCCCAAAAATATTATACTTCTATGGTTTTTTATTTCTTTCGTAGAAGCCGGCTTTAGTCGAAACCCTTTTATGCACTACTACCAACTTATCTCTCCTCCCTTGAGTCTCCTGGCGGCCTGGGCCATTACGTACGTTTATCAAGTAGAGTCAGTTTATCCTAAAATTAAGCAAGTTGCATGGATTGTGCCTGTATTGGCGTTGTTTGCTATTGGGGGAGCCTACTTTTTTATTAATGGCGGTTATTTGTATCACTATATGCGTTATAAAACAGGTAAAGATACATACAGAACATTCGTTTCGGAGAGTTGGCCTCCAACAGGCCCGATAACTATAGCCTTATATGATATAGCCAATTACATCCAAGCTCATTCCAAACCTGATGATCGTATTTTTATCTGGAGCGATGAAACTCAACTCTACTATTTGACCCAGCGCCGCTGTGCAGTAGATTTCATCTGGCCTATCTTTGTTAATTTGGCGCCCATTCCTGGGGGCCAAGAGGAAATGCAACGCCGATTATTGGCTTCAACTACGAAATTTATTGTGATTAGTCAAGAAAATCCCCCAACCTGGCTGGTTGACGGTTTGACTCAAAATTACCGCCTGGTCGAAACCATCAGCAATCGAAAAATTTATCAACGCCTGGATAATTCCGAGCAGGCAGTGCAGAACTAAAATGATGAACAAAACTCGGCTGAACGCTCTCACTCCCACTGTCTCCCTGCCCAGGTTCATTATCCGATTTATCGGTCAGCCCCATACGCTGGCCTTGCTGTTTTTTTTGTTGGTAACCGCCATTTTTCTACGCCCGGTTATCTTTCACTTCTTTGATCAGGTCAGTGGCGTGGGGGACACCTATGAATACGTCTGGCGCTTGTGGTGGATTAAACATAGCCTGATTGATACGGCCCAATCCATCTGGTTTGTCCCCTATATCTATTATCCCCACGGCTATCCGTTTGCCTACAGCGAGGTTACGCCGGCCAATACCTTTTTTGGTCTCCCTTTTACCCTTGCTTTTGGCGAATTTAGCGCCCACAATGCTTTACTTTTTATTAATATTCTTCTAACAGCCTTTACCACTTTTCTTTTGGCTTACCAACTCACGGGAAACTGGTGGGCCAGTCTGCTGGCCGGGATCCTGTTTGGCTTTAGCCCTTTCCGGCGCGGACAATATTTTCATATTATCCACCTCACGTTTCAATGGTTTCCCTTAATCTTCCTTTTTCTGGAAAGATTTTTGCGCACCGGTCGCCGCAAATATGCTTTTGCCGGAGGTGTTGCTTTTGGCCTGAATGCTTTAGCTTCCTGGTATCTCGCCCTGGCCGGCGGTTTACTGAGTCTGCTCTGGATAGTTATCCGTGCCCGCCCCTGGTCTAATTACCTAAAACAACAACACTTCTGGATCGGGGCAGTTATCTTCATCTTCACCTCGCTCATATTTATCATACCTTTTGCCCTTCCCCTTTTAGCAGTCACGCGCGACCCGGATACGCAACCGCCGCTTGAAAATGTCAACTTCTGGTCTGCTTCACCTACTGATTATCTCATTCCCAACCCTTTCCACCCTATTTGGGGGACTTTCGTCGAAGAAAAACTCATTCCCTTAGCTACCCTGGTTGACAAAGAGTCGCCAACCCAAACCGATTTTGAGGAAGGCCGTTTCTTTCCTAATTCCAATCTCAATATCTCCACCGAATTTCTGGTGAGTCCCGGCCTGATTGCTCTTCTTTTTGCGCTCTACAGCTTACGCTGGACTCCCTCAAAGTTAACGCGGCCCTGGCTCTATCTTATCATCGTCTCCATTGTCCTGAGCCTTGGGCCCACTCTTCACCTGGCCGGGCGACAGTTTATGATCCCCGTTTCACCCGAGTTCGCAGCCACGTACAACCAGGTGATGAATTATATCTCCTCCAACCTGGCCTTAAAGCCAGAACCATTTACGCTTGCCCATGAGACCGGCATTCTCGTCCCTTTGCCTGCCCTTTTCTTCCGTTGGTTTGTGCCCGGCCTGGATAATGCTCGCACCTGGACCCGTTTTGGCCAGTTTGCGATTTTTGGAATTGCTATTTTAGCCGCTTACGGCGCCTCGGCCTGGTATCAGCGTGAAATCGCTCAACCTGGCAGCAAACGAAGCCGTCACGCAGAGGGTAAGGAATCAAAAAATCATTTTTCATCCACCTGGCCCTGGCTGGTCGTCATTGCTCTGGCTCTTTTTGAACTGTGGTGGAAACCTATGCCAACCTCTCTGCCCTCAACCGAGCGGCCAGTTGATGTCTGGCTGCGGCAGCAGCCGGGCCAGGAGGCGCTCATCCAATACCCGCTGGAAAGCAGCTTTAACGGGGTGCAGTTTATCTACACCCGCGCCCACGGCAAACCCATTGCCCATGCTTATGGCAACCTCTTTGGCTTCATGTTCGGGCGGCGTCACCCGGAATTGCTCACTTTCCCCGATCCGGCCAGCCTGACCACCTTGAGTCGCTGGGGTATTCGCCATGTCCTGATCGAAACCCAGGGGCCAGGGACGGACACGGCTCAAGCGTTACTCCAGCAGGTCTCGACCGTGCCGTGCTTGCAGCCGGCCACAATTCAAGGCACTGTTCATGTGTTCGAGTTGGTCGGCTGCGACAACCCATAAAATGTTGGGTCGAATCCTTTTTTCTAACTTGCTACCATGTCATCTATCAACGCAAACCGCTCAGTAGAAGCGCAGGTTGAATACGCTAAAATATTTTTGTGGGTACTGATAGCCGCATACGGACTGTTCTTTAGCTACTTATCATCAGCCAATCACGATCACTTTTCAACTAATGCCTTTGATTTAGGCATTTTCGATTATGCCGCCTGGAACAACCTGCATGGCAACTTCTTCCCCGGTCTTTTTATTGGTTTACCCTCCCTTTTCGCCATCCACTTCCAGCCGATTTTGCTGCCGCTTGGCCTGGTTTATCTGATCTGGGACGATGCCAAAGCCTTGCTGTTAATTCAATCCCTGGTACTGGCTGTGGGCGCTCTGCCGCTTTACTGGTTAGGACGGCAACAGCTCAACTCATGGGCCGGGCTGGTCTTTGCCACGGTCTATTTGCTATTTCCCGCTTTGCAGGGGGCCAATCTGTTTGAGTTTCATCCGGTGACCCTGGCCGCAGGAATTTTACCCTTTGCCTACTGGTATTTGCATCAAGGCAACTTGGGCCGTTTTGTATTGTTTAGCCTGCTGGCAGCAGCCTGCCAGGAAGATATTTTTTTGATTGTAGGCATGCTCGGTTTTTATCTGTTTATCACGCAACGCGATTGGCGAGGTTTGCTGGTCGGTCTGGGCGGCTTTGCCGGCTTTCTTTTTCTCAGCATGGTTTTTATCCCCAGCTTCTCCGGCGGCGAAACGCACTTTGGCCTGCATCGTTACCAGGCGCTGGGCCGCACCATTCCCGAAGTGGTCCAAACCCTCCTCACTCGACCCGCCTTTGTCTGGCAGTACATCTGGTCTGATCCTGACAAAGCCCGTTATCTCACTCATCTCCTTGCCCCGGTTGCCTATCTTTCCCTGCTCGATCCGCTCACGTTGCTCATTGCCGCCCCCACTGTTGCCATCAACCTGCTTTCCAGCCTGCCGACCACTTATGCTCTGGACAGATTCCACTACTCAGCCATGCTTGTCCCCTTTGTCGTCGCTTCGGCCATTAACGGCACAGCTTTTTTGGTTAACTTGGTACACCGCAAACGGGGCTTCTCAAAAACGTTTCTCTGTGCTATCCTTATCACTATGATCCTAATCGTTACCCTGGGCTACCAGCTTAAATTCGGACACACCCCCCTTGCGATTGCTTTTCAGTGGCCTACTCCCCAGCCAAGCTTTGTGACAGGCCGGCAGATGCTTGAATTAATTCCCGCGGACTCAGTGGTTTCGGCCCAAACCAATCTCAGCACTCACTTGACCCACCGCCCCGGCATCTATCTCTTCCCCCGACTCACCAGCGAGCTGTACGGTCCCGCGCAATACATCGCTTTGGATGTAAGTGGCAACATTTATCCCATCTTTGACCCTGCCGAATACCAGCGCCGCGTCAGTGAGTTAAAAGTAAGCGGCGACTACACGGTTGTATTCGAGCAGGACAATTATCTCTTGCTAAAAAGAAATTAAGATGGCCCCTTCAAATCCCGAACGCTCATCCTATGCCTCACTCGGAACCGGCTTTTCCCTGGTGTTGATCCTTTTTTTCACCAGCCGTCTGATGATGCTCATGGCCTTTCCGCCGGAAAACCTCATCTTCTACGGCGATTACCAGCACTACTTCAACCTGGCCGACATGACCCGGCGCGGTTTTTACCCCTACCTCCATTACTGGTACGAATTCCCTCCCATTTTTCCTTATTTGAACATTGCCGTCTATACCCTGGCCGGTCAGCAACTCAAAAATTACATCCTGTTCCTGGCGTTTGTCCTGCTGCTGGTCGAATGTGGCAATCTTTATTTGCTCTACAAGCTGGCCTTCTCTCTTTATGGCCGGACACCCGCTCTCACCATCGCCTGGATTTACACCACTCTCTTCATCCCCATCTTCTTTTGGCTCGGCAACTTCGACGCCCTGACCACCTTTTTCATCCTGTTGGCCCTCTATGCTCTCATCAGCAGCAAGTCTAAACTCTTAGCCCTGGCTCTGGGCCTGGGTACAATGGTCAAATATTTGCCGATCATCCTGCTGGCTACCATCTGGCGGGCCAGGGGCTTCAAATCGGCCTGTCTTTATGGCGCAGCGACCCTGCTCACTAGCCTCATTATCTTCAGCCCCTTCCTCCTGCGCAGCCCTGCTTTCACCCTGGCCTCCCTGCGCGCCCAGGGGAGCAAATCCTCCTATGAAACCATCTGGGCGCTCGTTGACGGCAACACGACCACCGGCAATTTCGGTCCCCTGGCCGACCATTTCGATACGGCTAAAGCGGGCATTCCGCTCAATAACCCGGCCCGCATCCCCACCTGGCTGACCCTCATCCTCTTTGGGGCACTGGGACTGTTCATTTTGACTCGTCCTCGTTCCTCTGCCTCTCCTGATCTCGACTCGATACGCTTCACCACCCTCACTTTTACCATCTTTTTTCTCTGGTCGCCCGGCTGGAGTCCCCAATGGCAGACTTTTCTGACGCCGCTCTTGCTCCTATCCTTCCCTGCCAGCCGGGCCGTGCTGTTTATCATTGCCCTGGGCTTCATCAACTTTTTAGAGTGGCCCGTCATCCTATCGCGCGGCCTTAATAGTTTGCTCCCCATCACCATTACTGCCCGGACGCTGCTCTTTGTCCTGCTGGCGGTTGAGCTGTACCGCCTTTTGACCCAGCCAGTTCCCCAGCCCCAGCCAAAGCCGGTTTCTATTCCAACCCCAGCCAATAGGGATTGATAATGGCTCCACCTGCGGCTAATCTGCGTGTTCTGATTATCGCCGATGACCCCCTCGTCCGGGCCGGGCTGGCGACGTTATTGGCCGACCACCCCAATCTCACCGTAATTGGTCGCGTGGCCGCTGAGGTTGACCTGCCGGCTCAGCTTGACGTTTATTACCCACATGTTATCATCTTCGACCTGGGCTGGGACCCGCATCTGGCCCCCACCTCGGCCCGGTTGGGTTCAGGCTCAGTCATCGCCCGCACCAGCTTGGAGAGCCTGGCTGAACTGCGCGAAACCGGCCTTCCTACCGTCGCCTTGCTGCCCGATGAGAGCTACACGGCTGAAGCCTGGACTGCCGGAGCGCGAGGCCTGCTCCTGCGCAACGCCGATACCGAAAAGCTCCAGGCAGCCCTGCTGGCTATCTCCCAGGGATTGGTAGCGCTCGATCCAGCCCTGACCGCCGCTGCCCTGCCCTCCCCAGAAACAGAGCCGCCTCGCCTGGCCGAAGCCTTAACTCCCCGCGAACTGGAAGTGCTGCAGCTCCTGGCCGAAGGGCTGACCAACAAAGCCATCGCCCGCCGCCTGGACATCAGCGATCATACCGTCAAATTCCACGTCAATGCCATCCTCAGCAAACTCGGCGCGCAAAGCCGCACCGATGCCGTTGTCCGCGCCACCCGCTTGGGGCTGATCCTCCTCTGATAATTTTGGATTGCAGTTTATCCAAAATCGTAAATCCAAAATCGATTGCGACCTAGCCATTTTTCCAGGTTTAACCTCAACCGATGGTTGATGTGTCAGTCCGGCAAAACTGATAAACTACAGAAAAGTAATGACCGGGGACATTCCGCACCTTTCTCTCTACAAACAAGAAAGGCAAGGAGGGAGTCTTCCATCTCACATCAAGCATTATAGTGAAAGGGATTGAATGATGACTGATACGCTACAAAATTTATCGAATGCTTTAGCCCAAACCGTCGCCTCAGCAAGTCCGAGCATCGTACGGGTCGAGGGCCGGCGTCGTTTGGCCGCAAGCGGGATTGTCTGGTCGGCAGACGGCCTGATTGTAACCGCCCATCATACCGTTCAAAAAGAAGAGGGCCTTCAGGTTGGCCTGCCGGATGGTCAAACTGTCGCCGCTGTCCTGGTAGGCCGCGATCCCACCACCGATCTGGCTGTTCTCCAGGCTGAAGCCAAGAATCTAACTCCCTTGACCCCTGCCGCCGAAAGCATGCAGGTCGGCCACCTGGTGCTGGCCCTGGGCCGGCCAGGCCAAACAGTTCAGGCCACTTTGGGAATTATCAGCGCCCTGGGTGATAACTGGCGGACCTCGGTGGGCGGTTTGATTGACCAGTATGTCCAAACCGATGTGGTCATGTATCCCGGCTTTTCCGGCGGCCCGCTGGTCAACACGGCGGGACAGCTTCTGGGGCTAAATACCTCGGCGCTGGTGCGGGGGATCAGTTTAACGGTCCCAGCCGTAACCCTCCAGCGGGTGGTTGATATGCTGGTCAAGCATGGCAAAGTCCGCCGGGGTTATCTGGGAGTCAACACCCAGCCGGTTCGTTTACCGGCCGCGCTGGAGCAGCAACTGGGCCAGGAAGCCGGCCTGCTCCTCGCCGCCGTTGAGCCGGGCAGTCCCGCTGAACAGGGCGGCCTGCTTCTGGGCGATACGATTGTCGCCGTGGAAGGTTCTGCCGTTCAGCAGCATGATGATCTCCTGGCCCTGCTCAGCTCTGACCGGGTCGGAACATCTGTTAAAATTCGGATTGTGCGCGGCGGGCAGGTTCAGGAAATGAGCGTAGTTGTAGGTGAACGGAATTAGTTAAAGGGAACGCACTGGTATGATCTCGCAGGGATGGTCTTTAGCATAAACAACAAGGAAGCGATATGTCCGCATTTTTACAACAACTGAATGAAGAAATGTCCGCACTTGTCACCAAAGTGAGTCGTAGCTTGGTGAAGGTCGGTAACGATCGGAACGGGGCGGGGGCCGGCATCGTCTTACACGCTGACGGTCTAATCTTAACGAATGCTCATGTAGTTCACCCTGGTTACATTGAAGTGACGCTCCCGGATCAGCGCAAACTGCCGGCTCGGATCCTCGCTTCCGATCCAGAACTCGACCTGGCTGCCTTAGCGGTGGATGTTCACGATCTCGCCGCGATCGAACTGGGTGACTCAAAAAATCTCCAACCCGGCCAACTGGTTTTCGCCTTGGGGCATCCCTGGGGAATAGCCAATGCCGTCACGGCCGGTTCGGTCATTAACGTCGGGCTACCTCCCGAAATACCCCATAAAGCGAGGGAATTTATCCAGGCCGGGTTACATTTGCGGCCCGGTCACTCCGGCGGCCCCATGGTTGATGCCCAGGGCCGGTTGGTGGGCGTCAACACGATGATTACGGGTCCGGAAGTAGGGCTGGCGGTGCCGGTCCACGTGGTAAAAACTTTCTTGCGCCACCACCTGGGGATTAAACCCCAAAGCGAGGATTTTTATATTTGATTAGCTGGTCATAGCTACCAATAATAATAATCATCAAGCTGATAAGCTTTCGAACGAAAAACCGCCTGGAGTTTGGCCTTTTTGGCAGGGGTATTGAAAAAAAGAAGCCTCTTGGGTAAAGTTATGGTTACGAGACCAAACAAAACCCAGGAGGCTTCTGTCATGAAGGATAACACAAACGGGAGTGAAATACCAACGCTGCTGCAAACGTTAATCCAGTTACTCGAGGTGCATCGAGCGGCGTTCAAGCAAGCGCGACCGTACTGGCGAGGGGTGGGCTTAGTCTTGGCCGAACTGTTCAATTTTGGACGGCATACGATCGCCCAGGCGATCTTGAGCTTAGGGGAAACGGCGGGGGATTGGAGTGGGTGGTATCGCTTGTTTAGTCGGGAGCGATTTGACGAGGAGCAGCTCAACGGCATCTTGTTCAGAGAAACGCTGGAGGCAGTAGCCGTGACAGAGCCGTATGGGGTCGGGCTGGATGGGACACAAATCAGCCGGAGCAGTTTGAAGATGCCAGGGACGAGTTGGCTGAAATCAGCCCGTTCGCCAGCCTTCCGACCAGGGATAGAACGAGCCCAACGCTTTTTGACCGGGGCTTGGCTCACTCCGCTGGAAAACGGCTATAGTCGGGCTATTCCGCTCCGTTTTATTCCAGCCTTTCCGCCTAAAGCCGTCGCCAGCCAGGAGCCAGCCCGACGAGAATGGGAGGCCGGACTGGTCTATCTGAAGTGGGTGCGGGGGCAACTGGATCAGGCGGGACGAAAAGAACAAAACATCCTGGCCTTGGCCGATGGCGCATTCGATGTCCTGGAACTGTGGCGGGGGCTGCCGGAAGGAGTGACTTTGCTCACCCGGACGGCCCGCAATCGGTGTTTGTATTGGTTGCCGCAACCCCATTCGGGTCCGGGGCGTCCGGCCAGTTATGGGCAGAAGGCCCCCCACCCGGCCGAGTGGTTACACGCCGGTTTGCGCAACTGGCCCAAACGACAAGTGCTGGTTCGAGGCAAACAAATCCAGATGCGTTATCAATGCTTAGGTCCCTTTGTCCGCGACGGCTTACCCGAACGACCCTTATTCCTGTTGGTCGTCAAGGGCATGCATCGTCTGGTCGGTAAAAAGAAGCGGCACTCCAAACACCGTGAACCCTCCTTCTATCTGATTTCGGCCGTCCAACAGGGCGACACCTGGCAATTGCCTTATCCGATTGAAACGATCTTGGCCTGGTTATGGCAGCGCTGGGAGTTAGAAGTCGCTCACCGAGAAATGAAAAGCGGGCTGGGTGTGGGGGAAAAGCAGTGTTGGAATAAACGCGCCGCCGTGGTTTCGGTCCAATGGAGTGTCTGGGTCTATGCCATCCTGGTTTTGGCGGGCTATCGCACCTGGGGCTTATGTGGCGGACCGCCCGCCCCGGCCCCTTGGTGGTCAGGAGCCAAACGCTGGTCTTTCAACACCCTCTGGCGCAGTTACCGGGCCGCTCTTTGGGGCACCCCCGAATTTCGACCCCTTTGGCTCGGAACCGGGGACAACTGGTGGAAAAAAGAAACCTGGCTGGCCGCTCTCACCAACTCCGTCGCCGCTTCCGTCCGCATCTGAACAAAAAAGGGCGCTTTTGGCACCCTTTTCGTTATTTTTATCCCTTCTGTCTTTGCTCAAAGAGCCAAACTCCAGGGCCTTTTCGTTGTCCATTACTATGGTTCCCTTTCAAGCCCCCATACGTCTCAACATTATAGGGATGATTAAACATTATCGGGATTAAGGTGACAGGCACTTATCGGACTACTCATTGGGCTTATTTGAACAAAACCTGCCTCTATTTAGTGTTTAAAAGTGCCTGTCACCTGATTTTATTTCCGATAGAGTCTATTAAGGACAAACTGGATTCAAACCAAACTGTATTAGAATTATCTACAGTATTGTACTTTAACAGCAAAAGAGTTAACAGTAAATCAAACAACGACCTTATAACTACTTGAACTTCAATTAGGGGGGAAGAAGTGATGGAAAAACAAACGACTGATATTCTGTGGGTTTTAGTCTGCGCGGCCCTGATATTTACGATGCAGGCCGGATTTCTCTGTCTCGAAGCTGGCGTCACCCGCAGGAAGAACAATATCAATGTGGCGATGAAGAATCTTTCCGATTTTGCCGTCTCCACGCTGGTCTACTGGCTCTTTGGCTATGCCCTCATGTTTGGCCTGTCGTGGGGTGGCTGGATCGGCTTGACCGAATTTGCGCCCAACTTAGGCAACGACCAGTTCTGGCGTTCCGCTTTTGTTCTGTTCCAAATCATGTTTTGCGGGACGGCGGCAACGATTTTGGCGGGGGCAGTGGCCGAGCGGATGCGTTTTTCTGCCTACCTGATTATTATGTTGCTGATCGCCGGCGTTACTTACCCGATTTTTGGACATTGGGTCTGGAATGGCGTTTCCCTGGGAGCGCCCTCGGGCTGGTTAGTATCACAAGGTTTTATTGATTTTGCCGGCGCTTCGGTAGTCCACAGTTTCGGTGGCTGGACATCCTTGGCGGCCCTATTGGTGCTGGGACCGCGCGTTGGACGTTTCCCCAAGGATGGGCCGCCTCGAAAATTTCCCGGCGCGGATATTCCCCTGGCGACGCTGGGAACCCTGATCCTCTGGTTCGGTTGGTTTGGCTTTAACGGCGGCAGCACTCTGGCCTTGACTGATAATGTCGCTACCATCATTGCCAATACGGCGATTGCCGGCTCTGCCGGGTTGGTCGCCACTTTGATCGTCGGCTGGTGGATTCGCGGGCGAGCCGACGTGGACCTGGTGCTCAACGGCTGCCTGGCCGGACTAGTCGCCATTACGGCCAATTGCTTCGCGGTTTCGACGTTGTCCGCTGTGATCATTGGGAGCATTGGTGGGCTGGTCATGTTGGGGACTGACTATTTGCTGGAACACTTGCGCATTGACGACGCCATAGGGGCAATTCCTGTTCATCTAGGCGCGGGGATTTGGGGTACGCTGGCGGTCGGCCTTTTCGGCCAACCCGAACTTCTCGGCACCGGGCTGGGATGGGGAGCGCAAGTGCAAGTGCAAATCCTGGGTATCTTGACCTGTGGTTTGTGGACTTTCAGTGTTACCTACCTGTTCCTCAAAATCATCAACCATTTCTTTCCCCTTCGGGTCAGCCTTGAAGACGAGCAAGTCGGCCTCAACGTTTCGGAGCATGGGGCGACGACGGATTTGTTGGATTTATTCGTGGTGATGGACCGCCAGTCCAAAACAGGCGATTTGAGCCTGCGCGCGCCCGTAGAACCCTTTACTGAAGTAGGCCAAATTGCCGAAAGGTACAATCAGGTGCTGGAGGCGCTTGAACGGGCGATTGCCAGAACCGAAGCTATTGTCAAGACGGCTATGGACGGCATTATTACTTTCTCTAAAGGCACCCTGGCCATCACCTCCTTAAACCCCGCTGCCGAAGCTATCTTTGGCCATCCAACACCTCAGCTACAGGGGCGCCCGATGACCTATCTCGTCGGTTCGGCGGATCATGGAACGGCTGAATCGAACCTCCAGCAGGCTCATTCCATGCTCTCTGAAATTGTCGTAGCCGGCTCGCATCGGGAATTGACGGGGCGGCGAGGGGATGGTTCAACATTTCCTATGGAGGTGATGATAACCGAAGCCAAAGTGGGCGAAGAGTCATTCTACACCGGCACCTTTCGCGACATTACCCGGCGCAAGCAGGCCGAGATGGAACTGTATCAGGCCAAAGAAGCTGCCGAAGCGGCCAACCAGTCTAAAAGTGTTTTTCTGGCTAATATGAGCCACGAATTGCGCACGCCCCTGAATGCCATCATTGGCTACAGCGAGATGCTCCAAGAGGAAGCTGAGGATTTGGGCCAAGATGATTTTGTGCCTGACCTGCAAAAGATCAATGCGGCGGGTAAGCATTTGCTTGGGCTGATCAGTGATATTCTCGATCTTTCCAAAATCGAGGCTGGCCGAATGGATCTATACCTGGAAACCTTCGATGTGGCCTCAATGATTAACGACGTCGTAGCCACCATCCAACCCCTGATTAAGAAAAACAATAATACCTTACAAGTCAACTGCGCCGATAATCTGGGTCTCATGCAGGCCGATCTGACCAAAGTTCGACAGATTATTTTTAACCTGTTGAGTAACGCCAGTAAATTCACCGAGACCGGCACAATTACGCTGACAATTGAAAGGGTGGACGCTGTGCATGAAGGCAAAACGCGAACCGTGAAAGAAGATAAGAGAAACTTCATCCCTCATCACCTGCCCCCCGCAGTTCAGAGGGGGTCAGCCTTCATCCTTTTTAAAGTTTCCGACACCGGCATCGGCATGACCACCGAGCAGATGGACAAACTGTTCCAGGAATTCACCCAGGCCGACGCCTCGACCACGCGCAAATACGGCGGGACAGGGCTGGGATTAGCAATCAGCCGCCATTTTTGCGAGATGATGGGGGGCAATATTAGTGTCAGCAGCAAAGTGGGCCAGGGCTCGACCTTTGTCGTTCACCTGCCCGCCAAAGTGGCTGACTCCCGAACTGACTCCAGAACTATTAGCCTGGATCCGCTCGCTGACTTGACACCCCCCATTGTCGTTCCAGAGGGCGCGGACTTAATCCTGGTGATTGACGATGATCCGACGGTACTCGATCTGATGCGCCGCTTTCTCAATAAAGAGGGCTTTCGAGTGGAAGTTGCTGCCGGAGGAGAAGCAGGGCTACGGCTGGCCAAAGAATTACACCCCTCTGCCATTACCCTGGATGTGATGATGCCGGGTATGGACGGCTGGGCCGTCTTGACCGCGCTGAAAGCTGATCCTGAATTAGCTCACATCCCGGTCATCATGCTGACCATGGTGGATGAAAAAAACTTGGGCTATGCCCTGGGCGCATCGGATTACTTGACCAAGCCGATTGATCGCAGCCGGTTGCTGACAATCCTTAACAAATATCGCTGCAGCCAGCCACTTTGCACCGTCTTGCTGGTCGAAGACGATGCCCTGACCCGGGAAATGATGCGGCGCATGCTCGAAAAAGAAAACTGGCAGGTGGTCGAAGCTGAGAATGGGCGCAGCGCCCTGGAACAGGTGAATGTCAAGAGGCCAGAACTTATTCTCCTCGATTTAATGATGCCAGAAATGGATGGCTTTCAATTTATCACCGAATTACGCCAAACATCCGCATGGCGTGCAATCCCTATTGTCGTCGTCACAGCCATGAATCTCACCGAAAAGGAACGCCAGCAATTGAATGGTTCAGTTATCCAGATTCTTCAGAAGGGGGCTTATACGCGCGATCAACTGCTGGCCGAAGTGCGAGAGTTGGTAACCACCTACGTTCAGCCAGTAAATGGGGGGTGCTAATGCATGGCTAAGGGGCCGGTTATTAACCAGGTTATGTTGATATGTGACCAGGTGTCAATAGGGGTATTGATCCAGTGCGTCACCCCTGATGAAGATGTCGTTTTTATTTTTCAGCAGCAACATTTTTGAGCAACTGCGCTCGAGTCATTTTCAAACGCACAGCAATCACGTCGGCCACCCGCCGGACAATCTCGACTTCCAACTCTTGATCGGACAGGAACGCCTCATTTAATTGGTCAACATCAACGGCAATAGCCCAGGTAGGCTTAACCGCGCGTGCTGTAGAGGATTTAAGGCGCGGTGGGAACAAGGCCGACCAACCCAACAATTCTTGAGGCCCAAGGGTGAGGATCGTGAGCAGTCCCTGACCAGCTACTTCAGCCTCAACCACAACCTGGCCTTCTTCAATAAAATAGATGGCTGTGCCTTTGTCACCTACCTGGAAAATGGTTTCACCTGCGGCAAAGTTGACCTCAGCAGCCATAGCCGCTAATTTCTTAAGATGCTTCGAGGCCATACCCTGGGTAAATGGCATGGCCCGCAAAGTAGTGAGTATCTTTAGCTCGTTTTTGGTTGTCATAAATGCACCTCCATTGTATGCATTCAGCCAACTTTAAACCAAAGACTTTTAAATTGTGAGCGTTTTTTCCTCTACCCTGGCATAGCGTTCATTTAACAGCCAGGATAACCAAGCTTGCACTCCCGTGCCCGTTCGACAAGAGAGCACAAAGAAGGGCACACCGGGGTTGACCAGTTCCACACCCGAGCGGAAATAGTCCAGGTCAAAATCGAAAATGGGCAGCAGGTCAGACTTATTTAAGATGACGACATCGGCGCTGGCAAAGATGCCCGGATATTTGTAAGGCTTATCGTCACCCTCTGGCACACTGGCGACGACAACTGCCCGGTCTGCCCCAAGCTTAAAATTGGCTGGACAGACCAAATTGCCAACGTTTTCAATAAAGAGCAAATCCAATTCAGACATGGGCAATTGAGGCAACGCGGCCTGGATCATAGGGGCATCCAGGTGACACCCACCCCCTGTGTTGATTTGCGTCACCGGCACTCCACGGGCGGCAATGGTATCAGTATCAATACTGGAGGCCAAATCACCTTCAATAACGCCGGGGCGTACCTCCAGGGGCAGCCGGTCAAGCGTAGCCAGAATAAAACTCGTTTTACCTGCGCCTGGTGAGGCCATAATATTGAGTACAAATACTCCCGTCGAGTCAAAGGTCGCCCGGTTTTTGAGAGCCATTTGATCGTTTGCATTCAGAATATTCTTCACTACTGGAATCTTCATCTTTTACCTCAATGCTTTCCACGTAAAATTCCCGCCCTCCACTTACCTGCAATTGCATACTACCACAAGCCGGACAAAAGGGAGGTAAGGGCGCAGTGACTCCCCCTTGATATCCACATTCCCCACATTGGACAGTGGCTTGCACCCGCCGGAACCGTAGCGCCGCTCCCTGGGCCAGCGTATCTTTGCTTAGCATATCAAAATAGAACTGTACCGAGTCATCCACGATACTGCTTAACTCGCCAATGACGAGGTCAATGGCGGTAATCTCTTTGTCGCCGTTCTGCCGGTTGGCTTCCAAAGCGACATCTAAAATTCCTGCGGTTACGGCCAATTCATGCATCGTAAAAAAGAAACACCCTGGTTCTCTATGAGTATAGCCCAGGGTGTGGGGAGTTGGCAGTGACAGATGTCACCGAATCAAACGACAAAGCTCATTGGACGGCGCCTTGATTAATCCAGCTCAAAATCTGGGCCAGCGCCTCATCAACAAGAGCAGCGGTCTGGTCAGACAGCTCAACGCCATAGCCAAAACGATAGCCCCGGATCGAAACCATCAAGCCAGCGGGGACGTGACCGGACAAAGTTTGGGCCAGAGTCAAGCAACTTTCGGGAGTCAAATGATGGGTAAAGGGTGAGGCCTGGTAACCCGGTTCAACCGGAACCACACGGATTTCTTCAGAATACGCGCCAGTGTGGGCATCAATAAAACAAACCCGTTGGTATTGGGCTATTGTTTCGGCCATTTCAGGAGTCAGTTGTAAAGCAAAGGCAAGATGAACTGGCCGCTGAGCCAGGGATGACAAATTGGGCGTATCTGCCTCTGTTTCGCCGGAGTGAGTCAAGTGCAAGGTCAGCGCGAGTTCTTCAACCGTAGCAATCGGGCTACCGAAATGATGGGCCAATTTTTCCAGAACATGCCAGGCTGCCCCGTCATCCTCGCGGTCAGGGTTGCCACAGCCGATGATGAGCGTTTTTAGCATAATCAAGCCCTTGAACTTTCTGCCCCTCTGTCTCAAAAGCCACCTTCATTGATGCGACAACCTACCTATCTGCTTAACTGCTACGCGATTAATCCCCATCTCGTCTTAAAGCGTTGATTACCGCACCGTTAACATCTATTACCTCGACTACAATCGGCATCTGGCCGATGGCATGGGTCGAGCAGGACAGGCAGGGGTCGTAGGCGCGGATAGCGGCCTCCACCCGGTTGAGCAGACCTTCTTCAATTTTGCCATGGATATAGGTTTTGGCCACGCTGTCCACCGCTTTGCTCATAGCCCAGTTGTTGTGCCCGGTCGCTACAATCAGGTTGACCCGCTGTAGTTTCCCCTGCGCGTCAGTCCAGTAGTGATGGAAAAGAGTTCCACGCGGCGCTTCAATAACGCCGACCCCTTCCCCTTTAACCTCCTGGCGCGTGTTCAGGATGTCCTGGCTGAGAATATCAGGATCATCCAGCAGCAGTTTAACTTTTTCGGCGGCGAAAAGGGCCTCAATCAGTCGGGCGAAGTGGTAATAAAGCGTATTTTCAATCGGTTTGCCATTATGCACCGCTTTGAATTGTTTCAATTCCACATCGGCCAGGGGCGTGCCGGTCTTTTGCGCCACATTCAAGCGCCCCAACGGCCCCACCCGATAAACTCCCCCGGGCCAGCCCATCTTTTTATAATACGGGAATTTAAGATAAGACCAATCCTCGACATGTTCAGCGATGTAATCCAGATAATTTTGCCCGTCAAACTCTTCCAGCAGCTCTCCAGTAGCATTAATTAAACGGCAGGGGCCGTCGTACAACTCCAAGCCACCTTCGGACGTAACCAGGCCAAAATAGCTGGACGAAAAGACCGCAAATTTATTGACATCTTCCTGATTCTTGGCCACCCAATCTTTGATAATCGAGAGACCAATCTGGAGGGTAGCGATGGCCTCATCCACACCTCCCAGAATAGTATCCCGTTCAGCCGGCTTCAGAGCTTTGTTGACGCCGCCGGGGATGGCAAAATTCGGGTGAATCTTGCGCCCGCCCAGAGTACGAATAATCTCCTGCCCAAATTTGCGCAATTGGACGGCCCGAACCGCCAAATCAGGATTGGCCTGAATCAAGCCCACCACATTGCGGACGGCCGGGTCGGCGTCAAAACCTAGCAGCAAGTCAGGGCCGGCCAATTCAAAGAAATGCATCCCATGGCTCTGAATGATCTGGCCCATGTGCATCAGTTCGCGCAGCAGTTGCGCCGGGCGAGGCGGCGACGCACCTGTTAGCTCATCGCAGGCTTTGGCCGCAGCCAGGTGGTGGCTTACCGGGCAAATACCGCAAATACGCGGCGTAATCATTGGCATCTCAAAATACATTCGCCCTTCGCAGAACTTCTCAAAGCCTCTAAATTCGTTGACATGAAAGACCGCCTGCTCTACCTCACCCCGCTCGTCCAGGTGAACCGTTACTTTGGCATGCCCCTCAATCCGCGTTACCGGTTCAATCGTAATTTTTTGGGTAGACATCCTTATCCTCCATAACAGGAAGTAAGGAGTAAGAAGCAGGAAGTAGGGGATAAAATCTCTACTCCTTACTCCCTACTCCTTACTCCCAGCTCAGTGCCAATGCAGCTTATCACCTTTGAGTTCAGGCTTGCGTCCCTGAGCCAGTTCACTTAGAGCATAGAAAATCACATCGGCCTCAGGCGGGCAGCCGGGCACACAGACATCCACCGTCACTACTTCACCCACAGCCCTTACTTCGGTCGGCACGCCAAGTTCCGGACTGGCCGGAATTTTCCCGGCGTCGTCGGTGCTTTCGGTTTCGATGTAGGCCCGGCGCAGCGCATCCTCCAGCTTAAAAAAGTTGCGCATGGCCGCCACTCCGCCAAACACCGCGCAATCACCCAGGGCCACCAGGGTTTTGCAGCGTTCGCGCATCCGTAGTGCGACTTCTTCGTTCGTCGTGGTATTGACCGCCCCGGTCAAAATACCGACATCAACACCGCTTTCATCCGGCTCTTTGAGATCAGTGATCGGCGTGGCTCGAATATCGGCCAGTTCCGCCAGTTGGATAATCCGTTCATCAATATCCAGCAACGACATGTGACAACCCGCACAAGCCGCCAACCAGTCACTTGAAACTTTAGGTTTTGCCATATCAACTTTTCCTTTTCACAAACGCAGGGTTTATCTCTGATGCTTAACACCGGATATGCAAAAATTTACGCATTACGCTTTACACCATAAGTGCATTCGGCGGGACACGTTTCTCCAATTCATTCCGCCAACCCGGATCCAGGCTGAAATCTAATTGAGCCGCAATCGCTTCCAGAATGTCCACATGAGAACGAACTTCTTCTGGCGGGGTCAGACCACGATGAACTTCTTGCAGCCGCCCTTCCAAGTTAAGGTAATGCCCTTCTTCTTCAGCCCACATCTCCACCGGAAGAACAACATCGGCTATGGCTGTCGCCGGAGAAACATAGCTGGCCTGCACAATCTTAAAGGGAACCCTTTCCACGCGGCGTACCAGGCGTGCGCTGGCATAATCATCGCCAAGAGCCAGATAAACTACCCCCTGATCCTTAATCTCAAACGTTTTATCTAATCCATATTGATAGGCGGCCAGACTATTGGCCTCGCCTTTCACACTGAGAATCATGGAATGTTCGGCATCCAGCGCCCCTACCAGGCGAGCCAAGTCCAGCAGAGCGAGCAGCACGATGGGGAAACCGCCCCGGGTGACGCCCTTGCCATAAACAAAAGCGGGGCTCTTGGCCGAAGCCAGCAATTGGGCCACTGCCCTGATCATTTCAGCCGGGATGCCGGTGGTCCGGCTAACCTCACCCGGCCTATACTTCGATAGATCAACCGGCTGGGCTGGCTCCCCCCTCTTGACCTCCATTTGGCCAGTCTCGGCCATCAGCCCCAACAGCAAATCGTAATCAGACCCCTTCTTCGGCCGCAGCGAAAAATCGGCCAACTCATGCAGGTCATTATCATTTGGATCAACAACAATCAGTTTGATTCCTTTGGGCAGGTTGCGTTTGATGAAGAAGCCAGCCAACTGGTGACTGTCAATCAGGTCGGTGCCGATGGCAAACACACAATCGGCCGTTTTCAGAGCGGAGAGATTACCTTCGAAGGACCGGCCCAATTCTTGGGCTACTCTACCCGGTAAGGCCGTGGTCACCCCTTCTTCGATGCTGGTGACCATCTCACTACCTATCTTCTCGGCAAAAAGCTGCTTGAAACTGTGGAGCGCCTCGACTGATAATCGGGTTGATGCCAGCGCCGCGACCCCGCGGCCATTCTGGCCGATAAGGGGTTTCAACTTATCCGTCACCCTATCCAACGCTTCGATCCAGGTAGCCGCTTTTAAGGTCCCAGCTTTGCGCACCAGAGGGGTCAAAATTCGCTCTCGTTCCTCTTGGAGTGGCAAAAAGCGGCCTTTCTGGCATAAAACGCCTTCATTCACCGGTGCGTCCCAATCTCCGTCAATGCGCAGCAAATGGTTGTCTCGAACAACCAGATCAATGCCACAGCCTAGACTACAACCGGCGCAGATACTCTTGATATGCTGTATTTCCGTCTCACGACCGCGGTAGGCGCTAAGCCGATCAATCAAAGCGCCGGTTGGGCAGACCTGCACACAAGTGCCACAGGAAATACACGTACTTTGACCCAGGGGCACATCCAAATCAGCCACCAGGATACTGGCAGGGCCGCGCTCCTGCACCCCCAAGGTAAAATTGCCCACCAACTCGCCACAAGCGCGGACACAACGGCGGCACAAAATGCAGCGGTTGTGATCCAGCACAAAATGTTTATGCGAGGCATCTACCGGATAGGGCTGCCAGTTGGGCTGGAGGGGCCAGTGGGTCATGTCTTCGCCGTAGGCCGCGTTCTGCAATTCGCAATCACCGCCGCTCATTTGGCAATACATGCAGAAATGGTTGCGCTCGCTGAAGAGCAGGGTTAGAAGGAGTTTGCGCGCCTCTGCTATTTTCGGAGTGTCAGTCTGGACCACCATTCCCTGGGTGACCGGCAGGGTGCAGGAGGGTTGTAAGGTGGGTGCGCCCGCCACTTCCACTACACAGAGGCGGCAGCCGCCATACGGAGTCAAATGGGGATGGTCGCACAACCGGGGGATGCTGATGCCGGCCATTTCGGCGGCCTGCAACACCGTCGTTCCTTCGGGAGCTTCAATGTCTTTTCCATTGATCGTTAATTTGACGGTCATGCGTCACTCCTTTGTATCGCAATCACTTACCCCCACTCCCTGGAGTAGTCAATTTTTACGGCTTAGAATTCCCGAAAATCCCCCCGTTAGAAAATAATTAGGAGACGCTCACCCTAACCGCAAAATACGTTCGGCATGAGTGTAAACATTGAAGCGGTGGCGGTGGGCGTAACCGATCAGGGTGATAAGCCCCTGTTCGGCCAGACGGATGGATAGAGAGCTAGGAGAGGTACGCGAAATCACGACTGAAGCGCCGATACGGGCCGATTTTTGCAGCATCTCCGAGCTGATACGGCCGGTTGTTAGCAAGATACGCTGGGCAGGAGCAATCCCCTCAAGTAAGCAGCGTCCGCTGATTTTATCAAGGGTATTATGGCGGCCAATATCCTCGGCCCGGACCAGGATTTGCTGCCCATCGCTTAAGGCTGACGTGTGGACCCCGCCCACCTTTTGATACAACTCCTGGGCTTCAAAGAGTTGGCCGATCAAGTGACAGACCCTCTCAGGGGTGAGAACCACACCATCCAGAATTGGCTGGGACGTTATTTGCGTATCAGTTGAAGTGACGCCACCCGTGCAGCCAGAAGTACGCCGCCAATGGTCGGGCTTGTTGACGCTACGGGATAACCATACATCCACGTTGTCTCCAGTGGGGCAGACTCTCACGGAGACGACTTCTTCTACCTTTTGAATCAACCCCTCGTTAAAAAGAAATCCAACTGCCAGTGCCTCCAGGTCACAGGGGGTACACATCAGCGTCAACCAGGATTGGCCGTTAACGGTCAACCCGACCGGCGTTTCCCCAATCACGCCGGTGCTCACTGTTTGCCACTGACCTGAGACATACTGCTGGTAGCAAACCGGCTCATTTGCCCGCTCAACGATAGGCGCAGGCGTATTGGAAACGTCAAGAAATGCCAACTCGGACATCCTTATGGACAAAGGTCAAAAAACGTTATCGGGAATAAGGTCTAACTATAAGAACGCGGATGACAATCCCCGGAATATACAGCCTCGTTGAGGGCCGGGTACCGGCATTTGTAATCCGCATTCTTGATTTACATCCGTTAGCAATCTATCAGCTAACGGAGCAACAATTACTTACTGCCAGGCGCTACCCCCGGTTGAGGGCTGGGAACCGTAACCTTTGGTTTGCGCAGATAGACGAACCAGTAGATCAGCCCGACCATCACCGCACCGCCGATGATATTTCCAATTGTGACCGGCAGCAGGTTAGCGATGAAGAAGTTGCCCCAGGTCAGGTGCGGGAAGTCAGCCGCCGTCCTACCAATCGCCTCAAAGAATTTGGGGTCGCCAAAATCCTTGATGAGCAGGGCAATCGGAATAAAGTACATATTGGCCACACTGTGCTCAAAACCGGCAGCTACGAAGGCCGAGATCGGGGGGATAATCGCCAGGATCTTATCGGTGGTCGTGCGGGCGCTGTAGCACAGCCACACCGCCATACAGACCAGAGCATTACACATCATCCCCAGGGCCACTGCCTGCATAAAATCCAGGCTGGTCTTGGCCTCGCCGATACTGAGCGCGGTCAAACCAATCGCGCCACTGCCAAAGGTATATTGCTTACCTAACAACATAATGTAAGCGGTCAGGATAGAGCCGACAAAATTTCCCGTGTAGACGATTGCCCAGTTACGCATCAAGGCATTAAATGTAACCTTGCCGCTGGAAAAGGCCATTACGATTAGGTTGTTGCCGGTAAACAATTCTGAGCCGCCCACGATAACCAGGATGAGGCCCAGAGTAAAGACCAGGCCCGTGAGTAAGCGGACGACACCGTAGGGCAGGCCAGTCTTAAAAGCTGCCGCACCGTCGGCGGCATTGACGGTAATACTACCGGCGCTGACAGTGGTCGCAAAGATCGCGCCCATAGCAATAAAAGCCCCCGCCAAAATGGCCAGGACAAACATATTGGCTGCGCCCAGATTGGCTTTTTTGACCCCGAGGTCCTCTGCCTTGGCCGCCATGGCCGGCGGGAGAAGGGCATCAAAAGATACTTCAGTACTCATATACACTCTCCTTTAGATAGTTATGGTTGAATGCCTTAAAGAAACAGTTTGTTTAAAAAGCTGTAGGTTAAGGTACAGGTGTAATCTTGTTTCATGCACCTCCTCAGACCAGTTTATCTTAAAATCTCCTCACGCCTCAACTCGTTCGACCTTGACCGCACACACTTTGTACTCCGGAATCTTGGCCACCGGGTCCAGAGCGATCAGAGTCAATATGTTGGCCGAGGTTTCAGGGAAGTGGAAGTTGGTGTAAACCATACCCGGCGGCACCCGGTCGGTTACCCAGGCTTCGGCTTCGATGCTGCCGCGCCGGGAGGTAACCCGGACTCGTTTGTTGCCGTTAAGGCCTAATCGTTCGGCGTCATCCGGGTTTACTTCTACCAGGGCCTGCCCGTAGACTTCCATCAACCCCTTGGCCCGGCGAGTCATCTCGCCGCCGTGCCAGTGATACAACACCCGACCCGTGCTCAGGAGGATTGGATATTCGTCATCCGGCAGTTCCGCCGGCGGCACATGCTCGATGGGTGCAAATTTGCCCAGACCGCGCGTAAACTGGCCGATGTGCAGGACGGGGGTGCCGGGATGGTCGGTGCTCTTGACTGGCCATTGCAGCCGGTCCCCACGCTCCAGACGCTCAAAGCTGACTCCGGCATAGCTGGGCGTCAGGGCAGCAACTTCGGCCATAACTTGCTCGGTGCTGGTGTAATCCCAACCGGCGTGTGTTCCGCCGCTCACTTGCCGCTGCCCGCCCGCCAGGATGCGCCGGGCCAGTTCGGCCGTAATGCGCCAGTCTTCCCGGGCCTCGCCGGGCGACTCAACAGCCTGGCGCACCATCTGAATGCGCCGCTCGGTGCTGGTAAAAGTGCCGGTTTTTTCGGCAAAAGTCACGCCGGGCAGCAATACGTCCGCGTAAGGCGCGGTCTCCGAGGGAAAAATCTCCTGCAAGACGATAAAATCACACTCGTCCAGGCAGTGACGCACGTGTTCAGTGTCCGGATCGCTCATGATTGGGTCTTCGCCCAAGATGTACAAGGCCTTGATTTTACCCTCGATGATTCCCGGAATCATTTCGGTGACGGTAATGCCGACTTTATTCGGCAGGGATACGCCCCAGGCCGCTTCAAACTTTTTGCGGGCGTCCTCATTCACGACCGGCTGGTAGCCGGGATAAACGTTGGGCAGTCCGCCCATGTCGCAGGCGCCTTGAACATTGTTCTGGCCGCGCAGCGGGTTGACCCCACCGCCGGGCACACCCATGTTGCCCAGCAGCATTTGCAGGTTAGCCAGGTCCATCACGTTGCGCACGCCGACGATGTGCTGGGTAATCCCCATCGCCCAGATGACCGCCATCGGCTTGTTTGTAGCCAGGATTTC
Source organism: Anaerolineales bacterium (assembly GCA_015075185.1). GTDB lineage: Bacteria > Chloroflexota > Anaerolineae > 4572-78 > J111 > DSQQ01. The sequence continues at coordinate 267,804 of JABTUW010000004.1, read as the reverse complement.
GGCGGCCTCGTACAGTTGCTCTACCGGCACGCCGGTCGTCTCGGCTACCTTGTCCGGCGTATACTGTTCGATCAACGCCTTGAAATCTTCAAAGCCTTCCGTCCGTTCGGCGATAAACTTCTGATCTTCCCAGCCTTTTGCCAGAATGATATTCATCAGACCGTTGAGCAGGGCAATGTCGGTGCCGGGACGCTGTTGCAGGTGCAGCGTGGCGAACTCAGCAATATCAATTTTGCGCGGGTCGGCCACAACCAGCTTGACCTTGCGCCGCAACACCGCCTGGCGAATCTTGGCCCCAAAAACGGGGTGTTGTTCTGTGGTATTCGACCCGATAATCAACATCGCCTGGGCAAACCCGGCGACATCATCCATCGAGTTGGACATAGCGCCCGAACCAAAGGAGGCGGCCAGACCGGCCACCGTGCTGCTGTGTCAGAGACGGGCGCAGTGATCTATATTGTTGGTTCCGATCACCTGCCTGGCCAGTTTGTTCATCAGGTAGTTTTCTTCGTTCAGGCACTTGGCCGAAGTCAGAATACCCAAGCTGTCGGCCCCGGCTGTGTCACGCGCATCGCGCAGTTTGCGCGCAGTGATGTCGAGCGCCGTATCCCAATCAACCTCAACCCATTCACCCCGGCCCGCGGCCTTATCCCGCACTCCCGTGCCTTCGAGCAAATATTTACGGACTTTAGGCTTGGTCAGCCGGTCAGGGTGATGCACAAAATCATAGCCATAGCGGCCTTTCACACACAAAGCCATGCCGTTGACCGGCGCTTTGGGATTTGAGGTGACACGAATGATCTTACCGTCTTTGATATTGAGATCCAGATTACAGCCCACCCCGCAGTAGGTACAGGTGGTAGTTACCACTTTATCGGCCTTACCCAGCCCAACCGACATCTTGTTGTCTAACGCCCCGGTGGGGCAGTAAGCCACGCACGCACCGCACGACTCGCAGCGGGCATCAAGCATGGTGTTGTAGAATCCGGCCACGATTTGGGTATCGAAACCCCGTTCGGCCCGCCCCCAAACAAAGCGCCCTTGCACTTCGGCGCAGGCCCGCACGCAGCGGTTGCACAGGATACACTTGTTAAGGTCAACCCAGACAAACGGATTGGGGTCGCTGTTCACCGGGTAGCGTGCCTTTTGTTCAAAACCCTTGGGCGGCTGCGCCTGGTAATACTTGACCCAATGCATAAACTCGGTGTCGTCGTGATTGCCGTTGGTGTAGCCAGCATTAAAGTAGTCGGACAACAACAACTCCAAGATTGTTTTGCGCGACTCGGCCAGCGCCGGGGTTTCGGTGCGGACGACCATACCGTTACTGGCCGGAATGGTGCAGGCCGTTTGTAGAGTGCGGATGCCTTCAATTTCCACCAGACACAGGCGACACCCTCCATAGGGTGTCAGGTCTGGATGATCGCAGAGGGTCGGAATGGTAATTCCGCCCAACTCCGCCGCCCGAAGCACCGTTAGCCCTTCGGGCACTTCAAGCTTTTTGTCATTTATGGTGATATTGATCATTATCTATCCTCCCGGTGTGTTAGGATTGCACATTTATCTATTCAGCCCCGCGGTGCAGCGCACTTTTCCACGCGCTAAAGTGCGCTGCACTCAGGCGGTTACACCTGCTGAACTTTCATCAAGCAGGCCCCTGCGGGGCAAATTTTCAATCGCACATGGGCCTCGACTTCTGCTCTGAAGTATTTGAGAATATCACGAATAGGGACTCCGGCTGTCTGTCCGAGGCCGCAGTTAGAATATTGAGCAAGGCTTTCACTCAACTTCTGTAAATAATCCAAATCGCTTAGTTGGGCCGTGCCCTCGGCTAAGTTGGTCAGAATCTCGTAGGCGCGCTGGGTGCCAATGCGGCAGGGGGTACATTTGCCGCAACATTCCTGCCTGAAGAAATTCAATAGCACCCGGGCCAGGTCCACCACACAGGTGTCCTCATCGCAAATCAAAAGCGCGCCTGACCCCAGCGAAACGCTGGCCCGGCTAAATGAGTCGAAATCCATCGGCGTATCCTGCAAGCTGGCCGGAATGATTGAACCGCTGGAGCCGCCGGTTTGAGCCAGCTTGAAGGTTGCGCCATTTTTCATGCCTTTGGCGTAAATGGTAATCACTTCGCGCAGGGTGATCCCCATCGGCACTTCAATCAAGCCGGTCATATTAACATTGCCCAAAATAGTGTAGACCTTGGTGCCAGGGCTACTTTGGGTGCCAAAGCCCCGGAACCAGGCTGCGCCATTGGAAATAATGGCCGGAATGTTCGCCAAAGTTTCGACATTATTGATCACCGTCGGCTTGCCCCACAAGCCATGGGTAGTCGGGTAAGGGGGACGCGCTCGCGGTTCGCCCCGCTTGCCCTCAACGGACTCAATCAGGGCTGTTTCCTCACCGCAGATGTAAGCTCCGGCCCCACTGTGGATGTGAATATTAAAGCTAAAATCAGTGCCAAAAATGTTCGCGCCCAGAAAGCCCATTGCCTTGGCCTGCTCAGTGGCTTTAGCCAGCCGTTGCTGGGCCAATTTGTACTCACCCCGAATGTAGATGTAACCTTCGCTGGCCCCGACCGCATAGGCGGCCAGACTCATCGCCTCGATAATGCTGTGCGGGTCGCCTTCCAAGACCAGCCGATCTTTGAATGTGCCCGGCTCGCTTTCGTCGGCGTTACAAATGATGTACTTGGGGTAATTGTCCACCTTGGCTACATAGCTCCACTTGGAGCCGGTCGGGAAGCCAGCCCCGCCACGCCCCCGCAGCCCTGATTGGGTAATCTCTTCAATCACTTCGCCGGGTGACATCAGGGTGAGAGCTTTGCCCAGGGCTTCGTAGCCATCGTGCAAGATGTAATCTTCGATATCTTCGGGGTCAATCAGGCCGGCTCGCCGCAGGACAATCCGCTGCTCCGCCGGCAGCGTACCTTTGCGGGCCGATAGCCAGGCGATGCGCCCCGATAACTCTCTGGTCGAGGCTTGCAGCTCGGCGACTATCCGGCCCTTGTACAAATGCTCCTCGACGAGGAGAGGTACTTTATCGGGCGTGACTGGGCCATAGATCACTGCCTCAGGATAAACAATGACGAGAGGCAGAGCATCGTGCCGCCCTACATCGCCGGTCATCGTCACCGAGATTTCATTCTGCAAACCAAAGGATCTGATTTCCTGTTGTAGCCGTTCAAAAACAGCCGCCGCGCCCCGGTTGAGACTTTCCGGGTCGCCGGAGACCAAGACAAAGGAACGAATAGTGGCCATGGTTAACTCCTGCTCCGGTACTGCGCCAGGATTTCGCGCAGTCGTCCGGGGGTAATATTGCCGTACACGTCGTCGTCAATCATAAGCACCGGACCCACGCCACAGATACCCGGACAACTGACCGCCAACAAGGTCCATTGTCCATCGGCGCTGGTTTCGCCTGGTTCAAGACCTAACTCCTCCTGCAGAGCGTGCCAAACCTGGCGTCCTCCCATCACGTGGCAGGGCGCACTTTCACAAAACTGGATGACGTGCTTACCCCGTGGCCTGGTAGACAGCATGCGGTAGAAGCTGGCAACATTCATAAGTTGGCTACCGGACAAATGCAAAGCCTGGCTGATCTTGGTCATAGCGTCAACCGGCAAATAGCCCAACCTTTCATTAACTTCGCTCAGAATGGGGATTAAGGCTTCGTGCGTGGCACCATGATGAGCAATGGCCGCTTGAACGATGGAAGAGATATTCGACCGATTTTTGTTAACCTCAACTGTCATATCTTACCTCCTTGTAAGAAGTTTCGACGTATTTGAGCCGGGTCGTTAAAAGCCGGGCCGATGCACTAGCTCGCCTTCCCGCATATCCCGATAGTAGATCATAATCGGTGTGGTCACTCCCGTTATCAAAAGCATCACATCTTCCCAAACACCCAGTTGCAAGGCAGCAGATAAGCCGAGGATTGACCAGAGAACCGGAATAATAAGCAAATACTTAGGAATCTTCTTATCGGTCCATAATAACAAGCCAAAGGTAAAAATAGTGGTCGGGCACGGCAAACCAAACGTTGGGGTGTAAGGATAGCGATGCCCTAAAGCGTAGCCCAGCACAGGGTAGATTACCAGGCCATAAAGAATGAACAGCGCGCCGATAATGGCATAGCTATTGGGGTGGAATCGGAACCACAACTTTTGCTTCAGTGTACCGGCGACCAAGAACAGGCCGGCCTGGATGATGAATAATCCCCCAAAGACGTATGCGGCACCATTAATTGTGCTGAAATAGCCCAAATGATAAACCAGTCCAATCCACAACCATAAAAAAGCTAAAATTGTACTGATCACCCGGTTTGAAGATTTGGTTTCTCTGAGGGCCAAAACCAGGGCTGCGATGGCCATGACGTAAATCACCATCTGCATGGGCCAAACATCCCGGTTATACTGGGCGAATATTTCGAAAAACTGTTCAACGGTAAAAGGTAATTTCATGCTCGTCAAATAATTTACTGAATCTCGTTCCCAAAACTGATCCTTCGACTTCGCTCAGGGTTTGGGAACGAGATTGTCACGTGAATTCCTAAACCACTACTTTTCCGGCTGTGGGATTGGCTCGCCAATGCGTTCTAGCCACTCTAAATCACACCGCAGGCAGCGCTTAGCTTCTTCTTGAGCCATTGTCTCGTCAAAGCCCATCTCGATTTCGGTGAAACCGCTCCAGCTACGCCACTCTGAAGGCAGTGCCCGCGGCACCGGGCGAAGAGACTGAGCGTAATTTGCCATGTTGACATACAACGGAATATCGTGCCGCCTGGGTTTGTACACGATTCGCTCCAGTTTGCTGGTCGTTAACCACTGCTCTACCGCCAGAGCAACCTTATGGCCCTGCGCCACAGCATGGATAACCGACGCCGGCCCTAATACCGCATCACCCGCAGCAAAGACACCGGGCAGGGTCGTCTCCAGAGCTTGACCAACTTTAAAAGTAGAAACGCGCACCGTCTCGATGCTGTTGTCCTGCATCCAGTCGAAATCGGTTGTTTGGCCAATGGCCGGAATGATAATATCACAAGCCAGGTCGAATTCGGAGCGGGCAATGAGCTTGGGCCGCCGCCGGCCGCTACTATCAAACTCACCCAAAGTTTGGCGTTGCAGCCGGATGCCGGTCACCGTAGCATAGCCCAGAACAGCCATGGGGTTGGTTAGGAAATGGAATTGGACACCTTCTTCTTTGGCTGCCTCGATTTCCTCACGGTGGGCGGGCATGTCCGCCTCTTCACGTCGGTAAACCACATGCACTTCTGCGGCTCCCAACCGCCACGCTGAGCGGGCCGAGTCGATAGCCACATCACCCCCGCCGATGATCACCACCCGCTGGCCGTCCACATTGGGCGACCTATTCATGGCAATATCCCGCAGGAACTTGACGCCGTGATAGACCCCCATTTTATCCTCGCCCGGAATCGCCAGGCGCTGACTTTTGTGCGCCCCCAAAGCCAGAATGGTTGCCGCATAACCATCTTCTTTGAGCGTCTCGAGGGTAAAATCACGTCCTAATTCCTGGTTACAGCGGATGTCTACCCCCGCTCGACGAATGTGATTAATCTCGGCAAAGAGGGGTTCGCGCGGCAGACGGTAGGAGGGAATGCCATAAGTCATCATACCGCCGGGCTGAAGCATTTTCTCAAAAATGGTGACGGTATAACCCTGCCGGCTGAGGTCCAGCGCAGCAGTCAGACCGGCTGGCCCGGCCCCGACCACGGCTATCTTTTTATCCGTGGGAGGCGCCAACCGCGTTGGCGTCCATTCCTCGGCATAAAACCGGTCGGCCATAAACCGCTTGACCAGCCGAATGGCGATGGGTTGATCAACCCGTCCTCGACGACATTTGTGCTCACAGAAAGCGGGGCAGACTCGCCCACAGACCAGGGCAAAGGGGTTGGCCTCCCGATGGATCGCCAGACCTTCCATATAGCGTCCCTGGGTAACCAAAGCCAGATAAGCCGGACTATCTACTCCGGCCGGACATTCATTAACACAGGGCGCTCGCACCAGCGTTTGGCAAACCCCGGCCGGACAGCGCTTTTCATAAATGTGCGCTTCATATTCAGCCCGAAAATGTTTTAAGGTACTTTCAACAGGATTGGGTGCGCCCTGCCCCAGACCGCATAGGCTGGTACTCTTAATTTGGCGACAGAGCATCTCCAATGTTTCAATATCGCCATCTTTGCCCTGGCCAGCGCAGATACGTTCCAGGATTTCCAGGATGCGCTTGGTGCCAACCCGGCAGGGCGTACACTTGCCACAACTCTCATCCTGGGTAAATTCCATAAAGAAGCGGGCAATATCTACCATGCAGGTGTCTTCATCCATCACAATCATGCCACCTGACCCCATGATGGAGCCGGCTGCCGTTAGCGACTCGTAATCCACCGCCATGTTTAGATATTCGACCGGGAGACAGCCCCCCATCGGGCCGCCGGTTTGCACCGCCTTGAAACGTTTATCGTCTTTAATTCCCCCACCAACATCATAAATGACCTCGCGCAGCGTAATACCAAGCGGCACCTCAATCAGGCCGCTGTATTTCACATCCCCGGCAATGGCAAAAGTTTTGGTACCCTTGCTTTTCTCGGTGCCCATGCTGGCAAACCATGCCGGCCCGCGTAAAATAATCTGCGGCACATTGGCGTAAGTCTCAACGTTATTAATGTTAGTCGGCTTGCCCCATAAGCCCTGCACGGCCGGGAAGGGCGGACGCGGACGCGGCTCACCCCGTTTACCCTCAATTGAAGCCATTAAGGCAGTTTCCTCGCCGCAGACAAATGCTCCCGCCCCCATCCGCACTTCCAGGTCAAAGGAAAAACCGCTGCCCAGAATATTCTCCCCCAGCAAGCCAAAGGCTCGAGCTTGCTTGATGGCAATATTCAACGTCCGCACGGCTACCGGATATTCTGCCCGACAGTAGATATAACCTTGACTGGCTCCGATGGCATAAGCGGCAATAATCATGCCCTCAATTACCGAATGAGGATCCCCTTCGAGCACCCGCCGATTCATGAAGGCCCCAGGGTCTCCTTCGTCGGCGTTACAGATGAGGTACTTAGAAGTGCCTGGAGCATTCCGGCAAAATTGCCATTTTTTGCCGGTTGGGAAACCCGCGCCCCCTCGACCCCTTAAACCAGAGGCCAAAATCTCCTCGATAACCTGCTCCGGGGTCAGGTCGCTCAAGGCTTTACCCAAGGCCTGGTAGCCATCTTCGGCGATGTAATCCTCGATGTTCTCCGGGTCAATCTGGCCGCAATTGCGCAGAACCACCCGCACCTCTTTAGGTTTAGGCGGCCCTAATTCCTCGTCAAGTTGTTCTTGCAGTGGCGCAAATAGTTTGTCAACAACACGCCCTTTTAGAAAATGCTCTTTTACCAGATGGGGAATATCGTCAACAGTTAACCCGGAATAATGAACCTCGTCGGGATAGACCATGATCTCCGGGCCGCTGGCGCACCCGCCGAGGCGCGAGGTTTCAAGAACCTGAATTTCCTCATTCAATCCGTGAGCTGTCAATTCCTTTTCCAGAGCATGGCGGATGGCATGGGCACCTTTGGCCAGACACTCGGGGTCAACGCAAACCAATATATGAGATCGGTAATACTTCATCGCATGTCCCTTGTTGTTGGATATCTTTGTTTAAGCCGGAATTACAAATTCAGAGACAGCCATGCCGGCGATGACATGTTCCTTCATGATCTGTCTGGCTTTCTCCGCTGAGACTTTGCCATAGATAACTTTGGGACTACCCCCGCTTGTCACCTCAACAATAGGCTCCCATTCGCACAGCCCAATGCAGCCCGTTTGGGTAACTATGACATCACTCAATTTTTCCTCCTCGATAAAATCAAGGATGGCTTTCATTGTCTCTCTGGCCCCGGCGGCGATCCCGCAGGTCCCCATACCGACAACAATATGAGCCTGTCCGGTAGTAACTTTGGCCTTACGCTTTTCCAGCGCCGCTTCTTTTAACCGCTTCAGTTCTTCAAGTGACTTGACTTGAGTCATTGCGTTACCTCCTCCAGATCATCAGTTGGTAAGATTAAAGAATTTACTTCGTTTTGAGCGATGGCCTGTTGTACCCTCCTGATACCTTCCTCCAACAATTCTCTAATGAAGGCTAAAACAGAAGACTCAGTTAATGGTACTTCTTCCAACTCTCGTTTTATAGGTTCATCGTCAAAAGTAAACTGTACCTCGGCCTGACCTGCTTGAGTTTTGGCCCGGTAATGAAACAACCAGTGTACTTTTGGAAAACCGACAATGAGGATCAACCAAGTCCCCACCAGGTCGCCGAGAGGCATGCGGTCAATATGGCTTCGTTGAAACTCAACCTCTAAATGTGTGCCCTGGCCTGGCTTAGAGGTAATAAATAAATGGCCTTGGCACGCTTCGGCTGCCGCTTTAAGAAGAGGTAGACCTAAACCAACCTTGCGGGTCGTTCGACTGGTTACAAACGGGTCGGTGATCCGAGCCAGCAGTTGTTCATCCATCCCCTGCCCATTGTCCTCAACAGTTATCTTGAGGCGATCATTTAGCAAGTCCTCTTCGACAGTGATTTCGATTAGGCTTGCCCCAGCCGTCACCCCATTTTCGGCTATATCCAGGAGATGCAGAGCTACTTCTCTCAATCTACATTACCTGCTTGTCATTGGTACTTATTTAGAATTTGCGGCAATTTGTTAGGGTGCATGCGGCCGTACATATCCTTATCAATAACCATGGTAGGAGCTTGGCTGCAGGCCCCGATACAACGACACACTTCCACCGTTATTGAGCCATCCTCAGTCGTTTCGCCAGGATCAACTCCAATAATCTGCTTGGTTTTTTCGATCAATCCAGGCGCTCCGCCTACATAGCAAGCGGTGCCCAGACAGAACTTGACAGTATGCTTACCCCTAGGAGTGGTGGTAAAGAATGAGTAAAACGAAACAACCCCATTGATCTCACTCATGGGGACCCGTAATTTCTGGGCCACGTAACCCTGCATAGGTACGGAAATAAATCCAATCTGGCTTTGGAGTTCATTCAGCACCACCATTGTTGCGCCGGGTAGATTTTTATTCTCGGCCAGAACCCGATCAATAATGGCTCGCTGTTCGGAGATCATTAATGGATCTGTATTGGCAATGTTTTCAAGAACCTTGATCATTAGCAGCTCCAATAGGAAAAGTTATAATAATTGCTAGAAAGTCTATTGTGAAGTTTATCACAACAAAGTAGAGCCTGTCACGTGACATTTGTCATGTAAAGTCAAGATAATTGTCAGCTTATATTCAAAACCCTAAAGTCCCTCAGGGTTTAGCATATTGCAGAACGAATTACCAGCGATCGCTCCTGCTCTTGTCTTAGGGCCAACCGAAGTTCAGCCAGGGTAGGAGCAGCCAGGCGGCATACATTTGCGCCCAAAAATTCATTAAGACGATGGGCATCCCCATTTTGAATGAGAGGAAAGCGTTGGAGTTGAGGAAACTTCTCACAGGCTTGTGCCGGGGTAAGGTGGCGGGATATTTCAAGGGCGGCGAAGGGGACGCCAAGGGGGACAAATCCCAAATTGGCGATTAAGCTGAAAGCGGGGCGGTTAACATGAGCGGGAATGGGCAGTCCATCCATTTTTAACACCTCTGCTACCGCCTCTTCCAGGGAGATGTCGGCTGAGGTTAACAGGAGTTGCGTTTCCCGGCGAATGAACTCGCCGGTTGCATCTACGACAAATTGCTCGCCAAAATATTCAATATTATTTTGTAAAGGCGGCAGATGAGCGGTCACAAAAGTCTGCCAGGCTTCTAATTGGTCCAATGTGTCGAAGAGACAAAGCAGATGAACTTCCTCACGCGTTTGCAGCTCCATTCCAGGTAAAACTGTTAAATCTGTATCTTTGGCCGCCTGCTGGACAGCGCTCACATTGGCGCTGGAGTTGTGATCGGTGATCGCAATCAAATTAATCCCCCTGGTCAAAGCTTCTGCGACGATGAGCGGGGGGATCATCTCTACCTCGGCGCAGGGCGAGACCACCGTATGAACATGGAAATCAGCAATATAAGTTTTTAGCGTCCTCGCTACCGCTTCCACACGATTCCAAGTGGCAAGATAATATAGTAGACAGTAAACGGAGTGCCGTCTTTCCCGGTTTACTGACTACTGCTCCCATTTTTTAGCCCCAGCTCCCACAACTTGCCCACCACATAATAGGTAGGTTTATCGCTACTGAGGAGGATAACCGATTCTTGATTAGCTTTGGCTACCGTCTCTGCTTCGGGTTTGGCTCCTTCGGTGATGATAATGGCGCTTAAATCCAGCAAGGCAGCTACCGCCACAATATTCAAATGCGCCTGCAATGTTACCCAAACCGCTCTCCGCTGAGCGCCAGCCATAACACAACTCAATAAATCCGCCGCATAGCCGCTGGTAGGAGTAATCTGACTAAAATCTTTGGCTTCGGTCAAGACTGTTAGATTTAGCTTGTCAATAATTTCTTGCAGAGTCATAGCTGTTTTACCTCTTTGTAAATAAAACTACCAGGTTAGGTTTGGCCTCCCTCACTAAAGGTTTCCTCAGGCTGGAGATTGATCTTCATTTGCAATCGGGTGCCCTGACCTAGTTTCGACTCCAACACCAACTCATTGACACACCGCTGGATATTCTTCAAACCCATTCCGGCCCCAAAACCTAATTCCCGGATTTCCGGCGGAGCAGTCGAGAAGCCAGGTTTCATGGCTAACTCAGTATCCGCTATACCCGGCCCAGTATCAACCGTTTCCATCAAAATTTGGTAGGGTTCAATTTCTATGCGTACTTCACCTCCATTAGTGGCGTGGATAATTAAATTCATTTCGGCTTCGTATATGGCAATGCCGCAGCGCCGGGCAATTTGTGGATTAGCGCCGAGGCGGAGCAAAGCACGTTTGATATGGCTGGAAGCTGTGCCACCATGCGTAAAATCCCTGGGTCTAATTTGATAACGCAAAATTAAACTGGTTCGATCCGAAATGATATCCTCAAATAAGTGGCTGGCCCGATAGCGGCGGACTTCTTCGGCCTGGTAATCGTACTGGAGCGCGCCTAGCAAGCCTCTCGTCACATCGCCTTTGGTGATGATCCCAACTAATTGGCCGGCTTCATTAACCACAACCAACCGGCCAAATCTTGTTTGGGCAAATAGTTTCAAAGCTTCGACAATCGGATCAAATGAACGAATCGTAACTATTTTCGTGCTCATGTAGCGATCCACTGTTGCTTTCAGTTCGCCCCGGCCCAGATCCCGCAAGGCCCGAATCAAATCCTCTATGCTGATAATTCCAACCAGTTCTCCTTCTGCGACTACCGGCGCACCGGAGATACGTGCCTCCCGAAACAGGTCCAGCACTTCCTCCATCATTGTCGTGGGCGTCACCATCTTAACATCACGAGTCATAACCTCTTCAATTTTTAACTCGTAGGCCAGTTCTTCGACTCGCGTAATTAGTCCCGCAGCCCCATCCGTTATGGCTCTATCGCGCCGGAACCCCTGTTCTATCTCCCTATTTTCCATAGAACCGATTTATCCCCTTCATCCGGTCAGGTGCGTTTAAACCTGTCTTTCTATCAAACAAAAAACCAAACGTGGCCAGAGTCGCCCCTTCGCTGCGTTACCTGGCCAAGCTCAATCCACCTCCTCGTGCCGGGGAGCAGCTCTAAGGCCAGCGGCGTATAACCGGCCGCATGTTTCAAACATGGTAAGCCGCGTGCCAATGAGGGGCATACCTACCCGTTGAGCCACCTCAATCGTTTCCGGCAAGGGCGTTTTGCCGCGTACGACTAAAATAGCGGCAGCATCAGCCATCTCCGCTGTCCGTACAATCTGAGGGTTAATCAAGCCGGTGATAAGCAGCCCGTGAGCAACATCATAAACTAACACATCACTCATTAAGTCTGCGCCAAAGCCCGTTTTGACCTCTTGTTTAAGGACAGACTGGCCGCGAAACTTGGCTAAATCAGATGATAAAAATTGAGCTTCAGTTAAAGTTATAACCTCTTGCAGATGCATAAACCCTCAACTCTCAAGACCAAGTATTGGCAGTTGGGCCAGCAACTCAAGCGGCAAAGCTTGGGCCGCTGCCAATGCCTGTTGAACCATCTCGCTTAAACCCTCACCGTAACCAAAATCTGCCGCCGGAACTGTTACCAGCCAAGCTGGAGGCCGCCCAGCATAAAGCCAGTCAGCATAGGCCAGCAGAGTAGCCGGGTCCAGATGATGCCCCAAGCTGGGTGATTGGGAAGCAACACTGAGGGGCTGAATCCGCACCCGGGGATCAATTTCGCCCGCCTCTACAGCCCTGGCATCCACAAAAACTACGGCAAAGACTTCCGGCCTGGCTATTTCCTCGGCCAATTCCGGTAACAGTTGGTGAACGGATAATCGTTTAACTGCTACCTGATGAATACGCCAAGATTGTTCGATCAGGTCGGCCAAAACAAGTCCAGCCCCATCGTCCCGGCGCAAATCGTTACCATAACTAATAAGCAAAATCATACAACCCTCAGGCAAGTCAGGTTGCGGCAACCTGACCTGCCTTTTTATCAATCTCTCATTACTTCGTCTATCACTTCACCGTCAGGAGCCACCAGTTGCACATGCAGGGGCATCTGACCAACGGCGTGAGTGGAACAACTTAAGCACGGGTCAAAGGAACGAATACCATGCTCAATCCGGTTCAGGATACCTTCGGTCAACTGCTGTCCATTGACATAAGCCTGAGCAATTTGCTTGACCGTTTTGTTCATGGCCAGATTATTTTGCCCGGTTGCGATGATCAAATTGACCCGCTGCAGAACACCATTTTCATCCACATGATATTCGTGGAAGAGGGTGCCCCGTGGGGCTTCGCTCACCCCAATGCCCATGGTTCGATTCACCCCGGCCCGGCTGCGAATATGAGTGTTGATAATATCAGGGTCCTCCAGTGTTTCAGTCATTTTTTCAAGAGAAAAGAGAATCTCGATCAGACGGGCATAGTGATAGTGGAAACTGCTAATCACCGGCTGGCCGTGCGCCCCCAGGCGGCGGAACTGGCGCAGCTCCCGGTCAGCTCTAGGCGTGCCGGCAAAATCGCACACATTGAGTCGAGCCAATGGCCCGACCCGATACATACCGTTTTCTAATCCGTAAGGTTTGTAGTAGGGGAACTTTAAATAGCTCCATGGCTCAACGGCCTCTTCAATGATCTCTCGATACCGCTCTGGAGCCACTCCGGGCTCCAGCACCCGGCCGGTACTATCAACCACCCGCAGCAAGCCGTCATAATGTTCCAGGCCGCCTTCAGGTGTTACCAGACCTATAAACAGGCTGGGGAACTCGCCATAAGCCTGAATTTCCGGGGCAAATTGGTCAAAACGATCCTTCAACAAATCTAAGGCCAGTTCCACGGTATCGAGACTCTCGGCTAATCCGGCCTTAATTTGGGCGCGCTTTTCGACGGTAAGAGGCTCGCGTACACCTCCAGGCACTGACCAGGCCGGATGGATGCTTTTGCCGCCCAAGATGCGGATCGTCTCTTGACCAAACTGGCGCAGGCGAATGCCTTTCCGGGCCAGGTCGGGATACTTGCTAATCAGCCCCACAACATTACGCTGCGCGGGATCACTCTCCATACCCAGCAACAAATCTGGCCCACTGAGGTGAAAGAAGCTTAAGGCGTGGCTCTGGACAAGCTGGGCCCAGTTCATCAACCGACGCAGTTTCTGCGCCGTCGGCGGAATTTGAGATCCTAAAATAGCGTCGCCGGCCTTAGCCGAAGCTAACAAATGGCTAACCGGGCAAATACCGCAAATACGAGCGGTGATGCCCGGCATTTCCCAGAAACTCCGCCCTTCACAGAATTTCTCAAACCCCCTAAACTCCGTCACGTGGAAGCGGGCATCCTCGACCTCATTCTGATCGTTGAGATGAACCGTAATTTTGGCATGGCCTTCAATGCGTGTGACGGGATCGATCGTGACAATACGTGACATAATAATTATTCCTCCAACAAGTTAAACGTCTAACGTTCAACGTTTTTATCCGAATTTCCGCATAGTTTCAGGCAAGGCCACCGGCTCATTTGCCAGCAGCGCCTCTACCGCTGCCCAGATGCGATCTGGGTCGGGCGGGCAGCCTGGAATGTAAGCATCTACTTCAATGACCTGGTGAAGCGGCACGACGCGGGGCAGGAGCGCCGGCATAACCTTATCGGCTTCACCCCCGCGCGGCACCTGGCCTGGCCCGGCCTGATAAACCTGGGTCAACAGATCGTCCACTTGCAGCGTGTTACGCAGGCTGGTGACATTGCCGGTCACGGCGCAGTCGCCAAAGCTAACTACTTTCCGGCTGCGTTCGCGAATAGAGTGAGCCAATTCCAGGTGATCCACATTGGCCACAGCCCCTTCGACCAGGGTTACATCCACTTTGTGCGGAAATTCTTTAGCATCGGCAATAGGGCTGTACACCAACTCCACCACTCCAGCCAGGTCAATCAGCTTTTCCCCTAAATCCAGAAAACTCATGTGGCAGCCCGAACAGCCGCCCAACCAGGCAGTTGCCAGCCGGATTTTGCCATTTTTTTTCGCTGTCATAAGATTTTCCCTTCAACCCAATGATTAACAATTGATAATTGGCAACTCATCACCAATTCCACTCTTTCTTTTCCCGGCCAGTCAAAATCCAGCCCAGAAAATCAGGTTTCTTCTCCATCTCGGCCACCGTAACGCCCTTCTTGGTCAAAGCACCGGTGGGGCAAACTTGCACGCACTTGCCACAACTGGTGCAGCTTTGGCTGGCGCCCCAGGCCTGGTTCAAGTCGGCAATAACCCGGCTCTCGACGCCCCGGCCCATGACATCCCAGGTATGCGCGCCTTCGACCTCATCACAAACTCGAACACAGCGGGTGCAGAGAATGCAGCGATTATGGTCCAGAACAAAGCGCTCATGGCTGGCATCCATTGGCAAATCAGGATGGAGGTAATCGTACCGAACGTGGTCCACCCCCAGTACGGCCGCCTGCCATTGCAGTTCACAATGCCCATTCATCACGCAAACTGCGCAAACGTGATTACGTTCAGCCAAAAATAGTTCCATGATCATCTGCCGGTACTTAACCAGCCGTTCGGTATGGGTATAAATAACCATACCTTCCTGCACCGGGGTAACACAGGCGGCCACTAACCGAGCACCGCCACGCCCATCAGGCCATTCGACCATACACAAGCGGCAACTACCACGCTCGCTCAACCCCTCCAAATGGCAAAGGGTGGGAATGTGATTCCCATGCTCTTTAATTACTTCCAACAGCGACTGGTCTTGCCGGGCGCTGACCATTTCATCATTAATTGTCAGGGTAACAACAGACATCACCACACCTCCACTTGGGGTTCAACAATCTGGGGTAAATCTATCAGGCTGGCAAAAGTTGACAGGTTTGAGCAAGAAATGAAGAACCTCATTGACCGCCTCCATTTTCAGCCAATGCTAACCGGGCAGCGCGCTCATTAATCTGGGCTTCATACTCCTCGCGGAAGTAGCGCAGGGTACTTAAGACCGGATTCGGCGCCGATTGCCCCAGACCACACAGGCTGGTCTCTTTGACCATCACACACAGTTCCTCCAGCTTTTTCAAATCGGCGGGAGTGGCGGTACCGGAAGTAAAGCGATCCAAAATTCGATACATCTGGACCGTACCAACACGGCATGGCAGACACTTTCCACAGCTCTCATCCATGCAAAATTCCATAAAGAACTTAGCCATGTCGGGCATGCTGTTTTTGTCGTCCAAGATGACCAGGCCGCCAGAACCCATAATCGAACCCAGCGCCTTGAGACTCTCAAAGTCCACGGGTGTATCAAGATGCGTTGCTGGCAGATAACCCCCGCTGGGGCCGCCGGTCTGAGCTGCTTTGAAAGTGCGGCCATCAGGGATGCCCCCGCCGATGTCATAAACAATATCTCGCAACAGGATGCCCATCGGCACCTCGATCAGGCCGGTCGTATTCAGGTTACCCGCCAGGGCAAAGACTTTACTCCCCTTGCTCTTCTCTGTCCCGATACTGGCGTACCAGGGGGCGCCCCGGGTAATAATCGGGGCGATATTGGCAAACGTCTCCACGTTGTTGATCAGTGTGGGATAGCCCCACAGACCGCTTTCAGAGGGATAAGGCGGACGCGGCACGGGCTGGCCTCGCCGGCCCATAATCGAGGCCATCAAGGCGGTCTCCTCGCCACAGACAAAGGCGCCAGCGCCAATGCGAATGTCAACCCGAAAGCTAAAGTTGCTGTCCAGAACCCGGCTGCCCAGCACACCGCGCCGCTCGGCGGTCCGAATGGCCTTCTCCAGGCGTTTGATCGCCTCTGGATACTCACCGCGAACGTAAACATATCCCTGCTCCGCCCCGACCGCATAACCGGCAATGGCCATTCCTTCCAACACCCGGTGCGGGTCCGATTCCATAATTGTGCGATCCATGTAAGCGCCGGGATCGCCCTCATCGCCATTGGCCACAACGAATTTTTTAGCTCCCGGCGATTTGCGGACCAAACCCCATTTCAAGCCGGCAGGGTAGCCGGCGCCCCCCCGCCCGCGGAGACCGCTCCGGGTTATCTCGTCGCAGATCTGTTCCGGGGTCATCTCGCGAAGCGCATGGGCTAAAGCGTGATAACCACCGCGCATCACATATTCTTCAAATCGTTCAGGATCAATGAGACCGGAATTGGCCAGCACAATCTTGACCTGCCGGGTAAAGAAAGGAATTTGTTCGGAAAGCGCATGTCGCTCAGTTACGCTATCCTCAGCTCCATCTTGCAGGATATGCTTGGCGACAATTTTCTCAGCCACCGCTGGGGTGACTCCCTCGTAGAGAACATCAGGCTGGTCATGGGTCTGGACTTTAACGAGCGGCCCCTGGCTGCATGGACCCATACAGCCGGTTGGAACGACCTGGACTTCTTTGGTCAATTGATTATTTTTAATCGCCTGCTGAAAAATCTCTTGGACTGGTAAAGCACCCGACGAAACACAGGGGGTACTGGAACAGCATAACAGCCGACAACGAAATTGCTGCTGCCGCTCGGTTTCCTTTTCGGCTAAGGCTTGCAATTCAACTCGATTCATAAAGCTTCCGTCTCCTCTAGTTCTAAAGCATCAGCGGCAGGCTTCGGTTCAGGCAAACGGGCCTGGCTGCTTAGCATGACTCTAACTCGCTCGACCGTCGAGTTGGGCATTTCGCGGCCCACCACGCTACCGTCTAACACCAACACCGGGGCCAAGCCGCAACTGCCCAGGCAGCGGGCGGTGGAAAGACTGAACTTGCCGTCCGGGGTCGTCTGGCCAGCCTCAATACCAAACTCGGCTTCAAGCCTGGACACGATTTCGCCGGCCTGTTTGACATAGCAGGCCGTACCCAGGCAGACAATACAGGTATGTTCGCCCAGGGGTTTCAAGGAAAAGAAGTGGTAGAAAGTCGCTACTCCATACACCCAACTGAGCGGCAGCTTCAACTGGTGGGCGGTATAAATGAGCAAATCTTCCGACAGGTAGCCAAACGCTTCTTGGGCCGTATGGAGTACTTCAATCAAGGCATCCTGTTGATATTGCAGCCGCTTCAACGCCCGATCTACCAGCTTAAAACGAGGATCTCCGCTGGGATGTTCGGTTTCGGCGGCCTTGGCGGCTTTAGTTCCACTTTCTTTGGTGAGATTAGCCATAATATATTCCTTTTGTGCAAATTGGAGTAGATTTAACAACTATCGCAAATCAGGAGCTAGCATATCATACGTCAGGTGGCCTCCACAGTGTTAGGTGTCACATTTTCGATATGACATTCATCCTAATTTGTGCATTTTTTCACAATACACTTCGACCGGCAGGTCTCAGGTAGGCAGGTCCGCTACCTATTACACCACTCTGTCACCTTCTAATATTTCAATTATTTCAATGGGGAGTTTTTTGCACTAACGTGTTTTGGTTCAGATCGAGCTAGCGGCGTTGCTTACTTCGACGCCTCCATTGTATCATCACTTACAACCGACTGTAAGTGTCACCTGTCACTTTTGGAAGTGACAGATGTCATTATCAGTGAAGCGGGGGGGTTCTTCAGATAGTAAGCCACGCCGGCGCAGGGCTTGTTGCAAGAGGGGTTCGATTTGTGCCTGAATAGCTGCATTGGCGTACCCAACCCAACTGATGTTACTTGACACGTCCAGCGGGGCTAAAAGGGGCTGGCCAGAGGCGTCGGTGATAATCACCCCGGCTTCACGGGCAATGAGTTCAGTACACAAATCGTAAGGATGGCAGCAAATACCCAGAGCTAAACCTCGTTGGGCCAACAAGGTCTCCAGGAGGGGGCGGATATCGGCATTAAAACGATCCCGCCCGGTAATCAACTCGTAAAACTGCCCGCCGGTACAGATATACTGGTCTTCAAAACAATGAGCTTTGCCTGGCTGCACCGGGCCCAGCGCGTCCCGCACAATCTCCTCATCAATGGCGGCCAATTCCTCGCGAGCGCCGGGAAAAAAGCGGGAAATCATGGCGTACCCATGGGCGATAGTAGTTGCGCGTGAGGGTTGTATAACAAGGGGTTGCGTGTCACCGGTGAGGCGGTTGTAGCGTTCGGCGCGAACGCCCTGGCCGGCAATAGACCACAGCGTGTCCGAGAGGTGCTGTTTAATGAGGGGAACTTCAGTTTGCACCGCCAGTTCAATATCGCTCAGGTTGGTGGCCTGGCCTTTGTTGGGGGCCACACCGGTCAAAATCCAGGCACTGCGTTTCTGGTACATGATGCCGCGAGTGCCGTCAATGGGATCAACAATGATCCGCCAGCGCGCTTCTTTTTCAGGCACACCGGCTGGCAAAACCATCTGACCGGTTTCGCCCAACCCTTCGGCGATTAAAATGATCGGGGTGTGGCTGGCAATCTCGTGGGTAAAAAAGTCAAGCAGTACCTCTTCGCTAATTTTATCTACGACATAGATAGTATCGCCGGCCTCTTCTTTAGCGATTTGAGCCAGTTCATCCGGCGAGGTTGACTCGGCGGCGGCGACCACGCTATCACGGATCTGCTCTTGAAGCTGACGAATGGGGGGTAGGAAGTCTGCGATGTTAGTTATCATACGCGGTACAAGTTACTTAGAATCGAGAAGCTTGGCTTACGCTACTCCCTGGAGCCAGCAAAGAATCAATTACTTCCTCAAACACTTCAAAGCGTTGCGCCCCAACAATTGGCTTGTCATTCACCAAGAAAGCCGGGCTCCCATTAAAACCTGCTTCGAAAGCCTCGTGCTGCTGGTTATTTACCTTATCCCGATAACGGCGGGAGTCTACACACTCATTGAATTTGTCCATGTCTAGTTCAACTTTAGCTGCGTAGGCTTTGAGGTCATCTTTGCTTATTGTCTCAATATTGTCATTGTCAAAGATGAAATCGTGGAATTCCCAAAACTTGCCCTGCTCATGGGCACATTGCGCAGCCTCGGCTGCCTTGGGGGAGGCCAGGGTGACGACCGGGAAATCCTTCCAGACAAAACGCACCTGGTCGCCATACTTGACACGGATGTCCTTTAGGACGCCAAGCTTATGCCATGCCCAACAGGCCGCGCAGCCCAAGTCGCCGTATTCAACGATGGTGACCGGCGCGGTTTCAGGGCCGAGAGAAGGATAATCGGTCATGAACGCCTCAGCCACGATCGAAGTACTTTGACTATCTAAATTCAGACGGGGCTGAGCCATCACACCGACAAACAACAAAACAAGCACGACGCTCCCCCAAGCCAACCAACGCCTCACAGAGTTCTGCTTGCTGTTGTCAGAGTGTGTCTGCAGTCCTTTATCTTTTTCCATATTTTAGCTGCGTTATGAGCCACTCTGTGCCATTGCTTGCATGATTTTATGCTCATCCACCTCACCGCTGAACTCATTTATCTTCTCTCGGTCACGCAGCACCACGATGCGATGGCTGGTGCGTAATACTTCCTCTAGCTCCGATGAAATAAACACACATGCTTTGCCCTCTTCAGCCAACTCAAGGACCAGTTTTTGGATTTCGGCCTTTGCCCCGACATCAATACCTCGGGTGGGTTCATCCAGAATCAAAAGATCGGGGTTTGTGGCCAGCCAGCGAGCCAAAATAACCTTCTGCTGATTTCCACCGCTTAGATTTTTAACCGGTTGGTCTGCGGTAGGGGTACTAATATTGAGCAATTGAATATAATGCTCAGCAAGTTCATACTGCTTTCCCTTGCCGAGATACTTGAACCAACCTTTATTGCCCTGGATAGCCAGGATAATATTTTCTCTGACGGTTAAGTCGGGCACCAAGGCTTCTGCTCTCCTGTCTTCAGGGCAAAAGGCAACACCTCTGGAAATTGAATCGCCGGGCGAGAAGTTTTTAACCACTTCCCCGGCGAACTTCAAGGTGCCGCTATCCGGTTTGTCTATGCCAAACAGCAACTTGGCGGTTTCTGTACGCCCTGATCCCAACAGCCCGGCAAACCCGACCACTTCTCCGGCATGTAAATCCAGGTCAAAGGGTTTAATCGAACCGGTACGACCAAACTGTCTGGCCTGAAGCAGCACATCTTTTTTAATGTGCATACTGCTCTCAAGCTTTGTTTTGCTCATATCATTAAAATCACTGAGATTCCGGCCGATCATTTTTGTAATCAACTCGATCATCGGCAAGGAATTGGTGTTGAAAGTTCCAATGAGATTTCCATTTCTGAGAACGGTTATTCTGTCCGAAACTTCGTACACCTGATTAAGAAAATGAGTAATGAAGATAATACCCATACCTTCATCTCTTAATTTGCGCATCACCTGGAATAGCTTCTCGGTTTCATTGGCATCGAGACTCGAGGTAGGTTCATCCAGGATTAATATTTTGGCAGAGGCAATCTCAAGCGCCCGCACAATGGCAGCCATCTGTTGGATAGCCACTGAATATGCCTCCAGGGGCCGTGTCACATCAATATGAATATCCAGCCGGCGAAGAAGTTGATCGGCCCTGTCGTTCATTGCTTTCCAATCAATACTCCCGAATTTCCGGGGTTCCTGGCCAAGCAAGATATTTTCGGCTACTGTTAGATTAGTGCAAAGATTGACTTCTTGATAGACCGTGCTAATACCCAGAGTTTGGGCATGTTGAGGTGATTTTATAGAGACTTCTTTACCCTCAAGCGTGATAGTGCCCTCGTCTTGTCGCTCAACACCGGTCATGATCTTGATCAGAGTAGACTTACCGGCGCCATTTTCCCCCATCAGCGCATGGATCTCGCCCCTTTGGAGCGTAAAGTCCACATTATTAAGGGCCTGCACCCCTGGAAAGTATTTATAGATACCTTTCAATACGAGAATATCTTTATTAGACTCCGTCATAATCGCTGTGCCTCCGTCTTGGATAAACAACCTTACATCAAATTATGAGTGTTTCTTTCTCATATAGAACAGACTTTGAATTCCGAGAAAGATCAGCGTGAGGGCGCCCACGCCGATGCGGGTCCACCATGAACTCAAAGTGCCATTAAATTGGAGGATAGAGACGATGGTGCCGTTAATTAAGACCCCAAACAGGGTGCCTATAACGTTGCCTACCCCACCCGTTAACATCGTCCCACCGATCACCGCCGAGGCGATGGCATCCAATTCCATGCCCGGAGCGTAACCTCCATAGCCTGAAAGTAAAGAAATACTGAACACAATCCCTGCCAGGGAAGAACAGAAGCCGCCGAAGGCATACACGAGGAGCTTGGTGCGGGCGACAGGAAACCCCATTAACAGAGCAGATTGCTCATTGTTGCCAATAGCATAGACCATGCGGCCAAATCGGGTAAAGTAACACAGGTAAATTGTCACCACTAACAATACCGGGCCGACAAAGGAAGGAATATACAGATACGCTTTTTCAAATAAAGGGATAGGGATTTTTGTCAAGGCCAGGGAACGATAAAAAGGATCGGTAATAGTTAAAGAAGAAAGGGTGATAATGTAAGCCATACCCCGCGCAAAAAAGAGGCCCATTAAGGTCACGATAAAAGGTTCTACTTTGAAGAAATGAATAATCCAGCCCTGGGCAAACCCAAAGACGATTCCCATAACTAACATCAAGGGCATCACCACCAGCGGACTCATTCCATTAGCCAGTAAAGCGGCTGATGCGGCCGTGGTCAGGGCAATTACCCCAGCTACAGAAAGATCAATTCCTTTGGTCAGGATCACCAGGGTCATGCCAATAGACACAATCAACAGGCTGGCCTGGTTAATAAACAGGTTAAAAAATACCTGCGGTTTTTGCATAGCCGGATACATCCAGCCTCCGACCAGGTAGAGCAGGATAAATATGACGATAGTGGTCAGCAGGGGGCCGTTATCTAACAGGAAACGCTTCGTTTGTTGCATCATGTTGGATTCCTT
This sequence comes from Anaerolineales bacterium, assembly GCA_015075185.1. Lineage (GTDB taxonomy): Bacteria > Chloroflexota > Anaerolineae > 4572-78 > J111 > DSQQ01. The sequence continues at coordinate 245,376 of JABTUW010000004.1, read as the reverse complement.
TCCCGTCAGCAGGGGGCCGTTATCTAGCAGGAGATGCTTCGTTTGTTGCATCATGTTGGATTCCTTTCCGCTCAGAGAATATATTCAAAATCCGGCGAGTGTAGTCAGAGTAAAGGATAATCACAACCAAGACCAGCACGGCTCGACCGGCCAGGAGGGCATTAGCGGGTACACCAAAGGTATACATGGTGATCGTGAAGGTCCAAATGATAAGGGCGCCGATCACGCTCGCCATTAAAGAAAACCGCCCGCCCGACATCAGGGTACCGCCGATAACCACGGCTAAAATGGCGTCCAACTCATAAAGGAGGCCAATATTATTGGCATCAACACCGTGAATGTAAGAACCGAGGATCAGGCCGGCGACGGCGCTGCAAAAACCACAAAAGGTATAAGCGAACAGTTTGATATTTTGTTCGCTAATACCGCTATAATAAGTAGCTTTGGCATTGATCCCGACCGATTCGATGAACAAGCCAATTGAGGTTTTACGCACCAAGACCCAGGCCAACACAAACACAACAAGCACAATATAGATTGAAACCGGCAGCCCCAAAATAAACCCGTTTCCAAACCACCAATAGGGTGTATAATAAACCGTCATAATTTGACCGTTGGTAACGAGTTGGGCAATACCACGGCCGGCTACCATGAGGATCAGGGTGGCGACCATCGGCGAGATTTTACCCCTGGAAACCAGGAACCCATTCCACAAACCGCACACGGTGCCGGCCACCAGGTCAACCAGGACCACTATCCACAAAGGCGTATTGGTGGTATTCGCCGCCAGAATATCATTGGTGATGAGGACATTGCCCAGGGCAGGATTGATCAATACTGTACTCACGGCCGCCGAAATAGCGATCACCGCCCCCACCGAAAGGTCAACCCCGCCAGTGGCAATCACCAGGGTCATCCCGATCGCTACCAACATCAAGGGGGCCGCATTGTTAACCACATCAATGAGATTCCCGAATAAATGACCATCCAGTATCCCGATTTTAAAGAATCCGGGGGCAAAAATCGCATCAACGATGAAAATCAAAATCAGCGCAACAAGGGGCCAGAATAGCTGGCTTCCGCGCATGCGTTTGAATAAAGGCGTATTATTTTTCATAAATTTCCTACCCTTGTTTGGATAATGGTCTGACAGCGATATACCGGAGGATTTAATAATTTCCTCATTGTACCGCCAATATGATGAGCCTCATAACCAAGCATACTGTTTTTGGCAAGAGAATTTTGCCAATCTTTTTATAAAGAGAAGCGGCGTAGGGTAACGCCGCTTCTCACCTATTGTTTGCGCGAGAGTATTACGAAGAACTTATGCGTCGCGGCCAGAACAAATTAGTACTGGCGGCTTGGCAGTAACTCGGCCGCTTTGTCAGGGAAGTAAACGGTTTCGTTGGTCAGAGTTTCCGGCTCTACAGCTTCGCCGTTGGCGAGTTTCAGCGCCATTTCCAAGACCTGCGGGCCAAGCAGCGGGTTACATTCCACATCGGCTTGTACCCAGCCATCAATCATCAGTTGGAAACCACCGCGGGTACCATCAACGGAGACGATCTTGATGTCGCCGGGTTTCAAACCAGCAGCCTTAATCGCTTCAACCGCGCCAATGGCCATATTGTCATTGTGGATGAACGCGCCATCAATTTCTCCGGCGTATTTCTTCAGGAAGGCTTCCATAACAGGCTTGCCTTCAGCCGTGGTAAAGTTGCCGGTCTGCGAGTCCAGAATTTCGATGTTTTTGGCAAGCGTTTCGCGGAAACCTTTAGCGCGGCCAACCGCAGCACCAGAGCCTGTCGTGCCACTGAGTTCGATGATCTTGCCGCCCTCGGGGAGCAGCTTGTTCATTTCTTCGCCAGATTTTTTACCTTCCAAGACCATGTCCGAACCAATGTGAGCGGCATAGAGGGACTTGTCGGCAGAGACGGAGCGGTCTACGATAATGACCGGAATGCCGGCGTCCTTGGCTTCGGTGAGAACAGCATCCCAACCATCTTCAACCACCGGCGGCAGGGCAACTACGTCAACACCCTGCTGGATGCAGGCGCGCATGGCCGAAATCTGGTTTTCTTGCTTCTGTTGAGCGTCAGAGAATACCAGTTTGACACCCAATTTCTCAGCAGTTTCCTTGAGTGAAGCGCTATTGGCGGTGCGCCAGTCGCTCTCGGCGCCTAGCTGCGGGTAGCAGACCGTCAAATCTTTGTATTCCTTTTTGGCCTTGGCTGGAGCTTCGGCGGCAGGTTTTTCTTCAGCGGGAGCGGCGGGGGCAGCGGGGGCAGCGCCACAACCCATTACAGCAAGGATCATGGCTAAACCTACCAGCAAACACAGAACTTTTAAAAACTTCATTGTTTAGATTCTCCTTCTTTTCTAATTTGCTAAAATTGATTTAACAGTGGATTGGATGAAGGGCCGCATTTCTCCCGGGTTGAAATGCAGACATTTATTTATTCCATCATACCCAATAACTTTATCTATCTCAATGAATTCTTATTGGAAATATGTTGAGATTTATATTTTGTTTTCAAATAATAAAAAACCCTCCACTTGGAGGGTGTGATTTTTTTGGATAAAAGTTAATTATTTTTTGATGAAGTAAAATCTAATATTTACGGGTGGGCAGGATCTCCGCAGCGTTCTCAGGAAAATAAATACCTTCCTCAGATGGGATCCACTTGGGAACTTGCTCGCCATTGGCTACTTTCAGGGCCAACTCAAAAAATTGCGGACCGAGGAGTGGATTGCATTCCACCGTCGCATTTAATTTGTCATCAATCATAGCTTTGAAAGCGTCCCGGATGGCGTCAATTGAAACAATCTTGATGTCCTGGCCGGGCCTTAAGCCATACTCCTCAATAGCCCGGATGGCCCCGATGGCCATATCATCGTTGTGAGCGTAGAGGGCATCAATATTTTTACCGTACCGCTTTAAAAGGGCTGCCATTACTTCCTGGCCTTTGGCCCGGGTGAAGTCGCCGGGCGCGGAAGCAATGATCTTCATGTCCGGGTAATCTTGCAGGATTTCTCTAAAGCCCTTATAGCGGTCATTGGCCGGCGCAGAACCGACCGTACCGACCAGTTCAACAATTCTGCCCTTGCCGTTCAATAGCTCAACCATCACCCGGGCCGCATTTTTGCCCTCTGCCAGGAAATCGGAACCCATGTAGGTCACGTAGAGGTCTGCCGGAACAGCCGCGCGGCGGTCAACCAGGATGATCGGGATACCGGCATCTTTGGCTTCCTGGAAGACCGATTCCCAACCAGTTTCCACCACCGGCGAGACGCCGATTACATCCACCTGTTGGGCGATAAAAACCCGGATCGCTTTGATTTGATTCTCCTGCTTTTGCTGGGCATCCGAGAACATTAATTCCACGCCAAACTGCTCGGCCGCTTCTTTGATCGAGGCCGTATTGCCGGTTCGCCACTCGCTCTCGGCCCCAATTTGAGCAAAGCCGACGACCAAGTCCGTATAGGTTTTCTTGCCCTGGCTCTGCTCTTCAAGCAGAGCAGACTGGGACGGTTGGGGAGTAGGTTGAGTCGCGCAGGCTGCTATAGTCAGGATCAGCGTTATCATTAAATAGTATTCCAGAAAAGTTTTCGCCGCTAAAACAGGTAGCAAGGCAGCAGGTAGCAGATCATAAGTTCGTGTTACCTTGCTACCTGCTGCCTTGATGGTTGAGAAAGAATTTTTCTGGATACCTATAAACAGATTTAACATCTTCGTCGGAGGCTCTCGCATGGTTATCACTCCTCCTCTTTTGGTGAATTCAGGCCGTTTTTCAGTGGAATGGCTACGGTTACCCGGGTACCTTCCAGATAATGGCTATCAATGGATAGGCCATACTGTTTGCCATAAAACAGCTTGATACGTTTGTTGACGTTCTCAAGTCCAAACCCACTTTCCTTTAAGGTGATTTCTTCGGAATCATCATTAATTTCTTGCTGAATTTGGGCCAGTTTGTACGAGGTAAAGCCGACCCCGTCATCCTGCACTTCCAATAAAACTCCATTTTGGTCCGTTCGCCTGGCTCGCACGGTAATCATGCCACCGTTTCTTTTGTTTTTAATGCCGTGGTAAAGGGCATTCTCAACCAACGGTTGAAGCGTTAACTTCAAGATAACACCATCCAGGATATCTTCATCAACTTCGATCTTATAATCCAGAATATCTCGGTAGCGCATCTTTTGAATGGTCAGGTAGCTTCTCACATGCTCAATCTCCTGATGGATGGTAATCCAATCCTGGCCCTTGCTCAAAGCGATTCTAAAGAAACCCGACAGAGCCCGCACAATCTCAATCACCTGAGCGGTCTTGTGGGCCTCGGCCAGCCAAATGATGGTATCAAGGGTGTTGTAAAGAAAATGGGGGTTGATCTGAGCCTGGAGCGCCCTGAGTTCTGCTTTTTTTAGATGTTCCTGTTCCTTGATTTTAGCCGCTAGTAACTCCCTGATACGGCCAATCATGATGTTAAAATTCAGGCCCAGCTCGGTGATTTCGTCTATGTTGTCGCGGGTCATCAAGGCTTGCAGGTCATTCTTGGTGATGGTCGTGGTCACATCGTGCAGCTTTTTGATCGGGATGTAAATGCTGGCCGAAATGATCCAGGCGGCCATAATGGAAAAAGCGATAACACAGGGCAGCAGGATCATATAGGTGATAGCCCAGCGAGTAAATCGGGTTTGAGTTTGTTTGTACTGCTGTTCCGCCTGGTTTACCTCAAATAGCACATAATCCTGCACACTCTCTTCAACCACCTCAGAAACACCCCGGATGTTTTCCAAAACCAATTCATTGTCAACCACCCGGCTGCCCTGCGCAATTTGCGTCCCCATCTTGTCAACATAACGGTTGAGGGTGTTCATGGTGCGGAGAATGACTTCGAGCTTGATTCTGGATTTATCCGACTCGGTATTGGCCATCATGGAGGTTATTTGGGAATCGACCTGCTCGATAATCTGGTACTGGCTGCCCTCTTTAAACTCTTTCTTGCCGGCCACAATGTTCCACATTTCCGTATCAATCGCCGGTTTGATGTAGCCGTTGATGCTATTCGCCGTAGTGATGTTGGTAATGATGGTGTCATACTGGCGGTTGAATCTCAGCACTTCCATAATCAGCACGGCATTGATGGCCGCCATCAAAAAGATGACAATAAAAAACGAGAGCAGAATCTTTCGGCGGAGTGATAAATGGATGCCGGCAAAAAAATCAATAAATTTCCCCATATATTTGGGGAGCGGTTCGCTGGCTACTAATTCGATACTCATAGTGCTCTGCCTACTTCTTCCCACTTTGGGGCTGTAATCGAAATTGTTGGGGTGAGAAGCCGGTGTTCTTTCTAAAAATATAACTAAAATAGTGGGGGTCATTGTACCCACTTTGATAGGCCACCTCAAAAGATTTCAACCCGGTGGTTCGCAGCAACTCTTTGGCCCGGTCAATTCTGATCTTGGTTAAATACTCCTTGAAGGTTTCGCCGGTTTCACGGCTAAACACCAGGCTAAAATGACTGGGGCTGAGATTGACTTGGGCTGCCACCTCAATCAACGACAAATCGGGGTCAGAGTAGTGACCCTCAATATATTTCTTGGCCTGATGAATCATTGTCTTATATTGATTTTGCGTCTGGCTATCTCTAAAGGCCAGGGCGCTGCCAAAAACTTGTCTCGTCTCTGCAGTGAGTTGATCAAAGGTTTTAATATTCATCAATAACGTTTCAACATAATTTATTTCAGGAATAACCTGATCAACATTCCCACCTAACTGATGCACAAATTTGGCGACAATTAAAACAAGATCAACAAAAATATAATTCTTAACCAGATAGGATTGGAGCGCAGCTTCATTGAGCGGCTGTATATAAGCTTCAAAGAAATCATCAAATTCGTCTTTAACCCCGTACCTCAAGAAGTTTTCCAGGGCAGACCTGTCCAGATCAAGCAGCCCTACTTTATCGGTTTCACTACCACTGCCAACCTGTCCCGTTCCATCAGTTCCATTTTGTTGTATATTTGTTAACGCTTCGGCAAAAGATTGGTGGATATGGCCGATTCGATCCTGAGGGCGGCCGACCCCAACTCTCACCGAACCCCTGGTCCTATTCTCTACTTCAGCCCTGATCAACCCCTTGAGAAAACAGCCCTCCTGCTCCAGATGTTCGAGGGAGTCGCCCTTAATAATCAAGACCAGTTCTTCCACGCCTGCCTTCGTCAAAAAAACGTCTGGATTATTCCCGACCAATCTTGAGATGATCTGTTCAACCTGTTCGTGCTCGGAATAGTTAAACGGCTCGGCGCGTCTGCCCAGCTCAAATTCGACCACCACCACCAGATATCCTTTGGCAATGAGATCCAACCCCAACTGTTGGCTCTCTTGAATTGCTTCCGGCGACAACATCCCCCCCATGACCAGCTTTAACAAAAATTTTTCTCGTCGCAGCGCCAGATCATCTTCGACTTGATTCTTTAGCCGGTTCAGCTTTTCTCGCTCCAACCGGTCTTGGTCAAGCTGGGCGGCCACTTTGCCCAGAACATGGTGTAAATCCTGGACCCCAAGCGGTTTGAGCAGGTACTCGGTTACGCCCAACTTGACCGCCTCTTGAGCGTAGTGAAACTCATCGTGCCCGCTCAGAATAATGATTTTGACTTCCGGCATCCGCTCACGCAAAATTTTACAAAGCTGCAATCCGTCCATAAACGGCATTTTGATGTCGGTAATCAACACATCCGGCCGGGCGGCCTCAATCAACGGCAGGGCCATTTCCCCGTCCGGCGCTTCGCCGCAAAACTCAAAGCCAGCCGACTTCCAATCAACATTATCCCGTATGCCCTCTCTGGCGACAATCTCATCTTCCACCAGAAAAACTTTGTACGTCATTGTTCAACTCCCGTCAGAGTCCACTTCATTGTAGCCGCACTGGCTAATAATTTTGAGCAAGGAAGGCGCAAAACACAAACAGCCGTTGAGTCTGGAAAATAAAACCGATCTTTGGGTCGGGTCCAGGCCAAGGCGAAAGAGGTATAATTGAGGGTTGTAAGGCATGTCGGACCCAACGAATTCTTTGTTAGTGCCCGAACTGGTGAAACGGCTAAGGTTCCCCCTATTGTCCGTACACGTGTTTATAGCGATAATTCAACTTGGCCACATCCTCCGGCGCAATTTCATCCGGCTGCCCAATTTGCAGGGCCAACCAGACGGTCTTGGCTACATCTTCCGTCATGACCGCCGCTTTGACCGCCGCTTCAGCGGTCGGGCCGACGGTAAAAACACCGTGATTTTTGAGCAGCACCGCCGGAGAGTCGCCGATGGCTTCCAGCACCACCTTGCCAATCGCCTCGCTACCAATCAGGGCAAAGCCGCCGCAGGGAATCGGCCCACCAAACTCATCGGCCATCGCGGTCAGGTAAACGGGGATCGGTTTGCCGATTGCCGCAAAAGCGGTGGCGTAAGGCGAATGGGTATGGACAATACCGTTCACATCAGGCCGGCGTTGATAAATATAAAGATGGCTGGCCGTATCGGACGAAGGTTTTAAGCTGCCCTCGATGATCGTCCCTTCCAGGTCAACCACCACCATATGTTCCGGTTTCAACACCTCGTACCGTATCCCCGAAGGCTTAATCACCACCAGCCCCGACTCCGGGTCACGCACACTGATGTTGCCTGCGGTCCATGTGACCAGGTTACTTCGGGGTAACTCCTGGTGCAACTCGCTCAGAAGTTCCCGCAGATGCTCTAACATGAAGACTTCTCCCTCTTATAGATAGGCCTTAGTCTTCGTTTCGGCCACCGCTGCCCCTGAATGAATTCGGGGTCTAAGATTGAAAACCCAATGTAACGGGTTAGATCGCTGCCCCAACCCGTTTTAACGGGTTTTGAGTACCAGCCATCGAATTCATTCGATGAGCCAATAGCCGAAACGAAATTCATAGCCTATAGATAGACAAAGTTCGGCAAAATGAAAACCATCCATGATCAGGGTAAATGAAACTACCCCAAAATGGTAGTGATGGATGTCACCTTCTCTACCGATGAATATCCTCTATCAAAGACGCTTCAGATAATCAGACACTCCCCATCTTCACAGGCTCGACACAGAGCGTCTCAGTCTGGCGCCAACACAGAGCATTGACGCCAGACCAGGGTTCTTCAACTTACCCGACCTTAATCCGCGCTTTCAACGCTTTGAGCCGTTTCATTACATCATTCGTCCCACGACCAAAGTAGTCGTGCAGGGTCACGTATTCGGCATAGAGCTGGTCGTAGACTGCTTTGTTCGCCGGGTTGGGTTGGTACGACTCGGCGCGCAGGCTGGCCATTTGCCGGGTGGCCTCGACAATCGAGTCGAACCCGCCCGCCGCTTTGCCTGCCGCCACCGCCCCATGCATCGCCGAGCCGACCGCTCCCCCCTGAACATTGCTGGCAATATAGAGCGGCCGCCCGGTCACGTCGGCGTAAATCTGCATGAGTAGCTTGTTTTTGTTGGGCAGGCCGCCGGTCGTCACGATTTCCTTTACCGGCACGCCGTTGGCCTCAAACGTTTCGACAATCATGCGGGTGCCGTAGGCAGTGGCTTCGATCAGCGCCCGGTAAATCTCTTCCGGTTTGGTTGCCAGCGTCGCCCCGACCAACATGCCGGTCAGGTCCACATCTACCAGCACGCTGCGGTTGCCGTTCCACCAATCCAGGGCGACCAGGCCGCTTTCACCGGGTTTGAGCTTGGCCGCTTTCTCTTCCAGCAGTTCGTGAATATCAATTTCCCGTTCCGCCGCCTCTTTTTCGTAGCGGCCCGGCACGCAGTTCTCCACAAACCAGGCAAAGTGATCGCCGACACACGACTGCCCGGCTTCATAGCCAAACAGGCCCGGAATGATGCCATCTTCAACATAACCACACATGCCGGGGACTAGCCGTTCTTCTGTCCCCATCACCATGTGGCAGTTCGATGTGCCCATAATGATCACCATCCGGCCCGGCTCCGTCACCGTCGCCGGCGGCACGGACACATGGGCATCTACGTTGGCGATAGCAACCGCCGTGCCAAGTTTAAGGCCCGTCCAGCCGGCGGCTTGCTCGGTCAATCCACCCGCTTTTTCTCCCAGCGGGTAAATGTCGCGTGACATCTTTTCGTCCACGATGTTTTCCAGGCGCGGATCAAGCGCCTTAAAGAAGGCATTGGGCGGGTATCCCTCCCGTTTGGACCACATCGCCTTGTAGCCCGCCGTACAGGAGTTGCGCTTCTCCTGACCGGTGAGCTGCCAGACCACCCAATCCGCGCCTTCAATCAGCCGGTCGGTGGCAGCGTAAACTTCCGGCGCTTCGTCCAGGATTTGCCACGCTTTAGGGAAGAACCACTCCGAGCTGATTTTACCGCCGTAGCGGTCGAGAAAGTTATAGCCCAAGTCGCGGGCAATCTGATTGAGTTTGTTGGCTTCCGGCTGGGCGGCGTGATGCTTCCACAACTTTACCCAGGCGTGAGGGTTATCTCGCCATTCCGGCAAAAAGCGGAGGGGAGTACCGTCAGCTTTGGTGGGCAGCATCGTACAAGCGGTAAAGTCAATCCCCAGACCGACCACATCAGCAGGGTCTACGCCGCTTTCCTTGAGCACCATCGGGACAGCTTTTTTGAACACTTCCAGGTAGTCGCCAGGGTCTTGCAAAGCCCAATCCGGCTCCAGAGGAATACCAGAGCCAGGCAGTTTTTCATCAATCACCCCATTGGCGTAGGCATGCACAGCAGTGGCGACTTCCTGCCCGTTGGCTAGGTCTACCAGGGCCACCCGCCCCGACTCGGTGCCAAAATCAATCCCGATGGCGTATTTTTTGTTGGTCATTTAAGCTCCAATTGAAAGCTTTCGGAAACTATTTCGTCCAACTGGTCCGCCCCGGCATGAATGCCAGGGTTAGCGAACAGCGCCGGGTGAAGCCGGCTTTAGCCCGATTAATCGGGCGCTGTTCTATAGTCCGGCGACTTCATCGCCGGACGAGCGCCCTTGGCAAGGTTGTTTCTGGGATTTCCAAATGCTCTCTTAATCTCCAATTGAGGTATTCGAGCAGATCACTGTCTGGCCTCCTTAGCCTGACTCTTCTACCTCAGCGTTTCCACGGCGGCTCGTTCGATGCTGAGTCCCTTTTTGTAGCGCTCCATGAACGCGGCAAATCCGGCCACATCCGTCGGGTCGGGCGCAATGGTTGTGCCTTGTTCTCCGGCAAAGACCTTGTGGGAGAGATAGGCTTCCAGCGGCTCATTCGCTGCCTTATGGAGCATATAGGCGGCCAGCAGGGCAATTCCCCATGCGCCGCCCTCGCCGGCGGTCTCCATAACGGAAACGGGGACATTCATCGCCGCGGCCATGATCTTTTGACCCACTTCCGGCGTCTTGAAGAAGCCGCCATGACCGAGCACGCGATCAATCTTCACCTGCTCCTGGTCAAAGATGCCCAACCCGATCTTCAATGCGCCGAGCGCCGCGAACAGATGTACCCGCATGAAGTTCGCCAGCGTGAAGCGGCTTTCGGGTGTACGAACGAACAGGGGACGCCCAGCTTCAAGGTGGGTGATATGTTCGCCCGCAAAGTAATTGTAAGCCAGCAGCCCGCCCGCGTCCGCATCGCCGGCCAGGCCCTGGGTATACAGCATTTCAAACAGCCTGGATTCGCTGATCTCCACCCCAAGCGCCTGTGTAAATTCCTGGAACAGGTCAACCCAGGCATTGAGATCGGAGGTGCAGTTGTTGCTATGGACCATCGCCACAGGCTTGCCTGCGGGCGTTGTCACCATGTCAATCTCAGGATAGAGCTTTGACAGCGGCTGCTCCAAAACGATCATAGCAAAGACCGATGTTCCGGCGGAGACATTGCCCGTTCGCTCTCCCACGCTATTCGTCGCCACCATGCCGGTGCCGGCGTCGCCCTCCGGCGGACAGAGCGGAATCCCCGCTTGTAACTGCCCCGTAGGATCGAGCAGTTTTGCCCCTGCTTCGGTCAGAATGCCGGCGGTATCTCCGGCTACCAGGACTTTGGGCAGGATGTCTTGGAGTTTCCACGAGACATTTTCGGCTGCAAGCCGCTGATTGAATAGCTCGATCTTGCCGGCATCGTAGTCGTTGGTCTGGCTGTCAATGGGGAACACGCCCGATGCTTCGCCAATGCCCAACACCTTTTGCCCCGTCAATTTCCAATGGACATAGCCGGCCAGCGTCGTGAGATAGCTGATATCGTTGATATGGCTCTCCTTGTTCAATATCGCCTGATGGAGGTGGGCAATGCTCCAACGTTGGGGAATATTAAATTGGAACAGATCCGTGAGTTCCTGGGCTGCCTGCCCGGTTATGGTGTTCCGCCATGTACGAAACGGGACGAGTAAATTTTCGTCCTTATCGAATGCCATATAGCCGTGCATCATACCGCTGAAACCAATCGCGCCAATGGTCTGGAGTGGGATGTTGTAATTCTCAAAAACCTCGTTGTTAAGCTTCCGATAGCTTTCCTGCAAGCCTGTCCAAACATCTTCAAGACTATATGTCCAGATGCCGTTTTCGTATTGGTTTTCCCACTCATAGCTTCCCGATGCGATCGGCGCATGATCCTCACCGATCAACACCGCCTTGATGCGAGTTGAGCCGAACTCGATGCCAAGAATGGTCTTTCCGCTCTTAATTGCTTGTGGGATATCGTTTTGATTCATCTTCAACTCCTATGAAGCGAAACGGTTATTTCAAAATTAGCGATGGTAATAAACTTCCCAACCCAGATACTTGCCTAAAGCTTCGTTTACGGCGGCGGCAGTTTGGGACAGATTGACGGCAGTGTGGTGCTCAAAGCCGTTTTCACAGATATAGCGGAGCAATCCTTGCAGATTGGGTACCCGCACTACGCCGTAGCCGCCAAACGTTTTGAGCGGATCGTTGGTCAACTCACCCTCGCCTAGGTAGGCCGTGATTTTGCCGCTGAAATCGTCGGTAGAAACGCGGCAGTAAGTGAATGGTTCGGCGCGCACCCGGCCCACTACAGTCCCAAAGGTATTTTCTCGGCCCACGGTTCCGGCAATAATCGCCTGATAATCCATGACCGGGATGTCGTCGGGTGAAATCAAACCGGCATCATCCTGATTGGTGAAGACACCTTTGGGCAGGTTGGAGCAGTGGAAGATGACCCCCTTGTCCGGGTCGTCGCCGTAGTTGTTGTTCCAATCCACCAGGGCGCTCGGTTTTTCTGAGGCCAGGGCCAGGGCGTACATGCCTACCACGCCGGCAATATCGGTTTCGCAGGCAGAGGGGGTTAGTTTGTTGCTCATCATGCTCATGATGGTGCAGGGAACCACGCCAAAATATTCTTCCATGGAAGTCCAGCACTGGATAGCCGTAGCCACTAAGTTTTGATCGTTCATCCAGCGATCAACGACCACACCCAGTTTGGCCATTTTCAAGAGCGACTCCTGGGGAATGCCTCTAGTCGGCACGTAGGCGTTAATATCTTCCAACTTAGATCTAACACTGGAGTCATCACTATTCAGCCGGTTTATCTGGCCAAAGAGTTCCGACAAATCCAACGTTTCCACCGAGATACCGCTGCGCTCCAACAATTTTTCACTGTAGCGGACGGTATTGAAGGCCGCTGGACGGGCGCCCAACGCGCCGATACGCACATTTTGCAAGCCGCGCACCACCCGGCAGGTGCTCACAAAACGGCGCAGGTCGGTCTTGAAGCTCTCGCTTTCCGGATCAACCGTGTGCAGGGTCGTCAGCGAGTACTTGATGCCGTACTGGCGCAGGTTGTTGCAGGCCGACATTTTGCCGCAGAAAGAGTCACGCCGGTCGGTGATGCTCATTTTGGCCGGGTCATCGGCAAAGGCGTGGATCAAGACAGGCACGTTCAAATTGGCCCAGCGCAAAGCATTAGAAATGGCCCGTTCATCGCCAAAGTTGGGCAGGGTCACCAGGACCCCATCAATCCTATCGCGATGCTGTTTGAACAGGTCGGCGCATTTTTGGGCGTCACTCAAGCTTTCAATGCTGCCAAACGGGGTATCAGCCGAAGTGAGGGCAACAGCTTCAATCCCTTCTTCCGCCAGCACTTTTAAGATGGTTTGGCGTCCGATTTCACAGAGGTGGTCGGGGAAAAAGCCCCGGTTACCAACAATAACTCCTAAAACTGGTTTTTTCATCCGTTAAGCTCCTTGTTGATGATTTGAATAGTTCCCGCAGGGGATGGATAAGCGCGGCCTGGACCCTTTTCCGCTGCCAAGTAAGGCCTGGAGCCACTCAATTTGGCAGTTTAGCGAGAGCACTTATATTCCTTTAGCCAGGTGATAGTACAGATCGTTCCAGCGTAACTCTTTCTTGAAGCCCGAAACCGTAGTATCCTTATCAATTAACAAGAACTCCATCCCGGCTATCTCGGCAAAGTCCTCCAAATGTTCGGCAGTCAAAGAGAGACTGAAGCCGGTATGGTGCGCCCCGCCAGCCAGAATCCAGGCTGCGGCAGATGTTTTTAGATCGGGCTGCGGAATCCACAAGGCTCTGGCGACCGGCAGCTTGGGTAAAGGTTCATCCGCCGGCAGCGCATCAACCTGGTTGACCACCATTCGTAAGCGATTACCCATTTCCATAACCGCCGCATTGACCGCCGGCCCCGACTTGGCGTCAAACACCAGCCGCACCGGGTCGGCCTTACCGCCAATGGAGAGGGGGTGAACTTCGAGCGAGGGTTTTGTGGCGGCGATGCTGGGACAGATTTCCAGCATGTGCGCTCCCAGTACCTTCATGCCGCTTTGACTGAGGTGATAGGTGTAATCTTCCATAAAGGAGGTCCCACCTTCCAGACCGACGCTCATAACCTTCATCGCCCGGACCAGGGCGGCGGTTTTCCAATCACCCTCGGCGGCAAAGCCATAGCCATCAGCCATTAATCGCTGGACACCCAGGCCGGGAAGTTGCGCCAAGCCATGTAAGTCCTCAAAAGTAGTCGTAAAGCCTTTGAATTTGCCATGTTCGAGGAAATGTCGCAGCCCGGCCTCAATGCGGGCCCCGTCACGCAGGGACTGATGCTGGCTGCCTCCGGGACGAAGCGACGGCACGACCTGATACTGGTCGAGGTATTCCTGAATGATCTGGTCAATCTCAGCATCCGAAACCTCATTTATGTAGTCAACAAGATCGCCGATACCGTAGCCATTGACGCTGTAACCCAGCCGCATCTGGGCATTCACCTTATCACCTTCAGTCACCGCCACTTCGCGCATGTTGTCGCCAAAACGGGCAAACCTGGCTCCCTGAGCATCGTGCCAGGCGCAAGCCGCGCGCGCCCACGTTCCCAAGCTGGTCTGGACACCATCATCCTGCCAGTGTCCAACCACCACCTTGCGCTCCAAGCGCATCCGGCTGCTCATGAAGCCGAACTCGCGGTCGCCGTGAGCGGATTGGTTCAGATTCATAAAATCCATATCAATATCAGCCCAGGGAATATCACGGTTGTACTGGGTGTGCAAATGCGCCCACGGCTTCTGCAATGCCTGTAAGCCCGCGATCCACATTTTGGCTGGGGAGAAAGTGTGCATCCAGGTAATCAGCCCAACACAATTTTTGGCCGCGTTAGCCTCCCGGCATACTTCCAGGATTGCCTCAGGCGTAACCACGACCGGCTTAAAAACAACATTAACCGGAATATTTTTTGATTGGGACAGCGCCTGGGCAATGGTTTTAGAGTGTTCGGCGACTTGCTCAAGAGTTTCAGGACCATAGAGATGCTGGCTGCCGGTTACGAACCAGACCTCGAATTGTTTGAGATTAATCATAATGAATTACTCCTTACTGCTACTGCTTCTAACCGAGCTTTTTCTAACGACCAATTCCGGTTGCAATAGGGTAATTTCGGCGGGGGACAGAGTTGTTTTCTGGTGCCTGGCCTCGATGATTTCAATCAACTTCTGCACCGCAATTTTGCCCTGGTCCGTCAGTTTGTGACGAACGGTACTGAGCGGGGGATAGAAGTAGCTCGCTTCCGGGATATTATCAAAACCAATCACGCCTAAACCTTCAGGAACACGTAAACCTAACTCATGGGCGGCCTGCAACACTCCCAGAGCCATCTGGTCGTTGCTCACAAACACCGCATCCAGCTCAGGATACTGCCGCCGCAACTGATGAAGACCCTGCTCGCCGCTGGCGGCTGACCAATCGCCCTCAAACATTTGCCGGTTTTGGTAAGTGGTGAGCGCCTCCTGCCAGCCCAGCAGACGTTGTTGCGCTGCCGCCCAGCTTAAAGGGCCGGTAATAATCCCAACGGACTGATATCCCTGGACCAACAAATGCTGGGTCGCCAGCAAACCGCCGGCCCGGTTGTCAATCGAAACGGCGTGCTCGCTGTACAAAGGCTGTTCGCAAATAAGCACCACCGGCACCGGCAACTGCGAAGCTTTTCGCTGCAACCAGATCCGGTTATGACTAATTTCGGGAATAGCCCAGATAATGCCATCCACATGCCAGGCCAATAATTCGTCCAGGATCTGGTCGCTGTTTTCCACTTCGGGCTGGTGGACCAGGCTCATGTGCAGCCGGTAGCCATATTCCGTGGCCGCCTGTTCCATGCCCAGCAGGCGGCGCATCGGGCCATACTGGCCCAACTCGGCAATGACAACGCCCAGGGTCAGGCTGCGCCGCCGGATTAAACTCCGGGCCAGAGCGCTGGGCTTGTAGCCAAGCTGAACAATGACCTGCTGGACAAGCTCGCGTGTCTCGACGGCAACATCGGGGCGATTATTAAGAACGCGAGACACAGTTTGGGTCGAGACGCCTGCTTTTTGCGCCACCTGCCTGATAGTCACCTGTCTGGGTGTTGACATGGGATATCTGCCGCTTACTCTATAGAACCATTTAATTTTTAAGGTGGCCCCTTCTCTCCGTTACGAGAGAAGGGGTCCCAGATTGATTATGTTTTTGAGTAGCTACCCATCTCTCCAGGCGTTTGATAATGGCTAATTCCTCCTCTTCACTCTTGGTAGCAATCCACAAGAATAGGCCTTCAGGCTTCATCTGCTCAATAAATGGCTCCAACTCATGCTGTTGCAAATCTACAATGACCGGCTTTTTGGCCTGAATCTTTTTGATAAGCGGAATCCATTGCAGAATGGGCTGGTCATCGCCCACGCCCTGAACCCACTGAATGGCCTGGACCCCCGGCTCGTTCAGGATTAGGTCAAGATGTTTGGCCACACCTTTGCCATCCATGTGGTAAATATTGTGAGTGGTATGAGCCGTTTCTCGGCGCAGGGCCGGCAGGCTAAACTCGATAAAGAAATCGCTGGAAATCATCGCAGAAAAATCGCAACTGGGGATGTGCATTTTGCCAAACGAAGGGATGCCCATCCAACTCACCGAAAGTTGCCGCTTGGCTTTGAGCATACAGTCATAATGGTCAAAAATGGTTTCAAAATCGTTGATCGCCAAATGGGCCAGCATTTTTACTTTCTCTGGCTGATCGTAGAGGTCCAGGCAAAGCTGCTGAGAACCACGCCAGACCATCACGCAGTCCAGGCCAGGATGCAGGTCGGTGTAACCCACCATAAATTTACCCGTACATTTTTCCAGAGCGCAGCGGGTCAGGTCGTCAATTTTTTTGGCATAGGGGTTGGACAAATCCAGTTTCAAGTTGTCCACGTCGGCCCAGTCGCAGATCATTGGCGGTGACCAGGAAGTAACATCCCTGAATCCAAGTTCTGCCCCGTACAAAGCGGCGTAAAAATTGGGACCAAGATTGGGCCAAAAGACCGGAAAAGTTTCACCATGAAAGGTTTTACCCCGGATGGATTTGAGGAAGGTGTCCACCTGAAACTCTTCATCAAACCACCTGTCTTTAATATTGGTCGAGGGGTAAGCCTGGTTGATTTCATCCACAAAAGCATTGTGGGCGATAAAACGCACTGGAGGACGATCGAGCATCTCGCCCTCATACCAGGCATAGACCCGCTTCATCGCCATCTCAAAGCCGGGCATACCTTCAAGTTCTAGCGTCCACCAGTTATTTTCACTCATAGCAGTTTAGCAAACGGAAGTAACAAGTAGGGAGTATCAAGCAAGGAAAAATGCCTTACTCTCTACTGCCTGCTTATTGAATAAGGTGTGTTGGTAATTGTTTTGACCATCGCCCAAAAGTTTTCCAGGGGCGTGTCAAGCTGCACGTGATGGGTTGGCCCCAGGATCAAGCCGCCGTTTTTACCCAGCGTCTTCAAGCGGCTGACAACTTCGGCCTCGACTTCGGCCGGGCTGCCGTATGGCAGCGTGTACTGCTCGTCAATGGATCCCCAGAAACACAACTTATCGCCATATTTCCGGGCAATCTCAGCCGGGTCCATCGAGCGAGGCTGGATTGGATTCAGTACATCCAGGCCAATTTCGATCAACTCGGGAATAATCGGAGCAATGTTGCCATCGGAGTGATAGGCCACCTTCAGTTCGGGATTGATGTTTTTGAGGGTTGAAATAAAAGTGGCCATGCGCGGTTTAAAATGCTTGCGCCAGGTCTCGGGTGAAATCAGCATCATGGTCTGCGCGCCAATGTCGTCGCCGCACCAAATCATGTCCACGCCCAGTTCGACCAGTTTTTTGGCGGCGGTAAGATGATAATGAAACGGAATATCAAAGAGAGTTTCAATCAAGTCGGGGTCAAGGGCAAAATCGAGCAGGGTTTGCTGGTAGCCGCGTAAGGCCCAGGCAGTTTCAAAAATCGTGGTCACTGTTACGCCCACAATCCAATACTCGTCTTTATAAGTCTTGATGACCCGCTCCGCCTCGGTATAGAGTTCGGGCCGGTTCGGGTCAGGCGGGCAGTAAGAGCTGATGGCCTGATCGTCGGCCAGGGGATGACCGATGATTTCGGTGTAGGAACCCTGGCCAAATTTAGTTTGGTAAGGGGAGTTGCGCCAAGTGATGCCCCATTCGTCGGTGTAGGTCAGGCCGTCGGTGCTGTATGTTTCGGTCGCATAGTAAGAGTTGGCCCAACCGACCGAAGTCAACAGCAAATCTTCATCCAGCGCCCGCTCAATAACGTAGGTGTTGCCACCTCCATGCGGGTTGTGAACATCGGCGTCGGTTAGCCTCATGTCTTTCCGCAACCATGCCGCAAATTCGGGGGTAAAACTGATTTGCATGGGGCAGCGGTCAGGCTCTTCATGCTGGAGAGCCGTTAAAACACGCTCGCGGTGTTTCATAAGCTTACTCTACTCTGCGCCGCAAAATGGCATGCATCGAAACCGACAGGATAATAATCAAGCCGTAGATGAGTTCGGTCCAGAAGCCAGTCAGGCCAATAGCCACGATCGCCGCCTGGATAGCCCCGATGATGAAGCTGCCGATAAACGTGCCCAGAATGGTGCCAACCCCACCAAAAACCGAGGTGCCGCCCAAAAAGACCGCAGCCAGGGTGCTGAGCAGGTAACCTTCGCCCAACGATGGCCAGAAAAAGGAGACCTGCAAACTGGCCAGAATGCCGGCAAAAGCCGCGGCCATGCCCACCCAAGCAAACATCAACATGCGTGTGCGGGCCGTATTAACACCCATCAATTCGGCCGTCTGTTTGTTATCGCCGATGACGTAAATATTGGCCCCGAAGCGGTGGCGATTCAGCAAGACCCAGATAACGACGGCAATCAGCACCAACCAAATCATTTGCATCGGAATCCCGGCTACTTTGCCGACCAGCAGGCTGTAAATAAAACTACTTTTGGCCGCAATCAGGGGATAACTTTTACCATTCAACAGCACTAAAACTGCCCCACGCCAGAAGAACTGAGTGCCAATCGTCACCACTAGTGAGGGCAGACCAATGCCCACCACAATCACCCCGTTCAATAAGCCGACCAGAAATCCGACCACCAGGCCGGCCAGGAGGGCCAAAAAGACATTGCCGGTAGTGTTCAAGACCCCCACAAAAGCCACCATCCCCATGGCCATAATGGATGGAAAGGACAGGTCCATTTCGCCGGCAATGACCAGCATGGTCAGGGGTAAGGCGATAATGGCAAAGAAAGGGATGGTGGACATAAACGCCAGATAAATCTGGGGAGACAAAAACGTTTTTGGGGCAGCAAGGATGAAGGACAGCCACATCAGCCCAAAAACGGTCAGAATTCCCACCTGGGGGCCATACCGGCGTAAAAATCTGGTCAGACTAAATTTTTCCCGGGGTTTGGGCAGCCTCTGTTCAGCCGCCGAATCTTCAGCTGTCGAGTTCATGGTTTACAATCCTCTAATCAAAACTACCGGTTTCGGCCACCCGGTACATCTTATCCATCAGGTCATTCAAACTGATAGCGCTGGTCATAAATTCACCCGCCACTCGACCCCGATCCAGCACTACCACCCGGTCGGCCACTGAATAGACGTGAAAGATATTGTGGTCAATAAAAATGGCCGATTTGCCGGCTTCTTTGATGCCGCGCACAAAATTGATCAGCTTGCGGGTTTCTTTTAAGGACAGGCCCATCGTTGGCTCGTCCAGGACAATAATCTCCGCATCAAAAAATAAGGCCCTGACAATGGCCACACCCTGCTTTTCGCCGCCGGAAAAGGTTTTGATGGTCGACTCGGGACTCACCGCCGTGGAGGTAAAGCCCATTGACTCCAGCATCAACTGCTCGGTTTGCGCCTGCATTTCTTTAACCTTTAGAAAACCCAGCGAGTTACTTAGTTCGCGGCCGATAAAGATATTTCGCCACAGGGACTGTAACTCGGCCAGCGCCCGTTCCTGGTAAACCGTCTCGATCCCCAATTCCCTGGCCTTGGGTACGCTCAAATGGTCAATTTTCTGACCATTACAAAAAATCTCACCTTCATCAGGCTGATGATAACCGGTGATGATCTTAATCAGCGTAGACTTGCCCGCGCCGTTATCCCCCAGCAGGCCAACCACCTCATTTCGTCCTAAATGGAAGTTGACATTTTGCAGCGATCGGACTTCCCCAAAGATTTTGAGACATTTTTAGTTCAAGCCTGTAATCGGCACTCATAAAATTCACTCCAGTCGTCAGGATTTAGACGGCTACTCAAGCCCTCACTTCCTCCCTTTGCCTGCCGGGAGAAAAGGACATGTAAAACCTATCCTGAGAACCCGGTTTCAAACCTGTCAGGTCTTAGAGACCTGACAGGTTTCTGGCCAGGCTAATAGAGATAGTAGTATATTTTGGCCCGCTATCATCCTGAATGGTTAGCGGATTTGCTGGTTAACCAGGTCGGCCAGTAATTCCACATTATCTTTATGGGCAAAACCAGCTCCGGTATCAACATGCAGACCGGTGAAGGCAAAGTTGTGGGTCAGGCAGATTTGCAGAATAGGTAGATACCCTTGCAACCACTGTTGCTGGTCAATCACCAGGTCGGTCCAGCCGCCCCGAATCCCTTCAATCGTAGCCGGTGAGAGGTCAAACCCGGCGGCAAAAACGGCGTCCGCATCCAAACCGGCGGCGCTCAACAAGGCTTCCTGCGTGCCGGTCAGGTTACCGTGGTCGGTCACGATCAACTTGACATCGGGGTTAGCCGACACATAACCCACAAACGTGGGGATGCCCGCCGAAGCATCGGCGTTGGTAGCATCGTCAATTTCCAGGTAGTCTACCGTCAGCCCGGCTTCTTCCAGAGCCTCGACCACACCCCTGGTGCGCTCGCCCCGGCCCGCCTGCGCCAGCAAACCCCAGACCATCGCCCGGTCGCCGGCCTGGAGGTCAAAGCGTTTGACCGCCTCAGCGCCCAGAGCATGGCCGGCTGAATACTGTTCAGCGCCCGCATACCCAAAACCATCGGCGCTATAGGCAGCCTCAAGCTCGGGCAGAGTAACGTTCTGGCTGGTCACAATGATCCCCTGAGCGCGGGCATCGTCAACCACGGTCTGGAAGGCCTCGACCCCGGGGTGGCCCATAATGGCGATGCCGTCGGGCTGGGTGGCGGCTGCTTCGGCAAACTGGGTGACCATCTGCTCCGGGTTCCAATCGGACCAGACGTACTCCACGTTGGCCCCCAGGTCTTCGGCCGCCTGAAGGGCGCCGTTGTAAACCACCGTTTCAAAGGGGCCGCCCGGTGCCCCGCCGGGGAAGAAAACAATATTGGTGTTACTGCACCATTTAGGCGCTTCAGCAGCGGCCTCAGTCGTGGGAGTTTGGGCGGCCGCCGGAGCAGGAGCAGCCACAATGTAGGGGGCTAACAGCAGCGCCAGAATCACCAGCTCCATCGTTAATATGAACAGCTTGTTCTTTTTCATCTTTCACTCCTTTGTAATGGATGTCTTATACTAGGTTTGCATCTGGAAATCATACCGACAAGCAAACAAGCCTGTTGTTTAAATACGCTTCACCTCCTTCCTGTGAGTTCAGGATAACCATTCTCTCCACTCCACAGGACAAAGTTCGCTACAACAAGCCCCTCCTTGCAAAACGAGGAGGGGCTAACGTCAGACCGTCAATAGGCCGAAGTCCGTGGTGAAGATGATTTTTAATCTACTATCGAACTAACGAAGTCCCTGTTCGATGAGTGGCGCGATCATATCGACGTTATTGGTGTTCACCGTGCCGACACCAGTGTCGAGGTGCAGACCCGGATAGAAATAGTTCTTCGTCAACCAGCACTGTTGCACCGGGTAGAAACCTTGCAGATATAGGGCCTGATCGAAGCTGGCGCTGATCCAGCCCTCCTCGATAGCCGCCACTATCTCAGGTCCCAGGTCAATGCCGCCCACGATGATGTCACCGGGCTGTTTCCCGGCCTGTTCCAGCACCGTCGGCAGAATCCCGGTTATCTGACCGTGCTGGGTGCCGATGGCCCTCAGGTTGGGATGCGCCTCAATGTACGCCGTCAAGATGGGGATCGCCAGCGACGCTTCGCTGTCCACCTCCTGGGAAACGTCGAGTTTATCAACCTTGAGTCCGGCTTCGGTAAGTGCATCATAGACGCCCTGGGAGCTTCTGCTGCGCAGCTCCTGGTGCCAGATGTCGTAGACCAGCGCCTCATCGCCAGCTTTCAGGCCTGCTGCGACCATCCCCTGGCCGGCCAGATAGCCCCCGGCATGAAGATCAGCGCCAGCATACCCAAAGCCCTTATCCTTGTATTTAGCCTCAATGTTGGGCATCGGATTATTACCACTGGTGACAATGATGCCTGCTGCTACGGCCTCATCAACCAGCGGCATCATAGCCTCTTCGCCTGGATGCCCCATGATTTCGATGCAATCCGGTTGGGCAGCGATCGCTTCCTTGAAGGCGTCAATCATCTTCTGCTGATCCCAGCTTGAGTACTGCTCGTGCAGCTCGATCCCCAACGCTGCCGCCGCAGCCTTGGCGCCGTTTGTCCGCGCCAGCACCGAGGCAATGCCCGGATCGCCCCCCATCTGCATATACATCACGATGGTGGGGGTAACAACTGACTGGGTGGCGGGAACAACTGGCTGCTGAACAACATTGTTCTCAGAGAGAATTGGCAACCTATCAGTCAGTATGGAACCACTATCATTCGTCACAATCGGTTTCTGCTCTGCTTGGGCCATTGGCACATAGAGTGCGACGACCACTGCGATCACCAAAACCGCCATTAAAGATAAGCGCTTCATTTCTATCTCCTTTTCCTCAGTGAATTTACGATTTGTATGTAAAATTGGACTATCTATTGTCTTTTACTAGTTTCAATATCATACCTCCTTTATCTGCGCACCTATGCCGCAACCCCATGAAACAGAATCATTTCATAGCCTCGTCCGGTTGTCTCAAACTCTCTCCAGTTGTGTCAGCCCGGGCAGGAAAGCTCCACCGGCGCAGTTGCTCTGAGATCGCCGCCATGCGTCCCTCGCCAATAACGGCGTTGAGCACCACGACAGCAGCCATTACCACTCCTTCCACCGCCCGCACCCAATAGCCGCTGAGGGTGGTCGCGACGACCCCGGCTTCCAGCGAACCGATGACATACATGCCGAAAAACGTGCCGACGATGGAGCCAGCGCCACCGGCAATCGAAGTCCCGCCGACAAACACACCCGCCATCACCGGCAAGAGGAAATTCCCCTGAGTCGGATAAAAGACCCCGATGTCGAGCGTCAGGATGATCCCGGCGAAGGCCGCCATCACCCCTTGAAAGGTGAACAACCGGATGCGCGTCTTCTCGACATTGATGCCCATGACCCGCGCGACGTTGGCGTTGTCGCCGACGAACGACACCGCTTCGCCGAATGTGTGCCGGTTCAGGATGAACCACATCAGGACGGCCAGCCCCAGTGCCCACAGAAATTGAACGGGCAGCCCGGAGAAATTTTGACCCCCCACAATTTGGCCCTTAAAAAGCCTACCTACCAGAAGTTCATGAACGAAGGTGTCCTGAATCCCGACCAGTGCCACCTGCAGGCCGCCTGCCAGCAGGGTGGTAGTCCCATACCAGAAGAACTGCGAGGCCAACGTTGCCATGATCGAAGGCACGCCGACCTGGGCGACCAGCAAACCGTTGATGTACCCCGCCAGGGCGCCAGCAAGCAGCGCCAGGACCAGGCCCGCCCACAGCGCCCAGCCCGGGTCCAGCGTCCGATAGGCCCAGGCCAGAACAAAGCCGGAGAGGGCAATCACCGCGGGGAAGCTCAGATCAATCTCCCCCGCGGTGATAACAAAGGTAAGACCCAAACCGCAGATCAGCAACGGGGTGATCGTCTCCAGGAACGACATGTAGATTCCGGTCTTCAGGAAGACGCTTGGCGCCGAGATGATATACGCGGCGAACAGGGCGACCAATACCAGCACGATGGGCAGACCTTCGATTCGACCCAGAACCGCCAGAAAAGAGCGCGTTTGATTCATGATTACTCTGTGCCTTTCATACCATGGGCGTACTGGAGCAGGAACTCATCCAACGCTTTCAGGCTGATGTCTTTCTTTTCGATACTCGCCACAATCTCGCCGCGATCCATGACCACGAAGCGATCCGATATCTCGTACACGTCCGAAATGTTGTGGGAGATGTAGATGCAACCTTTGCCGCCTTCTTTGATCTTATGGACGAAGTTTAGCACCTTCTGCACTTCCTTCAGTGAGAGCGCCACCGTCGGTTCATCCAGGATGATGAGTTCCGCCTCGAAGTGCATGGCCCTTCCGATGGCAACTCCCTGGCGTTCGCCACCGGACAGCTTGCTCACCGTCGAATCTACCGTGATTCCTCTGCCGCGAAATCCGATGGTATTGACCATGATTTCCTGGGCGATTTCCTTCTCCTTCTTGACGTTGATAAAACCAAAGCGGTGGGTGATCTGGCGGCCGATAAAAAAATTCCGCCAGAGGACCTGCTTCTCGGCCAGCGATTTGTCCTGATACACGGTTTCGATGCCGAGTTCGTGCGCCCGCTTGACATTGTAACTCCCGAAATCCACACGATGTCCGGCAATGTACAGCTCGCCGCTGGTTGGTGGAAACACGCCCGTGAGGATTTTCACCATAGTGGATTTGCCGGCGCCGTTGTCGCCGATGAGTCCCACCACCTCATTGCGACCTACGGCCAGATTGATGCTTTTGAGGGCACAAACCAGGCCGAAGTATTTCTCGATGTTGATCATCTCTAGGGCAAACGGCTGGGCAGGATTTTCAATCACGATAGCAACTCCTTTTGAGATTGCGTTACTGACCCGGACAGTAATACTTAAACATAACGGCCTTTTTTGTTCACTCCAATGTAGCCGGTTTCAGGTTCGATCCCGTGGGGTGCGGCCCACGCGCGATTTCGCTGCCGAGGAAAATATTTTCGGTAATGGAAAGTTGGGGGACTTGATTTAGCTCTTGATGAATGGTGGCGATTCCGGCGGTTTGGACCTGGCGCGGGTTGGTAAAAATGACCGGTTTGCCTTTATAGATGATCTCACCGGCATCAGCGAGGTAGACGCCGGAGATAATTTTCATCAAGGTAGATTTGCCGGCGCCGTTTTCACCGACGAGTGCGACTACTTCCCCCTGGCCCACATTAAAGTTGACATCGGAGAGGGCTAACACACCGGGGAAGCGCTTAGTAATTGCCCGCATTTCCAGCAGGGCCGGTTTGTCTTGCGTTGAGGAGACTGCAATATTGGAGGATGTCACAACATTGTAACCCATATTATTTTTCCGTTATCGTTCACGGGAACGATAACATTATAAGCCTAAAAAAAATGGGTGTCAAATTTAGGAGGTGAGTACTACTTTTATTACTTGATGTGGAAGATCACTGCCGCCCAGGGCTGGTGAATTTCCTGGGTTTTGGGATTCGTTAGGGTCAGGCCGAGAAGCGTAGGGGCTGTCAAAAACTCTTGAATCAAGCGTTCCAGAGCGTCAAAATCGCGGCGGAGCTGCCAGCTCAGTTCCGGCTGGGCTCGGTAATGCAAAATCAAGAACAGCCGGTTGCCGGCATGGTAACGTCCCTGTCTGGACTGATTTTCATACTGCCACAGCGCCAGGTGGTGGCGGTGCTGCCAGGCATATTTGAGGGTTTCCGGATAAGCTTTGGGAAAGCGACTAATTTTCAGATCAAACGGCAAACTGCGCAGATAGAAATCAACACTGTGATGCTTCTGATTTGCTTCAGGCTGTACATCGGGATGGGCCAGAAACATTTGCAGAATCTGATCGTGAGTGTGGTAGTTATACCAGCGGCGGATGGCATAGGCTTCAAACGCCTCAACCGGCAACCTGGCGGCTTTAGCCACCGCCTGAGCCTGGCGCTGCACGCCTGCCAGGGTCTGCACCCGGTAAATAAAATTGCTCAGCCGGTCCCACTGATCCCCCTGCGCCCGGCCCCACGCAGGCAGCACTTCGAGTTTGTTGAGTTCGTGGCGGATGAGGTTAGAACCTGGCACGTTTCACGTCTTCGGCTTAAAAAACAAGATAATGTACTCATGCTTAAAAATATAGTATCCTCCCGCCAGTGCGCGATAGCGCCAGAGATTGGCGCTTTTGCCTTTGCCCTTCTCATTGCCCTCAATATTTTTGACAATGATCGCCTTTGTTTTGAAGCCGGCCCGGTTCATGCGCTCCATGCACCAGAAGCCGAGCGGAACCAACTCGCCATTGGCGTACTTGTCGCCGATGATGAGCGCGGCGAAGCGGCCAGGGGCCAACAACTCGTAGCCGTTCCGGGCGACGATTTCAAAGCCATCCAGAAAAGCAGCGGTGGTCGGGGCGTTGGAGAGATCGTCGGGCCGGTCGGAAAACTTGATAATATCGGCGTAGGGAGGATGGAGGATGAGCAGGTGAGCGGTATTAGCCTGCATTGCTCGGAGAGTTTCACTAATCTGGCTAACCGTCTCCGGCGCGGCGCTGTTGCCCTGCAACAGCCGGATACGCGACTTAAGCAGGTCCGGCCTGATCTTACCCCGCACGTACTCAACCAGTTCCGGCTTCAGTTCCACCCCAAGACAACGCCGGTCCAGCCGGGCGGCTTCAATGGCGGTAGTGCCGGAACCGAGAAACATATCCAACACGATTTCATCTTTTTTGCTGTAACGGGTCAACAACTGGGTAGCAATCTGAGGAATGTAATTGCCGTGGTAGTCAAGCTTGTGCCCATCGCCGCTGGCCCGGTTGGAATATAGCCAGAGCGAGTCAGTCTCAATCTCTTCATACTCGCGCCAGCGGTTGAGATCAAGGTCACTCCAGGCGGTATGTTTGGGCGATTTTGAGCTTTGGTTCATAACAAGCAGATTATAGCCCAAGAGAGCTTGCTCAGAAAGTTTAAATCCGGTAAATTTGTGAAACTCTGGACAAATAAATACCCTTGTCCTATTATAAATTTGGCTAAAATTGAGTATAATGAAGTAAACTGCACATTTTCTACCAGGAGATATATGATTCCCCCACACCCCCCTTCCACTGCGAGACGACCTCTCTCAACCGGACTGCAACACTTGCAGCGGCGTCTGCGTATCCTCCTGACTATCCTGATAATTATCCCCCTGATTATCCTTGGCGCCATTATCGTTTACTTCTGGCTCAATCCAGATGAATACGGAGTACTCCATGGCGGAGGGATAATTTTGTTGGGAATTCTGGCGGCGTGGCTCATAAGGCAGAGTTTAAAGCATTACTTCGTCCAGCCGCTGGAGGAATACCAGGCCGAGTTAGGATGGATGGAACAAAATTCCACCGATCCAGCAGCCGAAATGTTGGCAGGTGGAAAACAGCCTCGTGACCCCATGCCTGACCCGTTAAGCCAGCCAGAAGGAGACGAATGCTTAACCGGTTTGAATGATACACCTGAGCCGGGGCATCCTCCACTCGACGAGCGCCAGCATGCCGAAGAGCAATCGAATGAAAGCGAAGAACTCTACCACCAATGGGCAGAAGCATCTCCCGACAGCATTGCTGTCCATCATCTAGGCAAAATCCTCTTTATTAACCCGGCCGGAGCTAAATTGCTGGGGGCCAGTTGCCCTCTCCAACTTATCGGCCAATCTATAACCCAGTTTATCCGGCCCAATCCACCCCAGAACAGTAAGCAGTCCCCCCACTTGGAAAAAGCCTACGAAAAAAGTGGCCTCACTGAACAAAAATTTATCCGGCTTGATGGAACAGAGATTGAGGTGGAAGTCCTGGAAACTCCCTTTATCTACCAAGACAAGCTGGCTGTTCAACTGGTAGCCCGTGACATTAGCGCGCGTAAACAAGCTGAAGCCGAGATGCTCCAGCGTAACCACGAGTTGACCACTTTGCAGGCTGCCGGAATGACCATTACCTCCAGTCTGGACCTGCGTCACGTATTGGATACGGTGACTTATGAAATGACCAAAATGCTGGGGGTTGAAACTTGCACCCTCTCTGAATGGAATCAGGCTGAGCACACTATTTCCAGCATGGCCAGGTACGGCCCTGGCGGCTGGTGGGACTCGAAATCGCCGGGTAAAATTCAGCGGCTGACGGAATACCCGGTCACGCGAGAGGTTTTAGAAGAGCAGATCTGTGAACAGATGTCTCTCAATCAACCCAATATTGATCCCGCCGAATTTGCCTATATGAACCGGGCTAACCTCAAGACGCGGCTGCTGTTGCCCATGATTTTTAAGGGCCAGGTTTTGGGCCTGGTTGAATTAGAGGACAGCCGGGCAGAACGAATTTTTACCCGTCAAGAAATCTCGCTGGTACAACTGCTGGCTAATCAGGCGGCCGGCGCCATCGAGAACGCCCGTTTATTTGAACACCTCGAAGAAGAACGCGGCTTGCTGGCCCAACGGGTCCAAGAACGCACCGCCGAATTGAGCCGGGCCAATGCCGAACTGGCCAAAGCAGCGCGGCTTAAAGATGAGTTTTTGGCCGGGATGAGCCATGAGTTGCGCACCCCTTTGAACTCCATTCTGGGGTTTGCTGAGATACTTCAGAATGGAGTGTTTGGGCCGCTCAACGAGCGGCAGCTTAAATTTGCCAAGAACATCGAAGAGAGTGGCGCGCATTTGCTGGCTGTAATTAATGACATCCTGGACTTATCCAAAGTTGAAGCCGGTAAAATGGAGTTAGAAATTACGCCGGTGTCCATTGAGGCGGTCAGCGAGGCCAGCCTGCGGATGATTAGACAGTTGGCTCTCAAGAAACAGCTTCAAGTAGCCGAAACTGTTATTGATCAGGTAGCCGAAATACAGGCCGACGAGCGCCGCCTCAAGCAAATGTTAGTCAACCTATTGAGTAATGCGGTCAAGTTTACCCCTGAGGGAGGCCAGGTTGGGCTGGAGGTGAGGGGAGACGATGCCGAGCAGGCCGTTCATTTTACCGTTTGGGATACTGGCATCGGCATTGCTCCAGAAGATCTGAAGCGCCTCTTCAAGCCTTTTGTGCAACTCGATAGCCGCCTGGCACGGCAGTACAGCGGCACCGGCTTGGGGTTGTCACTGGTTTTCCGGATGGCCGAACTACACGGCGGGAGCGTTTCTGTAGAAAGCCAGGTTAACCAGGGCAGCCGTTTTACTTTTTCACTGCCCTGGACCAAGCCTGACAGAGGGGCCAACTCAGCCAAGGAGGCCGGCCCAGAGATCAGCCTAACGGAGCTAGCCCTGGCTCCAAACGGGCAACCTTACCGAATTTTATTAGCCGATGACAATGAGGATAATATCAGCTTGTTTCAGGATTATCTACAGGCCGTCGGCTTTCAAGTCACCGTCGTTCGCAACGGTAAAGAGGCTATTGAAAGAACGCAAGAAGAGGAACCCAACCTTATCCTGATGGATATTCAGATGCCAGTTATGGATGGATTGGAAGCAACTCGCCGCCTCCGGGCCAACGCTACGCTGGCCCCGATTCCGATTATCGCCGTTACTTCCCTGGCTATGCCAGGGGACCGGGAGCGCTGCCTGGAGGCTGGCGCTAATGATTATCTGAGCAAGCCGGTTCACTTAGAAAAGTTGGTTAAGACGATTAAAGCCCAGCTTAGAGGAGATTTTGTATGAGCGGTACGGCTACTATTCTGATTGTTGACGATGAACGGGTCGCTCGCGATCTAATCGAGGGATTTTTATATCCAGAGGGATACAACCTGGTTTTTGCCAGTAGCGGTGTTGAGGTTCTGACCCACATTGAGACAATCAATCCTGATGTGATTCTGCTGGATGTGATGATGCCGGTTGTAGATGGTTTTGAAGTTTGCCGGCGTCTCAAAGCAGACCAGCGCTGGCAGCATATTCCTATCATCCTGGTGACAGCTCTGGTTAACAAAGAGGATTTGGTTACCGGTTTTGGGGCTGGAGCAAATGACTTTTTACGCAAGCCGGTGAGCGAACTTGAGCTGCGGGCGCGCGTGCGCTCAATGGTGCGCATAAAACAACAATATGACCGGTTAGAAGCGACGCTGCTTTTACGCGAAAACCTGGCCCAGATGATTGTGCATGACGTCAGAACTCCCCTAGCGGTCATCATGGGTTTTAGCGAGTTATTACTGCTAAAGAATGCTGAGGCCCCTGAGATTCTGACTGGAATTAATGAAATCAAGAAACAAGCCCATCATTTAGACTCGTTTTTAAACGATTTATTGATGCTGACCAAAGTGGAGGCTGACCAGCCCATCTTAAATCGGTCACTTGTGGAAGTGAGCCAGCTTGTCCAACAGGCGGAGAGAACGCACAAAATTATCGCCCAATCCAGAAAAATTGAACTCGTGTTCGAGTTGCCGGCGGGGTCGCGCCCGGTCTGCCTTGACGCCAACATGTTTCAACGATTACTGGACAACCTGATTTCTAATGCCTTAAAATTTTCACCGGCTAAAAGTCACGTAACCGTGCGAGTAGAATACCCAGAGCCAAAAAACGAGTCACCAGACTCGCCCCAGCTACGGGTTAAAGTTATAGACGAAGGCCCCGGTATCGCCCCGGAGCATTACGAGCGTATCTTTGATAAGTTTGAAATCGTTGAGTTGAAACTTCGAGGCGTCCCCCAAGTAGGGCTGGGACTGGCTTTTTGTAAAATGGTCACTGAAGCACATGGCGGGCGGATCTATGTTGAGCCTAACATACCAACCGGGTCTATATTTATCGTGGAAATTTAAAAGGTGCCGGCCAAACTATTGATTATTGATGATGAAATACTCTTTACCGGGATGCTCCAGGATAAGCTCCCCCAGGACCTATTTGAGGTGTTTGTAACTCATTCGGGCGCAGCCGGAATTGAGGCCGCCCGTGAGTTACAGCCTGATGTGATTCTACTGGATTTGATGATGCCGGGTCTGAGCGGTTGGGAGACATGCCGGGCTATCCGCGCCTTCAGCCAGGTCCCGATTTTAGTCGTCTCGGCGGTAATTGACTCAAATGGGGTTGTGCAAGCCCTGGAAGCTGGCGCGGATGAATATTTGCTCAAACCGGTTCCGATGGGGGTATTGGTTTCTCAACTCAAGAGTCTCATTCAACCCACTACTCCCCACACCAATGAGGTTACATAATTACCTAACCCAACTTTTTAGCCCCTCAAACCGGGTTCAAACCCCAGGATGTTATAATAACTATGGTCATTGGCGGCGGGCAGTTATTCAATGAGAAGTTTTGCACTCGGTGATCCGCGCTCTATTTTCGAGGTAAGTTATGCCCTTCCAGGTCTTGATAGCCCAACCCCACTCAAGCTCAACCCAGTTTCTCCTCAATCTATTTAGAGAGCAGGGCCACCAAGTCAGGCATGCGCCGACTCTGGCAGAAGCCCTCTCGCTTCTGGAGGAGGCCCAACCGGAATTGGTGGTGGTTGATTTACATTCAACCGGTCAGGGCTGGTCGGATTTGCTGGAGCGGATGCAGTCACACTTTCCCCAAACCAAAATCCTGTTTACCAGCGCGTACCCAGATCCCCAGCAGGAGCTACAGGCCAAAGAACGATATGGAACGCCGCTTTTTCTACACTCCCCCTTCACCCGCACTGAGCTGGAGCAGGCTCTCGCCAGGCTAGAGCACCCGGAAAGTAAGAATACCCCTGTTTCACCCGTTCAGGTCAGATTGCCCCGGGTTCGTTTTCCCGTGCGGATGAAAATTACGCTGCCGTATGTTTTACTGGCGTTGGTATTGGCCGCTGCTGTCGCTTTTGTGGTCAGCCAGGTGGTGCTGGATACCATTGAAGAACGCTTTACCAACCAACTGATTGAAGCCGGAAAATTAACGAACGATTGGATGGTTAAAGAAGAAGACCGACTGCTGGAAACGCAGCGTTTATTAGCCCACACCCAGGGCGTACCCCAGGCCGTCGTAGCAGCCGATGCCGAGCGTTTGCGCACCTTTGCCTTACCCCTGGCCATTAACTACCAGGTAGAAACCATTGAGCTTCTCGATACTCGCGGCGCCAGTGTACTTTCACTGCGTCACCGGCAGGGCGGCGCCCTGGAAGATTACAGCGCCTCTCGGGGCGAGACGATTTTTAGCCGGTGGGACTTTGTCCAAAAGGTCTTAGCCCGGCAGGTTGACAATGGGCGTGACAAATATGCCGGGTTGGCTCAAACTCCCTGGGGCGATATTTTTTATGTGGCCGGACCGCTTGTAGCCGATGACGGGGCCTTGGTTGGGGCGATTTTGGTCGGCAAATCGCTGCCTACTTTGGTCCAACAGGCTCGGCAAAGCACCCTGGCCCATACTACCCTATACGATTTTAACGGCCAACCCCTGGCGTCTACTTTATTGGAGCAGGCCAGCCTGCCCCTGAACCCGGAGCTGGTCTCAGTCGTTTTAACCCGGCAGGATAAAGACAGTTTGACGCGCCCGCTAGCTATAGCCAGTATCAACTACAGCGAACTCGTCGGCCCATGGGAAGCGCGTGAATTTAACGTTACGGCAGATGCAGCACGTAACAACAATGACCTGGGGGTAATCGGCGTAGCCATGGCCGAAACATTTCTGGCCCGGCCCAGCCAGATTACCCGCCTGCAGATTTTTCTACTCACTACAGTCGCCCTTTTACTCATCATTGTCCTGGGGGTCTATATGGCTAATCGGATAACCCGCCCCCTGCTGCAAGTGGTCGAGGCTTCAACCAAGGTGGCTCAAGGTGATTTGGAGGTACAGGTAGCCGCTACCGGCAATGATGAAGTGACGGTTTTGGCCCACTCTTTTAACCAGATGATTTCCGGCTTGCGCGAAGGTTCGGCCTATCGTGATTTACTGGGGCGGACCGTTTCGCCGGAGGTGCGTGAGGAACTGCGGCGAGGCTTTGCTTCGGGTGAAGTACGCCTGCAAGGGCATGAAACCGTAGCCACGATATTAATCAGCGATATCCGCGGCTTTACCCGGCTCTCCGAAACCGCCGAACCCACCACCATTTTAACCTGGCTCAACGAATTTTTTGGCGAGATGGTACCCTTGATAACCGCCCAGGGAGGTGTGGTCAACCAGATTGAGGGCGACACCATGATGGCTTTCTTTGGCGTCTTGCCGCGCCCGCAGCGCCCTCAAGAGAGCGCCTACCAGGCTTGCCAGGCAGCCCTTAAGATGCTGGAGACTACTGCCCAACTCAATGTTCGGCGCACAGACCGGGGTGAACCGCCTTTTACCGTCGGCATCAGTATTAATACAGGGCCGGTTACCGCCGGTGGCCTGGGCAGTAACGATCGCCTGCACTACACCATTATTGGCGATACGGTAAATACAACGACCCGGCTCGAAAGTTTGACCCGCCAGTTTGGCGAAGAAAGCAGCGCCTTGATTAGCCAGCACACCCTGTTTGCTTTGCGAGAGCGCCGCCACGAATTTCAATTGGAGTCCCTGGGGGTGCATGCCTTCAGAGGCAAGGCCGAACAACTCCTGGTTTACCAATTGCAGCCAGCCCCGGCCGGCATAAAGGAGAGGAGTGGGTGAGCAAGCTGACCCACCCGGCCAACCCCCGCAACCGGCGGCGTTGGGAATTTTTGCTGTTTTTGCTGCCGCTCTTGGGCATCCTGTGCCTGGCCGGGCTGTTTTTGATCCAAGGCGCTACCCGTAACCAGGGTCCTCAATTCATCCCCGTTAATATCCATTCTGCTCTGCAAGCGGATTACCGGGCCAATCCCAACTTCATCCTCCTCCCCGGCGTGAGGCTGGATATCATCTGGGATACCATCCTTGACCGGGAGCCGGGCGTCACAGATTTGGGCACGCGGCAGGCGGTCTTCCTCAACAGTTTACAAACGCCGGTCCCCTTTGTTACGCCTGCAACCTGTCAAGGCGTTCATGTTTTCTACACCGATCAGGATACCTGGGCCGACTCCGCTAATCCAACCAGTCTTCATGGAAATGACACTATCCTGCAATTGGAACGCAACGGGGAGCAGGTCACGCGCCTGCTGCTGCACTTCAGCCCCGCCAATACCATCCCGCCAGGCGCTTTTATTCACAGCGCCCGCCTGGAAATGAGCCTTGCCATGCCAGCCGATCCTGCCACGCTTCCTGTCCATCTTTTTAATCTGGCAGACCCTTTTCAAGAATCCACCACCCACTGGTCTAACCAACCTGGGGCTTTGCTTCAATATCGCGCCGGCCCGCTGGCTGTGACCCAGGGCCATGCCTGGGATGTGACTGACCTTGTTCGTGATTGGCTGCTGGGCCGTCACCCTAATAACGGGCTGATGCTGGAGCTGCAACTATCTACTAACTCAACCTATAGTTATCACAGTCGAGAGGCCGACAGCCAGGCTAATATAAAAACCGGCGGCTTGACCGACCGGCTTGGCCCCCGCCTGATTATTGATTGTGGGAATACATTGCCCCAGCCAGAGGCCGTTGTTGCAGGGATTAGCCCTACCGGGCTACCTTCCACTCCGGGACCAGCTGGACCAACGCCTACGCCGATACCAGGCGCGACGGCCACGCCGTTTATCCTCTCTACCCCCACTCCCAGGCTGCCCCTGCCCACCTTGCCTTTATTTACCCCTACGGCGCTGCCCATTTCAGCGACTCCGGCCACACCACCGGCCACAGTCACCCCGGCTGTACCTTCGGCTACACCCGTGCCGGCTAATACGGCTGTTGTCCCCACCTCAACCGGCCAGCCTACCGCCACATCCGTCCCACCCGTTGTCCCCACCTCAACCAGCCCACCTTCAGCTACATCCGCCTCACCGTCGTCAACCGCCACTACTGCTCCAACCCGCACTCCCACTCAACCCCCCACAGCCACACCGACGGCTACAGCTACACCTACCTTCACTCCAACCCCCGTGCCTAGTCTATCTATCAACGATGTCACTGTTACCGAGGGCAACACTGGTACGGTCAATGCCGTCTTCACCGTCAATTTATCCGCCGCCAGCGGCCAGACCATTACCGTCAACTTCGCCACGGCCAACAACACCGCTACCGCCCGGCTGACTACGCCACCGCCAGCGGGACATTGACCTTTGCCCCCGGCGTCACCAGCCAGCCAGTCACTGTCCTGGTACAAGGCGACACCCTGGACGAACTCAACGAAACCTTCTTCGTCAATATCAGTGGCGCAGTCAATGCCACTATTGCAGACGGACAAGGTGTCGGCACCATCACCGACGACGATGGCACGCCCACTCTATCCATCAACGATGTCACCGTAACCGAAGGCGATGCCGGGACGGTCAATGCCGTCTTCACCGTCAATTTATCCGCCGCCAGCGGGCAGACCGTCACGGTCAACTTTGCTACGGCCAACAACACCGCCACCGCTCCGGCCGACTACACCACCGCCAGCGGGACATTGACCTTCGCCCCCGGCGTCACCAGCCAGCCAGTCACTGTCCTGGTGCAAGGCGACACCCTCGACGAGCCGGACGAGACCTTCCTGGTCAATCTCAGTGGAGCGGCTAACGCTGTTATCAGCGATGGGCAGGGGGTTGGGGCTATTGTTGACGATGATATTACTACGGGGGGGTGCAGTTCGCCAGTGATCACCCTCACCGCCACGGCGGATACCTACCTCAGGAGCAATCAGCCGGCTAACAATTTCGGCTCAGATTCTAGCCTCTCGACTCAACCGCCCAGCAGTTCGAGAAACACTCTTATCCAATTTAATGTGAGCACCATTCCCGCCAACAGCGTCGTCACGTGTGCCGCGTTTCTCCTCTCGCAAGCTTCGGCTGCGACAACCGGGCAAAATATCCAAATTCATCGGGTTACTACCAGTTGGGTCGAGGGGCAGGCCACCTGGAACAACCGGACTTCAGTCAACCCGTGGACCACTCCGGGCGGCGATTTTGCCCCCACCGTTGAGGGAACCTTCGCCCCCGGCAGTACCAGCCATGTGATTAATGTGACCTCACTGGCCCAATTCTGGGTGAGCAATCCGGCTGTCAATTTTGGCTTACTGCTGGAGGCTCAGGACCTTGGCTCCGTCGCCAGCGTTCAGTATGACAGCCGCGAGACAGCCAACCCACCCCGGTTGGCCGTGCAGTATCTTCCCACTCTGTCCATCAATGATGTTGCTGTTCTGGAAGGGGACAGCGGCACAACCAATGCCGTCTTCACCATCTCTATGTCCAGCGCCAGCAGCCAAACCGTCAGCGTAGATTACGCCACCGCCGACAATACCGCTACAACTGCTGACAACGATTATGTTGCCGCCAGCGGCACGCTGACCATTCCGCCCGGCATTATCACCGGTCCTATCACGGTTACGCTTGTTGGGGACACAAATGTTGAGGGTGATGAAGCTTTTCTGGTCAATCTCAGCAACCCGGTCAATGCCGCCATCGCCGATGGGCAGGGCGTCGGCTTTATTCAGCAAGACCTGACCGGCTTTACCCTGCCGTTAACCAGAACAATTTATCTGCCGCAGATTCTGAAATAGACAATAC
Source organism: Anaerolineales bacterium (assembly GCA_015075185.1). Classification (GTDB taxonomy): domain Bacteria; phylum Chloroflexota; class Anaerolineae; order 4572-78; family J111; genus DSQQ01. The sequence goes on along the minus strand of JABTUW010000004.1, from coordinate 209,151 downwards.
TCAATGTCATTCCGAGTGGAGCGGAGCGGAACGAGGAATCCCTCGAGTCTATACTAAAAAGTGACGCCATAGGGATTTCTCGCTCCCGTGCAGCGGATCGCTCGAAATGACATTGCCTGGACTTAATTCCGATAATGTCCTACCTATTCTTTTTCCACAGGCCCACAAACTCCTCCAGAGGCCGGGTATTGACGACGTTTTCTGTACTCGCCCAACCCCGGCAAGCCGTGGCAACGCCGAAGTGCAAATTGTTGAAATCATCCCCATGATGGGCGTCGCAGTTGATAATCAACCTGACCCCCAACTCGATGGCCCGGCGGACGTGGGTATCCGGCAGGTCGAGCCGCTCCGGGCTGGCATTGATTTCGAGAAAAGTGCCGGTTTCTGCCGCCGCCTGGATCACCTGCTCCAGATCAAAATCGCCGCCCTCGCGCCGGGGCAGGAGCCGCCCGGTAGGGTGGGCCAACTGCTTGACATGCGGGTTGCGAATCGCTGCCAGCGCCCGCCGGGTCAGCGTGTCCCGATCCTGGCGCAGCCCGGTGTGGACCGAGGCGACCACGTAATCCAACTGGGCCAGCACCTCGTCGGGAAAATCGAGCATGCCGTCGGCCCGCACCTCTACCTCCGAACCCTGCCACAGGCGAATAGCGGGAACGCGGGCCTGGACCTCGTCAATTTCGCGGCGCTGCTGGGCCAGGCGCTCGGCGCTGAGGCCGCTGGCCACGCCGAGGCTCTGGGAGTGGTCGGTGATGGCCAGGTATTGATAACCTTTAGCTAAGGCCGCCCGCGCCATCTCCTCGATGCTGTTCCGGCCATCGCTCCAGGTGGAATGGCAGTGGACCTCGCCCTTGATGTCGCTGGCGGCCAATCCGGCGGGCAGCCCATTCTTGAAGGCGGCCTCGATTTCGCCTCGATCCTCGCGCAAATAGGGTGGGATGTAACGCAATCCGAAAAATTCATACAAGGCTGCTTCGTCGGCAAAGAACAGCGGCTCGCCGTCGCTCTCGCGGGTGAGGGCATATTCGTTCAAGCTGTAGCCCTTTCGCTGGGCCAGCTCGCGTATTTTTACATTATGATTTTTATTGCCGGTAAAATATTGCAGGGCCGCGCCCCACTGCTGGGGCGTCACGCAGCGCAGGTCGGCCTGCATGCCGTTGCTCAGGCGCAGCGAGGTTTTGGTTTCGCCGGTCAGCAAGACTTCGGCGGCAAGAGGCAGCTTTTTGAAAGCCGCCATAATCGGGGCTGGCTTCTCTGTGGCCACCACAATGTCCAAATCGCCGATGGTTTCCCGCATGCGGCGCAGGCTGCCGGCCGGCTCGATGTGCAGCACTTCCGGCAGCTCTTTGAGCGCGGCCACAATCTGCATCGCCAGCGGCCAGGCCACGCCCAGATGGACCCGGCCCGTTTCACGCCGTTCCAGCGCCTCGATATTGGCCAGGATGCGCGTCTCGCTCTTGGCGCCCATGCGCGGCAGGCCGGCTAACTTTCCCTGTTGCGCCGCCGCTTTGACCTCTGCCACGCTGATGATGCCCAACTGCTCCCACATGGCCTTGGCCAGTTTCGGGCCGACATCCGGGACAGCCAGCACCTCGACCAGGCTGGGCGGTATTTCGGCGGCTAATTTATCCCAAAAACCCAATTTGCCGGTCTTGAATTTTTCATCAATCTTCTCCGAGATAGCCTGGCCGATGCCTTCAATCTGGCGCAAGTCTCTTCCAGACTCCCAATAATCATATAAATCAAAACTCAGATTCTCGATATGATCGGCGGCATTACGATAGGCCAGCACCTTGAAGCGGTTCTCACCTTTGATTTCCAGCAAATCGCCGATATCGGCGAAGAGTTTGGCGATGTATTGGTTGTTAAAACGAGGCATAGTTCACTCCTATAAAGGTCGGGTCACAAAATACATCCAGCGCTGCTTAGTCGCCTGGCCTGGCTCGGCCAATTGGTAGGCTTCTTCCAGCAGAGCCAGGCGGGTTTCGTACTCCAGGGGCGGCTCCATCCAGGCCGTGGCGACGGGGATTTGCATAAACAGGTAGCTCTCGGCGGCAGAACGAGTCCGCTCCAGCATCTGTTTGCCCACAATTTCAAAGCCGCAGTTCCGCAAAAAAACCTCAATCGAGCGCAGATCCTGCCGGCCCACCCCGTACCGTTCGGCGGCCAGTTGTTCAAAAAGAACGCTGACTTTCTTGCTGCGGGGGATAGCCTCGAACATGAAATACGGCTCCGGCGCGTTGAAAACAAAGCGGCCCTGTGGAGCCAGCACCCGACGCAGTTCGGCCATCACTTGCGGTTTGTGGCGAAACTGCCAGAACACCGAGTTGCAGACAATCCGCTCTACCGAACCATCGGCCAACTCAGTTATGGCAGCCGCGTCGGCCTCAATAAATGTCACCTGCTCAGAGGTGACCTGCTCGCGGGCCACGGCCAGCATCGGCCCGGAAACATCCACCGCGTAAACGTGGCCGCCATCCCCAACTGCTTCCAGCACGGCCTGAGTGGTAATGCCCGTACCGCAGCCCAAATCCAGCACCTGCGTGCCCGGCTCAATCTCGGCCAATTGGACCATCAAGCGGCTCAACTCCTGGTACATCATGGTTTGCCGGGCAAAAATATGGTAGCGGCGAGCGGTTTCAGCTTCGTGCCAGACCGGACTGTTCATCGAGTTATCCTTATCAGTGTTGAGGCGTTAAGTAATTTTTCACGCATCACGCATCACGTATCACCGGATATCAATACTTCCCAACTCCACCAAATCCCCCGCTACTATCCCGTCCTCCACCACCGGCAGCCGGTCCAGCGTTTGCCAGTAATAGACGCCGACTCTGAGATGATATATATCGGGCGGCAGGTCCGCTGGCAAAGCCAAGACATGGCGATCCTGCAAAATCTCGCCTGGCTGCCAGGTACTTGTGGGCAGGGGGGCTTCCCAGGAGGGTTGGCCGTCATGTTGGACAACGGTTTTATCAGCGGAATCGACCAGGTGAACAAAAACCGTGTAATCCAGGGGCATCGTCGTCAAAGCCTGCCAGTAGAGGATCACTGGAAGATTTGAGCCTTCCTGCTGGGCATCATATCCTCGGAGTTCCATTTTGCCGTCAAAGTTTACCTGGAGGGGGTGGGTGGGCTGGAAGGAGGCTTCGGCGGGCGTAACTTCGATCAGTTCCCGTCCCTGCCGTTCAAAGGTTGCTAGCCGGACCCAGGTGTTGCCCTCGAAGCGGCGGAAGGGGGCAGGGGAGCACCCCCGTGAACTACCGGGGGCAGGTGGGAGCAGAGGAGCAGGGGAGCAAGGGGTATCGTCTGACTCGGCGGTCGGTGGTCGGTGGTCGGTGGTCGTTACGGGCAGGCGCTGGCTCCAATCCGACCAGTCATTCCCGGCCAGTACACCTGCGGCCAGGCTCCAGCGATCACCCAGGGTCCAGGGCATTGTCTCGGCCATGATCGTCTCGCCGGGCCGCCACAGCCGGGGCGGGAACCAGAGTTGGGTCAGGAGCGGGCGCTGCTCGGTCGTTTCGATCACCTGCCCCTCGGCATTGACAAAGAAGGGATAGAGGCGCAGGTCGCGGTCAAGCGGATGGATAACTTGCCAGTAGAGGCGGACCGACGTTTCCTGGCGGCGCGGATCGTCCTGCACGTCGAAACCCAACAGGCGCAGCTCATCGCCAAATTCGACGTTCAGCGGGTATTGAGGGTTGGGGGCGGTTGCGCGAGCGAAATCATAAAAAGCGTTAGGGATTGTGGCGTCGGCCAGGCCGCGTTTCAGGAGCAAATAGCCGTCGGCGGCGTCGAGCACGCCGTAGTGGCCGGAACGCAGCAAATCCTGGGCCAAGGCCCAAATATCGTTGGGGTGGACCGGCCAGGTGCCGGTTGTTGCATCAAAAAAGACATAATCGGCCTCGTGGACATCCGGCAGTTGGTAGGCAATCAGCCGGTTGCTGAGGTGCGGATAGAGTTTCCCCTGAGCGGCGATGGAGGCCTCGGGCGGAATTTGGGCGATAAAGCGTTGGGCCAGCCGGTCGTGAGCCGTGACCTCCCAGCGGGGCGGGTCGAGCGCCAGGGGCGAAAAGCCGCGAAAAAGCTGCCAGGTGAGAGCGACGATAAGCAGGAGTACAGCAATCGTAGGGGCGAATAGCGAATGGCGAATGGAAGATGGCTGAGTGGGCCAGAGGTGGAACAATCCTTGTCGCAGGTAGACTATACCATAGAGAGCCGCCCAGGCCAGCCAGGGGGCCACATCTGCGCCGTACTGCGCCCCTGCGGCGTCGTGCATGGCCGTATTGCCGCTGAGCAGGTTGATGGCAAACGAGGGCGCGCCAATGAACAAAACCGGCAGGCCGAGCAGCGGCAAATAGGCAAAGGGCGTCAGCACGTCGAACAGATATTGCAGCCGGGTGGGCTGCAACAAGATATTCAAGACTATATCGGGACGGGTCAGCGTAGTGAAGACAATTTCTCCGGGCGAGTCGCCCAACTCGGCGTAGAAGCCGATGAAGAGGTGGTCGCCGGTGACGCTGTTGGCCGGGATAATCCAGACCATGACGGCGAAGAAATAAATCATGGCGATGGCGATGGTAAGCAGACCCAGCCGCCAGTTGTGGTGCATGACGATGGCCGCCAGCCCTAAAAAAGCCACTTGCAGCGGCAGTTGTTCCTTGCACAGCATGGCCAGGATGGCCCAAAACAGAAACCAGCCCGACTTGCGTTTGACCAGGCAGTAAAAAGCGGCCATAAAAAAGCCGACCGCCAGGGCCGGCGGGTGAAAATCCCACAGGTTGACGATTTGCAGGGTAGGAAAAAGCAAGTAGGCCGCCAGCAGGCTTAAAGCGGCAAAGTCGCCGCTTTGGAAATTAACCACAGATTTCACAGATTTTTCTTCTTTCATCTGCGCCATCTGCGTAATCTGCGGATTATTACTTGGGTAGCTTCCCAGTTTTTCCCGCGCCAGCCAGAACAGGGGCAGGCCGCCCAGGGCAATGGCAGCAGTCTGCAAAAATAGCAAGGTCTCCGGGCCACTGTGGATGAGATAAAACGGCGCGACCAGCAGCAGGATCGGTGAGGCGTGGTTCGACAGGTGTAGTAAGGGCTGGCCGGTGGTGGTGTAGAAGAAAGGCCGCCCGTGCAGCGTATTCCAGACGACCTGGTCGTAGATACCCAGGTCGAATCCGCTGGAATTGAAGCTGGCGTGGCGGAGGATAGCCAGCCAGGTGAAGGTGACAATGTAAAGCAGGATCAGGCAAAAGGCGAGAAGATGGGGGAACCCAAGAAACTCGTGGGATCTTGAAAGAATTTGAGAGAGAGTAGGCGAAGTGGTTGGAACTTGGGGGAGCTGGGGGGAACTTATGGGGTCTTTGGGTAATTCATGAGATTTCATACGTGTGGGGCTATTTTAGCATAGAGTGGGGGTGTTGCCAATGGCAACGAGGCCAAACCAATAGACACTCCTGGACATGGACTTTGATGTACTTGACACGCTCTATTATCCACAGTATCCTTATCTCTAAAGGACAGGGTGTAACATTAAGTGGATGCAACAAACTTGCGTATCAAGCGGCTGGTTGAATTAGCCGAATAGGCGCTCCAGACTGCTCAAGCTAATTTTGAGGCGGGTGATTTACGGGCCACTGTTAATCGCGCTTATTACGCTATTTTCTATACAGCAAGCGCAATGTTGCTGACTCTTGGGGAAGAACGGCGCAAACACTCTGGTGTTATCAGCGCCTTCCGAAGTCATTTTATCAAATCCGGTCTGATTGAGTCAGAGTACAGCAACATCTATGGCGAGACGCTGATTATTCGCGAGGACGCGGATTATGCGGTTGAAATCCCCATCTTCGCTGATACTGCTGAAATATCGTTAGACCAAGCCCGGCGTTTTGTGCAGCGTATGTCCGAATATTTGCGGGGAAAGGATTTCTGGGATGAAACGCGTGAATGAATATGTGTCTGTGAACGAAGAGAGGGCGATACAAGTCTTTATTGAAATACTAACGGACAAGTTTAGCCAAGAGATAGAAGATATACGCCTGTTTGGCTCCAAAGCGAGAGGCGAAGCCACACTCGACTCTGATCTGGATATCCTCGTTTTGGTCAAATCTTCTGACTATAGTCTGAAGCATGCCATTCTCTGGCTGGCTGCCGAAATTTCGCTAACTTACGACGTCCTCTTGAGTCCTCGTGTTGTTCCTGAGATAGCGTGGCAGCAAATGACTCAAGGTAACACACTTTTTTATCGGACTATCTGCGCCGAAGGTATCCCTCTTTTCACTCCAACACAGACAGTTCTATCGTAATGTAAATCACTTAATTTTATCTATCACCTCAGATCATATTCTGGTCGCCTCAAGGAGCATGGCTGATTATTATCGTTTTCTGCGCCGGGCATAATCAAAGGTGATCGCCGCCAGTAAGACCAGCCCAATGACAATTTTATGCCAGAACGGATTAATGTTGAGCATGACCATTTCGTTCTGTAACACGCCAATTAGCAGTGACCCGACCAGGATGCCGACCACACTCCCCTGGCCACCCATCAGGCTTAAACCACCTAAGATGCAGGCGGTGATGGCCAACAGTTCAAAACCTTCGCCCGCGCCGGGATGTCCCAGGCTCAACCGTCCGGCCTGGATAATCCCTACCAAACTCGCGCACAGCACCGAGACGATGTAACACAAGATAATCCGAGCATCTACGTTTACCCCGGACAGGCGGGTCGCCTCGATATTGCCTCCGGCAGCATAGATTTGCCGTCCAATATAGGTATAGCGCAGCAAATAATAGGCCAAGCCGGCCACAATAACACAGATAATCACCGGTACCGGAACCAGGTCAAAAAACAGGTAACCCTGCCCTAAAACAGTAAACTCGTCCGGCGGGCCGGTAATGGGGGTACCATTCGTCAACACCAGGATTGAGCCGCGAGCTACCCCCAAAGTGACTAGGGTAATCAAAAACCCATGCATATTGAGCTTAGTGACAAACAAGCCGTGGATCGAGCCGATCACCCCTCCGACTAATAAAGTCAAAGCAATACCCAGCCAAATGGGCAGCCCCATCTTTACAATAAAATAGGTTGACAAAACCCCGCCCAGTCCCACAATGGAGCCGATAGACAGGTCAATACCCCCGGTGATAATGGGAAAGCCCACTCCAATCGCCGCAATGGCTAAAATAGCCGTATCGCGGGTCACGATTTTTTGATTTTCAATCCCCACAAAACGAGGGTTAACGATCGCCCCAATCAGAAACAGGACAATGACGACGAGAAACATCACAAATTCGGGCACCCTTAAAAGCCTCCCCAGGATGTCCCCCAGTCCGGCGGCTGCTTGGCCAATGCCGGGCGCTGATTTTGTTGCAACCTTGTCCATCTACCTAATCCTCCACTTTATGAGCTCCGCTTTCGCTGACTACTTCGGCTTCGTCAAGAGTATCACTGCCAACACTCAGAAACTGGGTGGCGCAGGTCATAATCTCTTCTTGATCCAATTTGCCCCGCTCAAATTCGCCGGTAATCCGGCCCTGGCACATGACAATCACCCGGTCGCTCATGCCAATGATTTCGGGCATTTCCGAGGAGATCATCAGGATGCCGATACCCTGTTTCGCCAGTCGGCTCATGAGAGCGTGGACCTCGGCTTTGGCTCCAATATCTATACCCCGCGTTGGCTCATCCATAATCAGTAGTTTTGGTTCAGTACTGAGCCATTTGGCTAAAACCACTTTTTGTTGGTTGCCGCCGCTCAAGTTCCGCACCGTTTGGGTTAAACTGGGGGTAAGAATCGAGAGGGTCTCGACATAGTGTGAGGATATTCTTTTAGCTTCTGTTTGTCTCACTGCCCCCAGTAAATTTGAGATGCGTTGCAAAATAGTCATCGTGGTATTTTCTTGAACGTTCATGCCCAAAACCAGGCCGTGCAGTTTGCGGTCTTCAGGAATCCAGCCGATCCCGTGCTTGACCGCATCAGCCGGTGATTTTATCCTGACGGGTTCGCCCTCAATCAAAACCTCACCTTCGGTCAGGCGGTCTACCCCACAGATGAGGCGGACCAGCTCCGTTCGACCCGCCCCAATCAACCCGGCCAGGCCCACAATTTCTCCTTTGCGCACGGTTAAGCTTATATTTTTAGGGCCACGCTGGCCCGATAGATGGCGTACTTCCAATACAGGCTCGCGAATTTCCGCCACTTCTTTGGGGAAAAGGCCCACATCGCGCCCAACCATCATGCGGATAATTTTTTCTTCGCTGGCTGCGGCGATAGGTAACGACCCTACCCGGCGGCTATCGCGCATAATGATCACCCGGTCCACAATCTGGCGGACCTCATCCAGCCGGTGGCTGACAAAAACAATGGCCACCCCCTTTTCCTGCAAACGCCGTATCAAGGCAAACAAAGCCTCTACTTCTCGGCTGGATAAGGCCGAGGTTGGCTCGTCCATCAAAATCAAACTGGCCTTGTGCGAAACCGCTTTGGCAATTTCAACCATCTGCTGCGCCGCTACGTTCAGTTCCCGGATGAGTTGCCTGCCCTGTATTTCAGCGCCCAGGTCATGCAAAAGTTCTTCGGCCTGACGGTTCATGCGCCGGAAATCAACCAAACCCAAAGCGCGGCGGGGTTCATTATTGAGGAAGATATTTTCAGCCACACTCAAATACGGCACCAGGGCCAATTCCTGATGGATGGTGCTTATGCCCAGGTGCTGAGCCTCGTGGGGCGTGTGGGGATTGATCATCCGGCCATTAAACCAAATGGTGCCCCGGTCTTTACTATGAATCCCTGATAGAATTTTGATGAGGGTTGACTTACCGGCTCCATTTTCACCGAGAAACCCCAGAATCTCGCCCGAATAAACCTCAAATTCAACATCATCCAGCGCCATGACTCCAGGGAAACTTTTAGAGATATGTTCCATGCGTAAGAGCGGCTGTTTGTCCATCAATGAAGTCCTTTTAGGGTAGCAGGTAGCAATTTTAAAATTGCTACCTGCTACCTTGCGGCTTTGCTACCTGGTTACTGTGAAGCAATCCCGATGGACTCGAGATAGGCTTTATATTGGTCAAACGTATCGGCTTTGATGACGTCAATACCGGTATTCAGGCGGATCTTGCCGTCCTCGCCAAATTCGTCCAGGTAAGGATCTAAAACTTTCATCGTTTCTTCCTGACCTAAAATGGACATGGCATTCATGACATAACCACTCAGATAACCGTAGAAGTAGACCCGCTGCCCGATCATGGCCTGAACTACGCCTTCCTGCATGCAAGCCTGGGTTTCGGGTTCGGCGTCAAAGGCGACCAGCTTGAGCGTGCCAATTTTGTCGGCCTGCTTGATCGCCTGGCAGGCCGCCGGACCATCGTAGGAGTAGAAGGTGATAAATCCGGCCAGATCATCGCCGTACTTTTGAATGGCGGTTTGGGCGTTGCTGAGAGCCACCTCGGGCTTGATGTCGTCTATGAGCACCTCGACCAGTTCCATTTCGGTGCCCTCAAATACATCATTAACGCCTTTAATCCGGTCCTGGGCATTCTGGGCCGTAGCAAAACCGACCAGGCCGACCACCTTGCCTTGGCCAATGATTTCTAGGGCAGCTTCGGCGGCAGCGCGGCCGGCATCGTAGTCGGACATGCCGATATAAATGGCGCGCTTGCTGCCGGTGGCATCGGAGTCCATCGTCAGCATGATCGTCCCCTGTTCAACCGCTTTTTCGATAATTGAGGCGGGGGCTTCCCGGTCAATGGCCGAGAATGTGACGCCGGTGTAGCCGTCATTCACAAAGGTTTCCAGCATCGAAAGTTGTTGGCTGAGCAGGTCAGAAGCTGTGGGCGCCTGGAAAGCGATGGGTACGTTCAGCTCCGAAGAGGCGCGGGCCACTCCAATTTGGGCAGCCGTCCAGAAGGGTGACATGTTATTGGTCAAAAAGGCAAATTTTGCGCCGGCGGGAGGACTCTTGCCCTCAGTGGCCGCTTTGAGGTCTTCGGCTGCGGCAAACAATTCGTTGGGGCGATAAGGATTATCCTCCGGGGCAGCCGCCTCAGCCGGAGCGTTCACCACCTTCTCGACCTGAACGGTGACGATTTTTTCTACTTCAACCTGCTTTTCGACTTGGACTGTAACAATCTTTTCCACTTGAACCGTCTGAACTATGGTTTGGGGTGGAGATGCTGCACCACAAGCTGTGGCGATAGCGACTAAAGCTGCGACGGCGACAAATAAACCAACTGCTTTAAGCAGACTGTGCGAATGCATGGGACGTTCCTCCTTGTTATATCTACTTTGATTGAGTCTTCATTGATCGAAACAACGTTGTTGAATCCATGGCCAGCCTGGGTTTGCTTGCGTAAACTGGCTTTGCTAAATACCCTTTTAAGCCCTTTATCCTGATAGTCCTCCTTTCCAAGGATGCGATAGCCAGAACTTAATCCTGATTCCGGCTGCTGTTTGTAAAGTAAGGACAAAAGTGATAGCACACCACCCCCTTTCCGGTTTCTTTTTATTCGCCCGCCAGGGTGACATGCTGTATAATAAAAACAGGCAGGCACATAGAGCTGTACCCAAGCAAAAACGTGCTCCGGCGCGCTCTACGTTCTGTCACCCCCTGTGGAGATACCGCTTCCCGCCAAGTTAGCCGGTATCTCCACTTTTATTTGCCGGTAGGTGCGTTAATCCTGTTTAGCCGTGGATTGTCGCACAACCAGCGTCGGTTCAATAACAATTTGGGGTTGAACCAACTCCTTCCCTGCCAAAATATCCAGTAAAAGTTGGACGCCCAAGGTAGCCAATTGAGCAAGTGGTTGGCAGATTGTAGTGAGGGGCGGTGTTTGAAAGGCCGCCACCTCGATATCGTCAACCCCGACAATCGAGATGTCGCAGGGTATACGTAAGCCTGCCTCGTCTACCGCTCGCATGGCTCCAATAGCCATGAGATCATTGGCCGCAAAAACGGCAGTGGGGTGCGGCTGGTGGGCCAACAGCTGCTGCATAGCCAGATAGCCGGATTGACAAGTAAAACCACCATCTGAAACGACACAAGCATTTGAGTCTACTCCCCTGGCTTCGAGCGCTTGCTGAAACCCGGCGCGTCTTTCGCGAGCCAGGCGAATTTCCATAGGACCCCCAATATGGGCCAGACGCTGATGTCCCAGGTCCAGGAGGTGTTCCCCGGCCAGGTGACCAGCCTTGAGATTGTCGAGCATGACTGCCGGACCCTCATAATCGTCAGGAATCCGGTCAATGGCGACCGAGGGAATGCCGGCGGCTTGTAAGATATCCAGGCGGCCCAAGCGCCCCATGGCCGGAATAAAGACTACACCATCCACCCACTGCTGCGCGGCTGTGTTGAAGTAACTCGTTTCCCGTTCGCTGTCATTGTGGGTATTGTAAAGAATTAAGCTGTAACCAAAGGCGTGGGCCTGCGCTTCGGCGGCGCTGGCCATAGTCGCAATAGCCACACTGGCGATATTAGATACCACCAGAGCGATGCTCCGGGTTTGTCGCGTCCGCAAGCTGCGGGCAACCGAATAGGGTTGGTAATGTAGCTGTTCGACAGCAGCCAGAACCCGAGCGCGAGTTTCAGAGGTAATCCCCGGTTTATTGTTGACTACCGCCGATACAGTTTGGATGGAAACGCCCGTTAACTGAGCCACATCTTTCATAGTGGGTGATTTACGATTCTGTTTTAAGGACATTTTTAACAAATAGTATCTTGCAGCATGAAGAGGAAAAATATAGAATGAACGTTCATATGAACGTTCATATGAACGTTCATTCTTATATCATGACTTTCTTTCTTTGTCAAAATTGAGAAAATCATGTGGATCTCAACCCGGATACCAGATAATCCGGGGATCGTTCTCAGCCCGCCGGTAATCCCATGCGGCGTCGGTCATTTTCTTCAGATCATACTCAGGCCGCCAGCCCAAGAGGAGTTTGGCTTTATTATTATCCAGCCAGGTCGAATAAAATTGGGTTGGAATCCCCACACTGGGCAAGCCGCGTGCCTCGGTCAGATAAGCGGCCAATTCGCCGTAGTCAACCGGCTCATCCATACAAATATTGAAGGTCTGCTGCCTGGCTTTGGGGTGATCCAAGGCTTTCAAAATTGCGCTGACCAAATCTTCGACATGCACGTAGTTGCGTTTTACCGGCTGGCCCTGGGGATCGAGCATGACCGGAATCGTCCCGGTTTTAACGTACTCAGCCGCCTCTTCAGGCCCGACCAAATCTCGCCAGCGCGGGCCGCCAAAAACATCCTCGCCGAAGGAGAGCTGGTATTTAAAGTCGTCCTTCTCCATAATCCAGGGGGCGCGCAGGCAGCAGCCATTGAAATCATATTGAATAAAATATTGCTCCAGCATAACTTCTTCCAGCACCTTGGATAAAGCATAACAGCCAGGATAAGCGCTGTGTTTCTGGGTCTCGGTTACAGGGATGGGGTGGGGGTAGAAAAAATGGCCTACACCGGCGTCGCCGCCAATGAGGATGAATTGCCGGAAGGTGGGGCTGGTCCGGCAGGCTTCGAGCAGCCAGAACAGGCCCTTGATGGCCACATCCATAATCGTTTCCGGTGTTTCTTTACTGGTGGCCAGGTGCAAAACATGGGTCACGTCCTGCATTGCCTCTTCAACCACCTCCTGCCGCTCAATCGAGCCGCCGACTACTTCTAGACGATCACTCGGCTCTAGTTTACGGTTGTGACACAAGGCTCGCACGCTGAATTTCGCAAACTGTGGGTCGGTCAGCAAATGCCGGATAAAGGCTTGGCCTACTTTGCCGGTAGCACCGGTAACAAGAATGCGTTTCATTTCGGTCATGAATACCTCCCTTAGCTGAATGAATAGACGGTTATCAGTGTTGCTGCTAAAAATAAAAAAATGCGTCGTCCTTTTCTCGGACGACGCCTTGAGTATATCCAGATCAGAATTTTTCTGGAAATTTAAAGCTAAACATCACTGTTCAGACGAAAGGTGACTGGCGCTTGGTTAAAGGAGAAAAATGCCAGTTACCTGAGTACTAAACCAGGGGTTTCCGCGCCACAATCCGAGCGCTGTAGAGCCGCACATCGACGGGCACCTTTGACCAATCTAACTCCCTGGTCAGGGTCTCGCGGCTGGTCTCATCCAGCGAGTCAAGGTCTTCCAGCCCGTAGGAACTCAGGGACTCGACCCCCACCTCGACAAACCCGGCCGCACGCATCTTTTGTAAATACACATCCTGGTCAATCGCCCCGGTAATGCAGCCAGCCCAGGCTCCAACGTTGGCTTTGAGCTGCTCCGGCCACTCGCCCGCCGTGACCATATCCGAGACAGCAAACCGGCCGCCCGGCTTCAGCACCCGAAATGCCTCGCGGAAAACAGCGTCCTTGTCCGGCGAGAGGTTAATCACACAGTTGGAGATAATCACGTCCACACTGTCACTCTCCACGGGCAAAGCCTCAATCTCCCCTTTGCGGAATTCCACGTTAGTCAGGCCGAGTTTGGCTTTGTTCTGCTCGGCCAGAGCCAGCATATGGTCGGTCATGTCTACCCCAATCACCCGCCCAGCCGGGCCGACAAACCGGGCCGCGATGAAGCAGTCAATGCCCCCGCCTGAGCCGAGATCGAGCACCGTTTCGCCCGGTTTTAGGCTGGCGATAGCGGTAGGGTTGCCACAGCCAAGCGAAGCCAAGGTAACACTGTCCGGCAGGCCTGTCAGATCGGCTTCTTGATAGAGCGCCTGGGCCAGGCTGGCATCCTGGGCCGCGTCGCCGGGGCTGCAACAGCCGCCTGCCGGCCCACAGCAGCCGATGTCGGCCTGGGGCCGCGTGTCGAGGAGTTGAATGGGGGCGGTTACAGCCGGATTGAGATGCTGCTCGGCAATCGCGCCGTAGCGTTCCCGCACCTGCTCTTTGAGGATGATGTTGTTATCAGTCGTCATTATTTTTCTCCTGAAGCTACAAAAATAGTAATGCTTGCTTTTTCGCCGCCACAGCATGATGAGCCGCAGCATTTTTCTTCCGTGTCTACCACCGCCACATTTTTTAGCCCAGCGGCAGTAAACCAATCTCTAATCTCTCCTCGCTTAAACCCCAACCAGCGATCGTGCTGCTCCCGGGCCAAAAATTCAAAGTTGTGCTCGTCCAGGTCCGTAATCACCAGCTTGCCGCCCGGTTGAAGCGTGCGCACCATCTCTTTGATCGCCTGGAGGGGCGATTCGACGTGATGCAGGTACATGTTGGCAAAGGTATAATCTACCTCCTCATCGGCGATAGGGAGCGACTCTGCTTCCCCTTGGCGATAATCCACTCCGGCAGTTTGGCCAAATTTTTTGTCCATCTCCGCCAGCATAACCTCAGATTGATCAACCGCAATCACTTTAAGCCCTCGCGCCAGCAGTCCGGCGGTAATAAATCCGCTGCCCGCGCCAATATCCGCCGCCACCTGACCAGCCTGTACCCCGGCTGTGGCCAGGGCCTTATCTCTAACCGTGTCGGAGAAAAAGCTCTGCTGCATTTGATCCCACTCCGAGGCAACCTGGTCAAAATAAATTTTACTGCTCATTAGATTTTCCCCCTTGTACAAATATAAATATGTAAATGTATCTATATATTGGCGCAAAAAAAGAGACGTTAAATGGTCTCTTTTTCTGGTTCCACAAATTCATGCAAAGTAATATCGGTGGGGACAAACTTGGTAAAAAGCATCCCACAGCATTCAATAATATTGTCCTGATTAGCGCGATAATAAATTTGCTTGCCCTCCCGGCGGCTCGTCACCAAGTTGGCCTGCTTCAAAAAGTTGAGATGATGGGAAATAGTCGGCTGAGAGACGTTAAAAAGGTCAACCAAATCGCCGACGCACTTCTCACCCTCAGCTTGCAGTATTTCCAAAATCCGCTGGCGTGTCTCGTCACCTAATGCCTTGCAAAAGGCGACCATATCGAAATCCGGCATAACTCACTCATATATAGACAACTATAAATATGTCTATATATTAACATCTTTTGAAACGAATGTCAAGAGAGGAAAACTTAAAATAGCTCAAAAATGCAGTTGAATGTTAGGAGTTTTCAATCTTTCAGGAGAAACGAGGCCATTATCGTTGCTGCTTTCAGCGACCAACGAGTTGAGCGCCACCAGAATCGGGTTGATATCGCGACCATTGACGGCAGCAACCTCACTCAACGATTGGCGCGGGTCAAACGAACAACTGGAGCAGCCGCCGAGATGAAAACCGGCCAGCACCTGTTGGGCCTGGGGATGAATGGCGACAATCTCATTCATCTTCATCTCCGGCGTAACTTTCAACTCTCCCTGAGTTTTCAACAGTTGAAACTTCAAAGCCATCAATTCCTGCTCGGCCTTTTCCTGGCTCTCCTGCATCTCTCGCCGCAGGTTGTAAACCCGGCTGTTGACCTGGGCAATTCTTTCCTGCAACTCGCTGTTTTTGCGGTTCGCCCGCCAGGCGATGAAAATACCAATCAGGCCCACTGCCAAAGCAATATAAGTCAGCATCAGAGCTCCTCCCCTGGTAAAATCGGAAGATTGGAAGGATGGAAGAATGGCAAATTTCCTTTCATCATCCTCCCAAGAATTATCTGTGTCTATCTGTGTCTACACCTGCACTTGCCCATAGGGGGCCTTCGGCTCCGTGCAGGCGCAAGTGTCTGTGGACCTACTCTACCCGCCGGCCCCCTTTGAGCTGATCGGTCAGTGCCTTAAAAGCCTCCCAATCCCCCGCAGCCGCCAGTCTGGCTTGCTCCGGCCAGGTGGCCGGGTCGGCCAGACGGCGCAGGTTTGCCTCCACCAGCAGTTGCTCCAAGCGGCTCACCTCGGTTTGGGCCAGTTGGGCAAAGGTCGTAATGCCCGCCGACTGGAGCAGCGCGGCAATCCTCGGGCCAATCCCTTCAATGACTTTTAGATCATCCGGCGCTGTTGGCGCCTGGGCCTGAACTGGCGGGCGGGACTCGGCTTGAGCTTCCACCGGCTCAGCCTTGGCCTCAGGCTCAGACTCAACTGCGCCCCCCAGCGCTCGCTGCGCCCGTTTCGCCATCATTGCCTCACGTTGCGCTTTGATTTCTTCGGGTGTACGCTTGGGTTTAGCCTCGGCCGACTCTGTCCCATTGCCATCACCGGCTTTTACTTCCGCGTGGGCGGCAGCTTCGGCCTCACCCCCTGAAGCTTCGCCCCCGGCGGCTTTTTGCTGCTTTTTAGCCATCATGGCTTCGCGCATCGCCTTAATTTCTTCGGGCGAGCGTTTGACCGGGGCGGCGGCAGCTTGATCCGTGGCTCCTGCAGTGGTCACTTCCGCAGTGGGTGCGGGGGCGGCTTTAGGCGCAGCAGCCGCAGCAGCTTTTTCAGCCGCTTTGCGCTCTTTTTCCTCTTCGGCGGCGCGGCGAGCCGCTTCCTCTTTGGCGTTCCAGTTAGGCCGGATGGCGGCATAGTAGCTGATCGGCTTGAGCAGCCGGTCCAGGTCGTGAATGTGGCCGACCTCCCGTTCGTAGTCGGCCAATTCAAAATCGTGATCCATTTTGATGGCATCGAAGGGGCAAAACTCGGCGCAGTAGCCGCAGTTCATACAAATATCGGTATCAATGTAAAACTCGGCCGGCTGCGGGATGGGCTTGCCGGTTTTGGGGTCGTCGGTGCGGACAATCCAGATGCACTGCGGCGGGCAGACCTTGGCGCAAATACCGCAACTGGTGCAGCGGTTTTGCTCCAGGGCCGCAGCCCGATCATAGCCGGGGCTATCTTGGGGTACGTCATAATCCGTCACCAGGAAGGGCAAAAAGCGGAAATTCTCCGGCGTTTGCAGCTTCATTTCTGGATATTCGACGGTAAAGATGCCCCGGCCTTCCGGCCCCTGCCGCCGGGCGAAGGCTTCGGCGCTGGTGGCGCTGCTGGGGAAATAGAAGTACTTTATATCGTCTACATAGGTGTCAATAAAATGTTTAAGGGTAATGCCCAAACCTTTGACAACGCCTAAGCCAAACATTAGCGGTCTACCTCCCCTAAAACAATGTCAATAGCGCCCAGGGTAACAATCGTATCGGCCACTTTGCCGCCCTTGCACATATCGGCCAGGGCATTGAGGTTGATGTAAGAAGGCGAGCGCACCCGATATCGCCACGGGTTGCCGGAGCCATTACTGACGATATAATAGCCCAATTCACCTTTGGAGTGCTCAGTGCGGGCATAAGCTTCACCGGCCGGAACGCGAATAGTATATGAAGCCTTGCCCCCCAAAATGTCGCCGGGCTGCGTATCTTTAATTCCCTTGAACGCCTGATCCAAGATTTTTAGGCTCTCCCGTGCTTCGAGAATGCGCTGGTAGAAACGGCAAAACACATCGCTGTCGGGTTGGGTGGGGATATCGAAATCGAAGCGATCATAGATGCTGTACGGCTCCACTTTGCGGATGTCGTACTTGACCCCGGCGGCGCGGAGCATAGGACCGGTGACGCCGTGGCTAATGAGTTCTTCCGCCGAGAGATAACCGACATCTTTGGTTCGTGACAGCACAATTTCATTGCCGGTAACCAGCCCGTCAAACTCATCGAGCGAACGGGCCATGTTGTCGGTAACTGCCTGCGCTCGTTTCAGCCAATCATCGCTGATATCATAGGCCACCCCGCCGAAGCGCATGTAGTTGCACATCATGCGTGAACCGCTGGCCTCTTCAAACAGGTCAAGAACCCGCTCGCGTGTTTCAAACGCATAAAACAGGGGGGTGGCCAGCGCGCCCAGGTCGTTCATCAAAAAGCCCAGCAGCGAGATGTGGCTGAAAACGCGGTTCATCTCGGCCATAATCACCCGAATATACTCAGCTCGCTCCGGCACCGGGATTTCGGCCAGCTTTTCGACCGCCAGGGCATAGCCCAGGTTGTTCTGCATCGAGTTGAAGTAGTCGAGCCGGTCGGTGAAGGGCATATTCATGAGCCAGCCGTTGCGCTCACCGATTTTTTCGTGGTTGCGGTGCAGGTAACCTAACACCGGCTCCAGGTCCACAATCGTCTCGCCTTCCAGGGTAACGACCATGCGGAAGACGCCGTGGGTGCTGGGATGGTGCGGCCCCAGGTTGATGACGATACGATCACTGTCAAAATCGCTGGTATCCTTAACATCGCGAGCTTCGATGATGTGTTCCAAGTTATCTTCAAACTTATCCGGAACCCACTTGTCCACGTCCCAATCTTTGGGATAAACCACATTGTGGCCAAAGGGATTGTGTTCCTCGATCCGCTCGTGATGACCGCCGGGCCAGCGGCTGGTGAAGGGTTTGACCGGCTCCTCGTAGTAGGCTTCTTCATAATCCTTGCGCATCGGGTGGCCGTAGAAATCATCCCACAGCAGAATCCGCTTCATATTCGGGTGGCCGGTAAAGGTAATGCCGTACAGGTCGTAAACTTCACGCTCCTGCAAATAGCAGGTCTTCCAAACACCATAGAGCGAAGGCAGCACGGGATTGGACTCAGGCGTTCTGGCCTTGAACACCAGCACCGGCTTGTCGGGCTGGCTGATGCTGTAGACGTGATAGACCACCTCAAAGCGTTCGCCGGGATCACGACCCAGATAATCTACCCCGGTCACGTTGCTGAGCAATTCATAGTGCAACTGGTCGCGCACATATTGCCCAAAGGCGACTAAATGCTCCGGGGCCACAATGAGCGTATCGGCTTCGGGGGTAACGGCCTGAGCCTGCAAGCCTTCGTTAATGGTGTTGGCCAGGGCCGTCGCTCGCTCGGTGGGGGTGGTATCCCACGTGGGTACCTTGGGCGGCTTGACCACCCGTTTGGGGCGCGGCTTGGGGCCTGTATCAACCACCTGAGCTGTCCCCTGCTGGTGAGCTTTCTTCAGGGTTTCCTTAATCAAGGGCAGTTGGCGCGGATCAATAATATCCGGACCGAGCAGGGGAAGAGGAATAGCGCCCATCTCCTCGTCTTTGCGATACCAGGGCACAGTTTTGATAGACTGACCTTTGATCTTTTCTTGCAGCTTAATAAGGCCATTCAGCAGGGCTTGCGGGGTGGGCGGGCAACCGGGCACATAAACGTCAACCGGAATATATTTATCAATGCCTGAAACCACGTTGTACCCTTCTTTGAAGGGGCCGCCGCCGGTGGCGCAAGCACCCATACTGATGACGTACTTCGGCTCCGGCATCTGATTGTAGATGCGCACAATCTGCGGCACCATCTTCTTGGTCACCGTGCCCGAGACAATCATAAAATCGGCCTGACGCGGGCTGGCTCGATACAGCGCTGCGCCAAAGCGATCCTGGTCATAGCGCGCTGCGCCCGTCGCAATCATCTCAATGGCGCAGCAAGCCAATCCAAAGGTGAGGGGCCACAAAGAATAAGCCCGGCCCCAGTTGTAGAGACTGTCCAGCTTGCTCAAAAATATATTTGACTTTAATTCATCAGGAATTTCGATCTCTTCTTCGTCAGCAATCGGTCGTGCTTCTACAGTCATCTTCGACGCTTTTCCTCCTGCAAAGAATAGTAAATAGTTATCAGTTACCAGTTATCAGACTGTTTACTGACCACTAATCACTGGTTACTATTTTTGTCCCTTTTTTCACACAGAACTATACCACAGCGGCCCAAGCTTTGTCAATTATTTTTGATAATAAATATAATATCTATTATAATAAAAATTGATTTCAAAATGACACTGTGGTATAATTGCCCTAATTGATAAGGTAACTCCAACAAAGTTATTGATCAAACTGCGTGGGGTGTGTTCCGTTTATTCTACTGAACACGCACCACGCAACACGTTTAGACGCTATTATCGCTGAAGAACTATCCATGCAAGCAACCCGGCAGCAGATCATCGAATTTCTCAAAGAAAAGGGGCATGCTACCGTTGAGGAATTAGCCGCAACTGTGAGCCTAACCCCTATGGCGGTGCGGCATCATCTTAACGTGCTGCAAGCTGAAAACCTAATTGCTTCTTCGGCTATTCGCCGCCAAAGCGGGCCGGGCCGTCCCTCCCAGGTCTACCAGCTCACCAAAGCGGCCGACGAGCTTTTCCCCGAAGATTATTTCGGTTTAACCGACTATCTGCTGGTCGAGTTAACCCAGCAATTGGGCCGGGATGGGGTGAGGCAGATTTTTAACAATATTGCTCACCGTTTAGCCAGTGAAGCTCCAGCTCCCAAAGATAACCAAACCTTTGAGGAGCGGTTGGATGAGGTCGTCGCTTTTTTGTCAACGAAAGGCTTTGTGGTAGATTGGGAGGCGAAAGAAAACGGCTATATGATCCACGCCTATTCCTGCCCTTATCGCCAGGTTGCCAAAGACCACGCCGAAGTTTGTCTGCTTGACAAGCAAATTATCAGCTCAATGCTTGACACAAACCCAACCCGCATCGCCTGCCTGAGCACCGCCGACGAGCACTGCACTTATCGTATTTCCAGACCGATTGAGTTGATTTTGGAGCCGCGCTGATTGCGGCCTATTGTATCATACATGCCCTGATTGAAAAAATACGGTTAAGGATTATAAGCATAACCGGGACCTACTGACCGGTTTTTTAATCAACAGGGTTATGCTATAATAGCATATCGCCCCTGACGAGTAGGGGGCGAGAGATGACAAATCGCTGATAATCCAAGCCTTTTGTCACTACTCCGATCAGTTAAATCAGTGTACAAATAAGGTAGCAGGGTCGCAGGTAACAACCAACAATTCTGGTTATCTGGCTGCTGACTACTATTCTCCAAGGAGAAGAAGCCGCGTGAAAGATAGTTATGGCCGCGAGATAAATTATTTACGCCTTTCCCTGACCGACCGCTGCAATTTGCGCTGCGTTTACTGCATGCCGATGCATGGCTTGAGTTTTATCCCCACCCCGGAACTCCTGACGGCGGCAGAATTGGAAAAAGTGGTGCGGGCAGCCGTAGATGTTGGCTTTAAGAAAGTTCGGCTGACCGGCGGCGAACCGACACTGCGCCAGGATATTGTCGAAATTGTGCGGCGGCTGGCTCGTATTGAAGGGGTTGAGGAACTGGTGATGACGACCAACGGCTACCGCTTGCCGTATCTGGCCCAGGAGCTGGTCGACGCCGGGCTGAAGCGGGTCAATATTCACGTTGACTCTCTGAACAGAGAGAGTATTGCCAAAATCATGCGGCTGGCTACCTTCGACAAGGCCTGGGCCGGGATTGAGGCGGCTGAAAAAGTGGGTCTCACCCCGCTTAAACTCAATGCCGTCATTACCCGTGGTTATAACGATGATGCCGCCGTTGAACTGGCCCGACTCACGCTGGAGAAATCCTGGCAGATCCGCTTCATCGAGTTGATGCCCTTCGCCGGCCCCACCGAAATCCAGCTTGAGCACTATGTTTCCAGTGACGAGGTCAAAAGTCGGATTGAAGCCGAGCTGGGGCCACTTTTCCCGATTAACAACGGCCACCTGGACGGCGAAGCACGAGTCTACCGGCTGGCCGGCTCGTTGGGGACGGTTGGCTTCATCAGCCCGGTCAGCAATCCCTACTGCGACGATTGCAACCGCATGCGCCTGACCTCTGATGGCCGCCTGCGCATGTGCCTGCTGGTAGATGGGGAGCTTGACTTTCGGGAGACGCTACGCGGCGGCGGAACCCACCAGGATTTGGTGGCTCTGTTTCAGCGGGCCATCCAGGCCAAGCCGGTCGGCCATCAGTTGCGGAACGGCCAGTTTGCCGAAAACCGGACCATGAGCCAGATTGGCGGGTGAAGAAAGTGGAGGACTGGAGGATTGGAGGATTGGAATACCGCTCATTCTCCAACCCAACCTTCCAGCCTTCCATTCTTCCAACCTCCATCTCTCTATCCTCTTTTTTGACAAATCATCGCACCTGAGTATACTTTTCATCGTTGCTGCGGGGCTGTAGCTCAGCTGGGAGAGCGCGACAATCGCACTGTCGAGGCCAGGGGTTCGAATCCCCTCAGCTCCACCAGGCAGTCGTCAGAATTCAGTAGTCAGTAATCAGAAATGGCTGGTTTTTGGCTACTGACTACTGGTTACTGATTACTTAAATACTAACCTTGGGGCTGTAGCTCAGTTGGGAGAGCGCTTGAATGGCATTCAAGAGGTCAGGGGTTCGACTCCCCTCAGCTCCACTCAGAATTGTCAATAGTCAACTTCCAATAACTAATTGTCAATGAAATGTAACCCTCTACTCAGATTTGTGGAGGGTTTTTGTTTTACCAGGAAAAATTGTTCGGCTAATCTTCCATCTACTATCTACTATCCTCTATCTTCTTGCCCCTTCGCTGATTCTTCGGTAAAATGCCCAAAAATTCGCTTAAAAGAGAGGTCTCAGGTCATGGCTCTACCAAAATCCGAATTTATCTGGTTCAATGGCAAATTTGTGCCATGGGATGAAGCCAAAATTCACGTTTTGTCCCATGTGCTTCATTACGGTACCAGTGTCTTTGAGGGCATCCGGGCTTATCAAACGCCGGCAGGTCCGGCGGTGCTGGGCCTGAAACCCCACGTCAAACGGCTGTTCAATAGCTGCAAAATCATCAATATGACACCCCTGCCCTACACCGAGGCAGAGTTGAGCCAGGCCATTGTAGACACAGTCGCCGCCAACAAGCACAATGCCTGCTACATTCGCCCCCTGGTGTTTCGCGGTTACGAGGTATTGGGAGTAGACCCGCGCAACTGCCCCATCGAAACCATCATCGCCACCTGGGAATGGGGCGCCTACCTGGGCGCCGATGCCATTGAAAAAGGCGTGGACGTGGCCGTGAGCAGTTGGCGGCGCATGGCTCCCGATACCCACCCGGCTATGGCCAAAGTGGGCGGCAACTACATCAATTCGCAGATGGTGGTCATGGAAGCCAAACGCCATGGCTACATCGAGGGCATCGTGCTGGATGTGCAGGGGTACGTCAGCGAGGGCAGCGGCGAGAATATATTTGTAGTGATGGATGGCAAAATTTACACTCCGCCGGTGGGCAACTCGATTTTGACCGGCATTACCCGCAATTTTGCCATCACCCTGGCCGCAGAAAAAGGCTACCCGGTCATCGAACAGCAAATTCCGCGCGAAATGCTCTACATCGCCGACGAACTTTTCTTCACCGGTACGGCTGCCGAGATTACCCCCATCCGCAGCGTGGACGGCGTGACCATTGGCAGCGGTTCGCGGGGCCCGATCACCGCCGAAATCCAAAAGGAGTTCTTCTCCATTATCACCGGCGAAGTGCCCGACCGGCACGGCTGGCTGACCCCGGTAAAGTAGGATGGCTCAAGATCGCTCCTTTCTCGCCAGTAATGCCCAGGAAACCCGACGGTTGAAAGCGTTAGCCGCCCGCATCACCGACGCCGAATTGGCCCAGGAGATTGAAGGCAACTGGACGGTGGCCATAGATTTTGCCCATCTGGCCTTTTGGGACCGGCGGCTGTTGGCTCAAATCGAGTATTGGGAACATCATGGAGTAACCGACTCACCCTACAATGCCGACGTTTTTAACGACGCGCTGCTGCCCATTTTTCTGGCGCTGCCGCCGCGCGCCGCCGTCCAACTGGCCGTCGAAAGCGCCGGGCTGGTTGATCAAAAGCTGGAGAGCCTGCCTGACGAATTTCTGGCGGCTGTGCGCAGTCTCCCTAATCCACCCAATCTGGATCGAGGCCGGCACCGGCGCGAACACCTGGCCCAGCTTGAGCGAATTGGCATTCAGGTTTGATTTTCAGTCAAAGTCGTAAGATCAAAGGGTAGCATTTCGTCAAAGAGTGTGATATAATCACAGCCAAGGTGAAACAGAAGGTGTATTGACTCATGAATAACCGAATTTGGACCGTCGAATCCAACCAAATCGCTTTACAGGCTTTGTTGCTTAGCCTTTATCACAACCTTCCCCTTCCGACGGTTTCCCTTACTGGGGTTTGACGGTAACTTTTACTTACCTAGAGAGCCGGTCGGAAGACCGGCTTTTTGTTTTAATACATAATTGTCAACAGTCAATTGTCAATTATCAATAGTCAATTTACAATAGACGGATATTTAATAGATTGAGAGACATTTTATGGCTGAAAAATACAACCCTCAAGTGATCGAGAAAAAATGGCAGCAAAAATGGGAAGCCGACGGTCTGAATCGGGCTGTGATTGATCATAACAGAGAAAAATATTACGCCATGACCATGTATCCTTACCCCAGCGGCGATTTGCACATGGGCCACTGGTACGCTATGGCCCCCAGCGACGTTCGCGCCCGCTGGATGCGCATGAAAGGCTACAATGTCCTGTTCCCCATGGGCTTCGACTCGTTTGGCCTGCCGGCTGAAAACGCGGCCATCAAGCGCGGCATCCACCCCAAGCAGTGGACGTATGCCAACATTAAACGCATGCGCGGCCAACTGCGCTCGATGGGTGCGATGTTTGATTGGGAGCGCGAGGCCATTACCTCCGACCCCAGCTATTACAAATGGACTCAGTGGTTCTTTTTGAAGCTGTATGATATGGGTCTGGCCTATAAAACAATGGCCCCGGTGGATTTTTGTCCCACCTGCAATACCACCCTGGCCCGCGAGCAGGTCTGGGGCGAAGACCGTCACTGCGAGCGCTGCGGCACGCCGGTAATCAAGAAGGATTTGAACCAGTGGTTCTTCAAAATCACCAACTATGCCGACGAATTGCTGGACTTTTCCCATCTGAATTGGCCAGAGCGCGTCCACGCCATGCAGAAAAACTGGATTGGCCGCAGCGAGGGCGCGGAAGTGGTCTTCAAAACCGAGCAGGGCGGCTACGAGATCCCGATTTTCACCACCCGGCCCGACACGCTGTGGGGCGCAACTTTTATGGTCCTGGCCCCGGAGCATCCGCTGGTGGCGACCTTGACCAGCGACGAACAGCGCGCCACGGTCGAAGCTTACGTGACTCAAACGACCCGCCAGACCGAGATTGACCGGCTGGCCACGGACAAAGAGAAAACCGGCGTTTTTATCGGCGCATATGCCATCAACCCGGTTAACAACGAGCGCATCCCCATCTGGATTGCTGACTATGTTTTGATGACCTATGGCACCGGGGCGATTATGGCCGTGCCGTGTGGCGATGAGCGTGACTTCGAGTTTGCCCAAAAGTACGACCTGCCCATCCCGGTCGTGGTTGCGCCCAAAGGATGGGACGGCCAGCCTTTCAAGGAAGCCTACATCGAGCCGGGAACGATGGTCAACAGCGGCCCCTTTACCGGCTTTGCCACCATCGGCAAATACAGCCTGGACGAGTGGACGCCGGAGCTGGCCGAACAGTACGGCCTGCCCGCCCATCTGACCCCTGAAACGGAGGGCCGGGTGGCCGTGACCCGCTGGCTGGAGGCACAGGGCATCGGCAAATTCGCCGTGACCTACCGCCTGCGCGACTGGCTGATCAGCCGCCAGCGCTACTGGGGCGCGCCCATCCCGATGATTACCTGCCCAGTCTGCGGCATCGTGCCCGTACCATATCAGGATTTGCCGGTCGAACTGCCAGAGGATGTTCAGTTTATGCCTACCGGCGAGTCGCCGCTGAAGTTCCACGAAGGCTTCCGCCACGTCAAGTGTCCCCAATGCGGCTCTGAGGATGCCGAGCGCGAAACCGACACGATGGACACCTTTATGTGCTCAAGTTGGTATCAATACGCCTACATGGACCCGCACTGGAAAGACAGCCAGCCGCTGTCGCCAAATGACATGCCCTTCAACCCGGTTGAAGGCGATTACTGGCTGCCGGTTGATCAGTACACCGGCGGCATCGAGCATGCGACCATGCACCTGCTGTACACTCGATTCTTCACCAAAGCGATGCACGACATGGGCCTGGTTCCCTTTGACGAGCCGATGAACGCCCTATTCAACCAGGGCATCATCCTGGGCGAAGACCGGGAGAAGATGAGCAAAAGCCGGGGCAATGTGGTTGCACCCGACGATTTGGTGCAAGCCTATGGAGCCGACACCGTGCGCGGCTACCTGATGTTCGGCTTCCGCTGGGACCAGGGCGGGCCGTGGGACAGCAAGGGCATTTTGGGAGTGCAGCGGTTTTTGGAACGAGTATGGGAGTTAGTGACCGGTGACGCGGGGAGGCGAGGAGGCGAGCAGGCTTCTGAAGCTCAACTGCGCGACCTGCGCCGGAAGCAGCACCAGGCTATTCGTCGGGTTACCCAAGACATTGAGAATTTCAGCTTCAATACGATGGTAGCCGGACTAATGGAATATACCAATGCTCTAAACGCCATTCGTGCGGCTGCACCGGAGGTAGTCCGTCATCCAGATTGGGCTGAAGCCATCGACACTCTGATACTGCTAATGGCTCCCGGTTTTCCTCACATTGCTGAGGAGATGTGGGGTAAGCGCCACAACTATAGTGTTCACCGGCAAAGCTGGCCGGACTGGGATGAGGAACTGGCCAAAGAGGACATGGTCGAGATTGCGGTCCAGATCAACGGCAAAGTCCGCGACAAAATCGAAGTCCCTACGGATATTGAAGAGGCTGAGGCTAAGGCTAAGGCATTGGCTACTGACGGCGCCCAACGATACTCGGAAGGGAAAACGCCGCTAAAGGTGATTTACGTGCCGGGCCGGCTGGTTAACATTGTGGTCAAGTGATGTCTATCATACCCTCCCCCAAACGGAACCGCAAACGGATCCTCGCCATCGAGACGGCGTTAAATGTCCTTGAGAATGAGCGCCGCTATGTGGCCAAGGAATTGCACGACGGTATCGCCCAGACGACGCTGCAATTGGGGCTGCAGGCCGGGATTTGTCGCAAACTGTTAGAGCGGGGCAATCTGGAGATGTTGGGCCAGGAACTTATTGCCCTGGAGGGCCGTCTCCAACTGGCCTCGGCTCAAGTGCGCGAAGTCATTGCCGATATGCGTCCCCCTCGGCTTGAACCGGAAGCGCC
The DNA here is from genome assembly GCA_015075185.1 of Anaerolineales bacterium. Lineage (GTDB taxonomy): Bacteria > Chloroflexota > Anaerolineae > 4572-78 > J111 > DSQQ01. Next base: position 182,295 of record JABTUW010000004.1, on the reverse strand, counting down.
GGTGAGTGAATATCTGCAATCGGCCGTCAAGACTCATCGGGAAAGAGGCGGTGCTCCCGTTGAACTCCAGATCAACCTGCCGGACCCGCCGCTCCGGCTTTCCACCGTCCAGAAGTTGACCTTAACCCGTATTGTTCAAGAAGCGCTGCTGAATATTCGCAAGCATGCCCGGGCCAAACATGTCCGCTTGCGTCTCAATGCTGACCCCGACAGCATTAATTTGGTCATTGCCGATGATGGCAAAGGTTTTGATCCGGCTGAAGTTGAAGCGCTGCCGGTTGATCGGCGAGGGGCCGGGCTGGCCAATCTGCGGGCGCGGGCCGAGGCGTTGGGCGGAACACTGACCATTGGCAGAAATACCGCCGGGGAATGGACCGAAGTGAAGGTAACGTGGCCCAAGTAATGAGAGATCCGAAGTAAAATAAAACTGCCCATCTCTATGAGGTTGACCCCAAAAAAGGATGGGCAGTTGAAAAGTGACTATTGACAATTGAACATTAACAGTTGTCTACACTTTTACCCACAAATACAATTTATGACCCTCTTCCACAGCTTCCCAACGTACTGCTAAAATATCAAGCTCACCACGCGAACCATCACCGGCGGGAAAATCGAGGCGGGCGGGGCGGCCTTCGCCCCAGGCATGCTGGCAGCGCTCAACCAGTTTTGGGCCGTTAAAGGCGCGCATCTCGCACATTGCAACATTGCCGCTATCTGAGCCTTCCAAAACGCTCAATGGCCAGCCATTGTCCACATCCCGAAATTCCGGCGGGGGGCCTTCAACAATGGTAATATAAGCTGGCTTCGGTTGGTCCATGGATCGTCACCTATTAGAGAAGTCGTCAACTTTGTGATAAAGTTCGCTGTTATATTTTATACAAAGATTGCCAAATCGCCAAGTAGAGCCGTAATTTGGTAATTTGGGGTGCGTAGGACACGCGAAGCGGACAACTTACCGTAGGTACAGAACCGCCCAAAAACCGGGACACATCCAGCGCTGCTTTTCGCCTCTCATTGCTATAGTGGTATAATGCACAAGGCTGGCGGGGAGTACTTTGGTCAGGTGTTCGTCAACAACCATTATTCACCACTCTCGTTAGATTGGCAAATCTGATGTAGTTCCTGAATTTTGCGCTTTATACTTTAGGAATCAAATTCTTATTTAGAAAGGTATACCTCATGAGCAACTATGATACGATTGTAATTGGCGGCGGGCCGGGCGGCTATGTAGCGGCGATTCGGGCCAGCCAGCTTGGACAAAAAACAGCCGTGGTTGAAAAGGAACATATGGGTGGTATCTGCCTCAATTGGGGCTGTATCCCGACGAAGGCCCTACTGCGCAACGCCGAGGTGGTTAATCTGCTGAAAGAAGGCAAAACCTTTGGCTTTAGCTTTGATAATCTCAAGGTTGATTATAGCGCCGCCCAGCAGCGCAGCCGCCAGGTGAGCCAGCGCCAGACCAAGGGCGTCAATTTTTTGATGAAAAAGAACAACATCGAGGTGATTGATGGCTTTGGCAAACTTAAGAGCGCCACGGAGGTTGAAGTCAATGGGGCCACCCATACAGCCAAGAATATTATAATCGCTACCGGCGCACGCGCGCGCAGTATTCCCGGCGTGGAAATTGACGGTCAAAAATTGTTGACCTATCACCACGCCCTGGAATTGACCGAAGTACCGGCCTCTTTGATTGTGGTCGGAGCCGGAGCTATTGGCATGGAATTTGCCCACGTTTTCCGCAGCTATGGGGCAGAGGTGACGGTGGTAGAAATGCTGCCCCGCGTCCTCCCGCTCGAAGATGAAGAGGTCAGCCAGGAAGTGGCCAAGCAGTTCAATCGGCATGGGATTAAAGTCAAAACGGGCGCAAAAGTCGAAAAAGTCGAGACGGAGGGAGCCGGGGTGACGATTACGGTAAGCCAGAATGGCCAGACTGAAACGCTCAAGGCCGAAAAGGCGCTTATTTCCATCGGCGTCGCTCCCAACAGTGAGAACATGGGGCTGGAAGCAGTCGGGGTGAAAACTGAGCGCGGCTTCATTGAGATTAATGATAAAATGCAGACCAGTGTCCCGAATATCTACGCCATCGGCGATGTGACCGGCAAACTGGCTTTGGCCCATGTTGCCAGCGCCCAGGGTTTGGTGGCCGCCGATGCGATTGCCGGGCATGAGACTCGCGCTTTGAACTATACCAACATGCCGCGTTGTACCTTCTGTTACCCTGAGGTTGCCTCCGTTGGTTTGACCGAAGCCCAGGCTCGTGAGAAGGGTTATGATGTCAAAACAGGCAAGTTTCCCTTTATGCCGAATGGCAAAGCTGTTGGCCTGGCCGAGAATGTTGGATTTATCAAGATTGTCGCGGAAAACAAGTACAACGAGGTACTGGGGGTCCACATGGTTGGCCCGCATGTAACCGAGTTAGTGGCCGGACCCACCGGCATGATCGGTCTGGAAACCACTCTGGAAGAGCTAGCCTATACCGTTCATCCCCATCCCACCCTGAGCGAAGTAGTAATGGAGGCCGCGCACGTGGCCTTGGGAGAAGCGATTCACATCTAAAAAGTTCTGGAAATAAAAACGTATTGCGTGTTACGTAAAATTAACGGCATACGCAACACGCAATACGTCACAAAACAATTGAGATCTCTAATTATCTTCTTATCCTCACGGGAGTAGATGGGAGTCGAACCCACCGACGCCTGCTGCTCGCAACCGCCCACTGATTTTGAAGACCAGGGCCGCCACCGGGCGACATCCACCCCCACCTCTATTATAGTTTTAATAGCCTCGTGGTCAATTTCACGATCTTGGTTTTTTGATTCAAATTTATTGCAATTCGAATAAAAACTGAAATACAACGAATGTTTTTTCAAACCGGATTCACACCTTGCGATTTTATAATCAAATTGATACTCGGCATATTTTTCACGGAGTTGTGAAAACCCACTACTCTAAAATATGAATAAAACCTCCCACAAGTTACCCGACCGGAGTGCCTGCTATGAATTGGCTGCTGAACTTTCTCATTACCTGGCTTAGTATTGATGTCGTACTTATTGCTACTGGTTGGTATGCTAACAAGGTAGTCAGAGCCTATTTTCCAAACTGGTGGAAACAGGTGATATGGGATGACCCACCAGATACCAGCTCAGAACTCGCAGAGGTTACCCAATCTCCTCCAACAATGCCCTCTCCGGAATTTCATTGATCCCCCAAGAGGACTAATCTAACTGCCCATGTGGGCGATTTTTTGGGATAAGCCATAACAGAACCCCTCTTTCATCGTTATCACGTTTGAAGGGTGCAAATTATGAGTCTGTTAGATTTTTTAGTTATTTGGCTTAGCTTTGATATTGTGGTTTTTGCGACCGGGTGGTATGCGGTCAGGACGATCAAGCCAAGTTTTCCCAATTGGTGGAGGCGGCACATAGCTGATTACAGTCCAACTTCTCATTCAAAACACTCACCACTTTTAAAACGATATAAAGTCACTTATCGTAGTAGCCATATCTAAACCAAGGTTCAATTCTCGCTGAGTCGTCGCCCTCATTGCTCGGTCTATGCAGTTCAAGTTGCAATACACCCAGGGACAGCCTCTGTTGCACAAACAAAAAACAAACCCCACTCAATGTAGGGTTTGTTTTTGAAAGTCAAGTGCTTATACGAGATGCTGGCATAGGTTTAACACCAGTGAAGGAGTAAACCGGGAATTATTCAGTTGTCGGTTAGAGCGGTCAAGGACTAGAAGCCAATAAAAGCCGCCACTACTGAGACAAATAGGGCTAAATTACCGCCACTGAACCCTTGCTGCAAAGCAGCGCCAGTGACAGCGCCATTGATGACTCCCCCAATAACGGCCAGGACGATACAAACTGTCCAGGCAAGCATCACATTCCTTAAATTGAATCGGCCGGCATTAATCCACCCCCAAATGAAAGCATACAGGGAGCAGATGATAGCCAGAATACCCTTTAACGCCCCTTCGGCTGGAAACATTTTGATCAACACCATGATCCAGCAAATGAGCGAACCAACACCCCCTACAACTGATAAAATTGAACCGACTACTTGCATATCTTGTGAACCTCCCTTGTATAGAATTTGCGGATAGAATAAGTCTACCCTTTAACCAAATTAATAAACGCTTCAGGAAAGACCAGCAATCGAATTAGCCAGTAGAGCATTAGGCCAACCAGTAGAATTGCGGTAATTCCCGTGCGCCGTTCCACCCATTCAAGCCGGCCAATAAACCAAGCGCGCTGTTGCTGAGGGAGAATAGCAGCCCAGGTCACCAGCAGCAGCGCCACAACAAAAAGGGGGGCAAATGCGTGCAACTCCAACGAGGTGCGCCAATCACCCTCTAACAGCTTCACCATAGCCCGCGATAAACCACATCCTGGACACGGCAAGCCGGTGACATGCAAAAAGGGACACTGCCAGCCGGGAAACCCCAGGCTAACTAAACCGGCCTGCAGTCCGGCTGCCCCGGCGATCATCCAACCCGCCAACCGATTCTGCACAACCGAGGTCAAAATCGGTGTATAAATCTGAGCTTTGAGGGAAACAACCAGGTTATGAGGTGAGATTGAGTGTGGCAGCATGAATCCGATTGCACCAGCTAAAAGATTTTTAGAACCGTGCAACTTCAACGGGTACATAATAGCATAAAATGCAAGCAACCGTCAAGCGATTAAAGCTTAATTTTTGGGGATTTTTGTGGATTTGACAAGGCTGCCGCTTGATGATATAGTTTCGGTCACAATTGTAAGCTTAAAAGGCTGTGACGGAAACGAGTAAGCAAGTGGCGTGGCCCAGCGAGTCCGGGCTGGTGCAAGCCGGACCCATTAAGCTTGCCGAAAATCCTTCCTGAGCTGCTGACCGAAAAACTGTCGGACAAGATAGCATCTTGCTCCACTTATTGAGTAGACTCAGCCGGATTTGCCCGCCGTTAGCCGGGCACGCCTATACTCCGTTGAACGTTTAAAGTTAAACGATTTAACGCTTGCAGGCGACTGAGCGAGTGCATGCACTAATTTGGGTGGTACCGCGAGCAGTTAAACTCTCGTCCCATGGTTGGGATGGGAGTTTTTTAATTTTCGATTTTGAATTTGCGATTTACGATTTAGAGCCTAATCGTAAATCTGAAATCGGAGCCAAAGGCCCCCTAGGGGTAAATCGTAAATGGTTGGAGGAACGATGACCGAGTTACTAGCTCACACCGATGCCTACTTGCAAGAATTCGACGCAACCGTGTTAGCAGTCAATACCGAAGAAAATGCGGTGGCCCTCGATAAAACCGCTTTTTACCCTGGCGGCGGGGGTCAGCCGCACGATCTAGGTTGGCTGGACGGGAAGCCCGTGACCAAGGTCAAAAGGCAGGGGGAGCTTATCTGGCACTGGCTCGAGGGCGACTTGCCCGCCGTTGGCGCAGCAGTACACGGCAAAATAGATTGGAAGCGCCGTCACAAGCTGATGCGAACCCATACCGCCTTCCACATTCTCTGCGGCGTCGTCTGGCGGGATTACGGGGCGCAGGTAACGGGCGGCAACATGGACGAACTCAGCGGCCGTATGGATTTTGAATTTGAAACGCTGCGCCAGGAATTGGTCAAGGAAATCGAGGAAAAACTCAACGTCGAAGTCGCTGCCGCCCGCAAGGTGCGGGTCAAAATCCTGCCCCGCGAAGAAGCCTTCCAGATTCCCGATCTGATCCGCACCAAGATCAACTTACTGCCCGAAGGCATCAGTGAAGTCCGCACCGTCGAAATCGAAGGGCTGGATTTGCAGGCCGACGGTGGCACCCACGTCAACAACACCCGCGAGGTCGGAACGATTCGGGTAGCGGGGTATGAGAGCAAGGGCAAGATCAACAAGCGCATCCGCTTAGAAATTGGGAATTAAAGGAGCAATTAATGCCATTCAAAGACGTACCTTCAAATGTAGACTTCCCAACCCAGGAGCGCGAAACCCTGGCCTGGTGGAAAGAAAACAAATCGCTGGATAAACTGCGGGCCATACAAAAGGGCCGGCCCAAGTGGAGCTTTATGGACGGGCCGATCACGGCCAACAACCCGATGGGCGTCCACCACGCCTGGGGCCGCACCTACAAAGACCTGTACAACCGCTACCAGGCCATGCGCGGCCACGAGCTGCGCTACCAGCAGGGCTTCGACTGCCAAGGCCTCTGGGTCGAGGTTGAGGTCGAAAAAGAGATGGGCTTTAAGAGCAAAAAGGACATCGAAGCCTACGGCATGGCCGCCTTTGTCAACAAGTGCAAGGAACGGGTGCTGCGCTTCTCCGCCGTGCAGACCGAGCAATCCATCCGCCTCGGTTACTGGATGGACTGGAACGACACCGACCAACTGCGCTGGCTGGGCCGGAAAATCATCGAGAACCCGACCGAGGTCATCACCGTCGAGGGGCCGGAGGGGCCGGTCACCGACACGGTCGAAAATATCGTCGGGCGGTTGGGCATGCCGGAGCTGGGGGGCAGCTACTACACCCTGTCCAACGAAAACAATTATATGATCTGGCGGGCCATCAAAATCTGCTACGAGAATAACTGGCTCTACCGCGGCGCGGACGTGATGCCCTGGTGTCCCCGCTGCGCCACCGGCATCAGCCAGCACGAAATCGTCACCGACGGCTACGCCGAAATCACGCACCGCAGCGTCACCGTCAAATTTCCGCTGCGCGACAGGCCAGGCGAGGCCCTGTTGGTCTGGACCACGACGCCCTGGACGCTGACCAGCAATGTCGCCGCTGCCGTTGGGCCGGACTTGGATTACGTCAAAGTCAAGATGATGCTGACCGACGACATCTTCTACCTGAGCAAAGGCGCCACCAAGATGCTGCGCGGCAAATATGAAGTCTTGCAGGAGCTTAAGGGCAAGGACATGCTCGGCTGGACTTACGACGGTCCTTTCGACGACCTGACCGCGGAGCAGCAGCCGGGCGGCTGGACTCATCTCAAGGAATTGATCGAAGGTCTCAAGGTGAGCGCCAAAGACGCTCACCAGGTCATTACCTGGGATGAAGTCGGCGAAGAGGAAGGGACCGGCATTGTCCACATCGCCCCCGGCGCGGGCGCGGAAGACTTTGCCCTGGGTAAAGAAAATGGGCTGCCTATCGTCGCCCCGCTGGACGACGAGGGCTACTTTGTCGAAGGGTTTGATTACTTGACCGGCTTGCACGTCAGCGAGGTGGCCGATCCTATCTTCAAAAATCTGGAGGAAAAGGGGCTGCTCTACCACGTCGAACGCTATACCCATCGCTACCCGACCTGCTGGCGCTGCAAAACCGAGCTGGTCTTCCGCCTGGTGGACGAGTGGTTCATTAGCATGGACGAGCTGCGCCCGCTGCTCATGGACATCACCCGCCAGATCCGCTGGATTCCATCCTTTGGCCTGGAACGGGAACTGGATTGGCTGCGCAACATGCACGACTGGATGATCTCCAAGAAGCGCTACTGGGGCCTGGCCCTACCCATCTGGCAGTGCGATAGCTGTGATGCCTGGACGGTCGTCGGCGACGACTTTGAGCTGAAGACGCGGGCGGCGGTTGGTTACGAGGAATTCGCCGGGCATACGCCCCACCGGCCCTGGATTGACACGGTCAAGCTCAAGTGTGACCAGTGCGGCGGCCTGATGAGCCGCATCCCCGATGTCGGCAACCCCTGGCTCGACGCCGGGATTGTCAGCTTCAGCACCCTGCGCTACCGCCAGGACCCCGACTACTGGCGCAAGTGGTACCCGGCCGACTGGATCAGCGAGAGCTTCCCCGGCCAATTCCGCAACTGGTTCTACAGCATGCTGGTCATGGGGGCTATCATTGACAAAAGCCCTTCCTTCCTGAGCAACTTTGGCTACGCTACCCTCTGGGCAGAGGATGGCCGGCCCATGCACAAAAGCTGGGGCAATGCCATCGAGTTCAATGAGGCCGCCGATAAAATGGGCGTGGACGTTATGCGCTGGATGTACTGCAACCACAAGCCGGAGCAAAACCTCCTCTTCGGCTACCACCGCGCCGACGAAGTCCGCCGCCAGTTCCTCATCCCGCTGTGGAATGTGTACAACTTTTTTGTAACCTATGCCAAGCTGGATGGCTGGGAGCCGACCGCCGACGGCAGACCGGAGACCGCCGTAGGAAACCACCGGTCGGCGGTCAACGGTCAGCGGTCGCTTTTAGATAGTTGGATCATCGCCCGCCTGAACGAAGTCGTCGCCTTAGTGACCGCCAGCCTGGAAAACTACGACGCCTATACGGCCACCAACGCCATCCAGGATTTAATTGAAGATCTGACCAACTGGTACGTGCGGAGATCGCGCCGCCGCTTCTGGAAATCGGAGCACGACACCGATAAGGACGCTGCCTATGCTACCCTGTACCACGTCCTGACCACGCTGACCCGGCTGCTGGCTCCTTTCACCCCGTTTGTGACCGAGGTCATGTACCAGAATTTGGTACGCAGCGTGGACAGCAACGCGCCGGAGTCGATCCATCACTGCCCCTGGCCGGAGGCGAATGAGGCTGCCATTGACCGGCCGCTGCTGGAGCAGATGGACCTGGCCCGGCGGATTGCCAGCCTGGGCCTGGGCGCACGCGGCAGCGCCAATATCAAGGTTCGCCAGCCGCTGGCCCGGGCCTTAGCCCATGTAGGACAAGCTGTTAGCTTGTCCCCTGAATTAAAAGCCATCATCGTTGATGAATTAAACGTGAAAAAGCTGGAATTCGTGGCCGAAGCGGGCGAACTTGTCACCTACAAAGTGCTGCCCAACCTCAAGCTGCTGGGGCCAAAGCTGGGCAAAAACCTGCCGGCAGTGCGCCAGGCCATCGAAGCCGCCGACCCGGCTGAATTGGCCGCCAAAATCCAGGCCAGCGAGGCTGTCACCTTCACGGTTGACGGCCAGCCGCTTGAATTGACCGCCGAGGAGCTGCTGATCCAAACCCAGCCCGCCGAGGGCCTGGCCGTCGCCGCCGATAAGGTCATCACCGTCGGCGTGGACGTGGTTATCACCGACGAATTGGCCTCCGAGGGGTTGGCCCGCGAGCTGGTCCGCCGCATCCAGAACATGCGCAAAGACGCCGGTTTTGACATCGCCGACAAGATCGCCATCTACTACCAGGCCGAGGGCGCGGTCCATCGCGTCTTCCGGCAGTGGGCCGATTACATCAAGGCTGAAACTCTGGCCGTTGAAATTGACCACCAGCTCATCCCCGAATCTGCCTTCCAGCGCAAGGAGAAGGTGGACGGGCTGGATGTAATGCTGGGGGTGAAACGGGTGGCGTCCCAAGGGGAGGCTTCGCACTGAAGCGAAGAAGCAGAAAAAGTGAGGCGATAAAAAAGGCCCCTGCCAGTCGCTGGCGGGGCCTTTTTATTGGCCTAGATTAGGGGGTAGGGGGATAAAATCATCAATAAAAAATCTTCTAATCCCGGCAGTTTTTTCCCTTAGCCTCGCTCCTCATCCCGGTCCGTGGCCACGGCCGGCTCCGGCGAGAGGGCCGAGATCTCGGCGCGGAGTTCGGGCGTCATCTTGATCTCCAACGCCTTGAGCGAGCCTTCCAACTGGGCCACGTTGCGCGCGCCGATGATCGGCGCGGTGACGGCGGGATGGCCGGCTACCCAGGCTACAGCCAGGCTGGCCGGTTCAAACCCGCGCTCTTGAGCAAAGCGTGTGAACCGCTCGGCCACCTCGTAGACCCACTCAGAGCCGTACCGGGTCTGGTACATCTCGTTTTCCACTAAACGACCTGCCACGGGCCGGCGAGTCGGGCCGTACTTGCCGGTCAGCAAACCGCCGCCCAGCGGGCTGTAGGGAATGACGCCCAGCTTTTCGGATTGGGCCAAGGGCAGAATTTCCACCTCGGCCTGGCGTTTGACCAGGTTATACATCGGCTGCAAACATTCAAAGCGCGCCCAGCCCTCCTTAGCCGAAATCCCCAAAGCTCTAGCCACCTGCCAGGCAGCAAAGTTGCTGGCAGCCGGGTAGAGGATTTTGCCCTGCTGCACCAGGTCATCCAGGGCGCGAAGTGTCTCTTCCAGCGGCGTATGCTCGTCAAAATGGTGGATGAAGTAAAGGTCAAGCCGGTCCGTCTGAAGCCGCCGGAGGCTGGCTTCCACCGCCGCCATAATATGGCGGCGCGAAGCGCCCCTGGCATTAACTTCGTCGCTCATCGGGTAATACACTTTGCTGGTGATAATCAACTCATCCCGGCTACCGGCTATCAGCCGGCCCAGGATTTCCTCAGAAACGCCCTTCTGGTAGACATTGGCGCAGTCAAAAAAGTTGATCCCGGCCTCGCGGCAACGACGGAACATGGCCGCCGAGGTTGCTTCGTCGGCGTCACCGCCAAATGACATCGCGCCAAAGCATAAGGATGAAACTTGAACGCCGGTATTACCTAAAAATTTGTACTCCAAGAATACCTCCTTAAATTGACAGCGCCCCTCGCAATCCGATCAAGAGGAATATTACGCCCACCATCTGGACGAGGTGATACAGGCCATTCTGATCAAACTGCCAGATGAAGGTTAGAGGTCTCGCTTTACCATCCCACCCGGCCTGAATCCCGGCGGCAATAATCGTCACCAATACTCCGGCTGCCAGCCAGCCCGCGCCTGGCAGCCGGCTGGTAGCGGCCAGCCAGCTATACGCCCCCAAAGCGAAGATCATGGCCACTGCTTCATACACAATAAAAACCAGGAATTTGCCGGGCCTGAGGAGGGTCATCCCGAAAAAGATAACCCCAACACCAAGCATGACCGGCAGGGCAAGCTGAGCCAGCGCCTGTCCCCATAGATCGTAAATGACCCCGACCACAAACAGGGCAACGATCAGGCCAAGCGCCAGGTTGAGCGGCCGCCAGAACCACTCATTCGTGGCTTCAGACATCTGGAAGCCGTGAGCAACCGCGCCTAACCCGGCGGCCAGGGCCAGCAGGCCAAAAGCCCAGGCCCACAGACCCGCTTTCCAGGGGTCTCTCTCGCCGATTTGCCGCAGATAAAGCAGGCCGCCCAACGCTACCAGGGCCAGAACAGCATCGGTGACAGCCGTGGTTTGCTCGGTGGGACTATCAATGAACTTCATGCCCCTAGAGCTGTTCAACCAGCCGTTCGACCAGCCCCAGCACCACCTGTTCGGCGCTGCCCTCTTCATCCAGTTCCGGGTTCCACATGGTCACTGAAATGGCGGCCACCCGGCCCGTTTGGGCCAGGCGAGCCAGCGACGCCTCGACGGTGGCCAGGTCAGAGCCGCCCTGGGCCGGATAGTTGACCGCCGACATATCTGACAGGCGCAGTACATCGCTGTCGAAGTGGATATAAATCGGCTTGTCGGGCAGGCTGAGGTTCAGCAGGTCGGCGACGCTGGATAGGTGGGTCAAGCTGGAAGCAGCAACGGCTTCCTTTTCGCCCGGGTCCAGATCGCGGGCATCGGTCAAAATAACCTGGCTCTCAGGGTGAACGCCGGTTCCAGCCCCGGCCATGATGGTTTGCTCCCCACGACCACAGAGCATCGCCAGCGGCATCCCCCCGATAAAGCCGCTCGGGGTTGTCTCATGGGTATTAAAATCGCCGTGAGCATCATACCAGACCAGGGTAAAATCGGGCGTTGTCTGTTGCAGACCGGCCACCACGCCGATGCTGGCGGTGCAGTCGCCAACAATCACGACCGGCAGGTTCCCGGCAGCGCGAGTTGCTGCCACTTCAGCCCCCAGGGCCTGGCCGAGGGCGCCCATCCGCTCGGTGGGGAAAGCTTCCGGCAGCAGCGGCGTCACCAGCCGCCAGGTGTGGCGAGCCAGGGCGGCCCGGGCGGGGTTGAACTCACCCATAAAATAGGGCACGCAGATATAAATAGGCTTCATGGCTTACTCTTCCTCGTAGTTAAGTTCCGGCGGTAGGAACCATTGGCGCTGAGCAAAGAGGCCAAAGCCCATTTTATTAAACAGGTGGTAGGCCAGCGGGGTCGCGTAGAGCATGGTCAGCTCGTAACCATTTTCCGCCGCATCGTCGAGCATACGCTGGAGTAAGGTTGTGGCTATCCCTTGCCGCCGGTATTCATCAAGGGTGCATAGGTTCCAAATACTGGCCGCACCATTGATACAGATGATGGTGCCTGCCCCAACCGGCTTTTCGTCAACAAAGGCCAGGTAATGGCGAATCGTGTTTTTGAGGTCCTCTTTGAAGTGCGCGGTTGAGTAGAGCTTGATTAAATCTGCCAGCGGAAAATCGAACACGGCATACAGCAGGGAGCACAGGGCAGTCAGCCCCGGCACAGTCGCGACCCGTTCCACCGTAACCGCCGGGTTCAAGTGCGCGTTCTGCAGCGGCGCGGCGCTGTACATGGCCGGCTGCGGCGGCAGCGGTTGATATCGCCGTTGGCTGAGATAGTCAGGACCGTGAGGAAAGCGGTCGTGAACTAACTCGATGGCGTAGACAGTTTCACGGGAGGAAAAGAAGGCCGCCGTATCGGCCAGGGACTCATCGGTCAGCCCCTCATCGGTGAGGGGTAGAAAGATATTAAAGGTAGGAATTTGCAGGCCACTAAAGCCGCGGGCCCAATGGGAAGTAATCTCAAATGAGCCGCCGGCCACCGCCCGGTAAAGCCTGGCCTGGGCCGCAATAATATGATGGTCGAGTCGATCCCTGAGGGAGGGTTCTATCATGGTTTACCTCATTTTCATTGGTTTAACCGGTTAAATGCAGCAAATGGGGTGAAATCATTACTCTTGACAAGGCTGATTATAGGATAACTAGGGAAAGACGCAACCAACAAACCCACCGTTAGATGACTCCTATCTGCGCACGTCTCCCCCCTTACTGAAAACCAACCCAAAGCCCAAGTCTAACACAAGATATTCTGTTGGGCAAGAAAAATAAAACTCCCAAAACTGGGGTGTTGCAAACCTTGATACTGTGATACTCTGTTGATGGCATAGGCTCTCCTTAGCGAAGTAAATTGAAATGGGTGTGGGAGATGACCTGTCATTTATTGGCGGGTCATTTTCTTTTAAGGGTTGTCAGCAAGGGTTGAGGTATGATAAAATAATCCAAACAAGGTAGAGAAGCAACCAAAGGCAACTCAACACAAAATGGATTTATAGGTGCTACAATGGATGCAATTTGGCCGGTAATTTTGGGAGCGGCTTTGGGAACCAGATGAGGCAAAAGAATGAGTGACTTAACATCAAGCCGGGATATGGACCTTGTTCGGAAAATTCTTTTTGCTCTTGAAAAAATACTGCCAGGAGAAGTTTTTGAATTTGATAGCCTTGGCGGAGTTCCTTCTGCACGGTTAGATTATCATCTTGAGCTTATGAGCGATAATAACCTCGTAAAAGTGTATGATAAATTAGCCGATTCTGCGCTTGTCAGGCTAACGTGGGAAGGTCACGAATTTTTAGAGTCTGTTAGGGATGATAAACGATGGGAGAAAGTGAAAGCAGAGATGTCCAAAAGTGGGGGGTTTGTCTATGAAATGGCAAAGTCAATTGCCCTCGATTTCGTGGAAGAAGAAATAAATCCTAATCGAGTACAGTCTCTTAAATCACAATTGATTAGACGCTATAACAACTTGAACGAACTAGAGGAACAGTCGGCTAACTATGGGGCGGTGGCAGTCCCTTTAGAGTTAAAGAATCAGATAAAGGCAGAAAAAGAGGCTATAGCTGAACTTGAAGAAAAATTGAAGATATTAACGGGTTAAGGGGCTGGCCTATTGGCTGGCATCATGTGACAAATGGACCATTTTTTGATGACTTATATCACTACACCTTGCCGTATTTCTCATATATCATACCTACAACAAGGGTGCTCTTTGACCCGGCATCCGTAAATCTCAACTTCTTGTTCAACGACTCGTAATCAGACAACCTCCGCTCCTTATTCTATGACTCGTACTTCGACATCTTCCACTTCTTAATCTTCGATTCGTGTTAGGAAACCCTTGTATAAGCATTGGGCATCTCACTGAAGAGATGCCCAATTTTATTTCTGGCAAAGAATTAACTCAAATTATCCTGAAGGGAAAACAGCTCCATGTCAAATCAATCAAGAATCTACGATAAAAATTTGCGCAGCAAGGTGATGACCAGCCAGGAGGCCGCTGCCTTGATCCCCTCGGGGGCCACGGTGGGCATGAGCGGCTTCACCGGCTCCGGCTATCCCAAAGACATCCCCCAGGCCCTGGCCCAGCGCATTATGCAAGCGCACGAGGCAGGCCAAGCCTTCAAAATTGAGGTCTGGACCGGCGCTTCAACTGCCCCGGAACTGGATGGAGCGCTGGCCAAGGCCGATGGCATCGAGTTGCGCCTGCCCTACCAGTCGGACCCGACTTCACGCGAGCGGATTAATGCCGGCCGGATGGAATACATTGACCTGCATCTCAGCCACGTGCCCCAGTTTGTTAGCTTTGGCTTTCTGGGCAAGCTGGATTTTGCCGTGGTTGAAGTGACCAGCATTTTGGAAGGGGGACGGCTGATCCCCGCCACCTCGGTCGGCAACAACAAAACCTGGCTCGACCAGGCCGAAAAGGTTATCCTGGAGGTCAATGCCTGGCAGAGTGAAAAGCTGGAAGGCATGCACGATATTTATTACTACACCCGCCGCCCGCCCGGCCGCCAACCCATCCCTATTACCCGGCCCGACGAGCGCATCGGCATTCCCTACCTGCTCTGCCCGCCCGAAAAGATTGTCGCCATCGTCGAGACAGACGCGCCCGACCGCAACACGCCCTTTACCCCGCCCGACGAAAGCTCGCACCGCATTGCCGGTCACATCCTGGAGTTTCTCACCTACGAGATTAAAAAAGGGCGTCTGCCCGAAAACTTGTTGCCCCTCCAATCCGGGGTGGGCAACATTGCCAACGCAGTGCTGGCCGGCTTAAACGAAGGCCAGTTCAACAACCTGACAGCCTACACCGAGGTCCTCCAGGACGGGATGTTGGCTATGCTCCAGTCCGGCAAATTGTTGAGCGCGTCAGCCACCGCTTTATCACTCAGCCCTGCCGCGCTAACCCACCTCAATGAAAATATTGACGCCTACCGCCAGCGCGTTATTCTCCGGGCGCAGGGAATCAGCAACCACCCTGAGGTGATCCGGCGCTTGGGCTGTCTGGCAATGAACGCCATGATTGAGGCGGATATCTACGGGAATGTTAATTCAACCCACATTATGGGTACGCAGATCATGAACGGCATCGGCGGCTCCGGTGACTTTGCCCGCAATGCTTATATTTCATTTTTTATGACCCCTTCGACGGCCAAGCGAGGGGCTATTTCGGCGATTGTGCCTATGGTTTCCCATGTGGACCACACCGAACATGACGTCCAGGTCATCGTCACCGAGCAGGGCCTGGCCGATTTGCGCGGCCTCTCACCCAAGCAGCGCGCCCTGCAGGTCATCGAGAACTGCGCCCACCCTGATTACAAGCCCGCCCTGCGCGACTACTATCAACGAGCCTTGGCCTTATCCCCCGGCAAGCAGACACCCCACCTGCTGGAAGAGGCTTTCAGTTGGCACTTAGGCTATATGCGGACCGGGCATATGTAAATTTGAGATGGTCTCAAAGGATGTGATTATCTTCCAAATTCGTGGTAAAAATCAATATGCCGCCAGTTGAAGATGATAAGGGGCGATTCGAGGCTGGGCAGCGTGCGGGTGGGGAGCAGAGGATGGAGTTTAACCCGGCTGGCCGGCACAAAGTCACTTTTGACCACGTTGGGGATATTGCTAATCGGCATATCTCCGGTAGGATGGAGGTTGGCCTGGATGATAAAGCGGCTGGAATAGAGCACCGCCGATTGGGTCCGGCCCGACAGGTTGATGGTCCGCTGGCCAACCGGATCAAGCATATCAATGCCGACCACCTGGCTCTTGGCCAGCGTAACCATTTTGGCCGAGGTTGCCGGCATCGAAGCATTCGGGTCAAGGATCAGCGCCTCGACATTGCGCAGGTCGAGAGTGCTTTTGTCTTTATTGTTGAGCCAGCCTAAAAAAGCGTTGTTCTCTTCAACCTCGCCGGTGAGGAGATAGGCGGGGGTTAATACTCTTACTTTGAACATGGAGCCTCCTCAATAAGCTTCAATTGGCTATTAATAATTGACTGTTGACCATTGACCATTGTCAATAACCAACAGTCAATTGTCAATGATTAATTTTTTGACTGCGCCATTGCGCCAAATCGGGCAGATGATCCGTATAATGAGCTGTGATATGCCACAGCAGTTCGGCCAGTGTACCCTGGTCATTGGGCCAGGGATAGGGGCCGCGCAGGGTCCAGTCACCCATTTTGAGGCCGGCCACGAAGCTGTCAACCGCTTGACTCACTTCGTAAAAATCGTGGGATACCTTTTCCCAGGACTCTTTGGTCCGCCGGGACGCCATAATTTCATTCTCGTCATCCGTGACAGGTATTACTACAGGAAGTGACGGATCGTGAATGTGGCGGGCCGCGTTGAGCATCAGCCGTTCCCAATCAGTTATATGGCCAACAATATCCTTGACCGACCACGTCCCACCAGCATTCTTGTCCAACAGGTCGGCTTCGCTGAGGTCTTTGATCGCCGCCAGAAATGCCGCCCGCTTTTGGGCCAGATCGGCCTCGGCTGCTCTGGGATCAATACTCAACTCCAGATTTTTGCGCCACAGCTCAATTTCGGCGGCATGCTCGCGGTCGTGCTCAATCATCACGTCAATGACGTAACTGCGGATGGTGATAATCCGCCCGTGACGCTCGCGGCGCATGTCAATCTCTTTGTGATCCAGGCTAACTAGAATTTCCAGAATTCGCTGGTGGGTGGATTGAACCTCGCTCAACACCTCGGCCAAAGATTTATCCCGCCAGCTCTGGACCGACTCGCGGTTAAAGTCATCCACCTCCACGCTGGCCACTTCGCTGGCCCGATTTTGCAGCATCAGGGGCAGGGTTTTGAGCACACGTTGGTCCCACCCGACCACGTGCGCCAGGACATCTTTGATGGTCCAGCCCTCATAAATCGACAGTTCCGTCAATTCCTTCCGGGACAGACCCTCAATGGCTTGCAATAAGCGGGTGCGGCCGTACTTTAAATCAGAAATAATAGCCGAAATATTAGTCAAGCTGCTGCTCCATCTTCCACTCAATCACCCCTTTAAGAGCGCCGGTGGGGCACACCCCGACACAATTGCCGCAGAAGACGCAGGTAGTATCGGGCATATCTTCATTAAAGAAGGTAGCCACGTGGCTGTTGATGCCGCGCTGGCCCCAGGTTAAGGCGTAAGTATGCTGCACGTCGTCGGCGCAAACCTGGATACAGCGCCAGCACATGACACACTGGCTGTAATCCCGAATGTAAAAGGGATTATCTTCAAAAACGTCAAACTGGGCCTGGCGCGACACACCCCCGGCAAAGCGGGCGGGATCGGCCTCATACGTTTGCAGGTACGCCTGAATTTCCGGCGCGTCGTGCAGGTCAACCGTCGAAGCCAGCAGTTCCAGAATCACCTTTCGCCCGGTCTGCACCCGCTCGCTGTTGGTATGGACCACCATTCCCTCGGCCACCTGGACCACGCAGGCCGGCTGCAAGACCCGCTGCTTCTCCACCTCGACCGTACAGAGCCGGCAGACGGCCGGTGGGGTCAGCGCCGGGTGGTAGCAGATGGTCGGAATGTCAATCCCGACACGGGTCGCCGCGTTCAGAATGGTCGTCCCTTTGGGTACGACGACGGTCTGGTTATTGATGGTTAAAGTAACGGTATCGCTCAATGGTATCCTCTTAAAGCCTCAGTAATGGAATATTATACTCAATAAATTCAAAGAGGCAGATTTACCCCCTACCCTATGCCGACCTGGCCGGTCGCTAAAAATTTAACACCCGCGACCATAAAGCCAACACCAAAAAAGGCCAGGGCTGCCCCGCAAACGAGCATGATCCAGCGATAAACGGAGGGACTGATCAGCGCCCGCCCGCTGCCGGTCAGCCAGGCCAGGCCGGTCAGCCAGCCGATATCGGTCAGCCAGTGGACCACAAAGAGCAGAGCCACCCCCACCAACCCCCAGGCCATAGATTGGCGAATGTAGAGCGGCGTAATCAACGCCCACCAGACCCACCAATAGGGGTTGCTCAGGCTAAAAAAGATGCCGGTCGGCACCAGGCCAAAGCGAGCCTCTTTGGCTGCCTCACCGGCCAGCGTCACTTGATGCCGCCAGGCGGCCACGGCCAGGCTCCAGCCCATCCAGGCCAGGAAACCCCCGCCGACCAGGGCAATAACCCCGGCCACCAGCGGCTGGTTCAGCAGCGAGTCCCGCCCCCACCACAAAATCAGGGCAATCGCCGCCACATACAGCCCTTCAGCCAGGCCGTGCCCCAGCGACAGCCACCAGCCCGACCACTTTCCCCGCCGCGAGCCTTCGGCAATAGCCATCGTCGTCAGTGGGCCGGGCGACAGCGCGCCGGAGAGACTGATGATAAAGAAGGTTCCTAGAAGTTCGATCATTTAGATTTCCACATAATCCTGTTCTTCTTGCCTGAAGACGATATGACTCACCCCTTGCCCCCTCTGAGCCAGCTTCCATTTCAAAAATTTTGGCCTGACATCAAGCGCCTGGATTGCCGCCAGGTCAAACCAGCGAAATTCCCAGGCGGGATCCCTGGTGAATGACTCTTGCCCAATCAATTCAGTACCCGGCCCCAGAGACACGACAAAGTAAAAGCCGATTTCGTGAAACTGTTCGCCGCCGAGGGTAAAGAAGTTTTCGACAATCCACCGCAGTTGGGTATCTTGATCGGTTATGCCCAATTCCTCCTGTAATTCCCGGCTCATCGCCTCGAGAGCCGACTCCCCCGCTTTGACCCTGCCGCCGGGCAAGAACCAGAAATCTATCTCCGGGGTCGTGGTGAGCAGATACCTCCCCCGGTCTTCGACGAGGGCGGCGACGCGATAGTTAAAAGTGTAAGGGCCGGTTTGAAAGGAAATGTCCGCCACTAGCTTGACCTCGGGGAATATTTGAGTGGCTGCGGAAGCACTATGGTAGTTAATCCTGCGCGCCTTCTTCGTTAGCCAGCCCTGCTTCCAAGATGTTAAGATGCCTGGCCATAGGATCAGCCAGCGCTCGCTCCCGGTCGCCCTGGAGCACCCAGCGCGTCGGTCCTTGCGCCGTCGGCGCCCCTAGCAGTGTGGGCTGAAAGCCGGCCTTTAAGATCCCCCGCCGGGAGGCTACATTGTCCAAGGTATGCCCAATCCAAAACCGCTCCGCCTCGGCGGCTTCCACTCGAAGGATCGCTTGCAGCAGCCGCGGATAGATTCCCTGCCTCCGCCATGCCGGCAGCGTTGTGAAGTCCCAGAAACTGCGATCGTAGACGCCCAGGGGCCATTCCAGCCATTCCGCGATCCTCTCCGTTTGTGTGGCCACCCAGCCGTAGGCCACAGGCGTCCCTTGCAGGAAGGCGACATAGGGGCGATGGCCCGCCTGCACCCGTGCCTCGATGGCCTGGACATACAAGTGCTGCAAAGACGCCAGCAGCGGAACATCGAGCACATATTCAACATGCCAGTTCGCCAGGGGGGCAAGGTTCGGCAGGGTATCACCCCGCCACCAGGTATAACGATATCCGGTAAGAGTGGTAGACATGCATCGCCCTTTGCTATGTTGATGATTGCAGCCTCAACTCTTACCCCTTGCCATCCTTCACCGGCCACATCTCCGGCCAGCGCTTGACTGCATCCGCCACGGCCCAGCCGGCGGATTGGCCCAGGCCGCAAATACTGGTGTCGGTCATCACCCGGCCCAGTTCCAGCAAGGTCGGGACATCACCAGGCTGGGCCAGGCCCGCTTCCATACGCTGTAATATCTCGGCCTGGCGCTGCGTGCCCATCTGGCAGGGGTAGCATTTGCCGCAGCTTTCGTGGGCAAAGAACTCGGCGATGCGGGTCAGGACATCGGCCAGCTCGACCGTATCGTCAAAAACCATCATCGTCCCCGCGCCGATGGTCCCGCCCACGCGCTTGAAATCCTCAAAAGTAATCGGCGTGTCTATGTGCTCCGGCCGCAAAAACGTACCAGCCGCGCCGCCGGTCAAGATGCCCTGCAGGGTTCTTCCTTCGACCAGCCCGCCGGCCAGGTCATAAATCAGGTGATGCAGCGGGACGCCAAACGGCACTTCATACACGCCCGGCCGCCTGACCGAACCGCTCACGGCAAACAGCTTGGTCCCCGCCGACTCCTCCGTGCCCAGAGAGTTATACCATTTACCCCCGTGCATAATGATCGAAGGCACTTTGGCCAGCGTCTCAACATTATTGATGACCGTCGGCCTGCCCCACAGCCCGTAATTGGCCGGAAAGGGCGGGCGCAGACGTGGAAAGCCCCGCTTACCTTCGATGGACTCGATCAGGGCCGTCTCTTCGCCGCAGATATAAGCGCCCGCGCCCCGGCGCACGGCGATGCGGCAGCTAAAGCCGCTGCCCTGGATGTTGTCGCCCAGCCAGCCGGCTTTCTCCATCTCGGTTACGGCACGGCAGAAACGCTCGTAGCCGGAGCGGTGCTCGCCACGCACGTAAATGTAGCCCTGAGCCGCACCGATGGCGTAGCAGCCCACAATCAGCCCCTCGACCACCCGGAAGGGGTCGCCGTCCATCAGCGCCCGGTCCTTAAAAGCGCCCACTTCGCTCTCGTCGGCGTTGCAGATAAAGTAACGTGGTCCCGGCGGGTTGGATGCCGCAAACTGCCACTTAACCCCGGCCGGAAAGGCTGCGCCGCCGCGCCCGACCAGCTTGCTGGCTTTGACCACCTCGATAACCTCAGCCGGGGTCAGCTCTTGCAGCACCCGCCGCAGGGCGGCCAGGCCACCCTGAGCGCGGTATTCGCTGAGGCTGGTCGGGTCAACCACCTTCACGTTGGCCATAGCCACCTTGACCAGCCCACCGATGTTGGTCTGCTGCTGGCCGTGACGGGGGGCATTGTTCAACAGGACGTGGATACGCTGGGGCGAAGCTTGAAAGTGGCGGGTCTCGTTGACCAGCACTGCCGGGGCGTGGTCGCACAACCCGAGGCAGCGCACCATTTCGACGGTATACTCGCCGTCGGGGGTAGTTTCACCCGGCTTGATTTGCAGGTGCTGGCACAGCGCCGCCTCGACCCTGGCCGCGCCGTGAATGGCGCAGGGCGCGTCCTCGCAGATGCGGATGATCTTTTTGCCGACCGGCCCGGTGTAGAACATGGTGTAGAACTCAGTCACGCCGTACACGTCCGAGAGGGGAACGTTCAGCGCCCGGGCAATGCGGGTGACGACGTGGCGCGGCAGCCAGCCGCCGTAGATGGCCTGGGCTTCGTGCAGCACTTCCAGCAGGATGGAGCGGCCCGTGCCGTTGCCGCCCCACAGCGGCGAGCCGGCCGCCAGCAGTTTCTCCAGGGCCTTATCCTGCGGCGAAACCGGACCGACTTCCTGCCACAGCTTCTCCACGCATTCGGCTACCTCTGAGCAATCCCAGTCGGCGGGGGTGTCCGTGCCAGCCACATCTGGCTGCAATGACAGCTCGTACTTCCGGCTCCAATCGAGGTCGGCCAGCTCCGAGCCGACAAATAACTGCTGGTCTTTCAAGCGGATAGCCTGGAAGAGGTCGTAATCACTCAATAAGGCCAACCGGGGCGCCAGGTCGGTCGGGTCCAGGCCGGGAATGGCCGTGCCCAGATGCAAGCCAGCTTCGACCCACTCATCGGATCGCAGCATCCCCTGCCGGGCATGCTGCACAAAAACACGCAGCCAGAACAAAGCAGTGTGACTGGCCCGTCCCTGGCGAATATCTGTGACAAATCGCTCTAACTTGTGGCTCATGTTTCTCCTTTGAGAGGCACAGCATCAAACGCCGCCAATAGTAATCCAAATTAAATGGGGCGTCAAATGGTTGTAGAAGGGTGAAGGAGCATGAAGATTGAGATAGAAAGATAGGGACTTCAAGTATTCTACCTACTATCCACTATCTACGATCCACTATCCTCTATCTTCTTCTGCCTGCGCCGCCTCGATCACCTCGGCGGCCAGGTCATAGCGGTCAAAGGCGGGCATGAGGTAGATACCCTGCACGTGGGGGCGGAGCTGCCGGATCAACTCGCGGGCCATGGCTACGCCTTCCTGGGCGCCGTTTTCCCCGGCCTGGCGCATGCGCTGGCGGATCTCGGCGGGGATATGGATACCGGGGACTTCGTTGTGCAGAAAGTCGGCGTGACGGGCATTATAGAGGGGCAGCATGCCGGCCAGGAGGGGCAGAGTCAGCGGGCCATGCTCGGCTTCGTAGCGGGCCACAAAGCCGGTCAGATCGGCGGGGTCATAGAGCGGCTGAGTCAGGGCAAAGTCGGCCCCGTTCTCGATCTTCTGGCGCAGCACCTTGATCTCGCGGGCCGGGTCTGCCGGTGTTGGGTTGAGGGCGCAGCCGACCAGAAAATTGGTCGGCTGGGTAATCAGCTCGCCGCCGTAATCCAGGCCCTGATTAAAGCCCTGCTTAATCAGTTTGATCAGCCCGGTCGGCACCACATCGTAGCTGTCCAGCGCCTCGGGATACTCGCCAATGTTGGTCGGATCGCCCATTACCACAAAAATATTGCGCACGTCGAGGGCATGCGCGGCCAGCAGGTCGCCCTGCACCCGCAGAATGTTGCGGCCGCGTGTAGGAAAATGGAGCACCGTTTCCAGCTCGAGCTGGGTTTGGATCAGGTGGCAGACTGCCCAGGGACTCATGCGCATCCGCGAGCGGGGGCTGTCGGCCACGTTGATGACATTGGCCCCGGCCGCGTGCAGGGTGGCAGCTCCAGCCAGGACACGTTCGGCGGAGAAGCCTTTGGGCGGACTCATCTCCACGCTGGCGATGAAGCCACCCGCAGCCAAGCGCCGGGCCAATCGCGTCGGCGGCAGCGCGCCGGACTGGCTCAAGCGGGCGGGCTCGTCGGCAGGCAGGCGCGACAAAGCAGGCGCGGAGCGGGTGGGGTCATCAAGCGCGGCCCGCATCTGGGTGATATGCTCCGGCGTGGTGCCGCAGCAGCCGCCGATCAGCCGGGCTCCGGCTTCGATAAAGGCCAGGGCGTAATCGCCAAAATATTCCGGCGAGGAGGGGTACATCATCCGCCCGCCGACCCGTTCCGGCCAGCCGGCATTCGGCTGGGCCGAGAGGCGCGTCCCGGCAGGCAGGGCTTTGGCCAGGCTTTGCAGGGTGCGCAGCACTCCCGCCGGCCCGACCGAGCAGTTGACGCCGATAACGTCCAGGGCCAGATCGGCCAGGGTGGCGGCGACCTTTTGGGGAGTATGGCCCAACGGGGTGCGGCCATCGTCGGTGAAGGTCAGTTGGGCTACCAGGGGCAGGTCAGGCGAGACATCGCGGGCGGCCAGGACGGCCTGGACCAGTTCAAACAAGTCGGTAAAGGTGTCAAAGACAAGCAGGTCAGCACCAGCTTCGACCAGCGCGGCGATTTGCTGCTGGAAGGCTGCGCGCGCTTCGGCGGCACTCAGGCGGCCCAGGGGAGCCAGACGCGGTCCCAGCGGCCCAACCGAACCGGCGATGAAGACTTCTTTGAAAGCGGCGTCCACCACCCGGCGGGCCAGCCGGACCCCGGCCCGGTTGATCTCGGTCACTTTGTCGGCGGCCAGGCCAAACTCGCCCAATTTGAAGCGGTTGGCCCCAAAGGTGTTGGTCTCGATGACATTGGCCCCGGCGTCAATGTAAGCCCGGTGGATGTCGGCAATGAGGGCCGGCTGGCTGAGATTCAGCTCATCAAAACAGTGTTCAACAGGAATACCTTTGCTGTAAATCATCGTACCCATCGCCCCATCGCAGACCAGGGGCCGGGCGTCGAGTTGTTGTAAAAATGAATGGGTCATAAATTCTCTCCTTACAAAAAAAAGGGCGGGCTGGTGAAGAGATACTGCTCAAACCGGCCAAACGGCGCGTCACTCATAAAGAAGGCAAAGAAAGAATCCATTTGGAAGCCGCGTGAGAGCAGGTAATCCACGGCCGCACGATTGACGAGGGGGACTTCAACGCCAAAGGGGTGACCGGCGGCAGCGGCCTGGCTCTCGGCGTGAGCCAGCACCGCCGGGAAATCGGTCGCGTGCAGCAGAGCAAACGGCCCGCTGCTGGCGCTGACGTAACCATACCCCACCGGCTGCCGGTCACGGTAGTACAGGTAGCCCTGGCGCTGGGTTAATAGCCACAGGTGGTCTGCGTCGCGCCGGTGGCCCAGCACAGCCAAGTCCAGCGCGGCCAGCATCTCGATGACCTGCGGCGAGGCGGCGATAGGTTCAACGATCAAATCGGTAGCGAGGGTCACTGCCTCAGGCGAGCGGGAAAAGTAATAGATGGGGAAACGGGCATAAACCCCGGCTTTGAGATACAAAGCTACGGCGCGGGAGTCGCTGGTCGCCACAATAACCCGGTGGGCAGCGCCATCGCGGGGGAAGGCCCGGGCCAGCAACTCGCGCCCCACCCCGGCCGACTGTTCAATAGGCAGGACAAAAAAATCGGTCAGCTCGCGCATCTGGCCGCGGCGGATGCTGCGGGCATAGCCGATAGCCTGGCCTGCCCGTTCGGCCAGCCAGAACTGGTCAGCAGTGCGAGCCAGGTGCTCGAAGAGGGAGCCGCGGTGCTGCCATAAGCTCTCCAACATCGCTGGATCATTGCCGCCAGTAACGGCCATCACTCCCTGCCGCCGGCTCAGGTCCATAATAGAAGCCTCAAAGATTTGGAAGATGGTAGGGGAGTCGGCCACACTGGCCGGGCGGAAAGTTAAGGACATAGGCAGCGGTTTCAGTCCAGGGTTAAAGGGAAGCTGGCGCGAAAGACAGTGCCCTGATCGGGTGAGGAGGTAAAGGAAACACGGCCTTTAAGATAACGCTCGCCGAGTAACTTCATGCTGTAAGTACCCAGGCCGCGGCCAGTCCCCTTGGTCGAGAAGGAGCGCTGAAACACCTGAAGCTGGATCTGGCGGGGCATGTAACCAGGGTTATGAACCCAGAATTCAACCATAACCGGGTAACTGGTACAGCACAGGGTGACGATCTCACCAGGGGCGGCGGCTTCCAAAGCATTCTTGACCATGTTGCCGATGACCCGCTGCAGCAGGGTGAGGTCGCTGGTAAAGGAAACGAAAGGAACATTTGGATCAAGTTCAAGGCCGCGCCCACCGGCGGCCTCGTGATGCTGGTATAACGTCAGCACCTCGTGCAAAAGCGTCTGTGAGTCGAGCCTGGTAGGGTGAACAACCAACTCGTTACTCTCGGCAGCGTTCAGTTCACGCTGGGTATTGATCTCCTCAATTAAACGCCCGGAGAGGCGAGAGAGAGCGCCGGTAATGGTCTCTAATTCAGCCGGAGTAGCTTCTGTTATTAAGCTGGCAAAGCCGCGCAGC
The DNA here is from genome assembly GCA_015075185.1 of Anaerolineales bacterium. GTDB lineage: Bacteria > Chloroflexota > Anaerolineae > 4572-78 > J111 > DSQQ01. The sequence continues at coordinate 156,928 of JABTUW010000004.1, read as the reverse complement.
CCACCGGCTACATTCAACAGGTCATGCAAAAAGATGCGCTCCAGCGCCTGACGGCGTTTTTCGTGGCTAATATCTTTGACGGCAAAAACGGAAAAGGTCTCGCCGTCCAGGGTAAGCGGAGTGGCCCAAACCTGCAAATCAAGGGCGTCGCCGTTCTGGAGGGCAATCCGGCACTCCTGGATGGTTTCCCGGCCCTTCAAACTGGAGAGGAGGGCTTCAACTGCGCCGCAGGTTTGACAAAACTCGCTGGTGCCACAGCCGCCCTGGGTTTCAAAAGCGTGAACACAGCCCAACGCTTCGCCCGGCCGCAAGCCGATGATGGCTGCATCGTCGTTCAGGCCCGTCGTTTTGAGCAGGTTATGGTTAGCAAAAACAATTTGCCGCTGCTGGTTGACAACCAAGACTATGTCGGGGACAGCGTTAAAAAGCCGCTCGAACAGGGGTAGATTGAGCAAGTAGCGGGCCTGAGCGGCAATTTTCTCCCCAGGGGCGCGTTCGGCCGGCGCAAATTGGCTAGGTATTTCCGATGAAGACATAATTTTCTTCCAAGCCAATTATACAACAATGCGTCTAATTGAAAATTTTGGCAAATATTACCAGAGGGCTTTGCCGCCCTGCCCGGCCAAAGCCGCCTCAATTGTCTCGGTCCAGGCAGGTATGAGGTGGGCGCAGACGCGAATCAGGCCAAAGCTACCGGCCAGCATCATATCGCCAAAGGGGGTCGCCAGGTAGGGCTGGAGGGTCGAGCCGTGCAAGAAGTTGCGGCGGGGGCCGGTAACGGAGAGAAAATCAAGAGGAATGACGTAATTGGCAAACATTGCTGCACCGTGGCCGTTGCTGTCGAAGATTTCGGTGTGAGTCAGGTCGCCGTGAGCCAAGCGCCGCAAGTAGACTTCAAGCTGGGGGGGCGTGATTTCCCCGGTGTGGTGCTCAAAGACGCCCTCGATGCCGCCCAGGGGGTCGCCGGTGGCCGGCCCCAGGCGAAAGGCCAGGCAGTGGAAATTGCCGATGTTGGCAACAATCGCCGGCCGGGTTTGGGCAACGCGAGGATCTTCCAGCGCGCCGAGGACGGCTGCCGGGGCAGTATCCATCAGCAGCGCCGGCAAATCGGGCCGAGCCGCACGGGCAAGGCGAGCTGCAGCTTGCAAGCGAGTCATGATTTCAGGTACGCGGTCGGCCGGAAAGGCAAACGAGGCCAGGCTGTTACGCTGGCTGATACAGCGCTCGATGTACTCAAAGCGAAAGAGACGGTCGCTGACGCCGGGCGGCGCGTTGCCGTGATCGAAGACGGCGATGGCTATAGCATCCAGATTGTGGTCCAAATCCACCCCAAAGCGGGCAAAGGCAGCCGCTATAGCTCCGTAATCAAAGTCGCCCAACCTCAAACGCACTACCTGATCGTTAAGGGCCGCCGCTTCATCATCATTGACAATCGTCGCTCCCATAGCGGCCACGCGGCTGAGATCGTCGTCAAAGGTGCGGGCGGCGTCGGGCGTCACCCAGAGCGGATAACCGGCTTGAACATGGTCGCGGGCAGCCCAGGCACAGGGACCTCCACCCATCAGGACCCCGTGCAGGAGCACTCCCGTGCCCTGCCGGGTGGCCGCCCGGATTTGTTGGGCCAGCATAACTGTAGGCGAGGGCAAGACCAATTTGTAGCAGTTTTCAATTTCTTTATCGCTGTCAAACAACAAAATATCCTGGGTGCCGGTGCCGACATCCACGGCGAGGATTTTCATAGACGCTCCTGGGAATGACTGCCGACCGCCGACGGCTGACCGCCGGAAAAAAACGGCGGTCGGCGGTCTTCGGTCAGCGGTCAGTTTTAGTTTTTCACTTTCTTGGGTAACTGCTTTTCCACGTACAACTTACCGTCGGAGGTGACAGTCATCGAGCCATGCTGGTTGGCTTTGATCCAGCCGCGGTGTTCGGCGGTCATGCGCAGGCTGTTTTCGATATTCAGCGGGGCGCGGATTTTGGCCTCGCGGTAGCAGGTGTAGACATGATCCAGGGTAATCGGTTTGACCTTGAGGATGTGCTGCAAGTAGTAGAGAAAGACCAGATTGCGCTCTTCATTGGTAATAGGCAGCTTGGCATCCATAAATTCAACCAGCGAAGGACGATCGCCGGCATGGCCCAACTTGAGGTCCTGCATAAAAGTATAGGTAGGTAAGGATGGGGCCGGCGCTTTAGGCTCGGGAGCCGGTTCGGGTGGGGGTGGTAGAGGCGCGGGTTCAGGCGGGGCAGAGACAACCGCTTCGACCTTTACGGGGGCAGATGGGGTGGTCTCTACAGGAGATGGAAGTATAACAGGCAGAGGAACGGTTTCGGAGCGGGTTTTGGGGCTACGCGCTGTTTTCACCCGTTTGGACCTGGGGGTCAGCGGCGACTCGGCCTCATCTGACTGGCCGTTTGGCTCCACAAAATGAGCCTTAAAATCAATGTAAATCGCCTTAACAAAGGTCTCGCTGCCCTCAACCTCCAATACGCCTTGCGATAAATCTATTTTTAGCCTGGTTGTCATCTACGACCTCCATACGTATGGAGTAGGACGTGTCCCATTCACTTTACGTATCACCCCATACGCACTGTGCTTGAACTTATTTGAGTCTTGGAACTACTTTAGTTATATTTTGGGATTATCGGCCAAACTTTGACTCGATTATAGCACATTCTGGCGAATCGTAAAGCATCCTAAGAGTACGGGGTGCAGCCCAAACTTTAGAATTGTAAAACAGGCCAGGTGGTGTAAAATCAGAGCGCATGGGTGCTTGTATTGGCATTGATTACACCGCGGCTGTCCATCAAGCCGCCGGCATTGGGCGCTACAGCCGAGAATTGGTCAGGGCACTGGCTGCCTCATCGCTTGAGATAGATGCCCCTCAATTTCACCTGTTTGTGGCTGACGCAGGTAAAGTGGTTCAACCGGCTCTGCCCGGCCCTAATTTTGCCTGGCGTCCCACCCGGTTGACGGAACGCTGGCTGGCCCGCTTGTGGTACCGGCTCCGCCTGCCCCTCCCAATTGAAACCTGGACCGGCCCGCTGGACCTGTTCCACGCTACCGACTTTTTCCTGCCGCCGGTCCGTTCCGGCACCCGAACCATCGTCACGATCCACGATCTCTCTTTTGTGCACCTGCCGGAAACGGTCATGCCGGGCATGACCAACCATCTGAACCAGTGGGTTCCCCGTTCGGTCAAGCGAGCTGACCACGTTATTGCCGTTTCAGAGGCGACCCGCCAGGATTTGATCGAGCTTTACCAAACGCCACCGGAGAAAATATCGGTACTGTATCACGGCGTCACCGCAGACTTTAAACCGGTGACCGAACCCAACAGCCTAAGCGCAGTCCGCCAGAAATATAACCTGGGCCAACAACCCTTTATTTTAAGCGTAGGCACACTCCAGCCCCGCAAAAATTATCAAAGGTTGATCCAAGCTTTTGCTGCCTTAGACCCTGCCCCGGTCCTGGTGATTGTCGGCAGTAGAGGCTGGAACTACGCCAATATTTTTGCAGAGGTGGCCCGGCAAGGTGTGGAAGAGCGGGTTCACTTTCTCGGCTTTGTCGCCGACGCCGATTTACCGGCGCTTTACAGCGCCGCCAGTTTGTTTGTATATCCATCCCTATACGAAGGCTTCGGCCTGCCTGTTCTGGAAGCGATGGCCTGTGGTACCCCAGTAGTCGCCTCCAACCAATCGGCCTTGCCGGAAGTGGTGGGCGAGGCCGGGTTGTTGGTTGATCCGAGAAATGTTGAGGCGATGGCGGCGGCAATGACCCACGTACTGGCCGACACTACCTTGAGCCGGCGACTGGCTCAGGCTGGACAAGCCCGTGCAGGCTGTTTTACTTGGCCGGAGATGGCAACGAAGTTGTTAAATTTGTATGAGCAAATCATTGAGGAGTGAAGACAGCAGCAGAGTCGCAGCCTCTTTCACTGAGAAGTATAAACTTTCCACCTGCGAGCTGCAACCCTACCCTATGCACATTTGTCTTGACGTTTCGCCAACTGCCCAAAAACACGCCGGACTGGGACGATATGCCGGAGAGATTGCCCGCGCCCTGGCCGAATACAAAAGCCAGTACCAACTCTCGCTGTTTTACAACCGCGAGGGCAAGGCTGAGTTACCTGACTATCTCCGGTACCTGCCTTACCGGACAGTGAAAGTAGGCAACAAGCCGTGGCGAATGGGCGTGCTGCTGTCGCAGATGACTCGCTGGCCCATGGACGAAACCTTTGGCGCGGTAGATATTTTCCATGCGACCAATCATCTCCTGGCCCATTTCCGGCATGCCCGGACGGTCTACACCCTACACGATCTTATCTTTCTGCGCTATCCGGAATATCATCTTCCCTACAATCGCTGGTATCTAACCTTTGCTATGCCGCGCTACCTGCGGGCTGCGGATGCGATTGTGACTCCGTCGGAGTGGTCGAAGCAGGATGCTATGGCCTATTACGGCCTGCCGGAGTCGAAAATCAAGGTGATCTATGAAGCGCCCGCACCGACGTTTCAACCTATCAGCGATCCGGCCAACCTGGCCCGGATAAAACAGCAGTATCACTTGCCTGAAAAATTTATCCTAAACGTAGGGACCATCGAGCCGCGCAAAAACCTTAGCCGTCTGCTGGAGGCGTTTCAACCATTGCTGACCAATTGGCCGGATTTGAAACTGGTATTGATTGGCAAAAAAGGCTGGTTATACGAGTCGTTTTTTCAACGCTTACAGGCTTTGGGGCTGGAGGAACGTGTCATCTTCCCCGGCTATGTGGCCGAGGCTGACCTGCCCGCTTTTTATCAACTGGCCGAGGTTTTTGTCTTTCCTTCACTCTCTGAGGGTTTTGGCTTACCCCCCCTGGAAGCAATGGCTTGCGGCGTGCCGGTCGTCAGTAGTATCAGTTCCAGCCTGCCTGAAGTAGTTGGCGAGGCCGGGCTGCTGGTTGACCCGACAGACGCGGCGGCACTACACCAAGCCCTCCGCCGAGTTCTGGCCGATCGGGAATTACAGGCGGAGTTGAAACGGCGGGGGCTGGTTCAGGCCCAAAAGTTTTCATGGCAGCGAGCGGTAGATGAATTGGAAGAAGTTTATCAATCGGTATTGCTTATGAAGCCCCGTATTTGACTCGTCTGGCCTGCCACAGGGTTTGGAGCGCATAAAGCCAGGGTACAATTAATGAAGCACAGGTTTTGATTGCCAAATCAGATGTGCAGCACTCGGCCATCCAAGAGGCCAATTAGCAAAGGAGCGCCGGGGGTGAGTCCCTGCGGTGCGGCGACGGCGGTAAAGTTCTGAGGCAGAGATAGATTGGCCCAGTTGGCCCAGGATTGGCCGCCATCGCGCGAGACAAGCAGGACATCTCCGGCCATTACCAGTACGCTGGCGGAGACGGGGAATTCCGGCGAGAGCAGGATACTGTTGACGGCGTCGGTAATAACCTCCTGCCCCAACCTGTTCCAGGAATGACCCCGGTCATCCGAGCGGAAAAGCCCGTTTGCTTCGGTCCCGGCAAACAAAACGCCGTCGCTGGCAAAATCGGGCGAGAGGGCCAGGCTGAGAACCGGGGCCCACTCCAGCGGAAAATTAACCTCACGCCAGGCGCGCCCGCCGTTGGTGCTGCGGTAGATGCCACTGTCAGTGCCGACAAAAAGGGTTTCGTCGTTGGCAAAGTCGGGGGAGACGGCCAGGGCGAGGATATGCAAATCTAGTAGGCCAAAGTTCCAGGCGGCCCAACGCTCACCTCGGTTATTGGAATGAAAGACTCCATCTTCCAGCGTCCCGGCAAAGACCGTGCCATCCTGCGTATAATTCGGCGAGACAGCCAGCGTTGAGACAACCGGCGGAGGCGAGGGCAAATTGGCGAGGGTCCAATTTCGACCTCCATCTGTTGAGCGCAGAATAGCTCCGACCCCCCCAGCAAAGACGGTCCGGTCCGTCTCGAATTGAGGCGACAGGGCGACGGCGGCGGTAGGCAGCCGGCTGTCCAGATTGAGAGAAGCATAGGCATCCTGCCAGGTGCGGCCGCTATCGTCAGAGCGGAACAATCCTGCGGCACGGGCGGCGAAGCAGATACTGCTCCGGTCAAAGTCGGGCGCTACGGCCAGAACATAAACCACGTCTTGAATTTCGGCTTCGGCGGAATCCAGGCTCATGTCTGGACTCCCATCAGTCGTAGTAGCGATAACGGCTTCCTCCTTAAAACAGTAGACAGTAGACGGTAGACAGTAGACAGGGAAAGAATAATGTACGGACTTACTTACATTTATAAGCGCTTTCGTTTTCCTGGCTTGTGAACGGCAGCGTGTTCAGGCTGACCATCGCGATGCACCAGAACATCAATGGTCAGGGCCAGTGCAGCGCTGGAAATGGCATTATAAACCATCGTTTTCTGCACCACCGTCGCATCGCAAATCCCGGCCTGCCTCATCTCGACCACCTGTCCGGCAACGACATCAAAACCATAACCCGGCCCGGCTAGATTGATTTGAGCCATCACCTCGCTGGGATCATAGCCCGCATTGCCGACCAGGGTGCGCAGGGGCGCTGCCAGCGCAGTCAGCAGAATCTGATAGGCGGCTCGTTCATCGGTAGCGGTGGCTTGCTCAAGTCGCTGTTGCAGCGCCGGCCGGCAGGCTAACAAGGCCACACCGCCGCCAGGTATGACACCTTCCATCATCGCCCCGCGCATGGCTGCTGCCGTTCGCTCGGCCACCTCCCGGCGTTCGTTGATTTCCAATTCGGTAGCTCCGCCAATCCAGAGCGTCGCCGAGCCGCCCAGCAGTTTGCCAATTCGACTTAACAATTTACCCTGCAGCGCCGTATCTTCAGTCCCATTGTAAGCGGTGCGCAGACTGGCAATGTGCCGGCGCAAACGGCGCGGATCGCCTTTGCCACCGATGATGCCAAAATTGCGCGGGTCGGCCCAAACCCGGCGGGCCTGCCCCAAATGCTCCACTTTGATTGGCTCAAACGTGTCGCCGGCTACCTGGATAAAAGGCCGCCCGCCGGTCAAAACAGCCAAATCTTCCAGGGCAGCCGCTTGCTCCTCTTTGCCGTAGCCAGGCGTTTGGACGGCCATTACTTGAAATTGCTCCGGTTTCTTGTTCGCCAACAAAAAACCGATGGCGCTGCCGGACAGCTTGTTCGCCACGATTAACAGCGCCCCAATTTTGGCCCTTAAGGCAACCTCCAGAGCTGGGAAGAGCTGCTGCGGCTGCTCAATGTCCAGATCGCTGATGAGGATGGCGGCGTTTTCCAGCTCAGTTCTGCTGCGGCTGCGATCCGTGATCATTTCGCGCGAAACCAGGCCACGTTCCCAATACATGCCCTCCACATACTCGCGCTCCAGCTCGCGGCCCCGCCCAGGCCGGATTTCCAGCCGGCCGTACTCGCCGATGATATCGAAAATCTCGCCCATCATTTTAGCCAGGGCAGGATCGTAGCAGATAGACTCGGCAATCTGGGCCAACTGTTCTTTACCGCTGGCGGTGACGGTCATACGGGACAATTGGTCGAGAATGACTTTCAATCCTTTTTGCAGGTATTCGTGCAAGCGCCGGGCGTTCCCCCCGGCGGTGAGATAGCGCACGCCTTCATTATAAATCGCCTGGAATAACACCGCCGCCGTCGCCGTGCCATCGCCAACCTGGTCGTGTAAACGCCAGAGCATATCGCGAATGAACATGGCCCCCACGTCTTCATCCCGGCCCGGTAGTTGAATGATCCGCTGGGCAATGACCCCGCCATTGTCGAGCATCTCCGGCATTCTCTGATCGAGGATGCGTTGAATCGCTACGATTCGAGGCCGGGGGCCTAAGGTGGGGCGGATGGCCGCGGCAATTTGATTCACTCCCCGCTGGAAACCCCGGAAAGTGCGAGGTTGAAACACCACCTCTCGCATTTGTTTTTTTCTCATTTATGGCTCCAATTTTCTGCTCGTTGCTTGATAAAAAGGGATAAAAGTCAGGCTGGCTTAACTGCTCGCCGGCGCTGCCGGGACAGCAGCAGTAATATCAAGCCCGCTACCAACCCTAACCCTACCAGGCAAACGCCGCCCAGGACCAGCAGAATGATCGGCACGCCGCCAATATCATAGACGTACTCAACCTCGACATCGTGATAAATCTCGTCCTGAGCGGTAAAGGTGAAGATGTAGTCATCGGTAACTGACTGCGGATTCCAGATACGCTCCTCAAATTTAGTTAGGAACAGTTTGCGCTCAAGAAACGGCGCCAACGGTGAGTCGGCGGGCAGAGCGGCCGGCTCAATCCAATCGGCAAAGGAGATGTGGGCGTCGCCAAAGGTTTGGGCCTTCTCCACCCGGTGATCCGCCAAAACATAGACAAATACCGGCATAACCTCGGTTGCCAGGGCCGTGGCCCGCATCGGATAGACTATTTCGCCGGATGGAAAGGTAATCCAGAGCGGGTCGAGGTCACCGGCCAACTCTTCACCCTCGACCCCGGAGGTCAAGCGGGCGGCGATGTAGAACCAGTTCTGCTCGACATAGGCTTGCAGCACCTCGGCCAGGCCGTCAGGGAAGTTATAGCCGTTGTCCACCAGCCAATCGCTCAGGGCAGTGGCATCGGTCGCGGCCAGCGTGCTGATTTCAAAGGGCCCGAGGGTCTGCTGGTTGAGCAGCAGCACCGGCGGCGCGCCGCCAACTGCACCATCGGGGGCCGCTCCTGCGCCCAGCATCACCGGCGGCATCAGGCCGTAACGGTATTCTACCCTCGGTTTGGTCAGCTCTTGCAGGGTGTCAAAGAGCCTGGCCTCACCCAATTTCACCGTCGCCTGGGCGGGCACGGGCATGATCCAGGCTGCCTCGGAGGAATGACCCTGCACCCCCAAAGCCATCACAATATCTTCCGTCTGCCCGTCCCAGCGCACCAGGGCACGCTCCTGGATCACGTTTCCCTCGCCCTCGCGCGGAATGTAAACGCCACAGCCGCAGGCTTCAGCCGGAGCAACTGCAAGCAGCACCAACAACAGCAAGTTACTGATCAAGATGAAGCACCGCCTCTTTTGTCTCACTGCACCCCTCTCCTCCAACCGAGTTGATTGTATTGCTGGAATTCTATGCGCTTGCCGGGCTTTGTCAAAAGGTTCGCCAAGCGTTGAAGTTGATTCAGCTATTAGCATTTAAAGGGCAACCGAAGAGGCTCAATCCATCCCCACTTTCCCGGTGCTTTCCATTTGCCGCCAAGTACATGCAGAGCAGCTTCGACTCCCTGAGTCGAGGCAGAATTGGGCGCTGCTTCCATCTCGTGTTTCTTCCTTCCCTACTAACAAAAAAGAAAGTACTTGTTTTTTTACCAAAAATATCATACATTATTGCGGTAAGATAATAACTGCCCGGGACAACACCGTTCCTAAAAGAGAGGGGGATTGATCATGGGTATTTTCGCACAGAAACCAAAGATAACTCAGCGGACTACATCTGCCGAGTCCAAGCTGCCCGGTCGGGTACAGGCTCAGCAACGCCGTCAGGTGAACTCGATCCTTTACTTACAGCGCACGACGGGAAATCAGGCGGTACAGCAGGTGTTGCAGACTGATGCTAAACAAGTCGAAGCAGGCAACCCGGTGGTCACGGGGCTTGTTCAGCGGCGCCCATCTTCGAAGGAGCTCAAACAACGGCAACGAGCCAAGGCATTGCAGGCGGCGGATGCCCGTACCCTTCTCCAGACCTCGCTGCCCTTCGTGCTCGAACGCATGACCGGCGAGCAGGTCCAACAGATGCAGCGGGTGCTTGATGCCGCAGTGATTAACCCGGACGTCCAGAAGGAATATAAAGACCTCTACCGTCAATCCATTGTGGCGCAAAGCGGTTCCCTGGTTATGCGGGACCCAAAGAAGGTTCGCCGCGCCGAACGGGCCATGGAGAGCTTCATCCCGGTCACGGAAGCAGACAAGCGTATCCGCCTGGATTTCAAGGCGCTGCTCACGACTGAGGCGCTGCAGCCGACGACGGACAACCCCGACGAGGCGGTGTATCTGGAGAAAGTCTGGCAGACTCTGGAGGCCCGGGGCGTCTGGCTGCGGTTCGCGCCGCAGCTCGTCCGCGATCCCGAAGAACCGTCTCGCCATTTCTTCGACCCGCGGACATTCGAGGCGTGGCTTTCTCTCGGTCCCAACGGCGATACGATCCCCACCGAAGCCGGCCGCTTGACCCGCAAGGCGCTCCTTGGCACGACCGAGTTTGGCGCCGGTTACTATGAGCATGTCCATCAAGGCGTGGTCCAGTCTGCCCTAGAGAAGGAGACCCGCCGTCTCCTGAGCGAGATCGAGAGCGGAGTGATGCAACACAATATGCTCGCTAAAATCCGTCGCGATGCCTTCTTCGGCGTGACCGAGATATCAGATTTCCTCGGCGGGGCCGACTTCCCCGACCGGTCGATCTGGGATCAGCCCCACCAGCTCGTGCTAAAAGCCATGGACCTGAACATCGGCGGCAATGTCAGGGGGTCCCAGGCATTCCTTGTCGCCGCGGCAATCTTGACCCGCAATGCCGGACGGTTGCTCTCCGAGTACATTGACGATACCAGCAGTGGGGCTGAAAGAGCCGTGGCAGTCCTTAAAGTGGTGAAGACCGCCGGTGAGGTTGCCGAAGTCGGCCTTGCCGTGACGGGGGTAGCGGGGGTTGTACGCGGAGCAGGAAGGGTCGTCGCCGGGGAAGCGGGTGCGGCTGGGGCCACAGCAGCAACCGGCGGCTCGGTTGATGCCGCGGCAGAGCAGCTCGTCCGCCAGTACGTCGCCAAGAATCCCGAAATTGCTGGTGAGCTGGCCAATGTCCGCTGGGTTCCGGGACCCCGTGGCAGTGTAGCTGGCGGGGTCAAGCCCGGCTCCAGTTCGGGCGCCGGTACCGGCTGGCACAGTTGGTGATCGTTACTGGGGCTGAACGACCTTTTGCAGCCAATCAAGCAGAATCGCCTCGATGTTGAGCGGGCTTTGCAGCATCTGGGTGCCGTGCCGGTCGCTGTCCTTGAGAATGTAGACCTCGGCCGTCGGGGCCAGTTTGGCCAGCCGGTTGGTTTCTTGGGTGGCGGCTTTGTCGCCCTCGGTCGCCATCAACAGGATGGGGCCGGGGTAGGTGAGAACGGCCCGCTGGATCTCTCCGCTGGCAAAGGTGGATAACAGGGCCGCGCCCCGGACCTGATCAGGATGAGCGGCGGCGAAGGTTATCGCCTCCTGCGTGCCGATGCTGGCTCCAATCAGGGCAATCCGCTGGGGGTCAACTTCGGGCCGCGCCTTGAGATAATCGAAAGCCGTCATTACATCCTGGTCGGCCCCCCACCAGTTGACCACGCCTTTGCTCTGCCCATGCCCCCGAAAATCAAATGCCATCACGGCGTAGCCGTTCTTTTGCAGCAACTGGGCAAATGAAGTCCAGTTTTCTTTGCGCCCTCCGCGCTGGTGTAATAACAATACCCCCGGTGCAGCCTCGGCCGGTGGCGTATAATAAAGACCCGCCAGGGCGACCCCATCGGCGGTGGTGAGACGCATCGCCTCGGCTCCGGCGGGAATGGGAACTGGTTCCTGGCTCTGCAGCGCCTGCTCGATGGCCCATATACTCAGGGGGCGCATATACATGCCGGCCCGGAAGCTGCGGTCGCTACGATAGGCTTCCGGGGTGCGGAACCAGAAACCGCCGTTGTAGGTGACGTTAAACACACCCCAGGCCGTCCACCAGCCCTCTTCATGCATGCCCCGCTGAAGCATGGCCGCGGCCAAAGCATAGGTGACGCCCGTCCAAACCTCTTGCGACTGGTTGCTGGAGGTGTCCACCGTGCCGTCGGGCCGCATGCCGTTAACCGCGCCCATCCCCCCATCCGCAAAACGGCGCACATTGAAGTCATAAATCGTTTGGAGCGCCGTCGCCGTGTGTTCTGGGGGAACAATCGGCGGCAGGCCGGTGGCATCGGCGTACCACTGCCCGGCCAATTGGTCGGCCATGATACTGTCGGAGTGGGGGCTGCTGCTGGCGTCAAACTTGTAATATTGGCCGTTCCACAGTTTGGCCTCGAATGAAGCTTTACCGCTGTCCAGCCAGGTTTGGTACTGGGCCACCCGGTCGGCATCGCCTACAAGTTGACCCATATTAATGGCCGCTTCCAGGGCCGCCAGCCAGAGACCACCGCCGTAGGCGCTCGGCCCACTCATGACCCAGGTGTCATAGGTTTGGTCGGGGATACCGTCGTGCTCAGGCAGGCCATCGCCATCGCGGTCAAATTGGTGCAGATAATCAAGGGCCTGGACGGCTGCCGGCCACAGTTCCTGGACCAGGGCCAGGTCCCCGGTAAAGATGTAGTCGCGCCAGAGCTGCAGGACAAACTTGCTGTTAAGGTCTTTCCAGGTGTTGCTGTCCTGCCAGTTGAAGGCGTTGACCTGCCCCCACGGGTCTTCCTGCGGCGAGCCGAGATCGTGCGGGACAGCGCCGGGCACTTTGCGCGGGACCACCGCCCCGGTGGCTTGAATTGGATGCGTGTTGGCCGGATCGCCCTGGGGAATAGTCACCGCCACATCGCGCATCAGCCGCTTTTGCAGCTCCGGCCACAACTGGGCCAGGGCAAAAGAGGCGTAAAAGTGAACGTCAAACGTGTTGTAAAGCGTGTAATCGGCCGACTCCAGGTAGGCAAAGCCGCCCAGGCCGTCGGCAGGCGGCGGGCCGCCAACCCGCCCGTTTTCCCACACGGTTCCCCCATCCACCAGATAATATAACTCGTTGAACAAAGCTGTTTTGTACCAGTCGGGCCGGGCTGAGCTGGCCAGGATAGGCTGCTGCCAGACGTCAATGGCGGCCTCCCAATCGGGATAGGCGGCCAGAGCATCGGCGGCAATCGTCCAGGCGTTGCGCCCGCTCACGCCATAAAACTGCGTATACCGTTTGTACCATTTGGTTCCCGCCCCGAATTGGGTGATCGGCATATCCCAGGCCAGGGTGAAAGGAATCGTCCGTGTTTCGCCGGGCTGTAAGTTGACCGTCACGGCCAAGGCCCCGGCAATTTGCTCCGACGGCTGGGCCGGGGCCGGGTCGTCCACGTTCTCCAGGCCGCCGTCGGCGGCAAAGTCGAGCCAGGTGTCGCGACCCGCGCTCAGGGAGAAACGAGAACGGTAGCTGACGGTCACCCCCGGCTGCTGCGGGGTGATAATGGCAAAAGAGCCATCCCACTCCTCGCTGACGGTATCGCCGGGGCGGGTAAAGACCAGGCCGGTCAGGCCGTCTTTCTGGACAACGGTGTTGAAGTTGCCCCCCTCCAGGTCTTTATTCCAGCCGTAGCCGACCAAGTTCTGCCAGGTAAACATCAAACCCAGGGTGAGCGGGGCGGCGGTGGGATTTTCAACCGTCCACTCGAAGATGCCGACCGGGTAACTGCTGGCGCGATAGTTGCCGGGCAGGACCGGCGAAAACTGCTTCTGGGTCAGGCGGACCGGCAGGGCATCCCAATCGTAGACGTACCAGGCTTTGGGAAAGAGAGCGTAGTAGGTGCCCGCCCCGGCAGGCATGTCCCAGTTCCACTCCGGCAAAATGGACGGCTGCAGGGCAGAAAGAACGTGCGCCTGCGCCTGATCACCGTGCGCGACGAAGACCGAGAATTGGTTGGCCGGCAGGCTCTCGAAGCGGTGCGTGCCCAGATCCAGGTGCCAGCGGGCAAAGTCGCCGCGGTAGGTGCGGCCAATCGAGCCAGCGCCCAATCCGCCCAGCGGCAGGCCAGCCCAGGGGCCATCGTCAATCTTGGTGCTGCTCTCGTAGGGATGCCCGGCTCCGTCAAAGGGGACGCCGATGCCGCGCGACCAGGCGACAGCGGGAATTTCCACTTCTCCAGGGGGAATAGGTTTGGGATTGGCTGAAACCATGCCGGGAGCGGTCGAGGCAAAGAAAGACAGACAGGCCAATCCCAGCAGAGCTGCTAAAATGAGCTTTGTTTTTTCTTGAAAAATTAGCATGGGCGATGTGAATGAGCTTTTTAGTGAAAGTAATGCAGGAGGAGTTTATACCATAGAGAATGGGCTTTGGGCAAGCGCGAAGGAATGCAAAGATTGCTTTGCCAAGAGCAAGGCTTGCCTTGGACTCCTTTTTTAGACTTAAATTGATCAAGCGACAAATGTATGGCCGAGCGAATTTCGATTTACTGCGTCGGCGGGTGCTTCACCCCAACTAAGCAGCCTGGTCACCAAAAGTGCCGGAGAGCCCCGGTGTAGGCCGGTCGATGACAACGGGGTAGGACAATTGAAAAGCAAAAAATGGAGATAATATTCTAGCGGACTACAGTCCGTTAGTCAAAAGGATAAGCGTGGGTGATGCCGGAAATTCGAGATAAAGTGTGGATGTGTTTGATTTTGGGAGCAATCTCGCCCTTCGATACGGCCTTTGGCCTACTCAGGACGAGATGAACGTACTCTAAGGCGTTATACGATTCACCTTGACCGATATTTGTGGTAAAATAGATCCATACAACTTAAGGAGCCAGCCATGAAATCAAGAGCCTTGTACCAGACCTTATTCATCGCCGTGGGACTGTTGGTAATGACCCTGTTAAGCCTGGCCCAAATCCAGCAGATCAGCCGCGCCCAGGGGAGTGTCACCTTAAACAAAATTCTGAACCGGACCAGCCCGGTGGTGCGGGTGGGCGAGGTGTTGAGCTTCACCATTACCCTGACCAATGACGCCGGTTTTACCCTGACCAATGTGACCCTGGTGGATACCTACAACCAGGGTGTGCTGGCCTTTGCCGGCGGTGCGCCTGCGCCGGATGGGATTGACTCCGGCAATGGTGTCCTGACCTGGACCAACGTCGCTGCGCCGCCCATCTTGCCGGGTCAAACGCTGACCTTTACCGTCTTCTTTACCGCCGAACACCCCCGCACCACTGTAGTCAACAGGGTCAGGGCGCAGGATATTACCGGCACCATGGGCGCAATTTCCGATACTAACGACACTGACGCCACACATGATGCAATTGGCGGGCAGGCCCCCCTCTTTAAGAATATCTTCCCGCCGGGCAGTCAGCCTCAGGTTGGTTTCCCGGTCACCTTTACCCACCTCATCACCAACGACGGTGCGGCGCTAATGACCCACCTGCCACTGACTGATACCTATAATGCCACAATCTTACAATTCAACTTTGCCATTCCCAGCCCGACCCTCGCCAGTCCAGGTGTGCTGGTCTGGGCGGATTTGACGACAGATTTTGGCGATATTCCGCCCTTTGGCACGGTCGTGGTGACCACCGTCTTCACCGCAGCGGCCCAGTTTAATGGCTCGGTTAATCAAGCCAGCACGGCCGGCGCGTTGGATGAGTTCAACAATGCGTTGGCCGCGGGGTTTGACGAGGTGCCCATCACCATTATCGGCGGTGGGCAAGATACTGATGATAGGGTTGATGAAGACAACGATAATGACGATAACGATAATGAGGAAGATATCCCGGCACCAACGGCGACGGTGCCGGTCGTGAGTACAGCTACTCCGGCCCCAACCCCAACCCTTGAGCAGTTTATCACCAATACGACCTCGGTGACCGGCACCACTCCAGTAACCAATAGTTCAACTCCTAGATACTTGCCGGAAACGGGTCAATGGGGGCTGAGCGGGTGGCCTATCATAGCCTGGGGACTAGGATTGCTGATGGTGAGTTTATATCTCTGGAAAAAAAATTAACAATTAATAATTGACTGTTGACGATTGATAATCGTCAATAATCAATGATCAATTGTAAATGGTCAATGAAAGAAGAAACGAGGAAAACCATGATCTCCTCAACTGTTACTATCCAGCTCTATCCCGCCGAGGGGCGGCAGTGGGCGACGGTCGTCGTCGAAGGGGCTGACGATCCTACCCTGGCCCTGGCGGAAGCGGTCAAGGCTCTGGGGACAGAGATAGCCCGTTTTTATACTACAGCCGCTCCGCCGGGCACACCGTTGGATTTGGGCAGCGTGGAACCGCTAAATGTAGCCGCGCCGGTCAATCCGGTTTCGGTCAGTAACTTGTTGGGCTTGTCCGAAACCCTGCCCTGGGAAATCCAGCCGGGCGGGCAGGCTGTCCTCGACCTGCCTCCCGTTGAAATCAGCGCCAGCGACCGGCAGGAGCAGTATGAACTGGCCAGAGCCTGGAAAGTGACCGGGGGCCGGACTTCGCTGCGCGGCTTTGACCTGTCGCACCAGGATTTGAGTGGGGTGGATTTGGCCGGGGTGGATCTGAGCCAGTCAAATCTGGAGGGGGCCAAGTTGACCAATGCCAATTTGGCGGGGGCCAATTTAAGCGAAGCCATTTTGAGCGTGGCTACCCTGACCGGGGCTAACCTCAAACAGGCCAACCTCAGCGGGGCTAATTTGATCGAGGTGGATTTGAGCAAGGTTAACCTGGAAGAGGCCGATTTGAGCGGGGCTAACCTGACCGAGGCCACCCTGCGCCAGACGAGTCTGGTGCAGGCCGTACTGAACAAAGCGGTGCTGAGCCAGGCTAACATGGTGCGGGTTAACTTACACCGGGCCAATTTGGTCGAGACGAACCTGGCCGAGGTTAATTTGTCCCAGGCTGATTTAACCGAGGCCGATTTGACCCAGGCCTTTCTCTACGAAGCCATCCTAACGCGGGCCAACTTAGCGCGGGCTAATTTGGAGCGGGCCAACTTGAGCCGGGCTAATCTGGCCCAGGCCGACCTCAGCCACGCCAACCTGGCTTACACCGATTTAAGCCTGGCCAACTTGAGCGAGGCCAACCTCAATGGAACTGCCTTACTTGACACCGATTTTGAGGGCGCTATCATGCCAGAATCTCATGCGTGAGCTAAACCGAGCCGTAACAATTCAGAAAAATGAGTTCTCAAGCGATTAACTTAACCCAATCTAAACCCAGCTTCATGATTCGCCATATTCCTGTGTATGGGGATGTGATCCTGTCGCCAATGGCGGGATTTTCCGACAAACCGTACCGGCTCATTTGCCGCGAGTATGGCTCGGCCATGAGCTATACCGAGTTTGTTTCGGTGGACGGCATTTTGCATGGCAACGAGCGCACGGCGCAAATGCTGGATTTTGACCCCTCCGAGCGGCCGATGACCTTCCAGATTTTTGGCAGCGATGAGGGCAAAATCGAGGAAGCGGCCTGCCGGATCGAGCAGCTTGGCCCGGACATTATTGATTTGAACATGGGCTGTTCGGTGCCGAAGGTATCGGGCCGGGGGGCCGGGGCGGCGCTGCTGCGTGAGCCGGCCAAGATTGGGCGCATTTTTTCCCGGCTGACACGGGCACTCTCCGTGCCGGTCACCGGCAAGATTCGCCTGGGCTGGGACGGCCAGTCGCTGAATTACCTGGAAGTGGCCAAGGTGCTGGAAGACAACGGGGCGGCGTTGATTGCCGTCCACGGGCGGACCAAAGCTCAGGCTTACAACGGCCAGGCCAACTGGGATGCCATTGCCGAAATCAAGGAGTCGGTCAAAATTCCGGTCATCGGCAACGGCGACGTCACCTGCGTGGCCGACATCGAGCGGATTAAGCGCTACACCGGCTGTGATGGCGTTATGATCGCCCGCGCCGCCATCGGCAACCCCTGGATTTTCCAGCGCAAGGATCTCCACGAGGTGACGCTGGCCGAGAAGTCAAAATTGATCCACCGCCACTTAAATTTGATGCTGGAGTTCTACGGCGAGGAACGCGGCCTGATCCTGTTCCGCAAGCACGTGGTTAAATATGTGCGCGGCCTGGCCCACATTGCCCAGGTCAAGGCCCGGCTGGTGACATGCACCCGCCCGGAAGAATTTATTGAGTTGATGCACCAGTACGAGGTCGAGGCCGGCGAGCGAACGGCCAGAGAGCTGAAGGAAACTGAAACGGCCCTGCCGGCGCCGGAATACTGCTGTGAGTTAGTCTGACCGCTCAAATTTATCGCAATAGCGCTTAAAAGACGAAACCAGGTTCTGTTGATATTTGCCGATTTCGCACGCTTCGATACACCTTGGGGACACTCAGTGTGCGAAATCGGCCCGAAAATACACCCTTCGGTACGGCACTCGCTTCGCTCGGCCTACTCAGGGTGTATTTTCGGAGTAATTTATGAAATGCCAACAGAAACTAAAAGGGCCAACCTGCAGCGGTTGGCCCTTTTTGGTTTTGCTTCCTCCCGCCGAAAGCGAGAGAAGAAATAGATGTTTAAAACTTAGTCCACTTTTGGCTGCTCTTGCTGCTCTCGACCACCTTCTCGATGAACTTGACCCCGCGCGCGCCGTCATAAACGGAGGGGAAATCCAGTTCAAGCTCGCTCGGTTCGCGGCCGGCCAGTTTGGCTCGGATAGTATCGCCCACGTTCATATAAATATTGCCAAAGGCTTCAAAGAAGGCTTCCGGGTGTCCCGAAGGGAGATGGGTCGCGCGGGCCGCGGCGGCGGAAAAGACGCCGTTAGCCCGGCTGTAAACCTGAACCGGCCCGCTGGGGGGAATGAAGCGAAGCTGGTTGGGGTGCTCCTGGTCCCAGAAAAGCCCACCCTCGGTGCCGTAGACCCGAATAGTCAGGTGATTTTCCTCACCGGCGGCAATTTGAGAGACCCACAGCACCCCCCGTGCGCCGTTATTGAAGCGCAGCAGTACGCTGGCATCGTCGTCCAGGCGGCGGCCGGGTACAAAGGTATTCAAATCGGCGGAGATTTCATCCAGTTCCAGCCCGGTGATGTAGCTGACCAGGTTTTCGCAGTGGGAACCAATGTCGCCGACGGCCCCGGCAATACCGGAGCGAGCCGGGTCGGTGCGCCAACTGGCCCCCTTGTGCCCTTCATCCTCAAGTTTAGTTAGCAGCCAGCCTTGTGTATATTCCACCACCACCCGCTGGATCTTGCCCAATTTGCCGGACTTGACCCAGTCACGCGCTTCCTTGACCATGGGGTAGCCGGTGTAGTTATGGGTGACGCCAAAGACAACTTTATTCTTTTCCACTGCCTCAATCAGCTTCTGGGCCTGTTCGCTGCTGTGGACCATGGGCTTGTCCAGAACAACATTGAACCCGGCCTCGACAAAGGCCAGCGCCGGCGCAAAGTGGGCGTGATTGGGCGTCACAATGGAGACATAGTCAATCCGCTCGCCTTCAGGCAGCTTGCTTTCTTTTTCCAGCATCTCTTGCCACGTGCCGTAGTTGCGTTCCGGGGCCAACAACAGATCCGCACCCGAAAGCTTGGCCTTGCCAGGGTCGCTGGAGAGGGCGCCGGCCACAAATTCGGTGAAACCATCAGAGATGGCCGCCCGGCGATGCACCGCGCCAATGAAGGCATCGCGCCCCCCGCCGATCATGCCAAATTTTAACTTGCGCTGCAATTTAGCTACTTCCTCTTTACCACTAACCATGTGAGAGATACCTCCTTTGGTATAAAAATAAGTAAGGTAGTAATCAGTAGCCAGCAGTCAGAAAAAGTCTGACTACGGATTACTGGCTACTGATTTATACACCCAAACGACGATTTTGACAATATTAGCCAAATATTGTATTATTGCCCCATACTACCTGTATACAACTTAAATACTACAAGAATATGAATACAAGGGGAGTGTTCATAAGTGGCCAACGGGATGGACAAATTGGAACAATACCTGATGGGGATGGACCATATTGACGAGTCCGACTCCCGTTTGCTGCGCCAGGTGGCCTATGAACGCATCCAGGAAGCCATTACCCACGCCAGCCTGGAACCTGGCGATCCTCTCTCCGAAACCCGCATTTCCAAAGCATTGGGCATCAGCCGGACTCCTGTCCGGGAAGCTTTGCAGCAACTCGCCCAGGAAGGTCTGGTCCACATCATCCCCGGCCGGGCGATTACCGTCGCTGCTCCCTCAATGCAAGATATTTTTGATGCTATCCACGTCCGAGAGCTGCTAGAGCCGGAAGTCGTCCGGCTGGCGGCTGAATCCCTGCCTCCCCGGCAGCGAGAGGTTCTCCAAACCCTCACTCAGGAGTTGGAACACGCCGCCAGGAGGGGAGATCGCGCCGCCTGGTCTAAAATAGACATAAAATGGCATGAAACGCTCAATAATTCCTGCCCTAACCGCTTGCTGGGACAACTGACGATGCAGGCCAGGAATCGGATGCAAAAGGTCGGCGCTGATAACCGGGTCACAGATCAGTACCTCATTGATGGTTCCCTTGAACATAGACAAATTATTGAAGCTATTTTAGCGGGTGATGGCTCAACGGCTGAACACCTCATGCGGGAGCACATCAAAGCCCTGAGAGAAAACATGGTCAAGCGTTTGGCCAGAAGTTAACCATTTTTAAAATAGATAGGAGACTATTATGAAAAAATTGAATATTGGCCTTATCGGCTATGGGTTCATGGGGCGGGCGCATTCGAATGCGTTTCGCCAGGCGAACCACTTCTTTGATCTGAAATATCAACCGGTGTTGAAGGCTGCCTGCGCCCGCAATGAAGAGAATGTGCGTGCCTTTGCTAACAGTGCGGGCTGGGAAAGTTACGAGACTGACTGGCGCAAATTGGTGGAGCGCGACGATATAGACGTGATAGACATCGCCGCCCCCAACAATGTGCATTGTGAGATCGCCGTGGCTGCCGCCGCCGCCGGCAAAATGGTATTGACTGATAAACCGTTGGCGATGAATGGTATAGAGGGCCGGGAGATGGTGGAGGCGGTCAAGAAGGCCGGCGTGCCCAACATGGTCTGGTACAACTACCGGCGTGTCCCGGCAGTTACCCTGGCCAAACAGATCATTGATGAAGGCAAGCTGGGTCGGATTTACCACTATCGGGCCAACTTCCTGCAAGACTGGACGATTTCCACGGACCTGCCGCAGGGCGGCCAGGCCTTGTGGCGGCTCGATGTGAACGCGGCCGGTTCCGGCGTTACCGGCGACCTCCTGGCCCACTGCATTGACACCGCCATCTGGCTCAATGGCGGCATCAGCCGCGTCTCGGCCCGGACCGAAACCTTTGTCAAGGAGCGTTTCCATAATCTTACAGGCAAGGTCGAACCTGTTGGGATAGACGATGCCTCTCTCTTTATGTGCGATTTTGCCAATGGGTCGCTCGGCCTGTTCGAAGCAACCCGCTATGCCCGCGGCCATAAAGCGCTCTACACCTTTGAGATCAATGGGCAGCACGCTTCCATCAAGTGGGACCTGCATGATGCACACCGCCTGGAATACTTTGACCACCGCGACGAAGGCAAGCTGCGCGGCTGGCGTTCCATCCACGTTAGTGACAACGGCGGCGACCATCCCTACATGGACCATTGGTGGGTCCCCGGACTGCAGATTGGGTTTGAACATTCGTTTATCCATCAGGTGGCCGATTTCCTGAAAGGCCTGGAAACGGGCGAAGTGACCCAGCCGGACTTTGAGAATGCGTTGATAACTCAGAATGTCTGCGACGCCATTCTTAGTTCGGGCAAAAGCGGGCAGTGGGTGCAGGTTGAAAATTAAACAGCGCAGCTTTTTTCCGGCGGCGCTAAAAATATTTTAATGATAAACTTACCTTAACAGGAGAAAGTGAAAATGACGAACAACGAGTATCCGAAACTCCACAATGCCATGTGGCCGGGATTGGTCGGGAAGGGATCGGACTCCGAACCGGCGATTGATCTGGATACCATGCTGAACCTCACGGCCAAGGCGGAAGTGGACGGGAAGAAGTTTGACGGGGTGGACCTGTTTCTGGCCGACCCGCACACCAGCATTGACGTGTCCGATGATGGAATCAAAGAATTGGCCGACAAGATTGGCGGGATGGGCTTTGTCGTCGGCTCGGTCGTCGCCCCGGTTTGGGACGGCTCAACGCTGGGCAGTCCGGAAAAAGTGGAGAAATTTCTGACCCAGGTCAAGAAAGCTTCCAGCATCGCCAGGAAGTTGACCGATCTGGGCATCCGGCCCTACGGCGTTGTCCGCATTGACTCCTCGGTTAGCCCGGTAGAGTGGGCCAAGGATCCGGTGGGGAATCAGAAGAAAATAGCCGAGGTCTTCCGCCAGGCGTGTGACACTGCCGCCGATTTTGGCGAAAAACTGGCCGCCGAAGGCGAAATCTGCTGGGGCGGCATGCACAACTGGAAAGATATGGTAGATTTGCTAGAGCGGGTTGACCGACCCAACATCGGTTTCCAGGCGGACATGGCCCATACCCTGCTCTACCTGCTTGGCTACAACGCCCCTGAGCAAAGAATACTGCCTGAAGATTTTGACTGGAGCGACACCGAGGCGTTGCAGGCCGGCCTGCGCAAAATGACCGCCGCGCTGCGCCCCTGGACGATTGATTTTCATGTTGCCCAGAATGACGCCACGGTGCATGGAACCGGCTCGCACGACAAGACCGGGCGGCATTGTCTGGCAACGGACCCTAACGGCAAGCTGGATATTCCCCGCGACGCCGGCCATTGGCTGCGTGACGAGCAGGGCAATCTGACCAAAGCCTTTAAGCATATCTGCTGGGATGGCTGTATGTTCCCCAACGAGGTCATGCTCAAGCAGCAGACATGGAACGACATCCTCGCTGTTATGCTTAAGGTTCGCGACGCTCACGGCTGGAGTGAGTAAAAAAATGTCTGAGTGGACCGTATAAAGATCCATTCAATACCTTAACTTCAAGTGCCCCTGGAGAGATCCGGGGGCATTTTTTTCTAAATTTCACTGATATTTTTGCTATCCGCCCCTCTCGCTGCACTTGCCCAAATGTATAACTCAACCGAAACCGTGACTGCGTTTGACCGGATTGAAAAATTATACTACGCTACCCGTAACTTGATTGAGCAAAATTACGCAGTCTGGGACGTGATTCAATAGACCCGCAGTCTTAGCTCGACGTAAAGCGCAAATCCAACTTAATTCAAATACGAGGAGGTTACACCCCATGTTTATTTCAATGCACAACTGGATGCGGGCCGAGCCAATTGAAACAACTATACGGCGGCTGGCTAAATATGGCTACGACAGCATCGAGATCGAAGGCGAGCCAGCAAAATATAAGACCAAAGATGTACTTAAGCTGCTCAGGGAGTACCAGCTCAACTGCTTTGGCTCGGTGTCACTGATGTTTGAAGGGCGTGACCTGATTCACGCCGACGAAGCGGCACGGGCCAGCACGGTGCAGTATATCAAAGACTGCGTCACCATGGTCAAAGAGTTAGAAGGCCGCGAGATGACGGTTGTTCCCTCCCAGGTTGGGAAGGTGAAGGCAATGGCCAGCCCGGAAGAAGAGTGGCAGTGGGCCGTCGAAGGGCTGAAAGAGATCTATGCTCATAGCGAGAAAGCGGGCGTTGTTCTGGGGCTGGAGCCGATCAATCGTTTTGAAACCAACTTCCTCAATCGCCACGATCAGGCTCTTTTGCTGGCCGCTGAAGTCGGCCCCAACTGCGGCGTCTGCCTCGATGCGTTCCATATTAATATTGAAGAAGCCGACATGTACCAGGCCATCCTGAATACCGGCAAAAAACTGGTCAACTTCCACGCGGCCGACAACAACCGCATGGCCTGCGGCCAGGGTAGTTATGACTGGGTGCGCCTGGTAACGACCCTCAAAGCGGCCGGCTATAACAGCGCCCTGTCAGTCGAATTTGTCCCTCCCCTGGACCGCACCCCGGCTAACCCCTACAAGAACGCCATGGCCGCCGCCGAAGCTGAATTGACCCCCGAACAACTCATGTTCATCGAAAGCCACAGCAGCGGCGTCCTCTCCGACGAGTTCTATAGCTGGCTGGTCGAAATTTCGGCCAAGACCCTCAAGCACGCGATTAAAAAAGCGAACGGCAGGTAGCCAGGAAACAAGTTGTTCCCCTGCAACTTTGTTACCCTGTTACCCTGTCAAGAGGAGACTATGTCTAAAACTGTAGCCCTGATCGGTACGCTTGATACCAAAGGGCCGGAGATTGCCTACTTGCGTGACCGCTGCCGCGATTTGGGGTTGAAGACGTTGGTCATTGATTCCGGCATCCTTGGCGAGCCGCTGGACATTGAGCCGGATTTTCGGCGGGAAGTGGTGGCCCAGGCTGCCGGCAGCACGATTAATGTGCTGCGCCAGGCAGACAGTCGCGGCACGGCCGTCCACCAAATGATGAAAGGGGTGCGCCAGGTGGTTTTGGACCTGTACGCCGCCGGCCGCTTGCAAGGGGTGGCCTGCCTTGGCGGGGCTGAAGGGGCGGTATTGGGCGCATATGCCATGCAAGCCCTGCCGGTCGGCGTGCCTAAATTGCTGGCCACGCCGATTGCTTCCGGCAAGCGTCACTTTGGCCCGTTGATGGGCCTGCGCGATGTGATGGTCATTCATTCCATCGTTGACATTTTGGGCCTTAACCCCATCTCCCAGACCCTCTTTGACAATATGGCGGCGGCCCTGGCCGGAATGCTCGCTCACGGCCACATCGCTGACCTAAAAACCGAGCATCGCTACCTGGCTATGACTATGTTGGGCAATACCACCCAAGCGGTCATGGCGGCCAAAGAACGGCTGGCCCAGGCCGGGATCGAGGCGGTCATTTTCCACGCTAATGGGGTTGGCGGTCCGGCCATGGAAGAACTGGCCGAACAGGGGCTGTTTATCGGGGTGATTGACTTCACCACCGATGAACTGGCAGACGAGCTGGTCGGCGGTTTCCACAACGGGGGACCCAACCGGCTGCGGGTGGTCGGCCGCCTGGGGCTGCCCCAAATTGTTGTCCCCGGCTGCATTGATTTCACTGTCCATGGCCCGCTCCATGAAATTCCCGACCATCTGCGCGGGCGGCCCGTGTACAACCATAACCCGGTTTTTACCCTGGTGCGAACCCTTCAGCCGGAGATGGCCGAATTGGGGCGGCGTTTTGCCATGCGGCTGAACGAGGCGGTTGGCCCGCTCAAAATCGTCTATCCCACCCAGGGGCTGTCCATTCCCAATTTCCCGCCCGATGAGGCGAATCCTCAAGGCGGCGTTTTCTGGAATCCCGCTGCCGATGCTGCTTTTCTGAAAGCTCTGCGGGCAGATTTGCGTCCCGATATTCCTGTTCTTGAGCATGCCCGGCACGTCGACGATCCGGCATTTGGGGTTGAAGTTGCTGAATTATTTTTGGAAATGATTTAATCCCGGTGACGGTCCATCATCGTGAGTTTGTGAACCGGGCCTAAGCGAGGCGAGAAGGGGTGGCGCAAGGAGAACGTCATCTCTTTTTTGAGGGTAATGACTGGCTTTAACTGGCTTTTTTCGTGCTCTTACGATATTATCTGGCAATGTTAAACGGATTTGACTACATTCTAATCGGCTTAGCCGCCGTGGCAGCGGGAGCAGTGAACGCGCTGGCGGGCGGCGGCACGTTGATTACCTTTCCGATGCTCACCGCGGTAGGCATTCCAGCCGTAGCAGCCAATGTGACCAATACGGTGGCGCTTTGCCCCGGCTACCTGGGCGCCACTTTTGCCCAATCGAACGATCTAAAGGGTCAAAAACGGCGGCTCTGGCTGGCTTTGCCGGCGGGGATCATCGGGGGGATCATCGGCGGCATTCTCCTGCTCAATACGGGAGAACGGGTGTTTCGGGCCCTGGTCCCGTTCCTCATTCTGCTGGCTTCGGGGTTGCTGGCGGTGCAGGACCCTTTGCGTGCCTGGCTGGTGCGTCGCGCTGTCCAGAACGGGACTACGACGCCGGCCGAGGGCTGGGCCATGCTGCCGGTCGGCCTGGCCGCGGTCTATGGCGGCTATTTCGGCGCGGGCTTGAGCGTGATTGTGCTGGCCGTGCTTGGTCTGACCCTGGACGACTCGCTGACCCGGCTCAATGCGCTGAAACAGGGTATCTCATTTAGCGTCAATATTGCTGCCGCCCTTTTCTTTTTGTTTTCGGGACAGGTGATCTGGTCGGCGGTGCTGGTGATGGCGGTGGGCGCGCTGGCGGGTGGTGTACTGGGCGGCCGCCTGGCCGGGCGAATCAAACCCGCTACCCTCCGCTGGATTGTCGTGGCGATCGGGGTAGTGGTGGCTGTAATCTACCTGTTGTGACAGACAACCTTAAAACTGAATCTGAACCAGTATCTACTGACGCTTGATGGGGTTATATAGTTTGCGTATTTGGTCATTAATAATTGATGACCTGCACCACCTCATTGTCCAATTTGCCCAAGTAACAAATGAGCCAATAGCATAAATTGGTTTGGCTGCTTTGTGAATTGCACACATTGACAGTTTGAACAGGCGTTGGTACAATGCGCCGTGATTGAGCGCATCCTCTGAGAAATCAATTCTCTTAAAAATTTATGCCAAAAGGAGACAGTTCTTAATGACAAAAGAAGAAGTATTTGCCAAGGTAAAGGATATCATCATTGAACAGCTTGGCGCCGATGAGGATCAAATTACCATGGAAGCCAGCTTTCGCGATGACCTGGAAGCCGACTCGCTCGACCTGGTTGAACTGATTATGGCTTTTGAGGAAGAGTTTGGGGGGGAAATCTCCGACGAAGAAGCCCAGAAAATTACCACCGTGGGCGAAGCAGTCAACTATCTGTATTCTCACAGCTAATTTTTTTTCGTTTTAACTTTAACCAAGAGCTCATATCTAGCGCGGGTATGGGCTCTTGGGGTTTTTGGGAAGGGACACTTAATTGGTCAGTGTAGCCATCCTGGCCGGTGGTCAAAGCAAACGGATGGGCCGAGATAAAGCCTTTCTGGAGGTTGGAGGCCAGCCGGTGATTGAACGGGTCATCCATCGAGTTAGAGGACTGACCGATGACTTGTTCATTAGCGCCAATGAACCTGAGAAGTATGCTCGGTTTGGCCTGCCGATTGTCGCCGATATTTACCCTGACAAGGCAGCTTTGGGCGGCATCTACAGTGTCATTCAGGCGGCGCGTCACCCCCATGTGCTGGTTGTCGCTTGCGATATACCCTTTTTACACGTCGGCCTGCTACAGTGCTTGATAGGATTGGCCCCAACCGCGGATGTAGTTATCCCTTTAATTAAACCCCCTCAGCCCGAAACTCTCCATGCCGTTTACAGTAAAGCCTGCCTGCCCGCTATGGAGCGGCGCTTGTTAGCCGGCCAACTGCGGATTATCGGGTTTTTTGACGAGGTAGCCGTGCGCTATCTCGAACGGGCTGAGGTAGCCAGGTTCGACCCTCAATTTTACTCTTTCCTCAATATGAACACTCCTGAAGAGTGGGAAAAAGTTCAAACTCTCGCCAAAATTCTGCCCAACGAATAGGAAATATTATCGGGATTAAGGTGACAGGCACTTATCGGGCTAAGAATTAGGCCTATTTGAACAAAGAGTGCCTGTCACCTGGTTTTTCAATATGGGACGCACCTCATTAACATTGTGTCTTCCCCTAATTGTGATATAATAAGATCGCTAGGAGAATAGTCCCAGGTGTTATAGGCAGATTATGCAAGAGCGATCAAATTTACTCAACCTGATTAGTGACGAATTAAACAAAGACCTTGACCCCGATAAAATGCTGCGGCGGGTGCTTGACCTGACCGTGTCGCACCTCCACGCCAGCACCGGCAGCGTGATGCTGTTTGACCAGGAGAATCGGGTCTCGGCTTTTATTCTACAGCAGGATGATCTCAGTGATGACCGGGCCAAACGCATTGTTGGTAAAGTCCTGACCGAAGGTTTTGCCGGTTGGGTGCTCAAGCATGGCGAGGGTGACATTATCAACGATACCCGCCAGGATAGCCGCTGGGTAGTCTATGATAACCAGCCCTACGATGTGCGTTCGGTCATCGGCACCCCCCTGCGCCGGCGGCAGCGGGTAATTGGAGTTCTGACCCTGGTTCATGACGAACCCAACAAATTTAAGCCAGGGGATCTCCCCCTGCTGAATGCCATTGCCGGCCAGGCGGCTATTGCTCTGGAAAATGCCCGCCTTTTTAAGGAAACTGAGCAAGAACGGCGCAAATTGTCGGCGATTATCAACAGCACCCAGGATGCGGTGCTGGTGACGACTCCCCAGAATAAAATCCTCCTCCTCAATCCGGCGGCTCAAGAAATGCTCAAGTTGGACGGCCATCCCTGGCAAGACCAGCCTCTGTCGGAGTTAACCACGAACGCCGAGTTGTTAAAGCTGTTTGCGCCCAATGCGCCGACTACCGGCGAAGTGCCTCTGCCCGATGGCCGCACGATGTGGGCCAGTATAACCGCCATCCCGGAGTTGGGGCGGGTCACCGTGCTGCGGGATATTAGCGCTTTCAAAGCACTGGATAAAATGAAGCGCGACTTTGTGACTGCCTTTACCCACGACCTGCGCACTCCTCTGGCCACCGTCAAAGGCTACATTGAATTGGTGCGGATGGATGGCGCTGTAACCGACCGGCAGGAAGAAGATTTGGTGGGTATTACCAAGGCGGCTAATTTGATGAAGTCTTTGATTGAGGACTTGCTGGAGTTGAGCCGGCTGGAGCGCCTGGAGCAGTTGACCAGGGAGAAAATCCACCTGGAAGAGTCGGTCCAGGCGACGATGAACTCCATGAAACTTCTGGCCAAAACCAAGGGCATTGAATTGGTGCTCGACGAGTCTCAGCGTGATTTGGTGATAGAAGGTAACTTGGTTCTCTTATCGCGAGCGGTGGGTAATCTGCTGGATAACGCCGTCAAATATACGCCTCAGGGCGGCCAGATTCATGTCAAATTGGGCCAAAGCAATGGCCAGGCCCTCGTTTCGGTGATTGATAACGGGCCGGGTATCCAGGCCAGGGATTTGCCCCGGGTGTTTGAAAAATTTTTCCGGGCGCGTCCTGAACTCGATGACGTCCCCGGCACCGGCCTGGGTTTGGCGATTGTCAAAACGATTGCCGAGCAGCACGGTGGCCAGGTTTGGGTGGAAAGCCAGCCCAACGTGGGCAGCACCTTTACCCTCGCCCTGCCCCTAATCAGCAACGGTGAAAAGAATTAAAAAATGGAGGGCTGGACAATAGGCAAAATCCTATCCTTCGAGCCCTCCGTTCTTCTATCCTTCTCCCAAAGTTTGTTCCTCAGGATGTTTTAACCGGCTCAGATTCTACCTTCACCGGTGTGCGACCGGTTCTAAAATTGTAAGAAGCCTTGAACTCAATTCGCCATAAAATGTAGAGAGCCAATCCCAGTAGGGTCAGAGCTACCACATAAGCTTCCGCCAGGGTGGCCTGAGTAATGAAGATGGCAATTAATCCCAGCGCCCCACAAATCACGCTGACGGTGAGAGCCACCGACAACTTGTCAAGACCCAGCCGGGTTAGACGGTGGGTCGTGTGATCAATGCCTCCCTGAAAAAATGATACACCTCGCCGAGTGCGGGAGATAAAGACGAGCGCGGTATCGAAGATAGGCAGGCCGAGCACAATTATCGGCGTCATCCAAGTGATCTGGATGTCGTTTGTTGGGATGCGGATTTTGATTCCCAGGACAGCCAGCAGAAAACCCAGAAACAACGACCCGGCGTCGCCCATAAAAATGGTACTCTTGGGCAGGGGTAGGTTATAACGGGCAAAGCCCAAGCTGGCTCCCAGCACCCCCGCAGCCAAAATCGAAACAAGTTGCTGGCCATTGAGAATGGCGATGAGCAGAAAAATGGCGCTGGTGGTGGCGCTGGTCATCACGGCAATACCATCGGCGTTATCCAGGAAGTTGACCGCATTGGTGATATACAAAATCCAGGCGGCGGTAATGATAAAATTGATGACCTCATTCCAGATACCGATATTAAAGAGAGGCAAGCTGACGCGAACCCCCATAAAAAAAACCAGCCCAATCGGGGCGAGTTGGGCCGTTAGTTTGAGGCGAGCGGGAAGGGCGTGCCGGTCGTCCCAGAGACCAACAGCCGCCATAAACGAAGCCCCGCTGAGAATAGCGGCAAACTCGCGCAACCCCAGAATGTTTCCCGGCAGCAGCAGCGCCACCAGAATCGTGACCAGCAACAGGGCGCTAATAGCGGCGATATAAATGGCCAGACCTCCCATCAACGCCGTTGGTTCGGTGTGAGCGCGGTCGGCTTTGGGGAGGGCGATAAAGCCTAACTTAAAGGCTAATTTTCTAACCAGGGGTGTGCCGACGCTGCCAAAAACCAGGGCCGTAACAAAGATGAGCATGATGACGGTCATGGGTTATCTCTCTCGGGAGGTGAGGAAACGAGGAAACGATGAGGCGGAAATCTATTTCTTCGCCTCCGCGCTGTTTCATTTCTTCTACAGGCCAGGCTCGGCAATTTTGGCTAGCTTCTCTGAGGTTTCCCGCCAGGTAATCTTTGACAACCCCAACTTTTTGCGTAGGTGATCGTGGTCCATCCCATCACGATAATCACGCAGAGCCGAAGTCCAGCGCAGCATTTCAAACGAGACCTGGTCCGGCAGGCCGGCTAACTCGGAAACATCGGCCAGCACATACTCCAGGTTGCGCGGGGTACATTCAAACAGGTACTCTTTGGGCTGGTACTTTTCGATGTAGCGGTCGAGCACCGGCAGCAATTCGCGGGCAAAAGCCAGCTTGCGCTCCTTGTGCTGCATGCGCGGGTTAGTGTAGCGGATCAGCACGGCCGGCTCCTTACCGGAGCGGTCAATGTCGCGCAGGGCAATGCCGACACATTCGGCCTTTTTCATTCCCGTTTGCAGTATTAGATGGGCCAGCAAGTAGGGGCGGGGGTCGGACCTGTCGCCGTTCAGCTTGGCTTCAGCAGCGTTGAGGAATTTTTCTAATTGTTCGTCATTCAGATAGAGGGGCAGGGGCGCTTTGGCCCGGGCATGGATGATTGGCGCGGCAGGGTCGCGTGGCAAAATTTTAGTGCCAGTCAGCCAGCCAAAGAAGCTCTTGAGGGTCGTCACCCGGCGGGCATAAGATTTGGGGCTGCATGGCACCCCGCGATAGAAGAGCAGCCAGGTTAGAAAATCGTTGAGTTCCTTGGTACCTACCTTGCCAATGGCCATACTACTGCCAAAATATTTTTGCAGCAGTCGCAAATCGCCGCCGAAAGCTTTGATGGTATGCTCTGAAAAACCCTGCCGGACCATGTGATCGTGGTAAGCACTGGCGGCCATCGCCAGGGACGAATTCAGCGTGATGGTTTTAATCTGGGTAATCGGCGGGCCGTATTGACCCTTGACCCCGCGCTGAGGAAAGAGGGGCATTTGATCAGTCATCATTTCACCTCCCAACAATACCTAACTCGCACAAATGAGCGATTGACATAATTTTACCGCGTTTTACGAGGGATGTCAAGTAATATACGAAATATCAGGAGTTGGAAGAATGGAAGACTGGGGGATTGGAAAAATGGTTATTTTCTCGCCCTCCAATCCTCCAACCCTCCAGATTCTATTGCTTCTCTAACAATTCCGTGCTATAATTTAATCACTTGGGGATGAAACGGTTTCGACAGGGAAGTGGAGGGTTACAGACGGCGAGCCGAGCTGTTCCAACTCGTTAAACTGGGCAAAACAATAATTGCCGAAAAAGTACCGGCTAACGTTAAATCCTTCTACCAACTGCCCGTTGCGGCTTAAGTATAAGGAAATAACACTGACCTTCTAAGCTAAGGTCACGCTCGCGCTCCGCCTTCCCCCGAAAGGTGGGGCCGGGTGTCAACTAAGTCGGGGCGCTCCGGGGCGATGTTGCTAAACCTCGGCTAAGAACAGCAACTGGTTTGGGTGAACCTGGGCGGCAAGCGAACCCCAAACGACAATTCGAGGGCCGTCTACGCTCGTAGATGTTTGTAGCCAGCTTTCATGGACGCGGGTTCGACTCCCGCCATCTCCACCTTAACAGCGAGTAGGTCAAGCTTAAGCTTGACCTACTTTTTGTTTTAAACGTTTGCCATCTTTTCTACCCTCCCTTCCTCCATTCGCTTTCACACGCTTGTGAATATTGCCTGGGTAAGGTAGAATCAAGCCTGAGACGAGGCGAGGACACGGGGAAGCGAAGAGGGGCAGAGAGCAATCGTCTTGCCTCATCCTATCTTTTAGGAGGCAGCCGGTGGCAGAGCAAATCAAAAGGGTCAATTTGATTATTTTGGACAGCGTTGGGGTGGGGGACGCACCGGACGCGGCGGCTTATGGCGATGAGGGCAGCAATACCTTGAGCAACATCGCGCGCGCGGTTGGCGGGCTGAATTTGCCCAACCTGGGGGCATTGGGCCTGGGCAACCTGGCCGACATTCAGGGTGTCCCACCGGTAGACCATGCGCGGGGAGCGTTTGGCCGCCTGACCGAGGTCAGCGCCGGTAAGGACACGACCACCGGTCACTGGGAGCTGACCGGCGTGCCGCTCAGTAAGCCGTTCCCCCTTTACCCCAACGGTTTCCCGGCCGAGTTGATGGCCGAATTTGAGGCCCGGATTAGCCGGGGTTGGCTGGGCAACTACCCTGCCTCCGGCACCGAAATTATCAAAGAGTTGGGCACGGAGCACGTCGCCACCGGCAAAGTCATCGTTTACACTTCCGGCGACAGTGTCTTTCAGATTGCCGCCCACGAAGAGATTGTCCCCTTGGCGGAACTTTATCGCATCTGCCAGATTGCTCGTGATTTGCTAAGCGGCGAGCATGCCGTTGGCCGGGTGATTGCCCGCCCGTTTGTCGGCCAGCCCGGCAGTTTCAAGCGGACGGAGAATCGCAAGGATTTCAGCCTGACCCCGCCCGGTGACACGATCCTGGATGTGGTCAAAGCGGCCGGCAAGGAGGTGATGGGCGTCGGCAAAATTGAAGATATATTTGCTCAGCGCGGCCTGACCCAGAGCAACCATACCGGCAACAACATGGCCGGGGTAGAGGCGATTATGGACTTTTGCCAGTTGAGCAACGAGGGCCTCATCATCGCCAACCTGGTTGATTTTGATGCGCTTTACGGCCACCGCAACGACCCGCGCGGTTACGCCGACACATTAGAGGCGTTTGATAAAAAACTGCCGCTGATCAAAATTGCTATGTGCGGCCACGATGTGACCATGATTACGGCCGATCACGGCAACGACCCAACCACGCCCAGCACCGATCACTCCCGCGAGCGCGTGCCGCTGCTGGTGTTTGGGGCACATGTCAAACCCAATGTCAACCTGGGCACCCGCACCACCTTTGCCGATGTGGCCGCCACCATCGGTGATTTGCTCGACCTGAACTGGCCCGGCCCAGGCGAGAGCTTTGCCGGAGATATTGTCGGCTCATGAGTGGTTCAGAAATTTTCTCGCAGAGTTTTATCCTGTTCATCACCCTGTTTCTGATGTTAGTGGGTTTGCTGGTGAATTTCCTGCCTGTTTTTGTCCCCGGTACCCTCCTGATGTGGGGAGCGGCTCTGTTTTACGGGCTGGCCCTGGGCTGGGATAAATTGGGCTGGTGGGCGTTTAGCCTGATCACCTTCTTCATGCTCCTCGGCCTAGTCGCCGATGCCGTGGCCGGCCATTGTGGGGCCAAGATGGGCGGCGCTTCGTGGCTGGCGGTGCTTACCGGGGCAGTTTTGGGCCTGGTTTTGGGACTGGTCGGCAGCATCATCGGCACGCCGCTGGTGGGGTGTTTAGCCGGTTTGGTTGGGGCTGTCGGCGGGGTGTTGTGGATCGAATGGCGGCGCAACAAGGATTGGGATGCCGCCATGAAAGCCACCAAAGGCTATCTCGCCGGGTCTGCTGCGGGCCTGCTGGCTAAATTTACCTCAGGCATTTTTATGTTCGGCGTTTTTCTGGCCAGGGTCTATTTGTGGCCGTGAAGAGTCATCAGAAAACAGTAGCCAGTAATCAGAAAGACCTGATCACTGGCTACTGATTACTGACCTCTACTCCCAGAGGTACTCGCTTTGTCACCGCTTCCTCCTTCCCCCAATGGTCAAATAGGATGGCACGCGCTGCAGGCCATGATCCGGCAGCGGAGCATGCTGGCGGCCTTGCAGGTTTTTCAGCAGGAACTGGGCCATGTCTTTCGGGTCAACCTGCCCGGTTTCAACCCGGTGGTTCTAGTCGGGCCGGAGGCCAACCGCTTTGTGCTGGTGACGCAGCGGGACGAACTGCGCTGGCGGGCCGAGCACGATCCGATCACCCGGCTGCTGCGAGATGGCCTGCTGGTGATTGACGGCGACTGGCACGACACCCTACGCAGTTATATGAATGCGGCTTTTCACCGGCGCATGCTGGCCGGCTACGTCGAGGCGATGGTATGCTACACCGATCAGGTTAGCGCGACCTGGGATGCCTCACCCCGCGATATGCTGGCCGAAATCCGGCGGATGACTTTGCTCATCCTGGTCCAGACCATGTTCAAGGTGGATTTCAGCCCGGAGATGGGCCGCTTGTGGCCGGCGGTGCTGCGGCTGCTTGCTTACATCTCGCCGGGACTGTGGCTCCTCTGGCGGGATGTTCCCCGGCCTGGCTATGCCCGCGCCCGGCAGGAAGTTGACCAATACCTGTACCGGCTGATCCAGGCCCGCCGTGAGGCCTTGCGAGAGGGGCATGACGAGCCGGACGACCTGCTGGGGGTGCTGCTTACCACTCCGGAAATGAGCGACGACCTCATCCGCGACCAGATGCTGACCATGCTCATTGCCGGGCACGATACCAGCACGGCGCTTCTGGCCTGGACGCTGTACCTGTTGGGACGCCATCCGGCGGCGATGACTCAAGTGCAGGCCGAAGTTGAAACCGTTCTCGGCAGCGAGACGCCTACGCTGGAACACATGGCCGAACTGCGCTACCTGGAGCGGGTCATCAACGAAAGTTTGCGCCTCTATCCCCCCTTACACATCGGCACACGCACGGCGGCGATTGACCTGGAATTTCAGGGTTACTGCATCCCCGCCGGAACCCGCGTGCTCTACTCGCCCTATCTGACCCACCGCCTGTCGGAATACTGGCCCAACCCGGACCAATTCGACCCGGAGCGCTTCACCCCGGAGCAAACTCGCCCCCGCCCGCCCTACAGCTTTGTCCCCTTTGGCGGCGGCTCGCGGATCTGTATCGGGGCAGCCTTTGCCCAGGTTGAGGCCAAGGTGATCCTGGTCCGGCTGCTGCAGCAGTTTGAGTTGGAGTTGATCCAGCCGAAAGTTCATTTACACATGGGCGTCACGCTTGAACCGGGGCCGGGAGTAATGATGCGGATGCGGAGAAAAGCTGATAGAAAATAAAGGCAGTTGGTAAAGAAGCAGGCGTTTGGAAAATTTTAGACATCGAAAAAGGGATAGTCGAGGGTGTATTGTAAGACTGCTTATTCAGATCTTTCATACCCAGGAGTTTTTAATGAAAGCGGAACCCAACTCATGAACTGTCGCGCTGGCTGTGGAGCCTGCTGCATTGCTCCATCCATCGCCTCCCCTATTCCGGGAATGCCACAGGGCAAACCGGCAGGTGTGCGTTGCGTGCAGCTTACTGAGGATAACCGCTGCCGGCTTTTCGGTCAGCGGGAGCGGCCAGCCGTGTGCGTCCGGCTGAGACCTGAGGCAGAGATGTGCGGGCAAAACGCCGAGCAAGCTTTAGCCTGGCTCTCGGACCTGGAACGGGTCACTCGCCCGGAGGCGGCGAGTTAGGCGTCCTCTCTTTTTGGAGTAATTTCGGTTTGTGATAGTTCCCCCGTAAAATCAATATTTTATGGCAGGGGAATTGTTAATCCCGCCGCAGCAGACCCCGCGCCTGATAAACCGAGGCCGCCTCGCGCACGAAACGCGCATTTTCCGGGGCCTGGTACTCCTTCTCCAGGGTGTCGGCCAGGGCCAGCAGCTCGACGAGGGTGGCGCGGCCGGGGCGCAGGGTTTCGTACATGGCTAGCAGATCGGCGTTGGGGACGGCGGTTAATTCGGCGGCGCGGAGGAGATTGGCAGCCAGTTGTTCGTAGCCGGCCTGGCGAGCAATCTCGGCCTGGGCACGGAGCGTTTCAGCGCTGATCTGCAAATCGGCCGCCGACAGGTTGCCTGCCGCTGCCTCGTCCAGGGTGATGTCAGCCAGGGACTTACCGCTGGCCGTCGCCAGAGATTCGGCCTGGGTGATGAGAGGATAATTGGCCTTGGTTTGACTCATCTTATCTTCCCTTGCGTAGTGCGTGTTCCGTTTATGCTCTACGCATCACGCATCACGTTTCACACATCCGGTTCCCAATCGAATAACAATTCAGTCGGCGGCAAATCACGAATTTCTTCTGTTTCGCGGCGGTGGAGCAGGGCCGTCTTGACAATCAGGCGCAGCCTGGCCCAATTGTCCACCTTGACCGCGACCGGCTTGACCGGCAGGCCCTGGGCATACCGGGCGGCATTGCGGCCAATCGCTTCATACGTTTCCAGGGTCAGGCTGGGCGACTGTGGGAACAATTCCAGGTTGTTCAGCGGGGCCAGGCCGCGTTTCTGGATGACCGTAGTCCCGCGAGATTGCAGGCCAATGGCAATGCCCGACCCGCTCAGGCCAGCCCCGGCGTGGCCGATGGCCGCGCAGTCGGAGCTGCGATAGATTTTGACCACGCGGGCGGTCAAGCCTTCTTTGGCAATGCCGGTCAAAATGGCCGCCAAAACCTCTTCGTGGGGGACGCCGTTGATGGTGCGGTGTAGCACCGCGCCGAAGGCCGGTCCCACTGCAACTACAACTTCAGATCTGCTCCTCGGTGGAGCAGGACCCAGTTCGACCAATTGGGAGGACGGTTCGCCCAGGTTGGCCTGGATAAATTCGCGGGGCGATTTGGCTTGCGGGATTTGCTGCATTTCCTGCCAGCGCTCACCTTCGGGGCGATAGCCGCTGCCGGGGCCGCGATAATCGTTGGCATCGTTGATGGCGCTGAGGACGTGAAAATTGCGCTCAAAAATAGCCGCCGGCTGCAGGTAATCCCCGGCCAGGCGCTGCCGGCCCATTTCCAAAATGTGGGCGGCCGCCTGGCTAAAACCGCGCCGGTGCAGCGCCTGGACCACGGTCAGAACCGTGTCATCACTCTGCAAAAAGCGGTCGGCCGCGGCCAGGTCGGCGATAAGATCGCGTTCAGGCATATCATCGCTGCTGTGAGCGGAAGTCGCCGCTTCAACTTCATCCGGGGTGATGGCCGGGAAACCCAATTCCTCGTAAACTGCCTGGATTGCCATGGCCGCCTCGCGCCGAATTGTCAGGGCGTCAGGTTCGGTGACAGGCCGCACGCCGCCGTCCACCTGCATATCGCGCTGCAAGACGTTGTAGTCGTCAAAATCCTCGGCATCGAAATTGCCGCCGCCAAACAGGTTGTCGCGCTTGGGAATAGCGCTGTAGCCGGAAAAAATAAAATCGGCGCCGGGGATGAATTGCAGCATTAATTTGGCCGTTTTGCGAATGGCCGAATGGGAGGCCAGGGCATCGTTGCCGGAAGCGACTTCCAGGCCGAGCATCGCCGCCAGTAAATTTTCGGCTAAAATGGCCCGGACCCCGCCGGGCAAGGCTTCCGGCAGGGCCACACAAGAAATAGAGCCATTTTGCACCCCTTGACTGCCTGCGCCGCGCGTCACCAGCAGGCAGCGCGCT
This sequence comes from Anaerolineales bacterium, assembly GCA_015075185.1. Classification (GTDB taxonomy): domain Bacteria; phylum Chloroflexota; class Anaerolineae; order 4572-78; family J111; genus DSQQ01. The sequence goes on along the minus strand of JABTUW010000004.1, from coordinate 119,583 downwards.
TCCAGGTAGAGCATGGAGCAGCCCTCGGCGTGGCCCATGAGTGCCTCCGAGCCGGTGCCGGAGGTGAAGCGGACCTTGACCCCGCGAGAAGCATAGGCCGAGGCCAGGAATGCTTTGGACCAGGGCGTGTCGTCGCCGTCAACAAAGGCTCGTTCGGTCCCATAGACCGACAGCGTTTCGGCGTAGCTGACCAAGCCTTTCATGGCTAAACGCAGGCCCAGGGCTTCTTCCACGGCGCATTGGGTAAGCACGCCGCCCCGGCCCGTTTGAGTCCCGACCAGAACGGCCAGGGCATTGAAAGGAGCATTGCGGGCGACCCGCACCGTTGTTTCGACCTCGGCAAAACCGCGCAGGGCGGCCTCGGCGGCGTCGGCGGCCAGTAAGGCCGGATGCTCGCGCCAGTTGGTGACGTGGGCTTGATTGGCCGGCGTGCGCCGCACCCGCATTTTAGCCAGTCCCATCATCATTTCCAAAACATTCAAATGGCGGATAATCTCGACGAGCTTGGCCGGGGTGCAGCCACTGGCTAGCCGCCGGACCTCGGCCTGGGGGATGTTAATATCTACCAGCATCCGGGCAAGCTGGCGGGAAGGGGTGGCCATGGCTGCCTCGGCCACGGCCAGATTTAAGCCGTGTTCGGCAATAAAGAGGTCAATGGTGTCAAAGTCGGCCCGCTGGCGGCTATCCAACTCCACCACCTGCCCATTTTCGAGGCGCAGGCTGGGCTGAGGATCATAAGGGCTGTCGGCGACGATCAACCCGGCCTCAGGCCAGGGTTCGACAAATGTTTCTTTGTTGATCTCTCTTTCGGCCAGAATAGCAAAGCGGCGAGAGTGCGTCATTGTAACTCCACCGTAGCATGAATGAGTTGGAAATAGGTAGGAAGTCAGATGTTACGCAGCTTAAAGATTTTGCCACGAATTACACGAATTTTAGTAATTATTGGCTATTTTTTGTGTTAATTAGTGAAATTTGTGGCTAATTTTCAGAACTTGGTCGGTTAACTGGACTAATCTCGGAGCGTGTTGAAGATTAATTCAGGTAGCTTTTGCGGCGAGATGACCCGTTGAAGTCGTCATCGTCAAAGTCATCAAAAAACTCGTCGGAGTCATCATCGCCAAAATCAAATAAATCAAAGGAGTCACTAAAGAGGTTGAGTTCGTCCAGGGCTTCTTCGGCGGCCAAGGCGATGGCTGCCACATCGCTTTCGACGTACTCTTCCAGGGCCTCACGGGCCATCGTGCCGCCGATTTTTCCCAAGGCCCAAATCGCCATTTCTTGCACCTGCAAATCAGGGTCATCTTCAATCAGTTCGACCAGCTTGGGCACGGCGTCGCTGGCTTCCAACTCCCCGGAGGCGCGGGCCGCTTCAAAGCGAATCTCGCTGTTTTCGTTATCTAACTCGGCGATAACCTGGGGCCGCCACTGCGAGTCGGCGCTGCGGCCCATGGCAAAAATAGCGCTGACCTGCATCTTTTCGTTTTCGTCATAGTAGGCGTTTTCGATAATCTGGGCCACGGCCGGTTCGCTGGAATAGGCAATGGACTCAATCGCTCGCCGCCGGACTTCAAGATCCTCCGCGCCCTGGTGAATGGTCTCCAGCAATGCTTCCTCGGCCAACAGCGCCTGGTGCTGGTCTATGTCTTCGACTTCGCCCAAGTAAACAAAGCGGCCCAGGGCAATTGCGGCCGCCGCCCTGACCGAAGGCGCTTCGTCGGTGCGGAGTAGATGCACCAGCGGCCCAATTAAAGAGGGATTCTCATTTTCCCACAGCCCGTTGATAGCCGCCGCGCGGACTTCGGCGTCTTCATCGCCCAAACCCAGCAGAAAAACCGGGTCAAAAAATACCTCAAAATTGGCCTCGCCAATCTCGACCAATTCCTGCATAATATCCCGCCGGCGCTGGGTGGGAATAGTGGGCCAGACGCTTTTAAAAGCAGCCAGGGCGTCCTGGTCCATTTTGGAAAAAATGTAGAGGCTGCCGGTATGAAGTTCTTTCTCGGCAGCAACTTGGTTCAGTTGTTCTTTAAATGATTTCGTCATCTTGCTAATTGTCAATTATATTTACTGCCACAAAAAGGTCCAGCGGTCGCTCACGTCGCTGACCGGTTTGGCCACTTGCTGGCCGTTTTCAGTCGTGATTGCCTCAACAAAGACATACCATTCGTATTTGCGGCCGGTAAACTCGTCGGCCAAACCCCAGTAGAGGGCAGGCGGAACAATCCAAAAATTCTCTTTCACGTTGGTGCCGCCAAAAGAAATCTGCCCATTTTGTAACCAGGTCAACCGGACGGCGTAGGTTTCATTAGGGGCCAGCGGTCCCATATCTTGCCAGCGTAAAACCAGTTCCTCACTGCGGCTGTAGATTTCGTCGCCTGCCGGCCCCAGCAAGACGGGTTTGCCAAAACGAGGCGTCGGCGTGGGGGTCGGCGTTGGCGTGTCGGTCGGCCCTTGAATGGGCACAATGACCGGCGTGTCGGTCGGCGTTGGGGTGGGGGTGGGAGTCGCCGTTGGCGGGCGCGTGCCGGTCGGAGTAGCAGTTGGGGTGGGGGTGTTGGTAGATGTCGAAGTGGCCGTCGCGGTGGACGTAGCGGTATGGGTTGGCGTGGCCGTCGCCGTTGGCGGATTGACCATTAAAGCGACCTGCTCTGTGCTGCTGAACAGCACCGGCTTAAGTTGTATTCCACCCCAAACTAAACCAAACAGCAGCAGCGCACCCAAACTTATTTGTAAAAGCGGCAGCGGCTTTGCTTCCAGCCTGGCCCCGCACTCCGGACAGGTGTACAGGGTCGCCGCCGCCGGACGCCCACAGACGCGGCAGCGAATGCGGCCGAGCGTGATGGGTTTGCTGTGGCCGCACTGCGGGCAGAGACTCCAATCCGGTTTAACCGGCGCCCCACAGTTGGGGCACGTATAATCGGCTGCCATTATTAGAAAAAGCTGGCCCAATCAATCGGTGGGATAGGGTTGCTGATGTCATAGTAGCTGATCACCAGCATCAGCGTTACCAGCAGGGCCAGTCCAACAAAATGAATAGCGCCTTCCTTTTCTGGAGGGACGCGCTTGCCGCGAATGGCCTCAATAATGACAAATAAAATGCGCCCGCCATCCAGAGCCGGCAGCGGCAAGAGATTGGTAACAGCCAGGGCGGTACTCAGAACAGCGGTAAACCACAGCACCGGGAACCACCAATTGAGGGTAATCGCTGCATTCACCGCCGAACCGGTCTGCTGGTAGATACCCACCGGCCCGGTGGGACGAGCCGCCTCTGCCGGGAAAATATTCTGTAAAATGGCAATCGGCATGTAAAAGGTTAGCGCCACGTAGCGAGCGGTCTGGGAAACACCGCTGGCCAGCGCTTGGGGCAGCGGCAGGTAAGTCAGCCTGTTTTCAATGCCTTCATAACTGATGCCCACCCCCATGGCTCCCTGATTTGGAGGCGGGTTAACCCGGGGGGTCAGACTTGCCTCCAGCATTTGACCTTGGCGGTTAATCCGCAGGGTAATTTCAGTGCCCTTTTTGTCTTCGATGTAGCTGACTAAATCATCCACGTATTTAAAATCAATGTCTGCTGCTCCGACAATAATATCGCCCGCCTGCAAACCGGCCTGGGATGCCGGAGTATCGGGGATGACCTCGTTGATAACGGTCTGGGCCAGAGGGGCTTCTTCGCCTTTGAGGTTGATGCCGGTCACCGGCTCCGGCGTGCCCGACATCGCCGCCAGGGTGAAGAAGAAGATGGCGGCCACCAGATTCATGAGCGAACCGGCGGCCAGCACGGCCAGGCGCGCTCTTTTGCTCTTACTGGCAAAGCTGCCCGGGGCGCTGGGATCTTCTTCGCCGACCATACGCACATAGCCGCCGAAAGGAATCCAGTTAATGGTATATTCGGTGGGCCGGGTCAGGGCATCAACCGTGACGGTGGGCCGGTTGCCTGCCGGAACTTCGGCTGGGCCGCGCGAAAGCAAGCCGAAAAACTTGGCTTCGCTGCCGGTGGTCTGGCTTTTCTGTCCTTTATCGGCAGATGCAGCGACCACTTCCAGTTTGGTTACTTCCGGCCGTCCTTGGGCATCAATGCCGGTTTCGGCATATACCTGCACGCCCGGTTGGATCGTCCGGGGGATGTTCAGTTTGCGGCCAATCACAAATTCGTGGCCGTCCAGGGTAATGCTGCCTTCATCCTGCCACAGCTTGACCAGCCGCGGCGGAAACCCAATAGCAAATTCCTCCACGGTAATGCCGGATCGTTTGGCCACCACAAAGTGACCTAATTCATGCACAAAAACAAGAATGCTGAGAATGACGATAAACGCAATTAGATAAATGGGGTCCAAAGCTAACCAATCCTTTCAAACAACTTGTCCAAATCCTGCCGTCATTATACCTAGCTTTGCCCTGCAATCAAATCAATCGGGCTGGACCGCCGGGACCGCTGACGATAATCTGCTGGACGCCCGGAAGCTGCCCGGCCCTGGTTCTCAAGTCTTCGCCGTGGGCGGCTTCACACATGAGGTGGACATTTGGCCCGGCGTCAATGGTAAAGTAGACGGGGATACCTTCGTCCCGCCATTGCATGACGGCATGAATGATAGCCATCGTGGCCGGTTCCAGGTAGTACAACGGGGGATGGCTGGTCATCATCACCGCGTGCATCATGATGGCATCTTCCTCGACGACCGGACCCATCGCTGCCAGGTCACGGGCCAGGAGCGCCTTGCGGCAGGCGGCCAGTCTGGCCTCAGCCCCGGCCAGCCGGGCGGATTGCAAAGAACTGGTGGAAGCCAGGCGATGCCCCCCGCTTGAGCCAACCGCCTTATGGACCTGGCTTACAATGACGATCACATCGCGCAGGTCCCAATGTTCGGGCGGAGCAATGCTGGTCGCTACCGAACTCTCATCGCTGCCGGGAAGCCACTGGCAAAACCCAGCCGGCACCGAGCGGCTGGCCGATCCGGAGCCGCGCCGGGCCAGGCGGGAAAGGTCTGCCTCGTCCAAATCCAGCCCGGCGGCGGCCGCGCCGGCCAGAGCCAACGCGGCAAAAGCCGAGGCCGACGAGGCAATTCCGGCTCCGGCGGGAAAGCTGTTAACCGACTCCACCCGGGCCGGCATGTGCAGCCCGGCCTGCATGCGGATTAAATCCAGAACCGCCGTCACCCGCTCCAACCTTGGCCCGATCAGCCGCTGCTCATTGATGATAAGGTCGTCGGCGGCGAAGTCATCGGAAAATGTCACCGTGGTCACAGTCTGCAAGCCGGCCAGGTTCATTGAAAGAGAAGGGTTAGCCGGCAGGCGCAGCGCCTCGTGGCTGTTGCCCCAATATTTGATGAAGGCAATATTGGGATGCGCCAGGGCAGTCGCGCGGTGGTGATGCGCTTTGAAATGGTTGACCAGTGACTCGGAGTTAGTCATAGCTGCCTGTCTATAATTTATTGTGCTGACTCGATTGTAGCATAGGCGGGAAAATAGCGCGAAAATGGAGGAGAGGGGAAAGGGAGGAGGGAAGATTGGAAGGTTGGAGGGTTGGAAAAAACATCTTTCGAGCCGAAGGCCCTCTATGGGTGGGCAATCCTCCAGCTTTCCAACCCTCCACTTTCCCTATCTGAGATATTCGTCCAGGAACTCGAGGGTGATCCGGTAAATGGCCAGGGTATCTTTGTCGGCGCCTTCGGCCAGGAGGTAATGGCTGGCCCCATCGAAAAAGTGGGCCTGGTGGGCCACGCCGAGCTTGTCCAGTTGGGCCGACAGCAGCTCGCTTTGCTGGAACGGAACGACCTCGTCGGTGCGGCTGTGCATAATGACCAGCGGCGGCAGGTCGGGCCGGAGGTGATACAGGCTGGAGTAGCGCCAGTAGTGCATAGGGGCACGGTCCGGCAGACCGAGGGCAATCAACACTTGATCGAGGCCAAAGGGGGGGATATAGGTGCGCTCTTCCAGCCGCCGCCGCATGTCAAACAGGTCCGTTGGCGGGCCGAGCAGCACCGCTGCTTCATACCTGGGGCTGCGCTCCAGCAGGCGCTGCACGTGCAAACTGCTGTAGCTGCCGCCGAGGAGGGCCAGCCTGGAGCCATCGCTGCCCGGAAATTGTCCGGCCCGGATAAAGTTGACCATCCGCTCCAGCTCATCAATATCCGCTTCCAGGTCCAAACTGTAGGCCGGGCCGGCAGCAACGATGGCATAGCCGGCCGCCGCCAGCGGTAAACTGGCGCACTCCCAGGCGTCCGCCGGGCCGGGATAAACCACCAGCAGCACCGGCAGGCGGCTGGTGGTCGTGGTGGTCAGGGGAGTGTAATAGAAGGAAGGCTGGTTAGGCCGGCCTGCGCTGTCGAAGGTGAAGGGTTGGCGGATGGCGCTGGCTTTTAGTGGAGCCGGGCAAGTGGGTGTGCTGGACTCGCCAAAGGTCAAATTTGCGCCGGGAGTGAGCAAATGCAGCGGTGCGGCGGGCAGCGTCACATCAGCTATGGTTTCAGCCCCAGGCTCGACCGCCACCCAGCCCCAGCCGCCCAGTTGCACGTTTTCGTACCCCGGTGCGCCGGCCACCGGGCGATATTGACCGGCGGGCAGGTCGGTTATGATGTAGCGGCCGTCAGCTTCGCTGCGGGTGCTGTGGGTGGTTCCATCCCACCAGGAGACCAACACCCAGGCCCCAGCCACGGGCTGGCCTTGGGCGTTGCGCACCGTACCTCGCAAAATTCCCGGTGCGCCCGGCTGGGGGTAGCCGACGCGCTGCCACCACCAAGTCAAGGCGTGATATTGCAGGGTATTCCGGTACGGCCAGACCCACAGGTTGTCGGTCGTGGCCAGCCAGAACAAAGCCGCCAACACAATTAATCCTGTTGTAGCGCCCAGCCATTGTTTGCGAGATAGTTTCGGCATGGGATAGGCCTCTTTTCCAAAGGGTGACAGGGTGACAGTTGTCATCAAAAGCAATGATATTTGTAACTAACCCCTCTGGGGAAACTCTGCTATGATGGAGACGATTAATCAAATATCTAATGACTCGTGACGGAAGATAAAAACAGGCTGCTCTTCCGTTTTGGTCGTTAGCCAGAGGTCTGTAATTTAAGGAGGTTCCGATGAAAGTATGGATTGATCGCGATAAATGTACATCCAATCTCTCTGCTTGTCTGTCGTGTTTCGGCCAGTTGGTACGAACCGGAGTGCCGGATCGGGGCTGCATCGTCAATTCTGAGGACGACGGCTCTGAGGATATGACCGTTTACATGCACTCGGACGGCGCCGAGCATGGCCCCTACGTTATCCCCAAAGATGCGCGCGAGCTGGTCGCCTATGATGGCTGGGATAAATATGTTGACTTTATCCCGGAATTCCGCAAAAATGAAGGGGCGCTCCACCAGAAAATAGAATAATCAACAAATTATGCGTAATTCGGTTATTAACAGAGCAGAACTCTTATGGCGTATTGCGTGTTGCGTAGTTCGTAAACGGAACACGCAACACGCCTCTATAAAAAGGTGCGAGGGTTAATTACACATAACCCGTTAATCAATAATCGTACGGTTCCCGTTTCACTGCTCGATAATTGGCATTGAGCGCCGGCTCCAGCAGCACGATGGCCAGAATTCGCCGGGCCATGTGCATGACCTCGTAGGCTTCCTCCGGCTGGAGCGGCCTGCCCAAAATCCGCTCTTCCCGGTAAGACAGCCACTTTTTCATAACCTGATATCCCCCGATGGTATAATCCCACACTCTGAGCGGAACATTGGCCCAGTAAGCTACCTCGTTGAGAGAGACATCCAGCGTGGTCTCCCCCAGCACCTGCGCCAGTTGATCCAGGCTCAGGCCGAGCGCCGCCCCGCCCTTTTCAAGGGCAGCCCGCTCGTCGGCGGTGAAGGTGCGCTCGACGAAGTGACCCTGGCCGGGCATGGTCACGCCGTCGCGGCCCTCGTAGCCCCAGCCGGCGGTCAGGGCCAGATCGGCGTTAGGGTCGAGCGAGCCGCCCCCCACCCGGCTGATGACACCGACCGTTTTTAGCTCCGGGCGAATCTGGCCGGCGGTGACGCCGGGCACGGGCTTTTCCACGTCCAGCAGGGCGGCGATTTTTTGCCCCAGCGCCGCCGATTTTTGCAGCAGCTTGAGATGGCTGGGTAAGGGAATGCGCGGCCAATCCTGGCGCAGCGCCCCTTCATTTTCGCTCAGATATTCGGGCGAGTAGCCAATGGCCAGAGTGTGCCAGCCCAGCAGACTGGCCGTTTCCTCGCTGGCTTCGGGATCGTCTATACCGATGGCAGCGAGGTACTTGCGCGCCAGGCCGGATAGATTCGCCGGGACACGATTGGGTAGATTGTCGAATAAAGTTTGCTGTTGAATAGACTGTCCCTTGAGAGTGATAGGGAAACAAGCACTGCCGGGCCGGGTCAGATGACGGTCGGGTAAGAATTCGGTCACATAAAAAGGTGTCCCTTCCCGGCTTCTTTCTGCCTTTTTGCGTGAGATCAAAAAGAAATTTCTAGCCTGAGTGAATGAAAATAAATCTTCTCGTTTCTCGTCCAATAACTTGGTTTCGGGATGCCAGTACAAGTATCGCCCATCCAACGGACGATAGGCATATCTGACAAAATATCCGCTTTCTAAGCCACGCGATAGAAGTTGTTGGCGGGTGGTTATTGGATTATATCTGGCCGAAGGTGTCATCAGTGAGGACGCAATCGGGCGAACATCTTCATCTTTCAGAGCCGGGTTAAAATATTGGCGCATCCGCTGTTCTAGTTTGGAGCGGTCAATCTCGATTAGATCAATGTCACGACTGGTATTGACACCGGGTGAAGTGGTTGGAAAAAGGTCAACTAGGAGCGGCCAGGTTAAGTAAGCTGCTTGGACTTGCATCGGCATATAGGGCAAGCCCAATTCGAGGGGAGGCTTTATTGCCTGGTAGCGATGCATGTCATTCCGAGCGCCAGCGAGGAATCCCTGAGTAACTTCACCTGGGAGTGACTCTGGAGGGATTTCTCGCTCACTGCGTTCGCTCGAAATGACATGGAGAGAGTCGAGTAGTTCCTGCCGTTTGTTTTTGCCCCAAAAATGACGAAACTGCACTTTATCTGTGCCGTTGTGGGTGGCTGTCCTTGTCAACAGGGCAATGGCTGTACCGATGCCGATACCTTCTCGATTAAACTCTGTTGAGAAAACGCTGGGGTCTGGTTCGCCCTGTGGCGTTAGTTTGCCTGTTTTGAATTTGTCCCCGTTCAGACAGTCAATCCAAATTTGGTCAAACATTTCTAAATACTTTTCGCGCATGCCCGTATGGGACAGGCCGTCGAGCCAGGAGTAGTTGGAGATGTAGCAGACCACGCCTCTGCCGCTGCGCTCGACGATCTGGCGCTCGGCCAGGCGGAAGAAACGGACGTAGAGGTCGTTCAAGCCCTGGCCCTGCGGGGCGGGGGCGGTTTTGGTGGTGCGGTAAGCGTCGGTCAGGTCGCGCTCCTCGGCCACGGCCAGCCCGGCGAAGCCGTTATAGGGCGGGTTGCCCAGCACGACCAGGATTTTGCGGTTCTGTTTGACGGCGTCGGCGGCGTCGCGCTCGGCTTCGAGGGCGGGCAGGAGAAGGTGCTGCTTGGGATGATCGGGCGGGGTCCAGCCGGTCAGGGCGTTGGTCAGGTAGACTCCGGCTCGTTCGGTGGCGGCCAGCGGCGCGCCGAGGCTTTGGAAGAGCAGCCCCAGTTGCAGGTGCGCAATCACAAAAGGCGCGGGCATAATTTCAAAGCCAAAGACCCGCTCCAGGGCGGCCTTTTTGACGCTGTAGGCGCTGAGGGCGTCGCTGCCCTGCTCGCGCTTGGTGGCGGCGATGCGCCGCAGCACCTCGACCAGGTAAGCGCCGGTGCCGCAGCACGGGTCAAGCACGTAGACCTGCTCGTCCGCCAGGCCATCGACCAGGCCCAACTCTTCCCGCAGCACCGTGTCCACCCGGGCGACCATGTACTGCACAATTTCCGGCGGGGTGTACCAAACTCCCAGCTCCTTGCGCAGCTCCGGCGAGAAGGCTTGCAGGAACGGCTCGTAAAAATATTGGATGGCCTGGCCGGCCTCGAAGCGGCTGAAAAATTCGGCCCGATCTACCCGGTTGAGGGTATCGCCGGTCCAGGTGAGCACCTCGACCAGATTGAGTCCCTGGCTGCCGATGCTGCCGGGCTGGGCCAACTGCCCAAAGAGAGCCTGAATCATCGGCACGCGCAGATACCAGGCGGCGACCCGCCAATCGAAGCGGTCCTGGCGGGCCGGGTTTTCGTTGTGCCAGAGCACCCAGGCCGAGAAGATGCCGTAAAAGAGGGTCTGGATCAGCGTCGAGCGGAAAAAACGCTCCCCCTTCGGGCCTTCAAAGGTCAGCCCCAGCGCATCTTCCAGGGCATCGCGGATGTTGTTGAGGGCCATTTGTAGGGGGGATTCGGGGGCGAGACCTGGCAGGTCTTTAAGACCTGCCAGGTCGGCGTCAATCCGCCAATGGGCCTCGCGGGCGTAGGAGGCCAGAAACCAGGCCGCTTCGGCGGGAGTGGTTAGCGGGGCGGGGCGGCGCATGACCCGCTTGAGAAAGTCCAGCAGCCGGTCGCCATGCTGCTGGGCGACAGCGCGGGGATGGGCGGCTTCGGCCCAGAAGCCATCCTCGGTGGAGGCCAGGGTGTAACTTTCCAGTTCGACGGGCCGGCCCTGGGCGTCTAAGCCCATCAGCACAAATTCGCGGTAGTTCGTGACCAGCACCTGGCGGTATTTGGCCAGGTATTTGACCACCTGCAAGCCGTGAGCGATTTTGCGCAGGTCGGCGCCGGCGCTTTTGATTTCAATCGCGCCGCGGCTGGGCGGGCTGCTGGGCAGGGGCGATTGGCCAATCGCCCCTACGTTAGATGAGGTGGATTTGGGAAACTGGTCGGCGGTGAAGAGGCCGCCATCGGGCAGGCCCGCGCCGATGTTTTTGAGGTTAAGGATGCAGCGCACCTTGGGCTTGAGCGTCTGGCCGACTTCGTTGAGGAGATGAGCGAGGGGTGGGTAAAAAGAAGTTTCGGCCACACCCGCGCCGGAAGCATGGATAAGGGACAGGCTTTGCAGGTAGGTTTCGAGTGGGTGCATCGTTCGCAAATGGTAAATACAAACAAGTTCTTTGTCAAGAAAATGGGGCGCTCTAAAAACAGAGCGCCCCTTCTGGGAGAGAAAGGAGAACAAAATGAAGGATAGAAGCAAGGAAACCAACCAACGATGTACCTTTATTGTAACACCCCCAGGTTTGATTTCGGTTTGAATTTGGGAACGAGTCCCTTAAATTTTTGTTAGAGCAGGGTGAAGGATTGGAGGGCTAGAAGGGTGGAAGATTGGTTCAAGGATGAGTCCAATCCTCCAACCCCCTCCTCCGGTCTTCCACTCTTCTATGTCCTCCACATTTTAAGATTTGGCAGAGTGCCGGTATAATCCGCCTAGTTGCTGTAAGGGAAAAGCTGAGATGAGTGACGCCGAGAATGTTGACCAATTGACAATGCCGGTACTAGACCGAGAGGCGCAGTATCGCCTGGCTCTGGCCTGGGCCGAAAATGGCCGCCAGGAAGATTTGCGTGGTTTTGATCTGAGCGGGCGGGATTTGACTCTGGTTGATTTGGCCGGGGCCAACCTGGCCGGGGCTAATCTGAGTCACGCCAAACTGGCCGGGGCTAATCTGGTTAGAGCGCAATTGCCGGAGGTTGATTTAAGTGACTCGATCCTAGCCGACGCCGATCTGACGAAGGCTAACCTGGAACAGGCCCATCTTACCCGGGCGAACTTGCTTCAGGCGTTACTGACTCAAGCCAACCTGGCCGGAGCGCGGCTGAGTCTGGCTCATATGCTGGAGGCCACCCTGATTGGGGCCAACCTGGCCGATGCCGACCTGCGCCTGGCGCAGTTAGGAAAAGCCAGTTTGAAAGGAGTTGACCTGGCCGGAGCCAACCTGGCCGGAGCGGTGTTGGTCGAGGCTAACCTGGCCGGGGCCAGTCTGGTCGGGGCCAAAAATTTGACTGGGGCTAACCTGGAAAAGGCCAACTTAAGCCGGGCGAATATGACCAAAGTCAACCTGGCCGGCGCGTTTTTGGGCGAGGCGTTTATGGCTGAGGCCAATCTTACGGAAGCGAACCTGGCCGGAGCCTTTCTGGCCAAGGCTAAGCTGACCCGCGCTAATTTGAGCAGGGCCAGCCTGGCCGGGGCGTTTATGGCCGGCGCTGTTTTGAACGGGGCCAACCTGGCCGGGGCGATTTTACGCGGCGCAGTGCTGGCTCGAGCGAATTTATTGGAGGCAAATCTTAACCGGGCCAGCCTCGAAGGGGTGGTCTTGAGCGGGGCCATCATGCCCGACGGGACGAAGCGGGAGTGAGGGGAGGAAGGGAGGGTTGGAAGATTGGAAGGTTAGAGGAGTGGATAGAGGATGGAAGAATGATGGATGCTTGGATGAATTTAGAGCCATTCTTACTCCCTACTCCTTACTTCCTACTCCTTGGAATGATTGCTTATGAATTTGCTGCTTGATGCCAGAAACCACATCTTTGAACTGGCTCGATCGGGTCAGCGGCTGCCGCATGGGGTGGTGGCGGTGATCTTGAGCTTTGTGTTTGTGCTGGCTGCACAGTTCGTGGGGGGAATTCCGGCCCTGTTGCTCATTGCCGCCTTGTCAATGGCCGGGGCTGGTCAGGGATCATTGGCTAATCCGGAGGCGTTGGGACAACTGCTCCTGCCGGATACGGCCTTAGAGCTAACCTTGCTGTTGATTCTGTCTTTTGCCCCTCTTTTCTTGCTGCTTTGGGCCTGGCTGAAATGGTATGAAAAGCGCCCGTTTTGGACAATGGGCCTGGAAAGGTCAGGAGCCGGGTTTAAGTATCTGCGTGGGCTGCTGGTCGGCCTGGGAATGTTTGCGGTTTCGGTGGGGCTTTCGGCGGGATTGGGTTTTATGGCTTTTGAAGAAGGGACGGCCCAGCCGCAGGGTCTGGCGGCGTTAGGCGGCGTGCTGCTGATTTTTCTGGGCTGGACGGTGCAGGGGTCGGCGGAGGAGATTCTGGCGCGGGGTTGGCTGCTGCCGGTTATCGGGGCGCGGCATAAACCATTGTGGGGCATAATTATTTCGGCGGTGGTTTTTGCCGTTTACCATTCCCTTAACCCCAACGTCAGCCCGATAGCCTTCCTGAACTTGTTCCTATTTGGCGTGTTTGCGGCCTTCTATGGGCTGTCTGAAGGTAGCTTATGGGGTGTCTTCGGTATCCATACCGCCTGGAATTGGGCGCAGAGCAACCTCTTTGGCTTGCAGGTCAGCGGGATACCCCCGGCGGCGGGGAGTCTTTTCAATTTGATGGAAGCCGGTCCTGATGCTGTCACCGGCGGCCCGTTTGGGCCTGAAGGCGGGCTGGCCGTTACTGCCGTCTTGGTTGTCAGCACGGTATGGGTTTGGTGGGTCAACCGGCAAGGGGAGCCAAGAAATATTGAGGATAGAGGATAGAAGATAGCGATTTGGTCATATACCAAGCTTCCAACCCTCCAGTCTTCCAGCCTTCCATTCCCTCCAATCTTCCCCCTTGACAATCTGCGGCTTGCCAGCCATAATACCTCAACCTAGCTTAAACGAGCAGCCACAGCTAACCGGGCCAACCTCTGGCCACTCAATCGGGCTTGCTGTCCCCAACCTCTTCTCCTCCTTACTCCGATTTGTGCCTTATCCTTTGCCAGACGACCGGTTGCTGTGCGCTTACCCCCAGAGGAGAAAAAAATTGCATGTCTGAAGCTACCGCTAAAATCAAAGAACAATTAGCCGCCCAGCAGTATATCGCATCCGACGAGATAACCACCGTTGTTTATCTGGCCGAGCAGTTGGGCAAGCCGATCCTCAGCGAAGGCCCTGCCGGAGTGGGCAAAACCGAACTGAGCAAAGCCTGGGCTGCCGCCACCCACCGCCGCCTCATCCGCTTACAGTGTTACGAGGGCTTGGACGAAACCAAGGCCCTGTACGAGTGGGAGTACGCCAAACAGATGCTTTACACCCAACTGCTGCGCGACAAGCTGCAAGACGTAATTGGCAGCGTCAGCTCTCTACGGGAGGCCGCCGACCGCATTGCCGCCGAAGAAGAAGTCTTTTTCTCCGAACGCTTTTTACTGCCGCGCCCTTTACTGCAAGCGCTGACATCGTCGGAGCCGGTGGTGCTGCTCATTGACGAAATTGACCGGGCTGATGTTGAGTTTGAGGCCTTTTTGCTGGAAGTGTTGAGTGACTTCCAGGTCAGCGTGCCGGAATTGGGCACCATCCAGGCTAAACACCATCCCACCGTATTTCTGACCAGCAACAATACCCGCGAACTGAGCGAGGCGCTCAAGCGGCGCTGCCTGTACCTTTTCCTCGACTATCCCGATGTTGAAGCTGAACTCAGTATTGTGCGCTTGAAAGTGCCTGACCTGGCCCCGCAACTGGCCCGCCAGGCAGTCGAGTTGGTCCACCAACTGCGCGGTCTGGACTTGAAAAAGTCCCCCTCCATCAGCGAAACCCTCGATTGGGCCCGCGCCCTGGTACAGCTGAACGCCAAGAACCTGGACGAAAAAACCGTGGAAACGACCATGACCGTCTTGCTTAAACACGAAACCGATATTATCCGGGCCAAGCGTGCTCTTTCACGCCGTGGGGCTAACGGGGGGGCGAGCAAACCCGGCCCCGGCGGCTTTGACCCGGATGATTTTGGCAACTATCGGATGTTGGGGAGAAAGTAACGTTAAGCGTTGAACGTTCGACGTTTAACACGGTAAGGAGGACACGATGGATCAACGCATCATTGATTTTATCGCCGGGCTGCGAGCGGCGGGGGTACGGATTTCTATTGCCGAAAGTGAGGACGCCTTCAATGCCACCCGCTGCATGGGCATTCTCGACCGGATAGATTTCCACGACTCGCTGCGAGCGACCCTGGTCAAAGAGGCGGTTGACCGGCCCATCTTCGACCAGTTGTTTCCGCTGTATTTTGGCAGCGGTGGTCCTCCGCTGCTTAACTTGACCGACAACCTCTCGCCCGATGAGAAAAATTTGCTGGCCCAGGCGCTGCGGGCGCTGCTGGAGCAACTGCGCCAGGACCAGCAGCGCCAGGGTATCCAGCAAAAGCAGCGAGGCGGCCAATCGTCAGCCGAAAGCCAGATCAATAGCCTGATGCAGTTGCTGCGCTGGCTGCTGCAAGGCCAAAACCCCACCCAGCAGGAACTGGACCAACTCGGCCAGCAGGCCGGCCTGCCCCATGCCGACTCGCCCTATCAGCAGAACTGGATTCAACAACGGATGATGCGGCAGATGGGCATGGAACTGCTGCGGCAGTTGATGGAGCAGTTACCCGAACTGCTGGCCCAACTGGGGATGAGCCAGGAAGCCATTGACGAATTGATGAAAGGTATGGAGGAGAATCGTGAAGCTCTGGCCGAACAAATTGCCCAACATGTCGGCGCATCGCTGGCCCGTCAGCGGGCAGAGAATCAGCCTGACCAGAAACAACAGGCCGCCGATTTAATGCACCGTCCGTTCAAGAATCTGAGTGACAGCGAAGCCGACCTGCTGCGCGACGAGGTGCGCCGCCTGGTAACCCAACTTCGCAGCCGCGCCGCCCTGCGCCGCAAACACAGCAAAAGCGGCACGCTCGACGCCAAAAAGACGCTGCGGGCCAACCTGCGCTACGGCGGCGTGCCGATGGAACTCAAATTCAAAACGCGCCACCTCAAGCCCAAACTGCTGCTCATCTGTGACGTCTCGACCAGCATGCGGGCCGTGGTAGAGTTTTTGCTGCGCATGATTTACGAGTTACAGGACCAGGTGGCCAGCGCCCACAGCTTTGCCTTTATTGACGACCTGGAGAGCGTTGACGAGGATTTTGCCGAAAACCCGCCGGATGTGGCCATTGAGATTGTGTTAACCCGGCTGCGGCCCGGCTACTACAACACCGACCTGGGCAACAGCCTCAACACCCTGATGATGCGCCATGCCGGCACAATTGACCACCGCACCACGGTTATTTTTGTGGGCGACGGTCGCAACAACTACAACAACCCCCGCCTGGACCTGATGGACCAAATCAAGCGGCGCAGCAAGCGGCTCATCTGGCTGAATCCGGAGCATCCCCGCCAGTGGGGCACCGGCGACAGCGATATGCTGGCTTATCTGCCTTATGCGACCGCCATTCATCGCGTCAGCAACCTGGCCGAGCTGGCCGAGGCCGTAGACAAGCTGCTAACTGTGCATTAGGAAAGATGAGTATCAATTTAAGCAGGTGCTGCGAGAGACATTTATGTTTCATAACGGGGGCTGGTGGGCCTACCTTAGTTATTGATTACACTCCATCCCCTGTACCACCCCTGAGCGAGGCTGATACCATTTGGGCTAAAGAAAGGCTGTGAAGGTCCGGGTTACGGCCGTGACTCTTGAACTCTCCCCCTCTGACCGCGCACTCCTCACTGGCGAGCGCGGCTCGGCGGCCAAAATGGCGATGTCTATCATGGTACGCATGGCCGAAGTGCAGGGGGCAGAGCGGTTGTTAAGCATCGAACAGGCTCACATTGACAGTTCCATTTATATGGGCGAGGCCGGGCTGGAATTTGCCGAGCGGCTGGCCGGCCTGGGGGCAAAGGTGGCGGTGCCGGCCACTTTGAATGTCAGCTCGGTGGACGAGCACCACTGGCAGGAGTGGGCTGTTCCGCCGGAGTGGGCCGGCTATGCCCGCCGCCAGATGAGCGCCTACCAGCAGATGGGCTGCCGCCCCACCTGGACCTGCGCTCCCTACCAAGTCGAACTGATCCCCAAGTTTGGCCAGCAAATTGCCTGGGGGGAGTCGAACGCGATCGTTTTTGCCAATTCAGTCCTGGGGGCACGCACCGAGCGTTACCCCGATCTGTTGGACATTTGCGCTGCCATTACCGGACGGGTTCCAGCGGTAGGATTGCACCTTGCCGAGAATCGGGCCGGCCAACTGCTGCTGGAACTGGCCGGTATTCCGTTATCTCTCCAGCAGGACGACTCTTTTTACCCGGTGCTGGGCCATCTGATGGGTAAACTGGCCCGTGACCGGATTCCGGTCATCAGCGGCTTGCAGGTCCAACCGACCGAGGATCAATTCAAAGCCCTGGGTGCGGCCGGCGCCTCTTCGGGCGTGGTCGCTCTGTTTCACGTTGTCGGACGGACGCCTGAAGCGCCGACCCTGGAAGCGGCTTTTCAGGGACGCCAGCCGGAGGAGACTTTTGTGATCACGCTGGAGCGGCTGCGGGCTGCCCGGCGCGAGTTGACAACGGCCAGCGGTGCAAAGTTAGATATGGTCGTCCTGGGCAGCCCGCATTTCTCACTGGCCGAGTTCAAACAGTTGGCCCCCCTGCTGGCGGGTCAAAAGGTTCATCCGGGGGTCAAGTTTTTGGTGACATCCAGCCGGGCGATGGCTCTGCTGGCACAGAAGGCCGGTTATCTGGCCGCTTTGGAAACTTTTGGCGGCAAAGTTACGGTGGATACGTGCATTCTGGCCTCGCCCATGCTGCCCCCAGACATCAAGCGGTTGATGACCAACTCAGCCAAGTACGCTTACTATGCGCCGGGCATGCTCCATACCGAAATCACCTTCGGCAGCCTGGCCGACTGCGTCCGCTCGGCGGTGGAAGGCCAGGTGGTGCGGGATGAGGGGTTGTGGGAGTGAGAGGCAAGAACCGGTGAGGCCAGGTTAGGGTGAGAATAATCCTACACGGACGTGCAGTCATTCCGGGGGAAGCCAGCGGGCTTGTTCTCGTTTCCAACGAACCGCTGAGTTTCTGGGGAGGTTATGACTACCAGACCGGGATAATCATTGACCAGCGCCATCCGCTGGCGGGCCAATGTGCTACCGGGCGAATTTTGGCGGTGCCGTTTACCCGTGGATCGAGCACCACCACGGCTGTCTTGCTTGAGGCAGTCAAAGCGGGTACTGCTCCGGCGGCGATCGTTACCACCGCGCCGGACTCTTTCTTTGCCCTGGCTTCCATTGTGGCCGATGAGATGTACGCCAGGCCGATTCCCCTGGTGGTACTCAACTCCGAGGATTTCAGGCAGTTGCAAACCGGCCAGCGGGTCAAGGTGACTGCCGAAGGCCAGGTGGTTTTAACCAGGGAAACCTGATTGACTGATGGATTTAATATTTCATCGCAGAGGACGCCAAGAACGCAGAGATTTTATTAATCTCTCAGCGACCTCCGCGTTCTCTACGGTTAGTTCGAGTCAGAATGTAAAATTGGTTAGTCAGCCAGTCGGGGAGGTCCAAAATATCCAGGGATTGTGGCTAATTTTCAGCCGAACCGTTCTCCGGGTATTTACCCAGCACCAACACCACATTTTGACCCCCAAAACCGAAAGCGTTCACCAGGGCCAGGTTCGTTTCGTGACGACGTGCTTTGTTGGGTACGTAGTCCAGGTCGCACTCTGGATCGGGCGTGTGATAGTTAATCGTGGGGCAAATAATCCCTTCTTCAATCGTCTTGATCGCGGCCAGCGCCGAGACAGCCCCGGCTCCACCCAGCATATGGCCCACCTGAGATTTGGTGCCCGTGATCGGGATTTGATAGGCGTGCTCGCCAAAAACACTCTTGAGCGCCAAAGTTTCGGCTACATCACCCAGCGGCGTACTGGTGCCGTGGGCAAAAATCGCATCCACTTCCTCATGCGCCTTGCCCGACGAGGCCAGCGCCCCCTTGAGGGCGGCAATAGCCCCGCTGGCGTCGGGTTTGGGCGCAGTCAGGTGGTAAGCATCGGAAGTGAGCCGCCCGCCCAACACTTCAGCATAAATCCGCGCCCCGCGCGCTTTGGCATGCTCCTCGGTTTCCAGAACAAAGGCCGCTGCCCCTTCGCCAAACACAAAACCGTCCCGGTCTTTGTCAAAAGGCCGGCTGGCAGTTTGGGGGTCGTCATTGCGGCCGGAGAGGGCGCCCATTCGCGCAAACGAGGCAAAAATGAGAGGTGAAATAGCCGCCTCAGTGCCGCCGGCAATCATCACGTCAGCTTCCCCTCGCTTCATCATGTGAAAGGCGTCCACTAAAGCATAGTTGCCGCTGGCGCAGGCCAGGGCCGAGGTGTTCAGCGGGCCGGTTGTGCCAAACTCAATCGAAACCAGGCACGAGGCCGCATTCGGCATGACGTTGGTCACCAGAAAGGGGGTAATCGAGCGCGGTCCTTCTTCGAGCAGTTGTTTTTCACCCTCTTCCATCGTACTGATACCGCCGCCGCCGGTATTAAAAACGACCCCGACCCGCGGCGAATTTTCGGGGGTAATTTCCAGTTTGGCGTCGGCCAAAGCCTGGCGGGTGCTGGCGATGGAAAATTGGGTTGAACGGGCCAATCGCTTGGCCATCTTTTTTTCCACCCAATCGGTCGGCTCAAAATTTTTGACTTCACAGGCAATCCGAATCGAATAGCCTGTCGTATCAAACGCGGTAATCGGCCCGGCTCCAGAAACGCCGGCCTTCATGTTCTTCCAAAAAGTCGCTACATCATTGCCAACAGGAGTAATGGCTCCAAGCCCAGTGATAACTACGCGCGACATAACTTCTCCTCATTTAGAAAGTTGAGATTTATATCCAACCTGTTATTGTGGATAGATTTTTGATTAAATACTGCATTTTATGTGTCCTGAAAAGGGAGTCAAGTTATCAAATCCCTTCAAGTTAGGTGCGTTGTGCCTTAAAATTTCGGACAGACTCAATCCTTTTAGTTCAACACGCAACTCAGCCCGAAGTTGCGCTTTCAGCCAATTGCCGCAGCCCGGCCTCGTCCAAAGTGGCGACTCCCAGGGCCTGGGCCTTGGTCAATTTGCTGCCGGCTTTCTCGCCGACCACCAGATAATCCGTCTTTTTGGAGACACTGTCAATCACTTTGCCGCCGTGCTGTTCGATAAATGCTTTGGCTTCCTCCCGGCTCCAGGTAGGCAGCGTGCCGGTGATGACAAAGGTCAAACCGTTTAAGGTTGAATGTTCAACGTTAAACGTTGAACGTTCAACTTGTAACGTAACCCCGGCCCGGCGAAACTTTTCGATGAGGGCATGGTTGGCCGGGCGGCTGAACCACTCGGCCAGAGACTCGGCGATGCGCGGCCCGACCCCTTCGACCGACTCAAAATCCTCCCGGCTGGCTTGTTCGAGAAGATCAATGGAAGGGAAGGCATTGATAATCAGCCCGGCGACAACACCGCCGACGTAGCGAATGCCGAGGCCGGTCAGAAAACGTTGAAATGACTGCTGTTTGCTGGCTTCAATCGCGGCCAGCAGGTTGTCGGCTTTTTTCTCGGCAAACCCTTCGAGCTGCAACAACTGCTCGCGGGTCAGGAAGTAAATATCGGCAATATCTTTGAGCAGGCCCTGCGCCGCTAGTTGCTCGCCGATTTTGATGCCAAAGCCTTCGATGTCCATCGCCCCACGGGAAACAAAATATTCAATCTGGCGGATCAACTGGGCCGGGCAGGCGGCGTTGATGCAGAACAGAGCCACATCCTCGCCCAGACGGGCGGTTGGTTCGCCGCAGACCGGGCAGTAACGGGGGGGCTGGTAGGGTTGGGAGTCGGGCGGGCGCAAATCTTCGATGGCTTTGACCACCTGCGGAATCACATCTCCGGCGCGTTTGACTACAACGGTATCGCCGGCGCGGATATCCTTTTTGGCCAGGTCTTCAAAGTTATGCAGCGTTGCCTGGCGCACCGTCACCCCGCCGATGTTGACCGGCTCCAGCACGGCATAAGGCGTAATCTGGCCGGTGCGGCCCACGTTGGTCCTGATTTCCAGCAGCCTGGTCGTCGCCTCGCGGGCCGGGAATTTGTAGGCAATGGCCCAGCGCGGGGCGTTGCCTACGACCCCCAGTTCTTGCTGCAAGGCAAAATCGCTGATTTTGACCACTGCCCCGTCGGCGTCGTAAGGCAGCGTCTCCCGCCGGTCCATCCAGGTATGAATAAATTGGAGGACCTCTTCAAAATCGTTGGTCGTCAGGATGTCGGGATTGACCGGGAAGCCGAGGGCGCGCAGATAATCCAGCGCTTCTTTTTGGGAACGGATTTCAGCGCCCTGGACATAACCAACCGCGTAACTGTACAGGGCCAGCGGGCGCTGCGCCGTTATTTTACTGTCCAGCATTCGTAATGAACCGGCGGCGGCGTTGCGTGGATTGGCAAAAATTTTCTCGCCTTTTTCCACCTGCTGCTGGTTAAAGCGGTTAAAATCGGCAATGCGCATATAAATTTCGCCGCGCACTTCGATTTTGGCCGGGGCAGGTGGGCCATCAGGCGTGGTGGGAATCCGTAAGGGCACATTTTTGACCGTGCGGATATTGGCCGTAACGTTTTCCCCCTCGACCCCATTGCCACGGGTAGCCCCTTGAACCAGGCGGCCATTTTCATAGGTCAAGGCAATCGCCAGGCCGTCTATCTTTGGCTCGACGACAAACTCCAGGTCTTTCACCGTCATCCCGACAGGCAGCAGACGTCCCACCCGAGCCAGCCAGTTGCGCATGTCGTTTTCATTGAAGGCGTTGCCCAGGCTGGTCATGGGAATGGGATGGATCACTTTCGCGAAGCCTTCGAGCGGCTGCGCGCCGACACGCTGGGTAGGCGAGTCGGGAGTGATCAAATCAGGATACTGGCTCTCCAACTCGCGCAGTTCATTGATCAACTGGTCGTATTCGGCGTCGCTAATAACGGGGTCATCAAGCGTGTGGTAGCGGTAGAGGTGGTAGTTGATTTGGTCGCGCAGCTCGGCCAAGCGTTGTTGAATATCGGACATAGTCTCCTCGGTTCAACTAGACCTGTCAGGTTTGGAAAACCTGATGATCTGTGCTAATTGCCTTCGATACGGCCTTCGGCCTACTCAGGGCGCCGTAATAGTTCAGAAATCAGGTTGATAGGTCCGTCTAATAGAAAAAAGCGCCGCTGATGCTAGAGCGACGCTCATTATAATTTGAAAACGGGGAATGATCAATTGTTGTTTTGCCCTGTTTCGGGCGTGGTTTCCTCTGCTCCGGGTGTACTTTGGGCGGTTCCGGGGGGCAGCGTGGGCTTGAGGAAGTTCTGGGCGGCCCACCCTTCGGTGCCGTTGGGGCCGCGCACAAACCACCAGACAATATCTTCCTGATTTTCATCGGCTCTGGGACCGTCCAAAATGAGCACCACGCTCTCCTCGGGAGCCACATCCAGGCGGGCGTTGTTGGTGCCCGGCCCGGCGCGCAAGCTGACTCCAAAGCCTTCGGTGCCAATCACCTGGGCGTACCCCCCTTTCGCCAATTCAGTGGGCACTGTCGGGACGGGCGTGGCGGTCGGGATAGGGGTGGCTGTCGGTTCGAGGGTGACGACGGGCGGTAAGGTTGGGGTAACATTCGGGGCACTAGGGGCGGTAGTGGTGGTCGCCTCGACAATCGGCTGGGTCGGGGCCAGGCCGGGTATAACTTCCGGGGTAGGGGTAATGGCTTGCTTGCGTAAAATGTTGACCACCCCCAGCCCGATCAACCCAATGACAAGGAGACCGGCCAGGGCGCCGACCAATACCCACACGACTGGAAACCCAATTTCGGCGCTGCTCACTTCTTCTAAACGGCGAGGCCGCCGCGTTTGGCGAGTTTGCTGATCGCGCCAATTATCTTTCATCGTTTTATTGCTCCATATTTATTCAAAGTTACAAAGTGGCAAGGTTGCAGAGTAGCAAGGTTACAAGAAAAACTAAGTCTGCGACTCTGCTACCCTGTGACTCTGCTACACTGCCTTCGTCACCAACAAAGTCAGATCATCCGGCTGTTCTGTGCCGCTTCTAAATTGATCAATATCGCTGACGATAATTTTGACTAAGTCGCTGGCAGACCGGTGCCCCTCGCGGCAGACAATCTCTTCCAGCCGTTCCAGGCCATACAGTTCGCCGTCGCCGGGGCGAATGGCATCGGTCACACCATCACTGTAGCAAACCAACGTATCCCCGGTTTGAAAAGTTAAGCTCTCCTCTTGGATAATTAAGTTTGGCAGTAAGCCCAAAAAGCGGCCCGGCGGATTGAGTAAGCTGATCTGGCCAGTGTCAGCATGATAGTAGACCGGCCGGTCGTGTCCACCTCGGATATAACGCATCTCACGGGTGACGGTATTTAAGGTGGCGTAGAAAGCAGTGACGAACATATCGGCGGTTGTGGAGACTTTGAGCAGGAGGTTGTGAATGCGGTGGGCGGTTTCACTGGGCGACAGGTTGGCGTTGGTTTCGCTCAGAAACAGGGCGCGCACAACGGCCATATAAATCGCTGCCTGGACGCTTTTGCCAGACGCATCGGCCATAACGATGCCAATCTGGTTCTGGTCCATATCTACAATGTCGTACAGGTCGCCGCCAATCTCACGGGCCGGACGGGCCAGGGCGGCAAATTCAAAGCCCGGTACGTCTGGAAAAGAGGTGGGTAGAATATTTTTATGACTTGCGCGGCAATCTCCAGGTCGCGTTTCAACCGCTCGCGCAGGAGCAGTTCAGCCTGGGCCGCCCGTAGGTTTTCCAGGGTACGGGCCAACTCACTATTTTTAAGCTGCAATTCGGCGATAGTAATCCGGTCGGTGTCCCGCACAGTCCGGGTGATGCCCCGCATGATGGCCCGGGCAACGGAGGGATTGCGGGTCAGAATTTCATCCAGGGTGGTTTCATCAATCTCAATGAGCTGGCAATCGGAGATGGCGTGGACAGTAGCGGCGCGGGGAGCGCGGTCCAAAACACCCAACTCCCCAAAGAATTCACCCGTCGTCTTCATCCCCAAAAACTGATCGCTATCGGCCATACGCTTAGTAAAAGCCACCTGACCTTCTTGGATGATGTAAAAGATGTCCGCGGGTTGTCCTTCCCGGCAGATGATCGAGTCGGCGGGATAGGTGCGGGTCACCACAACATTCATCAAGGCAGTCAGTGCATCTTCAGGGAGAGCGCCCAGAGCAAGCTCCAGCGCCGAACGGATGCTGCTGCTCAATTCTATCAACCACCCTTACCAGGCCGCGACCAGCTCGCGAGCCATATTCTCTTCCCGCACTGCCGCCAGGCCCCGCATACGGCAGGCTTCCAGGATTGCTTCGACCCGGTTAACCAGTTGCTCAGGGGAAATGGGTTTGATCAGATAGTCTACGGTCATAGGGCCACATTCAAAGGCCATTGTCACCTCGCGACGCATCCCTTTGGCGCTCAAGAAGATCACCGGAATATCCGGCGCTTCTTTGGCGATGATACGAGCGGCATCGTAGCCGGTCATCATGGGCATCCGAACATCCAGCATGACGAGATCAATTGGTTCATCACGGACAATTTGTACGGCCTGCGCCCCATTGATTGCTTCGTGAACCCGGTGATTTTTTTGCCGGAGGGCAAAGGCAAACAGTTCTCGACAGTCACGGTCGTCTTCGGCGTAAAGAATGTTAGACATAGATGACTCCGCTCCTTGTTTGGCCGCCCACATTGTACTCCTGTCAACGGCCTTCGGCAAAACCTTTTCTAAATTAACCTGATTAGCCAGAGTATAGCACGATTCTTGGTGTTTGTCACAATGATGAAACAAATTTTATCATTATGTCAGCTAGATTAGTTATTGGCCAGGTCAGGAGTAAGCGCCAATGAACACACCAACACCCATTGAAGTATTTTACCGTCTGTTGTGGGTTTAAAGCAAACTCTTACCAGATTCGACCAGACCTCTACCTATTTCCTGATAACTTTCTGCGTGAGGAAGTCTTGTTAGGAAGAAATAGACTGGAAGCTCGAAGGGGCATTAAGACCTGGGGTGCTGGCGGCTTTGGACAACCTGATGGCTGAGGAAACGGCGGGCGATCCGATTTTGTCCGCTGGCAACGGCTTATCTGCGCCGCCGTTGGCCGGGCATCAGTGTGGATACCAAAAAGAGTGAATTGACTGGCAATTTTGGGCAGCCGGGCCAGGTTGCGTCCGGTTCGGTCACGATTACGGCTGGCGAAGAGATAAATAAAAAGACCTATTTGCCCATTATTCGGAAAAATAGTTAGGCCGGGCCGCCACTCGACCGCGTCGCCATTTCCCACAATCGCAGCGGGCTGAGCGGCATCTCCAGGATTTCCAGGTCTGCCAGACCCAGCGCGTCTTCCAGGGCCTGGGCAAACAGGCAGCCGACCGGGATCGCCCCGGCTTCGCCCGCCCCCTTGATTCCCAGCGGATTGAGCGGCGAGGGCGTTTCCTCGTGTCCCAAATCCATGCGGGGGACATCCAGGGCCGTCGGCAGCAGGTAATCCATGAAGGAGGCGTTGAGCAGTTGCCCATTCTCGTCGTAAACCAGTTGCTCGTAAAAGGCGTTGCCAATGCCCTGGGCTACCCCGCCGTGCACCTGTCCTTCGACAATCATCGGGTTGATCAGCCGGCCGCAATCGTGGACGACCACATATTTGAGAATTTTCAGGTTAAAGGTTTCCGGGTCCACCTCGACAATCATGGCGTGTGCGCCGTTGGCCGTCGCCCCCATTTTAGGGCCGAAGTAGGCCGTACCTTCCAGGCCCGGCTCAGTCCCCGGTTCAACCGCACCGCGCAGTGGATTGGCCTTAGCCGCCAGCGTGGCCAGGCTGACCCTTGAGTCAGGCACACCGCGCACCTGGGCAAAGCCATCCACCAACTCGATGTCGGCTTCGCTGGCCTCCAGAAACTCCGCCGCCAGTTTGATCACTTTCCCCCGCACAATCTGGGCTGCGGCATTGACCGCCGAACCGGCCACCACCGCGCCGCGGCTGGCAAAGGTGCCGGTCCCCCAGTTGAACTGGCCGCTGTCGCCGGTGGACACGTAAACATCCCGCACCGACACCCCCAGCGCGTCGGCGGCAATCTGGGCAAAGGAAGTGTAATGCCCCTGTCCCTGCGTGCCAACCCCGGTCACCACGGTTGTTTTACCGCTCGCTTCAACCTGCACCCGCGCCCCCTCGTAAGGGCCAATGCCGGTCCCCTCGATATACATGACCAGCCCAATGCCGACCTTCTTGCCCGCCATCTCGCCCCGCCGCTTCGCCTCACGAAACTCATCCCAGCCAATCATGGCTTTGGTCTTGTTCAGCACGGCCTCGTAATTCCCGCTGTCAAAAACCAGAGGCGCAAAATCCTGGTAAATAATTTCATTGGACCAGGGGAACTGGTCGGGCGGGATCAGGTTGCGGCGGCGAATCTCGACCGGGTCCAGGCCGAGTTCTTTGGCCGCCAAATCGAGCAGGCGCTCCATCACAAAAACGCCGTGCTGCCGTCCCGCCCCGCGATAGGGCGTCACGATTGTTTTGTTGGTGAAGACAACCTTGAATTCGGTGTAGTAATTGGGCACGATGTAAGGGCCAAGCAGAGTACATTGGGTGTTCAGCGGCGGAGTCAGGCCGTAGGGATTATAAGCGCCGGTATCGTGCAGGAAAAAGTCTTTGACCCCCAGGATTTTGCCTTCTTTGCTCAAGGCAATCTCTGAGTCGTGGAGCTGGCTGCGGTCGTGGGTCGTGGCGTAAAAATGTTCCTGCCGGTCCTCGATCCATTTGATGGGCCGGTTCAGCCGCATGGCCGCCCAGGGAACCAGGGTTTCTTCGGGGTAGAACATCATGATCTTGGGGCCAAAGCCGCCGCCAATAAATGGCGCAATGACCTGCACCTGACGCTCCGACAGGCCGAACATGGCGGCCAGGCCGTTGCGGATGGGCAGCGGGGCCTGGGTTGAATCCCAGACCGTCAACTTGCGAGCCAGGGGGTCATAGTGAGCCACGATGCCCCGGCCCTCCATGGGGGCGGAAATACCGCGATCATAGATGATGCGGCGGGAGATGACCAGGTCGGCTTTGGCTTTGGCAGCCTCGTAGTCGCCTTTGCGCTGGATAACATGGGCAGCCATATTGTGGCCCAAGTCCTCGTGGATGGCGGCAGCCTGCTCGGCCAGACCGGCCTCCAGTTCCAGCACCGGGTCGAGCGGTTCGTAATCAACGACGATGGTCTCCACGGCGTCTTCGGCCAGGTAGCGGCTCTCGGCCACGACCATGACGATGGCTTCGCCGACATGCCGCACCTTGTCTTTGGCTAACTGCGCCCCGGTCCGCGCATTAAAAATCACATGCTCGGCCGGAGGGGGCGGCACCAGCAGCGGCGAGGGCTGCCAGAAGTCGCCCAGATCCGCCGCTGTGTAAACGGCGACCACACCGGGCATACTTTTGGCCGTTTCGACATCAATCGAGACGATGCGGGCGTGGGCATAATCGCTCCGTTTGAAGGCGGCATGCAGCGTGCCCGGAATGTGAATATCGTCCACAAACTGCGCCCGCCCGGTCAGCAGTTGGGGGTCTTCGTTGCGTTTGATCCGCGCGCCGAAGTTTCGAGTCGTCATACCGCCTCCCTGGGAAATAATCCACAGATTACACAGATTTCGCAGATTAAAATAAAAATCTGGGCAATCTGCGAAATCTGCGGATTTTCATTACTGGTGGTGTGCCTCCGGCTCACGATGGCTCCTTCATCTTCCCTGCCGCCAGTTTGACCGCCTCGACAATATTCTGGTAGCCGGTACAGCGGCACAGATTGCCGGAAATCGCTTCGCGGATTTCTTCCTCGGTCGGGTCCGGGTTTTCTTGCAGAAAGGGGACGAGGGTCATCAGGAAACCAGGGGTGCAGTAGCCGCACTGCAAACCGTGCGCTTCCCAGAAGCCCTCTTGCAGCGGGTGGAGATGCTCGGCATCGGCGGCCAATCCTTCGACGGTGGTAATCTCATGGCCGTCGGCCTGCACCGCAAACATAATGCAGGAGCGGACCGCCTGCCCGTCAAACAGGATGGTGCAAGCGCCGCAGACGCCATGCTCGCAGCCGACATGGGTGCCGGTCAGGCCGAGTTCGTGGCGCAAAAAGTCGCTCAACAGCAGCCGCGGCTCAATAGCGCGCTGGTACTGTTTACCGTTGACGACGACAGTGATCGTGAAAAGGCTTGGCATTAATCTCTCCTCAAAAACAAAGACATCAGTAGCCAGACAATATCATAAGTTAAGAGCATCCTTCGATAAACTCAGGAAGCATCCTGAGTAGGTTGAGCGAAGCGAAACCGTATCGAAGGATGCGAGTTAGCCGTGAATCGTTGCCTGAGCCGCATCCTTCGATACGCGCTCCATTTCGCCCTTCGACACTCCCTTCGGTCGCAGGACGAGTTCCACGCTACTCAGGATGCTTACTATAAGTAGCCAGATATCAGCAGTCAGACGACAGTAAAGCTAAAAACGGTGTTACACTAAAGGCACTTGGCGACATTTCGATAGGCAGGATAAATTGCACATTTTGAGCCGAAAATTAGACAGTAAATGGCTTTGGGTACGCAAGCAGGTGTAGACCTGCGATAAATTTATAATCTCGTTGATTCTTTGTAACGAGAGGCTTATCTAATGAGGTAGCCGTAGCGGCAATGAGGGCATCAGCGATCAGTAAGCCGTGACTTAAACGGTAACGGTGTAATAAATCAACGGTTATATCGGAGATAGATTCATTCAGTTTGATAGTTTGGAATCGCTGTAAGAAACGTTCTACTGTACGAAGTTCTGCTTTATCCCGACAACCGATAATCAGTTCCATCTGGGTAACAACACTTATCGCCGGAGATGCCTGTTGCTCAATTTGTTGCAAACAGGTAATGGCCTCAGCTACGCTACGGCCAACATCAATCAATACATCGGTATCAACAAGTACCCAATCACTCATGAGTCCTTATCCATTCACGCTCCCGAACATAGCGAACCCATGCGCTACTATCCTGCATATCGGGGCGATCACGCCAGATACCAATGAAGGCTTCATCCGTCAAGTTACCGGCTGGCTTTACTTTTTTATTGGAACGCGCCTGTTTATAACGGGTTCGTAAAAAGGCAATGAAATCAACCACAAGTTGTTGAGCTTCGGGAGGTAGAGCGGCAAATTCACGCCAAATTTTTTCTTGGTTCATGGCCACCTCTTTTTATTGCTTCTTGACACTGCCCACCGAATCAAAACCTCACCCAATTCTCGAAGCTACGGTTATTTTACACAAGCCCGTGTAATTCGGTAAACTATCTAACCACCTTTAACCTTAGCTAGATGTCAGTAGTCAGACATCGCCAAAGCTAAAACAGCGTTACCCTCCAGGCACTTGGCGACATCTCGATAGGCAGGATGAATTGCAAAACTCAAAATCCGTGCAGTCGGCTGGAAACGCTAGGTGGGCGGTATTACCTATATTTTAGTATTTTTCTTCGACTCTGTAGCCTTTACCTCGATCTACTCTCTGTCTTATTACAGGTAAGTCTATGTTCTTCCCAATCGAAGTGTAAGGTATGAGGCTCAAAATGAAATCCTTTGGATATAAAGCCGTGATGTTTAAGGGTTAAGGGCAGTACATTATTCTTTGGATTGTAAACCGGCTTTTGATTCTCCCCGCTGGCCCCCCTGTATTAATAGCACATTTATTTTATCGCTGTCTTGATACTCGATAGTAACATCCCGTTTCTCATCATAAACATATACTCTGTCTTTTTTGCCAAAAACCCAGGAGAAGCATGGTCCCATAGAACAGCCACCAGTCTTACAATAATAATAACTTACAACTGTACTTGTAGAGTTACTAATCTCTTTCAAAAAACAGAGAAATTCAACCGGTGGACAAGACTGTGGAAGTTTAACTGGAATCATTACTTCTACATTAGAAGGGCCGACAAGGTCTTCCCAAGCTATTATAGGCCATTTGTAGCCTTCGTTGTTTCTTGCCGCCCATTCGTTGGTGTGTTTGAACCATTCGGCTGCGCTGGAACGTGGATTACATACTTCGCGTACTATCAAAAGCCCTTTGGGCTGTGTAGTGGACGGTTTTTCATAAGGTAGATAGAAAACCTTTTTACCTCTGTTATCTCTTCGAAGATTTGTGATATGATAAGTTCCTTCTGAAAACACCTTGACAGAACAGAATGCTGCAACAATCGAAGGGGTCGGTTTAGCAAAAATTTGACTCGCATACCAAGACATATAATCTCCAAGAATTATACAAAGCTTTTCTGCTAATGTAATCGTCTAACTAGATTTAGCCCGCTCAACCGCCTGGGTCAATACCCGTTGGGCCAGCACCCTGGCCAGGTGACACCGAAACTCGGCGGAAGCGTGGATATCACTGTTAGGAGCGATGTCAACCTGGGCCGCGGTTTCGGCGGCGGCGCGAATGGCTTCCGGGGAAGGTGCCTGGCCTATGAGTAATTGGGCCGCTTGCTGCGCTTCGACCGGGCCATCGCCCACGCTCAGAAAGACGATTTTGGCCGCCTGGCAGCGGTCGCGCTCATCCAGGGTTACGACAGCCGCCACCCCCACCAGGGCGTAATCGCCGTGGCGGCGGGACATTTCGGTAAAGGCCCAGCCGCTGCGCGGGGGTAGAGGGGGCAGGGCAATTTCGACCAGCAGTTCATCCGGTTCCAGGGCGGTGGCAAACAGGCTGACAAAGAATTCATCGGCTGCAAGCCAGCGTTCGCCCCTCTGGCTGCGGGCGCGAAACCGGGCATTCAGGGCGGTCGTAACCGCAGGCAGCTCGGCGGCAGGATCGGCGTGGGCCAAGCTGCCGCCAAATGTACCCCGGTTGCGAATTTGGGGATGGGCAATGTAGGGCATGGTTTCGTGAATGAGTGGGGCGCGCTCGGCCACCAGTGGGTCGCGCTCAACCTGACGCTGGCGAGTCATCGTTCCAATTCGCAGGCCGCCATCATCACTCGGACGAATATAGGCCAGTTCGGAGATGGGGTTCAGATCAATCAGGACGCCGGGTTGGGCCAGCCGGAAGTTCATGGTCGGAATCAGGCTTTGTCCCCCGGCCAGGGGTTTAGCTTCGTAGCCATGTTGGGCTAAAAGAGCCAGAGCTTCTGCCGTAGTGGTTGGAGCAAAGTATTCAAAAGATGGTGGTTTCATAAAATCGTCTTTCTATTTACTCCCTAAGCTCATGCTTTAATAAAATCAAGGAGACGGGGCAGCACTTCGGCCACATCGGCCCGGATGACTACATCGGCGCGCGAATCCATGCAGGTGGGCTGGTAATTGATGATCATTAATTTAGCCCCATTTTCCAGGGCCAGTTCGGGCAAATCCGAGGCCGGGGCAACTTCCAGCGATGATCCGGCTACCAACATTAAATCGGCCTCTTTGGTGGCCACCTGGGCCTGTACCAGTTCGCGCACAGGAAGCTGCTCGCCAAAGAGAATGACATTAGGTTTGAGGACGCCCCCACAATGATGGCGGGGGACCTGACCGTCGGCAATGAATTTGGCAAACGCTGCCGCCGAGTCTTGCACCGCATAACACTGGGTGCAGGTCACTTCGCGCAGATGGCCGTGCAGTTCATAGACTGTTTCCGAACCGGCCTTATGATGCAGGTCGTCAATATTTTGAGTAATGACCGCCTTTAATTTACCTTCCCGCTCCAGGGCTGCCAGGGCATAATGGGCCGGGTTGGGCCGAGCTTCCAACAGGAGCAAGGCGAGAGGCCGGACCCAATTGTAGAAACGCTGCGGATTGTGGCGAAAGGCAAAGATGGAGGCCACTTCCAGGGGATCAGTGTGATCCCACAGACCGGAAGCGGGGCTTCTAAAATCGGGGATGCCGGAGGGCGTGCTGATGCCGGCTCCAGTCATCGCTACTATCCTGGGCGCCTGGTCAATCAACTTTGC
Source organism: Anaerolineales bacterium (assembly GCA_015075185.1). Classification (GTDB taxonomy): domain Bacteria; phylum Chloroflexota; class Anaerolineae; order 4572-78; family J111; genus DSQQ01. Next base: position 87,931 of record JABTUW010000004.1, on the reverse strand, counting down.
TGCTTGTTGAATTTGATCATCTAAATGCATAACTGTACCTCAAGGGTGGAAGCAGGGAAGAATGGAGGGGTGGAAGATTGGAAAAGATTTCCAGCCTTCCATTCTTCCAACTTTACTGATTCGTTAGGGGCAGGGTAAAACAAAAAGTGCTGCCCTGTCCGGCCTCGCTTTCGGCCCAAATTTTTCCCCCATGCGCTTTGACAATCCGTTGGGCAATATGCAAGCCCAGGCCGCTCCCCCGGGCCGAACGCTCACTCTTATCTTCTACCTGGTAAAAGCGGGAGAAAATGCGATCCAACGCCTCTGCGGGAATCCCGATGCCGCTATCTTTAACTTCGACTGTTAGTTCACTCTCGTCGGTGGAAGCCGAGACGATCACTTCTCCGCCGGCATTACTAAATTTAATAGCATTACCGATTAAGTTGGTCAACACCTGCTCCAACCGGGGGGTGTCGCCTATAATCGGCGGCAGCAGGGCCGGCAGTTTGGGCGTCAGCTTAACCTTTTGCTGGTGGGCAAAGCCCTGGAGTTTGAGCGTGGTCTGATGAATTATATCCAGCATGGAGACACGCTGGCGCTCAAGCTCCAATTTGCCCTCATCAAATTTGGACAGGTCAAGCAAATTGTTGACCATCTGGCCCAATTGAACCGCCTGCGTGCGAATGATTGAAAGAAACTCCTGGCGGGTGGTGGGATCCAGGTTTTCGTCTTCTTGCATCAACTGGACAAAGCCCTGGATAGAAAACAGGGGGGTACGCAATTCGTGGGAGATGGTAGACATGAAATCATCTTTGAGCTGTTCCAATTCGCGCTCACGAGTAATATCGTGTACCACGCGAACCTCGCCCAGCGGCGTACCGCTGTCGTCTATGACCGTAGTGGAGAAAACTTGCAGGGTGCGCAGGCGGGGTGTCTCGATGGTGATCTCTTTGGACAGCACTCCCGTCCGGGCGCGATGGGTGGTGGTCGAGGTAATCTCGGCCAAGCGTGGAGGCAGATCCGAAGAATGCACTTTCTGGCCGACAATTTGACCGGGGTGCATACTGAGCATCATGGCCAGGGCCGGGTTGCAGGTAACAATCACTCCCTGGGCGTCAATCAGGAGCAGGCCATCGGCCATATATTGGATGATGGCCTGAGTTTGCTGTTGTTGTTTAGAAACATTGGCAAAGAGACGGGCATTTTCAACTGCAATGCCAGCCTGGGCAGCGAAAATAGTCAATAAACGCTCCTGCATCGGCCCAAAAGCATTCGGCTGGGTATCATCCACATTGATGGCGCCAATAACCCCCGTGTGTGACAGCATCGGCGCAACCATCAACGAACGCACTTCTTCGTCGAAAAAAATAAACCCCGGTTCTTGCCGGGCATCAGGCAGGTAAATTGTCCTGGCTTCGGCCACGGCCCGGCCGGCAACACCTTCGCCGACGCGTAACTGGGCCATTTTCCGCCACTGCGGCTTTAATCCAGAAGCAGCCTCGATTTTCAGATTGTGGCCGCTCTGGTCAAGCAAAAAAATACAACAGCCACGGCAGCCCAAGGCATGCCGCAGCGAGTCAACAATCATATCCAGCACCGTCTGCAACTCCAGTTCACCGGCAATTTTCTGAGCCATTGTGTACAGCGTGGCAACTTCGCTCAGGCGCTGGCTGGTTTCATCAAAAAGCTTGACCCGTTCCAGGGCCATGGCGGTTTGGGTTCCCAAAATACGGCAGAATTGGATATCGTCGGCTGAAAAGTTGCGATTGGGGTTTTTGTCATAGATTTCCAGCAGACCGGTGACGCGCTTGTTGGTTTCCAGGGGGACCGCCAGCACTACACTCCAGGTCGCTTTATGATCCGGTCCTCCTTGAGGAATTTGCCAGACCAGCTCGGCGCTGTTTTTGGCGGGATCGGCCCGGCCAATAATAGGGCGATTGGCCTTTAAGAGTTGCTGGCTAATGGGATCTTTAGAAAAGTGAATAGGTGTTTGAACTTTGCGCCAGGTGTGAGCCGGATTACCCGGATAGCGGACAACGTACTCGGCCAAAGCAGTAGTGGTCATGGCTTTGTCGTCAACTTTACAAATAACGCAGGCGCCGGCATCGAGCGCTTCGGCAATTTTCTGCGTCATCAGTTTTAGCACATTTTCGCCATCCAGATTGGTCCCCAGCGCGACAGTGCTCTCGTAGATAAAGGTCTGTTCGCGTAAACGGCGCTGGAGGGTTGTTTGCAGCCGGGCGTTTTCAATGGCTACCGCCACGTGGTCAGCCAGGGCTTCCACAATTTGGTAGTCAACCTCGCTGAAGGCGTTAAGCTGGCTACTCTCGATGTCTAAGACTCCCACCAGGTTATTGCCGACCAACAGGGGAGCCGCCAGTTGAGCCTTGATTTCCGGCAGGGTCGGGTGGGAGCGGAAATGAGAATCCCGGGAAATATTGTTAACCAATACTACCTGGCCTGTCGCAGCAACGCGACCGACGATGGTCTCCTCGTCAACGGCGAGTGAAACTGGCTCTTTTGGCTTAGCAGGGGAACCTTTCCAGGCCACATTTTGCAGTTCGAGTCGTTGTTTGCCTGGATTCAGCAAAAAGAGATTGACATATTCGTAGTCAAAATTGCGCTGAATCAGGCCCACCACTTCGTTTAACAGTTCGTTGGGATGAGAACGATCGACAATTTTCTTATTGAGGTCAGTTACCGTTTGCAGGTAAAGCGCGCGGCGGCTTAAAATGGCAGTATCGGGCCGGTTTTCGCGCACCAGGGAAAAATTGGCGGCAGCTTTGAGAATGCGGTTCTGCATTTTGGTCAGGCTTTGCCAGGCGGCAGCATCCAAGCGGTCCGCTTCAGCCTGGGCTGCTTGAAAGGTCAACCCAAACAAATGGGTCAGGGTCAGCCAACTGTGCTGCAATTCGGCGCTGCTTTTGGGAGGGCCGAGGAACTGATTGAGGTGGTGAGGAATCTTCCAAGGAGTCACAGCGGCAGCATGGAGCAGAGCAAGCCAATCCGCCAGTTCAGGCGGGGTTTGAGTCGGTGGAAACTCGGCCAAAAAGTGTCCCCAGCGCGCTTTTAATCCGGGAACAATAACGGCCAGCCAGGCTTTAAGCTGCGTCTCATTAACAATTTCTGTCGGGTTGTGCTCTAACTCTTGTGTTGTCATAAAAGGTGTCGGAAAAGGTTGGCCTCCAGCCAAAGCCCTGATTTGAGTACAGCCATTTTACCATAACGTCTATGTGATGTAAATTATAGCCCATTTTTCACATTAATAGGAGTTACGCAGTTCAGGGTAGTTTAGCCCCTTGTGGGCGGGCATAAAGCCCTAAACTACAACCCAACTGCGTAACTCATAATTAAATTGTTTGATGGGATTTATCGAACGATAGATTTTTAAGTTTGAGCACTAATCTTGACAAAACTTGCCTCTTTACCCTGTTACATAAGTAAGTACAATGTTGTAAAATTAGCACAAAATCTAAGTTTTAAGAAAATGGGCTGCATCGTGTGAGCAGCCCATTTTTATTTTGATTCAGATTTATTGCAACTTGAATAATATTGAAATCAGATTGAAAGGTTACGGGAGTATTTTTGTGTTATAATGAAAAATATCGCAATAAAGAGGGTAACTAATCTGCGGTTTACGAATTAAAAACTGTTTTCTAGCTTATCCAGAAAATTAAAAACGGCTTCAATCGGGTTTGGAAGGTCCGTGTCTTTACTTGAGGTTTTCGGTATATAAACTACTTCGGTAGGTGCGTAAAGAATGGGAACTCCTTCTCTTTGGAGAAGGTAATATGCCCATTTGCCTTGAGCTTTTCGTACCGTAAACATTATCATGTCACCTGAAACATTGTACATTATTCCCCAAACTTTGATTCCATGTTTGGTTAGCAACTTCCTAATATCATCTCTTCCCCAAATTCCGAAAGCCGAAATACCAAAGTCTGCTGTAGGACCGTTAAGCCAATCTTGGATGAAAGCAAAGGTAGGAGTTATCCAGTCGAAATTGCACCCTAAATCCAAAAGTTCATCTAACATATCTGTCTCCCTTTGGAACATTTGTTCTATTATATAGCAATAAATTCGTGCGGTCAAAAGGAGATCCACAAAATGGACGGCTCATCTTCAATTTTCTGTCTGGGTGTATTATATGGAGCTTTTGCTGCTGGAATTGTCGCTGTCATTCTCAACAAAATTCGAGATGCAAAGACAAAACGAGGATTCAGAATTCGTACTTTAAATAATTTTCCTGATGCAGCACAGCCTGGTATGACTTCATCTGGTATCGTAAAAACTAGTCAACAGGCACTGCTTAACCTTATTATGTGGAACACTACTTTAATCATTTTTATTGGAATTGTAATAGTAGGACTCTATTATCTGCTGGTTACATAAGAGAATTTTTGTGAAAAAGGAGGCTGCTTGATAAAAGCAGTTTAGAAACGCGATAGCCAACTCATGCGCTTTGGACGAACCGGCCCAACCTATGCTATAATCCGGTCAAATTTCAAAGTAAGAGGGTTTTTTGTTTTGATGAGAAGGTTTTTGCTATTATTGCCGGCTCTCCTGTTAGTGCTTACGCCCAGCCTCGCTTGTGGGCTGGGTAGAGTCAGCCAGGTGACGCCCACCCCTACCAAAACGCCCAAGCGTGTCCTCGCCCTGGATCGTATTCCAACGGCCACGCCGACTCCCACCGTGACCGACACGCCTACCCCTTTACCGCCCACAGATACGCCAACGCCTCTACCGACCGACACACCCACTCCCTTACCCCCCACCGATACACCCACGCCACTGCCGACCGACACCCCCATCCCCCCCCCCCCCCCCCCCCCCCCCCCCCACCCGCCCCCCCCCCCCCCCCCCCCAGTGAAACGACCGTTTCGGTAGAACTGCCGGATGGCCAAGAGTTTGGTACAGATGACGAGGTAAAGCTTGTGTTTGTGGTGCGGAATCCAAACGGGGTTAAGGAGTTCACCTGGGGTATCTTTACCCAAAACCTCACTTCTCTTAAAGGCGGCAACCACAACTGTAGTGGGGCAACGGAATGTCGTTTGGAAATAGAGGAAAACGCGCCCCCTATTCCAGGGACTTACATTGTCGGCGCTGACGCCATTGGCGCCGACGGTAAAATGGTGCGAGGTATTGGGGAAATTTATGTCCATTGAGCCAGATGAAGCTGACCTACCTGCTTTATCGTCTCGGCGGGGCAATTGTGCCCAGAACACCGCCCCGCCTGGGGTATGCCTTGTGCCACTGGCTGGGCGGAATCATTTACCAATTCCATAAACCGGGCCGAACCACTGTCCAACTCAACTTGCGGCGTATTTTGGGGCTGCAGGCCAGCCAGCTCGAAATTAACCGCCGGGCCAGAGCGACCTTTAGTTATATTCTCTATAACTATTTTGATCTCTTTCGTTTACCGGCGCTGGACCGGCAAACAGTAGAACAACTGGTGACTGTCAGCGGTTGGGAGCATGTCGAAGCTGCGCTAGCCGAAGATCGCGGCCTGGTGATGATTTCGGCGCATCTCGGAAATATTGAGGTGATCCTTTATGCGCTGCTTCTGCGCGGACTGGCGATCACTATTCCGGTCGAGCGCCTGGAGCCGCCCGAATTATTTGAGTATATCTGTGCCCTGCGGATGAGTCACGGCTTAAAACTCATTCCGGTTGACGGTTCTCTTTTGGATTTGGTCCGTACCTTGAAGAAAGGCGGCGTAGCTGGCCTGGCCGGCGATCGAGATATTACCGGAACGGGCCAGGTGGTCAACTTTTTTGGCTACCCGGCTCATTTACCCGACGGCCATGTCCGCCTGGCCTTAAAGACCGGAGCGCCGGTGGTCATCGGTTTCAGCCGCCGCAACTCCGACCACACCTACGAGGCTTATTTCTTGCCCGCTTTCAAGCTGCCAGCGGATAAGCCTGAAGAGGAGCAAGTTGCGGCGGGGATGCGATTTGTTATTAGCGAGATGGAAAAAGCGATTAGCCAGAATCCTGAACAATGGTCCGTGACCGTACCCATTTGGGCCGACTCACCCACCTCATGAAAATTGCCCTCATCTCACCTTATGACTTTCCCTATCCCGGCGGCGTCACCGAACATGTTATCGCTCTGGCCAGAGGCGCCCGACAGCACGGGCACGATGTCCACATTTTAGCGGCTTGCTCCGGCCAGCAGGGAGACTTTATTGCCCAGACCAGGCCGGTGACGCGCCGGGTAGTATCCATCCCGATTGCCGGAGCCGTAGCCAGGGTTGGCCTGTCGCCCTTGAGCTATGTCCGCATCAAGCGAATTTTGCAGCGTGAAGCCTTTGACGTGCTTCACTTGCACGAGCCGTTGACGCCCAGCCTTACCTGGTGGGCGCTGTTACACGCCCGCGTGCAGCCCCAGGCAGTTACGGTTGGTACATTTCACGCCTACCATGAACGGCCCAACTGGCTCTATGCTCACAGCCGGCCCATTTTTGGCAAATTTTTTCGCCGGCTCGACAGCCTGATTGCGGTTTCCGAGGCAGCTTATGATTTTGCCCACCATCTCTTTCCCGGTGATTATCGCATCATTCCCAACGGCGTTGACCTGAGCCGCTTTGGCCGGGATCGCCACCTGGCTGAGGATGACCCGGATCGCCCCCTTACTATTTTATTTGTGGGCCGGCTGGACAAGCGAAAAGGGTTTAAAACCTTATTAGAGGCCTATCTCAGGCTCAAACCCGATTATCCCCGTTTGCGCCTTCGGGTTGTTGGTCCTTTTACTCCCAGGGAATGCGCGCCTTACCAGAAGATCGCCGAGGCCCAGTTCGTAACGGGAATCGAATTTGTGGGTTATGTCTCTCCAGAGAGACTGCCCACTTTTTATCACCAGGCTGATATTTTCTGTGCGCCCTCTCTTGGCTATGAAAGCTTTGGGATTGTGCTTTTGGAGGCGATGGCGGCTGGATTGCCCGTGGTAGCCTCTGACATTGCCGGATACCGCACCGTCCTGTCCGACGGGCAGGAAGGCCGCTTAATCCCGCCTGGACAGCCAGAATGCCTGGCTGAGGCCTTGCGCCAATTGCTAAATCAGCCCCAGCAGCGCCAAACAATGGGGCAGCAGGGCCGGCTAAAGGCCAGCCAATACAATTGGGATCAAATTGTGGACCAGGTCTTAGAACTCTATCGAGAAACGATTGAGCTTAAAACCAAGGCCCGACACACAAGTCCGAGCCAAGTCGAGGCGGGGCTGGGTTCGCCTTGTATCACCTCCGGCTGAAAGGGTAAGTCATGTTCACCGAAGCAGCACGTAAATATTTCCGCATTCTTTATGAACCACCGGCGCGCCTCTTCAGTTCGCTAGGGGTGTCGCCCAACGTGATTACAATGGTTGGTTTCCTCTTGATGGTCGGCATCGCCGTCGTATTGGCCCAGGGCTACCTGTTTTGGGGAGGTATCTTGATTATTATCGTCGGCCTGTTCGATGCCATGGACGGCACTCTGGCCCGGATGGTGGGCCGGACCAGCCGTTTTGGGGCGTTTCTTGACTCCACCCTGGATCGCTACTCCGAAGCCGTCATTTTTTTGGGACTGTTTATCTATCTAAGCGGGCAAAACCAAAGACTGGAACTGATTTTGATTTACGCCACCATCGTCGGCTCGCTTATGGTCAGTTATGCGCGCGCCCGCGCCGAAGGCATTGGCATCCCTTTGAAGGATGGCCTGTTTACCCGATTCGAACGAGTCTTTCTCCTGGTGGTTGGCCTATTATTTAACCAACTGGTGATTGTCCTCTGGATTCTGGCTGTTTTTTCTAACTTCACCGCGCTCCAGCGGATGTACCTGGTTTGGCGGATTACCGGCGGCGAAAAAGGGGGGTAACCGATTTTGGTTTTTGGTTTTGGATTTTAGATTTCAGATTGCTATCATACCTCCATCTAAAATCCTGGTAATGTTTATGACAGCGGGCAGCAGGTGAAATCAGAAATCCGGTTAAAACTATGCTAGCACAATCCAAAACCGAAAATTTGGGAACTAAAATTGATTGGGCGGCGATTGAAACAGAAGCAGCCAACTTATTAAGCCGCTACCTGCAATTTGATACCACCAACCCGCCCGGCAATGAAATCGCTGCCATCGAATTCTTAGCCGAAATCCTCCACGAGCGCGGCCTGACCCCTCAAATCATCGAAACTGCGCCGGGCCGAGCCAACCTGATTGCCCGTTTGCCGGCTCTGCCACGCGCAGCCGCCCCACCCTGCCTCCTATACGCCCACGCTGATGTCGTGCCAGCCGATTCCTCCGACTGGTCGGTGTCTCCTTTTAGCGGCCAAATCAAAGATGGTTTTGTTTGGGGGCGCGGCGCGCTTGACGATAAGGGGCTGGGGATTGTCTTCTTGCAAGCCCTGACCGTGCTCAGAAACTGCGCCGCCCCGCTAAAGCGAGACATTATTTTATTGATTGCGGCCGATGAAGAAACATGCGGCCGGTATGGGGCCGCCTGGCTGCTGGATCATCATCCAGATTTAATCCAGGCCGAGTACGTCTGGGATGAGGGCGGGATGGGGCTGAAGCAATCGGCCAGGGGCCAATATATTTATAGTATTGCCGTTGCTGAAAAAGGGGCGCTGACCGTGCGCCTGACCGCCCATGGCGCCCCAGGCCATGCTTCCATTCCCAACGGCAATAATGCCTCCGACCGGCTGGTGCGCGCCCTGGCCCGCCTGGCAGAGTGGCACCGGCCTATTCACCTGACCCAACCGGTCATCGAGATGCTGGCCAGCCTGGCCCCCAGCCAGGCCTTTCCTCGTTCGCTGCTGTTTGCCCACGCCAGGAATAAATTAACCTGGCCCTTTCTCTTTCCACTGCTTGACAAGGATATGCTCTTTGCTCCGCTCATTCGGAACACAGTCAGCCTGACCATGCTGCGGAGCGGCCAGAAGAGCAACATTATCCCGGCTCAAGCCGAGGCTAAATTAGATATTCGTCTTCTGCCGGGCGAAGACCCGGCGGCAGTCTTGGGTGATATCCGGGCCATTATCAAAGATATGCGGGTGTCGGTTGAGGCGGAGGAGATGCCTGTCGCCCATTCACCCAGCGATTCGGCTACCGACTTTTTCCGCACCCTGGCCGATACCCTCCTCACCCTCGGCCCGCCGGGGTTGGTTACGCCCTACCTCACTCCCGGCGCTACCGACTCCCGCTTCTTCCGCCGGGCCGGGATGAAAGCTTATGGTTTTATGCCGATGCTGCTTGACAACCAGGAACTCAGCCGGATTCACGGCATTGACGAGCGTATCTCTACGGCTAATTTACGGTTTGGCATCCAGGTGGTCTTTGAGACGTTGAGAAAATTATGAAGAGAGAATTAGATAGGGGGATTTTATGGATAGCTATAAAGATACTCAACCGCACCATGTCGTGATTATTGGTGGCGGCTTTGGCGGTTTATACGCGGCCAAAGCTTTGGGACGGGCGCCCGTACAGGTTACAGTGATTGACAAACGAAACTTTCATCTCTTTCAACCGCTGCTGTATCAAGTCGCCACGGGGGGGTTGTCCCCCGGCGATATTGCTTCGCCGTTGCGAGCCGTGTTGAGCCGCTATAAAAATACGCGGGTCTTGATAGCGGAGGTGATTGATCTCAAGTCAGATGAACGGAAAGTGATCCTCCGCGATGGCGAGCTAAGTTACGACAGTTTGATTGTGGCTACCGGGGTGAGCCATCATTATTTTGGCCATGAGGAGTGGGCGCAGCGAGCGCCTGGTTTGAAGACCGTTGAGGATGCAACCGAAATTCGCCGGCGAATTTTCCTGGCTTTCGAAGCCGCCGAACGCGAGACAGATCCGGAGAAGCGGCAGGCCTGGCTCACTTTTATCATTGTCGGCGGCGGCCCCACGGGAGTGGAGCTGGCCGGCGCCCTGGCCGAATTAGCTCACAATACGCTAAAAAACGATTTTCGCTCCATTGATCCTGCTGAGGCAAAAATCCTACTTTTGGAGGGCCTGGAGAGAGTCTTGCCACCCTATCCTCCCGAACTATCGGCCAAAGCCGAACAATCGCTCGTGCAACTGGAGGTCACAGTCCAAACCAAAACGCTGGTCACCGACATTCAAGACGGCTGCATCACCTTCCGCCGGGGTGAGGGCCAGCCGGAGCAACTTCGAGCACACACCATTTTATGGGCGGCGGGCATGAAAGCCTCAGCGCTGGGGCAAATTTTGGCTGATCGAACCGGGGTCGCCCTGGATCGGGCCGGGCGGGTTATGGTCGAGCCTGATCTGACCCTTGCCGGTCACCCCAATATATTTGTTATTGGCGACCTGGCCAATTACTCTCATCAGGGTGACAAACCCCTCCCCGGCGTGGCCCAAGTAGCCATGCAGCAAGGGAAGTACGTGGCCGATTTGATCCAACATCGGCTTCAAGGTAAGACTCTGGCTCCCTTTCACTATCGCGACCCCGGTAGCCTGGCCGTGATTGGCCGGAATGCGGCCGTGGCCGATTTAGGATCGTTGAAATTTGGCGGTTTTCTGGCCTGGCTGATGTGGGTTTTCATCCATATCTTTTATTTGATTGAATTCGACAACCGGGTCTTGGTGCTCTTTCAATGGGCCTGGAATTATATCACCCGCAAACGCGGCGCCCGCCTGATCACCGGCCCGGACCCTTTTCCCCTGGTTGAAAGCCGTTAGAAATACCCTAAAGTTAGGTGACAGGCACTTTTAAGCAGTAAAATAGGCAGGTTTTGTTCAAATAAGTCCGATTAGTAGCCTGATAAGTACCTGTCACCTTAATCCCGATAATGTTTAATGGAGCAGGTTAAGATGAGTCCCTCAAAACAAGACAAACGCCGGCAGGAGGAGCGTCTAAAACGCCTGAAGTGGGATTTGGAAGAGCACCAGCTCCCCGAAGATGAGTCAAGCGAGGCGGCCCGCGCCCGCCGGGAGCAAGAGCGAGCTGATTTAATTGAGCGGCGCATTCAGGAGGCAATGGCGAATGGGGAGTTTGACGACCTGCGCGGACGGGGCCAACCCCTACCCTTCAATACCAATCCTTATCTGGACCCAGCCCAGGAACTGGCTTTTGGGCTACTGCAAAACAACGGCCTGGCCCCTGATTGGATTGAGCGTGACAAAGAAATTCGCCAGGAACTGGCGGCGGCACGCGACAGGCTGCGGTTGGCCTGGCAGGACTATCAGGCTCATCCGGCCAGCGAGGCCACCTGGAAAGCAGCTGTCACTCAATTTGCCGAAGCGTTGGTCAAACTCAATCGCAAAATTGATCATTTTAATCTTATCGTCCCGATTCCGGCCAACCAACGTTTCCGGCTGCGCCTGGAAGATGAACTCCGCCGGGTTCAGCAAGTGTAAGAAGTTACAAATAAGCTATGGCTCCACCGACAATCGGTGGGCCATCTCTTTGGCACATTGCGAGAGTTTAATCTGTCCTTGGGACTCTTGCCAGTTGCTCCAAGTGCCCAGTTCTTTGATTAACTCACCCTGGTTATCAAGTTGTCTTAGCAACGGTTCTGCTTCATCCAAACGATCAAGCCATAAATAGGCAAGACCCAGAGCCTTCAAGGTAGCCTGATTTCCTGACTCTTGACGATGGGCCTTTTCCAGATACTCAGCGGCTGGATTAAACTGGTTCCAACTCAAGGCCATCATACCCAAGCGCCGATTGGAAACAGGGCTAGCGGGGTTTAGATTGAGAGCACGTTCAAAGTAGATGATTGCCTTTGTTGTTGCCACTTTACGAGCCGTATCATCCAGACCGGGCGACAGGTCAGCCTCGGTTTGATAGATGGATCCCATATTAACGTACCATGCACTCAGGAGAGGTCGCCAAAAAAAGGTGGCTGTCACTCCTAAAACCACGATGAGACTTCCTATCACCCACCAAACCCGGTAATTTACGGGGTGATGCTCCCTATCAAGCTTAACCTCCAGTTCGGTAAACGCGCGACACCCTATTGCCACTGTCAATCCAAATACAGCAAATAGCATAGGCATTGTCCAACCGGAACTAGAAAACTGGGGAGAATCGATCAGGCCATGGACAACAATAACCGTCGTTCCTAACCAGGCCGCTCGAAATAAGGCCCGAGATGGCTGGCTCAAACCAACCCGCCCTACGCGAACAACAAAGGCATAAAAGTCAATGAGCAACCAGATCACTGCGACCAACCCCAATATACCCAGCCCTAACGCAGCCGACAGGAATAGATTATGTGAGTAGGTTAAAAATGGGACGTGCAAGAGTAATTGGTAACGGGAATAAACCAGAGCAAATGCATCGCCCAGGCCAATGCCGGTGAAGGGGTAATCGCTCCACAAGTACAGGCTATTGCGATAGAGAGTCAGGCGACTGGCGGCTGTATCCATAGCCGAGGTGACCACCGGGATTGTCCACCCACTTCGAGTTAGCCAGACAGCGGCAAGAACCATTGATGTCACTGCTGCCAGCCCTGCGCCAGCTACAGCCAACCGCAAACCTCGATTCGGGATGAGCAACAACCCCCAAATAGCTCCAGCCACAGTCAAGCCTACCCAGGCTCCTCGTGACCCAGAAATGAGCACCGCATAAACAATCAGGGCTACAACGATGCCCCAGGCAACGCGCTTGCCCCCAGATGCTCCCCAAGCCGTTACCAGGCCAAGGAACACCGTTCCTTCCAGAAAGCTAGCTACAGCATTTGGGTGAGGGGTAAAAAAGACCAGGGTAGGCAGCAACGAGCCAGTGACTCTGCCTAAATCTGCTAGCTGCCCCACTTCGAGTGGATAGTTAAAGTGGTTGTACTGGCCCACAAAATAACAGGCGACCAGAGCAGCGGCCATGACCAGCCCACTGCTGAGTCGCTCGGGCGAAATGTAGGTGTTAATAAGGGCAAAAAAGAGGCTCATGCTGCCTAACAGAGTTAAAAAGAGTGGCCAACTCAAGTTTGGATCATAACTGGCCCAGACTCCTACCAGACCACTAGCCCCTAACAGTGCTAGCGCCCCGCCCATAAAAGTCTGGCGAGTGGGCCGACCTAAAACCAACCAACGAACTGCCCAAGGCAATACTGCCAGCACAATCGCAGCCTCAACCACCAAAGGTTCCAGAATTTGCAGAACTCCTACGGCAATTAAAGGAAATGGCCAAAGCAGTTCCAGGGCCAGTATCTGGTCGGCAAAATAGACTAGAGGTGATTGCAGGAAACGGTAACGCAAGCTAAACACAAGAGGCTTACCCCTGACGCAGCCGAAGATAGTTAGGCAACTCCAAGTTAATACTGTTAATCAATACCAACACCACCGCCACCACCCCCGCCTTTACCGCCGTCACTGCCGCCAGGGGCCGCAAACAGCAGTCGGCCGGGTGGAGCCTGGAGTCCCAGGTCAGTATATTTGGGGCTGATACGCACCAAAGCAACTGTCCACAAATATTCGCCACTTTGCCCTTTCACCCCGAAAGCATCTTTAATATTTGTTTCCAGCTTGTAAGTATTATTACCTAAGTTTGTTATAGTATCATTTTGATTGTCCAGCACAGCGTTGTGTACCCCTGCTGGTGGCTCTCCTTCTCGCCAGACCCGCACCTCAAAACCATAATCAGGTGGTAGGGGGCCGGACCACTGCCACTCAAACGTCGTTGGTCCATACGAAGGTTCAGCAGATGATAAAGGCATGAGCAGGGTAAAGGTACCTGTCGGTATACTGGGAGGCGGTGTCGGACCGACAGGGGTGGGTGTAGCTGAGATGGGAACCCGACTCGCAGTGGGAGTAGCTGTAGGAGTCAGAGTGGGGGGTGGAGAGGTTGGGGTGCTGGTGGCAGTCGGCGTGCCGGTAGGCGCTGGGGTATGGGTTGAGGTCGGCGTATGGGTAGGGGTCGGCGTATGGGTGGGGGTCGGCACCAAAGTCACCAATTGCTCATAAGCCCCTTCCTCGGCCCACAAAGCAGCATAGAGTTCACCGTCACTCAATAGAGTCTGCTGGACTCGAGGCTGCCAACTATCATCCAGGTTTATTAGAGTGATAAAGTCTGCTAAGGCTTGATTCGGCCTCCCCAAAGCTGCAAAAGCCCGCCCTCGATCAAAGTAAGTCCCGGGATTGCGATCGTTCATTTTGATCGCAACATTATAGGCATCAATGGCTCGCTGATACTGATCTTGAGTGTGGTAAAACTCCCGCCCCCTACGCCATTGTGAGATCTCCATCCCTAACTCAATTGATCCCAAAGGTGATGTATTTTTCAATTGGTCCAAAGATTGAGCCATAGCTTCAAGCAAGGCATTGTTTTGGCTGTTGTCTACCAGATATGGATCTGTATACAATCCCCTTATTACGGTAATCAACTGCTTATCCACCGTCTGCGGGTTAGCCAACTCAAACAAGGCACGCTGATCGTCTGGACTGAGTTCCTCAAAAAATAAGCGGCGAGCCTGGTCCTCAAAACCAGAGAGGTTGAACAACTTCGCCAGGTTAGTGAGACGTTGTTCAGAGTTGGTCGCACTCTTGAAACTATCAACAAATACCTGGGCCTCGGCCATCCGCTGGTTCTGCTGCTGAATAGACAAACCAATACCCCCCACTAACAAAAGGACAAGTATTACCGATATGGTGGCGATAAAGTAGACCCATTTAACCGGCATAGTTGCCTTGATCCAATCCGGGTTGAAGACCAGACGGTAGATTTCATTTCGTATCTTCAAAAAGCCATTCTCGGCTCGGACCAAGCCAATGAGCTTTAGCCAGGCCTGGTCGCGTGATTGTTCATTATGGGTTATCTGTTTCGCCCTGTATACGTCTCGATAGAGAGAGAGTAAGTTACGTCGTCGCGGGCTGGTTCTAACATCGTCTTTTACAAATTGTAGGTTAGGTTCATGGTGGCCTGTAGCCGAGTGAAACAGTCTCACTACCAGTTCATCAACCCGTTCGTCATTCCAGTGTCCGTCCCACATCTTGATCACTGTCGAACATAGTTTTTGGGTTAGATAAGGATGACCGTTCGTCCAGTAGAAGATGCGGGCAAAGATAGCTTCTCCCCCCCCTGCCCCAACAGCCTGCAAACCTTGTTGGAATACTTGTGTTTCTTCCCAACTGAAATCATTCAGTTCAATTTCATGGGCACACGTAAGTAGGAAACGATCAGAGTCTTTCATTAAATCTGTTAGAGAAGCCACACCCAAAAGGGCAAAGGTCAGTCTGGTGTACGCAGCGTCGCTTTTACGGGCACTATATATCGATTCAATCGTGGTGAAGATACTTTTTAAGAAAGCCGGATATAAGGCGGAGTTGATCCCATCCAGAAAAATAACAATGGGGCCTTGGACTTCGACCAGCACCACCTCATGGAGGAAGTTGATGAAGCGGGCTTGCACGTCGAGAGAAGCTTGTTCTGCCCACCAGAGGTCCGGGTCTGAGGAGAGTTTCAACTGCAACTTCAGACGTTTGATCACCAATAAGTATAATTGGGCAATATCAATACTAGTATCAATGCCACTCACATCAACCGTGGCCGTATTAAATCCTTGTTGCTGCAATCGCCAATCGGTGCGCAACATCAAACTTGATTTGCCCATGTGATGAGGGGCAAATACATAGCAGAATTGACCATCTACAATCGAATTGAACAACTCATCATCCGCCGACCGCTTCACATAGGCAGGAGAGTCAGGAGGCAAGGCCCCCCCCACGAAAAAGTCAATACTTTTTATATCCGTACCCGCATGGTCCGTCCCTTTAAGGGATTCTCCGACAGGGTTTACACCATTTTGGGCGGAAGGTTCTCTCACTTTAACCGTCAATTTTCCAATTTGACCATTATTGTCTACAGAAAATTCGCTTGGTAATGCCATTGTCTCACCACTCCCCCGTTTTCCCTTTAGGATTGTGGATCAAATAACTTCCCCAATCTCATTCCCAAACTGACGCGAAGCGTGGGAACGGGATTGGGGGGTAAATTGTTTGGCTCGCGTTCCTTAATAACACTGGAAATCATTAGTATTATATTCTTAAAAGGTTTGAATCTCGTTTGAAAACATCTATCAAGTTAGTTTGGCTTAACTTTTTTCTAACTTTTTTCATATATTTTCCCTACTGGATTCTCATCTTTTTGAGTTTTAATGATGAGAACCGTTATTCTTATTTCACAATTGGGACAGCCTCATGGATTTTTTACAGATACTCTTTATTAGCCCCTACCTGCCCTCCCTTATCCGGGTGAGGCCCTACAATTTTATCAAGTTTCTGGCCGAGCGTGGACACCAAGTCACTCTATTAGCGTTAGAACCGCCCAAAGAAGATACAGGTAGTTTAACCTCGTTACGTCAGTGGTGTCAACAAGTCCAAATAGTACCATTGTCGCGCTGGCGCACCCTGTGGAACGGGGTACAGGCCATTCCTGGCCAGACTCCCTTCCAGGCGGCCTACTCCCGTTCACCCCAGATGAATGCGCTCATCCGGCAAATCCAACATCAGAACAGTTTTGATGTGGTGCATGTTGAGCATCTGCGAGGAGCTGAACTGGCCAGGGCGGTCAATGGGACCCCGATTGTGTTCGATTCGGTTGACTCAATCACCCTATTGTTTGAACGGGTCCTCCAAGCCGGTCCCACCTGGCGCAGTCGTTTGTTAGCCCGGTTAGACCTGGCTCGAACGCGTCGTTACGAGGGTCGTTTCCTGGAACGTTTCCAGCGGGTACTGGTTACCTCGCCTCACGATCGTGATGCAATGGCTAAACTAGCAGCGACTTCTAATCAGGAGGATCGGCTGGTTGTGCTACCGAATGGAGTGGACCTGGATTATTTCCACCCGCTGGACATACCCCGTAATCCCGCTACTCTCGTTTTTACTGGCAAGATGAGTTACCATGCTAATGTCGCAGCGGCATTAGATTTAGCTACTCAGGTAATGCCATTAGTCTGGCAACGTGTGCCCGAGGCTCACTTAGCCATTGTCGGCAAAGACCCAACCCCCGAATTACTGGCTCTGACTGCTGATCCACGGATTATCGTTACCGGTACCGTACCGGATATGCGTCCCCATTTAGCCCAGGCTACGGTGGCCGTTTCACCCATGCGTTACGGGGTCGGAATCCAGAACAAGGTTCTAGAGGCAATGGCTATGGGCACCCCGGTCATTAGCACCCCGCAGGCAGTATCCGCCCTCCAGATAAAACCAGGGCATGAGGTCTTAGTCACTGACTCGGCGGAGGCTATGGCCAAAGCCGTGGTAGCAATGCTGACCAACGATGAATTACGTCAGCGCCTTGGTCAAACGGGTCGGTGTTATGTCGAAACTCATCACGATTGGAAAGCGACCGCTGCAAAACTGGAAACTATCTACCGAAAGGTGATTTTAGAGACAAAACGATAGATATCAGAGGTAATAGGCCATAATACTTATTAACTTGATTGACTAACTAAGCCAAATAACGTATACTCTCGTGGCAGAGAAGTAAGTTTTCCGAGCTAGACCATTTGTCAATCCTTTCGATTGACATGCTCTTTAATAAAGTTCGCCTGCAGGTCTTTGAACCAAGTTGAGATCAGAAGGAAATTTATGTCATCTATTTCGGCAAAAATGGCGGTTGAAGCCACGGGAAGAAATAAGCACCCAATTGACAAAGGTACATTTTCTCTGACTCCGGAATTAGATTTTAGCATCTTCAAGGCCAGGGAAATCAGAGATATCTTGAAGAGTAAAGCTCATTGTCTACAGGCAGGCTTCTCTCCTAATCATACCATTATCGTCACACTGAACGAAATTCGGAACCACTACTTATTAAAGGTTGGTTTACCCACTTATCTTAGCCAGATGTTGGGGGAGGTAGGTCAGGTTCAAATCCGATACTGCAATTTGTACAGTGAGAATGGTCACCGTTTAGAACTTCAGCCAAATAATCCGCATCAACCGCTACAACGATTTATTAGAGAGCACTTTCACTGGGACGAACTGCCATTCAAAGTAGAAATATGTAAAGAGCCGACCTCCGACCATATGGAGGTTCGCTATCTTTAGCCCCAGTAAATAAGTTGGTAATTTAGCCCCGGTCCAAATGAGCCTTAGCAGCCTACCATAGAATCAATGGTAGGCTAATTTATGCTCTCCCCATTTCAAGGCCAAAGTGTTCCCCCCTGGCCCTTCCTCAGTGTAATTTTTCTAACTTTTTTCACACTTTTCTTTGACTAGGTTCTAATTATTTTGTAGTTTAATAACCATAGCTCCTTAATAACGAAGAGTATTAACTCAATTAGCCGCCATTGATCCCCATTCGATGGCCTTAACCAGTTCAATCTTTACAACGAAATGAGGGTAGAATTAATGGATATCCAAGACATCAAAGCATCAATTCGGCACTACATTGCCCAAAACCTTTTGTATAGTAGTAATGGTTTCAAGTACGACGATAACGCTTCCTTCTTAGAAGAAGGTATTGTCGACTCGCTCGGGATTATGGATCTAACCATGTTTATCCAAGAAAATTTTGGAATTACGATTAAAGATGCGGAGTTGACGCCGGATAACTTCGACTCAGTCAATAAAACGGCTCTTTATACCCAATACAAACTGCGTGAGACTGTTCACTGAAAGCGTTCAGTCTACTAGCTTTTTTGCATGAGTCCCGACCCGGTGAGTTCACTCTAACGAGGCACTCCCATGAATACCAGCGATTATCTCCTACAAACAAGTCAAGACCAGCACCTGGCTCTCATCACTAGTCAAGAACGCTACACTTACGGAGACCTGAAAGAAGCCAGCGCCTGTATTGCTCAGGAGTTATTTACTCAGGGAGTGCGTTCTGGTGATAGAGTTGGGTTACTTAGTACGAATTCACTCTTCTGGGTGGCCAGTTACCTGGCTATCTTAAAACTCGGTGCGGTGGTAGTGCCCTTCTCGGCAACTCTCCCCATCCGAGCTGCAACTCAGACAGAATTTTATCCAATGCAAAGCAGTCTGTGTGGAGAAGCGGTTCTACCAGCGTTTACCCATAAATGTATCGCTTGTATTGGAAGACAACCTTAAAAGTGTGAGCGCACCCTCATGGGAAGCGATCCTTCAGATAGCGACGAACAACAGGATGCTGTCCTATGTTCACCTCTGGCACCACCGCGCGGCCAAGAGTTGTTCGAATAACCAATCAAAATATCCAGGCTAATACAGAATCAATCATCAGTTACTTAGAGTTAACATCAACCGACCGGATGATGAGCATTTTACCTTGATTACTGCTTCGGCACTTCCTTGTTGCATACCCACTTGCGGGTAGGGGATCGCTAGTCTTGAGTCGTTTTCTTTATCCAGAGGCTGTCCTGAATTTACTAGAGACGACGGAGTGTACTGGCTTGGCCGGCGTCCCTCTATTTATCAAACCCTCCTGCGAAACACCACATTTCCCAAGCGACAACTTAAATCATTACGCAAAGTGCAACAAGCGGGCGGGAAGCTATCGAATGTACTCATTGAAGAATTAATAGCGGCTGTACCCGCAGCTCAAGTTTATGTTATGTACGGGCAGACTGAAGCCACAGCGCGACTTTCCTACTTGCCACCAGAATTCTTGAAAACAAAGTTGGGGTCGGTGGGGCGTGGAATCCCCGGAGTAGAATTACAGGTCTTGGGTGAGGCTGGAGGAGAAGTCAAACCTGGCGAAGTAGGCGAGATTGTAGCCAGAGGAGCTAATATTTCACCCGGCTACCTGATGACCCGGAGGCAACTGCGGAAAAATTTAAAGACGGAGCATTATACACGGGTGATCTGTCTACGGTGGATGAAGATGGGTTCATCTACATCATGGATCGCAAAGCCGACTTTATCAAATCGTATGGGTACCGTGTGAGTAGCCAAGTTGTCGAAGCCTGTGTCCTGGAACTGACCGATGTCGTTGCTGCGGCTGCCATTGGCGTGCCTGACCCGGTTCGAGGTGAAGCCATTAAGGTCTATGTCACCTTACGTAACGGCTCCCAGTTAAATCCAACCGAAATTATTGGGCATTGCAAGCAGCGACAACCAGTTTATGCCGTTCCGCAAGAAGTCATGGTCGTCAAAAGTCTGCCCATGAACGAGAATGGCAAAGTGCTCAAGTCGGCGCTGCGGCAGTAGGTGGCAGAAATGGGTCATCAACTAATATCAGAGAGTAACGGAACAAGATTATGTGTGGCATTGCCGGGATAGTTAATTTGACCCATTTCGAACCCATTTTAGAAAAACACCTGCGCCAGATGTTAGGTATGATTCGGCATCGTGGGCCAGACCAGTTTGGTATTTATTTGGATGAACAAGTAGGTTTAGGTAACGCTCGCCTCAGTATTATTGACCTGGATGGTGGGCAACAACCAATTGCCAATGAAACCAAGACTCTCTGGATTGTTTTTAATGGCGAGATTTTTAATTATATCGAATTACGACCAGGGTTAGAAGCACGCGGCCATCGTTTTGCGACAAATACCGATACCGAAGTTATTTTACATTTGTATGAAGAGTATGGCCCGGACTGCCTTCAACTGTTGAATGGTCAGTTTGCGATTGCCCTCTGGGATAGTACGAGGCAAACACTTTTCTTGGCCCGCGACCGGGTTGGTGTGCGCCCTCTATTCTATACTGTAGTCCAAGGCGCCCTGATTTTCGGCTCTGAAATTAAAGCCATCCTGGCCGATCCAAGGGTGCGGGCCGAAATTGACCCGGTGGCTTTAGGCCAGGTGTTCACGTTTTGGAGTGCACTAACACCCCGAACCATTTTCCGAGGGATCATGGAAGTGCCACCAGGGCATTATGTGCTGGTTCGCAAAGACAAAATTAGCGTCGAACGTTACTGGCAGTTGAATTTATCTGAACGAACCAGGGAATGTAACCAAAAAGTTACCCGACAGGATGAAGCAAATTATTTAGATGAATTCCGTAGTCTACTAGTAGACGCTACTCAAATCCGTTTGCGAGCTGATGTGCCGGTCGGGGCTTACTTAAGTGGGGGTCTCGACTCTTCCGTCATCGCGGCAATCATCCGCAACTATACCAACAACCACCTTGATACCTTCTCAATCAGCTTTGGCGATCCTAACTTCGACGAGAGTGTGTATCAATATAAGATGGCCGATTATCTGGACACCCAGCACCAAGTGGTTAGGGTCACCTATGAGGATATTGGCCGGGTCTTCCCCGAGGTAGTCTGGCACGCAGAAACACCTCTGCTGCGTACCGCTCCTGTACCGATGTTTTTGCTCTCCCAATTAGTGCAGCAGCATAACTTTAAAGTTGTATTGACTGGAGAGGGGGCAGACGAATTCCTGACCGGCTACAATATCTTCAAAGAGGCAAAAATACGGCGCTTTTGGGCCAAGCATCCCGAATCGAGTCTGCGACCATTGCTGCTCAAACGACTTTACCCCTACATTTCTGATCTGGCGGGCGGCAATATGGCTTACCTTACCTCCTTCTTCGGTCAAGGTTTAACCGACGTAGAAGCAACAGATTATTCGCACGCCATTCGCTGGCATAACACCCGCCGTAGCCACCGTTTCTTCTCCGATGAGATCAGCCAGGCTATCGCTAAAGTCAGTGACGCAAAAGATAATTGGATTGATTATCCCCCTAATTTTAAGCGTTGGGGACCTTTACAACAAGCCCAATACCTAGAGATCACCACCTTCCTGTCTCCTTACCTGTTATCATCACAAGGGGATCGGATGGGGATGGCCCATTCGATCGAGGGACGTTTCCCCTTTCTCGACCATCGGGTGATAGAGTTCTGTAACCAACTGCCCAGTCACCTCAAATTGCGGGGCTTGACTGAGAAGTATCTACTGAAAAAAGCGGCCCGAACTTGGCTGCCGGCTGAAATTTGGCGGCGGCCCAAACAACCTTATCGGGCTCCCATTCAGCATAGCTTTTTCCCCTCCTCCCCATGCGGGGGAGATCTTGACTATGTACGTGATTTCTTATCACCTATGACCGTCGCCACAACTGGCTTATTCAAGCCGGACGCCGTCAGTCAACTGGTAAGCAAGATCGAACGAGGGTTGCGGTTAAGCGAAACAGATGAGATGGCTCTGGCAGGTATCTTGTCCAGCCAGCTTATTAACCAGCAGTTCATCACCAATTTCAAAATGATACCACCTCTGGGTATCCATGATAATGTCAAAGTCTGCGTCAGCCAGAAGTTAGCTATTCAAGAGGGATAATCTATGAGTTTCAATAAACATGTACTGGACATTGACCCCGCTACTGAAACAGAACGCCTGGTTTCATCGCTACGCCAGACTGTCCACCAAGTTTGGCGCCGCTTCGGCGGAGTGGTTGGTATTAGTGGTGGGGTTGACTCGTCAACGGTTCTGGCGCTCTGTGTCCGTGCTTTTGGGCCTGAACTAGTAGTAGCCGTGATGATGCCCGATAAAGACTCAGACTTCAGCAGTGAAACCCTGGCTCGGCAATTAGCCAAACAATTTGGGGTTGAGGCCATCCTGGAAAATGTGACCCCAGCCCTGGAGGGCTTTGGCTGTTATTTGCGCCGCGATGAGGCCATTCGCCGTATTTTCCCGGAGTATGATCCAGCCATTGGTTATAAAGTCAAGATTGTGTTGCCTTCAAATCTACTGGACGATAACACACTCAATTTCTTCTCTGTCACCATAGTTTCTCCTAGTGGTGAAGAAAAGACACAACGATTACCTACCCGAGAGTATCTCCAGGTTGTTGCTGCTTCCAACTTCAAGCAGCGCAGCCGTATGGCCACCCTCTACTACCACGCCGAGTCCCGCAATTATGCCGTCATCGGTACGGCGAACAAGAATGAACCTGACCAAGGGTTTATTGTAAAATATGGCGATGGTGGGGTAGATATCCAGCCAATTGCCCATTTGTTTAAAACTCAAATCTATCAACTGGCCGAATATCTTGAGATACCAGAAGCAATTCGACAGCGGACGCCGACCTCTGACACCTACAGTGCCCATCAGACTCAAGAAGAATTCTTCTTCCGCCTACCTTTTGAAACGATGGACCTCTTATGGTATGCCCAGGAACACAATGTGCCAGTGTCGGAGGTGGCCCAAGTCATGGGGTTGTCAGAAGTTCAAATCCAACACGCCTTTGATGATTTCACCCGCAAGCACCGTACTACTCAATATTTACGTACACCGCCCCTGGAAATTATGACCTTGTGTTCGCGCGAATAGAGCCGCATTTCATTATTCGTAAAATTTAGACGCGAATAGAGGCCATTTCTAATGACCGAAGTCGCGAGAACAGTACTTTTCAAAACAAATAATCATCTCTTCAGCGTAAGGATGGGTGGCTAGCAACTCAATTCGATTGAGTTGTGCTTGGCGAAAATAGAGCCGGCCAGGGATGGCTAACAAGTCTCGTACAATCCGCTTCAGACCCCAGTTTTCGAACTGGGAATTGGCTAAAGCTCGATAACGGAAATCAGCCAACAAATTGTGAACCAGGTCGGTACTCAAGATCATGGCCTGTTGCGCTTCAAACCGCTGTTTACGTCGGGCTGATAAATGGAGGCCATCTTTGTCTTCCCGAAATTGTTCAATTTCAGCCGCGCCTCTGAGATTGTAGCGATCCATAAAAGCTTTTTTGGACGAAAAAGCCAGGGTCGAGACATAATAGCTGTGTTTCCACTCTTTTTTCTGAAGTCGCTTTTTGACCATCATCTGAACCGGGCGGCCAAAAATCGACCGGGGATTGGACTGTGCCGAGCCAACTGGTAGCATCATAGGCATCCCAGCGAGACACTTGCTGAGCCAGGGCATAAGCTCGTTTACCAGAAAACCCTTTGGCGATGAAGTGGTAGCCACGTCCGACTAACCATTGCAGGGTTTCATCGGTGCCAGCCCCACCATCTAGGCGATAGACCGTTCGTTTTCGCTGCTCAAGGGCTAAGTCTAACCCAGTTTCGGCACCTAATACGGCTGGTTTCAAGCAAGTGACCGTCGTTCGGTTACCAGCAAATAAACCAGACCAAACTGTTTCATGATAATTGATGGCACTCACCCGCTTAATTGCCGACCGGTGGCGTTTTTTTGCCACTAAAGAACCCTTTTTGGCTCCCTTGAGCCTGTTTGCCACAAGGTAAGCCCGACAAGTCGAAGTCTAATTGCAAGAAACCACGCCAATCGTGCTGACAGATCCGACTACAGCGCTGGCTAATGGTTCGGACGGCTTGCTCCAATTCAGTCAAGTTCGTTAGACTTAGGCCATCCAGGGATCGGGACAGAGTAGCTTGATGGGCAAACTGCTCAATTCGATAGACTTGAGCTAGTTTTCGCTCAGGGCGAAGTCTGGTATTGACCATCGACAGATATTCACACCCGGTGAAGATACTCAGGATCACTTGGGTGAGTTGGTTCGCTAAGGGAAAATCACTCTTTTCCACGACTGGAATGATGATTTGTAAAGGTTCAAGTACTTTTTGGCTTTCATAATAGGCAGCCAAGGCGGCGACCGGCCCAAATTGGGTATTGACCAGTTCTTTAGTTAAACCAAATTTGATCGTCATTGGAACATCCTCTCTTGGGGCTAAGTCTATTGAAGTTTTGAAGATGTTCCCATCATACCCAAATTCGGCCTATTTCGTTCAATAATTCCTGAATAGAATCAGCTCTATTCGCGTCTGACCTTCATTTTTGAATAGAAACCGCCTCTGTTCGCGCAAAAATAAGGTATGAAGAACAAACCATGACACAATGGCTGTTACTTCTGAATGGATTAGCTATATTTGCGGTAGTTTGTAATCATGCTGCCACTTGGGGACATGCTGCTCTATTCTGGGCATAGGTGCACCATTTCTTTTAATGTCGTTAACGATCAAGTCCCCGCTACGAGGCGCTTATCGTTATCTGTTTGGCTGAGCCGACCTGATGAAATAGATTGGGCATCCACCTAATAACAGGCGGGCAATGACACAATGATGCTATGGAACAGGAGAATATATATGAGTCCAATAATTTTAACAGTGAATGGCCAAGAAAAACAGTAAACGTAAATCCTGATGTGCCCTGCTGTGGGTATTGCGTGATATACTCAGCTTAACCGGCACCAAGTATAGCTGTGGCAGATGGGGATATGCGGGGCGTGCGTTGTCCACTTGAACGGACAGGCTGTACGTTCCTGCATTACGCCGATTTCGGAAGTTACGGATCAAAAAGTTACCACGATTGAAGGATTATCCAGCGAGCATAACCACCCAGTTCAACAGGCTTGGCTAGCCGAAAGTGTAGCCCAATGCGGCTACTGCCAGCCCGGACAGATTATGAGCGCAGCAGCTTTGCTGGCTCAAAATCCCAGCCAAGCGACGAAGAGATTGATAATGCCATGTCTGGTAATATTTGTCGCTGTGGCACGTATCAACGGATTCGCTGGGCTATTCACCGCGCCGCTCAGGAGGTTTAAGATGGAAATACAATCAACTCTCACTCGCCGTCAATTTCTAAAAAGTTCTCTGGGGGCCAGCCTGGTCCTGGGTTTCCAACTGGCTGGTTGTCAAAGCTTAACTGTACCACTCACGGAGCAAGGCGGTGGAACTTTCCAGCCAAGCGTTTTTCTAAGAATTGACCCTGATAACACTGTTACCATCACCGTACCCAGATCAGAAATGGGACAAGGGTACGTACCTCGTTGCCAATGATTGTAGCTGAAGAACTGATGCCGACTGGTCAACCGTGAGGGTGGAACAAGCCCAGCCGGTCAAGAATATGGTGACCAATTTACTGGAGGCAGCACCAGCGTCAGCACGTTTTGGCAACCCCTACGTGAAACTGGTGCAATTGCCAGGATGATGCTGATAACCGCCGCGGCTCAAAATGGGGAGTAGACCCACAAACCTGCACCACCGAAAAAGGAAGCGTGATTCATCAGGCCAGTAGCCAGCGCTTGACTTATGGTGAGTTGGCGGAGATCGCGGCCCAAGCGCCCATCCCCGACCCGGCAAGTTTAACTCTCAAGATCCTAAAGATTTCCATATTGTAGGTACGCCCACCGGGCCAATAGACAACCCTCAGTTTGTTGATGGTAGCGCCATTTTGGTCTGGATGTTAAAGTTCCCGCATGTATATACTTCTATTGCTCGCTGTCTGTTTTGGTGGTAGGTTGGTCAGCTTTGATGCGACTGGGGCCAAGGCCGTTGAGGGTGTGCAAGACGTTGTTGAGATTGATAACGCCGTAGCTGTTGTAGCTGAAAACACCTGGGCAGCCATACAAGGACGGCAAGCGCCCAGATCACCTGGATGAAGGTCAACATACCCTCAACAGCGAGGCTATTCGTCAAAACATCTTAACCCAACTGCCCCCCTACCGTAGCCATTGGGAGTGATGATACCCAGGCGCAGACACGCGGTAAGCTGGAGGTCCTTTATGAGATACCCTACCTGGCGATGCGACGATGGAGCCAATGAATTGCGTAGCCCATATGAGTTGGAACGGAGGCGAAGTTTGGGCGCCTACCCAAAATCCGCAAGGGGCTTTTTCCCAGTTGCCTGGAGGACGACTTGTCCGCTATATAAAGCGAAAGCTTGGGACATCTTTAGATTTACTTAAGGTCAACGTCACCCTGATGGGTGGGGGGTTTGGCTGGCGCCTCGAGGTGGATTACATCGGCGAAGCCATGCAGGTGTCTCAGGCAGTAGGTACGCCCGTGCAAGTTGCCTGGACTCGTGAGGATGACATCCAGCATGATTTTTTTCATCCCCTGAGTTACCACTATGTTAGCGCCGACCTCGACCACTCGGCCAGGTGGCGAAAGCTTACCAGGTGCATCCGAATACAGTCAACAACTGGAAGCAAACCCTGCTGGACAAAGGGCCAGAAATCTTTAACCAGAATGGCACGGTGGCCGAGTACCAGCAGCGTATCGCCGGCCTGGAACAGTTGCTGGGCAAAAAGGAAGTCGAATTTGCCCTTTTAAACTCAAAATGATCCTGGAATTGGCCGCAAGTAAAGCCAATTGGGGCAGTCCTCTGCCGGAGGGATGGGAGCGCGGGATTGCCTGTTATGCAATCTGGGGAAAAACTCCTACGGCTGAAGTGGTCGAGGTCTCAGTTGCTAATGACAGCAAGATACGAATCCAGCGGGTGATCTGCGCTATTGACTGTGATATCGTCATTAATCCGGCTATGGTCAAAGCGCAGGTGGAAGGCGGGATTGCTTTTGCCCTATCGGCGGCCTTGAAAGGAAAATGACTCTGGAAAAGGGTCGTGTTCAGCAAAGCAATTTCCACGGTTATCCAGTTCTGCAATTCGACGAAATGCCGATTGTAGAGGTATATATTGTGCCTAGCAACGAACCGCCAAGCGGTGTGGGTGAAATGAGCGGCCCTCCCTTAACTCCTGCTGTAGCTAATGCAGTATTCGCTGCTACAGGCAAGCGTATCAGGCGGATACCGATCCAGGGTGAAGATTTACGAAATGCTTGATATGTTTGATGATATTCCAGACCTGTGGGCCATGCGCGAGCGCTAATTTACACCAAACTTAGCCAGAATTTCTCTACTCCGCTGTAAAAGTAAACAAACCGGGAGCTGTTAGGCAAGCTTTGGTTGACTACTTGGACCGGCATCAATTAGTCGCGCAGAAATCACACGTTGAATCTCGCTTGCCAGTCGCAAGGCGTTGAGACCATGCCGGGCCGGAATACGGGGAGTTGTACCTTCCACAATGCAATCTATAAAATGCTGCAATTCCAAAAAGAGGGGTTCGAAACCGGGTACGTGGATGCGTTGCACAACGCTTTCCTGGCGATACTTATTGCTGCTGTAGTACTCCCCAACGGTTCGGCGATGTACCAAAACACTTTTGTTTAATAAATCACCCTCCACATAAGCTTCCATAGCCGTAACCTCAATTGATCGGACTTTTTGTTCGGTGACTCGAGAAGCCGTCACGGTCACGAGTGGGCCAGACTGGAAGCCGAGATGGGCCACGGCATGATCTATTTTTCCACTTAAAGCTGTTAACCCATAGGCATTTATAGAGATAGGCTCCTGCTGGATTAGGTTTAACACCAAGTCAAGGTCATGGATCATCAAGTCAAAGATTACGTCAACATCGGTATTGCTACCCTGATAAGGACTGAGGCGGCGCAAGTTAATCGCCAGGGGGGTCATCTCTTCTAATACATTTTTCAACTCCGAGTAAGTCGGATTGAAACGTTCGATATGCCCAACTTGAACAACCAGATTGCGATCCTCAGCAGCTTGGGTGAGCCACTCCGCCTGTTCAACGGTTTCGGTAATAGGTTTTTCAATTATTACATGAATGCCCCGAGCCAGACAATGCATGGCAATCTCAAAATGGAAAGGGGTCGGGGTAACCACACTGACCGCATCAACATGCGCCAAGAGATCATCAATATGCTCGTAAAAAGGCACTTCATATTGCTGTGCAATCAGATACCCCACCTCAAATCTTGAATCACAAATTCCCACCAGTTCTGCGCGTCTCAAACTTGAATACACCCGACAATGTCGTTGACCCATTACGCCAGCGCCAATAACGCCAACCTTTACCTGTTCCATTGCCATTTATCTTTTAACCATTGTAATGTTTCAAAAAAATATCAACACTCCCACTCCTGGCAATCTACTGTCCCGGTATCCTTCGCCACTTTAAAGGAACAGGCAGCCGTTGCCACCAGCGGCGCCGGGTAAAGTGAACCGGTTGACCAGCCATACCCTGCCCACTGTGACTATAATACTGAGCATATTGATTGGAGTTCCCGTCTCTCTGGGAAACCTGGTTGAGTATCGTGCCCAAAAGATTAGCCTCTACCTGATTCAACCTTTTGATCGCCAGCTTGGTCACATCCCGGCGAGTGCGTCCCGCCTGGGTAACCAGGATGACGCCACCAGTCCGCTTGGAGAGGACGGCAGCATCAGTCACAGGCAGAACCGGTGGGCTATCAAAAATTATGACATCGGCCAGTTGCTCCAGGTGTTGGACTAACTGGGCCATTCGCTGCGAACCGAGTAGTTCGGCCGGATTGGGGGGCAGGGGCCCGCTGGTGAGCAACTGTAAATTTTCAATCCCGGTATTTTTCATGTGGCTGTTAAATTCGAGCTCCGGTGAGCGTAACAGATCTGTAAGACCACCCAGATTAGGTACTCCAAAGATCTTATGCAGCGCCGGCCGTCTCAGGTCGGCATCAACAATAACGGTTTTGAGTTCGGCCTGAGCCATGATGATGGCCAGGTTGGCCGCAGTCATGCTCTTTCCTTCGCCGGGATTGGAACTGGTGATCACAATTGATTTGGTTGGTTGGTCAACACTCATAAACTGAATGTTGCTCCGTATCAAACGGTAGGACTCGGCCATGGGCGAGAAAGGGCCGTGGGAAGTAATCAATCTATCCATGTAGCTGCTACCCTTGATTCGTTCGATACTACCCAGAGCAACCAAGCCCAGGGATGTGCTTACATCCTCGGCTGATTTGAGCGTATCGTCAAGGTATTCTAGCAATATAGCCGCACCCACGGCCAACATAAACCCGACCGCAGCGGCCAGGAGCACATTAAGTTTAACGTTGGGGCTGATTGGCGTGGTTGACAGTTGGGCCGGTTCAATTACGGTTAAGTAGTTCGGGCTGTCTCCGCCTTGAATAAAATTCAAAAGGCCGCTATAAGCTGTTTGCCATTTATCTAATAAGGTTTCTAAATCAGTTATTTGCGCTTGTAAATCCTTTATCTCGCGAGCACTTAAAGCGGCATCCAGTTTTGTTCGAAGTTCTTTCACCTGCGCCTGGGTCGTATGGATTCGTCCTTCCAATTCAACTAATTGGTTCTGCACAAACTGACCCCGATCCTGACGCGCTTTGTTGTTGGGCGAAGCAGGACTTTGTAAGATCAGTTGCCGGGCAATTTCATCAGCAATGGCCACCGCCCGCTCAGGGGAGATGTCCTGAACCGTAATCCCAAGCAGTTGAGTGCGTGGAATCGAATAGGCATTCACTCGCCATTGCAGGTCTTGCCAGCCGATATCGAGTCCTAAGGCGTCAGCCGTTCCCTGTAGCACAGGCTGGCGGCGAGCAATTTGGGCATATGACTCGGCTAATTGTTCGGTGAGGGAAAAATCACTGCCTTCAGGGTTGGCTTTTTGAATAACCTGACCCACCATAATCGTGGTGGTAGTCTGGTAAATACGAGGCTGTTGCAAACTGGCGAAATAGCTGGCAAGAGCGGCAATAGTGGTGCTAAGCAAAACTAACCACCACCATCTTAAAATACTTTTCAAATATTGACGTAAATCCATAATAATTTATTCCTCTACCGTTCCTTATCCGGGGGAGGAGCCGGGTCCAAGTATTTGACCCACACCGGTCCCCAATCATTGTAGGGGGTCCAATTATCCCAGCCCATCAATAATCGTTGGTCACTGCCGTCGGCGTTCATAATCCACAATTGCTGATTTCCAGTGCGATTTGACATAAAAACTATCTGCTTCCCATCAGGCGACCAAGAAGGCGATTTGTCCCACTCCCAGGTATTGCGCGTGATCTGATGGGCCTCGGTACCGTCGGCCTTGACTAGCCAGATTTCGTCATTACCACTTTCGGTAGCCACAAAAGCAATCTCATCACTGACTGGCGACCAGGCCGGATCATAAACGATCCCCGCCCCCATTTTGGTCACAACTTTTTCTGCTTTGTACTTGTAATCATAGACATGGATGGCCAATTCTTCTGTGGGCCGCCGTACGCCAGTTACTTCATCCTCGACATTCGTCCACAGCAATTGCTTGGTATAGGCCTGATAGACCGTATCGGGTGAATAAGTATCCCGGTCTCGAGCCACCTGATAAGGCCAAATGTCCGTCAGGCGGCCTAACTCACCCGTCTTTGGATCGAAAACATAAACATCAGTTGATGGCCGGATAATATACCACTGCACTTCCTGTGTATCCGGATCAGAAACTGAAACGAGCGTGCCTGGCGGCGGCGCCGTTTGCCCCGTTAATTGCGTATACTCTTCTGCGCTCAGCGATTGGCTTTCCCCATAGACTTCCCGATCCGACTTAAAAATAATTTTTCCAAGCAAAGCAGTCGGAAGATTGGGTACAACCGTTGGCAACCTGACCGGAGGCGGCGTAAGTAGATAAGGAACAAGATTATAAGCCGGGGTGGGGGTCGCGGTGACTACGTTGGGTGGTATTGGGCTGGGTGTCCCGGTAGTGTAGGCTATCGCCGTGGCTGCCTCAGCCAAAAACTGAGCCGTGGCGGCATTGAGCGGGGTGGGGGTCGCGGTAACAACAATGGGGGTGACCCAGTTGTCTGGAAGCGGGGTGGGCAGGTTGCCACTCTCAGCCTGAGCTGTAGCTGCCGCGGACAACGTAGCCGCCGCAAAGACTGTTTGAGGGGTCGGAGTGGAGGTGATCAGCACAAAAGTGACCCCTGTAGTATCGGATGAATTAAACAAAGCGGTCGGGGTGGCGGTCGAGGTGGGGGTGGGAGTCGGGGTGGCAGTGATCGCGTTAGTGGGAAGCGGGGTGGGGGTACCAGTGGTCAGTGCTTCAGCCTTGGCTATTGTTGCTCTGGCCTGAGCAGTGGCAGTATTCTCAGGAGCTGGAGTAGGTACAATAATTAAATAGTCGGGGATGGGTGTAGCGGTCACCATATTGGGCGGCACTGGCGTGGCCGTGCCAATGCGCGTAGCTTCGGCCGTCATTTGCATGGCAATCGCTGCAGCGGTTACCACATTTTCTGGTGTTGGGGTGCTGGTCACAACGACATAATCAAAAGGTGGCGGTGTAGGCGGTGGCGGGCCAACATTAAGGAGGAGGACAACTTTATTACTATGGCTCTCTGAACCATAACCGGTATCCCAGGCAAATAGGTTATCCGGGCCAACCAAAGGTCCATCTATTCGAAAGGAAATCTTTGGTTTTTCATCCTCAATGATCCGAGTTTCCAGTATTTTTACCTGAGAAGGCGATAACTCAAAGAAATTGGTCTGGTCTTCCGCCAAATCTTTAACACTCAGGATGGGGGTCAAAGTCTGTAAAACAGAGGCATTAAAAATTTCCTGGAAAGTATGCCTACGCCATGCCTGGTCAATCTCAGGATCCAAGAGGCGAAGCGCCCATATTCCGCTTTCACCTGAACGGTCAATATGAATAGCCAGGCGGTCCTCGCGTAAACCGGTTAGTTGGAGCACGGCAGAAGCAATAGGCGCCCCACGGGGGATCGGACTAAGATCAAATTGGAAGGCGCTGATATAGACTTGGCCTTGAAACACACCGGCATAAAGGTAAGAGTCACCAAAATGATTACCTTTACCTTCATTACTGGTCAACCAACCCATATCATTTTGCGCCGGCGACAGGGTATAGATGCTCCCATTTTCCACCGGGGTAGGGGTGGCCGTGAGAGCGGGTAGTACTGCCGCAGGCGCGGGCGACGGCGTGGGCTCTTCAGCCACACTCTCAGATGCGATAGGAATAGCTGTTGGGCTAGCTGGTGGGCTGGGTATAACTTGATTAACTGTGGGGGTCGCCAAGTTTTGTCGAAAGGTCATGCTGCTGTAGTAAAGAATACCGGTAATAACCAGTAACCCGACCACCAAACTGGTCAAGCCCCACAGAATACTTCGCCATAATGAAATTCCTGCCGAACCCTGGCTTTTTGGCTCCGGTCCAACCGTAGAAAGAGGATAAGCTGACAAAGACTCAGGAACCAATTCCACAAAACGGGGACAGTCGCTATGCCGATGGCTGAAACAAAAGGATGACTGATGCTCCAGTCCAATTGGGGTAGTTGCTCCGGCGGCAAAGCAGCGGTGCGCCGTTTCGGGGTACGAAAATCGTGAGCCGCGGTCATCAGCCAGTCCAAGGTAAGGGCATATTTTTTGTTGCTTGGGATGGTTGGCCTCAGAGAATTCCATCACATTACTCTATCACAGGAAATTTTATACGATCACCAATATTACACAATAATTTTAACAAGATTTTATAATAACTTCACGTGAAGTTAGTTAGAAAATAGTTAGAAAAGGGAGGTGTTTTGGGCTTTAGCATGGCGCCAAGCTAGCTTTGCCCGTAAATCTACGAGCGCATCGCCGGCAAAAACAAGCAGGAGGGTATCAACGGGCAGATCAATACCAATCTGGTTTAGTTTGAGCTGAATTCAGCATGACCTTGGTGTTCACCATTTTCTACCATCATTAACTTATTATAGACTTCATCCCAGGCTGAGTAGCTTACTTGCCAATCATATTTATCGAGAACAGTTTGCCGCCCATGCTGGCCTAACTGTTGCGCCAACGTTGGATTTCTAAGAATCCGGATAACTGCCTGGGCAAACGCTTCGGCCGTATCGGCGATGAGAATGTTTTTATCAGCTTCAGTTTCAATCCCTTCAGCCCCAATGGTAGTTGAGACAAGCGGCAATCCCCAACTCCAGGCATCGAGAATCTTAACCCGCATCCCGCCGCCAGCGTGCAACGGCACGATAAAAGTTGCGGTTTCGATTAAATAGGGAGTTGGGTCAACAACATAACCTGTTACCTCAATCCCCTCCCCCTCTAACCCGGCTGGCGGGTTCTTACCGATTATGGTTAATACGGCCTGGGGTATTTGTTCACGAATTTGAGGAAAAACGTGTTTGGCAAACCAAACTATGCCCTGAGCATTAGGAGGCCAGTGCAGCCCTCCCAAGAAAGTAATCCGGCAACTATTTGCTACCCGTGCCACGGGTCGAGCCTCAGTTGGGTTGACACAAATAGGAATAACAGTCGAGTCTGTCTGACGGTTGCCAGTTGGTTGCGGTAAAGCAGCTACCGCCTGGTGATCCTCCGCGGTGACCCAGACCACGTGGTCAAAACGATGGCACACTTCGGGTTCGTAAGCGGTAAGTAAGCGCGCTTCACGGGCCAAAAAACGTTGCTTGATCGGATTAGAGTCTGCCTCGGCGAGACGTCTGGGAATAAGATACACAGCATTGTGTTGGTCGAGGATTAATTTACTTTGCGGCGATGCCATTTTGGCAGCCAGGGCGTATTGGGCCATCCAGAGTTGATCGGCATGGATTACGTCAAACTGCTCTGACTGGACCAATTGTTGAATCTTAACGTTCATTGCCGGGATTTGATCACGAATGATGAGAAAGGGTTGTTGGGTCAGGAGGCTTTGTGTCAAAAATTTGAGATCGCGCAGCCGGGTGCGCTGCATCGGCACGGTATGAACTGCCTGGCAGAATTTAGCCAAATGAGCAGTATCTTCGGGTTTATCAGTCTCACGCACGAATGTCAGTAGAGTTACTTGATGCTTTTGGGTCAAATGACGCAGCACATAATAGCTACGCATTTTAGGACCGGCATCCACCGGAAAAGGCAAAACTTGACTTAGAAATAGAATGCGCACAATAGGTCCTACTCACTTTCAGATCAGTTTGGGCCTTACTATCAAATTTCAAATCTGATAGATTAAAAAATGTGGATGGTTGTCAAGCAAGGAAAGCCAATAATCCGGGCTATGGCCCAGAATTTTTGTGGATCACAGGCAGATAAGTATTCTGTTGGCTTGTTACCGTATCCGTGACCGTGCTGCTCTGCACCAGGCCGACCTCACTGCTCGTCACCGAAGCCGTGTTCACTATCTTTGTCTGGTCAGGCAGGGGGGAATTGACCTTGACACCATAGGTCAAGGTGATGCGCTGCCCGGCAGTGATGGTCAGGTCGCTGGCCAGGGTGGGAGGGTTGGAGCCGAACAAGCCAGCGCCGGATGGATTGAGCACAATACTGCCCGGCACAAAACTCGTGTTAGCAGGCAGGGGATCGGAGATCAGGCCGCCGGTGGCGTTAGCCGTGCCGTTGTTGGCGACCACAATGGTGTAGGTCAGCGTGTCGCCCGGCGCCAGCAGCCCGCCGTTCCCATCCAGTGAACTCTTCTGGATGGACAGGCCGGCGCACTCACTGTATCCGTGACCGTGCTAGTCTGCGCCTGGCTGACCTCACTGCTCGTCACCGAAGCCGTGTTCACTATCTGCGTCTGGTCGGGCAAGGAGGAATTGACGGTGACTGCATGGTTACCGTGATGCCTGACCGGCAGTGATCGTCAGGTTGCTGGCCAGCGTAGGCGTGTGGAACCTTGTGCCAGCGCCGGATGGATTGAGGACAATACTGCCCGGCACAAAGGTGGTGTTGACCGGTAGAGGATCGGAGATCAGGCCGCCGGTGGCGTTAGCCGTGCTGCTGTTGTTGGCAACCACAATGGTGTAGGTCAGCGTGTCGCCCGGCGCCAGCAGCCCGCCGTTCCCATCCAGTGAACTCTTCTGGATGGACAGGGCCGGAACACTCGTCACCGTATCCGTGACCGTGCTAGTCTGCGCCTGGCTGACCTCACTGCTCGTCACCGAAGCCGTGTTCACTATCTGCGTCTGGTTGGGGAGAGGCGTGTTGACTGTCACAGCGTAGGTTACGGTGATGCTCTGACCGGCAGTGATCGTCAGGTTGCTGGCCAGCGTAGGCGGTGTGGAACCCTTTGTGCCAGCACTGAGAGGGCTGAGAGTAATGCTATCAGTGACAAAAGAGGTGTTAGCCGGCAGGGTGTCGGAAATTACTCCATCAGTGGCGGTCAAACTGCTGGTATTGGTCACGGAAATCGTATAGGTGATCCGCTCACCCGGTTGAATAGGCTCACCTCCTTGGTTAACCGAGCTTTTGGCTATGGCCAAACTGCTGGTCTCTTCCACTGCACCGATGTCACAAAATGCGCCTTGCGGACGGAGTACACCCCGCTGGTCCACATTCTTAATTGGATCAGCGGCACAGGCGGTATTGTCGGCGGCGTTAACGGCCGGGCTACCGGGTAACAGCGCGTGGGTCAGGGTAGTTCCGCCATTGTTCGCCAGCGGGCCGAGCAGGGGGTCGGTGTTGGGAAGGTCGCCGCTGGCGATGAAGTTGCAGCCATTGCCACTGTCTATATTGTTACCATTGGAGATAATACTGGCGCTATTACAATTAGCGACATTGGTAGTGGTAGCAACATTACCGGCGACAACGCTGTTCTTAATACTCCCACTGCCGCTTCCGCTATCAGCCTGGATACCCCCGCCGTTGATCGAAGCAAAATTACTGAAGATGGTGGTGTTGGTAATGAGAGTGATACTACTACCCGTGCCGGAGACGGCGATAGCGCCACCATTACCGCCAGGCTCGACACCGATGTCTTCAAGAGCCCTATTATTAGACAAGGTACTGTTAGCAAGGGTAAGTCGAGCATCATAACTGCGGATGCCCCCCCCCACGCCGTCGGAAGCGGTGTTACTGTAGATGGTACTATTTATTATCGCCGCCTTGCCCACACCTGTGCTCTGAGCAATATAAATCGCGCCCCCAACCCCAGCCCGGTTGTTAAAAAGGGTGCTGTTTATAATATTCAATTCGCTGTTGGCAGCAGCGACCGCCCCACCCAAATTAGTCGCTTGATTGTTAACCAATGTACTTGCCGTGATAGTCACGACACCCGCATTGACTACTTGGAGCGCCCCGCCATAATTGTTAGCCTGCCCGTTACTTATGGTCAGGCCATCCAGAACCAAGGTGCTGCTATCAACATTAAAAATGCGAGCACCGCCGTTCCCCTGGAGGGTAATCAGCCCCCCACCGCTAATCGTCGGCGTTTGGGTGATATTGATGTAGCTGCTGCCAGGAAGATCAGCCGTGGTCAAAAGGATGGTTGCAGGAGTGGAGGCACAATTGAAGGTGACTACACCGCCGCCGGCCAGTTTGGCATGCAGATCGGTATCGTTCGCACAGTTTGTCACCTCACCATCAGCATAGGCAAGCATAGGGGTGAGGAGGCTCACAGTAAATACCAATACCAACAGCGATAAG
The DNA here is from genome assembly GCA_015075185.1 of Anaerolineales bacterium. Classification (GTDB taxonomy): domain Bacteria; phylum Chloroflexota; class Anaerolineae; order 4572-78; family J111; genus DSQQ01. The sequence goes on along the minus strand of JABTUW010000004.1, from coordinate 51,175 downwards.
ATCGCCTGCAGACGGATGATGTATGTTGATAGTGTCCTTGTAGTCATTTTTTCCCCTTTTCGAAAAAATTAACTATTTGATTATGAGGTTAACGTAATTGTCTACAAGACCACTATATCACAAATAAGTTTGAATTCAGTTTGAAAACATATATTTTTCAACCTTATTCTATTTGCTCTGTACACTTTAGGTTACGGGGGCAAGGTATGGTCGGGAGAAAAGCTATCAACCTGATTAATAGAGATACAGCACCGCATCACCGTTGAAAGGGGCGGTAAACGAGCGACTCGCTCCTCCGGGTGTGCTGCCTCCAGCGAACGCGGCCCCCGTACTTGGATTGAACCACTCAACCGACAGTTCACCTGACACGGCCGAGAGATTAACTGTTACCTTCCCACCCGTAGGTAGATATACCAGATACTCGGCCCCACTAGCTGCCGGATTGGCCAAGCAATACCCGGTCGAACACAAATCACCCCGTGGCGTCATCGCCGCCAGGTTCATCCGATTGGCATAATTCAGGGTATAACCCATATTGCGCCGCACACTAACCACGGTGGGATCATTATTGGGATTCTGTCCCTCACAGTAAATCGCATGATAACAATCCATATAAATAGGGTTGATACCCCTGGTGAAACTTTTCCAGACCCACTGCCGATCACCGCCAACACCCCATAAATGGTCTGTATCTGAGATAATCACCTTACTCCCATCGGCAGCCGGCGGATTGTCCTTGTACCCACCGCTGTCATTCGGAGAAATCCAATCGGCCGGGCTGGCAAATAACTCGGCATTACTGCCGTTAGGATACTCGACCGTCATCCCGACCGGATGCTGTTTGGGCTTGGTAGCCTCATAACTCTTGATGTAATTGATCATGTGGACCTGCCATTCCTGCGAATTCGAATGGCTCTCATTGCTGATCTCGTACAGCACATTATTCAGGTCGTTGACCGTATCAATCACTTTGCGCACATAAGCCTCTTGGACCGCCGTTACGGCTGGTAGCTGCAGGGTATGGGTCTCCTCCCCTCTCCCATTTTTGTCGGGGTCACCATCAATCCCATTAATGTTGTTTTTGATATTATAGGGGTGTCCCGGCCAGGGATTGCCAACGTCTCCTTTATTATCAACACTGAACCCATCGAACAACATAATCGAAACATAGATACCCCGTTCCCCCGCCTGGATTACTCTAGCTCGCAGCCTATCAAAGTAAGCCTGGTTAAACTTGGTCAAATCGAACTTTGCTTTGCCATCCAGAGCTGTCCCAGGCCCCGGCCGCTGGTAAGGCATAGGATCAAACCAGATGTTGCCAGCCGTCCACGGATCCATTTAGCCTGTTCCCACCGCCACAAGCGGAAAAAATTGTGATTGTTTGCTTGCAGAAAATCCAGATAAGCCACGTAATCAAAGACGGGAGGCGGGTTTGATTCACCGGCCTCTTGAAAATTCGCCCAGGTATGTGACCCGGTCAAGTAGATCGCCCGGCTATTCCCATCGGTAAAATAGCGCGGATTGGCCGGATTGACCCGCAGCAGGCCGATATTTGATGAGAAGATAATTGGCAGATATATCTTGTGGTCTTGCTGCTGCTGTTGCGGCGCGTAGAGATAGGGCATGGCCTCACCCCTAAGGATGGTCTTGCCACTGCTATTATGGGTAAAGAGGATGAAGAATAGCGCCAGAGCACTGCATGTCATTAACAAGAGACCAAACCGGCGATTATCACGGCGTAAAAAAAATATAGAGAGTCTGGTAGTTTCTTTTATTATTCTCGCAGTCTTATTCATCTTTCCCCCAATAGGGTCCGCTTCATCTTAAACCAATCCTTCCGGTATTGTACAGGTTTCTTAATTTACTGCAATAAGAACAATAGACCTGTTGTGAAGGGAGAAAGCACCACTTCACACATAATAAGCCATTCAATCCCAACTCAAGGGAAGTGTCAAATTACTTTTTTAGAACGATAGGCAAGTAAACTGTTACAAACGGTGATGTCGGCGTGAGGGTATGAGTCGGCGTGCTCGTCGGCGTATTGGTGGGGGTTGGCGTGGGGGTATGGGTCGGTGTGCTCGTCGGCGTATCGGTGGGGGTTGGCGTGGGGGTCTGGGTCGGCGTGCTCGTGGGGGGCGGATCAACCAGTAAAGTCGCGTAAAGTGAGTGATGAAATGTGTCGCTTGATGGCGAACTTGAAAATGTATTGGGTAACACCCCAAATGGGTGGCTATAAAATCGCGATGAACCGGACAACTCAACTCTAAAATGCAAATTGTTACTTTCTGCAAGATAGGCCAACCAGTATGTCCCTGCCGGCAGCAACACCGGCGTCAAAACATTCTGGGTGTTCCACCCAACTACAGGAGTAAAGGCAGTGGTTTGCGCCCGGAGCGTACCGGGATTACCCCCGGCATCATCATAGATACCCAGTCGCAGTTGCCCTGCGGCACTCGTAATATAGAAACTCAGACTCTGAAGCGTGGCGCTCTGATGCAAAATAACCTGTTGGGCAACAAGCAGATCGCCGTTGCCAGAATCATCGGCAGCCAGGATATTAGTCTCACCGATAGTTAAGGGACCTGATGGAATTGGTGTTGGTGTGGGTGTATGGGTCGGGGTATTAGTCGGGGTCGGCGTTGGGGTGAGTGTTGGGACACTCTGCGGATTACAATTTGCCAGCGATACACTAAACCCCGGCGCGGGGGGGCCCTCAATCAAGGCCCCATCCTCCGGGGGCGTAAGCGCGATTGTATGACTCTCCCCCGGCTCCAGCCAGAACTCTTGCCATACATCGGTCCCCCGCTGCCATTCGATGATTAACACTATCCCGGAGACAGCGGTGACCTGGCATCCCTCAGCCCACGAGCCCATATACGGATAGAGTGTTTCTCCCTCATCGGAAAACACCGTCCTCGATTGGCTGCCTGTGCGGCCATTATTTTCATAGGCCGACCATGACGGCCACGAGATGACCGAACCGACCCAGTCAGCATCCGTGCAGCCAGGAATATTGCAGCGCCAGAAAGAGTGGATAGACGAGACGGGATTGCACGTGGTTGGATCATCACAACCCGCTGCCGGTCCTATTTGGCTGGTCGCGGTAGGGGTGACCGGGGGAGGTATTGTTAACGAGTATGCAAATACGTTCTGACTGTTTTGCACACTCACAACTTCACCAGCCACAAGACCCGTGATCAGATACGACTGGCCCGCAGACAGCGTTGCCAGAACCCGGTGTGACACTGCATCAGAAAGTCCGGCATACACTGTCGCCGTGCCAGAGGTGAGCGATATGGTTATGCCTGACGCAACGCTCGCCGGAAGATAGATCCCCGCAGAGGCTGTGTAGCCCAAACGATTGGTCAATGGCCCCAGTGAAGCCGGCCAGACCAGGGCTTGACCGCTCAAAGATGTACCCCAATTGCATGGACTCCCCGTACACGTCAACGTCACAAGCTGCGATGTATCGGAGGATTGGGCATAACTAACAGGGCAGAATGCAGCAATAACGACAATATTATCAAAGCGAGTATGCTGGCAAATCGAATAATATGACCTCTCATACAATTTTCCAATCTGTCCGAACTGTCAAGGTGTATTGATAAAACACGGCGAAAAATGGGGAATGACAACTGACAGGATATTCACTATTTAGATCTCCTCTAACAATGATGGGGATAGCCAGCTAACTCTGAGCCATTGTAACACAGCCAGGTTTGAATTGGGTTTGAAGTAAAAATCGGGATGGCTGGAAAATGGGTTGAATTAAGTCCCTCACGAAGACCAAGTCACTTTTTTAGAACGATAGGCAGGTAGAAGGTTACAAATGGCGGTGTCGGCGTGGGGGTTGGAGTATCGGTGGGCAGTGGTGTATTAGTTGGGGTTGGGGTGTCGGTCGGCGTACTGGTTGACGTTGGTGTAGGGGTAGGGTAGGGTATTGGGTGCCGGGAGATCATAGCGCACTTCGACGGTAGAGACAGTGGTGCCCACTCTTACCTTGACCCCATAGCTGGTCGGGCGATAGTCACTTGAACTCGCCACCACACCATCAAGCAAGACCTGAAGATTGCTCACCGTACCGCTGTCCCAGTTTGGAATCACCACCTCTATCGCCGTCTCAGGGTCGCTGGCATTGGCAATCCCCGCCGTCACACTCGCTGTCGTCCCGTTCTGACTGTAACCGGGAGTGACATTTACCGCCGAACGCACCACCCACCAATCGTATATCCCTATCGAATTCGTGGACCATATCCGCGGCTTGCTCACCACATAGGACGAGTAGTTGGAAACACTGCCGTGCCCGTAAAAATTCACCAACAATCCCTGGTTGTAATAGAAATCAACCCCGGCTCGCATCGAGGCGTCTGTATGTTGTTCCAATGATTGGGCAACCTCGCCGCCAACGTACCAATCACTCACCGGCAAGGTCAGATGGGCATAACGCTTGCCCTTCGTCTGGGTGGACAACGTCCAGTGCGGGAAGGACTGAGCTTCTGTTCGCCCATCGTGATCGCCCCACCTCTTCCAGAACCTCGAACGAGCCATCCCGCCCGGAATTGAAGTACGGCGATACCCAGACCCGCGGACAGTTGTTCCCGCTGCCACATCCCGCACGCCCGTTATCCAACCCGCTCAGCCAGCCCTCGATGTCCTGGAAGGACTGGCTAATCGAGGCATTGGCATAGACCTTGCCGCTGGCATAGCCCGGCGGATGGGTGTCCAGCGCTTCATCCGGCCCCCAGTGCCAGTAATCATAAGTTTCCGGCTGTAAGGTCGGATTGACCGGATCTGCCAGTCCTCCATTGTGCGAACCAATCGTCGCCCCATACAGAGAAACCGCCCGCCGCAAGCTCTCGATCGTGGCCTGCTTCTGCACCTCACTCAATTGATGATCCGCCGAACCCAGCCGCACTACCCCCGTGCAGAAATAGTACTCCCTTCACCCTTTCGCCTGCTCCGATTGAGCAATCGCCTCGATGGCCTGGATACTGGCCGGGTCGTTCTCAAAATCGTGGCGCACAATGAACGCCGAGTCGTGCCCATACCGCCACGGGCTGAGCTTGACAATCGGCAGATTGGCCGACTCAAATGCCCACTGATGGCCCGCCGCAAGATCAGGTACGAATACATCCCGGCATCATTGCCTCACCCCTATCAGCGGTTGCATAATCCCATAGTAAATGAACCGCCCACTGCCGTACCCCTTCGTCGCCACCAGTGGCCCCTGAAGAACCGTTGGCCAGAACTTGAGCGTCTATTGTGTTCACCGCCCAGGCATAGTGGTTCTGATGGACCACATGCCCCCTGTTATCCCCAATGGAATCTCTTCTGAGGTCAGCGGCAGATGCCAGTTGAGGGTCCCTGTCGGAATGTGGGCTACAAGCCGATTGTCTGTCGCTTTGCTGAAAACCCCATTCTCGTACCAGTTATCCAGGCCGCCAGTCCGCATCTGCAAGCCCATCTCGCTTGACAACGCAAAATCGCCCTGAGCCGTCCCATCCGGCTGCCGGGTGAATGAAGATGAGCCGACAAACAGAAATCCCCAGCATTGACGTAGGCCCGCAACGGGCCAATCTCATCATCCCCAACCGCTTCGGCCGCCAGACTGATGACGATGGGGTATTGGGCGAGCCGTCGGCTTGCAGCAAATTCCCTGGGCCGTGATATCCGCATCCGTCACCACCACGTAGGGCGTCCCATCCGAGCGCAGCGCTTCTTTCAACGACTCCGCCATCACAAAGTAGGGCCACGACGTGTACCACCACTCGTAACCCGAAGCATCAGGCACCGCCGGGGCTGGGGCGCCTGGCCCCCGCCGGCATCGTCTCAAGCGCCTCGGTCACCTCCGATACATGAACCGCCACCACCGGTAACGGTAAAACCGAGCCTTGCGCAGCCGCAGATAAGAGCCCGTTACCCGGCAACCCAACTACGAGGAGGCCGATAATTAGAGCAGTAAGGATGAGTGAGTACTGTTTTCGTGGCACTGCTTCCTCCTGAGATAAAGTGCGGATTTGAACCTATTGCTGTCAGTTGTCCAAAGTGCCGATTGGTTCTGTCTCAAGACCCGCAGGCAAAAGAAACTGTGATGGTTCGTCTTTGGAAAGTCCAGATAAGCAGATTTCCTTTGCCTGGGTCATCATTGCTCAAGATGTTGCTCTTACCGATAGTAATGGGGTCTGGGGTCTGAAGCAGTTGGCATAGGCATCGGCGGTTACTGTGTGTTCGTTGGTATGGGTGTCGGCGGCTCCGGCGTGTTGGTCGGGGTAGCGGTCGGCGGCTCTGGTGTGTCGGTCGGGGTAGCGGTCGGCGGCTCCGGCGTGTTAGTGGGTACGGGTGTCGGCGGTTCCAGCGTGTTGGTCGGGGTAGCGGACGGCGGCTCCGGCGTGTCGGTTGGGGTAGCGCCGGCGGCTCCGGCGTGTTAGTGGGTACGGGTGTCGGCGGTTCCGGCGTGTTGGTCGGGGTAGCGGTCGGCGGCTCCGGCGTGTTAGTGGGTACGGGTGTCGGCGGTTCCGGCGTGTTGGTCGGGGTAGCGGTCGGCGGCTCTGGTGTGTTCGTTGCCATTGGTGTATCCGTCGGCGTTGATGCTGGCGGCAACGGCGTGTTCAATGAGGCTGTACTATTCAATAAGGTCGCATAAAGTGACCAATGAAGTGTGCCGGTGAATGGTGGACTGGGAAATGCACCGGGCATTGCTCCAAACGAATAATTGTAACCTGAGCTGCACCGCTCAATGTCATTCTAAAACGCAAACTATTACTCTGCGCCAAATACACCAACCAGTATGTTCCTGGCGATAATTGCGTCGGCGTCAAAACGTTCTGCGTATTCCATCCAACAGTGGGTGTAAATATTGCGGTTTGTGCCCTGAGTATTCCGGGATTACCTCCTACATCATCATAGATACCCAATCGCAACTGCCCGCTGCACTCGAAATATAGACACTCATACTCTGAATGCTGGCACTCTGAGACAAAACAACCTGCTGTGCAATAAGCCGATTGCCATAACCAGAGTCATCGGTACCCAAGATATTGGTCTCCCCAATGCTGAAGACACCTGATACGGTCGGTGTTGGCGCTGGGGATTGGTCGGCAGCGGTGTATTGGTTGGCGTGGCCGTCGGGGGCATCGGCGTATCAGTCGGTGTGTTGGTTGGTATCGGGTGTCCGTCGGCGTCGCGGTCGGCTCAGGGGTGTTGGTTGGCGTGGCCGTCGGGGGCATCGGTGTGTTGGTTGGTATCGGGGTGTCTGTCGGCGTCGCGGTCGGCTCAGGCGTGTTGGTTGGCGTGGCCGTCGGGGGCATCGGTGTGTCCGTCGGTGTGCTGGTTGGTATCAGGGTGTCTGTCGGCGTCGCGGTCGGCTCAGGCGTGTTTGTTGGCGTGGCCGTCGGTGGAATCGGCGTGGCGGTCGGTGTGTTGGTTGGCGTCGGCGTTAAGGCTGTGCCAGTCAACAAAGTGGCATAGAGCGACCAGTGAAGGGTGCCGCTTAACGGTGAGCTTGAAAATGTCGTCGGCATTGGCCCGAACGAGTAGCCGTAACCCCGGGCTGAGCCGGTCAACTCAACCCTGAAATGCAAATTGTTACTTTGCGCAAGATAGGCCAACCAGTAGGTCCCCGCCGGCAGTAGCACCGGCGTCACGACATTTTGTGTGTTCCAGCCGGCCACAGGCGTAAAGGCAGCGGTTTGTGCCCTCAGCGTGCCGGGATTGCCCCCGGCATCATCGTAGAGGCCCAGCCGCAACTGCCCACTGGCACTCGTAACGTAGAAACTCAAACTCTGAAGGGTGGCGCTTTGGGGCAAAACAACCTGTTGCGCCACAAGCAGATCCCCATTGCCAGAGTCATCGGTACCCAGGATGTTGGTCTCACCGATAGTTAGGGCGCCTGGTACGGTCGGTGCGGGCGTCGGCGTGTCTGTCGGCGTGTTGGTTGATGTGGGCGTCGGCGTTGGTGTCTTTTGGATACTCTGCGGATTACAATTTGCCAGCGATACACTAAATCCTGGCGCGGGGGGGCCCTCAATCAAGGCTCCATCCTCCGGAGAGGTGAGCGCAATCGTATGACTTTGCCCCGGCTCCAGCCAGATCTCTTGCCATACATCGGTCCCCCGCTGCCATTCGATAATCAACGCCGTCCCGGAGACAGCAGTGACCTGGCACCCCTCAGCCCACGAGCCCATATACGGATATAGTTTTTCTCCCTCAGCGGAAAACACCGTCCTTGATTGGCTGCCTGTGCGGGCGTTGTCTTCATAGGCCGACCATGACGGCCATGAGATAACCGAGCCGATCCAATCAGAATGAGTGCAGCCAGGAATATTGCAGCGCCAGAAAGAGTGGATAGACGAGACGGGATTGCACGTGGTTGGATCAGTACATGCCGGCGTAGGTGTGGCCGTGGGCCAGTCGCTGTAGGAGTGGCTGTGGCGGGGGGAGGTATTAACGAGCATGTAAAACATTACCACTTTGCACACTCACAACCTCGCCGGCTGCAAGGCCCGTGATCAGGTGTGACTGGCCTGAGGACAACGTTGCCAGGACCCGGTGTGACGCTGCATCGGGCAGTCCGGCATACATCGTCACCGTGCCAGAGGTGATGGATACGGTCATGCCTGACGCCGCACTCGCCGGAAGATAGATCCCCGCCGAGGCCGTATAGCCTAAACGATTGGTCAATGGCCCCAGTGAGGCCGGCCACACCAGCGCTTGACCGCTCAAAGATGTACCCCAATTGCATGGACTCCCCGTACACGTCAACGTCACAAGCTGGGACGTATCAGGCGACTGTGCATAACTGACAGGGATAGGATACAGCAGTAAAAACAATACTACCAGAAACAGCGCGCTAACAAAGCAAATACGAGGGCGATCCATGCAACTTCCATTCTGCCGTAAGATTACGATAAACTAATAAAATGGTTTCAAGTTTGGGAAAATTATTATCTAGAACACCGCTATACAGGAAGTCCAGACAAATCGTGCAATTAAATACTGAAGCGGGTCTAAAAAACCAACAACCTAAAAAATATAGCCCCCTCGAAAACCGAGACTGGCGCCCAGTCATTTAACAACTACTATTTTAGAATGATAGGCAGGTAGATTGTTGAGGGTGGCTGTTTCGACGTAGTCAGCATACTTGCTGAGGCTGTGCCATTCAACAAAGCAGCGTACAGCGACCAATGCACTGAGGCACTCATCGGTGAGCTTGAAAATGTCGTCGGCATTGCTCTGAACGAGTAGCTGTAACCCCCGCGCTGAGCCGGTCAACGCAACCCTAAAATGCAGATTGTTACTCTGCGCAAGATAGGCCAACCAATAGGTCCCGCCGGTAATTGCACCGGCGTCACGACATTTCGTGTGTTCCAGCCGACTACAGGCGTAAAGGCAGTCGTTTGCGCTCTGAGCGTGCCGGGATTGCCCCGGCATCGTCGTAGAGGCTCAATCGCAGCTGCCCACTGGCGCTGGCAACATAGAAACTCAGACTCTGAAGGGTGGCGTTTTGAGACAGAACAGCCTGTTGGGCAATAAGCAGATTGCCATTGCCAGAGTCATCGCTGCTCAAGATGTTGGTCTCGCCAATGGTAATAGGGACCTGATACGGTTGGCGTCGGCATCGGTGTATTGGTTGGGGTGGCTGTCGGCGGTACCGGCGTGTTAGTCGGTCGGGTGTTGGTTGGCGTCGGTGTATTGGTCGGCGTCGGCGTGTCCGTCGGCGTGTTGGTTGGCAGCGGCGTATTGGTCGGCGTCGGCGTGTCCGTCGGCGTATTGTTGGCAGCGGGTGTTGGTTGGGGTGGCTGTCGGCGGTACGGGCGTGGTCGGTGTGTGTTGTTGGCGTCGGTGTATTGGTCGGCGTCGGCGTGTCCGTCGGTGTATTGGTTGGCAGCGGGGTGTTGGTTGGGGTGGCTGTCGGCGGCACCGGCGTGTTGGTCGGTGTATTGGTTGGCAGCGGCGTATTGGTCGGCGTCGGCGTGTCCGTCGGCGTATTGGTTGGCGTCGGCGTGTCCGTTGGTGTATTGGTCGGCGTTGGCGTGTTGGTTGGGTGGCTGTCGGCGGTACCGGCGTATTGGTCGGTGTATTGGTTGGTAGTGGTGTGTTAGTTGCCGTTGGTGTGTTGGTCGGGTGCTGGTTGAGACTGGGCCGGTCAACAAAGTGGCATAAAACGAAAAGTGAAATGTTCCGCTCAACGGTGAGCTTGAAATGTAGTGGGCATTGGCCCGAACGAGTAACTGTAACCTCGCGCTGAGCCGGTCGACGTTACCCCTGAAATGCAAATTGTTACTCTGGGCAAGATAGGCTAACCAGTAGGGTCCCGCCGGCAATAGCACCGGCGTCACGACATTTTGCGTATTCCAGCCGACTACAGGTGTAAAGGCAACGGTTTGTGCTCTGAGCGTGCCGGGATTGCTCCCAGCATTATCATAGATGCCCAATCGCATTGCCCACTTGCACTCGTTATGTAGAAACTCAGACTCTGAAGGGTGGCGCTTTGGGGCAAAACAACCTGTTGCGCCACAAGCAGATTGCCATTGCCAGAGTCATCGTCGCTCAAGATATTGGTCTCGCCGATGGTTAGGACGCCTGCCGCGGTTGGTGTAGGGTAGGGGTAGGGGGGGTATTGGGTGCCGGGAGATCATAGCGCACTTCGACGGTAGAGACAGTGGCGCCCTCTTACCTTGACCCCATAGCTGGTCGGGCGATAGTCACTTGAACTCGCCACCACACCATCAAGCAAGACCTGAAGATTGCTCACCGTACCGCTGTCCCAGTTTGGAATCACCACCTCTATCGCCGTCTCAGGGTCGCTGGCATTGGCAATCCCTCGCCGTCACACTCGCTGTCGTCCCGTTCTGACTGTAACCGGGAGTGACATTTACCGCCGAACGCACCACCCACCAATCGTATATCCCTATCGAATTCGTGGACCATATCCGCGGCTTGCTCACCACATAGGACGAGTAGTTGGAAACACTGCCGTGCCCGTAAAAATTCACCAACAATCCCTGGTTGTAATAGAAATCAACCCCGGCTCGCATCGAGGCGTCTGTATGTTGTTCCAATGATTGGGCAACCTCGCCGCCAACGTACCAATCACTCACCGGCAAGGTCAGATGGGCATAACGCTTGCCCTTCGTCTGGGTGGACAACGTCCAGTGCGGGAAGGGACTGAGCTTCTGTTCGCCCATCGTGATCGCCCCCACCTCTTCCAGAACCTCGAACGAGCCATCCCGCCCGGAATTGAAGTACGGCGATACCCAGACCCGCGGACAGTTGTTCCCGCTGCCACATCCCGCACGCCCGTTATCCAACCCGCTCAGCCAGCCCTCGATGTCCTGGAAGGACTGGCTAATCGAGGCATTGGCATAGGCCTTGCCGCTGGCATAGCCCGGCGGATGGGTGTCCAGCGCTTCATCCGGCCCCCAGTGCCAGTAATCATAAGTTTCCGGCTGTAAGGTCGGATTGACCGGATTCGCCAGTCCTCCATTGTGCGAACCAATCGTCGCCCCATACAGAGAAACCGCCCGCCGCAAGCTCTCGATCGTGGCCTGCTTCTGCACCTCACTCAATTGATGATCCGCCGAACCCAGCCGCACTACCCCCGTGCAGAAATAGTACTCCCCTTTCACTCCCTTCGCCTGCTCCGATTGAGCAATCGCCTCGATGGCCTGGATGCTGACCGGGTCGTTCTCAAAATCGTGGCGCACAATGAACGCCGAGTCGTGCCCATACCGCCACGGGCTGAGCTTGACAATCGGCAGATTGGCCGACTCAAATGCCCACTCGATGGCCCGCCGCAAGATCAGGTACGAATACATCCCGGCATCATTGCCCCCTACCCCTATCAGCGGTTGCATAATCCCATAGTAAATGAACCGCCCACTGCCGTACCCCTTCGTCGCCACCAGTGGCCCCGAAGAACCGTTGGCCAGAACTTGAGCGTCTATTGTGTTCACCGCCCAGGCATAGTGGTTCTGATGGACCACATGCCCCCCTGTTATCCCCAATGGAATCTCTTCTGAGGTCAGCGGCAGATGCCAGTTGAGGGTCCCTGTCGGAATGTGGGCTACAAGCCGATTGTCTGTCGCTTTGCTGAAAACCCCATTCTCGTACCAGTTATCCAGGCCGCCAGTCCGCATCTGCAAGCCCATCTCGCTTGACAACGCAAAATCGCCCCGAGCCGTCCCATCCGGCTGCCGGGTGAATGAAGATGAGCCGACAAACAGAAATCCCCCAGCATTGACGTAGGCCCGCAACGGGCCAATCTCATCATCCCCAACCGCTTCGGCCGCCAGACTGATGACGATGGGGTATTTGGGCGAGCCGTCGGCTTGCAGCAAATTCCCGGCCGTGATATCCGCATCCGTCACCACCACGTAGGGCGTCCCATCCGAGCGCAGCGCTTCTTTCAACGACTCCGCCATCACAAAGTAGGGCCACGACGTGTACCACCACTCGTAACCCGAAGCATCAGGCACCGCCGGGGGCTGGGGCGTATTCGGCCCCGCCGGTATTGTCTCCAAAGCCTCCGTAACCTCCGATACATGAACCGCCACCACCGGTAACGGTGACGTTAGGCCCTGAGCGTCCGCAGATAAGGGTCTGTAAACAGGCAACCCCCTGTTAGGAAGCCGATAATTAGAGTAGCTAGGATGAGCGAACCCTTTTTGTTTAGCAGGGCTCCAGCCAAACGGATGGCATAGGTTGGCGCTACCCTTTCGGTCAATTTTTACCCTCCTAATACTAACACACTTGGAACAAATAGATTGACCTTAAAAATCTAACACAACTTGATCATAAAACCACAAGAGTATCATTAGAAAAGAGTTAGAAAAAGGAAATATCGGAAAATCGGAGCAAAAAAAGAACCAAACATTATTGTAAACGATTGGTTCAAGGAGTGGTTGATATGGTTCAGTAAGGATAGCCAGTCCACAGGGGTGCTCAACTGGGTGGAGCCTCCTGGGAGCAAAGGGCCACCTCTCGTTAAATTATCTGAAGAAAATTACGCCTGGTGGTTTTTCGAAGAGCATTACGCCCTAATAAATACTGAAACCGGATGCCAAACAATAATTCGATAAACCCAACTCGGCCAACTATAGTAAAACCGAGCTTCTGACAAGCTCGTAAAGAGGCTTTGTTATTAACTCTAACGAATCCCAGTACGCGCCAATCAGGGTGGTTCTGACTCTGCTTGCGCCAGGATTCCGCAACTAACCAGGGTAAGATGTTTTTGCCCCGGAATTCGGCCAAAGTAAAAGCCCCCAAATTGTACCCTTCGTCATCGGCAAGTTCAAAACGACGTCCGAGGTAGTAATCGTAAAATTCCTTACTCACTGTCCAGTAACAAGAAACCACTCGACCTTTGTGTTTGGCAACGTAACATCGCCCCTCCTCTGCCAAATGTTGCAATACTTCTGCCTTCGAGTGTACATAAAAGTCGAATTTTACTAAGGATTCTATGTCATCATCATCTAGTGTGGTTATCTGCTTGACCTCCAAATCAACCAGTGCCGGCGGCGCATTTACCAAGTCTTTCAAGTGCGATTCGAGGACGTAAAGGGTTACAAGCATGGGCTTACGCTTGAAACGGTTCCATGTTCGTTTCATCAGGCCAGCCATGCCCTCGGTAGTGAGAATTCTCAATAAGCGTTGACTGAATTGACCCCGCATGTCTGATTTTTTGATAGACCCATATATTAGCCAAAATGCTACTATCGGCGCGCAGCCCCACCTTATCTGGTAGTTGCCTTGCGCGAAGCGAAATCTTACCTGCACCCCAACTAGCGCTGTCCCGTGTAGCCGTAGAAAAGGAGAACAATTTTCTCAAAGCCGAATTCTGCTGTATTAAGGAGATGTTTAAGCAAATTCAGGTTGACTCAGCACTAAAAAACCTAAAAAAATTACGTCGGGTTGTCTTTGGAAAGGCATCGCGTCCTAATAAAAATGGAATCTGATGCCAAATATTTCGACGAATCCAACTCGGCCGATAACATTAAAACCCAGCTTGTGAACACTTCGTAGAGAAGCTTGATTATTAGTCCTAACGAATATGATTGCCCGTAAATCGGGACAATTTGGGCCTGCTCATACGAGGATACTTCAAGTACATAAGGAAAGATCCCCTTGCCTCGAAATTCAGCCAGAGTAAAAAACCCTAATAGGTATTCCTCAGTCTCGGCCAAGTAAAAGCGACGTTTAAGAGAGTAATCGTAATAATCGCCAGTTATGCGCCAGTAACAAGAAATCACTTGATCTTTATGTTTGGCAATGTAGCATCGCTGTCCCCCTGCCAAATATTGCAGTATCTCCCCCTTCGAGTGGCCATAAAAATGAAACGCAGCTAAAGCCTCCAAGCCGCTATCATCCATTTCAGTAATCTCTCCAATTTCAAGATCTATAGATGGTGGAGGCAGTTTAGCTATATCCTTGTAATCCAATTTGAGTACGTATAGATTAATAAGCTGAGGTTTTCGCAGCAGACGGCTTGCTATCCGGTTTATGAGGCCAGCTATACCTTCGCCATGTAATATTGTTAGTGCTCGGTTATTCAATTGGCTCATCTATGATTCCCTCTCCGGGGCAAAAAGTCGGGATTTGGCACATATCACTTAAACCTGAGCGCCTGGCATTCCAGCAGTCAGTATCACGGTGGCTGTTTGCCCGCATTCAGCCTTCTTGCGTCTGACCACGACGGACCCAATTGCTTGCCTGTCCTCGTACTTTACGCCCCCAATTAACAACCTGTTTGGCCCGATAGAGGTATTCAGGACAAATATTGAACTGCCAACCCTCGCCATCCTGAGGGGCCCAGCGAATTTTATAATCATGGCGTCCACCCAAGTCTATTGTCCCAAAGCCAGCTTCTGCTGCCCAATGAAAGGCCAGGTCCATTAGGCGTGTGCCAACACCCCTGCGCATCGTAGGCCGGATCACGGTAAGTGTGTACCCATACAATATCATTACGGTGGGTGAAAAAAGTGTGCCCCGCGACCAGCTTATCCTGGTCAAGCAATACCAAAGAATAACATCGCCCTTGATTTTCAAGATACTTGGCGACCAGGATTGAATCATTCACAACGACGGGTTTCCTCTCCCAGGTTGGTCCCCAATTTCTGATGATCCACTCAGCCGCACCGGGGGCATTAACAGCAAATGTAAAATCTTTACAGCGTTTTCGGCATTTATTGACAGTGTTCCAGTGACCAGATTGGCGCCAATATCCCTCAAAATCATCCGAACATGATATCTGGTATACAGGAATAGTTTCCTTGAATCTGATTAATTGG
The DNA here is from genome assembly GCA_015075185.1 of Anaerolineales bacterium. Taxonomy (GTDB): domain Bacteria; phylum Chloroflexota; class Anaerolineae; order 4572-78; family J111; genus DSQQ01. The sequence continues at coordinate 35,888 of JABTUW010000004.1, read as the reverse complement.
CTTGGTGGCGGGGGACTTTCCATTCGCCGCCAAGTAACAAAAACTTCGACACCCAAGGCTTCGATCGCCGGCATCCAGTACCCCGGCTTCGCCGGAAACATCGGGTCTGGAACTATTACCCATGTTACCAACTCATAATCATACCGCCCTAATTGCCGTAGACCTATCACAGCCACAGGTATCCCGTGCTCGGTGACCAAAGCGACCCTTTTTCGGGTGGCATCGGGAGTTTGAACTAACAGACGGAACAAATCGTGAGGGCAACTCTCCTGATTAGGTAGGGACCAAGCGCCTCATCAAGCGCCGGATGCCAAACCATCAAAACCAGGTAACATCTAATCCACAAGAAGGTACCAATAGTGTGTTCTTAAAATTTTCAAGTTGAGTAAAACATTCTTATTTGTCACGGTCTAGTCTTCTCTGGGCGAGGATCCCCTCGTCGTCTAAATGGCTGTTTGCCCGCGTTCAGTCTTCTTGCGTCTGACCACGACGGACCCAATTGCTTGCCTGTCCCCGTACTTTACGTCCCCAATTAACAACTTGTTTGGCCCGATAGATATATTCAGGACAAATATTGAACTGCCAACGCTCACCATCAGGAGGGGTACCAATGCTTTTTGTAGTCGTGGCCTCCGCCGATATCCATCGTTTCAAAACCGTTTTCTGCGGCAAAGGAGAAAACCAAATCTATGAGACGAACGCCAACCCCGTGCCAGTTATATTCCGGCTCACGATAAATGACCCCTGCCACCAAGTCATTATGATGCACCGTATTGGTCGCTCCCCCTATGGGGGTATCTCGATCGAGCAACAAGAGCGTAAAATGCTGCCTCCGACCTTCCAAATATTTAGCCGCGATAATTCGATCTGATATAGCGGGGCTAAGGGCCGTCGGATTTTCACGCCATTTTGTGTCCCAATTTTTGATAACCCATTCGGCTGAACCGGGTGAATTTATAGCCAGGGTGAATTCCTGGCAGCGATTGCGTTTGTGCTGGATAGTTTTAAAGTATTTGGTTTCACGCCAATATTGCTCAAAATCATCCGAACACCGCATCCGATACACGGGGGTGGCCTCCAGGTATCTCATCTGCCGGCTTGGAGGGGGGGGGATCTCCATCCGCCACCAGGCCACCCAAACATCAAGGCCAAGAGCTTCGAGCGCCGGAATCAGGTATTCCGATTGCGCCGGAAATACTATACCGGGAATAATCCATTGGGTTATCGGCTCCCACTGATGCCGCCCGGTTTGTCGCAGACCTACTACGGCTATAGGCACCCCTCGCTCGGTAACCAGCGCAGTCCGTTTTCGAGCGGACCCTGGGTTTTGGACCAACAGGCGGTACAATTCGTGGGGGCAGTTATCTTTTTCCGGCAATTCCTGCAGGGCCTCATCAAGGACCGGATGCCACTCATCAAACCAGGTAACTTTCAGGGGTGAAAACAGGGTGTCCTTAAATTCCGCTCGTTGAGTAATTACACTATCTCTCATAACTTTACCTCCGGTAGTCTGCGTCCCAGTGATTTTTCCACCGACGCTGATCATACCCGTACTTGGGTCGAATCACTCCACGGCTAGCTCTGCTGTAGGGGTCGTGAGTCAACCTTGAACGGGCTTAAATGAATGGAACTTTACCAGTAATCTGAATGTCAAGCGCCCAGCGGATCACAGGTTGTGTTTCCGGCCACTGGACTGCCCATAGGGGTCTTCGGCTCTGGTCCAACTAGAGCAAATTTGGGTCCACTTTCCCTCAGAGAACCATCTTTCGGCAGTAAAAAGCCTCAGCATAGTTATTGGGCGCTTTTGACTCAATGCCCCGCAATCTGAGAATCGCTAAAAAGGTCTCGCTAGTGAACCAGTGCTTATTGGTTTGGGTCTGAAAGTAGTTGAGGAGGTAAGTTATTTTTTGCTGGCAGGTCCGCTCATCCAAATGCACAAAGAGATTAGGCGAACCCAAATCTCCATCATATTTGGGGATCTCATACTCTAAAATTAAATGATTGCGGAAAGTATTCCAGGTTAAGTCTGAGATGAGTCGATGATCCTGATGTAAATCCTGGCGATAGTGGGTTAAAATTATGTCGGGTGACATCTCCTTTAGCTGTTCAAAATACTCTTTTATTTCCACGCCCTGGTAGGGAAAAAACCGTCCTTGAAATCTTTAATTACCACATTCTTTTCTTTAGCCCCCTTCAAAAAAACCTCGGCGCTGGCTCTCGGCCCTCGGCCGAAACCTTGCTGCTCGCCTTCAAGAATATTAATTTGACGGTTGTGGCTATCGGTCCACAAGTTCATCGCCATTTACCAGCCTTGTCTGATCTTCAGCAACGAATTTTAGCCCTACTGGGTTTCTCGACTGACATTTACACTAACCTCATACGGAATTCTTCAATTCCTCCTTAAATATGAGCGAACCGAAAGTTATAAGTTGTCTCTTACAGGATCAGCCAATTTTTAATAGTGGCTGGTCACAGGTCGCCGGTTATACGAAATCAAATTTGAGCCATTGGGTGTAGGGATACCTTCATGTTGCCAATCGGCTACATTCTTACCCTTTGCCTTACCACTCAAATTACTATCCCAAACAGCCCACGGCATATCACCGGAGAGGTACATATCATCAAACATCTGTTTTTCCTTAAAGGTGTCCATACAGGCCCAAAAACCGTCATAACGATAGGCAATGAGCTGCTTCTCAGCGATTAACCGATAAAACGGCTCCTGGACCAATTCCTCACCTTCACGCATATAGTTAAAAATCTCTTTCTTGAACACAAAAAAGCCGGCATTGATCCGCATATCCGATTGCGTCACCGGTTCAATACTTGCAACCTCACTACCTTCCCCCATTTTGACTACATGGAAAGACTGTGAAGGCTTGACCGCGATAAAACTGGCCACCTTATCATACTGATAAAAGTGATCCAGATACTGAGGCAGGGGCAGGTCGGCCAGGCCGTCGGTATAGTTGGCCATGAAGACCTCTTCACCCTCCAGGTATTTTTCTACCGCCTTTAAACGGCGGCCGATGTTACCGCGCAAACCGGTATCCACAAAAGTAATCGTCCAATCTTCAATATCGCTATTGTACAGATGAATCTGGTGGCCGCCTTTGGACATGACAAAATCATTCGACAGACATTCATCATAATTGAGAAAGTAGTTCTTGATATAATCCCCCTTGTAACCGAGGCAGAGGATGAAATCTTTATGCCCATAATGAGCATAATATTTCATCAAATGCCAGATGATAGGCCGATAGCCAATATCAACCATAGGCTTGGGTATGGTTTCGGAATATTCTTTTAAGCGTGTACCCATGCCCCCACAGAATAATACGACTTTCATGATAGTGTTCCTTTCCAAATTATTTAATTGTATTTACGAAAAACAGGTTTAACCGAGCGACCAACCAGGTATTTGTCAACTCCTTCTTCTAACGCTTTCTTATAAACATAGAGAGCTTCACCAATTCCCTGGATGGTATGGTCAATGTCTTGATCGGTATGAGAATAGCTGACGACTAAAGAAGGCATCAACAAGCCGCGCTTGATTGTTTCCTGCAAAAATAGAGTCCGGAACGGCTGCGACCTTTCCTGCTGTTGGTCACGAGTAACGTAGATCAGGTTACTCGGATTGCCAATCACTTGAAAATAATCTTCCAGACCATACTCGCTGATAACTTCATTGACACCCTTCATTAAACGCTGTCCTTGCCGGTACAGGTGCTCAATGACATTTTCCTGCTCGTAAATCCGTATCGTTTCCAGGGCTGCGGCTAACGAATGGCTCTCGGCGCCAAAGGTGGTCGAAAGTAAAAATACCCGCTCTTTATCGTGTTGAAGCCCGCCGATTTCCATCACCTCCCGCCGGCCTACCAGGGCGGAAATGGCAAAGCCGTTACCCATCGCTTTACCAAAGGCAGATAAATCGGGGGTGACGCCGTAATATTTTTGAGCGCCGCCCAGATGCCAGCGAAAACCGGTGATGATTTCATCCAGGATAAAAAGCGCCCCATGTTCGTGGCACAACTTTTGGACTTCGCGGAGAAAGTTATTAACCGGTTCCTGGGCCGTAGCAGCTTCCATGATGAGGCAGGCAATCTGGTCAGGATAATTGGCAAACAGGGTTTTAACGCTGTCAAGATCGTTATAACTGAATTTAACGGTTAAGTCCCGGATTGCCTGGGGAATGCCGGCCGACATGGCCGTGCTGCCAATGAACCAATCGTCCACCGAGAAAAAAGCATGATCACCGCAGATGGCGACAATATCCCGACCCGTATACGCCCGGGCCAGTTTAACCGCAGCCGTGGTCACATCCGAGCCATTCTTGGCAAATTTGACCATTTCGGCGCTATCAATCAGATTCACAAGTTTTTCCGCGCACTCGACTTCGAGCGTCGAAGGCCGGGTAAAATTGATCCCCAGGCCCATCTGCCGGTAGGCGGCTTCAACCACCGGTTTGTAAGCATGACCTAAGGTGACCGAGCGCAAGCCCATGCCATATTCAATAAACTCGTTGCCATCAACATCCCACACATGACAGCCTTCACCTCTGACAATAAAGCCAGGGGCCAGTTCTGGATATTGATCATCGCCCTTAGCATAAGTATGAGCGCCGCCGGGAATAAGCACATGACTTTTTTGTTGTAACGCTTTAGAGCGGTCAAACTTCAGCGGTTGACTGATCTGATGTTCGCCGGCAGGTGTAATTACTTTTTCTACAACAGATGTTCCAAGTGACATGAATTTCTCCTTTTACCTACAACTTACTGAGCAAGGATATGTCTAGGCCAGGCACACTTGCAATAAATTATGTTTCAACAGCGCTGCCGCAGCAGTCTGGATCGTATCAAAACTGAGCGCGGATCTTTCGGCGATATCTAACAGACGGTGGCGACCATCAGCCAGGTTCAAAACCCATAACATAGCCAATTCATTTATTTTGGCCTCTTTTTGGCCGCCGAGCGCCCCATATAAACCTCGCTTCCCTAACTGCGGCTCGCATTTCGGATTCGTATTGAGGTATTTCTGATTGTTCTCCAAGATATTGACCACAGCCAGGTATTTAGACAGAGAGTCCGCCAGATAAGCGGGTTGCACCAAATCCAAATTATCGGCCGAAGTGTGGTACTCGGCATAGCGCCCGTGCGGCGTACGGGTCAAACTACCCACTGGCAGGTTAAAGCCAGGCGAGCAATATTGGCGCTCATCATAACCGTAAGGCGAGAAGTCCACAATTTCGTAATCCTGGCCGGAATGTTTCAAGACATGCTTCACCGCCCGGTCAATTTCAGCCTCACCCTGGCGACTTCTTTTGTAAGTGGATTTACCAGGATCACCCACACACGCCACAACCAAACCATGCTTGATCCTATTCACTTGGGTCTCGTTTAAGCACAGCCAGGTAATTGCCCCAATGGTGCCGGGAATAAAGAGAAAACGATAAGAGTATCGTAACGAAAGCTGGCCCAGAGATTTAGCCAGAAAGGTGGCCAGAGCCATCCCTGAAAGATTATCATTGCACAGGGATGGATGGCAACTATGGCACGAGATTAACACCTCGTCGCCAGTCTGGCCCGGCAGATAATACTCGCCATAGGTCAGATGCCCGGCTTCCAGAGAGGCATCAATATAAACTTCGTACTCACCCTCCTCAAGGCTCTGTAACTGGCGGTGGCTCAGGCAAAAGCCCCAATTCTCTTTATAGTAAGAGGTCCGGTAAGGAATCCATTCAGGCTGATCGGGAATAGAAAAGAGGTGATCCCTCAACTCGACCAGGGACATCTTTTGGTGAATGGGAATGCTGTAATTGACGACATGCAGATTGGACTGCTGAAAATCAATTACCTTTTCACCGCGAGCATTTTTGACATAAGCGTCACGAATATTCCACTCTTTCGGCACAGTCCAATCAAAAACAGGTGTGCCGCTCGGTACTTCGTGGATCTCTAAAGGAATATGCTGCTGCAAAAGCCGGACCGATGCCCGGAAGCCATCCCCGGTGATACTGCGACAGATGGGATACAGCCTGGTCATAAGCTGGTACATCTCTTGTCCAATTTCATTCAAATCAAGAGCCGACCTGGCCTCAATGGTGTTCATGATCTGGCCCTTCTTCCGGCGAGATGAAATCGGGGTAGGCAGCGTCTCGCTCAGAGATTACCTGCACGGGCGCCGGCCAGTTGATGCCAAAGGCCGGGTCATTCCAGCGAACCCCCCCGGCGTAGTCGGGCGCGTAGAATTCTGACATTTGATAAAAGATTTCGCTTTCGTCGGCCAGGGTTAGAAATCCATGGGCAAAACCCTCCGGGATGTAGAGTGCGTTACGGGCCTCCGCAGTCAGCGTCACCCCAAAATACTGCTTAAAGGTAGGAGAGGCGGGCCGCAGATCAACGATAACGTCATAGATCGCGCCGCGCGTACACCGCACCAATTTGGCTTCTTCATAGGGAGCAGCCTGATAATGCATGCCGCGCAAGGTTCCTTTCTTTTTGTTAAAAGAAATGTTGCATTGAACCAGGCGGGGATTGAGGCCATGAGCAGTGAATTCTCGCTCGCACCAGGTCCGGGCAAAGAAACCCCGCTCATCCTCGCGCCGCTCAGGCTCGATAATGAAAGCGCCCGCCAACGGGGTTCCCATAAAAATCACGGATATACCCTCAGTTCTGGAATGGGCGCCACAAACTGCCCGCCCCACTCACGGATAACCGCCATTTGCTTCATAATCTCATCTTTGAAATTCCAGGGTAAAATCAAGACGTAATCCGGTTTTGTTTCCAGAATTTTATCGGGGTGAAAGATGGGAATATGGGTGCCGGGTAAAAATTTGCCCTGCTTATAGGGGTTGCGGTCAACCGTGTAATCGAGAAAATCGGTCCGAATACCACAGTAATTGAGCAGCGTATTGCCTTTGCCCGGCGCGCCATAGCCGACCACCCTTTTGCCGGCTCGTCTGACCTGGATCAGAAATTCAAGCAGTTTCCGTTTGGTCTCTTTGACCTGCTCTTCAAAAGCGGCATAGTAGGCCAGATCGGTCAGACCGGCTTCCAGTTCACGCTGCTTTAAGGCCAGGGCGCGCTCACTGACCGGTTTCGAGAGATCATCGCGATGGCGGCCGTAAATTCGCAGGGAGCCGCCGTGGGTCGGCAGTTCTTCCACGTCGAACAGGGTCAGGCCGTGAGCGGCGAAAATCTTTTCAGCCGTAATGAAACTGAAATAGGAAAAGTGTTCGTGGTAGATGGTGTCGAACTGGTTCTCGGCTACCAGGCACATCAAATGGGGAAATTCAATCGTAATCACCCCCTGCGGTTTGAGCAGAATTTTCAGCCCGGCCACAAAATCGTTGAGATCAGGCACTTGAGCCAGCACGTTGTTGCCCAGGAGCAGGTCGGCCTGTTTGCCTGCAGCAGCCAAACGACGGGCAGACTCAACCCCGAAGAACTCCACCAGGGTTGGTACTCCTTTTTCAACCGCTACTTTGGCCACGTTTGCCGCCGGTTCGATGCCCAGCGCGGGGATTTTTTTCTCGACAAAGTATTGCAGCAGGTAGCCATCATTGCTGGCCACCTCAACCACCTGGCTGCGCTCATTCAAGCCAAAACGCTCGACCATCAGATCGGTATATTTTTTGGCATGCTGCAGCCAGCTGTCCGCATACGATGAGAAGTAAGCGTATTCGGTGAAGATGTGCTCCGGGCTAACATACTCCTCCAACTGCACCAGGAAACAATTTTCGCAGACATACACATGCAGAGGGTAGAACGGTTCCATCTGGTTAAGCTGGCCGGCGCTCAGATAGCTCTCGCACAGGGGCGACATACCCAAATCAACGACGGTGTAACACAACACGCTACCACAGAAACGACAGGTTCCGTAACCCGCCCTAATGTCATTTTGCATCTGAGTTTCTTCTGTTTTTGTCAGCATATGTTTATCCTCTATCTATCAAATTTAAGGCTTCTACAGACGCTCGCACTGAAAGCTGCTGTCCGGTATCCGGTTTCACGAGCATTTATCCGAAAAAGAAGGTTTCGGCCGTTATTCAGTTTAATAGCTCACGTCTCCAGTCTGAGTTGATGGGTCGTCTGTATGTATTGCCCTGGTAGTCAGCGAACACAGCTTTTCTGATGGAATCGGATTCATTGTACAAAGGATGATCAAAGAAATGTGCGAAGTAGAAAAGATCCCAATAAAACTCTCGTGAGTACCTATTAGGCACAAAATATCTAAGGCCGTAGATTGGAGAGAGTTTCCTCATTGTATGCCTGCAGTTAAACTCCGAGATTGCCAGACGCTCGCCAGTATAATCGCTGTAAGTGTGACCGATAACGTCATCGAAATAACAGATAACTCTGGGTAATAACCGCTCGTGCTGCGCCTCGAATACCGCCAGCGCATCTCGAGTTGAGTTGTACAAGTCCAAATCAAAACTGACAAAAGCGACTGGGGCGGGCGTTTCTTCCAGAAATGCTGGAACCGTATATTTCACTAAGCCTAGTTTCAAAGATGCTCGTCGCAGATGGCTTTGAAGTTGTTCTTGTTTCATTGGAAGCTGGCCTTCGAACCACATATTGGGTTGATCTCTGTAATCCTGCGGTTTTGGTAAACCAGTTCCAGTATCAAAACCATAAACATCAATGGCGATATCCAAATTGGATTCCACAAACTCCGCGATATGCTGCAACAAGAGCAACCCCATTCCTCCTGCTACTCCGAACTCGATAACAGATACACGATCCATCGCCAGGATTTTGCCCAGGGCAGCACCCTGCACAATTCCCCAGATATACATTGGCTTATACGAGCATCCGGGTTCCCCCATTAGCCTGTGAAACATGTACCCAAGCCAGGGATAGGTGTTATCAAAGGGAACCTCGCTTGGTTCCTCATCTAAAAAACGTCTCATTCTCAAAATGGTTGCTTTGAGACCCCGTTTGATATTCATTGTGTGGCCTCCCCAATCTGTGAGCCAAGGCTATAGCTCGTTGGAAATAATCCCCAGATGTATATTCCTTTTAAGTTAAGGAAGAACCTTTTCTCGCCAGCGCAGGTTCGAGTCCAATGCGCCAGCGGTCAGCAATTGCTTGATATGGTCAATCCGCTTATATTTAGGCCCTTCGAACTCGTCCAGCGCGACGCCGTATTTTTGGTAAGCTTCGTAAAGTTCTTGCGCCCCGCGCCGAGCGTTCCACTGCGGCTTGAACTCGGGCAGCACGCGCTTAATTTTGCTAAAATCAACCCGGTAGGTGCGCTTGTCTGGCTCGGCGTCTTTGGCAAATTCGACCCGGCAGCCGGGAACCGTTTCTTTGACGATTTCGGCCAGTTCCTTAATGCGATAATTTTCCTCATTCATCCCCACGTTAAAGGCCTGGTTATGCACCACCTCGCGTGGCGCATGTAACGCCGCGATAGCCGCCCGCGAAATATCTTCGATATGCACAATCGGACGCCAGGGGCTGCCGTCGCTTTTGAGATAAACCAGGCCCGTCGTGCAGGCCCAGGCCACCAAGTTATTAAGCACGATATCGAAACGATGGCGGGGTGACACCCCGTAGGCGGTTGCGTTACGCAGGAAGGTCGGGCTGAAGGTATCATCTGCCAATTTAGCCACATCCTGTTCCACCATCACCTTGGAATGGCCATAAGGTGTAACCGGATTGAAGTTAGCTTCTTCGGTGAGCATCTCATCCCCGGCCGCGCCGTAGGTGCTGCACGAGGAGGCGAAAAGATAGCGCGGTACGCCGACCTGCTTGGCTAATTGGGCCAGGCGGACTGAGGCCCGATGGTTGATGTCATAGGTTAAATCGGGATTCAGGTTGCCCAGGGGGTCATTCGACAGGGCAGCCAGATGAATGACAGCATCAAAGCCTTCCAGATCCGTCGCTTCGACATCACGAATATCTTTTCTGATTTCCGAAATCCCAGGCACTCCTTCGCCAAAAGTGCAGCGCTCATAAAGATCAGTGTCCAGGCCAACAACGTTGTGGCCTTCGGCTATAAGCATCGGGGTCAAGACGGTGCCGATGTAGCCGTTGTGACCGGTAACTAAAACTCGCATTTTTTCTCCTAGTTTTATAAAAAATGTTATTCCCAGTTATAAAGATCTTGCTTCTTGTTCCGCCAACCGTATGGATCCCCAGAGGACCGCAGTAGCGCGTAGATCGCCAAGATTATATCCCCGACCAGATTTCTGCCGTGCTCTCGGATCCAATGAATCATATAGCCATAACAACGAAACTTTTCTGCCAGAGAAATGGGGACACGATTGATTGTCCCCAAATAATCAAAAAACTGCATCCAAAACGGGAACACAACCTTGCCTTTAAATGCCGGATTGAACCAGGCCATCCTGGCCCGCATGTTGACATACATGTTTTGCGGATGGTACCTTTTATAAAATAAAGGCTCCTGAATTTCGAAAAATTGACCGTATAGACTCAATTCGCAAAGCAAGGTACGATCGGAATCGGTATAATTTTTCTGTAGCCGAGTTTTGCGCAGAATATCAGCTCGGATGAGTCCATAGGTTGCTTCACAGTTATGGTCTTTTTGGGCCAGGTCACGAAATCGTTCGTGAGGTTTTGTTGATTCCCCTTTAATTTGTGATATTGTTCTAATAAAATCTCCCTCATCGTTAATTTCAGTGATCATTGAATAACAAAGAACTACTGTGGGGTTTTGGTCAAGAATCTCGACACATTTTGCGATCAACTCTGGCGCACACATATCATCATGAGCTGCCCAGCGGAAGTACTCACCTCTTGATAAGATGAATGTACGATTCTCATTATTAGCCCCACCAATATTTTTCTCGTTACGATAATAACGAATACGCTTATCCTGGGCCAGGTATTTCTTACAGATTTCCTCAGTCCTATCCGTAGAGGCGTTGTCAGAGATGATAAGTTCAAAATCTGTAAAAGTTTGGGCAAGAATAGAGTCTACGGCCTGCTCCAGATACTTCTCCCCATTGTAAACCGCCAGGCCGATACTTACGCGTGGTTCATTGTGTTGCATTATCGCTTCCTTATCGAATTGATTTTCAGTATCACACCTCAGGTAACTTGTAGTTGTTACTGAAGAGGAACAGTCCTACCACGCCTGAGCGCCTTAGCCCGTAAAGGTATTCGCTTCGCGATCATCCAAAATCGCATATAATCATCAAACCAGAGGGCGTTTCTCCGTATAATCGCTATGGCAAATCTAAAGAACATACGGGTAGCATACCACAGATCACTGGCAAACCAGCGTGCAATCATATGGGGCCTGGGGTCAGATGTGAGAATAATATGTGATTCAGCCAAACCCCGGCCTATCCGGTAAATATGCTTTTTATCGAGTCGTTCTGGCGGTACAATATGTCGGACCGGTGCATCTGGAACGTACATAACTTTCCAGCCAGCTTTGTTAATTCTGTCGGCCATTTCCGTGTCTCCCGCTGCAAGCACTTGATTACCCGAACGGTCAAGATCCGTCCGAAAAAGACCTAATTCTGTAAATAAACTCCGCCTGATCGCCATATTGCACGACAGCGGAAACTGATCCCACCTGGACACCTGGGTTGGTTCATTATAAGGCAGGGTGAAGCCACTAAGCAGACCCTGCAAATCTCCGCGAAGCCAGGGTGGTATTTCTTGCCCCTGGTAGTCTGGTATTGAAGGCCCCCCAACACAGCCCACCGTTGGATTGCTAAATGGCTCCAATAAAAGATTGAGCCACTCGGGCGCTGGGGGCGAGTCATCATCCAGAAAACATACAATCTCTCCAAAGGCTTCGACTACACCACGATTGCGGGCATACGATACCCCTGCTTTGTCTCACACGTAACGAATATGTAAGTTCGGGTGCATTTGGATAAATTTCAAGCAAGCATCTTGAGTGTTATCAGTTGAGTTGTTATCTACAATGATAACCTCATATGTGGTTGGATCCGCCGTTTGGGCAGCGACCGCTTCCAAACACTCACCTAGATATTTGGCCCGATTAAAAGTTGGTATGATAACGCTCACTTGTAATTGTCTGGACATCGTGCTCTTCCGGGACTACTGCTTAAACTGGTTCATCAATCAGTACAGAATGATGCTGCAACTCATATGACTCGTGAAGCCGGCTATATCCCTCTGGCCTAATTGATTTGGGCGGCTGCCGCTCGAGGAGCTGAGGTCTGAGACGATCAGCAGACTCCCAAGCCTTGGCGATGGCTTCAGCGAGTTTTTCCGGGAGCTGTTCGTCATCCATAGAAAGCAATTGGCAGCCAGGACTAAATTGATCAACTAATCCACCAAACTTGATCGAATACTCTTTAGTTCTGACCAGGCCAATAGCCGGTATCCCTTGCGCTAAAGCAAAGACGGCGGCATGAAATGCCCCGGCTACCACTACTCGACAGCGTCCCACTTTCCTAATGAGGTCAGTTGTTCGGTTCGAAGCGAAGCCAACTATGGACAGTTTTAGGATAGCCTGCCAGCAACTCACCAATCTTGAACTGATCCGACTCGACCCCGCAGCAAGACGTAGGAATCCCGATTAAACCAGCCCCATACCTGGCTGCTGCATGGTGTAAAACCGATCGAATTCGATCAAGGTCCTGATATCCGACATTGGTATAATGAGCGAAACGGACGCTGACGCCAATATCACTCCCAAGCGTGGCATTTCGGGCTTCATAGGCCAACTCAACGGCATCATCTCCGCTCATATGTATCCGTTCTGGCGGAACACCCAACGACTCCAGCAAGGGAATGGCAAATTTACTTTCGCGCACCAGGATCAGATCAACTTCAGGGAGAACCTTCCTGGCCAATGCTCGAAACCCGGGATCGTCAATTCGACCCACCCTTGGCCAACCAGAGCGGTGAACTTACCCATACGTTTTGCCCTGGCCAACGGGTCAAAACCGGGCGGGCTGCTCCCCGATCAGAGTCCACCAGATAACCACCTCCCGTGCCAATGACCATATCCGCTCCTTGCATCGCTTGTTCAAGGTCAGGCGGGTCAGCGGGCTGGAGTTCTAACCCCTCCATTATTTGGTCTTCCCAATTCTGAGAGTCATCAGATCGTCGCAGCAAAGTTTTTAACTTCTGTTTAACTTGACCAGGAGCCAGACCCCGATACTGCAATTCTTCTCGAATTTCAAGCAGGCTACGAACCGCCGACTTGGGCATTACCCGATGAAATTTTTCAAATTTCTCGCGATTTTCGGACCAGTTGTGGTCAGCGTAAACGCTCACCGGAATCGCTTCGGGACAATATAGCTTTAATAGGTGGGGAGCATCGGTCATAACCTCCAGGGAAGCCTCAGGCCACAGTTTATGTATCCGCCGGAGTGCCATCTGCAGTAACGCCACATTGCCTTTGTTTCGCATATCGTACACGGCTTGGTCAAAAAGAATACGCATCAATCGTGTCTCCCCTTAGCACTTTCGCCCCAAAAGCGCCTGCTTATAACCGGCCAGTGTCTGGCGGGCGCATTTTTCCCACGAAAAACTGGCTGCTCGCTCAAGCCCTTTTTGGGTCAAGCTCGTATGGACCACCTCATCCGCCAGAACCCGAACCATCACGTTAGCCATAGCCTGAGCATCCTTCGCCTCCACCAGGAGGGCCGCTCACCCACAATTTCTGGAATAGAAGAATTATTAGCGGCCACCACAGGAGCGCCGCAAGCCATAGCTTCTAAAAGCGGCAGGCCAAAGCCTTCGTAGAGTGAAGGAAAAACAAAGAGCGAAGCTGCGTTGTAAAGCAGCACCAGATCTTCATTGGAAACCTGCCTTAGAAATTGCACTTGATCGGTCAAGCCCAGCTTTTCCACTTGTTCGGCCAGCTCTGTAGCCAGGAAGTGATGAGTCCAGACAATAACCAGTTTATACCATTCCCGTAAGCTCGCCGGCAACAAGGCATAGGCCTGCACCAGGGTCGCAATATTTTTGCGCGGGTCGGCCGAGCCAATGGCCAGGATAAATTCAGCGTTCAGTTCATATTTGCGGCGGATCGTTTCGATTTGTTGGGTACTATCAATTCGCCGGAAAATATGGCTGGCAGCCTCGTGGGTCACAAATACCTGATCGGCCGTTAGTCTCAAGTATTGAATAATGCTCTCTTTGGCCGCCTGGGAAACCGTCAGAATCAGCGAGGCCCGGCGAGCAGCAAATTGCGGAACCAGGCGGTAATACCATTCCATCAGTTTCCGCTGGGCAGACCAGGATTTACCTTTAGAAAATTTCTCTGGAAAGAGCCAGATCATGTCGTGGATTGTCACAACCAAAGGACAGGCCAGGCGAAGCGGCGCGGTCAGGCTTGGCGCATGCAATAGATCCAATTGATCCCGAGCCACCTGGCGGGCCAACTCGACCTGCTCGCGCCAGGGCATACCGATTACGGGTACCTGACCAGGCACAATACGGCTGGTGAAATTGGGGCAATCCGGCAACCTTGTATCCTGGCAAGGCGAGCGATCCAGGTACAAGATATACTCATTTTCTGGATCAACTTTAGCCAGCGCCGTAATCAGATTCTCGGTATAAGTTTTGAATCCACCCCTCTGAGGATGGGTTAAAAAGCGAGCATCAATCCCAATTCTCATTTTATTTTGGTCTTTAAACCGTGCCAAAAGCTTGGCGAAAAAGTATGCCAGCCGGCAAAGGCTAAACCTGCCGTTGCTCGACTCGCGGCTGTAAATATATTCTTGCGTTTTAAGTTCCACATCATCGAAGCAAAGTAGGCCCGGCTGACCCGCCCATGCCAATAACTGGAAGGCGCCGATGCCCGCAAGCGGGCATAAGTATGTTGAGCACTGAGGGCCTTTTCCCGCCCCCAGCGATCACTCTCGGCCAGAGTAGCCCAGTTCGTTGTACTGCCCACCTCACCAATCCGAATTTTGGCAACGACAGTCGGCGTATAAGCAATCGTAAACGACAAAGCCATCCGCCGGCCCAGATCACGATCCTCAACACCAATAATACCCGGGGCTGAGTCATAGCCACCGGTGGCATGAAACTGCTTGGCCTGTAACAATGATGCCTGAAAAGGGATCGCTTCACCCGCTATCAACAGGGCAAAAATATTGCCGCTAATGTCCGGATGAAATTCGGCTACGATATTGCCCTCATTGTCAACGGTCTGGTAGCTGCCGTACAACCAGGCTGCTTCGTTTTTCTGATCTAGCTCCCAAAAGGCCTCCAAAGCGCCCGGTAAAAGCAGGTCATCATCATCCAGGAAATGTAGATACTTACCCCTGGCAATCGCCGCGCCGGTATTACGAGCAACACTGCGCTCGCGGCGATTCGTATCAATCACCCGTACCCACTCAGAGTGTTGCCAATCCATGTCAGGCAGTGGTTGACTCGAGTCGTTCACTACAATCACTTCAAAATCAGCGGCCTTAAACGACTGATTTAACACGCTGTAAACAGCGCCAGACAGGGTTGAACGATTTATCGTCGGAATAATCGTAGAACTAAATATGGCCATCTCAGCTTTTCCTGAATGAAAGAGTACGCCTGACCAGGTTCTCAAGCCCAAGCGCCGCAAAGATTAACA
Organism: Anaerolineales bacterium; assembly: GCA_015075185.1. Lineage (GTDB taxonomy): Bacteria > Chloroflexota > Anaerolineae > 4572-78 > J111 > DSQQ01. The sequence continues at coordinate 20,348 of JABTUW010000004.1, read as the reverse complement.
GTACGGCGTCAACCGGCAGACGATAACGAATCAAGGCCCAAGATGCCAGATGGATGGCCGTGTAGATCATGACAAAGAGGTAGAGCAGGATGATCTCTGATCGCTGCGTGGTATGAGAAGGATACCGCACCAACTTTGTTGAGATCCACAAACCGTACAATATGAAAGGAAGGCAGAGTCCGAACGAACCGACCCGAGCGATATTGCTGATCAAGCCCGAGTCAGAGGAAGGCCAGAATTTGAAATACTCGCCGGCTCGACTGAAAGAGAGCAAAACAAAACGGGCCGGATCAGCGGCGATAAACCCGAGGCCCTGTTTAAGCAAGGCCCGATCCATTTCCGCCTCATTGAGCACCAACAGTTCGGCCGGAATCAAATCGTGGTAGGTTTGTGTTCCTAAAAGGGGGATGAAGTGCGTCCCATAGATGGGATGATTGCCCCAGAAAAAAGCAAACCCGGCGTTCGTGTTGAGGGGCACAAAGGTATGAAAAGCCAGATAGTTGCGCGCTGTCCAGGGCACAATCATCAACAAGATGATGCAGGCGGCGCCGATCAATCCTTTGAGCGCTGGCCAATGAAACCGGCTCACCCATGACCAACCTGCCGTAGACTCCTGGGGTGCCTTGGACGTATTCCACCACAGCCATAGGAATAAGAACGGCACAAACAGTAGGAAAACTTGACGCAGGAGCAGCGTCACACCAATAGCCAGACCCAGCTCAAGCCAGAGCCACCCATTCAGGGCAGGTGATGATTGGTTTGGGCCGGTTGGTTTGGCTCTGGCGGCCAGACGCAGCGCCACATCGAAGGTCCACAAAATACTGGTGATATAGAATGTTTCGGTCAGCAACCCGCCGGCATAGTAGAAAAAATAGATATAAACCGCACCATGACTGGCGGAAATCAGACCGGTGATTGGGCCGAAAATACGACTGCCGATCCGCCAAGTTAACCAAGTGTGTAAGATACCAACCAACACCGCCTGAATCAGCCGGGCTACGATTGGCTGCGGGCCAAACAAGGCATAGATAGCGGCCAGATAGAGGGTGTAGAGGTAGCTCCAGTGGGCGGTTGGCTCACCGGCCCGGGTCGCCGGCCACCAATCGATGGCAAAACTAAAGCCGTACCCGGCAACGACCCGCCGGGCCAAGCCATCATATGAGATTTGGTCGAAGATGCCGGGCAGGGGCACGACTGTATTACCCTGATACAGGGCTGAACCAAGTCGCAGCAGCGTAGCTACGATGATGATCCCTACGAGCCACATTTTGACAGATGAGGTTACAGCAGTGGAGGTAGACCCCCCTATATCCAAATGTGTTTTTCCTGGCTGCACCAATTGGCTATCAAAACCCATAAAACTATCTCACATTCATTGACAATCTATTAGATCACATCAGAATAATCTGGGCAAAAGAGGCGCCCGGACCGCTCCATTGAATCCCTAGTAGATCAGCAATTGTAGCCGCCACATCAGAAAAGCTGGTGCGCGTACCCAGGCGGCAGTTACGCTTAATGGGCTGACCACACACTAAAATGGGCACCCGTTCCCGGGAATGATCGGTGCTGGCGTCGGTCGGATCATTGCCGTGGTCAGCCGTGATGATCAATACATCGTCGTCGTGCAGGGTCTGCAGAATTTCAGGCAAACGCCGGTCAAAAGCAGCTAGGGCCTCAGCGTAGCCTTGCGGATCATTCCGGTGGCCGTATAAAGCATCAAAATCCACTAAATTGGCGAAGATAAGGCCCTCTTTAGCCAGGGCCAGAAATTCCACAACAGCGTCTACCCCGGCCATGTTGTTGCCGGTGTGGTTGCTCATGGTTAGCCCCCGATAGGCAAAGATATCCTCTATCTTACCTACCCCCATAACGTCCTGCCCGGCTGCTTTGACCACATCCAAAATAGTGTCGCCGGGAGGTTCAAGGCTAAAGTCTTTGCGGCGTTCGGTGCGGGTGAAGTGACCTGGCTGGCCGACAAAGGGACGCGCAATCACCCGTCCAACAGCGTGTTCACCCGTGAGCAAGTCGCGGGCCACCTGGCAGAGGTGGTACAGCTCATCAATTGGTACGATCTCCTCGTGGGTCGCTACCTGGAAAACACTATCGGCCGAGGTGTAGACAATCGGTTTACCGGTGCGCAGGTGCTCTTCACCCAATTCTTTAATAATCTCAGTGCCGGAGGCGGGATAATTGCCCAGGGTTTTCCGCCCGATCCGAGCTTCATAAGCGGCCATCAGCTCGGCCGGAAAACCTTGTGGATAGGTCGGGAAGGGCTGATCCAGGATGACCCCGGCCAATTCCCAGTGCCCGGTGGTAGTATCCTTGCCGGCGCTCACTTCGGTCAGCCGTCCATAGACACCCACCGCCGCCCCAGTCGGCGGCACACCTTTGATCTCGGTGAGATTGCCCAGGCCCAATGTGCCCATGTTTGGCAAATTCAACCCGCCAACCACCCGGCTGATATTGCCTAAAGTGTTAGCCCCGGCATCGCCATAAGCTGCTGCGTCCGGCGCGTCGCCGCAGCCAACACTATCCAGCACAATTAAGGTCACCCGCTTTACCTGGTCAGCCATACTTTGCTCTCACTAATGCTAAAAGGCTCAAGCCAAATTCCAACAAAATTTAATCACATCCAGATTAGAGCGTAACTCTTTCTGAGCTTGCTCGCGCCGGGAAGGTATCAGAAACGCTACCCCCCAAATCAACAGTTTGGCCAAGCTCAGGCTACCGTGCAGCAGGCGCAATAACAGTGTGGGGAACGGGCCATAGTTTTTTTGAAAGAATAACATCTTGCCTCGGTAAACCATTTTGCGCCGGCTCCAGCGGTTCATGCTGCGGCCACCATAGTGAATGGTAGTTACATTCGGTAGATAGTACATGCCCCAGCCTGCTTTTTTAAGCCGATATTGGAGATCAGCTTCATCACCATAAATAAAATAGCTTTCATCAAGCAAGCCAACCTGATCCAACGCTTCGCGGCGTAGTAACACACAGGCCGAACCAATCCAGTCTACGGCTTGCACTTTGTCGGGACCACTCCGGTCAGGATAGCCGGGCCAGATCAAATTGCCCAAGCGGGTAGAAATCAAAAACTCTTCTGTTAACGAAGGAAATTTGTTAATGCCGGCCTGCAAGGAACCATCCGGGTTGAGCAGCCGTCCCCCAACACCTCCGGCCCTGGGATTGGCTTCCAGAAACTCCACCATCGCATTAAAGGAGAGACCATTCACCAGCGTGTCGTTGTTAAGCAACATCACATAGCGGCCTGTGGTAGCTTCGATACCCTGGTTGCTGGCCTTACCCAGACCCACATTACTGTCATTTTGGATAATTTTAACCTGGGGAAACTGCTCGCGCAGCATGGCCTGGCTGCCGTCGGTTGAGCCGTTGTCCACCACCACCACGTCGTAGCTAAACCGCAAATCACTTTCGTACAAAGAGCGCAGGCAAGGCTCCAAATAACTTTTGTTGTTCCAACCCACCAAGATGATGGACATGTCCGGTACAGACACTTCAGCCTGACTGGACTGGGCAGTAGTTAGGGTTAATTGAGGTTCCATGCTTTATTCCTCCCGAAAACGGCGATCTAGTTCCATGATTTCTTCATAGGTACCCAGGTCTATGTACACCCCGTCAACCACGCAAGACCCGCGGAAGCGGAAACCGGCCGCAATAGCATTATTCATAATTTGGGCAAAATCGGATATTCCCTGGCGAACAGACTCGTGCAGATGTTCGGTGAACCGGGGACGCCAGATGATACAGCCCCACATTTTGGTCAGATCGGTTTGGCGGGGTTTATCCACAATTTCCAAAACCCGATTATCGTTATCTAACCGGACCATGCCAAACTTCTCCGGCCGTTCCGTAGGGAACAGCACTAAAATAACATCATCTTCTGGAGAGGCCTCTTTGAAAGCGTTGGCGAAAGCATCCCCTGGCTGCATGATGGTGTCCGCCATCCCAAAAAAGACCGTTTTGCCCTGGGTCAAATGATAGGCCGAATCCAGGGCGTGGGCTAGACCCGGCGAGGTGGATTGGTTTTGACTATCCACTGCCTCTTGCACGACATAGCTGATATGACAGCCAAAGCGGTGGCCATCGCCAAAGTAGCCGACCAGTTGATGCTTGGTTTCGTTGATGACAAAGACAACATGCTGCACTCCGGCCGTGGTCAGGTTATTGAGTACAAATTGGGAAATCGGCTTGTAGTGATTATCACGAATGACCGGATATAATTCCTTAGGATAAGGCAGCCCCAAGCGGACCCCTTTACCGGCGGCGGGAACTAAGCCAATCACTTCTTCGTTGTTCATTGCGAAACTCCTTTTGGTGGTATAATAACCCTATTTGTGTTGAGACAGGGAGACACAGCAGTTTGTAGTCGTCCCGGCGATCGAGGTCCAACCCTCTCTGTTAAATTGATTTCTTGCGGGTGAGACTGGCCCATGTAGATTTGCTCGATACATACCAGTCCACCTAAAAACATCCAGCCCAACATGGTCATGCGGAAACCGGTCAGACCAATGTTGTAAGGAAAAGGCAAGACCCAATCGGCCAGCGCCGCAGCCACCAAAGTTCCAGCTAACCCACCCATAACGCCGTAGACATAGGCCCAGGCGAATCCACCGGCCGGCACCTTGGTCCTTAATTTCCAGGCTAACCAGGCCACCTCCAAGGCAAACCAGAAGAAGCAGGCCAGCCCTACCAGGCCGGTTTGAGCCACAATATCAACATAATTGTTGTGTGAGTTAAATTGCACTGCCCAACCTCTGATGGGGAAGAGAGGGGTATACCAGTAGTAATTAGCCGGGCCAAGCCCCAAAATAGGGTTTACTTTGATGATTTCCAGCATGATAAGGAGGGCATCAACCCGGGTTGAATAACTGTAATCATCCGAAGCAATGGCTTGAGAGGATAGGTATAGCACTACGGGATACGCGGCCAGCACCGCCGGTATCGCCACCCACCAGGCGTGAAAGGCAATCATAGCGCCCACGCTGGCTATAGGGGGGAGATAGCCTGATTTCCAATCATTATTCAAGACAAATCCAACATACAAAGTGGTTAGAGCTACCCCCCCCAGCACAACCCGCCAGGTAAAATGCAGTTCTCGGTTAAAGGCGGACTGGCTGGCAGACAGAGATACTAACCAGACCCAAAACAAGCTATTGTTAAAAGTACCAAGCTGTAACAACGGCCCGGTGAACTTGCCTAATCCGGGCACCAGCCACCCGGCGATATGTACAGATCCCAAAGCTACAAATAACCAGGTCAGCCATTTGAGCCAGTGCAGGTCACGTACTTGATGCGCTATCAACAGAAAAGCACCCGCAGCCAGTATGTATATAAACAGCCCCCCTAGTTGGGCATCCATCGGCGCTGGCTGGGCAAAGGTGAACCAGGGCAAATTACCCACCCCAAAAGAAAGTATAGCTCCAAGCACAAGGGCTAGCAACGGCCAAACGGTCCGGGATGGGACCAGTCGTAATGGGCGGCGTTTCACAATCACTGCAAACAAGTGTAGACCGATGAGTAACACCAGGACTATAACACCCACGTTGAGTCCACCCGGCAGATTCGGCGAAGGCACCACCAGACCGGCCACGACCAGCCCGATTAAACCAATGGCCGGCCAGCGCCAATAGATAAGAAAGGCAACGATGGCAGGAATCAAGCCCAAGATTGGAATAAGTTGAAGCGAAAAAGAATTAAAGCCCAGAACAGCGCTTATAAGCAGTACACCTGCCCCGATGACTGGCGGCAGCCAAAGGTGCGAATTTTGGCCTAACCGGTCAATTAAACGACCGGGAGACTCAAGCCTGAAAGCCCAACCTTTGAGGCCCCACTGCCAAAACAGGGGCAGAATACTTAACCATAAACCCAAGAGGACCACACTGGACCCTAAAATAAGGTTGTATCCCCACCCCCAGAGCAGCATCGCCGTAAGCGTCAATAAAGTTAGCGAGGTACAGGTAATTACAAACTGCCCATATAACCACGGGTTAGACAAGAAATCATCAATTTGGCGGTTGATACGGTTAATATAGCTTCTAGGCAAACCCAGCATCAACAGCCACAGCAGCACCAGAGCGGCGTACATGACCAGCCCGATCGCGTACCGAAACGAGTAACGTTGCCAAATAATGGCATTAATACTGGTATAAGTCAGCAAAGGGTAGAGAGGCAGCAGGAGCAGGAGCCAAGTGACGATCACCGCCCGCTTATAAACGGATATTATTCTATTTACATCGGCCTGGCGTGCTGAATCTTTAACGCCAATCGGGTAAGATTCCATCACCATGCTCTTTCTTTCAACATTACCCTGCTCAGTGTGCTATACGGGTTTACTTCAAAATATCAATATTTTCAGGCACAGGCCACCCGGTCTACCAAATTCAAAAAACGGGGCATTGTAGCTGCCCAATCGTATCTTTCCGATACCAATTGATAGGCATTGTTTGCTAATTGTTGGCGTAAACGGGGGTCTTTTAACAATTGAATGATGGCCTCAGCAAAAGCCTGGGGCGTATCGGCAACCAGTAAATGCTGGCCGGATTGAGCCTCTAATCCCTCAGCCCCTTTTGAGGTAGCGACCACAGGAGTATGTAAAGCCATCGCTTCCAGGATTTTGAGGCGGGTTCCACCTCCAATTCGCAGCGGCGCCAGGCTGACCCAGGCAGACGCCACCAGGGATTGTACATCTTCGACAAAACCGGTTAAGGTTACATTGCTAACAGGCGGCAGGGGCAGATTGGCATGATCGCCGGTGATGGTCAGCCGCACATCGGGGACCTGGGACTGAACATAAGGGTAAACTTCCTGCAAAAACCACATCATCGCATCATGGTTGGCAGAGTAACGAAAAGAGCCGGTAAAAATGAGGTGGTTAGGTTGTGGCGTTTGACAAACATCGTTGTAATCAGCCAAGTTGATACAATTGGGTATTATCTCAACCGCCCTATAGGTGGGAATTGTATGGGACAGTAATTGTCGTTCCTGGTCAGAAACTACGGTACAAGCCCCAAAGTATTGCAATAAATTGGCCAAATAGCGCCGGTGCTTGGCCCACGTCAACCCGCGCCTTATCTTTGACCAAGCTGAACCAGATTGGATAAAACTTTCATAGGGCACCCCTAATTCTACTTCTTCAAAGAGGGCCGCCAGTCCCCCAAAATAAGAACCATAGCCAGCCATTCCGGCCTGAGAGGCAATGACAAGATCATAGCTACGCTCAGTTAAGGCCTGCTTAATCTGCTGTTTCATCTGCAGCGAGAAAGTATCTATCACCGAACGAGGAGTTAGACTAAAGAACCCTAACCGCGCCCGCCAACTCCGGGGTTGAAATGGTTTCCAGGGCACAACCTGAACTTCAGAGCAGAGTGATCGAAGTTCAGGCGAATTTTGATCTGCCTGGGGTTGGTCGGCAAAACTTAATAAGGTGACCTCATGCTGCCGGGCCAAACCGCGCAGCAGGTTGAAGATGCGTAGTTTAGAACCATTATTAGTTGGGTAAGGATACCAGGGTGAGAGAAATAGAATGCGCATGTTTATTAATGCCTACTGTGGCATTTGCCCCCAGCGATGATGTAAAAAATCCACCATACCGCGCCACATTGCGTCACGATGTTCACGCTTGGAGCGCCATTTCGGCTTGATGGTCCAGCTTGTCACCGTGCGTAACAGTTGGCCCCACACCCCTAACCAGACGAGGAGGGGCGCATGATGCTTGGCCAGGGTCAATAACCGGTTGCGGGTGCCATAATAAGTTACCGCAGGTTTGGGACGATAATCACGCTGCACTCCTTTATGCCACATCTTGGCCTGAGGGACATGCATAATTCGCCAGCCCGCTCTTCCAGCCCGCAAACACCATTCGGTTTCTTCCCAGTAGTAAAAATATCGCTCATCTATCATGCCCACCTGATCAATAACCGCCCGCCGAACCATAATCCCGCAGCCGGAAATCCAATCAACTAGATGCGGCTGGTTAAACTGACCCTGATCCGGTTCATTCTGAGCCAGATGCAGCGACTCCCAATAAGGGCCTATTTTGCCGCCGGCCGATTGAATGAAGTTGGGTTCATCGTGATGGTAGACCATTGGCCCCACAATACCAATATCGGGGTCACTCTCCCCTACCTCAATTAAACGCGCCAGGCAATCTGTAGCCAGGACTGTATCTTCATTTAAAACAAAAACCCAATCAGCTCCCCGGTCCATAGCTACTTTGATCCCAACATTGTTATTGCCCGCATAGCCACCATTCTCAGTTAATACCATGACCTCCACTGCTGGAAAGGCGGCTTTGATGGCTTCAACAGAACCGTCAGTAGAGTTGTTGTCGAGGACGATAATTTTGTGATTTTTATACGTATTTTGTTCTAGCGAAGCCAGGCACTCCAGGGTATCCTGACGCCGGTTATAGTTTAAGACCAGGGTAATAATTAGAGGTTGGGACATATGATACAGGACTCCAGAAATAAAATCTCTCCAGAAACTTGATTATCTACACTGTTACTCCAGCCAAGCTTTTGGAAAATTCTTGGTCACTTCAATGCCTTCAAACTTCTGGCTTTGTCGAGCGCCGTGCCGCCTAACCCAATTGGCCATTCTGCTGAGACCTTCTTCCAGATTATGGAGCTTTCTTTCGCCAAATATACGCTGTACTTTTTCGTGTGAGGAGTAGGCATTCAAGACTTCATTACGCGCCGGCAAATGAACCAAATTTGGCTCAACCCCCATAGCCCGAGCCACAGACTCGGCCAATTCATTCACGGTGTAGGGCTGATCAGCGCCAATATTAAATATTTGATTATAGGCTGCCGGCACATCAATGGCCTCGGCCATGATAGGCGCCAGATCACCAATATAGCTGAAGGCCCGAGTTTGAGTTCCATCGCCAAAAACTGTCATCGGTTTGCCCTGTAAAATCTGGTTCATAAAAATACCGACGACATTCCGGTATTTGTCGCCAATATTCTGGCGTTCACCGTAAACATTGTGCGGTCTAAAAACAATATAATCCAGGCCGAACATTTCCTTACATACTTTTAGCTCTTGTTCAACCGCCAATTTGGCAATTCCATAAGGGTCTTCCGGGTGGGCCGGAGTCTCCTCAGTCATCGGCAATTCTGGGCTGGCCCCATAGACGGCGATAGAGGAGGTAAAGACAAAACATTTCACCCCGGTATTGACCGCCGCATTGATCAAGTTAACACTGCCGATCAGGTTATTATTGTAATTGAAACGCTTAATAAAATGGCTCAAGCCTTCGGCGGCGTAAGCAGCCAGATGGTAAACGTAGTCAAATCGCTTTTGCGCAAAGAGGCTGTCCACCAATCCCACATCACTGATACTGCCCCGGACAAACTCGGCGCCTGCAACGACATTATCAACAAACCCGCCACTTAAATCATCCAATACCGTGACCTGATGGCCGCCTTTAACCAATTCCTCGGCAACGTGTGAACCAATAAAACCCGCACCGCCGGTGACTAAGATTGTGCTCATGTTTTCCTCAATAACAATTTAAGTATGATTGGGTTAAATTTAACACGATTTCCTTATTTTCTCATGTGAATGTCGTTAGAAAAAAGTTAGAATCCGGATGACTCAAACGATGTGCAGCCATCACCCTTTAGCCTACGTCTCTTTCTTACTGAGGTCTCTCTGCTCTATACAAGCAAGGAAATGTTTTTCTAACTGAGCAACTGAGGCGTCCCAGGTCCAATTGCGTAAAATATGTTCCCGGCTGTTGCGCCCATATTCTAAAACCAACCTCGAATTTGAGAGTAAGTGTTGGACGGCTGTGGCAAACTGTGCTGGATCACGCTCCACTAACAAGCCGGTCTGATTATGCACAATACTCTCCTGCACGCCTCCCTCTCGTACCCCAACTACAGGTGTACCGCACGACATGGCTTCTACAGGAACCAGACCAAAAGGCTCCAAAACCGGGGCATAAACACACAACTGGGCCTTATTGTATTCAACCGCTAATTCGGCTGTGTTCAAATTAGTCAAAACCTGCAAATCAACTTGATGTTGGGCAGCCAAGTTTTCTATATAACCCTTTTCCAAAGTGTTTACGCTATTGCAGGCCAATCTTAACTTGGGGCGTTGGTCTGCCGGAATATGCCCCAGGCTTTCAACAATAAAGTCAAATCCTTTGCGGGGGGATAGCTCACCCACAGATATAACATGGTCTCCTTTTCGTACATCAGGTACTATACGAAAACTGTCACAGTCTACACCATAATGACAAACCGGTGTATCCACCCCATAGGCTAATTTCATCTGCTCCTGGGTAAAGTGAGAATTAGCCAGCAGCAGCTTGGTTTGACGCATACTTTTGTGTTGCATAGCTGCCAGACGCTTTTGGTAAAGTCCAACCAGGGGATCGAAGCGGTTCAACACTTGTCGCCACTTATCATCTTTCATGTAAGGGCGCTGAAATTGACGCATAAACTTTGGACCAAAAGGTTCATGCAGGTAATAGAGTGCCGGTACTTGCACGAATTGTAAACAAGGAGGGATAAAAGTATAAAGACAGGTGTGAGCAAATACCAGGTCGTAACGACCAGCGTTTATCTTCTGGGCAATGCGCTGCCCAAGCTGTGCCAATTCACCCAAATCACGCCATCGCTGTAATTGATTCAGACGCCCCCACGGGCTGCCAAATAACTTCCGAGGCTTAAATTCAAAAATGTGATGTTGTTGTACTAAGGGACGAATATCACAAAAAGCGTGATCGGCGCTGCTTTGAGTGTAAACATCAATGTGGTGCTTCGTGGCCAACCTTCGCGTCCACTCATAAATAGCACGTTTGGCCCCGCCACTAGGGGCATTATGATAAAGAGCAATACGCATAAATGAATTACCACCTCATCAAGTCTAGCCATAATTTAGCATAGAATAATTGTATTTAAATGTGAAAATAGTTAGAAAATGGTTAGAAATCAATGAGAGGGAATTTATCAGGTACCTGAGACGAGAATATTTAGCCTAAATCCTGTAGCCACGATCCGTTCGTTCACCACGGAAATGTTGGTAGATGATTTGAGGCATTGTTATGGGGAATGTGCCTTTTTTAGATCTACAAAGGGAGGAATAGTTAACGGGTCAGCTTGATGCCCGGTTTTGGCGCGTAATAAAATTTTACAAAAGGATGGATTTATCCTGTAAATTGTATAAAGCACCGTACCGGAAAGGTCTTTGGGATTCAAATCTCGCATCCGGCGGAGCCATTCACCAATATAGGTAGGTTCAGGCTCGTATAAGAGCGCTTTGCTGGCCATCAAGCGCAGCAATCTGGCCTGTTGCTCAGGGGGCAAAACCATAAATTCCGGCCAATTGGTAATAGCTGTTTGTTGATCTGGCGCCCCCCTGAGCAGGTTGACCAGTAAATCATAAAACACATTCAAACGGATCTCAAGGGAACAAGATTTAAAGTTTTCCATTTTGACCGCTTTTATCCGGCATTTTGCCATATCCAAAGCTCGTCTCCGCAAACCCGTAAGGACAGTAATATTGGTCTGATGGACTCGATACCGGCAGGTATCACGGTCAATGTAACCAAATCGAGCCACATCGGCATAGTGCGTAAAAAAGTCCCAATCAGGCCCAATCACAATCTCAGGATCGAATTTCAACTGATGTTGCGTAATGATGTTGGTCCGCAAGACCACACACATCGGCGGGCCAAATACATCTGAGCCTCGGACGACCTCTTCAAAGACCCGGCCCACAAAGGGACCGCGCCGCCGGCTTGATAGAGTTTGTAGCGGAGTTCCGTTTGAATCACAATAGTAACCATCTGTGTAGACCCCATCACATTCCGGATGAGCCTGCAAATAAGCGATGGTTACTTCCAAGTGGTCAGAAAGAAAAACGTCGTCGGCATCCAAAAAGGCCAAAAATTCGCCCCGCATTTGGGCCAGGGCTTTATTGCGAGCCGCGGCCTCACCACTATTTACTTGCTGAAATACCCTGATGCGGGGATCAGTAAATCGAGCCACTACAGCGGCGGTATCATCTGTAGAACCATCGTTAACAATGATCAACTCCCACCGGCTGTAGCTTTGGGCAAGCACACTCTTAATGGCCTGTTCAATATATTTTTCAGCATTGTAAGCTGGCATCATTATACTAACTAGTCCGGGTTGCATAACTCATCTTCCGTAGGGTTATCTCAAAAAACAGAAACAAATGTTAAATGTCTGTCGTTTTCAATGGCTAAACCTCAAATTTGGTCTACCGGCTGACCTGCGATCACTGCGTTAAACAGACGTTCCAGGCGCGACAAATAATGCTCCCATGAATGTTTGCGGACAGCGTCCTCCCGAGCCTGCCGGGCCAATCTGGTGCGCAGGCCAGCATCAGCAATCAACCTCTGCAAGGCCCCGGCCATGGCCAAGGCATCTCCCGGTGGTACCAGCAGACCGTTGCGGCCATCCTGAATCACTTCAGCTATTTGCCCCACCCCTGAGGCGATAATCGCCGTACCCGAAGCCATGTATTCAAAAAGCTTCAGGGGGGACAACCATAAATCGTGCTGCATGGGCGGGTAAGGCGCTGCGGCGATATCGGCGGCAGCCACAAGGCGAGGGATCTCGGTATGGGCCATAAAGCCGGTAAACTGCACCGCGTGGGTAAGGCCCAGGCCGGCCGCCCGCTCCATCATGGCCTGGCGCTGAGACCCTTCGCCCACCAAAACCAGGCGAGCCTCAGGACGCGCCGCCAATACCTGGGCAAAGGCATCCAACAACGTGGCGACATCATGCCACTCATAGAAGGCGCCCACAAACAGCACCAGGGGCTGGTCAGTAATTCCCAGCGAGGCCCGCATTTCAGCACGGGCTTGCGGGTCTGGCCGGAAGCGCTGTACATCAGCCACGTTGGGAAACACCACAATCTTTTCCCCAGGCACACCCCAGGTAGTTATCAGATGGGTCTTGAGTGGTCCAGAGACGCAGATGATACAATCGGCTGAGTTCAGATTATAGCGCATCGTCTCTTTTGCCCGCCAGCGCAATAATCCGGTAATCGGTTTACCCATATAATCATGTTCGAGGATATCGTCTGCCTCAACGTATAACACATAGGGCAGCTTGAGCCGACGGCAAGCTTTGGCTACTCCATCCCGGTATAGACCATTCCGTTCATACACCAAATCATGACCTGGGAAACACTGTAGACAGGCATCAAAGAGGCGGTAGTTTGAAAACACGTTCAAATAAGGCATACCTAGCCACTGCTGTACTCGCCAAGCCCCCTTACTTGCAAGATCGAACCAACGACTTGCCGACCATGTCCGAGGGGCAGGTTTTGGTCTCTGCGGGTCATCTGTACATACGATGTCGTTAAAGCTGCGCGGGCCGACAAATGTCAAGCTGTGACCGTGCGCGGGTAAACCGGCTGCGATATATCGTTGGATGATATAAGTGGCTTCTGCCGGTTTACCACGCATTACTTGCGCCAGCGGTTCCAGTTGGGGCAGGGAAACAGCAATTCGTAGAGAACGGGAGGACGAGGTATCAAGCTTGCCCCCGTCCATCCGCTGGTAGGGCTTATCCACGAAAAGATCCATGCGAGAGGTGCTCCTGTTGTAGTGCTTCCTGGTAGATCGAGTTGAAATGATGGCATACAGCAGTGGGCTGGAATGGCCCACGTTCGTAAGATTGGCGGGCTGCTTGACCTAGTCTTATCCGCAGGGCAGGATCCTCTATCAGGGTGCGTATCTTTTGAGCCAAACAGGCCGAATCGCCTGGCTGGCACAACAAACCATTAACGCCATCCTCAATTAACTCTGGTATTCCTCCTACAGAGGTAACTACAATCGGACAGCCATACGCCATGGCCTCAACCATACCCAGAGGCTGCCCTTCGAGGATGGAAGACATCACAAAAATATCGGTCTGGGCCATGATCTGAGAAAGTTCTTCTCGTCGAGTGAAAGCACCCACAAAAATGTCCTTTCCATCCAAACCAAGCTGGTCTGCATAGGCCAGCAGCTCCTCACGGAGGACTCCATCACCATACACCCTAAATTGGGTGGCCGGATAGGTCGCCCTGACCTGGGCTATGGCCTCGAGTAAGTAGGTAAGCCCCTTGGCCACCACCAGGCGAGCAACTGTGGTTACTCGAACAGGCTCATCGGCCTGCCGTGGCTTACCGTTCCTATGCCAACCTGAAGCCATTGGATCCGGCAAGAGAGGATTTCTGACCACGATAGGCTGGGTGACGCCACACACCACACGCAAAGCTTCAGCGCTCTTTTCGGACACCGCCACCACCGTAGTGGCTTTGTTGATGCTCTGTTGAAAACCTTGCCACCAATTGAATTGGGCATCGGGGGTTTGGTGCTCTTCATATACGACCGGTATTTTATGCGCATGCGCCCATTCTATGGCAAAGAGCAGCGTACTGGTGTAACCCTGGATATGAAAGATATCAGGGCGCCAGCGCCAGCGCCACCAATTCAATAACAGGCGACCTAGTGCCTCGCGCCGGTCTGGTCCAATATACTGTCTCATCAAGTATCCTTGCAGCCCGTTGCGCGCACTGGTCAGCGATTGCTCCCAAGAAACCCTTCTGAGCAAGAGCACCAGGCCAGCCAGCAAGTATACCAGCGGGGTCAATACCCGCATACAAATGGCCAGGATTTTTTCCTTGGTGGGCCAATGCGAGCCAGGCCGCGAAAGCCATTTGGGCACTTGAGCAATCGTCACTCCATTCTGGCGCAGCCTTAGCATATATTGATTGTGATTGGGCACCCAGGTCGTAGATAATACACTCACCTGGTGACCTTGCTGCCGAAGGCCAACAGCCAGGGTGGTGGCATACTCTTCTAATCCTCCAAATTCCTGGGGATCATAGAGGATCATGCAAATTCTCATTGTTCATTTCCATTGCAAAAGTCGAGTTACTATTTTAGAATGATAGGCAGGTAGATTGTTAAAGATCCTTGTGTCTGCGCAGGCAACATGCTTGCTGAGGCTGTGCCATTCAACAAAGTAGCATACAGCGACCAATGCACTGAGGCACTCATCGGTGAGCTTGAAAATGTCGTCGGCATTGCTCCGAACGAGTAACTGTAACCCCGCGCTGAGCCGGTCAACGCAACCCTAAAATGCAGATTGTTACTCTGCGCAAGATAGGCCAACCAATAGGTCCCCGCCGGTAATTGCACCGGCGTCACGACATTTCGTGTGTTCCAGCCGACTACAGGCGTAAAGGCAGTCGTTTGCGCTCTGAGCGTGCCGGGATTGCCCCCGGCATCGTCGTAGAGGCCCAATCGCAGTTGCCCACTGGCGCTGGCAACATAGAAACTCAGACTCTGAAGGGTGGCGTTTTGAGACAGAACAGCCTGTTGGGCAATAAGCAGATTGCCATTGCCAGAGTCATCGCTGCTCAAGATGTTGGTCTCGCCAATGGTAATAGGACCTGATACGGTTGGCGTCGGCATCGGTGTATTGGTTGGGGTGGCTGTCGGCGGTACCGGCGTGTTAGTCGGTGTGTTGGTTGGCGTCGGTGTATTGGTCGGCGTCGGCGTGTTGGTTGGCGTATTGGTCGGCAACGGGGTATTGGTTGAGGTAGCTGTCGGCGGCACCGGCGTGTTGGTCGGTGTATTGGTCGGCGTCGGCGTGTCCGTCGGCGTATTGGTTGGCAGCGGGTGTTGGTCGGCGTCGGTGTGTTCGTTGGGGTGTTGGTTGCCGTTGGTGGCACCGGCGTGTTCGTCGGAGTGGCTGTCGGCGGCACCGGCGTGCTGGTCGGCGTCGGCGTGTCCGTCGGCGTATTGGTTGGCAGCGCGGTGTTGGTTGGGGTAGCTGTCGGCGGTACCGGCGTGTTCGTCGGTGTATTGGTCGGCGTCGTTGTGTTCGTTGGGGTGTTGGTTACCGTTGATGGCACCGGCGTGTTGGTCGGGGTGCTCGTTGAGGCTGGGCCAGTCAACAAAGTGGCATACAACGACCAATGAGCTGAGGCGCTCATCGGCGAGCTTGAAAATGTCGTCGGCATTACCCCAAACGGGTAGCTGTAGCCCCGGGCTGAGCCGGTTGATGTAACCCTGAAATGCAAATTGTTATTCTGCGCAAGATAGGCCAACCAGTAGGTCCCCGCCGGCAATAGCACCGGCGTCACGACATTTTGCGTATTCCAGCCGGCCACGGGCGTAAAGGCAGCGGTTTGTGCCCTGAGCGTGCCGGGATTGCCCCCGGCATCGTCGTAGAGGCCCAGCCGCAACTGCCCACTCGCACTCGTTATGTAGAAACTCAGACTCTGAAGGGTGGCGCTTTGGGGCAAGACAACCTGTTGGGCCACAAGCAGATTCGCGTTGCCAGAGTCATCGTCACTCAAGATATTGGTCTCGCCGATGGTTAGGACGCCTGCCCCAGTCGGGGTCGGGGTGGGAGTCGCCGGGCCGGGTGTGTTCGTCGCCGTCGCCGGGCCGGGTGTGTTCGTCGCCGTCGCCGGGCCGGGTGTGTTCGTCGGGGTACTCGTCGCCCCGATCACTTCTGCGTCGAGTTTGAGGCCGACGGCCAGATTCTGCTGCGCTACCCGCAAGACATTGGTAAAATTGATATTGGAGACATTATCACCGCAGCTATGGTAGTTGGGACGATAATACAACCATCCCCCGCCACTGCTGACCGCGGTCTGTCCAAAGTTCCAATAGGAGCGTTCATCCGAATTCTGAATCCCTAAGTCCTTCCCAAAGCCAATGACGATGCCATAGTCCGTCCTGACCTGGTTGAACAGGTCGGCGATGCCCTCAGAGGCGACATTATTATACGAAACCTCATTAAAATAGCCGGACGGGTCTGACGGGTAAGGCCAACCAATATGGTCCATGACCAGACCGGCTTTGATTTGTTCACCGCGAGCCAAGGCTTGTTGAACATGATAGTTTGAGCCGTAGAAGGCCGCCGCTCTCTGATTACTGTATTCCTCGGCTGCCCACAGGATAAACCGCATCGAGTAACGGCTAGGGTAATCCTTAAGAACACGGGCCAGTTCGATCACGGCTGTGGAACCGGAGGCATTATCGTTCCCTCCAGGGGACCCGGGGACCGTGTCATAATGGCCGCTGAACTCGATATAAACATTGGGATAGGCGCTGCCCACTTTGGTGACATACACATTGTGCCCGGCGCCACCCGGCAACTGTTCCATTGTGATGGCTGCGGAGGGGTAGCCCATCGCCTCAAACTTTGCCTTGATATAATCGGCAGACATCTCGATGGTACTCTGGGATAAACGGTGCTGCTGGCTACAGGTGTCGGGGATATAGGGGCTAAAAGTATCCTCCCGGCGCGGCCCATACAGGTTCACCAAATCGGTGGCCACGGCGACCAGGTTGGCAGAGCTGATCTGGCTAAGATAGCCAGGGATCGGGTCGCCTGTTTGCGCGATTGAAATCCCCGTGTCAGCCAAGGTCATAATGGAAATTACTGCCGCCAATAAAATACCCGGACAAATTGGCTTAGGGTCTCAGACATGATCTCCTCCTTATGGTTTATTTCTTCCCATATTAACGCTTGTCCTGACTTAGAGAAAGAGGTGGTGAGATGAGGTGAGGAGATGGCGGTTCAAATTCTTAATTGCTTCCACGACGCGCGCCTGGTCGGCTTCAATTAGGTCGTTATAGAAAGGCAGACGGAGCAGGCGGTCGCTCACCTCCTCCGTCACCGGGCAGTCCCCCTGCCTTCCCCGAATTCCGCCCCATATCTGAGAGATGCAGCGGCAGGTAATGAAAACGCTGAGGATACCGCGTCCCTTCAGATGGTCAATCAAAGCCTGGCGCTGTTCCAGGGAGGGAGGAGATAGAACATATGATATGACTGCTCGCAGTGGGCGGGTACGGTGGGGAGTTGGACCCTGATCTCCCACCCCTGCAGATGTTCATTGTAATAGTGCCAGATGTGCCGCCGTTTGGCTTGAGATCTCGTCGCGGGCTTCCAGTTGGGCGTACAGGAAGGCGGCCAGAATATCTGAAGGGAGAAAGCTGGAGCCGATGTCAACCCAGGTATACTTGTCTCACCTGCCCGCGAAAGAAACGGCTGCGGTTGGTGCCCTTTTCCCGGATAATTTCGGCCCGCTCAATAAAAGCAGGATCGTTAATGAGGAGAGCGCCGCCCTCACCGCAGATAAAGTTCTTGGTTTCGTGGAAACTCTGGGTGGCGAACGCCCCAAAAGTGCCCAGAAAGCGCCCCTTATACTTGCCAAATAAACCGTGAGCATTATCTTCGACGAGGGGGATGTTGTATTTGGCTGCAATGGCTCCAATTGTGTCAATTTCACACCCCACTCCGGCGTAATGGACCGGCACAATGGCCCTGGTGCGCTCGGTGATTAGCTGTTCCAGCTTGGTTTCATCCAAATTTAAAGTGTCGGGCCGGACATCAATACACACCGGTTTGGCTCCCCGCAGCACAAAGGCGTTAACCGTACTGACAAAGGTAAACGACGGCACAATCACTTCATCGCCCGGCTGAATTTCCAGGAGCAAAGCAGTCATTTCAAGGGCATGGGTACAGGAGGTTGTTAACAGCACCCGGGGCACGTTGAGCGCCTGCTCCAGGTAGGCATGGCACTTTTTGGTAAAGGCAGCATCGCCGGCGGAATAGCCCTCATGGATCGCTTGTGAAATATAGTATAGTTCCTTGCCTACAATTGTCGGCCGGTTAAAATTGATTTCGTAAGTGTTTTTCTTGCTCATAAGTCGCTCCCTTTTAGGCATCGTGTTTTAGCGCCGCCTGAGCGCCTTCACGCCAGCCCCAAATATAATGAGGCGCTTCTGGCCCGCAGTTGAAGAGCATATCCAGGACCGACACCTGATGCTCGAACGGGGGAAAGGTTTGTGGATATGGAGGATAGCCTGAATAGTCTTTGTAAACCAGTTTTATTCCGGCATCTACGAATCTTTGTTCATTTAGATAATCTTTGGCCAAGGGGCCAGATACATACAGGGTTGCCGCCGCTTGCTGCAATAAGTCGAGCAGGCGATCGCCTTTCTCACCGTTAAGACAAAATTCTCGAGAATCTCTAAACTCAGTTCTAATGCCCAAAAACTCTGAACTGATGGTTTTGATGAGAAATTGGTTCAATTCTGATAGATTGGTCCACGTGGTTTGGGTATAAACGCGCTCAAAAAAATCCCGGTATTGTCTGAAATATGGTGCTTTTGAATAAGATTGCTGGATCGTGGCCCAGTGTTTTCTGGGCCAATGATTATCATTCAATTCGACTTCACAGATTAACCTTTGTTCTGGAGAACCGACCGGAATAGTCAACCAACGTACACCTTGCGTCGTCTTAATTTTATTGCGATTGCGCCAATCATTCTTGGTATATTGCACGTCATCATAGAAGATGAACAGATCAACGTCGTGAATAATATCAAAGTATCCCTTCCAGGGGATGTAGTTCGATTGGATTACAGCTACCTTCTTCATCGGTAACCCCCTTTCTATAGAGTATTACCTTCTGACCAACACCCCATCAAATGGCCTTTTTGTACAATCTGATCGCTTGAGAGTCAATAATCAGCTCGATAAACTTGTCGTTTTGGTAAAGCCCATCCGCTCTGCTGTCCCGCAACAGTTCGAACTTGTCCACAGCGACTCGCCTGTCTCCGACAGGGATACTGGTACCCGGCAGTGGATTGAAGGCTCTCATCTGCCTGCGGATGGTGGGGATGTCAGCCGCCAGCTCGAGATATCCAGCCTCGACCGTTGGCCTGGGGGCCAGCGTAGCCAGGCTGTGGTCCTGGGGCATGCCAGCCGGCTTGGTAAAACCGGCAAACAGTCCGATGAGTTCGGGGGTCATCTCCCCGGCCAACCTGGCCAGTTTCTGCCTGAGTTGGCCGTCGTTGTCTACTTCATTAATGGCTATTGACCTTTGAAGCAAGATGTTGCCTTCATCCAACTTCTCGGTGACATAATGGGCCGTTACGCCAGCGACCGCCTCATCATTGAGTAAAGCCGCGTGGGTTGGACAGGGACCACGATAGCGCGGCAGCAGTGAAGGATGGAGATTTACCACCCCCAACCGAGGCAGGCTGAGCACAGTCTGCGCCAGGATTTGCTTAAACGTGGCTACGATAATCAGATCCGGAGCGTGCTGGCGCAAAAGGGCGATACCCTCGTCGCTACGTATCTGTACGCCAGAGTAACAAGTTACCCGCCGCTCGTGGCATAACTCGAGCAGGTGCTGCTCATCGTAGTAGGGGAAGGGGTGGTCGTACTTAACTGTGAAAACCGCTGTTACGTTGACCCTGACATCCTTGAGCAATGCCTCCAACACTGTATTGCCAAAGCCGGTCAGGGCAAACAGGACAACGTTAA
>JABTUW010000003.1 GCA_015075185.1 Anaerolineales bacterium | reverse complement strand
ATGCGCCTCGATATTAGCCACGTTCGCTCGTTGGAGTTCTTTCGTGTCGAGTTTAAGCGGCCGTATCCCTTTAGCCTCCAATAATCTGATTTCAACGATTTCATGCACGACGAGGCTCGTCGCATAGGGACCGTCAAAGTCAATAATCTCCTGCCAAGTTGAGACCCCTACAAGGTTTCTCTGGATAATCTGCAAATATTTCTCAATAGTCCGCAGGTCTTTTTCTGTTATCTGGTAGCGGGTAACGGCCACCGGATCGAGCTTGGCTAGAATTTCCTGATGTCGTTTTGCCAACGCAGCACTCTTTGTGGGGTGAAGTTTTCTACCAAGAGTTTAGCATGGATATGAAAGTTGTTCAATTTCCTATACCTGGATTTACGCCGGTCATTTGAACTAAAGCAAGCAGTGCTTCGAGACGATTTTGCCGGTGACTCAAGCATCTAAAATCCTATACACTTTCTGTAGAAGAAGGTTTGGGGTAAGACACAGAAACTATGGTATAATCCTGGTAGAAACCATTCCCATCACTTCCCTTCAACCTGTACCAATGGCTAGTTGAAGAAAGCTCTCCCCAGCAAATTAAGATTATCATCGTAGCAGTTTGCTTTAGCTGACCTGTATTACAATGACAGAGCTAGAGTAATTGCTCTGCCCCTCTACTCTTTGAGGTGTGATGAGAAGCCTGGATGAGATTAACCGGTTGTTAGCAGAAACGGAAGAAGCGTTAGCCCGACTCAATGCCCGCCGGACTGAGTTGCTTAGGCAAATTACTGAATTGCAGCAAGAAAAAGCATCGTTTCGCCAGGTGCAGGAAACCTCGCTAGCGCCTGATAGCTTGCCATCAGTGAGTAACCAGTCTTCCCAGGAAGCGAAAATCGCTCTCTTCCGCAGTCTGTTTCGCGGGCGTGAAGATGTCTACCCCAAACGATTTGAGAGCCTGAAAACGGGCAAACAGGGGTATGCCCCTGTTTGTCGCAACGAATGGGTCAGCGGTATCTGCGAAAAGCCGAAGATTCGATGCGAGGATTGCCGGCATCGTGCATTTCTGCCTGTCACAGATAATGTGGTTCGAAACCACCTCCTGGGGATGGATGCTCAGGATAGGTCTGGACGTGATTTCACTATCGGCGTTTATCCGATGCTGCTTGACGAAACTTGCTGGTTCTTGGCGGCTGACTTTGACAAAGCGTCCTGGCAAGAAGATGCAGGAGCATTCTTGGAAACTTGCCGGCATTTCAACGTACCAGCCGCCTTGGAGCGATCGCGATCGGGTAATGGGGGCCACGTCTGGATTTTCTTTTCTGAACCTGTTCCTGCGGCCCTGGCGCGTAAAATGGGGGCCTTCCTGCTAACGCAAACAATGGAGCGGCGACCCGAGATCGGTTTAGACTCCTATGATCGTTTTTTCCCCAGCCAGAATACGCTGCCCAAAGGAGGTTTTGGCAATTTAATCGCCTTGCCGCTGCAAAAGAAGCCACGCGAGCAAGGCCACAGCCTTTTCCTGGATGAAAACTTTGTCCCGCATCAGGATCAATGGGCTTTCCTCTCCTCGCTCCGCCGCATGAATCGTCAAGAAGTTGAGGAGATTGCGACTGAAGCGGAAAAGCAGGGTGAATTCCTGGGCATTCGAATTCCTGTAACGGACGAGAGCGATGAGTCACCCTGGGCTGCGCCGCCGTCAAGACGACATAAGGAACCCCCGATTACTGGCCCATTGCCTGAGCAAATTGAGCTGGTGCTCGGCAATCAGATTTATGTTCCCAAGGCAGATATTACCCCTTCCCTGCGCAACCGTCTGATCCGCCTGGCCGCTTTTCAAAACCCGGAATTTTATCAAGCGCAGGCCATGCGTATGTCAACGTTTGGCAAGCCGCGCATCATCAGTTGCTGCGAGGATTTTCCTAAACACCTGGGATTACCGCGCGGCTGTCTCGACGAATTACCCGATCTTTTCCAGTCCCTCCAGGTCAAAGTGAGGCTCACCGATCGGCGCTTCACTGGAACCCCTCTTGAACTCCACTTCCAGGGAGTCTTGCGGGCAGAGCAACAGCAAGCCGCCGACGTCCTCTTACAGCATGAAATAGGTGTTTTATCGGCTTCAACTGCCTTCGGCAAGACAGTGGTCGCAGCTTACCTGATGGCACAACGCCGGGTCAATACATTGATTGTGGTCCATCGCCGGCAACTGCTCGACCAGTGGATTGAGGTGTTGAGCCAGTTTCTTGGCCTGGCCCCGAAAGAGATTGGTCAAATCGGGGGCGGCAAGCATCAGCTGACCGAGAAGATTGACGTAGCGATGGTTCAAAGTCTGGTCCGAAAAGGCGTCGTTGATGACATCGTCGGTAAATATGGCTACTTGATTGTGGACGAATGTCACCACATTTCCGCCGTCAGCTTTGAACAAGTGGTCAGGCAGAGCAAGGCCAGATATTTAACCGGTTTATCGGCCACCGTTGTTCGGAAAGATGGACACCATCCGATCGTTTTCATGCAATGTGGTCCCGTTCGCTATCGCGTTGATGATCGTAAACAAGCTGAGAAACGACCTTTTGACCATAAGGTAGTTATTCGTCCCACCACCTTCCAGCTTCCTCTTCATTTGCAGAACGTGGCATCGCCTTCCATTCAGGAGGTGTACGCCATGCTGGCCAGGGACGATGAGCGTAATCGTCTGATCATCCAAGATGTGATTGCCGCGCGTACAAGCGAGCCGCTTTCCGGTTCTGCTGACCGAACGGCGGAACATCTGGATCTACTAGCCAGCCTGCTTTCCCAGCATCTTCGGCATGTTATCGTGATGACTGGAGGTATGGGCAAAAGCAACGAAAGCAACTAGCCGAGCAAATCGCCAGCATTCCTGCTGACCAACCGCGGGTGATTGTCGCTACTGGGCGTTACCTGGGCGAAGGATTCGATGATGAACGGCTGGATACTCTCTTCCTGGCTTTGCCCATCTCCTGGCGCGGCACCCTGACCCAATATGCCGGGCGACTTCATCGGCTGAACGCAGCCAAGAAGGAGGTGATCATCTATGATTACGTGGATTTTGAAGTGCCCATGTTGGCGAAGATGCATGCCAGGCGGCGTAGTGGATACAAAGCCATCGGCTATGAGATTGCTTTGCTGGAGAACAAAAGTCAAGGAGTTCAACTCAAGCTGGAGAAGTTGTGATCGTATTTAGGATCATTTAACCGGCAGGGTGATAACGGCATAATACTCATCTTTAGCCAGCCAAGCGAGGTCGAAATCGCCACGAGGAACTTGGATGGGAGCGTTAGGGAAAGCAGGATCATTAACATAAACGTAGTCATCGTCAAGGCCAACGACTACCACGGCATGATTATTCTCTTCTTTATTCCAGTAAAGTAATTCAACGGTTTGTACAAAGGCCAAACAGGGATGGTTGTTTATCAATTGATCCTGTAATTCTACCAGCGTCCCTTGTTTATAAGTTACATCAACCTTCAGGGTTTTAAGCCGGCGAATATTGAAGGATGGGGCACCAATATCGGGCTTCACTTGCAGCAGTTTTAACAATCGGTTATAGTTGACGGGGAGAGCCATGTAGGTCAACATCATCGCGGCGCAAGCCGCCAGGCATTCCCCTGGCTGGCGTTGGAGGATATGCGGAACGGGTAGAATGATGGAGGCCATTAGCAGGCGTGGTCCTACCCTCCGGGCTAGGAAACAACCTGGAGTTGGCCATCTTCGGCAATGGTCACTTTGGGAGCAGGGGGAATATGTTTGGGCAGGAACGCTTCAGGCACTTCACCTTTGGGCTGATAGGGCGGCTGACGGGCTGCTAACTCTTCAGCCCGACGTTCAATCTCGGCTTTACACTCTGGAGTATTGTTCATTGCCCCGGTGGTGACATCAACATCCACCATCCCAACCACACCGACCCGACCCGTATGGGGAAAACCAATCCAGGCCGGCACCCGCCAGACGACCTGCTCACCGACCACAAGCGTAGGTGGATCAGCCCCTATAAGATAACTGACCTCATTCAACAACCAGCGATTAACTTGACGTTGCGCTTCCTCTGCTGTGACCTTGATTTCAAACGAGCGTTCAACTTTGAGTTCTACTTTTCCTTTTTTGGGGATAACATAGGGGTCAAGGAGGATCGTCATCTATCTTGCTCCTCGGTTTGGATAAAGGCTCCCTGAAGATTTATTGTTTATCGAGACGGCCTCATTATTAGGGAGTATACGTCCATAAGCGAGAAAATACAAGGAGAGCGTTCGGAAACTAGGTCAAGGTCTAGCGTGGGCCAAAACCTGACCACGAGATCGAGCCAAATCAGGACGTTGATAGCGTCCAGCCGCCACGGCAACGGCGGCAATAACAATGTAAGTGAGCAAGATAAATTGGGTCACCCGCATCAAGGTAAAACATTGAAAGTATTTCAACCCGAAATAGCGTTTAGCCCAAGCGTAGTGGCGTTCAATGGCCGAGCGCGGCCCTAAAACATAATGCCGCCATTGGCCGATGAAAAAGGACGTGGCAACTTTACATTTGCCTTCTCGGCGGAGGTTGTAATCAACCGCCGGGTGGGCTCCCAGCCAGTCATAGACCCAGCCGAAGAAGCGCTTATCGAAGTAGGCGGCATCGGCATAAACGACCCAGGGGCGCAAGTCAAAGATGAGCACGGCCACGACGACCAGCAGCCAGCCGACGACGCTATCGTGGACATGGGCTGGGGTCACGATGACGAACAGCGGCAGGTCAGCCTGGCGACACAACAGGGTATGGACCTTGTAGCCAAAAACTGGACTGCGACCAGCATATTTTTGCCAGGTAGCGCCAGGGTCGGCGTGTCGCCAAGCGGTGAGCAGGCTGGAGTCGACAATGAGTTCCTGACCCGTGATCAGCCCGAGCTTGACGAGTTGGCCCACCAAGGCCAGAAAAAAGAACAGATAGGGTAACAGCCCCCAAGCCGCCCGTCGTTCCCAGTAGTGCCCTTGCGAAATCGTCTGCAACTGACCCGGTTCCTTGGCTGGCTTAAACCCCATCTGCCGCGCCAGGTCCGGCTCATCAGCTACATAATCAACAATATCGGCATAACTCATACGCCAAGCGGTTTGGATGATCGCCATCAACATAATACTTTCATCCCGATAGGTCGGTGGGCGTCCCCCAGGTCCGCGAGGCAAGCGTGGCCCTCTCAGCCGCGTGCTCACCTGTAAAGCCTACTGCGCCAGCAGGTCGGCCTGGATGACCGTCAGAAAACGACCCGGATTAAGCCACAACCGCCCTCGTTTTTTGGCCGGCAGGAGCGTTGGGTCCGCTGGTAGCCATGGTAATATTATGGGTTCAACCCACTTCGTGATAAACTTCATCTTGACTACTCCTTGGGCAGGGTTAAGGTTGAGACCCTTATCATTTACCCTAACTCCTCGGAGTAGTCAATTTTTACCGTTTAGAGTTTCCGAACGCTCTCACAAGAAAAATCGGCAATCCAATACCGGCCGAAGTTGCAGGTGTGATTTAGAGGTGACAAGATGAAGAATAACATAAATAACGAATGGCTAGACGAGATACGGCGGCGTATCCAGGAAGTACTTAGCCAGGCCAAAAGGGACAAGTTACGCACTGAATACGGGATGGAGTTTGAGTATACAGATGCCAGGCTTCCGTCGGAAGTAGAAAATGAATGGCTTGACCAAGTCCTCGAATTCGAACGGCAATTTGAGCAGGCCAAGCCCATCACCGTCCGGGAGCGGATCGGCAATCCGCCCCTCCAACCCTTGAGTGACCTACCTCTGGATACAGTCATCGAAGCAGTAACAGCCTTGCTCGACTTACTGGCTGCTCACGGCATTGCTGTTGATTTTCTTGGTGATGTGGAGGAGTTAGAAGCGTATCGCTATCTAACTGAGGAACTCCTCGATGAAGAGATGGATGACATTCGCATCGAGGGAATGATGACCCATTTCACGTATAGCACCCCTGAATATGATGTGCAAATGTGGGTAGAGAATTTTGTCCTGGATCTGTTCACCCA
This sequence comes from Anaerolineales bacterium, assembly GCA_015075185.1. Taxonomy (GTDB): domain Bacteria; phylum Chloroflexota; class Anaerolineae; order 4572-78; family J111; genus DSQQ01. Next base: position 1,427,912 of record JABTUW010000003.1, on the reverse strand, counting down.
CGAAAAGGAGTATTTCCTGCCTGGTCTGGCCAAACAGCCGCTTTTCAACGCAAAGGGAGGGCCGATAACTGCCACGCAATTCCAACAGACAATTGAAGCCGTTTGGGAACGTCTACTGCCGACCAATCGCGTTACAACAAAGCCAATTAAAACCCAGGTTGACGGAGATAAGGCTGAGGTATGGGCTATCATTACCTGGAACGACAAAAGGCAGAAGACCAAGGGCCAGATTGAGTCATACTTCCGTTTGCAGCCCAGCCCTTATACCGGCTGGGACGTGGTGCAGACGTCGCTGCTGGATGATTTACTGGCCTGACCTCTCCCCAATTATGCCCCACCAAGCTGCTGATAACAGCCAAGTATGAAGCACAGGGGATGGAGCCACCGACCCAAACAAGGAGTAAACAATGTTGCAGACAGATGTAGAGGTGCTCAAAGAGGCCCTGCAACGCCATTGGCCGGGCCAACCGGATAACAAGGCCAGAGGATACGTTGGCCAATTTTTAATGGAACGCGCCTGGGAACAAAAATTTCAGCCCAGGTGGAGGGTAATCACGGCATTTACACCGTGTCAATCCGAGTCGACGAGCGAGGAATCACTTCTGCTTGTAGTTGTTATTGGCAAACACGGTTACTGCCATCACTGCGCCGCCCTGGCCCTAACTTTCCTGAATGATCCGGCTTCCTTCAGCGAGATAAAAACCAAACCCCTGGCTGCGGTTCAAGGGTTGGCCGAACTGACCGAATATTTGCACAGTGTCACCCTCGACGAATTGTTGCAAGAATTGAAGGCGCGCGGCATTACCAGAAAGCCTTTGCCGAAGGCATTGGGATGAACTCCCGCCACCTCTCCGCTGTTAAATCGAGCGAGTTAAGGAACCATTTCTACCACGAGTTGGGGGCGACGAAACTGGCTTGTTTGTGGGTGCTGGAACGTTTCGGTAAGGCCAACAAGGGTGATCAGTGAGTTTTCACCCAACAAAGGAGAACAAGCAGCGATGAATTCTCAAAGACATAGACCACGGGGATATATCGGCGCAGGAGATAGATACCTTCCCAGAATCGAGCGGGAGCTTAAACGATTCCTCATCAAGACGCAACATGAATTCAGATATGATACCTTGCGCCTGTCAAACAAAGAATGGGCTGATCTGGCCGGGGTGTTGGTTGAATTTAGGGAGGACATTCATAAGGACATCGGCCTCTGGAAAAGCCTGGAGCAGTGCCAGCTTGAATTCTTTGTGACGCCCCTGCCGTTATTTATCCGGCCGAATGAAGAGGTAGCTTCACAAAGGCTGAACGAATTTCGCCTTGGTTACCTGCTCTGGGTGTTATACCACGAACTCAAACCGGATCTGGTTTTGGCTCCGACTCATCAGGATTTACGCTATCTGGCCGGTCAAGTGGATGGTTTTTTGGCCAGGCAATTTGCCAAAGTGCCGCGCGAGTCCGGGGTCAAGCAATTTCTGTCTCAACCCAATCGCTTTGGTTGGGATGTCAAGCGAAAATTGGTCTGGCTGGGGCAGCACTCCTATCTGTTCCGCCACAGTTTCAGGAACTATATTGCTGCCAACGGCGACCAACCTGACATCGGGACCATTGACGATTTCATCTGCCAGGAGACAACGGCATGGTCAGGACTGGGAGTCATTGATATTCTGGCAGCCACCCTGGACCTTACATCTGAACAACGAGCGACATTGCGCAGTTGGTATGAGCGGCATATGGCCTATTATCGCATCCTGTCTGTTCAGAAATCCCACCTGGAAGTAAAGAACCTGATCAACGATCAGCCCTACCACATCAGAATGGATGAGCCAGGGTCTCCTTCAAGGTGGGACAGGTGGTTTTCGGCAGCTTGGTTCCCTGGGAGGGCGAGTGGTATTGGTCAGGGGAACAGCAGCTTTATGAAGATGTGCCGGCAAAGGTTATTCAGGAAATCAAGCAGAGCTTTGTCCAAAAGATGCCGACGATTGCGTATCGCTACTGTCGCCCGGAAGCCGCAAGAGCCAGGGAAAGCGTAGACCGGCTTTATCGGGAATTTGTGACATATCACGGGATGATCTGGTTGTGTACCCTGATGGCCGGTCAATGGCCGCCGATTTGCAAGAACTGTACCGCCGGCACAATGAAGCGTTGGTGGGCGAAGCTGGGGCGGCGGTATCGGCGAAGCCTAATCTTTCACCACCGTCTCCCAGTGCGTCTCTTCCTCCTGAACTGCTTGAACAGGAAGATGGTTTGGCCGTCTACTTTAATGCCGGTGAAGGTCAGGAGATCATGACCGGCTTTAATGATGTGGTCAGTGGGCTAAAGAAGCGGGGGCAGGGTTTAACCGAGGATGAGACCGAGGCCATCCGCGCCTTGATTGATTCGGATGCCATCAGCCCTGATTTTGTGTGCGGCGGCTGGTTAAGGAGTATGGCGATGAGTCTATCGCCGCGGCTTTTTTGATTTACAATACGCCTGACCAAACGTGCCTGGATTACCTGCTGCAGCGGTATAAAGGCCATTTCTATCGAAACCGGTATCCGCAAATAACTCTGATCTAAGCCGATGCTCTCCTGGTCAAGCCCCAACCTTTGCGGCCAACTCAGCCTGCAAGGCCCGATGGCGGGAATAGCGCCTACGCAACTCCTGGTAAAACTGGTTAAACTCGGCCTGCCGTCCGTCGAAGGCGGCGATTTCGCCGAGTAGAGCACAGTAGTAGGCGGCCGTAGCATAAGTCTTGCGGCCATTATCAATATGCAACTGCATGATCCGCCGATAGAGGTCTTCGGCTCGCGCTAAGGCAGTAGTTCGAGCCAGGTTTGGCTCGGCGGCCAAGTAATCACGCAAGAAGCGTACCGGTTCCTTATCAGACTCGGACTCGGCTGTCTTAGTATACATCTCTTGTAGGTAGGGTCCCATCTCCGGCCTGGCCTCTGGCCCCAATGCCGCCAGTAGATGGGCCTTAGCCACCAGTTTAAGCGCATCCAGAGCGGAGTAGCCGGTCACGTTGCCGAGCAAATTGTAAGCTGGCTCAAACTGGCCTTCGCTCAGATAGATCTGGCATAACAGGTAGCAGGATAAGGGCAGTTTGTTCCGCAGCTTGGCGATAACTTGCCTGGTAAATTCCTGTCCCCGTTCCGGGGCAATGGCTCCGGCCAGTCGCCGGGCTGTGACATAGGTCTCATAGTCGTTCTTGTCGTTGAAAACAGGTTCGTAGACGGCGAAGGCCTGCTCTGGATCGCCCAGGGCCTCATAAGCGCGAGCCACTTGAGCGCGCACGACGGCGGTATCAACCCGATCTTGGGGAGGATAATAACTCGGTCGGCTCAACGGTGGCAGCGCGACTAAGACTTCCTGCCCATAAGTGATGACTGCCGCCCAATCCTGGGCGCTTTCGCGGTCGGCCAGCAAAGGGGTGTACAAGGCCAGATAGCGACGACGAAAACGATGCTGTACCACCGTCACCTGATCGGCTTGGCCCTTTCGGTATATAGACGGATGAGCAAGCGCAGTTGCAGCGGGATACCGCTGGGGAAGGTCTGCATTTCCTGCCGGTTCAATTTATCGGCCCACTTCTCTAGATGCGAGCAGAGCTTCGCTTGCTGGTCTGGGCCAAGCAGCGACAGAAAGTAGTCGTTATATGAGCGGTAGGGCTGGTCGTGGCGAGCGAGCAGGCTCAGGGCGGCGTCAAAAATTCAGAGGTCGGATAGCTCTGCTGCAAGGCCACTAAATAGCGTTTGACGATGGGATCCGGGGCTGACCCAACTCGATGAGCGGGCTGTCTACTCCCAGCGTCTCAAAGGGATCGCTATCCATTGTGACGGCAATCAAGGTTTGATAAGCTGCGGCGGCCACCTCGTAACGCCCGGCTTGAAAGTAGGAGCCAGCCTCGGTCAAAAACTGGCGCAAGGCTCTCAGTCCGGCGTGATCATCTGGATCATACTCCAAACCGTGATAGTCGCGATCAGCCGGATCCTCACCATAATATTCCTGCGCCTCCTCATCAAAGTAGTCTCCTTGCTCTACAGCCCTGGCAAACTCGTCGAGTTCGGCCAAAAGATTTCGGACGAGGGATAGCGCAAATCAGCGGTAGCCAGGCCAGGGGGAGCCAGGCGGTTCCAAAACTGTTGGCGGGTCGGCTCATCAACCTGTTGGATCAGGTCTAGCAGGAGGGTAATCAATTCGTCGGCTGATTTATCTTGTAAATGGACCCGCAGCAGGGCTATCGTATCAAGCGTATTTGGGTTCATATTTGTCCTCATTCATTTCCTCACTTATATTATACTAAAGGGCGTTAAGAAAAGTTGAAGCTTAAGGAGCTATTGTGGCAAAACCAAAAACAACAGTTGGGTGACCTGCCGCCTCAATATAACTTTTCCCTCAACCCCTACCCGGAGATGCGTTTTTCAGTTGTCCAGATTGTGGCCGTAAAACCGGCCAACGAAAACTACCCCTGCTCATCCATATTGAACCCTTCCACCTGATTGCCCTCAACTACACCTGTCGTTATTGTGGACATTGTGACATGTTGATTGGCCACAAAGACGAGCTTGAACACCTGTTGACCGCTATGTTTGCCCAATACGATCCCTCGGTCATTGGCAATGATTATCTCATCGTTGGTACCGTCGAGAAAAAAGCCTGGCGGGAAGGCCTAAGCCAGCCCAAATCTATCGCCGAAATGTTGCCGCAGACCCACGATTTCAAAAGCTATCAAGAAATCCGTATGACGATGGGCGGCTGGTTCCATGTTGACCAGGAGCCGCCGGTGATGTCTCCTCCTCCATCAACAGAGTGGGTTAAACGACGGTAACAACAAGCAACGAAAACAACTGGCGGAGCAAATCGCCGCTATGTGCTGGCGAAGTTGCAGGCCAGGCGGCGAACTGGCTACAAAGCCATCGGCTGCGAGCTTGTTCTGCTGGAGAACAAGAGCCAGGGAGTTCAACTCACGCTGGAGGGCATGTAAGTTTATCGCCCGTATAACCGTCCAACTACGGAGACTAATGCCCAATGAGCGAATACCAATATTACGAATTCCGAGCCATTGATCGCCCCTGGCCGATGAGGAACAGGCGGCCATGCGGCAGTTGTCCAGCCGGGTCGTGTTGACCCCCACTAGCGCCGCCTTTACTTACAACTATGGCGACTTTCGAGGCGATCCTGAAAAGGTGCTGCTCCAATACTTCGATGCCATGTTTTACATCGCTAACTGGGGCAGTTGTCAATTGATGTTCCGCTTTCCCAAAAAGGCGCTTGATCTGGATCAGATGCGGGTGTATTGTCACCCGCCCATTGTCGAGGAGTTTGTGTCATTGGTCGAAAAGGGAGTATACGATCCTCAACGTCGAATGGCACGAGGAAGCACCGGATTGGGGTTGGATCGAGGGGAAGGTTGGCTGCCCCGGTTGATGGGCTGCGCGATGACATTTTGCGCGGCGACTACCGCCTGTTATACCTGGCCTGGCTCAAAGCCATCACCCTGGAAGAGGAAATGCTTGAGACGGTCAAAGAGCCGCCAGTGCCGCCAGGGTTGCGCCAACTCTCGCCGGGATTGCGAGCCTTTATCGAATTGTTTGAACTGGATGAGCATCTGGTAGCGGCTGCCGCCGAAGCGAGCGGCAGTCCAGAAGTAGTGAGCGAGGCGGATTTGCGCCGGGCGATTGGGCAGCTTTCACGCGAGCAGGCTGAGGCCTGGTTATTACGGCTGGCTCAAGGCGAAGCACAACTATCGGTAGCCTTCAACCGGGAGCTGGCTAAATTGTCAGACCGGCCCCAGCCCAACCCGCCAACCCGCCGCACGATCAGCGATTTGTTCACTGCCACCGAGCGGGTCGAAAAAGAGATACGGGCCAAACGCGCCGCCGAGGCTCGAGTCAGACACCTGAAAAGATGGAGTCATTGGCTGGCCGCGAGGCCCAGCTTTGGCAGGAAATTGTTGACTTGCTGGAACAAAAAACGGAAGGGCTTACGAGCAAGCCGTGCAGCACCTGGCTGACCTGCGTGACCTGGCCCAGCATCAAGGTGAGCAGACCGCCTTTCAAACCCGCCTGAACAAGATTTACCGGGATTACCATAACCGTTCGGCCTTGATCAGACGTCTGCATCAGGCCAAACTTTATGGACTGTAATTTCCGCTTGTAAGCCATCTGGCTGTAAGCCAGAAATAACGTCCTGAAATGCGATAGAAAGTTTCCTCTGTATTGCAAAAGTGAGTTATACTGAATGTGATTAAACTTTGGTTTCTCATGACTCCAAAAATGAATACGAGGTAGACTGCCTTGGCTAAACGACACCGTGACCTCCTAGTCCGGCTGGAACCAGTCGGCCTCAATCGCTATCGGATTACTGAAGCAGATATTCAAACCGTCGAGAAGTATCTGAGCATTATTCAAAAAGGTGTCAAGGGGGATCTACTTGGCGCGAGGCGGTACAGTATGGTGGTCCATATGGTACCAGCATCATCATTCATGAAGTCATTGAGATAAGATGGCTGAGATCAAGAGGGTTTGAACCGCTGCGGCTAAGAACCCAAGCTCTGCGGAATTTAGTTGTCGAGAATATCGAGGCCCATGTCGTGGCTACTTATGAGGAGCATTTATATTTGCAAGAAGTAATCAGCCGGCTTTTTAGCCAAAAGTTTGAAGTGGCCACCTTGATTAGAGCCAATCGGGGTGATGAGGCGGATCTTCAGCTATTATTAGAGAGTGATGTCGGCATTTACTTTCTGGAAGAACACAGAGTCGAAGAGGCGGTCCAGGTATTAGCCCAGCTCAAAGGAGAAATAGCATGAGACTGAGAAAACTCCAACGGTTAGATGAAGATGGGATGTGGTTTGACGATGGTTATGTTTTTTGAGAATAGCGAAGGACAAGTGATTTTTCGCTATAATTTAGCCTGGGGTCGGGTTGGGGCAGCTTGCAACGCCAAGATTCGAGCCGCCGGTACTCGGCTTGAGGAGATCGAGACGATAATTCCCCAGGCGAGAATTGCGCTGGCTACCGATTGAGGTGGTGGCTGAGGAGCAGATTGAGTCCTTTCTGGCGGCCTTGGATGAAGCCTGTGCCATACCCAAACCGCGCTCGATTGCGCACCGCCTAATGGCCTAACCCATGGCCAAGCCGGTGAGACAATAAAAGAAAGTAAAAAGCTCCTTGGTGGGAACGAGGAGCTTATTGAGATTAAGTGGCGTGACGACCCAATCGAGCTGTGTCCCTATCATACGGATGCCCGGCTGGGCAAGGCGGCGTTTTTTCATTGATTCTTCAATGGTCATGCCGGTGACCACCTCGGAACCTTAGGGTCATCCTTGGTCAGACGCCATTAACCTGTATGGTCTACCTACGCCTCAATGGTATACTCACCAAATTTAACAGGAAGCCAACCCTGCTCTGTTTAACTTCCCAGCCGAAGTGATCCCGCAGATTATCCGCACTATCCAGGAGGCCCTGATCAATATTCGTAAGAAAATGGCGCTTCCGCTACTGTAACTCAAAGGAGGAGGCTAAAGAGTGGGCTTTACTTCCTTAGGAAATTAGCCCTTGCATGGCTTCTCGGCACGGTAATGAGGGGCCATTGGGTGGCATGACCCGCCCATCGGCAAAAATACGCAGCTGGTGAAGCAAGGCAATATCGGTCAGAATCGGACGAGTCAAAGGGAGCGCCTCGATCAGTTCACATAAAAACCTGGGCTGGGCCAAAGCCCGATGAATCGAATCCAGGTGAGCCGAATGGGTCTCTGTTTCTAAGACCTTCAGTAAATACGAGACGGCCTCACTCGTCCCAATTTGACCGAGGGCTGACGCCGCCGCGTCTCGAATGGCCGGGTTTGGGTCGGTGAGCAGTAAATGGCCTACCAGGTCAACAGCGCCGGTACATTGTAACTCGCCGAGATAATGGATCACCGTTGGCTTGGGAATTCGGGCTTCAAGCGCCACTGACTGTAACCACTGCTGAAGTCGTCCACAGGCTGTGGCCGTCGCTATCTGACCCTGAACCTGAGTTAAACATTGAAGTAGCGTCGAGGGTTGAGCTATCAGCGGGTCTTCGGCTGCATCCAATATGAGCCGAATGATGTCTGGGGCGTCAATCGCTTTTACTTTTCCAAGGGCTTTTCGGCGGCTTCTCTGACAGCTTCATCTTCATCCCGCCAGCCGGTGATTAAAGGTGGGTACGACGGCCTGGCTGCCGATAGACCCCAGACCGATGATACTTCTACTTCTCACTTCGGCTTGAGGCGAAGCCAAGCCGTGCTCAACGAGGGCTGGGATAGCCCGTTCACGATAAATGGTGCCAAAGGCGGCAACCCATCGTTGAGCGCCGACGACATCTTGCTCTAGTTTGTTGAGCAAATAGGTAATCCCCACTGGATCACCGATGCTGGCCAGGGCTTTGGCGGCATCGGGCCATAGCAACGGATATCTTCCTGTTCAAGCATTTCAATCAAGGGTGCTACGGCTGAGACGTGCCCCAATTGCCCCAGGGCGATAACTATCTCTTTTAGTCGTCCTCCCTGCTGCTGGCGCGTTTGAAGCATTTCTAGCAGCAGGGGAACCGCCACCGGATCACCGAGCAAGCCAGAACTCTGCGCGGCCAGATTTTGTATGCCTGGATCTGGGTGATGGAGAAGTTGCCGTAACATTGACCGTCCCAATTCACTGCTTGAGTAACGTAAAGCCAGGGCCAGCTGAGGCGCCAACAGGTCAGCCGTTTCGCTCCCAAGGTAAAAGCAGTCAATAAGGCCTGTTCTATGCCGGCGGGCAGCGGAGTAGGCAAATTCTCGGCAGCCGTGGTTCTCAGCCAGGCAGGGAGCGTTGCGTCGAGCACGATTTCGGTCAGAACCCGATCCGATAAGGCGAGACGCATTTTCCCCAAAGCACGAACAGCTTCTTCTCTGAAATCATCGGCAAAAAAGTCTTGCCGGGCCATATCTGATAAAGCCGTTACGGCCAGAGGCGACAGGCTAAGCGCCAGGGCATTAATCCCGGCTGCCACGACAAGCGCATACTGATTTTCTTCTAAAACAGCAGCTTCCTTATCTTCTATCCGTTGATAGGTTTGAGTAATAATATCTTTTAATGTTTCTACAGCCTGCTCTCCCCCGATTTTACCCAGCGCCGTTAATAATTCCGGGGGGCTTTCCGAAGATATTTCCTTAATAAGCAGCGGGGCAATATCGGGATGAGAGAGTTGGTTGATGGCCTGGGCCACCTGATCGAACGTGTCGTTTGGAAAAGGTCTAGCAATATCTCAGCACTTTTTGGTGAGTTTGCCTGGGCTAAAGCCTTAATCGCATTTTCCCTCAACGGCTCATTATCCAATAATCGTTGAATTTCGGCGATAGCCATGGGTGAACCGGCGACCCCCAAGGCCTCAACTGCTTCACTGGGTAGGGAATAATCGGTTGTCGGCTGCCGAACGATTTTGATTAAGTGTTCAACGGCCCGGTCACTGCCAATCTGGCCGAGCAAGCGAATAGTCGCTCCATCCCATCCTTGAACGATGATTTTCTCACTAACATTTCATCAGCTAGCTCAATTAGTGTTTCCTCAATGTCATCGTTTGATAACCGTTCATTTGTGGTCGTCAGCCATAATTGCCAGACATTGGCTTGGATTTGACGGCCCAACTCAGTCTGCAAAATATCCTGGCGGAGTGAGGCGGGGAGGGCGGCCATCATCTCGCCCGCCAGTAACCCATTCAACCCGGCCAAATCTTCATTTTCGGCGCGGCAAATAGCTTGCACCGAGCTGAGAATTTGCTCCGCTTTGTTATTCACCGTCTGCCTCGGTTGACAAGAGCTGATGATAAAACATGATAATTTCCTGCCAATCATTCCGATCACTCATTTGAGCTATCAGCGGCTGGGCTTTGAGACCCATAGCAGTTAATTGTCTGGCCACAAAAAATTCACGTTGCAGGTGTTCGGTAAAAAAGATAATCTCTTCACGGAAAAAATCTCTTTTAACCGCATTGAGAAACCGGCTGCGACAAAGCTCCAGCAGGAGTTGTTGAGCCAGGCTATCTTCGGCAAAGAGTCTTTGGGCCTCGCTGAGCGTCAGGTTGCGAGCCCTATCGCGGGCAATCCCAGAAACGGGGTCAACGTAGCTATACCAGGCCAGCCGGGTCAGGATATTGGCGATTTGCCAGGCTGCGGTATCATCATTGGGTAATAAACGCTTACTTTCTAGTGCCAGTAATGTTTCGACAACAGCTCGCTTCAAGGCAACAGGTGATGATGGCAAGGTCTGATTCTGCTCAAACTGGAAACAAACCATAAGCAGCCCTAAAGGTGTTCCCGCCAGTTTTTGGATTGAGGCAGTTGCCCTGGCTAACTTTATTTCCCACGCTTTGCTCAAATGGGTCTGTTGCTGTCGCGTAGTCCATGCTGAAATAAATTCGGCTTTTGGGCGGGGGAAAAAGGAACCAAATCATAAATTCTCATCGTTTTGCTGTACTGCCAGGGGTTCCCTGACGACGAGAAAACAATAAAAGGATAACGCTCCAGCCCCCGCGCCAGAATTGCATGCCACCAGCGGGATGACGGATTAAAACTAAGCCAATCCAGATTATCTACCACCAATCGTAAATCGGCCCCTTTTAACAAAACTGGTAATTGAAGCCAGTGCTCGCTGGTCAAGCCGCTCCCGCCAGCTTCCAGTTCACTTAGATCATATTGCCACTGTTCCGAGGCCAAACTGATTACATCACGCGGGGATGAAACGTGAGTAAATTGTCCAAACCGTTCACAGTCCACTGGGATTGGAATTTGATGCCAGGTATGACCTGCTGTCAACAAGTAGGCTGGGCTAAGCAGCCAAACGACATAGCGGTACAGCGTTGTCTTACCAGCCCCGGCGGGGCCGTAGATGTAAATGCCTTCACGGGGATGCTGGCTTAGAATCTCCTCTAAAGTATACCGCTCATTTTGTGATCCTCTCGGTTTTAATTGCGGCATCACGGATTGTTCATCAAAATCAATAGTTTCGCCGCCCAGGATTGTAAAGTTACGGTATTGACGCCTGAACAGCTGCCGAGTCATCAAAATGATGGCCGCAGGGTCATTTTGTAATTGATCCAACAGCCACATACGGGCCAATTTAAGGAGATTAAAGATGTTTCGTTCGCGGGGGAACTCGCCAAAAAGAAGCCATACGGATTGCTTATTCAGAAGTTCTTGTTCCACATAATCTATAGCGCTGGCAACGTCCAAGTCCAACTGGGGACCTTCTTTCAGCCCGCTGAGATGCTTTATCTCAATCTTTACCTGCTTATTGACAAATGAGGGATAAATTCGATGAAGCTCTAACAACAGGCAGCCCCGCCAAATTTGATCTTGATTTTGCCAATTTTAACCCGTGTTTCAATCAAATACCGGATCGCCTTGACTAAACAGGCGGGTGGATAGTCATGTACACAGCCCTGGAGCTTGCAATATTCTTTGGCGGCGACCGCAGGCAAGCCGAGTAATGGGCTCTCCTTTAGGATTTCCGGTTCTTAAGATGATCCAATGCTTTACTCAACGAGGCAAGGAATGTCTCTGTATTGAGTGATTGAAGATTCAAGGGCTCTTCCTTAAAAGTTAGGGGAGAAATTTCTTGAATGTTACAATTGGAATTTGGACAACGTGAACTAAAACGGGTTAGTAACTCGTTAGCAACTTAACAATTGGATTGAGCTTTTAAGCCCCTTTAGGCGGTGACCGAGGCGACCATCTGCCCCTTTTTGACGACGGGATAACGGGGGCGCAGGGGCGGATGAGCACCCTTGGGCCGTCCGGGTGACTTACCGCGAGGTTTGGGCGGCTGGGCTGGTGTGCCCATTCTCGCCAAAAGTCGGGCAAACCCCCGCCGGGTCTGGGCCGGGGTGGCGGCCTGTTGAAGGGGCGGCGCAGGTTTGTAGCGTTCCCAGGGTCGAACAGTCGGTTGCACGTCAGCCGGGCCAGGTAAAGCTGCGTATAGGCCAAGACGATGACCTGGACGAATTTCTCTTCGTGTTCGGTCGTACCCAGTTGGGCGGTCTTGAACAGCAGGCGTTGTTTGATGAAGCGAAAGTAGTGCTCCATGACCGGACGCCGTTGATACACCCGTTGAGCGGTGGTCAGGCTCAAGGGACGCTGACCACAGACTAACAGCCAGCAGGGCCGCCGAAAGCGGGGCCGACCGTGGGGTCGGTGACCTGGATTTGCACCACCTCGACCTCATGGTGACGGGCCCTCGCGGAAGTGGAGGTGCCGCCAGCGCCGCAGGTGGATGATCCAAGGCCGTCCCCGTTCATCCGTTTCCGTCCACTGGTCGCTGTCATCAGGGTCTGACCAGGTGGTCGGGTCATTGAGCCGGAACACCGGTCCGTGCCAGCAGGGATGACCTTTGCCGCTATAAGGCCCGGGCGCGGTACAGTTTGCGGTTGCTGCGCAAGCGAAAGACCCCAGTCACGTGCTTACACTGACCCAGACAAGCCACGGTCACGGGCTGGCTGTACTTCGCTATCGCCCGCGACCACCAGCCAGTCATCACAGCGCCGGGCCAGGTCAATCACCTGGCTCAAGCCGACTTCCAGCGGGGTCCAAGCGGTGTTAATCCGCTCGACATCCAGCACCGCTAACCAGGTCTCCCGGTCAGTCGGCTCAATCTGACCGATGACCGAGTAGGCGTGCCCATCGTGACCGGCTTGTTGCCCCGGATGAGGGTCGGCTGATAGACAAAACTCCGGTCAGACACCGTTTCGGCGTAGGGACGCGGCTTGGGGGTATGGTCCAGGCCAATCAGCCGAAAGCCATCCCCGGCTGGAACCGACGCCACCGCCAACAGCAAGGCTTTCAGTTGGCTTTGATCCACCGGCCAACCATCCAGACCATCATACACGCTGGCATATTGCCGCCGAAAAACGGGACTTAAGCTCAATTCCACCGGCGACCGGGCTTGGGGATCACTCGCCAGGGCATCGATCAACTCGAACACCGCATCGGCCCGTTGGCGAAAACTGTGGTATAATCCCGCCCGGAACTGTTGCAACAGGGTTATAGTTTGCTCACTCATACCCCCTGTTTTGCAGCAGTTCTCTCTTTGTAAAGTGCTAACCTATCATTTTATTTGTCCAAATTCCAGTTCTTTAAGAAAATGCACTTTTTTGGGCAAAACTGCATGCAGTTGCTGGTATAAATACTGCAAGGAGTATGATAGTATCAAATCGCTCAGAGGATGCACTGGCCGTTCATAACAATTAATCACTCCTAAAAATGTGCCGGTTTTAATGAGGCACATCTTCAATCCTGAGGGTGTAGAGATCACCCCGGATAAGGGGGGGCGAAAAATTAGATCATATCCTGTCGGTCTGATTTTTCGGGTATAGAAAAACGGAACCATTGGCCCAATGACGATTGATACTGACCCGAACAATGCCGCCAAAACCCAACCAAAAACAACAAATTCAACCCCAGCCAAGGCGGGTAGACCGCCGAATTTTGGGGTAATGCAGCCAATGGGAAGGGGGTCTACTGAGCGGGAGCTGCTGGAACACTATGCTGACTATGTCCGACAGTCCGCATTGAACACCAGCAACCCTCATAAGCAAATGATACGCTTATTTATTTTAGCCTTAGTTGAGGCCGAAATTGATCCAAGTGATTGACAAATCAGCAACCTGTCTCGGATACAGGATCAGCCCCAGATATTACTGGGATACCGGCGTAAATCAATGGTGCGTCATCAGGCTGACCTGGTTAGTCCAGAGCGACAGACCCATGCCTGCAAGTTATGGCTTGAGATGCACGGAAGTGACTTTACTATTGAGTGGTTCGAAGATGTCGAGGGCCACAAAAGCGGTCGGCATGAAGAAGGGCGACCGGGCTGGCAAGAGTTGCTGAAGCAGTTGGAGCGGCCTGAGGTGGCTGGGGTGATTGTCGACTCCATTGACCGGGCTTATCGCAACGTGCATGAATTCCTCCAATTTCTCAACCTGCTGGAGCGGCTCAATAAAACGCTGGTTTCCATCAAGCAGAGCCTTGATACCAGTTCCCCGATGGGCCGAGCCATTGTCACCATCCTGATGGTTATCTACCAATTGGAGAGCGACCAGACCTCCGAGCGCATGGCCGCCAATGTGAAGTATAAACGGGAGGTCTTGGGCCGGCATTGGGGACCGACACCATTTGGATGTGACCGCAATGCCGAGGGCCACCTCATCCCCACTGTCAAGCGGTATGGGTACAATCCTTTGACGGGTGAGGCGTATGGTGAAAGTGATGTTCTCAAGGAGGGTTGGGAACTTCGTCGTTTTTACGATGGCTTGGTTGAAGTCTATCGAACTTATAGCCAAGGCCACTATAGCTATGAGGCCACCGCCGAGAGGGTCAACACAGCGGGCTGGCGCTACTATGCCGATAGCCAAGCTGAACCTTGTCTATTCACGGCGGATGCGATCCGGCGGATTGTCTCTTTTTGGCGGCTTTATCGCGGTGATCTACCGTTGGGAAATATTACCAATACCCCGAACCCGCAAGTCTTAAAGGGCGGACACGACCCTATTTTGCCAATCGAGTTGTGTACTCAGGTAGGTGCAGTTAAGTCAAGACGCGGTCAAACCGCACGCAATCCTTCACCGGGTCAGCCACAACAGTTTTATCTACTCAGTAATGTGCTTTTCTGCGCCATTTGTGGTAAACCCCTCAAAGGGCAGTGTCAGGATGGTCGTCGAATTTACCGGCACTATGGCGGCAAAAAGGGGTGTCGGGAGAAATGGACCCAGGCTGACGAAATTGAGGCGGATGTTCTCGATATGTTAACTAGCTTGAACGATAGCGCCCTCCTAGAGGCGGTTGAGGAAGAGGCTAAACGTCTGGCGCGGGAGGTGTTCGCCCAAGATGACGGCAGTCGTTCTCTCCTGGTCGAACTCGACCGGCACCAGAATCGCTTGACCCAATTAGAATATAAGTATCTGGATGGCGATTTTGAACCAGATCGCTACCGGGTACTCAAGGCTGAAATCACGCAGGTGATTAATGAACTGGAAGCTAAGCTCTACACGGCGACCCAGACGGTAAATTTCACCCCGATTCTGGACCGGATAACCGCCACACTAAGCCGCTTAGTTTCAGCCTCCTTTGAAACGAAAAAGACGTTGATCAACAGTGTGATCCAACGTCTCGATGTAGGAGGCGGGGAGATAATCCACCTGACCCCCAGCCCCTGGGCCAGACCTTTTTTCTGATCTTGGGGCGTGACAAAAATGCCTCGGGAGAGACTCGAACTCTCACGTCCGTACGGACACAGGCCCTCAACCTGCTGTGTATGCCAATTCCACCACCGAGGCTTATTTTAGTATTATCTGGCTAGATTATACTTTCTCTGCCCGTTTTGTCAAAGGAAAGGCCAGGAGGCGGGTGCGTCCCAATTTTTAGGCGCAGGGGTGCAGGCCCTGCGTCCCTACCGGAACATACCTAAAATTTGGGACAGGCCTCGAGGAGGCGAAGAGACGGCACAATCTGTTTGACTCACCTCACCAGCGATTTCTCACCTTGCCCAACCCTCGCAGCACCCGCTCCGGCGTTAAGGGGAACTCGTCGAACCAGATGCCGATGGCGTCGAAAACGGCGGAGGCGATGACCGCGGCGTAGGGAAGATAAGGCATTTCGGCCATACCCCGGACGCCGTAAGGCCCATTCAATGGGGGTCTTCAATAATGATCGAGTCGACGCGCTTGGGAATGTCGTAGACGCCAGGGATAAGATAAGTGCTGAGGTGGGGGTCAACACCTGCCCCTTTTCCATGCGAAAATCCTCCAGGATGGTGTACCCATGCGCCTGGACAATGGCGCCCTCGATCTGGCCAATGATCTGATCGGGATTGATCGCCTTGCCTACATCGTCGGCGCAAACAACGCGGTTGACGGTAATAAAAGCCAGTTTCGGTGTCAACCGTCACTTCGGCCATTTGGGCGACATAGCCGTAGGCAAAGTTGGGCACGCAGTAGCCGGTCTCGAGGTCAAGGTTGGTTGTTTTGGGGGCCAGCCAGGTCGCTTCGGCAATAGCCGGGCGCTCTTCGGATTGCCACTTACGGAGAGCAAATTGGGCTGCTTCTTTGACGGCATTACCGGCCATAAAGGTCAAACGAGATGCGCTGGCGCTGCCGGAGCTTTCGGTGAAAGCGGTATCCGATACTTCAAGCTTAACTTTATCTAACTCTAGGCCCAGGGTTTCGGCGGCGATTTGAGCCATCGCCGTATGGTGGCCCTGGCCTACATCTGCCCCGGCGATACGGACAACGGCCTCTTCGATCTTGTCCGCGCCGCGTAATTCCACCTCGGCCCAGCTATTCTCCTGGTAGCCAAAACTAAAGCCGATATTTTTGAAACCGGCGGCAAAGCCTTTGCCGGTGACCAGCCGGGGCAGCGGCTCCGGGTAATCGGGGTCGTTTTCGCCGCGCGGGCCAATGCGGCTGGTCCAATTGGATTTCCAGGCCGTCTCGCGGATAACCTTGGCCATGCTGATTCCGCCGGGGATGGTCGTGCCGACAGAGGTCAGCTTGTCTTCATCCAAAATATTCTTCAGCCGCAGCTCAACCGGGTCTTTGCCCAATTTTTCGGCCAATTTGTTCATCTGCATCTCGGCGGCAAAGTGGCCCTGCGGCCCGCCAAAGCCGCGAAATGCCCCGCTGACGAGGTTATTTGTGTAAACAGCATAGGCGTCCAGCTTAACATGGGAAAATTCGTAGGGGCCGGTGGAACACATGACGGCGTTGCCCAGCACCTTGTTGCTGGTATACATGTAACCGCCCGCATCGGAGATGATTTCAATTTCAGCCGCTACCAGCGTGCCATCCCTTTTAGCGCCCCACCTGGATTTGATGATCATGGGGTGGCGCTTGCAGTGGCCAACGATCGACTCCTCACGGCTCCAGATAATCTTCATGGGTCGGCGGTTGCCGTGCCGCTGGTACATGCGCAAAACGGCCAGGGCCAGAATAATTTGCACGCTCATATCCTCGCGCCCGCCGAAGGCTCCCCCAATCGCATCGTACACCACCCGAATCTTGTCGGGGGGCAAATCCAGGGCATGAGCAATTTGCTGCTGGTCTTCCCAGGTCCACTGGCCGGCGCAGTGAACGGTAATCCGGCCCTCGTCGTCCATGTAGGCCGTCCCGGCTTCCGGCTGGAGGTAGGCATGCTCCTGAAAGGGAGTATGATAGACTCCCTCAATAATCACCTGGCACTGGTCCCAGGCCGCATCAGCGTCGCCCTTGCGAATCCGTTTATAATCGGCGATGTTGTTGAGCACGCCGGGGTGCAACTGGGGGGCCTGGCCCGACATAGCCCAGACGGGATTGTACACAACAGGCAAGTCTTCATACTCCACCTGGATCAAGTCGCGGGCCTGGGCGGCAATTTTTTCATTTTCGGCAATTACCACCGCCACATTGTCGCCCACAAAGCGGACAATATCGCCGCCTTTTTTGTTCGACCCCGGCCCGCACAACACCGGCTGATCCGGGATTTGCAGGCCGTACTGGTTAACCGGGACATCTTTGGCCGTGAGCACACCCATCACGCCGGGCAAAGCTTCGGCCTCGCTGGTATCAATGCTGACGACGCGGGCGTGCGGCCGCCGGGCAAAGAGGACTTTGAGCCACAATTCGTTTTCGTGGGTCCGGTCGCCAGGGTAGAGGGTTTGCCCCGTTACTTTCCCCAGCGCATCAAGCCGTTTGATGGATTTGCCAATGGTGTTGTTAGACATAGGTCCGCCTATAACGACCGCCGACAATTGACCGCCGGCCGCCGCCAAAAAACCTCTCTTCGGCGGTCAGCGGTCGGCCGGCGGCGGTCATTTTATTTCGTATGCCTTCTCTAAAGCTTGTAAAATTTTGTAGTACCCCGTACAGCGGCACAGATTGCCGGTAATGGCCTGTTTGATTTCGTCACGGGTAGGCCACTGGCGTTCCTCCATGAGGGAGGCGCCGCTCATCAAAAAACCGGGAGTGCAGTAGCCGCACTGCACTGCCCCTTCATTGATAAAAGCTTGCTGAACCGGGTGCAGCTTGTCGCCTTCACTTAGCCCTTCGAGGGTAACAATCTGGCTGTTGTGGGCGCGGGGAGCAGGAACCAGGCAGCTCATCACGGCAATTCCGTCCAGAAAGACCGTGCAAGCCCCGCATTCGCCCTCAGCGCAGCCCTCCTTAGTGCCAATCAAACCGGCGTGCTCACGAAGCATGCGTAACAGGGTTTTGTCATTGGCCCCGTGAATAAAGCGGGCCTCACCGTTGATCGTGGTGGCGATAGGCTCGTCGGCGGTTTCGGTGTGGACAATTGTTTCCTCATCGCCGGCTGGGGGGAAATGGCCGTTGCTGCTGCCCCAGAGCATGACCGGCTTGGGCGGCAGGGTATCAGACTCCGTGCCCTCGGCTAACATTTCCAGGGCGTGGCGGGTCAGCGTTTCGCTCATGTAGCGCCGGTATTCGGCCGACCCCCGGATATCACTGATTGGGCTGATTGTTTGCGCGGCCAGCGCCCCCGCCCGCGCCATAACATCACGGGTCAGCACCTTGCCGGTCAGGAAACGCTCGGCGTCGGTGGCCCGGACGATCGTCGGCGCAACGCTGCCCAGGGTGATGCGGGCCTGGGTCACCGTATCGGCAAACATTCTCAAGACGACGGCCACATTGACGATGGAGATAGCCTGCGCCCGGCGCAACCCTAACTTGACAAAAGTGCCGATCTGGTGGGAAGCGAGGGCCGGAAAGGCGATATCTACCAGCATTTCATCCGGCTCGAGCACGGTTTTGCGGACCCCCAGGAAAAACTCTTTGAGAGGCACGGTGCGGCTGCCGTTGATACTTTGTAGCGTAACCGAGGCGTCCAGGGCCATGAGGGGGGTAATTGTATCGTTGGCCGGGGAAGCCGTGATCAGATTTCCGGCAACCGTGCCGCGATTACGAATCTGCGGCGCGCCGACTTCCCAGCAGGCTTTGGCCAGGGGAAAGGCTCGATTACAGCACAACGTTGAGCCGACCACCTGGTTGTGGGTAACCAGCGGCCCCAGGTGAATCCGTTGCTGCTCGTCCAGGGTAATTGTATCTAGATTGGGCAGACGGGAAATATCAATAATAACTTTGGGCGAGCGCACGCCGCGCTCAAGCTCAATCAGGAGATCGGTCCCCCCGGCAATCAGCCGGGCTTCGCTGCGGTGGTCGGACAAAAGTTGCAGGGCTTCGTCGAGGGAGCGGGGAGTATGATATATTTGCCACATCGCATCATCCTACATCTGCGTAAGGTTAAGGTTAGTACTAATAACCAGAGTTCGGCGTAATGTCGAACTGAGGTTAATAATACTTTAAAGACCCGTTTCTTTCAAAAAGCGGCAGGCTATACAAACAGTGACACTAATTGGAACTTATCCACATCCACCAGGCCATGGTCGGTTAGCTTGAGTGAGGGGATGACCGGCAGGGCCAAAAAACTCATGGCCATAAAAGGATCATGCAGCGGCGAACCCAACTGGTGCGCCGCCTGGAGCATATCATCCATCTGCTCCCTGACTCGTTCGATGGGCTGGTCGCTCATGAGGCCGGCAATGGGCAAAGGGAGTTGGGCTAAAACGGTCTCGCCGTCGGCAGCGGCCATCCCACCCTGCGACTCGGCCAGGGCGTGGGCGGCGGTCAACATGCTTTGCTTGTCTACGCCGATGACCACCAGGTTATGATGATCGTGGGCGACGGTGCTGGCAATAGCTCCGCGTTGCAAGCCCAGGCCGCGCACCAACCCCTGGCCCACGTTGCCGGTAGCCATGTGCCGCTCGATGACGGCCATTTTCAAAATGTCGCGCTGGGTATCGGCAACCACCTGGCCGTCGGCCTGGGGTGTCGGCTCAATCAAATGCTGGGTAATCAATTGATCGCGAATAGTTCCGATAACGCGCACCTGGGCCCCCTCCACCGGCAGGGCCAGGTCTACTTTACTCCAATCCACGTTCATGGAACTGCGCAGAGCCAGGCGCCGGGCCGGACGTTCCCAGGGAAGCATAACCCCATCTTGCGCTACCAGTTTTCCCCCGCGATAGACCTGCTCAGCCAGCGGAGCCTGCAAATCGGAGAAGACCATCAAATCGGCCCAGCGGCCCGGAGCGATCGCTCCCCGGTCGTTCAGGCGAAAGTATTCGGCTGGATTGAGGGTGGCCATGCGGAAAGCGACCATGGGCGGCACTCCCCCGGCGATAGCAGTGCGAAGCATAAAGTCAATATGACCTTCCTCCAGCAGGTCGGCGGGGTGGCGGTCGTCGGTGCAAAAGCAGAGACGGCGGGCGTTGTCAACGGTAATCAGCGGCAGGAGGGGTTTGAGGTTATGGGCATTCGTGGCTTCGCGGATAAAAACGTACATGCCCAGGCGCAGCTTTTCCAGGGCTTCCTCGACCGTGGTACATTCGTGATCGCTGCCAATACCGGCGCTGACATAAGCGTTCAAGTTGCGGCCGAGCAGGCCGGGACAGTGCCCATCTTTGACCGACTCATGAAAGGAGCGAATCTTGTTCAGAATCCCTTCATCTCCAGCCACAACGCCGGGGAAATTCATCACCTCGGCCAGGCCGATGACAAACTCCTCGTGCTGCAGCGGCGCTAAATCATACCAGGCCAGGGCCGCGCCGGTGGTTTCCATGTGGGTGCTGGGGACGCAGCTCGGCGCGTTGACGTAAACGCTGAGCGGGTTATACTTGGCCATGGCCAACATATAACGAATGCCTTCCAAACCCATGACATTGGCAATCTCGTGGGGATCGGTGATGACGGTCGTCGTGCCGCGTGGGACAACTGCACGGGCAAATTCGGGTGGCGTCACCATGGCGCTTTCGATGTGAACGTGGCTGTCAATCAAACCGGGGGCCACGTAACGCCCGTTCAGGTCAACTATTTGCTGGGCTTCATAGTCGCCCAGGCCCACAATGTGGGAGTCGGCAATGGCAATGTGGGTCGAGATAATTTCGCCGGTGAAAACGTTGAGGACGCGGCCATTTTTGAGCAAAAGGTCGGCGGGTTCATCCCCTCGGGCAATTTTGATAATTTGGGCTAATTCCATCCACGCCTCCATAACAAATGGACGATAGACCGGAAAAAGCGGAGCCAGTCTATCGTAGACTGTTTGTTACGGGTAATTATAGTTCGGGTGTTAATTCCACGTCAACCATGACTGTTTGAGATAATCGCCTTCAATTTCTAGCGCGGGTACAACTTATCGGCTACCAGGCTGGCAGCAAAGGTTTTTTGCCCGGCGGTGATAAAGTCAACCGTGACCAGGATATCGTCGTCGCTGGGAGTGGCCGCAACTACAAAGCCGGGGCCATAGCTGGTATGTTCAACTTCCATTCCCACCCTAAAAGAGACAGTTGGTTTAGCTTGAGGCGCGGCAGAAGCTGAAGCAGGGGCGACAACTTGATACTGCCGGTCTTCCCACAAATCGGCGTACAGCTTGAAATTGCTGTAACTCGGGGCCTGGCGAGCCAGGGTAGCCGCCGTGGCCCTGGCCTGGCTAATTTTTGAGCGCAGTTCCGCCGCTTTGAGGTGCTGGCTGGCGCGGCTCAGTTTTTGGTCTATATCCTGAAAAATGAGCCTGGGCGTCTCCAGCGACAGGTCTACCAAAATCAGGTCAATGCCATGCGCCTGGCAGACCTCGACCCGCGCATCATCGCGGACACGCTGTTGGGCCTCCTCTTCCAGGCTAAGCCGCCGGCGCTGCTTAATTTCAGCCCCTTCAAAGCGCACGGCGACCCCGATTTGGGGGTAGAGCAAATCCAGTTTGAGCCGACGATTAGTCGCCGGGTTGACCAGCCATTCCGGGGAAACATTCAGTTTGGTCTCGAACTCGGCAAAAATGCGGGCAAAAATTTCGCGCCAGCCGTTGGTGATTTGCCAGGTGGATAAGTTATCGCTTTGGATTGCCATGACGGTCTCCCTTATAAAGTAGACAGTAGACGGTAGACAGTAGACAGGAGAAGAAATTCTTCCCATCTACGGTTTACTTACTGTAGCACGCCTGTTCTGATAAGTCAATGCTTGCCCTACGTTTGCCCTACGCCAAATGGCTTAGGCGAGGCAACCCAAATCGTCGCTTATTAGCCGATGCAAAGAAACCAAATTAACCTTATACTAAGTCCAACAAATCGCGAGCACCTCGCGCATCTCCTTCCTTCTTTCGCCCAGAGATTGGCCGTTCCCACCGATCTCTGGGCAAAATTTTTTAAAGGCCCACTCGCAGGTCTGTCCAGATTTTAGGTATGGTCCGGTAGGGGCGCAAGGCCTTGCGCCCCTACGCCTAAAAATTGGGACGCACCCCCACTCGCTTTTTCGTTGACTCTACCTCCGGCTCATGATATGATGAGCTTACCCATTAAAACTTAAAACCGCCAGCCATCTTGGAGGGAAAATGTACAACCAGAAATATCACAAGCTGGATACGCTCTACAATCACAAATACGGCTTCCATATTACCGGCCCCCGGCAGGAGGCCTTTGATGCGGTTTTTCGACTCCGGCCTAAAGTGGTCAAAACCCTGGATTTCAGTGTTGACGTAATGAAACGCATCCGCCAGGAAATCCCGGATGTCTTTCTCATTGGACGTTTGTTTGTCTACCCTCAAGATTTTGGGCAGTTGAGCGGCGGCACCGCCGAGGCGGCCCGCCGAAAAGGCATCGAGATGGCCGAGCGGATTTTACGGGAGGAAGTCAACCGGGACATTCATCACATTGACGGCCAACCCATCTTTCACGCCTGGGAGTCGCTGAATGAGGTTTTTCCCGAATGGACCGATGAAAACACCCAAAAGCTCTACGACGAGTACCAGGTGGCTTTTGGCGAAAAAATGCTGGCGGCTGGTTTCGAGCCGGTTGCTTTTAATTTTGGCCAGGGCAACGGCAGCGGCCCGCAGTGGCTAAAATTGTACCCCGGCACGTTGGAAACCTACAAATATTTGGGCTTCCACGAATATGATTGGCCGGCGATGGACCGCCTGCACCAGCTTGGTTTGAACGGGCCGGTGGAACTGCACAATCGGGTTCCCGGCGGTGCGGGACGCGGCAATGACGGCATGTGGCGCTGCCTGCGCTACCGCCGGGTGATGAATAATGGTATCCGCCAGAAGTACGGGGACAAGCATACCATTATCATTACCGAGTGTGGCATGACCCAGGGTGTCTGGGGGGGGGCGGCGCTGGATATTGGTCCGTGGGCTAAAGAGTGCACCGTGCCGCCCGACATCCCCGGCGGCGTGGTCTCGACGCCCATTGCCGTAGACGATTACTGGCAAAGCCTGCTCTGGTACAACAGCGAGTTGATGAAGGACGATTTTGTGCTGGGCGCGTGTCTGTTTGTGACCGGCGCGTCGGGTAAGCCGGAGTGGGAGACCTTTGAGCACCTGGGGCCGATTATGGACCGGCTGGCTGTCTTTCAGCAGGTGATCAGCTCCGACTTTTTGACCCAGACGCCGCTGCCGGCCCCTTTACTGGTAGAAACGGGTGTTAGCGCGCTGGGCGCTGTGGCGATGTCGGCTGCTGCGCCGGTGGTGGAAACGGCCAGCTTTGTCCCTGTGCGGACGCCTGAAGTGGCCCCTGCAGCCGCTGTCCAGCCCGTCTCTGCGCCGCCGGCCAGCCAGTGGACCTACACCCTGACCCCCGGCCAGGGCCTGCCCCTGCTGGTGGGCGAAATTGGGGTCAAGAACGAGCGGGTGGTGGTGGTCAAGCCGGACGGGGTAGTGGATCAATTAACCAGCGGCAGCAAGCCCGAACACGGCCCGGGCGGGTTTGAGACGTACGCCAACGTTCCCGGTACTTACAAAATCCAGTTCATGGGCCAGAGTTTCGAGATTCCGCTCAGCGGCCAGCAATTCACCAAAATCGTTTTCAACCAGATGGCTAACCCCGACAGCGTGCAGGTCAGCCTTAACTTCCGGGATGGCCGGAGCACCTACGCGGTTGGGGAAAAGGTTTTTGTCAGCATGCAGGTAGTGAACGTGACCGGCGAGCCGGTGCCTTTTGGCATTCTGGGGCTGCTGACCAGCGCCGGCCAGTTCCAGACCAGTTGGGACAACGGCGTTATTCAGCCCGGCCAAACCTTTCGCCACGAGGATGGTCTGGCCTTTAACGCGCCCGGCGCGTATAAGCTTCAGCTTTCCATCTGCTTCAACCGCAAAGATGCTTGCTTGAGCAGCGACGAGGGCTGGAAACGCTTCGAGCCAGGGCTGGACGTGATCGTGCAGTAGTTACCGCGTGTCATTCTGAGCGACTAGAGGACGTGAAGAATCCCTGAATGCTTGTTTTAAAGATACGAGCGCAGGGATTCTTTTTTATGCCTTATGACCCTCTAACTTTTCCAAGGCCTGGGTGATGAAAAAGCGATAATGTTCTCTGATCGTTTGTGCGGTGATGTCGGGCCGGCCAAAAGGGGGAAAGAAGGCCGCCCATGCGTCCAGGTCAGCCCCGGCCAGGCGAACCAGGCGCAGGGCCGCGGCCAGATCCCAGTAAGGTAGATTTGTGTAATCAATATCTATCAGGGATTGATAACGATGGGTGAAGGAATCCATCGCCTCGCAGCCAAATATCCAGAGAAGGTCCAGGCGGCTGATCGCCAGATCGGCCAGCGGATCGCCTAAGCTGGCATCCTCCCAGTCAATCACGGCAGCGAGCTGGCCATCCCACCACAAGATATTGCCGGGCCAAAAATCGCCGTGCCGCAGGGCAGGCGCGTTCCGCTGCGGCAAAGGCCAGACGGCGGCCAGGGTTTCACGAATCCACCCTTCGTCCAGGCCGGGATCAAAAGTTGAGGAGTGTGGGCCAAACTGCTCGGCAAATCCGGGGACCCGGCGGCGCAGGAAGGACAACTCCGGCGTCGAACCATCCACCCGGTGAATTTTAGCTAAATGGGCCGCAAGTTGAAGGGTGAAATCGGTTAAATCTGCCGGGGCGAATTCCGGCCGACCTTCGATATATTCGATGACCAGATAAGGACTGGGAAAAATCCGGCCGGAAGGATCGAAATAGTACGGCCTGGGCGTGGCCAGGCCCCGGGAGTGCGTGATTTGCAAGAGCTTGAATTCGTCTGCGGCGGCGTGCAGGTTTGGCTTGAGGGTGGCCTCCCCCGGCCGGCGGAGAATCAGCCTTTTGATTTGGCCGTCCGGGTCTTCCAGCTCAAAGGCCGTCATCGTGGCGGAGATGCCGCCTTCTAAGGGCCATGTTCGCAGCAGCTTGCTCTGCGGGGCGATCTTTTGGACCAATTGGGCAAACTTTTGGTCTTCGGGGGATAGGATCATAGGCATGTCTGCTGAAGCTGTTCGTTTATGTTCGATCTTCCTGTAGTCATAAACGCCTGGCAGTTCAGCCGCCAAGCCAGCAAATTGTGATTGAAATTCCGAGGGGGAGGTGGTCGGTTACAATGGACTGTTAGCCCACCTTGGGTGGAACAAATACCCGGTTGCTCTACTCACTATATCGCCGCCCCTCTTGAATAAATTGAATGATCTCTGTAGCACTTATTCCTAAATCTATCCCAGGTACATCCAGGGGCGATGCCTTTTTGGAGACAGGTTTGACCACAAATTCTTGACCATCCTTCCGTTTTATTCTCACTTCTCCTTCTTCCAAGACCTCATCTAACAATTGGGCTAGTTTTTGCCTCGCCTCTGAATAAGTATAGACCATCATCTTACACCTTTATGATTTTGACCTTAGCCTGTTCGGCTATGGTTAATAGAGACTGATCTAATGAAAGCAGCGCCGTGTTATATTTTTGAGCACAGCGGAGCAAATAGGCATCGTAAGCGTAAATATTCCATTGCTTGGCGACGCTTAAAGCTTCTTCCAGTTCAACTTCGACAAAGCGGATGGGGATTTGTTTATAGATTTCCACCGCTTTTAGCGACTCATCCAGGCTAATACGATTTCGTTTAAACATGGCTGAAAAAGCATTGCCAATTTCCCAATGAATTGAGGCAGGAGCAATGAGATCAGACGTTTGCGTCGCTTGAATAATGGCCGGTTTAGAAGCTTCATTGACAATAACGGCAATAATAATCGAGGCATCTATAACAATATCCATACCATGCAACCCTATCAAGTTTGTACAATTGTACAATTATTTTAGCACAAGCGGATAAATACTGAAATTTGTTCAGCGGTTCTAGTGGGTCGTTTGGCGTGCGGATCGCCATTTATCCAGGATGGTTTTACGTTGCCGAAAAGAACGGCGAACACAAGCACCAGAGCCGCCCAAAGCCTGCAACGCCTGTTGGCGCTGACGACGACGGAGGCGACGAGCGGCCCGTTTGCCGCCCCAGATCAACGGAGTTGGCTCACGGTTCCAACTTTGGGCGGCGGTTTCGAGCCAGCCAATGATCTCCTCCGGGGTGGTTGGATGTTGGCCATCCAGGGCTCGCCGTTGCAGGAGGCGCTGAATGGATTCGGCCATATTCAACCACGACCCGCCCAACGGGGTATACAAAGGAATGATCCCGTGCTTAAAAAACCACTGGACCAGATCGGACGATTTATGACCGGCCAAGTTGTCAATGACCAACAACATCCGCAACGGAGGCAGTTCAATTGGTAAGTCAGGCCGCTCCGACAGACCCTCAAACCACCGCTCCCAGCCAGTCTGATTCTGTTCTGGCGCAAGCCTTGTGGCTGGTTCGGGCAAGGCCGCTAAAATATCGGCTAGCTCCTGTTTCAGCCAGGGATGCAACACCGCATTGGTACAACGGGTCACGCCTTTCACCCGTACCTGCCCATCAGCTGGATGGAACAAGGTCAAGAGCTTGGCTGTGCCATTGCGAATATACTCGTGGGCTTGTCGTTTGGGCTGACCGGCTGGTTGCCAACTGTGCCCCAGATAAGGCTTGGTTTGAAACGGACCGGCCTGGTCGGTGGTCCATACGGCTAAGCCCAACTTCTCCCCCAGGGTGTAAGCCTGTTCGATTAGCGTTTTTTTGGCGTTGCGTCCGGGTCTATGACTTCGACCACCCCTTCCTTGCGTTTGCGCTTGACCTTGCCCGTCTCACACCAACTGCCATCCTGTTGCCAACTGAAGCCATTGGCCTGCAAAACGACCCAGATGGTATAAGTGCTCACTTCCGGCAACCCGTCCGCCGCTCGTCGCAAGGCCCGCTGCAACGTGCTCAACGACCACGTCGCCGTCCCGTCTCGTTCCAGGTCGGGCTTACGGCGTACTTCGGCCAGGATCCGTTCCTGCTGCGTCAACCCATACTTGAGCGTCGGCCCACCGCCATGTCGTGGTTCCAGCGCCGCCAGACCTTCTTCATTGAACCGGGCCACCAACTGCCCGACCGCATCGCCACTCCGCCGCCCAGCCGCCAAGGCGGCTGCCGTATAGCTCTGCCCATCGGCCACCGCCAACAACGCTTTGGCCCGAGCGACGTGGCTGGCCGGTTCACTTTGTCCTCGACTGACTTGTTTAAGAATTTCTCGTTCCTCGGTCGTCAGAGGACGAAGCGGATTTTTTTGAGGTTGGCCCATAGTCTATTCCCTGACTGGATTTGTCTATGTGTTACCTCCTTAATTTACACGAAATCAGTTAAATGGCAATACTCGTGCCAAGTGACCCACTAGCGGTTTAGTTGGATAAAGGAGGGATATAAGCAGATTCTTAGCTGGCTGACGCCTCGCGTTTCAGCCGCTACTAAATGTCTGGGTTGTGCTAACACGCAGCGTTATCAGTTTGTGACAACCGAATGCTCAGGAGCGGAGTGAAGCGAAAGTTTCACGCTCCGTTTTGCAACGGGGACGAGGGTGGTGACGGTCCCACCGACTGTAACTTGGGCGAATTTTTGGAGGTACCCCTTTTCTCTTGCGAGTAATCTCCCAAAAACTTTCTTGCTACCGCACGAAATCTATTGGCACTCTATAAGTTGAGTATACGCCATTAGGATCAGTTGGCAAGACATTAAACGCTTCAAACAAAACCCCATCAAACTCCATGCCCAAATCTGGATATTCACGCTCAACATATTTCATTAACTTCGTCGCTTCTTGTTTCGTCCCCATTGGGTCCAAATCCTCATAGGACAAATACTTCACATGCATATTGATGTCCCCTAATGTCGCCAATAAAGTCACATTGATGATCCGATAATCTTTACCATCAACATTCCAGCTTTTAACTGAGTCCTGCAATGTTTTGTCTGCCACAATTTCTTGAGCTTTGTTCTTGAGACGCAGATTTTGGCCTGTTTGCAGAAACGACCCAAGATCGCTTAATTCTGCCCCAAATTGATAGGCCAAATATGCTTCCAGTAATTTCTTTTGGCCTGCCCATCTATCCCCTAATTTTTCATAGTACTCGGCATTTTTTCCTTTGTAATTGCGAATCTGAATTTCTAGACTAACCAGCTTAAAACTGCCTTCATCTTCAGCCATTTGGATGCTGGTTACTCGACCAAATGGTTCACCGGGCAAATTTACCTGGGCGATGGCAAATTTGCTGCCACCAACTAGGGTTTGCACTCTGAGATGGGTTGGAGAATTGGCATCTAATAAGCCACAAACCACGATAGTTTTCGCTGTATTTGTACTATATAGGGTAATCAGCCGGCCATCTGACAGTTTTGCATTATCAACGCTGGTTAGAAGATTTGATAACTCTCTGGTTGATGCCTCAAATTGTTCTTTTGTGACTTCGCTCTGTAAGGATGGATGACTGTTATCCCAGACTTTGCGGGCTTGCCCTGATGCGAGCAGTTTTAGAACATCTAAAGACTCTTCTTCAATAATAGCCCTTTCACTTGGGTCAATGTCATTCCAGTCTAAACAACTTGTTGCAAAAGGCTGAAAGTTGACGAAGTTGAAGAAAAATAAGCTAAATAGGCCAATACTACAAAGAAGAAGCAATACACCGAGAAACCAGAGGTACTTTTTGCGGTTCATCATAATCCGTTTCGAGTTAGAAAATATTGTGATAGATGCGGCGACTTGGAAAAATTTATCCGTCCAACAATTGATCCTGCTTAATTTTTGAAGTATATCACCCCGCCGGCCAGGTGATTGCCAGCCCACCTGTCACCTTCAAATATAAGGCCAAATCCGGAGAAGTCAACGAGGATTTTGCCGTTGTGGGAAGCGAACGATGGATTCGGCTGACGAGCGGTGTTCAAAATTGCTAACAAGGCTGGAAGGTTGGAAACTTTTAACCACAGATTTCACCGATTACACAGATTTTTATTTTTATCAGTGAAATCTGTGTAATCGGCGGTTTATTTTAGGAGACCGCTGACAGCTGACCGCCGTCTGCCGTCGGTGGTCGGCTGTCAACTAATAGGCCACAATGTACTGGCATGGGCCGGAGTTAAAGGTCCTGGTTTTGCGGCAGCATGACCATGTCGCGGATGGTGACGTGGGGCGGCTGCGACAGTATGAAGACGGCGGCCTGGGCCACGTCTTCGGAGCGCAGGCAGGCGTGGGCCTCAACGTGGCGGTCAATCTCGGCCGGGTCGGTGAAGCCCCACAGTTCGTTGGCGACCATGCCGGGGGCCAGCGCCCCAACGCGGATGTTGGCCGGGGCGACCTGGCGGCGCAGGGTGTGGACAAAACCCTGAATGGCGTGCTTGGAGGCGCTGTAGACCGGCTCCCATTCGATATCAATAAAGCCGGAAATTGAACTGGTGACCAGAATATCGCCGGAGCGCTGCTCCATCATATAGGGCAGCACGGCATGCACGCAGCGCATGACGCCGGTAATATTGACATTCATCAGGTTGGCCCAGGCGTCCGGGTCCCCTTCGGCGACCTGGCCGGGAATATAAATGCCGGCATTGGCAAAGAGAACATCAATCCGGCCGAACCGCTCCACGGTCCTGGCGACCATCTGCATCACCTCCGGCCCGAGCGTGACATCCGTGGGCACGGCCAGCGCCGCCGGACCAAGCTCCGCGGCCAGGCTGCGCAGCTTCCCCGCCGAACGCGCCGCCAGCGTTAACCGGCAGCCCAGACGGGCCAGGACACGGGCCGTCGCTTCGCCGATGCCTGAACTGGCCCCGGTAATAATGACTACTTTCCCCGCGAGTGGATGCTCCATAAGTCCCTCTTGGTTTTGGCTGCTGAATTTGGGGTTTACGCCCCCGCCAAAACTCCTGGCCCCATTATAGAGCCAAACTTTAGCGAGTCAATTTAAAGTTTAAGCAGCCTCAACCAACCACTTGCAGCACCATCTTGCCGTGGGTGTGTCCCTGTTGGCCCCGGCGGTGCGCTTCAGCCGCATCTTGGAGGGGAAATACGGCGTCTATCACCGGCCTGAGCTGCCCGGCGTCCACTAACGCGGCGATTTCAGCGAGTTGGGCCGCATGGGGATCAACAAAAACGTACTTGGCCTGCACCCCGTAAGCAGCCGCTGTTTCGGCGGAGAGGTCCCGCAGAATGGAAACCAGCACCCCGCCCTTTTTCAGAACCTGCC
Organism: Anaerolineales bacterium; assembly: GCA_015075185.1. GTDB lineage: Bacteria > Chloroflexota > Anaerolineae > 4572-78 > J111 > DSQQ01. The sequence continues at coordinate 1,397,498 of JABTUW010000003.1, read as the reverse complement.
AGGAACATTCCCGTGTTTCCCCGGCCAGCGGGTCGAACACCACATCCACCTCGCGGGCCACCTCCTCAAAACGGGTCGTCTGGTAATTGATAAAGTGATCCACCCCCAGGTCGCGCAGGAAGGTCTCGCTGGAACCGGAGCCGGTGCCAATCACCTCCGCGCCTTTCCACTTGGCTAACTGCACCGCCAGATGGCCGACGCCGCCGGCCGCCGCGTGGATCAAGATGCGTTGTCCGGCGGCCAGGTTTACTGCTTCAATCAGGCTCTGCCAGGCGGTCAAGGCTGCCAGAGGCAGGGCGGCCGCGTGAAGATGATCGAGCGTGCGGGGCTTGGCTGCCACGTGCGCCGCCGGAGCGGTGACGTATTCGGCGTAAGCCGATCCCAGGTGAGGAAAGCGGACCATGCCGTAGACGGCATCGCCCACTTTGAAGCCGGTGACCGCCTCTCCCACCGCTTCAACCACACCCGATACGTCCCAGCCGACAATGATCGGAAAGGGGTTCTCCGGCAGCCGGCTGGCGACGCCTCGGCCAGAGCGGGTTTTCCAATCAACGGGATTGACCCCGGCGGCATGCACGCGAATGAGCAGCTCGCCGGCTTGCGGGTCAGGCCGGGGCGCGTCTTCGTAAACTAACACCTCCGGCTCGCCGTACCGGTGAAGGCGAACCGCTTTCATCGTTTGCGTCATGATAAACCTCTCTATTTTATCTTTTGACTATTTTGAAGGCCATTTGTCGTCCCTGTTTTTGGACCGTGGCCAGGTGAATCCAGAGCATGGCCAGGGGTTCCAGGTAACGGGCGGTAGAGAGCGGCCCGGTATCGGTAACTTCAAAACCCAGGTCTTCGGCCAGGCCAGCCACCACCGCCCTGGCCTCGGCGTCATCGCCGCAGATGAACATGGTAATGGGCTGGCCGTGATAAATCGGGTCGGCCATATTTTCCCAGCCGGTGGTATTGAAAGCTTTGACCACCCGGCCGCCTTTGGCCCACCCCGCTATTTGCTCCGCCCCGGAGCTGGTCATACCAACGGCTAACTGAAAACCGGGACCAATCGGGTTGGTCGCATCTACCACAATTTTGCCGGCCACATTCCCCAACGACTCGACGATTTGCTCCATAATATTCCAGGGGGTGGCTAACACGATGACCTCTGCCGCTGCCCCGGCCTCGGCAATGCCGGCGGCGCTGGCGTTGGCGCCTGCCGCGGCCAGCACCTCACGCACTTTCTCGCTGTGCGGGTTGCGGCTGCCAAAAATTACCTGATGGCCTTTTTTGGCCCAGCCCGTGCCCAGGGCACGGCCTACATTTCCTGTGCCGATCATCGCAATTTTCATGTTCAACTCCTGTCAGAACTTGCGGGCATCTTTTCGAAGAAAATGTTATCTACGTAACACCAGCCCCATGCTTCGCCGGGCTGGAAGGATTTAATTTAGATTACTGCGGCCCTTCCAGCGGCAGGCGCACAATAAAGCGGGTGTGGCCCGGCTCCGATTGGACATCAATCGAGCCGTCGTGTTGGCTGACGATGCGATAAACGATGTCCAGCCCCAGCCCACTGCCCACGCCGACCTCTTTGGTGGTAAAAAATGGCTCAAACAGCCGGGGCATGACCTCCGGGGGAATTCCCGGCCCGTTATCGGCAATTTCGACCATGGCAAAGTTGTTCTCGCAGCGGGTGATCAGCCACAATTTGCCCTCGCCGTTTAGGGCGTCAACGGCATTGTCAATCAGATTGGTCCAGACCTGGTTCAGTTCACCGCCGCGCCCCTGGACCGGCGGCAAATCCGGGTCGTACTCGCGGATGATGGTCACCTTTTTGAGCTTATGGTTGAGCATGGTCAGGGTGTTTTCCAGGCCCTGGTGAATATCCACCTCCTGCACCGGCGCTTGATCCATGTAAGTATAGGCTTTGACCGCGGTGACCAGCTCGGAAATCCGCTGGGTGCTGTGCTCAATTTCGTTTAAGAGACCGGCCACGTAGAGGCTGTTGTGCAGCCAGGCCAGCACGTCGCCCTTACATTCAGCCGAAATGGGTTCAATCAATTCGGCCAAATCGTCTATGGTCAGGCCGGCGGAGACAAAGGTCGCCGCCATCTCCCAGGGCTGGACGATGCCGTGCCGGTCGAGCCACTCCCCGATTTCTTCCTCTTGATCCGCTTGTTGCAGCGGACTCAGGGTAGGCGCTGCCGCCGCTCGCTGGATGACCTGCTGCTGGAAAGCAGCCAGGCGCTCCAACTGCTGGGGGTCCGTTTCCACCGAGTTTAGATTCAGGGCATGCGTCTGGAGGGCCGGCAGGGCCTCGTGCAGGGTTTTGGCGGCGCGGCGGGCGGCGGCGGCAGGATTGTTCAACTCGTGGGCCAGCCCCGCCGATAATTTGCCCAGGGCGGCCATTTTTTCTTGATTTTTGGTGGCGGTGGCAATACCGGCCATCCGCTGCGCCGTTGTCTGTAAAATACGCGTTCCCACCAGGGGGCAGGCGGCAAACAGTTGGCGAAAGTCGTCCGTTTCAAAGACCATCAGCCGGCTGGGTAAAATGGCGCAAGCGTTTACATGGGACACGCTGCCGTTCAGCAGATCCATCTCGCCGCCCATAATCCCGCGCGGGGTGGTTCCCAAAACCGTGGGGCTGCCGTTGAACGAGCGGGTCACCTGGAGTTCGCCTTCAAGAACGACGTAAAATTGGCTGACCGGCTCGTTTTCCCGGAAAAAACAATCGCCCGGCTGCAAATGAACTTCATGGCTGTGGTCCAGCAGCCATTGCAGTTCTGCCTCGGAGATGCCCTCAAAGAGGGGAATTTGATACAATTCATGCATAGTTACCTCACTTTGCTCAGATACTGGTGCACAAATTGGACGGTGATCGAACCCTCGCCCACCGCCGAAGCGACCCGCTTGACCGAGTTGGCCCGGACATCGCCGACGGCAAAGATGCCGGGGATACTGGCCTCCGTCAGAAACGGTTCCCGCTCCAGGGGCCAGGCTTTGGGCGATGCGCCGTTCTCCAGTAATTGCGGCCCGGTCAAGATAAAGCCGCGCTCGTCCAGTTTGACCACGCCCTTGAGCCAGTCGGTACAGGGCGTGGCCCCGATAAAGACGAACAATCCTACTGCTGGCAGCGTTTCTTCGGTTCCGGCCGGGTGGTAACGGACCGTAACGGCTTCCAGGTGTTCTTCCCCATGCACGGCAGCAAGCTCGGCCCGCTGCAAAACTTCGATGGTAGGGGTGGCCTCGATCCGTTCGACCAGGTACTGCGACATCTTTTTGCCGAGCGAGTCATCCCGCACCAGCATAAATACTTTGGAGGATGTCTGGGCCAGGTACAGCGCCGCCTGGCCCGCGGAATTGCCGGCGCCGACAATCAACACCGGCTGGTCTTCGCACAAACTGGCTTCAGTCAGGGAAGCGCCGTAATAAACCCCGGCTCCGGTCAGCTTATCAATGCCCGGTACGTTCAGTTTGCGGTAAGTCAGCCCGACGGCCACAACCACGGCGTGACAGGAAATCTCGCTGTCGTCGGCCAGGGTTAACACCCGATAAGGACCGTCTACCCGCACGCCAATCGCTTCTTGCGGGGCCAAAATTTCCACGCCAAAACGCTTGGCCTGGGTCGTCGCTCGGCGGGCCAGTTCTGCCCCGCTCAGGCCGGAGGGAAAGCCCAGGTAGTTCTCGATGCGGGAACTCGTGCCGGCCTGGCCCCCGGTGGCTTCGCGTTCAATCAAAACCGTGCGCAGCCCTTCCGATGCCCCGTAGACCGCCGCTGCCAGCCCCGCCGGGCCACCGCCGACAATGGCTATATCGTAAAAGCGGCGTTCGGCCTGGGTTTTGAGTCCTACTTTTTCGGCCAGGGTCGCTAACGAGGGGCTGGCCAGGATCTCGCCGTCGGGCAGGATGACGACCGGCAGCTTGGCCTCCTCCACTTTTAGCTGGCTCAATACTTGCCTGGCCTCGGCCCCAAACTCGACATCCAGGTATTGATAGGGTACGTGGTTGCGGGCCAGAAAATCTTTGAGTTGGTGGGCTTCGGGTGACCAGCGGTGGCCAATAATCCGGATGCCGCTGAAGGGAGGATGGTAATTAGCCTGCCAATCGTCCAGCAGGTCGTCCAGAATTGGGTAGAGTTTTTCTTCCGGCGGGTCCCAGGGTTTGAGGAGATAATAATGAATGGCCGCGTTGTTGATAGCTTGAATAGCGGCGTCAGTGTCGGCGTAGGCGGTCAGCAAGACTCGTTTGGTCTCCGGGTAGAGCGATCTGGCCTGTTCCAGAAATTCTACGCCGTCCATGTGAGGCATGCGTTGGTCAACCAGAAAGAGGGCGACCGGGTCATTACGCTGTTTGAGTTCGCGCAGGGCTTCCAGCCCGGCAGCGCCCGAATCGGCCCGTAAAACGCGATACTGCTCGGCATAGCGCCGGCGCAAATCGCGGGAAATCGCGCTTAACACGCTGAGGTCGTCATCTACAGCCAGCAGAACGGGCTTCGTCATTAACTTGGTTTCCTCTCTGTCGTAATTCTAAGCATCGTCCCTCGAATAAGTGATGTGCTTTTACCTGGGAGGAGATTTTACCAGAAGGCAGTCTTATTTGGAAAGATGGATTTCTGATGTCGTACTTTTCCTTGCGTTATCTCCTTTTCACGGCTATCATATCACTTATCAATTTTAAGTTTTATCTTTATCATCACATCAGTTCCCCCAAAGAAGTTGTAAACTTGCCTGCATAAGAATTTGATTCGGAGCACTGAGAAGATCAGGCGTTGAAGGCCAGGTTTTATTAGAGAGACGGGGTAATTGGGAGCCAAGTGCTATGGGGGCTAATCAAAACCGGCCTAAAGAGAGGCGCCGATCGCGTCGAAGCCTCTTTCACTTCGATGTTTTGCTGATTGCCTTTTTATTGATCGCCTGGTCGCTCATCTTCACTGCGGCCACGGCGGGGTTACAGCGAAATGGACAACAATGGCTGCCCGTAGCGTTGGATTCTCAAACTCTGGCCGATTACAGCGTCAACCCTGCCAGCCGGCCGCGATTGGCCCGCATTAATCCCGAGGTTGTCGAAGCGGTTAAACAAGATCAGATTATGGTGGAACGTCCCACTCCGGTGCCGACACCCACCGAGATAACCGAGCTATCCCTGCTGAAAGACATCCTGATCCCGGCGTTTATGAACACGACCATACCAACAGATACCCCCGTGCCCCTGGCTCTACTGACGGGTACGCCGCTGCCTGTGACGCCAACGAGCACACTCCTGCCGCTGGATACCCCGACCGTAACACCGACGAAAGCGCCGCTCTCGACCGTTACACCAACCAGCACCCGATTACCGGCGAACACCCCAACCGCGACCGCGCTGCCCGTAGACACTCCAACGCCGACCGCGACCGATACACCAGAGCCGGGTACACCGACTCCAACCACGACCAATACTGCCGTACCGGTTACACCAACCTCCACCGCGACGGATACGCCAGAGCCGCTGGATACCCTAACTCCAACTGTGACCAATACTGCGGTACCGGTTTCACCAACTCCCACCGCGACGGATACGCCAGAGCCGGTGGATACCCTAACTCCAACGGCGACCGGTACACCAGAGCCGGATACACCGACTCCAACTGTGACAGACACCCCCCTGTCAGCGGACACCCCAACTGCGACGGCGACCGATACGCGGACGCCGACTCATACCCCGACCCTGACTCCGACCGCTACACTCACGCCGACTGCTACGCTGACAGTGACTCATACCTCAACCCCGACCGATACGCCGACGCCAACCGATACCTTAACTCCAACCGCAACCGATACGCCGACGGCGACTGATACCCCAACTCCGACAGCAACCGATACGCCGACGGCAACTCATACCCCAACCCCGACTGATACGCCGATTCCGACAGCGACCGATACCCCAACCCCGACTGATACGCCGACGGCGACTGATATACCGACCGCAACATCCACTCCTTGAACAAAAAACGGCCGGTATGAGCCGTTGATATTCCATTCGCCGGTTCAATCCAACCATCGGAATCTTAATACCTGGGAACTCAGCAAGTCTCAATTTGGAAAGAGAAGAGGATCATGGCCTTTAATCAGCCAAAAATTAATCCGCCCGAATTTCCCCCTAATCTGGAATGGTTGAACACGCCGCAACCACTAACCCTGGGCGATCTGCGCGGGAAAGTGGTGATGCTGGAGTTCTTTACCTACGGCTGAATTAACTGCAACCATAATGTGGCGCAGTTGCGTCTACTCCGTGAAAAGTTCCCCAATGAACTGATCATTATCAGCGTCCATTCCGCCAAGTTTCCCAGCGAAGGGTTAACGAGGAACATTCGTGAAGCCATCATGCGCCATGGCCTCGATCATCCGGTGGTGAATGATGTAAATTTTCAGGTGTGGCAAAGTTATACGGTCAAAGCATGGCCGACCCTTGTCATTATTGACCCGCAGGGCAAGATTGTTCATACTCAATCCGGCGAAATTCTGGCGGAAGCGTTTGCCCCTGAAATTGAGGCGCTGATTAACGAGGCTGAGGGCAAAGGCTTGCTGGACCGGACTCCCCTTGATCTGCAGACGGAGCGCATGCAGGAACCGCTGCGCCCTCTCGACTATCCGGCCAAAGTGTTGCTGACCGATAAAGGAATGCTTTACATCGCCGATACGGGCCATCATCGTATCCTGGAAGTATACCTGAGCGAAGACGGTCTCAAGGGTGAAATTGGGCGGGTGTTTGGCAGCAGCCAGCCCGGTTTGCAGGACGGTCCGGCGGCGACTGCCGCCTTTCACAGCCCGCACGGGTTGGCCCTCAGCGGCGACACCCTTTATGTCGCCGACACCGAAAATCATGCCATTCGAGCCGTCGAGTTGGATAACGGCACGGTTCGAACTGTCGCCGGAACGGGCCAGAAAGCGCACGGGCGTTTCAACCTGGGCCAGCCAACGGACACCCCACTCCGTTCGCCCTGGGCAGTGCTGGTGGTGGAGGATATTGTCTTTATCGCTATGGCCGGGATTCACCAGATTTGGGCCTTGTTTCGAGAAGAACAGATTGGGCCGTTCTTTGGCAACGGCCGCGAAGCGTTGGTGGATGGGGACCAGATGCAGTCAAGCTTCAACCAGCCAAGTGACCTGTCGCTAGGCATGGGCCATATGTTCGTGGCCGACTCCGAGGCCAGCGCTATTCGAGCTATTTCCATGTTAGAAGAAAAACCGCGCGTGGTGACGCTGGTCGGGCAGGGCTTGTTTGAGTTTGGAGATATAGATGGAAAAGGCAGCATAGTCCGGCTCCAGCACCCGACCGGGCTGACCTTCCATGAGGGCCTGGTCTACATTGCCGACAGCTACAACCACAAAATCAAAACCCTCGACCCAACGACAGGCGAGGTCAAAACCCTGATCGGCACAGGCCAACCCGGCCATGCTGACGGTGTGTTTCTCGAGGCGGAATTGTTTGAGCCGGAAGGAGTTGTCGCCGGTAATGGCCGGATATACGTCGCCGACACCAACAATCATCTGATCAGGGTAGCTGAATTGACGAGTGGTATGCTGCATACGTTGATGCTGCGCGGCTTGGAGCGGCTTCAGCCCGTGCTGACCGATCAGGTGCGCCCGCCGGACCTGCGCTATGACCCCTTGCCGGTGATGGCGGGCCAGGTGACCTTTGCCTTCGACATCGAGCTGCCTGAGGGCTACAAGCTTAATACTGAAGCACCGCTAACACTGCGGATGAGTCAAAACGGTGCTAGCAGTGTATACACTTTTGAGCCAGGCCAGACTCCCACAGTAACTCTGGCTGTCAATTCCGACCAGGACTTGACCTTCGACCTGACCCTGTACTATTGTGAAACTGAAGCAGAGCGTCTCTGCCTGATCCATGACGCCCGGTTTGTCCTGCCCTGCCGCCCTGCCGAGGCTGGTCCGCTCGTTGTGCACGTTCCTTATCGGGTTTCGGTGTAATCCTTGAAATCGCTGTTACTTACCAATAGGGCAGCGGCTCGGGCAGCAGTTCGCCGCACTCACAGCGGCCCTGTTGTCGCTCGTGGTTAACCATCCGGTCACAATGGGGACAGCGCATCCACATCGCATTAATCCGCTCGGGAATCCAGACGCTCGTCATTCCACCCACATAGTGATTGGGGCCAAAAAACTCCTGCATGGCCTTTTGATGTGGGCCGTTCGCGTGCAGTTGCCGGATATCGTCCAGATTTTCCCAGGCGGTCAGGGTTATCATCCGCTGGCCTAACAGGACGCCGACCCAACCGATGAAGCCGGACATTTTCAACATGTCGCCGGCAATAGATCGGCTGTAGGCGCGGATATGCTCCACTTCCTCGTCTGAGCGGACTTGCAGCGCGGTGATGCTAAACGCTCCCGGTCTGGTGCGCTTGCCGCTCTGCACCGAAGTGCTGGTGCCGAAGCAGAACGGGCCGGCCGTATAGGGCTGCACCACGATTTGCAGCCCCAGTTGCTCGGAGAATGTCTTCATATCAAAGTAACCCTGTACCGAGCGAATTTTGCCCCCCTCGACCCGAATAAAATCGGCCCCCGGCAGGGCCACTGACCGCCCGGTTGGCGGCAGCCCGCGCATACTGCCGCTGTTAGTCCCGCGCATGAGCCACTGGGCGGCGACCATTCCGTCTCCAGCAGGAGCAACGCTAATTATGTCAAAGGATAGGTCGGGGAACGCCGCCCACAAGCCGCCGGCATAACCGGCAATGGCGGGTCCACTGAGTGGTTGGCCTGTGGCCGGGTCGTTGTAGGTTCCCCCTTCCGCAAACGTAGCGACAATCGCCGCCCCATCGTGACGCTGCCAGGCGTCAAAGTAACGTTGAGCCACATCTATCGCTTGCATCGTTTTCTCCTTTTATCAAATTCAGAAATAAGGTATAATCCCATCGTAATCGGGCTACGTATTTCCAGCGTATCTCCATCGTATCTTGAACCGGTGTTAGGCTAATTCGGCGAGAGAGGACCGCTAATTGGGAGGACCCTACGTAAACGGTCAGTTAGAGCTGGCCGTATTGGGCAAACCACAACTCAAACGAGAGGGCAAATTTCTGGCTGATCTGCTGCCGGTAAAAGGCCAGGCCCTTCTCATTTATTTGGCCGTTACCAGGCAGACTTATTCTCGTTCTGCCCTGGCCGGTTTGTTATGGGGAGACATGCCGGAAGAGGTCGCCCGGAGCAACCTCCGGCTGACCCTCAGCCGGCTGCGCGGTCTGGCAGATGATTACCTCGTCATTACCCGCCAGTCCGTAAGCTTCAATTTCGACCGCCCCCACTGGTTGGATGTGGCTTACTTTGAAACCCACACCTCAGCCCCAGAACGCAGCCAAATTGATCATCTACAAGCCGCCGTCAGCCTGTACCGGGGCGATTTTTTGACCGACTTTTGGACGCCAAATGCCCCTGACTTTGAAGCCTGGGCCATCCTGGAAAGGGAACGCCTGCGCCAGCTAGCGATCAAAGCCTTGTTTTATCTGGCGCGAGAGGCTCAACAACGTGAAGCCTTGGCCGAGGGTATCGAGGTTATCCGTCGAATTTTAGCCCTGGAACCATGGTTGGAAGAAGCTCACTACCATCTGATCTGGCTCTTGGCTCGCAGCGGCCAGCGCGGCGCCGCGCTGGTTCAGTATGAACTGTGCCGCCGGGCCCTGGTTGAGGAGTTAGGAGTCGAACCGGCCCCAGCCACTCTGGAACTTTATTCGCAGCTTAAAGAGGGTAGCTTTGAGCCTTTGAATGGCGCAGCCATCACTCGGCCGGAAACTGCCTCCCAACACAATCTGGCCAAAAACAGTACTCTGGAAACCGGGGCCAATGTTGCGGCTTTACCTTCACTGCTTATACAGACCGAACTCCTGTCTCACGGCTGGAACCGTCCGCCTATCCCTAGGCATAACCTGCCTCCTCAACTCACGCCCTTCATTGGCCGGGAGACCGAATTGGCTCAAATTGCCGAACTATTAGCCAACCCGGCTTGCCGCCTACTGACCTTAGTGGGGCCGGGAGGAGTTGGCAAAACTCGACTGGCTCTGGCTGCGGCTGAGGCGCAGATTGAGGCGTTTCGAGATGGAGTCAGGGTTGTTTCACTGGCTGGGGTGAGGCCGGCTCGAATGGACGAGGCTGTAGATTTGCTCTTGATAAACATCGCTGCTGTCCTTGATTACACCTTCACCGCGCCGCAGCCGCCCCGCGACCTGCTGTTTAACCACCTGGCTGAACAGGAGATTCTGCTGCTGCTGGATAATTTCGAACAACTGCTGGCTCCTTTGCCAGGGGAGACAGGAACGGCGGCGCAGTTTCTGCTTGAGGTCTTGCATCACGCTCCGGGGCTGAAGTTCTTAATTACCTCGCGGGAGCGATTGGGGCTTAAGGCCGAATGGGTTTTGGATGTGACCGGTCTGCCTTACCCTTCGACGACCCTCTCGGAAGCGGCTGCAGACTACCCGGCGATAGAGTTGTTTGTTCAGAATGCACAGCGGATTAAACCCGATTTTGACTTGGCGAGCGAGGCGGGGGCGGTGAGGCACATTTGCCAGTTTGTACAAGGTCACCCCTTGTGTTTAGAACTGGCGGCCCACTGGGTCCGTAGGCTGCCCTGTTATGAGATTGCCGCTAAAATTGAGCATGATCTGGACATTCTGTCCACAACTGCCACGGATGTGGCGGATAGACATCGGAGCATGCGAAGTGTGTTCGACCAGACGTGGACCCTGCTCAGCGAGGCCGAACAGCAGGTGTTTCGCCGGCTCTCCGTCTTTCAGAATGGATTAGAGCGGGAGGCGGCTGAACAAATAGCAGAGGCCTCCTTACCGGTTTTGGCCGGCTTGGTGGAAAAATCTTTGCTGCGCTGTACAGATGAGGGGCGCTATGAACTTCACGAGTTGGTACGGCAGTATGGGGCGGAGCGGCTCGCCATGGTCCCCGTGGAGGAGGCGGAAACGCGCCAAAAGCATAGCCGCTACTATGCCGACTTCTTAGAGAAGCGCCGGCTCAGCATTGAGAATCGACCCAATCCGGCAGCTATGGCTGAAATTGACCAGGAACTGAGCAATATTCGTGCTGCCTGGGAAGAGCTGCTGGCGCAAAAGAAAATAGAGACGATTGCCGTCTTTTTAGAAGGCTTATGGCGATTTTACCAACAAACAGGCTGGTTTCAGGAAGCCGTGCTGGTTCTAAAACAGGCTTGCACCTTGGCAGAGACGTCGAGCTTGCAGCAGGCGTGCTGGCAGCGCCGGTTGGGCGAAGCCCATTATCAATTGGGGCAGTGGGCAGAAAGTAAAGAATACCTGGAGCGGGCCTTAGCCCTCTTGGGCCACCCTTTGCCTAAAACTGAAATGGGCTGGAGACTCCTCTCAGTACGGCAGTTACTTCGGCAAGGCTGGCATCGCCTGGGGTCGAGCAGATTGAGGGGACAAAAAACAGAGAAACGGCGCAGCTTATTGGAGGCGGCCCTGGCACTGAGGCGTTTTGGGCAGTTTGTTTACTTTGATGGCGATAAACTGCGGCTGGCCACATCGGCGCTCTATTGTCTCAATCTGGCGGAACAGGCCGGCGCTTCACCGGAGTTAGCCGAAGCGTATGTAATTTGCGGTATCACAACGGGCACCATCAGGCTGCACCGCCTGGCCAGACATTACAGCAATTTAGCTCTCCAAACAGCCCAGAATATGGATAAGTTATCGGCGAGAGCTTATGTTTCACAAGTGGCAGGGCTTTATTACTGTGGCATCTGTCGCTGGGTCGAAGCTGAAGAGCTATTTGAGCAGGCGGCCAACTTGTTTGGTCAGCTGGAGTGGCGGCACTCCTGGGCCGAATGTACCTCCCTCTTGGGAAAAGTGTGCTATTACCAGGGCAAGTTTAGTCAAAGCCAGCAATATTACGCCAATCTTTTCCAGGCAGCCCAATATCACGGCAACCTTGCCGCCCAGCATTGGGGTTTGGTGGGACAGGCTGAGTGTGCCCTGCGGCTCGGTCAGCCCTCGCTGGAGCAGGTGGGCGCCTGGCTGGAGAGGGCTAATGCTTTGCCAGCCAACTATCCGGAGTATACCCAGCAGGTTCGACTTTACGGGTTTTTGGCCCTGACTCACTTGTATCAAGGCAACTGGTCATCGGCTCAACAAGCCGCCCAGACTGGAGCGCAGTTTATCAGACGAAGTGGGTTTATGACTTTTTGGGCTATAGAAGGCTATGCGGGTGTGGCCGAAACTTTTCTAACCCTGTGGGAGAATAATCTAACCGGCGGTCACGCCGTAACCGGCACAGAATTTCTGGCAAAAGCTGCACAGCAGGCCTGCCAGGCTCTGCACCGGTTTGCCCGTACTTATCCCCTGGGCCAACCGCGAGCCTGGCTTTATCAAGGGCTGTACGAGTGGTTGGCTGGCAGGGCAGATCGAGCCTATGAAGCCTGGGGCAAGAGTCTCACCACTGCCCAGCGGCTGGGGATGCCTTATGAACAAGGACGAGCGCATTTTGAACTAGGACGGCGCCTGCCTTCAAAGCAGAGTGCCAAGGATGGCCTGAGTAGCCAAGAGCATCTGCAACAAGCCGCTAACATCTTTGCCCAATTAGGCGCAGTTTATGACCTGGAACAAGTTAATACGGTCTTAACTTATCCTTTTTCAGCGCAACAAACTTAAGAGTACCGCCAGACCAAAACCGGCTATCATCACCCCGGAAATTCTGTTAACCCAGCCCAGCATGTCGGACGTCAACTTGCCTCGTAACAGGCTAATACCGCCGCTCAAAATAAGCCACCACAACGCCGACCCGAGAAAAACACCCAAGACCATGAGGCTGGCGCTGCCATAATCGCCGCTGGCATTGGCCAGGCCCAACCCGGCAAAGATAGCGGCGAAGGAAAGAATCGTGGCGGGATTGGTCAGGGTTAGAAAAAGGGTTGAAGCATAAGCCCCGATTACACCCCTACCTTTGCTCTGGGCCGCCGTCTCAGCCGGTCTGGCCACAAAGGTCTTGCCGCCGAGATAGCACAGAAAGATGCCTCCGATTAAACTGAACCAGAACTGCTGGCCGATTAAGAGCGTAGAAATCACCGTCAAGCCGAAGCCGGCGACAGAACCATAAAAGGCATCAGCGGTGGCGGCTCCCAGACCAGATAGCAGCCCGGCCCAGTGTCCCTGTGTCAGGGTGCGGCGAATGCAGAGGACTCCAATCGGCCCCACCGGAGCAGCAATCGAGAAGCCAATAATCAGACCTTTTAATAAAATGTTAGTTTCCATCAATCACCTGGTTCAGGGTTGAAAATGGGGTTTAAATTGGGAGAATACGTAATTTAATGCTATAGTGTATAGGTTATAGTTGATATTGTAAATACAGAAACTAAGAAAACGCGACGTTATTTCAGGGATATATAAGGAAAATATTGGGGATGACTTTAGATTATATAAAATTACTGGATGAGGTCGGCTGGCAGATTTTGCAGGCGCTGCAAGAAGATGCCCGGATATCTTTTGCCGAACTGGGTCGGCGAGTCGGACTGTCCTTGCCCGCTGTTGCGGAGCGAGTCAGGCGGCTGGAGGAAGCAGGTATCATTACCGGCTACCATGCCCATATTAATTTGGCCAAGGTAAACCTGCCCATTGCGGCCTTTATTCGGATTAATGTGCCGGGGGAACGCTATCCTCAAGTGATTGCTTTGGCTCGCGACTTACCGGAAGTGCTTGAGTGCCATCATCTGTCTGGAACTGACTCGTTTATCATGAAGGTTGCGGCGGCCTCGATCCCGCATTTGGAGGAGTTGATTACCCGGTTAAGCACTTACGGCCCAACGACCACCTCCATTGTGTTATCTTCGCCGGTTCGCAAACAGATTACCGCCCAAAAATCGGGTTATCTGGACAAGACCGATATAACCTAACACTTGGCATGTATCAAAGCGGGTTATTTTTGCCAATCATGCGGCATCTAGGTATAATTTCTGTTCTACTTAAAATATTAGAAATAGAGGTTTAGATACAACGATGACCAAGCGAACCTATCAACCCAAGCGCCGCCACCGCGCCCGTGTCCATGGCTTTCGGGCGCGAATGGCTACCAGTGGGGGGCAGCGGGTGCTCAAAGCCCGGCGAGCGCGAGGACGAAAAATGCTGGCCGTCCAGCGAGTGCATCCCAAGCATACCAATTGGAATGCTGATTGAACTTCGTTGAAGGTGGAGGGGAAGCATAGCTCAAGCGACCAAACCAGGTTGATGATAGGAGAGGCGTTCAAACCACCTGATGAGCCAGAATCTGTTGCGTTTTTGTTTACTTCATGAAGCGACAGCACCGTTTACGCCACAATGTTGACTTTCAACGAGTGCGGCGTAATGGTAAATCGAATGCCAGCCCTTTAATGGTGCTGGCATTTCTACGCAATGAGTTAGATTATAGTCGTTTTGGCTTTGTGGTTAGCAAGCGTCTCGGTAAGGCAGTTCAACGAAATCAGATTAAGCGCCGCATGCGCGAAGTTACCCGCTTACGAACGGCGCACATTAAGCCGGGTTTTGATTTAGTCTTTATTGCCCGCCAGCCTATCCAGCGTGCCAATTATAGCGAAATTGAGCGCTGTTTGGAACAACTCTTGCAAGAGTCAGACTTATTGATACAAGGTAGCAAAGTAGCAGATAGCAAAGTGTAGAGCGTGTTCTTCCTACTACCTTGTTACTCTGTTACTCACAACCGTGAAGTACCTAGCTTTAGCTCTAATTCGTTTTTATCAAAAATTTATATCGCCTGCCCTGCCACCGGCGTGCAGGTTTTATCCAACCTGTTCTCATTACAGTTATCAAGCGATAGAAAAGTATGGTCTGATTAAAGGGGGCTGGTTGGCCGTAAAGCGTCTTGGCCGCTGCCATCCCTTTCACCCTGGTGGTTATGATCCCGTGCCGTGAGAATACTGTCGGTTTTTTAGGTTGTTTTAGGAGGATGGAAAGAAATTAGTCGTGAAATCTTTAAGGTTGTTGATTTTACCCCTCATTGTCATTGGTCTTGTTTTATTTTTAGCATTATTTAAGCCTGTAATCGCGGCTTCCCCCAACCCGTCCGGCTCCACTGCCCTTAACCCTATAGCCCAGGCCAATGGTGTGACTCTAGAGAAGAAAGCCAGTTCTGAGACCGTCCCACTGGGTCAGGTAGTTACGTTTACCGTCACTATTAAAAACCAGAGTAACCGGGCTATTGATTTTAACCTCACCGATGTTATGCCGAAAGGGCTATCCTTGGCGCTGCAAACTCACTCCATTTCGGTTACGCTGGGCACATTTGATAATCAAAATAATACGGTCACCTGGTCTGGTAACTTGTCCCAAAATCAGACGGCGACCATCATTTATCACGCCATTCCCCCCTCAACGGCTGAGCCGGGCGAAACGCTGAAAAATGTGGCCCAATTGAAGTTTGGCGAAACTACTCTGGAGGCCAGCGCCACCATTAAAACTGTGCCGCAAGAGTTGGGTATCTGGGGGTCTTTTGTCAACTTCATTGCCCTATCCCTGGTCTATCTGGACAATGTACTCAGGGGCTGGGGCCTCCCTTATGCCTTCGGTTTCTCCATTATTCTCTTCACCGTCCTGGTACGTGTGGCTACTTTCCCCTTGAATATGCAGCAAATCAAATCATCCAAGGCCATGCAAGAGTTGCAGCCGCGGATGAAGGAGCTGCAAGAGAAGTATAAGAATGACCGGGAAAAACTGGCTCAGGAGCAGATGGCGTTGTATAAAGAAGCGGGAGTTAATCCGTTGGGCGGCTGTTTGCCAACCCTGGTCCAGATGCCCATCTGGTTTGCGCTTTATCAATCGCTGACCCAGCTCTCGCACGAAGGGTTATTGTATGAGGGCTTTCTCTGGATTCCCAGCCTGGCTGGCCCGCCGGTAGGCGCAGGGGGGATCGGTTGGCTGTGGCCTTTACCCCCCTCGATTGGCTGGCCAGCGGCCCTGGCTTACCTGGTCTTGCCAGTATTGCTGGTGGTGTCACAGTTTTACATGCAGCAGATGATGACCCCGCCCAATCCTGACCCACAGCAGGCGTCCATGAACTCGATGATGAAAATTATGCCGCTGATGTTTGGCTATTTTTCGCTGATCGTCCCTTCAGGCTTGACCCTGTACTGGTTTACCAGTAACTTGCTGGCCTTGGTTCAGCAGTATTTTACCCAAACAAATATGAAACCAGCGACAGCCTCGGCTGGAACGCGCCTCAGCGCCCCGGTGGCAGCCAGTAGCCCCGTTGCGGCTAATCCCGAAGAAAATAGTAAAGATACCCATGTCAAATCAAAACGAAAGTCTCGACGTAAGCGCTAAAACAATAGATGAGGCCATCGAGCAAGGACTGGCTCAACTCGGCCTCACTCGCGAACAGGTTGACGTTGAAATCGTCAAAGAAGGAAAACGCGGCGTTTTTGGCATCGGCTCTGAAGAGGCCCAGGTTCGCCTGACCCTAAAGAAACCTGCACCTGGAGACGTTGTTCCCACCCCTGAAATTGCTCAGGCGGAAACGACCCTGGCAGTTGAAACAGAAGCGGCCTCCAAACCGGTCGAACAGGCTCGACCCGCTCAGAGTGAAGTGGAGCCAACCCAGCCCCCCGAAATGGGAGAGATCGCTGCCCAGTTTTTAACGCAATTGCTGAAGTTGATGGGTATCAAAGCCGGGGTATCCTACCGCCAGGGCACCGATTTGGTGGAGCCGGGTGAAGTACCCCCCCTGGTATTGGATATTACCGGCGGCGACCTGGGTATTTTGATTGGCCGGCGCAGCGAAACACTCCAGGCTTTGCAGGATATGGTCCGCCTAATGGTTAGCAAAGAGCTGAGCGCCTGGCAGCCGATTATGGTTGATGTTGAGTCTTACCGGGTGCGCCGCCGCCAATCGTTGCGCCATATGGCTGAGAAAATGGCGGAGCGGGTCGTTGCCACCCATAAAAAAATCGTGCTCGAGGCGATGCCGGCGCACGAACGGCGGATCATCCATATTACCCTCCGCGATCATCCGTTGGTTACCACCAAAAGCGTTGGCAGCGATGATAACCGCAAAGTTACGATTATTCCCAAATAGGGTGTCAAACCATATTTAATGAGATAGTGTTTAAACCTAAACCCACCCTGGCGGTGGGTTTTATGTGCTTAATCCATGGAGGAGATTTCGCCGCATGGCTCAAAACGGTAAGCCACCCTATCTATTAGTTGGAACTGTGACCAAAGATTTGCTGCCGGATGACCGCTTTACCATCGGCGGTACGGTGTCTTACGCGGGTGCAGTCGTCAAACAATTGGGCTGGCAGCCGGTTATTATTACCGCTGCCGCTCCTGATTTTGTGCCGCCCGCCTATTTGGCCGATGCGGATTGGCATATTCTGGCTTCGGCGGCGACGACCACCTTTCGGAACGTCTACACTCCCCACGGCCGGCAACAGACCGTTGGGCCAATTGCTCGTTCGATTGGCCCGGCCGATATTCCAGCGGATTGCCGGAATATTTCGTTAGTTCACCTTTGCCCCCTGGCTCAGGATGTCGAAGCTGGAGTGACGACTCTTTTTCAGAACTCATTGCTGGTAACCACCCCGCAAGGTTGGTTGCGCCAATGGGACTCACACGGGATTGTGTCATTGGGCGACTGGCAGGGCGCGGCTGAAATTTTACCCCAGGTAGAGGTCACGGTGATTAGCATTGAGGATATCGAAGGCAACTGGGCCATTGCCGAGCGGTGGGCGGCGCAGACTTCCATTTTGATTGTCACCCAGGATAAAGAAGGCTGCACCGTGTTTTATGAGGGCCGGCGCTGGGCGGTGCCGCCCCGCCCCGCCGCGCCGACGGACCCCACCGGCGCAGGGGATGTTTTTGCTGCCGCTTTTTTCATCCGCTACCATGAAACCGACGATTTGTGGCAAGCAGCCTACTTTGCCAACGTGTTTGCCTCCATGGCCATCGAGCGTCCCGGCCCACAGGGGATACCCACACGGGAGGAAGTTGAAACGTACATTGTCGAACATCCGGCTGAAAGAGCTTGAGTGGGCCAGGAGTCTGAAGTGAATTTAGGACTTCTCGCCCTCTCCCGTTTTGTTTGTCATGCTGGGCTATGTTACAATCAAAGGCTAGCTTTCAACCTTTAACCCGAAAGGTGACTGGCATTTGGTTAGCTATCAAGTTGGCTACTGCCGGAAGGCAAAAGGGCCAGTCACCTGAGTCTTTAACCGGCAATGATCGTTGATGTGCCCCAACCATGACCGAGCGTTCGGCTTTTGTTTATACCATCGCTAATCAAAAAGGCGGGGTGGGTAAGACAACAACCACGGTCAACCTGGCTGCGTTTATGGCCGCCCGCAAGGCGCGAGTTCTGGTTGTTGACGCCGACCCGCAATCCAACGCAACCTCAAGCCTGGGGGTTAAGCCCGACGATGAGGTGTTGTCACTGTATGATGCGCTGATCAATAAGGTTGCGGTGAGCGAAATTATCCGGCCGACAAGCCGCCCACGCTTGTTTATTGTGCCGGCCGCGCCGGAATTGGCCGCCGCCGAAGTTGAATTGGTGCAACTGCTGGCGCGAGAAACCTTGCTTCAGAAAGTTTTGAAGCCCATTCTGCTAGATTACGATTTTGTGTTGATTGATACCCCGCCCAGCCTGGGATTGTTGACCATCAATGCCCTGACTGCTTCTACTCATGGCGTTATTATTCCGGTCCAATGTGAATACCTGCCCCTGGAAGGCTTGGGCCAACTGGTCCACACGATCAATCTGGTGCGGGAGAATCTCAATCCTGCCCTCGAAGTCGCTGGGGTGGTCATGACCATGTTCGATAGCCGCACCAATCTGGCCATGGACGTGGTCAACGAGGTGCGCCAGCATTTCCCGGAGCAAATTTTCAAAACTATTATCCCACGCAATATCCGCCTGAGTGAAGCGCCCAGCTACGGTGAGGATATCCTGGCCTATGCCCCCGACTCAGCCGGCTGTAAAGCTTACCAGGCGTTGACTGAGGAAATGTTGAGCCGGGTGCGTAAACAGGTAGCAAAGTAGCAGGGTTGCAGAGTCGCAGGGTAGCAGCTCCATTAGTTGCTACCCTGCAACCTTATGGCGTATTGCCTTTAGGGAAGGTACCCATGATGACTAAAAAACGAGGTTTGGGTAAGGGATTGGAGGCGCTCATTCCCCCGACCACGGCCAAGCTGGCCAGCGCGGAGGTGCAGGCTGGGGCGGTCGAAGTTCCGGTCGAACAGATCTCACCCAACCCGCACCAACCCCGGCAGGCGATGAACCAGGAAAAGTTGCAGGAATTGGCCGACTCGATTGCGGCGCACGGCCTGATTCAACCCTTAGTGGTCACGCGCACGAGCGGGAAGTATCAACTCATCGCCGGGGAGCGGCGCTGGCGGGCCAGTCAATTGGCCGGGCTGACCACTGTACCGGTGATTGTCAAAGAGACCACTCCCCAACAAATGCTGGAACTGGCTTTAGTCGAAAATATCCAGCGGGCCGACCTGAATCCCCTGGAAGAAGCCGAAGCTTACGCCCAACTGATGGAGGAGTTTGGCCTTACTCAAGAAGCTGTCGCCGAGCGGGTAGGTAAAAGTCGCACCGCTGTAGCCAATACCGTTCGGTTGTTGCATCTGCCGGAGGAAGCCAGGATGGCGCTGGCTTCCGGTGAAATTTCCGAAGGCCACGCCCGCGCCTTGCTCAGCCTGAAGAAGCAGCGCGACCAACTGAGCCTGCTGATGACGATTATCAACCGCGGCCTCAATGTCCGCCAGACCGAGGCGCTGGCTCGCCAGCTCCTGCTGGGCGACGACGCCGAGGCCAAACCCAAACGTCCTCCTTTAACCCCCCACGATAAAACCATGCTGGCCAAGTTTGAGTCGAAACTGGGTACCAAGATTGAACTCACCCGTTCCGAGGGTGAGACTGGCCGGTTGGTCATCCACTTCTATTCCCAAGAAGAGCTGCAAGCTATCTTTAACGCGATTTTGGGGGAGGATGAGCAACTGTGAGAATAGGCTAGTTGTAGCTCGCGATAAATCTAAAGCTGACTCTTTGATGACTCTGGGCGGACTCACCGTTCTTTTGTCTAAATGAAAACGGGCTATCAGCAGATAGCCCGTTTTTGCATCCACAGGTGGGTTGTCACGGCGTTAAAGGGATTGTTTTGGTCACGCTAAACGGTGAGGTCGCATTCAACACAGTCACCGAGTTGCTGCCAGTATTCCCGACGTAAACCTTCTGGGTGGCCGGGTTGACATCCACTCCCTGTGGCTTTGTCCCGACGGCTACTGTGGTAACGTAGGTTGGAGTGGCTCCGTCCTGCAAAATAACCAGGCTGTTGTTCTGTCCGTTGGTAATAAAAACTCGACTCGTTGAGGTATCTACGGCGATGCCTTCTTCACCCAAGTTTGCCCCACTGGGGATACTAATGTCCGCCAGCCAGGGAGCCGCCTGTGGGGAGACCACCAGTGCCAGAAAGCCGTCTCGTTCTTCCAGCGTCCCCAAAGCCTCCAGGTCCAAGACAGAAACCTGGCTCTCCTGGAGCACAAAAACCTTGCTGAGTTGAGGGCAGGGAACAAACACATGGCCTGTTGTCTCATTGACGGCCACGGTCCACAGGCTGCACGCCTGCGGCGGCTTCACATGCGTCGGAATGTAGTTGCTCTGGAGCAAACGGTCGCCGTTACCGTCGAAGACGACCAGTTCACCGGTATCGCGGGTGGCCAGATAAACCCGGTTGGTGGCGCTGCTGGTGTCAATTCCGTAGGCGCCCTGAAATGCTTTTTGGACAACCCAGCCGACCCGCGCCTCTGGCGGCCCGGAATTTCCATTGAAAACAGCCAGTTTGTCAAAATAGTTCGACACGTATACCCGGTTGTTGTTAACGGCGTTGGCCGCCGTTTTGATGGGGGCAGCACCGGCGTAACCGCCGTCAGCAGTAACGTGCGCCGACGTGTCATTGACCCCAAAGGCCATAAACCCGGGATGCCACTGGTTGGCTCCATATTGGTGCGCTACAAAAACTTTATTATTGGCCGGAGTAGCGCCGTCGAGCACGGTCAGGCCGGTGGGGCCGTGACCTACCGGTACATTGCGCGCCAGAGTATCGTTGCTGCCGTTGATCACATAAACCCAATCGTGGCGCGGGCTGGCCACAAAGACTTGGTTTGTATCCGGGTCGGCTTTAACATCGGAGACGTAGGCTAACGGGATGGGGGTAGGGGTTGGGGTCGGGGTGGTCGGGCTTGTTTGGCTGGTTTTAAAGATAAGGGGTAGATAGACAGTCATTGAACCCACTGTCGTTCCATCAATCCGGGTAAACTCACGGCTGATATTGTTGCTGGTATCACACTCTGATAGTCCTGTGCCTGCGATCTGAACGGTATTGGTGACTCCAGGAGTGCCTATCGGGAAGGGGTTAGCTACCCGCACCCTGAAGTCCAAATTGCCGCCGTTACCGGGCAGCAGAGTCGAAATAGTGTAGACATAAGTATTGGCGTTGACGGCTGTCCAGTAGGCTGGGCCGAGGAACGTCGTATTGGCCGGCAAAGTTTCGCTGATGACGATATTGGCGGCTGGGCTGGTCCCGGCGTTGCCAAAAGCTAGAGTGTACGAAATGACATCACCCGGCTTGGCCGCGATGGCCTGGGAACCGAGACCCTCTCCTTTGACCGCCTCCAGCCAGGGCAGTGGGCCGAGTTTCTGTTCCAGGCGAGCGATGGTTGCGGCGGCAGCGGTGCTGAGCAGCTCGATATTGTCATTCTTGATGACGTAAAGGTCGGGCGCGCTGGTTGAGATAGGCGTGGTCAGCGTAAAGCTTAGGCCGGTTGGTTGTAACGTAACCACATTGGTGATAGCTGAAGCGGTGGTAGAAGTGGCAACCTGGACCGAGAAACCGGTGGTATTAATCTGACTACCATTCAGCGTCCCGATGTTGTGAGTATAAGTATTGCCTCCGGCCGTTGTCCAAGCACTAGCTGGTCCCTGGAAAGAGGTGTTAGTGGGCAGAAATTCGGTCAGGATCAGGTTGTTAACTGCGGCAGTTCCGGTATTATTTACGGTGATCGCATAGTCAATAAGTTGGCCGGGAATCGCGCAGGGAACGAAATCCTCTTTCGATAGTTGGAGCGAGGGACCGCAAACAACCGGCGTCTGCTCATTAGAAGTATTGTCGGGGGGATAAATTTCCGGGCCGTTGCTGCTGGCTGTGGCCGTGTTGACCGTCTGAGTGATGGCGCACGACAGGTTAGGGTCAACCTGCGCCACAAAGTAGACCACCGTGCCGCCGCCATTGCCGGCCAGATTGCCCAGGTTAATAGTATAAACGCCGCTGCCGGTCAGAGTCCAGCCGGAAGTGCTGCGTGCCGCATTGAAAATAGTATTGGCCGGCAGAGTGTCGCTGAGGATGACGTTTGAGGCCAATTGGTTGCCCATGTTGTTGACGCTGATGGTATAGGTGATGTATTCACCCGCCGCCGCATTGAGGCGCGGGTCATTCAGACCAACCCCGTCATTTTTGACCACCACCAGGTTTACCCCGCACAAGATCTGCCGGGAGGCCGAACTGGAATTATCGCCGAGGGCTGGCTCGCCGCCGGCCCCGCTGATGAAAACGGTGTTGGTAATAAAACTGTTGCAAGTGGCTGTGCTGGTTATTGAGGTAGTCAGGACAAAGCTGTTGCCGGTATGAGGTAGTAGCGTCCCAACGGTCCAGGTAATAGGCCCAGCGCCTGAGCCGGTCCGGGTCAAAGCGCTGGTGTCGCCTACATAGGTGCTAAAAGCGGGCAGCGCATCGCTGATGACCACGCCGGTGGCCGTGTAATTGTTGGTATTGCTGTACTGGATAGTATAAGTGACGACCTGCCCCGGCACGGCCCAGGTTAGAGCCGTAGTTTTGGTAATGGCCAGGTTATAGACAGCGGTCAGGGTAACGGTGGAGGTTACCTGAAAAGCGCAGATGTCGGTGGCGGTAATCACGGCCACACCCGGCATGTTGGCTGAAGTGTAAGTGGCCGTGGCGATGCCGCTATTATTCAGGGTCACAACTGTGGGTGAGATGGCGCCCGTGGTGGTGGTCAAGGCGATAGTCCGGGCGCGAAGCGGCACAGTTTCGCCGCCCCCTTGTAATGAAACCGTCAGCGTGGTGGTCGAAACGCCGTTGGCCGGAAGAGTGTTTGGTATCGCTGTCGCTGATAGGACCATATTGGGAGTAATCACCACCGGTCCCTGGATTTCCGTACCAATGGCTGGATTATTTTTACCCCACCAGTTAGGCGCGGCGGTAACGCTGGTTGCATCGTTGTTGCGGAAAAGATAGATAGGATTGCGACAGATAACATTACGGGTGATCACGGTACTGCCGGGATCATTATTCAAATCCCACAAGACGCCCTGCCTGTTATCCAGGATCAAGTTTTCCCCTAGATCAAGACCGGCAGTATCGGTGATATATAGGCCAAAGCCGTTGGTATGACTATAAACATCGTTGTTGCGGACGGTCAGGCGTTTACCGATAGTGGCGTTTTGGTCTTCAAGCCTGATACCGCTGGCACTGCTAAATACTTTGTTATTGAGAATCGAATTATCGCTACCGACCGCCATGTAGATGCCAAAATCACCAGCATAACGAACGGTATTGCTATGGACCTGATTGTTGGAAGAACGGGTAGAAGTGGAACCACTGCGCACAAAAGCAATCGCCGCCTGGCCGGTGCCGGAAATTGTATTGTTTAAAACGATATTTCCCGAGGCTTTGGTCACATAGATAGCCGAGTTATTGTTAACGAAGGTATTATCGGCAATCGTGGAGTTATCCGGCGAACCGGCAATACCGGCCCCGACCGGTGAAGGAAGGCAGAGTCCATTTTGGCGGAAGGTATTGGAGCTAATATTGTGACCCCCAGAGAATGGCTCGATGTAAATCCCCCAGCGGGCGTACTCAATCAGACTATGACGGATGGTGTTACCGTCGCTAAAAAGACGAATGGTATTCCAAGCGCAACTGGCAGTGGGAGAGATATTACTGGTGAAAGTAATAGGCTGAGTAAGGGTCCCATTCGCAACCAATTTACCATTGGTTTGGCTAATCAATTCGGTGTTGCTACCAAATTTGACCTCGACGCCAGGGCTAATCGTTAAAGTGCCAGAAATGACGGTGACGGTGCCCGTGATAATGATTGGACTATCGCCCGGCCCCCAAACCGTGTTATTGGTAATATTACCTGAAACCGAGAGCGCCAGCGGCGCTGCCGTTACCGGCGCCGCTATCCCGCCCAATAACAACAAAAGGCCACAGACCATGCCGAGACCTAATCCCGCCAAAGCCGTGACCTTAGCTACCGAATGAAGGGGTCGCTGAACTAACCTCATTGTTTACTCCTTGTCAGCCTATTCCAGGGACTACCCCCTATTTTTTTTAGAAAGTGCAGTTAATTTAGGACTAGTGTACCATTAATTCAATGTCTTAAGCAATAGGACTCCCATCTTATATAGTTTGAGTAATTCTAACAAATTCTTAACCGTTTTTATGCCCGGCCCAACTTGACCTCTTCCAACGCTTCCAAGCGATCCTGCAACAAGCGGACCTCCTCATCCACCTCCGCCGACAGGCGGCTGTAATCGGCGACGTGATCGGTCGATTCGCCGGTGAGAAGCTGGGAATAGATGGTTCCCAGAGCGGAGAGGGTGCTTTCGATTTGAATCTCGGCTCGCTTCATGGTGGTTTGCAGCCGCTCCAGGGAGGCCAACTGGTTGCGGCGGCTGGTTAAGGTCCGTTCCAGTTGATTGTGAAGGGCCGGATCGCTTTCCTGGGCTAGCTGTGCTTCCAGCTTGGCAATCGCCTGCGGCACTGCTTCCAAATCCTGGCGAATCAGGTTGTTTCCCTGAAAACTGTCAATCCGTTTCACCAAGTCCTCAATCGCCTCAATCCACTCACTCACCTGCGCCGCCAAATCTTGCAGGCGGGCACGGGTGTTGTCATTAGAGGTGGACTTAATCAAATTCTCAATTTGAGCCTGGTAAGCAAGTGCTTTATCCAAATGGGCATGAATCGTTGGGTTTATCTGCTCCTGATTGATGGGGGGATAGTCCGCCCGCCGGGGGCGTTCTTCTTTTTTGCGTTCTGCAGGCAGGCCAGCCGAACTTTCTGCCTCATCTTGCTGAAAGCCCCGCTCCCGGCGTTCCCGTCGGTGCCCCCGGTGTTCGCGCCGCAGCTCTTGACGGGTCTGCCGTTCTTCTTCGGTTTCCTCTTTGCCCAGCAGAATTCCAAGGAAGTGAAGCGCCAGCGCCGCACCCCAACCCGCAGCGGGCCATAGAAACCAGGGATAATCTGACGAAATTAAATTCATCATCCCCAGCATGCTAATGATGATGATATAGGAGCCAAGATGCCCGACAAAATCTCGCCATTTTCGATTCATATTTGTAGCGCCGGCCATTACGAGGTCGAAGAAATGAAAAGCCAGTCCAGCTCCCCAGCCCAGAGCAGGCCACAGAAACCACAGGTCTTCTACTCCCGTCAGCAGGTTAATCATTAGCAGCATACCAATAACAATTACATACGTGCCCAGATGTCCCCAAAAGCCGCGCCATTTTTTGCTTAGATCTTCCATGAGTTACCCCTCAAAAAATCGTCAGTTAAAGGGTATTATAGGATTGGAATCACTTTTTGGAAATCTGTAGAGGTTAGCGTTTTGTCAAAGCAGCCAGCTACGATAAGAAAATCATTGGCATGGGGATATTGTAGAGGATAAATCCGACGACGATTGCGGAGACAAAACTGGTGACCACTTTAGTGATCATCGTGGTGCGATTGGAGTTAGCCTGGCCCTGGTAAATCATCAGGGCCAGCCGGGGCAGAAAAACGAAGGGGGCGAAGAGACCGAAACCTAACAGAATCAGGAAGGTCGCTGCGATTCGCTCGGCCCCTCCCAGGAAGCGATCCATCGAATCAATAGCGACCGTCTGTTTGATTTCCGTACCCTGGGTTGCCAGAACAGCCACAGCCACCTCTGCCTCTAAAACCGGAGCCACGCCGATGACGGTGGCCAGGCCAATCAAGTAGGCCATCATCCGGTATTGGTTCAGAGCTTCAGGGCTGAGTAAAACCTGCAAATCAGAAAAGGTCCAGCCGGCGGCCGCCCAGGAGAGCAGGGCAATCAGGATGAAGTGAGCCAATTGGTCCAGAATGAGCAGTAATAAGCCTTTGCCTTTGCTGTTGTCGGTAAAGACAAAGGTGCGAAATTGATCAATAAACAGATGGCCAAAGAACAAAACAATCATCCAGACCCACCAAACAGGAATGGCATTCCAGGCCAGAATAGCCGTGGTAAAAGTGACAATACCCACATGAATCAATAAGCCCGGCCAGCCTTTGCGTTTAGCCAGGACGAGCCAGTAAGGCTGTAAAACGAAGTCGCCGATCATGTGGCCCAACACGAGGCGTAAGAAAAAGGAGAGGGCCAGGTCCATAGTTGCTTAGATGTCCTTTGAATGGCTCAAGAGATTTTCATCCAGGGGCAGGCTCAAAATCACTTCGGTACCGTGGCCCACCTCGGAATGGATGGTAAAGACGCCGTTGATGGCGCTGGTTCGTTCTTGCATATTGATCATACCCAGGCTGCCGCGCTGGTCGTAGCCGGTTTTCATGGCATGCACATCGAAACCCTTGCCATCATCTTTGATTAAAACGGTCAGTGTGTTTTGGCTTATATCCGGGCGGAGGATCAAATCAATTCGTGATGCCTGGGCGTACTTTTTGGCGTTATTGACCGCCTCTTGAATCACCGCAAAAATTGCGACCTCTGCCCTGGGCGAGAGCCGCTCAAATTCACCCTCGGTCGTTAAAATGATATTGAGATTATCCGTTTCGGCCAGCCGCTCAGTGTAGACTTCCAGGGCCGGAATCAAGCCCTGGGTTTCCAGGATCACCGGGCGCAGATCGAACAGGAAAGTGCGCAGTTGTTTGAGCGCTTTTTCAGACACCCCCAGGTTCAGATCAATCTCCGCCAGGGCATGTTCCGGGGCGTGCTTGATAAGCTCCTTGGTAAAGGTCAGGCTCATGATGATCGAGGCCAATAATTGGGTGGGGCCATCGTGCAGATCACGGGCCAGGCGCTTGCGGATTTCATCTTCGACGACCACCAGCCGATCCCGTTCTTCTTTGAGGCTCTCATAAAGACGAGCATTCTCGATGGCAATAGCCGTTTGATTGGCAAAGGTCGTCAACAAGGTCTGGTCCAAATCGCCAAAATAGTGATCCGGCTTACTCTGCAACACCTGCAAGACCCCAATGAGCTTGTTACGCGAGATCATCGGCACGCACAGCAGTGAAGTCAGCTTGAAGTTAAAGGTGTCGGCAATGCTCTGGTAATAGCGGTTGTCCTTATTGACATCATCTACGATCAAGGGTTTGCGGTGTGTCGCCACCCACCCGGCGATACCCTTGTCGCGGGCGAAGCGCACCCCCTTGAGATTTTCCCCTCCACCGCCTTCGATCACGGCAAATACCATCTCGTCGGTCAGCTCGTCGAGCAAAATCAATGAGCCGGCCGAGGCATGCATCACCTCAACGGCGGCAGCCAGAATTTTGTGGAGCAGGGGATCCAAATTTAGTTCGGAAGCGAGCGACCCGGCTACTTCATGCACTACATGCAATACGGCGATGCGATGCTGGGCTTCCTCAAAGTTAGCTTCCAGATTATTTATTTTTTCACTGAGGGCTGCTAATTCCTGTAGCTCGGTCATAGTGCTCAAGCTGTCACCCGGTTACTTTATCAACTAATCCTAGCTCAATCCAGAAAAAAGGGCTAATTGCTGAGCAATTTCTGCAACAAGGGCATTTCCCGTTCGGTAGCTTCGCGGCCCAGGCGGATAAATTCGTCAGCTTTATCATAATCCATCGAAGTTAGCAGTTCCACCCGCGGCCTGATCAACACATCTACCGGACTCATCCGAGTTTTGACAATCTCCCGTTCCATAATTGCCATCATACTGGTTAACACGCCAAAGAAATTGGGGTTAAGTGGTTGCCCAGACTTCATCCGTCCCCGTACCCGTTCTTCTTCAATCGAAGGGATAACACTGGAAGCGATAATGATGTTGGCGCCTTTTTCAGCCAGGATACTGGCCGGCACCGGGTTGACGGCGCCGCCGTCAATCAAATAATGCCCGTTGAGCTGATAGGGTGAAAAGATGCCAATCATGCCGATGCTGGCTCTCAGAGCCTCGGCCAATGGACCTTCTTCAAAAACAATTTCCTCACCCGACATGACATCGGCGGCGACGACATAAAAAGGAATTTTGGTGTCGGCAAAGGTAGCGTGTTTAAATTGTTTATCCAGATATTTTAGAGTGGCGTTGCCTTTGATGAGTCCATTCCAGGGCAAAGTAAAGCGGGGATCCCACAGGCCGCTTTTGAATTCAATCAGTTTGACCAGGTTTTTGGCAAAGCGGGCAATTTCGTCGGGCGACTTGCCACAAGCATACAACCCGCCAAAGAGCGAACCGGCGCTGGTGCCGGCGATCATATCAACCGGAATCCTGGCTTCTTGGAGCGCCATCAAGACGCCGATGTGGGCAATCCCTCTGGCGCCGCCGCTGGACATAGCCAGGCCAATAACACGCTGGGTAATTTTACGGGCTGTCCGGGCCAATTCAGCCTCACTATTGTTACAACTAAAAATCGGCCCTGTGGACAATTCGGTGATCCACGGCTCGGCTGGAGTTTTGAGCAGGACGGTCGCCCGTACCAGTTGCAGGGCTTTGGCCGTCACCTCGTTGTGTTCTGTGGGTAAGGCAACCAGGACCCAATCATAACCATCCACCAGGATGCTCAAGGTTTCAACCAGAGTAGCGCTGGATAAATTATCCATCGCTTCCAGGACCACCAGGTTTTCATTTTGAGCGTTGGGATTGATTTGCTCGTTCAAGTTGGCCCCGGTGGCATCGAACAAGACGACTCGTTGGTGGGTCAACTGGTGGACATGTTCGGCCAGCCGCCACGCTTCAGGGCCAAAAATGACCGTCAGCGTATAGCCGGGCCGTTTCTCAACTTCCATGACTGCATCGCTGAGGCGGCGGCTTAATTCGCGGGTCAATTGCAGGGCGATCTCGGGGTGGTCAGCCAGGAGATCGTCCATATCCCCTTTGCGTAAAACCCACAAATCGGCATCAATCACTACCGTCACTGTCGCTGAGCGGCGCTGGTTCAACAACAGGGCCATCTCGCCAAAAAAGTTGCCTGGCCCCAGGTAGTTAACAATTTTTTCCTGCTGCCCCGGCCCCGTGTTGACCGAAACCTTCACCTGGCCGGACTCGATCAAATACATGGAGTCGCCCAGGCTGTTTTCCACAAAAACGACTTCGCCATGCTCAAAATGAACCTTGTGCAGTTTGGCTGAAATGGCTGCCAGAGTTTCGGTGGAAACACGATTTGAAGAAGGGGATGCGCTGCAGGCTTTCTTCGATGAGTTGGTATTTTGATTTATTTCAACCATTGTTAATGGCCAATCCCACCGGACGTAATTTTAACAATTATACCATATTTTGGCAGACTGCATCAATGGTACATGAGGCTTAAACCAATCGTCAACGGTAAATAGCCAATGATCAATGGTTAAGGGTTTGACAAATTCAATGGTGTTATTGAAGCAAGATGATACTTTGGTTGCAAATGCTCGATAATTTGATATAATGAGGAGACATAATCTCAAGCCAGCGTTAGAGCTATGACCCAACCCCTCGACCAAACCCGGCCAACCTCACCGGTTGCTCAGTTACAAGAGGCAATTGATTTAGCCAAAGCCGGACGCAAAGTCGAGGCGCGTGAGGCGCTGCGGCGCGTGGTGGCTTTGCAGCCGGTCAACCAGGCGGCTTGGCTGTGGCTCTCAGCGGTAGCGGCGGAGCCGGCTGAGGCGGTAGCGGCCCTGGCCCAGGCCCGCCGGATCAATCCGCTTCATCCCAGCCTGGCCCAGGCGGAACAATGGTTGACCCAGCGTTTTGCCACCCAGCCTTCGAACCGGGTCACCGTTTTGCCTGCCCCTTCCCCCACCAGGCCCCATAAAATCGTGACCCAACCGATGCCGGCGGCCCCTACCCAACCCCATCAGGCGAGCACTTTGCCGATGGCTTCGCCTCCCTCGCCGACTCGGCCTACCCAAACCACCCGGCGAGCACCTCATCTTCACCTCTTGATGCTCGGAATTGTAGCCCTGGCGGCGGTAGTGGGGTTAGGGGTTTTGTTTTTAGGGGTGACGCTGCCGGTCAATGCTACGACGTCGAAACAGCCAGCCCTCGCCTCCACTGACCTTTTAAAAGAGCGGCCTGCAGCCCTGGATGCGGCCTGGGCCAGACGCGATTGGACTCAAGCCATCAGCCTTTTGGAGGGCCTGCGCCAGGTACAGCCCCAGGCTCAGGCAGTCAAGGACCAACTAACCCACGCTTACCTGCAAAAAGGTATTGCTCTCCGCCACAAAGGCTTCATCGAAGAGGCCCAGCCTTACTTTGCGCAAGCCCTTCTGTTCACACCCAAGCAGTTGCGCGCCCAACAAGAGCAGCGTTTGGCCTCGGCTTACTTGCAGGGTATCAAGTATTACCAGGCCGGGGCGTGGGCGGAAGCGATTGATGCCCTGGAAGTGGTGCGGGCTGAGGCTGAGGATTACGTTCACATTGAAGATTTATTGTACAGCGCTTATTACAATCACGGCCTGGCACTCCAAGGTTCGGGTAAACTGATTCAGGCCAGGCAGGCCCTTGAAGCGGCGATTGCTCTGCGCCCCGATTTGCCTGAGCCGCGCCGCGAAATTGCCGACATCGAATTTGCCCTGGCCCCGCAAACCCTGCCGTCGCCGCCCATCCCTTCGGCCTCTAACAAAGATAAATTGATCGTGGTCGGCATTGCCGAACAGCGCATGTGGGTCTTTGAGAAAAATATAAAGGTGTTTGATTTTGTCGTTTCCACCGGAGAGCCGGGCAGCGATACGGCAATCGGCGATTTTGAAATTCTCGACAAAATTGACGTGGCTTACGGCGGCAACTGGAACCTGGACATGCCTTTCTGGATGGGTATTTACTGGGCCGGTTCGCTGGAGAATGGCATCCATTCGCTGCCGATTGTCAGGCATACCGGTTACAAACTGTGGGATGGCTACCTGGGCCAGCGCGTCTCCTATGGCTGCGTTATTCTGGGCGACGAGGATGCGGCGACGCTGTACAAGTGGGCTGAGGTCGGCACCAAGGTGAAGATTGTGCCGAATTTGGCTACCTGGCCGGGGGAACAGAGAGAACGCTGAGCAGACCCAGAGATCATCAACTTGAAGATAGATTTTGAGACGGGCAGTAACTACGGACTACGGCTTAAGATTTGAAGCTGGAGCGAGACTTATCCCGCGCTGTTCCCGCGACTTTTGGCCTCGATCAAGGCCGAGATGATAACCTCTGGCGTTACCGGCGTTTGGGTAAACTTGACGCCAAAGGGCCGCAGCGCATCTTCCACGGCATTGACCACCGCAGCCGGCGAGCCGATAATGCCCGCCTCGCCAACCCCTTTCATCCCTCCCGGAATAATGGGTGATGGCGTCACCAGATGATCCAGCCGGAGGTGGGGCAATTCGGTGGCGGTGGGCAGCAAGTAATCCATGAAGCTGGCGCTCTGCAATTGCCCAGCCTGGTCATAGTGGAGTTCCTCGTATAAGGCCGTAGCAATGCCCTGGGCCACTCCCCCGTGAATCTGCCCTTCCACAATCAGCGGGTTGAGGATGGTGCCACAATCGTGGACGACTACGTAATCCAAAAACTTCACCTGGCCGGTTTCGAGATCAACCTCGACGACCGCCAGATTGGCCCCGTAGGGCCAGGCCATCTGCGGGGGATCAAAAACTTCCATGACCTCTAGTCCGGGGTCCATATCGGAGGGCAGGTCAATTGCCCGCCAATAAGCAGCCCGGCCAATATCTTTCATTGTAACTGAGCGTGAGGGTGTACCCTTGACCCAAATGCGTCCCTCCTCCATCTCCAGATCAGACGGGGCTGCCTCAAGCATATGGGCGGCGATGGCCTCGATCTTCTCCCGCAGGCGCTGCCCAGCCTTCATGATCGCGGCTCCCCCCACCGCCGCCGAACGGCTGGCTCCTGTGCCGTAGCCTGTGTAGGGGCACGTCTGTGTGTCGCCGGTGATAACCGTCACGCTCTCCAGGGACACGCCAAGCGTCTCGGCGCATAATTGGGCCAGGCCGTTGGTGAAGCCCTGCCCCATCTCGCATAAACCGGTGTAGACGGTCACTTCACCGCCCGGTTCTACCCGGATGCGGGAGATGTCAAAACCGCCCTGCTGCAAGCCTCCCTCGTTGAGCTGGCGCGATGGCCCCAGGGCGGTGTTCTCCACGTAGAAGGAAATGCCAATCCCAATATAGCGCCCCTGCTGGCGCAGCTCTTCCTGCCGAACACGCCAGTTTTGGTAATCTAGCAGCTCCAGGGCACGGTCGAGACATTCGGCGTAGCGGCCGCTGTCAAAGGTGGGCTGTAAACATTGATAGGGGAAGCGGTCGGGGGGGATAAAGTTCTGGCGGCGAATCTCAGCCGGGTCCATGGCCAGGGTCAAGGCCAGCCGGTCTACCAGCCGTTCCACGACGAAATTGGCCTGTGGTTGGCCCCAGCCCCGGTAAGATCCTGAAGGTGTTTTATTGGTCACCACGGCCCTGGCCTCTACCTGGGCATTGGGAATCTGGTAGACGTTGGTCATCATCACCGAGGTCAGCCAGAGCGGCCCAAAGCTGACCATGTGCAGATAAGCCCCCATATCGCCAATAAGTTCAGCCTTAACCGCTGTGATCGTCCCATCCCGGCGAGCGGCCATCGTCGCTTCCACGACCTGATCGCGGGCGTGAACGGTAGCCAGGAAGGATTCCAGGCGATTTTCCACCCAGCGCACCGGGCGGCCTGCCTGGCGGGCCAGTAGAGCCACCGCCACCTCTTCCGGGTAAAAGTGAAACTTGCAGCCAAACCCTCCACCGACCTTGGGCGTCTGCACCCGGATGTGGTGTTCAGGAATACCCAGCGTTTCGGCCAGAAAATCTCGGACGATGTGCAGGATTTGGGTGGAGGTCCAGAGGGTGAGTTCATCGCGGTGCGGCTCCCACTCGGCCAATACCCCGCGTGTTTCCAGGGGACAGGCAAATTGGCGTTGGATGCGGAAGCGCTCGGTGATGATCACCTCGGCCTCGGCTAGCGCCCGCTCCACATCGCCCATCTCCGCTTGAAAGGTTCCGGCAATATTATCCGGCCAGTTATCAAAAAGACGGGGCGCATCGGACTGGAGGGCCGCTTCAACCGTTCCGAGCGAGGGCAAGATTTCCCAATCCACCTCGATCTGTTCCAGCGCGTCTTGAGCCAGATAGGGCGAGTCTGCGGCGACGACGGCCACCGGCTCGCCGGCATAGCGTACCCGCTCTCGGGTCAGGGCATAGTAGGGGGTGGGTCGCTGCTGGAAATGGTGCGTCTGGGGCTGCGCTCCCAGGCCAGGGGGAAGGTCAGCCCCGGTCAATACAGCGTGAACGCCCAGCATGG
This sequence comes from Anaerolineales bacterium, assembly GCA_015075185.1. Classification (GTDB taxonomy): domain Bacteria; phylum Chloroflexota; class Anaerolineae; order 4572-78; family J111; genus DSQQ01. The sequence goes on along the minus strand of JABTUW010000003.1, from coordinate 1,363,974 downwards.
AGTGGGCGCGGCTGGCATCAATAGCTCGAATCCGGGCGTGGGCATAAGGACTGCGTATAAAAGCGGCATGGAGCATCCCGGGCCTGACCAGATCAGCCAGGAAGCGGCCTGCGCCAGTCAGCAGTTCGGGGTCTTCGCGCCGCTTCACCCGCCGGCCAAGCCATCGCGCCTGGCCTGGGGCAAAAGCCGCCGCATCTTTTGTTTCCATAGGGTATGCCCTCCTGGGGAGGCCGGTGGCTTTGAGTTAGGGGTAGTTCCGGCATCGAGGCAGTATTATGCCACAAGTGAGGGCGTAAAACAATCTACTGCCGGCGGCGGACTCGCTTGGCTGCTGGCCGGACAAATTCGCTCTGCCGGTCGAGTACCTGCGAGTCATCCTGGTAGGGGGCGCTGCGCAAATACTGGCGGTGAACCGCTTTATCCTCCAGAATGGAGACATTCAAGGTGCCGGTGACAGTCCCGCCGGTGGTACTGGCCGTGGCATGGATGCTGTAATCGCCGGGCAGGACAACTCGGCCAAAATCATCGTAGCCGTTCCAGTAGAGATTCTGTTGACCGGCCCCGCGGTGGCGGCGATACAAGAGGGTGGCCACGGTGTTGCCTCGACTATCTTTAATTTCGACCGTGGTCTTGGCCGGTTTGGATAAATCAATGCCAAATCTCAAAAAGCGGCCTTCCTCCGGCAAGCCGGGCCGGAAGGTGCCGCTTTCGGCGGAGACCACCAGTGCCACCGGGCGAGTTAAAACGTAAGCCAAAATAAGCAACAGCGGCAGTGAAATCAACACCGGCACAAAATAGGCCGATAGGGTCGGCAGATTCCGGGCAACCCGGGCCAGCTCCGATTCGGGCGGGGTAATTTCAAAACGGAGGCGGCGTTGCAGCCTGGTCGTGTTGCCGGCCTGATCCTGAGCTGTCACTTCCAGCAGGTTGTCGCCTTTGAGTAAATTAACCGTGGTTTGAAACTCGCCCAATGAGCTAACCGTCACACCCTGACCGCCGACCAGCACCATCGCGCCAGGATCGGTTTTGCCGATGATCTGCACTTTGGCCTGCTGGAAAGAGCTCCATCTTCCACATTGACCGTCAAGCTGGGGGCGCTCGATTTGCGGTGAATGATAATTTCCTGCGAGGTCACATTGCCGACATCGTCGGTCGCTTCAATCCGCAGGATGTTATCACCTTCCTGCAGAATGATTTCCCGCTCAAACTGACCGTCCTCGGCTACGGTCGCTTCCTGGCCATTCACTTTCAGCGACGCTCCTGCCGGCACAACTCCGGCCACCGTAATCAGGTTTTCGTTAGTCCAGGAGTCATTGGCCGGGGCGGAGATGGCAATTTCGGGCGGCTGCGTGATCAAAATGATCTCGCGCGAAATAGTGGCCACATTGCCGGCCGGGTCGGTGGCCGAAATCTGCAGCGTGTTGGAACCTTCAGCCAACTGGCGCTTGAGGCTAAAACGGCCCTCGGCGTCAACTGGTAAAACTTTGGGGTCGCCGGCCAACTGCACCACGGCATCAGGGTCGGTCAAGCCTTCAATGGTTAAACTGGCCTGGCGTACGCGGCTGACTTCATCCAGATTAGCCAAACGCAGCGTCGGCGGGGCGGTATCTACGACGACATTGGCGCTTTGTGTTGCCGCCAACACTGTCCCTTTGGCCGTAACTTGCAGGAGGTAACGGCCATCGGACACCACTTGGTCTAAACTGTCCCGGCCATTCCAGATTGCCACGTGCTGGCCGCGTGTTTGAAACTCATTTGAGGTGATAGTCTGGACCAGGACGTTGCTTTCATTAAAAACCTGGACCGTGACCTGGGCATCTTCGTTAAGCGTATAGCCAAAGTTGGTGGTATCCTGGGCTTGATCGTTGTTGGGAGAAATGATGCTGGGCGAAGCCTCGGCGCTAATTTTGGGGGTGCGCAACCAATCGCCGATAAAGGTGACGCCCAATAAAACAGCAACCGTTCCGACCGTAATTGCGGTAGCAATGGGGCCAAAACTTAGCCCTCTGCTGGTGGCACGACGACGAATTCCTTGTTTTTCGGTTTCAACCTGCTGAAATCTTGTAGCCATCGTACTTGCCCTTTAATCAATTTCAAGCTGGATCAACCCAGAGTCGTCCCTGGGCGGTTCCCATTCGGGTAGCTCGCTGGTGTGTGGTACGCGGACGGGGCGGCGAGGGCGGTCGAAGGTATTGTCCACTAACTCCGCGCCTCTCGCAGCGTCCAGGGAAGTTGAACGAGCGGCGCGTCGAAACAATTTGACAGGTCCAGCCTCAGCTATCGAACTGTCCGGCTGGTGTCGGCGCAGTGCGCCAAAATCCTGCTGAGGCGCTACCGGCAAATCGAGCGTTTCTCTCAGGCTGTGTACGGTGGTTCCAACGATGATGACAACAATTAAGGAAAAGAGCGGACCGGTCGGGTCTTTCAGGGCAGCCAGGGTCGCCGGAGTAACGGCTTCGTTCAACCAGTAAGGCAGCCCTAAATGGGTGGCCAGCAAAATCAACCCGCCTCCCGCGGTTAAAACCAGAATAGACCAGGGGGCGCGATATTTGACCCACTTGCGCCCGGCCAGCGAGCCAACAAAGCCAGCGGCAACCGCCCAGCCGATCACCTGGAGCAAATTATAGAGAATTACGCCCGACGTCGCCGCGAACGGTTCGACCAGTAGCAGCAAAGTCTGCAGCGAGTTGGCGCTTTGAAAACGAGTCACAATAGCCTGAGTCTCAGGGGCGTGGCCGGCCATCGCCAGCCAGTCAATATCCATCCCGGCCATGCCTCCCAAAATTTTACCCCATACCGCGGCCAGAACGGCAATCCAGGCCCCGGCGGCACCGCCCCACCATAATCCAGCCAGAACAGGGACCAGCCAGTGCAAATGGTACTCGGCCAGGACAGGCGTCCCCAGAATCAGCACAGCCGCCCCCATATAATGCACAAAAATACGCTGGCTAAGCGCAGCAATGCCCAAAAATAGCACAGCCAGGTACAGATTGATGGTATAGATCGGATAGACCATCGCCGCTACCGCCATGATGTAGGCGATCAGCGGCCAGCGAATACCGAGCACGGCAATACCCAGGCCAATAACCAGCACCCAATTGGCCGGGTAGGCCGACAGGTTCAGTAAGGCCAGCACGACTAATGTCGCCAAACCAACAGCCGTGACCGTACTTTCCAACACGGCCTGGTAGCGGCGATATAGATTATGCGGTCCGCGAAAAGCGCGAGTAATCATAGGAATCAGCGAATGGCGAATGGTGATTTGTTAAATGTTCATCTGGTTTCCAAACCCAGTTTGGGAACCAGATGAAATAACGCTGGATAATTCGCCGTCCAAAATCTAAAATCGTTACCCCAGTTCCATTTGGCGCAGACCATTCCCTCGTGACGGGTACAGCGGTTGAGGCTGAGGTGGTTCCGACGCCGGACGAGCGTGGCTGCGCGCCCACTGTCGCAGCGCCGAAATTTTGCTTTCCATCGTTTGAGACAGGGGGATCGTGTGCTTCAAATTTCTAAACAAATCCTCATCGGTTAGCTCGCGGCTGTCTTCAAAGGCATCGTACAGACCGTCAATAATCACCTGCTCAATTTCGGCGCCGCTGAAGCCTTCAGAGGCAATGGCTAACTCGTTTAAATCAAAATTCAGGGGGTCGCGTCCCCGCCGGGCCAGGTGAATGGCAAAGATTTCGCGGCGTTCCTGGACCTGGGGTAAATCTACAAAAAAGATTTCGTCAAAGCGGCCTTTGCGCAGCACTTCCGGCGGCAAAGCGGAAATATCATTGGCCGTGCCGATCACAAAGACCGGCGAGTTTTTTTCCTGCATCCAGGTTAACAGGCTGCCAAAGACTCGCGCCGACGTGCCGGCATCCGACGTGCCGGAGCCGGTCGCCCCTGCCAAACCCTTTTCAATTTCGTCCAGCCACATCACGCACGGCGAGACGCTTTCGGCCAGGCGCAGGGCGGTGCGGATATTCTGCTCCGAGGAGCCAACCAATTCGCTGAAGACCCGGCCCAGATCAAGGCGTAAGAGCGGTAACTGCCACTGGCTGGCGACTGCTTTGGCCAGCAAACTTTTACCGGAACCCTGCACGCCCAGCAGTAGCAGCCCTTTGGGTTCCGGCAGTCCAAAACGGCGCGCTTTTTCGGTAAAGGCCATGCCGCGTTTGCGCAGCCACTGCTTCACCAGCCCCATCCCGCCGACGTTGGCAAAGCCTTCCACCGACTCGTAATATTCCAGCACTTGGGAGCGGCGGATGAGCTGCTCTTTCTCGGCAATGATCACGCTCAAATCAAGCTGGCGGCCCATGACCAGGCTCTTGGCAAAGACATTTTCCGCTTCGATGCAGGTCAAGCCGCGAGCCGCGTTAAGGACTCGTTCCCGCTCCTCCTCCTTCATTTTTAACTGCACCCCGGCAATCTCACGGGCCGAGCGAACCACCCGGTCCAGCGACAGTTCCAATTCATCCAGCGTTGGCAAGGAGTAATCCAGAACCGTAATATCCTTTTCCAAGTCGGCGGGGAAACGAAGCATCGGCGAGAGGATGACCAGGGTCTTGCGGCTTTCCTTGAGCTGGTTGGTAATGTCACGCAGGCGGCGAATAATCACGGGATGGTCCGGCCCACCGCGGCTGTCGTCTAAAAAAGGGTGAAAATCCTTTAACAGAAAGATGGCCGCCTCTTGCGATTGGGCCACAAAATCAAGGGCATGGAGGGGGTCACGGGTACCAGGGTCAACCGGAGCCGCCTGGATCAAATCCAGCGGGGCGATCCCGTTGGTTAGAGTCCAGCCGTACAGTTTTTTCCGCCGGTCAATGGCCACCTGGCGCAGCATATCCTCGATGCGTCGCTCTTCCCAGGAGACGATGTAGATGATGGGGTACTTGGCCCGGGTGAGGGTATTGAGTTCGTCAACACGGTGTAAGGTAAACATATCTAAAGGGTCAAGAGTCGGTGTCAGATGTCAGAGGTTAGGGGCCAGAATCAGGTATATTGTCTCTCATTTTCTAACTCCTCACTGCTGGCTTCTGATTAATGGTCCATGAATAATACATAATGACATTACATAATAACTTGACTATAACATAATTAGGGTTTGTTGTCAATGAAAGCGATGAAATATCCTTAAGAAACAGTAGTTGACCTGATTATTGGAGCATGCTATGATACGGGTGGGAAGATTGGTAAAGCAGGGCCTATGGACCAACGCCAGCAAACCGGACGCCGTCTTGAAGACATTGCGGCTTCATTTTTAACGGGAAAAGGCTACCAGATCATCGAGCGCAACTGGCGCTGCCCCGTGGGTGAGTTGGATTTGATTGTCCAGAATCATGGAACCCTCGTATTTGTCGAAGTCCGCACGCGCAGCGGGTTACGCTTTGGCCTGGCCGAGGAGAGTATCACACCCGCCAAACAAGCGCGACTCATTGAACTGGCCCAGACTTATCTGCAAGAAAAAGCACTTGCGGGGCAGCAGTGGCGAATTGACGTCGTCGCTGTGCAATTGGGGCGAGGGCTGCCGCAAATCAATCACATTGAAAATGCGGTGGGATGGTAAGGTCATGGAGGTAAGGGTGATGACCACAGCCAGGATTTTATTAGAATATACACTTCCTACCGGTCAGCTTATCCGGGTGGTTCAAGGGGACCTGACCACCGAGACGAGCGAGGCCATCGTCAATGCGGCCAATGAGCGGCTGCAACATGGCGGTGGAGTAGCCGGGGCGATTCGCCGGCAGGGCGGTGAAGTCATCCAGCAGGAAAGCGATGCCTCGGTGCAGCAGCATGGCCCGGTTCGCACCGGCAGCGCCGCCATCACCAGCGCCGGGAAGCTGGCGGCTCGATACGTCATTCATGCGGTAGGGCCGGTGTGGGGCAGCGGCGATGATGAGCATAAGTTGGCCAGCGCCGTTCGTAGCGCCCTGACTCTAGCCAACGAGCATCAAGTCAAAAGTATTTCCATTCCCGGCATCTCTTCGGGGATTTTCGGCGGTCCCAAGGATATTTGCGCTAGGATCATCATCCAGACAACTTTAGATTACCTGCGGCAAAATCCAACTACCTCGCTGCAGGAGGTACGTTTCTGCAATATTGACTCTCTCACGGCGACGACATTTATGCAGGAAGCTCAAAAACTACTACCGTCGAAATGAAACAGGTCGGGTTGTGGCAGCCCGGCTTGTTCAGGAGGGGAGAAGAGAGCAGGTCGTTATTACGGCTCCATCTCTTCCAATCGTGGAGACTCTTCGAGCTGAATCTCTCGCCCGGCGCTGGCTTCAGTTTTAACCAACGGGATGGGGGCTGAGTCGGCCCATTCCAGACCGCTCCGCACCCAGGCGTTGACGATCACCTTGACCGTTTGAAACAGCAGCACCCCCCACAGCAGTGCCCAGGCGCCTATTGCTGCTATTCCCGCCAATTGCGCCTGGAGCTGGCCCGGCCAGTCAGAGGCAAAGCCGGAAGCGACCAGCAGGCCGGAAACACCCTGCCCGGCTACGCCGTAATAATCGGTCAAGCCCAGGCCGTTCCAGCCCTGCCCGGCTCGACCGTCGGCAAAGAAGGGAACCAGCAGCAGGCCAACCAGGGCGCTAACCCCGTAAGTCGCCAATATGCCCGACTCGTCGGCTAAACGCAGACCCTGATTGAAAAAATAGATCAGCATGGGCAAGAACAAGCCCATGAGCAATCCGGCGACCAGAGTGACCCAAATCGGCACAAACGGTGCACCGGCCAACGCCAAGACCAGACCGGCAATCAGGCCGCGTGAAGCCATAAGCGGGTTGACTTCGCCAGTGGTCAGCCAGCTATAACCAGCGGCAGCCAACGCTGCACTGAGGGCCGCCAAAACTCCGGCGACAGCCGCATGAGCCGGGCTAAAGTTTACCGCCGTCGGTCCATGCAGTCCCGCCGACAACCCCAGCCAACCTAAAAGCATCAATCCTGCCCCCAATAGACTCAAAATCGGCAGATAGGCCGAGGGCATGGAGGTTGCCGGTAAGATTTCCTCAGTCAAGAGAGCTGCCGGTTTATCATAGACAGTCAGATGATGGTCCGGCCCCGTCACGATAACCAACTCCTCGGCTGATTGATCCAAATCGGATGGGGTTGCCCTGGGGCGGAACAAAAGCAGGGCGGCCAGGGCCACCAGGCTGCCACTGAGGAAAATGGCGCTTGCGCCCCCAAAATCTACCAGCCCGTGCCCCAGGCCCAAACTAGCTCCCAAATTCGACAGCCAGCCGCCGCCCCACAGCCAGTTTCCCGGCAGGGGATAAATCACTGCCCCGGTCAGCAGGCCGGTCAGTATGGCAGCAAGACCTTGCCCTGGCCGGGATAGGGCCGCCAAAGGAATCAACGCCGCCACCCCGACGAGGGCCAGGTGGCCCAGAAACAGCCCCAACACGCCGGCAGTGGCGACTTCGCCGGCAAGGGCAAAACCCCGCAGCGCCACCACACCCCACAAGCGGGCCGCCTCCAGGTCAACCGATTGGTCCAGCGGGTACCACTCCCAGTAGAGGCCGCTCAAATCCGGGTTAGGCGTTACCTGGGCAATGCCGCCAAAATGAAAGGCAAAACCCAGCCCAAAGTAGGCAAGCGCGGCCGTGCTCCATACTACCACCCCGTTGACAGCGGTCGCCGGAGCCCGGTCTTCGGGCATGGCGCTGGCAATCAACAGGATCAGGCCAAGCGGCAGCAATAAGGTCAGTGCCGCCGGCAAAAGCGTTGTTAAATCTACCATTTGCCACCTGTCATAAGTTGAACTTACGCATTTTTACGGGGAGGCTGGCAGGCTGGAAGGTTGGGAAATCACCAATTTCCCGGAAGGGTCAATATCTGGGCGTAAGTACCGCTAAGAATAGGCCCAATGATACCAGAGAAGTATTTTTCTTCAAAAAGACTGTTACCCAAGCCAGATTACCTTAAAGCCCAATCTCTGATGTTGAACTTGAATGAGTTACTCGTCACAGATGATTGGCACTCAGGGTAAAACAGTAGAAAACGGGACGAATAGACTCAATAAGAATAGAGACTACTCGCCATTTGCTTGACTTCTGTTTCGACGTTCCCACTTATCTAGATGGTTATTTAAATCATCACAGCTAACGTGCGCGCGTCTTAATTCCGTATCGGGCACAGTACGCCCATGAGCCAAGGGATTTCTCACTCTGGCAATTTCTTCTATCTTTTGATGGATGATTTGTTTATTCTGTTTACCCTGATTCAGCCTGAATTCAAAAACTGACCGAAAAATGTTCCACTCACCTTCTATAATCCGCCCCAATTCATCTAAGTAGGAATAATCAAAAATGATAGTATCGGCCCTTTCATAATTACGAAACGTCTGAGAATCTTTTTGCTTATTATTAACCCACCCCTCATACAAATCTGGATACCGTTTTTGAATTTGTTCCTCCCAAGGGGAATCATGCCATTCTGCCTCTAGAATCTGCTTTATTAAAATCCGCAGTCTTTTTTCTAACGAAATAATTAGATCCCAAACTTGACCATCATAATCCCCTTCATCTGCCGGGTATGCTAAATTTTGAGCTATGGAGGGGGTCTGCCTTATATCAACTCTCGAAATTGGTGGTAAACTTTGCAAGAAATTCTGAAAACCGGTCGAAAAAGGACGAAGTTGGTTGTTATGCTGAATAATCAACCCTGCTCTTTTTAGAGCCTCTGCTTCAGAGATTACGCCAGCGGTGACTGGATCATAATTTTCTAAACATGCGACGGCGTGAAGCAGTGATTTTTCTTTTTCGTTCAAATGTCTGAGGTAATAGTTGAAATGATCAACCGCTTCGACCATGAACTGCCGTCGAACCTGGTCGAAGTTAGCCTTAGACAAAGCTCGCGCCTCATTTTCTCTTTTGAGTTCAAATAGGTGCGAACAACAAATCTGGATAAAAAATGGATGGCAACCAGCTAATTCAAATACAAGTTCGATTTCTGGAGTTGTGAACTGAACATCTTGAGTTTGGGCTGGCTTACAAATTAAATGGGTTGCCTCATCATCTTTTAACAACTGTAGATGCATTTTAGTAAAGATGTTGAAAACGGTGACTGGGCAATCATGTCGGTATGACACAATTTGCTTAATTCTTCCTGGCTTGATGTGACATAGGCTACGTTATAATTGTTAGCAACATGACGCAATTGTGAGAAAAAATCTTCATCAAAAATTCTATTTTGGGTAATAGTTTCAAATTCATCAAAGAAAAAGACCAGGCTATAACCTGCTTCGCTAATACTTTCTACCAGCAGTTCAAATGCCTCCTCTTCTTCAGCCCCACTATCTACTTCAAAATCTAACTCGGTAATGGCGCTATCAATGGCCCTCAAAGTTTTTTGTCTTAATTTGCCAAAAAAGCGGGGTATAGTAATACTTTTTTCCGATTGCAGATCGTAGAACACACAAAACAACCTATCCTGTTCAGGTGGAAGGTACTTTGAAAAATCCCCCCTCTTTTTGGAGAGATGGTAAAGCAGCGACGATTTGCCAATCCGTCTCAAGCCAACCACCGAGCAACTTTGAGGAATTTGGTGAGTAATGCGCATATAAATGTTGTGGATTTCTTCTTTTCTGCCGAAGAAATCACCATCATTTCGAATTGTGCTTCTATTTAAGTAGGGATTGATCAACGCGCTCCTCCTTGCAAACCCGGTTAAGGTCTTTATTTTGTTTGATCCAGCGGCGGTAGAGGTCAACTCTAAAGCTCACCTGGCTTTGCTCCAAGTTCAATATTTCTTTTTCCTTCAAATTGTCAAGAGCCTCTAAAACAATCGTATTCTTAAAGGCAGGATGAACCTGTAACCGGGCAAAGGTCTGTTCGATCTCTAACACCGAACAGGTCCCCGCTTCAACTTGGATTTGTGTGGCCAGCCAGGAAAGCATTAATCTATCCAGGGGAGTCGTATCAGAATCCCAGTCAAAAATAAATTGGCCCTCCCCGGTTGATATAATATCCCCCAATACATGGTCAACATCTTCTGGCTGGACAATACTTCTCTTCCGATATGACAGGTGATTTACCAGAGTCTGACAGGTTAATTGGATAAAGTAAGGATGTCCGGCTGTTAGCGCCAGAATTCTCCGCACGGACTCATCCTCATACTGGATAAGTCGCTCAATCGGTTTTCTGATTAATTGAATAGCTTCGTTTTCTCTAAGAAAAGAAACTCGTAGCAGCAACGAACTACCGAAGAATGGTGAGGTATAATCCTTGACAATTTCTGCCATCCGCATAGTGCCGGCCAAAATGAAGCCAATATCCTCACGATGTTGGATAAGATGTCGCAAATTTTCATATAAATCCACATCAAGACGGCCTTGCCTAATCTCATCCTGAATTTTCTCAAATTCATCAATCATCAAGATGAGCTTTTGCCCGGTGGTAATACCAATATCATCTAAAAACTGGCTAAAACGCCAGAAAGGATCTGTCTTAAATTCAGACTCGCCCGGTAGCGAAACATTAATCCCATGCTTATGTAACGTCCGACAAATTTGCGCTGACATCTTAAAGAAGAGGAGTGTCATTGTCAGACGACCCAGGCCTTGTGTATCAATGAAAATAGGTATACAAGGTTCCAAGATATTACGACGTTCAAGTTGGTACAAGATTGAACTTTTGCCAGTACGGCGACGACCATGCAACACAATAGTATTATGTTGATAAGGGCCAATGAGGTTTCTTTTGATGTAATCAAAAATATCCTGCCGCCCAAAGAACATCTCCTTATTCTTGACCGGAGCGCCAACAACGTATGGATTCTGCCAAAATTCCTTCTGTTCCTCCTCTTGGCTTATACTCTTGCGTTTAAGGTTCATCTGCCGCATTTTAGCTGCAATAGCTGCTTCTGAACGTCCAAAGTAAGCCGCCAGTTCTAAATCACTTCTCTCTTCATAGTAGGCTTTTAATACCTCTTCTTCCGTAGACTCCCATTTGCGCGCTGGGCCTTTTTGCTCTCTGACACCCTGAGTCAAAAAACTCTGATAGTCATTTTCAAGGATGTTTCGCCACTTGGTTAAGATGGACAAAATATATTGAATTCCTAGATAGGTGCGCTTGGTCAGGGCCAGTTCACGCGCCACTTCAAGTTCATGCCTTACTTCGTGATAGGCAAGGATTCGTTCGCGGACTGACCCTATATTATTAAATCTCATCAATTTTCGGTAAATACTATGCATGTGGTCAATACTTTTTCGATCATCCGGGTCATAAACCTTTTCTTTTAATTTTTCTAATTGACCAAGAATCTCTTCAAGACGCCCTAATTTGTCCAAGTATTCGGACTTTGTTGAAATAGCTTCCAGATAAAACTCTACAGAGAGGGTAATCTTCCACACTGACTGGAGTTCATAAATGAGGGTTTTCCCATATTGGGTAGGCGTCTGCTGAATTTTCTGGCGAAGCAACCGAATCTGTTTCATGATCTCTTTGTAATAGGTGTCCTTATCCATAAACCGATCCTGAGCAATATACCGCATCAGTTTCCTGTGTATCTGTTCAGCTTCTTCAAGTAAAGCCCGATCCGTTGGATAGAGGGCTACCGGATCAATGGCCAATAGGTCGGCAAAATCGCTTTCTAACATATGAATCTTGTTCAACTCGTAAGAGTTGGCGATTGAGTTGGAAAGTAATTCCTCAAGTTGTTTACTCAGTTGATTTTTAATGCTTACCACTTTTTGCAGAAGCGTCGTTAATTCAGCTTCCGCATTAACTTCTTGGTCATTTCGGGTCAGGACTCGGCGGAGGGCGTCGCTAAACTTTTCGAAGAAATTCGGCTTGATTTCTGCCTGGAGTTGGCTTCTCTCTAAAACCTGTTTGACATAGTTCAAATTAATCGCTGCCAGATTAGTTATCCCTAAAGCAATGCTATCCATTGGTCCGATTTCATCAGGAGCCGCAGCCATAAAAAAGAACATCTGCAAATCAGTAGCCTGCATGAGCGATCTATGCTCACGGACGTAAGTCTTTAAGAAGTTTAAAATTAGATCGGCAATCAAACCTTCTTCAACTGCGTCTTTGCCATGCAACAGGCTCAACAACTCTCTGTAATAAGTACCTGCTGCATCATGTTCTCCCTCAGCAAAATACCCGTCCCCTTGAAAACGACAATAGGTGCAGATAAATTCACGCATCTGCCGGTTAGATAAATTGTAGCCTCGTTGATACAACAAATTTGTAGCTTGTAGGGCTAGTTTGGCTCGATCTTGCCAGGGGAGTGTCTTGTCTAACGTTTTTTGGTGCAATTCGGCAGCCCGGTGCTCGTCCGCTTGGCTCAAGTCAATTGTTAAATTGTCAGGCAGTTCTAAGCCACAGATCTCAATATCAGTTTGGAGTAACGGACTCAGGTGGATCAGGTTATCCAGCACAAGCTGTTCTTCCATTTGTCGAGCTACCAGCTCCGAAATAGAAGTCGGTTTGACCAAGGGGGCAGCCGGCTGATCGAGCCGTGGGACAGATACCTCGGGCGCTTGATGAGTTGTTTCAATTAGTTCGGTAATGGGGGTGGATTGAGGAGTTTCGATAATAGCATCATTTTTGGCCAGAACTTCCCGGCGTTCCCGCTCCCACCGGATACGCTCAAAAAGGTCAACTTGCTTTAGACTCAATCCCAGACGACGGCGGGATACATCCAAGGAAATGATGCTTACCAGGACAACGTCCCCTACCTTAACTATGTCACCTGGCCGACTAATTGGTTGCTCAGACAGTTCAGAGACATGAATCAAGCCTTTGATCCCTTCTTCGATCTTGACAAAAGCGCCATACCCAGTTAATTCAATAATTTCACCCTCAACCGTTTGGCCGATAGAATATTTTTCGGCAAACTGGCTCCAGGGTTCAGGCCTGAGCCTTTTCAGACTTAAAGCTACCCGTCCCTCCTCCTGGTCAACCGTCAGCACATAGACAGAGAGACGTTCGCCGATTTTTACCACTTCGTTTGGCTGCGTAAAATGTCCCCAACTCAACTCTGAGGAATGAATCAGCCCATCAAACCCACCCAAATCAACAAAGACACCAAAGTTAGCTAGGCTACTAACGGTTCCCTCGATCACATCTCCTTCTCTGAGTGTAGTCAGTAGTTGCTCTTTGCGTCGTAGTCGCCATTCCTCTTCCGCCGCTCGAGCTGAAAGGACGACATTTTTACGATTACGATCTATTTCTTTGACTTTAAGAGGGAGGGTCTGGCCAACCATGTTCATTAAACGGTTTTCAAATGTCTCATCTTCGACTCTTTGTAAAAAGCCACCTATTTCAGAAGCAGGGACAAATCCTTTAAGGCCATAAAAATCAACCACAAGCCCACCCCTGTTCCACTGTTTAACCACACCTTCATAAATTTCCTGGGACTCGAGGAGTGTCTGAGCCATACCCCACGCCTTTTTCTGATCATCACGAAACTTAACAGATTTGAATTTGGCAGATTTAGAGTTATCCATAATTTCCTCAAACTTGTCCAGTTAAATCGTATACTACCTTCTGCACCTCATTGGCATTATCATAATACATTAGCAAATTCGGATTCTTTTGTAGCATCTATGTCGGTAGGCGCTTAGTCACTCTGGCGCGAGTTGTGTAATCTCATTACTGCGAGTCTTGAGCAAAGCTGGCCCGGATAACCTCGCTACGGAATTGGCGAAGCTTGCTTGACCCTTCGACATATTAACTAAATTCTCGTCACGTGTTTAGCTGAATAGTATTTTTGAACATGATAACCACTCTTTCCATTTTATCACGACTCAATCTTCCCTGCCAACCCCCTAAAAAGGTTAACCGAGCCTATTTGAGTCATTCTAGAATCATTAAATTCAAAACTTCCTGTGAAAATAACCAACTACAGGGCAAGAGCATAAATTATGTCAATGGACATATTTAGTGTTTTGCATTTGTGTTGCCTACTAATTATGGCATTTACGCGAGAGATACAAAAATGAAGGTTCCTACATATTGCCTGTTCTGGCAGGTCACACGCAATATATTGTGTTTAACATAATTCTTGCGCTGGCCCTTAACCAACTACGTTTGTTGTTTGCGTCTGGTACGATTTGTGATACATTAATACCTTTAGTCTATGGGTAGAAAGCTATCTCTAATCTTTAAGTATCTTTATACCGGAGGTAAAACCTGGAATCGAATGAATTAGCCCACGCTGTGGTAGAAATTGCTACGAGCAAAAAAGCGGCAAATATTTTGATGCTCGATATGCGTGAGGTGACGCTCCTGGCTGATTACTATGTTTTGTGCGATGGTTCATCCAGCCGGCAAATTCGAGCGGTTGGCGATGAATTACTGGAGAAGCTCAAACATAGCGGCAGTCGTCTGGCCAGTGTTGAAGGCACCCCCGAGTCGGGCTGGATGTTGATTGACTTTGGTTCGGTCATTGCTCATATTCTCTCCCCGGAGCAGCGGGCCTATTACCAGCTTGAAGAACTATGGCAACATGCCCCCAAGGTGGTTCGAATATTGTAGGGTGGGTCAATCAAGTTATGGCAATGAGGGGAAAGGCTAGGAGGCTGTAAAATTCCAACCTTCCAGCCTTCCATTCTTCCAGAAGACTGAATTATGTATTCGGAAGCGATGTACGAATCACCCCCACCCCAGGATTCGGTAGGTTACGGGCTATTTGGTTGTGCAGGTGGTATTCTGGCCGGTTTGTTGGGTGGAGGAATCTTATTACTGGTAGCCTCACTGGTAATGGCCCTTAATGGGGTCATTTCGCCGGTAACGGGCAGCGGCGCTGCGCCGGATTTGCGCTTAACGGTACGCGAGGAGGCTCTCAATCAATTTGCTCAAAGCACCACCGAAACTCCAGTGCAACTCGACCTTATGCCCGGCAATCAGGTTAGCATGAAAGCTGATACAAGCGTTTCGGCTTTTGGGATGACCGTACCCGTGCAAATTACCGGCCTTTTTGGCGTTCAAATTACCCCGCAATCTTCCCTTGAAGTGCGTCTCATTCAGGCTAATGTCTCCGGGGTAGATTTGCCTCAAGATAGCCTGGCCGCTTCATTTAACGATCCCCTGGCGGCAATCAATCAAAATCTAAATGAGATGGTCAAAAACAGTTCAACCTTGCTGGGGGTCCCGCTGGTTTTGACCGGCCTCGGGACCACCGATACCGCCCTCTGGCTCGAAGCCCGGACCCAGCCATGAGTCGCTGGGGCTGTATCGGGCTGCTGGTGGGTAGTTTGTTGGGTGTGCTTCTGCTCATTTTGCTGGCATTCATGATTCGACCTGTGACGCCGGTAGTGACAGATCAGCCAGCCGTGATTGACCCGGATTTAACGCTGTTTCTATCGGAGCAAAGCGTGAGTCGTTTTGCTACACAAGCCCTCGGCAGACCCGCCGCTATTAATTTTGAGCCGGGGGGTCAGATGATTCTCACTACCGCGATCAAGATTGCCGGACTGGAGCCGGTGGCCGATGTGGGTCTGTCGCTGCAACGGCAGGGCAACATTGTGAGTAGCCAGCTCCATTGGCTGCAAGTTGGATTTCTAAGCCTCCCGGCTCGCTGGCTGCCCCAGGAGGTTATCGAGCTGGGGACTCAAGCAGGCCCGCAGATCACTGCCCAGTTACCGCCCCAATTCATGCTGGTTGGTTTAACCACCACGACCGATGGAATTAATTTGCAGCTCGATTTGGTCGGTGAGTAGGGGTAAGTCGCCGCTTGTCCCTACCTGCCTCTCTATTTTGCCGTCATTCAACTCCGTGCTATACTGGGCCTGTTCAGTAAGTAAAAGCAGTTTTTCAGCAGCAATCCCCATCCTGGCTCTCATGCCCAGGCTAAGCGGGGTGCGGGAGCTAGTTAGGTTTTGAGGAAAGCGCGGTTTGCCAATCCAATCCACCCGTGTTAGAGGTTATCTGTGTCACTAAAATTGGCCGCCTGCACTGCGGCTGGTCTGCTTTTGCTAACCACCGGTTGTGGCCCGACCCTCGTTCCCGACAGCGCCAATTCGGGGCAAGCCCTCGCGACAACAACGCCGACACCTCTCCCTACCCCCAACAATAGCCAGGTCGCCCTGGCCTCGACCCAAATTGTCCCGGTCGCTGCCGTTCCTGCATCTAGCCCCAACCCTGCTCCTTTGATCGAAGCCATGCCCATTCCCACGCCAGACGGCCCTCCGTTTTCGTACCATGTGATTGAGGAGGGGGAGTCTTTAAGTTATATTTCCTCCCTCTATGATACCTCCATTGAAGACCTGGTCAGGATGAATCATTTAGCCGGACCAGAGGCGATCATTCAGGTTGGCCAATCCCTGCGGATTCCCCTGCGTCTTGATACCATGGCTCCCAAACAGGAGAACTTTCCCGATAGCGAAGTGGTCTATAGCCCTGCCTATGTCGGCTTCGATATCAAAGAGTTTATCGAGAGCAAGGGTGGTTACCTTGTCGGCTACACCGAGTATGTGGATGGCGAGCAACTGACCGGGGCAGAAATTGTCGAGCGGGTAGCCCAGCAATTTAGCGTGGGGCCGCGTTTGCTCCTGGCTTTGTTAGAGCACTACGGGGGGTGGGTCACCAACCCCTACCCAACCGCCGGAGCGATCAATAGTATGTTAGGGCCGCGCAATCCGCGTGGGGGGAGTCTGTACCTGGCCCTGGGCTGGACTGCCAACCGGATTAACGCCGGCTATTACGGTTATAAGCGCGATGGGTTCTGGGTATTCAGCCTGGCCGACCGCAAGCGAGCCGTAACGCCGCAAGGGTTGAATGCCGGAACGGTCGGAGTCCAAAATATTTTAGCCCTGCATTCCGATTGGGAAACCTGGCACAAAGAGCTGGGGCCGGAGGGGTTGTTAGCCGATTATCGTGCCCTCTTTGGCGAGCCAATGGCCCAGGCCATCGAACCACTTGTGCCCAAGTCGCTGGTCCAGCCGCCGCTCGCTTTACCCTGGACCAAGGGGCAGGGTTTCTATCTGACCAGTGGGCCGCACCCTGCCTATGCCGATGGCAGCGCCTGGGCCGCCCTTGATTTCGGCCCGCCCGACGTGTTGGGTAACTGTTTTTACTCTGCTGAACCTAACACCGCCGCTGCCGCCGGGGTCGTTGTGGTGGCCCGGCAAGGGGTGGTCGAACTTGATCTCGACGGTGATGGCAGCATCCAAACGGGCTGGGTGCTGCAATATCTGCATGTTGTCTTGGATGCGGATAAGCCGGTTCAGGTGGGGCAGCAAGTGAAACAAGGGGATGTTATTGGCTACGCCTCGTGTGAAGGCGGCCTGGCCGACTCCAGCCACCTGCATTTTGCTCGCCGCTACAACGGTGAGTGGATAGAGGCCGGCGGTCCGGTGCCTATGAATCTGTCCGGTTGGGTTGCCCAGCGGACCCTGACTCCTTACGAGGGCAGTTTCAAAAACGACACGGCCACGCGTGAAGCCTGCGAGTGCTGGGAACCTGAAAAAAATCTAATTGTCAATCAGTGAAACAATTTGAGGCATAGTATGGTTGTTTTGAGAGCCATCATTCGATTCATTATTTTCATCGTCGCCATTGCGGCGATTGTGGTCATTTTAGGCGCGGGCTATTGGGCTTTTTCCAATCAAAGCAGCGAGACTGCTGCCGCCATTTCGGTTGGCACAACATCGGGGCTGCGCTCGCCGGAGAATATTGAAGATTTCTTTGTGGGGTTATACCTGCAAAGCCAGGCTGAACTCATCAACACCCCCGTCTCCGATGACCCTTCCCCGGTTCCCTTCACCGTCGCGGTGGGCGAGACTGGCGTCAGTGTAGCCAACAAGTTGTACGAACAGAATTTGATTTCCGATCCCGATGTTTTTCGCCGCTTTCTCAGCTACAATGGGCTGGACGCTTCGTTGGAAGCCGGCGATTACGAACTGCGCCGCAATATGACCATGCGCGAAGTCGCTGAAACGCTGCAAAAGGCCAATTTTGAAGAAGTCAGCGTGACCATTCCCGAAGGCTGGCGGGCCGAACAAGTCGCCGAATTATTGACCCAGCAGCAAATTATGGATGGGACAGCCTTTTTAGCGGTAGTGCGCCAGGGCGTCGGGGTGGAGCATCCCCTTCTGGCCGACCGCCCCGCCGGCGCGTCGTATGAAGGCTACCTGTTCCCCGATACCTACCGCTTGCCGATCAAAGCCACGCCCGAAGATTTGATCCAGCGCATGGTCGAAAACATGGCCGGCAAAATTCCGCCCAATGCGCTTGATCTGGCTGCTGGCCAGGGCTATACCTTCTATGAAATATTGATTATTGCCTCAATTGTCGAGCGCGAAGCGGTCGTCCCCGCCGAACGGCCCACGATTGCCAGCGTCTACCTGAACCGCCTGGCCCAGGGGATGTACCTGCAAGCCGACCCGACCGTGCAGTATGCCATGGGCTACCAGACCGACGCCGGAGTCTGGTGGAAAACCCCGGTGACTTTGGACGAATATGCTCAAGTCAGCTCGCCCTATAACACTTATCTCAACCCCGGCCTGCCGCCCGGTCCCATCGCCAGTCCCGGCGCTTCGTCCATTATTGCCACCCTGCAGCCGGAACAAACCGATTACATCTTCTTTATGGGCTGCGGCGGCGAAGGGGCGCACCTCTTTGCCAACGATTACGAAACCCACCAACAAAATGTTGCCGCTTGCGGCGGGGGATGAGTGAAGAAGCGAAGAGGCGAGGAGGCGAATGAGCAAACCTTCATTCACAATTCATTATTCGCAATTTCGAGCCGAAGGCCCCCTGTGGGCAATTCACAATTTGTTGAGACTCCTCTATGCCTGACGTGTTAATCGTCCTGGGCTCTTCCTCCGGCCTGCCAACCCGGCGACGCTTCGCCCCTGGTTATGCTTTAACTGCTGCCGGCAAATTATTTCTGCTTGATTGCGGCGCGCCGGCCAGCACCCTGCTCTATCGCTACGACCTGGACCCGGTTGAGGTTGAGGCGGTTTTTGTCAGCCACTGGCATATGGATCATGTCGCCAACCTGGGGCTTTTTTTGAGCCAGAACCGCCTCCTCAAACGGACCAGCCCTCTGGCGATTTACGGCCCGCGTGGTACGCGGGGTAAAGTGCGCCGCCTCTTGAGCGACTCGTTTCTACTCACCGATGAGCTGAGTTACAAACTTAGGATCACCAATATTGAATGCAACGAGCCATACCAAGAAGCGCTGCTCCAGGTGACTTACTTTAAAACCCAGCATTTGGAGAAACCCAAGCTGAAAACCCAATTTGGCTCAAAAGCGACCGCCTGCGGCATGGTCATTGATGGTCCCGGCTGGCGCGTCGTTTACAGCGGCGACCTGACCTCGCCCCAGGAGTTGGGGCCGTACATCGAAGGCTGCGATGTACTCGTCCATGAAATGGCTCACGTTGACCCCGAAGAGGTGGCCGAATTTGCTGCCACTGCCAAAGTTCCCCAGGTTCTCATCAGCCATATTGGCCCCGAATTTGACGAAGCGCCCGAAAAAATTGTCGAAGCATTTGCCAGGTGCTACCGGGGCAAACTCACCGTAGCCGAAGACGGCACCCGGCTGCGCCTGAAGGGCAAGCGATAGATAACTTTCATTATCGCACCTTTCGATACGCGCTCCACTTCGTCCTTCGACACTCCCTGCGGTCGCGGGGCGAGTTCCGCGCACTCAGGATGCGATAATGAGCCGAAAATCACCCTGAGTAGGGCGACAGCCCGTATCGAAGGGTGATTTTCGGTAAAATGTCGAATTCAGGTTATCTACTAAATTCACCTGTCCCGGTAGTTACATATTTGTCTGGGCGGGAAGTTGGATGGTAAAGATGCTGCCTTGTCCGGGGATGCCGCTGCTTGTCGCCGTAATCCGGCCGTCGTGGGCTTCGATAATGGCCCGGGCAATGGCCAGCCCCAAGCCGGCCCCACCGCGATCACGGCTACGGGCCGGGTCGGTGCGATAAAAGCGGTCAAAGATATGGGGTAAATATTCGGCGGGAATGCCCTCGCCGGTATCAGCGACGGCCAGGTGAACTGCCTCAGGGCCGGTCTCAAGCTGAAGGGTAATCTTTCCGCCAGCCGGAGTGTGACGTAAGGCATTAGCCAAAAGGTTTTGCAGCACCTGGGTTAAACGCGCCGGATCAACCTGAAGCGAGGGTGAATCATCGGGTAAAACGACATCCAGCGTGACGTCTTTCTCGTCTGCGCCGGGGCGGAAGCTCTCGGCGGTCGTCTTGACGAGTTGAGCCAAGCTAGTCTCCTGCCGGTGCAGCGGGAGCTGTCTGGCTTCGGCCTGGGCCAATTCGTGCAAATCGTTCACCAAACGACTCAAAAAGCGGGTATGTTCATACAGACGGGCCATTTCAGCTTGATTAAGAGGGTAGACCTCGTCCAGAATGGCCCGCAAGTTACCCTGTAAAATGGAGAGGGGTGTCCGCAGTTCGTGAGCGACGTCGGCCAGGAGGTTGCGACGCAGTCGTTCGGCCAGCTCTAACGTGGCAGCCATCTCATTAAAGGAACGAGCCACCGCCTTTAGTTCATCGCTGCCCTTTTCCTCAACCCGCTGGCTAAGATTGCGCGCGCCAATCGCTTGGGCCGCCGCAGCCAGATTGTTGAGCGGTGCGGTCAATGAGCGGCTCATCATTATGCCGAAGATAATTGCACTGATTCCCGTGATAAAGGCAACGGAAAGCAGTACGCGCCCCAAGAAACTCACAAAGATGAGCGGTGCGGCAGGTCCCTGCGCCTGTGCTGGCCCTAAGCCCAGGTAGCCAATGGTTTGGCCCTTGGTCCGAATAGGAACTTGCTCCACTTGCGCTACCTGATTGAGTGACTTTCCTATTTGTTCCGCCTGGGGGTGGTAGATGATGCGTTGCCCGGCATCGGCCAGGAAGAACTCCAGGTTCCGCTCTGCCCGCTTGTCGAACATCGTCTGCGCCCCAACCAGGATAAGTTCGCTCCCGGCCCAATTCTGCCGGGCCTGATGGTAAGTTGCCAATTCTGTTGCCAATCTTCGTGAGGCAGCAACACGGTCAACCCTCGGGTCAGCGCGCCCCACCAAAAAAGCAGTCAAAGCAACCACAACTACTGCCGCTAAAACTACCGCACTAAAACCCAGACTCAGGCGTACCCAAAGTTTGTTCATCGCTTTCTCCAGAAGTAGGAAGTAAGGAGTAGGAAGTAAGCAGTTTCTCTACTCCTTACTCCCCTTTCACGGCCCGGCCAAACGGTAGCCTATCCCATAAACGGTCTGGATATAGGTGGCATGGCCGGGGGTAGGCTCAATTTTGCGACGAAGATTGCGCATGTGACTATCCAGGGTGCGCTCCGAGCCTTCGTATTCATAGCCCAGGGCCTGCTCAATCAATTCGCTGCGGGTAAAGGCATAGCCGGGATTTTCGAGCAAAGTTCGCAGCAGGTTAAATTCCGTTGCCGTCAGTTCGACCGGCTGGCCGTTGACCATCACCTCGCGCCGGTCCAGGTCCATCAGCAAATCAGCCTGCTGCAAGATCCGGCGCTGCGGGGATAGCTGGTTGGCCTGGCTGCGCCGCAGAACAGACCGCACCCGGGCTACCACCTCGCGCGGGTTGAAGGGCTTGGTGATGTAATCGTCGGCGCCCAACTCCAGGCCGATGATCTTATCGGCGTCGTCAATGCGAGCGGTGAGCATGATGACCGGCAGGTGAGCCAGAGACGGGTCTGCGCGAACCAGGCGGGTAATGTCCCAGCCGTCGCGGTCAGGCAGCATTAAATCAAGTACCAGCAAAGCCGGGTGGTCCCGACGCAGAATATGCAGGGCAGTTTCACCGTTATGCGCCGTCAACACCTGGAAACCGGCTTTTTCCAGATAAGCCCGTACCAGGCGCACAATATCTGGATCGTCATCTACAATTAAAATCTGTGGTGATGGCATCCATCCTCTCCAAACAAAGCCTCATCGCCACGAGAGAACTCGTTCATCCATTCCATTATATTGTAACGTAATCCCGGCCAAAAGTTCCGGCGGAAAGAGCGGCCTTTGGTTGCTTCCATCCGTGTTCATTACCCAGATTTCCCATGGGCCGCTGCGGTCCGTCAAGAAGGCAACTTGGCTGCCATCCGGCGACCAGGCGGGCGCGGCATTGTTGTAAGAATAGGGCCTCTGGCCGCTCAATTGCTGCTGCGCCCAGGTGAGATAAGAGGTTTCGGTCAGCCGGACATTCCCGCTGCCGTCGGCGTTCAGTACATGAATCTCCCAGTGGTCATCCTGCCGGTAGCTGACCGCCAGCTTGCTCCCATCGGGTGAGAAGACCGGGGAGTGATGCTGAGTATCAGTAGTGAGCGGTGAGGGTACACCCTGGCCCAGGTCTAAACTGACCAGACCCCACTGGCCATCATAAACCAGTCGTTGAGAGTTGGCCGGGTCCCAGGCTGGGGACATGGAATGGGTGTCGTAATTCAAATCTTCAAACTGGCCGGTAAGCACATTGACCCGCCGCAGGCCCCAGTAAGGGTTGGGCAACAAGGTGTAGCAATAAATGATATCGTCCTTACCCTCAATTTTGACCTCAATATCGGTCGCGCTGCGAGGCGGCCGCTCGCCGCTGCATTTGCGTTCGGTGGTAAGGTGCTCGCCATAGGTCATGCTCAGGATAATTTGGGTGCCATCAGGCGACCAGGTTGGCGATTTAGGTTGAAAAATATTTTCGGCAACCCGGCGCTCGCCGCTGCCGTCAATATTGATGATCCACAAGCTGCCCAGCGCGCCGATTTGGGGATTATCCCAACGGGTGAAGGCAACCCACTGCCCATCAGGGGAGAGGGCCGGGTCCATGCCGGTGGTCAGATAGTGCAGGTTGCTGCCATCCGCCTGGATGGCATAAATGGGGCCGCCGCTGACCGTTTGAAAGACAAGGGTTCCCGGAGATTTGAGACTGCTGGAACTGGATATGGGTGGGGTAACGGCGGCCACCGCGGACAGCTCTGGCGTGAGAGATACATAAGCCGGCCCGCCGCTGACCCAGCCGGTGCTGCCATTAGACAATCGGACCTGCCACCAGCCGCTGGCGTCGTGGCTGATCGCCGTAACCTGGTCGCCCTGGTTTAGAACGGCGAAAGCGGGATGGGTAACTCCAGGGCCGCTGCGGACATTAAGCGCCGGGGCAATAACGGTTAATTGGCGAGTGTCATCCCCTTGGGCGGCAGTGCTGGGAGTTAAGATCATTCCGACCAATAACAGCACCAGGGTGCAGGCCAGCCCCAAGCGAAGCATTGTTTTACTCAATGTCCTTTCAAGGATCGTATTTCTCACCGCTGGGAACGCAGAGGGCGCTGAGATTTTAACAAAGGAGGCTCTGCGATCTCCGCACGCTCTGCGGTAAATTATGGCTGTTGGGAAAGCAATGGGTCTTTGCAGTAATGATTCAACTTTGCGCATCTCTACCCCCGCTCATCTGTTACCGGGCGGAGGAGGGCCAAATGGTCCGCGGAAGCCGCCCTGGTTATTCTGTTGATCGAGGAAGGAGGAAACTTTGCCGACCACCTGATCACCGGCTCTCAGGTCGGCTGACTGGACCTCCGTCCACTCACCCTGAGAAGTCCCTTTGGTAACTTTGACCTGGCTGCGCTGCCCATTACGCACGACCGTCACCGTGGTTTCACCCTCAAATTCCTGCAAGGCGTTGGTTGGCACCAGCCAGCCAGGTTTGGCTCCCTCATTGGCCAGGGTAGCGACAGCAGTCATGCCGGGACGCACCCCGGCCAGGTCCAGATTGTGGAGACGAACCGTAACCGGATAATTAACCACGCCTCCCTCCGAGGTGCTGGACGGGGTAATTCGACTCACAACCCCGCTAAAAGTCCGATCAGGTAGGGCATCAACGGTAATTTGGGCTGGCTGGCCAACCTGCACTTTGGGAATGTCCACTTCGGCCACATTGATGGTCAGTTCCAGGGCGGTCAAGTCGGCCAGGGTTATGGCGTTGAGACCGGCAGTGGCTTGTTGTCCCACCTCAACCCCAACGGTGATGACCGTCCCGGTGCTGGGAGCGAGCAGGTTGGCCTGGGCCAAATTGGCTTTGGCTTCGTCCAGGGTCAGTTGAGCCTGCTTTACCGCAATTTCGGCGGCGCGCCGCTCCGTTGGGGTGGGGCCGTCCGTGAGATTAGCCAAGGTCGCTTCGGCGCTTGCCACTTGTGCTTGAGCAGCGGCCAGGTCTGCTTTGGTCGGCTGTAAAGCTTCTAATTGAGATTGGGCGTCTTTAATGGTCTTTAGCGCGGCCTGGATATCAGCCTGAGTGGGGGGTGCGGTAGCTTGTTCGTAGGCGGCCTTGGCAGTGTCATAGTCAATGGTAGCATTTTGTAAGTCCATCGCCTGTTGGGTCGAACCGATATTGCTTTGAAAAGCAATTTTGTTGTAGGCTTCTTGAGCCTGCTCCAGGGTGACATAGGCCTTATGCATCTCCGCGGCCAGTTGGGTCAATTCTGCCTCGGTTTTACCGGCCATTAAGGTTTGATAACTCGCCTGGGCGGCGGTCAGGGCTGCTTCTGCCGCGGCCAGTTCGGCTGCTTTTGGCCCGGCCTGCAGTTCGGTTAATGCCTCCTGGGCAGAGGACAGGCTGGCCTGGGCCGAGGCAATATCGGCGGGAGCGGCCGGCTGGACCAACGTATCTAAATCAGCCTGTTTAACCGCCAGGTCCAATTCCGCTTGCTGGACAGCCCGTTCCAGGTCGGTGGCGTCCAGTGAGACCAACAGGTCGCCGCTGGCAACTTCATCACCTGCTTTGACCGGAACCTGGGTAATGATGCCCTCGGCTTGCAAGACCACAGCTTGCTGGCTGGCCAGGGCAATATTACCTGCTGCGCTGACCTGGGCGCTGTCTGTCGCGGGCCGGATCGTAACGGTGCTGTCAGCCTGGTCAGTTGTTTGCGCTCGCACCGTGGTTTGCCGGCCTATCAGGGTAGCGAGAGAGTTACGGAAATAGAAACCGGCTCCGGCCATGACAACAATAAGGACGAAGGCTGTCCATACATTTTTTCTTTTCATGCTTACCTCATTTCAAATTGTGAATAGTGAATTGAGAATTGTAAATTGTGAATGAGCTAACAGTTCACCATTCAAAGTTCCCCATTATTCTGAGCGTAAAGCTTCAATAGGGTCGAGTTGGGTCGCCCGCAGCGCCGGATAAATCCCAAAAATCAGGCCGGCCAACAGGCTAAAACCCAGGGCCAGGGCCAGAGAGTCAGGCTGGATGACGACACTAAAGGTGAAAGCCGGTATCCGGCCTAACAAGGCGGCCAGTCCATAAGCCAGACCGACGCCGATCAACCCGCCCAAAAAACACAGCACCAGGGCTTCGATCAGGAATTGCAGCAGGATATCGCTGTCGTGCGCCCCAATTGCTTTGCGCAATCCGATTTCGCGAGTGCGCTCGGTGACGGAGACCAGCATAATATTCATAATTCCAATCCCGCCGACGAGCAGACTGATAGCGCCAATCGCACCCAGGAAAATAGTCAAAGTTTGGGCAATGTCCGAGGCAGTTTCCAGTAAACTGGCCTGGTTGAAGATCCTAAAGTCATTTTCCTCATCGGCCTTGAGGTTGTGACGCAGCCGCAAGGTGGTTTCAATTTGGCGTTGGGCCGTATCCACCTGGTCGGCGCGGCCCACTTGAATATTGATGCCGGTCACGGTATACTCGCCCCGATAGCGGGGGGCATTGAACAATAGACTTTGGGCCAGGCCAATAGGGACAAAAGCCTGATTATCCGGGGTATTGCGACCAAAACCGCCCGTTTCTTTCAATACCCCCACCACCTGAAAGGGCTGGGCATTAATCCGCATGCTCAGTCCGACTGGATTTTCAGCGGCAAAGAGATCCCCTGCCAGTTCTGAACCGAGCACGACAACCTGGCTTTGTTGATTAATTTCGTCTTCGTTCAGGAAGCGGCCCGAGGTGACTTCCAGGTTACGCACCTGGGCGTAGTTAGCAGTGATGCCGGTAACCTGCTCTTGGCTGTTAGTGTTGCCGTATACCAGGCGAGCATTGGCCCCATACTCCGGCGCAACCAGGGCCAGGGTTGGGTGCAGATCAGTGTCCAGCAAAGCTTTGACATCGCCCATGGTCAGCGTGCGGGCCGAACCGCTCCCGCCGCTTAACCCCCCGGTGTTGCTTGCGCCGGGGTTAATGGTCAGCAGGTTTGTCCCCTGGCTTTGAATCCTGGCTGTGATATTGGCCGCAGCGCCCCGCCCAATGCCCATTGTCGTCAAAACCGCGGCCACGCCGATAATAATACCCAACATGGTCAAAATGGCCCGCAGCTTGTGGGTAACAATACTTTCTAGAGCCACCTGCAAGTATTTAATGACTTTCATTGACCAGCTCCAGCATTGGCCTGACTAACTTATGGCCGTTACGTTTATCGCTCAGAATAAGACCATCGCTCAGGGTGACGACTCGCTGCGCGTGTTGGGCTACCTGAGCGTCGTGCGTCACGACAATGATGGTCAGCCCCTGGGCGTGCAGTTCCTCAAAAAGGGCCATCACCTCTGCCCCGGTTTTGGTGTCGAGCGCGCCGGTTGGTTCGTCGGCCAGCAGCAGGCTGGGTTTGTTGACCAGGGCGCGGGCAATCGCCACTCGCTGCTGCTGGCCGCCCGACAGCTCGTCGGGGCGGTGGTTGGCCCGGTCAGCCAGTCCTACCCGTTCCAGGGCGGCCAGGGCCAGTTCACGCTGCTGGCGGCCAGAAAGCCCGGCATAGAAGAGGGGCAGTTCCACCTGGCGGCGGGCGCTGACCCGGGCCAATAAATTGAATTGCTGGAAGACAAAGCCAATTTCGCGGTTCCGCAGGTCGGCCAGCTTGCTTTTGCCGAGGCTGCTGGCCTCGGTGCCGCGGATACGGTAGCTGCCGCTGGTCGGCCGGTCGAGCAGGCCGATCATATTCATCAGCGTGCTTTTGCCAGAGCCGCTAGCGCCCATAATAGCAACGTACTCGCCAGGTTTCACTTCCAGCGAGACGCCGCGCAGGGCATGGACTTGGATATCGCCCATCTGGTAAATTTTGGTCATCTCCTCAATCTGGATGAGCGAGGTATGACCGTTTTGAGTTGTGTTCTTATCCTTCATGGGCCGCTCGGTCCTCCGTCTTAACACTGGCGGGTGGTGACTGGACCTCGACGGGGGTAGGGGAAACAGTGACGGGCGCCGCTGCCAGCCGGATTGGCTGCCAGCGGCGGTAGAAGAAGATGGTCAGGCTGACTAAAAGTGCCAGGAAGGCCAGCGCAATCAGGCCCCTGACTAAGCCGCTGATGAACAGAAAGGGCGTCAGAAACAGCCCAAAGGGTCGTGGCCGTCCCGGCCCAAAACTTGGGTTGATGGCCTCTTGCCGGGGACGATTAACCGGACCCTGATTGGGTAGTTCAACCACGCCCCGGTCGGGCACGCCATCCTTGTTATCATCTATTAAACGGACTTCCAATTGTCGGTTCACGGCAGGTCTCCGGGCGAGCAGCCTGAGAGTCGAGCGCCGGCCGGCGATAACTCCGGCAGCACCCACTACACTAAGAACAACCAAGGCAATGACGACACCAATGACAATCTTCCACTGCTTTGACATCTTTAACTCCAATAACTTATGGGTTACCCAGTTCAAATATTTTTAACCACAGATGACACAGATTTTTACAAAATTCTTGATAATTCTGTGTAATCCGTGAAATCTGTGGTTGACTTTAGACATAGCTCTTCAACTGCGTAAATTGTAAACTTTGCATTCTTAACTATCTGCCACTCCAGTATACCCTGCAATTGTGCAGATTTTGTGCAGAACTCTCGGATATCCTCTCGAATTTTAGGGGTATTGGCTCAGGGCCAGGCCGGGCCATCTGCTGGAGCGAATGGTTTTGAGTTTGTGCTGACCGAGAAAATATATACTTATACCGGCGATAATTAAACCACCCAGCCAGCCGCTGTAATCACTGAGCCATTGGTTGAGAAGGTCCCACTGGCTGCCAAAGAAATAGCCAAATCCTCCATAAATCGCCAGCCAGGTTATCTCACCGGCTAGATCATAAGCAAGGAAGGGTCTAAAACTGTAACCACTGCCCCCGGCAATGAGGTTGGTCGGCAGCGCCAGCGGGGTAAAAAGAAAGCGGGTTAAGTAGACCGCCGAAGCTCCGCGCTGCTCAAATTGTTGCTGAGCCATTTGCCAGAATGATGAGCGTCCAAAACGGCACTGTACCCACCTTTTGGCCAGTCTGCCGGTCATATAACTGAGGCTGTCACCCAGCACGGCCCCGGCCAGACCGAATACGGCGGCACTTCCACCCTCTATTGATCCCTGCTGGACCAGCGCCCCGGTTGTCACTACGGTCAGAGTTGCCGGTACCGGCACGCCCAACGCCCCCAGCAGCAGGATTAGCCCCAGGGCCAGCGAGCCATAATCGGCCAGCCACGCCAAGAAAAGATCGCTTAGGTTTAACTCTATCATCAGTCAACTCCCTGTGTTTATCATCTGCTTTCCAGTATAGGGAGCAACTGTGTAATTTTTGTGCAGAACTATTTCAGAAGTTATGGAATTTGGGCTTCAAGCTTTCCATCGGGCAAAAGTGAAGCCCGGTGAACGGAATAGATCGCTCGCCGGGCTTGCACTCTCCAATTTGATGGATTAGATTGGAAATTTAGGTGCCCCCTGTCCCTTTAACGTATTTGTCAAAGAACTGGATGGACCGCTGCATGGCCGTGCTAAACTCATTGCCGATGTTATGATTGTCATTTTCGTAGGTGTAGAGTTCAACGGGTTTTCCGACAGCCCCAATTTGTTCATTCAGCGTTTCGGAAAATTCTACCGGCACAGACGTGTCGGCGGTGCCGTGGTGCAGTTGAACCGGCCCGGACAGATCAGCCAGGTACGAATTGGGCGAGATGGCGTTCCAAAAATCCGGATTTTCTTCGGGGAGGCCGTACTTCTCCACCAGTTCCTGCCGCCAGCGGCGGCGGTTGCTGTTGGGGTCCGGGGTAGGGGTGGCATCGGCGTCAGCGTCGGAACGGCGGCGCCAGCGCTCAAACAAATCCTGGTAAGAAGCAACCACGCCGGCCCAAATAACACCGGCTTTAATGTCGCCTGTGGTGACCATCGCGCGCAGGGTAATGTGGCCGCCCATCGAGTGACCCCACATGCCAATCCGGTCGGGGTCGGCCTCAGGAAGGTTTTTGATCGAAGCGACCGCGTTTAAGATATCAATAGTATAGGCCGGCGAGCCATAACCGCCCGTTGCCTCTCCTTCAGAACTGCCGTGACCGCGGTAATCCGACCGGAAAACAATGTAGCCGTTCCGGGCGAAGGCATCTACATAAGCAACGTAGCGTTCGGTGGTGCGGTATTGGGCCGGAGGAATGTAGCCGTGATTAAAAATAATCACCGGCCAGCCGCTGGCAGGTCTTTCTCCCTGGGGGATGGTCAGTAGGGCGTAGATTTTGTAGCCCTCGGAGAGATAAGAGGCAATGTAGCGGTCATAATTTTCACCCGGTTCAAGGGTTTCTTCGATAACAATGTCGCTGCCGGGATAGCTTTGCTGGCGCATGACCTCGACCATGAGGGGATGGGTCGGCGTTGGCGTTGCCGTCGGAGTGGGAGTAACGGTAGGGGTTGGCGTCTGGGTGGGGGTAGAGGTTGAAGTGGGGGTATGGGTGGGAGAAGGGGTTGAGGTCGGCGTTGGCGTTGAAGTTACTGCCGGTGCCTCAGGACTAGCTGCTACGGCCACAACGGCCGCAGTGGCGGTATTAATTTTTTCGGATGGAGCAGTAGCGATTGGTTTGACTTCAACTTCCTGGTTAAAACTACAAGCCGGCAAAATTAACAGGCTGATTAAGAGTAATGAGCCTGTTACACGCATCAGATGGATGGACGAGTCAAAAAGTCTTTTCAAGATTTTAGCCCCCCTTTGAGCTTCACAATAAAGTCAGTATACAAACTGATTGTGCAGATTTTGTGCAGAATTTCCTCCTAATTTCTGAAAATGGGGACAGTCGCGTCATACTCAAGCCGCAGCCGGCTTTGTGCATTATAATATTTGTAAATTATAATAAATAGCGACGAGAAGTGGCAAACCAGTTCTATTGCAAGGAGGCAATTATTGATGAAACGTGACCAGGTCACAATTGAGGGCAACGAAGCGGCGGCTTATATTGCCCACAAAACCAATGAGGTGATTGCGATCTATCCCATTACCCCTTCTTCGGCAATGGGCGAATACGCCGATCATTGGAGCGCTACCGGCGTGAAAAACTTGTGGGGCAGCGTGCCTAAAGTGATCGAAATGCAGTCGGAGGGAGGTGCAGCGGGGACGGTCCACGGCGCTTTGCAGGCCGGGGCGCTGACCACCACTTTTACCGCCAGCCAGGGCCTGCTGCTGATGATCCCCAACATGTATAAAATTGCAGGCGAATTGACCAGTACGGTGTTCCATATTGCCGCCCGAACGCTGGCCACCCAGTCCCTCTCCATCTTTGGCGACCACAGCGACGTGATGGCCGCTCGCGCTACCGGCTGGGCCATGCTCTTTGCCAACTCGGTGCAGGAGGTGCTGGATTTTGCCCTGATTGCCCAGGCCAGCACCCTCGAAGCCCGGCTGCCCTTTATGCACATCTTCGATGGTTTTCGCACCTCCCACGAAATCATGAAAATCGAAATGCTGACCGACGACGACATCCGGGCGATGATGGACGACAAACTCATCCATGCTCACCGCCAGCGCGCCCTGACGCCGGACCGCCCCTTTATCCGGGGCACGGCCCAAAACCCAGATACCTTCTTTCAGGCCCGCGAAACGGCCAACCCCTTCTACCTGGCCGTCCCGGAAATTGTGCAGCAGCGTATGGACCAACTGGCTAAATTGGTGGGCCGTCAATACCACCTGTTTGATTATGTCGGTGCACCCGACGCCGAGCGGGTCATGGTCCTGATGGGCTCTGGCTGCGAAACGGTCGAGGAAACGGTCAACTATTTGGTGGAACGGGGCGAGAAGGTCGGGCTGGTCAAGGTACGGCTGTACCGGCCTTTTGCCGTCGAGCAGTTCCTGGCGGCGCTCCCGGCCACTACCCGCGTCATCGCCGCGCTGGACCGCACTAAAGAACCCGGCGCCACCGGCGAGCCGCTCTACCAGGATGTCGTTATAGCCGTAAGTGAGGGTTTGGTCGGCGGCGCAGCACCTTTTGCCCTCTTCCCCAAAATCCTCGGCGGGCGCTACGGCCTGTCGTCCAAAGAGTTCACCCCGGCCATGGTCAAGGGCGTCTTTGACGAAATGGCGAAAGCCAAGCCCAAGAATCACTTTACCATCGGCATTCAAGATGACGTGACCCACACCAGCCTGGAGTTTGACCCCGGCTTCAACATCGAGCCGCCCGACGTGACGCGGGCGGTCTTCTGGGGCCTCGGCTCCGACGGCACGGTCGGGGCGAATAAAAACTCCATCAAGATTATCGGCGAGGAAACGCCCTTCTACGCCCAGGGCTACTTTGTCTACGACTCCAAAAAGGCCGGCGCGCGCACCATTTCGCACCTGCGCTTTGGCCCGCGCCCCATCCAGAGTACCTACCTGATCAGCCGGGCCAACTTTGTGGCCGTGCACCAGGCTGGCTTTATCGAGCGCTTCAACCCGCTGGAACTGGCCGAGGAAGGTGGGGTCTTTCTGCTCAACACGCCTCTTGACCCTGGCCAGGTCTGGGACCACCTGCCCCGTGTGGTGCAGGAGGAAATTGTCAATAAGAAGCTGAAATTTTACGTCATTGACGCTTACCGGGTGGCGCGAGAAAACAACATGGGGGTGCGCATCAACACCATCATGCAGACCTGCTTCTTTGCTATCAGCAACGTTTTGCCCCGCGCGGAAGCCATTGCCGAAATCAAGAAGGCCATCGAGAAAACCTACGGCAAGCGCGGCGAAACAGTGTTCCAGATGAACTTTGCCGCCGTAGACGCCACCCTGGCCAACCTGTTTGAAGTGCCTGTGCCTGACCGGATCACCAGCCCGATCGAGTTTCCGCCGCCGGTGCCGCCGGATGCGCCCGAATTTGTGCGGGAAGTGACGGCCCAAATGATGATGGCGCGTGGTGATATGCTGCCGGTCAGTGCCATGCCGCTTGATGGGACCTACCCCAGCGGCACCACCAAGTATGAAAAGCGCAACATCGCCCTGGAGGTGCCTGTTTGGGAAACCGACTTGTGCATCCAGTGCGGCAAGTGTGTCATGGTCTGCCCACACTCGGTCATTCGCGGCAAGGCTTACGAGGCGAACCACTTGGCCGATGCCCCGGAAACCTTTAAATCTATGGATGCCCGCTGGCGCGAGCTGCCGGGCTTGAAATACACCATCCAGGTGGCGGTGGAGGACTGCACCGGCTGCCGCATCTGCGTCGAGGTCTGCCCGGCCAAAGACAAGAGCAACGTCGCCCGCAAAGCCATCAACATGCACCCGCAGTTGCCGCTGCGTGAACAGGAACGCGAAAACTGGGATTTCTTCCTCAAGCTGCCGGACCTGGCCCGCTACCCGGAGGGCGAAGGCGAGGGCTTAAAGTACACCAACGTCAAAAACATCCAATTCCTGGAGCCGCTGTTCGAGTTTTCCAGCGCCTGCGCCGGCTGCGGCGAAACGCCCTACCTGCGCCTGCTCAGCCAGCTTTTTGGCGACCGGACCCTGATTGCCAACGCCACCGGCTGTTCCAGCATCTACGGCGGCAATTTGCCGACCACGCCCTGGACGGTCAACCGGGATGGGCGCGGCCCATCCTGGAGCAACTCCCTCTTTGAAGATAACGCCGAGTTTGGCCTGGGCATGCGCTTGACCCTCGACAAGCACAACGAGTACGCCCGCGAACTGCTGGTCCGCCTGTACGACGACATCGGCTTGGAGCTGGCCAACGCCCTGCTTGAAGCCGACCAATCCGGCGAGGCCGGGATTGCCGCCCAGCGCGAGCGAGTCGAGGCCCTGAAAGCCAAACTGAAAGGCCGCTCTGACCCGCTCTCCCGCGACCTGCTGAGCGTCGCCGACGCCCTGGTCAAAAAGAATGTCTGGATTGTGGGCGGCGACGGCTGGGCTTACGACATTGGCTTTGGCGGGCTGGACCACGTCCTGGCCAGCGGTCACAACGTCAATGTGCTGGTGCTGAACACCGAGGTTTACTCCAACACCGGCGGTCAGGCATCCAAGGCCACGGGCCTGGGGGCGGTTGCCAAATTTGCCGACGGCGGCAAGCAGACGCCCAAGAAAGATTTGGGTCTGCTGGCCATGAGCTACGGTCACATTTACGTGGCCCAGGTAGCCATGGGGGCCAACGACGGCCAAACCGTAAAAGCCTTTTTGGAGGCCGAAGCCTATCCCGGCCCGTCGCTTATTATCGCCTACAGCCACTGCATCGCCTGGGGCATTGATATGGCCAAGGGCATGGAGCAGCAAAAACTGGCCGCCGACGCCGGTCACTGGCTGCTCTACCGCTACAATCCCGCCCTGGCCGCCGAGGGCAAGAACCCGCTGCAGCTCGACTCCAAGCCGCCCAAAACGCCGCTGCAAGAGTTCTTCGCCTCGGAAAACCGCTATCGGGTCTTGCAACAAAGCAACCCGGCGATGGCCGCCCAACTACTGCGGCAGGCCCAGGAAATTGTCAACAATCGCTGGCAGCATTATGCCTGGATGGCGAAAGAGGAGTAAAACGTGAAACGTAATGGCCGTAGGAGAAGTGTATTTATGGATAAATCATTACGTTTTCTGCTTCAGGTCAAAGATAAGGAGAAACAGTTATGGACTTAACCACAACTTACATGGGATTGACCCTTAAAAACCCCCTTGTCCCTTCGGCCTCGCCGCTGTCGCGCAGCCTGGACAACATTCGCCGCATGGAAGACGAGGGCGCGGCGGCGGTGGTGATGTACTCCCTCTTTGAGGAACAAATCGCCTACGAGAGCCGCCGCCTGCACCATTACCTCGATTACCTGGCCGAAAGTTTTGCCGAGGCGCAGACTTTCTTCCCCCGGCTGGATCATTACAACGGCGTTAACCCCGACGAGTATCTGGACCTGGTCAGACGGGCCAGGGGGGCGGTCGGCATCCCGGTCATCGCCAGCCTGAACGGGGTTTCAACCGGCGGCTGGATCAGTTACGCCCAGAGGATCCAGCAGGCCGGGGCCGACGCCCTGGAACTCAACCTCTACCACATCCCCACCGACCTGGATCGAACCGGGGCCGAGGTGGAACAGATGTACCTGGATGTGGTCAGCGCGGTAAAGCAGAGTGTGACCATCCCGGTGGCGGTCAAGGTGAGTCCCTACTTCAGCGCCACGGCCAATATGGCCAAGCGCCTGGCCGAAGTCGGGGCCGATGCCCTGGTGCTGTTCAACCGCTTCTACCAGCCGGACTTTGATTTGGAGGCTTTGGAGGTTGTGCCACACCTGGTCCTGAGTACCTCGCACGAGCTGCGCCTGCCGCTGCGCTGGGTCGCCATCCTGTATGGCCGGGTGGCGGCGGATTTAGCTATTACCACCGGCATCCACACCCATGAGGATGTCTTGAAAGGGCTGATGGCCGGGGCGCAGGTCACGATGATGACGTCGGAGCTGCTGCAAAACGGCCTGCATCGCATCCGTGAAATCCTGGCTAGCCTGGTGGCTTGGATGGAAGAGTACGAATACGAGTCGGTGAAGCAGATGCAGGGCAGTATGAGCCAGCGCCATGTGGCCGACCCGGCCGCTTTTGAGCGGGCCAATTATATGAAGGTGTTGGAATCCTGGCGGCCCGACCCGTTGGGGCAGTTGATCCTGTAGGCTGGAGTGAGAATCCTGAACGGCTTATCCTAAGACGACAGGATTAACAGGATTTACAAGATTTTTACGGAAATTATCCTGTTAATCTTGCCATAGGGTAAGTCTCCATTAAATCGTGATTATTGACACCACTGCTGGACCAAGGCTTGAGTATGTTTAGATCGCCGCCCCCGCTTTTTGGGCGGGATCCAGGGTGATGGAGGTACTCGAAAATCAAACAGTTCTGCTACGGTCCAACAGTGATCGGTTAGATTAGCCGCGATGGCCGGAGTTCGTCGTAACCAACGACAGCCCCCTTTAGCCAAGTAGAAAGGCACCCGTAAGCTATCGTGATAGGTGCAAAAGTTGTAGAAACAGCCAACGACATACATGCCGGCCTGCAAGGTTTCCGGTTGTTGGGCCAGGGCGCGAGTGCGCCGGGTCAAGGAGGCCAAACATTGGCGGAAGGTGGCATTGAGCCTTTCGATATAGGCGGTGTTAATGCCACCCAGACCTTGGCTGGCCTGGATCAACTGCTGTACCACCTGCCGGCTGCCCTGCACAATCCGCCGCTGAATAGTCAGTTGTCCGGCTGTTCGCTCTTTGACCACTTGAACAATCGCTACCTCCGACCAGGACCACAACTGACACCGGCCGAGTTGACCCAACCGAGGCACTTTAGACCGAAAGGCCCGCTGAAAAGCTTTAACATAGCTGGGCAGGCCATCAACGGCCAACAACAGCGGTCGACACAAGGCGATGGCCCGAATTTGGTCAGCCACCGCTTGGATCAAGCCCTTATCTCGGTGGGGACTGATCGCTCCACCCAACCACAGCCGGGTCGAGATCATCATCGCCATCGCCAGCCACATCGTCCCGCCTTGAGTTTTCACTTTGATCTCGTCGGCCTGAACCTGCTGCAAGTCAAGTTGGCTCTGGCCCACCGTATGCTCATGCACCCGTTGGCAATGTTCTCCGGCTCGCTGCCACCAACTTTTGATCGTCCGCTCGTCAAAGCCATAGGCTGCCACAATCGCTTGCAACGGACAGCCATGGGCCAGCAGGGTCAGCACGATCATCACCAACTGGGTGTCGGTTTTGAGCCGGTAAAAGATCGTGCCTTTACTGCCCGCAAAAGTGGTCTGGCAGACCTCGCACCCATACCGTTGTTCCTGTTGACTATGGACGCTGATGTTACCAGCGCCGACTTGTCCTCTTGCTGGACAGTTAAGATTAGGGCAAAATATCTGTTGTGGGTTTATCGCTCGCACTCCTGGATTTGGTGTCGGAACCTTCCAGTATGCCCGGTAAACCCACTTTTTTCAAATTTCCCTTTCCTGTTCTCTAATCACGCTTTATTGGAGTGTTACCTGCCATAGGTCCTGTCCATATTTTGCCACTTTTAAGTCGGTGTAGGGTAACAAATAGCGACGTTGCTATAAATTTTTTACGATATTCGGTTTAGGTTTTATGAACCTGTCTGGTTCTCTGCTGCGGTAAAGTTCACCGTGACTGTTACCCCGTCGGTAACCTCGAGCACTCCCAAAATTGAAGGCGGCTCGAAGCCATAATCTTGCATCAGGACGTAACTTGTAGCTGTGCCGGTAAAGGTGTCGCCGTCCAGCCGGGCGGTCACAGCAAAGGTTTGCGGCTTGGTGATCTCGCGGATGGTCATATCTCCCGTAACCTTGAAAGAGACATCCTGGCCCTCGGCCGCATTCGCCGGAAAATCCTCGATGGTGGTGGCTTTGAACTCAGCCCAGGGATACTTATTCGACTCCAGCCACTCGTCGCGGATTCGATTATCGCGGCGCGCCTCGTCGCTGGCCAGGGTGCGCAGGTCTACCTTGAATTGATTATCGGCCAATTGGACTTGATTGCTGCCGCTGATGGTCAGTTGAAATTCTCCTTCAATGGCCTGGGTGCGGCCAATGGGGTTGACAATATTAACCGGCCGGTTAAAAAACTCTTCCTGCACCTGGTAGGTCGCTTCAGACTGTTCGGGTACAATCTGGAAGGTGCGCAGACTCGCACTCGCCTCGGCTGCTTCAGGCTCGGTGGGTGCGGCGCTGGCCGCTTCCTCGGTGGCGGCTGGGGCAGCCGGAGCGGCAGCGGTGGGTTCCTGAGTCGTGGGGGCCAGGGTCGGCGTGGCGGGTTCCTCGACGACAGCCGGGGCCGGGGTGTTCGTTGGCGCGGCGGCTTCACTGGCCGGTGGCTGGGCAGGCGGCTGTTCAGTGGCCGCGCCGCAGCCGGCCAGGACAATTCCAAAAATAACTGCGCTGAAGATGGTTGGTACGAAACGTGATGAAAACATTTCTTCTCCTCTATGAATAGTAGACGGGGAAGTATGTTCTCCCCCGCACGGGATCAAGCGATAGCCAGGACAAAGTTAAACGAGGCGGCTTTGCCGTCAGCGGCATCCTGGACATCCATGACCAGATCCGGCCTGAAGATGCCATCGGTATTGTTGCTTGGTTCGCCGGGAAAGTACACCTGGGTGGTCAGCACCGGCTGGTTGGGCGCTTGCACCTTCACGTGAATGTGGCGCGTCCGCCCCGGATACACGCCCGGCAGGATGGTTTCCAGGTAGTAGCGGCCCTGGTCGTCGGTGTACTGGTGGCCACGCAGACGGTAGCCAGCGTTATCGTAGACACCCGCGTCATCGCAGTGCCAGAAATCCACCAAAGTTTGCGGCAGCGGCTGGCAGTCCGTGGAAAGGACATAGCCCGTGACAATAAGCTTGGTCCCCGCTATGTCTGCCTCCAGGAACGAGGTGCGTTCCGGGGTGTTGGGCGTGTAGTAAGGGCCTTCGGTCTGGGCCGGGGTCGGGTCGTCATCGTCGTCGCCGCAGGCGGGGGTTGGGGTTAATACCTGGGCTACCTGGGTTGGCGCGGGTGTATCCGTTGGCGCTTGCGCTAACGTGTTGGTCGGAGCGGGTATAGGTGTGTTGGTGGGGGGAACAGGGGTCGGCAGCGCACTTGTCGGCTGGGCAGGTGGCGTCGCCTGGCCAACTTCCTGGGTGGCGCAGGCGGCCAGAACGAATGTGGCTGGCATCGCCAGGAAAGCGCGCAAGATTTCGCGGCGGCTTAATCTGGTCGGTCTGTTACTTTGCATCATTCTTACCTCTTCCAAAGTTTAGGTTTACCTTACAACAAGCCGAAGTCCCGCTCCTTCAAGCGGGACTTCATTGACCATTGTCGCAGATAGTATAGGACGAAGTTAAAAATAAGCTGAGATAGTATCAAATTATCTTAAAATAACCTGAGAAAATTTGACCTCATTGCCGAGGATTAGGCCAGCACGGGTTCCAGCTCAGGCGCCGCTTCGGCTTGCTTGATGATCTCCAGTTCGATGCTGATGGTCACTTCATCACTCACCAGGACCCCGCCGGTTTCCAGAGCCACATTCCAGGTCAAGTCCCAGTCCTTGCGATTGATTTTGGTCTGGGCGGTAAAACCGGCATTGATCGTGCCCCACGGGCTTTTGGCCTGGCCGGCGTATTCCACGTCCAGAACCACTTCTTTGGTTATACCTTTAATCGTCAAGTTGCCTGCCAGGCGAGCATGCTGCTTGTCCAATTGTTCAATGCGCTTGCTTTTGAACATAATGACCGGATACTTCTCGACATCAAAGAAATCGGGCGATTTCAAGTGAGCATCCCGTTGGGCTTCTTTGGTATTGATGCTGGCGGTCTGGATGACGACCTCTATTTTCGATTGGGTGGGATTGGTTTCATTCAGATCAAACGTGCCGTCGAATTCTTCAAAGCGGCCGCGCACGGTGCTGATCATCATATGCCGAACCGAAAAATTGATACTCGAATGAGCTTTATCTAACTGCCAAGACATTGTTTATCTCCTTACTGAAAATTAATTGGTATTTATGCTCTCATCATAACAGGTCAGCGTAATCTGGACGTGAACAAAACGTGAACATCTGGAGAAAACGGGGAGGAATACTATAGAGGAGCTACTTTATTTCAGCTTCGAGACGGGCGACATCGGCGAGCAGGCGTTCGTAGCCATCCTGCTCGGCAACGGAACGGGCGGCGGCAAGATGCATCTGCGCTTTGGCCGGGGGTAAAAGAGGGACAAGCCACAAGCGGATTTGGACAGCCAGGTAGCGTAAATTCAATTCCTCAGCTTGAGCCAGGGCTGTCGAGAGGTAATCACGCGCCCGGCGGCGCTGGCCGCGCTGTTGGGCGACCAGGCCCAGGTTGGCGGTCAGGCCGGCGATGCGTTCCGGGACGGAGAACTGTTGGGCCAGCGACAGCCCTTCATTAAAACATTGTTCGGCAGTTGGTAGGTCATTTTGAGCCAGGGCGATTTCGCCCTGGGTTGACCACAAGTAGGGCAGAGCGGACAGAATACCTTTTTCTTGGGCCAGCGCCAGGCCTTGCTGCACATACGCGGTGGCAGCCGGATCATGGAGCAAGTGCAGGTGATAGGCCAGATTGTTAAGAAAGAGGATATGAGCCAGAACCACGGCGTCGTCTTCCAGGTTGCGGGTCACCTCAAGCCCGGCCCGATAGTGCTTAATGGCCTCAGGCAAATCGCCACGCCGGGCAAAAATGTTCCCTAGTTCAAACTTGATCTGGTGTAAGCTGACCACGCCCTCCGCCGGATGAGCCTCCTGGCCTGCTTGAGCCAGCAGGGCCTCGGCGTTTTGGATATGAGCAATAGCTCCGGCCAGGTCCGAGCGGCTGTGCGAGAGAGCGACTCCGCACAGATAGGTCGCGTTGGCCGCATACTCGGGCCGGTTTGTGGCGTTGATTTCTTCGGCCAGAACCAGTACCTCGTCGTAACGGTTTTCCAATAACAACGCCGTCGCCAGGTTCAGGTGTAAAACACCCTCATTTACCTGTCCTTGGCCCGTTTTAGCCAGGTTAAGCGCGTGGCGGAATGCTTCAGAGGCCCGGCTGAACTGGCCGGTATGCAGGCAGGCCTGGCCCAGAGTCGCTAGGATAGCCTGTTGTTGGCTTGGATCGTCGAGCGACGCCGACTCGGTCAAAGCCTGCTCGTAAAAAACAGCCGCTTCGCTCCAGGCCGCCAACCCTGCCGCAAGCTGTCCGGCCCGAAAAGCGTATTTTGCCGCCCGTTCCGGCATGCCGCCTTCGGCAAAATGCTGGGCTAGCAGGCCGGCTACCGAGTCCAGGCGGTGCTGGTAGAGGCTCTCCATCGCTTCGGCCACGCGGCGATGGAACAGCCGGTGGCGCGGCTCGCTGATCTCTTGAAAAGCCACTTCCATCGTCAAGTGGTGGTTAAACCGGTACAGCGAGCCGCCCAACGGGTGAATCAGGCCCAGCCCCTGCAATGTATCCAGACTATCCAGCACCGCCGCATCTGACAAGGCGACAGCGTGGGCAACCACTTCAAATTCAAATTCCCGGCCAATGGCGACCGCCGCGTTCAAAACCTGCCAATCTCCTTCGGATAGCCGGGCCAGCCGCGCCTGAATCAGGCTGTAGACCGTCGGCGGCACAATCGGCGAGTCCGGCAGGCCGGTCAGGTTGGGGGTGCCGTCGGGTAAGAGCAGGTCATTCTCCCGCGCGTAACGGATGAGTTCGGCCAGGATAAAGGGATTGCCTTCGGAATGTTGTTTGAGCCAAGCGGCGAGAGCGGGGGCCTGGGCCGGTCCACTCAAGTGTTGAGCCAGCAGCATTATTTCATTGGTAGAAAGGCGTTTCAGCGTGAGTCGCTCCAGACGACCTTCCCGCAGAAGCGTGTTTAATAATGTGGCCAGTGTTGAAGGCGGTCCAACGGGGCGGGTCGCGGCAATAAAAAAGATGGGGGCAACATTCTGGCTGGCCTTCCGAATT
Organism: Anaerolineales bacterium; assembly: GCA_015075185.1. Taxonomy (GTDB): domain Bacteria; phylum Chloroflexota; class Anaerolineae; order 4572-78; family J111; genus DSQQ01. The sequence goes on along the minus strand of JABTUW010000003.1, from coordinate 1,323,474 downwards.
AAATAGGCCAACAGGCCCAGGGTAGACGAATCGGCCCACTGCAGGTCATCCAGGGCCAGGGTCAAAGGCAGTTGGCGGGCCAAGGCCAACAAAAATTGGCTGACGCCTTCCCAGAGACGGATTTCATCGGCCGCATGGGAGACCGCCGCCGGGTCGTGACCGGCGGGAGCCAGTTCGGGCAGCAGGCGAGCCGCTTCCGCGCGCCAAAGGGCGGATAGATTGAGGCTGCGCTGCCAGGTGGGCCAATGCGGGTGGCTCAAAATTCCCTGCAGGGCCTCAATGATGGGATGGTAAGGTAAGCTGGACTCAAGTTCACGAGCCTGCCCCATGAGGACCAGACCCGGTTCCGGCCTGGTTTGGATAAACTGCTCTAACAAGCGCGACTTGCCAATGCCCGGCTCGCCTTCGATCAAGACCAGTTTGGAGGCATCGGCTAGATTATTGAGTTTTTGCAGTTCCGTTTCGCGCCCGACAAAGGGTAAAGCGGTAATCAGGGGTGAGATACGAGGTTTTCTCTTCCCTAGAGCCAGCGGCGAGGAGATGGGGTGGAGTTCCTGGCTGAAGGCATCCGTGATGATGGCGTCGTAAAGCGTGCGGGTTTCCTCCATCGGCGGCACGCCCATTTCGTCGGTTAACAACTGGCGAAAGTTTTCATAGCGGCGGATGGCCCCGGCCCGGTCACCCGCCAGGTAATGCAGGCGCAAGGCCAGACGCTGCAAATCTTCCTGCAAGGGGTCGAACGCCAGGGCCTGGTCCAGCGTCTCCAGACCGGCCCGAAAATCTTGCTGCGTTTCGTATAACTGGCTAAGCCGGATCAGGCCAGCCACGGCCAAACGGCGATAGCGTTCTCGTTCTACCATAGACCAGTCATCGAACTCGGGCAGATCGGGTAAGGTAAAGCCGCTCAGAAAGTCGCCCCGATAAAGATCAAGGGTTGCTTTCAATGGGTCGAGATCGGCGTTAGGGATCGAGAGTTGCGCTTCGAAGTTGCGGCAGTCAATCCAGGTGTTGGCCGAGAGAGCCAGGGTATCCTCGTCTACCAGCAGCAGCGACCCCAAAATTTTGCGCAGCCCGTAGAGGGTGGCCCGGAGGTTTTGTTGCGCCGTTGGGCGCTCGTGATCGGGCCAAAAGAAGGCTAATAATTGATCGCGGGTGAGAGGAGTCGTATGGGCGGCCAGGTAATAAATCAACGCCCGGCTTTTGCGGCGAGTTACCGTTACCGGGCGCTGATCGTAGGTAATTTGCGGCGCTCCGAACAAGCGAATGGATAACATAGGTGCTGGCTATTTTAGCCGCCCGTTCCTCAAAGCGCAATCTATAGAGTTGTTCCTGAATAAAGATTAGTGTAAGCTAAGGCCCAAAAAATAAAGCTGGAGCTACACTAATGAGCCTCAACATCCGAGACGACCGACAAATGAGAGCCTTAACCGGCCTATCTCAAGCGAAATTTGTAAAAATTCTGCCGGTCTTTGCTGAAGTCTATCAAGAAGAACAGCAACAAGCCTACGAACAAGGTTTAGCCGCCGGAACCCGCCAACGTAAACCTGGTGGCGGTCAAAAAGGCAAACTGCCAACGATAGAAGATAAGTTGCTGTTTATCCTGTACTATTACAAAGTCTATCCTACCTTTGATGTGTTGGGCAGCCAGTTTGAGATGGCTCGTTCCAAAGCCAATGAACAGGTGCATAAGTTATCACCGCTGCTGCACAAAACTCTGGTTCGGTTGGAGGTCATGCCCGCCCGTGAGTTTGATAGCGTCGCCACGTTGCAGCAGGTCTGTCAAGAACTTGACCAACTCATCCTGGATGTGACCGAACGTCCGCATCGTCGGCCCGCCGATAATGGACAACAACGAGACATGTATAGTGGAAAAAAAAGACCATACCCTGAAGAATATCATCATCGCCAGCTTAAGTAAGCTAATCCTCTTTGTTGGACGGACGTTTCACGGCCGCCATCACGACTATGCCATGTTAAAAGCTGAATTTCCATCGGATCAGCCCTGGTTTGAAACCATAAAACTGCTGGTAGATTTGGGTTTCCAGGGCATTCAGACCGATTATGCGGGCCAGGGCATTCAACTGCCTTACAAAAAGCCACGCAAGAGTAAGTCCCGCCCTGATGCTCAGTTGACCGATCAGCAGAAGTTAGAAAATCGGGCTTTAAGCAAGGTTAGAATTCTGGTTGAACATGCGATTGGTGGCATCAAGCGTTATGGTATCCTTGTCCAACCTTTCCGCAATCGCAAAGAGAATTTTCAGGATGATGTGATTGCGATTGCCGCTGGTCTTTGGAACTTTTGGCTCTTATAAATTATTCAGGAACAACTCTTATGGCTATTGGTCAACTAATTTTTGAAGCAGACCCAACAAAAGCCATAAGCCGCCAATGAGGGCCGCTCCACCTAACAGGCATAGGCCGCCGAGAAGGGCGGCATTGGCCCCCCAGATGAGGCCAATCAGGCCGGTCCCGACAACAACCAGGGCTGCTATGACCAGAATGACCAGCCTTCGCTCCTCATCGCGGCGCGTTTTACGATAATCAGTAGGCGCTTGTTTGTTCGGCATAATGTTAGAACTGGTAAATGATCAGCTTCCACTTAACAACCCGACCAACCCCCTCGACCATCCAGGCAAATCCGGCTGTGCTGACCGTTCAGGTTTAGCTCGATCACCTGTACAAAATCACCTTTGGGCACCACGCTGAAAAAGGTGACTGAAGTTGTGCCCTGTGGCGCTGGCCCTGAGCCAACGTAAACATAATAACAAGCCGTAACCTCTTGTCCCTGATTGGTAAAGAAGCGGATATCTTCTCCCCAGTCGTCTGATATTTTGAACGGTGAGTTATTGGTTAAGAGAAGTTCAATATTAAAACCACGGAAATTGGCATTTCGGTCGTCCCAATCATTATTATTCCATGCCTCACAAGGGTCGCCGTGCCTGGGCGCGCCCCAGGGTTCCTCGTAACGATGCTGGTTACCTAACCGCAGCTCGTACATGGCTCTAATGGGGGTCGGCGGTGGAACGACACCCTGGGGTACAGGTGTAGGGGTAGGTGGAGGTGGAGCCGGAACAGTAGGCTGGGGCGGGACAGGCGTCGGCGAAGGGATGGGGGTGAGGGTAGAGGTAGGTGTGGGCGTGGGGGTCAAAGTGGCAGTGGGCGTCAAAGTGGCAGTGGGCGTCGGCTGGGGTACGACTATCTCGCAAAAACCCTCGCCAGCGCGGCCAGGACCAAAGATGTCTATTTGTCCGTCAAGCGGTTCAATATCCAGGCCGTTTGAAATCGGGCGGTTGGTATATTGGATAATACGCAGATAATGGCGACCCGGAGGCAGCCACCCTAAATCGGCCCACCAAACCAGCGCCGGGCCATCGCTGCGATAATAATTAATGCTGCTGACGGGTCGGCCTTCCAGGGTAATATCATAGTAAGCCGAGCTTAACCACTGAGCCAGATAGTCGGTTTGACCGCTGGCCGGAGCCAGGCGGCGCTGCCAACTGATATATACCGGCTCAGCGGCGTTAATTTCAACTTCTTTGTTGCAAAAAGGGTCAATGTTGTTGGCAAGACCCTGGGGAATTGCCAGTTCTCTGGCCGCTGCTGCCGGAATTCCCGGCACATTGATGGGAGACGCTGTGGCGGTGGGAGGAGAGGCCGGCGTGGTCGTGGGTTCAGGGGTAAGGGTAGGGGTAATCGTAGGTGTGGCCGAAGCGGTAGGTAACTCGGCTGCAACCGGCGCAACCGGGCGCGAGTAATACCAGAAACCCAACACACCTGCTCCCACTAACAGAAGAGTGATCACCCCCAGGCCCAGCCAGAGCCAGACGATTGCCCTGTCTCCAGCCGCCTTGCCCGGCGCAACCGAAGCCTGGGGGCGGCTGGCTGCGGCAATGATAGTATGATCGTACTCTGCATCCCGGTTTAGGCCGGCCGGAGTCATCTGTACTTTGAATGAAGTATTGCCCAAGCGCAAGGTATCACCAGGACGCAGCAGGGCCGAGCCGGTTATGCGAGTCTCATTGATAAATATGCCATTAGCCGAACCGAGGTCCTCAATGACGTAACCATGGGAAGTCGCTTTGATTCTGGCATGTTGGCGCGATAATAAGGGATCGGGAATAATAATATCGTTGTTGGAAGCGCGCCCAATCGTTTGAGGACCGTCCTCAATTCTAATCTTCTGACCGGCAGCGCCCCCGCCCGTCACGACCAAATTGAGAGATGGTAAGTGAGTGTTCATCGCTGAATACCCTTTCTTGAGTGAGGTAGTGGTGGGTGTCTTCAGGGTAATATTGTGATATTTATCACCAGTTTAACACATTATCTGCTGTTTTTCAATCTCAATTTTTAACTTCTTCTCCTTTCTCTAAAATTCCGCACAAATGCTATAATAACCCGGTAATGTCTCTCACCGAAACAATTCGCTCAAAAATTGACCCAATCCGTTCCTGGCTGCTGGGCTGGTACTATCACAACCGGCGCGACCTGCCCTGGCGCGACGAAACTTCGCCCTATCGTATCTGGATTTCCGAGGTGATGCTGCAACAAACCCAGGTAGCGACGGTCATCCCCTATTATCATCGTTTTCTGGAACGCTTTCCCACCCTGGCTGCGCTGGCGGCTGCCTCCCCGGACGATGTCTTGAAAGCCTGGGAAGGGTTGGGCTACTACGCCCGCGCCCGCAATCTATACCGCGCCGCCATCGAAATTGTCGAGCGGCGCGGCGGGCGCTTCCCGACAACCTATGCCGAACTGCGGGCGCTGCCCGGCTTTGGCGACTATACCGCCGGAGCCGTCGCCTCGATTGCCTTTGGCGAAGTGGTTCCGGCCGTAGATGGTAACGTCAAGCGCGTCCTGGCTCGCCTTTTTGCCATCCGGGAAGACGTGGGGCGCGGCCCTGCCGCCAGGCAGCTTCGCGAAATTGCTGCCGCTCTGGTTGACCCCAACTCCCCCGGCGATTGGACGCAGGCGTTGATGGAGCTGGGCGCTACGGTCTGTATCCCGCAAACGCCCAAATGCCTGCTCTGCCCGCTCAATGATCTATGCCAGGCCCGCCTGCAGGGACTTGAACGCGAACTGCCGGTTAAATCGGCCAAAAAAGTACTGCCCCATTATGATGTGACGGCAGCGGTTATTCGGGAGAATGGCAAAATCTTAATTGCCCAACGCCCCCCGGAGGGGATGCTGGGCGGCTTATGGGAATTTCCCGGCGGCAAAGTCGAGAACGGCGAAACCCTGGCTGAAGGTCTGCGTCGTGAAATTAAGGAGGAGTTGGGCCTGGAAATCGCCGTGGACGAGCCAATTGTCACCGTCAAGCATGGCTACACTCACTTTAAAATTACCTTGCACGCCTTTGCCTGCCGTCTCATAGCTGGCCAACCTCAGGCCCTCGGTGTAGCCGACTGGCGCTGGGTCACGCTTGGGGAGCTGGACGCCTTCGCCTTTCCCCGGACTGATCGGAAAATAATTGCCGCGTTGCACAGCCATAATTCCGATTCCAAGCCTGTCATTTCGAGCGATAGCGAGAAATCCCACTAGCACCTCACTTGTTAAAAAGCCCTTACTCTTTTTATCAACGTTGTTTTAGGGATTTCTCCCTTCGGTCGAAATGACATGTTGAAGGGTAGTGTGGTATACTTCTGCCCGAAATCTTGGGGTGATAAAGCAGTTCTGACACTCTATTCCAGGAGAAATGCTGATGTTACTCGGCGCTCATCTCTCGGTTTCCGGCGGGGTTGATACCGCCTTTGACCGGGCCAAGCAGCTTAATTGCACCGCCCTTCAAATTTTTACCAAGTCTAACCGCCAATGGCAGGCCAAAGATTTAGAATTGGAGGTTATTGATCGTTTTTGCCAGCAGCAGCAGGCGTGCGGCCTGCCTGTTGTCTGCCATGCCAGCTATCTGCTGAATCTGGGCACCCCCGATGACGCCATTTGGCATAAGTCCATTGACGCCCTGGTCATCGAACTGGAACGCTGTGAGCAGCTCAAAATCCCGTATTTGGTGCTGCACCCTGGCGGGCATATGGGCAGCGGGATCGAGGCTGGCCTGGCCCGAGTGGCGGCAGGATTGGACATAGTTCACCAGCGCTTGCCCGGCCACCAGGTCAAGACGGCGCTGGAAATTAGCGCCGGACAAGGCTCGCACCTGGGCGTGACCTTTTTTGAAATTGCCGAGATGCTGCGTCTCTGCCAGCAGCCCGAGCGGCTGGCCGTCTGCTTCGATACCTGCCATGCCCTGGCCGCCGGCTATGAATTTCGCACCCCCGAAAGTTACGAGGCGATGATGGCCGAATTTGATCGAGTGATTGGTCCGGAGCGGCTCAAGGTTTGTCACTTGAACGACTCCGAAAAAGACCTGGGCAGCCGCGTGGACCGGCATGCTCACATCGGCGAAGGGTGTATTGGCCTGGAGCCGTTTGGTTACTTTCTCAACGATCCGCGCCTCCAAGATGTTCCTTTTTTACTGGAAACGCCGCTGGACGATGATCCGGGGGATAATATTCGGAATTTGGAGAAGTTGAGAAGCCTGATAAAAACGTAGTACGTGGTGCGTCTTCCGTTAGTACTACGCACCACGCACCACGCAACACGTAAGGCGATAGTTTCACATAAGCGGGGTATTGATGCAACTCCTCAAAGATCGCTGCACCGGCTGCGGCTACTGCGTGCTGGTCTGCCCTTACGATGCGTTGAAAAGCAACGGTTGGGCCGAAGTTATCCCGGATAAGTGTACTGACTGCAATCTGTGCGTCTATGCCTGTCCCAGCGATTGCTTTGTGCCCGAACCTGAATTTCCTCTGAAAGCCTACCGGCCCCGTCTAAAAAACTCCTATGATGTGGTCATCATTGGCAGCGGTATCGGCGGCTTGATGGCCGGCGCGGCTCTTGCTCAGGCGGGCCGCTCGGTGGCGGTCTTTGAAAAGCTGGGGTTTCCCGGCGGGCGCTACACTGAGCTTGATTACAAAGGCGCTGCTGTAACAACCGGGGCCTGGACCAACCTCGGCCCCAAGAGCCACATTGGCCGCTTCTTGGCCGGCCTGGGCATCGAGTTAGAATACACCTCTATCGCCGACGTGGGCCTGACCGAACAATACACCCTCCGCTTCCCCGATGGTCGTCACGCCGCCAGCCTGTTCGACCTGCTCGCCCCCGCTTCTCGCAAAGCCTGGTTGAAGGCTGTGCTCAAAGGCCGCGAGGAGATGGAGAGACGAGGACGCAACGACTCGCCTCCTCGCCTCCTCGCCTCTTCCTCTCTTGATCAAATCTCCACCGCCGATTACATCGCCCAATTCAGCAGCGACCCCGACCTGTTTGCCGCCGTGGAGGCCATTGCCGCCACGGCTTCCGGTCTCAGCAGCAAAGCCATGCCCGCCAGCGAGTACATTGAAATCACGTTGGCTGGCCGCGAAGCCGGCCAGGATTTCGCCATGCCCGTCGGCGGCGTCCGGGCGATCATTAGAGCACTCACTAAAACCTTGCGCCAAGCCGGGGGTGAACTCTTCGTCCGCTCGCCGGTGGCTCAAATCTTAATCTCCCCTCCCTCCCAGGGAGGGGTTGGGGGAGGGTCAGTACGAGGGATTAGATTGGCGGATGGGCGAGAGGTCCACAGCCAAATCGTCATCCATAATGGCGGCCCCAGCCGTTTCATTCAACTGGTCGGTGCGGACAACCTGCCGCCCGACTACCTGGCCCGACTCACCACTCTCAAAGCGGTCGAGTGCGCCGCCCTCTTTGGCGCGACCCGTGAACCGCTCTTTACCGACGCCCCCATCACCATGACCCCCTGCTGCCGTCGAGTGGTCGGAATCTTCTCGCCGACGCTGCTGGACCCCAATCTTTCCAAAAACGGGCTGCACCTGTTCGACGCCTTTTTTCCGACCTATGGCGTGGACCGCACCGCCGAACTCGAACTGGCCCTGGCCGACCTGCGCGACCTGTTCCCCCGCTTTGATGAGGTCATCGAGTGGACCGTGCCCATGTTTTTCACCGGGGCATGGCCCGGTACCGAGTCCGGCCAGACTTTCGGCCAGACCGGAGACGGCCGGCTCGATCCGGCCACGCCGATTCAAAACTGCTTTCTGGTTGGCATGGACTTGCGAGGATCCGGCGTGGCCGGCGATTTGATCCCCTTCGGCGTGCGGCGGTTGTTGGATTATTTAGACAGATGAGGTGTCATCATGGAAAATCAAATGCTTTTTGCTTCGGCGATTACCACGCAGCGTGAGGTTGAGCAGGCCGGCCAGCAGTTAACTGACCAAATCAAGGCCCAATTAGCGGGCTGTCCCCTTGACTTTGCCCTGGTCTTTCTCTCTCCCCACTTTCGGCTGGTGGCGGCGGAGCTGGCCGGCCGGCTGCAAGCCGAGTTAAGCCCGCGGGTGCTCCTCGGCTGCACCGCCGAAGGTGTTATTGGGCCGGACCAGGAAATCGAGCGTGAAGCGGCAATCACCCTGGTGGCGGCCCGCCTGCCAGGCGTGGAAATCTCCCCCTTTGCCCTTCAATCTATGGATTGGCGCAGGACGTTGAACGAGGAAACGCTGCTGCGCCAGATGGTTAGCGCCCCGCCGGAGACCAAACTTTTTATGCTGCTGGCCGATCCGTTCACCACGCCGATGGATGCCGTCCTGGAAGCGTTTAACGCTTACTACCCTGATTTGCCCATCGTTGGCGGCATGGCCAGCGGTTCGCAGCGGGCAGGGGGGAATGCGCTCATTTTTAATGACCGGGTGCTCAACAACGGCGCTGTCGGCGTGGCTTTTGCTGGCGCCTTTGAGGTTGACCTCATTGTTTCGCAAGGCTGCCGGCCGGTTGGTCAGCCTTTCACTGTGACCAGTGCCCGCGAGAATGTCATCTTTAGCCTGGAAGGGCAGCCACCGCTGGCCCGAATTCAAGACCTGGTAGTCAACCTGACTCCGGACGACCGGGCGCTGCTCCATAACGGTCTCTTCATTGGCCGGGCTGTCAGCGCCGAACGAGAGGCTCTAGGCCGGGGCGACTTTTTGATTCGGGGAGTGATGGGCCTGGACCAGGAAAGCGGGGTCATGGTGGTCGGCGACTACATTGACGAAAGGGAGACGGTTCAATTCCACCTGCGCGACGCGACGACCGCCGAGGAGGATTTGGAGATGATGCTTGCCCCCCAATTATTGTTTGACCCGCCCTGCGGCGGCTTTCTCTTCTCCTGCAATGGCCGGGGCACCCGTCTATACGATCATCCCAATGGCGACATCAGCATTATTCAAAAAGTCGTCGGTGGGATTGATCTGGCCGGCTTCTTCTGTGCGGGTGAAATTGGGCCAATTGGCAACAAAAATTTCCTGCACGGCCACACGGCCAGCCTGGCCCTTTTTCGCCCAAGTAAAGAAGAAGGGAGGATAGAGTAACAACAGATCAGGCCGCCACGTTAAGCCAGCCGCCGTCCACGTAATAGGTTGAACCGACACAATAACTCGCCCGTGGGGAGCAGAGAAAGACAAAGAAATCGGCCAACTCCTCTGGCGTGGCAAAGCGGCCAATCGGCGCTTTCTCCCTGGCGACCTGCTCCAGGTAGGCTTGCCAATCCCCGCCGGTCCCCGCCGTGATATTTTTGGCGGCTTCAGTCCAGCCCGCCGTCATGATCAAGCCGGGGTTGATACAGTTGACCCGGATATTGTCCCCGATCAATTCATCGGCCAGGCATTTGGAGAGCATCATTAGAGCTGCCTTGGTCACGTTGTAAATCGGCTCATGACCCAACGGCTGTTTGGCGCAGATGGAGGCATTGTTGAGAATGACTCCGCCCCTGCGGCGGCGCATGGCCGGGACCAAGGCCCGGGAGAAGCGAATCGTCGCCATCACGTGCAGGTCCCAGTAATACTGCCACTTGTCGTCGGGGGCGGTCATGATTGTTTCATTGGTTCCTTCGCCGGCATTGTTGATGAGGATATCGGCCCCGCCGAAGGTTTGCTCGACGGTGGTGGCCACCGCCTCCACATCAGTCGGGCGGGTAACATCGCAGCGTAGGCCCATTGCTCTGACGCCGTAGGCTTGCTCGATCTGCTGCGCCTGCTCAACGGTAGTGGCCTCACTGCGAGCGCACAGGACCACATTTACTTTTTCTTGAGCCAGGCCCCGGGCAATAGCCAGGCCAATCCCGACATTGCCGCCCGTAATGACCGCAACTTTATCCTTGAGTTCTAAATCCATGATTGAGTATTCCTCTCTTATTTAGCTCTTGCTGGAGTTGTGCGGCAGACTGGAACTGAATTCCGGCAATGCCCACCGCTTCGGCTGCCTTGATATTGGTAAGACTGTCATCAATAAATATACATTCTTCGGCCCGCCGGCCTATTCGAGCGAGCACTTGCTGAAAGGTCGCCGGATTTTTCTTGGTTTGTCCCAACTCAAAGGAAAAGAAAATGGCCTTAAACAGGGTCAGGGTTGGGTGAACGGCCCGAATATAGGTGATCCACTCCTGGGCGTGGTCGGATAACAAGATCAGGTCATAACGGCTGGTCAGGGTTGTCAGCAGGGGCGCGGTTCCTGGAATTTGATAGTGGAAATTTTGGCGAATGAGCTGCTTTAGCTCGGCTGGCGCCAGGGGCCATTGTTGTGCCTGCAAAACTTGGCCCAAGTACTCATCTTCGGTCAGCTCACCACAGCAAAGGGCCTTAAGGGGCTCGCCGCCAAAAGCTGCCAGAATCTCTTCTGCCGGTAACTGCAACCTTTGGGCTAACGAAAGCTCAATTCCAACCAGACCGGAAATAAGAACTTCGGACAGATCAAAGATAATGGTTTTGATCATGGATTTTCCCCCTCGTTTTAATTTGCCAGATCTGGAATCTTTCTTATAATTTGCCAGCAATATTAAAGGTTTGATATGGTAATCGCTAACCTGCTTTCTGTCCAATTTGCTGTTTGTCCAGCCGCCGGCAACACCTGTTGTCAGGCCTGTTTTTGTTGTTTAGCGGGATCAAGTCACTCGACGGAGCGCCGGGTTTAACCATTTCTTACCTTAGCCAATTTGTGCCATACCTCAGCCCATCGAGTCATCGGTGGGCTTTTTTATTGTCCGATTTTTGGGATATACATTTCTTGAAACTTGGAGGTAAAGCTGCTCATGATAGGTCCCGACTCAGCAACTCATCTCACCCAGGGAAACATAACCCTCTTGTCCGCGTCGCCCTTTAGCGCCGAAACCGATTTTAGCGAAATTAACCACTATTTCGCCGAGCGCCCGCTCAACGATTTGCTGGCCTGGAGCCTGGTCACCTTTGGTTCCAAAGTAGCCCTCGTCACCAGCTTTGGACCGACCGGGATGGTCGTTCTGGATCATTTAGCCAAGTTAAACCCTGGGGTCAAAGTCATCACGGTTGATACGGACTTTCTATTTGAAGAAACTTATGCCCTCCGTGAACGCGTCCAGCGGCGCTACCCGATCCAATTGGAGATTCGTAAATCTACGCTTACCCCGGCCGTTCAGGCGCAGCTCTACCAGCCCCAGCTCTGGCAGGTAAACCCCGATTTGTGCTGCCATTTGCGCAAAGTCATGCCTCTGGCCGAAGTGTTGCAGGGCTATGAGGCCTGGCTGACCGGCCTGCGCCGCGATCAAGCCTCCACCCGCACCGATTTGCCCCTGCTGGCCTGGGACGCCAAGCACAATTTGGTCAAAATTAATCCTTTGGCCAACTGGACCCGAGGCCAGGTCTGGAGCTACTTGCTGGAAAATGACGTACCCTACAACCACCTCCACGATCTGGGCTATGGCAGCATTGGCTGTACCCACTGTACTCGCCCCACGAGCGATCCCGCCGATGAGCGTGCCGGTCGTTGGCAGGGCCGTGGCAAAGTCGAGTGCGGCATCCACTACAGTGTCTAACAGGTAGCAGGGTAGCAAAAGAAAAAAGTGTTACTTTGCTACTTTGTTACCATGTTATCTTATAACTTTGTAACTCATCAAAATTATTACTTGGAGTAAATCTTGATGAAAACATATCCGGTTAATCTGGTTTTGGAGAATCAACGGGTTGTACTGGTCGGCGCAGGTAAAGAGATTGCCCGCAAACTGCCCGGCCTGTTAGAAACGGGGGCGCGGGTGCGGGTTATCGCCCCGGCAGCGCATCAAACCATCCGCCGCTATGCCGCGGAGGGCAAAATTGAGTGGCTGGACCGGCGCTACCAACCCGGCGACCTGACCGACGCTTTTCTGGTCATTGCCGCCACCGGCGACCCCAGTGTCCACGATGCCATTTGGGCTGAGGGCAGCGCCAACGGCCAACTGGTCAACGTGATGGATGTGATTCCCCAGTGCAACTTCCACGCTGTCTCGGTGCTGCGGCAGGGGCAGTTAACCATTGCTATCGGCACCGGCGGCGCGGCGCCGGCCCTGGCCGCTACCCTGCGCCAGCGCCTTGAAAAAGGCTTTGGCCCCGAGTATGCCGAATTTCTGGAGTATGCCCAGGCGCTTCGCCCCCTTGTCGCCGAGCGCCTTCCGCAAGAGCGCCGGGCCGATTTCTGGTACGCTCTGATCCACAGCAACGTGATTACCCTCCTCCGCCAGGGCGAGCGTGCCCTGTTTGAGGCCAAGGTCCATTTGCTGCTGGCGCTTTACGAAACGGAAGCGGTTACTCAAACAAGCGGGTAATTTCGTCGCGAGCGAAGGTTGGCAGGGAGCGGGTCCCGGCTGGGCCGACCAGCCACTGTCCCCACTCGGCTGGCTGTACCTGGCCAATAACAGCGGCTTTGATGCCTGCTTGAGCTAAATCCTTGACAATTCTGGGGGTAAAGCGGGGATCGGCGGCGATCAGCAACGCCCCGGAAGCAATTACGCCCAGTGGTTCCAGCCCAAAATGCTGGCACAGGGCCAATGTCTCCGGCAGGAAGGGCAGCGCCTCCTCTCTGATTTCCAGCCCCACACCTGAAGCCTGGGCCATCTCATGGAGACCGGTAGCGACTCCTCCTTCGGTTGGATCATGCATGGCATGCACTCCGCCCACAGCTACCGCTATGGCGGCATCTTTGACCACACTGATCCCTGGCTTGCAGAGAAAATTCGCATAATGATCAAGGCTATACTCATCAAAATAGTTGAGCAGTTCAGACCGCCGCTCTTTGGCTATAATCGCCGTCGCTTCTACGGCGATGCCTTTGGTCAAAATTAAATCATCGCCTGGCCGCGCCCCGCGATTGGTGACCAGTTTATCAGGGGCAACTTCACCCAGCATCTGGCCGATGACGATGGGGCGGTCAAGGCCGTAGGTGATTTCGGTGTGGCCTCCGGCCAGGGTCACGCCCAACTCGGCGCAGGCCGAACTAATTTGCCCAAAAATCTGCTCAACCAGCTCCGGCGTGCTTTTGTTTTCCGGCAAAAGCAGCGTCGCCAGGAACCAGCGCGGAGTAGCCCCAGCGCAGGCGACATCGTTGGCGTTGATGTTAACCGCATACCAGCCAATCTCGCTGCTGGCAAAGGTAATCGGGTCGGTGGTGGCCACCAGATAGCGATCCCCCATGTCAATTACGGCCGCATCTTCGCCCACAGAACCGCCAATCAGGAGCCGGGGATCGTTAGGGGCATATTGGCTTAATAATCGCGCTAAATCTGCTGCTGGTAATTTTCCCAGTGGATAAGTTGGCATCTTTCTCTCTCTAAGATGACCACAGACCGCAGACCGCCGTATGATTCGATTTCCACTTCTGAATTTGGCGGCGGTCTGCGGTCAGTCGTCGGCGGTCGTTTAAAGAACAAAGGGCCACACATGTGTGTGACCCTTTGCCGCGCCGTAGCATTCTACCCGATGGCGGGAGGTGATGCTACGGCGCTTTGCATACTACTAAAATCAGACATTATTAGCATCACCTCCTTGATATTAGGATAGCAAGGTTGAGGTGAAAGTACCTATTGACTTTTCACGCCGATATTATTACACAAAGCCGGTTCGTTGTCAATAGGCGCGGCAGATTTGTCGGGCCAGCATGGTGTAGCCAATCTAATTTTTAAATAGCAGGTCAATCGGATCAAAGCTCTGGCCAATTACGGGTTGGTAGACATGTACTTGAGGGGCTAAAGCTTGCAGAGCAGTCTTGAACCGGGTTAGATCACCCAGCTTGCTCAAAGGTGGGAAATAATTGTCCCAGTGATGGGGAACAACCATTTTCGGCTTGAGTAGGGCAGCCAGCCGGGCAGCGGCAGCGCCGGTATCGGGATTGCTTTCGACTGGCAGCAAGGCCACATCGGGCTGCAAGTCGCCTAACTCGGCCTCCGCCCAATGGGTGCTGCTCAGATGAACCAGTGACAGGCCGTCAATCCGGAAGAAATAGGCCACCTCCTGGCCGGGCGGCCAGGCTCGGACCAGGTCGCCGAGGTGGGCCGGCATCTGGAGATTACGAATCAAGCGGCGTACTGCCGGCAGGGTGTCCGTCCCATTTCTATGACTGGCCACTGCGTGCCAACTCAGGCTGCCGATTTGCTTGGGTATTTTGGGAATAACATGTTCCAGGTTGTGGGCCGATACGCCTTGACTGATCAAGCGCCGGCAGACTGGCTCGCCTGCGTGAACAATGGCCCCGGTCTGCCCGGCTAAAGCCGGCGTATCCAGGGCGTGGTCAAAGCGGCCGTCAGTCAGAAAGATTTCGTCCACGGGGATCAGGTCGGTCAGTTGAATAGGCAAGAACGGCTCGGCCAGGGCCGGACGGGAGAGATAGGGGTCAATTAAGAGGGTAGCGCCCTCACTGGTGTTCATCTTAAAACCGGCAGCGCCAAGCCAGGTCAGTCGCACAGTACTTTACATCCTTAACATTAGGCAGAATTGGGCGTCATGATAGTGATGCTTGCCAGGATGTCAAACCCGATTATGAGCTTGGGGCAACTTTGGTCCTGTCTTACCCAAATGAGCAAATTCGGCAACACTGTGGTAAAATATCTGGCGTTAAAAGGTTTCATGCTGATGGAGCAGAGGTCGTGACAATTCGTATCCTGCCGCCCGATGTGGCGGCCAAGATTGCGGCTGGAGAAGTGGTGGAACGGCCCGCTTCGGTGGTCAAAGAGCTGGTTGAGAACGCCATTGACGCCGGGGCCAGAACCATTCGGGTAGAAATTCAGGGTGGTGGCAAGCGGTTGATCCGGGTCATGGATGATGGCGGCGGTATTGCCGCGGAAGAGGTTCCGCTGGCGTTTGCGCGGCACGCGACCAGCAAGCTCGCCTCGGTCGAGGATTTGAGCCGGGTTATGACCCTCGGCTTCCGGGGTGAGGCTCTGGCCTCGATCGCCGCAGTATCGCAATTAACCCTGGTTTCTCGGCCTGCGGCGCAGCCGGCGGCAACCCGCATCCGTTTGGAAGGAGGTCAGCAGCTAGCGCTGGGTGCTGCCGGTTCGCCGGGGGGGACTATCATCACGGTGGAAAACCTGTTTTACAATGTCCCCGCCCGCCTCAAATTCCTCAAAGCCGACGCGACCGAAGCGGCTCATATTCACCGGATTGTCTCGCACTATGCCCTGGCTTATCCCCAAATTCGCTTTGCCCTCCAGAGCGACAACCGCCTGACCTTCCAAACCAATGGCAGCGGCGAGCTGTTCGATACCCTGGCCGCAGTCTTTGACCTTGAAACGGCCCGGCAGATGATTTTGGTCGAGTATAGTGAGCCGGAGAGGACAGGAGGCGAGGAGGCGAAGAGGGGAAGAGACGAGCAGAATAGGAATGAACCTCACTTCCTCGCCTCCTCGCTGCACGTTTCCTCGCCTCCCCTCTCCGTTCACGGTTATGCTGGGGCTCCCGCTTTGCATCGCGGGGCGCGCGATCAGCTCATCTTTTTTGTCAACCGGCGCTGGATTCAAGATCGCTCGCTCAACCAGGCGGTGGTCCAGGCCTACCATACGTTTTTGCCGGTGGGTCGTTTCCCGGTAGCTGTCCTGAACATCGAAATAGATCCGGCCGAAGTGGATGTCAATGTTCATCCGACCAAAGCCGAAGTAAAATTTAGAGACCCGCGCGAGATTTTTAAAGCGGTCCAAAAGGGAGTTCGGGCGGCGGTCACGGCGGCTGCGCCGGTGCCGGCCTATGGGGGACATTCGCCTTTAACTTACAGCTTTGCCGGCGACTTCGGCGGGCACGCCGGCGATACTGCGCCCTGGCATACTGCGTTTGGCGGCCACAGCGGCTCCGGCTTTAGCCAGTTTGGTTTTGAAGCGCAGCGAACCCTGCCGCTGCCGGGTGCGGCCGGCAGCGAAGGCGAACGCCAGTTCCTGGAGTCGTCTCCCTCGCAGGCAATGCCGCTCATGCGGGTGGTCGGCCAGATTCAGCAGATGTACATTGTCGCCGAAGGGCCGGATGGCCTTTATCTCATTGACCAGCATGCCGCCCACGAACGGGTTTTGTATGAGAAGCTGACGGCGCAAAAAGCGCAGGCAGCCGTGGCCCGCCAGCAGATGCTGGAGCCGGTGGTGGTCGAGCTTTCGCCGGGGCATGCGGCGCTGCTGGAAGCGGAATGGGACGCTTTAACCGAGGTGGGGTTTGAACTGGAACCGTTTGGCGGCACCACCTATCGCCTGCGAGCCGTGCCTGAAATGCTGAGCCGGGCCGACCCGGCGCGGGCGCTGGTGGATATTTTGGCCGAAATGGCCGACGGGGCTATTCCTCTGGCCCGGGAAACCCACGAAAAGATTGCCATCACGGTTTGCAAACGGGCTTCCATTAAAGGGGGGCAAATTCTATCGCCGGAGGAGATGCGCGAATTAGTCCGCCAGTTAGAGGCAACCAGCGCCCCGCGTACCTGTCCCCATGGACGCCCGACGATGATTCATATGAGCGCCGCCCAGTTGGCCAGGGAGTTTGGACGGGTCTAGCTGAGCACTGAGGTGATTAATGCGGTTGTCGCTCCGCCACCCACAGATGCACTAACCCCCGCCACCGCTCGTGATGCTGAATCGCCAGGCCGGCTTTGTGGATGTGTTTCTGCCAGGTAGCCGGGGAGAAAAAGCTGAAAGCGCCGGGGCCAAACGCGGCGAAGTTAAGCCAATCCCGCCCGTGTTCGGCAATCAACAGGCGACCGCCGGGTTTGAGAACACGGGCAAATTCGCCAAAAAGAGCCTCCCGATCGGCAGCGTCCTGCAATTCGTGTAAGCTAAAGTTACAGTAGATAACGTCGGCCCAGTTGTGCGGTAGGGGTAGATTAGTAGCCTTACCGGGCCGCTGGTAGATGCGCCTTTCGGTCTGCAGCGGGGGTTCCAGCTCCCGCGCCCGGCGGAGGGCGGCATCGGTCATTTTCTGGGCATCGTAAATATCAATCAAAAAGTAATGCCCGCCCTGAAAATTAGGCAGCAGGCCGCGCGTGCCGCGTAATTTGCCGCAGCTGATATCAATCACTACATTAGCCTGGGTTAGTTTTCCTAACTGAGCCAGGCGATCATACTCGTGCTGCCGGCCCCAATCGTAGACAAAAAATGAGGCAGTCAGGATGCTGGCGATCAACCCCAGCGCGCCGGCGCCGCTGGCTACAAACAGCCAACCCCAGGGACCCGGCGCCAGGTAACTAACCGTCAGGGCAACTATGCCGAAAAAGAGCAAGCCCGCAAAAATCGGCCAGTTGTAGAGCAGGGTGGCCACCGTACCTGAATAGTGGCGATTGCTCAACAAGCTGGGAAAGAATCTCATCTCCGATTTGATCGTCATTTTCCTCTCCTCAAGCGGCTCCCTGTAACTCGCCGCCCTTCTGGTCAACTTTCATAACGTTCAGAAATTTATGAAAGTTATGAATAGAACAAGATGGCCTATGAAAGCAACTGTCTCACCTGCAGGGCTTTGCCCATTAACTTCAGAATACTGGTAGGGGATTGCGTTTCCAGGTCTTTGTACACTTCTACGCCGGTTTCAAAAAAGTCAAGCAGGTTTTTGATTTGTTCTCGTTCGTATTTGCCTTCCGCATCGGGCATTTGGTTGAGCCGGTTGAAACTTTCCCGCAGGACCTCGATGGTTGGGTCAACTTCTCGTTTCTTTCGCTCGCGGGCAATGATGCGGAACATCATCCACACATCTTTTTCGGTGGTGTAAAACTCGCGGCGCTCACCCTTGATATGAACCCGGCTGACCAAACCCCAGGCCATGAGTTCCCGCAGAGCCATGCTGACATTGCCCCGGCTTATTTGTAACTCCTCCATAATCTGGTTGGCGCACAGCGGCTCTGGCGAAACAAAGAGCAGGGCGTGAACCTGGGCCATCGTCCGGTTAATGCCCCAGAGTGACCCCTGCTCCCCCCAATGCAGTATAAACTTTTCTTTGATCTCGTTGAGTTCGCTCATACACCTTGTTCCAAATATTCAGAAATTACTGAAAATATTGTAGCACAAGGTCAACGAGGTGTCAATAGAAGGGCAAAGATAGCAACTTTATTTTTTGAGCTTAGCCAGGTACTTCTGGCGGAACTTGGCCACCTTGGGAGCAATGATCACCCGGCAGTAACCCTGCCCAGGATTGCGTTGAAAATACTCCTGGTGATACGCTTCGGCCTGATAAAAAGCCTGGAACGGCGTGACCTCGGTCACAATCGGGGCATCCCAGAGCTGGGCGGCATTGAGTTCAGCAATGACCTGCTCTGCCGTCGCTTTTTGCTCCTGTGTGTGATAAAAGACAGCCGAACGATACTGCGGCCCGACATCGGCTCCTTGCCGGTTGAGGGTGGTGGGATCGTGAATGGTAAAGAAAATCTCCAGAATTTCTCGAAACGAGACGATTGACGGGTCAAAGGTCACTTGGACCACTTCGGCGTGGCCGGTTGTCCCGGTGCATACCTGCTGGTAGGTTGGATTAACCACCGCACCGCCGGAGTAACCGGACACCACATCCTCCACGCCTTGCAGCTCATCGTAAACTGCCTCCAGGCACCAGAAGCAGCCCCCGCCCAAGGTAGCGACTTCCCGGCCTGAAGATTGTAAATCCTGCTGTTTTGTGTTAGACATAACCCATAACCTTTCTATCGAATAACGCTAGGCGGTGTTTGCTCTACCGGAGCCAATTCTTCTTCCATCCAGGCCGGTTTTAGACCGAGATAAAGTACATCCGGGTCAATGTCTGCCCCATTGTCCCAAACAATCGTACCCATCCGCTGGTCAACCTTCACCGAACGGAATATAAGTGGATCTTTTCGTATCGGCTCGAAGACAGGACCATGCAAGTAAGGCTCCAAATCAATTTCTTTTTGCGTTCCATTGGTAAACCCCAAGCGTACCCGATAGTTATTTAACATTTCAACGGATCGAATTCGAACCTTTTTTAGATTCTATTTTTGCACTGCTTTCCCAGATCACGTTAGATGCTTTACAACAAAATCACGTAATCCATCGATCATTCGACGCACATCATTACGATCAACATCGTCTACACTCTTGAAATCGCCATGGTCAACTTTGTTGCGCAATTTTCCCCAAGCCTCTACTTGCCCAAATTGAGCCTTATCGTAGACATTCGCCTTATATAGTTCGGTATTCAGCTTGTTGATTGAACTCTCCCCACCCCATAAGACTTTGTGCTTTTGACACAGCTTTCGTAGCGTATCTTCCAAAACTGCGCCTGTAATTGCGACAGCCGGTAAATGGTATCCCTGTTTTAGTAGAAATGAGCCGCCCAATTACTGATTCTACCCGTACTGTTCCACTTAACCAAAAACTTCTAACAAATCTCTTACCGGCTTGGGATTTTGACCGCCGACCGCTGACGGCAGACGGCGGTCAGTGGTCGGCCGTCTGCCGTCTAGACTCTGCGGCCTATCGCCTCGGCCATCGCGCGCACCTGTTCCATCAACTCCCGGAATTGGGGCAGGGTCAGCGATTGGTCGCCGTCGGAGACGGCGTGGTCGGGGTCGGGGTGGGTTTCGATAATCAGGCCGTCGGCTCCGGCGGCGACACTGGCCAGGGTCATGGCGCTGACATGGCGGCGCACGCCGATGGCGTGGCTGGGATCGGCGACGATCGGCAGGTGGGTCAGCTCTTTAAGCAGGGGGATGGCGTTGATGTCGAAGGTATTGCGGGTGTATTTGTTATCAAAGGTGCGGATGCCTCGCTCACATAACATGACCCGGTTGTTGCCATGAGCCAAAATGTACTCGGCGGCCATGAGCAAATCTTCAATCGTGGCCGACATGCCCCGCTTGAGCAGCACCGGCTTGTGGGCCTGGCCGACGGCGTTGAGCAGGTCGAAGTTCTGCATGTTGCGCGCCCCGATTTGCAGTACATCGGCATAAATGGCGACCAGGGCCACTTTGCTCGGCGACATGACTTCGGTAACGATAGGCAGGCCCGTAGCTTCACGGGCTTCGGCCAGCAGTTTAAGACCCTGCTCGCCCATGCCCTGAAAACTGTAGGGCGAACTGCGCGGTTTGTAGGCCCCGCCCCGCAGAAAGGTGGCTCCGGCCTCCTTGACCGCGTGGGCCGTTTCCAGCAGTTGTTCCCGGCTCTCCACGCTGCATGGCCCGGCGATGACCGCTACTTGGCCGCTGCCGATGCTGACATCGCCCAGGGTAAAGGTTGTATCCTCCCGGCGAAAGGCCCGGCTGGTCAGCTTGAATTTTTGGGTAATAGCCATCGTTTCTTTGACGCCGGGCATCTGGCCCAGGTAGAACGGGTCCAACTGCTGTCCGCTGCCCTGCAAACCGATGATGGTTTCGCCTGAGTCGTGGGAAAGGTGCGTTTGCCAGCCCCTGGCCTCCACCTCGGCCACGACGTTGTCAATTTCAAAAGGGATGGCTTCAGAATGCATAATGATAATCATGGGTTTATCCGCGCTTGAAGGTGGGAAGGTCAGAAGGCTCGTCTAAGTTGCTGCTCCACAGTTCTTCGCCTCCTCGCCCCTTCGCTTCTTCTGGATGGGGCGTGGTGGCCATGGGATAGGAGCCAAGCATTTTGACAAAACCGGCCCGGCGCAGCAGTCCCAGCAGGGCCGCTTCGGCGGCGGGATCTTGCCAGTGGCCTTCAAAATCGAGGTAAAATAGATACTGCCAGGGACGGTCTCGGCGGGGGCGGGACTCGATTTTGGTCAGGTTGATGTTGCGCTCGGCAAACTCACCCAGGCAGTGATAGAGCGAGCCGGGCAGATGGCGGGCGCTAAAAATGAGCGAGGTTTTGCTGCGTTGGGCGCGGGGCGGGTCTTCCCGGCCCAGGACAAAAAAGCGGGTGTAGTTAAAAGCGGCATCCTCGATTTCCTCTTCCAGGATATCCAGCTTGTAAATCTGGGCTGCTAATTTGCTGGCAATCACGCCCAGGTCTGGTTCCGGGTGGGCCGCCAGATCGCGGGCACTGCTGGCCGTATCCGAGGCGGGAAATTGTTCCAGGCCATAACGGTTGATGAATTTTTCACACTGATTAAGTGAGAGCTGGGTCGAACGCACCCGCTTCAAATCGCTCAGTTTAACTCCCGGCGCAGCCATGAGGGTGTGCTGGATGTGCATAATCACTTCAGCCCGAATCCGCAGGTCACGCTCCATCAGCAGTTCATAGGCCCGCGGCAGCGAACCGGCCAGGGCGTTTTCGACCGGCAGCAGGCCCAGGTCGGCCCGGCCTGTTTCGACGGCTTCGTAAATCCCTTCCAGGGTTTGGCATGAAACGGTTTTGGTTTCAGCGCCGAAAAATTGAAAAATGGCGCTCTCAGAATAGGCGCCGGTGATGCCTTGAAAGGCGACGGTTGGCATAGATTCCTCGGTATGATAATTTAAGATTGAGTGGAGTGGTTTTGGGCTAGTTTATCACGAAGGATAGGGCAAGTCAAAGTGCTTCGTTCATCCCAGCGGCATCTACTAACGTTTGACGAATCTGGCTCATTGTGTACCATGTTCTTGTTTCTGCTGAAAATTCGCGGCCGGCTCAAAATTTTAATTCGGAGCGGCCTGGCTGGAGCGGTCATGATCCAAGCTATTGGTCCAATGGGCAGGTTCCTGCAAACTCGCCATCAGCCCCTCCTAAAAATTCTCCGAATGGTGGGTGCAATTTTGGGGCTGATCGCCCTTCTACCGGCTTGCGCCAGCGAGCCGACCCCAACGCCTGTCCCCAGCCCAACCCCTACCCGGCCCTTGGTCATCCCTAACAACGATAATGTCGAAGCCTTGAATGCCGCCAAAGCCACCCTGGGTAAGTTTGAGTTTGGCTTTGCCCCCCTCCTGGAAGATGACGCTACCAAGATTGTCATTGAACCTGGCCCGGAAGGCCAACTGGCTCGTCTGGCCTATCCCCCGCAACCGGCTAATCCGGCCGAATGGCCGGCTGTGGACAGCTTTGTTTTAGCTTATGCGGTGCAGCAAGAATTGCTGCAATCGCCTCAAGTCCGAGGCGTGGCCTTGGGCCGCTTTGGCGTGGCTGCGCCGGTGGATGACTTGCAGGATCGCGTGGATCATGTAGCGGTCTGGGTTCGTTTTGCCGATGGCAGCCAGGCGATCGTTGACTTTTCTCCGCTGGCCAGCAGTTTTGGTTCCCTGCACAGCGCCACCGAATTATTAACCGAGCCGGACCAAATTGAGAGCCAATTTGCCCAGTGGCGTGAGGGTGTCCCCTTGGATTTGTTACAGCCCCTGAAGGTGGTGACCAAGCAAAACAATGTTTACTACCTGCTGGCTCAGGTTTTGATCACGCTTGATCGCTACGAATTTTCGCTGCGGGTTCACCTGACCCAAACCGCTACCCCCATCCGCCCCCTGCGCTTGACTCGTGGGACCATGGCCGCCGTAGAAATCAAGCGCAGCGATTATGAAGCTCTGCGCAAGCTGCTGCTGGCCGATGGACCCACGGCCTTCAATCAGAAACCGGAACTCTTAAGCCGCCGTGGCGATACTGATCCGACGATGCAGGCTGTTCTGGATGAAAACTTGTCCCTCTTATGGCATCTGGTGACTAAATTGGAGCACCAACTCCCGCCGCCGGACAGCACTCCCGTCCCGACAGTAACCCCGACGCCCACCCCGACCCGGCCGGCCCTGCCTCAAGATACCTCTTAAGGCCGTTCTGGCAATTTAACTCGTAATTTGGTCCCCCTACTTCCCCGGGTTTTTATTCTGGACCCAGATTTACCCAGATTTTTTAAAGGTAATTACAAACCTGTATCCTCTTGCATTTGTGCCAAGCAGTTGTTTTGCATACAATCTGGCTGGCTTACCTTTCGCTGAAGAAAAGAGTTTGGCTTGAAACAGATAAAACGTATCCCATTCAAATATTGTCAGCAGGTTGGAAGGTTGGAGGGTTGGAAGGTTGGCAAACCTCCACTCCTCCGGCCTTCCATTCTTCCAGCCCTTCTGGCTCTGGTTTGGCTGACTGGTTGCACCCTGGCTTCCCCGTTTGATAAACTGGTAGCGATGGCGGACGAACCAACCCCGACCATCGAAATTATCAAGACCCTCCAACCGACTTTTACCTCCACCCCTGTGGCCACCCCGACCCCAACCGTTACACCTACGCCGACCCTCACCCCGATTCCAACCGACACGCCGACCCTCACCCCCACCCGGACACCGCGACCCACCCGGACTCCCACCACAACCCCGACCAGCACCCCGGCCCCACCCCCCCCGCCGACCCAGCCGCCGCCCCCGACCCCCACGCCGGTCCCTACCTGGCAGTTCAATCTGGCCGAGCTATACACTCAACCTACCGAATCGACGCTTCTGTCCATTATGGTGGCTGTTCAGGGGGGTGACAATAGCTGGATACCCGGCTTCCGTCTTGTTGGTAGCGACCCTGAGGGGATTGTGACCCGGTCCGACTTTTCTGCCGGGCAGACCATCGGCCATACGCCACCCGGCGGTGTGGTCAAGAGCGGTAATATTAAATTTGAACCGCAGCCCCGCGCGATCTACATTGCCGGGGTCTGGACCTTTTACCTGGAAAATGGGGAGGGCCAACAGGTTTCAGATAAGTTCACGATTGATATGAATGTCGAAAACAGAGTCTGGTACTTTTTCCGGTTTCAACCTAATTGAGAGTAAGGTCTGCTGATGAAGCCCACCATCGAAATCATCGAAGATAATTTAATCAACCAGATTTTGGTCGAGGCCAAGCAGATCTTGGCCGAGGTGGGGGTCGAGGTGATGGGCCAGACGCTGCGCGAGCGGCTGCTGGATCATGGCTTCAAGCAAGACCCGGCCAGCCAGCGGATTCTTTTTCCCCCCGATGAGGTGGATCGCGCGATTGCCAGTACCCCCCGCTCGTTTACCCTGTACAATCGGAACGGCGACCCGCATGCCTACCTGGGCGGCGACAATGTTCACTTTGTGCCCGGCTCCAGCGGGGTTAAAGTGCTGGACCACCGCACCGGCGAGACCCGCACCGCTACCACCGCGGACTTCATCGAATACGTCCGCCTGGCAGATGGTCTGCCTCATATTGCTTACCTGGCCACCGCCTTTTCCACCGGCGACATCGAACCCCAGGTGTCCGACGCCTGGCGGTTGTATCATTGTTTGACCAATTCACTCAAGCCGGTTGTCTCCGGCGCTTTCACGGCTCATGGCACGCCGCGCATGGCCGAGATGATGCAGCTCTTTCGGCGCGACAAAGCCGATTTGGTGGCCCGCCCCCTGAGCATCTTTACCATCACCCCGACCGGCATGTTCCGCTACAGCCACGACTCCTGCCAAAACCTGATTGATTGCGTCGAGTGGGGTATCCCCATCGAGCTGGTCCCGGTCACTTTGATGGGCCTGATCGCTCCGGTCACCGCCGTGGGCGCAACAGTCATGCACGTGGCCGACGTGCTGGCCGGACTGACCATGGCCCAGTTGATTAAGCCGGGCGCGCCTCTGCTCTTTGGCGGCGCGCCGGCAGCTTTTCATATGAAAACGACCTCGTCGCCGATGGCGGCGGTTGAATCGCTGCGGGTGGATGTGGCGTATGTCAAGGTAGCCAAATCGCTGGGACTGCCGACCCAATCTTACATGGCTTTAAGTGACAGCAAATTTGTGGACGCCCAGGGCGGCGCTGAAGCCTTTGCCAGCGCCCTTATGGCGGCGCTGGCCGGGGTTAACTCGGTCTCCGGGCCGGGCATGCTGGATTATGTGCTGGTCTTTAGCCTGGAAAAATTGGTGTTTGACAACGAATTGTGCGGCCAGGCGCTCCACTTTGTTCGCGATTTTAAGCCGATGGAGGATTTACCCACAGTTGATTTGGTGCGCCAGCTTTTGCAGGATCAGCACCTGCTCGTCGCCAATCACACCCTGAAATATTGGACGGAGGAGATGTATTTGCCCGGCCCTACGTTCGACCGGCTCAACCGCGACAACTGGCAAAAAGCCGGCCAGCCGACGCTGCACCAGCGCACCCTGGCCGAGGTTGAACGGGTTTTAGCCGCCTACCAGCCTGTGGAGACCGACCCGCTGGCGGTCGTCGAAATGCGCCGCCTGATTCAATCCGGCCTGGTTGAAGGCGACACGCTGCCGGAGGTTCATCTGGAAACTTCCGGAGCTGCCGGGACAGTCGCTAAAGGTTCATCGCGCCGGCCTCGCCCGCGCAGAGAGGAGGGGTGATGCGGAGAGGCGAGGATAGGGGACACGATGAGGCGGTGAGTAGTGACGCGATGTTTCTTTTCTTCGCATCCTCGCCTCCCGTTTCTTCGCCTCATCCTTTCCGCAGTTCTTGCCGTAGAAACACCCCATAAGTGACGACTAGAATCGCAGCAAACGAGAACCATTGCAGGGCATAACCCAGGTGCGGCCCCTCGTCGAGCGTCAGTCCACTTTCCTGGCGGGGTAAACTTTGAGTGTCGGCACGGGGGCCAGGGAGTTGTCTGATAAAAATAGGCAGGAGCGGGTAGGGCAGTTGTTCCTGGATGCGCTCGATATCCACCCGAAACCAGGCCACCAGGCGAGTCTGACCTTCCTTGAGGGGCGGGTCGAGCGGAGAAAGCCCACCGGGGCGGGTCTGGGTTTGGTAAGCAATACCTTCCAGGGTGACTTCACCGGGAAGATCATAGGCCGCTAAGTCAGCCGGGTCCGGGTCCGAGTCGCCCCGCGGAATCCAGCCCCGATCAACCAACACCGCCCGATCGCTGCCCTTGAGGCGGAGCGGCGTAACCAGATGCAGGCCAGGTGTGTCGCCGAGGAGCTGATTGCGAATAACAATCGCCTGGGCGTTGTCGAAGGCGCCGGTAACGGCGACGCGGCGAAAATGAAGCTCGGCAGGACTAATGGGGCCATCGCTCAAGGGAATGGCCGGCTGATTAAAAGCGGCAGTCATGTTCCGGTTGAACGTCCGTTTTTCATCCAGTCGGCGAAGCTGCCATAATCCGAGATTGATCAGCATGATTAAGACGAGCACGACTAACAAATGTTTGAGTAGCCAGCGCCCGATCATTAGTTTGCGCATAGTTCGTACATCTTTGAATTTCTTGTGAAAAAAGGTTCAGCTACTATTATAATCTGCCCATCCAGAATGACGAATTTGCCAAAAACACCTGGCTAAAAAGGCTGCCTGTATTTTTGAATGTGCCTCTTGAACGTTGTATAATGACAGCATCACCAAAAGATAAAGAACGTAAGAGCCAGTTCTTGTTGGGATGGTTATCCTATATTCATTTTGGATAGATATGGTATCATGTCAAGAGATTGACTCAACGGGTCTGGTCCAAAATTTATCCTCAAAGTCAGGTAATCGTTCATCGAGGCGAAATACCCCTTGTTTTGTAGATAACCGGATTTCACTTACTGCTTCGAATTCTCGTTTTACTTATTTACGTGCATCAAACTGTCTAGAAACCGGATATGAGTACATCTACTACCATTCTAAACGTTGAAGACACTCACGAAAACAGAATTTTAGTCAGACGCATCCTGGAAAGTCAGGGTTATCAGGTTGTCGACGCTGTCAGCGCCCTGGAGGGCATCAAGAAAGCCGTCGAGATTCGCCCTGATTTGATTTTGATGGATATCAACCTGCCTGATCTGGATGGCTTTACCGCGGTGACTCGCATTCGCAGTTTTGCTCAGCTCACCACCGTGCCGATTATTGCTTTGACGGCGCGTAATGTCATGGATGATCGGGAGCGAGCTAAAGCCATTGGCTGTGATGACTATCTGAGCAAGCCGTTTGATTTTGAAGAATTAATTGCCTCGGTGGCCAAATATATCGCTGCCGGCCATAAACCGGAAGCGCCGGCAACCAAACGCGAACATTATCTCAAGGAACAAAATGTCGGCCTGATTGAAGAGCTGGAACGGAAGTTAAACGATTTAAAGGTGGCTTACGAGCGGCTTAAACACTTTGAAGAGGCCAAAAGCAACTTTATCTCGGTTGCTTCCCACGAACTGCGCACCCCCTTGACGGTGATTCATAGCTACACCCAGATGTTACAAATGCTGCCAGCGATTAATGGGGATGAAACGGCTAAAGAGTTGTTGGCCGGCGTAGCCAGAGGGGCAGCGCGGCTCAAAGATATTATGGACGATATGGTCAGCGTTATCCGCATGGAACTGGCCAACAAGGATCTAAAATTTGCCCCGGTTTCAGTGCGGAGTATCCTTAATTCGGTCGAGACCGAACAGAACCGTGCCGCCGCCGGGCGCAACCTCACCATTGAAACGGACATTGCCAAAGATTTACCGATTATTAATGGCGATACCAACCAACTCCACTCGGCCTTATCCCGCATTGTCAGCAATGCCATCAAGTATACCCCGGATGGAGGCCGGATCAGCATCAGCGCCCGGCTATTGCCCAAAACTGCCGACGAGGATCAAACCTTTGTGCAGATCATCGTCACCGATACCGGCGTTGGGATTGCTTTAGACAAGCAAAAACTGATTTTTGAGAAATTCAGCACCGCCGAAAACGTCGCTCTGCACAGCACCAGCAAAACTCAATTTATGGGCGGCGGCGCCGGCCTGGGCTTGACCATCGCCCGGGGCGTGATCGAATCCCACAACGGTCGGATTTGGGTAGAAAGCAGCGGCTATGACCCGGAGACACTGCCCGGCAGTAAATTTTTTATTATCCTGCCGGCCCAGTAAGGAAGGACATCCTGGAGAGGATACTTTCTCATCCCTGGAGTAACTACACTCTGAATCTTTCAATCCCGGTTAACGCCGGGATTTTTATTTACCTGAGTTCGATGTTTGTGTAAAATGGACGGGACCTACGGCAGGGTAGCACTCCACTAAAGCGTGATTAGGGGAAAGGAAAGCAAGATTTGAAAAAAGTGGGTTTACCGGGCATACTGGAAGGTTCCGACACCAAATCCAGGAGTGCGACCGATAAACCCACAACAGATATTTTGCCCTAATCTGAACTGTCCGGCAAGAGGACAGGTTGGTGCTGGTAACATCAGCGTCCATAGTCAGCAAGAACAGCGGTATACGTGCGAGGTCTGCCAGACCACTTTTGCGGCCAGTAAAGGTACAATCTTTTATCGGCTCAAAACCGATGCCCAGTTGGTGATGATCGTGCTGACCCTGCTGGCCGATGGCTGTCCGTTGCAAGCGATTGTGGTGGCCTATGGCTTTGACGAGCGGACGATCAAAGTTGGTGGCAGCGAGCCGGAGAACATTGCCAACGGGTGCACGAGCATACGGTGGGTCAGAGCCAACTTAACTTGCAGCAGGTTCAGGCCGATGAAATCAAAGTCAAGACCCAAGGCGGGACGATGTGGCTGGCGATGGCAATGATGGTCTCGACCCGGCTGTGGTTGGGTGGCGCGATCAGTCCTCATCGAGACAAAGGCTTGATCCAGGCGCTGGCTGACCAAATTCAGGCCATCGCCTTGTGTCGCCCGCTGTTGGCCGTAGATGGCCTGCCCAGCTATGTCAAAGCCTTTCAGCGGGCATTTCGATCTAAAGTGCCTCGGTTGGGTCAACCTCACCGGTGCCAGCTGTGGTCTTGGTCGGAAGTGGCGATTGTTCAAGTGGTCAAAGAAAGGACGGTCGGTCAACTGATCATTCAGCGGCGGATCGTGCAGGGTAGCCAGCACTTGGTCCAGCAACTGATCCAGGCCAGTCAAGGCCAGGGCGGCATTAACACCGCCTTTATCGAGCGGCTTAATGCCACCTTTCGCCAATGCTTATCCCCTGGCCCGGCGCACTCGTGCCCTGGCCCAACAACCGGAAACCTTGCAGGCCGGCGGCATGTCGTTGGCTGTTTCTACAACTTTTGCACCTATCACGATAGCTTACGGGTGCCTTTCTACTTGGCCAAAGGGAGCCGTCGTTGGTTACGACGAACTCCGGCCATCGCGGCTAATTTAACCGATCACTGTTGGACCGTGGCGGAACTGTTTGATTTTCGAGTACCTCCATCACCCTGGATCCCGCCCAAAAAGCGAGGGCGGCGATCTAAACATACTCAAGCTTTGGTCCAGCAGTGGTGCTGATAATCACGATTTAATGGAGACTTACCTACGGCGGTAACACTCCAATAAAGCGTGATTAGAGAACAGGAAAGGGAAATTTGAAAAAAGTGGGTTTACCGGGCATACTGGAAGGTTCCGACACCAAATCCAGGAGTGCGAGCGATAAACCCACAACAGATATTTTGCCTAATCTTAACTGTCCAGCAAGAGGACAAGTCGGCGCTGGTAACATCAGCGTCCATAGTCAACAGGAACAACGGTATGGGTGCGAGGTCTGCCAGACCACTTTGCGGGCAGTAAAGGCACGATCTTTACCGGCTCAAAACCGACACCCAGTTGGTGATGATCGTGCTGACCCTGCTGGCCCATGGCTGTCCGTTGCAAGCGATTGTGGCAGCCTATGGCTTTGACGAGCGGACGATCAAAGTTGGTGGCAGCGAGCCGGAGAACATTGCCAACGGGTGATGAGCATACGGTGGGCCAGAGCCAACTTGACTTGCAGCAGGTTCAGGCCGACGAGATCAAAGTGAAAACTCAAGGCGGGACGATGTGGCTGGCGATGGCGATGATGATCTCGACCCGGCTGTGGTTGGGTGGAGCGATCAGTCCCCACCGAGATAAGGGCTTGATCCAAGCGGTGGCTGACCAAATTCGGGCCATCGCCTTGTGTCGACCGCTGTTGTTGGCCGTTGATGGCCTGCCCAGCTATGTTAAAGCTTTCAGCGGGCCTTTCGGTCTAAAGTGCCTCGGTTGGGTCAACTCGGCGGTGTCAGTTGTGGTCCTGGTCGGAGGTAGCGATTGTTCAAGTGGTCAAAGAGCGAACAGCCGGACAACTGACTATTCAGCGGCGGATTGTGCAGGGCAGCCGGCAGGTGGGTACAGCAGTTGATCCAGGCCAGCCAAGGTCTGGGTGGCATTAACACCGCCTATATCGAAAGGCTCAATGCCACCTTCCGCCAATGTTTGGCCTCCTTGACCCGGCGCACTCGCGCCCTGGCCCAACAACCGGAAACCTTGCAGGCATGGCATGTCGTTGGCTGTTTCTACAACTTTGCACCTATCACGATAGCTTACGGGTGCCTTTCTGCTTGGCTAAAGGGGCTGTCGTTGGTTACGACGAACTCCGGCCATCGCGGCTAATCTAACCGATCACTGTTGGACCGTAGCAGAACTGTTTGATTTTCAGTACCTCCATTCTGGATCCCGCCCAAAAGCGGGGCGGCGATCTAAACATACCTCAAGCCTTGGTCCAGCAGTGGTGTCAATAATCACGATTTAATGGAGACTTACCCCTACGGCAGGATTAACAAGATTTTTGACTATTTTTATCCTGTCAATCTTGCCGCAGGTCCTGTCGAGAAAATAAAACTCCGAACTGAGGTTATTGCGAACCCGCTCGCACCCCCGGTTTTTTTCGGCGCCCTCATGTCTCTCAGCGGTTCAATTAATGGGCAGGCCGATTTTCTGAGAAAGCCTATTAGCGGTATAATACGCCTCCCGGTTAAGATTATGAAAAGAAGTTTCAAGCAATCCAGTTTTGTTCTGGTCCGTCTGGGGGCGAGGGTTGGTAAAATCCACCTTTGTTTTGTACTTTGCCTTCTCGCCAGCCTTCTGGCCGCCTGTGCTCAAGCCACCCCGGCGACGCCCGGCGCGCTCTATCGGGCCGAGACAGTCGTGCTGCCCACTGGCGCGCCTACCGCTAAACCCACGCCGGTCAGCACCCGCGTCATTCCCGCCACCGAACTCACGCCTGGCCCCACCTCTACTATCACCCCCCTGCCCGATGAGGTTCGGGCGCTGGTGGTCGGCGCTGTGGATGGAGATACGATCAGCGTGATCATGGAAGGGGATGCCCCTGGGCAAACTTACACCGTCCGC
This sequence comes from Anaerolineales bacterium, assembly GCA_015075185.1. Lineage (GTDB taxonomy): Bacteria > Chloroflexota > Anaerolineae > 4572-78 > J111 > DSQQ01. Next base: position 1,292,320 of record JABTUW010000003.1, on the reverse strand, counting down.
TACCTTGGCATTGACGCGCCGCCCAACACTCCCAGCGTTCCCTGGGGCATTGTCGCCTATGAGGTGAATCAGAAACTGACCAGCAGGAAGGTTGTGCGCCTGGAACGCGACCAGAGCGACACCGACGACGAGGGGAATTTACTTCGCTACGTCTACCTGGGCGATGAACTGCTGAATGTTACCCTGGCTGAGCAGGGCCTGGCTCGGGCCGCCGTCAGCGAACCCGACACCCGTTTCCAGGCTGAAATTCTGGAAGCCGAGCAGCAGGCCAGGGCCGGAAACCTGGGCTTGTGGAGTAATAAGCCGCCCACCCCAACGCCCCGCCCGGCAATTTCACCCACCGCCGCCATTACCCCAACGACCGTCCTGACCGTGACCACCGAACCTCTCCAAACCACTGAACCGGAGACCGGCTCTACCGCCGCCCCTGTCGAGACGACCGTGATTACCCCGGAAAGCTTCACTTCCCCTACCGCCGAGCCGGAGACAACGGCCACGGTTGAACCCACCGGCGAAACCCCTACCCCCACCTCGGAATCGACGAGCGAGCCAACCCCCGGCAGCGAGTCGGAGGGTGAGGGGCTGCAGGGTCCGCAGTAAGGCTGACGCTTGAGCGGCAACAACGGATTGAAAACAGCCCAGATGACCTCAAGGTCATCCCTTATTCAACTCATTACTTCTTCTGCTTGCTGATATACCGAACGCCAGAGATGTCCTTAAAATGTTCATCTTGGGTCCACAAGGTGGCCTGGTATACTCGCGCTGTTACCAGGATCAAACTATCTGCCAAGGGGATTGACAGATCCTGCGACAATTTAGCCGCGCTTAGCGCTAATTCTGCATCTATATCTACTACTCGCCCTTGCATCATTAAAGCGACTGCCTTGAGCGCATCATTTTCTCCCCGTTGTTGATAAACCCGCTTAAAAACTTCGTACAGACTGATCACCGGCACAACTAGATTCTCTATATCCTCAATTGCTGCGGCAAAAAAGTCAGCATTTGGCTCTTCTGCCAGATATTCAAGCCAACCTGATGAGTCTACTACATTCATACTCGGTCAGCATCTTGTTCAATCGTTGTATCAATTCCTTTGAGAAATCCGCGCATTTTCTTAATAGGCTGGAGCGGAATTAATTCTATTCGGTTTTCATACAAAATGACCTGAACTTTGTTACCAGGTTTTATTCCCAGAGATTGCCGAACACTCAATGGAATAACCACTTGGTATTTGGGTGAAACAGTGACAACTTCCATATTTAACTCCTATCGTTCATTATGTCGTAATACGCCTTATTCTACTTGCCACTTGCCCAGTTACCAAATTAAACGCATGAAATAGGGTATTTTAAGCTGTTTCTTTTTTCAGCCTTTTCCGACGTCAATTTTAAGGTTCTGGTACTTGACACCCTATATATCGAGTTAGCTTTTTGTTAAGACGATACCCTTACAACCCATATCCATTTACATTAACCCTGACTTCCTCAAAACCAAGAGATTTCAAGAATTGCTCATAATACGCCTTACCATCTTTAGCGGATTGTTCCAGAATACCATTTTTTAGAGCGAATTCGATAAGTTTATCTCTGCCAGTAGGCATAACTTGGCTTTGATAAGCTACGAGATTATCTTCACAAATGAAATTGGGACAGGTGTCACTCTGCGAAAGGATTCGGCTATTTTCAAAATCAATGAAAACATTGTCCTTAAAAATAACAGGAGATGGCAAGGTTAATTGTACGCGTTTCCCATCTGAACTGACCCACACATCTTTTTCACTTAATTGCTGTAAGTCAAATCCCGCTGGCACTCGTCCCCGTATTAAAACAATAAATTCTTGTTTGATCCCAAATTTACCAACCCAGTTCGGCACTTCCGTAAAAGTTACATCTACGGCATTGTAATGCTCTATAAATATCTGTTTATTGATGTGCTTAATTGCTTCTAATACTGGGGGACCTGCCGTTACGGTTGACGTTGGAGGCGGAAATAACCCCAAAAGCCACAAAACCAGTAACACCAGGGCAATTATCGGTAATGCATTCCAAGCGATTTTTATTAAGAGCCGATACATCAGTTATATCCCTTGCTTGTTCTTGAATGTGATTATGATTTCTCTGAACCCAAGTTGCCGCAGGAAACTTTCCAATTGTATCTTGCCCAATTTCTCCGACAAATCAAGTAAATTTCCTTGTCCAACTGCCCACTGTTCTAAATCCGTCCGGGCCTTATCCAATGCTGCTGTTTCTAGGCCCTCACCTGGAAACAACCCTTTATCAATTATCTGTGTTTCACCCCGTAATAAATCAATACTGGTTACTTTAGCACGCGGTAAGACGATTTTTACAGAGGTTCCACTCACTTCTACATCAGAGTCTTCAATCTGAGACATATCAATGCCCGTTTGAATTTTACCCACAGCTTTTAGAATAATTTTTTCATCTGGAGCAAATCGTCGCTCGCGTGTAAATTCTGTAACAGTTACAGCAGTGAATTCGGCTGTAGTCAGATAACCTAATTCTCGCCAACCAACAACAATTGGAGTGGGCGTCGCAGTTGGTGCTGGGGTGGGAGTAGGGGTAAGTGTAGTCGTAGGAGTTGGTGTAGATTCTGATGTGGGAGAGGATGTAGGCGTAAAAGTTGGTGGAACAGTGGGCCAGGTCTCAGTTGATCTTGGGATGTCCTTGTTCTCGGCAACAGATGTTGATGGATCAGGGGCTGTAAGCCAGTAAATAAGACCTATACCAGCCAAAATCACTACTGCAACCAAGATGCTGAGGATTATTACAGTTGTCTGGCTGACAGAAGGGGTCATGTTGTCGTCTTTGACTTCCATTAAGTAATCTCCTGACCAAATACTGAAGTATGTTGTTGTAGCTTGAAATTATTGCCACCCAACCATTGATCCTATTAAACTCTTCCAAATAACCCTCCTCTGAGTGGTCCTATCTGAACCTTTGCCCAGAAAATCCCTACCCACGACCCATAAACGCCCGTGACCGCTTGACATACTCCTCCGCCGCCCGGCGGTTGCGTTCGATCTCCTCGGCGGTCAGCTCGCGCACCACTTTGGCCGGCGCGCCCATAATCAGCGAACCGGGGGGGAACTTTTTACCCTGGGTCAGCAGCGCGCATGCCCCGACGATGCAGTTCTCGCCCACCACCACCCCGTTGAGCAGCACCGCGCGAATGCCAATCAGGGAATTATCCCCCACGCGCGCCCCGTGAACCACCGCCCCGTGGCCCACCGTCACCCCCGCGCCGATGATCGCCGGAAAGCCGGGGTCGGCGTGCAAAATGCAGCCCTCCTGGATATTGCTGCGCGGGCCAATCGTGATCGGGGTGCTGTCACCCCGCAGGCTGGCGTTGAACCAGACGCTCGTCTCCTCGCCCAGGGTCACATCCCCCACGACAACAGCGCCCTGGGCAATGAACGCGGTCGAATGAACCTGCTCGGGTCGAAATTGGGTTTGAAACAAAGTGCTCCCCTCCCCTTAAAAAAGAACGCAGATAACGCAGATCAATCCTGATATTCGCTGATCTTCTCTAAATCCAAATAAAATCTGCGTGAATCTGCGTAACATCTGCGGTTTCAGCGTTCTACTTATGGTATCAAGAGCAAATTTTTACCGCCGCTTCTCCCCCGGTGTAACGACGCCCATCCGTTCCATTTGCTGCCCCAAGTCCTGGGAGAGCAGCCGTACCGCCTCCGATAAATTGCGGAGCTGGTCGGCCAGGCGCTTGGCCTCCTCCTGGTACTTGCCCATTTGTAATTTCTGCGCCATGACCGTCTCTTCTAGGGTGCGGATCCGTTTCTCGGCCTCGCCCAACATGTGCTTGGACTGGGCCAGCACATGCTGCAAGCGGGCACTATCCTCTTCCCAGGTGGCCGCGCGTTGGGCCGCTTCGGCCATATCCAGCTTCTTGACCGAATTGGCCAACTGCTGCTGCAGGTGGACCAACTGTTTCTCGCGGGCCGCCAGGACGGTTCGCATCTGGATGAGTTCCTGCTCAAGCTGAGTCATCCGCACGTCGTTGGCGGTGATCTTTGGGGTGGGAGGGGGATTGGGGCCGCCTTCGGCCCCGGCCGGCGGGGTGTTGCGGTTGAGCAGCAGTTGTTTCATCTGGGTGATCTGTTTATCACGAGAGGTCAGCGCCACGCGCATCTCGGCCAATTCCCGCTCCAGTTGGGTCAGCCGGGCCGGTTCTGCTCCCTGTTCTCTTGCTACGAGGGGGGCAGTGGTCAGCTTCCTGAGGGGCGGGGGGGCCGGTTGCGGCAGCGCTTTGAAGGCTCGCTCCAGCGCCGCCTGCATTTCCTCCACCGTAAACGGCTTAATTAAATAGTCACGGGCGCCCAGGCGCAGTGCCCGCACGGCTGTCTCCTCCGTGCCGTGAAAGGTCATCACAATGGTGGGAATGTTGATGCCCTTCTGGCGCAGTTTCTCCATCACTTCCAATCCGCCTAACCCCGGTAACTTTAAATCGCTGATAATTAAGTCCGGCGATTCTTCCTGAGCCTTCGTCAGGCCGGTCGGGCCATCCATAGCCGTGATGACTTCGTAACCAAGCGGCTTCAGAATATTGTTGGCAATAAAAACAATATTTTCCCGCCGATCTTCGATAATGAGAATTTTACGCATGTGGGCCTCCCATTCCCGCTGACTCTTTCCCACCCAATTATAACACAAAATGAAGAAGTAGAGACCTGTCAAAACTCGCTCGTTTATCCCAAACAGGTCTCTGTGGGCGGCTCGTTTTTGACATAACTACTTTACGAAACCAGCGGAGTTATGCTATAGTATGATAATGGAAAGGTGGAAAAATTCCTTTTTATGGTACACTATTGTTAACTCCTTGTACAGTGTACTTTGGTCTTAACAGAGTAAGATTGGATTGTATTATTTACAGGGGTTACGCAGTTGAAGTATTTGCCCCCCTCTAACTCCCCCCACATGGGGGAGAATCAGCTTAAGTCCCTCCCTTTGGGAGGGATTTAGGGAGGGCTTTTCCACCCACCGCGTAAGTCCTTGTTATTTACAACGGTGAACTATGGTCACTCAATCACCCGTGAATCCGGACCAACCTGAGGAACAACGGGCCAATTTTATCGGCCGGGTGCAGGAGCAGCGGCAGTTTCGGGTTGCCTTGCAGGGCCTGGTGGCGCACCAACGCCGCTGGCGTGATTTAGCCTATATGCAGGCGGCCAATTTTGACCCCGAGCAGGCTCCCGGCGACGACTCCTATGCCCACATTTTCCTGCCCCACGGCATCGGCGGTATTGGCAAAAGCTGGCTGGCCCGCCGCTGCCTTATCCTGGCTGATGAAATGGGAGGCGACCTGTCTATTCTGACCTTCTACGACGACGTTTCGCTGGGGCCGCCGGTGTTGGAGCCGGTTCATCTGTTGGACCGCCTGGCCGGCCACCTGGCCCAGGCAGGCTACGAAAGCGAAGTGGCCGCCTACCGGCAAGCGCAGGCCGACCTGCCCGGCGTGGTCGAGCGGGTCACCCGCTACCAGGCCGAAAGCCGCGAACGCTGGGCCGGCCTGCTCCACACCGCCAGAGGCTTAGTCGCCCAGGAATTACGAAGCCACCATCTCGCCTCAAGGCAGTCTTACCCAACCCCCGGCCCCCAATCCCCGACCCCCGACGAAATTGCTATCACTGCCCAAGCCTACGACTTGCTGACCGATCAAATGCAGCAAGAGGGCAAAATTAGCCAGGCCGAAGCGATGCTCTTCCGCCATCCGGCCCTGGCCCTGGCGGCCAGGCTGGTCGCCGCCCTTAAACGCATAGCCCGCCGCCGGCCCGTCGCCATTGCCCTCGACAACCTGGAAGTGATCGTCCCACTGGAACCTTTCCTCCGCGACCATCTGGTTTTGCCCACTACCAACACCCCCCTCATCTGGATCTTAAGCGGCCGCTACAACCTGGCCGACGAGCGCCTGGTGGAAGTCAACGGGATCAAACAGGATTACAAGGGCTACCGTGACCTGCTCGGCGAAAACCCGCCGGTCGTCTGGGATATGAGCATCTTCAGCGATGCCGACCTGCGCGAATACCTCGAAGCCGAAGCCGCGCGCCGTCAGGTCTCGCTGGAGATAGACGAGAACCTGATTGACGCCGTCAAGTCCACCAGCAGCGGCGTGCCCCTGGTGGTCGAGATGGTCGCCGACGCCCTCTTCAGCATGGAGCGGGACGACTTTCTGCGCGAATTTATGCTGGATGATAAAACGCTGCTCCCCGCCGGCCGGCTGGAACAGATCACCGCCCGCTTCCTGCGCTACTGCCTGAACCGCGAGGATGACCTGGAGCGGGTGCAGGGGTTGGCCCTCCTGCATAAAGGGGCTGACGAAACCGCTCTGCATGCCGTGTGGAACTTGCTGCCCGGCCAATCCGCCCATGAGCTGTTGAACGACCTGCGTCTCCGCTACGCCTTTGTCCTCAGCGACGGGCTGCATGACGCCGTTTATGATTTTGTCCGCCGCGAATTGCGCACCCTCAAGCATTACCGCCAGGTGCGTGACCGGCTCAGCAAACGGGCTGTCAGCCACTATCAGGCCGAGTGGGCCGGGCGGGAGGCCGAAGTCTCTGACGATCCTTTGCTGCGGGTGCGCGACCCCCGCTGGCAGCGGACTGTGCGCGACCTGCTCAACGCCCTGCTCTGGTATGATCCCGACGAGGCCATCCAGTTTTTACTGCCCCGCTTTGTCGAGGGACTGGGCTTTGATCGCCCCTTTGCTGAGGGTCTGCTTATCCAGGCCGAAGAATTTCTGGGTGATGCCGCCCTGCCGCTGAGTCGCTCCGCGGCCAACCTGGTCCACCAACTGCGCACCGGCCTGAAAGACATCAGCCTCTTCGACGAGCCGGGCGAGGCCGTCGGGCGCATGGTAGACCGGCTGCTGAAAACCGCCGAGTTGGAACCGCTGCACCTGAGCATCCTCCATCGCTGGCAGGGCGACTGGCTGGTCCAGGAACAGCGCTACCCGGAAGCCCTCAAAGCCTACCTGGCCGCCGAAGCCAATCTGCCGCCCGCTGCGGCCAATTTGCGGCGGCAGTTGGGCCAGGGCTTTTACCAGTTGAGCAGCATCTTCCTCTGGCCGGAGTCGGCCCTGGAAACCGTGCCCTCCGAACCGGGCCTGCAAGCTGCCCAGCATGCCGTCGTTCTCGACCCGGACAACGGTGACGCCTGGTTCAACCTGGGCGCGGCCCTGGATTATTTGGAACGTGAGGAAGAAGCCGTGCCGGCCTACCAGCGGGCGATCGAACTGGAACCGCGCCCGCTGGCCTACAACGGCCTGGGCGATGTTTACACCGCCCTGGGCCGCTACGATGAGGCTATCGCTGCCTACCAACAGGCCATTGAACTGAACCCGGCCTACCCCTGGCCCTATCACAACCTGGGCCTCCTGTATGAGCATCGCGGCGATTACGAAGCGGCTGTTCCGCTTTACCGCCAGGCGCTGGAGCGGCACCAGCGCGACAAGGACAAGGCGGTTACCTGGGACAACCTGGGCAACGTTTACGCCGCCCAGGGCGAGTCGGACGAAGCCATTGCTGCCTATCGCTGGGCCAGTGTCCTCAACCCCGGCTACGCCCCGCCCTGGCACGGCCTGGGCGATGTCTACAGCGCCCTCGGCCGGGCCGACGAGGCGATCAAAGCCTACCGGCAGGCCATTGCCCTCGATCCGGCCGAAGCCTGGCCCTACAACAATCTGGCCCTGGTCTACGAGCAGCGCGGCGAGTACCAGCAGGCCATTACCCTCTACCAGCAGGCGTTGGAACGGCACCGGGATGACGAGGGCCGGGCCGCTTCGTGGCGCAATCTCGGCGACGTTTATCAAGCCCTCAGCCGTACCGACGAAGCCGTCGCCGCTTACCAGCGGGCCAGCCAGCTCGACCCGCAGGCTGCCCACCCCCATCATAACCTGGGCGATGTCTATAGCGTACTGGGGCGCTCAGAAGAGGCGATTGCAGCCTACCGCCAGGCTGTCAAGCTTGACCCGGATTATGCCCCGGCCCACAACGGCTTGGGCAATGTTTACGGCCAATTGGGCCGCTACGACGACGCCCTTACCGCCTATCGCCGGGTGATTGAATTAAGCCCGGATAACCCCGGCCCTTATAACAATCTTGGTTTCATCTACGCCGAACGGGGTGAGTTCGAGGCGGCGATTACGGCTTACCGGCAGGCATTGGAGCGGCAGCAGCGCGACAAGGATAAAGCCGTCTCCTGGAATAACCTGGGCGGCGTCTACGAGGCGGTGGGCAATGACAGCGACGCCCTGGCTGCCTACCAAACGGCCAACCAGCTTGACCCGGCCTATGCCTGGCCCTACCACAACCTGGGCCTGATTTATAAACGGCAGGCCGATTATGAGGCTGCCTTGACCGCCTTTCGCCAGGCGGTTGACCGCCACACCGATAATGAAGCCAGGGCACGGGCCTGGAACGAGTTGGGCGATATTTACCTGGCCCTGGAGCGTCGTGCTGATGCGCTCGACGCTTACCGCCGGGGGACCGAACTTGACCCAACCTTTGCCCTGCCCTGGAACAGCCTGGGCGACCTTTACCGGGCGGACAAGCGCCCCGCCGATGCCGAGCAAGCCTACCGCCGGGCGATTGAGCTTGACCCGGATCTGGCCTGGCCGTACCACAGCCTGGCCCTGCTTGAAGCGCAGCGCGGGCACTATCAGCAAGCGATTCCGCTCTACCAACAAGCTTTAGCCCGCCATCGGCGCGATGCCGACCGGGCGGTTTCGTGGCATCACCTCGGCGAAGTCTACGCTGTGCTGGAACAGTTTGGCGAAGCTGAACAGGCTTACCAACAGGCGGTGGCCCTCGACCCGGCCTATGCCTGGCCGTACCATCACCTGGGCCTGCTCTACGAGCAGCGCGGCGATTTACCGGCGGCGCTGGCGGCCTTCCAGCAAGCCCTGGCCCGGCACCAGCGCGACGAGGATCGGGCGGCGGCCTGGAATCACCTGGGGCATGTCTATCGGCGGCTGGATCGGGTTCAGGAAGCAATTGATGCCTACCAACGCGCCGCCCAGCTTGATCCGGCCTATGCTCAACCGTGGAGCAGCCTGGGTGATGTCTATCGCGGGTTGGGTCGCCAGGAAGAAGCGATGGCCGCATACCGGCAGGCCATTGGCCTGGACCCGGCGGAAGCCTGGCCGTATCACCACCTGGGCTGGCTGCACCAGCAGCGCGGCGAGTATGAGCCTGCTCTCACCCGTTATGAACAGGCCGTGGAGCGCCATCAAACTGACCCGGCCCGGGCGATGACCTGGCAGCAGTTGGGCCAAATCTACCAGACCATAGACCGGCCCCAGGAGGCCATCAAAGCCTTCCGCCAGGCCGGGGCGCTCGATCCGGCTTTTGCCCTGCCCTGGCATCACCTCGGCGACACCTACCGGGCGCTGAACCGGCGCGAACAGGCTCTCAGCGCCTACCAGCGTGCCAGCGAACTGGACCCAGCTTATGCTCCCACCTGGTCGAACCTGGGCGACTTGTATGAGGCCGCGAATCGCCGGGATGAGGCGATCAAAGCCTATCGCCGGGCTATCGAACTGGACCCAGCCAATGCCTGGGACTATCATCACCTGGGCGCGATTTTTGAGGCTCGCGGCGACTATCCGGCTGCGTTGAACTATTATCAGCAGGCCGCTGCCCGCCACCCGGTTGACCACGACCTCGCCCTGGCCTGGAACAGCCTGGGCGATGTTTACCGGGCACTGAAACAGCCGGACCTGGCGATGGATGCCTACCGGCGAGCCAGCGGTTTTGACCCCGCCTACCCCTGGCCGTACCATCGCCTGGGCCAGCTTTATGAGCAACGCGGCGAGACCGAGCAGGCCCTGACGGCCTATCAGCAGGCCATTACCCACCACCGGGGAGACCGCGAGCGGGCCGAATTGTGGGAGCGGGTGGGCCATCTCTACCAGGAAACGGGTCGCTATGAGCAGGCACTCGCGGCTTATCGCTCGATGACCCGGCTGGACCCGCAAAATGCCGCTCCCTGGAGCAGCCTCGGCACGATCTACCGGGCGCTCAACCGTCCCGAAGATGCTATTGCTGCCTATCGCCGCAGCATCAAACTGGCGCCCAAGCAAGCCTGGCCGTACCACCACCTGGCCGAGGTTTACGCCGAGCGTGGCGAGTACGAGTCAGCCCTGACCCAATTCCAGGAGGCGATTGCCCGCCACCGCCACGACCCGGATCGGGCGGCCGCATGGCAGCAGGTAGGCCACATTTACACCAGCCTGGAGCAGCCGGAACAGGCGCTTGACGCTTACCAGCAGGCGGCCCAATTTAATCCTAAAGCGGCCTTACCCTGGAACAGCCTGGGCGATGTGTACCGGGCCTTAAACCGTCCCGATGAGGCGGTCAAAGCCTACCAGCGGGCCATCGAGTTAGACCCGGAGTTGGCCTGGCCCTATCACCATCTTGGCGAAATTTATCGGGAGCGTGAAGAGTATCAGCAGGCCGTCACCTATTATCGCCAGGCGATTGAGCGGCATCCGGCCGATCAGGACCGGGCGCTGGCCTGGTACGGCCTGGGCAATGTCTATGACGAGTTGTCCGAAATCAGAGCGGCGACCGAGGCGTACCAGCAGGCTACCAAGGCCGATCCAACCTACCCCTGGCCCTATCAGCGCCTGGGACTGATTTATGAGGGTCAGGGCGGATATGAGGCGGCCGAAAAGCTCTACCGGCAGGCGCTCGAGCGGCACCAGCCGGATGAGGTCGGACGGGCCGTCACCTGGCATCACCTGGGTAATACGCTTGTGGCCCGGAATGACCTGGAAGCGGCGCTGGAGGCGTATCAACAGGCCGGAACGATTGACGCTGCCTACGCCCTGCCCTGGAACAGCCTGGGCGATGTCTACACGGCGCTGGGCCGCAACGACGAGGCGATTCCTGCTTATCAACGGGCAGCCAAGCTGGATGAGGCTTATGTCCTGCCCTGGAGTGGCCTGGGCACGGTCTATGCCAAGCTGAGCCGCTACCCGGAGGCGGTCAGCGCCTATGAACACGCTCTGACCCTGGACCCCGAGGCAGTCTGGCTCTACCAGCACTTGGGCCTCGTTCAGGAGCGTCAAAACAACTATGAAGCCGCGCTGCGCTACTACCAGCAGGCCATTGAGCAGCAAGTTGCGCCGGGGACAGGTCAGCCTCAGTCAAATCGAGATCGAGCGGTGCTGTATTACTGCCTGGGTAATGTTTATCGCGCCTTGACTCGCTATACCGAGGCTATAGATGCCTTTCAGCAGGCGATTCAACTGGATGAGCGATTTGCCTTGTCCTGGAATGGGCTGGGCGGAGTTTACAGCGCGCAGGGCCAGCCGGGAGAGGCGATCAAGGCCTACGAGCGGGCCATCGAGGTGGACCCGGCCTATGCCTGGCCGTATCATAACCTGGGCTTGATTTATGAAAGCCTGGAAAGGTATGAGCAGGCCCTGGCCTTTTACGAGCAGGCGATTGTCCGGCACACTAACGATCGGGAGCGGGCCATGTCCTGGCACAATTTGGGCAATCTTTACAATACCTTGGGTCATTATGAACAGGCCATTGTGATCTACCGGCGGGCGATTGAACTCGATCCGGCGGCGGCGCTGCCCTGGAACAGCCTGGGCGATATTTACGACGATCTCAAGCAGCCGGACCAAGCCATTGCCGCTTACCGTCGGGCGATTGAACTAGCGCCTGATTACGCCTGGCCTTACAATAACCTGGGCGTCGTGTATGAAAAACTGGGCGAGTATGAGCAGGCAATGACGTTATATCGCCAGGTCATCGAGCGCCACCCCAGCCAAATGGATCGAGCCGTCTCATGGACCAACCTGGGCAATATTTACACTGTTCTGAACCAACAGGAGCAGGCAATTCACGCCTACGAGCAGGCCATCGAACTGGACCCAGGCTACACCTGGCCCTACCATAACCTGGGCGCTATCTACGAGCAGCGCGGCGAACGCGATTTGGCCCTGGCCATGTACGAACAGGCTATCCGCCAGCGCCGGCGCGAACCTATCCAACTCCAGTTAAAGTAGCTGCCAAAACTCGAGTTCAACATTTTTGCCCAAAATAGACAGGATTTACATGATTAACAAGATTTTTGAGCTTTTTCATCCTGTAAATCTTGCCGCAGGTCCTGTCGCGAAAGTAAAAACCAGAACTGAGGTTGCGTGACCAAATTTTTACACATTGCCTGGCAGGAGATGGTATATCACCTGAGGCAGTGGACATTTTATTTCACGGCCATTGGGATGCCCCTGATTTTTGCGGCGGTAGGCGCCTGGCCGCAGGTGCAGGCCGCCACCCAAGAAACACCCCTGGCCAAGGTCGAGACCATCTTTAACCAATCAGACGCGCTGAAGGAGACGGTGGGGTATGTGGACCACGCAGAGCTTATCGAGCCGGCGCCCGCCGGGGAACCGGACCATCTGCGGGCTTTTGCTCGCGAAGCCGAAGCCGAAGCCGCCCTCCAACGTGGGGACATTGAAAGTTACTACGTCATTGCCGCTGATTATATGCAAAGCGGCCAGGTGACCCAATATAGCCCGGCCCCGCAATTGTTGACCGAGTCGGATGGAGCCATTCAACGCCTGCTGCGCGACAATCTGCTGCGCAAGCTGGATAGCCCAACCCTGGCTGCCCGTCTGACCGCCCCGGTGAAGTTGACCCGGCATGGCCCCCCGCCTCCCGCCTTTAGCTTCATTCCGGCCAATCTGGATACGAGCCAGCTCATTTCAGCCGGGCTGGTGCTGCTGCTTTTCGCTTACCTGTTGAATATCGGTGGGATTTTGCTGCTGCGGGCCTTCCAGCGAGAGGCGCGGGCCAGAGTTTTAGAAGTGCTGGTGGTCAGCACCACTCCGGCCCAGTTGGTCGGCGGCAAAATCGCCGGGCTGGCCACCCTGGCCCTGGCCCAAGCCGGGCTAACCCTGCTGATCATCATGCTGGTCTACGGGCATAATCCTGATGGTTCAGGGCCGGCGGCCCTGCCGGGGATGGCGCTGGGGCTCAGTTTGCCCTATCTGCTGCTGGGCTACCTGGCTTACTGTGGCATGATGATGACGGTGGCCGCTATCTGGCCCAATTTGCCTGAAAGCGTCTCGCTGCTGGCGCTGGCCCGCCTGGTTGCCCTCTCGCCGGTGATCGGCGTTTTGTTTATCCTGCCTCACCCGACCGGCTCGCCGGCAGTGTGGCTCAGCCTCTGCCCACTGACCTCGCCGTTGCTGATGCCTTTCCGCTTATTACTTGGCCCGGTGCCTTGGGACCAATGGGGCATGGGGCTGGTTGGTTTGCTGCTCTGGGCTACCTTTTCTATCTGGTTAAGTACACGCCTCTTCCGCGCCCACGGCCTGCTGACCGGCCGCTCGATCACACCTCGGGCTGTGTGGACGGCCATGCGAGGATAATCCTGCTACCCTATTACCTGCTTCAAAACCTGTGGAAAATCGGTAAATATCCCCGTTACCCCCGCGGCGATGAGACGTTTCATTCCGGCAGGATCGTTGACCGTCCAGGGATTGACCGCGACTCCGGTCTGACGCAGCGTCTGGGTATGGTCTGCGTCAACAGAGGTGTAGTGAGGATGAAGGGCGTCAATGGTTAGCCCGGCGGGCCAGGCTTCGCCCTCGTCCAGCAGGGCCGCCGCGGCGATGGCCGGATGCAAGGCTTTGGCTTGCTGCATGTAAGCGTGGACAAACGAGGATAGCAAAACCTGCTCGGTCATATCCAGACTTTCGATGAGGCTGACCACGGCTTCGACCACGGGAAAGCCGGTCAAGGGGGGGATCAACGCCTTGATCTCGACATTGACCCGCCAGTTGTGCACCTGAGTAAAAAGGAGGGCTTCCTGGAGGGTCGGGATGGGCTGGCCGCGCATGATTGTTTGCTCGTCGAGCGTGACCGTACCACTGGCAATCGTGCCGAAAGGGTCGCTCTCGATGAACCAGGAACCGGCGTCGAGCTGCTTGATCTCGGTCAGGGTGAAATTCGAGATGAGCCAGGGAGCGCGGTTGGGAAAGAGGGCCGAGGCGTTGCTGGTCCGGGCCAGCGAGTCGTCGTGCAGCACGATTAACTGGCCATCGGCCGTCACGCTGACGTCCAGCTCCCACATATCGGCTCCGATTTCGAGAGCTTTACGGGCGGAGGCCAGTGTGTTCTCCGGGGCCAGGCTCGATGCGCCGCGATGGGCGATACAGAGCGGTTTGGCCTGAAATAAGTTGAGCATGCTTGTCTCCTGAATGATGACCGCTGACGGCTGACCGCTGTAAAGAGATTAGATGACCCTGTTGCCGATAATGAAAATACGGAGTGCAAAAGCTACAGCTTTTACGCTCGGCAAGACTATTTTTGAAGGACAGTAAGATGACTCAAACGATGATTCCCCTGACCCAATACCATGAATATCCAGTCGGAGAGATGAAACTACGCGCTGCTGCCTTCTATGCCGATATGCGCCGGCGGCGAACTGTACGCGATTTTTCGGACCGGCCCGTGCCGCGCGAAATTATCGAAAGCTGTTTATTGGCGGCGGGGACGGCTCCCAGCGGGGCAAATCTCCAACCGTGGCATTTTGTCGTCGTCAGCGATCCGGCGGTGAAGAAGAAAATTCGAGAGGCGGCTGAGGTGGAAGAGCGCGAATTTTACGGGGGACGTGCCCCGGATGAATGGCTGGAGGCCCTGGCCCCGCTGGGCACCGACGAACACAAGCCTTTCCTCGAAACCGCGCCTTATCTGATTGTCATCTTTGCCCAAAACTATGGCCTTGCCCCTGCTGGCCGCAAAATCAAGCATTACTACGTCTCGGAGTCGGTCGGCATTGCCACGGGCATTCTAATTACGGCTATCCACCAGGCCGGCCTGGTCTCGCTGACCCACACGCCCAGCCCGATGAACTTTTTGGGCGAAATCCTCCACCGCCCGCCCAACGAGCGAGCTTACCTCATCCTGGTAGTGGGCTACCCCGCCGAGGGTGTCCAGGTTCCGGCGATCAGTAAAAAGATATTAGACGAGTTTGTGACGTTTGTGGGGTGAGTCAATTTGAAAATTACAGGGGTTATCGGTCATGTCATCCTTCGACTTCGCTCAGGACAGGTTTCGAGCGACGAAGGAGCGACGCGAAGCGTCCCTCAAAACTGCTCTTGCAAGACGAGGTATTAGGGATTTCTCCCTCCGCTCTGCTTCGGTCGAAATGACATACTTAGACTCATCGCGTAACTCCTGTTATTGAATCTCTTTGGCCCACTGTTCCACCAACGCCTCCAATCCGCTGAAAATAGCGTCGGGGTAGATGCGCTTGAGCTGGCTGGAGGTTTCGTTATCAATGCCAGTAGTCACCAGGATGGTTTTGACCCCGGCGCGCTGCGCGCCCAGAATGTCCGTCTCCAGCCGGTCGCCCAGCATGGCAGTCCGGGCCGGGTCGCTGCCCATTTTTTCCACGGCAATGTCAAACATCAGCCGCTCCGGCTTGCCAATCACGATGGGAGTGACGCCGGTCGCAGCCTGAATGGCGGCCAGAATTGAGCCGGCGCCCGGCCAAGGCCCTTCTGCGGCGGGAAAAGTGACATCGTCGTTGGTGCCGACAAAGCGTGCACCTCGCTGAATGTGCAGGGTGGCGTATTTTAGTTTGTCATAGGTCAGGGTAAAGTCTACTCCGGCTACCACCACCTCGGCGGGCTGGCTGAGCTTGTCCACCACCCGAAAACCGGCCTGGCTCATGGCCTCCAGGATCCCTTCCTGCCCAACCACATAAACAGGCGTCCCAGGTTGGAAAGTCTGCTTGAGATAAGCGGCTGTCGCCAGGGGTGAGGTCAACACATGCTCCGGGCTGATCGTCACCCCGAAGCGAGCCAGCTTGTCCACATACTGGCTGGGGGTTTTGCTGGCATTGTTGGTGGCCAGGATGTAAGGGATGGCGCGTTGGTGGAGGAAATCGAAAAAAGTATTGAGGCCGGGCAGGGGCGTGTTGTCCAGCCACAAAACGCCATCCATATCAATAATCAGGGCTTGAAGATCTTTGAGTTGAAACATATTGCTCACTTTGGTAAATAGATGAGAGTCGAAATAAAACGGACCAAACTCAGGCCGGCCAGGAGCGCGCCGAGTCCGAGACGTCCAGTCAATAAAATAAAAGGGGCGGCGTAAACCGCTCCAAAAAAGACATAGCCACAATTGAGCAGCCAGGCCACATATTTGGCTTTAGGATTGGCGCTGGCGGCAATCCGGCGGATGCCGATAATCATGACAGGAATTTCGGTGACAGAGAAGGCCAGCAGAAACAGAAAGATGGCCCACATGTAGATTGAGCCGGTGACGAGGATGGGAATTAAACCCCAGGCCATCGCCGCAAAGCAAAGGGCCGTGACGACGACGGCCCCGATCAATCCAACTAACCCGGTCAGGATGAGACTATTTCGGCTCATCCGTGGGGGTATTGGCCGGTGGTTCGGCTTCAGCTTGGTTCACATCGTTTTCGACTTCTACGGCGGCGGTAGCGATGGCCCAACTGACCAAGCCCCAGGTCAGGCCGGAAATGAGGCTGCCGACCCCCAGCGACCAGGCGGTGACCGGCGTGGTCGGGTCGCGGAGGATGCCGACAATCGTCAGAATAATCCCCAAAGCAGCAAAGACCAGGCCCACCTTGAGCGGACCGTCGAGCCGTTGCCACCAGTTTTTGGGTTTGTCTGTCATAATCATGCAGGACTCCTGCTGGAATTGAAATACAGCAGAGGTCACGCTTTGAGCGCGACGACTGATTGCAGTGTCTCTCGATTTTAGCAGAAATGAGACAGGACGCAACCCGGCCTAAGCAAAATACTGGCCGTGATAGCCCATGCTCTGCCACCAGATGCCCGGCAAGCGGCGCAGTTTACCCCAGCCGCTGACATGCGCTCGCCGTCCGAAAACGTCGAAATCATGGGCCTCGATGTCGTCGAGGATGGCGCTGTAAAGACCGGCAGCGGCGGCGATGGCAAAGCGGCCATCCGGGTTGAGCAGGGCAATTCCCGGTTGAGCCTCAGCATACAGGCGGCGCGTCCGCGCAATTTGGAAACGCATAAAAGCGCGCCAGCGTTCATCTACCCGGCCGGCGGCCAGGTCGGCCTCGCTCAGCTTGAAAGCAGCCAGGTCTTCTTGCGGCAGATACACTCGTCCGGCCCGCCAATCCTCACCCACATCCCGCAGGATATTGGTTAATTGCAGAGCCACGCCTAATTTAACGGCGTAGGGGACTGCTTCCGGGCCGGTAAAACCGGTGATATGCATGCTCATCAGCCCCACGGTCGAAGCCACGCCGTAGCAGTAGGTGGTCAAATCCTCAAAAGTATCGTAGCGGCTCTGGCGCAAATCGCGGCCTACCCCCTCGATGAGCTGCTCGACGTAGCGCTGGGGAATGTGGTAGCGGGCGCGGGTATCGGCCCAGGCCACCGCGACCAGGTCGTCGGCGGGGGGATGCCAGGTGGAAACTCGCTGCCGCCACACGCGCAGCTTCGTCTCCACGTCTTCGGTCGAGCGGTCCACCAGGTCGTCGGTTACGCGGCAAAAGGCATAAAGCGCCCGCGCTGCCCGCCGTTTCTGCGCCGGGAGCAGGGCCGAGGCCAGATGAAATGAGCGGCTGTGCAAAGCGGTGAGTGAATGACAGTGCATATAAGCCTCTTCCAGCAACTTGCTGTCCTGAATCGGCTGGCTGGGGGCGTGGACGACACCCGGCCAGGCTTCAAAGGCCAGGCCGAGCAAAATATGTTCCCAGGGGTAGACAGTTTCGATCATAGTTAGCATCCCTATAGAAACGTGAGATTTGGCAGACTTGAGGTTTGGAAGAAGTCTACATCTAATAATACGCAGCTTATTAGAATTCGCATTCAAGAAATCAATATTTTGTAAAGTAATTATCCATAAATTGTACAGGAATGCAAATTCTGACAGGATTACCGAGAGCCGTTTAAAAGCAAAATCGAGGAGTCCAAAGTGTATTTTGGACTCCTCGATTTTAGATGTTAGACAGTCGGTTATAGGGAAAAAGAATTATCTTTGCACTAAACTCTTTAGCGTGGCCAGTAGCCCTTCGATGGTGTACTCCTCGGCCACCACCGTGACCGGGACGCCCAATTCCTGGGCTGTGGCAGCGGTGATCGGACCAATGCAGACGACCCGGCTGGGCTGCAAAATCTCGGCGGGCGAGCGCCCGGCCAGGCAATTGACAAAGCCCTGCACGGTTGAAGAGCTGGTGAAGGTGACAATATCGACAGGGGGAGGCAGAGGGCCACGAGACACGGGCACAGTGCGGTAGGAGGCAATTTCATCCACGTGCGCTCCCCGTGCGACCAGCCCTTTGGCTAAAGCCCGGCGGGCGATGTCGGCGCGGGCCAGCAAAAAACGCTGACCGGCCACCAATCCGAGACGATCAAACGCCTCCAGGATGCCTTCGGCGGTGTAGACCTCCGGCACCAGGTCAGGGATAATGCTCCGCTGCTTCAGGGCGGCTGCGGTAGCCGGGCCAATGGCGGCAATTTTAACCCCGGCCAGGCAGCGCGCGTCGAGACCCGCCGCCTCCAACCGATCCCACCAGGCAGTCACCCCATTGGCGCTGGTCAATACCAGCCAGTTGTATCCCCCCTCGGAGGAGGGGGAATTGATTCGCCGGATAGCTTCGTCCAGGGGAGCCGTATCTTCGAGCGGCACGATTTCGATGGTAGGGAAGGCGACGGGTTCAGCACCCAGGCTGCGCAGGGCGGCAATAAAATCAGCCGACTGGTGGGCAGGCCGTGTGACCAGAACTCGCAGGCCGGCCAGGGGATCGGGGTTACTTTGGTTTAAAGTCATAGTAATATTGTGTGGATGAGGGTTGCAAAAGTGCACTTTTGCAACCCTCAATGGACTTACGATATTTGGCTTGAAAAGAGTGACAGTAATTCTTTTGCTCCTTGAGCCAGCGCCTCGACGGCGAGCTGCCGGCCTAACGCCTGGGCAGACTCGCTGGGGGCGCTGCCGCTGACATGAAGAACTCGCCGGCCGTCCGGGGTGGCGACCAAAGCCTGTAGCGCCAGCTCATTACCCTCGACGACGCCCAGCGCTGCCACCGGCAGGGAGCAGCCTCCTCCCAGACCCGCCAAAAAAGCGCGCTCGGCGGTAACGGCTGCGCGGGTGGGTGAATGTTCCAGAGCTTGCAAGTAGCGTCGGGTATCAGCGTCACCGGCGCGAGCCTGGATGCCTAACGCGCCCTGACCTGGTGCAGGCAGGACAGCGGTGTGTGGAATGGGGTGAGCGTGAGCCAGGGCGGTATGTCCCAGGCGGTGCAGGCCGGCGCGGGCCAGCAAAATGGCATCGTAGCCAAAAGCAGGATCGTCTAATTTCCGCAGACGCGTATCCACATTGCCACGAATGTCTTTGATTTGGAGATCGGGGCGCCGGGCCAAAATTTGGGCGGCCCGGCGCAGGCTGCTGGTGCCGATGACCGCGTTGGGGGGCAGCTCTTCCAGGCGCGTTGCCCGGTGCGAGATCAACATGTCCTGGGTGTCGGCCCGCTCCGGCACTGCGGCGACCGTCAGGCCAGGGCTGTCTTCAACCGGCAAATCCTTGAGACTATGCACGGCCAGGTCAATCCGGCCCTCGCGCAGTGCCGCCTCCAGTTCAGCCGTAAACAACCCTTTACCGCCGATAGCGGGCAGTGGGTCGTGCCGGTTGAGGTCGCCCTGGGTATCCATGAATACAATTTCCACAGACAGGTTATCCCAGGCTGCCAGCAGCAGGTCCCGGACGATATTCGTTTGGGTTTGGGCCAACAGTGACCGCCGTGAGCCGATGGTGAGAATTTTGGACATAATGGCTTAAGCAAAGGCCGTTTATTACGAACGTGTTGCGTATTGCATAAAAGCGGAATATGCAACATGCACCACGTTTTTTCGATCTGAGTTGCTATGAACTTCGTTCACCAGGAATGAACAAAATGGAGTGCAAACCTTGGTTTGCTCCAGCATAGCAAGCTATGCACTCCTATTTTTAAGTCAGCGGGTTATTTTAACAAATCCGCTACCACTGCCCGCTCTTCCCGCAGCTCTTGCAGGGTGATGGCAAATTGCTCTTTGGCCCAGTCGCTCATGGACAGGCCTTGGACAATGCTGTAGCCGTCCTGACCATCGCTGACAATGGGGAAGGAAAAGATCAAACCTTCCTCCACACCGTAGCTGCCATCGGACGGGACGGCGCAGGAGAACCAATGGCCGGCCGGGGTTTTCTTGACCATATTCTGAACGTGATTCAAGGCGGCATTGGCCGCCGAAGCCGCCGAAGACGCGCCGCGTGCCTCGATGACCGTCGCGCCGCGCTGTTGGACAATGGTCACAAAATCGTTTCTGAGCCACTCGTGGTCGGTGATAACTTCGTAAGCCAGCTTGCCGTTGATTTTGGCATTTTCGGCGTCGGGGTATTGGCTGGGGCTGTGGTTGCCCCAGATGGTCACATTGCTGACCTCGTTGACGGTGACGCCGGCCTTTTGGGCTAGTTGGCTGACGGCCCGGTTGTGATCCAGTTGAGTCATTGCCGCGAAACGCTCGCGGGGTACGCCGTCGGCGTTGTTGGAGGCAATTAAGCAGTTGGTGTTGGCCGGGTTGCCGACGACCAGCACTCTCAGGTCACTGGCGGCCCGAGCTGCGAGCGCTTTGCCCTGGCCCACAAAAATAGGCCCATTGTCTCGAATCAAGTCGCTACGTTCCATGCCTTTGCCCCGCGGCTTGGAACCAACCAGTAAAGCCCAATTGACCCCCTCAAAAGCAACATTGGCGTCGTCGGTAATAACTACATTATCGAGCAGAGGGAAGGCACAGTCATCCAATTCCATGACAATTCCTTCCAGCGCCTTTAAAACCGGGGTCACTTCCAGCAGGTGCAGGGCCACCCGGGTATCGTGTCCAAAAATTTCGCCCGAAACCAGGCGAAAAATCAGGGCATAGCCAATCTGTCCGGCTGCGCCGGTGACGGCAACTTTGACCAGTTTACTCATGAATATATCCTCCTTATGCCGGTGAAATTGATTTGCAGCAGGTGAAACGTGAAGCGTAAAACAGGAGCGGAAGTGACACCACTAGCCAGATACTTTACACCCTACGTTGTGGGGTAATGTTACCTCCAAGCCCAGATTTTTAAAAATAGGCCAGGTTGTTTTAAGTATTTTTTGATCGCGCGAATTTTTGTTTGAGCCAGAGATGGAAACTGAAAGGAGTGGAATGAGCAACCAGGTTGGTTTGCAGTAGCCGGCGCAGCCAGATGAGGCTGACCACGCTGCTCCCCCATAGTAGGATTTGGCTCAGAGTGACTTGCCAGGCCGGTACTTCCGTAACCACGACCCGCACCAGTAGCACCACCGGCGCGGTCAAAGGAAAGAGGCTGGCAGTAACAGCCAAAGGTGTATGCGGATTGCGTGGCACAAAGTAGGTGGCGTAAAGTAAACCGAGGCCAACGATGGCGTTGATCGTGCTAAAGAGCATGGAACCTGCGCCCCCGCTGATGCGGACCAGACCCAGCCCAGCCGCCAACATTTGGTCGAGGACGTAGGCCGCCAGCAGCATACTGACCAATAACCCTAAATGCTCCCAGGTCAGCAGGAAGCCGGTCAAATCCAGCCCCAAAAGGGCGCTCGTGCCCAAACTGAGCGCCAGAACTGCACCGCCCCACAGGGCCAACTGGGTTAGGCCGACAGCCAGTAACCCTAACAATTTGCCCAGCAGGAACTGCAGGGGCGAAACGCTGGTTAGCAGAATTTCCAGGGTGCGGTCCCATGCTTCACTGGCGATACTGCCAAACATATATTCGGCGGTGAAAGAGCCGCCCAGCCGGACAAAGTAAATCAACAGGTAGACAATGACCATCTGGGTCATGCCATCCAGAGAATAGCCGCGCCGCCCGGCCAAATCGCGATGGATAATGTTAGCCCCGGCGTCAAGGCGGGCCAGCAGGAGGGGCGGCGCTTGAGCACGGATGTGGCGACGCAGCCAATCTGTTACCATCCGGTCTACAGCTTCGCTGGGCGCTACCTCGTAAGTGGTGACGACTTCGCCGGTTTCCCAGTAGTCGAGCTGGATATCGTAAATGGCCTGGATTTCGCCACGAGCCAGGGCGGCGGTAGCGTCCTGGGAGCTAGCAAAATGCTCAACATGCACCGGACCGCTGGGCGCGGGAGCAGCGACCAGGATACCGGGCTGGTCAATCAGGCCAATGGGGCGTGGATCGGTAGGAGGCATGGCGGCGCGAATGGCCAGATATAAAATCACGCCGCCGGCAAGGGGTATGGTCATAAAAAAGACGGGAAAACCGAATGTAAACAGCAAGTAGCTGCGCCGGGTGATGTGCCCCCAGTATTCACGCCAGAAGATACGGCCAATACGTGTCATAAATTATGTATCACGGCCCTCGTTGCGGACGACCTGCACAAAAATCTCGTCGAGGGTGGGCAGGCCGACTTCAAAGCGATCTACGGTAAAGTGGCCGTTGGCGGTTAAGGCGTGCAGCACGGTCTGAGGGCTGGCTTCTGCAGCCAGGGTGAGCTGCCACTCGGTTGGCGAGCGGCGCTCGACTTGGGTCACGCCGGGCAGAAAGCCGACCTCGCCGCTGCCGCTCAACAGCAGAATGTTGCTGGCAAACTGCCGCCGCACTTCGGCCACTGTGCCTTGCAGGACCACCCGCCCGTTGTGAATCATGGCAATCCGGTCGCACATTGCCTCGACCAGGGCCAGTTGGTGGCTGGTCATGATGATGGCTTTACCCTGCGTCCGCAGTTCCAAAATAATCTCGCGGATCAACTGGGTGTTGATCGGGTCGAGATTGGCGAAAGGTTCGTCAATGATCAGTAGATCCGGGTTGTGCAGCACCGCCGCAATGACCTGCACTTTTTGGGTCATGCCCCGGCTGAGGGTTTCAATTTTGGCCTGGCGCTGGTCGGCTAGCTCCAGCCGTTCCAGATACGATTCGGCGGCCTGGCGGGCCTGGTTGCGGGTCAGCCCTTTGAGCGTACCCAGGTAGACCAGGCATTCCAGCACGCGCATATTCGGATACAGGCCGCGCTCTTCGGGCATGTAGCCAATGCGGTCTTTGCGGGCCGGGGACAGGTCGCCGCCCAGCACCTCGATTGTGCCAGCGTCGGGCTGGAAGATGTCCAGGATCATCCGGATGGTGGTAGTTTTGCCGGCTCCGTTAGGACCCAGCAGGCCAAAGACCTCACCCGGCCGCACTTCAAAGCTGACATCAGCGACCGCCAGCTTGGGGCCAAAGCTTTTACGCAGGTTTTGAACGGCGACCAGACGGGTCAGCATAAAAGGCGTCATAGCCGGGAGTTACTGAGGCGGAGCGACATTCTGGTTTGGCCCTTCGATATTAACAACCCGGCGCGTGAGCAGATACCAGTTAGCAATGGTGCGGAAGCGGTCGCTGGGGTTGACCATAGGGGCAAGCTGCACCTCGTGGACCTCGCGGCTGACCCCATAGGTATAAACCGGGTGGAAGAGGATTAGCGAGGGCAGTTCTTCGGCAAAAATACGTTGAAACTCAAAATAAAAATCGTTGCGGCGACCCTTGTCGGTGACGGTGCGTGCCTGCTCCAACAGCATCGAGGCCGCGTCATTGCTCCAGCCGGCGTAATTTTGGCCGCCTTCAATCTGGGCTTGATGCCAGAATGGGTAGGGGTCGGGGTCGCCGGTCAGTAGAACCTCGGCCAAAGCAGCTTGAAATTGATGCCTGGCCAGGCGGTCGCCCAGGCCGGCCCCAACGACTTCAACGCTGGTGCCAATCCCAACTTGCCGCCACTGTTTGCTGGCCGCTTCGGCCACTTTGATCCGATCCGGATCGTCGCTGGTGAGCAAATTAAAGGCCAGAGTCCGGCCATCTTTATCGCGCAGGCCGTCACCATCGCTGTCACGCCAGCCCGCTTGGTCCAGGAGGGCGGTCGCTTTGGCCGGGTCAAAATTGATGACTGGCTGATCCGGGTTGTAGGCCCAGCTCCAGGGACGAATCGGGCCGTTGGCCAGCAAGCCCTGGCCATGCAGGGCCTGGTCAATGATGGCCTGACGGTCGAGAGCCATCATCAAGGCCTGGCGGACCTCAACTTCCTGGAAAAAAGGAGCGTTGGCTGGGTCCTGCAAATTGAGGTAGATAATCTCATAGCCGGACAGCCGGGCGATATAGAGATTGAGCGAGTCGATGGCCTGGACTGCCGGG
Source organism: Anaerolineales bacterium (assembly GCA_015075185.1). Lineage (GTDB taxonomy): Bacteria > Chloroflexota > Anaerolineae > 4572-78 > J111 > DSQQ01. Next base: position 1,268,106 of record JABTUW010000003.1, on the reverse strand, counting down.
ATGGCCTGAGGGGGGATAAAACTAATTGCCTGCACAGTGCCGGCCTGGTAGGCGGCGATGCTCTCCTGGTAGTTGGGATAAAAACGCAATTCTACTTGGGTCAGGCGGGGTTTGGGGCCAAAGTAAAGGGGGTTGGCCAACAGGCGGGCAAACTCGGTGTTGATTTCGTCAAGTTTGAAAGGTCCGGTGCCTACCGGCTTGAGATTGAAAGGGTGGTTAAGCAGTTCGCGGGCCGACATATCCGCCAGGAGGTGTTCGGGTAAGATACCAATGGTGGTAAAGTCGGCAAAGGCCGGGAATGGTTCGGTCAGGCTAAAGCGAATGGTATATTCATCCAACTGCTCCACCGTGACCGTCCGCCAGAGATGGCCGAGATAGGGCACGCCGGGAAAGTCGGGGTCCTGCATCAGGCCGATAGTAAAGATCACATCGGCGGCAGTGAGGGGTTTGTTGTCTTGCCAGCGAGTGCCGTTGCGCAGTTTAAAGACATAGACCAAGCCATCATCGCTGACGCTCCAGCTTCTGGCCAGGTCAGGTTCCAACTCCCCCTGACCGTTAAAGCGGGTCAGACCATTAAAGATGAGCGCGCTTAAATCCTGATCAACTTGATTATACTGCGACAGCAACGGGTTGATAAATTGGGGCACGCCGGCGATACCTTCGGTATAAGTGCCGCCGACATCGGGTACGATGACGCTGGTGCGGGAGAAGGCCAGGAAACCGAGAAAAGCCATAGTCATGGCAATGCCAGTGAAGGTTAAGATGGCTTGCCAACGAATGTGACGTCCCAAATAATAGTCCTCAACCAAATAAAATGCACAACAGGCTCAAGCTGTTGTGCATTTTTGTTAAAGTTACCAGGATTCCAACTCAAACAGCCAGCGCGACGGAGAGCAACGATATTACAAAAAACAGCACGGTCAAACCAATTGTGGCCTGATACAAAGTCTTTTCGATGCCACGCCGGGTGCGATAGACACCGCCATCGCCGCCGAAGATACCGCCCAAACCAGAGCCTTTGGTTTGCAGCAAAACCAGGGCAATGATGGCCACAGAGATAATAATCTGGATGATTTGAATAGATACAACCAAGGTAAAACTCCTCGTAAATAGTAGACGGTAGACAGGGGAACAGCGCGCTTCTACTACTCTGCACCCTTGAGACAGCTAATAATTATAAAATAGAGGCGGCGATTAAACAAACTCGCCCGACTCATTTTCTAAGCGGGGATGTTAGCCGCCCTCGGTGTCATTTCGAGGTCAAAGGCCGAGAAACCCCTGAAACGTAACAATTAATAACCGGTTTGCTGCCAAAATTACCCTGGACGATTGCCCATTTCAGGGTTTTGGCTGATAATTTCGGCAGTATTATTTAGATGGAGATAATTTCATGCAGCAATTTAACCCGGCGCAGCACCCGCACCGCCGTTTTAATCCCCTCACTGGGGAATGGATTCTGGTATCGCCCCATCGCACCCAGCGGCCCTGGCAGGGCCAGGTGGAGATCCCTCCGCAGGACAATCGCCCCCGGTATGACCCGACCTGCTATCTCTGCCCCGGCAACAAACGGGCCGGCGACGCCGAGAATCCACCCTACAGCCAAACCTTTGTTTTTGAAAACGATTTTGCCGCCTTACTCCCCGACACCCCCTTCCCCGCCTCCTCATCTTTCATCCCTCATCACCTGCCCCCTTCAGGGGGTTCATCCTTGACTTTAACCTCCCAGCCCGAGCCCGGCACCTGCCGTGTTATCTGCTTTTCCCCCCGCCACGATTTGACCCTGGCAGAGATGGAACTGAGCGATTTACGGCGAGTGGTTGAAGTCTGGGTGGAGCAGTATCTGGAGCTGGGAGCGCTGCCCTGGATCAATTATGTCCAGATTTTTGAAAACAAAGGAGCGATGATGGGCAGTTCCAACCCTCACCCGCATGGCCAGGTCTGGGCCAATTACACCCTGCCAAACGAACCGGCCCAGGAGGATCGCAGCCAGGCCGACTATTGGGCCAAACACGGGCGCTCGCTGCTGGCCGATTACCTGGAGCTGGAACTGGCAGCGCAAGAGCGGCTGGTGGTGCAGAATGAGCATTTTGTGGTCGTCGTGCCGTTTTGGGCTATCTGGCCCTTTGAAACTCTGCTCATCAGCCGTCACCATATTCCTTCCATGGACCAGCTTGCCGACGAGGAACGGGTTGGCCTGGCCGACATCCTCAAACGGCTGACGACCCGTTATGACAATATCTTTAATATTTCCTTCCCCTACTCCATGGGCTTTCACCAGCAGCCCACCGACGGCCAGCCGCATCCCTACTGGCACTTCCATTCCCATTTTTACCCGCCGCTGCTCCGTTCGGCCACGGTGCGAAAGTTTATGGTCGGCTATGAGCTTCTGGCCGGCCCGCAGCGTGACATCACCCCGGAAAGCGCGGCAGAGCGGCTGCGGGAGATGAGCGAAGTTCACTATAAAGTGGGGTTAAGCAGTGACTCATAAGAAGGACTGGCGGAGTGGAAGGAAAGAGAAATGGAGAATTGGAAGGATGAAAGATTGGAAGATTGGAGTAAGTAACAACCAGCCTTCCAGTCTTCCAAAATATTCTTCCAACCATCCAAAAAACGGAGGATAGATGATTGACGCAACGGCAAATAATCTTCCCTGGCTGCACCGGAACAGAGAGGGAGAAGCAACAGATGACGAAACGACCCCCGGCGGCGAAGAGACGACCAAGTGGGTCGTTATCCGGACTAATATCAGCCCCGGCGAAGCGGTGGTGATCCGGGGACGTTTGGAGAGCGAAGGTATTCCGGCCGTGGTGCAGCAGGAAGCGGTGGGTTCTGTTTTGGGTTTGACCGTCGGTCCGCTGGGTTCGGCCAAAGTCCTTGTGCCCGAATCTCTGGCCGAGAAGGCGTTGGAAATTCTGGCGGAGACGTTCGAGGTAGAGGGCGATGATGAGGAAGCGGCTGAGGCTTGATCCTGGTACACCGTTGGAGTCTAAATTGCAAAGGTTTTGACCCCAAACGAGTATAATCTGATAAGCAGATCCTTAAAGATCTACAACCGTTATAAAGCTCGCTTTTTGTTGAGGCAGTACTGCCGGCAACTTGTGCGAGCTTTATACTTTGACTCGAGGGGTAATGGAGGAAAATTATGTCGAAAAAGATGTTTTTTTGTTTGAGCGGGGCATTGTTGAGCCTGGTCTTGCTGGCCGGAGGCTATTTTACTGCCCCGGCGGCCCTAGCCCAGGAGCAAGGCGGCCAGGCTTACATCATCCAGGCCGATGACACCCTGTGGAAAGTAGCCGAAAAATACCTGGGCGACGGCAATCGCTTTAGCGAGATTATCGCGGCCACTAATGCCAAACACGCGACTGATGCCAGTTTTCTGCTGATTCAAGACCCCAACATCATCGTTTCCGGGGCTAAACTGTGGATTCCGGCGGCTGGGACGCTGCCAGCCGAGACCCAAGCGGCGCAATCCTCCGCGCCCGTAACGGCGGCTGCGGCCCAGCAGACCCTTGTCTCCCCCACCGGCCCGAACGGCCACATCGCTTTTAGCTTCTGGAACAATTCGCCGGAGCGCTGCACCTACGAAATCAATGTTATTGATGTGCCAGCCTGTCTCCAGGATGGAGCGGCCTGCCAGGCCAACCGGCGCGTTTTTGTCCTGAACAACGTCAGCGAGCCGGCCCTCTCACCCGATGGGACGCGGCTGGCCTTTCGCGGCTGGGGCGAGCCGACCCGCGAAGATAGCCCTTATGCAGATTGCGCCGAGCCTGTCCCCGCCCGCTACCTGGCCAATACCACCCTCGACGGAACCGAGCTGCGCGGCACCGGCGGTTTTTGGGAAGACTCCCACCCCGACTGGTCGCCGGACGGTAAGCGGCTGTTGTTTGACACCGGCCGCAACGGCGATGGTATCATCCGTATTCTGGTTATCAATGCCGACGGTTCGGGCGAGGAAGATTTGCGCATCGCCGGGCAGCAGCCTTCCTGGGCGCCCGACAACGACCGCCTTGTCTATCGCGGCTGTGATGTGACCGGCAATCGCTGCGGGCTGTGGCTGGCGCGAGCCATCCCGGCCAAGCCGTGGGAGACCGGCTTCAATATGCTGGGGCCGGTATTGCAGGAGGCTGAAGCCGCCCATCCTGATTGGTCGCCCGTCGGAAATCAAGTTGTCTACCAGAGTCCGGTTGGCGGCAGTTGGGATCTTTTCCTGATTAACGCCGATGGCTCCGGCAAACGCCAACTGACCAGCGATGGCAGCATTGAAGGGCTGCCCGCCTGGTCGCCGGATGGGCAGTGGATTGCTTACCTGTCGGATGCGGGGGGCAACTGGGGCATCTGGCTCACCCGCGCCGACGGCAGCGAGCGCCGCCAGCTCTTTGCCTACGATGGAGGCATCTACAAAATCCCCAAGGTGGTTGAGCCTTACTTTGCGCGGGACTGGCTGGACGAGCAGATTTCCTGGTCGAAATAAAAATCGTCCGGCAGAGACGTTGCATGCAGCGTCTCTGCCAGACAAAAATGAGACGTGATTTCTCTTATTGACAAGAACTTACGCGGTTGGGTGCTCAAAACGCATGCTGAGTAGGCTGAGCGCAGCGAATGCCGTATCGAAGCGGCGTTTTGAGCGGCTCGCACCCTTCGATACGCCCACTCCCTTCGGTCGCAGGGCTACTCAGGATGCTTACCGCGTAAGTCCTTGTTACTGATAGGCCAAACTCTCCCGCACACTCACCCGGGTCGCGCCCTGGGCGGGCAGCCAACTGGCGACCAGGGCTAAGAGGGTAATAATGCCCAACCAATAGAGCGCCCCAGCCGGGGTGTAATGAAAGACGATTTCGCTGTTCACGGCTGTGCCGATGGCCTGGGTCATCAAGTAGCCTGCCGGCAGGCTTAAGGGCAGGGCAATGAGCCAACTGAGCAGGCCCAAAACTAACCCCTCGCCGATGAACAGTCCGGCCACCGACCACGACGACGCCCCGATGGCCCGCATCACCCCGATTTCGCGGGTGCGCTCCCGGACGTTGAGAGAAAGCACTCCACTTAGCGCAATACTGCCAACCAGGGCAATAATGATGGCCATGGCGGCCAGCATTTTGACGATGATCCCAAAATTGTTGAGAATTTGGGCGGTAATCTGGCTGGCGGTATCTTTACCGGCAAAGGGGCCTTCTGGATTTAACTTTAGCTCATGGGCGTCATAGAAGGTACGCAGTCCGAGGGCCACATTGGCTTCGCTGGCTGCATCGGTTTGATGGGTTTGAATCCAGACAGTGCCGGCCTTATTGACACTGTCAAGTTCGCGCAGCAGGGTTTCACGAGGCGCATGGACCGAAGCAGTAATAATAGGGTCAAACAGCAGACCGACGACCAACCACTTGGAATCACCGTGGCTGCCGCTGTCTAAAGTGACCCAATCTCCCACCTTCACCCCAATTTCCTCGGCCAGTTTTTGATTGAGCACCACTGCATGCGTGTCGCCCGGCTGCAGCCAGCGTCCGGCCCGTAACTGCGGCCCATAGAGGGTCGTAGGCAGGGGCACTCCAAACGTATCTGCCGTTTTGTCGGCGTTTGAGTCCGGCTGGCCCGCGGGCCGGATTTTGACAGTGGTCAGGCCCCAGATCTCCATATTTTTAACCCCTGGATAAGCCCGGGTCAGGCTTTCAACTTCCTTAATCCGTTCAGGCTCCTCAAATTGCAGGCTAACGTTGAACCTGAGAATGGAAAACAAGACATCGCCGAAGGTATAGGCCACCGAGTCCTGCACGCTCATGATCATCATAAAGATCAAGCCGCTGCCAACCAGGGTCAGTTGGGTCAGGATAACCCGGCCCTTGTTGCGAAAGGTATTGCTGATGGTCAATAGTACCAGCCGCGAGAGACGCTGCATCTTCGCCAGCAGACGCTCCAGGCGGCCCTCGCCGCCGCCTCCCAGGCCGTAGGTACTAATCGCCTCGCGCACGGTGATCCGCGCTCCGCCAAAAATCGGCCCCAGCGAAGCCAGCAGCGGGGCCAGCAGGGCGATAACTACCTGAGCCACAACCGCCGCAGGCGAAATAGGGAAGGGGCCAGGTTCGATGTTAAAAAAGTAGAGCAGGAAATTTGTCAACTGCTGCGCCCCGACAACCCCCAACGGAACGGCTACCAGCAAGGCCAAGAACCCATAAATAAAGATGCTGCTGAAATAAACCAGCAAAATCTGGCCGGTACTGGCCCCAATCGCCTTCATTACCCCGATTTGGCTAACTTGCTGGCTGACAATAGCGGTAATCGTATTGTAGACCAGCAGCAAGCCCAAAATTAAGGCCAGGCCGCTCATCACCCCCAGGATCAAAAAGATGGCGTCCAGGGTATTCTGTAAGAAGTGTTTTTCTGGATCAATCATCCGCCGGTCGCCGTCAACGGGCGCGGCGCCGCCGCTGTCTATATCCTGTTTTTCTAACTGGCGCTGCAGGCGTTCGACCACATCTGTCACTGTGGCCAGCTCATAGGCTGGAGCAGAGGCCAGAATCTGATTAAAATCCTCTTCGCCGGTCAGATTCGCGTATTCGTCACGGCTGGTATAAAACTGAGCCTTGCCCCCAAATCCTGGCGGGTTGACCATGGGGTTGTAAACTGCGCCCTCAATCCGCCTGGTGTATTCGTGATCATTGATGCGAATATAGACCTGCTGGCCCTGATGAATCTTAAAGTAAGTGTCTGCACTTTTTTCGACGGCGAAACCTTTGCGTGTCGGCCAGTGGCCGCTAAGCAGTTCCAACTTATTAAACGTCTGGTCTTTGTAATCATCGCGGGCGATCAAGCCTCCCGGCTGCCAGGGTTGATCGGGACTCAAGCGCCATTCAATGGTGGTGGATAGATAGCCTTCAATATCTTCGACCCCTTTGATGCTTTTTAGCGCCGTCAATTCATTGTCGTCAATCCGTGGATCTACCCAGAGATTAATCATGGATGGCGCTGAAGCATGCCATATCTGGCTCATCCGGGTACTAATAGCGCTGCTGGCCCCGATAATCATGCCAATGGCAAAGGCGCCCATGGCAATAATCAGAACGACCTGCAAAGTGCGGCCCTTGTTGTTCCACAAATCACTCCAAATTTTATGCCGAATGACGCCCATGATAGCCCCCTTGTTTTTGATGGCTTCATTCTAGCATTGATTGTAGTGGCTGACACCCCTCTTAAAGTGTATCTTTCAGACTTCACCGCTACATCAAAAGCAGTAGGTTGCTTGGCGAATTGAACAATCTGGACTATGATGAAGATACAATCGGTTACTTCGGTTGAGACGCTCGCAGGGAACTTTATGGCCAATGCCGCTCACATAACCTATGTCGGCCATGCGACCGTCCTGATTGAGCTGGACGGGCAGTGTATTCTGACCGACCCGGTTCTGCGGGATCAGGTCACTTTTCTGCGGCGGCGCGGCCTGCCGATTGACCCGGCTGTGTTTCAAGATGTTGACGCCGTACTGATCTCGCACTTGCACTACGACCATTTGGATTTTCCCTCTTTGCGCTTGTTGGGGCACGACAGGCGGCTGATTGTGCCGCGTGGGGCGGCCCGGTTGTTTCACCGGCATGGATTTCGCTGGGTGGAGGAGGTCCGGATAGGCGAGGTGACGTCGGTCGGGGAACTGGCTGTCCGAGCCACCTATGCCGATCACAGCGAATCCCGCCATCCCTTTGGGTTGAGAACGCAGGCCCTGGGATTCCTCATTGCCGGTTCCTATGAGGTTTATTTTCCCGGTGATACTGATCTCTTTCCCGAAATGGCGGATCTGTCTAACAGCCTGGATGTAGCCCTGCTGCCCGTTTGGGGCTGGGGGCCAACTTTAGGCCCCGGCCACATGGACCCACTTCAGGCGGCCAAAACGCTCCGTCTGCTGCGGCCTCGCCTGGCAATTCCGATCCATTGGGGCAGCCTTCATCCGTGGGGCTTGGACTGGTTTAATCCAGGCCGCTTTTTAACCGATCCACCCCACACTTTTGTTCGTCACGCGGCCCACCTCGCCCCGGAAGTTAAAACGCATATCATCGCGCCAGGGCAGGCTGTCTCCCTGGAAGTTGTCCTCAACGGAAAGGAGGGAAGGTTGTGAAACGTCTGCACATTGCCTTTTTTACCAATACCTATTATCCCACGATGAGCGGAGTAGTCCGCTCGGTGAGTACTTTTCGCCAGCAATTGACCGAAATGGGCCACAATGTTTTTGTTTTTGCCCAACATACCAGCGCGTATGAAGATGCAGAGCCATTTATCTTCCGCTACCCGGCCATAGAAGTCCCCATTAACGATTACGCCCTGCCCATTCCGGTCTCGCCTTTTATCTCCGAGGTCTTGCCCATCCTCAAGCTGGATGTCATCCACAGCCATCACCCCTTTTTGTTGGGCCAGGTGGCTGCTAACAAAGCCAAAGAGCTTCACTTACCCCATGTTTTCACCTTCCATACGCGCTATGAGGAGTACAGCCATTATGTTCCGTTTAGCCAGGAGCTGACCAAGCGCGTGATCCTTGATTGGGTGCTGGGCTACATGGAGCAGTGCCAGCATATTATTACCCCCAGCGAGAGCATGAAACAGATATTGGAAGAGAGCGGGGTTGCGGGTGATTACATCACCACCATTCCCACCGGCATTGATGTTGAACCCTTCCGCCAGGCGGATGGTGAAGTGGTGCGCCATCAGCGCGGGTGGGACAATGACTTGGTTTTGATTTCGGTGGGCCGGCTGGCCAAAGAGAAAAATTTTGAAACGCTGCTGGTCGCCGCGGCTGAGGTCATGCGGAAACGGAATCAGGTACGGCTGGTGCTTATTGGCGACGGCCCGGAGCGAAAAGCACTGGAGGAGTTAGCCGGTGACCTGGGAATTGCGCCGCGGGTTGAGTTTGCCGGCCGGGTTGAGTTTGCCGAAATTCCTGCCTACCTGAGAGCCGCCGACGTTTTCTGCTTTGCCTCGGTCACCGAAACCCAGGGGCTGGTTACGATGGAGGCCATGGCCGCCGGTTTGCCTATTGTCGCGGTAGATGCGACCGGCACCAGCGACGCCGTTACCCACGGCCAGGAGGGGTTGCTGACAGAGAATGACAGCGCAGCCCTGGCCCAGGCCATCCAACGAATGGTTGACGACGCGGCCTTGCGCCAGCAATTCAAAACGGCCGCAGCAAAAAAAGTAGCTTGGTTCGATATTAAAGCTCAGGCCAAAAAAGTGCTCGAAGTTTACGAGCGGGCGATTGAAGATAAAAAAGTCGACCTTTATGTAGATATAAAGCGAAGTTGAGTAGAAGATATTTCTATTTGCTAAGGAGTCGTCACGAGCCTGCGGCACACCACCAACAATGAAAACGTTTTTCTGACTAGAGCCGAAGGCCTCCTAGGGCTGGCTACTGATGACTCAATGTCGTTAATGCAAACATCAGGCTGATAGTTTGAGAGTTGCATCAGCCAAAGTAGTGTTGAACAGAAAACACAATCGCTCTTTAAGAACATTAACCGAAAGTGGGCCATCCGGCTCGACTACTTTACGTTTGGAATGAAGCCAAATCGGTTCCATCAGGATTGAGCCACGGGCTTTTGAGGGTAGTAGTCAGCAGCCGAACCCCACCCTCCTGGCGAACTTGGCGATTATGTTGACGAACCCACTGTTTAACTTGTTTGCTGGCATGCCAGGAAGCTCTATCCCAAATGATGACCAAAACTCGTTTCGCTTTCAGCTTGGCTATCTGTAACAAAGCCTGCAAAAGGCGATGGTTTTGTCACTATCCGGTTGACCCTCAGCAAAAAATAACCAGCGTTCTTGAGAGCCTTGACAAACAGCGCCATAGCAAGCAATGGCCTTGTCCGGTTCATTTTCGCTGGCGTCCGTTCAACCAGCCGTAAATTGTCATCAGTTTTAGCAAAGGCATGCATCGCCGGTTGGGCAAAACGACTAAACCAACACTCATCCTGGTCGACCAAGAGCCAATCATCCTGTTGGGTAGCCCATTTTTTAACTGATCTCGTCTTTTTCGGCGTTCATAATGCGGATCAGGGCTACGAAGCCACTGTTTGGCCCTTCGCCAGGCCACATCTACTCGTTTCAAGGCGGCGGTGATGGCACTCGGACTAACCTGTTGGCCCGTGTAACCTTCTTGGGACAGCACTTTGGCCAATAAAGGGCGGGTCCACACACTGGTCTGAAACCAAAGGTCCGGGGCGATAAGCGGCTGATTTCCTTGAGCCTGCCGCAGCCCGCCTCATTGATAGTTGGTTGTTGATCGTGCCGGGCGTGCGACTTCTCTCGGAGGCAATCTAGGCCTTCCTGATGGTAAGCCCTGATGGCTTCTCTGACCGTTTGATCGCTACAGTCCAATGCTTTGGCAATTTGGCTGGCTGTCTGCCATTTGGCACTCTTGAGCAGAATTTGGCATCGTCTGACGGTAAGGCCGAGGGCGAACGTAATCCTGCTTTTAATACGGTGGTTTCTTCTTCGGTTAATCTACCGACGTATAAGGGTCTCATAATACCCTTATCAAACCACTTTTACATAATTATTCAAATTATCAGCTTGTTACTTGCATTAAGTTAGCGTTTTGGAGTCGAGGCTTTAGCCGAGAATCACTCGCCTAAAGGCTCGACTCCGGTCTTAACTTAATGACATTGACTGATGACTGACTACTATTTTCAAAGGAGACTTCATTATGAGTAATTCGTCAGAATCATCCAACAAAGGCTGGTCTCGCTTGAGCGAAGACTGGTGGTCAGTGATTATCGCCCTGATACTTACCTTTTTAGTGTACGTGAAAGTGCTTGGAAAAGTGCCGTGGTGAGTTCGTTCCGGCTCGTCTGGATTAGGAAAGGAATTACCCCATGCAAGCATCAGAATTAGTAACCAAACCCCAACGAGGCATCCAAGTTCCCTATCTAGCTGCCTCGATTGTGCTCCTGATCGTCTTAACCATCGCCGCCAACCGGCTGGCCGTTTGGGGGCCCAGCACCCTGGAATTTCCCATTTGGGCTGCCGGCCTGGGCTTGATGGCCAACGTGATTTTTAGTTTGTTGGGTCTCAAAGCAAAGCTGGATCACGCTTTCCGCAGCGAGTTGTTTCTGAAGATTGGCCTGGTTTTGCTCGGCGCCGGGGTGAATCTGACCGAAATTGCGAGTGTAGGTCTCAAAGGTATCATTCAGGCCATCGTTGTCATTACGGCGGTATTCTTTTTTACGTGGTGGCTGGGTGGCTTGCTCAAACTGGATAATAAACTGCGGGCAGTGATGAGCGCAGCCGTCTCCATTTGTGGGGTATCAGCGGCGATTGCGGCGACCGGGGCAGTGGTCGCCCGGCGCGAGCAGTTGGCTTATGTGACCGCCCTCGTCATCCTGGTCGCCCTGCCGCTCATGGTATTGGGACCCTGGATAGCTGGCCTGATTGGCATGTCGCCGGCCTGGGCTGGCGCATGGTTCGGCGGCAATATTGATACAACGGCGGCTGTGGTCGGGGCAGGAACCATCTACGGCGAAGAAGCGGTCAAAATAGCCACCATTGTTAAGCTTTCTCAGAATGCCCTGATTGGGGTGGCCGCTTTTCTGTTGGCTCTGTACTGGGCTGTCAAGGTGGAGCAGAAGGAAACCGGCCAGAAACCCAGCGCCAAGCTAATTTGGGATCGCTTTCCCAAGTTTGTCCTGGGCTTTATCCTGCTCTCAATCCTGGCCAGTTTCGGCTTATTTGATAAAGAACAGTTGGCCGATCTGAAAAATCTGCGCCAATGGGCGCTGACCCTGGCCTTCGTCGGTATTGGCTGGGGCCTGGCCTTTGGCGACTTTAAAGCAATTGGCCTCAAGCCGCTATGGGTGTTCCTGAGCGCGACAGTGTTCAACACGGTGCTGGCTTTTATCGTCTCTTGGGTTATTTTTGGCTAAGTCAGCCTACTCTTCAAGAAGGATGGTACGAATGGGCATTATTCATCATTTTGCGGGACAAAACGGTAGTTGGGATTGGGAGGGCGTTGCCGTTGAAGATTATACCCACAAACTGCCGGGGGTGACGACCCGCCGTTTTATCAGCCGGCAGGACGGCTCTTATAATTTAGAGTTACGTTACTTTGAGTTAGCGCCGGGTGCCAGCAGTAACCTTGAGCAGCACGTCCATGAGCACGCGGTTTTGATTCTGCGGGGACAGGGCCAGGTGCTCCTGGGCGACGAGTGGCATCCGATCAAATTTGGCGATGCTATTTTCATTCCCACTGATGAAATTCACCAGTTCCGGGCGGCTGAGGATGACACCCTGGGCTTTCTGTGCGCAGTTCTGGGCCGGCACCTGCGGACTGTGGCTCATGATTTAGCCCAAACTGTCACGACCGGTTGAGTTGCTTATTACATTGCCTCAACCAGGCCGCGAAAATAGCGGCAGTTCTCGACCAAATTGGGACCCCGTTGGTGCAGACCCCCGCCGATCAAGAAAATAACCTCGCGCCCGTACAAATCCAGGATGTCGGGAACACGGGCCAGGGTCATGCCGCCGCCCGGTGCGGGGAAGATGGGCTGGAGATGCGCCAGGGGCGCGGCGGTGGCCTGGGCAATTTCGGCGCACTCGGCGCGGCTGAAAGCGAAACGCCCGCCATAATTGGGGAAGATCGTCCCGTCGCCGCCGGCCAGCCGAACCAATAAGCCAAAAAGAACACCATGAGTAATCCCCTGGTCGGGACTGGTGACAAAACTGCCCTGCACGGTGGGATGGCTGAGGATAGGCAGGGCCAAATCGTCATCGTCGGCAAGCTGGCGCATTGCCCCCAGGCCGACCAAACCCGGCGCTACCATGACTGCCCCGGCGCCGGCCTGTCTAGCAAAAAAAGCTCGCTCAAACAGGTCGGGGGGAGCCGCGCTGATGTTAGGCACATAAACGCAGCGATAGCCCGTTTCCCGGTTGGCCCGCTCAATCGCCGCCACGCAGCGCTCGACCCGCTCCCGGTAAGGAGCGAAGGGTTGATTGGCCAGGCCGTGATCGTCTTTAATCAAATCAATACCGCCCAGGGCTATTTGATAGGCTTGCTCGGCCAGTGCCTCGGCGGATAGCCCCATCGGTTTGAGAGCGGTGCTGAGAAGGGGGCGATCGGGGATGTTCAGCCGGACGCGCCAGCCGTCCCGGCCAAAGCGCGGCCCACGAAAGGTTTGCAGCAGGCTATCCGGCAGAAAAACTTGCTCCACCCGGATGCCCGGTTTGAGACTGATATTGCCAAAAATGACGTTGACGAGTTGGGTCAGCTCAAAACCTGTGGTTTCAATGGCGAAGCTGATGCTGGCCTCGTAGTGACCTGACTCTACAGGTTGAAATGACTCGATCTGACCAAAGACATGTTGACGGATCATCTCGTCGTGTATCAGCTCCGCCGGAAATTCCACGGTCTGTTCAATACAAATATGTTCGGCTTTGGCCCTGGCCTCGGCCTCATTCCCGCTCAGGCGGTAAACTACGGTAAAGCGCTCGCCGGAAGGATGAAAAGAGTTCTGTTCAGCCATTAATCTTCCTCATACGATATAATCAGATCATTTTGGCCTGCGCCGCTGGGCGATACCCTCGTCAACGGTTTTGCGGGCAATGACTTCATAAAGGACCGCTTGAGTGTTACTCTGTTTGCGCAACACCCGGCCCAATCGCTGCACATACTCGCGCGCGCTGGCGCTGCCGCCCAGCACCACGGCAACTTTAGCTTCCGGCACGTCCACGCCTTCATTCAAAACTTTCGAGGTTACAATCGCCCGATAAGTTCCGGCCCGGAAACCATCCAGAATTGCTTTGCGCTCCGCCGCAGTGGTTTGATGGGTAATGGCGGGGATCAGATGCCGCCGGGCAATCTGGTAGGCAAAGCGATTGTGGGCGGTAAAAATGAGCATCTGCTGGTCGCGGTGTTCGCGCAGTAGTTGGTCGAGCGCCATTAATTTCCCCTGGGCCTGGTGGACAATCTCTTTCAGCTTTAACTCGGCCACTTTGGCCCGACGGGCCTGGTGATCGTGGGCGCTGCGCCGGGTCAATTCAAACCACCAGCCGTGGCCGTGACTCTCTCGCAGCCGGGCCTCGCGCACGTAGCCGGTGTAGGCTGCCAGGGCGACATCGTAAACGCTGCGCTCGGCCGGGGTCAAGTCTACCCGCAGCCGGAGCGTGCGATATGCGGCCAGTTGCTCGCCGGCCAGGTCGTCAATTTGTTTTTCATAAAGAACCGGGCCAACTAACTCTTCTAATAAGGCTGAAGGCTGAACGCTTTGCGTGAAGGATGAAATTTTTTCTTCTTTCATCCTTCCGCCCTCATCACCTGCCCCCGTTAGGGGGTTCAACCTGTCAGGATACGTAGCGGTCAGCCCCAGGCGGTAAGGCGCGGCGCACATCAGGGCAATTTCGTGCCAGGAAGGGGCGGGCAGGTGGTGGATTTCATCAAAAATGATGAACTTGAACTGGTCGCCCAGAGCTTCGGCGTGAGCGTAGGCGCTGGGGTAGGTGGTCACGGTCAGCGGCTCCAACTTTTTCTCCTGCCCATACCAGACGCCAATGGGGACGCCGAAAGCATTTTCCAGAACGGCATACCACTGGTGCAGCAGATCAAGCGTAGGGACCACTACCAGCATGCTGACCGCCGCAGCGGCGATGGCCCGCAGTGCCAGCAAGGTTTTACCTGCGCCGGTGGGCAGGACGATGCTGCCCCAGCGGCCGGCGGCCAGCCAGGCTTCGAGGGCTTCAAGTTGGTAGGAATGAGGAGTGCGATCATCTTGCAGGGAGAGGGACAGTTCACGCCAGCGGGGAATAGCATTGCGAATGCCCTGCTCTCTGAGCCAGGGCCGGATGGTCCGATAATGGACCGCCGGGCAGCGCCATTTGGCATTGAGCCATTGAAATGGCGCGGGAGGTCTTACGGTTCGCTCCACGCCTTCCAGCACGAGGGTGCCGCCCAGGAAGTAGGCGTAGGGAGGGAAAGGTGGGAAGGTGGGAAGGCTCGAAGGTGGGAGGGTTGAAGGGTTAGAAGAAACGTCCTGTCTATCCGCGCTCATCGGTTTTAGCTGGGGACGCTTGCCCGCGTCACTACCTCGTCCACGCCGGGGAGAGACATTTGCAGGAGCTGCTCTGCTTTGCTGATGTTTAGCCGTAAATCGAGAGGAATGGTATCAGAAACATCCGTGGCGCATCCCGATTGCAGCAAGCCGCGAGGATCAACCTGCCACCAGGCCAGCATGCGCCGGCCAAATTCCTCCCGCGTCAGGGCTTGACGGCCAGCCACGTTCAGTATTCCGGCAAAATCTATTTCAACCAATTTCAGCAGGGCCTCGGCCAGGGAATCAACCCAAACCGGCTGTCGGATCACATCGCTGAACAACACCAAAGGCTGCCCGGCCTCTAACCTTTTGACAAAACTCTCCGTGCCGCGATCCATTTCCGTTAAGCCATAAATTAACGAGGTGCGAACGATGGCTGCCTGCGGAGCAACTTCAGCTACCACCGCTTCGGCGGCGGCTTTGGAGCGGCCGTATTCGTTGACGGGTGTGGGTCGAGCCTCGTCGGCATAGGGGGCGTGGCGGCCATCGTGGACAACATCGGTTGAAACGTGGACCAGGCGAGCGCCGGCCGCTGCCGCCCCTTCGGCCACATAACGCGAGCCGTCTGCGTTGACCCGCCTCATGGCCTCATCGTCGCCCCTACCCGGATTGATCGCCGCGGTGTGGATAATGGCCTGGGGGGCCAAATTGGCGATGAGGCGCAGGACTGCCTCGCGGTCGGTCAGGTCAAGCGGCAGAGGGCGTCCAGCTTTG
The DNA here is from genome assembly GCA_015075185.1 of Anaerolineales bacterium. Classification (GTDB taxonomy): domain Bacteria; phylum Chloroflexota; class Anaerolineae; order 4572-78; family J111; genus DSQQ01. The sequence continues at coordinate 1,252,345 of JABTUW010000003.1, read as the reverse complement.
ATTTGACCCGCAAGAGTGCTATAAGTGGTGAATACCTCGAACGCTTCGACGGCTTTGGCTGTCAAATGTCGTCCCAGGTAGCCGCTGCCGCCGGTAATGAGCAAAGTTTTCTTGCGTCTCATCATCAATTACAACATTGCTTCAATTTCAGCGCGCAAGCGTCCCTGAGTTTGTTGGGCCTGAGCCAATTCGGCCTGGGTTTGCTGACTTTTGGCCTGCTCGGCACGGACAAAGCGGGTGTAGGGCGCGACAGCATCGTTGATGCGTTGTAAACTACGGCTGAGTTCTTTCTCAAACTGGCTGGTGATGGCGCTGATGAGCTGCTGGCGCAAAGCGGCGATTCTGGCCGCCATGTCTTTTTTTGCCGTTTGCCGCCGGGCAGGGATAACAAACAGTCCGAGGGCGGCCACAACGCTGGCGGCCAGAACGCCGGTCACATCGGCGGCGGCAGTGGTGGCGAGAGAGATGATCAGCGCGCCGAGGCCAACCGCCCCAATTTCGGCCAGAGCCGTACCGGCCACGGCCAACTGGGCGCCTTCAGCGATTTTTTCGGCTTCAAAGGATTTATTGTAGGTTTCCACAACCCGCTGGGCCGACTTGCCGACCGAGTCGAGCAAATGCTCGCGGTCATAACGAAAGGCGCCGCCCACTTCACCAATCAGCCGGTCCTCGTACTCGCGTTTGCGCTGGTCGAGATAATTCATCACGCCCTGCCACTGGTGCAAATCGGAATTAACCAGCCAGTCAATCAGTTCCAAGACTTTTCGCTCAATAGCCTGGGGCACGTCGCCGACAACCTGTTCCTCAAAGCCGCGCTGGATGCGTTCTTTGTTGAGCAAATCAAAGATGCGGGCCAGGCGCAAGGTTTCGTCAAAGTAGGTGTTGCCGCGCTTCTCCATTTCGTACAAAATATTTTCAATGTCGGCGATCCGGAACTGGAAATCTCGCTGCATATCCTGGCGGTACAGCTCGAGCTGCCGGTCCAGATTAGCCAGGGTCTCCACATCGCCGGCCAGCAGGTCCAGACGATTGCGGGTGATGTCCACGTATTGGTTGATCAGCCGGTCGCCTACGCCGAGGGGGTTCAAAAATTTGAGCCGCAGCCGGCTGGTTTCGTCGAGGGTGTCGTGGATATAGCGTTCCAGCGGTTCAAACCGGCTGGCGGCCCACTGCTCCGGGTCGCCCTGCTTGGCTCGCAGCGCCCGCCTGGCGCTGACCGGAAAAACTTCGGGGACGGCGCCAACACCCAGTAAAATTGCTCCATTCTCGCGCACAAAATTGAGCACCTGATCTAAATCCTCTTCAGTTTCCAGGATATCAGTCTTGTTGATGACGATGACCACCTTTTTGCCCCAGGCCTTGATCTGGCTCATAAAATTACGCTCGCTCTCGGTAAAGGGCCGGTCGGCGGAGGTGATGAACAGCACCAGGTCGGCGCGGGGCACAAACTCCTCAGTAATGGCCTGGTGCTCTTGAATGATGGCGTTGGTGCCGGGTGTGTCCACAATGTTGATCTGGCGAAGTATCTCAATTGGCTCGATTAAGATGTGTAGATGCGCTTCCTGGACCCGCCGCTGGCTAACCTCGCCGTGTTTCAGAACGTTGATTTGAGAAGTTGTCGGCGTGACCCCTTCTTTTAAGACATACTGCCCCAGCAAGGCGTTGATAAAGGCGCTTTTACCCGCGTTGAACTCGCCGACAATCACCAGCAAAAATAACTCGTCCAACTGCTGGATGGAACGGCTGAGGGTGGTTTGGTCTTCGGATGATGCGCCCAGGCGAGCCAGAATGACCTGCAAATCGGCCAGCCATTGGCGCTCTTCTTTGAGTAATTCTTCTTGGGACGTGGTCAGGATTGATTCTAACATTACTAATTTTTAAAGCTCCATATACTCCATAAACCCGTCGAGGGGCACAACTTCCGCCTTAGCCTCGCTGCGCCGCTTGACCTCAACGCCGCCGTTTTGCAGGCTGCGGCTGCTGACCGTGACCCGCCAGGGGATGCCGATCAGGTCGGCGTCGGCGAATTTAACGCCGGGGCTTTCTTTACGGTCGTCATACAAAACCTCGACGCCGGCGGCTTGCAGCGTTTGGTAAATGGCCTCGGCCTGCTGCCCGATCTCATCCTCCCGGTTTTTGGCCAGCGAAACGAGATGCACGTCAAAGGGGGCAACCGACTCCGGCCAGATGATGCCCTGCGGGTCGTGATGCTGTTCGACAATGGCGGCCATGAGGCGGCCCACGCCGATGCCGTAACTGCCCATAATCGGCACAGTGGCCTTGCCGTTTTCATCCAAAAAGGTGACGCCCATTGGCTCGCTGTAACGCTTGCCCAGCTTGAAGCAGTGGCCGACCTCGATGCCGCGCCGTAGCTGCAGGGTTGCTTCGCTGCCAAGGCACTTGTCGCCGTCGCGGGCCAGGGCAATATCGGCCACGATATCCGGCTGGTAATCGCGCCCGGCATTGGTATTTTTGAAGTGATACTCTAGCTTGTTGGCCCCGCTGACCAGGTTGGGGAAATGAACCGCCGAATCGTCGGCGATGACAATCAGCTTGCGCCCGCTACCTAAATCTCTCTTCAACCCAATCGGTGTGGCGTAGCCGGGTACCGCCCCAACCGCCTCAATCTCTGCCTCGCTAGCCGGGCGGAAGCGTAATCCCCCTAATACATTGCTCAGCTTGACCTCATTCACCGGCAGGTCGCCCCGAATGACCACAAACAGGAAATCCTGGGTCTCGTTTTCGGCGATATAAAAGACCGCCTTGACCGTGCGCGTCTGGGGCACGCCCAGGTAGTCGGCCACCTGGGCAATGGTTTTGCAGTTGGGGGTGTAGACCTCTTCCAATTGGCCCAACTCTTCCGACAGCGGCGTGCCTTTATCGAAAACGGCCCGTTCGGCGTTAGCCGCATAGGCGCCGTCGCTGCTGATAAAAACGGTGTCTTCGCCGCTGTCGCTCAAGACCATAAATTCATGGGAGTCGCTGCCGCCCATCATGCCGGAGTCGGCTTCAACTTCCACCACGGTCAGGTCACAGGTGGCGTAAATGTTGCGATACGCCTGGACCATATCGGGGTAGAAGCGGTCAATGTCGGCCTGGTCGGCGTGAACCGAATAGGCGTCTTTCATAATAAACTCGCGAACCCGGATCAGGCCCGCGCGCGGACGCGGCTCGTCACGGACCTTGGTTTGGATGTGGTAAACCAGGATCGGGAGCTGCTTGTAGGATTCCAGTTCCGTTTTGAGGATGTCGGTCAGAGTTTCTTCGTGGGTCATGGCCAGGGCCATATCGCGCTGGTTGCGGTCTTTCCACTTAACCAGGGCCGGGCCGACGTTATCCCAGCGGCCGGTTTGCTGCCAGATTTCCGCCGGGTTGAGCACAGGCATGGCCATTTCCTGGCAGCCCAGGGCGTCCATTTCACGACGAAAAATATCCATAATCTTTTTTGAGACGCGCCAACCGAGCGGCATTTGAGTATAGATACCCGAAGCCAGCGGTTTGATAAAACCGGCCCGTTGTAACAGGCGGTGGCTGATAATCTCAGCTTCGGCCGGGTCTTCGCGCAGAGTGCGCCCGAAGAGTTGGGAGAAACGCATGGATTGACCTCTTAACAAAAATGCCGCCCGGAGTGCGGGTCGGCAAAAATCGTTTACCTGGGGCGAAGTATAGCATGGGCAGGCGAGGGTGTCAACGCGCTTAAGAAGTTGCTCAACTATTTTCGCTTTTCCCTCAAAGCGAATTATAATGGAGGGGATAAAACACAAAAGAAGAAGCTCAAGGGGTATTTTGGCGGCAATTGTTTTACTTTAGCAAATAAAGGAGAATTTTAGATGACAGACTTAAGGAATACTATTTTTGATAACCTCAGCGGGTTTGAGGCCTTAATGCATAAAATTCCCGGTTACAAGGGATACAAGGAAAAGGAAATGCGCCGTGAGGCCGATGCCCTGCTGCGGCAGCACCTGGCCGCTCAATATGAGGCCCAACTGCGCCGCGCCAGCGATGTGGCTTCCCAAATGTTGACCGGCCCTGGGATGAGCCAATTGGCGGAACTGGATAAGGGCAATACCCGGCTGCAAACCTTTATTGATAAAATAAAGACGGCCGGCCAGGGTTACGCGGGCTTGTTTGATGCCATCAAGGTTAAAGAAGACGAGCTGGACAGGCTGTATGAATTTGATAACCAGATGCTGCTCCAGGCTGACAGCGTCGCTGCGGCGATTGATGCCCTCCAAACAGCCCTGGATGGCGGTGACGCCAGTGCCGTTGCCCCGGCAGTACGCGGCTATGTCAAAGTGGTTACGGATGCTTCCGCTCAATTTGACCAACGGCGGGACGTCCTGACGGGCCTGGCGTGATTCGTGAAACGTGAGGTGTTATGAGTAAATTCATTACGCATCACGTTTTACGTTTTAGAAGCTAAGTATCATCTGCACCACTAAATTACATAAGGAGAAAAACTAATGGCCTTATCGGAAATGATTCAATTGACCCAGGAGCTGCGGGAGCGAATTGTCCAGCGCATTCCTGAATCGGGTGAAGCCAACATCAAATTTGGCGCGCAATTGGTGGTCGGCCAGGGCCAGGCGGCGGTGTTTTATCGCGACGGCAAGTCGCTGGATGTGTTTGGGCCGGGCCGCCATACTTTGACCACGGCTAATGTGCCTGTATTGACTAACTTCCTGGGCAACCTGGTTTTTGGCAAAGGCAGTTTTCCGGCGGTCGTTTATTATGTGGCTGTGCGCGAGTTTCCCCAGGAGGGTTGGGGTACGCGCCAGCCGATTGCCATGCAGACCCCTGCCCAGGGCCTCGGCTGGCTGCTGCTGGGCGCGCACGGCACCTTTGGCTTTGAGGTCAAAGACCCCAAACGGGTCGTGGATACGCTGGTCGGCGGCGGCCAGCCTTACCTGGAGCTGCGCGACCTGAAAACCCGCTTAACCAATGTGATTGTCCAGGGGGCGACAGATTGGTTTGCCGAAGTCAACCCCGGCAATCTGATGAAAGCCCAATCCATGATGGACGAGATGGCCATGGCCATCAAGGTGAAGGCCCAGGATCAGTTTGAGGCGTTGGGTTTGCTGCTGAAGAGCATCACTATTGGCGGCCTAAGCCCGCTGGAAACCTCTGCCGAGAAGTTGCAGCAGATGGGCTTAATAGATGCGCAGATGTACATGCAGTTGCAGGCGATGAACACCATCAAGGAAGCGTCGCAGGGCGGTGGCCAGGCCGGCACCGGCGTCGGCCTGGGGGCCGGGATGGGCGCGGGCATGGGCCTGGGCCAGATGATGGCCGGGATGTTCGGCGCGCAGCAACAGGCGGGGGCACAGCCGGCTGCAGCGCCTGCCGCAGCCCCACTGGAGGCGGCGCGATGCCCGATATTATGGGTGTGACCGAAGCAGCGGCTGATTTGGGAGTTTCGGTGGAAGATGTGGTGGAACTATGCAATTCCGGCCAGTTGAAGGCTAAAAAGATTGGCAGCCAGTACCGGATCAGCAGAGCGGCGATTGATGAGTTTATGAAAAGCTGACGGCTGACCACTGACCGCTGACCGCCAGGTCTCCAGTTTGAAAGCCGGGTTGGAAACTGGCGGCGGTCGGCGGTCGTCCGTCAGTGGTCATTAGAGCGTGGCTTTGGCGGTGGTCACGTTCTCGGTAATGTGGAAAATCTGGTCGAACATGGTCAACTCAAACAACAGTCTGGGTTGATCCTGGGGCGCGACCAGCCGCAGTTTTTCGCCGTCGTCAAAGATTTTCAGGCCGACCACCAGCGCGGCCAGGCCGTGGCTGTCAATAAAAGGTACTTTCTCCAAATTAACAATCACTTTTTCAGCCCCTTGCTGGGACATTTCCCGGAAAAGCTGCATCGTCTCCCGGGCCTGGCTGGCATGCAGGGGTTGCTCCAAATTGACCAGATGCACGCCGTTGTCCAGAATGGTATGTGAAATCATCGGTTTTCTCCCTTTTTTATGGTAAATCTTATCAACCAACTCCGTAACCCTATACGTCCCAATGCTGCAAAAGTTTCAATTGAATAAAGGTAGGAACGAGAATGCCCCGAATAGACCACCGTCTCAACGACCAGCTTCGCCCCATAAAATTTACCCCGCATTTTACCACTTACGCCGAAGGCAGCGTACTGATTGAAACCGGCAACACGCGAGTGCTGTGCAATGCCACCATCGAGGACAAGGTGCCGTCCTGGCGCGAGGAGTCCGGCGGAGGCTGGCTGACCGCTGAATATGCCATGCTGCCGCGCTCGACACATCGGCGCATCTCGCGGCGGCAGGGCAGCGAAGATGCCCGCTCCCAGGAAATCCGGCGGCTGATTGGCCGCGCCCTGCGGGCCGTGGTGGATGTGGATAAGTTAGGCGCCCGCACTCTGACCCTTGACTGCGACGTTATTCAGGCCGACGGCGGGACGCGCACCGCCAGCATTACCGGCGGCTACGTGGCCGTGGCTATCGCCCTGCAAAAGCTGATCAAGGCGTATCAGATTCCGGCCAGTGTGCTGACCACGCCGGTGGCGGCGGTCAGTGTGGGGGTGGTTGGCAGCCAGTTGCTATTGGATTTATGCTATGAGGAAGACTCTGCGGCTGAAGTTGACCTCAACGTGGTCATGAACGGCGCGGGCAAATTTGTCGAAATTCAGGGCACGGCAGAGAAGACTCCGTTTGATCAGGAAACTCTGCTGGCTTTGGTTGCCCTGGCCCGGCAGGGGATTGAGCAGCTCCTGGCGCAACAGGCTGAACTTTTAACCCGACTATAACTTCCACTGCGAGTTCATGTGTCTAATTTCAAAAACATCCGCTTTACTCCGTTTCAGTTCATTGTTTTGAGCCTTTTGACCTGTATTCTGTGCGGCATCTGTGCCGGGACCGGGCTGGTCGCCAGCACGCTTGACTTTAATTTGCAGCGACAAACGGTCACGGTCGTGCCTGCTGCGGCAAACCCGCCCCCAGAGGCGACCCCTCCTCCGCCTACCCTGATCAGCACTCCGCCGGCAGTCAATACCCCCAGCCCAACCGCCCCACCAAGCGCAACGGCTCCCCCGGCTGCGCCCTCGGCAACAGCCACTTATGTGGTCGCTCCGGCATTCATTAATAAAGATAAGATTGGGCAGATTGTCCAGTTTGTGGAGCTGTACCGCCAGCTTGCTTTACCCACGGCTGTGCCCATCGAGTTTTTAACCCGCCGCCAGTTGCGGGACCAGTGGCGCGACAGTTCTTTTGACGTGGCTGCCCTGGAAGCGGTGCAGACTCAGCAGGAGTTTTATCGAGCGCTGAAATTGATTGAGCCGGAGGTAGATTTGGTGGAGGCGGCTTTTAACTCACAGACCGATCTGCTGCTGGGCTATTACACTCCCAAAGAAAAGATCATGTACATTATCGCCGAGTCGGTCAACATGTTTGCCGAGGAGGAGATGACCTTTGCCCACGAATATGTGCATGCCCTCCAGGATCATCATTTTGATCTGAATCATGTTTTTGCGGAGCAGCTTTCAGGCGATGCCCTGCTGGCCGCTCGCTCCCTGCCCGAGGGAGACGCCCGGCTGGTCGAAGATTTGTTTACCCGGCAGAATATCGGGCAAGATGAGCTTGAGTATAACATTTACCGCTACCTCTTTCGCGAGCATCCCCAACTCGAAGGGGTCTCGCCGGCTTTAGGCATTTTTACTTATTTCCCTTATACTGCCGGCGAGTACTTTGTGCTTTATCTTTTTATTCAAGGCGACTTCTCCTGGGATTTGGTCAACCAGGCTTATCAGAAGCTGCCGGTCTCTTCGGAACAGGTCATGCACCCGGAAAAATATCTGGCGGGTGAACTGCCGACGCCGGTCACTTTGCCTGATCTGGCTAGGGCCTTGGGCAGCGACTGGCGCGAAATTGACCGGGATGTGCTGGGCGAGGCCGGTTTTCTGGTCTGGCTGGTTGACCGGGTGGACCAGCCGATGGCCATCAACGGCGCGGCGGGTTGGGATGGCGACGCCTATACTCTCTGGGTCGACTCGGCCGACCGGCGCTTGCTGGCCGAGTCCTCCATCTGGGCAACAGAGGCCGAGGCGGCCGAATTTGCGGATGCCTTTGCCGCCTTAATGAAGCTGCGCGAGGGGCAGCCTGAGCCGTACTCTGGCAGCAGCACTACTCTATGGACAGAGGAAAGCAGCGTGACCTTACTCAGCCGGGTTGGGCAACGAGTTTTGTTGGTGATTGCCCCCGATAGAACCACTCTCGATCATGTATATAGGCAATTTGTCGGTTTTTAAATTGAAGGGGTCGGACAGTCCATAAGGGACGACAACGACGCGAAGCGTGAAAAGGTACTGCCAAGTGCGGAGCACCCGGCGAGGCAGCGAAGTTGTAGGGTCGCAGAGCCGAAGGCCCCTGTAGGTAATTTCCCCGTCTACCGTCTACCGTTTACTGTCTACTATTTTCAAGGGAGTGAATTTGGTATCCGCAATCCTGATAATTGTTTTGCTGACGATTGCTAACGGAATATTTGCTATGTCTGAGGCGGCGGTCATCTCGGCGCGCAAGGCCAAGCTGCAACAGCAAGTAAACATGGGCAATGCACGGGCACGGGCGGCGCTGGCCTTAGCCAATAATCCCAACCGCTTTCTCTCAACAGTGCAGGTGGGCATTACCCTCATCGGGATCCTGGCCGGCGCGTTTGGCGAGGCAACTCTAGCCGATGACCTGGAAACCTGGCTGGAGCGTGTACCCTGGCTGGCGCCGTACAGCCGGGCGATTAGCCTGGTTATTATGGTCGTTGTCCTGACCTATCTCTCGCTCATCATCGGCGAACTGGTGCCAAAACGCCTGGCGCTGCGTAACCCTGAATCCATTGCCGGATTGGTCGCGGCGCCGATGAATTTCTTGTCCGCTGTGGTTAATCCAGCAGTCTATGTCTTAAGCGTTTCGACCGAGGCCATCCTGCGCCTGTTGGGGGTGAAACCCTCCACCGAACCGCCCATAACTGAAGAAGAGATCAGGGTTTTGATTCAACAGGGTACGCAGGCGGGGGTATTTGAAGTGGCTGAACAGGATATGGTCGAGGCGGTGTTCCGGCTCAACGATCAGCGCGCTTTTGATTTGATGACCCCGCGCCCGGAAATTATCTGGCTTGACCTGAACGCTTCGCCCCAGGAGATAGTCGCCAAAGTAACTGAGAGCGGCTATTCGCGGTTTCCAGTTTGTCACGGCAGCCTGGACAATGTGCTGGGCGTAGTTCGCGCTAAAGACTTGTTGACTCGGAGTCTGGCCGGTGAGCCGCCTGATTTAAGGGCAGTGATGCGCTCGCCCATCTTTGTGCCCGAAAGCGCCCTGGCTTTCCAGGTGCTGGAGTTATTCAGGGGAAGCCAACCCCATTTGGCCCTGGTCATTGACGAATATGGCGGCACACAGGGCTTGATTACGCTCCATGATATTTTGGAGGCGATTGTTGGGGAGGTCGAGGGGACCGAGCCGCAAGCTGTTCAGCGCCAGGACGGCTCGTGGCTGCTGGATGGAGCGTTGGCAGTGGAGGAGTTCAAGGAAATTTTTGATCTTGGTCCCCTGCCGGAAGAGGAGCACGATTACTATCAAACGCTGGGAGGCTTTGTCATGATGTTGTTGGGACGTGTTCCAACAGCCGGCGACCATTTTCAATGGGCCGGGTTGCACTTTGAAGTGATGGATATGGATGGTAAGCGCGTAGATAAAGTACTGGTTGTACCTGCCAACAGGCAAACTTTGCCTGAAAATTTATAAACTGAGGAATTAATGTATGGGAGCAAATTACAATATCCCTTATGAAACTCTGATCAGCGAATACGATTTACAGAACCGGATCAAAGAATTAGGCCGCCAAATTTCGACCGATTACGCCGGTCAGGATTTGTTATTACTGTGCATTTTGAAAGGGGGCGTTTTGTTTCTGACCGATTTGATGCGCCAGCTTTCAATCCCCCACGAGATTGATTTTCTGGCCGTATCCAGCTACGGCAAAGAAATCCGCGAGTCAACCGGGGTGGTGCGCATCTTGAAGGATTTGGATGAGCCAATCGCCGGACGTCACGTGTTGATTGTGGAAGATATTGTGGATACGGGCCACACTCTCACTTACATTACCAACATTCTGCGGGCCAGGCAGCCGGGTAGCTTGAAAATCTGCACACTCCTCGACAAAAAAGAGCGCCGCCGGGTGGATATTCCGGTGGATTACGTCGGCTTCACCATCCCTGATAAGTTTGTTTTCGGCTATGGCCTGGATTTGGATGAGAAGCTGAGAAACTTACCTTTTATTGCCGTGGCGATCCAATAGCGCTGCTCCGAAGCTGTGGCGTTTTTTACGGCCAGGCCGACTCATAAGCCGCAATAATCCGATCCGCCAATTGATCGAAGGCTTCGTCAACTTGCTGCCTGACCGGGTTGGCGTCATACCAGCCGATAACTTCCTCAGCGCCGCGAACGTAGGGGATAGTTGCCGCAAAGTCTGGCACAACCCGTTTTATCTTGGTGTTGTCAAAAATCACGCTGTGACTCTTGTCGCCCAGGAGACCCGCCCCCCAGCTCGGATCGAACGCGGCGATAAAATCCGAGGGAATGTGGACCAAGCGGGCTTCAGCGCCGGCAGCCCTGGCTACTATTTCAAAAATCTGGTTCCAGGTCAGCAGCTCGTCCGAGGTGATGTGGAAGGCCTCGCCAATGGCGTGACTATTCCCCAACAGGCCGACAAAGCCTTTCGCAAAATCGCGATGATGGGTCAAGGTCCACAACGACGTGCCGTCGCCATGAACAATGACCTTTTTACCTTGACGCATGCGATCAACCACGGTATAGCCCCCGGTAAAGGGCAGCATGGTTTTATCATAGGTGTGCGAGGGGCGCACGATGGTCATAGGGAATTTTTCCTGGCGGTAAGCCTGCACCAATCTGTCTTCACAGGCGATCTTGGCCCGCGAGTACTCCCAGTAAGGGTTGTCCAGCGGGGTAGATTCGGTGATGGGCAAGTTGACTGGCGGCGTCTGGTAGGCTGAAGCTGAGCTGATAAAGATGTATTGGCGGGTGCGGCCGCGGAAGAGATCGAGGTCCAGCTCGATATGCTCAGGCGTGAAAGCGATCCAATTGACCACTGCCTCAAAGGTCAAATCCCCTAGAGCCTGGCTGGCCGACCCTTTATCGCGAATGTCGCCCTGTAAGATGCGGGCCGCCGCGGGCGCCGGCCTGGCCGAAGTTTGGCCGCGATTTAACAGGTAAAGCTCGATGCCGCGCTCCACGGCCAACTGAGCGCAGGCCGAGCTAATCTTGCCTGTACCGCCGATAAATAAAACTTTCATGGTTTTCTCCCTCTCAAGCTATAAATTCCGCTCCTGCCATGCGGTCACATCGCCAACACTAAATTTCTTCAGCGGGGAAGCACCTAGCGCCCTACCGGGCATTTTGTTGACTCCGGCATGGCACAAGAGGCAGCACAATGGTAAAAGTACTTCCCTGCCCAATTTCACTTTTCACGATAACCTGACCGCCCAGGAGGTCGGTCAGATGTTTGACAATAGACAGTCCCAGGCCGGTGCCGCCATGTTCACGGGTGATTGACCCATCTACCTGCCGGAAGGGTTCAAAGATGTACTGCTGGGCCTCTTTAGGGATGCCGAGACCCGTATCGGCAACTTCCATGGCCCAGTGCTCGGCATCGCGACAGTAGAGGCGGATCCGGATCGTGCCGGTCCGGGTGAATTTGATGGCATTGCCGATAAGGTTAATGAGGATCTGGCGTAAGCGGGTTTCGTCGCCAGACAAGGTGGCAGGCAGGTCAGGCTCAAGAGTGGCGACAAAGGCCAACCCTTTGTTGTGAGCCAAGATGGCCATCTGCGCTTCAACCTTGCGCAGCAGCTCCTGCGGCGCAAAGGGTTCAATGCGCAGCTTGACGGCGCGGGCATCAAGCTGAATCTGGTCCAGTAGTTCATTCACCAAGCCGGTCAGGCCGTTGGTACTGTCAATGATTTCGCCCAGAGCTTTCTGCTGCCACTCGTCTAGCTGACTACTATCAGAACCATAGCGGAGCATCTCCGCGTAGCCCAGGATGATGCCCAACGGCGTCCGTAATTCGTGGCTCACCCGCGACATCAGTTCGCTTTTCAGGCGGCTGGCTTCTAAAGCCTGATCGCGGGCCAGCGCCAGCGCCGTCTCGGCCTGTTTACGCTCGGTAATACTTCTGAGAATAATCACCCGGCCAATTAGATTACCTCGCCGGTTTTTTAAAGGCGAAAGACGCAGTTCGTAATACTCTCCGTCCGCCTCGATCTCGTCCCGGGCCTCGGTAACATGGCGGTACCGCTCCACTAAATCAGGTCGGGCCCCAAAAACTTCGGCGGCCTTCCGGCCAATGACCTGCGACGCTGGCACCCCAATCATCTGTTGGGCGGCGGGGTTAATATCAACTACTTGGGCCTGCATGTCAAGCACAATCATGCCATCGCTCATGCTCTCCACAACGGTTTCACGAGCTACGGGTGCAAGATCAAGCAAACGGAAACGAAAGAGGCTCCAGGCCAGCATCAGGCCGGTAACGGTAAAGGCGAGAGGGGTTAAATCAAGATCGGGAACGGGGTTGAAGCCAAAGATAGAAATAGCATTGCCCAGCCAGGGGGCGGCCATCCCCAGCAGCAAACCGGCCATCTGCCCTTGATAGAGGTGCGGCCGGTGGAGCAGCGCCTGGACAAGCAGGATTGCGCCCAGCAAAAGGAGAAGGTAGGAATAAGCCGTGTGAACCCAAAACCAGGGGCCAAAAGCGACCTTCAGGGCCAGGAACGGGCCTGCTGCGACCACCTGCTCCTGACTCCAGACCAGGTTGTGGACGCTGTTGGTCATGGCCAGGCTGAAGGTGAGCAAGGGTACGATGGACAGTAAGGCCAGCCGCCGCGGCGTGAGCCAAGTTTCCCGGCCCGTGTACTCGAGGGCGAAGGTGAACCATGCCAGCGGCGCAAGCACAACCCCCAGATATTTTCCGCTTGCCCAGAAAACTTTGAGGGGTAAGTTGGCCCCGCTTAACAGTTCCAGGGTGTAACCCACACTCCAGACGCACAGCGCCACCATCAGGAGCGCAAATGATTTAGCGCCCGGGGTCCGGCGATGCCGCCAGGCGTAAAAAGCCAGGACGCCTTGAGTCAAAACGGCGATGATCAGGGGGAGCAGGTAAGGCAGGTACTGCAAAGGCGGCACAGATCCTCCAGCAAGATTTACACTTCCGGCACTTTACTCTGAGCCATCCGCTCCTTCACCACCGCAGTCAAACCGATGACCTCACCTTTTTCGGCTAATTCCTTCCAGCGGGGATTGCGAATGGGGGGGCACTCCCAGGCTTGCGGGGGTGTGTTGGCCCGCAGGCCCTTGAAGGCGGTCAAAATACCGCAGTGGTAGCAGTGTTCGCGGCAGTCCACCTTGGTTTCGCCGCGCTGGGCCGAATACCAGTCCATGAGCAGCCAGCGTTTCTCTACCCCGGCGTTGATGTGATCCCAGGGGAAGATTTCGTCGGCCAGGCGGGGGCGGTGGGCGTACCACCAGGGGTCGAGGCCATGTTCGGCAAAGGCTTCGCGCCAGGCGGCTGGGCTGTGCCAGTCGCCCCAGGCATCGAATTTGGCCCCTTTCTCCCAGGCGGTCTGGATGACCGCCCCCAGGCGGCGGTCTCCACGGGAGAGGAAGGCTTCCATCAGGCTTTCTTCCGGCTCGTTCCAGTTGAAAATAATGCCATGCGCCCGGCCGAACTCGTCGCGCATTAAATCCTGTTTGCGGCGAATATCGTCCAAATTGGCCAGGCTGGCCCACTGAAAGGGGGTATGCGGCTTGGGCACAAAGGTGCTGACCCCGACCCGGACCTTGGCCTTGCCGCCGTGATACTTGCGGCCAATCGCCAGCACGCGCTTGGCCAGCTTGGCAATCGCAATCACATCTTCGTCGGTTTCGGTGGGCTGGCCGATCATAAAGTAGAGCTTGATCAGCCGCCAACCCCGGCTGTAAACCTCCTCGGCCGTTTGCAGCAAATCTTCGGTGCTGATGTACTTGTTGATCACGTCGCGCATGCGGTCGGTGGCGGCTTCGGGGGCAAAGGTAAAACTGCTCTTGCGGCTGCCCTGCAGCATCTCCATCAAATCGGCGGAAAAGGATTCGATGCGCAGGCTGGGCAGCGAGATATTCAGCGCCCGCTCGCCATATTTCTCGGCAATGGTTTTGACCAGCGGCCCAATCTGGGTGTAGTCGCTGCTGCTCAGCGAGAGCAGGCCAATCTCCTCATGGCCGGTTTCGGCCATGATTTTGTCTACCGTTTCAATCAACTCCTGCAGCGAGCGCTCGCGCACCGGGCGGAAGATCATCCCGGCCTGGCAGAAACGACAGCCCCGGGTGCAGCCCCGCTGAATTTCAATCGAAGCCCGGTTGAAGGTGACATCCACAAAAGGCACCACAAAACGCGTAACCGGCGGCGGCATCAGGGGAACGATGCGTTTGACGACGTGCGGCTCGGCTTCTTCTACCAGTGGCTCGATGTTGGACAGCGTCCTGTCTGCCTCGTAGTAGCTCGGTGTGTAAAAACGGGGTACGTAGACGCCGGGGATGCGGGCCAAACGGCGCAGTTGGGCCTCCCGGTCGAGATGCTCGACCTCGCGCAGGGTCAGGATAATTTCGACGATGACATCCTCACCTTCGCCCATCACAAAAAAGTCAATAAAATCGGCCATTGGTTCGGGATTGAACACCGCATTGCCGCCGGCGCAGACGAGAGGATAGCTGGCGTCACGGTCTTCGCTGCGCAGGGGCATGCGGCCCATATTGAGCAGGGTCAAGACATTTGTGTAAAGCTGCTCGTAGGGCAGGCTAATGCCAATCAGGTCGAAGTCGCGCACTTCGCGTTTACTCTCCAGGGCATAGATCGGCAGGCCAGCGGCCCGCATTTTGGCTTCCATATCGGGCCAGGGCACGTAGACCCGCTCAGCCAAGATGTCGTCCCGCTTGTTGAGTAAATCATACAGGATGGCCAGGCCAAGATTGCTCATACCCAAATCGTACACGTCGGGAAAAGCCAGGGCGACTTTGGTCAGAATTTTTGGATCGGACCAGTCTTTGGCGACGCTGTTATATTCTCCACCTGTATAGCGGGCGGGCTTTTGGACAGCGGCTAAAATTCGATCAAGTTTGCGTTCGTCAATCCGCATTAATTATTCCCCCTCATTCAAGATAACGCCCGAGAACTGCGGGCATTGCGTTTGATATGATAGCACAAAGGAACGAGGTCTCAAACTCCCGGCAGATCTGACAGGCTTCTAAAACCTGTCGGGTCTTTACTTGTCTAGGTTATCATCAAGTGTTATTATCAATACAGCTTCGTGTTTGGCTGTATTATTGGCTGTTTCATCAGTAAAACCAAAAAATTGGTAAATGACCTGGCTTAGTTTTAACCAAAAAAAGCAGACCCCAGTAAAACGGTTAATCAATCCCCATTTAAGGTTCTGGATTATTATTCCGTTGTTGATTTTATTCATCCTCATTGTTTTAGCTTTAGGTTTTTCTTATCTAAACACGGGCCAATTTCCCCCGGCTTTGCTCATCATTTCTATTATCTCATTTGCCGCTTTCCTTGGACCGGGATTGTTCTTTGCCCGATATGTCGTCCGGCGGATTGAGCAAATCATCAGGGCCGCCGAGCAGGTGGCCCAGGGGAATCTGGCCGTTCAGATTAACGACGAAAGCGGGGATGAAATTGGCCAATTGGCGCACTCTTTTAACACCATGGTTAAAAATTTGGATCATCTCCAGCGGAGTTGGAATCTGTTAAGCCGCACGATGTCGCCGGCGGTGCGGCAATCCCTGCTGGAAAAGGGGTTGGATTTTCGCGGCATCACTCAGGTGGTCAGCGTCCTCTTTATTGATATCCGGGACTTTACCCGGATCACCGAAAGCCATCATAACACGGAACATCTTATCTTTTTCTTAAATGACTACTACACCACCATTGCTAACCAGGTTCACAGCGGCGGCGGGATCATCGGCAAATATGCCGGCGATTCTATTCTGGCCTTTTTTGGCGCACCCGCTCCTGAACCGGCCTCAAAATCCTCAACCGCGGCGCTGCTGACAGCGCTGGCTTTGGAAGATGCGATTGAAGAAATGAGTGAGCGGTGGAGTGTTTTGGGCCTGCCGCCGATTCAAGTGGGCATGGGCCTGAGTATTGGCCCCGTGGTCGCCGGCCCTATTGGCTCGGAGCAGCAATTCGAGTACACAATTATCGGCGATGCCGTTAACCTGGCGGCGCGGCTGCAAGCCTTAACCCGCAACGTAGATGGCTACGATATTATTTTGAGCCTGGAGGCGTATGAGGCGCTGGAACAAAGGGTCAAGAATCAAATCCAGGTGGTGAGTTCGACGGTTTACGAGGAGATGGATGAGAAAGAACGAGCCAGAAGGCCGGTTCTGTTTGTGGATTTGGGCGAGGTGTTGGTCAAAGGCAAACGCGGCCCGGTCCATGTGTACGGCATCCCTGATTATCGTCACGAGCCGGAGAGCCGGCGGGCGAGCCAGCGTGTCGGGCAGCCAGCCAGCCCCCGGCGCGAGCGGGTACCCAACTAAATCAGACCCCATAAATTATTCGGAATGTAGGAGCGCCTCTCGTGGTTACTTGCAAGGGAGAGGCACAAGGTTATACGCCTGCTTTATCCCCTCTTGAACATGCCCCACAAAAAGGCCAGCAGGGCCAAAATCATCAACCCGTATCCCAGGTTATCGTTACTGCTGCCTGTTTGCCAATTAACCCCGGCAATCAACAAGCTGGCGGCGACCACAACCCAGGTAAGGCGATGAATGGCTTGTTCCAGGCGTTGAATGGTCTTCCGGGCATCGGGGGCCAGCGAGGTTTGGACGACCAAATTGCCCCGCTGCGCTTGCATCAACATATGGTCCAACTGGGCGGGCAATTTAAGGGCCAACTGGCCCAGGCTGACAATTTCTTGCAGCCAGCCGCGCCAATTTTGCTGTAACTCTTCTTTGGCCAACTGCTCGGCAAAAGGGATGGTTTCGGCCCAGGGGTCAAATTCGGGATCGAGATTGGTGGCCATACCGGAGAGAATGCCCACTGCGCGGACCACAAAAAGCATGTCCACTTGAAATTGGAAGGGGGCCTCATAAATCACATCCCGGTACTCGCGCACAAAGTAGCGGGCCTCATTCATGGCGACATCCCGCATCTTGCCCATGCGTACCCCCCAGAAACGCTCAAACATGGCTTCGTGTATTTCTTCCAACCGCTTTAGATCTGCTCCGGGCAGGAGTACCCCGGCATTAACATAGGCTTGCACCATTTTATGGGCATCCCGCGTCCCTACACCAATAGCGTACTCGCGCAGCGCCGCCCGCAGCCGTTCAGGAATCACGGCGACCATGCCAAAATCCACAAAAACGATTTGAAACGGGCGGTCCGGCTGATGAGGCGCGGAATCGTTAGGGCCAAAATGAGTTCCTGCTTCATCATTGGGGTGGGGGAGAGGCTTGATAAAGACATTGCCGGGGTGGGGGTCGGCGTGGACAAAATTGGTCACAAAGATTTGGCGCATATAGATGCTGTAAAACTTTTTGGCAACCTGTGACCGGCTGATGCCGGCTGCCTCGATGGCGGTCAAATCCCCAATTTTGATGTGGCCCACATTTTCCAGGGTCAGGGTGCGAGCGGCGCAGTAATCCCAGTAAACTTTGGGAATGTACACCTGGGGGTCCGAGGCAAAATCTTGGGCAAAGCGTTCGGCGTTTTGCCCCTCGGCCTTAAAATCCAGCTCGTTGCGGGTGACGGCCGTAAACTCCTCGGCCAGCCAATCGAGGTCAACCCGCTTGCTAATGCGCTTGTAAAACTTCAGCCAGCGAATGGCCAGGGCAATCGCGCTCAGGTCTGTCTCTACCAGCACATCAATGCCGGGACGCAGGGCCTTAACCACCACCTCTTCGCCTGAGGGAAGCCGGGCCAGATGGACCTGGGCCAGCGAGGCCGCCCCAACCGGCTGCGGTGAGAACCAGGTAAATATTTCGGCCATCGGCCGGCCAAAATCGGCCTCAATCTGGGCGATGACCGCTTCTAACCGTTCGGGGGGCACTTCGTCTTGCAGGCCGGCCAGCTCACGGGTAACTTCGCTGGGTAGGATGTCTACCCGGATGCTCAGGAATTGGCCGAGCTTGATCAGTACTCCCCCCATTTCCACGGCCAGGGTGCGATAGCGGCGGGCAATTTCCTGCCAGCGGGGCAGGGGTGGGGTGCGCAGCCAGTTCAGCCCCGGCCGGTTGAGAATAATATCCCACCAGATGACGTACAGAAAAGCTCTGGCAAAAAATCCGCGCACTTTGCGGTAGCGCTGCCAATCAATTTTGGCGGTGTCAGTTTTGAGGCCCTCGGGGTGGAGTATCTGGCCGAGTTCACGGTGTAAATCTTGCTGAATTTCTTCTGGGGTCCGTTGGTGGTTAGACACGCAGTTTGATCGCTTTCGTTACAAGTTCTACTGATTATAGTGGCTTTGCAGATTGTTTCCAAAGTTAGGCGCCGCCGCATTATCGGTTCAGTCCCCCAGCCGATTGAAACGTTTGCTCCCAAGTGTGGTATAATCTTTACCGTAAACCTCAACTTCTCCCTTTACAGTTTAAGGAGCTATCTTATGAAGAGAAAGACTTGGTATTGGATTATTGGCCTGACCCTGGTTGGGCTGCTGGTTTGCGCGGCCTTTGTGGGCCTGGGCTTGTGGGCCGCCAGTAGTATGGACCGCATGGATCGTGGCCCGGCTTTTGGCGATGCGGTCGCCATTGTTCGCGTCGAAGGCGTCATCCTGGCCGGCGAAGCCCCCGCGCCGAACCCTTTTAGCGCCGACAGCGGCGGCGCTTTCAGCCAGGAGGTCATCGAAAGCCTCAAAAAAGCTAACGAAGATAACAGTGTCAAAGCGGTGATCTTATTTGTAGATAGTCCGGGCGGTAGCGTCTTTGCTTCCGACGAAATCTACCTACAAATCAAAGAGATGAACAAACCCATTATTGCGGCGATGGGCAGCCTGGCCGCTTCCGGCGGCTACTATGTTTCCGCCCCAACCCAGGAAATCTGGGCCAGCCCGCACACCCTGACCTGCTCCATTGGCGTCATCAGCCAATTTCTCAACCTGGAGGAATTTGCACAGGAGTATGGGGTCACGGCGGTCACGGTCAAGAGCGGCAAATTTAAGGATACCGGCAACCCCTTCCGTGAGTTCACGCCCGAAGATCAAGCCCTATGGCAGGCGATTATTGACGAAGCCTATGCTGGCTTTGTCCGCATCGTGGCCGAAGGGCGCAAGATGAGCGAAGAACAGGTCCGGGCGCTGGCCGATGGCCGGATTTGTACCGGCAAGCAGGCCAAAGAGATGGGCCTGGTAGACAACCTGGGCTACCTGCCCGACGCTATAGACCGGGCCGCCGAACTAGGCGGCATCACCGGCGAGCCGCGCATCGTTGAATATGACCGCCCGGTTAGTTTTTTTGAGGCCCTCGGCGGCGCCTTCAATCGCCCCAGCCCGGTCGAGGAGGTCAAGCAACTGCTCCATTTTAACGCCGGATCGCCGTTGATGTATTTGTATATTGCTCCTTGAGAGGAATGTTATGCGCGCCGTTGACATTATTGCTAAAAAACGAGATAAGCAGGAATTGACCAGCGACGAACTCAAATTTTTTGTCGAAGGCTACACCCGGGGTGACATCCCCGACTACCAGGCCAGCGCCTGGTGCATGGCGGTGCTGCTGAACGGCATGACCGAGGCCGAAGCGACGGCCCTGACCCTGCACATGGCCCGCTCCGGCGACACGCTCGACCTGCATGACATTGCCCCCTTTGTGGTGGACAAACACTCGACCGGCGGGGTGGGCGACAAAACCACGCTGGTCGTGGCCCCTTTAGTGGCCTGTCACGGCCTGCCGGTGGGCAAAATGAGCGGGCGCGGCCTGGGCTTTTCCGGCGGTACCATTGACAAATTGGAAAGCATTCGCGGCTTCAATGTCAGCCTGTCTACCGCCCAATTTATGGACATGCTGGCCAAACATGGTGTTGTTGTCTCCGGTCAGAGCGCCGACTTGGCGCCGGCTGACGGCAGATTTTATGCGCTGCGCGATGTGACCGCCACTGTTGAAAGCCTGCCGCTGATTGCCGCCAGCGTCATGAGTAAAAAAATCGCAGCGGGGGCCGATGCGATTGTGTTGGATGTCAAGGTGGGTAAAGGTGCATTCATGAAAACCGTGGCCGACGCCGAGGCGTTGGCCCGGCTCATGGTTAAAATCGGGCAGGGCGTCGGGCGCAAGGTGGCCGCCGTGTTAACCGATATGAACCAGCCACTTGGCGCGGCTGTCGGCAATGCCCTGGAGGTGCGGGAGACGATTGAGACTCTGCACGGCGGCGGCCCGGCCGATTTCCGCGAGCACTGTGTAACTATCGGCGGGAAAATGCTGGAACTGGCCGGCAAGGCGGGCAATCTGGCCGAGGGCCAGGCCATGCTGGCCGAGTCGTTGGACAACGGCCGCGCCTGGGCCAAGTTTGTGGAGTGGATCACCGCCCAGGGTGGGGACCGCAGCCAGTTGGAAAACCCTGACCTGCTGCCTACTGCCTCTTTAATTGAGACGGTTGCAGCTCCGCAGAGCGGTGCCATCGCCGGGGTGGATGCCGCCGAAGTCGGCAAGACCGGGGTAGATTTGGGCGGCGGCCGGGCCAAAAAAGGTGACCTGATTGATTACGCTGTCGGTATTCTCGTCCACACTAAAGTGGGCGCGCACCTGGCCAAAGGCGACCCACTGTTCACCATCCACGCCAATGATAAGGCCAAACTCGAAGCTGCCCGCCAGCGCCTTCTGGCTGCCGTCGCCTGGAGTGAGTCGGCAATCCCTGCGCCGCCGCACACGTTGATGATTATTGAGTGAACATCTTTTTCAAGCAATCCAACCTTCTCGTCGTCTATCTCCTGGCTGCGCTGCTGATTTTCGGCGTCAGCGGCTACATGCTCATTGAGGGTTGGACCTTTGTCGAAGCCCTCTACATGACCGTCATTACGATGGCCACCATTGGTTTCAGCGAGGTCAGGCCCCTCTCCACCGAGGGACGCATTTTTACGCTGGCCTTGATTGTTTTTGGTGTCATTATAGCCACCTATTCGATCAGCAAAGTGATCGAGTTGTTTACCTCAGCCGAACTGCAAGGGCAGCTTCGCGAGCGCAGGAGGCGTAAAGCATTGGCCCAGATTACCCAGCATTGCATCATTTGCGGCTTTGGCCGGATGGGACGCTCATTAGCCAACGAAATGAAGGCCCGCAGCGCCCCGTTTATCGTTATTGATCAAAGCGGTGAGGTGATTGAAAAATGCCATCACCTGGGGTTGCCGGCCATTCTCGGCAACGCCGCCGACGAACGCGTTCTGCGTGAGGCTGGCATCGAGCGGGCCAGTTCGCTTGTGGCGGCGGCCAACTCCGATGCCGAGAATGTCTTTATCGTCCTCACCGCCAAAAGCATGCGGTCGGACCTCCACGTTATTGCTCGCTGTAATTCGGAAGCATCCATCCCCAAGTTGGAGCGGGCCGGGGCCGGTACGGTCATCTCGCCCTATGCCATTGCCGGGCGGCGGGTGGCTCAATTATTGACCCATCCCAATGTGACCAGCTTTCTGGACGGCGTCTTGGAGTTTGGCGGCGAGCAAATGCGCCTGGAAGAATTTGTCATCAGCCCTAATTCGTCCCTGGCCGGCCTGACCCTGCGGGAAGCCCAGCTCAATGTCACCGTCCTGGCCGTTTCTCACCCGGAGCAGACCCGGCTGGCCCACCCCAATTCCGATACCAAGCTGCTTCCTGGCGCGGCGATCATCGTCATGGGCATTGACGTGGAGTTGAATAACTTGGCCCAGCTGGTCAAGAGTTAGGGTGAGTTTGGGGTTAGAAGCTTTTTTGAGTATATTTAACTATACAGGAAGGCTGGAAGTTTGGAAGATTGGAAAAAATTTTCTAGTCTTCCAGCCTCCCAATCTTTCTGAAAGTTAAAGTGTTAAGGTGATGTTATGAGTCCACAAAGAGAAATCTATCTGGATCACGCCGCCTCTACGCCTACCGATCCGCAGGTGGTCGAAGTGATGCTGCCCTATTTCAGCCAGATTTACGGCAACGCCTCCGGCTTGCACAAACAGGCTCGCGCCAGCGCCCGCGCCATTGACGACGCCCGCCACACCGTAGCCGATATTCTGGGCTGCTCGCCCAAAGAAATCGTCTTCACCGCCTGCGGTAGCGAGAGCGACAACATTGCCATTCGCGGCGTAGCCTGGGCGCAGCGGCAGGCCGGCAAAGGCAATCATCTGATCACCACCCCTATCGAGCACCATGCTGTAGATCACACCTTCAACCAGTTGTGCGACAAGTTTGATTTTGAGCAGACGGTTGTGCCGGTAGACCGTTACGGCGTAGTCAATCCCACCGACATTGCCGCTGCCATCCGGCCTGAGACGGTGCTGATCAGCGTGATGTATGCCAACAACGAGGTCGGTTCCTTGCAGCCGGTTGCTGAAATCGGGGCGCTGGCCCGCGAGCGGGGCATCGCCTTCCACACCGACGCGGTTCAGGCGGCGGCTTATGAGCCGCTGAATGTGGACTCGTTGAATGTTGATCTGTTAGCGATTTCGGGCCATAAAATTTATGCGCCCAAAGGCATCGGCATCTTGTACGTGCGCAAGAACACACTGCTGCTGTCGCCCTTTACCGGCGGCAGCCACGAAAACAACCGCCGGCCCGGCACGGAAAATGTGCCGTATATCGTCGGTATTGCCAAGGCGCTGGAACTGGTTCAGGCTCAGCGTCCGGTGGAAAACACGCGGCAAGAGGCGCTGCGCGACCGCCTGATAGCCGGCGTCCTGGGAACCATCTCCGGCAGTCACTTGACCGGCCATCCCACCCGGCGGCTGGCTAACCACGCCAGCTTTGTCTTCGAGGGCTGCGAAGCCGACGCCATGTTGATGCACCTGGATATGGCCGGCATCGAGGCCGCCAGCGGCAGCGCTTGCACCACCGGCATGCCCGAACCCAGCCACGTACTGACGGCGATGGGCCTCCCGCACGATTTAGCCCTCGGCGCGCTGCGCCTGACCGTCGGGCGGCAAACCACCGAGGCCGATATTGACACCACGCTGGAAATCCTGCCCGGCATTATTGAGAAAGTACGCCAATTGGATCCCGCTTATGCTTAGTATTTAAACCACAGATTGCACGGATTACACAGATTCTTTCAATCTACTAGCTCTTTGGTCGTCTGTGGCTTATCTTTTATGAGGAATCATGGCCCAGCAATTCTTGTACCGGGACCTCTCTTTTGCAGTTATCGGTGCGGCGATGGAGGTGCATCGTTTACTGGGACCAGGCTTTTTGGAGTCGGTCTATGAAGAAGCGTTAGATTATGAATTTAAGCAACGTGGCCTTAGATATCAGCGTCAAGCAGAACTTACTGTTCGGTACAAAGATATTATTGCAGGTAAGTTTTATGCTGATTTTTTGATGGAAGAAAAGCTTGTTGTTGAATTAAAGGCAACCAAACAATTGACTGAAATTGATGAGGCGCAGTTACTCAACTATCTTAAGGGCACAGGGTATCGAGTTGGATTACTCATCAACTTCGGCTCGGTTTCCTTACAACATACTCGTCGAGTATTATGAGGAGATTAACTCTAGTTTTTTATTTCCAATCTGTGCAATCTGTGTAATCTGTGGTTATGTTTGATGAGAGATAATGGTACCACCAAAAGAGTCGTCGTCGCCATGAGCGGCGGCGTGGATAGTTCGGTGGCGGCGGCGCTGCTGGTTGAGCAGGGCTATGAAGTCATCGGCTTGATGCTGCGGCTGTGGGCCGAGGCGGGCGGAGCAGCCAATCGCTGCTGCACCCCCGATGCCGTCGCCGATGCTCGCCGCGTCGCCGATCAACTCGGCATCCCTTTCTACGTTCGTGACTACAAGGAAGCCTTCAAGCAGACCGTCGTTGACTTCTTTATCGAGGGCTACGCTCAGGGCGTGACCCCCAATCCTTGCGTGGTCTGCAATCGCGATATTCGCTTTGACAAGCTGCTGAAGGAAGCGATCAGCCTCGGCGGTGATTACTTGGCCACAGGCCACTATGCCTGGGTACAGCGGGGCAGCAATGACGCTTTTCAGTTGCTTAAAGGCATTGATCCGTCTAAAGATCAGAGCTACATTTTGTACACCCTAACTCAAGACCGTCTTGCTCGGGTTATCTTCCCGCTAGGGCGGCACACCAAAGCCGAAATCCGCCAAATTGCCGAAGCCAAGCGGCTGCCCGTTTTCAACCGGCCCGACAGCCAGGATTTGTGCTTTTTGGGCCAGGGTGATTATCGCGCCTTTTTGCAGCGCCGCGCCCCGGAAGTGGTCCAGCCTGGCCCGATTGTTAACAGCAGCGGTAAAGTATTAGGCCAGCATCAGGGCCTGGCCTTCTATACCATCGGCCAGCGCAAGGGTTTGGGCTTGGCCGCGCCCGAACCGCTGTATGTCCTGCGTTTGGATACCACCAGCAACAGCCTGATCGTCGGCAGCCTGGCCGAGTTGGGCCACACTGAGTTGACTGCTGGCCAGGTGACCTATATTCGCGGTTATCCTCCGGCTGGACCTATCCAAGTTACCGCCAAAATTCGCTACAAGGCCAGGGAAGTGGAAGCTACTTTGACCCCGCTGCCGGGCGCCCGCGCCCGCTTGGCCTTTGAGTCGCCGCTGCGTGACATCACTCCGGGGCAGGCAGTTGTGTTTTTTGATGGCGATCAAGTTCTTGGCGGCGGCATCATCGAGAAATCCCTTCCTCCCCAGTGATCTATGGCCCCGTATCTGTTGCTCTCATTTTTGTTGGGTGGCATTTATGGCGCGTTCTTTCATTTCTGGCAGGGCAAAACCATCCGGGATTTAATTATCTACTTTTTAACCGGGATTATCGGCTTTGGGATTGGGCAGGCGTTGGGTAATTTGTTGGAGCAGGATGTCTTTATGATTGGCTCTGTACACGTGGTTGAGGCTACGCTCGCCAGTTGGATCAGCTTGTTCCTGATGAAATGGTTGAAAGTTTAAATCAGCGTGGTGATAATTTTCTCAGAACGCGGGATCATGTTAGAATGCTCAGACTAATCTCATTAATAATTATCGAGAAAAGTGGACATGCCTGAAGAAACTTTTGCCCCCGTCGCAAGCGAGGCTTATTACAATGCTGAAGCAGATCATCGCTGGGCCGAACTTTCACCGAAGCCGGTGGATAAACGTCCGATTATTTATGGGATTATCACTGCTGTCGTTGTGATTCTCATCTTTGGCGGACTCGGGGTCTGGCTTTTCTTGAATCCCCCAGTTGCCGCAGTTTTACGTGATATTTTCATTATCTTTTTGGGCTTGGGTGCTTTTCTAGTTATACTACTATTGATTGCCTTGGTTGTGGTTACCGTTTATCTGGTGCTCAAAATCAATGATCTGATAGGAATGCTCAACCGGGAAATCAAGCCGATGCTGGCTCAAGTGCAGTCCACCCTGCACACGGCTCGTGGCACTACGGCCTTTTTATCCGAGCAGGCAGTAAAACCTGTGATTACTACGGCGAGCGCCGTTGCAGGAGTAAGAGCTGTCTTTCGTACTCTCTTCCGGCGCTAGCTTTAACTTATAATGGTGAGGTAAAACTGAAAGGAGTAACAAATTATGTCAGACCAAAATAGTGGCGGCGTCGAATTTTTTGCCGGTTTGGTAATTGGCGGTTTGGTGGGAGCAGCTTTAGCCCTGTTGCTGGCCCCGCAGTCAGGCGAGGAAACCCGGGCCCAACTGCGTGACAAAAGTCTTGAATTCAAAGATCGGGCGGAAGAAGGGATGATGGAAGCTCGCCAGCGAGCCCAGTCCCAACTGGCCTCACTGCAAGAGCAGGTGACCCATTTGCAAGGCCAGGTCGCGGGTTTGCAAGAGAAGGGCAAAGAGACCCTGGAGAAAAGCAAACACACCGCTTCGGAAGCAATCAGCCGGGGTAAAGAGACGGTCTCCCAAGCACTCAATCGTGCCAAAGATAATGCGGCAGACGCTTAAATAATCTACGATCTAAACAAGAGGCGAGGAAAAGATCCCTCGCCTCTTGTTTTATCTAAAGGTTACGGTTCCAACTTTTGTGGTCCGCTGTCTATGAGGTAAAAGCTTAACTGAACCTTAAATTTGCCTTAATACTTTCATAACAATTCGGTGTTACCCTTTAGATAATCCCTACAGTCTTTAGTTTGTTTCCAATCATCGCTGAAAGGGGCGCCCACCTCCGGGCGCCCTTTTCCTTTTGACCGATTCTTACTCTCCACACACTTCCCGAATGGCCAATGGCAAAAAACCCACCAAATCCCCGGCGATGACCCCAGTCGCACCCAGATTCTCACGGGCCAGTTCACCCGCCAAACCGTGCAGGTAAGCCCCGGCCACAGCCGCCTCGAATGCCCCCAGTCCCTGCGCTCGTAAACCGACAATAGCCCCGGCCAGCACGTCACCGGAACCGGCCTTGGCCAGGGCCGGGTTGGCAAAGGGCAAGACCATCACCCGGCCGTCCGGCGCAGCAACAACCGTATGCGCCCCTTTCAGGAGCACCACCTGCTGCCACCGTTTAGCCATTTCTCCGGCAATTTCCAAACGCCGCGCCTGAACATCTTTGATGCTGCTCCCCATCAACCGGGCCATTTCGCCGGGATGGGGGGTGAGAACACAGTCAGAGGGCAAGAGCTGCCACCACTTTTCCAGTCCGGCCAAAATATTGAGCGCATCGGCGTCAACGATGAGGGGGGGGATGGAGGGGCTTTCATCCGGCGAAGGGGTTTCAGTTTCCGGCTGGCGAAATCCCACGGTCCGCTGGGGCAACCCGGCTTTTCCGGAAAGGAACTCTTTCAAAAAAGCCACGGTCGGCGCTGCCTGACTCAAACCCGGCCCAATTAGCATCGCGTCTATGCCATCTAATTTTGAGAATAAAAGCCGGGCCGCCTCCGGGGCAATGGCCCCTTCCGCATGGGGTAAAGGGATATAAGTGGCTTCGGCCAGGCGTGAAGCCACAATCGGATGGATCACCTGGGGTGGAGCCAGCGTGACCAGGCCCGCGCCGCTGCGAGTGGCCGCCTGCCCCGCCAGGATCGCCGCGCCGGTATAACTCATCGAACCGGCCACAAGCAAGGCCGTCCCAAACGTGCCCTTGTGGGCGCTGACCGGACGCGGCGGCAGCAGCGCTGCCACTTTGGCCGGGGTAGCCATTTCTAAAGTTACATCTTTCGGGTAATGCTCGTCGGTTAAGCCAATTTCGCCCACTATCAGTTGGCCGGTCACTTCGGGACCGGACAGCAAGATATGGCCTCGTTTGACCGCAGCCAATGTTACGGTCAAGTCGGCCGTCAGGGTATGGGGATCAACCGCGCCGGTGTCGCTGTTGAGGCCGGAGGGGACATCCACGGCCACAATTACCGGGCCAAACTCGGAATCGAGCACAGGCCGGGCCGGTTCTACCAACGTTCCTTCCTCCAGACCGCGCCGCTCAGCCACCACCGTTTTGACCTGATCCAACAACTCGGCCAGGCTACCCTCGATAGGCCGGGAGACACCCGTGCCCAGCAGCGCATCTACAATCACCCCTGACTCAGCCAACAGGTGAGCCAGGTGAGCCTGGCTGTCGGAGTCGCTGCTCATAACCTTCTCCACACCAGCAGCATCCAGCAAAGCCCAATTCTTGTCGCCATTGGTCTGGCGCTGCCACACATAGACCGTGACCGTAGCTCCCATCTGGGCCAGGTAACGGGCGACCACCAGCCCGTCGCCACCATTGTTGCCCGGTCCAACCAGGACCAGAACGCGCACTCCGCTGATGTCAAATTGGGCTGCAATCGCCTCGGCCACAGCGTGGCCGGCGTTCTCCATCATCTGCTCGTAGCTCAAGTCGGCGGTGTCGGCCGTCTTCTCGGCGGCCTGCATTTGTTGGGTGGTAACAATATACATCAGGTTTCTTCTCGCAGTACGTTTGCCAGAATCACTGCCAGCGCACTCCCCAGCAGAACGCCGGCCAGGGTATACCAGACAGCATTGGCTGTCAAAAGCTTCGACGGTGGGCCTGCGCCGGGTTCGGCGGACATGGCTGGCGATAAATCCTGAGCCAGTTCGGCCAGGCGAGTCTCCTCTTTCAGTTGGCGTTTCTGCTGACGCCGTTGCTCCAGGTAATCGGCAGCATGTTTGGCCAGATAGCGCTGCAAATAGGGCCACATCAACCGCAAGATGGTTTTTTGCATGGTCAATCCTTTGACAACTTTACCCCAGCCGCCGTCTGATCCACAAAATCAAGCCAATAGCCAGAGCAAAGGCTGCACCAAAAGCCGCCCCGGCGGCCGGGCCAAACACCGCATTGACCGGACCGTCAACCCGCCCGGCAATCATCAAAATAACGCCGGTATTGCTCCCGGTTGAAACTCGCCGGGCCAGCACCACCCCGCTGCCGCTCTGGTCCATCTTGACCTCACCCCGGGTCAAGACAGCTTTGACACTGCTCTGATCTAGCGTGACATTGCCATTAGCCAGAATCGCCCCGGCGCTGGAGGTAGTCAGGTTAGCCTCTTTGGTTTCGGCAAAGACTACCCCCCCTTGGCTCACAGAGAGGGTATCGGCCCTGGCTTCCACAACCCCTCCCTGCCGGATGGTGACATGATAGCCTTTTACAGTTTTGGCTCCAGCCTGGCGCAGTTCGACGGTGCTGCCTTCAATATGGTCGGCCCCGGCCTGGGAAACAGTCACCGTATTGGCCTTAATATCGCCGGTGCGGCCATAACGCACGTTGACATGATCAGCCTGGATATTATTGACACTCTGGCCGGTGACATTGATTTCACTTTGGTTGGAGGGTGTAGCTGCCTCATTGGCCATAAATAATCTCCTTCTATCTGTACGACTACTCCAAGATCCAGCGATCCAAAGCCCGGTCATAGCTGATTAATTCAGACTCGTTAAACCACAGGGCAATTTCAGCCGCACCGTTTTCCGGGCTGTCCGAGCCGTGGACCAGGTTGCGCCCGACCATCATGGCAAAATCACCCCGGATCGAGCCGGCGGCAGCCTCAACCGGTTTGGTCGCGCCGATGGTATTGCGCGCCGCCTGAACCGCCTGCGGCCCTTCCAACGCGAATGCTACGACCGGAGCAGAGGTGATGTATTGAATCAAGGGTTCAAAAAAAGATTTGCCTTCGTGAACAGCATAATGCATCCGGGCCAATTTGTCCGATACGTGCAGCATCTTCATCCCAACAATTTTCAAGCCGCGCTGTTCAAAACGGGTAATGATCGGGCCATTCAGACCTCGCTCAACCCCGTCGGGTTTGATAATAATCAGCGTTCGTTCCACCGTAGTCTCCTGGAAAATTATGAATATATTAAAATCTGAGACAGTCCAGCATATCAGAGGACGGCAGAGTTGACAAATTTTGCCCATAAAAAAACCGGGCACTACCCCGGTTTTTTTCTATCTGAGAAAGGAGGGACAGGTCAAAAATCTACCCCTGCTATTATGATAGTTTTGAGAGGGCCTCGCGGTAGGCATTGAGGGCGCTTTGTAAACGGCCATCGCGCATCATGGCATCGCCCATCAATTGATAGAGGAGATAGTTGCCAGGATGCAGCTTAATGCTTTGTTGCATATCCTCAATAATTTTGTTCAGGTAGACCCCATTGAGCACCAGCGAATCGTAAATACCTACCGCCTCATTAATGTCACCCTTATCGCGCGCCGTTCGGGCGCGTTTGAGACGCTCTTCCGCGTCAGCCGGTATATCGGGGGACGGGACTGCTACTGCTTGGGCGTACACGGGCTGAGGTGTGGGTCTGGCCACAGCCACCGGAGCTGGCAACGGCATAGGGGCGACGGGCACAGGCACAATCTCTTCCTCGTCAACTTGGCGCAGCTTTTGCAGCCAGTCAGGGATACCACTCGGAGCAGGTACACTTTCAGGTTCGCTCACGGCAACGGGTTCAGGCTCAGGCTGGCTCACCGGAGCGATTTCCTCCTCCTCCGCCATTTCTTCAACCGGCGCTGCCTCTTCGATTTCTTCTGCCTCGACTGCGACAGCCACAGTTTCACCAGCTATAAAGATCGGCTCAGGGGCCGAGGACACTTCTTCGGCCAGCAGCGGCTCCGCTTCCTCTTCCTCTTCTTCTTCGGCTACCTCGCGCAGCCAATCGGGCAGACCTTCTTCGTCTATCATAACATCTACATCAAGGGAGGGCGGGCTGGTTACCGGAACCGGTGCCGGCGCTTCTTCGGCCAGCAGCGGCTCAGCTTCCTCTTCTTCTTCTTCAGCGGCCTCGCGCAGCCAATCGGGCAGACCTTCTTCGTCTACCAGTTCGTCGGTGTCGAGGCGGGTGGGGCTAACCGCCGGAATTGGAGCGGGTATCTCCGCTTCAAGAGGTATTTCTTCCTCCGGCGTTTCTTCTTGAACTTCT
Source organism: Anaerolineales bacterium (assembly GCA_015075185.1). GTDB lineage: Bacteria > Chloroflexota > Anaerolineae > 4572-78 > J111 > DSQQ01. The sequence continues at coordinate 1,221,843 of JABTUW010000003.1, read as the reverse complement.
TGCAGCCAATCAGGCAGATCCTCAGCTACAACCATGTCACTTTCGGCGACGGTCTCGATCAGGGTTTCCGGGCTCGGTTCTGACGCTTCAAATGGTTCGTCGAGGGCAAACTGTTCTTTGCGTAACCAATCTGGCAGCTCTTCGTCGCCCATTATTTGGTCTTCTGCTGGGGCTACCGGCTCCCCCTCTTCAAAAGCCAGAGGAGTCGTTTCTTCCTGAGCTTCACGCAACCAGTCGGGTAACTCTGCTTCCTCAATTAACCCGGAACTGTCTATTGGGGCACCTGTTGGAAGGGCTGAAACATCGCTCGGTTCTTGGCCGTTACGCTCTTGCACTTCTTTTAACCAGGCCGGTAAATCTTCTTCGTCGAGCAGGTCAAGCTCCTCATCCCCCAGCGGCGTGCTGATGGTAAAGTCTGCTTCGGAGGGCACTTCGGCCCCAGGTTTTACCAGGGGCAAAGCCAGGTTATCTTCAAGACTGCTGACCTCCACTTCACGCAACCAGTCGGGTAAATCTTCATCACCCTCAGCCTCACCCAGATCAGCGATGACGTCGCTTAACTCGGTTGGGGCCACTATGACCTCAGATTCGCTGCTACCAACTTCGACTTCGCGCAGCCAATCAGGCAGGTCTTCCTCGACAACCATCTTGTCGGCACTGGTCGGAGTCGGTGGGGATGGGGGTAATTCCGGCTCAGGAGCTGCGACGGAATCGGTAGCGGCTTCACGCAGCCAATCCGGTAAATCCTCTTCGATCACTGTTTTATCTTCGGCCTGGAAGGGCAGAGTCGATGCAGTCAACTCGGTTAAACTAAGCTCGGCCGGGAGGACTGGCTCTTCTGCGATTTCCTGAAGCCAGTCGGGTAAATCCTCCTGGATTACCATTTTGTCTGCTTCAGTGGGGGCTGAATCGGTCCAATCGGGTACGGGTAAATCTGCGGCTACCGGCTCGGCAGCCTCACGTAACCAGTCCGGTAAATCTTCTTCAACTACCAGGCCATCGTCCATGGAGGAAACCGGCGGTGTTTGAACTTGTGGAGCAGTTCGTATATCTGTTTCAGATGGTTCTTCGGCAACGTCTTTTAGCCAGTCAGGTAAATCTTCTTCGACCACCATTTTATCGTCTGCGAAGGAAGCGGGGGCAGCCGGAGTTAAAGGTGCTTCCGCTTCGCCGGTCACAGCCGGTTCTTCGGCCATATCCCGCAACCAATCGGGCAGTTCTTCCTCAACTACGAACTGCGCCTCCTCAGTCGTCCTGGCTGGCTCGGTCAGCTCTGTGTCAAAGGCCAAAGAGGGTTCGGCTTCCGACGCATCAGCGGCAATTTCTTGCAACCAATCGGGCAGGTCTTCCTCGACCACCATTTTGTCGTCGCTCAGAGATGAGCTGGGCGGTGGGGTAGCTGGAGCAGGGGGCGGCGCAGGTTTTTCTTCAAGGGGTTGAGTGCCGAGTTTATTACGAATGATCTCCTCACCGGAGGTGGAAATCAGCCAATCACGGGCAGACATACCGCTCGCCCCTTCCGGGCGCTCTTCGGTGACAGAGCCGAGTTCAATACCCTCTTCACGTAACAGCCGTTCCAAATCCGACATGCTGTCATCACTGGCTTGAGGCGGGGATGGGGGAGTATCGGGCGGCGTGCTGGTTGGAACTGGAGGCGGCGCAACCTCTTCTTCAGCCGGTTGAGCGCCAAGCTTATTGCGAATGATCTCTTCACTGGAGGTGGCAATCAGCCAATCCCGCGCCGACATGTCCCCGGCCCCTTCCGGGCGCTCTTCAGCGACGGTGCTCAGGTCAATGCCCTCCTCAGCCAGCAGTCGTTCTAAATCCGACATGCTGTCGTCGTCGGCTTGAGGCGGAGGTGGAGCCGGTTGGGCTGGCTCGGTAGGTTTCTCTTTGGAAAGACCCTGTCCAGAGCGAATTGATTTGAGCCAGGCGGGTGTATTCTCCTCGGTCAACGAACTACCGCTGCCGCCAGAGGTTGCCAGGCGCATCCAATCGGGCATTGGGCCGTCTGCCGGCGACTCGATCTCGTTACCTTCGACTTCATCCTCGGGGTTCTTCTTTAAATCATCCATAATTCTTACACTTGCCCCGGCGTATAGAAATATCGGCGTAAAGCCGATGATAATTCAGACGCTGTATTCTGCTCTGAATTAATAACAACTCACCATAAAATATTATGCAACGGTTTAAAAAAAAAGTCAATGGGTTTGCTATTTAATTAACCATAAGAAAAACAGAAAGAGCCGAGTTACCCCGGCTCTTTGATCCCCACCCGACCCTGGATTGAACTGCTCCCAAGCTCCCAACTTGAGGCAGCGTGGTAAAAGCCAATTACCCTAGCGGCGACCCCGGCGCACAATTAGCCCGGAGGTCTGGTGCTGCACCTCAAACATATCCGGCACTCGCTGAAAAATCCAGGCAATCTTGCCCAGACTTCTCTCATCGCCGATAATGCGCACCATCTCATGCCGGCCATGATAGACCTCCCGGCCCACATCCTGGGCCGTCATCGCCGGAAAGTGCAGATTGGCTACTACTACCATCAATGATTGACCTCTCTCAAAACCCATCAATGCTTATGATGATAGCATCTCTGCCTCAGTTTGGCTGTGTCGGATCGCACAACTTGGCTGTGCGCTACGACACATCAGCCTTCAAACAACTTTTCCCCCCGATGCAGCCGCAAGGCGATTTGATAGGTTTGATTTTGGGCGCGAGGGGTCGGGGCGTGAGCAGCCAGGTAGCGGGCGGCGGCGATGAGGACGTGCCCGGCTTCGGGTTGGTCTTGAAGCAGCCGGTATTGGCTGACGGCTGCTTCGACAGTCTGGATGGTATGGAAATCCTGGTCTTCGCGTAACAAAGTTGCTCCCAAAACAGCAATTATTTTTTCAGGCTGGCCGCCATTCGCCAGGTATTGAGCCACCAGCCGGCCTGCTTCGTTGACCTGCTGCTGCTTGTTGAGCAGGGCCGGAAATTCGGCCAGAAGGAGTTCTGCTGGGGTTGAAGTTGGTTCAACTTTAGGCAAGGGAGCAGCCGGAATGTTGAGAAACCGATCCAGGTAGACGGACATGGCGGCATCAAAGATGCCCCGCAATAGCTCAAGGGAGGGGGCGCGGCGGACAGCGTGCTGAATGGCGTTGGCATAGGTAAAGGTGTGCAGCACGGTGTCCCAATCGCCAAATTCGTTGGAGGTGTGGAAGTGGGCAATGCGCCGGGCAGCGGCATAGCTGACCATCCGGGCCACTTCGGCCGGCTCGATACCCTCGGCCAGCAACTGCACCAGCAGGTCGGCAATCGCTTGAGGGTCGTCGCCCAGCAGAATAGAAAGATTGCTGCTCAAGGTGGGAGTTGAGGCGGTACGATCTTGACCTTGAGCCAGCACCGCCGGGATACGCTCAAAGGTCGCCTCGAGGATGGCCGCCAGGTCTACCGGATGCCGCCAGGCGTTGCGCTCTTCCATCCGGGTTCCGTTGACATAGGCCGGGATCAGGCTGGGCAGCACCAGCGGCGCATGCTCCCAGCCGGCCTGATCTAACGCTTCCAACGCCTTGTTGGTAAAATCAGCCACGTGGCCGATGGTCAGATAACGGTGATCGGTGGCGGCGGCAAAGAGCATGTCGGCAATCTGGGTGGATGATGCTCCGGCTTGCAGCGCTGTTGCCAGGCAGCGTTCTGCCCCTTCGCCATCCCGCACTTCAACGAATTGGCGGAACCAGGTCTTGAGCGTTTTTAGATCAACCGTAGGTCCGGGCAGGGGGTCAATGGCAAAGCGCGGGGGCATCCCAGCGGTATCCCTGGCCACAGCCGTCAAGCCTTGGTAGAGCGCCAGGGGCCGGTCTGCCGGATTAAGGTGGGGCAGGAGATTGCGCATGCAGGTGTTGATGGTCTGGCCCATCGCCCAGCCGCCGGCGCGGTACCGGCTGCCGAACGTTAAGCCGATTTGGAAAGGTTCATTGCCGCTGGCGGGGTCAGTCGGGTCCACCAGGGCAATGATCGCCTTGGCGATAACCAGGTTGAGTTCCTGCTCCAGGCCGTCGCGCAGCCGCTTTTGGTAGTAGGTCCGAGGATCATGCTGCTGGCTTAGGTCAACCCAGACGTCATCCCCTTCAACCGTGACCGGGTAGGCGGTGACATCGTCGGCAAAGAGATCAAACGCGCCGCCAGAGGCTAAGTCAAAGCGGGCATGGTGCCAATGGCAGGTTAGAATGCCATTGCGAACTGTGCCTTTATCCAGCGGAAAGCCCATGTGCGGGCAGCGGTTATCAATGGCATACAGCCCCGCCTCGGACGTAAAGAGGGCCAGGGTGTGGCCGTTAACTTGATAAACCCGGCAGCCGGCCTGAGTTACCTCGGCTTTGCTGGCAATTCTGACTTTGCTCATCGTTGATTATCCTTTCAGATTACTTTTGCTTTCCCCGTTTGCTGGGATTATTATAACTTTTAACTTTTAAAGACGACAAACAGGACTCCTAAATGTCTACACCAACTTCCAAAAAAGTAACGATTCAGCGCAAAACGGTCGCCCCGGAAGCTCAGGCGGCCAATTTTATTCACCTATATTGGGATGTGGCCTGGTATGGGGTAGCTTACGGCAGCACGCTTTCCTTTCTGGCCGTCTTTGCGGCGCGGCTGGGGGCGGCTGGGTGGCAGATTGGCCTGCTGAGTGCCGGCCCGGCCCTGATCAACGCCCTGGTTACACTGCCGGTAGGGCGCTGGCTCGAAAACCGAGCGCTGGGACAGACCGTGGTGAAAACGGCCATGTGGCAGCGGCTCGGTTTTTTCTTGATGATCCCCTTACCGCTCCTTTTACCCGACCCGCTCAAAATTTGGGCTGCCCTTCTGTTGACCCTGTTGATGGCCATACCCGGTACCGCCCTGGCAATTGGTTTCAATGCCCTGCTGGCTACCACCGTGCCGCCCGAAGCGCGCGGGCGGGTTGTGGGCCGGCGCAATGCGTTACTGGCAGGAACTATCATGCTGGCTTTTTTGCTCAGTGGCTGGCTTCTGGACCAGCTCCCCTTTGAATGGGGTTATGCCGCCGTGTTTGCTCTGGGGGCACTGGGCGGCGGGATGAGCACCTATCATCTCAGCCGGATTCAGGTTCCTTCTATTCCCCAGTTTCAAATTCGACCCTTGCAAGACCGCGCCCAACCCGGGCGCGGCATTGGTCTGGCCGGTGATGCTCCCCAGCGGATGAATATCACCATGCGTCTCTGGCTGCGCTGGCGGCCGACAAAAGGTGAGTGGCTGAGCGGCATCTCGCCGCGCTATTGGGGAGTCATGCTGGCTTTTTTGCTTTTCCACTTTACTCAATTGCTGCCAACAGCCCTGTTTCCTCTTTTTTGGGTGCGTGAAGTTCGCCTGACCGATGGCGAAATTGGTTGGATCAACGCCCTTTTTTACCTGACCATGTTGTTGGTTTCGCCTCTCCTGGAGCCGCTCACCCGTTACACAGGCAGTTACCGGCTGACAGTCGTTGGCTCAATTCTGCTGGCCTCGTATCCTTTAATCACTGCGCTGAGTTATGGCCTGCCCCTGCTGCTGGTAACCAGCGTGGTTGGCGGTATTGTCTGGGCGATTTTGAGCGGGGCCTTGGTCAACCGGCTCCTGGAAGTGACTCCCGAAGATAAACGGCCTTCTCATCTCGCCCTTTACAACCTGGCTTTGAATGTAGCAACTCTGTCCAGCACGATGTTGGGACCGCTTCTGGCTGATGTGGTCGGTTTGCGCGAGGCGCTGTTTATTATTGCCGCCCTGCGAATCGGAAGCGGTCTGGCTATGGCCCGCTGGGGTTAAGTATATCCTCCGTTATTCCTTGCATGACTATTCTCTTTCTCCATCTTACTCAAAAAAACGACCCGCTGCACCAGGTAACGGGCCAGATTGTCCCCAAGCAAAAAGGACAGGCAATCAACCTGTCCTTTGGTACAGTTAACGGTGAAAGATCCCAAAGATTTCTCAAATCTTATGTTTTCAAAATTGGTAATCTCGATAATCTAAGGAAGATTGGTCAGCGCTTACCAACCTTCCATTCTTCCAACTTTCCGAATTTTAATTTTGTCGCTTGACAACAAACAGGGTCAAATCATCAGATTGGGGGGCGAGATTGGTGAAGGTGTAAACAGCAGCCATAATGGCGTCCAGGAGCTCCTGGGCGCTGGCTTTGGGGTGGGCGGTTATGACGGCGTGCAGCCGCTTCTCACCGAAAAGATGATGTTCCTCATCCATGGCTTCGGTCAGGCCATCAGTGTAGAAAACCAGCAGGTCACCCGGCGCGATATTGACCTCGCGTTCTTCCAGCTCAATGTTCTCAAAAATGCCCAAAACAATCCCCCGGCCGCTCAGTTCGGCAGCGGCGCCGTTGGCGGCATGCAGCCACACCGGCCGGTTGTGGCCGGCAATACTGTAACGAAGCCGGCCAGTATTTGTATCCAGGACGGCGTAAAAGGCGGTCAGAAAAAGTTTAGAGCGACTGTCCTTCATAATCAAATGGTTGGACCGTCGTAGCACCTCGGCTGGATTAAGACCGGGTGACATCGCCTTGGTGCGGATGATGGAACGGCTCAAGGCCATCAGCAGGGCTGCCGGAACACCTTTGTCGGCCACATCGGCGATGACCATGCCCAACCCGCCCCCCGACTCCGCGGGCAGCTCAAAAAAATCGTAAAAGTCGCCGCCCACCAGCCGGGCCGGTTGATAGAACGTGGCAAACTCCCACCCGGGGGCAGTGGGTGGCGCTTCCGGCAGCAGGCTCAACTGGATTTGCTGGCCCACCGTCATTTCCTCTTCCAGGCGCTGGCGCTTGATTTCCGCCTGGTGCAGCCGGGCTGTCTCGATGGCAATCGCCGCCTGGTTGGCCATCAGGCACAAAAAGCGGACCTCATCCTCGGTAAATTCATGGGGTTGGCGCATATCCACCATCAAGACGCCAATCGAGCGGCCTTCGGCAATGAGCGGGACTACGGCGTGGCTGCGAAACCCTTCAGACTCCAGCCAGTCGGCGCTCCAGGGGGTAGGGTCGTGATCCTGGAGGTCGTAGATCAGCAAAGACTCCTGGGTGAGCATGACCCGGCCTGAGCCGCTGCGCTCGTCGGCGGGCACGCGGCGCTGGCCCGCCACCGGGTCAACCCGCCAGCCAACAGCGGCGTAAAAGGCCAGGCTGTCCGATTTTTCATCCGGCAGTAGGAGCGCACAGCCATCCGCTTGCAGCAGCCCCTGCACCTCCTCGACCAGGCAGCAGATTAAATCGTCCATGCTGGTTTGGCTCAGCAGTTGGTTCGATAGGGTCAGGAGAGCCGCCTGCTCGTGGATGCGCCGTTCGCGGACTAACTCGTACAGCCTGGCCCGTTCCAGGGCAATGCCAATCTGGCTGCCGACATTGGTCAGCAGGGCCAGCGACTCGGCGCTGAAGTGAGTCCAGTCTGGGCCGGCCACATTCAAAATACCCAGCGTGTGATCACCGCTGCGGAGGGGGGTAGAGGCGTGCATAACCAGTCCGCGCCGGTCGCCGGGGGCATTCAGCAGGCGGCTGCAGTGGACCTCGTTGTAAGCACCGGCCAGCTTGCCTTTCTCGCACAGGGACTGGCAGTCACAGTTGCCCTTCCAGGGCCGGGCCTTATCCAGAGCCAGCGCCGGGGGCAAATTGTGATGCGCCGCCAAAACGTAGCCCTTGCCGGCCCACCGATTCTGCGAGGTGGGGTCCACCAGAAAAATCCAGCCAGTTTCCAATCCCATCAAATCAAGCAGCCGGGCCAGCGCCGAGTCAAGCGCGCTGCGCACATCAGCCGATTGGTTGAGGATCTCGGCAATTTTGTTCAAGGTGGTCAGGTGTTTAATCAAATCTTTATGGGCGGACATGCGACCTCACAGGATAGTTTGTCCCAGCAGCGAGGCGATTAATTCCACGGCAATTTTAGCCGTTTGATTGCGCTCATCCAAAATCGGGTTGATTTCTACCACGTCAATCGAGCCGACACAGGCGCAGTCAGCGATAATTTCCATTAGCAGGTGAGCTTCACGGGAGGTTAGCCCACCTGGGACAGGTGTGCCCACGCCGGGCGCTTCACGGGGATCGAGGCTGTCCATATCCAGGCTGACATGCAGCCGGGGCAGGTGGCTCAGGCGTTCCAGGGCTTCGCCGGCCACGGCCGCTATGCCCCGCTCGTCAATTTCGCGCATCGTATAGACCCTGACCTGGCTCTCTTTGAGCAAAACTTTTTCCTGGGAGTCCAGGTCGCGCACTCCAATAAGGACTACTTCGCTGGGCTGCAATTTGGGACCTGGCCGGCCCAGGTTGACCAAGTCGGCTGCGCCCAGACCCAGCAGCGCAGCCAGAGGCATACCATGCAGATTGCCGCTGGGCGAGCTTTCGGGGGTGTTGAAGTCGCCATGCGCATCAATCCAGATCAAGCCGGCTGGCCCGGTGTGGGTTACACCACCCAAAGTACCGACCGCGATAGAGTGGTCACCGCCCAGGAAGAGGGGCAAGTGACCGGCTTCGATGGCAGCCTGGCCGGCCTGATACATGGCCTCGCCGGCGCGGACCACCGCCGGCAAGAAAGCCAGACCCCCTTCAGGCGGCAGCGTATCTCTGACCGGAATATTGATGTTACCCTTATCAATGACCTGATGGCCCAGGCGGCGCAAGCGATTGTCCAGGTCGGCATAGCGCAGGGCACTGGGGCCCATATCTACACCCCGCCGGGATTGGCCCAGGTCTATGGGCACGCCAATAATGTTCACTGTTATCGTCATAAAGTTACCTCACTGCTGGACTGGGCTATTATACCACAGACAGGGCAGGGATAGCCTAAATTCAAACTTTAAAAATAAAAATAATCTCTTGACTTTAGAACGTATGTTCTGGTATAATCAGTTTATCAAGACCAAGAAAGGTAATTGGGGTGGCAGTCAAGAGTTCACGAGGGGCCAAACAAGTTATTCAGAGTATTACGGCATTATTTGCCGATCGTCTTTCGCGCCCCAGTTTGCCGACAGTGTTTAACTTTCGGCCAGCGCTGGATGTTTTGACGCTGCCCACCGGTTTTCGCTCGCTCGATAAAGCCTTGGGCATTGGCGGCTTGCCTCGAGGTAAAATTACTGAGTTGATCGGGGTAGAAGCAGGCGCGAGCGGTGGCGTGCTGCTGCTCGCGGCGGGGATTGCGGCCAAGGTACAGCGCAAACAGCAAATCGTGACGATTATTGATCTGAGCCAGCAGTTCGATCCCTGGCAGGCCGAACGTTGCGGCTTGATTGCCCCGCACCTCTTGCTCACCCGTCCGGCAACGGTTTTTGAGGCCTTGACCACCCTGGAAAGCGTCGCCAACCGCGATGGACTGGTGTTGGTCGCCATGGGCGTCGTGGCCGATTTGCTGGGCAACATGGAGCCTAGATTGCTGCGCCACCTGCTTGGCCGGCTGCGGGCGATTATCAGGCACTCGGGCAGTGTTTTTCTTTTTATTACCTCCCCTATTGAGGACAACCCCTTTAGCCCGGATAATTACCCGGCCGGATTCCCGCTGGCCGAAATTGCCGACATCCGCCTCTGGATCCAGACGGAAGCCTGGACCCAGCAGGACAGCATCACTACCGCCTACAAAGCCGGTGTGGCCGTAATCAAGAATCAATTGGCCATAGCCGGCGTCGGCGCAGACGTGAGAGTAAACCTGACTTGAGGTGGTGTGAAGGAGACAGAAGATAACTGCTCTTTTCTTCGTCTCACCGGCTATAGACTTCTCGCTCCCTATCTTCTTGCGCTTCCTTTTTTGCCAGCTTTTCCCACCACGCTTATAATCAATCTTTGTTTGAATGCTGAAGGAAGGAAGATGATCTTTATGAAGGGAACTTCGCGCCCCTTTTTGGCGGCGTTAATTTTGTTTGCCTTTTTTTCATTGAGCTGCGGTCTTGTTGACCGCATCCGTTCCAGTGAAACCCTGGGCAGTTTGGCCTCACGTGCGGGTAATGCTGAAGAGACCCGGCAGCGGCCCACACCCCGGCCTACCTTTACCTCGACCCCGGCCTATACACCGACCCCAACCAACACAGCCACGCCGACGATAACCCCCATTCCTACCGAGACCCCTACCCCGGTGGCTACAGATACCCCGCTCCCCACTGATACGCCAGCCCCTACCGACACCCCACCCCCGCCGCCGACTCGGCCCCCGGCGCCGCCTGCCGATACCCCGACGCCCGCGCCGCCTGCCGATACCCCGACGCCGGACTTTCCTTTTGCCGTAGCCGAGCAGGGGAATCGGGAGTTTCAAAAAACAACTTACAACGGTATCACCCTTTATGTGGCGGTAGTTGATCAGAACAACACCCCTATTGGCGATTTGAAGATAGTCGGTGACCAAACCCCATCCGGTTTGCATGCGGAAAGCCCGCTTTCTACGTGGAATTACAGCACTGCCAATTGCTTGAGTTGCGGTTATGTCAAACAGGGCAATGTAAAATTTGAACCCGGCCCCTTTTCCGATGGTACCTGGAACATATATTTAGCCGATCAAGCAGGGACGAAACTTTCGCCGGTAGTAGCGTTATCTTACAGTGCGGCCCCGGAGCAGTGGGTCTGGGATTTCATCATTTTTAAGAAGAAGTAAAATTGCCCAATTTGACCGCCGCGATGTTAAAAAGTAATCCCGAAAGATTCAATCAACGCTCTGCCAGCGGGCTTTGGTTGTTGGTCGTTTTTAGCTTGGTTGGCTTGGGGGTCAGTCTGGGTTGTTCGGTAGGCAGCTTAATTGTCCAGGTTAATACTCCCACCCCGACTCCCTTCAAAACCCCGCAGCCGACTTTTACCTTTACACCGAATTGGACCCCTACCTTTACCCCCAGTCCCATCCCAACCGATACGCCATCTCCCACCCTTACCCCAACCTCAACCCCGACCCCAACCCCAACCGTGGCTACCACGTCTGAGCCGGCCCAGGCAGCCGTTGAAGCTGCCGCTCCACCGCCCCCGGCCGAACCGACGGCAACGCCCTCTCCGGCAGAACCAGCGGCGACGCCTACCCCGGCTTTTCCGTTTAACGTTGTCTACTATACTCACGATACCGGCTCGCCGGGTGAAACGCGTATCACCGGCTGGATTCGACTGGATATTAGCCCTGGCCAATTTAAAACGTTATCTAATTTTCAAATTAAGGCTTTGGCTCCCGATGGGAATACCTATCTCAGCGATTTATCCGGTCCTGGTACGGCGGACAGTACAATGCCCGGTACCGGGGATAACCATCGGATGAATACTAAATTGGAGATCCGGCCATATACGCCAGGGATCTATAAAATTCAACTCGTCGAGGGCGGCGTTCAAGTTTCACCGGAAGTTGAAGTCAATTTGGGCGCCGAGCCGCGCCAGTATGTTCACTTTGAATTTTTCAAGCAGCAGCAATAAGCTTGAAAATTAGCTTTATTCGATTATACTCACTTGTGTTCAACAAATGAGCAGTACCGGTTCTGGAGAGATAGGGATGAAAGCATCTAATCATAACTCTCGAATTATCATTTTTGCGCTGCCGATCATTTTGGCCCTGGTCTCGTTAGGTTGTCAATTGTCAAGTATCTTGGCGGAGTCAAGCAGTTCTGCCCAGTTTGCCCCCACGCGGACACCGATGCCAACCTTCACCCCCACGGCTGAAGGAGGGGCATTTGTCGAAGTTGCGCCGGTTAATATTGAACCTGACGAAGCAGCCGCCCCCCAGGTCCAACCAGCAGCGGAGGTAACTCAGCCCGAATCGGTGCTGCCAACCCCTACCGTGCCGCCGCCTACACCGGCTGAACCAACGGCCACGCCAACACCTGAGGGCGTTATGGTGACGGTGCTGCAAAATATGAATGTCCGCTCCGGCCCTGGCACCAATTATCCGGTTGTTGGGGCCGGCAAGGTCGGACAATCTACCAAAGTGCTTGGCCGCAATGATGACGGTACCTGGCTCAAAATCGAATACCCCAGCACCGACGGCGCCGGCTGGGTCTTCGCCGAGTTGGTCCAGGTGACCGGCGACCCCCAAGGGGTCGAAATTGCCCAGGCGCCGCCGCCGCCCCCCCCTACGGCTACGCCGGTGCCAACTGAGGTCCCGCCAACCCCCATTCCCGAGAAAAAGTATCAATTTACTCCAACCGGCTGGCACGCCTCTGGCAATGCCGCGATTGTCCATTTTAAGGGCCGGATCAGAGATGAACAGGGCAACCTGGTCAATGGGTATAGTGTTTTGGTGGATAACTGGTCGTGGAGTGTAATTTCTCACCCCAGTGGGGCCAGTCACCACTATCCCGAAAAAGGTGACGGTGAATGGGACGTGGTTATTGCCAATAAAGATTTGGGCAATGGGGTCGGCTGGTGGTATTTGACCGTAGTCCGCTATGACTGTGCCGACTTTCTTGCCCGCTTTGACGCGCAGTGCAAGCAATTTACCCGCCTATCGGAAGATGTCAAAATTATGGTCAACTGGCCGGACGAGACAATTATCAACGCCGATTGGGTTTGCCACTGGGATTGCGATAAAGGGTTGTACAAAGACGCTTTCCGCCGGTGATTGATCTTGCAGGAGCAGACCCTTGTCTCAAAAAACCACCTTTATTACGGGTAGCCTGCTTGCAGTAACTCTTTTATTTTGCCTGGCGGCTATTCTCCTGGGAGCGCCTCGAGTTGCTCGACTAGCGAATGTCCCTGCTGCCGCCACCACGTCTCCGGCGACGCCTACCATTGTTCCCACCCTTACCCTTAGCCCAACGGCTGTTTCCAATACCCCGACCCCAACCTCAACACCCCTGGTTGCTCCGCAGATTGAACCAACGGCAGCCGGAATCGGTACCACGGGTCAGGCCAGTCCTCTGCAACCGGCCACCGAACAACTTCTCCTGGAAACTATCCTGCCCGCCCGAGACCAGCGGCTGCTGGCCATGCGCCTCAAACATGCCGGCCGGGAAATCCCGGAAATCGTAAAAAAGACGGCTGTCCCTTACCAATTAGGCGATAGCGACACTTTCTGGGTCACGGATAGCAGCCAAACCCCACCCCGGGTATTTCAAGCCAAGGCTACCCTGCGCTATATCACGGCTCATTCCTATTGGTGGGTTGCCGACGGCTACAACGTGCTCGAAGCCGATTTGCAGCGCTCCGCCGAGCAGTTTGAAAAGCACACCTACCCCACCAATCGCGCTTTTTTTGGCAGCGAGTGGTCGCCCGGCGTTGACGGCGATGTCCGTGTCCATATTTTTATGGGCGACCTGCCCGGTGTAGCGGGTTTTTTCTATGCCGCCAACGAATATTCCCGCTTAGCCGAACCCTACAGCAACGAGCGCGAGATGTTTTTCATGAATCTCCAGTCTGTTCCGCCCGGCAGCGCGTATTTTGATAGTGTTCTGGCTCACGAATTTCAGCATATGATTCATTTTGCCCAGGATCGTAACGAGGATGCCTGGGTCAACGAAGGCATGAGCGAACTGGCGGCTTTTATCAACGGTTATGGGCCAAGCAGTTTTTCCAATATTTTTTCCGGCGCGACGGATACCCAGTTGACCAGTTGGGCCAGCCCGCCCAGCGCTGCCGTGGTCAATTATGGCGGCAGTTTTCGCTTTATGGCCTACTTTTTACAGCGCTACGGCGAAGAGATGACCCAGGCAGTGGTGGCTAACCCCAACAATGGGATAGCGGGCTTTAACGCGGTTTTGGCCGAGCATGGCCAGCGCGAACAATTCAATGAAGTGTTTGCCGATTTTGTGGTAGCCAATTATTTGAATGATGCGACTATTGGCGATGGCCGCTGGGGTTATACAGACTTTTCACCGGAGCCGGTTGGTGTTGCCGAACATCACAGCGTTTACCCGGCCGAGGGCCAAACAACGGTCTACCAGTATGGGACGGATTACATTGAACTGAGCGGCGCGGGTAAGGTGACCATTGATTTTACGGGCGCTACTGAGGTGAAGGTGGTTAACAACGATGCCTACAGCGGCCAATATCAGTGGTACAGTTTGCGGGGGGATGACAGCAACACCCGCCTGACCCGTGCTTTTGATCTACGCCATGTTAGCTCGGCGACGCTCAATTACGCAACCTGGTATGATATTGAAACCGACTGGGATTACGGCTATGTCGAAATCTCGTCGGATGGCGGGGAGACCTGGACCATTCTACAGGCGCCGCACAGCATTACGACTAATCCCAGCGGTAACGCTTACGGCCCCGGTTACACCGGCTTAGCGGGCGAGGGGCCGGCCTGGCTGGACGAAAGCCTGGACATTTCTGCCTACGCCGGCCAGGAAGTGGTGATCCGCTTTGAGTATGTCACCGATGATGCGGTTAACCGTTCCGGCTGGACTCTTGACGATATCAGAATTCCTGAAATTGATTTTTACGACGATGTCGAAAGCGGCCCCAACGGCTGGCAGGCCGAAGGTTTTGTGCGCATGGATAATATTTTGCCCCAGCACTTTTTAGTCCAGGTGCTGGAAATGGGCGACACGGTTAACTTGCGGCAAATTCCGCTGGATGTGGATAATCACGGCGTCTTGACCCTTGAAGGTCTTGGCACAACCCTCGACCGGGCTGTCCTCATGATCAGCGGCTTAACCCCTGTCACCACCCAGCCGGCCAGCTACGAGTACAAACTTTCGCCGTAAATCCCGATAAAAGTTCCTTCAAGTTCCAATGAGTTCCTTTTCCCAATATGTTATCCGTCCTGAACATCATCTACAATATCATTGCCCCTATCTTCATTATTGTGGGCCTGGCCGTTTTGGTGGGGTACCGTTTTTCCCTCGACCCACGGGTTTTATCACGGGTCATTTTCTACCTCTTTAGCCCGTTTTTAATCATCGGCAGCATCGCCAAATCCGACTTGCGAGCCAACGAAATTGGCTTAATTGCTTTGATGATTGTGCTTTTTTACATGCTGATGGCCTTGATTAGCTGGCTGCTGGCTCGATTATTCCGTTTTGACCGCCAGCTCGAGAGCGCCTTTATGCTCAGTGTGGTGGTGATCAATGCCGGGAACTACGGCCTGCCCCTCAGCGAGTTTGCCTTTGGCCAGACCGGTTTGCAGCGAGCGGTGGTTTTCTTTGTCATCACTGCGATTCTGGCCAACACACTGGGCGTTTTTCTAGCCTCCCGCGGCACAGCTTCAATCAAGCGCTCGTTGTTCAACATGGTTACGGTGCCGCTGCCCTATGCTACGGCCCTGGGGTTGGTCATCAACTTCGGCTACTTTACCCTGCCCCTGCCGCTTGAACGAGCGATTACCCTCTTAGGGCAGGCAGCCGTCCCGGCGATGCTGGTCGTCCTGGGGCTGCAACTGGCCCGTGTTTCGATCAGGGGACGCTGGAAACCGATTGCTCTGGCCACTGCCGCCCGTTTGGTCGTCGCTCCGCTCGTGGCTTTTCCTTTAGCAGCCTTGTTGGGGCTGTCGGGCATCACCGGTCAGGTCGTGATCGTTCAGGCCAGCCTGCCGACCGCCGTCATCAGCAGCATCCTCGCCTCCGAATTCGGGGCCGACGCTGAGTTTACGGCTGCCGTCGTTTTTGTCAGCACTCTGGCCAGTATCGCCACCCTGACGGTTTTGCTCTGGCTGGTCATGTAAAGCTGAAGTAGCCGGATTGGCCTCACGCGGCCTGAGTTAATTGGCTATACTCAAATAATCTCACTGATGTTAATATGACTGGAAGGCTCGGAGGTTTGGAGGGCTGGAAAAAAATGCCAGCCTTCCAGCCTTCCGGTCCGCCAATCTTTCATTTTTAGGAGACTTCAACTATGCCCATCTCTTGGACTCATCGTTATGCTCAGCGAACCCAGCGCATGACCAGTTCGGCCATTCGCGAACTGCTCAAAGTGACCGAGCAGCCGGACATGATCTCATTTGCCGGCGGACTGCCCGCACCTGACCTGTTTCCGGTGGAGGAAATGGCCGTAGCCGCCGATCGGGTGCTGCGTGATTTTGGCCCCCAGGCGTTGCAATACAGCACCACCGAGGGCTATCGCCCTTTGCGCGAGTGGCTGGCTAACGACACGTCCACCTCCGGCCTGGCCGTCTCGCCCGAAAATATTCTCATTACCTCTGGCTCGCAGCAGGCCCTTGACCTGCTGGGCAAAATCTTCATCAACTCCGGTGACCGCCTGGTGGTCGAAGCGCCGACCTATATGGGCGCGCTCCAGGCCTGGAATGCTTACGAGGCCGAATATCTGGCGATTCCTGCGGACGAGCAGGGCATGCTCACGGCGGAGTTGGAGCCGGCTCTGCGGGTCGGGCCAAAATTGATTTACAGTCTGCCCACATTTCAAAACCCCACCGGGGTAACATTAACCCTGGAACGCCGCCAGCGCCTGGTGGAATTGACCGGTCGTTACGGCGTCCCCATCATTGAGGATGACGCCTACGGCCAACTTCGCTTTGAGGGCGATTCCCTGCCGAGCTTGCTGGCGCTGGCCGGTCCCGCCTCGACCAATGGCACGGGTGCTTATGGAGGTCACGTGATTTACCTGAGCACGTTTTCCAAAACCCTGGTTCCCGGCCTACGCCTGGCCTGGATTGTGGCCCCCGTGGAAGTGATCCGAAAATTGGTCCAGGCCAAACAGGGGGCCGACCTCCATTCGGCCACCTTTAACCAGATGATTGCCTACGAGGCCGTCCGTGACGGCTTTTTGCGGCAGCACGTGCCGCTTATCCAGAAAGTTTACCGGGAGCGGCGCGAGGTGATGCTGGCTGCCCTGGCCGAGCATTTTCCGCCGGGAGTGCATTGGACCCGGCCCGACGGCGGCCTGTTTCTGTGGGTCACGCTGCCGGAGGGCGTTAACGCGGCGGAGCTGCTGCCCGCGGCCCTGGCAGCCAAAGTCGCCTTTGTCCCCGGAGCGCCCATGTTCCCCAACGGTGGCGGCGAGAACACCCTGCGCCTGAACTTCTCCAACGCCGCACCCGCCAGCATCCGCGAGGGTATCGCCCGGCTGGGGCGAGTTCTTTACGAAAAAATGGGCGTGACTCAGGCTGTTCCAATCTAATACCAATTGCCGACTCAAGAGCCGTAAATTGAGGAGTGTCAAAGCTGTGCTTTGACGTGCGAAAGTTATGCTTTCGCACTCCGAATATGGCCTTTCACCAGACTACTGGTATAACTTGCTCTAGACAGGAGTCCAAATTACACTTTGGACTCCTTTTGATTCATTTGCCGATTTTGCTCTAACTGGCTAGACTCATGAGCAATGCAAAAAGTTCGCTATCTCAGCCTGATGGTTTTGTTGATTCTCGTCCTTTACCTGGCGGCGACCGCCCTGTTCGCCTGGCTTTTCCGGGTGCGCAGCGAAGCTTCCCAGATCACCCGGACGCCCGCGCCCACCTTTACCCCGGTCCCGCCGACGGCGGTGGTCATCATTCCTACCGCCACCCCATCTCCTACGGCCACCGCGACTCCTACGCTTGTCCCCAGCCTAACCCCCCTCCCGGACACACCCACGCCCGTGCCGCCCACGCCGACCCCAACGCCGACTCCAGGACCGCAGTTGGTCGCCGCCAATACGGTCAACATCCGTTCCGGCCCCGGCACAAATTACCCGGTTGTCGCCGCGCTGCCGCCGAATCTGGTGGTGCCGATTACGGGGCGCAACAACGAAGCTTCGTGGTGGCAGATCAGCAACGCCGATGGAGCGAGCGGCTGGGTGGCCAATTCGGTGGTGCAGGCCAGCAACACGGCCAATGTGCCGGTGGTCGTTGCTCCGCCGCCGCCGGCCACTCCAACCCCGGCGGCGACGCCTACCCCGGAGAAGCCCAAGTACCAGTTCGAGCCGACCGGCTGGTACGCCGACACCAACTATGGCCTGACTCGTTTTCTGGGCAATATCACCGATGCCGCCGGCAACCCGGTCAACGGGGTCTACGTCCAGGCCAGTTGCGGCGGTTTCTCCGCCATCTCCAACCCGTCCGGGCCGGTCGGCGGGCTGAATGGCGAGGGAGCCTTTTGGCCGCCCGGTTTTTATGATCTCACCCTGGCGACCAAGCCGGTCCCCTGTAAATGGGTTCTGACTATCGTGACTACCAACGACCAGCGCACCGCCACCGGTATCCTCTCGGAGCCGATTGAGGTTGAGGTGACTTACGACAAATCCATCGTCACCGCCAATTGGCGCAAGAATTGGTAAGACCTGGGTTTGAAGTTTTCTTAATCGCACCCTTCGATACGCCTTTCACTATGTTCAAGGCTACTCAGGGTGCGAAAATCATCCTGAGTAGGGCATTAAGCCCGTATCGAAGGATGATTTTCAGGCAAATCACCCCTAAGGCCCCACCTGCCACGCTTTGATCGCCTCGATGGGGTAGAGCAGCATGATCACATTCAAAATCAGGCTGTCCTTGATCCAGAGCAGTAAGACCAGTTCCGTTATCACAAAGAGCGCCAGCGAGCGGCGGAAGCCAAGCTGCCGGGCCAGCATAAAGCCCAGGCCGGCGAGCAGGATGTCGCTTAGGGAATTGATAATGGTATCGCCCTGGTAGCCGAGCGCCAGGGTCGTCTCGCGGTAGCGCTGGATGATGAACTCGGAATTCTCGATCACCTCCCACAGCGCCTCGACGGTCAGGGCCAGGCAGAGCTGCCAGGCCGGAGCCAGCCGGGGCAACCCCCAGGCCAGCAGCCAGAAAAAGACGAAGCCGTGGAGGATATGGGTGAAGCTGTACGGGTCAAGCAGGTGCTGCGAGTTGTCGGAACTCCAGATGTCACCCGCCCAGAGATAAATCTGGCCGCAGGTACACCGCCAAAAACGCCCCTGGAGGTGAAGCGCAACCGCCGCCAGGATGAAAACGGCGGCAGTTGCCAGCCACGGCCAGAGCTTGCTGCGCTCTAGCATTCTTGTCTCTCTCCACAATGCGGGTTTCAGACTCTAATTGACTTAAACAGTTTTTAAGTATTGATGGACAAAGCTGATCGCCGTCGAGCCTTGCCCCACCGCTGAAGCCACCCGCCTGATCGTGTCCTGCCTGATATCACCCACCGCAAAGATGCCCGGCACGCTGGTCTCCAGTAGGAAGGGGTCCCGGCCCAGCCGCCAGTTTTTGGGCCGGCGACCGTCGCGGATTAAATCCGGCCCGGTTAAAATGAAGCCCGCCTCGTTTCGTTCGACAACATCAGCCACAAACTCTGAATGGGGTTTGGCCCCGATAAACACAAACAGGGCGGCGGCGGGCACGGTTTCGATGTCACCGGTATCATTGTCCTTAATCACCACCGCTTCCAGCCGGTCTGTGCCGATTGCTTCGATGACGCTGGTGCGCACCCGCACCTCGATGTTCTCTGTGCGGTTGATCTGGTCAATCAGATATTGCGACATGCCGTTTTGCAAAGAACTGCCGCGTACCAGCATGGTTACTTTGCTGGCGTAACGCGAGAAAAACATAGCTCCCTGACCGGCTGAGTTGGCTCCACCCACTACAAAGACAGGCTTACCTTTGTAATGGGCGGCCTCGGTTAAGGCAGCTCCGTAATAAACCCCGGCTCCGGTGAGGGCTTCAATGCCAAGGATATCAAGGGTGCGTAATGATACCCCGGTGGCGATTATGAGCGCTTTACAACTCAATTCAGTTCCATCAGCCAGCTTAACAAAACGATAGGGGTCGTCCACACGTATCTGAGTGACCTCTTGCGCCGTCAATATCTCAGCTCCCAGGCGTGTAGCCTGGGCGGTGGCCCGTCGAGCCAAATCAGCGCCGCTTAACCCATTGGGAAAACCCAGGTAATTTTCAATGCGGGAACTGGTGCCGGCCTGGCCGCCGGTGGTTTCTTTATCAATAAGCAGGGTCCGTAATCCTTCAGAAGCCCCATAGACAGCACCGGCTAATCCAGCCGGTCCGGCCCCAATAATAATAAGGTCATAAAAGGGCTGCGTCGCTTGCGTGCGCAACCCTACTTTTGCCGCCACCGTGGTGATGTGCGGGTCAATTAAGGTACTGCCATCGGGGAAAAAGAGGACGGGTAAGCGATACTCTTCCTGGTTGACTGCGTCCACCAAAACCCTGGCTTCGGCGTCCTGTTCAATATCCAACCATTGGTAGGGAATTTGACTGCGAGCCAGGAAGTCTTTAATGGTGTGAGATTTAGCCGACCAAAGCGTGCCGGCGACCCGGATGCCATCAAAGGGCATTTCGGCGGTGGCCAGCCAATCGCTGAGGAGGTCATCCAGAACGGGATAAAGATTTTGTTCCGGGGGACTCCAGGGCTTCATCAGGTAGTGATCCAGCCCGATCAGGTTGATGGCGGCAATTGCCGCCTGGGTATCGGCATAAGCGGTCAGCAACACTTTGCGGGCATCGGGGTAAAATTTCATGGCTTCGGCCAGGAACTCAACACCTTCCATGCCCGGCATGCGTTGATCTACCAGAAAGAGGGCCATCTGGTCATTGCGCTGCTTAAGCCGTTGCACGGTTTCTAAAGCCACAGCGCCGGATGTGGCTTTCATAATGCGATAGTCCTGGCGATAATGCTGCCTTAAATCACGCTCAACCGCGTTGCACACCTGGATGTCGTCATCAACGATTAGAATAATGGGACTGGCCATGAGGCCCCTCCTGGAGCTTAGGTTATTTGGTCAATAGAATTATGCTTCTACTTGCGGAGTCTCAGAGTTTAAAGGGAGTTTAACTTCAAAACAGGTTTCTCCCGGCCTTGAGTAAACGGCGATCTTGCCTTTATGCTTTTGGACAATGATGGTGTGGCTGATACTTAACCCCAGCCCCGTACCTTTTCCCGGTGGTTTGGTGGTAAAAAAGGGGTCAAAGATTTTTGCTTGAATATGTTGGGGAATGCCAGGCCCCGTATCCTTAATTTCCACAATTACCCAGGCGTCTTGCCGGTAGGTTCTCAGGACAATCTCGCCCTGTCCTTCCATAGCGCTAACCGCGTTATCTATGATATTGGTCCAAACCTGATTAAGCTCACTGCCAAAAGCCTCAATTCGAGGCAGATCTTCGGCATATTCACGCCGGACTTGCACCCCGGCTTTAAGCTTACTACGCAGCATCACCAGCGTATCATTCAACCCTTCATGAATATCAACGGATTGGACCGGAGCCTGGTCAAGATACGTGTATGATTTTAGAGCTTTTACAATCTCACTAATTCGACTTGTGCCCTGCCCAATTTCTACCAGTAAATTATACGTGTTGTATCTATTACTCAGCAAAGCCGCAACCAATGGAAATTCTTCGGGGCTGAAGTTTGCGGCCAGGTGTGATAACTTTGAGCAATCAAAGCCGATATTAACCAGCATAGGGGCCAGCTCCCAGGCATCTTCTACCTCTTGATCTGTCAGCCAGGCTTCTACTTCATATTCCTGATCACTCCTGCTTAAGGGATCCAAATCAAGCGGCTCTTTGGCCCGCTCCTGGATCATCCAGGTATACATCTCTAAAACCTCAAGTTTCGAGGCTGAAAGATTCGACTGCCCTAAGCTGAATTCGGCCTGATCTAACTTTATAATGGCAGCTTGTAACTGTTCGGCACTGCGTTGAGCGGCGGCAGCGGGATTATTAAGCTCGTGGGCTACCCCGGCGCTGAGCTTCCCCAGCGTGGCCAACTTTTCATTCTGGCGCAACATAATTTCTTGTTGCAGATAGGCTTGTTCCAGGTCACGCAGCTTTCTCTGCTCCCATAACATGAATACTTTTTCGTGAAAGAACTGGGCAGCTAAGCTGATAAACTTGATATCTAACTCACTAAAGGCTTGCCTCCGCCTACTAAAAATAGATAGACCCTGAAGTTCTCCGGCCCTAAAATGAGGGCAGGCAAATAATTGGACAACATCATTTTTTTTAAACTGCTTGGGTAAAGACTCTTTTGCTTCGGCAAGCGTCTCCCCAGCCAGAAAACAAGTTTTTCGATTTGCCCACAACTTGGTCTCAACACTCGACAGATGATCTGGCAGAACATGGGTCAGCGTCGCCGTTCCTTGATACCCATCAATAATCAGCACGTTCCCTTCACTGTTTGAAGAGCCTATACTTTCACCCTCGATACTAAGATAGCGCCATGAAAAAACGTCGGCAACATACTTGAGCCGGCGGGCCATTAAATCGCCCACTCGAGCAATTTCACTGGCTGTATTAATTTCACTGGATAGCTCAAAGAGGGATTCGTATCGGGTTAATCTCGAAAGGGATCCTTCTGCTAACATCAGAGCTCCTCTTGGTTTGTTCAGGTGACACCTTTTATGTAGCTGGGGCCAAAGGTGCTTCGGTAGGTATATGAACAATATCGGTCATGGTATTCAGCAGCACTCCAAAACCGGCTACGGATATCAGTTCATCTATTTCTTGCTCCGAAAATCCTTCATCCCGTAATTGTTCCTCAAAATCAAAATCTTCAGCCGCCACTGTTTTGGGGTGCAGGGCCATTTGGGTTACAAGTTCAATGGCTACCCCGTAAGAAGCTGGTATATCCATATCCCCCCCCTCAGACATAGCTATTAATTCATCATAAGTAATGGTTGGGTCTATTCTAAGGACTGTCCGTCCATGTAAGGAAGCACAATAGGTATTGCCATATTCTATGGATATTCTGAAGAGGATCAACTGTTTAAGTAAAGCAGGAACATCGCCTTCCAAAAGGGTATATCTGAGCATTGACCAGAAGGCGCGTAACACTTTCTCATTATTTCCGAAAGCTTTAAGAAAATTGAATACATTTGGACTGCCGATAACTTCCATCACTTCATCATAGATTGCCTGAATTTCCGGCGATGCATCTTTATATTCAACAAGTGTTTGGCGTTTCATTTTTCTTCTCCTTATGGGATTAGCGAGCGTTCTGATAATACCATACTTCCTGGCTATATTCCAGTGTTATCGGGAAGTCTTGCTTGACTTACGAAATGATCCGTTCTTTCCGCACCTGCGAGAGAATTCTCGCAACGACTCCCAAAAAGCAGTTAACTATGTTATACTTTAGCAAGTGACCCCAATCAGTTTGCCGTCCGACCCCAATTAACCTAAAAATGATAAAAAAAAGCTGCCTATTGGGTCAGGTAAACACCTGCTTCGCTTAATTTTCTTCAGGACCAGCCAAACTACTATTGAATTGATAGGTCAGCTCAACGGTGAGTGATCATCCGAGAAGCCGGAGTCCAGGCCGATAAGGAATTCAAACGACGATGAGAAAATTGTTCAACCCCGCCGTCGCCTTAATGAATCACCTAATCGGCAAACTGCCATTACAGATAGTTATGGCGGCGCCATTTGTGCTGATTATTATGGGAGCCGTTGGGCTGACCGGCTATCTGGCCTTTCGCAATGGCCAAAATGCGGTCACTAACCTGGCCGGCCAGTTGCAGCATGAAGTCACTGCCCGTATCCAACAGCATCTCGACGCCTACCTGGCCACACCCCGGCTCATCAACCAGCTTAACCTGGACGGCATCCAATTGGGACAGTTGGACGCATACAACCTGGAGGCAATGGAGCAACATTTTCTGACCCAAATCCAGCGCTTTGATTCGGTTATCTCGCTGGCCTATGCCAGCGAGCAGCGCGAGTACGTTGGGGCAACGCGGAAGACATTGGGCGTAGATTGGGTGGCAGCCATTGCCTCGGCAAAAACCGGCTACACCCTCGAAGCGTATAAGATTATGCCCCAGGGTGGGCGCGAACTTGTCAACTCTCTGCCTGATTACGATCCCCGCCCTCGGCCCTGGTACCAGGCCGCCGTGCAGGCCGGCCAACCCACCTGGACGCCTATCTTTATGTGGTCAAGTGGCGATGTTGGCCTTGACGCAGTCGTTCCGATCTATGCCGCAGATAAACACCTGCTGGGAGTGCTGGATACCTCTCTGACCCTGAAGGGACTTGGCGACTTCTTACAGAGTTTGCCAGTTTCAAAAAATGGGGAAACGTTCATCGTTGACCGAGATGGCTTGCTGGTGGCCTCATCCACCATTACGCAGCCCTTTATCCGGGTGGGGGATGACATAAAGCGGCTCTCTGCGCTGGAAAGCGCTGATCCGGTGGCGCAAAGTGCCACGCATTCCCTGGAACAGCAGTTTGGGACGCTGGCGAACATCAGCACGGCCCAGCCGTTTTATTTCGACTTGGCCGGGGAAAGGCAATTTGCCCAGGCAACCCCTTATCGAGATGAGTACGGTTTGGATTGGCTGATTGTGGTCGCCATTCCCGAATCAGACTTTATGGCCCATATCAACGCCAACAATCGCAACACAACCCTGCTCATCGCTGTGTCGCTGCTGGGGGCAATTGCCATCGCCACCTTGACGGCTCGCTGGGTAACTCGACCGGTTCTACGCCTGAATCAATCGGCCAGAGCATTGGCCCAAGGGGACTGGACGCAACGAATGGCGACGAATCGCCATGATGAAGTGGGCCAATTAGCCCGTTCATTCAACTGGATGGCGGAACAATTGCAGGCTTCCTTTGCTTCCTTGCAAGCCAGCGAAGAACGGTATCGCTCCCTCTTTACCAATAGCCTTGACGCGGTCTTGCTTGGCCGGCCGGATGGGAGCATCCTGGCCGCGAATGAGGCGGCTTGCCGGCTTTTTGGAAAAACAGAAGAGGAGTTGCGCCAGGGCGGGCGGAGCAGCATCTTGGATGCTTCAGACCCGCGCCTGGCCTCAGGCCTGGCCGAGCGCGGTCGCACCGGCAAATTCAGCGGCGAACTGACCTTTGTGCGTAACGATGGGACGAAATTTTTGGGTGAAATGACCAGTACGATATTTACGGATCAAAATGGAGAACAAAAAAGCAGTATCATCATCCGCGACGTCACTGAGCGCCAGCAGGCCGAAAAGGCGCTCAACCGTTACGCCGGTCGCCTGGAGGTTTTGCATGAGATAGACCGGGCCATTCTGGCGGCGCACTCGCCGCAAGAGATCGCCCAGACAGCTTTGCGCCACATTCGACGCCTGGTGCCCTGTCGGCGGACTGCCCTTGTCCTGTTAGATTCTGAAACGAATGAAGTCGTGTACTTAAGTGTCGAAGTCGAGAACGAGACCCAAGTAAAGGCTGGTATCCATCTACCAGCGGAGGGATTCCAGTTTATCATTGATGAACTACGGAAAGGTCAAATTTTCGTCCATGCCGATCCTCGATCACTACCGATGGGTAATATTCTCTTTGCTGAAGGCATTCGGACCGGTATCTCCTTACCCCTCCTTACCAACGAAGCCCTCATCGGAGCCGTTAGTTTATGGACCGATCATCCCGATGCTTTTTCTGAGGAGGATGTAAAAATTGCTCGTGGGGTAGCCGACCAATTGGCCATTGCTATCCAGCAAGCTCAGTTATTCGAGGCCGAAGCCCAACGCCGGCAAGAGGCGGAAGCCTTGCGCGATACCGCGGCGGCGCTCAACAGCACCCTCAATTTGGAAGATGTACTGGACCGTATCTTGAGCAATGTCGGGCGAGTCGTCCAGCATAAGCTGGTTAATATTGCGCTCATTGAGGCTGGTCTCACTCATGTGGTCCGTGCCCAGGGCTATGCCGAACAAGGGCGAGCAGAAGCGGTGTTGAAATCACAGCACTCGCTGGCCGACACCCCCATCCTGCGCCGCATGGTCGAGACAGGCCAGCCGGTGGTGATTCCTGAGACTCAAAACCACCCTGACTGGGTGGTTAAGGATGAGTCGTGGCTGCGCGCTTATGTCGGCGTGCCTATCCGGGTGCAGTCAGAAGTCATCGGTATTCTCAATCTCGATAGCGCCACTCCAGGGGTTTTCACGTCTGCCGACGCCGAGCGTCTTCAGGCTTTTGCCGACCAGGCCGCCATCGCCATTCAAAATGCCCGGCTCTATACCAAAAGTGAGCAGCATGCCGAGCGCCTGCACGTCCTGCACGAAATTGACCGGGCCATTCTGGCCGCACGCTCGCCGGAGGAGATTGCTCAGATTGCCTTGCGCCACATTCGGCGGCTGGCCTCCTGCCGGCGGACCGCCGTCTCGGTCTTCGATTTTCCGGCCAATGAGATATTAACCCTGGCTGTAGATGTTGATACGGAGACTAGAACGAAAGCAGGCACACGGACGCCGCTTGATTTATATAATAATATGATTGGCGAGTTAAGGCTAGGTAAAGTTATTTCTGCGCGGGTGGATGCTATGCCGGATGCCCTGCCGCCAAAAATAATAGAGGCTGCGTCTGCTGAGGGAACCCATTTCGGGACCCTTTTTCCCCTCATTGCTCACGGCGAGCTGATTGGATCCGTCAATTTGTGGGAGACCAGCCCGACCGTTTTTTCAGTTGACCAGGTAGATATTGTCCGTGAAGTAGCCGACCAACTGGCGATTGCCCTCGAGAATGCCCGCTTGTTTGAGCAGGTGCAGCGCTACACCGAAGAATTGGAGCAGCGCGTTGCCGACCGGACCCGCGAGTTAACGGCTCTCTATGAAGTGACCGCCGTCGCCAGCGAGTCGCTGGACCTGAAGATGATGCTCAAGCTGATCTTGGAGCGGGTGTTGGGAGCCATGCGCAGCCAGATTGGGGTCATCCATTTATTGAATGAAACGGGAGAGACGCTCCATCTGGCTGTCCAGCAGAACTTGCCGCATGAACTGGCGGCTCAACTAGAGATGCTGCCGGTCGGTACGGGGCTGCCAGGTCGGGTCATCAAGAATGGCGACCCATTGATCGTGCCCGACGTAGCTGTAGACCCACGCTCGGTCGAGGCGGGGCGGATAAGCTTTCAGGCTTATGTCGGTGTTCCTATGAGAGCGCGAGGGCAGATGTTAGGTGTTTTAAGCGTCGCCAGAGCCAAGGAGCAACCCCATTTCAACGTAGAAGAGATCGCCTTGTTAACTACCATTGCCGACCAGGTGGGGGTGGTAGTGGAGAGCGCCCGGCTGCGCCAAATGGCCGAGCGGTCGGCAGTAATGGAGGAGCGGGCGCGGCTGGCTCGTGATTTGCACGACTCGGTAACACAGTTGTTATACAGTGTCAATCTCTTTGCCAAGGTTGGACGAGAAGCTTTTGAGCTGGGCGATATGGCCCAGGTGAATAATTGCCTGGCCGAATTGGGCCAGATTGCTCAACAAGCTCTCAAGGAGATGCGCTTGTTGGTTTACGAACTACGGCCGCTGGCATTAGCCCAGGAAGGGCTGGTGGGCGCTTTGCGGCAGCGGCTGGATGCCGTCGAGCGCCGAAGCGGAGTCCAGGCCCAATTGCAGGCGGAGATGATGCTTGACCTGCCTAGTCCGGTTGAAGAGGCGCTTTATCACATTACCCTGGAAGCCCTGAACAATGCTTTGAAGCATGCCGCTGCCACTGCCATTATAGTTTCGATTGGAGCCAGTGATGGGCGAATCGATTTGGAAGTAGCAGACAACGGTTCAGGATTTGACCCCCAGGCTGTAGCGGGTAAAGGCGGCCTGGGTCTCACCAGCATGCGGGAGCGAGTAGAGAAACTGGGTGGAACGTTGGTTATTCTGTCCGGGCCAAAGGAAGGAACAAAAGTAAAAGTTACGCTGGAGGTGTACGGATGAGCCAGGAACAACCGATTCGCGTTTTGATTGCCGACGACCATCCAGTCGTGCGGCGGGGCTTGACTTCTCTGATCAACATCAGAGCCGAGATGGAGCTGGTTGGGGAAGCGGCTGATGGGGAGGAAGCGGTCGACAAGGCCCGGCTGCTCAAGCCGGATGTTATCCTGCTTGACCTGATGATGCCGCGGAAGGGAGGCCTTGAAGCCATCGGCGATATCAAACGAGAAAATCCTGACGCTCGGATTCTGATCTTGACCAGCTTTGCCGACGATGACAAAGTCTTTCCGGCAATTAAAGCGGGAGCTTTGGGTTACCTGCTTAAAGACTCGCCGCCGGAGATGCTGCTCACGGCTATCCACGATGTTTACCGGGGTGAGTCGTCGCTGCACCCCACCATTGCCCGCAAGTTGATCCGCGAACTTAACCAGCCGCCGCCAAACCTGCCGCCGACCGAGGCGCCGCTCACCCGGCGCGAAATGGAGGTGTTGCGGCTGGTGGCGCGAGGACTGTCCAACCAGGAGATTGCCACAGAGTTGGTCATTAGCGAGGGAACCGTGCGAATTCACGTGAGCAATATCCTGGGTAAGCTGCATCTGGCCAACCGGACCCAGGCCACCTTGTATGCCCTCCAGGAGGGTCTGGCCGGCCCCGATTGAACTCTATAACATTTGTTATAGCTCATATTTCATTTGGGATAGTCAAGGCCGCTTTCAAGCGGTCTTTTTGTTATAGTCAAAATCTGATTTCCGGCTAATGAGGAATGGGCCAAGAAATGCTATGATAGGGCTATCAAAAATTTTGGCCGGGGAGATTGGCATGGAGACAGCAGCCTCTAAAGAACATCAAGTTAAAGACGATATGCTGGTTCTTATTGTCGCTAAACCAGGCCGGATCAGGAATAGCTTGCAGGCTTTGTTGCAAATCATGCCCCGGCTTAAAGTTGCCGGGGTCACCAGTCACAGCTTCTCGGCCACACAATTGCTGGCCCGGTACAATCCAGCGCTGGTCCTGCTGGATGTAGACCTGCCGGACAACCAGGCCTGGCTCCTGTTGAAGCAGATACAGTTAAAACATCTGCAGACGCGCAGCCTTGTTTTTGCCAACTCTATTGAGCAGCAGCGCGCCGCCCGTTCTGCCGGGGCCAATGCGACACTGCTCAAAGGGTTTGAAGTTGTGGAACTGTTTACAACTATAGAAAAATTAATTCTCCCATCAGAAGTACTAAAATGAACGAGCAACAAACGATTGGAATTGCCTTGCCCAGTGAATTGGGTTATGAAAAAGTAGCGACCTCGGCTATTGCCACTCTGGCCCATCACATGGGTTTTTCCCCGGAGCGGGTTGACGACCTTAAAACAGCGTTGAGCGAAGCTGTGATCAATTCTATTGAACATGGGAATCAGTTGAATGATGAACTCAAAGTTGAGATTATCGCTCTGATTGAATACAGTGCTCTGACCTTGAAAATAATTGACCAGGGACAACAGCCGCTGCCAAATCTAAACCTGGTTCGCCAGGAGCGGGCGGATCATCGAGGTTGGGGGCTGTATCTCATCAAGAGCCTGGTTGATGAAGTCAAGGCTCTGGTAACTCCCGGTCGTAATGAATTACAAATAAAGCTCTATGTGTCCCCTTGAATTGACAGCGACGATTAGAAATGGGCGTATCTTGTCCACTTCAGCAGATTAAAAAAGGTGAAGCCGTGGAAACACGACAGGGGGTAGTTCCGAAATGTCAAAATATCAAGAGGATTTATTAAGAGAGAATAAAGAATGGCTGGTTCAAGTTGTAGAAAACACCAACGAGACAATTATGGTCACTCAAGACGGCTTCATAAAATACTGCAACCCCAAAGCTTTCGATGTTTCAGGTTATTCGTTCCAAGAGCTAACTTCTAGGCCCTTTACTGAATTTATTCATCCCAATGACCGGGAAAGAGTGCTCCAGTATCATTACCACCGCCTCAGGGGTGAAGAAGTACCGCGCGTTCATACCTTTAGAATTATTGATAAAGCAGGTCAAATCAGATGGGTTGAGAACATCGGGGTCCTGATCACCTGGGGAGGGAAACCGGCTATTTTGAGTTTTCTCAGCGATATTACCGAACGCAGACAGGTTGAAGAAGCTCTGCGAGAGAGCGAAGAAAGATTTCGCCGTTTGACCGAGGCCACCTTTGAAGGGATTGCCATTACCGACAAAGGAAAAGTGGTGGATGTCAACGAGCAATTAATCGAGATGCTTGGCTATGAGCCTGGCGAGATTATAGGGATAAGCGTGATGGAAATGGTTGCTCCAGAATCGCGGGATTTAGTTCTGAAAAATATCACCTCGGGCTTTGAAGGTCCATATGAACACCTGGCGCTGCGCAAAGACGGCTCCACCTTTCCGGTTGAGGTTCACGCCAGGACTCTGCCTTATCAAGGCCGCATAGTCAGGGTGACGGCCATCCGCGACATCACCCAACGCAAACAGGCCGAAGAAGAAATCCGCCGCCGCAACCGTGAACTGGCCTTGCTCAACCGGATCATTGCCGCTTCGGTCGCCACGCCCAGCAATGACCAGGAGGCCATCCTGGAAGTAGTTTGCCGCGAACTGGCGCTGGCCTTTAATCTGCCCCACACAACTGCCAGTCTGCTCAGTAAAAACAAAATGACAGCCAGCGTAGTGGCAGAATATTCAACGGAAAGTCATCTCGCCACACTATCCCAGGCCACCTCGGTAATTGATGATCCTTTGTTTCAATACCTGTTCAGCCGCAAAGCGCCGCTGGTTATTGACGATACACAAACCGATCCCGACTTGACTTTGATCCCTCAGGGGGCGCGCCAACGTGGTGTTGCGTCGGCCTTGTTTGTTCCTTTAATCATCGAAGGTGATGTAGTTGGCGGCCTGGGCCTGGAGTCGCTTGAACCACGGCGCTTCTCAACCGAAGAGATCAATCTGGCCTGGAGTGTCGCCGATCAATTAGCGGGAGTATTGGCCCGGGTCCGCCTGGAAGAGAAGCGCCGGCAATTGGAAGAACAGTATTACCAGGCGCAAAAGATGGAAGCCGTAGGCCGGCTGACGGCTGGGGTAGCTCACGACTTCAATAACTTGCTAACGACAATCAATGGCTTTGCCGGTTTAATCCAGACTGAATTCCAGCCCGACGATCCTGGGCGGGAAATGGCCGATATAATTCTGCGTTCAGGCCAGCGGGCAGCCGGCCTGGTCCGCCAACTGTTAGCTTTCAGCCGCAAGCAGATTATCCAGCCCCAGGTGTTGAACCTCAACTCGGTGGTGGTCGAGTTGGATAAAATGTTGCAGCGCGTCATCGGCGAAGATATTGACTTAAAAACTGTGCTGCCTCCGAAGCTGTGGCCGATTGAAGTAGATCCGACTCAAATCGAGCAGGTGCTCGTTAACCTGGTGGTCAATGCCCGTGATGCCATGCCCAAAGGCGGCCAACTGACCATTGAAACCGCTAACGTGGTCATAGACGAAAATTATGTTGCCGGTCACCTGGGCACTCAACCGGGCAGGTACGTCTTGCTGGCCATCAGCGATACTGGCTGCGGCATGAGCCATGAGGTTAAGGCTCACATCTTTGAACCTTTCTTTACGACGAAAGAGCTGGGTCGAGGGACAGGCCTGGGACTGGCGACTGTATTCGGGATCGTTAAGCAGAATGGCGGAGATATCTGGGTCTATTCTGAGGAGGGTGTTGGCACCACGTTCAAGATTTACTTCCCCTGCCTTGTGGAAAAGCTGATTGAGCCATCCGCTCGCCCCGAAACGGGACCAGAAATGCCCGTGGGCGACGAAACGATTTTGTTGGTTGAGGATGATCCGGGGGTACGTGAACTGCTGCGGCAGGTGTTGTCAAAGCTGGGCTATACCTTATTGGAAGCTGGAAATGGGCAGGAGGCGCTGCGCTTGATCGCTCACTATCCTGATCCCATCCATTTATTGCTGACCGATGTGGTTATGCCCGGTATCAGCGGCAAACTCCTGGCTGAAGAGTTATCTCGTACCTGGCCTGATTTGAAGACTCTGTTTATGTCAGGTTACACCGACGAAGCGATTGTCCAACATGGAGTCCTGGATTCAGGGGTTGCCTTTCTGCAAAAACCTTTCAGTGCGATGAGCTTAGCCGTTAAGCTGCGTTCAGTTCTGGATAGTTGACTCCAAATTTGCCTCTCGCAGATTCAAACGCCTCCTGGAATTTTCCTTTGACTCGGATGTGCTTCTAATTGAACCACCTATTAATTCCGGTCGGTAGGGACGACCCTTGCGGTCGTCCCTATGTTGGCAGCCGGTTCGACAATAGATGCTGTTCCGGGTAAAATTAGTAAAAATGCTCAGGCTAAAGGTGACTGGCACTTGGTTACTAAGGAGAAAAGTGCCAGTCACCTGAGTAGTAACGTAAAAATAACCTTTGCTCAAGCCGACCCCCATGCAAGGAGAATCGAGGATGCCGATCAAACGTTTTATCTGGCTGGCGCTGCTGGCCTTAACCATGCTGCTCATAGCCGCCTGCGGGGCGACCAACACCCCGGCTGCTTCCCAATCTGCCCCCGCCGATGTTTTTAGCCTGCCCAAAAATGCCCAGGGCTATGTGGACATCTCAGTTGACCAGTTAAAGTCTGCCCTGGCCCACAAAGATTTCACCATGATCAATGTCCATATTCCCTACGAAGGCGAGCTGCCCCAAACCGATGCCTTCATCCCCTACAACGAAATCGAAGCCAACATGAGCCAACTGCCGGCCGACAAAAATGCCCGCATTTTGCTTTACTGCCGCAGCGGCCGCATGAGCGATGAAGCGGCCGGGAACCTGGTTAAGTTGGGTTATACCAACATCGTCGAGGTGGATGGCGGCATGCAAGCCTGGCAGGCCGCCGGGGATGAATTAATCACTAAATAATCAGGTTGAGTTGTTTGACCCTGAAGGAGAGGCGATTTTATCCCGATCCAGAGTCGTGTCCTGCCACGAGGCCGTGTCTTCCAACGGTTCAAGATGGGTAAACACGGTGATATGCTGGAACTGGCTGCGCAGGTCTGCTTCAATCTGTTCCAGCAAATTATGGCCTTGGTGCACGGTCCAGGTTCCGGGCACTAAAACATGCACCGACACAAAACGGCGGGCGGCGGCGCTGCGTGTGCGCAGGGCATGAAATTGAACGCCCTCCTGCCGGTACCGTTCCAAAGTTTGCTGAATCGCCGCCTGATCCTCGCCGGGCAGGGCGGTATCCATCAAACCCAGCGCCGAACGCCGGACCAGGCTGACTCCCGACCAGATAATATTAACGGCAACGAGAAGCGCGATAATCGGATCCAAACGTTCCCAGCCGGTCAGGACCACTGCCCCAATCCCCACCAGCACTCCCCCTGACGTCCAAACGTCGGTCAGGAGATGTTTTGCGTCTGCCTCCAGAGTAATCGAGTTGTAGCGCCGCCCGGCCCGCAGTAGAACCTGGGCCGTAACCAGATTGATCAAAGAAGCAATGACCGACACGGTTAACCCCAGGCCGACCTGCTCTAGCGGCTGCGGATTGATCAGGCGGCCCACGGCGGTCACAACAATGCTGACCGCGGCGACCAGAATGAGTGTACCCTCGGCCCCGCTGGCAAAATATTCGGCCTTACTGTGGCCGTAGGCATGTTCCTCGTCCGGCGGCCGGGCCGAAATGGTCAGCATAACCAGGGCGATAATGGCGGCCACCAGATTCACCAGCGACTCGAGAGCATCGGAGAGCAGGCCGACCGAGCCGGTGAAAAGATAGGCGCTCAGCTTAAAGCCAATGGTAACCAGGGCGGTAGCGATGGATAACCAGGCGAAACGGGTGAGTGAGACATGATTCATGAGCGGGTGAGACCTCCAATATTTACCAGCGGCTTTCGTCGTGGAGGAACGCGGTGAGCAGGCCGGAGACGATGCTGATAATCAGGCTGGCAAACAGGGCCGTCCAGAAGCCGCTCACTTGCAAGATACCGGGGATGAGCCAGGAGGTCAGGGCCAACATCATGGCGTTGATGACCAGAATAAAAAGCCCCAGGGTCAAAATAATGAGGGGGCAGGTAAAGAATGAAACAATTGGGCGGATGATCGCGTTGACCAGCCCCAACACTGCCGCCGCAATAATTAAGCCCATAATCCCGCCGCTGACCTGAATCCCCGGCAGCAGCCAGGCTGTGATGGCAATGGCAATAGCCAGGATGAGCCATCTTAAGAGTAGATAAGGCATGGTAACCTCCAGAAAATAGTGGTCAGTAGTTAGATAATCTTGCGCACTTGACCCTCAAAATCAAAATAGTGCTGGTAAGCAAACAGGGCCAGATAGCCGCCGGTGTGCAGAAAAACCACCGTATCAGTTGGCTTGAATCGGCCCTGCTTGATATGATCCATCAGGGCGGCCATCGCCTTGCCGGTGTAGACCGGGTCCAATAAAATCCCTTCCATCTCGGCCACCAGCCGGATCGCGGCCAGACCCTCCGGCGTGGGCATACCATAACCCTGGCCAACATAGTCATTATAGCTGATGACTTCCTCCGGGCGAATTTCAACCGGCAGCTTAAGCTCAGCTGCAGCTTTATGGGCGGCGTGGAGGATCAATTCGACAGCAGGAGGACCGCCAAAAGCGGCTTTACCCAGCGGGTTAATACCGACAATCTGGTAGCTCTCGCCCAGGATTTTGGCTCCCAGCAGCAAACCGCCCTGGGTGGTGTCGGCGGCGGCCACGTACAGATAATCCGGCTTTAGACCTTGTTCGGCTAACTGATGGTGCAGCTCCAGAGCGCAGTTGGTGTAAGCAGCGGTGTCGAGGCCAATATCAGCCTGGTTGGCGGCGCGGGCCACGTAAGGCTTGCGGCCCTGGGCACGCAATTCATCGGCTAACTCGTAAATTTTTTCAATTTGCTCCGGCCAGCCCATGTTTTCGACAACATAAACGTGAGCACCCATCAGCAGGTCAAGCAGGAAGTTGCCCTGCGGGATGGTTTCAACATCGGGCCGGACCGAGCGCAGCACCAGGTAAACCTCCAGGCCGACCTGGGCGCAGGCGGCGGTCAATTGGCGGCAGTAATTGGATTGAATAGCAGCTCCGGCGACAACGCAGTCGGCTCCGGCGGCCAGGGCACGGGGCAGAACGTATTCGAACATGCGGGTTTTGTTGCCACCCAGGGGCATGCCCGTCAGGTCGTCCCGCTTAAAATAGATCGCCGGACCGCCCAGGGCTTTGGAGAGCCGGGGCGCGGGCTGGAGGGGCGTTGGCAACTGGGCTAGCGGCAGGCGCGGCAGCCGGTTGAGGGCTTCTTGCAGGTTAATCATAGATCCTCCTATCTTTGCTTGAGGTTGGAGCTTCAAGGTTACATCAAAGGGGTTGAAAAGTAAAACCGCCTGAGTCTGGCAAAACGAGAGTAATTTTTTGTGTTTCATTTTTCTTATGATACAATGCCGCCAAATCTAAACAAGGTTGTTCAACATTATCAAGGAGGATGGTATGGAAAAGCTTGGTCGAAGAGGTTTTCTGAAGAAGGCGTCCATCGTGGGGGCAGCCGGTGCTGCAAGTTTCCTGGCTCACCCCAGAGCAGCCGACATTGTCGCCAATGCCCAGGACGCGGATTTGCCCACCCTGGAATGGGAGATGGCTACCAGTTGGCCGGTCGCCCTCGATACTATTTTTGGGGGGGCGACAGTGTTTGCGGAAGCTTTAGCGGCTTTAACGAGCGGTAAATTTATTGTTAACCCGCGCGCTGCCGGCGAAATTGCGCCGGGACTGGAAGTGCTCAATGTGGTGGAGCAAGGGGCAGTGCCTATCGGCCATACTGCCTCCTATTATTATGTCGGTAAAAGCCCCATTACCGCCTTTGGGACGGCTCTGCCTTTTGGCTTTAATGCACAGCAACAAAACGCCTGGCTCTACGAAGGCGGCGGGTTGACGATGCTGCGCGAGTTGTATGCCGAAAAGTTCGGGGTGATCCAGTTCCCGGCAGGCAACACCGGGGTGCAGATGGGCGGCTGGTTCCGCAAAGAAATCAGCACCGTAGCCGATCTGGAAGGTTTGAAAATGCGCATCCCCGGCCTGGGAGGTCAGGTGATGACCAAATTAGGGGTAACGGTCCAGACGCTGCCTGGCGGGGAAATTTTCCAGGCGCTCCAAACCGGGGCAATTGACGCCGCCGAGTGGGTCGGCCCTTATGACGATGAGAAGTTAGGGCTGCAAAAGGCAACCGGCTTCTATTACTATCCGGGTTGGTGGGAGCCGGGTCCCACCCTGGAAGTGCAGATTAACCTGGCCGAGTGGGAAGCGCTGCCGGAGCTTTATAAAGCTGCGGTTGAGACAGCCGCCTACCAGGCTAACATGGTCATGTTGGCCCGCTATGACGCCCGCAACAACGAAGCGCTGACCCGTTTAGTGGATGGTGGAGTCGTCTTGACGCCCTATAGTGATGAGATCATGACGGCGGCAGAAGAGGCCTCTTTTGCACTGTATGAGGAACTGGGGGCTCAGGATGCCGATTTCAAGATGGTTTACGACGAGTGGATCAAGTTCCGCGAAGGCATCTACGCCTGGCACGACATCAACGAAGGGGGTGTGTCGCGCTTTATCCACTCCAAGCTCAGCACTACCTCGTAGTAACTCAAAACCCCGGCAGAAGCCGGGGTTTTTGTTTATTTAAACGATAAATCAACCAACCAGCGCACCGTCTGGGGATACATAATGATAATGAGCAAAACAATAACCTGTATGACGACAAAGGGGAGAGCACTTTTGTGAATATCCGCCGTACTGACTTCTTTGGGGGCCGCGCTTTGCAGGTAAAACAGCGAGAAGCCAACGGGCGGGGAGATAAAAGCGGTTTGCAGATTGATGGCCATTACAATTGCAAACCAAACCATATCAACATTCAACTGCAACGCCGCCGGTACAAACAGAGGCATCACAATAAAACAAATCTCGGTAAATTCCAGCGGAATGCCCAGCAAAAAGACGACAATATTGCTGACGATCATAAAACTGACAAACCCACCGGGCATGTTAACCAACAGCTCGGTAATGAAGCGCTTACCGCCGAGCGCGTCAAAAACCAGGCTAAATAAGGAAGCGCAGAACAAAATCATGACCACCAGGGCTGTCACCCGCGCCGTCGCATGGGCGGCCTCTTTAATGAGCGACCAGCTTAAACGTCGGTTTACGGCGGCTAACAGACACGCGCCCACGGCCCCCACCGTACCCGCTTCGGTGGGCGTGGCTACACCAAAGAAAATGCTGCCCAGCACGGCCAGAATCAGGAGAATGGGCGGCACAACAGCGTGAAGGGTCTTCAAAAACAGAGGCAGACCGCGCAAGGTCCGGGCTTCGGGGGGGAGAGCGGGAGCCGCATGAGGTCTGAAATACGCTACCACCAGCACATACAAACCATAACTACCCGCCAGCATCAGGCCGGGGATAACCGCCCCCAGGAAGAGATCGCCGACCGAAACCCCAATTTGATCGCTTAACAGAACCAGCACCAAACTCGGCGGGATCATCTGGGCCATGGTGCCGGAAGCCACAATCACCCCGGAGGCCAGTCGTTTATCATAGCCGTAACGGAGCATGACCGGCAAGGTTAGCATCCCCATGACAATAATGGTCGCCGCCACCACACCCGTGGTAGCAGCCAGAAGCGTGCCCACTACGACGACAGTTAACGCCAGTCCCCCCCGCAGCGGTCCCAGCAAGACACCCACCGTTTCAAGTAGCTCTTCGGCTATGCCCGATTTCTCCAAGATGGAGCCTAGAAAAATGAAGTAAGGAATGGCCAGCAGGGTAAAGTTAGACATGGTGCCGAACCAGATATTGGATAGCAACAGCAGCCGCCTTAGGTCAAACACGCCAAGCGATAGACCAATCAGGCCAAAGATGATGGCGGTGCCGGCAAAGGAGAAAGCAACCGGATAACCGCTCATCAGGATCAGGACAAAACCGGCGAACATGGCCAACGCTAACCACTCGTAACCCATTGTTTTCTCCCTACTCTATGCCTTCAACTTCTGCCTGGATTTGGGTGGCAATCTCGGTCTGGCCCCGAATCACTGCCCAATGTTTAATACTCTGAGCCAGACTTTGTAGCAGTAACAGGGCAAAGGCCACGATAATCATCGTTTTAATCGGGGCGCGGGGCAATCCCTCCGGATCGGGTGATACTTCCCACATCCCCCAGGTGCCGTTAGGCCGCCGCCCCCAGGAGGTCATCACCGGGTTATAGGTCACATAGATGCCGATGATGCACAAGGGAATGAGAAAGAGGAGCGTACCCAAGAGGTCAATCCATGCTTTCTTTTTGTCGCTCCAGTTGGCGTACAGAAAGTCAACCCGCACGTTGACCCCGTGTTTAAGGATGTAAGCAAAGCCGAGGAAAAAAATCAGCGAGAAGAGGTACCATTGCAGTTCTATATAAACGTTGGAGGATAACCTGGCCCCAACAAAGCGGCCCACGTAGCGGGCGACCACGTTGTAGAAGCCAACCACAACGGTGATAATGACAATCAATTGGCCAATCCGCCGACAGCTTCGGTCAGGCGATCAATGAAATGGGCGAACTTGAGCAGGGCCTGCATGGCTTCGTCCCTCCTTTGGGCCAGCCGATATCCGGCACAATCATATCAAATTTTGCGAATATGACAAATGAACCGGGTTGATATGGATTGCCAGGGGCAAGCCGGGATGATACAATTTGTAGGATGAAAGAGACGGAGCGATGATGCAGCACCCTCAGCCGCAAACGGCCTTTGAATGGCCCATCTACGCCGATGCAACCTTTGCCGGGTTGGCGGTTTTGTTCCCCATTCCTCTGCTGGATTGGGCCTTGGAGGAGTACTTTCGGCGGCGGATGCCGCGCACGATTGCCCGCCATCGCCGCCGCACCCTACCCCTGGCCGTCATTCGCGCAGCCAACGGTCCTCAGCACGGCTGCCTGGCGGCTGCCTTGAACTTCCTGATCCGCCTGCCGCTTGAACTGCTCAAGCGTATCTTCCGCAAGCTGCTCTACATTCTGACCGTGAAAGAAGCCACCGACAAGCTCAACTATTATTGGCAGCGGGCCTTCTTGCTGGATTACGCGCTCGCCGCCGGCCATCTGGCAACGGTAGAGTCGGCCCGCCAGGCTCAGCAGACCGTGGAAGAAGTGCTGACATCCAGCCCTTCGCCCATGATTAGGCTGGCCCGGATGGTGCTGCTCTCGCCTCTCCCGGTCATGCGCCTTTTACGCCGTGCTTTTAACAGCCAGACTCCCATCGCCGCGCCTCAGCAGCAAAACATCCTCCGCCAGCAGTGGTCGGCCTACCAGGATTACTTACAGACCCTGGCCGAGAGGTACGAGCAGACCTACCAGGCGCGGGTTGAAGGTGGGCCTGACTGAGTCATAAAGAGATAGGCCGAATGATTTTACTGATTTGGGACAGGCTTTAAGGGGTAGCATCCTGAGTAACGCGAAACGCAGTGGAGCGTGTATCGAAGGACGCTGATCTTGAAATTCCCTTCCAAACGGAAATGCTCCTGCCGCCGCGGGGAGATTACCAGCGGGATAAGAGGTATGCTACAATGAAGCCAATCGGAGCGATCGGTGGGAAGAGAAGTGGCTACTTCTTTCGACAGGGTGATACGCTGGATTATCTTATATTATTCCGTTGTGGTTGTCATTATCATAGCCGTATATTTCGTCTTTAGTTCACCACCCCCGGCCGATCCAAATTCAGATCGTATCGTGTATCGTTTAGCTTCATCATTTCCTGGAGCTACGGGTATCTTTGTCAATTATGATATATATGTGACGAATGTTGATAAACCTGGTTTAACCCGTATTACTTATCTAAATGATATACCAGAAAGACCAACTTGGTCACCGAATGGGGACAAAATAGCTTATACTTGGAATAGAGGTTTATACGTAACTAGCAGTGATGGGTCAGGACAATACGAGTTGTTGTGGGAAGGTTCAGGGAAGAGATTCCCTTTAGATCCTGCTTGGTCTCCAAATGGTAAACAAATAGCCTTTGCCGATGTATCAAAATTATATATTTTAGATATTGGAACGAAACGATTAGTCCGTCTGGGGAACGACTCTATCAGAGGTATTGAACCCTCGTGGTCACCCGATGGAAGTAAAATTGCTTTTACGTATCAATCACCATCTAGCCATAATTCACGCACATATAGCATTGGCGTGATTAATATTGATGGTTCAAATTTTGTTCAATTGACACCAGCGGATGACAGTGCTTCACCTGAATGGTCACCTGATGGACATAAGATTGTATTTACCCGCAATGAAAACATTCATGTGATGAATGCGGATGGAACCGGGGTCGAAACGTTAAGACAGGTTGACAAAAGTTTCTGGCCTACTTGGTCACCTGATGGAAAAAGAATAGCTTTTGTATCACGGCCAACCCAAAGATGTTACGAATTTGTTACCTATATATTTGAGTTTTGTTATTCTGAACTTTATATTATGAATTCGGATGGGTCGAATGTAGAAATGATAAAGAAAAGAACAAATGAAAACATTGCTTTTATAGAATGGGCGCCTTAAGATGTAGGGGCAACATAACTAATATATTCAGTTAAATCGAGGAGTCTGACTCCAATGAAAATCTCCCCTCCCATCCGAATCAAACATACCTACACTCAAACCCTGGCCGGCCCGCCGGAAGCGGTTTTTCCGCTGCTGTGTCCGGTGCGTGAAGTGGAATGGGTCAACGGCTGGGACCCCAGGCTGGTCATTTCGGAGAGCGGCGTGGCCGAGTTGGACTGCATCTTTGTCATGCCGGACCAGCCCCACGACGCCGTCTGGGTGGTGATGCAGTGGGAGCCGCACGCCCACCACATCGAATTTGTGAAGGTGATGCCGGAGGTGGCGGTGGGCCGAATCGAGATCCGCCTGTGGCCCGGCGAGGCTAACCAGACCCTGGCCGGGATCTCGTATGCTTACACTGCCCTCAGCGAAGCGGGGGAGCGTTTGGTGAGGCATTTTACCCAGGAACATTACACCGCTTTTATGCAGGAATGGGAGGCGGAGTTGAACCATTTTTTGCTCACCGGCCAGAAGAGGCCCGGTGGCTCGCACCATTAAACCTACCAAAGCCGATCTGCTGGCGGCGGCAGGTAAGACAGCCCCCGATCTGATTGCCCCCGGCCTGCGCGTCTTGTTTTGCGGGATCAATCCCGGCCTCTACTCCGGTTACACCGGCTATCACTTTGCCCGGCCCGGCAATCGCTTCTGGCCGGCGCTGTACGCCGCCGGTTTCACTCCCCGCCTGCTCGCTCCCGCCGAGGAACATGAACTCCTCGAGTACGGTTACGGCATTACTAACCTGGTCGAACGAGCTACGGCCGTCGCCACTGAATTAGCCCCCGCCGAATTAATCGCCGGGGGCCAGTATCTTCTCACTAAAGTTGAACAATACCGACCGCGCGTTGTGGCTATTCTGGGGATCAGCGCCTACCGCACTGCTTTCGCCCAGCCGAGAGCCGGGCTGGGCCAACAGCCGGAGCCGCTGGGGCCAGCGCGGCTGTGGGTGCTGCCCAATCCCAGTGGACTGAATGCCCACTACACCCCGGCCGATTTAGCCCGTATCTTCCGCGACTTTCGCCTTGCCGTTGAAGCAGACACGCCGTAAGCCGGGTCGGTTTATAAAATCTTGCTCAGAAAAGCGCGGGTGCGGTCGTGGTGGGGACTGTCAAAGAACTTGGTGGCCGGCAGGTCCTCCAGGATCGTGCCGGAGTCCATAAAGATGATGCGGTCGGCTACTTCGCGGGCAAAGCCCATTTCGTGGGTCACGACAATCATGGTCATCCCGCTGGTGGCCAAATCTTTCATTACCTCCAGGACTTCCTTGATCATTTCCGGGTCCAGGGCCGAGGTTGGCTCGTCAAAAAGCATCAACTTGGGGTCCATGGCCAGGGAGCGGGCAATGGCCACCCGCTGCTGCTGCCCGCCGGAAAGTTCGGCCGGGTAGGCATCGGCCTTTTCCGGTAAGCCGACTCGCTCCAGCAACTGGCGGGCTTTGGCCTCGGCCGTTTCTTTGGACTGGCGCAGCACATGCATCGGGGCGATGGTGATATTTTGCAGCGCCGTCTTATGCTGAAACAGGTTGAACTGCTGAAAGACCATGCCGATTTCGCGCCGGGGCAGGTGCTGCTTGCGCGAGGGCGTCTCGTGGATCGAGACCCCGTTCACCCAAATCCTGCCTTTTTGGATGGGTTCCAGGGCATTGATACAGCGCAAAATCGTGCTCTTGCCGGAGCCGCTGGGGCCGATGACGACCAGGACCTCGCCCGGAGCCACTTCCAGGTTAACGTCACGCAGCACTTGAAAATGATCAAACCACTTGGAAACAGACTCACACTTGACCACTGCGCGCCGTCCTTTTTTCAATAAAAGCCACCCCTCGTGACAGCCCGTAGGCAATCAAAAAATAAATGACGGCCACAAACACATTGGGAGCCAGGGTTCTAAAGGTGGCGGCGCTGACTCGATTGGCGGCGTGCGTTAATTCAGCATAACCAAAGACCGAAACCAGCGAGGAATCTTTGATCAGGGAAATAAACTGCCCGGCCAGAGCCGGGGAGATACGGCGGACCGCTTGGGGCAGGATAATCAATGTCATGGCCTGAAAACCGGTCATGCCCACCGACAGCGCGGCCTCGCGCTGGCCACGGGCCACCGATTGGATGCCGGCCCGTACAATCTCCGCCACGTAGGCTCCGGTAAAGACTCCCAGCCCCAGGACCAGCGGTAGGGTTTGAGACCGTCCAAATAGCGGCCCCAGGCCAAAATAAAAAATGATAAACTGGATCAGGAGAGGGGTATTGCGGATGACTTCCACATAGGCCGCGGCTAGACCGGAGACCAGGCGCAGCCGCGAAACGCGCATTGCCCCGGTAATGATTCCAATCACAAAAGCCAACACCAGGGATTGGATAGAGATAATCAGGGTGTTTTGCATGCCGGTGAGAAAGATCGTTAGATAAGGGAAGACACTGGTCTGCCAGACGAGGGGGTCGAACAGTTCTCTGAGGATATATTCCATAACCAGGGGACCTTTTCAGACACCCGGCTTCCAGGTCCAAAAAATCGTAGAAACCGGGTGTCTCTCAATAGTTGTTCTAAAGTTCTACTCGACGACTACATCTTTCAGCCACTCGCCCTCTTCAAACCAGCGGCGGTAAGACTCGTTGTAAGCGTCCGAGTCAACGTAGCTGTCCAGGAAGGTGTTGGTCCATTGCAGCAGGTCAGCATCCCCGGCCCGCACCGGAATCCCGTACTTTTCCGAGGTGAAAGGCTCCAGCAGGCCATAAACGCAGTCTTTATGCAGTTGGGCCTGGACGGCAATCAGCGACTGATCATAAACAAAGGCGTCGGAACTGCCGTTGCAGACATCCAGGGTGGCCTCGTTGCCACCTTTCATCGGGCGGATCGTAGCGTTTTTGAAGGTTCGCTGGGCGGCGATATCGCCGGTAGTGCCCTGCTCGGTCACAATGACGATGTCGGCCTTGTCCAGATCGGCATAGCTTTTGACCGTATCTTTGTGCTTCATGTTGACCAGCACCGCCTGGCCTGAGGTAAAGTAGGGCCGGCTAAAATTGACCGCCAGCGCCCGCTCCGGGGTAATGGTCATCCCGGCGATGATCATGTCAATCTGGCCTGCTCCCAGCGCCGGAATAATCGCATCAAAATCTTTGAAGTCAACCACTTCCAGTTCGACCTTCATCGCGTCGGCCATCGCCTGGGCCATATCCATATCAAAGCCGACCATTTTCCCCTGCTTGTCAATCATTTCAAAGGGAAAATAACCCGCGCCTGTCCCGACGCGCAGTTTTTTGGCTTCCTGAATGCGGCGAATGGCGGGGAAGGCGTCGGTTTGAGTGTTTTTTACCTCTGGGGCCTGGCTGGAACAGGCTGATAAGAATCCGGCCAGGCTCAGCAGCGCGATCAAACCGAGCCAAAGGATAGCTTTATTCAATTGTTTGGTAACCATAACTCCTC
Organism: Anaerolineales bacterium; assembly: GCA_015075185.1. Classification (GTDB taxonomy): domain Bacteria; phylum Chloroflexota; class Anaerolineae; order 4572-78; family J111; genus DSQQ01. The sequence continues at coordinate 1,178,372 of JABTUW010000003.1, read as the reverse complement.
CTAAGAGTTGAAACTACTATAAGATGCCTCAAAGTTCATCACGTTTTAAGAACGCGGTCATGCAGTGGATAGCCCCAGCCCCCTTCATCAGTTCGTCAATTTCCACCTGGATGACCTCAATCCCGGCCTCCTGCATCATGCGCACGGTGCTGGCATTGTTGCCATACGGGATGACAATCTTGCCCGGCTCCAGGGCTACAAAATTCAGCGCGACACCATAACGGACCTCAGCTTCGGAGGTGACCTCCAGAATACGGAAGCCGTGCCGCCGGAAGGCTTCGACAACGACGTAGGGCACCTGGACGGTGTAGACAATAGCCAGCTTCCGGTCCAACACTGCCATCATTCCATCCAGGTGCGCTTCGGACCAGGGAACCTGTACCGTCACAATCTCGCCCACGCCCATGCGCTCTAACTCGGCCTTAACCTGGCGAGCGCCCTCGGCATTGGTCCGGCGGCTTAAACTGACAAAGGCCAAGTCACGGTTGGCCATGAGCATGTCGGCGCCCTCAAACGTGCCCGTCCCGGCGATGGTCCGCAGGATCGGCACGCCAAGGCGGGCCAGGGCTTCAGCCGCATAGCGCTCCTCCCCGCGCCGGATGGTGGTGCCGGGCCGGGCAACAATCGCCCCCTCCGGCGTCATCGCCACCAGGTCTCTCACGAACATGCCGTTGGGCTTATTCAGCGGCATGTGCTCGATGTAATGAACATCTACCCCGTGCGCCCGGTAGACATCGGCCATAGCATCGTGCTGCTGCCGTGCCCGTTCCGGGTTCATCCGCTCGGCAAACAAAACGGCAGCAGGCTCTTCGATCCGCTCAATCTCCGGTCCCGGCCGGTGGAGTAAAACAGCCCGCAGGCGGCCAATCTCAGAACTGCAGCCCCAATCTCCCCAGAGATGGGGCATCTCAGCTTCAAAAGGCGTATCAGCGGTTAATGACCATTCATTAGCAGCAATAGGCATGTTGAGTTTTTTTCTCCTCGAGTGTTGTAGGATAGGTGAGCTTGAATGAGTCGGCCCTGAGCTAGCCCACAAGGTATTTCGCTTAAACTCAGGGCTGATATCCTGCACTGGAACCGCAGGCCCTTAAGGGCAGGTATGGGCAGGTGTAGCAAAAGTATGTTGAAGCATATTCAGGGTAAACCGACGCGGGTTAGAATGATGCTATAGGCAGTCTAATACATATCATCCCCGGAAAACAGTGATAAACCTCGCCATTTCCCAGTGACTATTGTCATCCAATCACGAGGGCGGAAGCTCTCGCGCCACGATGCCGGTCATGCAGCCGATAGCGCCGGCTGCCTTAATCAACTCGTCCCCTTCAACCGTGGTACAATCAAGGCCAGCTTCCCGATAAAATGCTTCGGTCACTGGATTGCCGGCCGGCATCAGGATGCGGCGTGGCCCCAGGGTGACAAAGTTAAAGGCGGCCGACTGCATAGCGGCCCGGTCATCCGGCAGAAAAAGCACCGTGTAACCCCGCCAGCGCAGCGCCTCTACGGCAGCATAGGGAACTCGACCGGGCCAGGCCAGAGCCAGGTTGCGGTCGGCAATGCGTAAAGTGCCCATCAGGTGCATAGAGCCATAGGGCAGGCCAACCTGGATGACTTCAACCCCCATCTCGCGCAGCAAGCTACTCACCTGTGCTGCTCCGTCGGTATTGGTCCGCAGCCCCGTTGCCAGCAGGACAGTTTGGGGGTCTAACCAGGCTGCATCGGCGCCCTCAAAGGTGCCGTGCCCGCGGATGGTCCGTAAAATCGGCACCCCCAGGTCGGCCAGCCGCCGGGCCACAAAGCGTTCCTCCCCGGCTCGCACCGTCGAGGCCGGCCGGCCCACGATAGCACCTTCCGGCGTCATCAACATCAAATCCGCCACAAACATCTGGTTAGGGGGCGGCGTTTCCGCCGGTTCGACGTAATGAACGGCAACGCCGGCCTCCCGATAGGCCCGCGCCAGCGCCTCATGCTGCTGTCGGGCACGGCCAAAATCGGGCCGGGCCAGCATTTGGACGGCATCAGGGTCGGCAATATGTTCCAGTTCAGGCCCGGGCCGGTGAAGTAAAACCGTTTTCAGGGGGGACCACTCCGTCGCCACGCCGCAGGCTCCCCAGATGCGGCCAAGTTCCTGGCCCAGGGAGTCGGTGCGGGGCGACCAGCCCTGCCCGCCGTAGGCAGATGCACTAAAACGGTAGCGTATTGTAGGCTCAGTTGAAGTGTTCATATATCCTCTTTCGTACGTAAGCGTGTAAAAGATTTCGCCAGACTGCCTGCATTGTAGTTCAACCTGGCGAATGTTGCCAGTCATAAGAGACATTGTGAATTTTTTAGCACACGGTGTTATAATGGGCCATCTTTTAAAGGTCCAAAAGCAGGGATGGGAGCTGGAGCGGTGAAAATAGTGTGTGTGGGGGAGTCAACTTTCGATTATTACCTGGATTTACATAGAGGCTATGTCGGCGGTATTTCGCTCAACTTTGCCGTTCATAGTAAACGCTGCGGCGCAGAAAAAGTAGCGCTGGTCAGTTGTGTTGGCAGCGATCCCGCCGGGCAGCTTGTCCGGCAAAAACTATTCCAGGAGGGAATTGACACCTCCCACTTGTACGTCGAGGAAGGCGAGACGGCCAGGCAGAATATCGTCGTCACGCCGACCGGAGAGCGAATCTTCCCGCCCAATGGTTACAGCCCTGGCGTGCTGGCCGATTTCTATGTGAGTGATACTGACCTGGAATTTATTCAACAATTTGATATTGTCGTGGCTCCGCTCTTCTGGCAGATTGAGCCGATTTTTAACCGGGTTATGCGCGAGTTATCATTGCGGGGTAAGCGGGTGGTAGACTTCCTGGATTTGTCCGATTATGGGCAGGATTACCAGGGCATGGCCACGCTGATTCAACAGCTCGATTTGGCCTTTATCAGCGGTGACCAGCAGACGGTAGAAATGCTACGTCCCGTATCCGGCCAGATGGCCGGGATTATTGTCGTTACTCGTGGCGCGGCAGGCAGTACGGCCCTGGTGGGCGGGCAGCACTTTGACCAACCAGCCGTTCAGGTCGCTGCGGCAGTAGATACAACCGGGTGCGGTGATGCTTTTCAGGCTGCCTTCACCGTAGCCTACTTTAGTCATGGCAATGTGCCGCTGGCTCTGCAAGAGGGAGCCAGGCAGGCGGCTGAGGTCCTTCAGCATTACGGAGCTAGTACAGACTCTAATGGTCTTTAAAACCTTTAGAGTCTGAAGTTATTGAGGAGAAAAATAATGTTTCGACAGATTTTCTTTCCGGTAACCCGGCCGGTGATCGGCGTGGTTCACCTTCCCCCCTTGCTGGGTTATCCAGAGTTTACCAGTATGGAGGCCACCCTGGCGCTGGCCCTGAAAGACCTGCATAGTTTACAGCGGGGCGGCGTGGATGGGGTGATCGTTGAGAACGAGTATGATCACCCCCATCAATTTACGGTCGGCCCGGAAATTGTGGCCTCGTTTACCTGGGTGATGTACAAAGTGATGGAACAGGCCAGGGTTCCGGTTGGATTGGAGGTCCTGCTTAATGACTGGCAAGCCTCCCTGGCCATTGCCAAGGCCTGCGGCGCAGCTTTTGTCCGGCTTGATTTTTTTGTGGATAGGGTCAGGGTCAAGGATAGGGTCATCGAGCCTGATCCGGCCGAGATTATCGCCTATCGCCGCCAACTCAAAGCTGAACACGTAGCGGTGCTGGCCGACATCCAGGTTAAATACAGTGAACTGTTGGAAGAGAAGTCCTTGGCTACCTCGGCCCGCCAGGCCGTGGCCGGTGGGGCCGAGGCTATCATTGTTACCGGCAGAGCCACCGGTGATATGCCGGCGTTAACCGATTTGCAGGAGGTCAGAGAGGCCGTCGTGGATTTCCCGGTGCTGGTCGGTAGCGGGACGACCCCGGCTAACGTGACCGAGTTATTCCAATATGCCGACGGCACGATTATTGGCACCGCTCTAAAGAGCGGTTCTGAACCGGATGATCGGGTGGTAGAGGATAAGGTCAGACAACTGATGCGGACAGTCCGGGCAATCAGAAGCTAATCAGGGAATAGATTGGTTTAACGCAGATCTTCGAACAAGAGGGTACAGGCCGGGCAGATGCCGTGCGTTATCTGGGGCAGTTGAGAAGAGCCGAACAGGCCCAGGTAGTTAATGGCCTCTTCAAGGAGCAGCCACATTTGATCACACAGGAGGCGGTTACACCAACTACACATCTTGAGCAGTTCGCTTGTTCGTTGAACAGTAGGGTCCAAAAGCGGGACCGGATCGCGGTGTTTTTGCAGAAGCAGTTGATTTCTAAATTCAACAATGCCGTTGGCGGCGGGAATGATTTCCATCTGGACGTAGCGGATGAGAGTGGGACTGTCACAGCGGTGCGTGAAGACAATCCGCTGCTGAGATTGGCGAATCTGTTTTAGCAGAAGGCGATAGATGTGATGGGTTTCAGCACCGGTGATGAAGGCCCACAGGGAGCGGCCAACAACCGCCTGATAGGTAAGGTGGGGCGCATCATTTCCCAAGGCAAAACGCAGCCAGGCGTCGTTAAGATCAATGATGATGTCGTTGCGGTCAATGGTGTGGATGAAGAAGTCTGGTTTGATCTGGTTCACGTCTGTTATACCCGGCTTATCGGTTAGTTCATCCGCACCATCTTGTTTACCCTGATAAAAGGAATTGATAGATTAGTTACCCCCTATTTCAGACTAAGCTCGTCTTTTTTTAATATATCACGGTAAAGGGTGGTAGTCCGTAAAGCTGGGGTAAAAAATGGTTATATTGTTGGGGGTGGCTTTTGGGAAAGAGTAATGACCCAGCAATGCCTTTGACAGCAGGTCTGCCTATGTTATACTTTCTTGAGATAGAGGGATAAAGGATTATTCATTTGAAGAACAATTTTCCCCAGAATTTGCCGCCGCCTGATAAAAACATTCCCCTTGCCGTGATTCTCATTGGGTGTTTTGAGCTGGCAATTGCGCTGCTGGGTGTCATTCTTGTGACCCTGGTCGGATATTTCGACGCGACTACCCTGGCCTCGCTGGTCCTGCTGGGGATATATGGGGCAATGGGCGCGGGTTTGCTGGCAATCCAGGAATGGGCCAGATTTGCCAATGTGGTTCTCCATTTGATTGCTATTCCTTATGTGTTCTATACGGTTGTCTTCCTCCAAGCGCCTTCGGATTGGCGGATGGTCTCGCAGGTGCTTATTTCCATTGGTATTGTGCTGGCGCTAACCCGGCCGGCCATCCGCTACAAGTTTCAAACGGTGGTACCAAAAAAGAAACATCACTAACTGATTTTACGTTGCCAATCCTATGTAATCGTGTTATACTAATCCTGATTATGAGCGCTTCGCTTTTGAAGGGAATACGTCCCATCAGCCAGTTTTGACCGCTGCCTTTAACCTTCAACTTCGCTTTCGAAATAAACTACAAACCCAGTCAAAGGAGTAACCTGTGGCCTATCGAGTGCTAATGATTGACGACGACCGTGAAATGATCACCCTGGGACGGTTAATTTTGGAGCGCGAGGGTTTCGAGGTTATTTCGGCACTGGGTGGGATCGAAGGCCTGGAGATCCTCAATAAAGGGGAGCAGCCAGTTGACTTGATTCTCCTTGATATCATGATGCTGGGCATGGATGGCTGGCAAGTTCTGCAAATTATCAAAAAAAGTGAGAAACTGGCTCACATTCCGGTGATTATGCTGACTGCCCGCCACTACCTCGAAGACGAATCTGAAACCTCTAACTATGCCGGGATGTTTGACGGTTACGTGGTCAAACCATTTGTGGTTCGCGATTTGTTGGGTAAAATCAAGGATTTAATCAACCGGTCTCAAACGGCGCAGAGTTCCCAGTGAACTAGCCCCGGTGTGGCATTTTGATAGTCCGGTAAATCTTCCCCGATTGACTCAGCCCATGATGCAGGCCAAAGCAAACTTTTGGATCGAAAAAGATGGTAAAGTCGCTCTGAGTTCCTGGCGGGTCAGGCTGCTTGAGGCCGTTGGCGAAACCGGCTCTATTTCAGCCGCCGCTTCTAAAATGGGGGTGTCCTACCGGCGAGCCTGGGATAAAATTCACGAGTGCGAGGAACGGTTGGGCGTCAAATTGGTTGATACCCAAACCGGTGGCAGCGGTGGCGGCGGCTCACAGCTCACTCCCCTGGCCGTAGATTACATCGAGCGCTTCCATCAATTTGCCGCCGGTTTAAATGAAACCATCGCCAAACGCTTTCAAGAGTATTTTCCCAAAGATCAGCCAAGCTGATTTTTTTGTAACACGCTGGTTAATTGAAAATTCCCCTACCCCTGCTTTCTTTGATATCCCCACCGACTCCCGTACCCCCGCTTTTGTGCCCGCTGAGATGGTCTACTAGACAAATTTCTGTTTTTTGCTAGCATTATTTACACCCAGACTGGCGGGTGATTGTAGCCCGGATTTCGTATGAGACGAAGGAATTTTGTCTGCCATACCTGCACGTGATACTATTCGGAGTGAGGAGAGTCTATGAAACGAAAATTGCGGGGGCTGAAACGGCGTGATCTTCTCCTGGATTTCAACCTCTACCGGGTAGATGTGCCGATTCGCGGTCTGACCGGGGCCGAGTTGAGCGTCATTGATATCTGGCCCGAAGGGGTAGAAAAGACGATCCTGTTTGTCCACGGGTATGCCGGCTGCGCCGAAACCTGGGAATTTCAGATCAACTACTTTGCCCGGGCCTACCGCGTGGTTGCCCCCGATCTGCGCGGCCACGGCCAGAGCGACGCCCCCTTGACCCAATACACCATGCCCGAATTGGTGGACGATTTGCAGACCATCGCCGACACGCTCAACCTGCCGGAGAAATTTGTGCTGGTCGGGCACTCCTTCGGCGGCTCAATTTGTGTGGAGTACGCCAACGCCCACCCGGAACGGCTGGAAAAATTGGTGCTGATTGCCACTGCCGGGGAATATCCCCTGCCGCGCCGGGCCACCTGGGCATTTCGCCTGCCGAACGCTTTTTTCCGGCCCTGGTGGAATTACCGCCCCCGCTGGAATGCCGAAATCCACGTGATGAAGCGGATGATGCTGAACAATATGCGCCAGTGGCAGGGCTGGCCGCTGCTGCGCAACATCACCACCCCGACCCTGATCATCACCGGCGAGCGAGACAGCTACTTTCCCCGCTACGTGTTTGATGATTTGAGCAAAATGGTCCCCGGCGCGGAGGTTTACGATGTCGGGTCGGCCAAGCACAAGGTCCAGTTGGAGCGCCACCAGGCGGTCAACCGGGCTGTCGAACGCTTCATTGCCGGCGAGCGGCGCAGTTCCTGGCGCGGCCAGCCGGGGGTAAATACGCTCTTTCAACAGCGCCCCTGGCTGTCCAGCTATGGCCCGGAGACGCCTCTCACTGTCCCTATCCCCCGCCAGCCCTTGACCAAATTCTTGGAAGGCGCGGCGGATTGGGCGCCCAAACGGACGGCGACGATTTTTTACGGCGCACGATTAACCTACCAGCAGCTCAACCGGCAGGTCAACCAGTTTGCCCACGCTTTGCTGGGGCTGGGCGTTGGGCCGGGAGAGCGGGTGATGGTCGTCTTGCCCAACATGCCCCAGATGATTGTGGCCTATTACGGCACACTTAAAGCGGGCGGGGTGGTGGTCCTTTCGCATCCCGAAGCCGATGCGGCCCAGATTGTCCGGCAAATCAAGCAGACCGGGGCTAGGGTGCTGGTCACGCTGGGCGAGTTTAACGGCCTGATCAAGGTGGTCCAGGAGCAAACCGACCTGCGCCACATCATCCTGGCCGACATGCGGGCCATGCTCCCGGCCGAACCCTATCGAAAACTGCTGGCCCGCTGGACTTCGACTACCCTCATTAGCAGCCAGGCAGAAGGTACGGCTGGTTTGCCCATGGCCGAATTCATGCAGGACGCCATCCTAACACCCCCTTCGATCAAAGTGGACAGCGAGGATTTAGCCGCCATTCTCTATACCCGCGGCGCCACTGACGAGGCCAAGGCCGTCTGCCTGACCCACGCCAACCTGGTTGCTAATGCCCTGCAAACCCGCCACTGGATTCATGAGCTGCGCTATGGCGAGGAGGTCTGCCTGTCGGTGGTTCCCCTGAGCCATAGTTACGGCCTGACCAATGCCCTGAACATTCCGATTGCCCTGGCGGCCACCCTGATGCTCCTGCCCGCGTTTGACCTGGCGGACGTGCTCGCCCAGATCAAGCAGTACCGGCCCACGCTCTTTCCGGCAGTCCCCTCGATGTATATGGCCATTAACCAGGCCCCCAATGTCCGCGCCTACGGCCTGGATTCGATTAAGGCCTGTGTCAGTGGGGCTGCCCCGCTGCCGGTGGAAGTCCAGGAAGCCTTTGAAAAACTGACGCGCGGCCGGCTGGTCGAAGGCTATGGCCTGACCGAGGCTTCGCCGGTGACCCACGCCAACCCGCTCTACGGGGTGCGCAAAGTCGGCTCCATTGGCGTGCCGATCCCCAATACCGAAGCCAAGATCGTTGATCTGACCAGCGGGGCCGATTTGTCACCCGGCCAGGTGGGCGAGTTGGTGGTGAAGGGGCCGCAGATCATGGCCGGGTACTGGGCCGACGAAGCAGCCACCCAGGCCGTGCTCAAGGACGGCTGGCTCTACACCGGTGATGTGGCGGTTATGGAGAGCGACGGTTATTTTCAATTAATTGGCCGCAAAAAAGATACGATCATTGTCGGCAGTCACAATGTCTATCCCCGCGATGTCGAAGAGGTGCTGTACGAGCACAACAAAGTGCTGGAGGCCGCGGTGGTCGGCGTGCCGGTGGATGAAAACGGGCCGCAGCGGGTTAAGGCGTTTGTCGTACCCCGCCCCGGTGCAAGTCTCTCGGCCGAAGAACTGCTCGCCCTGTGCCGCCGCCACCTCGACGATTATGCGGTGCCGGCGGAGATTGAGTTCCGGGAGACGCTGCCTAAATCCTTTGTCGGCAAGGTCTCGCGCCGGGCGCTGCTGGAAGAGGAACAGGGAGTTGACGGAAGTGGGGGGAATTTGTAGATTATTCTTATTAACCTCAGTTCGGAGTTTTTTGTTTCTCGACAGGACCTACGGCAAGATTTACAGGATAAAAATAGTCAAAAATCTTGTTAATCCTGTAAATCCTGTCTATTTTGGCAGAAACATCGAACTCAGGTTATTAGCTAAAGGAGACCAGCCATGGCGGTGACTTACGCCAATTACTTAAAACTGGACCAAATTTTGTCGGCCCAGCAGCCGCTCTCGGAAGGCCCGGAACACGACGAGATGCTGTTCATCGTCATTCACCAGGTCTACGAGCTGTGGTTCAAACAGGTGCTGCACGAACTGGACTACGTTCGGCAGTTGTTGATCGGCAACGACACGCCGCGGGTGCAGCACACCCTGCGCCGGATTTTGACCATCCTTAAAACGATGGTCGCCCAGATTGACATCCTGGAGACGATGACGCCGCTGGAATTTTTATCGTTCCGTCACCGGCTGGAGTCGGCCAGCGGGTTTCAATCCCACCAATTCCGCGAGCTGGAGTTTGTGCTGGGCCACAAGCGCCGCCCCGTCATGGTTCACTATCCTGAAGATACTGCCGCGCGCCACCAGTTGGAACTGCGCTACCGGGAGCCAACCCTGTGGGACGCCTTTTTGCATTACCTGGCGACCAACGGCTACCCCGTGCCGGCAGAGCTGCTGGCACGAGACGTAACCCAACCCGCGCAGCCTTCACCGGAGGTCCAAAAAATCCTCATTGACATCTACCGCAACGACCCCATCCGCGCCCCGGTCTGCGAACGACTGGTTGATTTTGACGAGGGGGTGCAGGAGTGGCGCTACCGCCATATCAAAATGGTCGAGCGGACCATTGGGACCAAGCAGGGCACGGGCGGCTCGGCGGGGGTGGGCTACCTGCAAACAACCCTGCTTAAGCCGGCCTTTCCTGATTTGTGGGCTATTCGGACGGAGTTGTAGGAGGAAGGGGAAGATTGGAAGGCTGGAGGGTTGGAAGTTTGGTTTCCATCCTGCCAACCTTCCAGTCCTCCAAGAATTTTTTTCGCATGAACATTTCATCTCGTAATCCATCTTCAACGGACGCGGCGGAACCGCAGTGGCCGGAGACTCCTTCCGCCCTCCTAATTATGGGCAAGCGCCAGGGCACCAAGCTGGAAAATAAGCAGTTGTGGGGCCGGGTCGCCCTGGCTGCCGCGCTGTGGTACAGCGCCCCCCATCCCAAGCCGTACCTCATTTTTGTCGCTTCCGATATCCATGGCCCCAGACTGACCCCCGACGCCCAGGTGGTGAAAATGATGCTGGTGGAACGCTTCCACATCCCCGGCGACTATGTCATCACCCGCCAGTTGACCAACTGCACCCTGCTGGAGGTGCGGATGGCGCGGGTGCTGCGCCGGACTTACGGCCTGGCCCACATTTTTGCCCTGACCCACCTCTACCACGCCGCCCGCGCCCAGCGCTACCTCAACGAAGTTTTGCCCGACGCCTCGGTCATCCCCGTCCATCCGGCCATTTTAGATGAAATCCAATTTCCGCTGGAAGCCACCGCCCTGTGGTTGGACATCCAGGCCCTGGTCAAAGACTCGCAGCCGAGCCGGTGGGATACCCTGCGGGAAACCATGATCGAGTGGCTGTTAAACCAGGCCCACACCCTCGACCGGCGCGGCCGGTTTGAGCGCCGCCTGGCCCGGCTGCTGCGGCCGGGGGCGTATGGGCGTTAGGTCGAGGACTGGCCGCACGTCCAATCATCGCTGAAAATTGCGGGTTAGTATCGAAATTTACAGCCCACTGTGATTGTGTTATACTTAACCAAATTCTAAAATCATCAGGAGCATATTCTTGGTAGCATTGCTGCACCGCCGTATTTGAAATGTCGGATTAGACGCTGGATTGCGTCTCAATGCCGGTACTTATGCCTGTTGGCGCGGCGGTGAGGTCTCGCTGCCGTGATGTAGCTCACACCTTTCCTCTGAGGTGCGACCTTCCTTGCCGCCGCCTGCGCATAAGCCAGCGGCGGTTTTTTGTTGAAATCTTGCTCCGGTAACGCGTCTTGTCAAGCCGGGTCAAGTTTATTTCATCCAAAGGAGGTTTGCACCATGGTTGTCCTTTCCCTCAGACAAACCTGGCCTATCTGCGTCATTCCCCCCTAAAGGTCATGTAACATCGCCGTTTGTGGTTCTCTTCCCCACTCTAAATATCAATATAAACTGTTAAGGATACTCACAATGACCCAAACTAACAATAAACCCGCGACCGTTATTCTGGTGAACAGCGACGGCATGGGCCGCGCCGATGAAACGCTGCAACACAAACTCATCACCACCTATTTCAAACTGCTCGACGACAGCAATACTTTACCTGCCGCTATTTGCTTTTACACCGATGGCGTCAAACTGACGACGATCGGCTCGCCGGTGCTGGAGGTGCTGCGAGCGTTGGAAGCCAAAGGGGTGCATCTGGTCATTTGCAGCACGTGCCTCAACCACTTCGGGCTGGAAGATCAGGTGGAAGTGGGGGTGGTCGGCGGCATGACCGACATTATCGAAGCCCAGTGGCGGGCCGATAAAGTGATCACCTTGTAGGAAAATCCTCTGGAGACTTACGCGTTACGTCTGTATCCCCACCAGGATTTATCATATTAGCATCGCTGATGGTGAAGGTCGCACCCTGGGCGCGCATTTGTTGGTAGGCTGCTTGATCTATACCACTACTGAGATTGTAGTCGGCGAATTGCCGGGCGTCAGCTTTCTGCGCGAAATGGATAGCGCCACCGGCTATGATGAATTGTATATCCGCACCCATAAGATTATTCAAGGAGAAAAATAATGAACTCTGGTGAACGATTGAAAAAAGATTTCAGCACCATCATAGTTGTCTCAATGTATTTGTGGTTCGCGTCCAAGTAATGGTCAGTCAGACAGCCGCCCCACTGCCACCTCAAACCGGACTTAACCTTCAACTGATAGACTGGACTAAACAAAAACGCCGGTGGAGGCCACCGGCGTTCCCTTTCCTCGCCCTATTTCAATATATCCCGCAGCGTCGTTTCGACCTGGGGGAATTTGAACGCATAGCCCGCCTCCTGCAATCGCTTGGGCACGGCCTGCTGGCCGTCCAGCAAGACGGTGGACATTTCGCCGAACATTGTTTTGAAGGCAAAAGCCGGGGCCGGGACAAAGGCGGGCCGCTTCAGCACCTTGCCGATGGCTTTGGCCAGCTCGCGGCTGCGCACGGGGTTAGGCGCGGTCAGGTTGAACGGGCCGCGGGTGGCCTCATTGTGGATCAGGAAGCGGATCGCCTCCACTTCGTCGCAGTAGTGAATCCAGGGGAACCACTGCCGGCCGCTGCCAATCGGCCCGCCGGCAAATAAGCGGAAAGGAAAAACGATGCGGGGCAGCGCGCCGCCTTGCATATCGAACACCACCCCGCTGCGGATGACCACCCGCCGCACGCCCAGCGCCTCGGCCGCCTCGGTTGAGGCTTCCCAGGCCTGGCAGGTCCGCCCTAAAAAATCGTTGGCCGGGGGATGGTCCTCGGTAATGACCTGGTCGTTGTTCTGCGGGCCGTAATAGCCCACCGCCGAAGCTTGAATCAAGACCTTGGGCTTGGTGCTGGCCGCGCGGATGGCCTCGACCACGGCCTGACCGGCGTTGACCCGGCTCGCCTCGATCTCTTTTTTACGGGCCTCGGTCCAGGTCTGGTCGGCGATACCGGCCCCGGCCAGGTTGACCACTGCATCCGCGCCATCTACCAGGCTGCCCCAGCCCTCGACAGTTTTACCGTCCCATGAAGCAAAAACAATTTTGGCGGGCAGATTAGCCGGTTTATAAGGCTGCCGGCTGATGACCTTAATGACATGGCCGTATTGCAGCAAGTGATGGACCAGCCTGCGCCCAATCGTTCCCGTGCCGCCGGTAATGACAATTTGCATAAGTCCCTCTCCTCATTGAAGGTTTTTCAGGTTTTGATTCTCTCTTGAGCAAGCGCCCTCGATTATAGCATGATTGCCCATTTTGAAGAATTTGGACTATATTAAAGAGGGGGCGCATTCGGCTGAGTAGGAACGGTGAGGTCTATGATGAAGAAATTCCCTCTGGCGCTCAACAGTCTTTGGGTGCAACTGCTTTTAAGTTTCATTATTCTGGTGCTGCTCTCTGCCGCAGCTATCGGTCTGCCGGCCATCTGGCTCCTGCGTGACCAATTAGACCGCCAGGCCTGGGCGCAGGTGAGCCAGGGCGCCCGTGCTGCTCAGGCCCTTTATGCGGCCAGACAAAACGAGGTGGCCGGCCTGGCCGTTTTGACTGCCCAAAGGCCCAGTTTGCGCGAACTGCTGCTGCAAGCGGATCAAAGCGAACTGCTGCCGTATCTGCGGACTCTACAAAGCGGGGCCAACCTCGACCTGATCTTGGTCTGCACGCCTGACGGCCGGCCTGTTGCCCAGGTGGGCCAGGAATTTCCACCTAACATCTGTGCGGCCGGCGAATCGGATGGCTTTTATGTGGGGCCGGGCCAGCCGCTGCCCCGCGTCTGGCTGCTGGCGGGCCATGCGCTGGAGGGCGATCAAACCCGGTTAGGCCGGGTGATTGTAGGCAGCACGCTGGGCAATGAATTCGCCCAGGAGCTCCACGCTCAGACTGGCCTGGAGCACACGCTGCTGGCCGCCGGGCGGCCCGTCGCTACCAGCTTTAAGACGGATTTGCGCCAGACAGCGACATCCTCTCGAGCGACATCCAACCCGGATGAAAGATTAACCCTCGCCACTTTTACGGTGGATGGCCAGCCTTATTACGCCGCTCGCCTGGCTATGGGCGATCTTCTGCCCTGGCGCGAGCCGCTCACCCCGGGCGAGCCGGGGTTGGAAGCGGAAATTGCCCTACCCGTAATGAATGTCGTTGCTACTCAGCAGCGCCTGGTCCGGACGCTGCTGGCCGGAATAGCGGCGGTGGCCGTCGTCGGCTCTGTCCTGGGGGCGCTGCTGGCCCGCCGGGTCAGCCAGCCGCTGGCCCGGCTGACCAAAGCTGCCACACGCTTGAGCCGGGGCGACCTGACCAGCCCCGTCCCAACCGACCCGAGGGTGCGTGAAGTCGCCCTGGTTGCCTGGGCCTTGGAGGCCGCCCGGCTCGACTTGCAGACGACGTTGAACGATTTGCGCCGGGAAAAAGCCTGGAGCAGCAATCTGCTGGAGTCCATTGTCGAGGGTATTGTTACGCTTGACCAGCAGGGGCGCATCACCTTTTTTAGCCAGGGCGCCGAGCGGATTACCGGCTGGTCCCGTGACGAGGTTATCGGGCGGAGCTGCGATGAAGTGTTCCGGCCTGCCGCCGCCGGCGAGCTTTTCAGCCAGCTTATACCTGCTCGCGGCCGGCGCACCAAAATTACCCTGCTCCTGGCCGGCGAGCGCCAGGCCACGCTGGCTATCACCGGGGCCAAATTATTACCCGAAGGGTCTCCGGCCCAGGTTGCCCTGGTTTTCCGTGATGTCAGCGAAGAGGAACTGATGCACCGGCTGGTCGGTCAGTTTTTGTCTAACATTGCCCATGAGTTTCGCACCCCGCTTTCGGCGCTGGCCGCTTCGGTGGAACTGCTGCTGGATCAGGCCCCGGACCTGACCCCGGCTGAACTGCACGAACTGCTCAGCTCGCTGTACCTGGGCGTGTTAGGGCTGCAAACCCTGATAGACAACCTGCTGGAAAGCGCGAGCATCGAGGCCGGCCGCTTTCGGGTCTCGCCCCGTCCGGCCAACCTGGCCGACATCATCGCCGACGTGACCCGCACCTTGCAGCCGCTGCTTGCCCGGCGCTGCCAGGTCTTGAAAGTGGAACTGCCGCTCTCGCTGCCCCAGGTGCAGGCTGATCCGCGCCGGACGGGCCAGGTTTTGGTTAACTTGTTATCCAACGCCAGCAAATACAGCCCTGATGAAACTGAAATTATCCTGACGGCTGCGCTGGATGACGGCTGGGTGCGGGTGACGGTGGCGGATCACGGGCCGGGTATCCCCGAAGAATTCCGGCGAGACTTGTTTCGCCGTTTTATCTCTGATCGCACCACCCACAGCGAGAACCATGCGCAGGCCGGCACCGGTCTGGGTTTGTCGGTGGTCAAAGCGGTGGTCGAGGCCCAGGAGGGTCAGGTGGGCGTTGACGAGCGGCCGGGTGGGGGAGCAGTTTTTTGGTTTACCTTACCGCTGGCGAAAGAGCCATGAAAGCCTTAGTGGTAGACGACGATCGGGTCCTGGCCGATTTGGTTGCTTTTTCGCTGCGGCGAGAAGGCTTTGAGGTGATTCTGGCCCACGACGGCGAAGCGGCACTGCGGCGCTGGGCCGAGGAGCAGCCTGACTTGATGATTCTGGATTTGAACATGCCAAAATCCGATGGGTTTGCCGTCTGCCGGCGGGTCCGCGAACAGGCCGACACGCCCATCATTCTGCTGACCGTGCGGGGAGAAGAAGACGATATTGTGCGCGGCCTGGAGTTAGGCGCCGACGACTACGTGGTCAAACCGTTCAGCCCCCGGCAACTGGTTGCCCGGGTGCAGGCGGTGTTACGGCGGACCGGCAAAACGCCGGTTCCGGCGGTCCGCCAAGTGGGTGAACTAATGCTTGACCCCAGCCGACGGGAAGTTCGCCTGGGACAGGGAGAGGCAATTCCCTTGACCCCGTTGGAAAACCGGCTGCTGGATTATCTCATGCTCAATGCCGGGCAAATTCTGACCATTGAGAATCTTATCAGCCACATTTGGGGAGCGGAGGGCGGTGATCGCGATATGCTGCGCCAACTGGTGCGCCGGCTGCGCAGCAAAATGGCCCAGGCGTCTCCTGGCCCGGATGATCCCAACACCCCTGGCGCTGTTTTCATTGAAACGGTTCCCGGTCTGGGTTATGGGCTTATCGTTTCGTTTCCATAGGTTACACTGATAGAGATAAATAATTAGGCTCTTGATGCGTTTCAAGGAGGTGGCTTGCCCCGATGTTAGCCCGACGCTGAAGCATCGGGCTGAAAGAGCAAAAGACGTTAAAACGCCCTATCTTTAGCTCGCAGAGCTTTGCGCTCTAAGCACGACGGCTTCAGCCTCGTGCTTTTACGATAGCTCCTTGAAACCCATATCGAGCCAATAATTATTTCGGTAAAGGGCGGACGATCGCCCACCTCTGTTGTCTCCCAGACCTGCCGGTTCAAAAACCGGCAGGTTCTTTTTTGTCACAGCTTTGTCACAACCTTATCACAAAGTTTGTCACGCTTATTGGTTATACCTTAATAAAGGGAACCTATTTGATCTAAACATTGTTCGTTCTCGAAAGGCCAATTATGTCCATTATCCTCGAACAATTGACCAAGCGCTACGACGGCCATCCGGTTGTCTACAATGTTTCCTTGGAAATCGCCGATGGCGAGTTTTTTGTCCTGCTTGGCTCCAGCGGCAGCGGCAAGAGTACCATTTTGAATATGATCGCCGGCCTGGTCGAAGTTGACCAGGGCCGCGTCGTGCTGCATGGACGTGACGTAACCTATCTGCCGCCCCAGGAGCGGCGGGTCGGTTTTGTTTTTCAGAACTATGCCCTGTTTCAGCATATGTCTGTCGCCGATAATATTGAATTCGGCATGCGCATCCGCAAAACCCCACCCGCCGAGCGGCGGCGGCGGCGTGACGAGCTGCTGGAACTGGTCGGGTTGGCCGGGCTGGGCGGCCGCATGCCCCACCAGATTTCCGGTGGGCAGCAGCAGCGGGTTGCCCTGGCCCGGGCGCTGGCCCACCAGCCGGAAGTGCTGCTGCTCGACGAACCGTTGGGCGCGCTCGATGCCAAGATTCGCTCGGAATTGCGCCGCAATCTGCGCTTAATCCAAAAGGAGTTGGGTATTACCACCATTCTGGTCACTCACGACCAGGACGAAGCCTTTGAACTGGCCGACCGGCTGGGGGTGATGAGTTTTGGCCGCTTGCTGGAAGTCGGCCAACCGGAAGAGCTATACCAGCGCCCGGAGACTGAATTTGTAGCCGCCTTTTTGGGTACAGCTAACCTGCTGGTCGGCCACGGTACACCGGATGGAGTCAAGGTAGGCCCGGTTCATTTCCCAGTGAGCTACCAGACCGAACCGCTGGGCGAAGCGCAGCGGGTGCAGGTGTTGTTCCGGCCTGAAGATATCGCTTTGGCCTCCTCGCCCGAAGCGCTGGATTGCCCCCAATTGGGCTGCGGTGAGGTGGAAGAGAGCGCCTTCGCCGGTTCGTTTGAGCGATTGCGGCTGCGATTGCCGCCGATGCCGGGGGTCCGTCCCATTGCCCCGCCGGTTTCATTTGGGAGCGGCTCGGTGCTGGTTGAGGCTACCCGTTCTCAGGACCAAGCCAGCCGCTTGCCCCTGCGCCCTGGGGATAGCGTTTGGGTGGGGGTGCGCCGGATTCATGCCCTGGCCCATCCCGGTCTCAGTTTTTTAATTGTCACCGATGGTTCGCCGCTGTCACAAGGTGCGCTAACCCTGGGAGGTCAAATTGGCCGGCTGGCTCACGCCCGGATTACTTTACTGGGGTATGGCCAAAAGCCTGAAGTTTTGCAGCGCCGCTTGCGCGAGGCCAGAGAGCAGCTTGGCGGCGGCCTGGCCGCCCTGGAAACCCAGGTCACCGCCGCTCCGCTGGCCGAAGCGGTAGCCAAGGAGGTCGAACGCCGCCCCTATGATCTGGTCGTGCTGGGCTTTCAGCGGCAGGATAGTGTCGAGTTGGCCGAGCAAATCTTGCAGGCCGGCGAGCATCATTTACTGTTGGTATCTCAACCGCAGCCAGCGCCGACCCGCGCTCTCATTTGTGTCACCAGCGGGGAGCCGGGTAAAGATGACGTATTGTTTGCCGGCAGACTGGTCCGGCACGTGGGGGCGGAAGCCACGCTCCTGTCGGTGCTGCCCAAAGAAGAAAGCAATCAACCCCTGGCCCGCAGCCGGGCCGAACGTTTCCTGGCCGGGGGGGTGCGCACGCTGGAACTGCTGGGCGTGCCGGCGCGGACGACCATCCGCACCGGCCTGGTGCGTGATGAAATTACCACGGAAGTTGCTACCGGTGGCTACGACCTATTGGTGCTGGGCGCGCCCCTCCCCCAACGAGATGGGCGGGTGCCATTGAACGGGATCGTTAGCCAAATTTTGAATGTGATCAACCGCCCGGTTTTGATTGTCAGGTCGGGTGTTTAGGTTATCTCGTAAAATCCAGTTCCTAAAAAGCCCTGACTTCATCGCCAGTGACGAAAAAGCCCTCACCCCGTCACTGGCGCGACTCCCCTCTCCCACTGGGAGAGGGGTGGGGGGTGAGGGCTATTTTCAGAGGAGACTATCTAATGTTCAAAAGACTAGCAGTAATCCTGATTCTGTTGATACTAGCTGGGGCTTTGGCTGCCTGTGGGGGAGCGGCCAACACCGGCTCAGCCCCGGCTGAGAGCAAGCCCGGCGACAGCGCCCAGGCGAGTGGTAAGGCGGCCAACGTGATTTTGGGCGCTTACACGACCCCTCGGGAAGCGTACGGCAAAATCATCCCCCTATTTAAAGAAGAGTGGAAGAAAAAGACCGGCCAGGAAGTTAATTTTGAGGAGTCTTACCTGGGATCAGGGGCGCAGTCCCGCGCGATTGCGGAGGGTTTTGAGGCCGATGTGGCTGCGCTGTCGTTGGAAGCTGATATCATTCGCCTGGAAAAGGCCAGTCTTATCACCCACAATTGGCGCGAGGTGGGGGCCAAAGGGATGGTCAGCACCTCCATTGTCGTTTTTGGGGTGCGCAAAGGCAACCCTTTGGGGATTAAGGATTGGGCTGACTTGGCCAAGCCGGGTATTGAAATTCTGACCCCCAATCCCAAGACCAGCGGCGGAGCGATGTGGAATATCCTGGCTCTCTACGGCGCAGCCAAGCGCGGCTTTGTGGAGGGCGTGCCCAAGGACGATGATACCGCCGCCCAAGCGTTCCTGCTGGCTGTCCTTAAAAACGTCAAGGTGATGGACAAGGGCGCCCGCGAGAGCATTACCAACTACGAGCAGGGCGTTGGTGAGGTTATCATCACCTATGAGAACGAAATTCTGGTGGGCCAAAAGGGCGGCCAGGATTATGAAATGGTCATCCCCCGCTCGACCCTCTTGATTGTGAACCCGGTGGCGGTGATAGATGGTTATGTTGATAAACATGGCACCCGTGAAGCCGCCGAAGCCTTTGTGAATTTCCTCTTCACCCGGCCGGCCCAGGAAATCTTTGCCGAGTATGGGCTGCGTTCGGTTGACCCGGACGTGGCCAAGGCAACGGCCGACCGCTATCCGCCGGTAGAGGACTTGTTCACCATTGACTACTTTGGCGGCTGGTCCAAAGCCACCCCGGACTTCTTTGGCGATACGGGCATCTATAACCAAGTCATTTCCGGGGTGCAAGGATTACCGCAATGACCGCAGCAAAAAGGATGAACGCTTCGCATGAAGGCGGAAGGGGTAATTTGCCGTCTTCATCACCTGCCCCCGCCAGGGGGTTCATTCCTCATCACCCGCCCCCGGATGGGGGTTCATCCTTTCCCTGGGGCCGTTGGGGTGTGCGCGCTGTTGCGCTCACCTATATGACGGTGATGCTGGTCATTCCGCTGGTCGTCATTGTGCGCGACGGTTTTCAGAGTGGTTTAGCCGGCTTTTGGCAGGCCATTTCGTCGCCGGTGGCCTGGCACGCGCTTCAGTTGACCCTCTGGACGGCAGCGGTGATGGTGATTATCAACACGATTATGGGGACGTTGACTGCTTATGTGCTGGTGCGTTATGAATTTGCCGGTAAAAGGCTGCTCAACGCTACCATTGACCTGCCCTTGGCCATTCCCACCCTCGTCACCGGGGTGATGCTGGTCGTGCTCTATGGCCCGCAGCAAGCGGTCGGAGCGTGGCTTAAAAACACATGGGGGTTAGATATTATCTTTGCCCCGCCGGGCATTATTCTGGCATTGCTCTTTATTACCTATCCTTTTGTAGTCCGGGCGGTGCAGCCGGTGCTGCTGGGCCTGGACAAGCAGCAAGAGCACGCTGCGGCCACCTTGGGGGCCGGCCCGTGGACCATTTTTCGGCGAGTCACACTGCCGCCATTGATTCTGCCCTTGACCAGTGGGGCTCTGTTGAGCTTTGCTCGGGCCATTGGCGAGTTTGGCTCGATTGTGATTGTGGCCGGGAATATTCCCTTCTACTCCCAAACAGCGGCAGTGTATGTCTTTGGCGAGGTCGAGTCGGAAAACCGTATGGGCGCCAGCGCCGTATCCATGGTGATGCTGGCCATCGCTTTTACCTTGATTTTGATCGTAAACCGGCTGCAGCAGCGCAGACAGAGAAAGTGAAATTCAGCCCGCAGGGTTTAAGAATCTTGTAGGACAAACTTAAGTTTGTCCTACAAAAGTCATCTTCAAAAGAGGCATAGGCATGAATAGTAGCATCACTTCTAAAGCTGTCTCATCCCCCCTGGCTGCGACGCCCCACGTGATTAGATACGGGGTGTGGCGGCAGCGGCTCCTCATCGGTGTGGTGATGGCTTATGCCGTATTTCTGGTTGTCGCGCCGCTCGTCTCCCTGACGATGGGCGCTTTCCGGGAAGGGGTGGGCGCGGTCATGGAGGCGTTGAGCCAGGCAGATGTACTGGCCAGTTTCTGGCGGACCTTGCTGGTTAGCTTGATTGTGGTGACAATCCATGCTATTTTTGGGACACTTGTCGCCTGGGTCATGGTCAGGCATGAGTTTCCCGGCCGTGACCTGTTGAATGGCCTCATTGACATGCCTTTTGCCGTTTCGCCCGTGGTCGTTGGCTACATGCTGCTCTTGCTCTTTGGCCGGAACGGCTTGTTTGCGCCGGTGCTGACCACCCTCGACATCAAAATCGCCTTTGCCCTGCCCGGCATCATCCTGGCGACGCTCTTTGTCAGTCTGCCCTTTATGATCCGCGAATTGATCCCGGTGCTGGAAGCTTTTGGGATAAAGCAGGAGCAGGCAGCAGCCACGCTGGGAGCCAATGGCTGGCAAACGTTCTGGTATGTCACATTACCGGCGCTGCGCTGGGGTTTTATCTACGGTATCACCCTGACCTTTGCCCGTGCCCTGGGCGAATTTGGCGCAGTGCTGGTCATCGGCGGCGGCTTGCAAGGCCGCACCGAAACGTCCACGCTTTACATCTTCCGCGCCCTCGACGAGCGCCAATATGTCGGCGCGTACAGCGCGGCTCTTGTCCTGGGGCTGTTCTCCTTGTTGCTTATCATGGGCACCGACTTGCTCCGCAAGAAAGAGCACTGACACCCCATCCCCACTTTTTGTTGTGCTTCAACTTGAGTATAATAGGGGCTATGTCTGTCACAACGGTTGAAACACCTTCGACCTTCCCCGAACCACGTCAGCCCATCGAAAATGCCCGTCTCCGCCCCCGCCGCACCCTGAACCGGCTGGCCCTGGCCCTGGCCGGGGTGGGAGTCGGCGCACTGGGACAGTTCTTCTTCAGCCGCGAGTCGCTGGGGGATGGGCTGTTGTTTTATATCGCGGCTGTTATTCTCTTTGCCCGCGCTCTGGTCGGTCATACCGGCGACATGGCTATCACCGCTGACCCCAAACCCCGTGTTCTGGCCCTGCGTCCTGGCTGGCGGCGTAATGTGAGTGTCTGGCTGTTGGTGCTGGCGCTGGGCCTTTCCGGGGTCGCTTTCAATTTCTTTGCCAATCATGAGTCCTATCCCCAAGCATGGTGGCTCTACTGGAGCAGCCTGGGGCTGCTGCTGGGGAGCGGGCTGCTGCTCACGCAGGGCCTCCCCTGGGCCAAAAAAGTAGATATCTTGCTCCCCAACCGCACCATAGCTCTCGGCCTGGTTTTGATCATGGGGCTGGCTTTGTTTATGCGGATCTATAACTTCACCGGCCAGCCTTTTGGGATATGGTACGACGAAGCCGAGGCTGGCCTGGAGGCCCGGCAAATTCTGCAAGAGCCAACGTATCGCCCGATTTTCTACGCGCCGATCAATGTATCCGGCCACCTCCTGGCGCTGTATGCCCTGGCCCTGGGCGGGTTGGGCAACACAATTCACTCGCTGCGGCTGGTGAGCGTGTTGTTTGGGTTGGGCGGCGTGCTGGCGGCCTATCTCTTTGGGCGCGAATTGCGCGGGCCGCGCTTTGGGCTGATCCTGGCTCTTCTGGTGGCTGTCGCTCGCTGGCATGTCAACTTTAGCCGGATTGCGATGACCGGCGTAGACGCCCCCTTCTTTGAATTTCTGAGCCTCTTTTTCTTATTACGTCTGCTGCGGCGGGGGCATTTGCGTGATGCGCTGTGGGCGGGCCTCAGCCTGGGAGGCGGCCTGTTGTTTTATTCCGCCTTCCGGTTGTATATGGTGGCCTTACTCCTCTTTGTGGTGATGGCCTCCCTCTTGGGGATAGTGAACCCGCGCTGGCGTGACTGGTGGGCAGGGACCCTTAACCGCCGAAATTGGCCGGCTCACCTGGGGCGGCTGGCCCTCATTGCGGTCGTCATCTGGCTGGTCATTATGCCCATTGTCAAGTTCGCTCTGGAAGATCCTGAAGCTTTCTGGTATCGTACCCATCAGATTTCTATTTTTACCCGCCGCGATCAACCTGATCTGGTTCGGGCGATATGGGACAGCACGCAACAACATCTGCTCATGTTCAATTACAAAGGTGACAGCAATGGCCGTCACAACTTACCCGGCGAACCGATGCTGGACCCGGCGATGGCGATTTTGGGTGTACTGGGACTGGGCCTGGCCCTGGCTCGACCCCGCCACCCGGCTAATCTGTTTTTTCTGATATTATTTCCTCTGGCCCTGGCCGGCGGTATCTTTACGGTGGATTTTGAAGCGCCCCAATCGCTGCGCTCGATAGGCGTTCTCCCGGCAGTGATTTATTTTGTCGGGTTGGCCCTGGCGGCCCTGGGGCGGGAAGCGGAACAGGCGCTCAAGCCGCTGCCTCGGGCCTGGCTGGTGGTTCCGGTGGCAGCGCTGCTTGCCTTTATTTTTGCCTTTAACGCTTATACCTACTTTGTCCGCCAGGCCAGAGATTTCGCATCGTGGAATGCCTTTTCGGCTGCGGAAACAATTGTGGGCCGCAAAATGGCTGAACTGGGACCGAAGCCCCTCTATTTTCTATCTCCTTTTTTGGCCCATCACCCGACGCTGCGTTTTCTGGCCCCCGAGGTTAAAGACGCGCGGACCCTGACCTTGCCGGATGCCCTGCCTGTCCGGGAGCCGCCCGCCCGACCCGTGGCCCTCTTTATCCACCCCGACGATCAATGGGTGTTTGAGGAAGCCCAGCGAATTTATCCCAACGCCGATTTTGAGGTCGCCTCCAGCCCAACCGATGACGTCACGCCGGTTGTCTATTTGGTTGACCTGCAACTCCGACCGCTGGCCTCTGTTCAAGGCTTACAGCTAGATTATTTCCATCCTTCTGATCAGTCTGATGATACCCCGGCAGCCCCCCCCTTCCATACCGAACGCGCTTTGAATATTAATGTTACCTGGCCAGCGGACAGCCCCTCTGTCTCCTCTACCAGCTCGACAAAGTTACTTGATTTTACGACGGAGTGGAGTGGCGTCCTTTACGCTCCGCGTTATGGCCCCTACAGCCTGCGCTTCATCACCCCCGGCCCCGGCCTGCTGGAACTGGATGGCAATGTTATCTTTGAAGGCGAGGGGGAGCAACTCACCGGTCTGCCGCTGGCCCAGGGCAATCACTCGATCCGGGTGCGAGCCGAGGGCGCGCCGGGACAGGTCGCTCTGTACTGGCAGCCGCCCGGTATGGGCGAAACCTTGATCCCGCAGTGGGCGCTCTACGTCCCGCCGGTTACCAATCACGGCTTGTTGGGAACTTTTTACCCCAACGATCGCTGGGAGGGCCAGCCGGCCTTGCAGCGGATTGACCCGTTTTTGGATACTTATTTCCATTTCACCCCGCTCCCGCGGCCCTATACCGTCGAGTGGACCGGTTCCCTGGATGTGCCTCAAAGCGGGTTGTACCGGCTGGGGCTGCGCGCCGTGCAGGAGGCGCAGCTCTCCCTGGATGGGAACTTGCTGGTGACCACCTTTGCCCCCGATGAAAATACCGAGGCCACCGTTACCCTTGAGGCCGGCCTGCACGACCTCAAAATTCGCTACAGGGACACGACCGACCGCTCCCAGATTCATCTCTACTGGGCCACACCAACCGGAGCGCTTGAATCCATCCCCAGCCAAAACTTGTGGCCGCCCCTGGGGCGTTATCCACCCAGAACGGCTCCGCCCGCAGCCGAAACAAAAGTAGCGCCGCTAACCTTGAATTGGGTGTCATCGGTGGGCGGTCCTGGCAACCAGCCCGGCCAATTCCTGGAGCCGCGCGACGTGGCGGTTAAGCACGATGGGGGGCTGGTGATCGCCGATACCGCTAACCGGCGGGTGCAGCTCCTCAACCCACGGGGCGTCCCGCTCAAAATCTTGACCGGCGATCCGTTTCCTTTTGAAGAACCCCTGGCCGTTGCCGTCAATAGCCGTGACGAAATCCTGGTGTTGGACTCGGCCCTGCAATGGGTCTATCGCTATGACAGCGAAGGTAATTTGCTTAACCGTTTTGGCGGCCCGGCAGCCTTCCTGTTCCACCCGCGCGGCCTGACTGTTTTTGACGACGACAGCCTTGCCTTGGCCGACACGGGCAGTTCCCGGCTGGCCCTTTTCAGCGCCGACGGCGTGCCTGCTGGCAGTATCGGCGGGCTGGGGGGTGGTCCCGGCCAGTTCAACGAGCCAACCGACGCGCTGCGTGACACTCAGGGCACGTATTACGTGGTCGAGGCCGAAAACAACCGCATCCAGCGGGTTGACGCCGCCGGCAATCCCCTGCTGCAATGGGCCATCCCCGACAGCAACGGCTTCAACGGCCCCCACATGGCCTTTGGTCCCGACGGCTCCATTTTTATGACCGAAGCGCAGAGCCACTCACTCTACCGCTACGCCCCCGATGGCTCCTTGCTCGATCAATGGCAAACTGCCGGCCCCGCCGATCTGGCCGCGCCGGTCGGCATTTATTTCGATGCCGAATTCAACCGGCTGTATGTCACGGACGTTCTGACGCATCAAATCCATGTTTTTGAGGTGCAAGTCAGCGATTAATTAAGCGGGAAGGATAAATAAACGACAGAAATGACAGAGCTTAACGAAGAAACAAGTATGCCAGAAAATATCATCAAAGAGCCTGCAGTAACGTATCTGCGCGAGCAAATACATGACTTTCAGCAGTTTTTGGTCAAGGATTTGTGGTTACTTTCAAATCGCTAAATTTAGAGTTTCCCCAACTTGAAACCGAGCGCCTCCTCTTGCGCGAACTCAAAAGCACGGATGCCGAGGCGATGTATCGCTATCTGTCCGACCCGGAAGTGACCCGCTATCTGGCTACCCCAGCCCATCGCAGCCTCAAGCAGACTCAGGACCTGCTGAATTTCCTGGTTTCCCTTTTTGAAAAAGGGGAAGGTTTTCGCTGGGGGATTACCCTGAAATCGGGTAACGCCGCCGGGGTGATTATTGGGACATGCGGCTATCATGCCTGGGCGAAAGATCACTTTCGAGCAGAGATTGGCTACGAATTGGCCCGCGCCTATTGGGGCCAGGGGATTATGGCCGAAGCGATAAAGACCCTGCTCGCCTTTGGCTTTGAACACATGGCCCTTCACCGGGTTGAGGCGATGGTTTTGGTGGGAAACACGGCTTCAGCCAGGTTTCTGGAGAAGTTAGGCTTTCAACAGGAAGCGGTCCTGCGCGACTATGAATTTGTGCAGGGCCGATTTAGGGATGTCTTATTGTTTTCTCTGCTGAGCAAAAACTACGCCAGCCACTTGACCTCGTAAGGCGCGAGAGATACCCTCAGCATTTGATCCTCTACTGCCACAACTTCACCCGAAAACAGGTCGCGTAAATCTCCCTCAATGGCCAACTCTGCCATTTTGGCCGCAAAGGATTGGGGTTGAGCCGAGATATTGTGCAAACACAACACCTGTGCCTGCCCGTCCGGCGCGGTGCGCCGCAAACAAAACAGGGCAGGATTGCCGCCGATGAGATGCTGCTCACCATTTGGGTGAAAGGTAGACTGCCCGGCCCGCACCTGGAGGAGATGAACGTAACGGCGAAAGATGCGGCTGGCCCGGCTGGTCGGATTGTTCAGGGCAGCCTCTAGTTCAGCCCGCTGCCATTTTTGGCGGTTAAGCGTGCGTGCCCGGCCGGTCTGGGCCAACCCAGTGTAGTTGTTAGACGAGCCTACCAGACTGTGAACATAGATGCCCGGCACACCGGCGAGGGCCAGCATGATCGCCTGAGAAGCCATAAACCGCTCAATTTTCAAGGCTTCAGCTTCAGCGTTGCTTGGGTCAGACAGGGCATCGAAGAGGGTAATGTTCAACTCATAGGCGCTCTGGCTGCCGTCGGGATTGGTTTTATAGCTGACCTGACCGCCGTGGGCCGCTGTTTTATCCACCAGCGCCTGAATTTCGTCCCGGCTGAGGATGCCTTCCGCCGGCCTGACCCCGATCCCATCGTGCGAGGCGATGAAGTTGAAGAAAGTGGCTGTCTCTGGCAATTTTTCCAGACCCGCCGCCCAGGCTTGCAGCGCTTCGGCGTTGCCGGTGTGAAAGGTGTGTAAAATCAGCGGGGCCAGGGAAAATTGGTAAACCATCTGCGCTTCATTGCGGCCATTGCCAAAATAGGAAATATTTTCGGCGTGGGGCACGTTGGTTTCGGTGATGAGCATGACATTGGGCGCAATAGCATCGAGAATGGCCCGAAAGAGTTGCACCACCCGGTGAGTCTGGGGCAGATGGATACACGTTGTGCCGATCTCTTTCCAGAGATAGGCAATCGCATCCAAACGAATGAACTCTGCCCCTTGGGCTACATAGAATAAAAGTGCGTTAATAATTTCCAGCAAAACCGCCGGATTTTTAAAGTTCAGATCAATCTGGTCGGCGCTGAAAGTTGTCCAAACGTGCTGTACCCCGCCGCGTGTCTGCACCGGGGTGAGCAGGGGCAGCGTGCGGGGACGAGTCACGCGGCTCAGGTCGGTCCCAGGGTCTACGGTGATAAAATAATCGGCATAGCGCGGGTCGCCGGCCAAAAAGCCCTGGAACCAGGCGCTCTGGGCAGAGATGTGATTGATCACGGCATCAAACATCAGCCGGAAGTTCTGGCGCAGTAAGGCCACATCTGGCCAACTACCGAGGGCTGGGTCAACGGCCTTGTAATCAATCACCGAAAAGCCATCGTCGGAGGTGTATGGATAAAACGGTAAAATGTGAACGCTGCTGATAATACCTTTAAGATAGGTTTCCAGAACTTCGGCTAGAGTTTGCAGGGTGGGTTTGCCCGGCTGCTGGACCTGGTCGCCATAGGTAATGAGCATCGCATCGGCTTCGGTGACACGCTCACCGGAAGGAATGGGCTGCCCCTGCTCCGGGTGCTGCTGCCGAAAATCGGCCAGGCGAACCTGCAATTGCCCCCAAATAGCGGCAGCGGTTTCGGCTCCGTAGATAAAGGTAAGATGATCCTGGATTTGTTCATCTAAAGTCATTGTCGCGCAAAGCTCCTTGTAAGGTCATACCCTTTGATGTAAAATGAGAGGCCAAACCAGGATTTGGAGAGTTATTCAAGTGAGG
Source organism: Anaerolineales bacterium (assembly GCA_015075185.1). Classification (GTDB taxonomy): domain Bacteria; phylum Chloroflexota; class Anaerolineae; order 4572-78; family J111; genus DSQQ01. Next base: position 1,150,724 of record JABTUW010000003.1, on the reverse strand, counting down.
ATGATCGGCTATGCCCCCAGAGTATAAAGCCTATTTTCAATCCGAAATTGGCCTGCTTGAGATTGTTGGGACGGATGAAAGCATCAGGAAGGTCAATTTTGTGGAAGGTGAAATTGGAAATGAGGAGATGAGTCAGCCCGACCTGCCGCCGGTACTGTCTGCCTGCCTGGCTCAGTTCGAGGCCTATTTTCGGGGGGAAGGGCGGGAATTTTCGCTCAAGCTTGAGCCGGCCGGCACCGATTTTCAAAAGGCCGTCTGGCGCCGGCTGCTCACCATCCCGTACGGACAGACGGTGTCGTATTTGGATATTGCCCGCCAGGTGAGCAACGAGAAAGCAGTCCGGGCGGTTGGCGCGGCCAACGGCCAAAATCCCATTGCCATTATCGTCCCTTGCCATCGCGTGGTCGGGAGCAACGGCCAGCTCACCGGTTACGGCGGCGGCCTGTGGCGCAAAGCCTGGCTGTTGAACCACGAGAAAAAGTTCAGCGGCCCCCAGATGGCCCTCTTCTAACTCACCCTGTCACCTGCCTCATTATAGCAGTTACCATCGTTATTGACAACCAACTTTCGTCACGGAGGGTCTGCCCCAGATTTTAGGCGCTTCTGTCGGGTAAGGTGCCCGCTTCGCTGTTCTGTGTTGGCAAAAATCGGGGACGCACCCTGTGCCAAGGAGGTCCAAATTTTGGCTTTTTGACGTATCCGCTAATAACTGCTAAAGTAACAAGGGGAGGTGGCACAAAGGAGAAAGTTCATGCGTATTGGTTTTATCTCTACCCGCCTCAATGGGACCGACGGCGTCTCATTGGAGGTCGAGAAGTGGGCCACAGTCCTGCACCGGATGGGTCACGAGCTTTTTTACTGCGCTGGCGAGTTAGGCGGTTACGCGGCCGGCGGCTGCTATATTCCCCAACTTCACTTTGATCACCAATCGGTCATTGCCTTCACCCAGCGGGCTTTTAGCGAAGATGCTCGCGGCCGGGATGTAGATAAATTGATAGATGAAATTTATGAGGCGGCGGATGAAATTCGAGCTCCCCTCCGGCGCTTCATCCGCTCTAATCACCTCGACCTGATCGTGGTCGAAAATGCGCTGACCATCCCCATGAATCTCCCGCTTGGAATTTGTTTGACCGGCCTGATTGCCGAACTGGGGATTAATACAATTGCTCATCACCACGACTTTTTCTGGGAGCGGGAGCGGTATCAGAGCAATCATCTGCTGGACATGCTGGATACCGCTTTTCCGGCCAAGCTGCCCACCATCCAGCATGTTGCCATCAATACGATTGCCCAACAGCGGTTGAAAGTTCGCCGTGGCATCGACTCCAGCGTCATCCCTAATGTTCATGATTTTGCCACACCCGCTCCCGGCATTGACAGCTATAACAGCGATTTACGTGAGGCACTCGGGCTGACTAAAAAAGACCTTTTTATCTTGCAGCCAACCCGGGTCATCCCGCGTAAAGGGATTGAGATGTCTATAGAACTGGTGTATCGCCTGGGGTTACCCCAGAGCCACCTGTTCATCACGCATCGCGCCGGCGACGAGGGCTTAGAATATTGGCTCTGGCTCAAACGTGAGGCCGGGATGATGAAAGTTGATATGCGCTTGATTGACCACCTCATCGCGCCAGACCGGTCCATGAGCAATCATCATAAAATTTACTCTTTGTGGGATGCCTACCCCCACGCCGACCTGGTTGCCTACCCCAGTATTTACGAAGGCTTCGGGAATGCTTTACTGGAAGCGATTTACTTTAAACGGCTGATCGTGGTCAATCGTTATCCGGTTTACAACGCCGATATCCGTCCCTTAGGGTTTGAGTTTGTGGAGCTGGATGGCTTTGTAGACGATCATGCCATCGTAAAAACAAAGGAACTTTTGAATGAGCCAGGCCGGGTTCAAGTGATGGCCGAAAAAAATTATGCCATTGCCCAGGAATACTTTTCACTGGAAGTTTTGGAGCGCAATCTACGTGAAATCATTGCTTCTTTTTGAGGGAGGATCATGCACATTGGGATTGTTCACTATGCTGCCCCCCCCGTAGTTGGCGGTGTTGAACTAACCATTTTCCACCACGCCCGCATCCTGGCCGGGCTGGGGCACCAGGTGACGGTCGTGGCCGGGCAGGGCGACTCTTTCCTGCCGGGCGTGCTTTATCAGGCCGAACCCTTGGTTGGTTCTCGCAGCAAGGCAATTGCAGCCGCCGGACGGATCCTGGCCGCAGGAGAGCAGCCGGCCAATTTCGAGTCGCTGGTGAGCCAGACCCAAATGGCCCTTCTAACCCACCTCGGCCCCTGTGACGTGGTCATTGGGCACAACCTTTTCACTCTCCACAAAAATCTCATCCTGACCACCGCCGTTTACCGGCTCAGCCAAACGGGCGAAGGCCCGCCCTGGGCAGCCTGGCATCACGACTTTGCCTGGCTGCGCCCGCAGTACCAGCCGGAATTGCATCCGGGCGAGCCGTGGGATCTGCTGCGCCGCCCCTGGCCGGGGGTGCGCCATGTTACCGTCTCCCAGGCACAGCAGGCCGATCTGGCCCGCCTGTACCATCTGCCCGTCGAGGCCATCGCCGTTATTTCACCCGGCATCGAACCCGCCGATTTTTATCGTTTCAGTTCGACGGTCAATCAACTGGTTCAACAATGGGACTTGCTGGCTGCTGACTGCATTTTTTTGCTGCCCGCCCGGATCACCCGACGCAAAAATATCGAGCTGGGCCTGCGCTGGCTGGCTGCGGTCCGCGAGCAGTCAGGTTGGGATGCCCGCCTGGTGGTGACCGGCCCGCCGGGACCGCACAATCCCACCAATGCCGCTTATCTGGCCCAACTGTTGGCCCTCCGCCATGACCTGAACCTGGACAGCGCTGTCCATTTTGCCTACCAGGCTGGCCTGAACCCAGGCCAGCCTCTCTTGCTGGCCGACGCCGAAGTAGCCGAATTTTACCAACTGGCCGATGCGCTATTTTTTCCCAGCCAGCAAGAGGGTTTCGGTATTCCCGTTTTGGAAGCTGGCCTGGCTCGCCTGCCCCTCTTTGCTACCGACCTGCCTCCTTTCCGTGAAAGCGCCGGCCCCTGGGCCGCGCTTTTCTCCGCCGAGTTGCCCCCTGAGCAAGTCGCCCAAACCATTCTTGACGTGTTACAAGCAGATCGAGCGTTTCAACTACGCCGGCGAGTGTTAGCCCACTACACCTGGCGCCGCATCGTCGAAACGAAAGTGATCCCACTATTGGTAGCGGTTATCTCACAACAGAAAGAAGGACTATGATGCAGCCAGACAATGTTGAACAAGCAGACTTGAGCCAGGTGGAAATGACCAAAAGCCATAATAGTTATAATTATGGAGTCGTGGTGCCGATTTTTGATGATGAGCAGAACGAGTGGATGGTGCGCCTGGGTTTAAACCTGGCTCGCTCCAAACACGGCCGGGTTATTCTGGTCGGGGTAGTGCTTATTCCCGAAGGGGAATCTTTGAGTATAGGTACGCAGCAGGCGCAGGCCAGGCGAGCTACGCTCGACCGCCTTCGAGCCTATTTTGAGGGGCAGCCTGTCCAGATTAAACCCCGGATTCGGGTGGTGCATACCATGTGGCCTTCATTGGCCAAGGTAGTGGCCCAGGAGCGGGCAGATTTGTTAATTGTTCCCTGGCGGGAGGGGGCCGATACCTCGTATTTGCCGCTGGGGATTGAAGAATTGGTCAACACGCTTAAATGCAACGTGGTTATCGCCAGTCACGATGGGCCGAGCCTGCCTGACCGTATCCTCTTGCCCACCCGGGGCGGCAAAGAAGCGCCCCTGGCCCTGGAGGTGGCCCTGGCCCTGGCTAAAGCGGCCGGGGCTGCCATTACCTTGCTGCACGTGGTGGGGGGGCAGCAGATTTCGGCCAGCCAGCAGGTCTACGAAGAATTAGCCCGGATGAGTCAGGGCGACCCCTGGATCAAACAAGAAGTGCGGGTTGAGGGCGACGCGGCTGCGGAGATTTTACGGCGGGCCGAGCAGCACGATTTGGTGATTATTGGGGCCAGCGAGACTTCGCCGGCCAGTAAGCAGCCGGCGCTGGGACCCATTGCGCTCCAGCTCTGGCAAAAGGGGATGAGATCGCTGTTGGTTGTCAAAACCTATCAGCCGCCGCCGCTCGGTCACCTGGCCAGTTGGCACTGGATTGATCCCTTACCCACGACGGCCACCTCGGTCATGGTTGACAAGTGGTTTGCTGAAAATACCTTTAACAGTGAGGAGTTTGAAAATGTAGCCCGACTGGTCGCGCTCAAGGAGCAGCAAAATTTAACCATCAGCCTGGGCTTACCCGCTTTGAACGAAGAGGCGACGGTTGGCAATGTAATCCGGGTGATGCAGGAAACACTGGTAAAAGAGTTTCCGTTGCTGGACGAAATTGTGTTGATCGATTCCGGCTCAAGCGACCGCACCGTTGAAATTGCGGGTGATCTGGGGGTGACAGTCTACCGGCATGATGAAATCCTGCCCGAATGTGGCGCTTTTCGCGGCAAAGGCGAGGCCCTGTGGAAGAGTTTGCACGTCCTCAAAGGCGATCTCATCGCCTGGATTGACACCGACATTGTCAACATCCACCCCCGCTTTGTTTACGGCCTGCTCGGGCCTTTACTGCGGCGCGATACCATTCAGTATGTCAAGGGTTTCTACCGGCGCCCGCTCCGGGTGGGCGAAACTCTACAAGCGGGTGGCGGGGGTCGGGTGACTGAACTGGTGGCCCGGCCATTGTTCAACCTGTTTTACCCTGAACTCTCCGGGGTGGTCCAGCCGTTGTCGGGCGAGTATGCCGGCCGGCGTAAAGCGTTGGAACAAGTGCCTTTCTATGTGGGCTATGGGGTGGAAACAGGGCTGCTCCTGTCGCTGGTTGAACGGTACGGGATCAGCAGCATTGCCCAGGTAGACCTGCGCCAGCGGATTCATCATAACCAGCCCCTCGGCGCGTTGAGCCGGATGGCTTTTGCCATTATTCAAGTTTTTATTGAACACCTGGAGAGCCGCCAGAAAGTGCAGCTATTGAGCGAAATCAACCGGACGATGAAGATTATCCGCCCTGATCCCGGGTCTTATTACCTGGAAGAGCACGTTATCTCCGACCGGCGCCGCCCCCCGATCGTTACCGTCGCCGAATACCGTGCCCAGCACGGCATCAATGCCTGGTCCGGGGGAGAGTCTCGCCCCGACGAACAGAAAACAAGAGAAAGTAATGCCGTATGATGGCTACACTTTATCTGGTTCGGCATGGTGAAACACCCTGGAATGTGGAGGGCCGCTATCAAGGACAACTGGACCGCTTTGCTCAAAATTCGCTACTTGGGCTATCCCGCCAGCGACCTTTGGTCGCTTTTGCCGGTCAATGGGGCCTGGGAAGTATTCGCTATAAACCCATCCGGTGACGAATGATTTCACGGCTAATCTTGTCGCTTGCGCCGGCCCATGTTACAATCGCTTCACTCCACTTTAACCACAGAGGAAACTATGGAAAACTTTTTGCTGCAAGCTCATTCCGGTTGGCGCTGGATTGTCCTGCTTTTAATTGTCGTCACCTTGATTAAGGCTCTTATTGGTTGGCTCGGCAAGCAAAAATGGAGCAGTCTGGACTCCCGCTTGCTTTTGTTCTCACGGATTGCCGTTTACATTCAGGTCGTCCTGGGGGTCATCCTCTACGTTTTGTTCCAAGGTTGGGCCAACATGCGCTTTACCGGCGAGCATGTGAGTGTCGCTTTCTTAGCGGTGGGCGGAGTTGAATTTGGGGCAGCGCGCGCCAGAAAGGCCAGCGAGGATGCCGCCATGTTCAAATTTACCGTGATTGGCTTTGCGATTGCCCTGATTTTGATTTTTCTGGTTATCGCCGCCGCAACTTGATTTTAAGGTCTAACTTTCTGCGCCCAGACCAGGTTGTAAATATCCTGCCAGATTTGAATTTCGACGTACTGCAAAGGAAAGCGGCTCAGAATTTCAAAGAGCTGCTCCGTTTGCCACGTCTTGCCCGGCATGAGCCGCGCTTCCCAGCCAATGCGCTGGGTCGTTAGTAACCAGCCGCGCTGGGGATGGGCCTCGCTGGCCGGCTGCAAAACCCGGATGAGTTCGGCCAGGCCGGCGGTGGGGTTGGGCAGAAATTCCAACGCCTCCATACAGGTCACCACCGGAAAACTGTCACTGGCAAAGGGCAGCGCCATGGCGTCTGCCTGGATCAGGCTGACCTGCTGATCGCAGTTAATTACGTCGCAGCGAGCGACCGCCAGCATCTTGGAGGCCCGGTCCAGGCCGATGACCCGGCCACGGAAGGACGGCTGTCGCAGCAGGGTCAGGGGGATGCGGCCCGTGCCGGTAGCGACATCGAGCACCATGGCTCCAGGCTCATGGCGAAGCCGCTCGGCCAACGGCTCACCCACCCAGAAATCCTCGGCTTCCCACTCAAACTCCTTGATCTTGTTGTAGCGTTCGGCGGTCCAATCGTAAAGCAGGGCCACCAGCGGCGCGCCAAGGTAAGCGCCTTCGGCCAGGATGAGCTGCCAGTACACAATCAGGCCGATGGCAAGCAGAATAATGATGGTAACAATAATCCAGAAAAGCATAACCAGTAGCAAGGCAGCAGGGTAGCCACAGCTTTCGCATCTCTGCTACTTTGCTACCCTGTTACTTTAGTAAACTCCCTAGCGACCAACCAGCGACCAGTAAACTCAGCACCAAATAAGGCTGCAATTTGGGGAGAAGCTCGGCGGGCCGGTTGAATTTGGTTTTTATAATTTGTTGGGTCACGAACAGTGCGGTCAAAACGGCTGCTCCAGGCAGCAAGCGCAGCGCCAGCAGCAGGATGATGGCGGCGATCTGGCCTAAAGTGAAAAGTAACTCTGCCCGGTGATGGCCGCCCAGCATCCGCAAGCCGCCCAGGTACGTGACCCAGTAACAAACGGCCAGGGCCAGACTCAAAGGGGTCAGGCTTGACCCCAAGCTGGCCCCCATCACCCACGGCAGCAGCAACTGCACCATAGACTGCAGACGCCCGCCCTCGGCGGCGGCCAAATCTGTTTGAGTTTGGCCGGCTAAGGCGATGAGACCGAGCGCCAGCAAAGTGAGCCAAAAGAGAGTCGAGCCAAAGGTGAGACTCAGCAGCAGCGCCAGGCCCGCGCCCAGGAAAACGGCGGCAAAGTGACTGCCCTGTTCAGGCCAAAAATGCTCCTGCCACCAGCGTCCATAACGGCGTATCCGCACCACCAGCCGCCCGGCAATTGACCCGGGCTGAGCATAAGGCAGGTAGAAACCGTGGCGGGGCGGGGGAGGCAGGAGGCTCGGAACCATGGTGCGCCACAAGCCCTGCACCCCAACCAACTCCCACAACGCGCCCAGAATAGGATCAACCAGCAGCCACAGGCTGAGGAGCTGCATGAGGCCGACCAAGTTTAACGGAATGAGGCCGGTGGATAGTATTCCGGCTAGCATGGCCCAGCCCGGTCCCAGGCTCAGCCAGGAGCGAGCCGGGGCTAAAATTAGTTTAAAGCTGGACCCAAAAGGTGGCTGCATTTTAAGATCGGCTCAAGAATTTGATGCATCAGGCGTAAAATGTCATAATTAACCTGAGTTCGATGTTTTGCCTAAAATGGACAGGATTTACAGGATTAACAAGATTTTTGAACTTTTTTATCCTGTAAATCTTGCCGTAGGTCCTGTCGAGAAAATAAAAATTCCGAACTGAAGTAATTAGTTTATGAGCGCATTATGCCAAACTTTGGCCGGTCTCACAAACTCATAAGGACTTCTTAACGATGTCTGAAACAGGAAATTACGTTTTATTATTACACCTGCCTACCAATGCCACCCTGACCGTCGGCAAACTGGGAACAGTTGACTTTCCGGCGGGCTGGTATAGCTACGTCGGCAGCGCCTTTGGTTCCGGGGGGCTGGTCGGACGGCTCAAGCACCACTTGCAGCCGGTCGAGCACCCGCACTGGCATATTGATTACCTGCGGCAGGCGGCGGAATTGCAGGAAATCTGGCTGTCGCCGGGTACGGTCTCGCATGAACGAGAGTGGGCCGATTTGATGCTGGCTATCCCCGGCGCGACCATTTTGGTGGAGGGTTTTGGCGCATCTGACTCCGACCGGGAAACCCATCTTTTCTACTTTGACGTGCGTCCCTCTCTGGAAGATTTTACAGTTGGCGTCCGGGCGCGTTTTCCCGAGACTAAAGTGCTGCGGGCCTATACAAATGAAGCGGCGATTGGCGAATGAACAAATAGCGAATAATCAATATTCGCCATTCTACGGAGATGAATTTTGAACGCTACCGCGAAGGCTGCTTTAATTGAACAGTTCAGCTCCGCCGACGATGCTGCTTGTGAAGCGGCGGCGGTAGCCCTGGGCCAACAGGGCGCAGCCGGGCTGGCTGCCCTGGCCGAACTGCTGTCCGTGGCCGAGGCCGACGCTCGCTTTTGGGCGGTGCGCGGCCTGTGGGCCAACGGCTCGCCCGAGGCCGTCGAACTGCTCCTGCCAGGGCTGTCCGATCCAGAGGAAATGGTTCGCAGTGGAGCGGCGCTGGCCCTGGGAGAATTGAAGGCTGAAGCCGCTGTTGAAGCCTTAGTCACGCTGCTGGCCACCGACTCCACCGAAAGCGGCAACCACGCCGCCGACGCCCTGGCTAAAATTGGCCAACCGGCGGCGGAAGTTCTCGTTAGAGCGCTGCAAGACGAGCGTCCCTGGGTGCGGGTGCGGGCCGCCAAAGCGCTGGTTTCGGTGGAAAGCAAGCAGGCCATTCCGGCGCTGTTTCGAGCTTTGGACGATGAGAGCTATGTTGTCCGCCACCACGCCGAAGAAGCCCTGGCCCGTATGGGCGTGGGGCAGATGGTTTATTTCCGGGTGTAAAGAGAAGACCTTTGAGATTTTCGCGGAGCGTACCTCAAAGGTCTGGGTTTAACCCATTGCCTCATTCACCCCTGAAGCTGCTGCTTGCAGCGCCGGTAGCTTGCCCAGCACATAAGCAGCGGCCAGCGCCGCTTCATGGGCGTAGCAGCCGACAAAGTAAGTGGCGTAATCCTCACCTTTGCGCTGGACCGCCACCCCGTCGGTAAAGGCTTGAACTCCCACCAGTTTGCGATCCATGCGAATAAAGGTAAAGCTGTTACTGGGAAAAACGAGGCGCTGGTTGGTGCAAAAAAGGTTGCCTTGATCCTGCCAGGTCAGGCTCTCGCGCGGAGTTGGCTGCTGCGGTTGGTACTCTCCCCCTTCGGCCAGGGGTTTGCCGTGTCCCCGGCGCAGCCCGTTGACCTGCAGGTGGCAGACTTCGTTCAGTTGCTCCAGAATCACCTGGGCCAGCACCGTTTGGACCGGCCGCAGAATTTCCAGCGAACCCTGGGCAATGGCCGCCAATTGGGCGTCGGTGTAAACATTGCCGAGGACGATTTTGAGGGCATCGGGCGGCAGGGCGACCCCCTTTAACGACTGCCGGGCCAGGGTGTAATCGCCCTCGCCAAAATCAGTTACTCCAAAATGCCCCTTTTTGAACAGGCCCAACAATGAGCGTTGTTGCAGCGTCAAGCCGCAGTGGGTACAGCGATAAGGCGAGCCACGGCCCGACCCCGCCACGGCCCCCTGGGTGCAGAGCGGACATTCTTTATATAACGTATCCTGCGCCACCTTTGAAACTCCTTAAGTCTGAAAGTGACGGGATTATACCATTATCGAGGCGGAGGTGCGAACATACGCAATCGTCTGCGGCCCGTCGGGGATGGCGCAGAGCCGCGCTTGGGGACCATACTTTTGTTGCAGGCAGGCCACCGTCTGTTCGATACTGCGGCAGGGGGTGAAAAGCGCGTCCGTGATCTGGCTGTCGCTCAAGCCGTCGCTGTAGACATGCACCTCGGCCCGTAGTTGGATCAGGGCCTGAATCTGCACCTGCCACTGGTCCTGCTCGCTGAAGCCGGGCCGGGCCAGCATGTCCAGCACACCCTGCGGCGAACCGGCCTCGGCCAGCAGAGCGGCATAGCGCCCGTGATCGGGCAGGCCGTCGGCGCAGGCGGCGGCAATGATGATCGCGCCGCCGTCACGGACCACCCCGTTGGCCGCGCTCATGCCCTTGACCGCCTGGTAAAGGTTCTGGTCAAGCGGATAGCCGCTGTTGGTGGTAATGACGATATCATAGGGTTCAGCCACCGGGGCCATGGCCGTATCCCGCACAAAGGCGCAGCCGGCAGCGTGGGCCGCCAGCATGTCGCCGGCAAAAACGCCGGTGATCTCGCGCCGGGTGTTGAGGGTCACGTTGAGCAGAAAGGTGGGGTTGGTTCGCAGGGCCACCTCACGCATCTCTTCCCAGATGGGGTTGCCTGCGATAACGCCCCAGGTCGCCTTGGGATGGGCGATCATCTCCCGACCGTGGTTGGTCAGCACGCTTTCGGCTCCGGCCAGGGCCGGGAGGACGCCCTTGGGGCCGCCGCTGAAGCCGGCAAAGAAGTGCGGCTCGATAAAGCCGGTCAGGAGGCGTACGTCCGCCTCCATAAAGGTGCGGTTGATGCGCACCGGGTAGCCAAAGGAAGTCCGGCCCAGCGAGACCAGGTTGGCCTCGTCGTAGGCGTTGTGCTGCAGGCAGCGGTAGCTGTCCACGACAGAGTCGCCCAGCATCTGGCGCAGTTCGGCCTCGGTTTGCTGGCGGTGCGTGCCGAGAGCGTTGAGCAGGGTGATGTCCTGCCGGGCGACCCCGGCTTCGGCCAGTTCGGCCAGCAGGACCGGCAGGATGCGCTCGTTGGGGGTGGCGCGGGTAATATCGCTGTGGGCGATGACGACTTTATCGCCCGGTTTGACTTTGGCCGCGAGCGGCAGCGAGTCAATCGGCCGGCGCAGGGCAGCCCGCAGGGCGGCTGCCTCATCCGGCAGTCCGGGTACAAAACGAGAGGTCACAATATCGGTCTGGTCGGGGAGTTCGACGGTCAGGCCGGTGCGGCCATAGGCGAGGTCAACACGCATAGATTTCCTCCATATTGTCTGTCTTTGGGCACGGGACTCCTTTTAACTAAAAAGTTAATTAACCCAAGTTGCTATCTTGTTACATCCAATCCAGGATGCACCGCAGAGACACAGAGGGCGCAGAGTTGTTATTTTTCCTCTGCGTTCTCAGCGTCTCTGCGGTAAAAATCAACCTTTGGTAACTTGATTTATTCAAATAGTCGCTATGGATTCTCCCATGCTTTGAATACACTTGCCGCTTTAATATATCTTGCATTATACTGCCGTTTGTAAAAAATGTAAGTATCGAGGTGAAATGAAGCATGGCTCAACGCAAACCCCTGGCCTTAGCCAATTGGAAAATGGCCATGACCATCGCCGAAAGCGTGGACTTTGTCCGGGATTTTCAACGGCTGGCCGGCGATTTGCCCGGCCGGGTGGACGTGATCATTTGCCCGCCGTTTACGGCGCTCTGGCCTGTAGCGCAAGCCCTGGCCGGAAGTGGTATGCAATTGGGGGCGCAGGATGTGGCGGCTTCGACCGAGATGGCCCGGACCGGCCAGATATCGGCCCCGCTGCTGGCCGAGGCCGGCTGCGGCTGGGTCATGCTGGGACACTGGGAAGTCCGGCGCTACGGCGGCGGCGACGATGAGACCGTCAATCGCAAGCTGCACCTGGCCCTGGCCGCCGGGTTGACGCCCATCCTCCTGGTGGGCGAGGGCCGTGACGAAGGAGGGCCAAGGGAAAGTATTCTGGAGCGGCGTTTGACCCATCTCCTGGCCGGCTGCCCGGCAGACAAGGCGGCAGAGCTGGTTTTTATCTACGAGCCGGAGGCCGCCATTGGCGGTGACGCGCCCACACAAGCGGAGCAGGTGGCCGAGGGCTGCGCCTTCATTCGCGGCTGGTTGCAGCAGCAGTGGGGGGACTCGGTGGCCGGGGTGGTGCGGATCATCTACGGTGGCAGCGTCAGCCCTGAGCATGCCGCCGCTTTGTTGAGCAGCCCCGACGTGGATGGCCTGGGGGCCAGCCGCCGGGGCCGCGACCCGGCCACGTTTGTCGAGATCGTGCGGCAGGTGGCGCGGGCTAAAGCGCCAACTTCCTGCTGAGGCCGTGGGGTGAGCGACTGCCGGAACTCCTGGCGGCCCTGCGAGCGCAGGTGACGGTGTTTTTGGCGGCGGTGGGGAGAGCAGAAGGTAAGGATGTTCGCCAATAAGAGCCTCGATAGCCTCGATTAATCTAAACCTTGCTCCTCTAGCCAGTCAGCAATGGCCGAGTCTGCGGCTTGCAAGGCTTCATCCAGGCTGGAATAATCTTCCTCACTTTCCCAGACCATGCCCCCGGGATCAAGAATCCTGATCAGCGAAGGGCTGTATTCATCTGCTCCAATTTCAAGCCAGCCATAAGCATCTACCCACCGGGTCAGGTTGGGGTAGGCGACTTCAAATGCTTGGCTCACGGCTGAGGCCTCCTCTTTAGCTTTTAAGTCAACTGCGGCGCTTACCCATAAAGGTGAAGGCATCGCCCTGATGATACATTAGTTTGAAGATGAGCCGATCATCCTCAAGTGCCAGCGTCCCGGCTCCATTGACCATTTCCATTTCGTCCATACCCTCAAAGCTGAAGATCACCCGCTGCTCACCTTCCAGGCGACCATCGAGGTGTCCCTGTTGATAGCCGACGTGGTAATCGCCGTTGATGGTGTTGCCTGATTGTTTGAGTTTGACATAGGGCGAGACTTCTTCGCTCAGATAACCATCATCAAAGTCGGGACTGGAAACGATGTCCCAAGTGCCGGTGAAATTTATCATTGACTTCTCCTTCAAATTTGCGAGCCAAACAGGCCGGCCTTGACCGGGTTGGCGGCCACGATTGGGAAAGCACAGGCTCCTGCTTTACGTAAGTTAGGCGCGTCTACCCTTTCGTCACTCTTTCAAACAAGCCAAGCCAGCTAATCGGTGATATTGGCCGCTCGTTTTTCCAATTTTTTGAAATCTATTACAAAGCGCCCTCGATGACATTTTTGCTGCTGTCCTCTTCGGATATTTCCTCAAGCTCCTTAATAAGCGCGGTGCGTACGAAGCTACTCAATTCGGTAAAGGTATCGAGCTTCTCGATTTTCGACCTAAGATCTTTTTCGTGAGCTTGCCGTATTCGTTCAAAATTTGCCTCACTTTGGTCATCCGTATCTGGCGGAAGTAAGCGAACTATAACCGAGAGGTCACCACTATTGATCAAGTCAGTAGCATTCTTAAGCCAAGATGACGTTTTTTCGTCTACTGCGTTGAGAGCAGCCTGACTTAAAGCAAAGTTGATCAAAATACGCGCTGTCTGATCAATTCCGAGCGCGCGATTTGTCCATTCCCGAACCTCATTTTGTATATTCTCAGTGATATCGTCAGGTTCCGCAGCATCATATTGAGGGAGTGAATAAAAGAATGGGCGAGAACTATCTGGGTCCAACCGATCTAGAGCGCGAAAGATCGGCTCGAAGCTTTCGAGGGGACGATGGCCATTTGGTAACGAGGAGCGATGCTGCCAGAGCCTTAAGATCGTCTCAAAGCAGCGTTCTTCAGCCTTAGATTTCTCATCACCGGTTGCATTTTCAGCAATTGTAATTTGCTCGGCGACATAATGTGCCATCCACCGACCAAGGGTATCAACACCAGGCTCCAGGCCAAGTTCTTCAACGAGTGCTTTGCCTAAGCTGATAATGCGTTCTCGAATCTCTGAGCTTTCCGTCTGCTGAGAGGATATAAATTCTGCTATGGTATTCTGGGCCATTGTCATCCCTCTTATATGATGTACTACGTAACCGACGCTCAATCTGTATTTCTATAATTATTTCTTGCTCCAACGTCGAACAGAGTTTTTTCAAGAACTCTAATGATGCGCTCATTCGTTTTCCGTGTCTAAGCGGCTCTTCATCTCTACTCCTTTGTCCTACGCTCCAAATCTCGCAAACTAACGATGTCTTATCTACATCAGGCAAGCACCATTCACGCTGCTCTAAGTCCTCAGATAGTCCGAATAGATCAGCAATGATCTTACCAATTTTGTACGGCGGGTAATCAATATCGCCCGCATGGGGATCGAATTCATCGAGACGTTTATCTGTATGTTCTTTCCAAATCCACCCTTCGAGTTCGAATGGTGGTGTTTCAAACTCCATGTCCTCTTCTTGATAATCAGGCAGCTTGAAATCGTGGGGGTCACGGCAGGTAGTGAGTGCGTTCAGGAGTGATTGAGAAGCCGCTGGTGAAACGAGGGCAGTTGAAATATGAAAGCTTTCTTCGCGTTGATTGTCACTATCGCTCCAATGCCCAAAAACGTTGAGCCAAGTTTCGCCGTGACGTTCGAATAATAGACCTTCGAGAAAATCATCAGATACAATTTCCTTGCGCCAGTTTTCATTGTTTTTCTCACACAACCAGGCGCGGCGGGTTAGAGGCGCTGGGTCACGGCGGTCAGCCAACCACCGACCATCAGAGCGCGTCAGAGTATGCCGATGGAGCCAATGGGACCATTCGCCCTCCTCGTACCAATCTCGTTTATGGACGACAGGCATCTCATGCAGGAGCTTCGCAGCAACAGAGAGCATTGCATGATATGAGAGATAGAAACTATAGTTATCTGTCCGAGGATAGCTGGAATGATCATGCCATGTCTCCCGTTCATGGCGTGAAGACTCCCATAAGTTGGCACGCGGATCACGAATGAATTCATCATCTGGTTTAAGGTGCCATTCCTTGACCACAACTTCTCGTGCCAGATCTTCAACCTGTTTTGCTGAGATGCCGAACACATCTCCGAGAGGATCGAACCAATAGCTATCAAAGTCATAACCAAAATGTAACTTTAGATTATGGTCAATCTCGCCTCGAGCATGCCAGGGGCTTTCTAGCTTTTCGGAATATCTATCAATTTCTTTGATTTCCATCTGACTAACACCCACTTGGCGAAGCCGTTCAATTTTACCCTGATCATAAGTACCTGGAAATGCAGTTTCAATGGATAGAGCGATTTCAGCAGAGTATTTCTGGATAAGGATATGAGACATACCTTCAAGCGCATGCCGTGAGAAAATCAAATGATGACGCCTTAGTATTTCGGGATTATCTAGAGCCACACGCGCAATCGCTATCAGTAGATATTGTCGGGCATGCAGATTGTAGAAAGGAAATGCATGGCTTCCAAAAGCATCTACACTGTCTCGGTTCATCCACTGAATCAACGCGCCCAATTCACGTTCGCAACCAGCCCCTGCAAGTCTTCGTACGCAATGTACAGCTTGCCAACGGATTGCAGAACGGGGTGAGCCTAGGGCAGCCCAAACGAGGCCGGCAAAGGCATCACTCATGTCTTCAGGAGGCTTCAACCAGTTAGCCCAAGGGCCATCAGCATAATCATCATTGATATGCCCTTCAAAGCGAGACAAGGCAAAATCGAGTAGGTCAGTTGCCTCATGAGGCGAGATGTAGGTAGATACGGTTTCCGCAAAACCAAAAAATGTACTCGCATCGGCAAGACTACTATTCTCCGATAACCCTTCCATAATGCCTTCGCGAATAATAGGTAAAACGTTGTTTTCCGCACGAATTCTCTCGAGAAAGTATTTCACCCTGTAATGATTTGTAAATTCGGATGCAAAACGCCGGGCAATCAATTTTAGAGCTTTAGGCCATTCTCTCTTAACACTGGCTTTATCATGCCAATTGTTCGGAAAGTAAGTAAGCGCAAACTCCGCGTCGTAGCTATCAGCACTTTCAGCATTAACGATAGCTTGTAGAAAGTCACTTGCATCGCTTTCAGCGACTCGTCTGAGGGTTTCTTGCCAGAATATGTGAGAATTACGAGGCGCAGGAGTAGCCTTGAATCGCTCTATGGCATGGCTTAATCCCATATTGGTCGTTAGGTCCAGACCACCGAAGATCTTTTCCCAATCAATAGATTCTGACTCTTGTTGATCATCCTTGTGAAAAAATTGGTGTGTAGCTACCTCATTGCTTGCTTCCTGCTGTTCAGCATAAAAATCAAGAACGTATTGGAGTTCATTATTTTCGAGTGAGAATTGTTGAGCGCTATGTGCAAGTTCTTGCCAACTTTTCTCTGAAGCCTCGCCGAGCCTAAGATCTCGTACAGTGGTATCAAGGATATACTGGCGGCGGACCGGATCGAGTTCACTCTCTATACAAAGCGAGGCAAAGTCATCAACATCATTCCCATTAAGAAAAGCCGACAAAGACCACCCAACTGACGGAGATATAATCTGGGAAGACACAGCTTCATAAGCTAAAGCGTAAAGCTGGGAGCCGAACCACCCGACATCTCGGTCGCGCCATCGGCTAAGAGCGGCGAAAGCAGACGTAGGGTGTAGTCCGGCACAGATCATAACAGCCCCATCGCGGTCAATATATTTTTCGCGAACAACGTTATCGCCTACCAATTCAGCGCATCGTATAAAGCGATATGCCATTTCTGGTGAGGCTTGCCCACCGTCCGCACTGCGCTTCGCCATAGCTACGACCGCTTCCCATCGTTCAACTAATTCATCTCCAAATTTGGACACCGCTTCAATCGCATAGTCGAAATAGGCAGCCGCATCGGCTCGATTCACGGGAAGTACTGCACGTGCGAGGTATATATACAATCCAGCTCTCTCCTCAGGCCCAACATCCAAAGTAGACATTACTTGTTCATAACAAGACCGCTCAAGTTGGCCTCTAATTCCCGAAAGATGATCCAGGCGATAGGCAGCACGAACAGCTTTCAAGCGAGCTGATAGTCGAAATTGAGTGTTGCTTTGGATAAGCTCTTTGGCAAAGTTCTCTACTTCGGAAGCATCGGATTTTTTGTTTAACACTAAAATCTCAAAATGGACACGGGATATTTCAAATGGTATTTGGTCATGTTTGCGCCATCCGTATGTTTGCACACTTTTAGAACGCTGTCTTGCATTTTGAATGGCTACAGCAATTCCACCGCTATCAGTCGTTAGAATCTGAGCGCGAGCAATATACCAAGGTAACAATCTTCCAACAACCCGCTCGAATTCCTCAATGTCTTGTGCATTTTGATAATCTTGTTTCTTTTCGAGTAGCTCCTTCGGCATTAGTGTTCCTATGTTAGGCTCAAGATTGCCAGACAACACAGCTTTGAGCGCGGCAGCACGTAAGAAAATATTACGGCCGGTGTCTTGATAGTCACTGCTAATCCAGCGAGGAGCTCTTTGAGGAACGTAATACTTCAGAACGCGCAGGATTTTCGCCTCAGACAGACCTCTTGCGGTGCAGGCTTCTGTCAATGATATGATAGCGGAAGTAATTGAATCTTCAGACGAGTATCGACTGGGCTTGGGAATACGAGCTCGCTTGTGGGTTAGTAAATCTAAGTAAATCTGCATCGCATCCGCAACAGGAAATTTACCAACTGCCAACAACTCATCCGCAATAGCTATCATCAGGTATTGGTTGCGATGATCAATTTGCGAGATTTCATCTATTGCTGCAAAGTTTCCTGCATCAACAAGCCGTCTTATGAACAGCCGTGCAATACGGAACACGACTTCTGGAGGTCGCCATCCCAGAATAAAATCTACTAAACCCTCTGCTCCGAAAAGATTGAAATGAGCAAAAGCCAATTCCACAATATCCTCATCTTTGAGACGGTCGTCATGGGGGTCGCCTTTTTTCTCACGTTCATTGAAATACAATCTCAGCCAATTATGGGCTGCTCTTAGATAGCCCCGGGCCTCGCCTTTAAAATCCTCAACAGAAGACAACAATGCAGCAGAATATGCATTTTCCGACCCATCCCACCCACTGCGTAACATTCGCCGGAATGCTAATTCCTGCACCCTCTGTTCAGCTTGGAGCGGTGCAATCAGATCAATATTCTGTTTTAGGAGTTCAAGCTGCCGGGCATCGCCAGCAACTTCTTCACCAGCACGCAAAGCCAGCTTTGCTGCATCGGCATATCGTTTTAGCTTTAGAGCAGCTTTAAAGGCGAATTGCAGACGATATACTCGAACATTTCGCTCATCAATTGGGCTGTCTTTTGGTAGGAAATCGTCAGAGAGCGCCAAGCTAATAAGCTGGTCATAATTTTCAGACTGCAGAAGTAAAGATGGCAGCACTTCGGCCACATAAGAAAACTGAGAAGCCAATGGCTTTAAGTGGGTTAGGTAAGATTCAATCTGCTGCGCAGACGCAGAGAAATTGTTCCGAAACCAAGTTTCTGTTGGCTCATCTCTAAATTGTACCGAGTTATCTGAGAGCCAGAGAGGTCGCCCTAAATCTGCCACAAAGCTCTTAATCGCCGCAACATCAACTTCAGCAGCAGCGGAAAGGACATTGAGCGGGATAAATGGAGGTAGATTGGCAAGACCGAGGCAAATTGCCTCAATATGCCTTTGAAAATTGATGGGGAGTTTTTCTTTGACTACAGAAATAGCGGATTTGAGCTGTAATTCAATTTGCTCTTCAACGGAGGTGCCTGAAGGCCCAAGATGAACTAAAACTTCTGCAACTGTTTTGTGACCTACACTTAGCGCGTTAGCTTGCACTCGTGGATTTCCACCGGTCAAGCGATAGAACTCGAGGCCGTCTGCATCGGTTGCATCAGGATAGTATGCACGAAGATGAACAAGCGTCTCTGCTTCGCTGAAAGGCTCTAATTCAGATTGTTGGACTACGCTCGAAGGTTTGAGAAGATGGACACGCTCAGTTCTAGAAAGTGCAACAAGCCGGCATCCATCTGGGATATTATCACGCAATAGCTGATGAGCAAAACAGGGTTCACTAAACTCTTCTGCGGCCATCTCTGCATTGTCAGCCGCATCAATTAAAATCGCTAAAACTGCATCTTTATTTACCTGTCGTAAGGATGTGGCAGCAATCCGTAATCGGGTCAAAAATGCTCGCAAAAGCGCATCGTCTAAATCTGTGGGGCGGGGGATTAAAGGGTCGCATAAACCGTGAGATGCAATTTCATTTGCTATCTGCACCAGTGCATCACGATGACGATGCCGTGGTTCACTTCGATTTCGATACCGACCGGCTCCAAAACAATCATAAACGATACCTAATGATCCAATGGGCAAAGAATTTGCCAATTGGCAAGCGACAACAGACTTACCAATACCACCGCCAGCATGGATTATTATGGGCGCAGAAGCTTTTAGAAGCTGATTTAACAGGTTATCATGTTGCTCTCGCTTGATAGCGTTATTTAAATTTTCAAATTCTGGCGGAGCAGGAAATAACTCTCTTTCAGAAGTAACCCCAAAGCGTTTTAGTATATCCTCCCGAACAATCCGACCACTAGAATTGGGTAATGCTTGCTCTTGTACAAGGGCGATAATACTGTCGATCTGGGCGTTATCCACACCACCGGCAAGAAGTTGCGAAATTTCGGCGTGAAGCTCATGTCGTTGCGTATTGTAGTCTCCCTCCCCGTCAACTAACTCAAGGGAGATACAAAAATTTTGCAAATGCTGGTCTTTTAACTTGGTATATTCTTCTAAGGTTTCTTGAAATCTTTTTTCTGCTTTAGTACCTTTTCTAATGGCGAGAATACCATTTTTAAATTGGTCACTAATTGGCCGGTTCGTGACAATCGAGAACCTTACTGATTGAGGATCGTAACCTTGGCTACTCTTTAACAAAAGGTCAGAATATCGTTTTGCAAATCCTTCAATCGTATCTTTTAAGTCGCTTAAGTTAAAATTCTCATCTTTTCTTATTGTCGAATGCTTAAGTTGGTAATATGTAATCTCCTGATCCTCATTTTCATCTGAGCCGTAATATTCAGCAACATCAATTACATACTCGCCAGCAGCCTCTTGCTCCATTGAACCTTCAATCACAAGGCATCTGAGCCGTGATTTTGGATTTATCATTCTGAGACAGCGGCGTGCAGCCCAGCGATAATGAAAAGCGTCACCTGCTCTTGAGTATCTTACGAGTTCGTTTTCCATCAGTTTCTTCTGTAGAGCGGGGAAATGGACTCTGGTTGAAAATCTGAAGTCAGTAAGCTATTAAATACTTCTCCCATCATACCGCTCCATTGCCGGCAGCAGGCCGGGGTCGGGGCGCTTGCGGCGGGAGCAGGCTAGAATCAAGAGGCGTTTGGTTGGTTCCATCGGGATAATCTTCGAGAGCATCCGGTAATTACATAATCACCTCAGCCGCGCCGCCCGCCGAGCGTTGAAACGCCCGGCTACCCTGGATGGAAGCCCGCTGAAGCAGGCTGCTGAACCGCTTTTAAGCGGTTTTCACCTATGATAGCCGGGGGCTTCCAGCCCTCGGTGGACAGCGCAAGCTGCTGCGGACCGAGGAAGAGTTCGACGAACCCGCAGGCGCGACAGGCCCAGGCCCGATTAAGGGCCACCTTATTATAACCGAATTGAGCCGAACTGAACAGGGGGCCGGCTAAATCTGGGCCAACCTGTTTTTTGAAAGAGATGCGGCGTGATTTTTAATAATATTCGGCGTATATTGCTCCAAACTACGACGTGTTACGGTCCAAACTACGGCGTGTTACGGTCCAAACTACGACGTGTTACGGTCCAAACTACGACGTGTTTTGCTCCAAACTACGACGTGTTACGGTCCAAACTACGACGTGTTTTGCTCCAAACTACGGCGTATAATTTCTAAAAAAGCCGGCGAGTTTTTTAGAATTTTAAGACCGCAGAGGTTTCTGAAACCTCTGCGGTCTGCCTGTGGATTCTATTTAACCAATAGCTGCGGGACACTGCGGCGGATGGCCTGCCAGCGGGGGAGCTGGATGGCCTGGAGCGCGGGCGAGCGGGACTGCTGGCTGTAGGTCTGCCAGGTTTCGCGCAGGCGCTGGGCGCTGAGGGTGTAGAGCCACAGTTCGATCAAGCCCAGCAGGGCCGAGCCGAGCCAGCGCAGATTGAGGCTCCAGTAGAAGGGATTTTGGCGGAGGGTGTCGCCGGCCAGGGGCAGGCGGTAGCGGTAGCTTTCCGAATAGTGCCAGAGCGGGTCGAAGAAAAAGGCTTGCAGGCTGCCGGGGGGCGGCTGGTAGCCCTGCTGGGTATGGCGCTCGCGCTGCCAACTGACTGCCTGGCAGAGGGCGCTTTCCAGCACAGCGGTATAGTGAGTCTTGCGCACCGGGCCAAAGTGGTCGGGGTCAACATAATAGTTGGCGTGGCGTAGGTAATCGGCATGGCCGTGGACCAGGCGTTTGGATAACGCGGTCAGGTTAAAGGGAAAAGGCAGCCAGCGGGCCAGGTGCGACTGCTCAAACAGGTGGGCATAGGCCGCCTCACGAATCCGGGCGTGGGAGTGATTGCTCCCCTCGTAATTCAAAAAGCCAAGATGGGCTAATAATAATTTGAGGGCGCGTTCGGTCAAGTAAAAGAGCAGCACCAGCCGGAACGGTTCCAGGGCGACCTGCTGGTCAACCCGGGTGCAGTCCAGAAATTGAGCCGAGTTCGCTCCCCACAGCTCGGCTTCCAGGTCGTAAAGGTAGTAGAAATCGTGGGCCAGCAAGAGCGACCAGTAGCAGCCGCGGCCCCGCTTGTGGGCCAGCCAGCGGCGCAGTTCCGCATCGCCGGAGAGAGCGGCCCGCCACCAGGCGCACTCGGCCCCGGCGAGCTGCTGGAAGGTAATCAGCCGGCCCGCCTGGCCGCCGGCCAGCTCATTGACCAGGGCCAGGCGCATGGCCTCGCCGTAAGCGTGAATCCAGTTGAAGCGGCGTTGTTCGGTGTTGAAGCGCATGGTGTTGTTTTTAAAAGGTCACAGAGAGACACAAAGGAGACACAGAGGTTCACAGAGGTGTAAAAGATTTTCTCCGTGTTATCTGAGCAGATTGATTATCCTTAATTTAAGGAGTTACACGGTGAGCCTACGCATGTCATTTCGACCGGAGCGTAGCGGAGGGAGAAATCCCTATAGCCTCGTCAGGCAAGAGTAGTTTAGAGAGATTTCTCGCTCCTTTGTCGCTCGAAATGACATGACCGCGTAAGTTCTATAACCTACCAGCGTTGATGGACCAACTCTTTAATCCTGTCATCATAAATCGCCCGGATCTGAGCCATCAACTCGTCGCTGAGAGGCGGCAGGTCGGCGGCCTGGGCATTGGCGAGGGCCTGCCGGGCGTTCTTGGCTCCGGGAATAGCGCAGCTAACGGCATCAAACATGAGGATCCAGCGCAGGGCCAACTGGGCCAGCGAGAAGCCGGGCGGGACCAGGCGTTTCAGCATCTCGACGGCTTCCAGGGCGGTGTCGTAGTCTACGCCGGAGAAGGTTTCGCCCCGGTCAAAAGCCTGGCCGTAGCGGTTGAAGTTACGATGGTCGTCGGCCGGGAAGGTGGTCTCTTTGCTCATTTTGCCGCTGAGCAGGCCGCTGGCCAGCGGCACCCGGGCCAGAATCCCAACCTGGCGCTGCCGGGCCAGCCCGAAAAACGATTCGGCCGGGCGCTGGCGGAACATATTGAAGATGATCTGGACACTCTGAACACCAGGATATTCAACAGCTTTAATGGCCTCTTCCACCTTTTCGACGCTGACGCCGTAGAATTTGAGTTTGCCGGCCCGGACCAGGTCATCCAGCACTCCAAAGACTTCCGGCATGTAGTAGACCTGCGTCGGCGGGCAGTGCAACTGGACCAAATCCAGGGCTTCACCCCCCAGGTTTTTCAGGCTGCGCTCGATAAAAGCGGTCAAATTCTGGCGGTTGTAACCCTCTGCGGTGTGCGGGTCGAGCCGCCGCCCGGCCTTGGTAATCACGTAAACCGGTTCGGAGCGCTCTTTTAACACCTGGGCAATCAGCCGCTCGCTGCGGCCGTCGCCGTACACGTCAGCCGTGTCAATCAGGTTGATGCCCTGATCAATGGAAGCGTGCAGCGCGGCCAGGGCATCTTCATCGCCCACCTCGCCCCAGGAGCCACCAATGGCCCACGCCCCAAAACTAATCTCTGAAACCTGCCAACCGGTGCGACCAAAGGGTCGGTATTTCATAGGATACCTCCAAGTATTTTTGTATAAATTTAATCGAAATTAAGTGCAATTACTCTGATATGTCATTTCGAGCGACCGGAGGAAGTACCCAAAGGGCATAAACGAGAAATCCCTGCAGAGTTACTCTATGGTTAAGATGCGAGGGATTCCTCGTTCCGCTCCGCTCCACTCGGAATGACATGCTGGTACCTATCACCTCGCCTGCCCCAGCGAAACCATCAGCGCCCCGGCAATGACCGCAGCCCCGCCGGCCAACTGCTGGAAGGTTGGCCCCAGGCCAAATAGAAGCAGCGTCCACAAAATAGCCGCCGCCGGGCTGAGGGTGAGTATAATCGTATGCACGCTGAGGTTCAAACGGCGCAGAGTCAGGTAATACAAAGTTCGGCTAATGGTCACATCAACCGTGCCGGCCGTTAACAAAATGAGCCAGGCGGTCCAGTCAGGTAGCCGGACTTCACCCCGGCCAATGGCAAACAGCCACAGAAAAGCCGTGGTACAGGCCAGCCGGAACAGAAAGAAGTCGGTCAGGCTGATGCCATGCCCGTGGCGTTTGACCAGGGCGGCATGGAGGGCGTACATAAAGGTCGAGACGATGACCATCAGCGCGCCGGCCCAGACAAATTCGCCGGGCTGAAAGGCGATGATAAAGCTGCCGATCACGGCAATGAGCGCGCCCAGGGATTGAAAGGGGGTAAAGCGCTCGCGCAGCCAGACCAGGCCGAAACCCAGGCTGAACAGGGTAGACAGTTTGCCCAGCAGCGAGGCCGTGCCCGGATCAATAAACGCTACGGCGGTGTAGTTTAGAACCGTGCTCGCCGCTACCAGGAAGCCTATCCCCCAGAAAAACCAGGCGTGGCGGCGAAACGTCGTAAAATCAATCTTGTCCCAAATCGCCAGGAAGAGCGCGACCTCAACCGTGGCAATCGTCAGGACATACATCGCCGAGGTGGTCGGCGGCAGGTAGGGCAGCAATAGGCGGGCAAAAACAAAGTGAAGACTGTCTACAATGACCAGGAAAATCACCACCACCGGGGCATTATTCAGCAGACGGCTTTGGGCGGCGAGCGCCAGCGGTTTTTGACTCATAAACGATATCGTGATCCCCCTCTTCCCCATCATCAGCCAGGCAAAGCAAAACCCCGCCCGAAGACGGGGCCAGCCTTGGGCGTAGTATAATCCATAACTGAATTCTGCGAAAGTCAGCCTAAAGGGGAGCGTAGGACAAGTTGCCAACTTGTCCTACAACAGGTTTCTTACCTCGCCCAAACGATGCTATAATAAAGTCACTTTTACCCTGCTTGATAGGATGTTGACCCTTTTATGAGCACAGTTGGCGGCAAATTTACCACCGAAAAAAGAAACTTAGTCACCTACATCGAAAATAAAGATTATGAACTGCTCCGCAAGCTGGCTGCGCTGCACGGGCGCTCAATCTCCGCCGAAGCGGCCCTGGCCATTCAAAAGCATCTGCAGGAACACGCGACAGAGCTGGAGAAAGAAGCAGGTAAGAAGTAGGATCGTAGGGCGTGGTACATGGTGCGTAATTTAACGGACTATGTACCCCCTTTCCCTCTATCCAACCTCCCAGGATAAACCAAGATGTCTGAGAAACTTAACTCCATGCGGATTTTGGACCAACAGAGAGTTAGTTACACCGTGCGCGAGTTTCCCGATTCCATTCATTCCGCCGATGGCGTGGCCGATTACTTCAGCCTGCCGCATGAATGGGTTTACAAAACCTTGGTGGTCCTGCCGCCCACAGGCAGGACCATGCTGGTTATGGTCGCGGGGAGCCGCGAGCTGGATTTGAAAAAGCTGGCCGCCTCGGTGGGCCAGAAAAAGGTGCAGATGGCCCCCCACAAAGAAGCCGAGCGCCTGACCGGCCTGCAAACCGGCGGTATCTCGGCCCTGGCCTTACTGCACAAGAACTTTGCCGTTTATATTGATAAGCCCGCCCTGGAGTTGGAGCGGATTCTGGTCAGCGCCGGCAAGCGAGGGGTCAATCTGGAGCTGTTGGTGCAGGATTTGATCCGGGTGACGAAGGCGAAGGTCATCGAGGCGACGTGAAGCACCTGACCTTTTTTCCAGTTGGTATCCTAGCTATTCGGATGGTCATAACCAGGCTCAAACTATGATACAATGAGCGTCGGGGTTGAAATCACAAGGACAGTGTTTCAATAATCCAACCTATTAATTTGGTAAGCCCAACAGGAGGTATTAAATGTCTGAAAAATACCCACCGACTTTGTATGAATGGGCAGGAGGTATGCCAGCCTTTGAACGATTAACTGAAATCTTCTACCAGCGGGTCAAAGAGGACTCTTTACTGGCCCCGGTATTCGCAACCATGGTCCCGGAACATCCGCAGTGGGTGGCCCGGTTTATCGCCGAGGTATTTGGCGGCCCGAAACTTTACAGCGGCGAAAGGGGCGGTCACGCCGCCATGATTTCTCATCATCTGGGGCGTAAGCTCACCCCGGAGCAGCGCACGCAGTGGGTGCGCTTGATTTGTGAATGTGCCGACGAGGCAGGGCTGCCGGACGATCCGGAATTTCGTTCGGCCTTTGTCGCTTATATTGAATGGGGGACGCGGCTGGCTGTGAGTTAATCACAGCCGGGCGTTGAGCCGAATCTTCAAGCGCCGATGCCTCAGTGGGGCTGGGGTGAGGTCGGTGGGCCTTATCAGGGTTAAGCGAGAAGCAGGAGCAAATAATGGAGAAGGTAAATCTAACCCAAAAGTTCAACCTGTTTAACGAAACCTGGAGTCCCCGCATTGCCGGCGAACTCAACGACGCCTACGTTAAACTGGCCAAGCTCAAAGGTGAGTTTGTCTGGCATCACCATGAGGCCGAGGACGAACTCTTCTGGGTGGTCAAGGGCAGGCTGCTGATCAAGTTCCGCGACCGCGACGTGTGGCTGGAAGAGGGCGAGCTGCTCATCATCCCCAAAGGCGTCGAACATCTGCCCGTGGCCGAAGAAGAGGTGCACGTTGTCCTGATCGAGCCGAAATCTACGGTCAACACCGGCAACGTGCGGAACGAGCGCACCGCCGGCGAGCAGTGGATATGAGGCAGGTTATAGAGCTTCGTTAGGATGAGCGGCGGTATCTCCGCCTGACCTGGCGCCGTTCGGGCGGCTGCCAAAACATCAAACCGGCCTGGAAAACAATCCCTACGATCACCAGAACCACCCACAGCGCCAAGTCAAACGGTGGGGTAAGCGTGACAACCCCCGAAAGCCTGACCGCCTCTGTTACCAGGCTAGCCCCGGCTAGAGATGACAGCACAATCAAGGCCGGATCAAACAGGTAAAGCACCAGTATGGCGCCAATAATCCCCCCAATGATGTAGATCAGCCATTCCCAGGGACTTACCCTCAGCCCCACCGCCACCAGCAGCGACAACAGGGCGTAACCGCCAAAGATAAACCCGGCCAGGGCTATAGCGATATGCTGCACCACCACGGCCAAAAGCAAACCCACTAATCCCAGCACCAGGGCCACTAGCAAAATTAGCCAGTCCGGCTGGCCGGGCAGCAACTGAGGTGCGACCATCACCCCGAACACAAAACCGGCTACCGCTACAAACAACCAGAATAAGTGACGCCCAAACAACAATACGGCCAGGCCAATGATAAAATTGATCAGTGGAGAAAGCATCATTGTTTAACTCCAAGATGATGATCTACCCGGGGTGGATTCTCAAAACTCCGAAACTCCCGGCATAATTCGATAAACCGCTCGACCGTCACTTCCCATAACTCCCGGCCAAACTCGGCGGTGGCCGCGCTGGCATCCCCGGCCACCCCGGCCCGGCTGATGCGGCTCCACCAATCCTGCCACATAATCGAGCTGGGCCGGCCCAGGTCCCAGTTAAAATATTTGCCCGCCTGCTGGCCGATGTCGCGCTCGGCCTTGTCCATCTGCACCAGGTGGGGCTGCAAGTGCAGCATCATAGCGGTTTCGTACTCGCAGGCGTGGCTGACGCTGCCCGGCCCGCCGCGCCGGCCATTTTCCAGCACATCGGCGCACAGCGAAGGGTCAATGGCCGCGTTGGGACTCATGGCCCCGCACTTGGCCCCGGTCACGATGACGCACTTCCGCGCCGCCAGATCAGCGATGCTGTGGTTGGAGCCGTGGCCGTTAACAATCAGGATGTGCTTGAAGCCGTGCCGGGCCACGCTGATCGCCACCTGCGAGATGTAGGCCAGGCAGGTTTCAATGTCTACGGCAATCGTGCCGGGGAAATCCATGTGATGCTCGTCCAGGCCAAAAGGGATGGTCGGCAGCACCAAAATGTCGCCGGCGGCCCGGCGGCCAACTTCCTCCAAAATTCCGGCCAGAATATCGTTGTCGGTGGAGAGGGGCAGGTGCGGGCCGTGGTCCTCCACCGCGCCGAAGGGGATCAGCACCACCGGCTGGGGGTCTCTGGCCAGAGCTTCATTCATCTCCGGCCAGGTTAAGTGATCGTAACGCCAGGTTTTCATTTTTACGCTCCGCAATGGATTTATGTATCTTTACTCATCACCTCGGCCAAGCGAGAAACGCCCTCAAGCAATTCGGCCGTATCATAATAGGCAAAGCTCAAGCGCAGATAGTTGTGCAGTCCTTGCGCACTGGAGAACTTGATCCCCGGTTGAAAACTGACATTATGCTGCCTGGCTTTAAACAGGATGTCCTGGGCGTTCCAACCCTCCGGCAGACGCAGCCAGATGAAAAAACCGCCGCCGGGTTCGGCAAAAGAGAGGGCCGGTACTTGCCGGCGTAAGGCGGCGCTCAAAGCAGTGGACCGTTCGTGGTATACGGCTTTCAAGTGGACCAGACACTCATCCTGCAGGCCCAATTCGATCAAACTCTGCACCACCGCCGAGGTGAACGGGTTAAGCCCGCCCCCGCTTTCCAGTAGCCCGGCGTGAAGCAGTGGGTCGAGTCGAGTGGGCGCTGCCTGGACCCAGCCCAGGCGCAGGCCAGGGGCCGTAATTTTGGAAAACGAACCCAGGGATATGACCTGGTTGGTGTCAATATGGGCAGCCAACGGTGGCGGCGGCGGCGTGGTATAATCGAGCATCTGGTAGACCTCGTCGGCGACGATGAGGAAGTTGTGTTCTTGACTCAACCGGAGCAGCCGCTCGCGGCGCTCGGCTGAGAGCGTGGCCGCCGAAGGATTGTGAAACGCCGGGATGGTATAGAGAAAGACGGGCCGGTGTTGGGCTAGCTTTTCCTCCAGCGCCTCGACGATCAGGCCGTTTTCGTCCATAGGAATGCCGACCAGGTTGAGGCGGTAGTCGCGGAAGATCAACAGCGCCAGGAAATAAGTCGGCTCCTCGACAAAAATGGTATCGCCGGGCTGGGTAAAGCGAGTGCAGATCAGGTCGAGCGCCTGGGAGGCGCCCGATGTAATCAGGAGTTGGTCGGCTTCGACCGGCAGGCCATAATGTTTAGTAAGAAACCGGACCAGGGTGAGCCGGAAATAACCGTCGCCCTGTTCGGCCCCATATTGCAGGAACGACGCATCGCCCTGGCTCAAGCAGTGTTCGGCGGCCTGCTTCAGCGCGGTCTGAGGTAATAACGACAGCGATGGCTGGCCGACGCCAAAGTCAATCATACCGGCGGGGATGTTGAGCTGTGTTGTTTGCAGGATAGACATGGAACTCCTTAAAAATAGTAGACAGTAAACGGTAGACAGCCTGCACTTGCGTGAGGCGAGTGTAGACAGGGAATTTTATATACTCTTATTATTCTGCTGTCTTTTCACTAGATGTACTCGCCTCAAAGGGGTATCTTTGCAGTAGAAGGGTATCGGTGGTATGTTTAAAATCGGAGTGAAAAAGTACACTTTTTTACTCCGATATCCGAAATGGATTTGCATTTTTTGCACTTAGTTCCCTACTTTCTCCAAGTGGCAAACTTACAATGACCATTATTTGCACCGACGACTCTTCTGACGGCCTGATCGAGCGGGACATTGTCGAAGCTGCCGGCAAAAGCTTTGCTTTTCGGCCCTGCCGCATGCCGGAAGAACTAGTTGAGGCCAGCCATGAGGCCGAGGCGCTGCTGGTGGGCCTGCTGCATGTCCCCGGCGACCTGCTGCGGCAGCGGCCCCAGTTGAAGTTGATCGTCACCTGCAGCACCGGCTGGGACCATATTGATGTTGCGGCGGCGACGGAACTGGGTATATTAGTCTGCAACGCCGGCGACTACTGCGCCGACGAGGTGGCCGACCACACCATGCTGTTGATATTAGCCGCCTGGCGCAACCTGACCCGGCTCACTGCCGAGGTCCGGCAGGGAGGGTGGAATTTTGACTGCGCCGGCGCGCCCCGCCCGCTGCAAGGGACCGTCCTGGGGTTGATCGGCATGGGGCGGATTGGTTCCAGGGTAGCGCAACGGGCCAAAGCGTTTGGGCTGCGCGTGCTGGGGTACGACCCGTTCATCCCGCCGGAGCAAATTCAGGCGCGGGGGGTCGAGCCGGTCTCCCTGGCCAGCCTACTGGCCCAGGCCGATATTATTTCGCTGCACCTGCCCAGCCAGGCAGGAAAACAGCCGCTCCTGACCCAAGCCGCTTTTGCTCAGATGAAGCCGGGGGCGCTACTGGTCAACGTTTCGCGCGCCGATTTGGTGGACATGCCGGCCGCTCGTGCCGCGCTGGAGAGCGGGCAGTTGAGCGGCCTGGCTTTCGACGTGTGGGAAACGGAGCCGCCGGTCACACCTGATCCCCTCTTTAACCATCCCCAGGTATTGATCACCCCTCATGCCGCCTGGTACTCCACCGCCAGCGTCCGGGCGCTCCACCAGCGAACGGCAGAAGAGGCGGTACGGATATTATCCGGTGAGCCGCCGAGGTTTGCAGTTAACCATCCTCACCCTTCCCGACTGAAGATAGAAGATAGTAGATAGAAAGATACCTGCTATCCTCTATTCTCTATCTACTATCCACTATCCTCTATCTGCTAAATTTGCGTGCGTGGGTCCAGCGCGTCTCGTAAGCCATCGCCGACAAAATTGATCGCCAGGACGGTCAGGGTAATGAGCAGGCCCGGAAAAATCCACAGCCACGGCGCGGTTTGCAGGCGGTCATAGGAACTGACCAGCAGGTTGCCCCAACTGGCCGTTGGCGCCTGGACTCCTAGCCCCAAAAAGCTGACATAGGCTTCGGCTAAAATGGCCGAGGCGACCCCAAGCGTGGCGGCAACGATGATCGGGGCCAGGCTGTTGGGCAAAATATGGCGGAAGATGATCGGCCCGTTCGAGGTGCCAATCGCCCGCGCGGCGTAAATATAATCGCGCTCTTTAAGCGACAGAAATTGGGCGCGGACGATACGGGCCAGGTAGGTCCAACTGGTCAAGCCAATAATCAGGATGATGACCAGGACGCTACCGCTGAATGTCCGGCCAAAAAGCTCGATGGCGTTAATGTCCATGGCAAAAAATTTACCAACGACAATCAGCAGGAACAACTGGGGAATGTTGAAAACTGCTTCGGTGAAGCGCATCAGAATGCTGTCAATGATACCGCCGTAGTAGCCGGCTATCGCTCCAACCAAGGTGCCCAACACCAAAGCCACCAGCATGGCCGATACCCCAATCACCAGCGAAATTTGACCGCCTGAGATCGTCCGGGCCATCAGGTCGCGCCCCACGCTGTCGGTGCCAAAGGGGTGGTCCAGGCTGGGCGGCTGTAACTTGATTTTGGTATTGTTAAAGTTGGCATAGGACTCCGGCATAAAAATAGATCCC
This sequence comes from Anaerolineales bacterium, assembly GCA_015075185.1. Lineage (GTDB taxonomy): Bacteria > Chloroflexota > Anaerolineae > 4572-78 > J111 > DSQQ01. The sequence continues at coordinate 1,120,060 of JABTUW010000003.1, read as the reverse complement.
ACGGTAATGTACAGGAGGATCACCAGCAGAATGACAATGCCAACGATAGCCATTTTATGGCGGCGAAAGCGCAGCCAGACCAGCTTTCCCGGCGAGAGAACAGGTTTAGCCGCCAAGTCGGCCCGGCTTAGCGGAGCCGTGGAGGAAGTAGCTGTAACCGTGGTCATGTTAACTCTTTCAAACGCTCCTAAGCCAAACGAATACGCGGGTCAAGGTAGGCATAAACCAAATCGGTCACAATTTGGAAAAAAACCACCGCCACCGAGATCATGACCATAATCCCCATAATAACGGCTATGTCGGCCCGTTCGGTGTGATCAATAAAGAGACGGCCCATGCCCGGCCAGGCAAAAATACTCTCGGTCACAATCGCCCCGGCCAGCAGCAGCGGCAAATCCAGGCCGACAATGGTGACTAAGGGCAGGGAAGCATTTTTAAGGGCATGGCCGTAAACAACCATCCGCCTTGGCAGCCCTTTGGCCCTGGCCGTGCGGATGTAATCCTGGTGAATCACTTCCAGCATCGAGGCCCGAACGTAGCGGCTGTAGCCAGCCACACTGATGATGGTTAAGGTGGCCAGCGGCAAAACCATGTGCCACAAGACCTGCTGGACTGTTTTGCCCACTTCCGGCTCGAACATGCCGACGGTGGGCAAATAGGGCAGACCCCAGGCCTTAAAATTGACGGCAAAAATATACATCAGCATAAGGGCCAGCCAGAAAACCGGCATCGAGTAACCGATAAAAGAGAAGGAGGTCAGGAGATTGTCAACAAACGAGTATTGCCGCAGGGCTGAATAAATGCCCACCACCAGCGAAAAGATGATAATCAAGAATTCCGCGGGCAGCATAAGCAATAAGGTATTCGGCAGCCGTTCCAGAATGATGTCCAACGCGGGGCGACGGGTAACGAGGGAAGGGCCGAAATCACCGCGCAGCACCCCTTTGCGTTTGCCCGGTTCGTCGCCCACACCATCGCCATCTTTATCTATCTGGGTCCAATCATTGCCGATAAGCCAGTAAACATACTGGACGGCTACCGGCTGGTCCAGGCCAAACTGGCGCATCAGCCGCTCCCGGTCGGCCGCCCGGATGCGCTGGCGACCCCCCAGCGTCGCCAGGGGGTCGCCCATGTTGCTTGTCAATATAAACAGCACAAAGGTGATAATCAAGAGTAACGGAATTGCCTGCAAGAGGCGGCGGATGATGTAGGTAGTCATAACGACGTTACTCCATTGGGTAGCAAGTAGCAGGGTAGCAAAATTGCTATTTTGCTACCTGCTACTTGTTACTTTGCTACTTGCTACTCGCTAATGTCCCACTGGTTGGCGTTGAAGAAGGGGTTGACGCCGGAGAACTTTATCCCGGTCAGGCGTGGGTTGACCGCCCATTGATCTTGATCGCCCCACAGCCCAATGTAGTAGACGTTGTCGTACATGATCTGCTGAATCTGGTACATTAAATCCAGGCGCTTTTCGGAGTCAATCTCCACCGACTGCTGTTGGAAGAGCGCGTCGAGTTCCTCGTCGCAAATAAACCAGTTGGTGCCGGAGGGATTCTCATCGGTGGGGACCTGATTGCACAGCCAATCCTGGGTGTTCGGGTCAGGGAAGGCGCTCACGTTAGACCAGCTCGCCATGTCTGTCTCGCCGGTGGCGACAGGCCCCCCCTCGGCAAAACCGGCAAAAAAGACTTCACCTTCAAAATTAAACAACTCGACGCCAATGCCAATTTCAGCCAGTTGCTGCTGCACCACAGCCTGGGTGTCCTTGCGTATGGGTCGAGGGGTGGTGGTGTAGCGGAGCACCAGTTCCTCGCCGTCCTTGTCGCGGGTGCCGTCGCCGTTGCTGTCTACCCAGCCGGCCTCATCCAATAATTCTTCGGCCTGCTCAGGGTCGTACGGATAGGGCTGCAGGTCGGGGTTGACCCAGGCCGAGCCATCCCAGAAAGTGACGTTGGGCTGGGTCAGGCCAAAGAGCAAATCCTCGGTGATCTGCTCCCGGTCAAAGCCCAGGGCGACAGCCTTACGGACATTGACGTCGAGCACGGCGGGGTGGGCGCTGTCTTCGCGCATGTTAAACCACATGCCTTCGTTATAGCCGGACGAGGCGCTCATGATGTTGAGGCCGTTTTCTTGCAGATCAGGAATATCGGCAAAACTGACAAAGGTACCAATGTCCACGTCGCCGGCTTTGAGGGCGGCGTTCTGAGCGGCATCGTCGGCCAGAATGCGGAAGAAGACCTCGTCCACTTTGGCGAGTTCACCGTGGTAGTTTTCATTGCGCGTAAAAGAGAAGTGGCTGCCGGATTCCCACTCTTTGAAGACAAAGGGGCCAATGCCGACCGTAGGCGCGCGGTTCCACTCGGCGTTGTCCAGCGTGCCTTCGGCCTCAAAAACCGGCTCGAGGATATGTTTGGGTAAAATTGCCGAGCCGTTGGGTTTAACAAACAAGACCGACTGCCAGGCCGGGAAGGGTTCTTTGAGCTTGACGACGACGGTCAGAGGATCGGGCGCGCTTACATCCTCGACAAACTCATCGTACGGATAGCGGGTAATAACGGTATTATTTTCATCCATCACCATCTGCCAGGTGAAAATCCAATCCTCGGCGGTATACGGCTCGCCATCCGACCAGGTCAGGCCGTCTTTCAACTTGAAGGTCATGGTCAGGCCATCCTCAGAAATGCCCCCGTTTTCGATATTGGGCATCTCGGTCAAGTGCACCAGGCAGGGTTGCGCATTTTCATCAAAATTCCAGGGACGTTCCAGCCAGAGAGCCGTGGTAATCCAGCTAAACCAGTGCTCGCTGTAGAGAGGATTAAAGGAACCGCTGGGTTCCTGGGTAAAGCTGATCCTGACCACTTTACTACCACTGTCAGGAGCGGGTTCAGCCGTCGCTTCCTCAGTGGCTGCCGCTTCCTCAGTGGCCGCTGCTTCAACCGCTGCAGGCAGGTCAGCGCAATCCGGCACGACTGCTGCGGGGGCCTCAGTCGTAGCCATCGCTTCCCCAGCTTCTTCAGTGGCAGTCGGCGTGGCTTCGGTTTGGGCCTGCTCAGAGGCGTTCGGCGCGAGCTGGGCGCTACCATAACTCGCTAAAAATAATAATGTTACCATCACGACGATAAGTGACCACCAGGGTCGTCTTGCTAGCATAGTCTCCTCCTAAATAGATTTACCTCAAAAGTTAATTGGACTAAAGAACTTTGAGTCAAAAATAGATCTATCTTTTTGGCCCACCCCCCTTCAACTTTGTCAATCCACGTTAAGGATGCTTACTCAAGCTCACCTCTGACAAATCGCAGAGCTGTTTCGGCCAGCATGGCCGCGCCGAAGGGTAAAGATTCCTCGTCCAGGTCAAAGGTGGCCTCGTGCAAACCACCGAAAGTCACAGTAGACGGTTTTACGCCCAACCGGAACATAGCTCCCGGCACTTTGGCCGTCATATAGGCAAAATCTTCCGCCCCAAAACTGACCATATCTTTATCTATGACCTGATCCCGCCCCAACAAATCAGCCCCGACCCGGGCCAGCCAACCGGCTACCTTCTGATTATTCACCAGCGGCGGATAGCCAAAATCAAATTCCAGCCGGTAATCGCCGCCCCAGGCTTTGACCATAGCCGCTGCCTTTTCAACCTCTTCGCGCAGTTGCAGCCGGACTTGCTCGTCGTGGCTGCGTAAGGTGCCCTCAATATAGGCTTCGGCAGGAATGACGTTGTTGGCGCTACCAGCCTTGACAATTCCGACGGTGACGATCCCGGAGCGGAGGGGGTTCAACCGGCGCGAGGGGATGGCATATAAACCTTGCAACACCTGAGTCATCATCCAAATGGGGTCCAGCCCGGCGAAGGGGCGGGCCGCGTGGCCCCCCCGACCCTGAACATAAATCCGAAAGTCATCCACAGCGGCCTGGGCCACCCCAGGCGCAACTTTGATCTGCCCCGCTGCAATAGACGTGTCCACGTGTAAAGCGATGACGGCATCCAGGCCCTCGAGCGCGCCATCCGCTATCATGCGCGGCGCGCCGCTGATACCCTCACTGTCGAAAGTCTCTTCCGAGGGCTGGAAGATGAGCCGCACTTCGCCGGGCAAGTCCATCTCTTTGAGCAGCAGGGCGACTCCTAAAAGCACCGCCGTGTGGGCATCGTGGCCGCAGGCGTGCATGCGGCCGGGGATCTGGCTGGCATACTCGGCCCCGGTCTGCTCCAGAATGGGCAGCGCATCCATGTCGGCCCGGATGCCGATGGCCGGGCCGTTACCCTGGCCCAGGTGGGCCACTACACCACTTTTGCCAACGCCGGTTCGGGCCTCGATGCCTAAATCAGCCAGGGTTTGAGCTACCAGGCCGGCTGTTTCATAAAGCTCAAAGCCAAGCTCCGGCTTTTGGTGAATCGTCCGGCGCAAACGGACAATCTCTCCTTTAATGGCTTTAGCCCAGGTTAACATCGCTTGATCGGTCAATGGTCAAGTTCCTGACTATTAAAATGATGTTCTGAGAAATAAAGAAAGTAGTGATGGGGAGCGGAAGTGGGGGCATTATAGCTATTTCAATCCGAAAACGCAAGCCTTAAGAAGTTCCTTTCCTGTTGCTCATCCCTTTTGCGCGTGCTATACTTGCCCCATAAATTCATTGACTGTTGACAATTGATCGTTGAGTATTGACTATTGCGAATGATCAATAGTTAATTGTCAATTATTAATGGTTAACTGGGACATGACCACACCCGTCCGCCAGCAATACTTGTCGGTCAAAAAACAATATCCCGACGCCATTGTTTTCTTCCGCCTGGGCGACTTTTATGAAACTTTTGACGAAGACGCCCGAACCGTAGCCCAGGCGCTTGACATCGTGCTGACCTCCCGCAATGTGGCCCAGGGCCAGCGGGTGCCGATGGCCGGTGTGCCCTACCATGCCGTCGAAAGTTACCTGGCCCGGCTGATTCGGGCCGGCTTCAAAGTCGCCATCTGCGAGCAACTGGGTAACGAGCCGATCAAAGGGCTGGTCCCGCGCGAAGTGATCCGGGTGGTCACCCCCGGCACGGTGGTCGAGGCCAACCTGCTGACAGCCAAGGAGAATAACTACCTGGCTGCGGTCATCATCCAGGGCGAGCGGGCCGGCCTGGCCTTTGTAGACATCACCACCGGCGAATTTGCCGCCACCCAGTTACAGGGCCACGACTTAGCCCGGCTGGTCCTTAACGAAATCACCCGGCTCAAACCGGCTGAAATCATTGCCCCTGATCCGGCGGGTCTGGAGCCATTTGAGCCGCTGAGCACGCCCCGCTCGCTCTACGATGAGTGGCGCTTCGAATCGAGCCACGCCCAGCAGGTCTTGCAGCGCCATTTTGAAGTGGCTACCCTTGACGGTTTTGGGCTGGGCGGCAAGCCGCTGGCTGTTCAGGCAGCCGGAGCCGTTATTCAATATGTGGCCGACACCCAGAAACAGGCCCTGGCCCACATCACCCGCTTCTCCGCCTACAGCACCGATGCCTTTATGGCCCTCGACGCCGCCACCCGGCGCAACCTGGAACTGACCGAAACGATCCGCACCGGCTCGACCCAGGGGGCGCTGCTGGGTGTGTTGGATAAAACCATCACACCGATGGGCGGGCGTTTGCTGCGGACCTGGCTGCACCAACCCCTGCTCGACCTGACCGCTCTCAACGAGCGCTTGGGGGCCGTCGAAACTTTTTTCAACGACACCTTGGGGCGGGCGGATCTCCGTGCCCGGCTCAAAGAGATCGCCGATTTGGAGCGCCTGACCAACCGGGCCATCCAGGGCCTGGCCCAGCCGCGCGACCTGCTGGCGATCAAGCGCAGTTTGGAGACGATACCCGCCATTCAACAAATTCTGGAACGGTTCCGCGAGTCAGAGAATGAGCAAACAGCGAATGGCGAAGGACAAATCGTAAAGCTAAAATCCAAAATCGAAAATCTAAAATTGGATGCTTGCGCCGATATTTCTAACCTCGTCGCCCAGGCTATTGTTGACGACCCACCGGCAGTGATTGCCAAGGGCGGTTTTATCCGGCCCGGTTTTTCGGCAGAGTTGGATGGCATTATCGCCAGTTCGCGTGAAGCCAAGGTGTGGGTGGCGAATTTGGAACCGCTGGAGCGACAGCGGACCGGCATCAAAAGCCTCAAGGTCAGTTTTAACAAGGTCTTTGGCTATTACATCGAGGTATCGCATGCCAACCGTGATTTGGTGCCGCCCGACTACATCCGCAAGCAAACCCTGGTCAACGCCGAACGCTATATCACTCCCGAACTGAAAGAGTATGAGAGCCTGATTCTCAACGCCGATGAGCGCCAGCTTGAGGTCGAAACGCGCATCTTCAAAGAGGTCTGCACCCGGATCGCCGCTGCTGCTGAACGCCTGCTGGCTACCGCCCGAGGGCTGGCCTACCTCGATGGGGTGGCGGCCCTGGCTGAGGTGGCCCGGCAAAACAATTACAGCCGCCCCAGCTTAAGCGATGATGATGTGCTGGAAATCATCAACGGCCGCCACCCGGTGGTCGAAACGATGCCGCTGCTGGACGCCGACGGTCTGGGTACTGCGTTTGTGCCCAATGATGTCTGCCTGTCGCGCGAGGAGTTAATGCATATCATTACCGGGCCGAATATGTCCGGTAAATCTACGTTTTTGCGTCAGGTCGCCCTGATTGTTCTGATGGCTCAAATCGGCAGCTTTGTCCCCGCCGACCGGGCTAAGATTGGGCTAGTGGATCGCATCTTTACCCGAATTGGGGCGCAGGACGAGATTCATGCCGGGCAGAGCACCTTTATGGTGGAGATGGTTGAAACCGCCTCGATCCTCTCCCAGAGCACGGCCCGCAGCCTGCTGATTCTGGACGAGGTGGGCCGGGGCACCAGCACCTATGACGGCCTGGCCATTGCCCGCGCCGTGGTTGAGTACATTCACAATAACCCAAAAATTCGGGCCAAAACCCTCTTTGCTACCCACTACCACGAACTGACCGAGATGGCCCGCTACCTGCCCCACGTCCGCAACTACAACGTGGCTGTGACCGAGGAGGGCAACAAGGTCATCTTTCTGCACAAGATCGTACCCGGCGGGGCCGACCGCTCCTACGGCATTCACGTCGCCCAGATTGCCGGCATCCCCAAGGCTGTCATCAGCCGGGCCAACGAGATTTTGGAAGAGTTGGAAGGCAATGCCGACTTCCAGGAGAAAAAGGCCCGCGTCCGCGACGCTTTCTCCGGCGGGGTCCAGTTATCCTTTTTGGGGCCGGAGACGCACCCGCTGATCGAGGAAATCAAGGCGCTGGATGTAGATTCGCTCTCGCCGCTGGAGGCGCTGAATAAGCTGTACGAGTTGAAGCAGAAGGCGCAAGAATAGCAGGTCCACAGATAAACGCAGATAGACGCAGATGAAAAATCTGTGTAAATCTAGGTGCATCTGTGGCTTGTTTGGTCTTCAGAATCCCCGCAAGTTGAACTCTTTCATCCCCGTATAAAAGAATATCGTTACCCCGTCAACGGCGATTTGTTGGGTAAAGGCCATTGTTCCCCCCTCCAGCTTATGATATACTAAGATAGGCAAGCGTTAAATCCTTATATGGCTAATACGCCGTCTGCCAGGAGACTTCGATGACGGACAGCACTAAAACGAAGGCTCAACTCATAGCCGAACTGGCTGCATTACGCCAGCGGGTCAGCGAGTTGGAAGCCGAACAGCAACAGCGCGAGGCCGAGTTAGAATATTGGCTGGCAGCCGAACGAGAAAACTGGGCCTTGGCCGAGGCGCTCACTCAAACCGGGGCGGCCATCAGCAGTAGCCTGAGAGGTGAAGAAGTCCTCGATCGGATTTTGGAGGAAATGAGCCGGGTGGTCGCCTGTGACGCCGCTTGTTTGCTCCTCATCGAAGGCGATGTGGCGCGGGTGTACCGCTGGCGAGGTTACATTCGTTCCGGTTGGGCGACACCCTACGAGATTGTGTCCGCTGCTTTGCCCATAGACAATTTTCCAACGCTGCGCAGTGTGCGCCAAACGAACCGCCCCCTTGCCGTGCCCCATCCGGCCAGTGACGAGGCCTGGGTGAATAAATTTGGCCTGGCCTGGGTTAAATCGTATGCTTGCGCTCCCATTCGCAGTCAAGGGCGGGTCGTCGGTTTTTTGGTTATAGACAGTGAGACACCCGGTTTTTTTGAACCGGCTGATACCGAACCGCTGCAAGCCTTTGCCGATCAAGCGGCTAGCGCTCTGGAGAATGTGGGATTACACAACCGGGTGCGCGGTGAGATGGTCAAACGTTTAAAGATGCTCAAGAAAGAGCGCAATTTCATCTCGGCAATACTGGATACTGCCGATGCCCTGGTGGTAGCCTTAAATCGGAGTGGCCAAATCGTTCACTTTAACCGGGCCTGCGAGCAAACCAGCGGCTATACCTTTGCCGAAGTAAAAAATCACTATGTGTGGGAGTTGCTGCCGCCGGAAACCACCGCCTCGATTCGAAGTTATTTTACAGAGCTCTCACCCAGCCATTTCAGCGAGAGGATACGTGAACTACCCGGTCGAGTCGAGGTATATCTAACCACCAAAACCGGTCAGCAGCGCCTGATTGCCTGGTCAACCGCGACCCTCTTCGACAAAAACGGTCTGGTAGAATATTTTATTGCCACCGGGATTGATATTACCGAGCAGAAACGGGCAGAGACCGCGTTACGAGAAAGCGAAGAGCGTTTCAGAATATTATTTGAATTTGCGCCGGATGCTTACTATTTAAATGACCTGGAAGGCCGTTTTCTTGATGGTAATAGAGCCGCCGCAGAGTTAACTGGCTATCCCAAAGAAGCCTTAATCGGCCAGAATTTTGCGGAATTGGGGTTGTTATCTCCCCAGGAACTACCCAAAGCCCTGGCCGCCCTGGCTCAAAATAGACGGGGGGAATCCACCGGGCCGGATGAGTTTACCTTAAATAGACGAGATGGCAGCCAGGTTGCGGTTGAAATAAGATCATTCCCTTTAGAAATTAAAGGTCAAAGCGTGGTACTCGGTCTGGGGCGTGACATCACTCAACGCAAGCAGGCGGAAGAAGCGCTGCAATACAGCCAAGCCACCCAACGGGCTATTTTAGATGCCATTCCTGACTTTATGTTTCGGATTAATCGAGATGGTGTTTACATGCCCTTTCATACTCCTCCCCAGACAGTCTTGCCGCATCCTGATGAAATCAAGAGTAAGAAGATAATAGATGTGCTCCCCCAAAATCTGGCTGAAAAAATCATTGAGCATCTGGAACAAATTTTTGAGACAGGGGAGATGCAGATATTTGAGTACTCACTCACCGGGTTAGGGGAAATCAAATATTATGAAGCCCGGATGATCAGCAGCGGCATAGATGAAATCCTCTGCATTCTGCGTGACATTACCGACCGCAAGCAAGCCGAAGAAGTCTTGCGCCAAAGCGAAGCGACCAAGCGCGCTATCCTGGATGCTATCCCTGATTTAATGTTTCGGTTGAGCCGGGAGGGTATCTATCTTGATCTCAATGCGCCCCACCCGGCCGACCTGATTTTACCCCCCGAAGAAGTTTTGGGTAGAAACTTGGCCGAGGTTTTGCCGCTGGAGGTAGCCCAGCAATTTTTGCAGGCTATTGAGCGTGTTTGCCAAATAGGTGAAACTCAAACTTTTGACTACCGGCTTTCAATCCGGGGCCAAAACAAATATTTTGAGGGCCGGCTCGTGAGGAGTGGGCCGGATGAAGTGCTGGCCATTGTGCGCAATATCACCGATCGGAAAAAAGCCGACGAGGCACTCCGGCTCAGCGAGCAAAGGTTGGAGCTGGCCCTCACCGGCGCAGATTTGGGTTCGTGGGATTTGAACCTGCTGACCGGCCAGGATATCACCAACCAACGGGCGGTCGAAATGCTGGGTTATACTTTGGACGAGGTTGAACCCAGTCTTGATTGGTGGGATGAACGGACCCATCCTGAGGATAAGGAACGTCTTTCGTTAGCCTGGGACACTCATTTGGTTGGCAAGACGCCTTTTTATGAGTGTGAATACCGGCTCCAAACCAAATCGGGGGAGTGGAAATGGATTTTGGATCGAGGCAGGGTAGTCCAGTGGGATGAGGAAGGCCGTCCTATACGCCTGGCCGGCACTCACCTGGATATTACTGAGCGTAAACAGGCTGAAGAAGCGCTGCGGGCACAAAATGAGCAGTTACAGGCTCGCAACAAAGAGCTAGATGCCTTTGCCCGTACAGTCGCTCACGACCTCAAAAATCCGTTGGGTATTTTAACCAATATGGCCGAAATTCTGTTAGAGGATTATCCTCACATGCCGTCCTACAAGCTGGCCGAATACCTGCAGAGCATTGCTCACAGTGGCCGGCGGGCCAACCGTATCGTTGAGGCTTTACTCCTGCTGGCCGGGGTACGCCAACAAATTGTAAATTTACAACCGCTCGATATGGACGGTATCGTTGCTGAAGCCCTGCAACGGTTAAATCCCATGATAGCTCACTACCAGGCCGAAATTACTACCCCAGCCACCTGGCCGGCTGCATTGGGTTTTGCCTCCTGGATAGAAGAGGTGTGGGTAAACTACCTCAGTAACGGCCTGAAGTACGGTGGTTCACCTCCCCACCTGGAGCTAGGGGCAACTATCCAGGAGGATGGCATGGTTCGCTTTTGGGTCAAAGACAACGGCGCCGGCCTTTCTCCCGAGGCTCAGGCGAAGTTATTTACGGAATTCACCCAACTTGAGCCAGATCGGATGGAAGGGCACGGCCTGGGATTATCTATTGTGCGGCGTATTGTCGAAAAACTGGGCGGCCAAGTCGGGGTTGAAAGTGAAGGCAAGCCTGGCCAAGGCAGCACCTTTAGCTTTACCCTGCCCCCACCCCTCTACCGCTTGCCGATTGACACTCCTCCAAATTAAAGCCGGAAATTAACCACCCCTTTTCCCCAAATTTTCGAGTTTTTGAACCCTACCGGACGGTACCCGGACGAAAAATAACAAACGGTAGACAGAACTCCCTGTCTACCGTCGGTTGTCTACTGTCTACCGCTTAATGGCCGCAACCGCAGTGACCGCCGCAGCAGCCGCCTCCCCTATTGCCGCTGAAGCTGGGGGCAATGGTGCTGCTCCCTTCGGCCTTGGTGTGAGTGGCAAACAACGATAGCACACGCGAGGTGCGCATGCTTTCGCAGCTTTTGCATTGAATGGCGCTGTCGGCTTTATTCATCGGGCGCAACGCCTCAAACTTGGTGCGGCAATCGGCACAGTAATACTCATAGAGTGGCATTCAACTTCCTCCTAAAATATTTATTGAGAACATGGGAAGGCTGGCTGGTTAATCCCCCCAACCTTCCAGCCTTCCATTCATTCTTCTATTATACTCAGCGCCAAATCTTGCGCCAGACGGCCCAGGGTAGCAAAGGTGGCCGGATAGCTGATTTGTTCGCGTCCCTGCCCGGGCTGCCAGCGATAGCGGGCCAACCTGACCCGGAGCTGTGGTTCAGCCCAGGTGAGAAGTTCCCAGTAAATCAACGCCTCATCTTCTTGATGGGGTGGATTACTGCGGAGTTGGGCCAGTTTTTCGGCCGGGTCGAGTTCCAGCAGGAGCAGGGGTTCTTCCAGATAGGTCAAGCGGCTGGCGGCTCGCTCGGCGCTGCGGCGCAGGTAGCCCTCGTCCGGCGATGAGGGGCCATAACTGACTTCCAACTGGCGCAAGGTGACGCTGTAGCGATCGTAGGCTTCAAGGGTGATGGTCGCGCCAGGTTCTTGGTCTGCCGCAGGCACGCCGACAATGTAGCCTTGTTGAGGTGAATTGAGAATCACGGCGTCAATGTGCTGGGGGCCTTTCGTGGCCAGTTGTTCAAGTTGGGCGACGACTCGTTTAGCAAGGTTCATGCATTGCCTCCATTACTGATGAGTAACTTCTGCTTAGACGATACTCAAAGCTTTTTCTCTTTAAAATCACTTCCATCAAATAAGATCATTACCTTTTTATCATCTATCACCGTCTCTAGATTTACCGGCCTGGTCCAGATGCGCTGGATGTTACGCAAGGTATCGCGAGCGTAATCTTGTTTTAAGTCAACTCCCTCGTGACGGTGGCGCAGGTATAACTCGCCCCGGTTATGGTAATTACCATCCTCTACATATATAAAAGGTTGTCCAAAATTTGTCAATTGAAAGAGTAACTTTTCTTTGATCGCCTTAAACTCCCGCGAAGCAATCTCGTAGACATCGTGATTGCGATTGTAGCGGTAGGTAAATAACTTTTGCTCGACGGCGAACTCAGGGGTCAGGAACTCATCAATAAAGGTCACGTCGTTGTAGAGTCGGCGGACTTCAAAAAGCTTCTGCCGTCCCAGGCCAAGCTGCCGGTCCCAGTTGCGTTTGGTCTTGATATCATCGCACTCCTCGTACTCCTTGCCAAACTTACCTTTATCCCAGCGCTCCTCGATGTCACGTAACAGTTCCAGGCCCAACTTATAGGGATTCAGCCGGCCGGGGCTGGTGGCGACAACCCCGGCATGGTGGTCGGCAAAGCTGACTACCTCGGCGTCGGTCAACGCCTTTTGGGTCATAATTTGGCTGTGCCAATACGACGCCCAACCTTCATTCATAATTTTGGTCATGCCTTGCGGCGCGTAGTAGTAAGCCTCGTCGCGGACAATTTCCAGGATGGTATGCTGCCACCGTTCCAGGGGCGCGTAGTTCAGCAGGAAGAGCAGGATGTCTTTTTGTGGATTCTCCGGGAAGTGGCGGGCCTTTTGCTGTTCCTCAGCCAGCTTCTGGCGCTGCTGTTCAAGGAATTCCGGCGGGTTGATGTAGTTGCGCATGTAACTGCGCTCAACTTTGAGACCTTCGACCGGCGGCTGTTCTTTCTCTTCGGCGGAAATAGAAACGGGCGTCTGCGCTTCCGGCCGCCGGATGTAAGGGGCGTGGTAATCAATTAGATTCTCCAGAGAGAGGCAGACGTCAATAAACTCCTCGATCATTTCATAGTTGTAGCGGTTAATCAGGCGCTGGATCCGGCTGGCATGGTTAGCCATCTCGTCGAGCATTTTGCGGTTGGTGGGAGCAAACCACATGTTGTTTTTGAAAAAATCTACGTGCGCCGCGACATGAGCCATGACCATCTTCTGGGTCACCATCTCGTTGCCTTCCAGCAGGTAGGCATAAGAGGGATTGGTGTTGATAACCATCTCATAGATGACGCTCAGACCGTAAGTGTAACCCTTGGAAAGCTGGTCGAACTCCATCCCGAACCGCCAGTGCGGATAACGGATCGGAAAGCCGCCCATCGCGGCCACCTCGTAGAGGGTTTTGTAATCGAGTACCTCAAAGATAATCGGAAAGAAGTCCAGCCCGTACTCGACGGCGTGCTGCTCAATCTGGTCCCAGGCCGCCTGCAAATCGGCAGGAAGGCGAGTCTTTTTCATTTAACGTCCCTTCCCTAAAAAGCTCTTGATCGCATCATAAACATTCTCACGGGCCGCAATTTCGGAAACAACCAGCTTCTCTTCATCGCCTAACCAGTGGCTCAAGTCGTGGGCAAAGCTGCCGGAGCCGTAACTGCTGCGCACCTGCCCGTAACAAAACTGGTTGCTTTTGGGCAGCAGTTCCTTCTCCAATAGCTCGACACACTGGTGGGTATCGCCGTCACCCCAGTTGTCGCCATCGCTGAAGTGAAAGGGGTAGATATTCCACTCTACCGGCGAGTACCGTTCGTCAATGATTTCGTTACAGAGCTTGTAGGCGCTGCTAATTTTGGTGCCGCCCCCTTCTCGCAGATGGTAGAAGGCATGCTGATCAACTTCTTTGGCTGCCGCATCGTGGACAACATAGCAAATTTCAATTTGCTTGTACTGGCTGCGCAGCCAGGTTTCAATCCAAAAGGCGGTGATCCGGACCAACTCTTTCTGCTCGGTGCCCATCGAGCCGGATACGTCCATCATGTAGATAATCACGGCGTTGCTTTCGGGCAGCCATTCCTCTTTCCAGGAGCGATAGCGGGTATCATCCCGAATTGGGACAATAACCGGGTCACTGGGGTTGTACTCACCGCTGCTGATTTGTCGGCGCAAGGCCTCTTTATAGGTGCGCTTAAAATGAACTAGGCTGTCGGGGCCGACCCGCCGGATGCGGTTATACTTGCTGCGTTCGCTAATAATGTTTTTGGTGCCGCGAGGTTCAATTTTGGGCAGTTGTAATTCTTCACCCAAAATCTGGGCCAGTTCTTCCAGGCTAATATCCACTTCCAGGATATGCTGGCCCGGCTCGCTGCCGGCCTGGTCCTCGCCGGGCTGTGGGTCGCCCTGACCAATGGGGGTGCCGACGTCGCCGTCGCCCTGGCCAACGCCGCCGCCCTGTTTGGCCCCGTAGCGAAACTGGGGAATATCAATTTGGGGCACGGGGATGCTGACCAGTTTTTTGCCTTGCCGGCCGATCATTTCCCCCTGCGACATGTACTTTCGTAGATTTTTTTTGATGTGTCCCCGCACAATGTGGCGGAAACGGTTTAGGTCACGTTGGACTCTTTGCATAGTTGTGGTAGCCGGTAGACAGTAGTCGGTAGACGGGGGTCTCTTGTCTACTGTCTACCGTTTCACTATCTCCTATTCGCTCGCGTCTCCGCGGGCAAAGATGCTGGCGACGTAGTTGAGCACGTCAGTGGCGCTTTGCTCGTTGTAGCCAAAGTTTTTCACCAGGCGGGCCTTGACCACGTCAATTTTCTCCTGGGTATCCTTGTCAACCACCCGGCTGACCAGCGAGGTCAGCTTGATACTGTCTTTCTGGTCCTCAAAGAGTTTGAGTTCCAGGGCTTTGTGCAGCCGTTCGTTGGTGCGGTAATCAAAGGTTTTGCCTTCGATGGCCAGGGCGCCGATGTAATTCATAATCTCGCGCCGGAAATCATCTTTGCGGCTGTCAGGAATGTCAATCTTCTTCTCAATACTGCGCATCAGCCGCTCGTCCGGCTCCTCGGTCTGGCCGGTGAACTTGTTGATTACCTTCTCGTGCTGCGTGTAGGCTTTAATATTGTCAATGTAGTTGGCACACAACCGTTTGATGGCTTCTTCGTCGGCGCTGATGGCTCGCTGGACTTCGTTCTTCACAATCTCCGTATACTCCTCTTTCACTACGGACAGCAACTCGCGGTAACTCTGGCGCTCATCTTCATTGGTTATGAGCGGGTGATTCTTGAGGCCCGACTCCAGTTCGTTGAGAACCATAAAGGGGTTGATGTAGCCATCTTGCTGGTAATTGACCAGGGCATTGCTAATCTTGTCTTGCACGTAGCGCGGGCTGATGCCTTCCATGCCTTCGTGTTGAGCTTCCTTGCGCAGTTCTTTAATGTTGTCCTCGGTGAAGCCAGGCAGCGATTTGCCGTCATACAGCTTGAGCTTTTGCATCAGGGTTAGATTGGCCTTTTTGGGTTCTTCCAGCCGGGTCAGGACGGCCCACATCGCTGCCATTTCCAGAGTGTGCGGGGCAATGTGGACCAGTACCTTATTAGAATTGAAGTCACGCTCGTAGATTTTAATTTCGTCTTTGAGTTTGGTGATGTAAGGCACGTCAATCCGCACCGTCCGGTCTTTGAGCGCCTCCATAAATTCGTTGTTCTCCAGGCGGCGATATTCCGGTTCATTGGTGTGGCCGATGATCACTTCGTCAATATCGGTTTGGGCAAATTTCTTGGATTTGATTTTGTGTTCCTGGCTGGCGCCCAGCAAATCGTAGAGGAAGGCGACATCCAGCTTGAGCATTTCGATAAACTCGATGATGCCCCGGTTGGCGATGTTGAACTCGCCGTCGAAGTTAAAGGCGCGTGGGTCGCTGTCGCTGCCGTAGATGGCGATTTTGCGGTAATTGATGTCGCCGGTCAGTTCGGTCGAGTCCTGATTTTTCTCGTCTTTGGGCTGGAAAGTACCGATGCCAATCCGGTCTTGCTCGCTAAAAACCAGGCGGCGGACCCGGATGTGGCGGGCCATTTTTGTCCAGTCGCCATCATAACGGCGCATCAATTCACGCTGGTGATAACGGCAGGGCGGGCACAGGTCGCCGACAATGTGGATTTGCTCTTCGGGAGGCCGATCTTCGTTAAAGTTGGCCAAGAAACGATCGCGCATCTCCAGGGGGATGAGGTGCAACGGTTCTTCGTTCATCGGGCAGTGTTCCCACTCTCCCCGCGGCCCCTCGCGGTGGTGTTCAACCTTGCCGGGGCTGAGCGTCAGCTCGCCAATCTGGGCGGCGACGCCGGTTAACTGAGTTCCCAGGCCAACCTTGTAGAAATCGGCAGGAATTTCGCCATCCTCGGGTAGCTCACCCAGATACCAGTCGAAAGTGTAGAGAGCCCCATTTTCGGTGCGGCTATAATGTTCCATTCCTCGTTTCAAGCGGCGCACGATGGTGCTCTTGGATGAACCCACCGGGCCGTGCAGCAGCAACACCCGCTTTTCCGTGCCATAGCCTTTTGCCGCTGCTTTGAAAAAGTTGACCAGGCGCATCAGCGAGATTTCCAGGCCAAAGATGGCATCATCACCATCAAAGGATTGATCACTGAAGAAGCGGTAGCGCGTCAGGCGCTTCTTAGCGTCTTCAAACTCGTCGCTGCCGTACTCCATGATCATATCATAAATCCGCTGGAAGGCATTCCGCGTAATCTTCGGATTTTTGGCAACGACATCCAGGTAATCTTGAAACGAACCACTCCAGTTAAGCTCTTGAAAGCGTTTCTGGTCTTGCAGCTCGCCAACTAGCCGTAATAAAGACGCTCCATCTTTTACTGACATTTGCTCCTCCTGCCCCCTCCGGGGCTTATTGCCTTACTATCTTTTAACGTTAATCCGCTGTTGGTATATCCGTTTTTAAGAATTGCAATCGGGATGTGCTACGTGTATTTAATTGTCACTGTGGCAAAATTTTCCCTTGGCTCCCACTCCTTGCACCCTGCCAGGCCTGCAACCAAGCAGGATGGACAGACGCGCTGTTGGATCGGTCTGCGTGACGACCTGAGTTCTAGCCTCCAGGAAAGCGGAGAAATTTTGAGGATTTAAATTACGGTTTTGACGATGCTGACGTTTGCTCAAACTTAGATAACCGGTAGGCTAGAACCTTGAGCGTTAATTGTCTGCAAACTCGATCAATACTGATATTCTAGCAAAGTGCCGGGAAAAATTCAAACCTGATTCAGAGTAATCCGGTATGATTTTAGGCCAAAAGCAGCCCCAAATAGATAGTACTTAAGGTATAAACTATTGGAGTTAACCTACTTATACGCCCCAAGCGCAAAAACTTTCAGTCAACTCCCATCTAATTCTATACCAATAATTATTGATAGGGATTTTTGGAAAAAATATAGCTTGCTTTTAGTGTCTGAAGTGCCTTACGCCCGTAAAAATCATAGCCAGCCCCAGCCGATTGGTGGCCTCAATAACTGTTTTATCCTGAACCGAGCCGCCCGGCTGAATCACGGCGGTAACGCCGGCCGCCGCCGCCGCTTCAATCCCATCAGGGAAGGGGAAGAAGGCATCGGAGGCCATTACTGCGCCCCTGGCTCTGTCTCCGGCTTTGCTGGCCGCCAGCTTAACCGCATCCACCCGGCTGGTTAAACCGCCGCCAATGCCCACCGTTGCCGTATCAACGGCAAAAACAATCGCATTGCTTTTGACATGCTGGCAGGCCCGCCAGGCGAATTTGAGAGCGGTAAGCTCGGCTGGCGAGGGCTGGCGCTCGGTCACGACCTGCCATTCCGTACCCGGCGGGTCGCCGGGGTCGCGCTGTTGGGCCAGCAGACCGCCAGCCACAGTTCGGAACTCGACCGCTGTTACAATTGGCTCTGGAATAGCCAGCAGACGGCAATTCTTACGGCTTGACAGCATCTCTCGAGCCGCCTGACTGAAAGCCGGGGCGGCAATCGCTTCGACGAACAAATCATCTAATGCCTTGGCCGCCGCTTCGTCAAACTCGCGGTTAACGGCAAGAACGCCCCCAAAGGCGCTGACCGGGTCCGAAGCCAGGGCGAGGGAAAAGGCGGTCGCCAGGTCAGCCGCGCTGGCGATGCCGCACGGGGAGAGATGCTTGACGATAACTACGCTCGGTTCCTGGAACGATTGAACGCCCTGCCAGGCCGCGTCCAGATCCAGCATATTGTTGTAACTGAGCGCCTTGCCTTGCAGCAGCGTCCCTCCCAAAGGGCCAACCGTTTCGTCCGCAGCGTACAAAGCAGCAGCCTGGTGAGGATTTTCGCCGTAGCGCATCTCCTGGGCTTTCACCAGGGAGGCAGTCAGGGTGGGCGGCAGGTCCGCGCCGGCCTGCCGGGAAAGATAGTTGGTAATCGCGGCGTCATAACGGGCAGTGTGGGCAAATGCTTTGTAGGCCAACTCGGTCCGGCGGGCCAGCGAAATGAAGCTATTTTGGTGCAGTTCTGCGGCAGCCGGGACATAATCCTCCGGGTCGCAGATCACGGTGACCCGGACAAAGTTTTTGGCGGCCGCGCGAAGCAGGGCCACGCCGCCAATGTCAATTTGTTCGACGGCCTCGTTGAGCGATACATTGGGCTGGGCCACGGTCTGTTGAAAGGGGTAGAGATTGCAGACAACCATATCAATCTCGCGGATATGGTGCTCCGCCAGTTCCGCCCGGTCTTCTTCAACGGGCCGGGCCAGGATACCGGCGTGGATGACCGGGTGCAGCGTTTTGACCCGCCCGCCCAACATTTCCGGCGCGCCGGTGACTTTGGCCACATCGGTCACGTTCAGCCCGGCTTCGCTCAAGGCTTTCGCCGTGCCGCCGCTGGCAATAAAGTCCCAGCCTAATTCGGCCAGGCTGCGGGCAAAATCAACTACCCCGCGCTTGTCTGAGACTGAAAGTAAAGCTGTAGGCATTGTTACTCCGAGTTAATTTATGAGTTTCAGGTATTGCGTATTGCGTGGTGCGTGGTCCGTTAAACTCACGGACTACACACCACAAATTTAACTAAAATTCCTGAAATGAAAAATTTTATCTTTCAAACACCTGCGCATTTGTCACCACCTCAACCTCGGTGAAGCCGAGCGAGCGCAGGAAGTTTTCGTAGTAAAGCTTGCCATAGTCGTTAGCTTTGTCGAGAATACCTTCTTCGAGCGCCGATTGTTCAATTAACTTTTGCGCTTCTGCTAGCGCTGATTTTTGCAAATCGGGATTGTTCTCACTGAATATAAGATTATTTTCGTAATTGACAGTATGAGTTCGATCAAAATTGATACCGCTGTTAAGGATTTGTGGGGCTGGTAAAACCAATCGGACACGAGTACCGTCAACCCAAAGATTTTTCTCCTCTAATTTCTCCAAATCAAATCCGGCCTGCACATTACCATAAACTAACATAAGTAATTGTTCTTTTGTACCAAAGAACTCATCTATCATGCCTTCAGGTAGACTCTCTTTATGAATTTCGACGACAGTGTTGTACTCTACAGTTGCTAATTCAGCCTTTGATTTAATTGCTAAAATAGTAACTATTGGACCTCGAGTTGGGGTTGGAACTGGAGTATCGGTAACCTGAACAACTGGGGTTAAAGTACCATTGTTATTCCCACAATCAAAAATTGAGCAAAAAAGTAACCAGATTAAACCAATTCCTACTAAAGCAACTACACCGCTAACTGCCAAGATCACGCCTTGAGATAATCTGGTTCGCTGTTGTTTGCTCATAGATTTTACCTGTTCTTGTTCGTTCTTTACTTGTTTTTGTTCGTTTACGAAAATTTCCTGTTCTTGATCGTTCATATCCCCTTCTTTTTCACCTCAATCGTGATGTCAGTGAACCCCAACGAGCGTAAAAAATTCTCCAGATAGGCCCGGCCGGAGACTTCCGCCTTTTGGTAGATGCCGCGCTGTTCGGCCCACTCGACCAGGTTTTGCTCGGCCAGCAGGCGAGCGCGGCTTTCCAGGGTGGGATCGGGTTTGACCAGCAGCCCGGTTCTTCGTTCATAAACGTAGGATTTTTCGTTGTCAATGCGGCTGTATAAAATTTCGGGGGGCGGCAGGGTGAGCTTTATGGTCGTGCCCTGTACTTTAATGTCCTTTTTTTGATCCACCTTCTGCAGATCAAACCCGGCCACAACTTCTCCTTCGGCAATCAACATCAATTTATCCGTGCCGACAAGCTGCTCCCACAGATTGCTGGGATCGCTCTCCAGGTCAATCACGGTGCGCATGGCAAATTCAATTGTTTCCAGGCGGCCTAATTCATTGATCTCTACAATGATAGGGGTGGGGGGATGGAGGCGGGGTGTTGGTGGGGGTTGATGTGGGGGTGTTGGGGCCGAGGGTTGGGCTGGGAGTTGGCGTAGCGGTGGGGGTGTTGGTGACAACAGGGGGGGGCTGAGCGGCTGTGCTCGTGGCTGAGGGAGAAGCAAGAGCGACATCGGTCGGGGCAGGCTCGTTACCGGCGAGGCTCTGCTGGCCCAAGCGATAGGCCAGCAGCCCTACCGCAGCCAGCAGGCCGATAAAAAGTAGCCCGCTGAGGATAATCGCTATCCTCCTCCAATTACCCAAATCCCGTAATCCTTTCAGTGGTCAAAATTTGATTTACAACCCGCGAGAACCAGTAGACGTCAAAATTTTCTTTAAAGATTGTAGTCGGGGTTACATTAATCTTGTTCTCACGCAGCGCCTGGCGTAAGGCAATAGGTGTATCTCTATCGGCCCAACTGGCCAGCAAAATTAAGGGTAAGTTATGGCTTAATTTTACCACAGCCTTGATCCATTCTCTAATTGCCGGATCATTTTCTGTTTGCGGAGTTACACCGACAATAGCGACGGCACAGTTAGCCAGCGTTCCGGCTTGTTCCGCCGCTGGTACGGTCTGGCCCTCGATGACCACGCCGCCCAACTGGCTGACCTTTTCGACGATGATTTTTCGCCAGGAGGTATCGGGGTCAATAACCAGCGCCTGCCAGTTTGGTTGAGGTTGAGCTGACACCCCCAGAGCGGCTAAATCCCGCTCCAGCGAGGCGACCTTGTCCTGTTCTGCCGTTCGCGCGTTGTGAAGCTCCAGTGGAACATTGAAACCGTAATAAGCGGCCTGTTGCTCCAGGTAGTCGAAGTTGCGCCGGTGCTGCGCCAGGAGTTTTTGTTTTTGTTCGATGATGAGTTGATCAGGTTCGATGTTCATAGGTAGGGGTCCTCATTGACTTAAATATGTTCAAAGAGTTAGAATTGTTAAAACTTTAACATTCTTAACAATTGTATGAGAGACGCCTGGCTGTGTCAACCCCCAATTTCTGGGGGTTTTTTAAAATTTTAAGGTAAAGGGCAATTGGGATTATTTATGGCGCTTTTCCAGAGCCGCTACCACATCCGCCCAGCGCACATCTCTGGTTTCCAGCAGCACCAGGCTGTGGTAAATCAAATCGGCCATCTCCTCGACCAGCCGCTCCTCCGACTGCGCCAGCGCGGCAACCACCACCTCCGTCGCCTCCTCACCGACTTTCTGCGCCGCCTTGGCCTTATCGGCCAGAAGTCTGTTGGTATAAGAACCTTGCTTGGGATTCACCTTGCGGTCGGCAATGAGTGCCGCCAGTTGGGTCAAAAAATCGCTCATCTAACACCTTGATAGGTATAACTCTACGAGTTTCTACACAAGGTAGCAGGTAACAGGTTATACATAACAGTATGATGATCTTCTGCAACCTGCTACTCTGTTATCTGCTACTTTATAAACATCTCCTCACGCTTGGGGCCCACCGAGATATACCGGATAGGTACGCCGGCCAACTCCTCGATTCGCCGGAGGTAATTCTGCGCTGCTTCAGGCAGGTCGCCCCAGGAGCGGGCCTGGGAGGTGGAATTTTCGGGCCAGCCAGGCCAGCTTTCAAAAACAGGTTTAACCGTCTCGTAGATGGGGGTATCCGGAACGTGCTGGATGACAGTACCATCCGGCAAGCGGTAGCCCGTGCAAATTTGCAGCTCCGGTAAGCCATCCAGCACGTCCAGTTTGGTCAGCGCCAGTTCAGTAAAGCCGTTCAAATAGGCTACATAGTTGAGCGCCACCCCGTCGAACCAGCCGCAGCGCCGGGGCCGACCCGTAGTCGCGCCGTACTCCCGGCCTTTTTCGCGTAACCATTGAGCTGTTTTGTTATTTCCCTGATCGGTTGGCATAGGACCGGCGCCGACGGCGGTCGTGTAGGCTTTGACCACCCCCACAACCCGGCTGATTGCTTGGGGTGGCAGTCCGGCCCCGACCGAGGCAAAACTGGCGGTAGGGTTGGAGGAGGTCACGTAAGGGTAGGTGCCCCAATCCAGGTCGCGCATGGCGGCCAGTTGCCCTTCCAGCAGAATGTTGGCGCCTCGCTCGTAGGCTGGGCGAAGCAGCGGCAGGGGGTCAATCAGGCGCGCTTCCAACTTCTCGCGCCAGGTTCGGCACTGCTCCAGCAGTTGGGCCGGGTCCACCGGCGCTTGTTGAAAATGGGTCAGTTCGCGGTTGGCAAACGCAACCGCCTGATCCAGCCGCGCCTCCAGCCAATCTGGCCGCAACAAATCGCCTAACCGCAGCCCCCGCCGCGCCCCTTTATCGCTGTAAGCCGGGCCGATGCCGCGCTTGGTGGTGCCGATGGCACTCTTGCCTGAAGCAGACTCCTGCAAGCCGTCCAGCAGCCGGTGGTAAGGCAATAACATGTGCGCCCGTTCAGATACAAGCAGGTTGCTCGTATTAACTCCCGCTGCCTCCAGCGATTCCAATTCCTCCAGCAAAACCGCCGGATTGACGACGCAGCCTGTGCCGATCAAACACTTAACCTGGGGATGAAAAATGCCGGAAGGGATCAGATGCAGCTTGAATTCGCCGTAGTCATTGACCACCGTGTGCCCGGCGTTGTCGCCGCCCTGAAAGCGAATCACCCATTCCATTTGCTCGGCCAGCGCATCTACGATACGCCCTTTGCCCTCGTCGCCCCATTGGGCGCCGACAATCGCGGTTACTGGCATGTTCTATCTCCTCGTAAATAAAGACGCGATGACTGGCGAGGCGAAGAGGCGAAAAAATTCTTCGCCTCACATCGCCGTATTGCCGCCATCTACCACCAGCGTTGCCCCGGTCATAAAGGAGGAGTCGTTACTGGCCAGAAAGAGGACGGCCCTGGCAATCTCGTCTGCCTGCCCCACTCGACCCATAGGCAACGCTTCCCCTAACGTCTGCAGGCCGGCCTCCACCGCACCGCTGTCCGTTCCTGAAAAGTAGCCCTTCTGAACCCACCGCTCCACAAATGTGTCGCCGGGGCAGACAGCATTGATCCGGATATTCTCACGGGCGTGATCCAGGGCCATGGCCCGGGTCATCTGAACCACCGCCCCTTTACTGGCGCAGTAGACGACGGCATTTTTCCCGGCCACCAGGCCCCAATCGGAGGCATTGTTGATGATCACCCCGCCTCGTTGCGCCCGCATGTAAGGCAGAACTAACTTGCTCATGCGCCAGACCGCGGTCACATTGAGATCCAGGGTGTGCGACCAGTCCTCCTCTGAGGTGCTTTCAGCGGTGCCGCTCAACACAACCCCGGCATTGTTGAAGAGAATATCTAACCGGCCAAAGTCGGCGATGATCCTCTCGACGACCTGCCGGCAATCCTCGGCGTTGGTATGATCGGCGGCCAGGAAGACGGCGCGACCACCCTGTGCTTCGATCTCGGCCACAACCTCTTGTCCCAGCTCAAGCCGTCGGCCAGTAATAACGACTGTTGCCCCTTCCTGGCTAAACAGCAGAGCCGTGGCTTTGCCAATACCGGAGGTGCCGCCGGTAATGAGGGCAATCCGGCCTTCAAGCCGGCCTGGTCTGGTTCTAAAAGTGGGCGGGGATACCGCTGCCATCGTTACTGATCCGTCTCGATTTTTCTAAAAAAACAGCTCACCTCGCCCGTATGGCAAGCTGGCCCGGCCGCATCCACCTTGACCAGCAACGTGTCGCCATCGCAGTCGTAATAAAGCTCACGCACCTTTTGGATGTTCCCGCTGGTGGCGCCTTTGTGCCATAACTCACCCCGGCTACGACTCCAGAACCAGGTTTCGCCCTGTTCCAACGTCAGGCGCAGGCTTGCTTCATTCATCCAGGCTAACATCAGCACCCGGCCGCTCGTCGCATCCTGGACAATTGCCGGGATGAGACCGTCTTCATTAAATTGCAGCTCTGTAGGGATTTCTCCCTCCGGTCGAAATGACATTTCTAATTTCTTAATTCTGATTTATTGGGTCTGACCAGGATGCCTTGCTCCGTTAGATAATCTTTGACCTGCCGGATGGACAGCTCCTGAAAGTGAAACAGGCTGGCGGCCAGGGCGGCGCTGGCATGCGCCTGGTTGATGACTTCGGAGAAGTGGTGCAGCGCCCCAGCGCCTCCAGAGGCGATGACCGGAATCGTGACCACATCGGTGACGGCGCGGGTCAAGGCGAGGTCAAAACCGGCTTTGGTGCCGTCAGTGTCCATACTGGTCAGCAGAATTTCACCGGCGCCGCGCTCCTGGCACTCTCTGGCCCAGGCGATGGCATCCAGCCCGGTGCGCTGCCGCCCGCCGTGGGTGGTCGTTTCCCAGCCGGGGCCATCCAGCCGCCGGCGAGCGTCAATCGCAACGACAATAGCATTGCTGCCAAAGGCTGTGGCCCCTTCGCTAATCAGGCCGGGGTTGCGCACCGCAGCCGTATTGATGCTGACCTTATCTGCGCCGGTTGAGATGATCGCGTGCATATCGTCGAGGCTGCCGATACCACCGCCGACGGTGAAGGGAATAAAGACGCTCTCGGCCACTCGCCGGGCGATGTCGAGCATCAGGCCGCGCCCTTCGTGCGAGGCGGTAATGTCCAAAAAGACCAGTTCGTCGGCCCCCTCGCGATCATAGATTTGGGCCTGCTCCACCGGGTCGCCGGCGTCGCGCAAGTTGACAAAATTGATCCCTTTAACCACCCGTCCATCTTTCACGTCCAGGCAGGGAATAATACGTTTGGCTAACATAATATAATCCTTGGGATACTCCATAAATGATGCGTGATGCGTGAAACGGGATGATTTTTAGGGTAGCTCTTCACGTATCAGACCCATCTTCGCTTGCCGCACAAACTCTCTCACCCGCTCCCAATCCTTTGCCACAGGGTCGCCGGGGAGATTAGTGCCGGTGTTGCTGTCTACGCCCCAAGGCTGCACGGCGGCGAGGGCTGCGCCAACATTATCGGGGACCAGCCCGCCGGCCAGAATAACCCTGGCTCGCTCGCCGACGCGGGCCACAATCTCCCGGCTGATGTTCCAATCGTGCGTGACGCCTGTCGCGCCAACGCCGGGCATTCCCGCCACCTTGGTATCGAGCAGCAAAATCTCGGCAGCGGGGGCAAATTTAAGGGCCACCGGGATACTTTCCGGCCCGGCCACATGAATGGCTTTCATCAAGCGGACCCTGGCCGGCAGGCGGCGGCGCAGCTCCCGCATGGCTTCGAGGCCAACCGCCTCCGTATCGCTGGAAATGTGAATGATGTCCGGCTGGACCACCTCGGCCATATGCTGAATTT
Organism: Anaerolineales bacterium; assembly: GCA_015075185.1. Taxonomy (GTDB): domain Bacteria; phylum Chloroflexota; class Anaerolineae; order 4572-78; family J111; genus DSQQ01. The sequence goes on along the minus strand of JABTUW010000003.1, from coordinate 1,094,546 downwards.
CGGCAATGTCGGTGCTCATGGTTAGGGCTGAGGAAACGGCTTTGCCTTTGAGCGCCTCGACGATGCCCCGCGCCACCTCAAACGTCAGTTCCCCGTACACCTCGCCGTAATCCCCGGCGACAAAACCAACCTGGTCAACCCCCAACTCAACCATCTTCAACGCATCGGCTGTGGAAGTAGCCGCGTAAACTTGAACAATCAAATTAAACTCTCCAATGAATCAGCGAGTCAGCGAATAACGAATTGGCGCAGAATAATTTTCCAGCCTTCCAATCCTCCAATCTTCCTCTCTTCATCCCTCATCACCTGCCCCCCGCCGTTCAGGGGGGTTCATCCTTCCTTATGCGCTATCCGCATCGCCTCGGCCAAATCTACGGCGCCGGTATAAAGGGCTTTACCGATGATCAGACCCTCGACACCCTCGTGCTCAACGGCTTTGACCCGCTGCACATCCTCGATCCCGGCCACCCCCCCGGAAGCAATCACCTTAAAACGTCGCTCAGGATCAACCGTATGGCCAGCCCGGGCCAGAGCAACTGTTGCTTCGAGATTAATTCCACTTAACATGCCGTCCCGCGAAATGTCGGTGTAGATCACGTGGGTCAGGCCGGCAGTCTGGATGAGTTGGACCAGTTTCAGGGCGTCGGTTTCGGCCAGTTGCCGCCAGCCGTGGGTGGCAACCTTGCCCTCTTTGACATCCAAGCCCAAGACAACCTGCTCCGGTCCGAACTGCCCTAACACATCGAGCATCTGGCGGGGGCGGTCGGCGGCCATCGAGCCGATAACTACCCGGCTGACGCCCAGGTCCAGCGCCCGGGCAATATCTTCGGGGTTGCGCAAGCCGCCGCCAAACTGCACCGGCGTGGTGACTCGGTCCAGAATCGCCTGTAAGGCATCAATATTTTTGGCCGATTTTTCCGGCTCGCCAAACGCGCCGTCCAGGTTGACTACGTGCAGCCAGTCCACGCCGATATCGGCCCACTTCTCGGCCATCGCCGCCGGGTCGTCGCCGTAGACGGTTTTGGCCTCGGGATCGCCCTGTCTCAGCCGGACACACTGGCCGTTCTTTAAATCAATCGCGGCAAAGATTTGCATACCTGCTCCTGGCCATAAAAATGTGTCATTTTACCCGTGAAACCTGATGCGTGAACTGTAAGAACTTGCTGCCTGCAACCTGTTACCTGTTAGCCAACTCAACAAAATTCCGCAGTATTTGCAGCCCGACCTGCTGGCTCTTCTCCGGGTGAAACTGAATGGCGCAGACATTCTCCCGGCCTACCACTGAAGGGAAGGGCTGGCCGTAATCGGTACAGGCGATAATATCAGCCGGATTGGCCGGAACAGCGTAGTAGGAATGGGCGAAATAGGCAAAGTCGCCGGGGCTGAGGTGGCGCAGCAGCGGATGCTCCTGGGCCGGCTCGATTTGATTCCAGCCCATGTGCGGTACCGCCAATCCCGGCCTGTCCGAGAAACGGACGACCTTGCCGGATAAAATTCCCAGCCCGCGATGTTGGCCCATCTCTTCACTTTCGTCAAAAAGGAGTTGCAGCCCGACGCAAATGCCGAACACAGGTTTGCCTGCCTGCGCTGCCGCCAGTACCGGTTGGTCCAGCCCCCGGCTGCGCAGGTGGCGCATGGCATCGCCAAATGCCCCGACGCCGGGCAGCACCACCGCTCCGGCCTGCTCGACGGCTGCGACCGAGTCCGTAATTTCAGCCGCCGCGCCCACTGCCTCAAAGGCTTTTTGAACGTTTCTAAAATTGCCTACACCGTAGTCAACAATCACCAGTTTTGTTGTGGTCATGCTGTTAGCGTTCCCTTTGTGCTTGGCGCCTGCCCGGCCAGGCGTTTGTCGCGCTGTACGGCCATATCCAGGGCACGGGCCAGGGCTTTGAAGATGGCTTCAGCCCGGTGATGGTCGTCCGCGCCGGCCAGCAGCCGGGCATGCAGATTGAACCGGCCTTCATGGGCGAGGCTCTCGAAAAAGTGAGGAATGAGCGATGTGCCGACCTGCCCCACCCGCTCGGTGCTGAAGGTTCCATCGAAGACAAAATAACCTCGCCCGCCAAAGTCAACCGCAACCAGGGCCAAAGCTTCGTCCATCGGCACGATGGCGTGGCCCATGCGAGTTATACCTTTGCGGTTGCCCAACGCCTCCGCCAGGGCGCGTCCCAGCACAATGCCGACATCTTCGACGGTGTGGTGCTCGTCAATGTGCAGGTCGCCTGTGGCCCGCACTTTTAAGTCGAAGCGGGCGTGGCGGGCCAGGGCATGCAGCATGTGGTCCAAAAAGCCAACGCCAGTGGTGATGTCGGCCTGGCCGGAGCCGTCCAGGTTGAGCGTAATTTCGATGTCCGTTTCGCCTGTTTTGCGGGCAACGGTGGCGGTACGGGCCGGGTTTGCCATAATTTACTCCCTTACCCAACCAACTCTTTCAAATGATCCGGATGGCCCAAAATAATCGTGGCCTTAACCGTTTCGAACTCAGCCCGTAACACTTCCTTGTCTGGTGCGCCGGCCAGACAGGCAATGGCGGTGAAGGGCACGGTTTCGTTGGCGGCACGGGCGGCGGCAACATCGCTGGGATTCGCGCCAATGTAGGCGCTGCGGGCGGGAATCGGCTGCAGACAACGGGCGGCTTCCAGCAGCGCCCACGGGTCGGGTAGGGGGTTGGCTCCAGCTTCGTTGATTTCATCCAGGGTCACTATAGTTTGAAAATAGGATTCTATTCGCGCTGTCTTGAGAGTATGTTCGACCTCCATGCGGGGGCGGTTAGAAACCACTGCCAGGGCCAGCTTGCGGCTCAGATGCGCCAGGACCTCCTGCTTGATCAGGCGCGACTCCTGTTCCAGGTAGCCGGTGCTTTGCACCACAACCGCTGGCTGCTGGTAAACGCGCTCGAATAAATCCGCGCCCAGATACAGCTCTTGAAAAATCCGGTTGACCAGGTTAGTTTTGGTCACGGTGCCGCTGGCGACCAGCAAATGACGGTTCACCCTCGGCAGCACTGCGTTAGCCCCTTCAAGACCTCCTCCGGCGGCAGCAATATCGCGGGCCATTTGCGGAATGTTTTTCTGTTCGCGCAACTGTTCCAGGCTGATTTTCAAGCGCCCGCCGGCCACTTGCAGGTAAGCAATCAGGGCCGGCACGTGCAACCTCGACGGAAAAGTTGGCACGGACACCGGCGGCAGCATTTCGACAAAATACATGACCAACGCCGTGGCTAAATCCCAGTAGTTGGTAAAACGGCCAATCTTTTGCACGAGGCTGACCTCCTCGGCGGTCAGGAGAGGCTCTTTTGCCGGGGGCAGCCCAATCGCCTGTTCCAGGTAAAGCTGAACCGTTTTGCAGACGACCTGGCGGTACGAAGCGCCGACATCCACCAGCACGTCGTCAATCGAGAAGATCATGGCATCAATGTTGAGTTTGGATTTGGTACTCATAGCTGCCTCAAGACTTCGGCCAGCCGGGCCATCTGGGCCGGAGCGCCGATGCTGAAACGCAGGCAGTCGTTTAAGCCGGTTGAGTTGTAGTAGCGTACCAAAATACCGTGTTCCGCCAATTGCTGCTTGATTTCCGCCGCCGGGCGCCCCACCACCCGGCACAGTACGAAGTTCGCCTGGCTGGGGTAAGGGTGCAGCCAGGTAAACTCGCCCAATACCTCGTAAAATTTCTGGCGCTGCTCGACCAATTGGGCTACCCGCCCCAGCAGCCGCTCGCGGTCGGCCAGGGAGACCTGGGCGGCGAGCTGCCCGGCAACGGGAACGTTGTAAGGCTGCTTGATCTGCCACAAATATTTGATGATTTCCAGCGGAAAAGCGCCGTAGCCAACCCGCAGCCCGGCCAGTCCGGCCCATTTGCTAAAGGTTCGCAGGACAACCAGGTTGGGATACTCCCGCACCCACCCTATCCGGCTCCCTACTCCCGCCGAAGCATTGGCAAATTCGATGTAAGCCTCGTCGAGGATCACGATCGCTGGTAGACCCAGCAAACGCTTCAAATCCGCATCACTTAGCAGCGAGCCGTCAGGATTGTTAGGGGAGGTGACGAAGATGAGTTTGACCTTCCCCTGCCCCTTCCCGGAAGGAGAGGGGGAGATGGGGGTGGGTGAGTCGAATTTTGCCTCAATCTGGCCCACGTCAATTGAAAAATCGTCTCGTCGCCAGACGTTGATAAGCTTTGCCCCATTGATGTCGGCGTCAAAAGCGTACATGCCAAAGGTGGGCGGGCAGTTGATGAGGGTATCGCCCGGCTCGATAAAGAGGCGCATGATCAGGTCAATCAGCTCATCTGCCCCCAGGCCGACCAGCAAATAGTCGGCGGGGAGGCCGGTGTAATCGGCCAAAGCTGCCCGCAGTTCACGGCTCTCCGGGTCGGGGTAGATGTGCAGATAAGGCGCTTCGGCCAGCGCCTGGGCTACCAGCGGCGAGGGACCATAGGGGTTTTCGTTGGCGTCCAGCTTGATGATCTCTTCCGGCCGGCGGCCCAACTGCTGCGACAGCACCTCAAACGGCAGAATAGGGGTATACGGCTTGAGCGTCGCCAAATTCGAGCGGACGAGCGAGTCAATTTTGAAACTGGAGATCAAGGAGAAAACCTCTGATCGCGGAAGCGACCCTGCTCCGCTTTGCGCACGTAAGTTTCCTCAATCCAGGTAAAGTAACCGCCGTAATCCAGGCTGAAGCCGCGGCACATAATCATATAGCCGACAACATGATTATGGTTGTCGGAAATTAAGTGGGCTTCCCCGGCCTGCGGGTCGCACAGCAGGGTGCGAATCGCCGCTTCGGTTTTGGCCCACTCGCCCGGGGGCGCTTCGGTTTCCTGCTCGAATGACTCGCGCATAAGAGCTAACAGGGCCGGTTCATCTTGGGGGGTAGCTTGTCGTATTTTCATCCTCGTCTCCTCACTGCGGCTGCATGGGCATCGAGACCTTCGGCCTCGGCCAGAATTCGGGCGGCCGGGCTGATGGCGGCGGCTTCGGCAGCATCCAAACCAAAGACACTAATGATCTTGGTGAAGTCACGAATACTCAAAGGGCTGGCAAAGCGGGCCGTGCCCAGGGTTGGCATGACATGGGTGGGGCCGGCGGTGTAATCACCCAGCACTTCGTAGGCATGCTCGCCCAGAAAGACGCCCCCGGCATGTTTTACCTGGCCCAGCAGCGCCCAGGGCGCTTCCACATGCAGGCACAAATGTTCGGGAGCGTAGAGATTGCCCAATTCGACCGCTTCAGCCAAATCGGTGCAGATGACCGCACCGCCCTGGTTTTGCAAACTTTCGACGATGATTTCACCCCGGCTCAACGTTTCGAGCTGGCGGCCAATCTCCACCTGCACCGCTTCGGCCAAGGTTTGGCTGGGCGTGACCAGGATGGCCGAGGCCAGGGTGTCATGCTCGGCCTGGGCCAGCAAATCGGCGGCAACCAGCTCCGGCCTGGCCGAAGCGTCGGCAATGACCAGGGTTTCGGTGGGACCGGGCAGGCCGTCAATGTCCACCTGCCCGTAGACCTGCCGCTTGGCCAGGGTCACAAAAATATTGCCCGGCCCGACGATTTTATCCACCTTTGGCAGCGACTCCGTCCCGTAGGCCATGGCCCCGACCGCCTGCGCCCCGCCCATCCGATAGACCGCATCCACCCCGGCCACCCTGGCCGCCGCCAGCAGCACCGGCGCGATTTGTCCCTGCGGGTCGCGCCCGCTGGGCGTGGTGACGATGACCTGTTCCACCCCGGCCACGCGAGCGGTCACAGCGCCCATAAGCAAGGTGCTGGGGTAGGGGGCCGTGCCGCCCGGCGCATAAACCCCGACCCGTTCCAGCGGGCGCACAATTTGGCCTAACGCGCCGCCGCCGCGCCGCCAATCCAGCCAGCTTGCCGAAGGCTGCTTTTGATGGAAGGCGCGAATGCGCTCGGCGCTAAAGTGGAGCGCGTCCCGCAGCTCGGCGGGAATGCCGGCGTAAGCCGCTTCGATGTCGGCGGGGGGGACGAGCAGGCCGGGCAGCCGGACGCCGTCAATTTTCTCGGTCCAATCGAGCACCGCCGCATCACCGCGTTTCCGCACATCGGCCAGAATTCGGCTGACGGCGGCTTCCAGGCTCAGGCTCTCCCTAAAAACCCGCTCGATGCCTTTGGCCAGGGTCGGTGTCGGCTTTACCTCGCCCACCGGCGAGCGTTTGAGAATGGTTTGCCGGGCTTCGGCGGCGCTGTAGAGACGGAAAAGGTGAGTCGTCATGGTATTCTTAACTGATTCAATCCTATCTGGGGTTACTTTTTTGTAGTAATCACTTAAGTGATTACTACAAACCCTAATCATCCCACTTATCCCCATAGCTTTTCAAAGGATAACTGGCCCATAGCTCACGCAGCCAGTCACGGCCAGAGTGGGCCAGCTACCAATGGACGCTACTTTCAGGCCAATCATAGGGAGAGTCAACATAATGATGTTTAACCGGGTTGTAGTGAATATAGTTTTAATATGAACATTAAGAAGATAATCAGGTAATCATTGCTCCCGCCGGATTGCCAAATCCGGCGGCTGTGGCCTGGATTGATAAATCCAGACCGAGCAGAGCGTTACCGAATTAATTTTTTAACTTTCATAAGCCGACTCGAGCTACACCTGCACTTGCGTGCAGGCGCAAGTGTCAGTCTGTGAATTAATTCGCAGGCAAAGGCTGAGAGAATGCGGAAACACCCTAAGTCTCTGGGGCAACCCGCTCCAGCACCCGCGTCTGCGGCATACCCGCCAGTCCTGGCGATGCCTCCCGCGACGACCAAACGTTCAATTCGAGAAATCTCTTATATCGCTCGGCTTCATCAACGGTGTCGAAATCTAGATCAATCATGATATACTTGTCGTCATCCACGGGCTGGAAGATGCGGTACGCGCGGACGCCCCCTTTCTGCCGAGCTTCGGCGAAGTTGCCAAACGCCGTCAGCCAAGTTTTCAGATCATTAATTGGGTGTTCAATGTGAAGTGTTGCCATCTTGCCTCCTTATGTCACGCGCTCATTTTACCTTTCAATTCCCAACACATCCAACAATTTTAGCCAACGGTGCGGCTCTTCTTCAAAAATATAGGTGATGGGCAAAACCAGCACCCCGCTGCCGCCGATGCTGCGCAGTTGCTCGATGGATTGGTGCAGCCGGTCTTTGCGGACGACGATGGTGATGGCATACCAGCCGATGTCGGCGGCATCGCGCAAATAAACCCGGCTGATGGTCGGCCCTTGCAGCCCGCCCAGGTCTGGCTGGCTGAAGACCTTTTGGGCCACCTCTTCCGGCGAAGCCCCGCGAATATTGGCGATAATGGTCTCGTGCTCGACGGCCCGCAAGTGGGCCTCGATCCGTTCCAGCATTTGGCGGGCCACGGCCAGGACTTCGGGCCGTTGGGTCAGGGTGGTGCGGTTGCCGATAAAGACCATTTCGCTTTGCAACAGCCGGCCGCCTTCGATCTGTTTGAGCCGGTTTTCGCGCAGGGTCACGCCGCTGCTGACCAGGTCCACGATGAAGTCGGCGGAACCCATTTGCGGGGCTGCCTCCAGCGCGCCGTCGGCGTGGAGCACGCGGTAGGGCTTGATCTGGTGCTGCTCCAAAAAGGCGGTCGTCTGGCGCTCATATTTGCTGACCACCCGGAGCGGGCGCTGCGCCTGGCGCGAGGCGGCCAGGGCCGCCAGGTCGCGGGTGGAGTGAACGTTGGCCCAATCTTCGGGCACGGCCACGGAAAGATGGCACTGCCCGTAACCCAGCGCATCGTGGATAATCACCACGTCATCGCCGCCGCCGCGATATTCAACCACCATATCAAAGCCGACAATGCCCAAATCCACGTCGCCATCGCGGACTTTACGGACCACATCGGCGGAACGCTGGAACCAAATCTCCAGGTAAGGAATGTCGTCAATTTGGGCAATATATTGGCGTGGGTTAACTTTGTTGACCGCTAAGCCGCAGGCGTGTAGGAAGGTGCGCGTCTCCTCTTCCATGCGCCCTTTGCTGGGCAGGGCCAATCGGATTTCAGTGCGTGGCTTGGGCTGCGTAAATTTATCTGGCTTATTAATGGTTGACATCACCCTTGCTTATCCTTAATAAGCTCAAATTTTACATCCAATTCCAAGTAGACACAATTTTCAGGCAAGTTGGGCGCATCTGACATACATCATAGAAAAGAAGGATACTTATCACTTCTATCAGTATAGATATTGGGTGTAATATAATGAAAGATTGTAACTATTTGGCTTTCATCCCTAACTTCAGGTGTCTATGGACAACTTGTTCCAGACATTGGCCAAAGCGGCTGACGGGGCCTTTGTCGTTAATGAAGACCAGCGTATCCTTTACTGGAATGAAGCAGCCCAGGAGCTGTTGGGGTACACGGCTGCCAAAGTGGTGGGCCAGGCCTGCTACGAGACGATGAGAAGCTGTGATGAAAAGGGACAGTCTCTTTGCCGTCCTCATTGTCCTGTGATCACTGCCGCCCTGGAAGGGCGGGCTGTGACCACTTATGATGTCGCCGTTCAGACCCAATCAGGTGAGATGCGCTGGATCAATATTAGTATCTTAACCATTTATTCCCCTGATGATGACTCTGGCCCCCTGGTTGTTCATCTTTTTCGCGACGCCACCCAAAAGAAACAGAACGAACAGTTTATTCGCCGTTTATTCGATTCGTCCGAGAGGCCACCAGCGATAAATTCTTTAACTCATCCGGTAGCATCAATCGACTCCCTCGTTGAGCTTTTGACTGAACGGGAACGGGAGGTGCTCACTCTCCTGGCTCACGGGCTTAGTACCAGCGCTATCGCGCGTTCCCTATCCATCAGTCCGGCCACCGTGCGCAACCATGTCCAAAGTATTCTCAATAAACTCCAGGTTCACAGCCGCCTGGAAGCCGTTACCTACGCCTTAGACCATAAACTTATCACCAAAGCGTAGCCTCCTCTTCAAATGATGCAAATGCACTAGATAAAATAAGCTGTTTGCATCTTTATCCCCAGCTAAAAGATAAGTTATTATTACAGGAGCAAAACGCGCAAAAGGCGCAAAAGGCGCAAAAGGCGCAAATGTCACTTGTCAACGGAGCCAAGTGAGGCGTGAATCCCTGCAAAGTATTTTCAAATGTTATCACCCATAGACCTGCAGCTTATCTGCAATCTCTTCTGTTAACTCTCCCTGTTATCGAAATTTTAATTTCTTTCCCTCGGGGCTTGAAACCGATTTCCAGTGTCATCAGTGGCAAGAGCGCAGGCTATTTGCCTGTGGCGCGCGGGATATCAGCTATATCACTCCAGGAGTAAGGGGGATTGTCCATGAAAAAAGAAAATGTTCCTGATAGCCGGCTGCTAACGCGGGCGGAAGTAGCCAAGATCTTTCAAGTAGCGCCCAGCACCATCACCCGCTGGGCCGAAGCGGGGAGACTGCCTTCGGTTAAAACCCTGGGCGGCCATCGCCGCTATGCGGCCACCCTGGTGCTGGATTTAGTCCAAGACCTAACCCAAGAGGAGACAAGTATGGAAAAAATAATAATCTCTGTTCCGGCTATGTATGGCGACCATCATGTACTTGAGGTGCGGGGCCTGCTTTTGGCGCTGTCCGGTGTAGCCGAGGTTAACGCCAGTAGCTGCTTCCAGACTGTCGAGGTGAGTTTTGATCCCGCGAAAGTGGTTGCCGCCCAGATCAAAGCCAGGCTTGAAGAAGCGGGGTATCTCGACCAGTTGTCAGTCCCCGTGGAAACCGGGGTGGCTGTCTCCCAAGAGGCAAAATCAAGCGAAACAACTTTCTTCCGCCATACCACTGCCTTTGAACAAACCAAGCACGTGGTCAGCTTTGCCCAGGATGTATCACCTCATGGACGCCCCATGTGGCCCTGCCCCGGTCTGGGTGTCATTGCCAGAAAAACCATCAAAATGTAGACCCCCTAAGGAGGTCCCTCATGGCTAAACAAAAACGAAATGTTGAAGAGTATTCGATTGACCCGGCTGCCCAGGCTATGTTGATCCGGGCAGACGAGTTGGGGTTGGGTACGGCCTTTACCCGGGCAGATGCCTTGCCGCCCTGCAATATTGGTTCGGCCGGGCTGTGCTGCAAGCTGTGCGGGATGGGTCCCTGCCGGCTGACCAAAGACGGCCTGACCGGCGTCTGCGGAGCGACGATTGACACCATCCAGGCGCGCAATCTGGTGCGATCCATCGCCGCTGGGGCGGCGGCTCACTCTGACCATGGCCGGGACATGGCCTTCACCCTCAAAGCCGTGGTGGAAGGCAAGGCCGAAGGTTACGTGATCCGCGATCTAGCTAAATTACGGACTATTGCCACCAAATACAATATTCCCACGGAAGGACGTTCTCCCACTGAAATTGCCAGCGATCTGGCGGACCTGTATCTGGCCCAGTTTGGGCAGCAAAAGGGCCAGGTGGTTGTTACCAGCCGGGCGCCGCAAAAACGCCAACAGTTATGGCAAGAGCACGGCGTAATTCCTCGCGGCGTTGACCGCGAGGTCGTTGAAGCCCTCCATCGCACCCACATCGGCGATGACCAGGAGGTGGCCCACCTGTTACACCATGCCATTCGCACCGCCCTGGCCGATGGCTGGGGGGGCAGCATGATCGCCACCGACATCGCCGACATCTTGTTTGGCACACCCGCGCCGATCCTGGGGCAGGCCAATCTGGGGGTGTTGAAAGAGGATATGGTCAACGTGGTGGTGCACGGCCATGAACCGACCCTTAGCGAGATGATCGTGGCCGCCTCACAAGCCCCGGAGATTATCGAGTATGCCCAGGCCGCCGGGGCTAAAGGGGTGAACCTGGCCGGTATTTGCTGCACCGCCAACGAAATTCTGATGCGCCAGGGCATCCCGGCAGCGGGTAATTTTTTGCAGCAGGAGCTGGCAATCCTGACCGGCGCGGTCGAGGCCATGGTTGTGGATGTCCAGTGCATCATGCAGGCGTTGGTCAGCCTGGCCGAGAATTTCCATACCCAGGTCATCACCACGTCTCCCAAGGTCAAAATCAAGGGCGCCTTGCACATCGAGTTTGACGAGCACCGGGCGCTGACCATTGCCAAAGACATCTTGCGCCACGCTATTGACAACTACAAGAATCGGGGCCAGACCCAGATCCCAAACGTGCGCGAAAGCCTGGTCCCCGGCTTTTCTCACGAGTACATCAACTACATGTTGGGTGGCACCTACCGGGCCTCCTTCCGCCCGCTGAATGACGCCATCATGGCCGGGCGGATTCGCGGGGTGGCGGCTGTGGTCGGCTGCAACAACCCGCGCAGCCGCCAGGATTATTTGCACACTTACGTCACACAGGAACTGCTCAAGCAAGACGTGCTGGTGGTCGAGACGGGCTGCGGAGCTATCGCCAGCGCCAAGCTGGGACTGCTGCTGGGTGAGGCCGGGCTGGACAAGGTCGGGCCGGGCCTGCGCGAAGTGTGCGAAACCGTCGGCATCCCGCCGGTGCTGCACATGGGTTCTTGCGTGGATAATACCCGCATTCTGACCGTGCTGACTCAGATGGTTGAAGATGGCGGCCTGGGCGATGACATTGACCAGATTCCGGCGGTCGGCCTGGCCCCGGAATGGATGAGTGAGAAGGCTTTGGCCATCGGGGCTTACTGTGTCGCTTCGGGTGCATACGTCATTTTCGGCGGTTCCTCGCCGGTGAGCGGCATGCCCGACCGGGTTTCTGACAGCGACCTGGTGCTGCATTATCTGAGCGAGGGTTGGGAGAAGTTATACGGAGGCAAGATGGAATTTATCGCCGACCCGGACGAAATGATCCGCAAGACCCTGGAACACATTGACCAAAAGCGAGCCGCGCTGAATTTGCCGGCTTATGACCCGTCACGTTTTGGCCGCAGCGGCGATGCTCGCGTGCTTGAACTGGAAGCTCTGCCCCTGGCCGAACGGCAGGCAGCTTTGTACGGCGTATCGGCCTAGAAGGAGGACACCCATGTCTCGATATATTGCGACACGCGCTATTCGGGGGGCTAACGCCCTGGTCACCGAGGCCGAAGTCATGGTCCAGAAAGCTCTGGCTGAGAAAGGACCAGACGCGCCGGTGGCTTTCCCAAATACGGCTTACTATCTGCCCCTCATTTTTGGGATGACCGGGATCCAGGTAAAAACGTTGGGCCAACTGGAGGGGGTGGTCAAACAGTCCCGTTCTCTCCTGCACCCGCTCCCGGCAGCCAGCCATTGGACGCCTTACCTGGGCGAAACTCTTGACAGCGGCATGGCCACCCTGTTGGCCGCCGAAACGATTGAGGCGATTCGCTTCATTTATGACCTGCAGCCGGAGCCAATGCCCGGCTTTCACCTGGCCGGCGGCACCGCTTTCACCAGTCCCGACGATGGCCGGGGGGACGGCAACGGCCGGGCGGCGGGCCATCTGAACGGCCCGATTGACGATGTCCAGTTACGCTCCTGGGGCATCCAACTGGTGGATGGACGCATGCCCGGTTTTGCGGCGATTGTCGGCGCGGCCAAATCGAACGAAGTGGCAGTCAAAATTGTCCGGGAGTTGCAGCGCCGCAACATCTTGACCTTCCTCTCCGGCAACACCAATGGCCGTTCCATTATCCATCAATTGAATGAAGAAGGGGTGGAGATGGGCTACGATACCTACATCGTCCCCTTTGGCACCGATACCATCAGCGCCATCTACGCCCTGGGCTTTGCCACGCGTTCAGCCCTCACCTTTGGCGGCCTTAAGGGCGGCCAGGCCCGCGACATCCTGCTCTATAACAAGGATCGTGTCTTTGCCTTTGTTATAGCCCTGGGCGAGGTGGACGACCTGAAATATGCGGCGGCCGCCGGAGCCATCAACTTTGGTTTTCCGGTGATTGCCGATACGGTCATCCCCCAGATTTTACCGACGGGCATCACCACCTACGAGCATGTCATCTCCATGCCCTGGAACGAGATTCCGGGCCGGGATGATATGGAAAAGGCCGAGCGGCTGGTCCAAAAATGCATCGAAGTGCGCGGGGTGAAGGTCAAAATCGCCGATGTGCCGGTGCCCGTGCCGTACGGGTCGGCCTTTGAGGGGGAAGTGGTGCGCAAGGCCGATATGCGTATCGAATTTGGCGGCAAATACTCACGGGCCTTTGAGTATCTGCGCATGGTGGATATGGACCAGGTGGAAGACGGGAAAATTGAGGTCATCGGCCCCGATTTCGACCAGATCGAAGCCGGCGGGGCGTTGGATATGGGCATCCTGGTCGAGGTGGCGGGCCGCAAAATGCAACTGGATTTTGAGCCGGTGCTGGAGCGGCAGATCCACTACTTTATCAACGGGGCGTCGGGCATCCAGCACATTGGCCAGCGCGACATTGCCTGGATTCGGATCAGCAAATCTGCTGCCGACAAAGGCTTTAACCTGCGCCACTTCGGCGACATCCTGCATGCCCGGTTCCACGCTGACTTTGGCAGCATTGTGGACAAGGTCCAGGTCAAAATTATCACCGAACCGGCCCAGTACAGTGAATGGCTGGACAAGGCCCGGTCCGCTTATGATTATCGCAACCGCCGCCTGGCCGATCTCACCGACGATAAAGTGGATGTGTTCTACTCCTGTACCCTATGCCAGAGTTTTGCTCCTAATCACGTCTGCATTGTTTCGCCGGAGCGGCTGGGACTGTGCGGCGCTTATAACTGGCTGGACTGTAAGGCCAGCTACGAGATCAACCAGACTGGCCCCAACCAGCCCATTCACAAAGGGCGCGCGCTTGACACCACCAAGGGTTACTGGCAAGGCACAAACACTTATGCCGGGCAAGGGTCTCATGGCGCCGTTCAGGAAGTGAGCATGTACTCTATCATGGAAAATCCCATGACCGCCTGTGGCTGCTTCGAGTGCATTGTGATGGTTATCCCCGAAGCGAACGGAGTTATGGTTGTCTCCCGCGAAGATACCAGCATGACTCCCGCCGGTATGACCTTCAGCACGTTGGCCGGCATTGCCGGTGGCGGCCTGCAAACGCCGGGGGTGATGGGCGTGGGCAAATATTATCTGACCAGCCCCAAGTTCATTTCCGCCGATGGCGGCTTTAAGCGGGTGGTGTGGCTGAGCAGCTTTCTCAAGAAGAGCATGGCCGACGAGTTACAGCAGGTAGCCGAGCGCGAAGGCGATCCGGGGTTAATCGAAAAAATTGCCGACGAGACTGTTTGCACCGAAGTGGATGAACTACTGGCCTATCTGGAACAGGTCGGCCACCCGGCCTTGCTGATGGACCCCATGTTTTAAGAAGTGGCCTTCCAGAGTTCCTATGAGTTCCCACGAGTTCCCTGGGAACTCAAGGAACTCATAGGAACTTAAAAAAGGAGCCCGGATGCCTGACAAGTTAGTTCGTGATCTGATGCATATCGGCGTGCCGACCTGCCCGGACCAAACGTCACTGGTTGAAGCAGCCCAGACATTGCTGGCCAAGCAGCTCGAGGCGCTCATTGTTCTCGACGAGCATGGTCATGCTATCGGCCTGCTATCTCGCCGAGAAGTGGCGCTGGCCTATGCCCAGTCAGAAATTAATGCGTCTGGTTTCGGAACTCTAACCGTCGCCGATGTGATGCGCGCCGACATCCCGCATGTGCCAGCCGACATCCCGGCAACTGCCGCTGTTCAACTCATGCTCGATCAAAACGGACGGGAAATCTATGTGATGCATCACGAAGGCGGCACCCACTATCCGGCGGCCGTGTTACGGTTTGAGGATGTGCTGCGTTTTGTGTCCGCCAGAACGGAAGCAGACCTGGTTGGGATGGGTTCCGGCGCGGCGCGCAAGTCCCCCCTTGACATCTTCAAGGAACGGCATTCAAAACCAACGGGATAAAGGAGATCATCAATGCCAGCTATCGAAATTTCTACCGAAAAGTGGACCGGCCAGGTCCGCGAAATCACACTGGGCGCGACCCCGGCGAATGGGGGGACCCGCGCCAAAACTGTCACCGTGGGCGGTGAAACCACCCTGCCTTTCCTCCACTTTGAAGGAAAGATGCCTCATTCCCCCGTTATCGCCGTTGAGGTCCAGGATCGCCCGCCGGCCGACTGGTCCCCGCTTTTGCAGCAGGCCTGGGGTGAGGTTACGGATGATGTGGTGGCCTGGGCCAGGGCGGCTGAAGCCAGCGGAGCCGACATCCTTTTACTCAAGTTCGCCCCCCACCCCGATTTGAAGCCCGACTACGCTCGTAAAACGCTGCGCCGGGTTCTGGAGGCCACCGGCCTGCCGCTCGTCGTTTTTGGCCCCGGCCAGGCCGAGTTAGACAATGAAATTCTGGTGGCCGTGGCCGAAGAGGGCAAAGGGGAACGCCTGGTGTTAGGCATTTGCGAGGATAAAAATTACCGGACGATTGTCGCGGCGGCCATCGCCCACGGCCACCTGGTCAACGCCCGCAGCCCGATGGATGTCAACTTGTGCAAGCAGTTGATCATCCTTATCCGTGATGTGGGCCTGCCGCTGGAGCGCATCGTCATGGACCCGACCACCGGCGCGCTGGGCTACGGCATGGAGTACGGCTACAGCGTCATGGAGCGGCTGCGGCTGGCGGCCCTGCAAGGAGACAGCATGACCCAGCAGCCGATGCTGGTCACTCCTGGCGAGGAAGCCTGGCGCACCAAAGAAGCTCGCAGCGACGACGGCATCCCCCCCGCCTGGGGCGACTGGGCTGAGCGGGCCGTCAATTGGGAAACGCTCACTGCCAGCACCCTGCTCCAGTCCGGGGCCGATATTGTCGTCCTGCGCCATCCGGAGTCGATCAAACGAATACGGAGAATGATTGAAGCATTGATGAATTAGTAAGCACCTCAGTGTGGAGTTTTTATTTCTTGACAGGACCTACGGCAAGATTTACAGGATAAAAATTGATCAAAAATCTTGTTAATCCTGTAAATCCTGTCTACTTTCTACCTTATTGGAGGTAAATTATGGCTCTTTCCGGCCTTCAAATCTATAAACTTCTACCCGGCAGCAGCGCCAATCCAACCATTAAAGCGCATGCCAACTGCAAAGAGTGCGGTTTTCCCACCTGCCTGGCCTTTGCCATGAAACTGGCCCAGAAGCAGGCCGAATTATCCCAGTGTCCCTATGTTGAAGAAGAGGCCAAGGGGCAGCTAGAAGCTTCGGCGGCGCCGCCGATCCGGCTCATCACCCTCTCCGCCGACGGGCGCAAGCTGGAGGTGGGCAACGAGACCGTGCTCTTCCGGCACGAAAAGACCTTCTTTCACCAACCCGGCCTGTTTATTCGGGTCAAGGACAACCAGCCTGACCTGGCCGAAGTTGCCCAGGCCGTCGGCCAGTATAAGGTGGAGTATGTGGGCATGGACCTTGCCCCGGACGGTATTGCCGTCGAAGCAGCAGGTGGCGACTTTGCGGCGGCGGTCGAGATGGTCAAGGCGAACTGCGTCTTGCCGCTCATCCTGTTGAGCGAAGACCCGGCCACCGCCGAGGCCGGTCTTAAGGCAGCCCAGGGAGTCCGGCCCTTGTTATGGACTGCGACCCCCGACAACTGGCAAGTGATGGCTAACCTGGCTAAACAGTACAATGCTTCGCTGGCAGTGCGGGTCAATGACGGCGATGTGAACGCCCTGGCTGCCCTGGCCGAGCAGGTTAAAGAAGCGGGGGTGGAAGATGTCGTGCTCGATCCGGGCCTGCGCGATTACGGTCACAGCCTGACCGGCTTCACCCAACTGCGCCGGCTGGCCCTGAAGCAGAACGAGCGCCGGGTCGGGTATCCGCTTATTGCCTTTGCCGGCGATGATCCGCTCCTGGCCGGCCAGCATATTGCCAAATACGCCGGCTTCATCATTCTCGACCATTTCAGCCCGGCGACCCTCTATCCACTGTTGGTTTTGCGGGCCAACCTCTTCACCGATCCACAGAAACCCATCCAGGTGCAGCCCGGCCTGTACGAGATCAACCACCCCGGCCCAGCCGACCCGTTGATGGTCACGACCAACTTTTCGATCACCTACTTCTCCGTGGCTAACGAAGTCGAAAGCAGCGGTTTACCCGGCTGGCTGTTGGTGGCCGACGCCGAGGGCATGAGCGTGCTGACCGCCTGGGCGGCCGGGAAGTTCGACGCCGAGCGTATCGCCAAGAGTGTCAAGAACGGTGAGTTTGTAGAGAAGTTGGCTCACAAACGCCTGATTATCCCCGGTCATGTGGCCGTGCTGCTGGGCGAGCTGGAGGAAGAACTGCCCGGCTGGGAGATCAACGTCGGCCCGCGCGAGGCGGTGGATTTACCGAATTATTTAAGAACGATGTGGGGTTAGTACACCTGGGCGTAAAAAGGTAACAGTCCAGACCGCCGACTGCCGACCACTGACCGCCGTCGGTCGTCGAAAACTGCTGAGTAAGAAAATATACCACAGAGACACAGGGTCACGGAGAAAAGAAAAAAATTATTAAGAACTCTGTGTTTCTGTGTCTCTGTGGTTCAATTCTTTTTGGTTCCAGCTCATTCGGGTTGGGTTAGTACAACGGAAATGGTTTCTACGCAGATTATCGAAGCTGTAGCAGCGCTCATTGACCAGGCGGAGCGGATTCTCTTTATCACCGGGGCCGGCATTTCTGCCGACTCCGGGCTGCCAACTTACCGGGGCGTGGGCGGCCTTTATCAGGACCAGGCCACTGCAGAGGGGTACAGCATCGAAGAAGCCCTGAGCGGGATGATGTTCGCCTGGCGGCCGGACATCACCTGGAAATACTTGTGGCAAATCGGGGCAGCCTGTCATGGGGCGCGGTTCAACCGGGCACACGAGGTTATCGCTCTGCTGCAACAGCGCAAACCGGAGACGGTGGTCTTAACCCAGAACATTGACGGTCTGCATCGAGCCGCCGGAACAACCCGGCTGATCGAAGTGCATGGCCACGCTTTCGACCTGTACTGTATTCGCTGTCAGGCCGAGTTCTCGGCGGCGGAACTGATTGCCAACTATGAGATCAAGCCTGAATTACCTCCCAAATGCTCAAAGTGCGGCGGTCTGGTCAGGCCCGCTGTAGTTCTCTTTGGCGAGCGGCTGCCGGAGAATGCCGTTCGCGGCCTAGTCGAGGTGTCGTTGATGAATCTGGACCTGGTGATTGCGATTGGCACCTCCAGTTCATTCCCCTACATCATCAGGCCGGTGGTTGAAGCCAGCCAGCGCGGAATTCCCACGGTCGAAATCAATCCGGCGGAGACCACTATTTCGGACATCGTGACCTACCGTCTGCCGCTGCGGGCGGCCGAGGCGATGGAGAAAATCTGGGGACTGATTGGGTAAGGGGAGATGGTCGTTGCCATCGGCGCAGAGGTAAGGCTGAAAGTTTGTGGCTAACGGTTCGTTCCCAAAATTTAGAGCCGAAAGTTCGGTCTATTATAAATTGTTGGGCGGAGTGGCGAAATTAGAGGTGATTTTAATACTAGGTGGTTCAGTGACTTCCCATATACTCAGGAAAGAGATTATGTCTTCTAAAGACGATATAAAAAGGCTGGTAGAACAACATAATCGTCGTCTTCAAAAACTGAGAGAACAACAAGCGTCATTTGGCCTTCATACGCCGGTTCATATCCTGACCGAAATAGAAGATGCCAAAGCTGAGATTGAGAGTCTGTGGACCGAACTAGCCAGTTTAGAGAATACGGGATCTAAGGAAACTGGTGGTTCTAAACCGGAGTTGAGTGTTCCACAGAGTATTTCTTCTGGTACAAATAATGTCCAAACGAAGGTGCAATATGACGCTGGTCGCCCTACTGATTATATCTTTGCCATTCTTATTTCTTTGTTCTTGTCCTTGATTGTGGCTGCTTGGTTCCCTACTATTAAACCGGCTCGCTACACTGCACCACCACCGGCCATTATCATTGCTTTGGTTGTTGCATCTATTTTGGTGGCTTTATTTATTGCCGAAGCGGTGCGATGGGTAGTACGCAAACGTCATTTGCGTTATCTAAGTTGGGTGGTAGCTGCGATGTTCATACTGGGTTCCTACTACTATTTACTGGATGACATCTATAAGTATTACCCTCCCGCTATGTATGGTTATTATGTATTTATCCCTCCTGCCATTTACCTAATCTTGGGAACGAGTACCATTCTGATAAGGTTACGTTAGACTTAAGGATGAAAAGAGTGTACAAACACCCAAACCAAAATACCCACACCATCCACTTTGAACCGGGCGGCGAGATAGTCTATGCCCCTACCGGCCTGCTCCTCTCCGAAGTCATGCAGCAGGCCGGGCTAGAGCTGAACATGCCCTGCGGCGGTCAGGGGCGCTGCGGGCGCTGCGCCGTCATTGCCCGGGACGGGAGCAAGGTACGGCGTCGTTCTACCGTGCGCCTTTCTGCAGAGGATTTGGCCGCCGGCTATGCCCTGGCCTGCCAGACGGTGGTCGAAGGGGATGCGGTTCTGACCATTCCCCCGCAGGAAAAAATCGAACGGCGCCTGGTCAGCGACAAAACTGCGGCCAAAATTACCTTACCCTTCACCTACAACCCTGACCGGCAGCAGCCGCTTCGCCTGTTTCCATTAACCCTCGACCCGCCCAGTATGGCCGACCAGACAGACGATTGGTCGCGCCTGAAACGGGCTTTGTCTGTCGTCTACGGCCTGGCCAATCTCACTGCTGATTTGCCCACCCTGTGCCGGTTAGGCACAACCTTACGCGAACACGACTGGGCTGTCACTGCTGTCATCGAGTTGGATACCTGGGATCGCCCCAATGGGCCACCGCGCTTGGTAGACCTTCGAAAGGATGAACCCCCATCCGGGGGCAGGTGTGGATGGCAGAAGGATGAAGACAAAAGGCAAAAAACGGAAGATCAGGAGGAGGCTCACCTAAATGATTCATCCTTCATCCTTCATCCTTCATCCTTCAGTTTATGGGGCGCTGCCGTAGACATCGGTACCACGACCGTCAGCCTGTACCTGGTAGACTTACTCACCGGCGAGGTGGCAGCTAAGGCGGCTGAGTACAACGGCCAGATCAAGCGCGGCGAGGATGTTATCTCGCGCATCATTTACGCCGGCAAAAACAACGGCCTGGGGGAATTGCAGGCCCTGGTCGTCGGCACAATCAACGAATTAATTGAGCGAGCCAGCCAGCGGGCGAAGATCAATCCGCTGGAAATCTACAAAATGACCGTCGCCGGTAACAGCACCATGATCCACCTTTTACTGGGATTGCCGCCAGCGTCCATCCGGCTGGAGCCTTTTATTACTACCGTCAATCAGCCGTCTTCTGTACGAGCCGTTGAGTTGGGGCTGAACATCCATCCCCAGGCCACGGTTGACTGCCTCCCCGGTGTGGCCAGCTACGTTGGCGCTGACATCACCGCTGGTGTCGTTGGGTCGCGGATGTGTACCCCCCCCTCTATCCCACTCAGTGGGGAAGCCCCCCCTTTTGTCCCACCCACTGGGGGGGAGAGAGGCGGCTTGACTCTCTTTTTGGATGTCGGCACCAATGGCGAGATGGTTTTGGGTGATGGAGAGTGGCTGATTAGCTGCGCTTGCTCCGCCGGTCCCGCCTTTGAGGGGGCCGGGGTACAGGATGGGATGCGGGCCACTGCCGGGGCTATCGAAGAAGTGTGGATCAACAGCGAAACGTTTGAACCAACTTACCGCGTGATACCCCAGCCCAAACTCGAGGCTCAAGGCAGACCAACGCCGCCCCGGGGGATTTGCGGGTCGGGTCTGATCTCGCTCCTGGCGGAGATGTTTATTACGGATGTGATTGACAAAGCCGGTAATTTGAATGTCGTCCCCTCCTCTCAGCGGGATGAAAAACGGAGGCGCATCCGCCAGGGTGAGCATGGTCCCGAATACGTGGTGGCTTGGGCCGATGAAACCGAGCACGGGCGTGATATTGTTATTACCAAAGTGGACATTGACAATTTGAGGCGGGCGAAAGGGGCCATCTACGCCGGTTATACCGTCTTGGCCGAAAGTGTTGGCGTTGACCTGGCTGCCGTAGAGCGGATGCTCATCGGCGGCGCGTTTGGCCAGTACATCAACGTCGAAAAGGCAGTTCAGATTGGGCTGCTGCCCGACCTGCCCTGGGAGAAGTTTCACTTCCTGGGCAACACAGCCCTCCAGGGGGCCTTGCTGGCCCTGCTCAACCGTGATTATCGCGCTCAGGTGACTGAGGTCGCCGCTAAAATGACCTACCTGGAGTTATCGGCTGACAATGCCTTTTACGAGCAATTTACGTCGGCCCTATTTTTGCCCCATACCGACATTAACAAATTTCCGACGGTAGCGGCAATACTTGATTAGGACTGAGTCGGGCCGGGATTAGGAGATCAGGGGATTTTTTCCTTGATTTTTCATCTCCCAATCCTCTAATCCCGGCAAAAATTTCTCTGGAGTACGACTGATTTGGGAGATAAATTTATGACCACAACCATCGCCGTTGCCGGCAAAGGCGGCACGGGTAAAACCACTGTCTGTGCCATGATTATTCGCTATCTCACCAGGCAAGGTTTTGGCCCCGTGCTGGCCATTGATGCCGATCCCAGCAGCAATCTGAACCTAGTCTTGGGGCTGCCTTTGAATGAGCAGGAAACCGTCGGGCATATTCGCGAAGAGATGCTGGCCCAGGTTCAGGCCGACAGCAGCGCCGGGATTATGTCCGGTGGATTGGTCAGCGGCTTAACCAAGCCCGATTATTTTGATTACCACATCCGCTCCATTATGGTCGAAGGCGATAATGTGGATTTGGTGGCTATGGGGCGACCCGAAGGGCCAGGCTGCTACTGCCCGGCCAACAATGCCATGCGTCTCGTTTTGGACCGCCTCAGTAATCAGTACCAGTTTGTGGTCATGGACAACGAAGCCGGGTTAGAGCATCTCAGCCGGCGCACCACCCGCAACGTCGAGCATCTCCTGGTGGTCACTGATCCGGGCCAGCGGGGGATCATCGCCGCCCGCCGGGTGGTCGAACTGGTGAAGGAATTAAATATCGAGGTCGGACAAACCTATCTTGTCATCAATCGCGTTGCCGGCGGCGAAGTTCCAGCGCTGCTTCAGCCTTTTGTAGCTTCCATCGGGGCGCCGCTGCTGGGGATTATCCCTGAAGACAAGACGCTGCTGGCCTTTGAGTTAAGCGGGCAGCCCTTGTTGGAGCTGGGTGATGAATCACCGGTTTACCAGGCCGTCGCCCAGATGATGAGACAGGTGTTAGAGTAGCAGAATATTTTCAGGTCTAAAATAGTGTTCACAAACTTGTGACACGTCACCCATAATGAAAAGGTAGCAAGGTAGCAGGGATGGATTATTCCTGTCTACCGTCTACCGTCTACTAATTTCTTAGGAGGACCTCTATGCAAATCATCGGCGAAAACATTCACATTATCTCCCCCCGGGTCAAGGAGGCATTCGAGCAGCAAGATATTAAATTTTTCCAGGAGCTGGCGATCAAACAGGTTGAAGCCGGGGCCAATGCCCTGGATCTCAACATCGGCCCGCAAAAAAAAGCCGGGCACGAAATTATGCCCTGGCTGGTGAAGGGCGTCCAGGCCGTTGTGGATGTCCCCCTGGCGCTGGACACGACCAACCTGGCCGCAGTTGAGGCAGGACTCAAAGTAGCCAAAAACCAGTGTATTATCAATTCCACCTCCGCCGAGGAGGAACGCTTGGAGGTGGTTCCGCCCCTGGCCAAGCAGTACCAGGCCAAGCTCATTGCCCTGACCATGGGCAAGGCCGGCATCCCGGTCAGCGCTGAGGAGCGAGTCAATATTGCCCTGGAGAAGCTCATTCCTCGGGCCATAGAGCTTGATATACCGATGGAGGACCTGCTCATTGACCCGCTGGTGCTGACCGTCAGCGGCTGCCAGGAATATTGCCCGGAATGTGTCGAGGCTGTGCGCATCCTCAAGATGGCCGGCGACCCGCCGCCGATGCTTCACGTTGGTCTAAGCAATGTCTCCAATCGGGTTCCTAACGAGATGCGGCCCCTGCTCAACCGGACCTACGCGGTCATGCTTCTGGCTGCTGGCGTGGATTACGCCATTGCCAATCCCCTGGATGAAGAACTCAAAGCCTTTATCCGCATCGTCGAGGAACGCAACGACAGCACCTGCCTGGGCAAACTGCTTCTGACCCTTTACGATAAAACAGCCGCCATGGAGAAACTCACCGCCGCCGACGTAGACCTGGCTGACCCTGAACAGGCGGCCGTCTTCAAGACGGTGCAAATTCTCTACAACGACATTATTTATACCGACTCCTATTTACGGGTGTGATCACGGCGGTGGCCGCACCGAAACGGGTTGTAGCCTGATGACGCGCATTGTTATTTTTGGCGACCTGCATGCCAATTGGGAAAGCCTGCTGGCCTTGCAGCAGGCTGAACCCCGTCCCGATGCAGTTTTTTGTCTGGGGGACAGCGTGGGTTATGGCCCAGACCCCAAGCAGTGCCTGGACGCGGTTCGGGCCAGTGCGATGCACATGATTGGGGGCCGGCACGACCAGAGTGTGGCCAGCCCGGAGGCCGGAAATGAGGCGCTGGGATTAATGGCGTCAACCTGGATGCACGCGCGCTCGGTATTGTCCGGGGCAGACCGTGACTACCTGGCTGCGCTGCCGGCAGAAATGACCGTGGCGATGGCCGGGACACGGTTCCACCTTGCCCGCCTCGCTCCCGACGACAGTGAAGCCGAAACGTCTCTGCTCATCACCCTGCCTCAGTCACGGCTGCGGGAACTGTTTGGCCATATCGAGGCCGACATCATTCTGTTGGGCGGGCCGCATGTGCCGGCTCTGCGCCAGTTTGATGGCCGGTTGATTGTTTGCCCCGGCAGCCTGGGCCAGCCCCGCTACGGCGTCCCCGATCCCACTTTTGCTGCCTGGCAGGATGGCCGGGTGCAGATTCACCATCTGCATTATCATCCTCAGGATACGATTCATAAGCTTTCGCTGCTGCCCCTGGACCCGGAATACAGGCTGCAATTGCAATCAATTCTGCAAACAGGCGGGCTTGAGTAAGGTAGTGTGTTTGCAATGAGGCAAGAATGACTCCCATCAACCTGCAGATTCTGGCGATTGTTTCCGGTGAGTACGGCCGCCGTCACGTCGGCAACATCCAGGAACACGGCCCGCCTGAATGGACCGTTGAAGTCTGGCAAGCACCGGCCGTACTGCCTCCCATCATAGACTACCCCGAGGATTACCTCCCTTCGACCCTGCCGCCAGCCAATTTGCTTCTCTCTTTTGGCGAGCAGCGGGGCATTGCCGAACTGATACCCGATATAGCCCGAATCAGCGGCGCTCAGGCGGTGATTGCGCCGGTTGATAACGAGGCCTGGCTGCCGCGTGGCCTGGCCCGCCAGTTGCGAGGCTGGCTTGACGAGATGGGCATCGTCTGCGCCACGCCCAAGCCTTTGTGCTCATTGACGGAGAGGCGCTATAATATTGCCCGTCGCCACTGGATTGAATATGATGATCCCCTCATTGCCGAGTTTGCCCGCCATTTTGGCCAGCCCAAGCTGCAGCTCACCCTGGATCCTCAAACACGGCAAATTACCGCCGCCGAGGTGCTGCGCGACACGGTTTGCGGTTGTGGCCGTTACGTGGCCCAGGGATTGGTCGGCGTGACGGCAGACGAGGCGGAACAGGAGGCTGGCATGCTGCATCACCACTTTCCGTGTCTGGCCAGCATGGGCATTGACAGCGACTATGGCGACACCTTGATGCATGTTTCGGGTAATTTCATAAAAGACGATGTCGGCGAACAGGTCAAACCGTTCAAACAGATTCAGTATATTGCTCCGGGAGGCCGGAGCGAGTAGTCTGGGTAGACAGGCTCTTCAATCGGAAAGGATAGGAATTAGATGCCCAAAATAGCGATTACCGGCAAAGGGGGTGTTGGTAAAACCACTCTGGCTGCCTTGTTAGCCTATATTTATGCCCAGGCCGGCCACCCCGTCATTGCCATTGACGCCGATCCTGCCGCCAGCCTGGGTTATGCTTTGGGTCTGCCCCCAGACCTCCTGGCTCAGATAACGCCGATCGGCCAGATGGATGAGCTGATCTACGAGCGGACGGGCGCCAAACCCGGTACCACAGGCGGATTCTTCCAGATAAACCCCCGGGTAGACGATCTACCCGACCGTTTTAGCGTGCTGCATCGCGATATTCGCTTGCTGCAACTGGGAACCATTAGCAAAGGCGGGAGTGGCTGCATTTGCCCAGAAAGCGCCCTGCTCAAAACGCTGGTCACTTACCTGATCTTATACCGGAACGAAGTGATGATTTTGGATATGGAAGCCGGGATAGAACACCTGGGGCGAGCCACAGCCAGCGCCGTGGATGCCTTTGTCATTGTGGTTGAGCCGGGGCAGCGCAGCTTAAGTACGGCCCGGACGATTCACCATCTGGCGCAGGACATTGGGGTGGTCCGGTGTTATGTAGTGGGCAACAAGGTGCGCGACGAGACCGACCGCGATTTTATTCGCGCCAGTCTCTTCCCGGATTTACCGGTCATCGGTTTTTTATCAGCCGACCCACGGGTTATTGATGCTGATCGGCACGGTCAGGCTGTTTTCGATGCTGTGCCCGAATTGCTGGCAGAGGCGCGGCAGGTGGTAGCTGCTTTGTCCACCCCTGATAAACTCACCTGATTACCCGGTTCAACCGCCTCCCTACCTACCTGCACTATCTTTGCACTTTAAGAACCGAATATAGCCAATTGGGTCGCGATTTGCTCGACTGAAAGGCCAGATTTGAACTGGGCTGCGAACCAGGTCAGGAGATTGACCTGGTGCTCCTTTTGCAGGGCACGACGCACCTCACCCCAAGTAGTACAGTCGGGCCGGAGGGCTTTTTGTTCATCCAGGAAATAGCCCAGGCAAGCGATCAGGGTCCAGAAACGGAGGATGGCATCGGCGTTCATCAGTTGATAATGATCGGCCCCAAGGAGGTCTTTGTTATCTTCAAACAAGACCTCGACATTCCAACGCACCGCTAAATGGTTAATGACCGTTTGCGGTTCAGCCTCCAGGAGAGTGGAGCCCCAGTAACGAATGGATTTGCCGGGGTTGTCGCGGTCGTGACAAGTGATGAGCAGCAGGGTGGGTCCCAACTTGCGGATCCAGGTTTTAAGGGCGTGGACATAGAGCGGTCGGTCCCCTTCTTGGGAGGGCCAAACCGCCTCTTGCCAGTCGTCGAACTTAAGCTGGGCGGCATAATCAGCCAGGGTGAGCCAGGTTCGGTTGCCATCGGCATCAATCTGGCGCAGCTTGCGGTTACTTTTGAGCGCGCCCCTAACATCCCAGCCCCGTTTTTGGGCGGCGCGTCTGGCCCGCCGACAATGAAACCAGCTATCAACCAGCAGATGGGTCTGGGTCCCGGCGACCGGCTCAAACTGCTCGATCTCGGCCACCAGCAAGTCGATCTTGCTCTGAAAAGGGACGCCTTCATGCTCGCACACCTTTTTCTGCCGATACAAGCGAGGTTGCAAGGGGCAGCGCCGCCCCAGTAAGACATACAACCCGGTGAACAGACAATGGCCCGTGACTACCCGCTCTTCGCTGCTGGCATAATGTCGGCCTAAGCCTTTCATCCGTCGCCCTTTGAGCTTCACGTACACCGAGTCGTCTCCGATGAAGTAACCTGTCACCACGGTTGCTGGGTAACGTCCTCGGCGCTTGGCCCGTTGGGCTCGTTGGCGCTGATGTTCGGCTGAGACCTCCGCTTGCATCTGCTCCCGAAAACGGTTTAGCCAGCGCTGGGCCACCTCCGTCGGCGACCACGGCCAGCGACTAAAGAAGCGAGACAAGCCGCTCACACTCACCTTTTCGCCTACCGTGCTCAGCAAGCCGCTGAGCGTTCGCCGTCCCTCACA
The DNA here is from genome assembly GCA_015075185.1 of Anaerolineales bacterium. Classification (GTDB taxonomy): domain Bacteria; phylum Chloroflexota; class Anaerolineae; order 4572-78; family J111; genus DSQQ01. Next base: position 1,067,722 of record JABTUW010000003.1, on the reverse strand, counting down.
TTCAATTAACCCCAGCAGTACGATCACAAAGTACTTCCACTGGCGTCGAGTGAAACAGGGTCGGAACACCTCCGCAAACTGGCACAGGGCGAGTGAGAGGCATACAATTGGCTTGGGCATGGTTCTCCTCCGGGATGTTGGTTCTCAGCAAACCTTATTATCCTCGGGTTGAGGCCATGCCTTTAATATTCAGTTAGAAAAGTGCAAAGATAGTGCTACCTGGAAGTTGCCAAATAAAAGCGACAATAAGCCTCCTGATTGTCAGCGAGGCTTTTTTTGGCAGTTGGGGCCGCTCAGGGTCAAATCTGTTCAAACCGGGTCGTGTCTAACACAAAGAGGGTGGCCCGGTGACTGCCGTCGCTGGGGGCAGGGCCGCAGGCCGATTTGATGACGGCAATGACCTGCTCTACTTTCTCAGCTTCAACGCCGATGATGAGCGTGGTGTTGCCCTGGCGAAAGAAAGCCCCGGTGCTGGCAATCCGGGTAGCCCGAAAATCCTCGGCGACCAGGGCCGTGGTGACGGTGTTGGCATCGCTGTCGCGGATGATAGCAATAATGAGTTTGATCATGGCTAAAACACCTCAAAGTGTTCAATCTCGCAGTTGAAAATTGTCGCTCCGCCCACTTCCACCTCGATCGGAAAGGCCGAGATGGTAGGCGCTGCTTCGATGTAGTAAGCAGGCATAAATGTCGTGCGCTGCTGGCAGGTATCCTTTAGAATGTTCATCACTTGGGGCAACTGTTCGGATTGTACAGCCATCAAGAGGGCAGTGTTGCCCTGCCGCAAGAAGCCCCCGGCTGATGCAATCGGCAGTAGGCAGGGCAGGTCCAGCACCTTTAGCCGGTCCAGTACGGTTGAGGTATCTTGGGCTTGGATAATGACTAACATCGCTTGCATACACTCCTCGCTTTCCTCCATAACTCATCACTGGTAAAGTTTGCTCAATCAAGCTCTATTATAGTGTGGAAAGGGGTCAGGATGAAAATTGGCCCGGTTAATTGAGCGTAAACATTCAAGAGAAAAGGCTCCCAAAAACGGAGCCTTTTCTCTTTTAGAGTATTAGTTTGTCCTGGTGGAAGTTGGTTTAAAGATTAGTCATCATCGTCACCGCCCGAGCGACCGCCCCCACCGTGGCCGGAGTCATCATCACCGCCACCACCGGATCGGTCATCGCCGCCGCCCCCGGAGCGATCATCGTCACCGCCCCCGCCGCTCCCGGAGTGATCATCCCCGCCGCCGGAACCAGAATTATCGCTGCCACCGCTGCCAGAGCCAGAATTATCATCACCACCGCTACCGGAGTTGTCGCTGCCACTCCCGGAGTGATCATCCCCGCCGCTGCTGCTAGAGCCGGAATTATCATTGCCGCCGTTGTCGTCATTGCTGTCGTTGTCGTTGCTGTTGTCATCATTCTCGTTGACGGTATCATCGTTGCTGTTGGCATTGTCATTCACATTGGCGTCATTTTCGTTGGCATTGGCATTGCTGTTGTCGTCGTTTTCGTTCTCATTTTCGTTTTCATTGGCATTGCCGTTGGTGTTATCATCGTTGCTGTTGGCATTCGCTTCGTTCTCATTGGCGTTCGTATTGCCGTTGTCGTCGTTTTCGTTGATATTGCCATTAGCATTGTCCTCATTGCCGTTGGCATTATCGTCATTTTCATTGGCGTTGGAGTTCGCATTGCTGTCGTCGTCGTTTTCGTTACCATTGATGTTGTCACTCGCCTGGTTGTCATTGCCATTGCCGTTAATCGTGTCGCTGGCGTTGCCGTTGGCATTGTCATCATTGGTATTCGAAGTGTCGTCGTTGCCGTTGAGGTTATCATCGTTGGTGTTGGCATTGTCGTTAGCGTTATCCTCATTGGCATTGCCGGCGTCATCATCATTGCTGTTGAGATTGTCGTCGTTAGCATTGTCGTCATTGCCGTTGGCAGCATCATCGTTAGCGTTATCCTCATTGGCATTGCCGGCGTCATCGTTTAAATTGGTATTGTCGTCGTTGGCATTGGCGCTGTTATCGTTAGCATTTAAATTAGCGTTGGCATTGACGTTGGTATTGGCATTATCTACGGCGGAGTTTGGCCTTGCCGCCGGCGTACAGGCCGACACAACCCCAGCTATCACCAGAATAAAGGCCAGAATAAAGTTTTTGTAAAATCTTTGCATGCGTTTCATTGTTGTTCTCCTTAAGATTGAAAATAAATTTAGCTGATGATTAAAAGGAATAAGATTAAGAATTTGGGCACTTAAGATTTAGGGTTAGGTTTTTCTCCTTTCTTGTGTTCAAGAAGCCAAGTTTGTTACTTATCCTGTACCTGAAAGATGGCGGCGTACTCATCGCAGTACACTTCAACCAGGTACGGGTCGGCTTTGGCCTGGCGCAGAAAGCCCTTGTGATCCAGGTCGGTAATGATATAGTGAGCGCCAAAAGTCTCGGCGATGGTTTGGGCCGGAGCCTCGACCCGGCCGCGGGTAATGTTGACCCACAGATCATACAGGTCGGGATCGTACAACTGCATGTAGGTGGGATCCAGGCCGACGGTGTAGGTATTATGGGTGTTGTAGAAAAACAGTCGGGGAAAATCATCCCAATCGGTTTGGAAGACGGGGCTGCCGGCAGGCGTGTTGGCTTGCAGCCAGGCCGAGGCGGCGGCGTAACGCTGGTAAGGCTTGGCGCTTTGCATGTTCTCCTGCGCCGCCTGAACGGTGAACCAGAGGGTTGGCAGCAGGATGACCACCATCAGCCCGGCCAGGATGCCGCTCCGCCACTGATACCCCGGCTTTAATCGGGGCAGATTGGTCACAGCCTGCTCCAGCGACAAGCTTAAATTGGCCCGCCAGGCTTCGCCTTCTTGCCACTGCCTCAGGAGAGGCGACCAGGCCAGGGCCGCAAAGATCAAAGCAAAAGGCGGGAAATATTCTACAAAGCGGCGAGATTTGAAGAGCATCAGGCCGAACAGGACCGACAGCAGAAAGACAGTCGCAGTTTTGGCATCCATACGCTGCTCGCGCAGTCCCAGGGCAAAAGCTCCGGCCACAAAGAGCAGCAGCGCCGGCCCGGAGTTTTCTACCAGGGTCCAGGTTTGATAGGGATACCATTCATTGCCAACACTGATAGCGGTGGCGTCGGTCAGCTTGGGGAAGAGGTGATGATAGATGAAGATCAGGTTGTGGGGGAAATAGGGATTGATAACCAGCCCCAGGCCAAGTCCCAGGGCCGCGTAGACCAACGGAGTGAGGACTAACTGGCGCTCCAGCAGCCAGCGGGTCGCCACATAGACGCCCACTACCATCAAAATCAGGGGGAAGGCGTTGTAAAACCAGACATACAGGAACGCCAAAGGCAACAGCCAGTGGTACCGCTGCGTCAGGGTGACGTGCAGGGCCAGCAGCAGCACCAGCAGTGACACGGCCTGGGCGCGGGGCATACTCATGCGGTAGAGAAACGCTTCGGAGACGATGAAGAACCCCAGCGACCCCAGCGCTGCATAGGGGATGCGCTGCCCGCGCAGTAACAGCCAGCCGGCTAAAAAGGTGAAGGCCGGAAAAATAACGCTGGCCCACTTGGCCCCCTCTCGCAAATCGCCGAAGGTAAACGGGATGAGCAGCACATGGTAGAGAAAGTGGTGGTCTACAAAATCGCTGGCATTGAGCACGGACAGGGGCAGCCAGGGGAAATTGGGCCGCAGCCCTTCCTCACGCATCAGTTGAGCCAGTTTGATGTGATAGTAACCGTCGTTGTCAACCATGTTGGGGGTGGCGAATTGGATGGCTGCAAACAGGGCCACATAGATAGCAAACAGAGCGACCCCGCTAAATACAAGTAGCCAGTTGATCCGGGGGAAAGTGCGGAGCAGTCGGCTGCTTTTGGGCTGGGGATAAATCCCAGCTAACTGCATGGAAAGGGTCTTCATCGGTTGAGTTCTCATAGTACTCCTTCTCTGGGCAAAAATTAGTCAGAACCGTTGAACGCATATACTGTCGCAGAAATTTGCTAAAAGTTACGCAGAGTTATTTAATTCATCTAAATTTCGGAAATCTCTTGCCTATTATGACCGCCGACCGTTGACCGCTGACCGCCAGAGATTATCTTGCGGCGGTCCATCGTCGGCGGTCGGTGGTCTATTAGAATTTTAAGGTTTGGTGCGAGCCTTTTTCCCGCAATCTCCGACATGTTAAAGTAACGAATAATGATGAACGATCAACAGTTGCTAGCCCAGGCGAAACAACTTGACCCGGCTGCCTTGCGCGTGCTGCACCAACGCTTTTATGAGCCCGTTGCGCGCTACATTCAGTTCAAAGTCGGCGACCCGTACACCGTGGAAGATCTCTCTGGCGAGGTTTTTGTGCGGGTCCTTCAAGGCTTAAAGCGAGGCCAGGCCTGGCAAGATTCACCCCAGGGCTGGATTATGGGTATTGCCCGTCATGTCGTGGCCGACCATTATCGCCAGAAAGAGCGGATGTCGGAAGTGGAACTGAGTGAGGGCTTGGCGGCGGCCTCCGAGACAAGCCCGGCCCATCAAGCGGGATTGAATGAACGGAAACGGCTGTTGGAGCAAGCCATTCAGCAGTTAAGCGAGGAGCAGCGGGACGTAATTCTGTTACGTTTTATGGAAGGTATTGATATTCAGGGAGTCGCCAAGGCTATCAATAAAACTCCCGGCGCGGTCAAAGCGCTGCAATATCGCGCCCTGCGGGCTTTGGCCGAACTGATGCAGGATTTTTCATTAGAAGGCGCATTGAGCGAAGAATGACTATGCAGGATCAATTTATGCCCTCCCCAGAGGATCAACTGGAAGACGCCCTGGCTATGCTTGCCGCCGGTATACCTGTCGCCGATATTTTGGCCGATGCTGGGGACGATGCCGACTGGTTGCGCCCCCTTTTGGAAGTGGCTGCGGAAGTTAAAGAATTGCGCCCAGCCATTAGTGTGCCTTCGCCCGAAGCCAGCCTGCAACGAATGTTAACCTATGGCCAAAAATTGGCCGCTGACTCGCCGCCGGCTCCCGCTCAATCCAATTGGTCAATCTTCCTGGGGGGTCTGCTGAGCGGCGGGTGGCTGCCCCGGCTGGCTGCGGGACTGGTTTCAGCTTTATTCATCGTTGTTTTGCTGGGCGGTACGCTGGCCATATTGGCTCAACGCAGTTTACCAGGACAGCCTTTGTATGCGCTCAAACGAATGGGTGAGACACTCCGCCTGAACCTGACCCTTGACCCGGACCAGCGCGGCCAATTGCTCGAGAATTTTAACCAACAGCGCCAAACGGAAGCAAAATTGCTGCTGGAACAGAATCAGGTGGCGGCCGTTAGCTTCTCTGGCAGGGTCGATGCCGTCACTGGTTCCTCGTTGACCGTGGCCGGCCTGGAAATTCAATTGACTCCCCAAACGAAGGTGAGCGGAGTTCTGGCTGTGGGCGCGCGGGTTAACGTAGAAGCCCTGACCCAGCCGCCTGACCGCCTGTCTGCCCTGACTGTCACCGTGGTTGAGCCGGCCCCGCCGACGCCTTTGCCCAGCCCAACTTCAACCTCGACGCCCGCCCCTTCGCCGACGGTCACCGCTACGCCTACCCCCACGGCTACGGCCACGCGGAGCCTGACCCGTGACGCCGACACCCTGCAATTGCCGACTTTCACCCCAACCAGCACACCCACGAGTGTGCCGACAAACACCCCTACCGTTCCACCGCCGGAGGCGACGGCCACCCCGCCGCCGGCTTCGCCGCTCATCCCTCCTACGGTTAGCAGTGATGACGGCAATACTAACGAGAACGGCAGCGAGGACCTTAACAACAACGATAATGTAAGCGGCAACGATGACACCGATGATCATGGCAATGATAACGGCAGTGATGACTCCGGCAACGACAACTCCGGGAGTGACGGAGGGGATAACTCCGGCAGTGGCAGCGACAACTCTGGCAGCAGTGGGGGTGGTGATGACAATTCTGGCAGCGGCAGCTCTGGCGGTGGTGGTGGCGGCGACAAAAGCGACGATGATAAATAGAAATTATGTGGTCAGAAGTAGCTCTCACGCCGCCATGACTGGGGGAGTGCCGGGCGTGGCGGTATGGCTCGCTCGTTTTGAACCAGTAGGACGCTAGGCCTGGGCAGTTTTGACAGTATGCTCTTTTTATAGTATCTTCTTTCTTCCAGAAAGAAAGTATCCGTTAGCTGCAATCCGAAAAATAATTTGACAGGGTCTTGGATTAGCAGTATAGTGGAAGCCATCATCACTTCATCTACCGACTGCTGCATTTCCCATTTTACCTTCCAAACTCGGGCATCGTCCTTGCCAATCTGGTGTTGCTATCAAAGCTTCGTTTGCTGTTAAAGAGTTGACAAAGAGGTTAACGTTTGGACAGCTTTTCCCCGTTCTTAAAGTTTGCGCTTCACCCCTTGGGTCAGCTCTTCTTCATAAGTGGAAACTTTGCACTCACCTTCTCCCAGAGGCTGAGTGTTGAGTAAATTTATTTACTAAATATATTAAAAGAGGAGAGATTGCTATGAAACGCAAAGACGAGGAGTTTCTGATTCAGGAGCTGTTGCGGTCTCAGCTCGTCCGGGGCGAGATCAGCCGCCGCCAATTTTTGCAGAATATGATTATGGCGGGCATGGGCTTGGGCGGCGTCAGTGTCCTGGCCTCCTGTGGTGGGAGTGCCCCGACGGCTGCCCCAACGCAAGCGCCAGCGGCCCCGGCTACCGAAGCCCCTGCCGAGGGTGCAGCTTCTTCCTCCAGCGGCACCCGGCCGTTAACCCCAACCTTTTACCAATGGATCAACGACCTTCACCCCGGTATCCAGGCGGTCAACCAGGCTTTTGGCGAGGTAGACTATCAAATTGCACCGGTGGCTGGCTTTGATGTCGCCCGCTTCGTGGCCGAAGGCAAGAACAAGCAGAGCACCTGGGATGTCTATGTGGGCATGACGCCCTTTGTGGAAATGGCCTCGCTGATTAAAGCTGATGTCATCGAACCCTGGGATAACTATATCCCCAAGGAGGTCCTTGACGACATCATTCCTTCCATCCGGGAAGAGTGTACAGTAGACGGCAAACTTTATTCATGGCCCTTCCTGCTCGACATCATTGTGCAGAGTTATAATTCGGCGATTACCACCAAGGCTGGCCTGCCCGACAAGCCGCCAGCGGATTGGGATGAATACCTGGCGAACTCTAAAACCGTTCTTGACTCCGGCGCGGCCCGCTACGGCTGCACGTTTGACTCAAACGGCTGGCGCTCGCTCTGCCCCATCACTCACAGCATCAACACCGATGTCTACTATATGCTGGATGGCGATCCGAGTGGCGTGCCGCTGTATGATTTTACCAACGAAAACGCCATCCAGGCTCTGGAAATCATGAAGCAGATGCTCGACCTCTCCTCGGCCAATGCCTTGCAACCCGGCGCGACCGATGGCGGCGTCAACCAGACGCCGGACGAAGTGGCTTTTGCCGCCCAGCAGGTCGCCTACTACATCAAGTACCAGAACGCGCCGCTGCGTATGGCCGGCACCTGGACCGACCCGTCGGCGCTGCGCCTGGGCGCTCTGCCCAAGGCCAAAGGCGGCGCCGGCTCAACCGTATTTTGGACAACAGGCGCCTGTTTGTTCAAGTGGGGCCAGAATAAGGAAAAAGCGGCCGAGTATATGCGGTCGCTTACCTTCAACGACCAGATCTGGAAAGACTCCATCGCCGGCAGCGCCTCCGGCAAGCCGGGGCAGTTACCGCCCTTCCTCTCGGTCAACGAGAAGCTGCAAAAGGAGAACCCGGATTGGCTCCAAAAAGAGACCTGGGTGCCGCTGGTCTTTGAGCAGTTAAAAGTAGCCAAAGCCATCCCCAACCACGCCTTTGGTCTATCTCAGTTCCAGCTTGGCAAGCCTTTCTGGGAAAAATACTTAACCGGTGAGGAAAAAGATCCAAAGGCAGCTATGCAGGCGGCTAAGGATGCTGTTGCGGCTGAAGTGAAAAAGGCCGGTTAAGTCGGGTAATCAGTAGTCAGTAGATGGTAGACAGGGTGAAGAGAGTAGGTAGCAACTTCTATCTTCTGATTTCCCTGTCTACTGTCTACCGTTTACCGTCTACTGGATTTTACGAGGAGCACGATGGCGAGCACAACTCTTCCCACCCGCGTAGCTCGGGCCAGCCGCTGGCGTTGGCGCGAACTGAAGCATAGTGTTAACTGGCTTTATCTTATCCCTGCCCTTATTTTCTTTCTTGGCTACCAACTCTATCCACTGCTCCAGGTTTTCTATATAAGCTTCACCGATTACCGTTATCTCAACCCCGCGCCGGCCAATTTTGTCGGACTGAAGAATTTTTCTGATGCCATTGCTGACCCGGTTTTTTTGGTTGGCCTGTGGCGGGCGGCTATCTTTACCGCGGTTTTCCTGCCCGGTGTTATCTTTATTCCTCTCTTTGTCGCCATTTTGGTGGATCGGGTGCAGAACACGATTCTGGCCACGCTCTACCGGTTGATTCTGCTGATTCCGGCAGTTATCCCTGGCCCGATGATCTTTGTCTTGTGGCGCTGGTTGTATGATTTTGAAGTCGGCCCGATTAACGTCATCCTCATCAATTACCTCCATCTCTTTAATTTCCGCAACGCCCCCCAGTGGGTCGGCGATTCACCCCTCGCGCTGCCGGCGGTTTCCATTATGGAATGGTGGTGGGGACTGGGCTACCATACCATGTTCTTCCTGGCCGGACTGGCCGCCATTCCCAAAGAGTTATTCGAGGCGGCGCGAGTAGACGGCGCGAATGAATGGCAGATGTTCTGGCACGTAACCTTACCTCGTTTGCGGCCCATTTTTTTGATCCTGGTAGTCCTCCGCTTTGGCTCCGCCATGGCCGTAATTGATGAATTTCTGATTATGGGCGGCTTTAATCGCTCCCTGCCGACCTATACCTGGACCGTCTACATGTGGCATCTCGGTTTCCAGTTAGGCGATTGGCCGCAGGGTTATGCTGCCGCGATTGGCTGGCTCGGCGCAATTAGTATGCTGGTTGTAGTGGTCGCCCTGTTTTATATTTTCCGCAATCAAGATTAGACCCCCACCCATCCCCCGATTCAGGGGAGGGGGTATTTGCAGAGGAATTAACTATGGAATTGACCCGTCCCATCGAGTCGCCCCGTGTGCGTGATGAAGCAATACCCATGCCGCCCCGGCGGCGGTCCAGGATTCAGTTGGGAACAATTTTGAAACACGCCATCATTATCTTTTTTTGCCTGATAATTGTGTTGCCGATTGTCTGGGTGTTTCTGATGTCTATCAAATCTATTCCCGATGCCTATACCGGCAAATTGTGGCCTGAACAGTTCGACTTTACGCACTACCGTTATGTGTTCGAGCATATCCCCACCTTTTGGCACAACTACACCAACAGCATCATCGTCACCTCAGCCACGGTTGTTATTACCACAGTGTGCGCCACCCTGGCCGGTTATGCCCTGGTTCACCTCAGGCTGCTGGGTGCGCCGTTGGTGATTAGCCTCCTGGTGGGCACTCTCTTTTTCCCAACGCGGTTGGTTTCCTTGATCGGTATTTTTGAAATCCAGAATGCGGTTGGGTTAATTAACACCCTGCCCGGCTTGATCCTGCCCTACGTGACTCTAAACCTGGCTATCAGCATCCTGATTATGCGGAGCATCTTTGAAACCATCTCTCACGAAATTGTTGATGCGGCCAGAATTGATGGGGCCAGTTCGTGGCGGATTCTGTGGGAAATTATGCTGCCGCTGATCGTCAACGGTATTGTGGTGCTGGTCATCGTCAACTTTGTAAGTGCCTGGGGCGAGTACCTGCTGGCCGTAACGCTGACCAACGATCAATCGGTGCGGACGCTGCCGGTTGTGCTGGCTACCACCTTTGGCGGCTTTTGCGAGTGGGCCTGGCCGCGCATTGCAGCCGTTTATAATATGGCGATCCTGCCCGGCCTGATCGGCTTTGCTATTGCCCAACGCTGGTATATGAAGGGTTTGACCGAAGGCGCGTTGAAGGTTTGAGAGTAATGGGGAGTGTCAAAACACACTTTGACACTCCACCAACACCGTTTTTAAGGGAGACAGGTTTATGCGTGAGTTTGACCATGTGGGTATTGTCACCGATGAAAAACAAGTCGAAGAAATGTATGTTCCGGCCACCAAAGTCTGGGTCACAAACCCGGCCACGCATCCTTACAAGATTGAATATTTGCGTTTTGAACCTGATACTCCGGTGACCGGGCCGGTGCGAAACCTGCCTCACATCGCTTTTCGGGTAGATAATCTTGAAGAAGCAATGGGCAACTCTGAAATTTTACTGGGGCCGTTTAACCCAACCGAAACGCTGCGAGTTGTCTTTGTTCTCCAGGATGGGGCGGTCTTTGAATTCATGGAGAACGCGGAAGGTGGTATGTGGTTTCGGGGTGGGGACCAATCAAATAGTTAAAGTCAGGTCAACTTGAATTCAATAAGGCGGGGGGGCGAGGGTTTCTTCGTTTCCTCGTCTCTTTTTAGGAGAAGATAATGGCGGCCAAAATTCGAGTGGGTGTGGCCGGGGCCGGGTTTATTGGTGCGGTTCACGCCAAAGCCTACAAACAGATCCCCGCAGTGGAACTGGTCGGTATCGCCGACCCGGCCGCAGAGCGGGCCGAACCCCTGGCGCAGGAACTGGGTTGTAGGCGTTTCCATGATTACGAGTCTTTGCTTCAAGCTGGGGTAGAGATTATCAGTGTTTGCCTGCCGCCTCGCCTCCATTTACCCGCCGCCGAGGCGGCTGCCCAGGCCGGCGTCCACATTTTAATGGAGAAGCCCATCACCCGCACCGTCGAAGAGGCGGACCAAATGCTGACGGTTTGCCGCAAAGCCGGGATCTATTTGATGACCGGTTTCACCCACCACTTTTACCCGGAAATGCGCGAAGCCAAGCATCTGGTCGAAAGCGGCGCTATCGGCCAGCCGCTGACCGTGCTGGATTCAATGTCTATCACCCACAGCTTTGTTTTGCCCTGGTATCGCGACAAAGAAATCGCCGGCGGCGGCGTTTTTATGTGCAATGCCGTCCATGGGTTTGACCGGGCTGCCTGGGTACTGGGCCAGCAAATTACCACCGTAGCCGCAATGATTGAGCCAACCGAAGGCAGCAGGGCCGAAGATTTCGGCTCGGCCCTGGCCCGTTTTGATGGCGGCGTACAGGGAACTTTTTTCCAGCATTGGGGACCTTATCGTACCCTGATGTGTGAGCTGCAGGTTTATGGTGAAACCGGCATGCTGCACGTCCGTTCCTGGGACTCGCTGGAGCTTTTCACCACCGGCAAGCGGACCACCCAGCACTTTTATCATCCCGATGCGGGCCTGTCGGAGCGGGTGATGGTCGGGATGATCGCCGAATTGACCGAAATGGTCGAGGCGGTACGTCATGGACGGCAGCCCGAACCGTCCGGGGAAGCAGGCCGGACCTCCGTTGCCCTGGTGCTGGCTACTTACAAATCGGCCGAAACAGGCCAATGGGTCGAACTGTAAATTTATCCATAGATGGACTCAGACGGTGTCAGATAAAGGGTAAAAACTCAGAACATTATCTGTGGTAATCTGTGTTCATCCGTGGACTGAGGAAGATTTCCAATGTATGACTTATTAATCACCGGCGGCCGGCTTATTGATGGAACCGGCACGCCCTGGTACTGGGCCGATGTCGCGGTTCAAGAAGACCGGATTGTCGCTATGGGACCGCTGGCCGGGGCTGCGGCCAGGCGGGTCATCAAGGCAGATGGCAGGATAGTCTGCCCTGGCTTTATTGATATGCACACCCATTCCGACCTGTACCCGCTGTACAACCCGTTGATGGAATGCAAGATCCGCCAGGGCGTGACCACCGAAGTCGTCGGCCACGATGGGCTGGGCCTGGCCCCGGTTACACCCCAAACAGCCACCCAACTGCGCGAACAACTGGCCGGTTGGAACGGCCGGCCGGATCTGGATTGGGATTGGGGAACGATTACCACCTATCTGGACCGGTTTGAAAATCAGGTGGCGGTCAACGTGGCGACCCATGTGCCGCATGGCACGGTGCGGATGGCTGTCATGGGTATGGACAATCGCCCGCCCACGCCCGCTGAGCTGCGCCAGATGCAGCAACTGGTTGACCAGGGCATGCGTGAGGGCGCCATTGGCCTCTCGACCGGGCTAACCTATGCCCCAGCCATGTTCGCCAGCGATGAGGAGGTGGTCGAACTCTGCCGGGTTTTGCGGCCTTATAACGGCTTCTACTGCCCCCACCATCGCAATTACGGCATGCAGGCGCTGGAGGCCTACTATGACTCGCTTGAGATTGGCCGCCGTGCCGGTGTGCCGGTGCATCTGACCCACTGCCACTTGGGTTACACGATCAATAAAGGTCGCGCCCCAGAGTTGCTGGCCGCGATTGACCTCGCTCGCGCCGACGGGCTTGAAATTACGCTGGACACCTATCCCTACCTGGCCGGGAACACTTATCTCCACGCTTTCTTGCCCTATTGGATGCATGAAGGCGGCACCGAAGCGACCCTGGCCCGCTTGCAATCGCCCGGTATCCATGAGCGGCTGCGCCATGAGATGGAAGTCACCGGCTCCGATGGCTTCAGCGGGGTGCCGATGGGTTGGGAGATGCTGCAAATTGGCGGGATTATGGGCGAACACGACCCGGCCCTGGTCGGCATGTTTTTGCCGGATGCGGCGGCACGGGCCGGTCAGACCCCCTATGAATTTTTTGTTGACCTGCTGCTTCAAACTCGCCTGGGTGTCTCCTGCCTGGCCCACATCGGCAACGAGGAAAATGTGCAGATGATTCTGCAACACCCGGCCCACGTGGTCGGCAGCGATGGCATTTTGGTCGGCGGGCGACCGCACCCGCGTGGCTGGGGCACGCATGTCCGTTTTCTGGCTCATTATGTACGTGATTTGGGCTTATTGAGCTGGGCCGAAGGTATCCGCAAAATGACCTCGGCGACGGCCCGGCGGATTGGCTGCCTGGATCGCGGTATTGTCCGGCCTGGCTTTATGGCCGATTTGGTTGTCTTTGATCCTGACACGCTCCGGGACACCGCCACCTACGAAGACCCCACCAGCTACCCCGAAGGGGTCCACTGCGTTGCTGTCAATGGGGTTTTGGTGGTGGAGGAGAGCCAGCCAACCGGCGCGACTCCGGGCCGCGCTCTGCGTGAGCCGTATGGTCGTAAGCCAGAACGCATTACCGAACCTGTTCAGATTATGAAAGGATGAAGCTATGTCTTTTGAAGCAAAACTCCGTGATATTGAAATGATTGTCGAGGTCAAATGAGCCGGGCTATCGTCCTTGAAATCTGTATTGACTCGGTCGAATCGGCCATTGCAGCACAGCAGGGTGGGGCCAACCGGGTGGAGCTGTGCGACAACCTGCTGGAAGGCGGCACGACCCCCAGCGCGGGTACGATTGCCCTGGCCCGCCAGAATATCAGCATTGATTTGAATGTGATCATCCGCCCGCGCGGCGGCGATTTTTGTTATACCGACCTCGAATTCGAGGTGATGAAATATGACATCGAACAGGCCAGGCGGTTGGGAGCCAACGGTGTGGTGATTGGTCTGCTCAACCCGGACGGGTTGGTGGACCTGGCCCGCACCGCCGCGCTGGTCGAACTGGCCCGCCCGCTGAGCGTCACCTTCCACCGTGCCTTTGATATGTCGCGTGATCCCCATGCGGCGCTGGAGACGCTCATCTCATTGGGGCTTGACCGGGTGCTGACAACGGGGCAGGAAAGCTCGGCCCTGGAGGGGCTGGATTTGATTACGGAATTGGTGCGGCAGGCATCCGATCGAATTATCATCATGCCGGGCCTATCTGGAGCCATATCCGAGCGGAATGTGCAGAAAATAATAGCCCAGAGCGGCGTCAAAGAAATTCATACCACCGCCAGCACCCCTTTAGAGAGCCAGATGACCTATCGCAACCTGCACTCCTTTATGGGCGGCGAGTTGCGGCCGCCTGAATTTTCCCGGATGGTGACTGACCCCCAGCGGGTCAGAGATTTTGTACGGGCTATTCAATAAACACGGTTGTGCGAAAGGAGGTTAAAGGATGAAAACTGTCAACCAACTCTTGCAAAACAAGGGATCACGAGTATGGTCCATTGGGCCGGATGCGCTTGTTATCGAGGCGCTGAAGTTGATGGCTGAGAAGGAAGTGGGCGCTTTGGTAATCCTTGAGGGGGATCAGGTCGTCGGCATCCTCTCAGAGCGGGATTATGCCCGGAAGGTCAGCCTGCTGGGAAAGTCATCCAAAACCACCCCTGTGCGCGAGATTATGACCGAAAAAGTAGTCTTTATCCGTCCCGAACAGACGGTGGAGGACTGCATGGCCTTGATGACCAACAAGCGTATCCGCCATCTGCCGGTCATAGATGGCGACCGCCTGGTGGGGGTCATTTCCATTGGCGATGTGGTTAAGGAGGTCATCTCCCAGCAAGAATTTATTATCGCCCAGCTTGAAAATTACATTACCGGCCGATGACCCTAACCGCTAATCCTCAAAGCATTCCCCATTGGCGTGTCTCTCATGTGCCTGAAGATTGGGCCACCCAGGCCGATCCGGCCACCTGGAACTGGGCAAGTGTGCCGGTCTTGCCGCCTTTCATCCTGGCCGATGGCAGCGGCCCGGCGGCACAACAAACCGTCGCTCGTGTCTGCTATGACCCTCAGGCTTTGTATGTCCGGTATGACTGCGACGACCGTGATATTTGGGGCACTTACACCCAGCGCGATGAGCCGATCTATGACGAAGAGGTGGTCGAAATTTTCTTTGGTCCCGGCGAGGCCGATCTGGTGCGTTATTTTGAGTTCCAGGTGAGTCCCAACGAGGTTCTGCTGGATGCCCGCATCTACAATCCCACCTCGCGGCGAACTGAATTGGAAGTGGATTTCAGTTGGAATTGTCCGGGCATTCGCTGGCGGGCGGGTCGAGACGACGACGCCAATCACTGGTGGGGGATTATCGTGATTCCCTGGGCCGCAGTGGCTCCGCCGGGTGAGCTGCCGCGGCTATGGCGGGCCAATTTCTACCGCATTGAGCGTCCCCACGACGCCGCGCCGGAGTATAGCTGCTGGTCGCCGACCATGACCGAACCCGCCGATTTTCACAAACCAGCCTATTTTGGCCTATTGGAGTTGGCCTAATTGTCAACGCTATCTGGATACTAACATTTTTCACATCAAAGGAGAATTGGGGTGACTCAACTCAGTGATATTATCCCCGCCGAATCCCGGCTGGAAAAAGTGTTTGAGGGCTGCGCCTTTGCCGAAGGGCCGGCCGCCGATGCCGCCGGTAACGTTTATTTCTCGGATTGTCCCAATAATCGCATCCTGGTTTATCGCCCCAGCAGCGGCAAAACCGAGGTTTGGCAGGAACCGAGCGAGCGGGCCAACGGCATGAACTTTGACAGTCAAGGCCGCCTGGTCGTCTGCTGTGACGGAAAGGATGGAGGGGCGCGGGCCGTGCGCCGGTACGAGCCGGACGGCGCCATCACCACCCTGGCCTCGCACTACAACGGCAAAAAGCTCAACGCGCCCAATGACCTTTGCTTTGACCGCGAGGGCCGCATCTACTTTACCGATCCACGTTATGGTTATCGCGGGGATTTGGAGCAGGATTGCATGGCAGTCTACCGGATTGAGCTGGATGGCTCGCTCACCCGTATCATAGACGACATGCAGTTCCCCAACGGTATCCTGATCACCCCCGACAACCGCACCCTCTACCTGGTGGATCACAACCCGGACCCCGGCGGGGCGCGCTTCCTGGTAGCTTATGATCTGGCTGGGGACGGTTCCTGGAAACGGCGGGCGGTCTTATACGATCATGGGAGTGGTTACGGCGGCGATGGTATGGTCCTGGATGTCGAAGGCAACATCTACCTGACCGCCGGTGAGGGCGAAAAGGCTGGCATTTACATCTTCTCTGCGGCGGGGGAACTGTTCGGCATTATTCCCCTGCCGGAGATACCCGGCAACTGCACCTTTGGCGGGCCGGACCTGCGCACGCTCTACATCGCCGCCTCCAGCTCTCTCTATCGTATCACGCTGGCTATTCCGGGCCAACTGACCTATCCACCTCTGTCTATCTGACTACTGACTACTGATTACTGGCTGCTATCTTTAAAGGAGTTCTGACATATGAAAGCGTTAGTCTACGAAGGCCCGCGCCAATTGAACATCCGTGACGTGCCGGAGCCGGAAGCGGGGCCGGACGAAGTGCTCATTAAAGTGGCCTACTCCGGCATTTGCGGTTCGGAATTGAGCGGCTACCTGGGGCAGAACAGCCTGCGTAAGCCCCCCCTGGTGATGGGCCACGAATTTTCGGGTGAAATTGTCGAGCTTGGCTCGCAAGCTGCCCTACTAAAGCCGGGCCTGGCGGTTGGCCAAAGGGTGACAGCCAACCCCTTGATTTACTGCGGTTTGTGCCGCGCTTGCCTGGCGGGTCGCCATAATTTGTGCCGGCAGCGCCAACTCCTGGGAGCGCACCGGCCGGGCAGCTATGCCGACATGATTAAAGTTCCGGCTCAGCAGGTTTACCCCGTGCCCGACCACCTCAGCCTCGAACATGCCGCTTTGACCGAGCCGGTTGGCTGCGCCGTCAGGGCGGTTAAGCTGGCAAATATCAACGCCCTGGACACCCTGCTGATTACCGGCCTGGGACCGATTGGTCTTCTGGTTTTGCAGGTTGCCCGCACTTTTGGTGTCACCAAAATTGTGGCCAGCGACACCGACCCCCACCGGCGGGCCATTGGTGAGCAATTTGGAGTGCGGGTGTTAAATCCCCTGGCGGAAAATGTGGTCGAGGTAGTTCGGCTGGAAACGGATGGGCTGGGGGCGGATGCAGCCATTGATGCCGTGGGACTGACCGTTACCCGGCAGCAGGGAATTGAGGCGGTCAGGCCGGGGGGCAGCCTAATCCTGGTCGGTCTGCACGACGAGGAAAGCCAGATTCAATCCAACCTGGTCATCCGCAAAGAGGTGAAACTGCTGGGCAGCTTTGCCTACACCCCGCTCGATTTTGAAGATGCCTTCGCCTGGTTAGCTGCCGGTCAGGTCCAGATTGACCCCTGGCTGTTGAAAGCGCCTTTAGCCGCTGGGCGCGACTGCTTTGAGCGATTACTGGCTGAACCCGGACCTGTTGCCAAAATATTGCTTCATTAAAAAAAAGAGGTGTCGTCACGAGCTGTCGCGCACCACCGACAACAAGAATCTCGTTCGGCGGTCAGCGGTACCACAAGGGTATTATATCAGCCGTCGGCGGTCCATTTGTCAAGGAGGTTAGGATGGCAGTTACCTACGAAAAAATTATGGTCACCCTGGATGGTTCCACCCTCGCCGCTCAGGCCCTGCCCCATGCCCTGGCCCTGGCCGGCATGCATCAGGCAGAACTGATCTTGTTCCGGGTTGTTCAAGATAACCACTTTTTGGTCGAATATATTCAGGAGGGTGCACTGGATCCCGAAAAGCGCCAGGAGCATTGGCTGGACGAAGCAAGCCAGGCTCTGCATGAAATTGCCGCAGATTTGAAGCTCCGCAAGTATAAGGTTACTCCCGTGGTCGAGGTGGGGCTGCCGGCCGAGACGATTGTTGATTATGCCAGCAAAAATGACGTCTCCTTAATTGTGATGAGCACTCATGGCCGCAGCGGCGTGGCCCGCTGGGTATATGGCAGTGTCGCCGACAAAGTCTTACGGGCTGCTCCTTGTCCGGTGCTGCTGGTGCGGGCAACCCCAGCATGACAATATTTGACGCTCATACTTTCACAGCGAAAACTCTGCTAATTACAAATAATGAACTGTGAATAGTGAATCATGAATGGTTCAAGAAGAATGATTTTTATTCACAATTTTTTCAAAACAAGGAGTTTACTCAATGCCAAAACAACAAGTCTCAACCAAAAAAGGCGCTTCTCCGATGGGCGCTTACTCCCAGGGATTGAAGGCCGGCGATTTTGTCTTTGTCTCCGGTCAGGGGCCGCTGGACCCCGACACCGGGCAGGTCGTCGGCGAGACGATTGAGGAGCAGACCACCCGCACCCTGGAAAACGTCAAAGCCATTTTGGAAGCCGCCGGGGCCAGCATGGCCGACGTAGTCAAAGTCTCGGCCCATCTGAGCGACCTCAGCCTGTTCGACCGTTATAACAAAGTCTACTCGACCTACTTCCCCGACCCCAAACCGACTCGGACGACGGTAGGCAGCCAGTTGCTTGGCATTATGGTCGAAATTGACGCCATTGCCTATATCGGCGACAAGTAGGGCCGTAGGGCAAAATGGTTACAGGACAACAACTGGCCGAGTGGCTGAGCCGGCTGGTGCAAATTCCCAGTGTCTCGCCGGAGCAGGCCGGGCCGCGCGCTGGCGTCCCTGGCGAGGCGCGTCTGGCCGCCGAGGTGACGCGCTGGTTTCAGGCGTTTGGCGGGGAAGTTCACCGGCATGAAGTGCTGCCCAATCGCCCTAATATTTACGGCCTCTGGCGGGGCCGGAGTGATCGCTGGCTGGCGGTAGATGTCCACATGGACACCGTCGGCGTCGAGCAGATGCTGGGCGATCCATTCAGCGGACGAATTGAGGCGGGCCGGGTGTATGGCCGGGGGGCGGTGGACACCAAAGCTTCGCTGGCAGTTGTCCTGGCTATGCTCGAAGCAATGCACCAGGCCGGGCAGACGCCGCCAACCAACCTGCTCATTGCCGCGACGATGGATGAAGAGATGCGGGGTCAAGGAGCAGTGGCCTTTGCCGAATGGGTGCGCCAGCAAGGACTGCCGCTCGACCAACTGGCTGTGGCCGAACCAACCCTGTGCGGACCAGTTTACGGTCACAAGGGAGCGCTCCGCATGGGTTTTGAAGTACTGGGTAAATCCACGCACTCCTCCCAGCCGGAACTCGGCCAGAATGCTATCACCGCCGCCGCCCGGCTCATCCTCACCCTGGACGAGGAACATCAACGCCTTCAATCTCTTACCCCCTCCCCCTTTAAGGGGGAGGGTTGGGGAGGGGTCTTGGCCCTCCACGCTCACCGTGACCATCATTCACGGCGGTATCGGGGAAAATGTCGTGCCGGGTCGTGCCAACTCTTTATTGATCGCCGTATTGTTGACGGCGAGAAATCGTTGGATGTAGCCGTAGCGCTGCAAGAACTGGCTCAACAAGCCTGTCCCCTGCCGGTGAGGACGACCACCGGCCTGGCCGTCGAGGCTTTTCTGCAGCCGCCCGACACCCCCTGGCTGCGCCAACTGGCGCATGGTCGGGCCGGGAGCCGGCGGTGGTGCCTTACGGGACCAATGCCTCGGCTTACGGCGGCCTGGCCCGTGAGTGCGTTGTCATTGGGCCGGGTTCCATTGACCAGGCTCACGGCAGCGAGGAGTGGGTCACCATCGCCGAATTGGAAAAATGGCCGGCATCTATGTCCAGTGGTGGGGGCTTCAATTTTAGATTGCCGATTTGAGATTATTGGATTGTTTACGGACGAAGTGGAAAATCGAAAATCGAAAATCCAAAATCCAAAATCGAAAATCCGTATTGGCGTAGTGGGCTTGGGCAGTTTTGGCCGCTTGCATGCCCTGACCCTGGCCGGTCTGGCCGAAGCGGAACTGGTCGCCCTGGTGGACTCGCGGGAAGCGGCGCTGGCCGAACTGCACCAGCAGTTGCCGGGAGTACCCGGCTGGGCCAGCCTTGCCGCCGCCCTGGCCGAAGTAGATACTGACGCCTGGGTCATCGCCACCCGAACGGAGTCCCACGTGCCCCTGGCCCAGCAAATTCTGGCCGGTGGCGCTCACGTGTTGATCGAAAAACCGCTGGCCGAAAGCCTGGCCGCAGCGCAACGGCTTGAGCCGCTGGTCGCCGCCAACCCGGAGCGGGTGATGCTGGGCCACATCCTGCTCTTTGCCGCAGAGTTCCGCCGCCTGCTGCAAGAAGTGCGCCAGCGCGGGCGGCTGATCCACTTTCACCTGGTGCGGCACCGGCCCAGCACGACGTGGGAATTTTACCAGGAGACGCCCTTTCGCCTGTTGATGGTCCACGATCTGTACCTGGCTTTTGCCCTGATGGGTGGGGAAGAACCGATCCGTTTTTGGGGCCGCCTGCACCCGCGCGAGGGCGGCGGTTTTGACCTGGCGCGGGCCGAGTTAGAGTGGCCCAGCGGTGTCTGGGGATCAGTGACCGCCTCTTACCTGACTCCGCCGGGTATGAGCAGCGACGGCTTTGACCGGATCGAGCTTTTTGGGCAGGGCTGGGCGGCCCAGTTGCGGCTGAATCCGCAGCCCCTGGAAATTTGGAGCGAACGGGCCGAATGGCCGCTGTCGCTGGCTGTCTACGCCGATCCTATCGCCCCCTCCGGCTGGCTGGCCGAGGAGCTGCGCCATTTCTGTCGCGTGGTTCGCGGCGAGGCCGAGCCGCCGCTCGGGGCGTGCTATGCCGATGCCCTGCGGATTCAGGGCTGGCTGGAGCAGTTGGAAGCCTCGGCAGCCACTCAGGATTCTGACAAGGAAATTTATGAGATTAGTTCAATTCAAAACGATTGATGGCGCCCGGCAAGTCGGTTTGGTGGATGAAGCTGAGTCCTCTTTGCAGGTTTTGCAAAATGTAACCCGCATTTACGATCTGGCATTGGAAGCTGACCGGCTGGGCGTCAAAATGGAGCGATTGGTCAACGAGCGTTTGAGCGGGGAAACCGTTGCTTACGAGCAGGTTACTGCCGAAAACCGGCTGCTTCCCCCGCTTGACCATCCCGACCCGGCCCATTGCTATATTACGGGCACCGGGCTGAACCATCTCGGCAGCGCCCAGGTGCGCGATGCCATGCACGCCAAACTGGCTGGCGATCCAAACACCCTGACCGACTCGATGCGCATGTTCAAATTAGGCTTGGAAGGCGGCAAGCCAGAGTCGGGCCAGGTGGGCGTCTCGCCTGAGTGGTTTTACAAAGGTGATGGGGACAGTATTGTTCCGCCAGGACAGCCGTTAGAACTGCCGCCCTTTGCCCTCGACGGCGGCGAAGAGGCAGAGATTGTCGGCCTCTATGTCATTGCGCCCTCAGGGTCGGTGCTGCGGGTAGGCTTTGCCCTCGGCAATGAGTTTTCGGACCACATCCTGGAACGGCAAAATTATCTCTACCTGGCTCACTCCAAGCTGCGAAATTGCTCTATCGGCCCGGAATTGTTGCTGGGAGAGCTGCCGGCCAGCATTGCCGGGACGGTGCGCGTGCTGCGGCAGGGGGAAATCATCTGGTCGGATACGTTTTTGACCGGCGAGGCCAACATGTCTCACAACCTGGCCAATCTCGAACATCACCACTTCAAATACAAAGCCTTCCGCCGGCCCGGCGATGTCCACTGTCACTTTTTCGGCGCGGCGACGTTGAGCTTTTCCGCTGGCGTGGCGCTCGAGCTGGGCGATGTGTTTGAAATTTCGGCTCCACCATTCGGCCGCCCGCTGCGCAACCCGCTCGCCGCTAGTCAAGCGGAGGCTGGATTGATAACCATTAGGGCACTCTGAGAGGTATTGGAAATCTGTAATACACCGTCGGTAATGAAAAACGAACCCCCACCCCAACCCCTCCCCCGATTCGGGGGAGGGGTTGGGGTGGGGGTCTTACGAGGAACGAGATGTTAACTGACCAAACCCGCCGCGAGGCATTTCCATCGCTCGAAGGCATGACCTACCTCAATACCGCCGCTGAAGGAATTCCGCCCCCGGCAGTGGGCGAGGCGTTGCAGCAATATTTTTATGACCACCAACTGGGTATGGATGGCCGGGAGCGGCATCAGGCCCAGCGAGAGGCGGTCAAGACGCTGACGGCCCAGCTTTACGGCCTGACACCCGCCGAAATCGGCCTCAGCTCTTGCAGTTCCGAAGTCTACAACCTGGCGGCGCTGGCTCTGCAATTGCAGTCCGGCGATGAAGTCGTCATCAACGACCTCGATTTTCCGGCCGGAGCGACCCCCTGGCTGCAGCCCACCTGCCCGGCGACAGTCAAAGTGTGGCGCGCGCGGGGCGGGGGCTTGCGGGTTGAAGAGTTGATTCCCTTGTTGGGGCCGGCCACGCGGCTGGTGACGGTCTCGCTGGTCAGCTTTTTCAACGGCTTTATGATCCCGCTGGCGGAGGTCGTGGCGGCGGTGCGCCGCCATTCCCCGGCTTTGCTCGCCCTTGACGTAACCCAGGCCCTGGGCCGCATCCCCCTGCACTTGGCCGGGGTTGATTTGATTGTCAGCAGTACCCACAAATGGATTCTGGCCTGTCATGGTGGCGGTCTGGTGGGTGTGCCAAAGGAACGAACTCAGGAATGGACGGTCCCCGCCGGTGGCTGGTTCAATTTGCAGGACGCCTTTGGCCCCCACCGTTTTGAGCAGGCGGTCAGCCTGCCCGGGGCGGCCAGCTTTACGGTCGGGATGCCGAACTATCCGGCGATTTATGCCATTCGGGCGGCGTTAGCGTATATTCAGAGCGTGGGCGTCGAGGCGATTGATGCGGCGGCGCGCCCACTGGTGTTGGCCTGCCTGGAGGGTCTGGCCCGGCTGCCGGTTGAACTGCTGACGCCGCAAGAGCCGGACGCGCTGGCGGGTATCCTCGCCTTTCGCCACCCGGCTTCAGAGAAGATTCATCGTTATTTACACGCCCAGAATGTTCATGTTATGGCCCACGCCGGCCGCCTGCGCGTGTCGCTGCACGGTTATAATACGATGGCTGATGTGGAAAAGTTTTTGCAGAAGCTGGAAGAAGCGTTGAAACTCGTCGGGGCTAATTGAGGCCAAGTGGAAAAACGAGGTGACAGGCACTTTTGAACATTGATAAGTGCCTGTCACCTTATCCCGTCCATAGAATTTGAAAGTTGGCAGTTGTACATTATGATAAGGAGTCAGTGAGTGAAGCGGGTTGAAGGCAAAGTGGCCCTGGTCACGGGGGCGGCGCGGGGCATCGGCCAGGGGATTGCGTTGTGCCTGGCTGAAGAAGGCGCGGATGTAGTGGTCAACGACCTGCCGCCAACCGGCGAGTATGATGCGCGCGAGACGGTTGCCGCCATCGAGAAGCTGGGCCGCCGGGCGCTGGTTCACTACGCCGATGTCTCTAACCGCGAGCAGGTGGCGGCCATGTTTGCCGCCGGTGTGGCTCATTTCGGGCGGATTGATATTGTGGTCGCCAACGCCGCCGTGACCATTCGTGAATGGGTGGTCGAGGCTCAATGGGAACATGTGCTGCGGACCCTGGAAGTGAGCCAGTTTGGCGTCTTTCACACCTGCCAGATGGCCGCTCAACAGATGGTCGCCCAGGCCAACGGGGGACAGCCCGGCGGAAAAATTATCATCATCGGTTCCGTCCTGTCCGAAATCCCTCTGCCGACCAGCGCGCCGTACAACATGGCCAAAGCGGCCATCAATCACCTGGGCCGTACCTTAGCGGCAGAACTGGCCCCATACCGGGTCAACGTCAACATCATCAATCCGGGCTGGATTGATACGCCCGGCGAGCGCAAACTGGCCTCCGCCGAGGAACTGGAGGCAGGCGCCAGGCTTATTCCCTGGGGACGCATGGGCACGCCGCGCGATATTGGCCGGGCTGCTGTCTTCCTGGCCAGCGACGACGCCGACTACATTACCGGCACGGCTCTGCGCATTGACGGCGGCTTTACCCTGGGCGTTCGCAGGCCGGACCAGGCTTAATGATAAGCCGATAAATGTAGGACAAGCTTAAGCTTGTCCTACATTTATCCTTACAAGGAGACAAACGATGCATCAAGAACAACGCCAACGCGCTCACGCCCATTTCAAATCCAGGGGAATCGAGCGGGCGCTTTTGGCCAACCCTTATACCGTCAAATGGTTGACCGGCTTTGCTCCGCCGGTGCAGGTCGGCTTCAATTTCTTCGCCGGCGGCCCACCGTTGGTCTGGTACGAGGATGGTCATTTTACCCTGTTGGTGGTAGACGCTTATGCCACCGATACCGCTGCCTTTGACGAGCAGGTGGATGGAGCAGTCATCACGCATCTGGGTTATACCATCGAACAGCCGCTGGCCGGGACCGATCATTTGACTGCGGCGCTGCGCCAGGTGACGGGAAAATCTACGGGGGGCAAAGTTGGCGTTGAAGAGCGTGAGGTACCGGCTTATTTTTTAGCTGTTGCGCACAAGATGCTGCCCGGTGGGGCCGATTTTGTGCCGGTGGACGGCTGGCTGGAGCCGCTGCGCATGATCAAAACCGGCGAGGAACTGGTCAAGCTGCGCGAAAATTTTGCCCTGGCCGATATCGGGCAGGCAGCGGCGCGGCGAGCGGTGGCCGCGGGTAAACGGGAAATTGATGTCTGGACCGAGATTCACAGCGCCATCCAGCAGGCGGCAGGGCGGCGCGTCCCGCTGGGCAATGACTGCGTGGTCGGTTACCGGCAGAACAATATCGGCGGCTGGCCGCTGGACTATGAGATCAGGCCGCACGACTCGCTGATTGTGGACCTCAGTACCATTTTGCATGGTTATTGGAGCGATGGCTGCGCCACCTATTATGCCGGCGAGCCAACGCCGCAGCAGGTAGCGATGCACCGCACGGTGCAAGAAGCCCTGGAGTTTGGCATGTCGCTGGTGCGGCCGGGCGCGGTAGCCAGAGAGATTGACCAAAAACTTCGCCAGTTTATCGCCGCTGCGGGCTATCCGGTCTACCCGCACCACAGCGGGCATGGTATTGGCGTGATCGGCCACGAAGCACCGCGCATTGTGCCCTACAATGAAGAAAGGCTCCAGGAGGGCATGGTCATCATGCTGGAGCCGGGTATTTATCTGCCGGGTGAAACCAGCGTGCGCCTGGAAGATGCGCTGCTCGTCACTGCTGATGGGGCTGAGGTGTTGACCAAGCACGATAAGAGTTTGCCGTGATGGGGGGAAGATTGGAAGATAGGAAGGCTGGAAAGTTACCAACCTTCCAGCCTTCCAACAATAGAAAGGAATGAACTTTAATGCTGATCATTGACGCGCATCTTGATCTGGCCTGGAATGCTTTGCAGTGGAATCGGAATTTATTGGCTTCGGTTTATACCATCCGCACCCAGGAGAATCGGACGCAGGGCGAGGGGCGGGCGCAGGGAACGGTGGCCCTGCCCGAATTAGCCCAGGGACGGGTGGCGCTCTGTTTTGCCACGCTGCTGGTCCGCTCGACCGGCAGGCCGTCGCCGCACATTGATTATGCTTCTCCGGCCCAGGCGTTTGGAATTGCCCAGGGCCAACTGGCCTACTATCGCGCCCTGGAACGAGCCGGTTATGTGCGGATCATTACAAACCAGGTGGAACTGGACGATCATATGGACGAGTGGGAAACCTGGGATCAAACAGGTGATCTGACCGCAGCCCTGCCGCCGCTTGGCTTTGTCATCAGCATGGAAAGCGCTGACTCGATCCTGGTTCCCGATGATTTACCGGAGTGGTGGGAGTTGGGGCTGCGGGTAGTCGGGCCGGCTCATTATGGCCCTGGGCGCTATGCCGGCGGCACCAGCACCGAAGCGGGCCTGACCGAGTTGGGTCTGGACTTGTTGGCCAAAATGGAGTGGTTGGGCATGATCCTGGATTTGACCCATTTTTCAGACCAGGCTTTCTGGCAGGCCATCGAAGCCTACAATGGCCCGGTGCTGGCCAGCCATAATAACTGCCGCACCCTCGTGCCGCACCAGCGCCAGTTTGCCGATGACCAGCTCAAGGCAATTTTTGAGCGCGATGGGGTTATCGGTGCGGCCTTTGACACCTGGATGCTCCAGCCGGGTTGGATCATCGGCCAGAGCAGCAACGCCCAGCTTACGTTGTCCAACGTCGTAGATCATATTGATTATGTCTGCCAGTTGGCCGGCAATGCTCGCCACGCGGCCATCGGCACGGACCTCGACGGTGGATTTGGCCGGAACCAGTCGCCGTCTGATTTGGATACGATTGCCGATTTGCAGAAGCTGCCCGGCCTGCTGGCCGACCGGGGCTACCGTGAGGATGACATCGCCGCGAGTATGCACGGTAAC
Source organism: Anaerolineales bacterium (assembly GCA_015075185.1). Lineage (GTDB taxonomy): Bacteria > Chloroflexota > Anaerolineae > 4572-78 > J111 > DSQQ01. The sequence goes on along the minus strand of JABTUW010000003.1, from coordinate 1,041,718 downwards.
TGGCTGCGCTTGCTGCGTCAAAGCTGGGGCGGCGAAGAAGTTACCTGAAAATCAGAATCATGTGGGAATTACGCAGTTGAATTATGTTAAAGAAAAAACACCGTAGAGACGCAGAGAACGCAGAGAAATTTTACACCTGCCCCACCGCAGGTGCGGGTAAAAACTCAGCGAACTCTGTGCCTCTGCGGTAAAATTTTGACCTTAGACATTCGGACTGTGTAACTCATATCATAAATTAAAGTGAGGACTATGCATGGAATGGCAAAATGATGAAGAGCTGATGGCCCTGCTGCGGGCGGAGCTGTATACCGCTGTGATTGGCGATATTCTGGATGGCCACGGCTATACCAACCAGTTTCTCCCGCCGGAAATTCAACCGCTGGACCCCCAGATGTTGCTGGTCGGGCGGGCGATGCCGGTGTTGGAAGCCAATGTTTTTGATACCAAGGACTCGTATGGCCTCATGTTTGCCGCGCTGGATGATCTGCGACCGGGCGAAATCTATGTCGCCAGCGGCGCTTCGGCCCGTTATGCCATGTGGGGCGAGCTGATGTCTACCGCGGCCAGGGCGCGCGGAGCGACCGGGGCTTTGCTCAACGGCTATGTGCGGGACACCCAGGGAATTTTGGCGATGGAGTTTCCGGTTTTCTGCGTCGGCCGCTTTGCCCAGGACCAGAAGGGGCGCGGCCGGGTGATTGACTACCGCGTTGATGTGGAGATCGGCGGGGTGCGCATCCAGCCCGGCGATATGATCATCGGCGATATTGATGGGGTGGTCGTCGTGCCGCGGGCGGTTGAAGCCGAAGTTTTTAGCGCCAGCCTGGAAAAAGCCCGCGCCGAAAAGGTGATCAAAATCGAACTGGAAAAGGGCATGCTGGCGGCAGAGGCGTTTGAGAAGTACGGAATTTTATAAAGAAGTGTTCCCGAACCTTTGACACACCACCAAGAATGAAAGTGATCAGTTGTCAGTAATCAGTACTCAACCGTTCACTGCTCACTGATTACTGCTAACTATTTTCTGAGGAGTAAACTCATGTACATCAACCAACTCGAAACGCCGGCGGCGGTGGTTGAGCTGGACAAGCTGGAAGCGAATATCGCCAGGTTTCAGCGTTATCTGGACGAGCACGGCATTGCCAACCGGCCGCACATCAAAACCCACAAAATCCCGGAGATTGCCCACATGCAGCTCAAGGCCGGGGCGGTGGGTATTACCTGCCAGAAAATCGGCGAGGCCGAGGTGATGGCCCAGGCCGGCATCCCCGATATTTTCCTGCCCTATAACATTATCGGCGAGAGCAAACTGGAACGGCTCATGCGCCTGGCCCGCCGGGTCAAGCTGAGCGTTACCGCCGACTCCGAGTTCACCCTGCGCGGGCTGTCCGGCGCCGCGCAGCGGGAAGGGCTGGAACTGGAAACGCTGGTCGAATTTGACAGCGGCCTGGGCCGCTGCGGGGTGCAGTCGCCGCAGGAGGCGGCGGAGCTGGCCCGGATCATCGCCCGCTCGCCGGGGCTGCGTTTTGGCGGCCTGATGACCTATCCCAGCAACGAGAACACCGACCCCTTTGTGGTCGAAACGAAAGCGCTGCTGCAAAAAGACGGCCTGGCGGTGGCGCGGGTCAGCGGCGGCAGCACGCCGGGTATGTGGCAGGCCCACACCCACCCCGAAGTGACCGAGCACCGGGCCGGTATGTACATCTACGGCGACCGCTATACCCTTAAAAACGGCGCGATGAGCCAGGACGACTGCTCCTTAAAAGTCATCTGCACCGTTGTCAGCCGCCCGACGGCCGAGCGGGGCATCCTCGACGGCGGCAGCAAAACTTTCTCTTCGGATTTGCTGGGCCTGGAGGGCTACGGCCTGATCCTAGAATATCCCGACGCGGTTTATTACGGCCAGTCGGAGGAGCACGGTCACGTGGACTTCTCCCGCTGCGCCCGCAAGCCGGAAATCGGCGAGCGGGTGACGCTCATCCCCAACCACTGCTGCGTGGTCAGCAATTTGTTCAATCAGGTGGTCGGCGTGCGCGGGGATAAGGTCGGGGTCATCTGGCCGGTGGCGGCGCGGGGGGCATTGCAGTAAAGGATGTTGGTCTTTGGCTAACGGCCCGGCCATAACCCGCTTGACGGGCAGGCAACTGACGCAACAATAAAAAGTCATTTTGTGGGCGAGGTATCTTCATTAACCGCAGCGGTAGTCAAGTCGGTGTTGATGGCCTTGTTAGGCATTGCCCTGGTTACCCTACTCAACAGTCTTTGGATAGGACTGTTCTGGAGGTAGGGCTGGGCCTTGCCAAGTTGCGTGATAAGATTTTGGCCCGTCTATTCGGCCATCTTCGATAATCTCATACCAACCTTGCGGCTGAATATTTGCATAAGGGAAAACCTCTACTGGTCCACGCATTAGGGTACGCTCAAATTTGTCGGGATTCAGCCAGAAAAGCCTGCCTGCTTCCAGCCATTTTATCAAATCAAGATCATAATACACTCCGTCCGTTGCTGGTCTTCGGAAGTCCGCCGGAACCCACATTTCTTCACTGTACAGATTGGTTTGATCATCAGCAAAATAAGTAATAAAATAAATCGTATAGCTATGGAGTAGTTCAGGTTCATCTAACCGTCCGACTGGCAGAGCATGAATGACTGCGCTTGTCTGACCAGCAATCAAAGGCCACACCATTACCCGAGGAGCCGAATCCATCTTAAGCCACTTTCTGCGTAGTGCCCAAAAAGGCAAATCATCAGGAGTTAAGTTATTCAAATTTACTGAGAAAGTAACAACAACAAAATGTCGACAATGCTGCCAGAAGGGTGGGTCAGAAACCCAACCTGGCCCCCTATAAAGCTCAGTAACATTAAGGAGAGGATAGAAACCCATAAGACTGAAAGTGTCTACAGGTTGTAGAATATGTGTGCCACAGTAAGGACATTGCGCTAATAAATGAACGGGCAATCTGTGAAAGTACTCCTGCCGCAACAAGCTTTGTTGATACTGGACCTTGTCCATCTTCTCTAGCTCTGGACGATTAGAGCGCTTCAATTCAGCAAGCGATATTCCCGCTCTCCACGCAATTCTTCGTAATTGCTCTTGATCTGAGAGCTTATGTTCTCGAGTTTTATGCTTCAAGTCTAGTTCATATAGTCGAGCATACTCTTCAATGGTTTGCCCAAAACGATTCAGGTATTCTCTATAACTCTTTGGCGTGAATACCTTTACGGATTGTTGATGGTCGTAAGTTTCTGGTAATATGTCATCTTTATCATAGGGAAATATAATCGTTCTTTTGGATCGGATTTGCACCGAACTGTTTATTTCGGGAAGCGATCCAACTGTTACGACCATCAGAATTGAGTGTCCTATCCGAATATCTGCACCTCCATCAGGATAAACAGCCTCTAACTTGCCATATAGAGTTAAGACATTGTCTTGATATTTGATGGGTGGGATCTGTTCGTGTTCCACTTGGACAATGCTCTCACCCCATACTAAATCCTCCTTAATTTCAAATTCTACCTCATATGAATGCGATATTACGGGAGGATCACCGTTCCATTCTCCTCGCCCAGAACCAAATTCTGTAGCAAAATCAACTACATAATTCTCAGAATCTTGATTGGAAATGATATTCAAAATCTTGATCTGCATTGTAGATCACTGTTTCTTGGGGATGCAAAAATGCCTAACAATTATTAGACCGATCTTTCGGCCCTAAAATTTTAGACCGAAACTTCCCCCCCAATTTTACGGCACAAACCGGGCCTCGTCAAGGGGAAAAATGGGGCGGGGTAAATGCCGGTAGGGGAACCGGCTCAAATTGGCGCTGCACAGGCCGGGTGTGTCCAGCTCGATGACCCCGGCGGCGATGGGCAGGTAGGCGGCGCGGTAGGCCACGGCGGATTTGACCACGATCATCTTCTGCCCTTCGGGGCTGACGCCAGCGCCGCGCAGTTGGGCCAGGTCAAAAGGCGGAATTTTGCGCTCGGTCAGGATGATATTGACCCCGCCCGCCCGCAGCCAGGCCGTCCGGCCCATGTGGATGGTCTGGCCGAAGAAAGCGGCAAAGTGGTTGTCGGGCAGCTCGCATTGAAACACGCCGTCCGATAGGGCTTGGACTGTGCCGGTCACGATCACCGGCGCACCGTGCCAGCGGTCGGTTTTGCCGCCGACGGCCAGGGTCACTTTAGCGCCCTCGCCGGCGGCCCAGCAGGCGGCTGCGGCTTCCGGGTCGGCCAGCACGATGGTCCCTTCTTCTACGCCCAGGGCCAGCATCGCCCGCAGGGCTTCCGCGCCGTCGCCGGGCGTGCCCCCGCCGATGTTGTCCGCCGAATCCACCAGAATGACCGGCCCGCCGGGCTGGGCTAGAGCCTGGGCGACGGCCTCCTCTGGGGGTAAAAATTGAGGCAGAACGGCTTCGCGTTGCTGCCAGAGGATACCGGCCAATTCCTGGACGTAGCGTTGAGCCAGGCCGGGGTTATCATTTGTGGTCACCACCAGGCTGGCCCCGGTGAACGGGGTGTCGGCGTAGGCAAAGCCGGCCATGACACAGATGGAGATGACCTCGGCATTTGCCTTCATTTCCCCGGCCCGTTCGTGGACCCGGCGCAGGGGCAGGTCCGCCGTGCCGGTGGCCTGGGGCGCGAGCAGCAGCGGTGGGTGAGCGTAAGCCGCTGTGGGTTTGATCTCTCGCCGGAGTAGCCGGTTCATGATCGCTGCGGCTTCAAGCCCTTTGGCATGGGGGTCTATATGGGGATTGGTGTCAAAGGCGACCAGGACATCGGCCAGTTCGACGGTGGCCGGGCTGAGGTTGCCGTGCATATCCAACTCGACCACGAGGGGCGTGTCAAGGCCAATAACCCGGCGCACTTGGGCCAAAATGTCGCTTTCGGGATCAAGCTGGCCGGTGGTAACCATCGCCCCGTGGAGAGCCAGCAGCACGCCGTCCAGCGGCATCGCCTTGGCCAGCCGCCGCAGTATTTCCTGAAGAATGGCCTGATAGGCGTCTTCGGCCACCAGGCCGCCGGGTATGGCCGCGCCATAAGCGGTGGGCAAGAGCGTCCAGCGGCGAGCCTCGGCCCCTTCGATCATCCCGCCGATGGCCGAGCGCGTGCCGGCCATAGCGCGCAGCACCTCGTCGCCGTAGTGCAGCGATTGGGTTTGGAAATCGGCCAGGGTGGTCGGCGTGCCGGCAAAGCTGTGGGTTTCGTGGATGATACCGCCGAGGGCAATTCGTGGCATAAGCGCTTAACCCTATCCTTGCACTTTAATCATATCAACCTGATTTCACCGCAGAGACGCTGAGTTCACAGAGATTTTTCATTAATTTCTCTGTGTTCTCTGCGTCTCTGCGGTAAATTTTCTGCTGAAACTCAAAAGTGCAAACATAGTATGCTTTAAATGTTTGGCTCGTTTTCGCTGTGAAATTCGCTGAGGCGGCCGGTGCTGAGGAAAATCACCCGCTCGCAGATGTTGGTCACCCGGTCGGCGATGCGTTCCAGGTTGTGGGCGGCAAACAGCAAAAACATGGCCCGCGTAATCAGGGTAGTATCGGCGGCAATAATCTCGATCAATTCCTGGAAAATTTCGGTGTAGAGCTGATCCACTTCGTCGTCGCGCTTGGCTACAGCCTGAGCCTGTTCGATGTCCCCGCTCAAAAACGCATCCAGGCTCTGGCGTAGCATATCGCACGAGATATTGGCCATGCGGGGAATGTCAATCAGGGGTTTAACCGGCGCCTCGCCGCCCATGCGCTGGACAATTACGGCGATGCCTTTGGCGTGGTCGCCCATCCGCTCCAACTCCAGGGCAATGTTCATCGCCGTAAGAATAGTGCGCAGGTCGCCGGCCATCGGCTGCTGGCGGGCAATCAGTTTAACGCAGTGCTCCTCAATCTCAAAGCGCAGTTCATTGATTTTTTCATCTTCGGCAATGATTTGCCCGGCCAGGGCAAGGTTGCTCTCCTTCAAGGCGCGCACAGCATCGTCTATGGCGGTGTTAACCCTGCTGCCCATTTGCAGCACGTCATCCCGCAACTCTTTTAAGGCTTGATCAAAAGCGACACGTATCGTCATATTCTCCTCACTTGAATAGGTGACTGGCACTTTTTTCCTACTAACCAAGTGCCAGTCACCTCTAGCCTAGGTTTATTATACGCGACAGCATGGACTAACCAAAACGTCCGGTGATGTAATCTTCGGTGCGCTTATCGGTGGGATTGTCAAAGACATCTCTGGCCGGACCGCTCTCGATCAACTCGCTGGACAGGAGAAAAGCCGCATAATCGCCAACGCGGATGCCCTGCTGGATGCTATGAGGGACAATGACAATCGTGTATTGGTTTTTCAATGCTTGCAGCGAATCTTCCACTTTGGCGGTTGAGATGGGGTCCAGGCCGGAGGTTGGCTCGTCGAGCAGGATGATATCCGGCTCCAGGGCCAGGGTGCGGGCCAGGCAGAGCCGCTGCTGCTGCCCGCCGGACAGAGCCACGGCCGGATCATCCAGCCGGTCTTTGACCTCATCCCATAAGGCAGCCTGGCGCAGGCTCTGCTCCACCAGCTCGCCCAGGCGGGCCGGCTGCTTGATCCCGGCCAGGGTGGGGCCGTAGATCAAATTCTGACGAATGGTGCCGGGCAGCGGCAGCGGCAGGGCAAAGACCATGCCGACCCGGCGGCGCAGTTGGGTTACGTCAAGGCCGGGCGCGTAAATATCCTCGCCGTCAATCAATATCCGTCCTGAAAGTTGGGTGCCTTCAACCAGATCATTGAGCCGGTTGATCAAGCGTAACAGCGTGCTTTTGCCGCCCCCGGCCGGACCCAGCAGCACAGTTATGCTCTGCGGCGGTATCGCCAAAGTTATATCTTGCAAGGCAATATTGTCGCCGTAAGCAAAAGTGACGTGTTCAAAGGAAATTTTTGGCGTCAAAGGATCGGTCATTTACCTTACCACTGCCGGCGGCGGCGAAAATAGCTGCGGATCAGGGTGGCCGAAACATTCAGCGACAGCACCAGAATCAGCAGGACGAGGGCGGTACCGTACTGCTGCTGGGGCGGCATGCCCGGCACCTGGGTGCTGATCACATAAAGATGATAGGGCAGGGCCATGACCTGGTCAAAGGGCGAGCTGGGCAGGCGCGGCAAGAAGAAAGCAGCTACAGTGAAAAGAATCGGTGCGGTTTCGCCGGCGGCCCGCAGCATACCCAGGATGATGCCGGTGATAATGCCCGGCAGGGCCTGCGGTAAAACAATGCGACGGATGCCCTGCCACTTAGTCCCACCCAGGCTGATATTGACCGTGCGAAATTCGGCCGGCACTGCCCGCAGCGCCTCCTCGGACGTGGTGATGATAATGGGCAGCGTCATAATGGCCAGCGTCAGGGAGCCGGCGATAATCGAGGTGCCGAACTGGAGGAACAGGACAAACAAGCCCAGGCCAAAGAGACCATAAACCACCGAGGGAATCCCGGCCAGATTTACAATCGCCAGGCGGATGGCGCGGGTCAGCTTGGTATCGTGGGCATATTCGGACAGGTAGACGGCCCCGCCGACGCCCACCGGAATAGCCACCAGAGCTGTGCCCAGGGTCAAAAGGATAGTGCCGACGATGGCCGGAAAAATGCCGCCCTCTTTCATGCCGTTACGCGGAGCTGTGCTGATAAATTCCCAATTGAGGGCGGGCAGCCCCTGGACCACAATGAGGCCGATGACCAGCAAAATAGGGGCGACCACAATCAAGGTGGTCAAGCCTAAAAGCCCAAAGCCCAGGCGTTGAATGGCCCAGCGGCTCATCAGCGCAACCCCCGCCCGCCGCGCCGTTGAAAGAGGGCCGAGGCCACAGCCAGGTTGATGAGAAAGGTCAATACAAAGAGGATAATCCCCGCGCCAAAGAGAACGTGGTAGTGAGTACTCCCCTGGGCCACCTCCCCCATCTCGGCGGCGATGGTGGCGGTCATGGTCCGTACCGGGCGCAGCACCGCATCTAGCTCCAGGGGTAGACGGGCAGCGTTGCCCGTGACCATCATGACGGCCATTGTCTCGCCGATGGCCCGGCCCATGCCCAGCATCACCGCCGTAACGATCCCCGCCTTGGCTGCCGGAACCACCACCATCCAGATGGTTTGCCAGCGCGTCGCTCCCATCGCCAGCGAGGCGTCGCGGTAGCTTTTGGGTACGGCGTCCAGGGCATCTTCGGCCACGCTGATAATGGTGGGCAGGGCCATATAACCGAGCAGCAGGGCGCCGGTCAGGGCCGTCAGCCCGGTCGGCGCGTCCAGGTAGATACGGACCAGCGGGGCCAGGGTGGTCAGGCCGAAAAAGCCCAGCACCACCGAGGGAATCCCGGCCAAGACTTCGATGAGCGGTTTGAGAATATCCCGGACCCAGGAGGGGGCAACCTCGCGTATAAAAACGGCGCTGGCAACCCCCAGCGGCAGGGCAATCACAATCGCCACCACCGTCACCAAAATTGAGCCGAGCAGCAGCGGCGTCAGGCCAAAAAGGTCAAAGGTGGGGTACCAGCGCACGCCAAAGAGATTGCTCCACTCGACTTCGATAAAGGTGGGTAATCCCTCGCGCAGCAGGAAGAAGAAGATCAGCACGACAAAGCCGATGGTCGAAAAGCCCAAAACCTTGACGATGCTTTCGACTAGAAATTCGCTAAAGGACAGGCTGGCCGATTTTTTCATCAAGGGTGTGGGTCATTACTCCATTTGCGAGTTGGGGAGCGGTACAAAGCCCAGCTCTCTTACTTGCTGCTGGCCTTCAGTCAAAATCCAGTCGAGGTAGGCTTTAACCGTGCCGGTGGGTGGGCCAGGGGTATATATAAAGAGGGGCCGCGAAATCGGATAGCTGCCATCAACGACAGTGGCAATACTCGGTTTAACGTAAGGGCTGTCGGGAGCGACAGCAATAGCTATCGTTTTCTGATCAGGAGTAACGTATCCCAGGCCGTCGTAGCCAATGGCATTGGGATTCTGGCGGATTTCGCTGGAAATACCTTCAGAAGAGGGTAATAACAGGGTATCGGGCGAAAACAGAAGGTCGCTCTCGCTGTCGCCCTGCCGGACCACCTCCTCCAGGAAAAAGACGTACGTCCCGGAGTTGGACTCGCGCGAGAGCAGCACAATGGGCCGGTCTTCACCGCCTACCTCTTTCCAATTGGTGATCTGGCCGGTATAAATAGCCGAGATTTGTTGGAGGGTAAGCTGGCTAACCGGATTTTCGGGATTGACCACCACGGCAATGGCATCTTGAGCGATGGTAATTTCATAAGGCTCAATGCCGTTGGCCTGGGCTAAGGCCACCTCTTCGGGTTTGATAGCCCGCGAGGCGTTGGCAATATCAACGGTGTTGTTGATTAAGGCCGCAATCCCGGTACCGGAGCCGCCTCCTGTCACCGAAATTCGCACGCGGGGATACTGGGCCATGTAACTCTCGGCCCAGGCCAGGGCCAGGTTGACAATGGTATCGGACCCTTTGTTTTCAATGGTTTCGACAGAAGTGGCCGGGGCTGCCTGAGCACTGGTAGGGACGCTGCGGCAGCTCAAAAGCAGCGTTGCTAAAAAAACAAAAAGGGCCAGGCTGAAACCCAGCCTTACCCCTTCGGTTTTCCGCGGTATGTGGACCGCCCTGGTTGAGTCCCCGTTGCTCAATTACTCATCCCTCAGTCTCGGCTGGCATTATAACATCCTCACCGACCTTTCGCAAGATGGCGAGGCTTATGGTAAAATTTTGACTTATATGCCGGAGTTAAAAGTGACCGGCACCTGGTTAGCTGAAGAATAAAAGTGCCAATCACTTGAGCAGGTTCTAGGTGAAAAATAAAATAGATGTTAAATCGTTAAACTTCTACTACGGCCAGAAACAGGCTCTTAAAGATGTTACCCTGCCGATTAAAAAACGCCAAATCACGGCTTTAATCGGCCCTTCTGGCTGCGGCAAAAGTACCTTTTTGCGCTGTCTCAACCGCATGAACGATACCATTCCCGGGGCGCGGGCCGAAGGCAAAATCTTGCTCGACGGGCAGGATATTTATGATCCCAAATTAGACGTGGTGATGCTGCGCCAGCGGGTCGGTATGGTCTTTCAACGCCCCAACCCGTTTCCGCAGTCCATCTATAATAACGTGGCTTTTGGTCCGCGTGTCTTGGGCCAGACAAACCAGACCCATCTGGATGGGGTCGTTGAAGACAGCCTGGTTCGAGTGGGGCTATGGGATGAAGTAAAAGATCACCTCAAGCAGAATGCGCTTGAACTCTCGCTGGGCCAGCAGCAACGCCTGTGCATTGCCCGCGTGGTGGCGGTAGAGCCAGAGGTAATTTTGATGGATGAACCTTGCTCGGCGCTGGACCCTATTGCCACCCTGAAAGTCGAAGACCTGATGCGCAGCTTGAAAGAGAAGTATACCATTGTGATTGTAACCCACAGTATGCAACAAGCGGCGCGGGTATCTGATTATACGGGCTTCTTCTGGTTGGGGGAACTGGTGGAGTACGGCAAATCGGGTAAAATTTTTACAAGACCCCGGGAACAACAAACAGAGAATTATATCACCGGGCGTTATGGCTGAAAGACAGAGTTAATCGAAGAAGAGCTGGTACTGCTTGCCGGTTTTGGGAAAATTCAGGTATTGTTCCAGGTCGAACTCAACGAGATTTTTGCCCGCACTCCGCGCCGCCTGTTCAAATTTAGGTAGTAGATCAGGGTGCATCAGCCAGACTTCCAAAACGTTATCTACCTTCATTTTAGAAAAGTTTTCCTGGCCCATTCCGTCCTGTTTGGGAATATGGGGCGAGGTTTGATAAAATATTTCCTGGGTATTGCTTAACCTGCACATAGTTTCAATATCCTCCTTGATACTCATGAGTCCTCGCTTTCTGCATCGTCAACCGCCCGGCTAGCGCCGAGGGGCGGCGGTTGAGGTGTTTCAATTTTGTTACTACTCAGCCCAAGCGGGGCGATGCACCTTTAACACGAGCAAATTTGGCAATTTCGGCCAGGGAAATGCCTCGCGCTTGAGCAGCTACTCAATTTTTACAGTGCTGGGGAAGTTGTTGAGGATGTCGGGTAAAGGACTATCTCCAGCTTAAGCTTTTCCAGACCCTTTGTCTGTGCCCTTCGCCACAGGAGAGCTGTGATTTAAATCACTTTGGAATAACTGCTCAGGCTCAAGGTGACTGGCACTGGGTTGGAAAGAGAAAAGTACCAGTCACCTGACCACTTGGCAGATGAAACAAGTTGTGGTAGTTAACGAGGCTTTAAAGTTACCACGGGGAAAATTAGCCGCCCAGGTGGCGCACGCCGCCGTAGGCGCGTTTGTTGCCGCCAGCACCGAGGTGCAGCAGGCGTGGTTGAACAGCGGCATGCCTAAAATTGTGTTAAAGGTTGACCACGAAGCCGACCTGATCAGGCTGTATGATCTGGCCCTGGAGCAAAATATCCCGGCCCGATTAATAAAAGACGCTGGCAGAACCGTTGTCCCGGAAGGCACGCTCACTTGCCTCGGGCTTGGCCCTGCCAGCGATAACGAGCTTGATAAGCTGACCGGCGAGCTGAAACTTCTTAGATAACCCAAGTTGCTACCTTCAAAGCAGCACCCCTCGATACGCCCTTCGCTTCGCTCAGGACTACTCGGGATGCTGCGAAAAATCATCCTGAGTGCCATAGGCTTATCGAAGGGTGATTTTTCGCAGCTAAGTAGCAACTTGGGTTAGGTAGCTGCTTGAATTATTAGTCGGCGGCGCTGGCCTCTTTGGCCGGTTCTTTTGGCGCAAGCAGGAAAGCCACCAACGCCTCGATTTCGGCTTCCTTCAATTCCAGGTTGGGCATATCGGTATTGGGTTTCAGGGCCGCCGGATCCTTTAGCCAGGTGTGGAGAATCTTGGGATCAGTGACCAGGGTGGGTAAATCGGGACCGACCCAAAAGTCCACAAATTCCCTGCCAAATCTCTGCCGTATATCGGCGACCGCCGCATGCCGGTGGCAGACAATACAGCCTTTGGCCACAAATAGCCTCTGCCCCAATTCCGCCGAGCCTGTTAGAGCCGGCTGGTCCGGCAGCTTCGGCGTCTCGCGGGAGAAAGCCGAGGCCTGGGCCGCCAGACTAAACCCGATAACGCCAATTACTGCCGCCAACGTTAGCGAAACCAGAGCCAGGGGTGTGCGCTTGCGCCACCAAAAAAGCAGAGTCCCGACCGTAGCGATACTCCCAGTAAGCCCGGCCCCCAGAGACAGGGGAAATGACCCCCCTGCTAGGCTGTCACCCGCCAGAGTTTGTTGAGCGCCACTTGAAGTGCTGACTTCCCGGCTGCCCGCCTGGGGAGAGGCGAGGACGGTTAGGTCGGGCATCGGCTGCTGGCCGGGCATGAGGCCCGACTCGATGCCCCAGCGCCACAGGCCGGCCTGGGGGAAGTTGAGTGCAGCCACATAATGTCCTTTTGCTCCTTCGGCCTCCGCCTGCACCAACACTTTTTCCTGACTCTCAATATGAACGGCATGCACCTTCACATGGTCGTAGACCCAGGGTGTCCGCCCGTGCTGGCGGATCATAAAGCCAAGCTGGACCGGTTTTCCGGCAACCACATCCTCAGGTAGCTGGTCGAGTGTAACCACGGCCCAACCCCCGGCTAAAGTAGCCGGAACCCCGAGGAACAGCACACCGAACAACAACACTAATCCAACTAGAGAATGTTTGTAGGCTTTCTGCCACATGGTAGTGTCCCCCTTTACTAATTTTTGACAATGAGTTATAATGCTGTATAGATAATCTAGGTATAAGATTTATCTATACATTGATCCAGGATTACCCCAAGAAATAAGATTTGGAGGTTCCCTTGTTAATCCTTTTTAAGCAATTTCACCGTTTGGCCCTGTCTCAAGGGCTGTATCCTGTTGTCTTATCTACGCTGTTTGCCTTCACCCTCTTAGCGGGCCGGGTTTATCTGAGCAGGCAGTGGACGTATCTCTTTTTGGTCTGGAATCTGTTTCTGGCCTGGATCCCTTATCTGACAAGTTTATGGACAAGCCCGGTCTACCCGCGCCAATCCCGGCGCTGGGGGTATTTATTGCTGCCCGGCCTGCTCTGGCTTGCCTTCTTTCCTAACGCTCCCTACATTGTGACTGATTTTTTACATTTGCAGCACCGCCCTCCTGTACCGGTGTGGTACGATATGGGGTTAATCTCAATCTTTGCCTGGACCGGTCTTTTTCTGGCTGTTTTTTCCCTGCGAGCCATGCAGATGTTGGTCAAAACCGCTGCTGGACCTGTGTTGAGCTGGCTGTTTGTCGTCAGTGTCATGGGTTTGAGTGGACTGGGTATTTATATCGGGCGCTTCCTGGGTTGGAATAGCTGGGATTTATTTATCCACCCCGAAGCCGTCTTGACCGACATTCTCATTCGATTTACCAATCCGTTCCAACATACGGCCACGTTCGGGGTCAGCTTAATGTTTGCTCTATTTCTGCTGGTTTGCTACTTAACCGTTACTGCCGACTCCTTACACCGGCAATCCTAATTATCGGAGCGATTCCGCCACTCGCACTGCTTCTTGCAGGGACAGATCGCTTTCCAAGCGGTAGGTAATGTCTCCTTCCACCCAAATCAAGACCCGCCCTTCGACTAGCCGCCGGAGATCGTAATCCACTCGATTGCCTCGCCGGAATTGCAGCACATATGGGCCTTCGGCCCACAGCGCCTGCTGCCCGTTGACCTTTGTCTGCTGTGCCTCACCGGGATTGCCTTTCTCAGCAAATGTGCCCGGTCCTAATTCATGCAGACTGAGACGTACCCGGCCGGGCTGGATATCATCCAGCCAGACCAAGACCACGACCGGCCCACCGAGTTCCTGGAAAAAGACGCGATCCGGTTCGCCTAAATCGGCTGGGAAGGTTGGTAGACGTACCGGGAAGCCGGCCCGCTGTTCAGCTTCTTCCAGCGTCGTTTCACCGGCCAGATCAAGCACCGAAGCGAGAGGTGTGGGTGTGGGCTGCGGCGTCTCAAGGAGAGGCAGCATTGCGGTCGGTACAGCCAGTGACTCGGCAATCTTGACCGCCTCCTCAAGGGATAAATCTGTTTCCAGCCGATAAGTAATTTCGGCTTCGGTCCAGACGAGCACGTGTCCGTCAATTAAGCGCCGCACGTCATTCTCAGTCCGGTTGTTCCGTCGAATTTGTAACAAATAAGGCCCTTCAGTCCAATAGGCTCGCTGACCATTAACGGTAGTTTCCTGAACAGTAACGGGTGGACCTTTGCCCGCAAACGTACCCGGGCCCAACATGTGAAGACTAAACTGGACTTGATTGGGCTGGTCCGGTTTGGCCCAGACCAAAACTACCAGCGGCCCGTCGAAATCTTGCAGAAAGACCCAATCCGGCTCTCCCAGGTTGGCCGGGTAAGCAGGGAGACGAATGGGGAAATCAACCTGAGCCTGGGCTTGGGCCAGGGTCGTGGCGCCGGCCAGGTCTAGCAACGAAGGCAACGGCGTCGGTGAAGGGCGAGGGGTTGGGGTGAGTGGCCTTTCCTTTAAGGATGCTGCCGCCGGAGTCGGCGTTGGAGTTTGCGTTGGCTCGACCAGGAAAATACGCACAGCGCCAATTTGCAAATATTCCACCAGGGCGGCGCGGACCTGAGGCACGGCGAGCAGTCCAGCCAGGATAAGCAGAACCAGCAGGGCAGCCCAGGCCAGCCGTCTCGGCGGGAGTCCCAGCTTTGGTCTCGATCCTTCAGCCAGTTGTGCTCTGACGATGCTCGTCACATCAGGAGTGGCGGGATAGGGGAAGCGACGAGCTAGCTGCTGCAGCCTGGCTTCCCACTGTTCATTTTGATTGGCGCCGCCGGTGCGGCTAAAAAACCGCTGGCTCATGCGACACGTTCCTTCCATAGACTCGGAAACTCCCGCTCGACGACCTGGCGCAGCCGTTCCAGGGCGCGGCTGAGGCGCGATTTGACCGTCCCCGGGGCGATGCCGGCAGCCTCAGCCGTCTCCGCCACCGACAGCTCCAGAAAATAGCGCAGGTAAATAATCTGCTGGTCGGTTGAATTCAGGCGGCGCACCGCCTGCCACAGCAGGTGGCTATCTACTTGCGGGAGGGCCTCATCCGCCGCGGGGGCCAGCACCGGCTCCGGGGCCAGCCGGACCAGCCGTTGCAGAGCAGCCAGGTACCGCCCCACCGCCCGGCGGCGGTTATAGACAAGATTGGTCGTAATCCGCAGCAGCCAGGGGCGGAGCGGCCGCGCCGGGTCGAACCGGTGCAGCGAGCGGAAGGCGCGGATAAACACCTCCTGGGTTACATCCTTGGCCTCGTCGGCGTCACCCAGCAGCAGATAGGCCAGCCGGAAAACGGCCTCCTGCTGCTGGCCGACCAATATTTCCCATGCGCCCGCGTCTCCCTGGCGGGCCTGGGTAATGAATGTTGGCTGTCCGTTGTCTGTTGTCTGTTGTAGTTCACTCATTGGGAGTCACTGTCCACGGACAACTGACGACTGACCCAGTTAGATTTGCTCACGCGAGCCTCTCCGGAGAGGTTCATTTACAATATTTACACCGCTCCGCTGTCATCGGTTCCCTTGTTAAAATGGGCTGAAAGGCGGCAACAGGCTTTGCCGCGTCGTTGATTTAACGTGTATAATGGGCCGCAAATAAAAAATTGGGAGGAAATAGTGCCAGAAAAAAATGAATTGTTAGGCAAGCAAGTCAAAGTGCTCGATAAGGGTTGGATCGAACTGCAAGACATGATGGGGGATGATCTGGCCATTGTCAATGCGGCGCGGGTGTCATTTTTAGGAGAAAGCAAAGGGTCTGAGGCGGATAAAAAGTTGTTATTCTATCTTTTGCGCCATCGTCATACCAGTCCCTTTGAACAGGTCGAGTTCAGGTTTCGAGTAAAGGCTCCCCTGGTGGTCTGGTGGCAGTGGGTGCGTCATCGAACGTGGCATGTAAACGCCCAGTCTGGTCGGTACACACCTTTTACCGAAAATGATTTTTACGTGCCGGAAACGTGGCGGAAACAGTCGCAGGATAACAAGCAGGGCAGCGAGGGAACGCTTGACCCGGCTGAAGCCGAGCGTCTCAGCCAGGCCCTCTTGGCGCATTACGAGCAGGGATTTGTTTTGTACGAGCAAGCCCTGGCAGCCGGGGTCGCCAAAGAGCAGGCCCGCCTATTCTTGTCGGGCTTTTCGGTTTACTACATCTGGGTGGCCAAAGTAGACGCCCACAACCTGCTTCACTTTCTAAGCCTGCGCATGGCCCCCGACGCCCAGGAGGAAATCCGGGTGTACGCTCAGGCTATCTACGAGCATTTCCTCAAGCCGGCCCTGCCCTGGACAGCGGAGGCATTTGAGAAGTACGTTCTGAATAGAGGGCAGTAGCCAGTAGCCAGTGGTCAGTAGCCAGTCAATGTGATTAAGTTAAGCCAGAAAACTGCATCCTGAGTAGCACGAAACGAAGTGGAGTGTGTATCGAAGGGTGCAGTTTGGCGACGACTCCCTGATGGCGCAGCACCCTTCGATACGGGTCGCTGCGCTCCCCTACTCAGGATGCTGCTAACTTAATGACATTGAGTAGACAGTAGACAGAGGGAAATACCCTGTCTACTGTCTACCGTTTACTGTCTACCTACTTCACCCTGCCAGCAACTTGAGCACAAACCCCGGCGCTAAAATGGCGCTGGGTGGCTTCACTTCGACGATGACGCTGAACAGTGTTTGGGCAAAATCGTGGTCGTGCCGGGCGCGGCGCACCGCCCGGTTCATCAGGCCGGGTACGGCGAGCAATTGGCGCAAAATGCCGGCGATCAAGTGATGGCGGCCAATCTGCTGCTGCAAGGTCCTGGCGTAGTCGCTGAGATACCCTTTAGAAAAGTTACCGCTGGCCAGGGCGGCGACAGCCTGCCGGGCCGCCAGCTCGCCGCTGATGATGGCTGTGCCAATGCCTTCGCCATTCAAGGGGTTGACCAACCCGGCAGCCTCGCCCGCAACCAGGACGTTATCGGCCACGGTCGCCACCGTTTTCATCTGTGAGCGCAGGGGATGGCCGCGCAGGGGGCCAACCATTTTGGCCTGGTCCAGCCGCAGCTTGGCATAGGGATTATTTTTAATAAACCGGCGCAGATTTTCCTTCAAATCGTAGTCACGTTGGCGCGAACGGCTCACCTGTGTCCCGAGGCCGACGTTGGCCGCACCGTTTCTCAGGGGGAAAATCCAGGCATATCCGGGCATAACGTGCCGGTCGTAATGAATTTCCAGCAGCGACTCCGGGCCGGCTACATCCTCAAAATAGGCTCGAATGGCGACCAAATCGGGCTGCCCCTTGACTAGCCCCAGGGTGCGGGTGAAGCTGGCGTGGGCCCCGTCGGCGGTAATGAGTAGCTTGCTATGTAATTGCAGGTGAGACCGGCCATTTTTCCCCTCTCCGGAGAGCTGAAGCTGGTCGGCGGCCAGGCGGGTTATGCCCGTCAGTTTAACCTCTTCTCTTAACGTGGCCCCAGCTTTGACCGCCTGCTGCAGAATGGCCTCATCCAGTTGCAGCCGGGGAATGACCCGGCCATAGCAGCGCTCGCGGTCATCCGGCAAAATGTGGACAGCTTCGCCGTTGGGGCCGGAGAAAAGCAGTTCGCCGGGGGCGTTAAAACTATTTTGAGCCAGCCACTCGCCTAGATTCATCTGCTCCAGCCGGGTCAAGCTGGCCGCCACCACCCCATCCCCACAGACTTTATCTCTGGGAAAGGTTTGTTTATCCACCAGGCAGACTTTAGCCCCGGCCCGGGCCAAAAAATAAGCGGCGGTCGCACCAGCCGGGCCGCCGCCAACGACAATAACATCGTAACTTTCCATGACTTAAACCGAGATGGCTAAAGATTTTTCGACGGGCATAAACCGCTTGGGCGGTCGTGCCAGGAATCTGTAGTAACGGACCAGCCAGTGATTTGACCAGCCAAAAAAGGTGGTGTGGCGCATAATCATGCTGACCTGGTCCCGGCCCATTTTTGCTTCGGCCAGCAGCACATTGGCGTTGTTACGGCTGAAGGCCAGGGTCCTGACCGCAAAAAAGAGGGGCCACATGCAGGCCAGGCGAATACGGTGCTGGTGGCGGGGGAAGGCGGTAATGTAGCTCATGCCGTGCCAGAGATGGCGCTCGGCTTTGTCGGCCAGCATGTCAACGACCTGCATGGCTTTATCCAGATTTTCGGGTGCGAACAGGCTGTCGCGGGTCAGGCCGACATTTTCATAGAAGGTCCGGGGCACAAAGACCCAGCCGCGCTCGTAATCTTTTCGCATCCCCCGGATCACGTTGACCGTTTGCAGGGCCAGGCCGTATTCCCGCGAGAGGGGCATGAGCTGCTCTTTGCGGGCGCGGATAATGGGCGAATACCAGGCAAAGATGTCGGTCAGCAGGTAGCCGACCCGCCCGGCAACCTGGTGCATATAATCGTCCATCTCTTCTTCATTATCCACATAAGGGCCGTGCTCTTGCCAGCGGGCCATACCCAACGAGGTGCGGTTGACCCGCTCGATGATAGCCTCTTGGATTTCAGGGGGGAGTTGGTGTAGTTGCTCAATGACCACTTGAGCATTTTGGGCCACATAATGTTCAGGATCGCTGCTGTCAAGATGGGTCAGATGGTGCGTCAATTTTTCGACCGGCGCTGTTTCGCTCAAAACTTGCGCCCACAGGCGCAGTAGTTCGGCCTTACGGTCAGCCTCCATAATCTCATTGTCTTCCAGGCAGTCGGAAACACGTAAAAGCAGGTAGGAAACCGTGATGGAGTCGCGCAAAATTTGGGGGAGTTGTTCAATTGATAAGGCAAAGGTACGGCTAACCCGGCGCAGCATCTCGTATTGTTGCATAGGGTTTATTCCTCTCGGTTATTAAATCGTTGGGATAATTACTGCGAATATACCATATTATAAACCGGCACGTCAATAGGGAATTT
This sequence comes from Anaerolineales bacterium, assembly GCA_015075185.1. Taxonomy (GTDB): domain Bacteria; phylum Chloroflexota; class Anaerolineae; order 4572-78; family J111; genus DSQQ01. The sequence continues at coordinate 1,022,797 of JABTUW010000003.1, read as the reverse complement.
GGGACTGAAGATAGAAGATCAAGGATAGAAGATAGTTTTCCATTTGCTATCTACTATCTGCTATCTTCTATCCGCTATTCTCTTCTCTCAGTGAAGCCCTCAATACTTCCGCCGGATGGAGCGCCTGGCGGCCCGTGCCGTGTTTGATCTGCTGGCGGCAACTGACTCCAGCGGCGGCGATGATGGTGTCTTTATCTTTCTGCCGGATGGCGGGCAGCAGACGCCGCTCGGCCATGGCCAGCGAAATATCGTAATGTTCAACTTCATAGCCAAAGGCGCCGGCCATGCCGCAGCAGCCCGAGTCAATCTCGGTGACGGTGTGGCCGGGCAAGGCCAATGTCTGCTTGCTTGGGCCGGTACCGACCAGCGCTTTCTGGTGGCAGTGGCCGTGCAACATCACCGCGCCCGGTTCAGCCGCAAAATCCAGCTTCAACTTGCCCGCCTCGGCCAACTGGGCGATGAACTCTTCAAAGGAGAAGCAGTGGTCGGCCACCAGTTTAACCCGAGGGTCGCCGGGGAGCAGCGAAAAGTACTCGTCGCGCATCGAAAGCAGGCAGCTTGGCTCCAACCCGATAATGGGCAGCCCCTGCTCGGCCAGAGGGGCCAGCCGGGCGATGGTGTCTCGCGCCGCGCGGCGGGCCTTGTTGACCAGCCCCTTCGACATCATCGGGCGGCCGCAGCACTTATGGCCCGGCAGGATGACCTCAAACCCGGCCGCTTCCAAAACCTCGGTAGCGGCAATGGCGACATGAGGATAGTTGTAGGTGTTGAACGTGTCGTTGAAAAGGACCACCGACTGCCGACCGCCGACCGCGGCGTGTGGCCCGTTGCCTGTTGTCCCTTGACTACTGACTACTGACTTCTGACGACTGGCTACTGACCTCTGTTTGAACCAGTGGGTAAAGGGCTGGCTGGCGAATTCCGGCAGGCTGCGCTGGCGGCTGATGCCGAGAAACTTATCCAGACCCCAGCGGACCAGGCCGTTTTTCATGATCCTGTTGACCAGCGGTGCGGGCAGGCCGCTGCTCAGGTGGCTCCAGAAGGCGATGTCGGCAAAAATTTTGGCCCGCAGCGGAACCTGATGTTTCTCGTAGTAGTGACTCAGAAACTCAAATTTGATTTTGGTCATATCTACCGACGAAGGACATTCCGTTTGGCAGGCTTTGCATTCGATGCACAGGTCCATGACCCCGTACATGCGCGGGCTGGTTAGCTCCTCGGCGGGGAGAGCGCCGGAGAGAGCGGCACGTAAGGCATTGGCCCGGCCGCGGGTGCTGTGCTCCTCCTCCCGCGTGACCATGAAGCTGGGGCACATCGTCCCGCCGGTTCGTTTGCGGCAGACGCCCGCCCCGTTGCACATCTCAACCGCCCGGTGAAAGCCCTGGTCCTGGCTAAAATCCAAATGTTCTTTGACCGGAATGACCGTGTAAGCAGGGCCGTAACGCAGGTCGGCCGTCATCGGCGGGGCGTCAACGATGTTGCCGGGGTTGAGCAAATGGTGCGGGTCAAAGGTTTGCTTGACCTGCCGGTACAGGCCGTATAATTCCGGTCCGAAGAATTTCTCGTTGAGCCAACTGCGGGAGCGGCCGTCGCCGTGCTCGCTGGAAATGGCGCCACCGTACTCGCCGGCTAACTCCATGGCAAACGAGGCTATCAGCGGCAGCTTATCCACCTCGCTGGCCAGCTTGGCGTTAATCAGGGGGCGAACATGCAGGCAGCCGGCGCTGGCATGGGCGTAGTAGGTCACTTTGGTGCCCAACTCATTACAAAATTGTTCCACCCGGGTAATGTACTCGGCCAGTTGCTCGACCGGCACGGCGGCGTCCTCGATGAAGGGGATCGGTTTGGTGTCGCCCCTGAGGCTCATCAGCAGGCCCAGGCCAACCTTGCGCACCGTCCAGACGTTGTTTTGCAGCGCCGGGTTGAGGGCGGGAACTACGGTGCAGCGAATCTTTTCTCGCTGCAGATGGGCCGCCAGCCGCTCGATTTTGGCCTGCAATTCTGCCTCGCTCTCACCGTAGAATTCGGTAACAAGGATGCAGAAGGGGTCGCCCTGGATAAAGGTGTTCAGCAGGCGAGCATACTCCGGCGCTGCGCGGCACATGGCCAGGCAGAGGTTGTCGAGTAGCTCCACGGCTGAGGGTTCAGTTTGCAGGATGGTGGTCACGGACGTGAGCGCTTCGTAGAGGTTGTCGAACTGTAACAGGGCCAGGCCGGTTTGGCGGGGACGGAGCACTAGGTTGAGTTTAATCTCGGTCATGACCGCCAGCGTGCCCTCCGAACCGCAGATCAAGCTGGCCAGGTTGAAATGGGAGTCTTGCGGGTAGAGGAAGGACGGCCCGGCGACCAAACGATCCAGGTTATAGCCGCCGCAGCGCCGCCAGTGGCGGGGCGTCCCGGCGCGGATGGTCTCGGCCTGAGCCTGGACCATGGCGGCGATGTTCCGGTAAATCTCGCCCTCCAGGCCGCTGCCCTGTTGGTATCGGGCCAGGGCCGCAGCTTCCACCGGCCCGAAGTCGGCCTGGCTGCCATCGCTTAAGATGACTTTTGCGGCCAGCACGTGGTCGGCGGTCATGCCGTACAGAATCGAGTGACTGCCGCTGGCATTGCTCCCGACGATGCCGCCCAGGGCAGCCCGGTTACTGCTGGCCGGGTCGGGGCCGAATTGCAGGCCCAGTGGCTTGAGCCGGTCGTTAAGGTCATCTAGGACCAGGCCCGGCTGGACCCGCACCCAGCGCTCCTCGGCGTTGACCTCCAGCACCCGGTCCAGGTGGCGGGTCACGTCAATCACCAGCGCCTCGTTGACGGCCTGCCCGGCCAGGCTGGTGCCGGAAGCGCGGGGCAGGATGGGGACGCGATAGGTGGCCGCTAGTGACAACGCGGCCTGGATGTCGTCAATCGTTTTGGGGATGAGCACCCCGTAGGGCATGACCTGGTAGTTGCTGGCGTCGGTGCTGTACAGGATGCGGCTGTAGGTATCGGTGCGCAGGTCGCCGGCAATGTGGTGACGCAGCTCGTTGAAAAAGTCGGGGAGTCGGTCTGGTATAGATTTCATGGTTATCCTCTGGAATTAGGGGTTGTTGGCCTCTCGTTCGTGCGTTAAAAACTGAACCAGCAGTGTAGCATGAAAAAAGCGTTTCTTCAATTGCCAGCAAAGAAACAATAACGCATAATTACGGACATGCATCCAAAATTTAGCTTTGAAGAATTTGAGCAACTGGTCATACAGGCCCTGGAAGATTTACCGGATTTCTTCAAGGAGCAGTTACAAAATGTTGATGTGGTCGTGGCCGATTGGCCGAGTGAGGCCGAGTTGCGTTCGGTGGGCTTGCAGCCGGGCCAGCTCTTATTTGGCCTGTACCACGGCATTCCCCTGACCAAGCGGTCGAGCCATTACGGCCTGGTCCTGCCCGATAAAATTACCATTTATCGCCTGAGCATCGAGCAGGTTTGCCGCACCCCCGAGGAAGTGATGCAGCGCGTCCAGCGCACGGTCAAGCATGAGTTAGCCCACCACTTTGGCATCAGCGACGACCGGCTGCGGGAACTGGGCGCGTACTGATTGTCAATAATCAATGGGCAACGGTCAACAGTCAATTTTTGGACGAGTTGAGGAGTGAGCATCCCCAGGTGCGAACGGCTCTTTTTTGATGAGATGACAGATAATAAGAAGAACAAGCTGGTCTATTCCACCCGCAGCGGGGATGAGCGTAAGAAGGATGAGGCCCCGTTAGGGCGGCGCAGTTCGCTGCCGCCAGCGCAGCAGAATTTGAAGATTATGCGTGATAAAAAGGGGCGCGGCGGGAAAGTCGTCACCGTCATTTCCGGTTTTGCCTTGACTGAAGCGGATTTGACCGAGCTGTCTAAAACTCTCAAAGGGTTGTGCGGCGCGGGAGGCACGGTTAAACATGAGGACGGCCTTCAGATTATCGAAGTCCAGGGGGATCATCGCGAGAAGGTGGCTGAGAAGCTCAAGGGACTGGGGTATAAAGTAAAATTAGCTGGCGGTTGAGGGGGTGAGTCTAAGGCTAAGGCTGAGGCTGAGAAAAAATCTTAGCCTTAGACTCAGCCTTAGCCTCTGGAACGAAATTCATTTTGTTAATGGAGTTGAGGTCGCGGAGTAGTCAATAAGTCTCAGAAGGACTTAAGTACAGGGATAAAATAACCCAAAATCGGCTAAAATAGGCGTCAATGAGATTTTTTCGACGCCCCGTTTCGTTACTATTCACCTTGATTTGGTTCGCGGGCCTGACCTTTTGGCTGCTGCTGCCCGCTCACGCGCAACCTCCCACCCATCCATTGTCCGCCTTACCCCCTGGAGCCGCTGTTAAAGTTTCTCCCGGCGGAGTGACCGGGGAAGCCGGGGTAGCGCCGCTCATCTTTCCGGTGAACCCGCTCCTGGCTCCGGCTGGCGGCGACACAGTGGACACGTTCTGGCCCACCTTTGATTGGGCGGATGCCGCCGACCCCAATCAAGTAGTCGTGAGTTACACTTTACTCATCGAGACGAGTCTGGCCCAAACGATCAGCGTCACCACCACCGACTCGATTTACACGCCGGCCACTGCCCTGTCTAATGGGGTTTACACCTGGACAGTGCAGGCCCACGCTGACGCCTGCAATGCCAGCGGTTACGTGACGCCGTCATCTACTTTCACCGTGACCGCCACCTGGCGCGCTTACCTGCCGCTTATCTTTAAGCCTGAGCCAAGCCGCTGTCCCACTGCGTCGTCAGCCCAGTTTGCTCTCATTCCCATTGATGGAGCGCCTGCCGACCATCCCGATTACCTGCACGGCGATTTGAATCTTGCCTTGCGGGGATATGAGGCGACCGGCGGCTTCCTGGGGCTGGTCAATTACAGCGGCAGCACCGACCCCGGCGCGCCGCAGTTAGCCGGTCTATTTGAGCCGAATCGTTTCCCTGGGATAAGCGCAGCTTATCAAGTTTATAGCTGGAACTGGGCCTGCGGACCGCACGGCTGCCCCGGCCCGCTGATTACCGCCCCGCCCGTTACCCTGACCAGCCTGAACACGACGCATGGTGAGCCGATTTTTATCCCCGAGCGCAGCCCCAACATTTTTGGCGGTGATTACAAAGCGATGGTATTGTACGCGGCCGAGAACCGAATTACCCTCGCCTATACTCGCCGCGATACCGTTGCCAGCGGTTATTCCGTTCACCTCGAAAATATCTGCGTTGATCCAAACCTGCTGGCTCTCTACCAGGCTCAAACGAATGCCGACGGCTGGCACGTCACCGGCCAACTGCCCGCTCTGAAGAACAATCAGGCTCTGGGTACGGCTTTGGGCGGCCAAATGCCCCTAGCCATTCGTGATCGAGGCACGTTTATGGATCCGCGCTCGCGCAAGGATTGGTGGCAAGGGTATTAACGACCACAGCCTGTTACCAGGGAGTGCTTAAGAAAAAGCAAGCAAAAACCGCAAGCGCTCCTAAAGCTAATAAGGTGATAAGGCCGGAATTTCCATCTTATCTCTCCATTATACATCTGACCCGCCCCAGGAATTATCAAAAGAACAGGAGCTATACCAGGACTCCACAAGCGTTGTGGAGGTGCTTGTATCACTATTGGTACTTGAGGTTGTTGGGGGATTACTGCTTGAGGCTGTTGACCTGTTATTAAATCCCATCCGCAAAAATGGCAAAATTTGGCCTTAATTATCTCAGCGCACTATGGACGCTTCTTTGTCACTTCCTGTTTGAGTGTTTTTAATGGACGATGGGAAAGGAGCGGCATTTGCATGTGCCGTAGTTCTGCCCGATGTTCTGCCAAATTAAAAGCAGGGAATTGACCTGGGATTAAGACTGGCTCAGACTGAGGGAGTATTGGTTTGGGGGGGGCTTCGACCTTTGGCGGTTGCTGGCTGGTCCGCCGTTGTTGAACCACTGCCAGCCCCTTTTTAGCCAACTTGTTGTTTGGGTTGATTTTCAGGACATTCTGCAAGCATTTTGATCGTTCCTGATTGGTATTAACAGCTTGAGTCATCCACAACCAAGCGGCCTCATTGTTTGGATTGACCTTGATAGTTTCAATTAAAAGCTGTTTGCCGGTTACCTTGTCACCCGCTTTGAGAGCGGTTATAGCCTGCTGTAAATCTGACATTTTGCCTAACTTTCTGGTGTTGCCGATATACGGTTATCTTTTCAGGTTACCTCAGAATAATTGTAACCCAGTCACTAAATTGATGAGCCAGGTGTATTATAAGGAAACAGCCCACCTTTGACCGGAGGCGGGCTGTTTCCCGAAAGGAATATCATCAGTGAGTATTTCTACCCTTTATCGAAAAACCACCTGACCATAATATTACCACAGTTTTAGCATACAGAACACCCCAAATTTTGGGGGTTAAAGGGGGCAGCCGACCTTTTTTAGAGGAGGTAAGGGCCAGCCCTTTGCATAAATGCTTTGACTTCGGTATCATCATCTAATGACAAGAACAGTCGATAGGACCAGAAACTCAGGTGAAGCTAACAAGTGCCCTTTTGCTCAATGCCTATAGTCAGGGCATTTTCCCCATGGCCGATGAGGATGGCGCCATTTACTGGTATGATCCCGACCCCCGCGCCATTATCCCCCTGGAGAATTTTCATGTGTCCCGTTCCCTGGCGCGAACGATCAAGCAAGGCAAGTTTGAAATTCGGGTGGACAGCGCTTTTCGAGCCGTGATGCAGGCTTGCGCTGAACCAGGTCCTGACCGGGAAGTCACCTGGATCAGCCCCAAGATTATCGAGGCTTACTGTGAACTGCATGCCCTGGGCTTTGCCCACAGTGTCGAAACCTGGATGGAGGGGAAGTTGGTTGGCGGCCTGTACGGGGTGACCCTGGGGGGACTCTTTGCGGGAGAGAGCATGTTCAGCCGGGCCAGGGACAGCAGCAAAGTGGCGATGGTTTACCTGGTGGAACGGCTGCGCCGGGGCGGGTTTGTCTTGCTGGATACCCAATTTATGACCGACCATCTGCGGCGCTTTGGTACCATCGAAATTCCCCGCGAGGAATATCAGGCCCGGCTGGCTCATGCCCTGACAGTCTGGGCGCGTTTTTAACAGGGGAAGAGGGATTTATCCGGCAAAAACGCGGCGTATGATTCGTTGAGGGGTGATATTGTTCAAGGTGTTTTGTTCTCCAAAGGCAATTTTGATGAGCAGCAATTTGAGGTCGGGGCGGCGAGCGGCGAGGCTGATCATCGGGTTAATCAGGAGTGAATTCACAAACAGGTCGCGGGTCAAACTGCACACCCGGAAGAGCCGCTGAAAACGCTGCCGCAGCAGGTGATCATACTCGGCTAAACCATGGATTGACACATCGCCGCTGGCAAAAAGGTGAAGCAGGTGTTCTGCCGCTACTTTGCCGGATTCGAGCGCATAATCAATGCCTTCGCCGGTCAGCGGGTTGACCAGCCCGGCGGCCTCGCCCACCAACAAAACCCGCTCGCTGTAGGTGGGGGCGCTCAGGAAATCCATGCGTAAAGGATAACCTTTGACCGGTCCTACCTGTCGTGCCCCGGCCAGCATGTCTTGCAGCAGCGGCGTCTGGATAAAGCTGTCAAAGGCCTGCCGGGCATTACGCGACATCCAGCGCCCGGCCCACCCCCAGGGAAAAATACCGGCGCCGATATTGGCTGCGCCGTTGGGCAGCGGAAAAATCCAGCCGTAACCGGGCAGGGGCACTCCCGCAAAACTTAACTGCATGCGGTCGGTTAGCCCCCTGACTTCTTCAAAATAAGCTCTCGCCGCCAGGGCCACGGTCGGCATCTTTTTGAGCAGCCCCATTTGCTGCAACAGGGGAATGCTGGCGCCGGTGGCAACAACGATCACGTGCGCCGCCGTTGAGAATGACCCGCCAGCCTGCCTGCCTGTGACCACCATACCCCCACCAGTGGGTGCTACCTCGATCACCCGGACCTGGTCCTGAAATTTGGCCCCGTGGGCGATGGCATGGCTGCGCAGGGTATCATCGAGGGTGAACCGAGGAACGATCAAGGTGTAGCCGGGGCGGCCATTTTTGCCGGGAAAGGGCGCTTCGACGGTCTGGCCCCTGGCCGAAGCGATTTCCACCCGGTTGAGACGGTAGCCCACCCGCAGCAGGTCGTTTAGCAGCCTCATATCTTCAAGGACGCTGAGCGCCCGTGGAGTCAAGCCGTCGCCACAAGTTTTGTCACGGGGGAAGCTGGACTTATCCAGCAGCAGCACATCCAGTCCTTGCCGGGCCAGGTAATAGGCGGCTGCCGAACCCCCTGGGCCAGCCCCCACGATAACAACGTCGTGCATAGCCCCAAATGCTCCCTCAAATTATAAATAATAGTCCTATCTCGCCCTCGATGCAAATCTTCTTTTTAGCCGCTGCCCTCGGCCTCTGAAGTCAGGGCCGCCAGGTATTCTGCTTCTTCGGCGAGGTGCTGCTTGAGGCTTTCAGCCGTGGGCGCCTGGGCTGCCCGTTCTAACCAATACAGATTGAGAGCGGCCTCAATCGCTTCCTGGTGCAAATGATAGGGGTCAGCCTCGCTTTTGTATTTTAGATAAGCAACGATGGCCTGCGCCTCTTCCCGCGTGAAGATAGACAAGCGGCAGCGGGCATAATCGTAAAACGTCATGGCCCCATACCGCCTGGGGTTGATGAAGGTGGTTTTACCTGTCTTGCGCACGAATATGCGGGTTTTCAAGCGGTGCTCAACCGCGAGATCACAAAATCCATGCACTAACAGATAGAGAGGCTCGGCTGTTTGCAGTTCGTCCTGCAAATCAGCAATGAGGTAGGCCGGGAGGAAGAATCGCAAGCCGGCCTCAGAAAAAAAGTTTGGAGCTGAGTAGTGAGCGTCGAGCAGCGCCGCAGGGATAGCTTGCCAATCAGATCTTCCCTTGAAAGGCTCAATCTCTGTGTAGGGTTCCTCACCTTCGAAGCTGCCCTGGAGAAAACGATCTCCCGGATACTCGTTCGGGCCAAACGCTTCACGGATTGCTTTGATCACAGCCTCTTTGTCGTTCATGCTGTTCCCCCAGAATTGACCAGTTGAATAAACGCTTGTGTTTTACAGGTGATTTGAGTGTCATTGTAGGAAGTTTTTATTTGCGAGTCAAGGGTAGAGGTTAGTTTGTTAATTAGATGTGTTGCGAAATAACGAAAAAAGGGTATGGTCAACCAGAAATCAGAAAAATAAGGGATCCACAGGTAAAACCGATGCTGAATATCAATCGTGCCTTACGCTCTGACCGCTTGATGAAAGCCCTAACTGGTATGACGGTGGCGGAGTTTGAGGGCTTGCTGCCAATATTCACCGCCGCCTTGCAGAAGGGTCAGGTAAAGGCCAAGAAAGAACGGAAACGAGCCATCGGGGGCGGGCGTCGGCATACCTTAAAGAGCCCCACCGACAAGTTATTCTTCATTCTGTTGTACTTGAAATGTTATCCGACCTTTGATTTGGCCGGTTTATTGTATGACGTGGACCGCTCGCAAACCCAACGCTGGGTCAAAGCCTTGTTAGCCGTGTTGGAGGTTGGGTTAGGTTGGCAACTCGTCCTGCCTGAACGGCGTATTAGTTCCCTTGAAGAATTCATCCAGCGTTTTCCCGCGATCAAAGATGTTTTCGTTGATGGCACGGAACGACCGATCCAACGACCTCGCCAGGCCAAAGCACAACAGGAACACTATTCGGGCAAACACAAAGACCATACCCTCAAAAACCTCATTGTGAGCGATGATCACAAGCGCATTTTATGTCTGACCCAGACGAAACCAGGCGCTCGGCAAGATTACTTTCGGTTCAAGCAATCGGGTTTAGGGGAGGTCATTCCAGGCGATGTCGGTGTCTGGGTAGATTTGGGCTTTTTGGGCATCGTCAAAGATTTTTCCCACCTAGGGGTGATGATCCCCCACAAAAGTAGTAAAAATCACCCTTTGACCCCACAGCAAAAGGCCGAAAACCGGATCATTAGTGCCCTGCGCATTTGTATTGAACACGCTATTGCTGGGGTTAAGCGTTTCCGTTGCCTGACCGACCCTTATCGCAACAAAGGGATTGTTTTGGCTGACAAATTTATGTTAATCGCTTGTGGCCTGTGGAATTATCACCTCCTCCCGGCTTAATTGGTCAATGACATGATTTTTCCTGGCCTATCGTTTTATCCTTATTTCGCAACACGTCTATTAACTCAAGTTGCCACCATTGGCTGATTTTTACCGCAGAGACGCTGAGAGCGCAGAGGAAAAATAGAAAAACTCTGCGCCCTCTGTGTCTCTGCGGTGAATCTGGGGTTGAGAGTAACAGGGCAGCAACTTGGGTTAATTACTGCAAAGTCCTTACCCCAGGCGGCACCTGTAACGTTTTCGAAATTGCCGGGACTAATCTTCAACGGTCATTTCGGGATTGGCAAAAATATCAACCGGGTGGAAACCTTCCTGAGGTGGATTAAGGTGACAGGCACTTATTGAACAAAACCTGCCTCTATTTAGTATTAAAAAGTGCCTGTCACCTGGTTTTCTAATAAATTTACGCTTGACATGGTCATCATCTTGGGGTATGCTCCTGAGTATTGCCCTACACTCCATTCTCATGGTCCACCTTTCAAGGGGGCCAACGATGAGGGTAGTAGACCGATCCGGAGCCTTACCAGCATGGCGACAACCGAGCATGAAATCCAGGGAATTGCGCCGGCTGGTTCCTCAGCTTCCGCAGCCGACTTGCATCTGCTGGCAGCGCTGCGCTCCGGCGACGAGGCAGCTTTTACCTCGCTGCTGGAACAGCACCACGCCTCATTGGTCCGCCTGGCTGCGATTTACGTTTCAAGTCGGGCTGTGGCCGAGGAGGTTGCCCAGGAAACCTGGATCGGCGTTCTTCAGGGACTTGATCGGTTTGAGGGGCGTTCCTCGCTGAAAACCTGGATCTTTCGCATTCTGACCAACCGCGCCAAAACACGCGGCCAGCGTGAAGCCCGCAGTGTGCCTTTCTCTGATTTAGCCGCTGCTGAAATTGAGGCAGATGAACCCGCGGTGGACCCCAGCCGGTTTAATCCGCCTGATGATCCTGCCTGGCCCGGTCATTGGGCCGTGGGGCCTCAGAGCTGGGATCAGATTCCTGAACAACAGTTCCTGTCTCAGGAAACTAAAGAGCAGATCATGGCAGCGATTGCCTCCTTGCCGCCGAGCCAGCGCGAAGTTATCACGCTGCGGGACATCGAGGGCTGGAGTTCGGCTGAAATCTGTACTGTTTTGGATTTGAGCGAGGCGAACCAGCGCGTCTTGCTGCACCGGGCGCGTTCCAAAGTGCGGCGGGCTTTAGAATTATATTTTGGGGAAGGGTAGAGTCAGGTTAATGGTGAATGATCTAAATAATAATGAAATGAGCTGCCAGGAACTGGTCGAGTTGGTGACCGAGTATTTCGAGGGAACCCTGCCCCCGACGGAACGGGAGCGCTTTGAAGCCCATCTTGGCCAGTGTTCGGGCTGCACCAATTATCTGCAGCAAATGCGGCATACCATCCAGGTTCTGGGCAAACTGACCGAGGAGACCATCGCACCCCAGACCCAGGCTGAACTGCTCCAGATTTTCAGGAACTGGAAAAAAGCAGCTTAACAGCTCTATCCGGCTGCAGACAAATTACATAGCTGCTTCAAATTCTGGCCGGTATTTCCCAATCCCTGAAATCTCCTGCAACCTAACTTCATCCAGGACCAGGATCATAAATGCCTCCTCGGGTACATTGTCATATTCACTCACAATGCCATAATCCACTGACCGCACAAACCCGAACCGAGGGTAGTATTCAGGATGTCCCAAAACAAGGACGAATGGCTGTTGAGCCTTTCTCATTGCCGCCAGTCCCTCTTGAACCAACTTCGAGCCAATCCCCTGACCCTGGAACTCCGGCAGTACCGCCAGTGGAGCTAAGCCCATTCCCTGAATGATCTGTCCCTTGGCTTCAATCAGCGCTGGAGTGAACAAGATATGCCCCACAATTTGGTCTTCACAAACCGCCACTAAGGATAGACCTTCGGGGCAGACTTGTCTCAGCTTGTCTACAACATCGGCCTCTGCTGCTTGACCAAAAGCACGGGTATTAACGACCCGGATCGGTTCTATATCACTAATTTGTTCTTCTCGAATGGTAATCATTATTGTTGGGCAGATTTGCCCTGCCACCTTTATGACAGAAAATCCCGCACCAGCCGGTTAAATTCTGCCGGTTTCTCCATGCTTGGCAAATGGGCTGTCCCGGACATCACCACCCGCCGGCCATGCTGAACCTTCTCGGCAATTAGCCGGGAGATGGCTTGAAATTCGGCTACATCCTTATCCCCTGCAATAACCAGGGTGGGAATCACGATTTTGTCTAACCGGTCAATAGCCGGCGGCATTAATTCTTTCTCTGTTACCTCCGCAACTTCCGGCTGAGAGAATATGTTCAACTGCATCTCTCTGACCCGTTCGCGGATGCCAGGGTTGACCTCTTCAGGACGCCGCTGGAAGCCGTCTACCCACATGTGGAGGTTCAATTCTGTGGCCGTGACCCCATCTCCTCGCTCCAGGGCTGCGGCTTCAGCCGTAAAAAACTCCAGCATTTCTGCCGACTCGAACTCATACCCCCCCAGAGCAGGCGCTGCCAGCACCAAAGCGGTCACCCTTTGGGGATAGGCTAACACAAAATCAAGGGCGACGTAGCCGCCAAAAGAAGCCCCAATGACACTGACTTGCTCAACCTTTAGATACTCCAATAAGGCGGCTATATCTTCGTAATGGGCAAATAGACCGGCTGAGTGGCCGGATTGGCCAAAGCCGCGCAAATCACAGCGGATCACAAAACGTGTTTTTGAAAACTCTTCAAACTGGCTGTCCCACATGCGGCTGTCGGCCACGCCGGCGTGAAGCAGCAAAAGAGGTTGTCCCTCTCCTTTCGTTTCATAATACATATTAATACCGTTGATTGAAGCAAACATCCAGCCCCCTGTTTTTTACTTGCCTGTATGATTAAATGGATTGTCCCGCTCCCGGAAACGGCGGTAAACGGGAGCAGCATTTCCATGTTTGAAATGTTCAACCACCATGCCAGGGGTGCAAAAACCACCCGGTTCATTGGGAAAGAAACTTTGTTTCTTGGGAGCCGCCGTGTGGCTCCATTGTGGTTTAGACACTTATCTACCAGATGCCTGGTAACAGACGATGCCGCACCTGACGAGCATAATCAACATAGCCAGTCAGCTCAGCCTTTAAGGTGCGGTCTTCGAGAGCGGTGCGGAGGATGAGCAGGATTGCATTCAATCCGCTGATGATGAAAGCCCACCAAGAAGCGAGCAGGATGGGTACGGCTAATTCATACAGGATCGCGCCGACGTAAGCGGGATGACGTACATAGTGGTATGGGCCACCTGTAGCGACCGCGTGACCACGCTCGGACTGGATGCGCACGATCTGTGAGAAGAAGGCATTGGAGGCAGTCGCCCAGATGACAAGGGCATAGCCCAGGACACACACAATCAACCCAGCAATTTGAGCAGCGAAAGGAAAGCCACTCGTCCAGCCATACCGCTGATCAAGTCCGGCGACGATATATCGGACTAACTGCGTCAGGCCAAGGATGCTCATGATGGCTGTGTCCCAGGGCTTAGCCCCCTTGCGCGGTCCCAGGCGCTCAACCAGTAAGTCCGGGTTGAAGCGGAAGATGACGATGGCCGTCGCCGAGATCCAGGCCACCATCACAACTATGGCTGCCCAGGCAGGCCACCAGTCAATCCGCCCGGCTGACCAGAACAGGGCCACACCCATGACGACAATCCCCATGGTCTCACGGACGCTATAACGTGCGATAAGCTTTGTATCCATGTCCTTTCACTTCACAGAAAAAACGGCTAACGGTGGGCTTCACCCGCCTGGCGGGTTTTCCCAGGAGCCTTCCCCCAGAGGTATCTCACATAATCCCGAGCCTTCATATTTGCGCTGCGATAGCCTGGTCGGGCGACAAATCGTTGTTGTTAGCCGGATTTTGGAATAAGCTTCAGGTTGATCCCATCACTATGATGACTTTTTCTCGGCCAGGAGCAGGAAGTACGTTACAAACCGTTCCTGATCACTCAACAACATCACCATATCGTGCCATAGGAAATCAGGATAGGCTTCCCCTCTGTTCTGAGTATCTTCAATTATCCAACGGATCATATCTAACCAGAACTCCCTGCCTTTGGGGTGATCTTGACAGTGGAGTACCCGGACCAAATCCGTTTTGGCAAAATGGTTACACCACCACGAGGGTGAGTGGTAAGCAAACGATTCACCCTCCAGCAGTTCCTTGGGCGTATCGGGCCTCAATTCTTCAGCATAACATGGTCCGGCAATGCAAATCCGACCAGAGTTGCGAATGAATCTGGTCAGGTAGGACAAGTACAGATCGTCGGTCCCAAAGTAGAGATAGGCGTTCATTGAGAAAACAGCGTCGAAATAGCGTTCAGGAAAAACGATATTTCGGGCATCCATTTTGACAGGGATCACCTTATCGTTCAAACCTTCTCCTTGAAACCCTTGCCAATTAGCAGAGGGTGAGACCCCATTGTCTGCGGCCACGACGGTTACGCCATAGTGCCTGGCCAGGAAAATGGAACTGGCCCCATGGCCACAACCCAGGTCAAGCACACGCATCCCTGCTTCCAGGTCCATCTTCCGAGCCATTTCGGAGGCCAAGAACAAGGCTCCACCCCCCAATGAACCGTGGTGACACGCCTCCCAGGAATACTCGCTCAACTCCGGATAGTCAGTCATTGCTATCCTCGGGAAGAGTTCATTGAGTTCTGCGAGATCAATATTCGGATAATTTTTCTTTAGCTCTTCCAGATTCATTCCTGGTCCTTCCCCCTCACACAGAAGTAACAGCCCCGGCGGCAGCCGCACCGTCAAGCTACGGGGTGATCCGCTCCAACGCCTCCTGCGAGGTGATGACCGGAAACACCTCAAACTCGACCAGGTCGCTCCATTGGGCGATCCACGCCTCCAGCAGGCGGCGATCATGGGTTTCCATGAGCTGGAAACAGCGCTCCAGCCTGTCGTCAACCCAGCTCGCCAGATAGGTCAAGCCTTCGGGCGCGAGCCGCCCCCGCTCCCGGAAGCGGCGGTAAACGGGGACGGCATCGCCATGTTTGAAATGTTCAACCACCATGTAAATCATGTTCCGGTATCCCCCTCATTCCAGCTAGCTGAGCCGGGCAGAATAGTTAAAGATTCTTTCTTGACAGTAAGCAGTTAGCATAATTCACTTGTTATAAAGCCGAATAACTCTCAATTTGCTGGATCATATCAAAATCCTGAAATTCCGAGGCAGCTTTATAAATCATTCTTAAATACTTCAAGGGTATGGAACTGGCATCAAAGCCGGAATTATGAATGTAGCTATGGTAAAGAAAAGTAACCACATTAGTGTTAGCGAATTCTTGCGCCAACTCGAGAGTTTTAAGCACAAGTTCAGTTGGGAGGTGGTGTATTTCGCGGCCTTTCCGTAGATACTCTCTGTAGAAGTGTTCCAGGAAATCTCGGTCGCCTAGCTCTCGTGCCAGCTCAAGAGCTTCAAGAGCGAGTTCAGTTGAGAGGTGGTGTATTTCGCGGCCTCTTAGATACCTTCTGTAGAAGTATTCTGGGAAATCTCGGTCGCCCAACTCTCGTGCCAGCTTAAGGCTTTCAAGAGCAAGTTCTTTCGGAAGCCGCCCTATTTGGCGGCCTTCTCGTAGATACTCTCTGTAGAAGTATTCCAGGAAATCTCGGTCGCCCAACTCTCGTGCCAGCTCAAGAGCTTCAAGAGCAAGTTCTTTCGGAAGTTGCCCTATTTGGCGGCCTTTCCGTAGATACTCTCTGTAGAAGTATTCCAGGAAATCTCGGTCGCCCAGCTCTCGTGCCAGCTTAAGGCTTTCAAGCACAAGTTCAGTTGGGAGATGGCGTATTGTGCGGCCTTTTCGTAGATACTCTCTGTAGAAGTATTCTAGGAAATCTCGGTCGCCCAGCTCTCGTGCCAGCTTAAGGCTTTCAAGAGCAAGTTCTTTCGGAAGTTGCCCTATTTGGCGGCCTTCCGTAGATACTCTCTGTAGAAGTGTTCCAGAAATCTTCGGTCACCAAACTCTCGTGCCAGCTTGAGCGTTTCAAGCACAAGTCCAGTTGGGGGGTGACGCATTTCACGACCTGCCTGTAGATACCTCATATAGAAGTGTTTCAAGAACTCTCCATTGCTAACAAACTTGTCGAAGTACCATCGTAAAAATGCATAATGTTCCAATTCGAATCCTAACTTTATTGCCGACGCAATGAGACCTGCTGAATACAAGCCTTCTGATCTGCCCTCATACGCAAAGAATCTGTCAAAGATATCAATTGCAAATTCTCTTCCAAGAAAGGAATCTGAAGTATGTACACAGTTTTCAATAAGGGTGGCAAGTCTTGCTTGATTGCTAGTATCTGTGAAATCTAAATCATGCAGAACCCCCCTTATCTCGTCTAGTAGATTTTCTACAGCATTGAAATCTGGCGATAGTTTAAGATTTTGCAGTTTTTTTATTAAGAATTCGAGTCTGAGATCAATATTTTCAGTTGCAAGTCTCTGTTCATAATCATCTAAGAGAGCATAATCCAATTTGTATGCGTCGTAGATCAAGATGCCCGTCAGACCGGCAAGCATATTGTCTGAAAGAGCTGTACTGATGTTTAGTATTGAGTCGAGTCTGCTATTACTAGGAGGTGTGCTAAACGTATTCTTCATTCGTAAATGAATTTTGTTCTTATCTCGTTCTGACGTAATTACAGCAGTAACACCATTCAAACTCTCGATTGAGAACCAAGAGCGCCACAGAAAAGTAAGGGTATCCCAAGCACGTGCCCCATCCACATAAGGCATTATCTGTTCTTCATTAAATGTGTATCCATTTGACGAAAGTAAAGCACGTAACAATATCAAGTTTAGACTGTAAATAGCCATATGCCCTATCATTGGGTATGAAGGGAATGGGTTATCCTCAAGTGTCCCCATGAGAACAGCAGAGAGTCGATTCTTACTTAATAATCGTTGGATTTCGCTGTTTACAATTGCATTGAGTTCGTACAGAAATTCGTCATTATCTAATTTCTCGCGGATTAGTTTATGCTTGATCCATTCTCGCATCATGCTAAGAATTATGGGTCTTGAAAAGAGCGGGGCGAAAGCAAGGCAAATAGTAGGAAATTCATCGGGTCTATTTAGCTTGTTGGAGCGTTCCTCTTCTAAACCGGCGGAGCGAAGCTTGTAGAGCGTATCACAGACCTTCACGACTTTGCGCAGGATAAATTCTGCTGTCAAGAACTCACCAAAGGTGTTGTGCAGAAATTCGAAGGCTATATCACGACTACGATCACCAGTTTCTTCACTTACATTGCTTGATTTTGATTCATGAACAAAGAAGAAGCTGCCTAAGAGAAGGTCGGCTTGTGACAGATTCGGTCCACCCGGTTTTGCAATTCCCTTCTCCAGTCCAAAGAAACTTAAATCTCGATTGAGCTCACTTACTTTGATGTGTAGTTTGCGACGGTTAAACATACCGAGTGCAGCGACACCCAAACGTTCCATTTCATACTCTATTTCTTTCGCTCGATCTTCTTCTGGTAACTCAAAGAAAGCTTCGTCCTTTTCTCGTTCACGTCTAATAAAACGCTTTAATAATCTATTGTAAAGAATAGTCTGATCTAACTCTTGGGATTCTTGTAGTTGGTTACTTTCAGAATCATAAATGGCTAACATTAATAAAAGAAGTGGCTGCTCTGCTAACTCCACCAAATTTCTGGCCTGTGGAACTATGAATGGTTTTATACTTCTTTGTTCGAAATACTGCTTGTTTATCCTATTCCACACAGTAGCCCAATTTTCACACTTCTTGTTATCAAATGGCTTAAGACGGATAATGGTCGTGCCTTGAGGAATATCAGCTTTGTCAATAAGTGTAATTCGACTGGTCACGATGGTTCGGACGGGTTGACGCCCTAAATACAATTCGTTCTCTTGAAATTTTTGAGTCTTGCGCACATAACCCGAATATACCTTCCCGCTAACCTGCAATACTTCATCATAACCATCCAGAATGACTAATGCAGGCTTCTCGTTAAATGCATCTGCCAGACTGGCCCAACTAACTTCACGTTTAGTATCTTTTTTAATCTGTTTCTCTACCTGTACCGCAATTTCATCATCAGCTTCAATATCACGAAGAGCCACGCGTATTGGAGTATAAGGTGATGGTATTAAACGTGCTGCAATGAGTTGGGTAAGCAATGACTTGCCGGAGCCGGGATGCCCCAAGATAACTAAAGGATTATTTGTACTGTAGGGAGAACTAAAATAGGCTAACAGGAATGTGCCCAAATCATCTCTTATAGAAGCAGTTTTCCAGGTTTCTTCATCCTCTAAAGATTTTCCTGAGTAGCGTATGACCTGGAAAGCCTGAGGAATAAATATCTCCGACTTCTTGGGGAACACCAACTGAAGTTGATTGGATGCAGATTCGGTAGTATCAACAACTACAGGCTCTTCAATTCGATTGGCATAATAGGTTTCTAGCTCTTGAAGAGCCTTGTTAGCTTGATGAGAACCGATTGCACCAGGAATCAGATTTACCAGTTCTGTCAGACGTTTCATGCCCACGTCTATTGTGCCTAACTGTGAATTGGCAAGTTCGACATGTTTTTGTATATAAACAGACATATCCCGCAGTTTTTCATGTGTTTCTTTATGTTCATGGAGATTTGCCCAAACATAGAACTCTTGGTACTTTGTAGCCAAACTATAGTACTGAGCCTCAAAACGTTCATAAGCCTGGTTAGGTAAATTTTCTAGCGAATGTTTTATTTCCTCTCGTTGCTTATTTTTGGCCTTCTCCCAAAGTACGAAACTCTCCAGAAATTTCATAAACCCACTACTTAACTCTACATAAAGGGGTATAAGTTGATGCTTTTGAGCATGGAAGGAGTCTGCCGGATGTGGTAACTCCAGTTCTTTGTAAATGATATCTGGAAATTTTTGCTCTGCCTCCTCCTCTTTTTCTCGTGTTTTCAACCGCTCCGCAGCTAACTCTGAAAGCCGTTTCTTTTCGAAAGGTTTAAGTTTAAGTTCTTTCATTACTTTGGGAAGGGTTTTATCAAGGGTATCAAAAAATGCGGTATAGCATATAAGAATATACGCCATTTGCATGCGACGTTGTCTATTAACTGGGTCTTCGCTATCGCGCTCCGTGATTCTTGTGAAAATCCGTTCACCAACCTTGATTATGCCATCTTTTACGCCTAACAAATCCGATAAAACACCTACAGTAGCGAGTGCAGTTGCTTGGGGGCACGAGAAGAAGAAGGGTGAGAGTAGTATGATTAAGCTTAGTAGAGCATCAATATCTTCTTTCAACTCAGGATAGTCACTCTGCACAAACTGACATACATCTTCAAATGTGAAGTTGGTTTTCATGGCAACTTGCTCCACTAGATAGGCCGTATACTCAGCTACTAAAATCTTGTTTCATTCTATCACACCTTCTTCCCCTCTGACAATCCCCAAAAACCAAAGACCTTGCCCCCATAGTTTAACCCCAATGAAGGCATAAACTGACCAAAACAAACCGCAAATCGTCTCAAACTTGCAGGCATAAGTGAATAAGACTGGCTTAGTATTCATTCAATTCTAGCCTATAAATAAAATAATTCTAGGTTAGAATCAAAATGATTCTAGCCTAAAAATAAATTGATTCTAGCCTACAATCAAAATGATTCTAATCTAGAATCAAACTGAATCTAGCCTAGAAATAACAGCACTATCCGGCAAAAAAAGAGAAGATAAACGGCATGTTGAGTCATTCTAGCCTATGAACTGAGCAGAACTTCCTCCAATCTCCCCGTGCGCAAGCTGTCAACGCCGAAGACAGCCCGCACTTCCAGCCGGTAAGAACCGGGAGACAAATCGGGCGGGAGCAGGAAGATCAGTTGGCGGTTGGTGTTGTGGCCGACCTGGCTGACCCGCATGGCCGGCCCAGCCGGCGGGGAGTTAAGGCCGGCGGTCAGCGGGACCAGAAAGAGGCCCTGCCGCTCGTCGGCGGGATCAAACTTGAGGTGAGAGCCGGTCAGCCGGGCCATCTGGCCGGGAATCAGGCGGTCCGCTGCAGCGGGATCGGCCAGGTTGAGATAACGCCGCGGGTTGGGATAAGGCACTTTGCCTTCCACTTTCCTGGCCCTGGCCTGGCGTTTGAATTCGCGTTCCAGCCGTTTGCCCGGTTTAAGCACCAGTTCAATCTGGTGGCGGCCGGCATGAAACTTGTCTTCCATGCTCTCAAAACTGCCTTTAATGGTCAGGCCGAACTCGCCAAACGGCGTCATTACCCGCATCCCATCCAGCAGCAGTTGCAGCACGGCCCCTAAAAACTCCTCCAGCACGGCCAGCATATCGGCCCGGGTAATGGTTGAGTGCTGCATCACCATCCGGTCGAGCACGCCTTCCATGTTGACCGCTCTCACGTACGCTACCCTGGCCCGGTAGGTATCGGCCCCGTTGGGCAGGTGATTTTTGTGCAAATGGTATTTGATGGTCATGGTCATTACCTCCCTTGCTGGCCCGGCTGCGCCGGACCTTCAATATGTTAACCTTGCCAACCAGCATACTTGAAAACGGCGTTTTTGTGAAGTCCGCCAGGAGGTCAAGCGGCCTTGAGCATGCCTGCTATCAGCATCCCTCTTCTGGTCAAAATAATCAAGCTGTGTTAGACTATTGCCGCTGCAACCTTAATTCATTTTTTCCCCTTTTCAATTGTCTCATAAATTATATGCTTATGTGGCTAATTTGACCCAATAGAATTAGCCGCGCCATAAACCGATTCAACCTATTTCTGCCCTGCTCTTGGAGGATTCATTGCAACGACGATTGCCTTGTTACCTGCTTATCCTGGCCTCGCTTTTACTCTTTTTGGCCTATCCCCTTCCAGTTGACGCCCAGCGACCGGAGAGAACGAATTCAGAGAGTCATTTTGTCCGTTTACCCGCTACCGCCCTGCCGGCCTTTACCGCCCTGGGGCTGACCCCTCAAATAAGTCTCGACTACGGCTCATTTTACTGGTTCGAGTTAAGCGAGGCCGATTTTGCCCGGCTCTCGGCCAGCAGTATCCCCTTCGAGGAAGATGTGGAGGCGGGACAGGTCCGGCTCATGAACTTTACCTTTGACCCAGCGCGGGCAGGTGAACCGGCCCTGCCGGCCCAGATGAGGACGGAGGCGGCCGGTCCGGGCTTCCGCTTAGTCCAGTTTAACGGCCCCATTAAGGATGAATGGCTAACCAGGCTGGAGGCCGCCGGCATGCGGCTGCTGCAATATTATCCCCATCACAGCTACCTGGTCTGGGCCAGTCAAAGCCAGGCCAAAGCGACGGAAGCCCTCGATTTTGTCCGTTGGCAGGGTCCTTTCCATCCCGCTTATAAAACCAGCACGGAGCTGGCCCAGAAGCAAGGCCGGATTGAGAACGTTGATATTATGTTTTATAACGATGGTGACATCGAGGCGACCCTGGGCGCGATCCGCCGCCTGGGCGGGATTGAACTGCAGCATTACCCCTCCCAGCCCGACCGGTCATTTTACAACGCTATTTTCCAGCTCGACGCCAGCGCCCTGCCCGATGTTGCTCAACTGGACACGGTCTTGTGGCTGGGTTATTCCAGCCCTGTCCCGGTTTTAGACGACGAGATGTCCAGCCAGATCGTCGCCGGCAATCATCCCGGTGGGATTCCTTTTACCGGCTATAACACCTGGCTGGGTCAGGCCGGGGTGAACGGCAGCGGGGTGATTTGGGCCGTTGTTGATACCGGGGTTGACTATGACCATCCCGACCTGAACAGCCGGATTGTTGGCGGCTTCAGCTATCCCGGCGCGCCCACAACCAATCCGGGCGAGGATTGTGCTGCCATTGGTGGCCATGGGACCCATGTGGCCGGGATTCTTGGCGGCGACGCCACAGCCGGCTTTGCCGACAGCAATGGCTTTCGGTATGGGTTGGGTATTGCCCCAGAAGTCAGTATTTTTGCTCAAAATTCGCTGTGTGGTTCTAATTGGCCCCCCATAGGGGGCTGGCAAGAACACAGCAAGCGCTCTCTTTTAGGCGGAGCGGTCGGCAGTAACAGTTCCTGGACGACCGGGGAAGGCACGGCCCATGGTTATCAGGCTTCGGAGCGGACGCACGATATTATGACCCGCGATGGCAATTTCGATACGGCCGGGATAGCTGAGCCTCTTATCCAGGTCTTTTCAGCCGGCAACTCTGGCCCAAGCCCTATGACCCTGACTTCACCCAAAGATGCCAAGAATCTCATTGCTGTGGCGAATAGTCTTAACCAGCGTGCCGGCAGCATTGATAGTATCTCCAATAGCAGCAGCCGGGGTCCGGCAGTGGATGGCCGCTGGGTGCCGGTCATTGCCGCGCCGGGGTCTCAAATCGCCTCCACTCGCAATGATTTAGGGGGCGATTGCTCTACGGCTATCGCCGGTACCAGTAATCGCTATGCCTTCTGCAGCGGCACCAGCATGGCTGCCCCGCATGTTTCCGGCGCGCTGGCCCTGGTCACGCAGTGGTGGCGCACCTTTAACGGCGGGGCCAATCCCAGCCCGGCCATGGCCAAAGCCCTGGTGGTTAATGGGGCTGTAGATATGGGCACGGCCGATATTCCCAATACGAGCGAGGGGTGGGGACGTCTTAACCTCACCCATATCATCAGCAGCAGTGTGAATGTGCTTTATGACGACCAGACCCGCATCTTTGGTCAAACTGGCCAGTTCTGGGCAAAGGCGATTGAAGTGGACGACCCCGGCCAGCCCCTCAAAATAAGCCTGGCCTGGACCGATGCTCCCGGTGCGGTAGGAGCCAATCCGGCGCTGGTCAACAATTTGGACCTGCGGGTAGCCGATCAGAATGGCGTTATTTATCGGGGGAATGTCTTTAACAGCGGTTGGTCTGCCAGTGGGGGTTCGGGTGATGGCCTCAATAACCTGGAGAATGTCTATCTCCAGAATCCAAGCGGCCGCTTCATTATTACAGTCCAGGCGACCAACCTGGCCGGAGACGGCGTTCCTTACAACGGCGATACCACCGATCAGGATTTTGCCCTGGTCTGCACCAACTGTACCAGCGTGCCTGAAGGTATCCTGGCCGGTACGGTCACAAACGCCGCGACAGCCGCCCCGATTGGCGGAGCCACAGTTGTCGCTTCAGCCAGTCCCAGCGAAGTTTTCGCCGCCAGCAGCGGCTCCGGTGGCAAATACTCTCTTCGCCTGCCAGCAGACAGCTACAATTTAACCGTCTCAGCCTTCGGTTATCTCACCCAAACGATCAACAATATCCCTGTTCCGGCCAGTATCACCACCACCCGAAATGTCGCGCTGGTTGGGACGCCTGCGCTCACGGTTACAACCGTCCAGGTCTGGGGGGGTGATGGCGATGCCGCCCTGGAGCCAGATGAGACGGCCTATGTGAGCATTAGCCTGAGGAATCTTGGCTTTGGCGCCGCCACCAATGTCAGCGGGGTTATGGCGACAGCCCATCCCCAGGCCACCCTGCTAAACAGCGCCTCTGGCTATGCCACGATTGTACCCGGTGCAACCGTTCATAACACCCTGCCTTTCCGGGTCAAACTGAGTCCCTCGTTCGTTTGTGGAGATCCGCTGGTTTTGACGGCAACGATCACCACGGCCCAGGGCAATCTTATCGTGCCGGTCACCCTACCTACAGCCCAGCAGTTCACGTCCTTTACCTACATCAGCAGCAATGTGCCCCAGAACTTCCCGGTTCCAATCAGTGCCGTCACCTCCACGCTGGTCGTCACAACTGCCCCCAAGATCGCCGATGTCAATGTTACTCTCTCGATCAACCATACTTTTGATGCCGATTTGGATCTCTTCCTCCGCGCGCCCACTGGCACAGAAGTGGAGCTGAGCAGCGGTAATGGCAGCAGCGGTAACGACTACCTCAATACCACTTTCGACGACGAGGCAGCTACACCGATCACCTCAGGCGCCCCGCCTTTTAGCGGCAGCTTCCGGCCTGAACAGCCGCTCAGCCTCCTCGACGGCTCAAATGCCAATGGCGCCTGGGCGCTGAGGGTCAGAGATACGGAGCCAACTTTTGATGGGGGTGTGCTGACCGGCTGGCGTCTAACCCTGCTCCAGCCCATCTGTGAGGCTTCACCTTCCGTGGTTTACCTCCCCTTGCTTCTTAAACAGTCACAATAATCCAGGTGTAGCCCATCATGATGAGTTACGCCTGACGCTGGCCAGCCTGGCCAAACTTGCCGTGAGACAGGGCAATATCCTGCAAGACAACAAGCAAGAGCTTGTGGTACAATCAGATTATGCAAGGTAAGGAATGGACTAAAATCTGGTATAACCCCCAGCTTGAGGTGGGACTGTTTCAGGCTTTTTACGTTCATCACGCTTATCCCCGTCACAGCCACGATTACTACGTGATTTGTGTCATCGAGCAAGGCCGCCAGTCTTTTACCCACAAAGGCGCCAAATATTTCACTCCAGCGGGGGGGGTGATCTTGATCAATCCGGGGGCAGTTCATACCGGCGAGGCTGCCGATGCGCACGGATTTGAAATGCGTTCTCTCTACCCCACGACCCGCCATATGCAAAGGGCAGTTTTTGAGCTGACCGGGCGGGAGCAGGCGTTGCCGTTTTTCAAAGACGTTCGGGTTGACCAGCGCTGGGTCAGGGACAGCGTGTTGGGACTGCACAATGCCCTGGTTCAGGGAGCGAGTCCTCTGGAAGGGGAGTCACGCTTTATCTGGACCTTAGCCCAACTCATCAAGCGGTATGCGGATATCCACTTTAACGAACAACGGCTGGGTAAAGAGCCAGCCGCCATCCAACGCGCCCGCCGCTATATTGATGACTGTTATGCCCAAGGCATCAGCCTGACCCAACTGGCTGAACACGTCGCGCTCAGCCCTTACTATCTGCTGCGGGCTTTTCGGGCCGAAGTCGGGATGCCGCCCTACACTTACCTGGAAAGCGTGCGGATCCGTCACGCCCAACGGCTCATCGAGGCCGGCAAACCCCTGGCCGAGGTGGCGGCTGAGGTCGGGTTTAGCAGTCAAAGTCACCTGACGCGCCGCTTCAAGCAGATCATCGGGGTAACGCCGGGCCAATACGCCCAACAGCTAAGATTACTATCCCCTGCTAAGGAGAGGTCATGATGGCGATTAATTTGGTCCCTTTGCTCTCATACGTGCTGATTTCCACCTTCACCCCCGGTCCCAGCAACATCTCCAGCGCTTCGATGGGCGTCCTGCACGGGTACAAAAATACCTTGAACTACCAAGTTGGCCTGGCCGTGGGTGTTTTCGGGGCCATGCTGCTCAGCGGCTGGCTTTCTACAACGCTCCTGGCGTTCTTTCCTGCCCTTGAACCGGCGCTGCGTTATGTCGGGGCAGGCTATATTCTGTACCTTGCTTTTGGGATTCTAAAAGCCAGTTATATTTTCACTGAAAGCGAGGTGAACCCCCTCGGATTTGGGCACGGCCTGCTGCTGCAGCTACTCAACCCCAAATTGATCGTTTACGCCTTTACCTTGTTTACCGCATTTCTGGCTCCCCTGACCCATAATGTGACCCTGTTAGGGGTGGCCGCATTCCTTTTGGCAGCGATTTCGTTTGGCGCTACCTCGGCCTGGGCTTTATTTGGCACAGCCATTAAGCGCTATCTGCATCATCCTCGATTGCAGGCGGCCGTCAACATCATCCTCTCCCTGTTTCTGGTTTATACGGCGATCACGCTGGTGGGTATGATCTAAAGACAGCCCCAGGCCGCAGCATTTACCTGTTCCAAACGTGTCACTGGC
This sequence comes from Anaerolineales bacterium, assembly GCA_015075185.1. Taxonomy (GTDB): domain Bacteria; phylum Chloroflexota; class Anaerolineae; order 4572-78; family J111; genus DSQQ01. The sequence continues at coordinate 996,938 of JABTUW010000003.1, read as the reverse complement.
CGTTACCGCTCAAAATGGCCAGGGCCTGGGTCACATCAGCGCCGTCGTGGACGATTGCCATCAGCGCTCGGGTCATCCCATCGGGATGGGCGTGCTGAATCACGTTGCGCCCGTAGACAATGCCGGCCGCTCCCTGCTGCATCAAGGCCAGTGTTCGCTTTAAAATCTCTTCATCGGAGACACGTCCGCCGCCTCTCACCAAAACCGGAATCCCGGAGGCAGTTTCGATGACCTTGTGGTACTCGGAAACATCGTCGCACGGATCAGCCTTGATGATATCGGCCCCCAACTCGACCGCCTGGCGCACCAGGGTGATAATTTTCTCCAGATTGCCGTCAACCATATAACCACCGGCTCGTTCATTGGGCTGCATAACCAGCGGCTCGACCATAAGCGGCAGGCCATAACGCTCACAGGCCGGCTTCAATTTACCGATGTGAGCCACACTTTGATGGTAAAGCTCAGGCTGTTCCGGCAGCAGCAGCAGATTGACGACGACAGCCGCGGCATCGAGAACCAATGCCTGTTCAACGATGTTCTCCATCAATTGGCTGAACAGATACCGCGGCAGTGTCCGCCCGTAGACATTCGTCGTGTCTGTTCGCAGAACGAGGGCCGGTTTCTGCTTGCCGGGGATCTCTTGAAGCAGGTGAGCCTGCCCCATACTGAGCTGCACCGCGTCAGGGTTAGCGGCAACGATGATTTCAACCGCCTGCTTCATATTTTCGATGCCGGCCAGAAAGCCGGGTTCACCAAAGATGCCATGATCAATGGCCACATCAAAGCATTTGCCATCAGGTCCGAGTAAACGGTTGAGTCTCGGTTGAACAGACATAAATTCTCTCCTTAAAAAATAGTAGACGGTAGACAGTAGACGGCAGACAGGGGGAGTATATCCCCTGCAACCTTGCTGCTTTGCCTACCTTTTAGCTCAGTTTGACTCAAAGGCTGTGATTCAGCGCTAGGATTTTTTGGGCGGCTTGATCATCGGTAATGAGGACATCCAGATAACCACCCCGCAAGGCTCCATAGATAGCTGCCCCTTTGCGCGAGCTGCCGGCTACCCCGATGACGGTCTGGATTTTTGAGAGAATCTCCAAATCAACCCCAATCGTCCGGCGATTAATATCAATATCCAGCCAGTGGCCGGTGAGGGAATAATGCTGGGCGCAAATATCGCCCACCGCCCCGGTTGTGCGAATGCGCTGCGCTTCGGCTTCATCTACATAACCGGCCCGTAGGAGACTGTACAGGTCGGAGTTGGTCGAACCGATGCCGACCAGGGCCACGTCGGCTCGCTCAGCCCGGGCAAACGTCTCTCGAATGTTGCGGTCTTGCAGTAATATTTCACGCCCCGCCTCGTTCTCGACAATCAAGGGCGCATGGAGATAGCGGCAGAAGCCGCCCAACCGATTGCTGAGGAGCTGGGCCAGAATCGGGCCATCGGTCGGGACGCTTTCCGAACCGGTAGCCCCGATAAGCTGGATCACCTCTACCCCGGGTAAATCCCGCATCGGCATCGCCCTGATCATCTGATAGAGCGCAGTTCCCCACGAAATCCCAAGCGTCATCCCATCATGCAGAATGTTATCTAAATAGCGAGCCGCCAGAATCCCCAAGCCCTGCAACATCTCCTCATAGGATTTTTTCTCTCTGGCTAAAACTCTGGCTGCTTTTAGATTAAATATTGAAGCAAGCTTTTGCTCCAATTCTGGGCAAGTGCGCCAGGGGTAATGGACAATGATTTCTACGATACCTTTTTCACGGGCTTCGGTGAGAAAACGAGAGATAGCGGACCTCGACACGCCAAGCTCTTCGGCAATATCTTGTTGAGATTTATCGTGATCGTAATATAAAGAAGCTACTCGGGCCAGAAATATTGATCGTTCATCATCAAACGGCATGAGGTATCTCCCCTAATTTCAAATTTGATCAAACCAGTTAAGTTTACTTTATGTATCATATCAAGTCAACATAAAAGGGATTTCATAATTCACTTTAGTGTGAACATTTGTGAATAAAATAAAATTATGTTCATTACTAAATAAACTAACCGCCTTGATGATTGAGAATTTGTTCACTATTTCCATTATAGGGAGATTAATATCAGAAATTCAGTGACAAATGTCACCATTTCTCAATTACATTTGTCACTTCCCATGCCTAGCCAAACAGTTTATTATGATTTTAGTTCATCACAAAAGTGAATATACTTCACAAATGTGACAAAAGGACAGCGAATTTCAAAAGAATTATATCTTGCAGGAGTCAGTAGAACAATGAGTCGAAGTGCTTCAAAGCAGATAAACCCTAAAGTCCCTTTACTTCAAATCGCTATGGATTACATCACCGTTCCGCCAGCCCTGGCTATGGCCCTCAAAGTAGCCGACGAGGTGGATATCATTGAGATCGGCACCCCGCTCTGTAAAGCAGCCGGTTTGGACGCCATCCGTTCCATGCGCGAAATTTGCCCCGATAAGTTAATCCTGGCCGACTTTAAGACCCCCGACGTGGGTGGATTGGAAGCCAAAATGGCTTTTGACGCCGGTGCCGACATGATGACCGTTATCGGGGGAGCGCCCCTGGCCACGGTCAAATCGGCGCTGGAAGAGGCCCGCCGGCAAAACAAAGAGGTGCTGATGGAACTGACGGGTGTGCGTGATATTATCGCCCGGGCCACGGAGTGGCGTGAGATCGGCATCGAGCGCATGGTCTACCATCGCGGCTGGGATGAGCAGGACGCTGCCCGGCAGTGGGACGACAACGATAAAGACACCATCCGGCAGTTGATTGACATGGGCTTCAAGGTCACCGTTACCGGCGGCCTCAATGTCGAACTGCTGCCTTTTTTCCAGGACCTGCCGGTCTCGATCATTATCTGCGGCCGGAGCATTCGGGAAACGCCCGATCCGGCGGCATCGGCGCGTGAGGTGCGTAACACCATCGCTCGCCTGTGGGGAGGAGGTCATTCAGCTCCGACCTCTTCGGGCAGTAACGGTACTTCACCTTTAAACAATACAGTGCCAATGGCCATTCGCTATGCTGTCAGCGAGATGGGACTAATGATGACGGTAGATGGCCGTGACTGCCCCGGCTGTGACTCGCCCAAGCGGCTGTGCCAGGGCACGCAAACGGCCATTCACTGTCCCGCCGGAGTCAGCGCCGAAAATGTTGTTCACACTATTGGACAGTTCTTTGGCCAGAGCAAGGCGATTGGCCGGGTCTCCGGCGATGTCTTCTTCCTTGATCCGGGCCAACTGCCGGGGGCATCGCCTCACCGCGTCATCGAATTGCTGACCGCTACGGGCCATGCTCTGCGCCAGTTGGGCTGCCAGGTGGATGTTGGCGCCGGCATCGCGGTTGCCAATCAAATCATGTCAATTTAATCAACGACATAGGAGACTCAATTCATGACAACAACACGTTTACAGACCACGGCCCTGGGAATGGTTGAGACCAGAGGACTGGTCGCCTCTATTGAAGCGGCCGATGCGATGAGCAAAGTCGCTTACGTGAAAATCCTCTGCCAGGAGGAAATAGGCGGCGGCTATGTGACGATTATGGTCAGGGGTGAGGTCGGAGCAGTGCAGTCTTCCGTTGACGCCGGTGTGGCCGCCGCCAAACGGGCGGGTGAATTGGTTGCCGCTCACGTCATTGCCCGGCCGCACCGCTCGGTCGAAAAACTGCTCCACCAGGGGCCAACTAAAGTCGTCCGCGCTTTGGCTGACTAATTTTCGCGCCGGGCGATTCTTCCGGCAAGGAACGAACAACTATGGAACTACGAAGTTACATTCTGATTGACTCGATGCAGCCGCAGTACGCGGCCCTGACCGGGATTCTGCTCCAGGGCGATGTGCCTGTCGAGGGCATGGCCGAAGTTTTTATGGAACTGGCCCCGGCCAGTGACGTGTACGAAATGATGGATGCGGCCCTGAAAACGACCGACGTCCGGCCCGGTTTGTTGCGGGTCGAACGGGAATACGGAACGCTGGAGGTCCACGGCTTCTTTCAGGAAGACGTGCAGGTGGCCGGGCGAGAAGCCCTGGCCCGTTTTAATTTGACCGAGGCCGACCGCTGGAAGCCGGAAGTAGCCGCGGTCAAAATGGTGACCGGAATTGATGCCTATGAAGCCCAGTTGGTCAACCAGGCGAGCAAGGGCGGGCTGCTGCTGCGCGGCCAGACGCTCTGCGTTCTGGAAGTGGTGCCGGCGGCTTACGTCATGCTTGCCGCCAACGAGGCCGAGAAAGCCGCCCACATTACCCTGGTTCATTACCAGCCGGCTGGACGTTTTGGCCGCCTGTATATCTCCGGCACTGAGGCCGAGGTAAAAGTAGGACGTGATGCCGCCATCGAGGCCATCCAGAGTTTACCCGGCCAGGTGCGCCGTTGATAACACAAGGGAGAGCGCCGTGAAAACTTTTTGCTCCGCACAAGAGATCGAGGACCTGGCCGCCCAGGGTAGGAAAGAACTGGTGATTGACCAGAACACCGTTCTCACCGACATGGCCAGGCACGTCGCGCAGCAGTTAGGCGTCAAAATCGTTTACAAATCCCAGCCAGGAGCCGCTTCAGCGCCTGCGCCGGCTGCAGCCAGCCTGACTCGCCCCACACCCCTTCGACCGGGCAGCAAACCAAAGGGCTGCCAGCACGCGCCTCTGACCAGTCCACCTGCCAGCACCACTTCCCCTGCTCAAAATCCTGCTCCAGGTGGCAGTTCGGGCACGGTGGTTGACCAACTGGTCGGCCTGGTGAAGCGGCTCGGCAACAACAAGGGTGGGGGCAGTTAAAGGAGAGACAGTGATGATTATCGCCAAGGTTTTAGGTTCAGCCGTTGCCACTCTGAAACACGACCTGTTACGAACCACCAAGCTGCTGTTGGTCGGCCCTACCGATACGAAAGGAAACCTGACCGGCAGCCCCTTTTTAGCGGTAGACCTGGTGGGGGCAGGCGAAGGCGAGTTGGTGATGGTCAGCCAGGGAAGTTCGGCCCGCATCGCTACGGGGCAGAACTCCTCCCCGGCTGACGCGGCTATCGTCGGTATTCTAGACTCCCTTCAAGTTGAAGGCGTCATTGATTTCAGGAAGGAATAGAACATGGCACAAGCAAGCGAAAAGACAGCAATCCCGTCCGAGATGCCGGAGCTTGATCCCGGGATGCGGGCCTTGGGAATGATTGAAACCAAAGGGTTGGTCGCCTGTATTGAAGCGGCCGATGCGATGGCCAAAGCAGCCAACGTGACCCTGCTCAACCGGCGGGCCATCGGCGGCGGCTACATGACGGTCATGATCCGGGCGGATGTCGGCGCGGTGCGGACGGCGTTGGAAGCCGGGGCCAAAGCAGCCGAGCGGCTGGGGGAAGTGGTTTCGGTCCGTATTCTGCCCAGCCCGCATCTTGGCCTGGAAGATTTATTGCCAGAGCCTTTAGAATAGGAATTTTCCTGTGAGTGCACAGCCTAAAGTAACGACCAGCCGGCTTAAAACCAAAAAGCAACAAGGCCAGAAGATAACTATGCTGACGGCCTATGATTTCCCGATGGCTTCGTTCATTGACCAGGCTGGAGTTGATATTGTCCTGGTCAGCGATGCGGTGGGCACGGTGGGCAACGGCCGGACCGAGGCTGTCTCGGTGACGGTGGACGAGATGATTTATCACACGCGCGCGGTGCGCAATGGCGTGACCCACAGCATGGTCGTCACGACCCTGCCTTTCGGTTCGTATAACAGCATCGCCGAGGCTCAGCATAGCGCCACTCGTTTAATGAAGGAAGGCGGCGCGGACGGCGTTCACCTGGAAGGGACCCGCCAGTCGGGCCAGTTGATCCGGGCGATTGTCGGCGCGGGCATCCCAGTGATGGGCCACATCGGCATCACCAAGCAAAAGATTGTCGCTGCCGGGCGGCCCAAGCTGCCGGGCCGGGACGCCGGATCGGCCTGGGAAGTGATTGAAGACGCCCTGGAGATGGCTCAGGCGGGTGTCTTTGCCCTGGTGGTGGAGTGCTTGCCGCTGTCCCTGGCCGAAATAGTCACCCGCAGCCTGGACATTCCGACCATCAGCATTGGTTCCGGGCCAGCCTGTGATGGCCAGGCTTTGGTCACCCAGGATATGCTCGGTCTTTATAAAGGCATTGCGCCGCGTTTCCTCAAGGTTTACGCCGATTTGTCGGAAACCATTGTGGCGGCGCTGGCCCGGTTTCGCCAGGAAGTTGAGATCGGCGCTTTCCCAACCCCAGAGTACTCCTACACGATTGACGATAGCGAACTAAACAAGTTATTAGCTCAACATCATCGCTAAGGGCGCATCGGGATACGCAGGTCTTGAATCAAGAAAGGAGGTAGGGGTAGTAGTAGCACATAGCCCAACTTTTAAGTAGACAAGGAGGTAACGACACTCACTAGCAAGAAGCAAAACGGTAAATTGTTATTTTGTAAGTTAGCCGGCTGATTGAGCCGGCACCCTGAGAATTGAATTTTACTTAACCTTCCGTCAAGGAGGATGGACATGAAAAAAATATTTTGGCTGTTGCCACTCATAATTGTTATTTCACTTCTGCTTATTACTGCCTGCGGGCAGGCACAACCGGCTGTCGAAAAGGCCGTCGAGACCGTCGCCGTGAAAGAGGCGGCTGAGCCGGCTCAGGAAGCGCCGGTGGCCGAAGCGCCAGCGGCCAAGATGCCGAAGAAGATCGCGTTTTTTGTATCGGACCTGAGCAATGTCTTCCACCAGGCGCAGTTCACGGAGGCGAAGAAGTACGCTCAAGAGAAGTACGGGGCGGAAGTATTCGCCTTTGACGGCAAGTCGGACTCGGCGGTGATGACGCAGAACGTGGACCAGGTGATTGCCCAGGGGATGGATGCGGCGACGCTGCACATCTGGGATTTTGAAGCGGCCAAGCCGGCCGTGCTGGAAGCCTTGGACAAGGGCATCATCATGACCTCGTTCTTCAGCCCGCTGGCCGACACGGGCATCCCGACCGCCCGGAGCGACGAGGCGGGCATCTCCTACGAGATGGGGGTGGAGATGGCGACGCAGTGGAAGGCGGCTAATCCCGACAAGCCGATTGTGATGGCCCAGTTGGGCTGGCCGAACCACACCGAGGTCAAGTCGGGGCGGACGGATCCCTTCGTGAAGGGCGTGTTATCGGTTGATCCCGAAGCGACGGACCTGGGCTGTCTGGATGCGAGCAAGGGACCGGACACAGCCAAGCAGATCATTCTGGACCTGGTGACGCAGCATCCTGAAGTGAACCTGATCTACTCGGAAGCCTCCAACCTGACCGTTGGGACGATGGCCGCACTGACCCAGGCGGGCCGGGGCAAGATGGACAACGGCAAGCCGCTGACGGAGATTGTGGCCAGTGTTGATTTTGACGAAGTTGAGATGAAGAGCGTGTACGACCCGAACAGCTCGCTGAAGCTGTCGATGGGACTGCCGCCGGTAGAGACGGCGCAGGGCCGGATTGACCTGATCTTTGACATTGCGTCCGGCAAGGTAGCTCCGACCTCGCAGCCAGCGCAGGAGTTCTTCTACAAAGCCTACAACGTCTCTTACTGGACCATGCCCGAGGCCGATGCCGTGGAGTGGCTCAATAGCCAATTCGGCACCAACATCCAGGCCAGCATCGAGTAAACGGGTAGAAACATTACCCGAAACGTAGAATCGTGAGGGAGGGGGCAGAGGCCCCCTCCTCCTCAGGACCAAGGAGCTAAGGCATGGAACTGACCGAGAATGTGTTGGAAATCAGGGATCTCGTGAAGGACTTCCCCGGCGTGCGGGCGGTCAACAATGTCAGTTTCGACATCAAGCGGAACACCGTTCACTGCCTGGTCGGGGAAAACGGTGCGGGGAAATCCACCCTGATCAAGATCCTGACCGGCGCGTACACCCGAACGAGCGGCAAAATCCTGCTGAACGGTGAAGAGTACAATCCCCACAACCCCCGCGAGGCCGGACAAAAAGGTATCAGCACCCTCTTCCAGGAACTCAACGTGGTAGACCAGCTCACCGTTGCAGACAACCTCACACTGGGCATGGAGGATACAACGTTCGGGTTCCTGAGAAAAACGGACAAGATCAACAAGATGGTCAGCGTGATGAACAGCATCGAGCCGTCCATCCACCCCCAGCAGCAGGTCTCGACTCTGAGCGTGGCCAAGAAGCAGATTGTAGAGATTGCCAAAGCGGTCGCCACCGAATCGGACATCATTATCATGGACGAACCGACCGCCGCGATCTCCGAGTCCGAAATCAAGCGGTTGTTCACCATTATCCAGGGTTTACGCGAGCAAAACGTGACCGTCATCTACATCTCCCACCGGCTCGACGAGATCTTTGAGATTGGAGATTATGTGACGGTTCTGCGAGACGGCCGGCACATTGACACGAAGCCCCTGGCGGAGGTCAAGGACCGGGCCGAGCTGATTAAAATGATGATCGGCAAGACGGTCTTTGAGCAGTACACGCCCAAGGAGGACGCCGACAGGGACGTTCTCCTTCAGGTTCACCACCTCTCCAACCACAAGCTGAACGACATTTCGTTCGACGTTCACGCCGGGAGATTGCCGGTTTCTACGGCCTGGTGGGGGCCGGTAAGACCGAACTCGCCCGCGCCATCTATGGCGCCGACCCTTACGAAGGCGAGATTCGCTTTAAGGACAAGAAGCTCCAGCCTGCTCCTGATAAGGCCATTGCGGCGGGCATCGCCCTGGTACCGGAGGAAAGAAGATCCCAGGGTCTGTTCACCATTCTGACCATCCGCGGCAATGTGCCCGTCATGAATATGGACAAGATATCCCGGCACGGGTTCATCAATTCGTCCGTGGAACGCAGCGTCACGGTTGAATACATTGATAAGCTGAAGATCGCCACCAACAGCACCGAAAAGGAAGCCTCCAAGCTCTCCGGGGGCAACCAGCAGAAGGTAGTCTTATCCAAGTGCCTGTTCGCGGACGCAGATCTGCTCATGCTCGATGAGCCGACGCGCGGCATTGACGTGGGAGCGAAAAGCGAGATCTACGGCCTCATTCGCCAGCTCGCCAAAGAAGGGAAATCCATCATGATCTTCTCTTCGGAATTACCCGAGATCATGAACATTTGCGATACCATCTACCTCCTGTTCGACGGGAGCTTGAAGGCCACCATGCGCAATGGCGACGACATTGACAGTGAAAAGATCATCCACATCGTCACGGGTGGGCAGGAGGTGTAGCCATGGAAACCAAACACGCAGTGCTGCCGTCATTTGGCGGCAAGATGAGCAATGAGTCGTTCATTACCCTGTTGATGGTCGGCGTGCTCCTCATCCTGTTCAGCATCGCCGCCGTGTTTGTGCCGAACTTCTATCTGCCCCAGAACATGCTGAACCTGGTTACGAACAACTGGTTCATCGTTATTCTCGGCATCGGCGTCACGTTTTTACTGATCACCGGTAACTTTGACCTGTCGGTGGGCGGTGTCATCGCCCTGACCGGGGTGCTTTCCGCCTATTTCTGCCAAGCAGCCAATGTATCCGAGAACGTGCTGGCCAACGGGCTGGGGCTGCCTTACGGCGTCGCGGTTGCCCTGGCCCTGCTCGGCGCGATGAGCATCGGCGCGTTGAATGCCTTCTTTGTGGTCCGGCTGAAAGTGCCCTCTATCATCGTCACGCTGGGCACGATGATGGTCGCGCGCGGGATTGCCCAGGTCATCACCCAGGGCGCGCAGCGGAATACCAGCCTGCCCGACGTGTTCGGCCTGGTGGGGAACATGGCCATTCCAGGCACGGCCATCAAGCTCTCCGTGCTGGTGATGATCGTCCTGCTCATCGTCGCCTTCATCTTTGAACGGAAGACGGTCTTGGGCAGGCGGACTTACCTCATCGGCGCAAATGCCGAAGCGGCCCGGCTGTCGGGCATCAATGTGGACCGGCATCTGACCGCGCTTTTCATCCTCAGCTCGCTGCTGGCCGGCATCACCGGCATCCTCCTGGCCTCCGAGTTCAAGGCCGGGGTATCGAGCCGGGCGATGGGCTACGAGTTTGACGCGCTGGTCGTCTCTCTCCTGGGAGGCGTCAGCATCGCGGGCGGGTTTGGATCGGTGCTGGGGATGTTCGCCGGCGCTCTCATCCTGTCCGTCGTAACCTCGGCTGCGACCGGGCTGCTGCTGTCGCCGGACTGGCAGTTCACCCTTAAGGCGATCGCCGTCTTCATCGCCATTCTGGCGCAGAGTTATTTCCTTAGAAGAAGGAAGGGCTGAGGGGTACCTTTATGGGCCAAACTATTCATTCAGAGGAGCATATTGGCATGGAGAAAAAGTCACTTGCCCTACAGCAGGATCTGTCGGCGGTGGTGCGAACAAATATCAAACGGTTCTACATCTACTTTGTGCTGGCATTGGTTGTGGTCGTCTTCAGCGTGATCAGGCTGGACGAGGTGGCCTTCTTTGAGCGGGGGCACTTCCTCAGTCCGGATAACATCATCAACCTGTTGCGTATCGCCGTGCCCATTATAACTGTGAGCGGCGCATTCACGTTCCTGATGATCGCCCAATATATCGACCTGTCTGTTGGCAGCGCCATGAGCCTGAGCGCCGTAGTCTTTGCCCTGATGATCCTGAACGGGTTTGCCTTCCTCCCCGCGCTGGTCATCACCCTGATCGTGGGGATTGCGATGGGCGCCCTCAACGGCTTCCTGGTCATGAAGCTAACAATCACGCCCGTGATCGCGACGCTGGTCACGCTGAGCCTCTATAAGGGCATTGCCCTGCTGATCGTGCCGGGTGGGCTGTCGGCCATCAAGGGGAGCGCCGAGAGACCCATGCCCGCCTGGATCAACAATTATGCTCGCCAGGATGTCCTGTTCGGGTTGCCCATGGCGTTCTTCGTGGCGTTGGTTGTGATTGCCGCCCTGATCATCGCCCAGCGAAAGACGCTCCTCGGCAAATATACCGCGGCGATTGGCGGCAATCCCACGGCGGCGGCGCTATCGGGCATCAATGCGGTCATGGTGGTATGGCTGCTCTACATCATCGTGGGTTTTTGCGCCGCCATGGCCGGCATAGCGCGTGCCAGCTACATGTCCCTGGGCGATCCCCTCTCGGGCGACACCATGGAGCTGGCCTGCATCATCGCTGTGTTGCTGGGCGGGACGAGGTTTGCCGGCGGCGAAGGGTCGGTCGAGAAGACCATCGTTGGCGCCATTATCATCATCTGTGTGACGGTTGGTATGCTGACCATCATCCCCGCGTACTGGCAGACCTTAGCCATGGGCAGCGTGCTTATCATCGCCGTCACCCTCAACCATCTGCTGGTGCGAGAAACGGTGAAAGTGTGAAGGGAATTCATGAGGACATTATGCGGGGTTGACCCTCGGCCCAGTCCGAGAATAAGCCCCGGCGAACATATTTCATTCAATGTGGAAAGAAAGGATTTTACATCATGGCTAGTTTAGAAGGTAAAATTGCCCTGATTACCGGGGGCACCAGTGGTTTCGGCAAAGCAACCGCCAGGTTGTTTACCCAGGATGGGGCCAAGGTTATCATCGCCTCGCATGAAAGCGAAGAGAGGCTGAAGCAGGTTCAGGCCGAAATCGGCTGCCACGCTTACTTGCAGTTAGATGTGACCAAGCCGGCCGAGTGGGACCGAGCCTACCAGTTCATTCGCGGCCGGTACGACCGGCTGGACTTCCTGCTGAATTTTGCCGGCGGCGGGGTGGCGATTATGGAAACGGCCAAGCTGCCGATCGAGAAAATTGATTACACCATCGCCTTGAATCTGAACAGCACCATCTACGGCTGCCGGGCTTTTGCCGAGATGATGAAAGCCCAGAAGAGCGGCACGATTCTTAACGTCGCCTCGGTTTGCGCCAAGGAAGCCTGGCCGGAATGGTCGGTTTACGCGGCGGCTAAGTGGGGCGTGCTCGGCTTTACCAAGGGACTGTACACCGAATTACAGCCGCACAACGTCCGGGTCATTTGCCTCATCCCGGCCGCGTCGAGCACCGGTTTTCAGAAAGGTTCCGGCCTTGATCCGGTCGAGTTAAAGCTGCGGCCCGATGACATAGGCCAGGTCGTCTTTGATGTCTGCAAACTGCCGGAACACGTCGTCGTGGAAGAAGTGACGGTCTGGGGCATTGATCAGGTTGTTGTACCGCTATCGAGATAACCACCTGTCTGGCAGCTAAAGGAGCTGTTGGCGTATGGATGCCACAATTTCAGTCCCAATCGGTCTCTACGAAAAAGCGCTGCCGGCGGACTGGCCGTGGGAAAAACGTCTAGAGGCAGCCGCCCAGGCCGGCTACAGTTTCGTCGAGATTTCAATTGACGAGAGCGAGGGCCGGCTGTCCCGCCTGGATTGGCCGGCCCGCGAGCGAGCCGTGCTGCGCCAGGCGATGGCCAATACCGGCGTGCCCATCATGAGCATGTGTCTGAGCGGCCACCGTAAATACCCTCTTGGCAGCCATTCGTCGGAAATTCGGGCGCAGGGGCTAACGATCTTCCGTAAAGCCATCGCTTTTGCCGGGGATATTGGGTTACGAATGGTCCAGGTAATGGGTTACGATGTCTTTTATGAGACCAGCGATGCCCAGACCGAAGCCTGTTTTATGGATGGGATTGAGCAGGGCGTGCGCTGGGCCGGCCAGGCCGGGGTGATGTTGGGCCTGGAAAACCTGGATACGCCGTTTGTGGCCTCGGTGCGTCAGGGGATGCGCATCGTGCAGACTTTTGACTCGCCCTGGTTTCATCTCTATCCCGATATGGGCAACCTGGCCGCAGCCGGTTACTACCCCCCCGACGAGTTGGCCCTGGCCAAAGGCCACCTGCTGGCTCTCCACGTGAAGGACGCCCAGCCGAAAGTCATCCGCGGTATTCCCTTTGGCGAGGGCATCGTGCCCTTTGTTGAAACCTTTAAGACTCTGGCCCGGCTCAACTTCTGGGGGCCGCTGGCGGTCGAGCTGTGGGGCCATATGGATAACAGCGGCGACATGCATCATACAGCCGTAACAGCTCGCCAGTTCATCGAACATCTAATTGCCCAAACCTGGCTCCGAGAGGGCGAGGCGCTCTTAAATTAACTCAATCAGGTGAGATATGATTAACAGTGCAGATTTAAATGTCAAGACAAATACCCGGGTGATTACTCTGCCCGGCGAACGATTTTTCCCGGAAGGAATTACCGTTACCTCTGACGGCACCTTCTTCGTCGGCAGCATGGAGGAAGGCAGCATTGTGCGGGCGCGGCCCGGCGCGGCCCAGGCTGAGCCGTTTATCGAGCCGGGCGCAAATGGCCTGGTCTCGGTGCTGGGTCTATATGCTGACGAGCAGCGTGGGCTGCTGTGGGCCTGCTCGGCTGACGCCGGCAACGGCAAGCTGGCGGGCACTGCCCCGGTCGGGGTGAAGGCTTTTGACCTGCACACCGGCGAGGCCAGAGGCAGCTACGATTTCCCCGGCGGTGGTTTTCCGAATGACCTGACGATTGATACAGAGGGCAATCTCTACGTGACTGATTCGTGGACGCCCCGCATCTTGCGCTTGCCGGCCGGCGGTTCGGCCCTGGAGGAGTGGATCAACGATCCGCAACTGGGTGTTGAGCAGTGGAGCCTCAATGGGATTGATTTCGATAAGAACAGGGGCGTCATCTACATGGTCAACCAGCTTCTCGGCAAGCTGTTCCGAATTGCCATTGCAGCAGATGGGCGGGCCGGCGCTGTGACCCTGATCAAAACGTCGCTGCCCCTACGCCGGCCTGATGGTTTGAAAGTGATTAACCCCGACACCCTGGCCACGGCTGAGGGCGCCGCCGGGGGAATGGCGGTGATAAACGTAAGCGGCGACAGCGCCGAAGTGACGGTCATCTCGGAGGGGCTGGACGACGTCAGCACCTTTGCGTTCTACCAGGGCAGTGCCTGGGTTGTAGAAAACCAGGGCCGCCACTTCTGGGACCCGGCCCATGCCGGCCCTGAGGCCAAACCGCCCTTCCGCGTCGTCGAAGTCCCTTTAATTTAATATAAGTTATGCGGCTTAATTATTTTTAACCACAGATTACACAGATTTCACAAAAACTTGATTATGATCTGTGTAATTCGTGAAATCTGTGGTTAATTTTTGGAGGTACATATGGCGCTAGAAGCACTGCGTCAAGAAGTCTGGAAGTGTAACCTGGAATTACCCAAAAACGGCCTGGTCAAAATGACCAGCGGCAATGTCAGCGCCCGTGACCCGGAGACCGGCCTGGTGGTCATTAAACCCAGCGGCTACAGTTACGAGGATTTGACTCCGGCCGATATGGTCATCGTGAACCTGGAAGGGGATGTGGTCGAAGGACATTTGAAACCCTCGGTTGACACGGCTACCCATCTCTACATCTACCGCCACCGGCTCGACGTGTTCGGCGTGGCCCATACCCACTCGCCCTACGCGACCAGTTTCGCCGCCCTGGGCGAGTCAATCCCCGCCTGCTTGACCACCACGGCTATGCTGGGGGGTGAGATTCCCCTGGGCGGTTATGTCCCGATCGGCGGCGAAGCGATTGGCGAAGAAATTGTCAAAAAAATTGGACACTCCCTGGCGATTGTCATGCAGAATCACGGCGTCTTTACCATTGGCCGTTCGGCGCGGCAGGCCACCAAGATGGCCGTCGAGGTGGAGGAAATTGCTCACATTACCCACCTGGCCTTGCTGCGCGGCAAGCCGATCATGCTGACGCTAGAACAAATAGCTGAGGTGTCCGATCTTTATACCAACACTTATGGTCAAAAGTGATCCCTATCCCCTTAAAGTACGGCTTTAGCGGTATTGGTTAAGACACCGAGCAATAGGGGTATCCAGATATAAGCCAAAAAGAGGTAGTTTCAGGAAGTAGAGCACCGGCATTCGTAGCCAACCCCCTCAGATAAAATCAATCGAAGACCAGGGAGGAATAATGTTTCAAAAATTAGTAAAAGTAATACTGCCGTGTCTATTGATGCTATTTTTTACCGCAGTAAGCTTTGCCTTGGCAGCTCCCCCTTCCCAGGAAGGGGTGACTTGTGAAAAGGATTATGTGGTCCAGGCGAATGACTCGTTAAGTAAATTGGCCGAAGAATTCTATGGGGATAGGCTGGCCTACCCGGCTATCGTCGATGCCACCAATGCCGCGGCAGCTAAGGGCGGCGCTTATAGTCCTATCGCTGATCCTGAGGTCCTCAAAGTGGGCCAGACGCTGTGCATACCCCCGGCCGCAGATGGCAAAACAATGTTAGGAGACACGAAAGCTGCTGCAAGCGGAACGGACAGAGCGATCGGGTTGACACCGGCGCGGTTTTTCCCGGAAGGGGTAACAGTTGACAAGAACGGGACGTTCTACGTGGGCAGTATGTATGAAGGCTCGATTTACAAGGCAGCCGCCGGAGCGAAGGAAGCCGAGCCGTTCATCGAGGCCGGAGCCAATGGCCTGGTGTCGGTACTGGGCTTGTATGCTGACGATGCCAGCGGGACCTTGTGGGCCTGTTCGTCGGATGCGGGCAACGGCAAGCTGGCCGGGGCAGCCCCGGTGGCCTTGAAAGCCTTTGATCTGAAGACCGGTGAAGCCAAGGGCAGTTATGAGTTTCCGGGCAGTGGTTTCTGCAACGACATCACGGTCGATGCGGCGGGCAATGTCTATGCCAGCGACTCGTGGAGTCCGCGTCTACTGCGACTGCCGGTTGGTGGCAGCGCTCTGGAAGAGTGGGTCAATGACCCGGTGTTGGGTGTGGAACAGTGGAGCCTGAACGGACTGGATGTGGACCAGGGCCAGAATATGATGTATCTGGTCAACATTGCCACCGGCCAATTGTTCCGCATCCCCATCAACGACGATGGCACAGCCGGCGCTATCACCGAAATCAAAACCTCACAACCATTGCAGCGGCCCGACGGTCTAAAAGTCGTTGGTCCTAACACGCTAGCTACAGCCGAGTCGGTACCCGGCGGGATGTCGATCTTAACTCTAAACGGCGATGAGGCGACGGTGAAGGTGATTAACACCGGCCTGGACGGCGTCGCCACCTTTGCCCTGTATCAAGGCAGCGCCTGGCTGGTGGAAAACCAGGGCGATCACTTCTGGGCTCCCGACAGTGCCGGACCTGACGCCAAGCCTCCCTTCCGCCTGGTAGAAGTTCCGCTGAACTAAGGGTCTACTATAGATGTTCAGAAAAGTAGGGACAAGACAGTGGTCCTGTCCCTACTCATCACAAAATGTTTAATCACAAGGTTCGTTATTCGAGTGCTCTATTTCCTGAAGTTACCTGTTTTTAATCTATTTTTGGCATCTTTCGGCTTTCTTGACTCTCTACTCGTCTGAGCCATATGGGATGTCCCTAAATCGTATGGAAGAGGAGTAACAATGACCTTATCTGATCTTAAAGTTGAAGTTAGTACAAATTCGGCCACTAAAAACCCTGATCCTCTCGTTGAATTGCCCCAGGAGAAGTTAGCCTGGATGCTGCAAAAGATGTGCGAAATCCGCCACTTCGAAGAAAAGGCCGAAGATTTATACGTGCGCGGCCTGGTCCACGGGACCATGCACCTGTCGATTGGCCAGGAAGCTTCTTCGGTGGGCAGCATTGCGGCGCTCAGGCCCGATGACCTGATCATCCATCACCATCGCGGCCACGGCCACACCATTGCCAAAGGGGCCGACATCACCCTGATGATGGCCGAGTTCCTGGGCAAGGAAGCGGGCTACTGCCGGGGCCGGGGCGGCTCGATGCACATTGCCGATCTGGCCGGCGGCAACCTGGGGGCGACCGGCGTGGTTGGCAGTGGTATTCCCACCTCTGTCGGTATTGCCCTGGCTCTGCAGATGCGGCGATCCGACAAAGTCCTGCTGTCTTACTTTGGCGATGGAGCCAACAACCTGGGTGAGTTCCACGAATCGCTCAACATGGCCGCCATCTGGAAACTGCCCGTTGTCTTTATCTGCGAGAACAACCAGTACGGTATGTCCGGGCCGATGCAAAAGATGACCGCCGTCCCCCAAATCTCCACCCGGGCCATCGCCTATGGCATCCCCGGCGAAACGGTGGACGGCAACGATGTTCTGGCCGTCTACCGGGCCACCCAAACGGCGGTGGAGCGGGCGCGCGCCGGCCTCGGCCCCTCGCTGATTGAGAATGTGACCTACCGCTGGCGGGGCCATTCCAAAAGCGACCGGAACCTGTACCGGACCCAGGAGGAGATCGAGGCCTGGAAACAACGCTGCCCGATTAGGCGCTTCAAGCGCGTTCTGGCCGAAGCGGGCCTTCTGACCGCCGAAGCAGTAGAAGCCATTGACCGGGAGGCCAAAGCGGGGGTGGATCGGGCGGCTGAAGCAGCCCAGACCTTCCCCGAACCCTCCCCTGACAACCTGGAAGACGAGGTGTATGCCCCATGAGCGAGAACGGTAAACGTGACCTAACTTATTTAGAAGCGGTGCGTGAGGCGCTGACTCAGGAGATGCGGCGGGACCCGGAAGTCTTTTTGCTGGGCGAGGACATCGGCGTATATGGCGGGGCTTTTGGGGTGACCATGGGCATGCTCGAAGAGTTTGGGCCGGAGCGAGTGCGCGATACGCCCATCTCTGAAGCCGGTATTCCCGGTGTGGCCAGCGGGGCCGCCCTTATGGGCATGCGGCCGGTGATGGAGATTATGTTCATGGATTTCCTGACGATCTCGATGAACCAACTGGTGAACCAGGCGGCCAAGATGCGTTTTATGTTCGGCGGCAAGGCCAGTATCCCGATGGTTATCCGTGCTCCGGCCGGCTCCGGGACCGGCGCGGCGGCCCAGCACTCGCAAAGCGTCGAGGCATGGTTTATCAATGTGCCGGGGATCAAGGTAGTTGCCCCGGCGACCCCCTACGACGCTAAGGGCCTGCTGATTAGCTCGATCCGCGACAACAACCCGGTCCTGTTCATGGAACACAAACTGCTCTACCGGACCAAAGGCGGAGTGCCGGAAGACTCGTATACCGTTCCCATCGGGCAGGCCGAGGTGAAGCGCGAAGGGTCTGACCTGACGGTGCTGGCGTATTCGATTATGGTCCCGCGCGCGCTGGAAGCAGCGGCCCAGTTGGCGGGCGAAGGCATTGAGCTTGAAGTGGTTGACCTGCGCAGCCTGAAACCGCTCGACAAGGAAACAATTGTCCGCTCTGTCTCCAAGACGGGCCGGGTGCTCATCCTGCATGAAGCGCCCTGCACCGGGGGCTTTGGCGGCGAGCTGGCGGCGGTTGTCACCGAGAGTGAAGCTTTTGATTATCTGGACGCCCCGGTGCGCCGTTTGGCCGGGCGAGATATTCCAATTCCTTATAACCGCACCCTGGAACGGTCGGCCGTTCCCCAGGTGG
The DNA here is from genome assembly GCA_015075185.1 of Anaerolineales bacterium. GTDB lineage: Bacteria > Chloroflexota > Anaerolineae > 4572-78 > J111 > DSQQ01. The sequence goes on along the minus strand of JABTUW010000003.1, from coordinate 978,624 downwards.
AGAATATTGTCGCTGCGGCCAGGGAGCTGGCCAGGGAGGGCAGGTAAACGATGGCGACTGAAGTGATTGTCCCTAAGGTAGATATGGTGATGGAAACCGGCACCTTTGTCGAATGGCTGAAAAACGAAGGCGATCGGATTGAGAAGGGCGAGCCTCTCTTTATCATCCAGACCGATAAAGCCAATATCGAGGTCGAAGCGACGGCCAGCGGCATCCTGGGCGGGTTGACAGCCAAACCTGACGAGGTCCTGCCGGTGACGCAGGTCATCGCCTACATCCTGGAACCGGGCGAGACGCTGCCCGGCAGAACTGAACCCAGCCCTGCTGCTGCGGTTGCCACAGCGCCCCCAGCCTCTCTCCAGCCGGAAGCGCCGGTTGGGAAAAAAGAAGCAGCGCTGCCGGCGCTCGCCGGCAATGGCAAAGTCCGGGCGACCCCGGCCGCGCGCCATCTGGCGGCTCAAGTTGGCGTTGATCTCAGCCAGGTCTTAGGCCATGGCAGCCGGGGACGGGTACACCGCCACGATGTTGAACTATTCGCCGCCCAGAAAGAAGTCAAGGGAGAACACCTCCCCACCGCATCGCTCCGGCCGGCTGCTCCTGCACCCCAGATCCCGTTACCGGACGCCCGGCGAAAAGAGGTCATTCCCCTGACCGGCCCGCGCAAAATTATTGCCGAGCGCCTGGCCTACAGCGCCTTCACCGCGCCGCATATCAACCTGTCGCTCCAGGTGGATATGAGCGAGGCGACCCGCTTACGCAGCCGGGTGCTGGAGCCGATCCAGCAGAAAACCGGCCAGCGTCTCTCCTTTACGGCGATTATCGCCCGGGCTGTGGCTTCGGTGCTGCCCCGCCACCCCTATCTGAATGCCTCGTTGCAGGATGACCAGATCTTCGTGTGGGAAGATATTCACCTGGGCATCGCGACCAACCTGGAGGATTACCTCATTGTGCCTGTCATCCGGGAGGCGCAGGATAAAAACCTGGAACAGCTTGTCGGCCTGCTGGGCGACCTGCTAGAGCGGGCGCGGACCAGGCGCCTCAAACCGGCTGAGATGAGCGGCAGCACCTTTACGATTTCTAACCTGGGCATGTTCGGCATCGAGTCCTTCACCGCTATTATCAATCCGCCCGAAGCCGCTATCCTGGCGGTCGGCAAGATTGTGGAGATGCCGGTAAAGAATGGGGCCGGGATCGAACTGCGGCCCATGATGAACCTGACGATTTCGGTGGATCACCGGCTGGTGGATGGAGCTGCTGCCGCCCGCTTCCTGGCCGAGTTAAAGGATACCCTGGAAAACCCCTATCTGCTGATTTGAGGGAATAAATGGCTGAGTTAACTTCCGCCGAGCGGGTGATGCTGGCTTTGCACCGTCAAGAGCCGGATCGCGTCCCCCATTTTGAATGGCTGGTAGATCGAAAGGTGCGGGAGGCGCTCTGTCCCAACTGCAAGGACCCGCACGAATTTGCCATAGCCATGGGGCATGACGCCATCCTGGTCGGCCCCCACTTTAAGAAGGAGCAAGTCGGCCCGGACCGCTGGCTCAGTGAGTGGGGCTTTACCTTTCGCTATGGCCTGGAGGAGCACGGCGTCGAAATCGAATCGCTGTGCCCCATCAAAACCCTGGCCGATTTTAAGGCGTTCACCCCGCCTGACCCGGACGCTCCCGGCCGCTATGATGAAATAGAATGGGCGGTCAAGGAGTTCAAAGGAAAAAAAGCGATTGGAGTCCACCTGAACGATGTTTTCTCCCTGCCCCGCTACCTGATGGGCATGACGAATTTGCTCATGGCCATCGTTATCGAGCCGGAGTTGGTGCAGGCCCTGGTGGAGATGTCGGTAGAAATTAACCTAAAGATGGCCCAAAAAGTCGCTGCTTTAGGCGTTGACTTCGTCCATACCGGCGATGATGTGGCTTACAGCAAGGGACCGCTCATGTCACCCGCGCATTTCCGGGAGCTTTTCTATCCGGGCCTGTGCCGGGTGATGGGTGGTTTCAAAGAACTTGGTCTGACGGTCATCAAGCACACCGACGGTAACCTGTGGCCCATCCTCGATATGATTGTAGACTCAGGCATTGACTGCCTGGACCCCATTGATCCTATGGGTGGCATGGACCTGGCGGAGGTCAAGGCTAAGTATGGAGATCGCATTGCTCTCAAGGGAAACGTTGACTGCGTCCATTTGCTGAGCTTCGGCACGCCTGCAGAAGTCGTCGAAGCAACCAAGGAGGCGCTGCGCCAGGGCGCGCCCGGCGGCGGTTATATCCTCTCGTCCAGCAACAGCATCCATTCGGCGGTTAAGCCGGAGAATTATCAGGCGATGCTGGATACCTGGCGAGAGTATGGGCGATACCCAATTTCTTTATAAACGTTGTTGGGCGCAGTCTTTTCGCGATCGATTCAAAGATTGAGAAAACGTATACTCACTTCCAGGAGATTACCTCTATGAAAAACTTCATTGCAGATGATAAACAAACGCGGTCACTTTTGTATTTCGTAGTTATCTTGGCACTCCTCGGTAGTTGTGCGGGCCTGGCCTCAACAAACAGTCCTTTGCCGAGTGAAACTACCATCCCCATGGCGATGATCTCGGCGCCGACGGCCACCGCCACCGGCTTGCCGGCAGACGCCCCGGAAGAGCGCCTGTCACAACCGGGTGAATACGCAGGCTATTCTCAACCACTGTATGGCCAGAGAACTTCAACCTCGCAGTACATCCCCATGAGAGATGGAACAAAATTGGCGGCGCTCATCCTCCGTCCGGCCCAGGATGGAGAGACGGTGAGCACTCCCTTGCCGGTGGTCTGGACCCATAACCGGTATCATCGAGAGGGGATATTTAACTGGCATCACCTGCAACCTTTATTGAAACACGGCTATATCATTGTCTCCGTGGATGTACGCGGCACCGGGGCTTCATTTGGAACTTATCGAGGGCTATTCACGCCGGAAGAAACACGCGACGCCTATGACATTACCGAGTGGCTGGCGGTGCAGCCCTGGTCTGATGGGAATATTGGCATGTTTGGCCGGTCATATCTGGGTATCACCCAATTTATGGCGGCCAGCACGGCTCCACCCCACCTGAAGGCAATTTTCCCCGAAATGTCGGAGTTCGACCATTACTCCTTTGTTTATCCTGGCGGTGTATTCCACGATGATTTTTTCCGCCGGTGGGGGAATATGATCAAGAAGTTAGATGCTGACGGTTCGGCCGTAGATGAAGACAGGGATAAGGCGGCCATGTTGCAGGCAGCATTGAAGGAACATGCAGCCAACGTGGACGTGTTTGAAATGTATTCGTCCTTGCCCTATCGAGATAGTGTGTTCGCCCTCACCGGTACGCAGCCCTATATTGTCGATAACCCGGCCCATTACCTGAAAGAGATTGGGAATTCCGGCGTGCCCGTTTACCATTGGGCGGGCTGGAATGACATGTTTCCTAAGGATGCGCTCTTGTGGTACAGCAACCTGACCAACCCTCAAAAAATCACGATAGGCCCCTGGGCGCATCCGCAATTGGGGTCGCTCGATCTGGCCACGGAACTGGTGCGCTGGTATGACTACTGGCTTAAGGGGATTGACAATGGGGTAATGGACGAGGCGCCCATTTATTATTACACCCTGGGAGAGGGCAAGAAAACCGGCTGGCATCCGGCCTGGCAGTGGCCATTACCCGAACAACAGCTCACCAACTATTATTTCGATGGCACAAAAACAGGCAGCGTAGACTCTGTAAATGACGGGAGTCTCAGCCTGGTTATGCCTGAAACGACGGCCGGCGTAGATGAATACCAGGTGGATTACTCTACAACTTCCGGCACGGCCACACGTTGGACAGCCGAATACGATATGATGTCGCCTATTTATCCCAACACTATGATGTTCAATGATCAGAAAGGGTTGACCTATACGACCCCGCCTTTAACGGCTGAGGTCGAGGTCACCGGTCACCCGGTTGTCCATCTTTGGGTCACCTCTTCCGCCAGAGACGGAGATTTCTTTGTGTATCTAGAAGACATCAGCGCAGCCAAGTATTCAAAATATGTCACCCAGGGTAATCTACGCGCCTCCCACAGAGCCATTTCCACACCGCCTTATGAGTATCTGGGGCTGCCTTATCATCGGAGCGATGCGGAAGATATCGCCGATTTGCCCGGCCAGCCGGTTGAACTGGTCTTCGACTTGCTGCCCACCTCCTATGTCTTTGAGGCCGGCCACCGGATTCGGGTAACAATCACCTGTGCAGATAAGGATACTGCCCTGACCCCGCAGTTGGATCCTCCCCCCACGGTTCATCTATATCGTGAGGCCGATCATGCGTCGTACATTGTGCTGCCCATTATTCCCAACCCGTGATGTTGACCTGGTGTTTCGTGGCCTACGTCACGACGGCGGCCACCGAGGAGAGTATATTCGAGTTAATTGAGCAGTACGTTCTTCCAGCCGTGCAGAAACCACAGGCGATAGACTGAACACTGATGGGAGGTAGAACAATGGATTATCTCATGGGCATTGATTTAGGCTCGACCAGCCTGAAAGCAGTGATCTATGATCTCCACGGCAACACCGTTGCCAGCGGCAGCCGGCCTACCGAACGATACAATCCCTACCCCGACCATCCCGAATGGACCGTCTGGCAGCCGGAACAAATCTGGGGCGACACGACGGCGGCTATCAAAGAGGCGGTCTCGCAGCTCGATGATCCGCGCCAGATCAAAGGGGTGGCCGTCACCGGAATGGGGATGGACGGCGTGCCAGTTGACGAAGCGGGCCGGTGGCTCTATCCTTTCATTAGCTGGCACGACCCCCGCACTGAACCGCAGCTTCGCTGGTGGCAGGAGCATATCGGGGCCGAGAAGGGTTTTTCTATTGGGGGCAACACGTTGTGGCGGTTTAACACGGCCTTACGGTTGCTGTGGATGGCTGAACATGAGCCGGAGATTCTGGCCCGCACCGACAAATGGCTGCTGATCGAAGATTTCCTGAACTTTATGCTCTGCGGGCGTAAAGCCACCGATTACACCATGGCCTCCTGCACGTTGCTTTTTGACCAGCGCAAGCTGGATTGGTCGGAGGAGGTTCTGGCCCTGGCCGGGATAAAACGGCGGCTCCTGTGTGACGCCTATCCCAGCGGCACAGTCTTGGGCGAGGTTACGCCAAGGGCGGCGGAAGCGACAGGTTTGCCCCTTGGGACACCGGTGATATTGGGCGGCCACGATTACTTATGCGGCGCGCTGCCGGTTGGTGCTTTTCAACCGGGGACCGTGCTGGATTTAACCGGAACCTGGGAAATCGTCTTGACGGCCATCCCCGAACCCGTGTTAACGCCCCGGGTCCAGCGGCTTGGCGTTACGGTCGAGGCCCATGTCGCCCGGAATATGTACGCCGTGTGGGGCGGGGCTGTGGCAGCAGAGATGCTGGAATGGTACCGCAAGGAGTACGGGTTCGCAGCCAAACAGCGGGCCGGGGAGGAAGGCGGGGTTGACTGGAACTATCTGATGGCAGAGGCAGCGGCATCGCCGCCCGGAGCCAGGGGTGTCATGTTTCTGCCCCACATGTCCGCAGCCGGATGCCCGGTGGTAGATGCCCGCTCGTTGGGCGCTTTTGTTGGCCTCAGTAATTTTGTCACCCAGGGGGACATGCTGCGGGCTATCGTCGAAGGGTTAGACTACCAGGTTCTGGACATCATCACCGCCCTGGAAGGCGGCCTGGGGATCAAGCCGGATAAGCTGGTTGTCGTCGGCGGAGCGGCGCGTAATAAATTCTGGATGCAGAACAAAGCCGACGTCGCCGGCCGGGCCATCGAGGTGCCGGAGATAGAAGAGGCCACGCCGCTGGGCGCCGCCATCCTGGCCGGCATCGGCGTGGGACTCTACCGGGATGAGCAGGATGCCTTTGAGCAGGTCTACAAGCCGGGCCAAACCTACGAACCAAATTCAGAGTTGGTGCCGCGCTATGGCGAGTGGTTCAAGATTTACCGGCAGCTCTATCCCAGCCTGAAGCCGATTAGCCACCAGCTCTATGAGCAGTTTTTGCTCTAGATTCAACTATGAAAGGGGATAAGCGATGGGCCAATACTTGTTAGGTTTGGATAACGGCAATACCGTCTCAAAAGCAGCCCTCTTCGATTTGAGGGGGAAGGAACTGCAAGTCGCCAGCCGAAAAGTTGAAACATATTATCCCAAGCCCGGCTGGACGGAGCGCAGTATGGACTCGCTGTGGCAGGGAACGACCGGAGCGATCCGCGAAGTCATCGCCAAAGCGGGGATTAAGCCTGAGGAGATTGTGGGCATCGGCAGTTCCGGCCATGGGAATGGTGTTTACTTGCTGGATAAAGCCGGTGAACCGGCGTGGAACGGTATTCAATCGCTCGATACCCGGGCGACCGAGATCGTTGACGGCTGGAATACCATTGCCCTGCGCGACCAGGCATTTCCTCATACCCTGCAAAGTTTCTGGCCCGCCCAGCCTAACGCGCTGCTGGCCTGGTTCAAGCAGCACGAACCGGCTGTTTACGAGCGCATTGGGGCGGTGCTCCTGTGTAAAGATTACATCAATTACTGCCTGACCGGTGAAATCAGATCCGATTACACGGATATGAGCGCCACCAGCCTGCTCGATGTGCCCAACCGCTGTTATTCAGCGGAGCTGATGGCCCTGTACGGTATCCCGGAAATGATGGAGGCTTTGCCCCGGCCGGCCTACAGTTTTGAAGTGATCGGCAACGTTACATCAAAGGCCGCGGCAGCGACGGGCCTGGCCGCTGGGACGCCGGTGGTCGGCGGGCTGTTTGACGTTGATGCCAGCGCCATTGGTGCGGGAGTCACCCAGCCCGGCCAGGCCTGCATCATTGTTGGTTCCTGGAGCATCAACGAGGTGGTCACGGCGAAACCAATTGTCTCCCCTGATATTTTTATGACGACCCTCTTTGCTGATCCCGAATACTGGTTAACCATCGAAGCGAGCGCTACCTCGGCGACGAACCTGGAATGGTTTGTCAATCAGTTCTGCGCCGAAGAGCGTCTGGAAGCCAACCGGCGGGGTGTCTCCGTATACGAGGTATGCAATGAAGTGGTAGCCAATGTACCGGTAGAGAGCGCCAGCCTCATTTTCCATCCGTTCCTGTACGGCTCTAATGTTCAAGCCACAGCCAGAGCTGGTTTTTATGGCGTGGGTGGCTGGCACACCCGTGCTCACCTGCTCCGGGCGCTTTACGAAGGAGTGGTCTATAGCCATCTCAATCACGCCGAAAAATTACGCCAGGCCGGAGCCGATTTTGACATTGTCCGGTTGACCGGGGGCGGAGCACGGAGCGAAGTCTGGACGCAGATGTTTGCCGACACCCTCGAAGTACTGATCGAGGTGCCCGATGGTATGGAGACCGGCGCTCACGGGGCGGCCATATCGGCCGGGATTGGCGCCGGTATCTACACCAATTATACGGAAGCGGTTGAGCAGGCTGTTTCCGTGGTCAGAGTCCATGAACCTGACCAGCGCCGTACACCTCTTTATTTGGCCCGGTATGAAGAATATAAGCAGCTTTTGGAGGCTATGAGCCAACCTTGGGATCGCCTGGCTCACTTAAAAATCTTTACAATATAGAGTGTGTTATCGCACCTTTTTGAACTACTGCCCTTTTTTGGGGGATTGGGCTAGAATATTGGAAGTTTGCGTGGTAAGACTCCGTTACCGTGTGAACCGTAAGACCTGGCTAACGTGTCCGTGCTGGTCAGGTCACTTTATTCAAGCGGGAAATTCATTCCAAGTCGATCGTCCAGGCTTCGGCCGATATGGTGAAGCAGGCGTGTCTGGCCTGCTGAGTGACCCGGATGGTGAAAAGCCGGGCAGTCGAAAGTTCGCTTTTATTCCACTGAGTAGGATCAATAAAGATTGCACGGTCCAGTACCTGCAGCTTGCGGACGAATCGAGCTGAGGGGAGAATGGGTAGCGTTTTACAGAGCCACCACCCCTATCATTAAGTATGGTTTGGAACTCTAAAACGGTTCCACAAGGGGAAATCACAACAAAAGCCATTATTATTTATTACTGGAAGATCTTTAGCCAAATCTATTTGTTCTCTTACCCAAAAACAGACACTCATGGTTAATCCAAACGATTCACCCACTTCTTTTAATTCCATTAGTTTGGCATAGCTAAATGTCTTGTGCGGTGCTGTTCTTTCCCGCTGCTTTCTATGATTTTGATTGTCATGAGCAATGTATTGCTCATAAATGCTTTTCTCTAATGCTCTATCGAAATAACCGATTATCTGGCCGATCATTGCCAGGTTTTCCATACACAGGGTTAGAAATTCCGGTTTATAGTTGATGATGTTTGCTGATTTTATTTTTGAAAAATAATCGGACATCGTTTCGAGGGATAAATAGGGTCCAATAATTGGTTGGGCTAGAACAGAATTGCTATCAATTCCGACCTGTTGGCATAATAAAACCGCGTCTAATCTTTCCTGGATTGGCGCCGCATAGGGTTCCAAGATAATTCTCACCGTTTCTGGCATTAAACCAATACTGGGATTGTATTGCACCCTATCTGGAATTTCAGATAATAGATCCAAGATTGAATTTCCCTGATGCTTAAACAAAAGCTGTTTGGTACCGGCTTTCGTGACCAAATATAGCCTGGCTGGTGAGTCAGGATGCTTTTCGTAATGCTGAATAAATTCCAGCAAAATATTGTGGACGATACCGGTCTCTAACGTTGGCTCTTGAAATGCTTCAGTTTTGGCCGAAAGATAATACCAATATCTTTTATCTTTGTTTGCTTCTAAATGGCTTCTGACATACTTGGGATAATTTTTGAAGGCTACCAAAGGTTGGTTATGCTTTCCATCGGTAACTAAACAATACAGGCAACCCACATTACATCCCTGAACCGGATTCAATTCAAGGATATTGCCAGGACAATGACCTGTACTAGTATAGTTATGAACGGGTAAGGGTGTTTCAACAGGAATGTCCATCTCGGTTAAACGAGGCTCGGGAATCAGGCTTCTAGTCTGAAGTTGCTTAATGAAAGTACTCGAACCCATTTCTAATTTCTTTAGAGTAATTTCATCCGGTTGAACAACCACACCCAGCGTATCCAAATATTTTTGGTTTATTATTTGGGGATTGAAATTGGGCAAATTGTAAATGTTGTCTTTATTCTGTTGATTAAGGTTATTCAACTCAATCACATCGTTCTGAATTAATGATTTTTGAGACATCATTGCCTTTCCTTTCTCAGTGGTGCTTTTAAAAAGTTCTTAAGGCTAACATTTTGTTCTCTAACTCGAAACCGGAGGTAGCAAGAGCGTCGTCTAGGCAAGCCCTCAATTGTTCGGCCAAAACTTGTAAGTGAGTTTCCTCCGGTACGGCCTCGTGAGTGTGGGTGATGGCAGCGTGGGTGCCCGGTATCACATGGAGTTCTGTTCCCCCAGCCGCTAATTCACGCCAGCCTAAACGGGCATGGGGAGGGTTCAGTGACCCCTCAGTCACAAAGAGGTGGATTCTACCTGGATAGGATTGTGGAACATAACGCACTAAAGCCCAACTATTGGCCACCAGCTTCGCTTTCAGACGGAGGTAATTTTCCCGCTCGGTAAAGTTAAGTTGCATCATGTTATGGGAGTGACGGCTAAATCGTTGTAAAATCCGACGCGAGACTAAGAGGACAAAATTGAGATAAGGCCGAAGCCCGATCGGGCGAGGGGCTGAAGGCTCTACTAAGGCTAATAGCCCCACTGGCTGACCTTGGGCCTGGAGTTGCTGGGCCATTTCGAAAGCTACCACCGCCCCCGCACACACGCCTCCCAAAAAGTAAGGCCCCTCCGATTGTACAGTTTGAATTTCATGAAGGTAGTGACAGGCCAGGGCCTTGATCCCAGCCGGGTTGTGTATGCCATCCTGGAAGCCATAAAAGGGCCAATCTGGTCCAAGATGTCGAGCCAGGTCGCCAAGATCTGCAAAAATGTTGCCCAAATTTCCAGGTATACAGAAAAAGGGAAGCCTGGAGCCACTGGATTGAACGCACACCAACGAGGACAAAGGCATCGCCCCCCTTTTTTGGCGGAGAATGTCGGCTATTTGCTCAACCGTTGGTGATTGAAAGAGAGCTGCCAGGGGTAAATTTTTGCCAAGTATCTTCTCGATTTGGGCGCACAAGCGCACGGCTAATAGAGAGTGCCCTCCCACCTCAAAGAAGTTATCTCGCACCCCGATGGGCTGAATACCTAAAACTTGTTCCCAAATTCGCGCCAGTTGAAATTCCAATTCATTTCGAGGGGCGACAAAAGTTTCTGGAGGGTCTTGTCTGAATTGGTCGGGGAGTGGAAGAGCTTGACAATCCTTCCTACCTATAAATTCAATACTACCATCAGGCATTAAGTGGGCTATATGGCCAGTATAGTAGAGCCGTCTGTGGTCACCTGCCGGGTCGGGCCGGAATGCCATTCGGGTTAGCTCCGGCTGTTCTGCTTCGGTTAAGAGCGATAAAACCGAAAGTCGCCGTTCCGGGTTAGCAACGATGCCCTCCAGCAAGGTCTGAAAATGGCTCAACATCCGGACGATAGTGGCCGTTTCAAACAGGTCAGTGTTGTAATTCAGTGTGACTGTTAGAGTTTCTGCTTGTCTTATATAAAGCGTCAGGTCAAATTTTATTTTGTGCGGCTTAATCTTCAACGGGCTGAAAACCAGATTGGGGAACTCGGGTTTATCATCCCCAACATTGACCATATTAAAAAATATCTGGAATAGCCGCGAGCGGCTCAGGTCTCGCTCTGGTTGTAGTTCCTCTACCAGTTTCTCAAAAGGTAAGTCTTGATGGGCGTAGGCCCCTAAAGCCACCTCGCGGACTCGAGCTAGAAACTCATAAAAAGTAGGATTACCAGATAAGTCAGAACGTATAACCAGAGTATTGATAAAAAAGCCAATCAAATCCTCGATTTCAGCCCGATTACGGTTGGCGAGGGGGGTACCTACCACAATATCATCCTGTCCACTGTAATGGCCAAGCAGTATTTTGAACGCGGCCAGGAGGGTCATGAATAAGGTAGCCCCCTCTTGCTGACTCAGGGTCTTAAGCGCCTGGGTCAGGGTTGTTGATAGCACTAAGGATTGGCTCGCCCCTCGGTAGGTCTGAACCAGGGGTCGCGGTCGATCGGTCGGCAGTTCGAGTACAGGCAACGGTCCTGCTAACTGCTGTTTCCAATAGGCAAGTTGCGTTTCCAATACTTCACCTTGCAGCCACTGTCGTTGCCAAACGGCAAAGTCCACATATTGGATAGGCAAGGGAGGCAATACTGAAGGCTGACCCACGCAAAAGGCGGCATAAAGGATCGCCAGTTCGCGAAAGAAGACACCTAAAGACCAACCGTCAGAGATAATGTGGTGCATGGTCAAGAGGAATACATGGTCCTGTTCTGCCAAGCGCAGAAGTTTAACACGCCACAACGGTCCCAGCGTGAGATCGAAATGCTGTTGAGCCTCCTGGGTGACCAGTCGTTGCGTTTCAACCTCGCGCTTGACTTCAGGAAGTTTCCGCAGGTCTACTAGCGGAAGGGTTAAGACTCTATCTGGAGCGATAATCTGGACAGGTTGTCCATCCATAGCCGCAAAGGTGGTGCGCAGGATTTCGTGGCGTCGTCCCATTTCAGTCAGGCTTTGTTCCATAGCGGTTACGTTGAGTAGACCTTTCAGGCGAAAAGCTTTGGGAATATTATAAACAGAATTGCCAGGTTCCAATTGATCTAAAAACCAGAGACGTTGCTGGGCAAAGGACAGAGGCCATGGGCCGGTCCCTGTCCGACAAGGAATGGCCTGAGCTTGGGAGATTTTTATCCCCTTCTGCTTAAGCAATAGGTCAAGGGCCTTGAGTTTTTCTGGCGAGAGAGAGCTAACCCGGGTGGAAAAATCACTCATTTCTCTTACCATCAGCTTTCTGGGTAGAGAGCATTATTGTTACTTCATCTGCCGAGAGTTGTTCGAGTTCCTGCAAGGTGCGGGCAATCTCCTCAACAATTTCTCGCCCGCCCCAGATTCGGGCGAGGACATTGACCAGGCCAAATACTGTAGGTTGCTCAAACAGGGTAAGTAAGGGCAATTCAACCCTAAAAAATTTATACAATCGAGAAACAACCTGGATGGCCAGCAGGGAGTGCCCGCCTAACTCAAAGAAGTTATCGTGGAGGCCGATTCGCTTGAGGCCGAGAACTTGGCTGCAGATGCTCGCCACAACTTCTTCCGCTGGCGTGCGGGGAACGACAAAGGTCGCTTCCGGTTCGAGTCTCGTCTGATGCGGCCTGGGCAACGTGTGGCGATCTACCTTGCCATTAGGCGTCAGTGGTAGGGCGTCCAACAACACGAAGGCGGAGGGGAGCATATAATCGGGTAGCTTTTCTTTCAGCCAGGCGCGTAATTCACTGCTGCCAGGTACAGGCTCTTGCCCAGGGACAACATAGGCTACCAATCTCTTGTCGCCAGGCGCGTCCTCACGAACGGTGACCAGACTCTCTCGCACGGCCGGATGTTGTGCCAGCACTGCCTCTACCTCTCCCAACTCGATGCGGACACCACGAATCTTCACCTGATGATCAATCCGACCCAGAAACTCAATGGCGCCATCCGGTAAGTAACGGGCCAGGTCTCCCGTCTTGTACAGGCATGCCCCTGGCTTGTCACTGAAAGGATTAGGGATGAACTTCTCCCCGGTCAACTCAGGTCGGTTGAGGTAGCCTCGCCCCAGCGCCGTTCCACCAATGTGCAACTCGCCCGGGACCCCAATCGGGACAGGCTGTAAATGAGGATCCAGCAAATAAACCTGGGTGTTAGCAATCGGGCGACCAATAGGCACAAGCCGTTGCTGAGGGTCAGGCCGGCAGGTCCAGTAAGTGGCGTCAATGCACGCTTCGGTCGGGCCATACAGATTGTATAGCTCGGCCCCCAGTCGGGTAAAGAAACGCTCCTGAAGCTCAACCGGCAACACCTCCCCCCCGCAGAAAACTCGCCTCAGGTAATAACAATGCTCAAACTCTGGTTCTGCCAGCAACATCTGAAGCAAAGCCGGGACAAGTTTGAGATGGGTCACTTGATAGGCAGCCATCAACTGGACCAAGTAGGCGCTGTCTTGATGCGCACCCGGACGAGTAAGGATCAACTGCCCACCGACCAGTAACGGGGCGTAAAACTCCCAGACAGAGGCATCAAAACTGAAGGGGGTTTTCTGTAGCACCCGATCCGTCTCAGTCAGAGGGAAGGTCGCTTGCATCCAATGCATATGATTGCAAATGGCCCGATGGGAGATCATTACCCCTTTCGGTTGGCCGGTGGAACCTGAAGTGTATATCACATAGGCCAAGTTATCGGCCGTCACTCCGCTCGCTGGATTCTCGGCACTTTGTCTAACCAAATCCTGCCCGTCTGGGTCTATGGTGATGATTTGGCCTTTGTAGCGGGGCAGTCTTGCCATCAACCTTTGTTGGGTCAATAATACCGCCGGTCGAGCATCGTCTAGCATAAAGGCCAGGCGCGCCGGGGGATAAGCTGGGTCCAGGGGTATGTAAGCTCCACCCGCCTTGAGAACACCTAACAACCCTACCACCATCTCCGGGGAACGTTCGAGATATAGGCCAACCAGAACCTCTGGCCCTACCCCCAGAGCCTGCAATCGATGGGCTAACTGATTGGCGCAGCGATTCAGTTCTCGATAAGTCAATTGGCTGTCTTCCCCATGCCCCAAGTTTGTTGAAGGAAAGATCATGGCCACCACGGCTGGCGTTTGCTCTACTTGGGCCTCAAAGAGTTGATGGAGGCATACTTCTTGGGGGTAGCTCGCCTGAGTATTATTCCACTCGATAAGGAGCTGATGACGCTCGGTTTCCGCCAATAACGGCAAATTTGAAATACCTTCGTCGGGATTGGCCCCAATACCCGCCAGCAAAGTCTGGAAATGCCCTAGCAGCCGGGTAATTGTGCTGGTTTCGAACAAATCAGTGTTATACTCCACCACCACCCTCAATCCTTCTGCTCTCTCGATTATAAACAGGCTCAAATCAAACTTGGCCGTTCCCGTGTCAATCTCTAAAGGGCTTACGGTTAGGTCAGTTAACGTTAAGGTTGACAGGAAATCGTTTAGGTATTGAAACATTACCTGAAACAAGGGGGAATGGTTGAGCGTCCTTTCTGGTTGTAGTTTCTCTACCAGCTTTTCGAAGGGTAAGTCTTGGTGGGCGAAAGCCGCCAAGACTACTTCACGGATGCGAGCAAGCAACGCTCGAAAAGTAGGGTTGCCGCACAAATCAGATCGTATGACCAATGTGTTGACAAAACAGCCAATCAGCCCCTCGGTTTCTAGCTGATTGCGGCCGGCGATGGGAACGCCGACGATTATGTCTGTCTGTCCGGTATAACGGTAAAGCAGGATCTTGAAGGCTGTCAGTAAGGTCATAAACAGGGTACACCCTGCCTGCCCACTCAATGACTTGAGCGTCTCAGTCAGAGGTGTGGGTAGCATCAGAGATTGGCACGCCCCCTGATAAGTCTGGACGGCCGGCCGTGGGTGATCGGTAGGCAACTCCAGTACAGGTAACGGTCCCTGCAGTTGTCGCTTCCAGTAATCAAGTTGAGGCTCCAGCACTTTACCTTGTAGCCAGCGCCGCTGCCAGATCGCAAAGTCGGCGTACTGGATGGGCAATTCGGGCAGGGGTGAAGACTGGCCCGCGCCATAAGCCTTATAGAGAACCGACAATTCTCGAAAAAAAATCTCCAAAGACCAGCCATCGGAGACAAGGTGGTGCATCGTTAAAAGCAATTTATGCTCCGTTTCGGCCAGGCGTAGCAGTTTGACCCGTAATAAGGGTCCCTGGGTCAGATCAAATAACTGGCAGGCTTCTTCGACGATCAAACGTTGGGCTTCGGCTTCTCGCTCAAGCGCAGACAGCGAGCGCAGATCTACGATTGGCAACGTCAAAGCCATATCCGGAGCAATGATCTGGTATGGTTTCCCATCTACGGCAACAAAGGTAGCACGCAGGATTTCATGGTGTCGCCCCATTTCGGCCAAACTCTGCTCCAATACGGTGACATTGAGTAAACCCTTGAGGTGAAAAGCGGTGACTACATTATAAGTAGGAGTGCCAGGTTCCAATTGAACAAAGAACCAAAGGCGCTGCTGGGCAAAGGAAAGAGGCAGGTTTCCAACCCGGCAGCAAGGCGATATAGGAGGAAGGGTAGAAGGTTTGGCCTGGTCAGCTTCATCCAGCACGGTCAGGATCTCTTGTTTTCGTTCAGCCAGCTCCGCCCGTAGAGCAGGCGTTAACACTCCTTTAGGGGCGCTAAGGTGTAATTGCTCGCCAGCAGCAGAAAGCCTTACATCTAGACTACGAAGATAAGCCAAAAACTCGAAAGTATTCATAACTCTATTTCCTCGCGGTCGTCCTCCATAAGGCTACCAGGAACTCGTAATCCTTGCTTCAGCCAACAAATTGCCTCAATTCGTTCAGCCAGGCTGGCCACGGTCGGCGCTTCAAACAGGTTGCGTAGAGAGAGTTCTACCTGGAAAGCTTCACGCAAACGGGAAATGACTTGAATGGCCAACAGAGAGTGCCCGCCTAACTCAAAAAAGTTATCGTGGACGCCGACCTGTTCCAGCCTAAGGAGTTGGATCCAGATACCGGCGAGCCGCTGTTCGACAGGGGTTCGAGGCGCTACGTACATTCCATTTAAATTGGGGCGCACCGGGTCAGGGGGCGGCAGAATGTGGCGATCTATTTTGCCGGTGGAGGTCAACGGCAACGCCTTCTGCATCACGAAGGTGGAAGGCAGCATGTAATCAGGCAGTTTCTCTTTCAGGAAACAGTGTAATTCACTGATAGTAGGCGCTGGCTCTTTGGGGACAAGGTAAGCCACCAGGTGTTTGTCAGTGGGTACATCCTCTTGGGCCACCACGACAGCCTCTTTGACGGCAGGATGGCCGAGTAGAGCCATCTCGATCTCAGCGACTTCGACCCGATGGCCTCTCACTTTCACCTGAAAGTCTCGCCGCCCGTGGTAAATAAGGCAACCATCCGCTAGCATGCGGCCCATGTCTCCGGTATAGTAGACCTTTTCATTTCCACCTGCCGGATCAGACCGGAAAGCAGCTTGGGTGAGGTCTGGCTTGCGCCAATAACCTGGGCAAAGGTAGCGACTCTTGATGGCGATTTCGCCCATACGATTAAGCCCAACCTCTTCGCCAGTCTCAGCAAGCAACAGGATCTCCGTATCCTCAACTGCGTAACCAACTGGGGCCACGCTTCTGCTCATCTGGGTGTCTTTATTGATAAAGTATTGACGGGCGACATTCAGTTCCGTGCATCCATAACCATTGACCAAGAGGCAATCGGCAGAAAAGTATTTTTTGTACAGTTCCACATCTCTCTGATAGACCGTTTCGCCCCCCAAATCTATTAAACGGAGCTTGGGAAACTGTTCCTCACCCATCAGGGTCATAAGTAAGGAACGAAAAACCGTTGGCACCGAATGGTAAATGGTGATTTCTTCCCCGATCAACCAACTGGCCAAATTGGCCGTGCCTTCCTTTTTCAGATTGAATGGAAAGACGGCTGCACCGTTAAGCAAGGCGGCAAAGATATCCATCGCCGCTGCACTGAAACTACAGGCTGGCAATAGGGACAAACGGTCATCTGCCTGGATATGAAGGCCATTGGTATAATTCATGATGAAGTGAAGCACATTGCGATGATTCTGAACGACCCCTTTGGGTTGCCCGGTCGAGCCGGAGGTGTAGAGGATATAGGTCAGGGTGTCCGGTGAAATGGATAAGCCCAAGTTCGCTGTAGACAGGTGGGAGTCGATCTCGTCAACGTTAATTACTAGGCAGGTCTGACCGGCCAGTTGCCTGGCTAGGGTAAGATTTTTGTTATCAGTCAGGATGAGACCAGCCTGCGAATCCTGCAGAATGTAGGTCAGTCTTTCAGGAGGGTACGAAGGCTCCAGCGGTACGTAGATCTTGCCTGCCTTCAAAACACCCATAATCGTAAGAATCAGCGAAATGCTCTGATCAAACAGCAGGGCGACCGGTTCCTCCCCTGTCCTCCGCTGGGCTAGAAGGGCGCGACCCACACGATTAGCAGCCTGGTTGAGAGCAGCGTAAGTGAGGGTATGACTCCTCATCTTGACGGCTATTCGCTCCGGATACTTTCTCACTTGTTGCTCAAAACGATCCGGGATCGCCTGCTCGATATCTTCCTTTCTGAAGCTGATGAAGGGGTTGGTTGGATGCACAAGCTGCGTGTGGTTGGACAATTTGCATCGTTCTGTTTCGGTTAAGAGCGGCAAAGTGGAAAGTCTCTGCTCAAGGTTAGTAACGATGCTGGCCAGCAAGGTTTCAAAGTGGCTTAACATTTGGGTAATGGTCATGGCGTCGAACAGGTCGACGTTGTAATCTACCGTCACCGTCAACCTTTCGGTCTCTTCTATGATATAGAAGGTCACATCAAATCTGGCTACGCGGCTGTCAATGTCGTAGAGGCTCAGGCTCAATCCGGGCCACTTCAGTTGTGCCTGGGTAAAATTAAGCCAATTAAAGAACACCTGGAAGAACGGAGGGCGGCTCATTTCTCGCTCGGGTTGCAATTCTTCTATCAGTTTCTCGAAAGGCACGTCTTGGTGAGCATAAGCTTCCAAGGCCACCTGACGCACCCGTCCCAGCAGTTCCCGAAAAGTGGGATTGCCCGACAGGTCGGTGCGTAGCACGAGCATATTGACGAAGAAACCAATGAGTTGCTCAAGTTCGACCTCGTTACGACCAGCAACGGGGACACCAACCATGATATCTACTTGGCTGGTATAACGATAGAGTAACGTCTTGAATGCTGCAAGTAAGGCCATAAATAGGGTAGTACCTTCCCGCTGACTCAACGCCTTAAGCGCCTCGATTAGGTTTGGGGATAGGACCAGAGATTGACGCGCCCCCCGATAGGTTTGGATGGGAGGACGCAAGCGGTCGGTGGGTAGCTCCAGCACAGGCAGTTGTCCCCCCAATTGCCGTTTCCAGAAGTTGAGCTGAAACTCCAGCTTCTCACTTTGCAACCACTGTTGCTGCCAGAGCGCAAAGTCAGCGTACTGGATGGACAATTCGGGCAAGGACGAGGGTCGACCGGCACAGTAGGCGCTGTAGAGAGCGGCCATCTCTCGCAGGAGTACTTCAAAGGACCAACCATCAGAGATAATATGATGCATGGTCAATAAGAGGACATCTTCCTTTGGAGCCAGGCGCAACAGTTTAACGCGTAACAATGGACCTCGGGCCAAATCAAAGGGCTGTTTTACCTCCTCGGTAACTAATCGTTGAGCCTCAACTTCCCGCTCGGTCTCAGGTAGTGTCTGAAGATCTAACACGGCTAATGGCAAGGGCATATCTGGGACGATGATCTGAAACGGCTGCCCATCCACGGCTAAAAAGGTAGTACGCAGAATTTCATGACGTCGCCCAATTTCAGACAGGCTTTGTTCCAATGCGGTGAGATTGAGTAAACCCTTCAAGCGAAAAGCCAGAGCCTCATTATAGATCGAGTTGCCAGGCGTCCATTGCTCGAGAAACCAGAAGCGTTGCTGGGCAAAGGACAAGGGATAGGGGCCAGGGCCCGTCCGCCGAGGAATGGGTTGGGCTTGGAGGACAGGGATCCCCTTTTTCTTGAGCAACAGATCAAGAACCTTCAATTTTTTCGATGAGAAGGGGTCGGCTTGGGTGGTAAAATCACTCATTGAGCTTACCATCAACTTCCTGCTCAGAGAGCATCATATTTACTTCAGTCAGAGAGGTAGAGGCTCCATTTTTGAGGGTTGATGAGTCAGTCTTCATCACTATCTCTGGACTCACCCGAATCCAGCTTCGACTAAGCCAAGGCGGACTTGGAGCGGGGGATTAGGAAAATGTTTTGTAGGGAGAAATTACAGCTACTGGAAGTTTACTACCCTTAAATAAGTATATTTTATCAAAGTTTGAATTTGGTTTGAAAAAAAAACCGGCTTGCGCCGGCTTGAGCGGGTAAGGGGATTCGAACCCCTGACATCAACCTTGGGAAGGTTGCGTTCTACCACTGAACTATACCCGCAATGGTTTGAATTATAAGACTGCGGTCAGAGATTGTCAAACTCCTTACGATGTATAATTTTACTGTATCAGGGCTTGAAGCCAGTAGAAATTATAAAGTCACCAGTCGCCGGCCAGAATGGCCAGCGCGGCCTGGGCAATCCAGCGGCGGAAGGGGAAGAGGTCAATGAAGCCGACATGGCCGCCATAAGGTAGGATGTGAAGTTTGAGGTAAGGCGTCAGGTTGTGGAAAGGCTGAAAACCTTCGACGGGAACGATAGGATCATCGGCAGCGGTGATGAAGGTCACGGGAGTTTGCAGGTCTGCCAGCATGGCCGGGGTGATGGCATAACTGGCCAGATAGTCCCGCGCACTGGGATAAGGGGTAAAAGTGACAAAAGCCTCGGTCATTGCCATGCAGGTGCGGGCGGCGACGGCGCCGGAAAAATCGTAAAGGTGGGGAAAGGCCGTTTGCTTCTTTCTGAACGAGCGGCGCCATTTGCGGCGAAAGTAGGCCAGGTAAAAAGCCGGGGCGCTGTCCAGTTTCAGGGTGGTGTGGTAGGGGTCGAGCGGGGGATTGACGGCCAGGGTCTGCGCCAGGTTAGGCAGCGGCGTTTGGCTGTGCCGCCAGGCCAGACGCGCGGCAAAATTGCCTCCCAGCGAGGAGCCGATGATGTAAAAAGGCCGGCCGCTTTCCAATCGAGCGATTTGTTGCGTGGCGGCAAAGGTTTCATCCAGCAGGTCGCCGCGAAAAATGCCGGGGTTGAGAGAGTGAGTATCGCCGTGGTCGCGCAGGTTCAGCCGGAAAACACTGTAACCATGCTGGTAAAGATACTCGCCGATGGCGATGTTGTAGCTGGCATTGGCCTGGCCCAGCCAGCCGTGGATCAGCAGTACGACCCCTCGGGATGACCCACCAAGTTGGGGGGAATAAAAACCTTGTAGACGGACATCCCCCTCTACCTCTAGGATCATCTGCCGGGCGGCGGCAACCATCGCGCCTCCCCGGTTGCGGATCGTACTGGAGGCGATAGTTTGAAAATGGGGATTGCGAGCCAGACGGTGAGGCTGAAAGTCCATTCTTAGCCCGGGAACTCCCTGGTTCTCTCCTCGCCTAAGGCTACTCTCCAATTTCCCAACCTTGTACCAGGCCCCGTTGTGCTTCGGTTTCTGGTGAAGGCCGGCGGCCATCAGGCGTGTTCTGGCGCAAACGGGCAATCTCGGCCAGAGCGGCTTCCCCTGAGAGGCCGTGCCGGACCAGATAACAGCCAATCACCGTCCCGGTGCGGCCAATTCCGCCGAAGCAGTGAACATAAACGATCTGCCCTTCGGCCAGGGCTGTCTCAATCGTATCCAAAATTTGGATCATCTGCGCCGGAGTGGGAATGCCGAAATCAGGGATGGCCAGCCGATGATGCTCTACCGCATATCCGCCGCTGGCTGCTTCCCTTTGTAATAATTCGTGGTAGGGCTTCAGGCTGTATTCGTCTGCTTCGGTCAAATTCAGGAAAAAGTTAACTGCAGCGGCTAAAAAACGGCGCAATTTCAGGCGCGACTCGGCTTCATCGGGGGTGCGGGGATACTCTCCGGCCAACAACTGGCCGGGTCGAACCCAGTATGAGTCCGGGATAGGTGTGTTCATCCCCTGTCCTGTCTCTCTGCCCGCCCCAGCCAGACGCCGCCAATACTGCTGCCAATGAGCCCGCCGGCTGTTACCCACCAGCCCCAGCCAAACAATACCGGCTGGTGGTAGGCTTCGACGATTCCAGGCTGAACTAGGCTAAAGTGCCACAACGGCAAAATAACGGCGGCCAGTCCACCGCCAACCAGCCCGATCGTCACTATTTTGAGGGGCAGGTTTTTAAGTAAAGGAGCCAGCAGCGCCAGGGCGCCAGCCGTCAGTGCCAGCCCTGTTTGCAGCCGAAATTCCGGGGCTATCAGAATCGTGGGAGTCCAGACCGGCGGCAGTGCGGCCAGGGCGAAGGGGGCCACTGCCAGCCGCAAGGCCCAACACAGCCAGCGGGGCAAAGCCAGGGTTCGAATTTCCAGAGTTACAGGCAAGGCCAGCATGGCAAAAAACAGGGGCAGCAGAAAAAACAGCCGCTGGATTTGGACTTGGCCATAGCGCACCTCCGGCAGAAATTTGACAAACTCGGCCAGGCCGGGCGCGGTCAGTTGCAGAGCGACAGGCGGCCGCCAAATCCAGGGTAGAAAAGCGCCGCCTACTCCCGTCAAAAATAGGGCCAGGGCTAGCAGCCGGTTGGCCAGACCTGATTTATTTAATCCTCGAATTCGAATTCGCGCCACTCTGTCTTTTCACTATCTCCCAGCGTTGAACTGGTGGCCCAGACGCGCCAGCGCCCCGGCCTGTTTCCGGCAAACTCACCCATCACGTAACGGGTGCCCTCCAATCCTGTAACCGTGCGCCAGTTTTCCCACTCGCCGTCGTCTTCGGACTGAATTTCGATGTTGTAGGTGATTGTCCCCGGCGCGCTTACCTCCGACCAATCAAAATCAACCTCATCCCCCTCGTCAAAATTCTCGTCGTCGTCCGGCGAAATGAGGCTGGGCCTGGGCACAGTCGTCGCCCGGACGTTGATGGTCACGGTGAAATCCTGGGTCGAGCCATCCCGTTTTTGAACACGTAGGGTGTGGGTGTTCGGCCCCACCGGATCGCAAACTTCGCGCTCGCCTTCGTCACCGGCCCCGGCGACGCCATCCACAAAATAAGCGGCCACATTCTTGACCCGCCAGCGCAGCCGGGTACACTGGCCCTGGTTCAGTTCGGTGCTGTCGGCGGTAAAACTGATTTCCGCCGAGGGCGGCGGCGTGTTTGTCGGCGGCGGGGCAGGGGTGGGCGGTGACGGGGGAGCGGCCACCACCGGGACAGCGCCGGCGGCAGCGTTGGTTTGGACGAAGTTGCCGGCAACCCAGCCGGTGCCGCCGGTGTTCGGTGGGAAAAGAATTTGCCACCAGCCGCCGTCGGCGCTGCGGCCTACAACTGGGGCAACTTGGCCCGCTCGCAGCAGGCCAAGAATCGGGTAATTTGTTCCCGGACCACCCCGGACATTGACGTCCGCTACAGCCTGCAGCCCTGGCTGAGCAACTTCCGTGGGCGGTGGAACCGGGGTGGGAGATGGGGTGGAGGTAAAGATGATGATGGGGACGGCGGTGGCCGTCGCTGTGGCCAGGGGAACAGGGGTTGGTGTCTCTACCAGGACGGCAATACTGGTGGCCGTGGGTGTCCCGGCGACTGCATTAACCGTTACCTGTACCGGCGTGCTTGATTGATTGGCAGAATTGAACGCCCGCACTTCCAAAACATGGCTGCCCGGCGAGGTGGGTGTCCAGGTGAGGTTCAGCAGCAACGGCGATGCGCCCTGCGGCGAAGGGCTGGCTTGCTGGCTGACCAGGGCGCCATCGGCCCACAATTCCATGCGCGTGACGCCACGATTATCAGTGGCGCTGGCCTGCACAATCACCGGCACGTTGAGGGTCACTTGCGCCCCATTCATCGGGGTGAGAACGGTAACGGTGGGAACTTGGCTCACAGCGGCAGGGGTCCGGCTAAAATACCACAGCGCGCCAAGAACCAGGACCGCCAGCAAAAGCGCCAGGGCCAGGCCGGTTAACACCAGCCAGAAAGAACTCCCTTGTTGGGATACGGCCTGAGGGGGAGGCGCGTAGCGCGGAGAAACGGCTGCATCTAAATTGCGGGCGGTAGGAGTCAATTCGCGGCTGATTAAGCCCTGGACCAGAAAAACGGAGTTGCCAATGTTTAGCAAGTCCTGTTCGCTCAACGGCTGCGGGCCAGAAACAGGACCGCCGTTCACAAGAGTGCCGTTGGCGCTGCCCAAATCTTCGATCAGCAGGCGCGAGCCGTGCCAGTACAAACGGGCGTGGCGGCGGGAAACCTGGACATCGTCAAGGGTCAGGTCACATTCGCCGGCTCGCCCCACCAGTAAACCTGTCGGTGGAATAGCATAAGTACGGCCTCGTTCCGGCCCTTGCTGCGCCACAAGCCGGGGACCGGAGTGCGACCGGGCTATCGTGCCAAAATTGTCATCCCTGATATTGCTCATCCCTTTATCCTCTGACAATATTTACTCACTGGCGGTTATCCGCACCTGGGTGAGCATGATGCTATTGCTGGCCGGGTTGCCGGCCTCGTCCAGTACATCCAGCCGGGTAAAGGTGTCGGCCAGGTAGAGGCCGACCTGCAAAGGGTAGTCGCCGGGCGGTACACCGGACGAAAGCTGAATGGTATGCTGATCGGCGATAATCTGGCCGGGACGCCAGAGGTTGGTTGGATAAGTCCAGCAAACCGGCACACCGTCGGCCTGAGCTACCGGCCCCTGCTCGCTTTCCAGATGGGTAAAGACCTGGTAGCTGGCCGGGATGGATGCCTGGGCCTGCCAATAGAGTGTGACCGGAATGCGCCCGCCCGGTTGCGCCCGCCGGGTATCGAGATCATAGCCAATCAAGCGAATCAAATGGCTAAAGTTGGCTTCAACCGGCACAGAACCCCGAGCGGAGCGAGCAAAAGCCGCCGGACTGGCTGTCTGGTCAAACTCGCCGGCCAGCGCTGAGTCAGATAATTCACCCAAAGTTAGCGTTGTGGGCCTCAATTGCATTATCCGCATTTGTTTTTGATTTGGCAAAGTGACCTGGCCGATTTGCCCGTAGGTTGAGACCAGCAGGTCAGGGGACACGTCCACTTGGTCAATCAGATCGCCGGCCAAAAAATAAAATTCAGGCTGGGGGTCGCAGGCGCGGGGCGCGCCGCGGGTGTACCAGGTGGTAACATCCGGCTCTTCGTTGCTGCCATAATCCCCGGCCAGCTCCCCGGCCACAATCTTCTGGCCGACTGCTTTCCAGCCCGTGCGGTGGGCAAAGCCAAAAAAACCGGCCGGGGGTAACTGTTTGTAGGGCGTCCAGTAAAGGGGTAAATTGCCCGCCGGGTAATCTTGCCAATACTCAACATCGTGGCGGATGAAGGCATTCCACAGGAAGAAGGTGGAGAGCAGGATGAGGCCGATAAGCAGCCCGTTTGAGGTGAGTCTGGGTAAAGTCAAGCGGGGAGAATCTTTTTCCTGTTCAAGTTTGCGGTCAAAAAAGATATGCCACCCCAGCCCGGCTAAAAGAGACCAAGCCGGAACAATCGTATAAATGTGGGTCAAACCCAAAGCGACGACAAAGTTGTAACCGAGAAAGGGAATGGCTAGCCAGAGAAGAAGGGGGAGTAGGGGAGGATGAGGGAGAGATTCGGTTTTAGAGACCAAGAAGGAGTGCATGAAAAGAGCGATAAATGCGCCGGCCAGGAGCAGGGCAAAAGGTAAAACAGAAAGGTCCAGGCTGTCCCAGGCCAGCAGATTTGGCTTAAAGACGACAGCCAGAACAAGTCCAGCCAGGATTATTCCCGGCCAGCGACTCTGGCGAGTTTGCCACAGTAGCCAGGTTAACAGCCCCAAGACCAGCAGACCGGATAGGACGAGATAGTAGAAGGAACTGTAGAACGTGTTGAAGTGAAAAAAGTCGGGCAGGTTGTTGCGCAGCTCGTTGCCGATACGCGCGCCTACGTAATCGCCGGTGCGATTGGCCTGGGGATCGAGGCTGAAGGGCAGGTAAAAGGGGAGAGCAGCCAGGAGGAAGGCGGTGATGAGACCGCCGACGGCAGCCAGCCGACCGCTGAGAAAAGCGACTCCCTGCCCCCTACTCGTGTTTGCTGGGACGCCAGTGAGGAGTATCCAGGCCAGGGCCGGAACGACCAGAACTGCATCATAATGGGCCAGCAGGCCCAGGCCCAGGCAAAGGCCGGCCAGCAGGGCCAGACTGAGCCGGCGGGTCTCGCTCCATTCTAACATGAGCAGAAAAGCCAGCGTGCTGAACCAGACGACCAGGGCTTGATATTGCACAATCCGGCCAAAGGCGACCATAAAGCCGTTGAAGGCAAAAAAGCCGGCAGCTAGGCAGCCGGTGCGCTCTCCACCCAGTTTCCGGCCAACTAAATAAATAGTGACGATGGCCAGCAGCGAGGCAGTGGTAAAAGGCAAACGAGCGATGGATTCGTTGATAACGCCGGTGAGCCGCCACAGGGCCATCGGCAGCAAAACTTCAGCGGGGCCTTTGGAACGAAGAAACAGGGCATCCTCGTGGCCTTCCAAAGCTTCGGCGGCGGTAATCATAGCGAGGGCTTCGTCCCCTTGAAATTCACTGTAGTTCAGGTTAAGGGTGCGGAGGAACAGGGCGATGAGCAGGATGAGGAGGAGAGGAGTGGAGGTGCGGAGGGAAACAATTGTCAATGGTGAATGGACAATAGTCAATTGTGAATGATCAACAGGCGGTCGGTGGTCAGCAGTCTGCCCTGCGATCGGAGGGAATGTTGAAAGGGGAGCATGAGGTGTTTTAAGGAGTCGGTTCATAATGAGCGGTAAAATGGCCAGGAGGTTGAGCGCAAGCAAGATATGCCACATCTGAACGGGGCCAGGGAGGTAATGCCATAACAGCGTGGTCAGGGTCGTGAAGCTATAGCTGAGCGCAGCGGCGATAATCCAGCGCAGAAGCGGCGATGGGTGGGGCCAAAAGCGGGCGGCCCATGGCAGGCCGGGCAACAGGCTAATGAATAAAAACGCTCCCGCCACGCGCAGAGGGGAAGCGGGCGGCAGCAGCAGGGTCAGGTTGGCAGCCAGTAACGTGGCTAAATACCACCAGGGCATGCGCTTACCGGGTAGAGGCAGGTCTTAGACTTGCCTCTGCAAAGGGATGAGAGTTCATCACAGTTGGCTTTCCACCCTTTGTCCCAGGCCCAGGAAGAGGGCCTTTTCAAGGGCGAGGGTGGCGATAGCAGTATTCTGCACTTCCAGGCCGGTCAGGTCGGCGACGGTAATCTGGCCGGGGTCAGTCCGGCCCGGAATTTTTCCGGTAATGAGTTCGCCAAGTTCCCCCTGGACATGTTCCAGCGTGATAACACCGGCAGCCATGGCATGATGGATTTCACCGGCGGCGGCGCACTGGTCGAGCTTATCGGCAATGATAACATCGGCGCGCTGCAAGACAGCCACGTCAAGCTCTTGTTTGTTGGGGTGATTGCTGCCAACAGCGGTGATATGGACGCCGGGTTTGAGCCAATCAGCCTGGAGGAGGGGCTGTTGGCTCGACGTAGCGGTGATGATCAGGTCGGCCTGGCGAACAGCCGTTTCAAGGGAGGGAGCGATTTCGATGTTGAGGTCATGATCTTCGACCAGGCGGCGGGCGTAGCTGTCAACGTGCAGGGGCGAACGTCCCCAAACGGAGACAAGGCCGACATGTCTGACCGCCGTCAAAGATTTGAGCTGGATATAGGCCTGGCTGCCTGAGCCGAGCACGACCACCCGGTCGAGGGTTTGATTAGCCAGGTAGCGAGCCGCCAAGGCCCCGGCGGCCCCGGCGCGCAGATGGGTCAGATAACCATTATCCAGCATAATGGCGACCGGAGAACCGTTGGCTGCATCAAAGACAGCGGTCAGCCCCCCCTGAATGGGCAGCTCAAGGCGGGAATTATTACGAAAATTACTGTTAATTCTGACGACATAATAAGGCGCCTGGCTGAGATAAGCGCCTTCGACATCCACCTGGCCGCTTACCTCGGGCAAATCGAGGGTAAAATTGCCGGGTACATGCATGCGGCTTTCGGCCAGGGCGACAAAGGCAGCTTCCACCGCGTCTATGGCCTCGGCAATGGTCACAATTTGGCGTAATTCGTCTTCGGTGAGAACAAGTAGTGACATAATGATCCACTGTGTGAATAGATTGGCAGAGGTTGGTGGGTCAAGTATAGCATAAATTGGGAAGAGTGTGAAACAAGTTTAGACAAATCGTTGATAAACAGCCAGCAGCCGTTCGGCGGCAGCCCGCCAGGTGAATTTTCGGGCCTGGCGGAAGCCCTCCTGGATGGCCTGTACCCGCAGTTCAGGATTGTTGGCCAGTCGGGCCAGGGCTTCGGCCAGGGCGGGAGTATCGGTGGCAGTTACCTGGAGCGCAGCGTCGCCGGCCACTTCGGGCAGACAGGAATTGTTGGCGCAGACCACCGCTGTGCCGCAGGCCATTGCCTCGATGACAGGAATGCCAAAGCCTTCATAGTGGGACGGGTAGGCAAAAATATCGGCCAGGTTGTAGAGCGCGGGCAAATCTTCATCGGCCACAAAGCCGACGAGATGAATCCGGTCGGCCACAGGCGAGGTTTGGGCGGCGGCAAAAATATCATCGTATAGCCAGCCCTTGCCGCCGGCAATGACGAGATGGTGAGTTTCACGTACCGGGGACTGGGCGAAGGCAGCGATTAAACCGGTAAAGTTTTTGCGCGGCTCCAGGGTGCCTAGGCCCAGTATAAATGAGTCCGGTAAACGATACCGCCGCCGGACAGCCGCCAGGGTGGCGGGGTCGGTGATGGGGCGGAACCGTTCTTCAACCCCGGCCCCCACGACCGTAATATCGGCAGGCTTGAGGTTGAAAATCTCAATCAAATCTTGTCTCGTGCTTTCAGAGTCGGCCAGGATGTGATCGGCGCGGGCCAGGCTGCGCGGCACCACCTGGTTGAGCCATTTACGCAGGCTGGCGACAGCTCCCTGGGGATGGCGAATAAAGGAGAGATCGTGAACGGTGAGCAGGGTTTTGGCCTGCCGGGTGGGCGGCAGGATAAAGTTGGGCGAGTGGAACAAATCCAGTTGCCCGGCAAACCACTCGACCGGAACAGGTAAATAAAAGCGATGCCAGGCGATGGTCAGCCATCGCTCCGGCAGAGGATAAATTTTATGATTGAAATTGGGGCAGTTTTGAAAAGTTTGGAGGCCGGACCGGGGGGCATCGCTGGGCGCCAGCAGGATATACGGGTTGTGTGGATCAAGCTGGGCCAGCGTTGTTACCAGACCCCGGGTATAACGGCCTATTCCACCGCTCTGCTTGAGCGCGGCAGTGTAATCAATCCCGATTTTCAAGAGGCAAGATCACAGTCCCCGATAAGTCCATAGGCGGTTGACGCCGAAATTCCAAAAAAGGACTATGCCGATAGCAAAGGCTTTGGCGATATTATAACTCCACGGCTCGCCGACATATGGAAACAGGAGGTAGTCAACGCCGATGACAATCAGGTTGTTGATAACAAGACCAATCAGATTAACCAGGGCAAACTGAGGCAGTTGCGTTCGCTTTTTGCGGCTGCGCGACTCGGGAAATGTCCAGTATCGATTCCAGATAAAATTGCTCAGCATGGCGACGCTAACCGAGAGGGTATTGGCAATTAATAGATTCCCATTGATGTTAAATCCCGCTAACAAATCCCATTGCAAAATATTGCGGATAACATATAAAGCCAGGTTGAGCAGGCCAAAATCAATGATAGCTCCAAAAGCGCCAACCATCGCAAATTTGACGAAACGATTAAATTCTTTGGGGCGACTCTGATAGATGTTAGTAAGGGTTTGAATCATTGATAAATTCTTTCGCGGCTGAATTTGGTTTGGTGACATGAATAGATAATCGAAATGAGCGCCAATACAACAGCCAGGTGCAAGTACATTCCCTGTACGTACAGATTATCGAAAAAATTGTGAATATGTAAATGGACTAAAGTACCTAGTCCACCCGCTGCCACGGCCCGATTGAAACCAGTACTGCTCTGTAAAGCTAACAATGATACTCTAAAAGCTAAAATCCAGAAAATCAAATAGGCAATTATCCCAACCAAGCCGGCTTCCGCGCCAATATTGAGCAAATAATTGTGGGCATGGCCCAGCGGGTCGAGCCAGCGGCCCGGCGCGTAGACAGGATAGATGACCGCATAATTGCCAAAGCCCGCCCCCAGCCAGAGGTGGTCGCGCCACATGTCGCGGGCGGCTTGCCAATGAGCCAGCCGTTCGATGGTAGCAAAATTGGCGTCGGTGACCTCGATGGCCGAAGTATCACCGATGGTGGCAATGCCCAGGGCATCTACCAGGCGCTGTGTGACCGCATTCGTACTGACTACGCCCCAATCGAACGAGCCAGCCAGAGTCGCCAGGATACCAACCAAAACCAAACCGCCGACTATCATAGCCGCCTGTTTGCTCCGCACCCCCAGCGTAACCACCGCAGCGACCGCAAAACCCAGCCAGGCTCCCCGCGATTGAGTGGCAAAAAGTGCGGCCAGTAACAGGACCAGGGACAAGCCATAGAAGCTTCTGGATTTTGGACTGCCCCTTTGGGCGTGGATTTTCGATTTTAGTCCAAATCCTGAATCAGTGAAGGCCCAGACAGCTAATGACAGTGCCAGGGGGAGAACCAGGCCCAAATAGCCAGCGTAGGGATTCGGCTGGGCAAAGGTGCCGTAAGCGCGCAAGAAGCGCCCATCGAACAGCAAAAAGCCCGCCGGCCCAACCTTGAAAACGAACTGGTATAAACCCAAGACCGCCTGAGCTATACCGGCCAACATCATTACCATGACGACCCGGCGAATATGTCGAACGGGCAGCAGAGCGACCCCTAACAGGTAGAGCGCCAACATCTCGACCCATTTGGCCGTTTCAACCAGGCTGGCCCCGATGGAAAGCGCATTGAGCCATGACAGTCCCACCCCTCCCAAAAACAAGAGAAAAGGCCAGAGCAAGGGGACAGAGGGAATCATGACCTTCTGCCGGGCCAGCATTTGCAGCAGCCAGGCCAGCAGCCCCAAGATCAGCACGATTTCCATCAGACCGGCTTTAATGCCGCCGAACGGCACGGCTAGCAAACTACTGAAAGGGATGATCGGGATGAGCAGGTACAGGCTCAAAATTGGGCGGAGCAAGAGCACGGTTAAAAAGATAGCTCCCCCAAGTAGTAAAGCAACCCAGGTGACTGGCAGCCAGGCAACAGCAAGGCCAATAGCAATGATCACCGCAATCAAGGCAGCCTGCCGCAACGGGCTGTTGAGGGACAGGGGGGGTAGGGTTAGATTGAGGAGTTTATCTCTAGCCTGGGCATAACTGCTGGCCGGCATGGTCACACTCGCGGTTTGAAGTAAGTGATGGTTTCCTTTAAGCCGGCATGCAGCGATACCTTCGGCTTCCAGTTGAGAATGCGGCGGGCTTTGCTAATATCGGGTTGGCGGACTTTGGGGTCATCCTTGATGCGCATATCGGTGGGCCGGACAAAGACAATCTCCGATTGGCTGCCGGTCAGTTCAACAATGGTTTTGGCAAAATCCAGAATGGTCATTTCTACCGGATTACCGATATTCACCGGCTCAACTTCATTCGACAGCAGCAGGTGATAGATGCCCTGAACCAGATCGCTGACGTAGCAGAAGGAGCGGGTTTGGCTGCCATCGCCGTATACGGTCAGTGGCTCGCCCCGGAGCGCCTGGGCAATAAAGTTTGGCACGACCCGCCCATCTTCCAGGCGCATGCGCGGCCCATAGGTGTTAAAAATGCGGACGATACGGGTGTCTACCTGGTGGTAGCGATGGTAAGCCATGGTCAGGGCTTCGGCGAAGCGTTTAGCCTCGTCATAAACGCCGCGCGGACCAATAGGGTTGACATTGCCCCAATAATCTTCGGTTTGAGGGTGGATGAGGGGGTCTCCGTAGACCTCAGAGGTGGAGGCTAACAAAAAGCGCGCTCCCTTTGCTTTGGCCAGGCCCAGGGCTTTGTGCGTGCCCAAGGCACCTACTTTGAGCGTGGGAATGGGCAGTTCAAGATAATCAATGGGGCTGGCGGGGGAGGCAAAATGCAGCACCGCATCCAGCGGCCCTTCGACATAGATATAATTGGTAACATCATGCTTAATGAAAAGGAAACGCTCGTGCCCGGCCAAGTGTTCGATATTAGCAGTTTTGCCGGTGATCAGATTATCCATGGCAATAACAGTGTGCCCTTCGGCCAAAAAACGATCACACAGATGAGAACCAAGAAAGCCAGCACCGCCGGTAATTAAGACACGCATTTTTTTCTCCTCAATGGAATAATAATTTTACCAGCCTATACTAGGGCAAAAACGTAGGAACTCACTTTGAAAAATGTTAGAAGATGGTTGGAAAGAACGCTCTAATGAATTTTGACAACCAAAAGCGAAAATCGTAGCGGCGACACTTGTGGTCGCCCCAGGCGGGGGCAAGCCCCGCCGTTACTTTACATCGTTGTTTCATCTTCATAGACGGGCAGGGTAAAGAGAAAGGTGGTGCCGGACTCGCCGTCACTCTCAACCCAAATAGAGCCGCCCATCGCCTGGGTGGCCAGGTTACAAAATGTCAATCCCAGGCCGAATCCGGCGCGGGTAGAGGGAGAGGCGGCATTCTTGATTTGGGCAAAGCGGTCAAAAATCTCTTGCTGGCGGTCTTTAGGAATACCGGGGCCTTGGTCGGTGATGCTAACGGTAATCATTTTCCCGTCAGAGGTGACGTTAATGGTGATGGCGCTCCGGGGCGGTGAAAATTTAATAGCATTATCCAGCAGGTTTTCGACGATGCGCTGGCTAATATGCGGGTCGGCAAAGGCGGTGGGCAGGTTATCGGCGAACGTATACTGCACCTCGAGCTGGCTCATCGTTAACAATGGCGAAACCCGGTGCAGGCTAACATCTATTAAGGCGGGGAGTTCAAAGGGTTCTATGTCCGGCTTGAGATGGCCATCTTCCAAACGCTGCCCCTCCAAAAGCGTTTCGGTCAGGCGCAGCAATTGGTCGCCCGCAGCATTGGCGGCGGTTAACAGCCGGGCGTGGGTGCTGGTCAAGTTAAGGTCAGGGTCGGTAATTAAAAAATTGATCGCTCCCAACACCGCCCCCAGCGGTGCTTTAAGATCGTGGACAATCATGCCGGTCAACGTTTCTTTCAGCGCGCTCAACTCGCGCAGTTGATTGTTGATATGTTGTAACTCTTCGTTTTGGGCGCGGAGGACTTGCTGCGTATCAAGCAGGTCCTGATTGGTGGTAATCAACTGGTTGCTGATGGCTCTGGTACGGTGCTTCATGCCTACATGATCAAGGATGCGGTTGATGGACAGGACGATCCGCGTGGGATGCAGAGGCACGGCTAAAAAACTATCACAGAGGCTTTCCAGGCCCTCTTCAAAAGCACCCTGAGGGTCAATTAAGGCGATGATCACCGTGTTAGGCACAAAGCGGCGAGTTTGGACCACGAAATTTTTTGTAGCTTCGCTGCGAGTACGGCAATCTACCAGCAGGGCTGCCGGAGGCACAGCTCTGCTCAACTGCAACGCCTCGCTCAATGAGGCGGGTGTTTCTACCCCAAAATCGTTATTGCTCAGGATGGAAGCCAAAGCTCTTTGAGTTTCTTTATCTTCAATAGCCAAAATGGTGCTTGGCCCGCTGGCGATAGTTTGGGTTTGAGCCGGAGCCAGCAGCTTTTGAACTACGCGGAGAAAGCGTCTTAAGTCTATTGGCTTGGGTAAAAAGGCGTCATAAGAGAGGAGCTGCCACTCGGCATTGGGGCTGGGCCGCCATGGCTCATTGCTGGCGGGAATATTCAAGGCACTGATGACCAGAATGGGTGCTGCTACATTTTCTTTATCCGCACGGAAAGCTTTCCAAACCTGATAGCTGTCCAGACCGGTCAGCAGCAAATCAGACACAATTAAATCCGGTTTTCTACTGTGCGCCAGACGCAGCGCAGCATGCCCATCTACGGCGACCAATACGTTGTAGCCCGCTCGCTGTAGGGTGGTTTGAAGCTGTTCCAGAGTTTCTGGATCTTCATCCATGATTAAAATGGTAGATTGTTTGTTCACGGGGGATCCGTTCCTTCGTTCTCTTCCGGTTTGAGCGAGGGTGTAATGGTTGCTGTATCGGCAGCGGGAATGGTTGGTACAGCCGGAGAGGCTGGCGGAGTAGCGGGGATGGGAGTAGGGGTCAGGGTCACGGTTGGCGTCACGCTCCGGGTAATTGATTGTGTTGGTGTAACAGTCACTTCTAAGGTGGGGGCCGGCGTCACCGGAAAGACGGTAGAACCGGTGGTGATCGAACCTGAGCCGGTCAAAGTTGTCGTGCTGGTAAGGCTGGTAATCAAAGGTGCAGCCGAAACCCACTGCGGATGGCTGGCCTGACCATCGGCGGTAAGCTGCTTGGGCGGCGTGCCATTCCTATCTATCATATACAAATTTCCGTTATAAGTAAAGAGCAAGGTTTCACCCTCGGCGGACCAAACCAGTTGCGGTAGCTGTACGCCCAACTCCTCGCGGAAGGGAAAGAGCTGGCGTTGGTTGCTGCCGTCTCGATCTATTAACTTGATGAAGTAGCGGCCGGTAGCCGATTGAAGGGGTCTGTGGCCGCCCGAAAGCAATTCCCATTTTGCCCCAGGCCGGATTAGCCCATGATGCCCACCTGCTGGCTCACTTTAGCCGAAATGCCGTTATCCAGGCCCAGAAGCCACAAATCAAAGACCTGGCTTTCTTCGGCTGGCTCGCCGGCCTGGGGCGGGCCATGAACGACGGCGGCCAGAAATTGACCATCAGGCGACCAACTCAGCCCCGGCAGCCAGACCCAATCACTGAAAGTTTTGAGCGGGACAAAGTCAACCAGGGGCGTGATGGTGGTGGCTGACCGGGCTTTCGGTTTTAAGATCAATCACCCCGATTTGGTCGGCCCAGCATAGGCCAGACGGCGCCGTCGGGCGACCAGGCAAAAGGTAGTGCCCCACCAGGGATAAAGTCCCTGGGTATTGGGCGGAATCACTTCGACCGCTTTGGTTTTTGCTTCGCCGCTCAGCGGCGGGCGAGTCGGCCGATACAGCCATAAATCATTGTTGGCTCGCCAGCCGGGCGGGCTGGCTGTCCGCTCCGCCGTGCTGTAGGCCAGCAAGGGTTGGCTAATAACCGGCGACCACTCGGCATAGAGCACCCCTTGAAGGCCAAGCGTAATCGGCGCTTCGCCGACAATGGTGGTTGAGGCCAGCCACATCTCGTTGAGCGGCAGGTCAATTTCGTCGCTGAGCGCACGTGTGTAGAGCAACTGGCGGCCGTCGGGTGAAAGGCTAAACACCCGGCCATCCAGATCGCCGGCGGTGGTCAAGGGGCGGCGGCTGCCGCTGCTATCCCGCATCAGCCAGGCATTGCCGTTAGCAATATAGGCAATCGTCCCCTCAATGGGGGTCGAAGGCAGCTCACCCTGCGGCCCAACTACCAGGATCTCCGGCGCCGGCTGGATCACCGTGGCCCGTGATACCTCAGTCCGGCTGACCTCTACGCCATTTTCATAAACCACCCGAATGGTGATTTCGTCTTCGCCATTTACCCCAAGCTGCGAGACCCGCGTTTCGCCCATGGCCAGGGCTTCGTTGGTGATCGTCTGCCGCTCAAAGGGAACAATTTCTCGCCTGGTTTCAATTTCTTCTTTTACCCGGGTAATGGCGATGGCCAATCCCGGTTCTAATTGGGTGTACAGGTCAGGCTTGACCCGGTCCAGCGGCCCAAGTTCAACTTTGGCTTCCGCCAGGGCTTCGCGCACAGTCGCGGCCTGGGTCGTCAAGGCTTGACGACCGCCATCCACTTCAATAAAAACTTGATTCGGTTGGGTTTGGCAGGCCACACTTAAAAGGGCCAACAACCAAAGCCAGGCCAGGTAGGTCCAGCCGCTCCACCTGGCCAAACCATGCCGGTTCAAATTATCACCCAGGCAGCGCCGGTCATTTGAGCAACCCCCCGTGGCCCAGGGCGATCAAATCGCGGCGGGTCAAGCGTTCTCCGACAGCCAGGCGGGGCAAAACCATGTCCACCACGTTATAGCCTCTGCTTTTCGCGCAGCCCGGCGCGCCGACGATAGGAATGTCGCCGCAATAGGCCAGCAGCATAAGATTCCCCGGTTCGACCGGCATGCCGTAATGCACAACTTCGCCGCCAACAGCCTTAATGGCCCGGGGCGTGATGTCGTCAACATCCATAATCGAAGTTTCCCCGGCGACGAGGATCATTTTAGCGCCGCTGTGCAAAGCCCATTGCAAAGCCTGACTGATCTCATCTTCATCTTCGGGCACATAAGGGCCTTCAAGGAGCGCGGTTTTGTATCCGGCCAGCCGGTCGCGCAGGGCCGGGGTAAAGCTTTCAATCACTTTTTCACGGGCTGTGACGCTGCCGGTAGTGATCAAAACGGCCTGCTGGACCACAAACGGCTTGACTTCCACCAGGCGAGATGCGCCGGCAATCGCTTCGGCAGCCGCCAGATCGGCGCGGGGCAGGCCGTAAGGGATAATCTTGATCGTGCCGACCATTGTTTTTGGCTGCACCACAGTGTGGTTGGGAATTGTGGCCAGGGTAATGCCGATAATATCGTTGAAAGCCATGAGACTTTCGACGTTAACCTTAAACAATCCCGTGAGGGTGGCCATGAGGTTGACCCGGCCGGTGGTGGCGCTGCTCGGTTCAAGGCCCTGGCTCGTCATGATTTGCCCCAGGCGGCGAGCCGCTTCATTTTCGTCGAGGTCGTCTTGGGCCAGGATGGCGATATAAACTTGCTCGCGGCCCAGGTCTCGTAAGAGGGTAATATCGGCGGCAGTCAGACGTTGGCCTTTTTTAAGGGCTTTGCGGCCATCCGGACCAGCTTGATTATGGAGTAGAATGTGACCGGCAGCCTGGTTGAGCGGAACTTTGGCGACTCTCATAGATTAGATTATAGCACAAGTAACTTTGCTTGACACGCTTTAATTCGGATTTATTCGAAGAATGTGGTTAATGTACAAATTTTATCCAGTTAACCGGGCTTTGGCAATAAAAATAGCCCTTTTTGCTGACAGGTGAGGCTCTAGAGTTATGTCCATTCCATAGCATCTGTGCTATAATCTTCCCTCAGCTTAATTTACAGAGGAAAGACGTGACTAACCTGATCGAAGAAGTTGTTGATAGCCGGGTATTTCGTAACACGATTGGTTTGTTTGCCACCGGGGTGACAGTCGTAGCGGTCGAAGCTGAGGGTGAGGTTTACGGGATGACTGCCAATGCAGTCACTTCTGTTTCGTTAGAGCCGATGTTGGTGCTGGTTTGTGTGCAAAAAGAAGCGCACTTGATGAGTTTCCTGCGCCAGACCGATGGATTTTCGATCAATATTTTAAGCGAACAGCAGCAGAATTTATCCAGTTACTTTGCCCACATGTGGCCCCATCCAGAGCCTCCCGCTTTTACATTCATCCCTTGGCTGGGTGGCCCGCGCCTGGAAGGGGCTATTGGAGCGATTGCCTGCCGTACCAGGGAATTTCTGGAAGGCGGCGACCATTGGATTGTTGTGGGCCGGGTCATCGGGCTATACCGGGCCGAAAACCCCGCTAACCCGCTGTTGTACTATCGCGGTCAATATCGGCGCATCCTGGCAGGGCGCTGAATAGTGGCTAATCGCTGTTTGGGTCGGCGGGTGGTTTAGCCCTCCGGGTGCTGGTTTGAATCAAAATGCCGAGCAGGACCAAAACCAGAAACAGGATGACTGTCACCAGCGGGTCGAGGCTGATGGCTTGAACAATCAAGCTGGCTCCAGCTAAGGCCGACAGGATAATCAACGCGGCATCGAAGAGATAAATCGCCAGCAGCACACCCATTACCCCGCCAACCACAAAGATGAGCCAGCCCCACTGGCTCAGGTCGAGGCTAAACTGCTGCCCCAACCAGGTGAGGGCGTAGCCTCCCATGAGAAATCCGGCCAGGCCAACGGCGATGGTCTGGAGAAAAACAGCTACGACGATGCCGACGAGACCCAGGAGTACCGCGGCGAGCAAGATTAACCAGGGCGGCTGGTCGGCCAGCAATTGGAAGGCCAGGGACAGGCCGACTACAAATCCAACCGCGCCGACAAAAAGCCAAAAAAGCTGGCGCCCGGCAATCAGGACGACGACGCCAACCAATATGGCGACAACCTGGATACCGGGATTAGTCAAAAGTGTGTGGTCAATCATCAGCGCTGTTCCTTCAAAGAGATGCCCGTAATTCTTTGGCTAGCTCGTACAAGCGGGTGTAGCCAAAGGGTTTGGTCAGTACAAAATCTACTTGATGCTCAAGGATTTCAGCCCTTATTAAGTCCGCGGTGGCTAATATTACCCGAGTCTTAGCCAATTGCGGCTCAGTACGAATATAGCGCAGGATTTCAGCCCCAGAAACAAAAGGTAAATGTAAATCTAAGAGAACGAGCGCCGGAGTCGCAGTTGCCAGCCGCTCCAAAGCCGTTTGACCATCGTGCATGACTTCAGTTTCAAATTCAGCCTGCTCTATGGCTATCTTGAATACTTCGGCCACGGATTCGTTATCTTCGATAATGAAGGCCAACGGATTTTTAGCTGCCGGACGCTCCGCCATGGTTAATTCTCCGCGATAAATTCTAAGGGGAATGTAGCAGTAAAAGTGCTTCCTCGTCCCATCTCACTTTCTAAAGCAATCTGACCCCCCATCAAGGTGATCAATTGTTTGACAATAGACAAGCCTAGCCCGGCGCCGTCGTGTTGCCGGGTAGTAGAGCCATCCACTTGCCTGAAAGGCTCAAAGATGTAAGTTTGAGCCTCAATGGGAATGCCAGGACCGGTGTCGGAGACTTGTAAGGCCCAATGGGCAGGATCGGGCCGGTAGAAACAGACCCGGACAGTGCCGGTTGCAGTGAATTTGACGGCATTGCCGACCAGATTGACCAGGATTTGCTGCAGACGAGCTTGATCGCCGAACAGAGTAGCCGGCATATCAGGAGCGATGGTTGTGGTTAAGGCCAACCCTTTGGTTTGGGCCAGAATACCAATCTTGGATAACGTGCCTTCAACCAGATCTGCCAGGGGGAAGGGGCTTGTGTTCAGTTTTAACCTTCCGGCATCGAGTTGAGCCTGATCGAGCAATTCATTGACCAGACTGGTTAGAGAACAGGTGCTGTCCATAATCTCGACTGCGACCTGTTTTTGCTTGTCTGAAAGAGGGCCATAGATACCGAGTTGCAGCATTTCGGTAAAGCCGAGGATGACGCCGAGGGGGGTCCGCAGTTCGTGACTGACTTTAGCCAGGAGTTCGGTTTTTAAGCGGCTGGCCGCCAGGGCCTGGTCGCGGGCCTGAGCAAGTTCGCCGGTCCGTTCAGCAACGCGGTATTCTAATAAGTCCCGTTCTTGTTTCACCTGGCTAACGGCCAACCGTTCACGCTGCCAGGCAATGTCAAAATCACGCAGGAGCACATAGAGGGCAGCCATCACCAAACCGGTGGTCAGCAGAAAGTTAATGCAGATGAAGATTACCGCTTCCGTAGTCAAAATGCCAGAATCTACATGACTCCCGGATACTGGCTCAAATTGGCCGGTACTTATTTGCCAACCGACGATAGCCAGAGTCAGCACACTCAAACCGAGCGCCCCCAGTCCTACCCAAGCACCGAGCAGCATAATAGCGCCAACAGCAAAGGCAAAGAGAAATACCCGGGCATCCTCGCCCAGGCCATAGTTAACCAGATCAAGCACAGCTATCCCATACCCAATCAGTAGAAACAGGTTGGCTCGCAGCCGGTAATCAAGCTGGCGGCTGATCGCACCGACCAAAATTGCCCCCAGAGAAGCGAGATAAATGGCGATGGAAATCCATTGCTCATCCCTGATCAATCTGGGCAGAAGATTAAGTAAACTGCACAAACCAAGCCCGGCCGTTGCTCGCAGCATTGCCGTCAGGATACGCTCGCGGCCCTGCCTAAGAATGATGCTCTGATTGGAATGGAGCGGTAAGTCGGTCTTGGGGGGTGGAAATAAGAGATGATCAAACTGCCTAAAGAAATTGGTCGAGATTCGGGGTAGCTTCATAGTTAGTAAGGTGAAAGCCTTGTCGTCTGAGGCGGTGTGACGTTACAGATATAAGGAACGAGGATAACCCTTATAAGGGCTTAGGTAATTATATCCATTGTAGACTAGAGTGAAGTTATTGTCCAGACAGGAAAAGGTACTTTTTCCGCTTTCGCTTGGGGCCTGAGTAGGAATGAAGGGTAAAGCCATTTGCCTATAAGGTTTTTGACAAAAATAATTTCCGTGGAATAATAGGCAACCGATTGTCAACGATAGTTTTACAGATATAGCTTCATGAAAGTTCGCCAACAAATTCATAGCGTATTGCTGCTGATTATTTTTGTCAGTATCGCATGCACCATTCGGATGCCGGAAAACATGGCCCGGTACACCACTCCAAATCCCGGCGAGCTGACCGAGCCAATTGCTGTCCAACCTGCCAACCCTGAAGTCGTTGCTACTTCGGTGATAAGCAACGCAATCGAGCTGACCGCACCTGAGGTTGAGCCTTCGCCTACCTCCCCTGCTGTAGCCCTCATCGAGCCTCCCTCCACCCCCTCTACCCTCGATATTGAGCCGCCCGTACCCGCCGCTTTAGCCGAGCTGACCGTTGACTCGCTGGTTAAGGAAGCGGAGTTTGCAACCACCGTTTCTGTTGAAACCATCAATCAGCTTCAGGCCAAATTTTACCCGGCCAGCAACCAGACGCCGGCGCAATTTGCGGTTGACCGTTTTAAGGTGCGCTTCAAGAGCAGAAATGAACTGGGGCACTGGGTTTCGATTCGAGCCGAGATGTTTGTGCCCAGGGTAGACGCCCCGGCCGAGTTTCCCCTCTTTGTCTACGGCGCCGGCACAACAGGGATCAGCAATTTGTGCGCGCCGCTGGATGAGGATAGCCGCGGGCGCAACTGGGGCCAATACCAGATCCACCTGCTCTCCTACGCGGCCCAGGGTTTCATCACCGTCTTGCCCCATTGGCAAGGCTATGATGATCAAACCCGCAAACACCACTATTTTATTGCCAGGCTCGAAGCCTCGATCATGCTTGATGCGACGCGGGCCACCTACGAGGTGTTCAACAAGAACCTCCTGGCTAACGTTCTGGCGCGACCTGCCCAGGCAGTCTTTTACGGAGGTTACTCCCAAGGCGGGCATGGTGCTTTTGCCGCGCTGGATGAGGCCAGTAGCTACGCGCCGGAGCTGCCGATCAGGGGTGTGGTTGGCCACGCCACCGCACCCAATGTGGAGGCTCTACTGCGCGAACGGCCACCGCTCGCCCCCTACATTGTCTACGCTTATCTTAACTATTACGGGGATGAGGTGATTAGTCCCGAAGCCGTATTTTTACCTAATTGGGTGCCCACCTTTTTTAGCGATGCTTCAACTAAATGTGTGGATGAAGCCTATGAGTATTATCCGGCAGACCCGAAGCTGCTCTACCAGCCGGAATTTTTCGAGGCATTGTACGGCGACCGGCTGGCCGAAAGATTTCCCGCCTTTAAAGAAGCGCTTGAGCTCAATTATGTTGGCAACTCATCTGACACGAATGTGCCGATTGTGCTCTTCCACGGAGAGACGGATAACATTGTTACCCCGCAAACCCACGAACGCTTTGTAGCCCGCTTGTGCAACTTGGGCAAAAATGTCAGCTACAAGCTCTACCCAGATGTAAACCACTTTCAAACACGGCAAGCCAGCTTTACCGACTCGGTCGTCTGGATGCGTAACATCTTGAACGGACAGCTCCCCGCGTCGCAGTGTTCAGACTTTTTCAATAGCCAATTTCAATAATAGACGGGGTTAAGGTGACAGGCACTTGTCGTGCTAAGAATTAGGTCTATTTGAACAAAGGGTGCCTATATTAGTGTTGAAAAGTGCATGCCACCTGGTTTTTAGTTAAAACTGGGCATAGATAAAAGGGATTTCCTCGGTGATACCCAGGTTCATAATAGCCAGGGCTAAACCCAGGTAAGCCGCCCAGCGAAACCAGAAGGGCCGCTGCCAGAAAGTGGGTGCGTGCCACTGCTGCTCCTGAATCCACTGGACCATTATTAAGATAAGAATTAAGCCCAGCGACAGGGCCATTTCCTGGGCCGGGTTGTCAACTACGCTGGCCCAAGGCGCGTTGAGATCGGCGAAGTTGGTCAAGGTCGCCAAGTTTTGGAGCAGCAGAAACGCATCCGCGATGGAATTAGCTCTAAAGAAGACCCAGGCCAGGCAGACCAGGTTGAAGGTGATAAACCCGCTCAGCACGGCTTGCATAATGGGCTTGTCGCCAAATCCTAGCCGGTCAGCCAGTTTCCCCCTCATGCCCCTGGTTGCCACCTCTCCGATCGTATACAGGCCATGCAGGCCGCCCCACATCACAAAGGTCCAGGCCGCGCCGTGCCACAAACCGCTGACCAGAAAGACAATCATCAAGTTCAAGTACCAGCGCGGCACGGAGACTCTACTACCCCCCAAGGGAATGTATAAATAATCCCTAAACCAACTGGACAGGGAAATATGCCAGCGCCGCCAAAATTCTGAGGGTGACCGGGCAAAGTAGGGCCGTCTGAAGTTTTCCATCAGGTCAAAGCCCATCACCTGGGCCGCGCCGATAGCAATATTGGAATAGCCGGCAAAGTCGCAGTAAATTTGGAAAGCAAAGAAGTAGGTAGCCAGTAAGACCGGCCAGCCCGCCCACTCCGAGGGATTGTTATAAACAGTATTAACGTACAATCCCAGCCGGTCGGCAATAACCACCTTCTGGAACATGCCCCACAGCATCAGACGTAATCCACTGCTGACCCGCGCCTCGTCAAAGTCAAATTTCTCATAAAACTGCGGCAGCAGATGCGGGGCGCGATTAATAGGACCGGCCACCAGTTGCGGGAAAAAGGCGGCAAACAGCGCATATCGTCCCAAATGTCGTTCCGGTTCCAGCTTGCCCCGGTAGACGTCAATGATGTAGCCAAGCGTTTGAAAGGTATAAAATGATATTCCGACCGGCAGCAGCGCCTGGAACATAGGCACGTTGTAGACGAGATTGAATTGGTTAAAGGCAGTTCTGAGGGTGTCGTTGAAAAAATTGAAATATTTGAAGGCAAATAGTATGCCCAGATTTGCGCACAAGCCAATGATAAGAAGCGCGGTGCGCTGGGCTTGACGCTCCGCCCTGAAAATTGAAATGGCAGTGATGTAGCTGATCAGCGTTGCCGTCATAAGGAGGAAGATATACTCCAGCTTCCAGGCCGCGTAGAAGTAGTAACTGGCTGCCAGCAGCAGCACCCAGCGGTAGCGACAAGGACAGGCAAAATAAAGCCCGACGACAATCGAAAAAAAAATCAGAAATTCTATGGAGTTGAATGGCATGGCTGTCTCTATTCGCTGGTCAGGTTAGCGCAGTTCGACTCAGGCAAGCTGCCGCTGGCCGCGTTTTCTATCCAGTTGATGGTGT
The DNA here is from genome assembly GCA_015075185.1 of Anaerolineales bacterium. GTDB lineage: Bacteria > Chloroflexota > Anaerolineae > 4572-78 > J111 > DSQQ01. The sequence continues at coordinate 936,379 of JABTUW010000003.1, read as the reverse complement.
CTCTAAAGCTGACCCGCCGGATGTTGGGGTGACTCACAGCCGGATAGCTGAGGTAGGTGACATGGGCGCCGGCCTGACACAGGCTGGCGGCAAATTGTGTTTGGCTGGGGGGCGTAACAATCTGGTCGGCCGTGCCCTGGAGAATAAGCACCGGGATTTCAATCCCATCTCGCGACAAACCGGCGGCATTGTCGTCAAGCGCCGCTTTGAAAGCCGGGACGACCGCTCGCAAGCGCCCGGCGTAGAGTGCATCTACAAATTCGGGGCGATACATTTGCCGGGCGCTGTGGCCGTAGTAGGTAAAGATACTATCAACACAGCGGGTCATCACATCGGCTTCAAAACTGGCCAGCCAGCGATCCTGGAAAATATCGGCCGGATCAACGACCTCCGGGCCGTAAAAGTCACGATAGGTTTGCACGATGTAAGGGCTGAAAATGGCGTCTTCTTTCAACAGGGTTTCAATGTTGGTGGTCGGGCCGTGACCAATGACTCCCTTAAACGGCAGCTCCGGCGCATAACTGGTCGCGAAATCCTTGGCGGCAAAAACGGCATGGCCTCCGCTGGAGTAGCCGGCCATCACCACGGCCTCCATGGGATGGGCCACAACTTGCGGCGATTCTTCAAAGAAGTTGTAAGCCGCCCGCGCCGCGTCGAGTAAGGCGCGCGCTTGAAACTCGGAGATAAAGTAGGGGGTCGCCTGGTTAGCCTCGTCAAAACCCTGGTAGTTGGGCAAAATACCGATCAAGCCCTGGGCGGTATATTCAAGCATGTAGCTGTGATACGCCCCCCAATTACTCCCGTTGGACCACTCCAACAACGGGGCACATTGGTCGCCTAAACCGGTAGTGCCGGGAGCGTAGAGAAAAACAGGAAACTCAGTTTCCTCAGCAGCCTGCGGCACGTAGAGATTGGCTTCGACCTCGGTGACTTGCTCATTTCGAGCTACCGTTTTGTAACGCAGACGATAGACTTCAATATTATAATTGCCAGCCGGTTCAAACGTAGTCCAAAATTCAGCCGAGACAAGCTGCCCTGCCTGTTGCTCAGCCAGCGAGCGCGGGGTGGCGGTGACTGTAACAACGCGGGTAGGGGTCGGCGTTGGTCGGGCGGTCGAGGCCGGTTCGGTAGGCGATGGGGTTAGGGTTGGCAGCGCCGTCGAAGTGCTTGCGGTTGGCGTTGGCGTAGCTGATGGCTCTGGACTCGGATGGCCAGCCCGCTCAATAGACGAAATATAGGGCGTGGGCGCATCGTCAAGGCCGGTCGAGGCTAAGGGCTTGGGTTGAGGCGGCTCAATGGCTGCAGCCAGAACTTCGGCGATATAGGTTTTGCCGTTTTCGGTCAGATGCTCCGTATCAATAAAATTGTAGGCTTCCAGGTCGAAGACCAAGTTCAAGACGCCGACATCTTTTCGACGCAGGACGCGCTCAACTACGGCTGTATTCTCGGCCAATCGCCGATAAAATGCCTCGCCGAGATGGGTTTCACCCAACTCGTAATTGATGGGGGTGATGTAGAAGATGGGTTTGATGCCGTTTTCCAGGAGCAAGCGGCTGGTTGTTTTCAACGACTGGATCTTGCGGTGGTGCTGGTCCAGGCGGTACATGTAGTAGTAAACCAGCGTCGCCTTCAATGCCTCAACTTCATCTTCGGAGGGAATGCTGGCATGGTAAGCAAAATCGTTTGGGCCAGCCTCAGGCTCTGTGGTGCTGGCCCCGATCAGTTCCTCAAATTCAGCCACCTCGCCGACGGGTTGGTCGCCGTTGAAGACAGCCGCCTCTTGAAAATCAGCCTGGCTAATCGGCGAGTCGAACAGCCCGAATGTATCAAACATCCGGTAAAAAATGGTAGAAAGCGTCGGGCCGTAAGTCAAAATGGTTTTCTCGCGCTCAAATTGGTAAGTGGGACGCAAATCCCATTCCGGCGAAAATGAACGCATGTTAATCGGAATGATGACGGTCTCGACCTGAGATTTGTTTTTGACCAGATAATTTACGTAGCGTTCATACAAGTCCAGGTGGTAAGCGGGATGGGCTATGTCGCCAATCGTATGATTGGGCACCAAATCGCGTAAAATCTCCGGGATGGTCGGCTCACCCGCAGGGTAAATCAGGATACTATCGCCGAGATAGACGGTATCAACCCCTTCTTGAAGCTGTTGATCTAACGCCAGGATTTCTTTAGGCAGCTCAGGCGGGACCATAGCCGAGACAGCCACCTGGATCACAAGCAGCAGGGCGATGAACGCCATTAGTTTTAGGAAAAAGTTCCTCACCAGAGCTATCCTCTAGGCTGTGTCGAAAAGTTAGGTGAGATGCTACAGCAGTCGGACAATAACTTTCATCTTATATATACCCTACTATTTTTAGAAGAAGCTTAAGAAGATGAGATCATCCCGGCAAGCAGTTTATTTTACTTGCCGGGCGGGGGAATTTGAAGAACTTTGGGGCGGATTCGACGGATGTTTCGGATAAAAATGACTTAAATCCGTTCGATCCGTTTAATCCGCGTCCAATAGTGGGGCTTCAATGACTCAAAACCTTATTATGAAAGTTAGCCAGTTGCCAGCCGTTGTTTGACTTCTTGCACAACATCCAGCAAAGCCTCGAACGGCTGCGCCCCGGAGACCAGGTATTTCTGCTCGATGATCATGGCAGGGACACCCTGCAAGCCATACGCCTGGGCCTGCCGGATGTCGGCGTCAACCTGCGGCGCATAGGCCCTGTTTTTAACGGCATCCAGAAATTCGGCGCGATCCAGCCCGACTTCGGCGGCCAAATCCCCGAGCGTTTCCAGGTCGCCAAAATCGCGGTCCTCGACAAAGTGGGCTTTGAACATGGCCTCGTGATAGGCCGGGCCGGCTCCTTTTTCCTCCGCGTACTTGGCCCCTTCCAGGGCAAAGCGCGATTTGACTCCCCAGCGGTGAGTCTTCATCTCCACCCCAAAGCGTTCTTGGGCGATCTGCTGCACTTGAGGCCAGCCGGCAGCGATGCGTTCCCGGTAAGCTTTTTCAATTGCTTCGGGCAGCGGTGTCGCGTCTTGCGGGCGTAGTTCGTAACTTTTCCAGGTGACTTCAATTGCTTCGGTTTGAGCGAGTCGGTCCAAACTGGCCTTGATCATATAGCACCAGGGTCAGACAAAATCGCTCCAGACCTCGAACTTCAATTTCTGTAAACTCATTCCCACGCTCGTTTTATAACCGCGTCAAAGTAGAGTCGTAATCTTAGCTGCAAAATCCGAAACTAGCAAGGGGGAGAAGGGGCGAGGGGCTGGGGCATAGGGCAAATGTTTAGTTTTTCCGGGCTGTAACCACAGGATATTATCCAGCCCTTAGTCTTAACCCTCGTTTCCGACCAACGCCTCAAAGCGGGGATGGCCGTGCAGCGAGACTAAATCCGGGTCACGCCTGGCCCACTTGCGCCAATTGGGAATTTCAGCTAAAGCTTGGGTCAAATATTCAACAGCCAGTTCCGTGTTGCCGGCAATGGCTTCAAGGCAAGCCTTGTCATAGGCGTTCGCGTCACTTATCAATTCGCGGGCACGCGCCAGATACTCTGCCGCCTCCATGTCCCGTCCTAATTTTTGCAAGACTGAGGCATATGAACTATACCCGGTGGCCTTATCCGGTGTTACTTCAATGGCTCGCTTGTAAAAGCGCAGCGCCTGCTCCAGATCATCATCTAATTCGTACAGTGAGCCTAGCATTGAGTAAGCGAATCCTGCTTTTGGGTCAAGTTCTATCGCTTGCTGGAAAGCAGCAGTGGCTTCTTTGTAACGGCCCGCACTCCGATAGATACTGCCCAGCCCTTGCCAGCAGCGCGGCGTAAGCCAGGGAGCAAGTTCCATTGTTCGTTGGAAGGCAGCAATTCCGACCTCTTCAAAACCCAAAAAGGCGTAGATATAACCCAATTGTAACCAGGAGGATGACAATTTGGGATCTAATGCAGTCGCCTGTTGGAAAGCTGCCAGTGCCTCCTGATAGCGTTTCTGACCACGCAGTGCTAACCCTCGACCATGCCAGGCTGAAGCGTGCTCTGGGTCTAACTGGATGGCTTGCTGGAAAACGACGAGCGCTTCCTCCTTTCGTTTTAAGGCGTTCAGTGCCATCCCTAAATTCATTAAAGCTCCCTTATTGGTGGGATCAAGCATCACCGCTCGTTGGGCGACGCGTAAGCCAGCTTCGGAAGCCACACTAAATGAGCTTGGGTCCGGCCAAATATATTTTGCGCTCAGATCGGTTAATGCCTGGCCTAACTGCTTTTGAAGATTGATAGCCTGCGCAGACAGATATTTCTCGGCAGCCATATAAGTCTGCCCGGCTTCGTTTAACTGCCCCTGTCTGACCTGCCACTGCCCTCGCCAGAGGAGCAGAATAGCGTGCCGCTCGGCAGTCTCAGCAGCATCCTTGTCGTCTAACCAATGGCCCTTATGGGCCAACCGTTCCAGTTCGGTCAGCATGGCCTCCCGGTTGTCGTCGTCCAATTGCAGTTTTTTGAGCCGTTTGCGGCCATCGCGGCTCAGCTTTAGCTTGAACCGGTCGGCCACGGCCAGCAAACTACGGGTCAAATCAAGCTGATAACCCAATCCTTCCACCAGACGCGGCACAAGTTCTCGCCAGGCGGCCTGCTCGTCCAGCCAAAAGAGCCAGTGTACCAAATCGAGCGTAGCCTGCTGCCAATCCTCACTTTCCACTCGCTCTGCCAGGTCAAACAGGTTCTGGTCTAGCTCGGCTCGCTGTACCCGCAGGACTTCAACGGCCCGGCCGGCGATAAGCTGGATCAAATCGCCGCTGCTCCCGCCAACCCGCAGCAAATATTCACGGATAAAGGCGCCCATTGCTTCATGCAAGCGCGCCCCGCCCGCCAGGCGGACCACCGAGTAACGTTGAGCCAGGTCAGCCAAATAAGCATTCAAATCAAACAAACGCGGACCGGGACGAAAAAGCTCGCTTTGGAGGATCGGGTCCGGCCGGGGCTGCATGGCCAGAGTGAAGAGGGCATAGCGGTCGGCCAAACCCTGCTCGTGCTGCTCGACGTGGAGCAGCACCCGCTCAGTCATCAGCCGGACCAGTTCTTCGCGGGGGGTGTAGTCAGGGATGTCGGCAATGATGGCTTCGAGGGGCACACCGAGCGCCCATAAGTCGGCGGCCTGGTGCAGGGCCAGGGGCACGCCCAGGGTAGCCCGGTGCAGGACGGCTGCTTCTTCGGGAGTGGGCGGGCGGTTAGGGGCGCGTTCGGCCACATATTCGGCCACATATTGAATGGTCAACTCCTGCAGATCCCACACGGTCAAGCGGCGGGTGAACTCGGCGCTGTAGCCGACATAGCGGTCGCCGGGGCGACTGGGGGCCAGGTTATCTCGCCCGGCCAGGACCCAGATCAGGCGCGGCCCGGCAGTTTTAATGACTAAACGGAGCCACAGGTCTGCTGCCGGAGCCACAATTTCATATGTGTCGAGGAGTAGCACCAAGGGCTGATCCCGGCTGACCCGGCGCAAGCCCTCGCCCAGGGCACGGGCTAACTGTTCGTGAGGCCGGCAGTAAATATCATACAGTTCCGGCGCAAGCCGTGCTCTCAAGAACTGTTCGGCCTGCTCCCGGGCTTTGGCTGCTTGCTCTATCCCCATTGGCAGACCGGCGACCAGCACAGCCTTGCTAAAATCCGACCCTGTCAACCGTACCAGTTTAGCCAGACCTGTTGGACCCAGATCTCGAATGAGCGTGTATTGACCCTGTTCCTTCTGTTGCTCTAACTCTTTAGCGATTTCTTGCTCGGCCTGCTCGCGCTGCTCGATGACTTGTTGATATGCCTCAAAATGTGTACCCCAGCCCTGCTCCAGAGCAGTTCGGTGCAAAGCGGCTAATACCTCCCCTGGGCGAATCTGTTCGCGAGCAAGGCGCAAGGCCGGGGTGTTGTTGCGCACCAGTTCCCAATCAATCCGCAGGGGGTAGAAGTTCTGTTGAAACGGCGGTTCGCTGGCGGCGATGTCATAGAGGCGGCGGGTCAGTTGGCTTTTGCCCATCCCTCCTTCGCCGTGCAGCAAAAAAATAAAGGGCGCAGCGTTCTCATCTTGACTTTCCAATACGACGTGGAGCGCCTCGCGGAAGCGTTCCTGCTCATCCAGCCGGCCTAAAAAGAGTTCATGATCAACGTAGATCGGTTGGGCGGTCATCATCTCCTGCCGTCAAAACCGTTTACGAGTCAAATGTTGAAATGGGGTCTATTCTACTTTACTGTTGACCGGCTCACTTGTCAATCCCTAGTTCGGAGTTTTTGGAATCGCACCCTGGCTATGGCCGGCCAAAAACACCAAGGCGGCCTTTTGTTGGAAACCCAAGCCTGTGCTACAATGTCAGTTCCAATAGAAACTATGTTCTAATATGTCAAGTAAAGCGTGAAACGTAATGTCTGTTGGCGGAATAACACGACAGCTTCAATCATTACGTTTTAGTCCTACGCTTTATCATTGCGGGTGACAAGGATGCGTAATCGAAAGATTGAATCAACGCTTTCTCAAGACAAAATAGTCATTCGCGGGGCGCGCGAGCATAACCTGCGTAGTATTGACGTACAAATTCCACGCAATAAGTTAGTGGTTTTTACCGGGGTCAGCGGCAGCGGCAAGTCATCGCTGGCCTTCGATACCCTCTATGCCGAGGGGCAGCGCCGCTACGTGGAGAGCCTGTCCTCCTACGCCCGCCAGTTTTTGGGCCAGATGGAGAAACCCAAGGTGGATTTTATCGGCGGCCTCAGCCCGGCCATTGCCATCGAGCAGAAAGCGGTCAGCAAAAACCCGCGCAGCACCGTCGGCACGGTCACAGAGGTCTATGATTATTTGCGGGTACTCTTTGCCCGCGTTGGCACGCCGCACTGCTACAACTGTGGGCGCGAGGTCAAGCAGCAAAGCGCCCAACAGATTGTGGAACAGGTGGCCGCGCTGCCGGCGGAGACGCGCTTTCAGTTGCTCGCGCCGGTGGCCAAGGGACGCAAGGGGACCTTTGAAGACGTGCTGGCCCAGGCCCGCGCCGATGGCTTCGCTCGCGCCCGCATTGACGGGGTGACGACCGAACTGGAGCAGCGCTTTAAACTGGAAAAAAACAAAAAACACAATATCGAGCTGGTCATTGACCGGCTGGTTATCCCGGTTGAGCCGGACGATGATTTCCCGGCCCGCCTGGCCGACTCGGTTGAAACGGCCCTGCACTGGGGTGAGGGCGTACTGATGGTAGACATGCTGGAGGGGGAGGAGTTAGTGCTGTCGGAGAAGAATGCCTGCGCCTACTGCGGTCTGAGTTTTCCCGAACTGACCCCCCAGATGTTCAGCTTCAACTCGCCGCTGGGTGCCTGTTCCGACTGCAACGGCCTGGGAGTACGCCTGGAATTTGACCCGGAGCTGTTTATTAATCCGGCCAAATCCATCAACGAGGGGGCGGTCATCCCCTGGGGAGAAGTTGCCAAAAAGGGCAGCAGTTGGGCCTCCCAAATTGCCCGGCAGATGGCCCACCGTTTCAATTTCAGCCTTGATACGCCCTGGCCGGCCCTGCCGCAGAGCGTGCGTGATTTGATTCTCCACGGGAACCCGGAGGTCAAATTCAGGTATCAAAGTGAGCATTTCTCCGGCAGTTGGCCGTACGAAGGTGTTATAAAATCCACCGAGCGGCGCTATAAAGAAACCCAGTCCCAGGGCATGCGTGACTACTACAGCCGTTTTCTCAGCCAGCAGTCCTGCCCTACCTGCCAGGGCAAACGGCTGCGCCGCGAAGCCGGAGCCGTGACGATTGCCGGCCTCAAAATCGCCGAGGTGACCTCGATGAGTGTCGCCGAAGCGTATGATTGGATTTGCGGGCTGATGGGGGAAGACGTAGAGCGTGAAGCGTGGAGTGAAAAGCGTGAGAATGGACACGCTTCACGCCCTATGCCCAACGCTTCACGTCTCACCCCCCAAGAACTTGAGATTGCCTACGAACTGCTCAAGGAAATCCGCGACCGGCTGAAATTTATGCTGGATGTGGGCTTGCATTATCTCACCCTGGACCGGGCGGCGCCGTCGCTGTCGGGGGGCGAGGGACAGCGTATCCGGCTGGCCTCGCAGATTGGCTCCGGGCTGGTGGGGGTCATGTATATTTTGGATGAGCCTTCGATTGGGCTGCACCAGCGAGACAACCGCCGCCTGCTCGACTCATTGTTACGGCTGCGCAATCTGGGCAACACCGTGTTGGTGGTTGAACATGACGAAGAGACGATGGAAGCGGCGGATTGGATCATTGACTTTGGTCCCGGGGCCGGCGTCAAGGGCGGTCAGGTCATTTTTGCCGGTACGCCCCAGGAGATGAGGCAGGCTCCGGCCTCGCTGACCGGCCAGTACCTGTCGGGCAAGCTGGCAGTTGCCTCAGGTAACGGCCGGCGCAACCCTAACGGCCGCTGGTTAAAGCTGGGCGGAGTGACCCACCATAACCTGCACAATGTGGACGCCTGCTTCCCCCTGGGCTGCTTTACCTGTGTCACCGGCGTCAGCGGCAGCGGCAAGAGCAGCCTGATTACCGAAACGCTTTACCCGGCCCTGGCCCGGACGCTACACCGCGCCCAGGAGCGGCCCGGCCATTACGAGCGGCTGGACGGCCTGGATGCCGTGGACAAGGTCATCCACATCACCCAGGATCCGATTGGCCGCACTCCGCGCAGCAATCCGGCCACCTATGTCAAGGTCTGGGATGACATCCGTGCCTTGTTTGCCCAAACGCCCGAAGCCCAGGCGCGGGGTTACAAAGCTGGCCGCTTCAGCTTCAACGTGAAAGGGGGGCGCTGCGAGGCTTGCCAGGGCCACGGCCAGAAGGTAGTCGAGATGCACTTTCTGCCGGATGTCTGGGTGACGTGCGATGTTTGCCACGGGACCCGCTTTAACCGGGAGACCCTGCAGGTGAAGTATAAAGGCAAAAACATCGCCGAGGCGCTGGAGATGGATGTGGCCGAGGCTCTGGAATTTTTTGGCAACGTCCCTCGCATCAAGCGCTTTTTGACCACTCTGCACGATGTCGGCCTTGATTATATCAAGCTGGGGCAGAGCGCGACCACTCTCTCCGGCGGTGAAGCGCAGCGGGTCAAACTGGCCAAGGAACTGTCGCGGGTGGCTACCGGCGATACGATTTACATTCTGGACGAGCCGACGACCGGCCTGCACTTTGCCGATATTCAAAAGTTATTGGATGTGCTCCACCGGCTGACCGACGCCGGGAACACCGTCATCGTCATCGAGCACAACCTGGATGAGATTAAGAGCGCCGATTGGATTATTGACCTGGGGCCGGAAGGCGGCGATGAAGGCGGCAATATCATTGCCGCTGGCACGCCGGAGCAGGTTGCCGGGATGGAGACGAGTTACACCGGACAATTTTTACGGCGAGTATTGTGAAGGTCAGACGGTTTTGTAGGGCAATGCTTCCAGGCCCACTTGCCCGGTCAAGGCTTCAAACTGCGGGTCTTTGTGAAGGATAACAGCTTTCTGCTGAATGGCATAGGCAGCGATGATGGTATCTGCCAGCGACAGATGATAATTCGCTTTCAGTCGTGCGGCGGTCAGCAACGTTGGCTCGTCAAGCTGCCATAGAAGATTAACCGGTAAAACTTTTAAGAGAGCATAACGCCGTTCGGCTTCTGCTGCGCCGCGTTCTTGTTGAGTAATATAGGCGACCTCAAGCAAACTCATCCAGGTCATGATGACTGACTGCTCCCGGAGGATCTGTTCAACTCGTTCTGCACCCATCTCATCTTCAATCAGGGTCATGATAGCAGAGGTGTCTAACAGGTAAGTTTCAGCGGTCATAGCTGCGGTCCTCTTGCCGCGCGGCTAAGAGGCGTTGGAGCAGTTGTTCTCCACGTCCGCTGCCGCGCAAGGCTCGAATTGGATCACGCGACACGGGAATAACCCGAATTGTATCGCCATCGTCAATCCAGACCAGAGCGTCGCCTTCTTCAATTTGATAACGTTTTCGGATTGAAGCTGGAATAACAGTTTGTCCCCGTTTTGTAACAGCAGTTTGCATTGTAAATCACCTGTAATTATGATACTTATACAATATATAAGATAATCAATTAAAATGCAAGACAAAAGACCTTTTATTAAGCCAATTTTGGATTTTTGAGCTGAGAGGAAGAAAGCATATGGAAACCTCAGTTTTTGATCGCATTCGGGTTAATTTACTGGCAAAACGTCACAGCCTCGCCGAGTGGCTGCGCAGCACACCGGCTCGTACCCGGCAAATACGCTTAGGGCCGACGGCTGAACCCGCTCTCCGAGCGCATTTGAACAAACTCGATACGGCGATTGCCGAAATAGAGGAGGGTACCTTGGGTCGCTGCCAGGTTTGTCACGAGTATGTTGATCCTGAACTTTTAGAAATGGATTATACCGCCTCTGTCTGCCTCGATCATTTTTCGGATGACGAAAGACGCCTGCTGGAAGCTGACCTGGAGCTGGCCCAAAAAGTGCAGAAGGCGCTCCTGCCCCAACATGCGCCGACTATTCCGGGGTTGGAATTGGCCATTTTCAGCCGGCCGGCCCAGATTGTCGGCGGCGATTATTTTGACTTCTTCCATTTTGCCGACGACAGCCACGGCTTGGCCATCGCCGATGTAGCGGGTCACGGCATGTCCGCCAGTTTGCTCATGGCCAGTCTGCAAACCGCTTTGCGCACCCTCGTCCCCACCACCGACTCTCCGGTCGAGGTATTGCAGCATCTCAATCGTTTCTTCGTCCACAACGTTCACTTCACCACCTTTGTAACCCTCTTTTTGGCCTGCTTCGACCCCGCTACCCAAACTCTGACCTACGGCAATGCCGGGCATAATCCACCCCTGCTGTACTGCCGGCAGGAGAATGGCGGCGACTCCATTAACTGGCTCCAACCAACCGGAGCGGCGATTGGGCTGGTAGAGGAGTTCAAGATTGGCACCGAGACGGCGACACTGGCCCACGGAGATATTTTGCTGTTGTATACGGATGGGGTCACTGAGGCGATGAATGCTGGGGAAGACCAATTTGGCCGGGAGCGCTTAGCTGCCCTGGTCCACCAGGCGGCTGAGTTACCGGCCAAAGAGTTGGTGCAGGCAATTCGCCAGGAGGTCCAGGCATTTACGGAGGGTGAAGCCCTGGCGGATGATACGACGATTGTGGTAGCTAAGGTCAATGGTGCGGGTTAGGGTAAATCTGTAGAGGGACTACTCGGATGGGCTAATTTTATCTTTGAGACGGGGGGAGGTATCGCGGTCAGTCTGTCCAAACAGCTCCCACTGCCGGGCGACCTCGGACAGGGCCTCGTCGCGGTTGGCCTGGTCCCACAGCACTTTGGGCGATAAACCGGAAAGAGAACCCCGGACGAACTTGATCAGCGCCTGAATTAATCGCCGGATCAACCCGTGCAGCGATTGCTGGCGGAAACCGGCCAGCCACCCCAAGACAACGTAGCCGGCAATCACTGCGGGCGAGTCAACAACTGGCGGGGCCTCGCCAGCGAGGGATTTGAGGCTGAGATAGCCGCTGGCAATAAACAGGTACATCGCTCCCCCTAAAACTAGGCCGGTGAAAGGCAAAATGGGGTAAGCGATGAGGTGCTGCCGGTCAAAATCCTGTTCAAAAGAGATATGGCGGTACAAATCATAGAACATACCCACGACTCCGCCCATCCCGCCGGCAAGAATAGCGGGCCAACCCGCGGCCAGGAGATTGACCAGCAACGAATTGTCCCCAGTCTCCACTGGGAACAAGGATCCGCTCCCCAAAAATCCGGCCACCAGACCAACCAACCAGAACAGACCATAAACCAAAATAATTACTCCCCAGATGAAAGACCAGCGGCTCATTCGCTGGCGCTGCTCAACCCAGGCTTGAAAGGCCAACGGCGATCCCGGGAGAGAACCGTTTGATCCCGGCGCTTTGTTTGTGGTTGTTTTTGCGGGGGTAGTCAATGCCTTCTCTGGGCTGCCGGCAGCAGGACTGATTTTGGCCAGGATTGCTTCCTGATAGTAACCGGCAATCCAGGCCAGCAGCAGCGACAGGGCGACAAAGGTGGAGGAAGCCGCCAGGCTAGACAGGGCCAGGGTACGTGTTGTGGCATAATTGACCAGCAGGCCGCCCGGCAGAGTAATCAGCAGGCTCAGCATTCCGGCAATGAGGCCGCTTAGCGGCTGGAGGAAGTAAGTCAAGAGAGACCGGTTTGGCCAATCTTGGGCCACAAGCAGATGGTGACTTAGACGCTGCAACATCGCCGTAGCCCCAGCGAGACCCCCGGCCAGGGCAGCAGCGAAGAGGATGGCGAGCAGGTTATTCCCAGAGGCAAAAAATGGATCAACCAGGGTATATCCGGCCGCCAAAGCGATCAACCAAATTACGCCGTAGCTGAGAATAATCCAACCCCGCCCATAGGAAGGGTGGAACTCCCCAGTGGCGTCTTTAACTGCCGCCATCGTCTGGTCTCCTGACCAAAAACACTCTGCGTATCACTTAAAGTATAATCGAGTTTTGAATTTTTTGAAAGTTTGTTGCGTTATGTCGAATTAGAGAATTGGCTGGCAGGGCGGGAAGCCGGCTAGCAGAGAAAATTCAAACTTTCAGCCTTCCCTTCTTCCTCTTAAAAAGCCCACTCGCCGGCGCGCATAATCGGTTCGGAGACGCCCTCAGAGGTGATACCATCCACGTCCATCGCGGCGCTGCCGATCATGAAGTCAACGTGGGCCAGGCTGTCATTGCCTCCGGCAGCGGCAAATTCCTCGTCAGACATCGCTGGACCGCCGGCCACACAAAAGCGATAGGCCCGGCCAATGGCGACGTGATTCGAGGCATTTTCGTCAAACAGGGTGTTGTAAAAAAGCAGGCCGGATTGCGAAATGGGCGAGCTGTGGGGGACTAAGGCTACCTCGCCCAGCCGAGCCGAACCTTCGTCGGTTTCAACCAGCTTCTTGAGCACGGCTTCTCCCTTTTTGGCGGTCACCTTAACCACCCGGCCCTCGGCAAAGGTCAGGCTGAAATCCTCAATCAAAACTCCCCCGTAGCTTAAGGGTTTGGTACTGCTGACCACTCCATTGGCGCGGTCTTTGTGGGGCAGCGTAAAGACCTCTTCGGTTGGGACATTGGCGATAAAGGTGATGCCGGCGGGAGTCTGGCTTTGAGCGCCGTGCCAAATGTGGTGGTCGGGCAGGCCGAGAGTGAGATCGGTGCCGGGGGCGGTGAATTTCAGGGTCGTATAACGTTTGGCGTTGAGGTAATCTTTGCGAGCCGACAGCTCGGCCACGTGCTGCTGCCAGGCGGTAACAGGGTCTGGCTGGTCAATGCGGCAGACCGCAAAGATGGCCTCCCACAAGCTGACAATTTGCTCCTCCGGTGGGAGGCCGGGAAAAACTTTGGCCGCCCAACTGGCAATCGGCAGGGAAATGATGGACCAGTTCAACTCGTCAGACATGACCTTGCGGCGAAAAGGGATCAAATGGGTTTGGCCGACCCGCTGCACCAACGCCACCAAATCCGGATCTTGCTCTTTAAGCAGGTCAGGGTCGGTGGCGTGGATGGATAAAACTGCCCCACCCTCGTTGGCGATTTTAATCAGTGCATCGGCTTGCCAGGTGGGAAACTCCTCAAAAGAATCACGCGGCGCATAATTGAAGCGGGCCAGGGTTACGGCGTCGTCATTCCACATGACATCTACCAGCTTGGCTCCGGCTTTGTAGGCACTCGCGGCAATCAAGCGCACCAGCGGCGCGCTTTCCACCGGGGCACGGACGAGCAAACGCTGTCCCGCCCACAGACCCAGCCCAATTTTGACAGCCAGCTCGGCGTAATTTTGCAGTTTTTCTTCAAAGGAAAGGGATGACACCAGGTGAGGCTCCTAATAGATGATTTAGATTTAGCTGTCCACCGGCTCGATCAGAGCCGGAGAGTCGTTTTTGGGGCTGTTGACCAGCCTGGAGACAGGATAGGCGGTCATCAGCTCGGCAGGGTAGGGCTTAAGCAGACTGTTCAGTTGGTCGGGAGTGCGCTCGGCGGGGTCGAGCCATTGCTCGTAGGCTTCACGCGGTAGAATAAGCGGCATGCGGTTATGAATCTGGGCCATCAGTTCGTTGGGAGAGGTGGTGATGATGGTACAGGAGAGGATGAAATCTTCGGCGGTCTGCCACATTTCCCACAGTCCGCCAAAGGCAAAAGGCTCGCCGGAAGCCAGCCGGATATATACCGGGGTTTTGGTATTGTCACCTTCTTTTTTCCACTCATAAAAGCCATCGGCCAGCACCAGGCAGCGGCGGCGCTTGTAGGCATTTTTGAAAGAAGCCTTCTCGGCCAGAGTTTCGGCGCGGGCATTGATCATCTGGTTGCCGATTTTGGGATCTTTAGCCCACGAAGGAATCAAGCCCCACTGGAAAAATTCAACTTTGTGCTGGCCGTTGTTGGCCACTACCGCGACGGGTTGTGAGGGGGCCACATTGTAACGGGGCGGCAGATCGGCCGGCACCTCAAACTCGGCAAAAGCCTCGGCCAGTTTTTGAGTATTCGTTGCTAAGGTAAATCGTCCACACATCGTGCACCTGCTTTGCCCAGGAAAGTACACTCTCCTGGAGATATTTTTTAGAACCAACGTTCTATGATAGTATATCACGCTGCCCTTCAACTGACAACCAGCCGTGTCTTTCGTTCGGTAAATGGCTATTCCGTACTGTGCCGGGGAAAGGTCAGGGTAAATGTACTGCCGTGACCCATTCGGCTTTCGACGGTGATTACACCATTTTGGGCCTTGACCAACTCTTCGGCAATGGCTAAACCCAGGCCGGCGCCGGGGCTGCTGCGGGCGGTGTCGCCCCGGTAAAAACGGTCGAAAAGATGGGGCAGATGGGCTGAGGCGATCCCAGGACCGTTGTCACTAACCTGGATGGCAACTTCGCCATTATTCAGATGGGTCGCCAGGGTAATCGTGGTTTCCGCTGGAGTGTATTTGAGGGCATTGTCAAGTAAAACCAACAGAACCTGCTTAAGGGCGTCGTCATCACCCATAACGGCAGCATCGAAGCTGGCCTGACAAACAACAGACCGTTCAGGCGCCAGTAATTTAACCTGCTGGCAGACATCTTCAAGTAACGGCTTAAGTTGAACGGGTTCTTGGCTTAGGGGCCGTCCCGCATCGGCCCGGGCCAGGGCCAACAGGTCATTGACCAACCGCATGAGCCGCTCGGTCTCAGCCACCATATCGTCCAGAACGTCAGTCCGATCCTCGGCGTTAATGGGGGGCCGCCGTTGTAGCAAACCGATATTGCCGCGCAGAGTCGTCAAGGGTGTGCGTAATTCGTGTGAAGCGTCGGCCACAAAACGGCGTTGGGTTTGAAGCGTTTCCTCGACCTGAACATAAGCCGCCTGGAGTTCGGCCAGCATATCATTGAAGGTGGTCACCAACTGCCCAATCTCGTCGTTAGGGCCGCGATAATCCACCCGGCGGTTGAAATCCCGTTCTACGCCGATCGCCTGCGCCGTCTGTTGAAGGCGATTGATGGGACGCAGAGCTACACCGGCTAACAGCCAGCCAATGCCAAAAGCGGCAATTACGGCCACGCTGCTGCCGATAATTAAAATTCGACCCAGCGTGCTCAAATTTTGGTCCTGTTCGGCCAGTGAGGCTGCGACTTGCAGGATAAGCTGCGTATTATCTGTTCCGTAATTGAAAGGCTGGTTGTGAATGAATAACCGCTCGCTATCCATCGCTGCAATTTCAACCCAGGCCTGGCCCTGTTGGGCGGCTTGTAAGGCCGTTTCGCCCAGAGGCAAAGCCGGGGCATCGTCAGCCAAATTAGGAGAACGCCCCAATACCTGGCCATCCAAATCGCGGATTTGGGTAAAAGTTCCGATCCTGGACGAGTCTGGCTTGAGCGCCTTATCCCAATAGCCATGGGCCAGCGGTCCTTCAATGAGATACTTGGCCCGCCCCGCCACGGCTTCTTTTGTGTCGTTCAGGGTGGTTCGGGCCTGGGTGACGTAGAGAATGGCGCTGAAGATAACCAACGTCAGGGCCAGGATAAGGCTGTAAAGCAGGGTTAAGCGCAGCCGAATGGACATTTTAAGCCTCTCGCAAAACGTAACCAATCCCACGCACGGTATGAATCAACCGGGGTTCGCCCCCGGCCTCGGTTTTTTTGCGTAAATAACCGATGTATACCTCTAACACGTTATCCTCGCCGCCAAAATCATAGTTCCAGACCTCCTCCAGAATACGATCCCGGACCAATACCTGGCGGGGATGGCGCATCAATAAATGAAATAACTCGAATTCTTTGGGCGTTAATTCAAAGGAGCGGCTGCCTCGCCGGGTTTCGCGGGTGATGGGATTAAGATAGAGGTCGGCAAAAATCAGAGGCGTCTCGACGCGGGGCAGCCGGGTCCGCCGGAGCAGCGCCCGCAGCCGGGCCAGCAGTTCCGAAGGTGCAAAAGGCTTGATGAGATAATCGTCAGCGCCCCGGTCCAGCCCCTGGACGCGATCCTCGACGGCGTCACGCGCGGTCAGGATGAGTACCGGAACTTCATCTCCGGCCCCCCGCAGATGGTGCAGCAGCTCCAGCCCATCCAGTTCCGGCATCATCCAGTCGAGCACCACCAGGTCGGGCGTTTGGACCTCCAATTTCGCCAGAGCCTCACGCCCATTTTCGGCAGTCATCACCTGAAACCCTTCATAAATCAGGGTCCGGCGCACCATTTTGAGTAATTTTTGATCGTCATCGGCAACTAAAATTGTGGTCATCGGTTTCTTGGATTAAGGTGACAGGCACTTATCGAACTACTAATTGGGCTTATTTGAACAAAAACCACCTGTTTTTGCTTAAAAGTGCCTGTCACCTGGTTTTTCTTTCCGACAGAAACTATTATAGTGAAGCCTGAAGCCTCTGTCTATATTATCACCTTCATATCTGAGCAAAAGCTAAGACAAAGCTGAGAAATTACTGAGAGCGATGGGTTTGGAGTACTTTTGCATACCTTCACCAAAGGGACTCTCAGGGTCTTCTCAGGATTCTCTTAGGAAATTTTTAA
The DNA here is from genome assembly GCA_015075185.1 of Anaerolineales bacterium. Classification (GTDB taxonomy): domain Bacteria; phylum Chloroflexota; class Anaerolineae; order 4572-78; family J111; genus DSQQ01. The sequence goes on along the minus strand of JABTUW010000003.1, from coordinate 919,330 downwards.
GATGATTCGCTACAATGGCTTGAGTCAGTAGCCTGTTATCTTTAAAAAAGAGACAAAGGGGGAAAAATGAAAGAGCTTGATACCTTTCAAAAATATCTGGCCGAAGAATTCTATGATGATTACCGGGAGGGGTTGTTGAGCCGGCGGACCTTCATTCGGCGCTTGTTTTTCATCACCGGCAGTATGGCCGCAACCATCACAACCATGAGTGCGCTGGGCTGTGCTCCGGCAGAACTGCCGGCCCCGACGGAAACCGTTCCACCGCCGGAACCTGCGGCGACGGCTCCGCCCCCAGCAGTGGCTACCACACCACCTGAAGCGGCAGCCACGGCGGAAGGAGCAGCAGGCGCGCAAGCAGGGGCGGTGCCGGACGCCAAAAGCCCCCTCTCTGTACCCGAGGGCGACCCGGCGGTGCAGTCCAGTGAGGTCACGCTGGAGAGTCAGGGGGCCGAAATCATGGGCTATTTGGCTCGCCCGGTGGCGGATGGAACCTATCCGGCTATTCTGGTCTGCCACGAGAATCGGGGCTTGACCCCCCACATCCGGGATGTGGCTCGCCGCTTTGCCAAGGCCGGCTATGTTGCCCTGGCGCTTGACCTGCTCTCCCGTGAGGGTGGCACCGCCAATCTGGATCGAGATCAAATTCCGGGCCTGTTGACCGATGCCGGCCCTGAACGGCATGTCGGCGATTTTCAGACTGCCTTTGCGTATTTGCAGGGGCAGGACTTTGTGGCCGGGGATCGGATCGGTATGACCGGTTTTTGTTTTGGCGGCGGTATCACCTGGCGCAGCGCCACGGCGATCCCGGAACTCAAGGCAGCGGTACCCTTCTACGGTCCTGCCCCGGAGTTGGATCAGGTACCCAACATTAAAGCGGCCGTGTTTGGCGTCTATGCTGAGCAGGATGAACGAATCAACGCCGGTAAGGATGCTCTGGAACAAGCGCTGCAGGAAGCCGGAGTTACTTACCAAATGAAGGTTTACCCCGGCGTCAATCACGCCTTTCACAATGATACGGGTGAGCGCTACGATGAAACCCAGGCCACCCAGGCCTGGCAAGATATGCTGGCCTGGTTTGAAGAACATTTGAGACCAGTGTAAAATCTCGGCAATCTCGTTACCAAACTTAATTTGGGATGAGCTTGCCCTAGTGAGATTTGATTTTCAAAATCGGTAATTATCTGGAAGGTTGGATAGAGAAGTGTCCAACCTTCCCTACTTCCAGGTCTCTAATTCTCTTACTGAATTTGCTTATCAAAAACCAGAAGATACTCAGGAGGAATTTTAATGCGGCTTCAATCGAGACAAGTGGCCCTTAGCCTGACGATCGGTGTGGCTTTACTTTTTGCGCTTATATTACAACTCTCGGTGGGTTCACCCGGTCCGGCGCAGGCCGGCTCACCGCCTCTCCAAAGTGGGACACTTGCCCAGGATGAGCGCCCTTTTCAACTGCCTTTTGCCGAGCCGCCCGGCGTTGATACCTGGCTCATGGCCCAGCCTTACGGCAACACCACCGGCTCATTTCGCCAGAGATTTACCACCTACGGCGCTTCCGGAGGCATTCACTTTGGCGTGGACCTGTCCGCTCCGTGCGGCACGGAAATTGTCGCCATTGCCGACGGCATTGTCTTTGCCGTGGACGGGCCGTTTGGCTCACCGCCGCACAATTTGATGATTGACCATCCCCAGCACGGCTACGCCTCGATGTACGGCCACCTGTTAACGCCCCCCGACCTGGTACCGGGCGAGGCGGTCAAGCGAGGCCAGGTGATTGCCCTTTCCGGCGACACGGGCGAAACGTGTTACAGCCGCCCTCACCTGCACCTTGAAATACGAGATTTGAGCCACATCCGCAAATATAACCCGTCGTTGCTCATCGAGGCCAACTGGGATAACCTGACCATGATCGGCAACGCCGGGCGTGATTATGAGCGTGACCTGCAAGAGCCGCGCAAGTGGCAAACTCTGTACGATCAGCCGGAAGTGCAGACAGGCGGCCCCATTGTCAACGATTTTGCTTATCCCTTTCCCTTCGACTGGCGCCGCCAGACGTTGGCTTCACTGCTGCCAGACAATTCAGTTATACCCGTCTCAGCAGTTAGTCTCTCCGTTGAAACTACTCCCTTGGCTACCCTCGCTTTTGGACGCCAGCTCACAGCCGGCAGTTGCTGCACCCAGCCGTATTGGAATGAAGATTCAACAGAGGTGCGTTTCCTTGATCAGCCAGGACCAGGGACGCCGCTGGGTATATGGGGGATAGATGTGACGGGAGCCACCTCCGCTCCGCAGTTGGTGACCGGCCGGCTGGGCATCTTTAGCCCCGATGGCGCGCTGGTCGCCTATCCGGGCCGGAGTGAGGGCATGACGATCATCGAGCGACTGGCCGATGGTGAAACCTGGGAAATTGATACCCAGGGACGCAGCCCTAACTTTACCCCTGACAGCCAATTCATCGTTTGGGAAGTTTTCGACGATGACGCGCCGAGCGATAATCGGGAGGAAATCCTGTGGCAGGCCAGGGTAGATGGCAGCGATACCCAGGTTATGCTGCGGTCGCGGCGAACCAATCTGCTGACCTGGCTCGCCGACGATAAACTCCTGGCCTCCCGGCGCATTCCGGGCGGCTCCGACGAGGAATTCTTCACCCTGTCTCTGCCCAATGGCAGCGAAACCAAACTGCTCGAGGTGCCCCGCATGCGCGGTATGGCTTTTAGCCCTGATAAGCGTTATTTAGTTTATTATGTAACCTTTGATGCGGAGGCTGACCAGAATGGAATGTGGCTGCTGGACCTGCAAGCGTCAAAGCTGGAGCCGCAGAAACTTCCGTTTTTTGGAACTTATCGCTGGCGGGACAACCAGCGCCTGGTTTACATCCCCTTTGACCCCCAGGCTGCGGAGCACAACTTCTACGAATATGATGTCCCCACCGGCAAAACCAGCTCTCTTTTCCCCGGTGGTACGGGTCTGGTCATCGCCAACAACGACTGGCGCGTCTCGCCGGATGGCAGCAAAATTGCCCTACTCGCGGCGAAGGGCACGGCCCTTGATGGCTTATGGGTGCTGGACCTCAATTAGATTTAAGGTAACTGCTTTAGAGCCTCGAAGTGATTTTCGAGGCTCTTTTTTTATTAGCTCGTCATACTCATTCCTAAAGCGGATCAAGTTGAGCAGCCGCTGGACGACCTCTGTTTGCACCGCCTGGGCCACTTCTTCGACGCTGTAGTTATGCCGATTAATGGCCCGGCCTTCACCCGTCTCCGTTTGTCCTAGCCCTTTTTCTGAAGTTGCATTATAATAGGCTTATTCAATTCATACCGTGCCATCACCTCTGACACGCCATCAAAAAGGATAAGGACACCCATGCAAAACCACTCTGAATATACCCCCACCGATTTTTTTGCCGATAGCGAGGCGGCCGACGCGCTGATGGATGCCACTTGTGACCTGCTCAGGAAACTCCATCGCGAGGGGCTAGACGACTGCCTTGAGTTTGATAAAGGGGTCACCGCCTTGCGCCACTGGTATCAACGCAAGAAGGACAGCGTTGAAAAATTAGAGCGAATCATCAATCAGATGAATAACGCGGCGGAGGACCCAAACTGGCCAGGAGGCGAATAGCTGCCTGGAATTTAGGTCGCCCGTGACCGGCCAGCCGCAGGGACATTTTACAACGGCGTTCCTAACCTGGCGGATCGCCTGATTGCCTCAGTGTTATCCAACGTTATTCTGCTGGCTGGTTTCAAATCCCACTTATTTTACCCAATTATCATTAGAAAGAGGTTCGATGATGAACATCCACAAATCTACCTTTGCGCTTTTCTTTGGAAATCGAGGATTTTTCCCGGCCTCGCTGATTGCTCAGGCCAGGGAGGATATTCCCCGGCTCCTCAAGTCGTGGGGCCACGAAGTCATCATGCTGGACGAGAGCGCCACCCGTTACGGCGCGGTGGAAACCCGCGAAGAGGGTGAGCGTTACGCTAATTTCTTGCGCGCTCACCAGGGCAAATTCGACGGCGTGATTCTCAGCCTGCCTAACTTTGGCGACGAATTCGGGGCGGTGACCGCGCTCAAAGAGGCCGGCGTTCCCATTTTGATCCAGGCTTATCCCGATGAATTGGATAAGATGGGGCCTGCCCTCCGGCGCGACTCGTTTTGTGGCAAGCTGTCCATTATGGACGTTTTTCAACAATTTGGAGTCAAATTTACGGCGCTTAAACCGCACGTGGTTGACCCGCACAGCCCCAAGTTCAAGGAAAATGTTGACTATTTTGACCGGGTTTGCCGGGTGGTCAAGCATTTGCAGGGTATGACGGTCGGGGCGATTGGCGCTCGAACCACCCCCTTTAAGACGGTTCGGATTGACGAAGTTACCTTGCAGCGCTACGGGATTACCGTCGAAACGCTGGATTTGGCCGAGGTGATTGCCCGGGTGAAAGCCTTACCGGCTGACAGCGAAGCCTACCGGGCTAAAGCCAACTTTTTCAAAGAATACGTTTTGTGGGACGGGGTGCCGGCCCACGCGTTTGACCATCTGATCAAGCTGGGGGTGGTGCTGGATGAAATTATCCAGAGTTACCAGATGGATGCTATTGCCATCCGCTGTTGGATAGAACTTCAGCAGCAGTTGGGCATTTCGCCCTGCGTCTTGCTGGGCGCTTTGAATAACAACATGCTCCCGGCAGCCTGCGAAGTTGATCTGGGCAGCGCCATCAGTATGTATCTTTTGAGCCTGGCTTCCGGCGAGCCGCCGGTCTGTTTGGATTGGAATAACAATTACGATGGCGAGGAAGACAAATGTATTCTATTCCACTGCGGCCCGGCTCCCAAGGCGATGATGCAGGAGGGCGGACGGGTAACTGACCATGCCATCCTGGAAACTACGCTGGGTAAAGGCTGTAGTTACGGTCCTCATGTGGGCCGGCTGGCGCCCATGGATTTCACCTTTGCCAATTTGCTCACGCAGGAGGGCGCGGTTAACGTTTACTTAGGCCAGGGTCGTTTTACGGAAGACCCTATTCCCGCCGACTTCTTTGGCGTGGCCGGGGTAGCGGAGGTCAACCGCCTGGAGGATGTGCTGCTGTACCTGGGCCGCAAAGGCCATCGCCATCACGTTAATCTGACCCGCGGCCACTTTCAGGCGCCCCTCCAGGAAGCATTGGCCCACTATCTTGATTATCAAGTGGCTTTACCCCAGGGAGGCTGAACGATGCGAACCGTCAAAGAGATTATGGAAAATGCCCGCCGGGCCAGGGTCGTCATTCCGGCCTTTAACATTCCCTACCTACCCATGGTCCGGCCGATCGTCGAGGCGGTGGTCGCTCAGAACGCCTTTGCTCTGCTGGAAGTGGCCCGTTTGGAGTGGACCAAGTTTGAAGCCAAAAGTATGGCCGCTGTTTTTGAGGAATTTTCACGGTGGAGCCAGCCCGACCATGTGCGGCTGCATTTGGACCACATCCCGGTCATTGACGAGGACAACCAGCGGGTTGATTATCTCACCTTGATCCGGGAGGCCATTGCTTTAGGCTACCCGTCGGTGATGGTGGATGGTTCTCGGCTCAGTCTGGCCGAAAATATCGCGGCCACCCGGCAGGTTGTTGACGTAGCTCATCCGGCCGGAGTCGTCGTCGAGGCGGAGTTGGGGGCTATCCTGGGCCACGAAGCCGGCCCTCTCCCGCCTTACGAGGAGCTTTTTGCCTCGGGACGCGGCTTTACCGATGTCGAGGAATGTGCCCGCTTTGTCGCCGAAAGCGGCTGTGACTCACTCTCGGTGGCGATTGGCAGTATTCACGGCGCGGTTTCAGGAGTGTTGAAAGATCAGCCCAAGGTGGAAGCGCGGTTGAATCTGGATCATCTGGAGCGGCTGCATCAGGCCGCCGGGATTCCCTTAGTCCTGCATGGGGGGTCCGGCATCAAGCGCGACCACCTGTTAGCCGCAGTTCAAAGAGGAATTACCAAGGTGAATGTCGGTACGGAAATTCGCCAGGCGTACGAAGCTGCTTTGCGCCAGACGCAGGATGTAGCGGCGGCGCAGCAGGCAGTTTATGAGCGGACAACCTGGCTGCTCCGCGATTATTTTGTACTGACCGGCAACCGGGATTTGATCAACCCCTCATAGAGTCCTTAGGTTCTGTTGGCATTTGTCGATTTCTTACGCGGAGTGCAGGGCGTATCGAAGCGTGCGAAATCGGCCCGAAAACGCATGCTGAGTAGGCCGAGCGAAGCGAGTGCCATATCGAAGCTGCGTCCTGAGCTTGTCGAAGGGGATGTGTTTTCGGGATAAGTTGATGAAATTCAGACCCCCTCCAACCTCCCCCTCGGAGGGGGGAGGCTTTAACAGTCCTCCGTCTACGAATTTTCGTAGGCAAAGTACAGTTTCTTGACCCTATTGACATTTACAATATTCCATAATACAGTTGATAATACTCAGGTGACTGGCACTTTTCTCCCTTGGCAAGACAGGGCTAACCAAGTGCCAGTCACCTTTAGCCTGAGCAGTTACGATAATAGTTCACTCAGTGAGGTCTTTACCCCGATGCTATGCCCTTTCTGTCTGGCCGATGTTAAATTCAAGCAGGTTAAGCCAACCGGCAAATTGACCTCCATCTATGTCTGTGCCGAGTGTAACGAACAGACACCGGCTTTATACGTTCAAGATTACCGCAAGTACCGGCCGGTGGTGATCAGCGCTACCGGTTTTCGGCAGCACGGCAAGACCGTCTACTTTGCTGCCCTTTTTTACACCCTGAAAAAACTCACTTTGGCCCGCGACTGGCCCGATTTCTTCACGATGGGTTTGAACGAGGACAGCCTGGATACCGTCTACGGCAATGCTCGCCTGCTGGAAGGTGGGGCGCTGCCGGATTCGACTCCCAAAAACTTCCCTCGCCCGACAATGGTCCGGGCCGAGGGCGTGCCGACGCACCCTAACTGTACCCTGTTATTTTTTGATACGGGCGGTGAGTGCTTTGAAAAGCCAACCCAACTGGTCCAGTTTGCCGGCTTTGTCCGCCGGGCCGAAACGGCCATGCTGCTCATCAGCATCCCCGATCTGGAAGACCCTCGCGCCGGGATGCAGCAACTGCTCAATACCTACATTGTCGGGCTGCACGAACTGGGCGGGCGGCCGGAAAATCAGCACCTGATTGTCGTTTACACCAAAGCCGACCAGTTAGCCCAGCGATTTGCCCGCCGCTGGGCCGACCTGACGTCCTACTTGATTGCAGGCTCGGTCGAGGACCTGGCCAAGCCAGACGGATATATGGAGCGCATGCGGCGCATATCTGACCGGCTGTTAGCCTTTACCGAACAGGAGTTACAGGCGCACGAATTTATGAATGCGGCCGAGGCGAATTTCAAGAGTATTAGCTTTTCGATCATCTCGGCGTTGGGGACGGAACCCCAGGAGGGCCGGCTGGCTGTTGCCATCGTACCGCGCCGTATCCTTGATCCCATGCTGTGGGTCATGGAAAAGTCATTCTCCGGCTCGGAACGGCTTTTCCACCGCTGGATGAATTGGTTGGTCGGCAGGAACGATTAGGATATGGTTGTTAATCAGCCGTCGGCGGCTGGTGGCCGTACTCCCAACTGGCAAAACATCCTGTGGCGGGAGTGGCGTCACTGCGGTGATAAAGATTACGCCCGCCGTTTATATCAAGCAGTCTACCATGGGCCGTTGAGTTGGTTCAGGCGTATTGGCCTGGGTAAATTGCCCCGCCCGTACGCGGCTGAGGTAGAAGCGGCCTTGCACCAGGCCTGTATGGTGCGGCAAGGAGCCAGGGAGGTCTGGCAGTGGCGGCTGGAACAGCTGAATCAGACCAAGGAGAAGGCCATTCTTTCTCAAAAACTTATCACGAATTTGCAGGATCATCACTGGCTTGAACGGTTTATCGCCCGGCATGCGTTGCTGGATCGAGGTGGGGAAGCGGTCGCACCTTTACAGGCATTGGCTCTGACTGACTCGTCGCCCCTTCAACAGACAGCCCTCTGGTTACTCCAGAGTATTGCCGCCGACACAACGTCACGACTGGCCCAAGCAATAGACACCCTGTTGTGTCCTCGCTGCCTGGCACATTGCCAGGCGCATCCCACTCCTCTGCCCTGGCAACCCGACTTGACCTTCTATGGCTGCCGGATTTGCCGGCAGAGTCACTTCTTGCAAACCCGACCTGACGCCCTGGTGATGGTGCTGGACAGGGGCATGACCATCGAACAGGTGGAACAAAACGGAACCCTACGCGTCAATTGGTTTCAACGCCGCTCTCTGTTCGATTTCAACCGGATCGAAATTGTGCAAGCCACCGACGAAGATGTAGAGCGTTTTGCCGTGCAAATGGGCAACGATACCGACCCCTTCCGCAAGCCTCGCTACCGGCAAATGACCTGTACCATTGGGCCAGCCTGCCGGTTGTCGGAGAATACAGTGCGGATTTTGGAAACGATGTTTGGCCGGGTGGAGTTAGAGAGAGTTGACTCATGAGCGAATTAGCTGCCAGTTTGCCGGATAAATCTGAAGAGATGGATGAGCTGGAGTGGGTATCACAGCAGCGAGATAAACAGGAAATCGTCCCTCTGGGCGATAGCAGCGAATCCTCGTCCCTGGGCAATTCCAAGTGGCAGGACATCATCTGGCGCGAATGGCGTGTTTCTGAGGATGCGGAATATGCCCAGCAATTGTTCAATTTGGTGGCCAACGAACCGGTCGGCTGGCGCGCTGTAGCCGGCATGGCCCTACTGGGCACGCTTTACGGCGAGTTAGCCGGGTTATTACTCAGGCTGCTCCTCACCGCTGACCTGTCGCCCTTGCAGCTCAGTGGGATAAATCTCTCCCTCTTTGTCTGGTTAGGGGGTCTCTTGGGTGGAGTCACGGCCTTGCTTATCAGCGGACTCCGGCTGTCCTGGCAAACATGGTTAGCCTGGCTGACCCCATCTCCTTTTTTCTCCAGAATTGGCAGGTCTAACTGGCCGGGTGGGGAGTGGTGGGCCGGGGTGGTGGTCGGCCTGGGTGGGTTAGGCGTGGGGATAGGTGCGCTGATCGGCTTTGTGGTCGCCATCCTGTCAGGTCGCAAGTACGAGGTGGGTCGGGCTAATGAATATGCAATGGGCGGCCTATTCGGGGCATTGGTCGGAGTGTTGGGTACCTTAGTCGGCAGTCTGGCGGGACAAGGGGACAGCCTGGGAGCTGGGTTAGGACTCCTTCTGGGCGCCTGGGCCGGGGCGGTGTGGGGCAGCGGGCTGATTGGCGTCGTGGCTGGTTGGGCCATCGTGCTCATTAGCTGGTTGTTTTTTGGGGTGAGCGATGGGTTGATTGCCTGGCTCGGCTTGAGCTTGGGTTACGGGGTCGGGGTGACGCTCAAGGTATTGGGCGGTCAACGCGATTGGGCCAATCTCTATTCATACCGTTCCTGGTATTTTTGGTGGCGCGGGCAGCCGTCGGTGGCCAAAGTGGAAGCGGCTTTGCAACGGCTGCTGGAACGAGTTCAACCTGATACATGGCCCGTTTGGACGGAAGCCCTGCGCTACTTGAAAGAGCATAAAGACCAACCCGGCCAGCCGGAGCGATTCATCGGGGCGCTGCAAAGCCCTCACTGGGCTGACCGTTTCGCCGCACGGCATATCCTTGTCGCGTTCGGCGGAGAAGCCGTGGAGCCGTTGCACCAGCTTGCCGCCGAAGCTAACCCCTTGCAGCAAATGGCCATGTGGCTGCTGGCCCAAATCGAGCAGGAAACTGCCAATCGCCTCGGCTGGCGCAGCACCGACCTGTTATGCCCGAACTGTTTGGCTCGCTTCGGCCCTCACCCGGTGAACCTGGCCTGGGGCGTTTCTTTTAGCTACTACGGCTGCCGTCTCTGCGGCCAGAGCCGCCAGTTTATCGCCTGGCTCAAAGCGGTGGCCGTGCTGGATACGAATTCGGCTGAGTTGTACCAGCGGCGAGAGGACGAACTGTGGGTCAACTGGGTCCAGCGCCGCTCTTTGTTTGACTTCGAGCGGGTCGAGATCATCCGGGCCGGTGACGAAGAGGTGGAACGTTTTGCCGTGCAGGTCGGCAACGATACCGATCCTTACCGCAAGCCGCGTTACCAGCAGATGACCTGTGTGATTGGGCCAGCCTGCCAGTTATCTGCTAACACGCTGCGGATTTTGAGGCGCACGTTTGGAGAGGTGATGGCTTATGCTCCTCACCTTTGACCGGACCAACTTCCCTCTCATCGCTGTGGAAGAAGTAGGGGTGGAAGTCCATCTGCTGCCAGTGACCAAGCAACAGTTTGCCCAATTCGTAGCCGATTCCGGCCCGCTGGAACAGGCCCGCTATCAAAAGCTACTCGCTCTCAACCCGGCCATCGGGCCGGAGGAGTCGGTGATTGAAGCGCGGGAACGGCTTTTTGTCGGCGGCATTTTGCCGGCTGAAGCGCGAGCATTTGCCCGCTGGCTGGGCGAGGGCTTTGATTTGCCTACCGTCAAAGAGTGGCGGGGCATCTATCACGCCTTCAAAAGAACCTCGCTGCCCCGGCAGGATTTAGCGGCGGAGCTGGCCGATGGCCCGGCAGCGGCCTTCGTGGCCGAGTGGGCCAAGCAGATGCCCGGTTATCTCATGCTCGATCTTTCGCTCATGCGCGGCGGCCTGGTCGAGTGGGCGCGGCAGGGTCGCGCATGGGTGGGGTTGGGAGCGCCGCGTCCCCAATTTCAGCCCAATTTGTGGGACCCGCTCAGCCACGAAATCAAACCTCTCCACCCCAATGTGCGCCTGCCCTACTTCGGCTTCCGCCTTATCCGGCGGGGAGAATGGTACCTGGCGAACCGGGAAAACATAAGATACCTTGAGTAAAGAAAAGGAACTCGACGATTTACGATTTACGATTTAATGCCTATGAGTTCCTACGAGTTCCCTTCTTACAATAGGAGTTTCTATGCCAACCGTTCATGCCTGGCAGCATATTTACAGTAATGTCGAGAAAGAGCAGTCGCCGCAGCGGCGGGGAGGCTTCCAGACGCTGTTCTACACCCTGGCCGGCCTGACCTCCGCCGAGGTGGAAGAAATGGAGAGCCGCCTGCTCTACTTTCCTTCGGCGGTTGAGCCGGTCAAACGCCTCTTTTTTACCACTTCGACCGGCAAAGGCGTCGTGGCTCAAATCGTCGTCCTGCCCGAACCGGATCAGTTTGGCCGCAAAGGCCGTTACCTGGCCCACAGCCTGGTTTTTGCCCCTGAAACGCTGGCCAAATTTGAGGTAGATCCTTTCCTGGTCTTTCATCATTTCAGCTTTATTACCAGGCTCGACACAGCCCTGGCCCAGGGTAATTTCCAAACCGGCGACATCCCGGCCATCAGCCTGGAATTGTCCCTCCAGCCAGACCCTCCCCTAGAGGCGGCCCGATCCTGGTCGCCGGTGGAGCTGGCCAAACTGGCCCTGCTGGCTCTGCGGGTTGAGCAGCAGGCCCAGCAGCGAGAGGCCATCACCATCGCCGGTGAACCGGCCCAAATTGAAAGCGCCCTGGCGGCTGCTTTTCTGGCAGTGCCAACGGCGCTGCGGGCTTGCTGCACGTTTGATACCTATTTTTATCGCTGCAACCTCGTCGCTACTTATTTCTGGGCCATTGGCCTGCCGGAGCCGCCGGCCAGCCTCAAATTCGCCCTGATTGAAGGGATCACGCGGCAGGTGCAAGGGGGGAACCTGCTCCAGCCGGAAACGGCTTACGAGCGCTGGGCGGTCGCAGCCATCAAAGCCGGGCAGTTGGCTGAACTGGCCCGGCAGCGCGACCCGGCTTTTGCCCTGGCGGAGTGGCTGGAAGGTCGAGACTATGACCTGTCCCTCCTTGAAACGGCGTCGGCGGAACTGATCGGGGCGATGTTTAAGCTCAATCCTGAAAGGGTGCAAGTTCGATTGGGCCAGCGGGTCGGGGAGCAGATGCCGCCGGCCCTGGCGCAGCGGGTGGCCGATCACCTCTATGGGCAAACAACGACTTTGGAGTTATACCGGCAACTGCGGCAGGGGTTTCAACTGCCCCAGTTGCTGGAGGCGTTGCAGGCCAGTTTTGCCGCCGAAAGTTACAAACAACCCTCCGCTGCGGAACTCAAGGCCCTGGAAACGGTTTTAAATCAGAGCGAGCAGCCGCTGCTTCGCCTGTTTCTGGCTTATTGGCGCAGTCCGCAGCGCCATCTACCCCGGGTGTTAGAGCAGACCGACGAATCTACTTATCGCCAGTTTGGCGAAATCGCCCTGCGGCTTAAGTTGGTCGAGCCGGTTAGCCTGCTCAGGCCGGGCCGGGTTGACGCCTTTCTCGACCTGTACCTGGCTGGTCATGCCGAAAATCTGGTGGATCTGGCCGAAGCCTTACTTGAGATGAAGGAGCTAGCAGCGCTCTCTCGCCTGACCGGCTTCGTGCGGAGCCTGCCACCCAAAGAGCTAAAACGGCTGGCCCAACTGGTCAGGGGCGGCTCCGGCATCCCGGAATCGTTCCAGGCCGCCATACAAGAAGCGGTGGCTGCTTTGCCGGAGGAGAGGGGCCTCAAGGGCCGTTTACAGGCCGTCTGGCGGCGGATAACAAGCTAAGGGTCGGTGAAGGATTGATTGAGAACGCTTGAAAGAGATTGTCCGCTAGACCGGCGTTAACCAGGGCGGTATCATTTCCTCACTTGTGTTTTAAGACGATTCGGGTTAGAATCAATCTCATCCTAGTCGAGAAGCTAACAGTCATGGTATACTTCTCGTGACTTTCAACGAACCGAGGATCCATATTCTCCATGCAACACTTTCTCAGCATTGCCGATTTCTCCGCGACTGAATTATGGCAATTTCTGCACAAAGCTAAAGAACTAAAAGACGAATTTAAAACAACAGGTCATAACCAACCCCTGCTAAAGGGTAAAACGCTGGGCATGGTCTTTCAAAAGCCTTCGCTGCGAACCCGTGTTTCCTTTGAGGTGGGCATGCTCCACCTGGGCGGTCATGCCCTGTATCTTTCACCTAACGAAATTGGCCTGGGGGGACGCGAGTCGGTGCCGGATGTGGCCCGGGTGCTGTCGGGTTATGTGGACGGCATTATGGCCCGTGTCTTTTCCCACTCGCATATTTTGCAACTGGCTGAACATAGCAGCGTGCCGGTTATCAATGGTCTCAGTGATTATGACCACCCCTGCCAGGCGCTGGCCGATGTGTTTACCATTTGGGAACATTTTGGCCGGGTTGAGGGCCTTAAGTTGGCGTATGTGGGCGATGGCAATAATGTAGCGACCTCATTGGTGACGATTATGGCTAAACTGGGCGGCCATTTTAGCATTGCCACCCCTCCCGGTTATGAACTTCCGGCCTCGGTTTTGGCCGATGCCCGGCAGTTGGCTGAAGAAACCCGGGTAACAATCACGGCCACTCACGATCCAGCGGTGGCCGTGGCCGGGGCTGATGTGATTTATACGGATGTTTGGACGAGCATGGGCCAGGAAAAAGAAACTCGGGAGCGGCTGAAGGTCTTTCCGCCCTATCAAGTAAACAGCCGTCTGGTGGCTCAAGCTGGGTCACAGGCAGTTGTTATGCACTGTCTGCCGGCGCACCGGGGCGAAGAAATAACAGACGAAGTGGCCGATGGAGCGCAATCACTCCTCTTTCCCCAGGCCGAAAACCGGCTGCACGCGCAAAAGGGAATTCTGGCTTTACTCCTAAGCTTATCCATTTAAGATTTAGACTTTAGGATTTACGATTTCAAATTTCCAATCGTAAATCTGAAATCTTAAATCAAGACGAGGCATCAACGTGGCGGGCGATCAAAACAAATTCCAAACAGCAATGATCCATGCCGAACGGTTTAGTGATCAGGGCAACTGGCCTGAAGCGATCAAGGCTTATCGTTATGCTCTGGCCGAATTTCCCAATAATGAGGCGGCTATTATCGGCTTTGGTAAGGCCAATTTGGTAATGGGCCAGGCTGAGATTGCCTGGAAAGCCTTTCAGCAAGTCCTCAGGATTAATCCGGGCAACTATCAGGCGCTTAACTTTATTGGTGAAATTCAGGAACAGCAAGGCAAGTTGGATGCGGCTGCAGAAACCTATCTGCGAATCGGCAATGTTTTTGCTGGTCGCCAGGATCTCGAAGCGGCGATTGAGGCCTGGCAGCGGGCGATTGAGTTAGTGCCTGACAAAGTGGATGCCCACCAAAAACTGGCGCAGGCATTGGTTCAGCAGGGTCAACCTCGTATGGCGGCGCGGCAATACCTGGTCCTGGCTGCTTTTTTCCAAAATCGCGACGACAACGAACAAGCTTTGCAGCACATTCACGAAGCCCAGGCGCTACTGCCTAAAGAGCCAGGCGTGGCGGCGGCCCTATCCGCCCTGGAGGAAGGGTACCCGATTGACCCTGACGAGATTAGTGAGACGCCGCTGCCTGAGGCCGGTGATATGGCTGATTATGGTGAGGATTTCCGGGACGGCGGTTTTTTTGAGGAAGAAGACCCCTTCGCTATTGAGACCGACTCTGAACCAGCCAAAGGCGTTATTGGTGGTTTGATAGAAGCAACCCAACAGCGTGCCCTGACTGAGTTAGCCAATGTTATCTTTGAAGACGATAATAAAGCTTTGCCGGCCACTATTTCCAGAGATCAGATCAACCTGCTCATTATTCAAGCAATTGATCTGCAGCGGCAGGATAAGCTGACCGATGCGATTAACAATTATCGCCAGGTAACTCAAGCGGGGGCGGGACGCCCGTCACTGTATTTTAACCTGGGTGTTTTATACAAAGATTTGGGGCAATTCAACGAGGCCGCCAAGATGTTCAAGATGTCGGCCCAGGAGCGAGCTTATCAAGTGAGCGCCCAATTTGCCCTGGCCGAAACTTATCAGGCAGCTAACGATCTCGAATTGGCTTTAAAACACTACATTGAGACGTTGAAGATTGTTGATTTACAAAATGCCAGCAGTCAAAAAGCCGAGAAACTGCTTCAAACCTATGAGGAGTTGAGCGAACAGTATCTGTCCAAGCCAGATGCCCAAAAAGCCGATGACTTTATTACGGCAGTTCGACGCTTTTTTGCCAATTCAGCCTGGCAGGAGAAAGCGACCGAAGCGCGAGCACGGATGGACAGCGTGACCGAAGACGGTACAGCCATGAGCCTGGTTGAGTTTTTGGAATCTCCCGAAACCGAAGTAGTCATCACCGCTATGGCCCTGACCTCAGAATATCTCAAACGCAACTTCCTGATGACCGCTGCCGAAGAATGTTTGCGTGCCATCCAAAAAGCGCCTACTTACCTACCTCTCCATGTCCGTTTGGCGGATATCCTGCTTAAGCAGGAACACACGGATGAGGCAATAAACAAGTATCTGTATATTGCCCGCGTTTACCTCATGCGCAACCAGCCTGACCAGGCGGTCAGTATTTATCAAAGGATATTACGCCTGGCCCCGATGGATGTAACCGTTCGGGCCAAGTTGATTGAGCTTTATATTAATCACCAGGATACCGAACAGGCGCTGGAACAGTTTCTGATTCTGGCTGACTCTTACTATCAATTGGCTCAAGTAGACCGCGCCCTGGAAAGGTACACTGAGGCGCTGCGTCTAGCAGCCAGCTCGTCCAATGCCCTTACCTGGAGAGCTGACATCTTAAGCCGTATGGGTGATATTTATAGCCAGCGTTTTGATTGGGCCAGGGCAACGACGGCTTTTGAGGATTTGCTAAAAATTAATCCGCAAGACGAGCGAACCCAGCGCCAGTTGATTGATCTATACTATAAGCAAAATAAGGTTAACCAAGCTACAAAAACTCTAGATGGTCTCCTTGCAGTTTATCAGAGATATAATCCGCTAAAAGCTTTGGAGTTGCTGAAGGAACTCATCTCGCTTTATCCTGATGATATGTTCTTGCGTCAGCGACTGGCTGTGGCCTTTGCCCAAAATGGCATGACGCGTGAAGCTATCAAGGAATATGACACACTGGGCGAAATGCAGCTAGAAAATGGCCTTCGCAGCCAGGCGATGCAAACTATTCAAGCTATTATTAATCTGGGGCCTGAGGATTTGGAAGGATATCGCCGGCTGCTGTCTCAGATTAGCGGCGGAGCAGCCTGAACCGGGAGCTGGGGTGTAGGCCAGAGAGCTTTAACTTATGGCGTTTGCTTTTGTGTGGCCGCAACTTCATCACCGTTTGACCCAGTCAAGCTCAAACTTCCGCTTGTGGCCGGGAGGAGAACCAACTTGAGTTAATGGCTTGCCTAGCCAGGCAAGATCGTATGTCTGACATCCTGCCAATTCTATCACGTTTAGATTTAATTAGCATCATTGACATTCTGTTGGTGGCTTTGATTTTTTACTGGATCTTGGTGTTGATCCAGGGGACTCAAGCCGTCCAACTGTTGAGGGGTGTTTTAATTCTGTCAGTGCTGGCGGCGATTATGGCCAGCGCTTTTAGTCGCTTAATTGCTTTTAGCTGGCTTATTGGCAAAGTTTTGCCGGCTTTGCTGGTAGCTATCCCCATTATTTTTCAACCCGAATTGAGGCGCGCTCTCGACCGTGTGGGCCGCACCAAAATATTCGCTTCACCTGGCCCTAATACCCAAATTGAAAAAGCGATAGCTGCTGTCAGTGAAGCAGTCATCCCGATGTCGCAGATGAAGCGGGGGGGCCTGGTTGTATTTGAGCGCAACACGGGCCTGGAAGCTTATATTGAAACGGGAGTAAGGCTACAGGCACTGATTAGCCCGGACTTGTTACTAACTATCTTTACCCCAACAACTCCGCTGCACGATGGGGCCGTAATTATTCGGGATGACCGGGTTGTAGCAGCTACGGTGGTTTTGCCTTTAGTCGATGAGAGTTTGCTGGAGGGGCAGCAAGGCTTGGGGACTCGCCATCGGGCTGCGATGGGTATCAGCCAGCTTACTGATGCCATTGCCGTGGTTGTTTCCGAAGAGAGTGGGACGATTTCTGTGGCTCACGATGGCCACCTGATTCGTGGCCTGGATAAAAAGCGGCTTGAACAACTTTTGATTGCCTTTTATAGAACCCAATTGGGTGTTACCCCCGTTGGTTGGGGGCAAACGGGCCATGCCCTCCTCAGGCGTTTGGGCTTGGCCAAGCCGGCCAAATCCATCCCTCAGGCTCGTTCTCAATCCAAGCACTGATAGGATCACAGGGTGCGAAATTTCTTTAGAAACCTGGGCAGTCTCATCTTATCCTTAATTCTAGCCACGTTAGTTTGGATTGCGGCGGTGAGAGAACAAAATCCGCCGCGTGAAGCCGATTATCCGCAGAATGTTCCTATCCAGGTAATTCCGCCGGCTCCCGGCCTGGTGACAACCGATAGGCTGCCCGAAACGGTCCGGCTGCGCTTGCTGGCTCCTGAGAGTAATTGGGCGACCCTGACCCCCTCCAAGTTTAAGGCCGTTCTTGACCTCTCAAAATTGGTGGAGGGACTCAACGAAGTACCGATTCAGGTGGGTATTTCCGATCCCCAGGTGAAAATTGTCGAGCAAAACCCCAGGGATGTCGGGGTCAATGTGCAGCCCGAACAAACCATTGCTCTTACGGTGACGACGGTCGTGATGGATGAGCCGCCGTTGGGCTATGTCAATCGCCCTCCCATCGCAACGCCGATCACCGTGACCGTGACCGGGCCAGCCACACTCATTGGGCAGGTAGACAAAGCGGTCAGTGAAATATTTATCCGCAATGCTAAAGAGACGATTAATCGCTCCACTGATGTGACCATCCGCAGTCGTGATGAGCAAGTTGTTAACGGGCTTAAGGTGGAGCCGGCCAAGATTCAGATAACGTTGCCCATCGAGCAGCGTTTTGGTTACAAGGATGTGTCGGTCAGCGCGGTTATCAGCGGGCAGCCAGCGTCGGGGTATTGGGTCAGCAACATTTTGGTCAATCCACCCCGGCTAACCGTTGTGGGCAATCCACAGGTGCTTGGCTCTATCCCCGGTTTTATCGAGACTACCCCCATCAATGTCAGTAAAGCCACCGCCGCTATTGTTCAATCGGTTCCTTTGAACCTGCCTGACGGCGTGACGGTTGTCTCAGCGGAGAATGAAAGTGGTACGGCCGGCGGCGTGCAGGTCACGGTTCAGATTGCCGCCATTGAAAGCGGTCAAACCGTACAGCGACCCATCACCCAGCAAGGAATTGACCCAAACTACGTCTGGACTGCTTCACCCGAACGAACCGATGTGATCTTATCCGGGCCGATCCCCCGGCTGCAGACGCTTCAGCCGAACGACGTGAAAGTTGTAGTTGACCTGTTTGGACTTCAGCCGGGTATCCATAAAGTTCGGCCAACGGTATTTTTGCCCGATGATTTGCGGCTGGAGGCAATCTTGCCCGATACCGTTGAAATTACCATTAGTCCGAATCCCCAATTGACGATTAGCCCCATTTCGCCGATAATAACCCCCACGTCGAGCGCGCCAACGCCCACACCCTCTCCTACCATTACCAGGACCCCCACCCCACCGCCCCCAAGAATCACCCCTGTTCCCGATGAAGAATAGCTGAAAGAGAGTTTTAGATGAGCCGTCAAAAACCGATTGTTGCTCTGGTGGGCCGGCCCAATGTAGGGAAGTCAACCCTTTTTAACCGGCTGGTGGGTCAGCGCAAGGCCATTGTCGAAGATTTGGCCGGTACCACCCGCGACCGGCTCTACGGCGACGCCGATTGGGCCGGGCGCGATTTTATCGTGGTAGATACCGGCGGCCTGGAGTTCGATGCTGCTCCCCTGCGGGAGCGGGAAGGGGAGGTGACCGGTTTTCAGGCGGGCGTAGCCAGCCGCCTGTTTCTCAGGGAGATCCGCGAACAGGCCGAGATTGCTATTGCCGAGGCGGAGGTAATTGTGTTGCTGGTGGATGCCGAGGCCGGCCTGACCAGTTCGGACCAGGATGTGGCCGCCCTGCTGCGCCGGACCGATAAGCCGGTTTTGCTGGCGGTCAACAAGGCCGACAACCTGAAACGGCGCAATGAAGCGGTAGATTTTTATGCCCTGGGCCTGGGCGATCCCATTCCCGTTTCGGCTTTGCACGGCACCGGCACCGGCGATCTGCTGGATGCAATTGTCGAGGCGCTGCCGCCGGTCGAGGCCGAAGATGAGGCCGAGGATGAGGCGATCAAAATCGCCATTCTGGGCCGGCCTAACGTCGGCAAGTCGTCGCTGCTCAATCACCTGCTGGGTGAGGAGCGGGTCATCGTCTCTGACGTGCCGGGCACGACCCGCGACGCCATTGATATGCAAATTGAGTACGAAGGTTTGAGCCTGGTCCTGATTGATACCGCCGGGATTCGCCGGCGCGGCAAAATTGAAGTGGGGGTCGAAAAGTACAGTTTTCTGCGCTCGCTCAAGGCGGTCAGCCGGGCCGATGTTTGCTTGCTGCTGATTGACGCCACTGATATGGTGACGGCCCAGGATGCGCATATCGCCGGTTACATTTTGGAGGAAGCCAAGAGTGTGGTGGTCATCGTCAACAAGTGGGATTTGGTCGAGAAGGATACCAACACCATCAACGAATTTACCGCCCGCATCCGCAATGAATTGAAATTTCTCGATTATGTGCCGGTGCTTTTTATTTCGGCCAAAACCGGCCAGCGCGTCCCCAAAGTGCTGCCGCTGGCCTTGCAGGTGCAGGAAGAACGGCTGCGGCGCATCCCCACTGGCGAACTCAACCGGCTGCTGCGCGAGGCCATTGCCAAAAACCCGCCCAAAGGGGCGCAGCGCCAGCGGCTCAAGTTTTTCTACATGACCCAGGCCGGGGTTGACCCGCCGACCTTTGTCTTCTTTGTCAACGACCGGACCCTGGTTCACTTCTCCTATGAGCGCTACCTGGAGAACGTGCTGCGGGAGCAGTACGGCTTTCTGGGCACGCCGCTTAAATTGGTGTTCAGGAGTCGAGGGGAGAAGGGGTAGCAGAGTTCGGGCCAGTCTCAAGAGGAAGGCAGGAGTAACCTGATGCAATTTACTATTGAGTATGAACAAGAAGAAGATGGCCGCTGGTTGGCCGAAGTACTAGAGTTACCCGGTGTCCTTGCTTATGGGCAGACGGCACAGCAAGCTATTGCCAGGGTGGAAGCTCTGGCTTTGCGGGTACTGGCCGACCGCCTTGAACACGGCGAGGCTGTAGCTACAATGATGACCTTATCCTTCGCCACTGCCGCATGAGTGAATGGCGCTCGACCAAAGCCAAGCGAGTACTATCTGCCTTGTTGCGGCTTGGTTGGATAATCAAACGCCAGACCGGATCTCATCGAGTTTTGTCCCGTTCCGATTGGCCTGACGTTGTTTTTGCCTTTCACGATAAGGAAGAAATTGGGCCGCGTATGTTGGCTCGTTTGGCCAAAGTCACCGGATTGAGGCCGGAAGATTTGTAGACATCCTTAGTGGTGCGACTCTTCTCGCAAAAAGCGGCCCATCAAGGCCAAAGCAGCCAGAAGACAAGCGGCGGCGATAGCACAGACTCCCCCCAGGCCAAACGTCTCCCAGCCTGTCGCGGCGATGGGCGTGCCCATGGCCCCGCCGATGGCTGCGCCCAGCAAAATGAGTGAAAACACTGTCCCCCGCGCTTCGGGGGCCTGCTCCGAATAGAGCGGGATCAGCGAGACAATGGTGAACTCTATAAAGACGCCGGTAACGATCAGCGCGGCGACGGCCAGGAAAAAGAAGTTCTGGGTCAGGGGGAGAAGTAGTAAAATCGTCGCCGTCAGGAACAGCCCCAGGCCGCTGCCGCGCCGCTTGCCGATGCGATCAATAAACAGGCTGGACGACGCCGAACCGACCAGCTCGGCCAGGCCGATGCCGGTTGCCACCAGGCCCAGGGCTGCCGCATCCAGGCCGTAATCGGCGCTGAGCCAGATTCCCCAAACCGAAATAAAACAATCCACCGTAATAAAAAGCAGCAAAGCGACAAATATCGAAGCCAGGATATTGGGCCTGAGGCAGAGCCGGCGCATTTCTGCCCATGATATATTTGTTTGGGTGTGGTGGGCCGTGGGGGGCAAGTAGCGCCAGACCACCAGCGCACCGACCAGGCTGAAAAACGACATAATGAAAAAAGGCACACGCCAGCCAAAGGCGTCAATCAACCAGCCGATAAGCGGCAGGAAGACGATGGCGGCAATGGCCCAGGAGGCTTCGACAATCGCCAGCGCCCGGCCGCGCCGCTCGTAGGCTACCTGGTCGCTGATGTAGGCTTGTTGGGGCGGGATAAAGGCGGTCAACCCCAGCCCGAAAAAGAGCATTGGCAGGATGGCCCACCATTGCCAGGAGAGAGTCAGGCCGACCATGCCCAGCGCCTGGCAGAGCAGTCCCACCGCCATTACTTTGCGCCGCCCGTACCGGTCTGACCACACCCCGAAAATGGGTCCCGCTACGCCGATGATGCCCCGGATGAAAAGCAGCCAGCTAAAGCCGACAACCGTCAAGCCCAGCCCAGCAGACAGTTGCGGAATAAACGGAAAGACGACCCGCGTGCCGATATCCAGAATAAGCCGCGCAAAAAAGACCACGCCCATTACTTGCAGGCTGATGCCGAAGAATGTTTTGAATTTCCCCGGTAGCGAGACTGCTGGGGTTATTGGGGTCAAGGTAAACTCCTGTGAAAGTAGTATTTTAGTAGCCAGTAGTCAGTAGCCAGATAATGTTGCTTGTGGACAATCTGCGGTTGGCAGCCTGGCGACTTGTTACCTGTTGGCTAGGTTGGCCTGGCAGCAGGGATAGCCGGTGTAGTTGTGGCAGTGGGGAGCGATGTCGGGCAGGGATAAACCTAACTCTTGAAAAGCTGCGGCTAACTCGCCGAGGGGTAAACCCATCACACTGGCAAAACAACCCTCCAAACGCAGCACCGGGGCAAAAGTTTGGTTCTGGATGCCATAGGCCCCGGCTTTATCAAGAGGGTCGCCGCTGGCGACGTAGGCGGCAATCTCGGCGTCGGTGTAGGACCGCATCCGGACGGTGCTCTGGTGCAAGCGAGTCACAAACCTGCTGGTTCTATCTGCGGAGAGCAGGGCCACGGTCAAGCCGCTGTAGACTTGATGGCTCTGCCAGCGCAACTGCTTGAGCATTTCAATGGCTTCTGCCGGGCTGCCCGGTTTGCCTAGAATTCGGCGGCCCAACGCGACTTCAGTATCGGCGGCAATAATGATGAGCTGGCCTTTAGGCTTATCCAGGTAGCTCGATAGAGACGGAGCCAGCCAATCCAGGTAGTCGGCTGCGGTTTCAGCTTTGAGTCGACTCAACCGCTGTACCAGGGCGGCGGGAGTTTCGCCGGGGAGAGGAGTCTCGTCTACACCGTTATAGCCCGGCGTTTCGGTGGAGGGAAGGGCTGGCATGACGACATGAAAGGATAACCCCAGGCTAGTTAACAATTCCTGGCGGCGGGGCGAGCCTGAAGCAAGGATGATCGGTTGTGAGGAGGAGGTGAGAGAAGCTGTCACATCGTCTGCTGGGGCGGGGATTTTAAGGGCAAGAAAACATAGAATTTGCTGCCCGGATAGGTTGTAAGATTACGCCCCTCACTCTCCACCCAGACCCGCCCGCCGTGCGCAGCGATGATTCCCCGGGTGATCGGTAGTCCCAGCCCGATGCCGCCTCCCCCAAAGGCAGTTTTGCTGGAGCTGTGGTATGAAGTATCGCCGACTACATAAAATTGTTTAAAAATTTCTTTTTGCTCCAGGCGATCAATCCCCATCCCGGAGTCCTTTACCAAGATGATGATCCCCTCTTCGTCAGCAGTGCAGGAAGAAGTAGGCAGTTCGGCATCGGCGGGCGCGGAGCCGGTGAGCCAGCCCTTAACCGAGATAAAGCCCCCATCCGGTGTATATTTTATGGCGTTGCTCAAAATATTCCAAAAAGACTGGCGTAATCGTTCTTTGTCACCCATGATGTTGGGCAAAGTATCCAGGGTCTCCACGGAAATGTTAAGCTGACGACCATTTTTGGCCGGGTTTAATTCTTGCAAGGCCGTGTTGATGATCTCAGCCAGATTGACCCATTCCGTCTGTAGACGCATTTCGTTAGCTTCGATGAGCGAAATGTTGAGAATATCGTTCACTACCTCGTTCAGCCGCTGGACGGAGCGGTAAATTCTACCCGCCAAATCCGATACACCGCCCTCAACAAGCTCAGCCTGACCTGTTTCCTGAGCAACCATTTGCAGAAGGCGGGCATAGCCGTAAACCAGGGTCAGAGGTGTTCTGAGTTCGTGCGCCGCTACCGTGATAAAGTCTGACTTGACCTTGTCTATTTTTTGCAGGCGGCTGTTTGCTTCTTCCAGTTCAAGTACTTTGGCTTCCAGCCGCTCAACCAGTTTGTGGCTGTAGTGGCCCAGATAAAGCTGACGCTCATCACTGGAAATGGTATCCCGGCGGCCTTTAAGATAGGAAATGATTTTGTGCGGAAAATCATCGATATCAATAGGTTTGGTAATGTACCCATCGCAGCCAGCCGCCAGAGCCAGTTCGCGTTCACCCCGGGCGGCGCGGGCGGTGAGGGCAATAATTGGGACGCGCTCCAGCGCCGGGATAGTGCGCATCCGGGTGGTTGTTTCGTGACCGTCGAGGCCAGGCATATTAATGTCCATGAGAATCAGGTTGGGTGGATCGTTGCGGGCAATGGTTAATCCTTCCAGACCCGTGGCTGCCTCGATGACCTCAAAATGATACCCGCTGAGCACTCTTTTGACCAGTGTTCTGTTGAGCGAGTCATCATCAATATATAATATTTTGGGATTGGCCAATGGGGTTTCAGGCAAAGTAACTTCTCCAATTCGATGAGCTAATTAAGTTCGGATATGGAATAGGGTCGGCTAAGTAAAAGTTACTTAAGCACGTCACGAATACTTTCAAATAACTCCTCCTCCATAAACTCGCCCTTTTGGAGGAGAGACTCCACCCGCCCGGAGAGCCGTTTATAATCCTTGCTGGTCAGGTCTTTAGCCGTAATGACAATGACCGGAATGTCACGCAATTCTACGTCGGCTTTCATCATGTCAAGAATGGTAAAGCCATCTATCCCCGGCAGCATCAAATCCAACAGGACCAGGTCGGGCTTTTCGGTGCGGATAAGGTTGATGCCGCTGTTGCCGTCAGCCGCTTCAAAGATATTGTATTTGCGGGTGTACTGTAAAATACGGCGCAGCAAAACGCGGGCATCCAGTTCATCTTCGATAATAACGATGCTTTGAACGCGGTCATCCAGCCGCCGCAACGCAGTCAGGAGTCCTTCCTGGGGTAGCGCTTCACTGGTTCGTTGGCGAGGCTCAGTTTTGTTATCCTCTTCGACCACCTCTTTTTCAAGATTCTGGACCCGGATGTGACTCCTGACGATTTCATTTTCCAGAATTTGCTTTTCTACCGGGAAGGTGTGACCGGAGGCATTGATCACCACCGTCTCGTTAGGGCTAATCAACTGCTCCTGCACCATTTTGATTAATCCGGCGCAAGCCACGGCGGCGGCCGGTTCCATAGAGAGGCCCTCCATCTGGGCCATCACCCGCATGGCTCTAAAAGAGGCTTGATCGTCTACTTTGACAAAGGCGCCGCCATAGGTCAGTACCAGATTGCGCAGATAGGGATAAGCTGGACCGGGATTGCCGGTGGCCAGAACATTGATAATGCTGGCAGGATTTTGGACAATTTCACAGGTTTCCAGCCCTTTGTGGAAACTGTTGACCATAGGAGCGCAGCCGTCGGTTTGGATGATGGCCAATTTGGGTATTTTTTTGATGAGACCCATGCGGTATAACTCATAAAAGCCCTGCCACACTCCAATCGGCCCCATCCCGCCGCTGACTGCCTGGATGTACCAATCCGGGGCAGCCCAGCCGACCCCGCGAATCCGGCCTATTTGCTCGGCAATCTCAAAAGCCAGCGTTTTCATCGCCTCCCGCGCCGAAATTCCTTTAACCCCTTTATCCAGAAACAGACTGCGGTACTTGGCAAATTGAGCCGCCACCTGTTTGGTGCGATCGTAGTTGCTGGAGACCTTAATGACTTCGGTGCCATACAGCGTTACCTCACGCATTTTTTCATGAGGAACATTGCTGTCTAAAAAGGCCCACAATTTGATCCCGGAGCGGGCGCAGTAGGCCGAGTAGGAAATAGCCACATTCCCGGTAGAGGCGACAACTAACTCCTTAATATCCGCTTCCTTCAATACCGAGATAGCCAGCGAGGCTTGTCTATCCTTAAAAGATGCGGTGGGGCCTTGCCGCTCATCTTTAATAAAGATATTGCGCCGCCCTAACATCGCTCCCAGATTTTCGGCCCGAAGTAAAGGGGTCCCGCCTTCACCCATCGAGACAATGTGCTTCTTGTCCAGGATGGGCAGCAACTCCCAGTAGCGCCACATCGTGCGGTCCCGCTGAGGCAGTTCATGCCGCCAAATGTAGGCTGTTTCATTAAGATTGTAGATTAGCTCAAGCCATTCTCCGCCACACTCGGGGCAAGTTCCTACTAGCTTTGTGTACTCATCGGTGTAGCCGCAAGAAGTACATTTATAGGAGAAAGATTTGGTCACAGACTTACTCGCCTTAATCCCAGGGTAATATTAGACAGTCGCCTCATGAATACGTTTTAAAGCTTGACTGACATCCTCTAGTAATTCATTTTCGGTAAAGATACCTTTCCGCAGAAGTACTTCAACCTGCCCCGTGAGAGTCCCATGTTCCGCTGGACTGAGTTCTTTGGCGCTGACAATAATAATCGGGATGCCCCGTGTTTTCTCGTTATGCTTAAGCGCCTCAACCACCGTAAAACCATCCATTTCGGGCATGGTTAGATCAAGAATGATAAGATCAGGTTCGACGCGTTGGACCAGCTCCAGGCTCTCGCGGCCATTGTTCGCTGCAAAGATTTTGTAATTGGGTTGGGCCTCGAGAATACGGCGGATCAGCAAAATATCATCGGCTTGATCGTCAACAACTAAAACCTTGACCTGCTCTTTAGATTGCATCTCCAGGTGTTTAAGAGCTTTGACGAGTTCATTTTCGACAATGGGCTTCACTAGGTAGTCGGCGGCGCCCAGAGAAAATCCCCGGTTCTTATCACTGACAATACTACAGATAATAACGGGAATATTCTTGGTCGCGGGGTCATCTTTGAGCGTTCTCAGAACCCCCCAGCCATCTGTTTCGGGCATCAACACATCGAGCAGAATCGCGGCTGGAGCCAACTCTTTTATTTGCGGCAAGACATCATGACTGTGATTGATGCCAACCACTTTATAATCTTGTTGTTCCAGGAAGCGTTCATAAAGGGTAATCACGCCCGGATCATCGTCTATAGCGACAATTAATTTTCCATTCCCATCTTTTCGGGTTTCGGCGGTTAGTATATTTGGCGCCTCGACCTCCTGTTCTTCAACCGATTTGATCGGAATGAAGAAGTTAAAGGTAGAACCGTAACCAAGTTTGCTTTCAACCCAAATTCGGCCCTGGTGCATCTCCACAAAGTGGCGGCTAATGGGCAAGCCCAAGCCGGTGCCACCCACTTTGCGGGTTGTACTGGAGTCAACCTGGGTGAATTCTTCAAAGATACTGGCCAAATTCTCTTCAGGAATGCCAATACCCGTGTCGCTGACGGTAATCGTGACTTTCTCCTGATCGGTGTGGGCCGAGATTGTCACTCGTCCTTCATCGGTAAATTTACAGGCATTAGACACCAAGTTCAGGATAATTTGCCGGATCCGGGTCGGATCGGCCCATATCGCCGGTAAATTTTCGGGAATATCCTGGTGCAGCATAATCGGCCTGTCTTTAACCAGGGCAATGGCTGTTGACATGACTCCCTTGATGATGGGTTCAAGTTCAACCTCTTCAAAATTCAGCTCCATCTTACCCGCCTCAATTTTGGAGAGGTCAAGAATGTTATTAATCAGGCCCAACAGGTGCTGCCCGCTATTGTGAATCGAGGTCAAGTCTGTTTTTTGCAGCTCGGTTAAAGGCCCATCAATACCTTTTAAGATTACCCGTGAAAAGCCAATGATCGAATTGAGCGGTGTGCGTAACTCGTGGCTCATGTTAGCCAAGAACTGGGTCTTGAGTTTGTCAATCTCTTTAAGGCGTTCGGCTGTTTGTTGCTGTTCGGCAAAGGCGCGCGCATTTTGGATGGCAACTGCTAATTGAGCGGCCAGAGTTTCCAGCACAGATATTTCTTCGCTGGGAAAAGCATTGGGTGAGGTGCTCTGCACATCCAACGCACCAATCAGTATATCGCCCACCTGGAGCGGAATAGCCAGCTCGGCCCGGGTTTCGGGCAAAAATTCGTTGCGGTGACGGATCGTGCCAGCTTCGACGGCATCTGTATCGCGGACGACGATAGGTTGGCGCTGGTAAGTTACCTGTCCGATCACACTTTGACCTCCAACAGCTAATTTATGACCTATAGCCAGCAGCTTTCGACCCGCCTCACCCGTGCTTTTGTAAAGTATAGCAAACTGCTTGGCTTCATCAATAAGAAATATCTGGACGTGATAAAAGCCAAAGCGTTCTCGAATCAGTTCGACCGCCTGACTCAGCATGGTTTCCTGGTCGAGGATAGAGGTCGCGACCCGGCCCACATCTGAACTTGTCTGCAATTGCACGGCTCGCTGCTTGGTTTCTTCAAGGAGCCGGCGGTTTTGGAGCATAATTGAAAGCTGGTCGGCCATGGCGATGGCCAGGTTAATTTCTCGTTCGCTAAAGACATGTTTTTTGCCAATTGCGTCGGCGCCCAAGGCCCCAATCACTTCGTCGTTAATGATAATTGGAACCAGCAGCAGCGAAGCAATCCCCAGAGGAATATTGATCTCTCTCACGGTTGCCAATAAAGGATCATTTGCCGCATCTTCTATGGCTACCGGTCGCTTAGTGGCAATAAGCTTTTCATAAGATGGATTACCCTCAACAGGAAAACGCAAACCAGGTTCAGCCGGTTCGCCATTAATGAAGAGCGCATGAAGTTTACCAAATTTTCGGTCTTCCTCAAAGAAGAGTACCCCGCCTTGCACTAACCCCAGGGTAGTTAACATTTCCCGCAGGACGGTGTATAACATCTCTTGCTCATCTTCCGTGGCGACCAGGGTGCGACTGACTTGATATAAAGCTTCTGCTTCCTGGCGGGCGGCCTGGGTTTGCTCAAACTGGCGTACTGCTTCAATCGCTTGGGCCGCCTGGCTGGCTACGGCCTCAATAAGCACCAAATCATCTTCATCAACTTTATCCTGGACAGGTACTTCAAAATCAATGGCCCCAATCACAGTTTGCCCATGAAGTGTTAAAGGAGCAAGCAGTACGGATGTTTCCTCTCGCTCATTGGATACATCGCTTTTGCCGTTTGACCCCTGCGCCTCAAAGAGAGTTTCGGGCGTGCTGGCCGGAAGCAGAACCGGCTGCTTCATTTCGATAATCCGGTTGATTTCATCGTTAGACCAGGCGACTGCTTCATCTTGGCTGGTAAGACCTTTTTCGGTGAGGCGATAACGATGCCCTGCTTGCCGTTCGTTGAGGTAAGCACCCCACTGTTCGTTTAGGTAGTACTCATGAGTTTTGCGCACTTCTTCCAGCGCTTGCTGCGAAGCCTGGTAAGAACGGGCGGCTTCGATAGCATTCGCCAACTGATCAGCCAGAGATTGCAGAATGGTGATATCACTCTCCGCAAAGGCGGCGCGTTGGGTGCTTTGGACATCAAGTGCGCCAATAACTCGACCCCGGGCAATCAGGGGCAGGGCCATTTCCGAGCGAGTATCGGGCAAAAGCGGATTATCAAAAGAGACGGCATCTTTGCCCGTATCCAGGGCAATTCGTGGTTTACCTGTTTCGGTGACCGTCCCCACGATGCTCTTGCCACCTACTTTGAGCTTGTGTTGATTCACCAGCATCTGCCGGCCCACTTCACCGGTGGAGGCATGGACAACGGCATGTTTCTGGTATTCGTCTACCAGGAAGATAGAAACATGATAAAAGCTAAAGCGGTCCCGAATCAATTCCACGGTTTGGGGCAGTAATGTTTCCAGTTCCAGGGAACTGGTAGCCACTTGAGAAACTTCGGCTACCGTTTGGAGCAAGGTGGCCCGGTATTGAGTTTCCTCAAACAAACGCCGATTCTCCAGAGCGCCGGAAATTTGCCGGGCAATATCTTCATAGAGGCGAACCCTCTCGGGAGGGAAGGGTTCAAATTTCTGGTTGCCAATTAAGATAAAACCCCCCACCTCCCGGTTAAGCCAAATAGGTACGGCTACCAGGGTATTAATCTGCATAATCATCAGCAGTTGGCGCAACAGGTCAGAAAAGCGATCATCGGCGGTCGCTCTATTTGAGACTACGGTTTGCCCTGTTTTCAATAAGGGGTTTAACCCCAATTCCTCGGTGGAGAAACGAGCGCCAGGTGAAATAGGAGGCCACTGCTGCTGGGGGTTATCCCACAAGGCAACTAATTCCAATTCAACCCCGCCCTCGATTTGATCGTACATAAAAATCCCTGCCCCTCGGTCGGGGTTGGTATCGGCAATGGCTTGCAGCGTCAGGTTGTAAATCGTTTCAGCGGTGTCGGCCACGAGCAAATCTTGACTCAGGTGAGACAATATTTCCGAGTTATAGAGGCTCTGCTTGGTCGCTTCATAAAGACGCAAATTCTCGATGGCCGTGATGGCCTGGTCGGTCAGAGTTTGATAAATCCGAATTTCCTGCTTGGTATAATGATGGGGCTGGCGGGTGGAAATTGAGAGAAGCCCCTTATATTCGGTTCCCAGAAACATCGGCGCGGAGAAGAGGGTCACTGCCTTCAGTTTCTCTTGCATAAAGCACCGAAAAGCATCATCCATGCGCGGGTCTTGGCCCTCTGAATGGCTTAAATCTTCCGCAATAAGCGGCTCAAAGGGGGGCTGGGTAAAAGCACGGACCAGCGAGTAATCATCGGCCGAGAATTTAGAACCAACGGGCAAGAGCTGGTCAGACTCCCGGTCCCAACTGGCCACAATGGTTACTGTTTCAATTGAGCCTGATTCAGACCGGTCCAGCAATGAAATACTGACCCGGTCAATATCGTACACCTTTACGCTTTCGACGATTACGGCGAAGATATCATCCAGATCGGTGCTTTCGGCCAGAGAGCGGCTGATTTCATACAGCTTTTGTGTTTCGGAGAGAGCAGTTTGGGTTTGCTGGAAAAGCTGAGCATTTTCAATCGCAACAGTGACTTGGGCAATGATCGCCTCGGCCAATTGCAGTTCATTCTTGGTGTACTCACGCCGTTGATTATGGTGCTTGACCCTTAAAATACCCATGAGCCTGTTACGAATCATTAGCGGGAAAGTGGTTAACGTATGTAATGCGGCTGTCTCTGCCTGCTCCGCGGCCTGACCTGAGGCACTGCGGGTCATTAAGAACGGCAGCGCCGGATCGGCCAGATGCTCAACCATGAGGGTAGGTTGTTTCAAGATTTGCCGGAGCGAAGCTGAGTCCTCTATAAATTCAACCGATTGTTTATGATCGCTCTTTTCTCCCTTTGACACAACCTGTTCAAAGTGAGTCTTGGCCTTGTTAACTAGCCAAATCGCGACCACATCGGCTCGAAGGTAGTTCTTGATATTGTCGGCCAATATCTCATAGATTTGCTGCAAATCAATCGTTTCAGAGAGCTGGCGGCTGGCCTCAAAGAGAACAGAGAGTTCTTTCGTTCGCGCCTGGGTTTGCTGTAACAAGCGGGCATTTTCAATGGCTAAAGCTACCTGGGCGCTTACTTCTTCCAGCAGGCTGATCTCGTCAGTTAACGAGTCCCCCTCTGGCGAAGTTTCTTCAATCCCAATGACTCCAATCGTTTCCCCGTAAAGCTTGATAGGAGTTATTAATTCTGTAACTGCTCCCTCTTGGACGGCTCTGACGCCTACTTGTTCTCTCGCCAGAGCTAATGGGGTCGAAGGGGACAGCTTTCCTATCTCTGAAACCCTGGTCCGGTCATACTCATAACCCAGTGCCGTTTCACCGGCCATCTCCCCCCGCTTGCCTAAGTCTTCATGGAGTTGCTGGTTAGATAAAATCCTCATCCCCTGCAAATCGTCTTGGAGTTGCTGTACGGTTTGAGAACCCTTAATCGCCGATGCCAGCAGGTCAGCCAGGCTACCCAGAAATACTAGATCAATTTTGTCAAACCCGTCTAATTTACAGCTCTGCACGTGTAAGATCCCCAAACAGACTTGAGCTGATTGCAGGGGTACAGCCACCTCTGAAGTTACGACTGCTAGTGGCTCGCTGGTCGGCTGAGGGTAGGATGAGTGCGACCCCTGATTAATATCGGGACGATAGACTAATTCCCTCTGCCTGAAAGACTGAATTACAATACTGTCTTCGTCAATGGGAAAAAGATGCGGGGCTTGAGCCGCAGGTTGGCTGCCAAAGAGCCACAAATCTTTCCCAGAAGGCGACACCTGGTAGATTTGGACTGCCTGATAACCCAGTAAATGGGTCAGAGAGTACAGCGCCAACTCCAGCACCCGTTCTATTTTTTCATCAGCGTTGACCTGTTGGCTAATCTTCTGGATTACTTCAAGTTGACGAGCGTATTTAGGGGTAAACTCGGTAAATTTAGTCGCCGAAATTTGTAATTTGCTCATACTTCTTCCTCATAGCTGCGGATCAGGTCTCACCCTTAAAAGGGTGATCTTGCCCCCAAGACTTGACCTTTTAATGAGTATCGCCGTTCGCAGGGGCGACTAGATGCACATAAGCTCGTTGACTACCCAATGCATCTCCCAGTTCTTTGACCGTTGTCTGGAGGATCGTATCCACGTTAGTCGAAGCTCTTACTTTGGTGGTAATCTCTTTGATCAGAGCCTCACGCCGGGCTGCTTTTTGGCTGGCTTCATAACGTTGGGCGTTATCCAAGGCCAGGGCGGTCTGGTCAATAAAAGCCCGCAGTAATCTGATCTGAGCCTCTTCAATAGATTTGTCAATGCTTTTGTTAAAACCGGCTTCAATCAGGCCAATATTCTCTTGGCGCAGTGTTACCGGTGTAAATACTCTGATCCAGTGGGCATGCTGTTCGGCTTCAAAGAGCTCGCGGTCAAAACGGTCATCCCAACCGGTAATAATTTCGGTTTGGCCTGTTCTGATTATATCAGCCATAATATCTTGACTATCCAGGGAACGGTTGGCCCGTTTAATTTGAGACCCGGATACTCCGAATCCGGCCATGGCTTTGACCCGGCGTTGATATGTATCCACCAGACAAAATTGAGCATATTCGAAACCCAAAACAGTTTCGCAGGCTTCAAAGAAGATGTTCATAATTTCCTGGACTTGCAAGGTGCCCGCCAACATTTGGCTGAACTGCTGCAGAGCCTGGGTGTCTTTCAGGAGGGCTTCAGCTTCGTACTGAGCCTGAGTAACGCTTTCAAACAAGCGCGCATTTTCGATGGCGTTGGCCAGTTGGTCGGCCATAGTTTGCAGCAGGGTAATATCTTCAGCCGAGAAAGCGCCGCGTTCAGTGCTTTGCACCGTCAACGCGCCAATCACCTCATCCCGGCTGATCAACGGCAGAGCCATCTCCGAGTGGGTGTCGGGCAAATGCGGGTTATGAAACCGGACCGCTTCTTGGCCCACATCCAGGGCAATGCGAGCCTGGCGGTTTTGAATACACCAGCCGATCATTGACTCGCCGCCAATCTTGAGTTTGTGCTTGTTTTCAAGCTGAATCCGTCCTGCCTCGCCGGTGCCAGCCCGAAGAACAGCCCATTCTCTGGCCTCATCTGCCAGAAACAAACCGACATAGTAAAAATCGAACTGGTCCCGGATGAGGTTGACCGAAGTGTTGCTCAATTCGTTCACGTCGAGAATGGAGCTGGCGGCGCGAGAAACCTCGGCCGCGGTTTGCAGACGCTCTGAGCGGTATTGGGCTTCGGTGAGCAGTTGGTTGTTGTCCAGCCAGATGGCCAACTGGTCGGCCAGCACTTTGCCAATTTCAATATCCTCGGGCGTAAAAATGTGGCCTTTTTCGGTTGCATCAGCCCCAACGATACCCACCACCTCGCCCCGGGTGACGATGGGAATGAGAAGCATCGCTTCAACCCGGCCCCGCAGAGACTGATTGTGTTGGGTCAAAGGATGGGTTGGTACATCTTCGATTACAAGGGGGAAGGGATTTTGTAGTAAATGTTGAGCCACCAAATCTTCTTTGGCAGGGAAAACGAGATCAGGCTCAACAACCTTGTTATCAATGTAAAGCGCTTCCATCATATTGTCTTCACCGGCTGGATCGAGTAACATGATCCCACCCCGCTTGAGGTTGAGCAAGAGGAGATACTCACCCAGTACCGTTTCAAAAGCAGCCCGCCGATTGATCAGAGTAGCCAGAGCTTCACTAATGTTGTAGAGGAGCTGCGTTCTGGCTAAAGCCTTTTCTAAAGCCTCTTCAGCCTGTTTGCGCTCAATAGCAATCCCGGCTAACTGAACGGCTGTGTCAATTAGCTCCAGATCGGCTGCCACCGGGGTATGAGGTTTGGCATGATACATGGCAAAAGTGCCCAATACCTTGCCATCGGTCGCCAGGATAGGGGTGGACCAACAGGCGCGCAGGCCATAAGTGGAAATGATCCAGTCGGCGTAATCTGCCCACAATGGATCAGCAGCAATATCCGGAGAGATTACTTGTTCCCCGCGATAAGCTGCCGTACCACACGAGCCAACTTTCGGCCCGATAACAAGGCCATCTATCGCTTGAACAAAACTTTGAGGCAGGCTAGGGGCTGCCCCACTGCGTAAATGAGTTCCAGCGCCATCCAGCAGCATAATGGAAGCATAGAAGGTTTTATCAGATAAACCCTCGATAAATTCGGCCAAAACGTTAAGCGTAGCTTGCAGTGAGGCTCCTTTGGCAATCATTTCAAAGACTTGCTGCTGGCCGGTTAATAAAGCTTCCGCGTGTTTGCGTTCGGTAATGTCCAGGTGCGTCCCGGCCACGCGGAGAGGCCGGCCGGCTTCATCCCACTCCACTGCATTGCCGCGATCCAGAATCCATATCCACTCGCCGGTCTTGGTTCGCAGGCGATATTCACACTCATAAAAAGCCGTTTTACCGGCGAGATGGTCATTCCAGATTATTTGCGCCTGGGGCAGATCATCGGGGTGGGTCCGGCTGTCCCACCACTCCACACACGGTTCAACTTCATCGAGCAGATAGCCAAGCATGGCGGCTGCCCGCTCATCAACAATATCCACGCCCGTCTGCACATTGTAATCCCACAAGCCCAGATCCGCTCCGTGCAGGGCCAGTTCAAGCCGCTGTTCACTTTCCCGCAGCGCCTCCTCGGCTTTCTTGCGCTCGGTGATGTCCCAGAAGATGGCCTGTATACCCACAGTTACGCCGGAGGCGTCAAAAATGGGTGACTTCACCACCCGCACAAACAGTTCCTCCCCGGCTTTTGTTTGATGCTCCTCCACAGTTTCAAACAGTTGGCCGGTTTCGATGACCCTTCGATCATCCTGTTGATACTTTTGGGCCAATTCGGGAGGATAAAAATCGAAGTCGGTTTTGCCGATCAGCTCCTCCAGGGATAGGCCCAGGCTGTTGCAGAAACTCTTGTTGCCAAAGACAAAGCGGCCGGCCCCATCTTTGCGCAAGATGTTCTGGGGGATATTATCCACCAACGATTGATAAAGGACCTCGGAAGCGCGCAGCGCTTCCTCGGCTCGCTTCCGTTCGCCAAGCTCCTGGCGGGCTTGTTCGTATAACTGCGCACTTTTGACAGCATTGGCCAACTGATCGGCCATGGTTTGCAAGACGATAATATCTTCTCGACTGAAAGCAGCCGGTTCATCGCTCTGAACTGTCAAAGCACCGATGGCCTCATTATGATAAATGAGCGGCAAAGCAATTTCAGAGCGGGTTTGGGGTAAATCCGGGTTTTGAAAGCGGACAGCTTCCTTGCCGACGTCCAGGGCAATACGCGGGTGGCGGTGGTAAACACTCCAGCCAATCATCGACTCCCCGCCGATTTTCAGGCGATGCCTTTTTTGCAGTTGAATTTGACCGGCCAGGCCGGTGCCGGCTTTAATACCGCCCATTCCTTGGCTTCATCCACCAAAAAACGCGCCCACGTAATACAGCTCAAAACGGTCACAGATCAAGGCTACGGCTGAATCAAGCAAATCTTGCACTTCTAGAACGGAACTGGCGGCCCGGGCTACCTCGGCTGCGGTTTCCATGCGAGTGGCTCGGTAAGCGGCCTCCTCGATCAACTGGCGGTTAATGAGGGCAATATACACCTGGTCGGCCGTGGCCAGCCAGAGGCGCTGTACCTCTTCGGTAAAGGTATAGGGGTGAGTAAAGTAAACCAGGATGGCTCCCAGTTGTTGATTGGCTGCCGCCAAAGGCAGAATGGCTGCTGAACAGGCGCCAGTGGGTTCAAAACTGGCTCGTTCCGTCTCAGACAGCTTCTCAGCAGTGGCAATGTCGTCAATAAAAAGCGGCATGTTGCTGGTGAGCAACTTGCTTTGGTCATATTCCGGCAAATAAAAACGCGTCCCAACCGCATAAGAAGGGGTATTGCGCTTTTGCCAGTTAAATTTCAACTCGGCCCAAACAGGTTCATTATCAACCAGATTAAAGCGAAAGGCCGAAATCTCGCAGGGCTCAGCCAGGCGAATCTGGTCAAAGATAGCCTCGAAGATTTGGCGCTCACTCAAGGCGCTGGCGATGGCCCGACTGCCCAAATAGAGGGCGGCCGTTTCGGCCAACATCCGTTCACGTTCAGCTTCCCGCGCCCGCACTTCGGTGACATCGTGGGTGATGCCCAGCAGATACTCGGGCTTGCCGGCGGCGTTGGGGATTGGAATGAGCCGGGTATGACCTATATGTTCCCGGCCATCTCCCCAGATTGTTTTATCTTCGGCTTCGAAGATTTGGTTGGTAGCAAAGACTTCTTTATCACGCCGATAAAATTTTTCGGCCAGGTCCGGGTGTAAAAAGTCCCGATCTGTCTTGCCGATTAGTTCCTGTTGAGGGCGGCCAATCACCTGAGCATTGGCCTGATTCATTTCCAGTAAAATGTGATGCTTATCTTTAATAAAGATGGGGTCGGGAATATGCTCGATGACAGTCTTAAGGAAGCGCCGGTTGTTCTCCGCCTGATCGAGTAAGAGGGCATTCACGGCGAAGAGTTGGGTGTTTTGAATGGTATTGGCCAGTTGATCGGCCAGAGTTTGAAACAGGGTAATGTCGTCCTGCGCGAAGGCGCTTGGTTCTGAACTCTGCAAATCCAGCGCCCCAATCACCTGTCCTCGATTGATGAGAGGCAACGTCATTTCGGAGCGAGTATCGGGCAAATAGGGATTTTGAAAATGTGCGGCGCCCGCGCCCCCATCTAAAGCAATCAACGATTGGCGATGCTGAACAGACCAGCCAACCATTGACTCCTCGCCAACTTTTCGTGGAAACTCCTGTTGTAACAAGAGCTGTCCTGCTTCGCCGGTGCCGGCTCGCAGCTTGATATGCTGGTTTGACTCATCAACGAGATAGATGGCGACATAGTAAAGATCAAAGTAATCCTGAATCAAGTTAACCGCTACCCGGAGCAGGTCATCCACATCCAAAATTGAACTGGCCGCATCGGAGATAGCTGCTACTGCTTCCAGCAACAATTCTTGGCGCTGAGTATTTTGCGACAACCCCTCCAATTCGTGCAGGATTTCAGTCCACTGCCCGGTTGTCTGAAGCTGGGGCAGAGTCAGCGCCAATTCCTTAAGTTTAGCTTGAACGTTTTGTAGGGTTTTATTGACCATGATTCTTGCCTTTTCTACTGCCGGCTAAAGCAGGTCTAGGTCCTGGAGTTGGGTGGTGTTCGCTGGCTTGACGCTCAGGGGAGTGGATACCGAGAGTAATTCCACCGCGTGGCGCGCCCAGAACCTTACCCAGTTCCGTCACCGTCGTCTGCAAAATATCTTCGACATTCGTCGCGCTTCTGATTTTGCCTGTAATTTCACGGATGATTTCTTCGCGCCGGGCGCGTCGCTGTGAGGCATCCAGGAGCCGTAAATTCTCCAGGGAAGCAACCATTTGCTGGGCAACGGTGGTGTAAAACTTGACCTGCTGGGGCGTAAAAGTTTTATTTTGGGTTCGATAGGCGACCAATAAGAAACCCAGCCGGCTTTGATAGGTAGAGAGAGGGAGCGCTACCAGGGATTTAATATTCATTCGGGTCAACTCTCGCCGCAGTTGCTCCGTCAAGTAAGGGAGGTCACTGTTTGTATCTTCAATAACTAACGCCCCGTGCTGAGGGATGATGCCTTCAATGACTATGTCGCTGGCCTTAAAACGGGTGCCGTTGGGCAAAGTAGGATAGCCGGGGGTCGCCCAGATCGCTTTTTGTTCCAGGATTTGTCCGGCCACATTTGTATTTTGGGTATCCAGGTAGGTATAGACAGAAGCTGAGTCAACTCCTGATTGGGCAATAGCTTCCATTGCCAGCCGGTAAACGGTTTCTTCATTATGCGCCGAGAGCAGTTCTTGGGTGATACGGTAAAGATTTTCAGTTTCGGCCAAAGCTCTTTGAGTTTGCTCAAACAGCCGCGCATTTTGGATGGCATTGGCCAGTTGGTCGGCCATTGTTTGGAGCAAGGTGATATCTTCAGCCGAGAAAGCGCCCTGCGCAGTGCTTTGCACGGTCAGCGCGCCAATCACCTCATCCCGGCTGATGAGGGGCAGGGCCATCTCGGAGTGTGTGTCGGGCAGGTATGGATTTTGAAACCGAACCGCTTCCTGACCGACGTCCAGCGCAATCCGAGCCTGCCGGTTTTCGACACACCAGCCGATCATCGAGCCGCTGCCGATTTTGAGTTTGTGCTTGTTTTCGAGTTGAATGCGCCCGGCCTCCCCTGTACCGGCCCGGAGAACGGCCCACTCCCCGGCTTCATCCACCATGAATAGTCCCACATAGTAGAAGTCAAATTGATCGCGGATAAGGTTGACCGAGGTATTGATCAACTGCTGGACATCGAGGATGGAACTGGCCGCGCGAGAAACCTCGGCCGCGGTCTGCAAACGCTCGGAGCGATACTGCGTTTCAGCGAGGAGTCGGCGGTTTTCCAGCCATATCGCCATTTGGTCGGCAATCGTCTCG
This sequence comes from Anaerolineales bacterium, assembly GCA_015075185.1. Taxonomy (GTDB): domain Bacteria; phylum Chloroflexota; class Anaerolineae; order 4572-78; family J111; genus DSQQ01. The sequence continues at coordinate 881,275 of JABTUW010000003.1, read as the reverse complement.
CCAAGCTCGATGTTATTCTGCGAAAAGGTATGTCCTTTTTCAGTTGAGCCAACGGTAATCACTCCGGCTACCTTTTTGCCGAAAACTAACGGTATGGCCAGCATAGCTTCTGTCTCGCCCAGACCCTCAAGCCTATTTTTGGTCAACGGGTGTTCGTGGGTGTCGTTAATAATCAATGGGCTGGGATGCTGCTGCAAGTGCTGCAAGATGGCATCTGGCACAGCAGGAACAGTCAACTGGGGTTCAATCGCCTGTCCATTAACATACAAAGCCTCCGTCTCATGGGAGTGGCCGGTCTTATCAAGCAGTAAAATAGCGCCCTGGTTTAAATTAAGGAGGTTAAGATACTCACCCAGAACAATTTCTGCAACCGCCCGTTGATCGGTCGCAGTCGCTAAGGCGCCACTGATGCGATAAAGCGATTGAGTTCTGGCGAAAGCTTCTTGCAATGCCTGCTCCGCTCGCTTCCGCTCAGTAATGTCGTTGATAATTCCAATGAGATATTCCGGTTTACCGTCAGCCCCCATCAAAGGAATTTTACGAGTGTAAAGAGTCCGGATATTACCTTGGGCATCAGTAATTGACTCCTCTGTTTCTTGAGTTTCACCGGTTTCAAATAGTTGAGTGTCTTGCGCCCAGAACCAATCGGCTTCTTCTTTGGATACATAATCATAATCGACGCGGCCGATAACTTTTTCCTCCGGCAGACCTAATAAACCCTCGGCAAAAGCGCGATTCACTACGACCCATTTATGATCGGTATCTTTAATGAAAATTGGGTCAGGAATCTGGTCAATGATGCTCTTCATAAAAATGCGGCTGTCCTGGGCCGTTTGCAGGAGTCGGGCGTTTTCAATGGCGTTGGCCAGTTGATCAGCCATAATCTGCAAGGTATCAATGTCCTCGTCACTGAAGGCGTTAACCTCGGTACTCTGCACATCCAGGGCGCCGGTGACGATGCCGCGCGTTAGCAGTGGCAGCGCCATTTCAGAGCGCGTATCAGGTAAAAGGGGGTTCTGAAAGTGAACCGCATCCTCACCTACATCGAGGGCAATCCGCGGCCGGGCATTAGCGGTCACATAGCCCACAATCGAGTTGCTGCCCACTTGGAGCTTGTGCGGCTTTTCGACCATAATTTTACCAACTTCGCCGGTTGAGGCATGGACGACTGCCCACTCGCGGGCTTCGTCCAATAAAAAGATAGAAACATGATAAAAACCAAAACGGTCTCGAATCAGGTCTACTGTGCTGTTGAAAATCTCCCCCAGATCAAGCATTCTGGAGACCGATTCGCCCACTTTGGCGACAGTCTTTAAGCGGGTCGCCCGGCGCTCTGTTTGCTCCAGTAGTCGGCGATTTTGAATGGTGATGGCGATCTGATCAGCCATTGCCCGAGCCAAGTCTATTTCCTGTTGGGTAAAGTTACGATACTCTTTGACCGAGTCAGCGCCAATCCAGCCGATGGTTTCACCCCGAATAATCATGGGAGCTTCCAGCAGTGACTTGGGCATGCCCTGTTGATTGAAGCTGTAGAACCCCCTCAGGCTGGGGTCACTCGGCGCATCTACGCTGACAAAAGGACGCCCTGAAAGAAGAATCTGCTGATAGGGAATACTTTCATCCAGGGGAAACTTTAACTTTTCAACGTTTTGTAGTTGGCCCTCTTGCACGTAAGCCATTAATTGGCCGTATTGTCTATCGGGGCTAACCAGGGTAACTCCCCCTTGATCCAGGCCCAGGCTATAAACATATTCGATCAGGGCTTCCTGCAAAATTTCCTGTAAATCAGCCGCGCCTGCCAGAACTCGGCCAGCTCGGTAGAGGGTTTGCGTTTCGGCCAGGGCAGCCTCAGTCCGCTGCACCTGGCGGGCATGTTCAATAGCAATCGTTGTCTGGTTGCAGATGGTGCGGTAGAGCGCCAGCTCGCGCTCACTAAAAAGGTGACGAGTTCTGTATTCAATAGAGATCAACCCAACCACATGGCCCCGGGTAACCAGCGGATTAACTACCAGGCTGCGCGCCCCGAATTTTTGTAGAAACTCCCGCTCGGCAACAGCCAAACGTTCGTCTGAAGTAACATCTTCAATGATGAGGGTTTCCTGAGTACAAACCAGGTCATACAAGGCAGGATAGTCAATAATGGAGAAGCGATAGCCTACCCCCTCGTTGCGGCTGGCTGGATCAACATCACCAACAGCAACAACTTCGCTGCGGGTAGGTAAATTGTTGAGGTCAATTTCATCACAGATATGCAGGGAACAGCGTTCAGCGCCAATGGTGATCACGCTCTGGATCAGGACATTGTAAACATCATTGAGACTTAGCGCCCCTGAGAGCCTGCGGCTAATATCAAGGATAAGATGGCTTTCGTACAGACTATTCTTGAGGTCGGTCAGTAGGGTTGTATTTTTGAGAGCGATGGCAATTTGCATGGCAATCGCTTTCAATAAGAATAAGTCTTGCTCGTCAAACTGATTGGGCTGAGGGTGAAGAATAGTGAAAACTCCCCGGAGTTGATTAGTTCCAACCAGGAGGGGGGCACAAATTATGGAACGGGCAGGAGTCGCATATCCGTTTGTACCCTGGTTTGCCGGGAAGGGCGCTGATGAGAGCCAGCGTGAGTCGGTGTTTGCATCCAAGACCAGAACAGCCTGGCCAGTTTGTAAAACTGATGCGGCCAAGCCGCTGGTCAAAGTGGCGCGAACGAGGCTTTGCCGCTCGACGCCGGTAAGATCATTCTTTTTAGGATGAGAACTTTTGAAATAGACATCACCGTTTTCAGCCTGCAAGTAAATCTCACACAAGCCAGTACCCAGATGGTCGGCAAACGTTACAGCAGTGCTGAGGATAGAGTCGAGATCAAGATCGGCATTCAGTGCTACAGTGATTTCGTGAAGCAGACTCATCCAGTCGTGTGGAGTGACGGTTTCGGTGTTGGTCATCCTTCATCCCCTTTTTGTATTTTAAAGTGTGTACCAGTCAGGATGATGGAGTGGCTTTAGTAACCCAGATCCCAAACCATATTACCCTGTAAAATACTGATAATTTGCTCAGGGAATTTATCGGGGTCAATGGGTTTACCCAGAAAGCCATCAAACCCGGCCTTTTTAGCCTTTTCCATTGTGCCGGGATTGGAGTCGGCGGTGACGGCGACCACTCGGGTCTCGGCAAAGCGAGAGTCACTGCGTAATTTGGCCAGCGCATCGTAACCGTCTTCATAAGGGAGATGAAGGTCCATCAAGACCAAATCAACGCGGGGCATGGTGTCGGCAAATTCCAGTACTTGCCAGCCAGAGGCTTTCCACTCATAGCGACGCACCCCAATAAAGGCCAGGAGCCGGGCAATGAGAACCAAATTTTGGAGATTATCTTCTACAACTAGAACATAGGCATCTTTAGGATCAATAGCTTTTTTGGGTTTTGCATCCACAATTATTTGTGCCATCGGGAATTACCTTTCAAGAAGTTTTCAATTTGACTGGGAAGTTCATCAATATCAATAGGTTTGGCAATATAACCATCACAGCCGGCTTGGAGTACATTCTCTCGATCTTTTTTCATAACGTTAGCCGTCATGGCAATAACCGGGATATGGGCTGTTTCTCTAGCTTTTTTGAGCGTGTCGGTAATTTCATACCCATCAATATCGGGCAGATTGATGTCGGTGATGATAATATCGGGGCGGTTGTTCATCGCTTTGGCCAGGCCATCGCGACCATTACCGGCCTCGATGACTTCATAACCTTCGATTTCCAGAACACGCTTGACCAGGGTCATGTTGTCGAGATTGTCTTCGATATAAAGGATTTTGGCTTTGCCCATAAAGCATCTCCTTAAAAACAAAAATAACCGTTCCCTATCGGGCGGAAAGGGGAGGTAGATTCTGTTCAGTAACTAAATTGGGGGAAGGGGTGCCAGTGGCCAGGAAAATTTCTTGAATCATCTCTTGTAATTGGATGGTTGGGAAAGGTTTAATGAGATAGCCGTTGACTTCAAGCTGTTCGCTTTCATCCTGAACCTCACGAGAACCATAAGCGGTCATCAAAATGACATTGATATTGGGGTGCAGGGAACGGGCTACTTCAACCAAGGTAAAGCCGCTGATGCCGGGCATCTTTAGGTCGGTTATCAGGAGGTCATACAGATTGTAAGTCAGCTTGGTCAGCGCTTCCTCACCTGACGACGCGCCATCAACCAGGTAAGCCCCTGGGGCATCCTGCAATCCCTGTTTGAGAAAAAAAACCAGGGTCGGCTCATCGTCTACAATGAGAATCCGTTTAGGCCGGCTATGCTGATTTGGCATAATAATCTGCTCCTTTAGCCTAAGAGTTGCTTACTCCTGCTAATATAGCACAAAATGATTTAAGTTGTGGTTACAGGATGATTACAATTATTAAAAAACTGGCGGGCAAAATTAATCAGTACTGATTAAATATCGCCCTCCGGCAATGGTGGTGACATATTGAGGGGTGGCTGGATCAGTTTCCAATTTATGGCGCAGGCGATGAATATGGACACGAGCAATGGCGCGCGCGTCGGCTTCGGTGGCTTCATAACCCCGCACATGTCTGATCAGGGTAATGGAGTCCATCGCTACGTTGGGTTGGGCCATAAGCACAGCCAGGATGTCGAATTCGGTCGGGGTCAAATTGACTGCTTCACCCCGGCGAGTTACCTGGCGATTGTGAGGGTTGAGTTTTAGGTCTTTGATTTCCAGAACCGACTCGGTCGGCTTGACCTGGGTGGGTTCTTCCGCTGATTGACGGGCCAGCCCATCGGCCACACTCGCCAGTAGTTCGCTGGTGTCAAAGGGTTTGGTCAGATAATCATGGGCGCCCTGGCGCAGAGCTTCAACGGCTGAGTCGAGGGTGGCGTAAGCGGTCAGGATAATTACGCTGGTGGTGGGGGCTAACTGGCGCAAACGGCGGACAATATCCAGACCATCCATATCGGTTAGACGTAAATCAACCAGGGCGACATCGAAGCGTTGCTGCTCAATAAAAGTCAGGGCCGTTTGCCCGTCGGCGGCTTCGGTAACTTCATAACCTTGTTCTTGTAGATTAAGCCGTAGAAAGTGACGCAGGGTTTTCTCATCATCTACCACCAAAATTCGACCTGTCATACAGTGGCCCTCCTGGCGACTGGTAGACGAATGATAAAGCGAGTGCCATGCTCCGCTTCACTTTCGATGCTGATAGTTCCCCCATGCTCTTCAACAATCCGCCGCGCTATTGTTAAACCCAGGCCGGTGCCTCGGGTTTTGGTGGTAAAGAAGGGTTCGAAAATATGCTGTTGAGTTTCAACCGGGATCCCTGGCCCGGTGTCGGCAATTGTCACGATAACCTCATCGGCCGGTTTGCCATTCTGAGAGGGGGCAACCCGGGTTTGTAGAGAAAGTTGTCCCCCGTTAGGCATAGCTTGGGTCGCGTTAATAATCAAGTTGGTAAAAAGCTGTTCCAGCCGCTGCCGGTCTACACTGAGGCGAGGTAGATTATTCGCATAGTCAAGTGTTATTGTCACCCGACTTTCTTCAACTTGGCCACGGAAACGTTGCAGAACGTCTTCAATAATTTCGGCCACATCTTCATTGGATAATTTGAGCCGGGCAGGGCGAGCGACAAAAAGGATGTCCTCTAAAATCCGGTTGACCCGCTGAATCTCGCCGCGCATCATGACCGCTCCTTCAAATTCTGGCGAGTCTTTGGCGACGTTACGGGTTAGGTAATCAATGCCGGCGGCGATCCCGGCAATGGGGTTACGAATTTCATGGGCCACTACCGCCGACATTTCACCCAAAGCCGCCAGCCGGTCAAGGCGTCGTCGTTCGGCCTCCATTGTTTTGATTTCGCTCAAATCTTCCAGAACACCCACCACTCCAATCGGTCTGCCGGCCCGGTCAATTCCGCCAAGCGGCGCGGTGCTGGCTGAAACAGAGAGGGATTGTCCTTCCCGATGTTGGAGTGTAATCTCCTGGTGGGTGTAAGATTTCCCGGTAGTCATTGTTTCGTTAAATATCTTGATTAGTTCTGCGGACGGCTGAATAATCTGAGTCAGGAGTTGATGGAGGGCTTCATCCTGCCGGTAGCCCAACATCTGCGAGGCAGCCGGGTTAAAAGCAGTAATATAACCTTCTTGATCAACCGCAATCAAACCATTGCTCATGTTTTGAATAATATCTTCATTAAAGGTCCGCAGCGCTTCGGTTTGCTGGAAAAGCTGCACGTTTTCTAACAGGATAGCTAACTGCCCCGCCAGCACTGACAGGAGATCAAGACTTATTTGGTTGAAGGGTGCATTGCGTCCAGAACTGCCGGTTTCGGCAGTAAGTAAACCAACTATCTCCCCGTTAATAATCAATGGCAGCAGGGCGCCAACAATATTGGATTGACCTTCCAGCGTTTTGACGGTGGCCCCGTTACCCAAAATCCAGACAGGCTCTCCCTCGCTCACGGCTGCCTCAAGCGCAGACTGGGCCAGGCCAGAACACTGTAACCCATTTTGGCAAACCACTGCCATTTCTATCATATCGAATTTTGACCGGGAGCCAGCACCCGGGGCAATTGAGCCTCGGCGAGGTGGGGCAAAAGCAGAGAAAGCCGGATAAGGGCGGCTTAACCAGGCTAAGCGAGCTGCTCCAGTTTCCCGCTGGACAATTTCCAGAACCCGGTGGACAAGTGAGGCCTCACTACCGGCGACCTGCAAAATCTGGTTGATTTCTAGCAGGGGCAGCAAGGTTTGCAGTCGTAAACTATCCCGCAGCAGCTCCCGCCGGGCCAGATTATCTTTGATCGTAGCGACCAACTCTTTCGGCTCAAAAGGTTTCATCAGGAAACCCTGTGCTCCCAGTTGAATCGCATTAATCGCGTCTTCCATCGTACCGTAGCCGGTAATCAGCACTACAGTCAAGTGGGGATCAATCTCTTTGGCCAGGCGAAGCAGTTCCAGCCCATCCAACCGGGGCATTTTAATGTCGGTTAGCAGCAGGTCAAAGCTCTCTTGCTGGAGTAAGGCCGGCGCGGCCTGGCTGTCGGTTAAACCTGAGACAGTAAAACCCTGTCGTTCCAGGATGCGGACACAGGAATGGACCACCCCTTTTTCGTCGTCAACAACTAAAATTCTTTGGTTGATCACGTTGTCCTACCCTTCTGGTGCTGGCTTCTTTTCGAAGAGATGCGTTCGTCCTTGTGTCTTTAAGAAATCTTGCCTGGTGGTAAAGCCGAAACCGGGAAAATTAAAGTAAAGGTTGTACCTACATCTGGGATACTTTCTACCGTGATTTGGCCGCCGTGTTTCTCCATAATACCATAACTAATAGATAGACCTAAACCTGTACCCTGACCCACTTCTTTTGTTGTAAAAAAGGGATCGAACACTTTATCCAAATGCTGGGGCTGGATGCCATGACCCGTGTCGCTAATTTTGCAAATAACGGTTAATTCACCTTCATCTTCGGTCTTCAACCCACTGGCGGCGATGCTTTTGCTTTTCTTATCCAGCAAAGGACTGGTTTCGGTCAAGACTTTTTTTCTCTTTTTGCGGGCGTTGCCATTTTGAGTCGAACCGGTCCGAGTCGACGCAACGGGAGACACCAGTGAAGTCGTAACGGTCAGAAGGGCGGGCCGGTCCTGGTTGTTTTGCATTGCCTGGATGGCATTGTTGAGCAAGTTGACAATGACCTGCTTCATCTGGTTGACGTCGAGCAGCATTTCCGGCAGGGGTTCCAGTGACTTGTGCAGCTCGATTTTGTAACTGACGTTTTTAGTATAAACCAAAAAGATGCACTCTTCAATCAGTTGGTTCAAATCGGTAATTTCTCGTTTGGGAGTATCGGCTCGGGCAAAGTTCAGCAGGCCGCGGACAATATCACGGGCACGCCGGGCTTCCTGGTTAATCATGCCCAAATCTTCGAGGCGCTCGTCTTCCGCGGTTGGGACGCCGGTGTCCATCAACAAACTGGCCAGGCCAATGATTGTGGTCAGAGGGTTGTTGATTTCGTGGGCAAGGCCGGCTGCCAACTCGCCGACGCCGGCCAGCTTGGCGCTCTGAATCAACTGCCGCTGCGTTTCGGCCAGCCGCTTGATGGTCCGGCTCTGGTCTTCGTACAATTGGGCATTCTCGATGGCTGCCGCCGCTGGTGCGGCCAGGGCTTGCAGGAGGACCAGGTCTTCCTTGTTAAAAGCGCCGGTTTTTTTGTTCATTACTTCAATTGCGCCGATGGTATGGCCCTTGGTTTGCAGGGGGACACACAAAATAGATTGGGTCGTAAAACCGCTCGATTTGTCCATATCGGGGAAAAAACGCTCGTCGGCGTAAACATCCGGCACAATGACCGGCTCGCCCTTCTCAGCTACCCAGCCGGCCAAGCCCTGCCCCAGGGCCATGTGCAGTCCAATGACCGCTTCCGAGCCTTCGCCCGATGCGGCGGCAAACCAAACTTCCCCGGCTTCGTCGTCACGCAGCACCACTGAGGCTGCGGCCACATTCATGAGTCGGGTAGTGTGATCGGTAATCAAAGTGAGCGTCTTTTGCAGATCAAGGGTTGAGGTAATCGCCTGGCCAATGTCGTTGAGCGATTGCAGTTCTTTCAGCCGCTGGTTAATTTCGTCGTAGAGGCGGGCGTTTTCGATGGCGATTGCCAATTGGTCGGCCAGCGTTTCCAGAGCCGAGACATGATATTTATCGAATGCCTCCAATTGGGTACTCTGAATATCCAAAACGCCGATGGTTTTGTTACCCAGCCTGATAGGCATACATAGTTCCGCGCGCACCTCTTTATTATTCTTGTTGAAGATATAGCGAGGGTCTTGGGTCACGTCATTGGCTACAATTGTTTTATTCGTGGCTGCCGCCCAACCGATTAACCCTTGCCGCAGTTTGTGGGTGATATGGGGAATCGGTGCAGTCAGGCTGAAGCGATCCAGTGTGTCCCTGGCTCGCAGCTCCACCTGATGCGTGGCAGCATTATACAAATGGATGGAGACATTGTAAAAACCAAAGCTGCGCCGAATAGCCTGCACCACTGTGCGCAGCATCACATCCAGGTTGAGAATAGAGGTGGCGGCCCGGCTGACTTCATTGATGAGCGAGAGCTGGATAGAACGCTCCGATTGATTCTTAAAGAGCATGGCATTTTCAATGGCCATGCTAATCTGGATGATGACTGCTTCCAGCAGGGTCAAATCATCGCCGGTAAAGGAGTTGGGCTGCTTGTGCCCAACCAGATAGACCCCTCTGGCGCCAACTCGTTCCAAAGTAAAGGGTAGGACAACCACACAATGCTCCGCATCCGGCAAATAAGAGGCCCGAAACCAGCGCGAGTCATTCATCGTGTTGGCAATGATCACCGCCTGATTATGGCGCAGCACCCAGCCTTCTACCCCATCTTTGAGTAACCTCTGCGCAAAGCGCCGGCCGGTTAAGCCGATGAGTTCTTCGCGTCCCGGCTGGGTACTGCGATAGTAGATTGTTTCCTCGCCTTCTTGCACCAGTAGCGCAGCAAAATCGGCTTTGAGATCGGGAGCCAGAGCCAGGATGCATTCAAAAAGTGCATTGACTTCCAGGTGCCCGCTCAAAGATTGGGTAATGTTAAATAGTAGGGCCAGGTGTTGGATATTCGCCGTTTTAGCAGCGGAATCAAGAGAGGGTGGAGCCATATCGTCGCTTAAGCGGTCAATAAGTTCCTGGGTATTTTTAGGGTAAGGGAGCAAAAAAATGTGGTCTAAAGCTAATTCCGGTGGAAGTTTTACCGCCTTTTTTTCGGTCAGCACCAAAACTTTAGCCGCCTGGGCAAATTCGCCGGCTTTGGAGCGGGTCACTACTGCGGCATCCAGAAGTAGTATATCAGTTTTAGAGAGATGCGCCAAAGCTTCGTCAGTATTGTAAAACAACCGGACGGGATAGCCTCTTAATTTTAGCGCCTCGTGCAAAGGCCGCAGCCGTTGCTTGTCGCTGTCAATTAAGATTATTTGACTTGACTGCTCCCCCTGTCCAGGCGCTATGAACGGAAAATCTTGTTGGGCTACACTCGAAACCACAATCCCAAACTCACCTTCTTTTTCAACACGGGATGGCAAAAGAAAAGTGCGGTCAATAAACAAGTATAGCACGGGCTAACGGGGGTAGCAACAGGATTTTTCGACTAATAGGCCCATGCTGATTGGTTTCAGATTGGCAGGGGTGCGGCGAGGCGGAACATGGCTAATGGCGCCCAGAAAAGAGTGCGCCGCCGTGACAAACCTTTCATAATGAACGAAGGACCACCGGATACAGTAGGTTGTGCCTAATATTACTACTATATCTAGTACTTTTTACTACATCGCCACATTATGTCGTATTGGTTTTGTATATTTACCAGGTTTGTGCTATGATGAAAAGTAGTATTATGTTGAGTTCTCTAAACAGCAAGCACGGGCGGGCTTATGTCGGTAGATGAACTTATCCAGGCAAAAATGTATCGCCTAGAAGAGTTAAAAAAGTACCAAGCCTATTATGGTCCCAATACCCCCTATCCCGTCGCGGTCGAAATTAATGATCTTGAAACCGAATTACAGCGCATGGTGAAGGCAGATAAAACTCGTGCGACCCCGCCTGTCAAAAAGAAGGTCGTAAAAAAGAAAAAGGACAAGGTTCCGTTTTGGAAGTTTTCACACCTGTCGCAATCCACCAAAGATGCGATTGCCACGATTGCCTTTATTGGTCTGGTTTTTTTGTTTGGTTCGATCATTTTTGCGGCTTACGTAAAAACTCATCCACGCCAGCAGCGGGATACGGTCCTGGCTTATGTGGACCCCGGTAACTTGGTTATTCCAACGCTCCGCCCCACATTTACTCCTACCTCCATCAGCCCAAACGGAGCGTTGCTTACCGAGGGCGCTACGGATAGCACCACCTATCTACCCACACCCGGCGAACTGCCCACTGAAGTCCCAACACCTGTACCTACTTTGACTCCCAGCGCCACACCCCTTCCCACTGAAGCTCCCCTACCCACCGACACGCCCGAACCCACGCCAGTCCCTCCCCCAGCTCCGCCAGCCCCTGCCCCAGCACCCTGGACCCGCCGGCAGCCGCTCCGGCAGCGGTCGCGCCAACGGCGGCAGCGCCAACTGCGCCGCCTGCCCCCCCTGCCCCTGAATTTCCTTTCACCGTCGCCGAACAGGGTAATCGCGAATTCCAACGGACTAATTACCATGTTATCACTATTTACATAGCAGCGGTAAGCGCCGGCAATATCCCTATTGGTGGGTTAAAGGTCATCGGCGATCACACTCCTTCCGGGATGCATGCTGAAAGCGGCCTCAGCGATTGGAACTGGAGCGTCGTCAACTGCCTGGATTGTGATTACGTCAAACAGGGTAATGTTAAATTTGAGCCGGGAACGTTTGAGGATGGGGTTTGGAACATTTACCTGGCTGATCAAAACGGGGCACGGCTCTCGCCTAGTGTGCCGCTGACCTATGCGGCTGACCCGGAAAAATGGGTCTGGGATTTTATCCTTTTTAAACAAAATCCCTGAATCATAAAAGGGGCTGGTCATTTAGGCCAGCCCCTTTTTGTTATCACTCCAGGGCTATTGCCTGGACAACCTCGCCACTCTTGGCGTCAATGATGACCGTATAAACTACCCGAAAATCACCACCGGCATAGTTCAGATACCAGGTCAACTTGGTTTCATCCAGAGGGTATGGCACAACCGCGGCCATGGGCCGGTAGCCTTCTGTTGTAAATTTGCTGGCCCCCGCCTTTTCGCCAATGTCATAGAGACGTTTTGTATCCAGAATCACCCCATCCAGGACGATAGTTTTGGGTACCGGCAGGTTGGTTGGCGAGCTGGTGATGGCGCCATTGGTGAACATGATGCTGTTAAGCCCTTTACTCGAAGGCGACCAGAATTTGAGAATCCAATCGGTAGATTTACCTTCGGCGTCCAGGGGTCCCAGCCCGCTGGTCGCAATTTCGCTGAGAACGGCATCTGCTTGCCACTTTTGAGCTTCGGCCAAGGCCATGTCGGCTGCTTCTTGGCCGGTCAGAGCGGCAGCCACCTGAACGGATGCCCCTTCCGGCGTATTCACTTGTGCCTGGCTAACCTCCGGCGTTGCGGCTGGAGTGGAAGTCGCTTCCGGGGCAGTCGTGATGGCAATTGAATCCGACTCGGCTGCGGGCGTGGGAGTAGGTTCTAAGAGAGGTGTGGGAGACGGGGTTTCAGTCGGCGTGGTTGTCGGCGCTGGCGTGGCTGTAGCCGCGATGGCTGCCTCCTGGGTTTGGGGGGACGGCGTAGTTTGAGTCACATCATTCTGCGCCGGCGAACGTAGCTGCAAGAAGATCAGGACGCCGATGCCAATCAACACCAGAAAGATCAACACTCCGATTGCCCCAAACCCCAGCGCATTAATCGGCAACCCGGATTTGCTCTCAGCTTTGGCCATGGGTTGATTGGACAGCCGGGTTGGCTCCGGCATCCCCGCCGGAGTCGTTTTGGGAGAAGACACGATAGTCGGGCTTACGCCGGCCAAAACCTGGTCAGGATGGGGGCCAAACGCTTCTTTAAGGGCAGCCGCCATCTCACCGGCGCTGTCGAAGCGGTGAGTCGGATCGGTAGCCAGGGTTTTTAATAAGACTCGTTCAACTGCCTCAGGAATATTGGGATTAATGCTGCGAGGCAGAGGCAGCGGTTCGTTGATCCGGCGCATGACGGTGGCGATGGGCGTTTCGGCGCGGTGGGGTACAGAGCCGGTCAGCATTTCATACAAGATGATGCCCAGAGCGTAAATATCGGTGCGTTGGTCCACCTTTTTGCCCATGCCCTGCTCCGGCGACATATAAGCCGGCGTGCCCATGCCCACCCCGGTGCCGGTCAGCTCCGACGCGCCTTCGACCATTTTGGCCAGACCAAAATCGCTTAACAAGGCCCACTGCCCATCCAGCAGCACATTGCTCGGTTTCACGTCGCGATGGATAATCCCCGCTTTATGAGCTTGATCTAACGCCCCGGCAATCTGACCCATCACCTCGACAATGCGCTCCATCTTGAGAGGGAACTTCATCTCATCACTCAAGGTCCGGGCATGGGGAATATAACGCATGGCGATGTAGCTGTACCCCTTATCCTGGCCGGTGTCATAAACGGGTAAGATATTGGGGTGGTGTAAATTGCCGATGGCCTGGGCCTCGCGGACAAACCGTTCGACAAAATCCTCTTTTTGAGCAAAGTAAGGTGGTAAGACTTTGAGGGCTACCTCGCGATTGAGGCCGGGCTGGTAAGCCTTGAAAACGGCGGCCATGCCCCCTTCGCCAATCTGCTCGATGATGCGGTACTGGCCCAGGGTTTGTCCAATGAGCGCCTGCAAGTTTTCCATAGATGTCTGCTCCTGAAAGGTAAGGAATCGGGGTCGAACTCCATCCTATCATAAGGTCCATGCCGCTGTCAAGATGGCAGCCGATACTTTTGAGCCACGGAGGCGAAGAGATGAGGGGCGAGGAAGAGAGGATGCTTACCTTTTCATCTCTTCTTTGACTATCTGCGCCAATTGTTGTAATATTTCAGCCATTAATGGGCCGGTGGCGGAATGGCAGACGCAGGGGACTTAGCGTTCTGAGCACCAAGGCAGGAAACTCCTTGTGTGAATTCGGCCAAATTCGGGGAAACCTCAACATTTCAGGATTGTGGCAACCCCGAGCCAAATTTCTTGCTGGTGACAGTTTTGACATATTCTTTGTTAGAAGTAATCTGTGAAAGCCAGAAAGTACACAGATAAACAGTTGAAAGAAGCTGTCAAAAATAGTCACTCGATAAGGGTAGTTCTTAAAAGAATTGGTTTGACCCCATCAGGCGGGAACTACGAGGCAGTTGAGAAACGTATTCGAGAACTTAATTTAGATACGTTAGGCCAACCAATTCCTCTGGAACTCCATCATAAAGATGGAGACAGAACTAATAATACACTGCCTAATATCGAACTCTTGTGTCCAAATTGTCATTCTCTAACTGACAATTATAGAGGTAGCAAGAAAAAGGTGTAGAGACTTGACGGTCGAGACCTAAGGTGGGCACCTATGGTCAAGGGAAAGTCCAGACTACAAACCTCAATAATGAGGGTGGCGAAAGCCATAGTAGTATGAAAATCCCCCGAGGCTTGTACCCTCGTGTGGGTTCGACTCCCACCCGGCCCATTTAAACCTCTTTCATACTCAAGCCGATGCGCCCGCGCTGGGTATCAATTTTGACTACCTTGACCTTGACCACATCACCTACGCCGACCACTTCGAACGGGTTCTTAACATAGCGGTCGGCCAGTTGGCTGATGTGGACCAGCCCATCCTGCTTAACCCCAATATCCACAAACGCACCGAAATCCACCACGTTGCGGACGGTGCCGGTCAGAACCATTCCTTCCTTTAAGTCTTCCAGCTTCAACACATCCTGGCGTAACAAGGGCGGCGGGAGCTCGTCGCGCGGATCGCGGCCCGGCCTGGCCAGCGACTCCAGGATGTCGGCCAGGGTCGGCTCACCAACGTCCAGTTTCAGGGACAGCTCTTTCAGACTGCCTTTGCGCAAAGTCTCGATTTTGGCGGGCAGCTCTTTTTCATCCCCCCGCACCTTCAGGTAGGCAAACAGCCGCTCGACCACGGGGTAGCTCTCCGGGTGGATAAAGGTGTTGTCCAGCGGGTGGTCGCTGCCGGGGATTTTGAGAAAGCCGATGGCCTGCTGGTAGGTTTTATCTCCCAGTCCCTTGATCTGGCGCAGCTCCTCGCGGCGGCGGAAGGGGCCATGCGCCTCGCGATGCTTGACAATCGCCTCGGCTACCCGCCGGCTGACTCCCGCCACGTAGCTGAGCAGCGGCGCGCTGGCCGTGTTGACATCCACCCCCACGTGGTTGACCGCGCTTTCGACGACCGTATCCAGAGTTGTAGCTAACTGCTTCTGGTTGACATCATGCTGGTACAGCCCCACGCCAATGGATTTGGGGTCAATCTTGACCAGTTCGGCCAGCGGGTCTTGCAGGCGGCGGGCGATGGAGATAGCCCCACGCATGCTCACGTCGAGGTCGGGGAACTCGGTCCGAGCCAGGTCGCTCGCGGAATAGACGGAAGCGCCAGCCTCGTTGACCATAACATAAGAAATCTCCGATTTTAGATTTCCGACATCGTGCCCTTTGGGTATTTTCGACTTGGCTTCGGTGATAACCTCGGCAGCGAGCGACTCGGTTTCACGGCTGGCGGTGCCGTTGCCGATGGCGAGGACCTCGGCTCCCTGCTCGATCAGCCTGAGCAGAATTTGTTTGGCTTCCGTCCATTTTTTCTGAGGTTCGTGTGGATAAATAGTCGTCCCGCCCAAAAACTTGCCGGTCGGGTCAACCAGGGCCACCTTGCAGCCGGTGCGAAAGCCGGGGTCAATGCCGATGACAGTTTTACCTCGGATAGGCGGCTGGAGCAGTAGCTGGCGCAGGTTGGCGGCAAAGGTGTCAATGGCGTGCTCGTCAGAGGTATCGGTCAGTTCGCCGCGCAGCTCATTTTCGATGGAGGGGGCCAGCAGCCGCTTGTAGCCATCGGCGATGGCCTGGCGCAAATGGTCGGTGAAAAGGGATTTGGGATTTTTGACCAGCCGGGCCTGAATATTCTGGATCAGCGCCTCGTCCGGCCCATCCAGCTTGACCTTGAGAATACCCTCACGCTCACCCCGGTTGAGGGCCAGCAGCCGGTGTGGCGGAATGGCGCTTAACTTCTCGCGGTAATCGTAGTAGGTTTCGTAGACGCCGCGCTCGTCTTTGGTCTTGTCGGCCAGGCTGACCGCCAGCCAGGCTTCCCGGCGGGTCCGTTCGCGGACACCAGCCCGGGTGTCCGCATCTTCGGCTACGGTTTCGGCAATAATGTCGCCCGCCCCGGCCAGAGCATCTTCCACTGTCGGCACATCATCGCTCAGATAGGCCGCGGCAATTTCGGCCAGGTTACCCCGGGTTAATTCCTGGGCCAGCATCATCTGGGCCAAAGGTTCCAACCCGCGCTCGCGGGCGATGGTAGCGCGGGTGCGGCGTTTGGGTTTGTAGGGCAGGTACAGATCTTCGACTGCCTGTAACGTGTCGGCGGTTTCAATGCGGCTGCGCAGTTCGTCGGTCAGCTTGCCCTGTTCGGCGATGCTGTGCAGCACGGTTTCCTTGCGGGCTTCCAGATTGCGCAGGTAAGTCAGCCGTTCCAAAATGGTGCGCAGTTGGGCCTCGTCCAGCCCGCCGGTGACTTCTTTGCGGTAGCGGGCCACAAAAGGCACCGTATTTTCGCTGTCAAAAAGCTCAATCGAGCGGGCCGCTTGCTGGCGCTGAATGCCCAGTTCGGCGGCAATGGTTTGGGCAAAATCAATGGGCATAGATCTTTCTCCAAAAGGGATGAGGGTAGGTCAAACTTAAGGATGACCTACTCAGCTTGCTGGGCTAGCATAGCATGGAATAACGTCAGGGGCAAAGCCTTATGGCCGGGGCAGTGGTTTTGACCGGCGGGTTAAATAGTGGTAAGGTTGTAAATAATCAAGCAAGATTGACAGTTATGTAAAATCCTGTTAATCTTGTCAATCCTGTCCAGGTATAGATCTTGGCGAGAACAATGGCGGAGGGTGAAGTGATAAAAATTTATGATCTGAGCAACAATATGCCGGTCGGCGAGCTGACCGAAGCCCAGTTTCAATTTCTGCACGACCACTTTGAGGAAGAGTCGCTGGAGGATCGTGATTATTACCTCAATCAAGTTACCGTTGACGCGCTAGAAGCGCAGGGTAGTGATCCCGGCCTGGTTGCTGTGCTGCGCCAGGCCCTGAGCGGCCGGGAAGAGATGGATATTCGCTGGGTTAGAGGATAAGAGAGAGGAATTAATTGTGAATTGTGAACTGGCAATCGCTAATTGTTAACGAGACATTTAGCGCCATCAGTTCCCATTTATAGTTAGCAATTACACCACCGCCGGAAGCTCATTCCCCGCTTCGATAATCGCCTTCTTCACATCAGTCAGGTAAAGCAGCACTAACCCGACCACAAAAAAGACAATCAGCATTACCATCGAGACGCGCTGCGTGCCGGTCAATTGCAGGGCCAGGGCAAAAACCACCGGCCCCAGCCACGAGGTGCCCCGCTCGCTGATTTCGTACAGGCTGAAATATTCCGATTCCCTGTTCTTGGGAATCATCTGTGAGAACAGGGAGCGGCTGAGCGCCTGTGACCCGCCCAAGACCAGGGCCAGGGCTGCCCCCAAAATCCAAAATTGGAGGGCGGTGTATAAAAAGCCGTAGGCATAAATCACCAGCCCCGACCAGATCACCAAGCTGATCATAATCGCCTTTTTCGCACCCACCCGTCCGGCCAGAAAATTAAAAAACATAGCCCCCAGGGCCGCTACAAATTGGATCATCAGCACCACCTGCACCAGGGTGCTGGTAGACAGGCCTAATTCGCTGGATGCAAAAATGGTTGCGACGGTATTGATTGTTTGGATCCCATCGTTGTAAACCAAATAGGCAATCAGGAAGCGCAGCGTGGTGGGGTATTTGTAGAAAAGCTCTTTTAGCGTGCGGCCTAACTGTTTAAAACTGTGGGTGAGATAGGTTTCGCCGGGCGGTAAGCGGTGGGCCGGGTCGCGCTGCACCAGGCGGCGCTGGGGAAAGAGGATGGTAAAGACCAGCCACCATAAGCCGGCGCCGGCCAGGCTGAGCCGCACGGCTAACCCTCGATTTTCCTCGCTGACCCACCAGAGCAAGACCAGGGTCAGCAGCAGGGCCAATCCGCCGCCGACATAACCCAGGGCAAACCCTTTGGAGCTGACCGCATCGCGCTCATCCGGACCGGCAATATCGGGTAGGAAGGCATTGTAAAAGACAAGGGCTGCCCCAAACGAAAGATTGGCAATGATAAAGAGCAGGCCGCCCAGCAAAATCAGGTCGCTCGTCACCAAAAACAACAGGATCGTCGCAATTGCGCCGAGGTAGGCAAAGACCAGCATCAGGCGTTTTTTCAAATGAGAGTAGTCGGCAATGGCGCCCAGAATGGGCAGGACGAAGACCTGCAACCCCACCGAAATAGACACGCAGAGCGGATAAAACCCCGCTCCCTCCAGCGGATAGCCCAGCAGGTTGACCGTGCCCCCCTTCGCCTCGGCCAGGGTGGTTAAGTAGGGTCCCAGGAAGGTGGTGACGACAATGGTGCTGAAAGCCGAATTGGCCCAGTCGTACATACCCCAGCCAAAAATTTCACGCTGGCTGCCTGCCGATTTTGGATTTTCGACTGCCTCTTTGGGTGTGGATTCTGGATTGTGCATATTGTCTCGATTTAAGCCTCGTAGACGATGCGTCCATCGCATATCGTTACGATAGGATGAACTTGGTCAATTTCATCTGGGGGTACGACAAACAGGTCGGCGGACAGCAGAACCATGTCGGCCAGCATGCCGGGTTTGAGCTGGCCTTTGGCTTGCTCTTGAAATTCGGCGTAGGCCGCATCGCGGGTGTAGGCGGCGACGGCGTCGGCCAGGCTTTGACGCTGCTCAGGCAGGCCGGGCAGCCAGGGCTGGCGATTGAGGGCAACATGCAAGCCAAGCAGCGGGTCTTGCGGCGCGACCGGCCAGTCGCTGCCAAAAGCCAACCTGGCCCCAGCCTGGCGCAGGGTTTGCCAGGCGAAGCTGCACCCCCACCGTTCCGGTCCGACCCGGGCCGGCCAGACGTCGGGGTCGTCGGGCGTTTGCAAGGGGACATGGGCCGGCTGCATCGAGGCGATGACGCCCAACCCGGCAAAGCGAGGCACGTCGTCAGGGTGGATTAGCTCGACGTGTTCGATCCGGTGGCGGCTGTCACGCCGGCCGTTCTGGCGCTGGGCCGCCTCAAAGCCATCCAGGGCGCGGCGAACGGCGCCATCGCCGGTGGCATGGACAAAGATTTGCAGACCCAGGCGGTCAGCCTCAGCGGCCATAGCGTTGAAATGCTCGGTGCTGAACAAGGCCCCGCCATAGTTGCCGGGCTGACCGGCATAATCGTCGAGGAGCAGCCCGGTGTAGGTTTCAATCACCCCATCCATAAAAAATTTTACGCAGCCGCCGCGAACCATGTCACTTCCAAACGTCCGGCGCATGGTCACGGCTTCGGCCAGAGCTTCCGGGGAAGTTTCCGGCTCAACGCTGTAGGGGCAGTAGACGCGCAGGGTCAATTCCCCCCTATCTTCCAGAGCAGCGTAGAGAGTTAACTGCTCCATATCCCCGTCCATATTATGGACGCTGGTCACACCCACTTTGGCCGCTTCAGCCAGACCGCGCCGGAGCATCATCCGCTTTTTGGCCTCATCCGGTCGGGGAATCAGATCCAAAAGGGGACGGTACGCGCCTGGCTCGCGCAGCTCGCCGCTGGCCTGGCCGTCGGTCGCCCGTACAATCTCGCTGTTCGGCCCGACCGTCTTGCCGTCGGTAAGAATATTGGCCTGACGCAGGGCTGTGGTGTTGGCCCAGGCGGTGTGAGCATCGTAGGCAAAAATCAGCAGCGGCCGGTCGGCAATGATCGTGTCAAGGTGGTGGCGGGTGAGGGATTGCTGGTTGGGGACAATGCTGTATCTCAGTCCGCGCCCAACCAGCCAGGGATTATCGGGGTGTTCGCCAGCAAAACGGAGAACTGTGGCGGCCAGGCTATCGAGCGAGGTCACCTCACCTAGCTGCATATCGGCCAGCTCTATCGAACCCCATAAGAGATGAAAGTGGCTGTCAATAAAACCGGGCAGCAGTGTGCCGCCTTGCCCATCAATCACCCGCGTGGCCGGACCACGCCAGGCATGGGCATCGGCGGCGCTGCCAGTAAAGATGATCCGTTGACCTCGAACAGCTACAGCTTCGGCGTGGGGATAAGCCGGGCCAGCCATGTAAACTTTGGCCTGGGTAATAATCAAGTCGGCGGGTTGGGGCATCGGCACAAGCTCCTTGGAGGCCATAAGTATAACCCTGATGCGTTTTTCTGGCTAACCGGTCCAAGCGGGTATATCACCCTAAAAATGAAGGGTGGTACGACCATGCGCGTAAAATTGGTACTTTTTACCTGGCAAAAAATAGACCTTGGTTTCGAATATATCTAAAAAGAAAACACGGGGACTAAATGATGGGGCAAAATATTCAAATAATGATCAGACCTCATGCTCAAGAACGCGAATGGCTGCTGCGGCTAGGCGACGGAAATATTGTCGCCGCCGTGCAAAAATTAATTGGACAGGCCAAGGAAAAGCGTGAGTTTACTCCAAAGAAGAATAAAAAATCAAAGAGATAAGTGTCACTGTTTGTTTCTTACACCTTCTCGGTAATTCTGGCCCGACTGCGGGCATAATGTCGCCTCGCTTTAGCTCGATTCCCGCAATCGTTCATATCACACCAACGGCGGCTGTGATTCCGGCTGGTATCTATGAAAAGCCAGCCACATGTATCGCCGGCGCACTCGCGCACGTGATGTAATTGGGCCGAGGTCAGCAACTCCCCCGCCGAGCGGACAACCGGCCAGAGCATACCGTCCAACGCCTCAGGCTCGTTCCGCCAACTCCAGGTAAAGCCGGTTTCGGTTGGCGTCACCTCCAATTTAGCCAAAACTTCCGCCAGGGCTTCATTCAAAATCCTCAAATCAGCCGTCTCCGGTACTCCACCCGCCGCAATCGCCGAAAAGATGCGGTAAATTGTCTCGCGCAGAAAAATAGTCCGCTCAAAGACCCGATTTGCCTCCAGCGGGCGACGCGCGGCTTCAGTCAACAGGCGCTGGGCCTCGCTGGCCGTGATCAAACCCGCATGCCTGCTCCAGGCCAGGAGGTCGGTATAATCATGGAGGTGCTCGCGCGCCGCAGCCTGGCGGCTGCCCCCCACAGTATTGGCAAAGATCAAACACGGCTGCTCCCCGATCAGGTCGGGATTGTTCAGATAGGGACGTATTTCACTCATAGATTTTCTCACCACAATATAAGCTGATTCCAGATCCTCGGACTTTTCTATAACCACTAAATATGTCTTGACAGGTTAGAATTTTTGTGCTATACTCTAACTACTATTTTAATTATAGTAGGTTATAAAACGTTGTCAAGCAAGGGTGGAGGTGTCCATGGTGAACTCCTATTATTTGCAGAAATATGCCGAGATGAGGCATGATGAGTTCTTAGCCGAGGCGAGCCAAGAGCGATTGGTGCGTCTTATTAAAAGCCAGCAGCCAAGACTCAGTCAAAGAGTCCGCTGGCAGGTCGGCAATTGGTTTATTGATTGGGGGTACAAATTGAATCCCCAATCAACATGGGTCGCCTGTGAGCAGGGAGGTAAATAAAAAAGCTATGCCTCATCCCCTTGTCTTACAACTCCGCTTTACCCGCAATGAGTTCAAGCGGGCCCTGGCTGGCCTGAGTGACGCCGAGGCGCGCCGCCGCTTTCCCCCGCTGAACTGTATCAGTTGGAACATCGGCCATCTGGCCTGGCAGGAGCAGCGCTATTGGTTGACACGCTTGCAAGGCCAAATATTGTTACCTCACCTCAACGAATTGACCGGCTACGGCCAGCCGGCCAGCACGCCGCCCCTGGATGAGATGTGGGCGGCCTGGCAGACCATCATCGCCGCGGCTGATCCTTTTCTTGACACCCTGACCACCGCCAGGTTGCAGGAACCGATTTTCCTGGACAATCAACGAACCGACTACACCGCCGGTTCGCTGCTCCAGCGAGTCATCTACCATTACTGGTATCACACCGGCGAGAATATGGCCATCCGGCAGATGCTGGGTCACACCGATCTGCCCGAATTTGTGGGAGATATTGACACTGAAGCGCCGTATTTACCGCATTGACTCCGGTTAGGGACATCTTGAAAGCGAGATCTGAAAGACTATGGCGAAAAGCGTGAGCCTGAGTAACCCGCCTGTTCTGACTGCGACCCCTACTAAGAAGGCAAATCATTTAGCCCTGGCTGCGTTATTTGCCGGCGCCGTGGCGATTAGTTTTGCTCCTATCTTTGTCCGCTTGAGCCAGGTGGGGCCAAGTGCGACCGGCTTCTGGCGTCTGGCCCTGGCAATGCCGGTCCTGTGGCTCTGGCTCTACCTCGAAGGGCGCGGGCCGATTGCGCCGCGCCGGCCCGCCAATCTGGCAGATTACAGCCGTCTCGCCCTGGTTGGCCTGTGTCTGGCCGGAGACCTGGCCGTGTGGCACTGGTCTATTAAATTTACCTCGGTAGCCAACGCGACTCTGCTGGCGAATTTTAGCCCGGTTTTTGTGGCTCTGGGCGCCTGGCTGTTTTTCCGGCAGCGTTTCGGCCTGCCCTTTTACCTGGGCATGGTCGTGGCAATGGCCGGCGCAGCTATCCTGATTGGGTCGGGCTTTAGCCTGGGCGGCCAGCATTTGTTGGGTGATGGCCTGGGCGGGGCGGCGGCGCTGCTCTATGCCGGCTATATGCTGGCGGTTGCCCGTCTCCGCCGTAACTTTTCGACGGCAACGATTATGAGCTGGAGCGGGCTGGTGACTTGTATTGCCCTGCTGCCGGTCACCATGCTGTCCGGCGAAACGCTGCTGGCGGCGACGCTGGGAGGCTGGGCCGTGTTGCTGGGTCTGGCTTTCGTTTCTCAGGTCAGCGGCCAGGGATTGATTACCTTTGCTCTGGCCCATTTACCCGCGCCCTTCTCATCCGTCAGCCTGCTGCTGCAGCCGGTGATTGCCGCTGTGCTGGCCTGGATTATTCTCAGCGAACCGCTCGGCTTTTGGCAGGCTGTGGGCGGGATTATTGTCCTGGCCGGCATCTTTGTGGCTCGCTGGAGCAGCCGGACGGCGTAACTGATTTCAGAGGAGTGTTCATGAGGGTGCTGGACACTACCGATAATGAAAAGGTAACAGGTTAGCAAGGTCGCAGAGTTGTATGATTTCCCTGTCTACCGTCTACTGTCTACTATTTTTTAGGAGCAATATTGATATGAGCGAAGAAGCGCTACCCCAAACCAAAGCAGATTTGTTGGCCCGCATGGCCCAGGGACGGGCCGCCCTGGAACAGGCCTTGGGCCGGCTTAGCGAAGCGCAATTGACCAAGCTTGGTCCCAGTGGCGGCTGGGCGATCAAGGACCACCTGGCCCACCTGGCCGCCTGGGAACGAGGCATCGCCACGCTGCTGCAGCACCGGCCTCGTTGGGCGGCGATGGGGCTGGACGAAGCCGCCATTTCAGATTACGATGAGGAGGACGTCAATGCCCTCATCTATCAACAGAACAAGGACCGTTCCCTGGCGGAGGTTCTGGCCGATTTTCACGAGGCCCACCGGCAGATGCTGGCGGCGCTGGACGGCCTTTCCGACGCCGAGCTATTCAAACCCTATGCCTACTACACGGGTGAGGAAGCAGGAGACAATACGCGGCCTATTATCGGCTGGATTATCGGCAACACCTATGAACACTATGCCGAACATCAAGCCTGGATCGAGGCCATGCTCTAATATGCTGACAATTTCCCTGGCCGAACCGGTCCCAACACCCTTTGATTTTGAAGCTGCCGCCCGCTCGCACGGCTGGTCGGCCCTGGTTCCCTTCACCTGGGATGCGGCTGCGGCGACCCTCTCGCGCGTTCAGCGGCTCCAGAGCAGCGGCCGGGTGGTCCGCCTGCACCTGCGCGAGGGCCATCCTAACGGGTCAGCCCCGTTTGTGGCGGTAGAGGTGGAAACGGTTGAACCGCTCACCCCCGGCGAGGAAGCCGAAATTCGCCGGGCGGTGCGCCGCATGGTTCGCCTGGACGAAGATTTTAGCGAATTTTATGAGCTGTGCGCCCAGGCCGAAGGCTGGACCCTGCGAGTGCAGCCGGGCGGGGGGCGGCTGCTGCGCTGCCCGACCTTGTTTGAAGACATCATCTACACGTTGTGCACGACCAACATCACCTGGGCGGGCACCAAGCGGCTGGTGGAGCGGCTTACGGCTCTGCTGGGCGAGCCGTTTTCGGGCCGGGACGAGTGGCGGGCCTTTCCCACACCGGCAGCGATTGCGGCGGCCGGGCCGGAGGTCTTGCGCCAGGAAATCCGGCTGGGGTATCGCAGTGGCTATATCTGGGAATTGGCCAGCGCCGTAGCCGAGGGCCGCTTGGATTTGCACGAGGCCCTGGAAGACCCCACCCTGCCGACGGCAGACCTCATGCGGCGGCTGCGCCAGATCAAGGGCGTCGGGCCCTATGCCGCGGCCACCCTGCTCATGATCCTGGGCCGCTACGAGCATCTGGCGGTTGATACCGAACTGGTCAGCCACGTGTCCAAAAAGTATTTCGGCGGCCAGCCCGCCAGCGAGGCCGAGATGCGCGCCGTTTACGCCCCCTGGGGCAGGTGGCAGTACCTGGCTTACTGGTTCGACGCGCCGGATTAAATTTGTTGCCAGGCTAAGGCGAAGGCTGAGGCTAAGATTAATTACTCTACACTTCGCCTCAGCCTTAGCCTGAGGGAACTATATTTTGGTTGGTTAATAACGTGGAGGTACCATGATTGCTCGCATTTGGCATGGGATAACTCCGGCGGCGAAAGCCGAGGCTTATCTTGATTTTCTGAACCAATCGGGTGTGCCCGATTATCAGGCGACGCCGGGCAACCGGGGGGTGTATATTCTGCGCCGGATCGAGGGGGAAGTGGCTCATTTTACCCTGATCTCGCTGTGGGACTCGCTGGAGGCGATCAAGCAGTTTGCCGGCCCGGAACCGGAGAAGGCCCATTATTACCCCGAAGATAAGGATTTTTTGCTGGAATTCGAGCCGGCCGTGACCCACCATGAGGTTCTGGTAGGACAAGCTTAAGCTTGTCCTACTTCACGTTTAACAGGGACCTATACGGCTCCCCTGTTTGATTCTAACCTTTTTCCAAGAGTTTTCCTACGGTTTTGTAACGAATCGCTGCTATACTTGGGATAATTTGTGTCCCAAGTACCACTATCAAGAAAATTTCCCCAGATTAAATACTCTGCCATTCTTATGGCTACGATTGCCACACCCTCAGTTTTGAGCAGATTTGTCCTCGCTGTCCCTGTCCACGGCTGCCTGCCCTATACCTACAACGTGTTCCGAGGGAGAAACACCTATGTCCAGAACCGCGCGCCTGTTTATCTGTCTCATCGCCTTATTGACCCTATTCACCCTACTCTGGCCGGGCCGCGTTGAAGCCAGCCGCCTGGCCGCCTGCCTGACCACCGTCACCGTTGCCAACACCAACGACAGCGGCTCCGGCAGCCTGCGCCAGGCCCTGGCCGACGTGTGCAGCGGCGGCACGGTGGATTTTGCTGCCGGGCTGGCCAATCAAACCATTACCCTGACCTCGGCGGAGTTGAGCATCACCAAGACCGTGACCATCACCAATCCCAACGCGGCGAATTTGAAGGTGAGCGGGAATAAGGAGCGGCGGGTGTTCAGTCTTCAAACTAGCGCGGTAGCGACAATAAGCAATTTAAGTATCATCAGCGGCACCGCTGTAGTAGATGGATGCGAGAATAACCCTTGCGGTGGTGGGATACTTCTTAAAAATTATGCCAGATTGACAATTAACAATAGTACCCTTATTGGAAATTCGGCTGAAGATGGTGGGGGTATCTTTGGCGGTTTTTATAATACGTTAATCGTCAATAGCAGTATTTTTAGCGGCAATACTGCTACTAGCCAAGGAGGAGGCATCTATATATATAGTGGATCAACTTTCACTGTTAATAATAGTACTTTTAGAAATAACCATGCTGGTTACGGTGGTAGCATCACTAATTTTGCAAATGCTACCATCAACAATAGCACCTTTATTAACAACTCCGCCGATATGTCAGCAGGTGGCATCTATCATGCTGGTAGCAGACTCAGACTCAATAACAGTACTCTGAGCAATAACTTATCAAACTATCATACTGGTGGTATTTACATCGCTGGCCCCGCTGTATTGACAATCACCAATAGTACCCTTAGCGGTAATTTAGGTGAGAACTTTTCTGGTAATCTTGAGAACGCTGGTACGTTGCATTTGCTCAATAGCATTTTGGCAAATACCAATGGCAGCGACTGCGACAGCGGTTATATATTTGCCACTAACATCAATAACCTTGTTGAAGACGGCACTTGCAATGCCGCTTTTTCCGGCGATCCCAACCTCGGCCCCCTGCAAAATAACGGCGGCGCTACTCTCACCCACGCCCTGTTACCCGGCTCTCCTGCCATTGATGCCGGCGACGCAACCACCTGCCTCTCCACCGATCAACGCGGGGTTGTCCGGCCTATTGATGGAAATGGTGACAACACAGCCGTATGCGACATTGGCGCATTTGAAGCACCCGATCCATCAACGCCTGCCATCCAATTCACCCAGGCGACCTAAACCGCTACTGAAAACATAGGGACAAGCCAAAAGATTATTTTGACCCGTACCGGCATTCTCTCCGGCACTTCGCAAGTGCAAGTCAGCCTCAGCGGCGGAACGGCGACCGCCGGAACCGATTACAGCAGCGCCGTTTTCCCCAAGACGATCACCTTTGCCAGCGGCGTGGTCAGCCAAACTGTGCCGATTGCTATCACCGATGACGCCGAAGAAGAGCCAAGCGAAACCATCAGCCTGACCCTGTCCTCTGTCAGCAATGCCGTCATCGGCGCGCTAAGCAGCGCGGTCTTGCAGATCGAGGACAACGACACGGCGGCTGCTTCGTTCAAGGTTTACCTGCCGATAGTGATGAAATAACCCAATCATTTCGAGCGACGACAGGGGCGAGAAATCCCTCAAGACTACTCTTGCAAGACGAGGCATTAGGGATTTCTCCCTCCGCTCCGCTCTGGTCGAAATGACACACTTAGGTTACCGCGAAACTCCTGTAAGTCACTCCCCCGCCGACACGTAAGACACACCCGCTTGGTTGGCATAGTTGAGCCAGTAATCCAATTCACTCTGGATGGCCTGGACGCGGGGAATATGGAACGGGTCGAAATCGGGCGCGTGGGGCGAGGGGGCCAGCCCGCCGCTGACCTCGACCGCGGCTTTATAGGTGTAAAGAATATCCTCGTACAGCCCGCCCACCAGCAGCCGCTCATCCCGCGGATAAGCTCCAAACGGGATAGACAGTGACACGACCTCATAGCCCGGTAACAGTTCCTCCAATTTGGCCTGGCTCAAAGCCAACTGCCGTTTGACCTCCCCCGGCGAACTTTCGGCCAGGTTGGCGTGGCTGAGGGTGTGGCTGCCGACCTCCATGCCCCAGTTGACCAGCATCTGCAACTTTTGCTGGGCCAACTCCAGCTGGCCGAACAGGATCCGCTCCGGTGCGTCCACGTCTTGCAGTACAAAAAAAGTGGCGCGCAGCGGCCAATCGGCGGGATGAGCCGCGTGGAAATCGAGCAAAATACCAATGGCGCAGTTCGGGTCAACGCTGCCGTCAGGCCGGAGACGGAACTGCTCAATCGAAGAGTCATCGAAAGTGAGGACGACCGGCCGTTTGCCTGCCGGGACCATGCCCAGGTCGCCCGCCGCCAGGTCGCGCAGATTGACCGGGTAGTAGCCCTCGGCCCGCAGGCGCTCCAGGTCGGTCCGAAAATTGGCGGGGGTGCGCTGCCAGCGATCCTCCGGCTCGCCGATGAGATGGTATTCCAGCACCAGCACCTGCCCGTTGAGCCGGGGTGGGTAGACCGGCTGGGCCGAAACGAGCGCCTCGCCCGTGTATTTGACCCGTGGATCCCACAAGAGCCAGCCCCTTCCGCCGGCCTGGCGCGCTCCCTCCATCTGCAAGCGAATCTCTTCCGGGGTATAAGTCCGCCCGTCGAAGGCATAATCCGAAAAATCCTGAATCCAGGGCCGCAGCTCCAACTCCGGGTGGGCCGTCTTGAGCCGCTCGACAGCTTTGAAGGTGCTCTTGTTGACGATTTCATAAGGAAAGGCAACCGCTTGCCGGTATGCGGGCAGGCCAGGCAGGCCGTCGGCAAAGGTGGAAGGGTAGAGCATCGGGGAGAGAACATCCAGGTAAGGAGCCAGCGTTTCGATCTGCTGGCCGATATTCATATCGTCCTCGCGCCAGGTCGTGTAGCCAAATACATCTACAGCAACTTTGACCGGGTAGGGGGCCAGCGCCTCCCTGGCCTTAGCCAGAAACCCGCTGATGGCGGCTAACCGGTTTTCCTGGGTATTCTCGACGGCAAAGGTCGCCCGGCTGATCTGGCCATCGGTCGGGAAGCGGACATAGTCGAACTGGATTTCGTCGAAACCCCACCCGGCTGCCTCCACGGCCAGGGCAATATTGTAATCCCACACCTCCTCACGAGAGGGGTCTACCCAGCCCAAGCCTTCCCGGTCGTGCCAGACGCCGCCGCTGGCCGAATCCAGCACGGCCCATTCCGGGTACGCTGCTGCCAGAGGGTCATCTTTAAAAACCACAATGCGGGCGATGGTGTAGATGTTGCGCTCTTTGAACCACTGCATCCAGGCCGCCCAATCTTGAATCATCGGGCGGTTGCCGGCCCCGATGTCCAACGCCGTTTGCACGGTGCTGCTGTAAGGCAGCCAGCCAAAATCCCCCTTGACGTCCATGACGATGGCGTTGAGTTCGGTATTTTCCAGTAGTTCCTGGACGCGGGTGCGGTGTGTCTCCGACCCCAGGCCGTAGTACGTAATATACAATCCTTTGACATAGCCGGTGGGCCGGATTTCGGTGGTGAAAGGCAGCGTGCCGGTCAGGACTGCCGACGATGGACTGCCGACCGTCAATACTTGCCAGGTTCGTAGCAGTGGTCGGCGGTCAGCGGTCGGCGGTTGGAAGTCAGCCAGGGCCGGCAGCGCCAAAGCCAGCGCGACCAACCAGGCAACAACTATGATCAGCAGAGTTCTGGGGGCAAGTTGGTTCATTAGGAGGTCCGTGATCAAAATCCTGTCCAGTTTGTTGCCGGATGATACAAGCAAAAGGCCGCCCGCCTTCACTCACTACCTGACGGCCAACCCACGCGCAGGCGTTGAAACGAGCCGGTCAATGCTTCATTGGGTAACATTTGGTTCAAGTCTACCATATCTCGGCATGTAGGCCAAACGCTGGCAAACTGACCGGAACAAAGTTAGCCAAGTTGTGCTATAATTCTTCCTTAGCGGAACGAATTTCCCGGTTGGAACGTCAAAAAGGTGCGGCGACGTTCTGCTCAATGTCTCTGTCGCCGAAGAGGCTGTATGCTGCGTAAAGTTCTCTTTACCGCTTTATTTATAGTATTGCTCCTATCAGTCCCGCCCGCTCCCCTGAGGGCGGCTTCACCCCTGGAGATGACGGCCCAGCCCGCCTTTGGCGGCCGCTTTAAGTACGGCGAGTGGCTGCCGGTTTTTGTGGATATGGCCAACTCCGGGCCTGACCTGCTGGGCGAAATCCAGGTTACAGTGACCAACCCAACCGGACGTCTCGAATTTGCCCTGCCCGCCGAGCTGCCCAGCGGGGCGCGCAAACGGTTTACCCTTTACATCCTGCCCAACAACTTTTCCCGTTCGGCCACGGTTGAATTTGCCGCCGGTGAAACCCGCTTGACCCGCACGATCAAACTGGCAGTGGTTCCCAATGACCGTTACATCATTGGAGCGGTCATGGCGCATGCGGAGGGGCTGGCCGGGGTGAATCCGCCCCAGCTTGCCGGACGCCGGGAGCGGGTTGATCTCATCCAGCTCACCCTGGCCGATTTGCCCGAACGCCATCAGGGCTGGCGTATGCTGAATGCGTTGATTTTGAATGATGTGGATACCAGCGGGTTAACTCCCGCCCAATGTGTCGCCCTCAGCCGGTGGGTCGCCGACGGAGGCCGGTTGGTGGTAGGCGGCGGCAGCGGGGCAGGGCGCACTTTGGCCGGTTTGCCAGCCGAGGTGCAGCCGGTGACGCTGGGTGATCAGGTAGAAACAGCGGCGCTGCCCGGCCTGGAACATTACACCGGCAAGACCATTTTGGTTCCTGGCCCGTTTCTGGTAGCCGAATCGCAGCCGGTCGCTCATGCCGCCGTCTTGCTTATGAATGAGGCTAAGGCTGAGGCGAAACTGCAAGCTCAAGACATCTCAGCCTTGGCCTCCACCTCAGACTCACCTATTCCCCTCATTGTCGAACTGCCTTTTGGCGCGGGCTATGTGGACTTCATCGCCCTTGATTTGAGCCAATCTCCCTTCGATGCCTGGGCCGGGGCCACCGATTTCGCCAGGCAGTTTCTCTCGCCGGGGGCAGCCTGGCCTCAATATTTACCGATGGATGTGGCGCCGCAGCAGATGAGCGACAGCCAGATCTATTATGCCCTGACCAATCTGCCCTCCCTGGATTTGCCCTCCATTCGTTTGTTGGGGTTGTTATTAATCGGCTACATCCTGCTCGTGGGGCCGGTGAATTATTTTTTGTTACGCTGGCGGGACCGCCTGGCCTGGGCCTGGGTTACAATTCCGTTTTTAACCGTCATCTTTTCTGGCTTGGCTTATGGACTCGGCTTCAGCCTGCGCGGCAGTGATATCATTGTCAACCAAATTTCGATTATCGAAATGGGTCAGACCGGCCAGACCAAGCGTGCCGATACCTATGCCGGCATCTTTTCGCCGCACCGGCAAAGCTATACGGTTGAAATTGATGCTGAGACCCTGGTCCGTCCAATCGGACAAAATGCCTATGATCCGTGGAGTGGGGCGGTGAATAACGGCAGTGCCCTGCGCATAGTCGAAAGCAGTCCTGCCCTTTTGCAGGGATTGGCCGTTGACCAGTGGTCCATGCAGTCCTTCGTCGCCGAAATGAGCCAGATAGAGCCGCCGGGATTAACCGTCCAACTCACTGCCGAGGCGGACGGCCTGCGTGGGCAGGTGAGCAATCAAAGCAGCGTTACCTGGGAGGATGTGATCTTTGTCTTCAATGGCCAGTTTCAAAAATTGGGTAATCTTATGCCTGGGCAAACCGTTCCCATCCGCCTTGATGCTCAAAATACAACAGTGACAGGATTTGGCAGTTACCTGTTGTACCAGGATCAATCTAACCAGGCCGGTGAACTTAGCCGGGAGATTACTTTTAAGCAAAGTGTGCTCGACGGCATTATCTTTAATGGCAACCGGCCTGATTTAAATGACAAACCCCTTCTGATCGCTTGGCAAAAGAATAACAGTCCTTTAGCTATTCGTCTTGAGGGGGCTCAGGTCAACCTCCAGGCCACGAGCCTTTTGTATTACCCGCTCTCCCTCGATTTTGAAGGCGCTCAGGTCGTCGTCCCGCCCGGTTTTGGCCGGATGGAACTGCTTTCGACCAGCGGTGACGCCAGTACATGCAGTTATGGGGCCGGCCTCGATGGCTCGTATGTTTATCAGGGCACTGCTGAGACTAGACTCTCCCTGCCCTATCAATTGTACGGGACTCGACCCAACCGGCTCGACCTGTATATTCGGACCGATGGGAGCTGGCCGGCTCTGCCTTCTATAGAACTGTATGACCGGACCGAACAGAGTTGGGTTGTCTTGAAAAACGCCAAAAGAGGCTTTAACTCTATTCAAGATATCACTCGCTTTTACAATTCCGCGGATGCTTCGCTGCAAGTGCGCATTTCCAACGATGGCGTTAACGCCGGCGGCTGTCTCTTTCTTGATCTGGCCCTGGAAGGTGAGCGGTTATGACTCCGGCGGCTGCCCCTCAGCGCGTTGTCGAGACGCGCCAATTGACCAAACGCTATGGCCGTTTCACCGCACTGGATCATCTGGACTTGCAGGTTGAAGCAGGCGCTTTATTTGGCTTTATTGGCCCCAATGGAGCCGGCAAGACAACCACCTTGCGCATGCTCGCCGGCTTACTGGAACCCAGCAGTGGCCAGATCAGCCTCAACGGCCAGGACATCAGCCATGACGTCAGCGCGGCTCGCTGGCTGGTCGGCTATATGCCCGATTTCTTTGGCGTTTATGAAGATATGAAGGTCTGGGAATATCTGGATTTTTTTGCCCGCTGCTACCGTCTCGAAGCCAGGCGGCGCACCAGGGTGGTTAACGAGCTGTTGGAGCTGGTTGACCTGGCCTCGCGCCGCAACGCCTGGGTGGAGAGTTTGTCGCGGGGTATGCGTCAGCGCCTGTGCCTGGCCCATGCCCTGGTCCACGACCCGCAGATTTTGCTCCTGGATGAGCCGGCCTCCGGCCTGGACCCCCGCGCACGTATCGAGATGCGCGAACTGCTCAAAGAGTTGTCTGCCTTGGGCAAAACCATTATTATCAGCTCCCATATCCTGACCGAGTTAGCCGAAATGTGCAACCAGGTCGGCATCATCGAACATGGCCGTCTGCTGTACCATGGCCCGCCGCAGCAAATCAGCCAGGAGCAGCACGGCCACCGCCAGCTTTGCCTGCGCACCCTGGCAGCCCCGCAGGCTGTCGAAGCCGTTCTGAAAACCTATCTGGGTGTAACCGATTATCGCCTCGACGAAAACGGCTGGCAGGTCAACTTTAGCGGCGACGACGCGGCCCTGGCCGGTCTCCTGGCCCACCTGGTAGAGCACAAGCTGCCCGTCATCCACTTCAGCGAAGAAATCAACGATTTGGAGGCCGTGTTCATGCAAATTACGAGCGGTGAAGTGAAATAGGATGGGAGTAAGGAGAAGACCCTACTCCCTACTTCCTACTCCTTACTCCCTGGCATTTATAGGTGACTGATGCAAAGACTTAGCTTCACTCCCAACCCGATCATGGTCAAAGAATTCCGCTCGCGGATGCGGGGCTGGCGCGCCTTTGCCGTGCTGACGGCTTACCTGGTTTTCCTGGCCCTGTTTAGCTACGGCGTCTACCGGCTTATTCTCATTACGCCGCCTTACACCGGTGGTATGCCGCTCAGTCCGTTTGTAGGCCAGGCGCTGTATGCTGCCATCGTCAATTTGAGCCTGTTTTTTGTGGCTTTTCTCACCCCGGCCCTCACGGCTACGGCCATCAGCAGCGAGCAGGAACGGTTGACCCTGGAAATGTTGCAGGCTACCCCGCTGGCTGCTCACACCATCCTATTTGGTAAACTCATTTCGACCGCCGGCTACATTTTTCTCCTGTTGTTTGCCGCTGTGCCGATTGTCAGCCTGGTTTTTATCTTTGGCGGGGTCGCTCCGCTTGATTTATTTCTGGCAGCCCTGATTGTCTGGGCTACGGCTGTTACTTTTGGCATGATCGGCCTGTTTTGTTCAGCCTGGCGCAAACGGACTATCCAGGCCATTGTCTTGAGTTACCTGGCTGTTTTGCTCTTCATTATTGGCACCTATGTGGTTTATATCTTTGTCGGCGTCATCACCCAGGATTTCCCGCCGCGTTGGATTTTGGTGGTGAACCCGTTTAGCGCGCTGGCGTCGGTCCTCTCGAGCAGCGGCAGCCAGGCGGGCGTAGCTACCTTTTTTGGCCTGCTGGCCGGCTGGGGGCCCAGCATCATCGAGGGCGACCCGGCCCAGCTTCAATCGCTGCGCCCGCTGTGGCATTACACCCTGGCCTTTGACTTGGTGTTGAGCACCGGCCTTTATTTGCTGGCCACGCGCTTTGTCAAGCCGGTTCAGCCCTGGCGCATCGGCTGGCGGGGAACGAGCCTGGTGATCTTGATTGCCGGCCTTTACCTTGTCCTGGGTACAACCATCTTTTTCAAAGACATCCGTGAAACGATTTACCCGATTTCTCCCGTTCCGACTCCTACGCCCGTACCTTCTTTCTTCTCCGCACCCGCCGTGCCGGTCGCTCCTCCCGAACCTGCGGCCATCCCCACGGAGGAACCCACCGATGAGTGATAGCCAGCGGCTCCATACTCACTTGACCCGGCTGGGCCGTCGCCTGCGCTGGCGCGACGCCCTCAGGCTGGCCGTTTATGCCCTGGGACCGGCCCTGTTCCTGACCGTCTGTATCGAGGTGGCGGCTCGCTGGCGGTCCTTACCTGACCGTCACCTCTGGGCCGCTTTGCCCCTCGAAATCTGGTTGTTGGGCGTGACTCTCTACAGTTTACTGCGTCCACTGACTCCGTGGCAAACAGCGCGCCGCCTGGACCGCGAGCTTCGCTTGAAAGATCGTTTGGCCACAGCCTTGGAACTGGAAGAACGAAAAAATGGAAGATTGGAAGATTGGGCAAAAAACCCCACTTTCCAACCTTCCAACCTCCTTACCCTCCAACTCGCCGATGCCCTGTCCATAGCCCAACGCCTGACACCCGCCATGCTGCCCTGGCACATCCCCCGCCGCCCGCTCTGGTGGGCGGGAGGACTGCTGGCAGTCACCCTGCTCCTGGCCTTCCTCCCCAACCCAATGGACGCGATCCTGGCCCAACAGGCGGCCATCCGGGCCGCCGCGCAAAAACAAGCCGAGGCTGTCGAAGAAGCCCGGCGCGAGTTAGAGAAATCAACCGATCCGACTGCTGAGGAGCGCGCCGAAGCGCTGCGGGCCTTGGCCGAACTGATGAAAGAACTATCCGCTAATCCCGGCGACCTGGAGCAAGCCCTGGCCGATCTCGCTGCGGCGCAGGCGCAGCTCCGCCAGCTACAAGACCCCCAGGCCGCCGCGCGCCAAAATGCCGCTGCCCAACTTGCCGCCCAGTTGACGGCTCTGGCTCGCGGCAAAAGCCAGCAGAGCACCGATTTGAACGAAGCGGCCAGCGCCCTGACCGAGTTAGCCGCTGCTCTGGGAGCAATGGACGCAGCCAGTCAAGCCGAATTGGCCCAGACGCTCGAAAGCATGGCCGCTCAGGCCGCCCCCACCGATGCCGGCCTGGCCGAGAGCCTACTCGACATGGCCCAGGCCGCCCGCGCCGGGGATGTCGGACAGGCCGTCCAGGCTGCGGATGCGGCTCAAAGAGCCTTGGCTCGCGCTAATCAGGCCAATGATCTGCAGCAGGCGCTGGCTCAGGCTCAGGCTCGACTGGAAAACAGCCGCCAGCAGTTGGCCCAGCAGGGCGCCCTGGCGCAAAACCGGGGTCAGGGTCAAGGTCAAGGACAGGCCCAGGCGCCCGGTCAGGGGCAAGGGCAGGGGCAGCAGGTGGGCGGTGGTGGCGGCTCAAACGCCGACCAGCTCCCCGCCGCGAATCGTACCGGCGCGGCCGGCGCGCCCACCCAGCCCAACAAAGCGGCCACGGTCACCGACTCGGAGCAGGTTTACGCACCTGGCCAGGGCCAGCAGTTGACCGGCGAATCCGAATTTGTGGCTGGCCAGGAGGGTTCGGCCGGCGAGACCATCATCCGCGAAGAGCAGTCACCCCAGGTGGGCGCGACCAATCCATCCCTGGTTCCATACCGTGAGGTCTACCAGAATTACGCTGCCGCCGCCGCCGAAGCGATAGAGCAGGAGCACATCCCGGCAGACATGCGCGATTTGGTGCGGGATTATTTTTCGCAGCTCGCGCCGGAGTGAGGAGTTTTTCAAATATGTCCCAGCCAAATCTAACCCCCGACGAATTCCGCAAGACCGCCACCACCATCGAAGAGGCCGTCGGCCAAATCATCGTCGGCCAGCGTGATTTGATCCGGGGGACGCTCGTTACCCTGCTGGCCGGGGGCAATGCCCTGCTCGAAGGCGTGCCGGGGCTGGGTAAAACCGTGCTCGTCCGCACCATCGCCGAGGCGATTGACTGCCGCTTCAGCCGCATCCAGTTCACTCCCGACCTGATGCCGGCGGATATTGTCGGTACGCACATCATCAGCGAGGACGACAGCGGGCGGCGGGCCTTCCGTTTTGAGCCTGGGCCGATTTTCGCCAATCTGGTCCTGGCCGACGAGATCAACCGGGCCACGCCCAAAACCCAGTCGGCCCTGCTGGAAGCGATGCAGGAGAAAAGCGTCACCGTCGCCCGGACCACCCACCGGCTCGAAGCGCCCTTTTTTGTGCTGGCTACCCAAAACCCGCTGGAAATGGAGGGGACTTACCCGCTGCCGGAAGCCCAACTCGACCGTTTTTTCTTCAAAATCGAAGTGCCTTACCCCAGCATCGAGGAACTGGTCGTTATTGCCGACCGCACCACCGGCACAACGGCGGCCCGCCTCAGCCCGGTTGCCGACGGAGCGACCATTGTCGCCATGCAGGAGCTGGCGCGCGCTGTGCCCATCGCCCGGCACGTCACCGAAGCCGCCGCCCGTCTCACCCGGTCTACCCACCCCGACGATCCCAACGCCCCGGAGGAGGTTCGTCGCTACGTGCGCTACGGGGCCAGCCCACGCGGCATGCAGGCCCTTATCCTGGCCGGAAAGATCACTGCCCTGCTCGACGGCCGCTACAATGTCGCCGTGGACGACCTGCACGGTGTTGCCAAACCGGTCCTGCGCCATCGTCTCATTCTCGGCTTCGAGGCCCAGGCGGAGGGGGTCACGGCGGATAAGATAGTGGAAGTGATTCTGGAAACTCAGGAGCCTTATGACTTCTAATTTACCTTTCCAACCTTCCAACCTTCCAACCTTCCAACCTCCTAACCCTCTCTTCGATGAGTCTTTTCTTCGCAAACTCGAATCTCTTACCTTAATTGCCAAACAAGCCCAACGCGGCCAGTGGCAGGGAGAACGGCGTAGCCCCAAACGGGGCCAGTCGGTGGAATTTGCCGATTACCGCAATTATGTCCCCGGCGACGATTTTCGCCTGGTGGATTGGAACGCCTATGGCCGCCTGGAGCGGTTCTTTCTCAAGCTCTTTGTCGAGGAACAAGACCTGACCGTCCATTTTCTCATAGACATTAGCTCTTCCATGAACTGGCCCCAAGAAAGCACCGGTCAGCCCACTCACAAATTTACCTACGCTTGCCGGGCGGCGGCGGCGCTTGGCTATATTGCCCTGGCCAGTTTGGACCGTGTCACCGTTTCGACCATCGGTGATAGGGTAGGGGAGACCCCGTTTTTACCCCATCGCGGCCGCCAGCAAGCCTTTGCCCTGTTCGACTATCTGACCGGACTATCCGCTACCCGCGCAACAAATTTGGCTCAGGCCCTTGCCCAATACGCCGCCCAGGCCCGCCAACCCGGCCCGCTCCTCATCTTCTCCGACCTACTCGACTCTGCCGAGTCATCGTCTCCTCGCCTCACCAACTCGCCAACCCCTACCTGGCCGCCTCGTCTCCTTGCCTCCTCGCTGACTGCCCTCCTTGCCCGCCGGTTTGAAATCAGCCTGATCCATCTGCTCGCGCCTGAGGAAGTAGATCCGCCCCTCAGCGGCGACCTGCGCCTGCTCGACGCTGAAACCGGCCAGGCTGTGGAGATTACCGCCGATTATGAAGCGTTGGCTCGTTACAAAGCGGGCTTGACCGCCTGGCAGACCGAAATCCGCAACTGGTCCAGCCAGCGCAGCATCACCTACCTGCCCATTACCACCGACGTTCCTTTTGAAGAATTTATCTTTGCCTTTTTACGCCAGCGAGGGCTTTTGAAATGACTCTCTTATCTCCCCTGGCGCTGCTGCTGCTGGCCCTCATTCCGCCGATTATCGCCCTGTATTTGCTCAAACTTCGCCGCCAGGATCGCGTTGTTTCCAGCACCTATCTTTGGCAGCGTTTTGTGCGTGATGTCGAGGCCAATGCCCCCTGGCAAAAACTGCGCCGCAATCTCCTGCTGCTGTTGCAGATCCTGTTCCTGCTGTTCCTCATTCTGGCCCTGGCTCGCCCGACCACTCCGGCAGAAGGGATGGCTGGGCAGGCGGCTGTGCTTATTCTTGATACCTCTGCCAGCATGGCTGCCACCGATGGCGGAGAAAACGGCCAGACTCGCCTCGATGCCGCCAGAGCCACTGCCCGTGATCTGGTGGCCAACCTGCCGGATAATGCCCGGGTGACCGTCCTTGCTGCTGCCGGGGGTGAAGTGGAAACCACGGCCTCGGCCAGCCAGGACCGGCGGCAGGTGTTAGAGGCTCTGGAGGCGGCTCAGACCACTGCTCTGAACAGCAACCTCGACCCAGCCCTGGCTCTGGCCGAGGCCATTGTCGCCCGCGAGCCAGGTGCAGAAATTGTGCTGCTGTCTGATGGCGTGGTGCAGTTGCCGGAGCGATTGTCAGCATCGGTGCGGTTTGTCCCGGTAGGACAGAACGGAGCCAACCAGGCTATCAGTGTTCTCTCCATTACGCCAAATCGTGAGGGCGCAGCAACTGTCTTTGTTCAGGTCAGCAACTACAGCCAGCAGCCGGCTCAGCGGCGGCTGGTTCTTTATGTGGATGGCAGCCCCTTTACCGTCTTTGATCTGGCTGTTCCGCCCGGCGGGCACGTCGAGCAGTTCCTCGAAAATTTACCCGCTTCGGCTCAAACCGTCGAGGCCGCCCTGACTCCCGCTGAAACCGACGCCCTCACTCTGGATGATCGGGCCTGGGCTGTCGTGCGTTCCACCGAGCCGGTTCAGGCTACCTTGATTACACCCGGCAATTTTTTCCTGCAAACCGCACTCGGTTTGCTAAAGGATCAACAGCTCAGTTCTGGGCTTGAGCTAACAGTTATCAGCCCAGAAGATTGGCAGGCAGCCAGCCTATCCAACAAATCCCAGTCTTCCAATCCTCCAATCTTCCAACCTCCCACTCTCCACATCTTCGACTCCACCGTGCCCGATCACCTCCCCCCCGGCCATTTGCTCTTCATTGCTCCACCCGCAGCCGTCCCCGGCATGTTTGACATGACCGGCCAGACAGCTAATCCTGTACTCCGACCTGCCCAGGCAGATGATCCGCTTCTGAAAAATGTAGACTTGTCTGCAACTCAGATTCTCACGACTGCGGTGTTATCTCCAACCAACTGGAGCCGGACTATCGTTGCCACCGAAATTTCCTCCAACCTTCCAACCTCCATCCCCCTGCTCCTGGCCGGAGAAGTTGAAGGCCGCCGTGTTGCTGTGTTAGCTTTTAGTCTGCAACAATCCGATTTGCCCTTGCGCCCGGCCTTCCCAATCTTAATGGCAAATCTGGTCAATTATCTGGCTCCCAGCCCCGGCGCGCTGATTCCTGCGGCCTTAGCTCCTGGCGAAGCACTGTCGTTCTCCATCCCGGCCCCGATAGAGCAGGTTCGATTGACTCCCCCCGCTGGCCCTGATATCGTTCTACCGGTTCAAGCAGGACGGGCCAGCCTTCCGCCGCTGTCCCAGCCTGGACTATACACTGTGAACTTTGAGTCAGCCGACGGGATGGTCAGCTCAGCCCGTTTTGCGGTCAATTTCTTCGACCCAGTAGAGTCGGCCATTGCCCCTCGTTCTGAGCTAGGGTTAACCAACCCGGCTGGGTCTGACCCTGCCTTGACATCCCTTCCTCCGGCTTATCAAGAATGGTGGCGGCCGCTGACCTTTGGAGCGTTAGTTTTACTGGTGATCGAGTGGCTGGTCTACCAGCGCAGTGCAGTTTTTAAGTATTGGGCTATACTTCGGCGGCATCCCAGCTAACCACCGATGAGTTCTTTTTTCTCTGTTTCTTTCCTTTATCCGCTTTTTCTCTGGCTGCTGCTTCTGCTGCCGCTGTTTTTGGCGTTGGGCTGGCCGCCTCGCCACGCTCCTGACCGGCGGCAGCGCTGGCTGGCTGTAGCCGTGCGGCTGCTGGTCCTCTTGGGACTGATCCTGGGCCTGGCCGGAAGCCAAATCGAACGTCCCGCCGACCTGATCACGACAATTTTTGTCCTGGATGCCTCCGATAGTATCGGGGGTGAGGATCGCAGCCGGGCTGAAGCCTTTATCCGCGAGGCTTTGGCCCAGAAACCGGAGAGAGACCAAGCGGCGCTGATCCTCTTCGGCGGCGATGCCCTGGTCGAGCGGCTGCCCCGGCCTGAATCTGCTCTGCCTGCCCTGGCCTCGACGCCCCTCAAAAACGCGACCGATATTGAAGAGGCTTTACGTTTGGCCCTGGCTCTGCTGCCGAATGAGGGTGGTCGTCGCATTGTTTTGCTTAGCGATGGCCAGGAAACTGAGGGCGAGGCCCGGCGTTTGTTAGATTTGGCTGCCGCCCGGCAGGTGGAGATCAGCGTTTATTCGTTGGGCCTGACCGGCGGAGCCGAGCGGCCGGAAGTGTTGGTGGAGCAGGTCACTGCGCCGAGCCAGACACGGCAGGGCCAGGTCATCCCGGTCGAGGTTGTGGTTGCCGCTAGTGGAGCGGCTGAAGCCCATCTGCGTCTGCTGGCCGATGGAAGGCTCATGGAAAGTCGAGCGGTGCGGCTGGTGAGAGGACGCAACCGTTTCGGCTTCAATCTTCCGGCGCCCGAAACCGGCTTCCATCGCTTCCGGGCCGAAATCGAAGCGTCCGCCGATACGCGCCCGCAAAATAACTGGGGCGCTGCTTTCACGACCGTTTACGGCCCGCCTCACGTACTGGTGGTCGAAGGCCAGCCGGGCGAAGCTGCCGTCCTCAACGCAGCATTGGAGGCTGCTGGGATCACATCAACCCTGATCGCACCGGCGGCGCTCCCTGGTACGCTGCCCGGCCTGGCCGTCTATGATGCTGTTATTTTGAGCAACATTCCGGCTAAAGCCTTACCCGATGCCACCCAGGAGGCGTTGGTCACTTTTGTGCGCGATTTAGGGCGTGGGCTGGTAATGGTGGGCGGACCGGAGAGCTATGGCGCCGGCAGTTATCTCCGCTCGCCGCTGGAAAAGGCTCTCCCGGTTGACATGGAGGTCCGCAGTCGCAGCCGCGAGCC
The DNA here is from genome assembly GCA_015075185.1 of Anaerolineales bacterium. Lineage (GTDB taxonomy): Bacteria > Chloroflexota > Anaerolineae > 4572-78 > J111 > DSQQ01. The sequence goes on along the minus strand of JABTUW010000003.1, from coordinate 840,752 downwards.
AAACATTGCCCTGGTGTTAGCGGTAGATAAATCGGGGAGTATGGGCGCTTGCCACTGTGACAACCCGGATTTGAACCAGACTTATACTCGTGTGCCGAGCGGACTGCCCAAAATAGATATTGCCAAAGAGGCCATCTTTCAAGCGGCGGCGGTGCTGGGCAAGATGGATTACCTGGGTGTGGTTTCGTTCGATAGCAGCGCCCATTGGGACCTGGAACCCAGCCCCGGCGTTGATTCCGGCGCGTTGGAGGCGGCGATAGGCCAGATGCCGGCTAATGGCCAGACCAATATCTATGCCGGGTTAGCAGCGGCGGAGGAGTCGTTGCTGGCTGTTCCGGCCCGGCTCAAGCATATTATTCTGTTGACCGATGGCTGGTCGCACAGCGGGGCTTACGATGAACTCACGGCTCGCCTGGCCGAGCAGGGGATTACGCTGTCGGTTGTCGCCGCGGGCGGGGGATCGGCCGAGTACCTGGCCGACCTGGCCCGTAAAGGCGGCGGGCAATATTACCCGGCGGCCACCATGAGTGACGTTCCGCAAATTTTTCTCAAAGAAACAGTGCGGGCGGTTGGCAGCTACATTATCGAGGAGCCGTTTACCGCCGTGCCGCTCACGGACACCGGCGGCCAGACAGTCAGTCCCATTTTGGCCGGGCTAGACCTGGAGAACGCGCCGCCCTTGCTCGGCTACAACGGCACGACCGCCAAAGCAGCGGCTCGCCTGGCTGTGCTAACTCCGCGAGGCGACCCGCTGCTGGCGACTTGGCAGTACGGTTTGGGGCGCTCGGCGGCCTGGACGACGGATTTAAGCGGTCGCTGGGCTAAAAACTGGCTGGACTGGCCTGATTTTGCTCATTTTGCCGGCCAACTGGTCAATTGGACCTTGCCCCGGCCTGGCGATGAGGAGCTTGATTTAAATGTGGCAGTGAGTGGCAATCGGGCTGCTCTAAGCGCGACTCTGGGTAATGAGACTCGGGCGGCTTCTTCAGTACAGGTGAAAGCCAAGCTGTTGACCTCGACTGGCGAGGCTGTTGAAACTGAACTGCGGCCCAGCGGCCCGAATCGTTACCAGGCGACGATAACTTTGCCCGGCGAGGGGGTCTACCTGGCTCAGGTGACTGCCTACACATCAGACTCAACCAGTACAGATGAGACCGATACGCCTATCGCCAGCCAGACCACCGGGCTGGTCGCCTCCTATTCTGCTGAGTATGCTCATCTGGCTCCTGAAGGAATGCTGCTGCCTGATCTTGCCACGGCGACGGCAGGGCAACTCTTAAGCGACCCACGCCAGGCTTTTGTTCACAATCTAGCCGTAGGCCGGCAAACCTGGCCGATTTGGCCGGGGCTGTTGTTAGGAGCGGCTTTGCTTTTTCCGCTCGACGTAGCTCTACGCCGGCTGCGGCTGGGGCAGCGGGAGTGGAAACAGGCTCAGAGTTGGTTAAGGGAGCACTTACCCGGCCGGCGTTCAATTCCGGCTGGTCCTCTTGAACCGGCCACCCCGACTGTGCGAGCCTTCCGCCAGGCTCAGCAGCGGGCCCGACGGCCCGCCAGCGTGCGGCCTCCAGCCAATAATTCTGATTCACCATTCACACGGACGAGCCAGCCGACCGAGTCTGCCTCAACTGCTTCCGTTCCGCCTGCTGCCTCATCGCCCCCCGCGGCTTCTCCCGCCGATGACGATACCATAGCTCGTCTGCGGGCTGCCAAAAAACGCGCTCAAAGATAAATTAACTCGTGATAGCTTCCTCCAACATTCGCTGAATTTGGGCGACAACCATCTGGATGCCTTTTAAATTTTGGCCTCCATGGGGAATAATCACATCGGCATGGCGCTTGCTGGGCTCAACAAATTCCAGGTGCATGGGTCTGACCGTAGACAGATATTGATCAATCACGTGGTCTACCGAACGGCCCCGTTCTACCACGTCGCGCTTTAAGCGCCGGATAAAGCGCAGATCGTCGGGGGTATCTACATAGATCTTTATGTCCATCAGTTCGCGCAGAGCCTTATCTACAAAGATGAGAATCCCTTCGACCAAAATGACAGGCTGGGGTTCAACCAACCTGAGTTGACCTGTGCGGATATATTGGGCGAAGTCGTAAACAGGAACCTGTATGGTTTGACCGCGGAGTAATTGTTCCAGGTGGTTAACAAGCAGCTCGTTTTCCAGGGCATCGGGATGGTCAAAATTGAGCGCCTGGCGCTCGACCAGGGGGAGATGGCTCAAGTCACGATAATAGGCATCGTGTTGCAGGTAAGCCAGACGAGCAGGGCCGACTGCTTCTAATATTCTTTCTGAGACGGTGGTTTTACCGGAGGCTGTACCTCCGGCTACACCGATGATAACAGGTTTCGACATAGACTCTTCCATAATATTATAACACAAAAGGGCTGAGATTGTGACAAATTCTAGGAGAGAGAAGGAGTAAGAATGGTTCTGATAAGTTGCGTAATATGAAACAAAAAACCGCCCGCTGGGGATATCGGCGGACGGCTCATTTTTAGGAGGAATCAATGCTAGAGTTTTCGCCACGTTATCAGATTGGCGATGCGCTCTATTTTTGCTACGTCCCTTTTCGATTATATTGACCCAAAAACGGCGAAGCCTTCACCATCACCCCCGAAATCCCTTGCACCGTGTTGAATGGACTGTCGAAAGCGCCAGCCTCAGGCTTGACCGGGCTGGCTTATGGTTTTCTCAGGCGCTTGCGTTTCTCCCGGCTCGGCCTTCCACAGCAGGATACCCTAGTCGTTACTATATTTATAATCCACCTCCTCTGTAATAAAAACAAGTTGGGCCGCTCTAAGCGTAACTCACTTGACGTCCCTCATTGGTATCCTTGACAATACCGAACATTTGTGCTATCCTCTCAGCGTTCACCACCGACACAAAGGAGAAATCTATGAGCAAACAAGTAATCATCAACCTCCCGGTCGCCGACCTCCCAAAGTCAATTGCCTTCTTCAAGGCACTCGGTTTTTCACACAACCCGCAGTCCACCGACGACACCGGCGCGTGCATCGTCGTCAGCGACACAATTCTTGTTAGGCCGACATTCGAACATGCGAGAGGAGAATCATGAGCAAAGTATTCGTCAACATTGGACTTAGCCTCGATGGCTACATGGCACCGGAAGGAATGACCATGCAGAATTGGGACAAGCCTGAGTACAAGAACTGGGGCGCTAAGTGGGGTGCGCTGATGGCTTGGGCCCTCAATCAACAGTACATCCGCGAGAACCTCAAGCTCGGACCAGGAGGAGAGACCGGCCCGGTCAATGACCTGCTTCGCAGCACCACGGAGCGCATCGGTGCCAACATTATGGGCAAGCGAATGTTCGACCAAGGCGAGCGCGCCTGGCCAGAGGAGGCTCCGTTTCACACACCGGTATACGTTCTTACCCATGAGAAACGCGAACCCTGGGTGCGCCCCGGTGGAACGACCTTTTACTTCATCAATGACGGGCCGGAGCGTGCCCTAGAGCTGGCTCGGGAATCCGCAGGCAGTCGTGATATTCGTATCGCGGGTGGAGCGGATGTGATCCAGCAGTACCTGAACCTGGGTGTCGTCGACGAGCTGGAAATCGCCTTGGCACCCGTGTTGTTCGGCGGCGGGCGGCGTCTCTTCGAGAACCTACACGAGCCCGGGCCGCAGTTTCACATTGACAAGGTTCTTGATAGTCCAGCCGCCACACACTTGCGCTATGTGCGTCAGTGAGGGCGGCCTATTTGTCGATCCAGACGGCCATGGGTGGGGGCTCGTCCACATGAGCGCCATGCCGGTACAGAAGTGACCCGTGTGATTCAAACACGAAGACCATGCGGCCTAACCATAATCATTCAAGCCGACACCGCTTCGCGGCGCGGCCTAATTCAGGCGTTATACGCCACGTGCGGCAAGTACGGGGCATCAGCAGTGAAGCGAAGGAAGGAAGGAAATGACGCTTAAACGGATGGACAACGTCCTCATCGTGGTCGACGACCTTGAGGCGGCGAAGGCGTTCTTTTTCGAGCTTGGTATGGAGCTGGAGGGCGAGACGACCGTCGAGGGCCCCTCGGTAGATCGTCTCATCGGCCTTCAGAACGTCCGGGCGACCCTCGCGCTGATGCGCACTCCGGACGGTCACGGACGGATCGAGCTGGACAAGTTCCACACGCCGGAAGCGATCAGAACTGGGCCCGAGAAGGCACCGGTGAACACACTCGGGATCCGCCGCATCATGTTGTCCGTCGCTGACATCGATGAGATGGTCGCGCGCCTGCTTGCCCACGGCGCCGAACTGGTCGGCGAAGTGGTGCAATACGAGGACACGTATCGGCTCGCCTACATCCGCGGTCCCGAGGGCATCATCGTCGGATTGAGCGAGCAGCTCAAGTAATAAATTGATAACGGATGTTTTGGGGAATCCGTGACAAAAGAATTTGCCGCCAAAGAATTTAAATAGAACATTTGGGAAAATAAGAACCATGAAAAAGAAAATCACCATCACGCCAATCCAAGTTGCCGACCTGCTCGCCGAGGGCGAGCGGATGCCGGTCTATGTGCACGTCATCGACCATCCCGATGGGCGTGTGCTGGTCGACACCGGCATGACGGAGCTGCACCCGGCGGCGGCCGACCTCGATCCCCGCCTCCGTCCACTGAGCGAGCAGGGTTTCGACCTCGCCGGCATTGACCTCGTCGTCAACACACACCTGCACTTCGACCACTGTGGTGGCAACCACCTCTTCGCCGGCAAGCCGATCTACGTCCAGCGTCGGGAGCTCGACGACGCGCGCAGCCAGGACGACTACACGATTCGCGAGTGGGTCGATGCGCCCGGCGTGCGGTACGTGCCGGTCGACGGTGAGTTCGAACTGCTCCCCGGGCTCCGGCTCGTCCCGGCGCCGGGACACACAGACGGCATGCAGGTGGTCGTCGTCGAGACCGGCGGGCGTCCGGTCGTCGTCGGGGGCGACGTGGCGGTTTGGTTCGGCGAGCTCGACGAGCCGCACACCGAAGGCCAGCTGCGGGTGCGCGCGCTCGACCCCGAGCTGGTCTGGCTCACGCACGAGCACGAGCCGTGGCGACCTCGTCGTGAAGTTTAATGCTTTTTTAGCCAGGGCAGGGGTGGCATCGCGGCGCGGAAGTTCCATTTAATAACCTCTTCGCTTGCGGGGTGGTTATTAAATTTTCCATCTTCATGACAAAATAAAATTGATAGCAGAATTTGCCGCCAAAGAAAACTTACAATCGTCCTTTCCGCTCCGGTTCAAGGCGAGGCTCAGCCCACCCACCTGCCACTAACGCTCACCGTTAGGCGGCTCTATCACTATAGGAGGTTTTACGTAATGCGACCCCTTCGGTATTCCATCAACGTCACCCTGGACGGGTGCTGCGATCATCGAGCAGGGTCCACGAATGAAGAGTTGCATCGTTACTGGGCCGAGAAACTCGCCCAGGCCGACGCCCTCCTCTTTGGCCGCGTCACCTACGAAATGATGGAGGCAGCGTGGCGGCTGCCGGCGACGGGAGTGAGGCCCGATTGGATGGAACCCTTCGCCCGGACGATCGACGCGGCGAAGAAGTACGTCGTGTCGAGCACCCTGGACCGAGTCGATTGGAACGCGGAACTCTTGCGCGGAGATCTGGGGCAGGCCGTCGAGCAGCTCAAGCGAGAGTCGGGCAAGGGACTGTTCCTGGGAGGCGTGAAGCTCCCGCTGGCGCTGGCAGAGCTGGGATTGATCGATGAGTACGAGTTCGTCGTGCATCCCAGGCTGGCGGGCCACGGGCCGACGTTGTTCGCGGGGCTATCGAAGTACATCGACTTGAAACTCGTGAGCCGGCTGGAGTTCGGCTCGGGGGCGGTGGCGATGCGGTATGAGCCGAGAAGGTAGCAGAAGACCTCGTGGCGACGAAGCTGACGGGCCGCCCACCAAGCCAATGAACACGGACGGCTCAACCCAGGCTTAAGGTGAAATCGGTTTTAATCGTTTATTCTTTATATTCCAGAATGTCTCCAGGCTGACAATCTAAAGCTCTACAAATCGCATCCAACGTTGATAAACGAATGGCTTTTGCTTTTTCGTTTTTTAGTATGGAAAGATTAGCCATCGTAATGCCGACTTTCTCGGCGAGTTCGGTCACGCTCATTTTCCGCTTCGCCAACATGACATCGATGTTAATGATGATTGCCATAATGGTCTCGTTATACCGTTAAGTCGTTCTCGGATTTTATATCTACGGCACTTTGTAAAAGTCTTTCAAACACGGCCGCGGCAGTGGCGATTACGACAGAGACAAAAATCATAAAAAGACCCATAGCAACACCCCCCGCAATGTCATCTTTGCCGCGCACAGCTATAAAGAAGTAGGCTTCTGCCGCTAGAATAAAACCAACAAGGGATATCGCGCAGTATTTTATAGTCTGCAAAGCTCTCACAGAACGTTGTGAAAATACTTCATTTCGTCCTATGTACCCCAACAGCTTGAATGCTTGATAGAGCGCCACGAAAAACGGAATGGACGCGATATAGGCGTACGCCAAGAAAGGATCGTTGAAGTATATTTGGAAGGTTGTGGCGTGCGCATTTCTGCCCTCAAGGTGAGGTTCCCAAAGCATGAGAGCAAGAGCGCCAATGCCGATGAGCACAATGACTATCTGAAGAAATATGGTTGAGCTTCGCTTCATAAATAACACCTCACTCAGGATTAGATAATCATATCCTAACAGATTATTTATCGTTTGTCAATATATTATTATCGTTTTTCAATCAAATTATGCTATCGCGGAGGCCCGAAAAGGCTCTCCGCGTTTTTTATTTCCCCCTCCAAGTCCTCGATTTCAATGAGCAGCTCTGGCGGCGCATCAATCCCCAGCAAGGCCTGGCGCTCTTTGAGTTTATTCAGCCGGCGCTGCTTGGCGATGAGAATCTTTTGGGTCTCATCCGTCAGCTTGGGGCGCGGCGCGGTGGCCAAAAACTCCTTGATCTGCCAATACAGCTTCATTGTGCTGACCGGCTTCTGAAAGAAGTAATTGGCCCCGGCTGCGCTTGCTTCCTGCCGGGTGCGTTTGTCTCCATAAGCGGAGACGACGATCACGGGGAGACAAGAAGCGGTTTTGTGGATCGCGTCTAACACGGCCAGCCCACCGATACCGGGCAGGCGGAGGTCTAGCAAAACCAGATCGGGCAATGGCCCGGCCAGCTTTTCAAGCGCGGCCAGGCCCTCACTGGCGATGTCGAACTCAAAGGACTTGCGACCCTCGTGATCTGCCGGCGCATAAAGTTCCAGCAGCTCGCGGAGCATGAAGGCCGTTTGATCCTCAACTATTAAGACCCTTCGACTTCGCTCAGGACAGGCTTTCGCGGCCATCCATCACTGCCGTGAATTTGTTAATTTCCTGAATGGCCGTAGCTAACTGGCCGCGCAGGTCTATGTAACTATTTTCGAGGCGTCCGTGCCTTTTTTAACTGGCTGGTCAAAATGGGCCTGTTGGACCGCAACCCCCTGCTGGCCGCGGGCAATATCAAAGCCCCGCGCCCCTTGCCCAAATCGCCCAACGAAGAGGAGGTCGCCGAATTGTTGAAAACGGTCAGCGATATGATCCGGGAGGATAAAGAAAACAAGAGCTGGCAGACCGTCCGTGACCTGGCAATGTTCAGTGTGGCCCTCGACACGGGCGCCCGGCTGAATGAACTGGTCAACATGAACCTGCTCGATCTCAGTCTGAAAAGAAAGCAAATTCAGGTGTTTAGCTGGAAGGATAAAGAGGAGCGGGTGCTGGCCCTGAGCGATGAGACGATCGGCGATTTGACCCCCTGGTTCAAACTGCGGGCTAAACTCAAACCGCCCAAGTCGTTGAAATCTCTGTGGCTCAGCGACTACCAGAATAAAGGACTGCGCCCCTTGACCGGCAACGGCATCGCCCAACGGCTGCGCTACTGGCTGCAAAAAGCCGATGTACCGCATTTCAGTATGAACAATATGCGGCACGCCTTTGCCGTGTTCAGCTTGCGCAATGGGGCCGATTTGATTGATATTAAAGATCAGATGGGCCACGCCAGCATCAAAACGACGGCCATTTACACGGAGGTGGTGAACAAGGGCCGGGGCGAACGTCACCAAAAAACCAGTCCCCGCAAAAATTTGCCTTTTGACACTTCCAAATAATTGTGATAGCATACTAAACAACTAAATAAAAAACCGCTACGTAATCCGTAGCGGCTTTGTCTATATGCCCCCGTAGCTCAGTGGATAGAGCAACTGCCTTCTAAGCAGTAGCGCTAAATCTGAGGAAAGAAGTAGACCGTAGCGGATTTTTTGTTTTCTATGCAGTTTCCACGTGGAAACTAAAAACTATACGAAATCCCCCCTGCCCTATTCGGGCCGGGTGTGATATACCCCCTCTCTCGGCTATCTTGGCGGACGGGCGAGAAGAGGAGTGGTGCGAAAGGGCTATAGTCCCTGAGCGAGAAAACGCCTTCACCTCTTTTGGGTGGGGGCGTTTTACTTTAGTTCGATGGAGCTAACGCCATATCGGTATTGAGATGCTTGCGGGTCAAAAAATAACGGCCTAGTTCCTCCAGTTCTCCCTCAGAAAACTTGGAGCCGGTCTTATAAACCAGCAATGCTCCAATCATCACCGAGTCGCCCCGCTCAGAAAAGTATCTGATCAACTTCTCCCTGGCTTCGGTGTTGATGTCGCTCTGGCCGTTTTTATAGCGCCACAACGTTGAGCCGCGAATGCCCATTTCGTTAGCAAATTGCTCGTCCGATTTTTTCCCCTGGCGCTTTTCAAGTAGCTCCATCACATCGCTCATATCCATAACCCTCCTTTCTTTTAATGATCGAGTCAATAATAACATATCTCTTCCCGTTTCGCAATACATAACTGTAAAATTTTAAGGTTTAGGGTATTGAAATCAGAAGTAAGATATGTTAATATTCTTCAGATTCTGTAAAACATATTAGTAAAACAAGTCTGTAATGTTTCCCTAGCCCGACTCGTGGCCACCGCCAGCACTGGCTTTTAGCCAAGGAGCAACCCAATGACCGAAAAAAATTGCTGCAATCCGGCACACCCCGACGAGCAGCCCGTGACGGCTACCACGTGGTTGTGGACCGGAGAACCGACCCCATTTTATCTGTGACCCTGCGCCGCATCCTCGACCACCTGGGCAACCTGGATACCTTCATCCAGGAATTGGCCGAGTGGGAAGAAGAACAACTCACTCCCGAAGAACGCAAGGCCCGCGATTGGGCTGAGTGGGGCGACCAGGAATATCATCGCATGAAAGACGAAGGAAAATTATGACTCAAACAGACCTTACTATCATCACCCCTATGACCGAAACCGAGGCCCGCGTCCTGATTGAAGAAATCAAGACCGACATCTCCGCCGTCGGCGCGAAGCTCTTGGAACTGCACGAGCGTGAAGGCTGGAAGGCGCTCGGTTACGCCTCCTGGCGCGAGTGCGTCATGCAGGAGTTCGATTTTCAATCCAGCCACGTCTACCGGCTGCTCGATTTCGCCAAGATTCAGCGGGTCCTTTCCCCAATTGGGGAAAACGGCTATCCTCTGCCGGCCGCCGAATCGGTGGCCCGGCCCCTGGCTGCCCTGCCCGATCCCGATCAGCAGCGCGAAGCCTGGCAGACCGCCGTAGACACTGCGCCCGGTGGAAAGGTCACGGCCAAGCACGTCGAGAATGTAGTCAGCTCGATGCGTAACGGACACACCAGCGCCGGCAATTTGATTGTGGACGATGCCCGCAGCTCCCGCCAAGGGATCAAGCTGCGCTGCCGCTGGGCCTACTGCACTGGCGGTGGCATGTACACCGTTCCCCTGGACACCATGACCTGCACCAAATGCGGCGCGGTCCACGTCAACGGTCAGGTCGGCCACCATCTCGCCCCCGGCGAGGCCGAGCGGTTGGAGGCGCTGCGCCTGGCGGCGCTCGCAGAGGTGGCCAAGTCGTTGCCGTTTCCAACGTTCACGCCACTGAAGAACCCGGCGGGTTTACCTGCCCCGCTGCGGCCAGCGCCAGGTCAAGCTCAACGGCGGCGCGATCTGCCTCAACGAAGATTGCAAGGCCAAGGTGGACAACTCTGAACGGACTACAGCGATGAGCTGGATCAAAGGACCACGAAATTGCCGAGCGCCGGGCCGAGCTAAAAGCCAGGCGGTCACGATTATCAACCGCATGCGGCGGAGGCCCTGGACATCCTGGCCGAACTGCTGGCCGATATCCAAAACAATTATCTGGCAAGGCGAAGCCGATGCCGCTATCCCTGGTTTATAATCAGAAAGGACTCCTATGACGACAACATTGATCCCGCCCTCTGAACGCATCATCAAGAACGGTGGGCTTACCTGGCCGGCAGACATGCCAAAGGCTGCCGGTCAGGCGCTTCGACGAGCTGGGCCTGGTCCCGGCCCGGCCTCGACCGAAACATGGCACGGTCCCCTATCAAACTCTGGTGACGCTGGCTAAAGAAATCCTCGGCAACACCCTGCCCGGCGAGTACGAGCTGGTGGACGAGGGCTTTATCCTGGCTCAAAACGACCAGCAGATGTTTGGGACGCTGACCTACAAATCGGCCACGCTCAACCTGCCCTTCGCCTGTGGCCTGCGCGGGAGCTACAACAAAACCCTGACCGAAGGCCTCTGCCTGGGGGGACGGGTGACCGTCTGCTCCAACCTGATGTTCTCCGGACTGGTCAAAGTGGTCCGCAAGAACACCCGGAACGTTATCACCCGGCTGCAAGATTTGCTCTACGAGGCCGCGCGCGAAGCCACCGGCCATCACCGGCAGTTGGTGCAGGACATCAGCGCCCTGCATACTGCCCGCTGCACCGACGACCTGGCCTATCAGATGTTGGGCCTGGCCTGGGGCCGGGAGATCATCACCGACCGCCAGCTCCCGGCGCCCGCGAGGAATGGCTGGAGCCGAGCTTTGCCGAGTTCAGCAGCCGCACCCAATGGTCGCTCTACAACGCCATGACCTTCGCCATGAAAAGCACCCATCCCTCGGTCGTGCTGGAACGGCTCAGCGCCCTGCACCGGCTGTTCAAGGGTAGGCTAGATGATGGACGGCTCATCAAAATTTACCCCAAAATGTTGATCGGGCCGGACCATCGGGCCGATCAACCGCTCCGACCTCCAGCCATCGGCGGGACAGATGAGGTCTACCGGATCGTGCCGCGTGAAGGGTATTCGCTGGTCGAGGGCCTGCCGTGCTATGCGCTCTGGAATTTCGAGTACGAACTCCTCGAACGGCCCAGGCACCAATGCACGAATCCCCGCTGTGGCGACCTGTTTACCCTGGCGCCCGGCTGCCATGATCGCTGCCCCACCTGCACCTATCCGGTCAAGGAAGTCCCTCAAAGGAGGCGTCGAAGATGCCTGAGCCCCATTACCGACACCTGGACCCTGGCCGTGATCGGCTGTGAGGAAGAAGGCGTCACTCTCGATGCCTGCCTTATCTTCGTTCCACCTGGAACCGACATGGCCAGAAGCCATCCGGCTGGGCGGCGGGCTGGCATCCCGCACTTACCGTGGCGCCCTGGTGTCGGGCCTGACTTCGATCCCGACGATATCCAGGTAGACACACTGTTTGCTTACGTTGGCTAAAATTTTTCCCCAATTGGGGAATTTAGACATAGTGGCCCGTACCCCCGTGAGAAACCGGGGGCAGGAAGGCCAAAGGAGAACTTTTATGTGCGCTCTTAAACACTGACCGCGATATCCTGGTCAACACCGACAACGGTGAGCGCATCGCCATCATCCCCAGTTCCAGGGGCCAACAAGCTGCCCTCTACGGCGTCTACGTTCAGACGCCGATGAAAGATCACTCAGGCGTCTCAGCTGCGCCCGGGCACCAGGCTTCCACAATACCGCCCTGGTCGCCGATGTCCCCCCTCGACGATTGCCAGAACCTGCTGGGGCATCTCCAGATCAACTGAATGCCTGGTCGGTTTCCGCAGCCGCCGATCCCTGGAAGATGAGCCGCAAATGGCAATCCTGACTACACCGACCACCACAAGAACTCTATACCTTCATCTGCGAGGATGAGATCACCGCCGAGCACGCTCTATATCCACGTGGCCGATCACTGGCCGGCCCACCTGGGCGACATTCCGGAGGACCCCGAGCAAGCCATTGATGCCTACTATGGGTCTACCGGCGCGGTTGAAACCCGGCAGATCAAGCCGGCCCCCATCTACGCGCTGGAAAACTTGAAAGGAAAACGACGATGACCTTCCATAACCTGATCGAGAGCGCCCTGGCGAAAGCCAAGGAGGCCGAGGAAGCGGAACAGAGGAAGCGTAAGAAGCACCAGGATGAGCAGATCGCGCTGCTGAAGCGGGCGATCCAGCCGGTGCTGGAGGAATTGAAGCTCGCCGGCGCGACCTTCGAGGAAGCCGAGTGCGGCATCCGGAACAACGAGCGGGACGTGGATTACTACCAGGTCCCGCTCCTGCTGCCGGGCTATGGCCGGTTCTGGTTGGTCGCTACTCCCCACGGGCCGGATATGTGCCATGTCTTTTGGGAAAACCACAGCCACGCCAACCGGGAGTACATGGGCAATAACCACGATCTGGTCCAGCTTCAGGATGAAGTGGGCTTCGGTAACTTCCTACTGCGGCGCAAAACGGCCTATGAGAAGGCCGAGGAACAGCGCCGGCTGAAGCAGGCCGAGCTGCGCAAGAAAGAAGCGGACGACTTGGCCCAGCGCCTGAACAACCAGCACCGCAGCGATTTCCCGACCACAGCCGAGGCGGTTGAGGCCATCCTGAGCCAGATCGCCGAGCTGGCCCCCGGCGGTTACGACATCGCCGGCCTGCGCTCGGTGTGGCAGACCAACTTCAACCTGTACCAGCAGCGGCTGGAGCAGCAGCGGCTCGACGACGAGCAGGCCGCCGAGCACAAGCGGCGCTACGCCGAAAAGCTGGAGGAGTTCAAAGCCGCCTGGCAGCGTTTCGTTGAAAATCGAGAGCATCTCTGGCAGATCAACCGCGCGCGTCTGGCGCCACTGCAAGAGAAGTACAACCAGCCGTTTGAGGTTTACGAATTGTGTTATGCTCTCTACGTCCCCGCCCTCGACGAAGATGGTCCTTACGCCGAAAAAGAATCGTGTGATTGCCTCTGGCCCTATCTGAACGGGTTTCACCGTGAGATTGGCCGCAACGGCGTGATCCGGCCCTACCGCTACTCCGATAGCCACGTCTACAAGATTGGCATGGAGCGCGAGGTCCAGCCCGTGAGCTACAAAAATGCCGGCCGCTATCAACTCATGGACCTGCTGGGCGAGGACGTGGCCCTGCGTTACGTGCCGGGGACCGATCCGGAGGAAATCGCCGCAGCGGTCCGGCAGACCTTTGAACCCATCCCGGCTGAACCCCAGCCGGACCCGATGCTGAGCTACAACGATGTCAAGCGTATCCAGCGCGGCCAGGAGCCGGAGGATGAACTCCTGTTTTAAAAACCGAGGCGGCTCGTGATTTGCGAGCCGCCTTAGCCAAAGAGGAGGTAATTATCCCTCGCTCTGCTGAGCGATCAACAGGGCCTGCTGAGCCGCAAGATTTTGCATCGTCTGCCCCAGCGCCAGGTCCAGGCCGGCAATGATATCGGCCAGGAGCGACTCCAGACCCTCGCTGACCGGGGCCAGCTTGATCTGCTCCAGGGCCAGTCGGCGGGCGTAGACAATGCCGGCAAAGCCGTTCTGCATCTCCTGCCGCTGTTCCTGCACCCGAGCGAGCTGGTAGGGGTTATCTGCGATTCAGCGTCCCTCGTCCGGCGTGGCTGTCGCGGTAGGCTTGCGCCTCGGCATGGATGCAGACGAACTCAGCGGGTCAAGTTCAGCAGGCCGGCCCAACCGGACCCACTTCTGGGACAGAAAGCCGATGTTGGCAATCATGGCCACATAGAAAAGCTCGTCAATCAGAATTTTGAACTCGATGACTTTTTGGTTGGCCCAGGCGTTGACCTGCACTTCAGCTTCGGCCTTGAGCCGGCTGCTCCAGGCGGCCAGGTATTCCGGCGAGGCGGCGTAAGCCTCCAGCTCGGCGATGGTCGGCTGCGGGGAGGGGATGTCCCACCGCTCGATGAACAATTGGCCCTGCTCGTCATAGGCCAGCGCGACCAGCAACTGCCCGTTGGGGCCAAACACGGTGTTTAGATTGTACTTGGTTTGAACGAGTCCCAGGTAGTCCATAGCTCTCCTAAAGGTCTAAAACGATGATCGAACAATGGCGCTGTGCGGAGTCACCAAAGGTCAGGGTCACCCCGGCTGTACTCAGCAGCGCCTGGAGGGCGAAGGTGTGATTGCCGGCTGACAGGCCGGTAAAGCGCTCCGTAATCGTATTGGCCAAAACGGATTGGGGCTGCACCCCCTGGAGATAGATCTGCGGTATGCCACTGAGGCAGTCGCACCATCCAGCAAAAGCCGAAGTTGCCAGTTGACCACCGCACAGGATCCGTCCAGCCGTGGGCCTGGGCGATGACCAGGGCGCTGCCGCTCTGGATGTTGGCCGTGACCGACATGCTGCCGGTGGTCGTCCAGACGCCGGTGCTGGTGATGGCGGTACTGGTTCCCTCGGTGTAAGCTTTGAGGATGGTCGCCAGGGCCGCCGAAGCCGCCGCATCGGCGTAACCCACCCGACATTCCGCGTGGAAGGTATCGCCGTTGTAGCCTCTCAACCACCAGCGCGAGCCATCATAGTGGTTTTGGACGTTGTAGCCGCTGTCATTGTCACGGCGGTAGAGCCTGGTCACGCCGGGCCGGGCGGCTGAAACCTTATCTACCTTGTTGGCGTCAGCCGGGGCGCTGACGGCGACCATCGTTACGCCGTCATCGGTGTACTCCCATCGGTTGAGGTCCAGATTATAGTGAACCCGGCGTACATCGCCGGCCACAACGGGACCATCGAGCGCCTTGGCTACGTCGGCGACATCGGCGTGAGCCGGGGAGCCGGCCGTAAAGTTCACGAATCTGACGTTGCTCTGCATAGACAGCAAGCCAACGCTGCCCCCGCTGCCAATCTCGGTATCCTGGACCGAAATCTTGAGCGCGCCGGCCTGGATGACGTTGCCCTCCACGGTGGAGGCGTAGACCTTGATCCGGCCCTCATCGGCGTCGTAGTCGGAGAAATCCGCGCCGACCCAAATGGTTTGGCCGGTAGTTCCGCCTGCGCCTGAGATAAAGGGGAAGCTGGCGCTGCCCAGCTCGGTCCTGACCCCAGCCACCCACTTGACCAGCTTGATCGTGTCGGCCACGTTGTCGGCCTCTACCGCGTACATGGTCCAGGCGCCGGGCGTGACATCCTTGATGTAAAAGGCCAGGCCGTTGGTCCCGTTTTCCTTATGGTAAAGGCCAGCTTGAATCGTGCCGGTGACGACCTCCGTTCCCATGGGCTTGTGGGCCAGATACCAATGGTCAGGTGTCCCGTAAGCGGAATTGACCTGGCCGAAGCTGAACGGCTTGTAGGGTTCGCCGGTCCGATTGCCGGGATAGATGTGCCACTCGCCTTTGTCCCAGGTGTCGGTGCTCACCGCGTAGTCCCAGGCCAGGCCGGTGTCGTTGTACTTGCTCGCATCTTCGGGATCGGCTTTAACGATCCGAATATCGTCAAGGATCATATCTAGATTTTGTATGCTCCAATTTTCAACATAAATCTGCATCCCGGCGATAGTCGCCCAATTAGGCGACGGGCCGTAAGCGACGAACTCGGACCGCTTGGCCACGAAGGGCGAGCCAAAATCTACGGTCGTGTCAAAGGTGCGGCGATAGCCCGAGCCGGCCGGGTAGATCCCTGAATTGTAGAAAACAATCGTGACCTTCTGCACCCCGAAATCGGTGATCCTGGTTTGGATGACCAGATAATCGTCATTCGTGAAGCGGCCCTCCTGGGCCAGATTCATCGCTTTGGCAATCTGAAGGGAGGTCGCCAAACCCGGATCATTGGATTGCACCCGAACGGCTTTAGCCCCTTCGAGGGGGGTGCTGACCCAGGTGGCCTTATTGCTCGGCGAGAGCATCCAGCTTTCGCTTTGCTCGACTTTGGCCAGGCTGAGCCAGTACAGGCTGTCAATGGGCGTGAGGGCGGTCCCACCGTAGGTGTCGAATTTGTCTTGAATCGTCGCGCCGCCATCGCCAAAGATGATGGGCGTCCCCGGCGTCCAGGCGGTGGGCGTGCCTACGTTTCCGGCCCAGTCAACGGGCGTGAGCCGGTAGTAGGTGGTCACCCCGGTTTCTCCGGCGAACACACGCGGGAAAGAGTCGAAGGTGGCATGGATGTCCACCGTCGTCGCGCCCTGGCCGGCTGAACCGGCTGCCATTTCGAGGATATAGTGGCTAAAGCCAATGTGGGTGTGGCTGGTATCAGCCGCATCCAGGCCCAGCGTGACCTGCTTGGCCCCATTGATGATATTGAGGGTTGGCTGCGGCGGGGCGTTGTCGTCGGTTTCGGTCGCGCTCCAGCCGGAGGTCGAACCATCATAGCCAATAGCTCGCACCCGAAACGGCTGACGCCCGCAGCGGCGTGGCCGGTGGTCATCGGCGCCGGGCCGGTATAATGCAAGTGACCCAGTAAGCCGCCTCCCGCCCTCGGCCACGTGGCCCTGCACTTCGTAGCTGACGGCCTTGGCGGTGGTATTCCAGGTGCAGATAAAGCCGCCGCCTTCGACCAGGTTGGCCGCAAAGTCAGGCGGCGTGGCCGGCGTCGGGTCGTACTCCACCGTCCAGACAATGGCCGATTTATTGATCCCGCTCCAATCTATGGCCTGCACCCCAAAGTAGTCGTAACTGTCCAGGTACGGGACGATGGTATTGAGGTTGGCGGTGCGGGTGATCTCAATCGCCCCGCTGTCGCTGGCCCCCACATTGTGATAGACAGCGAACTCCTTGACATCGCTGGGGACCGGGTGAGTCCACTCGACATAGTGGCCCCCCGTTTGATAGGCGTGGGCCTTCCAGGCCGGCGCGGCCGGCGGGGTCATATCGGTCATCCAGAGGGAGACGTCGCTCTCCAGGTAACCGCTGCAAGCCTTGACCGCGTAGTAGATAAAGGGGTCCTCAAAGGCGACGGTGTAGCTCAGGGTCGAGCCGCCGAGCTGGATGACTTCTTCGGGCGAGTCCCCGTCAGGGGTGTCGTTTTTGTAGAGGATGTATTTGGTCGCCCCGGAGACCGCGCTCCAACTCACCAACCAGCCGGTTTTGGTGGCCTTGACCGTGACGTTGGGAACGGTCGGGACCCTGACTCCGACCCCGGCGTAGTTGAACATCTCCGGATCGGCGAACTGCTCGAAGATGGCCAGGACGGTCGGCTTGGCCGCCGTCTGGTCCAGGCGAACCGCGTAGCCTATCCGGATGGTGTCAGATTTGATGTGCGCCGGCAGGGCCACATCACGGATGACCGTGCGCGAGCCAACCGGCAGGACGTTGACCGTGGTCGCAAAGACCTGGGTGATCAGGCCGTCATAGGGGAACGCGGCCTGGCCGCGCATGATGTTTTCAAGGTGTTCGGTGATGGATGGTTGAGCCATAGCGACTGATAATTGGCAGATAAACTGGTTGGGCTGCTCCACGCGGCGAGGGCCGCCGCCTTGCGACAGCAGGGCGGCCAGCAGTGCCGTGAGATTGAGCTGGCTGAACATGGTCGACGATGGTTAAGAGAGGTCGAAATAGACCGACATCATTTGAATTTCTCCTTGAGTATGAGGGTTTTGGGTTGAAAATCTATATTCGGTTGTAGGGATAGGGACATTTCCAATTGGGGAAAAGATTGATGACGACGGATCTCCGCGTCGAGATCGCGCTGGAGGCTTGCGGGTCATCCTGGTCCATCTGGAAGGCGTGGCTCACGTCATCCACCAGGAAGTGACCGGCGATGTTCTGCTGGTCAACAAAGATTTCGATCTTGTCCTCCGGCTGCACCCGGTAATCGGACAGGCCCTCGAAGGTAGATTGCACCTGGTCCTCGGCCAGGCGGGTGCAGATATTTTTGGCTTCCCTGAAGCAAAATTCGCGGTGGAAGATGTCGGGCAGGGAGACCTGCATAAAGCGTCGCCCGAATTTGAGCAGGACGCTTCGCTGGCGTAGGTGGCAAAGGTATAGGCTCCGTCCACGCGGACGATGGAGGCGAAGAACGGTCGCTCAGCCTGACGGCTGATTGGATGAGGCTGTCCTGAAAGGTCGGGCTGGTGTCGTGCGTCTCGAAATATGAGACCTTGACCGCACCGGTGGGCTGAAACACGCCCTTGATACTGCGCTTGCCCAGGAGTTTCTTGATCGCGTCAAAGGCGGTTTGATTGACATCTATCGAGCTGATTTCAGGCACCTCGCACAGCTCCGGCACGCGGATATGGGTAAAGGTGGCGGCATAGCCGCCGGCATTCGTCCCGAAGGCGTACAGACCAAAGTAGGGGCCGCCCGGTGTGTCGTCGAGGAAATGCCCGGCGTAGCTGCCGGCGATCCAGACGCTGTAAATGTTGCCCCGGCTGGTGATGCGGACCGGGACCGGCGCACCCACCGGCACGGTCAGCGGGAAGGGCGCGTATTGCAGGGCCGAGTCAATGGGGTGGCGCTGTCGTTATAGTAGCGCAACACGGCGTAGGTGGTCACCGCGCCAGGTGTACCGGGCAGGCCGCCCAGCCACGATCCCCAGGCAAAATGGCGTGGGCGCAGGAGCGGCGGCGTTGGTGCGCGGCACGATCACCCCGGCCTCGTTGCCGGTTGCGGTCAGCTTGACCTTGAAATCAACAGTCAGGTTTTCCACGGCGGCGTGTAGGCTTTCGATCGCCCGCCGGGCCAGGTTGACCGGGCCGGCGTCGCTCACGGTGCTGTTAAAACCCGTGGGGTAAAGCCCTGCCAGGCGTGGCGCTGGACGGCTTCTTCGAGCGACTTGTCTTTGACCCCATCGCTGACGTTGACATCCCAAAATCCACATAGTTGTCGTACTGCGGCACCTTTTCGCGCCCGGTGACGTGACCGGCCTGGTCCTGGTAAAAGAGCAGGTCCCACTGGATGCCGGCGTGGCCGCGCCCGATGATGCCAAAACGGCCCGCGCCAAATACCGGCCTCCTCATACTGAAGGCGTAGCGCCACTGCTGGGGAGCCTGGTTGTAAAGGTGGTGCGGCGGAAGAAACAGTAAATCGTCCCGCCGATAACGATCATTCTCAGGTCGGCCGGCTGGCCGGGGACGAGGATGCCGTCCACGTTGATCCCGCCGGCGATAGATTTATGAATCCATTTGGGGTTGGCCGGGTCGTTCCACTTGGGTTGGTTTCGTCGTAGTCAGACTCGATCAGGTAGAGCCGGTTCCAGCCGACACCGTGGGCGCTGTAGTCGGCCCGGTCGAAATTCTCCTTGCGCCAGGTATCGTCGGTGTGGCTGGAGCCGTTGAAAACGTTGTTGCTGAAGCCGCCAAAGTAAGAATTGCACTCCCAGACGAAGGCGTATTTTTTACCCACCTCGGCCGCATGGCAGATGACCCCGGCCATTAAAGCGTGTTGGGCTACGCCCCACGGTGCATTAGCAGTGGGCGGCGGGTTGAAACGCGGCCCGCTGTAGCTGCCGGTGCGCCAGTTGATGCCCATGATGATCCCGTTTTGTTTGAGGACCTGGGCATAGACCTGGCTGCCTTCCCTGGCCCAAAAGGTAAAGTTGCCCTTATTGACATTGCTGCCAAACCTGACGCTGGCCTGTACCGAGCCGTCCACGGTCGAAGATGCGCCGGTCCAGGCCAGGTCATTGAACCATGTCCCTTTGTGTTGGGCGCGCTGGTCGAGGCACATGCCGGGATAGCCCGGCCCCTGGTCGCCGCCGGTGTTGGCATACGGGAAGCTGAGCAGGCGGTAGCAGTTTTGAAGCTGAAGGTGGGTGTAGCTGCCGGGAAAGTAGAGATTGGGCCACTCCATGAGCTGCACGTCCCAATAGCCGGAGTGAACGGCGATATTCTTGATCGGGTCGGTCGGGGCTACCCGCAGCGTTTGCTGGGGCAGGATGTCCTGCATCTCCTCGCTGCGCGGATCGAGCAGCCCCTTCTCAGCTCTGGCCACCGCTTTAGCCCGGTGCGTTTCCTGTTCCAGACTGAGGCTGGGGCTGATGGTGTCAATCAGCCCCTGGGCGATCTGGACCTGCTCGCTGGGCGTCCCGGCGTAAATCCGGACCAGGTAGCCGGGCTTGAGCTTCGTGCCGGGCGCAAACAGGGCGCCGGCGTCGGCGATGTTGAGATCAGCCTGCATACTCCAGCGGTTGCTGACCTGGGTCTGCCAGGCGTCACAAGCCAGTTCCAGGTCCTGCGGGGCGGGAACGGTGCAGGCGAAGCTGGCCGGGTCGGAGCGGTAGACCGCCCGCCAGCCGAGGGCGTACAGGCTTTTACTGCCGGCGTGATTGACCGTCACGATGGCGGCGCTGGTCAGGTCGTCCTGCGGCCCCAAATACTGGTACTGCGTCAGAAACTTGCCGTCCGGCGAGATTTTAGCATAGACCACTTCACGGGTCCGCGGCAGGGATTGGGCGGCATCCAATTGATCGTAGTCCGAGGGTTCGACGTTCCTGGACCAGACCAAAAAATTATTGCCCTCGACCTTGCAGCCGCGCACAAAGGCATCGAAGTCCAGCCGCTCGGTCACGTAGTCGGACAGGCCGGCCTCGAAATTGCGCTCCCACAACCCCGAATCGCGGTAGAAAATAAAGCTCAGCACCCCCTGGTTGTGGGTGTGGTAGCCGTACCGTTTCCAGAAGGTGAAGCCGGCGCTGACTACAACAGTATTGGCGTCAATCTCGTTCACGGCCAGGCCGCCGCAGGGTCGTTTGCCCCACTGGGCGGTGATGGCGCTGTCCGAGCCGTTGCCCCAAACATCGTTGCCGTAGCCGGTCCCGTCGCCGCCAAATTTGAACTGGCTGTCGCGCATCAGCGCACATTCCATGTGGGTGTAAAAGGGAAAGCGGGCGTCTATGACCCAGGCCGAGCCGTTCCAGACGTAACGGTAGAGCATCGAGCCGTAGACCGGCTTTTGCCAGGTCGCGGTCGGGGTTGGATCTTCGAGGGTGAAGTCACTGGTCAGGCCGATCATGGCGACGAATAACTCGGTGGATTTGCAGGAGGCGAACTGCATCGAAGCCAGGCGCATGGAGTTGGTGCCGAGCGAAGCAACCAGGACCGCCCCGCCGACGGCGGCTCCGGAGGTGTTGAAATCGCGGTGGTAGATATAGCCGCTGGTCGTGGTGTAGAACACTCGAAAGACCGAGCCGGTCCAGACGCAGGCCAGGGAGCCGCCATACTGACCGCCGCTGTTGGCGATCCAGGCCGGGTTCATCAGGCCGGAGACATTGGTGTTGGTCCATTTGTTATCCCAGTTGGCCGGGTTGTCCAGGTCGGTCCCTTTCAGAACTGAGATATAGAGATAGGTATTGCCCACGCTGTCGCCGGCCGCGTTGTAATGGCCGCTGCGGCAGCGAAAGAGAATATCCTCCCCGGCCCCGCTGGCGTTGGCCGCGACGACGGCAGCGTGACCGTGGGCGTATTGTTCCTGTTTGCTGGCCGACAGGCCGGACAGGACCGGGTTCCACTCCGGCAGCCACTGCTCGACCGTGGCTTTGGAAGCATGCCAGCGGGACAGTGATCCCATTTCAGCGGTCAGGGTTGGGGACAGGGCAATAGTCACGCGTACACCTTGACCATTTGAATCGGGACGAAGAAAATGCCGTAGCACTCGCCCAGGACGTTGGCCCTCGGGGACGAGGGATGATGGGCTTCTGGATGCCGACGGTGTGGGTCGTCGTTCCGTTGTGTTCGATATAGATGACCGTGGCTTTGTTTGAGGCGGCCAGGAGATCGGCAAGGTTCCCCAGGTGACGTCAGGCCAGGGCGTCGAGATAAAGACCCGCAGCATCAAACTCCATTCCGCGGCGGGCGCTCGCCGCCCGATCCATCAGGCCGGGTGAAATCCTGGATGATCGTCTTGCCGGTCAGGCCGACCGAGTACTTTTCTGCCGCTTCCACGGGTTTCCAGGAGGCGTCATCCAGGTCGGAGACTTTGTACTTTTTGCCGTCGAGGGTGATGTAATCCATAGTCCCACTGTAGCCGAAAAGCGGTTGAAAATTAAGGCCACAGCATGGTATACTGGCAGGAGGAAGTGTCGCTGTCAGCTAAACCACCCAAAAAAGCCGGACGAAAGTGTGTGGTGGAGATGCATTTATGGGCGCCAAGACTGTGCCCCACCCGCCTAATCCCAAAGCTGAGGTAACCGCCGGCATTATCAGGCGGCTGGCTCAAGTGATCGTCGGGACCCTGCTCCAGGCGATGATCCTGTTCCTGTCGGCCGGCCGCCTGGCCTGGGGGATGGCCTGGGCTTATCTTGGCGTGTATATCGGCGTTATTGTCGTCACTATGATGGTCCTGTTGAAGATCAGCCCGGAATTGATCGCCGAACGGGCCCAGCTCAGGGCAGATGCCAAAAGCTGGGACAAACCGCTGGCGGCGATCATCAGCCTCTTTGGGCCGCTGGTCATACTGCTCGTGGCCGGTCTGGACGAGCGTTTCGGCTGGTCGCCCCCTTTTATCCCGACCCTTCAACTCGCCGCTCTCATCGGTATGGCGCTGGGCTACGCTCTGGGCGGCTGGGCGATGGCCTCGAACAAGTTCTTCTCCGGGCTGGTCCGTATCCAAACCGAGCGCCAGCATACGGTGGCGACCGGCGGACCCTACCGGTATATCCGCCACCCCGGTTACAGCGGCTGGTTGCTGGCCTACCTGGTCACGCCGCTGGTGCTTGGCTCCCTCTGCGCGCTCCTCCCGGCCGGGCTAACGGCGGTCGTGATCGTCATCCGGACCTTGCTGGAGGACCGGACGCTGCAAGCAGAGCTTGAGGGGTATCAAGCGTATGCCCACCAGGTGCGCTACCGCCTGCTGCCGGGCATCTGGTGATCTCACGATTTCAAAGCAGCGTTCCCCTATCAGATGTACCCCATCAGGAAGAAGCTCCCGACCGGGAGCTTCTGTCAATCTTCCAAAAAGTTGTGGATTGTCTTTTTCCATAGCCACAAGATCAGCGGCCGCAGCGGCGCTCCCAGGGGTCGCCAGCGGGCCAGCCGGCGGCCCATCACAGCCAGCCAGGCCGCAGTTCGATTTTTATTGATCGTCATCTTCGTACCCCCCTTAACGATAAACCTGGCTAAAATTCGAGGCGTGCAAAAACCCCGTCTTTTTCAATCTCTCCTCGTCAATTAAGATGGTCCCGCCGCCTTCCTGGAGCTGGGCCAGGATCGCGGCCAGAAGTGTGACCACCTCGGCGCCACCCGCGCCATTCCCGCCGCTTGACCCCTCGCAAAACCAGCGCCCGCTGTTTGGCACCACATACTCGCCGCGGTGGACGACGCGGCCACTTCGCTCGGATCACCGTCGCCGGTGTAGCCGCCTCCGGCAAAACCACCTTGCAGCCAGGGCGGCGGGGGCGCTGGGACATACCGGCGTCAGGTGTGGCGTTGGGGTTCATACTCTGGCTGGTAATCCGGCCCGGCCGGGTTGTTCGGCGTGGGCATCTGTTCCCCCCGTCTCTTGCTCGCCGAGGGCGGTCTGATAGCGTTCCATGGCGTCGGCCAGCTCGCCGGCCGCTTTGGCCATCCCTTCCAGCTCCGGCTTGGCTTTCTTGGCGGCGTCGAAACCCATCGCCTGGTAGAATGAGTAGAAATACGAGGCGCTGATCATTTCCCGCTGCAAGCCGAGCAGCTTCTCATCCTCGGCGGCGCGCTGCCTGGCTAACTCCAGGTCCTCCAAGGCCCATTGGTACTTGGTTTCGTTGATCTGGGTCTCCAGGGCATGCTGCTTGTCGTTCAAGGCCATGCCGTCGAGGAACTGCTGCGTGTTCAGGGCGTTTTGCTCTTGCTGGAGGGCGATCTGCTCCTCCATTGCCGCCCGCCGGGCCGCCCGGTATTCCTCGGACATGGATTGCTGCTGCTGCCAGTATTCGCGGCCCAGCTCCATCTGCTGGCGCTGGAGTTCGTTCATTCCTCGAAACGCTGGCGGTTGTCCTGCGCGTCTTCCCTGGCCCAACTGTATTGGGTCGAGTTGCGGGCATCCTCGCGGTCAAACTCGGTCTGCTTGCGGCTCGTTCATAATGATGCTGGCGCGTTCCATCTGCCGCCGGATGTCCATCCGTTCCCGGCGCTCGAGGCGTAGCGGAGGGCGCGCTGGAGATCCTCCATCTGCCAGCCGGCTTGTATCTGGAAGCTCTCCCGATTCCACGCGGAATCCTCAAGCTGCCAGTCACGGCGCACTTCGAGCCGGGCCTCCTGCTTATCGAAGTCGTGGCGCTGCCAGGAGTTTGCGGGTCAAAAATCTTCTTATTGAGTTCGTACTGCTTCTCGTAATAATCGGACTGGACCCGGCTTTGCTTGGCTTCCCAGTCGAGGGCCATACGCTGCTGGCGAATGTTGAAATCAAAGAGCTTCTGCTGCATGGCGAAGTCGTCGAGTTGCGACTTGCGCCGGAAGGTCCAAAATTCTTCTTCCAAGTCGAGCTTCTGGCGCTGCCAGCCGAGTTCTATCTCCTGCCGGCCGCCGCTCCATTGGAATCCGTTGGCTCCCAGCGTAACCGCCCCCAGCTCGCGGGCGTTATCCTCGGCCCGCCGCCGGTCCTCCACGGCCCACTGCGCGGTGAGATTCTTCGGCAGCCAGGGCTGATCCTGATCCATCAGGGCCAGATGATCGTTGCCGGAGGCATAGGCCGCGGCCGACCAGGTGTATTGATTGCTCATGGCCCGCTGCTGCATCGAGCGGGCAATCTGGGCCTGGCTGACCCCATCGGCCAGCAGCCCGTAAACCTTCTCGCTCATCCCGGCGCTGTTGGGGCGTAAAGTCCATCTCGTCGGCCAAATTCTGGACCATCGCCGCTGCCTGCAGGCGCTGCTGGCGCTCAAACTGCGATCCTTGATGGACCCACTCGCTCATCATCCTGGCCCCTTCGGTTCCCGGCGCGTAGCCGGAGACATCAATGGCCCGTTGGCGTAAGGCGCTGCGCTGGTTCATCGAGACGCCGGAGGTGTAGGATTCGGCAATCTCGGCGGCCAGCTTCTGCCGCCCGCCTTCGCTTTCGGCTGCTTGGTCAGGCCCTGGTCCTCGGCGGCCATCTGGACCATCTGGCCCAGCTCGGTCCGGTCGAAGGCGGTTGATCCTCCCTCACGCCTAACTGCTTGGCGACTTCTGACTCCATCTTGGTCACCAGACCGGAATGGGGTCGGTGACGGCCCAGTGTATTTGCCGACGGCGGTCCCGCCGTCTCGGCCTGCTCCTGGTTCCAGACATGGCCTGGCCAGTATTCCACCATGCCGCCGCCGGGTCAGGTGGTCAGGCCAGGCCTGGCTGCCGCTTGCATGCTCCGCCGTCCGCCGCCCAGGCCATACGCGCCACGGTCGCCATTTCCTGCAAGGGAAGCGCTGCCTTCCGGCGGATCGCCTGGTAGATGCCTGCACCCAAACCAGGCCAGGCCGAGGCCCGCCGGCAATCAGGCCCCACCACCGCCCAGACGGCCAGCGTCGTCGCGACGCTCAGCGGAGCGCCGCCCGGTCCCAGACCCCGGCCAGTTGCCCACTTCTGACGCCGCCGGCCTTGCTTTATCGCCATCTTCCGGCCCATCCGCATCTTGGCCCCCATCAGGGCGGAGGTCGAGTCAAATCAAAGCGAGCTGAGCAACGCGCCGCACCCTCATTGCGGCCCAGGAAGCCGGTCAGGCCCTTCCAGGCACTCATGGCGATGGAGTTATCCACGCCCTGCCCAAACGCGGACGAGGCCCGGCTCATGTTGGCCTGCGCGGCCATCGCCTGAAGTACACTTTGCGGCATCGTTCCTGCGCCGAGGGCATAGTTCGCCTGGCCCATCGCCGCCTGCTGGCCGAGGTATTGCTGGCGCATCTGGAGCATGGGCATAAAAGCCATGTACTGCATCTGCTGGATATTTTGAAATTCCCAGAACAGGCGCTGCGGGGCATAGCCGGATTTGAGTTCGTTCCATGCCTGCTGGCCGTAAGTTTCGGGCCGCTTGCCCATGCCGGTAATGGCCCGGCCCTGCGGTTCGTGGATCAGGTCGGTTAAGGTCTTTTTTTCAAATGAGAGCCGGCCCAGCTCCTTGGCCTGGCTCTTGATCTCGGCGTGAACCGTGTCCATCTCGCCTTTGACCGCGGCGATTTCCTGGTCCTTCCTGGTCCGGTTTGGACCCAGCAAGCCCTCGCGCTCCTTCACCAGTTCATCGTGCTGGGCAGACAGGGCGCTGTAGGTCTGCTTGCGCTCCTTCAGCTCGTCGCGGATCGCCACGGTCTGCTCGCCGAGCGTGTCCACGTGCTCCTTGATGTGCGGGGTCAGGATGCCGATCTGGTCTTTTAATTCGCCGATCTGGGTGTTGAGGGGTTCAATCTGGTCCCACAGGCGCTGCGCCGTTCCCAGGTCGCCCCGGGCCTGGGCGGCATCGAATTGCTGCTTAAGCGGCACCGCCGCCTCGTAAGCGGCCTGGCGCTGGCTGGAGAGGAAACTGACATCGGCGGCGTCGTTAAACGGCTGCATGCCGCGGCCGAAGGCGTCAGCCTGGCCGGACAATCCGGCCTGGCGCCACTCCCGGATGTCGGCCAGCCGGCGGTTGATCTGGCCCATCCGAGCGGCTTCTTTTTCCTGGCGCGTCTGCCCTGCGAACTGCTCCTGGGCGAAGGGGACCCTTTCGGCTTTCTCCAGCACCTCGGCCAGACTGGGTTTTAGCCCCTTCACCCGGTCAGGCGTGAGGCCCTTGAAGATCTCGCTCGATTCGTACTTGAGCCGGGCAGCGTGGGCCTGCGGCAAGACCTGGCTGATAAAGGCCGGGTCAAAGTTGGGGTGCATCCCGCCGAGGTAAGTCGGTTCGCCCTTCTGGTTGTGCAGCGGGACGCGCTCCCTGAGTGAGAGAAACTCGCCGTTGAACCAGTCGTCGAACTCGCCGGCAAGTTGGAGCTGCTCCGGATCGAGGCCCTTATAGCCCAGGCCGAGCCGGTCGTACTGTTTGAGCTGAGTGTCGGTCAGAGACAGGCCGCGCTCGCGGACGTTGCGGTGCAGCTCCTCCATCCGACCAAAGAGATACTTTTCGGCCTGGATCGCGGTCTTGTCGCCGGCGTTGCGGTTGTAGATATTCTTGATCAGGTCGGCCTTCTCCTGGTCGGTGAAGCCGCGCGTATTATCAATCAAATCGGGGTCGCTGTTGCCGTAGGTCTGAATCAGCCGGGTGTACTCGCTCTGTTGGGCCGGGTTGATGCCGAGCTGGCTGAGCTGCTGAAGCTGCGCCTGGTACAAGAGCGACTTGGAGCGTTGGGCAATCTTGAACACGTCCGCGCCGCGCGCCCCGGCCAGCTTGAGCTGGGCGAGCTGCTCCTTATTGGTGTCGTTGACGTTCATCCCCCGAAGCTGGCCGAGCTGAGCAAAGACCTGGCGGTACTCGCCCATCAGGTGGGGCGTCAGTTTTGGCACGGTCACGACCTCGTTCAAATTTCCAGGCGGAACGGCTTCCTGCGGGTCGTTCGGGTCTACGGGCGTCGTCGGGCCTACCGGCCCAGGAGGGGGCGTACCTGCGCCTGCACCCACCAGCCTGGCTAATGTGGCCGCGCCGGTCGCCGAGAGGGGCGAGGCGTTGATCGTCGCCCCGGGCCGGTTGCCGTTCCAGTGGCTGGACCAGCCGGGAATGGCGTCGTAGACGTGGCCGTAGTTGGCGTGTGAAAAAGCCTTACCCTGGACCTGGGCGTTGATCCCTTTCAGGAAATCGGCCAGACTGGTCCCGCTGGCGGCCAGGGCCTGGCGGGTGGCGGCATCCACGCCGCCGGAGCGCACCGTCAGCGGTTGGAAATCAGCCGAGAGGCCGTAGTTACTCAGGTAAGCATCCCAGGCCGCTCGATCAGCGGTCGTCGGGTTGGGTCCCAGCGCCTGGCTCATCTTGTCGGTCGCCCGGCCGCTGATGTCAGTCGCGTACAACCCCTTGCCACCGTTTTTGGGCGGGTTGGCCATCATCTTCTGGATGTCGGCCTCGATGGCCTTGCCTACAATGGCTTTAGCGTCGTCCAGGCTGCCGGCGAAGCTCCCATTGGTCAGTTCCTGGGCTACCTGGAGCAAAGCGTTCTTGAAATCGTTGGTAGGGGCATTAGCGTAAGCCTGGTAGTCAATGATACCGCCTTTGGCGAGTTCGGTCGCTCCGGAAGGTGCGCCTCGCCCTAGTTCGTCGGTGTCGAACACCTTCAGCCCGCTGCCAAGATCGCGGGTCTTGCCTTCAGGGACGACGTACTCGCGCCCGGCCTCACCGGCGACGATATCGCGCCCATTTTGGGTCTTACCCAGCCGGGTGGCCCGGTCCAGCACCCCGCCTTCGGCGAAGTACATCGGTTCCTCGTAGCCCTCACGCCGGCGGCGCTGTTCGCGGAGAGCAGCCGCTTCCTGGTGGCCCAGCTCGGCCTGGCGGAACATTTCTTCTTCCTGAGCCGTGTAGGGTTTGCGCCCGGCCACAAACGCCTCGAAATCCGCGCCGATCTGGCTGGAACCATTTAAGCCGCTGGCCTCCTTGTATTGGTCGAAGAGCCGGCTCAGGCCGCCGAGCAGCTTCTTTTTGCGGGTGTGCTTTTCACGGACGCGCTCCCCGGTCACGCTGCTCTTGGCCAGCTCGTCCAGCCGGTCGGACAAAGCTCTCGATCTCGTCCTCGCCACGTTCCCTGGCGTTGACCGCCATCGCGTCACGGATGCGGTCGTAATCCTTGTACCAGTCCTTGAACATGGCGTTATTGCGCGGCACGTCCGGATCGAGGCTGCGCCAGCGCCCGGCCTCATCGCGGCCCTGGCCGGTGACGTGCTTCTGCAACAGCCGCCCGGCCATCTTGTAAAATTCTGCTGCTTTGCCTCTGACCAGCGGTAGAACTCCCCGGCTTGCTTTTTTTGCTGCCCGGTTCGAGCAGGAAAAGAAATTGTTGTTCTGCGGATCAAGCTCCAGGGCTTTGAGGAAGGTTTCATAATCCTGCTTGAACTCGGTCCGAGCTAACGCCACGGCCTCGGTTGAACATCGTGTTTGCAGCACGTTGACGTACTCGCGCAGGTCGCCCTTGAATTTGCCGGTCAGGGGCCTCGTCGCGGCGGGCCGGGTCAAGCAGGTCCTCCTGCAATTTGCGCTGGATGCGGTAGCGCGCCCTTGATGGCGTTGCGGACCGCGTAACCGCGCATCATTTGGGCCATCGGACTGTCGCCGCTGGCGAAGCGTTCGAGTGTCTTGCGCTGGGTATCGCTGACGGTCAGGTTCTGGATCGCCCGGCTTTCGAGCTGCTCCCATTGGGCAGGTTCCACTTGTTGGCGATAGAATCCACCGCACCGCCCAGGCTGCCGGTCGAGCTGGTCATCAAGGCGGCCATCTGGTTCAGCGTCATCTGAGCCTGACTCCCTGCCGGCTTTCGGTCAGCCGTTTGAGGATCGCCAGCAGGCTGGCTGCGCCGTATTGGGCCAGGTTGTCAAAGCCCTGGTTCTTGCGGTAGCTGTAATAAATGCCGCGCCCGCCCTCCTGCCGCTTGGACGGCGCGAACGAGCCGGTGAAGGCGTTATGAAGCTGGTAAGAAGTGAAACAGGTCATCTTCCGGTGAGCCGGGTTCGTAGTTGTTCTTATCGAGCGGGTTCTGATACATCCAGCCGCCGTACTGGCTGACCAGCTTTTAGCCTCCGGATTGTCGGTATGTTGATCCCGACGCGGATTGGCAGGTTGTATGCCTGGCCGATCTGGCGGGCGTTGAGCTTGTAAGCTCCTCCAGGCTGTCGTTCATCCACTGGTTGGCTGGGCCGTTTACCGTCCAGGCTCGGCTTATCCGCGTTCGGGTCGAAGCCAAGCAGGTTGCGCTGGGCTTCCTCGGTCACATTCAGCTTCTTGATCGCATCGCCGTACTCGCCGGCGCGTGAGCCTGGGCGCCTTTGGTGATTTCGTTGGGATCGGTCGGCTCAGCCGAAGCCGTTGACCAGCTCGCCGGCCATCTTTTGCATGACCATGTAGACCTGGCTCATGTCCGAGTCGTTGTCACCGCCCTGGCGCTGGACCTGGTGCGGGTGGAACAGGACCGGGTGGCTGGTGGTGGGGATGTCGAGGCTGGCGGCTTTCAAAATGTCCGGCGTGACCATATTCAGGATCGCCCCGGTTTGGGCGATGGGGTCGGAGGCCGGGTTGCGCAGGCCGCTAAAGGGCAGGTTGCCGGCGCGGGACAGTTTATTGAGATAAGCCCGGTTGGCCTTGGTCCGCTTCAGCCCGGTCAGCTTGAAAATGTCCTCCCAGCCCATGGCCATCTGTTGCGCGGCAGGGCATAGTCCGAGGCATGGACGTGGGTCTGGATCGAACTGTCGGAGGTCCCAAACCAGCGCTTGCGCGCTGGGGTTGAGAGCAGCGCCTCCTGGTTTTTGATCACGTCCTTCATCCGTTTGCCCAGCCACTTGTCAGGCCCTGATCCGGCCCTCATTGCCGGACTGGACCGCCGTCCACACCGCCTGAAGCTGGAAATCGCCCTCGCTGCGCAGCTTGCTCATGTGCTCGTTGGTTTCCTCGTCGGTGAAGCCGAGCGTTCGACCAGGCCGGGGTTGACCATATAGGCCGCTTCCCTTTGGCCCATCTTGAAGATGAACGACTCGGCGCCGAGGGCATCGGCGTAATAGCCGCGGATCGCCTGGGCGCTGGCGTCGCCCTGGAACTTTTTATAGGCTTTTGCTGCTCGGGATCGTAGTCCTTCTCATCAACCCCCTGCATCGAGGCCGGCAGGATTTCGGCCAGGCGCTGCTGGTAAAGGGTCTCGATGCCGGCGCGAATGTCCTTATTGCCGGTCAGATCGCCGAGCAGGTCCACCACCGGCGAGCCGTGTTCATTCCAACCGGGCTTGGTATTGAGCTGGTGCATCTCAAAGAGGGTGTTATAAATGTCCCGGCCCTCGTAACCGAGGTCGCGCAAATGCTCTCCCAGGCCCGGGTAATTGAACTCGACCGAGCGCAGGATTTCGTTGGAGAGATTGCCGCGGCCCAGCTTGGTCACATCGGTGATGTACTTGGGCCGGACCGGGGCCATGTAGCCGGTGGCCACCAGATCGGCCTTATACATCGTCTCCGCGCCCTCAAAGAGCGGCGGCACTTCCTCGACCTTGCCTTGATGATCCCGGCCTCCAAATATCTATCCCTGGTGTCGGCATCGAAAACACGGCCGGGGATGATCTCAGTCCGGCGGTTGCGCTCCTGGTAGAGCTGCCATACTCTCGCCAGATTCTCGACATCTTCCATTGAGCCGGTGCGGGTGGGTGCAGATTTGTCGCCGTGGACCTCACGCCATAGCCCTTCAAATTCATCGCGCGGCAAGGCGTTGAGCATCGAGATATTGGCGACGACTGCATCCGAGGGCTTGTTCATAATCAGGTCGTAATCCAGGCCCATGTCCCGCCGCATGTTCTTGTCTTGAGCCAGGTTCTTCCAGCCCTCCAGCTTCATCGCCGAGATGACGTTGGGCCGGTTGCCAAAATACCCTTTCAGGCGCAAGGCTTTCATCAGGTTCGCCCTGCTCGTTCAACGTCTCGACGATCTCGTAGTCGTTGATCACGCCGGCCTCGTTGTTGCCGAGCATGTCCTTCTTGAAGCCGTTGGGGGAGGCTACTTTGCTGTCGCCCTGCTTGAGCAGGCGCGGCTTGAATTTGCCGTCAGAACCCAGGAGCTTGGCCGCCTTCAGCACTTCCTCGTCCGAATAATTGGGGTCGAAGCGGAGTTCAAATTTCTCCGGATTCTGCTCGAACGAACCAAAGACCCAGGGGCGTAGCTGGTATCTTTCCACATCTGGCCTTCGGGGATGATCCCGCCCCGGTCGAGGATAAAGGCTTTGGCGATGTGGGCCGTCTCCGGCCGGGTGGCCCGCTGGCCGATGATGTGCTGCGGGACTTCGGGATAGGCCACGCCGAGGGCCGGGCCGGCCTGCCAGTATTTGCGGGTCAGGGATAGCTCGTCGCGCTTGACCTGCTTGCCCATCCCTTTCTGGCTGCCCCACTGGTACTCAATCTCCACGCCGCCGGGCGAAAACTCCCGGCCGTAGATGTTGCCGGCGATGAAGTTGCGGGCTTCGAGGGGGTAGATTGTCCCCTTGCTGACAATGGGTGTCAGCGGCTCCCAGTTGGGGTTAGGGGTGGGAGTGTCGTACTCCTGGGCCTCACGGTAATAGCCGTTAGCCAAGCCTTCGGGATAAGCCCATTGCCGGGTCGTGGGGTCTTTGATGATGCCCTCGGAATTTTCCTCGCGGAACTGGCCGGCGAAGGACATGGCGGTGAAGTCGCCAGCGTTGATCTGCCGCCATTTCGGGCGTTGTCCCGGTCGCGCTTGCCGCCCGTCGAGGATATCGAGCACGTTGCGCGGGCCGCGGGCGTTACCCTGCGCGGCGACGATCTCGCTGGGTAAGGCGCATCGTACCCCTTCAGGTACTCCGAAGCGTCGTCGTCCCACATCGGGGGTGGGGGAGGCGGCTCGTTGTCGCTGCCGAAGCTGCTAAAGCCGCCCGTGTCGTAATCGTCTGGAGGCGCTTCGGCCATCCAGTCGGGGGCATTGGCCCAATAATCATCGTCATTGCCGGGGGCTTGCGGTTTGGCCGCCTTGGCTGCGTCAAATGCTTTCCTGGCGTCGTGGTTAGAAGCCATCTCCAGCACCGCTTTGTGCAGGCGTTGGGTCATCGGATTGGCCCTGCGCTTCATTGGTCAGGCGGTAGCCGCCGCCGCTCTTGCCGGTCTTGTTGATCAGGGGAACGCCGTTCGGGGTGGCCGTCAGCCGGAAGGGCTGGCCCACGGTTTCCGCGCCGCGCTTGACCTTGATCACGTGCCGGCCGCCCATCGTCATCCGCTTCAAAGGTCGTTTCCAGGGTGAAGCCCTTCGGCCCCAGCTCCTGCTGCAAGTCAGTCAGGATCTTGGTCAGGGTCGGGCGTTGCGGTTGGCGTCGTGGCTGAAGGTGGGCTGCTCAAAGACCCCGGAGTAAAAGCCCGGCCCTCCTTCAGCCCGTACTGCACCGCCGGGTTCGCGCCGTACTTCAGGACGTGGCCGCGGGCGAAGGTCATCCGCGCCTCAGCCTCGGAGACACCCAGCTTCTGGGCGATCTCGGCGAAGCTCAATCCCTGGCGCTGCAGGGCGGACCGCCTCCTCGCGTTGATAAATGCCGCGCACCGTCTCCGGATTCATCCCTGTCGCGTTAGTCACACGCATCAAGGGAACCCCTGCTTGATGAGCTGGTAAATCTGGCGGGGATTGTTGACACTGCGCTGGACGGCACGGGCGACCTGGCCCGAGGTCAGCTCCTGCGGCGCGGCGGGGGCAATTTGGCTGGACAGGAGCGAGCGCATCTGCCGCCGGTCCACGGTGACATCTTCGGCGTCCAGGGGGAAGGGTGGGGGCGTATCGGAGTCGGTTACGAGCCAATCTTTGAGGGTCGGCACAATCAAATCCTGTCGGAAAGAGTCTTGGGCGCAGTTCACCCAATTTCCAGCAAACCACAAAAAAGGCTGAAAAGCCACGATTTTCCAGATGGAAATAATAAAGAAGCTCCCCGGTTCGCCAGGGAGTTTACGTTTTCAAAAGCCAGACTTTTATGCTACACTTAACAGCAGCGGCGGTTTTTATAAACTCACTTGAAAGAAATGAGGTATTGAGCTGTGGAATTGTACAAAATCCGCTTAGAATTAGAGCTAAATCCCGGCCCGGACAAGGTTTATACCGTAACCAGTCCTGATGTTCCTGGTCTGGTTACAGAAGGCAGTACCCCGGAGGAAATTTTGCATAATGTTCAAGAGGCGTTGGAAGTTTTGTTTGAGGGGTGGGCTGAATTAGGCAAACAACCGCCGCCAGCTTTGCGGCAGCCCGGCCCAGTCAATCGGCTGAATTATTGGTGGCCTATGAGGTATCAACAACTGGCCCGGCGATTAAGGGAGTTAGGCTGTCGAGAACTACGAGCCGGAAAAGGAGCCATCAAATGTGGTACAACCCGGCCACCGATATGGAAACGGTGATTAACAATTGGGGTCACAAGGATTTGAAGCCAGGCACAATACGAGCGATTATCCGGCAATTGGGGATCAGTCGAGAGAATTTGGGCCGATCAAATGAGAAATTTTTTGAGCAAAGGAGCAGGGGATGCGTTTAACCGAATTAGTCAAAACGGCTGAGGTGGTAGTAGACGCCAAGGGGAATGAAAAAGTGGTGCTGGACCTGGCAGTGTGGCAGGAAATCCTGGCTGTGTTAGAAGAGGCTGACGCCGAACGGCGCTGGGACGAATTATTTGCCAAATCGCCTGATATGTTGGTTCGCCTGGCTGATGAAGCACGGGCCGAACGGCGAGCGGGACGGACGAGGGATCTCGACCCGGACTCCCTATAAAATCCACCACAACTTTCCAGGTGGGATCAAAGTCCTCTGAATTTTCAGGGGCTTTTTTATTTCTTTCCAGGAGCCACAACATGTATCTTTACCAATCAAAACCACACAAGTTTCTCAAAGCCGGCCAGCCAGACCTGGAACGAGCCTGGCACTTGCTCCCCGGCGGGCCGGACGCGCTCGATGAACGCAGCGGCGAACGCTGGCAGTACATGGGGACATGGCACATCGGCGGGCGCTGGGTTCACCAGTTCCGCCACCGCTGCCATCCCCACACCGGCCAGCGATCCGTCCTCAATGTACCAGCCGGGCGGTTTACCAGCGCCGGGCTGACCCTCACTCAGCGGGCTGTCCCTTCTTGTTTGGCGAACATCTCGGCCTGCTGGCGGTTGATCTCGGCCAGCTTGCGCCGCTCGGCTTCAGCCTGGCTCGCTTCATCCTCGATGATGCGGAAGCACATCAGGAGAATATGCGGCTGGTCCAGCCATGCGCCGGGAAAGGGCAATACGCGCCGCCGCTCGCACTCGTAGTACAGCACCATTTCATAGGGGACCGGCAGGCCCTGGCGCACCTCCGGAGCGCTGGTGCGCTCCAGGGCCTTCACCTGGTCCCTAAATTCTCTCAGCTTTTGGTTAAATTCCGCGTGGATGGTTACGCCGCCACGGCGGCATCTTCTTCCCCCAAGGTCAGGGGTTCGTCGTCGTCGTTTTCGTCAATCCCGCCGAACCCCCAGGCCGGGTTAACTTTCAGGCACGCGCCATAGATGACCTCGGCCCATTCGGACCACAAGCGGCCCCACTTGGTCAGGAACGCCTCGAAGGTCTGTTCTTTGCCGGTGAACACAGGCCGGCCCGCTTCGTCGGTGATGTTGCAGGAAGTCATGGTCAAAAACACGTCCACGGCCATGCGCTTGCCGAAAGATGTGAGTTGAAATTCCTCGCGGTACTGGTCGCCGCCGTCGTTGTCTTTTTCCCACATTCGTTTGATCGGCCTGGCCAGGTACTCCTGCCGGCGCAGATTGGTGGCCTCCGTGGCCTGTTTGAAGAATACAACGATGGGATCGTCGGCGGTGACCTGGCGCTCAGCGTAATGCGAGTCTACGGTCAGGCTGAACTCTTTTTCGGTCGGAGTGATTAACTTGGGCATTGTTTCAAATCCTTTCGTGAGTGAAATCAAAGGGCGACAGGAAATCCCTGTCGCCCTCCATCAAATCACTAAAGGGTTTGAAAATTAAGGACTTTTCCCCAATTGGGGAAAAAGGTTACTTTTTCACTTCCCGTTCCATCAGCCGGACGTACTCAACCGCCGGAACGGGCCGGTAGCCGCGCCAGCGCAACCACACGTTGATATAAATCCAGTGATAGAACTTGATCAGCCAAACCAGGTGCTTAAGCAGATGGGATAGCATAGGCAGCCACTTCGTTGTCGAGAATGAACTGGAAGTAATCTTCCGGATCACCGCTGTCGGCTTCGATGGCCGTACCCACCAGGCCAAGCTGGATCAGTTCATCGCCGGCCAACTGGGGCGGCCCCTGCATACGCCAGCGCACGTTGGGGGCAACTACCTGGAGTTTCCAGGGGAAGTCAATCGTGCCTGGGTCAATGTTGCAGGGCGATTCGACGGTCAGGACCGTGTTCTTGAAGCTCAGGCAGGGATTGATCACCGCGCTGGTCAGGTTGCCGCCGTTGTAGGCGTAGCGGTACAGCTCGGCGTCTTTCCACTTGTAGGTCGCCTCGAAGGTCAGGGTCCGCATCTTGGGTGTGAAATCCTCGGCGTAGTAGCTGTTGATGACCGCTTCCTCATCAGGGGGAGGTGTTGTTTTGCAGCGTGACCCTCGCGCCGCTCAGAGGCAGCGGATTGCCGCCGTTCAGATCGGCGATGGTCAGCCCGCCCGCTTTCATCGGCATCGGCACGCTGTCGAAATCTTCGGCGATGTCGGCCCAGGTCCAACCGCTGGCCGGCGCGCCGGTCGTGGTCAGTCTTGGTTCGCGGCCCTGGATGGACATTTCCGCCTGGACCGGCTGGCCGGGGGCCAGGGAGAGGCTCAGGGCGCTCAGGACGCAATCAATGCCCATGTCGCCGATAGCGGCGGCAGCGGTCGCGCCGGGGATGTAGCGCCGGGCCTGGATGAAGGGCAGGAATTTGGAACCGCCGGCAGCGGCCAGCGCCTGGCTGAAGGTGTGCTGATTGACCCCAGCACCAGGGGTGTCGGGAACGGAGGCACAAGCGCCGGTCGCCGCCAGGAAGATCCAGCCAAAGTCACCTTCCAGACGAGGCTGGAAGCTAACCGAGCCGCCGTAGCCGGCGCTGGACAGAGTACAGCCCGGTCGGATTGTTGTTGCCGCCCATTTCGGGGCGAGACATCTGCTCGTTGATGATCGGGCCAAGGTTGGCGGCCAGGGTTTTATAGCGATGCCAAAGGGTACTGGCCGCACCGCCCTTTAGACCGTTGATTTGGAAACTTAATCCAAATATTCCGGACTGACTGGTTATAGACATAGTTTAAGACTCCTTTTCTAAAATGAGTTGATCTTGATTAGCCCATCGATTGAACTCAGGACTGGGTTGGGTGGGGGCCGACTTCGCTTTTTTGGCGCAGCCGCAATCCTCCGATAATCTCGGCGGCGGGGCTACGAATTGATCGGCGACATAGGCCAGCCGGCTGTAGCTTTCCCGGTTCAAGCGGGTAGCAAAGGCTTTATTGCGCTCGTGCATCGCCTTGAGCTTGGCCGGCTGGGACTCCAGGGCGGCCAGGCGCTCGCGCCAGGCTTTGGCCTGATTGGGCAGGAGCTGCACCCCGGTCGCGGCTGACAGCTCGTAATAGCCAGGCGCATTGTGAGCCAGGATCGCCGTATTGCTGGCCATCAGGGACAGCGGCAGCGTCGTCGAATTGATCACGCCGGGCATGCTCGGCAGGAGCAGGATGTCACAGGCAACGGCAAACTGGTCAAAGTTTTCAACCGTTTCGACATCAAGGCCGGGCAGCGTTTCACCGTAAACCAGCAGCGGCCGCTTGAGCGATTTAAGCAGCTTCAGGGCGTAATGGTTGTTATGCTCCATCTCACCGGTATGGTTGAGCAGCCCAATGACCGGCGGCTGGCCGGAACCAAGGGAGATGGCCCGAACCGGGCCAAAGGGCATGGCGGTCACCATCGCCTTGGGCAAAGCCAGGGCCACCGCTTGGGCCAGGGCCTGGCTGTCGGTCACGATCAACGACGCGCCTTCCAGGGCCTCGCGCACACAGGCGGTCCGCTTATGGTAGATGCGGGTCGAGTTGGTGATGTCGCGGGTCAAATCCACCACGTCAAAGGGCTCAGGCTCGACCGGGTTGTAAGCGACCTGGCGCTTATCCAGTTGGCGATAGAGTTTGGCGCGGAAATAAGATTCCAATTTAGCCCTCCATGTAGGCTTCAAATTGCAGCCACATCTTGCCGCGGTAAAAGGTTTCATCCTCTGGAACCGGCGGGGATCAGGCGGCGTTTCTTGACCGCGTTCATCGAGCGGACCAGGTGAACGCCGTGATCGTCGCTCCGCTGGAGCTTGCCGAACGGCCCATTTGGGACCAGGCCGGCCTCAAAGATGGCTCGCTGGATGCGGTCCAGCATGATCCGGCTCGCTTCAAACGCCTTCTTCCGGCTGATGCCCAGGTCGTTGTAGAACAGGGTGAAGAAGATCGTGAAGCGCAGATTGAAGTAGTGGCCGCCGCCCAGCTCCAGCATCGCTTTCTCGGAGTAGGCGTTATACCGCCGGCCCGGCGCGGTGATCTCCTCATCCGGCCAGCCGTCCGGATCGTCGGGGTCATTCGGCACGATGTAGCAGGACAGGCCGGAGTCGGCGAAGTCCTCAGACTTGGGGCCGATTTCGACCAGCCGCAGTCGGGTCGGGTCCTTCTTGGGCGGACCCTTTTGCTGGTCTTTGATGATATCCACGACGGTTTGCATCAAGTTGATGCTGAGATTATTCATTTGCGAAAGTCC
The DNA here is from genome assembly GCA_015075185.1 of Anaerolineales bacterium. Taxonomy (GTDB): domain Bacteria; phylum Chloroflexota; class Anaerolineae; order 4572-78; family J111; genus DSQQ01. The sequence continues at coordinate 802,392 of JABTUW010000003.1, read as the reverse complement.
ACGTCATCATCGCTGTGCATGGCAACGATGGCGTTGAAGCGTCCTCCAGCCACTTGGCGACCGGCAGGAACGGCGATTGCTGGGTTGCCGGCGTCTTGTTTGCCGATGAATTTTCGGTATCTCGCATCGGCGGCCATTTCGCGGGTGATGGCCTGCATGCCCACGTACAGCGCGCAGGCTTCGTCGGCCCAGACCGGAATCTCGACCCGCGAGTCGTTGTTCTTGATCGCCGGGTAGTAGGCGTCATAGGCCATGAGCCAGGTTGCCGGCTGCGCGCCGAGCAGGATCATTTTGCCCTCGTAGATGGCGTAGCCCACCGCGGCCGGGTTATAGAACTTCTCCTCGATGCTCAGCCGGGGAAGCTGCTGCTTGTTGGGCAGGACCACCAGGCGCGGCCGGTAAAAATCCTCCGGCAAAGACACCTGCACCTCGTCGGTCCCACTCTTGTTATCCTCAGCCGTGTAAACCAGGTGCTTGTGCAGCGGCTTCATGGTGGAGAGCCGGATTTGGGCGTTGTTCCACCAGGTTCGCAGGTCATCCGGATCATACCGGCGAGTTCTTTCAGAACCCGCCGGTATTTCATCCTTCAAAAGCGCGGTGATGATCGGTTCGACCTCTTTCCAGCGTCTCATCGTAAGCGGAAGGATGAAGGATGAAGGATGAAATGCGGAGTGGCCCGCAGAGGCCAAAGAATATTCTTCCGCCTTCATCCTTCTGATTTCATCCTTTCTTAGGGGTTCACTCCAACGCCCCAGCGCGGGGTCCGGCCAGCGGAGAACATCGTGCGGAATACTTCGGGCCGGTATACTTGCTGCTGATAGTAGCCGTCCCAGGCGAAGCGCCAGATGGCTTGCAGGTCGTCAATGGCTGATGGCTCGACAAAGTTGATCGGTTCGGCCACGGCGTTGATGACGCCTTCAGGCCCGGCGATGTAGGTCGAGGGGTGAATGTGCTCGGCCTTGGTCACCAGCGATCCCTGCGGGAACTCGTAGAACAAGGGCTTATCGAAGCTGATGCGGGAGTTAGCCACGTCAATCTCGACGATCCGGCGCAGTTTGGCCGTGCCTTCGCGGTAGTCCACCCCGTTCAGGACGCCTTTGCCGTCAGCCGGAGCCTGGGCGAAGCTGCGGGTGTGGATGGTGACCATATCGTTCACCTTGAAGTCGGTGATCGCGCCAGCGCCAGCGCCGACCAGTTCGACGTAGTTCTTGACCCCGGATTGAGCCGGCTGGCCGACCTGGTAGACCCCGTCCACCAACTGCGCGGTCGCGCCATCGGCGGCGGTGTAGGGTTCGGCGGTCGCCATTTGGACGGTGATGGTCCCGCTGTTCCACAGGACGTTGCGCCGAGCGGCGACAAAGCGGACATTATCGAAGCTGCCAACTTCATAGCGCAGGGCCATTTCAGGGTTGGCATATTTGACCACATCAATCCACTGGCCGCCGATGGCCCGGACCTGCTCGATGATCTCGCGGATCACGCTCGGAGTCGTCACGCACAGCAGGGTCCCGACGCTGTTGCCGAGGGGGCTGGAAGCCATTGGCACATCTTCGTAGGTCAGGTCCATCCAGATGTCCCGGTTCTCGACCAGGTTGTATTTGCCTTTGTTGGTCGCTTGGCTGATGTCGGCGAACTTGGAAACATTGGTCGGGTCAGAGAAGTGCATCCGCGGGCCGGCCAGGTAGGCGTTACGGCTCTGGATGTCCAGGTTGATGGTGACGGACTGGCCGAGCATCGTCCGGGCCATCGGGATCAGACCGGCCTGACCTCGGTAGAGGTAGGCTTGCACGGCACTGTCATACTTGTGGGCCGTGACTTTATCGCCATAGTGCTGGAAGCGAATGGACTGGCTGAACGCATCGGTGTAGTTCGACTTGAGCCAGATTTGGCGCATCCCGATGGGTTCGATCCCGCCCGGCTCCATGTCGAACACGCCCTTGACGGTCATGCTCTCAGGGATCGAGCCGTTGGGGTTGCGCATCACCACCGTGGTGGCCACCAGGGCGCGGTAGAGGCTGTTGGTGCGATAGCGTTCCTGCAAAGCAAGCTGGATCGCTGGATTTTTGAGGGACTCCACCGATACCACATATTATCGGAGTAAGCCCTGGCCCGGTGGACGCATCAAGCGCGTTCGTCAGGCCAAACGGATTGGTTAAACTGGTAGGCATTGAAGTTTGCTCCTTCTTTAAAAATGTTTGGGTTTGGCCCTAGCGGGCAGGTTTGTGGGAGCGAACTTCATGGCGTATTTCCCCAATTGGGGAATTTTAGTTTTGCTGTTTGGCGTTTTCTCCAAACTGAGCGTTGGTGATCACTTCGTATAAAGCGGCCCGGCGGCTCATTGAAAGCCTGGTCGGTCGCATTGAGTAAACTCTGGTATTCGGCAAAGGCCGCTTTCGGATCGGTCGGCGGGCTGCCTGGCTGAGGAGGCGCCAGTACGGTCCCGGTCGGTGACGTTGCACCAGCGCGGAAGGCGTCCAGGGTCTGGTTGGCGGCGGCTGTAAAGTTGCCGGCCAGCCGGTCAAGGATTTTTCTGCTTGGCCGGGTCAGGTCGGTTTGATGTCGCCGACCACCGATCAAGCCGTGATACTTGGGTTCTTCAGCGATTAGCTTGAATAGGCCCAGCTCCTGCTCAATGCCGGCTTTCGCGCCGGTCACACTGGTGTGAGCCTGGTTGAGCTGGTCAAACTTGGTCGTCCAGTTGGTTAGCTCGCCGGTCTGGGTCTGGATCGTCGCTTGGGCGGCGGTCAGTTTGGACTCCAGGTCGGTCACTTTGCTGGTGAGCTGGCCGTTGGCCGTTTTGAAGCTGCCGGTGGAACCTTCGAGTTCCTTGATTTTGTTGTCACGCTCGGCCAGGGCCGCCTTGGCCTGTTCGAGTTGGGCCGAGAGCTGGGTCAGCTTCTCGGTCAGTTGGGACAGGTCTAAGGTTTGGGTGTTATCGTCAGGCATTGGATATTAACTCCTTGGTAAACTATTTTCCACTATTTTTAGCCCGGCCGCCTTGGGCCTGGGCGTTGTTGTTGCGATCTTTGGGTTTGGCTTTGTCGCGCTGCATGTCGAGCTTGTTTTTGTGCTCGGCCTGCTCCTTGGAACGTTCTAAATTGTTGTCCGCCTGCTCGTCAGCCATCTCGCCCTGCTGCTCGGCCATCTCCATCTGCCGGTCCTGCTCGGCCTGGATGTCTGCCTCGATGCGGTCCAGCTCCTCTTTCAGCTCGTCCGCGCCATCCAGCCGGCGGATCGCCGTCTCGCGGCTGATAAGCTGGGCGGCAATACGCTGGACCATTTCGTTGACCAGCTCCGTCCGGTCCTGCGGCAGCATTGGCGGCCAGTGGGTTTTATGGCCCATCAGGATCGCCTCAATGTGCTTATCGCTGGCGTTGAAACCGATGCTTTCCACCGCATTGATGTTCTCGCCCAGCTTGCGCTTGGACAGGGCGATGACGTAGGTCAGGTAGCCGATCTGCTTCAGGGCCAGCGAAGCGTTGAGCCGGTAGTGCAGGCCCACGTTCGTCGCCGGCCACATCATATAATGGAGCGTTAGCGCACTCCGCACACTGGCATCGGTCCGGCCGTAGCCCACGTTGGGCATGTTCGAGTGCTCGCGGATCAGTTCCGGCAGCTTGTTCGCCACCAGGTCAATCATCGGTTCGGTCAGGTCCGCGCCTTCCAGCCGGCCCACTTCCGGCGCGATCCGCTGCCCACCTGGCCCATCTTGGGTCAATCCACAATTGCGCGGCTGGTCGAAGCCGGCGGCCCCTTTGGGCCGGCCCTTGATCCAGGGCTGTTGGTGCATGGCGTCGGCCAGGCCCTCGTTCAAGTGCGCCAGGTTGTTGTTAAGCTCTTTCATCCCGCCGACGAGGCCGGGGACCAGGCTCTCGCCTTCAAACTCGCCCACCCTGATCCGGGGGGCGTAGACGTAGGGGATGACCTTGACCCCTAACACCGGGTCGAGGAAAGGATTCGGGCCGCTCATTTTGGCCCCATCCGGCCAACTGCCAATCTCTCCGTCTACGGTAATCTCGTACTCGTTCTCGTCCCAGTGTTCTTTGATCGTGCAAAATTCCCGTTCGGTTTGCCCAAAAGGCGATGGCTGCACCCGGTAGCGGGCGATGGCTGTTGGCCGGGGGACCTGGTGAATGACATCAATCGCTACCAGCCGGTTGTAGTCGTTGGCATCCCACACCGGGAAGCAGGCGCGCGGGTCCACGCTGAAGTAGCGAATCGGCCAGCGTTTACGGGTCGGATGCCAGGCCACGTTCCAGTACATGCCGCCAAAAATTTGCTGATAGATGGCTTGCTCTAACAGCAGCGCATCGCCGCCGTTGAGGTGCCAGGTCATATTCAGGTCGCGGGTGATTTCCTCACCCAGCGCCTGCTCCACTCCGTAGGCGTTGGAGAGGCCGAAGCGGACAATCCGATCCGTAAACTGGCCGAGTAACAAAGCCGCGTGATTGATTACGGCGGGACGAACGATGTTCAGCTTGACCGGGTAGACATCTAGCCCGTTTGCTTTCCGATTGAGAGAATAGCCTTTATAGTGCGCCCACCAGGCATTATAGTTGCCGTGCGTCTCGCTCCAGTAGCCGTTAGGATGTTCCTCTGGAGCCAGGCGGAGCGGGTTGTCGGCAAAGAGTTCCAGGGGGACGACCTGGGTGGAGTAGTCAATCGCGTGTGCCATACGCCTAGCATAAAGAAAAAGATTTTGAAAAACCAGGGGTTTCCGTGTGGAAAGGAGGGAGAGTTTGAGGGCTGCCTTTGAGGACGTGCGCCGAATTATTTCTGTACTCTTTTGCCTTTGCTCCTTTGCTCTTGTACAATTAAATTGTACAGTAATCTCAAATAGGAGCGCAATATGATTAGCATTGGCATTAGCGAATTTAGAGCGAAGATGAATCTGATTCTGCAAAAGGTTCAAAACGGCGAAGTTGTCACCCTGACTTCACGCGGCGCGGAAGTAGCCCGCCTGGTGCCGCCTGATTTCGCCCAGGCGATGGCCCGGCAGGAGTTGGACCGACTCCGCCAGACAGCGGTAGTGGGCGATGTGCTTTCGCCGTTAGGCGAGTCTTGGGATGCAGCGGAATGATTGTCCTGGATACGCACGTTATCATTTGGGACGCGCTGGCCCCAGAGCGATTATCTGAACCGGCGCGAACGGCCATTGCCCAGGCCAATCAAAGCGACGGCATGATTATCTGCGATATTTCCGTGTGGGAAATCGCCATGCTGCTGCAAAAAGGTCGCTTGCAGGTAGAGGCTGACTCGTTGAGCTTTATCAATTTACTGTTACAGGCAAACAAAGTGCATGTTCAAGCCATTACCCCTCCTATTGCTCTCCTGGCGACCCAATTCCCGGCCCAGATCAACCAGGACCCGGCTGACCGCCTGATTGCCGCCACTGCTCTGGCCGAACAGGCCACCCTGGTTACGGCCGACCGCAACTTACAAGCCGCCACCCTGATTCCGACGTTGTGGTGATCTTTGCCTAAACTGTTTGTGGGGTAATATAACAGCCTGGCCAAATTTGGCCAGGCTGTCCTCAATCGGTCACAGACTCCGCGTCTTACGTACCCAGAGCCTTCAACAGATCGCCGGTCTGAGCAAGAGCCTCCTGGACGGGTTGAGCCGGCGCAGTCCGGGTGGATTTGAAGAACCCAGTTCCAGCCGCCCGCCACATGTTTATAGCCTGGTCAACATCAGCCGCGCTGTTGGCTTCGGCTAAAAGGATGCCCCAGCCATCGGGGGTGGCGTCCCAGCGAAGGATATTGACCCCTTTGGGTGGAAACAGCCCCGCCGACATCAGCTTTTGCGCGACTTGTTGGCGCTCCGCCACCGACATCCCCTCATTTAATTCCCAATAAGTTAAGAACAGCATCGTTCGATTTCCTTTCTTGTAGTTGCTTTGAAATTATTTTCCACGTGGAAGTCATATCCCGCTCTACTATCTGAGCCTGACCCAGGCTCGACGGGAGAGCCGGGCTATCGTTACCAACCTTCAATGGTGTAAAACTCAACCCGGCCCGACTCAATGAAATCGGCTGAACGGGCTTGCGACTCCTGGAAATCGGGCCGCGAGAAGATTTCCGCCCGCTGCTGTTCCCAGGCGGCCAGGCTCTCGACCTCAATCTCCTGGACCAGTGTATTAAATTGGCCACTCAGGTCGGTCAGAAGGCGGCCTCGCCCCCTCGATTCCCGCTGCATAATTTCCTGAAATTTTTGAAAATCCGCCACCACCTCATGGACATGCCCCCACTTGACCTGAAAAACCATGCGCACCAAAATCATGACGTCCTCCTTGGCTAACGAACTTAAAGCTCAGTTTCCGGCCGTAGACCCTCTACGGTTCGTGTCAAACAATCCATGACCTACCTCAGCAGATCGCAACAACAAGCCTCACCCCCTTTCTCTGGTAGATTATTAAAACTACTTTGGCAGCGACCTGCCTGACTCTCTATCCTGTCTTTGATAGAAGGTCACCATTTAAGGCTTGGCAGGAGGCAAATCCAGTCCGTACTGCGTAGCAATACCCTGGATGCTGGCCAAAGCTTCTTTTATAAATAAGGGGTCCATCTTACCCTTATCCCCTGCCTCTTGAAGCTCCTTTTGCAGGTCCCGCAGATGATCTTTGGCCTTCTTTTCATCGCCTTTTAATAAGGCGTCCTGAAATTCTTCCCATTTCTTACGTAAATCGTTGACATCCTTACCAACGCGACCATCATCCATTGCAGCCGTAAACAAAGCTTGCAGGGCGGCAACCGGGTCCACGGTTGGTACTGGGAGAGGGGTAACGGTTGCTGCTGGAGTTATCTCTAGCTGGGTCGGGGCCGGTGGAGGGGTTGGCACAGGAGTAGCTTGAACCAAGTCTGTTCTAGCCGGATTAGCGTCAGTTGGTACTGAGGTTGGCTGTTCAACAGCGGAGGGAGCAGGTGCAGGAGTAGATGATCTCGACTGGGTGTGAGAAGATGCTGGCCGCAATCAAAACGACCCCCCACTGAAAGCGACCAGGCGTCCGCCTTTACTGATTTCGCTCTTGATCTCGACGACCTTAAGTTCGATCCCTAACCCAATGCCGATGGCGATGATGCCAACTATGAACATGATATTGGGTAATGCGCCCCCCAGAAAATCCATCTAGAACCTCCTGCAAATAAGGTGGATATGAATTATCCTACTGTCCCACATATTCCCCCTGACCCAACTGCCGAGCCTGCCCCAATACCACCATCGTTTCCAGTAACTCCTCGACGCGAGCGGCGGGCGCTTTGATGCTCCGGCGGCGACCTGCTTGACCGTGACCGGGCCTCCGGCAGCCAGAAGCGCCTGGCGCACCGCCTGGGCCTGTTCAGCCATCGTGGCCGGCCAGGCTTTCTTTTCCTCGGCTTTTGTCTCGACCGGCGCTTCCTCTTCGATCAAAGCGGCCTGGGTAGCGACTGGGACCGCTGCCGCGCCGGCCTGGTACTCCGGCCTGAGCCAGCGAACCACACCCCGCGCCTCCTCCGCCGCTCGCTCGGCGTTGAGAGCGACCAGCTTTTCCAGGATTTCTTCGTCGCTGAGCGAGGGAGGCCAGCCGTAAGCGGTAAAGACGGCGGCATCGAGGTCGTCGTGGAGCTGCTTGAGGATGGAGACGAGACCCTGCTCGTGGATGCTTTTCTCTTTGGCAGTCAGCGCCTCGCCCGCCCGCAGCTTTTCGAGGACGTTGTACATATCGGTCATGGTCAGCCCCGGATGGAGGGCCTGCTGCCGCTTACGGTGGGCATCAAGCTGCTCCGCCAGGGCGCGGATACGTTCTTTTTGGGCTTCATTGGCGTCAGGGAAGGGGAAGGTTTCAAAGCAGCGGGTTTTGTTGTAGCGAGGATCATTCCCTATGCCTAAACGACCTCCTGCTGCTAAAGCCCAGGTGCCATGGAGGCGACTGGACAGAACACCTAAAAAATAAGCGTCGTCAAGAGCAATATTGACGAGCATATTGTCAGGCAAAATTGTTTCGTCAAGAAACACAAAAAAACGATGTTTGGATGTTTCAACAGTGGCAATGTAGCGCGATAACCCTACCAGGGCAGGTCGAAAATTGGCACGTGGCTCGCCGTGAATCCACCAATTCTTACGATAACCCGCTCGGTTGTTTTGATTTCGCTCCGGCTTGACCCGCTCAAAAACCCACTGATAAACCTCAGGATAACGCTCCCTTACTTCATCTATCGCCAGACCAAACAAATCAATTGCCATCACATCACGAGGTGTGGTAGTCAAATCGCGCCCATTTCGGTAGAGCCGGATATGCTTTTCTAATCCAATAACTCGCCCTAAGCCGAGTTGTTCGGCTTCTTTCGGAGATACAATGAAACCTGCCCCAATAAGTTGCATCCCCCGGCTGCACAATTCCTGGTTGGCTTTTAACGGCGCGGCCCCGGCCACATTTGCACCAATCGTCAGGTCAGCATTAATCTGCCCTGTACGCCCGGTAAATTCCAGATAAAAACTATCTCCATCGCCTTCTTTTTCGGCGTTGACAACTTGCAGCAGGCCGGGCACCGTTTCGGCCTGGGCAGCCGTCATTGAAACACGCACAGCGGCTCCCTCTTCCGAGTCTACCCAGGGGTGATCGGGGATAGCAAAAACGAGGGAGAGCGGTGGGTCACTCTGGTCGAGATGGTGCTGTAACACCCGGCGGTTGAAGGTCTGGCGCAGGCTGTTGGTGGTGATGAAGCCGAAACGCTGCACCTGTCCAGCGCAGGTCAAATCGGCGGCCTTGTCCCACCAGTACATCACGTAATCGCACGATTCGGGTACGGTCGGGTAGATTTTGCGCAGGGCCTCGGTGTAGCCATCGCCCAGCGCGTCGCGCATGCGGGCCGTGCCAATAAAGGGCGGGTTGCCGACGATGAAATCAGCATGCGGCCATTCGGCGGGGCGGGGGTTGAGATACTTGTAGGCCGGGACGCGGGCGGTCTCGTCGGGCACTTCCTGGCCGGTGACGGGGTGGGCTTGGTCGTCCGGCCATCCCAGCGGGTCACGGGCCGGCCCTCGCGGTCTAGCAGCGGCTCGACGCTGTCCCAGGCCAGTACAGCGTCACGATGGACGATGTTGTGATAGTTTTGATGATCGGCGTCGGCGGCTGGACCTGGCCGCAGAGTGCGGAAGTGCCACTGCAAAAAGCCGATCCACAGCACCAGCTCGGCAATGGCCGCGGCGCGGGGATTGACCTCCAGCCCAAAACTGCTGCGGCGTGACCATAAAGCCTCCATTTCCAAATCATCACTCCGGCCAACCTTCAGGGTGTTGAGCACCTCGCCTTCCAGCCGTTACGCTGTTCCCAGGGCCACAAAAAATTGCCCGACCCACAGGCCGGGTCCAAAATTTTAACCGTCGCCAGGCGGCGCTGAAAGACTTCCACCTCGGCGATGGCTTTGGCGGTCTCGCCCGCTTCGGCACGCAGGGCGGCGGCAGCCTGAACCACGGCCCACTCGGCCCGCATCGGCTCGACCAGAGTCGGCTGGACCAGCCGCTCAACGTAAGCGCGGGGCGTGTAATGCGCTCCCAGCTTGTGCCGCTCGATGGGATCCAAGGCGCGTTCCAGCAGGGTGCCGAAGATGGCCGGTTCGACTTCGCGCCAGTCGGATTGGGCGGCCTCGACCAGCAGGCCAATTTGGGCGGCGGTTAGGGACAAGGCTATTGGCTCGGCGAATAGGCCGCCGTTGAAGTGGAGGATCTCGGCCCGCAGGGCGACGGAGAAGCCGCCGATGTTCATCGTCCGCCACAACTCTTCCAGCATCGGTTTGAAGCCGGCCGGGTTGGCCTGGGTCTCGGCCAGGATATGGACAAAGCTCTTGGCCGGCAGCAGGCCGACATCTTCGGCGAACATCGTGAACAGACAGCGCATCAAAAAGTTGGCGACGGTTTCGGCGGGATAACTGCCTTCCAGCGACTTAGCCAGTTGGGCCAGCCGGGCGGCAATCTCGCGGGTCACACGGGCGCTGCGCCGGGCCGGGTCCAGGCTGAGCGGGTCGAGCCAGACCAGGCGGAGCATCTGGCGCACCTCTTCGCGCTGCAAATCGGCCAGGCTCAGACGGTAGGTATGCGGATCAGGGAAAGGGATATAGTGACCGCCAGTGCGGGTAAATTCGGCGTACAGGGCGATGGTGTAACCGACATCCACCACCATCAGGAAGGGTGGACGGCCCTCGGCGATCTCGGCCGGGGGCAGGCTGCGGGCGTAGCTCTGGGCCTGCTGGCGAGCGCGTTCCATGGCCGTGTCCCAACCGGCAGTGCCGCGCACCGCTGTGCCTTTTTTGCCTTTGCGGGGCACGGTAAAAGGTTCTGGGGCCGCTGCCGCCTGATCGCTGCCCTGCTTGGCTTCGAGGACAAAACAGCCGCGTTTGTACAGATCAATCCGGCCTACACTCCCTTCAGCCAGGGGAACGGCCCGCTCGAAGACGTAGGCATTGCGGCTGTCGTCGGGCGTGGCCGGGTCGGGCCGCGGTACTTCCAGCAGGTCGCAAAGTTCTACAGCAAATTGGGGGAAATTGGCGCGCTCAGCAGCGCCGGAGGCTTGCCAGCGTTCGATAAAGCTCTGGATGGCAGCTTGGTCGGGCATAAACAAGTTCCTGCTTGGATCGAAAAGTAAAAATGCCACTCTTGACCAAAACGCGATTCCGTGTTAAGATATGCCTCACAACAAAACAGCTCGGCCAGGCTCCGCGCGTGGTCAAAACAAATACACAAAGACCCTGTTCGCTTGCCAGCCGGGGGTCTTTCATTATCGCTTTATTTTGCTTTGAGCTTCGACTCTCTAGGACAACCCCTTAAACGCGGCAGTTTGATGAGTAGAACAGGCGTCTGTTCGTAGAACCAAGTAGAAGTCGGCCTATCGAGGGGATTTACTTATCAAGCACCTGGCGCACTTCGCCGCCAGGGTGTCCGGCGAAAAGGTTTGGATAGAAACTCAACCTCGGCGTTAACAGTCCATCGCCGAACCACGGCGTCATCGGTGTAGCCGGATACAAAGAGGACTTTTAGCCGGGGCTGGAGTTCATTAAGCCGTTCGGCCAGGTCCAGCCGCTCATCTGCGGCGCATAGTCACGTCGGTGAGGAGTAAATCAATCGATCCCTGTTGCTGGCCGGCCAGCAACAAAGCCTCGTCTCCGTGGCGGATTCGGGACCGTGTAGCCTTTGCCTTTCAAGATACGCCCCACCAGATTGCGCACTCCTTCTTCATCCTCGACCAGCAGAATGGTCTCAGTGCCGGCGTGGCTGACCCGTGGCGCAGGAACAGGCACATCCGGGACGGTTTCACTGGCGGTAAATAGATCTTTAAAGTTGGTGCCGTAACCAGGCTCGCTGTAAACCAGGATGTCACCGCCGCTTTGCAGCAATACCGTGACGGTAGCCAGCCCCAGGCCGGTGCCTGGCCCACCTCTTTATGGTGAAGAACAGTTCAAAGATGTGATCCTGGGGGGCGCATCCATGCCGTGACCGGTGTCGGTCACGGCCAGCATCACGCAGGGTCCACCAGGGAGTTCGAGGTGAATTTCAGGATAGCTGTCGTCGAGCGGACGTTACCGGTTTCGATGGTCAAACATGCCACCGGTCGGCATGGGCATCACGGGCGTTGACGGCCAGATTGAAGATGACCTGTTCGATTTGGCGGGGTCGGCCTTGGGCGGCCACCAGCCCTGGCTGAAGCGCCAGCACCAGGTTGACATCCTCGCCGATGAGCCGCCCCAGCATTTTGTGAGATTGGTCTCCAGGTCATTCAGGTCAAGGTTGGTTGGGGCCAGCATTTGCTTGCGGCTGAAGGCGAGCAACTGCCGGGTGAGGTAGCGGCCCGCTCAGCGGCCCGCCGGATCTGGTCGATAAATCTTTGAGCAGCGGGTCTCGCCGGGTAGCCAGGGTTGCATAAGATCACAGTAGCCCCGGATCACCGTGAGCAGGTTATTAAAATCGTGAGCGATGCCGGCCAGCTAGCGGCTACACTTTCCATTTTGTGGGCCTGGCGCAATTGTTCCTCAAGTTTGGCCGCGCCTCGGTTTTGCGCTTGCGCGGTGATGTCTTCCTTGACCGCCAGAAAGTGCGTGATTTCGCCTCGTTCATTCAAGATCGGCGAAATCGTCGCCGCTTCCAGTAAAGGTCGCCGTTCTTTTCCGGTTCTGAAACTCGCCCCGCCACTGGCCGCCCAAGTAATCGTGTCCCACAGCCGTTGGTATTCCTCCGGCGGCGTATACCCTGATTTCAGCAGGTTTGGATTTTGGCCGATGACTTCGGCCCAGGTATAACCGACCTGGGTGAACCAGGGTTTACGTACTGATGACGCCCATCGTGTTTGTGATGACGATGGATGCCGGACTTTGCTCCACTGCGCGCGAAAGTTGGCGGAGTTGGTCATTCGCCGCCGCTGCTCCGTTATATCGCGGCTGGGACGTCAATCCAGTACCCTGGTTCGTTTTGATCGGAAGACGGTTTGTTGAAAGAACCGGCGTTCTCCATCCGGCTTCATGCTTGCGCTTCGAGGGTCTTGTTAAAATGAACGATTGACCAGTACGGAGGCCTCCCCATCAGTCTGCTTGTTGCGCTCATAGCGCTCAAGCGTCCGCACTTCACGGTGGCAGCGGCTCCTGCTGCACCTCCCAGGCTGGTCTGCCGATAACCTGGGCGCGCTTCAATCCAGGTCATCTGTTCTTGCGCCTGGTTCCACTCAATAACCAAGCCTTGTTCCTCTACCAGGCAAAATTTCGGACGACTGCTCGACAAAAGCTGCGAAATTTTTGCTCGCTCTCGCGCCTGGCTTCCTCCACCGCCGGCGCTCGGTGATGTCACGCACAGAAGCCAGCATCTTGCCGTCGGCCATCATTTGCCCCCTAATTTCCACCGGCAGCAAACGGCCATCTTTGCAGCGCAGCCGGCGCTCGGTCAGCAAGCTTTGGCCAGTACGGAGTTCAGCCAGACGGACCGGCTGGTTGGCCAGATCTTCAGGCCGATCAAATCCTGTATGGAGAGATTTAGCAGTTCCTCGCGAGTAGCCCAGCATCTCGCAGCCCTGCCGGTTGACTTCGATATAATGCCCCTGAGCATCGGCAATAAAATACCATCGGCGGCCTGTTCAAAGAGGACTTGATACAATTCCTCCGAAGCATAATGAGACATAATTTCTCAGTTTGCCTCTTCTGTTTGTGGTTCTGTCAGTACACATCTGGGGTTTGGAGTCGGTGAGAGCAACCCTTGGCGTGGCGACTGAGGACTGAAAGCCAGGCAAAAGCGCCGCCTTTTTGCCCAGGCGGCGCAGCATGCTACCATAGCACGACAAACCGGGCTGGTGGTTGCTCACCTGATCCGGACCGGTTCTCCCGTCGCGAGCGGGGCTTTTCATTGCCAGTATAACATAACCGGATTGAATTGACAATCATCAAGCCCGTTCCACGCGGAAGGGGCTTTGTGTTATTGGCGAGGCTATTTTAGGTGGCAGACCCGGTTGCTATTCGGTTATCGTAACGGGCCTGGGTGTGCAGACCTCGTGAGCTGGATGGAACGTCACTTCGGGCTGAACCCCTATCCCCAGCTTAGCCATGGCCGGCCCAAAGCCGATCGGCCCCAAACGCATTGAATGCGGCTTCGCTCTCAAGCGTCAATATTGTGGCAATCATTTCCTCCCACCAGGTCACATGCGGATGGCCTCCATCGCTGCCCGCTCAAGATAGCCAACCTCAGCTCTGACGCGGTCAAATTGCTCGGGTGAAATCCCCCGGAGTAGAACGTGAACGACAACGGCCATTGGTACTATCTCCTTTCATCAAAAGGCGTCTCCTTTCTCCACTTTGGGGAGAACAAGAGACATTTGTTTTTGTTAGACAGGTTTAGTCTATACTTTTGGCATTCACTTCCAGGTCAAAAGATGCTCAAATTTTGCTCATTTTTAGGTAATGTCGCTCTCTACCGCCTCTTTCGAGGGCGGTTTTGTTGCGCATTCGGGTCAAGATCTCCGATCACTTCCCCGGTGGGGAAATGCCCAAGCCTGACCTGCCAACCCGATCCGCATACATTAATTTAATCTATCAAAGCGGGCGCCAACCCTAGCCAACCACGTTAAGTATTTATCGCAATTATCAGAACTGAAAACCGCCCGCTGGTGTCATCCAGCGGGCGGTCTATTTCAGGAGAAAATCAATGTTAGAGTTGCACCACGCTATCAAATTGGCGAGGCGCTCTATTTTCGCTATGTCCCCTTCGACTATATTGACCCCAAAACTGGCGAAGCCTTCACAGTCACACCTGAAATTCCTGCACCGTGCTAAGCGTTGCCTACAATTTCAGCGACATATCCAAATCGAGCCGGGTGTTTGGCTGCCGCGAGTGGAGCAGGCCGGCTGGGTCGGTTTTACTATTTTGTGGAAATTGACCAGGAAGAAGCGGCTGCATTGGGATTGACTCTGACTTATCCCAAGGGGTCGTCGTTGACGACTGAGGGTTATTCGAGAAAAATCAAATTACTGGAGGAAGGATTGCGTTTTAAGAGATCAGGAAATTCTCAACCTATTGGAGCAAGTTATTTATGTTCGTCCCCAGTAGAAGAATCTAGATAATCGGATTGATGCCCAAGGGGTAAATGCCTAACGCATAAGGCTTAAGCTGCACTCACAGAGACCTTACCTAAATTCTACCTCTAATTGCCAAAATCAACCCCAAAAAATGCAGGTATCGGCATCAGCTTAAAGCCTTTGTTGTTGGACGGCTACGACAGATTGAAACCGCTACTAATTATACCACCGACGCTGCCATATGTTTTACATTAGCCTGCTTACCCGCTGGGTGGCGGGCAACGAACCACTATGCTTTAGGTATATCAAGACAACTCCATTCAATCCCACTATTCCACAAGGCAAGAATTCCCTTTTAAAAAATCGTACCAATAACCATCGCTTGCTCGGAGCGTGAACTTAGGGATTGAGTCAGAAGCGGTTCTAAATGGATAATGATCTAAGTAGAGGACACCTGTAGCCGAGTCTGGATTTATGCACGTTGCCCCATATGATAATGGATTCTCTACTGTACGAATCTCTATCTTGTCAGGACTAATCTTTTTCAGACTACAGAATAGCTGTAGTGTCGCTTTTATCTCCGCTATCTTTATTTCTGGATCCCGATTAACTTGTGCGTAATTCCGACTAGCGGCCAGTCCTATTGGGGCACCAGTTGGATTAACAAGAAGAATTTTAAGAGTATGTCCCTGCTGGAGTTTTTCTTCTAACTTTATATAGTTATTTTTGATGGTTCGGTTCAAAGTTACACCAACCAACCAAACTTCTTTTCCAGACTCCAATTGAGCATTGAAGTCTGGTGGATACTCATTCGAGAAAAAGCCAGTAATGGACTGCGCTTGTTTTTGCACGATCTTTTCAAGATGGTGTCGATTAACCAAATTTGATATTGCAAGCAGTCCAAGAATCGCTAATGTAAGCGGTGCGATGAAGGATGAGACATTGATACCCAGCAAACTGAGTGCGGCAACTCCAAGGGCAATGAGAACGGTGAGGTACAAATCTATATTTTCACCATTGCGAATATCAGTCCATATGCTTTCAAGTATGTGCATTAGTAATGCCTTATTGAGTTACGGAAGTTTTGCATGATTCTGTGAGCAGCCCAACGCCCGGCGCATTAGTCGCGCCCACGAAACCCTAAACTAGAGACAGCCTCAAAGTGTATAGGACGCCTTCAATAAAAACCGAGCTCGTGGCGTCGGCAACATGCACTTGTTAGCCAGAAGATCAGAGTTGAGTTTATGAAAGGCAGCGGTAACCGAAGCAACTTGATATAACTATGGCTTTCCAATATCCTCATTATCAATCATAAAAGTAAGTATTTGAGGATGGCACTGAGTAATTACTTTATCTATTAGCTGGCTTAATTTTATCCAGATTTCTTCGCACAATGTAAGCGGCTCAATCATTAGGTTGTTTGTACGGTTTAGAGATGTTGATTCTATCTGCCGAAGAAATACGCTCAGAGGTTCCCCTGCATCAGCTAGTGGTTTTAGAGCATCAAGAGGGTGCAGCCAGTCAAATGTTATTGAAGAGTTCACGTTTTTATAGGGAAAAGGCACATAAATATGGCTACCTGCTGGGTGAATTGTGTTATACGGCGGGCCAGTAAATAGAAAACCCGGCTGGTGGACGACAAAATTTCGCAATGGATAGAACTTTTCTATCCATTTTTCCTTGGCATCGTCAAAGGTATCAGCCAAATCTTTTTTCGAGGGGGTGGGGTTATAGTTTCGTAAAATACCTATTATTCTAGGTTTATGCAGCGAACAATCTTCATCTTTTAATTTAGTTTCATCAATGGCAAAGATGTGTCTAATGAGAAGCGCTAGCAAATCTGTGGCGGTTTTTTACGAGCAATAAAGTTGTAGAAATGGAACGAGACATACCAAGTGTTAATGTTACCTTGTTCTTTATCACGAAGTTCGTTAATCTGCTCTATTGAATATAAAGATTGCTGACAAACATCCATTAAAGAGCGCAAATATTCTATGAGTTGAGCAACAGGATTCACATATGGATGAACCTGCCAGGGACGGGAATTTAAGGTCCCATGATCCAAGTTTTACAAAGGCTGGATTGTCATTAGCAAAGCGTTGGCCTACTTGAAACCACGAGTTTTTTATATCCTGTTCTGTAATAGACATCTCTGCACTTTAAAGGTTTTCAGACACATAGTGAACACCAATTTAGAAGATCCTCAATCGTCTGGAGCGCCTGGTTATGCGGGCCTTCGCGGTGGAAAGATACCTTCCTACGCAGCCTTTTGTAGCTCGGTCACATTTTGTAACTCTTCTCGGACGACCCGCCGAACTACTTCCTCAATAGACTCGTCGTGACGCTTCAAGATATACTCCTTCAAAGCCTCATTGATCAATGTCTGATAATTACCGCCTCCAGCAAGGTGAACTTGATGCCGAAACCAAGCCAAAATATCATTATCAAGCCGGATCGTTATCCGAGTTTTCCTGAGGGGATGGGGTCAATCGCACCTCGTTTGCCCTGACTGAAATCATATTCTTTCTTTCATCCTTCATATTGTTTACGCTCTGACGAGTAGCTTTCCGGCTGAGATAAGACGGATACTTTCGCTGCGCCACGTATAGACGACCACCAGTAAGCGTCCCAAAGCATCCAAACCAATGGTTACATACCGCTCCTCATCAGGGTCATCATCCTCAATCGTAATCGCCGCATCATCGCTAAAGACGGTGACGGCATCGGCAAAATCAATCCGATGTTTTTTTAGGTTCGTTTGGCTTTGTTCTCGTCCCATTGGTAATCCACGATGAGATTATATGCACAATCGTGCATCAGAGCAAATGGAGGAAAAGACCTGGCGATTTTCTTCCAAATATTATCCAATTTGCCAAATGGTTGAATCAATATAGCGCCATGAAGGGTGAGGCTTTGTTTTATTCCTGGCTTCCCATCTACCCTGGCAAGTACAGGCCCGCCGTGCGGGGCGTCAGCACCCCCTGGCGGGCGTCGTGGGCCGGAGCCATCACCACCGGCGTTTCCGGCTGGTGTTCCTCGGCATACTCCTCCCATTGGTACATGCGCAGGAAGTAAGCGGCCATCATCAGCACGGCCACGATGTCCTGGGGCAGTTTATTGTCCTCCGCCAGTTTGTAGGTCAGGAGCTGCCCCCGTATCCCCTGAATGTAAGGCCACCTGATAAGCTGGCGCTCGGCCAGGCGCATGGCCGCGACCAGCATCCCCCTTTTGTCGCCGGAGAAATTCATGCCGGCGGCGGCAATCCCCCGGTCGAGCAGAACCTGCTCATTCCAGAGTTTCTGCGTCCCCGTTGAATCGATCAGGCTGTCCAGGGGCCGGTACTTGCGGTAAGCGTACTCGTAGGCGGCTAAAAAGTTGTCATAGGTGCCGTTGCCGTAAACCCACTTGAAATAAACCAGGGTCGCCCGCTGCCTGGGAAAGTCGGTAATGTCCAGCACCCAGATCACGCCGGCGTTGCGCCGGGGCGGGTTGT
This sequence comes from Anaerolineales bacterium, assembly GCA_015075185.1. Taxonomy (GTDB): domain Bacteria; phylum Chloroflexota; class Anaerolineae; order 4572-78; family J111; genus DSQQ01. The sequence goes on along the minus strand of JABTUW010000003.1, from coordinate 784,377 downwards.
CTGAGCCGGGATCGCCGATGAGCAGGTAGTTACGGCCTTTTTTGGCCTCGCTGGGCATCTCGAAGTGAACGCAGCCCGCGCCGGGATTCTCCTCGTAAGCCCACTCCGGCGTAGGCACTTCCTTCTCCAGTAGATGATACTGGGCGTGGCGGTTAAGACTCCAGTCCTCACAGGCCGTGACCGAATTGACGTGAAAATGCTCGCCGGACCCTTCGGGCTTCTTACCCTCCAGCATCATCTCCCACTGGTCCTTGGGGATGACCAGCTTGAACGAGTCAATATCCTCTTTGCTCAGGTTATCCTCGGACTTGATGACCATCGAGAGGAAATAGTCCGGCTGCTCAAACATCCGGTCCATGCGCTCCCACAACCAGGGCGGCGCGACTTCGTAGTTGGCCGTGATGCAGGAGAGCCGGCGCTGCCGGGGCCGCTCGCGGCCATTCTTCATATTTACTGTGCCGCGCAGGCGGCTGATGAGCATCGTCAAAAGCCAGCTTCCATCAATCAACACCCCACATTCGTCCACATTGGCAGCGTCGAGGCTGACCCCCTGAATCCGCTCGGCGTCATCGGCAGCGCTCATAAACCAAAGGGTTGATTCACCGATGCCGTTGTGCTTCAAAATGATCCGGGGATAGGGCCGCTCGGCGTACCTTGTAGATGAACTTCTCAAAGGGCTTATCCGCCGCTTCGGCCAGGATAAGCCCGGTACTGAGGGCCGATTGCCAGGCGGTCGGAGCCACGTTCATATACTCGTAGCCTGGGGTCATCGCCGCCGAATGCCGCATAGCTCTGAGGCCCGCGCCCACTGTTTTGCCGTCCGGCTGGTCGCCTACACAACTCGGTTGAGTCTGGGCGGCGTGGTGCCAGTAGAACTGCCATTCGCGCAGCTCCCGACCGCCAAAGTAATGCTGATGAACCAGTTGATCCCGATGCCATCGGCAGGATTGCATGCGCGTTTGAAGATTCTGATGTCAGCGGGAGTCAACTGGTACGGTCGGGGCATAAGCGAGTTTCCCCAATTGGGGAATCCTAGAGATAAAACCTCTGCCGGTCAGGCTTGAGGCCGGTGGTGGGCGCCAGGTAGCTAAAGGCGACCATCTTATGGTCATTTTTCCACTGAACGAGCTGGCTGACGAGCTGGTAAGCCAGGAGATCGGCCATCTGGCCCCAACGGGCCGGCCCAAGTGCCAAGACTTCGTTGGGATCGTAATGACTTTCAAAGTAGAGCAGTTCCCGCCCGTACACCCCTTCTTTACAGAACGAGACGTAGACGACCAGGGCGCAGACGCATTCCGCCTCATCGGAGAGCAGCGCCGGAACCTGGGCGTCGAGGCAGAGCTTGCCGGCTCCGGCCACTTCGATACCGTCGAACAGGCGCAAGGTGGCGTAGTGGCGCAACTGCTCGCTGAGCATCTGGAGATAGCTCTGCATGGTGCGGGAAACGTTCTGTCTAGGCACGACTGGCCTTCTTTTTGGAGGTTGTTGGTGCGGTTTCGGCGGTTACGCCGGTAATCATCTCACCGTACTTCTGCGGGTCCAGCTCGTGCAACTTGGCCAGTAGTTCATTCCGTTTAGCTTCCAACGGGTGCAGCGCATCCTCAACCCGCACCAGTTCCGCTAACAAGGCCGCTTCGGGATTGTCCCCCATAAACACCCGGCCATCGGTCAGCCGGTCGCCAGGCTTCAGACGAGGGCGCTCCGCGTTCGGATCGCCTTGCGGTCCCCACATCGTCGCGTCAGAGTAGTAGGGCAGCATTATCTATCCCCCCAAACCACAAAGGCCACCGAGCCGGTACGAGTGTCGTCTTTGCTAATTTTGATCGTCTGCATCTCGGCCTGGGCGATGCACATATTCCCTTCGGCCATCTTGATGGGCGTGGCCGCGCCATCAATGACCAGTTCCAGGTTGATCTCGCTCTGGATCGCGATACCGCGAATAGTGGTCAAGCCGACCACGAACGGGTCCACAATAACCGGGGTAGCGACGTTGGTTCCCTTGACACAGAGGGTGAAGCTGCTGCTGGAAGCATCCAGCCAGTAGTCGCCTTCCACCTTGCCGGTGATCTCGTACTCCGAGACAAATTCCCGGTCCACGACAGTCACCCCGCCGTCCACAATCTTAACCCCAGAAGTAACAGTGATAGTAGTAGCCATAAAGCAGTTCCTTTCGCAAGTAGGGAGTAAGGAGTAAGGAGTAGGGAGTAAGGGTTTTCTTTCCCTAACTTCCTACTTCCTACTCCCTACTCCTGTTTTACAACCACTCTATGACAAAAAATTTTGAAAATTAAGGAGATAACCAATGACCAAACAATCTATTCCTGCCTGGCTGAAACGAAACACCGGCTGGGGCGGTCCTTACGAGAAACTCGTTGAGGCCGCGCAGCTCCACGCCAAAACCGGCGACCATCCCCAAATCGCCTTTGAAGGCACAACCTTGGAGATGGTCACAGCCATCTACCTCGAACACGCTAAGAAAGTCGGCGCGTTTGATGGGCTGTACTGCACCTGGCGGCACGTGGCTGATAAAATGGTCGCTTCGCTGAAGCTCCAGCCCGAGGATGTCCTGCTGATCCCCGGCCTGGGCCTGGGCGCACTCTACGACGCCGCCCGGCGGGTCCAGCCGCAACTGCGCATCGTCAGCGTCGAGTGCCAGAACTGGCTGGTCCAGGTCGCCGAGGCGGTCGGGATTCCAATCACAAAGGGCGATTTTCTCAACGGGCTGAACCTACCCCTGCAAATCAATAAGGTCCTGTGTAATCCCCCTATGGGCAAACTGTGGGGCTTTAGCAAAGTGGAAGGTGAATTCTTGGAGCGGATCGCCGAGCGGACCATTGTCGGCAACCGAGTAGCCGTGCTGCTGCCAGGTGAACCAGGTTACTGGTGGGACAAACTGCCCAACAAATACGCCTGGCTGCGTAACGCCTACGACATCAAGGAGGCCGAGCTGACCCAAAATGCCGCCGCGCCCAAGTCCATCACCTGCACCCGCTACCTGCTGGAGCGGGTCTAAGAGAGAGACCCTCAAGGTTTTTTGGACACCCCCGGAGTGTGAGCGGCTAACGGTCTACGTTGAAATTCTCCAATAGGAACTACCCCCCTAGCAGAGTTTTTCTTATAACCCTGCCTGGGGGATACCCCTCCCTCCCCACGTTGGGTTTCAGTGAAGTTTTTCTTATTAACCTTTAGCCCACGAAGGAGATTTCCCAATGTCAGTCCAGAAACCCAGCAACGAAGTTGTTATCGCCTTTGGTAAAGACAGCAATGGCTGCGTCATTGTGACCCTGTTCGACGTTCACGGCGATGCAATGAAGGCGACCGTCGCCCAAGCCGGCTTCGAGCAAACGAAGCTCGCCGGCAAAGACGCGATCAAGCAGACCGGCAAAATCGGCGCGATGGTCAAAGCATTGAAACTCGTCCGCAAAGAGTTCATTGCCAACGGTCATCAATACTTCAGCTACACGATGCTTGAGCCGGCCCAAGCATAAGCCGGCGAGCGAGCCTAGTCCCATTGTGGGCTAGGCTCTTTTTTCGCCGCTTATCCCCCAAGGGGAGGCGAGGCGCTCTCCGTGCCATTTTGTGCCATTTTGTGCCATTGATGGCTGATGGCCGAGACTTCGAGGGAGAGTGAGCTTGAATTTTTTCACACACATTTGTGTGAGAGAGTGTCACTTTTCCCGGCGCTGCGCCCTATCCGATGTGACCAAAAGGGCGCTTGAGGCCCTTCGCTTGGTTCAGCCTATCCCCTCGATTGCATCCTCTCCCTGTTTCCCCAATTGGGGAAAAATAAAGGTTTTCTTATTCCATCAACCCTTACCCCACGACAGGACTTTATCCTATGCCTTACATCATCAATCTCATTGACGTAGATGGTACGCAATTGGTCTTTAGCTCAGAGATGGCCCTGACATCGGCTGAAACTCTCGAACAGATCAAGCGGTATCAAGCCTATGCCCTCTCCCAAGCCTGGCCTCAAGCTCGCATCACTGTCACTTATGGCGCTACGTGGTCCTACAGCGTGACCGATGTGGTGGATGCGGATCGCCTGCGTAATGATAACAATTGGGCCAATGTTGTGCCTGAAGCCGGCCCTTGCCCTGATGCCCCTGAGCTGCCTTGGGGCTGGGACCAGATTGACTATCCTGACCCCACCTGGGCGGAGCAATACGATGATTAACGTCGTCTCCCAAAAGTGGTACGGCAAAGCGAAAAGGCCGACCGATGTCTACATTGGCCGGCCGTCGCTCCTGGGCAATCCCTTCGCCGCTAAGCCCTCTAAGCACGCCACACAGAGCGTTAGCTCTGATGCTGAAGCCGTAGCCCAATATCGGCTATGGCTCAGAGAGCAGTGGCGCACCAATCCTGAGATTAAGGCCGAGCTGCTGCGCCTGGCCCGGCTCTATAAAGAGACGGGTACGCTCCATCTGATTTGCTGGTGCAAGCTCAAGGTCAATGACGATACGCCCTGTCACGGCGATGTCATCCGCGAAGCTATTGAGGGCATCGTTGCTCACAACTTGGTTTAACTCCCCAAGGGGGTGCGAAGCGCAATCCCCTTCCCTCTGACCCATTCTTCCACGTGGAAAAAAGGGTCTAGGTAGTAATTTTTCTTATTCAATCAAGCCGCCGTCAGGTGAGGCGGCGGCTTTTAGTTCCTGCAGGAAAGGAATCAGATCGTGAGTATCAATCTCCAAAGTCCAATCTATCCGCATCCTACCGCCTGCATCTGGCTACCAGAGCGCCACTGCTGTCGTGACCTACAAAAGCGGCCAGCAGCGCCGTCACCATCGCCTCAGACGATGGCAGCAGCACCCTACTCAGCCAAGCCCGCGAGGCCGGCATCCCGATAACAGGCTACGGCCCGTTCATTGATTGGTGCGACTGGTGCGGCGAGCGTCCGGCTGCCCCTGGTGAACCCTGCGATGTCTGCCGCAAGCTGGGCGCTGATCCGGCCTTTCGCTACGAGCAAACCGGCAAAGGTAAACCAGCCCCTGAATCCCAGCCGGACCCAACGACTGTGGGCTTCGTCGCCCTGGCCGAAATGCTCGGCCTGGCCGGCGAACAGGCTCAACTGCTCGAAGGACCGACCGCCTGAACTTCTGGCGTAACGGCTGCCTCAACGTCCAGGTCCAACACGGCTGCCGGGCGACCAAGATCAAACTGCCCAATGCGGTGGTGACCGATCAGCAGCTTGACGACTTCTTCGCCGCCTGGGGCTGGCAGAAGCTGGGCCAGAAACCTACTACAAGCCCACGGACGCCTCCCTGATCCGAATCTAATTCGTTCCATGCCCCAAGGCTCCTCGGATAGAGGGGTCTTGGGGTAGGTAAAGATTTTCTTATTTTTAATCAGCTCTCTCCCAACGAAAGGATGTTCCCGATGAAACCCGAAAACTGATCTTCGACGAAAGCCCCTCCCCCAATGGGTCCCAAGTCATCTTCTGGACTTGCGGCGCTTGCGGCGGCGGCAATCCCTGAGACCAGCGCCTACTGCCAATGGTGTGGAGCCTAAGATGGCCCTCACCCTCATTCACCCGGCGAAAAACTGGTCTTCTCCACCTGCTGGGATGACCCCGACGCGGACCGGACCGACGCGCCTGCTGGCAAGCTAATGCTTCAGTTGTCATCTGTGATCAAGAACGTGATGAACGACACGAAGCCCTGGCCCAGCGCCAACCTGTTCAACTTTCTCAAAAGCGAAGCGCGGACCACGCCTTCGCTTAAATTTCAATCCATTTAGCGTTACCCTGTGAATTCAGGGTAACGCTACTTTTTGGAGGCTTATCCGATGAATCAAGATCAAAACTCGATCTGATTGACCGCATTATCAGCGCGATGGTCACTGCCCAGCTCAAAGAATTGGCGGCAAAGCTCAAAGTCGCCCAGGACCAGGCCCAGGCGCTGGATAAACAGTATGGTAAATGCCGGCGCTCTTATGCCGGCGGGCAATAGGGTCGTTGTAGATTTTTTCTTATTTAATCACTCGGCTCTCACGGTGTAGGAACCCGTGAAGGGCCACCATTAAACCAACCATCAGAAAGGATGTGTATCATGGCTTCCGGTTATCAGAAAATCGTCATCGTCGGCAATCTTGGGACTGACCCCGAATCCCGCTTCACCCCCAGCGGGCAGCAAGTGACCAACTTCAGCGTAGCGGTCAACAACAACTGGACCGATCAGAGCGGCCAGGCCCACGAAGAAACCACCTGGTTCCGTGTCTCGGTGTGGGGCGCGCAAGCTGAAACCTGCAATCAGTACCTCTCAAAAGGCCGCCAGGTCTTGGTGGAGGGCAAACTGAGCATTGACAAAGAAACCGGCGGTCCGCGCATTTGGCCTGACCAGAACGGCAAACCCGCGCCAGCTTCGAGCTGAAGGCGTATGATGTCCGCTTCCTGGGCAGCGCCAATGGCAGCAGCGGTCGCAGCACCGGCTCCAGCAGCCACGCCGATGTGGAAGAACTGCAAGAGGACGAAATCCGTTCTAAGCCTGTCTTGAAGCTTGTTGAAGGATCGTTCTAATTAAAAAGCGAGTGGGGATCAACCCACTCGCTTTTTTTGACCCCTTTATCCCCACGATCCACTAATCCCCTTTTTTTTCAAGATCAACATCGCGCCTGATTCCGGCTCTCTGCTTTTCCCCAATTGGGGAAAAGCTCAACGCCTGCTCTGATCCTGGTCAGAGTAGGCGTTTTCTTTTTCACCCCATTACATCGCAAAGGAGATTTCTCATCTGATCTATTTACCACCATCTACACCGACGGCGGCGCTGCGCCCAATCCCGGTGAAGGCGCTTACGTCGCCATCTTACAGAACGGCGACCGAGCCGCTGTGGTGCGCGGCTACGCGCCTCACGCCACCAATCAACAGATGGAGCTGGCCGCAGCTATCGCCGGCCTGCATACGCTCAAATCTACCAAGATTCCGGTGCGTATTTACACCGACAGCCAGTATCTTCACGGCGGCGCTTCGATGTGGATTAGAGGCTGGCGCAAAAACGGCTGGAAAACAGCCAGCGGCTCGCTCCTGGCCAATGTGGAATTGTGGCAGGAGCTGGACCGGGTAATGAACAACTATGTCATCTCCTGGTTCAAAGTGGACGGTCACGCCGGCGTTCAGTTCAACGTCAAGGCCGATAACCTGGTTTGGGACACTCGCCAGGCCCTCGGCATCGCCGACCGCTATCAAATCACTGATATTCCCACGATCCCCTGCCCCTGGGATTTCAACCAATTCATTCACCAAGCTGCTCACACACCCCGGCCAGAAGTCGCCCAGATACGCAAGGAGTTGGCCGGCTTATTGAAAGGACCGCAATGACAATCCAAATCCTATCCGCTGAAACACACGTTCACATCGCCGTGATCAACGGCGAGGGTGAAATCATATCCTGGCAGTTTATGCCCTTCTTCACCCTGGCCGATCTGTATCCGCAGCGGGTGAAGTGGATGCTCAACCGGACCTCACTCACCCGGCCCGACGCTGAAGAAACGCTGCGCAATGTGCGTGTGTTCACCGGCGTGGTCTATCTCAAGCTGAGTGAAACCGAGGAGCAAGAGCTGCAAGACGGCAAAACCGAGCTGATTGACGCGCCGATCCGCGTCACCTACCCCAACGGCGAGCGCGAATCCTTTATCTTGAACTCCCTCTGGTCCTCCGCGACCAAGAATAAGACTCTGACCGGCTACAGCAAAGAGATCAATGCGGCCTTACGCAAAATCTACAATTACGCTGAAGCCGGCGTCAGGGCTGGCCGGGGAACTCGCGGCGGCTTCTCCAATGGCAAAGTCAAAGATTATCCTATCCGCTTCGTCCCAATGGGTACTAACCTGGTACTTTCCCCAGGTGTCGAGAAACCTATGGGCGATGGCGAATTTATCATTCGCGCCAGTGATGCGGCGGTCCTGCGGCGAGCGCTGGTCTGCAAACCTTTCTCACTGCAACAATGGCGGTTCCAGCACCCAGATCGCCAGCCAGGTGAAGCATCCCTATGATAAAGAGGGTGTCATCTTGGAACTGCTGCCCCCACGTGGCCGAAGGCATCAGGCGGATCAACGACCACTCCAATTTGTGGCTCACGCTTTCAAATTCGGGATGAAAGACGAGTCCCGCGAGAAGCTGCTGGAACTGTCCGATACCCTGTACGAGCATCCTGACCTCAATCTCTCGCTCTCACCCGACAAGGCCCGCGCGATCTTCGATACCATTACCACCGGCAAGCCCAAGAGCATCCAGGGCTTTGTAGCAATAGCTGGCCCAAGCGATGGATCAGCCTACTTCCCTTCCCAGACCACTCGTTTTATCAAAAGTGAGCTGTACCTGCTGGCCCGCTATCCGGTCAATAACAGCCGTTGTATTATGCCGGTCATAGCCGTGCAGGAAGGCCCGATCTCCGAGTTTCTGAACCGGGTCGAGCAATTTCAAGGCACACTCTTTGGCACGGATGGAACTGGCCGCTTTATGGCCGTTGGGCAGTTCATCGTGGTGCCTGATGAGTGCTTTCCTGCCAGCTATGAAGATGTCAAAATCCTGGCCTGCTCCAAGAACATCAAAGCCTATTCCACGTGGAAATCGGCGGCTGATGTCAAGGCAACTCAGGATGGCGACCACCTGATGAGCTACACCGGCTATATCAGCGTTTGCCAGTGGGCGCACCTGCTTAATGCGGTGATGGTTGATCCCGAAGTCTGGAAAGAAGCCAACGGCGATTTTGATTTCGACGAGGGCGAAGCCGTACCTGAGTGCGAGTTCCCGCTGACCTTCGATGCCTTTCGCAAAGAGTGGTTCAACACCACCGGCTTGGCCGTGTCGAAGCTGCCCAAAATCTACACTTTCGACGAGCCAACCGCTTCGCGGGCCAAGACCCTGGTGGATACCCTGGCCGGCGCGGTCGCGGTCGGGATGGCCGCCAACGATAACCTGCTCATTCTCAATGCTGACCCGCGAAAGTGGAGCGACATAGCTACGCGAATAGGAACTGACGATTACTTCTATACTCAGATGGTTGGCAAGGGCTACATCGTCGAGGATTACCCGGCTGAAATGGTCGAGTGGATGATGGAAATCTGTGATGAGTGCGATGAGAAGCAGCCCAGCGCGTGCTCAGGATGTTCTACGTCCTGAGCTTCTTTATCCAGTGTGGTGTGGATGGCTTCAAAACCAACCTGGATAACATCGGCGGGATGAGCGCCTTGACCAAAGAAATCGGCCGGGTCTGGAAGCTGCTCACCGAGGAGCTGGCCCTCTCCGCTCGCCTGATCGCCTTCAACCCCAAGAAGTCACCCACGGCGCTGCGTGACCGCGAGCATCTGCCAGCATTTGATCCCGATGAGGAAACCTTCGGTGTCTCTGAAACCCTGATGAAGATGGCCGTGCAGGGCTTCGCCTGGGATGGCCTGCTGTGCAAGCTGGAGCTGCCCGAATATCTGTATCTCGGCGCGCTGCCCGACAGTTTCAAATTCTTCGCTATCGGTCCTCGCACCGGCGAGGAACTGGAAGCCTGCCGCCTGCTCAGGAAAATCTGCCGCGACGAATTGGCCCGGCGCTCAATGATGACCCCCGGCGATTGGGCTATCTTCGCCGACAAGGTTTGGACGCCGATGGTCGTAGACCTCCACGACAATGCCTGGATCGTCCTGCGCTACAACCGGACGCTGAGCGAGGGCAAGGTCATCTACACGGTGGCCAAGGAACGCAAGTTCCCACCCTGGCCGGCATCTCCTGGGAGCGAATCGCCCATTTGCTCTGGTTCGCCTTTCACGATACCGGCGGTAAATCCGTAGGCTCAGCTGTACCTTTGTTCTGGGTGGAGCCACTGCGTGAGTGTTTGTTCGACCTGCTGAAGTTTCAACCGGGCCGGCTCGATCTGAAAGACGAGTTCAGCAGGTGGTGGTAGGCGTGGATAAAGCCGGCATCGAGCCGCAGCGTGACCTACCTGGTGGATGTGCGCATCGAGCACGTGAGCGAGGAGATCGTCGTCGGCAAGGATGACGAAGGCAAGGATATCATGATGATCGCCCAGCGCAGCCGGAACTACATCGAGTTCCCCGATGGCCGCTTTATTATGTTCCCCAAAGATGGCCCGCTGCTGGGCGGCGCGCGCTTCAATCTGACGATTGAGCGCGATGGCTCTGACATCCTGAGCCAGTCGAAGGGCCGTGACATCGGCCATTTCGTGCGGGCGATTCCGGTCACCGGCCTGGACCTGGCCGAGCGGCTGGAATCTCTCAAGTCCCAGTTCGAGCGCCGCTAGGCGCGGTAAAACCGCAGGGGTGCAGGGGTGCAAGGGCAGAGGAGAATCTTTCTCCCTGCTCCTCCGCTCCTCTGCTCCCCTGCCGGGTTATAGTAGAGTTTCTCTTATGCCTTTTTAGTGGGGTCACTTTCGACCTCCGGCATAAGGGTTACTGTAGATTTTTTCTTTTGTTCTCAGGCCGGGTAGGGCTGCCACAGGCAGCCCCAGGTGCTTGAGAGCGTCAAATCAATACTTTCACACAAAGGAGATTTTGTACTATGCAACGCAAAGATCAACCCACAACCCAATCCCTGCTCTCTGCCAAGATTGAAGCCGCCAATGCCCGCCGCGAAGCCTTGAAGGGCCGCGGGACCGCGAACGTGCTGCCGACCACCTACTACGCGCCGACCAAGCCCCAGGTCGAGGATATGCTGGTGGCCCTGGTCGCCGATGCTGACTGGAACAACGAGATTGCCCAGGAAGAAGCTCCGGCAACACCGTGTTCGTGTTCCGTAAACGCAATCTGACCGTTGGCGAGCAGCCGACCATTATCCGCTACGGCTACAGCGCCCAGGTCGAGGATATCGTCCTGACCGTCACTGGCATCGCCCTGCCCGCCGGCTACAGCCTTGAAGGGGTGAAGCTGCACGAAGTCGTTGCGGCTGAGAAAGCCAACGACAAGCGCAAAGCTGCGGTCAAAGCCGAGAACAAGCGCGCCGCCTTCTCGCTTGGGCTTCTAAGCCTCGATAGTTCCGTACCACGCACTCTCCACCAAAAGAAGCCTTCCACGTGGAAGGCTTCTTTTCGTCGCTTATAGGCTTCCATATCCCCTTGGGATAAATCAGGGGCTAACGCCCCTCTCGTTGGCTCAGTTGATAGGATTTAATCGCGTATTCTCGTGCCAAGGCCAAAACGCAGGCCACCAAGTTAAGCAATCCTGATAGAACTTTATGACGGTTTCCCGATAACTCTGGATTTTGCGAGGAAATGTGATATTATCGGGATGCCTGACAAAAAATAGGCGGGTTTCCCGCTACTTCAAAGTTAGCTGGCTGGCCGATTTTAGCCATTCTAAAAGCGCATTGTAGTAGTGGGACTTACCTCAAACTTAGAAAAGGATTTTTTCTCTGGTATAAATTAGATTTGCCAGAGAAAGCCTCGACATGAGTAAGACTCAAAAACGTTTTCTTGTAGGGCTGGTATTAATCGCCTGTGCAATATGGACTTTATTTCTCTTGTGCTTCGCTCCGTATTTAATATTTGATGTTGTTTTTCCTCTAGTGGGTATAACGCCAGCACCTACTAAAACGCCATCGCCTACTAATATTCCTGCTCCGACAGCAACACCAGAACCTCCAAATCTTGGTAGTCGTGACGATTTGCAAAAAGAATACGAAAGGCGATTTAGCCCTACATGGGATTATGACCCAGTGAAGGGGGAGTTAGTTGGCAAAGCCCAGGTATTTGAAATTAGACTTCTAAATGACCCAGTCACTAGAGCTTCGTTGCTCATGGAGTATATTGAAAGCCCAGATAATGCACAGCGATTCATTAACTGGTTTATCGGCCCAATATTATCTGATGAGGAGAGGGACGTTTTCTGGGATTGGTTTACTGACAATGCACCTCGAGCTCCCGTCGAAGGGACAGTTGGTAAATTTCGAGTGAGAATATAAAGTAACCGAGAAAAAAACGAGGTTTGGGTTATTATTTTTATCAGATGATTAAACTGATTTCGAAATTTTGAGATTGACAATATAAACAGAGTATGTTGTAGTTGAAGGAAATAAGAAAAGGTAGACAACAGTTTCAAGCCGCCCAAGTCAGCGTTTAATGAAAGTCTGCTGGTAAAAGTAGCTTCTTGGGCCAAAGCGCCAGCTAACCACCGCATGTAGCCGACGCCACGAGCTCGATTTTTAGTGAAGGAGTCCTTTGCACTTGAGGCTGCTTGTTATTGGGGGTATCGTGGGCGCGGCTAATGCGGGAGGCGTTAGCCAGCCATTAACTCTCAACCATCAGTAATGTTAGTCCAATTTCACTAATTCAAACAAGGATAAATCGAGAAATGTCATCCAAGACTGAAAATATTCCACAGTCGGGTAAAGCCCAAGACCATACTTATCTTGAAATATGGAAAATCGAACAGGAGCATAGTCGTACACGTTGGACTGTAACAACTTTTTTCTTAAGTGTTAGTTTTGCGATATTGGGGATTTCGTTTCAGGAAACAACAAATCCACCAAGCACATCAGGTTTATCGTTTTCAGATATTCAGAGAATCACAGGGTTATTGATTTTTTGGTTCGGCTTCATAATCTTTGTGCAATTTAATCGGTATACTAATTTTCTAAGAAATCAGTTACGAACTATGGAAAAACAAAAATTGGTCGATTTTACAATTCAATTAGATGCGGATAAATTTATGTATTCCAAAGTAAAGGCAGCTTTTTCTGCAAAATGGCTTTTGTTTTATTTTGGCTTAATTTACACGGTAATAGTAGCTCTTGTGGCTATACTGAAGTGAAAGCAACAACCAGACTAAAGCAATAAAAATTGAATTTCTGGCTTTGGGCTTTACCTGGTTGTTATTACATTGTAAAAAGAAAAGCAAAGATTTGAGAAACGGGTCATCCGGGTAAGATGACCTGATGAAAAAACAACATCTCCACCTCAGCGAAGGTGATCGCACATATTTGGAAAACTGGTTAGCCAAGGCGAACTGCCGGTCAAAGTCTATCGACAGGCCATCGGGCTGCTGGATTGGATCGGGCAAAACCTACACCGCCGTGGCCGAGACACTCGGGGTCAATCTGACGACGGTGTCCAAGTTGGCCCAGAAATATCAGACCGAAGGTTTAGCGTGTTTGCAGGATCAGGCCCGGTCGGGTCGGCCCTCGAAATCGATGGGCTTCAGCGGGCCAAGGTGACCGCCTTGGCCTGCAGTGACGCCCCGCTGGCTGACCGCTGGAGCTTGCGTTTGTTGGCTGACAAAGCGTTGAGTTGGGCTATTGTGAGCATCTCGCATGTGCAGGTCGGCACCATTCTAAAAACGAACTCAAGCCCACCTGGAAGCGGATCTGGTGTCTGGGCCAGATGGACAGCCGCTTTCTGGCTCAGATGGAACACCTGCCGTGGCTCTATGGCCTGCCCTATGACCCGCTCTATCCGGTGGTCTGCTACGACGAGCGTCCCTGTTTCCTCATTGGGGATCAGGTCGAACCTTTGGCCCTCCAGAGTGGCCAAATTCGTAAAGAACATTATGCCTATGAAAAACTGGGCTCAGCCGCCTTGTTGGCCGCCATTGAACCCTTGACCGGCCGACGCCTGGCCCAAGTTCAGCCGCACCGCACCAAAAGGAGTACACTTTGTTCTGTCAAGCCTTAGCCACGGCTTATCCTGAAGCTTATCAAAATCGGGCTCGTGCAGGATAATCTCAATACCCACGATGTCAGTGCTTTCTATGAAAATCTCCCGGCCGACGAAGCTTGGGCCTTGGCCCAACGCTTTGAATTCCATTTCACCCCGCGCTCAGCCAGTTGGCTCAACATGATTGAGATTGAGTTCTCGGCGTTGGCCCGCCTGTGCCTGGATCGGCGTATCCCGACCGTTGAGCAGCTTGAAACCGAAATCCTGGCCTTCTTTCACGACCGTGAAAGCCGCCAGGTCAAAATCAACTGGCAGTTTTCCATCCCGGCCGCTCGTCGTAAGCTCAATTCTCATTATGAAGCTGTTCATCCTGATAATACCAAATTTAAGATTACTTAATTTACAATGTAGTTATATTAAAAACAGAATGAGAATGTAACTTTTCAAGAGGGTTTTCCGATAAAAAAGTTTTAGTTTCATTCTAATTTCAGTATAGTTGTCCTCAAATGCTAGGCTGGCTAACAACAACCGCATTAACGCCGACTTGCTACCGCTGCGTTTTTGAAGGCCAGCCAGGTTGGCGTAAAGTGGATCACACTTTGGTGGCCCCAAGCGGTTATGCGGAGGCGTTAGCCAGCTCAAATAAAAACAACTTGATTTAATTCTTACGCGGAGGCCCGAAAAGGCTTTCCGCGTTTTTTATTTCCCCTTCCAAATCCTCGATTTCGATAAGCAGCTCCGGCGGCGCATCAATCCCCAGCAGCGCCTGGCGCTCTTTGAGCTTGTTCAGCCGGCGCGTCTGGGCGATGAGCTGGGCCTGACGGCCCTCGGTTTGGAGGGTTAGTTCGGCTTCGAGCTGGTGCGGCGTCTGCATCGCCAGCAGAATACGGATATGCCGGTAGAGCTTGGCGACGTTGACCGGCTTTTGAAAGAAGCCGTCCGCGCCCCGCTGAGCCGCTTCCTGCCGGGTGCGTTTGTCGCCATAGGCGGAGACTACGATCACCGGGAGGCAGGAAGCGGTCGCGCGGATCGCGTCCAGAACAGCCAGCCCGCCGATACCGGGCAGGCGTAGGTCCAGCAGAATCAAATCGGGTAGCGGTCCGGCTAGCTTTTCCATAGCCGCCGGGCCGTCGCCAACGATCTCAAATTCAAACTGCCCATATAGCTCCAAGAGTTCGCGGAGCATAAAGGCATTTTGATCTTCAACTATTAAGATTCTCGCGGCCATCCATTACCGCCGTAAATTTATTGATTTCCTGAATGGCCGTTGCGAGCTGGCCGCGCAGGTCTATGATTTGTTCTTTGAGTTGCAGGATTTCCTCGCTCAGCCGGCGGTTTTCTTCGATCAGCGTTTGCCGTTCTTGGCGGAGTTCAGCCCGGTCGCGCCGGGCTTCCCAGGACAGCACCCAGGCCACGATGCCGCCCCCGACATAGGCCGCCAGCAGGAGAAAACCAAAGACCAGGAATAGGGACATATCGGTAACAGGCATCGCTTATGTTCCTGATTACGAAGCGCTCAGGATCAGGTTACCCAAGGTCACGTGCGCTTTGTCGAGTTCGACCGGGCCACTGGGTCCGAGCAAATCAACCACGCTTAGCCCGTTGCCGGCGCCCGAAATGTCGAAGAAACCGAAGTTGGTCGCGGCGTACAGCGGTGCGGTCCCGCCGGTTTTGTACTGCAAGCCGTAGGCCAGCGCGGCCAGGGTGGAGCCGCTGAAGAACTCCTTGGCTCCGGTCGTGTCGTCCTCGACGATCAGGCCGCTGACCAAATCCCATTCGCGGCGATACTGGTTAGTCAGGTTTTCGAGGAATAAAACATCTTCATCCTCGACGATGCCCTCGCCGGCGGTCGGGTCCAGGTCAACGATTTTTAGGTCGTTGGTGGCCAGCAGGTTTTGAAACTTGCGTTCACTGACCAGGCGAAACTGCTCGTTCACAGGCAACGGCAGCCACATCAAAGGCCATCAAGGCGAAGATGAGGATGTGGCGCAGCTCGCCCACAAAGACCACGTTCGTGTCTTTGGCCCAGGCGGTCGCGGCGGTCCGCGTTGGTCGCGGCCCTGATTGCGGTTGACGCGAAGCGTGATGTGATCCACCATCAGATAAAATTTGATTGAAGTTTGCGGCGATCCATAGATGCCATAGTAGAACCTCCTTGGGGAAAGATGAATAGATGTCAGTAGCCAGTAGTCAGAAATTTTTTCTGGCATCTGAACTCTGACTACCCCCATCTTATCCCAAGAATTTTTCAAACCCATAGCCCAACCAATAGTTTTTCAAATCTTTTCAGGTTACGATAAGCGTGGGTTTTGTGGGAGCATCATTGGGCGGTCGCGGTGGCCTAACGGCCTCACTATGGGGGCGTTAGCCCCGCGACCAGACCCGAACACGTAAATTTTTCCCCACCAGAATGAAACTGAGTGAGCAGGCCATCTGGGCCGCTTTTTTATTCTCAAGAAAGGAATCCTATGTCCCAACTCTCATTTTTCGACGCGCCCCCGGTCGAACTGGCTGTCCCCAATGGTAATGGCGGCAGCCGGTCGAGCGGGGTCGTCCTCAAACCCGATCTGGATTATCGTATTGGCGACGATCCGATTGGCTCAGGCGGCCAGATGGCAAAAATCCGGCAGAACATCGAGATCATTCGCTTCCTCAAGCAGTTGAAGGAAGAAAAGCGCCAGGCCACGCGCGACGAGCAAAAGCAACTGGTCCTCTGGACCGGCTGGGGCCATTCCGGCCAGGCGTTTCACCCCAAGCCCAAGAGCAAATGGATTGATATTCAGGCCGAGTTAAAGCCGCTGCTCGACGACTCCGAATGGCGCGCCGCCAGCTTCTCGACGATCAACGCCCACTACACCAGTCCGGAAGTCATTCGCTGGCAGTGGCAGGTGATCGAGCAGTTCAGTTTCACCGGCGGGCGCATCCTGAACTGGCTGCCGGCGCGGGCCATTACTTCGGCCTGATGCCGGAGGCGATCAAAGCCAAAAGCCAGCTTTGGGCCTGCGAGCTGGATTTGCTCAGCGCGGCGGTGGTGGGGCAACTCTATCCCTCGGTCAAGCTGCACGTGGGCGGTTACGAGACGACGACCTATGAAAACGACTTCTTCGACCTGGCGATCTCGAATGTGCCGTTCGCCGATCTGAGGGCCCATGACCCTGGCGATTTATGAGAATGGGCGCGCCCACCTGGCCGATATCGGCCTGCACAATTACTTCTTTGTGAAGGCGTTGGACCAGGTGCGGCCGGGCGGGCTGATCAGCTTCATCACCAGCCGCTTCACCATGGACAGCCTGGAGACGAAGGTGCGGGCCTACCTGGATCAAATGGCCTCCTTCCTGGGCGCGGTCCGGCTGCCGGTCACCGCCTTCAAAAAGAACGCCCACACCGAAGTCACAACCGATATCATCTTCCTGCTGAAACGGGAGCAGCCTGGTTCTCTGACCACCGATTATTGGGTGGAAACGGTCAACCTGGGCGATTACCGCCTGAACGGTTACTACGACCGCTACCCACACATGATGCTCGGCGAGATGCAGCTCGAAGGCGGGCGTTATGAGGATGCTTTCGAGTGCGTGGCCCCCAAGGACTTTGACCTGGCCGGCGCGCTGGACGAGATCCCGGCCGGGGATGACCCGCCCAACAATCTCTACAAACCGGCGGTCCCAAGCCGCGCCGGCAGCTCGTGGTTGAGTCCTTGACCTTCGAGAACCCGCCGACCGACCCCTGGATAAGAGCTGGCTCGTATGCGATGGATAACTGGTATCGCATCTGGCAGAAAACCAAGGGGGGATGGGTCCGGGCCGATCTGGATGGGCGCCAGCTTCAGCGGGTGCGCGGCTTGATCGAGGTCCGCGACGCCTTCCATAAGACCATCCAGGCCAACGTCAACTTTGTCTCCGACGAACATTTGAAAAAGGCCCAGCAGGAGCTAAATGCGGCTTACCGGCGCTTCGTCGCCAAGTGGGGCTATCTGCACGAACCGGCCAACATCGCCGCCTTCGGCGACGACGTGGACAGCGACAATATCCTGGCCCTGGAACGCTGGGACCCCTTTGAAGGCAAAGCGGAGAAAGCAGCCATCTTCAGCGAGCGGCTGCTCGAACCCGAAACCCGGCCGGCTAAGGCCGACAGCCCCATGGATGCGCTGATCATCGCTCTGCGGGAAACTGGGCAGGTCGCCCTGCCCCGCATGATGGAGCTGACCGGCCAGAGCGAGGCCCAATTGATCGAGGCTCTGGCGGGCAAAATCTTCTTCGACCCGGCTGAGCAGGTTTGGGTTACCGCCGACGAATATCTCAGTGGCAACATTCGCCAGAAGCTAGCTATGGCCGAGCATCAAGCCAAGATCGAGATGGAGCAAAGCTACCAGGCTGTGCCGACATCCCGCTACGAGCGTAACATCCTGGCCTTGAAAGAGGTGATGCCCCGCCCGGTCGGGCCGAAAGACATCTTTGTGCAGCTCGGCGCGCCGTGGGTCCCCAAGGACACTATCGAGGAGTTCATCATGCGCCGGCTGTTCGACGATCCGCATGGCACGTATGGCCGGATCAAGCCGACTTACCTCAAGACGCTGGGTTACTGGCGGCTGGACCTGAGCGAAGCCCAGCGGCTGCGCCAATCTCAAGAGAACCGGCAGACCTGGGGAACGACTCGCATCGAGGGTGTTGACCTGATTGAAAAATGCCTCAACCAGCAGCAGGCCACCATCTACGATGAATGGGAAGATGAGAACGGTAAAACACGCCGGAGCGTCAATCAGGAGGATACCCTGGTGGCGCGGGCCAAGCAGGACGAAATCCGCCAGGCGTTCGACAAGTGGATTTGGGCCAATGAAGTCCGCACCGAGCGGCTGGTCCTGATCTACAACGAGAAATTCAACAGCACCTTGCCGCGTCGGTTCGACGGAACCCCCCTGCACTTCCCAGCTATGAACCCCAAGATCATCCTGCGCCAGATTCAAAAAGACGTGATCTGGCGCGGCTTGCAGCAGCAGGCGTTGATGATGGCCCACTCGGTTGGCTTTGGTAAGACTTACAGCCTGACCGGGCTAACGATGCGCCTGCGGCAAACGCGGCTGCGCAAACGGATCTGCATTGTGGTCAAACGGGCCACCTTCGGCCAGTTCGTGGCTTCCTTCCGCGAGGCGTATCCGCTGGCCACCATCTCGCCCATCGCCTCCGGCCAGAGCGCCAGCCACCGCCGCCGGCAGTTGGCCCGGATCACGACCGAGGATTACGACGTCATCATCACCACCCACCCGGTTTTCTATCAAATCCCGCTCCGGCCAGCGACCAAACAGAAGTTCCTGCGGGATCAGATCAGAGAACTGGAAGAAGCGCTGTTTGAAGCGCGTGGAGATCGTGTCTCGACCAAGGAACTGGAAAAGGCCAAGAAGCGGCTCGAACTGAAGCTCAGGAAGGCGATGGAACAGGGCGCGGCCCACGATGAAAACGCCCTTTACTTCGAGGACCTGGGCTTAGACGCGCTGTTAGTGGACGAGTCAGGCGCTTACAAGAATTTGTGGTTCGCCTCCGTCATGACCCGCATTTCCGGTGTAGGCGGCTCCGAGTCAGGCCGGGCCTTCGATATGTTCCTCAAGATTCGCCACCTCCAGGGGCGGGGCGGCTTTATCGCCTTCGCCACCGGAACGCCGGTCGAAAACTCGATCAGCGAAGTCTGGGTGATGATGAGCTACCTGATGCCCGACCGGCTGCGCGAGCTGGGCCTGCACCACTTCGACGCCTGGGCGGCCACGTTTGGTAAGGTCGTTACCGGCGTCGAGATGAAACCGGATGGTTCCGGCTTCCGCATGGCTTCGCGCTTCGCCAGTTTCAACAACCTGGTCCAGCTCAAACGGCTGTGGTGGGAAGTGGCCGACACCCAGATGGATGCCGACAAGGCCGGCATCGTCCGGCCGCCGCTGATGACGGATAAACCCATCGGCATTGACGCCCAGCCCTATCCCGAGCTGAAGCGGATCATTGAAACCTGGCTAACCGGGCCAATAACCTCGGCCAGAAAGACCCGCACGAGGACAACATCCTCAAAATAATGTCGGATGCGGACAAGGCCAGCCTCGACGCCCGGCTGCTCAAAGAGTTCCCGGTGGTAGACGTGAACGGCAAGAAAACCGGCGAGGTTATCCACATCACCGGCGATTATGCCGGCAGCAAGGTCAACCTCTGTGCCGACCAGGTGCCCAAATCTATCACGACACCCACGCGCGCCGAACTGCCCGGCCTGCCCGGCTGGTATCCCCTGACCCAGCTTATCTTTCTCGACACCTCGACCCCCAAGCCTGGTCAGTGGTCCGTCTATGCCGACCTGAAGCAGAAGTTGATTGATCGCGGCGTCAAACCCGAACACATCGCTTTGCCCAGGATTACAGCGACGACGACAAGAAAGCCAGGCTGGCCGCGGCCCTCAATGCCGGCAAAATCTCGCGGGCGATTGGTCACACCGAGATCATGGGCATTGGCCTCAACTGCCAGCGCCTGCTGGTGGCCCTGCACCACCTGGATTGTCCCTGGAAACCGGCCTGGCTGGAACAGCGGGATGGCCGCATCTGGCGGCAGGGCAATCTCTGCCCTCAGATCAGCATCTACCGCTACGTCATGGCCGGCTCGTTCGACGTGTACCGCTGGCAGACGGTCGAAAGAAAATACAGCTTCATCGTCCAGTTCAACTCGGACGATCTGACGGTCAACACTATCGAGGACCCGGGTATGGCCGTGCTCAGCGCGCGGGAAATGACTGCTCTAGCCACCGGCAACCCGGCGATCATTCGCCAAGTGGAGCTGCAGACGAAGCTGCGCATCCTGACCGCCCAAAAGCGGGAACATGAGGACCTGCTTTATCGAACGCGCAGCCGGCGCAACCGGCTGCGAAGCGAGCTGGAAAGCGACCGGCGCAAGCTGGAACGCTACCAGGCGCTGCTTCAGCCGGCGCAGGAGCAGGGCCTCGAAGCGGCGGTAACGCTGGGCCAGCAGCTCTACGACCTGGCCGCGCCGCACTTCGAGACGCTGGACCAGAAAATAGAGATTGGGCAGCTTTACAACCTGAAGGTGCTCTATCTCGGCGCCAAGGTCGAGGAAAAAGTCGAGCGGATTCACCCCAAAGTGGACCGCAACTACTGGGGCGCGGCTGAAGAAACACCCCTGAGGGTGCGGACGCCGAAAAATCGGCCGACCGCCACCGCCCCCAAGATCAAGGTAGATAAAGAAATCTTCCTTGAGAGCGACGAGTGGATTTCTCGGTCAAGTTCGATCTGCGCATCGTCGAGGAAACCCGGCCACGCTTAACGCCAACGTCCTTAAACGGCTGTACGAGGAGGAGCTGCCGGAAAAGGTCCGCGAGCAGCACGGTCAACGTGGCCGACGATGAGCGCCAGATCGCCGAGACGGAGCGCATCTTGGCCAAGCCCTTCGAGAAAGCCGACGAGCTGGCCGCCGTTGAAGCCGAACTGTCCGGTGTCGACCAGATCATCCGTGACACGCTGGGTGAGGCCGACACGGCTGAAAACCGTCAGGCGGCGCGGGTAGCCTTATAGAGATCGGGCAGGAAGCCGAGGAGGTCATTCCTTCGGATGATGCGGACGAGGAGGAAGTAGACTAATTTAAATAGAGCCGGGTTGGAAATTCCAGCCCGGCTTTCCCCAATTGGGGAAACGAAGTGGCCCGCAGAGGCCAGAAAGGTTAATTTATGGCGAAGAAAAAGAAAATAACTGACGGGCCGATCCCCAAAGGGGACACGGAAGCCTGCTCACGCCCGTGAGAGCGAGGTCTGGCCGGTCCTGACGGCTGACGAACCCCTGGAGGCTTTGCCCGCCACCCAGGGCTACCGGGCGCACCTGAAAACATCAAGCGGGCGGTCAACTATGGCCACATCGCTTTGATGGCGATGAAAGATCAAGCGACCGGCATCCCGGTCCCGGTGGTGGTAGCCATTGCGCCTGATGAGGGCGGTCAGGCGATTTTTCCGCTGGCCAGCTGTTCACCGCCAACCCCTTACGAGGAATTGGCGGCCCCGTGCCGGAGGCGGCCTGATGTCGAATCACCAAGATTCTGGAGGAGATCCCGCCAGGCGATCCCCTGGTGATCTTCACCAGCCGAAGCCAACTGTTCAAAGCCAGGTTTGGTCAGTTCACCACGCTGCTGCACCTGTGGACTCCCAACGGCTGGCAGCTTTACTATCGCGCCGACCGGCCGATCTCGAGGCAGAAGTGTTTGAGTTCGCCGCCAAAACAGCCACGGCGCTCATGGTGCGTCTGTAGCCTCTGCGCTACCCGCGTCAATGATATCCCCGCCTTCGAGTTGCCCAAACTGCGGCTGACCGTTCCCCTGATAGATAAAGTTCATATCCCCTTTGACGAAAATCTGCTTGAACTGCGCCCCCTCTAAATAATCCTCGGCGTCTTTGTCGCCGTGATCCTCCGGTGCGGTCATCGGCTGGACCGGGACGATGGTCGCCAGCAGCTTGATCGCCTTGATCATATCGCCGGCCTTGACTTCCATGCCAGGGTCGGCGTTCGCCGGCCGCTGGCCGAGCGCCAGGCTGACCAGGCCCTCGTACACATCGCGGTAGCGGGGGATGACGATTTCCTGAATGGCGCTCGACATCTGGCGGCTAACGCCGCCTTGTGTGCGTCCAGCGCGCCCTCTTTGACCCAGCGATACCAGGTGCGGCGGGCCACGCCACCTCTTTACAGGCGGTGTCAATGGTGTGGGCCCGGCCCTGGTCATCTTTGCCGTGAAAGAGCAGCTCCAGCACCTGGCTGACGAGGTATTCGTCCTGGCAGACTTGCAGGCCGTTCGAGGAAAGGGTGAGATCGTCCACAAAAAGATAGTCCTCCGGATACTGCCCATGTTATGGCCCTTAATTTTGAAAGTGAAGGGTGTCATAATCGAGTTTGAAATACATCCTGACGCGAAGCGTATCGAAGGAGGATGATTTACCTATGGACACCATTTTGAACCCAATCCACGTACCTGGCTGGGAGCAGCTCCTGGCCGAACACCCGACCCGGGCGCGCGTTTTGCAAGCCCTGACCAATCTCGAACTCGGTTACTATTTCAGCCAGAAGCCGGCCCTACCGACCCGTAAGACCATCCTGACCGAAGCGATCCGGCTGGGCGCGGCTCTGTCGCCGACCTCGGCCCAGGCGGTCCAGCGCCACCTCGACGGCCTAGAGGAGAGCGGCCACGCCATCAAGCTGGACCGGGGCAAATCACCCTGGCGCAGCCGCTACGTCCTGCTGCCCGAACCAAAGGAATAAGCCCATGTTTTTCTCCATGCCCTACCTGCCCGAAGTCTCGGTCAACCACTCCCACACCCGCAACCGCCACACCGGCCGGCCGATTCTCAAACACGAGGCCCAGGTCTGGAAGAATGTGCTGCGGCAAAAGGTCACCTGCTGGATTGACGAGAAGAATATCCGGCTTCAGCCGGAACAGACGGTGACCATTCGCCTGGATGCCCGTTTCCCCAAGCGCCCAGGGCAAAAACCGGACGGCGATAACTTTTTAAAACTAGCCCAGGATTCCATTGCCGAGGCCTTCGGCGTGGGCCAGCGCGGTGATTACCGCTTTCTGGCCCAGGTCGTCAGCGTCAGCCACGACGATCCAGAAGGCGAACTGATTTACGAGGTCTTGATCAATGCCCAAGAAAAAAGCCCCCAAGCTGCCTAAGCATTACCTGTGTTTCAACGGTGACGGCACCCAAGCCGTCACGGCGGCCAAAGCGGACACGCTCAAGGCCGCCAAGCAGTACGTCAACTATTTCCACGCGGAAGAAATACCGGAGGACCAACACAAGCGGGCCGGCCTGGTCTATGGCGTCGCGCTCCAGCTCAATCAGAAGCACAAGGAAATCCTGGACTCGGTGGAAGCCGCCTTGATGCTCGATGTCGCCAAACATGCTCTGTTCAGCGATTTCAAGACCATCGAGGACTGGATGAGCGCCCACAATATCCGCCACTCGGCGGCGGCGATCTCCCGCTGCCGGACACTGGCCGAGGTCATCATCCCCTGGTGCGTCGAGAATGACGTGATCGAGGGCGCGAGCCAGCACCAGGTGGAACAGTGGTTCCTAAGCCTCAACCAAGAAGCGCGGACGACCGTCAACCGCGTCGGCCACGTGGCGCCCATCATCAAGAAGATCGCCGTAGATGAGGACATGGAGCAGCCGCAGAAGGTGGCCGAGGTGCGCAACATCCTGGGCATGGTCGCCAACCCCAAGGTCGAAAACGAGGAGCTGATGCTCTTTGCCCGCAAGTTCTATTGGGACAAGGTCGTTGGCTTCTGGAAGCGCCTGGAGGATGGCCGGGTCGAGGTCCGGCTGCTGATGGAAAGTGAAGATCAATTTGAATATCTCAAGGGCAAACGGCTGAAGTCGTTTGTGGCCTGGGAATAGGAGAGAGTTATGCCCCTTATGAACCCAAGAAAATAAGACCCCCAAATGGGTCAAACGCCGGATAAGGACCTTGCAGAGAGAGATAGATCGCCTGGAAGGAAACATTCCCCGCCTAATCCTGCCCTGCGGCTGCAAGATCGAGCAGCACGATTACAGCGCCATTATGGTCAAATATTGTGCTCGCCACGTTTCCTTTCACTATTCACCCCACCACGAAAAGGCGATGTCTTTACTTCGTCACGGAGGATAAGCGCCCATGACGACGCTTCGGAGTATCCAGGGGTATTAGAGTTCAGGACCCTCACAATGTTGAGGCTGAACAGGCGTTTTTAGGCTCGATCTTACAAGAACCCAAAACGATCAGCCGGGCCAGCCGCTTGGTGCGCCCGGCTGATTTTTTCGAGGAACGCCACGCTTTCATCTGGCAAGCCATGCTCGACGTGGAGAAGGCCGGACTGCCGCTCGACCTGGTGACGCTCAGCGATCGTTTGAACGGCAACCTGGCCGATGTGGGCGGCACCGCCTATTTAATCCAACTGGAACACGCCCCGATTTCACCTCTGAATCTGGACACCTACGCGGCCATCATTCGCAAATATGCCCGGCTGCGGCGCTTGATCAACGGCTGCGGCCGGATCGTGCGCCTGGCGCACCGGGCCGGCACCAATGTCAACGTCATGGACGAGGCCCTGGCCTTAGCTGAATCTACCCTCCTGGCCCTGCTCAAAGAGGACCGGCTGGAGCTGGTCGCTCCGCTCAGCGTTCTGCTGCGGCGCTACTTCGACCGGGCCAAAGCACAACCCGCAGGCCTCGGCTTGTCTACCGGGCTGCCGGCGCTTGATGCGCTCAGCGGCCGCTTGCAGGCGGGTGACCTGGTGCTTTTGGCCGGCGAGCCGGGAACGTTCAAAACGAAGCTGGCCTTGCGAATCGCTCGAAATGCGGGCCTGGCCGGGCGCAAGGTGGCCCTCTTTTCCCTGGAGTCCTCCAGCGACCAGGTGGTGCAGCGGCTGCTGGCCGCTGAAACCGGCCTCGACGCCCGGCGCCTGCGGATCGGCGATATCGAACCCGAATGGCCGGAGCTGCTGGCGGCCGGGACGCGCCTGGCCGAGCTGGAGATTTACGTGGACGATACGCCGGGCCTGCTGGTCAGGGAGCTGCGCAGCAAAGCGCGCTGGCTCCATTATCTGTGGGGGTTGGATTTGATCATCGTCAACTACCTCCAGCTCTTGCGCAATGAGCAGCGCCAGGAGAGCCGGGCCGAGGAACTGGCGGCAACCTGCCGCGCCCTGAAGGCCCTGGCCCGCGAGCTGCGTCTGCCACTCCTGGCCGTGTTCCGTTTCGATCCGCTGGCCGACAACCGGGCGATTGAGCTTGAATCTGACCTGATCTGGTTGTGCGAAAAGAGAGGGGATCACTTTTTACTGACCCAAACCCGCTGGCGGGATGGTCCCGCCGGCGCGAGTATCGAAATACCAGTTGAGGCACTATGGCTCAAAACTCAAAACAATTTAATCACGAACGAAACCCCGAAAACACCAAAGACGAATGGTTGACCCCGCCGCCAATTCTTCAGGCGCTGGGGCCGTTTGACCTGGACCCCTGCGCGCCGGTCAACCGGCCGTGGGACATGGCGAAAACGTATTACACGATCATGGAGGATGGTTTGCTGCGGTCCTGGTTTGGCCGCAAATGGGTTAACCCGCCTTACGGCGCCCGGGCTGAGCCGTTCATGCGCCGGCTGGCCCACGAGGGCAACGGCATCGCGCTGCTGTTCGCCCGAACCGAGACGCGGCTCTTTTTTGATTACGTCTGGGCTTATGCGACGAGTTTACTCTTTCTTGAAGGCCGGCTGACCTTTTTCAATGTGGACGGGACCCCGGCGACGGATAAGGAGGGCCGGCCCTCACCGGCAGGCGCGCCGTCGGTGCTGATCGGCTACGGGCCGGAGAATGATGAGGCCCGGCGGTGCAGCAATCTCAAGGGTATCTACATTCCCCGGTGGGACTGGCTCAGGCTGCCCGAACCAAAGCAGTATAGCTTTTTTTAGGCGATCCCCTGAAGGGATACGAAGCGTTATGAACGAGCTGACCAAAGAGCTGCTGGAAGTGGCCTGGAAGGACATGCCGGCCAAGCATCGCAACCTGGACCGGCTCAAATGCGAGGTGCGAACGAGCTGGATCATCTGGCGCAATCACCAGGTTGAAGATTGGGCGGCGCAGGTGCTGGAAGAAGTCCAGCGCCGGCCGGCCAGTGATTACTATCCTGACACCTACCTGGGCGCGAGCTGCATAGATTGGATAGACAATCACGGCTTTTATAGCTGGGAGTTCCCGATCTACGACGGGGAGGATGACGATTTTGTGTACCACTTCATCGCCCACTGGCTGGCGATCATGGCCTGGTTGGCCTTTGAACCGGATGGTTCAGGCCGGGAGGCCCAATGGACCGACCTGGACTACACCGAGCAGGAAATTGAGGAATTTTTTAATTTCAAAATGAATTATGCCCCCCGGCCCAAACCCAAATACGAGCGATTGAAGAAGGTCGAGGGGACTCAGTTAACGATGTTTTAGGAGGCTCTATGCAGTTCCCCCGAATAATTCTAATGCTGTCGAGTAAGCAAGCGTGGTTTTTGTACTATCTGCTGAAGGTGGTCCCCGGCAGGACCGCCAAAGGGCTGCGGACCAACCTGGGCAATCTGCTTCAGGCGCTGCCCCAGGAGAAGGCCAAGATCATCGGGAAGTGAGGTTTAGGATGTTTCCAACGGATGAGTGGTTAGAGACGCTCCAATTCTACTTGATCGTGGCCAGCGGCGGCCGGTTAACTCTGGATAATTTCAGTGACGCCCGGTTGCTGGAAGCCTGGCAGGAACAGCCGTGTATGACCTATCCAGCACTAGTTCCGGTTGCTGAGAAATTAGTGCTGGAGTTTCAAGCAGAAGCGCAAGATACTGAGGCTAAAAATTCCCCAATTGGGGACGAAGTGGCCCGTAGAGGCCAAATCGAGGAGTTTTTACCCAATGGCCCTGTATCAATACCAATGCTCGGAGTGTCAGGAGACTTTTGAGAAGTTCGTCAGCGCCGAAAAGCGCGACCAGGTGCAAATCTGTCCTAACGGTCATCTCAAAGGCCGCCGGCTGCTGGCCGCCGTAAAATTCCAGATGGAAGATCGGCGCAAATCGTTCCGCAAGGCGATGAGCAAAACACCCGGCAAGCATTTTACGTAAGCGCTTCGCACCCCCTTGGGGGGTAAAAACCAACTTCGTCCAATCTAGCAAGGGGAGGATTCCCATTGGCCTACACTACCACCCCGCCGGCTGTCGTCGTCGCCGTAGCCCGCGAGCAACATGGCTATCCCCTCAATAAAACCCGCTGTGCCTGGTGCGGCCAGCCGGGCGCGACCGATCCGCATCACTGGCTGCTCAAACGCAGCGCCGCCGTGCCGTCCAAAGTGCTGCACGCGCCGGTCAATATCGTCCTGGCCCATCATCTGTGCCATGACCTTTACGGCCAAACCGAGGCGATGGTCCAGCGGTGCTATCACCACAAAATTAAAAAATTATTTTATCAACCCGGCCGCCCGACCTTATCGGGCCGGCCCTACGACATCGCCGGCTGGATCGCCGAGCTGCGAGCGAAGAATCTGCTCGTTCACGTCCCGATCCTGCCGGTCTTAGACGACAGAGAGGAAAAACTGTATGACGACCAAGAAACTGGATAGAAGCACGACCCTTGCCCAATGGCTGGATGCTGAGCGGCAAGCGGCAGACCTGCGGCTGCGGCTGACCCAAATGGAACAGCAGGCGACGACGCTCAAGCCCCAGGCTGAGGAGATCATCGCCGAAGCGGCCCAGCGCCTGCTGGTAGACGCTGCTGGCCAGCCCATCGAAGGCGGGGTTTACTGGTACTCTCACCAGGCCCTGGTGCGAGTGGGCGGCGTGGTCAAGGTCATCCCGATGGAAACGATGGACGAGGCCAACGTTTTTGTGATGTCGGTGGTCGAGGAAACCCAGGAGGCAGCCGCATGAGCCGGCAGGAGTTAACCCTGGCCGAGCTGCAGCGGCAAAACACGGTTGACGAGGCAATCTTTCACCTGGTCAACTCGCTCAATCCCGGTCCTAATTTGGAGTGGGACATCGAGGATATTGGTGCGATCCGCGACGAAGTGGCCGCGCTCCTGGTCCGCAAAGGCTGCTGCACCGAGCACGAGTTTTATCCCTATCTGGAGCTGTACGACCCTGATAAGCCCTTCCTGAGCCACCAGGGCGTGGACGTCTGGACCTGCTGCGACGACGACGACATGCAGGCCACCTTCCACTACTCGACCAGCCTGGACAACTGCAACATAGACAATGACGACGGCTTCGGAAGCATGTTTGACGTGCGCGACATCCCGCTGGCCGAGGGCATGACCCCGGCCAACACCTGGACGACGACCACGAGCGAGCACGGTAGCATCAGCTCGAGGACACGGGGCCACCGGGAGGCTCACGCGGCCATTATCCGCTACGCCATTGAAAAGGGCTGGCTGACCCAGAAGGGCCTGGAAGGGACCCGATGATGCTCAAAATCGAAATGCACCACACGACTTTGATCTACCTCTACAACCTGCTGGTGCCGCAGGTCCAGGCGAGCCTGAAGCCGCGACGTACCGCCAGCGGAGCTAACCAACCTGCTGACCGTGACCAACGAGGCCCTGGAGAGCGTCAGCGGTGGGGTGATCTGGTTTACCTGTGTCAAGGAAGGTTGTGACCGCGCCCTTTAAGATGACGCCCCAGGAACTGAACGACGCCGAGGGAGTCATCTCTTGCGAATACTGCGGCGAGCTGTGCCACCGGGTTCCGGAGGAAGCGCTGCAAAAGCGGTTCATGTAAAGTTTTTCGATACAAGCCCCTTCCGTGTGGAAGGGGCTTTTTGATTCCCACGAAAGGAGGCTTCATGCCACCCCTGATTGAGTATCCGGCCTGGCTGAACCAGGTCAACAGCGAGTTAAGCCATCTCTCGGTCGGGCTATTCACGGTCGAGGATTTTGATTACCCCTGGATCGAGAAGTTCCAGGCCGGCGTGACGGCGCCCGATGCGGCCAAAGAAGCGCTGGCGAACGACGGTTTCATCGTCGAGCGCCTGGCCGCCGCGGTGATGCTGCTTTACCCCAGGAGGCCCACCCCATGTCCCGCATAGCCGAGAATGCCCTGCCTTACGCCACCCGGCCGGCGGTCCGTATCGAGACAACCCCACTGCCCGACCTGAGCGAGCAGGAGCTGCTGGCCCTGGTCATCGGCGGCGGTTACGCCTCCGCCGACGCCGGTCTGCTGCTGGAATCCTACGGTGGCAGCTTGGCTCACATCTACGCCGCTTCCCTGGAGGAGCTGGTCCAAAACTGTGCAGGCATCGGCCAGAACATGGCGAAGCGGATCAAGGCCGCGCTGGAACTGGGCCGACGCCTGGCCAGCGAGTGGCCGCAGCGTTACCAGATCGGCGGCATGACCGATGCGGCTGGCTACTTCTACCGGGCTGGCCTGGGCCTGCTCGACCAGGAGGAGGTTTGGATCGCCAACCTGGACACCAAGAACCGGGTCCTGCACTTGTCCAAGCCTTACCGCGGCAACGTCAACAGTTCGGTCGTTCGCGCCGGCGAAATCCTGCGGGATGCCATCCGGTTCAACGCCACGGCTATCATCATGGCCCATAACCACCCTTCGGGCGACCCCACGCCCAGCCCCGAGGACGTGCAGGTGACTCGTTCCTTGAGGGAAGCGGCCCGGCTGATGGACATTGACCTGCTGGACCACCTGATTCTTTCCCCCAACATCAACGCCTACGTCTCGCTCAAGGAGCGCGGCTTGGGTTTTGATAGATAAAAATCCAATTCATTCAAGGAGAAAAATTTATGGACTCAGACGAAGTGGCCCAACGAGGCCAAGAAAAAACGTTTGATAAGAGCACGGCCTGGCCCCTGATCGGCCACACCAGCCAGGAAACGGCCTTTGTCCAGCCCGACTATCCCTATGGCCGCCGGCTGCGCTGCCAGCGCCGAGTGTGGGTTGAGACGAAGAAGGGCCACGGCCAGCGGTTCGTGACCCAGACCTCGAACCCTAAATGGCACGGGGCAACTGTGAAATGGAACACCCCCCACGCCTCGACCTACACCGAGGGCCTGATCGCTCTCTGGATAGACGATAAGGGTTACATTGCCACCGACCGGGTAAGCGCCTGGACCGACCTGGAGGCGATGAAAGCCTGGGGCGAGCGCAACGCCCAGCTCCTGCAAGCCGATGACTACGCCCAGCAGACCTACGCGATCATGCTGGCGGCTAAGGAGGCTTACCAGAAGAAGCTGGAAGCGGGAGAGGTCAAGTTCAGGGTCGAAACTTCCGAGTACGTTCCCGACGTGGGCCTGGTCAAGACCAGCGAGAAAATCGTCACCGCGAGGGCTTAAGCGGGTTGTTTTTGGCCCCTCTGCCGGCACGGAGGGGCCAAAATTTGAAAGTCAATGAACATTTGTACCAAAAATAATGACAAAAATCACTGTCAGGATTATGGCAGTTGGGGTAAAATACTCGCGTGATACGAGGATGCTGCGACAAGATCATTGTCGAGTTAGACGAAGATGAAGCCATTCTGTTGTTTGGGATGTTGGCCGAAAAAACACGAGGTTTGCCGACGGGCATCCCGGTCCGCGGCCAGTGGCTCAACATCTGGCGACGGCTGGCCGACAGCATCCTGCATTGGTACGGGCTTTACACCCTAGAATAGTGGGTTTGGATGGACGACTTTCAGGCGCTGCTGACCGAAATCGGCCGGCGCCAGGCAGCCCCCAACGGCTGCGAACCACCTTCAAATTATGAGATGTTTCTTGAGGCGCTGCTCCACGGGAAGCACCCGCCCTTTTGCGAGCTGGTGTGGAATGGCGAGGCCTTTCACATCGTCTTGCAACTGCACTTCCAGAAAGCACCGGAAATCGCGCGGGTGATAGGTCAGGACGGCCAGGTGTATCGCCGGGAAGCCTGGAAACGCTTCAGGAAGGTCAACCCGACCTACCAGAAGATGATGCACATTCGGATCATCATCAAGAATTATTCTGCCGAGACCGCTGAGATCGCGGTCAGGCCCGAAGCGGTCGGGATTTTAGAATGGGGACCTCGCAACCCTTGACTTTCAAAACCCCTAACTTCTGGGGTGCAAAAATTTCCCAATTGGGGAAATAATAGAAACAATCGTATCCAGAACACCGACCTGTTCTACCTGATTTAGCTCCAGAGCGAAGAACGCGCGGAGCGGCCTTAGTGGCTGCTCCGCGTGTTTTGTTTTATCCGACACCAGAGATGACCTTATGACCTCAACGACAATCACGACCACGATCCGGCGCTGCGAGCGCGCGCCAGGCAACCGAGAACCTGCGCCTGAAAGAGTCCCTCACCATCTGGAACGAGGGTCTAACGACCCCCCGCCAGGTCAACGTCTACGTCTGCGTGGATCGCAAAGCCTGCTCTGAACGGGTCAACGAGGCCAGCCACTTCATCAAGGAGGCCGATTTGTGGAGCAACTACCGCCGTGAGTGCCGGCCCCGCCGCTACACCCCCGCCATTACTGGAATGACGGCCACCGCCTGACCTTGCCATTGCCCAGGCCCTGTTTCAACAGGCCGGGATGACCCTGGAAAAAGGCAAAAAGGAGTTCCCCAAAGGACTCAAGAGCGGCTACATCATCAACAGCGAATGGCGTTTTACCTCGCTGCTCGAAGCAATCAAATTGATCGAGGAACAAAAGCCAAAACGGGCTAAGAAGCCCTGCCAGCAATATAAATTCAAACCATCAAAATAAGGAGGCCCAATGATCATCAAAACCCTCGAAGTCTCCCTGTCCAAAGAGGAGCGGCGTATCGTGGACGAACACGGCAATGCCGCCTCGACCTGGGCGCGAATCGGCTTCACCGTCGAACTCGAACCCGGCGATATCCCCGATATGTGCATCAAGCAGCTCAAGGGCGAAATCCAGCCGGAAGTAGACGCCTGGCTCTTGAACCAGGGCGGCTACATCGCCCCGCCGCGGGAAGAAGTCCAGCAGCTCCCCGAACTGATCGAGGAGATTCAGGACGAGATGGACGATCTCTTCGGCATCGAAACCAAAGTCACTGAAGTCGCCAACACCGGCGACGCTTCGGAGTCCCCGCAGGGGGACGACGAGTAATTTTCCCTAAAACCCATAACGAAGGAGTAACTTAAATGGCTCGACAAGTCTCAGCCCTGCCCATCGGCGGCAAGTATCCCAAGCCGATCATTCACTGCACCGGCCGGCCCGAAACCGGCAAAACCCAGTTGGCCATCTCGTTCGCCCTCTGGTTGAACAGCCTGACCGGCAAGAAAAAGGTCTACGTCTGGCCGACGGATGGCCGGGAACACGAGTACGCCCAGGTCATCGGGACCGAGCATACCCTGGCCCCGGCGGCCAACCCGCTCGACGTGTCGGCGGTTCAGGACGAAATCAACGCCGACCTGCGGGCCAAAGTCTTTACCGAGGTCGGTCTGTTCAGCGTGGATACCGTGACCCACATCTACCGCCAGGCGGCCACGAGCAACCAGCTCAAAGGCATGACCGGCCAGGGGTCCAGTGGTCACGCCCTGAAAGCGGTGACCATGATGAACGTCGTGACCATCATCATGGCGGTCAACCTGCCGGCCATCGTCATCACCCACGTCTACGACAAGAGCGATCATCAGAACCTCCAAAAGAAAGAGGAACGGGAATCCATCTCCGACACCGAAGAAGCCCGCTGGAAGCTGGCCTATAACATCAAGCTGGAAACCGGCAAGGATGACCGGGGTTACTACGTGGTCATCCGCGAGTGCCGCGAGCGGCCGGGGATGAAGCCGCGCCTGCTGCGGGACACCGAAGGCGGTATGTTCCGCACGATGCCGCAGCGGATCATGCGCTACCTGTACGAGGCCGAGCCGCCGGTGGAAGAACCCAAAGGTTGGGCCGAGTTCGGTCTGAATAAGCCGTTCCCTGACAAGGGGGCACAGTTCCGACAGAACGCCGTGCGGGAGATGATCAACTACTTTCAGGTGGTGGACGAGATCAAATTCTACGCCTTCGGCGATCCGGCGGCCCAACCCACCAAAAAGAATGGTGATCCGGGCGTCAACGGCGCAGCCAATCACGCGCTCAACGCCTATGATAAAATTGCCGAAGCCTATCGCGAGACCGGTGGGCGGAATCTGGGCGAGCTAACCGTCAAGCTGAAGGAGTACACCGAGGCCAAAGTCCAGAAGCTCATTGAGGCTTATCTGGACAGCAAGGTGCAGGCTGAAGCTTCGGTTGAGGCCACTCAGGAAACCTTGCCGGGCGTTCCCGGCCCGGTTGGCAACAGCGGCGGCGCTGCCTACGCTAACTTATAATAATTATGGAAAGTCCCCTTCCACGCGGAAGGGGACTTTTGTAATGATGATTGTCAATTGAGCCAAGTTATGTTATTATACTGACAATGAAAAAGCCCCGCTGCAACGGGGCTTGGCCCGGATCAGGTGAATGTGCACCCAAGCCGGTTTGTATCGTGCATGGTAGCATATTTGCGCCGCCTGGTCAAAGAGCGGCGCTTATTGTTTAATGACGCATATGAAGAAGTTTGGGCCATAAGACTTAGGGCGGAAAGTTCCGAGTAAGATTTCAGACGGAAACAGCAATCTACAAGTTTTTGGGTCGCTGAAATAAACATAAGGCTTGCTAAATTCTATAGTAATTGAGGATAAAATACCTCAACAGGGAACAAAAATAAAGGAACGAAAGATGACATCAAAGTATGATTTTTCAGCTATTCGGCAACTTTTATCTGATTCTTTAGATGATGCGATGCTAAATGAATTATGTTATGACTATTTTCGTCCAGTTTATGACCGTATGGCGGAGTCTATGAGCAAAGGCCAAAGGATTCAAACTCTAATAGATTACTGCGAACGTCAATCAAAATTTGAGCAGTTACTTCAAGCTGTTAAAGAGATGAATCCCCAGCGATACGCACATTATGAAGCTTATATTCAAAAATCCGATGTAAATATCGTCACATGGGGAAGCGTTAATATAGGGAACGTCTCTGGTAATATTTCTGGTTCAACTGCTTCTGGAGATATTACCATAGGGGGAAAGAATTAAAGCCCAAAATGATAATACTATTCTCAAAGGGATGTCATTATGTGGGAATTTTTAACAAAGTACCGTTTAACAAAATAAAGAATGAATTGCTCCTATTTGGGGTTCTCTTTTAATTGGTGCTTTTTGATTTTAACAATACAAGTTGGCCTTCGGAGTATCAATTTGCTGCTTTCAATAAC
This sequence comes from Anaerolineales bacterium, assembly GCA_015075185.1. Taxonomy (GTDB): domain Bacteria; phylum Chloroflexota; class Anaerolineae; order 4572-78; family J111; genus DSQQ01. The sequence goes on along the minus strand of JABTUW010000003.1, from coordinate 750,048 downwards.
AATTTTTCTCGTGGTCGTAGTAAGTTATGTTTTTTGAAAGCACGAGAGCTGAAGAATCCTTTCCCCAAGCAGTCAGATCCTAAAGAAAATTCTTGCCTCCTTCTGTACCTTCGCACAAACGAAACACGTTTAAAGGCATTAAACTATGTAGAACTAGTTGAAAGATTTGGCGATGGTCAAATGCAGGATTTTTCTCGTATGAAATTAGATTATCAAGGTGTCTCTGCCACAACCTTTTTACTTGCCGAAATCTGTGGAGTTAAATGGCGAGAACCTAGTCAGCATCTTGAGTGGAGACAAAGAATAATGAGGCAGGTGAATTACTTTATCGGCTAATTGAGGCGTGGTCATAAATAATAAGCGCGCAAAGTTTGTATAGCGCGGCTACCTCCGTAGATGAAGTTGCCACACAACTGATACGGAGGTTAGCCAATGATAGCACAAGAAAGTCTGTTGGTCATATTGGTTCAGTTAGTTTGTCTCATTCCACTGCCGCCCCGCCAGCGAAACGGGCCGGGGTCGCCCGTGGGTGTATCCCGACCAGCTCTTTCTGCAAGCCTTGGTGATAATGATGGTTAAAACGCCTTCACAAAGCCAATGAATTCTTGGCGGTTTTAGCCGAACCGACCCCCGAAATGATCTGCCTGCGGGCAATGCTCACCGACGAGAACGGGCGTTTTCCCAGTCGTCGGACTTGGGAGCGACGCTTATGACTATTCCTGCTGCTTTACCGGCTCAGATTGCTTGTCTGGGGCGGTATCTGGCGACCCTAATTGAGCCGTGGGCCGGGTGCGCCCGCGCCGCTGCCATTGATAGCACCGTTTTGCGGGCTGCGGGCGGGTCTGGCATAAGAAAGATCGGGAAGCGGGGTGATACCCCATTCTTCGATTGATACCGAAGCCCACTGGACCAAATCCGGCTGGCACGGCTGGGTCTATGGCTGGAAACTGCATCTGGTCTGTACGGCTGCCGCCGTGTGGATCCCCTTGGCTGCTGATCTGACCCCGGCCAATGCCGCCGATAATGAAATTGCCTTCGCCCTGGTCCCTGACCTCCCGCCTGACCTGCGCTTCCTGTTGGGCGATCAGCACTACCATATGACCCTGAGTTAGAAGACCTCTGTGCCCACAACCGCTGCTGGGTCATCACCCCCCACCGGCGGGCCTTATCCCCATCGTGATGACGGGGTTGAAGTCCGGCGAATTCTGCACAAGACCCGCTCCCTGGCCATTGAAAACTTCAATGAGCAGTTTAAAAGTATTTTGAAGCCCACCAACCCGTGCCGACCAAAGGCTGGTGGCGACCCGCCGTTTTGCTTTGGGTGCTATTTTCTTGTATCAACTCGCTTTGTTGTACCGTTTCCAACCGGCCTTGAACTCCGTGTCGGTCTCAAAGCTTTCATCGGGCTGCCTAATATTTATGACCAGCCCTCGGCTAATTAAAGCTTGTTATAAATTTCAATATACTACAGGAAGATGGGATGATCTAACTCAGTGGAGTGCTTGGGGATACATTTTGAAAAAATCGCAACAGCAGTGGTCCGAAGCTGCAAACTTCGCTTGTGAAATTATTGCAATTGAGTTTCTCAGAGATAGAATCGACATAATGAAGCAGTGGGTCAATCATCTTGATGCCGTTGTAGAACAAATCACCAAGCTTCTCTCAAAGCTCAGGTTGAGGCTAGACATTATCGTGCAAAAGGATTATGGAAATTTCAGAGACGGATATATAGATGAAGCAGCAGAATATTTATCGAAAGCAAACGAAGAATACAAAAATCTAAAAGATGAGCGAGCACAACTTCAAGTACTTAATGAATTAGGAACATTGGAAATTCGCAGGTTAAATTTTAAGGATGCCAAAGATATTTTGATGAGGCTATGGAAATTGCGAAGAAAATGACTGGATAGAGTGCCAGTTAGAATGTAACTATAATTACTGGCTTTTATATACAAATCAGAGAAAGACGATAGAGACTGCGCAAAAGCTAATTCTTGACGTTTTTGTTACTATGGTTGAACAACATAAGATAAACTCTCAAATTCTCAGCAAAGTGCATTAATGAATTCTAGGATATTTTATGAAATTGCCGTCCAACAGCTGAAAAATGATGACTTACAAAATGCTTATATAAATGCAAGACGTGCTTTGGATATAGAAAGTAGGTTACAGACTCCGACTCTTCAAAAGTTCGTGAGTTGGTGATTCAAATTCCCGATAAAGTAATCGGCTATTCTTCGCAAAATGGGGGTTAATCTACCTTTCAAAATCACTTCTTATTGACGCTCTGTACCTATCTGTCAAGCGGGTTATGCCGGAGGCGTTGGGCGGCGAGGCTGTTCACTTTATCCAACTTAAAAAATTAATTTATCCGAGAAAGGACCTCTCATGTTGGAGATAATCGGAGAGAGTGTAATTAAGAGATAATCGATATAGCGGCTGATGCGCTGGAAAAAGATTGGTCTTGGCCGTACAGGCTCTATAAGAGTAGACACAAAAAGAAGCCAGAACGGCTGTTGAGCATCATCTTAGATGGTTAGTCGCTGGGCAGTGGAAATTTCTTTTCAGGATCTTAGAAAATCAAAAAGATTAATGGATCATTTTGAAGATCTCGATCTTACCCTTGGCCCTATTCCAACACGAAAACATATATCAATGTCTAGACCACTTAAGGTAACTGATCTTCTTCATTATACTGGGAATATTGTTATTTTAGGTGATCCTGGAGCCGGAAAACTACTTCCCTCAAGCGTCTTGCTCTTGACGCTTTCAAATTGGTTTCTCGGTCTCAAGAAAGTAGAACACCTATTCTTATCCGTCTTCGTGATCTTAGTGAATCATCAGTATTGGCTACAATTCTTAGCACATTAGGTGTGAGCATACATTTCGATGAGGAGCTTTCAAAGAACCTATTTCAAAAGAAACTAAAGATGCAACCACGCTTCGGGTTATCGGTCAATGCTTGAGAATCCTCAATGCTATTGTACTTGTCGATGGTTTAGATGAAGTACCCCTTAAAGATCGGCGAGGAATTGTTAAAGATTTGCGCGATTTAATACTCCACTCTAAGGGTATCAAGTTGTAGTAACCTGTAGGGTAGCTGACTTTGTCTACAATTTTGAGAATTCTACTACATTACTATTGAACCATTGTCCACCGAACAGATACGGAGTTTTGCAACTAAATGGTTGGGTCAAAAGAGGGTGAGGATTTATTGCAAAAATAATTCTACCCCTATGGTGGTTCTTGAAGTTCTCCCTCTAACTTTAGCACATCTCTGTGCCATTTACGAGCGTTCCGGTACAGTTCCTGAAAAGCCTCGAACAGTATATCGTAAAATTGTCAGGCTTCTTCTAGAGGAGTGGGATGAGCAGCGTTCAATAAGAAGAGAGTCGCGATATGCTTCATTCGATATAGATCGCAAAGAAGACTTCCTTAAAGCGTTAGCCTTTACGATTGACTCTTATTTCATCTGGAAGCAGTTTACCCCTGCGGACCTTAAACAGGCCTATTATGATATTTATGATCAATTTGGACTTCCAAGGCTGAAGTAAAGAAAGTAATACAAGAGATTGAATCTCATAGTGGTTTAATAATTGAGACAGGTTTTGAGGCTTATGAATTTGCTCATAAATCAATTCAGGAATATTTATCGGCTGAGTATATATCTCAAGCTTCCACGGTTGCCACGTGAGTTAACACTTCGACTTCCAAATGAGATGGCTCTCGCAGTAGCCCTATCCTCAGATTCCAATGAGTATTTTATTGCCGTAACCGATCAGTTATAAACAGAGGTCAAGGAATTCTTGAGGATTTCACCTATCCTTTTGTTCGTCGTATTCTGATCGAAAAAGTTGATTTTCGCCTGTCTATACGTTTGGGATATGCTATTCTTTCACTCTATTCAGAGACCTATTATCAGTCCACAGGTCAACTGCGTCTACCTTTTGAGCACAGGAGAGATGCATTTTCAGACCTCTTTAAGCAAAGAAGTAATTTTAGATTCAGCAAAGTTAATCATGCAAAGATGCCAAGTTAAGGCAGAAGTAGGAGAAACGTCGATAATTATACCCCGAAGAAGATAAACCTCTCTTAAAATCTCTGTTACCAGTTACAGGTTACTATACGGTTGATGGGCGATACTTCGAGTTGATAGGACAGAATAATGCTCCTGTTAGCTGACGTCAGTTTTCAATTCTTATGTTATCTGTTAGCTTAAGCAGAACGTATGACGGCTTTATTATTTCTCTCTCCTTCAAAGCGGTTTCATACGCAGCCCGCAGCCGCTTGAACTCGTCGGGTCGCCTCCCACATCAGGATGGTGGATTTTGCCAGCGCCCGGTAAGCATTCACAATCTCCGCTCGGCTGGCCGTGCGGCTGACACCCAACACCTCCCACCATTCGCTGCCGCTGCCCAGGAGTAACACGTTTGGGTCGAGCGGCGCTTCCAATGCGGCAAATATCCGGTCAAACAGGTCTTGATGTTTGACTTCGGTGTAATTGACCCCATACGCCTCGCCGATGCGGTATGTGTACTCTATCGCCAGTTGCGCCGCTCTCAAATTGTCTAAAAAGTGGGGCCACTGCCGGCATTCGGAGACATAGCGTTTGGCGTTGCGGTCAAAGTGAGACGCGAACAGTGGGATCACCGCCCAGCAAATCGTAGTCTACCCGCAGCGAGGTAGCCTGCAATTTGATAATCGTGGCCCGCAGGTCGCGGTAAATCGTTTGCTCCGTCGCATCAAAACGGCGAGTTGCTTTTTCTGTCAAGCGACAATTAGAAATACCCATCAGCGACAATTAAAATGCCCATAATTTTAGGTTGCCTCACGAAAAATCTTACCTTGATGGAACTGGTAGCCATAAATTTGATTAGGTAGGGTCAGGCCCTGCCTGACCCAATTTTGTAATTGTCGTCGCGCCGCTTCTTCCGCTCGGACACTGGTCATCTCTGGTCCGAATTCGATGATCCGGTTGTGGTGAACGACGCGGTCAATGGCCGCGGCGGTGGTCAAGGGATCTTTGAAAATTTGATCCCATTGTGAAAGACAAGATTGGAGGTGATAACGACACTGCGCCGTTCATAGCGTTCGGCTAAAAGTGAATAAAACTTCCATTTCTTCCCGGCTTTGCTGGACGTAGCCAATATCATCGAGGATGACCACTTGAAAGCGATCCAGTCGTTTGAGTTCCCGCTCCAGGTCGTAATCTCGTTTGGCTCGCAACAGGCTATCAACCAGTTTGAAGGTGGGCGTAAACCAGACACTGTAATCGCGGTGGATCCATTCGTAGGCAAGCCCTGCCGCAAGATGTGTTTTTCCAGTCCCGGGTTGGCCGAAGATCAAAATATTGTCGGCCTGGTTGATGAATTCACCCTGGATCAAGCCAGGGATTTGACGGCGGAGGCGCAAGGGCAGCCGGTTCTGGTCAAAGTGAGCCAGGGTCTTGCCGGCGGGCAGATGGGCCTCGCGCAGTAAGCGTTCAATCCGGCGCTGTTGACGCCCGGTCATTTCCTGTTCGAGCAGATACAGCAGAAAACTTTCCAGGGACCACTCCTGCTGCCCAGCTAAGGTCAGCGCTTCCGGGATCACTTCGGCCATGGTCGGCAGCCGTAATTTACACTGCTGGGCCAGGGCTTCAATGGGGTCATCGGTTGACTTCCTGGAGCAGGCGATCATACTGAGCCAGATTGATCGGCGGCAGCGTCAACTGCGGCACAGGCAGCAGTTGGGGTTGTAAGAGCCGCTCGACGTCGGTTTCATCCCAGCGCTTTTGACCATCTAATAACAGGTTGAGGATGTCGGCTACCTCACTTTCCAGGGTGTGAGCGGCCAGGCGCAACACCCGTAAGTAGATCAAGTCGGCTTTCCGGCAGGAGTACCACTGGTTGAGTTGGTCCCAGGCTTGCCGAAAGACGACGCTGGGAAAAAGGCTCTCCCGATAACGGTAATCCCGAAAGCCACCCGGCTTGCGCAGCAGGCTGTCAATCAGATGGCGGTAGTTGATCTGCTGCTTGTTCTGACCAACCAGGCGGGGCAGCCACTCGACCTGGATCTGACGATAGTAGACTTCCAGATGCCACTCAAAGATGCGGACACTGACTTCTTGACCGATCAAATGGGTCGGGACGGAGTAGAGGTTGTGTTGGACCCGGATCAGACTGCCCCGGTTGACTTTGACCCGCACTTCCTGGTACGGCCACAGGGGTGAGGCGGTCAGCGGCTTCATCACCGCCAGCTCTTCTTGCAGGCGCTGCTGCCGGCCCTGGTTGCGTTTGTTGAGCACCTGTCCGACAAAGGCTTCATAGTCGGCCAGGCTGTCAAAGTCCCGGCTGCCCCGCAGCAGCAGATGTTGCTCTAAGGCTTGTTTGAGATGCCCATTGCTGGCTTCAATATCGCCATTTTGTTGGGGACAGCCCACCGCAATGGTCCGGGGTTTAAGCCCGAAATGGTTGAGCAAGTCCAAATAGCCCTGGGTATAAATCGGTTCCTGCCCGGCCATCCCTTGGACTTGGCACACCGCCGCCGAACTGTTATCCGTCTGGTGATACACCGGCACATAGCCCAACTTCAACAGGCTGCTTTGCAAGCCCCGTTGAACGGCCAACAGGGACTCTGATTGGGCAATCGCGCCCCATTCCCAGTTGGAATAGGGCAGCACACAATGGATGAGCAGATGTTTTAACGGCTGGCCTCTAATCGTCACCCCCATTTCTGTCAGCCAGGTCCCATCCGTTTGCATCACTTCACCTGGACGATGCACCTGGCTCAGGATGGCGACTTGATCCTGGTTCAAGGCGCGCCAGTCAGCCACCCGCCGTTGCAGGCTGCGCAGTTGCCCGGCTTGATATTGACCCGGTCGCTGTTCACACAGCCACTCAAACAGCGTCTTGGCCTCCAACTCGGGCGTCGCTTGCAGCATCTGTTCTACTTCCGGCCAGTCCTCGGCAAACGGATCGGCTCGGGTTCGATACTGTCGGGGCTGCTTTAACTCGCTTGGTAGTTGGCCCAGTCGTTCATATTTGGCGACTGTTTTTCGACTTTTAAGGTTCGCTTTGACTGCCGCTTGTTCCTGGCTGCGGCCTTTGCTTCGTTCTCGCATGATTAGCCTCACTTGGGCATTGGTACACGTCATTCGACTCTCTCTTCCCCTCAAAAGGGAGAGAGTCTACCTGATCGGTCCGCTGCTTTCTAGTGGGCATTTCTAATTGTCATCGATGGGTAATTATAGTTGTCGCCGCGCATTTTTCTGCCTCATAACGCTTCGTATCTCCCTGGGGGATCGCTTCCTCCCAGAAATGGCTCAACCAGCTCCCTCCAGGGCGGGATCAGGCCCTTATCATGCCAGTATTTCACTGATTCAAGTAGGGCGACGTGACCCCCCGGTTCCTCCGCCAGCGCGCGAAAGACAGTCTTGGCGTAGGGGTCCTGGGCCAGCGCCTGGCACAATTCACCGTAGGCGACATCAAGCGAGATGCCTTTCTCCATCTGCCGGGCGACGGATAGTTCGGCCGAATCGTTACCCAGCGCCGCGCCGATAACCGAGGTGGCCATCCCAAAAGGCAGGGTGGATAATTTTTGCTGGAAATCCGCATAAGCATTTACCTCCGCTTGCAAGCGGTCCATGACCGCTTGATGGGTTTGAGCCAGCTCGTCCTCGCTCAACTCCCGCTTGCAGCGGACATCTAGCTCGACATTGTTCCAGGCGCAGTAATTACAAAAGCTCAATTTGTAGTTGACCAGGGCATCGTGGATCGGATTGGGGAAGTTCTCGATCCGGCGGACACTGATCGGGCTGCCGCACTCCGGGCAGGTTCCTTCGAGTCGGTCGCGGTGCTGGATGACCGGCTTGGGCCGATTCTTGCGGGTGAGTCTCTTCTTTTTCTTGCTCATTCTGCACTCCTGCGACTTTGTAGCCGCGTTTAATTTTACGCTTTACCAGCCGCTCGGCCAATCTTTCGGCCTCGGCGGCTGAAGCGCAGGGGGTAATTTTGTGCTGCTGCGCCCCACCAATCCGGCCCCAGACCCGTAGGACGGCAAAGGGGTCGAGCAGGGAAGGTGCCGCTTCGACCAGGTAAAAGCGGGCCATATTTTTGGCAGGATCAATCCGATGCAGCAGCATCAGCCGCTCTAGCTCTGGCTCGTGCCGTTCGCGCTCCGCACTGCCGGCTCAAGTTGAGCCTCAGAGCCGCGACAGAAGCGGCGGTGGGCGTTGAGTGCTGACTGAGAGCCAAAGGTGCGCGGGCATTTGTCGCACTTGAGCAGACTTTGAGCCGGCTGTGCTGGCGCTTGAGCTGGTTGTGCTGGCTCAGATAGCCGCTCTCTTCGCTCCACGCGCCGCTGTGCCAGCTCCTGCTGATGCCGCTGCCAGGCGCGTTCCTCCTGCTCTGCTTGAAAACGCCGCTCGGCCTCTCGCTCCTGTCGCTCTCGTTCGGCTTGTTGCAAGCTGTAGAGGTAAGCCTGCCGCTCGGCTTCAGCTTGCTGCTGACGGGCCTCGGCTTCCTGCCAGCGCTGTTCGAGCCAGGTGGCCCGATCTATCTGCCACTTTTCCAATCGGGCCTGATATTCACGCAGCTCATAGCCCAAGGTCAGGCTGACAAAGCAGAGGGCTGACAGCGGCCCGAGGGCCAGGGTCAGCAGTTGCCAGGAGTTGAGGGTTGGCTCGCCGTTGGGACCGGTCGCCATGGACGCAGCCTGGATGTAGTTGTACGTGCCGCTGACCACCAAGCTGATGGATACGGCGATCCAGATGTACCAGACCTTGGGCCGCTTGATGAGCGCCAGGGCCTCGATGATCAAACCGGCCTCAATTAGCGTTGCAGCAAAGAACGCCTGCGGGCCGCTAGCCACCTGGAGAAAGGCGTGGAACGCGGCCAGCCACAAAGCGGCCAGGCCAAAGACAGATAGCCCGGCCAGAAGATAGAGTTGCACCGGCACGGTTGGCCGGGGATGGGGATAATTGTTCATAGTCTCCTCAACTTGATTGAACTTGTATCAACCTGTATGAACCTGTATGAACCTGTAAAACCTGTACGAACCTGGACTAGCTGGAAGATTTTGACAGGTCCCATCTCAGCTTGGCCTCCTCGACGGTGGAGTAGGGGGGATAAAGCAGTTCCCCGCCCTTGCCTGACCAGCGGTTGATGACCAGGTAGCGGCTCTCCAGAATGTGCATGACCGAGCGGTATTCGGGCAGGGGCCAGCGCGGGCGAGCCTCCTGGGTATACCACTCCCGGCTAAAAATTTGATTGGCGCTCAGATCGCGGTACAACACCTGCTGCTGCCGCCGCCAGGCGACTTTGCAGAAGCGGAACAGCTTGAACTCGGTGATCATCGAGTCCATCCCCTGCTCCCAGAAAATAAACTCCTGCCGGCGTTCAGGCCGGTACTTGATGGTTTTGGCCGGCTTGCCCCCAAAAATCCAGCCACCCGGCGGGGCCTTGGGCTGGGGCGCAACCCAGGCGGCATTGTGGGCGTAGATTTGGTACGGGGGACGAGCAGCGCGTTCGGGTGGGCGAGCCAGATGAACGACTCGTCCGGCCAGGTAGAAGCCGAAGGGCAGGGCGGGCAGGCTGAATCCGGCCAGCGCCGGCAGCAGGTAATCGGGCTGGTGCAGCCAGCCAAAGCGAGCCGCGACCAGCATGGCTCCTTCTCCGGCAATGGTGAAGAAAGCGGCGCTGCCCAGGTAGGCTTTGCTGATTTCGGGCAGGTTAGTTTTCACGGAGAACCTCCATGAGACCGGCCTGCCCCCGCCGTGTTGCCGCCAGGCAATTTGTGAGGGGCCGCTTTGGAAGAAGCGGCTTTTTTTTGTAATATTTGAGAAGCCATCTAGATACCTCCCGCGTATCTATTTGGTCGCCCGGTGAGCGCGGTCAGAGGCGCGAGCCGGGCTACTTATTTTTCTTTTGAAAAAGAGATATAGATTCAGGATTTAAAGAGATTTAAAAGAATTAATTAATCACCTGTCATTTTGACAGGGAGACGCCTAGCTCTCCCTATCATTTTGACAGGGAGATGTCTACATCTCCCTGTCATTTTGACAGGGAGACGCCTATCTAGCTGTCATTTTGACAGGGAGATGTCTACGTCTCACTGTCATTTTGACAGGGAGAGAACTGCTGCTTGAGCTTCTCCTCATCGGCCGGGATGAGCGGGTCATCCAAGCGAACCCGCCAAACGTTTTTTTCATTGACCGTACCGCTTTGGGTCTTCGAGTAACGGCGTTTGGTCCCCACGCGGGTGATAAATTTCGAGGCGTGTTCATGTCTCAGTAAGCGCCAAAAGGTGCTTTCGCTCACCCCAATTGCTGCCCCTAACTCCTGGGCCGTTGCCTCAACCAGATCGCGTCTGACCTCGCCCGTTTTCCAATCCCAACTGCACCGGGTCCGCATTTCCCAGATCAGCAGCCACAGTTCCGACCCCAGCAGCGGCAGCCACTTCTGATGAAAATAGCGGCTGCAATAATGCTGTTTGTCCGGCTGGACAATGGCGTTATAGGCATCCCGGTACGTGCCGGTGAAGAACAGCTCCGGCTGGTAGTCACTGTTTTCGGCCACCCGAAACTCGACAGGAATGGTCCGCCCGGCAACCTGAGCGACGGCTCGCTCAATCGTCTCTCGCAGACGATTGTCCAGCCAATCCTGGCCGAAGCTGCTGGCCGTTGACACGATCAAGTACCCATCCTCTTCCTGGGCTGTCGTGTTTTTAAGCCACGTCTCAAATGTGGCTTTGGTCATTTGTGGTTGAAGATTTTTCAACACGTCCGACCAAAGGTTTGAAGTCGTCATATCCTTCTCACAGCGAAACAGTCCTCTTCAGAAATTTGCGTTGGTCGTTGACCAGTAATTTGATTTTGTTGGCTCGTAGGAGTAATTCCCGGACCAACTCCATCATTTCCGGGGTGTCCACTTTCTCCGCCAGCATCAGACACAAATCCTCCTGAGTGCTGGCCACCGCGGATAATTCCTCCAAAAAATCATTATCCACATTACTGATGGCTCTGGTCATTCACTATCTCCCGAATCTCCTGGCGGATGGATTCCGAGTCGTTCGTTTCGGTGTTGATGTCCAAGAACACGGTCACGGCCCCGGCGGTGCCAAAGCCCGTCAGGATAATAATCCAGGTGTACAAATCAACGACCCCTAACCAGACCAGGGGCAAGGCCGGGAGCAGGACCACCAGCACCCCTACGGTGATGCGCGCTCGTTCCCGCCGAATCCAGCGTTTATGAAATTGGCGGTAGGCCAGCCAGTCCAGCCCGGCCACGGTCAGGATGTAGGCGAGAAAGACAAGAAAAGTGGTCTCTAATTCGGACATATTTAGCTCCCTATTGTCACAAACGATGATTTTTCCTCTAAAATAGAACCGGCACCTTAACAGACACAGAACGCTGCCGGTTGAGTGTTATGGGAATCATCAGCAACGCCGTAAGCCATCTCAAATAAATCACATTTCACTTTGTTAGGGGGACAATTATGACGACCAATCTTGTTTTTGTAGTACTTGAACCAACGCTGGATCACTATTTTGACCAGTTTATTCAGATTAAAAGAGCCATGCGCCGCCCACGGACGGTCGAGTGGTATATGAACACGTATCGGTACTACAAAACAGCCAGCGCCGGCTTGGGGCCGGACTGGCCGCCGACCCCGGCCCACGGGTTGGCTTTTTTTGAGATGTTCAACAAAAACGAGCTGAGTGATTACAGCCGCAGCAATTATTATCGGGGGGTCCGCGGCTTCTTTAACTGGCTGGTCGAAATCGGCGCATTGAACCGCAATCCCCTGGATGCCTTGGGCCGGATCAAGGCGCCGCGCCCGCTGCCCAAATCGCCGGACGAGGAAGAGGTGGCCGAATTGTTGAAAACGGTCAGCCAGGCGATCCGCGAGGATAAAGACCGCCGGAGCTGGCAGACGGTGCGGGACCTGGCTATGTTCAGCCTGGCTCTGGACACGGGAGCCCGGCTGAATGAACTGGCCGCAATGCGCATGCCTGACATGAGTTTGAAAAACCGGCAGATGCGCGTGTTTAGCTGGAAGGATAAAGAGGGCCGGATGCTGACCCTGGGCGATGAGGCGGTGGCCGACTTGACCCAATGGGACGAACAACGGACCAAACTGAACCCACCCAAGTCGCTCAAGGCCCTCTGGCTCAGCAACTACCAGGGCAAAGGACTGCGCAAATTGACCGCGAACGGGATCGCCCAACGCCTGCGATTTTGGCTGCTCAAAGCCGACGTATCGCATTTCAGTATGAACAACCTGCGTCACGCCTATGCTGTGTTCAGCCTGCGCAACGGGGCTGACCTGATCGACATTAAGGACCAGATGGGCCATGCCAATATCAAAACGACGGCCATTTACACGGAGGTGGTGAACAAGGGCCGGGGTGAGCGTCATCTCAAGACCAGCCCTCGCAAAAATTTGCCTTTTGACACTTCCAAATAATTGTGATAGCATACTAAATAACTAAATAAAAAACCGCTACGTAATCCGTAGCGGTCTACTTTTTGCCCCCGTAGCTCAGTGGATCGAGCACCTGCCTTCTAAGCAGTGGGTCGCCCGTTCGAGTCGGGCCGGGGGTGCTGACCAAAATGCTCAGTACAAAGAAGCTCCATCTGATTTTGATGGAGCTTCTTTTTGTCTCATCTGCCAGCAATTTGTCAGAAGATTGTCAGAAGTATTCATTGACTTACCCGTCCATTTTGTGATATTCTGCACAGTATAATTGTAATACCTCGACCGGCTCACTTTTGCTAATGACCATTGCCTAAAATTATGGCTTTTTCTTGATTTCAAGCGCCGGCCCGGCCAAGCTCCGGCGGTGACAATTAAATAAGTTGTAAAGTTTAAACCTAACCACGTCATACTACTTATCACTCACTGCTTCTTGAAAAGGATTTCCCATGCCTCGGTTTGAACTCATTATCCGTCTCGTTGCTGTTGCAGCCTTCTTGTTAGCCTCGTGTCCGGCAGCCGTTTCAGCCAATCCTGGCAAACGCACGGTTTACCCAATCCAAGAGCGGCCTGTTCCCCTTGCCGCGACTGCCCCCTCAACAGTCGCTCCTGCGAAAAAAATTGTAAACCTTACTACCGATATATCTTCGACTGTTCTCGCCGCAATGGTTCTCGTCTCGCCAACCGGGACCATTACCCCCACCGATGCTGTTTTTCTACCCGTTATCAGCAAGTTAGCCGCCTATCCCCCAGTGAATGTTCCCACACTGCTCATCGGTAAGACCGCCCCGGCCACCGCTACAATGGGCGCACCGATTACCTATACCCTCAGGATTACCAACATCGGGTTGGCCCCGGCGGCCAACCTGGTCATTACCGATGCCGTTCCCGCCGGAGCCACCTATGTGAGCGGCGGGACGGCGGCTAACGGCGTGGTAAGCTGGGTCTTACTGGCGCTGCCCGGCGGCGCTGCAACTCAAGCCAGTTTCGTGGTCACAGCAACGACAACGATTACCAACAGTGACTATCGGGTTTCGGCCAGCGGCGGAGTCTCAGCTTTCGGGACAATACCGGTGGTGACGGTTATTCAGCGCCCCTCTGAAGTTAACTTTACGGCTGACCCTCAAACCGGCCCCATCCCCCTGACCGTTACTTTTGCTAATACTTCAACTGGAGCGACCAGCTTTCGGTGGAGTTTTGGCGATGGCATCACCAGCACTTTACTGAGTCCTACCCACACTTATACCCAAGCCGGGGTTTATACCGTCACCCTGAATGCCCATGGACCGGCAGGTAGTGCTGCGGCTGCCACAGTCATAACCGCGACCGATGAAGCTATTATTGGATTGAACGTCACTACCGACAGCCCTACGGTGATAAATCAGGCCACTACGTTCACCGCAACAGTCGTAGCTGGCCGTCCTACTCTCTATACCTGGGATTTTGGCGATGGCAGCCAGGTAGCAGGCAACGAGCGGGTCGTAACGCATACCTATCCGACCGTCGGCAGCTATACCGCACTGGTCACTGCCAGCAACTCTGCCAGTCTGGTCACGGCGACTACCTCGATTTCGATTACCGGAGCCGCTGACCTGCTCATTGGCAAAAGCGCGCCGATCAGTGTTAGAGCCGGCGAGCCTATTACCTATACCCTGACTGTCAGCAACAGCGGCGCTCTTACAGCTACCAACCTGGTCATTACCGATGTTCTGCCTGCCGGGGCAAATTATGTCAGTGGTGGGGCGCCCGCCGGGGCTGCCGTAAACTGGACGATAGATACTTTAGCGCCGGGCGGCAGCACTGCCCTGCAATTGATCGTGACGGCGACCGAGACCATCACCAACAGCGATTATCAGGTTTCTGCCGACGAGGGCAGGGCGGCAGCGGGCCAGGCAGCGATTGTAACCCTGGTTTATCCGTCGGTTGCGGTTGACTTTGCCGCCACGCCGCTCAGCGGGACCATCCCCCTGACCGTTACGTTTGCCAACAGTTCCGCTAACGCTATCCATTATCTGTGGGACTTTGGCGACACTCTGACCAGCACCGAAGTCAGCCCGGCGCACAGCTACACCCAGGCCGGTATCTACTCCGTAACCTTAACTGCCGTTGGCTTGACTGGCAGCGAAACTTTGACACGCCCGAATTATCTAACCGTTTATGAACCGGTGGTGGCCGAATTTGGCGCTGCCCCGCTCACCGGCCCAGTTCCTTTAACCGTTACCTTTGCCAACAGTTCAACCGGCGCGTCCGGCTATGTCTGGGATTTTGGCGACGGTATAACCGGCGCCACTGTTAGCCCCACCCATGTCTATACCCAGGCCGGGGTGTACACGGTCACTTTGAACGCCGGCAATGGGATATTCACGAACTCTTTGACCCAGAACAGCTTTATTACCGTCACCATGCCGATGACGAGGGTGTGGACACAGATCACCCCAATGATGCCTTCGCCTCCCGTTAGCGGCGAGCACAGCATGGTCTACGACAGCGTTCGAGCCAGGGCGGTGCTCTACGGCGGCAATGCCGGCGGCTGGCCTTATGAACATACTACCTGGGAGTTTGACGGAGCCGGCTGGATTGCTGTCCCCGCGACGACCCAACCAGAAGCCCGCTACGGGGCAGGGCTGGCCTATGACCCGCTGCGCCAGGTGACAATCCTTTTCGGCGGCAGCGACGAAACCGATACGGCTCTGAACCAGACCTGGGAATATACCCACGCCGATTGGCTCCAGGTCTTCCCCACGACCTCGCCCTTGAGCCGCACCTATCACAGCTTGGCCGCGAACCCGGCCAGCGGCGCCGTATACCTTTTTGGCGGCAACCAGGGGGACATCCATCTCAACGATTTGTGGGTTTACCAGAACGGGGTCTGGCAGGAAATCCAGGGTAGCGGAACCCGTCCGGTCAGCCGGACCCTGGCGGCTATGACTTACGATCCGGACAAGAACCGGTTGTTACTCTTTGGCGGGCGAAACGCCGCCGGAACCCTGCTGGCCGATCTGTGGAGCTTCGATCTGGAGACCGAAACGTGGCAGGAACTGGCGGCTGGAGGCGAAGGCGGCCCGTCCGCCCGCATGGCCCATACCCTGACTTACGATGCCGCCGCGGGCAACGCTGTCCTGGTCGGCGGTGTGAGCGGTGATGGCGACAGCTTGCTGGACGATACCTGGTACTACCGTGATCAGCCAGGCTGGACGGAAGTTACCACGACAACAGGCTTGCCGGAGTCGGATTATCACCAGGCGGTTTATGACGGCCATGCCATTCTCCTGTTCTCGCACGGACAGGTCTGGAAGTACGAATAACCTCCGGAGCAGGCAGCCCGGCTTTCCTATCTCCCCATTTTAAGCAGCAACCGAGGCATAAAAAGATGAAACATCTGACCCACTATACAACTTTGCTGAAGCTCTTCCTGGTAATGTGGAGCGCCTTGTTTCTGGCCGGGCTGGCTCTCCTGACCGTTCCTGTAGCCAGGGGTGCGGCTGAGAACCCATCCGCGCCCTCCCCTGCAAACCTGGCAGGTCTCGCAGACCTGCCAGGTTTAGGGATAGACTTTAAGGAACGGGGGCCTGTTCACGCAGAGGATTTAACCCCAAGAGGAAGCGCCAACCCCCAGCCGCTCAACCTGCTGGGCGACCAACCCTCCCCGTCGGATAAGCCAGGGGCGTACCTCCCCCTGACCCAGGGGACACTCTATACCGTGCCCATCGTCATTGACAATACCGGCAACACCTCGGTGCTGACAGACTACCAGGTCTCGATAGCACTGGATACAACCAGCCTCATCTCCCAAGGACGGCTGCGCCCGGACTGCGGCGATATGAGATTCTATGACAGCACCCAGGCGATACCGCTGCCCTACTGGCTTGAGTCGGGCTGTGCTACTTCGTCTACCAAAGTTTGGATCAAGGTGCCCACGATCCCCGCTGCTTCCACTGAAAGGATTTACCTGACGTATGGGGACAGCAGCAGGACCTCGGAGAGTAACGGCGATGCCGTCTTCGAGTTTTTCGATGATTTTGACGGAGCAGATGGCTCTGCTTTGGATAGTTCTAAATGGAGCATAGATAAAGTTAATAACATCACTGCTTCTATTCAGGGGAATAAATATCGCATTACCGATGGTGCGAGAAGTGGTGTTGATGCTCACTGGATTTATGACAACACTGATACCGGCAGTCAAGATCAGGCTGTTTACACATTACCAACACGCTTCGTTGTGGACTGGCTATCTACTGCTGAAGATACATTGGCTAATCGTATGGGGCAAGGAGGTATTGCTCTTGTTGACGCCTCAGATGATCAAATCGAAGCTTATCTTGGTCATCAAGATCAGTGGGGGGATAGGATTGATTTGTGGAGGTCTTGGGCATATGCCTTAGCTAATCCATTTGATACGTTTGAGTCTGCGACAAGTGGCGAAACCAAAAAGTTCTCAATTGCCAGAGATGGAATAACTGTCACGTTTTACATTGATGAAACCTTGAAGGCAATAGGAACCATGAACGGTAATCCGATCAAATTGGCTATTGCTGTTGGAGCTTTTGATTCCTATCCCTATCTAGATTATGTTGAGCTTGAAAACCTGCGTATTCGAAAGTATACTTCACCTGAACCAATTGCTACTATTTTTTCTTCTGGATCGGCTTTAGCTTTGGATGGGGACGACTATATAGACCTTAGAAACGATGAGATTTTTCATCTTACTGATGAAACTACTCTTGAAGCCTGGATTAAAGCCTCGGCTGGCGATTATAGGACCATATTGTCAAAAGGATATTCCACCGACTTAGCTTACGCCCTCAGGTTAACCAGAGATTCGCAAGGCCCTCAGGCATTTTTTAGTATCAGGACTACCAATGGGAATATTTCTCCAGGATATGACTCTTCTTCACTTAACCCTACCCTTGAAAATAATTCCTGGTACCATCTTGCAGGAAATTTTGATGGTAATCAAGCCTGTTTCTATATTAATGGACAAGAAATAGAATGTGAGGCTCTTACTGGACAAATTTTAACAAATACACTTCCAATTTTCATAGGAAAATTATCTACAGTATATCCACAAACTGAATATTTTAATGGCCTTATCGATGATGTCCGTATTTGGAATAAAGCTCTTACCCAAGCAGAAATTCAAAGTACAATGAACGTTCCCCTAGTTGGTAATGAAGCTGGATTAGTAAGTTATTGGAAATTTGACGAAGGGGATGGCCAGATTGTCGGTGATAGCACCAACAACAATAACAATGGTTACCTTGGCTCTACGTCTGAGCCAGATAACAATGATCCTGCCTGGACAGATGGGCTTATTCCTATTCTTTATCCGGATTTACACCTGACAGTGGTCGGTACTTCCGTAGCTCAACTGGGAGAGAATATCAATTATGAGCTAATAGTAAAGAATAACGGCCATATTACAGCTCCAAATGTGATTATTACCCACACCTTACCCCCTGGTATAGCTTTTGTGAGTGGCTCAATATCGCCTACTAGCCAAACCAATCAAACTCTCACCTGGCAATTAAGTGACTTAGCTCGTCAGGAAAGTAAAAGTTTAAGCATCACTGGCATAGTTAGCTCCTCTACCATAGTCGGTGCGTCACTAGTCGCCACTAGCACGGTGAACTCAGGCCTAGCTGAAGTCAATATGGACAATAATATTTCCCTTTTCACTTCTACCGTTGTACCTGGCCCAATGGCTAGCTTGATTTTTACCACACTTAATGAAGTTGATATGTTCATCCCTTTCAGCGCAACAGTAACAGCGTATGACAAGTATGGCAACATTGCCACTGGTTACACCGGTACCATGACCTTGACCAGCACCGACCCTTTAAGTGATTTTCCAATCACTCATCAATTTATTACAACTGATCAAGGGGTCTATACCTTTACTAATCTTGTTTTGCGGACTGCCGGAATACAAACTATAACGGCTACTGATGAGATCTTAAGCCAAACTCGTACACTTAGTGTTGATGATGATGTTGTAGTTGATCAGAGTACAACTTGGCGTGGCATCAGTATCAACTTAAATAGTTTAGTTGTCACTGGAACGGGCACAGTGCTTACCCTCGAAAGATTGCCAGGAATTACAGTGCCAACAGTAATTACCTTAACAGAGGGTATTACTGTAGGAAACGGTGCTTTCATTCAAGCTGATGGACAAGGATACAGTGAGGGAGAGGGGCTGGGAGCAGGAAATTATTGCTCCTGGTGGGCGTGTGCAAACGTCAATGGAGGAGGTAGTGGAGGTGGGCATGGTAATTTCGGAGGTATTGGGGTTAATAATGACAACGCTGGGAATCCTTATGGTTCTGTACTACAACCCACAGACCCAGGGAGCGGAGGAGGTGGAAGGCAGTATGCGGGGGCAGGCGGGACAGGTGGAGGAGCGATTAAAATTGTTGCTACTTCTTTCATCAATAATGGCGAAATCAGCGTTAACGGCCTTAATGGTGGCACAGGCGCCGGTGGTGGTTCTGGAGGAAGTCTCTGGATTGAAACGGGGACGCTGGCGGGTAATGGAATTTTCAAAGCCAACGGAGGCGCAGGCGGAGGTACCCAAGCTGGTGGGGGAGCAGGAGGACGCATTGCTATCTATTACGATATCAATGATGGTTTCATCTTTGATAGTAATCATATTCAGACTTGGGGCGGATCAGGTTATCAAGATGGTGGTCCAGGTACGACCTATCTCGGCCATGTTGACCCACTTGCCTCCACTATCGAAATTAGCCCATTATCTATCCCGGCCAATGGCGTCGCTGGTGGTATTGTAACCGTCACTCTGCACACCACTACCGGAACACCTGTTCCCGAATATCCCGTTTCAGTCTCTCTGAAAAACGGCAACCAATCAAGTACTTATATCAATGGCCAACCAACTTCAGTTGGAGCTATCAGTTTGGGTGAAACTAATGCCGATGGAGTGGCGACAACCACCATTACCTCAACCTCCTCAGAGACAAAAACTGTTGAAGCTACCAGTGGTGTTGTACGTCTAGTAAATCCAGCGATGGTCTTCTTCGATCCGGATTTTGTTAGCCCAATAGCCTCTGCAGTGTCAATTATAGGTCCTTCAACAGTGGCAGCTAATGGTAGTGAGCTCGAGGTGCAAATCACGGCGAGGGATAAGTTTGGCAACTTAGTGCCCAACATTCCTACTACATTAGGAACCTCTCCAGAAGTGACCCTTACCGGGGTTAGTACAATAACAAACCAATTGGGTCAAGCCACTTACCGAATTAGTCACGATCAACCTGCCCATGTCGTTATTTCGGCTATAGTGAATGATCTCCCGATCAGTAATGTCGTCACAGCTACTTTTGAAGGGATTGATTTGAATGTTAGCCTCAGCGCTTCTGCCGCAGCAGTGACGGCCGGTTACCCGATTACTTACTATCTGGCGGTGGCCAACAATGGCTTCCTGACAGCTACCAACATAGTGGTGACGAATACCCTACCCACCGGAGTTGAGTTTGTCTCGCACGTTGGTAATTTCACGCCCACTCAAATCGGTAATCAATTTGTCTGGCAGGTTGGCGAACTAGGACCGGGGCAGGCTACTGACAGTTTTAGTCTAGTGGGCACAGTCAATCTGACAGCGCCGACGACATTGATCAATCAGGTAACCGCAATGGCAAACGAAGCTGAACTCAGTCTGGCTGACAACATCGAGTCGGTGTCCACCCCGGTGGTTCCACCGATTCCCCTTCTGGCTGTATCGCCCACCTATCCCACCTTGCCGGTTCTCCTGGGACAGATTGGTGTATTGACCGTCACTATACGTAACCCCGGCACAGGCGTGATGACCGATACCCAAGTTGTCGCCGCCCCAACACTGCCCTCATGGATTACAGTGAACCGGACATACTTGGAGAACATTCCGCCAGGGCAGGCCGCCGTTTTTACCATTACGGCTAATACTGCTGAGGTCAACACTTCAGGCCATTATCGGGATATCGTTACAGTCAAGGCCGATAATGTTGATGAAGAATACATCCTGTTGGATGTCCACGTACAAAGACCAACACGAGATTTACAACTGAGCGTGACTAACAATACGGGAGCGGTAGTAACAGGTGCAAATGTAACCTTGCGAGAGGATATTTTTGTGGTTACAGAAGGCCAGTTTGGTACACAGCCTTACTATCGGCAGGGGGTCACTGACCAGGCCGGCCATTTAACCTTCACTGGTTTGGAGACTGGCAAGACGTACAACTTTGATATTAGCGCCAATAACCATGATCTCAAGAGTGGCATTGTCACTGTTGACGATGGAACCGGTACTCAGGCCTGGGCTGAAATCCTAACCGGCCTACCCCGGCTAACTGTTTCACCCGGCATCCTGGCCTTTGGCATAGCTCGTGGTGGCCTGAACCAACAGACACTAATCCTGCACAATCCCGGCGCGGTCACACTGACCAACATTAGTCTAACCAATCCCGATAATATCCCCTGGGTTTACCTGAGTCAACCAGTGGCGGGTACAGTTATCCCACCGGGGGGTGAGCTGGCTGTTTGGGTCAATGCCGCTCCTCCATTGACCGAAACGATTAGCCGACATCAGGACAACATTGAGATTACAGCATCTAATGGCAATTCGGCCACGGCTGCTTTGGACATCACCCTGAATGATGGCCTTACTCGGACCCTATGCATTAGCGTGCAGACCGGACTCAACAGCCCACTGGCAGATGGCCTGGTGCGCCTGGTGGATCAAACTGGGCAGGTAGTTGCCACCAATGGTATTACCGAAACCATGCAGAAAACTTTGGTTCAAGCGACTGATAGCAATGGTCACACCTGCTTCGCCGATCTCAAGCTCGGTCAATACCTGGCCACAGTGGGCCGGGGGGAGCTAAAGCTGGGGGAGAAAGAGATAGAATTGACACCAGGAGAGGGCATCCAAGAGGAAGCTATTACCGCAGACGAGCCATCTGTCATCGTCAACTGGTCGGTAACGCCGACCCTGATTGATGATGTTTACACCACTGTAATGACCATGACCTTTGTGCCCGAGTCAAAGCCGGCCCTGACCCTATCCCCGCGCAGCATCAGTTTATGCCAGTCTGGGTCAAATGGTATTGTCTCGGAAACAGTGACGATTCATAATTTCTTCCCGGTCGCCTTTACCTTGCCGGTCCTTGAGTTGGAGGCGCTGGGCAACGTCCGGGCGACGATCACCACGACCAGCGGCAGCGCTTTCAGCGTGCTGCCCGACGGCAAAACTACCTTACCGTTAGATGATATTCCGCCTTACGCGCATATCCCATTGACTCTTTATGCCAGTTTGGCCGAGGATCCGGGCCAGTGTCTTGCCGGAGATGCAGGCACGATTCTGCTCAAGCTGTCGGCCAATTACGTCCATTATACACCCAACTACTCCTGGTACGATGGCGCCTCGGCCAGTTATCCCCAGCTTACGCTGAACCAGACAGCCGCGATTCCGCTCAAGCTGCGCAACAGCGGTTATCCCACCGCAAGTAATCTTAACGGCACGGCCCCGGCGATGCAAAATATCACCCTGAGCCAGCCGCAGCAGTTGACCTGGATAACGATTACCCCAACCAACATCATTTCTTTACCGCTCCAACACGAGGCCGGTCTCACTCTAACAGTTAATCCACCCCAATGGCTGGCGCATGGCGCCTACTACGATCACGTGTTGGTCAAAGCGACCAACGGCGTGACGGCGATAATTGGCCTCAAAGCGGAAATGTCGGCGGATGGGCTGAAGATTGAAACTCAACTGGTCACACCTTTGAACTCCAATAACCCGGATCAGCAGGCAAGTCTGACGCGACCACCCGGCCTGGCTTACCCACTCACCTATCTGCCGCCTGGTCAAGCCGCCGGTGAGCCGCAGATAAACGTTTGGGGTCATCTCGTCGCCAGTCAAAATGCTGAAATCGGCGAAGTGATAGACATTTTTGGCGATGTCTGGAACTTGCAGGTGCTCAACTGCGACTGTAGCCAACCGGGTCAGCCGCCCAAGCAGCGACCTACCTGGAGCTGGCTGGGCAACCAACTGGTTGCGGTTAAGGTGGGCGATCCCAGCCCGCCGGGGAGTGGGGCGGCCTTTGCCCCTGAATTCAAGGATAATCTGGTACGCTTGCGAGTGAGCCAACGTTATGCCTTAGAGCGGGAAGCCTTCAATGCCCAACTGGAGCTGATTAATGGCACGGCGGCCCCGGTCAATAACATTGAGGTGGATATTACGATTACCGATGAAGGGGGCGCTCCCGTCCTGATGCGCCAACCTGGCGACCCGTTGACATCTACCCAAACAATCACGCCCAACTTCCCAAGCAATTCACTCATCCCAACCTCAACCTTAGGTATCAATATGCCCTCGGCTTGGCAAGAAAATGGGGATGCCAATTTCATCGTTATCCCTGCTCCGCCGACCCTGTTGGGTAATCTGGACGAGGCTGGGGAACGCCAATTGGGCAGTTGGACCATCATTCCCGACGCTTCTGGAATTACCAGCTCTACAGGCAAGAATTACTTTGTTTATGCTACGATTAAGTACAATAATGATAAGGTCATTGTCACAACTAGAGAGATGATCACCATCCAGCCTCAGCCCAAGATTCTGCTGGATTATTTCATCCCGCGCTACGTTTATGCCGGCCAGCCGGGTGATTGGCAGGTGATTGCCACCAACGTGGGCTATGGCCCGGCCAACAATTTCAGCATTGGCCAGCCGACAATCGAGATTCTGAAGCAGAGTGACCAATATCCAACCAGCTTTACAGTCAATGGCCAATCCACCTTGAACTTTGTCAGGCTGGAGGCGGGCCAGCAGGTCGTCAGCACCTGGCAAATTACCGCAGACCACGACGGTTACTTCCGTGACATCGAGGCGGCCTGTTTACACCAGAATTACCAGGGCGTCGAGCTGCCGCCGCTGATTTACTGTAAGCCAACCATCCACATCATCGAGAACGCCCCGCCGGACGATGCCAGCCAGTGGGGCAAGGATAACGCCTGTACCATCGCCAGTTGGCAGGCCTTTGACAGCGACCCGGTCAACACCTACTCCGGCAACTTCACCTACAGCCGCCTGGATGCCAGCATCCCCACCTGGGGCCTGCCCCTGGCCTTTGAACGGGCCTACAACTCCCGCGACCCGGAGGACGGCCCGCTGGGCTGGGGCTGGACCCACAATTACAACGTTGAGATGACCCGGGAAAGCTACATCCCGGCGGTTACCCCGCCCCTCAGTGATACCCAGGTGCTGGGGAGCGGCGGCGGTGACAGTTCGCCGGACAGCAGCCCTTCTTTCCTCACCCGAACCCCGGCCAGGATTGGCAAAATCGCCACCCCACCGGGGCTGATCCTCTTCGGCCAGACCCAGGACATCATGACCGTCCGCCTGCCGCACGGTTCGCGGGCCTACTTTGAAATCCAAGATAATGGTGATACCTTTGTGCCCTTCCCTGGCGTCAAGGCCGAGTTAACCCGCCAGGGCGATGTTTACCGGTTGGCCCTGCCCCAGGAGCAGACCGTCTACGTCTTTACCCTCGATCAAAAGTTAGCCTACCTGGAGGACAGGAACGGCAACCGCCTGACCTTTGCCTACAGCGACGCGGCTGTCCCTTCGGAGCAGCGGCTGCTCAGCGTCACCGACCCGGCCGGGCGCAGCCTGAGCTTTGCCTACGATGCCGATAAACGCTTGATCAGCCTGACCGACCCACTCAGCCGGACAATGGCCTTCGGTTACACTAATGGCTATCTGACCTCGGTGACTGACTTCCGCGGCCAGACGACAACTTACGCCTACACCCCGCCCGCTACGGACCCGGCTACAGGGGAACGCCTGCCCGGCCAGCTCGCCACCATCACCGACGCTAACAACTACACCGAAGTGACCAACCATTACGACGGCAAGCGCCGGGTGGACTGGCAGGAGGACGCCGCGCATCACCGGACCACCTTCACCTATGCCGGCGATGATGGCGCCGGGACAGTCACCACAACCACCACCGACCCGGCCGGCCAGGAAACCATTGACCACTATAACGACAAGGGCCAACTGGTCAAGCAAATGGACACTTACGGCTTCTTCGAGGTATATGAATACGATGACACCTACAACATGACCCGGCTGGTGGACAAAAAGGGCCGTGAAACCCGCTATGACTGGAACGACTGCGGCTGCGCCTACGAGCAAGTTACTGACCCGCTGGGCTATACCACCCGCATGACCTATAACAGCCAGGGCCAACTGACCGGCATCACCGACAAGCGCGGTCACGTCACTAGCATGACCTATGACAGCCATGCCAACCCCCTGACCGTGTCTGATCCCCTGGCCGGGACTGTGGCCTACAGCTACGGCTCGCGCGGTGAATTACTGTCCAAAACGGATGAAAACAATCACTCCACCTTCTACGGCTATGATTTGTACGGCAATACAACGGTCATTACCGATGCCCTGGGCCAGGCGACCCGCATGACTTACGACCTGGCCGGGCGACTGCTAAGCACCACCGATGCCTTGGGCCGGGTAACACATTATAGCTACGACCCCGGCGACAATCTACTCCAGGTAATTGACCCGCTGGCCGGTACCACGACCTTTACTTACGACAACGCCGGCAATCGGCTAACGATGGTGGATGCCCTCAACCGGTCCACTCTCTACACCTACGACGCCCGCCACAACCTGACTCTGGTCATCAATCCCCTCAGCGGCACGCGGACCTTTGCCTACGATGCCAACCGCAACTTGATCAGCGAGACCAACGAGAACAATCAAGTCACCACTTACCACTACGACAACCTCAATCGCCTAATTGAAATCGTAAATCCACGCCCATCGGATGGGCAGTCAGAAATCCAAAATCGTTACACCTATGACCCGGTCGGCAATAAACTGACCGAGCAGGACGCCAATGGCAACGTGACCACTTATGTCTACGATGCCAATGACCGGATTGTCGAAACCATTTATGCTGGCGGCAGTAAGATGACGGCCAGCTACGACCCCGCCGACAACCTGCTCAGCCTGACCGACGCCGAAAACCGCACCCTCAGCTACGAGTACGACGCCCTGGGCCGGGTCACTATCCTGCACGATCCGATCACCGGCACGGTCGTCTATAGCTACGATGCGGTCGGCAACCAGACAGCGGTCACGGATGCCGCCGGGCGCACCACCACCTATACCTATGATGCTCTCAACCGGCTGGTCCAAACAACCGATCCCCTGTCGGGCGCAGCCGTGTCGAGCTACGACGCCGTGGGCAACATGGTCAGCCTGACCGACGCCGAGGGACGAACGACCACCTTCCACTATGATCCTCTCAACCGGCTCAACCAGGTTACCGACCCTTTGAGCGGTACGACGGTTTACAGTTATGACGCTATGGGCAACAAACGGCAGGTGCTTGACCCGCTGGACCGGCTGGCGAGCTTTGATTATGATGCCCTCAACCGCCTGGTCCAGGTCACTGATCCCCTGGGCGGCGCGACCCGCTACACTTACGATGCTCTTGGCAACCTGACCAGTACCACAGACGCCGAAGGCCGAACGACCACCTACACCTACGATGCCCTCAACCGGCTCATCGAAATCGTAAATCCAGAATCCCAAATCCAAAATCGCTACACCTACGACGCCAACGGCAACCTCACAACCGAAACCGACGCCGCCGGCCGGGTCACTCGCTACGATTACGATGCCTTCAACCAGGTCATCACCCTGACCAACGCCGCCGGCGATGTGACGGCAATGGCCTACGACAAGGTCGGCCACCTCATTCGCCTGACCGATCCCGAACAGCGAACGACTCACTACCAGTATGATCCCCTGGACCGGCTGACCCAGGTCACCGACCCTCTGGGCAATCACATCCACTACACCTACGACCCGGTCGGCAACAAGCTGGCCGAAACCGACCCGGAAGGCCGCACCACCCGTTACTTCTACGACGCCCTGGACCGGTTGCTGGCTGTTAGAGACGCACTGGGCGGCGAACTGACCTACACCTACGACCGGGCCGGCAACCGCCTGGGCATGGTTGACCCCACCGGCAGCACCACTCACTATCAGTACAACGCTCTCAACCGGCTGGTCGGTCTGACCAATGCCCTCAGCCAGACCACAGCTTACACTTACGACGCCGTTGGCAACCAACTGAGTGTCACCGACCCCAAAGGCCGCACCACCACCTACGGGTACGATGCCCTGAACCGGCTGACCAGCAGCAGCGACCCCCTCGGCCAGACCACCGCCTTTACCTACAGCCTTACTGGCAATCTGACTGCCATCACCAACCCGCTCAACCAGACGACGCACTACACCTACGACGCCCTGAACCGGCTTATCGAAATCGTAAATCCACGCCCATCAGATGGGCAGTCTGAAATCCAAAATCAATACACCTATGACCCTCTGGGCAACATGCTCAGCCAGACCGATGCCAACAACCACACCACCACCTTTGGCTATGATGCCCTCAACCGGCTGATTATGATGACCAACGCCCTGAACGGCATCACCACCTACGCCTACGACAAGGCCGGCAACCTGCGCCAGAGCAGCAACCCTATGTCACAAACCGTCAATTACACCTATGATGCCCTGGACCGGCTGGTCGAAGTGGCTGACCCGCTCAACGGAGTGACCGCATTCAGGTATGACAAGGTGGGCAACCAGACCGAGATGATTGATCCCCTGCTGCGCTCTACCCGCTACGGTTACGACCTGCTGAACCGCCTGACCGTCATCACCGATGCCCTCGACGGCGTGACCACTTATACCTATGACCTGGTCGGTAATCAGCTCATCCGCACCGATGCCGAAGGCCGCACCACCACCACCGAGTATGACGCCCTCCACCGGCCTATCAAAACAACCAACTCGCTCTCCGGCCTCACCCATTTCAGCTATGATGAAGTTGGCAACCTGATCCAAATCCAAAATCCCAAGTCACAAACCCAAAATTTCGAATACAATGCCCTCAACCGGCTGGTCGCCGCTACCGACGCCCTCGGCGGGAAAACTACTTACAGCTATGATGCCATCGGCAACCTGACCCAAACCCAAAACCCCAAATCGCAAATTCAAAATTTCGAGTATGACGACCTGAACCGTCTTACCCAAACCACTAACGCCCTCGGTGGTATAACCCGTTACGAGTACGACCTCGCCGGCAATCTCATCCGCCAGACCGACCCGCTGGGCTTGGTTGTCACCACCACCTACGACGCCCTCAACCGCCCGCTCGAAATCCAAAATCCGCAATCAAAAATCCAAAATCAGTACGACGCTTTGGGCAACCTGCTCAGCCAAACCGACGCCAATAACCACACCACCACTTATGACTATGATGCTTTGAACCGGGTCAAGCAGGTAACTAACCCGCTCGGCCAGAGTACCCACTTTGAATACGACCCCCTGGGCAATCTCAAGGCCGTAACTGATCCACTTGACCGGCACACCCAATACACCTACGATGCCTTGTACCGTTTGGAGGCTGTAACCGACCCGCTCAATCGGGTCACTCAGTATGCTTACGATAAGGTGGGCAACCAGACCGGCCTGACCGATGCCGAAGGAATAACGACCCGCTACGAATACGATGCCTTGAACCGCCTGGCTCTAGTGACTCAAAATTACGTCAACGGCGGCCCGCAAAGTGCCTTCACTAACGTCCAAACTCGCTTTGAATACGATGCCCTGGGCAATTTAACTAAGCTGATTGACCCGCTGGAGCACGAACAGACCTTTGCCTACGATGCCCTGAACCGCATAATCGCCAAGCGGGATGCTCTGCTCCACGAAACTGCATATGATTACGACGCCCTGGGCAACGTCACCCAAATCGTAAATCCAAAATCTGAAATCGTAAATCTCCACTACGACGCCCTCAACCGCCTGACCTCCCTGACCCGCCCCGATGAGACGGTCAGCTTCAGCTACGATGCTGCCGGCAACCGTCTCTCCATGAGCGACTCTTTCGGCACAACCACCTACGAGTATGATGACTTATATCGCTTAATTCAGGTCGCTCAGCCCTCGCCTATTGGTGGCCAGACCTCCATCGTCGGCTACAGCTACGATGCCAAAGGCAATCGTACTGCCTTGACCTACCCTGATAGCGCCCAAATAGCCTACACCTACGACGACGACGACCGGCTGACCCAGATCGCGGACTGGAACGGCGGCCTGACCCATTTTAGCTACGACGGCGCGGGCCAGCTTACGCAGAAGCTCCTACCCAACGGCATCGCTTCTACCTACGAATACGACGCCGCCGGCCAGTTGACCCGCCTGACCCATACCCAGCCCTTGACCTCCGGTCCCCCGCTGTTAGCTGGTTATACCCACACCTATGACGATGCCGGCAACCGCATCCAGGCCGTCGAAACGGTGCTCAGCCAAATCTTCACCCCCACCGGCATCTTTACCGCTGCGCCATTGAGCGGCGTCGCGCCCCTCTCCGTCACCTTCACCAGCACCTTCACCTACGCCGCCAGCCTGACCTGGGATTTCGGCGACGGCATCACCGAAACCCAAACCATCACCGATCCCCAATTAATCATTCACAATTCACAATTCATCACTCACAATTACACCACTCCCGGCCTCTACACCGTCACCCTGACCGCCGCCAACGACGGGGCCGCCTACAGCTTCACCCGAACCACTTACATTGCCGTGCTTCCTGCCGGAGCTTTTGCGGAAGCGAACGGCCTGCTGGTCGTAGAGGCCGAAAACCTTGACCGGCGCAGTGGCGGCGCGACCCACGAGTGGCTGCTCAAAACCGGCCAGGCCGGCTACACCGGCACATCGTACCTCCAACCCCTGCCCGATATTGATACCTTGTACCCTGTTGAGGCTATCAGCGGCAGCCCGCAGGTGGATTACCCGATCTACTTCACCACCTCCGGGACTTACACCGTCTGGCTGCGCGGCTACCCCGCCAATGCCGCCGGCGACTCCGTTCATGTAGGACTGGCTCCCTCTGCCAACCCTTCAGACCTCCAATTAATTTCAGTGACCGGTTTTACTATCCGAAGTTGGAATTGGGCGAATGACTCTACGAATGGCGAAGCGGCGACCTTAATCATCCCCACGCCCGGCCTTTACACTCTGACCCTGTGGATGCGCGAAGACGGTCTGCGCCTGGATCGCCTCCTGCTCAGCAGCGACCCGACCTACCTGCCCGGCGGCGATGGTCCCGCCGAGAGCCAGCGGGTCAGCGAAGGCTTCCAACTCTTCGCGGCTCCCGTCTCGACGATACAACAGGCGTTGGTCATGGGAGGATGGGAAGGATGGAAGGATGGAGAATTGGAAGATAGGACCCAATTATCTTCTATCCACTATCTACCATCTTCTAACTTCACCCGCTCCCCCTTCGCCCAGGATCCAACGCTTCTCCTCCTGTCCCCGCTGGCCGCCGCCGCGCCCCTGGCCGGCCGGCGCAGGTGGCGGCGCTCGGCCTGGTTGGTCCTGCTCATCCTGCTGGCCCTGGGCCTGTTCGCTACCGGCACAGCCATCGCCGCCGATATAACCACTCTCTATGCGGCAGAGGAGCAGAGGACTGCCAGCGCGGAGCACCAGGCGGGGGGAGCAGAGGAGAGTCTTCTCCCTCGCGCCCCTGCGCCCCTGCACCCCCGCGACTTGGCCTCGCTCCCCCAAATCCAGGCCGACTCTGCGGGTACGATCACCACCACCTACAGCTACGACCCGCTCTACCGCTTAACCGGCGCCAGTAGCAGTGATGGCAGCGCCTTCAACTATACCTACGACGCCGCCGGGAACCGATTGACTTATAACGTCAACGGCAGCCAGGTGGCCGCCTACACCTACAATGCCGCCAACTGGCTGACCGAAGTCAGGGGACAGGCGTCAGTGAACAGTTATCAGTATGACGCCAATGGCAACCTTTTGAGTGATGGGACGTACTCCTACGGCTACGACAGCGCCAACCGCCTGACCAGCCTGACCTCACCGGCCGAGACGATGAGCTTCGCTTACAACGGCGATGGTGTCCGGGTGGCCCAAATTGCCAATGGTCTGCGCACCGCTTACGTTCAGGATGTGGCGGCTGCTCTGCCCCAGGTGTTGACCGCTCAACAAGGCGATACACTCTCCAAGTACTTGCGCGGTCTGGGTCTGATCGGTGAGGAGCGCCGCCAGGCCGGTCCCAACGCTGTCCCGGCAGCGTGGCAGTACCACCTGCCCGACGCCCTGGGCAGCGTGCGCCAGATCACCGATCCAACCGGCCAGCTTTTGCTGACCCAACGCTTCGACCCGTTTGGCAATCTCTGGCAGCGGTCATCGGCCGGCGGTCCGCGGTCTGCCTACGGCTTCGCCGGGGAGGAACAAGACCCGGCCAGCGGCCAGCTCTTCCTGCGCGCCCGGACCTATAACCCAGCTACCGGCCGCTTCTTGCAAGCCGACCCGGTGCTGGGCAGCCCCACCGAGCCGCGCACCCTTCATCACTACAGTTACGCTTTCAACAACCCGGTCAACTACACCGATCCCAGCGGGCTGATGCCGCCCTGGTTGGGGCAGTTCGACAGCCAGGCTCTTACCCGTGTTCCCCCCGGCAGCTACGCTCCGGCCCCGCCCACCCAGGGGGGATCGGGTTACTACCATCCGTTTAACCCCGGCGTTCCGGCGCGGTCGGTTAACGGGGCGGATGCCGGGGGCTGGCGCACCCGCAGCGATGTCTATGCCCACCAGCAGAGTCAAGGCTTCCGGCCAAAACAGTGCGGCTTCAGCGATGTCTTATTTGGCTTTGGCAACTCGGCATTGAACGGCAACCTGCTCAAAGATAGCTTTGAATTTGCCCAGCATGGCCGCGAAATCGCTCTCTCGATTATGCCCATGGCTATGTGGGAGCTGGGTTTCCAACTGGCGATCGGTTTCAGCCCCTTCGACTGGCTGTACGACCTTGGCTCGCTGGTGGCCGGCCGGGATATCGTCAGCGGCGAGGCCCTGAGCCAATGGGAAAAGGCAGCTATCCTGGCCGGATTCCTCACCCTGGGCTTCGGGGATGATGTGATTGAGGCAGGCAATGCTTTAAAGAAACTCAAATCGCTGGACAACGCGGCGGCGGCAAGCAAGGCAGGCAAGAAACTGTTGGGCAACCTGGTAGACGTGTCCCAAACGAAGGGGGTCCGGGATAATCTGGGCGAGTTATCCAGACAGGGCCTAAACACGTTGAGTGGGCTGTCTGGAGGTGCGGATGAAGCAGCCGAGGCTGTGGCCAATGTTGGGCGGGGGGCCAGTCACACCGATGAGATGGCCGAGGCCGTGCTTGATGCCAAGCGCAGCTTCAGTTACTTAGACGAGGTCCCAGCCAGCCGCCTGGACGACCTGGATGCGTTGATGGGCAGGCGGCCTGTGTTCAGCCAGGCGGAGACACGCCGGATGTTATCCGGGGGTTCTGACCAAGCTCTGAGCCATCGTCTCTTGAAGGATAGATATTCAAAATATCAAGAGAACCTGAGCCTTTTGCGCCAAAGAGAAGCAAAATACGGGGGGAATGCGCCGATGGCTCTCCTTGAGCAAATCCACGATTACGAACATGCCATTGCATCGGCTGAAAAGGCGTGGGCCGGTAAGATCAGTATCCAAAGATTTGCTGATGAAACCAGTCACCTTAGGCTTAATGTTTCTTTTAACAGATGGGCCGATACTTTGCAAACACCGGATGATTTCCGTGGCGTCCTTAAGCAATTTCATAAGAATCGTGACATTTTGGAAGAAAAGGCAATAAAATATGGCGGAATAGCGCCTGTTGAACTCGTCAATCAGATTGATGATTACAAATCCGCTATAGGCTTAGCCGAACAAGCGCGGGCAGGCAGGCTGAGTATTCAAGAATTCGTTGAGGGAACCAAGGATCTTATTCTTAATCTCCCCTCACCTTCAAAGTTAAAGAGACTGATGCGTACCCCGGATGATTTCCAGCGGGAACTTATACGACTTCAAAAGAATCTTAATATTTTGAATGAAAGGGAAGCTAGTTTTGGCAGGAATGCGCCGTTACAATTGTTGAGTCAAATCGAAGACTATAAATCAGCGATTGGCTCGGCCAAAGAAGTAGTGGCAGGCAGGCTAACTATTCAAGAATATAGGAAGGGAATCGCAAATCTTAATCTTGATCTCCCCTCAACTTCCATTCTTACGCGACCGTTGAATACTCCTGGTGATTTCGAGCAGGTGCTTAAACAGTTTCATAGGAATCATGGCAATTTACTGGAGAGAAAAGCAAGATTTGGCGATATTGACGCATCTTTACCCTTACAGAATCAAATCCGGGATTATGAGTATGCCATTGACTTGGCCGAAGAAGCGCAGGCAGGCCGGCTCAGTGTTCAAGAATTTAGAAAGGGGGTCATGCCGTTAATTCTCGATTATTAGAGCTTTTTGAGTTATATTTTGCCGCCGCTCTGAGAATTGCCGCCAGGCTGCGCTCGACGTCGGCCTCGGTAGTGGCCCAGGAGGAGACACTGAGGCGCAGGGCGGCCCGGCCCTGCCAAAGTACATCGTCGCACCAACAGGTACCCTCCTCCCGGAGCGCGGCGATGACCCGGCGGGTCGTCTCGACGTCGCCCACGGAGACGAGGACGCGGTTCAGCACGACCTCGTTGAGGATGGGATAGCCGGCGGCGGCGAGGTCCCCGGCCAGGTGGGCGGCGTGGCGGCAGCAGCGCTCGATCAAACCGGCCAGGCCGCTGCGGCCCAGCGACAGCAAGGCCGCCCAGACCTCGACCCCCCGCGCCCGGCGGGACATCTCCGGGGTATACAGGCCCGGCTCGCGCTGCTCACCCAGGGTCAGGTAGGCGGCGCTGAAGCTCATGGCTGCCCGCAGGTGGGCTTCTTCCCGGCAGATGACCAGCCCGCTGTCGTAGGGCACGTTGAGCCAGTGGTGGGCGGCCACGGCCCAGGAGTCGGCCTCGGCAAAGCCGACGACCAGGTGGGCGCAGGCGGGCGCGGCGGCAGCCCACAAGCCAAAAGCCCCATCCACGTGGACCCAGGCCCCGGCCCGGCGGGCGGCAGCGCAGATGGCCGGGGCGGGATCAAACGCGCCGGTGCTGGCATGGCCGGCTTGCAGGCAGACGATGGTCGCCGCCGAAAGCTCGGGCAGCGCCTCGGCTCGCATGCGCCCCTGCCCGTCCACCGGCATGCGGATCAGGCGCTCGCGCCCCAGACCAAGCAGGCTCAACGCCTTGAGCACGCTCTCGTCAACCTCCTCGCCGGCGATCACTTGGATTTCCGGTGCGCCAAACAGGCCGGCCGCCTCGACATCCCAACCCAGGCGGCGCAGCAGGGCGTGCCGGGCGGCGGCCAGGCCGGCAAAGTGGGCCATGGTCGCCCCGGTCACAAAGCCGACCCCAGCGGCAGGCGGCAGGGCCAGCACGTCGAGCAGCCAGCGGCCGGCCACTTCCTCCACCTTCGCCCCAATGGGCGAGGCGGCGACCATATCAGCCGGTTGGTCCCAGGCTCCGGCCAGCCAGTTAGCCGCCAGGGCCGCCGGGAGCGATCCACTCGCGCTAGAGCCAAAGTGACGGCCACCAGCCGAGGCGACGGTAGCCGGTGAGCCAAGCTCGTCCAGCAGGGCCAGGACCATTTCAGGCGAGGTGGGACCGGCGGACAAGGGCTGGTCCAATTCGGCCAGCCGGGCCAGCGCCGCCGCCGCAGGAGTCACCCCGCGCCGGTCGAGGCTTTCAAGGTAGGCGCTGGACCGCTCGGCGACCAGGCCAAGTAACTCTTTGACATCCATCCTTTTTAAGCCGTTATTTGCTAAAGTTATATTCTAACATAAGTCAGCTTTGCGTGACAATCCCCCATCCACGGGGTGATCCTGTGGCACATTTTACCCGCCTAACCAAAAAGGACTGACCGTAAGGCCAGTCCTTTCAGGATTTGTCTATGAGTCTCCAGGTGTTTTAAAACCCCCGGAGCCTTTTTGGTGGCTAATTGATCGTCACCGGCTGGACAGCCGTGTTAATCAGGCCGTCGTTGTCAGTCAGGGTTAAGGTGACGGTATAAACGCCGGTTTGAATGTAGCTGTGGGTTATTTGCGGCAGGGTGCTGTTTTCCACCAAGCCGTCGCCAAAACTCCACGAGTAGTTGACGATCTGGCCGTCAGGGTCGTTAGAGCCGCCGGCGTCAAAGCTCAGGCTTTGGCCCACCACCCCGGCGCTCGGCACGCTCAGGGCTGCGTTGGGCGGCAGTTGCAGTTGAACCGGCTCCTCAATCGTCACCACCTGGCTGGACTGGGCGCTCAAGCCGTCGTTATCCACCACCGTCAGAGTCACCTGGTAAGTGCCGGAGACGGGGTAGGTGTGGCTCACGTTGAAGCCGCCGGCGCTCGCGCCGTCGCCAAACTCCCAGGTGTAGCTGACAATCTGGCCATCCGGGTCCTTAGAACCGGTCCCGTCGAAGGGGAGCGGCTCGCTCACCATCCCGTTCGCTGGTCCATTGATTGCGGCGACAGGGGGTGTCTTGACCACATCACTAATCTGTACGATCACAGTCGAGCGGCCAATTGCCCCGCCGTTATCCGTCACCGTCAGGGTGACTTCGTAAGTCCCGGCCTGGCCGTAGCTGTGGCTGGCATTGATCCCATGGGCCGTCGCTCCATCGCCAAAATTCCAGGCATAAGCACTGATACTGCCATCCATGTCCCGCGAATTGTGGCCGCTGAAATCCAGGGGTTGACCCGTTTTGCCGCTGGTCGGGCCGCTGATCACGGCGATGGGCGCCTGGTTGGCGCCGTTGACCTGAACGGTGGCGGTAGCGGCGACCTGCGCCCCATCTTTATCGGTCACAATCAGGCGGGCCACATAGCTGCCGGCCTGGCTGTACGTGTGGCTGACCACCGGACCATCGGCCGCTGCACCGTCGCCAAACTCCCAGCGGTAGTGCAGGCTATTTTGGTCAACCGGGCTGGGGTCGCTGGCCGTGCCGGTCAGGGTGATCGGACTGCCCACCTGGCCCGCATAAGGCCCGCCGGCCCCAGCCTGCGGTGCCAGGTTGAGCACCGTCACTTGCGCAACCGCCACCTGCCTGGCCCCCTTGTCGTCGGTGACGCGCAGGGCTACGGTCAGGGTGGCCGGGCCGTCGGCATAAAACGCCGCCGGGGTTTTCCCGCTCGCATCGGTCTTGAAGCTGCGCCCGTCGAAGTTAAAGTCCCACTCATACTTGACAATCTTGCCGTCGGGGTCCTTGGATTTGCTGCCATCCAGAACCACCTGGCTGCCTTCGTTGACGATGTAGGGGCCGCCGGCATTGGGCCGTGGTGTTTCGTTGCTCTGCTCGTTGAGGCGCTGCCAGCGGAGATCAATCAGGGCGCCGCCGCTGCGCTCGTAGTACTCGATGCGAATGCTGTGCGTCCCCTGGGACAGCCGCGCTTCAGCCACGTAAGTGGTCGGCGAGCTGTCACGCCACTGGTCAATAATCAGGTTGTTATCTACCCAGACCCGTACCCCATCGTCAACCGTCAACTCGAAGCGATAGAGGCCGGCCGGAAAGCTCAGGTTGCGCGTCCAGCGGGCGGAGAAATTGTCTGCCGGCAGGCTGGCCGCCGGAGCGCCTGCCCCCCAATTAAAGCTGATCGCCACGTCGTTGCGGATCAAGGCCGGCGCGCCGCTCAGGTTCGGATTGTTGTAGTACTCCCCGCGCCAATCGGTGATGACCACCGGGGAGGGCGTGGGAGGCACAGGTGTGGCGGTTGCGGGCGCGGCGGTTGGCAACGGCGGCGCTTGCACAATTGGCACGTTGCCGGTATTCTGCGCGGCCACGTATTGCGCCGAGAGCCACCCGCGCTCGCCGGCCACGCCGGAGAACTTAATCTGCCACCAGCGGCCATCGGCGCTGCGGCCGGTGATTTCGGCGGTTTGGCCGGCCTTGAGCAGGCCCAGGACCGGATAGCCGGTGCCGGGGCCGCCGCGCACGTTCAAATCTGCCGTCGTTGCCGCCAGAGGCGCGCCGGGTTGGGGCGTGGCCGTCGGCGTGGGCGACGCTGCCAGGGTTGGCGTCGAAGTAGGCGTCAGCGTGACCGCCGGGGTCACGCTCGGCGGATTAGCCTCGCCGGCAATATTCAGGGTTGCCTGGGCGGACTCGCCGTTGTCCTGCGTCTTCGCCAGAACCATAGCCGTGCCGGGGGTGGCCCACTGGTTGTCGAACGGAATGATTAAATTGGTAGTGAAGCGCCCCTCGGCGTCGGCAATGGCGCTGGCCAGGGCGTAGTTGGCTGTTTCACTGCCCGAAGACAGGTAAAGCAGCACCATGCTGCCGGGCGTCCAGCCCTCGCCTCGCACCGTCACGGAGCTGCCCGCAGAGCCGGTTGCCGGTTCTAAAACGATAGCTGCTGCCGCTGTGCCGGGCGTCGGTTGGAGCGCCTGGCTGGGACTGGCAAACAAAAGAATACCCAGTCCCAGGAAGCCCACCACCACCAGCGTCCAAATCAGCCCCAAAAGGCCGATTAACAGCTTGGTGAGCGGAGAACTTTGTTGAAATTGGTTATAAAGATCATTGAATCTCATCGTAATATCCCTCTAGTCTTCTGCCGTAACCTGATGGATCTAAAAAGTTGGTCTTTACGCGTCCCAGGTTTTTGGTCGAATTAATTGTATAATTTGGTCCCTTATTAGACGCAGTGACATGCGTTTTTGTTCCCTCATTGGAATTTATGCTGATTATAAAGGAATTTTGTCGTCAAAGCTGGTTACGGAGGCAATTGATTTCTGGCGATCAAAAAGGTGGCTAACCGTCGCCAAACCGTCGGCCGGTGGGCGTAGGTCAAACTATGAAAAAGAAAAGACCACCCATTGGATGGTCTTTTACGAAAAATACACCGCCGAGAGGCAGCGGATGCAGGCTTGTTAATTTTTCTGGCTCAACGAGGGGGCACCTCTTATTTTGGTGGGGGCGCAATACCCATCAAAATAGTCAACCGTTCCGTCCCCCGGTTTTCGACGCCATGCAGCATGCTCGCCGCCGCCCAAACCACGTGGCCGGGGCCAACTTCGGTGACCTCTTCACCGACGGTGAATAATCCAACACCTTCCAGCACAAAGTAAAACTTATCCTGGCCGGCATGCTCATGCACATGCTGCACCTGACCCGGCTCCAAACAGTTGAGGCCAATCATGAGATTTTCGCCCTGAAACAGGGTAGCTTTGTGAAACTTATCGGCCTTCGCACCAACAAAGTCTCTGTAATTGGCTATATTTTTCGACATGAGACTGACACTCCTTGATCCTAAAAAATGGCCGGGATTAGGGGATTCGGAGATTTCTTAAAAAGTTAATCCCCAAATCCTCCAATCCCGGCTCTGATGATCGGCCAAATGATCTAAATTTCCAAAGGAATGTAATTATCCCCATATGCGCCCAGGTTCGGGCCGAGGGCGGCCTGGTAGTTGGGGCGAAGCGCCCATTCCTCGTCGCAGGCATGGCACTTGAGGCAGCCGGCGGGAGGACAGGCCTGGGTCAGGTCATTGCGCAGGGCGCGGCGCAAATCCCAGCTAAAAAAGGCTTTGCTGACGCCCGTTGTGACCGACTCCCAGGGCAACTTCTCGTCCAGACGGCGCTCGCGCAGAAATTCGTCCTGGCTCAATCCTTCCGCTTCCAGCGCCCGCCCCCACTCCCGCAGGTTGACCTTGCGCATGCGGGCCAGCACGCGGCCCAACCGCCGGTCGCCCCGGGCCAGGGTTCCTTCCACCGCGGCCCAGGCCGGGCTGTCGCTGCGGACGGTCACGCCGTTGGGGTTGAGCCGGTCTTGCAGGTATTTGATGCGTGTTTCCAGCGTTTCGACCGGCAGCATGGCCGCCCATTGGAAGGCGGTATGGCTCTTGGGGACATAAGGCGTGGCGTTGATGGCGATATTACGCGGAAAAATCTGGCGGGCGGCCAGCACCATTCGGGCAATGGCTTCGACATCCTCTTCCGTCTCCGTCGGCTGGCCGACCATAAAATACATCTTAAGCTGCGGGAAGTTGTACCTGGCCGCCAGCTCCACGGCGTGCAAGATCTGGGCGTCGGCCTGGGGCTTGTTGATGACTTTGCGCATGCGCACGCTGCCGGCTTCGGGGGCGATGGTCAGGGTTTGGTTGCCACTTTCGGCCAACCCTTTGATCAGCGGCTCGCTGATTGGGTCAACCCGCATGGAGGAAGCGGTCAAGCGCGCGCCCATTTGGCGCAGTTCGATGGCAATCTGGTCAATCCAGCTATGGTCGCTGACGGCGGCGCTGACCAGTCCAATCCGGTCACGGTGTTTCAGGCCGTGCCGGGCCGCGGCCAGCACCGTATCCAGATGCATCTCGCGCATTGGCCGGTAGACATAGCCGGCCATGCAGAAGCGGCAGCCCCGCCCGCAGCCGCGGGCAATTTCGATCAGGGTGCGGTCGCCAAATTCGGTGTTGGGTGTGTAAATCTGGGTCACGGTGGGCCGGGTCTCGATATCTTTGACCCACACCCGGGGTACCGGGCCATCATGGTGAAGCGCGGGTAGATACATGCCGTCTACCTGGGCCAGCCGCTCGTAGGCTTCGGGCCGAGGCATTTCATTAATCTCCCACAGGGCGTCAATCAGCGGCGGCACAATCGCCTCACCCTCGCCGATAGCAAAGGCATCAAAAATCTCGGCCAACGGCTCCGGATTGGTGTAAACGGCCGGACCACCGGCAATCAGCAGCGGCCAGTTCTCGTCGCGCTCGGCGGCAAACAGGGGAAAGCCGGCCTGGCGCAACATCTGCACCACGTTGAAATAATCCATTTCATAGGAGATAGTAAAGGCTACAGCCGCAAACTCGTCCAGGGGGCGCTGCGACTCCAGGGATACCAGCGGCTCATCACGCTGAGGGAGCTGCTGGAAACCATAAAAGACCCGTTCGCAGGCGACATCCGGTTCATCGTTAAAGAGGCGATACAAGATGTGCAGGGCCAGGCTGCTCATGCCCACGCGGTAACTGTTCGGCCAAACCAGGGCGATGGGTAACTTGCCGCCCCAATTCTTGAGAATGGTCCCCTCTTCCTGGCTCAATATTTTCTTAGCTTGATCAATAGTACGATAGTTTTGTTTCATTCAGTTATTGGAATTTTTATAATAAATTTTATAAAAATCATTATACTGTTGGCCGCCCCAAACTCAAATTTGACCACTCCGAAACTCAGCTCAACTTGAACATTGCTTAAACGTTACCAGAGAATTCGGCCTGGTGACATTTGTCTTAGTTGTTTGTGACAAATATCACTGGCTATAAGGGAGAATTTCATAATATAATAGAGAGTTGGGAGAATAAGTTACTATTTTCCGCTACCTTTTGTTCGCATCTCGCTTCATCCTTCCATCCATAAAGTCCCCACCCGGAAACGATTAACCCGGCCCCGTCCCGTACCACTCAGCTAATCGCCTAAAATATTCTAAAATGTGAAAGTTCGGCAATATTCAACAATATTGGTAAACACCAAGAGGTATTGCATGTCAACTGAAACAAACAAAACGGTTCTAAAACGATTTTTTGAAGAGTTATTTAACCGGGGCGACCTGAGCGTGGCTGACGAGATTGTGGGCGCCAACTATGTCAATCATAATGCCGTGCCGGGTGAAACACCGGGCCGGGAGGGGTTGAAAGCCTTCGTCACCTACCTGCGCACGGCCTTCCCTGATGTTCACTTCACCGTTGAGGATCAAATAGCCGAAGGAGACAAGGTGGTCACCCGCTGGAGTGTCACCGGCACCCAACAGGGCGAGTTTGCCGGCATTCCGGCGACCGGCAAGCCGATCAACGTCACGGCCATCAATATCCACCGGGTCAGCAACGACCAAATTCAGGAAGCCTGGCTCAACTGGGATACTCTAGGCATGATGCAGCAGCTTGGCGTGATTCCTGCTCCAAGCGAGGTCAGAGTATAGCCATCAAGAAGATGGTCCCCCCATATTATCGTAGTTGCCACTTGGGTAGGATGAGTCGGGCTGCTTTTAAGAGTAGACCGGCAGGGACGCAGTGAATAAAATAGGGAGATACCGACCAGTTTGGCCGCCGGCGGTATCTCCCCAGGTGACATAGCCGTAGAAGAGGTTCAGCTCGTTTGGGATTGAACCCACTTCTGTTTGCCTGTCTGCTTTTATTATAACTCAACCAGAATGAAAGGACGAAATGGAATAGGGTGGAAGGAGGTGATTGCGGGCCAGGGTGAGATAGCTAAACCCAGCGGTAAACTGCCGTGTTAGACGTGTCTAACGCAGCCAACAAAAATACAAATCAAATATTGTCCATTTTGATACCAGTGGAGGTATACAACAATGGAAAAGCTATTACAGCAAATTGAAGAGCACGTTATCGAGCTACCAGGCCCAACCCCCCGGCTGGAGCGCATTAAAGAACGTTTCCTGGCCGTTACCCCGGAAATCTGCGTCGAGCGGGCCAAGCTCATCACCGCGTCTTACCGGGAAACCGAGGCCGAACCTATCATCATCCGCCGGGCCAAAGCCTTGGAGAAGATCCTGAGTGAGATGACCATCTTTATTCAGGAGGATGAGTTAATTGTCGGTAACCAGGCGACCAAGCCACGCTCCTCGCCCATCTTCCCCGAGTTCTCCTGCAAGTGGCTTGAAGCTGAACTGGACCGCTTGGAGAAGCGCAGCGGGGATGTTTTCCTCATCTCAGCAGAGAAAAAGCAAACCCTGCGCGAACTGTTCCCCTACTGGGAGGGCAAGACCAGTAACGAACTGGCCGCCTCGTTGATGACGCAAGAGGCTAAAGATGCCCAGACCGCCGGGGTGTTCACCGTAGGCAACTACTTCTTCAACGGGGTCGGTCACATTTCGGTTGATTACGCCAAGGTTCTGGCAAAGGGGCTGAACGGGGTCATTGCCGAGGCCGAAGCAGAACTGGCCAAGCTCGACATTACCAACCCGGACGATCATCAAAAGATGCACTTCTTGAAGGCAGTGGTCATTGCCAACAAGGCCGTGGTTCATTTTGCCGAGCGGTTTGCCAGGGAAGCGGAACGATTGGCGGCTAAAACCAAGGAGCCCCGCCGCAAAGCCGAACTGGAAGAAATTGCGCGCATCTGCCACAAGGTCCCGGCCCAGCCGGCGGAAACATTCTGGGAGGCGTTGCAGTCGTTCTGGTTCATCCAATTGACCATTCAGCTCGAATCGAATGGCCATTCGATTTCGCCGATGCGGTTCGATCAGTACATGTATCCCTACTTCCGGGTCAGTGAAGATCGCATGTCGCTCGACGATATGCAGGAACTGCTGGATCTGCTCTGGCTCAAATTCAATGAGATCAACAAGGTCCGCGATGAAAACTCGACCAAAGCCTTTGGCGGCTATCCGATGTTCCAAAACCTGATCGTCGGCGGCCAGGCTCGGGATGGGAAGGACGCGACGAATGAATTGTCCTTCATGTGCTTGCAAGCCTCGGCCAACATCAAGCTTTACCAACCCTCGATCTCCATCCGCATTCACGAAAGCACGCCGGAGCCGTTGTACATGAAGGCTCTCGAGGTCAGCCGGGTTGGCCTGGGGATGCCGGCCTACTATAGCGACCGGATCATTGTCCCAGCGCTTCTCAGCCGGGGTTTGACCCGAGAGGATGCCCGTGACTATGGCATTATCGGCTGTGTCGAGCCGCAGGTCGGCGGCAAAACTGAGGGCTGGCACGATGCAGCTTTCTTCAACATGGCCAAGGTGCTGGAGCTGGCTTTGAACGATGGAGTTGACCCCCTCACCGGGAAGCGGCTGGGACCCAAGACCGGTAAGTTGACCTCTTTCAAGTCGTTTGACGACGTAATGACAGCTTATCGCCAACAGATGGAATACTTCGTCCGCTTACTGATCGTCTCCGACAACGCCGTGGATATGGCTCACGGCCAACGAGCACCGCTGCCCTTCCTCTCCTCGCTGGTGGCCGACTGCATTGTTAAGGGCAAGTCGCTCCAGGAAGGTGGAGCGCACTACAACTTTACCGGCCCACAAGGTGTCGGTGTCGCCAACGTAGGTGACTCCCTGGCAGCCGTCAAGAAGCTGGTCTTTGAGGAAAAAGCCCTAACTCTGGCTGAGTTGAAGGAATTGCTCAAGACCAACTTCGAGGGCAAGGAAGATCTGCGCCAGATGCTCCTGAACCGCGCTCCCAAGTACGGTAATGACAACGATTATGCCGACGAGCTGGCCCGCGAGGGTGCTTTGATCTACTGCGATCAGGTTGAGCAGTATCGCAACCCGCGTGGTGGTCAATTCCAGCCGGGCCTCTATCCGGTTTCGGCCAACGTGCCGTTAGGTACCGTTGTTGGCCCGCTGCCGGATGGGCGCAAGGCTGGCACACCTCTGGCCGACGGGGTTTCGCCGGTGTCGGGCCGCGACAACCTGGGACCGACGGCAGCGGTGAAATCGGTGGCCAAGCTCGATCACCAACTGGCCTCAAACGGCACGCTGCTGAACCAGAAATTCCATCCCAATGCACTGAAGGATGAGAAGGGGTTGCACAATCTAATGGCTGTGACGGAGACCCTCTTCACCGGAGGCGGGCTGCATGTCCAATACAACGTGGTCAGCCGCGAGACTCTGCTGGATGCGCAGAAACATCCAGAGAACTATCGCGGCCTGGTGGTCCGGGTGGCGGGTTATAGTGCCTTCTTCACTGCACTTGACCCGGCCCTCCAGAACGACATCATCACCCGAACTGAACACACCTTTTAAGGCTTGATGGTGTCACAACGGGTAGGGGCGTTTGGTAACCAATCGCCTTGAGTCTTGGCTCTGGGCGAGGGCCATGCGCCCCTGCTTTTTGCAGCAATAAGCAGGAGTATCCATATGACTACCTGGCTGGAACGACAACACCGCTTTGACCCCAAAGATAAGCTCAAAGTAGCGTTAACCGGACTCATCTTTGATATCCAGCGCTTTTCGATCCATGATGGTCCAGGTATCCGCACGACCGTGTTTTTGAAGGGTTGCCCGCTGCGTTGTCTGTGGTGCCAGAATCCGGAATCTATGGCCCGCCAGCCGGAGATTACTTATATTGCCACTAACTGTATTGAGTGTGATAAATGCTTAGCGGTTTGCCCCGAGCAGGCAATCCAACCAGCCAACGGCAAAGGGCGAACCATCAACCGGCAACTTTGTACTCTCTGTGGTGATTGTATTAAGATCTGCTACGCCGGCGCCCTCAACATCATCGGCCGGTATCTGACCGTGCCGGAGGTGCTGGCCGAGGTCGAGCGTGACCGGGCCTTCTATGTCAAATCTGGGGGAGGCGTAACCTTCTCCGGCGGCGAACCTACTGCCCAAGCAGCTTTTCTGGAAGAAGCCTGCCGCCAGGCCCAGTCTCACCGGCTGCATACGGCGCTTGATACCTGCGGCTATGTGCAATGGAAGACCTTTCGCTCGATCCTGCGTTACGTAGATTTAGTCCTGTTTGATATTAAACACATGGACTCGAACCAACATCGCCGCCTGACCGGGGTAGGCAATGAGTTGATTCTGGCTAATCTACGGCGCATAGCTGACCTGGGAGTTTCGGTATATGTCCGCACCCCTCTGGTGCCAGGTTACAATGACTCCCCGGAAAATATCCGAGCCACGGCTGCCTTCATCGCCAAAATGCCCCATATACGCCAGTATGACATTTTGCCCTATCACCGCCTCGGCGAGCCGAAGTGGCGCCAGTTGGACCAGCCTTATCAATTGCAAGGTCTCGGCCCGCCCAGCCGGGAGCACGTCTATGCGCTCGCCGATGTAGCTCGAGAATATAACATTGAAGTAAACGTTGGCGGGTAAGACCGGCGCAATTCCTGGATGTTCCTAACATCATTGAGGTTATTAGGGGGGTGACTTCTGGAAGCGATAACCCACTCCATACTCGGTGAGGAGATAACGTGGAGTAGACGGTGATTCTTTTAATTTTCGCCGTAAGCGCCGGACATTCTGGTGGACCACGTCTATCGGATGCTGCTCCCACTTCCAGACCTCTCGCAGAATCTGCGAATACAAACAGACCTGCCCGGCCCGCTGATACAGATAGACGAGCAGTTCATATTCGGTTGGAGTCAACTCAACCGGCTGGTTGTTAATGAGAACCTGCCGTGCGGTCAGGTCAATGGTCAAATAGCCATCGCTAAAAAGAGAGGGCTGATCTACCCGCGGCGGCTGGCTGGCCCGCCGGAGCAGCGCCCGGACGCGCGCCAACAGGACTCTAACTTCGATGGGCTTTTGCAGGTAATCATCCGCGCCGGCCTCCAGGCTGCTGATGGTGTTGTCCGCTCCGCTCATAGAGGTCAGGATCAAGATTGGCACATTAGAGAACTGGCGCAGTTGCCGGCAGATTTGCCAGCCATGCATGTCTGGCATGAGCAAGTCAAGGATGACCAGATCAGGTTGGTGGGTCTGGAATTGGCCCAAACCCTCCGGCCCATCCTTGGCCGTGTAGACCTCATAGCCGGCATGGCCAAGGATTAACTTTACCAGGCGGAGGGAGGCATTGTCGTCATCAATGAGCAAGACTTTTTGCACTGGCCTATCACCTGTGGAAGTCAGCAGCGTTG
Source organism: Anaerolineales bacterium (assembly GCA_015075185.1). GTDB lineage: Bacteria > Chloroflexota > Anaerolineae > 4572-78 > J111 > DSQQ01. Next base: position 705,054 of record JABTUW010000003.1, on the reverse strand, counting down.
AATGTTGGCGAATTGTCCTTTGAGGAAAATTCCCCATTCTGATGGAGTAAAGGAGCACCATTATAGCGAATCTTGCCCATGCGAGCAATCAATGTTAAGAAAATTTTTCCCTGATTGACTTCTACTCATAAAAGGTCTTCAATTGGACAATCAGCCCTTCTTGAGGCAAAGTTAAACTCAAGGAGGGCTGATGCTTAAAGCCGAACTGATCCGGCCCCGGCTGGAGATACGCAATGGTCAGGTATGGACTCGCCCTATTCCGGCAGATTACCACTACCTGACCGTTGCCGCTGAATTGACCGCCCTGTTCCGGCAGCACACCGGGCGCAGCCGGGGGACGCTGGCCGAAGCCCTGCGCGATTACGAAGGCGACAGCCTGGATTATCCTGTCATTCGCGGGTTGGCCGCCGTCCTGGAAGCCCGTTGCACTTTTGGCAGTGACCCGCCCATTTCGCCTGCCGACCTGAGAACTGCCCTTTTTCAGCGCGGGCCAGTCACCTTCAAGCCTGATCTGTTCAGCCAGACCACCCGCGCACAGCTCATTGCCGAAACCGCCGCCGGATACGGTCTGACCGCCGAGCAGATCGAAACCGCCCTCTTCGCCGACCTGGCCGAAGAGCAAATCCTGCTTGATCCCGGCGAGCCTTTCGCCCCCGGTGACCTCATTGCTCGTTATAATTTGGAGCTGGCCCGCGGCCTGCTCTACTGGGCACGAGAGATGCGGGTAGTGGTGGGAGATGGCTACAAGGACGTTTTCAAGTACATCAAGCTGTTCAAACTGATGTACTCGATCCGGCCCGCCGGAGGGCAAGCTAACAGCTTACCCTACAAGGATTATCACATCACCCTCTACGGGCCTATTTCTCCGTTCGTGAAATCTACCATTCGCTATGGCTTGCAGTTTGCCAAATTTATGCCGGCGCTCCTGTTGTGCCAGAACTGGCAGATGGAGGCCGATATCCAGTTGCCCAGCATTCCCAGCCGGGAGCCGCACCGCTATGTCCTCGATCATCGCACCGAACTGCGGACTCACTTCAAGGCGTCGGGGTTGTTTGACAGCCAGCTCGAAGCTGACTTCGCCGCCGAGTTTGAAGAAAAGTACGGCGGCGCGGCGCGGGTGTGGCAGTTGGCCCGCGAGGATGAGCTGATTCTGGTGGGCGATACGGTGATGATCCCCGATTTCTCCTTGACCCATCGCAAGGATGGCCGGCGGGCGCTGCTGGAAATTGTCGGCTTCTGGCAGCCGGACTACCTGCGGCGCAAGCTGGCCAAGGTCCGCCAGGCCAACCGGCACGACTTGATCCTGTTGGTCTATGAGAGCGCAAATGTGGCGGAGGGGACATTCGAGGCGGTGTCAGCCGGAGAAGTGCTGACTTTCAGTCGCAAGCCGGTGCTCAAAGAGGTGCTGGCGGCGGTGGAGCGCCGCGCGGTCTGAACTCAATTTTTGCCCAAACTAGGAGACATAGATGGGGTTGGTAAAGACCCAGCCTCGCTGCCAGCCCCAAAACCGGCGATAGGCCTCGACCCGATAAACGCCCCGCTCGCGAGTCCTCAAGGTTAGTTCTCGCTCCTTTGTTTCAGCCACCACCCGGCCATTGTGCAGCAGGCGCAGCCGGGCCGGCTGGGGACTGGCAACATGAAAGGTTGCGACCTCCTCCAGCGGCAGCGTGTCGCCCATAATGGCTTCCGCCGCCCCGCTGCTGGCGGTAAAGCTGAAGCCCTGCGACGAGGCCAGCAAATCATAGCTGACGAAGCAGTGCCCCAGCCGCAGCGTCTCGAAAATTTGCTGCCTGGCCCGGTTTACCTCGTGCGCCAGTGGGGCATCTAGCAGCAGGTGGGTATTCACCGCGCGGAAGAGATACTCGTAGGGATAGATGGTCCGGCGCAACGGTCCCAGGCTAAAGGACATGGCATGAGCATCGGAGTTGCCGATAGCGACTACCTTTTGGCCGGTAGCCAGCAGTTGGTCCCATTTGGCCAGTACTTCCGGGAAAGGGCCGGTCAAGACCAGATTGGGGAGATAAGCGCCGATGATCGCCCGGGGTTTGGTCCGGAGCTGCCACTTGACATCGGTCATAGCGTTCCAGATTTCGATGCCGGTAAAGCCCGACACTTCCCAGCTCAGCCAGGGGTAGGTTTCGCGGGCTGCGCCGATGCCGGGCCGCTCCAGGGGGTGGGCCAGGAAGGTGACGCCGCCGCGGGCGTGAACAGCGTCAATTAATGCCTGGGGATTGGCGGCGACAGGCTGGAAATCTTCGCTGACAAAATGGCACAGCAGATGGTTCAATTCCGGCACAAGCTGCTGGTCGTTGATCTCTTGCCCCATCAGCCGCAGGATTTTGTGACCATTGGCAGACAGGGAGTACCAGTCCTCCATCCCCTCTATGGCGATATTATGATCGGTGTAAACAATAAAATCGAGGCCAGCGCGGGCCGCTGCGGCAGCGACCTCGTCGTGACTGCCGGTGCCATCAGAGGAAGTGGTATGAAGGTGCAAATTTCCGATAATTTCTAGCATAGATTTCTCCGGGCCGGTTTGCCCCGTGGTCTTTAATCTTCCGGCTCAACATCCTCGTCTTGCATCTCAACTTCGTCACCCTCGTCCTGGTCATTCCCTTCTTGCAGCTCCCACTTGAGCTGAAATTCAAGTTCCTCTGAGCTCTCCGATCGTTCGTGTTCTATGCTGATAGAGGCTTTGCCCGGCACGCGGATGCGCTCTCCCGCTACCTGGATGACGAATGGCTTTCCTGATTCCAGAGCATCGGCCAGGCGCCGCAGCTTGGAGACGAACTCCTTGATAGAATAGACCTTCTCCACGTCTCGTTTTCGCTCTTCTGACATCCTTTGACCTCCAATTTGCTTTTAGGTTTGTGTAATCAGCCTGACCAATGGACGCAGATTAAACGGATCGAACGGATTTAAGTTATTTTATCCGAAAAATCGGTCGAATCCGGATCCTATTCCCCATGAGTCTTATAAGCTCCGGTTGAAAAACGCGATGATCGTTTGTTCATATTCAGCAGGCCGGGCCAGCAAACCACCCCCATGCCCGGCTTCGGGGATTTGCCATAAGGTTTTCGGATCGCCGGCATGCTCATAATAGTTCTCAGCAATGCGTATTTCCATTATATCTTGGCCGGTGGCGATCAACAAAACGGCTCGCGGCGCAATCTCAGGCATCGCTTCCACCACTCCCGGCGGCGCGGTCACGCCCGTGCGCCACTCAAAAACTCGGTCAATCACCCGAGTAATCGCGGGATTAATCTGTTCAAATAACGAGTTTGGCGGGGGCGCATCTTCCGTTTTGACCAGGCTCGGCCCGTCGGCCACCACCGCTTTGAGCAGCTCATTTTGGGCTGCCGCTCTTAGGGCGACCTGTCCCCCGACAGAGAAGCCCAAAATACCCAGCCGATGGGGGTCAACATCTTCCCGGCTTTGCAGAAAGCCCAACGCGGCGACCACGTCCTGCACGTCAAGCCAACCATTAGTTCGTAAGGTGCCACCACTCTCTCCGTGTCCCCGCAGGTCATAGAGCAAGACGCCATACCTGTGGCGAGCCAAAAACTCAGCCCTGGTCAGCATCTCCAAACGATTGGCCCCATAGCCGTGAAGCAAAATGACGGCGGCGCGATTGCGGGATGGAATATACCAACCCGATAAGGTCACCTTATCTTCACTGGTAAATGTCACTGTTTCGTAGTCGAAGTTTATATCATCGGGTGTCAGGCAGCATATTGAACTGGGGGCCGGGCGCACTGTCGCTTCGATATAAATGGCAATAGCAACAATATACCCCAGCGTGACACCTCCGACCAAGCCGACCGATAGCAATCTGACCCAATAGTGCCAGTCACGCTTCATTGAGGCGGTTCCATATCTATCTTCAAGGCGCCCGCAAGATGAGATCCATAAAATCAAAAACTATTTTTTCCCCAGGTGTGTACGCTTCAATCGCTAACCCGACCAACCCCTGTTTGAAGTGATCATCCTCAACTTCACTCACCATCTGCCCGTTGATCAAAAAGATAAAGTGCCTTTCACGGCCAATGACTTCCACCTGATTGACCCCATTGGGTTTGATCACATTTGTTCTTGTCCAATCCACCACATTCAGCCATTGACCCTCTTTTTGCCTCGAAACCGCAAAATTCTGGCTGTCTGTCAGATGAAACCAGTAGAAGTTATGGTTGTCCTGGATGCGGAAAACGACCCCCCAACTGCTGCCCGCTCTGCTCCCGTTAATGTGTTTACCATTGGCGATCAGATGAAAATCTGAAACTTGATAGCCCCCTAACCAGGCTGTGGTAATGGTGGAGGCCAGGCTTACATCTGCTTCCCACCGATAGCGCCCCTCGGCAATAACCTGGTTTAGGGTGGCGAAATACTTGCTCGGGTAGCTTCCGACTAACCAATTGTTCTCATTGGAGGTAAAATTGTCAAACACCAGGGTGGACCAGGAGGCTGCGCCTGAAACTTGCCGCAGTTCTTCCGGCACAACCACTGAGGTATGACAGTAGGGACAGCTAATAATCGAGGCGCTGCCCCTTGGGATTAAGGGAGCGCCGCAGGCTGGACATTGGAATGAATGAGCAGTCATAAGCTTTTTCATTATTTCCAAACGCAAAATGTTGCATGACCGACCGCCCTCTCGAGGTGAGACCTTACTTCACGACGGGGGCAGCCCGGCGGCTTCCTCGTGCAGCCAGCGGACGGAGTCGCCGCTTGGCGGCGCGGGGAAGAGATAATAGAAATCCATGTGGCCCGAGCTGTAACAGGCTTCGGCCCATTCCGTGCCGCAGGTGCGGCAGCGGTAAAGCCGCATCCACTTCTCGTCGGATTGGGCCAGCAGCTCCGAGTTGGCGATGATCACATCCATATCCTGCGCGCCGACCACGGCCTCGCGCACAGTCGCGAAGGAGTGACGGAGAGCATCACGACAGACACAAGTGTCCACCGCGGCCTACCTTCCTGTCCCATCCATTCGATATCTTACCCCAGAGGCGGCAGAAGCTATCCTCTCGTTACCCGCCGAGCACGGTGCCACAGGTATTACCTTCTTCGTCGGCGTCTCGCACGACCTATCCAGCGATGAACTGAGGCCACATATGTTCGATATTCCTCTCCAAACTTGCTGGCAAGATATCGTTCTTCTGGTACGACTAAAATATAATGGCAAGCGATAAATGCTGGCAAGAGGAGCACAAACACCCACACAAGATGAACGACGAGTGCAATTCCGACCAAAATACAGATCCCACCGAGGTACAGGGGATTTCTTGAGATTGAAAACACGCCTGTTGTAATAATCCGACTTGTCGAACGGCCTGGATCAGTCGGTTGTTGATGCTGAGCAAACTGTCGACGCGCAAGGACAACAAGAACCAGACCTACGACAATGCAGCCAACGCCGACAGAAATGATGACTGGTGTGAGAAAACCAAGCGGAATCGAGAGCGGCAGCGCGAATTGTAGAGCAATGGCAACAAGGAAAGGAGTGCCAAAAACAACTTCGAAGATCTGCCACCATCGTCGATGCGCGGTATCTACTGACATTCGTGTGACCATTTTTCGCAGTCTGTCTGGCGTTCAAGGTGAAGCCACCCAACGCCCCCGGCGTAAGCTGCTGCCGGGCCAGCAAGATGTGATACTTTTATCAAAGCCTTGGCTGGCAAAGTGCGGTTGGGAATTGCAAGGGTAGGCAGTCAGCTTGACGCTGTTGTTAGCCCGCCCGTTGCTTGTTAAAGTAAATTGGGTTAATCTTTGGCGTTTAATAACACCCTATCCAACTCTTTTTCAATATCTGTATCAGATATTTTATTTCCTTCAAGCAGGTTTTGGCCTAAGAAACTAAAAAAGCGGGAAATTTGGTGACGCTTTAACCCTAACTGTTGTAGTGCAAACCCTAAATTCCCCCATAAATTACTTTTATCGTCAGAACCAAGTAAGATTGATTTAGAAACTGTGAGAACACATCCTTTAAAGTCCTCTAGAAAATAGTAGCAATCAGCAATACTCCGTAGTATGGAAAATGGTTCAGTAACATCTTTAAGTGCCATTCTGTAGAATTCGATAGCTTCGTGGTAACGCCCCATTTCTCTTTTTAGACGAGCAAGTGCATGAACTATGTGATGTTCTTGACTCTGTTGAAAGGCGAGTTCTAAATATTGTATGGCCTCGTTAAATTTCTGCTCTTCCTCAAGAAGCATAGCATAATGATATAAAACTTGTGGCGGAGCTGTACCTAGACTTATAGCTTCTTCCAAAATATGCCGCGCGTCGTCTTTGTATCCCTCGGAGTTGTAAATTAAATACAGTTCGTCACGGGCAAACATATCCTCAGAATCATCTAGAATTCTATTTTGAAAAAGGATAAGGCGCTGGAAATATAAAGAGGGTTTTCTTCCCATAATTGGCTCAGAATATATGCCTTCAGTAACTGCCCATTTCTATACTCAGGCTTCAAACTTAAGAGTTGATTTACGCGGCGATATGCTTCATTAAGATTATTTGATCTAAATAATAGAGATTATATCGATTAGAAAGGGACAAAAAGGTGGAGTTGGATAGGCTGGTAATGCCAGGGTCAAAAATTCAATCTGAAATTATGCAGCCCACAGCAGGTTTCAAAGACAGCGTCCTTAAAACCCGGTTTCAATTCCGAATTTTGTCTTTGACAATCCGATAACGTTTAACACTGCCGATGGTGTGTTCAATGCGCACTCGGATCGAAGAAAGCCATTGATTAATCTTGTTTATCCAGGTCAGACAGCGGCTTACCTCTCGGCTTCTTCTTAGGTTGTAAAATAGCCACATTGTCGAGGCGAAAGCCTTGAAGAAGCCGGTATCCTGGCCTAATTTGCTGCCGGACGGGAGATGATACTCACTTTCATCGGCTAACTTTTGTCGTGCCTTTTGCCTTCGACCGTATCGGTCAAGAAAAGAAATCTGATGCAAAACATGTTGATCAGGATATTATTTTGACGGTGTGTTGTTTTTTACCACTGTAATAAAGCTGTTGTTGGTCAGGATCACCAGGACGTTGAATAGGTCGCTCCGTCCCGTCATAAAGTAAAGCGCCGCTTGTGTTTCATCGAAGACCACCTCATCCATCTGCCGAGCTGGGGTTCACCCAGCGCCGCCAAGCTTTGGTTCAAGATTGGATGCAGACAATGGATCCAGACATTGGCTTTGGGTTGGCTAATCCCAAAGCAAGCTCCTTGTACCGTTTGGAGGTTGTTGGTCTTGAGATAATTCAAGATGAAAAAGTTTGTCCTCCATCAGCGGTAAGGGACAGTTCTGGTAATCACTATAGCCCGTTTGCCGCGGGTTTGCCATCTAAACGATGGATCTTCATCCACTCGTAGTAATGGTGACGAAAGTGGGGCAACAAGGCATCAAATTCCTGGCGGGTATAACCCGTTAGGGCTAAGAATTCGCCGGTTTCTCGGCATATTCCTGATATTGGCTCATCGGACACCCTTATTTTTTAGAGTGTCCTTTAGTGTAACCGAATTTTGCGTTTCTGTCTCATCTAATCGATATAATGTCTAATGAGTAAGCTAACCAATAAAGCAAATCATAGCCAATGGTTTCGAGGTCTGGATTAGCTTGAAAAGCTTTAGTATAAAGTTCGATGGCTTTCTTGAAATTTTCTTCTCTTACCTCTGAGGCTGCCCAAGAAGCATAAGCTTGCCAGAGTTGTGGGTTTAGCTCCAATGCTTGCTCAAACGATTTTACTTCCTCATTGCGATTTCCAAGTTCATAAAAAGATGATCCTCGGGTTTTCCAGATCTGTGCAGCTTGTTGTGGATTTGGATTTGCTGCAAGTGCTTGATCAAAATGTTTTATTGCTTTCTCATGCTCACCTAGACCTGCAAAACTATTACCAATGTTGTAATCAACTATTGAAGCTGCCATATCACCGCGTAAGGACTCGAAGAGTTCAATAGCTTCGTGAAGCAAACTCTTTGGTCCTCCATACGCTATGGCATATTCGGCCAATGTACAAGCTCTGGCATTGATAATTCCTGGGTCGTCTTTATTCAGTTCCCAAGCCTTATTTATGGCCATTAATGCTTTATCTTTTTCATCAAGGTTATAATAGATATGGGCAAGTTCAAGCCAAGCCTCAACATCTAAGGGATTCGCAGTAACATCGGCTGTGTATTGCGTGATGAGGAATTGCTGTTCCACTTGAGATGGAAGTGGGGAGGGTTGCTGAGGGATATTTATTATTTCTGGATTTTTCTCTAAATTATGCTTAAATTCTTTTAAGTGTTCCTTATGTAACCTTTCAAAATATTTCTTGCCCAGCTTTGTCTTGCTGTACTCGGCATCAATGACTTGTTTCAATAGATCAGCCTTTTGGTTGTGAAGAATCTGACTTCTAGGAATGTAGACCTTTCGTTTAGGTTCTTTAGCACCTGTCGAGTTTTCCAGCCAATTTGCGTTTGTCTGGAGTTTGTTCCTAATAATTGGTTGTAGGTAAATCCAATATCCAATTCTTTGATTGATGTCCCACAGTACAAGTATTACAGGCAACGTAAAAGAATACCACTGCTTGATATTTACTAGATCAACGCTATAGCTAAAGACAGGTTTATTTTTTAGCGCATATTGCTCTACATTATCAGTTCCCTTAAGCTGAATATAAAAATCGTGTCCTGTAGGGTTGCCCTGTTCGAATATCCGTGTATATAAATCCTCACCATAATCTTGCGTAAAGGATTCCACTACCCACCCTAAAGCATGTAAGAAATCTTTTAACTGATCTCTACTTCTAGCTTCAAATTCGTGTTCTGAAGTTCTGCGACCAGATTTCATGAGTTGTTTTACTTGATCCAATGCCTAGCGTTTAACCGTATTATATGTTAGACAGGTTCGCTTTATGCTGAGCGGGCTAACAATTTGTAGACCGATTGTATGTGTATGCAATCATCATAAATCAGCTTCTCTAAATACCGTAAAAAACTCAATCCTTCCGCTTCTGCCTTTTCCGTGCCTAACTTAATCCCAAAGGGGTGGAGTAAGAAATCAATAAAGACCCCCGTGAGTTTGGCGACTGCCGGGGGTCTTTACTTTTTTCCATTTTATCACAAGTCTTGTCAGGTTACAACGGGCAAAAATCACGGCATGTTCAAAGTCAGTAAAAAAGCAGCCCGAGTAGCCGGAGCGGAGCGGAGGCGTATCGAGGGTGCGGTCAACGGATGGGATCAGGGCGAACCCGCACCCCTCGATACGGCTATCGCCTACTCGGGATGCTAGTCACACTTTTGTCAAGTGATTTTGAACATGCCCTGGGGCACAAATGAGGCTTACACGACTTTATACTTTAACGGTCTGCCATTAATATGATTGACCAGGTTAGTATAATCGCCTAACCGCTCCTGGGCGGCGGCGGCGATGCTGCCGGCGGCGATGTGGGGCGTCAGGAGGACATTGTAACCCTGTTTGGCCAGGGCCAGGAGGGGATTGTCGGCTTTGACCGGTTCCCACTCAAACGTATCCAGGGCGGCGCCGCTCAACTTGCCCGACTGCACCGCGGCGGCCACCGCGGCCTCGTCAATCACGCTGCCGCTGCCGCAACTGACCAGAGCCGCCCCGTCCTTCATCTTGGCCAGAAACTCGGCGTTGATCAGCATATCGGTCTCTTTGAAATACGGCAGCAGGTTGGCGATATAGTCGCTCTGGCTAAAGAGGGCAGTGCTGTCCACGTAAGTCAGGCCCAACTCCTGCTCCACAGCCAACGGCAGCCGGCGGCGTTTGTGATACAGCACCGTACAATCCCAGCCTTTCAGCCGCCGCGCCAGTTCGGCCCCGATTTCGCCAAAGCCCATAATGCCGATCGTCCGCTGCCACAAGCCCTCGACATTTTCCCGGTTGGACCAGTTGTAGGCAAAGGTATCCTCGTCGGTACGCCGGCTGGGACCCCACTCCGTACTGGCAGCCAGGGCAATGGCTTGCGTCTCGCCCAATTTTTTGCTCAGAGCCAGCATTTGCAGCAGCAGATGTTCGGCCACGCGAATGACGGTGCCAATCGGCCAATAACAGACGGCCACCCCCGCTGCCCGGGCCGCCGCCGTGTCAATATCGTAGGTTAACGATCCCAGCCGCTGGATTAACTTAAGCCGGGGCGCAGCTTGAATCATGTCGGCGTCAATCACCCCGGTCCGCTCGGAAATAAAATATTCGGCATCGGCCAGGTGGGCTAACAGCGCCGCTTTATCCGGCTGGCGCAGCATCGTGATGTCCAGCTCAGGCGGGGCCGCGCTTAAAGCGGCTTGCTGGTGGCGCTGCCCGCGTTCGGTGGTAAAAACAGTCTTGTAATGAGTCACTTTTATCCGCCCTCTCTAATCCGCTGGACAGGCGAGAGCTGTCCAATATCTTTTATTAACTCGGCCAGCAGCGGCTCGTATTCGGCCAGCAGATCCGGCTCAGGCCAGTGGCGCAGGTTGCTGTCCAGCAACAGCATAGCGGCTTGCGCCGCGCCGGCCAGCAGGGTGATGGTCATCTCCAAATCATCTGCGACCTGCTCGACCACCAGCGGGCGAAAATCTTGCAGCAGCGCCGCCGCTTCAAGACAGAGACGGCTCATTTCAACCGGGCTGTCGCACAAAATGCGCTGGCCTTGCAGTTCTGCCCCAGCGTCACGCAGGGCGACAAACTCGGCGATGGCGCTGGCATCCTGGTCACACCACTCGATTAAGGTATGCTTGAGATGAACCATCTGCTCAATACGGCCGGTGACATCCTGCCAGTTTAATTTATCCACCTGGTGGTCCAGGCTGATTTGCATGCATGCTTCCCCCAGCGCCATTGCCTGGGCCGCCGATGCGGCAATGACCGCTCCGGCCATCGCATGTTGTTGATCGCTCACTTCTTCGATAAATTGGCGAACCGATTTTTCGGTTAATCGTAAGGCCACGTTTTATTCACCTATTCTACCAGCTTCATGCTGAGATATTTTCTAGCGGGCCGTGCTGCGTGCCAGCCATCATCAAGCCGAGCGATTCCGGCGTGACTTCGGCGGGACGGACAACGCCCATAATTTCGCCGCGATGAATCACGGCAATTCGATCACTCAAATTCAAAATTTCTTCAAGTTCGGTCGAGATGTACAGAATAGCTGCGCCTCGGGCGCGCTGTTCCAGCAGGCGGTTTTCCACAAACTCGGTCGCGCCGACATCCAGGCCCCGGGTGGGATGAGCGGCGATAATGAGATCCGGGTCTTCTGACAGCTCCCGCGCCAGCACCACCTTCTGCTGATTCCCGCCTGACAGCGTTCTGGCCGTTACTTCGGCGCTGGGCGTGCGCACGTCAAACCGCTGGATCAACTGCCTGGCGTTGGTCTTGATCGCGCTGTACTGGAGCAGACCCCGAACTGAAAAAGGCCGCCGCCGAAAATTGCGGGCGATAAAATTCTCGCTCAGCTTAAAGCCCAGGATCAGGCCCTCGCGATGGCGGTCCTCTGGAATGTAGGCCAGGTTGAAGTGCAGCAGGTCGCCGGAATTCAAACCGGTCGTCTCCCGGCCGGAAATCCGAATCGTCCCGCTCTGCGGCGGGCGCAGGCCGGCAACGGCTTCGGCCAGCTCTCTTTGGCCGTTGCCGTCCACCCCGGCCAGGCCAACGATCTCACCGGCCCGCACGTGCAGCGACAGGTTACGAACCGCCGGCACGTGCCGGTCGTCGTTGACAACCAGATTCGTAATCTCCAGCTTCACCTCACCCGGCTCAACCGCAGGTTTGTCGAGGCGGAAGAGAACTTCCCGGCCAACCATCATCCGGGCCAGTTCGGCTTTGGTGGTTGCCCTCGTCTCGACGGTCTGAATGGCCAGACCATCCCGTAAAACTGTCACCCGGTCGCTGATTTCCATCACTTCGTCCAGTTTGTGGGTGATGAAAATAATGGAGTTGCCGTTGCTGACCAGGCGGCGCATCACCCCAAAAAGCCCTTCAATTTCCTGGGGGGTCAGCACCGCGCTTGGCTCGTCCAAAATCAACAGTTTGGCCCCCCGGTAGAGAGCCTTAATAATCTCAACCCGCTGCTGCGTGCCGACTGATAAATTCCAGATGGGCAAATCAGGGTTCACCTCAAGGCCATAAGCCAGCGAGATATCCAGGATATTCTTTTTAGCGGCCTGGTGATTGAGCAAAATACCCTTCTCGCCGGGCAGGCCCAGCATCACATTCTCCGTTACCGAAAGAGGTGGGACCAGCATAAAGTGCTGATGGACCATCCCAATTCCCTTGGCAATGGCGTCATCCGGCGAGTGGATGGTCGTCGGCTGGTCATTCAAGTAAACCTGGCCGCTGTCGGGTTGGTAGAGACCGTATAGAACATTCATCAGAGTAGATTTGCCCGCTCCATTCTCGCCGAGTAGGGCATGGATCTCGCCGTGCCGGACATCCAGGTTAACCCGGTTGTTCGCCACCACTCCCGGAAAGGTTTTGGTGATATTTTCCATGTGGAGAAAAGTGTTGTTTGTCATCTCATCCCAAAATTGCAGTAATCACCAAATATGAGCAATGGGGCGCAAAACGTAAAACGTAATGGCTTTCAAAAAAATCTTAACATTTTACGCTTTTGGCACAGGTACGTAAGTCTCTAGGCCTCTTCCCGCTTGTACGGAATGGCGGCGGCAGCCGGCCAATGCATTCTGCCGGTGAAAAACAGGGCGACCAGTGTGACCACGTAGGGCAGCATCACCGGAAACTGGTAGGGGATTTCCGGGAAACCCAAGGGGGCAAGAATTCCCGTCTGGACACGCAACTGGAAGGCATCGGCAAAGCCAAACAGGAGGGAAGCCAGCATGGTCCCCAGGGGCGTCCACTTACCAAAAACAATGGCCGAAAAAGCGATAAAACCGCGACCTGCCGTCATTCCTTCAATAAAGGTGCTGTTAAAACCAATGGACAGGACCACCCCACCGACAGCAGCCATCATGCCACTCCAAATGATACACAAATAACGCACCAGCGGCACTTTCACCCCCAGGGTATCAGCCGCACGCGGATGCTCGCCGACAGCCCGTACGGAAAGACCCCAGGTAGTGCGATAAAAGACAAAACTGGCCAGCGGCACTAGCAAAAAGGCCAGGTAAACAAGCGGCAAGTGGCTAAAAATGAGCGGCCCGATAAAAGGAATATCGTTTAGTAAGGGAATATTCCAAACAGGAAACGTGGGCGCGCTGAGGCTGCCGGGATTGGCCGCTTTCATCACCCGAAAAACCACCCCCGTCAAGCCGGTCATCATCAGGTTGATCGCCACTGCCGTCACAATCTGGTCGGCCCCCAGGGTGACGGTGACGTAGGCAAAGAGCAGGGCCACAATTGCCCCGGCGACGATGGCCGCCCCCATTCCGAGCCAGGGGCTGCCGGTTGAGTAAGCGACCATAAAGCCGATCAACGCCCCTAACAGCATCTTGCCTTCCAGGGCGATGTTAATCACCCCGGAGCGTTCACTAAACAATCCGCCGATGGCGGCAAACAACAGCGGCGTCGTTAAGCGGATTGTCGCGTGCAGGAGGGCGCCAATTGCGTCTGCATCCATACAATTTTCCTTAAACTCTCCAAGTTTCCAGCCAGCGCCGGATGCGATTATTGGCAGTGGCTCCGCCAATCAGAAAGATGATAGCTAAACCCTGCAAAATGTAAACCACTACCACATCAATCTTTACTGCCGTCTGCATGGAGTTCGCCCCATTGCGCATTGCTCCAAAAAAGAGAGCGGCCAGCAGCGCCCCAAGCGGATGGAGCCGCCCGACCAGGGCAACAGCAATGGCATCGAAGCCCCAGCCCGGCGAGAAATTATCAATCAAGCGATACTGCACCCCCAGCAGCTCGGTCGTCCCGGCCAGGCCGGCCAGGCCGCCGCTCAAAGCCATGGTCAGGGCCATCACCGTGGTCGTTTTTACGCCAACATAACGCGCCGCATCTTTGTTCGTCCCGACCATACGAATGCGATAGCCCAAAGTGGTATGGAAGAGCAAAAGGTAAACGGCCGCCACAGCCAACAAGGCCAAGTAGAAACCGGCGTGCAGGCGGGTGCCTGCCCAAATGATCGGCAACTGGGCTGTTTCGGCTACCGCGGGAGTTTGAGTGTTCCAGCCCTCTTCTTTGAGCGGGCCATGCACAAAGAAACTGACCGTAAAAATAGCAATATAATTCATTAAAATGGTAACAATGATTTCATTCATATCCCGGCTGGCTTTAAGATAGCCGGGAATAGCTCCCCATAGCATCCCGCCCAAAATGCCCAATAGCAGGGCCAGCAGCAAATGCCAGGGGTAGGGCAAAATCAACACCGTTCCGGCCCAGACGGCAAAGAGCGCTCCCATATAAAGCTGGCCTTCCGCCCCGATATTAAAAACACCGCCCCGATAAGCCAGGGTCACGGCCAGCCCGGCAAAAATGAGCGGAATAGATTTGAGCAGAGTGGTGACCACCAGCCGCTGCGTCCCAAACGCACCCTTGACCAACGCCGTGTAAGCTTCGATGGGGTTGACATTGAGCAGCCACAAGAGAATACTCCCTACCAAAAAAGAACCTAATACGGCCAGGATCGGCAGCAAGAAATTCAGAGCTCGCTCATAGTTGGCCGCTCTTTGCACTGCCTCTTCTTTGGTTTTGGCCGCCGCGCTTGAGGTGATCATAGTCTAACTTTTCCTGAGTGGGGGCGGACTCTACGTCTACGCCCCCACAAGTGTCATGCTTCAGATTACAGGAGTTACGCGGTAAGCATCCTGAGTAGCCCTGAAAGGGCGTATCGAAGGATGCCAACTGCTCAAAACGCCGCTTCGATACGGCTAGCGCCTACTCAGCATGTGTTTTGAGCACTCCACCGCGTAAGTTCTGTCAGATTACTGCATCTACTCGCTGGTCAGAGTTAACTATCACTCATACCTAACGCTGACGTTATTTGACTTATCGTCAAGCGGGAAGGCTTGCACCACGAGCATCTTGCCATTCGCTGAGCCGTCGAAAACAAGATTGACCACTTGATCATTAACCTGGGTGACCACGGTTCGTTCGGTCAAACCGTCCTTGGTGAAAGCTTGCCGATAAAACTCGGCAATCTCGGCTAAGGTTAAATTAGTTTTGAACGAGATTAGATTATCACCGCCTCCGCCGATAAATTCTTGTACATCATCCGGCAAGGGAAAGACGGTATCATGGTCAGCCTGTTCTTCGGTACTACCCTCAACCGGACCGGACTCCTGATGGTACTCATCTTTGATGACATTGCCGTTGTCGTCCAACTCGATTAGACCAGTGGCCAATGCCTCGGCTACCGCATTGACCTCGTCAACCACATCCTGCGGCACTACCTCGTTGAACGGGGCAAAGGTCGAGGCTTGCTCCTTGAACCCGACCCGATGGTTGGTCCACGCGATCGTCCCTGCCTTGATCTCCTGCATCGCCTCAACCAGAATGTTGTCCACCCGTTGTTCCAGACTGGTCAGCACCAGGTCCGGGGCCAGGTGGCTCTGATCCCGCGTCCAGCCGATGGCATAGACCTGCCCGTTCTCCTTGGCCGCTTCTATCGCCCCGACGTTCGCATTGTCTCCATTCGCCAGGATCAGGTCGACCCCGCTGTCTATCTGCGCGATCGCCGCTTCCTTCGCCTTGGGAATGTCTACCCACGAGCCCGTGTACGCCACCGGCACTTCCTCAATCTCCGGGTTCACCAACTGCGCCGCCTGCTTGAAGGCATTGAAGTCCGCCGCAATCGTCGGTATCTCCACCGCGCCCACACCGCCGATCTTGCCTGTCGGCGACATGTACCCGGCCAGGATCCCCGCCGTATACCCGCCTTCTCCCGGCCGGTAGACATACGACACCAGGTTCTTCCCGTTCTCGGCGATCCCGCCAATCTGGATGAAGCTCACCTCCGGGTACTCTTCCGCCGCCGCCAAAAGCGCATCCCCATACTCAAAGCCGTGCCCAATGATCACATTGAACCCTTGATCCGCATACGACCGGATCAGGTCCAACTGGTCTGCCTGGGCCACATTCTCCGTGTTCGCTATCTCCGCCCCGGCTGCTTCCACCGCTTTCAAGCCGTCATACGCCGTCTGGTTCCAGCCTTCATCGTTGATCGGCCCCGACGTCAGCATCGCCACCTTCAGCCCGCTGAAGTCCGCTTCCCCAGCCGCCGCTCCCGCTTCCTCCGTCGGTTCAGCCATTGCTTCGGCGGTGGCGGCCTCGGTTGGTTCCGCCGTTTCTGTCGGCGCAGCGGCTTCGGTCGGTTCTGCTTTGGCTTCCTCTGTCGGCTGAGCTTCCGTTTGAGCCGGTTCCTCGGTCGCCGCAGCTTTAGGTGTCTCCTCGATCTTCGTCGCCGCGCCGGTGCCACACTGCGCTGCCACGACCAAGATGATTAGCAATGATGATAGTAACCAAAATAAAAAACTTTTGTTATTTTTGCGATACATTCCTTCTTCTCCTAACTTCATTTCTTCCTCTCCTGGTTTGTGGAAAGAGTCTCATTAAGTCTTGTTGGAGTTTCACAGAAAGGCTTATCTCCGTTTAATCACCTCCTCCCAAAGTGTGCGTCCCAATTTTTAGGCGTAGGGGCGCAAGGCCTTGCGACCCTACCGGAACATAACAAAATCTGGGACAGACCTCCTCCCAAATCACCACTTGACTTGATCCAGCGAGTACTTCATCGCCTGCGCCCGTTCAAACAGCTTATCACAGACTGCCCGCGCCCGCGCCAGGATCGCCTTTTCATCCACGACGGTTATCTGTTTAGCCCGCATGACAATCCGGCCGTCAATGATAACCGTATCCACCTGACCCGCCGCCGTGCTATAAACCAGAGTTGAGGGGATTTTATGTACCGGCATGGAGAAGGGCGAGTCCAAATCCACCAGCACAATATCTGCCTTTTTGCCGACCTCCAGGGAACCGATCAACTCCGGCTGGCCGAAGGTTGCTGCGCCGCCGCGACAGGCCATGACCAGTACATCTTCCGGGTAGAGGGCCATGGCATCCAGATTGCCCACTTTTTGCAGGCAGGCCGTCATTTTGAGCGTCTCCAGCATATTTTGTGAATTGTTGCTGCCGGGGCCGTCGCTGGCCAGGGCGATGGTAACACCCTTTTGCTTGAGCTTGACAATGGGCGCAATGCCCGAAGCCAAATACATGTTGCTGACCGGGCAATGGACCACAATGGCCTTCTTTTGGGCAATTAAATCAATTTCCTGTTCCGACAGCCAGACGCTGTGAACCAGGTGGGTGGTGGGGCCAAGCGCGCCCAGGCTGTCCAGCCATTCGATGTGGCGCAGGTGGTGCGATTGCAGCAGCATCTCCACTTCGGCCTGGGTTTCGGCGGCGTGGATGTGGGTGCCGATCCCCCATTCCTGGGCCAGCCGGTAAGTTTCCCGCATGGTTTGGTCGGAGCAGCCCCAGGGAATGAGTGGTCCAAATTCAATGCGAATCCGGCCGTTGGCAGCGCCCTGCCAGGTTTGCAGCAGTCGCTGCATCTCCGAGACGATTACAGCAGGGCTTTCCATGAAGGTGGGGTGGTAGTTATGGTCAGCCCAGCCGCGGGCCAGGAGCAAACGAATGCCTGTTTCGGCAGCGGCGCGGCAAATACCGTCGCTGTTGCGTGGGTCCGTATGGACATATTGGTGATCAACTACTGCCGTTGCGCCAGAACGGATATTTTCCAAAAAGCCGACCAACCCGGCGACATAGGCATCCTCTTCGGTCAAGGCACAGGCCACCGGCCAGATGGCTGATTTAAGCCATTCCAGCAGGGGTTTATCGTCGGCCAGACCGCGCAGAAAGATTTGAAAAAGGTGGGTATGGGCATTGACCATCCCCGGCATTACAGCCATCAGGGTGGCGTCAACAAGTGTGTCGGCCTGTCGGCGCAGGTGATCAGGGGCAGGACCAGCGCCTAGGGCTGCAATTTTATCATCTTCGGTGAAGATATAGCCCGGAGAGATGACCTCATTGTCATTATTGATTGTAACAATAGCACCGTTTTCAATCAGGATATTGGGCATGAGCGAGAATCGGTATCATTTTGAGATAGAACGAGCCTGATGATAGCACATCGCTCCTTTAGCGTCAACTCATTGAGTCAGGGAGTACTTACTCCTCAGGAGGCAGGGTAAAATAAAAAGTTGCCCCATTTTTGCCGTTGCTCTCAGCCCAGATACGCCCCCCATGAGCCTCGACAATATGCTTGGCAATGGCCAAGCCCAGCCCGGTCCCCGCTTGCTTGCGGTTGCGGGCGCGATCAATTTTATAGAAACGCTCGAAAATCCGGTCGAGTTCATCGGGGGGGATGCCCAGCCCGGTGTCGGTCACGCTGACCCGGACCCAATCTTCGGTATTATTTGTCCCCGCAGCAGTCACGTCGCCGCCGCTAATTTTTTGAGCCGAAATGGTCACAGCGCCGGTTTCTGTAAATTTGATGCCATTGTGGATAAGATTGGTGATAACCCGGCCAATCATCGTTTCATCGGCCAGAACGTTGAGGTCTTCGGCAATATCTACCTGAAGGTCCAGGTTTTTGCGTTCAGCCTGGGGTAAGAGCTGGTCCACCTGCGTCTGAACAATCGAGCGGAGAGGATAAGCCGCCAGTTTCAAATGGGCCTGGCCTGACTCAATCAGAGAAAGGTCCAGCAGTTCCTGGGCCAGTTGATTCAGGGTATCGAGTTGGGCTGCAATTTTGTTGACCAGATTCAGGGCCATATCTGGCTCATCCAGGGCGCCGTTAAGCAGCGTCTCGGTCAGCAGGCGCAGCGACGCCAGCGGAGTCCGCAATTCATGGGAGATATTGGTGACAAGGTCGCGCCTGGCCCGGCTCAAGCGTTGTAGATCGGTCACATCGTGGATAGCCAGCGCCACCGCCACCGGCTCTTTTTTGCCCGCAATGGAACGGCCTTTAATAGTGCGGGCATGAGCTTCCAGGGTCCGCTCGTTTTTGGTGAAATAGATGGGAGGCATCTTTTCACCCTGCAAGGTTTGGTCTACCAACTCCCGGAGTTGGTGCTGGCGGGTCCAGGTGGTAAAGGTGTCTGTTTTATCTATCGGCCCAAACAGCCGCCGGGCCACCTTATTGGCGCTGGAAATACGATAATCTTTTTCGACAATGATCAGTGCCTGGGTTGAAGCGGATAACAGCTTTTTGCGGCGCATTTGGGCTTCGGCCAATTCCCCCCGCGCAAACGCGAGTTTGCGTTCCAGTTGCAGAGAACGGGCTTCGGCTCGCCGAAACTGTTTTTTCAAAGGCCAGTAAAAAACAATTTGCCCGATAATGATAACTAGCAGTGCTGCCAATATCCACCAGCCGATGCTCATGGTTTACCTCGCCAATGGCCTTACTACCTGCTCTAAAGTATAGTTGACCGTAAGAGATCTTGTCAAACAGGGCTTGATTGCTGATGATTAGACCGGGTGGCCGCGCCACCGACGTGCTTCAGCGGCGGCGGCGGAGAGGCCAGCGGCGCTGGCGGAGTTTGCGGAGGCGTTCGAGGGGCGCAGCAATAACATTCCTGCGCGGGCCGCGCGGCAGCGGCTCAATGGGTCTAAAGGTGCGATAAACGCTGAGGACAATGTAAAGAGCAATGTAAAGGATGGATAGAGTCACCAACACAAAATTGGTCAGGGGGTATATCCAGAGCAGGGCTGCTGTCGCCCCACCCCACAGCAGAGTAGCAAACAACATACCCCGGCGAAGCCAACGGCTGTGAGTCAGGTAATCCAGGCGCGACGGATAGACATATTTGATGGGGACAAAAACCAGCACCACCAGGATTAATACAATGGCCAGATTAACCCAGGGGGGTGTTTGCCAAAGAAACAGGTAGAAGACAATAAAGTTCCAATAGCTGGGAAATCCCTTAAAGAAGTGATCCTCTGTTTTGGCTTCGGGCTGGGTAAACTGGTAAGCCGAAGCCAGCATGATCACGCTGGCTCCCACAAAGGCCCATCCGGGGGGCAGCAAATTAGCTACCAACAAAAAAAATGCGGGAACCGTAACATAATTCACATAGTCCAGAATATTATCCAGTAGGCCGCCGTCAACCCGAGGCGCGGCTATTTTGGTCTGGGCACGCCGGGCCAAGACCCCGTCTACTGAGTCGACAATGACTGCCGCACCCATGAGCCAAAAAGCCACAATGTATTGCTGGTGGTAAATAGCGTAGAGACTCAGCAAGCCAAAAACTCCACCGCTGGCAGTAAAGAGGTGAACTGACCAGGCCGCCACCCGCCGCCGCCGGCTGATATAAAAGATTGGCTCATCGGTCATGGCAGGGTTGGCTTTCGTCGGTGGTTTTCACAGAATGGCCATAGCGAGGGTACCACTTCCATTAATCAATGGAGAATATCACAAAGTCAAGGCATGGGCAAAAAGGGATACATGCGGAATTAAAAAGGGCGGGTCCAAGACCCGCCCCACAGCCACTGTTCCCGGCTAATCCTCGTCATCCTCCTCCTCGTGCCAGAGCGTTTGGTGGGGACAGGTTAGTCCGCGTACCGAATTGAGATGAATGCCCAGGGTTTCCAGCGCCTCGGCCTCCTCCTCCTCCTCCTCTTCTCCTTCAGGTTGGCCAAATTCCAGAATTAATTCATCCGTTTCATCGTCCCATTCCAGGGCAATAATGGTCAAACCATTGATACTATCTAATAGAGCACTTTGATCATGAATGTGCAGCGAATCGCCGCAATCGGGGCAAAGCAGCGGCAGGGTATGTCCGTTTTGGAAAACCAGGGTCAAGACCGGGTCGGTCAGCAGGTCGGTCACCGGAGCGTTATTCAAGTGGGCATACAGATACTCACCCACACATACAAACTCGCCATCCATCAAGATCATGGGCAGGTCGTCATGCGAGCAAAAAACCAAACCTTCCATCGGATTATGCCACGGCGAGGGCGTCTCGCCGAAATCCTCCAACTCCTCAGCCAGGCCTACTTCGTCGTCACTATCATCAGGCCACGGGCCATCATAATCGTGGGGAATAGCTTCGTCAGGGACAGCATCAACCATACTGACCCGCAACATGTAAAGCAAGTTGACCAAAAATTGTTCCGGGCCATCTTCTTCAATCAATTTAACGGCAGCACGAATCCAAGCTTCATCAGAAACGACCCGATTATAGGGCGGAACTCCCACATAAACCGGATTGCTAAGCATACCTCGCGCCGCATCCTCATTCATCTCCTCAGGATTGACCACGTACTTGACCGTGCGGCGGGGCAATGGAGGCAACTTGGATATGTTTTTCATGTTTTAATCTCCTCACTGACAAAATTTTTAGTTGCTGCTCAGGCCGCCAGGTGCGACACCCTTTAACCGAAGCAGTGAGTCACACCTGAGCAGTTACAACTTTTTAAAAGCCTTGCTTTTTTGGCTTAGCACTTGTATTATAGTCTAACATAGGGCAAGTGTCTATAGGATTGGGAATCAGATTGTGAAAATCGAACTGTCAGGCAGCGTTAAACCACAACTTTGGCTGGAAATTTCGCCTAAAAAGGATTATAATAGCAGCAGTTAGCGCTACCTTTTTCATAACATCGCTTGACCCGGATCAACTCTGGGCGATAACCTCAATCTAAGGAGGCAGCAAGCGTTGCCTGAGAATAGATCAATAAATGCAGACGCAAAACCGGTGCTCTATTTTCATTATGCCGGGCTAACCAATACAGGCATGATTCGTGATCATAACGAAGATGCCTATAAATTGCCCCTGGATGCCGATGCGGGGACTCTGGCCAATAAAGGTCATCTGTATGTTTTAGCCGATGGGATGGGTGGGCATCAGAAGGGCGAAGTTGCTTCTGCCGTAACCATTGAAACGGTCAACTCCGAATATTACGCCAGCGTTACATCGCTGGAAGAGACCAATTCTGTTGAAGCTATAACTGAAGCTTTGACCAATGCTATTGAAAAAGCCAACAGCCAGGTTCTGAGCGCGACCGAGGGCGGCGGGACAACGGTGGTCGCGGCCGTCCTCTATGGCGACACCCTGGTGGCCATGAATGTGGGCGATTCGCGGGTCTATTTATTACGCGATAATGAGCTACGCCAATTGAGCAAAGACCATTCTTTGGTCCAGCGCCTGGTTGAAGTGGGTAAAATTACCGAAGAAGAGGCTTTGACTCATCCGCGCCGCAATGTTCTTTATCAAGCCTTGGGGCAAGGCAGCGATGTGGATATTCATATCTCCAGCGAGAAGCTTCAGGACGGCGATGTGGTGATTTTGTGCAGTGATGGTTTGTGGGGTGAAGTGACCGGGCCTGAAATAAAAGAAGTACTCCAACAGGCCGCATCGCCCCTGGCAGCGGCTAGGCAACTGATTGATAGCGCCAACGCCTCCGGCGGCCCCGACAATATCACCGCGATTATCATTCAAGTTTCCAGTGAAGCTCTGCCCTCCCCCAATACCGACCTGGAAGATACGCACCCTTCATTGCCAGCACTGCGCCTGGACTCCGGTGCATCGCCCCAGGTGTAAGTAATTTTTCACTCAGGCTCACCCATCCTGAGTCAGGATTACCTCCCGCTTGGCTTCGGCAGATTGATAGATTGCCTCGATGATTTTCATCAAGGTCAGCCCCTGGTCTACCGTAGCTGTGGGTACGCTGTCCTCCCGAATGCAGCGGACAAACTCGGTAATAGCATATTCGTGGTCAGAACGAGAGATTTTAACCGCAGGCCGGGTTACTACAGGCTTTCCCCCGATTTCGGTATAAAAGGTCAGCGTATTTTCGGTGGCGTAGTTGGCTACATACAATTCGATGCTGCCCTCGGTTCCCATCAGGGTAATAAAGAAATCATCCATTCCCGGCTTAGCATGTGAGGCCCAACTAGTTTCTAAGCTCAGGGTGACATCCCCGGCCAAGCGAATGAAGGCTGTGGCGGAGTCCTCGACGGTATAAGGCACTGGAGTCAGGGGCGCCTGCCAGGTTTTAGCCTGGCGTGGGCCAAAGTTGGCCTCAACTACCCCGCTGACGGTCAGCGGCGCCGGGTAATCCAGAAGCCACAGGACCGCATCAAGCATGTGGACGCCCAAATCAATTAAGGGACCCCCGCCGGCAATGGTCTTATTCAGAAACCAGCCGCCCCAGCCGGGAATGCCAGTCTCCCGCACCCAGCCCGCCTTCACCTGATAAACTCGGCCCAGCAGCCCTTGCCGCAAAACTTGTTTCATCCACTGCACATCCAGCCGGTAGCGGCGATTGAAACAAATCATAAATTTGCCCGGCGCTCGCGCGACCGCCTCAGCAATCTTATAGCTGGATGCCAAACTTTCGGCCAAAGGTTTCTCACACAACACGTGCAGCCCGGCTTCCAGGGCGGCGATAGACACAGGCGCGTGCAAACTGTTGGGCAGGCAAACGCTCACCGCCTCAATCTCGCCCGAAGCAAAAAGTTCGTTATAATCGGTAAAGTAGCGAGGAACATTATACATTGTCCCAATTTCGTTGAGCCGGGCCTCATTTACATCACAGAGCGCCACAATTTCAACTGCATGGGGCAGCGCACGGTAGGCCGCAAGATGATGGCGGCCGATGCCTGCTCCTACCACGCCCACTTTTATTAAAGATTGACTCATAAATCAAGATTTCCCTTGAATTTTAAAAGAGATATTTTGACAAATCATTGCGGTATGATATACCTATCCGTAAGGAAAAAGCAAAACCAAGATAGAACGAAGAAGATGAGGAGATGGCAGTAATCCTCTCAATCAGCAACTTCGACTCATAAAGTGGTGGCCGACCCTCTCCACTTGTGAAAGAAATCCTGAGTTTTGCTTAGTACTATTGGGGGAGACGGCTTATATTGACCCAAACCCTCAAACCTGATATACTTTCGTTTACTGGTTATTTTTTACTCTTTCGAATTGGGAGGTTCGAAAAATGGGACAACTAAAAGATCTAACGCTCCAAATGGCACGTGCTGTTGTTAATAACTCCGAGCAGGTCCGAGTTGAAGAGGTGGAAGGTGCTTCCATGATTGTCCTTGAACTCAGCGTCGATCCTGATGATATGGGTCGGATCATTGGGAAAGAGGGTCGGGTCGCCAACGCGATGCGAACGCTACTGCGCACCAGCGCCGCGAAAGATGGCAAAAGGGTCAACCTGGAAATTGTCTGAAACTGACGTGTCAAAATCAAAAAAAATCCCCTCAGAGTGCAGGGGATTTTTTATTGCGTGCTGACCGCCGACCGCAGACCGCTGCCAGTGTTCAACGGTCTGCGGTCGACGATATTTTAGACGTATCTGCTCACGTCCACTCCGGCATAATTAACTCGTTCGCCGTATTCGCGGCGCTCTCGTTTATAGGTCGCATCAATGCCAATTTTGGTATGGATGCCGCGCGCGTCTGCCGTCGGGTCCATCTCGTGGCCCTGCGCATGGGGCACGGTGAAAGTATCCTGGCTCCAATCCACCCGGTTGGTCAGCGCCCACAGCACATCCGCCGGATCATAAATATTCACATCCGGGTCCACCACAATCACCTGCTTGATGTTGATGTGGGCAGTCATCGCTGCCAGGGCCACATTTTTGGGCTGGCCAGGATTGCTCTTTTTGAGCTGCACAATTGCGGAAAAGCCGTTGCTGTAGGGTGGAATATGCACGGCCACCTCCTGGCTGATGTGGCGCAAAAAGCGCAGCAGTAACGGTTCTCTGGGCAAGACATTGCCAATGTAAATGTGCTCGTACCAGCCGGGGATAATCGTCTGGAAGATCGGCTTGTCGCGCCAGCAGACAGCGGTCACTTCAAACGTAGGGCTTTCCCAGATTTCGCCGTAATAACCGTGAAATTCGGCCAACGGCCCCTCGCCTTTCTTTTCAGCGGGATGAACATAGCCCTCAATCACAATTTCAGCCTCGGCCGGAATGTCCACGTCTACCGTCACTCCCCGGCTGACCGGCACCCCCTGGCCGCGAATCGCCCCGGCGATGGTCAGTTCATCTTCGTCAGTACGAACACCAGCGCCGATCATAATCGCCGGGTCCAGCCCAATGGCCACGGCGACCGGGAACGGCGCGGCCGGGTCCGGGCGGCTCTCCATAAAGGCGCGCACGTGCCGCCATTCATTGAGGTTAAAGCCAAAGTTGCGCGGACCGGTACACAACATGCGATTATAGGACAGGTTGCCCCGCCCCGAGAGCGGGTCTTTGCTGACAATCACCCCGCCGGTGATAAAAGCCCCGCCGTCGCCCCGCGAGTGGGTCGGAATCGGCAGTTCCCGCACATCCAGGCTGTCGCCGGTCTGCACATTGACCTGCCACTTGGCCCGTTCGACCCGCACCGGCTGAATCCCGTTCCTGGGGTCCAGCACCCGGCCCATGACCTCGGTCACTTCCTTTTCAGCGCAGCCCAGGGCCAGTGCCGCCCGTTTCTGGTTGGCGACGCCGCTGGCAAAAATGGGCCACGAACTGCCGGTTACATTTTCAAAGAGCGGCGCGCCCCCGCCGCTGCGCTCCAATGTGGCGGCGACATCGGCCAGCTCATGGACCAAACTGACCGGCTGTTTGATGCGGACGAGCTGCCCGGCTTCTTCCAGAACCTGGATGAATGAGCGTAAATCGTGGATTTGAGTCATTCAGCAAGCTCTCCTTATTCGCTTAACTCAATCTGGCCCGATACCAGGCGAGAAAGTCGCCAGGTGTGCCGATGGGAAATGGAGTAACCGTTCGTACAGCCGGATTGTCCAGAAAATGCTGGCGATCAAGGGTTACTAAATAATCTACTTTGGCCAGCCAGGCCGCAGCCAGCACATAAGCATCACTGGCATGACCGGTCACGGCTTCGCTTTGTTGGATGATTTCTGGCGGGGGTGAAGGTGCAACTTCGACACCACTCCGGTCCAACAACACAGCCAACAGCCCCAGAGAGGCCGGCGCTTTGCGCCGCAGCACATTTTCGATTTCACTAAGCATCTGTGAGCTGACCAGCACCTTAACGGCTTCGGCCTCGCCCAACTTGAGAATCATCCGAGCGCCACCTTCGGCTGACCAGATACCGGCAAACAGGGCGCTCGTATCGAGAAAAACTCTAACTTTCTCCGGCATACCGCTCTCGCTCCTCACGTAGCGCTTGCAGCATGCTCTCTACACTTTCACCCTGTTGGGTGAGCGTTTGGGTCAGGCGGTCGGCCAAAGCATCAATCTCGGAGCGGCGCGGGCTGAGCACAAATACTCCCCCCAGGTCAAGCAGGGTGAAACTATCGCCGGGTTGAAGGTTATAATTTTCGCGCAGAGTTTTGGGCAGGATCAACACGCCCCGTTGGGCCATTTGTAGGGTTATGGTATCAACCATTTGACTTTCCCTGATTTTCTGTTTATCTGATTAACAGTATAACTGAAAGCAATTAAGCCGTCAATTCGGGTTTGAATCACTGAGGCTGCTGATTTGCACTGATTTCACTGAGCTTTTTCAGCGACTACAGCATTTTCAGTGGTTCGGTGTTTCAGACGAGAAAAGGCCGCCCAACACTACACGCAAACCAAAGTTTCTGATCCTGTAGCCCCAGTTGCTCCTGACACGGGCAGCACAGCGCACCCACAAGGCAACACTAGCGAACGCGCCACCGCGCAGCACGCGGCTAGAACCTCGCTTTGATCCTTGCGGATCCTTAATTACAGTTTGGATGCAGCGTTGATATTCCTCAGTGTTGTATCCCATCAGCACACCACTCCCAGACATTGCCAGCCATGTCCGCCACGCCGTAAGGACTATCGCCGCCGGGCGAGTAACTACTCACTGGTGTCGTATCATCCAGTCCGCCCTCCTTACTATTCAGTTTGCTTTTATCCCATTCATTGCCCCAAGGATAAATCCGTTCATCCACCCCTCGCACCGCTTTCTCCCATTCAGCTTCGGTCGGCAAACGGAAAGAACGGCCGTCGGTTTGGTTCAACCATTGGCAAAAAGCTGTAGCGTCATCCCAAGAAACGTATACAACCGGATGATTTTCCTTGCCGGAAGGGATTCTGGATTCTTTCCAATGGTATGGCATCGGATGTTTCGCTGCTTTGACAAACACGGCGTATTGCTCATTGGTCACGGGATATTTGCCAATGTAAAACTCAGAGACATAGACGCGGTGTTGCGGCTGTTCATCTTTTCTGGCATTTTTATCTTTGGCTGGATCACTGCCCATCAGAAATTCACCGGCCGGGACGCGGACCAGTTCCAGGGGAAAGGGTGTGATGAGGGTTATTCGGTCGGGCGGAGTCTGAGGGGATTCCCCGCTGGCGCTTGGAGTGACAGGATCCGTATAGGACTGGTATTTGGCATACTTCGCCGGGTTATTCGCCTTCGCCCATGCCAGTAACAGATCAAAAAGTTCCCGGCGTTCGGCAAACTCCAGGAGGTGGCGGACAATAGCGGCTCTACCGGTAAGATCGGCCAACTCATGGTGAACGGGCCGAAACTCAGGTGTATCGAAACAGAAGTCACGCAGCTCTGCTTCGGAGAAACCATCAATCAAAAGGAGCCGAATTTTTGACAGGTCATAATTGGTGGTCATTGCCGCACGCCAGAGATGATGATATCTGGCCTAATTCTACCATAGTTCCCTTACCAACAAAAACGCCGCGAGAGAACAACCCTCGCGGCGTGTGGAAGTTGCCAGTTGCAGGCGAAAAATCACCCCTCGATACGCGCTTACGCGCACTCAGGATGATTTTTCACTGCCGAGACATCCTTCAACTGGGTAATTTAAGGCAGTTCTTTAACCACCAGATTATCAAATTCAACCGTCGAGGTCTGGTCTGCGCCGTAAAGACCGACGGCAAGGCTGATTTCGCCGGCTTCGGGCAGGGAATCGTCGCTGATGGTGTTCAAATATTGGTCGTTGACATAGATGGTAAACTCGGAGTCTTTGACCATGAGGGTAAACGTATTGGCCACCCCTTTATCCAACCGGATGGCATCGCTGACGTCCCAGTCATAGATAGTTTCCCATTCATCTTTTTGCAGTAAATTGAGCCGGTATGTCCCGTCGTTGGCAAATTCGAGATCGTAATAATTGCCCAACCGGTCCTCGCGGAAGATCAGCTCGACCGTGGCATCGCCCGCTTCAGCCGAAGTATCAACCAGCGTCGCCTCGACAGTCAGAATAAAGTTCTTCAGAGAGAGATCAGGGATCGCATTGCGCGAGACAACATCGTCTTTAGAGGTGATCGAGCGGCGGTAAACGCCGTCAACAACCTCATCCACCCCTTCGCTTAAGTCATCCGACTCCTCGCCCTCTTCCCAATCGTGGGTGTTGGCGCTAAAGTCATCTTCAAAGACAACCTCGGCGCTGGCGATGGCCGTCGCCTCAGCAGCAGCCGTAGCCGTTGGCGCGACCGCGGCCATCGCCGCAGCCTCTGCTCTGGCCGTAGCAGTGGCTTGAATTTGGGCTAGAGATTTGTCCCGGCTGGGAATCTCTTTGATAAGCAGGTTATCAAAGTCAACCGTCAGGGTTTCATCAGCTTCATATAAGTTCAGCCCAAGACGGAATTTGCCAGGCCCCGCCAGACTCGTATCGGTCAGGGTGGTTAATAATCGGTCATCGGCATAGACGGTCATCTCCGAGCCTTTGACTACCAGTGTAAAGGTGTTGGTCACGCCGGGGGCTAACAAGGTGGTCGGGCTGGGAGTCCAATTGTACAGGCTCTGCCACTCGTCATCCTGATACTTGGCGAGCCGGTAGGTATTATCGTTGGCAAATTCGAGACTGTAGTAATTGCCGTTCCTGTCCTCGCGGAAGGTGATCTCAACCGAGGCATCGCCCGGCTGGGCTGAGCTTTCCACCAGGGCGGCGTCTATGCTGAGCACAAAGTCCTGGGCTGTGTATCTGGGCACATCCCGGTACGAGACCACATCTTGCAGAGAGGTGATGGAGCGGCGATAAACCCCATCAATAACTTGATCCACCTGCTCGGCATACTCGTCTGTCGTCTTACCTACTTCCCAACCATTCAGATTTGAACTGAAATCATCCTCAAAGGAAACAACAGCCTCGGCCACCGCCGTCGCCTGGGCGGCAGCCGTAGCGGTAACTGCCACCTGCGTGGCGGCCACGTCCTTCACTCTGGCGGTAGCAGTGGCTTTAATCTGGGCGACAGAGGTTTCGACGCCAGGAATTTCTTTAACCTGCAAATTGTCGAAATCCACCGTTAGGGTTTGATTTGCCTGGTACAGGCTCATAGATAGGCCGATATTGCCGGCTTCCGCCAGGGAATCATCGGTCACGGTCGGCAAAGGCTGGCCGTTGACGTAGAAAGTAAAATTATTGGCGTAAGCCAGAACAGCAAAGGTAGTCGGCCGGTCTTCCTGGATCTTGATCAGCGGGTCGTACCGCCAGGCCTTCACCACCTGCCACTCGCCATCCTGGAATAAGCCCACCCGGTAGGCGCCGTCATTAGAAAACTCAACATTGTAATAATTACCGTTGGCATCCTCACGAAAGGTCAAAGCAATACTGGCCTGGCCCGCCCCGGCAGAGGTTGTGACAATGGTCGCCTCCACTTCCAGCCAAAAGTCCTTGGCTGAAAACTGCAGAGGATAGACCCGCCAGGCGACATCCCGCTTCGAGGTCATGGAGCGGCGCAGGACGCCGTCAACGATTTGGGTCTCCCCCTGGGCATAGCTGTCAGAAGATTCGCCGACCAGCCAGCCGTTAACGTTAGAGTTAAAATTGTCCTCTAACGATACGACGGCATTGCTGGCGGCTGTGCTCATGACCGCAACCGCTTGAGCAGTCATTGTCGCCTCGGCTCTAACAATGGCTGTCGCTTCAACAGCCGCCTGGGTCGAGCGGGCGGCAGCCTCGGCAATGACTGTCTCGACGGCATGAGCTTCAGCCGTGGCGGTGGCATGAGCCGGTCTGAGCGGAGTAGGCGTGGCAGTGGCCGTCGCCGTTGGGGTCGCGGTCGGGGTTGATGTCGAGGTCGGGGTTGAGGTCGCAGTTGCGGTATTAGTTGGGGTCGGTGTGGGTGTCGCCAGCAGGCTGGTAACCGTCTCCATGTTACAAGCCATAAAACTCAGGGCCAGGAGGCCCATTACCCAGATCAGGATCAGCCGCTGAGCGCGGCGCGGTAATTTGTTGTTCCCTGTCATTGTCTTGCTCTCCGTGGAAAGATAGAATGGTTGGCCGTCAACTACTCTGATTTAACTACATCATTGTCTGTCAATCGTTACGAGAAGCGTTACGACATGAAACGCGAGCAATTTGACAAGCCCTCCCTCTTATGTTATTGTCTAACCTCAATTAAATAGCTGTAGCGGTGCCCAACGGCCCGGATGTCTTGGGCGCGCCTCGGCGCAGGGAAAGACCGGTTTCAGTCCGGCGCTGTCCCGCAACGGTAAATAATAATTAATGGTCAATGGTCAATTAACCGTTGTTAATGAAAGACTATTATTCATTAACAATTAACAATTGGCAATTCACTATTGACAATTAGTAAGCCCGACCACCTGCCGCTACGTTACTTTGGCTGCCACCTACGCGGAATAGGGGGCCGGAACCAGAGTCAATGACTCTCATCTGCCTTTAACCCGCCACTCGGCGGGTTTTGTTTTTTCCAGAAAATGCAGCCTTGCCGGATGGTTATGAGATTACACTCAAAACTAGCAACTCTGTCCCCGGTTGTACATGGTGCGCGCGATTACGGTGAATTGGCCCGCCTGGGCTTGCCCCCGACGGAAGTTATTGATTTGAGCGCCAACAGCAACCCCTACGGGCCGCATCCGGCGGTTCTGGCGGCGGTGCAGGCGGCGCTTGACCCCGCCACACTGGCCCATTATCCTGACCGTGACTGCCTGGCTTTACGCGCTGCCATTGCGGCTGCCGATCAAACCACCATGGATCGGATTCTGCCGGGCAATGGCGCGACGGAGTTGATTCACCTGCTCGCCCTGGCCCTGGTTGAGCCGGGCAGCCGCCACTTGATTGCAGCGCCCACCTTTGGACAGTATGGCCATGCCATTCGCCTGCTGGGCGGCGAGGTCATCGAGACTCGTCCAGCCAGTCCAGAGTCCCGTTTCGACGCCGAAGCCATCGCCGCCGCTGTTCGACGCTGGCAGCCTGACGGCATCTGGTTGTGCAATCCTAACAACCCGACGGGCCAGCAGTGGAGCGCCGCCGAACTGGCTCACCTGCGTGCTGCCGATCCTGCCCAACAGGCCTGGTGGGTACTAGATGAGTCGTATCGCTATTTTGCCGCCGCACCAACGCCCCTGGCTGGTTGGGCTGAAGGCGATAACCTGATCATCCTCCGCTCGCTGACCAAAGATCAAGCTCTGGCCGGTTTGCGCCTGGGCTATGTTCTGGCCGCACCAACCGTTATTACCGCCCTGAGGGCGGCCCAGCCGACCTGGAGCGTCAATGCCCTGGCCCAGGTTGCCGGGGTGGCAGCGCTGCAAGAGCCGGTTTTGGCCTGGCGGCAGCAAAGCCTGGACTGTCTGCGCCGGCACGCCGTAGGATTGTGGGCCAGGTTAACCGAGTTGAGGTATGCAGTTCTGCCCACCGACACGACTTATACCCTGGTTGCCGTCGAAAATGCAGCGGCTTTTCGCCAACAGCTCCTGAGCCAAGGGGTGCAGGTCAGAGATTGTGCTTCCTTTGGACTGCCGCAGCATGTCCGCATCGCGGCCCGCCGGCCAGAGGAAAATGAACGCTTGGTTGCCGCGATCGTCACTCTGCGGCATAGCTGACAAGAAAAATCTGCCGGGATTAGGAGATTAAGTATATGCATAAAAAATCCCCTAATCCCCAAATCTTGGCCCAAAGAATTGTCTATGTTAAGGAGTATCCGACATGCTAGAACAAACCATCGCCGCAATTGCCCCACTTGATGAAAAAAGTATGGCTGCTGCCCGCGAACGTCAGGCTGAGCTGACCAAGCCGGCCGGTTCGCTGGGGCGGCTGGAGTCGCTCTCTATCCAACTGGCCGGGATTACGGGCCGCCTCGACCCACCCCTAACCGAAAGGGCCATCATTGTCGCCGCCGGAGATCACGGTGTGACAGCCGAAGGCGTCAGCGCCTATCCGGCAGCAGTGACGCCGCAAATGGTCTTAAATTTTTTGAACGGCGGCGCGGCTATCAATGTCCTGGCCCGCCAGGCCGGCGCGCGGGTGGTGGTTCTCGATGCCGGGGTGGCGGCTGACCTACCTGCCCACCCTGACCTAATCAGCCGCAAAGTGGGCTATGGTACGGCCAATGTCAGCCAGGGTCCGGCCATGACTCGCGCCCAGGCGATTGAGGCGATTGAGGCCGGCCTCGCTGCTGTAACCCGCGAGTACGAGCGCGGCCTGCACCTGGTCGGCACCGGCGATATGGGCATTGGCAACACCACTCCCTCCAGCGCCATCTGCGCTGTTTTTACCGGGGCCGCTGTCGCCGAGGTAACGGGCCGGGGCACCGGTATTGACGAAGCCACCCGGCGGCACAAGATCGCCGTAGTCGAACGGGCGCTGGCAGTCAACCGGCCCGATCCTCAGGATGGGCTGGACGTACTGGCTAAAGCCGGCGGCTTTGAAATTGGGGCCATTGCCGGGGTCATCTTGGGCGCGGCTGCCCGCCGTATCCCGGTGCTGGTGGATGGCTTTATTTCCACGGCCGGGGCGATGATTGCCGCTGCGCTCGCCCCCCTTAGCCGCCACTATATGATCGCGGCGCACCGTTCGGTGGAACCGGGCCATCGCCTGATGCAAGAGCATCTGGACTTGCAGCCCATTTTTCAACTGGACCTGCGCCTGGGCGAAGGCACCGGCGCAGCCCTGGCCATGCCGGTTGTCGCCTCGGCCATGGCCATCCTGAATGAAATGGCGACCTTTAGCAGCGCCAATGTCAGCAATAAAGAATAATGACTGCCCAAATTTTGATTGCCGGTGTTAGTTCGGGCGTAGGCAAAACCACGATTACCCTGGGGTTGATTGCGGCCTTGCGGCGGCGCGGCCTGCGGGTGCAGCCTTTCAAGGCCGGCCCTGATTACATTGACCCGACCTATCACACTCTGGCTGCCGGCCAGCCCTGCCGCAATATTGACACCTGGATGGTCCCCCCGGACCGCGCCCTGGAACTCTACTTAAAAGCGGCTGAAACGGCTGACATCGCCGTCATCGAGGGGGTCATGGGAGTTTTTGACGGTTTCAGTTACACCGACGAGGAAGGCAGCACTGCCCAAATTGCCAAGCTGCTGGACGCGCCGGTGCTGCTGGTGATTGATGTCGGCAAAATGGCTCGTTCGGCGGGGGCAGCGGCTTTGGGCTATACGCGCTTTGACCCGGCTTTGAAGCTGGCCGGTTTTATCCTCAACCGCTGCGGCTCTGAAAGTCACTACCGGGGAGTCAAACAGGTGATTGAGGCAGTGACCGGCAAGCCGGTCGTGGGCTGGCTGCCTAAAAATACCGACCTGCATATCCCGGAGCGCCACCTCGGACTGGTTCCCACCGACGAACGCGGCGAACTCACCGGCTTCATCGCTCGTACCGCCGATTTGATTGAACAGTATTTCGACATCGAGCAAATCCTGGCAAAAGCGCAAAGCGGAAGGCAGAAGACGGAAACGCCTTTTTCTTCTACCCTTGTTAATGAAAAACCCGTGAATTCAGTTGCGGTTTTCGAGCAGAGTAATAAATCGAAAATCCATGCCCAGAAGGGCAGTCCACGCCCAAAGGGGCAGTCCAAAATCGTTATCGCTGTTGCGCGTGATGCGGCTTTCAGTTTTTACTATGAAGATAATTTGTCGCTTTTAAAGGCGAATGGGGCAGAAATTGTCTTTTTCAGCCCGCAGCAAGACCAGGATCTACCTCCCGGCACAGCCGGTCTCTATTTTGGGGGCGGCTTTCCAGAGCTGTATGCGGCCCAATTAGCCGCAAACGGTTCTCTGCTAGCGGTGCTGCGTCAGGCCCATGCCGCCGGGATCCCGATCTACGCCGAGTGCGGCGGTTTTATGTATTTGACCGAAGCGATTATTGACCTTGAAGGCCGGACTCATTCATTAGTGGGCCTGGTGCCGGGCATTACCCGGATGCAGCCACGCCTGGTCAGCCTGGGCTACCGCCTGGTCGAGTCGCCCGGCGGCAATTTTTTGCTGCCTCCCGGTGTTACTACCCGCGGCCACGAATTCCATTGGAGTACCTGGGAACGCTCGCGGAAGGCGGAAGGCGGAAGGCGGAAGGATGAAATATCTGGCAATTCATCCTTCATCCCTCATCCTTCATCCTTCATAACCCCCGCCTGGCAGATTCGGTCCCGCCAGGGCGAGAGCGAAGGCAAACCCGAAGGCTATACTCACCACAACCTGATTGCCTCTTACGTGCATCTGCATTTTGCCCATAACCTGCAGCTCGCTCCTAACTTTGTCCGGGCCTGCCGGCAGTGGCTGGAAATGAGGGAAGCCCGGTGAAAAGTTCTGTCACCATTGCCATGCCCGGCACCTGCGGCGAGTTGATCCAGGGCTGGCTGGCCGAGTGGGCCGAGCCGGTGCTGGTCTCCTGCCCCATCCCTCTTTACAGCCGGATCACGGTTGAGCTGCAAACGGAGCCGGTCATTCACCTGCTCAACGGTTCAGGCCACTGCCTCAAATCGCGCCGGGCTGCCCGGTTAGTCCTCGATACACTGGGCCGGCCCAATCTGGGAGCCAGGGTGTCGCTATCCAGCCAACTGCCGCCGGGACGCGGTATGGCTTCCAGCACTGCGGACGTGATCGGGGTGATGGTTGGGGTGGCTTATGTTTTGGGTCACTCCCTAACAACGGCAGAACTGGCCCGGCTGGCCTGCCAGATCGAGCCATCGGACAGCACAATGTTTAACGGCCTGGCGCTGTTAGCCTACCGGGGCAGCAGCCAGTTCTGTATGTTGGGGACGCCGCCGGCCCTGCCCTTGCTCATGCTTGATCCCGGCCATACCGTTGATACCCTGGCCTACAACGCCCAGCTCGACCTGGCCGGGGTGCGTCGCCTGGCCGCAACTACCCAGGCGGCGCTCGATTTGCTGCTGCAGGGATTGAGCGAGGCCGACCCGGCCGCGATTGGGGCAGCCACGACCTTAAGCGCCACGAGCTACCAGAGCGTCAGTGCCAGCCCGCTTTTGGAGCAAGCGAAATCGTGGGCCAAGGACACCGGCGCATTGGGGCTGGTGCGCGCCCACAGCGGCAGTGTGGTGGGGTTGCTGTACCCGGCTCACACAGATTTAGCTGACCCGGCCCGCTGGCTGGCTAATCGCTTCGCCGGGACAATTATCCAGACCCAACTAATCGGCGGGGGCTATCATCTTGTAGGACAAGTTGATAACTTGCCCTACCCGGCTATGACCAGGAGTGACTAAACCGATGACCGCTAAAACCTTGATGATTATGGGTACTCACTCCAACGCCGGCAAGTCAATTCTGGTCACGGCGTTATGCCGCATTTTTGCCCAGGAGGGCTACCGGGTCGCTCCTTTTAAGGCGCAAAACATGGCCCTCAACGCCGGGGTTACGCCTGAAGGCCACGAAATTGGCCGGGCCACCATGGCCCAGGCTGAAGCTGCCGGTCTGCCCGCTCATGTAGATATGAACCCGGTTCTGCTCAAACCCGAAGACAACCAGCGCAGCCAGGTGGTGCTGAACGGCCGCCATCACACCCACCTTGAAGCCGCCAATTGGCTGAGCCTGAAGTCTACGCTGTGGCCACACGTGACGGCAGCCCTGGAACGGCTGCGGGCCAGGACTGACCTGGTGATCATCGAAGGGGCCGGCAGCCCGGCTGAAATTAATTTAAAAGAGGGCGATATTGTCAATATGCGGGTCGCGCGACACGCCCGGTCGCCGGTAGTGCTGGTTGGGGATATTGACCGCGGCGGTGTCTTCGCCGCGCTGGTCGGGACGATGGTGCTGCTGGAGCCGGAGGAACGCGCCCTTGTCAAAGGCTTCGTCATCAACAAATTCAGGGGAGATGTCAGCCTGTTGGGCGACGGCCTGGCGCTGCTGCAAGAGCGAGCCTTCAACACCCCCACCTTAGGGGTCATTCCCTTTCTGCCGGGGATTGGCGTGGCAGAGGAGGATTCGGTGGCGTTGGAGGAAGCGGGGAAGTGGGGAAGCGAGGAAGCGAGGAGGTGGGAAGCGGTGGATATTGCCGTAATTCGCCTGCCCCGTATTTCTAATTTTGATGACTTTGACCCGCTGGCGGCGGAGCCGGGGGTCCGGGTGCGCTTTGTCGAGCGACTGGACGACCTCGGTCAACCGGCGGCCGTCATCCTGCCCGGCAGCAAAATGACCCTGGCCGACCTGGCCTGGCTGCGCCGGACCGGGCTGGCTGAGCAAATTGTGGCCCTGGCCCAAGAGGGCACGGCGGTGGTGGGTATCTGTGGCGGCTACCAGATGCTGGGGCAGTCGCTGCTGGACCCGGATGGGGTGGAAGCGGAGCCGGGCGCTGCGGCCGCGGGATTGGGGCTGCTGCCGGTGGAGACAGTCTTTGCCGGGGATAAGCGCACGGTTCAGGTGCAGGCCACCTTACAGGCCGAGACCGGACCCCTGGCCGCACTGCGCGGCGCTCCTATTCGGGGTTATGAAATCCACATGGGCCGGAGCAGACTTCTTGACCCGGCTGTACCCTGCCTGAGTCACATTGGCCCTCCTGACAACCGGCATGCCGACGGCGCTTTAGCGGCAGGCGGCTGCGTCTGGGGCACGTACTTGCACGGCCTGTTTGATAACGACGCTCTGCGCCATGCCTGGCTGGCCAGTTTAGGCTGGCAGGGCCGCGGTCAGCCGTTCGACCGCCACCTGGCCTACAACCGCCTGGCGGACCACGTCCGGGCGCATCTGGATATAGAGGCGTTGCGACAGATCATCTGGGGAAAGGATGAAGGATGAATCTTTCCGTCTTCATCCCTCATTCCTCATTCTTGAACAATGACACGAGCAGTTATTATTCTATTCGCCCTTATGATAGACCTGACTTTTGGCGATCCGCCGAACCGCTTTCATCCACTGCTGCTTATGGGTAGGTGGCTAAATTGGGGTCGCCGGTTGGCGCCTTCACGCTGCCGCTTTTGGTTTGGGGCCGGCTGGACACTGGCAGGAACGCTGCTTTTTGCCCTACCCTGGCAAATCCTCTTCCGTCCTCGATCTAACGAAAGACGAAAGATGAAAGGAAGAGCTTTAAGAATACTGCCTACTTCCTACTCCTTACTCCTTACTTCCCTCCTCCTTAAGCCTGTCTTCGCCTACCGCAACCTGCGCCGGGCAGTCATCAGCGTGGCAGAGGCGTTGGAGCGAGAAGATTTGCCGGAGGCGCAGCGACGGTTGAGATGGCATCTGGTCAGCCGTAACACCAGTGATTTGAGCACCGCCGAGGTAGCCGGGGCGGCCATCGAGTCGCTGGCCGAGAATTTGACTGACAGCCTGACCGCGCCTTTGCTGGCCTATGCCGACGGCGGCCTGGCCGGGGCCTGGGCTTATCGCTTTATCAATACCGCCGATGCCATGTGGGGCTATCGCACCCCGGAGTTTGAGCAGTTGGGCAAGTTTCCGGCTCGCCTGGACGACCTGCTCAACTGGCTGCCGGCCCGCTTGACCGGCTGGTTGTTGGTTCTTGCTGCTGGGCTGGTGGGCGAGAGCGCCCACGTGGCAGCCCACACGATGCTGGGCCAGCACCATCGAACCGCCAGCCCCAACTCCGGCTGGACCATGAGCGCAATGGCTGGGGCGTTGGGGGTAACGCTGGACAAGCGCGGCGTCTATCAATTGGAAGGTGGGCAGGAACCATTGGAAGTGGAGGCCATCCGGCGCGCCGTCCGAGTAGCCGATACGGCAGCGGCATTAGGCGTGTTCGTGGCCGTACTGGTTACGCTTGACCTTACCAGAAAGAGACGATTTATTTTATGAAAAAAATGATCCCAAGCTTGGCTCTTACTTTCAGCATTGTATTTTTACTATGGCCCGATGCGGCAGCCGCCCTGGCCCGGCCAGCCCTGCAAACGGTGGACTGCATGACCGAAGCCATCGTCCAGGCTGACGATTGGTTGAGCAAACTGGCCGACAAATATTATGGCGACATCGCTGCTTTTCCGGCAATTGTTGAGGCGACCAATCAAAAGCATGGCGAAGATACTTCATTTGCCTACATTGCCAACCCTCACCTGGTTGAGCCGGGCTGGAAATTGTGCATCGCCAGCCCAGAAAACGTGCCCACCCTTCTGGCCGGCCAAACGCCTGCCGGAGCACCCAAAAAGACGGAGTTCCCCTTGACGCTCAT
This sequence comes from Anaerolineales bacterium, assembly GCA_015075185.1. GTDB lineage: Bacteria > Chloroflexota > Anaerolineae > 4572-78 > J111 > DSQQ01. The sequence continues at coordinate 666,850 of JABTUW010000003.1, read as the reverse complement.
GGATGGGCTGGGGCGCGAGGTAACGATTGCCGCCTCCCCCCAGCGGATTGTGTCTCTGCTGCCCTCCAACACCGAAATCCTCTTTGCCCTGGGATTGGGCGAACGGGTGGTTGGGGTAACTCAGTATGATACTTTTCCGCCGGAAGCACAGGCAAAGACAATAATTGGAGGTATGACGGTTGAGACCATCAGCCTGGAAACTATTCTGGCTCTGGAGCCGGATTTGGTACTGGCCCACGACGAGCACCAACAGCCGGTTATCGAGGCGCTAGCCGGCAACGGCCTGACCGTATTTGCCGTCAATTCGACCGGGCTGGCCGATGTCTACCGCACCATTGACTGGATTGGCCAGATTTGCGATGTTCAAAGCCGATCAGATGTTCTGAATTTGCAGATTCAGCAGGAAATCGCGGCTCTCAGGGCCAAAATTGAGCCAATCCCGATACGTGACCGGCCCACCGTCTTTTACGAAGTCTGGTCGGAGCCACTGCTCACCGCCGGCCCAAACACCTTTATCGGCCAGTTGATTACCCTGGCTGGGGGACGCAACATTTTTGCCGATATCGAGCAGGATTTTCCAGAGATCAGTCCGGAGGAAGTGATTGCCCGCAATCCGGCTGTTATTTTGAGCAGCGAGTACAACGGCGAGAATTTGACTCCGTCAGCCCTGGCTGTCCGGCCCGGCTGGTCGGAAATTGACGCGGTCAAAAATGGACAAATTCACCTGCTGAGTAACGATCTCATCTCCCGCCCCAGCTCGCGGGTCGTCCTGGGCCTGCGGGAGATCATCAAGGCTCTCTACCCTGACCTGCCGGTTGAGTAAGTCGCGATGCAAACCAAATTGCTCTTTCTGCTGTTGTTGGGCTTGCTCTTCATTACTGTCATTGTCAGCGTAGGGCTGGGGCCGGTTTCAATCCCGCCTCAGCGAGTTTTGGCCGTAATCAGCGCCAATTTATTTCCCAGCCAGGAGCCGCTGGCTGGCCCGGATCAGGCCATTGTCTGGAATTTCAGGCTGGCCAGGGTACTGCTGGTCGTAGCGGTAGGGAGCAGTTTGGGTATGGCCGGCGCCGCCTTTCAGGGTCTATTTCGCAACCCACTGGCCGACCCGTTTGTGATTGGAGCTTCGGCGGGGGCAGCCCTGGGAGCAACCCTGGCTATCTTTTTTAGCTCGAAGGTTAGCTTTGGCGGCTTTGGGCCGGTTGCCCTGGCCGCTTTTGTAGGTGCGCTGGGTGCAGTGGCCCTGGTTTATCTCGTCGCCGGTTACAATGGGGTCACACCCATTGTGACCCTGCTGTTGACCGGCACGGCGCTGAGTTCATTTTTTTCAGCCGCCGTTTCATTTTTAATGACGCTCAATGACGAAACCTTAAATGTGACCTTTTTCTGGCTGTTGGGGGGCTTTGCCGGGCGAAGCTGGCCGCAGTTGCAGGCAGTCTGGCCGTATATGCTGGCCGGCTGGGCGCTGCTGCTGTTGTTGAGCCGGCCGCTCGATTTGCTCGGCTTTGGTGAGGAAACGGCTCAGGGAATGGGGCTGAATGTGTCTTGGGCGCGCCTGTTGATCGTGGGCAGCAGTGCCCTGCTCACAGCAGCGGCGGTAGCTAGCAGCGGCATTATCGGTTTCGTGGGACTGATAGCGCCGCACGCCGCCCGTCTCATCTTTGGGCCGACTCACCGGCGTCTCCTGCCGGCCAGCGCTTTGCTGGGGGCGTTTTTGCTGGTCCTGGCCGACGACGCGGCTCGCTTGGTTTTAGCGCCGGTAGAGGTTCCTATCGGCGTTTTGACAGCCCTGCTGGGAGCGCCCTTTTTTCTGTTTCTACTGTATACTCGCCGCCAGGCGCTTCTGGAATGAGGCCAAGCATGTTAAAGCTTCATCAACTTGACTTTGGTTATAACAATCACCCCATTTTGCATAACATCTCTCTGGAAATCAAAGCGGGGCAGATAGTCGCGTTGTTGGGGGCCAACGGCGTCGGCAAAAGCACCCTGCTGCGGATGATGAACGGAACCCTGAAACCCGGGTCGGGGTGGGTTGAGTTAAACGGTCAAAACCTGCAACATCTCTCTACCCGCCAAATGGCCCGCCAGATCGCCTTGGTTGAGCAGGTATCGAAGCTGGCCTGGCCTTATACGGTGACGCAAATCCTAAAGCTGGGGCGCTTTCCCCATCGAGGGTGGTTTGCCCCGTACAATCCGCAGGATGTGGCGATAGTGGAGCAGGTGCTGCAGCAGACCGATTTGTGGGAGCTGCGGCAGCGCCCCTTGAATAAATTATCGGCCGGGGAAAGGCAACGCGTGTTGGTGGCCCGGGCGCTGGTGCAACAACCCAAAATACTGCTCCTCGACGAACCCTCGTCCAATTTGGATATCCATCACCAGCTCAAGCTGCTGAACTTTGTCCGCAGCCTGGCTGCTGAGCAAAATCTGGCGGTGGTAATCGCCATCCACGACCTGGCCTTGGCTGCGCGTTATTGCCCGCGGCTGGTGGTCTTGCACCAGGGTCGCATCCACGCCGACGGGCCAACCGAAGCGGTGCTCAATCCCACCCTGCTCAAAGAGGTTTTTGGGGTGCAGGCCCAACTGTACCGCGACCCATTCCATCAGCAGTGGGCGTTGAGCGTGGTTTGATTGAGTTCTGAAAACCAGTCAAAGGAGAAAGCGAATGTCTGAAACAATGCCTCCGTCGTCACGAGCCTATGGCCGGCACGTGTTTATCTGCATCCACGGCAACTGCGCCGAACCGGAAGCCGGCGAGCGGCTGCACCGGCGTTTCAGCGAGTTGAACCGGGAGTACGGCCTCAACAAATTGAGCAACCCGGAGCGGGTCAAATGCAGTATGGCCGACTGCCTGGGCATTTGCAGCGGCGGCCCGGTAGTGGTGGTCTATCCTGAAGGTATCTGGTACCACCATATGGATGAGGCCAAGCTGGAACGAATTTACCAGGAACATATTCTGGGCGGCCAGCCGGTCGAGGAGTTTATTTTTCACCGTTTATATCCGGCCGGACAGGAGCCGGGTTATGCCCCGGAAGTGCGGGGCGAGCGAGGACGCGAGGACGCGAGGACGCGAGGCGAAAAGGAGGCGAAGAAGCAAGGCGGCGAGGAGCAGGTCAATGAAACAAACAGAACCGCCCAACCCTCCAATCCTCCAGCCTTCCAACCCTCCGCCGAAGCCGTTCGGACGGCGGCGCGGCGAGCCAAAAAGAAAAAAGGGCTGGTGATTGTCAATACCGGCAACGGCAAGGGCAAAACAACGGCGGCGCTGGGAGTGATGACCCGGGCTTGGGGCCGCAAGATGCGAATTGGCGTTCTACAGTTTCTCAAAAACGAAAATGCCCGCTTCGGCGAGATCAAGGCAGCCGAGCAGATGGGCAGCATTGACTGGATTTCCACTGGCGACGGCTGGACCTGGACCAGCCACGACATGGACGAAACCGAGGCCAGAGCCAGGCACGGCTGGCAGATTGCCCAGGAGCGGATTATCAGCGGCAACTACAACCTGCTTATTCTGGATGAGTTCACCTATCCCCTGCACTACGGCTGGCTCGACAGCGCCGCCGTAATCGAGTGGCTGAAAGCGAATAAACCGCCCATGCTGCACTTGATTATCACCGGCCGTTATGCCCCCCAGGTGTTGATTGATTACGCCGACCTGGTCACGGAGATGCGCGAGATCAAACATCCGCTCAAGGGGCAAGGCATCCGGGCGCAGGCGGGCATTGAATATTAATTATTCCGATTTTTGAAAGAACTCAACTATGTCAGACCCCAAATCTTCTCGCCGGGAGCGGAACCATGTCGTCCGGCCCGACGGCAAACCGATCAATGTCCCCCGCAACCGCGGGCAGCTTTTTGTCTGCGAAAACGGCTGCTGCTGCGGCCACACCGAACGCGGCTTTGCCCCGGTGCCCCACGATCTGTACTACACCGAATGGGAACGGCGCAAGCTGCGCAACCGGGTTCATCTCAACCACGCCGGTTGTTTGGGGCCGTGCGCCCTGGCCAATGTCGCCCTGCTGCTTTTCGACGGCCGGCCCATCTGGTTCCACTCCGTCAACTCTGACCGGCTGATCCTGGCGATCTTTGATTACATTGAGGCTATGCTAACCGCCGACCGTTACTTACCGCCGCCGCCGGCGCTGGCTAACCATGTTTTCAATGGCTTTGCCTGGGATGGGGGTGAAGAGACGAAGAGGCGAGGAGGCGAGGAGGCAAAATTTTCCTCGCGACCTCGCGACCTCGCTTCCTCGCCTCAAGAGGAGACGATCCTGGCGCTGCATGAGTCCCAAATCCTCTTTCTCACCCACGCCGACACCGATCTCTTGACCCTCAGCCGGGCGGTCGCCGATTTGCCGCCTGATTTTCCCGAAGTCCGCGGCCTTAATCTGAGCACCTTGCCCACAACCGCTCATGTGGAGGAGTTTATTCGCACCGAACTGCCCGTCGCCCAGGTGATTGTGCTGCGCTCATTGGGCGGACGGCAGGGGTTTATGCATGGCTTCGACCGGCTGGTTCAGGTCGCCCATCGCCTGGGTAAAGACCTTATTTGCGTTCCCGGCACGGAGGGCCTTGACCCGGAGTTGACCGCCCACAGCAATGTCCCGGTTCCAGTCATTCACGACGTTTACCAATACCTGCACTTTGGCGGGGTGGACAACATGCGCCAGATGCTCTACTTTCTGGCCGATCACCTGCTGGCCGGCGGCTGGGGCTTCGATCAGCCGGCCGAGCAGCCGAGGCATGGCGTATATAAAAAGACAGCAGATAGTAGAAGGAAGATAGAGAGGGATCAAATACAAACTCACTATCCACTATCCTCCATCCACCATCCTCTCTCTTCTCCCACCATCGGCATCCTCTTCTACCGCAGCCATTGGCTCAGCGGCAATACCGATTTTATTGACGCGCTCGTTGAGGCCATCGAAGCTAACGGCGGGCAGGCTTTGCCGGTTTTCACCACCTCGCTCAAAGAAAGAGGCGAGGAGGGGCAGAGGCGAGGCGGCGAGGATTTATCCCTCTCCTCGCCTCACGAGTCCTCGTCTCCTGCCGCCTTTCAATATTTCTACAACAATGACGGCCACCTTCTGGTAGATGTTGTCATCTCTACCATCTCCTTCGCCATGGGCGGCGTCAATCCCGATGGACCGACCAGCGCGGGCTGGAACGTGGAGGCGCTGGAAACCCTCGGCGTGCCGGTGCTGCAAGCGATCAGCAGTAGTATGAGTGAGGAAGAGTGGCGGCTCAGCCAGCGCGGCCTGCGTCCGCTCGACGTGGCGATGAACGTCGCTCTGCCGGAGTTTGATGGTCGGATCATCACCGTGCCGATCAGCTTTAAGGGGGATGTAGGGACGCGAGGAGGCGAAGAGGCGACCCCCATTCGGGGGCAGGTGAAGCGGGGTAATGAGGAAGCAAAGAACGGGTCAGGTTGTTGTTCCGACCCAAGTTGTACTTGTGATAATCCTTCACGCTCTACGCTTTACGCTTCACGCTACGTCCCCATTCCCGATCGGGTGGAGGCGGTGGCCAAGCTGGCGCTGCGTTTTGCTGCCCTGCGCCGTAAGCCCAACGCCGACAAGCGGATTGTGTTTATGCTGACCAACTCGCCCGGCAAAGCCGACCGGATCGGCAATGCGGTTGGCTTGGATACGCCCGCGTCGCTGATGCGCTTGTTTGAGCGGATGCAGGCTGCCGGCTATGTCATAAAAAATATTCCGGAAAGCGGGGATGCTCTGCTGCACGAGGTGATTGATCGCTGCTCCTACGATGTCGAGCGGCTGACCGAAAGCCAGCTCGCCCGCGCCGCCGGACGAGTTCCGCTTCCCACCTACACGCATTGGTTTAATGAACTGACCGGCCACCAACAGACCCGCATGCAGCAGCAGTGGCAGGCCCCCCCCGGCGAAGCCTACGTCCACTACCTCACCTCTCCCTCAGGGGGCAGAGGTGAGGGGAGTCACATTGCCCTGGCCGGCCTGGATTTAGGCAATGTTTTTGTCGCCCTGCAGCCACCGCGCGGCTACAATATGGACCCCGACGCCATTTATCACACCCCGGAACTGCCGCCGACCCACAACTACTATGCCCTCTACAAGTGGCTGGTTACGCCGCAAAACGAAGGCGGCTGGGGCGCGGATGCGATGGTCCACATGGGCAAGCACGGCACCCTGGAATGGCTGCCGGGCAAAGGCGTCGGCTTGAGCCTGGACTGCTTCCCCGACGCTTTTCTGGCTGACCTGCCCTTGATCTATCCCTTTATCATTAACAATCCCGGCGAGGGTGCTCAGGCCAAGCGCCGCGCCCACGCCGCCATTGTGGATCATATGATCCCGCCCATGACCAGCGCCGACGTTTACGGCGAGGTGGCCCTGCTGACCCAACTGGTGGACGAGTACTACCAGGTGGAGCAGATGGACCCGGCCAAGCTGCCCCTCATCCAGCAGCAAATCTGGCAGTTGATGCAGAAAGCTAATCTGGATAAAGACATCGCCGAGATGATGCGTTTTGTGGATCACGGCGACCATGCCCACGAATGGGACGGCTCCTACACCGATGACGGCACGCCCCTGACCTTGGCCGAGATGAATGCGACCGATTTTTCACATCTTTTGGAGGATATAGATGGCTATCTATGCGAACTGGGCAGCCTGCAAATTCGGGATGGCCTGCACATCCTCGGCCATATCCCGGAGGGTGAGCAACTATGCAGCCTCATTCGCGCCCTGACCCGCATTCCCAACGGCGATATTCCCAGCCTGCGGGCCGAAATCGCCGCCTGGCTGGGGTTTGATCTGGATGAGCTGCTGGAAAATCGAGGGAAACGGTTGCATGTTGCAGGTTACAGGTTACAGGTTGGAGAAATAGCTCGAGCTTGCGCCACCCAGGCTGATGTTATTGAATTGATTGACGAGTTGAGTCTGTGCCTGCTGCAACACCTGGAAGCCGCCAACTTTGCTACCTCCGAAATTGATGCAGCCATTGCCTCTGTTCTCGGCATCCCACAGCCCAATTACGCACCACATCCAGCTGACGAAATGTCAGAAATACCCAAAGGGTACGATGTCGTAAATCGTAAATCCAAAATCATAAATGTCTTGACTTTTGTCTGCCAGACCCTCGTCCCGCTCATTCGCCGCAACGACGAAGAAATAGATAACCTGCTGGCTGCGCTGGATGGCCGCTACATTCCGGCAGGTCCCGCCGGCGCGCCGACGCGGGGCATGGCCCATATTTTGCCGACGGGCCGCAACTTCTACGCCGTTGACCCGCAGGCTATTCCCAGCCAGGCTGCCTGGCGGGTCGGCAGCCAACTGGCCGACGAGTTGATTGCCCGCTACCAGGCCGAGGAGCAGGAATTCCCGGAAAGCGTCGGCTTGAGCATCTGGGGGACGAGCGCCATGCGCACCCACGGCGACGACATTGCCCAATGCCTGGCCCTGTTGGGCGTCCGGCCCGTCTGGCAAACCGAAAGCCGGCGGGTGGTGGATGTGGCAGTCATCCCCCTGGCCGAACTGGGCCGGCCGCGCGTGGACGTACTCATGCGCATCAGCGGCTTTTTCCGCGACGCCTTTCCCCAGTTGATCGAGTTGATGGACAAGGCCGTCCAACTGGTGGCGAGCCTGGATGAACCGACCGACCAGAACTTTGTCCGCAAGCACTACCTGCACGATCTGGCGGCGCAAATCGCCGCCGGACGGAATGACGCCGAAGCCGAGCGCCGGGCGCTGTTCCGTCTCTTTGGCAGCAAGCCGGGGGCCTATGGGGCGGGCATTTTGCCGCTGATCCACGCCCAAAACTGGCAAGACGAAAGCGATCTGGCCCAAGCTTACGTCAATTGGGGCGGCTATGCTTACGGGCAGCAGGTCTACGGGGATGACGCCCGCGAGGAGTTCAAAACGGTGTTGAGCGGAGTGCAGGTCGCGGTCAAAAATCAGGACAACCGCGAGCACGATATTTTTGACAGCGACGACTACCTGCAGTATCACGGCGGCATGATTGCCACCATCCGCGCCCTGAACGGCCGCAACCCCAAGAGCTACTTTGGCGATAACAGCAATCCGGAGCGGGCCGAGGTCCGCACCTTGCAGCAGGAAGCGCACCGGGTTTTCCGCAGCCGGGTGGTCAATCCCAAGTGGATTGCCAGCATCCAGCGCCACGGCTATAAAGGCGCGTTGGAACTGGCCGCGACCGTGGATTATCTCTTTGGCTACGACGCCACCGCCCAGGTGGTCGAGGATTGGATGTACGAACAGACCGCCCAGAGTTACGCCCTCGACCCAACGATGCAGGAATTTTTCCGCCAGAGCAACCCCTGGGCGCTGCAAAGCATCAGCGAGCGGCTGCTCGAAGCGGCCCAGCGCGGTATGTGGGCCGCGCCGGACCCGGACACGCTGGAGCGGCTGCGGCAGATTTATTTGGAGGTAGATGGGGATTTGGAGGGGCGAGAGGGTTAAATTTTTTTCCCTACTCCGGCCGAGCCGGAACCACACATAATTTTCCGCCACGAATTGCACGAATTAACACGAAAATCTTTTAGTGAAAAATTCGTGTCATTCGTGGCAAAAACTCTGCTCAACTTTACACAGCCACTAATGCCTGCTCAACCTCTAGCGGCAGCTCGACCAAAATAAAATGGCTAAGTATTCATCTGAAAAACCATATGTTTGCACTTTTGATGTTTAGCCAAGAAGTTTACCGCAGAGACACAGAGAACGCTGAGAAATTAATAAAAAACTCTGTGAACTCTGCGCCTCTGCGGTGAACATCAAGCCGATAGGGTCAAAGTGCAAAGACAGTATACAGAACATTGAAGGGGTAAATATGTATAAACTCTACCAGGAATTCGACCGGATTGACGGACGCATTACCGAGTGGATGGCCCGATTTGGAGTGACATTGTTACGAATTAGTTTAGGGGTGGTATTTTTCTGGTTTGGTGTGCTTAAATTTTTTCCGGGCCTCAGCCCGGCCCAGGATTTGGCTACCCGGACCCTTGACCTGCTGACCTTTGGCCTGCTACCCGCTACTGTCTCGATCCCACTCCTGGCCGGGTGGGAATGTCTGATTGGGCTAGGGTTAATCACCGGACTGTTTATGCGGGCCACATTGCTACTGTTGTTTATGCAAATGCTGGGTACCATTACCCCCATCTTTTTATTTCCCGGCGAAGTTTTTACCGCTGTCCCATATGCGCCAACCCTGGAAGGCCAATATATCATCAAAAATTTGGTTCTGGTCAGCGCTGGTATGGTGATCGGGGCCACGGTGCGCGGCGGGAGGGTCATCGCCGATCCGAAGATGGTCCGAACAGCGAAGACGCTTTAAACGGTCAGTTGTGGTTGAGGTCAGGAATATTCTTTTTTTGGGGAGCAGGTCGGCTACTGGGATTTGGTGGGTGGCTGACGGGGTGGACCAGCGGCCTTTGATGCTGCTGTCCGGCGACGAACGTAGAGTGACTTTGCTGATGAGCCTTTGGTCTTTCGTTCTTTGATCTCAAGGTCATCCCCCATTGCCTTCAACAAGTCACTTAATTTCTTGAAACCATAGAGACGTGGGTCGAAATCAGGCTTGATTTTGGTTAGATAGCTGCCAAACGCGCCGAGATGGACCCACCCCTCATCATCCCCTTGAGTACTCCCCAGGGCGTTGAGGATGAACTTTCTCGGAACCGCCGGGGATGACGGCTTTTGCGCTGATTCCGGCTCTCCTGACGTTGCTGAAATTGGCTGCGGTGTTTGCGCGGCAGGCGGATGGGTCGTGCTGGCTGAACTCTTTTGGGGTGATACAGGACGAAGGACTTCGGTGAAGATAAACTTATGGCACGCATTCCGAAACGCTTCCGGTGTTTTTTGTTCGCCAAAGCCCAACACGATTAAGCCTTCTTCTCTGATCCGGAGCGCCAGCCCGGTAAAGTCGCTATCGCTTGAGACCAGACAAAAACCGTCGAAACGACGGGTGTAGAGCAGGTCCATCGCATCAATAATGAGCGTACTATCCGTCGCGTTTTTCCCGGTCGTATTGGCGAATTGCTGAATGGGTTTAATGGCATGCGTTTGGAGGACCTTTTTCCACTGCCCACTGGCGGGCGAGGTAAAGTCGCCATAAATCCGCTTCACGGTCGCCTCACCAAACGTGGCGATTTCGGCGAGCAGTCCCTCGATAATTGTGGCCTGGGCATTATCAGCGTCAATGAGCACTGCCAGTTTGAGGGTTGGTTCATCTGCTTCGAGTTTTGTGACGACTCTGGGAGTGACAGCCAAAATAACCTCCGTATTGAACGGGACGGGTCTGGACCGGTGTAGCCTGATATCCCAGCCGACTATAACTTGGGCGGCTATGGATTGCACAACCGATGCCGATTGTACAACCAACCCCGCCATACGTTTTTACACAGTCTGATGAGTTGTTGTTAATATGTCTAAAGATAGACATCCGACGACAATCGGGAAAATAACTTTACAGAAACGTGTGTTATTCGGTATCCTTACCCTACGTTGTGAATAGGGCGGGGACACCGAGCTGAAACGTGCGGTGTCGGGCTGGCTCGGAGCCGCCTATGGGATATTTTAAGCCCGCGTTGTTGTTTGAGCTAGCCCGCCCGAATTGATTCACATGAGAAGGCCCGCTTCTTGGGTCAAGCTCGGATCGGTGTGTGCAACGCATTTCAGCCCCAAAAGACACGTTTCACCGTGCCGCTCGGTCAAGCGGCCTGATAATCGCAGGAGGAAATAATGATCAATTCTCAAAAGCGTTTCGTGGGTCTGGATGTCCACAAACATTACGTGATGGTGGGCGCGGTCAACGCTTACCAGGAGATGGTCTTGCCGCCGCGCAAAGTCAGCCTGGCCGAGTTCGAGGGCTGGGCCAGGAAACACCTGCGCCCGACCGACGAGGTGGTCCTGGAAGCAACGACCAATGCCTGGTATCTGCACGATCTCCTTGAACCGCTCGTGGCTCGCGTCGTGGTCTGCCATCCCCCGCAGGTCAAGTTGATCGCCGCAGCGGTGGTCAAAACCGACAAGAAAGACACGATGACCCTGGCCAAGCTGCTGGCTGTGGGCATGATCCCGACCATCTGGGTGCCCCCTGAGTACGTCCGCGAACTGCGGGCGTTGATCCATCATCGTCAACGCTTGATTAGCCAACAAACCCGAATTAAAAATCAATTGCAAAGTCTGCTGCACCGCCATCACCTGGTGCCACCAGGCGGGAAGCTGTTTGGGGCAGCCAACCGCGCCTGGTGGCTAGGGCTGGGTCTGACCTCCTCGGAAAAGCTCAGACTGCGCCAGGACCTGATCCTGTTGGATCAGCTAGACCCCTTGATCAGCGAAGTCGAAACCGAGATCAACCGTTTAAGCCTGGCTGAACCTTGGGCCGATCTGACGCCCTATCTCCTGCAACTGCCAGGCATCGGCTTGATTACAGCGATGACCATTCTCAGTGCCATCGGCGAGATTGAACGCTTTCCCACCGCCAAAAAGCTGGTCGGCTACGCCGGGCTGGGGGCGAAGGTCCACTCGTCAGGTTTAACCCACCGCACCGGTGGGATTACCAAACAAGGCCGCAAAGAACTGCGTCGGGTTCTCATCGAAGCGGCCTGGACCGCCGTGCGTTATGACCAGCATTGGCAAGAACAATTCGAGCACCTGGCTTATCACATCGGTCGAGAAAAAGCTATTGTCGCCATCGCCCGCAAACTGCTGGTCATCATCTGGCACGTCCTGACCGCCAAAGTTGCTGATCGTCGGGCTGAACCCCAACAAGTGGCCCGCTATTTCATCACCTGGGGTCGTCAACTGCGGGTCAAGACCACCCTCGGCCTCAAGGCCAGCGAATTTGCTCGCCAGCACTTGGATCGCCTCCAACTGGGGCGGGAACTGGAGCGCGTGCCTTACGGCACGGTCACCTACTGCTTGCCGCCTTCCACGACTGATCAGACCTGAGCATGGTCAGTCGTTGAACTAGCCTAATAACGTCGAATTGTCTCTCCCAAACTCTCGTTTGAGGTGGGCTAAGTTCAGGCTGTCTCTTTTTTCGCTCTAAACCCAAGCCTATTTTACAATTTTAAGGTTCTGCTACTTGACACTGTACTTCATCGGTAGGCAGCTTCCCTGTGGAAGGCTGTCATTGTTCCTCTACTACTTGGCCTCCAAAGCGGGTAGCAAGCTCTCCCGATAAATTGCAAGTGGTGAGACGATTAGTTCAGTACTGATTTTGCTAACGGTAAAGGTCTTTTCGATCTCATAGACCTGACGCGTCATAGTCAAATAAGCATCCCGTAATGATTGCTCAATCGTCTCCTGGCTTCCTTCTATCGTATCATTTTTTTCTACGGGATCAGGAAAACGAGTTATCTGACCAATCATCGTCCAGTTCAACGCCTTGCCGCTATAGAGTGAGCGTAAGAAATTAGGATGCACCCTCAACCATTTCTTATCAAGAACACCACGGAAAGCGATGTTACCAGTAGAATGTGAGGGAACTATGGTGACATCGAACCGCTCTGGATAAAACGTATCGACAAGGATAGAAAGATATTGAAGATACTCTCGATTGAAACCGAGCCCTCGGGCTAGAGCTTCATCTCTTTGGCTTTGACGTAAGCCCTGTAAAGCAATTTCAAGAGCCTTTTCGGCCCGACTCTTGGCGTTCTTATCTTTTGAGATTTCAACCCGATATTCAAGTTCCTCAATCTGCTTTTCTCTAGCCCGTGCTTCTTCCGAATTGAAACTAGAAATGTAGTGCATAGCAGCGCCTAGCAAGTTAAACTGGTCGGTTATTTCTTTTGTACGCTGGAAGTCTTCAATCTCGGCAGTACCCACAACCTTGATGGCAAATGTGTCAATAAGTTGCTCATGGTAATTGTCTCGTGTGACACTCGTTGCCTCTACTATCGCACCACTTATTCTCTCTTCAAGTTGGTTATACATATAATCATAGAGAAACTTGTTTTCTGTTCGCCGGCTTACTTCTACGACTTTTGTCTTGATATCACTTTCCTGTAGGAATGGCACTCTTTTTGAGGAATCAGTCTGTTGCAGTGAGTCTATGTACGATTGAATAATTCGGTCAGCGACACCTTCGAATACTTGTGAATATAAGGAATAGAGTCGTTCTACATCGAGATAAATGAAATCTTTGATCTTAGTCATTGCTTTTTGTCCTGGTGATTTTAGACTCAACTCGTTGTTTCTGTTTTATAAAGTCATTGTGTCTTGCTCTATAAGATTCTTTACGTTTCTGCCAGTTTCTTCGAGCAAATGAGAAAATAGGCCAGATGATTGCCCTGAAAATAGCGCCAACTATAGCACCCAGAATAGCATTCTGCATTACTGCAGTTGTTGTCCCGCTAACTTGGCTACCCATTCCCATTACTATTAACGTTACAATGCTGACAAGAGTTACTCCAATAATAGCCCCAATAATTGCCCAGATAGCCGCCGCGATAGTTAGCTTGGCCAAGCCTATCAAAGTAGCAACAAGAGCCTCTTCGTCCTCATCCCCAATAATTGCCCAAGCGAGAAACTTGGGGGTACGACTTGACTTCAGGCGTCGTGCTATCCAGCGTAATGTAGAGAAGACGAGGACTACCCCCCCAGCAAGGCCAAAAATTACATCCAATTTCCCCAGCGAATCCCAATCGAGTTGCATCACACTCTCTTTCTTAGATTATATGCGATGAGTTACCTTCGATGAGGTGGATATGCCGCCCAACCATAAGTAGACTAACCCTTCGGTTCTGAAAATTTTAGGACCGAAACTTCATCCCATTATATCCTAATTTTTCCTTTTTTGGAAACGAATTTGAAATTTGGGAAAACAAGAGCAACGAAGTGAGCTTTTTTGTCGCCCACCTATCTCCTGAGCTGCCCCAAAACAGCCTGCAAATGAGGATCGAGCGGCGCTTCCAACTGGATGGTTTCACCCGTGCGGGGGTGCTGGAAGGCGAGCCGCCAGGCGTGGAGAAACTGCCGCTTCAGGCCGAGGACGTTCTTTTTGCGGCCGTAAACCGTATCGCCGACTACCGGGCATTTGAGCCAGGCCAGGTGAACCCGGATCTGGTGGGTCCGGCCCGTTTCCAGGCCGATTTCCAGCAGGCTGTAAGCGCCAAAATCCTCGATGACCCGGTAGTGGGTCCGGGCAGGTTTTCCGTCGGACCGGGGGGCGATTTTCTGGCGAAAGCGGGGGTCACGTCCCAGGGGAACGTCAATGATGCCTTCGGCGGCTTCGGGCCGGCCAAAGACCAGGGCCAGGTAAATCTTCTCGACGGTTCGGGCTTTGAACTGCTGCTGCAAGCGGCGCAGTGCCGCCGGAGTGCGGGCGACGATCATCAGCCCGGAAGTATCCCGGTCCAGCCGGTGAACGATGCCGGGCCGGTCGGCTGCGCCGGAGTCATCTTCCGCCAGGCCGGCCAAATCCGGGTAGCGGGCCAGCAGGGCATTGACCAGGGTGCCGCGGCTGTGTCCCTGCGCCGGATGGACGACCATTCCCGCCGGCTTGTTGATCACGACCAGATCGTCATCCTCATAGACAACGTCGAGCGGCGTCGTCTCCGGCTGGAGAGCAGCCGGTTCGGGCGCGGGCAGGTGAACGGTGACGACATCGCCGGGTTGAAGGGCGGCACTGGGTCGGACCGGCCGGCCGGCGACCAAGACCTGGCCCTGGCGAATCAATTTCTGCAATTGTGAGCGGGAAAGCTGGGGGATGGCTTGGGCCAGCCATTGATCCAGGCGTGCGGCGGGTTGGTCAACTTGTAGGTAAAGGGGCTGTGCTGGAGACATAAAACGGTTGCACGTTACAAGTTACAGGTTGCACAAGACGAACCCCCGTTTGCTCTGGAACAACCTGCAACCTGCCACTTGCTACTTGTGCTGGCGGGCTTTTTCCAGGGCGTGCGTGGCCATGCTGGAGTGAGAGCCACCGGCCTGTTTGAAGGCCCGGCGGCGCTGCAAAATGCGATGATCGTGCAGCAGTTTAACCGGCAAGGCCCAGCGGTCAATATGGGCCGTGGAGCGCAGGCGAAAGCCGAAAACCAACTGGCGCACCCGCCGGCCCAGTTCCGCGGCTTTTTGACTGTATGCGGTCAGCTTATGTAAAACAGTTTGGCGCAAAGAAGCTCGGTCAGCCGGATGGCTCATAGATTGCCTCCCTCGGGCAGGTTGGAAGATTTTTCGACCTGCTCCAAAGATTGTTCTTCACTCCACAGAAAATAGGCTAAAATCGCCACCCCGAGCACAATGGATAAGTCGGCCAGGTTAAAGATGGGCCAAAAGCCAATATCCACAAAATCTACCACAAAGCCCCGGTTGATGCGGTCCACCAGATTGCCGAGCGCACCGCCCAATTGCAGCCCCAGGCTCAGCCGTACCCAGAAATTATAGGTGGGCAGGTGGTGGTAAAAGATGACAATCGAGGCGATGACCACGACGGCGATAACCATAAAAACACCGCCGAGTTGGGGAAACATGCCAAAAGCTGCGCCGGTATTTCTGAGAAAGGTAAATTGAAAAATTTTGGCTAAGGCCGGGAAGAAACTCCACGAGCTTTGCTCAGGGATGTTTTGGACGACCCAATACTTGGTAAGCTGATCCAGGGCAAAGACAACTGCCGCTATCCCAAGAATGGTCGGTAAGGCGGAACGCTTTTTGAGGGTTGACCAACGAGTAATAGCGAATTTCTCCTTTTTATTCTGACATTTTTAATTGTACCTCACTCTCAACCAATCTGCAACAATATTATGTTCCTACCCAATTTTTAGGAGTAAGGGCGCAAGGCATTACGCCCCTACCGGAATATACCTAAAATAACACAAGTTGCCACCTACAGGCGGAAAATCATCCTGAGTGCGCGTAAGCGCGTATCGAAGGGTGATTTTTCGCCGCAGATACCCTTCGATACGCCTTTTCAAGGCTACTCAGGATGTCTGCGGCGAAAGGTAGCAACTTGGGTTAAAATATGAGCCGGATCCGTTCTGTGCCTCCGGCAAGTTGGCAACTTGTCCGACCCCGTGTTACAATCGGCCTAACTTTTTACGACCGAGCGAGTCAATTTGCCTAATATTTCTAATCCGACCTCCTGGCGCCCGCCGCTGTGGACTCTTAGCCTTTACCTGATCCTCCCTTTTTTAGCTTTTCCCGAAATCATTTTTGGCGGCCAAACGCTGTATCGTACCGATATAAGCTGGATTCATTATCCCGGCCACATTTTTATGGCCAACGAGTGGCTGGCCGGGCGAGTCCCGTTGTGGGACCCCTACCGGCAGGCGGGCATGCCCATGCTGGCCGAACCCCAGATCGGGGTGCTTTACCCGCTGCGCGCCCTGTTCCTAAGCCCGCTTTCGCCATCACTCGAACTCTCCCTGTTTATCCTGCTGCACTTCCCCCTGGCTGCACTTTTTACCTATATCCTGGCCCGCTCCCTGCGGCTGAGCCAGGGGGCGGCGACTCTTTCCGGCCTAGTTTTTGGCTTCGGCGGCTTTTTGATGGCCCAGGTCTCCAACGTGAACATTATGACTGGGGCGGTCTGGCTGCCGCTCGCTCTATACGCCGTGATTCAGGCCACCCGGCAGCGTAGTTGGCTGGCCGCCCTGCTGGCGGGTCTGCCGCTGGCTCTGCAAACCTTGACCGCCCATTCGCAGATTATTTTTTACACCCTGGTTACGGTGGCCGGATATGGACTGTACCGGCTGGCAGTAGATTTCCTGGCCGGCCCCCCACCCCGGCGGCGCAATCTCCGTTATGCGCTCCAGACCGGACTCCTGGTGGTGGCGGCAATAGTCACCGGCATGCTGTTGGCCGCGCCGCAGCTCCTGCCAAGCAGTGAACTCCTGCAATTTACCTTGCGCTCGCAAGCCCGCGGGCTGGAATTGCTGACAGAGAACTCGCTCCACCCGCTGATGTGGCTCAACCTGCTCCTCCCCAGTGCTTTTGGCAATAATGTGATTGGCTTTAAGGGGGGCGACCCTTTTCAAGAGGTTTTTACTTATGTGGGCTTCATGCCGCTGCTGCTGGCGGCGATAGGTTTGCGGGCATGGCGGCGGCCTGACCAACCTTTTTTTATCCTGCTCCTCGTCAGCGCCGGAGTGCTGGCGCTGGGCGACCACACCCCGCTCTACCGCTACGTCATCCAATATCTTCCCGGTTTCGACCTGTTCCGCATCCCGGCCCGCTGGTTGATGGTCGTCACCCTGGCCCTGGCCGTGCTGGCCGGATTTGGCCTGGACTTGCTGCTTGAAAAGGGTTTATCCCGGCGGGCGCTGGCGATTCTTTTAGGCGGGGGACTACTACTCGGCCTGGGATTGATCTTAATTGGGGGTTTCAGCGGCGATTTGTTGAATTGGAGCAGCCAGCTCGACGGCTCTTACGGCCAATTAACCAGCGCCTTTTTGAGCAAAGCATTAACGCCCAACCCTATTTACCAGGAGCGCCTGCTGCTGCGCTGGGCTTTTGGCCTGAACACGCCGGCTTTTTTGTTGCTGGCCAACCTCGTCGCCGCGTCAGTCCTGTTGTGGCTGTGGACCACGCGGCGCATCAGTGAGCCAACATTTACCGACTTGATCCTCCTGGCGGCCAGCCTCGACCTGCTCCTGGCCGGCGGGACGGCGATTAACCCGGTCAGACCGGAGGAGCGCTGGCAGGCATTGTCGGGCGGGGCGCGCTATGTGCTGGAACATGTCGGCGCGGCGCGGGTCTTTCCCCTGGGTGTCAGCGGCGAGGACGAAGCAACGCGCAACCTGGGCCAGTATTTTCCCTCGGCCTACAGGGTCCACAGCGCCAGCGGCTACAGTTCGCCTTTAAAGCTGGCCCGTTACGAGAACTTTCTGGACGAAGCCGACCCGGTGCAGGCCATCCAGGTGCTGGCGGTGCGCTACTTGCTGACCGAGGGGCAAATGGGCGCGGACGTGGCCGCCACCTATCCCCTGGTTTACAACGACGCCCACTCCTATGTCTACGAAAACAAAGAGCCTTTACCGCGAGCATTTGTGGTGCATGCAGCGGTCCTGGCCGCCAGTCCGGCCGAGGCGCTGGCCTATTTTCAACGCCGCACCCTCGACCCCAGGCAGACGGTGGTCTTAGAGAGCAAGCCGGAAGAGACTCCCCCCACCCTGCCCCCCCTCACCACGCTGGCGGCCAGTGCAGCGGAAATTGTCGCCGAAAATCCGCAGCAGCTAGAAATTGAAGCCAGCCTGTCCGCCGACGGCTACCTGGTGCTGCTGGATACTTTTTTCCCCGGCTGGGAGGCTACCGTTGACGGGCAGCCCACCCCCATTTACCGGGCCGATTACCTGGGCCGGGCCGTGTTTGTCCCGGCCGGGGAGCATACGATCCACTTCGAATATCGGCCCTGGTCTTTTCAGGTGGGGATGGGGCTGGCCCTGATTATGCTGATCGCTATGGTAGGGGTTAGTTACAAGGACAAGATACGCCGGCCGCAGTCGTAGAGGGTAATCGGGCCATCCTGGGAGACAGTGATGGCCAGGCATTGGGCTTCGGCGCTCATTTTGGCGGCGCTGCTGTGGCGCGCGCCTTTGCCCAGGCCGATATCGGCCTGGGTGTTAGCATTGGGCCGGAGCAGGACCATGCAGCCGCGAAATTGGCCCTGCACGTCAATCACCGTCGCCCCATCCTGCTTGGCAAAATTAATCAGCTCGCGGTCGGTCAACTGCTGCACGTCGGCGCTGACAATGGCGGCAAAGGAGCTGATTTCCGGGGCATCGGAATGTTCCATAATCACATTGGCCTCGCCCAGCAAAAAGATCGCGCCCAGGTTTTCCTCCGACATTTGGAACGCGCAGCGCAGCACCCGCCGGATCAGGGCCAAATCATAATCCCGCCGCTTGGCTAATTGGGCGAGTACCTGGCTCACATGGGTCATGCTTTCCGGCGACCAGTCACCGTTGGAATAGCGGCCCACCAGTTGCCCCTCGGCAAACACGCGGACCTGCCGGCCCGGGGCCGGGACAAAAAAGACGACGGCATCACACAGCCGCGAGATAGTGGCGTGGCGGCGAAACTGCGGACCGAGCAGCATATTGGCCGGATCATCCAGCGGCTCGTCCAATTTCAGCTTGCGAATACCCCGCACATAGCCGTGCTTATCTACCACGTAACCCAGCACCAGCCCATCCACCATTTTGGCCAGGGTAATCAAAATATTGCGCATGCGGCGAATGTGATCCCAGCGCAGCAGCCGAATTTCGCTGCGGGTCAAGATGCGGTTGATCCGGGCCGGGTCGCCCACAATTAAGGCCGTCGAGAGCGGCTTGGCCTCGTTCTCCATCTGGGCAATACTGGCGGCTACATCGCAAATATGGACCATCGAGGGAGCATCAATTTGCTTGGTCCGGGCCAGGTTGAACAGAAACTCAATGCCAGCATCGGCCAGCCAGGCATCGAGCATGCTCTCCTTTTCCAGCAGTTCGCGCATCCGTTCCGGGTTGACGTGAACCTGGGTAATTTCCTTTTCCATCAGTTGTGGGGCAGGCGGATACATGGACTTGACCTGGGCAGCATAGCGTTCAGCCAGATTATGGCGCTCGTGCAGCCGCAGGCGGGCCAGCTCATTGGCAGCCTCGCTGTAAGCCTGGTCGTACAGGCTGTAATTTTCAATCCTGGCCCAGCGGTCCAGCCGGCTGTTAACCTGCACCACCACACTATCAAACAAAGCCTTGACCCGAGGGTGGGCGGTGGTATTGACCGGTTCCCCGGCTTCATTATCCTGCTGCCAGAACCATTTGAGGGTGGTCGTGGGCGGCCCTACGGTCAGCAGGTCTTCATTTTCCTGGGCCTCATCCGGCTGGAGATGCTCGACCAGCACTTCCAAATCAGGCACCAGCAGGGCCGACACGTAAGGCCGGCCTTCACCAAAGACCACAGCTTCGGTAATAATTGGATGGGCCATCAGCATCTCTTCGACGGCAGCCGGCATTACTTTGCGGCCGGTCGAAAGAACAATGACCGGGTTCTTGCGCCCGGTCAGGAAAAGGTAGCCATCCCGGTCAAAATAGCCCAGGTCGCCGGTATGGAGCCAGCCGTCGGCGTCGAGCACCTGTTGGGTCTCCGTGGGCCAGCCCCAATACTCGTTCATCAGCGAATTCCCCCGGACCAGCACTTCGCCGTCGTCGGCAATCCTGATTTCAAAACCGGGCGCGACCTGACCGCAGGAACCAAGCCGGTAAGCATCGAGACGGCTGATAGCCGGGAAGCCGCCGGCTTCCGTCAGGTTGTAAACTTCCAGGACAGGCAGGCCGATGGCTTCAAAGAAACCGGCCAAGTTTCGGGATAACGGCGCGCCGGTCGAGTAGAAACGGCGCAGACGCCCGCCAATCTGCCCGCGAATACTGCTGAAAAAAGTCATGTCGGCCCGGGCATACTCTTCACGCAGTTCGGCCGAGGCGGCCGGGCCGGCGGCGTGGAACTCGCGGCCTTTGGCCACCGCCCACTGAAAGACTTCGCGGCTGGCTTCGGGCATCTGCGCCACCATCTCCATCACTTCCTCGTAAAAACGTTCCAGGAAGTAAGGCATATTGAGGCTCACCGTTGGACTGGTCTGCTGCATCACCTCCGGGACAGACTCTTCGCCTCCGGCAATTACATTGGCTACCCCCGATATAAAATAGTGGAGCGCCACGGACAGGCTGGCGGCAAACCCCCAGGGCACAACCGTAAAGCCTAACTCATCCTCATCGAGGTTCAACCCGCGCAAATGGCGCATACTGGCTAAAAGCCGGTAGTGATCAAAGACAGCCCCCTTAGGCCGGTCGGTGCCGCCGGCCGTGTAATAAATAGCCGCCAGGGTTTCAGGGGGAGTGCTGAGCGCATACAGACGCAGCGCCTCTTGTTCCTCAGACAACAACTCCGCTTCAGTCAGAATTTGGCTCAGCAAAACTGTGGGGAAGGCTGTTTCCGGCAGTTCGTTCACCATCAGAATAGTCTTTAAATGGGGAAAAGGATTATCGGTGCTGGTCAGCAGGGCCGTGATGTCGCGCAGGAGCTGCTCATCGGCCAAAACGACCAGGCTGGCTCCAGAGTCTTGAAGGGTAAAACGAAATCTATCCGGCGCAACCGAGGGGCGGAGAGGTACGGCTACCCCACCAGCCAGGAGAGTAGCCATGTAGACGACCATCCACTCCAGGCAGTTATGGGTAGCAATAGCGACCCGCTCGCCATTGGAGATATGGTGGCTCTGGAGAAAGCGGGCGAGGCGGAATGTCAGCGCCTGAAAGCGCCGGTAGGAAATATTTTGATACCCCTTATCCCGTTTTACCTGAAAACAGGTGCGTTCGGCGTAGGTATCCATTGCCGCCAGCAAGACCTGATTTAAATTCTTGGCCTGCTCGTCCATTTCATTTTTCCACAACCGCGTCAAGCTCATTCATCTCGTTCCTAAACTGAGTTCAGGAACGAGATTGAACTGCTCAGCCAAACAAGCCCAGCCACTTCTTCTTTTTGATGACTGCTCCGGCAGCCCCCGGATCAAAGCCGGCAGGCCACCGGGTTTCGTTATCGTAAATTGCTTTGGTAAAGGTTGCCCCGGTCAGCTTGGACTGATGTAAGTTAGCGCCATTCAGGCTGGCGCTCTCCAAAAACGCCTCGGTCAGGATGGTATTAGCCAGATTTGCCCCAGCCAGGTTGGCATTCTTAAGGTTGGCCCCGGCCAAATTAGCCTGGCTCAGGCTGGCCTGGCTCAAGTTAGTTCGCACCAGGTAGGCCCGATCAAGGTTGGCGTGCTCGAGGTTAGCGGCGGTTAAGTCAGCTTCATCCAGTTTGGCTTTGGCCAGGTTCGCCGCGGCCAAATCGGCGTGAGTCAGATTTGCCCGGAGCAAATAAGCTTCGCTCAAATTGGCTCCGCTCAGGTTCGCGCCTTTCAGCATCGCCCCGCTGAGATTGGCCTCGCTAACGTTAGCATGTTGCAGGTTAGCCTGGTTCAAGTTGACGTCGCGGAGTTGAGTGTCACGCAAGGCAACTTGGGCCATGTTTGCCCCCGCCAGATTAGCTCCGCTTAAATCCAACCCGGATAAATCCAGGCCGCTCAAATCTGCCCCGGCCAAATCCAGTTGGCGACCCTGTACCGTAATCCGTTGCTCAATCTGTTGGCGTGTCAATCCACCCACAAGCCTGTCCCCTCTGCTTATTTAACTTATTTCAGCCAGCGCATTGGCTTCGGTATCATAAATGGCAATAGCCTGATTCAAGCCGGTCAAATCAAAAATATGGCGGTAATGTTCGCTCATGTTGACGGCGACCAGATGCTGTCCCTGGCGATTAGCCCGGATGAGCAGCGTCACCAGTAAGCCAATCCCGCTGCTGTTCATATACTCTAACCCGCTGAAATTCAGGATAATGGTCCGCGCCGTGCCAATCTGATTGTACGCTTCCATGAGCATATCTTCGGCCGTAGCGGTTACCTCACCTTGAATGTCAATAGCGCTTATCTGGGCATTTATCTGCCGGCCGGCCATTACGACTTTAGCTTGAGACATCGTTGTTCTTAGCTCCTCACCAACTGATTTAAGGCAGTGGCCTCATCAGGAAAAATTTCCATAAAATCTGTAATCCGTGTGATTTGAAAAACTTCGCGATAATGCTCATTTAAGCCACATGCCGCCAGACGACGATTGGCCTGGTGCGCCTGGGCCAGTAGCCCGACCAGGACAGCCATCCCAGTACTGGTAATATACTCCACATCGCTCAGATTAAGTAAAATGGCGCTCGGATTTGGCGCAATGGCTTCGGCGTAGGCGCTCTTTAATGCTTCTTCCAGGGTAGCATTAATTTCCCCCTGCAAGTCAACAATCGAAATGCTACCCTGGTGACGGACTCTGACATTACTAGGTTTGGCTGACATTTTTTTCGGCCTCCAGATAAAGAATTAATTCAACGGTGTGATGAGTATCATCGCTGATGACATACATTTCATCCATAAGGTTTTTAATCAAAAACAGCCCCCATCCGCGCGGTGTTTGTAAGCCGGCCAGTTTTGCCTCCAAATCAGGCGCTTCTGGCTCGGGGATGGGTTGGCCGCCCCCCTGGTCGGTGATGCGTACCAAGAGCGCCTGGGGTGAGGCCTGGACCTGGATGAACACCGGCAGCTCAGGCCGGTTTTTGTTGCCGTGCTCAATCGCATTCATCGTGGCTTCAGCCACGGCTGTTTTTAGTCTTTCCAGGGTAGAACTGGCTAAAGATAACCCCTGCACGGCCTGGCTCACCCGGCGCATTGCTTCACGCTCATTGCCGACCTCGCTGGGCAGCGACAATTCGGCTAAGGTACGCCAGGGCAGGGTGGTTCGGGCATTCACCTGGCGCGCCTGGGACTGAATCTGGGCAATGGTAGGCGGCGGGACACGCTGCAAAATAACCATCGTCACATCATCTTCTTGTTCCCAACCGAGGCCGGTAAATTCAGCCAATTGGGTCATTAAATAATCAATCAAGCCCACCCCACCCCCATGCCCGGCCAGAAGCGCCCGCAGGCGCGGGAAGCCAAACATTTCGTGGCGAGGATTATGGGCTTCGATGATCCCATCACTATAAAGTAACATCGTTTCTCCCGGAGCCAGAACGGTCTCTTTTTCCTCGTAACGCATCCCAGACATCAAGCCCAACGGCATTCCTGTTGCTCGCAGTTCTTCAACACCGTTGACCTGACGCCGGTAAGGTAAATCGTGGCCTGCGTTGGCGTAGCGCAGCCGCCCGCTGACCGGGTCGAGGAGAGCGTAGAGGCAGGTAACAAACATCTTGGGCGGAATGTCGGCGTGGAGCAGTTCATTGGCTCGGGCCAGGACCTGGCCCGGATAGACCAGGACCTCGGCGGCAGCGCGCAGAATACTGCGAGTCGTAGCCATTACCAGGGCCGCCGGCACACCTTTATCGGTTACATCGCCAATGATAAGTCCGACCAGGCCATCCGGGAAGGTCAGAAAATCGTAAAAATCGCCGCCGACAGCCCGCGCCGGTTGGTAAAAAGCGGCTATCTGCCAGCCGGGCAGATGGGGCACCTCCTTGGGCAAAAGGGTTTGTTGGATGAGCCGGGCCACCCGCAACTCCTGCTCAAAACGCTCCCGACTCTGCGCCTCACGCTGCTGTTGGCGGATCAGTTGGGCAACGCGAACGGCCGGGGCGGCCTGGGAGGCCAGACTCTCCAACAACTTGTGGTCGTAAATAGAGTAATCCTGCTCGCTCCGGCGTTTGCCGAGGTTGAGCAGGCCAATCAGTTCACCCTGGCCCACCAGGGGGGCCACCAACTGCACCCCGGCCGCACGAAGCGCCTGCAACGCCGGAGAGTCAAGGTTCAGCTTGGCCAGTTCAACCGCCTCCGAATTATGCTGGAAAAAATCAAGCAGCGGGTCGCCTGGGGCAATTTCAAAGGAGGTTACTGCCGGGTGTAACACCGGCTGAACTGGCAACGAGGGCAGCCCTGGCTCTGTTTTTGGTTCTGGGCGTCCCCAGATAACTTGCCAGATACGACTCAGCATAGCGATTTACTGTTATCCTGATTTTATTTTACCATCACGATGTTGCCAAGTCGTTACGGCAATCGTTACGGAATATTTAACGCAAAGGCGGGAAGACGCAGAGAAAGCCGGAAACTTTACTCGTATCTTCGTTTTAAAAACTGCCCTCGCCCGCGCGTCCCGGTGAATTGACCGTCCTCCACAATAACCTCGCCCCGGCTAATCGTCGTGACCGGCGCCCCTTTGACGGTTATCCCGGCATAGGGCGTATAACTAATATTGGAATGGAGCATTTCGGCGCTATAGGTAATTTCTTTACGCGGGTCAAAGAGAACAATATCGGCATCATAACCGGGAATAAGGTGGCCTTTGCGGGTCATGCCGTGCAAATCGGCGGGCAAGGTGCAGCAAGCCTCGACCCAACGATTTAAGGTGAGATAGCCGGCCAGCACCCCAAAGTTGTGCACTAACGCCAGGCGGGTTTCGATGCCAGCGACTCCTCCAGGGGTCAAGGTAAAATTCTGCTCACCGTACTTTTTCACCTCAGCCGAGAAGGGGCAGTGGTCCGTAGAGATAATGTCAATACTACCCGTGGCCAGCGACTGCCACAGCGCGGCAGCCTGGGCACTGCCGCGAATAGGCGGCTGGCAAATAAACCAGGTTCCCGGCATGTCTTCCCGTTCGTAAATATCGTCGGTCAGGGTTAGATATTGGGGACAAGTTTCGCCAAAGGCAGCCCAGCCCCGCTCTTTAGCATAAGCCACTTCGCGGGCAGCCTCACCGCAGGAAAGGTGAAAGATGAGCGTGGGCGCTCCCACGAGGTGAGCAATGGAGAGAACCCGGTTGACCGCCTCGGCCTCGGTCACAGCCGGCCGGCTGTAGGGATGCCATTTGGTTTCAACTTTACCTTCGGCCAATAGACGTTTCCAAACCTCGGTAATCACCGGGTAGTTTTCGGCGTGGACGACCGCCAGCCCACCCGCTTCAGCCACCGCGCGCAACGCCCGGTAGAGTTCATCGTCGGTCAGATAAAAATGAGGATAAGCCGTGTAAAGTTTAAAGGTAGCGCAGCCCTGGTCGTAAGCCTCAGACACCTGGGCCAGAATCAAGGGATCGGCGTCGAGCAAGGTCATGTGCAGGCCGTAATCAATGACCACATGCCCATCGGCTTCGGTCCGCCGCCACTCCAGGGCCTCCACCAAATCCTGTCCTTTGCCCGGTTCAACAAAATCAATAATGCTGGTGACTCCGCCACAAGCAGCGGCAATCGTACCCTGCTCAAAGCTATCCGCGGTGACAATATCGGCAATCGGCATTTGCAAATGGACATGCCCATCCACCGCACCGGGGATGACATACAAACCGCTGGCGTCAATTTCCCGGCTGCCGCTGAGTTGCTGGCCGAGGGCAGCAATACTTTCCCCGGCAATGGCCACGTCACCTACAAAATCCTCGCCAGCCGTAATAATTCTTCCATTTTTAATAACCAAATCGTAGCTCATAGCCCTACCACCTTTCCCGGATTCAACAAGTCAGTGAAGCAGCGAGGCGGCAAGCCCATCCAGTTTATCGAAAAAAATTATTCCCAATAACATCTAACCTTTGTTAGGCGCAGGCTCGCTGATTCGCTTCTTTGCTGAATATATCACTAAATCAATAAAAACTAAAAATTGACTCGATTGATTCATCTTTAGGGGGAACAAAGGCTTATTGCGTTGGAATATGACTTTTGTTACAATTTATTAAGATGGAGATTGATGGATGGATTTGCAAGAGGTTCTAAGTCAGGTTATCACGCGCACCAACGAAATATTTGAAGCAGAGGCGGGATCGGTCGCTTTGCTGGAACCTTCGGGCCAGGAAATTGTGATTCGAGCGGCGGTAGGGGCCGGGGCTGATGCGGTTCGCGGCTTGAGTTTGCCAGCCGGCAAGGGGGTGGTGGGTTGGGTGATGGCTCACGAAAAACCGGCGCTCATCCCTGATGTCAACCATGATGTCCGTTTTTACAAAAACTTTGACGAACGCAGCGGCTTTCAGACTCACTCGATTATGTGCGTTCCACTGCGAGCCAACGGTCACACCATCGGGGTGATCGAGTTGATGAATATGAACCCGGATTATCTGAGTGATAACGGGTTAAAGCTGCTCAGCGTTATCGCCGATCACGCGGCCCTGGCAATTGAAAACGCCCGGCTGCTGGCCGAAACTCGCCAGCGATCCGAAGAACAAGCTTTGTTATTTGAGTCCATGGCCATCATCACCTCGGACTTGGCCCTGGAAACTGTATTAGATGCGGTCAGCCGGCAAATGGTGGAGGCGTTTAAGGCCGATCTATGCCTGATTTCTTACTGGGAAAAAGAAGAAAACCAACTCCGTACCATACAGAGTTATGTCAGGTCGGGGGGGAAACGTCTGGAACAACTGGTGCGTCCCCTGACCAAAAGTTCGTTTCCCTATTCCGCTTTGGCGGCGCAGGCTCCCGGCATACTCGAAACCGGTACCGCCCAGGGGGAAGAACTGGCCTGGTTGGAAAACCTTCAAGTCCAGGCGCTTTTTCTCATCCCTTTGATTTATCGCCGCCAGACAATTGGCCTGGTAGAAGTAGGCCGGGCGCACAGTACAGAGAAGCTTACGGTTACAGCCCTACGCCTGCTTGAGACAATGGCCGCCCAGGCAGCCGTAGCCATCGAGCATGCCCGCCTATATCACGAGGCAACCCGCCGCCTGGCTGAAGCTAAAGTTCTGCAAGAAGTGATGGTGGCTGCAGCTTCCAGCCTGGATTTTGACCGGGTCATCAGCGGCACCATTGGCGCGCTGCACCGAACCCTGGGTATCGAGCGGCTGGGCTTTTTTCTCCCGGCAGCCGAAGGGGATAGGGTTGTGGCCCATCCGGCGACCATTGGGTTTAACTTTGACCACGGCGAGCCGGTTATTCCCCTGCACGGCAGTGCTGCCGGTTGGGTACTGCGCCATGGCAAATCCTTATTGCTGCCCAACGTGCGTGAAGCCAGTCACTATTACGAATTAATGCCCGATACTCAGGCTGAGATTTGTGTGCCGGTGTTATCCAATAATCGGGTTGTGGCGGTTCTTACTGCCGAAAGCCCGCGCGTTAATGCCTTTGATCATGAAGATTTGCGCCTCTTTAACGCGATTGCCGCCGAACTGGCCGTTGCTCTGGAAAATGCTCGTCTGTTTACCGAAATCCGCGCGGCCGAGGCCAACTATCGTGACCTTTTTGATAATGCCAATGATTTTATCTTTACTCTGGACAGTAATTTCAGGATTAGCAGCGCCAACAAAGTTATTTTAAAAACAAGCGGTTATCAGCTTGAGGAAGTGATTGGCGCGCCGATCACTCAATTTATCTCGGCGCAGCAACTTCCCGCGCTTTATCAATTGCTCAAGGCCCATCTGGCTTCGACCGAGTTCCTTGCTCCCTTTGAACTCGCAATTGCGGGAAAAGACAAACGTGAAATCCTGTTAGAAGTGACTCTTCGGGTTCGGCGGGAGGGTCGCCGGCCGGTCAGTATTCACGGTATTGCCCGCGATATTACCCATCGCCGCGAGCTAGAGCAGCAGCTCCAGCAAACCGAGAAACTATCCGCGATTGGCAAACTGGTGGCCGGGGTGGCCCATGAACTGAACAATCCGCTGACGAGCATTATTGGCTATTCCAGCCTCTTGCAGCAGAGCGATTTGCCGGCCGAAACACAGGCTGATCTGAATGTCATTTTCCGCCAAGCCCAGCGGGCCAGATTAATTGTCCGTGATTTGCTGACCTTTGCTCGCCGCTTTGAGCTAGAGACGCAAGAAGTTGACCTCAACGAGATTATTACCGGCAGTACGACTCTGGTAGCGTCACAGCTCCAGGCGAATGCCGTCCAGCTTAAAACCGTACTGGATTCCGGACTGCCGCCCACTATGGCCGACCCGCACCAATTGGAGCAGGTTTTTGTTAACTTAATCACCAACGCCATTCATGCCCTGGCCACCATCCCATCCCCCCGCCTGTTAACCATCGAATCCCAACGCGAGGAAAATCATATCCTGGTAAGTTTTACCGATAACGGGCCGGGGATTCCTCCCAATCATATCAGCCGTATCTTTGACCCATTTTTTAGCACCAAGCAGGTTGGCGAGGGCACGGGATTGGGTCTATCCATTTGCTTTGGCATCATTAGCGAGCATAAAGGGCGCATTTGGGCTGAAAATGTAGCCACCGGCGGAGCTGCCTTTTATGTTGAACTACCCATCCAAACTCCACCCGTCGCGACTGCTCCCAGCCCGGAAGTGGCTGCACCTGTAGCGCCGGCATTTTCCAGTTCGCTCAGAATCTTAGCTATAGACGACGAGCCAGCCCTCTTGAACTTACTCCGGCTCATTTTTACTCATCGAGGTCATACGATTGAAACTGCGCCAGACGGCCAAACTGCCCTGCAAAAACTTGAGAGGAACAGCTACGATCTGATCGTGTGTGATGTTCTTATGCCTGACATCCTTGGCCCGCACCTTTACCAAAAAGCCATCGAGAAATTCCCCTTCCTGGCGAATCGTTTCATCTTTATAACCGGCAATACCGTTGACATGGACACCCGCATCTTCCTGGAAAAATCCGGCCTGGCCTGGCTCTCCAAACCTTTCCTGCCGACAGACATCGAACAACTGGTTGAACAAACGGCGGCCAAAATTAGCAATCTTGATCCGATTGTAGATTGACAAAGCCCCTCCCCTGTGTTACACTCAAAAAGTAATGGTTGCTAACAATTAAAAATCCGCTGATTGACGTGCTGCGGGAGAGAACCCGACGATTTACGATTTTGGATTTTGGATTGGTCAAACAATCGAAAATCTCAAATCCAAAATCTAAAATCGAAGCGGGTCGCCGAAGGGGCAAGGTTGGGGAGCAAGCCAAGCTCCATCCGAAACTCTCAGGCAAAGGGATCGTGGCACAGACAGCATCTCTGGAGAGACGGCGCAGGCCGCACCGAAGGGGGTAATCTCTCAGGTACAGGACAGAGCAAACGGGCACACTTTTAGAGTGCCCGTTTTTATTTGAAAACAGTCCCTAAAGAAGGAAAACAGTCCAATGAACGAAAATCTAGGGCGCACGAACCTTTACCAATGGCATGTTGACCACGGCGGGCGGATGGTCCCGTTTGCCGGGTGGGAGATGCCGGTCCAATATCCCACCGGCCCCATCGAGGAGCATCACCTCACCCGTCGCTCGGCTGGCCTGTTTGACATTGACCACATGGGCCAGATCACCGTAACCGGCCCCGACGCCGAAACTTATCTTAATCACCTCGTTACCTGGGATGTCCGGCTGATGGCGGCTAACGAGGCCCACTATGCCTTGATGTGTTACGAGCACGGCGGCATCGTGGACGACGTTTTTATTTACAAACTGGCCGGACGGTGGTTTGTGGTGGTCAATGCCTCAAACCTGGACAAAGATTTCCAATGGCTGCAAGAGCACGCTCAGGGGTACAACGTCACCGTCACCAACGTATCGGCTGAGACTTACATGGTGGCCTTACAAGGTCCCCGCGCTATCGAGCTGTTACAGAAATTAATCAAAGCCGATATGTCCACCGTAGCCCGCTTTAACGCTGTTGAAACTGAGCTGGCCGGAGTTTCAGCACTCATCGGGCGCACCGGCTACACCGGCGAGGATGGCGTCGAACTGTTTTTCCCGGCTGAAGCTGCTGTGCAGGTGTGGGAGTCGATTTTGAATACGGGCGCGGCCGAGGATATCGAGGTCAAACCCGTGGGTCTGGCCGCCCGCGACAGCCTCCGCTTTGAGGCCGGTTTTCCCCTCTACGGCCACGAAATCAGCGCCGGCATCACTCCCATCGAGGCCAACCTGGGCTGGGTCTGCAAATTCGACAAAGAGTTTATCGGCAAAGCGGCTCTGCTGGCGCAAAAAGAAAACGGTGTTGCCAAAAAGTTAGTCGGCTTTGAACTGGTCGAAAAAGGCGTCCCGCGCCAGGATTATCCAGTCACAACCGCCAGCGGCGAACCCACCGGCACGGTGGTCAGCGGGCTGTACGCTCCCACAGTGGACAAGTACTGCGGCCACGCCTTTGTCGCCCCCGAACACGCCGCAGTAGGCACACCCCTCCAAATCGTCATTCGCGACAAATCCAAGGCCGCCGTAGTGGTCAAACGGCCTTTTTACACGCCAACCTATCGAAAATGAAACGAAGAGGCGAAGAGGCGAAAAATTCTTCACGTCATCGTCGCCTCGCCTCTTCGGCTCATAAATTTTTAGCCAACAACACTGAAAGGAGAATTTTTCAATGAAACTTGATCCAAACGCCAAATATCAGGAGAGCCACGAGTGGGCGCGTCCAGAAGGTGACTTGTATGCCTGTGGCATCACCGACCACGCCCAGGACAGTTTGAGTGATGTCGTTTTCGTCGAACTGCCCGCGGTCGGCAGCACGTTCAAGCGGGGCGAAATCTTTGGGGTGGTCGAGTCGGTTAAAGCCGCCAGTGATCTCTACATCCCTTTGAGCGGTGAGATTGCCGAAATCAATACCGCCCTGGTGGATACGCCGGAAGTCATCAACTCTGACCCGTATGGGGCCGGCTGGATGATTAAAATCAGGCCCTCAAATCCTGACGAATGGGCTAGTTTGCTCAGTGGCGACGATTACGCTAAAGTTGCTGAAAGCGAGTGAACGAATGAACCATTTAGAGTTACTCAGACCTACCGACACCTTTGCCCGGCGTCACCTTGGCCCCCAGGGGGATAAAGTGACCCGGATGCTCGAAGTTTTGGGAGTCACTTCCCTGGACGAATTGATTGACCAGACTGTGCCGGCAGACATTCGTCTGAATCGCCCCCTCTGCCTGCCCGATCCCCTGAGTGAATTGGAGGCACGGACCGACTGGCGTAATCTGGCTGCCAAAAACAAAGTCTACCGTTCCTTCATCGGCATGGGGTACTACAGTTGTCTCACCCCGCCGGTAATTCAACGAAATATCCTGGAAAATCCCGGCTGGTATACCCAATACACCCCTTATCAAGCCGAAATTTCCCAGGGGCGGCTGGAAGCCTTACTCAACTTTCAAACAATGGTCTGCGACCTGACCGGCATGGAGATTGCCAACGCCTCGCTGTTGGATGAGGCGACTGCCGCTGCCGAAGCGATGACCCTCTGCCGCCGCGCTCAAGACCGCAAGTCTATGGCCAACGTTTTCTTTGTGTCAGAACGCTGCCACCCCCAGACCATTGAAGTCGTGCAGACTCGGGCCGAGCCGTTAGGGTTTAAGGTGATTGTTGGCGACCACGAGCAGTACGACTTTGCCGAACCGACCTTCGGGGTGTTGGTCCAATACCCCACTACTGATGGAACTATCTTGGATTATGAATCGTTTTGCCAAAAGGCTCATGCTGCCGGGGCGTTGGTAGTGGTAGCCAGTGACCTGTTGGCCCTGACCTTGCTGCGCCCACCCGGAGAGTTTGGGGCCGATGTCGTCATCGGCAACAGCCAGCGTTTTGGCGTGCCGATGGGCTACGGCGGTCCGCACGCGGCCTTTATGGCTACCCAAGACGCTTACAAACGGCAAATGCCGGGGCGGTTGGCGGGGGTCTCCAAAGACGCGACCGGCCAACCGGCTTACCGGCTGACCCTGCAAACGCGAGAGCAGCACATTCGCCGGGAGCATGCTACCAGCAACATTTGCACGGCTCAAGTACTGCTGGCCGTGATAGCCTCGATGTATGCCGTGTACCACGGTCCTGCCGGCTTAACCCGCATTGCCCAGCCGGTGCGGCTGCTGGCCGAAACTCTGGCGGCCGGACTGCGGCAGTTGGGCTACACGGTGGCCGATGGCCTGGTCTTCGATACGCTAAAAATCAGCGGCGGTCCGCACACGCCCAAACAATTGATCCACGAGGCCCTGGCCCGCCAGGTCAACCTGCGTCTTTATGACGATGAAGCGACGGGCATCTCCCTGGACGAATTTACCCTTGCCCATGATGTAGAGCTGTTGTTTGAGATCTACGGTGCTAAACCGGGTCAGCTTGCCCTGAAAGAGCTGGCCGCCCAAGTAGACTTAACTTACCCGGACCCCCATCAACGGCAAAGCGCCTTTTTGACCCATGCCGTTTTCAACAGCTACCACTCCGAAACCGAGATGCTGCGCTATATCCACCGGCTGCAAGCGCGGGATCTATCGCTGACCCACTCCATGATTCCGCTGGGGTCCTGCACCATGAAGTTGAATGCCACCGCCGAGATGCTGCCGATTACTTGGCCCCAGTTTGCCCATTTGCATCCGTTTGCCCCCCTCGACCAGGCCGAGGGCTATCAAATTATGTTTGAGCGGCTGGAAGGCTGGCTGGCCGAAATTACCGGCTTTGCCGCAACCTCGCTGCAACCCAACGCCGGTTCGCAGGGGGAGTATACCGGGCTGCTGACGATCCGCGCTTACCATCACGACCGGGGTGAAGATCAGCGCAATATCTGCCTGATCCCCAGTTCGGCGCATGGCACGAACCCGGCCAGCGCGGCTATGGCCGGGATGCAGGTGGTGGTGGTCGCCTGTGACCACAACGGCAATATTGACCTGGCCGACCTGCGCCGCAAAGCCGAAGAGCATGGCGACCACCTGGCCGCCCTGATGGTCACCTACCCCTCCACTCACGGCGTTTTTGAGGCCGAAATCAAGGAAATCTGCCGAATTATCCATGAGTACGGCGGGCAGGTCTATATGGACGGGGCCAATATGAACGCCCAGGTGGGCCTCTGCCGCCCCGGCGACATCGGCGCGGATGTGTGCCATCTGAATCTGCACAAAACCTTCTGCATCCCACACGGCGGCGGCGGGCCGGGCGTGGGTCCGATTTGTGTTGCAGCGCACCTGGTCCCATTTTTGCCGCATCACGTTGTGGTGTATGGGGTAGGCGGTAAAAAAGGAGTGGGCGCTGTCTCGGCGGCGCCCTGGGGCAGCGCCAGCATTTTGCCCATCTCCTATACCTACATTGCCATGATGGGCGCGGCGGGCCTGACTGAAGCAACCAAAATTGCCATCCTCAATGCCAACTATGTCGCCGCCCGGCTCGACCCATACTATCCCGTGCTCTATAAAGGCGTGAACGGCCGCGTGGCTCACGAGTGCATTATTGACCTGCGCCCGCTCAAAGAGGCCAGCGGCGTCGAGGCCGAAGATGTGGCTAAACGCCTGATGGATTACGGTTTCCACGCGCCGACAATGTCCTTCCCGGTGCCGGGAACGCTGATGATTGAACCGACGGAAAGCGAGTCGCTGGAAGAGCTGAATCGTTTCTGCGAGGCGCTCATCAGCATTCGTGAAGAGATTCGGGCCATCGAGGAGGGGCGGGTAGACCGGGAAAACAACCCGCTCAAACACGCCCCTCACACCGCCGCAATCGTGACCTCGGACCAGTGGGACCGGCCCTACTCGCGGGAGCAGGCGGCTTTCCCAGCGCCTTGGGTCAGGGCGTCGAAATTCTGGCCCGCAGTCTCGCGCATTGACAACGTTTATGGCGATCGCAATCTGTTCTGTGTCTGCGTGCCGGTAGAGGCTTACGAGGCCCCCTGAACTTCGGCCAAGCGCAGAATTTTGGGGCATTGGATTTGAAAGATTAAAAGTAGGAGTCCAAAGTGTACTTTGGACTCCTACGTATTTACCCGAAACGATCATTTTAGTTAGGAATAAAGGGGGGCTAGATTTTACCCGGAAAAGGGTTATAATAATAAAGCTACGTCAGCAGGTGATTTTCTCAAGGCCAGCTTTAGGGGGAGCCTAGCGTTGAGATGACCCCTATTCACCAGCAAAATGACATAAGCCGGCCAATAACTTTGCGCCATCTTGGTGATGGTTCTTCGAGCCGCTATCTTAACAACCGAACATGCCTCTCCCTTGTAAGGGCTAACACGATGAAGGATAAACGGAAGACTAAAGCCCAGTTAAGCCAGGAATTGACTGACCTGCGCCAGCAAATGGCCCAATTAGAAGCTGCTTACCAGCGGTTAGATGCCGCCTGGCATGAAAGTGATGAGCGGTTTCGCCACTGGTCCGAAGCCACTTTTGAAGGGCTGGCGGTCCACGAGCAGGGCCAGATTTTAGAAGCCAACCCAAAGTTGGCCGAGATATTTGGCTATGAACTCCCGGAATTTATTGGCAAGCAGGTGTCGGAGCTGATCGCTCCGGAGTCGCGAGACCAAGTTTTAACGAAGACGCTGTCAGGAACTCAAGAACGTTATGAGGCTGTCGGCTTAAGAAAAGACGGCGTTGTTTTCCCCATCGAAATTAGCGAAAAACTGATTCCCTATCAGGCTCACACGGCCAAGATACTGGTCATCCGCGACATCACCGAACAAAAGCGGGCTAAAGCCGCTTACAAACAGGCGGTTATCTATGCTCATGAACTCCGGTCAGAGATCAACGAGCGCAAGCGGGCGGAGGCGCTCCGGAACGAATTGGAGCAGCAATTCCGCCAGGTCCAAAAAATGGAGGCGATTGGCCGCCTGGCCGGGGGAGTCGCCCACGATTTTAACAATTTGCTGACGGCCATCATGGGCTATACGGCTATGGCTGCGGACACCCTGCCCCCCGACCATGCCGCCCACCCTGATTTGGAGGGTATTCAAAAAACAGCCCAACGCGCCGCCAACCTCACCCGCCAATTGCTGGCTTTCGCTCGCCGGCAGATCATCGAACCCAGAATACTCAATTTGAACGATTTGATCCTTAACGTCGAAAAGATGCTGCGCCGTCTCATCAGCGAAGACATCAAATTGACCACCCTCCTGGCGCCAGACCTAGCCTCCCTCAAAGCCGATCCAGGCCAATTGGAGCAGGTTTTACTCAACCTGGTGGTTAATGCCCGCGACGCCATGCCCAACGGGGGTGAACTCATCATCGAAACAGCCAATGTTAGCCTCGATCATGACTACGCCCGCCGGCACGCCGAGGTAACTCCCGGCGAGTACGTGCTTCTGGCAGTCAGCGATACCGGCGTTGGGATGACCGAAGAAGTCAAGTCACGCCTGTTCGAACCGTTTTTTACGACGAAAGAGGTTGGGAAAGGGACAGGGCTGGGTCTGGCAACTTGCTTTGGCATTGTCAAACAGAATGGGGGCCATATCCGCGCCTACAGCGAAGTGGGCGTAGGCACAACGTTCAAGATTTATCTCCCACAGGTGGAGGGTGTCGCCACGCCTCTGGTTAGGCCCGAACCTATTAACATCCTGGCTCAAGGCACAGAAACCATCCTGCTGGCCGAAGATGAAATTACCGTGCGCGACCTGGCGGCGCAGTCGTTACGCCAACAAGGCTATACCGTGCTGGAAGCCGCCGACGGCCTTGAAGCGCTTGAACTGGCGCAGAGCCAGCCGAAAAAAGAAATCCATTTGCTCCTGACCGATATGATCATGCCTCGATTGGGCGGCGCGAATTTGGCCGAACAACTCAGAGCTGCCCGTCCTCAAATTAAGGTGCTATTTATGTCGGGCTATACGGACAGCACCATCATTCGCTATGGCCTGCCCAAAACGGGAAGCGCCTTTCTCCAGAAGCCTTTTTCCCCGCAGCGACTGGTCCAGAAGGTGCGCGAAGTGTTAGATATCGAAGAAAAGGCCCTGGAACAAACTTAGGAGTGGTTGACTCTCCCAATCTGGTACTCACACTGAGTTTGGGAACCAGATGACCTGGTTGAAACCAGATGGCTGCAAGCCTCTAACCAAATTCCTATTTTCTTTTTATTCCCTTCTTACTATTTCCCAACCGGATTCAAACCTGGCTGGTGTATCATAAGGATGGGGTACGATTGTACCCGAAACGCTTCTTGAGCACCTTAAAACACTATGTCCAGACTTCATAACCCATTACCCGAACCGATCAGGCATCAACTGGCGCTAACCCTCGGCGTTATCGAGTTGTCCCTCATCCAGGAAGATAAGCTGTATCGCGAGGACCTGCTCCACCTCCGCGCAGAACTCCTAAAACTGTACAACCTGTTGAGGCGTTATCCTGAAATCCAGGATGAAGGGGCAGAGGAAAATCCTGTGATTGTAACTCAGGATTGAGCAGGTTGGCCATCTGGGTTATTTTAACCATTCCTCCGGGGAGATGATGTCCTGAGGGGTGAAACCCAGTTTTGTCAACGTCGGCTGCAGCCAATCCAGCCGGGCAATGACAAACAAGTGGTGGGCATCGGAGCCAAAGTAAAATTTAGCTCCGGCCGTCCTGGCTGCCTGCAAGCCTCTGGCATATTTTTGCCAAAACCCCTCGCCCTGATGTTCAGCCATCAGGTGTATCCCCATCCCAATCTCAATAGCCGTGCCGTGATCTTTGGCGACCTGGCCCAATTCAGCAAAGTGATCTTCCGTCCAGGCGGCCAAGAACTCGGCGGGAGTGAAGCCCCAGCGACTTGAGGCATTTTGGATGCTAATAACCCAGGGGTGAGCCAGGCCATGCACCAGCGGATTTTTGGCCGCGTTGAGCAGCGCCTGGTGCTGGTGGGCCACAAAAGCAGCGGCGCTGCCCGCCGGAGGTCGCTCGACCCAGCGCTGTTTGAAGTGATGCGGGCCGGCCAAAACAAAATCGAGTTGTGTTGCTTCTTCCGGGGTCAGTTTGATCGTTCCGGCAGTATCCAGCACACATAATTCCGCCCCGATTAAAACAGCCATCCCCGGCGGCGTTTTTTTGGCAACTTCCTGACGCAAATTCTGAAAGGCCTTGAAATTTGTATCCAGAAAATAGTGATTAGCTAGTCCCACCGTCCAGACCCCGTTTTTTGCCGCCGTTTTGAGCATCGCCGGCAGCGTAGCCCGCCAGTGAGCGTCGGGTGAATGAGGCCGGGTATGAACGTGGAGGTCGTGGAAATGAAAGTCCATTGATCTTACTTCAAAAGTTCTTCGGATTTTGCCCGTACCCAGCCGGCAGCCACACTTTGGCCCAGCAGCCACCAGACCAGCAAGGGTGTTGCCTGCAAGATGAGCCGCTCGGCGGAGTTGTTGAGATGATCCAGAAAAGGGTCAAACCGGCTGAACACAAAAGAAATACTGATAACCCCCAAGTAGCCCAACCCCGGCAAAATCAGCCAACCTAAGGGGGCCGACAAAATTCGTTGCCTCCTGCTCAAAAGAATTAAACCGGCAAACAACCAGACAAAATTCCAGTAAGGATTCAACAAGCGGATGAGCATGTGCCAGCCAATCAGCGGCAGCCGGGGTAAATTAGTCCAAAAAGTGGCGAGAGTCAAGGGTAAAAAGGTAAAACGGTAGGCCCCAAACAGGATCAAAAAAAGCTGCCACAGCAGGGGTAGCGCCAGGGTAGGGGTGATATAAAGCAGAAAACAAACAACAGCTTCATGCCGTGAGAGGTGTTTTCGCCTGATTTGCAGCGCCAATCCCACCCCCAGCGAAAGAGTGATCCCTATCCACCACAACCAGCCTTCGTTTTTGAACCAGGGGAGGAAGGCGGTGGAGAGGGATAAAGCGAGCAGGAGACTGCCAGCGCGGAGCGCCAGGCGGGGGGAGCGGAGGAGAGTGCGAGAGTGGTTGTCAGAAGGCCAAGTTATGAAAATCTCAAATAATAACAAGAATGATAAGAATACTAAGGCCGCTAAAGGTATATCGGCCAGGCCGCTGGAGGCGGGACGTTCCAGGCGGGGAACAGTTGCCAAGAGTGTGGTAAAACCGGCAGCAGCGGCGGGTGAGACGAGCAAACGAGCGGCGTGGTAGAAGAGCAGCAGTAAAGCAGTATAAAACAAGAGTGAAATTAAATTAATCGCCGGTTCGTGGATTTGCCCCAGCCAAGTGTAAAACCAGGCTTCGACCAGGGGCAGCATTAAAGGATAATCCTGATTGGTCGGCAGGCGGGCCAGGTTGTGATATAGAGCAGGTGAGAGGGTTTGATCAATAAAGATGGCCCTGGCCTTGCTGGCCCAATTGACCCAGGCGTCCCAATCGGCGAGAGGACTGGCCCAGGCGGCGAAGGCGACAAGGCCAACCTGGAGCAGGATCAGAGCAAGGAAGAGGGAAGAGAGAGAGGCGGGGAAGCGAGGAAAAGAAAGCAGGGGGCTGCCAGCGCGAAGCGCCAGACGGGGAGAGCAGAGGGGCAGGGAGAGGGAGTGAAAGTTTTTCCAGTGGAGATAGAGCCAGAGTAAGCCGCCCAGCAAACTCAGGCTGCTGACGGCGACTGTCAGCGATAGGCCGGCCCACAACAAGATAAACACGGCCAGCGAAGTCAGCCCACAACCCAGCAGCCAGCCCGCGGCCAGGCGTCGAGGCCAGGAGGAAGCGCCTCCGTTGCGGTTTGCCCCGGACAAGGCATCACCCCACAGCCAGATAGAGAGGATGGCTCCCAAAGCCCGCAGGAACAGACCGAATGGAGATAAGGATGGGGCAGCGTCGGAGGGCTGAAAAGTGAGCGGTTTCTGGCCGCCGGTTTTGATAAAAATAAGCTGGGTGTCGGCGTCAAAAACCAAAACCTGGCCAGGGATGGGCGGCCGGGTAAAGCCATCGGCCAAAATGGCGGAGGCATAGTATTTTTGGGCCAGGGCCAGAATATTGACTTCGGTCAAATCGGTGAAGGTCCACCAGGCCGGGTAGCGGGTCGGAGGGACCGGGGCAGCCCACCAGACGGTGCGCGGGTATAAATGATAGAGCGCGCGGTGGTAGAGGACATA
Organism: Anaerolineales bacterium; assembly: GCA_015075185.1. Classification (GTDB taxonomy): domain Bacteria; phylum Chloroflexota; class Anaerolineae; order 4572-78; family J111; genus DSQQ01. Next base: position 627,734 of record JABTUW010000003.1, on the reverse strand, counting down.
AACCGGATCGCCGTAGGTCTGGGGACTGGTGGTAAGCAGCAACAGGGTCGTGTTAGGAGTCGTATTTTGCTCAACCCAGGCCAGCAAATTATAGCTGGCTGCTCCGTAAGCCAGGCGAGTCGCATCTTGCACGTCTGCCTGAGCCAAGACTCCAAGCTGGTACAAAAAGTCGAGGCGAGCCGGTAGGTAGTTGAGCTGGCCGACAATGATCAGCGACAGGGCCAACCAGGGGAGCCAATCTTGGATTTTGGATTTTCGACAGCGTGCCCACTGGGTATTTTCGATTTTCGATTTTAAGTTCAAGACAAGGCTCCGGCGGTTCCAAAGGGAGGCTTTGCACTCAGCGGTCAGTGGTCGGCGGTCAATTGGTATATTTCCATCCGCCCATAGGTGGCATCATCCACCCGGCCGATCAGCCTGGCCTGTCGCTCCGCCAAATAGGCCCAAATATCCAGGCCGAGTTGTTGCAAGGGGTGATCGGGAGCGGTCGTTTCGGTTAAAAAGTCGAGCATGATTTGATCCAACAAGATAACTTGGGGCGGGTCGGTTTGCAGGGCTTGAGCAAACGAAAGCGGCCGGGACACGTAGTGGGGATTAGTCCAAAAAATAGGGACCAAAATGCTATGATAAGCCTGGTTGTGTTGGGCCAGGCCCAGCCAGTAATGCTGCAAGCCCAGCACTCGACTCTGCGGCGGCAGTTTAGCCGCAACAGCTTGGCTAAAAACTTGGTATGGAGTCATCGGTTGAGCCAAAAGTTGGAGGCGAGCCTGGGTAAAAATACCTTCAATCATGGCTAAAAGAAATAACAGGCTGAGGACAGGCCGCCACCAGCACCGGGGAGTCGGCGCTTGCCAGGCATGAATAAAGCCAGCGGCAATAATCAGAGCAAACAGCGGCCAGAGGGTAGCCAGGTAGCCGAAGGTTTTGAAGGAGAGCAGCAGGGCAAACTGACCACTCAGGATGGCTAAAACGGCCACTAAAATCCGGGTTGAAATGGCGGGGAACGAAAGAGCGGAGGCCGGGGGCCGGGGGCCGGGGGCCGGCAAGCGTTGGCTGTTGGCGACTATCCAAGCTAAGCTCAAGCTCACCCCAACCAGCCACACCCACGCCCCAAAGGATTGTTTGGCGCCATTCAAGATCGGATCGTAGCGTTCAACCTCATTGAGCAGATTGATGAGGTAAAAGCGGCCATCCAGCAGGCCGAAGCGGCCGACATAGTTGCGATTTTGTCCCAGAAAGTCACTCCAAGCGGAGGCAACAAAAATAAGCCAGGGTGTTAAAGCCAGACCGAAACCGAAGACGGCGACAAGGGCCGGCTTGACAATCCGCCAGCCCAAAACCCAAAACGCCGCCAGGAGCAGCGCCGGCAGCCAAAAAATCCCGTAAACGTGGCTGAGAGTGGCAAGTCCAGTGAGAAGGCCGATGAAGAAAAAATGGTGAATTGTGAATGGTGAATTGCCCACAGGGGCCCTTTGGCTCTGAATGGTGAATTTTATACGTTCCCGGTTTCCAGTCTCCGGTCCCAAGGGGAAGCTTCGCCTTCGGTGGTCAGCGGTCAGAATATGAACCAGAAGCAGCAATGCCGCTAAACCAAACACCGGCACGGCGCTGTCGTAGCGGACAATGCGGGCAACATCGGCCAGGGGGATGCCGCTGACCAGGTGAGGAAAGGGGCCGGCGATACGCCAGGTAGCTAAAATGGCGACGGCGAGCGTGCCATGCCAGGGTGAAAATAGTTTGGCGCCGAGACGATAGGTCAGGGTCAGGGTGAGAGTCATAAGCACCAGGGGGATGAGCCGGGCCTGAAAAAGTCCCAACCCGAACAGGTGCAGCGCGCCGCCGACCAGGATGGGAAAGAGAGGCATAAAGCCGTAGTAGTGCCGCTCCATACTGTAAAATCCGGCAAAGAGGTCCGTGCCAAAGCGGCCCTCGGCCCAGAAAGTATAACCCGGCGCAGCCTGCCATGACTCATCCTCGTGGATTTTGGGAAAGCGGTCGAGGTTGGTCAGACTAATGGCCCAGAAGTAGAGGAGGAGAATGAGGGAGAGGAGGTAGGGCGTGGAGCGTAAAACGTAAAACGTAAAACGTGAAGGATAAGTGCGATATAGGCTCATTACATTTTACGCATTACGTTTTAGGATAGTGCCTGGGCCGGCTTGAGCCACTCGACCAGCTTCCGCTCAAGGGGCAGGGCGTAGGCCCGCCGCTCGACCCGCCAGCGGGAGAGTTTTTGCAGCGGCCAGCGCAGAGGGCTGCGGTTGCCGCTGTAGGCAAAGCGCTGGTAAAATTTGAAGTGTTCGATTTCGCGCTGTTGAGCCTCGCTGAGCCAATCGTTGCCGCTGCCAATGTAATCAAAATCGGCCCATTCCTCCAAGGAAACCGGGAAGCGATAATTCTGCGCCCTGAGCCGCTCGGCGATGGGGTTGCCGGGATAAGGTTTGAAGTAAAAGACGGCCAACTCGAATTGACTACTCATCGCCCGCAGCTCACGGGCGACCCGCAGCGACTCGGCCACGCTTTCCGGCGGCTCATCGGGAAAACCGACGATGACATTAATAATCGCGCCGATGTCGTGGCGAAGGAGTTTTTCCGCCGTGAGCCACATATCTTCGACTTTGATGTCTTTCTGAATCCGGTCAATCGTTTCTTGAGAGCCGGCCTCCATCCCAATCATGACCCGGCGCAAACCGGAACGTTTGCACAGAGCAAAAGTAGTATCGTCAATGCGGCGACCCTGGTCGGCCCGGAGCGTGCCGGTCCAGGTAAATGGCAGCCCTTCGCGCAAAAAGCCCTCGGCCACCGCAGCCACCCGTTTCTGCTGGGTAAAATAAGTTTCATCTTGCAGGTTCAAGTCGGTGAAGTGATAGCGCCGCCACAGGTCGGCAATTTCGCCGACCATGCGCTCCGGGGTGTAGCCGTACCAGCCCCGGTTATAGACCGCCGGGTCGGCGCAGAAGTTACAGCGAAAGCGGCAGCCCTGCGAGGAAATATAGTCAAGCTGTCGCTGGCCCTTGAGCTTAAAATAATCCTCCACCGGAACGAAGCTGTAGTCGTGCCGGGGAAAGGTGTTGATGTCGCGCATAGGGCGGGGGGGATTAAGCGAGGCTGAGGCGGAGGCTGAAGGGTTGAGGGCACAGCCAGGTACATTATCAAGCGTCTCTTTAGCTGCCAGGCGATCCACAATTTCACTAAAGGTTTCCTCGCCCTGGCCGATCACGGCGGCAGTCACGGCCGGTTCACTGGCGCACATTTCGGGGAAAAGAGAAGGATGCCAGCCGCCCCAGATCACCGGCAAATCAGGCCGGCGGGCGCGAGCGGCGCGGGTTACTTCCAGGGCATCCCGCAAAGGCGCGCCGGTCAAAACAGTCACCCCCAGGCAGAGGGCGTCGCCAAGCTGATTAAGCAAAGTTTCGGTGGTGTGCAGCCGGCCGTCTACGATGACGACTTCGTATTTGTCCCGATCCAGGGCCGACGCCAGGGCAATCAAAGCCAGGGGCATCGTCCAGAAGACGGCGCGGGGGTTGTAAAGGACAATTTTGTGACGCATAATCAACTCCTGAATAAGAAGTAAGGAGTAAGGAGAAAAACCCTACTGCCTGCTCTCTACTACCTACTCCCATTTCCTACCTTCACCGTCGGGCGCAAATTCAGCGAACAGACACATTTGCGGCAAATCGAGTCGGTATCCATATCTAAATTCTGGCGGAAGGCGATGGCCGAAGGACTGTTTAACAAGTCGGGCAGGGGCGTCTGGCGAATATTCCCCAGAGCGTGATGGAAAAAGCAGGGCCGCACCGTGCCATCCGCTTCGACCACAGTCGAAACCCAGGGAGCGTTGCAGCGCACCGGCGGAAAGTCGGCCAGGCCGTAAAAGGCGGCGTAGTAATCGTAAATCCGGCGGATTTTATCCGGCGATTCGGCGATGTAGCGGCTGGCAAAATCGGCGGCGTGACGAGTAATCAAACTCTCGATGATAGTTTTAAGCTGGGGCAGTTGGCCGACGTCGAGTTTGACCTCCTCGGTCCGCTGCTCGTCCCACAATTCGGGGCGGTTGAAGGCTTCACTTGAAACATCGGCGGGGAGGAAGCTGATCTGGTCCAGGCCAATTTCGTGAGCGGCGTCAATGATGTTGGGCCAGTCCATAAAATTGCCACGCTGGATGACGCAGCGGGCCGAAATGGGGAACGCCGGATCAAGCGCCTTAACCGCGCGAACTCCGTCGTGCAGCTTTTGGTAGGCGTTGGGAATGCGGCGGATGGCGTTATGCACCGCTTCCGAACCATCCAATGAGACAATCACTTCGTCGGTCTGGCCGACAATCTGGCCGGCGTAGCGTTTCAGCAGCAGGCCGGTCGAGAGAATGGAAATTTTCATCCCCTTGGCCCGCAAAATGTCGCTCAAGCGGAACAGGTTGGGGTTCATCAGGGCTTCTCCGCCGGACATGACCACCCACTGCGTCCCTAATTTTTTTAGCGACGCCAACAAGGATTGCACGTCCGCCTCGGTTAGTTGCTGGGTGTTGCCGTTGCCTTTCCAGATGTCGCACATAACGCATTGGCAGTTGCAGCCGCTGTGCGGCATCAAAATTGCGACCGGCAGGGCGTGGATACGGTGTGTTTTGAGGGTAATATATCGCCTCAGAGCGTCAATTCCAAAGGTTCGTGCCATTAAGAACAGTCCACAGATTACACAGATTTTACAGATTAGATAAAATGATACGATGACGGGTATTAAAAAAGCCGGAATTTATACGACAACAATTGTCATTGCGTTTTGGTTTGTTACCCAAACTCTCTATCCGGCCAGCCAAACTCTGACCCATGGTTTTGGTGCGTATTACAGCGCCGCTCAACTGCTCCGAGCCGGGCAGTTCTCGGCCCAGGTCTATGACCCCGCCTATTTCCGTTTGCTCGTAAGAACCGACAGCCACCAGCAAGCCGACGATATTTATAATGCCAACCCACCCACCACCAGCCTGATGCTGTGGCCGTTGAGTTTTTTCTCGATAGAAACCGCCCGCCTGATCTGGACGCTGGCCAATGCCGGGATGCTCCTGGGAGGTCTGGCGTTGCTCACCGCCTCCTTTACTCCTCAGCCTGACCTACCCCGGCTGGCTCTACTGGCTTCGCTGGGGATGCTGTTCCAACCCGCCCTGGAAAACATTAAATTGGGCCAGGCTTATTTATTAATTTTTTTGTTACTCTCAATCGCCGTGGCAGCATGGTCTAAAATTGGCCTGGCGGAAGCAGCAGGCCTGAAATTTGCCCCCTCGTTAGGGAGTGTGACTCTGGCTCTAGCTTTAATTCTAAAAACTGCCGGCTGGGCGCTGCTGCCCCTGCTCGCCTGGCAGAAACGCTGGCGCATACTTGCCTGGACGGTGGGGATTGCCGGCGCTGTTTTACTGCTCACGCTCCCTTTGTTTCCGCCTCCATTGTGGCAAAGGTATGGACAACTTCTAGGCGAGACCAACAACTCTGCCGCAACTTGCGCTACCGCTTATCAAACCACCCGCAGCCTCCTTTGCCAACTGTTTGTTTTTGCCCCGCCCTGGAGCCAGTCGCCCGTGATAAACCTGCCCTGGCTCGCCCCAACTTTTCTCATCGGTCTGGCTGCTTTCACCCTGCTGGCTAATTTTCGGCTGGCCTGCCGAGACTCCAGCGTGGCTCTGACCGCAATGATCACCTGGGGAGTCATTTTTGCGCCGCTGGGCGAAGGGTATCACCACACGGTGATGTTAATTCCCCTCAGTTGGCTGGCCATCCATTGGTCGGCCCTCGACTGGTTCAGCCGGTTTGGCGTTCTGGCCGCGGCTTGTCTCTACTTGATCCCCTTTGCCCCGTACCCGCCGGACCGGCAAAACGGCGGGTGGATGCTGCTGGCTTATCCCCGCCTATACGGAGCATGGCTGACCCTACTTTTATTGTACCGTCAATCCCGGCTCTTGCACTGATGCCTTTTTGGTCCGCATCGCCAGTTTTTGGGACATCAGTTTCTCCACCCCATCCAGGCAAACCGGAACAAACTGTGTTTTTGTCGCTTCAAAGACGGGTTGCAGCCGGGGCGAGCCGACCAGGGGCCGGCCTCCCAGCATGACCAGCTCAATTTGAGCGCGGGTCACCTCGAGCAGTCGGACAAACGGGTCAGGCGGGATGGGTGGCGGCAGCAAGACTAAATCCGCCATTCCGCCTTCAGCAACCCGGCCCAGCCCCACCTCACGCAAGCGCAGAATCCGGGCCGCATCCTCGGTGACTGCTCGGAAAAGAGCCTGAGGTAATAATTGTCCAGCCTGATGGGCCACTTTCAATTCGGCCAGCAAGTCAAACTCGCCGCTCAAGCGGGAATCGCTGCCCAAAGCCAGTTTGCCGGCCTCGGCCAATTCGCCCACCCGGGCGGTCTGGCCAAACAAAAAATGATTGGAGCCGGGACACCAGATCAGCCCGCCGCCTCGTTCAATTAAGCTCTGCCGCTGCGGCGAGGTTAGACCGACCCCATGCACCAGCACTGTGTTTGGCTGCAACACGCCCAACTGAACCAACTGCTCAAACTCAGTCTTAGCCTCTGCCTCAATCTCGATTCCTTCCGCCAGGTGAATGATCCAGGGGTCGCCGGCTTTGGTGCGATGATAGCTGGTCACAACATCATCACCGCGAAAAAGGGAGTGACAAAAGCCATAGTTCTTGACGACCCGAACCGGATAATCATGCCGCAGCGGTTTGTGCAGCGGGTTGTGGTGGCAAACGGTGGTCACTCCGCAGAGTAAGTTTTTCAAAGCCCCTACTAGCAGTCGGTCGGTCAGGGATTGGCGGCGTGGACCGGTCAAATCGGGGTCGGTCTCGAACCGGGCCTCAATATCCTCAATCCATTGGCGGGAGTGAGTGTAACGCTCCCGGTATTTCAGGCGTTTGAAGGTGTTGAGTTCCAAATGATCGTGGGCGTTGATCAGCCCAGGAATCAGCAGCCCCCCGCCGCCATCAATAATCCGGTCCTTTTGTCCAGGAGGGCTATTGAGCGCTGCAATCTTGTCGCCCTTAAGACGAAGAGAGCCATCCTTCGGACCGGTGGCAGTCATTAAAATGATATTCTCAAAATACAAGGTTTGTGATAACATGTCAGTATAATAATCGAGGGGGATGATACTTCTGGTAATAAAGTGAGATAAGGAGTGTGCGATATGGTTGAGAAGAGAGTTAAAGTTACTTTCAATATTCTGGTGGTGATCCTGTTATTGGTCTCCCTGGTGCGTTTGGCCCTGGCTGCTCCTGACTTACAGAGTGGACAGAACACCGGCCAAAGTCAACAGGGTACGGGTGCAAATCAGGGTGCCGGTGAGAATAATCCTCCTTCGGCTTGTGCTCAAACCTACATCGTTCAACGGGGCGACTCGCTCAGTGCTATTGCCCAAAGGTTTCTGGGTAATCTGTTCGCTTATAATCTCATCTTTCAGGCCACGAATGGAGCGGTTGGCACAGATGGTTTCACTCCTATTCGCGATCCAAATCTTATTGAACCGGGCCAGATTTTATGCATTCCAGCTTCCACCGGAGTTATCTCCGGGACAACTGGGACCGTCATGACCAGCACCGCTCGGATTACCTCTGGCAGTAACATTCTAGCCGGTCAAACCTTTAGCCTCACCCCGGAGGAGGGCGTCCTGCTTGTCGAGAATCGCGCCGGCGGCGATTTCGTCTTTGATCTCACCCAGCCCAAACCCGGTTCGGCCCTGGTCGCGCCTAACCATTTGCAGCCTTTTATCGTACCGGCGGGCTTGCAAGGATATATGGGGCATCATCCCATCGGACAATTTAGTCTGGCTCCCGGCCAGGTTCAAGTCAATGCTGGCCAGATGACACACTTGATCTGCTTTAAGGGGGGGTGCGAGTTAGCTTCGTTGGTCCAACCGTCGGACTCCCAGACTCCACCCGTTCAGCTCATAGTGAATCAGCCGGTCGTGGCAGGCCAACAACCTCCCTCTGTTGACAACGAAAATGAGAACGAGAACGATAACGGCAACGACAACGACAATGACAACGACAACGATAATGACAATGATAATGACAACGACAACGATAATGACAATGACTGAAGGTGAGGACGGGATCTTTTAGAGAAAAAGTCCCAGGTAAAGTAACCTCCTCCGGCTATATCCGACTACAGAGTTGAAGATTTAGTTTTTAAGGTTCATAAGAAGTAGCGTACTCGGGTCTGTTGACATTTCACTTGGTTGGCCCAAAAACGCCGCTTCGATACGGCTAACGCCTACTCAGCATGCGTTTTTGGGCCGATTTCGCATGCTGAGCGCCCATTAGGGCGTATCGAAGCGGCGAAATCGGCAAATGTCAACAGAGACCCTAGCTCAAGCCGACTCAAGTCGGCTGGAAATCGGTGTGCTTTAGCGCACTTCAGCTATTAGCCCTGAGCTTCAGCTCGGGATGAGCTAAATAAGCTGTCCGGCATCCGGTTCCCGCGCTTCGCTTTAGTTTGGGAACCGGATTGTTTAATGCTTCGTTTTTACTGCCTGGATGACCAGCACAGCCGGCACTTGCTGAGAACCAGGCGGTGCATACTCCCCGGCGACAGGTTCCCGTACAGCCTCAATAGTTAATCCCGCTGCCTGGCAGGCCCGTTGATGGTCGCTGTAGAGATGGAGATAGTGCTCAAGCGTAACGGTATGGCCGCTGCCAGTTTTGAAGGAGCGCTGCCAGCCCGACAAAGTGGCGAAAGGGTGAAAATCAGAGTAGATAACTGCCCCCCCCGGCCGCAGCACGCGGGCGATTTCAGCCAGGGTCCGGTCGAGATTTTTTTCGTGGCCCACGGCCAGGCCGCAGGTGATAAAATCGAATGTGGTCGCAGCAAAAGGCAGGGCCAGGAAGGTACTCCGCACTAATTTCAAGTTGTTGATTGAGAATGGTGAATTACTTGCTTGAGCCAGCATGTCGGCAGAGTAGTCCACCCCAAAAACCTGCTGCGCCTGGCGTGACTGCATCAGCCGCATATACCGGCCGCTGCCGCAGGCCAAATCCAGACAAACCTGGCTGTTCAGGTTATCCGGCAGCAGGCTGAGCATGGCCCGCTCCTCAATCTTCATAAGCGGGTTGTGCGCCTGGGCTGGATAATTTTTGGCCCACTGACCATAGCCGGTCAAGACATCCACTGCTAGGGATTGATTTTTCCGTTTAAAGAGCCTGGTGAGCCGGACCACTATTATCTGATTAGCTCCACGCCGGTGTAACCTGCCCCTGGCTGTCCTGCCAGCAGGGCGCCCAGGCCAGCGCGACCAACTGCACCGAGATGTCCGTTTTCTTCGGCTTGATAGCGACCGTCTCAAAGGGTTCCGTCTGCGGGTCCAATTTGGCTTCTAGCGCTGCCGTCTCCTCATTAAACTGAGCTTCCAGCTCAGCCAGTTGCTGCTGGATCGCTTCGACGGTCTCGGTGGCCTGGCCCACATCTTTGCTCTGTTCCATGGCCTGGCCAGCCTTGCGCGCCGCCGAACTAACCTTGCTAATAGTGGAACTGCTGATGACCTTGCGCCCGGTAAATGCGCCTAACAGGGTCGCCCCAATCGAAAAGACCGTTTGCAGGCCGGCCTGGCTGGCTTGAGTTTTTTCTTTCTCAACTCTCTGTTCGGCCTTGCGCAACCGTTCCTGCATGTTAGCAATTTTGGGCGCATATTTCTTCCGTAATTGCTCGACGGCCTCATCCCGCTGCTCGCGGGCTGTTTGTTGCAAACGTACCCGGAAGTCTCGTTCCTCCTCGCCAGGCTGAGAAACAAGGCCGAGGCTGGGGCTTTTTAGCAACTCCAAAGCCTGACTCTGGTATAACCAGCCGATCAAATCCCGGTTCCAGGCAGCATAGCTTTTAGACTGCCCTGCTAGCGACGGCAAGTCAGCATATCGGGCGTCTCCCTCTGGGGAGTTTTCCAAATCAGACACGGCCAGTTCCACAGCTTGGCTGTTTTCCCAATTGACCGGAACCACCTCGTGAGTGATGGAGGTCAGGCAGACGACCTCGCGCGAAAGCTCCACCTTGGTTTTGGCATCGGCAAAACGGACTTTAGCCACACCCAAAAGCTGGGGTTGATAGACCAGCGTGCTGTCGCCAGGCCCGCTCCCGCGACGAGGGATGAAGTAGCGGGGTACGTCAGGGGGGAGGGCCGGAGGCTGGCTGGTCCTGGCGCTCACCGGCGCGGGTGCAGCGGCCATCGTTGGCGCAGGGGTGGCGCTGGCCGCCCGAGCTGGCGCAAAAGCAGCCTTGCGCGGGTCCATCAACACCTTGATCTGATCCCGAGTCAGCGGCCCCCGCAGATACGACAGCACCCAGCGCGTCTCAAAGATAACCGGGGCGTCCTCATGCACGTTGTTCATCAGAAAAACACGGCTGCCCAGGCCGGCCAGAGTCTGCTCCATCGCCTGCCGGTCGAATCCGGAGCCGGTACTGGCCGCTGCCCCTTCCAATCCTTCCAGTAAGCGGGCCTTATCCCGTTCCGTTTGCAGACGGCCGATGAACCAGGTGCCGGTATTGGCCAGGGCTTTGTAATCCAGGTCAACCGGGTTCTGCGTGGCCAAAACGATCCCCACCCCAAAGGCGCGGGCTTGCTTGAGCAGGGTTAACATGGGCAACTTTGAAGGCGGGCTGCTGGTGGGTGGCAGGTAGCCAAAAATTTCGTCCATGTAGACCAGGGCGCGCAGGCTGGTTGTGCCCGATTGGCTGCGGGTCCAGGCCAAAATTTGATTCAGTAAGAGCGAGACAAAGAACATGCGCTCCGAGTCGCTCAAATGAGCAATTGAGAAGATAGCAATGCGCGGCTTGCCCGCAGAGGTGTACAAAATTTGCCCCACGTCCAGGGCCTCGCCTTCCAGCCAGGTATTAAAGCCGGGCGAGGCCAGCAGGTTGTTCAGGGCCATGACCAGGCCAAAGCGATCCTTGGCGGAATAGAACGTCTCCAGGTCGAGCACGCCAATTTTGGTCACCGGTGGAGTCTGGACCTGGCTAATCAAAGCGGCCAGATCTAAATCCTGGCCCTGCCGCCAGGCCGTGTCCAGAATGGTGGAGAGGAGAATATGCTCGCGGCTCTGGATGGGGTCAGCCTCGATGCCGATCAACCCTAGCAGGCTGGTCGCCGTAGCGCTAACCCGGTCGCGCATCAATTCATTATCTTCGATAACTGCCGGGGCCGGGGCGGCGAAAGATTTCAGGATCGAAACGGGGATGCCGGCGTTGCTGCCCGGCGTGTAAATAACAAAATCGGCGGCGTCGCGCAGGCGTTGGATCCGCTCGCCGCTCTGCCCCCAACCGGCCAGGCCCTTTTGCCACAATTCGGCCTGCTTTTGGGCATACTCCTCCGGCGAGAGGCCCTTTTGCCGGGCATCATCCTGGTTGATCCAGGGCAAAAAATCCTCGCCCCGCAGTTGAGGGAAGGTCAGCAGCAAGTTACCCAGGTCGCCTTTGGGGTCAATGAGGATGACCGGTACGCCGTCAATCGCGGCTTCCTCTATCAAGCCAAGGCACAAGCCGGTCTTGCCGCTGCCGGTCATCCCCACGCAAACTGCATGGGTAACCAAATCTTTGGAGTCATAGAGGAGCAGCTCTTCCTGGGATTTTTTCTCTTTTAAGTTGTAGGAACGTCCCAGGTAGAATACACCAAGTTTTTCAAAGTCTTCCATTTTTCCACCTCTTTCTAGAATTAGATTTTTCCCCTTGATCTGCAGCACTCCATTTTATTGCCCTCTGCAAAGGTCCTGGAAAATTTCTTCAATTCTAAAATCCGGTTGTTTCCGGCCGCTGGTAAGCGAACACTTTTTGCAGCGCCCGCAGTTCCAGCGGGTACTCGTAGAATTTGAGATGATAGCGCCACCCCCCGAACATCTTTAGCACGGAGCGGCGCAGGCCGGACAGTTTGATATCGGTGGTGGTGGGATAGTAGGCGTTGATAACCCGCTCGAAATTGCGCACTTTGGTATAGATGCCGTTGTCCAGCCAGGGCGTTTTGGGCCGGCGGCGCAGGGCAAATTCATCCCAGGGCGGCTGGACCCATTCATCCAGGGTGGTCGGGAATTTGAAGCCGGCAGCGACTGCCTTCTCGTACAGGTTGCCGCCCCCGGCGTCCATCGGCACCGGGGTATAGGTATACAAAATGAGTTCGGTCGCCGGATTGATCTGCTTGAGCTTGCGGATAAAGTTGAAGGTAATCTCAATATCCTTTTCCGGCTCCGGCGGGTTGCCCAGGACAAAGGAATACTCCGGGATAATGCCGTACTGCTTCATTTTGGCCGCCAGTTCCAGCGTAAGTTGAGTCGAAGCCTGGCCGCCCTTGTTCATCCGTTCCAACATCTCGTCAGAGCCGCTCTCCGCCCCGCAGAAGACCATCTTGAGGCCGCTTTGCTTCATCAACTTCCAGGTTGAGTCTTTGTAACGAGAAAGCTCATCAATCCGGCCCAAAGCCCACCAGCTCAGGCCGTCATTTTTAATCCGTTCACAAAATTCTACCACCCGCCGTTCAGAGATGAAAAAATCCATATCATGAAATTGAGCGGCATTGACCCCGTATTGATTATACAGCATCTTTAGGGTGCTAGCCATGCGTTCGGCCGGCTCCGGCAGCCAGCCGCGATTGGTCATGCTGACAATAGCGCAGAAGTTACAGGCAAAGGGACAGCCAAAGCTGGAATTCTGGTCAAGGGCGCGGCTGCCGACATAATTATTTTGGATGTATTTCTCGACCGGAAGGCGATGATAGGGAAATACCGGGAATTTTTCCAGGGGAGTCAGGGCGCGGGGAGCATTATGGATAATTTTATTACCCTCGCAGTAGGAGAGGCCGTTGACGCCCGCCAGGCTGCCACCCTTTTCCAGCACGTCCAACAATTCGAGCAGGGTCAACTCACCCTGGCTGCGCACGGCAAAATCCACAATCCCCGACTCTAAGACAATTTCGCTGTGCTGAGTGGGGAAATAGCCGCCCCAAATGATCGGCAAATCCGGCAGAACAGCCTTGACTTTCTTGGTCAAACTGACGGCCTGATTAAGCTGCGGGCCGGGCATCACGGTCATGCCCAGGGCTGTCGCTTTTTTGGTTTTGAGCTGGTCAATCAGTTGGTTGGCGTGATCCGCGAGCAAATTGCCGTCAATGATTTCGTAGGGATACTTGTCTTCCAGGACCGCTCCCAGGGCCAGTAAGGACATGGGTAGCACGGTTTTGCCGGGGAGGGTACTGACAGGGTTATACAGGATGAGCATGGTTAAACCTCATTTCATATTGACAATTGATTATTGACAATTGATTATTGACAATTGATTATTGACAATTGAGTAGAGCCGAAGGCCCCCTCTGGGTTGGCAGTTGTCAACAGTCAACGATCAATAGTCAATTGTTAATTCTTTCAAAAACAGTAACGTAATGATCGCCCCAACCGCCGCTGAAACGAGCCGTAACTTTTTCAAGCCGGTTGAGCCAGCGAAACAAAGCAGGCCACGTGTTGACCCAATGATCTAGATAACTCGGCGGTAGCCATAATCCCAGGCTCTCCGTCCGCTGGTGTCGAAACCAGGGCGCAAAATCGGCCTGTAACCGCCATGCCGATGGATACCAGATGGGGATGACCGAGCCGCCGATTTTGGCCGGCGCACCCTGCCGGGCAAAGCGTCGCAAAGCTGTTTTTGGCTGGCCGTGGACCAGGTACCAGAAAATTTCCCAGGGACAAATCGGTCCCATCGGCACCAGAATCACCACACCCCCTGGTTTGACAATTTCGGCCAGGGCCGCCGCCAGGCCGCGCCACTCGCCGATGGTGTTCAAGCCGCCAAAGTTAGAAAAGACGCCATCGAAGAGACGACCGCCAACCGCCGACCCATTCGACAAGCTCAGGGCAGGCGGCGGACCGCCGAAATAGCCTCCGGCAACTTGCTGCAAAGATACTTGTTCAACTTCAATCCTGCCTAAAACATTCGTCTCCCCTGCTCCCCCCGCCTGGCGCTCCGCGCTGGCAGTCCTCTGCTCCTCTGCCTTAGCCTTGGCCTTTTTGATCATCTCGACGGAGCCGTCGGTAGCCGTAATGTGGATACCCTGCCGGGCCAGCCAGGCAGCGTCTTCGCCGGTGCCGCAGGCCAATTCCAGGATGTGCTGCCCGGCGGTGAAGTGCCGGGCCAAAATATCCCAGACGCGGGGCCGGAGCAGTTGTCCCAAGAGGGAGCGGGTGAAATCATCGTCGTAAGCCTCGGCCAAGGCATCGAAGGCAATAGGATTAATCAAGCTCACCTTATAACTCTTGTAATTGATTCGTGAATTCTTCGGGACTAAGATCAATTTCCCGCAGAATTTGGCGAATGAGTGGACGAGTCAAATCCTGTCCACGATGATGGGGCAGAGTGGTCAATCTGCCATCAGGGTGTCGGTAGAACACATGACTGCCCTTTTGGCGGACCGCCACAAAGCCCAAGGCGAAGAGCAGTTTCTCCATTGTTCTGGCATCAACTATCGGCAAGCGACTCATACTGCCACTGAAATTTGTTGAACGCCTATAAACTCAGGTAAATTTTTTAATTCTTCATCTGTCAATTCCTCGAGGCAAAGTTCTATGACCTCCTTTAGGTTCTGATGAAGTTCATCTAATGTCGCTCCTTGAGTATGAGCGCCAGGTAAGTTAGGCACAATACCAATATAAAGACCTGTTTCGGTGTCTCGCTCGATCTGTGCAGTAAATTGATAAGTTTGCATATTCAAACTCCTTATTTCCCTACCATCCCTCCACTGCCCGTTCCTGGGCCGACCAGCCCCGCCCGCTGCCGGGTTGGCCGCTGCCGCCCTCGCGCTCGTGCTGGGTCAGGCGCATGCCCAGGCGGCCGCGTTGAGCATTGATAAACATCCTGGCCATGCGGCCAAAATCTTTGGAGCCAGAGCGGCGCAGTTTATGCAAATTGACCTCGTTGACCATCCAGCGGGTGGCGTAATCGTAAAAACGGCGGGAGTAGCGCCCGTTGACTTTAAGATCACGATCTGTGCGAGCGGCCCAGTCCAGGTGAGAAACCACCTGGCTTTCCACGGCCTGATAATACTTGGTCCCTTTGAT
Source organism: Anaerolineales bacterium (assembly GCA_015075185.1). Lineage (GTDB taxonomy): Bacteria > Chloroflexota > Anaerolineae > 4572-78 > J111 > DSQQ01. The sequence continues at coordinate 612,672 of JABTUW010000003.1, read as the reverse complement.
CGGATAGGCGACGGTGGTCAGGAAAATATCCGGGTTGGACTTTTTGAGGTGATCCACAGTGGCCTCGATGTCAGATACTTCTTCACCTTCGTAACCGAGCATGATGAACATACCGACCGAAACGCCATTGGCTTGTAATAACTTGGTTTTAGCCTGGACATCCTCGATGTTGGCCTTGCGCTGCATGCGGTCCAGAACCCGCTGCGAGCCGCTTTCGGCTCCAATCCACAGCCGGTCGCAGCCCATCTCGGCCAGGGCGTCAATGACCCTGTCGTTGAGCCGGTCGGCCCGGCTGATACACTCGAAGGGGATTTTGAGGCTGCGCTTTTTCAACTCGTCGGCGTACTGCAAAAACCAGCGCGGGTGGATGGTAAAAACGTCGTCGGCATACCAGAGCTGGTCGGGCCGGTAGCGTTCGGCAAGCCAGGCGACTTCCTCGGCCACGTCTTGCGGGGTGCGGCGACGGTGAGTCTCCCCAAAAACGGAGTGGCTGCACCAGGTGCAGGTATAGGGACAGCCCCGCGCCGTGATCAGCGAAACCGAACTGGCGCCGTGATGCGTTTTCCACGTTTCCAGGTAGCGATCCAGGTCAATCGCTTCGCGGTCGGGCCAGGGTTGGGCCGAGAGGTTGGCCAGTTGCGGACGGGCCGGAGTTCTGATCACCTGTCCCTCTTCGTTACGGAAGATAAGGCCGAAAATCGAGTCCAGCCGGTGCGGGCCATGCCGGGCCAGGTGGGGAATAAGTTCTTCCAGGGTTACTTCGCCTTCGCCGACAACGACGACATCCGCCCCGGAGTCAAGATACTCCTGGGCGTAATGGGGCGGCTCCGGCCCGCCGACGACGACCCGCGCCCCCGCTTCTTTGCTCAACGCTATCATCCTGAGCACGTTTTGCTTGGTCATCAAGTTGCAGTACAGCCCGACCAGTCCAGGCCGCGTCTGGCGCAGGTATGTCTCAAAATCGGCCAGGGTGGCAAAGGTGCTGTCGAATACGTCAACGACGAAGCCTTTGGCCTTGAGATGGGAAGAAATATACAGCAGCCCCAGGGTGGGATAGGGCTTCATGATTTTCTGTTCGTGCTCATCCTCGGCAATGAAGTAGCCGTGGGAGAGAAGGATGTCCATATCCAAACGCTCCTTCAAGATTCACGTTAAGCCTTGAAACCGCCTAAAAATAGCTCACGGATGAACACGGATGAACACAGAGATTATCCCTATTTATCCGCGAAAACACAGTTCTCATCCGCTTTGCGTGCTATAACGTTTTCGATCATTATCAAAAACTTTACGCTTGACCTCTGGTTTCGGGCCAAAGTTAAGCAAAAGACCCACTTCACAGCGTGTGGCATTGAGATAATTGAGCAATTGGGCCTCATGTTCGTTCAGTAAAGAATTGACGGCTTTTAATTCAACAATGATACTTCCCTCGACCACTAAATCAGCAAAATATTCGCCCACAACTTGATGATCGTAATAGACTTTAATGGGCTGCTGCGCAGTTAATTGCAGACCTACTTTTCGCAACTCGATTATTAAAGCGTTTTGATAAACATTTTCCAGAAAACCGTAACCGAGTGCATTATAGACAGTATAAAATGCCTTAATAATTTGCTGGGTCAGTTCCTCATGTTTCATTTGAAGCAGTGTTCATCCGTGTTAATCCGTGAGCCTTCATTGAACAGACTGTAGCTCTAACTTGATCGAGTCGTCGTGGGGCACTTTGGCTAGCCGCCGCAATTGGGCCGATGATTTGACCAGGCGGGCCAGATTGAGCGGAATCGTCGCCGCCTGCCGCAGATGAGCCGGGCGCAGGCTGGTTGGATTTTTCAGCGCCTTCATCACGCTGCGCCAGGCTTTCCGGGCGCGGTACTCGTGATGGACGCGATGGTGGAGTACCCGGTAGAAATCGGTCACAAAAGGGCCGCGATAGAGCATGTCCAGATCGTCGGAGTGGAGCCAGTTGGTTTTCTCGCCCAGTTGGATTTTGACGTTTTCATAAAACTTGGTGCCGGGCAAGGGGTAGGAAACGGAGATGCCGATATTATCCGGCTTGCACTCGCGTACCATTTTTAGCGTTTGCTGAATCTCGTCCCAGCCTTCGCCAGGGTAGCCGAATTGGAGGAAGAAGCACATCTCGATGCCGGCCCGGTGCAGCCGCTCGGTGGCGGTATAGATATCTTCTACCTGGGTATCTTTATCCATCGCATCCAGGATTTTTTGCGAGCCGGATTCGGCCCCGACCCAAACCGTTTTACAGCCGGCCCGTTTGAGCGCCCAAGCGATTTCCTCGGTGATCAAATCTACCCGCTGCAAACACTTAAACGGCACCACCGCATCCTGTTCGACGGCCAGTTGGCTGAATTTCTCGATCCAGCCCGGTTTGAGGCCAAAAATATCGTCGGCAAACCAGATATGGTCGGGTTTAAAATTGTCCTTGAGCCACTTCAGCTCGGCGACCACATTTTCCGGGCTGCGGCTGTTGTAGCGGCGGCCATAGATGGGCTTGGCGCACCAGTTGCAGCGATAAGGGCAGCCGCGGGTCGTGACCATGTTCATCGAGTAGTAGCCATGATGTTTATGCCAAATATTTTGATAGCGGGAGATGTCTACCAAATCCCAGGCCGGGAAGGGAAATTTATCCAGGTCTTTGACAAAAGGCCGCTCGGCCGTGCGTTGAATTTGACCCCCGTTCTGCCAGGCCAGGCCCAGAATCGACTCCAGCGAGTGCCCGGCCTTCCCCGAAAGGTGGTCGAGCAGCTCACCCAGGCTCAACTCGCCTTCGCCCATCAAAATGTAATCAACCCCATGCTGAAAATATTTTTCGGCGTGGTCGGTGGCATCGGAGCCGGAGATGATGACGGTGCAGCCCCTGGCTTTGGCGGCTTCGGCCATGGTGAAGGCGGCCTGGCGCATGCGCAAGAGGCACATTTTGCTCAGGTAGTTAAAGCTGTCCTCGTACAAAACGGCATATTTGGGCTGATATTGATCCAGAGCAGCCACCCACTCCGCTTCAGACTCGGCCAGCATGGCGTCAAACAAGGCCACGCTGTACCCCTGCTGGCGGATATACGAAGCCGCGTAGAGACTACCCAAGGGCGGGTAAGGCTGCATCGCCTCCCACAGTTTGGGATCGAATCTGAGGTAATACGATTGGCCGAAAAGAACATCTGTCATTATTAACTCCGGAGTAAGAAGTAGGGACTGCCGTTCGGCGAGGAGTAGGGGTAAATACTACTCCCTGCTTCCTACTTCCCTCAATCTGCCATTTGTTGGCGGTAATTTACTGTTTATCACATGGGCTTGCAGCCGCTGCCGGTAGGCGCTCATAGTTTTTTGATTGTGGCTGTTATAATGGCCCTTGCACATGTCGGCGGTAAAAACGACTTTATCAAGCGCGCCGGATTTAGCCGCCTGACGGGTATGTTTAGTGATCTGGATCTTTTGCAGGATTTTTTCTATAAAATCGCCTATCGGTCCGGCCAGGAGAAATTCACCTATCTTTTTGAACCAATTTTGCAGCGGCGATAGCTGATCGTTGATTTTTTCCAGGTTCAAGCCGTGTCCCTGAGGCAGATAATCCGTTAGCCAGGCATTAATTTCCCGCATCTTCAGATAAAACTCGCGGCCGTAAAGCGGGATCATTTGCAGCATTTCCCGGGCCACAAAGAGATTGTTATCATCAAAATAGAGCACGTTTTCAGTGAGGAGGTAGTTGGGGCAAAGATGGACCCCGCGTAAATGCCCCCAGCGAACCAGCAGAATAATCAAAGCGCGGCAGAACCAGAGCCGCCCTGGCCGGGTGACAATCAAAAAATCAATATCATCTACCCCATCGCGAGGATTGTCCACCGCCAGCGAGCCGGTGACGGAAACCATGCGAATAAAGGGCAGGCTGGCTACCCAGCGGCCATAATAGATAGCCTTGGGCCACAGTTCCTGGGAGGCTAGCCAGCGTTCGCGCCGCCTGGCGACCAGGTGAGGTTTTTCGGCCAGGCTGTAAAACTGGTCAATAAAAACAATTTCCCTGTTCTCAATCGCCCGATCTAATAGGGATTGGACTTCGTCAGGGGTGGTTTTGAACTCAAGAAATTTATAGATTTCGTCAAAGGTCAGAGGGTAGTCAAAGATATCAGCATAGAGGATAGGTTTTAATACCTCTTCGACTAAAGAGCCGTTGGCACTCCATTGATTTGATTGGTCCATAATTGCTAGAGCTATCCTTTTAATTTGGCCTGCGGCCATTTTAGGGCATCGGATCGGGCAAAGCTCTACAGGTAGGCTGGCAAGAGAGGTTGAAGACCGAATTTTAACAAGTACTTGGCAAACGGTCAAAAACTCAAGCTATCCAAGGGGTACTCGACATTATCGGGATTAGCGTGACAGGCGCTTATCGGTGTTGAAAAGTGCCTGTCACCTAGTATTCTTAATTTTGCAGTTGGAGGACAAATTCATATTTTGGCTTATTGGCGCTGTCCGGGTCAACCAGCAAGGTGTAGGTCCCTGTTTCGGCTAACGGAACAGGTCCCTGGTCGCTGTTGTAGCCGCTAAAAAGTTCGGTTCGGCCGTCCGGCCCATAAAGAATGAAGTATGTGCCCTCGCTGGCGGATTGAAAATCAAACAAGAGATTCTGTCCGGCTGTGCCCTCGAATGTATAGGCCGCCGTTTGGCCGGGAATCTTGATCTCACCACTGACGAATTGGCCCAACTCAATGGCTCCCCCCTCGACCTGGGGTGGGTTAACCTCCCAGACGACGAATTCATATTTGGGTTTATTGGAACTGTCCGGGTCAACCGTTAAAGTGTAAGTTCCGGCCTGTTCCAGGACGACCGGTCCCTGGTCGTTGCTGTAAACATTGAAGACTTCGGTCCGCCCATCCGGGGCGGTCAGGATAAAGTAGGTGCCCTCGCTCGAAGATTGGAAGTCAAAGTAGATGGCCTGTTCCGCCGCTCCCTCGAAGGTATAGGTCGCCGTTTGGCCGGGTGTCTTGATCTCGCCGCCAATGAATTTGCCGAATTCCAGGGAGCCGCCCTCAATCACGGCCGGATTCACCTCCCAAACGACAAATTCATACTTGGGCTTGTTGGAACTGTCCGGGTCAACCGTTAACGTGTAAGTCCCGGCCTGTTCCAGAACGACCGGTCCCTGGTCGTTATTGTAAATATTGAAAACTTCGGTCCGCCCATCCGGGGCGGTCAGGGTAAAATACGTACCCTCGCTTGAGCTTTGGAAATCAAAATAGATGGCCTGCTCCGCCGCGCCCTCAAAAGTATAGGTCGCCGTTTGGCCGGGTATCTTGATCTCGCCGCCAACGAACTTGCCAAATTCTATCGGACCGCCTTCCACTACCGCCGGGTTGACCCCCCAAATCACAAACTCATATTTGGGTTTATTGGAACTGTCCGGGTCAACCGTTAAAGTGTAAGTTCCGGCCTGTTCCAGGACGACCGGTCCCTGGTCGTTGCTGTAAACATTGAAGACTTCGGTCCGCCCATCCGGGGCGGTCAGGATAAAGTAGGTGCCCTCGCTCGAAGATTGGAAGTCAAAGTAGATGGCCTGTTCCGCCGCTCCCTCGAAGGTATAGGTCGCCGTTTGGCCGGGTATCTTGATCTCGCCGCCAATGAATTTGCCAAACTCTATGCTGCCGCCTTCTACTACCGGCGGATTAATATCCCAAATAACAAACTCATACGTGGGCACGTTCTCGCCATCCGGGTCAACCGTTAAAGTGTAAGCTCCGGCCTGTTCCAGAACGACCGGCCCCTGGTCGTTATTGTAAATATTGAAAACTTCGGTCCGCCCATCCGGGGCGGTCAGGATAAAATACGTACCCTCGCTTGCCGACTCGAAATCAAAGTAGATCGTCTGACCGGCATTGGCCTGGAAGGTATACATGGCTGTATCTTCAGGCGTGGTAATTTCACCGGAGACATACTGCCCCAGCGGAATTTGGCCTTCGGCGGTGACGGCGCCGCCCGGCTGAGATGGAGTAGGCGCATTGGGCAGGGCGGCCACAACGTCATTCACCACTTGCTGAATATCCTCTTCGCTCTGGGCATCGTGATACTCACCGCCAGCAGCAGCGGCCATTTCCGCAAGTTGAATCCGGTCGCCCTCGCTGACCCCCAAGCCAATCAACTGCAAGTCAAATTCAATCCCCAGGCGCTGGCTGAGAATTCTCAACTGTTCAACCGCATCGGCCTCGCAGGTATCGAGACCGGCGCTAATGATAATCAGGGTATTATGGGTATCGCGGGTCAGGTCAAAATCGCCGATGGCCTTGACAATGGCCTCGGTCAGAGGCGCTTCGCCGGAAGGGTTCACCCCGGCCAGGGCGTTGACCAGCCGCCCTCCCTGCTGGGTGGCCGGCTCGACCAGGAGCTGGGTATCCTGGCAAGGGTCAGCGCCGGATGCGCCGCCTCCAAACACCCGCAGGCCGGCATTGACATTAGCCGGCAATATTTCCAACTCCTTGGCCAGGGCCGCACGGGCGATGTCCATTTTGGTCCGGTCGTTGATGGTGTCGTTCATCCCCTGCGAGGCGTCAATGACAAACTGCCAGGTCGCCAGCGAAGGAGCAGGCCGCAGCCAGAAATAGGCGCCCACCCCGGCCAGGCCAACAAACAGACACAACAACACCAGCACGCCTGCGCCAATCAGCAGCCAGGGCGTTTGACGCTGCTTGGCCTTTTTCTTTTTTGGCCGCACTGCGCCGGGGGTGGTACTTTTCTGCGGTGGTACCTGGGTGGCCTCTTCGTCGGGGGGCAGCAGGTCGGGCGGAACAGGCGCGCCGGGGGCCAGGTTCAAGCTGCGCCGCAGACTGTCCACAAAGGCTTCGGCGGTTTGATAACGCTGGGCTGGATCTTTGGCCGTTGCCTTGAGCACAACCCCCTGCAAAACATCGGGAATATCAGGGCTAAAATCACGAGGCGGCGGCAGCGGGTCATTGATGGCCTTGAGCATGACTGCCAGGGGCGTGTCGGCGCTGAAGGGCACCCGTCCGGTTAGCATTTCGTAGAGCACAATGCCCAGCGAATAAATGTCTGCGGCCGGGCCGACATTAGACTCGCCCCGGGCCTGTTCGGGCGACATATAGGTAGGTGTGCCGATACCAACGCCGGTTTGAGTCATCCGCTCTTCCAGGGTCAGCATCTTGGCGATGCCGAAGTCCATGAGGATGGCCTGTCCTTCGGGCGTCAGCATTATGTTGGCCGGTTTGATATCGCGATGGACCACGCCCCGTTGATGAGCGTAGCCCAGGGCAGAGGCTACCTGTTCAAGAATGGTGAGAATCTGGCTAAAGGGGCGGATCTGGCCGTGCTGGGTGAGATAAGATTTGAGGTCCTGGCCCTCGACAAACTCCATGACCATGTAGTAGAGGTTGTTTTGCGCCCCGAAATCGTGCATCTGGACGATATTGGGGTGGCGCAGCGCGGCGACTGCCTGGGCCTCACGCTGAAAACGCTCTTTAAAGCCTTCTTCGGTGACAAATTCAGGGCGAATGACTTTGAGTGCCCGATGTACGGCCAGGCCGGTGTGAAAAGCCTTATAGACATCGGCCATGCCGCCCCGCCCCAGGCGTTGCACGATTTGATACTGCCCAATCGTCTGTCCCACTAAATCGGCCATACCCTCGCCCTCCTGGTTTTTAATTTACTTCAACCTTGAAAATTGTAACCACTAATACCTAAACCGTCAAGAGCGGGGCAAAAATAGGCAGGGTATGCTCAAAAAAGTACTGTGTCTAAAATAGGATAGCCGAATTTGTTTGGCAGCGCACCTGCCGGGGGAGAGATTCTTGAGGATATAAAAAGTTAGCCTCCTTACCCAACCAGGGTCGGAGGCTGCACTGACAAAAGTTAGGTCTAGGACCTTGACATTATCCTTTTACTGCACCCACTAACAAGCCGCGCGCAATGTAACGTTCCAGGGCTATGGCCATGACAATCACCGGGATAATCATGATCAGAATCAGCACCGACATATCCCACCACTGCGGCCCGCGGGTGGCATTTTGAGACGAGATAACATAGGGTAAAGTTTGAACTTTGGCCCCGGAGAGAAACAAGGCCAGCAGATATTCATTCCAGGTGAAGACGAGGACAAACAGAAAGGTCGCCACCAGGCCGGGCGCTGCCAGCGGCAGCACAATGGACCAGAAGATGCGGTAGCGTGAAGCGCCATCAATAGCGGCACATTCCTCTAATTCAATGGGGATGGTGCGAAAATAATCACGCATTAGCCAGATGACAATGGGCAAATTGGCTGCCACATAGGTAATAATCAAAGCGGCGTGAGTGTCCAGCATATTTAACTGCTGAAATAAGATATAAATCGGGATGACCACCGCAATGGGAGGCAGCATGCGTTGGGAGATCATCCAAAAGGCAATATCCTCGTTGCCCAGGGCGCGTTTGAAGCACCGGCCAATAGTGAAGATGATAATAATAAAAATAGCCAGCCCGGCTGCGATAGCCACCTGCCAGGGTGTACCCAAAATAATGGCAATAATCGTCAGGATGATGCAGCCAATAAACGATAAAATGGCTCCCAGCCGCGGCTGATAATCAAAGCGAACTAAAGCGTAAGCAGCCGCAGTACCGAGGAGCAAGGCTAACAAGGCGCTGGTTGGCGCGACAATCAGGGTGTTGGCATAAGTTCGCAGGGTATCACGGCTCAAGTCGCCGACCAAAACATATTTCCAGGAATTTAAAGTGGGTTGAAAATCAACAAATGGGATGTAAAAGGGGCCTTCGGCCACCTGAATGGGCAACTTTAAGGAAGTAACCACCAGCCAATAGATCGGCAGCAAAACCACCACAGTCCACAACCCCAGGGCCAGGTAAGCCAAAATGATCCCTGCCGGTGAAGGCATATAAAGCGATGTACGTCGAAAGAGACGATCCATAATCCTCCCTCAAAAAGGTAGACAGTAGACGGGGTTAATCCCTCTTGCTGCCTGCTACCCTGCTACTTTTACAGTTTCTCCACCGCCTGCTGGCGGATCAGATTAACAAAAATCAGGCCAAAAAAGGTAACGACAAAAAGGAGCATGTACGCCACCGCTGCCGAGTTGCCCAATTCGATAGCCCGCCAATTAATGAAAGCCTGTAAAGTCAACGACTCGGTGGCAGTGCCGGGTCCGCCATTGGTCATCACATTGGGCAGATCCACAATCTTAAAGGCTTCGATCATGCGGATCAGGATTAAAGTCATACTCACTGGCAAGATGGCCGGCCAGGTAATATAGCGAAATAGCTGCCAGGGATTAGCGCCGTCTACAATGGCCGCCTCTAGCGGTTCCATAGACTGGCTTTCCAGCGCAGCGACGAGGACAATAAACATAAAAGGCGTCCACTGCCAGATATCGGCAATCAAAATGGCCGTTCGCGCCCCCCAGGGATCGTTAAACCAGGAGAAATTAGCCAGGCCGGCTGCCTGCCAAAAGGGGGTGAACGGCCCTTTGTCGGTATCGGTCATCATGCGAAACATATAGGCTACCCCCACCGGGGTAATCATCATCGGCAGTAAAAACACCACCCGAAAGAAGCGCCGCCCCGGCAGATGCTGCACCGTCAGCAGGGCCAGGCTCAGACCCAGGCTGTACTGAAAAAAGATACCGACAAAAACAAAAACCAGGGTGACACTTAAGGTGCCCAGCCGGCCGCCGGGGCTAAAAGTGTGGATGACCATCCAGGCCAGCGCCCCCAGCCCGGCTACCATCAGCACCCGCCCCAACAACCCACCTCCTGAAATATTCCCGCGCCGTACATATCGCCCCAGGAAAACGGCCAAGGCTACAACTACCAGGCCAAAAATAAGCCAATGCCAGGGCGTACTCGGCGCAAAAAGACCCAGAAAGTGAGTTTTCTCAGACCCAAATAGCAGTTTGCGATAGTTAGCCAGCCCAATAAAGGTCAGCTTAAAGCCGCCCTTGGCTAAATCGAAGCGGCTCAGGGAGAGGTAAAGGGAAACAATCAAGGGGAAGATGGATAAAAACAGGAGGGCCAACACGGCCGGCCACAGAAATATTGAGCTTGACACCCGTTCTGCCTGGCTGGTTAGCCCATGCAAACGACCCGGTAGTGAGAGCGAGGAGTCAGACTGTGGCTCGATCTGGGCCAGGGTTTGAGGGTCACGTTCAATATGCATCGTTATCTCCTCAAAGGTTAAAATGAGATTGTAGTGACGACTTTAGTCGCCTGAGAACAACTAAAGTCGTCACTATTATCAGAATTAGAAACGCTTCGCGGGCCCTATTCCGCGCCGAGGGTGGCCTTGTAATCTGCAAGCTGCTGATCGCGACCCGTTTCGTCGGTAATTTCATTCCAGGCGTCGGTCAGGGTTTGGGCAGCTTGATCCTCATCGAGTTCACCGGCCAGGTATTGGGCGATCACCGCATCCAGTTTAACCTGCTGATAATCATGGTTTTTAGGGATACGCAGATCCAAAACCATATTCGGGCTGTCCAGGCTGTCTTCGATGGCAAGCAGGTAATTCAAGGATGCTTTTGGACTCATCCCATTCTTAATCCAGGGGATACGATTGTAGAGTTGGGAAAAACGATAGGGGTTGTAGCCGGTTTTACCGATCGTCACGTCCTCGTTGGCCTGAGCCGGCTGAGCCATATAAGAAAAGAAGGCATAAGCCGCATCTTTCTTCTGCGGATCGGCGGCGGCATTCACCGCGCCGGCCCAACCGCCAAAAGAAGCAAATGGGGCGTGATTCACGCCATCAATGGCATAGGGGCAGGTTGTTTCATCGCAAGGGACCAGTTCGCCGGTTGCCCAATCAAGCACTTCGGTCGAGCCGGGGGTGATGATCGAGCCGACCTTATCCTGCACCTTCGAGGTTGCCGGGTCAATCGCCAGCGTGCCAATATCGCCCCAGTCCATGGTCAGCGCGCAGCGGCCAGAGGTAAAGAGGCCGCGGGTGTCGCCCACGCCCAGATTCAATTCATCGGGCGGGCCGTATGCGGTGGTTTCTTTGTAAATCTCCAGAGCGCGTTTGAAAGCGGCATTGTTAAACAAGGGTTCCATATCGGCGGTGTTGAAGAAAGCGCCCTGCGATGTGCCCTGGCTTTGAATAAATGGCGCGGCAATCGAGGTGATCCACCAGTAAGATTGCTGGGCTTTGGCTTTGGCAATGCACGAGCCGTAATCCGCTTCGCCATCGCCGTTGAGGTCTTTGCCGTGGAGCGTTTTAGCCACGTTCAGATAGTCGTCCCAGGTTTTGGGTGGTTCCAGCCCTTCTTGGGCCAGGATGTCGCTGCGATAGTAGACCATATGGAAGTCGCCGTCGAGCGGAATGCTGTAAATTTCCCCTTGATAGGAGTTGAAATCGCGGAAGAAGGGGGCTATATCGTCCCACTCTAAGGCTTCGTCGGCATTGACCCGCTCGGTCAAAGGTTCCAGGTAGCCGGCGGGGGCAAAGTCCACAATCCACGAGGGCGCAAAGAGGAAGCCATCGAAGCTGTTGGTCCCGGTGGCCATGTCTGTCAGGGCTTTCTGGTACAGTTCGCTGTTGGGTACTGTGACCACATTAATCTTAGCTCCGGTTAGCGCGGTAAAGTCAGGACCACGCCGCTGCAACGGTTCGGCTACTTGCGGACCCACAAAAGTCAAAATATTGACCTCGACGCCCTCAAAAGGTTTGTCTTGAGCTTCCGCTTGAGCGGCAATCAGGCCCAAAAGAACACATACCACTAATGTGGCCATCCATCTTATATTTATCATTTTTTATCTTCTCCACAGTTGGCTGAAAGAATAGATTATGTTTTACTTACCAGATAGTTAAACTGCTCATTCGCTCGCTAAGTTGAGGTAAGGTATAATTCAAAAAGGAGGGGCACCAGAGCTACCTGGCTCAAAGATGAGTCAAGACAGCCCTATGCCCTTGCTATCCAGGGAGGTACCGGCTGACTTGGCGGTGAGGCGGTATCTCCTTTTGTTTTAGCTCGCCTTTTCGTGCCTCAACCTAAAGGATACTCTGCTAAGGGGCACGGATAAACATAGCCATCTCTCCTTCCACAATTTCAGCCATTAAATCTCAGTCCAGGCCGGCCCGGTAGGGAACTCATAGGTATGCAGCGACTCTGATCGCATTTCAATACTGTATCCCGGCCTGACTGGCGGCAGATAACGCCCATTTTTGATTGTTACCGGATCTATGAAATGATGGTGGAGATGATCAACATACTCAATGACCCGGTTTTCCAGAGAGGCGCTGACACAAATATAGTCGAAGATAGATAAATGCTGAACATATTCGCACAGGCCAACGCCACCCGCGTGGGGACAAACCGGCACGCCAAACTTTGCGGCCAGCAGGATAACGGCGAGCGCTTCGTTAACCCCACCCAGACGGGTGGCGTCAATCTGGCAAAAACTGATAGCCTCCGCTTGCAGTAGTTGTTTGAAGATGATGCGGTTCTGAACCTGTTCGCCGGTTGCCACCCCAATCGGGGCGATGGCGCGGGCAATGACAGCATGACCCAGCACATCGTCGGGACTGGTCGGTTCTTCGATCCACAGCGGGTTAAAGCGGGCCAGGTGAGCCATGTGGCTAATGGCCTGGCCTACCTCCCAGACCTGGTTGGCGTCCATCATCAGGATGCGGTCCGGGCCAATCTCCTGGCGGATAATCTCTGCCCGCCGCAAATCGTCGGCAAGATTAATACCGACTTTCATTTTGATGTGGCTCCAGCCGCCGGCGATTGCCTGGCGCAGCAGCAACCGCAGCTTTTCATCCGAGTAGCCCAGCCAGCCCGCCGAGGTAGTATATGCCGGAAAACCAACTTCCTGGATTTCTGCCTCCCGCCGGGCACGGGTGGGGGCTTGACGGCGGAGGAGTTCGAGCGCCTCCTCGGGCGTGAGAGCGTCGGTGATGTAACGAAAGTCAATACAGGCAACCAATTCTTGGGGAGTCATATCGGCCAGCAGCTTCCAGAGCGGCTTGCCTTCTGTTTTAGCGTACAAATCCCAAACTGCATTGACTATTGCGGCGGTAGCCAGGTGAATGACTCCCTTCTCCGGGCCGATCCAGCGAAGCTGGCTGTCGCCGGTCATACTGCGCCAGAATTGGCCCATATTGGCGGTAAAGGAGGCCAGGGGTTGGCCCTTGACCCAGGGGATCAGCGTCCTGATGGCCGCAACACATAATTCGTTACCCCGGCCAATGGTAAAGGTCAGACCATGCCCCTCGAAACCCTCAGGGCTGTCCGTCTTGAGTACAACATAAGCAGCGGAATAGTCCGGGGCAGGATTCATCGCATCGGAGCCATCCAAATCGCGCGAGGTCGGAAAGCGAATGTCGCGGGTGATAACTTCAGTAATGGTGATAGACACTATCTTTTCTCCGCTCGAAAAAGCCATCCAGCGCCAGGGTCGCCATTATAATCAGCCTTTGACCGTTTTTATTTACTTGGTTGGGTTAAATTAGCAGCATCAGACGCCGGATTGAGGCGTGTTTTTATTACCCGCCGAGGGATTGGTCAAGCGGCATTTGATTTCCCTCAGCCGAATGTGCGCTCATAGTGGCTTCCATATCTTCGGCCACTTGCTGGGTATGCTGCCACATAGCCTGACGAGCAGCGGCAGCATCACCTCGCTGTACACTTTCAAAAATCAATTTATGGTGGGCCTGGCTTCGGGCAGGCACTCCCGGTGTTTGCGACATCAAGAACCGGGCCTCTTCGAGCAGGTCCATTAACACGTCCATTAACAGGGGAAAGACAGAATTATGGGTGGCTTCGGCCAGAACAGCGTGAAAGGCGGTATCGGCTTTAATAAACTCAACTTGGGTAAAAGGGGAGACAGTGGCATCCATCTCGGCAATGGCTTGTCTCATTTTTTCCAAATCGGCAGGGGTTGCTTTTTGAGCCGCCAGGCCGGCAATTTCTACCTCTAATATTTGCCTAACCTGGTGTAGATCGCCATACGAGTGACCGCCCCTTCTAAAAAGGCGACCTAGCTGCTCGGAATGTAATTTGGGGTCTAAGCCAGAGACAAACGTACCTCGGCCCGGCGAAATTGTAACTAAACCGCGCTCGGCCAGCAATTTCACCGCTTCCCTGACCACCCCCCGGCCTACACCTAAGCCTTCTGCCAGTTCGCGCTCAGAGGGGAGCCGGTTGCCAGGCTGCAGCTTACCGGAACTCACCAGACTCTCTATGTGCAAGGCAATTTTTTCGTAAAGGGGATCGTGCTTAAATTCGCGGTAGAGTTCTTCGGTCATTGGCCCCCCTCTGGTAAGTGTGGTCTTACCACCCAACCTCTTACCAGCTAACCACGTTACCATAGTACCACGATTCTTAAGCTTGTCAACAGAAATTTCCTTAAAATTTAAAGGATTAGCCCCAATAAAATAATTTCTCAGTAAAAGTCAGATATTTTCTCCTAAACAACAAAAGGCTAACCTTAAATGATTAGCCTTTTACTGTTCTTTAGATCTATTTAAAATATTTCTAAATGTTACTCATCTTTTTCCACCCATTCATCCCCTTGCTTCTCATACTTCTTTTTTACTGCCGCCCAGGCCACCCGGTGGGCCGTTTCTTCGCGCGAGGCATCGCCCCGGCGTTCTTCGGGCTGGTCATATTGTTCCCAGGCGCTGTTGTAAGCCGCCAGGTAAATCTCCTGGGCATGCCTGGGCAAGTTATCCCGGACTGAGTCCGGCAGATCACTGAGTTTTGCGTAAGGCATTTTAGTCACCTCCTTCTATTTATGAAAGGCATTAGGTGGTTTTAATTGTTTCTTTGGTTCCGCTGTTGTTATGTTGTTTCTTGACGCGGGCCTCTCGTTTGGGTTTTTTCTTGATCTTGACTTCATCCTTATCATTTTGATTGTCAAGGTCATACTTTTTGCGGACACGCTGGAACTCCTGCTGCAACTCCTCTAATTCCTCATCGGCCATGTCTTCCAGATCAATTAAGTTATTGCGAGCGCCTTCAACTGCTTTAAGCAGTTCATCGAGTTTCAGGTGGATGGCCTTGGCATCGCGGTTCTGGGTATTCTGAATTAAAAACACCATTAGAAATGTAATAATGGTCGTGCCGGTATTGATAATGAGCTGCCAGGTATCGGAAAAGTTGAAGATGGGACCGGACACAGCCCAGGTTGCAATAACAATTACCGCAATAAGGAACGCCCAGGATGACCCAACGACATTGGAAGCAGCGTGCGAAAATCTACGAAAGAATTCGTTCATTTCTACTCCCCACCTTTCGGGTGCGTAGTTCATTTGCTGTTTTCTCATTCCTCCTTAATTTCCGGGAGAAGGTGTTCCAGGTGTTCCGGCAAGGGACAAAGCATCCTTCATCGCCTGGCCGTTAAGGAAGATCATGACTCGATCAACTGTGGAAAACTGGAGGGCAGTTGCCTCAAGCTGAGCCTCGAAGCGAGGGATGTCGCATACACCGCCCAATGTGTAACGACCGGAAAGGTAAATTGTGGCCAAGCCATTTGCCAGCCCAATATCGTCAATCTTTAGCTCAGACTGGTAGAGGGTATTATACAGCCCCGACTGGCCGTCATACTGCTCGCGTAAAGACAGCAGTTCGTTAAGAGATGCTCGCAGCGGCGCAATGGTTGGAGTAATTTCACGCTCAACGGCGATGAGACTATCGTCACAACCAATTTTTTGACCGCTTTGGCCGTTATCTCCCAAAGCGACCAGATAAATCTGGATATGGGTAAATCCGCCTTGACCCGGTGACAGGGGGGTTGGGGTCGGCAGCGGTTCAACTGGCTCTGGAGGCGGGGCGGCTGCCGGGCCGTTGGCGGGCGGCAGGGTAAAGCTATCAACCAGGCCATTGACATTGACCGTATATTGTCCAGGCGGCAGACCGCTCACATCGAGCGGAATAACTTCCTCAAAGGGGACAACGGCCTGGGCGCACATCTGGTCCGTCCGCGAGCGGGTAGTCAGGCGGACTTGAAACGCATTGCCGTTCCGTTCGACCAGGGCTTGGTCAATCTCGGCACAACTATCGGGCAACCTGCCTCTGGCCGCCACCTGTACCTGAACCGGAGCTGACTCCAAGAGGCGAGCTTCAATGCCCTCGACCGCAGCCTGGCCGTAGGCATATTCGTCGGAGACCGCCGGGGCTGGCTGGTTACTGCCCGTAGGTGGGTTGGCCCTGAGTGGTTGTTCAGGATTTGAGAGCAAAGGAGTCGCTGGAGGCGGCGTCGGAGAAGCCAGACTCCCGCCAATCTCAGGAAGGGGGGCTAAACAGGCGGGACTCACCAGAATTAATAGAGCAATTAAGAAAAGTAGTAGTATGTTTTTCATGAACCTCAATAGGTAACTTTATTCTCCTGGCGGAGTTTCAGTTGCGGTTTTTCTCATCTTAACGCTACCAATATTTGTTCAAATTGCCCATACCCATCCGGGTGACTCGCCTATAAAAAAAGAGCTATCTTTCGACAGCTCTTGTCAATTTTACTTACTCGACTGGGCTACTACTAGTGTGTCAATGTTAAATTGACGAGTTGTAGTAGCGACTTCAGTCGCTTAACCAGGCTAGAAACGACTAAAGTCGTCACTACCAACTCATCGTTTTTACATTGACAAAGTACTACTTTGGCAATTTCGGAAGTGACAATGCCAGCAGCAAGTCCTACTGCCCCAGGGGGTCATAAGGGTTGCCCAGGGTTGGGGCAATGTTGGAGAAGTCGCCTCGGCTAAAGTAATCGTTCAGAGTGCCAGCCACCAAAATCACCAAAAACAGAAAGCCGACCAGAGCAAACACTTGGATGAGCCGGCTGTTGTAGCGCAGGTGCATGAAGTAAAGCATAATCAGCGACGTTTTGGCCATCGCGATCACCAGGGCAATCACGTTGTTGAGGATTCCCAAATCCAAGAAAGCCGCGCCCACCGTCGCCGCCATGAGAACCATTAAGGCGACAAATACGCCCAGGTAGACTTTTATGGGGACTATGTGGTGTGTCATTAGTGCCGTCCTATCAAATAAAGTAAGGGGAAGAGAAAAACCCAGACAATGTCTACAAAGTGCCAGTACAGGCCCAGCATCTCAACCGGAACATAATTTTCGGGAGGGAAGGCGCCCTGCCATATACGAACCATAAAGTAAATGATCACCCCGGCCCCAATGATCATATGCAGCGCGTGAAAGCCGGTCATGACAAAATATAAAACAAAGAAGAGCTGGGCATGAAGTGGATTAGCTTCGTCCTCGTACATAAAACCACTGCCGGGCAGCAGGTGTTCTTCATACTTGTGATAGTACTCCAACCCTTTAATACCTAGGAAGGTCGAACCCAGGATCAGGGTCACGAACAGAAAGGCAACGGCAGCTTTGCGCTGGCCCAATTGAACGCTCCGCACGGCCAGGGCCATGCTCAGGCTGCTGCACAGCAGCACAACCGTATTGGTGGTGCCCAGGTAAATGTCCAGATGGTGGCTGGCTTCGGCAAATTCCGCAGCGTAAGCTCCCCGGTAGATAATGTAAATCAAGAACAGGCCGCTGAAGAACATCACTTCGGTGACCAGAAAAATCCACATACCCAGGGTATTGGTTTCAACCTGCTGGTCCATGTCGGTAAAGTGATGGGCCAGGACCGAGGCGTGGCTATCGCTCAAGGCTGGTTCTCCTTTCAATATCCCCTCCCTTCCCTCCCCCCTCCTCGGGGGAGGGTTAGGGTGGGGGTTTTATCATTTTGCTGCCGGCGCTCCGGCTCTGGCCGAATCTAAATCGGTATCTTTAAGCTCCTGCTGCGTGGCCGGCGGGTCTGGCTGATACTCGTAAGCCTCCCAGGTGACAACCGGTATTTCATCAAAATTGTGGGCCGGAGGAGGAGAGGAGATGGCCCATTCGAGACCAATCGCTCGCCAGGGATTGGGTCCGGCCACCGGGCCGTAGCGGAGTGACCACATAAAATAGATCAAGGGTAATAAATAACCCAGGGCCAAGATCGAAGAGCCGGCCGTGGACATCACATTGAGAACCTGGAATTCGTCAGGGTAAACGTGGTAACGGCGCGGCATGCCCAGGTAGCCCACCAAAAATTGGGGAAAGAAAGTCAGGTTGAACCCCGCAAAAATCAGCCCGGCCGAAAGCCGACCCCACCATTCCGGGTAGAGCCGCCCGGTAATTTTGGGCCACCAGAAATGAAGCGCGCCCAGATAACCCATCAGCGCTCCACCCACCATAATGTAGTGGAAATGAGCCACCACAAAGTAGGTATCATGGACATGCACGTCAATCGCCAGAGCGGCCAGGTAGAGGCCGGTCAACCCACCGATAGTGAACAGACCGATAAAGCCCAGCGCATAAAGCATGGGAGTATCGTAGGAAATCTGTCCTTTGTACAGCGTCGCCGTCCAGTTAAATACTTTAATAGCCGATGGAATAGCCACGATGTAACTGAGGATTGAAAAAATCATACCGGCATAAACTGACTGGCCGCTGACAAACATGTGGTGGCCCCAAACCAGAAAACCAATCACGGCAATGGCAATGCTGGAAAAAGCAACAAAGTTATAGCCAAAAATACGCTTGCGCGAGAAGCAGGTAATCAACTCGCTAATGACCCCCATGCTGGGCAGAATCATAATGTAAACCGCCGGGTGCGAGTAGAACCAGAAAAGATGCTGGAACAGGATCGGGTCGCCGCCCAGGGCCGGATCGAAAATGCCAATCCGAAACAGGCGCTCAATGGCGACCAGCAGCAGGGAGATAGCCACTACGGGCGTCCCCAGGATCATAATCAGGCTGGTGGCGTAATGGGCCCAGACAAAGAGCGGCAGCCGGAACCAGGTCATGCCCGGAGCGCGCATCTTGTGAATAGTAGCGATAAAATTGATCCCGGTGAAGATCGAGGAGAAACCGGCGAAAAAAGCCCCCACAGCGGCCAGGATAACGTAACTGTTGGAATAGGTACTGCTGTACGGCGTGTAGAACGTCCAGCCGGTATCCACGCCGCCCAGGGCCAGAACGGCAACGGTAAAGACACCGCCGACAGTGTAGACATACCAACTGGCCAGGTTGAGCCGGGGAAAAGCCAGGTCTTTAGCGCCGATCATCAGGGGAATGAGGAAATTGCCCATGGTGGCCGGGATCGAGGGGACCAGGAAGAAGAAAATCATGATGAAGCCGTGCATTGTAAAAACTCGGTTATACATATCGCCGGTCATTACATCCGCGCGGGGGGTCATCAGTTCCAGGCGAATGAGCATGGCGTAAATGCCGCCCAGCACAAAAAATATTGAAATTGAGACCAGGTAAAGCAAGGCGATCCGTTTGTGATCGGTGGTTAATAACCAGGATTTTATGCTGTAGTCAACATTAAGATAATGTTCATGAGAAGTGACCAGCCCCTTTTGGCGGGGACTGCCTTGTTCGCGTTGCGAGGTTGTACCAAGCATTATTGTGCGCCTCCGTTAGATTCACTTCCGGCCTGCTGCTCGCCATCTGCCTGTAACGATTTCAAATAAGCCACAATTTGCTGCAAGCCTTCATCACTGATTTGACCCTGATAGGTGGGCATGATCGCGGGATAACCGGCCACAATCTTGGCGCGGGGATTGATAATCGACTCGCGGAGATACTCTTCGTCGGCGGTAATAGTTTGCCCGCTCTCTAACTGGACCTCCTGCCCAAACACACCCACCAGCGTAGGGCCGCGGCCTTCATTATCCGCTTGATGGCAGGTCACGCAGCCAAGCTGTTGAAACAGGGCTTCACCCGCCTGAGCCAGGGGCACATTACCCGTCCCCCCGCTCAGCCACTGCTGGTACTCCGCCTCCGGCATGACAATCACACTCCCGCCCATCTCGGCGTGATCTGTGCCGCAGTATTCGGTGCAGAAGAGGTGATAGGTGCCGGGTTGGGTGGCCTCAAACCAGATACTGGTGTAACGGCCCGGCAGCACGTCTTGTTTGACCCGGAAGGCCGGGATATAAAAGCTGTGGATGACATCCTGCGAGGTCATAATCAAGCGCACCGGGCGGTTGACCGGCACATGCAACTGGTTGATTTCGTCCTGCCCTTCGGGATGCTGAGCCTTCCACATCCACTGCCGGCCGACGATGTAAATTTCAAGCGCGTTAACCGGCGGGCGATACAAGTCGAAGTAAGCTTTTGCTTGAATGACAAATACGCCCAGGGCCAGCAGCAAGGGCACCACCGACCAGAAAAGTTCCAGCTTTCTGCTCTCTAAGACAATCCCCGAACGATCAGCATTGGAACCACGCCGGTATCTGATGGCAAAAAAGAGGATAAAAAACAAAACGGTCAGGGCAAAGAATAGACTCAGACCGGTCAGTAAAAAATAGACGGCGTCCACGCCGCCGGCAATGGTGGATGCTTGATCTGGAAATAACGGAAAATCCCACATAATCTTTTCTTGTAATCCTTAATCCCAGCCTAAAATTTATAGGTTTTTGATAAAGCCGGATGGTTCAGCGCTCGCCCCCGGTCACGCCGCAGCAGCACCGCCACAAACACACCGATGGCACCAACGGTGGTCAGCCCGGCCAGGCGGATAATATTCATAATTGTCAGCGTGTACTGCCCAACGACCGGATCGTAGTGATAGCACAGCAGCAGCAGTTGGTCTACCGGCGAGCCGATTTTGTTGGCCGCCGCCTCGACCAGCCCCAGGCGCAAATCTCTGGCCGGGAAGTCAATGCCGTAGAAATAGCGAGCAATTTTTCCTTGCGGTGTCACGACCATGATCCCGGTCGGGTGGGCATACTCGTCTTTCACCGGGTCATAATTGTAGTGAAAGCCGACTGCCTGAGTCAATTGGTCAATTTCTGCCTGCTCGCCGGTGAGGAAGCGCCAGCCATCAGCCGCGCCGGGCCGCTGATACTGCTCCAGGTAAACTGCTTTTTTAGCCGCCGCCAGTGTGGGTGTTTCGGTGGGGTCAATGCTGACGGTGACAATGTCGAACTGGTTGCCGACATCAAAGGTCAATCCATTCAGGCTGCTCACCAAGCCATTCAGGACCAGGGTGCAAAGCATCGGACATTCGTAGTAGGCAAACACCAGGATGACCGGCTTGTGATCAAAATAATCGGCCAGTTGCACCGATTGGCCGGCCTCATTCCGAAAGGTCAACTCCAGCGGGAGCTGTTGGTTTAATTTCTGCTCAAACTCGACGCCCCTGATGACCTGATCCGCCGGGTGCGATCCATCGGCTTGGGCGGGCGCGGCTCCGGGCAAGAAGATAGAAGAGAGAAGATAGACGCAAAGCGTAGAAGATAGAAGATAGAGGATAGAAGATGGTAGAGGGCGGGTAGCAGGGAGTAGAAGGTGATTTAGAGACTTAAAATTTTCAGCTTTCTTAGCCCGAAGCTCTAATTTTTGACATTTCATTCTTTTACTTCCAACCTTCCAGTCCTCCATCCTTCCAGCTCTCTTCCTCACTCTTCCTCTGGCAGTCGGGTGGGCAGCCCTCGTTCCAGGGTCAACTCAATCGCCCGCTCGATAGGAATACGAACTACCCCGGCTTCCTTATCCACCCAGCCATAGCTGTTTAGTAGGACATCCGTCTCATTGCTTTCCCGCCGCATAGACTGCTCCGGGTCGCGCTGCAAAAGGGGTCCGGGAGGTAGCCCCTGAGCCTCCTCCAGCAAGGGGGGCGGTGGAGCGCTGCGGGCCGCTGTGCTTACATCTAAGAACCCGTACATTAAACCAACCAGCCCCACAATGGCCCCAACGACAACGATCAAAATTACGGTCAACCAGACCAGGTTGCGTAAATTAATATCTCTAACTTCGTAGCCCAGTTTCAGGCTTTCCTCAGGAATGGGTTGAGGTTTGTGTTCTTCCATAATCCAGCAATTTCTCCTCGACGCCGGCATCATAAAGAGGTAATAACGATTTCTTTTTCAACTGCCAGATAAACACTGCCAGCCAGATGCCGCCGATAGCAATAGGCGCAACAATGAGCAGCCAATCGAGATAAAAGCTTTCGTGATAAGCCGGGATAATCAGCCAGTACAGGTCAACCAGGCGCATCAACAACACTAGGCCGGCCACGTTGACCAGCCAGTTGATCCGGCGTTTGACCGTCCGCGAAAGCAGCACCAGGAACGGCGCAAAAAAGTGAAAAACGGTTAGCAGCAGGCCGACGACTTCCCAGCCGCCCGTGGTCCGGCGGTAGATCCAGGGCGTCTCTTCGGCCAGGTTCGCGGACCAGATGATCAAATACTGCGACAGGGTCATATAAGCCCAGAGCATGACCCCGGCCAGCAAAAAGTTACCCAGGTCGTTGACATTCAGCGTTGAGACCACTTCCGCCAGCGAGGTGCGTTTCATCAGCCAGTTCAGGGCGATGATGGCAAAGGCAAAAGCCGCCGCCACGGCCCCGGTAGCAAACATGAAGCCGTAAATTGTCGAGAACCAGTGCGGCTCGATGGACATCATCCAGTCAACGGAAGCAAAGGTGACAGTCAGCCCAAACGCGCCCAAACCCAGTCCGCTGATGCCGCGCAGGCGGCGGCCCGTTGCCAGGTCGAAGGATTGGTCCAGTTGGAGCAGCCGGCGATTCAGCAGAAAGGCCAGCCCAATCCAGACGACAAAGTAGAGCACCGCCCGAGCGATGAAAAAGGGCACATTCAGGTAGAGCGACTTGTGTTGTAACAGTTCGTCATGAGCCACCACGTCGGGGCGCGCCCACTCATAGAGCGCCGGCAGACCCAGCAGCAGCGGCAATAACAACACAGCTAACAGCGGCAGGGTCAACATTCCCGCCCGCAGAATGCGCTGGGTCACGTAGCCCCAGCCGCCGCCGGTCATCGTGTAAATCATTAAAATAGCCAGGCAGCCGAGGGCGACTTGCGTCCAGAGAATATAGCCGACCAGGTAAGCCTGGAGAAACTGCGCTGGGCTTAAAAACCAGCCTATCACCAGAAGAACCAAACCAACTCCCCCGACGATCAGGGCGAGGGTTTGTAGACGATTCAGGACAGGTGGAACTTGGCTCTGATTCATTGGCCTGGCTCCTCTAATCTACCGCGCTGGTCGGGAGGCACGTCGTCAAGGGTGGCATTCTGGCTGAGTTGCAGCGCTTTGATATAGGCAATAATGGCCCAGCGATCTTCGGGCTCGACCCGTGAGGCGTAGCTGTACATGACCCCAAAACCGTGGGTGATGACATCATAATAATAACCGGGCGGCGCTTCGCGCAGGCGATCAATATGAAATGAGGGCGGCTCTTTGAAGCCCCGCTGCACAATCATCCCCTGGCCGTTGCCCAGGCGGCCGTGGCATGGCGAGCAGAAAATATCGTACTGCTGATGCCCGCGTTCCAGAACCTCACGGGTAATTTCAATGGGGAAAGCATCCACCGGCGTGTCATCCTCATTCATGCCCTGGTACATGGCCTTATCCAGATCAAGATTTCCCCGAGAAACGGTATCGGGCAGCAGCGGCCGGGAGGCCTGGCCGTCCAGAAAGAAATCGCTGGATTCCAGAGGTTTGACCTTAGCCTGGGTGCGCATATCGTACCAGCAGCCGGTCAGCAGCAGCAGGCAGATGGTGGTAGATAGTAGATAGTAGATAGTAGATAGTAGATGGTGAGTAGTGAGTAGTGGGTAGAATTTTAAGTAGGATTTGAAATTCCCTGAGAATTTCATGAATGCCTCACTTGACCGGTTTGCAGAAAATGTCAGCTTTTTGAATCATTCGGTTGAGCATAGCTCCAACATGTTGCCAGGCTTGATCTAACTCCATGTACAGGTCACGATTGATATAGCTACATTCACGGGCATGATCAAGCCAGGCTTGGGTTTCCATTGCTTCGCCAAGAGCCTCATTCAACTTGTTGACAAAAGCGGCTTCATACCTTCGCCTCGCCCAGGCCTCAGCAATCATCGCATTGACGGCACGGGAAGAACGACGGATTTGGTCCGTCAACGAATAAGTTTCTTCCTTCGGAAAATCTTTACTAATCACAAAAATTCTCTTGGCCTGTTCAAGTGATAATTGATAGACCCGCAAATCCCGAAAGCTCTTAACCACTCGGATCATGTTCTCACCATCATCCGGCACCATCTTCTACCCCGGGTACTTATACCGCTCTATCTCCGATACTTTTTCGGGGTGGAAACTTTCAAGAAAATTCCTGGTCTCTTCCAGGTCAAACTTTGGGTCTCTGGCTTCAATCTGCAAGAAAAAGCGGTCTCGCGTGGCTGCCTCGAAGCCGGGCACGCCAAAGACCGGATGGTAGGGCTGAGGCAGTCCATTGAGGGCCAGCATCCCCAGCACGGCGGCAAAAGCCGCCAGCAGCACTGTTGTTTCAAAGGTGGCCGGGATGAAAGAGGGCCAGCTATGGTAGGGACGCCCGCCAATGTTGAGCGGATAATCAATCACCGAGGCGTAATATTGCAGAAGATAGCCCCCGATAGCGCCCATTATCCCTCCGGCCAGGACAATGTACGGCAGGCGCGTGCCCCGTGCGCCCAGAGCATGGCCTACTTCCTCAATAGGATAGGGGGTATAGGCGTCCATCTTGCGATATCCGGCCTCGTGAGCCTGATGGGTCGCCTCAATCAGGGCTTCCGGGGTGGTAAATTCGGCTAACAGGCCGTAGGTTGCTGGATTTTTCATGTGCTCTCACTCTCCGGCACCAATTCTCGCATTTCAAAGATTGAAATGACCGGCAGCACGCGGATAAACAACAACAGCAGGGTCAGGAAGAAACCAATCGTGCCGATGAACATCGTCCAATCAAAAACTGTTGGGTAGTACATGCCCCAGGAAGAGGGCAGAAAATCGCGGTGCAGGCTGGTCACAATAATGACAAAGCGCTCTAACCACATGCCCACATTCACAATCAGCGAGATGATGAACAAGACCAAAAGGTTGTTCCTAACACCGCGGAACCATAACAATTGGGGAATCAGCCCATTGCAGAGGATCAGCGCCCAGTAGAGCGGTGCATAGGGACCGGTCATCCGATTTAAGATAAGATATTCTTCATACTGACTCCCGCTATACCAGCCCATGAATAGTTCCATCATATAACCGTAAAAGACGATCAGGCCGGTGACCAACATAATCTTGGCCATATTATTGATATGGCGCATAGTGATAAAATCTTCCAGGCCATAAATTCGGCGCAAGGGGATAGCCAGGGTCAAAACCATCGCAAAGCCGGAGAAGATAGCCCCGGCCACGAAATAAGGCGGGAACATGGTCGCGTGCCAGCCGGGGATCACGCCCGCCGAAAAATCAAGGCTGACTACGCTGTGGACAGACACGACCAACGGGGTGGACAGCGCAGCCAGCAGCAGATAAGCCGCGTGATAACGATTCCAATGGGCAGCGGAGTTGCGCCAACCCAAAGCAAAAATTCCATACAGGATGCGGAGTAAGGGATTTTTTGAGCGGTCGCGCAGTGTCGCCAGGTCGGGGATGAGGCCGGTGTACCAGAACAAGAACGACACGGTAGCGTAAGTGCTAATTGCAAATACGTCCCACACCAGCGGGCTGCGGAAATTGGGCCACAGACCAAAAGTATTGGGATAGGGCATGGTCCAGTAAAAGAACCAGGGCCGGCCCATGTGCAGCAGTGGGTAAAGACCGGCGCAGGCGACGGCAAAAAGGGTCATCGCCTCGGCAAAGCGATTGATCGAGGTCCGCCACTGTTGCCGGAATAGCAGCAGAATGGCCGAAATGAGCGTTCCGGCATGGCCAATGCCAATCCACCAGACGAAGTTGACGATGTCGAAGCCCCAGCCAACAGGAATATTGATGCCCCAAATCCCAACACCCTGGTATAGTAAATAAGCAATTGTCCCAAACAACATCGCTGCCCCGGCTGAAGCGATGACAAAGGCGATCAACCAAGCCAGGGGCGTCCGGCCCGAGAGTACAATAGCGCTGATCTTGTCGGTGACAGAACCATAAGTATAACCCGGCCCGATGACCGGTGCGGGCAGTTGGACCTCCGCCGGTGTCTTGAGCGGCTCCGATGATTGCATCAGCTTGTTTCACCTCCCAGTTCAATATTGGGATTCTTAACTTCGGCCAGGTAGGTGGTCCGAGGCTGGGTGTTCAGCTCGGTTAGCAGTCCATAATTCAACGGGGTCGCTTTAGACTTAGCCACCTGACTCTCCGGGTCATTGATATTGCCAAAAATAATCGCCTGTGTTGGACATGCCTGCTGGCAGGCGGTCAATACTTCGCCATCGCCAATGACCCGATTTTCCTTTTTGGCCTCGATGCGCGCCGCGTTGATGCGCTGCACACAGTAGGTGCATTTTTCCATCACACCCCGCTGGCGCACCGTCACATCAGGGTTCATCAACAACTTCAATACCGGCACATCTTCGTTGCTATACTGGAAGAAATTAAACCGGCGCACCTTGTAAGGGCAGTTGTTGGAGCAGTAGCGTGTGCCCACGCAGCGGTTGTAGACCATGTCGTTCAACCCTTCGGCGTTGTGGACCGTCGCGGCCACGGGACAGACCGTCTCGCACGGCGCTTTCTCACAATGCATACAAGGCACGGGCTGGAAGTGGGTCGTCGGGTTGTCGAGCTGTCCTTCAAAATAAGTATCCACCCTGATCCAATGCATCTCCCGGCTCCGGGCCACTTCCGCCTTGCCCACCACCGGAATGTTATTCTCCGCCTGGCAGGCGATGGTGCAGGCATTGCAGCCAATACAGGTGGTCAGATCAATGGTCATGCCCCAGGCATTGCCGTTATACTCGTACTCGGGGTACAGGGAGATATGCTCGGCCTCTTCACCTCCATGCGCCTGGGCAAAATCAGGATGGGCCTGATACTCTTGCCGCGAGGCCGACTGCACCAACTCGCGGCCCTCCATCGCAAAATGTCCCTGCGTTCTGACCAGGGGATAACTCTCGCCGGTTTTGACGATTTCCAGGCCCGTGTCGAACCAGGGCGCTTCGGAAGTGCGGAGCGCATAAGCATTGAAGCCGGCCCCGTTCCCCACCTGCCCCGCCCGGGTGCGCCCGTAGCCCAGGTGGACGGTGACGGTATCGTCGGCATGTCCGGGCGCAATCAGGATCGGCGCGCGCACGCTGCGCTCGCGGTAGCGCAACTCGACAACTTCCTCATCGGCCAGCCCCAGCCGCTCGGCAGTGGTCGGACTGATCATGGCCGCATTATCCCAGGTCAGCTTGGTCATGGGCCGGGGCAGTTCTTGCAGCCAGCCGTTGTTGGCAAAGCGGCCATCCCCCAGCGACGGATCAGGCCGAAAGACAAGTTCCAAACTTTGCCCGCCCCCCGCTTCCGGCGCAGCCCCAAAATCGGCTTGCAGGGAGACAGACCGGGTTGGCAGGACCGTATCGTCCATGAACCCGTTGTGCAGCGCCGTGCGCCACATTGCTTCAAAATTGCCGCTTGGGTTTTGCTCCTGCCAATAGCTGCGCACCAGATCAAGATTCGAAACCCCGGATTGGCCCAAAACTGCCGCCAGCAGCTCGTAAGGCGATTTACCATCGTACAGCGGCGCAATGAGCGGCTGGATCAGGCTGACCGTGCCATCGTAGGCCCGCAGGTCGCCCCACATCTCCAGAAAATGCAGCCCCGGTATGTGCCACTGGCACAGCTCCGACGTTTCGTCTTCGTACAAACCCAGGTGAATCCGTGTTTTAACATTAAACATACGCTCGGCAAATTGCAGATCAGCGGGAGCGTCATAAACCGGATTCTTGTCGAGAATTAGTAACAACTGCACCTGCCCGGCCTGCATCTCGTCGGCCAGTTCCCTCAGCGAAGCCATGTCATCGGTTGGATTCTCGGCCACCGGATTGGTATAGAGATGACCGTCTGCCGACGACATTGCCCAAGGCTTCATTGATCGCGTGAGCAAGCGCATGGACCACAGGGGGCTGCTCATTGCCGGCGATGACCAAGCTTGAGCCTCGATTGGCTTGCAGATCACTCACTACGGCTTCAATCCAGCCAGCGTGTTCAGGTAATTCTGTCCCGCCGGCCTCCACGCCGACAGCCTCGGCCACAGCCCGAGCAAATAATTCCACCTGGCTCGGTCGCAGGGGCAGGCGATGATCCGCCTTAGCCCCGGTAATCGTGGGCGTGCTTTCGACGACATACAAACGATTTTGGGTCGTTTGGCCGGTCCAGACGCGCCGTCCATGGCTGAAATCACGGGCATAGCGAATATGCCCCGGCCCTTCAAACAAAAAGTTGGCGTCAAGCGAGAGAATAACCTCGGCCTCAGCCAGGTTGTAAACGGTTTCAACATCTTCGCCAAAAGCCAGGCGTGCTCCGGCGCGGACATTATCCTGTCCGGCCGCTTCGTACTGGTACCAGCGAGCCTGCGGAAATTCGGCCAGGACAGCTTCCAGTTGGCTGGTCAGGGTCGGCGAGGTGACCAGGCCCGTCAAAATCCGCAGTCCGGCTCCGCCGTTATTCCGTTGATCGTCCAGTTCGGCCTGCAAATCCTGTAAAAAAGCATCCCAGGTACTGATGCGGGTGCCAAAGCGGGTTACGACCTGGGAGCGGTCCGGGTCGTACAACTCCAAAATGGACGCCTGGAGCCAGACGTCGGACGAACCGAGGCTGGCCGGATGGTCGGGATTGCCTTCAATTTTGGTGGGCCGTCCCTCATGACTCTCCACCAGCGCGCCAATACCATAGCCATTAAAAGGCATAGCCGTGGCATAAAACAGCGGCCGGCCGGGGACAAGTTCTTCGGGCTGGCGCACATAGGGTAGAATTTTCTCGGCCGGCTGGCCGGAACAACTGGTCAGTCCGGCCAGGGCCAATGAGGCGCCCATCAGCTTGAAAAAGTTGCGGCGGCTGAGCGGGTCGGTCCACTCCGTGGCGCCCTGGGGAAACTCCCGGTGCAAAAATTCTTTAAAAGCAGGTGTTTCGGCAACTTCTTCCAGGCTGCGCCAGTAGCGCCGGCCTTTGGCCTGGGCCAAACGAGCACGGATTGCAGATAAGTCCAGAGTTTCTTTTTCCATATCCCTTAATTACGTTCTAATGATGGCAGACCGAACAATTGGTCAGTTGCTGTACCTGGATGTTGTAAGCTTCAACCAATTCCCGCCCCAGGGCTACCTGGTTTTCCTGAGGTTGGTAGCCCATAGTGTAAATTTCCTCCACCGGGCGAATGTAATTTTCAGGGTGGCGGTGGCATTCCAGGCACCATTCCATGTACAGAGTATTGGCCTTGTAGGTCAGCGCCATCTGGTCTACCCGGCCGTGGCAGGTTTCACAGCCCACACCCTTAGCCACGTGAACACTGTGGTTAAAGTAGACAAAGTCGGGCAGGCTATGCACCCTGTTCCACTCGATCGGCCGGCCCGCCTGGAAACTCGCCCGAACGGGTTCCAACATAGCGGCATTGGTCCAGATTTGGGAGTGACAGGTCATACAGGTTTCGGTCGGGGGAATGCCGGCGAAGGAGGATTTCTCCACCGAGGTATGGCAGTAACGGCAGTCAATACCCAAGCCGCTGACGTGGTGCTCATGGCTAAATGGCACCGGCTGCTCCACAAAGACTCCTACCCCCGTCATGTAAGAGGAGCGGGCAAAAGCCATAATCAAAACGGCCACGCCGGCCAAAATAAAAACGCCGCCAAAGATGCTCACTTTAGCAATGGTATTAGAGCTAGGATGAAAAATCTGAGCCATTGAGGAAGCCTATGATTAAATAACTTCTTCGGGACAATTAAATTGGTTTGGGAGAGTATTGAATTGTACGACGTTAAAGGGAGGTTGCTATTCTATGACAGCATCACCTATAAAACAAATGCTGCCATCGTAAACCCCTTATTTTTCCAGCATCGGAAAAAGATATATCGCCAGCAACAGTTGCAGATCGGAACAGACGAAAAGGATACAGGATATCACTTAGTTTGCTGCTTCTACCCCTAATATACTCGACAGGCTTTGTTAGGGCAAATTTATGCAACGAACCTGTGTAAAATTACACAAATAAAAGTTACTGGACGATGTTAACAATTATGACCCTATCACTATTTTTTGGGTCTGCCCATACCCACAAGGGTTATCTTTTAGTCACCCAACTGGATGATAGGCGATTAGCTCGATGGGATGAAGAACTATCACATACGGAACAGTTCCAACAGTTGCCCTTATTTGGCATTTTGTCTGTCTTGCTATATCTTTCAGCCGCAATGACAATCCCTACACTCAGGCCCAGCATCTTTATCAGAATTGGACAAAACACCGGGATTCTGCTGCTGGTCAATATTGCCGGCGCGGGCATGGGGTTTTTGATGGCCGCTGTGCTGGGGCGCGGCCTGGGCGATGCCGGCTTTGGGCAGTACAGTTTTGTCATGACCTGGCTGTCGAGCTTGATGCTGTTCAGCGAATTTGGTTTGAGCACCGTCATCACCCGCGATATTGCCGCCCAGCCGGAGCAAACGCCGCGCTACCTGGTCAACTCGCTGGCGGGCAAAAGCCTGTTAAGCCTGCCGGCTATCCTCATTCTCCTTGTTTTGGCTCCCCAATTGACCCCTGATCAGAATCCCCCGGTCGTTGCGGCGTTGCGCTCGGGTATTATCTTTCTAGCCAGCGGCCTGGTTTATAGTTCATTTACCGCTATCTTCCGGGCCCACCAGGTGATGACCCCCATCTTGTGGCTCACCTTAAGCGGGCAATTTGTCCTCCTGGCCGGGACACTTTGGCTGGTATTACTCCAACAACCCTTGTTTTTGATCATTGCCTGGGCCGGATTGAGCCAGGTGGGACAATGTTTTCTGGCGATGGTCTTTTATCAGAAATTAAAGCAGCCCTGGCCGGAAAAGTTGGCAGAGGGTAATTCCAGGGAACTCGTAGGAACTCAAGGGGACTCAACTTTTCTCCCAGTTCCTACAAACTCCTATGAGTTCCCTTCTGTAAGAAGCTGGCCTATTAGCAGGGCCATGATCCTAGAACTCATTATGAAAGCCTGGCCCTTTGCCCTGGCCGGAATCTTGGCGGCGCTTCAACTCAGGGCAAACGGGCTGATTCTGGCCTATCTCCAGGGTGACCAGGCCCTTGGCTGGTATGCCGCCGCCAATCGTTTTGTCGAAACCGGCAAGCAACTGCCGGCAGCCTTTTATTCAGCCATGCTGCCGGCTATGGCGGCGATGGTGGGCGCGCGCAACGCCGCGCAAAGCCTGGCGCTCCAAAAAACGTTGGCCCAGTCACGGCTGGGGCTGCTGGCCTTTGGAGCCTTGGCCTCTGTCGGGGCGCTGCTGCTGGCGCAGCCAATCCTGCGCCTTACCTACGGTCCCGCTTACGAGCCGGCCACCACGACGCTGCAAATTCTCACCCTGACTCTCATTCCTTCTGCTCAGAACAGCCTCTTAATCATTTATCTGTATGCCTGCGGCGACGAAAAGTTTGTCAATCTGCTCACGATGATAGGCATCGTCGTTAATCTGGGGCTGTGTTTCTGGCTCATTCCCACCTGGGGACCGGCTGGCGTAGCCCTGGCGCTCCTGCTGGCCGAAAGCATCCTCTATTTGCCTTATAAAATGAGAGCGGCTAAATACCAGCATCATCAGCAGCATGAGATCTGATCAAGAAAAACTTGTGCCAAGTTCAAGCAT
The DNA here is from genome assembly GCA_015075185.1 of Anaerolineales bacterium. GTDB lineage: Bacteria > Chloroflexota > Anaerolineae > 4572-78 > J111 > DSQQ01. The sequence goes on along the minus strand of JABTUW010000003.1, from coordinate 581,144 downwards.
CACCTTTTACGTTTCACGCTGGAAAACAGCCGCCATTCTGTTCCTTATCGCTCTGGCGATTCGAACTGGCGTCATCCTATTCTGGCAGTTCGATGGCCTCTACGGCCAGGATGCTTATGCCTACTTGCAACAAGCACTTGCCATCACTCAAAATCTACCGCAGGGCCGCCCGCCCCCACTCGATTTTTTCTGGCCGAATGGGTATCCCCTCCTCATCGCCTTTTTCACGCTGTTTGTTGGTCAAACCACCTGGGCCGGCCAAATGCCGGCGTTATTAAGTGGGGCAGCATTATCCCCCCTGGTTTTTCTGTTATATGAAAATCTTTTTTCCGATCCTGTCAAAATTAATAGCAACTTGATTATACGAAGTGATTCCGGGGGATTATGGACTGGCTTGATCGTGGCTTTTGCCGGGCAGCCTATTCTCTCTTCTGTCGTGGTTATGGCCGATATGCCGGCGCTATTTTGGGCCACCCTGGCCGCGTGGCTGGTTGTTCGGGCGGTGCATCTCCCACCAAGCAAAAAGTTTTCCCCTGCCCTATTATTTTTCACCGCCGGGGCGGCCTTGGCCCTGGCGATTATCTCGCGCTGGCTGTATATTTTGATTGCGCCTGCCCTGGGTCTTTACGCAATTTTCAATTACCGGAGCATCCAGCGGGGCTGGAAAGCAGTCTTGGTCCTGCCCCCAAAATTGTGGGTCCCCGTGTTGATGGCCGTTCTCAGTGGATCAATTATTCTGGCTCCCCAATTGTGGTTGAGCCTCAACAAACCGGAAGGATTGGCCCATAGCTGGTTGTTAGGCTGGAACCCGGCCAACTTTTTTCGCCGCGAATTTGAAAACATTGACGGCCACTTTGTCTATCAACTTCCCAACTGGATTTTTTACGCCCAGCCGGCGGGACATCCGGCTTATATTTTTCCGCTATTGGGGTTAGCCTCCGCCTGGGGTGTCTGGCGGCTGGGACGGGCCAGGCAGTGGGGGCCGCTCATTTTACTGCTCGGCTGGACCGCACCCGTCTATCTCTTTTTGGCTGGAATTCCCTACCAAAATTTCCGCTTCGGCCTGACGCTTTACCTGCCCCTGGTGCTTTTAACTGGCTTTGGCCTCGCTGAATTTTTTAGCAGGAATAATGTGGATGCTCCCCTGCCAGTTTTCCGAGAAGTTATCCTAAAAATAGCTATCACCCTTTCTCTGGCAGGGATGCTGGCCTGGGCCTACCCGATGCTCGACAGTTTTTTGACTGTTCAAAACCGAAGCAAAATCATTGCCCGCCAGGTTGAGCAAACGCTGCCCCCGGAGGCCAGCCTGATTACCTTTGGCTTGACTCTCACGGTGCAGCACTACACCCGGCTTAACGCCCTGGAATTCTTTTTCCTGGACCAAACTTCCCTCAAAACTTTGGCCGAGTCTTCAGACGCTCTTTATTTACTGCTGGACTTGCCTGGGATCGAAACCCAATGGCGGGGCAAAACACCCCAAATCAATTATCAATGGCTCAAGGAAAACAGGAACTTAATCAAAATTGGCGAGTTTCCACCATATACCTTGTTTAAAGTTACCAGGTAGCAGGTTGCAAGTGGCAGAACCTATTGTATCTACCAACCTGTAACCTGCCACTCTACTCCCGACAATGCGAATTGCCCTCGTTACCCCCGGCTTTAGCGCCCACGCCAGTGATTGGGCTATCCCCGCCCTGCTGAACCTGGCCTGTGCTCTGGCCCAAACGCATGAAATCCATGTGTTCAGCCAGCGCTATCCGGCTGAAGGCACATATCGCTTCAGCGGTTTAATCCACCATGCTGTCGGCGGGGGGCAAAAGTTTGGACCAATGTCGGCCCGGATTTGGCTGCAAACCACCCAGGCGATTATTCACCAACACCGCCAAACGCCCTTTGACCTGCTGCATGCCTTCTGGGCGGACGAGGCCGGTTTTTCGGCAGCGCTGGCCGGAGGCTGGCTGAAGCGGCCGGTAGTGGTCAGCCTGGGCGGCGGCGAGCTAACCTACCTGCCTGACATCCATTACGGCGCGCAGCGATTTCTAACCCGGCGCTTGACCACGCGCTACGCCCTCAAAAAAGCTGCCCTGGTAACCGCCGGTTCGAATTACCAGCTCGACCTGTGTCGCGCTCATGACCTGCCAGAAGCTAAACTCCGTCTCGCTCCCTTGGGTGTAGACGCTCATCTCTTCCAACCTGTTGACTCATCCCCTCAGCTTGATCAGCCGGTGATGGTGCAGGCAGCTTCCCTGGTGCCCGTGAAAAACCAGCATTTGCTCTTAGAAGTGTTGAGCCTGGCCAAAAAGGAAATTCCTCAACTTAGGTTGAATCTGGCCGGGAGCGGCCCTTTGCAGGCTGAATTAGCCAAATTGGCTCGCAGGCTTGATCTAGACCAAAACCTCGTCTGGCGGCAGCAAGTAGCTTATCCCCACCTGGTTCAATTTTACCAGGAGTCGCACCTCTACCTGCAAACCTCGCGGCACGAGTCGCAAGGTATGGCCGTGTTGGAAGCAATGGCCTGCGGTTTGCCCGTTCTGGGCACACCCGTTGGGATCGCCCCGGAGGTGGCCTGTTTGCTGCCCCAGGCTTCTGCAGAAGCTCTGGCGGAACAGGTTATCGAAATTCTTGGTAACACGTCCCGTTATCAGGAGCTGCGCCGGCAGGCCCGCCAGATTATCGAAGCAAAATACAGCTTACCTGTCACGACGAGCCGTTTCTTAAAAGTTTACGCTGGGACGTTGAATCCTCTATAAATTTCCTCTAACTCAATATTTTTCAAATAAGCCAAAACGAAGTGCACTTCGTCTCCTGACGAAGCGTCCGAAGTCGGGAGACTTCAAACTCCTTTAAGCCAACCTTAAAATCTACAATTCATCCGAAATCTATGTAGTACTTTTCAAAACCAACTGTATATAGAGGTGAAAATATTCGTCCACTTTAGTTAAGGAGGCCCTGATGATTAGTACCAAGATTCTCGTCAAGATTATTATCTGTATTGCGGCAGCAGGCAGCGTGGCAGTGAGTGTTTTAGTGGCTGTCGTCATCACGCTGGTTCGACCGACATCGGCGAGCCAACCAACTCCTACTCCAACGGCAACAAACTCCTCTACCGTAGTGGCAACAGGCACGCCCACCGCCACTGGAACTATCACGACCACCCCCGTCATGACGATCACTCCAGTAATGACGGTTTCAACGACGCCAACAACAACGGTGACTCCCACCCCGGAAATGACAGCCACGCCTATTGTAGATGAAATCATCATTGTCGTTACCGTCCAGGTTGAAATCCCACCTCAACTTGAGCCGGGCGCTGGTGGCGGCGGTGGTGGCGGCGGCGATGATGATGACGGCGGCTGCGGCAGTTGTGGCGGTGGTGGTGGCGGTGGTGACGGCGACCATAACAAAGGCCACGGCAACGATGCGGATCATGACGACGACGATAACCCCGGTAAAGGTAAAGGTGGTCATGGCAGCAACGATTAAAACTTGAACCTGATCATTTTTAATGATTAAGACTGATAATGGGGAGACGTGGCCGGTAACGTCTCCCTATTAAACTCGTCACTTCAGAGGTCAGGCAACAGGGATAAGCTAAATACCGGGAGAGAAAAAATGGGAAGGGTTAAAGATGGGAAGGATAGAGATGGAAGATAAAAATTCTAACTTTGAAGGTGAAGAGCAAGAAGCTTTAGAGCTGCTGGAGTCAATCAAAAAGGCGCATGACCAGGAAAAGAAACTGTTAAAGGATAACACCTTTGTTTATTTTTACCTCTGGTCTGGCCTCACTCATCCCCCAACTTCTCCCGCCAGCACCACCCAGCGACGAGTTAAAATATATCCATTTCCGGCCAAAGAAAAACAGTAAAGGTTCTTTGAGAGTCGGAAGGAAAGAGTTTGCCAAATGTAACCAAGGTGGCTAAAGTTAATAAATCAAACTCTTACGACAGGAGACAGCCCAAAAGCTGGGTGAGACCTTCTTTGAACTTCGCTGTCCTGTTTGATACCCATTATCCCAGGCTCTATGCCTACGTTCGCAGCCAGGTGGCCGACCGGGAAGCAGCGGAAGATCTGACCGCTGCCGCCTTCGAGCGCGCCTTTAGCCGAAGCCACAGCTACGACCCGGCCAAAGCATCCTTTGCCACCTGGCTCTTTCGTATCGCTCACAATTTGGTCATCAACCACTATGCCGCCACCAGCCGCAATCCCATGCCTTACGAACTGGATAAAGTATCCGAATTTTCAACCACCGACCTCTCGCCTGAGCAGCAATTTCTCCGCCAGGAGCAGCAGCAAATTTTGGCAGAAACTATTGCTACCCTATCAGAGCGCGATCAAGAGATTATTCAGCTCAAGTTCTATGGGCGTTTAACCAATCGTGAAATCGCCGAAGTGCTGGAACTCAACGAAAAGACGGTCAGTGTCATTATCTTACGCGCCTTGCAAAAATTAAAAGTTCGACTTGGAACCCAGGAAGCCCCATGAGCGAAGAAGAACTGGCCGACCTCTTAACTCAACATCTGGACACACTGCTAGAAGGCGGTCCCCTGCCGGAAACCCTGCCGCCGGAGGTAGCCGGCCTGCTGGCAGTCGCCCAAAACCTCGCCGAGACCGCGCCCGGGCCGCGCCCGGAATTCGGACCTGCCTTGAAAGAGTCACTGCTTGGCCCGACGGTTGGCGGCAACGGCGCGCCGCCGTCGGCCGGCTCAACTTTGGGCGGCCCTATGGTCGCGATGGTGATCGTAGTGGGACTTCTGACCGGGGCCGTGCTGCTAGCCCTGCTAGCCAGCAGCATCATCTTCAGAAATGCCGGTTCAAACGATCCAGTAGCGCCAGCGCCCGTCCAAACCCAAACGATGCCCACTCAACCGGCCGCAGCACCCATTACACCCACCCTCACCATCGAACTCACCGCGACCGGCCAACCGGTCGCTACCCCATCTACCCCGACCGTCACATCTACGCCGGTCGTGGACGTCTTACCGGTTATTACCGTGACCATCGAAATCACCATCCAGCCGCCGGCGTTGGTTCCCGGCTCCGGCGGGGGCAGCGATAATAACGATGGAGGTGACAACAAAGGAAGCGGCAGCGGTGGCGGCGGGGATGGCGATCATAACAAAGGCCACGGCAATGATTCAGACCATGATGACGAAGACAATCCCGGCAATGGCGGCAATCATTAGGCCCTTGGTTAAGTAACTATTGTGGAGAGTGTTCACGAAGCCCTGACTTCACCCCCAGCGACGAAAAAACCCTCACCCCGTCACTGACGCGACTCCCCTCTCCCAGTGGGAGAGGGGTTGGGGGTGAGAGCTATTTGCGGAGGTACTGATGGATTCAAGTGCGGCCCAAAACCCAGCAGAACCAACACTCAAAAAACAAAATGCAGCTAAAGCCTGGTTATGGCTTTTGCCCGTTTTAGCGATCTGCACCTTATCATTTTGCGGTATAGCCGGGGGTCTGTTCTTCTGGCAAAGCCGCAGTAACCAAACGGAGGAAAGCAGCGAACCGCTCTCTGAACTTGCGCTGCAAAATCAAGTGGAGAACAGTCAGGTCGCGCCAGCCAGTCCTACAGCCACTCCCATTGCTCTGACCTCGCTCGCCAAGCAAGCTGGCGCCGTTCCTACCTTCATTTGTCCGGGTGATAATCCGGCTGCCAATCAAGCCACTGCCGCTCCGCTCGTGAGTCCCATCAGCTTAGCCACCCGCCAGGGAGTTGATGGCTGGCCGCTGGATTCCTCGCTGCAATTTACCACCGCCGTCACCACCGTGTTGGCTACGTTCGGCTACAATGGCTTGGAAAACGGGCTAACCTGGGAGCGAGTCTGGTATTTTGGCGACAAAGAGTTATCCCGGGGCAGCGGGGTGTGGGACGCCGGTCCGCGCGGCAAATTGACCGTTCAAGTCAGGGCTGGGGAGGGCGGCTTTGTCCCCGGCAGCTACAAATTGGAAATCTATGTGCAGGGCCAACTGCTCAGCCAGGGCACTTTTTACATAGTTGCGGCGGATACTCCTACCCAGCGCCCCATCCAGGTAGCTTACACTACCTGGGATGGACAGGTCCACCAGCTCAACCTGCTCGATCTAACCACCAACCAGACCGAAACCCTGGTAACGGCGGCGCGCGGGCCGGCCTGGTCAGCCGATGCGATTGGTCTGCTGTTTTACAGCGAAAGTCCCCTGACCGGAAACGCCGGATTACAGGTATTCAACATGGGCCAGCGCAAGGCTTACCCGCTGAACCAGGAAAGCTTCCAAACCATCACCTGGTCGCCTAACCGCACCTACGTCGCCTCCACGGCTGGCGAAGGGCCGGAGTCCCACCTTTTGTTATGGGATTTGGACCAGAACAAAGCCTACCCTGGCCCCTTTGGCGCTGATCCGGCCTGGTCGCCAGAAGGGCAGCGGCTGGCCTATCGCGGCTGCACGGCCGAGGGTTGGAATATCAGCACCCTGGAGGTAGTTGGCCCTGTTTTTGACACCACCAGCATTCAGCGGCTAACTCAAGGGGATGACAGCCAGCCGGCCTGGTCGTGGGATGGGCAGCGCCTTGCTTTTGTGCGCCGCGAGGGTGACAACCAGGATATTTACGTCATGGCCGCGGACGGCAGCAGCCTGACCCGACTGACCGACCACCCGGCGGCGGATGTCTCGCCAGCGTGGACGCCCGACAACCGGCTGCTGTTTCGTTCCCTGCGGGATGGACAGTGGGCTATTTACACTATGAATGCAGATGGCTCCAACCAAAGCCAGCTTGTCACCACCCCCTCAGAAGCCGGCTGGCAGCCCGACCGCCTGGCCGTCAGCACCAATGTCCTTGTCGTCACCCCTGAACCACCCAAGCCGCAGCCGCAGATACCGGCCGGCCACGGCCTGCTGGCCATCTCAAACCAGAAAAACAACGACGAGATGACCTTCACCATTGACAACAAAGAGCATAAAATCGGCCCTTATCAACTCTGGATGCTGCCCCTCAAACCCGGCCACTACACCTGGACAGCCAGTTGGCCCGGCAAGAATAGCCGCACCGGCATCGCCGATATTGCCCTGGGGCAGATAGCCTATCCGGTTGTAGAACGTTAATCCAGGGTTCCAACTTCTTTGCTTTGTTACCGGGTCTATGTTAGAATTTCGCCTGACCGAGCGAGACCAACTCCATCCCCCATCCATCTATTCAAACCGTTATAGACCCGTTCATGAGCAAAACTCAAACTTGTCAGGAAGCCTGGTTTCGGCCAATGGGCTTCACTTTACGTCTGCGCAGCAACAGTCCAGCCATCATCGCCGCGGCAGAAACATCCTTTGGTCGCTTTGGGCCGGCCCAGCCCGCCGGGTCGCCGGACTTGCGTTTCCGATTGATGGCCTATGACCGGGATGACAGTCAGCCCGACCAACCATCTTTTCGCCTGGAAGGATCGCTCCTTTACCAAACCATCGGCCGTGACTCAAGCCTGGTAGCCAACCTGGCCGACGGTTTTGCCTTTGGGTATTTTTCGCCTACCACCCTGGTCAATCCCGCTTTTTTTCGCTGGCACTTTTTGGAACTGGCTTTTTTTGTGATGCTGGAGTGGCGGGGCTGGATGGGCGTTCACGGAGCGGCGCTGGCTAAAAACGGCCGGGCCGTGCTGCTGCGGGCGCAGAGCGGCGGCGGCAAAACGACGCTGGCCTATGCCTCCGCCACCCGCGGCAGTTTCCAGGCGCTGGCCGAAGATGTGGTCTGGCTCGACAGCCAGCGTAATCTGTGGTGGGGCATGCCCTGGAGTTTTCACCTCTTGCCCGATGCCAGGAAGCTATTTCCTGAACTCGCGGGCTATGAGCCTGTGCTGCAAACCAACGGCGAAATGAAACTGGAAGTCAATCTGGAAAATATCCGGCCGGGCAGCACGACCGTTTCGGCCCAGCCCCAGGCGGTTATCTTGGTCGAGCGGCTGCCCGGCGGGAAAAGCCGGCTGGAGCCAATTCAGGCAGTCGAGGCCAGGCAAGTCTGGCCGCTGGGCGCAACCGGACTGGAAATGAAGCTGCCCCACCACTCCCAGCGTCTTGAAAGTTTGTTCCAACACAGAACCTACCGGCTCTACTTTGGAGATGATATTCAGGCTGGCGTTGAGTTACTAGAGACTATTTTTGAAGCATAACTTTTTAGATTAACGATAGACAAAGTGAAAGGATAAGATTATGCGGATTGGATTGCAGATTCCCAGTTTTACCTGGCCCGGCGGCCCGGCCGAAATCGGCCCGCGCCTGGCCGAGATAGCCAGAACCGCCGACGATGCCGGTTTTTACAGCCTGTGGGTCATGGATCACTTTTTTCAGATCCAGTACATCGGCCCGGCTGACGAGCCGATGTTGGAAGGCTACTCTGCGCTCAACTATATGGCCGGCCTGACCCGGCGAGCCAGGCTGGGCACGCTCGTCACCGGCGTGGTTTACCGCCAGCCTGGCCTCCTGGTCAAAACCGTTTCGACCCTCGACGTGCTTTCCGGCGGGCGGGCCTACCTGGGCATCGGCGCGGCCTGGAACGAGCAGGAGGCGGTGGGATTGGGCCTTCCCTTCCCGCCGCTCAAGGAGCGGTTCGAGCGGCTGGAGGAAGCGCTCCAAATTGCCCATCACCTGTGGTCAGGCAATCGAGAGCCGTACCAGGGCCAGCATTACCACCTGACCGAGCCGATCAACAGCCCGCAGCCGCTGAGCCGGCCGCATCCGCCTATTTTGGTCGGCGGCATGGGCGAGAACAAAACCCTGCGGTTGGTGGCGCAATACGCCGACGCCTGTAATTTTTTTGCCGCTTATGGTCATGACGCGCTGCGGCAAAAGCTTGACGTGTTGAAACGGCACTGCGACGCCGCCGGCCGGCCCTACGACGAAATCGAGCGCACGGCCCTGGACACGGTCAACCTGGCGGCTGGCGCGATGAGTGCTGCCCAGGTCATCGAGACCTGCCGCGGGCTGGCCGGCGTGGGTATTCAGCATGTCATTTTCAACATGCCCAACGTCCACGAAATCACGCCGCTTGAGCAGTTTGGCCGGGAAGTAATTCCGGCGGTGGCAGAGTTTTAGTCATTGCAGAGAAATGACCTTCCTGGCTCAACTCTGCGCTACCCTGGCTGAATGGCTCCATCAACCTGAGCCGCACGACTCCGATTGGTCTGCCGAAACATGGCAGACCTTTCAATTTGCCAGCCGGGTGCATGGGGTCGCCCCCTTGTTGTACTCCAAGTTGGCCAATACGCCCTGGCTGCCGGAGACTCAAAAAATCTGGCTGGCCGAACAGTACCAACTCAACAGCCAGCGCCTGGCCAAAATGCACACCGAATTAAAGGCGATCCTGGCCTTGTTCAGCGGGCAGCAGGTTGCGGTGATGCCGCTCAAAGGCTCGATCTTGTCCACAGCCTATTACGCTCAGGCTGCGCTGCGTCCCATGGCTGATCTGGATCTGCTCATTCGACCGGAAGATTTCAGCCAAGCCGCCCAACTGCTGGGCCAGCTTGGCTACGAGCAAGAGGTCACCCACTGGAAGCACACCGAGTTCAGCCGGCCCGACAACCGCCAGGTCGTCTCCACCACCGGCGAACATCCCGACAACCCGCGCAAGCTGGAAGTCCACCTGCACTGCCGGGAAAACTTCGGCGGGCCGCTGGTGGAGCTGACCGAGCTGATGTGGCGCAAGGCCCTACCGGGAAGTTTGTTAGGCGAGCCAGCGCTGCTGCCCCAGCCCGACGTCCTCTGGCTTCATCTGCTGGTGCATGCCACTTATCACCAGTGGCAGGGCAAAGGCCGGTTGCTTCACCTGGTAGATTTGACCCTGTTGTTACCCCATCTCAGCGACCCGCTGCCCCTGTTAAGTTCCATTGAAGCGCGCTTTACCTATCCGGGCCTGGTCCTGTTAAAAAAGTATTTCCCCAATTCCCTCGACAATTCTCTACTGACCAGCCAACAAAAGCGCGTGTGGCCCTCCTTCCGGCGCTGGGCCGAGTCGCGGGATTTGGTCAACACCTCTCACCTCAACCCCAAACCAGCGGGACTTTATCTGCTCAAGGCCCTCCACTTTACCGAGGGTCGCCCGCGGGAGGTTGCCCAGGCCCTTCGTTTTGCTCTGCTGCCCAGCCTGGAAGAAATTGCCCTGGACCATTCCCGCTTGGCTCGGTCTAAAGCACCCTGGCTGGCCTATTTTTTGCTGCCGCTGGATTGGGCCAGGCGGGTGACAGGCCGGTGAGCAGGATACCCAGTCCTCAGGTGGGTTCGATTTTGGTCTCGTCCTGAGTAGGCCGAAGGCCATATCGAAGGACGAGATAAGCGCATCCTTCGATACGCCCTTCGTTTCACTCAGAGCTATTCAGGATGCATTTATGAAAACTTGCCCCCAACTCTGAACACACCTAATCCTCTCGGAATTTGGACAGGGTGAGCAGAGTGTGCTAGAGTCAACTTTCATGAACCCATCTCCCCAGCACTCCGCTCCGGATTTTAACCATTTACTCCTGGCCGAACTGGATGCCCTCTACCGTACAGCTCGCTACCTGACCGGCGACCCGGCCCTGGCCGAGGACATCGTTCAGGAGGTCGCGGTTAAAGCCATCCGGGCCAAGGCTACCTTTCGCAGCGAGGCCGACTTTCGCCCCTGGATTTTCACCATTTTGCGCCACACCGTGAGTGATCATTACCGCTGGCAGGATACCCATCCTACTCCTCTTAGTCTTGAGGATGATGACCTGGAGTTGGTCGTCGAGGAGACGCTGGACAAAAATCTCTTTGACCATCTGCTGGATGAAGAAGTCACCCAGGCCCTGGCCGAATTACCCGCCGAAATGCGCCTGGCTGTGCTCCTGGCCGATGTCGAGGAGTTTAGCTACCGGGATATGGCCGAGATTCTGGGCTGGCCGCTCGGTTCGGTCATGTCACGGCTTCACCGGGGGCGGCAGAAACTGCGACAGCTTCTGCTGACCTATGCCAAAGAGAAGGGGTATCCGGCATGACCCACTTATCCCCCAAGGACTCGCCTATGCTGTATGCTTATCTGGATGGAGAGTTAGCCGAGGCTGAACGCCGGGCTTTTGAAGCCCGGCTGGCCGACGACCCCACCTTGGCCGCCGCGCTGGAAGCCGAACGGTATTTCCGCACCGGCTTGCAGCAGCGGCTTGCTCACGTTCAAGCGCCGGCCTCACTCCGAGCCACGGTACAAACAACTCTGGCCCAACCAGTTTTGTCCCCATCGGGATGGCAGCGATTCCTGGCCTGGTGGTCTACCCCCAAGCCCTTACGCCCGGTCACCGGACTCCTCTACACCTTAATCTGGCTGGTCCTGCTGGGTGGAGTTTGGTGGGGATTAAGTCCCTCCTCCCCCCCAGAAACGCCGACCTATGTAGAACTGGCGGATATCCACGCTCTTTACTTTGAGCAAACCCCGGCCCTCGACGTGTCTGCATCACCCCAGGAAATCAGGGGCTGGTTTCACCAACGCGTCCCATTCTCGGCGGACGCCCCTCTCCTGGCCGATTGGACCCTGGTCGGCGCTCGCCTGGGTGAGCTTCACCGGCGAGGCACAGCCCATATTCTGTACCAACGCCCCAGCGGTGAGCGCCTTTCGCTTACCATGTTTACTCCACGCCCGGCCGACTTTCCCCCTACAACCGAAATTCGCGCTGCCGATCAAAATTTCTTTGTCGGCGATAACGGCCAGCATCGCACCGTGTTATGGCAGGCAGGGGATGTCGGCTATGCCCTCATTGCCGATGTCCAACTACCCCTAGAAAGTCACCTCAACCTGGCCGCCGATATCCGCCGGCAATTACCCTAACTCGGAGTTGCCGGGAATATTTTGCCTCCTTGTCGCGTATTGTATGGTGTGGTATATAGTCGGTAACCAATAATTTACATAACAGGTAATAAAGGAGTTTAAGATGCGTTGGAGATTGTTAAATTTGTCTCTTATTATCGTGGCAATGCTGGCAGTGATGCTGCCGGGGGCCACGGGTGTCCTGGCCCAGACCGCGCCAGCTAAAGCCCAAGCGGAGGTTATTGCGTCGGCGCTCAATGTGCGGGAGGGGCCAGGCATAAATTATACCATCCAAAAGGTCGCCAAAGCGGGCGATATGTTTGAAATCGTGGGAACCAACTCGAATCGGAGTTGGGTCCAAGTTGTCTTGGCGGATGGCAGCAAAGGCTGGATCTCGGCGCTGCCGGCTTACACGAAAGTATCGGGGTCGCTTGATAATATGGCAGTGGTTCAAACAGCGCCGCCCGCCGCCCCGGTGACGGCCTCGGTTAGCAGCGGCGGGAAATTGGTCTTCATGACCAGCAGCGGCGGCGATATTTACACCGTCAATGCCGACGGCTCCGGCCTGCGGCTGCTGATTCGCGGCGGCCTTGATCCGGCGCTCTCGCCCGACGGCCAGCAAGTGGCTTTCACCCGCTGGGGGCCAACAGAGGGCGTTTATCTGATCAATATAGATGGCTCCAATGAGCGGCAGGTCCACGCCGGAACTCAGCCCAAATCCCCCGCCTGGTCGCCCGACGGCACGCAGCTTGTCTTCAACATGCAGCGCGGCGGCCGGTTAGATATCACCCGGGAATGCCAGTTTTCCAGTGAAGACAATTCCGACGATGCGGGCTTGCCCCCCGATGCTTACGACATTAGCAAGGACACCATTCCAGGAAACAAAAAAAGCCAGCGCTATGAGTATTGCTATTCACTGCCGGCCAAGCCGGCCTGGCAACTGCGCAAGCTCGATTTAACCACGGGCGAGTATCAGGACTTGAGCAGTGACTACAGCAGTTTTGGTCCGGCCTGGGATCCCAGCAACCCCTGGCGGGTCGTTTATTCGGGCGATGTCAGCCTGGTCCAGCTTGATATCAACCAAGATGCCAAAACGAGCCTGGTCGAGGGCAATCTGGATCGCACCCCGGCCTTCTCGCCCGACGGAACCCGCTTAGCCGTGGCTCATAAAGGGGCTAACGATCAATGGACAATTGATGTGATCAACCTGGATACGGGGGAACGGTTGTCATTGGCTAACACCGGCAACAACGTCTCGCCGGCCTGGTCCCCCGATGGTTCGCAGCTTGCTTTCCTGTCTAACCGCAGCGGGCAGTGGGAAATCTGGGTCATGAATGCCGATGGCAGCAACCAGCAACCCATGTTTGCCCCCGGCACACTGGCCGGCATCCCGCTGCAATACAATTTTGTGGACGAACGGATGATTTCCTGGAGCAGGTGAAGGTAACTCTTTTCTGGGTCTCGAACTCGAGTTCGGGGCCCAGAAGATTCTAAATCGGTTAACGTCCCAGGGCTGTTAAGGCCGCTTGATACTCGGCGCGTGTTTCCTCGTCGGGGACGTGTTCAATGGCCAGCTCGTAGTAGCGTTTAGCTACCGCGGGGTTGCGGCGGTTTTCGCGGGCCAGGCTGGCGTAGAGGGCATGATCAACCGGCAGGGCCATGCTCTGGATTTCCTGGAGCAACTGCGGCGGGTTGGTATCTGGCCCCAGGTAGTAAACGTCAATGACCGGATCAAAAACCATGCGAATAGCCCCCTGCTCGCCCAGCCAGGCCCTGATTTTCAGCACTTCATCCCCCAGATAATTGCTAAACACACTAACAATTACCCAACTGCGCCGGTTCTGGGTCACTTTGGCCTGGATAGTCGCCAGCGTGTCAAAACTGTTTACCTCAGCTCGGGCCGGCGGGTAATACCAGTTCAGGGTTGACTCGGCGTTGACGGCCATAACGGCGTCATGCGCCTGGGCATTTTGGGCCAAAAATTGGCTCACCAGCCGCCAGTTCTCGTTTTTCTGCTCAGCATACAGGCCACTCAATTCGGTGACTGAGGCCAGCAAGACCAGGCCGCCCAGTACCACCAAAGCCCCTTTTGAAATCCAGCCCGGTTCGGCGCATCTGAGCCAGCGCGGTAAGGCGAACAGGCCGGCGGTCAGCAAGGCCAGATAAGCGGGCAGGATTGAGATAATATAACGCGGCGAGAAAAAGGTGCCCCGATAAACCAAAAATGATACGATCGCCATAGGCGGAATGATCAGCCACAGGACCAGCAGCAGACTGAGACTGTATCTTTTTTGGGTGAGTAAAAAAAGTAAGCCCAACCCGGCCAATCCATTGAATAACCACAGGCCTGGTTCATAAACGCCAGCGCCTAACGGCGTCAAAATCTCACGCTGCACAAAAAGGCCGTCCACCTGCGGACCGGCCCCCTGGTTGGGTTTTTGCTCGGCTTCGACGGTAAATTTTTCCGGCTCGGCGACGGCTTTACCAAATTCGCGGGTTGAATAGTAAATAGCGCTGCCATAGCCCAGTGCCAGCAGCGTCACCAGGGCCACAAATCCTGTCCCTGCTAAGGCAACTAGAGACCTGAACGCCTGCCGGCGCGATGCACCCAAGATAAAGTCGGCGGCCGCCCAGAGGAGAAAAGGGACAAAAAGCACCACCGCAAACAGGTGCGCCAGCGCAAAAATCAGCACCCCAACTTGCAGCAGCAGCAGGTAACGGCGACGGCCCGTTGCTCGAAACTGCCACAAAGCATAGCCTGCCAGAATGACGCCTAACACAAGCAGGGCATAGGGCCGAGTCTCCTGGCTGTAGCGCACATGAAAGGGGGACACGGTCAACAGGGCCAGCAGCAGCAGTCCCTCACCCCGGCCGAATAACGCTCGGCCAAACTGATACGCCAGCGGCAGGGTCAGCGTCCCAAAAATAACGGCTGGCAGGCGCACCCAGGCGTCTTGGCGGCCCAACAGAATCCAAAAGTGCGAAATTAAGTAATCGAGAGGGACAGCCGTGTGCCGGGGCAACTGGGGCAGGATGGCTGAGAGCGATCCCTGGGCAATATCCAGTTGCAGCAGCTCGTCAAACCAGAGGCTCTCTCGCTCCAGGGCGTAGAGGCGCAGGGCACAACCAATGGCAGTGAGAAGGAGGGCGATATATATTTCTAATTTCTTATTTTTCATTTCGCTGCCAGCGCATTAAGAGCCGTTTGATACTCTGCCCGCAGTTCATCCGACGGGGCATGCTCGATAGCCAGACGGTAATATTGGCGGGCGATGTCCGGCCTAGCACGATTCTGCACGGCGAGACTGGCATAGAGAGTAGAGTTGACCGGCAGGGCAAAGCGCTGCACTTCGGCGAGGAACTGATCGGGCGTGGCATTTACGCCCAGGTAGTAAACGGTGATCAGCGGGTCCAATTCAAATCTGACCGCCCCTTGTTCGGTCAGCCAGGCCTCAACCCGGTCGTCTACCGTGGCGGAAAAAATGCTCAGAACAACCCAACTGCGCGGGGCCGCCGCCGCCGTTTCCCGAATTTCGTCCAGTGTCCAAAAGTAGTTGGGCGCGGCCCAGCTTTGGGGATAATACCAGTTGATGGCCGGCTCGGCCCGCATGGCGATGACTTTATCGCTGGGGCCGGCATTCTGATTGATAAACTGGCCGACCAGCCGCCAATCCTCCTTGCTTTTATCAAAGTAAAGCCGTTCCAGGCCGCCGCTAAAGTTGGTCAAAACCAGGCCGACAAGCAGCAAAAAGGCCAGCAGCGATAACCAGCGCGGTTCGGCGCATTTGAGCCAGCGCGGCAGCGCCAGCAGTCCCAGGGTCAGCAGCAGCAAGTAGGCCGGCAGGACAAAAATAATATAGCGGACGGCAAAAAAAGCGCCCCGGTACATCAGAAAAGCGACAATGATGACGACCGGCAAAACCAGCCAGAGCAGCAAGAAAAAGATAAGGTTGTACCGTTTCTGGGCCAGGAGGTAAACAAAACCCAGCCCGGCCAGCAGATTAAACAGCCAAAGCGAGGTATCGGCAGCGCTGCTGCTCAGGGGTGCCAGCACCTCAAACTTAATAAAGGCGCTGTTCACTTCCGGGCCTTGCCCTCTGTCCAGTTTCTGCTCCGGCACTGCCGTAAATTTATCCGGCTCGACCAGGGCCTCGCCAAAGCCCTTGAGGGTATAAAATAGACCACCCCAGCCCGACAAGAGTAAAAGGATCAATGGCAGGATCAGCGTCGCCAGGAGCAATCCCATGAGTCTGGCAGCCTGCTTGCGCCTGGCTTTGTAGACGAGATCTATGGCTGAAAAAATGAGCAGTGGAGCCAGAATAGCCCAGGCAAAAAAGTGAGCCAGCGAAAGAATCAAGACCCCTGCTTGCAAGCGGAAAAAGTCAACCCGCCGGCTGGATTGGCGCAGCCCCCAGTAGCCAAACAAGGCCAGGGTCACGCCCAAGACCACCAACGCGTAGGGCCGCACTTCCTGGCTGTAGCGCACATGAAAGGGAGAAACGGCCAGCAAGGCCATAAGGAGCAAGCCTTCCGTCCGGCCCAGCAATCGCCGGCCCAACTGGTAGACTACCGGCAAGGTCAATGTCCCGACCAGCACCGCCGGCAGGCGCGTCCAGCCCTCGCCCCGGCCCAGCCAAATCCAAAAATGGACAATCAGATAATCGAGCGGTACGGCCGCGTGCCCGCGCAGGCGCGGAAAAATTGTCGCCACACCCCCCTGGCCCGGCGGCATACCCTGGGCAATGTCCAACTGCAACAGTTCGTCATACCACAGGCTTTCGCTGGCCAGGTGGTAGAGGCGCAGGCCAAAGCCAAGCGCGATGATGCCAAAAGCGGCCAGACAAATGATTTGGCGGGGGTCGGATTTCTTATTTCTGATTTCTATGGTTGCCTGGCTTATCATCTGATGAAACTGTCGTACCAAACCTGTGTACTCAAGACTCCCATGAGCAGCGGCCCCAGGTGGGGCTGGCCGGCCTGGTGCGCCCGGCGCAAACTCTGGACAGCAGCAGCGTCAAATAGACCCGTTTGCCGGAACGCCTGGACCGAGAGAGCCGCTTCAGCCCAGTCAGGGAGCCGGGCGGCGCGCAGCCATTGAGCGTAGGGCGAGGCCAGCCCTTTTTTGCGGCGCGTGCGGGTGGCTTCCGGCAGCAGCCGTTGGGTAGCCCAGCGCAGTAAATGCTTTTCAGTGCTGCCCTTGAGTTTGAAATGCGCCGGCAGGGTAGCGCAGAATTCCCACAGGCAGTGGTCCAGATAGGGCACGCGAGCCTCAATCGAGCTGGCCATACTCATTTTATCCACTTCAAAATTGATAAAATCCACCATGCGAGTCTGGCTCTCCAGCCACATCGTTTGGTGCAGCGGAGCCTCGCTGGATAGGTCACGCACGATTTCAGCCCAATGGCTTAAGGTTGGAACGGCCCTGGCTCCGTTGCCTCGACTCAATTCAGCCGTCACTTCAGGTGACAATACCTTCTGGCGGTAGCCGTTACCCCCAATTTCCAGCCAATCATGGTAGCGGGTTGGAACATCGGGCGCGCCTCGCGCCAGAACTCGCCGGGCCGCGGCCGACATAGGCAGCGGAGAGGCCGCCAGCAGCCGACGCAGGGCGGCCGGCCAGGCCAACAAGGGCCGCACGAGCGCATCCCCCCGATGCCAGTGGTAACCGCCCAGCAGCTCGTCGGCCCCTTCGCCGGTCAGCACGACAGTCAGCCCGGCCTCCCGGCAGGCTCGATACAGCTTGTAGATGGGCAGGGCCGTGGCCGAGGTTTGCGGCTCTTCCAGGTGATGCATTACGGTGGGATAATCATCAAAATCGGCGGTGGTGAAGGTGATGGGCTGGTGTTCGGTCCCGATGAACTGGGCCAGGGCCAAGGCCAAGGGAGCTTCATCATAGGCGGTCTGTTCAAAACCAATAGAGATGGTTTTTAAGACTGCTGGCTGAGAACCGGCAACCAGGGACCGGTAATCATTGATAATTGATAATTGACTATTGATCGTTGATCGTTGATCGGCTTTAATCAAGGCCACCAACGCCCCCGAGTCAAGCCCGCCGGAGAGCAGCGCCCCCAGCGGAACCTCGCTCATCAGGTGCATCTGCACCGACTCTTGCAGCAGGGCCAAAAATTGCTCCGCCGCCTCAGCTTCTGAGATAGCGCGATTCTCCTGATAACTGAGCTGCCAATACTTTTTAAGCCGGAAAGCGTTTCCTTGGGCAATCAAAAAATGGGCCGGCGGCAGTTTGTAAATGCCTTCAAACATGGTCGCCGGGCCGGGCACAAACCCCAGGGAAAGCATGGTGTCGAGGGCGGATAAGTTGACCCGGCGAGGAAAATCGGGCTGGGCCAGAATAGCTTTGATCTCGGAAGCGAAGATGAGCCGGCCCCCGTGTTCGGCGTAATAGAGTGGCTTGATGCCAAAACGGTCCCGCGCCAGGAAAAGCTGCTGTGCCCCCTCATCCCACAAGGCCAGGGCAAACATACCCCGCATCCTTTGCAGCACCCCCTCCGGCCCCCAGGCTTCGTAGCCATGCACAATCACTTCGGCGTCGCTGTGGCTTTTGGGCCGGTGTCCCGACCGCTCCAGCTCAGCGCGCAGGGATAAATGATTGTAGGTTTCACCGTTGTAGACCAGATGGATCGAGCCGGTTTCGTTGCTGAGGGGTTGGTCACCGCCGGCCACGCCAATAATACTCAAACGGCGCGCCCCCAGTCCACAGACGTGCCGGGGGGAGAGATACGTTGCCCCTTGATCCGGTCCCCGATGAATGATTGTTTCAATCTGGGCCTCAAGCTCCGGGGATTGGATAGGTTCGCCGTTCAGGGCGTAAATGCCGCTAATACCACACATTACGATTTTGGATTTTCGATTTACGATTTGCCATTACGGAGAGATACTTCCTTTTCCCCGTCTACTGTCTACCGTCTACCGTCTACTTGTTCACTGTCTACCGGGTAAGCGTACATTTCCACAAACCCGGCGTAATTCTGGGGGTCTTCATAAAACGGTTTACCGTTTAAAGTCAGCCAGGCATGCCCGCCGATGCCGCCCCTCTCGCGATCATTTTTCAGCCTGGCTCCAAAAACAATCCTGACCGGCAGACCAGCCTGGCGCAGAAAATGGTAGCGCAGCAAAGAGCGCCGCAAACAAATGCCCAGCGGTGAGTGGAGGTGCCAGGCCGCCACTGCATCCGCCAGCCAGCGAATCTCATCAGAGCTGAGACCTGGCAGGTCTGAATCGGTCACACAGGTCAATTGCGCCATCATCTGCGGTAAAGGCTGGTTGAACTGCCGAGGGAGCGCCCGGCTGAAAGCAATCATCCGGGCGAGGAGGTCTCTTTTAGGCGCAGCCGGGAGGGCAGAGACAATGGTGCGGGTATGTCGCCAGCCCCGGGTCAGACGCTTAAACAACAATCAGCCCTTCCCGCTTAAAGTCAGCCGCCAGTTCTAACAGGTCCGCCTCAACCACGCCGGCCTCGACCTCATACTCGCCGGCAATCAGCCGGGCGCAGTCGGCAATGGAGCGCTGCCCATCGAGCAGTTCCCAAAACATGGTCCCGGTATCGTTGAGCGAATAGTAGGAACCGGTGTTTAAGTTGATCAGAATGGCCTCATCGCCGACCTCCTGGTGGGCAGCATTGGGGCTGTGCCGAGGCTTGTCCGTCACTTGCATAACATGCTCCTTGCTTGGGTTGGTCGTAGAAGTGCCTAAATATAAATCTATCAGCCGCTTTTGTCAAAGGATTTTTGGTAGTGGTTAGATTGTAAGTGATGGTTTCGGAGGCCAAAGCTGAGCTTTGGGACTCCATCCCTTACTACCACAACCGGATTTCTGAGGGTCAAGCAAAGAAAAAGGCCAGCCCAATGAGAGCCAGCCTTACCTGGAAAAGTTAGTGAATTTCGAGTAATTTGCGGCGAAAGTTTTTGAACCGGGTAACTCTTGTGTCCGGCTTGATTATCCGGTAGCAGGCCGCTCGGTTGCCTTGTCCAACCGCCAGCGGCGGCTTTGCCAGCGCCGGATCCACTGATCTATCAGGCTCTGCTCCGTTCCCGCCACCGTAGCCAGGGGAGTTAGCCGGGCTTGCCAGCGCCTAAGCCAGCCATTCTCTCCAGATGGCTCGGTTTTAGTTGAAGCCATCACCCGGATCTGTCCCCGCCGGTCGTAGCCGATGATCATATCCCCGCAGGTATAGACCGGCGGAAATGTGCCCGGTACGCTTTTGAGATCGTGAAACAACTCTTTTAAGGCCCGTTCGTTTTCTTGGTAATCGCCCATCATAGCCCCTCTGTTCTTCTCAACGTTCTCGGCCAGTCCCCACTGGCGCTTCTGAAACCTCATGAACCTTCCCTGACTTTATTGTAACACTGCTAGGTTTGAATCCGGTTTGTGCGGGGAGAATGACCACCGACCACCGACCGGCGACCGCCGAGGAAACTCATCCGAGACAACAAAAAAGGCCAACGGTGAGTTGGCCTTTGATACATTGAATCGCTGAGGGCGCCGAAATCACCGAGAGAATGATTTATTCAGCGATTTCAGCCTTATCAGCGCCTCAGCGGTTCCAATTTTTGCGGCGACCCCCTCCCCGGCCCTCCCCCTCAAAGGGGGAGGGCGACAGAGAGCAGAGGGTTCAGACCTGCCTGAGCAAAAGCAAAGGGGGCCGGAGTTAAGAAAATGGGGACACCGCAACTCGAAAACCGGAGAGACTGTTATAACTGTTGGGGTGGTCCTTGCGGCGGCAGGCACAGCGAGCGGATCTCTGACGGTAGTCCCACGACCCGCCCCGCAGCACGCGGTCGCCCTTAGCAAGGGGACTTTCCCGCCCATCTTTTGGGTCATAAGGATAGGGGTAATGGAGACTATTCGTCCATTCCCAAACGTTGCCGGCCATATCTAGCACCTCATACGGGCTAACACCAGTCGGGTAGATTTCTACTGGCGTGGTTCCACCTAGCCTATTTTCTTGAGTATTGCACCGCCCGGCATCCCACTTGTTCCCCCACGGATAGATCCGACCATCCGTCCCCCGCGCCGCTTTCTCCCACTCCGCCTCGCTCGGCAACCGATACGCTTTACCCATCACCTGGGCCAGCCAGCTACAGTAGGCTACCGCGTCATCCCATGAAACATGAACCACTGGGTGGTTTTCTTTACCCTCTGGAATCTTACCATTTTCCCAGTCGTACAGTGCTTTGCGCTTCGTCGCCTGCACAAAGGCCGAGTATTGAGCATTGGTCACCGGCGTTTTAGCCATGTAATAGTCAGGTAAATAGAGGGTGTGCTGGGGCTGTTCGTTTTCCAGCGCATGTTCGTCCTTTTTGGGATCGCTCCCCATCAAGAACTCCCCGGCGGGGATGAGGATCATTTCCGGTTCAAAGTCGAAGCGGCGGGGCAGGGGTTGGGGGAGAGGGGCCGGGGGTTGGGGTTCAGCGGTTTTCTGCTCTGGCTTGGTTTCGCCCCCCAGCCGGGCGAAGTGCTCGCGGAAGTAGGCCATCGCTTCTTCATCTCTCACCCCGCCGAGATAGCGATCGCCGGGAGGAATTTCCGGTCGCGGCTTGATGGCGGGTTTCTTGCGGACAGCAGGCTCAACCTTTGTTTCGGCCTCTGTCTCAGCCTTAGCCTTCGCCTCCGCCTCCATCTTCGCCTCCGCCTTTTTCCGTAAAGACCGCACCAAACGTTCGTAGCCCTTCGGATCAAAAAAGTTGACCCAGTGCAGGCCGCGTAGCCGCTCTGGCACATCACATTCTTCAAGCCGGAGCGGGATCAGGAAGATGGTTTCTTCCGGCTGCCGGTCGGCGGCGTCGAGCGCGAATTTGATCTCGTCCTGCACGTAGCCGGCTTTGGTCAAAGCGGCGTTGGACAGGCAAACGACGATCACATCGCTGGCGGCCACGGCCTTGGGAATTTCGCGCTGCCACTTTTGGCCGGGCAGCAGGTCTTCTTCGTCCAGCCAGGGCTGGAAGCCGTCGCTGCGGAGGCGGTGGTACAAGTCGCGCACGGCGGGTTTGTCGGCGGCGGCGTGGCAGAGGAAGACACGGAGGGGGGAAGGGGGGAGGACTGGAAGGCTGGAAGGCTGAAGATGGATAGGTTCAGGTTCTACTTTTCGGGAGGGTGGATCATCTTCAGAGTAGGGTTGGTGGCTGGCGTAGCGGGTCGGATTTTGTGCTTCGGCCCAGGCGAGAAGCTCGTCAAGGAGCAGCTTTTGCTCGGCGTGGACCAGAAGTTTCTGCACAATTTCGGCTTTGCCGGTGTTCTCGGCCAGTTGGTGATGCACCAGCTTGAAATCAGGGGTGTCGTAGCAGAAGTCGCGGAGTTCGGCAGCAGTGAAGCCCTCGATGAGCAGGGCGCGAATATTAACCAAGTTGTAGCGCTTGGGCATAAGCTTTCTCTTGTATGCAGCGAGACGGGCCGGTTATAGACAATGAAGCGATAAATTTTACCAGGTTTATCTCAAAGCAACTCCAAAAATTCCTCTACTGTCAATCCCGCATTACGAATTAAAGCCCGAAGTGTGCCAACAGATAGTTCTTTATGTTGAGGAATTGAAAGATTAACTCGAATACCTGCTTTGACCATAACTAAATGACTACCTACTTGACCAACCGGCTGCCAACCTGCCTTTTGAAAAGCCTTGACTGCTTCTTTTCCAGAAATATTACTCAATCTGCCCATAGGGCTATACAACTACCATGACCGGCTGCTGAGATTGTTTTTGAGGCAAAGCAGAAAGTGCTTTCTGATCTTCGGCCCACAACCAAGCCGTAATAGCTTCTTTAATATTCTCCAACGCTTCGTTTTCGTCTTTGCCTTGCGAGACGCAACCCGGCAGAGCCGGACATTCAGCCACAACCCAGCCATCTTCAGCTTGTTCAAGAATGACGTGAAAAATCATCGTTTGCCTTCCACATGTTATTATTTGCTGTATTTGACACCACATTCACAGCCATTATTATAACGTCATATAGACCATTTCACAAGGGATTCTTATGAACCTCAACCAACCCACCGCCCCGGCCATTGGGGTTGACCTGCACGGGCTGAAACTGGCCTTTCAAAGCCCCGACCTGCCCCTGCGCGAGCGCTTCGAGGAAATTTACGGCCATTTGCCGCGCCTGAACGGAGCGGGCAGTGATGTCTTTATCGGCTGGCACATCCACAAACTGCCCAGCGCGCCGCCTCCCCCGCCGGGGATGCCGGTCATTGCGGAAGGGCCACTGGTTGGCTACTACGGGCAGGGCCAACTCGTCGCTATTCGGATGCCCAAATACGGCTTGATTACGGTAGATTTGGACCAGCAGCGGCTGGTGGGAGCCGTGACGCGCAACACGCTGGAGGCTTATGGCGCGTTCGAGGATGTCTTGCTGATTTCGCTGGCCCCCCTGTACCGCCGGCGGGGCTGGTTTCCGCTGCATGCCTTTGCCGCCCTGGCCCCCACCGGCAAGGTCGCCCTGATTTCGGGGCAGATGGGCGCGGGCAAGACGACCACCGGCCTGGCCCTGCTGAGCGCGGGCTGGAAACTGCTCAGCAACGACTCGCCGCTGCTGAGACTGCGGCCGGATGGGCAGGTGGAGGCGCTGGCTTATCCGGGCCGCTTGAGCGCCTTCGATGACTCGCTGGCGCGATTTGAGGGGCTGCGGCGGTTTATCCCGCCGGAGGCTGAGTCTAAAGCTGAGGCTGCGGTAATAGATTTATTAGGGCCAAGTGGACCACAGAAGCGAGCCTTTCGGGCGGAGGAGGCATTTACTGAGCCGTGGGCAGCTTCGGGCCTGGCGGGCGGAATCTTTTTTCCACAGGTGATACCGGGATTAGGTCAGAGTGAGCTGGTCGAAGTCAGCCCCAAGGAGGCAGTATTGCAGCTTATGCCCCAGGCGATTGAGGGATGGGACAAAGCCGCCATCGGCCAAACCCTGCACCTGCTCGGCAAACTGGTCGAGCAGGCGCCGTGCTATCAGTTGCGGTTGTCGCCCCAGGTGGAGCAGTTGCCGGCTTTGATTTCAAGAGGAATGTAGATTAGATAAAGCGTTTGAGATGCTCATTCCAGCCAGTCGTGACACGCTCTTCGGCGGCGGGACTGTCCAGGCGCAGGCCAAAAACTTGACTCAAGGCGCGCAGGGTGGCCTGAGCCGTCTGCACATTTTGCCCCGCCCGGCCTGCCTCTATGATCTCCCCGGCCAGTTGGGCCAACTGGCCTATCGCCGCCGGTGTATCCAAATCGTCATCCATCGCCTCGCTAAAGGAAGCCTGGACCGCAGAGACATCCAGGGCCGGCCCGCTGCCGCTAACGCTGGTCACGGCTTCGCGCAGGCGCTGCACCAACCGTTCCGCTCCTGCCAATTCTGCCAGATTGTGGCTCCAGGCAGACCGGTAATGATGCTGGGCCAGATAGAGGCGCAGGGCGTCGGCGGACCACTCCTGTAGCAAATCTCTGACCATCACCAGGTTGCCCAGGGATTTGCTCATCTTCTCACCTTCATGCCCGACCATGGCCGTATGCAGCCAGAAACGCACAAAGGGGTATTGTCCGGTAGCTCCCTCGGCCTGAGCAATCTCACTTTCGTGGTGCGGAAAAATCAGGTCGGCGCCGCCGCCATGCAGGTCCAGGGTTGGCCCCAGCAGGCTGGTAGACATGGTGGAACACTCGATGTGCCAGCCAGGACGGCCCATGCCCCAGGGACTTGGCCAGGCCGGCTCACCGGGAGCCTGGACCTGCCACAATACAAAATCAAGGGGGTGACGCTTGTGCGGGTCGTCGGGGCGGTTGCCATGTTCGTTGGCAACGGGGAGCATATCCTCGCGCGGCAGATGGCTGAGCCGGCCGTAGGCCGGCCAGGTCGCTATCTCAAAGTAAACGTTGCCGGCCGACTCGTAAGCGAGATTTTTATCCAGCAGCTCCTGGACCGCCTCCACAATGCCGGGGATAACCTCGGTGGCGCGGGGGTAATGGTCAGGGGCACGGACATTCAACGCCTGCATGTCCTGAATAAAATGGGCAGTCCAGCGATTGCCCAGCGATTGCCAATCTTCACCGACCTCCTCGGCTTTGCGCAGAATATCGTCGTCAATATCGGTTACATTCTGAACATACCGCACCGGGGACCCGGTGAATTCAAGATAACGGATGAGAACGTCAAAAGCGGTATAGGTAAAAGCATGGCCCAAGTGGGTGGTATCATAGGGGGTGATGCCGCAGACATAAATTGTAATGGGCTCCTTGTGTGGCACAAAGGTTTCGACACTTTGGGTGAGCGCGTTATAAAGTTTCATGGTTCTCCCTGGAGAATAGACCACCGACGGTTGACCGCCGACCGCCGAAAGAATCTTCATTAAGCCTGTCCTACACAATTGCCCCGAGGATGAATAGCATACCTGGTCACCTTTAAAGTAGCAAAAAAGGTTCGATGCTTGTTTCATCGAACCTTTCAACAATGAAATTCAATGTAGTTGAGCCGATTTAAGCCTCCGGCATGACCCAGCAGGCATGGGGGGGAAAGGAGACGGTTTGAGTCTGGCCGACTTCGGGCAGGGTGAGTTTGCGCTCGTTCAGGGCGTCCAGGGTAACGATGCCATCGTCCAGGTTGACTTCCATGCGCACAATAGACCCCAGGAAGGTCACTGTTTCCACCCGGCCGGTCAGTTGATTCTCACCCTCGTGCTGGCCCAGGTGCAGCTCTTCGGGCCGGAGCATAACCCGGACCGCCGCACCATTGCCGGCCTCAACGGGTGAAGCGGTGGTGAGATACTGGCCGTTGTGAGCCAGGAGGCCCTTGGCTGCATCCACCACCTGGCATTGAATCTGGTTCAACGTGCCGACAAACGAGGCCACAAACTGGGTGCGAGGGAAGTTGTAAATCTCAAAGGGCGTGCCGACCTGTTCCATTTTGCCTGCGCTCATGACCACAATTCGATCTGACAGCGATAAGGCCTCTTCCTGGTCGTGGGTCACATAAATGGTGGTAATGCCTAACTCTTGCTGGATACGCCGGATTTCGGAGCGGAGTTCGAGCCGGATTTTAGCGTCGAGGGCTGACAACGGTTCGTCCAGCAGCAGCACCTGCGGCTGGATCGCCAGGGCGCGGGCCAAGGCCACCCGCTGCTGCTGCCCGCCGGAGAGTTGGTAAGGATAACGATTTCCATAGCCCGGCAGATGGATCAGGGCCAACATCTCTCCGACCCGTTTTTTGATCTCGTCCGCGGGTTTTTTGGCAATCTTGAGGCCAAAGCCAATGTTGCCGGCGACGGTCATATTGGGAAACAGGGCGTACGATTGAAAGACCATGCCCACGTCGCGCTGGTTGGGCGGCTTGTGAGTTACGTCAGCGCCGCTGATTTTAATGGTACCGGAGGTAGGCTTTTCAAAGCCGGCGATCATGCGCAGCGTCGTCGTTTTGCCGCAGCCACTCGGCCCCAAAAATGAAACGAATTCGCCGCTCTGAACATCCAAATTAAAGTTTTCTACGGCAGTAAAGGTTCCGAAACTTTTGCGTACATTGGTCAGTTCGAGAAAAGCCATAATTACCTCAACTGATTTTGGATTTTAGATCAGACCAATGAGGTGCCAATCATAAATCTAAAATCATAAATTTTTCAGTGTGTTCCCGCCAACTGGCTGCGCTCTTGGCCGCGGCCAATGTATTGGATCAGGCCAATCAAGGACCAGGTAAGAGCCAAACTGATAATCGAGAGCGCCGCCGGTTCATAGGCCCTGTTTTGCCCCAACAAGGCCATGTAAGGCGCAAAGGCGGGCCGGGCCAAAAATGCCGCCAGCACATACTCACCGATGACAATGGCAAAGGTGAGAAACGCGCCACTCAATAAGGCTACCCGCAAATTGGGAAAAATGACTTGAAATAAAATAGTCGGCCAACCGGCCCCCAAACTCTGGGCGGCTTCGGTGAGGGTACGTACATCAATCGCCCGCAGCCCGGTATCAACAGCCCGATACATGTAAGGAAATGAGAGGACAACATAACCGGCTATCAGGAGAACATTGGCCCCCATCGTGTTGCCGGTGAGGGCAAAGGGCGGCCGGCTGTAAAGCCGGATCAGACCAAAGACCAGCACAATGGTTGGGATGACAAAGGGCATCAAGGTCAACAATTCGATGAGGGGCCGCAGGCGGGGCAACCGCAACTGTACCCAATAAGCTGTCGGCACAATCAGCAGCAGGCTAACGATGATGGTCAGGAAAGCCATGAGGGCCGAGAACCCAAAGGTTTGCCAGAATTTAGGGTCATTAAAGACTGTTTCATAGGCCAGAAAACTCAACGTGCCCTTTTTGGCGCGCAGTGAAAACATAAACGTGCCGACCAGGGGCAAGAGAAAATAAAGACCGCCCAGTAAAACCCATAACCAAGCCCACAAACTTCCTCGTTGCATTTTTCCCTCACTCACCTACAGCTAATCGCTCTGCTCGCCAAATCTTAGGCTCAGACTTAACCTTCATCTCAGCCACCTCTCCGTCTGGCGTTGCATCCAGGTATAGCCGCTGATACAAACCGCCATCACCACGACCATGCCCAGGGCCAGGGCATAACCCAGGCCCGGATTATTGAGCACATCGCCTCGAATCTGCGCCCCAATGACAATAGTAACGAGATTCAACGAGCCGCCGGTTAAAGCAAAGGCGGTGGCATAGGCCCCAAAAGAGTTGCCAAAAAGCAAAATCATGGTCCCCAAAATAGACGGCAGCAAGATGGGTAGGGCGATATAACGCCAATACTCCCAGGAAGTCGCTCCCAGGTTTTCCGAGGCTTCGCGCCACTCCCGCTTGAGACCGTCCAGCGCCGGGGCGATAATCAATATCATCAGGGGAAATTGAAAGTAAAGATAAGTCAGGCTCAGGCCGGCAAAACTATAAAGGTTAAAGCCGGTATCGTAAATATTCCAGCCAAACAGATCCTTTAGCAGAGCGGTCATAAAGCCCACCCGGCCAACAGTAGCAATAAAGGCAAAGGCCAGAGGAACCCCGGCAAAATTAGAGGCGACACCGGAAAAAGTCATGATGGCTGTGCGTACCCCTTTGGGCAGCCCCCCGAGGACGACCGCATAAGCAATGAGGAACCCAAACAGGCCGCCGGCCACCGCTGTGACTGTGCTTATCTGGATACTGAGCCAATAGGCGTTAACGACAAATGGCTGAAACAGGCCGGCAATGTTCGCCAGGGTAAAGTTGCCTGCTCTGTCCAGAAAACTGCCTGTAAATAACGAGGCAGCCGGCCATAGCATAAAGGCCACGGCAAAGACAAAAAAGGGTATAACCCCTACCCAGGCCCAGGAAAATTCACGCGGCACGGGCGGGGCTAATGGAACATCCCTCGTTTCGTGAGTGGCAGCGTGTGACACGATATGCCCTCTCCTCAGAAAATAGGTTAAATGAGGAGTCCAAAATGCACTTCGGACCCCTCATTCTTAAAAAAGGTTTGAGTTTAAGAAATTACTTCACATCCACATTGACCACCGAGTCCCACTGCTCGGTAATCAACAGCTTGGCGGCGTCAAGTTGCTCAATCGTGGGGAAGACAGCTTTTTCGTACAGTTCGGCCGGGGGCAGCTTGGCCGCCAGGTCAGCCGGGATGACGCCGCGCCTGGCCATGTCAATGTAGCGAATGGGGTGGCCGTAGCCGCTTAACCAAACCAACTGGCCTTCATCAGAATAGAGATATTCCATCCACAGCTTGGCCGCGTTCGGATGCGGGGCGTAGGCGCTGATTCCCTGGACATAGACGCCGCCAAAAACCGCCGACTGCGGAATCACGATCTCAACATTGGGGTTACCGGCAAAGGTATCGCGATTACCTAGAGCCAGGTAATCCCATTGAAGAGTGATGGGCGTTTCACCGCTGGCGATGGTACCGGTGTTGGCGATGACCGGCACAAAGTTGCCGGCGGCGTTCAGTTCGGCAAAGAAATCAAGACCGGCCTGAGCAGCGGTATTGAGGTCGCCGGTACGAGACAGGCCCGCCGCGTAGACGGATTGGATAGCCTGGTTGGAGGTCCGGGGGTCACCCGCCAGAGCAACCTGGCCCTTGTATTCCGGCTTGAGCAGGTCAGCCCAGTCCTGGGGCACGTTCTGGACCACGTCGGTATTGACTTCAATGGCCAGCACGCCGTAGTAGTCGCCGTACCAGTAACCTTCAGGGTCTTTCAGATTCTGAGGAATGGACGCCCAGGTAGAGACTTTGTAGGGTTGAAGTAAACCCTCGTCTTTAGCGGCTGGGCCAAAGGCAAAACCAACGTCAACCACATCGGGCGCTTGCGGGCCTTTATTGTCTTTGTTAGCGCGGATGGCTTCCAGTTCGTCGCCAGAGCCGGCGTTCGGGTCGAGTTCATTGATTTCCAGGCCATACTTGGCCTTGAAATTTTCAATCATAATGCCGTAATTCAGCCAGTCGTGAGGCAGGGCGATGGTGGTCAACATGCCTTCTTCTTTGGCGGCGGCGATCAAGGCATCCATCGCGCCCGCTGTTTGTTCAGCTTGAGCGCCCACAGCAGCCTGGGCCGACTCGGCCGCGGGGATGCACAATTTCCAGCCGGGTTCGATGATGTCAGGATTGTCAATTTTGGCATAACTGCTGTCGGTGGCATTCATGGCATTGGTGGCATCGGCGATGGCCTGGTAGGCCAGCACGTCGCCGTAGAACTTATCGGCCAGCTTCGACAGCCAGTCATCGGCCTGGACCACGGCATCCTGCTCGCAGACCACCTCCTGGGCCAGGACGGCAGCCGGAGCCAGGGTCAGGAGCAAAGCCAGCAGCGTGACCAGACTCACCACATTCATCATTTTTTTCATGATAATCTCCTCCAATTGAGAAATAATGAGTTTTGTTTTTGCCTACATCCCTATGCAATCCTTCTACGGTAACTCTCTGTAGCGGTTATACCCCCTTTCCGGCTCAGCGCACGCGGTAGACTCTATCAAACGCCATTTAACCCGTTTTTAAACCAGGGTTAAAACGGCGTTAAAAATACGTAAACCTTTATTAACAATCAGGATAGTCGGCCAACTCTAAATTGTGATTTGGGCTGAAATTTATTATAACGGAAAATAGCCTCCTGCATTCGCGGCAATCCTATTTTTCTAAAATTATCCAACACATCAAGAAGACTATTTTATGCTGCAACATCGTTGTTACATTGAGTTGTATTTTTGAGATTAGGAGGGGATAGCAATACGTATTATAATGCACTATGTTTTGCTGTGTCAAGCCTCGACGAAAAAATGAGCGAAATCAGCACTGCCGAAAAATATAGTCAACCGGAAGTAGTAACTTGTTGGCAAAACCTGAGCAAGCAGGGTCTGCAAAAATGCGAGCAAGAAATGATATCCCGCTACTTTCCAGCGACCGGGCGACTGCTCGATGTCGGCTGCGGGGCGGGACGGGCGGTATTGGCCTTGAACCAGGCCGGATATACGGTCAGCGGCATAGATTTGAGTCTGCCGATGCTGCTGGCCGGGCGCGCTCTCTCGGCTGAAGCGCAGTTCAGCGCCGCCAATCTGTTGGCTTTACCCTTTGCTAACAACGCCTTTACTGCCGTGTTTATGTTCTTCGGCGCACTCCAGCATATTCCCGGTCGAGCCAGGCGCCGCCAGGCGATGGCCGAACTGGCCCGCGTCACCCAACCGGGCGGCCGCTTAATTTTGGGACTGGACAACCTTGCTCCAGCTTTAAGCTGTTATGTTTACTGGCTCCTCGAAAAAGTGTGCAGACCTGCCAGAGCGAGTGGGTCGAACCACGCCCGCCAACCTTCCGCCGCCGACGCCACCCTGTGGAGCCGCGAGACGCGCCGGGTCCATCCGTTGGTCTGGCACGCCCGCGGGCTGGCCCGGACCCTGCGCTGGCGTACCTGGCCCGGTTGGGTGGACCTGGCCCGGCAGTTTTATCCCAACGGAGCCGAGCCGGGCGATGCCCAGGTAGCCCAGTTCAGCCTCCAATCCACGCCAGGGCTGGTCTATTACCACCTTTACCGGGCTGACGAAGTAGCGGCCGACGCCGCCAACGCCGGTTGGCGGTTGCTGGGCCATCACAGCGGCACCGAGCTGAATGAGAACCGGCTCTATCCTTCTTACATCCGCCGCCAGGATAAGCAGCAGTTCTTCGCTTTTGAAAAGTAAGGCATTTGACGCCCACCGAGAGATGAAGAGCAGTTCAACAATAGACCTATACAAAAAGTTTTACAGCGATCTTCAATTCGAGCGCGTGGGCCTGTTTAAGGCTGTCCAAGAGAAATACAATTGCCAAAACGTTTTATATCCGGGCAGCTTTGTTCACATCACGCCTTCTTTCTTCTTCCCGCACGTGGTTTATATAGATCGCGACCCAAAGGCGCAGGCATTCTTTGCCGACAGGCACAGTGTTTTAGCCTATATCAACAGTCACAAGACCTACAGGCGGTCCGCCTACTTTCGCTTCATCGCCCACGACTACGCCGCAGCAGTGCCCCAACTGGACGAAGAATTTGACCTTTTGATTTCACTTCATGCCGGGGGTATCTACCCGGCCTGTCAGAACTATCTCAAGCGGGGCGGCATCCTGCTGACAAACAACCATCACCACGAGGCCGAAGAAGCGACAAGTAACGATGAGTTCAAGTTGGTGGCCGTTGTGCAGTTTCGTAAAAATAAGTACTCGTTCGTTGCAGAGAATTTAGATAGAATTGTTGCCAATCAAATCAGGGCAACCAGGGCCAGACGCTATCTCAAACAGAGCAACCAAGGTGTAACATATATCGAGAACGAAGATTACTACATTTATCAAAGAGACTGATGCGTCATTCCTCTCCGTTCTTACGGCTACGCAGCATGTTTCGGCCATAGCTGCCGACCCGTTCGGCCACGTAGCGCGGATAGAGCAGCGGACCCAGCCAGCGCTGGCGCAGCTTATACTTGGCCGCCAGTTGGCCCAGGGGAGGCAACGCCGCAAAGCGGACAATCCCCAGGCGCTCTCCTAGGGACCGGGCCGCCAGAAAGGTCAACTGATAATCTTTGCCTCTGTCCCGCCGTCGAAAGTCACTGGTAAGGACATCCGCCGCGCCATCTTCGGCCAGCCAAGCGCGGAAGCCGGGCGGCGTAGCTGCCGCCAGGCGCTGCCAGATGGCCTGGAGCGGCAGCGGCGAGCCAAAAACCTGGTGGGCCAAAAAGAGCGAGGCGTAGACAAAGCGGCTCACCCCGGCCTGCTCGGCCTGGTGCAGCGTCTTCTCCCAATCCAGAGTGACTGCCCTTTTTTGAGCCAGGCGAGCCAGGTCCAGCAGTTGGTTCAGCCGGGCTTCCCGCTCAACCAGGTGACCGGCAAAGTGCATGGCCAGGTGGATGAGCATGGCTTCATCGGCCAGACGCTGCATCGGCACGCCGGCAATGGTCCGGGTCGGGGCGTCGGCCCAGGGATCGGGCAGTTGGCGCACCTGGAGACCACGCCAGCCCTGCTCCCACAAGCGCACGTGCAGTTCCACCGGACGGGGGTAAAGCGGGTCGAACAAATAGCCGTTCCACTTGTAGCCGTCGTTGCGCCACAACGACGGCAGGTGTTTCTCTACCCACTCATCTTTCCCAGTCAGGGGTCGAAACCCGGCGGTCCGCAGCGCGTGCTGGCCTGCTTCGGCCCGGTCAGCGGGGACGAGAAAATCGTGATCGTACAGCACCCGCTGGGCCGGGTCGGGGTAGAGATTTTCGATCAACGACCAGCCTTTGAGCAGGAGATGCGGCACGCCAGCCCCAGTCAGAAGCCCGTCCAATTCAACCAGTTCCTGGCGGATGTAACTGTTGCGGAGAGCATTGTCGGCGTAAGCCTGGGCCATGCGCTGGCAAACGGCGGGCGGAAGCAGGTCAAGCTGCCCAGAGTCGCGCCAGACTGTATATAACAGCGGCGTCAGCGAGTGGCCGTCGGCATGGTGAAGCAGTTGCGTCCAATCCACCGCCCCTTCAATCGGCGGCGCGGGAGCATCGAGGCGGAGACTGTTCGCGATAAGTTGGGCGGCAGCCAGTAAGGTCATTTTCTAACGTTGAACACCCCCGTTCAGGATGCGGTAAACGATGACCTCATCGCCGACATAGACCGGCGTCAGGCTGGCCGGAGCATTGGCCGGATCGAGCAGGTGCGCCAGTTGAGGGCGCAGGTCAGGGGTGGTGTATTGATCCAGGACCAGATAATCGGCCCGATGGGCGGCAGCATAGGCCAGAACTCCCTCAAGTTCGGCAAAGGGCAGCCAGTCCCAGACTCCGTCGGCATAAAAGGCAACCTGCCGCTTGCGGGCCAGAATGTGCGCGCCGGGGGCAACCTGCTGGCGCAAAGCCAGACCGGCGGTGCGATACTCCAGCGGGCGAGGGTAGAGAAAGGGGCCAGCCAGGCTGGCCAGGGTGCAAAGGGCCAATGTGGCCGCGACGAGCAGCATGGCCAGGGAAACGGGTTGGGGTGTGACAAAGCCAAATAGCGGACCCTCTCCCCTCTCCCCTCTCCCTCGCAGGGAGAGGGGCAAAGCCAGCAATCTCTTCTCCAGCCACATCCAGCCGCGTGCGGTGAAGATCATCAGGATAGGCAAAGGGATCAGGAAGTAGCGCGGGTCAACTACCGAGGCTGGAATGAAGGCCAGCGGGATCAACAACGGCAGCAAAAAGAGGGCTTGGTTACGGCCCAAGGCCCACACACCAACGCCACAGGGCACAATCCAGACAATCGTCATGAAACCCAAAGAGGTGAACCACAGCCGCGCTTCCAGAAAAACATTGCCGGCGTAACGCTGCAACGCGGCGGTGCGGCCTTCTCGGACCACTTCCGGCGGCCGGGTAGGGTTGGTCAGCCAAAGCTCGTAAGGTTCGTAAAACGATTTTTCAAAGGCAAAGGGGTCGCTGGCAGACGCATCAATGGCCGTCGCGTGGAGTTGGGTCAGCATGGTCTTGGGGCTGAGGATCGAGCCGGTGTGCTGGTAAAGGTACAGCGCATACGGAACGGCAAACAGCCCCAACCCGGCCAGAAAGACCAGGACCGGCCCAACCGCCGCTCGACGGAGAACCAAAAGGATTATTCCTGCTGCCACCAGACCTAAAATCACCCCTTCCCAACGGACCAGGTGGGCCATGCCAGTCAACACCCCGGCCAGTCCAAAGCCGCTCAGACGAAACCAGCGCTTAGCATAGACCTCAGAGGTTTCTAAAACCTCTGAGGTCTGTAAGCTCCACCACAGCAAGCCCCAGGCGGTGTACAGCAGCAAAGCATAAGGCTGTTCGGCCACCGACTCCAGATTCCCCTGGGCCAGCACCAGGGCCGGATGCAGAGCCGTCAGCAGGCCGGCCAGCAGCGCAGTTTTGGCGTCGCTGAGCTGGCGGGCGAGCCAGTAGACCGGCAGCGTCAGCAACGCCCCGATGACCAGAATATTGAGTGTGGTAGGAAGTTCCAGGCCACCGCCCAGCCCATAGACAGCGGCGGCAAAGAAGGGATAGCCGGGCGGGAAGTCAATCTGGGTGGTCAGGCCATCGCCGGTATAGCCCCGGCCGGCCGCCAGGTTTTGGCCCAGGGTTAAAAACAGGCCGTCGTCACTGCCAATAACAAAACGCACCGTTGCCGGAAGGATACGGATGGCTACGGCGACGACGAGTAACAGCCAGACCGGCCGGCGCAAAAGGAACTGCCCTACTTTCAAGTCGCGCCTCCAAAACGCAAGCGGAAAATGTAGGTTACAATCGCCCAGATGGTCCGATAGCGGGCAAAAACGTTAAAGGCCGACTTCGATTGGCCGTGCATGCGCTCGCCAAAGACCACCGGAATGGTTAGAATCTTCATTCCGGCTTGCCGGGCGCGATAGAGTACGTACAGGTCAAACTGGAAACCGTCCGGCGGCTCGGTCAGGCGGTCCAGGTGGCTGCGGTGAAACACTTTAGGCTGGGCGTTGATGTCGGTCAAAAGAGTCAGCAGGACGGTTGAGGCCAGCAGGCTCATGCCGGCGGTAATCAATACCGCGCTGAACTCTCGCCCGCTGCGCTGGCCTTTGACCAGCGTTTGGTCCGGATTGGGCGCAGTTCTAAGCCGGTCGTACGCCCTGAAGACATCCGCCGGGCTGCACTGCATATCGGCGTGGGAAAAGGCGACAAACTCGCCCCGGGCCGCCCGCAAGCCGGTATAAAGACCATGTCCGTAGCCACGATTCTGAGGAACCCGCACGGTGCGAGCAAACGCCAGCTCAGGGCGGACCAATTCTCGGGCCAGCACGGCGGGGGTGGGATCGGTTGAGCCGTTGTCCACCAGAATCAGCTCTGCCGGCAAATCCCGCCAGACCTGGCGGTAGCCCTTCAACAGCAAAGGCAGGTTATCGGCCTCATTGTAGCAGGGCAAAACGATAGACAGGCAGATGTTCAATGACCCTTCTCCTAATGGTGACCGCCACTGGCCGACCACAGACCGCCGTCCTCCTACCCTAACCCTCTCTGTAGGAAAGCGAGGGAAGGAATGGGGTCAGCCGTCTGCGGTCCGCGGCCGTGCTGATAGGGATGCTGCGCCGCCCGGTCAAAATAGGCTGCCCAATACTCATAGCTGCGTACGTCGTCGGGGGTGCCGAAACAGATGTAGTGCTGCACGTCGAACAGCCTGGCCCGCCGGCGCTGCTCCAGCAGCACTTCAATGGCCGAATCAACATAGAATTCGTTGTTGACCCGCCGGTTCTGGGCGATCAGGCTGTCGGCGGCTTCGAGGAAGAAACGAGCCTGGCGAAACCAAAACGCGCCGATGATGCCGGGGTCGCGCCGGACATCATCGTTAAGGGGCGTTTTGCAGGAGATGCGCTGGATTTCGCCGCCGGGCGCGGCTTCAACCCAGCCATATTGGTGCGGGTGGCGGTTGGCATGGGGATGGTTGCGGAACGTCCAGACCAGGCAGTCCACCTGGGGATCGCTCACCAGTGCGGCGTAATGCGCTTGATCGTAGACCAACGCGGCGTCGCAGGGGGCAATAAGCAGCGGTTCGTTTGGGTCAAGCCGGTCGCGGGCCAGCAAGCAGGTGACAGCCTGGCCCTCGGTAGGCTGCTCCACCGGCAGAATCTCGACGCGGTGGCCGTTGCTGGTCAGCACGGGACGGAGGGAGGAGGTTTGCAGGTGTTCGGTCCGGCAGGCGGTCAGCCAGAGCCGAGCCGGAGGGAAGGTGTCGAGCGACCGCTGGACCATCGCTTGGCCGGCTACTGGGACGAGCGGTTTAGGAAGGGGATAGCCCTCGCGGCTGAAGCGTGCTCCGGCGCCAGCCATGGGGATCAAATTGATGCCCGGCAGCTCCGGCAGGCTTGGTTTCCAGTAAGCGTAGCGGGCAAAGTAGTCTGACCAGGCCTGATATTCAGCCAAATCTTCGGGCGTACCCCAATGAATGAACTGTTTAACCTCGTAGACATGCACCGGCAAGCCGTCTTCGACCAGCAGATTGTAGGGGACGCTGGCAAAATATTCGCCCTGGGTTTGCAGGTCACGCTCAACGGCCCGTCTAAAATAGTGCTTGAGCAGCGTGCCGCTGTGGAAGTAGTAGGTACCCGTTGAGGCATATTCATTCATGCGCTGCTCGGTAAAGGCCCGCTTTTCCCGAATTTCCAGCAGCATGTTCTTTTGTTCACGGATGTAGGCGTAGAGGGTCGGCCCCAGACTGTGCGGGTGAAAGCCACGAAACGCGACCAGGGAACCGGCGCAGTCGAGCTGGGCCATGCGTTGTTTGAAGTCGGCGTAATCCCACAACGCGGCGGCGTCGCAGTAGTTAAGGATAGCCGGCTCGTCGTCCTTGATATAAGCGGCAGCGGCCAGGGCCGTACAAACCGGGCCGCCTTTGTGCGGCTCAATGCCGACGATGGTTGCGCCGGGGACCAGGCTTCTCAAGACCGAGCGTAAGGGTGTCTCTTCCAGGTGCGGCTGGGCGCAGATAAACAAGAAATCGTGCTCACCGGGAAACATGCGCACCACATGTTCGATCATCGGCCGGCCATCTACTTCGATGAGCGGTTTGATTTCTTTGTAACCGGCCCGGACAAAGCGGGTGCCCGATCCGGCCATAGGAATAATGATTTGCATCGCTTCACTCTCCTCCTAAGCTCAATGCCTTTCAAATAACGCTTTCTAGGTCTTTGAAGAGCGGACATCCTCAGATGCGGAGCAGCCCCGTTCGCATCTGAGGATGCTCACTCCTCCTTATTTGAAAGTACTGCTCTTAAGCTCTGTCGGCCAAAACAAACCCCTGCCCCCCGTGACCGTAATCAAACAAACGCCGAAACTTCAGATGCGGGTGCTCTGTTTGAAACTGGCAGAAGGCGCCGGCCACGCCCTCTTTCTGGCTGCCCCGGTAGGCAAAGTAATCGTCCAGGATGAGCACCGTGCCGGGTTGCAGCGCCGGGGCCATAAAATTGAGGGCAAGCAGGGCAGGCGTGCCCAAATCGCAGTCTAACAGGGCGATACTGATTTGCTTGATGCCAAAATCGAGGGCAGTTTTGGCTTGAATTGTCTCTTCAAAATACCCTTTGACCAAATGCCAATCAGCTCGACCCTTAAAGTGCTGTTCAAGGCGCTGCCGGGTCTGCTCATAGTTACTGGCGAAGTCGCCCTCTTTAAAAAAGGGGTGCCGGTCACGCGCGGCGAAGTACTTGAAGCCCTCGAAGGAGTCAAAGCCCCAGAAAGTCCGCCGGGGTGTCTCGGGCGTGCGGAAGCGCCGGTCATTTTCAAAGGCGGCAATCAACGACGTGCCTTCAAAAACACCAAATTCGAGGTAGTCGCCGGCAAGCTGCTCCAGAAAGGCAAAGTAGAAGGCTTTTTTGATGGCCTGCGTTTTCTGAACATTGTGCTCGATGGCCGGGTGCAAGGCCGACACCCATTTGACGACCAACGTTTGCAGCCAGTGAGAGCGCTTGGCGAGTTCTAGCATTAAGGAACCTTTTATCTAAAAATTGTGTTAGCATCCTGAGTAGCGCGGAACAGAGTGGAGCGCGTATCGAAGGATGCGTATTGGGCCATAAGCCGGGGTGAAGCACACCCTTCGATACGACCTTCGCTTCGCTTTGGTCTACTCAGGGTGCGCTTCAGAAGTAATTGTAACTTTTATTCACAACCAATCGTCGCAAAAGTCCGTGCAGACGGCGTCAACCGGCATATCCCGCAACTGCTGGCGGAAAGATTGGATCATCGGGCGCGGGTGCTGTTGCAGTTCCGGCGAAACCAGGCAGATTTTGAAATGCTCGGCCAGGCGGCGGTGAACTTCTGGGTTGAGCGGCAGGTGAGTGAAGCAGTCTACCCAGACCCAGTTTACTTTACCGGCAAAGGCCAGGGCAAATTCCAACGGTTCAAATTCGGAGTAGCGTACCGCGATCTGGCGCACGCCGCGCCGGGCCAGGTTGATCAGGGTTGGGTTAGCCAGGTCGAGAAAGAAGTAATCGCGCACGCCGTACCTGGCGGCCAACTCTAAGATCCGCCCCTCCAGGCCATCACACTTAACATTAAAAATGATCAGGGCGTGCCGGTAAGCGGCCAACAAATCTTCCAACCACTCCCCGCTCTGCAGCGGATCGTGAACCAGGCGCAAATCACCCTCGTAGTCGCGCACGTCCACCTCAATGCCGCGCTCCGGGGGCACTCTCCGCAAATGTTCAAGGGTGTTGACTCTGTGTTCGATTAGCAGCATGCCGCTTCCCCTCAACTTTCTGGTTGATTGATTAGTTTAACACTGTGGCCAAGTTAACTGCAGAGAGCGCGGAGATCGCCGAGAGATTAACACCTGTCCCACTCCAGGCGCTGGTAAAAAATTCTCTGCGTTTTCTGCGTGCTCAATGGTGAAAGATTAAATCTGTCAGCCAATTAGCCTTACCCCCCACAATTTAGCTCAGTCCACTTAGCGCCGAAACAATTCCCTCCGGGTCTGACCCGATTTTCAGGCGGTACAGGCTGGCCGATTCGAGCAGCGCCTGTAAGGTGGCGGCGTTGTGGTCCAACCGTTCCGGAATATCCCAGTAGACACTGTTGGCGGCCAGGGTGGGCCAGGCTTCGGCGGGAATCAGCGGCGCAACCTCGGTTTGGCTGAAGCCATTCCGTTCCACCAGGCAAAGCTGAATAGATTTAGGGCTGAACAGGGTTTCGGCCAGGCCATCCGGGTGGGCTGCCCGCAGGTTGATTACCGTTTTGCGCTGCTCACGTACCTTAACTGCCTGCCCGGAGTAATGGGGAAACAAAGCCAAGACATCATCGCGCAGCTTGACCTCGCCAATAGGATAACCGCCCACCACAAAATTCGATCCCCGCTGGCGCAGCAGGGCCATTCCGTCGGCCAGAAAGATGTAACCTGCCCGCAGCAGGTATAGGGCCGTTGTGGATTTGCCGGTGTTGTGCGGGGCAACCATCAGGATCAGGCGCTGCCCGGTTGGATCAAGCACGCACGAAGCGTGGAGCATGGCCCACTCGGTCAGGATGAAGTTGAGCAGGTAATGGTCAATTATGTAGCGGCTGACCAGGCGCGTCTCGGCGGCCAGGGCCGGCGATAAAAAGGCCGCCGCGGTGCGGGTCGGTAAATGGGCAAAGGCATGGCCCCACGGCCCGGCAGACAGGCTGATCCAGTCCCCTACCCCGGCGTACTGCAACTGCTCCGGCAGATTGGCGGGGACGGCTGGAGTATCGGTTTTAGTCACAACCAGTTGAATTTGGATCGGGGTTAGCGGTTGGGGGTCGGGAATTGGGGGCGTTGGGGGCAGGCTGAAACGTCTCGCTGACAAATGCGCCGCGCTTAAAACTCCTGACCGGTTGGCCGTAATCCTGGCCGGAATGCCGAAAGGCGTAAACTCAAAGGACTCAGTCTGGGTGTTGGCCTGGCGAGACCAGAAGTCAGGGGGTAGGGAGTAGGGACGCAAAGCGGGGAGTAGGGAGTTTGAAATTTGAGGTTTTGAATTCTTAACGTTTATCATTCGTTCAAGTCTACCAGGGTGTGGATATTACCCCGGACCTCGCTTTTGAAAAAAGGCTCATCGTTCATCCTCCAAACTCTGCCAGGAGAGGTAGGTGGTCGGAGGCGGTACAGACAGCATGAATATCGTCAATCACCCGGCAGGCTTGCAGGCGAGTTGCCATTGAGCGGTCGGCCAGGATGTAGTCATAGCGGGTGGTGAGGTTGCCGGGCATCCAGGTGAAACCATCCTCGGTGGGATGTAGGTGGCGGAAACAATCTGTGTAACCGGCCTTGAGCAGTCGCGGCAGGGCCAGCCGGAAAATGATATTCAGTTGCAAGGCCATCAGCCGCCGCATCCGGGCCGGGTTGTTGCGCTGCAAGACCCGGTCGCCGGGGGCGATGGCGTTCAAATCGCCCAAAATCAGGTGCGGCCCCGGCAGGCGAGTCCGAATAATTTGCAGCAATTTGCCGGCAGCCTGCCAGCGCCGGATTTCAAAGGGCAGTAACAAGGTCGGCAGGAGATGGGCATTATAAATAGAAACCGTCTCTGCCGGCAGGGCCAGTTTCGTTTCAAGAACCGCCTGGGTCAGCGGCGGCCGGCGATAAATCTGCCATTCCAGGATGGGAAAGCGGGACAAAGTGGCGATATGCCGGTCACCGCTGCCCTCGGCCCAGATATGGTAAAGCTCTAACCGTTCGGCCAGGGCCGCTACGACCGCCGGATCGTCGGCTTCGGTCAGGCCGACGACATCCGCCCCGACATGGGCCAGCACGGTGTAAATCTCTTCCAGCCGGTCGGCCCCGCCGAAGTACAGATTGTAGGTTAAGACACGAAGCGTAGCCATGATGTTTGTAAAACAAATCTATATTTGTCCCATGGAGCAGGTAGGGGCGGACGGCCGTCCGCCCCTACCCTCAGGGCAGATACGCTTTCGGGAACTTGGCGACAACCGTGTAGCAGGGATCAACAAAGTTGCCAATCCGCATCGTGCCGACCTGGGCATTGAGCTGCCAGGCTTCCTCACGCTGGAAACCGTATTCGTCCACCAGCCAGCGCAGCAGCTCCATTTGCGCCACGCGAACGCAGTCGTCCAGGGGGCGAGTGCTGCCAGCAACCATAATATGGGTGGCATCTTCCAGACGGGGCCACTCCGCCTCGCCCCCCTTACGCACCTCTATATCCAGGGTGATTTCCGCCGTTACCTCGAGGGCGACGCCGTTGAGTTCGCCATCACCCTGCCGGGCATGCACATCGCCAAAGAGCAGGTAGGCCCCATCTACCCAGACCGGCAGGTAGAGGGTTGTGCCTTCGGCTGTATCGGGACAGTCCATATTGCCGCCGTACTCGCCGGGGGTGAGGGTCATTTCGACCCGGCCAAAGCGCGGGGCAACGCCAATCGAGCCGATGAAGGGCTGGAGCGGCACCTCGACCCGCTGCAGGCGGCTCTTGGGCATATCCAGGATGCCGACGTGGCGGTCGCGGTCAAGCTGCCACTCGTACCAGACCAGTGGCACCGGCGGGTTGTAGAGCAGGCGGCGGCCCGGCGCTTCGCCGGTGAGGCAGCCAAA
The DNA here is from genome assembly GCA_015075185.1 of Anaerolineales bacterium. Taxonomy (GTDB): domain Bacteria; phylum Chloroflexota; class Anaerolineae; order 4572-78; family J111; genus DSQQ01. The sequence goes on along the minus strand of JABTUW010000003.1, from coordinate 539,930 downwards.
GTAAGAGTTTTGGCGGCTGAGGGCGAAATTGCGGGTCAGGCGGATGCGGCGAATATGCACCGCCAGCAAGTCGCCGGCCCGGGCCTCTTCCACGTAAATTGGGCCGACCAGGGGATTCGACTCCCGCAAGGCCGTGCCCGGCGCGCGCTGCTTCATCGTTTCCGGCAGCGGGTTGCGCTGGGCGTCGTAGCCATAGGCGTCGCGGGTTTCGGCCACAATGGTGTCGCCGCTGCGGAGGCTCAGGGCCGGTTCGTGTGGGCCGAAGGTGTAATAGTAGGTTTGCGGTTCTAAATGATGGATTGCCATAGTTTTCCTCGATTAATGGAGGGGGAGTAAGGAGTATGGAGTAGGAAGTAGGGGAAAACCCTACTCCTTACTTCTTACTCCCTACTCCCTGTCAATTATCTATCTTTCAGCCGGTAAACAAACTTCAAACCTGACCAGATCTCATCCACCGCCGCCACTTTGACATCCACCAGCCCATTTTCCAGGCCAATCGCCCGGATGATGTCTTCGGTCAGGTCGGTCTCTACTCTGGCTGAGCGCTTGGGCCAGGAAATCCAGAGCGCGCCGCTCGGAGCGAGAGCCTGCTTGAGCTGCGGAAATTCGGCGGCCAGGATCTCGCGGCGGGTGGTGAAGAAGTGGATGAAGTCGAGAGGGCCGGCCAGGCTGTTGGCAACAATGATTTCCTCAGGCAATTCACCCAGAGTTTGGGTGTAGTTCTCCGGTGCGTTCAGAATAATGACGTGGAAGCCGGGCTTAATCCCTAATTTTTTAACCAGTGGCGTTTTTGAGTAACCGGCCATCTTTTTCTTTTCGGACCGTGGGGTGTAACGTCTCAAGATAACATAATAACCTGAATTTGGATTTTTGTAATCGCACCCTTCGATACGCCTTTCACTGCGTTCAAGGCTACTCAGGGTGCGATGATGAGCCAAAAATCATCCTGAGTAGGGCGTTAGCCCGTATCGAAGGGTAATTTTTGACCTAATTCCGAACTAAGGTTAATACGCCCCACGCTTCATTCATAAATCTTCTGCATCAAATGAATATCCAAAAGCCGGCCGAATTTGCGCCCTACTTCGCGCATCACGCCGATGGGGGCAAAACCGGCCGCTTGGTGCAAACGGACACTGACCTCATTTCCCGCCGCAATCCGGGCGATCAGCGTGTGCAGGCCGGCTTTTTCGCCCTCAGCCACCACGGCTTCAACCAGGCGCTTGCCAATGCCCTGGCCGCGCTGGCTGCTCCGGACGTAGAGCGAAATCTCGGCGGTATCGGCGTAGGCCAGGCGGTCGGACCACTTGCTCAACGAGGCCCAGCCGACCACCTGCCCGTTCACTTCGGCCACCAGGATAGGATGCCTGGGGCCGTGAGCGGCAAACCAGGCGGCACGGTCGGCCTCACTTTTTGGCTCGGTGTCAAAGGTGGCGACGGTGGTTAAAATGGCCTCGTTATAAATCGCCGTAATGGCCGGGATGTCGGCCAGGTGGGCCGGCCTGACAGCAAGCGTCACTAGATGTCCTCTCGACCCCGGCGCAGTTTGCGATATTCGGTGTAATCCGGCAGCAGCCGCTCATAGGCAATCCCCATGATCGGGGAAGAGATCATAAAATCGGCGGTAGCACGATTGCAGGCCGTGGGAATATTCCAGACGACGGCCAGGCGCAGCAGCGCCTTCACGTCGGGGTCGTGCGGTTGGGATTCGAGCGCATCCCAGAAAAAGATGACAAAATCAATCGCGCCGTCAACAATTCTGGCCCCAATCTGCTGGTCGCCGCCTAACGGGCCGCTTTGCAGCTTGTTAATCGGCAGGTTCAGTTCTGTCTCCAGCAGCCGGCCGGTGGTGCCGGTGGCATAGAGTTCATGCTGGGCTAATACGGGCTGGTTATACCTGGCCCATTCCAATATATCGTCCTTTTTGTTATCGTGAGCAATGAGAGCAATCTTCTTTTTTGGTTCAATTGTTAATATTTTGTAGGCCACAATGTTGCCATCCTTCCTTATTTAGCTTGCCCTTTTCTCACCCCTGGCTTAAACTGAACGTATCTTCTGACGGAGAGGACAATGCCCAGAATCAAACTTCAACTCCAACCAAGCTATGAATTTCATTATGAAGTGACGCTCCAGGTCCGAGATATTAATTACGGCGGCCACCTGGGCAACGATGCCCTGGTGGGACTGCTGCATGAGGCTCGCATCAACCTGTTACACAGCCTGGGGTTGAGCGAAATGAACCTGGGCGACGGTCAAACCGGGATCATAATGGCCGATCTGGTGGTTAACTTTTTGGAAGAAGGCTTTATGCTGGACAGATTGGACATTGACAGCCACATCGGCGAAATGACGCAGCGCAGCTTTCGGATTTTTCACCGGATAACCAGGGGAGATAAAATCCTGGCCCTGGCCGAAACCGGTCTTGTTTCCTTTAATTACGCCGAGCGAAAAATCGCTCGGATTCCCAAGTCCTTCCGGCAAGTTATGATAAGTGATTGATGTTTTGCGGTGAAGAAGTGAAGAAGGGCTTTTTACTTCCGGCTTATTATGAAGGGCTTTTGAGTTTCAGTCAAATGCCCGGCCAACTTAATCTCTTGAGATCAAAAAGCCCCCAATTTCTAAGAGAAACGGGGGCTTGTCAATTGATGTAATACCGATTGCCCATTGAAAGGCCACAAATTACCGCCGAGTACACACACTTGCCCCTGGAGCGGCAAGTGCCAGGGGGAGATCGCAGAGGTTTTTCCTGTTTAAATCTCAGCGTCCTTTGCGCTCTCTGCGGTAAGAAATACGGTGCTTGAAAGGAGAGTTGGTATTAAACGTAACTGTGGCTAATTACTTGCCGTTACGTTCAATCGGCAGATTAGCGGTGGCCCAGCCTTGATAGCCGGCATGCATTTTGATTACATTGGGAATGCCTTTAGCCTGTAATACGCTAACTCCAATGGCCGAACGATTCTGGGTGCGGCAGTGGACCACCACCGGCTTGTCAGTTGGGATTTCGGCGGCGCGTTTGGGCAGATAACCCAGCATAATGTGCTTTGCTCCGGGCAGGTGCCCTTCGTTCCATTCGCTCAAGGCACGAATGTCCAGCACGGTAACTTCACCCTTGAGGACCTGGTCGGCAATCTCGGTCGGGGTGGTCGTCTGATAACTCTGGAGTTTGCCGGGCCAGGCCGAGAGCACGGCAGGCTCAAAGTAGCCGCCGATATTGTCCAGGCCAACGTAAACCAGGTCGCGTACCGCTTGACGAATGATCGCCTCGCTGCCAATCAGATAAAAGGTTTGGTCATAGCCCAACAGCCAGCCGGCCCAGTTGGTGAAGGATTTATCCAGGGGGATATTGATGGTGCCGGGAATGTGAGCGGCGGCAAATTCATCGGCGGAACGGGTGTCCACCACTACGGCCCCCTGGTCCAGAACTTGCGCCAACTGGTCAACATTCAGTTTGGCCGGTTGGGGCAGCTCTTTCAAGACATTCCGCTCCACCTTGTTCAGCTTTTTCATCATGGCAAAGTAGAAGGGGGCTTCCGGCTGGCCGGAGAGCAGCGCTTTCACAAACTGATCCTCATCCTCGTAGGCCATGGCCCAATTGAACAACTTTTCGTAGCCGACGGTGCTGGAAGGAATCGCGCCCAGGGCTTTGCCGCAGGCGCTGCCCGCTCCGTGCGCCGGCCAGACCTGGATGTGATCAGGCAGAGCCTTGAAGCGCTTGAGCGAATGGAACATGCGGCGGGCACCCGGCTCGGCGGTACCTTTGATGCCGGCGGCTTCTTCCAGCAAGTCCGGCCGGCCCACATCGCCGACAAAGACAAAGTCGCCGCTGAAGATGCCGATGGGTTGGTTGGCCCCGGCGGTGTCGGTGACCAGGAAGGAGATGTGCTCCGGGGTGTGACCGGGGGTGTGCATAACTTCAATTTTAATGTTGCCGATCTTAAAAGTATCGCCGTCTTTGACCAGTTGGTGGTTGTACTGAGGCGCAAACTCGTACTTCCAGTTCTCGTCGCCCTCATCCGAGAGGTACAACTTGGCCCCGGTGCGCTCGGCCAGTTCCCGGCTGCCGGAAAGGAAGTCGGCGTGAATGTGGGTTTCGGTGGCGGCCACGATTTTCATCCCGTTTTCTTCGGCCGCTTGCAGGTAGGGTTCGATATCACGGGCTGGGTCAACGACCAGAGCTTCACCGGTTGCCTGGCAGCCCACCATATAAGAAGCATGGGCGATCTTATCATCGTAAAAATATTTTAGCAGCATTGCACTTTCTCCTTCTAGCTTATAACCTCTGCTGATGATCCAACTCTATCCCTTTTGTGTAAAAATTGAATAAGAAAAATGGAAGGGTAGTGTAAGGGCCTAACCAATTTACGATTTCAGATTGACGATTTACGATTAGGAAGGCTAAATCTTGATCCTAATCGTCCTAAAGGATACCCTTGCGGTATAAATCCAAAATCGTAATCCATAAATTAAATTGATCATTCTTTGTCAATGTGAAGGCGCAAATGACTCATCGGCTTATTGGGCTAGTGCGGCAGCCTGGGCTGCAGGAGGGCGTAAACATAGGCTCCGGCCAGGGCCGCTCCCAGAGTCACCACGGCGGCATATTCCCCACTGCCAAGCTGGGCATAGATCGGGCCGGGACACGCGCCGGTGATGGCCCAGCCCATGCCAAAGATAATTCCGCCGATAACCATCCCTTTCTGAAAGGGTTTGGTTTCAATCTGGATTTCCTGCTGATCAACCGTTTTCAACTGGAACTTTTTGATCAAGTAGACCGATAGAGCGCCAACCACCACCGCCGAAGCAATCACCAGGTACATGTGCGCTTCTTCAAAGCGGAACATCTTTTGAATCCGGAACCAGGAAACGACCTCGGATTTGACCAACACCAGCCCAAAGAACACGCCGACAATCAAGACGTAGAGTTGTTGAACGAGCGTATCGTCAGTTACTCCGGCAGGATTACTCGCCAGGTTGTTCTCTTCGAAACTCGCTTGCATAGTTATCCCCCTAGAATCCTAACACGTGAACCATGAACAGTCCCCCGATGAAAAAGCTGATCGTAGCGATCAAACTGGGCCAGTGCAGGCTGGCCAGACCCATAATCGTATGGCCGGACGTGCAGCCATTGGCGTAGCGCGTCCCAAAGCCGACCAGAAAGCCGCCCACGATTAACAGGGTCAAACCGCGCCAGCTATAGTAGTCGGCGGGTAAAAAGGAAACCGGCTCCACCGACAGAAGCTGTGCACCAATAAATGCGCCGAGAATTACTCCAATTACCAGGACAAGCCGCCAGTGATTCCTGCGCCAGTCGTAGTCTCTAAAGTAGGGCACTTTGCTGTTGGGCGAACACATGGCCCCTAAATGCTGAAAACTGGTGGAGATGCCAAAGCTTTTCCCGGCCAGCAGCAAGAGGGCCGGCACCATCAAGCCAATCAACGGCCCCGAGACATACCAGGGCCACGGTTGCCAAATCCAATCCATTTGAATATCCTCTCTTCCCTTTTTATGCTTAGTGGAGAATTTTCCCCAGAGTATAAACGGCGTGTGTAAAAGTTATGCAAGAGGAATGTAAGGAATGGGTAAGGATTCTCAACCTGTCCTACTCGACGGCCACAGGATAGCCGGCCGCTTCCCATGCCAGCATGCCTCCCTGTAGATTGTACACTTCCGGGTAGCCCATATCTTTGAGGATACCGGCTGCAATCCGGCTGCGCCGCCCGCTGCGACAGACCAGCACGATCAGGCGGTCGCTGGGGAGGGTTTGGCCTTCCTTGGGAATCTGGCGCATGGGCAGCAGTTGCGCCTGCGGGATGTGTCCCCGCTGATACTCCGGCGGTTCGCGCACATCTACTAACAAAATAGCCGGACTGCCGCCATTTTGATGGAGGCGAGCCTTTACTTCGCTGGGGAGCCAGGATTGGATGGGATAATCAGGCAGGCTGGCCGCTTCGGGAATGCGGGAACCGTAGGACCATTTGGGCAGCGCCTGGCATTCGGCAAAAACCCGCAACTCACACTCGTAAATGCAGACCGACGGCTCCAGCACTTTGTGAAACAGGTGAGAAATAGCCTCATCTCGCTGCAAAAAATGGGCAGCGCCTAAAAATTGGTCGAAGCCAATGGACTGCATCTGACGCTTGACCGGGCGGCGCACCCCGGCCATATACACATCACCGCCGCGCCCCCGGTACAACCGCACCACCGTTTCGAGCATCTGAATGCCGCTCACATCACAGTAATCAACCAGGTGCAGGCGTAAAAGCAGAAACTGCTGGGAGGGGTGCTGTTCGAGATTGGTCCGAATCGCCCGCTCCACGTGCTGCGTGGCCCCAAAATAAAGCGGCCCACTGACCGAAATAATCCCCAACTGGGGACAGACCGGCTGGTCTTCAACATAGACAAAATGTTGAAAGTTCTCATCCGGCACCACCGGCAGCACCTGCGGCTGGGAGGTCTTGACCAGAAAGCGAATAATGGAGACGACAATGCCAGCCAGCACGGCAAATTCCAGGGGCAAGAGCAGGGTGGCCAGAATAGTCGCCAGCATGATCACACTGTCACCTTTAGAGGCATGCCAGATCCGCTTCATCTGGCGGTGGTCAATCATGCCGTAGGCAGTCAGCATCAGCACCCCCGCGAGAGCTGTGCGTGGAATAAGCGCGGCGTAAGACGCCAGAAGCAGTAACGCCAGCAAAACGAACAGCCCGGCAAAAACGTTGACCAGCGGGGTGCGCGCTCCGGCGGCAAAATTCACCCCGGACCGGGTAAACGAGCCGGCGCAGGTATAGCCTGAAAACAGACCGGCAGCAATGTTGGCTAACCCCTGCCCCACAAACTCCTGGTTGCTGTCCAGGCTTTGGCCGCTTTTAATGGCAATGGCCCGGGCAATGGAGGTGGCCTCGACCAGACCAATCACCGCCACCGCCGTCGAACCAACCAGCAACTTCTGGATAAGCTCAAAATCGGTCAGTGGTAAACTAAGTAGGGGAGGAAAACCGTGAGGCAGCTCCCCTAAAATAATAACCCCTTGCAGCTCCAGCTTAAACAAACCGACCAGTAGGGTAATGGCGCCGATGGCGATGAGCGGGCTGGGGAGGCGAGGATTGGTCCAGCGCACCCCGAGGATGAGGCCAATAGTAGCCAGGCCCAGGGTCAAACTCAACCCGTGGGTCTGCCCCAGATGCTCCAAAATCTGGAACAGGGTCACAAAAAAGTAGGGCGAATTGGGAATCTCAAGGTGCAGTAAAGTTTTGAGTTGGTTGGCAAAAATGAGGAGGCCCGCCCCGGCGGTTAAGCCAATGATGACCGAATCGGAAACAAAGTTGACCAGCACCCCCAGCCGGGCCAGCCCCATAAACAGCCGGATCGTGCCGACAATCACCGCCATGAGGGCGGCGGCGACGAGGTAATCAGAGGTGCCTGGCTGGGCCACCGCCAGTAAGGTAGACAACACCAGCAGCGAGGTCGTGTTGGTCGGGCCGGTGTTGAGGTGGATAGAGGACCCCCACAACGCCCCGACAATGGAGGCCACGATGGCCGTATAGAGGCCGGTCTGAGGCGGCAAATCCGACAGCAGGGCAAAAGCAATCGCCTGGGGGAGGGTGACAATGGCCAGGGTCAGCGCCGCCAGCAGGTCTGGCCGTAAATCGGCGCCGCGGTAACTACGGACAATCTCAACTGGGCGGAAGAAGAAAGCCAGCGTATCGGCCAGCCAATGCTGCATGGGGTTGGTCCCAGCCGTCCGGCTCACTGCCGCCAATTCATCCTCCGCTGATAAAAATCCTTTCTCATTATGAGAATTAATATGCCTTTAATTGCCAAACCTTGTCAAGATTATCTGCTCACCCCTCAGGCAGCCGGGAACTCGGCATTTCAGCCGCCGCTGCTTCCGGCCTGTTGGTCCCGTCGGGCTGGGGCGTGCTTGCGACAGCCGAAGCAGCGGCCTGGCCCGTACCTGGCGGCAGCCGGTAAGCCTCCCGCTGCGGGCGGAACGGCCGTAATAGCCAGTAAGGCCGTCGGGTGCCGTCGGGCGATACCTGAGCGGCGGGCCGGGTCAGGGCCAGCCACTCCCGGTAGATAGCGTGAGATTTTTGCGTATCCACCAAGATGTCGCCGTAGCTGTCCCCGGCAGGCGCTTTTTCCAGCTTGACCTTCTGATGCCAGCAGTGCATGCCGCTGATGGGATCGGGGTGAACCGGGAAGGTCAGGTTTTGATGTACGCCGACATCCTGCCACCAGATGCGTTGAGAGTCGGGATCGCTGCTTTCAAAGGGCTGCGCTCCGCTCAATTGGCGCATGCGCCAGCGGCCCTCGCCGTCCGGCTGCAAGTCCACCAGAGCCGACGACCAGCGTTCCATGCCCGTTTCGTGCAGCCGCCAGCGCCCCATATGGTGGGAACAGGCCGCCACGCCGGGACGAATCCCTTCCGTAACCCAGCACTTGATGACAAAATAGCCGATGTCAGTGGTCACGCGAACCAGGTCGCCCGTATTGACGCCCAGCCACCGGGCATCGCTGGGATGAAGCCACAAGGGGTTCTTATGGCTGATCTCGTTCAGCCACTTGCTGTTGCCGGAGCGGGTATGGATCATCGTCGGCAGGCGAAAGGTAGGCAGCAGCACAAATTCGTTGGCTGCCTGGTCGAGATTGTCGGGATGGACGTGGCTCTTGATGTAACCGGGAACGGCCTGCTCCGGCCAGCCCCAGTCGCGCAGGGTGGTGGAGTAAAACTCCAGGCGGCGGGAAGGGGTGTCAAAGCCGCGCACCACCTGCTCACCGACCTTGAGGCCAATGGGCCGGCCTCGCTCGTCGCCGGGGAAAGCGGGATAGGGAGTGATATTGGCTCCAGGTTTGGCCGGCGCCTGGGTATAGACGATACCTGTTTCTGCATCTATGCCGGAATTTTCCAGCAGCTCCGCCGCCACCGGCTGGGCATAGGGCTTTTCCGCCCCCCGGCGAAGCTCAAAAGCGCCGTATTTGCTCATGTACTCGTAGGGAGTCAGCCCCTCTTTGGCCGCGGCTTCCGGCAGGCCGGGCACGCTGTTTTCAAACATCCAGCGATAATATTCCTGGGCGGTGATTTTTTCGCCGGGCCGGTAGGGCGATTCAAAATACTGGCGGATTCCCAGCGCGCCGTCGGGGTCAATCCGCCACGAGAGTTCAATCCAAAATTCGGTCTCCTCCCAGACCTGGCCGGGGTTGGCTTCGTAGCTATACTCGACCGGCTGCCCCAGCCGCTCCAGGGCGGCCCGGCGCACCGGCTGGCGAAAGGCCAACCAGGCCCCGGCGTGGGTCTCCTGACTCATGGTATCGTACCTTTCCGCGGCGTGGCCCATGGGCAGAACGTAATCGGCGAACCAGGCCGTTTCGCTCCAGGTGGGAGTCAGGCAAGCGTGTAAGCCCACCTTCGACTCGTCGGTTAGGGCTTCCAGCCACGACATGCCGTCGGGGTTAGTCCAGACCGGATTGTAGACGCGGGTAAAGTAGGTGTCGAGCTTGCCCCGGCCCTCTTTTAAAAAGTGGGGGAGCAGGTAGCTCAGTTCAAAGAAAGTCAGGGGGTACTCTTGGGGCCAGGTCAGTTCATTCCAGCGCTTGGGGTGAGGCGCCAGCTTGTACGGCCGAGGCGTCCACTTGTCCCAGGCGCTGGCGGAAACCCCGCCGCTGACCCCAACGGAGCCGGTCAGCACATTGAGGAACCACAGGGCACGGGCAATTTGCCAGCCACCCAGATGACCGGCGGTGGCGCTGCGCCAGGTATGAGAGGCCAGTTTGCCTTCACAGCGGGCCACTTCCTCGGCGACTTTGCGGATTATATCAGCCTCGACACCACTCTCGGCGGCGGCAAACTCAAAGGTGTAACCGGCGTAGATTTCCTTGAGCTTGGCTTCAAAGGTTTCAAAAGTGCACGGCTCATCCGGCCATTCGTGGCGAAGGTATTCGGCCCAGTTAACCCAGGCTTGGACAAAATCACGATTGTATTGGCTGGTCTGGATCAGGTGGTTGGCAACGGCCAGGAAGATAACGGCCTCGGTGCCGGGCCAGGGCGACAGCCAGTAGTCGGCATGGCTGGCGGTGTTAGACAGACGGGTGTCAATGACGATCAATTTGGCCCCGGCCTGCTTGCCTTCCAGAATCCGCTGGGCGTGGGGATTAAAGTAATGGCCCGTTTCCAGGTGCGAGCTGAGTAATAAGATGACGCGGGCATTGGCGTGGTCGGGCGAAGGGCGGTCGAGGCCCATCCAGAAGGCGTAACCGGCGCGTCCCCCGGACGAGCAGACATTGGTATGGCTGTTGTGGCTGTCCACGCCCCAGGCAAAGAGGACCCACTCCATCAGCCCGTCGTGACCGGGCCGGCCGACATGGTACATAATCTCGTTATGGCGCTCTTCCAGAAAGGCTTTGCGGATTCGCCCGGCCAGGTCATCGAGCACTTCATCCCAGGTGACCCGCTGCCACTTGCCCTCGCCACGCTGGCCGACCCGCTTGAGCGGAAAAAGGATGCGCTCCGGGTCGTAGATCTGGTTGTGCGTGGCCGGCCCCTTGGCGCAGTTGCGCCCCCGGCTGCCGGGGTGGAGCGGGTTGCCTTCAAACTTCTGGATTTCGAGGGTTTCTTTGTCCACATAGCCCAGCAGGCCGCAGGCGCTCTCGCAGTTGAAACAGATGGTGGGTACGAGCATATAATTGCGAGGCTTTTTCTTCGGCCAGGCTTTGGGATCGTATTCGACCCAGTCATCCCACTTTTCCGGCGGAGGATAACTGGTCAGGCCGGGGGAAGAGTGGAAAGTTGGAGAGTTGGAAGGTTGGAGGGTTGGAGAAATGGGGGAGGTAGTGCTGCCATTGCTTGTAGCGGACGTTGGAATCTCCACCAAATGGATTGGTTTGACTTCTGGGCTGGCTGCTTCCACTTGGCCTACCGAGGTGGTCCAGGCTGGCTGCTGGGTTTGGCTTAATTGAGTCACTGCGTTGAGAAAACGGGACAGTTTTGCTTTCATCAATCTCTCCAAATAGGAGTAAGGAGTGGGAAGTAAGGAGAAGGGCATAACTTCTTTAGACCCCTACTCCCTACTCCTCGCTTCGCGTCCCTACTTCCTGGCTACGAATTGGGTATCTCCTGCGGGGCCATGACGAAGGCATATTCAAACAAGTATAGGCCAACAATGGTCATTATGGCAGCAACGGCCAGTAAGCCCGTCGCAGGAGAGGGGGTCATCAAACCAACGGCTAACAGTAGAATCAGCGGCGCCAGATGCCCTAAGCCGATAGAACCTGCCCAGAGATAGTTTCGATACTTGCCGTGACTGATGTCGTGCGCGGCGCGGGCAGCGACTTCGGAGGCATGGGGCATGCCAAATTCGCCGAGCAGGGTCACAAAGAGATCCACAACAAGCGATACGCCAAAAATCCAGATTAAAGCGGTGACCATCGCCGGAGCTATGGGCGCCCACAGCCCCAAAGCCAGCAGGGTTGCTGAGCCAACCATTACCGCCTGGATGACCAGGTGGGCTGGCAACAAGGTACTTTGCCACAGGTCGCGCCCTTCGGCCTGGCCGAACAGGAAAGCAGTGTAAATGGCCGCAGCCACAGCCAGAACAAAACCAATCGCCAGCAGCGGCCGGCGGGTTAGCGCGGCGATGGTCGGGTCTAACAGTCCCATGTAGGCCGCGCCCTCAATCAATAACCACAGACCGGCGATGAGGGTAAAGCCGATCAGGATAAAAGCCCCTCGCGTCAGCCAGGATCGCCACTGGGGCCGGGTCAGGATGGTGTGGAACTTCAGCGGCTGATCGAGGTCCAGCACCAAAAGCAAGGTCGTCAGGCCGATGAACAAAAGGGCGGTAAAATTGCCCGCCAGGGCCAGCAGCGGATTGAAGTCAACCAGGTTTAGTCCAAAGAAAATAGCCAAGAGCGCAAAGAGACCGCTGCCAATGCCTTTTGTCACCAGGTAAGCCGGCACCGGCCAATGCCAGGGAATTTTGTGCTGGGCGTTGTAGGTGGTCTGCGTCAGATGTTCAGCAATGCGTCCTGCGCCCAGGTGAATGGGGCCGTGATAGCCAGTACCTTGTTGTTGAGGGGCGCGAATGGAGACACCCGAGGAAGCGTGAGGGGTGAAGCGTGAGGCGTAAGACGAGTCATTTCCACGGTCGGCGGTCCCAAGGAGAGGCTTCGCACTCGGCGGTCGGCGGTCGCTTTGAACGGCTGTCAGGGGAATGATCTCATAGCGACCGTTGGTATGTCCGTTGGCAGAGGCAGCCACGCTTTGTTCGGAGACCAGGTCAGTCCACATAAAGCTGGCCTGGGCGGCGGTGGGGGTCAGGCCCACATCGTCGCCGTCAATATAAAACAACTTGGGGGCGGTGCCCTGCTCCGGCTTGCGCACGCTGATCTTTTCATGGGCCAGCAAGTGGCGGATGTGGCTGTTGGGGTCGTCAAGGTCGCCGGCGATAATGGACTGGGTGGGGCAAACCACAACGCAGGCGGGCTGCAGGCCGATGTCGGTGCGGTGGGAGCAGAAGTGACACTTAGCTGCCGCATGGGTTTCGGGGTCGAGGTAGATGGCGTCGTAGGGGCAAGCCTGCATACAGGCTTTACAGCCGATGCACACGTCGGGGTCAAATTCGACAATCCCGTCGTGGCGCTGGTACATGGCCGTTACCGGGCAGATGCGAACGCAGGGCGGATTGGCGCAGTGATTGCAACGGCTGACCTGGAAATAGCGCCTGCTGTGGGGATACTCGCCCTTCTCGACGTATTTGACCCAGGTGCGGTAAACGCCCAGCGGCACTTCGTTCTCAGACTTGCAGGCGGTGCTGCAAGCGTGACAGCCGATGCAGGTTTTATTGTTGATGACAAAGCCGTAGTTCATCCACTTTCCCCTCCCTCAATTTATTCCGTTAAACGCAATTCAGAGCTTGCATGGCGTCGTGGGTGCTCAGGTGGATATGATCCGGGCCAATTTTGTCCACAAAGCCAATCGCCTTGAGCCGATCCATCACCGGTCCTTTAATCTCAGCCAGGTGAAATTCCACACCCGCATTACGCAACTCTTCGACCAGAGCCGCCAGGGTTTCCAGGGCGCTGGCATCAATAAAGTTGATCGCAATGCCGCTGAGAACCAGGTGTTTTACTTCGGGCCGCTCGGCGATGATGCCCAGGACGCAATCTTCCAGGAACTTGGTGTTAGCAAAATACAGGCTCTCATCTACCCGCATCGCCACTACATGCGGGCAAGTTTTGACCGGGTGACGCAGGATATTGCGGTAAGTTTCGCTCTGGCCCAGGCGGCCGACGACAGCCACATGCGGCCGGCTGGTCCGCCACAAAAAAAGCAGGATGGTAACGGCAACCCCTACCCCAATCCCGACCTCGACCCCCAATGCCAGCACCGTCAGAAAGGTGACAATCAGCGAGGCCGCATCGGCTTTGTTGTAATGCCAGACATGCCTGAGTGTCGCCAGATCAATCAAACCGGCCACGGCGACAATGATGATCGCGGCCAGCACTGCCTGAGGCAAAAAGTAAAAAAGAGGGGTTAAAAAGATGACCGTCAGGGCAATCAACGCGGCGGTTATGAGGGAAGCCAGGCCGGTATTGGCTCCAGCCGCGAAGTTGACCACCGAACGGCTGAAGCCCCCTGTAACCGGATAGCCGCCGGTCAGCGTCGCCCCCAGGTTAGCCGCGCCCAGCGCGATTAATTCCTGGTCGGCATCTATTTTTTGCCGCCGTTTGCTGGCCAGTGATTTAGCAACGGAGATGCTTTCCATGTAACCCACGAAGCTGATGGCCAGCGCCGTAGGCAGGAGAAGCTGCCACACCTGCGAGTCAAGTACAGGCAGGGTCAAGCCCGGCAAACCGGCCGGCACCTCGGCCACAATTTTGACGCTGGCCTGCTCATGCAGAGCTAAGGCCCAGACCAATCCCGTTCCCAGCAACACGACCACTAACGGCGCACTCCGGGTCAGGGGTACAATCAGGCGCTCAGACACACCCCACCGTTTGAGCTGCTTCCCCAATCCGTACTTGAAATAGAGCAGAACCCCGATACTTCCCAGGCCGATGCTCACCGTAACCGGGTTACTTTCGCCCAGGCGTTGAGCGAGATGAAGCAGGAGTTCATAAAGCTGCTCCGTTTGCGGGATGGACACACCCAGCAGGTGCTTGAGTTGGCTGAACCCGATCACAATCGCGGCTGCACTGGTAAAGCCGGAGAGAACCGGGTGGCTGAGAAAGTTGACCAGAAACCCCAGTCTGACCAGGCCCATGACGACCTGGATCAAGCCAACCAACAAGGCCAAAGTCAAAACCAGTTGGATATAAGCGGCGCTGCCCGGCTCGGCGAGGGGACTGACCCCGCTAACAACCAACAGCGAGACAATCGCCACCGGCCCAACCGCCAGAGTTCGGCTGGTGCCCAGCAATCCATAAATTATCAGGGGCGCAATACTGGCGTACAGGCCCACCTGGGGCGGGAGTCCGGCCAACAGAGCATAGGCCATACCCTGGGGCACCAGCATGATCGCCACGATAATACCGGCCATCAAGTCCCCGACCAAGTTAGCTCGCTGGTAGTGGACCAGCCAATCTAAAAAAGGCAAAAAACGGCTGAGAGACGATTTCTCAGCCCGACGTTGTATTGTTGCGGAACTTACCGCTTCCAATGTGGCCATGTCGCCCACCTCTTAAAGATAGGAGTACGCGATGAGCCTGAGTATGTCATTTCGACCGGAGCGGAGCGAAGGGAGAAATCCCTAATACCTCGTCTTGCTAGAGCAGTTTTGAGGGATTTCTCGCTCCTATCGTCGCTCGAAATGACATAACCGCGTAAGTTCTGTTAGTCAGTAGGCAGACCGGACTGACGCCAGTTAATCATGCCCCCCACCAAGTTGGTGACATTAGTGAAGCCCCGGCTAGCCAACTGTTCACACGCGACATGACTGCGGTTGCCGGAGCGGCAGACACAGATGATGGGCTGGTCTTTGGGCAACTCCTCGCTTCGCTGCAACAGAACCGGCAGCGGCAACAAGCGGGACCCGCGGATATGGCCATCATGGCGGTACTCATCGGGTGAGCGCACATCTACCATCACCACCGGCTCGTGATCCTGCAAGCGCTGGTACAGTTCCTTAGGCGTGGTAGTCTGGATTTTGCTGGTTTGCCGGGAAGAGGGCGTTGCCTGTCGGTGACCAAATAAGCTTTGTAACATTTGTTTAACTCCGTCGGATTTAGTTAGATTGTAATGAAGTAATAAATCGCTTTACAGGTTGAACAATAACAAAGCTTTGTAAAAACAGGATAAGGTCAATGTAAGGATTGTGTAAGGGAAGATACGAAACGCGCCCGGTGGGTTGACAAATCCACCGCCTCAACCCCGGGATATGTCAATCCTGGGGAGCAAAAGGAAAAATCTCATTAAGGCTAAGAGAGTCAGAAATGATTAGGCGGGCGGGCGGAGGGGGCCAGCGGAAGGGTAAAGGTAAACGTGCTGCCCTGGCCAGGGCCGGGACTGGCCGCGGTCAAATCGCCACCCATGGCCCAGGCCAGGTGGCGGGCAATCGTCAGGCCGATACCACTGCCACCACTGACGCGGGAGCGCGACCGATCTACCCGATAAAATCGTTCAAAGATGTAAGGGGCTACCTCGGCGGGAATACCGATACCGTTATCTTGCACTTCGACTCCGGCCAGGTCGTCGTTTACACCGACCCGAATCGTAATACAGCCGCCATCGGGAGTATAACGAATGGCATTACCGATCAGGTTTATCAGCACCTGGGCTGTACGGTCAGGATCCGCGTAAACCGGAATTTCGAGCAGAGAGTGCTCGGCGACTATTTCCAGACACTGGGCCATTGCCTGCGGCTTGAGTTGGGTAACCACCCGCTTGACAACAGGGATAAGATCGAAGGTTTCCAGCCGAAGCGAAAATTGACCGGCTTCTACTAGTGAAAGAGCCTGCAAGTCATCCACCAGGCGGTGCAGACGGCGTACTTCCTGTGACATCTGGGCGAAGGTTTCCGGGTCGTTGCTGAAAAGGCCGTCCAGCAACCCTTCCAGATAGCCTTCCAGGCCGGTCAGCGGGGTGCGCAGTTCGTGAGCCACATTGTTGATGAGGGCTACTCGCTGCTGTTCCACTTGCTCCAGGGACTCGGCCATTTGGTTGAAGTTGGTAGCTACCAGGGCCAACTCCGTACTGGCAGGAACTGTTACCCGCTCACTGTAGCGGCCGCTGGCGATGCGCTGGCTGCTGTCCGCAAGCTGCCATAGGGGGCGCAGAATCTCACGGGCCAGAAAGAGGCTGGTCAACAGTCCGGTCACAATGGCGCTCAAGGCGGCAATCACGAGCGAACGAGAGATAGCGTCCCGATAAAATGTTTCCACCAGCCCGGCGATTGTCCGCTCAATCTCCGCCGGGGACTCAGCCCGGGCCAGGATTTCCAGGTAAGGCTCTAAAACAGCGGGCATCGTCCGCAGCCGGATGATCTCGCTGACCAGCGACAGCGTGAGCACCCCGACAATAACCACCAGCATGTGCCCGGCGATAATCTTCCAGCGAAGCTGGCGCCAAAATTTCATCGCCGGGTATCCACAAACTTGTAGCCAACCCCGCGCACAGACTGGATCAGGCTCTCGCCGGTGGCTTGCTCCAGCTTGCGGCGCACCTGGCCCACGTACACATCTACCACCCGGTCGGTGCCGTAGAAGTCCATTCCCCAGACCCGGTCAATTAATTGTTCGCGGGTAAGAACGCGGCCGGCGTGACGCGCCAGTTCAAGCAGGACCTTAAACTCAGTTGTCGTCAATTCAAGGGCCTGCCCCGGCGTCCAGACCTCGTGGCGATCCGGGTCAATAGTCAGGTGCGCAAAACGAAGCGTATTCACCGCTGACTCGCTGCTCCGGCGGCGGCGCAGAATCGCCTGGACTCGCGCCACAAGTTCGCGCGGGCTGAATGGTTTGGTCAGGTAATCGTCGGCCCCCAGCCGCAGCCCAGCCACCCGATCTGCTTCTTCGGTCCGGGCAGTCAGGATCAGAATGTAAACATCCGACACCTGGCGCAACCGGGCGGCGATTTCCATCCCATCCATACCGGGCAACATCAAATCCAGGATGATCAAATCCGGCTTAAGCTCCTGGGCCAGAGTTAACGCCTCGGGGCCGTTATCCACACAAACAACCTGGAAATTTTCACTCTCCAGGTAGGTGCGGATCACCTTTTGAATACTCAGCTCATCCTCAACGACGAGAATAGTGTTGGCAGCCATTGGTTTTTATCCTAACTTTAAAACGGCACCCCGGCTGCTTGAACCAGGATGGCCCGCAGGCCGCCCATAGCCTCGACAATTAAGAAGGCGCTGGCTAAGCCCATCACGCCAGGTAAGGCTAAATCTGACCAGGCACGCGCGGTTCCTTCGCGGCGGGTCAGAATCACCGCCAGCACCGCCCCGACGATGCCCAACATCAGCAGCACGCCGAGGGTACTCAGAAAAGCCAGAGGATAAAGCAGAAACGGCTGCTGCCAGAGTACGATGAGGGTGATGGCGGCTGCACCGGCGAGAAAAAACAGCAACTCCTTAAAGTTTCTGAGGGCCGGCTCATTCTGAGCGTTATTGGGATGCCACAAAGCGCCGTTCATGACCGGATAAACCAGGGCGCTCATGGCCAGACCGTGCAGCGTGCCGGTGGTCAAACGCAGCCAGTTTTGCGGCTCGTAAAGGTGCGGTAGCTTAGGAAAAAATGAAAGGTAGGAGTTTACGCCATCAATGCCCATCAACCCAATGAAGGCTATTAAAGTTATCAACACCCTGGTAGGAGGTAACTCAACCGAGTGGTAACGCTTCATCAGGCTCATGCCAACGAGACCCAGCAGTGCGCCCAAATAAATGCCGGTACAGCGAGCACACAAGGGCAGGGTCTGGCCGTCTAGCTGAAACGAGCGGCCTGGAATTTGATGGCAGATGGCGTAACCGATTGCGTGCGTTTTATCAAGCAGGGTTACCGGTGGCGAAAAGAGAAAAACGGCAATAACCAAGGCCGATACGGCCCACATAAACGGCTGATATCTGGTAAGACGACGGGTGGGGACGTTAGGATTTGACATTGATTCTGCCATGCGCTGATAGTTATTGTACCACGAGGGTGAAAGTTATCACAAAAATGCTTGCTTTGGTTCTGGTCCGGCCAGGTGGGCGGCCTTAAGATCTACCCGCCATATAGAAGCCGTTCAAGGTGAGTCTGTACCTCCGGCCATTCCGTATCTAAAATCCGATACCAGGCTGTGTCGCGGCTGCGTCCCTTAACGATGAGGTGATTGTCTTGAATCCCCTCAAATTTAAAGCCCATGCGCAGCGCAGCCCGGCGGGAACGTTCATTGTGGGCGTGGCACTTCCACTCCAGGCGGCGATAACCTAACTCAAAGGCATGCTTCAACATCAGGTAGGTCGCCTCGGTGTTGGCGCTGCTGCGCTGGGCGACGGGACTGTACCAGATACCGCCCAGTTCAATCTTCAGGTGGGCCGGGACGTTGTTCATGTAATTGGTCACGCCGACCTGCCGGCCCGAAGCCAGGTCGAAGACGCACAGACATAAGCCATTGACAGCATCCACCTGCTCCTGCAAACTGGCGCTGAAATCGGCCAGGCTGGCAAACGGGCCGTTGAACATATAGCGCCAGATCAGGCTGTCGGCGTCGTAAGCCTCAATCGAGCGCTCCCCCAAAACGATGGAGCTGCCGTTGGAAAACTCAAAGAGGGGCTGCGCATCGCGCTCGACGATGAGCGGCTCCAGTCGGACAAAACGCCCGGTCAGTGTGACCGGTACAGGTTTGAGCGATAACTGTTCGCGGCGGGCGAGAACCTCGGCGGGCAGGATTGGCGGCAGGGGTGTTTCTGGCATGGTCACTTCTCCTTGGGCTAACCGTTAAAATTTAAGTAAACACGGGGCGATATTACACTCGAAGCGCGTTGAAAACAAGAAATAGTGGCTGGAAGAGGGCAGGGCGGGCAGGATTTTGACAAGTCGTGCTCTTCATGTTAATATCGGGTCACTTGTAATAACATTTAAAATTAATTGTTATAACAAATAAACGCGGCAACAGCCTTCCATGATGATGGCCGATCTATTACAGCCAGGATCCATAGACCGAACTTTGCCTGTCCCTCTTTACTCTCAGCTTAAAGAGGCGTTACTCGCTTTAATTCAAAGCCACGCGCTGGAGGTGGGTGATGCCATTCCCAGCGAACAGGAACTGGGGCGAAGGTTTCGGGTGAGCCGGATCACCGTGCGCCGGGCGATAGATGAATTGGCTCGTGAAGGGCACCTGGTTACCCGGCAGGGCAAGGGCACCTTCGTGGCCTGGCCCAAGATCGAACGCCCCATGAACCGGCTGAAGAGTTTTTCAACCGCCACCGCCGAGGAAGGCTACCGGCCCGGATCGCGTTTGCTGGCGTTGCGGCACGAGAAAGCCAGCAGTGACGTGGCCACTGCCCTGGAGGTCGAAAAAGGCCAGTGGATCTGGATGGTTGAGCGCCTGCGGCTGGTTGACGATGAACCCCTGGGCGTCTCGGAAGTTTACCTGAACTTGCCGTCCGAATCGTATTTGACTCCCGCTGAACTGGAGCGCGAAAGGTCCCTCTGGTCAATTTTGGAGAAAAAAGGCATCGTGCTGGTCAGAGCTGCCGAAACTATTCAGGCAGTATCGGCTGAAGCCAGGCATGCTGAATTGCTCCAGATCGAGGTAGGCACGCCTTTGCTGCTCATCGAAGGAACGGTTTACACCGATACGGCGATCCCTATTGAGTATCACCGCATGTTCAACCGGGGCGACCGCTACAAGTACTCCGTTCACCTCACGCGCTGACTATTTTAAGCCGAGCTTGACCGCTCAAAAGGAGGCAAAGATACAAAAACACATGCACGAAACAGGTTCAGAAATCCGTACTCTGAGGATGCCTGGCTAGGCGCCTCGTCAAAGATTTATTTTTTAAGACTCAGTAAGTGAGGAAAGACTATGCAAACCAGAAGATTTTACTTTGCGTTGGTAGTCGTGTTGGTACTCCTGGCCCTGGTGGCCGCCCAATGCGGCGCTGCTCCGACTGCGGCTCCGGCTGCTCCCCAACCTGCCGCTACCGAGGAAAAAGCGGCGACGGCAGAACCCGCTGCGCCTGCGGCCACCGAAGAAGCCGCCGCAGCCCCCGCCGGCGACAAATCCTTTGCCGGTACGCAGTTGGTTCTGGCCTCCATGACCGACCAATACGTAGCGGCCTTCCGGGCTCTCATCCCCAAGTTTGAAGAAGAGACCGGCATTAAAATTACTATGGATGAGTTGGGCTACGTGGACCTGTACCAAAAACTCACGGCTGATTTTGTCGGCCACACCGCCAATTATGACCTGATGACCGTTGACATCGTTTGGAGTGGGGAATATGCCGCCAACAAGTACACCCTGCCTCTGGATGAATTTATGGAGCGCGACAAAGATCAGTTGCAGCTCGACGACATCATGCCGGTGTCCTGGACCTTGGGCGAATATGAAGGCAAACATTGGGCTTATCCCCTGGCCGGCTATGCTAACGTCCTCAACTACCGCAAAGACGTGCTGGCCGAGGCCGGCATCGAGCCGCCCAAGACCCAGGAGGAACTACTCACCGTGGCGGAGAAGCTGACCAAGGCCGATCAGGATTTTTACGGCGTCGCCCTGTTAGGGGCCAAAGGCTCGGCGGTAGCCCAGGATTATATGGCCTGGGTGCAGCAGTTTGGCGGCTCCATCCTGGATAAAGATGGCAAACCGAAACTCAATACCCCGGAACATGTAAAAATATTGGAGCACTTCGGTTCGCTCTTTAAGTATGCTCCCCCCGGCTCAACCGACTACTGGTGGGATCAGCGCGAAACCGCGTTTCGTTCCGGCAAGGTAGCCATGATGGAAGGCTGGAGTATCGCCCGCGCCGGTTACGAAAACCCGGAAATCTCCTCAATTGTGGGCAAAGTTGATATTACCCTGGCCCCCGTCGGCGAGGGTGTCGAACCAAAGTACGGCTTTGGCGGGTGGGGTATCGGCATTAATGCTGACTCGACCAAGCAGGAGCAGGAAGCGGCCTGGGAGTTCATCAAGTGGCTGTCCAGCCCCGAAGTCCAGAAGGAATGGATTCGCAACGACGGTGCGCCGATCCGCCGCAGCACCCTGACCGATCCCGAACTGAACAAAGAGTACCCCTGGTTCCCTCTCCTGCTGGAGTCATTTGAAAAAGGCGACGGCGACTACCGTCCGCGCATTCCGCAGTACAGCATCATTCAGGATGCCCTGGGCACGGCGGTCAATGGCTATCTGGTGGGTGAGATGTCGGCCCAGGAAGCTTTGGATCAGGCCCAGGCTCAAGTTGAAGCGAATATGAAGTAAGTTCCAATTTGGAGACCCTAAAGGTCTTGCAGACCTTTAGGGTCTTCTTCCCTCTCGTGCCCAAACTGAGTTTGGGCACGAGTTATTCTTGCTAAGGTTTTTCCAGTGACTTCACTACCCGAAAGTCCAAAGATTGCTCACACAAAAACATTCTCTCCATTCGGCTGGCGGCGCTATATCCCAGCCGAATATCACTATCTGCTGTTGTTGGCGCCGCTGCTGCTGTTTGTCCTGGTCATCTCGATCTACCCCCTGGCTTTTTCTTTTTTTATCAGCTTTTTTAAGTATCGCCTAACCGATCCCAACCAAATCAAAACCTTTCTCTGGTTTGATAACTACCTCAATGCCTTTCAGGACAAACAGGTCACTGGGGCGTTGAGCGCAACGCTGATTTTTGTGGTCGGCACCGTCACCACCGAAATTGTGATGGGCCTGGCTCTGGCCTTGCTCCTCTCCGCCGAAACCCGGTTGATGCAGCTTGTCCGCTCGTTTCTGCTCCTGCCGATGGCTATTCCGCCCCTGGTGGTCGGGCTGGTTTGGAAATCGCTGTACAACGTTGATTTTGGGGTTATTCCCTACTACTTCAAGCTCTTAGGGGTGAACATGGGCCGAGGACCGCTGGGCGAAAGCGCCTGGGCTATGCCGGCGATCATCCTGGTTGATTTGTGGCAGTGGAGCCCACTGCTGATGGTGATTTTCCTGGCCGGTCTCAAAAGCCTGCCCCGCGAACCTTATGAGGCCGCCCTGGTGGATGGAGCCAGCCGTTGGCAGAGTTTTTGGTTTATCACTTTGCCTTTACTCAAACCGACGCTGCTGGTTGGCCTGCTCCTGCGGACTATGCAATCATTCAAAGTTTTTGACATCATCTATGCGACTACGGCCGGCGGGCCGGGCAGCGCCACCACCGTCCTGAATTTTCACATCTACACAGTGGGCATGACCTTTTTCGATATGGGTTACGCGGCCGCCCTGGCCAATATTCTGCTGGTCGTGGTGGCTATTTTGTCCATTTTCTATATCAGAGTTTTGGAACGGCAGAGGCTTTAAGAGGCCGGGTAAAGATGAAAACAAGCGCTTTTGAAAAAACACTCCAAAACATCGCCATTATCCTGGTGATCCTCTTTTTTATGCTGCCGCTGTTTTGGCTGTTCACCACCGCTTTTAAGTTTGGCCGGGAGGCATTTGCTATTCCACCCAAGTGGCTTATTTTTGATTATACCCTCAAGAACTTTCAAGAAGTCTGGCAAAACTCACAGATCACCCTGTTCTTGACCAACAGCATTATCATTTCCGCCGGGGCGACCCTGCTGTCGCTGCTGTTGGGAGTGCCGGCAGGCTACGCCATTGCCCGCAGCAAATCCCGGCTGATCAACGGCTCATCCTATTTCTTCTTGCTGCTATTGATGATCCCGCCGATTGCTATGCTCATTCCCTTCTACCTGCTCATGCGGGACCTGCGGCTGTTGGGCACTTATGCCGCCGTCATCCTGCTTGATACCGCCTTCGACGCCTCCTTTGTCGTCTGGATGATGCGCAGCTACTTTAAAGACGTGCCCCAGGAGATGGAAGAGGCGGCCCTGGTGGATGGAGCCTCTCACCTCCAGGCTTTTTTTAGAATTGCCCTGCCCCTGTCAATTCCGGGTATTGTCGCCTCGGCGTTGTACTGCATTATCTTCTCCTGGAATGATTTTCTGTTCGCGCTCATGCTGACCTCCCCGGCCACCAAAACGATGCCCCTGGGTATTCTGGCGACCTTCAGCGCCGTCGAGATCAGTTGGGGCCGTATGGCGGTCATGTGTATTTTCGCCATGATCCCGGCCATGATTATCTCGCTGTTCCTGAATCGCTACTTTGTGCAAGGTCTGACCATGGGCGCAGCGAAAGGATAAAAAAAACGACCACTGACCACCGACCGCTGACTGCCGAAAAAGTTTTTCGTGGCGGTCGGCGGTCTGCTGTCGGCGGTCCGATAAAAAGGTAATGACTATGACTACCCAAACCATGCGCCAAATGTGGTGCGAAAAACCGGGCCAGTTGGAAGTCCGCCAACGGCCCATCTTTGAAGTCGGCGACAACGAAGTCCTGGTGAAAGTCGCCTATACCGGCATTTGCCCCTGGGATGTGCGCGCTTTTTCCGGAAAATCCTCGTCGGTCGCTTTTCCCCGCGTGCTGGGCCACGAAAGCTCCGGCTATGTCGCCGGCTTTGGTTCAAAAGTGAAGCATTTGACCGCCGGCCAGCCGGTAGTCGGCGATTTCATCGTCAAATGTGGAACGTGCCTGGCCTGCCGCCGTGGGCGGCCCAACCTGTGCCGGCGTCCGACCTACCAGCAGTTTAGCGGCGGTTACGCCGACTACATCCTCCTGCCGCAGCAAAACATCTACCCGCTTCGACCCGGGACTGATATGAAAGCGGCCGCGTTTACGGAGCCGCTGGCTTGCGTGGTGCGGGGACAGGATATGCTCCACCTTCAGCCCGGCGAGGTCGAACTGGTGGTAGGATTGGGGCCAATTGGCTTGATGCACATGCAAGTTGCCCGGCTCCATGGAGCGCGAGTCATCGCCGCCGACCTGATCCCGGCCCGGTTGGAAAAAGCCAAAGCGCTAGGCGCGGATTGGACCGTCAATTCCCAGGAGAATGACCTGGGCGCGTTTGTCAAGGAAGT
Source organism: Anaerolineales bacterium (assembly GCA_015075185.1). GTDB lineage: Bacteria > Chloroflexota > Anaerolineae > 4572-78 > J111 > DSQQ01. The sequence continues at coordinate 515,882 of JABTUW010000003.1, read as the reverse complement.
GACCGACGGCTGGGGTGTGGATGCGGTGGTTATTGCCGTTGGCTCAGCCCGGCTGGTCGAGCAGACCCTGCCCCTGCTGGCTCCCGGCGGGCGGCTCAACATCTTCGCCGGGATTTATCCCCGCGATGAACTGCGCCTTGATCCCAATCTGATCCATTATGGCGAATATATCCTGACCGGTTCCTCCGATAGCGCGCCGGTAAATATGCAGCGCGCCCTCGATTATATCCAGAACGGCCAGGTAGATACGGCCAGTCTGGTCAGCCATTTGCTGCCGCTGGAGGAATTGGGGCGCGGCCTGGAAATGGTCAAGAATGCCGAAGGATTGAAAATCATGATGGAAGTCAACGGCGCAGCAGCACAAACAGTTGAAGGTTGAAGGTTCCGGGTTTTGGCTCTGAAACGTGAAACGTGAGATATCCACCTCTACTCTAGCCATAGATGTCGGCACATCGGCGCTCAAAGCAGTGCTTTACACCGCCGACGGCCAGGTACTGACCACGGCGACTCGGCGCTACGATTATCGTATCCCGCAGCCGGGCTGGGCCGAAGCCGACCCTTTGGAGTGGTGGGCTGCCCTCGTCGCAGCTCTGGCTGAGTTACGGACGTCAGGCTATGATTTGCAGGCCGTACAGGCGCTGGGGTTGACCGGCCAAATGCACACGGCCGTACTGCTCGATGAGGCCGGTCAGCCCCTGTCACCCACGATTCTCTGGCTCGACCGGCGGGCCACAGACGAAACAGCCGAGCTTTTGCACCAGCTAAAACTGCCCTCTTCACAACTAAATTCAACCTACACCCTGCCCAAACTGCTCTGGCTGGCCCGCCACCAGCCGGAGGTACTGGCTCGTACCCATACCCTGCTCTGGCCCAAAGATTATCTGCGCTACCGGCTGACCGGCCAGGTGATGACCGACCTGACCGAAGCGGGCGGGGCGGCCTTGCTGGATTTAGAACGGCGAGCCTGGGCCACCGAACGGCTGGCGGGGCTGAAGCTCAGCCCCGCTGTTCTGCCGCCCCTCCAACCCGCAGAGGCTGACGCCGGCCCGCTCCTGCCCGACGCAGCCGCTCGCCTGGGTCTGTCTCCCACGACCAAAGTGATCGTCGGCGCGGGTGATGTGATTGCCTTACTGGGTGGGGCGCCGCCCAAGCTGGGCCGCCTGACCTGTTCCCTGGGCAGTTCGGGCATGCTCTCTACGCTGCTGCCCGCCGACCAGGCTATTGACGTCTCCTGCCAGCGTTTGTATATCTACCCGCTTTTACCTTACCGCCTGCTCAACGGGGTTCTTTCTACCAGTGGGGCGGCGCTGACATGGGCCTGGCAGGCACTCTACGATCCGGGCACGCCCTTGCAGACTATCCTTGATGCCGCTGCCCAGACCCCCCCTGGTGCTGACGGGCTTTTCTTTTTACCCTTCCTGGCCGGCGAGCGCTGCCCCTATTGGAACGATGCTCTACGCGGCAGCTTTTATGGGTTAACCTTGACCCATCAGCGGGCGCATATGGGCCGGGCTGTCTTAGAAGGAGTCGCATACAGCCTCCGCCGCCTGTTGGAAATTGCCGAGGAATTGGGTGTGGCTATCCAAGAACTGGCGCTGGCCGGCGGCGGCGCTACCATTTCTGGCTGGCCGCAAATCATTGCCGATGTTTGCCAGCGCCCGGTGCTGCTCTATGCCGGTCAGGAGACCGTTACCCGCGCCATTTACGCCTACTGCGCCACTGCCCTGGACCCGACCACCTCTTTTGACGAGGCCCTCAACCGCACCTTTGCCGAGCCTCAACCGCTGCATCCGCGCCCGGAGTTGGCCGCGGTGTACGAATCGATTTATCGCCGCTACTGCCTCCTGGCTGATTTTGCGGCTGATGCTCTAAAGTAGAACAAGTTGGCAACTTGTCCTACAAAATCTATTCGTGAAGGAGTTCAATTTATGACAACTGGAAAATCAAGACGGCTGGGCCGGCTGCTGGTCGGTCCGCATAAGCGTTGTTTAATGGCCCCGCTGGATCACGGCGGCTGGCTTGGTCCTAAAAAGGGGATTGACCGCCCCCGCGCTATTGCCGAGGCGGTGTTGAAAGGCGGCGCCAACGCGCTGCTGATCTCGCCCGGCTTTTATCGTGAAGTCGCCTCGCTTGTTCCGCCGGCAGCCGGGGTGGTGCTGCGGATCAGCCTGACCGCCGGGTTGAGCCAGGAGGGCACTCAGGAAACGCCAATTGCTTCGTTGGAAACCGCCCTGCACATGGACGCCGACGCCATCGCCGTCTCAGTGTTTTTTGGCCGGGCCGGGGATATTGAGATTTACCGCTGGCTAGCCAGTCTGGTTGACGCCAGCCAGCGCTACGACATGCCGGTCGTCGCCGAGATGATGCCGCCCGGCGAGCGCGCCTATGAGGCCGAGGCCATTGCCCACGCGGCGCGGATTGGGATGGAAATTGGGGCCGATATAATTAAGACAAACTATTGTGGCAATGTTGAGGCCTTTAAGCAAGTGGTCACGGCTGCGCCGCTACCCATTATCGTGGCCGGAGGTCCTAGCCAGGGTGATGACCATGCTACTACTGCTCTGGCTCGCGATGCTATTGCAGCGGGGGCGGCGGGGGTGGCCATTGGCCGGCGGGTCTGGCAAGCCGAAGACCCGCAAGCAGTTACCGCTCAAATTTATCAGGCTCTGTTTGGCAGTTAAGAATTGGCCGCAGCCATTTCTCGCCATAATCCCGCATGGCATGCAGCAGGGGCAGCAGCGCCCTGCCCTTTTCGGTCAGAGAGTACTCGACGCGCGGGGGTATCTCGGCATAGGCTCGGCGCTCGACGATGCCAGCCTCTTCCAGAGTGCTCAACCGCGCCGACAAAGTCCGTGGGCTTATATGACCCATTGATCTCTGTAACTCGCCAAACCGTTTGAAGCCTGACGCTAAATCGCGAATGATGAGCAAAGCCCACTTATTACCCAATAAATGGGCGACACGTCCCACGGGACATTCTTCCATCAAATGTACCTCCCTCCAACTTCTTAGCGCGTTCTCTGGTTCCCAAAACTTCTTTACTCTCTTGTTCCCAAACTGAGTCTGGGAACAAGAGAGGCACAAGAAAGCAGCTTTGCTTATCCTAAAGTCGGCAATCTACAACTTTAGGATGATGCGCCTTTTTCCCAAATAAGCTATACTGTCATCAGGCTACTTCCCAAATCACCTGACATACTGTGGCAGTGGGCCACATTGTATCATTTTTGCTTGATCTTGTAAAGTGCGCTTGACACGTTAAAGTCCGTTTGTATAATTACTATATTATTGGTAGTTATTTTCAAAATAGAAGTGACTTGAACATTCAAAATGAGATTACTACCGAATTTTCCAGTTCCCCTTTGACTTCCGGCCAAGCGTGCTGCAAACCGTCAGTTTGGGTCCGCCTAAACTTCTAAAACCAAACATAACTGAGTTCCTTAACTTTGTCGAACCCTGAGCATTTCATTCGTCACATTTGCCGGTTTATACGCCCAGGGATCTGAAATCTTTTATTTGTTAAATCCAGTCCTCCAGGAGGCAATACTTATAGCCTGGATGACTTAAAGCGGTTGAAACTATGCCCATTTTGTTCTGGATCAAGAGGAGGAACCGATGAACTTCCATCAAAGCCTGCCATCATGGCTCCGGATTGGCTCAATCTGGCTGGTTTTAATGGCGATTCTTCTGGCCAGCGAAGTTGTGCCCACCTGGGGGATAGGCGCAACGCCAGTCGCGGCTAAGGAGAATACGCCAGGCCAAACGATTACTTTTTCTCAGGACTCTCAGGCGCCCACGCAACCTTTACAAGTTAATCTCACCAGCCAGGTTGCGGGTGGGACCATTCGCTACACGACCAATGGTGCCCTGCCCGATGCCAACAGCACTCCTTACACAGGCCCGTTCACCATTGACAAACCAACGGTCATCCGAGCGCAGGTCTTTAAAGATGGGGCAGCGGTCGGCGATGTTTACACAAAATCTTACCTGGTGGTTAACTACGACCAGACTATCCCCGTCATTTCGATTGTCGCCGATTGGAATGACCTGAATAGCCTCCATGCCTTTCCTGAAGAACGGGGCACCGATTGGGAGCGCCCGATTAATATGGAATATTTCGCCCCCGGCGGACAGGTTCAGTTTAATGTTAAGGCTGGGATCAGAGTCCACGGCAACTTCTCCCGCCTGTACAGCCCCAAGAAATCGTACCGGATTTACTTCCGAAAATCTTATGGCGGACCCGGCAACCTGGAATATCCTCTTTTTCCCGATAGCTCGGTGACCAAGTTTGATAAACTGGTGCTGCGGGCCGGCTTTCAGGATACATTTTTCCATCGCGGTATTCCCGGCCTGTCGGATAAACATCTCTCCGCCAGATATATTAACGACCAGGTGGTACGTAATCTGCACCGAGATATGGGCCAGCCGATTGCTCACGGCTCGTGGGTGCTGCTCTATCTCAACGGTGAGTTCTGGGGCCTATACAATTTGACCGAGCGGATTGACCAGCAGTTTCTCCGCTCCTATTCTGATAAAGATGCAGAATGGAACATTATTACCAAAGAAAGCGGCTGGGAAAATGGGGTCTGGTATAACCGGGAAGAGGTTAAAGAGGGCGATTACGCTGGCTGGCTGGAAAATCAAAATTGGGTTGGCAGCGCCGATTTTTCGGTCCCCGGCAACATTGGCGTGCTGCAGAATCGGGTAGATCTGGAGAATGTCTTTTCCTATCTATTTTTAGAGGCGTATGTGCAAAATTTGGACTGGCCGGATTCTAATTGGATTGTTTACCGGCGCATGGATTCGGGCGCCAAGGCCAACCAGGGCAAGTGGCGTATGATGGTCTGGGATGCTGAAACCGCCCTGGGCAGCGCCGATGGCGGCTTTAAGAACGACATCAACACCCTGGAGCGAGCTTACAGCCCGCATGATAGTATTACCCGCATCCTGGAAAAACCGTTCATCAAAAATTGCTGGTTAAAAGTTCAATTTTGGCAAAGGGCACGAGAATACCTGGGCGTGGAAAATACCACCAACCGTCCTCCGAATGAGGTTGGCCAGCTCTCAAAAGAGCGAGTTAAAGCTGAAATTCTGAAGCAGGCGGAGATTGTCAGGCCGTTTATTGCGCTAGAAGCAGCCCGCTGGGCCCCAGATATGGGTGTAGCCAACTTTGATCACAGCGTGCAGCAAGCCCTGAATTTTGTAGATGAACGGCAAGAGGTCATTCTGCACCACCTGGATGCGATGCGTAACCAAACCTTTACGAGCTGCCAATAAGGAGTCCACGGATTAGCATATGAACAAAAAAAGAGGGCAGCAGTGGTTCTTCTGGTCGGTTATTCTCATCTTTCTGGTGTTGAGCGCCGGGCAAATATCGAGCGCAGCCGCTAACCAGAAAACCAGCAATTTGGTAATTAATGAATTCATGGCCGATAACGAAAGCGGCCTCGCCGACGAAGACGGGGATTACTCGGATTGGATCGAAATTTATAATCCCGGTCATACAGCCGTCAATCTGGGAGCCTATGCTCTGACCGACGACCCCAATGATCTCCAAAAGTGGCCCTTTCCCGATGTTACCCTGGGCAGTCATAACTACCTGGTCGTGTTTGCCTCGGGCAAGGATCGCCGCGCCACCGGGCCGGGCGCAGTCTTGCACACCAACTTCAAGCTGAGCCAAACCGGGGATTATTTGGCTCTGACCAACATTCTGGATGACCAGGTGATGGATGGGATTGGCCCCTCCTACCCGGAGCAGTTTGGCGATGTGGCTTATGGGCGGTACGGGGCGGCAATGGCTAATGGTTACCTGGGCCGGCCCACTCCCGGTGGAGCCAACGATGAAACGGCGCTCTGGGCCGGGGTCGTCTCGCCGGTGCAATTTAGCGCGGGACGGGGTTTTTACGATGCGCCTTTTACGGTTTTTCTAACCACGGCCACACCCGGCGCAACCATTCGTTACACCACCGACGGCAGCGAACCGAGCGAAACCAATGGCAGCGTTTACGACGAACCCGTTGCCGTTAATACGACCACCGTCCTGCGCGCGGCTGCCTTCCAGCCGGGTTTTTTGCCTTCCAAAATTGCCACCCAGAGCTATTTTTTCCTGGCTGACGTACTCGCCCAACCCGCTACTCCGGCCGGTTTTCCGGCAAGTTGGGGCGCGCAGATCAGCACAAACGCCAGCGGCCAAACGGGGGTCACGCCAATTAGCGCCGACTATGAGCTGGACCCGGCTGTGGTCAATGATTCCCGCTATCAAGATACCCTGCCAGAGGGTCTCAAGGCGCTGCCGGTTATGTCGGTGGTGATGGCCGATCAAGGCTTTTTTGACCTCCACACCCATCCTGCTGATGGTGAAGCCGACTGGGAGCACCCGGTTTCCATCGAGCTGCTCTATCCCAGCGGGGATCAGCCGGGCTTCCAGGTCAATGCAGGCATCAGGCTGCAAGAGGAAGCAGAACAGGGTGAGTTTGACCCTAAACGAGCTTTCCGGCTGTTATTTAAACACGAATATGGCCCGACCAAGCTAGAGTATCCTGTTTTTCCCAACTCACCGGTAGACGAGTTCGACACACTGTTGCTGCAACCCGGGACGATGAGCGAGCCAACCAGCTATACTCGCGATACCTGGCTGCACGACACACAGATCGCCATGTCGGGGATTGGTTCTAACAGCACCTTTGTTCATCTTTATCTCAATGGGCTGTATTGGGGCGTGTACCGGCTGGCTGAAAGGCCCGACACCTCATTTTTGGCCGCGTACCTGGGCGGCCTGAAGGAAGATTGGTTTGTAGCCGGTCCAAATGGACCGCTCAAACAAGAGAAGAATAGCCGCGTTGACCGGTTAGATTACCTCTTTACCATCCTGACCTTTGCCGGGCAGTTTGAAGCTGGCCCGGAATCGGGCGATGATTTGGCCCAGAAATATGCCGAAGTCGCCTCGTACTTCGATCCGACTGAATTCAGCGATACACTGATCTTGAATTGGTATACCCAGCTTCTCGGCTGGCCGGAGAATAGCTGGTACGCCGCAATTAACCGGACCGACTCGGTAAGCCGGGGGAAACTTCTCCTCTGGTCCGAAGTAGACAACTCGGCTCCCTCAATCAATATGCCCCTGGCTGCGGAGCAGGCGAGTAACTCCCAGTTCGATCTGGTGAACTCCCTGTTTCAAACTTTGCGGGAGAATCCTGATTTTCGCATGCAGGTAGCCGACCGCCTGTACAAACATCTGGCGAATGAAGGCGCTTTGGCCGATGCAGCGGCGGAGACTCGCTGGCTCAACCTGAGCCAAACGCTTAACTATGCCATGGTAGCCGAGTCAGCTCGCTGGGGCGACGCCGTTCCCGGCTCCCCGCTCTCCCCCGATACCTGGCGTGAAACCAACAAAGCTGTTTTCAACCAGATGAACGGCCAGGCCGCCAAAGTGATCGCCTGGGCGCGGGAAGCAGGCTATTATCCCCCGGTTGATCCGCCCCTCTTCAGCCATGAGGGCGGCCTGGTAAAATCCGGCTTCAACCTGAGTATGTCCCTGCCCGGCGAGCCTGCTGAGCGAGGCACGATTTACTACACTACCGACGGCTCCGACCCCCGTCTGCCTGTCACCGGCGCAGTTGGTCCGACCGCCCAGGTATATCAGGGTCCGGTCGTCCTTTCCGGCAGTGCCCAGGTTAAGGCGCGGGTGCTGCTGAACCAGCCCTCCACCAGTGCCGAGCCGGTTTGGAGCGCCCTGCACGAAGCCGGCTTTAGCGTTAACCAGGAAGGGCAACCCTTGCGTATTACCGAAATCATGTATAACCCGGCCGCAGGGGATGACTATGAGTTTATCGAACTAAAGAATGTGGGCAGCAGTGAGGTAGACCTGTCTAACGTGTCCATTGACGAAGGCATTTACTTTAGCTTCTCGCCCAACACGCCTCCCCTGGCTGCGGGTAACACCCTGATCCTGGTCAGCAATCCGACCGCCTTTGCCAAATTATATCCCGGCGTGCCCATCGGCGGCGTCTATGATGGTCACCTCTCCAACAAAGGCGAAAAAATCCTAATAACCGACGCCGAAGGCGAGACTTTGATCGAATTAACCTACGACGACGCGAACGGCTGGCCGGTTAGCGCCGACGGCCGGGGGGACTCGCTGGTGCTGGTTGACCCCAACGGCGATCCGAATAATCCCCAAAATTGGCGGGCCAGCACGCATGTCAACGGGTCGCCGGGGGGGGACGAGCCACGGCCCGAAGAGACTGCCTTGCGATAACGAACCAGAGAGCTTCTTCTACTCCATGTTAAAATCCACAAATTGCCGGTCGTAGAGCCGGCGATAGAGACGGCCCTGCGCCAGCAGATCGTCATGGCGTCCCTGCTCGACGATACGCCCGGCCTCGACCACACAGATGAGATCGGCCCGGCGCACCGTGCTCAGACGGTGAGCAATGACAACCGCGGTTCGACCACGCATGAGCCGTTGCAATGCCTCCTGGATCAGCGCTTCGGTTAGCGTATCCACACTTGACGTCGCCTCGTCCATAATCAAGAGGCGCGGGTCGGCCAGAACAGCCCGGGCGATGCAGATTAACTGGCGCTGGCCAATGGATAGGTTGGCCCCGCCTTCCAGGATGGGGGTTTGATAACCTTCCGGCAGGGCCATAATGAAATCGTAAGCATTGGCCAGGCGGGCTGCTGTCTCCATCTCTTCGCCGGTGGCGTGGGGCCGGCCAAAACGAATGTTGTCGGCGATAGTCCCGGAGAAGAGAAACGGGTCTTGCGGCACTAATCCCATTTGCCGGCGCAGGGAATGCTGTTTGACCTGGCGGATGTCCAGCCCATCAATCAACACAGCCCCCTCGTCAACCTCATAGAAACGAGCCATCAAATTGACAATTGAAGTTTTGCCGGCACCGGTTGGCCCCACCAGAGCGACCATCTGCCCCGGTTCAATAGTCAGGTTGACATCATGCAGAACCGGGCTGCCATCGCGATAGGAAAAGGAGACGTGCTGCAGCTCCACCCGGCCCACTAGGGGCGGCATGTCCACGGCATCAGGGCGGTCGGCCACCGCCGGAGGGGTATCGAGCAAGGCCAAAACCCGTTCGCCGCCGGCCATCGCTGCCTGCATGGTCGTATAAAGCTGGCTGAGTTCCTGGATTGGCTGGAAAAAGCGGGTTACATAAGCCAGGAAAGCGACAATAATCCCCAGGGTTATCTCGCCGCGCATCGCAGCCAGGCCGCCAAACCAGAGCACAATCGCGGTGGCCAGCATCCCCAAAAATTCGACCGAGGGCAAGAAGATAAAAGAGAGCGACATGGCCGCAATGGTCGTATCCCGATTTGCCCGATTGACGCTGTCGAAGCGCTCCAGGGCCGCTTCTTCCTGGGCGAAAGCCTGGATAACCTGCATCCCGGAGATGTCCTCGGCCAGGTCGCCCACCACCGCGGCGATTCTGGCCCGCGTTTGCCGGAAAGCCTCTTTGGCCCGCCGGGCGAAAAGGTAGGTTGCCAGGGCCATAAGCGGCAAAACGCTAAAGGTCAGCAGGGCCAGCCAGGGACTCAGCGAGAGCATGACGACGACAATTCCCCCCAGGATGAGGGTGTCGCCGATAAGGGTAATCAAGCCCTGCGACAGCAGTTCGTTGATTACTCCCACGTCGCTGATGACCCGTGAAATGGTCACACCGACAATGTTGGTATCGTGATAACCCAGCGGGAGCGTCTGCAAATGCCGGAACAGGCTGGCCCGCAGGGTAGCCAACACGCGCTGCCCAACCCAGGAGAGGAGGTATTGTTCTCCCGCCGAGGCCAGGTAAATGGCAACAAAGACTCCGGTTAGCAGCAGGCCGGTTTGGGTGAGGCCAGGTATATCGCCCTGAGCAATATTCTGGTCAATGGCTACCTTCATCAGGTAAGGCGCGGCCAGGGTTAAAGCCGAAACGACCAACATCAGGCCAAAGGCGGCGACCATGCGCAGCCAGTGGGGTCGCAGAAAGGTCAACAGGCGCAGAGCGATGCGCCCGTTAAAGGCCTGTCCCTCCTGCTCCTGTCCAAAGCCAGCGATAGCCCCGCGTGGGCCGAGCTCAGCTCCAGCCGAACCGAAGGAAAAACTCATCACCGCTCCTGGGGTCGCAACTGGCGGTGATAGATGTCGGCATATAAGCCGGAAGTGTGCAGGAGTTCCTGGTGAGTTCCCCTCGCGGCAATGCGGCCTCGCTCCAAAACCAGGATCAAGTCGGCCAGGCGTGCTGTGCTTAAACGTTGGGCGATAATAAAAGAGGTCCGGCCCTGCATCAGGCGTTCCAGGGCCATCTGGATAAGGTACTCAGTTTCGGCGTCAACGCTGGCAGTAGCATCGTCTAAAATTAACAGGCGCGGGTCTTTTAACAGGGCGCGGGCAATGGCAATGCGCTGTTTTTGCCCGCCGGACAGCGTAATGCCGCGCTCGCCAACATAGGTTTCGTAGCCCTGCGGGGTCTGGCTGATAAAGTCGTGGGCCTGGGCCGCCCTGGCCGCTTCGATGATCTCGGCCTCGCCGGCGTTGGGCCGGCCAAAGGCAATGTTCTCCCGGATGGTCGTGGCAAAGAGTGTGGTTTCTTGCAAGACGATCCCAATTTGGTCCCGGAGCGAGGTTAGGGTGATATGGCGGAGGTCATGACCGTCAAGAGTGATACGTCCCCTGGTTGGGTCATAAAAGCGGGGAATCAGGTTGATAATGCTTGACTTGCCAGAGCCGGTTGCGCCTAACAGGGCAATCACCTGGCCAGGTAGCGCCTCAAAGGTGATACTGCTTAGCACCGGATGGCGCGGGAAGTAAGCAAAGGAAACGTCCTCGAAACGAACATGTCCCCGCACCGGCGGCAGCGACAGGGCGTCTGGCGCCTCTTGTACTTCTGAGACAGCATCCAGGATTTCAAAAATGCGCTCGCCCGCTGCTATCGCCATCGCGATGGCCGGGGTAATGACGCCCATGCGCCGCACCGGCTGGAAAAGCTGGCCGAGGTAAGTCGAAAAGGCGACCAGTTCACCCAGGCTCAGTTGGCTCCAGATGACCAGCAGGCCGCCATAGCCGATGATCACGACCATACCGATATTGGCAATCAGATCGAGCAGGGGCAGGTTAACCGCTTGCAGGCGAGCCGCCTGGGCTGAGAGGTCGAACCAACGTTCGTTTTCCCGGTCAAAGCGGCTAATTTCGGCCTCTTCCTGAGCAAAGGCTTTAACCGTGCGCGCGCCGCGCAGGTTTTGCTCCAGCCGAGTCGTCAGAACCGCTGTTTGATTCTGGATAAGCGCCGAGAGCGGCCGGGAGCGACGCCCAAAGTAAAGAGCGCGGTAGCCCAGCAGGGGCATCGTTGTCAGGGAGAGTAAGGCCAGATGCGGGTTCATCCAGAGCAGCATCGCCACCGTGCCCAGCAGCAGCACAGCACCTTCAACCAGTCTCAGGGAGGCCCGGCCTGTCAAAAAGCGGACGCGCTCGACATCCTGAATGGTGCGAGAGAGGATCTGGCCGGTTTCCGTGCGGTTATGGTAAGCAAAAGACAACCCGGCCAACTGGCGATGAAGAGCATTGCGCAAATCGTAAGCTACCCCTTGCGAAGCGGTCTCGGTCCAGCGGCCTTGCAGCAGCAAGAGGACGCCCCTGGCCAGGGTCAATCCCAACAGGGCTAAAACCGCCTCTCCTAACGGCCAGACATCCTGACTACCGATACCTTCGTCCACAATCCAGCGAATCAACTGGGGGATGACCAGGCTAAGCCCGGCAATACCGAACAGAGTTAAGTAAGCGCCGGCGGTCAAGTACCAGTAGGGGCGCAAATAGCCGAAACACCGCCACAGGATACGTCCCGCGCCAAGTTTAGGGAAGGGAACAGCGATTCTACTATGGGTTAGCTGCATCGTTCAATTTGGCCTGTCTAACATGTTACAATTAGAACCTTAAGTTGTATCCAATAAGTATACCTCAACAAACAAAAACCCCTCGCTGGTGAGGGGTTTCTTGAGTAAACCAAGAAGCAGCCGAGCCTATGGAAGTTCATCGTTATACCAATTGCCTATCCAAAGGCCACAAATTACTGCAAGGTACGCAGAGGTATTTCTTGTTAAAATCTCAGCGTCCTCTGCGCTCTCTGCGGTGAGAAATAGGGTACTTGAAAGGACAATCGGTGTTAGAAATTTTGACGGCGATCAGTTTATGGCCCCAGCCGGCGATAGGTTCCCTCTTCGCCGGAGGTGAGGGTGAAAGTCATGGTTACGCCTCCCGCCTCATCCTCGATAAATTTGAGGGGGGTGGCGATGCCAAAGCCGTTGTTGATGACGTACTCTCCGGCCTCATCTGCTTGCAGCAGCCGCCACTCATACGGGCCGCGGATAGCCCACAAGCTGTTTCCATCCCTTAGCTCGACCCGCCAGTTACCCTCGTACTGGCCCGGATAGGAGGCAACTTCAGCCGGGTCAACCAGCGGATTGAGGGGCGCGCGCAGCTTGGCAATCGCCTCGAGAAAGTCATCCCAATTCCCCTCAAAGTCTGGCTCCTCCTCATACTCAAAGTCGTAAAGTTGGTGTAACAAGTGATAGCGCAGGCTGTAGCTAAAACCGGTGGAGATCAGACGATTGCTTAGTACGACCAGGCCCACGTTAGCTTCGGGGATAAAGGCGATCATGGCCTTGGAGCCTAACACGTCACCGTCGTGCCAGATCACCTGCACCCCCTGGTAATCCTCGATGAACCAACCCATGCCATAGCTGAGCGTCTTGGTCACTCTGACCGCCGGCTGCCAGGTTTCGGCCAGATTTTCCGCCGAAACCACCCGGTTTCCATCAGGGGCAACGCCCCGGCCCAACTGCGTCATCAGAAAACGGGCCATATCCAAGGCGTTGGCGTTCGCGGCTCCAGCTGGGGAAATGTTGGGATCGGCGTGAAAATGGGTCGGCACAACCTCGCCGGACAGAGTAAAATCATGAGGCGTGGCGTGGTCAGGCTCAGCCTGAATCGCTTCAATCGAGGTTGAGGCGCTGCTCATCCCAATCGGGTTAAAGACGCGGGCTTGCAGCAGGTCGGCATAGGCTTGCTGCAAATTCCCGTACTCACCGCCGGCAGCCAGCGCCGCAATGTAGCCCCCGGTGGCAACGATCTGGTTGTTGTAGTGATACACTTCTCCCGGCGGCGTCACCAGCGGCAGATCGGCCAGCGAGGCCATAATTTGCTCGGCGGTCAGATCGGCGCCGCTCCAGACCAGATCAACGCGGGGAGCGCCGCTGCTCATATTAAACAAGTTACGGACCCGGATCTGCTGCGTAACCGCCGGATCGGACAACTTGAAATCCGGCCACAGTTCAATGACGGGCTGATCCCAAGCCAGAATGCCCTCGTCCACCAACGTCGCCACCAGCAGCGAAGTCATGGGCTTGGTGGTTGAACCAACAGCGAAGACCGTCTCCGGGGTCACCGGGTCTGGTTTACCCAGCTCACGCACGCCAAAGCCCTTGGCCAGGACAATTTCACTGTCCTGCACTACCACCACCGCTGCGCCTGGAATGCGGAAGCGCTGGCGCTTAGTTTCGATATAGCTTTCAAATTCGGCCAGGAATTCCGGGGTGAGCGACTCGGCCTCCGGCAGGCCGAGCGAAATGCCGCCGCCGAGCAGCCGTTCAGCCTCGTCGGGGCCGGGAATCCATAATAATTGTCCTGCCGCAAGCTGGTCTGGATTTTCGATCACGCTGAAACGGCTGTCCTGGGCGGCTTTGGCGTTGGTCGCCATTTGAATGGCCGGCCAGGCGGCATAGGTCTGGTAGAACTGCTCCGCCAGTCCCATCAGGGAGTCCCCGGCCTGCACCAGATAAGCCTGCCCGTCGTCTTGCTCCTGGGCAGCAGCAAACCCGGTTGCAGCAACAAATAAGCATACGAGTATCAAAATTTTTAAAATTTTCGGCATATTTCCTAACCTGGACAAGTCGCAACCAAAAAGGAACACAGAGTTACACAGAGACACACAAAGAAGCTCTAAATATTCCTCCGTGTTGCTCTGTGTAACAATCCCTTGCTACGTACATGAATCGGCTCGTAAGCCCTAAATTCACTCGGTAATCCTGAACACTCCCCCATCACTCCGGCCAAAGACTTCGGGGAAATACATCTGCTCGGCGTGGGTGGGAATGACCCGGTATTCGCCGGGAACAGAGGCGCGGAGGGTGTAGGTATATTCATACGTGCCCTTGGGCAGGAAAGTAGCAAAGAGCACGGCCTTTTCGTCGTGCAGTTCGCTGTGGGTAAAGTACCACCAGCCGTAGCCTTTACTCGTGTCATGCTCCACTACTTGGGTCAGACCGGCATCCGGCGCAAGACCAGTCTGACTGGTCGTCGCCAGGCTGCTGTCCACGCCCTCCGCTCCGGCGGGAAACGGGTCTTCGACCAGGACGTAGTGCAGGTCGGTGGGGGCGACGAGGGTCAGCTTGACTTTGATAAAGTCGCCTACTTTGGCTTCGGAGATGGGAGAACCCTCACCCCTACCCTCTCCCTGGGAGGGAGAGGGGGAAAAGAGAGTGTACTGCCGCGAGACATAGATACCCCGGTCAAGGGCTTTGACCTCCTGGACCGGCTTGTAGTAGGTCAGATAGGCGGCGTAGTAAAGCCGGCCCGTCTCATCGGCGCTGCCGGGGGCAGCGTCCCGTTCGACAGCCAAGCGGTTAACCATATCAGCCAGCAGGTCTTGCACCTCGACTTGCAACTGCTGGGTTTGCTCAAGGTTGGTCTGATCCACGCTGCCCTGACCAAGTTCCATCCCGTTGAGCGAAACCTGCCAGGCATAGTCGGCTTGCAGTTCGCCGCTGACAACCATCCAATCGGTCAAGCCGATAATGGCCCAGGCATTTTCCTGCGTCGTCGCCCAATGGCCGCCATTCTCCCGGACACTCATCAGCCAGCGCACGGCTTGCGGCAAAACCGGGTTGTCGGGCTGAATCCGGGACAGGGCCGCGATGACGATAGCCGTGCTGCGAATATCCGTGTTCATAGCGTAATAATCAACCGTTTGTTCTTCCCAATGCGCTCCGGTCGCGCTGACAATCGCCGCATCAGTGATGTCGGCCAGCAGGGTGTTAATCTGCTGGGCCTCCGGGTCGGCCAGGTGCATAGACAGGGCCAGGAAAGCCCGGCCAAAAATGTCGAGTTGCTGCCGCTGCTCAAACAAGGCCACGCTGCGGCTCAAGTCGCTGGAGCCGGCTTCGGCCAGAACGTACAGGATGAAAGCCTGCCGGTTGCCCTGCCACGGCGCGGCGATATCCTTGGGCGCAATCATATTGGCCTGGAGATAGGCAATGGCGCTGTCAATGACCGTCTGGTCCACCGTAAAATCGGCCCGCCGCGCTTCAACCAGGCCCAGCAGGACGTAGGCGCTCACAAAGGGATCGCTGCTGTCTTGAATCCACCAGCCCCAGCCGCCATCCACATGCTGCTGGCTGTACAAGCGTTGCAGCCCCGCATTGACAACTTCAGGCAGTCTTTGGGCCAGCTCGGGATTTTCCAGTTTCAATTTCTGGTAGGCGCGATAGGTGAAGATGTTGGGCAGGAAGCGGCTAACGGTTTGCTCAATACATTCATAGGGGAAATGCTCCAGGTAATCCAGGCCCGTCCGCATCCCGGCGGCCAGGCTGGGGTTAAGGTTGACAGTCAGGCTGCCACGGGAGGGATCAAAACTGCGCGGCAGAGCAATCCCCTCAAGACGCGCCCCCTCCTCGTCGAGTGTGCCCACCGTGGCCACAGTTTCCGGCGTGCTCAGGTGATAGATCGGCAGCTCAAAGGCTACCGCATCGCCATACTCCGCCGATTTCGCGCCCATCGTCAAGCGGGCCACTTCGGCCTCTTCCACTGTGATAGTGTAATCCACCCGGACTCGCTCACCGGCTTCCAGTTCAAACGGGGCGGCATTACCGGCGGCAACAGTGATACCCTCCGCGGCAAAGCTCGGTTCAACTTGCAGGGTCTGGTCGGTATTGTTCTGGACGACCATGCCCAACCGGACTTCGTCGCCGGTGACAAAGAAGCGCGGCGTGACCGGGCGCACCAGCAGCGGCTTGCTGCTGACAATCTCCACCCGGCTTTCCCCTACCTGCGTCTCGGCCCCGGTAACACCCTTGCCAATCAGCACCCAGGTGGTTAGGTTGTCGGGCAGGGTCGCTTTAACCGTGCCCTGGCCGTTCTCGTCGGTCACAAAATCGGCGACCCACAGGGCGGTATCGGCAAAATTCTGCCGGACGGACTCCGGGCCAAGCTGGCCATCGCCGCCACCGCCGCCTTTCTTTTCGTCCAGGGAGCGATTGATCTGGTCAAGCGATAAAGTCAGGCCGCTGGCAGTCTGCACGTTCAGCACCCGCTCGTACCAGAAAGCGTCGAGCAGTTGCCCCGGCTGGTCGGGCATCAAGGTCAAGACCGCTTTATCAATCAAGGCCAGCGACAGCTCGGCTTTGACCGGCTGGCCCTGCACATCGGTCACGCTGACCTGATACTCGGCCGTGTCGCCCGGCAGGTAGGTCTCACTGGCCGGCTTGTCGGGCGTAAGGGTAATCTTTAATTCTTTCTCTGCCGGGTTGATCGGCAGCCGGACATACCCTACCCGGAAAGCCGGGAACGGGTTGGTTTCATCCATGCCCTTGATGATGACCACCGAGACATAGATGTTGGGGATCAACTCCTCGGTGATGGGGATTTGCAACTGGTCGCTGTTGGTTGTCAGTTCGGTCAGGAAATGGTCATACACGTGGCCCCGCTCCAGTGTAACCAGGGCAGTCACCGTGCCGCTGAAGGGGTGGGGAATCAGGATATTGGCCGTATCGCCGACATTGTACTGTTTCTGGTCAATCACCAAGTCAATCCGGTTGTTGTTTTCCTGGCCCCAATTGACATACTCAGCGCCGCTGACCCAAATAAAGGTGGCGGTACGGATTTCCTGGCCGTTTTGATCAACGGCGCGGGCGTAGACTTTGTAGTTACCGGCCTTGTCCGGGACAAAATTGGCAACGGCTTTGCCGTCTTGATCGGTAGTTACGGTGGTAGTAAAAACGGCGATATTTTCGACAATATTTTCCCAGTAGTAGGCGTCATTTGGATCATTCGGGTTTGGCTCGGGGTTGAGCTGCTGGACACTGTAAAAGTTGTGTTCGGCCACCACCACTTCGACGTCCTGGTTGGGCACGGGGTCGCTGTTCCAATCCACGACCAGCACCTCAACCGGGTTGTCCGCGCCAACCTGGCCTACATACTGTTCCGGGCGCAGGCCAATGTAAAAATCACCCTTGTGAGCAATGGCCCTGGCCTGGCTGGCGACTTCCTGGTTGTTGATGTCGGTTACGGCTACATCAAAGGTAAATCGTTGGCTGGCCACCCGAGTCGAAATATCCGCCGGGACCTCAAAAGTGAAGCGGCCTTCGGCGTCGGTCACGCCTTCACCATCGGCGATGCGCTCATTGTAGCCAATATCGTAATACAGGTCCGGCCGGCGGTTGAACTCCTCGACATCCACAAAATCGTAATAGCCGGGACCTTGATATTGAAAGGCAGAGGGCACGGTCAGCAGGGTCCAGCGCACCTTGGCGTTGGATACCGGGCCGCCGGCAAAGAACTCGGCGCTGGCGCTGACTTTAATGGTTTCACCCTGGCGATACTCGCTCTTGTCCGTCACCGCATTAACTAGAAATTCAGGCCGGCGATAAGCCGAGACCTGGAAATTGCCATAGAAAGTGACGCCCTCGTAGACCGCTTGCAGCGAGTAACTGCCCAGTCCGGCCGTGTCACCCAGTTTAAACTCCCCGTTGAAGGTGCCAAAGTCGTTCAGCGGCAGTTCTTCGTTGTAAACCTGGCGGTACTGCCCATCGAAAATCTGCACGGTGGCGGTAGGAACGGTCGGCAAGCTGTAATGGGCGTCGTCGTCGGCGCGGATGATGCCTTTGAAGTAGACAGTCTGACCGGGCCGGTAGAGCGGGCGCTCGCTGTAAATATAGCCGTTATACAGGCCGCCGTAACGAAAACCGGTAAAGCCGGAGCTGTAGAGATTAAAATCGTAAGAGTTGATCCCGGCGCTCCATGTCGTGACACCCACAGCAAAGTTATCGTCCGGTTGGTCAGGGTTGCCGGTAAAGACCACCAGCGAGACGGGCGACCCATCGGGCAGGGGTTCGTAGGTGAAGGTCGCCACACCCTCGACGTCAGTCTGGGTTGAACTGCCCGCCTGGCGGTTGACCAGCAGGTTGACCGGCGTGTTGGCCGTCGGCTGTCCACTTTGCAAGTCGGTCAACCAGGCCAGGATGTCGCCCACCCCCTGCTTCAAGGTGATGTTCTGCTTGCTGACGACCAGCAGTTGGCGGTCAACGGACTGGGTTGGGTCGGCGCTTTGAGCCTCCGGGTAGATATTTTCGGGCGGGGCTGCCGCTTGCAGGTAGTACAGGCCGGGCGGAAGCGCCTGGCCGTTTGCCACCGCCTGGCTGACATCCACCTTGTAGACGTAATTCTCGTAAACGGCGGGGTCAGTGGCCTGGCTCCACGCGCCGACGAGTTTGGCCGGGTCGGGCTGGAAATTGCTCCACTGCTGGTAGTCGTCCCAACCGGCAAAGGTCCCTTCGCTGAGCCGCAAAAATTCGGCCTGCGACAGCCGGTAGAGGTTAAAATTGACCTGGTTGACATTGCGGACGGTCATATAGACGTAGGTTTGGGGCTGGTAGCCGTTGTACATGGCAATCTTGGGGCTAACCAGGCGCACATAGGGCGTCTGCTTCAAGGTTTTCCAGGCAATGGTGACATCCTTGTTCAGCGGGTGGCCGTAACGGCCTTCGATGCTGCCGCGCAGGGTGACGCTGTACTCGCTGTTTTCCCGGCGTGGGAAGTAGAGATTAACCTGGGTGTCGTTCTGCGACCAGTAGGAATACACATCGGTGGCGGTAATCTGGGGCGAGATAATAACGGTTTCGCCGACAATAAAGGTAGCGGGATTCATCGGCGCGTTGAAGGTAATATCCAGCCCCTGGTAAATATCGGCAAACTGCTCCCCGTTGGCGGGATTGGTGCTGGCAACATCCGGGTACGCGGTCACAGTAAAAGTGGCGTTGTAATCGCTCTGGGTTTGAGTCTGGTCCAGCGCCCCTTCAACTCCCTTTGGTAAAATAATCTGGTAGCTGGCAGCGAATTCCAACGGCTCTGCCGGGATAAAGGTGACTGTCTCCACGCCGATAGGCTCCAAATCCGGCGGGATGGGCTGTCCCAGCGCGTCGTATTCGTAGATGATATTGCCAAATTCATCGGTCGGCGGTGGGGGCAGCATACCAACTTCAGCCCAGGCAAAGGTCCCGGCAACAGGCTGCCCGGTTTGCTCGTTTAGCAGTAGTAAATTTTCTTCGACACTCGGCCGGTCCATCGGCTGGTTGAAGGTGACGCTGATGACCGGCGTTGGGCTGACATAAAGGTCATTCGCCGCCGGCACGCTGCCGACAACGGCCGGGCTGAGGGTCGTGAACGTCCACTCGAAATCGTCTGCCAGCACGGCCTGCCCAAAGACATCGGTCAAACCCTGGGACACGCGGGCGGTGTACTGGGTGGCCGGCTGAAAACCCTGTCCGGTGGGGGTGAACTGGTAGATAGAGGTGTTGAGCCACTCGCCCTCGCCGGGAACTTGCGGCACAAAGGTGAGCGGGTCAGGCAGACTTCCCCCGCCGGATTCAATTGCGCCCAACGGCACAACCGGCCGGTTGAAGAAGACGGTCACGGTGGTAGTAGGTAATACCTCGCTGGTATCGGCCAGGGGTTGGACATTGACCACTTCCAGGAAACCGGCGGCGTTGAAGCGCAGTTCAAAGGGACGCTGCAGGGCCAGCCCGGCCAGGCCGGTGGCCGTTTCGGCGATGCGCACCCGGTAACGCTGGCCGCGTTCAAAGCCATTTTGCAGGCTGAAGCGCAGAGTCTGGTCGTCAACCCAGTCAAACACGCCGTCAATACTGGCTCCCGGCTCGATGGCGAAGGCTCTTTCGACGCTGGCCCGGTCCATTGGCTGGTCAAAGGTGATTTCGATGGGCGCGTCGAGCGGCTGTTCGGCGCCAACCTCGGGCACAGCTTGCAGGACCAGCGGGGCAATCGGTTCGAGCGGAATCGTTGGGGTGGGGGTGAACGTTGGCTCGATAACTGCCGCCGTGGTAGCTACCGGCGTATCAGTTGGAACGCCGCTCCAGCCTGGCTGCTCGTCGGAGTGGAAGGCACCGGGGTTGGGCTGGCTGGCGCCAGGGTCGAGCTGGGTTTAACCTGGGCAACCGATTCAGCCTGGCCTCGACTTAAGTAAATCGCCGCCCCGATGAGGGCAATGAGCACCAGGGCCGCTACAGCCAGCCACCAGCGTGAGGTCCGGTTCGTCCCAGCCGCATCAGCGACGGTTTGTTCAGTACCGGCAGCAAGCTGCGGCCCGGTTGGCGGCGCGGAAGCGGGGGTCAGCACAACCGGGACAGGAACATAGGCCGTCTCGGTCGGCTCGTCCATATCCTGGCTGAGGAGAATGCTTGGGATTTCGCTGCGTTCTTTGGGTTCTGTTTCACTCAGGGCAAAGGTTGCCCGGCCAATGCGCAGCCAATCCCCCGTATCGAAAGGCTGGCTCTCCGGGCCAACCGGCTGGTCATTCAAAGTTACACCTTCCATATTGCCGGGATTAGACACCAGGCAGTGCTGCCCGTCGAATTCCAGCCTGACATAGGGCGAGGTGTTCAGCAGCTCGCTGGCCGGCGTCGCTTCTTCTCGAGCCGGACCAAAAATTAAAAGCCCCGGCTTGAGGTGGTAGGCCCGTCCGACCGAGTCAACCAACCAGACCGCGGCAGAGGGGGTGACCAAAACGGCGGTATCGTCATCCGGCAGCGAGTTCAGAATACCTTTGAGGGTTTGCTGCCACAGCGCTACCGAGGCTGGCCGGTCGGCCCGCTGGACTTGCATGGCATGCTCGATGGCTGCCGAAACCTGACGGCTCAGCTTGGGGTTGACTTGATCTGGCGGCTCAAACTTGGCTTCACCAGCCATTAAGCTGACGCTGTCCGGCGGCTTTTTGCCGGTGAGGATGGCATACAATGTCGCGCCCAGGGCGTAAATGTCGGAGGCCGGGGTGGTGCCGGTACCGCTGTACTGTTCCGGGGGGGAAAACCCGCTGGTGACGCCCCGCGCGCCGGTATCGGTCAGGCTGTCGTCGTGGCCGACTTTGGCGATACCAAAATCCACCAGCACCGCCCGGTTATCGGGAGTAATTTTAATGTTTTGCGGCTTGATGTCGCGGTGGATGATCGGCGGGTTTTGCTGGTGCAGGTATTGGACGGCATCACAAACCTGAATGAGGTAGTTCAAGGCCTGCCGCTGGCCCAAAGGCTGGCCTCGTTTGGTGACCATCTCCCACAAATCCTGCCCCTCGACAAAATCCATCACCAAGTACTGCTGGTCGCCCACACTGAAATGATTGATCACGCGAGGCAGACTGGGGTGGTGCAGCCGGGCCAGAATCCGGGCTTCCTGCTGGAATTGGCGCATACCGTGAGGAGTCTTGAAGAAACTCTCCTTGATCGCCACCGGAATATCGAGGATGAGGTCAAAACCCCGATAGATAGCGCCCATCCCCCCCTGGGCCAGCAAGCCCTCGATACGGTAGCGATTTTCCAAAAGTGTGTTGGCCGATAACGTCATAAAACCGTCCTTATGCGTGGAGCGTAGTACCCGGTGCGTGAAAAAGTCTTCTACGCACCACGCATCACGCATCATTAAAATGTAAGTTCTTTACAAGATTTTGGGAATTTTGCCTTTATATGGTAACACAAGCCTGGAATTTTTCCTAAACGGTTCAGCTTTATCTGGCCGACGGCTAGGGCAACGGCCAAGCGTAGGATAGACGTACATAGTGGGCCAATAGTTCCACAGTTGGCCCGAATAGGGTATCCCTCCCATTGACGTACAGGCCATTACCTTTTATACTGGTGGTATCAGTAGGTCCTTCACTGTTCGGAGCGCAGGACCCGGCTCTTTACAAAACTACGTGGAACTATCACAGGATGCAAACCTTGTTTGAGAAGAAAAATTTACCGATGAGGTCTGAAAATACAACTTTATCTGGCTCACTCAAGGTTTTTTTGTGGCTCATTGCGGCTGTTTTTGCCATAGCGGCTGTCGTGATGATTATTTCGGCCACGTCCGCTGCAACAGCGACCGGCAGCGCCCCTGCTTTAGCGGTGGCACTGGTGAACGGTCCTAACACCGGGGTCCTGGCTGCGGGTGAGCAGCGCTGGTTTCGGTTGACACCCCACAACCCGCAGCAAGCCACCACCCTGGAACAATCACTCACCCTGATTTTTACGCCCGACGACGGCCAGCGCGTCAGGCGGGTGGCCGTGCAGCTTTTCGACGAGAGCCAGGCGCCGCTGTTCTATTTTGGCGACACCAGTCGTATGGCCAATTTGGGGGCAGGCCAGGTTGTCTCGCGCGATAACAACCCGCTCACGGGCGAGTTGTTTTGGACCGGCTGGCTGTCAGACCAGAGCCGTTACTATATTCAGCTAACCAACGGCAGCGACTCAACCATTGACTACTGGCTTTTTACCGATAACGTGGTCAGTTATCCTTTGGGCGCACCCGCGGTGACTCCCCAGACGGCGATTCTTGCTCCACCACAGATGGACGCTGATCCCGGTAGGCCCTTGCCCTTGTCGCCTCTGGTAACGCACAACTCGCTCGAACCGGGAGGAATGCAGTGGTACAGCTTTACCCATAACGACCCCACCAACCCAAACCAGTTCCAAAATCTAGCTTTTACTCTCTTTTTCACCCCTGCCGATGGCAATCGCCAGCAGCAGGTTAATTTTAAGCTCTTCCCACCTGGCGCCGTAGAAACGTGGCGGCGGGGTGAGGGTGATCAACCGATCAATTTTGGGGCCGGTATGCTGGTTTCACGGGATGGCAATGATTTCACCGGTGAACGGTTGTGGAGCGGCACGGTCATCCGAGGTGAAACTTACCTGCTGGCTGTAGAGAATGGGACAGATATTGCAATTGATTACTGGTTGTTTGAAGCCGATGTGGCCCAGCCTCAACTTGAGCCTTAAATAAAGTATCCCGTCTCAAAGAATTTTTGTCTTCACCCGGCCTGTGCTATACTGTGGTTACTAAAATCATTACTGCCATAAAGCCGGGTGTTACCATTAGCAAGATCCTTGTTATTGAAGATAACCAACAGAATGCATTGCTGATGCGGCGCGTCTTGGAGGCTCACCATCACCAGGTGATCCACGAGAGCGAGGGCGAAGCTGGCCTGAAAACAGCCATTGAGGAAGTGCCCGACATTATTTTGATTGATCTGGGCTTACCCGATATTGACGGCCAGACTCTGATTGCATTTATGAAGCGCGCTCCTGAATTGAAAGATGTCCCGATGGTAGCGGTCACTGCCTGGCCCGAAGATACGGCCAGGCAAATGGCGGAGGCCTACGGTTGTGATGGCTTTATTTCCAAACCCATCAATACCCGCACGTTCCCGGATCAAATTGAGGCTTTTATTACCAAAAAAGCCTAGGTTCAACCGATCGACCCCACTTAAATACCAAATCCTTCCCCAAGGACTCGCCGGCTGTACTTACCCGGATGAGTTCTATCCCCCACAGTGAATTGAATATGCTTATGTCAACTCCTGAAACCACAGTTGATCTGATTCCCGCGAGCGATTTCTCTTACGAGGAGTTGACTGAGGCTTACAACCATACCCGCGTTGATTATCTGGTGCCCATGCCGATGAATGCGGCCCGGCTGCGCGAATATGTCGAAATTTACAATGTGGATATGGATTGTTCAGTCGTCGCCGTGGATGGCAACGAAATTTTGGGGTTAGCTATGTTGGGGAGCAGAGAACGGCGGGCCTGGATTACCCGGCTGGGGATTATCCGTGCCAAGCGTCGGCAGGGGACAGGCTGGCGGCTGGTAACCCACCTCCTGGAGCAGGCGCGCCAAAAGAATAAGGATTATATTACACTTGAAGTGATCAAAAATAATACGCCGGCCTTTAGTCTTTTCCTCAAAGCCGGCTTTCAAGTGACCCGAGAGCTTCTGGTTTTACGCCGCCCGCCTGGCCCTCCCAAAATTGAGGTCCCGCCCGCAGAATTCCGAACCCTGGGTTATCCCGAAGCGCTCCACCTCCTGGAGAACCGCTCTTCTATCCCTTCCTGGATTGACGAGAAGGAGTCGCTGATTAATGCCGGTAATCTGGCTGCCTTTTATGCCATTTTGGAAGACGGCAGTAAAGGGTGGCTGGTTTATCAAAACACGGTTTTTCAATTGGGACGTTTGGTCATTCAAACGGAGGAGGGAGATCCCCATAAAGTCGGCCGGGCATTGCTGCATCACCTTCACCATGTTCACCCGGCCCAGGATACCAAAACCGAAAACCTGCCCAAAGACGACCCACATTGGCCGGCTTTTCAGGAGCTGGGCTACCTGGAAGTGTTTGACCGGATCGAAATGGTCTTGCCCTTCAAAAAATAGCCACCCTGACCTTCCGTTCACCATGGCGGATTTCGGTTTCTACTTGTACCTCTAATTTTTTAATCAGCTTCATCAGGTGAATGTTCTCGGCCAGAACCCAGCCGGCAAAATGGGTAATCCCCAACTCGCGAGCTTTCTCCGCCAGTTTGGTCAGCAAGACCCGGCCTAATCCCTTCCGTTGAAAATCATCTCTGACCACGATGGCCGCCTCCGCTTCCCGATCTTCCGGAGTGGCCCGGGCAAAACGAGCCACACCTACGGCGTGCTCCTCACCATCCGCCTCGATGATGGTTGCGACTACCGCCACATGTCGCTGCGGATCCAGATTCGAGAGAATAATAGCCTCCTGCCAGACCTTCTCTTCCGGAACCCGCTCGGTATACAAGTGAAAACGCAAGCGCCGCGTTTCGGGCGAAAGATGGTGGAACAGGTCAACTAGCAGCGCCGCGTCATCCTGTTCGATAAGCCGAAAAAGAACTGTTTGCCCGGAAAAAGTCGTATGTGAACCCAGTATCTTCAACACAATAACTCCTGTTGAGACACATTGTAGCAAATGTACCGCCCCGGACAAAAATACAGCGGCCGACGTTTGCTCCTATCGGGCTAAAGACAACCCCGGTGGAGTGGCCGAAAGCTGGATTGGCGAGTGGCTCAAATCGCACCAGGTTCACCGTCTGGCCCTTTTTGTTTTGTAGGGAAGCGGGTCATCCTTATACTTTGGATGTAGCCATTATGACGATATCGATAAGTTTCATTGAATTGAACTTGCATAGAGGTGTCGTTGCCGATCGTGTTCCTGGGGTCTGAAATAGGCTAGAAATTTATCAAGGGCAGATTTCCTTTCTAAGCAGCTTGCCTCAATTTACTGTCAGCAACCAGTTGAGCAACAATGCGAAAAGGTAAAGACCTATACCAAACGCAGTATGATTCATCAAACTACGAACTCTTGCCTGCGTAGGATTTGACATCTTTGAGGCGGCAAATCCAAGCCCAAATGAAGGTTGCATGATGGCGAATGGCGCCAAGACCGTGACGACCCCGAAGACGATGGCGGGAATAAGGGTCGGATGCTGAAGCCAGTTGTTGCCGACTAAGGCAACGAAAACGAGGGCGAAGGTGATGCCAATCATGTAGTGGGCGATCCAGCCGACTGTGCATTCTGCGCGCTTGGGTGGGGCAGATCCAATATTTGAATGCGTAAAGGTTCCTTCGGGCATGTAGCGAAGCCAGCGCCCGACCAGACAGATGTTGGAGGGCGTAATCTTAAAGGCACGTTTAAGAAACAGCGCCCACAGATCAAACGTGAGCGTTGCGCCAAGCCCCATGAGGATGGCACTAATGAGGGGGAGAGCTAAAGTATTCATGAGTTACCTTTTTATTAATGGTTTATGTCTGATAACGATTAGACACTCCGTCTAATTCCTTTTTTACCTCCACTAGCCTGTTCAAGATTTAAACTGAATAACCTCAACCAAGGGCAGCCCTAAGTCACGGACTTTTCTAAGCAGGCCATGCAGTGCCGCCTGATCGGCCACCGGGCCAGTTAAAAGTGTATCGCCATTGGCTTCCAGGGTGAGGGTCAGGCCCTCAAACCAGTCCGTCCACTGGCGACCCAGATGGCCCTTGAGCCTGATTTGATAGACCATTGGCTGATCTGCATCACGTTCCGGGCCAGGTTCATTTGACATGATTCTGTTCCAGGGTGATGACAACATTCCCTTTTTTGTGTCCTGTTTCTACATAGCGGTGCGCCTCGACCATTTGCTCCAAAGGATAGCAGCGATCAATAACGGGTTTCAGCCGGCCCAACTCCACCAGTTCTTTGAGAAAATCGAGAGCTTCTCGGCGCGGGATGGCTGTCCCGCCGATGACT
Source organism: Anaerolineales bacterium (assembly GCA_015075185.1). Lineage (GTDB taxonomy): Bacteria > Chloroflexota > Anaerolineae > 4572-78 > J111 > DSQQ01. The sequence continues at coordinate 489,501 of JABTUW010000003.1, read as the reverse complement.
TTTTTGTCGGTGATCAGCGAATACCAGAGTCCCCGGAGCTCTGGCAACACCATGACCGTATGCAGGTAATAACCATTCTTCTTCAGCGCACTCTGACAGTGGGAAAATGTCGTCTTGCCGACGGCGTCAAAAATAATATCGTAGGTCTCGCCATTTTTTGTAAAATCCTCTTGAGTGTAATCAACGACCTGATCGGCGCCGAGCGACTTTACCAACGCTACGTTCCTGGTGCTGCATACCCCTGTGACTTCTGCCCCAAAGTATTTGGCAAGCTGCACCGCAAACGTGCCGACACTCCCCGCAGCGCCATAGATGAGGACTTTTTGTCCGGGTTGGATATGGCCTGCCTTCAGGAAAAACAGCGCGGTATTGGCCCCAATCGAAAGCGTGGCGGCTTCCTCATAGCTCATCTGCTGCGGTTTTGTCACCACCGCCCCATCCTCGGGCAGACATTTATATTCGGCGTGGGCGCCAAAATTCGCCGCGAAGGTCGAGGCAAAAACCTGGTCACCTACCTTGAACCGTTTGACATCTTTGCCGATGGCTTCCACTTCACCGGCGAGTTCCATGCCGAAGATGGGATACTTTGGTTTTGTGAAACCCAACATGATGCGGGCGGGGAGCCAGAACAGCGGCGGTACGTCAAAGCTGCGCATTCGACAATCTCCGGCGTTGACGGTCGTCGCACGCACTTTGATCAACAGTTCATTGTCTTTGGGCGTCGGTTTTTCAACTTCTTGGAGCTGAAGGACTTCCGGTGAGCCGTAGCTTGTTGCGACAATTGCTTTCATTTTAGTATCTTCCTTTTTAAGAATGAGCGGAGTAGATGGCAGAGAGGATACTTAGACCTCTCTGTATTCATCTTCCCTATCTATGCTGACCTCATCGCAGATGGAAAACAACGGCTGATGCCGGGCGGGCTGGACGAGCCGGCTGCTTGCGGATGATCCATTCAGCTACGGCGAGGTTGATCACCCAGGCTGCGCCCATCAGCAGCGCTCGACTGAACTCACTCGGCGGGCCGGCAATCAATTCCCCGACCAACAGGGTCAGCACCTGCGTGCCTGCGCCCAGGCCGATGGCGTAGCCACGGATCATCCAGGCACCGTGCCCGACAAAGTCCCATTGCCGGATCGCGACGATGCTGAGGACAAGGGACAGGACCATGGCCGACCCAAACAGAAGCCGCAACCCATAAAGGAGTTCACCATCGCCCTCAGGCCAGGGGTAGAATAGGGTCATCCACAAACCCGAAAGTGCAGCAGCAAGGCCGCACGGGATCAAGAGCCACCCGGCAACACGGTGCCAGCTTCGCCTCCGGCGGCGGAGACTGGGAACGAATTGGAAGGCCCCCAGAATGGCGTACAGGCTGGCGCTGAGAATATGCAGCACCACGGGCAGAGGCGACGCGAAGAACCGGGCGTTATCCGGTGTGACTTCCGCGCCGCCGGTCAGCTCGGTGATGCGGACGGCGCCGGCAATCACCGGAATGGCGCTGAGCACGATCAGCGCGGCGAGCACGAGCCACTCTGCCCAAACCCCTTTTGCCGGCGCTTTGGTTTTCTGAGGCATAGGTTTCCCTACCTCATTGAATTGAAGTACATCGAGGGCTGGACCTTTATCGTAGACATTTGCTTTCATTTTTAGCTCCTTAGACAGATGTACATAAGGCTGTGTGTTTCACAGCCCGTTTCGAAAGATACCGGGCCAGGTGGTGAGGCGTCATTACCAGCGGTGGTCATTGATAATGAAACAAGCGGCGGTACGGCCGCTTGTCCACCCTTTGCAGTTGCCAGCGACCTTACTCGGCTCCGATTTGGCGGAGCTGGAGGCTTCTTCTGTCAGGTACAAGTTCCGTGACTGTCTCTCCCCGTTCAGACCAGAGCGCATAGCCCAACCAGGCCAATGCTAACCCGACCGGCACGGCAAATATCCGATCGAATGGGTGCGGGACCAGCGGAGATCCAAGGAGGGGCAATACGATCCCGACGGCAAGCAGACCACCCGCCCAGCGCGGCAGGATACCAGCCCGGAACGTCGCGATGCCAAACAGCAGTCCGCCGAGCAGATAGAGCAGCCCCGTTAGCATATACACCGCTGGGAGGGCGCCGAGGTTCATCTCGCTGGTGGCTCCAGTGACGATCCCCAGGAAGCCCTCCACAAACTGCGGCGCCTCGGTTGCCAATACCGGCGAGATAAAGGCTTCGATGAATTGAAAGGCCATGGTGAGCGCCCAAAAGAGGCTAAACAGGAGATAGCCAGCCAGACCCAGCCACCCGGCCTCTTCTACCTGCCTGGCGTAAAGCCCCGCAAGGCCGAGCAGGCCGAAGAAGCACATAGCGACGCCCAAGTAGTGGACGATGGCCCAGCGGGCGGTGGTGACTGACGAAAGAATGTCAAGGGGATGGATTGCCTGAATGGCGATGAAAAGGATCCCTGCCCCCATCGCTGCTAAACCGGCCCAACGGATGAGATTCGAGGCGGTTATCTTCATTTTACTCTCCTGGTTGTTCCCTTTAATAACTGTGGTCTGGCGATTAGCGTTCATTTGTTTCTCTCCTTTTTCGAATCATACGGGTCAGGGTTTGACCCCCGGCAGATCTGCCGGTTTGAGTTCAACTGAAAACAATGTACCAATGAATGTGGGGAGATGTCATCCCCAGATGTGGGGATTGATGTGGGGACATGGGGCGGAGGAGACCAAAGAAGACCCCCCGCCAGGCAAACAGTGAAATGCTGTTTGTCCGGCAGGGCTAAGGGAAAGCCTTAGGTATACGCGACTAGATCAAACCCAGCTCTTCTGCTCGGTTGACCGCTGCCCGGCGGCTATTGACGTTGAGTTTGCTGTAGATGCTCTTGGTATGGGTGCGGAGGGTACTCAAGCCGATCACGAGTTCATCGGCAATCTCCGGCCCGGACAGCTCGGTTTTGAACAAGCGGAGAACTTCAAGCTCACGCTGGCTGAGCGGCTCGATCAGGGGTGGTGACGCGGGAAGAGGAGAAGCGCCTTCGCTGCTGGATGGTTCAGCTTTAAATACTTTCAGCAGTCTACCGGTATAGTCTGGCATGATTTCACGCGCCGCAGCTTCGCGAAGCAGTTGTGCCATGGGCGGGCCTTCGTCCAGGAACGTACGGACGTAGCCCTCCGGCTCGGCCAGCGTCAGGGCCTGTTGCAACGGCAGGAGAGCAGTAGAGATGTCGCCTAGCGCCTGGTGAGCCAGGGCTTGCAAGACCAAAATTTCGATCGCGCTGCCCGTCCTCCCCCCTTCTTCCGCCGCTTGCAGGAGGCGTTCCAATAACCCGATCGCCTCACGAAGTGGGCTGTCTGTCCGGTCGCGCTTGTACCGGGTCAGGAGCACCCTGGCCAGGGTGATGTACTCGAACTCGTGCAGGTAACTGAGGTCGTCCTGGGCGGACAACCCCTGCTCCCGCGCCCAGCCAAGAGCTTCACCCAACCGGCCCTGCGCGACCCACACCCGTGTCTTCCACGCCGCGACAGGACGCACATTGGGGAAAAAGTCACCCATATACAGTCGTTCTGCCTCGTCGAGCAGATCGAGCGCGCCGTCCAGGTCTCCCTGGACCTTCCGTATGCGAGCCATCGCCACGCACCAACGATACCGGTTTTGTGGTAACCCGGCGAACTCACCGAGTTCCTTGCTTCTCAGCAGGTGCTGCGTGGCGGCATTTAGATCGTCACGCTCACGGAGGAGCTCGCTCATGCCCACATACATGTCTGCCGCTCCCCGCACGGCAGGCGGGGGCGCGCCCTGTTCCGTCGCAAGCTTTAGTCCCCGCTCATAGATGCTCATGGCCTCGCGCAGACGACCTTGCGCCAGCCGTATATCCGCCAGGGCGATGGCGCAACCGAGTGCGTCAGAGAGGTGTCCAGCCCGCTGCACCCGGGCCATGCCCTCAGCATAGGTCTGGTAGGCGGTCTCCAGATCCCCGCTCGTCCAGTAGGCGAGTCCGAGGAGCGCCGCTGCCGCCCCGCGCCCGAGATGGTCTGCCTCAGGGACGAGGTCGAGTGCCCGCCGGGCATAGGTCACGGTGCCGGCGACATCGCCCCGAACCAGGGCCATTCCGGCATGGTAAATGGCGATCCAACCCGGTAAGCCGTGAAATTCCGCTTCATCCACGACGGCCATTTCACCCATATTAGCCATCGGGTCGAACCAGCGTTCGGCATCCCGCAGTCGGTCCTCAACCCCATCAAGCTGGCCACTCTGCAGTAACGTCCCGGCATAATGAACGCTAAGTACGGGCCTGCACTGGATCACCTCATCGGGGAGCGCCTTGAGCCAGCCAAGCAACGTGACCTCCTGTCTACTCCGGCGCATGGCCGGCACGGCACGTTCGATCAGATACGCCGCTCGCTCGAAATCTTTGGCTGCTAGGGCGTGGCGAATCGCCTCGGCTGCCGAACCATTCTGCTCGTACCATTCGCTCGCCCGCTGATGCAGGGTGCGGACTCGATCAGGCTGCTCCTCCATCAAGTGCACCCGGAGAACATCGACGAAGAGGTGGTGATAGCGATACCAGTGACGCTTGTCATCCAGCGGAATGACAAACAAGTTGCCTCGCTCCAGGGCCTCCAATCGCGCTTTGCTTTCCCCCTGACCGGTGACGGCATTGCACAACGGGCCGCTCAACCGGTCGAGAATAGAGGTCTCGAGTAAAAAGTTGCGGACAGGTTCGGGCTGGCGCTGCAGGACCTCTTCGACCAGATAGTCCACGATGTAGCGGTTATCACCGGCGAAAGCCTTGATAAACCCAGCCACGTCCGCTCGCCCCCGTATCGAGAGGGCCGCCAGTTGGAGCCCGGCAATCCAGCCTTCGGCCCGGCTCTCCAACGAAGTCACTTCCTCAGCCGATAGACTCAGGCCCATTACTTCATTGAGGAAAGTGGCCGCTTCATCGGGCGTAAAGCGCAAGTCGGCAGCGCGCAGTTCGGTCAGTTGGTCCCGGGCGCGCAGTCGGGCCAGGGGTAGCGGTGGATCTTCGCGGGTGGCGATGACCAAGTGCAGCGGGGGTGGGAGGTGATCAAGCAGAAAGGTGAGGGCCTTATCAATTGCTTTGGCCTCAATCACGTGGTAGTCGTCAAGGATGAGAGTAAAGTGGTCCGGAAGGGTAGTGATGTCATTGACCAGGACTGTCAGCATCGCTTCGATGGGCGGTGGCTGAGGGGAGTGGAGCATCGCCAACACGTCTGCGCCAATAGTCGGCGCAATCGTCTGCAAAGCCGCGACGAGGTAAGTCAGAAAGCGGGTGGGGTCGTTATCTCCTTCATCCAAGGAAAGCCAAGCTGTGGGCACTTTGTTTTGATGGAGCCAATCACTAACCAGCGTGGTTTTACCAAAGCCGGCCGGGGCAGAGATGAGGATCACGCTTGGCGTGCGGTGCAGTCCCTCGTTCAGCTGCTCGATCAGGCGGGGGCGGGGGACAAGATTGGCAACGCGGGTCTGGGGAATATAGAGTTTTGTTTGCAGTAACAACCTTTCCATAGGGCCAAGTATATCTTGGTTATCGAAAATAGAAAAAAGTAACTCGTGCCAGAGAAAAATGACTACCTGAGGTATTAATGTGACTCCCCCTTTGATCCGTGCTATACTCTTCCAAGTCTAAAGCGTGAAGCGTGAACTTTGACCGTGTCAACTTCTTGGCCCTGACGAATCACTCATCACGTTTCACGGTAATCTGAACTGGCTGGATCTAATGAGGATAACTGATGGACTACAGAAAACTCGGTAATACCGATCTTAACGTTTCCTGTCTTTGCCTGGGGACGATGACCATGGGCTGGACTTCTTCCAAGGAAGACGCTTTTGCGGTGATGGATCGCGCCCTGGCGAACGGCATCAATTTTTTTGACAGCGCCGATGTTTATTCCTATTGGGCTAAAGATAACCCCGGCGGGGTGGCCGAAAGCTGGATTGGCGAGTGGCTGACTGCCCGGAAAGCGCAGGGCCGGGTTATTATTGCCACCAAGGCGCGGGGTCGCATGTGGGAGGGCCCGGATGGCGAGGGCCTGAGCCGCAGCCACCTGCTGCGGGCCGTGGAGGACAGCCTGCGCCGGCTGCAAATCGAAACGATTGACCTCTACCAGAGCCACTGGCCCGACGAAAATACACCCCTGGAAGAGACGTTTCGGGCGTTTGAGGAGATGATTAATCAGGGCAAGGTTCGCTACCTGGGTTGTTCCAATCATAACGCCGCCCAGTTACAGGAGACGCTGGCAGTCTGCACTGCCCACCACTTACCCCGCTATGAATCGCTCCAGCCTCACTACAACCTGGTCCATCGTCAAGAGTATGAAGCCGAGTTGATGGCCTTATGCCGGCGAGAAAATTTAGGGGTGATTCCCTACAGCCCCCTGGCCGGTGGTTTTTTGACCGGCAAATACAAGCGAAACGGCCACATTCCGGCCCAGAGTCGCGGCGCCGGCAACGAGCGCATGCGCAATTATACCAACAACGAAGGGTTCAGCCTGGTCGAAACACTGGCCGAAATCGGCCCACAATACGGGGCCTCGACGGCTCAGATGGCCCTGGCCTGGCTGTTGGCCAATCCAACGGTGACCTCGGCTATCATTGGCGCTAACACGGTAGAGCAATTAGATGAACTCATCCCGGCGGTCAATATTGCGTTATCCCCGGCTGATAAAAACAGGTTGGACGAAATGAAAAGCCCGGCATAAAGGAGGAAGCGAGGCGAGGAAACGAAGAGGCGAGGATGCAAATAGAATCGTCCGCCTCATCGCCTAACCCCTCCTCGGCTCTTATAAATGATGGACTTTACCCGCACCGATCTTGAATTTGCGCGCGAATTGGACAGCCGGGATGAACTGGCTCCGTTTCGCGATGAGTTTGTCATTGCTGAACCGGACTTAATTTATTTGGACGGCAATTCGCTGGGGCGGCTACCCAAACGCACCATTGATTTCATGCGCCACGCCGTTGAGCATGAGTGGGGGCAGCGCCTGATTCGCCTGTGGAATGATGGCTGGATTCACACGCCCACCGAACTGGGCGCGAAAATCGCCCGGCTGGTCGGCGCGCAGCCCGACGAAATTGTCGTCACCGAGGCCACTTCGATCAACCTGTTCAAACTAGCGGTCGCTGCGCTCCGGGCCAGGCCCGGCCGAACCAAGGTTGTCAGCGACGTTTTTAATTTCCCGTCCGACCTGTACATTTTGCAGGGTATTATTGACCTGCTGGGCCGGCGTCACCGGCTGGAACTCATTCCCTCCACCGACTCAATTACCATCGAACCGGAAGCGGTCAGCGCGGCTATAGACAGCGAAACCGCCCTGGTCAGCCTGACCCATGTTGCCTTTAAAAGCGCCTTTATGTACGATATGGCCGCCGTAACTGAGCAGGCCCACCGGGCCGGGGCGCTGGTTTTGTGGGATTTAAGCCATTCAGCGGGGGCAGTGCCGGTTGATCTGAATGGCTGCGATGTGGACCTAGCTATCGGCTGTACCTACAAGTATCTCAACGGCGGGCCAGGCGCGCCGGCTTTTCTTTATGTGCGGCGCGATTTGCAGACCCAGCTCAACCAGCCGATGTGGGGCTGGTTTGCGGCAAAGAATCCCTTTGCCTTTGACCTGGAGTACACCCCAGCAGACGACATTGCCCGCTACAAGGTCGGCACGCCGCCGATGCTGTCTATGAAAGCGATCGAACCGGCCCTGGACATTCTGTTGGAAGCGGGGATGGAACGGCTGCGGGCCAAAAGCATCCGCCAGACGGAGTACCTTATCTTCCTGGCCGAGCAGTGGCTGGTTCCATTGGGCTTTACCATCGGCACGCCGCGCCAGAACAAGATCCGCGGCTCCCACGTTTCCATACGGCACGCCGAGAGCTACCGCATCAACCGCGCCTTGATCGAAGCTGAGCCGCCCACGGTTAAGGTCATTCCCGATTTTCGGGAGCCGGATAATATTCGCCTGGGGATTGCGCCGCTTTACACAACCTTCACCGATATTTATCGGGCGATAGACCGACTGCGGGAGATTGCGGAGCAGCGGATTTATGAGCAGTATTCGGCGGAGCGGGGGATGGTTACCTGATCTGTTTCATTGGATACCCACCCCCAGCCGATAAACCAACTCCCCCCCCAACCAATTGGCGACCAGAACAGCCGCCACGCCCAGGGCCATCAGCCCAAGGTAGGGCCAGCGGCGGCTGGTCAGGACATCCGGCCAGCGAAAGCGCATGTATAAGACCAGCCCATTGAGGATAAGTAAAGCCACTCCGGCGGTAATGTGGCTATTCACCGTATCACGGCGAGGGTCAGCCAACTCAAGCTGGTTCTGATCAATCAACCCGGTCAGACTTGCTACCAGGGCGGCCAGCCAACTCAAGATGAAGCTCCAGTAGGCAAAACGCTCATAATCCGTTTGGCCGCGCCACAAATAAGCCATGGTCAGTAACACGCCTAACAAATAAAATGCGATAGGAAAATGTACGGTCATGGGGTGGACAGGGTAGCCGGGGATAGGAAGTAGGGGGGAAGAAAACATCTTTTCTCCCTACTCCTTACTCCCTACTTCTCACTTCTTTAGCTAACGTAGTTTGCCGACCCGCCAGGTGTTCTTCGTAGCGGGCCAGGGCAAAGAGGAGCGAGGAGAGGCGGTTCAAATAGCGGATCACTTCCTCATTTTCAAAAGCCTCTTCGTGCATCAGCCGGGCGACGCAGCGTTCGGCCCGCCGGACGACCGTCCGGGCTACATCCAGCCAGGCGCTGACCAGAGTATCGCCAGGGACCACAAATTGGGTCAGGGGGGGGATTTCGGCTCCCAACTTATCCGTTTCGCCTTCGAGCCACACTACCCGGTCGGCAGTCACCTGGCTAGGCAGTTTGACTCCCGGTGCGGTGGCTAACTCGCCCATGAGAACCCAGAGGTCACGTTGGGCTTCCAAGATCAATCTTTTGGTGCGCTCGCTGGACAAAGGGTCGGCCCTAACGACGCCCATAAACGAACTGGCCTCGTCAACGGTCCCGTAAGCTTCCGGGCGCAAATCGTACTTGGCCACCCGCTCTTTGCCCAGAAGACTGGTATAGCCTTCGTCGCCACTGCCGGTATAAAGGATTGTTTGTTTAGGCATCTTTTCTTTTGACCTTATCACCGGCCAGCCTCTCCAGGGAACGGCGCGCCTGTTGGCGGACACCCTGATGCGGGTCTTTCAGTAAAGCTGTCAGCGGCTCTCGGCTCAACGGACTTTTAAACCTACCTAAGGCCTCCGCCGACCAAAAACGCACGGCCGGCTCGGGATCAGCCAAAGCTCTGATTAAAGCCTGGGTCACTTTGGCCTTATTTAATACCCTTATCTCGTGCTCAGTACAAATCTTCCCCAGGGCAATCGCCGAACCATAACGAGCGTCAGGGTCATGATCATGCAGTAAGGTTTCAACCAGGGCCTCGACAGCCTCATCCCCCATTTGATTGAGCTGGAAAATAGCAAACCCGTGATTTTCCGGCTCTTCCAACGCCGTGATGAGCCGTGCCAACCTCTCCTGCTGCTGGCGCGCTTCCTTTTCCTTCAAAATCTCAAGCCGCTCGGTCTGCAAGCGGCGCCGGGTCTCCTGCATTTCCAGACGCCTGGCTCTGGCTCGTTCCAGGTGGGCCCCACAATGGGCACAGTAAACCACGTCCACTCGATTGGCCGTATGGCACAGTACGCAATCTACCTTGAGCGAGCCGCCACAGTTTGAGCAGTAACGCAACTCTTCACGATTGGGGGTTTGGCACTGTGGGCAGAGTACGGTTTGGTCCGTTGCCAGATCGGTAATTAATAAAGTGGAGCCACAACTGGGACATTCAAATTTCTTGTAGGGCAAGAAGTTGCCGGATAGGGAACCTCCGCAACTGGGACAGGCAAGCCGTTCAATTTTCATGGTGAAACCTTACAGGTACAAGTTTACAAATAGTTGGTATTATCCCAAATGATGACGCCAAATTATAAGAGTGTCAACCGCATGATTATCCCAACCGCAAATTCGCTGCCACATCCAGCTCCCAATCAGCCACATGCCCTTTTTGCAGCCGCCAATAGGCCGCCGCGCCGATCATCGCGGCGTTGTCGGTGCAGAGCCAGAGGGGAGGCACGCGCACCGGCCGTCCTGCCTCAGAAATCATTTTGTTGCGCAGCAACGCATTCGCTGAAACGCCGCCGGCCAGCAAAATCTCGGTGGCCTCAGAGTGTTCTGCCGCAGCTAGGGTTTTGCTGACCAGAATATCCACCACTGCCATTTGAAAAGAGGCGGCAATATCGGCCACGGGCATGGTTCGCAACGGGAGTTGGGCGTGCGCCGCTCCAGCACGAGGTAGATTCTCGTTAGGGGCATATTTCTGTACAACCCGTAAGACCGCCGTTTTTAACCCGGAGAAGCTAAAATCAAAACCATCTCCGAGCCGCGCCCGAGGGAAATTGTAGGCATTAGGATTGCCCCCTTTGGCGGCATCCTGAATAGCCGGCCCACCGGGAAAACCAAGACCCAGCATGCGAGCGACCTTATCAAAGGCTTCGCCGGCAGCGTCGTCAATGGTCCGGCCCAAAATCTCGTAGTCACCGTGATCACGGCTGAGCACCAATTCTGTATGCCCGCCGGAGACAATTAGGGAGAGCGTCGGAAATTTGATTTCCGGCGGCTGTCCCCGATCCTCGACATCGAGCCAATTGGAGTAGACATGTCCTTCCAGGTGATTGACTCCAATTAGCGGCAGGCTCAGAGCCAGGGCAATGCCCTTGGCCGCATTAACCCCCACCAGCAGGCTGCCGGCCAGCCCCGGTCCATAGGTAACGGCGACCGCCTTCAATTCATTCCAGCCGGTGCGAGATTCGATCAAGGCGTCCTGAATGACCGTGCCGATAGCCAAAATATGCTGGCGTGAGGCAACTTCGGGAAAAATGCCGCCGTAGCGCCGGTGAATATCAATCTGGGAGGCAACCACATTCGATTTAATGTGATAACCATCCTCAATCACCGCCGCCGCAGTCTCATCACAGGAAGTTTCAATGGCCAAGATTTTTGTCATTTTCTACTTGTTCCAAAACAGGTAGCAGAGTAGCAGATTGCAGGGAAAAAATCGTCAAACTGCTACCTTGCTACGTGCTACCTGCCTAAATTCTCCCTTCGCGCCAGGCCGCCAGGGTAGCGAGGTTGGATTGAAAGGCAATGTTCTCCGGTAATTCGTCGGGGCTGAAAAAGGCGACCGCCTCGGCATCGTCACCTGCCTGGGCGGCCCCATCCACCACGCGGCCTTTGTACATAATCAGCACGCCGCTGCCCCGGTAATTTTCATAATAATACACGTCCACCAGGCCGGTAATCTCGACGGTATAGCCGCTCTCCTCCTGGCACTCCCGTATCGCTGTCATTTTGGGCGTCTCACCCACTTCCATAAAGCCGCCGGGCAAACACCAACTTCCCCGGGCCGGGTCGGCGTTGCGCTTGACCAGCAGAACCCGGTTATCGTCGCTGAGGGCCAGCACGGCTGCCCCAACTTTAGGATCAATGAATTGGACAAAGCGGCACTCCGGGTCGGAGCAGACCCGTCGCAGCCGGCCATAGGCCAGCCGGTCCACCATCTCACTGCGACAGCGCGGGCAGTAACGATAGCCCTGCCGCAGCGAAGCCGCTTCTTCAGCCGTGAGCGTGATTTCTTCGTTCGTGTCGGCCATAATGACTCGTGAGACGAAAAGCGTAGAAGATAGCAGATGGTAGATGGTAAATAACACTATCTTCTATCTTCTCTATCCTCTATCCTCTATCCTCTATCTACCGCTTTGCGCGCCGCCCAAATATTGCACGTCGGCGCGGTGATCGGGGTGACGCAGCCGGTGCCCAGGATAAAGCGCCAGCCACCGGTGGCTTCGAGGGCCGCTTTGGCCTCAGCCTGGACCGTCTCCGGGGTGCCGCGCAGCATGGTTTCCCACTGGCGCAAACCGCCGCACAAGGCTTTGTCGGTCCGGCGCATCGCTTCCCCCAACGAAGGCGGCGTCTCGACATCGTGCCAGTTGATGACCTGCACCGGGTACTTGACGACCAGATCAAACATCACGTTGACCCCGTGCAGGTGCAGCAGGTTGAACCACATCCCCTCCGTTGCGGCCAAAAGCTGCAAGTCGAGCGGCTGGCAAAACTCACGGTATTCCGCCTCGGTCAAAAGGTCATAACTGGCGTGTTGTACGGCCAGAAAGATACCAGCCGCTTGGGTTGACCGGCGCAGCGCCTCGATGAAACGCAGGGTCGACTCAGTGATGACGGCCAGGCCCGTTTTGACGGCATCCGGGTATTGGCGCATATCAGCTAACAGCCGCGCCCCAGCCAGATTTTTGGCCTGGGAGAGCGGGTTAAAAATGGTCTGGATAAAAGGCGTCCCTTCGCCAAGAGCTTGGCCGATGCGCTTGTTGGCCTCAATCACTTCAGCGAACAAGCCTTGATCCGGCTCCAGCGGTTTGAGCTTCAGCCAATCCTCCGCCGATTGGATGATACGCGGCCCCCATTCACGGGTTCCTTCCTCATTGCCCACCCAGTGACTCTCCGCGCCGTAGCCGGAAACCATAAAATCGCTGCTGGGGGTGACTTTGATAAAATCAAAATCAAACAGGCCCTGAAATTCCAGGTGTGCGCGGGCCAGTTCCGCGCCGTAGCGGTCGTCAACCGGCCAGTGCCGCCACAAGGCTACAGCGGGCCGGTCAACCGGCGCGCCGGCAAAGGTGGCCTCCAGGCGGTGTCGTTTGGTCATGGATGTAATCATCGTGAATGTTTAGCTCCCCTTCTGCTTCAAAATCATTTCATCGTTCTTTGTTCTTTTTAAATGCAGGCTGATATTCTAGCATTCGACTCATTATCCTAAAAATTCAGACCCATAGGAGTAACCCCTATGGGCCTGAGAGTCTTATCGTCTCTTCTTTTAAGAGTTCTTCCGAATAAGGGGTAGATAAAACTCCAGGGCATTTAGATAACGAGCTAAAACAATACCGTCCCCTTCTATACCAAATGAACCGGCAACCACAATTTTTCTATCAGGCTGAATTACAACATCGGTAGCCCACACCCCCCATTTGCCGCTACTCAGGGTTGTTGTCACGATACCCGTATTATTAAAACTGCGATCTAATTTTCCATTGACATCATAGCGGGCCAAAGCAATTGCATCTAACTCATAATAAGGATCATCAAATTGATAATAGGCTGTACCCGCCACAATGATCCTACCATCAGGTTGGATAGCGATGGCACTTCCACTACCCTCCCCAGAGGGCGTATCGAAAGTTGTGGTAACAATCCCGCCATGGCCAAAATCATTGTCCAGATCACCCTGAGGCCGGTAGCGGGCTAAGGCAAATGCCGATGAGCCTACCAAAATCTTACCATCAACTTGGATGACCACATCATTGGCTGCGCCAAAGAAACCAGGAATAGTTATAACTCCATCTTGGTCGAAAGTGTTATCAAGCTTCCCATCGGTCTTCCAGCGGGCTAAGAAAGACGAACTGGAGTTTGACCAATCCACACCGACCACCACGATTTTACCATCCGGTTGGAGGACAATCGCTTCGCCTTCGGCATTAGGGCCAGGAATAGTGGTGGTTACAATTCCACCCGGGCCGAAGGTGCTATCTAACGCTCCATTGTTCTTATAACGAGCCACAGCAACCAATTCGAGATAATCGTCATCTTCATTAGTTGCACTACTACCAACGACTACGATCTTACCATCAGTTTGGAGAGCAACCTCGTTAGCAAAGAGAGAGGTACCGTGGATTGTCGTAGTTACAATTCCCCCTCTACCAAAGGTATTATCTAGCTCCCCATTGCTATTGTAACGAGCCAGGGCAAATGCCTCCCTACGACCCAAAGCGCCCCCCACCACCACAATCTTACCATCGGTCTGGATAGCAAGCCCTTTGCCTACAAGATAGAAATTAGGAATAGTCGTGGTCACAATTCCACCTTGGCCAAAGGTGTTATCTAACTCTCCATTGCTCTTATAACGAGCCAATAAAAAGAAACCCAAACTAGAAGACTGGCCAGCTATTACGATTTTATTATCGCCTTGAAGGGCAATCGCATCTACACCGACTGGACTAAATGGGTCAGCAGAACTCATCACAATACCGCCATTGCCAAAAGTGGGATCTAAATCGCCCTGATTGGCCGCCCAAACAACAGGCAGTAACATAAAGAGAGCGATTACCCAGATCAGGAGTAAACCTAATTTGCCCCAACACTTTAACCGTGGGGTTGATTGTCTTAAATGCCAACTCATAAGAACCTCCTTGGTTCAGCTCTATTAACAATCAATTATTTAATTAGTTAGGACAGAACTGGGAATTTTCTACCGGGAGTAGTTAAAGGTTGAGGAACTAAGTGGGGCTGAAATAGACTGCTCTTTTGGAAAAATGTCTACTTCTCCAAATAATCAGTATACTACGATTACTCAACCCCAACCAGTGATATTTATCACAAATTTCAGGGCAAATGTCACTCATAAGAAGCAAAAAATTAGCCCCAAAGAAAGAATTCCTTGGGGCTAAGAAACCGGCAAAATATTACTACTACCGTTTTTACTACCTACCTCATCCCAACCGCAGTTCATCCTTCACGGTTCGATACAATGTATCCGCCTTGAGTTCACTTAAGGTGTAGCACGGCCCTTGTAGCTCGTCAGCCAAGCCCTGGGCCAGACCGCGATCAAAGCTGGCGTGCTCCATGTTGATGACAACGGAACGGATGCCTTCCTCCTCGATCATCTTGGCTACCCGGTGGGCCTCTTCCTGGGCCGGCAAATCGGAAACGGAGACATTGCCCGCGCCGTCAGTCAGCAAAATCATCATGGTCATAATCTCAGGATGGAGTCGTTTTTGCTGGGTCAGTACCCGGTGAGCCAGGAGCAGTCCGGCCCGAGAGGGCGTCTTGCCGCCGACCGGGACATCGGCCAGGGCATGCTTGGCCAGTTCAACGCTGGAAGTGGGCGGCAGCACCAGCCGCGCCTCTTCTTTCTGGAAGACAATCAGGCCGACCTGATCACGGCGCTGGTAAGCATCCAGCAACAGGCTCATAATTGCCCCCTTGGTGGCTTCCATACGTTCGGCGGCGGCCATACTCCAACTGGCGTCAACCACAAAGAGGATCAGGTTGGCCGCCCGGCGCACCCGGACCTTGTCCTGAATATCCTGCCGCTCGACGGCCAGCGCCCGTTCGGAGCGATCCCGGCTCAGTTGGAAAGGCGCTGCTGCACGGAAGGTGGCGTCAAAGGCCACATCTTTGGGTTTGCCTTGAGCGGGGCGCGCCTGGATGTAGCGGCCCCGCTTGCGGTCGGTACGGGTGTAACTGCGTTTACCCGCTGTCTGGCGGGTCATTTTATCAAGAGGGGTTTGCAGCCGCCGGGTGGCAAAATCCTGCCCAATCGTAATGGGGGTATTGGCTTGACTCTTATCCCCGGAAGCTTGATTGGATTTATCCGGCTGCGGCGGCAGTCCTTGCGCCGGAGGAATTTCCTGGCTCGAACTGGGGTCTACCGCCTCAGAATCGTTTTTTTTTCCTCAACCGTATTTTGGGCCTCGCTGGAAGTGGCCTGCTGCTCAGCTTTTTCGGTCGCTTCCTCGCGCACCTGCTTGAGGCGATCTTCCAGGGCCTGGAATTGGGCCGCAGTGTCCTGGAAGGGTTGGCGCTTGAGCCGGTGCGGCAGGGCCAGCTCCGCCGCCATCAAAATGTCGGCCAGGGTGATTTTTTCCCGGTTGTTGAAGGCAGCGTGGGCCAGCGCCGTGCGCAAAATGACAATATCTCCCCGGTGGCCGTCAACCTTCATTTCGGCCATCAATTCGGCGATGGTGTAAAGGTCGCGCCGGTTGTAAACCACCCTGGGCAGGGTTTGCCGGGCCTGAGTGATCTTCTCGGCCAGTTCAGTTTCTTTGGGCTGCCATTCCCGGTAGAATTGTTCGGGATTCCGCTCAAATTTAAGAGTGCGTTCCAAAATTTCCATGCGGGCCGCCGAGTCAGAGATGCTCTGGATGTCCACGCATAGAGCAAAGCGGTCGAGCAGTTGCGGGCGCAGGTCGCCTTCTTCCGGGTTCATGGTGCCGACAAAAATGAAGCGGGCCGGGTGGGCAAAGCTGATGCCTTCCCGCTCGACCACGTTGATGCCCATTGCCGCCGAGTCGAGCAGCAGGTCAACCACATGGTCATCCAGCAGATTAACCTCGTCCACATAAAGCAGCCCCCGGTTGGCCGCGGCTAAAACGCCCGGCTCAAAGTGGCGCTCGCCCTTTTTGATTGCCTTTTCAATATCCAGCGTGCCGACGACGCGATCCTCAGTGGCGCTGACCGGCAGGTCTACAAAGCGGATACGGCGTTTACTTACTTTCAACTCCTGGCCATGCCCCCGGCGCTCCTTGGCCCAATCTGACCAGGTATCGGGGGCGTTGGGGTCATCGTTAAAGGGCGAGTCGATAAACACGTCAATGTCCGGCAGCAGCGCCGCCATAGCCCGCGCCGCCGTTGATTTGGCCGTGCCGCGTTCACCGCGAATGAGCACGCCACCGATTTGCGGGCTGATAGCATTTAAGATCAGGGCCATTTTCATGCGGTCTTGACCGACAATGGCGGTGAATGGGAAAATTGAGGGCATCGTCTTTTACCTGTTTCTATCAAAGATTGGGTGCGTGTTGCGTAGTGTGTGAATAAACGGAACATGCACCACGCAGCACGTTAATCCTTTTCTTCCTGTCTTTCTTTCTGGGCCTGGGCAATAATCTCGTTTGCCACATGGCTGGGCACCGGCTCATAGTGCGACAGGGTCATCGTGTAAACTCCCCGGCCCTGCGTAATCGAGCGCAGGTCGGTGGCGTAACGCTGAACTTCGGCCAGAGGCGCCTGGGCCGTGATGATGGTGTTGCCTCGAACCTGTTCCATGCCCGACATGCGGCCACGACGGGTGCTGAGATTGCTGGTGACATCGCCGGTGTACTCTTCGGGGACGGTGATGGTAAGGTTCATAATCGGCTCCAGCAAAATCGGGCCGGCCTCTTTGAACGCCAGTTTGAAGGCTTCGCGCCCGGCAATCTGGAAGGCGATATCTTTGGAGTCAACCGGGTGCTCTTTGCCATCATAGACGGCCGCTTTGACATCAACGACCGGATAGCCAGCAATAACCCCTTGTTCCAGGACTTGTTTAATGCCTTTCTCAATCGAAGGCAAAAACGGCTGCGAAATTGAGCCGCCAAAAATTTCGCTCTTAAACTCAAAGCCAGCACCGCGCTCTAGCGGCTCAACGCGGAGGTGAACCTCGCCAAATTGGCCCGCGCCGCCGGTCTGCTTTTTGTGGCGGTATTGAGCCGAAGCCGTCTTGGAGACAGTTTCGAGCATGGGGACTTTGGGCACAGCGGTTTCGACGCCTAAACCAAAGCGCTGGCTCATGCGCTTGACCGCAATATCTACGTGGGTATCGCCCATTCCTTCCAGCAGGGTTTGGTGAGTGGCCGGTTCATAACGATGGCGCAGAGTCAAATCCTCTTCGGCGATACGGGCCAGGCTGGGACCCAGTTTGGCCGAGTCGGCCTGAGTTTTGGGCGTCAAGGCCAGGGCATAAACGGGTTCAGGATATTTTACCATCGGCACGGTCAGTTGGCGAGCCTTATCGCACAGGGTGTCGCCGGTTTGGGTATGCGCCAATTTGATAACCGCAGCAATATCACCGGCTACGGCTTCAGACATTCCCACCTGTTCCTTACCTCTCGGCGAGAAAAGGCCGGCAATCCGTTCTTCTTCGCCGGTCCGGCAGTTGAAAGCGCGCGAGTCCCCTTTGAGCGTCCCTGACCACACCCGCAAATAGCTCAGCCGGCCATATTGGTCATTGATTGTTTTAAAGATTTGAGCAGCCAGAGGCCCGTTCGACGCCGCCTTGAGTGTTTCCTCAGCCCCGGTCTTGGCATTTGTGACCGTGATTTCCACCGCCGGGGTGGGGAAAGTCTCGACAATGGTGTGCATGAAGCCGCGCACGGCCACATTGGCCGTCGCCGACCCGCAGAAAACCGACACAATTTTTCTGGCGGCTAAACCAGCTTGCAGGCCGTGGTCAATCTCGGCTTCGGTCAGAGTTTCACCATCAAAATATTTCATCATTAATTCGTCGTCACCCTCGGCCGCATATTCGACCACCTGGGTGCGGTACTCTTCGATCTCGGCGGCCATGTCGGCGGGCGGGGCGCCGGGTTTGCCGTTGCCGGTGTGGGCCGTTTGGGTAATCATATCCACGACCCCTTCAAAATGGTCTCCCTTACGAATGGGCAGCTCCATCGGCACAAAGGTGGCCTCAAAGGTATCACGCAACTGCTGAATGACCCGCCGATAACTGGCGTTTTGCCGGTCCATTTTATTAAGGAAAATCGCAATGGGTTTGTGATTATCCACTGCCATCTGCCAGGTCAATTGGGTACCGACCTCAACTCCGGCGGAAGCATCTATCACAATGACGACGGTATCGGCCACATGGATACCGCTGAGCATTTCACCTTGAAAGTCGGCGTAGCCGGGCGCGTCCAGAACGTTAATTTTGTAACCTTCCCATTCACAGGGAATGACAGACAGGTTCAGCGACATGGTCCGGTGAATTTCTTCCTCGTCATAGTCGGAAATGGTGTTGCCGTCTTCAACCCGGCCCAGGCGATTGGTCGCCCCGCTGTTAAAAAGCATGGCTTCAGCCAGTGAGGTTTTGCCGCAACCACTGTGGCCCAGGAGAACTACGTTGCGTATTTTGTCTGTTGTGTAACTGCCAGCCATCAAAATCTCCTTAAAACGCGACTGTGCGCGAGATGTATAGGTACTTCGCTGTACGAGATGGGTATGCCTGCTTCTATAGGCACGTCAGATAATTCTAATGCAAGTGAGGGCTGTTGTCAAAAGGTTTGCGAGGGGCGTCACAAATAAGCCAGCGGGAAAATTTTGTTTGGCTCAACTTTAGCCTCTCGGTCAGTTTATGATATAATGCTCGGCGAGGCCAATCAGTTAGATACTGAGGGAAAGTCATGAACCGAGCCGAAGCCTGGGCTTTAGTCTGCGAATATACCGAAAGCCCCCAATTGCGCCGCCACATGCAGTCGGTGGAGGTAGCCATGCGGGCCTATGCCCGCCACTATAGCGAAGACGAAGAAAAGTGGGGCCTGGTCGGGTTGCTCCACGATTTTGATTACGAGCGCTACCCAGATGTGGCCGTCAATGGCCATCCCAACACCGGTGTGCCGATCCTACGCGAGCGTGGTGTTGACGAAGAAATTATCCGGGCCATTCTCTCTCACGCGCCGGAAGTGACCGGGGTGGAGCGTCACTCCAAAATGGAGCATACCCTCTACGCCGTGGATGAGTTGACCGGCTTAATTGCCGCGGTCGCGCTGGTGCGGCCTTCAAAGGATATCCGGGATGTGGATGTCAAGGCTGTGCAGAAAAAGTGGAAAGTTAAGGGATTTGCTCCGGGGGTCAATCGCGAGGAGGTTGAGGCCGGTGCGGCAGCCTTGAAGGTTGATCTCACTGAACACATCGGCCTTGTTTTAAAAGCCATGCAAGAGGCCGCCGCCGAACTAGGGCTGGCCGGTGCAGCCTAAAAACCGTCAAATTGTTACCCGATGACCTATAAACTACTGCTTGGAGAGCGAGAGGATTAGCTTATAATGTCGGATGTTCAAGAATCTATTCCGCCCGGTGCTCTATTACACGACACGTTGAATCAGCTCTCATCTATTATCAGCGTAGCCCAATACTGCTTGATCAGCAAAGAGGCTTCGCCTGAAGTACGGATGGATTTGAAACGCATTGTCGAAATGACGAAAGAAGTGGCGGCTAATCTCAAGCGCCTGGCTGAGACTCTGGAGGAAGAAGAAGACTGATTTGTCTCTTGCTCTTTGTTTCCTGAATGAAATAGGCCAGGGGGTCATTGAAAAAAGAGCAAGTTCCAGGCGGTGAGTTACTTGTCAACCTCTCAAAATGACCAACCTGCTGTCTCTAAGCCGCTCTCACCCATTTCTGCCATCTTCCAATCCTCCACCGCTTACCCCATTTTAGCCGCAATTCTCTGCCTATTTGCCCTGGCGCCTCTCTTTTACCCTGGTACCATTCAAACGCACACAGGTTTTGTACCGCTGTGGAACAGCACCGATTTGCGGACCAACCCGGGCAACTGGCGCTGGCTGCCCCACATAGCCATCGGGTTTGACCCCCTGCGCAGTGAGGGTCTATGGCCCTACTACCTGGCCCGTATGCTGCCTTTTGAGCCGGTGGTAGCGATTAAAGTAGTTGTGGGGTTGGGCTGGTTGTTGGGCAGCCTGGGCATGTTTTGCTGGCTCAAAAAGTGGCTGGGACCACCCGGCGCATTATTAGCCGCCCTGGTGTACACTTATTTACCTCACCAGCTTGCTACAGTCTATGTGCGCGGCGCCTGGGGTGAGGCTTTTTTCATGGGACTGTTGCCCTGGGCAGTACTAGCCAGCGAGTCAGTGGGTGAGCGAGCCAGCCAATTAAATCGTCCGTCAACTATCCTGCTTTCAGTTTTGGCTGTTTTTCTTTGGCTCATCCTGGGCCTGAGTCAACTGGGGTTAACCCTCTGGGTTTTTATATTTGTCGCTCTGCTCTGGGGGCTAACTCAGCGCCGCCAGGCTCTCTGGCCTGTTCTGGCAAGCTCTCTTGGGGTTATCCTGGCTGTGGTTACCACTCTGTCTATCTTCGCCGTTTCGCCTTACGCCTCCTCAACTCCTCTTTCCCCCGCCGCAACCTTTTCCGATCACTTTCTTTACCCGTTCCAGCTTTTCTCAGCCGCTTGGGGATTTGGCTCCAGCCGGCCAGGCTGGAACGATGGCATGTCCTTTCAGTTAGGTCTGGCCGCTACCGGACTAACCTTTCTGACTCTCTTTTTGTGGCAGCGGAGACCGGCAGCCTCTTCGAATGGCCCTGACCGGCGTTTAATTTTCTTGAGCGGCGCAGCAATTGTTTCCGTTTTGCTCCAATTCGGCTTCACCCAGCCTTTGTGGAGTCTGCCGCTGTTTCCCGGCTATACTTTAGCCAGCACCTTGACCTACCCCTGGCAGTTGCTAGGACTGACCGGTTTCTGCCTGGCTGTTCTGGCTGGAGCCAGCGTTTGGCTCGATGAGCAGTTGACCCGGCTGCCCCTCTACAGTTCGATCGTTATTCTGGTCATCCTGAGCAGTTATCCCTATTTGTTACCTCAATTCATTCCAATTGAGCCGGAGATAAGGCGCGGCCCACAGGCAATTCTGGGCGCAGATCAAGTAGCCCTCCTGACCCACAGCTTTACCGTGGAGATCAACGGCAATACTGCCGGCCTTGAGCGCGGGCCGGCCACTATTTCTTTGGCGACTCATGGCTCCCTGCAAGCCGGCGAAGTTGTGCGTCTCGACGTCACCTGGCAGGCACTGCAGACCATCACCGAAGATTGGAAAGTATTTGTCCATCTGGTTGACGCCAACGGGCAGGTACTGGCCCAATTCGATGGCCAGCCGGCCGAGGGCGATTATCCCACCTCGCATTGGATCCCTGGCGAATTAATCAAAGATTCCTACCCGCTGCTCATGCCTGCCGCACCTCCACCCGGACCCTATCGAGTTTTTGTGGGTTTCTACAACGAAGCTACCGGCACCCGGCTGCCTGTCCCCGGCGACTCTGAGGGAAGGGTTATGCTCAATGTTCACTAAATTTGACTCTTCCAGCCCCTTATCCGAAGACCGAGGACCGCAGGCTGCCGCTCGCCAGCCTAAATCTTCTATCTTCTACGCTTCGCGTCTATCTTCTATCTTCAATTCTTTCCCCTCCGACCCTTACCTCTGGCTCGCCCTGCTTCTGTCCCTCCCCGTCATCGGCCCACTCTTGCAGCCTGGCTACTTTTGGGGTGCGCATGATGCTCGCCATTCGGTCTACTTTCTCTATCAATTCGACAAAGCCATTCGCGATGGGGTGTGGTATCCCCGCTGGGCGCCTGATTTTGCCTTTGGTTATGGCTACCCTTTTTTCAACATTTACGGGCCTCTATCTTCCTATGTCAGCGAGGCCTTTCACCTGGCCGGTCTTGATATCGTCACCGCCGTCAAAGTCGTCTTTGGGTTATCCGCTCTACTCTCCGGGCTGACCATGTATCTCTTTGTCCGGCGTTTGCTAGGCCCGCGAGCCGGATTGATTGCCGCCCTGACTTATGTTTACCTCCCCTACCATCTATTTGATCTGTACGTCCGCGCCGCCCTGGCCGAGTCGGTCGGCTTCGTCTTTGTGCCGCTCCTGCTGTGGGGTTTTTATGAAGCTGTTACCCATCCACGCCTGACAGTCCTCCTCTGGGCCGCAGCCGCTTATGCCGGTCTCATGTTTACCAGCAATCTTCTGGCGCTCCTTTTTACCCCCCTCCTCGGCCTGTATGTCGCCTATATGCTCTTAGGGAATCTGCCCCTCAGCGAATGGCCTGCCACCAGGGGTGGCGGCCACAGGTGGCGAATGACTGCAAAACGTGACGAGTTGTCATCTCTCACGCCTCACGCCTCACGCTTCCTCGCCTCCTCGCTTCCCCCAGCCTTTGTCCTCCTCCTCGGCCTCGGCCTGAGCGCCATTTTCTGGCTGCCGGCTTTTTTAGAATATCGTTACGTCCGGGTTGACCAGTGGGTCGGCGGACGTTTCGCCTTCGGCGACGACTTTGTTGAATTTTTCCAATTGTTTTCACCCCGTTGGGGCTTTGGGGCCAGCATTCCCGGCCCCGACGATCAAGCCGGTTTTCAGATCGGCCTGGCCGCCACCATTCTTTTTATTTTCTCGTTTCTGGTTGTGCCGAAATTAGCCAACACAGCCATCCGGCGGACGCTCTACTTTTTTCAAGGTATGACCCTTCTAATCCTGTTCCTGACAACCCCGATTTCCTACCCTGTTTGGACCTTTTTGCCCCTGTCCACCTTTGCCCAGTTTCCCTGGCGACTGCTGGTTGTCGTCGCGCCGTTCATTTCCGTGGTTGCCGGGGCGATCATGGCCGGGGAAAATGGGCAACAGCCAAAATTTAATAGTCAACAGTCAACAGTCAATGGTCAATTATCAACCTCTACTTCATCCCCTACTACCTACTACCTACTACCTACTACCCTCCTCTCCTGCCTCATCCTCCTCTCCAGTTATCCCTACCTTCAGACCGAAGTGCGCGACCCCAGGCCGACCGAAGGGCCGGTCAGCCAGGCGGCTCTTTTTCGCTTTCAGCAATCGTCGGATGAGATGACCGGCCAGACAGCCTGGGTAGAGCGTATTCCCAATTGGTCCACCCTGGCCGAGCAGGTAGAACGCGGCGGTGAGATCACCACTAAGGTCAACTACACGGCTCTCCCCCCAGACGACAGTGTGGGGGTCTACTCCATGCAGATGGACAGTGTCCACGAACTGCTGTGGGTAGGAACGCAAAAAGAAGGGCAGGTTGTTACTTTTCTGATTCCCTATTATCCGGGCTGGCAGGCGACCCTTTACGAGGACCTAGGCCCCCACGACGGCAATTTGGATGAAGAAGTAGGGCCGGTGACGCGGGTCGGGCCGGTGGTGGCTCGTCCCCAAATCAGCACTACCCCTATCGAAGGCTGGATGGTTGTGCCGATTCCCCCGGGTTCTCATTTTCTGGAAATTCGCTTTGAGGATACGCCTGTCAGAATCCTGGGACGCTGGATTTCGTTGCTTTCTGTTTTGCTCGTGGTTAGCCTGTTTATTTTTGATAAATTTGTGCTTATGCGAAAGGCACAAAAGTAGACAAGAGCAAAGATGCACAACATTGAGCGCACAAAAGCAGTGAATATACCTTTTCCCTCCCTCGCCTCACCTGTCCCCGGTCGGGGGTGGCCTCACCTGCCATTCCTGTGGTTAATCCTGGCGCTTTCCATATTTGCCTGGGCGCCCCTGCTGACTCCCGCCTATTTTTTCAACGCCCACGACGCCCGGCACAGCGTTTTCTTCCTGGTCGAATTCGATCAAACCTTCCGCGATGGTTTTTGGTACCCGCGCTGGTCGCCCGATTTTGCCTTTGGCTATGGCTATCCTCTCTTTAACTTATATGCCCCGCTGGCCTTTTACGCCGCTGAGATGCTTCATCTGCTGGGCGTGGGCTTTACCACGGCGATCAAAACGATGTACGTTTTGGCCACGATTGGCGCGGGGGTGGGGATGTACGGTTTTGTACAGCGCCTATTTGGCCGCCAGGCTGGACTGCTGGCCGCTGTAGTGTATATGTATGCCCCTTTTCACCTGGTGGAGATTTTTGTGCGCAGCGCCTACGCCGAGTTTGTGGCCCTGGCGATTATTCCCTTCGTCTTCTGGGCCTTCACCGAACTGGTGACTGCCCCCTCTTTACGCCGGGTTGCCCTGGCCGGTTTGAGTTATGGTCTGCTGGCGCTGACCCATCCCGCCACCTTTTTTACTTTTACGTTTTATTTGATGGTCTATCTCTTGGCGCTGATTTTGGCCAAAGCCAGGTTCAGGCTTAAGCCGCTCATTACTCACGGCCTGTATACCGCCGGGGCCGGCCTGCTTGGTCTCGCCCTGGCTGCTATTTATCTCATCCCGGTCATCGCCGAGACCCGCTACATCAAAGTGGAGCAGTGGACCAGCGGTAGTTACAACTACCTACAGCACTTTGTCTACTTTGCCCAATTCTTCTCGTCAGAATGGGGCTACGGCTACGCCGGCGTTGGCCTGGCCGACGACTTCTCTTTTCAACTGGGCATTGTCGTCATTGCCTTGACCTTTTTTGCGCTTGTCCGCCTTATCACCCGGCCATTTCCCCGGCGAAGTGTGGCCGTTTTTTTCTTTGCCTCAACCCTCGTCATCATTTTTTTGATGTCCCCGCTGGCGGAATTTATCTGGCAAATCGTGCCGATTGCCACCCTCGTTCAGTTTCCCTGGCGTTTGTTGGGCATGGCGGCATTTACCATGTCGGTCTTGGCCGGTGCGCTTCTGGCGGAGACTAATGGTCAGCAGTTAACGGTCAATGGCCTACTGCCAGAGACGGGGGCCACAGGTGGTCAATTGTCAATGAGGAACATTGATCCTCAGCCATCCTCTATCTTCTATCCTCCATCCTCTTCCCTCTACTTGCTCTGCCTTATCGTCGTGCTGGCCTCTTTTCCCTATACCCTGCCCCAATATACTGAGATTCCCGACTGGGCCGAAACACCGCTGGCTGTCGTCAACTGGGATCGCGCCTCCATTGTTGACCGGGTGGGGATGGTCTCATTTACCCAGGAACAGCCCCAAACCAGCCCGCTGGAACAACGGTATCTAAACGGCCAGCCGCTTGAGGCCGCGGCTATTTTAACGGGACAGGGCAGTCTCGAAACGCTTCACCGGGGCGGGGCGTCCAGCCAGGTTAAAGTCAGCGCCGCCGGGCCGGTCACCCTCCAATTTTACACTTATGATTACCCCGGCTGGCAAGTCACTTTGGATGGACAGCCTCTCCCGCACCGGCACGAGCCGCCCTTTGGCCTGATCACCGTTGATGTTCCGGCCGGCGAGCACATCTTGCTGCTGCGAATGGGCAGCACCCCGCCCCGGACAATAGGAGCTATTATCAGTGCCCTGACTCTGCTGCTTATCATCAGCCTTTACTTTTGGCCTAATCTCCCCTTTGTTCCCAAAAATGACCGCAATACTAACCTACTTCTTTCTGACTGCTGATTACTGGCTACTGACCCCTGATAATTGACAATTCTGCCCTGATACCCGATAATTACTGCCCGTTATGACCGAATGTTCAGCTTGTGGGGCCGAGTTAGCCGCCCACGAAACTCGCTGCCCGATTTGTGGCAAGCCAACCGCCTATTACCATCGCCAGCGCCGCTGTTTGAATTGCGGC
Organism: Anaerolineales bacterium; assembly: GCA_015075185.1. Lineage (GTDB taxonomy): Bacteria > Chloroflexota > Anaerolineae > 4572-78 > J111 > DSQQ01. The sequence continues at coordinate 463,628 of JABTUW010000003.1, read as the reverse complement.
GCTCCGGCCGCCCAAAAAGCCGTCACCTGCATGATGTGCGGCAATCCCGTAGATTCTTTACCGTTGAAGACCTCCATTTTTAGCGGCTCCTGGATCGGAATTGGCCTGGGCGTCTTAATTATTGTCAGCATCGTCGTCGGCGTCACTCGCTATCAGCAGAGTCTTGTCGCCAGCGCCAAAGAAGGTGCAGCGCAGTCCACCAGCCCTATTGCCACGCCGACCCGTACCCCCACCCAAACCGCCACTCCGACTGCCACCGATACCCCTCAGCCCACCGCCACCCATACCCCCACCTTAACGCCCACTCCTTATATTCACGTGGTTCAGTCCGGCGAAAACCCTTCCCTTATCGCCGACCTCTACGGCGTGTCGGTGGAAGAGATGATGAAGCTGAATAATATTGACGACGTTAGCACGCTTCAGGTTGGGCAGGAACTCCTGATTCCCTCCGGCGCCAGTGGGACTCCCAACGCCGAGAGTACGGAGACCGGCCCACAAATCACCTATACCGTCGAAGAAGGTGATACCTTACTCGGCATTGCCTTAGACCATGATACTACGGTCGAGGCAATTCAGGCAGTTAATCCCGACGCCGACCTGGACCTGATTTACCCAGGGCAACAGATTATCGTGCCACTGGCCCCCCCCACCCCGACACCCACCCCAACCACCCCGCCAACACCTACCGGCACGCCGACGCCGTCCTACTCCACCCCCAATTTGCTCAGCCCCACTGCCAATGAAGTAGTTGACGCCGAAACTCTGTTTTTCAATTGGACTGCCACCGGCCTGCTGGCTCCCGATGAATTTTATGCCTTGCAGCTTAACTGGGCCAACGGGACCCGCACCGAAACCTGGCTCAAGAACAGCAGTTGGCGCATCACCAAAGCCGAACGGCCCGCCAATGGCTTGATTCAATGGACCGTTACCGTCATGCGTCAAACTGGAACCAACGCCGACGGTTCCCCTACCGGCATCACCCTCACCGCTCCCAGCGAACAGCACACGGTAGAGTGGCGTTAACGCCAAGACCTTTAGGGTCTGAAATGGTGACCGCTCTTCCTGGCCTCTCTTTCAATCCACCAAAAGTGAGCAAAAAATGAGTAGTTTTTGGTCTGGAAAATTGGCCTGACTCAAGCTAAATTAAGGGTGAATAGTGAATAATGAATTGTCCCACAGGGATATCCTTGCGGTATGAACGATGAACGTTGGCTAATACCGCATATTTCATTCACAATTCACCATTGACCATTCCCAATTCACAATTCCTACGAACCTTACCAATATTAAATCGTGTATTGATGAAGTGGAACAGGTATTTCCCCATGTTATCCTATCGCCCGACCCGCAATCTTCGGTTATACTTTGAGTCACGAATTAAACAGTTAGCCCAGACTCCCCCCATGACCTGGAAACCATTTACGTATCAATGGCAGTGGCAGCTCAAAAGCTCCCCGGAGGAACTTTGGCCCTACGTGGCCGACACACAGCGGGTCAATCAAGCCGCGCATTTGCCGGTGATGATCTACACGGAAACACCCCTGGAAACCGGCGGCAGCCGGCGCAGCGGCCATTTGAGCAAGTTCGGCCTCTCCATCGAGTGGGAAGAGCATCCTTTTGAATGGGTGCGCGAACGAGAGTACAGCGTTTTACGAGTTTTCAAGGAGGGTCCTCTTGCCCGTGTTTTCATCAGGATGGTTCTTGAGCCGAACTCAGCCGGAACCTTGCTTCAATACATGGTTGAAGCCACTCCGGCCAATATTGTCGGCTTCTTTGGCGCACTCCAACAGTTTGGCTGGGAAGCCCGTCGAAATTTTGAGCGCGTTTTCCAACAGATTGACACAGCCATTCAGCAGCACCGCCGCCAGGTCTTTCCCTTACCTGTAATACCCCTGGCCGGGCCGGGCCAGGCCCGCCTGCAAGAACTGAGCCGCCAACTGGCCGGCCAGGGCCACGAGTTGCGCTGGACCCAACGCCTGGCCGATCTCTTACTGACCGCGCCTGATCAAGATTTAGCCCGGCTGCGCCCTTACGTGCTGGCCGATACCTGGGACGCGCCGCGCCGGACTATGTTGGAACTATTCCTCTCTGCGGCCAAGATGGGCCTGCTGAATATGCGCTGGGACATGCTTTGTCCCCTCTGCCGGGGAGCCAAGATCGTCGCCTCCTCCCTGGACGAAGTAAAAAAAGGCGTCCACTGCGCCACCTGCAACATTGACTTTGAAGCCGACCTGGCTCAAAATGTCGAGCTGACCTTTACGCCCCATCCCCAGATTCGCCCGGTTTATGAGCAAACCTACTGCGTCGGCGGGCCCATGGTGACCCCTCACATTCTGGTTCACCAAGTCATCGAGCCGGGCGAAACACGGGTCTTGCCGGTCGAAATCGAAGCGGGCGGCTACCGCATCCGCACCCAGCAGCTCGGCGTCGAGGCCTGGCTTGAACTAAATTCCGGCCAGCCCATTAATGCCCTGGCCATTCGGGCCGATACTGACGCTCTCCAAGTCGTTCCCCTGGCCGCTCCCTCTCAAGCCAAACCGAGCCGCCCTGATAACCACGCGCTGACGCTGACCATAACCAACGGGGCTTCTTATGCCCAGCGTATTTACATCGAGCGAGCGGACTGGTACACCGACGCCGCCACCGCCGCCCAGGTAACTACCTTGCAGCACTTCCGCGACCTCTTCAGCGACCAGGTTCTCCGGCCCGGCGAGGAAATTGGCGTGCAGAGTATGACCGTTCTCTTCTCCGATCTGGTCGGCTCGACCGCCATGTACAACCGCTGGGGCGATGCCACTTCCTATGCGATTGTGCGCGAGCAGTTTGCCTTTTTACAGCGGATCATCCGCGAGTACGAGGGGGCGATTGTTAAAACGATTGGGGATGCGATTATGGCCGCTTTCACCGACCCGGCCATGGGCGTCGGCGCGGCCCTGGCCATTCAGCAGGAGATCAACAATTTTAACGCCGTCCATCCCAACGAACCTTTGGTGATCAAATTGGGCTTGCACCAAGGGCCGTGCCTGGCGGTGAACCTCAACAACCGGCTGGACTACTTCGGTACGACGGTTAATCTGGCCGCCCGCCTGGAAGGCCAGAGCCACGGCGGGGATGTTGTTATCTCCGAAAAATTGCGCCGGGACCCGGCCGTGGACAAGCTGTTACAAGCAATGGATATTCAAGTGGATACGTTTGCCACTTCGATCAAGGGGTTTGACGAGCACTTCTGTTTGTTCAGGTTAAGCCTGCCCTCACCAGCCGGGCAAGAGCCGCCAGGTGCGAGCCATATATTCGCTGTAGATGCTGCCGAAGGTAGTTAATAAGAGCTGTTCTTCGCGCCGAATGCGATAGGAGAAGGCCAGCAGCAAAAGAACGATAACGGGCAGGACCATGAGCAAGCTGCCCAGGGCCAGCGTAAATCCGGCTGTAGCGATCAAGCCGCCGGCATAGGCCGGGTGGCGCAGCCAGCGATAAGGCCCATGCGTCACCAGGTGGTGGTCCGCCTCAACCGCCACCACCACCGAAAAGTGCCGCCCCAAGACTACTACCGCCCACTCCCGGAAAGCAACCCCGCCCAGCATCAACCCCAGGCCCATGTACTGGCTGGTCCCGGTCGCTACGCCCCAACCGAGGAACCGCCCCAGGTAAGCCAGGCTAAAGCATACATAAACGGTGACAATAAGCAGCCAATAGGAACCGCCGTCGCCGGTTCGATGCGCCTGCCCCAGCCGTCCCCCCTTGCCAATCAGGTGATGGCCACACTCCAACAGCGCCCAGGCGAAAAAACAAACACTGAACAGCCAGCCAAAGGCGGGTGAGGGGAACCATGGGAGCGGGGCGATAAACATCGGCCACCAAAAGGTTAAGCTACAACTTCAACCCTGGCCTGCTTGGCCGCCCGCTGGCGCACGTTATGATCGAGCTGCTTTTTGCGCACCCGCAGCGATTTGGGCGTCACTTCCAGCAGCTCATCCACGCCCAGGTAATCAATCGCCTCGTCGAGCGACAGAATCCGCGGCGGGGTCAGCCCGACGTTGATCTCAGCAAAGGATTTGCGGTGGTTGGTCAGGTGCTTGGTTTTGCAGACATTCACCACCAGGTCATCCTCACGGCTGTACTGGCCGACCACCTGCCCCGCGTAAACCTGATCTTCAGGCGTGACAAACAGAATCCCGCGTTCCTGCAAGTTCATCAAGGCATAGGACGTCACCTGGCCGGTTTCCAGGGCCACCAGCGACCCCCGGTCGCGGGTGTTGATGTCGCCCAGGTACGGCTCGTAGCCATGGAAAAGGGTGTGGAAAATGCCCGTGCCCCGCGTGGCAATCAAGAAAGGTTGGCGGAAACCGAGCAGCCCACGGGTCGGCACCAGGTACTCGCCGTAGACCGTGCCGTCCTCGCCGTAGCGCATGTTGAGCAGGCTGCCCCGCCGTCGGCCCAGCATCTCGCTGACCGCGCCCAGGTAATCGCCGGCCACTTCCAGGTAGACATGCTCCACCGGCTCGCGCAAGCCGTCCGGGCCGTCCTTAAAAATCACCTCCGGCTTGCTGACGGCAAACTCATAGCCTTCACGGCGCATCGTTTCGATCAGGATCGCCAGGTGCAGCTCGCCCCGCCCGGAGACGATGAAGCGGTCGGCGCTGTCGGTGTCCTGTACCCGCAGGGCCACATTGCTTTCCAACTCGCGGCGCAGCCGCTCGCGTAGCTGGCGGCTGGTCACGTAATCGCCCTCGCGCCCGGCAAAGGGGCCGTCGTTAATGCTAAAGGTCATGCGCACCGTCGGCTCTTCCACGGTGATCGGCGGCAGGGAGCGCGGGTCGGTCACATCGGCGATGGTGTCGCCGATACCGACATTGGGCAGACCCGCCACGGCCACAATATCGCCAGCGGTCACCGCCCCCTGTTCGACCCGCTGCAAATCGCGAAAGCTAAAGACCTGGTTGACTCGTCCTGACGTTACCTGTCCTTCCGGGTTGATGGACACCACCGGCTGGCCTCCGCGCAGCGTCCCGCTCCACAAGCGGCCAATGGCGACCCGGCCGATGTAATTATCATAGGCCAGCGATGTCACCAGCAGGCGGGGGGGGGCTTCCATTTCGACCTGCGGGGGCGGCAGGCGATCCAGAATGGTCTCAAATAAAGGCCTCAAATCAGGCCCCAGTGTGTCGGGCTGGTAGCCGGCCCGGCCTTCCAGGGCGACGGTGTAGATGACCGGGAAATCGGCTTGCTCGTCGGTCGCGCCCAGGTCAATAAACAGGTCAAAGGTGGCGTTGACGACGTAATCAGGGCGGGCCGCCGGGCGGTCAATCTTGTTGACGACGACAATGGCTTTGTGCCCTTTTTCCAGGGCCTGGCGCAGGACAAAGCGCGTCTGGGGCATCGGCCCTTCGACCGCATCCACCAGCAGCAGCACCCCGTCCACCATGTTCATCACCCGCTCCACTTCCCCGCCAAAATCGGCGTGGCCAGGCGTATCCACGATATTGATGGTGATGCCGTTGTAAACAATGCCGGTATTTTTAGCTAAAATGGTGATACCGCGCTCGCGCTCCAGGTCGTTGGAGTCGAACACCCGCTCAGTTAACTGTTGGTTGGCCCGAAAAACGTTGGTCTGGCGCAGCATGCCGTCTACCAGGGTTGTTTTGCCGTGGTCCACGTGAGCGATGATGGCGATATTTCGAATATCATTTCGAGGTTGAGTCATGTTCATTTCATCCAATCTTTCAAAATTCCGAGGCTAAGGCCGAGGCTAAGATATAAACTTAGCCTTAAACTCAGCCTTCTCTCCACAAAAAAAGCGCCCGCCGATGATGCCTGGCGGGGCTTCGCTAACAAAGATTGTACATCGGGAGAGGCGTTTGGGCAAAGCTGGGCATTCATTTCAGGCCGCAAGGGTTTTTGAAACCTTTGCGGTCTTCCTTTTCATTATTACTGGTCAAGAGGTTGATAACTTACCCGAATTATGCTATAATACTTATCAAGAGTTTGACCAGTAATTACAGTAGGAGGTAAAAATGGCCCAAACAATTACCAGCGCCAAACAAATTCAGCACAAAAGCCGTGGCCACACCGTCCGCCAGGTCAGGTCAAACTGGTACAAAGTCACCAGTGGTGAAACACACCGGATTTACGATGTGAATCTCGGCGTTAACGGCGGCACCTGCACCTGTGAATGGGGCCGGCAGCGCCCCGACGAGGATCGGCGCTCCGCTTGCAGCCACGTCATCGCCGCCCTGAATTATCGAGCTGCTCAGAAAGGCCGTCAGGTGTCAGCCTGGACTTCAGTGGAAGATGCTCGACGTCAGCACCGCTCCACCTTATCCATCGGCGATGGGGTGATTTTGACCAGCCGGGTCAAGTGGCACGTGAGCGGCTTTAGGAGTCGCTCCAAACCAAGCGCTTCGCAGAAAAAAAGCCGTGCTCATTAAGCAGTACGGCTTTTTTGTTTACGGGTAACTACCCATTTGCCAGGTTTGAATCAACAGGTCTTGACCAATCCCCTGCATTATGGTATTTTGGTAAAGTTGGCGTTTTTTACCCGTAGCAGGGCTGAGGCAAGTGACCGATCAAGGACTCTCGGAAGAAGTTAAAAAATTCATAGCAGAACACATCAATTCTTTAGAACAACTGGAGGTGCTGCTCCTGCTGCACAGTCACCCCCAGCAGGAGTGGACTGCTCAGGAGGTTAGCCAGGAGCTCCGTCTGAGCCAGGCTTCGGCGGCCATGCGCCTGGCGGATCTCGATAAACGAGGGCTGCTGGCTGTTCGAGAAGCCTCAGATCCTCTTTACCGGTATCAACCTCAAAAGCCCGATTTTGAGCCGACCGTAGACAGTCTGGCCAAGTCATATCCCGACTACAGGTTTACGGTGATCAATCTCATTTTCTCCAAACCTCTCGATAAGATTAAAACCCTGGCCGATGCCTTTAAGTTCAGGGAGGACAAAGACGGTGGCTGAAGCAGTCTATATCCTATGTAGCCTCACCAGTTTGGCCTGTACGATCCTGCTCCTACGGAGTTATTTGCGGCGCCGGGTAAGGCTGCTCTTATGGAGCGGTCTTTGTTTCTTGGGGTTAACTATCAGCAACGTTCTCCTTTTTATGGATCTTGCCGTGCTGCCGCAGATTGACCTTTCCCTGTGGCGGAGTCTGGCGACTTTAATCTCCTTGATTGTACTGATCTACGGTCTTGTTTGGGATGCAAGCTAGCGTTGTGGAAAACAATCCCTTTATGCATCCTACCAGAGCTTGAGAGGACACCATGAGCGAATTTCTGTTAGGGGCAACTACTTTTGGTTTTTGGGTGGCAGGTCTTTTCTTCTTGCGCTTCTGGCTGCAGACGCGGGACCGATTGTTTGCCATCTTTGCCCTGGCCTTCTGGATTCTGGCTGTCAATAGACTTGTCTTTGGTCTGCTGATCCAATCAGATGAAGCCAGTAGTTTGCCCTTGTACGTGGTTCGCTTGCTGGCGTTTAGCCTTATTCTAATCGCTATCTTGGATAAGAACCGCTCGAAAAAGTAACGTCATTGGCGGTAACTGTTCTTACCCTGTGAAGATAAGGTAAAAGAATGTCACCCAATGACGTTATTTTAAGGAAAAAGGATTGACTCAAATAATTTTTTAATATATTATTCAAGTAATCTATTGAATATTTGTATACTGTAAGGGCAAATAGATGACAACTACAACTGAAAAACGGCGTCACAAAGAACAACTCTACCGCCTTTTTAGCCAAGTGGCGTCGGCAATATCTAATCCGCACCGTCTGGAACTGCTGGATTTGCTGGTTCAAGCCCCCCGCACCGTGGAGGAACTGGCCCAGGAAGCGCACATGAGTGTGGCCAACACCTCCCAACATTTGCAGCGGCTCAAGCAAGCCCGGCTGGTGCTGGATGAACGTGAAGGGTTGTATATCCGCTACCGGCTGGCCGACCCAGCCGTGGCGCGCCTATGGCTGCAACTGCGGGCTGTGGCCGAGCAGCGGTTGGCCGAAGTGGAACGTGCCCTCGACGCCTATCGCCAGCACCGCTACGAATTTGAGGGGATTTCAGCCGATGAGCTGCGGGAACGCCTGGGCAATAACGAGGTTGTTTTGCTCGATGTGCGGCCTACAGCCGAGTATCAAGCGGGTCACCTACCCGCAGCCGTTTCTATTCCTTTAGACGAATTGGAACGCCGCTTGAATGAACTCTCGCCAGATAAAACGATTGTCGCCTATTGTCGTGGCCCCTACTGCGTTTATGCCGATGAAGCATTGGAGCTACTGGCTGAAAGAGGTTGGGGAGTAGCTCGGCTGGAAGAGGGTGTGGCTGAATGGCAGCAGGTTGGTTACAGCTTGGAAGTGGAGCCAGTTCTATAAGCATCAGGAAAACAGAGACACTTATGAGTGATCGCTACAGCCCGCCTCTGTTGCGCCACAAAAAATTTGAGCAGCCTTCCGTCTTCACGCCTGAAAACCTGTTGCGCGAAGCGAGACGACAAAAATCTCTAGCGCAGGGCTCGGTACCGCCTGTTTGCGTCCTTGATCCTGATGGGGACATTCTGCGCTATCTATTGGCTAATCGTCAAGCCCAACTTAATCCATCTTGGGCTTGTTACCACACGGAATTGTACGATTTTTATCAAGAAGGTCTTGAATTTGGCCTTGTTGGGCGAGCAGTTGGGGCGTCGTTTGCAGTCTTGGTAGCAGAAGAATTGTTTGCTTCAGGGTGCCAATTACTGATTAGTGTTACCTCGGCTGGTCAAATTTTACCACTGAGAAAGCCACCCTATTTTGTGCTGATTGAGCGAGCCTTACGAGACGAAGGCACCAGTTATCACTACTTACCCTCGTCAGATTATGCCTCAATTGATCAAACCCTGCTCAAAACCCTTGAGGGTGCCTTTGCTCAATTGGCCGTGCGGGTAGATCAAGGGGCCAGTTGGACGACCGATGCTCCTTTTCGAGAAACTCCCACTGCGATTGAATATTGCCGGGCTGAACGTATCCTGGCGGTTGAAATGGAAGCTGCCGCATTATATGCCTTTGCCCAGGCCCGTCAGAAACCGGTAATTTGCTTTGCCCACATTACTAATCAGATGGGGCGTATTGAAGGGGACTTTGAAAAGGGCGTTGCGGATGGTAGTCAGGGTTCTCTGCAAATCATAATAAAAGCGGCCAGACAGTGGTTCATCAAAAGGAGATAAGCTTATGGATTTTAGCTTATGGGGCAAGTTTTTATAAGGGTGAGACAGCCAAATTAAATATCGAAAGTTCATTAAATTAAGGGGGGAAATACGATGAGCAATATCGCAGTTGGAAATTTAGATCTCGCTGAACTACGCACCGCCATCAGCGAAGAATATACGGCGGTAGCGCTGAAGCCCAAACAGGGTTTCCACTTCCACACTGGTCGCTTCTTGGCTAACCTGCTGGGCTATTCCGACAAATGGCTAACTGGCATCCCGGAAACGTCTATCGAATCTTTCGCCGGCACCGGCAACCCCTTCAGTCTGAGCCAAATCCGTCCAGGAGAACGGGTTGTAGATGTGGGCTGTGGGGCGGGTATTGATAGCCTCATCGCGGCGAAAATGGTGGGGCCGGCGGGTCAAGTTATTGGAGTGGATATGACCCCGGCGATGCTCAACAAGGCTCGCCGGGCAGCGGTTGAGGCTGGCTTGGCAAATGTTGAATTTCGTGAGGGATATGCCGAAGCCCTGCCGGTGCCTGATAGGTGGGCGGACGTAGTCATCTCCAATGGCGTTCTCAACTTGATGCCGGATAAAGCCGCCGCCCTGGGTGAAATGGCCCGAGTGTTGAAGTCGACCGGCCGCCTGCAAATCGGGGATATTCTGGTCCAAAAAGCCGTGCCGGAGGACGCTAAGAACGACATCGCACTGTGGACGGGCTGAATTGCCGGCGCTCTGCTGGAAGCAGAGTTAGAGATGGCCGTAGTAATGGCCGGTTTTGTGGAGTTTGAGATCACCTGGCGAGCCGACGTGTTTAGCGGTGCCCCCCAATCCTCCAGCGCCGCCGAGTTTGGCACCCTGGGAATCAATTTTCGCGCTCGCAGACCCCGTGATGAGGCTGAATGGGCTGTGGCTCTGGCGGCGCTGAACTGCCAGGTACCGGCTTAGCGAGGGACCCAATTGGCCAGCCTACTTTTCAATTAGCAATGCTGTCTTCTCGCCAAATATAGAGGATGTTGGAAAATTGTTGGGGTCGGTACGAAACCCGCTTAAGACCAACAGTCAGTCCAACTCTTTTGAGCAGGGTAAAATGGGAAAATCATAATGAATTGCTGCCATTGCCAGGCTATTGAGACTCGCTTCAATCAGAAAGTCGCGGCTGAAAAACTCAAACAGTATCGTCAGCAAGGGCCAGAAAAGACGACCCGTCTGCTGCTTGAGGCGCTCAAAATGGAAGGCGTCGTCGGGCTAACTCTGCTGGATATCGGCGGTGGCATTGGCGCGATTCAGCACGAGTTGCTTAAAGCGGGTCTCAGCAGTGCTACCGGTGTCGAAGCCTCTTCAGCCTACCTCAGCGCCAGCGCCGATGAGGCCGGGCGGCAAGGTCACGCAGACCGCCTCAGCCATTACCACGGCAATTTTACCGATTTAGCCGCAACCCTGCCGACCACCGAAATTGTCACCCTCGACCGGGTGATTTGCTGCTATCACGATATGCCGGCGTTAGTCGAGTTATCGGCAGCGCGGGCGAGTAAATTGTACGGCCTGGTCTATCCCCGCGATACCCGGTGGGTGAAGCTGGGCTTCGCCCTTGAAAATCTCCTCTTTTGGCTTCGGCGAAATCCCTTCCGGTTATACATCCATCCCACCGCAGCGGTAGAGGCCATCGTGCGCACCCACGGCTTGAAGCGACGTTTCTATCAGACCGCCGGGGTGTGGCAAGTCGTCGTCTATGGCCGTTGAGGGGTGTAAAGGGGAAGCTTGAATGGGGGAGGAAGTCCGCGGGTGTCAAACCCTCGCCAGTCTCTTGAGCTGCAAAGATAACCGAAAATCATCAAAAATGAAGGAGACAAGGAACCCTGTATGGAAACCACCAGCCCCCGCAACATTTTATTCATTATTAACGACGGGCCATATGGCAACGGACGGGTTTACAATGCCCTGCGCCTGGCCCTGAATCTGGTCAAGCGGCCAGAAGCGGCTGTGCGCGTCTTTCTAACCGGTGATGGGGTCGTTTGTGCCAAAAAGGGACAAAAGACGCCGGATGGATTTTATAATGTCGAACGGATGTTAAATCGCTGGCCCGACGAGGTAAGGTGGCCCTCTGAGGGCACTGTCGTGAGGCTCGCGGGTTCAAGCCGGAGGTTTTGCTAGAGGGTATGCTGCTGGGCAGCATGGATTGCTGGGCGAGTGGACCCTGGCTGCCGATCAAGTTATTGTTTTCTAAGTATCAGCAAGGGGGAAACCTATGACACAGACCACTATTGACGTCAAGACTTTGCGTGAATTATTGGAACAACAACAGCCAGTGACGGTGCTGGATATTCGCCGGGCAGAAGACCGGGCCGAATGGGCCATTCCGGGCAGCCTGCACGTACCGGCCTACGACGCCCTAAAAGCCAACGATCCCAACGCGTTGGCCGGTGTGAACCTGCCCGCTGGCCGGCCGGTTGTGACTATCTGCGGCGCGGGCGTGACCAGCCTCACTGCCGCCGAGCAGCTTCGCGCTCAAGGTTTTGAGGCTCTCTCTCTGGCGGGAGGCATGAAAGCCTGGAGCCTGGCCTGGAACAGGGCTGAAGTGCCTGTGGCGGGGAGTCAGGCTCAAGTCATTCAAGTGCGCCGCACCGGCAAGGGCTGCCTGTCCTACTTAATCGGTTCCCAGGGCAGCGCTGCTGTGATTGACGCCGCCGTTGAACCGGAGATTTATCTGGACCTGGCCCGCCATTACGGCTGGATCATCACGGCTGTTTTGGAGACCCATATCCACGCCGACCACCTCTCCCGTGCCCGCAGGCTGGCCGAACAAAGCGGCGCGACGCTGTATCTACCCGACCAAAAGCGTGCTACCTTTTCGTTTAGCCCCCTTCGTGACGGCGATGCACTCAATATCGGGCTGGCCCGTTTGGTGGCGCTGCACACGCCGGGCCATACCCTGGAAAGTACTTGTTACTTGCTCGACGATCAGGCTCTTTTCAGCGGGGATACTCTCTTTTTGGCCGGAGTGGGCCGGCCTGACCTTGAAGCTATTCCTGCCACGGCGCGGCAGCGGGCGTTCTTGCTGTACCGCTCTCTCCAACGACTGCTGGCCCTTTCCCCTGAAACTCTCATTTTGCCCGACCATACCAGCGCACCCATTGCCTTTGATGATCAGCCTATCGTTGCGTCATTAGCCGAGGTGCAGCAGCGGGTTGAACTATTGTCTATCCCTGAAGATGCTTTTGTCGAGGCTTTGCTGGCGCGTATCCCCCCGACTCCGCCGAATCATCACCGCATTGTGACCTTGAATGAGAGCGGAGCGATGTTCGAGGGCGACCCAACTGATCTGGAAGCCGGCGCGAATCGCTGCGCGGTGGCTTGAGCAGAAAGAATGATGACGCCAACTACCTTAACCTCTATCCGCCTGGGCCTGCGGGCTAATTGGGAACAGTTCACTTTATTAGTTATTGTAAATGCCTTTGTGGGGGCGATGGTCGGCCTGGAGCGAACCGTCTTACCTCTCATCGCCGAGGCCGACTTTGGCCTGGTCGCTAGGTCGGTGACGCTCTCCTTCCTGGTTAGTTTTGGCCTGGTCAAAGCCCTGGCCAATCTGTTCGCCGGGCGGTTTTCCGACCGAGTGGGGCGCAAGCGTATCTTAATTGCCGGCTGGCTGGCCGGATTGCCCGTGCCGTTGCTGATCATTTTTGCGCCCAGTTGGGGCTGGGTGGTCTTTGCCAATGTACTGTTGGGAATCAATCAAGGGCTGTGCTGGTCTACGGCGGTGATTATGAAGATGGACCTGGTTGGCCCCAAGCAGCGCGGGCTGGCCATGGGGCTGAACGAATTTGCCGGCTACCTGGCCGTCTCCCTGTCTGCCCTGGCGACCGGCTACCTGGCCGCTGCTTATGGTTTGCGTCCCGTCCCCTTTTATCCTGGCATCGCCTTTGCCGTCTTGGGACTCCTGCTTTCCATCTTCTTTGTCCGTGAGACGCACGGCCACGCCCGGCACGAAGCACAGCAAGCCAGCCGGGGAGCGACGGAGCAGAAAGGCAAGGGGGCGGAAATCTCATTTGGTCAGGTCCTGCTTTTAACCAGTTGGAAAGACCGGGCGCTCTTTGCGGTCAGTCAAGCCGGAATGGTTAACAATCTCAACGATGGCATGGTCTGGGGGTTGGTACCTATCTTCTTGGCTGGGGCGGGGCTACCCCTGGAGCAAGTAGGCATTATTGCCGCTACCTATCCGGGCGTGTGGAGTATCAGCCAACTTCTCACCGGGGCGCTCAGCGACCGTTGGGGCCGCAAGTGGCTGATCGCTGCTGGAATGTGGATTCAGGCAGTCGGGATTGGGCTGTTTGTCATTGGCCAGAGTTTCTTGGGGTGGCTCGGCGGGGCGGTGCTGCTGGGGCTGGGTACGGCCCTGGTCTACCCTACCCTGTTAGCTGCTATCTCCGATGTCGCTCATCCTGAATGGCGGGCCTCGGCGGTGGGGGTTTATCGACTGTGGCGGGACGGCGGCTATGCGGTCGGGGCGCTGATGGCCGGGCTGCTGGCTGATGCGCTCGGCATCCCGGTTGCCATTGCTGCTATCGGTGGGTTGACCTTTCTTTCGGGCGTGATCGTCGCCGGGGTGATGTACGAGACCTTATCCAAACGGTGATGACGGATAGACGTGAGTTTACCAAGATAGATTTTTCAGTGAGAGGTGTTATTTTATAGCTGAAGCTACTCTCCAACTTGACGAAACAGCCCGTTTTGGTTTTGGAAATGCCGTCAACCCGAAGTAAAATAAAAATAAGAATGGTACAAATTACCATAATCGCTGGGTGATAAATCTACTTTCTTTTTGAGTTTGCTGCTGTCATTTCAAATTGCTAAGCCTGGCCAGCTTCACTGGGTTGTCCTTGCAAATGGGGGAAGGAGCATAGTTTATCAGGTGAAGCAAACGATGCCAGCATTAATGGTGCCCTCTATTCACATCTGCCTGTTGGGGCGGTTCCAGGTTGGTTGGGGAGAACGTACTTTGAGTGCCGCCGATTGGCCGCGCCGCAAGGCCGCCGCCCTCCTCCAACGCCTGGCCCTGGACCGGCGCCTGTTGAAAGAACAGGCGATTGAGTTCCTCTGGCCGGGGGCCAACCTCGCTTCCGGGGCGAACAACCTGTACAGCACGCTCCATGCTTTGCGCCAGACCCTTGACACGGCTCTCGGCCCTGGTGCGGCCGAAGCGATCTTTAACTTTGAAGATGGCGTTTTGAGCCTCGAGCCATCAGTCTGGGTAGATGTCCAGGAGTTCGAGCGGCTGTGCGCCACAGCGCCGACCGTACCTCCTGAGCAGCGCGCGGCCGATCTTGCACAGGCGTTGGACCTCTACCAGGGCGATCTGCTGCCCGACGACCGATACGCCGAGTGGACCTTGCTCCCGCGCGAGGCGCTCTATCGCCGCCAGCGCGAAGCCCGCCTGGCCCTGGCGGCGTATCGCCGTGATGCCCGCAACTACGCTGGCGCGATTGCCCTGCTCAGTCCGCTGCTGGCCGTGGGTGGCGATTCGGCCGACGAGCTGGTTCATCGCGAACTGATGCGGCTCTACGCCCTGGCCGGGCGCCGTCACGAGGCGCTGCGCCAGTATCAGACCTGCGTGGAAGCCCTGGCGACCGACCTGGACGTGCCGCCCGAGCCGGAAACGGCGGCCTTGTACGGGCAAATCCTCAGCGGCGAGCTGACCGCGTGGCCTGGATCAATCAGTTCAACCGGCCGCCCCCTCCCCTCCGCTGCGTTCAAGCTCGAACCCAGCCCGGCGCTGGTAGGACGCGAGGCTGAATTCGAAAGGCTGCGTGGTGGGTTGGACACGGTCCGGCAGGGGCGGGGCATGACCCTCCTGATTACCGGCGACGCCGGCATCGGGAAAACCCTCCTGGCGGGCGAACTCCTGTGCGCAGCAGTCGGCAGCGGCATGACTGTGCTCTTTGGCGCGGCCTACGAGCAGGAGGGGCAACTGGCCTACCAACCCTTTGTCGAGGCTTTCGACCGCTACTTGGCCGAACACCAGCGCCCCCCCGCTGAGAACCCGATCACCTCCTTCAGACCCCGTGGATCCAGCGACCCACAACAGGAGCAGTGGGCGTTGTTCAACGCCACCGCCGTCTTCGTGACCGGCCTGGCGTTGCGTAACCCGGTAGCCCTGCTGGTAGATGATCTGCATGCGGCCGACGAGGCCAGCCTGCGGCTCTTCCATTACCTGGCCCGGCAGACGCGGGCGGCTCCCGTGGTGCTGCTGGCCACCTGCCGCAGCGATCTGGGCGACACGACCGCCACGCCGCTCGGCGCGCTACTCAACGCGCTCTACCGCGAGCGTTTGAGCGAGACCCTGACTCTGGCGCCGCTGGCCGAGCGCGACGCCGCCAGTCTTGTGGCCCATACGCTCGGCAGCGGCGTGGCCCCGGAGTTGGTCAAGGCGGTATTCGAGATCACCGAGGGCAATCCCTTCTTCATCGAGGAGATGACCCGCGCCCTGCTCAAGTCAGGCCAGATAGACGACCAGGCCGGGCAGTGGCGGCTGCGGCCGGGCGCTACGCTAGGCATCTCCGCTGATCTCGCCGGGCTGCTACGCGAGCGAGCGCGCCGCCTTGGGCCGCTCGTCGAAGCGGCTCTCACGGCGGCGGCAGCGGTCGGACGCGAGTTCCGCTTCGATGTGCTGCGCGGCGTAGCCGGGCTGCCCGATGGTGCGCTGCTCGATGCCCTCGATGCCGCGCTCACCGGTCATCTGCTGGAGGAGACGGCGGACGGCTATCGCTTCCGGCATGCGTTGACCCGCCAGGCTCTCTACACCGCCCTTAGCCGGGCGCGACGAGCCCGGCTGCACGGCCAGGCCGCGGCCACGGTCGAGGCGCTGTACACCCACCAGCTCACGGGACTCGATCCCTATATCGAGGACCTGGCCTTCCACTACGATCTGAGCGACCGCCGCGACCGCGCCCTCGAGTATCTGCTGCGGGCCGGACAGAAAGCGTCGGCCGTCTACGCCTTTGAGAGCGCGGTCGGCTACTTTGAGCGGGCGCTGGCCCTGATGGATGCGTTGCAACTGGCCGATCC
This sequence comes from Anaerolineales bacterium, assembly GCA_015075185.1. GTDB lineage: Bacteria > Chloroflexota > Anaerolineae > 4572-78 > J111 > DSQQ01. The sequence goes on along the minus strand of JABTUW010000003.1, from coordinate 447,402 downwards.
TGCCCACCGTTGGATGATCCTGGAGGCACTGGGCTGGTGGCGGATTATCCTGGCCGACACGCCCCAGGGTGTGGCCCGCTTCGAGCAGGCGCTGGCGCTCCCGCCCGGCGAGGGGTGGCAGCCAGCAGGCTCCGATCGAGCGCGCCTGCACCGCGGCGCTGCGGTCGCATTGATTACAGTTGGAGACACCGCAGCGGCTGAGACGCATCTAGTCACCGCGCTGGCCGAGGTGGACGAACACAAGGATGCGGCCGACTATGCCTACGTGCTCTACAATGTGGCCCAGTTACACTGGCACCGCAATGAGTACCATGAGGCCTTCGAGGTGGCGCAGCGTAGCCTGGCCATCGCCGAGCGGCTGAACGATCCGGCGGCGATTGCCCGCGCCTTCGAGATACTGGCGCTGGCTTGCCACTCGCTGGGGGAATGGCGGACCGGTATCGGTTTTGAGCAGCAGCGGGCAGCCCTGACCGGCTCGAGCCTGGATGTGACCGAAGCCTTTGATGTCCACTTGTGACTGTGGGAGTATCACCTGTACGGTGATAAGGGTTACGAAGAGGTGAAGCAGGCCGTCAGCACCACCCATGAGCAGGCGCGGCGGATGGGCGCACCACGGGCGATCGCCTTATGTCAGTGCTTTAACGGGGCGCTCGAATTTCAGGCCGGCCACTGGGCGGCGGCAGAAGCGGCCCCTGCACGAATCGATCCAGCTTTACCGCGAGATCGGCGCGGCCTCCGGGAAGCGCTGGCCTGCCAGCGGCTGGGTGTGCTCCAGACGGCTCGCGGCCAACTGGCCCTTGGACAAACGACGCTGGAAGAGGGTGTGATGGCAGCCGAGCAGGCCCTCATGCGGGGGCACCGCCTGGCCCGCCTCTATGCCGCCATGGCCTGCAATCGCCCAGCCGCAGGCGACCCCGATGCGCCGACCAGGCCCCTGACCTTGGCCTGGCGATGAGCGAGCGTCACGGCCATTGCGCTACCTGCGACGCCTTGCTTTTGCCAGTGGCGGTGAGCGTGCGGGTGGCCGCGGGCGACTTTGCCGCCGCCGAACGCTTCTGCCGCCAACTGGACGCGGCAGCGGAACAATACGCGAGCCAACATGTGGCTGGCGATGGCGCGCCAATCGCGCGGAGAGCTGGCGGCAGCCCAGGGCCGGCTCGACGCCGCGTTGGACGATTATGTCGAAGCCCAGGCCGGGTACGCCGCGGCGGGGAACGAATACGAAGCCGCACGCTGCCTGGCCGCTGCCGCCGCTCCGGCTTGACCGTGGAGCGCCGGACGACCTGGCGACAGCGCAGGCGATGCAAACGGAAGCCCAGCGGATCTTAGAGCGGCTGGGCGCGACCTGACCCCTAATCCTCTAGCAGGCCAACCTTGATTCTTCGCATGCCGGGACAAATGTCCCGGCATTTTGTTGCCCAAAAAGTGAAAAGTCATGCCAAATTAAGGCCGAAATAAGATTTTTGTGAGGTGAGCCTGTTAAAATACGTTCAACCCTATTTAATAGGAGACGATGCTATGTCAACATGGGAACTTCTGTCCAACAGGGACAGTGTGTGCAGGTGAATGATCTAAATATCTACTATGAGGAATATGGCACTGGCGAGCCGTTGGTGCTGATTCATGGGGGGATGGTCAACCTGACCATATGGGAACATCAAATCCTCTGTTGGCCCGACATTTCAGGGTGATTGCCCTCGATAGTCGTGGTCACGGCAGAACCAGGAATCCGGCAGACACGTTGGACTATCCCCATGGCCGACGACACGGCTGCGTTCATCGTGCGCTGGATCTCGACCAGCCGCTCGTCTGCGGGTACAGCGATGGGGATTATTGCGTTAGCACCTCGCCATAAAGCACCCCAAACTCGCCAAGGCCTATGTGGCTGGCGCAGCACAGTATCAATATGCCGAAGCCTACAGCGAATTCACCGGCATGTTTGGCATTGAGGGGCAGGGAGCGTGAACTTTGAGCAGTTCGAGCGTGCCCACCCCGACTTCGTCCAATTATTCCAAGCCCAACACGATACATTTCAAGGACAAGATTATTGGAAGAGCTTACTGATAGCAATCTCCAAACTGTGGCTAGCCCGTTGCCATATACGCTTCAGGACCTGAAGACGATTGGCGAGCCAACACTTATTGTGGTCGGCGACCGTGATGATACCCTCCTTCCTGTCGAGCAAGCCATCGAAATGTACCGAGCGATCCCTCAAGCAGAGCCACCATTGTGCCTAACGCCGACCACTTTCTTGTTTGGTCGAAGGGTGAGCTGTTGGCGCGGTTGATGTTGGACTTTCTCTGCGCCATGGTACTTCTAGTTGATAAAGATGTGGTCATAACCGTTTTGTGGATTTCGAGATCACCTGGCAACCCGACGTTTTCAGCGCCACACCCGCTTGGTGACGGTCATCAAAAAAGCTCGCCAGAAGTAGAAAGATAAGTTATATCTAAGCATAATGAAAGGAAACCAAACGATGACTATTCAAACTTCAACCCTGATCAATGGCGTTAACGTAGACCAACTCGTGACGACCGTAAACGCCATCCAGCAGAACCCAGCGCTGGCCCGTTTCCAGTTCCGGGCCCACAATGAATGGAGCGAGGGCGGTCACTCGCGCACCACGATCCAGGGGTTTTACGGCGCCGGCCAGGAGGATACCTCCAGGAGCCGACCCCTGATCCTGGAAGGAGACGAACCTCCCGTACTCCTGGGCGGCAACGCCGGTCCCAATGCTGTTGAAGCCGTCCTGCATGCTCTGGCTTCCTGCCTGGCGGTCGGCTTTATCTACAATGCGGCCGCTCAAGGTATTACTGTCGAGAGCCTGAGCTTCGACCTGGAAGGGGATCTGGACCTGCGCGCCTTTCTGGGCCTGTCTGAAGCAGTGCGTCCGGGGTATGAAAGTATCCGCCTGACCTACCGGGTGAAGAGCGATGCCCCTCGGGAGAAGCTGGTGGAGCTATGCAATTATGTCCAGAAGACTTCCCCGGTCCTGGACATCATCCGCAACCCGGTTCCCGTGACCGTCTCCCTAAAGGACTGAGCGATGATTGCAACAAATTACCTACCGACACTCGACCTGGGATCGTTGCGCGCCGCGATCCAGGAAGAATACGAACAGGTGGCGCTCGAACCTGAACGTGGCTTTCACTTTCACACCGGGCGGCCGCTGGCCCGCTTGCTGGGCTACCCGGAGGAATGGCTGGCCGGCATCCCCGAAACGTCCATCGAGTCCTTCGCCGGAACCGGCAATCCCTTTAGCCTGGGGGAACTAAAACCCGGCGAACGGGTGGTGGACGTGGGCAGCGGGGCCGGGATTGACAGCCTGATCGCGGCCAAGATGGTTGGTCCGGCCGGGCGGGTAGTTGGGGTGGATATGACCCCGGCCATGCTCAACAAAGCCCAGCAGGCGGCGCTGGAGGCCGGACTGGATCATATGGAGTTCCGGGAGGGATACGGTGAGGCTTTGCCGGTGCTGGATGGCTGGGCCGATGTGGTGATCTCCAACGGTGTCCTCAACCTCATGCCCGATAAGTCTGCGGCCCTGCACGAGATGGCCCGGGTGCTCAAGCCCGGCGGCCGTTTACAAATTGGCGACATCCTGGTGCAAAAGCCGGTGCCGGAAAGCGCCAAACGCAAGATAGACTTGTGGACTGGCTGAATTGCCGGCGCTCTGCTGGAAGCAGAGTTGCAAATGGCCGTGGTCATGGCCGGTTTTGTGGATTTCGAGATCACCTGGCGAGCCAACGTTTTCAGCGGCGCGCCCCAAGCGAGCAGTGCGGCCAACTTTGGCACCCTGGGCATTAACTTCCGCGCCCGTAAACCGCGTGTTGAGGCCGAATGGGCAACGGCTCTGGCCGCCCTGAATTGCGAAGTTCCCTTCGTAGGTGGGGACGAAGCCCCCAGGGGCGACAACACCCGCCTCAATCTTGGGCGCAGACGCCTTTACGACGCGGGTGATCTAGGCTGTGCCTATGGCCCATTGAACGAAATCGCAGGGCTAATGCACGGCCTGTCGCCGGGCCAGACCGTTGAAGTCCGGGCCATGGATCCCAGCGTAGCGGTTGATCTACCGGCCTGGTGCCGATTGACCGGTCACGAATTGGTGACCCGACAGGGGGATCGTTATCTAATTCGCCGGGTGGGTTGAGCAATAATTTTTATCAGGAGGATAATATGGCCCAAGTAATGCTGCACAATACACATGGCAAGGATGATGTTGAACGCGCTTCACTGGCATTTCTGGTGGGCAACGTGGCCCGCAACTCCAATCAGGAGGCGACCGTCTTGTTGACAATCGAGGGGGTCTGGGTGGCTACCAAAGGTTATACCCACGGGTTACAGGCCAATGGGTTTGCTCCCTTAAGTGAACTGATTCAGCAATTTGTAGCCACTGGAGGACGGGTTTGGGTCTGTGGTGCCTGTGCCAAGCCTCGCAACATTAATCAGGCCGACCTGATTGACGGAGCCGAAATTATTGGGGCGGCCACGGCCGTTGAAGCTTTGGTTAACGGCGCGCAAACTTTGAGTTGGTAAAATTGAGCTTATGAGAGTGTTGCATAAATCGGTTCAAGCCGGGCATTCAATGAGGCAAAGGAAAAAACTGACCTAAAAAAGTGACAGAGACCTCTTTCTGGAGGAAAATTTTGTTACCACACAAAATCCAAGCCAGAAGAAAGGCTCTGTCAATGCCCATTTTACCCCAAACCGTCCTGTTTGTCATTCTGCAATGGTGGTCGCCCCTACTCCAGTTGGTCAGTGCCGTTTGGTACGACCGTCAATTAACCCGGTATCGAGATCATTGGTTAGTCCAACTCTATCGTATCGCCGATTTCACCCGCCTGGAACAAGCCTGCGCCGGCTTTCACGCCGACAGTGGGCGGGGTGCGCCGGTCATCCATCCCATCCCACGCCTGGTGCGGGCTTTGTTGGTCAAATATCTGCACAACCTGTCCTTACGGCTGACCGAGGAATTCATCGATAACCACCTGCTGATCAAGTGGTTTGTCGGGTATGGCCTGTTTGAACCGCCCCCCGACCACTCCACCCTCAACCGCTTTGAGCTATGGGTTTTTCAGCATCAGCCCCGGCTGTTCTTCGATGAAGTCATCCGGCTGATTGACCGCTTGTGTCCTGAAGACCGGCAGCGGATCCAAATTGTGGATACCTTCGGCATGGAAGCGCGGGCAGCCAAGACCTATCTGGTTGAACTCCTACGCACGCTGGACAGCCATATCCTGTGCTGCTTGGCTGAAACCGATCCTGACCGTCACCTGGCGTTGCTGGTCCAGTTGGACCTGTTGGCTTTGTTTGGACAGCCGGGAGAGAAAATCACGCCCGCCCTGACCGCCCCAGAACGGGCCCAACGCCTCCAACAAGTCGGCCGGCAAAGCCTCTGCCTGTATCACCACCTGAGCGACAGTCTGGATCAAACCCCTCAGCTAACCGCCGACCAGCAGCTTCCGTTGCGCTTGCTCCTGGCCTACCTGCACAAAATCATCACCGATGAAACGACCGTCACCCTAGCCCAATCCGACCAACCCCAGACCGCTCTCGTCGTCGAACGTCCCCACGGGGACAAAGGTTCTTACCGGGTCGGCTCAGCCAGCGATTTGACCGCCACTTACCGCAAACACGATGATGACCAAGACGCGATCCTCGGTTTCAACCCCACCGCCTTGACCACTTCCGTCTTCATCCGCGACACCCAGGTTGATACCGGGGCTCAACCTGACAATATGGCCCTCCCGGAGGTGTTACAAAGCCAGTTCGACCACCACGGCTTCTTTCCCGACCACGTCGCCGGCGATATGAAGTACGGCTATGGCAAAACTCGCGCCCTGGTTGCTGAGACGACCCACGGCCACACCCAGATTATCGCTCATCTGCCTGACTACGACCAGCGCTCTGGCCTATTCAGCCCTCGTAAGTTTACCCTCGCTGATGATGGCCTGTCGCTAACCTGTCCCAACCATAAAACCACTTCCCTCCGTTATCAGACCGAAGGCAAAGGCGGGTTCGATTTCCGGTTCCCGGCCAAGCTGTGCCGGCAGTGCCCGCTCTGGGATCAATGTCGTGGCCCCGCCAGCAAAAAAACCGCTCCCCGCAACGTCTTTATCAGTTTCTATGGCCACCAGGTCGAAGCCGCTCGCCGCTTCAACCAATCCGACCTCTTCAAACGGGGCATCAAAATCCGCATGCACATCGAGCGGATCATCTACTGCCTGACCCACATCTATGGCGCTCGCAAGGCTCACTCTTATGGTCAACCCCGCGCCGATTTCCAACTCAAAATGCAGGCTACCGCCTTTAACCTGCGCCAACTCGTCCGCGAAGTCTTGAAGAAATCGCCCCGACCCAGGCCGGAGTCTGTCCACTGACCGCTAATTGCAGGAGGACCACAGGTAATGAAACATTTTGAACCGTATTACCCTCCCAAATCGGGCCAAACCCACCTAAAATGGCCTCGTGCTCCGCCAAAATCGGCCTTTAACCGCCTTTTTTGACTCCAACCCTTTCCTTTCCCCTTATCAGGCGGGATCAATCAACCTCAAATCCCCGCCTTAACCCCCCTTTTATTGATTTATGCAACACCCTCCTTATATGGTTAGGAAGTGAGGTCAGGGTTTCCGGGTTTGGCTTGCACAGAATCCTGCGGGGGTTAGGTACGAACCCTCGTCTATCGGACTCTGCTGACCATTATCTCCGATGTCGCTCATCCCGAATGGCGGGTCTCGGCGGTCGGGGTCTATCGCCTTTGGCGAGACGGCGGCTATGCCATCGGAGCACTTATGGCCGGGCTGCTGGCCGGTGCACTCGGCATCCCGGTTGCCATCGCCGTCATTGCTGGGCTGACTTTTCTCTCCGGTGTGGTCGTCGCCGGGGTGATGTATGAGACGCTGCCCAACCGATGAGGTGATCTAAAGAGATGACCCTGGCTTCGAAATCCTTCAAAGGTTAACACCCCGTGTCGTTTACCCCGCCGCCTGGTGCATCTCGATTTTGCTCTTGTGGGTGTTGGCATTATAAGTAACCAACTTGTGACCGTATTTATCCCGCAGCACCCGTAACGGGCCTACCCCTTCGACCACCTGCGCTCCGGCCCGTTTGAGCTTGCCCTCCCAATAAAATTTAAAGTTTTGGGTCAGCCAGCGCCGGCGCAGCAGCGCGTAGTACGGCTTGAGCAGCCAGTGGCCCTGGCTGCGGCCAACGTACAGAATATCATTAATCTCACACATCGTGTTGGCCTCTTCTTCGCTGATCCAGGGGGTGTTGCCCCGGTTCAGGTCAAACTCGGTCCAGCCCAGTTGGGTATCAGGCGGGACGTAGCCCCGCTTGAGCGCCTCCGGCCAGAGCGGAGTGCCGGGATAGGGCATATAGACACAGACCGAGCAGCGGGCGTTTTTATTGATCTGGCACAGCCGGTCAATCAACTCGATAGTGATCTGGCGCTCGACTTCATCCTCCTCCGGCAGGCCGATAATAAAGCTCAAGTTGGCCTCGATATGCGACGCGTATTCGGCCAGGTTGCGCACGCCCCACTCAATCTGCTCGGCCTTTTGATCCTTGTTCATCGAGTCGAGCACTTTCTGGCTGCCGCTCTCCGCGCCGATGTTGACCCACTGGCAGCCGGTCTTGTTCATCCATTGGACAAACTCCGGCTTGAGCAACTGCACCCGCACCTGGCCGCTCCAGGGCATATTGACCTTTTCCACCAGCCGCTGCATCGGGCGAGGACGGCCAAACAGGTAGTCGTCGGCGTAATCTACGGCGTTGATGCCGTAATTCTGCTTGAGCCACTCAATTTGGTTGAGGATAAACTCGTCGCTGTGCTGCCGCCAGGTGCGCTTCATGACCACTTCATTGTAGCAAAAGCCGCAGCGGAAGGGACAGCCCCGGCTGATGTAGACCGGGATCGCCCGGTCGTATGGCCCGGATTGGAGTGTGTAGGCGTTGACATCCGGCAGTAAATCCCAGCGCGGCGAAAAGTCATCCAGGTTTTGAATGAAAGGCCGCTCCGGGTTGACGACGGGCCGGCCCTGTTCGTCCTTCCAGGCCAGGCCAAAAATCTTGGCCCAGTGGCGGTTCCCCTGTAATTCGCGGGTGAACTCCTGCGCCGTCACTTCCCCTTCGTTGACCACCACGAAGTCCACGTAATCCTCTTTCAACACCTCTTCCGGCATAATCGTGGCGTGGACGCCGCCCCAGACGGTGGGAATGCCCATGGCGTGGACAAGCTGCGTCGCCTTGATCGCCGAGGCCAACTGCGGCCCGGTGATGGTGCTAAATCCAACCCATAGGGGCCTTGCTTTTTCCACTTGACGGACAAATTCGTCCAGACCCTCTTCCGTCTCGTGCCACAGCTCAACCTTCAAGCCCTGCTTGCTCAAGGCATCGGCGACGTACATAATGCCAAACGGCGGGTACATATCGCGCTCGTTGCGGAAATTGATTAGAAAGACATCGGTCATACAGCTCCTCCTAAAATTGACAATTGACTGTTGACAGTTAATTATTGGCAATTGTCAATAGTCAACGTTCAATTGTTAATTGTTAATTTCTGCGGGCGGCCCCAGCGCCTCCAGTTCCTCCCCCCGCAGCCCGGCCAGCACCGTTTCCCCGGACTCGGCCAAACGGAGTTCGGCGTAGCGGGCATTACTGTAATAGTCGGCGTGTCCCTCCTGAAAAAAGAAAGACTCTGCTCCCAGCCGTACATCCCAGGATCGCTTGCGATAGCGGATGATTCGTTCGTCCGGGGCCAGAGTTTCCCCCGGTTGATAAACCCGGTCAAACGTGGCAATGTTGCGCTCGTCGAGCTTCAAGACCAGGTAGCCATCACTGGCTAATTCATCTGTGTTGACGGTTTGCAGCGTCCCGTAACGGAGGGCCATGTAATCCCCCTGAATCAGGGAGCGGGGGTCTACCGGCGCCAGCTCCAGAAAGATAGTTTGCCCGCTGGCCAGCAGTCGCTCCTTTTGGAAAATCAGCAGGTTGGCGACGACCAGGACCAGCAGCGTGATGACTCCCAACGATATACTTTGCCAGCGTTTCATGCCACCCCCTCACCACGCTGCCAGAAGCGCAGAAGCACATAACGCAGAACCAGGATAATGACGCCACTGCCCATGAGCATAAACGACTTTGCCAGCAGGGTCAATTCCAGGTTGTAGTAAAAGGCGATGATAAAAACGGCCAGAAATAGGGCTGCCCAGCCCGTCAGCAGGCGGTTGCCGCCGCGAAAACCGACCAGCAGCACCAGCAGCGCGCCCAGGATACCGGGTGACTGCCAGGCCGGCCAGAGCAAAAGCAGCGTTCCTGCCAGCAGAGCCAGCACAGCCGGATGGCGCCAATTAACGCCTAATTCGATCAGAATCAGATATTCAAGCACCAGCAGCAATGCCAGCAGCCCGATTGCCGACAGCCACCACCACTCAATTTCAAGATCTCCAACGATCGAGGGGGCCAACAACACCAGCAGCGCTACAGCGCAGCCATAACCAACGGGCCGGTATACCTCGGCCCAAAAAGTCGTGCTGAGATAAGACTCCTGTTCCCAGATAAACAGCATCAGGGCAGCCAACAGCAGGATCAAAAGATGAACAGCCTCTTGAATATCCCAATCAAAAAAGAGCACCACCACTGCCCCAACGATGACCAGGGTGGAAAGCAGGCGCTGGAATGAGTCCCGGTAGATTACAAGCAGGATCAGCTCCAGGACGATCGCGGCAAAAGCAGCGGCGACCACACTTTCGGTTTGAGAGCCGACCCCCACGATAAATAACGCCTGCCCGGCCAGGCCCAGGGCCAGCGCCAACTGCCCGGCAAATATCGAACGCGGCAGTATCCACTTTAAGCCAACCGCCGCCCCAGTGAAGATAACTCCACCGATTATCAGGCTTGCTTCGGAGTCGATCAGGCCGGCAATGGCCAAAAAGCCGATAAAACAGAGCGCGGCAATCCAGGCGCTGATCCCGATCAAGCCCTGAATGTACCAGGGAGTTGAACGTCCGGCGGCAGCCAAGACGGCCACGGCTTCCGGCTGACGGTCAGCCTCAAAATTTCCGGTCAGGGCGAGTTGTTCAAGAACTTGTTGAATGGTCATGCCTGGCCCGTCCTCTCCCAGGAATTAGCCACCCAGCGCAGCCCGACCGCCGCCACTCCGGCTTGAATAATCACCAGGATACCCAGCAGTAGAAATTCCAGGGCATCCCCATTAAAGAGATCCATGACTTGTACCAGCACATACGTAATCACGACAATCAAACTCAACGCGCCCAGCGTTAAGATCAAGAGGTCTTTAATTTTTGTGACGTAGAACCAGGCAGCCAGTCCGATAAAACCCACATAGAGAATCGGCGCCAAAATTAGAGCGACGCCCTCCACCTCATCATTTTGGATCGCATCAACAAAGGCGAAAACCGGCCAGAGCAGCGCCACAAAGACCGCCAAGGCAATTAACCGGGGAATCCAGCGGCTTCTCAGCCAGGCCAGGCCGCGGCCGGAGCCGTATTCCCAGGCCAGCAGCGCCACGGCATCCAGCAGGAAAAGCAGTTCAAACATGATGATCTCATCCTGACCAACCACCTGGTCCCAGTAGAAAATCAGGCTGAGATTTAACAGGACCAACCAGCTAAACCAGAGCGGGCCAAAAGCACTGATGACCACCCAGGCAAAAATCAGGCCGGCCCAGGTCAGGAAAAGCTGGTAGGCATCAGCCCCGGTTTGATAGCTTTGCCCGTAGACCGCCAGCAGCACGCCCACCAGCATGGCCGCCGCCAGCAGCGCCACCTGGCCTACCAGCCGCTGCAGCCCTTGATAGTAAGCCAGAGCCGCCGCAGCCACAATCGCGGCCTCAATTGCCCCAAACTTGGCCAGGCGGGGCAAATCATTCCAGTTGTAAGCAAAGAAAAAGAAGACGCCGCTGAGGACAAATGCAGTGCCCAGGAGCAGCAGCGCATAATTGAGAAACCACTCCCAGGCCGGGATATCGGGCCGGTAGCCGGCAAGTTTCAGGGCCTGGCTTAAGCCCGCTTCGCTCAAAAACCCCTTCCTGGCTAACAGGCGTAAGCGGTCGGAGGTTGCTTCTAAGGTTAATGGTTCAGGAGATGTCACTTTAAAGCCTCTGGTTTGAAATAATTGACCATTATCAACAGTCAATGGTCAACAATCAATTGTTAACGATAAGTACCCTAAATCCCGTTCCTTGCGCCCGGTAATCCGCACTCGGCGTAGTGACGCTGCATGCGCTGCGGCAGTGACAGGCCGTGTGCTGCGGGCTGTAGCCCCACGAGCCGCCTTTGACCACATGAAAGCCGGGCAGCTTCTCATTGTACAGGCTGGTCGTCCACTCCCAGATATTGCCGGCCATATCGCAGCAGCCGTAGGGTGACACATTCTGCGGAATGGCCCCAACCGGCAGCGGCGCGCCGATTCGCCAGTACCAGCCGCTGCGGGCCAATTCCTGCCGGGGCCGGACAAACAGGTTGTAAAAATAGTAATCCAGCTTGAGCGTGTGCGTAGCCCGCAGGTGGGCCAGATCGGGCCGGGGCAGGGCTTCCCCCCAGGGATAGGTCCGCCCATCCGTCCCGCGCGCGGCTTTTTCCCACTGGAACTCATCCGGTAAGGTACAGTGGACCTGCAACTGCTCCGATAACCAGGCGCAGTAGGCCAGCGCGTCAGCCTGGGAGACATCCACCATAGGATAGTCGGCCATCTCCGCCGGATAGTCGGGGACGACGGCAAAACGGCGCAGCCAGCCGCGCCAGCCGGGGCGGATCGCGTACCAGCGGCCGGGCCAGTGATAGCCGCTTGCATCTAAAAACCTTTTCCACTCGGCATACGTCACCGGGTATTTCCCCATCCAGAACTCAGCCAGTTCCATCGTTTGGCGCGGGCGGGGCGGCGGGGCCTGCTCCAGCCGCTCATAGGTCACTTCCGGGCCGTAGATAAAAGGGCCGGCGGGAACGTGGACGAAGGAAGGATGAAGGATGAGGGATGAAGGATGAAAATTAAGTTTGGGTGAAGTTGATAACTGAACGCTGAAGGTTTATTTCTCCTCGAGAATAATTTCTTGGAGGACAAAGGTTAGAGCCTGTCTGAAAAGTGTTTGTAGTGATGACTTTAGTCGTCAAGGGTGAGGCTGTAAACGACTGAAGTCGTTACTACGGTCTCACATTGTGCCCTTTTCAGGCAGCTTCTTAAACCTTTGCCCTTTGAACTTGCAAAGTATCCCCGTCTACCGTCTACTTCCCCCGCTCCCGCTCCACTAATACCCGCCGTAAAATTTTGCCGGAGGCCGACTTGGGAATCTGCTCGATGACCTCTAATAGGCGGATTTTCTTGTGCGGGGCTACCTTCTCGGCTACAAAAGCCATGAGTTCGTCCGGCGTCGCCTGGCTGCGCAGCACCACAAACGCCTTGGGCACTTCGCCGGCTTCTTCGTCGGGACTGGGAATGACGGCAGCATCGGCCACTGCCGGATGGGTCAGCAGCACCGCCTCCAATTCCGCCGGGGCGACCTGCAGACCTTTGTACTTGATCAGCTCTTTGAGCCGGTCAACAATATAAAAATAGCCGTCCTCGTCGGCGTAGCCAATATCGCCGGTACGGAACCAGCCTTCGGCATTGATGGCCGCCTGGGTGGCCTGGGGGTGATTGAGATAGCCCTGCATGACCTGTGGACCGCGCACCCAAATTTCACCCTCCTGGTTGGGGCCTAACTCGGCCCCGTTCAGGTAGTCAATAACTTTGCACTCCGTGTTCGAAATACAGGGGCCGATGGAACCTTGTTTGATCCTGTCCGGCTCCTCCGGATTGATGTGCGTGACGGGACTGGTTTCGGTTAACCCATAGCCCTGCTTAATCAGGCAGTGCAGGCGGCTGGCGCAGGCTTCGGCCACTTCTTTGCTCAACGGGGCTGCCCCCGACATAACCAGGTTCAGGCTGGAGAGATCATACTTATCCACCAGCGGGTGCTTGGCCAGGGCCAGCACAATCGGCGGGACCAGGTAAGCGCGGGTCACTCGGTAATCCTGCATGATCTGCAAAAACTGTTCCAAATCAAAGCGAGGCATGGTCACAATTGTCGCGCCCTTGTGCAGCGCCAGGCAGAGAATGACCGTCATACCGTAAATGTGAAAGAAGGGCAGAATCCCAATCAACGTATCATTCTCACCAAACGGCTCGATGTCTTTGATCTGGCTCACATTGGCTACTATATTGTAGTGAGTCAGCCTCACCCCTTTGGGCAAGCCGGTGGTCCCGCTGGAATAAGGCAGCACCAACAAATCCTGGCGGGGATTGATTTCTACCTGGGGCGGCTGGCCCTCCTGCTGCAACAAAGCGGCAAAAGGAGTCGCGCCCTCCGCTTCACCCAACACAAAAATTTCCTGGACTTTGGCTTCTCTGGCTGCCTCAAGAGCCTTGTCCATAAAAGGTGGCACAGTGAGCAGAAATTTAGCGCCACAATCGTTGAGTTGAACGGTCAATTCGCTGGCCGTATACAGAGGATTAATCGTCGTATTGACTCCCCCCAATGAAGCCACGGCCAGAAAGGCAACCGCATACTCCGGCAAATTAGGGCTGTAGATGGCAAACACTTCGCCCTTTTTAAACCCACGCGCCGCCAGGCCGGCCGCCGCCTTCGACACCGCCCCGGCCAACTGCTCGTAGGTCAGCGTCCGGCCGCTGGGGCCGTCAATCAGGGCCGGTTTGTTCCCCAGTTCCTGCGCCCGGTGCAGCACAAACTCCGGCAGCGAAACTTCGGGGATGGTGACATCGGGATAAATGCTTTTAAAGATCATGGTCGCCTCCTTTGGCCGTTACATTTTTATTGACTTCCATAATAAGGCCACAAATAGACACCCAAGACAGCCACATTGGCGGTCACAGCCAGGCTCAAGGCCAGGGCCGCACCCGCTGCCCCATAATGCGGGACTAATCCCAGCGCCACTCCGCTGAAGGTTAACAAAGCTGTGAGCGCTGCGCCAAATTTAACCTGACCCCGCCCCATCACCGTAGCCAGTATATTCCCTGCCCACAACAAAGTTGCCAGCGGCATTCCCAGGCTGATCCATTTCAACGAGGCCGCCGCCTCCGCAAAATCCGGCCCAAAAATCAAGGGCACAACCCCATCGGCCAGCAGCCAGACCGCCAACACCCCCAGGCAACTCAGCCACCAACCATAGAACACAAAGTTGCGCAGCCACTGCCGTCCCTGGCCCATCTGTCCCGCCGCCCGCAAACTGCTCAGCAGCGGGATTAAACCCTGGGCAAATTGGCTAACCGTGACATAGCCCAGCAAAAAGAGGCCCAGGGCCAGGTTGAAGTAACCGGTTTCTTTGGAGTCGCCGGTAAGCAGCTCGACCAGCGCCGGCCCGGAGCGATACAGGGTCACAGCCGCTAAATTCGCCAGGAAAAAAGTCAGCCCAAAGCGAACATAGGCAGCCAGATAGGACCATTCGAGTCGTAAATCGGCCCTGCGCCAGTAATCGCGCACCCACCAGACCCCCAATACGCAGAAGATAATTTCCATGACCAGCACGGCCAGCAGCGCACCTCCCAGACCCCAGGCTGGCAGCAGAGCCAGCAGCAACAGCAGCAAGGCCCACTGCCGCCAGGCCTGCTCCGCCATCCAGGTCCCCACCCGGTTAAGTCCCAGGGCAAATTGAAAAGGAACCCAGGCCACGATGTGCAGCGCCACCCCCAGACCGGTCAGACCCGCCCAAGTCCAGGTCATCCACGAGGCTAGTACCAGGGCGACTCCGGCTGTGATAATCCCACAGGCAACGCCGACCGCCACCTTAAAGGCCAGCGTGCGCATATAAAGCCGGCCAGCCTCGCCGGAGGCCATGCCCGGCACAAAGCGGCCCAGCACATCCAGCGTACCAAAATCGCCCAAGACCTGGCCCAGGTAAGACAGCGACAGCACAAAGGCAAAGCGGCCGTAATCCTCCGCCCCAAAGAGACGCGGAACTAAAGCGACGGTTGCCACTAGTCCAGCCACCTGGACCACTTTGTTGAGCGACACCGCAGACAGGCTGCGCAGGGCGCTGAAACGGGCTTTGTCGGTAGAAACAGTCATTACTTTTTTCGACTCAAAAGCGCAAAAACAAACCAGAAAAGTCCCGCCAGTATCGCTCCGATGGCCCAACCCTTAGCCCGTCCTTCTAACGTTTTTAACAACGGGCGCTGGCCGTTGCGAAAGCCGGCCATTGTGGCAACCTGGCCAGCCGCGGCGACGGTCAGGGCCAGTGCCGCCAGGTCATCCTGCTTATTTTGTTTTAAGATTGACCCAGCAACCACCCCCAGCGGAGCCAGCAAGGCCCATTTGCGCAGCGGTCTCGGCGAAAGAGCCATTTTGCTGTCGCCCACAGCCCGCTGAAAGGCCGATAGGTGGTGGGTGTGGGCATGGCGGTGCTCCCGGTCCAGGGCAGCGGGCACATCAGGATTGCTCCGCCCGCCCAGACTTCCGAGTGCGGCCAGGGCAACGCCGGTCAGCGGCAACCAACGCCAGGGAGATTTTGGATTTTCGACTGCCCCTCTGATGGGCGTGGATTTTCGATTTTGGGAGTTTATGAGAGCGCTGCCTGCGGCCAAACCCAGGGGGATGAGCCAATCGAGATTATAGCCGCGATATTCTTCGATCCCTAAAAGATAGTCGGTTTCGGCGGTAGTGGCGCTGAGGACAGCCGCCCCAGCGACGCTCACCGCCAGCGCCTGGGCCACTGCTCCTACCGGGTTTGCCCCATTCAGCGCCGTCGCCGCAGCCGGGTAGAGGACCGAGGCCGCCAGGGCCAATCCTTTGGGCGCGTAGGCGGTCGCCGAGGGGCGGCTGTGGCTGTGTTCATGGTCGTGATGATGATCGTGAGGATGTTCATGGTCGTGGTCATTGGGGTGCTCATGATCGTGGTCATGGTCGTGATGGTCGTGGTGATGGCTGTCTTCCGCCTTCCGCCTTCCGCCTTCCGCCTTTTCCCAAAACGGCAGGCCGGTCAGGGCCAGCGCACTGACCCCAACACCCAACAGCTTGAGGTCGTCCGGCACGGGGAAGAGGTCGCTGGCCAGACCGGCGGCTCCGGCAATACTCAGCCCGGCCGAGGCCAGGGTGACTTCGTCGCGCTGGGGTTGAAAGACGGTTAAATCAACAGCACCGGCGTGGTCCAGCAGCAGGCCGGTATGTTCCAGAGCATGCGCCAACTCTTGACGTAAGCCACCGACTCCAGCGGATCGGCCGCGTGTAAAATACGGAAGAAGCGAACCGAGCACAGCCGGATACCGGCCTCAGTGGCCAGGGTGGCCCAGCGATAGGAGGCGGTAAACCAGTCCTCTTCCAACAATTCCTCCGGCTGAAATTCGTGAGCCAGGATGACCAGGCCCGTTTCGGCCAGATTCTTGGCCAGAAACCAGTCCCCTTTTTGATGACGGCTCTGGCTGAAATAGGCGTAGGTCAGGTGATGCCGGCGCATAGCCTCGACCGTATGCTCCATCTTGAATTCGTGGCCGGGGATGAGATTACCCTGGAAGGCGATAATCCTGGCGCCCAGGGCCGCCGCCCGGCCCAAGGTGCGCTCGATCATTTCCGGCTGAACCCAACTGTAGCCAATAGGCCGGGCCGCCGGGGCCAACCCGGCCCGCTGAGCCAGAGCCGCGTGGGCCGGATCGAAGCCCAGGCCAATTTCGGCAACAGAAGGCAGATCACCGAGGAATGATACAAGCGGCGTTTTGGTTCCGCTGCGCAGCGGTTTGAGGTGAGGTAAACGAGCCTGTAGTTCCGCTGTAACCAGGTTGGCCAGGGCTGCATTTTGGGCTTGCAAGTAGACCCGGTTCTGGCTCGAACCCTGGGTAACGCTCATTTCGCCTTTGGCCAGCAAACGGCCGAGGGTGAGTTCGGGGATGGACAGGTGGGTCGCGCCGTTTTCGCGGTAACGCCGCAGGAGGTCGGCTATGGCCGCCTGGCTTTCTCCAGTTCCGGCGAAGACGGAAGCGGCGCGCGTGGCTACCGCCTGGACATCATCCCAATCCAGCATAATCGCCGCATGGACGTTAAATTCCTCCCACTGTTGGCGTTTCAGCGCGGCTCTGGTCGAGACAATCGCCCCGGCCGTCATTAAGCCATAAGAAATAATCCGGTGTAATTTCAACAGAACCTCTCAAATAATATTAAAAATTGTAACTGCTCAGGAAAGGTGACTGGCACTTGGTTAGCTCAGAGAAAAGTGCCAGTCACCTGATTAGTAACCAAGACGGCGTTTTAGCCAATCTGCAAAGCTGCGCCAGAAGCGAAGGAGGGCCGGAGAAAGCTTTTGCTTCCTGATATCTTTAACCGCGTCTGCCATCAGGACAGCCTGGCCATACTGTTCTTCCAATTCACGATGATGCTGCCTGGCCCAGATAAAGAAATCGGCGGCGGTGCGGTGGGGAAAGATGTTCAGGACACCTGCGTTTTCGATGAGCAGCACGGTGGATTTATAGATCATGTCATACCAGGCCGTCACCGCCTGTTCGTAAGGGATCTCTGTTTCGTCAATCAAGCTGAGAACCTGTTGGTAGTGGGCAATCTGATTTAGCATCTCTGGATAACCGCCTGGCGCAGTCAGGCGAATATCGTGACCGGGCCGCAGTTCATCCAGATGCGTTTTCTCTAAAAATTCACCCCGCTCTGCCTCAATCAACAGACTGTCAATATCCACGCCCGGCGCCAGTCCAGCCACGGGCTGGAGGTACTCCCAAACATGCGCCTCAAGCTTTTTCAAGCCGAGCTGCCGGGCAACCGAAACCCGGTGATTGCCATCACAGACAAAATAACTGTCGCCGACCTGATACACCTCAATGGGAGGCAGGCCCCGGCTGGAGGGGTCGAGATAAAGGGTGGCAATTTTCTCCCAACGATGACGCATATTCTCGGTGGTCGGCAAAAAGGCCTGGACAAAATCATGGTAACGCCCGACGCTGCCCATTATTTTAGCGACCGGAATTTTCTGGACTCCCCGATAAGCGGCGTTGCCCAGGTCGAATCGTTGGGATAGCTGGTCAAAGTCAATTAAATCAATCTTTTTGCTGCCCAGGCTGGAGCGGAGCTGCAACCACAGGGCCTTGCGGCGGGCCTGATTCCACTCCCGGTGCGCTACCTCCGAATACAGGTTTTGCATAGCCGGCCTACCTTCTCGACGGCACTGTCTCCGTCACTCAGCCACCCTGGTAATTGTCACCCGGTCAACCGACAAGGGCGCTACGCCCAGGTAGTAAACTTCAAAGCTCAAAGCCTGGCGGCGCGGGTTGGCGACGGTCAAAACGAAATCGTGGTAAATGTTTGGCTTGCTAAAATGTTCGGCGCGGAGGGCCTGGGTGATGAGGCGGTCGAAGTTGGCCGTGGCCGCCACTTCCAGCCGAGCTAAATCCTGGTCCGTGGCTGCGGCCTGGGGCAGTTTCAGGCGAAAGGCGACTCGATAGCGGCCCGCATCAAAAATCTGGAACGGGCCATAGATGGCCTTCTGGGGCGGGTCAAACTGGGGATCAACCAGCCAGGCCTGGCCGCCAGCGGCCTGCGGGTCAGCCACTGCCCGCCCCGCCAGGTGACTCAGCTCAGCGGCGGTATAGGTCTGGCTGCTTTGCTGCTGCTGATAGACCAGCCAACCCCCGGCCGTCACAGGCAAAATCAGGGTCAAGCCCCATAACACCACCGCTACCCCTCCCCTTCGGTTGCGCTGCTGGCTCAAAACCAAAGACACGTTTTCATGGCGGTGACGAAACCAGGCCAGCAGGGCCGCCGCCAGCAAAATCGCCAGGAGGAGATAAGGCCAGAGCCAGCCATAGAAAGGATCGGGGGTAAAGAGGATGCCTTTAGCCCAAACCCTGGCCTTACCGCTGCTGACGGCATTGAGCACAAGCGGCGTGCGCCAGCGGTCAACATTGGGATTGAGCCACGAATAACTGAGCTGACCATAGCTGCCGTCGGCGGGCAAATCGGCGGCGGTGATGATTTTATTAAAAATCTGGCCTCCCCCGGACGTTTTGAGCGAGAGACGGACCAACTCCGTATCAGGCGCGACGCCTGGGTCAGTGCGCAACTGCCAGGTCAGGTGGTAATGGCCAAAGGAGAGGTCGGGCAGAGGGCCAGAGCGGACGAGACTGACCGGACTGCCAGGCTGGGCCAACCAAGCCATTTCTCCACTTTCGTCAACAATCTGAGCCTCGGTCGAGATTGCTTCAGTGGCCGGCCCGATGCGTTCGTACGCAGCCAGGTCGGGCAGCCACTCGGTCAGCGGGAGGCCAAATTTCTCGGCGTAGTAGAGGGGCAGGGATGACTTGTAAGGCAGTTCAGGATTTTGGAGAATAACCAGGGTGTTGCTCAAACTCAGCCCGAAGAGCAGCAGTGCCAGGCCGCGCCACACCTTGTGGCGGCTGTAAATACGCCAGGCCAGCGCGAGCAAGGGGGCCAGCCCTGGCAATGCGACCACTAAAAACCTCGGTCCCAACTCCCAGGCAATCCAGAAGCCGCCGGCAACAGCCGTCACTCCCAGGGAAAGCAAAAATGGCAGAATGACCCACCAGTGGCGCTGACGCAAATGATCCTTTAACAAAAACGGCAAACCCCACCCGGCAAAAATGTAAATGGGCGCGAAAATAAACATTCCGCGCTGCTGGTCTACCAACCAACCCACCAGGCCGCGCCCAACTCGGTCCCAAAATAACGAAGTGATGGTTGGGGCTGTAATATCGGCCTGGCCCACCTCGATGAGCTGGCTGTTAAACCATAAAAGCAAACCAATTGACAGCACCGTTGCCGCCGGGAAGAAGAGCGTCGCCCCCCCTTCCAACCTTCTAGCCTTCCAACCTCGCAACTCTCCCCGCCAGGCCCAAACAATCAGCAGCGCCAGCAGCATCGCCAGCGGCACAAAGCGGCGATTGAGCCAGGGCAGGGTTATAAGGGAAAAAAGGATCAAGACAAAAGAAGCCGGTGTGGCCCGGTTCTGGCTGACGGCATAGTACAACACCAGGGTGGTCAGCACAGCGCCGAGCATTTCGGGATAAACCAGATAGTTATACATTAACAGGGGTGGACTCAACGCCACAAACAGCGTCGCCAGCAGCGAGGCGAATTCATCCTGGCTGACCAGCCAGGCCAGTTTGAAGGTCAGGGCGGCCAGCAGCGCCCCGAGAAGAACCTGAAACAGCAGCACCCCCTCCCGGCCGGCCAGAGCATAAGCCGGCGCAACCAGCACCGGCAGGGCCAATTGGTGGTCCAAAATTTGTTGGCCAGAGGGGCCAAGCCGAATTTGGGGGGTAATGTCCTTACTGAAGTAAAAATTCAGGTAATCGAGCTGGGCGTAGTTATTGGCCAGATCAAAATCCCCGTCATGCACCAGCGAGTGGGTGGTTAGCAGATAGTGCGGCTCGTCGCCGGTGGCTCGCCAGGTGCGCTCGACAAAAGGCAGCAATCCCAGGTAGGTGGTCAGGACGAACGCGCCGACCCAAACAGCCCAGGCAGGGTTCTGGAGCCTGGATTTGAGATTTTGGATTTTGGTCTCTTGCCAGAGAGCCGTCGCCGATCTGGCGATTTCAATTTCCATCGGTTTCGATACCATCAACCAAAGGGTTGGGGGGGACGATTGCCTCCGCTTTCAATTGTTCGTGCCAATAAAGCAGCATCCCGCAGCCAAAAGAAAGGGCGTTATACAGATAATAGAGCCAGTGCAGCGGAATAACCTGCAATGTGAAGACAACGCCCCGTTTTTGGTAGAAGAAGCGATACAATCTTAGATTCAGCCACAGCAAAAGCGCCGCCAGGCCGAGGGCCACCAGGAGGGCCTGGGGCTGAAAAAGGCTCACTGCGACGGCCAGGAGCAGCCCATAAATAGCAACCACACTGACCCGGTTGTGCGTTTGCAAATTAAGGTCGCTGGTAAAAGCCTTGTCGCGCAAGATCAGGCGGGTCCAGGGAATACCCCGGTCAAAGATATCGGATTTCAGCAGGCTGATGAAGGTCCAGGCTTTAAGGTGTTTCACCTGGACATGTTTGGCCAGGCGAATCCGTCCCCCGGCCTGCTTGAGCCGGAAGCCCAGGTCAATATCTTCGATCGCCGGACGCCGGTAGCGCTGCAAATCAAAACCACCCAGGGCCAAAAACTGCGACCGCCTGATCGCACCGCAGCCCGTCCAAAATGTCGAAGCTTCGGCGCTGCTGTTTTGGTGAACATAATGGTGGAACAGGTTTTTGTATTGAGCGATAAAGTTGGCCGCGCCGGGGGCATCGTCATAGGAACCAAACAAGGCATCGAGGCCAGGATCGGCCCGGAAAACCCGGGCAATATTTGTGAGCGTATCGGGGTGCAGCTCGCAATCGGCGTCAATAAAATAGAGATAGTATCCCCGCGCCGCCTGAGCGCCCAGGTTGCGAGCCGCCGCCGGGCCTAAACGCCCTTTCGTTCTGAGGACCCGCGCACCAGACTGCTCGGCCAAGTGGTCAGAACCATCGCTGGAGCCGTCATCCACTACCACCAGTTCCCAGTCGTTAAACGAGGATTGGCGCATGGCCTCTAAGCAGCGCTTGAACATGTCGCCGCCGTTATAGACGGGTATAACGATAGAAAATAAAGGTGAGTGAATCATAATCTTACTTTCTAGCGTGTCGTTCTTCCCAAATCTGGGGCGATTGTTTCAATGTTTGCCACATGCCCACTGCCGCCATGGCCATGTCTACCCCAAAAAAGAAAGGCAGCCAGATAATTCTCAGCCACATCGCCATCGGCTCTCGTCCAATGGCGAGGGCGGCCATAATTTGAAAAAGAGGGGTCAGCAGGCTGGCTGCGACCACGGTCAGCAAAAACTTTCGCCGCTGAGGGTGGAGCAGAGCCAAACCGGCCCCTGCTAACAGGGCCAGGCGGTCCAGGTAGCCCAGCGAAAAAGCCAGTAATTCCAGGCGCAGCGGCCAGGACAACTGTGGGCCGGCCAGGGTCGAACGCGCCTGATTTTTGGCAACTTCATTAAAGCCTCTGGCCCAGCGGGTGTGCTGCCGCCAATACCCTGCCAGGGTCCGCGGGACGCGGTGGTAACTGACAGCTCTCGGCTCAAAACGGATCGTCCATCCGGTGCGAGCCAGCTTCAAGGTGAGATCGCTATCTTCCAGCAAGGCACCGGGTTCAAAGGTGCCCACCTCGGCCAGCGCCGTGCGGCGATAGGCGCAATTGGCCCCCAGGATAGCCGGAGCTAAATTCAGCCTGTCTTTGGCCCGCAGGGTTATCCACTGGTGTACCAGGCCCTCAAAGGTAGTGTAACTGGCGGCCGGACTGGCTAAAGAATTACACACAGCGCGGCGGCCGCTCACCGCGCCGATTTTTTTGCCGGAAAAAGGGGAAACTAAGTACCGCAGGGCCGTGGGCTGCGGGCGCTCATCGGCATCGTAGACAGCCACAATTTCGCCTTGCGGAAATGCGGCCAGAGCCGAGTTCAAGGCCTGGGCTTTACCCACATTTTGTCCCAATGAAAGCAGGCGCCAATTATCTCTTCCCCTTATCCAGTTTTCAATGATCCTCTCGCTCCCGTCCGTCGAGCCATCATTGATTAAGACACCGGTCAGCCTATCGGCCGGGTAATCCAGCGCTGCCAGCGCCGCCAAAAGCCCCGGCAGCGATTCAGCCTCATTGCGAAGAGGAACCAACAGCAGCACCGGCGGTAATTCCGAGGGCCTATGATGAGCAGCTAACACCCCCTTAGCAGCCAGGGGTCGGCGGCCTGCCCTGCGACCGAAGGGAACACCAAACGGGTTGTTGGCCGGCAACGCGGCCAAAATAAAAAGCCAGCGTCTGACTGTAAAAATTAGCAAAACGCCGGCTGTTAGCCACGAAGCCAGGGTTAAGAATCGGCGAATCACCCGCGCGTTTTAAGTTCCTTTTTTAACAGGCTAGCAGTATCGGTTCGATAAAAGGCCAGGGCCGTTTGCCAAATCTGCCACTTTTGACTCAGCGAAGCAGCCCAACGCGCCGCCTCCTGCCGGTCTACCAGGCCGCGCCGTAAGCGTTGAGCCAGCGTGGTCAACGGTGGATGCTGCGTCCGCTTGAAAATGCCTGGAGCATCCAGGGCCTTGACATAAGCCACCAAACCGGGCGAACAGTCTCTTTCCAGAGCAATAAGCGGCGCATCGGGAATTGCCGCCTGATAGAGCGCCCTGGCCCAATAGAGACCGGCATAGATAAAGGGTTGCGCATGAGCCTGGTGAGTCAAGGTTAAAACTTCGATCCAATTCAATTCGGCTGAATAAGTTTCAACAACCCGCCTAATATCGTAAAGCTGGACAAAAACCGAAGCGCCCATAATCACATGAAAGACGGCATGCACGGCCAGATGCAGCAGCATATCACTGGTTGAAAGCCGGCAAGCCGGTTGGCCGTGCAGCCAAATGGGCACCGCCCGCGCCCAAACACCGGGCGTAATATCCACCTTGAGGCCAAACCAGGACTCTTCAAGCGAACCGTGAGGTTCAACCATCCGGTCTCCACCGGCGCTCAGGTAAGGATTGGGCGTGTTCCCCAGATTGCCCGCCCGGCGATAGGTACTGAGATGCTTGGTAATCCCTGGCCCCTGTTCGCCGCTTTTGTGCTTCCCCGCATAACCTATACTTTCCAAAACAGTCCCGACTCTGGGCAAATCTTCAACCCGAAACAACAGATCAATATCATTCATGGGGCGCAGGGCCGGATCGGGATAGATAGTGGCCGCCAAGAGCGCGCCTTTTAGGACCAGCACATCAATTTTTTCTTGGGCAAACGCGGCCAGAAGTTCGGCCAGTTGGCGGCCGATGGCCTCGTTCCGTTTTGCGTGCGCTTGCCGGGTAACCGCCAATTTGGCCATTGTCAGCGGCGGCGGCGCTACCTGGGCCTGGATAAGCTGCCAGTGCATTAACGGCGCCAGTCCCAAGGCAATGGCAGTTACCGCCAACTCTTCCCAATCATCCTTACTCATCGCCTCGAGCCAGGCGGGGGAAGGCGAAGCTGCAAGAAAATTGATAATTTGCTGAATTGAAGCGGTATCCGAATGCGCCAGAGTTGTCAAAGTCGGAAAATTGAGTACAATCAGGCTTAATGAGAATATTCGCAAAACAAGGTGATATTCAACCGCAAAACCTTGCAAAAACGCTGACTAAAAAAAGGCGCGCTATCTTAATTATTTATTTAACACGACACTCGGGGGCATATATAGATTTTGGAGAAACATGACACTTTAGCCACAAATCAGCACGCACGGTTCATTGCTTAACTTAGTGCAAATTTATCGTGGCAAATGACCGGCTACTCCTCACCTATACTCCCCCCAGCAAGTGATGGCATCTTCAGGCGAGAAGCGCCAAGACATGCTTGATAGGGGTGTAGCCCTTACAAAACCGTTCTTAGTGGGAGCTGAAAGTTACGGACTTCAGTTCAGCATGCTTCTTCATTTCGGGCTTGCTATATTTCTTCATCTCTATAATCTCCTCCTTTCGTCAGTGATAAATACGATAGCGCGCCTTTTCTTAACCAGTGTTCTGAGCAGCAAATCGGTATAACCAACCAGGGATGAGCAACTTGCAGCGAGGTATGCGGCGTATTATATAATGAACGATAATAAAATAAAAGCACCACATATTGTTAATATCGGATTCCGGTCAGGTGCGAGGCGTGTTACCAGGGAGAGGTAAGGGTGAGAATTGAAGTCAATTTGCGGACGCATTATAACGATAATCGAATTTACCACAAATGCAGCAAAGCCAATCATAGGGCCGAAGTAATTGAAGCCACGTCTTAAGCCGAGTTTACCCAAATAAAGCTCCCCATTCCAGACCAAAAAGTGCTCATTTTTTGCTCATTTTAATATTGCAAAGACATGGCCAGGGTAGCCAGACGGCTCTCGTAATCAACTCTCTGGCTCGGTGTTTCGGCCAGTTCAATGGCCCGCTCATAAAAGATCCGGCTGGTTTCCAGGTCGCCCTGCGCTTTCAACTGGTCGGCCAGGGTAGCGTAGGTCAAGGCTTTTTGAGGCAGGGCAAAGGTGCGGACCTGGGCCAGCAGTTCTCCGGCAGACACGCCCTCCTGCTGGAGATGCACCACCACCCGCCGATCAATGGCAATCGTCACCGCTCCGTTCGCTTTGAGCCAATTCCGCAGCCCTTCGTCCACTCGGTAAGAGTAACTACTCAGGACAAACCAACGTCTGGAGCGGCCCCGCATTGCCTCCCAAATCGGCTGGCTCGTATTATAGGTTCCAAACGGAGCATGGGCAGCCGGATAGTACCAGTTGATAGCTGGCTCGGCTCTAACGGCAATGACAGCATCATCAGGCCGGGCATTATTTTGTAACAGTTGCCCGACCGCCCGCCAATCCTCTCTGGAGTCAGCCCTGTATAGCACAAGCAGTTCCTTAACTTCACCAAAAATCAAAAAGATTGTTATCGTAACCAGCAGACTCCCCGGCAGCAGGCTGGGGGTGCTGCGGCTGTTTGGACCAGGGATCAACCGCCGACGCCAGCTATTGAGAGCGTGGATGACGAATTCAACCCCATAAGCGATCAGGATCAGATAGGCAGGCAGGGAGTACAGAATATAACGAACCGCAAAAAAAGTACCGCGCTGGAGCAGAAACAGGTAAATCAAGACAATCGGCAGAATGAGCCAGCTTAATACCAACAAGCTGGCTCCGTATCTTTTGGAAGGCCACAGGCTCAAAAGTGAAATGAGAAGTAAACCCAGGTATGCCAGCAGGCTAAGCGGTTCGGCGCTGCTGAAAGGAATCAACACAGTATCCCAGACAAAGCCGAAGTGGCGGGGTGGACCTGCTCCCCGATTGGGTTTTTCGGCAGCGGGGACGGTGAGAGTTTCCGGCTGAACGACTACGGTGGAGAAACGGCCGCCCACATTGTATAAATCCCGCAGGCGACCGTTGAAGGCAAAAACAATCACCAACACCATCAGGCAAATGATAAAATAGATAGTATATTGCCAGAACTGCTTGTCTCTGAGATGGAACAACTGCTGCACGCCCACAAAAAGGCCGATGGGCAGTAACAGGAAGAGAGCGAAGTAATGGCTCAAGCTGGCTCCGGTCAGGCCCACACCGACGATCAACCAATAGTGATCACGCCTCGTTTGGTATGCCCGCCATAAACCCCAAAAACTCAGCAGAATCCAAAATACCAGCATCGCATACGGCCGAACATCCTGGCTGTAATAGACAGCGAGAGAGGACCAGGCCAAAAAAAACGCAGCCAGATAGCCAACATTTTTATTAAACAGGGACTTGGCAAGTTTGTAGGTGAGGGGTACGGCCAGGACGCCAAAAATGAGCGCCGGGAAGCGCACCCAGGCTTCCTGCCGACCCAATAAAAGCCAGCCATACAGTAAGTAGTAATCCAGCGGCATAGCGGCGTGACGCACTAATTGTGGCCCGATCTCCCAGAACGGACTCTGGGCCACGTCGAGTTCCAACAACTCGTCGTACCACAAACTGGGCGCGCCCAGCCCGTAAACCCGCAGGGCAAAGGCCAGCAAAGTCAGGCCGCTGACCCCAATAAATTCGGACATGTTGATGATCTTGGTCGGCATACTCACCCGGAGCCTAGAGGTGACTGACATTTGATTAGCAGGACAAAAGTGCCAGTCATCAGAGTAGTTACCCGGAATTATAAAAGGTCCATTTGTATTTCAAAACGGACCTTTCACTTTCATCAAAGTTCCCTTGTTTCCAAGTAGGGGCAAGTCGCGATTTGCCCCTGCTTACTCAGTTTCCGGCATGCTCCGACCCTGGGTCGCCGGCATGTTCGTCAATCAACTCCGGGGGGGACGGGGCAGCGGCGGGAGGCACACCTGCGCCGGGCACGGGGAAGACCTCGATGCTGCCCATCAACTGGGCCAGGTCATACATCGCCCGTACCCCTCCCTGGTCGGGGTTGGCCAGGTCAACGCCATCGGCATCGGTCAGGGATTGGGTCAACCCACTCACTTGATTGACCAGATCAGCCACAGAAGCCGTATCCGCTGCCGCCAGGATTTGCAGTTCCAATTCTCGAATCTGCTCCGCCAGGCGGATGGAATTTTCCGCGGCTGCCTGGGTTTGCTGAGCTTGCAGCACCGTTTCAGGCGAAGCGCCTTCGACCTGGGCTGCGGCGGTGGCTTGATTGAGCACAGCCTGGAGGTAACCTGCCCCGCTGCCGGAGCCAAGCAAACCAAAACCATCTCCGGGATTGTAAACGTCGCCACTGCCATCCCGGTCGCCAAAGTCAGGTGAGGTTTGGCCTTCAATCACATTGAGGATACCTTCGGCCTGAATTTTCAAGGCGGCCAGGTCATTCTGGGCAATCGAATAATCTCTCTGGAAACCAACTTCCGGCTCGATCTTCAAAACTTGATTCAAAGCTCGCAGAGCATAGCTGTCGCCATCAGGAGTATCAGGCGCGGCGGCAACAGCCAGGCGAACCGGTTCCATCACTGCCGCCGGTACCTGACCGGCAAAAGCCTTCACCCCGGAGGGGGCCGGGTCGGTATCGCTGGCCGGCTCGACACTCACAAACATGCTGTTATAAAGCCCCAGCAGATTGCGGCCATTGGGGTCGGTGAAAGTATGGTTGACAACATCGCCGCTGAGGGTCAATTTGCCCAGGCTGAAAGACGGCTGACCCTCGCCTTCAAGCCAGGCTTCGTACACGGAGCCATCAGGCGGCGGAGTCACACCGGTCAGGGCCAACGTGATTTTATCGCTGTGAACCTGATCGTCGCTGATGGTCAGGAGGCCGGCGCGCACCGGCGCCGGGGTGGCGGTGGGTGTTGCCGGTTCGGGTGTGGTCGTCGGTTCGGCAGTAGCCGCGGCCACCGCTTCGGCGGCATGCTCTTCGACCAGTTCAATCGTCGCTTCGGCGTGCTCGGCGGCGATCTCAACCGTTGCTTCGGCATGCTCTTCGACCGGCTCGGCCGGGGCGGCGGTTGGTTCGACGGCCACCGCCTCCTCGGCGTGTTCGGCTACAACTTCGCTGGGCGCCGCGGTTGGGGCAGGACCCACTTCAGCCGCCGCATGTTCCTCAGCCAATTCAGCCGCGTGCTCAGCTACCGCCCCGCTGGCGGGTTCTCCGCCGGTGTAGAAGGAAATGTAGAGGCCAATCCCCAAGATAATCGTAATCGTCCAGAGAACAAAAGTTATCCACATAAAATAGCGGAGGAGTCCAATTTTACGCGGCAAAATCTTGAGGCCGGCCAGCAAACAGTAAATCGCCAGACCTTCCGCCAGGGTACCAAAGACGACATGAGCCAAAACCAGGCCCGGCATCTGGCCGATCCCACTGCCGACAATGGCGACAAAGGTAGGAACCATGACCAGGCCGATAAAAAAGAGGTTCAACACCACGACCGGAATTTGAAACCGGTCGTGCCACTTGTACATTTTTCTTAGTTGAGCTGTTACGCCCAGGCAAAGCAACACATAAAATAATATTTCGACGATCAGGGTCAGGTCTACCAATAAGTTGCCGCCCGTGCTCAAAAAACCAGGGGTATTTCTTAAACCGCCCATGAATGCTCCTTCTGCCTCCTTATGCAGTAAGAATGATGAACTTGTTTGTGGTTTTGGTACAATGTAAAGCGAGACTCTAATGCAAATTAGAGCGAATACGATTGGGCCGCGTGGCGGATAGATGCATATTTGGCCAGGGCATCGCTGTATGTCACCACGTCGGCCAGGCTGAGATCGGCCAGGCGGCGCCGCCCGCACATCCGGGCAAATTCAGTCAGTTGATAGTGCGTGCCTTCCAAAAAGTTGACCAGCCGCTTGCTGCTCTCGGCGATGCTGAAGCGGTCGCGCAAATCGGCCCGCTGGGTGGCAATGCCAACCGGGCAGTTGTTGCTGCTGCAAGCGCGATACTGCTGGCAGCCAATCGCGATCATGGCGCTGGTGGCTACCGCTACGGCGTCCGCGCCCAGGGCAATAGCCTTGGCAATATCAGGCGGGGTGCGAAAACCGCCGGTAACACACAGGGTAATGTGGCCCATGCCATGCTCGTCCAGCCACTTTCGGGCACGAGGCAGGGCGTAAACGGTAGGGATGCCGATATGGTCCTTGACGTGCTTGGGCGCAGCACCGGTTCCACCGGGGCGGCCGTCAATCGTAATAAAATCCACGTCAAGTTCGCAGGCGGCCGCCAGATCGGCTTCCAGCTTGGCGGCGGCAAATTTGATCCCAATCGGAATGCCCGGATTGATCGTGCGAATCCAATCAATCCGCGCCTGCATTTCGGCCGGGCTGTTCAGGTCACGGAAGCGGCTGGGGCTGATGGCGTCCTGGCCGGATTTCAGGCCGCGCACCAGAGCAATCTCCGGGGTTACTTTGGCCGCCGGCAGGACGCCGCCCAGCCCGGTTTTGGCACTCTGGCCGATTTTAATTTCAATGGCGTCGGCCTTTTTGATATTCTCTTCCGTCCAGCCGAAGTAGCCGGAAGCCATTTCAAAGACGTAATATTTGGCTGCGGCTCGCTCTTCGGGCAGCATACCGCCTTCGCCGCTGCAATTCATGGTCCCGAATTGAGCCGCGCCGGTAGCCAGAGCGATTTTGGCCTCGCGGGAGAGCGCGCCAAAACTCATATGGCTGATGTAGATGGGCGCCGTGAGGGTGATCGGCCGCGCTGCTCTCGGCCCGATGACCGTCGTGGTGTCAACCGGCTCATCATCTAACAACGGAGGATCGGCCAGTTGGCCGGGGAGAAAGTAAATATCGTCAAAACCGGGCACCGTGCGCTCGGTGCGCATGGGCACGTTCTCTTTCCACTTGCCGGCAGCCAGGTGCTGGACGGTTTTTAGCTCCTGTTCCAGGTCATCGGCGTGGCGAATATAGCGGGCCAGGTAGCCTTCCTGAACCGGCAGCGTGAGCACTTTATCGGCATCAATCTCAACATAGCCGTTGACCCGCCGCACCGGAAAGGTAGTGACGCGATCCAGGTGGTCGTAGCGGCTGATGCCGGTGCGCACATCGAAATCCCAGCCGTGGAGCGGACAAATAACATCCGCCCCTTGCAGGTGACCATCGCCCAGTTGGCCGCCCCGGTGGGGACATTTGTTGTCCAGGGCAAAAAATTCGCCCTCCACATTGGCAATACAGACATCGTGGCCCTTCACCGTGACGGTGGTCACATGGCCTGGTTTAAGTTGGTCAACATCGAGGATTTTGACAAAGTTGGACATGCAGTTTCTCCCCTCTCCCTGAAGCTTGTAACCACACGCCTGCGGCTTGACCAAAATCGGCCAATTGCGCACAGTATACACTAACTTTACCTGCAATTGCAAGGTTAAAATTAAGCTCAAAGATAGCCCAAGTGTCCCATTGCAGCGACAGTCAACTTACTGCGAACGGTTAGCCAGGGCCAGGTGAATCTGGTCTATCAGGCTGAGCCAACCTCGCCCTTTCTCGGCAAAGGCATCGCCGCCGGCTTCAAGAGCATACTGGCGGGATAATGGGTCGGCATGGACAGTCAAAAAAACAATTGCCGGCGGCTTAGGCATCATCTTGAGCTGGCGGGCCACCGCATACCCGTCCTGACCGGGCAGTTCCACGTCGAGAATAACCACTTCGGGCAAGAGTTCGGCGGCCAGGCGGACGGCTTCCAGACCATCACCGGCTTCGCCAATCACGGTCAAGTCGGCCTCATCTTCGATGATCCAGCGCAGCGCCTCCCGCACCACCGGCACGTCGTCTACAATTAAGACTGTGTAGGGTTTGGTTTCCATTTTCGTGCCGAGGCTGCCCGGTGCTGCCACCCGTGCATAAAAGCACCAATCAAGCCAAACGCAGCCAGGTGAAAGCAGAAGAGCCAGAAATTTAGGCCGGTCGAGTTCAGATCAGTCCGGTGAATAAAAACCATCAGCAGGTCCAGCACGGCAGCGGCAATCATCAAGTTTGGAATGTGATAAAGGCGACTCCAATCGCGTTCCCACCAGAACCAGAGCAAGCCAAAGCCAAAGGCGCTGAACCAGGAGGTAAAGATCCGCACCATCAGCGGTGCAATGGCCCAGGGCCACACGGCAATGACCAGGCCGGGTGAGGCCAGGCACAAAATCCCCAACAAAATCAAGGCGACCCCCAAAGTGATCGCCACGATTCGCGTCAGCGGGGCGACCGGTTCGCCGACGACCTCCCAGACCGCTCCACCGCGCTCGTGTTGGACATAGAAAACAATCGCCAGAATAGGAGCGATGATGTAGACCAGCAGCCAGTAAAACAGCTTGAAACCGGGGGTAAACCTGTCCAGGTGCAGGAAGGTGGTCAGAGAGATGAGCACGCCAGCCGAAACCAAAATCGGGACCAGGTAACGTGACGGCTCCCACCTGCCCCGGTACGTTACCAGTGAGACCACCGCCGCCCCGCCCAGGTAAAGCGCTCCAAACATTGCCGCCGAAAGAGGCGGTCTAATTTCCCAGAAAAAGAGGCGGTCGGTGCTGCCGGGAAACAGCATGAGGGAGATGGCTCCGGCCAGGGCGTTGACGGCAACAAACCAGAACACGATTTTCATTAACAACGACATGGGTTTGTAGGCTGGATGCATTTGGCCTCAAAATGACATAGGGCTAGCGCACGATGAGCGGCAGCCGCTGATTAAGCGCGAGCGCATTCAACTCGGTTACCTGGGGCGGGTTGGCAGTTAAATCGAGAACTTCCAGTGCACCGCCGGCACGGGTAGGACAGACGAGAAACTCAATATCACGCAGATGCATGGTCTGGCGCAGGCCGTTGTCCGTTTTCTGCTCACCGCGCTGGAAGGAGTCGGCCTGTTCCCGCAAGAAAAAGCGCACCAGGTGGTTCAAGCTTAGCGCCTGGAGTTGTTGAGCCGAATCAGCCGTGTGGGAGGGGTCAACAACGGCGCAGAACCCGGGGGCATTGGTGACGTCCACCACCGGCAACTGGGTCGCCGGATCAATAAAGACCTGACCGGCCTGTTCGTTCTCACTGACCCGAAAGACGGTTTCGCCGTTCTCTACCTCACCGACCAGGCCGAGGATCAATACATCTTCGCCCGGACCGCCGTCCAGCCGGTCAGAGCCATCCCCAACACCCCAGATAAGGATATCGTTGCCCGGCCCGCCAAATTTGAAATCACTTTTGACCGGATTGAAATGCTCCAGGCCGCCGATGAGCACATCTTCCCCTTCGTTACCCAGCAGAACATCCGTCCCCAGCCCGCCGATTAATAGATCAGAGACACTACTGCCAAAGAGAACGTCGCCATAGGCCAGGCTCTGATCAACGCCGCCCCCGGCCAGAGCCGCATCCTGGGGCTGCACAAAAACATTACCCGCAAAGTTGGTATCCGCGCCAATCTGGGTTTGAATGGCCGTCACGGGCTGGGGTTCGCTAAAGATGAAATTATCCATCACCGCCACATCTACCTCGCTGCTGTCATCCGGTCCCAAGGCGTCCGTGCCGTAAGCAATCCGCACCCGGTGAACGATGGGTTCCGGGAAAGCAACGCCCAGGAAAGAGAGGCCGGAGGCAGCGATAGGTGTGGCAAATTTCCCCAGCGAATTACCATTAATATCAAAATATTCAAAGGCGGTGTGATCGGTATCCACGTCGGTGTACACGGCGCCAAAGCCGCGCACGGCTGCGGGTATACGGGTACCGGGTACGTAGAAAGTGGCGTCAACAATGTTGCTGCCAAGCGGCGAAAAGAGCCGTTCTTCGCTGAAGGTTTTGAAGCTGTCGGCATAGTTGGGATTAATATTACCAAAACGGGGCAGTGTCCCACTCGGGTTATCGCTGTCGGCGCTGATAAATAAGCCCTCGCCGGGCGTGTCCAGAACGATGCCGCGCGCTCGCGGCGCGGTGGGGGCGTTAAAAAAATCGGGCGCGTAAGCATTGGGGGCAGCTACTTCGTCAGGTAGGGTATCCCAGTTGATTTCACGGTAGCCGCTGGCCGCAGAGCCAGGTTCGCCGCCGTTGTTCTGCCCGCCCAATAACTGGCGGTACTCTTCGACGACAGCCGTAATATCTCCAGCGCCACTAACAACCGTGGGTTCCGGCGTAGTCTGCGGCCGACCGCTAAAAGCCGTTAGTAAAAAGAGTGCCAAAACGCTCATCCCAATAAGATGGCGACTTTTAACAACTGCTCTGATTTGATTCTTGCTGCTTGGTTTGGTCCGAGAGAAAATCATGAGGGTTTTGTCTCCTTATGTTCTTTTGTTAAGAACCTGAGTTCGACATTTTACCGAAAATCACCCTTCGATACGGGCTAACGCCCTACTCAGGATGATTTTCGGCTCATTATCGCATCCTGAATAGCGCGGAACGAAGTGGAGCGCGTATCGAAGGGATGCGATTTAGAAAACTCCGAACTGAGGTTAAGAGTAAAAACTTGCCGGATAAGGGCCACGCAGCGGGCCAAGACCCAGCTAATTGGGTGCGCTCGATAAAAAAAGACACTCTCCCACTTTGGGGAGCATACTCGAAACAAGCCGATTGTGCTACCAACCAAAGATAGTTCTTGTCCAGGAAAAAAGTTGGTTTAAAGACCAACGAAAGTTAGAGAAAAGACCTGACAAAAGTTAGGTATGGAGGACAAACTCGTAGGGGCGACCCCTTGAGATCGCCCCTACTTGTCCTCCGTGAATTAGCCCACCAGCGAATCTACTTTCTGAGAATGACAGGTAAGAAAACCTGCCCAGCATCGCCGATGGCCGTTCGTAAAGCTGGCGGTCCGCCGACAAGAGGTGTATTCCCAACAGCCATAGCTCCGATTGAGTCCTCTGTCGAAGCCGAGGTTAAACCGGCCGCCGTGCTGATGGTGAAGCGGCTGTTTACTACAGCCCTGACTTCGATTTGAAACTCCGTACCGTTACAAGGAGCAGAGCCAAGGGTGACTGTCTCCGCGCTCAGGCCGTTGTTGGCGCTGACCGCACAGCGCGGCGCACCGGCATTGAAGCCCTGGAACACGGCCACATCTATATCGCCAAAGGAAGGGGTGAAGGTGAATTGGAGCGGGCTGCCGGTAGTGATGCGGAAGAGGCGGACGCCGTTGCGGTTGAGATTGATCGGATTGCCGGGAATGAAACTGATAAAGTCAAAGCCGGGTGTGCGCGAAATGTTGCCCGCATTGTCCTTGACCCAGGCAAACACGTAGCCGATCCCTTCCACAGGTCGCAGTTGCGTGTTGACAATAAAGGTATCCGGCGCAACGGGTGCGGGTAAGGGTTGGAAGCTACAGTTTTCCTCAACCCAACGGCGCAGGCTGGTATCGTAGGCGTAGCGAACCAGGCAGAAAGAGGCCAGGCCGCTGGTCGGCTGAGGGTTGGGGCTGAGTGGATCAAGGGCAATCAGCTTAACCTGAACATTCCGGGTGGTGGCAACCTGGTCGTTATCATTGAAGGGATTGTCGTCGCTGATGAAGACGTTATTTACCTGGGGCGGAGTCCGGTCGGGCGGCGGATCGAACAGACGGATATTGCGGGTTACCAGGTTGTCGTTCTCTTTGGTTTCGGGCAGCTCTTTGTCACTGCCCACCTCTACGGTCAGCGTGGCAGAGTTGCCGACGCCGCTCGGCACGTTAAAGTTGACCGTTTTGGTCGCCTGGCCGAAGTCCTGGTTAAAGTCGGCCGCAGCCAGGGTGACTTGCTGGGTGGAGGGACCCACGCTGGTGGTGAGCGTAAACTTGACCGTCAGATTACCCGCGCCAAGATCGTTGATCAAGCTGGTCAGATCAGGTTTGGCCCCAAAGAGCGAGATATTTGCGCCTATCCTATGCCAATACAAGATGCCTGGTTCTGCTTAAAGCAGCCAGAGTCAAGAGGCCAAAAAACCTTGCCTCTTTGAGGCAGAATTTCATCGTTGGGGAGGATGGGATGAGGAGTGGTCTGGTGGAGGCAGCTTTAATATAACCGGATTGCCCCGGCGATGCATCAAGCTAAAGATAGACTTTAAGACAGGGCATAGGTTAGAGGCTCTGGCTGACTAAAGTTAGAGGGACAGGCCAACCAAAGTTAGATGGGGTTTAGCGGTTGCTGCCAGCCAGGCCGTGTTTGACGGCGTGCAGAGCGGCCTGGGTGCGGTCGGCCACGCCAAGTTTGGCCAGGATGGCGCTGACGTAGCCTTTGACGGTGCCTTCGGTCAGGTGCAGCGTGGTGGCGATTTCTTTATTGCTTTGGCCCTGAGCGATCAGACGCAGCACGTCGAGTTCGCGTTCGGTCAAATGGGTGGGGGATGTTTGAGGCGGCGGGGCGCTGACCTGGCGCATCAGGTAGCTTTGGGCCTCGGGGTGGAGGGCAGGCTTGCCCTGGGCAGCGGTGTGGATCGCCCGGAACAAGTCGGCCTTCAAGACATCCTTTAAGAGGTAGCCAATCGCGCCCGCCTCAATCGCTTCGCGGACTTTCTGATCGTCGGCAAAGCTGGTCAGGACCAGGATCTGGCAGGGAAGCCCGGCCTGGCGAATACGCCGGGTAGCCTGGATACCGTCCAATTCCGGCATGACCAAATCCATGAGAATGACATCCGGGCGCAGGTTAACAGCCAGGGCGACCGCCTCAGCCCCATTCGCAGCCTGACCAACAACCGTAAGCGTGGCTTCTTCCGCCAAGAGGTTGCCAGACCTTCACGAACAATTTCGTGATCGTCCACAATGAGTACACGGATGGGCGACGTCATTGAGTTACAAACCTTTCTGCTGCTCTGCACTTTGATGATTGGGGAAAGAACTGAGGGATCTCATCGGAACTACTCAGTTGACTGGCATTTCGCTTCAATAAAATACACAGCTGAAGCAAAATCAGGCGTCATTGATCCTATTGAAGTGCCAGTCACATGGTAGGCCTCTGAGTTCCTATGAGATCCTATCTCCTCGGAATCGTTGCTGTGACAGTGGTCCCGCTGCCAGGGACACTCATAAGTTGAACTGTTCCCCCAAGCGCCTCGGCTCGCTCGCGCATGGTCGTCAACCCCAACCCACCCCTGGCCTGACCGGAGGTAGCCAGCGGCAAAGTTGGGGCAGGCGCAATACCGACGCCATCGTCCATCACTTTCAATTGGATGGAGTCGCGATCAACCGTCAGGGTCAACTCAGCGCACCGGGCGTGGGCATGTTTAACCACGTTATTCAAGGCTTCCTGGGCAATGCGGTAAGCGCTTCTTCCAGGTCGAACGGCTGTCGCACATAATCGGTGCAATAAAGCTTGACCTGCAACCCATCCCGGCCCAGGTGAACTGCATGGCTTTGCAGCGCGGCCACAAACCCTCTTGCTGCACCGCGTAATCCCGGGAAGGGCAGGAGGGTTGAGAGCCAACAGGCCAGGGCGGCAAGTCGGGCGGGCGTAATTCAGCTAATAAAGCCCGCATTTCAGCCAAAGCAGCCTGGCTCAATTCGAGCAGGCGGTTGACCCGCCGCTCGCCTTCGGCCGAGTCGCGCCGCCAGGCCGGAGCAATAGATTGGGCAATGAGTGTCATGCTAAAGATAAGCTGAGTGACGGAATCGTGCAAGTCACGGGCCAGGCGCTGCCGCTCTTTTAACACGGCGATCTGCTGGCCCCGCTCCGACAGAAGATAGTGCTGGCGGCGGCTGTCAATGGAGGTTGCCAGTTGAGCGGCGGTCACTTGGTAGGGGTGCAATCGTGGCTCCCAGGCATGTACGCGAGTCACTCAGCACGACCAGACCAATCCGTTCCCCACGGACCATGAGGCGGGATAAAGGCCAGGGCCGGCCGTCCCTCCTGAATTTGAAGCTCACGCAGGCCGGGCGGCACCCGCGGGTCGGCCCGGACATCGGCCACGGTGATGGTCAGGCCGGCATCAAGGGGGGGGTCGAGCGCATCCCGGCTGTAAGGAATCCGCTCCTCCAGGTGAACGAGACCATTTTCAGGAGACCACTGGCCGCGGACAATCACGGCGGTGCGCTGGCCCTGCTCGTCTAACTCATACAAGACCGCGCTGCAGGCATAGCGGCCGCGCACGGCCACCTGCTCCAGGTAGGCATGGATAACCTCGTCCACATCCATGGCCGTGCTGATCCGCTGGCTGGTCTGGTAGAGCAACTGAGTCTCGGCCAGCGCGCCCTGGATTTCGGCAAAAAGACGGGCGTTCTCAATGGCCACGCCCAGTTGGTCGGCAATGATTTCAAAGCCGGCCGCATCTTCATCGCTCATCGGCTGCTCTGATTCGATATTGAGCGCGCCGACCAGGCGGTCGCCGACAATAATCGGGACGGCCAGTTCGGCGCTGATCGGTTCGCCGCCGGGGATAGACAGGTAGCGCGGGTCGCGCCAGACATCATTGACCAGGAGATAGCGGCGCGCCCGCAGCGCAGCCCGATAATGCCCCGGTCAATTTTTTGGCGGTAGCCGACGACCTCCGCCGTGGCGTAGAGACCACTGCTGGCCCGCAAGACCAGGGTTTCCCGGTCAGCGGAGTCAATCAGCAAGAGAGCGACGTTGTGGTAATAGAGGTGTTCGGCGATGGCCTCGACGGTGGTCTGGAGCAGTTGTTCCAGGTCAAGATTGGCGGTGA
Source organism: Anaerolineales bacterium (assembly GCA_015075185.1). Classification (GTDB taxonomy): domain Bacteria; phylum Chloroflexota; class Anaerolineae; order 4572-78; family J111; genus DSQQ01. The sequence continues at coordinate 409,917 of JABTUW010000003.1, read as the reverse complement.
TGAGCCGCCGACCTGGTTGATAACGGAAATGCGGGCGGCCCGGCGCTTTCGGCCTCGAACAGCCGGGCATTTTCAAGCGCGATGGCGGCATGGCGGGCAAAACGGTCAGGGCAGCCAGGTCTTGCTCGGTGAAGCGGCGGGCGGGGCCGCGCCCATCCCCAAAAGCCCCTCAGCCGCTCCTGCCAAAGATCGGCAGCCCGATCAGCGCGTGCTCGCTTAATTCGGGCCAGACCGGTTGGCCGGCCTCGTCGGAGGAGTGGAGGAGGACAGGCTGCCGGGTCAGCAAAACCTGGCCGGCCAGCCCGACACCGGGCGGCATCTCCACGCCGATTTCAGCCGCCGGCATTTGGTAGACCGCCTCGGTGCGGATGAGCTGGCGCGGCTCATCCACCAGGCCCATCACGCCTTTATCCGCGCCAATCAACTCGCAGGCGTGACGGACGATGCGCTCCAGCAGCGGGCGCAGTTCCAGCTCGCCGCTGATGGCTTCGATGGCCTGGAGGAGAGGGTCGGGGTTGGATTTAGAGAGGGGAGTTTCTTCACCCGTCATACGCTATAGTGTAGCGCAGATGGGGGGAGAGTCAATCACAAGGAAGGCTGTAATCAGCCGGTAATAATGTTAAAAGTTTCACTGCTGACCTCTCTGTTAGAAAAAAATTAATGACAGCAGGCTAATTTTGTGATAAAGTAGATTGAAAGACCCCGACTGAGGATAGAAATGCAAAAGCAACTAGCTGCCCCGGATCGGTTGTTGGTTTGGTTTTCCGCCCAGCGCCTGAAGGCGCTACTGTCAGTTGGTTTAAGACGCTTTCTGTTTGCTACCCTGTTAGGCAGTTTTGCTTTGGCAGGGCTGTTTTTTTCCATGCAAGCCTTAGGACAAGGCTGGCAGGCAGCTCAATCGTTTGAAGGGATTGCTTTCGCTTCGTTGAATGGAGACAGAAGTAGACTGAACAGTCCTGGAGGGTGCGGTCCGCTGGACGGGGGAACCGTCAGTGGGTCCGGGCCGGGCGGCGGCCGCAGTGCCGATTTAGAGGTTACAAAGTTCGTTGATAAGCCTAATCCCCGAGAAGGAGATACTATTGTCTACACTGTCTTCCTCGCCAACCTGGGGCCGGATAACGCCACCTCGGTTCGGGTCAGGGATGTACTGCCGGGGGGCGTAACGTATGCGGGAGCTATTCCAAGCCGGGGTGATTACGATCCAGTCAGTGGCTTATGGTCAATAGATAACTTATCCAAGTGTGGTAGCGCCACTTTGACCCTTTCAGCCACAGTTAACCCTGGCACGGCAGGAGAGACTATCACCAACACCGCCAGTTATGTCAGTGCGGAGCCGCCGGATTCCAAGCCGGGCAATAATGTGGGTGAAGCAGTCATCAAAGTACAACCACCTGCCGGAGCTGATTTGGCGATAACGAAGACAGTCAATATTACTCATCCCAATGCTGGCGATACAATTACCTACACTGTGATCGTGATTAACAATGGTCCAGATGATGCAAGTGGAGTGCGGATTAACGATAAGTTACCCCCAGGCGTTGCTTATGTTCCTCCATACACCGCAAGCCCAGGCAATTACGATAATGTGAGTGGTTTCTGGACGGTGGGTAACTTAAGTAATTCTACCAGCGCCACTTTGACTATTATGACAAAAGTTAATGATGATATGGCCGGTCAGACTATTCTCAACGCTGCCAGCGTTCTTAATGCTGACCAAAACGATCCAATCTCAAGCAATAATACGAGCAGTGTGGCTATCAACGTTATTTCAGGACCGCCTCGCCTTATTTATTTACCAACAATATATAAGGATTATGAACCCCCGATTTGTAGTCCCTATTTCGATAATTTTAGTAATACCAGAAGCGGCTGGATCACCGATACCGAAGGTGATGTACTTACTAATTATTATATGCCTACTCAGAAATATTTTATTGATCGGAATATCGCTGGAGTTCGTCTGGTACAAGCCCCAGTGACATATGCGAACAACTACACAGTTGAAGTGGACATAAATTGGAATATAAATAAAATCGGATTTGAATATGGGCTGTTATTTGGCCAAATTGGTGATGTTGAAACCTCAACATACCTTTTTATGGTAAATCCTGAGAATGGAACATACCGAGTTATGACTGGAAGTGTAAGTACAAACGACTGGGATTGTGTGTCACCACAAAACAACTCGGCATGTATACACAATTTTCCGCCTGGTTTAATATATTCAGGTTCTAGTGTTAATAACTTGGCAATAAGTTGCAATAAGGATACCTTTAGTCTGTATGTTAATGGCTCTCCTAACCCTCTTTCTCCTGGATTATTTAATGGTTCTTGTAGAGGTATGGTAGGAATTTTTGCACAATCACTTAATGGATCACCGAAAGCTCAAGCGTTTTTTGATAATTTTAAGGTTAGCTGTCCTCCTAGCTTAATGTCTACCAATTCCTTATTCAGCCAATATGAATATATAAATCGTCAATCTTCATCAGATTTTGTAGATGCTCCTGTAATTGAATAGAGTTAATGCTAATCGTTCTAATTAAGGTGTTATGGGGTCACCTTCACCCGGATCACCTTTATCACTGCTAACTCTCCTTGGTCCACCACTAGGAGCATTGTCACTTAACCCAAGTGGAAATCGTTCATCAAACACGGAGTCGTCACGCCAAACAGCTTCCCCACCCTGCCCTTGCAAGATTTTAGCTTCATCAATTTGTGCAAGCTCAGTGGCAATACCTACCCCCCAATAATAGGGGCCACGAGTACAGCCTTTCTCTTCAGGTTTTAACTCTACGTATGGTACCCGAACTTGTATGTGAATACATGCTTCTGAGTTTGGGCTACCAGCACGAACAATACTTACAGAATAGAATTGATGTTCTTTCAAGGGATATTCTCCCCATGTAAATGTCGTTGTCTCATCAATTGAGCGTGATAGTCCTGCATCAGGAAAACCTGGTTTCGGTCCAAATTGATAAATCTCTGGAATTTCTTCCCAATCCTTGGTAAGTGAAATCGCGTTTGTAATTGCATCTGGATTATACTCCACCCACCCCTCGGTATTATCGCTTAACTCGTCATCAGAGGAAACTGCTATCCACCAACCCTCATGCGTGATCTCCCCGATTTCATTCGTGATTATGACACGAACACGTTTCTCAATAAAGAAAATCTCATCCCTTTTAAGGGTTCTAATGGGATCGTTGCTCGGTCTAGGTTCTACATATAAAATTATGCCGTCTTTAGAGGTAACAATAGCGTCGGCTGGGATGGGGGTGGGTGGGGGTGGTAGAGGTGTATTTGTCGGAGTAGGGGGTAAAGTAGGCGTCGGTGTAGCAGTTGGTGTGAGGGTAGCGGTTGGAGTTGGAGTGTGGGTATTCGTGGGAGTAACGGTTGCTGTGTTGGTTGGGGTGCTGGTCGGTGTATTGGTTGGAGTCGGAGTAAAAGTACCGGTTGGTGTATCGGTCGGTGTAGGTGTTGGAGAGACTACAACAATAGATGTGGATTTTTCTGTGCTCCAATTCCCATATTTAACTTCTGCCCTAATCAAATAACTACCAGGTGTATTAGGAGCCTGATAAGTAATACTTTCAGTTCCCTCTCCTTCCGTAATTTTACCATCCTCGACGTTCCATTTATAAGTCAAGGGTATCTTTGAATCAGCAACAGTAGTGCTAATCCAAACCTTGACTATCTTCCCTGGCACTACCTTATCGGGGGAAGGATTCACCCCCAACTCACTGACAACAGGAGTTGGGACCTCAACAATCGGTGTGGGTTGATTACCACATCGCGAAGTTAAAAGCGCTCCCAGTAGAAGGATGATGAACATCGAGCAACTATTTCTCAGCCAACTATCCCATCTGTTATTCATTCGAGGTTCCTCAGTCGCTTTGCCAAATGATATTGATAAAACTTTTTGATGTACCTGCTACCTCTGTAGTGTCTTTTCCTTGTATCTCTACTTTCACCAACTGGTCATCCCAATCTTCAGGTACCTGGTAACTTGTTCGACATCCCTCCTGATCTGAGTTTGTTTGTCCTGAAGGCGCTGGATCAAATATCCACTTGCATAAAACCTTATCATTGATAGGGTTCCTTTCTACATCTTGGACCAAAACCTCAATCTCAACCCGGCGATCTTCAGAAAGAGCGAGGGGATAGGGTTGAGTCGTGTCCTCTACTCTGTTACCATTCAATCTAAACTCAATTTCGCCAATTAAGCGAGGGGATGGGATAGTTGCGGGAGTATTACCGCCAAGTAAATAGATTTCCAATGTCGTCCACATTTTCCCTAAGGGCGTATCAGGATCGGCTGAGGCAGCTTGGATAAGCAATGGGATAATAATAATCGCCAAAAGAGTACCAATTACCGAAAGAATTCCCTGCCAAGTTTTGGCCGCTATTAAGGTTTGTTGCCAGGCATGTTTAACTCGTTGACGATTCTCTGGCCAGCGCGGCAGGGTAGCTTCAGCCCTTTGCAGAGCTTCAATAACCTCCTGGGTTGATTGGTAACGATCTTGAGGATTAGGCGCAATCGCTTTACAAATTACTGCTCGCAAATCAGGTGTTATTTTCTGGAGTCCCTGGTCATTTGCATCAAATTCATGGTCATCGGCAGGGGAAATGCCGGTTAGTAAAGCATATAACACTTTACCCACCGCGAAAACATCTGTCCGTTCATCTAAAATTCGGCTTATTCCTGCCCTCTGTTCGGGAGCCCGATAACCCACCGTGCCAAACTGAGTGAGGTCAAAATCAAATAATTTGAGTACGCCGTCAGGACGAATAATAATATTTTTAGGATTGACATCTGCGTGAAGCATTTTGCGCTCATGAGCATACTGGAGAGCCAGACAAAGCTGACGAATGAAATGAATCACCTGTCTTTCAGAAAGCTGTTTATTTGCACCTAAGAATTCGGAAAGATTTTTTCCCTCGATGTACTCCATAACCATTACTGCCGCCTCAGCACTTGGATCTTCGGTCACGGTTCGCATCTCAACTGCGTATGTTTCGACGATATGTTTATGGTGTAGTTTCATACATCGTTGCGCATGTCGGCGAAAATGTCGGTTTATGGCTACATCTCGACCGATGATGTAACTTGCCCGCAGGTATTTTAGACAAACGTGCCGATCGCCATTACGCATATCCTCTGCTTCATCTACTTGGCTAGTAATGCTAGATCGGAGTGTAGTTTTAATCCGATAGTTTCGTCGCAGCAGATTATCGTTACGTGCTTGGACAAACTGCTGTTCCGCATCACGGTATCCTAGTGCTTTGGAAAAACATAGTTGAGCCAGATACCAGTGTTGGGCTTTAGAACAGCGATGTCCCGCTACATAAAAAAGCCGGACGAGTAAATCATTTTTAGAAATGACTGCCTGATAATCTTTCTCCCGCCGAACTTGAGTTACAATCTCCCACGCTTGCATCCATTGCTTACCATTAATGAGCAATTCAGCTTCGTCAACCAACTTTTGTAAAGTTTCGTGATGTTGAGTAGTAAGTTCCTTTTTGATCTTCTCCAACTCTGCTTTACGCTGACTATTAAACTGTTTCTGTGCTTCCACTAATAAGATAGCTGCATCCCGGTATCGGGCATCCAACTCTGTTACACGTTCTAAAGCCTCGATGGCTACCGCCCATTGTTGGTCTCCATAAGCCTGTTTGCCCTGTGCATAGTTGATTTCCAAGGTAACTACTGTCTCAAGTGCGCCAATCTCAGCCTTTAACGTCTCATCGCTGGGGGTTTCCTCTAATATTCGCTTTAAGACCTCGAGTTCCCCTTTCTTATTACCTTGTTGATGCAGCCTATTAACTCTCCGGCGCAGCCCATCAATTCTAACCTGAGCCTCCGCATACTTTAGCATCGCTGATACTTCGGCATCCTTGCCCCCACGATCAATTACGCCCCGACAAAGCCGAATAACTTTTGGCCAATCTCGCCTTGAATTGGCTCTCCGAGCTTGTTCTAACATCCGGCTGGTCAAGAGTTGCTCATTAACTTCTTCCTGCCAGGCTTTTAAGACTTGATCATCTGGGACAAATTGCAGGGCTTCCTTGATTAATTTATCAGCTTCCGACCAAGCCCGATCCTCTAATTTCTGCTGAATCTGATTACGCAAAGAGGCTAACTGTTCTTCATCATATAGTTTTTTTTCGTGGTAGATTTCTACCAGCCGACTCTGCATCTCTACCACACTATTAAATCGATCAGTTGGCCGTTTGGCTAAGGCTTTCATTACCAATTCACTCAAAGAAGAAGGAATATCACTACGTAAACTTTTTGGATCAAGAGGTATTTCTTGTTTAATTCGAGCCTCAATTTTACTCTTCTGGGCTTGACGAACTTCAGGCGGGTCTGACTCACCCATTCCTTCCCAGAAAGGCGGGCGTCCAATCAACATCTCATATAGAATAACACCAATAGCATAAATATCAGCTCGTTGGTCTACTGCAACCGGACGCATCATCTTAGCTTCTAGATTGCAGGCTTCCAGTAATTCTGGTGAAACATAAGGAATTGTACGAGCAGCGCTCAGACTGGAAGAAAGTGGAATTGTATCGGTTTGAGGCGGTTGAAAAGCACTCCCAAAATCACTCAATTTCAAGATGGGTTTATCCTGATTTGATTTATGAGAGTTTATTCTATTATGAAGTAGGATATTGCCAGGTTTTAAATCACCATGAACATAAGGGTGTTCATGAATCGGGGCAATAGCTTGACAGAGAGCTATACTCAGTTCGATAGCTTCTATTATTGGTAATGGAGCTTCTACAGATAGTTTGTCCTCTAAACTACCACAGTTGGCATATTCCATTACAACAAAAAATTCTTTACGGACCTGATCGAATATGTAGTCGAAAATAAAGATCACCTGCTCACCATACCGTTGGTATAGTTCATTGGTAACTTTCACTTCACGACTAAAACGATCGAAACCCGCTTGCTGCTCCACTACGTGCTGATGTAAACGTTTAACTACTCGCTTTCCCAAATATTGATGCTTCGCTAGGTATACTTGCCCCTGACCGCCATTACCTAAATGCTTTTCTATAGTATACTGACCATCTAAGATAGTATCGCCAAGCTGCAAAAGATTGGGATTTATTGCTTTCATGTCCATAGCTTAAAGATAATCTCGCAAGCTCCTCGTGTCAGTTCAAGGGTTTGAGACCTTTTGAATCCCCCCAATACGATCCGATCACCAGAATGTAATGTAACTGATATTCCTGGCTCAATTTTAACACCATTTACAAATGTCCCATATTTGGTCGGGTTGCTACCATTGCTATCAATAATCTTAAAGGCATCCTGTTCATAGAATATGGTGGCATGATAACGCTCCACATTATCACAGTCATCTGGAATTTCAAGATGGCAGTCCTTTGCCCGGCCAATAAGCGTAACAGGGTCAACGATACGATAATGGATGACATGTCCTTTTAGCTCCATTTTTAGAATAGCCAGTGGCAAATCCGCTTGTTTAACAAGTGGAGGCATCTCAGAAATTTTCACTTTTTTCTGCTCATTTTTAGGGTTCACAACCAAATGAGCCTGTATCGCCAGTTAGACCTGCGCAGCCGGATATTGGGACTGCCTTTAATGGTGGCCGCCGTGCTGACCTTACTGTGGCGACAAGTTCCTTCGGTACACGAGTTGACCCGACTGCTGGCCCGGGAAGATTTGTTGTGGTGTCGGGCGGTCCAGGTCTCTCAACAAGCCTTGAGTAAACGTTTCCTGGTCTTTCCGGCTGAACTATTTGAGCGAGTGCTTAAGGATTTGTTGCCGTTGTTGCAAGAACGGTGGCAAGCCCGACCGAAACGGCCGGTTCCGCTGGCAGTTAAGGTCGCTCAACAGACCTTTGAGCACATCTGGATTGTCGATGGCTCCACTTTGGAGGCCCTGTTTCGCAAGTTAGACAGCTTGCAAGATGTGCCGCTGGGACAGTTAGCCGGCAAAATTGGCACGGTTATTGACTTGGTGACCCGCTTTCCGGTCCAGATTTGGTATCGGGAAGGGGCCAGAGAGCACGATACCAATTTTATGACTGAGATCGTAGCCTTGATTAAGACCTGCAAGCCGTTGTTACTGTTTGACCGAGGTTTCTATGACTTCAGTTTCTTTGCCCAGGTCATTGATACCGGCGCTCACTTCATCACCCGGCTCAAGAGCAACGCCAGCTTTCGAGTGGAGCGGGTGCTCAGTCACACCAGCGAGGTCATTGACAGCCTGATTGTGTTAGGGTGGTGGTCCCAATGGTCAACCGCTCCTGCACACGGCTGGTGCAGATAAAAGTAGGCCGGGTCTGGTATGGCTATCTCACCTCGGTGCTCGATCCCGCCGTACTGCCGCCCTGGCGTCGTGGCCGACCTGCACCGCCGCCGCTGGCAGATCGAGGAGACTTTTAACACTGTCAAACGTTTGTTAGGGCTGGCCTATCTGTGGACTGGCTCGATTAACGGGGTGCTGCTGCAAGTCTGGGCCACCTGGCTCTTTTACGCCACCCTGGTTGATTTGGGTGATGCCGTAGCCGATGAAATCGGGCTCCCCTTTGACCGCATTTCCCTGGAAATGTTGTACCGGGGCTTGTATCACTTCACCCAAGCTCGATCTAAAGGCAAAGCCACTGACCCCGTCAAGTACTTTGCTGACCCACAGAACCAAGATTTAGCTGTTGTTAAGGTTTTGCGTAAGCCGCCAACTAAACTTGATGTGTCACCTTACCCAATTTGACTTTTTTATCGTTTCCTTAAGTTGTCACTAATGAGGCATCCTGTTCATAGAATATGGTGGCATGATAACGCTCCACATTATCACAGTCATCTGAATTTCAAGATGGCAGTCCTTTGCCCGGCCAATAAGCGTAACAGGGTCAACGATACGATAATGGATGACATATGTCCTTTAGCTCCATTTTTAGAATAGCCAGTGGCAAATCCGCTTGTTTAACAAGTGGAGGCATCTCAGAAATTTTCACTTTTTCTGCTCATTTTAGGGTTGGTAAGTCTCCATTAAATCGTGATTATTGACACCACTGCTGGACCAAGGCTTGAGTATGTTTAGATCGCCGCCCCGCTTTTGGGCGGGATCCAGGGTGATGGAGGTACTCGAAAATCAAACAGTTCTGCTACGGTCCAACAGTGATCGGTTAGATTAGCCGCGATGGCCGGAGTTCGTCGTAACCAACGACAGCCCCTTTAGCCAAGTAGAAAGGCACCCGTAAGCTATCGTGATAGGTGCAAAAGTTGTAGAAACAGCCAACGACATACATGCCGGCCTGCAAGGTTTCCGGTTGTTGGGCCAGGGCGCGAGTGCGCCGGGTCAAGGAGGCCAAACATTGGCGGAAGGTGGCATTGAGCCTTTCGATATAGGCGGTGTTAATGCCACCCAGACCTTGGCTGGCCTGGATCAACTGCTGTACCACCTGCCGGCTGCCCTGCACAATCCGCCGCTGAATAGTCAGTTGTCCGGCTGTTCGCTCTTTGACCACTTGAACAATCGCTACCTCCGACCAGGACCACAACTGACACCGCCGAGTTGACCCAACTGAGGCACTTTAGACCGAAAGGCCCGCTGAAAAGCTTTAACATAGCTGGGCAGGCCATCAACGGCCAACAACAGCGGTCGACACAAGGCGATGGCCCGAATTTGGTCAGCCACCGCTTGGATCAAGCCCTTATCTCGGTGGGGACTGATCGCTCCACCCAACCACAGCCGGGTCGAGATCATCATCGCCATCGCCAGCCACATCGTCCCGCCTTGAGTTTTCACTTTGATCTCGTCGGCCTGAACCTGCTGCAAGTCAAGTTGGCTCTGGCCCACCGTATGCCATCACACCTGTTGGCAATGTTCTCCGGCTCGCTGCCACCAACTTTTGATCGTCCGCTCGTCAAAGCCATAGGCTGCCACAATCGCTTGCAACGGACAGCCATCGATAGCAGGGGTCAGCACGATCATCACCAACTGGGTGCGTCGGTTTTGAGCCGGTAAAAGATCGTGCCTTTACTGCCCGCAAAGTGGTCTGGCAGACCTCGCACCCCCATACCGTTGTTCCTGTTGACTATGGACGCTGATGTTACCAGCGCCGACTTGTCCTCTTGCTGGACAGTTAAGATTAGGGCAAAATATCTGTTGTGGGTTTATCGCTCGCACTCCTGGATTTGGTGTCGGAACCTTCCAGTATGCCCGGTAAACCCACTTTTTCAAATTTCCTTTCCTGTTCTCTAATCACGCTTTATTGGAGTGTTACCTTAGGGTTGAGCAATACTGATGAGTCAATTGGAGTAGTAATCGAGGAGTGATCTACCTTATGTGTGGAAGATAGAAGGTCGGTTTTGACTTTTCCAGAGTGGGCTTTTTGGGGGATGGCAGAACCAGTTTTATTAGAAACAACGGTGAGAGTTTTGTAATAATATGGGCGGTGTACTTTGTATCTACCCGGGTTGCCATCCTTAGCCCAGGCCAGTAGTTTTTTGATCAAGACCTTTTGTGTGGCGCATTCAAGCAGGCGATCAACAATTTCAGCTTTACCAGTATTCGCGGCCAGTTGATCGTAAACCGATCTGAAATCAGGTTCATCATGACAAAAACGACGAAGTTCCTCAGCAGAAAAACCTTCTGTTAACAAAGCGCGGATTTTGTTTAGGTTGTAAGTCATAGTCGCCAATTTCCCTTTCCAGATGCGGAAGATGGGTTGTTCCTGAAACGCGACAACCTTAAACGAAAAACCGACCCAATATAAACGCACTGTTGTGCGTCTAAAGAGAGGTCGGCTAGTTTGTAAAGACCCGAATATTCAACTACGACTGTGAATAGTATCACAGTACTGCAACCTCATTTTAACACCGTTAACAGGCTGCGTCAATCGCTTGGCAGAAGCCGGGTCCTCTCCACGTCAAAAGCGCTTACCTTAAATGGTAAAACCCTGCCAAGAACGAATAGTTACCTCCGCCGGGGTGGAGAAATAAGCTGATAAACTTGATGTAATGCTTCATCACCAAGTATAACATAAAATTTCGGCCATAACCTTTCAGTTTCATTTCAATATTATTCGATTTGCAATGATTTAGCCTTAACTAAAAACTCGCCCTCTCTTCCCCAACTCACTTTTCGTCATCTTAAAACCCTGTGCTATAATGCTTCGGTTTGTGAACAGGTTAGCAAGTTGCAAGGTTGCAGAGTAGCAAAGTAACAGTATTTTTCACGTTTTATAGATTGATTATGCCCTTCTCATTCGAACTCTTAACCGAAGACACTCACACCGCCGCCCGCGCGGGAGTCATCCATACCCCGCACGGCGACATCCCCACGCCGGTGTTCGCGCCCGTCGGCACGCAGGCGACGGTCAAAACGCTGACGCCTGCCGATTTGCAGGAGTTGGGGGCGACGCTCATCTTGAGCAACACCTACCACCTCTACCTGCGGCCCGGGGCCGACCTGATTGCCGATTTTGGCGGGCTGCACCACTTTATGCAGTGGCCCCGGCCCATTCTGACCGACTCCGGCGGCTTCCAGGTCTTCAGCCTGGAAGGGCTGCGCAAGATAGACGACGACGGCGTCACCTTTCGCTCCCACATTGACGGCTCGTATCACCGCTTTACCCCGGAAGTTGTGATCGGCATCCAGGAGAAGCTGGGCGCCGACATCATTATGGCTTTTGACGAATGTCCTCCGCCCCACGACTACGAGTACAACGTCAAATCCCTGGAACGAACCCACCGCTGGGCCGAACGCTGCAAAGCCGCCCAAACCCGCTCCGACCAGGCGCTCTACGGCATCGTTCAGGGAGGGATCTTTGCTGACCTGCGCGCCCAAAGCGCCGAATTTCTGGCGGAGTTGGATTTCCCCGGCTACGGCATCGGCGGCTTGAGCGTGGGCGAAACCAAGGCCCAGATGCATGAGATGCTGGAGGTTATGCACCCCATCCTCCCCCGGCACAAGCCGCGCTATTTGATGGGCGTCGGCAGCCCGGAGGATTTGTTCGAATGTGTCGCCCGCGGGGTAGATCAGTTTGACTGTGTCCTGCCCACCCGAATTGCCCGCAATGGAGCGGTCTTCACCAAGCAGGGCCGGGTCAATCTGCGCAATGCCCGCTTTGCCGCCGATAAAAATCCCATCGAGCCGGACTGCCAGTGCTACACCTGCCGGACCTTCAGCCTGGCCTACCTGCGCCACCTGCTCATGGCCGAAGAAATCCTGGCCCTGCGGCTGACCACGCTGCACAACCTCCACTTCATGCTCGACACCATGCGCCGCATTCGCCAATCCATCCTCGCCGGCACATTTCTCAGCTACAAGGATGACTTTTTGGCAACCTATCGTCCCGTGAAAAGTAGACAGTAGACGATAGAAAGTAGGCAGGGGAAGAATTTCCCCGTCTACTGTCTACCCCATACAAAGGAGACTCTCATCAATGGACCTGTTTCAAGCTCTCATCCTGGGCATCGTTCAGGGGCTAACCGAATACATCCCCGTTTCCAGTTCCGGCCACCTGGTGCTGGTTCCCTGGCTCCTGGGTTGGCCCGATGCGCCCTTACCTTTGAAGTGTTGGTGCAGTGGGAACGCTGGTGGGGTATTTATCTATTTCTGGCAAGACATCTGGGAGATCGTCCAGGGCGTACTTCAGGGGTTGTTCAAAAGGCAACCCTTTGGAACCTTTGAAGCCAGACTCGGCTGGCTGGTGGTCATTGCCACCGTTCCGGCGGTCCTCTTTGGCCTGCTTTTTAAAGATTTTTTCGAGTCCTTCTTCTCTGCGCCGATTTATGTGGGGGTCCTGATTGGTATCGCCTCGATCATCCTGGTTATAGCCGAGCGCCTGGGTTCCCGGCAGCGCGAATTGGAAAGTATCGGCTGGCTCGACGCCATTGTTATTGGCTTGTGGCAAGTGATTACCCTGGTGCCAGGAGTGAGCCGCTCCGGGGCGACCATCACCGGGGGCATGGTACGCGGCTTTAATCGCCCGGCGGCGGCTCGTTTCAGCTTTCTCATGTCAATCCCGGCCCTGGGCGGAGCGGGAGTGGTTGCCATGAAAGATTTGCTGGAGTCGGGTAATTTGATGGCCGAATTACCGGCTTTAACCGTGGGCTTTGTGGCCGCCGCCATTTCCGGCTATTTTTGTATTCGCTGGCTTCTGGCCTACCTACAAAGCCATTCCCTCTACGCCTTTGCCGTTTACCGGGTCATCCTGAGCATTATCGTCATCATCGTCGCCCTACTTAGAGGATAGAATTTGGGATGGGAAAATCGCGGATGGCTATCTTCTATCTTCTATCCACTATCCTATTTCTTCTGCCCGCCTGCCTGGCTACTGCGACCCCACCTCCACCGCCCATTGTGCTGAAAGCTGCCGGTTCGACGAGCGGCGGACCGCTCCTGGCTGTCCTGGCTTCGGCTTACAGCGCCCAACACCCGCATGTTACCTTTGACATTCAGGCCGGCGGTTCGCAGTTGGGCCAGAGTTTAATTGAGGCGGGCCGGATTGACCTGGGCCTGGTTTCCTGGCCTCCGCAGAACCTGCCTGATCATCTGCGCTCTATCCCCATCGCCCGCGATGCCGTAGCAGTTATTGTTCACCCGACGAACAGGATTAAGGGGCTTTCCCTGGCCGAATTGCAGGCTATTTTCGGTGGGCGGCTGCTCAACTGGCAAGAGGTTGGCGGCCCGGCCCGTCCAATCCAGGTGATCAGCCGGGAGGATGGTTCGGGCACACGGGCGACTTTTGAAGCGGCGGTCATGGATCAGATGCCCGTCACCCCTACCGCCATCGTTCTACCCAGCAGCCAGGCAGTGATTGATTTTGTGGCCGACAACCCAGCCGCCATCGCCTACGTCTCATTTGCATTTGTTGAAAAAAACGTTTACCCTGTCCCGATTGAGGGTGCAGCTCCCAGCCTGGAGAGTCTGGCTGCCCGGAGTTATCCCTTGAGCCGCGATTTGGCGATGATTGTCTCTAAGCGGGGCCAGGCGGACCTGAATCAGTTTATTGATTTTGTCTTAAGCCCGGCGGGCCAGGCCATGGTGGCGGCAAAGTGGGTACCGGTCAAGTAATTGATTCGATTTTGTGGTATAATGGGGCCGATATGACCCTTTACTCTATCCTACTTATCGAAAATCAGATCCCGATTGCAGCCGCTCTGGCTGAAGCCGTGAGCCGCTCTTTGACTCATTACCGCTTAATTATTACCCCGGAACTGGCCAATGCTCTGGCTGAGCCGGAACCGGCGCATGTGATTCTGCTCAACATCACTCAATTAGCCGACGATATATGTCCCAAATTATCAGAACTGAGCACAGCTTACCAGGATGCGCCGATTATCCTGCTCCATAACGGCCAACAGCCAACGGCAGAAGAAGAGCAAAAGTTATTGGCCGCTCTCTCCTGGGGCGTCGCCACCTATGTGCCCCTCTCTAAAATTGGGCTGGTCGCCCTGGGTAAACAACTGGCGGCACAGCGGGACGCCTGGCAAGCACAGCAGGCAGAGTCTGAACTTGGCCTGACCTCAAATGAACTGCTTTACCAGGCCATTATCAGCGATACCTCGCAACTGGCTATTCAGATTATCGGGCCGGATAATCGCATCCGGGCCTGGAACCGAGCCGCCGAAACGCTGTTTGGCCTCAACAAGCGAGCTTTTCGCGCGCCTCTCATCGAGAGCCTACCCCTTTCTCCGGCCAATCTGGATCGCCTCAAAGATTTTTTGGACCAAACCCGCAGTACCGGCGAGGCGCTCTTTATCCCCAATTTTTCGCTCGACAGCCAAAATGGCGACACCCATTGGGTGCAACTGCACCTTTACCCCATCTATGCCGAGGTCGCCAGCCAGCCTGAAGGCCAACTGACCGAAATTTGCATCATCAGCGCCGATATTACCGACATCAAACGGTCAGAAGTTCAGACGTGGCAGTACAGCCAGGAATTGCAGGTTTTACTGGAAACCAGCCGCCAGGTCTCCGGGCGGTTAGAACTGCTGCCAACCTTAGAGAAGATTGTCGAACAAACCAAAACCCTCTTAAACGCCGATAACGGCCGCATCTATTTCTTGGAAAAAGGCCAGAATATCTTGCAGCCCATTCTTTCGATTGGGCCGCTGCCGGAACAGGATTACCCCGCAGCCATTCCACTGGATCAAGACCCTATCGGCGGCGTCGTTAGATCGGGTCAAGCGGCCATGTTCAATGTAACCGACCCGTCCGACCAGGCCGTTGAGCATCTGTTGTGTGTCCCGCTGGCCGCCTTCAAGGAAATGATGGGAGTGATCATCATTGGCCGCCTCAACAAGTCGCCCTTTATCAAAGATGATTTACGCTTTCTCGAAAGCATCGTCAGGCAAATTTCAGCCGCTATCTATAACTCCCGCCGTTTTGAAGAGACCCGCAACAATTTGAATGAATTAGCCATCCTCTACGAAACCAACTCAGCCATTGCCTCGGCCCGCGATATTGAAACAGTGCTAAAAATCTTGATCCGGCAGATGGTCCAGGTTATAAACGTTAACAGCGGTCATATTGTCAGTTGGAATAAGGCCCAAAACACCGGCACGATTCAAGCCGAATTTCGGAAAAATGGGCCGGCGGCTTATGGACAAACCACCCCTCTTGGCTCAACCTTTGATCTGGCCGAACGCTCCTGGCTGCTGGCCCTGCACAATCAACAGCCGGTTGTATTCCAATTGGGCGACCCTGGCCTGGCTGAAACCGAACGGCGAGAAATGGCCGGCAGAGACTGTCGTTCACGGCTGCTGGTGCCGCTTGTAGTCAAAGATGAGGCCATTGGCTGGGCTGAACTGTGGGAAACCCGCCAAGAGCGCTACTTTAGCGGCGACGATATTCGCCTGGCCCGCCTGCTGGCCAACCAGGCCGCCGTGGCTCTGGAAAATTTGCAGTATATCAAACAGACCCGGCAGGCTTTGGAGGAAACCGACGCCCTTTATCAGGTTGCCAGCGCCCTGGCGACCACCCAGGACGCCCAAACGATTATGAGCACGGTCTTGCAGGAGTATCTCCGGGCGCTTGACCTCAGGCAGGGGAGTGTGATTATTTTTGATTTTGAGGCAAAAGTTGGTGTGGTCAAAGTCAATTTCCAGGATGAGTATCCCGCTCAACACATCCCCCTCCCGGCTGAGGAGGCTTATGTAGAAGGCCGGCCGGCTCAGGGCCTGGAGGGGTGGCAGCTTCTCCTGCGCAACAATCCCCTGTATGAACGGTTAATGGCGACCCACCAGCCCATTGTGATTGACGATACCCAGGGCAAATTGTTACCCTTTTTGCCCAAAGCCGTCCCACCCCTGCCCGCCTTGACTCGGCTCGGCTGGGCCGGACCGGAAACATTATCCCTGCTGATCGTGCCGATTCAAATGCGGGGTGAAGTTGCCGGGGTGCTTGTCGCCGAAGCGACTCAGCACAAACATACCTTCACGCCCGGCGAGATTGCCCTGGGCCAGGCCATGGCCGATCAATTGGGCATTGGGCTGCAAAACGTGGAACTCTACGAGGCCGAATACCGGCGGCGGCAGCAGGCCGAAACCCTGCGCGAAGTTTCTTTTGTCGTCGGTTCCAGCCTCAACCTGAACGAGGTCCTGGAGCGCATCTTGGATCAACTGGCGCGGGTCATCAAATACGACAGCGCCGCCATCCACCTGATTGAAGGCAAGCGGCGGCGCATCATTGCCGGGCGGGGTTTTCCCAATCCCAAAAAAGTGATCGGCATGTCCTTCCCGGTCATATTGGAAAATGATCGAGATCCCAGCACAATTGCCATTCAAGCCCGCCAGCCGATGGTCGTGAGCAACGTTCCGGCCAGCTACAACATCTTTAAAAAATCAGCCCAGGACCAGATCAAATCCTGGATGGGCATCCCCCTGATTGCCCGCGATAAAGTGATTGGCCTGATCAGTATTAACCATACCGAAGCCAACGCTTATGATGAGGAGGATTTAGGCCTGGCCCTGGCTTTTGCCAACCAGGTCGCCATTGCCCTGGAAAATGCCCGCCTGTACGAGCTTGAAGTGCGCGAATTGGAACGCGAGTTAGAGATTGCCCAGTCCATCCAGGAAACCTTGCTGCCGCAATTGGTCCCCCAGGTACCCGGCCTGGAAATTTCGGGACGCATCCTGCCAGCGCGGCACATTGGCGGCGATTTCTTCCACTTCTTTCCGGCAGGTAAAGACCAGTTGGGGGTAGCTATTGGGGATGTTAGTGGGAAAGGCATCCCCGCTGCGCTCTATATGGCCGTGGCGATTACCGCTATTGACGCCCAAATCAGGGCCGATGTCGGGCCGGGCGAGCTGCTCAACAAGTTGAATCACATCCTGTATAACCGGCTCCGTGAAAATAAGATGAACGTGGCCTTGCAGGTAGCCACCTTTGCCCCCCTGTCTGTAGACACTAATGATAGTGAGCAGAAACCTCAAGGCGTATTGATGACCGTCGCCAGCGCCGGCATGATTGCTCCGGTCGGGGCCACGGAACATGGCTGCCATTTTTTGCCCGTTAGTGGATTACCCGTAGGCGCGCTTTCTCCCCCCGAACAAAACTATCATGATGACACGTTTCTCCTGGATCCTTTTACCACGATCATCTTCACCAGCGACGGCATTGTCGAAGCGCAAAACGAAGCGCGCGAATTGTTCGGTTTTGAGCGTCTTGAAGCGGCCATCAATGAAGTGATTGCCACCCGAGACGCCGAATTTATCGCCGAACACCTTATCAACACCGCCCAAAACTTTATCGGGCAGGCCGAGCAAAACGACGATATGACCGTGGTGGTAGTCATCAAAAAATGAGCTGTTTGGCCAAGTATGGCGTACCGCTCCGGGGAGGGTCCGCTTTCCTTTGGATTTTTATCCCCCTTTTCTTGCTTTTGGGTTTGGGTTACAGCAGCCTCACCCCCGTTTTTGAAAACTCCGACGAAACCTTACACTATCCCTACGTTAAGCATTTGGCCGACGGCCAGGGGTTGCCTTTAGCTGTACCCGGCCAACTGTGGAATCAGGAAGGCACCCAGGCGCCGTTCTATTATGCCATTGTTGCTGCCAGCACCTTCTGGATTGACAGCGACAACCTGCCGGAGCTATTGCAGCGCAACCCGCACTGGCTTTTCACCGAGGTTCGCGCCCTGATTAACGACAACCAGAACCTGGTCCTGCACGGGCCTATGGATGCCTATCCTTATCAGCGGGCCGCCCTGGCTGTTCACATCGGCCGCTGGTGGAGTTTGCTCTTTGGAATGTTGGCGGTCGGAGGAACCTTTCTCCTGGCCTGTCACCTTTTTCCCCATAACCTGCCCTTAATTTTGACCACAACGGCGCTCACCGCCTTCAACCCCCAATTCATCCGCGTTTCCGCCACCGTCAGCAACGACAGCCTCTCCGCCGCCCTGACCACGTGGGCCGTGTTGGCCGCCTTGAAATTTACCAAACCAGCTATGGAGACAGCAGGGGCAAAATCTCCCCTGCTCCTCCGCTCCCCTGCTCCCCTGCTCTTAGGTTTGCTCACCGGCCTGGCCATACTGACCAAACTCAGCAGCCTGACCACCCTCTTTCTGGTGGCTTTTATCATTTTTTGGCGTTTGTTTTTTTTGAGCGAACTGCACCAGGAGCCACTGCAGCTAACCATCCGCTGGCTGGTCATCATCGGCGTGACCACGCTGGCCCTGACCGGCTGGTGGTTCTGGCGCAACTACACCCTCTACGGCGAGTGGTTTGCCACCGACACCCACCTCGACCTGGCCGGACGCAGTAACCTGTCCCTGGCCCAGGTATGGGGGTTGCGCGCCGAAGCCGAGCGGGCCTACTGGGCCACCTTCGGCTGGGGCCAGATTCGCCCGCCGGAGTGGGTCTTCCGGCTGTTGTTTGGGTTCACCCGGCTGGGCCTCATCGGCCTGCTGCTGGCGCTGGCAGGCAGGCTGGTCCAGGGGGACAGGCCCAGGCCGCTGCCGCTCCATCTGAGTGACATCAGCATCGAGAAGATTATCCCCCTCCTGCTGTGGGCCGCCTTTAACCTGGCCCTCTACCTGCGCTGGGTCATGGAAGTTGGCTCGGTCTCGCACACCCGCCTGGTTTTCCCGGCCATCGCCGCTATTTCCCTGTTGTTGGCGCTGGGCTGGCATTCCCTGCTGCCGCGCCGTCTGTCCGGCTGGTTCAGTGCCGGGGTCATTACCGCCTTGCTGGCGCTCAATATTTATAGTCTCGGCTGGCTCATCTACCCTGCCTTTCGACCCGGCGAACCGGCGAGCCAACAAGCCAGTGGGCCAACGAATGGAACCTTGGACTTAACTTTTCTTGACGCCCTCAAATTGGCTGGCGGGCGAGTGTCTAGCCAGCAAGGCAACGTCGCCACATCAGGCGATATCGTGCTGATCAGCGCCCAGTGGCAAAGCCTGGCCCCGCTGGATAAGAATTACAGCGTCGCCGCCGTGCTGCTGGCTCCTGACGGCAGCGTGCTTGCCCGGCGTGAAACCTATCCCGGCCTCGGCTTGCGGCCCACGCGCTACCTTCAGTCCAGCGATACTTTTACGGATGTTTATCCACTCAAGCTTCAGCAGGAAATTTCAGAGCCGCTGGTCGCCAGGGCGACAGTCAACCTGTTTGATTTCGACTCGCCGGCGCGCGCCGGTTTTCCCGCGCTGGATGCCAGCGGCAGAGAAGTGACCCCTATGGTGGGCCAAATCAAAATTGTGCCCAAAACATGGCCGCGCTACCAGCCTGCCCAGCCCACGCAGGTTAATTTTGCCAATACTATTGCCTTGATTGGCTATGATTTTATTCCCCCGGCCGAGGGTGAAGGCCAGCCGGCAGTGAGACTCTACTGGCAGTCACTCGCGCAGGTGAGTGAAGATTACATCGTGTTTCTCCACCTGCTTGACGCCAGCGGCGAAACGGTAGCTCAAGCCGACGGCCCGCCGTCCAACAATGCTTATCCCACCCGCTGGTGGTCGCCCGGCGAACTGGTCGCCGATACCCATTCCCTCCCGGCAGCGCCTGGCGCGGTCACTTTGCGTGTCGGCCTTTACGACCTGGCTTCTGGCCAGCGGCTACCTATTGACGAGTCAACCCTGCCCTCGCAAGATAACAGCGTGGAGATTGCTTTGCCATGACGAGTCAGCGAACAGCGAACGGCGAATGGCCAAGTTTAAGAGGGTCGCCTTACTCCTTACTCCTTGCTCTCTACTCCCTACTCCGCAGCCATCCCGGCCTCGTTCTGGCCCTGGCGGTCTATCTCAGCCTGGCCTTTTCTTACTTCTTCATCACACCTATCTTTGAAGCGCCTGATGAATGGACCCACACCGGCCATATCAAGCACATCACCGAGGGCAAGGGATTGCCGGTGATGCTGCCCGGTCAGGGCATTCTTGGCGGGCAGCAGCCGCCTCTCTATTACGCCATCGGCGCGCTGCTGGCACAGCCTTTTGAACTGGACAGCTTTGATGATTACCTCAAAGAACGGGCCAATCCGCACGCCTCTCTGGGCTACGCCCTGGACCCCGGCAACAAAAATAATTTCCTGCATACCCCCGACGAAAATTTTCCCTACCGCGGCCTCACCCTGACCATCCACATCCTGCGCCTCTACTCGATGGCTTATGGCCTGATTGCGCTCATTTTTACCTATTTAACTGCTCTTGAAATTTTTGATTTACGATTTACGAATTGCGATTTACAATCCTCCAATCCAAAATCCTTTGCCGCGTTTGTCGCCCTCTTCGTCGCCTGCCAGCCGATGTTCGCCTTCATCACCGCTTCCGTGGCCAATGAGCCGGCGAATATGGCCTTTTGTGCCGTTGGTCTGTGGCTGGCCCAACGTTATGTTTTATACGGTCCCAGTCCTCACTGGGGTCGAGCCGTGGCTCTCGGTCTTGTCCTGGGTTTCATCTCGCTCTCAAAGATGACCGGTCTTTCCTTTGGCCTGGTGGCCGCCGTCGCTTTTTTGCTCGCGGCTGTGGCTGTCCGTAAACAGCCCGGCATGGCCCGGCTGCTCTGGCGGGATGGATTGATCGTTGGCGTTCTTTTTCTGGCTGTTGGCGGGTGGTGGTACTGGCGTAACTACCAACTCTATGGCGACCTCTTTCAACGCGGGCTTTACAAAATCTACTTCAATACAGAGCAGCAGCCCCTGACTCTAGGCGAATTTCTCTACACCCTCTCCACCGGTGAAGTCTCCTTCTGGGCTACCTTTGGCTGGCTTAACATCGCCGCCCCGGAATGGGTTTATACCATCTACCGCGTCATCAGCCGGGTGGGATTAGTGGGTGTCGTCCTGGCAGTTCTGCTGCAACTGTGGCAATGGCTGAAGCAGCGAATAGTAAGCAACCCTCCAACCCTCCAAGCCTCTAAGCCTCCACCTCTCCGCCCCTCCAGCCTTCCAGCCTTCCAGCCTTCCACCCCTTCATCCTTCACACCTGCACTGCGCGCAGGCGCAAGTATCCTTCATCCTTCATCCTTACTTCTTCACCTTCTCTTCCCCATCGCCCTGGCCTTTTCACTCACCCGGCTGGTGGCGATTGAGGGCGGTCTGCAGGGCCGGCAGCTTTTACCAGCGCTTGGCTCCATGGCCATCATCATCGTCGCGGGCTGGTGGGCGCTGAGTCCGGCGCGTCTGCGTCTGCCCATTCTCAGCCTTGTCCTCGCCATTATGGTGGGGCTGGCAA
The DNA here is from genome assembly GCA_015075185.1 of Anaerolineales bacterium. GTDB lineage: Bacteria > Chloroflexota > Anaerolineae > 4572-78 > J111 > DSQQ01. The sequence continues at coordinate 388,264 of JABTUW010000003.1, read as the reverse complement.
CCTGGCTGCCTTTTGGAGTAGTTGCGTCTGAGTATTTTCCCAAGCCCCTCCTGACCGAAGCCGGCCTGCCTGCCGATTTGGCTCGTCTGGAGCTGACCTATCGAGGTGAGCTGAAGCTGATCGGGGTCAATGTTGGTGCAGCCGTGGCCCGCCCCGGCGAGCGCGTTCCCGTGACCGCCTACTGGCAGGCGCTTAAGCCGATGACCACCAACTACAGTGTCTTTGTCCATCTTATCGGGCGAGGCTACCAAAATGTCGGCCAATTCAACACCTATCCCGGCCTCGGCTTGCGTCCAACCCAAACTCTCCAACCCGGCCAGATTGTAGCCGACACCTATCCTGTTTTGGTCGAGGGCGGCACAGCGGCCCCAACTCGCCTGCTGGTCAATATCGGCCTGTTTGACTTCAACGAGCCGGGCCGGCCCGGTATCGAGGCCACCGGACCCGACGGCCAGCCCGCAGCCTCGACCATCGGCCAGTTGAAGTTAGTTCCTGCCCGCTGGCCTTCCATTCCAGACACCCCACCCGTGGCAGAATTCGAAGATCACATTCGCTTGACCGGTACGGCCATCATCGGCTGCCAGGGCAGAGGGCAGGCTTGCGAAATTACCTTTAAATGGCTGGCTCAAAGCAAGCCGGCTGCCGATTACACAGTGTTTATTCAACTTTGGCCCAGCGACCCGCAGCAAAAGTTCACCGGTTTCGACTCTCAACCTCTCTCCGGCGATTACCCGACCAGCCTCTGGGACAGCGGCGAGGTTATCCTCGACCCCCACGAGCTGGATCTGTCCACCGTCCCTCCCGGTGAATATCGGATTTTGGCGGGTCTGTATAATCTCAGCACCGGCGTGCGTCTCCCGGCGCGGGCCGGGGGAGTACCCTTACCCGACGATGCTGTAGATCGAGGCAACATTCAAATTAAAAACTGATGAATTCATAAAATATGGGCCTAATGGCCTGATTGTGGGCTGCGCCCAGATGTGTTAAAATGGTTTGAAATGGTTAGAAAGTTTAAGCGCCGGAAGTCTGAAATACGGCTAAACTTGCTGACCCGGCCAACCGCGCTAGCAATCATCTGGGATTGCAGGTTAACTCCCCACCCCACTTGTGGATATCGAGTAGGATTAGACCGATGCTAGGCACAAAAAGTAAATTAATTGGTAGACAAATTGGAAAGTACGTCCTCCAAGAATTGCTTGGCGAGGGCGGGATGGGCCAAATTTACAAAGCCCGTCACTCCGCGCTTGATCGGGATGTAGCCATCAAATTGATCCACCTTCACCGCGTTAGCGACAACAGCGTGGTGGAGCGCTTTCGCCGGGAAGCTAAGGTGGTGGCCGCCCTGCGCCACCCCGGCATTGTCCAGGTATATGATTTTGACGTCGAGGATGACGTTTTTTATATGGTGATGGAGTTTGTTCAGGGTGAAAGCCTGGCCCACCGCCTGGAGAGCATTGATGCCCTGGGGGGAGCGCTGCCGCTGGAGGAAGCCCTGCGGCTGATGCGGCTGATTACCGCCGCCGTAGCTTACGCCCATAATCGAGGCGTCATCCATTGTGATTTGAAGCCGGATAATGTCATGCTTAATGTGGAGGGCCAGCCAATTCTGACCGATTTTGGCATCGCCAAGTTTATGAGCGGGGAACGGCTGACCAGCACGCATGACATCCTGGGGACACCCCATTACATGTCGCCGGAACAAGGCTCCGGCCGCTGGAAGATTGATGCCCGGACCGATGTCTATTCGCTGGGGGTCATGCTGTACGAGTTAACCACCGGACAACTCCCTTTCAGCGGCGATACCTCGATGAGCATCATGTTCCAACACATCAATGACCAGCCCCCACCCCCCCGCACCATCAACCCGCATCTTCCCGAAACCGTAGAGCAAATTATTCAAAAAGCTATGGCTAAAGACCCGGCCTGGCGCTATCCTTCGGCTCAGGAAATGTTGACGGCGCTTGAAGGTTTAGATTCAAATCAGAAATCTCAACCTGTTGTCAACGAATCTGCCTGCCTGTTCATTTGTTATAAACCCTACACGGACCCTGATGAAAAGATAGCCCTCTTCCTATACGAAAAACTGGCTGCCTACGGGCATCATGTCTATATTGACCCTATCACCCAGACCGATGAAACGTGGGTGGAGCAGGTAGACCGCCAAATCAAGGCCAGCGACTTCTTCATTGTGCTGGTCTCGCAAGCAGCGGCGGACAGCGAAATGGTCCAAATTGAGGTAAATCAAGCCTATGATTACTACCTCCTCCACGACAAGCCGCACCTGCTGTCAGTGCGCATTGTCAATGAAACACTCGGTCCTTTTACGGTGCCCGCCTTTCTGGAGCCGCTTCATTACGTGGAGTGGCAAAGCAAGGCAGACAATAATCGGGTAGTCGAGGAAATTCTGAGTGCTATGGGTGGCCAGTTGCCGCCCCAGGCCGTCCTCGCTCCGGCCAGCGTGTCGAAAGAAACCAGCATTCTCTCCGAAGATGGGCGGCTGGTTGCGGCTGACGAAACTGCCTCGCCGCCGCTGCCGGCCTTTGATCCGCGCTTTTTACAAAAACTGGTCGTCCCCGGCGGAGCGGTCAAGCTGCGCGACACCTTCTACGTAGAGCGGGCGGTTGACGCCGACTTGAAAGATCAAATGGTTAAATGGGGCACCACCACAACCATCCGCGCCCCCCGTCAAACCGGCAAAACCTCGCTGCTTATGCGGGGGATTCATTACGCCCGCCAGCAGCAGGTTAATGTGGTCTTTCTTGATTTTCAAAGTTTTGGCAGCGATCAGTTAGCCGAGCCGGACCCCTTCCTTCACGAAATAGCCGTCTCCATCTGTGAGGAGCTTGACCTGGACGAAGAGCTGGTTGAAGAAGCCTGGGAAGGTTCGCGCAGCCCGTTCAAAAAGCTAACCCGTTTTATGGAACAGTCTGTCCTGCCCGCCTTTGACCAGCCGGTCGTGCTGGCGATGGATGAAGCCGACAGCCTGTTACGCACAGATTTCTATCAGGATTTCTTTGGCCTGCTGCGCTCCTGGCATAATCGCCGGGCCTCCCGCGAAGAGTGGGAGCTACTCAACCTGGTTCTGGTGATCTCAACCGAGCCATACCTGCTGATTGACGATCTTCACCAGTCGCCCTTTAACGTGGGGCTGCACCTGGGCCTGACCGACTTTGACGAAAACCAGGTGCGTGATCTCAACCAGCGCCACGGCGCGCCCGTCGCCGAACGCGACCTGCCTGCGTTGATGGCCCTGCTGAACGGCCATCCTTTCCTGACCCGCCTGGCTCTCTACAAAATGGTCACCGAGGGCCTGAATTGGGCCGACCTGCGCCAGCAAGCCCCGGCTGATGACGGCCCTTTTGGTGACCATTTGCGGCATCAATACTGGACTATCTACGATAAACCGGAACTCAGAAACGCGCTTAAAGAAGTCATCCTGACCAAATGCTGCCCCGACGAGAAATCCCTCTTCCGCTTGCTGCGCGCCGGGTTAATCAAAGGCAGCGGCGATGTATATACCTGCCGCTGTGATCTTTACAAACTGTACTTTGGGGATAAGCTGTTTTAACGGAGTGCAAACCTCGGTTTGCATTTTCAGGGTCGCAAGGCAAGCCCTGCACTCCAATCGGCAGAAAGTTGAAGGGTAAATGACCACTCTGCGCAGTCCCGGTGACAGCCAATCCGTTACTCAATTTAGCCGGCGCCGCACCAAAACTGAATTCTTTGTTGCGGGCGGCACACTGTCTCCGAGCGTGCCTTCGTACGTACAGCGTCCGGCGGATGATGAGCTGTTCGAGTTGGCGCTGAAGGGCAATTTTTGCTTTGTCTTGACCACCCGGCAGATGGGCAAGTCCAGCCTGATGATCCGCACCGCTCGCCGCCTGCGCGCGGAAGGGGTCCACACGGCAATTATTGACCTGACCGAGATGGGTACCAGCGTGGCCGATACCTGGTATCTGGACCTGCTGACCGAGCTGGCCGACGAACTGGACCTGGAGGTAGACCCGGAAGCCTGGTGGCAAGAACGGGCCGCGCTGGGTTACGTGCGCCGTTTCACCAACTTTTTGCGGGATGTTGTCCTGACCGAAATTGAAGAGCAGGTGGTCATTTTTATTGACGAAATTGATACCACGCTGCGCCTGCCCTTCTCCGACGATTTTTTCACCGCCATTCGGGCCACCCACAACGCCCGGGCCAAAGACCCGGCCTTTGCCCGCCTCAGCTTTGTCTTAATCGGCGTAGCTTCTCCTTCCGATTTGATCAAAGACCACACCCGAACGCCTTTTAATATCGGCCAGGGCATTAAACTCAAAGATTTTACTTTGACCAACGCGGGGGTGCTGCAAGACCGGCTGGAAACCATCTACCTGGGCCACGGCGAGGCAGTCTTCAACCGGGTCTATCACTGGACCAGCGGTCATCCCTATCTGACCCAAAAATTATGCCAGGCTATTGCTCAAGCTGAGGATGAATCCTGGACGGACGAAGCGATTGACGGGCTGATCCAAAAGTTATTTTTATCGGAAGAAGCGCGCAAAGAAACCAACCTGCAATTTGTGCAAGATAGTCTGCGCGAGCATCCCCTCAAACGCCATCTCCTCAATTTATACCGCGAGGTTTACGAAGGCGAGCAAGTTGTCGAGGATGAACGCTCGCCGGTGCATAACCAGCTCAAGCTGACCGGCCTGGTTCGGGCTGAGGATGGTCTGCTGCAAGTTCGCTGTGAAATCTACCGGCGGGTCTTCAACCTGGATTGGATCAAAGCCAACCTGCCGCTTGACGTAGACGCCTCTGATTTCTTCGTCGTCGGGGGGACAGTCCGCTCAGACTCGCCCTCGTATGTCAAGCGCCCGGCGGACGATGAGTTACTCAACCTGGCCCTGGCCAGCAAGTTCTGCTATGTCCTCACCCCCCGCCAAATGGGCAAATCGTCCCTGATGATCCGCACGGCCCGGTTTCTGCAGCAGCAAGGTGTACAGACGGCCATTGTTGACCTGACCCAAATTGGCCTGGTCGGGGTAGATCAGTGGTATCTTAACCTGTTGACTGATCTCAAAGAGGACTTTGGCCTGGCCATTGATTTGGAAGCTTGGTGGCGCAAACATGCTTCCCTGGGGCCGGTCAAATGTTTTACCAAGTTTTTGCGCGACGTGGTCCTGACCGAAATCGAAGAGCAGGTGGTTATCTTTATTGACGAGATTGACACGACCTTGCGCCTGCCCTTTTCGGACGACTTTTTTGCCGCCATTCGCGCCATGTACAATGCCCGGGCCGAAGACCCGGCCTTCAAACGATTGACCTTCGTCCTCTTTGGCGTCGCCACCCCCTCTGATTTGATTAAAGATCGCGCCCGCGCTCCCTTCAACATTGGCCAGGCCATTGATCTGGACGATTTCAGCCGCGAAAATACCCGTGCGCTCCAACAGGGTCTCAAGGACATCTACCCCGAACACGGCGAAGCCATTTTTACCCGGATTTATCACTGGACCAACGGCCACCCTTATTTAACCCAGAAATTATGTCTCGCCACTGCGGAAATGAGCGGCAATGGGCCGGTTACGGAAATCCATGTAGATGAATTGGTGGAGCAGCTTTTCCTCTCGGAAGCGGCCCGTAAAGAGTCCAATCTACAATTTATCCAAGATAGCATCCAAACCAGCCCGCAGCGCTCGCAGTTATTGGCCCTGTACCGCCAGATTTATACCGGCCAGGCTGTCCCGGAAAATGAGCGCTCGGTGGATCAGAATCAACTGAAATTATTTGGCCTGGTGCGAGTAGAGAACGGCCTGCTGAAGGTTCGCAACGAGATTTATCGCCACGTTTTTAATTTGGATTGGATCGAGGCCAACACGCCGATTGATTGGACCCGCCGGATTGCCATTAGCTCCAGCATTCTTACCGTCCTGTTAATTGTCGTGATTGGCTTCGCCATCTTCTGGCGCAGCCAGGAAGACCGCGCCCAGAGTTTTATAGACGATTTTAGAAGCACAACCGATCCTGACGTCCAAATTACCAGCCTGGCCGGCCTGTTCGACCTGCCCGGCTTTAGCAGCCAAGTCCGCCAATTGTTCTACGCCGAACTGACCCCGGAAGATCGTCCAAAATTGTTTGACTCGGCCAATCCCCAGAAAGTCGGGCCGCAGTTGATTACGGTGGTCCAGGGGTTGTACACTGAATTGGGCAACGATGAAGCAGGCAACGCCTTGCTCCAGGCGATGCTCCGGCCTCTGAAAAAAATAGACGATCCGCGCGCCAAAAACCTGCAGGTGGGCATTGAACAATGGCTGGAAGGACGGAATTTGTACGCTCAGGGCCAGTACCAACAGGCGGTCACGGCCTACAATGTGGGTATCCGGCTTAATGATCAAAATCCGGGTATTTATTTTGACCGGGCGTTGGCTTACGCTGCTCTGGCTGAGCCGGACCAGGCCCTGACCGATTTCGAGACGGTGCTGAGTCTGGATTCCAGCCGGCAGCGGCGGGTCGAACAGGTGGTGATGAACAATGCTGATCTTTACGACCGGTTGATTGCCGAGGGTTCAGCCCATCCCGCGGTGGTAGCCCTTGTGCCTTCGCCAACCAGCACGCCGACCAGCACCCCCACGCCTACATCCACACCGACTGCCACCTCCACGCCAACCTCAACGCCGACACCCACCCAGACCCCTACGGCAACACCCACTCAACCGCCAACAGCCACCCCCAGCCCAACCTCAACCGCAACCCCTGCCCCGCCGACGGCTACTGTGCTCCTGGTATCGCCGGAAACAAGCACGGTCACCCCCAGCCCAACGGCCACCGCTACCCCCACCTCGACTCCCAGGCCGGTCACAATTGTTTACGTCCAGAGCAATGGCAAAAATCATAACCTGGGGTTGATTAGTTCCGCCGGAAAACTTTACAGCGACAACCTGCACCCCCTGGCTTCTGCCCCGGCCTGGTCACCCGATGGCGCCAAAATCGCCTTTTATGGCGAACCCGGCCTGAGTGAATTCGGCGGCATCTACGCCCAGGGCAGTGGCGTCTGGGTTTTTGAAGTTAAATTGGGCCAGTGGGGGCTCCTTTACGGGGTAGAGCACATCCGGAACATGGATTGGTCGCCTGACGGCATCAAACTGGCGATTGAAATTGGCCCGCCCAACGTGCCTCATCAAATCTTTGTCATTGACACCCGCGATGGCAAAGAGATCAGCCGTTTCCCTGGTGAGCAGCCTGCCTGGAGTCCTGACAGCCAGGAAGTGGTCATTAAATCCTGCGCCCCGGAGTGCGGTTTGTGGAAGGTCGGCTTTGACGGCAGCGGCGGCAAGCTCCTGACGACCGACAGCACCGACAGCTACCCCAACTGGTCCCTGACCGACCCCTACATTGTTTTCACGTCCCGCTTCCGTACCGGCGATTGGGAACTCTACCGGCTCGACCTGACCAGCGGCGAGCTAGAGCAGTTGACCAATCGCCCCGGCACCGACACGACCCCGGTCTTCAGTTCCGATGGCCGGGAAATCTACTTCCGCACCGATGCTTTTGGCGACTGGCAGGTGCGCATCATGGCCATTGACGGCAGCAACGAACGGGCACTTCTGGACAATGTCGGCCCCAGCGACGATTGGGGGCTGGCCCGGCCGGCGGTGTATTGAGTTCACGATTTTTCACCCATTAACAGTGGAAATTTTTTGCGACCCTTCGGATCTGCTTAACATACAATACCAGAAATCTTTTAATCCCTTTGCTTGCCTTAAAGAAATATCTTATACTGAGGCCAATGAGATAAGATTTGCTTTGTTTCTCCATACTATAAGGCAAACAGATGGCCAGGCGGTATCATCTCAAGAAAATTCGGACTTTGCTCATTGAAGGATTCACGGCTGAGGAATTACGTCGTTTTTGTTATGATACGCCAATTTTTAGACCTGTTTATGACGAATTGGCTCAAAGTACTGGCAAAGCCGAAATCGTTGATCATCTAATTGAATATGCTGATCAGAAATTTCTCCTTGAGAAGTTGCTTGCTTTGGTTAAAGTCCGCAATCCCGCTCGATATGAGAAATATCAGCCTTATTATGACTCCATAATTGTCCCCGATGTACAGGACAATTCTGATGAAGCAATACTCACCTCAAATGTTGGAGGTCTATTTGATAATAGAGGGATCCAAATCGGTGAAATCAGTTTTTGGGGTTGTGTAATTCGTAATGTAAGCATAGCGGTTGGAGTCTTATTGGTTTCTGGTCTTGCAATCATACTGTTCAATGATCCGAATATCAAGAGGCTTATTTTTCCAAATCCCACTGCAACTTCCACTGCAACTCTGACTATAACCCCTACCGCTAGTGCAACCCGTACCCCTGTTGTAATCTCCTCAACCCCTACTGGCACTTTTCAACCAACACAAGAACCTACAATTACTTCCACCAGAGAACCCACAAAAACTCCCCAACCTTCTATAGACACTCCTATTCCCACCTCAATAACAGTCATACCCACTGATGCCCCCTCTCCTACCCCCAACCCTACTCCTACCCCCACCCCGCCTGACGCTGTTGTAATAGCGCCGGAATTAAATCTGCGCGCTGGTCCTAGCATAATTTATGATCGAGTGGGTCTTTTACAGCAAGGTGATGTTTTGGATGTTCAAGGGCGAATTGCAAGCAATGAGTGGATTCAGGTACAGTCGTATTTCAATCCTGCTATTCAGGGTTGGATAGTAAGTGGACCGGAGTATGTTACAATTAATGTGGATTTGAACACTATTCCAATCCTCACACCATTGCCCCCGCCCCCTACACCGACTCCAACCCCATAACCTACACAGCCGATGCCACTTGTAACCTCACCACCCGTTTTACGTGAACCAAAACCAAATGCCAGCCAATACGATGCAGCACTGCTCAAAGTTGCTTCCAGTCAATTTGCCTGTGGCGAAGCCGTTTTGCATGACCTAAAATGAGTTTTAAGTGATTGATGAATTTTTAACAACGTTCTTTGAAATAGGCAATTAGATCCTCCTACCAAGTAAAAGCCCTTTGATTGGACAAAAATCCCATTAACGACCAAAATAGGGCACGGATTACACGAGAATAAATGGGGATATTTTCGTGGAAACTTCGTGAGCCTAATGACCAACATCAATTCACCATTCACCATTCACCATTCACTATTCGCCATTCTCCTCCTTTCCTTCGCCCTCAATCTCCATGCCCTGGCCGCCGAGAATCTATGGGAAGACGAAATCTTCACCGCTATCTTCGCCAGCCGCCCCCCCGTCGAACTGATTGAATGGACGAAAGACGACATTCACCCCCCGCTTTACTATCTTATCGCCGGCGCCTTCACCCGCCCGACCCTCCTCCTCGGCGCTGTGGCCGATCATCCCACCCCCGCTTCCGATTGGCTGTGGCGCTTCCCTTCCGTTATGGCCGCTGTTCTTACCGTCGCCGTTACTTATAAACTTGCCTTCAACCTTCAACGGTCAGCCGCTATCACCGCCGCTCTCCTCCTAGCCCTGGCTCCCATTGCCGTTAAATACGGCCAGGAAGCCCGGATGCACGCGCTGTTTATGTTTCTGTCGGCCCTGGCCACGCTGCTGCTCTTCCGCGCCCTGGCTCGACCCCAGCAGCGGCTGCGCTGGTTAGCCTATGCCCTGGCGATAACCGCCACCCTCTATACTATGTATTTTGGCTTTTTGATTTTAGCCGCACACGCAGGACTCATTTTATTTACGATTTACGATTTACGATTTACGACCTGCCCACAGGGGGCCTTCGGCTCTGCCCCGACCAGGGGTATTTATGCACCACGCACCAGAGCGAAGCCTCCCTTTGGGACGCACCACGCACCACGTCTCTTCGGCTTCATTACCTCTGTTGTCCTAACCTTCGTCCTCTACGCTCCCTGGTGGCCTGTTCTCTTCAACATCTTGCGCAAACGGGCAGCTATTGGAGCGATTGAAGGGGGCGTTGGCTCGCCGCTGGCGTTTGTACCCGGCGTGATCCGCGCCCTGGGGCCGCCGCCGGAACCCATTGCCTGGGGGTTTTTAGCCCTGTTCGTCGTCGGCGTGATTTTGCTGGCACGGCGAGACTGGCCCATCGCCGCCTTTGCCGCCCTCTGGCTGGCTCTGCCGGTCGCTTTGCCGATTGTCCTGGGTGATCCACGCGCCTTGCAATTTCGCTACGCTTTTGTCCTGCCCGTTTATTTAACAGTCATTGCCTACGCCACGGTGCGACTGAGCGAATCAGCAAATAAGTGGATCAACGAACTCACACGGCAGGCCTGGCGAACCGAGAAGCAACCTCTATCCTCTATCCTCTATCCTCTATCCTCCATCCTCCAGTATTTCCTCTGGATTCTGGCTACCCTTTCCTTCATCGCCGTATTGGGCATCTATGGCCAAACCAAGCCCGACTGGCGCGACGCTGCGGCTTACCTGGATGAACACACCGGCCCCAATGACCTGATTTTGATCGGCCCGCTGTGGGATGAAGGACGTTTTATTGATTATTACTATCGCGGGCAGGCCCCACTTTTGACACCGGCGGCTTTGCTGACTAATATTCAGGAGCGCGCCGAAAGCCTGCGCGCCACGGGCGGGCGGGTCTGGGCGGTTAACCGCTTTGGGCCGGCCCCGTCTCCGGCAGTGAAAAATATCGTTTTTCCTGGGGGTGTGGTCGTATCTGAACCACAACTGGCCATTTATGAGCCGGCTGTCCTGACCGAAGCGGCGCTCGATTTGGCCCGGCAAGCCGTTGGCGCGGCCTATCCCTGGGCTGCCGAAATGGAAGCGCAGGGAGTGCTCAACCCCGACCCTCGTACAGCCAAAGCAGGTGCTTTGCGCGCTCTGGGCGATGCCCTGGTTGCCGCCAGTCGGCCCAAAGAAGCCATCGCACCCTACCAGACGGCGGTGGATATTTTTCCCGGCTGGGTGGACGGCTTCGTGGTTCTGGCCGAAACGCAAGAGGCAGTTGGCAATCTTCCTGAAGCGGCGGAAGCCTATCAACAAGCCGTAGCCTACAACCTAAAGTGGCAAGGTTCCGCCGCCGTCGAAGCCGCCGCTCTGGTTAAGGCTGGCCAATGGGCGGAGGCGGTCGAGAAGTACCATCAGATTATTGAGGCAAAGTAGCAAGGTAAAGAGTCACAAAGTAGCAAGGTAACAAAGTAGCAAAAAAGGCAAGTTTGTTACTCTGCGACCTTGCAACCCTGCTACCCTAATTCCATGAGTCGTAAACAACTTTTCAACATCCTTAAAGTCGTCGTCAGTCTTGGCCTGCTGGCGTTTATTTTCAGCACCCTTGATAGGGCCGCCTTTATCCAGGCGGTGAGTCGCGCCAATCCCTGGTGGCTGCTGGCCGCCCTGGCGATGATGATGCTCGGCGTCGTCATCCGGGCCTGGCGCTGGCAGATTTTGCTGGATGCGATTGCGGTTCACGTTTCATTGACCGAGTTAACCCATATCTACTTTATCGGGTTTTTGTTTAATAACCTGCTCCCCAGCGGTCTGGGCGGCGACGCCATGCGTATGGTTGAACTGAGCCGGCACAGCGAGCGGGTCACGGATGCCGTCACCAGCGTCGTCGTTGACCGCTTTTTGGGGTTGTCGGCCTTGCAGGCGATTGCGCTGATGGCCCTCATCGCCGATTGGGGGGCTGTGCCGGCCGGAGTAGCCTACTTTACCGTCGCCATTCTTTTGGGGGGATTGGTCGCCGGTTACTTGTTGATTAACCGCGCTCTGTATAACATGCTGCGAACACGAGTGGGCCTGTTTCATCGCTTGACCGGCATTAAAGTGATCGGCAATCTGGCCGAATCATTTCAGCGTTACCCATTAGGCGCGTTAGGCCGGGCCTATCTGGTCGCTCTCCTGTTTAACATCTCATTGATTGCCATGAATGTGTTTATCGGCTGGGGGCTGGGAGCAAAGGCAAACCTGGCCCACTATGCCATTTTTGTACCTATCACCTCGTTGGTGTTATTATTGCCTATCAGCTTTGCCGGGTTAGGTGTGCGCGAGGAAACCTATCGCCGTTTATTTAGCCAGGTTGGCGTGCCCCAAGAAATCGCCGTGGCGATGTCACTGCTGGTTTATTTTTTGGGCAACATCTGCACCGGCTTGATCGGCGGGGTAATTTATCTGCTGCGCAGTGCGCGCGGGGTGGTTTCAGAGGAAGGATAATAGTGGTGAATTATCAAACCGGGTCAGCCCTTGAGACTTCCCTAACCTTTAGTCAGAATTTTGGGCAGGAGGAGAACGGAGCAGTGTCCCAGCCGCCCCAATTAAGTATCGTCTTGCCTATTTATAATGAAGCTGAGAGCCTGCCCCACCTGCTGGAAGAGTTAGTTCCGGCGCTGGAGGCGACGGGTCGCACCTTTGAAATCATCTGCATTGACGATGGCAGCCAGGACAACAGCTTTGCCGAATTACAAAAGCTTCGCGCTCAAGATGAGCGAGTCCGCCTGGTTCGCTTTCGGCGCAATTTTGGGCAGACAGCCGCTTTTGCCGCCGGATTCGACCGGGCGCAGGGTGAGGTCGTCATTACCATGGACGCCGACCTGCAAAATGACCCGGCTGATATTCCACTCTTGCTGGCCAAAATTGAGGAAGGGTACGATGTCGTCAGCGGGTGGCGGGTGGAACGCTGGCAAGAGGGTCTCGCCTCGTTTATTACCCGCAAAATTCCCTCGACGACGGCCAACTGGCTTATCTCGACCGGCACCGGCGTCCGGCTGCACGATTATGGCTGCGCCCTCAAGGCATACCGCAGCGATGTCATCAAGAGCATTAACTTATACGGCGACCTCCACCGCTTCATTCCGGCGATTGCCAGCTACTACGGCGTCACCGTGGCCGAAGTGCCGGTCAATTATCGCTCGCGCAAGTTTGGCCGCAGCAAATATGGCATCAGTCGGATTATTCGGGTCATTTTGGATTTGCTGACAGTCCGTTTTCTGCTCAGTTACTCAACTCGCCCTATCCAAATTTTTGGCTTGATGGGCCTCGGCTCCCTCGCCCTTGGCGTTGTTATTGGCGCGTACTTAACCCTGATGAAATTAATTTACCGGGAGGACCTCGTTGACCGGCCCCTGCTCTTGCTGGCGATTCTGCTGGTGATGGTGGGCGTGCAGTTTATCACCATGGGCCTGTTGGGGGAAATGATCTCCCGCACCTACCACGAGAGCCAAAACAAGCCGATTTACACCGTACGGGAAGAGGTGGGCTAAGAACGACCGCCGACCGCCGGCGGCTGACTAATAACCACGAACGAATTTACTATTAACCTGAGGCTGACATTTTACCGAAAATCACCCTTCGATACGGGCTAACGTCCCCTTCGCGTCAGGATGATTTTCGGCTTATCAGCGCACCCTGAGTAGTCTTGAACAAAGTGAAAGGCGTATCGAAAGGTGCGATTTGGGAAACTCCGAACTCAGGTTACTTCACTTCCAGGAGTTCCACTTCAAAAATCAGAATGGCATTGGGCGGGATCACCCCGCCTGCCCCCTGCTCGCCATAAGCCAAATCCGCCGGGATCTTCAGTTGGCGCTTGCCGCCGACCTTCATCGAGGCTACCCCTTCATCCCAACCCGGGATCACCTGTCCCGCCCCAACGGGAAAACTGAATGGCTGGCCCCGCATCAGGGAACTATCAAACATCGTGCCCCCCTCCAGCCAGCCGGTATAATGAACCGTGGCCATTTGCCCGTTCTGGGGCGAGGCGCCGCTCCCCTCTTCAAGGTCATAGTATTGCAAACCGCTGGCGGTGGTAGTGTAGTCGGCCTCGTCCACTTCGGTTGGGGCATCAGGAGGAGGCGGTGGTCCCGGCTCGGCCGCAACCAGCTCGACATCAAAGTTAAGCGTCGCATTTGGAGGAATGACTCCGCCAGCGCCCTGCTCGCCGTAAGCCAGATCGGGCGGAATAATCAACCTCGCTTTGCCGCCGACCTTCATCAGCCCAATCCCCTCATCCCAGCCGGGAATCACCTGGCCTCGACCCAGAACAAATTCAATCGGCTCACCCCGGTCAACGGAGCTGTCGAACTTGGTGCCATCCTCCAAAGTGCCGGTGTAATGCACCCTGACCAGATCACCGGGTTTGGGTGTTGCCCCGGTTCCCTCTTCAACCACTACGAATTTCAAGCCGCTGGCGGTGGTCACCCCCTCCCCCTTCTGGGGTTGATCTTCTGCGCCAAGTTCGGCCACGGTTGCTGTTGCTTCGGCTGCTGGCGCTTGGGTCGGCGTCGCTTCGACCACGGCGGGAGTTGGGCTTGCGGCGGCAGTCGGCGCTTCGGCTGTTGGCTGCTGAAAAGTGTTACATCCGGCCAAGCCCAGTCCCATTAAAATAAGAATAATTGCTTTCAACCTCATTCCTGCGGATCTCCTTTAATTTCGGTTACTTTAGGCGTAACGCCGGGCAAAATAAAATCGAGGCACGAGCCAGAGATTTCGAAGCAGCAGTTGGCTCGACGCCTCGACCTCAAAATTTACCAGGGTCAGCACTGAGTAAATGATACCGGAAAATCTGCAATAATCAAAAAGTTGGCCGGATTCTGGGCCGGTGGCGGGTGTCCTGCCCTCATTCGATCCGCCTGCAAAAAATACTTTGCCAACCAAACCAAGGTGGTCTAAAATTCTTGCCTATGAAATTCTACTCCTGGCGTTACGCAGCGCCGCTGCTGATTTTGGGACTGGCCTTTAGTCTGCGCCTCTATCACCTCGATTTTCAGAGCATCTGGTGGGATGAAGGGCACAGCATTTTTGTGGCCTCGCAGCCTATTCCCCAAATTCCAACCCTACCGGCTATGGACGTTCATCCCCCGGCTTATTTTGTGCTCCTGCACCTGTGGCTGGGTCTGGCCGGCCAGAGCGAATTCGCTTTGCGCTATTTGTCGGTATTGTTCAGCATGCTAACCGTGGCGCTGCTCTGGCGCTTCACCCATGCAATTTTACACTCCAACTATTCCTTTGTCTCCCCTGCTCCCCTGCTCCCCTGCTCCCCTGCTCCTTTCCTCGCCTCTCTTCTCGCCGCCCTCTCCCCCTTATACGTCGCCTACGCTCAGGAAGTCCGCGGTTATGCCATGATTACCTTCCTGGCCCTCGCCAGCACTTATACCTTATGGCGCATCTTTTTTTCGGACCGCCGCCGCCGGACAATTATCGCCTATGTTGCCCTTGCTGCCCTCTGCCTTTACACTCACTACTTCACGATTTTTTTACTGATTTTTCACAATCTGGCCTGGTTAGCATGGGCTGTGGCCGGGAACAAAAATCGGATGGGGCGAGTTGCCACCTGGATAGCTACACAACTTGGTATCCTCCTTCTATTTGCTCCCCAGTT
Organism: Anaerolineales bacterium; assembly: GCA_015075185.1. Taxonomy (GTDB): domain Bacteria; phylum Chloroflexota; class Anaerolineae; order 4572-78; family J111; genus DSQQ01. The sequence goes on along the minus strand of JABTUW010000003.1, from coordinate 372,941 downwards.
CTTGCTGGCTCTCCGGCAGGTGACCAGCTACGCCAACCCAAACTTATCGCCGCCCAGCTTGACCGAGTTTATGCTGCGTAGTTGGCAAGCCTACACCGTCGGCTTGACCATTGACCCGCTGCCGGCCACCCGGGGCATGGGCCTTATCGCCGTAGTTTTCATACTTACCCTATTTTTTCAGCTAATCCCACTTCTAATTCAACCTTCCAACCTTCCAGTCTTCCAACCTTCCCATCTTCGATCTTCTATCCTCCATCTTCTATCCCCCTTCCTCTTCCTTCTCGTCTGGCTGCTCATCCCCCTTGCCGCCTACTTCATCGTCCTCCAACGCCAACCTTCCTTTGAACCGCGCTACCTTATCCTCGTCACCCCGGCCCTGTTCTTGCTCCTAGCCCTCGGCATGAATAACATTTCAGTGTGTAACCTTCCCTTGGGACGCTTCACACTTCATGCTTTACGCATCACGCCTTACGCTTTCCTCGCTATCCTTCTCTGCATCTTCCTCTTCAGTCTCTCCAGCTACTACACTAACGAAACCTATTTCAAGGATGACTCCGCTGGCGTGGCTGCCTGGCTGGCCGCCGAAACTACGGGCGATGACATGGTTTACGTTGACGTGCCGCACCCGTTCCACTACTACCTCGCTAAAGGGCACATCGCCGCCCCCACCCGCTACCTTTTTGTAGACATCCATACCGCCGCCGCCACCCTTACCCGCGAAGCCGCCGGGCGCGACCGTCTCTTCTGGATCACCTGGCGCGGCAGCGACTCCGACCCGCGCGGCGTAATCCCCTTTCTGGCCCAAAAATACGGCGAGAAGTTAGGCCAGCGCGATTTTCGAGGTTATCACATCGAGTGGTTTAGTCTGCCGGACCCAAAAACCAGCTTCAGCCTGCCCACCGACCTTGACCCCATCAACGCTACGTTCGGCGACATTTTACGGCTGGATGGCGCTGCCTACGGGGGTTACCCCCCCTCTGGACAGACCACCTCCACCCGACATCCCGCCTGGGCGACCCTCCATTTTACCTTGCTCCGCCAGACCAATATTGATTACAAAGTCTCGCTGCGGCTGCGCGGTCAGGACGGCCACATCGCCGGGCAAATTGACAAGGACCTCCTCAACGACCGCCACTTTCGAACTTCCGCCTGGCCCCTGGCCGATCCGGCCCTCAACCAGGCCCTTAACGTCTATACTTTAGCGTTTGCACCCGACACGCCTCCTGGTTCGTATCGGCTGGAAGTTGTCGTTTATAACCGCCAGCCGCCCTACCCCAGCGAAGGCGTTACCGGCGCGGAAAGCCGCGATGGCGTGGCCGCGCTGATCGGAAACCTCACCGTGATTCCTTAACCTGATGAGAGTGTGGTAGAATAGTCTCGCTTTGCCAGCGGTCATTATCGGCTTGCCCGCCCCACCGATGCTAAAAACCACAAACTGCAAGACGTATCGCTTAAACAGATTTTCTCTTTCCCCATTTGCCAAATCTGGGTAAGCTGTGGCTTAATTTCTTTCGGAGCCTTCATAAAGCTCTGGCTTCACCCTCAGCGACGAAAAAGCCCTCACCCCGTCGCTGGCGCGACTCCCCTCTTCCAGTGGGAGAGGGGTGGGGGGTGAGAGTTATTTACGAGGAATGTCTTTAATGGATACCGAAGTAGACCCGACAGCCAATCAAATCCGCCCCCTGGTTGAGCAAATCTACGAAAGCGAAGGGCTAACCGGCGCCCTCACCGACGAAGCCGCCAGGTTGCTGCTGCAGTGGGGCGAGCAGCAGCTCCAAAACCTGGCGCAGCTCCATCTCAGCCAGGCTGATCTGGAAAAGGCGGCACACACTCTACAACAAGCAATGCGCACGGTCAATCATCTGATGGAACAACGAGCCGCTCTCTCCGATGTTGAAATGATTCAACATCTTATCAAACTGGTAGATCAGGTGATTACCCTCACCCTTATTGCGCAGCAAATTACACCTCCGGAGTATGCCAATGGCCAAGAAACCTAAGCCAACGACTAAAAACGAAACCTCTGCCCGGCAAAGTCCTCTACCTCTCCTGGCAGCCCCTCTATTTCTGCTCTTGTTGCTGGGGTTTCTCTATCTCGGCAACCGGCTGGGTTTTATAGAGGTTGATTGGCAGAGCTTGTTTAGCCAGGAATTTGTGACTGAGGTCGCCTCAGCCCTCCTCACCCCTACCGCTGTTTCCACGCCGCTCCCGGCAACTCCCGCCCGCCCTTCGACTGCACCGGCGCTCACTCCGGACCCCGGCCGGCGCTGGAATTATCAACTCTACTTCACCACCCCTACCTACCCTGATGTTGAGGCCAGCCGCAGCGAAACCGTGATACAGGGGTTAATCACCATCATCAATCAAGCCCGGCGCAGCCTTGATGTCGCTGTCTATGAACTCGACCTCGACCCTGTGGGCGATGCCCTCCTCGCCGCTCGCAAGCGAGGCGTAGCCGTCCGTTTGGTCACCGACAGCGACTCGTTGGCCGAAGACGAAACCCTGATTCGCCTCAAGAAAGAGAACCTGCCGATTGTGCCCGACAACCGGGTCTCTATCATGCACAACAAATTCGTCGTCGTGGATGGGCAGGCGGTCTGGACCGGCTCATGGAATTTTACCGCCAACGATACCTACCGCAACAACAACCATGCGCTCTATCTCCAATCCCAGGAACTGGCCCAGAATTACACGGCTGAGTTTGAAGAAATGTTTACCGACAAAGCCTTCGGGCCAACCTCAACTTCCAAGACCCCGAATCCTCGCCTGCAAATAGGCCAAACCCTGGTTGAAACCTGCTTTGCCCCCGAAGATAAATGCGCCGACCAACTGATTGTGTTAATCCGTCAGGCTCAACAAAACATTCGCTTCATGGCTTTCTCTTTTACTCACCCCGGTATCGGCAAAGCGGTTATTGATCGGGCCAAGACCGGGGTGTTGGTCCAGGGTATCTTTGAAACGCGCGGCTCTGAAACCGATACCAGCGAGTTGGCGCGGATGAAGCGGCAGAAGCTGGATGTCTGGCAGGATGGCAATCCTTATGCCCTCCACCATAAAGTTTTTATTCTCGACGAGAAGACTGTGGTGCTAGGTTCCTTCAACTTTACCGAAAATGCCGCTCAATCCAATGACGAAAATATGCTGGTCGTTCATAACTCTGAGCTGGCTCAACAGTTCCTGGCCGAATTCAACCGGGTTTATGAGCAAGCCAAGAATCCGCCCCAGTAATGCCAGTTAAAGTCAAAACAAGTCACCTCGTCCGCTCGACGGCGATTATGATGGCCGCCTTTCTGGTCAATAAGGGTTTGGCCATCGGGCGGCAAGTTGCTATTGCCCGCGCCTTTGGCACCGGCGGCGATTATGATGCCTTCGTCGCAGCCTTTCGCCTGCCCGATATTCTGTTCATGCTTATCTCTGGCGGGGCGCTGGCCACGGCCTTTATCCCCATCCTCAGCGAGCGGCTGACCCACCATCCCGCCGACGACCCTGATGGCTGGCGGCTGGCCAGCGCGACCCTCAACACCATCCTGCTGTTGGTCGTGGCAGCGGCGGCGCTGGTCGCCGTTATCGCCCTGCCCCTGGTCGAGTGGCTTATCGCCCCCGGGTTCCCCCCGGAAACCCAACATCTCACCGCCAACCTGATGCGGCTGGCCCTGCTTTCGACCATCATTTTCAGCGTCAGCGGCCTGGCCGGCGGGGTTTTGAATGTCCACCAGCACTTTTTGCTGCCGGCGCTGGCTCCGATTGTTTATAATCTGGGTTTGATTGCCGGGGCGCTTCTCCTGGCTCCGGCCTGGGGAGTATACGGGTTGATGGGAGGGGCCATTGCCGGTGCGGCGGGCCATCTCTTGATCCAGCTTCCGGGACTCAGCCGTTATCAGATGCGTTATCATCCGATCCTGGGCTGGGCTGACCCGGGCCTGCACCAGGTGGCCCGCCTGATGGGACCCCGTATTTTAACCCTGGGTGTCATCCAGGTGAACTTTTTGGTCATCTTCAACCTGGCCTCGCGCCTGGGTGAGGGCAGTGTCTCGGCCCTGGATTACGGCTGGGATTTGATGCAGATGCCCCAAACGATCATCGGCTCAGCCATTGGCATTGTCCTGTTTCCGACCATGGCCGCCCTGGCGGCGCAGGGAGATATGGCCGGTCTGCGCCAGACTACCTCGCAAGCCTTGCGCATCATCCTGGTGCTTTCCATTCCGGCGATGGTCGGGTTAATTGTGTTGGGGCGGCCGGTCATCCAGCTTATGTTTGAGCGCGGCGAGTTCGGCCCGGACTCGACGGCGGCAGTCTATCAATCGCTCCAATTTTGGGCGCTGGCCCTGGTGGCTCACTGTGCCCTGGAGGTCGTCAACCGCCTCTTTTACGCCCAGAAAGATACGACGACGCCTCTGCTGGGGGCCTTGGCGGGAATGCTGGTCAATATCGGCTTAGCTGTGCTGCTTTATCGGATCCTGGATGCCGGGGGACTGGCACTCTCTAACGGGGTGGCGGTAACGGTGGAAGTGCTGATTTTGCTGGCGATTGCCCATTGGCGCATGGCTGGGGTGGAAAGCGGTCCTCTGCTCGTTACACTGGTCCGGACCCTGCTGGCAGCCGGAGCGATGGGCGGGATTATCCTGGGATTCACCCTGGTTTGGCCCGCCCTGCCACCCCTTTTTATTATTGCCGGCGGCGGTGTTCTGGGGGTGTTGGTTTACGTGGCAGCCGGTTTACTTTTGGGCCTGGAGGAGATCCGCCTGGTTCCCCGCTTGGTAGGGCGGTGACTCCTCCTGCCCTCCCTATGAGGGGAGGGTTGGGTGGGGGTGCGGTCGCTGTTACGAGGTCAAACAGGTTACTTTTTCAATCAATTCGTTGGGCAAGAAGGGTTTGTTCAAAAAACTGTCACATATCGTCCGGAAGGCTTTGGTTCTGGCATCCATCGCCCCGCTGCTGCTCACCCCAATGATCCGCGCCTGGCTGGCCGTGTCCTCTCGTCGCAGGGATTGGACCAATTCATAGCCGTCCATTTTGGGCATCATCAGGTCGGTGATAATCAAATCAGGTCGCGTTTGCAAAGCCAGGCGCAGGCCCTCTTCCCCGTTATAAGCCGTCAGAATATTTGTTGCAGGCGTGACAGCCCGGCCTAAAACTTGTAACATTACCGTCAAGATGAGCGGATCATCATCAACAACGAGAATAGTGGTCAGGTTTACCATAAACGTTATTCCTGAAGTAGAATGACTGCCTTATGAATTTTGACAACCCAAATTGGTAATGTGTTTGGAAGACTGGAAGGTTGGAAGGATGAATACTGTCTCTTATCCAGCCCTCCAGTCTTCCAATCTTCCAGGCTATTACTGATTCTGAAATTCAAAACTCATGAGCGTGACAGTGTTGTAAGTTATTGTAACATAGCCCCGTTTGAATTCAGTTTGAAAGCGAATTTTTTCGCAATCTTTTTAGCTCAATCAGGTAATCTAAAGGTCCTATACAACAAACACCTAAATTTTGTCCTTCTTTCTTGCCGTATTAAAATGACCCCGTGAAATTTACATTCCCATCTGTCTCTTGTGTTTTCTTGCTCGTCTCAACCCTCTGCCTGGCCGCTTGTGAATTGGTGTCACCGCCGCCGCCCACTGCCACCCCCCTGCCGACGCCCACTTTACCCCCGCTGGCCCTGGCCGTAGATGTGCAGGAGGAGGCCATCATCATCTCTATTCCCATTGACCCACCCAGCTTTAACGCTTATCTCAACGATACCGGCTATGAAGCCCTGGTCGGCGAGCTGGTCTATGGGGCGCTGGCGGAGATTGGCCCCGACGGTAACTATTACCCCGAACTGGCCGCCGACCTGCCAACCCTGACCAACGGCGGCTTGAGCGAAGACGGCCTGACCGTTACCTGGAAGCTGCGGCCCGGCCTCCTCTGGAGCGATGGCCAGCCCTTTACCTCCGCCGATATCGCCTACACCTGGCAATCCTTCAGAGATAGTCGTATTTGGGCGCCCGGCTTTGATTTAATTGACGCCGTTGAAACCCCCGATCCGCTAACAGCCCTTGTTCACTATCGCCAATTTTATCCCAACTACTTGATCCAATTCGGCGGCAACGGCGTCGGCGTTTTTCCGGCTCATTACTGCGGCCCGACCAACCAGATGTTGTTCTGGGACTGCAATTTTGAGCCAATCAGCACCGGCCCTTTTGTTCTGGACCAGTGGCTGCGCGGGGTGCGCCTGACATTTGCCCCCAATGCCAACTACTACCTGCCGGACCGGCCTTTGGCCAAACAACTGGTTGTCGAAATTCAGCCCGACCCGGATTTTCGCCGCCGCAACCTGGAACGGGGCAATACTCACCTTGATCTGTGGCCCGAAGACCCGGCTCTGACCTTGATGGAAAACAACGAAAACGTGACTGTTTTTGTCACCAACCCGGCCCGCTTTGTGCTGCGCCTGGCGCCCAATCTCAGCGCCTTTGGCAGCGCCGATCCCGACCAGCCGCATCCCATCCTGGCCAACCCCAGGATTAGGGAGGCTATTCGCTACGGTGTAGATGTCAATCGGCTCAACGATGAAGTCTTCCAGAGCCGGGCAATCCCGGTAGACACCGAGCTGTCTCAATTCGGTTGTCAACTGCCTCATTATGATTTTAATCCCGGTCTGGCCAGCGCCCTGCTTGACGAAGCGGGCTGGCGCCTGACCAATCCTGAGGAAAATCCGATTCGCTCTTGCCAGGGCTGCGGCACGGCTAAAGATGGGACTCCTCTGGTTCTAAAAAGCTATACCTATGAGGAATTTGGCGACGAGCTGGTCACGGCCCACCAGATGATCGAAGAGATGCTGTTGGAGGTCGGGGTTAAATTGGAGCGCGAGGTGGTTGAGGGCGGCAAGCTGTGGGACACCTGGGAAAACAATGGCCTTGAAATACGCGGTAACTTTGATCTGGATTTGTGGGACGACGGCTACTTTGGGGTTGATCCGACTATCTATATGGCCGATTACTTCGATCCCCGCTCCATCCCCACCCGCGACAACCCCATTGCTGGCCTCAATTACAGCCGCTACCGCAACCCCACCCTGAGCGGCATTTTCGACGCCCTGCGCACGCCGCTGCCCAATAATCGCCGCCGGACCCTGCTGTGCGAACTGGCCACCATTCTCTACCAAGACCTGCCCCAGATGCCGCTGCTGGCCCTGCCCGACCGTTACGGCATCAACCTCAACCTGCAAGGCGTCCAGCCGCACATTTATGATACCGTTACCTGGAATGCAGCCGAGTGGCGCCTGGTTACACCGCCAGAAGAGTAAAAACTGGCCCATCTCTAATGATAAAGATGGTTCTGTAGGACAAGCTGTTAGCTTGTCCCGACCCCGGACAAATTAGCAATTTGTCCTACGTTTTTTACGAGGAGAGCAAATGTTAGACAAAGCCAAAGCTTTATCCCAGGAAATCGTTCGGCTCCGACGAGACATCCACCGCCACCCGGAGTTAAGCTTTCAAGAAGTGCGCACGGCCAGGGTAGTAGCAGAAACCTTGCAAGAAATTGGCGGGATGACCGTGCGCACCGGAATAGGCAAAACCGGCGTTGTCGGCGAGATGGGTACTGGCCAGGGGCCGACCATCGCCATCCGGGCCGATATGGACGCCCTGCCCATCCTGGAAAAAACTGGGGCCGAATACGCCTCGGCCAACCCGGGGGTGATGCATGCCTGCGGCCACGATGCGCACACGGCCATCCTGCTGGGCGTGGCCCACCTGCTCAAAGACAGTTTTGCCCAGGACGGTTTGCAAGGCAATGTCCGTTTTCTATTTCAGCCTGCCGAAGAGGACTGCGACGCCGAAGGCATCAGCGGCGCGCCCCGTATGATCGAGAATGGCGCTTTGGACGGCGTGGATGCGATCATTGCCCTGCACATGGACTCGACCTCTCCCAGCGGCGTGGTTCTGGTTCAATCCGGTTGGAGTTCCGCTGCGGCAGACACCTTTGACGCCTGGCTCACCGCCAGTGGCGGCCACGGTGCTTTTCCCCACCTCAATACTGACCCGTTGTGGATGCTCGGCCCGGTCCTGATGAGTTTGCATGGCATTGTCGCCCGCCGGGTTGATCCCTTCAAGTCTGCTGTTGTCAGCCTGGGCCAGGTTCATGCTGGTACGGCCAGCAATATCATCCCTGGCGAAGTCTACCTGCAAGGCACGCTGCGCAGCTTTGATCCGGAGGTCCGGGAGCAGTTGATTGCCGAGGTCGAGCGCGCCCTGGCCGTCGTCCGGCCTTTGGGCGGCGATTTTCGCCTGGAAATTCAGCGCGGTTACCCTGCCGGTTGGAACGACCCGACTGTCGCCGGGTGGTTGGCGAGCGTCAGCGCCGACCTCCTGGGCGGTGAGGCGGTCAAACCTGAGTCGTTGAGCATGGGCGCTGAGGATTTTGCCTTTATGTGCCAGCAAGCGCCTGGGGCGATGATCATGATCGGCGCGGCCAAGCCCGATGGCCTCACCCGCAACCATCACACCGATATTTTTGATATTGACGAAGCCACGCTGCCGATCGGCGCAGCCATTTTGGCCGAAACTGCTCGCCGCTTTTTAACGGGAGAAGTGACTTTAAACAACGCTTAGATAAGATGTATCCTGATTTATATCTCTTTACCTATAGCGGCACATAGTTATCACCTCCTTGTAATGTTATAATTTTGTCCTGTTGTGGTATAATTTTGTTATGGATGGCTCAACCTCAATTAACCTGACTGAGTTTTTATATCCTTTGCTGATCCTGATCGGCATTGCTTTGACGCTGGCCCTGCTCCTGCTAGGGTGGATTGTCTGGCGGGTCCGGCGTATTAACCTGCCGCCCGACGCCGACTGGGTCACTGCCCTGCGCGCGACCCCTTTTGTCGTGGTGCTGGTGCTTGATTTACTTGATTTTGGCCTTGACTTTTTGTCAGCCCCTTTTGCCTGGATCCTCCTAAGCTACCTGGGCTTGAAGCCACTTCGGGCCGTTACTACGATTGAGAGCCTGATTCCAGGTACCCAATTTCTGCCGACGATGACCGCAGCCTGGGTTATCGCCCGTTTTATGAAACGGGAGCGGTTACAGGTGCGAGGCTAAAGCCCGTTTCCCAAACAATCAAACAATAAAAATCAGGCGACTGCCAGCGTTTCAACTTGGCGCGACCTTCCGTTTGAGGTAAAATCATTGCCACAGATTTCACGAACAGGGAGATAGATCTTATGGCAACAACTGTTATGACCCAAAGTTATGTCATCGAAGTTACCGAACAAACCTTCACCGCCGAGGTGCTGGAGCGATCCACAACCACCCCGGTGGTTGTAGACTTTTGGGCGCCCTGGTGCGGACCTTGCCGTGTCTTGGGGCCAACGCTGGAAAAGCTGGCCGCCGAGTTCAAAGGCGCTTTTATCCTGGCCAAAATCAATGTGGACCAAAATCAGCGCCTGGCAATGCAGTTCCAGGTACAGGGCATTCCCGCGGTCAAAGCCTTTTACAACGGCAAAGTCGCCGGGGAGTTTACCGGCGCGCTGCCCGAGCCGCAGGTCCGCAAGTTTGTCCAGGGTCTGGTTCCTTCCACCGCCGACCTCTACGCCCGGCAAGCCCACGAATGGGAGATGAGCAATCAGCTCCCTATGGCCGTCACCAATTATCGGGCGGCCCTGGCCGAGCAGCCAGACCATTTCCCGGCAATGATCGGCCTGGGCCGGACTTTGCTGAGCCAGGGCCAGCTTGACGAAGCCCTGCAGGTTCTCAATGGGGTTCCTGCCGGTGTGCCGGAGCGAACCGCTGCCGATGCCTTAATTGCCACCGCGCAGTTCCGCCAACATGCCGCTGGACAGACCGAAGCGGAGCTGAGGACCAAAATTTCAGCCAACCCCGCTGACAGTGCCAGTCGCTACGCCCTGGCCAGTCTTCTGGCCAGCGAACAACGCTACGCCGAAGCGCTGGATGAATTTCTAGAGGTCGTCCGGCGCGACCGCAAATATAACGACGATGGTGCGCGTAAGGCCATGCTGGCCCTCTTCACCACCCTCGGCGAAGACCACGAGCTTACCCAAACGTATCGTCGGAAGCTGGCGAACGTTCTGTTTTAATCAGCTCAGACAGGAATCTTAGAACCGCAGAGGACGCCAAGAACGCAGAGAGATGGAAAAAGACTCTGCGTTCTCTGGGTTCTCTGCGGTTCAATTTTTTCAAACAGGGCAAGGTAATGGATATTAGACAATGTACCCTTGAAACCTGTCACACGGCTACCGGCGCAGCCGTAGCGATTGATGTCGTCCGGGCCTTTACCACGGCAGCCTATGCCTTTGCTGCCGGCGCCGGCGAGATCATTCTGGCAGGCACGGTTGAAGAGGCGCTGGCTCTGCGCGAGCGTTTTCCCGGTGCGTTGGTGATGGGTGAAGTGGATGGCCTGCCAGTCTCCGGCTTCGATTTCGGCAACTCGCCTAGCGAAATAAGTGGAAGCCACCTGGCCGGGCGGCGGCTGATTCAGCGTACTACCGCCGGCACCCAGGGCGTAGTCCGCAGCACCAGGGCCAACCTGCTGCTGGCCAGCAGTTTTGTCTGTGCCGGAGCGACGGCCCGGTATTTACGGCAACTCCAGCCGGAAATGGTAACGTTTGTGATTACGGGGATTCTTTACGAGCGCGACGGCGAGGAAGATATTGCCTGCGCTGAGTACCTTACCGCCCTTTTACAAGGGGAACAGCCAGACCCCGCCCCATTCATCCGCCGGGTCTACGAGTCCACTTCCGGCCGTTATTTTACCGATCCCAACCAACGTGAGTTTCCCCTGGCCGACCTTGAATGCTGCGTGGAAGTGGATCGCTTCGATTTTGCCATGCTTGTCGAGCGCGGGGAGAGTTTACTGGTGATGAAGGTCGTGAGATGAATAACGAAAGCTTTACCCTAACTGCTTAGGCGCCTAGTTTTTCGTCGAATTTGCCCCCAACTCATTGTTAGGCATTGATTTTTTGCTTACAAATAGGCTCTCCAGCGCCAAAACCGGGTGTCTTGCCGGCGTGATTGAGGAGTTACGATTAAACTCAGGTAAAGAACACCATCACGGAAGTCTCACTCATATGTCCCAGGTACTGCTCGCCGTAGGTGCAGAAACCTACTGTGGGAATATCGGTAAAGATCCTGCCATACTCTTCCAATTGCTTCTGCTGCTCTAATACCACGGTACGGGCCAGGCAGTGAAAGTTGATCAGGCCAGAAATCTGGCCCAGTTTTTCCTTCTTGGCCTGGACGAGCGCCCGGGTATCTTCAAGAATATCGGTAGCTTGGAGCAAGCTAAGTTCCATCCCTTCCTTAATCTGGCAGAAAAACATCATGGCCCCTTCCTGAAGGAACTGCCCAGGAGCGCGCACATAAGGTTCTCCATCCACCATCAACCCCAGTGGTTGGCCAAAAAACTGACTGTTGGCTTCCTCTATTGGCAACCCGACGGCCCTGGCGTAGGCCTCGCTGGCCGGCTCGCCGTCAAATTCAAACACAACCCGTTGGTCCTCATTCACCCGTGTGGCGGTGAACACCTTATCCAGGGTACGAAAACTCTGGGTCTTGACTACCTCAAAGCCGACTTTGGGTTTTAAAAGAGCTAAGACTGCCGCATCGGTGTAGGCTTTTCCACCGGCAAAAACGTAAGTGGCTTTCATCTTCAAATCATCTCCAGCCGAGCCACCCACAAAGAGAATATTGGTTAGGTCGCCAATCTTGTCCATCACCTTTTCCTCAACGCCGCTCAGGCCGTCTATAAGGACAAGGCCGACATACTGGTTAAAGTCAAGGGCCATCATCTTTTGCCCGGTGTGTTTTTCAAAGGCAGCGAATACTTGCGGAACCTGGTTTTCGGTTCTGAGGTTCTGCACCACCCCGATGGCGACATCTTCCAGGGTTTCGGCATCAAACGCCATCGCTGCCACTGAATCCTTTAGCATTTTTCCAGCGGCAAGTTCACCGGCGGTGGTACAGCCGATAATCTCCGCCGTCGGGAACTGCTTTTGCATCGCCGTCCCCAGGGCAGCAGGCTCAAAGTTCGATGAGGCAAAAAACAGGATGAACCTGGCTGAGAAGCCTGATAATTGGGCGGCAAGATCGGCCGCATTTCTTTCGGGGGATGTTTCCGTAGAGTATATAGGTTTGATTGCCATATCTCCCTCTATCCTTAGAGCGCCACGCCCAGATCTTTGGCGATTTGTGTTACTTTGGTGATAACTGAAGGGTTGTCTTCGGAATTATAATCATATTTTTCAGGATTGATCCCTTTCAAAACCAACTTAGTCTTTGTCGTTAACGCTAGAAAGGAATCACCCTGGGATCGAGTTTCAATGATCTGGTCTAACATCCTTTTTATCTGACCCGCCATTGTAATATCTCCATTAGTACCCAAAATTGCGTCCCTTTGGGTTCTTTGGTGGTTCATTGAGAGAAGCAAAACACTAAAAGTAGTATAGCACAAGGTGTGAATTTTGTCACTACTTTGTTTTTGTTCTAGAGACTCTATAATCAGGGCTACGCTCGTTCAGCCTAGTACATTTAGCCTAAATAGACCTTTGATTCATGACCGGGAAGCTCCGAATTGAAATTCCAAGCTGCTAAGGCGAAACGTGCTCAAGCATATTCATAGCTGAACCCTCCTCTCACCTTTATTCCGAAGGCAGGCGGTGCGAAAAACTTGGAGACCGGGGTTAAAAGCCGCTATTACATAATTTTCAAAATACCGGGCTGAAATTGAATCCAGACCTCATTGCCTTCATAGCGATAAGGCTGGCCTAAAACTTCGTCAGACCCATAGCCCAGCGCCCGGCTTGCTGGAAAACGCTGTTCTCCCACGGCAATGACCAGCGGCCAGTCGGCGGCGGCCCGCAGAAAATTAAAGGCCCGGCGCGCCTCCCAGGTCGTCGGAATGAGCAAATCCTCATGTCCCGGCCAGGAAAAGTAGCTGCTGCCTTCTTTGGGCTGGGGGCGGCGAGGTAATTGCCCCGTCTGGGCCAGTTGCTTGACCGCTGCCAGCAGTAATTGCCCGCCTGCCGCCGCGCAGCGTTGTTCCAGTTCCGGCCCGGAGATGCCCTCCGGCCATGGAAAGGCAGTCTGGGCCACGATATCGCCGCTGTCCGCGCCTTCATCCATAAAATGCAGCGTCACCCCCGCCTGGCGCTCCCCCTGGCGGGCCATCCAGAACAGCGGCGCCGGGCCGCGATAAGCCGGCAGCAGCGACGGGTGGAGATTTAAGCAGCCGTAACGCGGGAGTTGGAGCACGCTTGCGGGAAAAATTGAGGGGAAACAGGCTACGACGATCAAATCGGGTTGTAGTTCGGCCAGGGCAGACGGATTGGATAGAGGGCCGACTTCCCACACAGGCACATTACGTTCCCAGGCAGCATGAACGATATTTCGACTGAGATAGGGGTTGAGCAGAGGCAAATCTGCTGAGGTGTGCAGGAGCGGCTCAACCCGCCGGGGCAGAACACTCGCCCTGGCAAGACCTGCGAGGTCTTGAAGACCTCGCAGGTCTGTATTTATGTCAGCCGGGATGATGACTGCCCTAACCTTGACTCCACTAGCCAGCAGGCACTCCAGCGGAGCCAGCGAAAGTATTCCAGTCATCCCAAAGAAAATCAAATTCACTAGAGCCTCCGACAGATCAACTAAACTCTATGATTATATACAGTTGATATTTGATAGGATAGCCCCCGTGAGGTAAAATCCAAAAATATAGGCAAAGCAAGTTTTGCTCTGCGGGTTTTAGTTATAAGATAAAGTGAGAAAAATTCATGACACGAATGGTACAGTGCGTCAAATTGGGCCGCGAACTGCCGGGGCTGGAAAAGCCGCCTTTCCCCGGCGAGCTGGGCGAAAAGATTTTTAACAATGTCTCGCAGCAGGCCTGGGACATGTGGATTCAGCAGCAAGTCCTGCTTATCAACCACTACGGCCTGGTTCTGGCCGACCCCCAGGCGCGTGAGTTTCTGAAAGAGCAAATGGAAGAGTTCTTCTTCGGCCTCGGCGCGATGATGCCGGAAGGCTGGTCGCCCGAAGGCACCCCCGGGGCCAAAGGCGGCGGACCGGCACAGAAGAAGTAAAATAGAAATCAGTAGCCAGTAGTCAGAAAATTCTGTTCTGGCTACTGACATCTGGCTACTGATTACTGACTACTGACTACTGCAACACTGGTAGCAATGTTTCTACCTCAAAGTGAAGCTGGGCGTGGGCCTGGCGCAGCGCGGCCTCGACTTCGTCGGGCTGGGTGCCGCGAGCAAAGATGAAGCCGAGATAACTTTCCCCTTCGGGCAGCGGGACAAGCGGCTGGTAGAGTTGAGCCGTTATCTCCACCGACTCAATCCCCGGCACCTGTCTAGCCGCCTCGACGCCGGTTACCCGCTTGAGCAGGCCCGACGCTGGAATCGGGATCATCATCACCCCTCTGGCTCCCTCCTCGCCGCGCCAGGAATCAATCTCCAGCCCCACGGCCTGGCGCAGAATTAATTCCTCTAACGACGCCTTAGGACCAAAACGCAGCGTCTGCGAGCACAGCCCGCCGATGGAGCGGCCCGCCACCTCGACAATCCACGGCCCCGCCTCGTTGACGCGCAACTCGGCGTGAATGGGGCCGTGACGCAGTCCCAGGGCTGCCGCCGCGCTGGCGGTACAGGCGGCAATCTCGGCCTGGATCGGGTCAGGCAGCCGGGACGGGGTCACATAAATTGTTTCCTCAAAGAAAGGCCCGTCCAGCGGGTCGGGCTTGTCGAATAAGGCCAGCACCTTCAACTCCCCTTGATCCAGCATTCCTTCCAGGGCCACTTCAAAACCAGGGATAAAGTCCTCGATCAAAATTTGGGTAGAACCCGGCGCTCGCTGCATGGAAGCTAGCAGCCGCCCCAAGCGCCGAAAGGCCACGTCAAACTCCGCCGGATTATCGGCCCGGATGACTCCCCGGCTGCCGGACAGGAGCAGCGGCTTGACCACACAGGGATATTCAACCTCTGCCGCAATCCGGGCCGGGTCATCGCTCATATCGTACAGGCGAAATTTCGGCGACGGTACACCGGCAGCGGTCAATAGCTGGCGCATATGATGTTTGTTGCGCGCGGCCAGAGCAGCCTCACTGGAATTATGGGCCAGGCCCAGCGCTTCGCTGGCCAGCGCCGCCAGCACGGTGGCGCTGTCGTCTACGGCCAGGATGGCCTGGACCGGAGTCTTGCAGGCAAAATTGACCATCGCCTGTACCGCTTGTTCCGGCTGGTCAAATTGCAGACCTAAGGGTACCTGCCAATATTCGGCCAGTTCGGGAGGCATGTCAAGCCCCTTGACCACTTCGATGCCCAGGAGACCGGCCGCTTCGAGGAAAGGCCGCGCCCGGTAAGTCGTCGCTTTCATCAGCAAAATAACGCGTGAAGGCTTTTCTGCTTGAGCTGTCATTACTTTTCACCCAAAAGTGGAGTATGGGGATTATATCATACAATACCGATCCGGGTATAACTGGCTAAACTTCTATAGTGCCACGTAAAATTTATGTTTGACAGAAAGAAGTAAATGTGTTAAAGTCAGGCCACGCTTGGCCGTTTGTGCTTTGCAGCACAAGCAAGCGTTTGTGCCACGGCCGACCTCTCAACCTATCAAATTGTCAAAAATAAATAATCAGGAGACAATGAGCATGTCCCAAAAACACCTGTTCTTTACATTGCCGGCAATCAGTTTAATGTTGAGCGGCTTTGCCCCAGTGCTTGCCGAGGAGCCGAGCAGTAGTGGGGTGAGTTGGATTTGGGTACTGATTGTGCTGATCCTACTCATTCCGCTCGTCTGGTGGCTTATGCGCTCCAGTGGGGTTAAAGCGACAGAGCACCGCCACGCTTCGACTGACACGCACGCGCCAATTCAATCATCCTTACCGCTTGAAACCGAGGCCATTGATCTTGCACCTGTTGCTCCCGCTCCGGTAAAGGCTGAGGCCGTTGCCGATGAAGCAAAAGAGGTGATCCAAAATGTGGTGGATCAAATCGGAGAGGCTGCTGAGGGTGAGGCTGAGGTGGGAGCAATTGCTCCCACCCCTGAGGAGGCGAAGCCAGCCCTCGTCGCCGCTGCTGCCGAGAGTCAGCCCACCCGCCGCGCCCAGGCCATCGGTAAACCGGATGATCTGGTTATTATTGAAGGAATCGGCCCTAAAATCTCCCATATTCTTCAAGAAAACGGCATCAGAACCTTTGCCGAACTAGCTGCCGCCGATATCAACCAGATCGAGGAGATTCTCAGTAAGGCCGGTCTCAGCAATATCACCGATCCTCTCACCTGGGCTGAACAAGCTCAATTGGCCGCCGACGGCAAGTGGGATGAACTGAAAACCTTACAAAATGCCCTCAAGGGTGGGCGGCGGGCGTAAACTTCTGCCTTTGAACGGATCAAACCGCATCTCATTTTACTACAGACCCTGTGTCTGTGTTGAGCCGAAGGCCCCTTTAGGTAATTACCGGTGGTACCTGGATTTCACTGATTAACAGGACTTACGCGGTGAGCCTACCCATGTCATTTCGACCGGAGCGCAGCGGAGGGAGAAATCCCTAATACCTCGTCTTGCAAGCGTAGTTTTGAGGGATTTCTCGCTCCTATCGTCGCTCGAAATGACATGACCGCGTAAGTTCTGTGATTAACTGATAAAAATCCGAGCAATCAGTGAAATCCGAGGTTTATTTTTCCTGCTCGGCGAATTGTTGACAATCGTCTTTTTCGTGCTAAAATTTATGTAAGTTTAGCCACACCTTCGTCTTAACACTCCTACTCAACTTTCGCTGCTGCCATTATCAGCCCTATTTCCTGTCATAGATACTCCTGTCCTTCGTTTTTTAATCGAAATCTGATTGCCTTTAGTGCTCATTAGACAAAGAAGGTCGTAGAGCATTTATGCAGAGATCAGTTCAACCCGACCTATTAGCTTTACCGGCAACACCCGGCCGCTCAGATGAAAACAGCGCTGTGTCAGATTGACATAGCGCTGTTTTTGTTCAAGTAAGGTCATCATCCAAAGATAGAAAGGAGTTCAAGCATATTTACAAACTGAGCTGGGCTGAGAATTGAGTAGGTTTAATTCAAAACTGAACATTGTGTAGAGTCAAAAGGAGGAAATGATATGGCGCACGCAATCTCGCGCCGGCAGTTTTTGAAACTGTCGGCAGGGGGGATGAGCGCGGTTGCCGCAGCCGAAGTCGCCGGATTAGGGTTTGATGTCGCACCCTCTCAGGCCGCCACCCCAAAAAAACAGGTTAAGCAAGGCAAAGAAGTACCAAGTGTCTGTCCGTACTGCGCTGTCGGCTGCGGCCAAATTGTCACCGTGGCCGATGGCAAAATTATTGATATTCAAGGTAACGCCGACAGCCCCCTCAACGAGGGGACGCTCTGCCCCAAAGGCGCGGCCACCTTCCAACTGGCTGTCAACCCCCACCGCTGGACCAAAGTTAAATACCGCGCTCCCAATGCCACCGAGTGGACGGATATGTCCCTCGACGAGGCGATGGACAGAATTGCCCAGAAATTCAAAGAAACCCGCGACGCCAACTTCATCGAGAAAACCAAAATCGGCGAGGAAGAAAAAACGGTCAACCACGTGCTGGCCATTGCTTCGCTGGGTGGGGCGACCATTGACGACGAGTGGAACTATATCCACCAGAAATTGATGCGCGCCACGGGGGTCGTGTCTATCGAAAACCAGGCCCGCATATGACACTCCGCTTCGGTCCCCGGTCTGGGGATTACGTTTGGCCGCGGCGCGGCCACCACGTTTGCCCGTGACTTGTCCAACTCGGACGCGGTCATGATTATGGGTTCCAATATGGCCGAGTGCCACCCGGTCGCTTTCCGCTGGCCGATGAAGGCCAAAGAAAAAGGGGCCAAGCTCATCCATGTGGACCCGCGTTTTACCCGCACCTCGGCTATGTGTGACATCCACGCGCCGATCCGGGCGGGTACGGATATTGTCTTCCTCGGCGGCCTGGTCAATTACATTATCAACAGCGAACGGTGGAACAGCGACCCCTTCTACAAAGAGTATGTCGTTAATTTCACCAACGCGGCCACGCTCATCAATCCGGAGTATAAAGATACCGAAGATATGGAAGGCCTCTTCTCCGGGTTTGATGCCGAGGGCCGCCGCTACGACAACGCCTCCTGGTCTTACCAGCGTGAAGAGGCTGCTGAGATGACTAAGGCAGCCGGCGAGGAGCAGACCTACGACGACCTGCTGAAAGAGCGCTTACCGGCCAAAGCCAAGACCGACCCCACCCTGGAAGACCCCAACTCCGTCTTCCAGATTATGAAGCGCCACTACGAGCGGTATACCCCGGAAATGGTCGAGAATGTCTGCGGCTGCCCGCAGGAGCGATTTATCCAGGTGGCCGAGACACTGCTGGAAAATTCCGGCCGCGAGCGCACCGGGGCGATTGTGTACGCCGTAGGCTGGACCCAGCACACCGTCGGGGTGCAGTTCATCCGCACCGCCGGGATCGTACAGGCCCTGCTCGGCAACATTGGCCGGCCCGGCGGCGGCATCTTGGCCCTGCGCGGTCACGCCACCATCCAGGGGTCCACCGACATTCCCACCCTGTATCACTCCTGGTCAGGCTATCTGAACGCTGCCGACGCCCGCCGCAAACACGATACGCTGCGGGATTACATCCTGACCGAAACGCCTTCGACCAGCTATTGGGCCAACTTCCCCAAATTCGCGGTCAGCCTGCTCAAAGCCTGGTTTGGCGATGCGGCGACAGCCGAGAATGACTACGGCTATGACACTCTGCCCAAAATCGCCGGCGACCATTCCCACATGCCCACCTTTGTTTTGATGAACCAGGGCGGCATTAAAGGCTTTCTGGTCATTGGGCAAAATCCGGCCGTGGGCGGCCAGAATGCCGAATACCAGCGCCAGGCTTTAGGCCAGCTTGATTGGATGGTCGTGCGCGACTACTTCGAGACCGAGACGGCCTCCTTCTGGAAGCGGCCCGGCGTAGACCCGACCACCATCAAAACCGAAGTATTTTTCCTGCCGGGAGCCGTTCCCGCCGAGAGCGATGGGACCTTTACCAACACCCAACGGCTGCTGCAAAAGCACGACAAGGCCGCCGACCCGCCCGACGACGCTCGCAGCGACCTGTGGTTCTCCTATCACCTGGGCCGCCGCCTCAAGGAGTTGTATAAAGACAGCACCAATCCGCACGACTGGCCGATCCAAAACCTGTACTGGGATTACATGAACGAAGAAGAGAACGCCCAGTGGCGGATCAAGGATGAGCCAAGCGCCGACCTGATCCTGAAGGAGGTCAACGGCTACACCTGGGCCGACAAGAAGCTGGTTACAGGTTTTGCCAATTTGAAGGATGACGGCTCGACGGCCTGTGGCTGCTGGATTTACAGCGGCGTCTATCCCGAGGAGGGCAAGAACCGGGCCGCCTCGCGCGTGGCCGATGACTGGGTCAGCCCGGAGTGGGGCTTTGCCTGGCCGGCCAACCGTCACATCATGTACAGCCGCGCCTCCGCCGACCCGGCGGGCAATCCCTGGAGCGAGCGCAAAAAGTACACCTACTGGGATCCGGAGAAAGACAGCGGCACTAAAGACGCCGAGGGCACTCCCATCATCGGGGCCTGGGTTAACGCGGGTGGCGACGGCATTGACTTCGCCCTGACCAAGAAGCCTGACGCCCCACCCCAGGAAGGCGGCATCGGTCTGAACGCGTTC
The DNA here is from genome assembly GCA_015075185.1 of Anaerolineales bacterium. Lineage (GTDB taxonomy): Bacteria > Chloroflexota > Anaerolineae > 4572-78 > J111 > DSQQ01. The sequence continues at coordinate 353,227 of JABTUW010000003.1, read as the reverse complement.
AACGGAATCAGTCCGGCCATTATGAAACCTGACGGCAAGTTCTGGCTCTTCGCGCCGACCGGAGCCGTGGATGGTCCCTTACCCACCCACTACGAGCCATACGAGTCGCCGGTGGTCAACCCGGTTTACGCGCAGCAGCGCAACCCGGTGGCCAAAATTTGGGAGGTGCCGGGCAATCCCTATCACCAGATGGAGGATGCCGAGAAGTACCCCATCGTCGTCTCGACCTACCGCCTGACCGAGCACTACCTGTCGGGTACGATGAGCCGCTGGCTGCCCTGGCTGGCCGAGTTGATGCCGGAGTTGTTCTGCGAGATGAGTCCCGAATTGGCCACGGAAAAAGGCATCAACAACGGCGATTGGGTCACGCTCGTCACGGCTCGCGGTGAGGTCGAAGCGCGGGCGCTGGTGACGCGGCGCATGCGGCCCTTTGTCGTTGACGGCAAAACGGTGCATCAGGTCGGCTTACCCTGGCACTGGGGTTACATGGGCCTGGCTCGCGGCGACGTCAGCAACGACATCAGCGCCCTGGTAGCCGATCCCAATGTGTCCATCCACGAAGGCAAGGTTTTCTCTTGCGATGTGAGGCCGGGCCAGCGCTCGGCCCCGGCCCCCGAAATCTATCAACAACTGGTCGCTCAGAACGAGTTGCCGCAAGAGCAGGAGTGGGCCAGCCGCCACAGCAACCGCTGGCTGGGGGAGGTGTACAATGGCTAAGGGCATGTTCGTTGACGTTTCCTTGTGCATTGGCTGTAAGGCCTGCCAGGTTGCCTGCAAGCAGTGGAATCAGTTAGACGGCGAGCCGGAGGATTTTGCCCCGGTCAACGGCGAACTGAAGGCCATTAACTTTACCGGCAACTCTTACGACAACACCGGCCGGCTGACCGCCACGAATTGGCGGCACGTGCGCTTCATCGAGTTGATAGACGAACAGCGCACCAATGTCGCCTGGCGCATGATGAGCGACTCCTGCAAGCACTGCGTCCAGGCCGGCTGTCTGGATGTTTGCCCCACCCATGCCCTCATCCGCACCGATCTGGACAATGTGATTATCCAGCAGGACGTCTGCAACGGCTGTCGCGCCTGTATTGCGGCCTGCCCGTTTGGAGTTATCAGTTACAACAACCAGACGGGCCGGGTCAACAAATGTACTCTGTGCGACGACCGGATTCACAACGGCCTGGAAACCGCCTGCGCCAAAGCCTGCCCCACCGACTCGATTGTTTACGGCGATGTGGACGAGCTGCGGGCCAGGGCGAAACAACGGGTAGAGACGCTCAAGGGATTGGGTCATACCAAAGCCAACGTCTACGGCGATACGGACATTCTGGGCGGCCTCAACGTTTTCTATCTGCTGCTGGACGAGCCGGAAGTGTACGGCCAGCCGGCCAATCCGCAACTGCCCAAGAGAAACCTCATCCCCGGCTCCGTCCTCAGCATCGGCACGTCCCTCCTGCTTGGCCTGTCGGCCATTGTCGCCTTCCGTAATCGCGGACAGAAGGCCAACCACCAGAATGGAAAGGAGCTCTAACCATGCCAGTCGAACTGCAAATTCCTGAGTGGGAATGGTGGATTGTCTTTTACTTTTTCTTCGGTGGGATTGCCGGCGGCGCTTACTTCACCTCAACCATGATTGAACTGGTCGGCGGGCCGGAAGACCGGCCGATTGCGCGGATGGGCTACTTTATCGCCTTTCCCCTGGCCGTCATCTGCGGTATTCTCCTGATTTTAGACCTGGGCCGGCCGGAACGTTTCTGGCATATGATCGCTTACAGCAAAACCTTGTTACCCTGGCCCAACTGGGACTCGCCCATTTCCGTAGGCTCCTACGCCCTGCTGTTCTTCAGCCTGTTCGCTTTCCTCTCGTTTGTAGACGCGCTGATTGAAACAGGCCGCCTGCCCTGGGCCCCGCTGCGAGAGAAGTATTCCGGCACGCCGCGCTTGATTTACTCGGTCATCGGGTCTATCTTTGGCTTTTTCCTGGCCTCGTACACCGGCGTGCTGCTGGCGACGACCCATCTCCCGGCCTGGGCCAACAACCCGCTGCTGGGGGCGCTGTTCCTGGCCTCCGGGGCATCAACCGGTATGGCCGCGATTGCCCTGGGACTTATCTTGAGCAAGGCGGATGTCGGGGCAGCCTGGGCCAAGCTGAAACGAGCTGATAATGTGGCCCTGATCCTGGAAATCCTGTTGTTGATCGCCTTTGTGGCTCTCCTGGGCGCGGCTGCCAGCTATCTTCTGAGCGGTCTGGCGGGTATCCTGCTCATTGGCGGGGTGCTCATCATCGGGTTGGTTGTGCCGCTGGCCATGCAGTTCAAACCAGGTTTTCAGGGAACCAAGAGTTCGGTCAATATGACCCTCCTGGTAGCGATCCTGATTTTAGTCGGCGGCTTCCTCATGCGCACCGTCATTGTGATGGGCGGTCAGGGGTTGATGTAATCCTGGTCAAGACCTCGGAGGGCTGGTCAACCTCCGAGGTCGGGCAGTCATAAGCAGTTTCCTTTTTTTAAGGTGAGTTACTAAAATGAACAATGAGTTTCAAAGAGGGGTGACACCTGCCTCGCTCTTTGCTCCGGCAAGCCAAACATTTAATTATGAAGCGACTCTCCAAGTAGCCGACATTCGCCGACCGTGGAAATCGGTGAATGGCTTCAGTGTTAGCGCCGCTCGTCTGGCGGCCCGGCAAAGGTTGATTCTGCACTGCCGGGAAGATGAAGTGCTTGAGTTGATCGGAACGCTGAATAATCTTCTTGCCTCCCCCGAGGTTTTGGATCAAGCCTTTGAGCGGCTGCACTTTCTGGAACGACAGACCCGCCAAAAAGTGGCCGGGTTGATCGCTCTCAAGGACCAACCTCTCAACGAGCATGATCTTGACGGGCTGCTGGAGGATATCGGTGCCTTCCTGGCCAGGTCGGCAGAGCCAACAACGGCCAGCCGGCTCAAAGAGGCTTTCGCCCCAAACCACCCTGTTTCAGAGATGGCCGGCTCAGTAAGAATGCTCTGGCGGCTTCAACTCTGGCTTGCTGCTTTAAAAAGGGTAAAGAAGCAGGGCTTTCACGTTATTGTCTATGACCGCTTTCGCCGCCCCGACCGCCCCACCCTGGAGGCCCGCCGAAACGAACCCATTTTGCAGAATGGGCAGCTAACGGTGCTCCCGGCCGGGTTTCTACAACCGCCCCGGTATCATTTAACTCTATGGGCCTATCTGGTGGTGCGCAGCGGCCACAGCCAATCCCGGATTTGGAACTGAGTGAGGTTAATAATGGCAGGACGAGATGGAGAGGGGCAGGTCTTCACGCCCGGCTCGCGCAAACGAGACCGGACGGTGGACGACGCCTTAAGAACAATGGAACGCCTGGCTACCTGGCTGGACGAAGCCAAACAGGTCAACGTCTGGCGGCAGACCGATGATACACTACAAACGGCCATGTTGCATGGCATGCTGGTACATTTGCAGCGTGAAATTGGAGCGTTGCTCCAGTTAGGTGGTCCAGAGGTGCAAGAAACGGTGCAGGCCTTGCGTACCCTGGCCGTGCAAGAGAAGAGCGGACAAGCGAGCCAAAGGAGCTGAAATGTACATTCTGCATATCGAGCACCCGGTCCCCAATTTTGAGGGCTGGAAAAAAGCATTCGACAGCGATCCTGTCGGCCGGGAGAAGTCGGGGGTGCGCCGCTACCGGGTCTTACGGCCGATTGACGATCCCAACTACGCCATAATTGACCTTGAGTTTGATACCCTGAACCAGGCCGAAGCCTTACTCGCCGCCCTGCGCGTCCTCTGGAATCGCGTCGAGGGCCAGGTAATGACGAACCCTCAGGCACGGATTGTTGAAATGGTGGAAACCAGGGAGTACTGATCATCCCACCAAGACAGACCGCAGAGGTTTTCGCGCAGCGTATCTCTGTGGTCTTTCCAAAAAATTGTGACAAGAGTAAATCAAAAAGGAGACCGGAATGGCTGACTTAATTTCAACTCAGGGCGTTCATCATGTCACACTAACGGTAGCGGATGTTGCCCGTTCCTTAAAATTCTATTCGGAACTGTTCAACTTCCAAAAAGTAACCGAGTTCGGCCCCAAAACCATTATGAGCAATGGCAGTCTGTTGTTAGTGCTAAACCCGCCGCCCGACCCGGCCCAGGCGATACCCAATGATCGCTTTAATGAGAACCGGGTCGGACTGGATCACGTGAGCTTTAGTGTGACCAGTATGGCCGATCTTGAGGCAGCCGTAAAATTACTGGATGCCCGTAGGGTAGACCATGGCGAGATTAAGCCGCTTGAGCCTTTTGGGATTGCGGTCCTGGCGATCCGCGATCCAGATAATATCCAACTCGAGTTGACTGCGCCGCTCGCTTAATCATTATGACGCGAACTGCAACTTTAGACCCCCAGACAACAGCCGTTATAAACCGCCTGAATCATCTGGCCGGACAGAAGCCGGAATTGGCCGAACCGATTGCCTTTTATCAAGCGGCGCTGCCGCTTCTGCGCCAGGCCCAGGCGGGCGTGGAGCCGTTCGCCCTGCCGCTTGAAACGGCTCGCAATAAGCTCGCGGCGGGCATTCCCTTACTGCTGGGCGAGGATTTGCCGCTCGACCCGGACCGGACCCGCGATCTTTTCAGCCGTCTGTGCCGGGTTGTTGAAGAGGTAGGACGGCCAGCTCGGTCCTCAAAAAATGGCTGGGGCCTGTTCTCACGGGGCCAGCCCGATTCGGCCAAGCTGCTGCAGCAGGCCCACAACGGCAACGAGGCAGCACTGCGAGCCGCTGCCGCCGGGCAGATTCGCCGGGCGGTGGAGCAAAAACAACTCCACCTGCTGCCGATTTGGAGCGCCCTGGCCGTCGGGGATTATTTCCTCATCGAACAGACTACCCGCGACCTCAAGCTCGAGGCAGAACTGCTGCGGACCCTGGCTCAAACCAGCCTCAAGCCGGCCCTGCGCGCCTGGGCTGCGGGCTTCAAAGGCAAGGTAGATTTGAACGAGTGGCGGCGAGGCCAATGCCCCGTCTGCGGCAGCCCGGCGGCCCTGGCCGAAATCCAGGGCAAGGAGGGCGCTCGCCACCTGCGCTGTGGCATGTGCGGCGCTGACTGGTCGTATCCCCGGCTCAAGTGCGCCTTCTGCGCCCATGAGAATTACCGCTCGCTTGGCTATCTTACCGTCGAGGGTGAAGAGGAGAAGTACAGCCTCCAGACCTGTGACGCCTGCCGCCACTATCTCAAAGTCGTCGTCACTTTTGAGCCAACGCCGGTAGATCTGCTGCCGGTTGAGGATTTGGCAACCTTGCATTTGGATTTGATTGCAGCGGAGCGAGGTTATAGCCGTTAAAAACCTAACATCATGTCATTCTGAGGCCGTAGGCCGAAGAATCCCTGCGTGGATATCTGAAATGAAGATGGCGGGATCAAAGAAAATGAGCCAAATTGTCCTTTTACCAGTGAAATATCCTCTCTGCGGCGGCTTTAGGGATTCTTCGCTGCGCTCACGCGAAGCAGTGACACTTGGGGTAAACCTATGCCCAATCTTTTTGGGTTATTGAAGAAAACTTCACCTTCAATTTCTCCCGATGACATCCTGGCGGCGCTGGGTAAGGTGCTGGAACCGGAAGTCAACCGGGATATCGTCTCTCTGGGTATGGTCAAGGATGTCGCCTGCCGAGATGGAAGCGTCAGCTTCACCATCCGGCTGCGCGAGGCCGGCAGCCCGCTGCAAATCCCCCTGGAGCGCATGGCCCGGCGGGCGGTGCTGGCGGTCCCCGGTGTGAAGGCAGTTGAGATTAACTTTGAAAGCAGTCCCAAGTCGCAGTTACGCGATACGACCCGGCTGAATCTCGACGCCAGGCATGTGGTGGCTATAGCCAGCGGCAAGGGCGGCGTCGGCAAGTCTACCGTGGCCGTCAACCTGGCGGTGGCCCTGGCCGAGACCGGTCAGCGGGTTGGGCTGTTAGACGGCGACATTCACGGCCCGAACGTGCCGCTCATGCTTGGCCTCAAAGATGAGCAGCCCTTTGCCTTTGGCGAGCAGATTTTTCCGCCCAGCGCCTACGGCCTCAAGGTGATGTCCATGGGCCTGCTGGTTCCCCCCGAAGCGCCGGTCATCTGGCGCGGCCCGATGCTGCACCAAGCCATCCGCCAACTGCTGCGAGATGTGATGTGGGGCAGCCTGGATGTACTGGTCGTAGATTTGCCCCCCGGCACCGGCGACGTGCAGTTAACCCTGACCCAATCGCTGCCCCTCAGCGGCGTGGTGATGGTCACGACTCCCCAGGAGGCCGCCCTGGCCGACGTCATCAAAGGGACGGAGATGTTCCGCCAGTTGGACATCAGGGTGCTGGGCTTTGTCGAAAATATGAGTTACTATGTCTGTCCCCACTGCGGTCAGGAAGAAGCCATCTTTGGGCCGGGCGGTGAGCGATTGAGCGGGCAGCTTGGCCTGCCGCTGCTGGGCCGCGTCCCGCTCGACCCGGGCGTGCGCCTCGGCGGCGATACCGGCCAGCCGGTCGTCGTAGCCGCGCCTGACTCGCCGGCCGGGTGGGCGCTGCGCCAGGCGGCCGAGACGATTTCCTCTACCCTGCGGAACATGCCCTCGCCGGCTTTAGCTTTCCCCGGCTACAAAGTTTATCCAGAGCTTAATCTGATCTAATGAGTTTTGATTTTCAAAACCGGTAATGAGCTTGGAGGGCTGGTGGACTGGATAAAGCGGTAATATCCAACCCTCCAAGCTTTACCGAATTTGACGGTTAAAAGCCATGAGCAAACCGAGGTTTGCTCTCCGCTTTTTGCCGGGTAGAATGTAGGTATGGTCAACGATAAAGACGGGATTCAGCCAACTACATACATACTCTATAAGGGTGAAGCCGCCAGCCCGGTCGAGAGCGCTGTGATTCAAGAGACTCTGGTCTGTATCTCAGTCAACGGGCAGGAATTGGCAACGTTTATGTGTACCCCGCATCGCCTGGAAGAGCTGGCGCTTGGTTTTCTGCGCTCGGAGGGATTCATTCACAGCCTGGCCGATGTTGAGGTCCTCCACCTTGCGGAGAGCAAAACCTGCGTGGATATCTGGCTGCGCGACCTGAGCTTCAGCCCGCCCAAACGGCAGATTATTACTTCCGGCTGCGGTGGGGGCGTTACCTTCGACGACCTCAGCCAGCGCTACCCACCCTTGAATACAGCCGCGAGCGTGACCCCCACTCAGGTTAGCCGGTTAATGCACCAACTGCATCAAGCCGCTGAACTTTACCAGGAAGTGCGCGGCGTCCACACTTCGGCTTTGAGTGATGGCCAGGAGTTGTTATTGGTGGCCCAGGATGTCGGGCGGCATAATACAATTGACCGGCTGTGGGGCCAGGCGTTGCAGCAGGGAATTGAGACCGAGGGCCGCATTTTGTTGGCGTCGGGCCGGATCAGCTCAGAGATGCTGCGCAAGGCAGCCAAGATGAAAACCCCGATCGTCATCTCGCGCACCTCCCCGACCAGCCTGTCGGTGGAGCTGGGCCGGGCCTGGAATGTCACCCTGATTGGCTATGCGCGAGGGAACACCTTTCGGGTCTACTCCGCGCCGGAGCGGGTAGTCGCCGGAGAGCGGGTGAAAACCGAAGCCATCTCGTCGTGATAAAGCTCTTGCCAGGCCGGATCACTTTTCAAAAATTTAGCCAAAGTGCTCCCACTCTCAATCAGCACCAGATTGATACTATCCTCATCCAGCGTTTGCTGCCAGCCCTCGCCGCCAGCCACCACGTCAAGGTAGCGCCGGATAAAGGCGTCGTCGTATAAATCGGTGCGGCCGTCAATGTAGACCGGGTAAGCAGGCCACAATTTGTAGATGAGATACCCCCCCCAGTTATAACTATTGAACAGTGGCCCGGCCGGTTGATTTTCCTGGATAAACTGGACTGCTTTGGCCGGCAGTCCCTCTTGTTCCGCTTTGATGGCCTCCTGCGGATTCAGGGCGACCCCAATTTTGACCAGCGCCGCCAACAGGACCAGGCCCAACAAGACCCAATTCAGCCGGGTTGAAGAAAAGGACCTCGTAGGAACTGAGGGAGTTCCTTGAGCTCCTACGAGTTCCCTTGAGATTTCCTTCCTCTCCCCCGGCAAATATTTCCCCCAGGCAGCGTCGGCGTAGCGGGCCAGGGCGGGAATGGTCAGCAGGCCATACAGGCCAATATTGCGGGCAGCGAAGAGGCTCCAAAACGTCCATAGACCCCACATGGCTAAATCGGTCCAGTCGGCGCGGCGGCCGGCGCGGCCCAGCGCAGCCAGGCTGAGCAGCAGCATGGCCAGGAAAGCCCAGGTCAGCGACAGGTGAAAATCGGGACTGCGCCACTCCTGGATAAAATCCCGCAGCGCGCCGATACCGACGGTGCGGAAGGGATACAGCCACATCTGCCAGCCATGCGGATTGATGACCACCACGGCAAAGCTGATAGCCCCGACAACCAGCAGCGGGCCAAGCTGAGGCCAGGGGACCACCGGGTCTTCGCCGTGGCGGGTCAGGTTATTGAAGACTTCGCCAACGATGTAAACGCCTAACAGCATAAAGGCAATAGCGTAGCCGCCGTGGATATTGACCCACACCAGCGTCACCAAGGGCAGGGCGTAAATCCAGCGCCGGCCTTCCCGCTTATACTTTTCCAGCAGGAACAGCACCAGCCCCGCCAGCAAAAAAGAGACCATCTGCGGCCGGGCGACCCAAATCACCGCCGAGGTAATCGCGCCCAAGACCATGGTAAAAGCCCGGATGTACAGATTTCCCGGCGTCACCTGCCAGATCAGCCAGAAGGTCAGCGTGACGAGCGCGGCCAGTCCCAGGCTCAGGCCGGGCAGGCCACCCAGGGCAAACAGGCCGTACCAAAAGAGCTGGGCCAGCCAGCCGTGGTCAATCCAGGGTTGGCCGGCCTTAGTGTGGGAAAAAGGGTCCGTGGTGGGCACAACACCATTTTCGACGATGTATTGGCCGGAGCGCAGATGCCACCAGGTATCGGTATCGGCGGGCAGGCGCACGGCCATGGTGAAGATGGCGATAAAGAGGATGGCGACGAGGAGGCGGGGGATGGTTAAAGCAGGTATGGGTGTGGTGCGAGTCATAGGTAGTTAATTCCTTCTAGGTCACGGAAGTCCTTCTACAATTGTCATTGGAATTTGCAGAATTGTCAAAGGACATAGGGTTTTTGGTCCGAATGGACTACAAAGCTTACTGGTCACATTCGTCATTTTTATGTATAATTCCTCTATCTGCTGAGGAATTACGCTTAAAAATTGACCCAATCATCTTTGAAACCATCCATCCAACCCACCCCTGGCCACCCTCTCCCTTTGGGTGCGACCATCACCGCCGACGGCGCCAACTTTGCCATCTTCAGCCGCCACGCCAGGCGAGTCTGGTTGATGCTGTTTGACCAGCCGACTGCTGCCGCTCCCAGCTATGAATTTGAATTAGACCCGGCAACCCACCGCACCGGCGATATCTGGCACATCCATCTCTCCGGAGTGCAGCACGGCCAGTTGTATCTCTACCGCATGGATGGGCCGTATCTGCCGGAGCAGGGCCACCGCTTCAACCGGCACAAGCCGCTGCTCGATCCCTACACCAAAGCCTTGACCGGCGGCCCCAGCTTCCACTGGGATTTCAGCCAGTCCTTTGGCTTCGACCGCAATTCCCCCAGGGCTGACCTCTCCTTTTCGACGACGACAAACCTGACCGGGATGCCCAAGTGCATCGTCTACGGCGATGACGGCTTTGACTGGCAGGGCGACCGACCGCTCAACCGGCCCTGGCATGAAACCATTATTTACGAAACCCATATCCGCAGCTTGACCTGCCATCCCAGCGCCAACGTCAACCATCCCGGCACCTACGCGGGCGTGGTCGAAAAAATCCCCCACTTCAAAGAGCTGGGGGTCACGGCAATAGAACTGCTGCCGATCCACCAATTTGACGAGTGGGAGTTCCGGCGCTTCAACCCCAAAACCGGCGAACGGCTGCGCAACTACTGGGGCTACAACACCCTTTGCTTTTTTGCGCCCAAAGGTCATTACAGTCACCTCGGCGCAGATCGGGGGCAGCAGGTCGTCGCTTTTAAAGAGATGGTCCGGGCGCTGCACCAGGCCGGGTTGGAGGTTATTTTGGATGTGGTCTTCAACCACACCGTCGAGGGCAACCAGCTTGGCCCCACGCTCAGTTTTAAGGGGATTGACAACAGCATTTACTACATCCTGGCCGACAACCCGCGCTACTATCAGGATTTCACCGGCGTGGGCAATACTATCAACGCAAACCATCCGGTGGTGCAGGATTTTATCATTGACTGCCTGCGCTACTGGGTCCAGGAAATGCACGTGGATGGCTTTCGCTTTGATTTGGCCACCAGCCTGACCCGCGAACGTACGGGCCATATTTCCGGCAACCCGCCCCTCACCGCCCGCATTGCCGAGGACCCGCTGCTGCGCACGGCCAAACTGATTGCCGAACCGTGGGACGTGGGCGGTTATCAGGTGGGACGTTTCCCCGGCGGGCGCTGGGCCGAGTGGAACGACCAGTATCGGGACGACATCCGCCGCTTTTGGCGGGGCGACCCCGGCGTGACCGGCGCGCTGGCAACCCGCCTGGCTGGCAGCGCCGATTTGTATTACCCCGACGGCCGCTCGCCCAACGCCAGTATCAATTTTGTCACCGCCCATGACGGCTTTACCGCAAACGACCTGGTCAGCTACAACACCAAGCACAATGAGGCCAACGGCGAGCACAACCAGGACGGCAGCCATCACAACTCAAGTTATAACTATGGCGTGGAAGGCCCCACCTACGATCCCCGCATCGAAACGATCCGCTCCCGCCAGGTCAAAAATTTTTTGGCTACGCTTATGCTGTCGCAGGGCACGCCTATGCTCCTGGGCGGCGACGAGTTCCGGCGCACTCAGCAGGGCAACAACAACGCCTATTGCCAGCACAATGAGATTTCCTGGTACGATTGGCGTTTTCTGGAAAAACATGCCGATATTTTCCGTTTTGTCAGGCAGGTCATTGCCCTGCGCCAGGCTCACCCGGTCTTTCGCCGGACTACCTTTTTTACCGGCCACGACCTGGACGATGACCAGTTTCGTGATATTCACTGGTATGGTCCCAGCGGCCTCGACGCCAGTTGGGACCCATCGAGCCTGTGGCTGATGTGTATCATGGACGGCTCTAAAGAGGAAATCGGCGCGCCCGCCGACGACGTGGATGTGCTGATGATGTTCAACGCCGACACCCGTCCCCGGCTTTTTTATTTGCCCCCTGCCCCGCACAACGGCCGCTGGCACCTGGCGCTCGATACCGGTCAGCCCTCGCCCCTGGATATTCATCCGCTTGGGCAAGCGCTGGAGTTGGAGGCGACAATTGCTTACCCGGTTAAAAGCCGCAGCATCGTGGTAATGATTTCCAAGTGGAAGGATGACGTTGAGCTATAATCCACCTGGGTGAGAAAAGCATAAATACTTAACCAAAAGAGCTAATAAAAGATAGCTCTTTTTTTTGGCCCAAAACTATCCATCCTGGTATGGTCGTGGCACAAAGTGGGTAATATAATTGATTTGTAAATGCAGGAATGGGATTATTCGCCGGTCACTGATAGGAGAAAGGATTGCTAAAATGTTGAAATTAGCTGTTTTGTTTTTAGTGATTGCTCTGATTGCCGCCCTCTTCGGTTTTGGCGGGCTAGCCGGAACGGCCACCAATATCGCCCAGATTTTGTTCTTTGTTTTTTTGGTCATCTTCTTGGGATCGCTGGTGTTGGGCTTGGTCAGGCGGTAATTTGCGCTCATTCGGCAAAATTTAGATATCAATAAACTGGGAGTATAAACTTTATGGAGCCACTGCGCATTTTGTTGGTTGACGATCATGTCCTGTTTCGCAAAGGGATCGCTTCGCTGTTGGCGGTACGGCAGGATATTACCATCGTCGGGGAGGCCAGTGATGGAGATGAAGCCGTTATTTTGGCCGAGCAGACGATGCCCGATGTGATTCTAATGGACGTGAACATGCCCCGGCAAAACGGTATTGAAACGGTCAAAATCATCAAGCGAGAGATGCCCCACATCCAGATTGTGATGCTGACAGTTTCTGACGACGATAATGACCTGTTTGAGGCGATCAAAAGTGGCGCCAAAGGTTATTTATTGAAAAATCTGGAGCCGCTGGAGCTGTACGGGATGCTGGACCGGCTGCGCCAGGGAGAAGCGCCCATTTCGGGAGCGATGGCCGCCAAGATTCTGCGGGAGTTTCGGCAGCCGGAGTACACCCAGGGTAAGGAGGCCCAACCTGTAGATGAGCTGACCACCCGAGAGATCGAGGTCTTGGAGCAGGTGGTGACGGGAGCATCGAACAAAGAAATTGCCGATACGCTCCATATCACCGAAAACACGGTTAAAATTCATCTGCGCAACATTTTAGAGAAACTGCATGTGCAAAACCGGATTCAGGCAGCCGTATATGCCGTACGCCAGGGGTTAGTGGATGAAGCCCTCTTAGCGAATAGCCCACTTGAGTAAATAAGGTCCTTTTAAAGGTACAGACAAAGCTATTAAAAGATAGTCCTTTCCCCGCATCAAAATCGCCTGAATGAGTATAGGCCAGTTCAAGAAGAGACAGTAGAATAGTATTGCTACTTCAAGCAACGGGTCTAAAAAATGCAGTTATTAGACGAAAAGCTTTGGCAAAAATCAAGCACACTCCAGCTCCAACGAGTAAAGGGAAAGAAACAGATGCTCAGCATCTTCATTGTTTCCAGCCATTTAATGTTTAGTCGAGGACTTGAAAGTCTGTTAAGCCAGGATAATGAGCTAAAAATCATTGGCCAGGAAACAGATGTGAAGCAGGCTATCAAGCAAATTAAAGAATTGCGGCCGGATGTAGTCATTGTTTATGGTGACGAGACACGAGGTCTCTCTCCCTCGCTTATTATTGAAATTTTAAATATCCATTCTGGCACAAAAGTCATCAGCTTAAGCCTGCAAAATAACATCTTCCACGTTTATCAAACTTTTCAAAAAGTTGCTCTGGAGCCTGAGGATTTGTTCAAGGCTATCAAATCGAGGCCGCTGCCAGAAGTTCCTAAAGGCGTGGGGCAGGCCTTGAACCGGCAAATACACTGAGGCTTCTCTTCATAAGTTAAAGGGGAATAAAATGACACTTATAGATCTGCTTTTGTTGCTGCTCGTTGCGGCAATATGTGGGAGTATAGGCCAGGCTTTAGCTGGCTATTCGTTGGGCGGCTGTCTGGTTTCAGCGGTAGTGGGTTTCATCGGCGCGTTTATTGGGCTGTGGCTGGCTCGCCAGTTCGGTCTGCCGGAGGTTTTTGCCATCACTATCGGTAACCAGACTTTTCCCATTATCTGGTCAATCGTGGGTTCGATGGTATTATCCTTGATTCTTGGCCTGCTGACGCGGCGTAGAGTCATTTATCGCTGAGGTAGACATGGTGGAAAATTTAGGACAAAGACTTAAACAGGGTCAAATCGGGGATGTTTGGCAGAGTTTGACCCAAACTGATAAAGTGAATGTGGGTGAGGCTGAACGCCTGGTTTCCCTTTTTTTGGGAGTGCTGGTAGCCCTTTTTGGTCTGAGGCGGCTTTCGCTCACCGCCGTGAGTTTGGTGCTAGGAGGCGGCTATCTGCTGTATCGCGGTTTAAGCGGGCATTGCCCGGCCTATAACATTTTAGACATCAGCACGGTCAAGTCCAAACTTCGCTTTGACGAGGAATATCACGAACAACCGGAAAGTACGATTGACACTGACGACCTGCACGATGAAGCCGTCTGGGAGTCCTTCCCGGCCAGCGACCCGGCAACTTCCTGGTAATTAAATTACGCATACCATTATCATCTGGTTCTTATGCCAGGCGTTGGGATGAGCAGGCACAATAAAGGTCCTAAAGGTTAGAAATCTTTAGGATCTTTATTATTGAAGGAGTTTCAAAGGTTAAATCCGGGTAACATCGCGCCGGCTGGTAAGGTTAAGTTTCTTGAGAACATTATGCACGTGATTTTTAACCGTCCCCACCTCAATTACCAGCCGTTCAGCGATTGCCTGATTGCTCAGATTTTGCTGGAGTAAATCCAGAACCTCCCGCTCGCGGGGAGTGAGCGCCTCTAAAGTTTCAGCTTCATTTGGAAGGTCGGCGCACAGTTCTTTGAGTTCAGCCACCCGCTGCATCAAGGCGGCCGCAATTTGTGAGGAAACCGGCGCTCCACCGTTGTGAATGGCTCGGATTTTTTGTAGCAGCTCCTCCACCGAGTCATCCCGCAGCACATACCCGGCAATGCCCGCCTCAACGTAGGGCAGAATGATTTCTTCTGAATCGGCCAGGCCAATCGCGACCACTTTGACCGAGGAGTCAACCCTGGCTAAAGAACGGATCAATTCTAAGGCTGCTTCGTCAGGCATCGTCGTGCTGACCAGTACCAGGTCACATTTCTCCAGGTAAAGCCTGGCTTCGTCCAGGGTAGTAGCGCATCCAACTACCTGAAAGTCAGGCTCTTCTTTCAATATCGAAGCCAGCACACTACAAATCAACGGTACTTCATCAATTATGAGCACGTGAATCATAGTCACTGCATTTCCTCCATCCACTGGAGGCTTTATTATACCACCATACCCGAATAGAGCTAAACGAATCTAAAACATTTTGGCCGGGTTTGTCACCCAATTGGGTGAATTAAGCAGTAAAAAGCGCCTGTAGAGTTACTAAAAGATAATCCTTTCTACTATTCAAACTCGCCCAAATTGGTATGGGCAAGCCAGCCAAACAATGGTAGCATAACCAGTAGAAATAATATAAAGCCAAGCTGACCGCTACCGGTAATAACCTGCCGGGCCAGATTACGCGGACGGTAAGGCGTTATCCGTGGGTTGCCTTGGCTGTCGTTTTGATAGTCAGTGCCGCTGTCGGCTTCTTGGTTAAACCTTCCCATGAAGCCGAATGATCTCCTCTCTCTCCCCTTTCTGAGCGACCTGCTCAGCGCGGGTCGCTCAGACCTCTCTCAAGTGTGGGGGGATAAGCGGTGAAAACAGCAGAAGGCAAAGGAAGCCACAAACAATCTGGTCATCAACTTACCCGTTAAATGATGCTCTAGCGGTCATAGGCTTGAATAGGCGCTATTTGCCATCGTGAAAGCCAGGGGTAATTTGAGGCCAGTGTTGAGATGATGAAGTTCAATAATTGAACTTCATCATCTTGATAGAAAATCCTAACAAGGAGCGTTCTTAATGACAATATTACGCAGATCTGGAAGTAGATCATTAGTTGGCGGCAATGCCCGCTGGATTGTGGCTCTGGTGATTGCCCTGATATCCATTGTGACCTATTGCAGCAGCACCGCCTACAACCCCATCACCGGCGAAGACCAACACGTCAGCCTGACTGTTGACCAGGAAATTGCGCTTGGCCTGCAATCGGCCCCGGAAATGGCGGCTCAATTTGGCGGGTTGCACCCGGATCAAGGAGCGCAAGCCCTGGTTGATCAAGTCGGCGGGCAGCTAGTAAATGCAACTGCGGCTAAAGATACGGAATATCAGTTTGAGTTTAATGCTCTGGCAGATGATCAAACAATCAACGCCTTTGCTTTGCCGGGCGGACCTATTTTTATCACTGCTGCTCTGATGAGCCGCCTGGAAACGGAAGGCCAACTGGCCGGCGTGCTGGCCCACGAAATTGGGCACGTCGTCGCCAGGCACTCGGCGGAACACATTGCCAAAGCCCAGCTTACCCAGGGTTTAACAGGAGCAGCGGTGATTGCGGCTGCCGACCCTGATAATCCTAACTCGGCCCAACGTACTGCCGCTATTGCCGCCGTAGTGGGCCAGATGATCAACATGAAATATGGGCGTGATGACGAGATTGAGTCGGACCGCCTGGGTGTCCGCTTTATGGCTGAAGCTGGTTATGACCCTCGCTCGATGATCAGGGTGATGGAAGTTCTGGCTGAGGCCAGCGAGGGAGGGCGTCAACCAGAGTTTTTTAGCACACACCCAAACCCGGAGCGGCGCATTGAGCAAATCCAGGCCGCCATTCAGGAAGAATTTCCTGACGGCGTGCCCGAAGGATTAATCCAGTAGGTATTTCGCCCTTCACTCAATGAGAGGGGTTATTGATACAAAAACCTTATATTACGATCTAATCAAATAAGAAAGGAGTAGTAACAATGTTAATCAACCTGATCGTTTGGATCCTCTTTGGAGCCTTGGCCGGCTGGATCGCCAGTATGATTATGGGGCGCGACCATCAAATGGGGGCGCTGGCCAACATCATTGTCGGAATTATTGGCGCAGTGCTCGGCGGCTTTCTGATGAATCTGTTCGGCGCTGCCGGCGTAACCGGGTTTAACATCTACAGTCTATTGGTGGCGATTGTAGGTGCGGTGGTCCTCCTCTTTCTGGTGGGCGCTGTCCAGAGAGCTACCTGACCCAGCCTCTAAAACTACATATTACTAAAAGCGCGAGATGTGTCTCTCGCGCTTTTTTTGTTAACCAGAAATTCTGGTAGAGCTATTTAAAAATACTCCTTCCAGAGCTAACAAATAACCCAACTTAGTATAGATAAATCTTGCATCCTGTGTTATGCTGAGATGGCAGCCAAATCAAAGACACTCTGCTTTGTTCGTGAGCAAACCAGAATGTTGGCTTCAGGTGATTTAGATAAGATAGGTCGAAGGAGGATGAATTATGAATTCAGACGTTTTGATGGGTAAGTGGAAGCAGCTTAAGGGTGATATTAAGAGCCAATGGGGGAAGTTCACCGACGATGATTTGGCTATGGTCGAAGGGCAGCGCGACAAATTGGTCGGGCTGGTACAGGAACGATACGGCTATGCCCGCCAGCAGGCCGAGCGGGAAGTAGATCAGTTCCTTCAGAGGTATAGCGATTAACTTTGCTCACTCTGGCCCTTCGAAGTTTGTGCCGGGCATTTTAGAACAGCAATGATGGGGAGATCAAGCTGACCTAAGTGCCCGGCGCTTTTTTGTTTAAACGATATTATACTCACTCACATCTTTGCCCAGGGCAAACCGCTCATAGCGCAGGTCGTCAATATTGATCGAATACGCCCGGCCCTCCACAATTTCCTCGGCCATGAGTTTGCCCACAACCAGCCCGTGCATAAAGCCGTGGCCGCTAAACCCCGCCGCTATGATCACCCCTTCCACGCCGGGCAGCCTGCCCAGAATGGCCTGTTCGTCCGGGGTCACTTCATACAGCCCGGCCCATTCACTCAGCAAACCGGCTTGCTCCAGAAGAGGGAAACGGTGCATCGCTTCCAGTAGATGGGTTTCGGTCCACTTGGGGTCCACCTCAGTATTGAAACTGACCGGCTCGCTGCTGTTCGACTTGCCGGTTAAAATACTTTGACCGCTTTCAGGATGGAAGTAGAGCGACTGCCCGAAAAACAGCACAAACGGAAAATCAGGTGGCAGTTGCCGGATGGGCGTCGTCACGGCAATCTGGCGGCGCACCGGCACAATGGGGATATTGACCCCCACCATCTCCCCAAATTGCCCCGACCAGGCCCCGGCCGCAATGACAATGGTTTCCGTAGCAATTTCGCCCTCGTTGGTCACGACTGCCTGAACCCGGCCGCTCGGGGCCATTCGCACGTCTGTGACCGTAACATTATTCAATAGGTTGATCGAGAGCGCCGGATTGGCCTGTTGTTTGAGCTGGCGCATCTTGTTGATATAACCCTGGACTATACTGTTCGGGTCGGCCAGGCCGTCGCGCTCATAAATGGTTCCGCCAACAACGCCTTCCAGGTTGAGCAGTGGCACGCGCCTCTGAACGTCGTCCACGGATAAGACGGTGGACTCAATGCCCAGGTGGTGCTGCAGGGCCACGTTGCGTTTGAACTGCTCAAAATCCCGCTCGTTGTCGAGCACAAACAGGTAGCCAATCAGGTTTAAACCAATCTCCTGGCCAATCTCTTCGGGGAAGCGTTCCATCATTTTGATGCTTTCGATGGACAGCCGAATATTGACCTCGGTCGAGAACTGGTGGCGAATCCCACCGGCGCAGCGCCCGGTCGAGCCTAGCCCGAACTGCTCCTCCCGTTCGAGCAGGGTCACACTGACCCCACCCCGTTCGGCCAGATGGTAAGCCACGCTGGCCCCCATCACCCCCCCGCCGATAATGACTACGTCTGATATTTTGGGTAGCATACTAATCCTCAAGTAAAATTTGTGCTAACTGCCATACCTTCGTTTCTTCGCCTCACAACTCCACCATCGTCCCCAACCCCTGCGCCTCCGCCTCGCGCAGAACCGCGTTCGCCGCCGCTGCATCCTGCACCGCCACCCCGACCGACTTAAAGAAGGTAATTTCGTCGTACGTTTCCCGGCCGGTCCGCTCGCCGTTGACAATCTGGCCCAGCTCGGCGTGAATATCCAGCTTGCTGATGACATTGTTCTGGATGGGAATGATCAGGTCGCCGGCTTCGGCCAGACAGGCTTGGAGCGAATCTACGACAATGGTGGAGCGTTTGACCGTTTCCTCGTCTACCTCCTGCATGTGCGGGGCGTAGGACCCCACCCCGGTCACATGCGTCCCCGGCGATAGATCACGTCCATCGAATACCGGCTTCTCCGACGTCGTCGCCGTGATGACGATGTCTGCCCCGACCACTGCCTCTTTGCGCGATCCGGCGATGACGACCTGGGGCGCATCGGGCCAGGCGGCCACTTCGGCGGCAAATTTCTCTACCCTGGAGGGAGTCCGGCTAAAGATGCGCACCTCTTTGACCCGCCGCACGGCGCAGGCCGCTTCAAGCTGCGCCCGCGCCTGCACCCCGGCCCCGAAGACGGCGGCCACGCTGGCGTTGGACCGGGCCAGCAAATCAGCGGCCAGGCCGCCCCCGGCCCCGGTGCGAATCGCGGTCAGCATCTCGCCGTTGATCAGCGCCCTGGGTTGGCCGGTATCCGCATCAACCACCGTGGCCAGGGCAACCACCGCCGGCAAGCCTTTAGCCGGGTTGTCGCCCCAAATGGAAACTATTTTGAAGCCAATTTCCCGGCTTTGCCGGAGAAAAGCGGGCATAAACAGCAGCAGGCCCTTATCGGTTTGCAGCCGGGTGCGCAGCGGCACATCGGCCTGACTAGCCGAAAGCTGGCTAAAGGCGCTGCGCATGACTTCAATCGCCTGGCTCATCGGCAGGGCTTGGCGCACGTCTGCGGCAGATAGAACTCTGATTTTCATGCTAATCCTCCCTCTCTGCGATATCCTATCTCTGACCGCTAACCGCCGACGGCTGACCACTACAAAATACGGCGGTCGGCGGTCTGTTGTCAGCGGTCACTTTCCTACTCGCTCCACGATCACCGCTACCCCCTGCCCCACGCCGACGCACATGGTCGCCAGGCCGTAGGGTGATATGGCTTTACCCTCGTGCTGGCGGCGCTTCAGCTCGTGGACGAGCGTGGTCATAATCCGTGCCCCGCTGCAGCCGAGCGGGTGGCCCAAGGCAATGGCCCCGCCGTTGACATTGGTCCGCTCATGAGGCAGGCCTAACTCGTCCACCACGGCCAGGGCTTGCACGGCAAACGCTTCGTTGAGTTCAATCAAGTCCAGGTCGGCTGCGGTTAGCCCGGCCCGCTCCAGGGCTTTGCGGGTGGCCGGAATTGGTCCGTAGCCCATCACCTGCGGATCAACCCCCGCCGAGGCCGCCGCCACAATCCGCGCCAACGGCTTTAACCCCAGCTCCGCCGCCCGGTCTTCCGCCATCAGCAGGACCGCTGCCGCCCCATCGTTGATGCCGGAAGCGTTTCCCGCCGTAACCGTTCCTCCGGCCCGAAACGCCGGTTTTAACTTTGCCAGCACCTCCATACTTGTCGCCAATTCATACCTCCCCTGCCCCTCTGCTCCCCCCGCCTGGCGCTCTGCGCTGGCAGTCCTCGGCTCTCCCGCTCCTCCACTCACCCACTTCATCCGTGGATGCTCGTCGGTATCTACGATAACCGGCTCGCCCTTGCGCTGGGGGATAGACACCGGCACAATCTCATCCTTAAAGCGGCCGGCATTGATCGCTGCGACGGCCCGCCGCTGGCTCTCCAGGGCAAAAGCATCCTGCCGCTCCCGGCTGATATGCGTCTGCTCGTAAATATTTTCGGCAGTTTCACCCATCGCTTCCAGCGGGAACAGCGCCTCCATTTTGGGATTGGGAAAGCGCCAGCCAATCGAGGTATCGAAAATTTTGGCGCCGCGATCAAAGGCAGTCTCGCTCTTGCTCAGCACATAAGGGGCGCGGGTCATACTCTCCACCCCCCCGGCGATGTAAATGTCCCCCTCGCCAGCGACAATGGCCCGGTAGGCTGAAATAATCGCATCCAGGCCCGACGCGCACAGCCGGTTGACCGTTACCCCGCCAACGCTGTGCGGAAAACCGGCCAGCAGCAGGGCCATGCGAGCCACGTTGCGATTGTCCTCGCCGGCCTGGTTGGTGCAGCCCATGATGACTTCTTCCACCAGAGCCGGGTCAAGTTGGACCCGTTCCACCAGCGCCTTCAACACCAGCGCCGCCAGGTCGTCGGGCCGCACCTGGCTCAACGCCCCGGCAAATGTGCCGACCGGCGTGCGAACTGCGTCAATGATGACTGCTTGTGACATAAATTACTTGCTCCTTCGGAAATAGCCCTCACCCCCCACCCCTCTCCCAATGGGAGAGGGGAGTCGCGCCAGCGACGGGGTGAGGGCTTTTCGTCGCTGGTGGCAAAAGCCGGGGCTTCGGGAATACGCCACTCTCACTCACGACATCTGCGCGCCCTGCGTTTCCACATAAACAGCGTAGACCGACTGGCCGGCGGTCATAAACAGCCGGTTTCTTTTGAGGCCGCCAAAGCAGAGATTGGAGCACGGTTCCGGCAGGTGAATCCGGCCAATCGGGTCGCCGTTGGGGGCGAAAACATGCACACCATCGTAGCCGTCGCCACCCCAACCGGCGCTGGCCCACAAGTTGCCCTCAACATCGCAGCGGATGCCATCGGCCAGACCGGGGGACATATCGGCAAAGACCCGGCCATTGACCAGGCGGCAGTTGTCCACGATATCGTAAACGAGGATGTGGCGAGGATGGCCGGGCTTGTGGGTAGCCCCCGTGTCAACCACGTAGAGCCGGTTATAATCGGGCGAGAAGCACAAGCCGTTCGGCTTTTCCAGCTCGTCGGTAGCTACGCTGGCCTGGCCCGTAGCCGGGTTCAAGCGGTAGACCCGCGTGGGCAGTTCAAACTCAGCCTGGTGGCCTTCATAATTCATCAAGATGCCGTAGCCGGGGTCGGTAAACCAGATCTGCCCATCGGGATGGACCACCACATCATTGGGCGCGTTGAGCGGTTTGCCCTCAAAATTATCCATCAAGACAGTGACAGTTCCGTCGTATTCAGTCCGGGTCACCCGGCGCGTGTCGTGCTCGCAGGTAATCAGGCGGCCCTGCCTGTCACGGGTGTTACCGTTGCTGTAGTGGGCAGGGCTGCGAAAAATACTGATTTCGCCCGTTTCTTCCAGCCAACGCAGCATGCGATTGTTGGGGATGTCGCTCCAGAGCAGGTAGCGGCCATCGCCAAACCAAACCGGGCCTTCGGTCCAGCGCCCGCCGGTGAAGAGCCGTTCCAGGGCGGCAGTGCCCAGCCGATATTTATCAAAGCGGGGATCGAGCGTTTCGATTCTCGGATCGGGGTAGCGCACAATTTCATGGTCCCAGGCTTTAGTTGTAAGTTTCATGGTAAATCCTCTCAACTGGCAATTAACGGCACGGCCAGCAGCGCCAGCAGCACCCCAATACCCTGCCACAACACCAGCTTCTCCTTTAAAATCGAGAGCGCCAGGATGACGGTCGTCGCCGGGTACAAGGAGGCCAGCGCTCCGGCCACATCCAGGCGTCCGGCTTGTTCAGCTAGGGCAAAAAAGGCATTTCCTCCGGCGTCCATGGCGCCGGTCAATATAATCAAAGGCAGAATCGAAGGGGCCGGCATAGCCAACTTTTGGCCCGTACCAACCGCAACTAACATTGCCAAAATTGAAGCTGTCCGGGCCGCGACCAACGGCCAAAAAACAGCATTCTGCTGCACCTGGGCAATACCCAATAAAAACCCCCCAAAACATAACCCGGCGATAATTGCCAGGCCCAGCCCCGCCGGACGCCCCTCCATCTTCTGCGGGCGTGAAATGAACCAGATGCCGATCACGGCTAGAATAAACCCTAATTGACGGGGCAAATGGGGCAGCCCTTGGGTCACCGCGCCAACCGCCACCGGCAAGCTGGCCGAAAGCACCGCAGCCACCGGAGCAGCGATGCCCATTTGCCCAATGGCCATGGCCCGATACAGGGCCATCAAGCCAACCAGCCCAATCAGGCCGGCCAGCCCGCCCCAGCCCACATCAACCAGTGATGGGAAGCTCTCACCCCAAATGAAAGCCAATAACGCCAGCAGAATTAATCCCGCTACCTGGGAGAGCAAAGTGACGGTCAACACCGAAACCCGCCGGGTGGCCAGACCGCCGCTAAAATCCCCCACCCCCCATGTAGCCGCCGAAGCCAGACCGAAAATAACAGCACCGAACTCAGTCCCATTCATCATAGAAGTTGACTCTCCTCAAAATAGTCATCAGTAGATAACTTTCATAACAAGGTTTTGAGTAATTGAAGCCCCGCTATTGGACGCGGATTAAACGGATCAAGCGGATTTAAGTCATTTTTATCCGAAAAATCCGTCGAATCCGCGTCCCATTTCCCCCGAGTCTTACTGTGAAGGTTATTGACCAACGGCTACAGCCGCGATAATACTGACCATTGCCTCAACCGCCCGCCGCTGGCGCACCGGATCAGGAGAGAAGGTGAACGAGGTGGGGGCGTGGTTAGACACAACCCGCAGGTGGGCGTTTAGCTCGATTTGGATGGCATTGATCCGGCATTGTTCCCAGACAAAACGGGTCACGGTCCGCTGGCGCACACCGCCGCGGTAATCGGGCATATTCAGTGCCAGGCGATCCAGAAAATCAGGCGCATCTAGCTCAAACCCCTGGGCCACAAAGGCTTGAATAATGCCGGCTTCGAAGTCGGGGCAGCTATGGCCTTCAATGGTACCGAGGGCGACGCCAAAAGCCCGGTCAAAACGCGCCCCGTGTAAATCAAGCACCAAGCGAATGGAGTGGTCTCGCAGCAATTTAGCCAGGGTCCGCTTATAATCGCAGTCGTCGTCATAATTTGGGTCAGGGCGGATGCGGCGCACTGTGTAAAGGGCGTGCGCTCCGGTATGCTCGGCCAGCACATGGGCCAGGGCAGCGGTGTAGCCATCCTGCATTTTCCAATGGTCTTCACGCCAGTGCCGCGCGCCGTGCGGGGCTGAGATAAGAACCGGGCGCGTGCCTAGACGATAGCGAAAGGAGGCCTGACCGGGCAAGGGGTCGTCACTGTAGCGCACCTGCGTGGCTTCAAAGTGACTGATTTGCTGCGCCCAAGCTGAACTTGCCGCCAACATGCGGCTAATCGTACCACAGGTTGGGTTAAACGGAAAGTTAGTCCAAATCAGCTTTCTACCAGATTCCCATCATGTGCGACACGATAAATCCTAAAAAGCCCAGCGAGGTGAGCGCATTAAGGCCCATAATGCGCCGGTAATTGGAGAGGATACTCGCCTCATCAAAATGGTAGGCCCACCTGATAATGCCGCTCAACAGGACCCCGTAAAAGGCCGCGACAAGCAGCGCATTGACCGGCCCCAGCAAACGCGCGATAAGGCCGACCAACAGTATAGCAGCCAGGCCCTGCGTGACAATGGCAAAAGCAAACGTGCCCCGCGGGCCGGCCCAGGCGGCAAAGGTTAAATCACCCCTGGCCAGGTCCTCGGCAATTTGATAAATCTGGGTGAGGGGATAGAAGCCGGTGGCAATTAGGGTGACAGCCAGGATGCCCAGTCCGCTCAACCCATCCAGGGCGAACAGGTCAGGCTGGGCACAGACCCACCCCGCCAGTGAAGCCAGGATACCCTGGCCTACGGCAACGGTGGCCAGCCCGGCCAGAGGCCGGCTTTTCCAGCGCACCCGGGGATGGGAGTAAGCCAGGCCCATCCCAAAAATAATCAGGTAAATGACCAGAAAAGGCAGATTCACAAAGGCAGCCATGATCAGGCCCAGGAGCTGCACAATCAGGGAGAAGGGTAACAAAGCCTGAGTCACCGGCGGGGGGTTCGCCAACCCGCCGACAGGGCCTTCGTCCCGATCATAATAAGAGTTGAAGGCGGTCATGCCCCCGTAAAGAAAAACGTGGAAGGCCATGAAGCCCAGCCAGAAACCACGGTCGGGCCGGCCGCCGGCCAGAAAGTAACCCCACAAAAAAATGGAGGCCAGCAAGAACTGAAAGTGCAGCCGCAGATGAACCAGGAGGTCACGGGCTACCCTGAGGCGGCTACGGTTTTTGAGCGCGTCCGAAGATCCCAAATCCACCTAACGTCACCTCCGTGCTAATGTTGATAAAGCCCGCTTGCGCCAGGCAACGGCGCATACTTTCCGGCGAAAAGCGCCGGTGCAAACCGCTGTAAAACCGCCACAAGGTAATGGAGACCCACAATCGGCTGGAGGATTGGCTCCACAGCCAGGGCCAGCTTACCCGGCCGGCGTGAGGTTCCAGGAAGGCCACATAGCCGCCGGGTCGAAGCACGCGATTTGCTTCACTCAGGGCAAGCGGGTAATCGGGCAGGAGGTAGAGGAAACTATGGCCGGTAACAGCATCCACCTTCCTATCGGCCAGGGGGAGATGAAGCGCATCACCTCGCAGCAGGAGCAGACGTTCCGCTGACCAGCCGCTCTTGAATCGGTTACGGGCAGCCGCGGCCAACATGCCCTGGGCAATATCTAAACCGACGAAGCGCGCTGTGGACCGCGCCTGTCCCATCGCCAGGGCCGATCCCCCTGGCCCCACCCCCAAATCGAGCACCTGGAGTTGATCCTGCTGCGGCGGCACGTGCGCTAACAAGCGAGCGCAGTTGGCTAACCAGATCGGGTTGGCCGTAAAGAGGTCATAAGCCCAGGCGCCAGCATCAAAAAGCCAAATCCCCCCCCGATATTTTTTCATTTGGATGCAGAGTATTTTAGGTGAGTATAGCAGATTAGCTCAGGAGGCCAAAACATCAGGCTTTGCTTTATCTTGTGGCGAAATGTAACCCGCTCTATATCCTTCCTCACTGAGGATACCTTGTTATCTTTTACCTTTTAGGCTAAGCTTATAAGGTAGGTTAACTTTAAACAGTTGCCAGATCTTTCAATAAAGGAGAGCAAGTGATGGCTCAGAATGGAAACTCCGTCGCCATACTTTCGCTGGGTACGGCAGTTCCCCCTTATCAGGCACAGCAAACAGCAGTTAATCAATGGATGGCTGCCTCGTTTGAGGCTCAACCCGCCCTGGTGCGTTGGCTGCGCAGCATCTATACGCATTCGGGGATTGAAACACGCTATGCCTGCATTCCTGATTTTCATCAGGCGCCCAGCCTCTCCCGTTTTGCTCCGGGCCGGCCTCCGGCTGAAACGGCGACCACCGCCGAGCGGATGGCTATCTACGAGCGAGAGTCGGTGACGCTGGGGATGCAGGCCGGTCAGCGGGCCTTAGCCGCCTATGCCGGCAAAGTCAAGATGGACCTGCCCACCGCAGCCAGCGCCGTTACCCACTTGATCGTCGTCAGTTGCACCGGCTTTTTTGCCCCGGGGCTGGACCTGGCCCTGGCCCAACGGCTCAACCTGAGTTCTACCGTGGAGCGAACCCTCATTGGTTTCATGGGCTGCGCCGCCGCCTTCAACGGGTTACGAGTGGCTCACCAAATTATGCGCGGCCAACCCACCGCCCGGGTCCTGGTCGTCTGTGTTGAATTGTGCTCAATTCACATTCAGCCGGGGACCGAGCGTGAAAACCTGATTTCGGCCTCCCTCTTTGCCGATGGCGCTTCGGCCTGCCTGGTTGGAACGGCGGAAAGCCGGTCGAGTGATGTTTTTGAAATCGAGGGCTTTCACACCCGCATCAAGCCCGAAACAGAATCACACATGGTCTGGCAAATCGGCGATCACGGCTTTGTACTGCGGCTTTCGCCCCAAATCCCCGACCACCTGGCCGAAGCGGCCCCGGCGGCGCTGCGCGTCCTGTTTGATGAGCGTGCTCCTCCCCAATTTTGGGCGATTCATCCGGGCGGTCGAGCTATTGTTGATCGCTTGAGTTCCATCTTTCAGTTGGCCCCGGAGCAAGTGCTAGCCAGCCGCTCGGTCTTGAGACGCTATGGCAACCTCTCGTCGGCGACTATCTTTTTTGTTTTAGAGGAGTTGCGGCAAAAATGGCGGCAGCACCCCGATATACCTGAACAGCTCACCGGGGTGGCGATGGCCTTTGGACCCGGCCTGGTCATGGAGATGGCCCGTCTGGCCTACATTCCACCGCTTACGCCGGCGACAAACGGGAAAGTTCGCATGAATCGGGTAAAAGTATTGGGCCGTGGGAAAACTGCCTGATCTGACCTATCGCTCAGAAGCGTTGGAGTTGATGGACGACCGTTCTATCGGCGGCGCTGAACTGGTCGAAACGCTGGCGGAACTGCGGCTCATCAACCGGCTGCTGGGCGCGGCCTGGCCCACCCTCGAAGGTGTTCATCGCTTGTGGCGAGAGGCCGGCCAGCCCGCTCACCTCTCCATCCTCGACGTAGGCGCTGGCTCAGGCGATGTAAACCGGCGCTTGCTAAGCTGGGCCACCCGGCGTAACATCCAGTTGCAAGTGACCCTCATGGATATCCATCCCGATACCTGCCGCGTGGCCCAAACCTATTACCGGGGCGAGCCGCGCATCCAGGTACGGCAGGGCGATATTTTTCAACTCGCGCCCCACCAGGCCGACATTGTGACTGCTTCCCTCTTTCTCCATCACTTTCCGGCGGCGCAATTGCCGGCCGTTCTCCAGCTCTTGCTGCAAGCGGCCCGCCTGGGCGTGGTTATCAACGATCTCCACCGTCACTGGCTGGCCTGGGCCTTTATCTGGGCCGCGACCCGCCTCTTTTCGGGCAATCGTCTCATCCGGCACGATGCTCCTCTGTCGGTTCGCCGCGGCTTCCACCCCACCGATTTCGACCGGCTGCGGGAACGGCCTGAACTGGCCTGCCTGACCTACGACTGGCGGCCCCTTTTCCGCTACCTTGTTATCATTCCCAAGATTTCTCAGAGAACATCGTCATGAGGCGTGATGTGGTTATCGTTGGGGCGGGACCGGCTGGGAGCGCCCTGGCCGGCGTGTTAGGCGAACTTGGCTGGGACGTGCTGCTCCTCGAACGGCGAAGTTTTCCCCACCATAAAGTATGCGGCGAGTTTCTTTCGCCGGAGGCGCAGGCCAGTCTGCAAGGCATGGGGGTTTACGCGGCCGTGGCCGCGCTTAAACCAGCGCCGGTTACGCAGGCCAAATTGGTCTCCAGGGCCGGCGTCACCGTTCAGACGGCTCTGCCGGGCTGTGCCTGGGGCATCAGCCGGTTTGCGCTCGATGCGGCGCTGGCGGCTGCCGCACAACAACGCGGGGTTGACCTGTGCACCCAGGCAACCGCCACAGCTATCCGTCAGGACGGCCAGAGATTTGAGGTCATAGTCCGATCAGGCCATAAGGTGGAAAGCATTCAGGCCCGCGCCGTTATTGCCGCTTGTGGCCGCTACAGCCTGCCGGGCCTCCCTCCTTATTCAGACCCCCGCTCCAGAACAGGCCAGCGGCAAGCAGGATACGTCGGGATCAAGTGCCACTACCAGCAGGTGGCGATGCCGGCGCAGGTCGAGCTTTTTTTCTTCCCCGGCGGTTATGTGGGGGTCAATCCCATTGAGGGCGGGCGAGTTAATCTTTGCCTGCTGGCTACTCCGGCTGCCCTGGACAGGGGTGGCCGGACTATTTCTAGCATGCAAGAAGCGATCGCTTTATGGAATCCCGCCCTGGGGCGACGGCTGGCGGGGGGTCAGGCTTTGCCGGAAACAGAGGTGGCTGTAGCGCCGGTTGATACCTACCGGCCCGCTTCCCCCTGGGCGGGTGTGGCCTGTCTGGGCGATACGGCCGTGATGATCCCACCTCTGTGCGGGGATGGCATGGCTATGGCCTTGCGTTCCGCCGAACTCTGCGCTCCTTTGGCCGATGACTTTCTACGGGGAAAGCTTTCCCTGGCTGGCTGGCGGGCCGCTTACCAGACCCGGTGGCATGCGGAGTTTGACCGGCCGGTACGATTGGGCCGCAGCCTGCAAACCATGCTCAATCTGCCCCTGCTGGCCGATGTCTTTATGGGTTTTGGCCGCCTGGCGCCCTTCCTCGTCACGGCCCTGTTCCG
The DNA here is from genome assembly GCA_015075185.1 of Anaerolineales bacterium. Classification (GTDB taxonomy): domain Bacteria; phylum Chloroflexota; class Anaerolineae; order 4572-78; family J111; genus DSQQ01. The sequence goes on along the minus strand of JABTUW010000003.1, from coordinate 324,895 downwards.
GGCTACCCGGAGCGCCCGCTCCCGACCTTGATTGCTGACAAGACCCCAAAGGCTCTGAAATCTTTAGGGTCTTTCCTTTTAATTTATGGTATAATGCTAAAGGTTTTCCTTACTATACAGAATTCTTGCCCTTCTATTTCAGAAAGACAACCCATGAAGTGGACCGGTTCAACAATCTTTCTCCTCCTCCTCGGCTGGCTCGCCGCCTGCACCAATGTGCCTGCCCTGTCTATAAACACGGGACCAACGGCTGCACCGGTCCAACCCGCCAAAACACTTAATATCTACAGCCAGGAGCCAGCCATTGACCCGGCGACTCTGGCCAATTTTGAAAGCCGCTTTGGGGCCAAGATTAACTATGCCACTGCCGCCGAGGCTGAAAGCGGCCTGGCCGATATGAAGGCCGGACTGGCCGATTATGATTTGGTCATCTTGAGTGACCGGCAAGTGGGGTCACTGCGCGCCGAAGGGTTATTTGCTCCGCTGAATAAAGGGAATATTCCTAATTTCAAAAATATTGACCCGGCTTTTCTCAACCCACTGTATGATCCGGGGAATCGGTACTGCGTCCCTTTTCAATGGGGCATGTGGAGCCTGAGCTACAACCGGGAGGGCACGGGGAAAGATATTCAAGGCTGGGCGGATTTCTTTAAGACCAACCGGCTGCGGCGGCTGGGACTGCCTGATGATCATCGCCTGGCGCTTGGGGCCACCCTGTTGTACCTGGGCTACAGCCCGAATACCACCAACGACCTGGAAATCGGCGCAGCCAGCGAGCTTTGGCGAAATCACGGCGGCCCCATCGTCATCTATGCCCCAGCCCAGGGGCCAAATTTGCTGGCAGACGGCCAGGTTGATCTCCTTTTTACCCGCACTGCCAGCGTATTGGCGTTGATGAACACCCATCCAACCCTGCGTTATGTTATTCCAGAAGAAGGCTCTCTGTTGTGGCTTGACGTGATGTGCCTGCTGGCCGACGCGCCTCACCCCGCCCTGGCCGAAACCTTTATCAATTACCTTCTGGAGCCGGAGACCGGCGCGGCGCTGGCGCATGCCACCCACACCAGCACACCTAATCAGGCGGCATTACCCCTGCTCAACTCCGCCGACAGGGCCGACCCGGCGCTTTATCCCGACGACAAGCTGCGCCAGCGCCTTTTTACCCTGGTCAATATTGATCCGGCAACGGCTGATCTGTACGAACAAGCCTGGGCCGAATCGGTCGTCTCCCGCAATTCTCAAGCCGCCCCTGGCTCGAATTAGTGAACTGGTTTGGCCTATGCCCGCTCGAATGCTCACTCACCCCATCATCTCTATTCGCACGCTGTTAAGCCTGGGCTTCGGCCTCATCCTGGTCTTGAATCTCATCAGCGCCATTATCGGGTACTTGAGCCTGCGCAATGTTCAAAGCGGAACGCAGGTGGTGCTGGAACAGGCCAGCCAGGTGCGTGAGCTGAGTTTGCAGGTTGAAAATGAATTCCTGCTGGCCCGAGCCAGCGAAGCCAGTTTTTTGACCAGTTGGCGATCTATTGGCTTTGACAGCGCCGTTGCCCGCTATGTGACCGCTAACCAGACCAGCCTGGCCCGCGCCCGCGCCAGGCTCAACGAGATTGATGCCCTGGTGCGGGTCGCTAACGATCCTGAATGGGTTCATCTGACCGGCGAGACGGCTCGCCTCCGCCCGCTGCTGCAAAATTATGAAACCACCTTCTCCATTACTGTGCTTAAAATTGAAGAACGCAGCCGGGCCAATGGCCTGGAGAAAGTGCTGCAAAGCCAGCTTGACCAGTTGCAGGCGGCAGCCGTCCAGCTTCCCGATACCCGCCTGGCCGACCTCATCTACCACGTCCGAGGCCACGAGCGCGATTACCTCAATACGGGCAGTCAGCAGTACGTGGATAATGTCCAAATTACCCTCAACAAATTCATGGCCCTGGCCGAAGGGCATGCCTCACCCAGGCCGGCCCCAGCTCCGGCCGCAGCTGGCCTGATTGAGCGAGCGCAGACTTATCTGGTTACGTTCAACAAGCTGGTGTCGCTTGACCGGACCGTGGAAACCAACACGACTATTTTCCGTGATCTGACCCTGGATATCAACGGGGTGTCGGAACAAATTGGCCTCGAGAGCCAGGCCGGCGTTGACCGCGCTCGCAGCCAGCTTGAAATGATCAGCCGCCAGAGCACCACTGCCTTGATCGTTACCACCATTTTAGCCTTAAGTCTGGCTGTTCTGGCGGCAGTGTTTCTGGCCCGGCGCATTCTGCAACCGCTCAGCCTGCTCAGCGCGGCGGCCCAACAAATTGGACAGGGCCAACTGGACCAGGTGGTGACGGTCAACAGCCGGGACGAATTTGCCACACTGGCCGAGGCTTTTAACGGGATGACCGCCGAGTTACGGGATTTGATCGGCTCCCTGGAAGAACGGGTTATGGAGCGCACCGAGCGCCTGGAAGTGATTGCCAGCCTGGGCGAGCGGCTCAATGCTATTCTCGATCTGGAAGGCTTGCTGGCGGAAGTGGTCAACCAAATCAAGACGCGTTTTGATTATTATTCGGCTTATATTTATTTACTGGAGGAGGGGGAGCAGGATCATAGTAAAGATGTTTTGGTTCTGACAGCGGCGGCAGTTCGCTCAGACCCGAAATATCCCTCCCCCTTAGCGCGGATTGCCCTCCCCTCGTCCTCGCCAATCGCCCAGGCTGCCCGCAGGAGTGAAATTGTCCAGCTTGATCCACCGGCCGCAGCCGGACAGCCTGATCGCTTACATCTGCCGGGCTGCGCTGAAATTGACGTACCCATTACCCTTGGCCCTGAGGAAAGGGTCATCGGCGTACTGGGGGTCCAGCAGGACCAGCCAGGTGGTCTGGATGAAAGCGACGCCAACTTGCTGCGCTCACTGGCCAACCGGGTGGCCGTAGCCATTGAGAATGCCCGGCTGTTCAAAGCGGTTCAGGAAGAATTAGCTGTGCGCAAACAAACCGAGGCCCAACTGGCCCTGGCTCGTGACCAGGCAGTCGAAGCCAACCGGGCCAAGAGTCAATTTTTGGCCAATATGAGCCACGAACTGCGCACTCCTCTCAACGCCATCATTGGCTACAGCGAGATGCTGCAAGAAGAAGTTGAGCATCTGGACCAGCCCGACCTGATCCCTGACCTGGTAAAAATTCAAACGGCCGGCAATCAACTCCTGGGCTTGATTAACGATATTCTCGACCTTTCCAAGATCGAAGCCGGCAAGATGACCCTCTACCCGGAGAGCTTCGACATCGTCGAACTGGTCCACGATGTGGTCATTACCATCCAGCCGTTGATCGGCAAAAAGGCCAATCAGTTGGTTCTCAACTGCCCCGACGATCTGGGCCTGATGTATGCCGACATGACCAAGGTGCGGCAGTCGCTCTTTAACCTGCTGAGCAACGCGGCCAAGTTTACGGAAAACGGGGTGATTACCCTCACGGTTGAAAGGGAAATAACAAACAGCAGGGGACCAGAGGGGCAGAGGGGCAGAGGAGATTCTTTCTCCCCCGCTCCCCTGCACCCCCGCTCCCCTGCTGTCATCTTCAAGGTTTCCGATACCGGGATCGGCATGACGCCGGAACAGATGTCCAGGCTTTTTCAGGCCTTTACCCAGGCCGACGCCTCGACCACGCGCAAGTACGGCGGCACCGGCCTCGGCCTGGCCATCACCCAGCGCTTTTGCCAGTTGATGGGCGGCAGTGTTAGTGTCGCCAGCGAGCCGGGCCGCGGCTCAACTTTCACCATCCGCCTGCCGGTAGAGTACCAGCCGTAAATTTTCTCAGTTACGGCAAATTCTCCGGCGTTATTTTTGTGACCGGGATGCGAATAGTTTGGGGGACGGTGGCGCTGGCCAGCAGTTTGACCGCCGCATTGATCACAATTTCGCCTGCTTTGGCCGGCGAAGTATCCACCGTGCCGCGATAGTAAGTGCCCGCTTTGATCAGGTCTTTGGCTCTGGCTTCGGCGTCAATGCCCACGATTATGGTCGTTTGGGGGTCTTTGTTGGCCGCTTGCAGGGCGGTCAGCGCCCCATAGGCCCCGGCATCGTTAATGCTGACCACCACATCAATAGCGGGGTACTGTTCCAGAGCGGCAATCATAGATTTAAGGCCGTTCTCCGTGGTGCCTCCCAGAAAACGGCCCACGACCGTGGCCTGGGGCGCTTTGGCCAGCAGGCACGTCTCGATGTTATCGGCCCGGATGATGATTTCCGGCAGGTCGGGATAATCCAGGACGGCGACGGTCGCCCGGCCCGCTTTCTCCTTGGCAATCAAATCCCCGGCAATTTCGCCCGCCGCGCAGCCCAGGTCGGCGTTGGAGTCGGCTTTCCCACCGATGGAAATCCCCTTCACCGGCAGGTCCGCCCCGGACACCTGCACAAATAAGACCCCGGCTGCTTCCGCTTCTTTGACCGCCGGTTCCACCACCTGGGGGTCGAGCGCGCATAAAACTATCACCTTAGCCCCTTTAGCCGCAAAGTTCTTGATCGCGCCAGCCTGTTGTTCGGCCTGGACATCTGAATCGAAGAGGGCAGTTTTCAGGCCGAGCGCGTCGGCCCTGGCCCTGGCCGAGTTGGCCACGGTGGCATGGTATTCAGTGTTCATGGTGCAGGTTACAATCCCAATAAAGCCATGCTGGCCGAGCACCGCTTTGGCCGTCTCAATTTCCGCCGGAGCCGGGACCAGGTCTTCGGCTGTGCCCAATTGATCAGAAAGCAGCGTGGGCTGCGGCTGTGCGCCTTCCGCCGGAACGTCTGGCGGCTGCGCCGGCGGGGTCGGCTGGCTGCAAGCAGCCAGGAACAGCGTGAGATATAAGCTGAGGATAAGCGGTTTCATTTCTTTACTCTCTTAATGCCATTGAGTATAAGATAGGTTAGAAAGGGTGTCAAACTTGTAAAACAAGAGGGGTGCTTCAGGTAAATTCGCCCAGATGGATATGGACAGCCTCAAAAAAAGATGATAAGCTGGAAGGAGCATAGAGTTTACAAGATAGGAGGAGATTATGACGGCATTTCCCGAAACACACCGTGATCTATTGGACTCTGATGTGGCCATCCTGGCAACGATCGGACGGGATGGCTATCCGCAGGTGACGGCGCTCTGGTTCCTCTTCGACGAAGATGGCACGCTGAAGTTATCGTTGAACACCGCTCGCCAGAAAGTCAAGAACCTCCGCCGGCACACGGAATGCACCCTCTTTATCCTCGACCGGGCCAATCCGCTGCGCACGTTGGAGGTCAGAGCGCGCGCCGAACTAAGCTCTGATCAGGATTACGCCTTCGCCGATAAACTGGGTCGCAAGTACGGTGTAGATCTGCGGATGATGGACCGGCCCGGTGAGCAGCGGATCCTGGTCACCCTGACACCGATCAAAGTCAACGCGATAGATATGAGCCAGGGGTGAAGCCGGCTTTACCAGATGGTTCAAAGTATTGACCTTGAATCAGGTAAGAATGGTGAAGAGTAAGCGAGATGGTATGTTTCATATAATCCGGCTGTCCTGTTTTACCACTCGGCGCGCCAGCCTGACCTTCTTGTTAATGCTCATGTTAGCCAGCCTCGGCTGCAACCTGGAGGATCTGACGGCGCTGTCCTCCCCACCGACTCCCGCGCCAACAGCAACCCTGCTTCCCACGCCAACCTCGCTTCCAACTCCCCTATCCGTCGTAAGTGCTGACGAGAGCGTAACAAGCGATCTACCCCTGATAGACGCCGCCGGGCTGGATTTTGCCGAGCGGCGGGTTATTGATGTTTACAAGCGGGTAGCCCCCTCAGTGGTCAATATCACCACCCGGGTCTTGCAGCGGAGTTTCTTTTTTGAGGTGATTCCCGCCGAGGGCGCCGGCTCCGGCTTTGTGCTCGATGACGACGGCCACATTTTGACTAACTACCACGTTGTCGAAGGGGCGCAGAGCATCGAAGTCAATTTCAGCGATGACACCGTCTTACCCGCCCAAATTGTCGGGGCTGACCCGCGCAACGACATCGCCGTCATCCGGGTCGAAAATGCGCCGCCGGGACTGCTCGTGCCGGTTGAGTTGGGCCAATCGGCCAATTTGCAGATTGGGCAGCGGGCCATTGTTATCGGCAATCCCTTCGGCCAGTTTGGCCGCACCCTGACTACCGGGGTTATCAGCGCCCTGAATCGCTCGATCGAGAGCCAGGATGGGCGGCAGATCAGCGGCATTATCCAGACCGACGCCGCCATCAACCGGGGCAACTCGGGCGGCCCGCTGCTCGACAGCGCCGGGCGGGTCATCGGTATCAATTCGGCCATTTTCAGCCCCAGCGGGACCAGCAGCGGCGTCGGCTTTGCCATCCCGGTGGATACGGTTCGCCGGGTGCTGCCTGACCTGCTCACCCTGGGGCGCTACCGGCATCCCTGGCTGGGCATTCGCTACGCCTACCGGCTTACACCCGCCCTGGCCAAGGTTCTGGATTTGCCGGTGGAGCAGGGGCTGCTGCTGGTGGAATTGTTTCAAGGGAGTCCGCTCGCTACGGAGGGAGTGCGTGGGGCGCGGCAGGAGATTATTTTGGGCAACCAGCGCCTCTACGTGGGTGGGGACATTTTGACCAGGGTAGACGATCAGGCAGTTACCAGCCTGGAAAACCTGGAAATTTCGTTGGAAACCCAGTACCAGGTCGGCGATGTTGTCACCATCACCCTGCTGCGCCAGGGTCAAGAGCAGTCGGTCGAAGTAACCCTGGCCGAGGAACCCATGCAGTAAGTAAGCTATTTACGGTTTTAGATTGACGATTTACGATTGTTTTAATATCCATCCTTCGAAAATCGTCAATCGCAAATCCCTTAGCTCATCGGTTCGCCGATGCCGCCGAAAGTGCAGCTCGCGCCCGGCTCCGGGTAATACGGCCCTTTCTGGTACTTGTTGACGAATTGAACCAGCCGCTGGTCCGAGGCGTCATCCAGGCGAAGTTGCACCCGCCAGGCGGAAGCCACAATCGGGTCATTCAGGCCGGGTTGGGGGGCCAGCACAATCCAGCGTTCCTGCGTCCCGGCCTGCTCCTGCCGGACCAGATTGCGCAGGGTTTCGACCTGTTCGGCGGGCAGTTCGGGCTGATAAGCAATCCAAACCGCCCCATGTTCCATCGAGTGGATCACATTTTCCCGCCGCACCGGCTGCTCGTAGATGCCGCAGTTAAGCCACTCCGGGCTGTGAATACCGCCGACGGGCGCATCCTCCGGATAAACAATATCCCCCTCTTGATGTCCCCGCCCCTGCTCGGGAAAAACAAGCGCTCCATCAATATCGTCGCTGACCGGGCCGGGTCTTTGGTTGCCCAGGTAAAACAACCCAATAACGGCCAGCACCAGCAGAACGCCGCCGCCGGCCATCCAGGTCCAGGCCGGTACTTTATTTTGACTCTGAACTGCCCTGCTTCGTTTGAAAGCCAGTTCGCCCTGTCGTCTTTTGGTCATTAATCTCTTTCCTCCAAGAAATATAAAATTGGATTGTAAGAAGTGTGCTCAGGTTGTCAAATCATCAGCGCCAAAGAGGCGGCATGCTTTTGTGCGAGTCAAGTTTCTACGTGGGGAGAAGGGCACAGCGCCGGAATAGCCCCGTCAAATTGGCCCGATTAGGCTTTCATCTCAGCCTGTGGTATCATCAGCCAAATTTTTAAACGCGCAACTGGGAAAGTTTATGCCTGCTGACTCCCCACCCCCAGCGGCTTCAACAGCGTCGCCTGGCCTGGCCGAGGTCGTCCTTTTCTTCCTGAAACTCGGCGTGACGGCCTTTGGCGGGCCGGCCGCTCATATTGCCCTCATGCATGATGAGCTGGTCAAACGGCGCAAGTGGCTGGACGAGCAGCACTTTCTTGACCTGCTCGGGGCCACTAACCTGATCCCCGGCCCCAATTCCACCGAAATGACCATCCACCTCGGTTTTCTGCGGGCTGGTTGGCCGGGCCTCATCCTGGCCGGGGTTTGTTTTATCACCCCGGCGGCCTTGATTACGCTGGCCCTGGCCTGGGCTTATGTTCAGTACGGCACCACTCCAGCGGCGGACCGGCTGCTGTACGGCGTCAAGCCGGTCATTATGGCGGTCATTGCCCAAGCCCTCTGGTCGCTGACACCCAAGGCCATCAAAGGCCCGCTCACGGCCGGGGTCGGCCTGGCCGTCCTGATCCTTTATTTCTTTGGCTTTAACGAAATTATGCTCCTGATTGTGGGAGGGCTGGTCGTCATGCTCGGCCAGAATTGGCGGCAACGGCCCCAGTCGGGATTGACAATCCTACTGGCAGGACTGCCTGGGCTGGGACTGCCATTATTCGTTGCTGCCCCGGTCAGCTTACTTCAATTGTTTCTCATCTTTCTCAAAATTGGCTCGGTGCTCTACGGCAGCGGCTACGTCCTGCTGGCCTTCCTGCGAGCCGATTTTGTCATCCGCCTCGGCTGGCTGACCGACTCGCAGTTGCTAGATGCCATTGCCATCGGCCAGGTGACGCCCGGCCCTGTCTTTTCCACCGCCACTTTCATTGGCTATATCCTGGCCGGTCTACCTGGCGCGCTGCTGGCTACCCTCGGAATTTTTCTGCCATCATTCGTCTTTGTCGCCCTCAGCAACCCCCTTATCCCCAGGCTGCGCAACTCCCCCTGGACCGGCAGCCTGCTGGACGGGGTGAATGTGGCTTCGCTGGGCCTGATGGCTGCGGTAACCTGGCAACTGGGCCGGGCCTCGTTGGTTGACCCACTGACAATTGCCCTGGCCTTGGCTGCGGCGGTGCTGCTGCTACGCTACAAGGTCAACTCGACCTGGCTGATTGCCGGCGGGGCGCTAATAGGTTTGCTCGCGGGCAAGGGGATTTAATCAATATATTTTTCATCAGAGAGGAATAAGATCATGACAAACCAAAGCTTTGCCACCCGCGCCGTCCACGCCGGTGAGCGTGTCCCTCAAGGCAATTACATCCCTGTTGCTACTCCGATTCATCCCACCGTCGGCTTTGTGTACGAAAGTATGGATGACCTCGACGCCATCTTTGCCACCACCCAGGAGGGCTATGTTTATCCTCGCTACGGCAGCCCGACGGTCGCCGCTTTTGAGACAGCCATAGCCGATTTGGAAGGGGGAGAGGCAGCCTATGCCTTTGCTTCGGGTATGGCGGCTATGCACTCGGCCTTGTTGGCCGCCGGTGTCCGGGCCGGGACCGCCGTTGTGGCTGCGCTGGATGTTTACGGGGCTACCTACACCTTGCTCAATCGCCTCTTTGCCGAATTGGGCGCTGCCGTCCGCCTGGTAGATGTGGCCGATCTGGCCGCCGTCGAGGCCGCACTGGCCGAGGCACAGCCGGTGGCTCTGGTGGCGGAAACTATCTCCAACCCGCTGCTGAAGGTCGCCGATGCCCCGGCCCTGGCTGAGTTAGCCCATCGCTATGGCGCCCAGCTTTTGCTGGACAACACCTTTGCCACCCCTTATCTTTTCACCCCCCTGGCCCACGGCGCTGATTTTGTAATCCACAGCGCCACCAAGTACATCGGTGGCCATGGTGACGTGATGGCCGGGGTTGTCGTCACCTCCGCAGCCAACCGGCGCAAACTGTATGACCTGACGCTTATTGTGGGGGGGACATTGGGGCCGTTTGAAGCCTGGCTGGCCCTGCGCGGCCTGAAAACGCTGCCGCTAAGAATGCAGAAACAGGTAAGCAATGCGGCCCATATCGCTGCCTGGCTGGCAGAACAGCCGCAAATCGCCCGGGTCAATCACCCCAGCCTGCCGGCGCACCCGCAGCATCAACTGGCTCGCCGGCTTTTTGGGGAGCGCGGCTTTGGCGGAGTGCTTTCTTTTGAAATCGCCGGGGCCGGCAAAAATGCAGTTTTTCGCTTTATGGAACGCCTCAAACTTTGCCTGCCCGCCACGACCCTGGGTGACATTTACACCCTGGTGCTCCATCCGGCCACCAGTTCCCACCGCTCCCTCTCTCCGGAAGCGCGCGCCCAAATCGGCATCAGCGAGGGCCTGATTCGTCTCTCGGCGGGCATCGAAGAGGTAGAAGATATTATTGCCGATTTGGAGCAAGCCTTGGCTAAAGTGTGAGACAGAGTCAAACAAAACTAAGGGCTGGAATTGAGGTCTTTACGTTTCACGTTTAACGTTTTACGACTAACCCGCATACCGCCGCAAAATCGAGTCTACACTGCCGCCGTAGCTCTCGCCAAACAGATTGAGGTGGTTCAGCAGGTGGTAGAGGTTGTAAAGGTCTTTGCGCTCCTCATAGCCGCGATCCAGCGGCCAACTGGCTTGATAGGCGCTATAAAAAGCTGCCGGAAACCCGCCGAAGAGTTCGGTAAAGGCCAGGTCGGCTTCACGGTGGCCGTAATATACGGCGGGGTCAATCAGGACGGGTTCGCCGGAAGCGGTGGCCAGCCAGTTGCCGCCCCACAAGTCGCCGTGCAGGAGGGAGGCCGGGGGCTGGGCCGGCAGCCAATCGCCCAGGCGAGCCAGTAAAGCTTCCAGCCGGCGGGCGCGCTGGGTGGGAAGGACGCCGTTGCGCCCGGCCAATTCCATCTGAAAGCCCAGTCGCTGCTCGCGAAAAAAGCTGGCCCAGTTGTCACTTTGATGATTGGGCTGCGGGTTAGCGCCGATAAGATTGGCGTGATCCAGGCCGAAAGAGGAGGCGAGGAGGCGATGCTGAACGGCCAGGCCGTGTCCCAAAACTTCGGCGCTCTGGCTCGATTTAGAGCCAGGATCGAGCCATTCCAGGGCAATAAAGGCGGGACAATTGGCTGTCGCTTCAGCCTGGGCCAGTACCTCCGGTACTCGCAGCGCTCCTGCTGAACGTAACAATTCAAGCCCCCGCCGCTCGGCGGTGAACAGGCCAGGGGGTAAGTTTGAGCGCCACTTAACCAGGAGTTGACCGCCGCCAGCCAGGCGCACCCGCACCACCTGGCTGATGTCGCCGCCGCTGACCGGTATAGTCTCAGTTATCCGGCCTAAATGGGACTCCAGATAAGAAGCAAGTGCTACCGGTAAAGCCATTCCGTTCCTTGATTCTATACCCCCCGCTCACGCCGGATATGGGCCAGCAAGCCCTTACACCCCGCCGTAACCAGGTGGAAAACGTCTTCAAAATTGCCGGTGTAATAAGGGTCAGGCACATCAAGGGTGCTGGCGTGCCGGCCCCCGGCAAAGCTGAGCAGCAGATTCAGACGGCCGTTCAAGGAGCCTCTGGGCATCATCGTCTGCAAATCGGCCGCATTAGAGCGGTCCATGGCGATGATATAATCCGCCTTTTCCAAATCCGTCCGGGTTACCTGCCGGGCGGTGCTATCGCACTGAATTCCCTGCCCGGCCAGCACTCGCCGGGTGCCACGGTGAGCAGGTTCCCCGATATGGTAGGCATCGGTCCCTACCGAATCGATATAAAACTGCTGGCTCAGGCCCTCACGCGCCACTAAATCCTTGAACACCGCTTCCGCCATCGGCGAACGGCAAATGTTGCCCATACAGACAAATAGAACAGTAATCACCAGTCACTCCTATGCTCAAAGTTGATTAAGAATAGCCTCCGCCACTGCCTGAGTGCCCGTTTCAGTAGAGCCATCGGGCTTCAAGACAATTGTTTTTTGTCGAAAGGCATGCTCGACGGCCTGCTCAATTTTGGCGGCGGCATCGCGCCGGCCCAGATAATTCAGCATCAGCCCGCCGGCCAGGATAGCGGCCAGAGGATTTGCCCGTCCGGTTCCGGCCAGGCCAGGCGCCGAACCGTGAATCGGCTCAAAATAGGCATAGCGGTCGCCAATGTTGGCCCCGGCGCAGACCCCAATGCCGCCGACCGTTGCTCCGCCCAAGTCACTTAAAATATCGCCAAAGAGATTCTCGGTGACAATGACATCAAAACGATCCGGTTCCAACACCAGGGCCTGAGCGGCAGCATCAACGTACATCGTCTCCGGTTCGATATCAGGGTAATTTTGGGCAACTTCTTTGAAGATCTGGCGAAAGAAGGCAAAAGAACGGAGTACATTACTTTTATCCACACAGGTGACTCGTTTTTTGCCGTTACGCCGCCGGGCTTCCTCAAAAGCATAGCGCACAATTCGCTCCGTGCCCAGCCGGGTAATCATCAATGTATCGGTGGCGGCCTGGCCGGTTGTTGCCACTACGCCGTTGCCCCGGCTGGCGTAAAGGCCCTCCGTATTCTCCCGGACCATGACCCAATCAATCTCACCTGCTCGGCGATTGGCCAGGGCAGATGGCACATTAGGATAAAGTTTGATGGGCCGCAAGTTGACATACAAATCAAGGCCATTGCGTAAGCGGCCGCCTAACACCCCTGCTTCCGTACCGTCAGGAAGGCGTACCTGGGGCAAACCCGTCGGCCCTTTAAAGATGGCCTCGGCCTGGCGCAGACTGGCCAGAGTCTCAGCCGACAGGGCCTGGCCGTATTTTTGATAAGCCCCAGCTCCAGCTTCATACTGCTCGAAATTGATCCCGAAGCCCTGCAAGTCGGCTACCTTTTGTAAAACAGCGCAAGCAGCTTCGATGATCTCTGGGCCAATGCCGTCACCAGGAATAACGGCGATGGTATAAATGGGTACTTCCCGTTTCACCAGGTTCCTCCTGCGGATTTTTCGTTATTTTTACACTGCCTTTCCTAAAAAAGCAAAGCCGCTAAAAATAAAGGACCGGCTCATAGCCGGTCCTTTATTTTTAGCCTTCCAGACGCCCGATCTGGTCGTTTTACAGGTACAAGAGTGAATGGGGACAAAATGGAAGAAAAGGTGAACGTGGAGGTGGAAGTCGAGGTTGAGGTAGAAGTGGAGATGGAGGTGAAAGTGGAAGTGGAGGTAGAGGTAAAAGTGAAGGTGGGGATGGAAGTCGCAGTAGAAGTAGAAGTGGAAATGGGAATGGAAGCAAGAGGATAACGAGGCGTGACGGATGAAGTGAATGAGTTGGGATGGTGATTGTTGGGTTGAGCGTCCACCGGAAAGTTTATTAAGTTAAGGTGGAGTTAATCCTTTTCTGAACCTCCTGTGCGGATTCGTAATTCTTCCACGATCACCGCGCCGAGTAGGAGAACCATCGTCAGGATGATGATAGCAAGTTCGGTCATAACAGTCTCCTCGATCACTCCATCTGCTACACCTACAGCATACCGCAAAAACACAGAGGTGAACAGTTCCAAAAGTCATCAACCCGTCGCCCGTTAGTCACTATTCATTTACCAATGACCACTCAAAATAAGACTGGAATGTTGTACCTGTGGGCAGCAAGGGTTTGCCCAAAAGTCATAGGGCAACATTCGGCAGGATTCCAAGGAGTTGGCTGGTTTGCTTTGGTCGTTGTTGCTCCTGGTGGCTACTGGTGCTATACTAGGCCGGGTATGCTAAAGAAATACTTAAGCCTAACCTTGGCTGTGATTGTTATTGTCATCCTTGGGGCAATTGTGGGCCTTTCGGCTTGTGCCACGGAAGAAGAGGCAACCCAGTTTATCTATGCCTTCGCTTCCGACCGCAGCGGGGTTGGCGATATTTTTGCCTTAAATCAGAACGGCCAAATTGTTGACCTGACCAACACCCCAACGGCTGATTGGAATCCCGCCTGGTCGCCGGAGGGGAGGATGATTGCGTTCACCAGTCATCGCTCCGGCAACAGTGATGTTTGGCTGCTAGATGTCCACAACCCGGATGCTGCCCTCTCACCCCGTAATTTAACCAATGACCCGGCCTGGGATTACAGCCCGACCTGGTCTCCCAGTGGTCAGAGCGTGGCCTTTGCCTCTGAGCGCGATGGGGACGCGGAAATCTTTGTGCAGCATCTTGAAGGCGACACAGCCATCCAGCTTACCTTTAATAACGAGATGGACCGCCTGCCGGCCTGGTCCCCTGACGGTAAATATATTGCTTTTGCCGCAATCCGAAATGGAGTAGAAAAAATCTACAGGGTCCGGCCCGACGGCACCGACGAGCAGGTTATCACCCCTGGTCCCTTAAAAGGAACTTCCCCGGCCTGGTCGCCCGATAGCCAGCGTCTGGCCTTTATTGGTTGGAATGAAGAAGATATGCCGGGCATTTATGTGATTGGTCCCGAAGCAGATAATTTAGACATGCTTTTTCAGAGCAAAACCTGGATTGGGTCACTCAGTTGGTCCGCCGACGGGCAGTGGCTTACCTTTACCTCCTGGCAAGCAGGGAATCACGAGGTTTATGCGCTCCCAGCGAGTGGAGGACAGCCAACCCGCGTCACTCTCAACGAAGCCTGGGATGATTTCCTGGTGATTAATCCCCAGGCTACCTTTACCCCCCCGGCGACTCAGAGTGTGGTCCAGGCCGCCCCGGCCTTGAAGCTGCCAAACAACCCCAATTTTGCTGCGGGTGTCAACCTGGCCGATCTGGGGATGACTTATCTGGCCAATGATCTGGGCTTTGATTGGGCCAAGGGCTATGTTAACTGGGGCACGGTCGAGCCGGAGCAGGGTCAATTCCAATGGATTGACCCGGATAATGTGGTCAAGGCGTTTGGGGCACAGCAGGTGAAGGTACTGCTGCGGGTGCATGGCACACCGACCTGGGCTAGACCCGCCGACACAGCCCTTAGCCACCCCCCGACCGACCTGGCCGACTTTGCCAATTTTATGACAGCCCTGGTCGAACGTTATCAAGGGCGTGTCGCTGCTTACGAAATTTGGAATGAGCCTAATTTGGATTACGAATGGGGTAACCAATCCCCTGACCCGGTGGCTTATACCGAAATGCTCAAGACGGCGTACGCTATCGTTAAAAAGATTGATCCTGCCGCTCTGGTTATCAGTGGCGGCCTGGCCACAACGTGTGAAGGTTCGGCCACAGCTTACGGCGATTTGAGCTTTTTGCAGGGGATGTACGATGCCGGGGCCAAAGGGTACTTCGACGCCTTCGGCAGCCACCCTTATGCTTATGGCCGCGCTCCCGACGAAACCGACCCGTGGGGCCTCTCCCTTGCCCGCGTCGAAGATCAATACAAGGTGATGCAGGCTAACGGCGACGGCGACACCCCGGTTTGGATTACCGAAGCGGGCTGGGTGCTGCAAAATAGTTGGGATTTGGACGAACACGAGGCGGTTGGCGTCACTCAGGAGCAGCAAGCCGAATACCTGGTCAGAGCCTACACCAAAGTTGAAAAAGAGTGGCCGTTTGTCAAAGCGCTCTTCTTATTTAACCTCGACTTCAGCACTGTACCCTGGTATCCCGCCGCCGAACCGATGCGCTGGTACGCCATCCTTAACCCCGACCGGACCCCTCGTCCCGCTTACACCGAACTTCGCCAGATGATGAGGGGAGGGGGTAAGGAGTAGGAAGTAGGCAGTAGGGAGTAAAGGCAACAGCAGCTAATGTATCAATTTGCTATCTGCTATCTGCCGTCCACTGCCTGCTAACTGCTACCCGCCATTTGCTGACTTCTATGAGGGTTGTCATCAAAGTTGGCACAAATGTGCTCCGGGCCGGCACCGAGCGGATCCACCGGCCCCGCTTGATTGACCTGGCTCGCCAAATCGCTCAGCTTAGCCGGGAGGGCCATGAGTTAATCCTTGTTTCCTCCGGGGCCATTTTTACCGGGCGCGAATTGCTGGGTATAGACCGGCGGGTCCAGCGTAAAGACATCCCGCACAAGCAAATGCTGGCCGCGGTGGGCCAGGGGCGGCTCTTGGCGCTCTACCAGCAAATTTTTGAAATGTACAACATGGTTGTCGCCCAGGCGCTGCTTACCCGGGCCGACCTAGCTAATCGCACCCGCTACCTCAACGCCCGCAATACCCTGCTGCTGTTACTGCAACATAAGATCCTGCCTATTATCAATGAGAATGATGTGGTGGCCGTGGACGAAATTAAATTTGGCGACAATGACAAATTGTCGGCTATGGTCGCCAACCTGATTGATGCAGATTTACTTATCATCCTGACCGACCAGTTGGGCCTTTTTACCGCCGACCCGCGCCGCAACGCCAACGCCGAACTGATTCCCCAGGTTGTCACGATTGACGAGACGATTCGAGCCATTGCCGGCGGCAGCAGCAGCACGGTCGGCACCGGCGGCATGACTACCAAAATCGAGGCCGCCGAATTAGCTACGCGCTCCGGTACCGATGTGGTCATTGCACCGGGCAACGCCGCAGACAGCATTGCCCGTATCGTGGCCGGCGAATCATTGGGCACGCGCTTTCCCCGCCAGTTGAGCCACGTCGAAAGTCGTAAACGCTGGATTTTAGCCGAGGCGGCCCAGGGATCAATCAAGATTGACGATGGAGCAGCCAAAGCATTAACTCAGGCCGGCAAAAGTTTGCTGGCCGTAGGCGTTACCGAAATTTTGGGCGATTTTGAACGGGGGGCGACTATCCGGATCTTGAACGGGCGTGGTCAGGAGATTGGCCGGGGCATCGCCAACTACAGCGCCAACAACTTACGCACCATCTATGGCAAACAATCTCACCAAATCGCCGATATTTTAGGCTATGAATACGGCCCTACGGTTATTCATCGAGATAATTTGGTACTCGTTTAAAGGCTAAAGCTGTATCAGCCAAAACTTCTTGATTTATAGCCCAAGAGCATAGATTTTAAGGTGTAGGTCGAACGATGCTGCAACCATCGAAGCCCTTGACCGGGGTTCACCACCTGCCACCCCAACCGACGCCTTTTATTGGCCGGGCTGAGGAGGTGGCCGAAATTGTCAAGCTATTGGCCGATCCGGCCTGCCGGCTGCTGACCTTGATTGGTCCCGGTGGAATTGGCAAGACCCGGCTGGCAATCCAGGTCGCTACCGAAACTGCCGCCGTCTTTGCCGATGGGGTTTACCTGGTTAACCTCCAGCCCATTCATTCCGCCGATTTTCTCGCTTCCGCCATAGCTGATGCGCTGGATTTTTCGCTGCGCGGCCACGAAGAACCTGCCCAGGAATTGCTCAATTACCTGGATAAAAAAGAGGTGCTGCTGGTGCTGGACAATTTTGAGCAGTTGCTCAGCACCGGCGGCGCCGACCCCCTGGCCGATATTTTGGAAGTGTGCCCGGCGGTCAAGTTGCTGGTCACTTCACGCGAAGTGCTCAACCTGCAAGAAGAGTGGCTTTATCCTGTTCAAGGCCTTTCCTTCCCGGATTCCCCTCTGCCCCCTGCCCAACCCGGCCCCTTTGAGGAGGCGGCCACGATGGGGATTGAGCAGTACAGCGCCGTCCAGCTTTTCGTCGAGCGCGCCCGGCGCATCCGCCGGGATTTTGCCCTGGCAGACGAGCTGCCCCCTGTTGTTCGCATTTGTCAACTGGTCGAAGGGGTGCCTCTGGCTCTGGAGCTGGCTGCTTCCTGGGTCAAAACCTTGCCCAGCGAAATTATCGCGGCAGAAATCGCCCGCAATCTCGATTTTTTGACCACCAAGCTGCGTAACGTTCCCAACCGGCAGCGCAGTATGCGGGCCGTATTTGACTATTCCTGGCAGCTCCTCAGCGAGGCTGAACGGAGTGTATTCAAACGGTTGGCCGTATTTCGGGGAGGCTTTCGGCGTGAGGCCGCTGAGCGTGTTGCCCGAGCTTCCCTGCCGATTCTTCAGTCGCTGGTAGACAAATCTCTGCTCCGGTCAGAGCCGGATGGTCGCTACCAGATGCATGAACTGCTGCGCCAGTATGCCGCCGAGCAGTTGGTCTTGTCCCCGGCAGACGTGGCCCAGATGTATGACTTACACTGTGCCTATTATGCCGATTTTCTACATCAGCGGGCCGAAGATGTCATTAGCAGCCGGCAGCGTGAGGCGATGCGTGAGATTGCCGCCGAATTGGAGAATATCCGGGCAGCCTGGGAGTGGGCGGTCCAACAGGCTGATATTACTCAGCTTCAGAAAGCTGCCTTTGCTTATTACCACTTCTGTGACGCCCAGAGTCGCTTCCGCGAAGGGGCCAACGCCCTGGAAAAAGGGGTCAACGCAGTGAGCCAGGTTGAACCCTCGCCCCAGCGTGATATGACCCTGGCCCTGCTCCTGGTCGAGTTGGGCTGGAAATATATTCGCCTGGGCCGATTGGCAGAAACTAAAGACGTCCTGGAACGAAGCCGGGCGATTTTGGCCGAGTTGGGCGTCCCCCCACCCCCTGGTTTTGCCAATGATCCGCTCATCGCCCTGGGCGTGCTGGCCAACATCAGGGGAGATTATGTCGAAGCGGCCCGCTTCGGCGAAGAGGCGCGCCGTTTGAGCGAGTCCCGCAGCGATAAACAGAATCTCCAAATAGCGCTCTACGTACTGGCGGAGGCGGCCTTTGCCCAGGGTGAATACGAGTCGGCCCTGAGTTACGACCAGCAGGCGTACACCCTGACCCAGGAAACGGATAATCGCTGGTTTATGGCGTATGTCCTCCTGAGTTTGGGCCATGTAGCCAGGGCGCTTAAGGATTATGCCCAGGCCAGGCAGCACTATCAGGCCAGCCACACCCTGGCCGACGAGTTTGATAACCTGGAAGGCCGGGCCGTAACGCTCGGTCACTTGGGCTGGGTTGCATGGCTTCAACAAGAGTATGCCGAAGCCATGCAGCTCTATCAGCAAAGCCTGGCCCTCTATCGTGAAATTGGCGACCGGGGCGGCCTGGCCACTTCCCTTTCCGGTTTGGCTGAAACGGCCTGCGCCCTGGGCCAATACCAGACGGCGCAACAAAACTTCCGGGAAGCCCTCGAAATTACGAGCGCTATGCAATTTGTGCCGCTCACCCTGGCCATCCTGGTTGGCGTCGCCCAGTTCCTCGGCCAAACGGATCGCACGGAGTGGGGTGTTGAATTACTGGCCCTGGCTCTCCAGCACCCGGCCAGCGACTCTGAAACCAAGGCCAGAGCGCAACAACTCCTGGCCCATTACGAAGCCAACCTGTCACCTGATGACTTTATGGCTGCCAAACGTCGCGGCGCTTCCAGCGATTTCGAAATTGTTACCAAGCAGATTCTGATAGAACTGGCTGCGCCTGTATCCGTAGAGGAAGCATCGTCTTCTCCCGCCTCTGAGCGAAGCCTCCCCTTGGGGCTGCACCCCCACACCTCTGCTCTTGTAGACCCCCTCACCCCCCGCGAACTCGAAGTCCTGCGGCTCATTGCCGAGGGCATGACCAACCAGCAAATTGCCGACAGGCTGATTATTTCGGTCGGTACTGCCAAATTTTACACCAGCCAGATTTACGGCAAACTCAACGTGACCAGCCGCACCCAGGCCATTGCCCGCGCCAGGGAGATTGGTCTGTTGGCTTAATCCTCTGCCCCTGAAACCCAACCTCCAAACCTATACTTTGGCAGATTACATATCGCTCTTTGTAACCTATACTGAGGCCATCAATTGTAAAAGTACAAACCCCATTGAGTTTGAGGAGAAAACTAATGAGCACAAATGGCTTCAATGAACAAAAGGCAGAGGCTTTCACCGAGAAAATGGTGGATGTTCTAAACTACGGCTCGCTGGCATTGATGACCAGCATCGGCCACCGCACCGGCCTGTTTGATACAATGGCCGAACTGCCACCGGCTCCCATCAGCCAGATTGCCAAAGCTGCTGACCTGCACGAACGCTATGTCCGCGAGTGGCTAGGAGCGATGGTTACCGGGCGGGTAATTGAGTATGACCCGCTGACCGATACCTATCACCTGCCTAAAGAACATGCGGCTGCGCTCACACGCACGGCGGCGCCCAATAACATCGCTGCCTTTACCCAGTATATCGGCCTGCTCGGCTCGGTGGAAGATGGCATCGTCGAGTCATTCCGGCGGGGCGGCGGCGTGCCCTATGCCGCCTTTCCCCGCTTCCAGGACGTCATGGCCGAGGACAGCGGCCAGTCGGTCCTGCCGGCCCTGTTGGATCATATCCTGCCCCTTGTCCCTGGTTTGACGGAGCAGTTGCAGCAAGGCATCGAGGTACTCGACCTGGGCTGTGGCCGCGGCCTGGCCCTCATGTTGATGGCCCAGACCTTTCCCAACAGCCGCTTCACCGGTTACGATTTCTCGGAAAATGGTGTTGCCGCTGCTCAGGTTGAAGCCCGGCAGCGGGGCCTGACCAACATCCGCTTCGCCGTTCAGGATGCAGCCCTGCTGGACGAGTTGGAACGCTTCGACTTGATTACCACGTTTGACGCCATTCACGACCAGGCCAAACCGGCGGCCGTACTGCGCAACATTTATCGCGCTCTGAAACCCGACGGGGTTTATTTAATGCAAGATATTGCCGGTTCGAGTCATGTCCATCACAACCTCGACCACCCCATCGGGCCGTTTCTCTACACTATCTCCACGATGCACTGTATGACCGTCTCGCTGGCCTACGAGGGTGAGGGTTTGGGAGCCATGTGGGGGCGAGAAAAGGCGCTGGAGATGCTGGCCGAGGCCGGCTTCACCCGCGTGGAAGTCAAAGAACTGGCACATGACATCCAAAATCATTACTACATCAACCAAAAATAGTATGCGCCAGAAAAGTTCTTGCCGCTGAAACGGGTAGCAAGGTAACAGAGTAGCAAACTTTTTATCTGCTACCCTGCCACTTGTTACTCAGATATTGAGAAGAAATCTTTCTGGACATCTATATCTTCAAACAAATGACTGAAATTACCTACCACCCCGGCACGGCTGCCGACTCTTATAGCGTTTTCAAGCTCTTCGAGGAAACCCTGGCTGATCTCAGCCGTCGGCTCGGTTCGACCGAACCGACCAGTTGGCAAGACCCGGCAGCTTTGGAACAAATGTGGCAGGAACGCCGCTCCCTGTACGAGCACCTGGCCTGTACAGCGGCCCATTTCTGGTTGGCCGAAAAGGCCGGCCAGATTATTGGTTTTGGCCGCTCAATCCGGCGCGACGGTATGCTTGAATTGACCGAGTTTTTTGTCCGGCCCGACCAGCAAGCCCAGGGCGTGGGCTATGAGCTACTGCTCCGCACCTTCCCCGCAGCAACCGGACGGCGTTTTATTATCGCCTCAACCGACATCCCTGCCCAGGTTCGTTATCTCAAGGCAGGCGTCTATCCGCGCTTTCCGATTTACTATTTTTGGCGGACTCCCGCCGTAACTCCGGTAGCCACCGATCTGGTCTTTGAGCCAATCACCGCCTCACCCAAAATTCTGGCTGCGCTCGGCAAATTGGACAGAGGTATTATCGGCCACCGGCGAGACCTTGACCACAAATGGCTGCTCACCCAGCGGCAGGGCTATCTCTACTATCGCCAGAGACAGCCTGCCGGCTATGGGTACGTCGGCCTGAGAAACGGCCCCTTTGCCCTGCTCAACCCCGGCGACTTTCCAGCCGTGCTGGCCCACGCCGAGAACGACGCAGCTACCAACGGACGGGATCACTTTGGCCTGGAAGTGCCCATGGTCAACCAGGCCGCGGTGGATTACCTGCTGGCTCGCAATTTTCGGATAGACTCCTTTATCGCCATCTTTATGAGCGACCTCCCTTTTGGCCGGTTTGAGAATTACATCGTTACCAGCCCGCCGTTTTTTTTATAACGTCGAAACTCCCTCTTGACGGGCTAGCTCATCTGTGCTAATGTTTAGTTATGTTGAGACAGCCTATCTTGCTAACCCCAGCCGAAGCCCGTATTCTGGCGAATTGTTCACTGCATTACTACTTTGACCAGCAAACAGGAGTGTCGTCCCTGGATGCAGCGCATGTTGCACTGGATGAGGCTATCCGTGAGGCTGTTCAGGCATTGCATGCCGCCGGCGGCCCAGCCCGTTTGTCACTGGAGCAGTATCTGGCCGGGCAAGCCGATCAACTCTTACTGCGGCCCATCCTGGAACGCTATTATCAGCGCCTGGCCCAAGATTGGCGGCAGATGATCGCTGGAAACGAAACCCTGGAACTAAAAATCACCATTGGCGGGATTCCTGTCCTGTTGCGCGGGATAGTGGATCGTCTTGATAAAACCTCAGACGGCGGCATTTTGGCGGTCCTGTTCCGGACCGAGCCTGGCCCCTTGCCCGACGCCGCCGAGCTGCGCCAGGACCAGGCCATGACCATGTTTCATGCCCTCGTGGCGGCCAACTACCCCCACAAGCGTCCTGTCCGCCTGCAAGAGGCCTGGCTGCAACTCGATCAAAGTGTCACCATTGAACTGAGCGAAGAGGAGTACCGTCAGAATCTGGTCCAACTACGCGAACCTATTCAGGCTCTGGCGCGCGGTCAGGTTCGCGCCAGGCCCGGCCTTCATTGTGAACTGTGCCCATTCAAACATCGCGGCTGCCCCGTCTATGCTCACGAGCAAAACGATGAGGTTGATTTGGCCTCCACACCGCTTGAGGGTAAGATACCTCGTCGCCAATGGACGTTCAAAATTTAAGGTCAGTTGTCAGTAGCCAGTAGCCACTCGTCAGAGAAAATTTCTGACTACTGTTTACTTACTACTGGCTACTCTGTAAAGGAGTATGGACAGAAGACAATTTATACGCGGAGCCGGCTTTATTGGCCTGCTCGCTTTTTTACAAGCCTGCCGCCTGGCCAATTTTGGACGGTCTGCCGGCGTGTCAACCGCTCTTCCGGCCCACACCCCCACTTCTTTGCCGACCTTCACGCCGACGGCCACCGGAACCCCTTTCTCCTTCTCCACCATCCCAACGCCTACCACGGGCGCGGGCAGCGCCACCAGCCAAGCGGCTGAGCAAACGCCGGCCCCCAGCGGCACCGAAGAGGCTACCCCCACGCCGACGCCCACCCCCACCCCGACTCCCTATCCCCCCGGCCCGCCCAGCAAATTGGGCCTCTTTTTGACCCGCCATCACGAGAGAGCGTTAGCGCTTATTGCCGCCGGCAAGCCGGCGCTGGTCAAAACCCTGGAAATTGACGGCAATTTTGTCAAGAGCATCAAAGACTCATCACCGACCACAACCGTTGTCGCCCGTATTTTTCTAGAACAGCACAATTTGGATGTTGACCCCACACCCCTCGTCCAGGCTTTTGTAGATAAGTTATTACCGCTGGCCACCGACCCATTGCGCATGGCCGGCATTGATGCCTGGGAAGCCTATAACGAGCCGGTGGCCGATACGGTGGACAAAATGAAACGCCTGGCCGATTTTGAGGCTGAGCGGACCCGCATCCTGGGCGAACAGGGCCTTCGCTCGGTGGTGGGTAATTTTGGGGCCGGCCAGCCGCCGCTGGAATTGTGGCCGGAATTCAGGCCGGCCCTGGAAGCCATACGCCAGTACAACGGCTACCTGGGCCTGCATGAGTACTCCGCGCCGGTCATGCAGTTCCGTTCCGGCGCCTTGCAGTTGGCCGGAGAGCCGGAACAGGGCGACGAGGGCTGGCTGACCCTGCGCTATCGCAAAGTATATCGCCAGCAGCTTATACCGATGGGCTTTGGCGATATTCCCACCCTGATCACGGAATGCGGCGTGGACGGTCTGGTGCAGCCCCGGCCCGGCCCCGCCGAAGCACATGGCTGGCTGGACTTTATCGAGACCTGGCTGGCTAACGGCCTGCGCGATGATCCGCCCGGTGTCTATATGGATCAGCTCATTTGGTATGACCAGAATCTACAACAGGATGACTATATCAAAGGCGCAGCCATCTTCCTGGCTGGCTCCAATGATAAACGTTGGGACTCCTATGATATTCTAGGGTCAGATGCCGGGCGGATGGGTGATCTGCTTCAGCAGTATCTGGAAGTGCATCCCCCTCAGCCGTAAGCGCAGGACGTATACTGCGGAGGGGCGTATCTTTGTATTCGCCTCTTTGCTTCTTCGCCTCTTCATATCTTCGCCGCCTCGCTTCTTCCTACCATTTTGGGCCTGGGGGGGTTTTGTGCTAGAATACGGCGAATTTTCGCTTGACCTCGCATGCTGTTGATCCCAGAGGTTGATTGTTGCCAGTCCCAGATAGAATATCTCTATCCGAGGCAGCGGGGCGCCTCCAAAATTCCTCATCTATTATTAAGGAGCAGCTATGAGCAAAGACACCTTAACTATCACGGATAATCGCACGGGTAAAACCTATGAAATTCCCATCGAGCATGAGACTATCCATGCCACAGATTTACGCCAGATCAAAGTCAATCCTGATGACTTTGGCTTGATGGCTTATGATCCCGCTTATGTGAATACGGCTGCCTGTAAAAGTAACATCACCTATATTGACGGCGATAAGGGCATTTTGCACTATCGAGGTTATCCCATCGAGCAATTGGCTGAGCAGAGCACTTATCTGGAAGTGGCCTACCTGATCCTGTACGGTGAGCTGCCGACCAAAGAGCAACTGGCCTATTGGGAAAACCGGATTTTGCGCCATACCTTTATTCATGAAAATTTGACGCAGCTTATCCAGGCTTTCCGTTATGATGCCCATCCGATGGGTATCCTGATCAGCGCGGTTTCAGCTATGTCTACACTTTATCCGGAAGCGAAAAAGGTGCGCGATCCCAAAGTGCGTGAGAAACAAATCTGGCGGATTATCGGCAAATTGCCGACCATCGCCGCTTTTGCTTATCGCCACCGTATTGGCCGGCCCTTCAATTACCCGGATAGTTCGCTCGGCTACACCGCCAACCTGCTGTATATGCTGGATTACATGAATCAGCATGATTACGAGGTCCATCCGGCCCTGGCGCGGGCGATGGATGTCTTGTTTATCCTCCATGCCGATCACGAGCAGAACTGCTCCACATCGGTGATGCGCGCCGTTGGCTCCAGCCTGGCCGATCCTTACAGCGCCTTATCGGCAGCCGCCGCAGCGCTTTATGGCCCCTTACACGGCGGGGCGAATGAGGCCGTCTTGCTCATGTTGAACGAAATTGGCTCCGTGGACCATGTGCCGGCCTATATTGAACGCGTCAAAAAGGGTGAGGTGCGCCTGATGGGCTTTGGGCATCGGGTCTATAAAAACTATGATCCCCGCGCCAGCATTATCAAGAAGGTGGCCTACGAAGTGTTTGAAGTTACCGGCAGTAATCCGATGCTGGACATTGCCCTTGAATTAGAGCGGATTGCCTTGCAGGATGACTACTTTATCTCGCGCAAACTTTATCCCAATGTGGATTTTTACAGCGGCATTATCTACCATACCCTGCGCTTCCCCATGGACATGTTCCCCTTCCTCTTTGCCATTCCCCGCGCCTCAGGCTGGCTGGCTCAGTGGATGGAGATGCTTGACGACCCGGAGCAAAAAATAGCCCGGCCGCGCCAAATTTACCTGGGGCCAGAGCAGCGGGATTATGTGCCTATCGAAAAACGACCCTAAAATTATTCTTACTGGAGGTTCTATATGGCTGAGGTTAAAGCTGGCTTACAAGACGTTGTCGTCGGCCAGCAAGATATCTGTTTCATTGATGGTGACAAGGGGGAGTTGATTTATCGGGGCTATCACATAGATGAACTGGCCCCCAGCGCCACTTTCGAGGAAGTTGTTTACCTCCTCTGGCATGGCAAATTACCCAATAAACGGGAACTGAGCAGATTGAATGACCGGCTGGTGGCGCGTCGCACCTTGAAGGATGATCACCTGAAGCTGATCCGCTCCATGCCCCAAAACGCCCGGCCCATGTCGGTCTGCCGGACCGGGGTGTCACAAATTGGTCTCTATGACCCGGAGAAAGTGACTTTTGATAAAGAAACCAACCTGCTCAAGGCCGACGATATTCTGGCCAAGATACCGACGATTATGGCCACCTTTGCCCGCTATCGCCAGGGCTTGAGACCTATTCCGCCCCGCGAAGACCTGGGCCACGCCGCCAATTTCTTATGGATGCTCAACGGCAAAGAACCCACGCCCGAAGCCGAAAAGGCGCTTGATCTCTACCTGGTGCTGCTGGCCGAACACGACTACAACGCCTCGACCTTTGCCTGCCGGGTAACGGCCTCGACCTGGGCCGGGATGTATTCGGCGGTGGTCAGCGGTATTGGCACGCTCAGCGGCCATGCTCATGGCGGCGCGGTGCAGGAAGCGATGGAGCAGTTTGAGGAAATCGGCAATGTGGACAACGTGGTGCCCTGGTTCCAGGGCTGTTTGAAAAGCAAGAAGAGGATTATGGGCATTGGCCACCGCGTCTACAAGGCGCTCGACCCGCGCGCGCCTCACCTGCGGGCCAAAGTCGAGGCCCTGGCCGGCCAGTCGGAGAATCGCAAGTGGTTTGACATCGCCGCCAGGCTGGAAGAGGTGGCGGGCCAGAATGCATTTTTCCAGGAGCGTAAGCTCTATCCGAATGTGGATTATTATTCAGCGCCGTTGCTCCACATGCTGGGCCTGGATAACGATATGTTTACTCCGATGTTCGCCATCAGCCGCATTGCCGGCTGGTGTGCCCATATTATGGACCAGTACGCCGACAACCGGCTGATCCGCCCCCGCGCCGATTATGTCGGACCCAAAGGCTTAAAGTGGACGCCGCTTGAGGATCGGTAAAGTAAGTGGAAGGCTGGAGGATTGGAGGGCTGGCCTGAGAAGTAGCCCACTTTCCATGCTTCCAGCCCTCCCGCTTACAGGATGAAGAACGAGCCAACGTTAATTATTGTTGGCTCGTCTTTATTTTATCTCCTGCTAAAAGCTTGCGGGTAGGATCATTCTTGCTTTTGCCATTGGTAGTGGTGACATAGATTTCCACGCTGGTGCGCGTCACCACAAAAAACCCCCCTAACTTTTGACCTTCCAGTTTGCCCTTCTTGATCAGACGGCTCACTGTTTCCTGGGTCATGCCCAAGATAATAGCCGCTTCTCTGGTACTTAATATTTCATCCCGCATATTTTACCCTCGCAGGTCAAAGTTTTGACCACTATACACCATTTTGAGTTACTGGTCAAGAGTTTGATTTCTTTGGCGGGTATGTTTAAAGTTTCACCTGTCTGGGATAAGTCAGCCGGTCCAATATGGGCCTGCCCTGAAGGCTCAATTGGTCTATTTCAACCAATATCATCGTATCCCCATAGTTACGAGAAAAGTTAAGACAGGGTTGCTTGAACTAAAACCTCAGTCTGACCAGGCGGCGGCAGGGGAATGATGTCTCCGCTGACGGAGTGACCATTGGCGGTGAGGGCGACGGAATTGCCCGGCCCGTTACGCTGCACCCGGATGCGGTAGGTCACACCACGGAAACGACGCACAGTCTCGAAGCCCGGCCAATCGCCGGGGATGATCGGGGCAATTTGCAGCCCGTTGTAGGTGGGCCGGATGCCCAGGATCCACTGGGAAATGGCGACATAATTCCAGGCGGCGGTTCCGGTTAACCAGGAGTTTTTGGCCTCGCCATGGGTAGGCGCGTCGCGCCCGGCAATCATTTGGGCATAAACGTAAGGCTCGCAGCGGTGAACCTCGCTGATCTCCTCGCGGGCCGACGGGTTGATGCGGTGGTAATAGTCATAAGCTTTGCTGCCATGGCCCAGGCGAGCCTCGGCAATCATAATCCAGGGGTTGGTATGGCAGAAAATGCCGGCGTTTTCCTTGTAACCGGGCGGGTAGGAAGAAATTTCACCAAGATGGAGGTAATATTGGGAATAGGCCGGCTGCTGGAGAACAATCCCGTGCGGGGTCGCCAGGCGCTCGCGGACGGAGGTTAACGCCTGTTCGGCTTGCCCGCCGTTGAGGCCGATCCCAGCGAGAACACAGATGCCTTGCGGCTCAATAAAGATCTGCCCCTCCGCACATTCCTGGGAGCCAACCTTCTGCCCAAAATTATCATACGCTCGCAAGAACCAGGCTCCATCCCACCCATGCTCCAGTGTTGTGGCGCTCATAGCAGCAGCGGCCTGGCGATAGAATTGAGCCTCGTCGTTCAGCCCCCGCGCTTCGGCCAGGTGAGCCATTTCCGTAGCGACCAGCACAAACAATCCGCCAATAAAAACCGACTCGGCCATCTTGCCGTC
Organism: Anaerolineales bacterium; assembly: GCA_015075185.1. Lineage (GTDB taxonomy): Bacteria > Chloroflexota > Anaerolineae > 4572-78 > J111 > DSQQ01. Next base: position 297,092 of record JABTUW010000003.1, on the reverse strand, counting down.
CTTGTTAGTCGTGGTCTGGAAGGACTCGCCCGGCTCTTCGGAGAAAGTGTTAAGATTCAGGCAGTCGTTCCAATCGGCCCGGCCAATCAAGGGCAGGCCATGCGGCCCCAGCCGGTCGAGGGTATATTGAATGCTGCGCTGCAAATGCTCGTAGAGCGGCTGCTCGCTGCCGGGGCGGTTATCATAAGGAACAGATTCATCCAGTAGACTCCAATCGCCGGTTTCCTTGAGATAGGCGACCACGCCGAGGACCAACCAGAGCGGATCATCGTTGAAGTTGCTGCCGACGGCGTCGTTGCCTCGCTTGGTTAGCGGCTGGTACTGGTGATAAGCGCCGCCGCTCTCCAGTTGGGTGGCGGCAATGTCGAGGATGCGCTGCCGCGCCCGCTCCGGCACCATGTGAACAAACCCTAACAAATCCTGGTTGGAGTCGCGGAAGCCCATGCCTCGCCCAATGCCCGACTCGTAGAAGGAAGCCGAGCGAGACATGTTAAAGGTGACCATGCACTGGTAGGCATTCCAGATATTGACCATGCGGTTGGTATGCTCATCCGGCGTTTGCACCTGGAAGAGGGTCAACAGACCAGTCCAGTGGGAGCGCAGTTTTTCAAAAGCAGCCTGGATCTGCTGCGGGTCGAGATAACGAACAATGATTGGCTTGACTCCTTGCTTGTTAATCGTCTGCGAGCCGGGCGGGTCAAACTTTTGATCGCGGGGATTTTCGTGATAGCCCAGCACAAAAATGACCTGGCGGGTTTCACCGGGGGCTAACGTCAGTTGAACGTGATGGGAGCCGATGGGCGCCCAGCCGTACGCAATGGAGTTGGCCGACCGGCCCTGTTCGACCACTCGCGGGTGGTCCCAGCCCTGGTAAGGGCCAAGAAAGGCGTCGCGCTGAGTGTCAAAACCGGCCAGCGCCGCCGAGCAGGCGAAATAGGCAAAGTGGTTGCGCCGCTCGCGATACTCAGTTTTGTGGTAAATGACCCCGTCTTCAACCTCAACCTGGCCGATGTTGAAGTTGCGCTGGAAGTTGGTCGCGTCGTCCTGGGCGTCCCACAGGCAAAACTCAATGCTTGAAAAAAGCGACAGGTCGGCTGGCTCGCCCCGCTCGTTGGTGACGGTCAAATCCCAGATTTCCAGGGTTTCTCCCAAGGGCACAAAGTAGCGGGTTTCGGCTTTGATCCGGGCATAGGTAGAGGCGATAATGGTATAATTCTGGCCGTGCCGGCAGGTGTAATTTTCCAGGGGGCGCTGGGTTGGCTGCCAGGAGGGCGACCAAAACTCGCCGCTGGTGTTGTCGCGCAGGTAGAGATAACGCCCGCCGGTATCAAAAGGGGCATTGTTGTAGCGATAGCGGGTCAAGCGGCGCAGGCGGGCATCCCGGTAAAAGGAGTAGCCGCCGGCTGTGTTGGAAATAAGGCCAAAGTATTCTTCACAGCCCAGGTAGTTAATCCAGGGGAGGGGTGTATCAGGACGGGTGATGATGTACTCACGATGGATGTCGTCAAAATAACCGTAGCGCATGTTTTTCTCCGTTTGTAACTGGAGGTGACTGGCACTTGGTTGTCAAAAGTGCCAGTCACCTGAACAGTGGTTTATTTATTGTGCACCGCATGAGGCGCGGATGACCAGCTGCGTTTTCAGTACGATCTGCCGGGGTGGCTGCGGCCCATGCGTGAGAAGGTCAATAAGACTAATCACAGCTTGCCCGCCCAACTGCTGAATAGGCTGGCGGATGGTCGTTAACGGCGGGTCGGCAATAGCGGCCCCCGGCAAATCATCGAAACCAACGATGGCTATGTCGTGGGGCACAGCCAAACCGGCATTGCGCAGGGCACGCAGTGCCCCCAGGGCCATTGTATCTGATGCGACAAAAACAGCGTCGGGATAATGAGGGAGCAACCGCTGCATTGCCAGGTAGCCGCCGGTTTCGGTAAAATCACCCTCGACGATAAGCGCTTCGTCCAGAGGATACCCTCGTTCGTTTAAGGCATTTAAGTAGCCCTGGCGGCGATCAAGTCCCACGAGCGTATTCAGCGGGCCGGTAATGGTGGCAATCTGGCGGCGACCAAGCCGGGCCAGATGGCTTACCGCCTTGTATGCGCCCTCCGTATTGTCGGAATCTACAAAGCTAATGCCTGAGGAGATGGTAGGACGACCAATCATGACAAACGGCACGTCATTTTCCAGCAGTTGGACCGTCAAAGGATCTTTGACCGGCAAAGCACTGACAATGACCCCATCAACCAACTGCTTGCGGGTAACTCTTGGCGAGAGCCGCTGCTCTTCCTCTTCGGTATAGAACAGGAAGAGAGAGAGGATATAGTGGTGTGTGTTGCAGGCCTGGGCAATTCCTTGCATGAGACGGGGGTAATAAGGGTCGGTAAAAAGGAACTGGACCGACCTGGGGATAACCAGGCCAATGATCCCGGAGCGTTGGCTGGCCAGGGAACGCGCGGCTGGGTCGGGATGATAGCCGGTTTCTTCAATAACCTGGAGGACCCGCTGGCGGACTTCTGGGCTGACACTGATATGGTTATTGACCACCCGCGAAACCGTCGAGCGGGACACACCTGATAATTCGGCAATTTGTTCGAGCGTTAGTTTACTCATGCTTATTATTTGGGAGCGCTCCCAAATTTTCCGTATAATAATGCGCTCAGGCTTTCTTGTCAAATAGACAGGTGAATGCGACTCCACATCACCTTGACAACCCCCCGATTCAGGGTACAATCGTTTTAACGTCTTCTGTTGTTTATCGCCGGTTAAGCCTTTATTGAAACTGACTTCACAGCTTTGACTGCTGGCTACTGATTACTGGCTACTAACTTCCATGAGGTCTTGATGAGTAAACCTTTTAATTATGGCGGCCAGGCCGTTATCGAAGGGGTGATGATGCGGGGGCGCAAGCATATGGCCGTGGCGGTGCGCAATCCCAAGGGCGAAATTGTGCTGCACAGCGAGCCGCTCAACCCGCGCATCTACTCCAGCTTTATCAATAAAGTGCCTTTTTTACGGGGCTTTACCCTATTGTGGGATGCCCTGGTGCTGGGGATGCGCACTTTAATGTTTTCCGCCGAGGTGGCCATGGGTGAAGAAGAGGCTCAATTTACCGGGCCGATGGCCTGGGGCACGGTGGCCTTTTCACTGCTGCTGGCAGTTGCCATCTTTTTTGTCAGCCCGCTCCTGTTGATTAGCTTAATCAAGCAGTTTGTGGATGTATCTATCCTGGTCCAGCACCTCATCGAGGGCCTGGTCCGGCTGGCCCTCTTTTTGGGCTACGTCTGGGGGATTGGCTTCCTGGCTGAAATCAAGCGCGTTTTTGGGTATCACGGGGCAGAACACAAGGCCATCAATGCCTATGAGCAGGGCGTGGAACTGACGCCGGAAAAAGTGGCCCAATGCAGTATTGTCCACCCGCGCTGCGGCACAGCCTTTTTGCTCATCGTCATGGTCATTTCCATTTTTGTGTTTGCCCTGGTCGGTGACCCACCTCTGTGGCTCAAGATTGTCTCGCGGATTGTCTTGATCCCGGTCATCGCCGGGATTGCCTACGAATTCCTCAAATTTAGCGCCGCGCACCAGGAAAATCCGCTCATGAAGCTGTTAATTGCGCCCGGCCTGGCTTTGCAAGGACTGACCACCCGCGAACCCGATTTAAGCATGCTTGAGGTTTCGATTGCCGCGCTCAAAAAGCTGCTGGCTGAAGAACAATTGGCTACGGAAGTCCAGCCGGTCGAATCTGCTGAAGCTTTGACCGCACCCGGTTCAGCAGGGAGATAGAGCTAAAGAGTTAATGAGGTTTTATTTTCAAAATCCGTAAATCCACGGGGAGATTGGAAGGTTAGAAGGATGGATACTGCTTACCCAGACTTCCAATCTTCCAACCTTATCAAGAGGGAAGCTTTACCAGCATGGCAACCAGATTCGTGTCTACCACCGATAAATTGCGCGCCCAATCGCTCAACCGCACCGGCCTGGAACATTACGAGCGCTGGGAGATGGAGAGCGCGATCACTCTGTTTCAGGAAGCGGTCCGGCTGGACGATACGGAGTCGGATTACCACCTTAACCTGGCCCGCGCCCAGGTGCGCATGGGTGATTATGAGCTGATGCTGCATGCCCTCGGCGATTACATCCGCACCGAGAAAGACAAAAACCTGGTTAACCGCTTTGAAGCGCTTTTCAGCAATGCCCTGGATCCGGTCGAAACCCGGCTGACCAACGTCATGCCCAAGCAGGGCATGCGCCTGGAAATTGTCGGGGCGGCTATTCAAATGTGGGTGGAATACCGGGTGACGATTGGCAAACGTTACCTTGATTTGAGCCAGCCCGATGCCTGGGCCGCGGCTCTTGATTACACCGTGCGCAAAATCAATTTCCAGGAAGCAACGATTGAGCAGCTTACTCAATGGTACCACACCTCCGAAGCAGCCCTGCGCACCAATCACGCCGATTTGATCAGCACCCTGGATATTATGCCCTGTGACTATCGTTACTTTCGGGGGGAAGATAACCCCCTGGATAAGCTGGTCGAGGCAGCGATGATGTTGGAAGATTTGGAAAAACGCTTCCGGGAGACGGCGTGAGCCTCCCGGCTGAATGGCCCTCCCAATTTGAGGATGACGAGTTAGACGACGAAGCTCCTTTTCTGGATGACTCCCTGCCGCCCAATCACCATTCCGGCTTTGTGGCGGTTGTCGGACGGCCCAATGTCGGCAAGTCCACCCTGCTGAACCGGCTACTCGGCCAAAAAATTGCTATTGTCAGCCCCAAACCCCAAACCACCCGCAATCAGCTCCTGGGTATTTTAACCACCTCGCCCGAATCCGAGCCGGACTTGCCGCCCGCCCAGGTGATTTTTGTAGACACACCAGGCATCCACCAGCCGCACCACAAACTGGGGGAATACCTGGTCGAAACCGCGCTGGCGGCCCTACCCGATGCCGATGTGGTCGTCTGGCTGGTTGACGCCTCGGAGCCGCCAACGGAGGAAGACCGGCTGGTGGCCGCGGCTCTCCGTGATAATCTGGGGGCGACTCCCGCAGAAACCGCTGTCCTCCTGGCCCTGAATAAAGCTGATTTGCTTTCCCCGAGCGTGTCCGAAGCAGAACTGGCCCAGCCCTTTTTAGAACTGTATCCGGCCAGCGAGTGGCTAAAAATTTCGGCCACCCGCGGCGACAACCACATGGAACTGCTGGGCCGGATTATTGACCACCTGCCGCTCGGCCCGCGCTACTTCCCCGAAGATCAAATTACCGACCAGCAAACCCGCTTTATCGCCGCCGAGTTCATCCGCGAGGCGGCCCTCAAGGTGCTGCATCAGGAAGTGCCCCACGCCCTGGCCGTGCGCGTCACCGAATTCAAGCCCCGCAGCGAGCGGATGACCTATATCAGCGCCGATCTGATTATCGAGCGGGATTCGCAAAAAGCGATTGTTATCGGCGAAAAGGGCAAATCGCTCAAAAAAATCGGTCAGATCGCCCGGCCCCAAATCGAGGAGTTGGTCGGCACCCAGGTTTATCTGGAGTTGTGGGTCAAAGTGCGGCCCAAGTGGCGGCAAAAGGAAGAGGAGCTACGCTGGCTGGGGTACGCCTTGGAGTAAAATTTACCCCTGACAAAATACCTTCAGCCAGACAGATTTTTCGCCACAAATTGCACGAATTAACACGAAAATCTTTTAGTGAAATTCGTGTAATTCGTGGCAATTTTCTTACTCAGTATGCAAGGATTCAACCGTTCAGGTACTATTCCTGCTCTATCTCTCTAATTACCCGGGCCGGGTTCCCCGCCACCACCGTATTCGCCGGCACATGCCGCGTCACCACTGCCCCGGCCCCCACCACCGCGTTCCGGCCAATGACCACTCCCGGCAAAATGATGGCCCCTCCTCCCAGCCAGGCATTATCCTCGACGACAATCGGCCTGGCCGTCTCCCAGCCTTGAATCCGGCTCTCTGCCTGCAAGGGATGGGCCGCGGTATAAAACTGCACATTCGGCCCGATCATCACCCGGTGACCAATCCGCACCTCATTATTATCCAGAATGGTGCAGGAGAAATTCAAATAGACATGGTTGCCCAGGTAGATATTCCGGCCGTAGCTGCAATAGAAGGGCGGCTCGATGATGGAATGGGAACCGATCTTTCCCAACAGATGCCGCAGAAGCGCCTGCCGTTCCGGCTCGGTTTCGGCCAAATTGTAGCGCCGGAGCAACTGCTTGGTCTGCTGGCGTTCAGCCTCCAGTTCAGGATCAAGACAATTGTAGAGATTTCCGGCCAGCATTTTTTCTTTTTCGCTCTTACCCACGAATTGACCCCTACTATGCCCCTAGCCGGGCTTTGCTTTTGAGTTTTGTGCCTTATTGCCCTTTGGCTCATTCAGGATGACACTGAACCGGCCATCGCCCTCCAAATAGGCCTTCTTTACGTCGCTCACATTTTCAATCCCCTGCTGGCGGAGCTGGCTCATCAGTTCCTCCTCTGTAATCATTTCCTGGCGCATATTTCGCCGCAGCATCCGCCCGTTCTTGATCAAAGGTAAAGGGGCGGCGCGAAGAAGGCGTTGAATCCAGGGGAAGCGATATCCCAGCCAATCCAGGGTATAGTCCCAGAAAGCAATGGTTGCTACCAACACCGCTCCCTCGGTAACAGATTTGTACTCGCCGGCCATGGCGTTTTGGGCTGCATCGGCAATGATGACGATGACCAGCAGGTCGGCAATACCAATTGCCCCGGTTTCGCGGCGCAAAAAGCGCAGAACAAAAAAGAGCAGCAGGTAGACCAGCGTGCCCCGGATGAATATTTCGACCAATGAGGTCGTCGGGACAAATATAGAGTTCCAATCAACCTGAAAGAGTTGGTCCATAGCTTAATACCAACATCATTTAAAGGTCAAAAACTCTCGTAACTCAGGAGAAGAGTGCCAGTCTCCTGAGTAGTAACAAACTCGCAATCCATGATACCTTATAATGTGAGAATTCACCACTAAGGCTTTACCCTTCAAGTTTCTTATTCAACAAAAACGGGCTTGACAGATTTGACAGATTGTATTATACTATTTATTGAATAAAATTTCAATCAATGAAATAGGTTTTACTTTGGGCAGAAATAAGGAACTCAACCAAAAGACAAAGGATGAACGAAGAGGGCAGATCCTATCCAAAGCATTGATGCTGTTTGCCACAAAAGGTCTTGCCGCTACAAAAATCACTGATATAGCTTCCGCAGCCGGTATGTCGCAGGGTCTTTTATACCACTATTACCGCTCCAAGGAAGACATTTTTGTCGAATTAATCAGAAGTGCTTTTGAGAGAATGAACACTGCTTCGCTTGAGTTAGAGAAACTTCCGTTACCTCCCCAGGAAAAAATCAGACTGGCCATTGAAACACTGCTGCAAGGTCTGAATGATAATGAGGACACCGGGCGATATTATTTGCTTATTGCTGTAGCAACTGCATCTGAAGCTATACCCGAAGCAGCAAAAACGATTATACAAAAAGAGAACCTGGTGCCTTATGAGGTTATAACCCGCATCATCAGCGAAGGACAAAAGGATGGTTCGATTAAAGATTATGAGGCAAAGGATTTGGCCCTTGTTTTCTGGACGTCCATGAAAGGTCTTGCCATTCACAAGGCTGTCCACGGTAATAAGTTCAAGATGCCGGATGCGGATATCCTGATGAGTATGTTTATTTAAGGTCATAACGCCGTTACTTGATGTACTTTCTTTGAAAAGGGTAACGATGACCAACCAAGGATGTAAGAAATGCCAAGTTTAAGAAGCCGTCTGTTCATCTTCACCTTGAAACACCGCCATTTATTGAGCTTTCAACGGAAAAGAAGAACTACCATTGATTGGAACACCTCGGTGCCACAATTACGCGAGGAAGTTGAAAAAGGGGCTGGGTTTCTCGGAAAACTGCCGGCCGGTTTTGACCTGTCGCCCATTACCATAGAGGGCCTTTCGGCCGAATGGATGCTCCCCCCGCAGGCCACAAAAGACAAAGTGATCCTCTACTTTCACGGCGGCGGCCTGGTGATAGGTTCGGTCAAGGCCCACCGGGGGATTGTCGCCAAGTTCGTTAAAGGGAGTGGCATTGGGGCGCTTGCATTTGACTACGGTTTAGCTCCCGAACGTCCCTTCCCCGAAGGGCTTAACGACTCAATAACCGTCTATCGTTATTTGTTGGCCGAAGGGATTAAGCCGGCAAATATTGTCTTTATGGGGGATTCTGGAGGCGGAAATCTGGGTCTGGCGACATTACTTGTCCTTAAGGATAAAGGCATTCCCCTCCCCGCTGCCGCGGTGGTGCTGTCTCCCTGGACCGATTTAAAAAACAGCGGGGAGTCTTTCGAAACGAATGCCAGGGTAGACACATTAACCTGGCGGGATGCCCAGATCGTTTTTAGCAAATATTATGCCGGAGATAATGACCCCGGCCTGCCGTTGATATCCCCACTCTATGGCGATCTTAAAGGGCTTCCGCCTCTGCTTATCTACGTTGGTGGAGATGAACTGATGCGGGATGACTCGACCCGCTTTGCCGCAAAGGCGAAAGATGCCGGCGTAGATGTTACCTTGAGGGTTGGGGAGGGAATGTTTCATTGCTATCCCGCCTGCGCTCCCCTCTTTCCGGAGGCAATGCAGGCAATGGACGAGATTTGTACGTTTATAAAAATTCACGTCAACAATTCGTAAGAAAGGAGCAAACGTTTCTCATTACCCGGGCCATTTCTGGCCGCTCCCGGTGACGAAGGGAATAATGATGTATTAGCCCTTCTCATACTCGTTTGTTCCAACTATCATGAGCATACTGCTCGGCCCGCAGTTTATCGGCCAACGCTTGCTCCTGCTCGGTTAAGGGCATTTCCGGCAAGGTCAGGTTGAGTTCCTCGGCAAACCCTTCGATCAGCGCGGCCATGACCTGCTCATAGGCTAACGCCCGGCCCGTCACCTGCTCCAGGGTAGTCGCCCGGCGGGGCAGCAGTTCCGCCTGGACTTCCCGCTCCTCCGGGGTGAAGGTCAACGCCTCCAAGATACGATTCAGATCGCCGGTGAGGGGCAGCGTACCGTGCTGCAACACGATTTTTCGCCGCCGCAGTTGGGCGCTGCCGATCAGTTTTTTGCCCTGCCAGGTAATCTCATAGCGCGAGGGCGTGTCGAAACAAACCGGCCCGCCACGGGCCGCCCGCGTGTCAGCCGCTCCGTCGTCGCCGGTTGCCTGAGTGGCCTGGACGCCCAGCTTTTCCAGGCCACGCAGCAGCCCTAAACTCAGCAGGCGGTACGACTCGACGATGCCGCCCTGGATGCGCGGGTCATCCTGCGGAATAATCAGGCTGTAGGTCACTTCGTCGGTGTGGAGGATAGCCTTGCCGCCGGTGGGCCGGCGGGTCCAGGTGTAGCCCAGCCGCTGGCAGGCAGCCTCGTCAACCTCGCGCCAGTGCTGGTTGTAGCCCAGGCTGAGGCAGGGCGGCCCCCACTGAAAAAAACGCAGGGTCGGCGTTCCATGCCCATCGGCCAGGGCGTGCAGAATGGCCTCGTCAATGGCCATGTTAGTCGCGCCGTCGAGGGGGGCAGTGATGAGGAGCCGCCAGGTGGCAGGGGGATAGGAGGAGGGAAGAAGGGAGGATTGGAGGACTGGAAGGCTGGAAAGGAGCATATTAGAGGGATCAGTTTGAGTTGGATTGGGGGAAGTTTGGTGATTCATTTGTCGTTCGTTGCCGGTCATGGGTCAATATTGTAACACGGTCATAATAAAAGCCAAAGTCTCCCTTGAGAACAAGATTACACGGAGTCATCACAGAGGAACACAGAGAAACTATATGAAAACTTTGTGTATCTCTGCGCCCCCTTTGCGTTCTCTGTGTTACCCATTTTCAGCCTCGGTGTCATCCCGGCTGGGACTGCCCGCCTCTTGAGAAAACAGAAGGCGTTTGCCGTTTTTAAGCCGGTGCGTTACTATAGCCCCATCTTTCTAAAGAGGACAACTCCATGATTCATAAACTTGCCTTGATTGGTTTTGGTACCGTCGGCCAGGGCCTGGCTCAAATTTTGCACGATAAACAGGAGGCACTGCGCCGTAATCTGGGCTTTGAGCCGCAAATTGTGGCCGTTTGTACGCGGTCCAAAGGATCGCTCTACCAGCCTGAGGGGCTGGACCTGGCCCAGCTTTTGCAGGCCGCCCAAAGCGGCAGCCTGGCCAGTTATCCCGACATGCCCGGCCTGGAACGAGGCTGGGACAATCTGAAAACGATCCGCGAGAGCAACGCCGCTACCGTTATCGAAATCAGCTATACGAATCTGACCACCGGCCAGCCGGCCATTGACCACTGCCGCGCTGCCTTTGAAAACGGCAAAAACGTGGTCACTGCCAACAAAGGGCCGGTCGCCCTGGCCTACCACGAGCTGCTCGCCCTGGCCGCTGAAAACGGGGTGCGCTTTGGTATCGAAGGCACGGTGATGAGCGGCACACCCGCGCTGCGGCTGCCTGGGGTCGCCCTGGCCGGGAATGAGCTGAGTGAAGTACGCGGCATCTTCAACGGCACGACCAACTACATCTTGACCAAAATGGAGGAGGGGTTGAGTTACGCCGCCGCGTTGCAGCAAGCCCAGGAGCTTGGTTACGCCGAAGCGGACCCTACCGCCGATGTCGAAGGGCATGACGCCGCGAGCAAGGTGGTCATTCTGGCAAATGTGGTCATGGATGTGCCTTTATCACGGGCTGAAGTCTCTTGCCGGGGGATCAGCCACCTGACCAGCGCCGACATTCAGCAGGCCAAAGCCGAAGGCAAACGCTGGAAACTCATTGGCCGGGTGAAAAAGGAAGGCGGCCGGGCGGTTGCCAGCGTCCAGCCGGAAGCCATCCCCTTGACTGACCCCCTGGCCGGGGTTATGGGCGCGACCAATGCGATCACTTACGTCTGTGACCTGCTGGGACCCATTACGCTGATTGGCGCAGGCGCAGGCGGGGTCCAGACCGGCTTTGCTCTGTTAATTGATTTGATCAATATCGGACGAGGAAATCTGTAAAAAGAGAAAGAGCCAACCCATTATGAGGTTGGCTCTTCCGTATAATAAAACTTTGAGTATAAGGGGGCGCCATGGTCAAAGAGGTGGCCCGGTCCAATTTTACGCGATTTCGGAGAAGAAAGGCGCGCCCATTGATCCTTACACTTCGACGATTTCTCCATTGACATACCAGACTTGAGGGCTAACCTCATCCCAGTTCGTCAATTGCCACCAAATAGTGCGGCTGTTGGCTGATCGAGGTCGGCGGTGATACCAGATGCGACGGAGGAGGCTAAACATAGAAATCACTTCCTTTCATTGAGGGTTAGGAGTTGTAGCATAAAATCGGACCGGACGCATTTCGTTTCCTAAACCATCTTTATTCTACACCTGATTATACCATCAGGCAGTTACAGATCAGTTACAGTTTTTAGGACTCCGTTTCCGAGTCGCCAATCATGGTCCACTTACGGGCCAGGTCGGAGGAGTAGGGGGCAGGGAGCGCAGGCGGCGCGGATAGAGCCGCCCGGTCGGGGGTATTGACGATGACCACCGGCGGCTGCGGCGAGGCTGGCGGCAGATTCCTGTCCAACCCCTGCCGCCGGGTCATGATAAAAATCGCCAGGAGGGTGGTCGGGATACCAGCACCAATACCAAGAATAACCCCGACGATCACTGCCAGCGCATCGGCGCTAATGCGGGTGCCAAAGACAATGGCGAAGGTAATGGCAAAGACGATACCGATAATTAAGAAGCCGCGTTTCATCCAACCTTTTCATTCTTATAAAACGTAATGTTCTCCGTAGGCGGATGCTTGGGTCGTTATACCTTACGTTTTACGCTTTACTTAATTAATCGCAATTGATGGCCAAACATTAGTTCCAAACTCCGGCGGCGTTTAGAGCCGGGTGGAGCCAGGCGAGCCAGGCGACCGTCGGTACCGGTGGCGGCCAGGGGTTCGGCCTGGCTGGGGGCTTCGAGCCAGTCTCGACTGGTGCGATGGCGCGGCTGGAGCTGGCTGACAATTTGGGTAATTTCCTGCTCGGAGACATAGGCCGCCTGAAAACGAGTCACCTGCCCTTTAACCACCAATAAAAAGTCGCCGCGCCCGAGCAGCTTTTCGGCCCCGGTGCTGGGCAGGCCGGAAGCCACTTTGGCATCGTCGGCGCTGGCCACGCTGCCGACCAGCCGCACCGGAAAATTGCTGCGGGTCAGCGACCCGATGGTGGCCGCCAGCGGTTTTTGGGTGCAAGCAATGAGGTGCAGCCCGGCGCTGCGCCCCCGCTGCGTTAAGCGGGTCATCAGCCGGTCCATCGCCTTCCCGCCCTGCTCCATGAGATCAGCCACCTCGTCAATAAAAATGATAACCCTCGGCTCGCAGATATTTTCGCGGTCGCGCCGCACCATCTCCTCGACCATTTCACCGAGCAAAAAAATGGCCTGGTGAATCTCATTCACCGCCGGGCGTAGAAGGTGGGGGAGGGCTTGCGCCGGCCCAACAAAAGGTCCAAAGCCCGTCCCTTTCGGGTCAATGAAAACCATCTGAACTTCCCCCAGGCGATTGTACATTGCCAGCGAGAGGGCCATACTCCGGGCCAGGGCCGTTTTGCCCGACCCCGTGGTGCCGGCAATGAGGACATGGGCCACTTCGGGAGAGGACAGGCGCAACAGCAGCGGCAGCCCAGCCTCATCCATACCGAGGATGGCCGACTGGCGCGGAATTTCGGGCAGTTGCCGGCACAGGTGCGCCAGGCGAACTGTTTGCGCGTCGGCCCGCGGCACCTCAATGTGAATAGCAGGCCCGCGGCGGGCAACACGAACATCGGGTGCACCCAGACGCAGGGCCATTTCTTCTGACAGAGCCGTAATCCGGGTGAGTTTGGTCGTCAGCTCGGGCAAAAGCTGGTAGCGAATCCAGCGCGGAGTTACCGTACCCCCCATGATCCGGCCCGGCACGCGGTGGCTGGCCAGAATCAATTCGATCTGGTCGGCCTGATATTCTAAAATACGTTCATATTCAAACGAGGGAGACATGAGAACCCTAAAATAATTCCAAACCTATTTAGCAAATCTACCCAGATTATACTAGAACATATGTTCTATTGTCAAGAGTGAAAACAAATTTTGACGCGATTTTAAGGTCATCGAAGCGCAAATGGAGATGAAGCACAAAAACAGGAGTCCGGATAATTGATCTCGGCTCCTGTTTGAGGGCGAACTGTTAAATTAAAGAGGTTAGAATTTTAAGCAGCGGCCTTAACCCTATTCAGGGCTTTGACCAGGCGGGACTTGCGGCGAGCCGCGTTGTTGGCGTGAATAACGCCTTTTTGGGCTGCTTTATCCAAAGCCTTAATCGCTTGCTGCACGGTGGTCTCAGCGCCGTCGAAGTCTTTCGACTCGATCTGCAAGCGCGCCTTTTTGATAAAGGTGCGGGCCGTAGTGCTGTAGTAGCGATTGTGAGCGCGCCGCTTCAGGTTCTGGCGAGCGCGTTTAGCCGATGATTTGATGTTAGCCAAGGTAATTCTCCTAAACCAGTTTACTAAAAGCTATCTTACCGCAGGGTCTTGCCCCGCTCAATAATCAAGGTGAATTGCAACAAAAGTTAATCTTAATCGAAATTGAGTTTTTTGTCCAATTTAGGACTGCTTTCTTTGCCGTAAGACTGCGGCTGCCGCACTCGCGCCCAGGATAATTAACAACACGCCGCCAAAGGCCAGGGCGCTAAACGGAATGTCTTTAGGCAAGGTGGCGCCGGCAGCGGGGAGATTATCTTGCTCGCGCGGCGGGACCGCCTGATCGCCGGTAATGGGCAGCGGCGGCGCAGCGACAGGCGTAAGGGTTGAGGTTGGGGTTAAGGTTGGGGTTGGAGTAAGCGTGGGGAGAGGGGGAAAGGTAGGCGTGACGGTGGGTGTCGGTGTGGGGGTTGGAGGCGGTGGATAAGGACCAAGCAGCGACACATCGTCTATGTTGAAGTTCACCTCCGTACCCGTTGGCTCGTGCTTGACGCCGCGAATGAACAGCGTAAGTTTGTTGCTGTTGGCGGTGTAGATCGTTCCGGTGATGAGTTCAAAAAAAAGCCGGCCCGGCTCGTCGCCGCTAACGGTATTTGAGCCAATCCGCAACTGTTCGGTCAAGGTCATCGGTACCCAGGTTTGCACCAGATGATACTTGCCCTGCCCGCTGGTATCAACGCCCCAACTCATACTATATTGGCCCTTGTTTCTGAGTTCAATAGGGGCGTCGGTGCGCATCATAACGAACATGGTCAGGCTGTAAACCATACCGGGCACAACATCAACCGTTTGATAAATCCCAATCACCCGGTCGGGGGCGTAGTTCTCGACCTGGAAAATTTCCAGCAACTGTGAATGGTAGCCGCTGTGAACTGCTTCGGCCCACTTTTCGTCGTACCAGCCAAAATGAGCCTGGCCATTACTGTAGGGCTGCCAGTAGGTGGCAATATTGCTGGCCGGATTTTCCTCAAAATCGCCGTTCCTGATGGCATTGGTCAGGTTTTGCAGGGAGGCCGGCGTAGAAAAAGATTGTCCGGAACTGTCAACAAGAGTAAAGCCGGAGATAATGAAGGCCGACAAGATGAACAGGGCCAGCGCCAGGGTGAGCAGAATTCGATTGGATTTGGATGTAGCCATAAGGTATTTCTCCTCCCCTCCAGCGGTTAAACATAACGTGACAGTCAAAACTGTTTGTATCATAACATAATCAACATAAAATTACCAGAAGATACACTCATTTTTTGCATTGCTTTTGTGAGTGCAACATCGCCGCCGTTCTCCACGTCCGTGATGCCAAAATTGTGGCGCTGATGCGGGAGTCGGCACTGCTGGAGGAGTTGTTCCGAGCGCTGCTAGAAGAGCTGATGACCGGGTCTATCAGAGTTGAAGCGTAGAACGAGTTAGCGACTCGTCCTACAGGCGCTGCTGGAAGACTGGAAGAGTTGATGATGGGAAGAATTAGGGTACAATCGTAGAATGAGTTAGTAGCTCATTCTACAGGGGCAGTTATGGGCAGAGGATTGATCTCTCAGCAAAAAGTCTCATCTATCATAATAGTGACTGTGGTACTGCTGGGATTATATTTGACCAGCCTGTACAGCTACCTTCTGTTTCACAGCACGGCTGAAATATTTACACTCGTCGTCGGCTTTGCTATTTTTGCCCTGGCCTGGAACACCCGGCCTTTGCTCAACAACGGTTATCTCCTCTGGATTGGGCTGGCCTATTTGTTTGTAAGCGTGATCAATATCTTCCACACGCTGGCCTACAAAGGTATGGGGGTCTTTCCGCAGTACGATGCCAATTTACCCACTCAATTATGGATTGCCGGCCAATATCTAAACAGCCTTTCTCTGTTGGCAGCTCCGCTATTTCTGAGCCGAAAGTTCAAAATTCACTGGGTTCTCACCGGCTATACCCTGATCACCCTCCTTTTGTTGACCGCTATCTTTGGCGGAATTTTTCCTGATTGTTATGTGGAAGGAATCGGTCTAACCCCCTTTAAGATCAACAGCGAGTATATCATTTCGTTTATCTACCTGCTCGCTATTGTGCTGTTGATCCAAAAGCGCGGGTATTTTGATCAGACTGTTTTACGCCTGCTGGTTTTTTCTCTTGTCTTTAGCACCACCGCCGAGTTGGCTTTTACACTTTACTTCAGCGTCTATGGCTTATCTAACCTAATCGGACACCTGCTCAGAATCATCTCCTTCTATCTGGTCTATAAAGCGATTGTGGAGACAGGACTGGTCAGGCCTTTTAATCTGTTGTTCAGGGACTTGAAGCAAAACGAAGAGATACTGCGGCAGTACACCGTCCAACTCCAGGAACGTAACCGAGAATTGGATGCTTTCGCGCATACGGCGGCCCACGATCTTAAGGGGCCGTTGAGTAACATTAGCGCCTTTGTCGAGGTCTTGACCAGCTATCCCGACCTATCGGAGAGCGAACGAGAGGACAGTTTGAAAGCCATCAGGCAGATGGCCGTTAAAATGAGCAACATCATTGATGAACTGCTCCTGTTGTCCCAGGTACGCCGGGTAGAGGTCCAGTTTAGACCCCTGGATATGGCGGCTATAGTTAACGAAGCCCGGGGGCGGCTGGCGGCTGTGATTGAAGAGTCTCATGGAACGATTATTGTGCCGGACACCTGGCCGGCGGCTATGGGCTATGCGCCGTGGGTGGAAGAAGTCTGGGGCAACTACATCAGCAATGCCTTAAAATACGGGCACAAACCGTGGCGGGTTGAACTGGGGGCCACGCCGCAGTCAGATGGGATGATCCGCTTTTGGGTACGTGACAATGGTCCCGGCCTGTCGCCCGAACAGCAGGCTAAACTGTTTACGCCGTTTACCCAACTTAGCTCTATTCGGGCTACCGGATATGGTTTGGGGCTTTCGATTGTGGCGCGAATCATAGACAAGCTGGGCGGGCAGGTCGGGGTAGAGAGTCAAGGGGTAGATGGTCAGGGCAGCCTGTTTTACTTTACCTTACCGGCCGTACCGGTTGAAGCAGGCCCGGGTCTTCACGAGCCTGGAGAGGAGAGCGAGCGTTCACCCCTCCTTGCTGCGCCTCAATCTCGCTGAGAAAGTAAGCGGAATGTCCGAATAGTCCTCCTATCCAGAATCCGATGATCAAATACACCGGCCTCACCACTGGTCACGCCCAGGAGGTCAACGCCCTATTTGGGCAATATCCTGATTACACCTGGAATGAGCCACAAAAGGTCCAACTACGGGTTGCCTTATATGGCCGGATTGGGAGAGCGGCAGGAGTCACTGCGGGGGTATGCGGAGAGAAGTGCTTGAAAGGCAGAGGGATACTCGCAACCTTTGACATCCCCCTCTTCTTCTGTTAAAATTCCGCCGGCAAACCAAGAACCTTTGTTCTGTCAACCGGAGGAATGGATGGCTCTCAAACATCGTTTCGTTGCCCTTGCGCTCACCTTTTGGCTGGCTGCTGCTGCCTGCTCTGGTGTTGAAATCTCACTTCCCGCTGAGACAGCCACTCCCCTGCCTAGCCCCTCGCCAGCCTTACCAACCCCTCTGCCGCTCCCTCCAACACCCCCCCACAGCGGACCCACCCAACCCGGCAATCTGGAGAGTGTTACCGTCGCTGCCGTGGTGGATGGCGATACCATTGAACTGACTAACGGCCGGACAGTCCGCTACATCGGGATTAATACGCCGGAGCGAAACCAGCCCTACTACGAAGAAGCGGCGGCGCTCAATCGCCGGTTGGTAGCCGGCAAACAAGTCCAGTTGGAGTTTGATGTCGAAACCTTTGACCAGTACGGCCGCTCGCTGGCTTATGTTTGGGTGGATGGGCTGATGGTCAACCTGGAAATTGTGTGGCAGGGCTATGCCAATACGCTGACCATACCTCCCAATGTGCGTTATGAAAAAGAATTTCGTCAGGCTGAGCGGGAAGCGCGAGAGGCCGAGCGGGGATTATGGCTTGGGGCCAACCTGCCCCTGAAAATTATCCAAATTCAAGCTGACGCACCCGGCAGCGACAATGAGAATCCCAACGGAGAATGGATTGAGATTGCCAATCAGGGCCAGGTACCGATACTGATGCATGGCTTTAGCCTCAAGGACGAGGCCAATCACATTTATACCTTTGGCAATTTTACGGCAGCGCCCGGAGCCGCCTTTCGGCTCTACTCCGGCCAGGGGCAGGATAGCCCTCATGCCTTGTACTGGGGTCTGGCCAATGAGAGTATCTGGAACAATAACGGCGATGCCGCTTATTTGAGGGACGCTCAAGGAGCGCTGGTTGACACCTTTGCCTACTAGCCCGGCTTATTCCTTCTGCCGCCGGGCATTCCAGATGCCAGCCCCGACCAACCCCAAGATGATGACCACCGAGGCGACGGTAATCAACAGCCAGTTACTTTTGGTATCAAGAATACCGCCCGCAGCGGGGACGGCAACGCCTTCCGCCGCCGGGAGGACGGTCGTCTGGCCGGTGGCAGGGATGGAGGCCGGTGCGGCCACGCCGGTTGAGCCTTTGAGGGCAGCGTCCACGGCTGTCGTTGAAAGTTGGCTCAGCCGGGGAGCGAGGGCCGCGACGTCAACCTGGTTAAGGGGCGTCAGCGAAACACAATCAATGGTAAAAATAGTGGTACGCCAATTGGGCCAGCGCCGCCAGGCGTCAATAAAAACGGTCAAGCGATTGGAGGCGGCCTTGACAATGGTGTAGTAGGTTTCAACCTGGGCCAAATCGGGGTCGTCGGGGCCGGAAAGTTCAAACTCAAACTCAAGCTCTTGTTCGCGCCAGGGCAAGGAGGTCCACTTTTCGTGGGGGACGGCCTGCCAGTCGTTGCCCCCACCCTGGTCAAACAGCACCTCAACCCGGTTGTTAATGTCGGGCGAACTGGCCCCTGGCTGGGCCTGAATAGCCCCCTTCATAGAAAAAAGGTACTGCTGGCCCGGTGTTACCGCCACGGTTTGGTAAATACCCAGGCGCGCGTCCGGCTGGTCGGTAGACTGCATGTGCAGGGCCAGAGAAAAGTCACTATTGGTGAAAAGTCTAAAATCGTCGGGACAAGATACCGTGAAACCTTCATTGCCATAAATGTTATACTTGCCGTAAGCCTGGCTTTTGAACCAAAGCCAATTCGTAGGAATCGCACCTGCCTCCGGTGGTTCAAATCCCAATTCGGGCGCGCCGTAGAACTCAGCCTCAAAGTTGCCATTGGTAATCAGGTTGTCGGCATTGGCCAGACTTCTAAAGACCGGATCGTTCAAGGCGGGGTCAGTGTAGGCGGTGTCGCCGGGCCGGGTAGGGATGGGAGTCGGCGCGGGTGGCAGTTCCTCGCAGACTAATCCATCTCCATTGTTATCCAAGCCATGGATATCGCCCCGGCCCACCGACTGGCAGTAGTCGTAACAAGCTTGGGCCTCTCCCTGATTAAGGAAGTTATTGCAGTTGTAAATATTGCTGGAACAGTAACAAACCCCTTCTTGCCGAGGCGGAATTCCAGCCAGCTGCTGCCGCTCGACCGCCCGGATGTTAGCAGAGATACTGGCGGCCTGGACAGGCGCGGAGTTGAGATCACCACCGATCATTGAAATGCCTGTCAGAACCAAGATAGACAATACCACAATCGTTCCCCACTGACCTAATCTTTTGATCTTTTCTACGGGCATGGCTCACCTCGCAAAATGGCAGGTTTTGTAAACATAACTAAATTATAACACCTTTTTCAAAAAAGATAAAGGGGTATGCCGACTCTCGGAATGGTTTAACTTGACACCAAGGAAGCTCAATGATATGCTTTTGTAAGAAAGATGCTTGTAGCCGGAAAGATTTGACTCTTTCAGGGCTACTCGAACCTCAACGAATCTTCAGCGCCACGTCATCCATACATTAGCCAGCTTGCCTGCCTGCCGTGACTGCATCTTATTATAAAAAGCAGATTGGATAAACCTTAGGACAACCTGATTGGGAGCTAACATGAGCGACTTCGACCAAACTGTTTACTCCGGGAAGGGCGCTCCGGGCATGAGTGGAGCGCCGCAGCCAGCCACACCCCCGCCTGCACCAGCGAAAAAGCGCAATCCTCTCCTGATTATCGCCGGCGTGGGCTGCGCCCTGTTACTTTGTGTGGCGGTCCTGGCCGGCGTGGGTCTATTTATGGCCCGTGATCAACTTCAAGATGTGATGGCCGGTTTGACTGGAGCCACTCCAACACCCCTTCCAGCATCGGCGACGCCGACTGAGGCAGCGCTCAATCCTTCGCCTGTACCGACCGAGGAAGTAACCGCCGAAGCAGCGCCCACTGAAGCGGCGACGGCAGAAGCGACCGTTGAGGCTGCTACGGCTACCCCCACCGAAGAAGCCACCCCCACTCCCCCCGCCGAACCGGAATTTGGGTCAGTGACCTTTGCTCTGGGCGCGACGGAGGATTATCAGCCTGTTGACGCCGGTATCACCTTCCAAGAGGGTATTACCGAAGTGCATGCCATTTTTGAATACAGCGGCATGTCCAAAGATTACACCTGGGCGCGGGTCTGGTATCTTGACGGCAAAGAAGTGCTGCGTAATGCTCAGAAATGGACCGGCGATGAAACCGGCGTATTTGATTACTTTATTGACGCCGGCAACGATCCCCTCTTTCCGGGGAAATGGGACTTGGAACTTTATGTCGAGGATAAGTTAGTCCAGAGTGGCAGCTTCACCATTGAAGCTCAAGAAGGCCGGACCTTGGCTGAAGAGACCGCCGAGGCTGAACCCACCGCCGAACCGGCCACGCCGACGCCGGAAGCGGAGCCGTCCACGCCAACACCTGCCCCGACTAAAGCCCCGGCCAGCAGTGGCGGCGGGACGTACAAATTGGTTTACACCAAGTGGGATGGCGGCCAACATAACATGTATGTTGCCGACACCAACGGCCAAGGCGAAAAATTCCTGCTTAACCGCGCCGCCGGCCCCTCCTGGACGCCCAACGGCCAGGAAATCTTCTTTTTCGGCGAGGCCGGGGTTGACCGGCAGCGGCTACCCGATGGGCGCGATTTTGTAGTGGACGGCATCAGCAACGGCATTGTTGCTCTGGTTAATGCCTCGGCCCTACCCACTGCCGATACTGCCCTGTTTTACCAGGGCCTTGACTGGAAACAGGGTACGGCCCGCTGGGCCAGTGTCTCGCCGGATGGGCAAATGGTCGCCTTTGACGCCAGGCCGGGCGGTAGCGATTACCGCATCTACTTTTTAGGGACAGCCGACAACCAGCAGTATCGCTTTGAAATCCTGGGCGAGCAGGCCGACTGGTCGCCCAACAGCCAACGGATTGTCTACCGCTCCGGACGGGATGGCAAGACCGGTATTTGGATTTCAAACCGCGATGACTCCGGTCACACGCTTATCACCAACGGTGGTTCCGACTCCTTCCCGGCCTGGTCGCCCAACGGCAATACGATTGCCTTTAGCCGCGACGAGGGCGGCAATGTGGATATCTACACCGTCAATGTGGATGGCAGCAACCTCCAGCGGCTGACCGACGCGCCCGGCCCTGACTCGCTGCCCATCTACACCCCCAGCGGCGACATCATCTTCCGCAGCGCCCGCAGCGGCAGTTGGGGCATCTGGAAGATGAGCGGCAGCGGCGGCAATCAGACAGAAATTATCCCTAATGCCGGCGTCGGGCCGGATTGGGCCTTTAGCAAAATGGATGTGAGGTAAAGAAGATAGAGGATAGAGAATAGAAGATAGAGGATAGAAGATAGTTATTGCTGGTCATTCACTATCTACGATCTACTATCTGCCATCCACTATCCATTGTATTATTATGCGCATTAGAGTTGACTCCATCGGCTGCCGCTTGAATATCAGTGAAGTTGAAGAGATGGCCCGCTGCTTTGCCGGCGCCGGGCATCGTTTGGTTGGGCCGGGCGAATTGGCCGATTTGTACGTGTTTAATAGCTGCGCGGTCACTCACGTGGCTTCGCGCAAATCACGCCAGATTATTCGCCAGATGCGCCGGGCCAATCCCCAGGCAGCCGTGGTAGCGACCGGCTGTTACGCCCAGCTTGCGCCCCAAGAAGTCGAAGCCTTGGGTGTTGACCTGATTGTCAGCAACGACCAGAAAGATCAACTGCCGCAAATCCTGGCCGAGGCCGGTCTCTTGCGCGACGCCGATCCTATTCCAGCAGTTGACTCGGCCTCTTTTCTGCCCGCACCGCTTGCCTTGCTGGCCGAAGACAGCCACACCCGCGCCTTTATCAAGGTCCAGGATGGCTGCGATAACCGCTGCACCTTTTGCATTGTCACCGTTGCCCGCGGGGTTAGCCGCAGCCGCCCGGTGGCCGATATTGTCACCGAAATCAACCGGCTGGTTAGCCTGGGCTACCAGGAAGCGGTTCTCAGCGGGGTGCATCTCGGCTCCTACGGCCACGACAGGGGCGACCCGGCAGGCTTGCAGACATTAGTCCGAACCATCCTGACTGAAACCGACCTGCCCCGCCTGCGCCTCTCTTCGCTGGAGCCGTGGGATTTGGACGCGGAATTTTTTGAGTTGTGGCAAAATGAACGGCTCTTGCCGCACCTGCACCTGCCCCTGCAAAGCGGTTGCGACGCCACCCTGCGGCGCATGGCTCGCCGGACCAACCAAATCCAATTCGCCCAACTGGTCCAGGCTGCCCGCGCCGCCATTCCTGATGTTTCTATCACCACCGATATGATCGTCGGCTTTCCGGGCGAAACCGAAGCCGAATTTGGCGAGTCCATCGCTTTTGTCGAGCAGATGGCTTTTGCCAAACTGCACATTTTCCGCTATTCGCGGCGCGAAGGCACCGCCGCGGCGGCGATGCGCGGCCAGGTACCGGCCCCGGTTGCCCAGGAACGAAGCCAGCGGATGCACATTCTCAACGCTGCTTTAGAAGAGACCTTCCGCCGCCAATTTGTCGGCCGGACCATGCCCGTCCTGTGGGAAACTCAGGAACCCTACGGCTTTGGGGTGCAGTGGAGCGGCTTGACCGGCAATTATCTGCGCGTGGTGACCCAGACCGGCCCCGACGTTAATTTACGCAACCAAGTCGCTGATACCCACCTTGTAGATACCGCCCCGGCAGCGCTGTTAGGACAATTGCCGGGCAGCAATCTTGAAAGCATACATCTCGAATTAGCTCCAATCGCTGCACCCTTCCCTTAAGTGAGACGATGAAGCGACTCTTTAAGTTATTTTTACTGGCCGCCTTGCTCATAATCTGTTTAGCTGGGCCAGTGGCTCCAAGTGCAGCCGTATCTAGCCCGCGCTTCCCATTTCCACAACATCAGGGTTACGCGCCTGGCACCATCCGTCCCAACCATCTCAGCCAAACCGACCAGGACGATGACGTGCGCGCTTTTTATGACTATTGGAAAGAGCGCTATTTAAAAGCAGCCGGCACAACTCCCGGCGGCGATCCGCTCTACCGTATCGCCTTTGGCGGCAGTGCCCCTGATGTCAATGTGACGGTTTCTGAAGGCCAGGGTTACGGCATGATTATTGTGGCCCTCATGGCCGGTCACGATGCGCAAGCCCAGACGTATTTTGACGGCCTATGGCGCTTTGCCCGCGCCAACCCCAGCGGTATTGACTCCCGCCTGATGACCTGGCGTGTACCCATTGACGGCCATGGGAACGCCAGCGCCTTTGACGGTGACGCCGACATTGCCTACGCTCTACTGTTGGCGGACAAACAGTGGGGCAGCAGCGGCTCGATCAATTACAAAGTCGAGGCAGAGCAGGTGATTGCCGGTATTCTGGAGTCCACCGTTGGCCCGACAAGCCGCCTGCCCATGCTGGGCGATTGGGTCAACCCCAATGGTGTAGATTATAACCAGTATACGCCCCGCTCATCCGATTTTATGCCGGCCCATTTTCGAGCTTATGGCCGGGCGACCAACAACCTTGTTTGGTCGCAGGTGATTAGCAGCTCGCAGGCCGTCATCACCAGTCTTCAGGCCAACTACAGTCCGGCCACCGGCCTGCTGCCCGACTTCATCGAACCAATTTCTAGCGCCGACCACACCCCCAGGCCGGCAGACCCCAACTTTTTGGAAGGTGTGACGGATGGCAAGTACAATTACAATGCTGGCCGCGATCCCTGGCGCTTGGGTATGGACGCCCTGCTGAACAACGATCCGGTCTCGCTGGCCCAGACTCCCCGCATTTCGGAGTGGGCTTTCAGCGCCACCGGCGGCAATCCCCAGAATATCGAGGCAGGATATGAACTCAATGGAACACCCCTGGCTAACTACTTTACCACCTTTTTTGCCGCTCCCCTGGGCGTAGCGGCAATGACGGTTCCCACCCAGCAGGCCTGGCTGAATGCCATCTATGATGCCGTTCACAACACGCACGAGGATTATTACGAAGACTCTGTGACGCTCCTCTGCCTGCTGGTGATGACCGGCAACTATTGGGACCCCAGCCACCCTGCTGTTTTTTTACCGGTCGTCCTCAAACAATGAACTAAGGCAATGTTTAGTTCTGACACGCCCGTCTATTCCATTTGCGTGATTTAACAGAATAGAGAGAATCAAGGAGATTTTAGATTTTGGATTTACGATTTACGATTCGGGTGTAAATCGTAAATCGTAAATTCATTAAGGAGCGTTCCAATGTCGGAAAATCTTCGCAGTAAACTCATCACCGTAGGGGTGCAGCGCAGCCCCAACCGTTCGATGCTCCGCGCCGTCGGCTTTGGCGACAACGATTTTGACAAGCCAATCGTCGGCGTGGCCAACGGCTACAGCACTATTACGCCCTGCAACCTGGGCCTCGGCATTCTGGCCAAGCGGGCCGAAGCAGCGTTAAAAGAAGCCGGGGCTATGCCGCAGATGTTTGGCACCATTACCGTCAGCGACGGCATCTCGATGGGCACCGAGGGCATGAAATATTCACTGGTATCACGGGAAGTCATCGCCGACTCCATCGAGACGGCGGTGCAGGCCCAGGCAATGGATGGGGTACTGACCGTGGGCGGCTGTGATAAGAACATGCCGGGAGCTATGCTGGCTATGGCTCGCATCAACATTCCGGGCATCTTTGTCTACGGCGGGACCATCAAGCCCGGCGAGTTCGATGGCCGCGATCTGGATATTGTGAGTGTTTTTGAAGCAGTAGGCCAGCACAGCGCCCACAGGATTGACACCGAAACCCTGCTGGAAATCGAACGCCACGCCATTCCGGGCGCCGGTTCCTGCGGCGGTATGTACACGGCCAACACCATGTCGTCGGCTTTTGAGGCAATGGGCATGAGCCTGGTTCGCTCCTCAACCATGGCCGCCGAGGACGCCGAAAAAGAGGACAGTACCGCCGAGTCGGCCAGAGTGCTGGTCGAGGCCATCAAGGCACAGCGGCTGCCGCGCCACATCCTCACCCGCAAAGCCTTTGAAAACGCCATCGCCGTCGTCAATGCCCTGGGCGGCTCGACCAACGCCGTGCTGCACCTGCTGGCCATTGCTCACGCCGCCGGCGTCTCGCTGACCATTGACGATTTTGAAACCATCCGCCAGCGGGTGCCGGTGCTATGCGACCTGAAGCCATCGGGCAAGTACATGACGGTGCATTTCCACGCGGCCGGCGGTGTACCCCAGGTAATGAAGATTTTGCTGGCCAACGGCCTGTTACACGGCGACGCCTTGACCATCACTGGGCAGACCGTCGAGGATACTTTGCGCGGCATTCCCGACAAACCCAGTCCCGACCAGCAGGTTATTTATCCCTTTGACAAACCGCTCTATCCCCAGGGCCACCTGGTGGTTCTGCGCGGGAACCTGGCCACCGAGGGCGCGGTAGCCAAGATTACCGGCATCAAGAGCCACCATATTACCGGCCCGGCCCGCGTTTTTGAGTCGGAAGAGACCTGCCTTGAAGCGATTCTGGCGGGTCATATCAAAGAGGGCGATGTGGTGATCATTCGCTATGAGGGACCCAAAGGCGGCCCCGGTATGCGCGAGATGCTCTCGCCGACTTCGGCCATTATTGGAGCCGGGCTGGGCGGCAAGGTTGGGCTGATTACCGATGGCCGTTTCTCCGGCGGCTCGCACGGGCTGGTGGTCGGCCATGTCGCCCCCGAAGCGTACGTCGGCGGAACGATTGCCCTGGTCAAAGAAGGTGACTCGATCACCATTGACGCCGACAAGCGGGTATTGCAGTTGAATATCAGCGACGAGGACCTGGCCCGCCGCCGAGACGCCTGGCAGCCGCCCGCGCCGCGTTACAATTACGGCGTGTTAGCCAAGTATGCCAGGCTGGTCTCCACCAGCAGCCTTGGCGCGGTGACTGACCTTAATCTGTAGTAAACCGTGAAAGAAACATGACCGCCGACGGCCGACCATTGACCGCCGCTTTTACGAGCGGTCGGTGGTCAGCGGTCGGCGGTCGCATTTAAGGGGATTACTGTGTCACTCAAAGAAAAAACAATGCAAATTTTCAAAAAACAGTTTGGACAACTCCCCACCCACTTTTTCCATGCGCCGGGGCGGGTTAATCTCATTGGCGAGCATACCGACTACAACGACGGCTTTGTTCTGCCCTGCGCCATCAATTACCATACGGTGATTGCCGCGACACCGCGCCCGGATAGCCGGATCAAGGTAGTCGCTGCCGATTTTGGGGAGCAAAGCAGTGAATTTAACCCGGCGGGTGAAATTGAACATGACCTGGCGGCTCCGTGGAGCAACTATATCCGGGGGGTCGCCTGGGCGCTGGCCCAACGGGGGTACAGCTTGCAGGGAGCGAATCTGGTCATCGCCGGGGATGTGCCGCAAGGAGCGGGTCTGAGTTCCTCGGCTTCGCTGGAAGTAGCCGTAGGGCTGGCCTTGACCCGCCTGAGCGGTCTTGAGGTTGATCTGAAAACGCTCGCGCTGACCGGGCAGCAGGCTGAGAATGATTTTGTGGGGATGCGCTGCGGGATTATGGATCAATTTATCGCCGCATTGGGACAAGAAGATCACGCTCTTTTGATTGACTGCCGCAGTCTCGATTACTGGGCCGTGCCGATTCCCGCCGGAACCGCGATCATTATCGCCAACAGCAACGTCAAGCGCGGGCTGGTGGACAGCGAGTACAATACCCGCCGGCAGGAATGTGAGGCTGCTGCGGCCCATTTTGGCGTGCCGGCCCTGCGGGATGTCTCACCGGACGTGTTCGCCCTCCATGCCGATGAACTGGACGAAACGGTGGCCAAGCGGGCCCGTCACGTTATCACCGAAAATGCGCGCACCGAAGCAGCCGCCGAGGCATTGGCTCAGGGGGACTTACAGTGGATGGGGCGGCTGATGGCCGAGTCGCACGCCTCGATGCGCGATGATTTTGAAATCACCGTGCCGCCGATTGATGCCCTGGTCGAGATTGTGGCCGAAGTGATTGGCGACGCCGGGGGGGTGCGTATGACCGGCGGCGGCTTTGGCGGCTGTATTGTCGCCCTGGCTCCCCAGGAGATGGCCGTGGCGGTCGAGGCGGCGATTGCGGAGAAATATCCGCAGGCCTCCGGCTTAGAAGCGACGGTTTACGTTTGCCAGGCGTCGGCGGGAGCGGGAGAAGTTTGAGACGATAAATAAGCGGGGATGGCCGTTCTAGTCCGCCGAGCGCCGCCACAGATAAATTCCCACCACCACAGCCAGCACGATAAAGGGAATAGCCACACTCAGCAGCACGCTCAAACTCAAACCCCGGGTCACAGTTTCTGTGAAAGGAGGAACCTCAACTTGGCCCAGTTCATCCTGTACGGAAATTGTAATATCCCACTGACCGGTGGTTTGCACCTCAAAATGAGCGACATAATCGTAATTATTGCCGGCATTTTGGTGGCTGGCCTGGGCGCTGAGCGTCTCGCCTCCTTCGCGCGGCGTCGCTTTAATGATCACCGTAGCATCGGGGCGGTACTTGCCGGTTTTACCATCTGTCACCCGGACCCAGACGCTCATCTGGCCCACCGTCACTGGCAGCGGCGAGGTGGCCACCAGGAGCACATAAGGGCCGATGCGCTCATCGCTGACGCGAATCTTGCTGCCGCCGGTGCCAGGGCCAATAGCCAGGGTCGGCTGCGGCAGGGTCAAAAAAGTGAGGAGTAAAGCCAGGCCGATGAGGAATTGACCCAATTTGTTTTTTGAAAGAATGTTTTTACTCATAGCTCACGACTATAACCCCACAAAAATTGTCCCACGCATCTCCATGGGCTGGAACATAATCCACAGGGCGGCGACTAACAGGATGAGGGCCATGATTCCCCAGGGCAAAAAGGCGCGCAGGGCGATATGCCGGTTGGGGTAGTGGCCTGCGGCAATTTGAAAAGCCGCCACCAGTGTCCCAAATAACCCCAGGTAGAGGAAAACAGCCTGGATCGGAAAGAGCCAATCGAGCGGCACAGCCGGGCCAAGCTGCCAAAGAGGCTGGCCCGCATGAAAGCCGCTGTCGTTGAGATAGGCTTGTATCACGGGGATGATCGTCAACGCACCGGTGAGAAAATGGAAGGCGTAATGGGCCAGCCACATGCCAAAACCGAGCGGAACCAGGCTGTACACAAAGCGGCGGACGACCAGCCCCAATGGTTCACCGGCAGGACCGGCCAGGAGGCGGCTGAAGAAACCCGTCCCGGCTAGGACAACAGCAGGTATGACTGTCAGCCCCAGCAGAAAAATCAGTAACAGGCCGGGTATGTCGGAGGTGAGGCCAAACCAGTTAGCCAGATTTTGACGCAAGACATAGACAGGACTAATCATGGCAAAGGCGTTGAGATAGGCCCCAAAGGTGAGCACCACTACCAGGGCCGCCAAGTCCCAGCGCTGAGTAAAACGGCCCAGCCCGGAACGGCGCGGGTCACTCCACAATTCCTGGGTTGGGATGCGGGCCATCAAGCCAATATTATCGTGGGGACAGGCATGGACACAATCCAGGCAGAAAGTACAGTCCATATTGCCCACTTTTTTCTCCTGAAACAGCCACAATTCGCAGCCGCGCTGGCCGGTGAATTTGTTTCCGGCGATGCAATCTTTGGTGCGGCAGGCAGCACAGGTGTCGGCGCTGCGGATTTTGATTTCGGCGGGCGAACTCAGCGAGCCAAAGAAGTTGAACTGCCCCAGGGGACAAACATATTTGCAAAAGGCCGCCCCTTGAAAAAAGGTATCTACCACGACCGCCGTCAAGAAGTAGGCGATGATGATCCAGGCCGTCAGCCAGGGGCTGGCCCATAAGCTAAACACCTCATAAGTAATAAAGAAAATAACCAGCAGGGTTAGCGCCGTCCATTTATTACGCCAAGCTCGCGGTACCTGCTGCTGCCACCCCAAACGTGCGCCCAACCAGCGCCCCATTTCACGGGGCAGCATAAAGGGGCAGGCCATGCAAAACAGATTGCCGACGAGTAACAAAGCCAGGACGACGAAGCCCCGGTAATGAATCCAGGCGGTCACCGTCGCCAGGTTTTTGGGCGCTTGCTGCGGTCCAAATAAGCCGTCAAATATAATGAAGCCGCTGGCAAACAGAAGGAGGGTCTGCAAACTCCGCCGGGCGTGCCGCCAGCGCAGAAAGGCGCCAATGAGCGGCCAGCGCAACAGATCGGTGGCTGAACGGGGTTGGGCAGGGATTGATTTTAGTTTAAGCAAAGGCTGTGGAGTCATTGGGTATCTAACATCACCATTCCAGGCTTAGGATTATAGCACGAGAAGAGATGAGGGTAAAAGGCAAGACCCTGATGATTTTTGATAAGTAAATTCGGTAACGAGGTTGGAGGGCTGGAAGCATGGAAGGTTGGATACTTCCCTATCCAGCGTTCCAATCCTCGCACTTTCCAGATAATTACCCAAGAGTTTGACAGTTACCACACTGGCATGTATAATAGCGCGCGCCGTGTGAAAAAATACACTAAAATAGTCATAAAGTTTTCCAAGTCAAGTAGTTTGACAGGAGAACTCTTTATGCTAGAATAGCCACGTTTAAGGGGGAGCCGCTTTTTCACAATTCTCTCCTCTACCTCCCCTCAAGTGTCCCTTTTGGCCCAGTCATCATAAAAAATGCTTAAGTAAAGGATAGATGTTTAATGCATTCAATGAAACCCACTCTTCTGAAGCGTGTGTTGAAGACGATTCGTTATGCCGGCCTCTTTGGGGCACTGATCGGGCTGCTGCCAGCCGTGGCTCTGGCTGCCCCCCCCGCCCCGATAGACCCCGCTTCACCGGCGGCAAGGTCTATTAATAACTTGCATACCATTACCCTGGTCATTGCCACGATCGTCTTTCTGATTGTCTGCGGCCTGTTGATTTACTCTTTGGTTCGCTTCCGGCGTAGATCCGACAATGATCCCGAACCTGATCAGAATTTCCACGGCAACACTACCCTGGAAGTCATCTGGACAGTCATTCCGGTAGGTATTCTGGCCACTTTGTTGGTGCTGACCTATCAAACTATGCAGGATACTAACCCTAACCGGCCCACCCAAATGACCGTTAGAGTGGTGGGTAAGCAGTGGTTGTGGGAAGTTCAATACCCCGACCGGGGCATCAAATTAACCGGCGAGATGCGGGTCCCGGTCAACACCGATGTTAAAGTGGAAATTACTTCCCAAGACGTGATCCACAGTTTTTGGATCCCACAAATGGGCGGCAAAAAAGATGCGGTGCCGGGTTACTTGACCACCACCTGGTTTAGAGCCGATAGACTGGGCACATTCCACGGCCAATGCGCTGAATATTGCGGGCTGGCTCATTCGCAAATGCCGCTTGAGCTGGTGGTGTTAGACCAAGCCAGCTTTGATTTGTGGGCTGAGGCGACGGCAGCGAAACAGGCCAATGCTTCGGCGCAGGGCGAGATTTTGTTTGGTACGGCGGGCTGCGTTGGCTGTCATGCGATCAATGGTCAAGGCGGTCAAATTGGACCTGAGCTAACCAGGATTTATGTAGATAAAGGCCCAGAGTACATTCATGAGTCAATTGTGAATCCCAATGCCCTTATCGCGCCCAATTGTCCTACCGGCGCTTGCCCGGCCGGGGTCATGCCGCAGGATTTCGAGGAGCGGCTCACCGAAGACGACATTAACAGTATCATTGAGTATCTTAAAGCAGTCGCTGAAGCTGCCCAATAGTTCGGATCAATGAGGAGGAATGCTTTAGAATGAGACGTCCAAGCAGACGGTTAATTTACGCGTTTATAGCCAGTTTACTGGTTGGGTATGGGGTTTCCTGGGGTATTATGGCCGGGGTGCTTGAAGCGCCGCTGCGCCTGTACGGCTTCGGCAATCTAACCTGGGTAGCCTTATTGGTTGCTTTTCTCCTGCTTATTTTCCTGGACAACCCGCTGCAGCTCAGAATGTTCGATTGGCCCCAAGCCGGCGAGAAAAAGAAAGAAAAAGCGGCCAAGGCCAAGCAGTACACCGGTCTGGCTGATTGGTTAACCACAGTTGACCATAAAAAAATCGGGATCATGTACTTTGTCTTCAGCTTCAGCTTCTTTTTGATTGGGGGTCTTTTAGCTCTGGTCATTCGGGCCGAGTTAGCCCTGCCAGGGTTACAATTTCTGACCCAGGCCCGCTACAATGAATTTTTCACCATGCATGGCACAACCATGATTTTCCTGGGGATTATTCCGATGCTGGCCTCTTTTGCTAACTATGTTGTGCCTTTGCAGGTGGGAGCCAGGGATATGGCTTTTCCGCGTTTGAACGCCTTTGCCCTGTGGATGTTTCTTTTTGGCGGCCTGCTGTTGTATACCAGTTTTTTCTTTGAGGGCGGCGCGGCGGGCGGCTGGACGGCCTATGCCCCTCTTTCGACAGCCACCTACTTCCCCAACAAAGGCATGGACATGTGGATTGTCGGCGTTTATGTCGTGGGAACATCTTCTATATTGGGCGCGATCAACTTGATTGTGACGATCTTGAACATGCGCGCCCCCGGCATGGGCCTCAACCAGATGTCGCTGTTTACCTGGACCGTCCTGGTCCAGTCTATCCTGATTATCTTCGGCACCCCGGCCCTGGCCGCCGCTTTGACCCTGCTCTTCATTGAACGCAATCTTGGCGCAAGCTTCTTTAGTGCGCAGGGTAATCCGGTTTTGTGGCAGCATATGTTCTGGTTCTACTCCCATCCAGCCGTTTACATTATGGTTTTGCCGGCCATGGGTATTGTCTCTGAAGTTTTGCCGGTGTTCGCTCGCAAACCGATTTTTGGCTATCGCATGATTGCTTACTCAACCGTAGCCATCGCCGTGTTGGGCTTTATTGTTTGGGCGCACCACATGTTTACGGCCGGCATTGGTTATGGCTTGCAGCTCTTCTTTATGATGGGTTCAATGGTCATTGCCGTTCCCACCGGCGTAAAAATCTTTAGCTGGATTTTCACCTTGTGGGGCGGCTCGATTGATTTCAAGACCCCGCTTCTTTTTGCGGTTGGCTTCATTGTCACTTTCACCATTGGGGGGATTAGTGGCGTCTTTAACGCCCTGGTCCCCATTGACACTCAAATTCACGACACCTATTATATCGTCGCCCACCTGCACTACGTCCTTTTCGGCGGCAGCGTGATGGGCATGTTTGCCGGGATTTATTTCTGGTTCCCCAAGGTCACCGGGCGCATGTATAATGAAATGCTGGGCAGGCTCCAATTCTGGTTAATGTTTATTGGTTTCAACATCACCTTCTTCCCCATGCACTTCCTGGGGCTGCTCGGCATG
Source organism: Anaerolineales bacterium (assembly GCA_015075185.1). GTDB lineage: Bacteria > Chloroflexota > Anaerolineae > 4572-78 > J111 > DSQQ01. The sequence goes on along the minus strand of JABTUW010000003.1, from coordinate 264,914 downwards.
CCCCGCCGCTACGCCGATTACGAAGCCGGTTTGGGTTGGGAGAATTACAACCTCCTGGCCTCGGTTGGGGCATTTTTGATTGCTGCCTCCATCCTGCCCCTGTTTTGGAATGTGGCTTATTCCCTGGTCAGAGGCCGCCGGGCGGTGGGCGACCCGTGGCAGGCCAATTCGCTGGAATGGTGGACGACTTCTCCGCCGCCTGATTACAATTTCCTGGAGATCCCAACTGTCCACAGCGAGCGGCCCACCCGCGACCTGCGGCTGGATAAAAAACCACCCACAGCGCCACCGCCATCGGTCACGCCGCCGGTGAGCAGCCCGGCCCCGGCCTCGAAATAGGGGGAAGCATCCAGAGTGGTTAATTTATCTATTGCTCAACCAGGTGTCACCCGACTCACCCGGCTCACCGCCGGCTGGATGTTGCTGGTTGCTTTGGTGGGTGGATTTGGGCGTGTAAGCGGCTCGGCGGCGCTCGCCGCCTGGTTGGAGCCGCTGTACTGGGGCCTGACCGGTCTGGCGGTGCTGCTGGCGTTAAACCTGGCCTGGCTCGCCTGGCGCGACTACCGGCCCTACAAGCTCATCTTGGGAGCGGCCTGGGGCGCTGTTTTGACCGGCTTTCTGCTGGCCTTTTTATCCCTCAGCGGCCCATCCTTGACGGTCAGCGTCACGCTGCTGGTGCTTGCCGTTCACCTGGGGCTGGTCCTTTTTGTGGCGGCTGCGGCTCATCTGCCCAAGACCGTTTTAGAACGAACCGGCGTCTCCGGGCAAAGCCAGCGCTCTTTTCTCCGGTTTTTAGCCTTGACCGGAGGCGTCATGCTGCTTCTGCTGGTGACCGGGACTGCTGTTGCCGGGACCGGCGCCGGACTGGCTTGCCCGGATTGGCCCTTGTGCCGAGGTGAAATCTTCCCGGCAGACGCCTCCTTTCAGCTTGTGGTCAATCTGATCCACCGTTTTACCGTGGTGGCCGTGGGGGTCGCCGTGGCGGCTATCGTCTTACAGGTGCGCCGACGTTATCCGCAGCACATCCTGCTGGTCAAATGGTCCACCGCCCTGGGGCTGCTTTTCCTGGCCCAAGTGGGCCTGGGTGGCTTGAATGTCCTGTTGCGCCTGCCTGGTGTGATGAGCGCGGTTCACTCCACCCTGGCCCTGGCCATCTGGGGGGCGCTGGTTATCCTGGCCTCGCTCTACTATCTCACCGCCAAAGCAACCTTACCGGTCGAGGCAGAGCCAGACGTAACCTCCGTGGCCCCCCGTCAAAAAGCAGCCGTATATTTCCGCTTGACCAAGCCCTGGATTTTGGTACTGCTCCTGATTACCACCGCCGGAGCGATGTTCATCGCCGCCCAGGGTATGCCCTCCATGCCGTTGATTCTTTACACCCTGCTGGGGGGAGCTTTGGCGGCCAGCGGGGCCAGCGTCCTCAACAGTTACATTGACAGCGACATTGACCACCTCATGTCGCGCACCTCGCGCCGCCCGACCGTAACCGGTCTGGTGACGCCGCAGGAAACCCTGTTTTTTGGCCTGGGGCTGAGTACGCTGTCCTTCCTGGTTTTCACTACATTTGTGAATCCGCTCAGCGCGGCGCTGAGCACGCTGGGAATTCTTTACTACGTTTTCTTCTATACCCTCTACCTGAAACGAGCCACCATCCACAATATCATCATCGGCGGCGCAGCGGGTGCGATCCCGCCCCTGGTCGGCTGGACGGCGGTGACCAACTCGCTGGACCTGGGCGCGTTTTATCTGTTTGCCATCATCTTTTTCTGGACGCCGCCCCACACCTGGGCTTTAGCCCTGCTGGTCAAAAAAGATTACGCCAACGCCCGCGTGCCGATGCTGCCGGTGGTCGTCGGCGAGCAGGAAACGACCTATCAGATTTTTCTCTATTCCGTTTTGCTGATTACGCTGACCTTGCTGCCGTTTGTGGCTCAGGTGATGGGCTGGCTCTACGTCGTGGGCGCTGTGGCGCTGGGTGTTCCTTTTCTCTACCTGGCCTGGACCTTGTGGCGTAACTACAACAAGGCCAGCAGCAAAAAACTCTATAAGTTCTCGCAACTCTATCTGGCCTTGCTTTTCTTGGTGATGGCCCTGGATCGAACCTTACTTTAGTAGGGCTTACGCAGTTGAACTATATTGAAGAAAAGAATCACCGCAGAGATGCCGAGAACACAGAGAATTTTATAAAAACTCAGCGAACTCTGTGCCTCTGCGGTAAAATTTTGGCCTTAGACTTTTGAACTCGTAACTCCTATTTAGGAAAGTGGTAAAAACGTGGATAAAAAAGTAGTCCGCAGAAATAAGATTGCAGCCGCTATATTGGCTCTTATCGCCCTCAGCGCGCTGGCCGGGGCGGTGTTGTGGTTCAGTATTTACGCGCCCATCATTCTCAAATAAATTTATTAATGGAGTTTGTGACCATGTCAGAAGTTACTGAAAATAGCCTTCAAACCGCCGAAACGACGATCAGGCCGGAAGATATTCACCTGCCCCCCAACAGTTACTGGCCGATTATTTTGGCGTTTGGCTTTTCCTTAATCGTCGGCGGAGCGGCCCTGAGTATTGCCCTAACCATCATCGGCGTCGTCATCACCCTTGTTTCGGCGATTGGCTGGGTGATCGAGCCGGTTACCGTGGAAGAGGGCCATTAAAAACAAATCGTTACGGCACAGCCTAAGCGGAACGGCGCCCTTTAACGCGAACAAAATCGGCAAATTTCAGCCGAGAAAGGGCGTCGTCCTGAAGCCGTTCCAATAAACCAAAAGCCCGCCGGTCAAATTGACGGCGGGCTTCTTAATTTTCTCTCAACAAGGCGTTAAATGAGATAACCTACCGCCAGAATACCGACCAGTAAAACCGCAAACATAACAGGCGTCAAAAATAAAATGGTATAAACAAAACTATCAAACTTGAGATGCATATAATACATCGCCACCAGCGTCGCCTTAACGAGCGACATCACGACAAAACCGGCCCAGATAACTTCCTTAGGCACAGGAATGTAATCAATGTAAAGCTCCGTTATCGTAATAATGGCCGTGATCGCGGCCAGAGCCAGGAAAACAGCCAAATAATTGGGCGATTTATGAGGTTTTACTTCTTCACCATGAGTCACCACTACATCACGAGTCGCTGCTGCATCGCTCATATTTCTTTTTATCCTCCACGCTCAACTTAAATTAAATAAACCAGGCTAAACAGTAACAGCCAGACAATATCTACAAAGTGCCAATACAAGCCGAAAATCTCAATGCCCAGGTTATCTCGCGCCGAAAACCCACCCATGACCCCAAAAGCTTTGAACAGAATTATGATCAGCCAGATAAGGCCGCCAATGACGTGCGCGCCGTGAAAGCCGGTCAGGGTAAAGAAACTCGCCCCGAAGAGGGTCTGCATATTCAACCCTTCTTCGACGATGAGTTTATAGTACTCATACGCCTGAATCCCGATGAAGGTGCTGCCAAAAAGCAGCGTAACCAACAGAAAGAGACGGAACAACCGCTGATTGCCCTTCTGAATCGCTTCCAGGGCCAGCACGACGGTAAAACTACTGGTTAGCAGGATAAACGTATTCAGCGCCGTCAGGGGAATGTTCAGCAGTTCGCGGCCCGTGGCTGCTTCATGGAAAGAACCGACCGGGTCCTGCTTGCTGAGGACCAAAAAATTGGCAATCAACGTACTGAAAAACAGCACTTCAGAGGCAATAAAGCACCAGAAACCGAACTTGCGGTTATCTAGCCCCAACGAGGGCGGCGGATGAACGACCATATCTGTTTTACTTCTCTCCTTGGATAACTCTGAGAGGTTATTCCCCCCAAAAAGATGTGGACTATCATAATCAGTTTCTCATTCTTGTCAAACAAAACAACCGGGTTTGAAATCGCTCTTCCTTAAGAGTACAATCATGCCAGCCTGATGAGCAACCATAAGGAGCAATGTATGACCAGTCCGGCCCTGCTTGGTTTATCAACCCGTGTGCCCGAAAACCGGCACCAACAAATGGATATCCATGACCGCTGGCTCTTGCCCTATATCCACAGCCAGCGGGCCAGAGCTATCTTTGCCGCCGCCGAAATTGAGACCCGTTACAGCGTTCTGGCCGGATCCTCTTTTTTGGCCGATGAACCGGGTACCAAAGCCCGCAATGACCTCTTCATGCAAGCCGCCCGTCCCCTGGCTACAACGGCCATCTGTCAAGCCCTGGCCCAGGCCGGCCTGACCCCCGGCGATATTGACCACTTCATCGTCATCTCCTGCACCGGCTTCGATAATCCCGGCCTGGATGTCATCCTGGCTGCCGACCTCGGCATGCGTCCTGACCTGCGCCGTTCTGCCCTGATTGGCATGGGCTGCCACGCCGGTCTCACCGGCCTCGACCGGGCGCTGCTGGAGCTGGCGGCGCGGCCTGAAAATCGTGCTTTGCTGCTGGCAGTTGAGTTTGGCACCCTTCATTTTCAACACGGAGCCAGCCTGGAGAACATGGTTGCCGGGGCCTTGTTTGGCGACGGCCTGGCCGCCGCTCTCATTGGCCCTGCTTCTGGCGAGACCAGCCAACCGCGCTTATTAGAAACGATGACCTACAGCGACTACAGCAGCCAGGATTTGATGGGTTTTCACCTGTCCGATCAGGGCTACCAGATCCGCCTGGCCAGCCGCGTGCCCAAAGTTCTGCGCGACCTTATACCAGACCTGGTGAGTAACTTTCTAAATCGTTCCGGCCTGACCCCGGCTGACATTCGTTTTTGGGGTATTCACCCTGGCGGAGCCAAAATCTTGGATTATGTCGGCGAAGCGCTGGCTTTAACCCCGGCCGACCTGCGTTACTCGCGCCAGGTATTGCGCCAGTACGGCAACATGTCCTCTGTGACCATCTTTTTTGTATTGGAGGAAATCATCCGGCAAGGCCAACCCGGCCCCGGCGACTACGCGCTGCTCCTGGCCTTTGGCCCGGGCCTGACCGTGGAATTGTGTTTAGTGGGTTGGTGAAGATGTTAGCGAACACCTCAATTTGGGGGCGAATAATTCAAATTGGCAGAAAACATGAATTACGAAAGGGTGAAGTTGATAAAAAGGCACGAAAAAATTATAAGAGGTGCTGAAAAGAAACCATTTTCGTCCATTTTCCACTTTCGTGAAATTCGTGTTTCTAAATCTGCCCAACATTGACATACATCCAACTGTTATTTACCATTTGACAATTGTTTTATTCTAGCTTACAGTCGAGAGGCAGCTAAGAAAAGCAAGTATGATCCCAGTATCCGATCTCACTCAAAAACTAAAACAGGCCGGTTATAAATTGACCGGCTCGCGCCTGGCGGTCATCGAAGTGCTGGAGACGCACGCGGAACACCTCGACCACAACCAAATTTTGGCGGCCGGTAAAAAAATCTATCCTCATCTCAGCCGGGCGACCGTCTACCGGACGATGGAACTGCTGGTCGAGCTTAATCTTTATCGCCCGCTCTATTTGAGCGAACCCACCCAGCGCTTTGTCTCTACCTCCGGCGGACACCATCACCTCGTCTGTTCCAAATGCGGCGCGATCTTTGAGTTTGAAAACTGCCACGCCGATCAACTGAGCCGCGAACTGGCCGAAAAGTATCATTTTGAAATTCGCAGCCATCTCCTGGAATTCCAGGGGATTTGTGAAAATTGCCAGGTTTAACGCCGACCGCCATTTCCTGACCTTGATCAGCCCTTATCTCACCAACCAAACTTCTATCTGGCTACTGACTACTGACATCTGGCTACTAATTATGTCTACCCTTGAAGCTCAACTCCAACAAAAAAACGCCCAACTCGCCGCCATTCGCGAAATCAGCCGGGCCATTGCCGAAGCGCAAGACCTCGCTGATACGTTGGACCTTATTACCCGCCGGACCACTGAGGTGATGCACGTCGAGTCGTGCTCGATCTACCTCTACAATCAAAGCCGCGACAAACTGATGCTGGCCGCGACGACGGGCCTTAACAAGGCCGGTATCGGCGAGTACTATTTGCCGCACGGAGCGGGTTTGACCGGCTGGGCCGCCGAGCATCGCCAGGTGGTCGCCATAACCAACTCCTTTCAGGATGTCCGCTTTTACCGCATTCTTGGCTCCGGCGAGAGTAAATATCCCTCGCTTATGGCCATGCCCCTGGTTAGCCGGGATAAAGTGATCGGCGCGGCCAATGTTCAGACGGTGGCCCGGCACGACTTCACCGAGGACGAAATCGAGCTTTTTCGCTTCATCACCGAGCTGGCAGCCACGGCCCTGGAGAAAGCGCAACTGGTCCATGCCGCCGTGGTTCGCGAGATGCATCACCGAGTAAAAAATAATCTACAAACGATTGCCATGCTCCTGCGCCTGCAAATGGACCAGGGGAAGAAACTCTCGCCCCACGATATTCTAAATGAAACGATTAACCGGGTGCTGAGCATTGCCACCGTTCACGAGATTCTGTCGGAGGCCGGCGTTGAGAAGGCAGGCGCCCTGGACTTGATTAAGCGGGTGTCGGCGACGATTTCCGCTAACATGGTCAACCCGGCAGCGAATATTTCCGTCATCGTGACCGGCAACAACATCGAACTGCCTTCGCAGCAGGCCACCAGTCTGGCCTTGGTTGCCAACGAACTGCTGCAAAACGCGCTTGAACATGGCATGGCCGGGCGGACCGAGGGCAGAATTGTGATTAAACTGGTTACCGAAAACGGGCAGTTGCGCTTGACCGTCTCCGACGACGGGCATGGCCTGCCACCCCATTTTGACCCCGACACTAATCTCGGCCTGGGACTGGAAATTGTCCGCACCAGCGTGGTTGAAGATATGCAGGGGACCTTCCGGCTCGGCCCGGCCGCTAACGGCAGAGGTACTCTGGCTGAAATCATTCTGCCGATGTGAAATAAACGGAGAGAACCATGTTAGATAAAGCTGTGTTGATTGCAGCCCAAGCTCACTTGGGCCAAAAAGACAAATACGAAGCGCCTTATATCTTACATCCTTTGAGGATGGCGCTTCGTTTCCGGTCAGAAACAGAGATGATTGTCGCCATCTTACATGACGTTGTTGAAGATAACCCCGATTGGAGTTTTGATAGGCTGCGCCAGGAAGGTTTTTCAGAAGAAATCATCCAGGCCGTTGACCACTTAACCCGGCGAGAAGATGAAACCTATGAAGAATTTACCGAAAGGGCCGGACAGAATCCTTTGGCGCGTAAGGTTAAACTCGCCGATCTTGAGGATAACATGGACATGAAGCGTATCAAAAACCTCACGGAGAAAGACAAGGATAGGTTAGAAAGATACCATCAGGCATGGGTGAAATTGTCTGACAGGGGGTGAATAAAAGGGCTGATTTTGCTGTAATCTTGAATAAAGGGTGTATCAAGATTATGAATGACGAAGTTGAAGTAAATGATAAAGAACGTCTTAAGGCATTAATTCAATTACAAGAAGGCCGTGACTATGTATCTCGCCCTCATGAATGGACTCCTGTTTCAAGAGGCACGATTGAAATCGACAGCAAGTCTTCCAAGAAAAGATCTAAGATTAAAGGAAAAACATCTGAAGTTAAAAGAGGAAAAGGTAAAAAGCCAGTTAATTCTCAGAAGTCCCAAGATCAACCAGTACCAATTTTTCCATATACGAGAATTTACGAAACTTCTGTGGAGCAACCTCGAAATACAAAGCCTGACACAAAAGTTAATACTGAAGCCCCTACGCAATCAACTGCTCGAAGCGGAAGAGGGTCTACATCTCTCAACCGACGCCAGTTAAAGTCGAAGATTGCCTCTGAGCATAGTATATTTTCGTCTAATACCTCAGATGCACTTGAGCTTGAGCAACAAAAAGACCTGCAAAAACTGGCGGCGTGGCAAGCCGCATCAGAACAAACCATAAAAGATATTGAGAACAAAATTACGGAAACGCGGTTTGACCCTTAAAAATGTAAGCAAAAGCCCTGGGCTAAAGCCACTGGGCTGAAAGAGCGAAGCCCGTTGGGCTAATTTAGCTCGCAGAGCTTTGCCCTTTGAGCGCGACGGCTTCATCCTCGCACTTGGCGATTGGTGCTAGAATTCAACTTGTGACCCTCTGCCCCTCAATTCGCCAATTCCGCCCCTTTCCCCTAAAATTCACCCTATGAACGTCTCACCCACAGAGCAGCCTCAGCCCTACGTTACATCTCGGACTTCACGCTTCACGCTTCACGCCTCAGTGCGCAGCCTCCCCTTGGGACACCTCCTCTTCCTTGCCGTCTTTTTCACTGTCCTCGCCCTTTACCTGCTCACCCTGGCTCCCGGCGTCGTCGGCGGCGATGCCGGCGAGCATCAATTTGCCGCGCCTTTGCTGGGCATTCCCCACACCACCGGCTACCCTCTTTACATTCTCTCAGGCAAGCTGTGGACCCTCCTTATTCCCTTCGGCTCCCCGGCCTGGCGTATGAATCTCTTTTCCGCCGTCAACGGCGCGCTCGCCGCCGGCGTCACCGCCCTGATTGTCTACTATCTGTCACATCACGGATCACACCTCACGCCTCACGCCTCACCCTTCTTCAGTGCTTTCATCGCCGGCCTCACCCTCGCTGCCGGCCTGACCATGTGGCAGTGGAGTGTCATTGCCGGCGTCCGCTCGATGAATGTCCTTTTTTTTGCCCTCATCACCCTTGAAGCAATTCTCTGGCACAGAAGAGTGGAAGAGGCGAAGAGGCGAAGAAGCGAAGAGGTGAAGAGTGGAGGAGCGAATTCATCCTTAAACCAACCTTCCCCCTTTCCAACTCTCCAACTCTCCAACCCTCCCGTCCCTTATCTCCTTGCCCTCACCGTTGGCCTCAGCCTGGCTCACCACCGCACGACGATATTTTACCTGCCTTCGCTCATCGCCTGGGTAGGTTGGCACGCGCCGCAGCTCCTCCGCCAGCCCAAACGCCTTGGGACTCTCGTTCTGGTTACCCTTGCTCCCTTATTACTCTATCTTTTTATCTACATTCGGGGGGTTAACCAGCCACCCTACAGCCACGAAATCATTAGCGATTGGCAGAGCTTCTGGTTTTTGGTCGGCTCCGGCGACTCGCAGGGGTTGTTTTTCTCCTTTGATCCGGCCTTTCTGCCAGCCCGCCTGGCCTTCATCTGGCAAGACCTGCTGGCTCAACTGTCATGGCCGGGCGTCGTCCTGGCGGCTCTCGGCGGGCTGTGGCTGCTGTGGCGGCAGACCCGCCACTTTCTGTTTCAAGCCGGACTCGTCATCTTGCTCCTGCTGTTCACGCTCGACTTTGAAGTCGTCAATCTGAACGAAGCGCCTGCCTGGTACTTAATGCCCGCTTACATGCTTTTTAATGTCTGGCTGGGGCTGGGAGTCAAGTGGATTTTGGGTTTTGGATTTTGGATTTACGATTTACGATTTGGGCGAGTTCCAAATAGAGGCATCGAACAAAACGATTCGCCATTCGCCATTCGCCATTCGCTACGCTTCACGGCCATTCTTTTTATCATCGCCTTTTTTGCCTACACCTTAATCTGGCCGAACTGGCAAATATTATACGCCGCCTCAAGCGCGCCGCTGGACGAGTGGCGGCAGCTTTTGCGCGGCTCTCAAGCTCAGCGCCTGGTCGAGAGCAGCCTGCCCTTCGTCGAACCCAACAGTATCATCTGGGGCGATTGGGAGCAGTATACACCGCTAAAGTATTACCAGCTCATCAACGGCTGGCGTCCCGATGTGACCGTCCGCAATCCCCTCGACCGCTGGCCCGAAAAAGTCGCCGCTGCCCATGCGGCGGGCCAGCCGGTCTACTTTACCCGCAAACCCACCGATCTCATCGGCACACCCTACCTGACCATGCTCGGACCTCTCATTTATCTGCAAACACCCCCAGCTTCAAGCGCCGTCTCTCACCTTAGCCCGCTGAACGCCAGCTTAGAGGATGAGCTGGAATTGATCGGCTACCAGGCCAAAATCTGGCCGCAAGACCCCTTCCCTGCCCTCCCCCCTCTCAGGGGGGAGATGGAGGGGGGTGAGGGGGTCTTACAACTCATACTCTACTGGCGTGCTCCCCACAAATTGACCTGGGACTACGCCCTCTCACTGCGATTACTCGACTCTGCCGGACAGGAACTCTACAAAAAAGACGCCGCCCATCCTGTTCTCAGCAGTTACCCGACCACTCTCTGGACTCCCGGTGAGGTCGTCGGCGATTATTACGAGCTGCCGCTTCCCCCTGTTTCCGGCCCGCTGACGCTCCACCTGCTGCCCTACCGTACCGAAGGCCCCGGCCAATGGCACAACCTGACGTTAGATGGCATAGAGGGAATTAAACTGGGGCCGTTTGAGGCAAGATGAGGTAAGACCGGCAAAGTGACCAAGATGTGTTATAATAGCCCCCGCAAAATCGGCTAGAGTTAGCATATGGATTATCCTTTACGTTTTATCCCTTACACCTTGAAACACGGGCTGTTTTTGGTTTTAATTATCTTTACCGGGCTGGGCCTCCTCTATGATTTCGATGTTCCTTTGTTTGAAAAGCCGGATGAGTTAAAGCACTTTGCCGTTATTCAGCACATTCAAGCGACAGGCCAACTGCCGCTGGTAAAAGTCGGGGAGAACAAGCCCTGGGATCAAGAAGGCACTCAGCCGCCGCTTTACCATATTCTGGCGGCGCTCACCGTCTCCTGGCTTGACCTGAGCCACTTTGCCGAGCCTCCCCGTAATCCTCACTACGCCGATGAACGCTCCTTTATCTGGCGGCAGCGCGGCAACAACAATCTTTATCTTCACCCGGCAGACGAAGCATGGCGGCTAGAACCTACGTTGATAGCGGCGCGGCTGGCTCGCTGGCTCTCCTTACTGGCCGGCATCGGCACGGTTAGTCTGACCTACCTGCTGGCACGGATTACTTTTGATGACTCGCACCTGGAAACCTCCTCGATCCTTGCCCTTCTTTCGGCCAGCCTGGTCGCCTTTATTCCCCAGTTTCTCCATACGAGTTCGGCCATTACTAACGACAGCCTGAGTGTTACCCTGGCGGCGGCGGCCCTGGTAGTGCTGGCGCTGATTATCAAAAGAGGCAACTCGACTCGCTACGCCATTTATTTAGGCGTTATTTTGGGTTTAGCGGCCCTGACCAAACTGAGTTTGCTCTACTTGCTGCCTGTAACCGGTCTGGTGCTGCTGATTGACTTATACCGGCATCGCTCCCTGCGCCGTTCTCTCATGGAAATAGCCCTCATCTGCGGGCTAATGTTATTACTGTCTGGCTGGTGGTACTGGCGCAACTGGCAGGTGTATGGAGACGTAACCGCTCTTAACGCGCACTTACTCTACCGCGGCGGCCCGCTCAACCCGACGCCCAGCCTGGCCCAAATCTGGCAAACCGAACTGACCGGGCTGGAACTGTCTTTCTGGGCCGCTTTTGGCGCTGGCCAAATCTTGTGGGAACCCTGGCTCTATACACTCTTACGCTGGTCAAAATATCTGATCGGTTTGGGACTGGTCATCGGCCTGTGGCGAGCGGCGAGAAATGGACCAACGCTTTTTACCCATAAGCCGCCCCCCGCCTCCTCATCGCCCTCCAATTCCCCCGACTCGAAATCGCTGCTCATTCTGGGCATACTGGCCTTGTGGAGCCTCGTTATCTTCGCCGCGCTGCTGCGCTGGATGCAAATTACCCCGGCCTCGTGGGGACGATTGCTCTACCCCGCCCTGCCAGCGTTAGGCATTTTGACAGCCTGGAGCCTGTGGCAGTTTACTACATTCGGCCCGTTTCGCTCGGAGTCCTCAAAACTTGTAGCCGGTATCCCCCGAACTGCACCATATATTTTTCGTTTTACCCTACTAGCCCTGCCCCTGCTGGTCGCCATCGCTCTTTTTTGCCTCGCCCTGATCAGCCCTTTCCGCTATCTCCAAGCCGCTTACGCCAAAACACCGCTCATCAGCGAATCTAACCTGCCTAGCGCCGGTTTGGAGCGATTGGATTTGACCTATGACAGCGGGCTGCGCTTAATCGCCTACCGGGTTGATAAATCGCCCGTACACCCCGGCGACTGGCTGCCGGTGACCCTCTACTGGCAGGCTGTCCGGCCCATTGCCAAGAATTACAGCGTGTTTATCCATCTGTTGGGCCAAAATAATGCCGTTATCGGCCAGGTTAATACCTATCCGGCTGGAGGCAACTGGCCCACCTCACTCCTGGAACCGGGCAAGATTCTTGAAGATACTTACTACATCCCCATTTTACCGGAGGCCGGCGCGCCTGCAGTCGTCCGGCTGGCAATGGGACTTTTTGAATTTGAAGACCCGGCCCGGGCGGCCAAACCCGCCGTCAATCCCGCCGGCGAAACAGTCCAACCGCTTGTCGGGGCCGTTCCTTTACTCCCCCGCCATTGGTCTAAACCGGAGCCAGAGCACCGGCTAACGGCAAACTTTGGCGGGCAAATCCATTTGCTGGGCTATAATGGACCTGCCGCCGAGACGGTTATCAAGCCGGGCGATCAAATCCCCCTCACTCTTTATTGGGAAACCCTGAGCGCGCCAGGCCAGGATTTAACCCTGTTCATTCACCTCATCGAGCCGAACTCCCAAACCCAGATGGCCGGTTTTGATGGACCGCCCACTTTTCCTACCGCTTTCTGGCAGCCTGGCTACCAGATCGCTGATTCCCGCCAGCTTGCTGTTCCTGCCGACCTGCCCTCCGGCACCTACGAGGTACAGTTAGGCTGGTACAACCCCACCAGCCTGGCCCGACTGCCTTTGACAGAGACAAATAACCAGCAGGATTATTTACCGTTGCTAACGCTGAATGTCCCCCCATAAAAGATACTTTAGACAAATCCTGTCTCCAGCCCCCCCTCAAGGTGAAGCAGTAACAATTCTACTTATGGGCAAAAGTGCTATAATAGCGGGAAACGGGAGGCGTCCCAGGAGGTTTTGCCGTTATCTGCTCAGAGCGTCAGCAGTCAATCATCCAAAATCACCCTCAAGCCGGATTGATCCTGCTCGCTTTTATCATCTTGGCCCTTGTCTACAGTTTCGCCACCCCCCCTTTGGAAGCGGGTGATGAGTCGCGCCACTATGCTGTGGTCAAATACATGGCCGATACCGGCCGCCTGCCGGTGCAGCAGCCCGGCGAGGCCCAGATTCATTGGAGCCACGAAGGTAACCAACCCCCGCTCTATTATGCCCTGGCCGCCCTGCTGACCTTCTGGATAGATACCGGCGACTGGTCCGAGGTGTACTGGTACAATCCTCATACAACCATCGGCGACCCGCTCCGCCCTGATAACAAAAATATCACCGTCCACCCTCCCGGCGAAGCCTGGCCGTGGCGGGGTCACGTTCTGGCCGTCCATCTCATCCGTTTCCTGTCCATTGTTATGGCTGCCATTACCGTGACTAGCTGCTACTTTATTGCCCTGACTCTCTTCAGCGGCAACCGCTGGCTGGCCGCCGGGGCGATGGCCCTTGCTGCCTTTAACCCCATGTTCATTTTTATCTCCGCGTCGGTCAACAACGACAACGCCGTCATTATGTTTGTAACCCTCGCGCTGTGGCTCATGGTGAAAATGGCGAGTGGAAGAGTGGAAGAATGGAAGAACCCTTCAACTTTCCAACTTTCCAGCTTTCCAACCTTCCCATCCTCCGCCCTCCTCGGCCTGCTCATCGGCCTGGGGGCGCTCAGCAAGCTCTATGCCCTGGGACTGCTCCCTTTAGCCGGACTGCTTTTTCTGTGGCTGGCCTACCAGAGCGACCGCAGACCGCAGACCGCAGATCATCACGTCTCAGAGCGAAGCCTCCCCTGGGGACGTATCATCCTTCAGACTCTAACCTGGAGCGCCATTACCCTCCTCGTCGCTTTCGTCGTAGCCGGCTGGTTCTACTGGCGCAACACCCTGCTTTATGGCGATCCTTTGGCCTTGCAAGTCATGCGTGACACCGCCGGCCAGCGCAGCCAGGCTCCCACGCTGGCCACCCTCCGCGCCGAATTCGAGGGATTTCGGATTGCTTACTGGGCTCTCTTCGGCGGCGTCAATATCCTGGCCGATAATTGGATTTACAAAGTGCTGGACGGGGTATCATTGGTAGCTGTCATCGGCGTAATAGCCTTCACAATGCGCTTTGCACTTTTTCGTTTACGCCCTACACCCCAGTGCGAAGCCTCCCTTTGGGACGAATCCCGCCTCTCACTCTCCACCTTCCTCGTCCTCCTGGCCTGGTCTGCCATCATGATCGCCGGCTTCATCGTCTGGAATCTCACCCAGCCGGCGGGACAGGGCCGCCTGCTCTACCCTGCTATTGCCGCTTTCTCCGCCTTGGGCATGCTTGGCTTAACCTGGTGGCTGCCCCGACAGGGCCAAAAACTCGTCGCCGTACTTTGCACGATGGGCCTGTTTGTCTTTGCCATCCTATCACCTGTTTTATATGTAGCACCCGCCTATACGAAAGCACCTGTTCTCACCGAGCAGGACCTGCCCGCCGACCTGCAGCAGGTCAACTTCACCTACGACGGCAAGATGCGCCTGCTGGGTTATCACCTCCCCGCCTCTACCGTTCACCCCGCCGAAACCCTGCCCTTGACCCTCTACTGGCAGCTCCTCGAACCGGTTGACCTCAATTACAGCATCTTCGTCCACCTGCTGGGCCGGCAGCGTCAGGTGGTCGGCCAGGTTGACACCTACCCCGGCGGCGGTCATTGGCCGACGACGCTGCTGTCTCCCGGCGCTGTCCTGGCCGATCATTACGCAGTTCCGATTACGCCCGCAGCCGAATTTAACCAGGCTCCGACGCGGCTGTTGATTGCTGCCGGTATTTATGATTTCAACGAGCCGGGCCGTCCCGGTAAACCGGCAGTCAATGCCGACGGCCAGCCGGTTGAACCCCTGATTGCCAGCGCCAAGCTCATCCCCTGGCAGTGGCCCAACCCGCCCCGCTTTGACCCGGTTATCAATTTCGCCGACAAAGTGACGCTGCTCAGCTATCAAATCGCCCCCGACCAGCAATCCGTTACCCTGAACTGGCAGGTCAATGCGCCCCTCGGCCTCGATTACACGGTCTTTCTGCAAGCCTGGCAAGCTGCCCCGTTGGCCGACTCGGTGGTTAGCGGACTGAAGGCTGAGTACGTGACCGGCTTCGACGGTCCCCCGGTGGGAGGCGATTACCCTACCTCGCTCTGGGCGCCCGGTGAAATTATTGTAGACACCCATGCCCTCGATCTCAACACCCTGCCCCCTAGCGAATATTATCTCCTGGCCGGCCTCTACAACCCTGCCACCGGCGACCGTCTGCCCGCCGCCACCTCCAGCGGCCCTCTGCCCGATTACGCCGTCAATCTCGGTACGCTACGAGTGGCAAGATGACACATTACCAAGTGAAAAGTAGCCTCTAAAATGTCTCACGCTTCAGAGCAAAGCCTCCCCTTGGGGCGTATCACGCATCACGCATTAGTGCGAAGCCTCCCTGTGGGACGCATTACGTCCCACCTCCCCCTCCTCCTGATCCTCCTCATCTTTACCCTCCTGACTCTTTACCACGCTATCGTCCTGCCCCTCGGCGAAGCCGACGATGAAACTGATCACTACCAGTACCTGCGCTTTGTCGCTCGAACCGGCCATCCGCCCTTTACCGAGAGCGAACGCGGCGAGGCTGGATTCAAAGGCGGGCTGGCTCCGCTGTACTACTGGCTGACCGCCTGGCCGGTCGCCCTTGTCGGCGAGCAGAGCCTGCCGGATGTGCGCCGGGTTGACGCCCGGCCAGAGCGCCACATTCCCAGCGATGGGCTGGGGATTAACCACGTTCTGCATACGCTGGACGAGCAGTGGCCCTTCGGGCTGAGCCTCAGGACGAAGCCCTGGCGTGGCCAGCCCTTAGCCTGGCGCCTGGTTCGATTTCTCTCGCTGCCGTTAGCCTGGGTAACAATTACAGCCAGTTATATCCTGGCCCGCCGCCTTTACCCCGAACCGAAAATCATCGCCGTTGGCGCGGCCGCTTTTGTGGCCTTTTTGCCCCGCTTTATCGGCAGCAGCGCCGTTATCAACGACGACAACCTGGTTTTTACCCTGACATCTCTTTTACTTTTGGTCCAGGTCATGATCCTGCAAAACACCTCCCCTTCCCCCCGGTTATTCGCTCTCTTCGGCGCACTTTTTGGCCTGGCCCTTATCACCAAATACTTTAGCCTTATCCTGGTTCCAGAGGTTATCTTTACGCTTTGGGTATCTCTCGCCAGCCAGAGGCGAACACTACAGACCGAACATAATCATCCATCACGTATCACGCATCACGTTTTACGTTTTACGTCTCACCCTCGACGCTCCCCTCTTGCCGCCTTCCTTGCCGCGCTTGGCCTCACCGCCGGCCCCTGGTTTGCCTTTATCCTTTTGCGCTTCAACCGCATCGGCGACCTCGGCCTCATTCCCGGCCTGGCCGCCTCGCTTGGCGAGCCGCAAATCACCGAGGGGCTGGTTAGCCTGCTCTCCGGCCAGCCGGTGCGCCCCATCGCCGCTACCTATAGCTTGTTTGAATGGTTCGGGCTGCTCTACCGCTCCTTCTGGTTTGAATACGGCTGGATGCAGATTTTTGCCCCCGGCTGGGTCTATGCTCTGTTCACTGTGCTCTTACTGTGCGCCCTGGCAGGTCATATATTGCACGTTGCGTCTTTTTCACGCGATACGCATCACACATCACAGCGAAGCCTGCCCTTGGGACGCATCACCCTCCTCCTCACCCTCCACTTCCTCCTCTTCCTCATCGTCGTCGTGGCCCGTTACATTCTCAGCGCCACCGTTGACACCGGCCAGGGCCGCCATCTTTACCCGGCGCTGGCCGTCATTGCTTTGTTTGTTTCGCTCGGCCTGTATTATTTTGGACAGCAAGTCCAACGGATACTACCCGCTCCTAACTATCTTCTATCTTCTATCTTCCATCTTCCATCTTCCATGTTCTACCTTCTATCCACTATCTTCTTTCTCCTCCCCGCCTTCATCCTTCAGCCTTCCAGCTTCATCCTTCCCCACTACGACACGCTGCCGGTCACCATCACCCCCCCCGCCGACTTGCCTATTGCCTATCGCCATAACCTGCCTTTTGCCGAGGGCCTGGCCCTGGCCGGTTTTGATACACCGACAACCGTTTCGGCGGGAGAAGCCCTGCCTGTCACCCTCTACTGGCGGGCTGAACGAGAAGCACGGCAGGATTATCTGGTCTCGCTCTGTTTGCAGGACGATACTTCGCAGCCTGTCGCCTGCTGGGCCGGCCATTTTGCCAACGGCCGCTATCCGGCCCGCGCCTGGGAAGCGGGCGACACCCTGGCCGAGACAGTTTTTATTCCCATCCCCACCTGCTTCCGGCTCCCTGATCAAAGGTATCGCCTTCACCTCGAATTATGGCCGCTGGCCCCTGACTCGCCGGAACCGCTGCCCGTCGGGCCGCCGGTGTTGCAGCAAACCTTTGCCGAGCCGCTCATCTCTATTCGAGCCGCCTCTCCGCCAAGTCACTTGTCCCAACCTGTAGAAGTCTGGAGCGGCCACCAACGCTTGGACGGCTCAACCTCGCTCCAACCGGGCCAGGCCTTGACCTGGCTTGACACGACCAATCCCGGCCAAAATCAGCCCCCCCGATTTATCCGCCGGGCCAGCGGCGCATTTCACGCCTGGCCGGCCCTGCCCGCCTTCAGCACCGCCTTGTTTTTGCCGTGCGCTGACAGCCCTGAGCCTTTCGCCCAGGCCGCCACCTTTATCGCCGGGCCAACCCTGCCCCCCGGCTCCTACGCTCCCGACTCCCCCGCCGCCCCTCCCACCCTGAGTGTATCCCTCAACCTGCGCCAGCGCGCCTTCGCCCCGCTGACTTCGACTCTCGTCTTCAGCCCCTATCTGGCCCCGCTCTCGCTGGAAATTCCCGGCCAGCCACCGAGGAAACTGGAAGGATGGAAGGATGGACAGATGGAAGAATCCCCCAACCCTCCAGCCTTCGAGCCGACGGCCCCCTATGGGCAATCTTCCAATCTTCCTCCTCTTCCCCTCCAACCCTCCTCCCTCCTCCCCATCACCCTGCGCTGGCAGGCCCGCCGCTGGATGGCCGACCCGCTGATTGTCTCGCTGAAGCTGCTGGATAAGGATTTCCAGGTGGGCGGCGAGCGCCAGGCAACCCTGGGCGACCGCTATCCCAATGTCTTATGGGTTCCCGGCGAAGTTGTCGAAGAGACTTATCCCCTCCGCCTGAATCCCGACGCCCCGCCCGGCCTCTATCGCCTGGAAATCAGCCTGCTCCGCCAGGATAAAACTTTGCCCGACGGTTACGAAAATATCCCTCTGACTGCTGGCGAAACGGACCTGGGCCATAATTTGTATCCCGCCATCTTCCGCCTCCTCGATCCCGCTGACGGTACGCCGCCGCCCTTCCCTTTTTCTGCCCAGCTTGGCGACTCTATCCAGCTTACCGGCTTCGATCTGAAGCAATTGTCAATAGTCAATAGTCAACGGTCAATTATCAATCGTCAAGAGCCGATTTCTCTGATTCTTTATTGGCAGTCTACTGGCAAAATCGCCGCTGCGTACACTGTCTTTACCCAGCTTGTCGGACCGGATGGGCAGGTTTGGGCGCAGTGGGACAATCCGCCCCAGGCCGGCCGCTACCCGACCAGTGCCTGGGCCGAACAGGACAGCGTGGTTGACCGCTACACCCTGACCCTCCGCGACGGCGCTCCCCCCGGCCAGTACCGCCTGCTGGCCGGCATGTACGATCCGGCCACAGGCCAGCGCCTGCCCACTTTGGTCAACGGCCAGCCGCAACCCGACAACGCTGTCGTTTTAACGACCCTTTCCCTGGCCCCTTGATTTGAGGTTACGTTCGATTTTGGGTCTCGTCCTTCGATACGGCCTTCGGCCTACTCAGGACGAGATGAACACACCCTGAGTAGCCCTGAGTGAAACGAAGGGCGTATCGAAGGGTGCGCTTTTGAAAACTCGCCCCAAATTTGAACATACCCTTGATTCGACCCGCCTTTTAAGCCGTGCTAAAATCGGGGCAGGATTTATGTCGAGGCTAAAATTAGGGAGGTGAAACAATGGCTACTGAAATTCGTCGAATTGCGCTCAATACCGGCGGCGGCGACGCACCGGGGTTGAACGCCGTTATCCGCGCGGCGGTGCTGTCTGCCCTGAACCGGGGCTGGGAGTGCGTGGGCATCCGCGAGGGCTACAACGGCCTCTTTTTGGCCGAGCAGTATCCCGAAGGAGGGCTGATCCCGCTGACCCGCGAGAGCGTGCGCGGCATTACCCACCTGGGCGGCACCATTTTGGGCACCACCAACCGGGGCAACCCGCTGCGCTACCCCACCCTTGACGAACAGGGGCAGCTAGTGGAAAAAGACCGCACCGACGAGATTATGGCCGCCTTCCGGCTGCAGCAAATTGACGCCCTGATTGCCATCGGCGGCGACGGCTCGCTCGCCATCGCCAATGCCTTTGCCCGCAAGGGGCTGCGCGTGGTCGGCGTCCCCAAAACCATTGACAACGACCTCGACCAGACGGTCATTACCTTTGGCTTTGATACCGCCGTTTCCTTTGCCACCGAGTGTATAGACCGCCTCCACTCGACCGCCCAGGCCCACCGGCGAATCATTGTGGTCGAGGTGATGGGCCGCTATGCCGGCTGGATTGCGCTTAATGCCGGGGCCTCCGGCACCGCCGACGCCATTCTTATTCCGGAAATTCCCTACGATTTGAGCAAAGTCGCCGCCAAAATTGAGGATCGCGCCAGACGGGGCTTGAATTTTTCCATCGTCGTCGTGGCCGAGGGAGCCAGGCCGAAAGATGGGACGGTTTCGGTCATTTCCAAGGAACTGGGCCGGGCCGAGCGCCTGGGGGGGATTGGGGAAAAAGTCGCCGCCGAACTGCAAGAACTGACCGGCAAGGAAGCGCGAGCCGTGGTGCTGGGCCACCTGCTGCGCGGCGGCACGCCGACCACCTTTGACCGGCTGCTGTCGCTCCGCTTCGGCGCGGCCGCCGTGCGCGCCCTGGCCGAAGGGCAGTCCGGGGTCATGGTCGCCCTCGACCCGCCGACCGTGCGCTACGTGCCGCTGGAACTGGTCGCCGGGCGCATGAAATCCGTCCCGCTGGACTGCGACACGATGCTGACTGCGCGGGAGTTGGGGATTTCGTTTGGGGATTAAAGTTCGCCCCGAATTAAAATTCAGGGCTGAAAATAATTCAGTTGTCTTCTATTTCTTGAGGTGTGACAAGTGGACCTGGAACTACTCTCGATTGGAACTTGGTTTAGAGAAAGAGTTGAGAGAGTGTAGTAAGATTGTTTGCCATACAGGCAGGATTTGAAATGAATTTTGTTGTAATTGTATCTATTAGTTTTGGTTTACTATGGTTTTTTCTTAGATTTGCTCAAAGGAATGCACCTTTAGAAGGACGACTCAACTTGCTAATACCTGAATGGCTGGCTTTACTATGTGGTAGTAAAACACATTATGTTGATATAGGGTGGTTCACCTTACAATTCTTTTGCGTATTGGCTATTTTATGGTCTATTCTTTCGGTATTACTTAGCGGCGGTCCTCCAGGAGCTATGTTTAATAGAGGTTTACTTTTAATCTTCATATTCATTTTTATACTATTTCTTTTTCTAGTTTTCCTCGCAAGAAAACGAAGGTAGTTGTGAAATCGAATTGAGCCTGTTGAGTGAGTTGGGGCCGAAGGACGAGATCCAATATCCCTTCCTCTCCTCTACTCAATCCTCATAAACCCCACCGCCTCCGCCGCTCTGACCATCTCCCGTGTTACATCATAATCAGCATCCGTGACCCGAGCGAAACGCTCCACAAAGCCGTGCGCTAGGTAGCTCCGCACTGCCGGGTCGTCGCCCAGCGCCAGCAAAACGGCCTGGACATCAGCCCTTAAGCTCTCCGGCACGTGCCGGGCAGCGACGATCGGCTGAATCGGCGCAGGGCCAAGCGTGTCAATGACCCGGATCTGGGCGGCCAGGTCCGGCTGGTCACGCAGCTCAATCGCCAGCACCTGCGAGTCAATGGCCGAGGCGTCCACTTCCCCGGCACAGACCAGTCGAATGGAATTTTGATGGGAGCCGGCGGCGATGACCCGGCCAAAAAAGCCGCGGGTTTCGCCCATTTGCACCAGCCGGTAGCGGGTGATGTTGTAGCCGGAGTGCGAATCCAGGTCATTGTACGACCAGCAGCAGCCGCGTAAATCGGCGAAGGTCTGATAGGGGCTGTCCCGGCGCACAATCACGTCGGAGAAGTAAATCGGCTGGCCGGCGTAGCGCTCGCCTTGCAGAACCGGCGCAGCCAGCAGCTCGACCGGTGACGGATTCTGATCGGCAAGCTGAATATAGGGCAGGCCGCAGATGAATCCAATGTCGGACTCACCCGCCGCAAACTGGTCGAAGGAAGCGCCGACCGCCAGCTTGGTGGAACAGCCGAGACTCTGGCCCACGTAATCGGCAATAAATTGGTAGACCGGCCGCATATTGGGCGCGAGAAAGGTAGCAAAACGGATTAACAAAGTATCTCCAAATTAAAATCGCTAATAGGATCTATCGAATAAAGATCGGCCTCTGTCATTCCGAGTGAAGCGGAGCGGAACGAGGAATCCCTCGAGTCTAGTCTAAAAAGTGACTCCGCAGAGATTTCTCGCTCCTTCGTCGCTCGAAATGACATGTCTTGGCCTAAAAGTGCACTTTGGAATCTGATTCTTTCTCTCAGGCCCAAACCGATTGGACCGTTTCAACGATAGTTTTCAGCTTGCGCTTCTCATCAGCGACCGAGATGCGGTTGCCCACAATGGAGGTCGAGAAGCCGCATTGGGGGCTGAGGGCCAGCCGCTCCAGGGGCACAAACTGCACCGCTTCTTTGATCCGGGCCGTCAGCCCCGGGACAGTTTCTACCCGTGAAGTTTTGGTCGTGACCAGGCCGAGCACAACCATTTTGTCCTCCGGCACCTCGGTTAGCGGCTCGAAGCCGCCGGACCGCTCGTCGTCGTACTCCAGCAGCAGGCGGTGGGCGTGAATGCTCCTGAAAATCGGCCTGGCGATCAGTTCGTAGCTGCCTTGAGTCAGCCAGCGGCTGCCCTGGTTGCCCCGGCAGAGATGGAAGCCAAAGGTGATGCCGGGAAAGCCATCAATCACGGCGTTGTCCAGTTCGATGCCGTGCTGCAGCCAGCGCTCCAACGTCCAGCCCTGCCCTTCGTAAAAAGCCCTGGTTTTGGGTTCGAGCAGGAGCGGGTAATGGGGCGCATCAAGCTGGATATAGGTGCAGCCCAGTCGGATCAGTTCCATCACCTCGTCGTGCAAAATATCCACCACATCCGCTAAAAAACTGTCCAGGGTCGGGTAGACGTGACCGGAAATATTGGGCGACCAGAAATTGGCCCACAGGCTGGGGCTGGGCAGCGTGACTTTGGGGATGCGGCTGGTCCGCGCCCGCAGGTACGTAAACTCCTCCGCCGAGAGATGGCGCTTGCGTTTTAATTTGTCCACCACGCCCAGCTTTTGCGGGCGGCCCTTGCTCCAATCACCGATGCTTTCGTCGCCGTACCAGTCGCCCCACAGGAAAGCGTCAATATCGTACTCGCCAAAACCGGCCACGGCGGCCGGCATCTGGCTCTGAAAGGAGAGGCGGCGCATCTCGCCATCGGTCACCACTTCCAGGCCGGCTTCTTCCTGCAAGGCAATCGCCCCATCCACCGCCCAATCCTCGATCTTTTTGAAGGCTGCCTGGCTGACCAGGCCATCGGCGACATCCTGCTGCGCCCTGAGCAACTCTGGCGGGCGGAGCAAACTGCCGACAACATCAGCGTGAACGGTAATCATAACACCTCACCTTCATTGAAGATAACAGGGTAGTACTTTGTCAATGTAAAAACGATGAGTTGGTAGTGACGACTTTAGTCGTTTTTAGCCTGGTTAAGCGACTGAAGTCGCTACTACAACTCGTCAATTTAACATTGACACACTAGTAGCAGGGTAGCAGGAAAATTCGCGACCCGCAACTCTGCTGTCTTGTTACCCTGCCTAATTCCACGACCACAGGCCAATGGCGCCTTCATCCACCAGCATAGCCTGATTGCCATCCTCCGACCAGGTATCAACCAGCCAGACACGCTCGACCAGCGCCGGATCGCGGTCGGCATAGACCAGATAGCGGCTGTCAGGCGACCAAAAGCGGTCGCTCTGGGCGTATTGATTGAAACTGTTAACGATAAAGTCCATCTGGAACGAGGGTTCAAACACTTTATAACCCCGATCTCGATTTTCGGCCAGATGGTAAACCCGCCACTGCATCCAGGTTGCATCATGCACCGGCAGCCAGGTTAAATAGGCCAGCCGCTGCCCATCCGGCGACCAGAAAAAGCCGAGAATCTTAAAGCTGGCATCGGTGACGCGCCGGGTCTCGCCGCTTTGCCAGTCGAAAATGTGGACGGGGCCGTAGAATGGGTCGCCGGGCTTAGCCCGGACCGCGTAAGCCACCTGCTGGCCGTCCGGCGACCAGGCAAAGACCGCCTGCTCGTTCGGCGCGCGAGTCAGAGTTTCCGGCTGATCCAGGCCAAAACTTTGCAAAGCGTCAACTTTCGCTTCGGCGGACACCCCCAGCCAGCGGTCTCCCTGTGGCGACCAGGCCGGGGCCACAAACAATCCGGGCGGGTGGGGCAGTTCTTCAGCGTGATCCCGCTCAATATCGTACAGGACCAGCTTAGCCTGCTCATTGTGACGGCGAGCGCCGCCGGTATGCCAGACCATGCGCCGGCCGTCCGGCGACCAGCCAAAATAAAAGGGACGCCCCCGGCCCACCCGCCGGTTGTCAACCCGGCCTGCCGCCAGCTCGACCAGGCGCAGGCTGATGCTGTCATCTTCCTCGATGAGGTAAGCCAGGCACCGGCATTCTGAGGGCCGGTCGGGACAGGCGGCAGGTGACCAGTAGATGTAAATGACAAAATGCTGATCGCTCTGGCCAACAATCCGGGGCGGCGCTGCCGGGGTCTCGGCCACGTAGAGGGTGCTGCGGGTTTCGCTGCCGGAACGGGTTACGGCCGCAAAGGCCAGCCTGCCATCCGGCGACCAGGAGAGGCGGTGGTAGGAAAGACCGGGGTATTCGGCGGCAGCGGTGGCGTCATTAGTCACGGCGACGGTCTGGCTGCGGTCGGCGGTGGTGATATAGACGTTGCCATCACCGCCGATATAAGCCAGCCGCCCGGATGGGGACGGTGACGGCTGAGACACGGCGGGCGAGGGGGCAAGCTGGCAGCCAAGCAAGACGACAATCCCTATCAGCCCCAAAATAGCAAACCGGAACATCTACAGTCCCCCTAATGTATCCGTTCTAAGTCTGGAGGCGCTCCCTGACGTAATTCCAGGCTCGTTCGGCGCCCGCCAGGAATTGCGGTCTGATCTTTTCATAGAGCTCGAGTGGAATCGCCCCATAAGGAGGATCTACACGGGCGTACTTCCGAAGAAAAGCGGTTATATCCAGCGAGATGTCGCCAGGCCCGATGTCGGCAACCGCCTGACCTGTTTTGCCCTTGGCCCGGCAGAGAAGATAAGCAACCTGGGTTTCGCTCACGGTGCCCATACAGTCGCAGGGCTTGTACCCCTCTAAGCCCAGCATCTTGCGGACGAAGGTTCTGTTTTCCGGCAGGTCGAACAGGTTCTTATCAAACATTTGCTCAACCACGGCCTCATCAAGGTAGGCCACCAGGTGCATCCAGACGTAAATACACTTGGGGCACCTGCCGCACCACGGCTTCTGCTGGGCGCATGAGTGCGTACTCGGCACAGCCGCCGCATCCCTGGATAAAAGATTAAAGACCACAATATCGTAAACCGGGCGGAGCAAATGAAAATAGTTCAGGTTGGAAACGAGGTTTGTCTGAATGTAATCGGCCAGCAGCTTTTCGGCGGCGGTGCTCATGCCCCACAGGTAATTGATTTCTTCGCCGGTTTTGTCCCAAATGAGGTTGTGTTCGTCGGTGCTTTTGGTGATGCCAAGCGCCACCTGGGTATAGTTGTGCTGCAAAGCGATGGGCAGCGCCGTCCAGTAGGAGCTGACCGTTTCGGCGGCTAAAAGATGCTTGATGCCGTATTCGGGGTAGAGCTGCGCCGCCGGGGAGTCCAGGGCGGTGTCGTAAACCCAGGCGCGATGGCGATTCAAAGCGGTTGTATGTTGTAACATGCCATCAATCAAATGATGCTGTCGCTGCGCCGGGCCATAAATGTTGTGGGAGTAAACCATGACATCATACGGAATGGCGGCCCGCTCTAATAGTTTAGCCGAAACCAAGCTGTCCTTCCCCCCGCCGCAAAGATTGAGCAATTTTTCTTCCGCAGGGAGCGTCACCGGGCCGGCTAAAGGTTGCTGCGCGGGCTGCGGAGTGGTTGACTGCGGGCCAAAATAATCGGTAATATCATTATCGTGCCGCCAAACACCCCACACATTTTGAAAGATCGTCCGCCATAGTTCAAAAAATCGGTCGGAATAAAGATCCTGGTACGGCCCCAAGTCCAGGACCTCTGGCTTTAGGCTGGCTGCTTTATTGGCCTCAAAAGCCAGCAGGTGAAAATAGATCTGCCGCATAAACGCCGGGCCAAAACGGGTTTCAAGCTCATAGAAGTTAACCGTATCATACCAGTAGGCGGTTGAAAAGACGATGTCGTCAACGCGGTAGTTCAGCACCAATTGATGCCGCGAGCGGCTAACTTCCTCAAAAACAAGCTTTCCAGACATGCTTAAACCTTCCGATCCGGTCTCTGATTGTGGTTGCAAAGTAAGTCATGGAGTCCCAAAGCTCAGCTTTGGACTCCGAAACCATCACTTACAATCTAACCACCACCCGGTCTCTCAGGCAAATTCACGGATATCCACGATCTCCTGTTCGGGGACCTGGCTTAAGACGGCTCGCACCTCATCCACCGTTACCTGGGGAATTTTGAGCACCATATCGTAAAAGCCGGAGCGACGCGGCGAGGGGAAACTGCCAATGCCCATAATGCCCCAATCGTGTTGAGAAATCACCCCGGTCAGCTTGGCAAACTCGCCTTTCTGGTTGGGCATACGCATGGTCACCCGCACCCCGGCGGCGGGCAGGCCCAACATCTCTTGAAAGGCATGTAAGACATCCACCTCACTCAAAATACCGACCACCACCACTTTGTCCTCAAGGACGGGCAGACAGCCAATTTTGTGATCCATCATGATCCGGGCAGCACGTTCGATGGTTCGGTCCGGGGTAATGGTCTGGACCTCGTCGGCTTTGAGCATGAGGTCGCTGACCGAAAGATTGGACAGAAAACGGCTGATCTCCCACACGTTCAAACTGGCCATGGCATCCGGCTTGAGGGCCAACCTTTGGCGCGTGAGCAGCCCCAGCAGGCGTTTGCCGTCGCCAACCACCGGCAAATGCCGGACATGGTTTTCGGCCATGATCTTCTCCGCCTCAGCCGCCGGAACCTCCGGCGAAACCATAATGGGATGTCGAGTCATACAATCTTTAACCAACATGTTTAGCTTCCTTTGTTGATTGGGTTGTAATAACCGGGTCAAAACTGCTCAAAGTGTCCAGTGTGTGATGGCAGAAAATCCGGTGGCCTTGACCGGCATCGCGCCAGGGCGGCTCGGTCAGACAGACATCGGGGTCGGGCAGCAACTGGCGGCGCGGGCAGCGCGTATTGAAGCGGCAGCCCGAAGGCGGGTTCAGGGCGCTGGGGACGGAGCCTTCCAGGCGAATCCGTTTTTGTCGAGCCGTCGGGTCAGGAATGGGTACCGCAGAGAGCAAGGCTTCGGTGTAGGGATGATACGGCGGGGCATAAATCGCTTCCGCCGGGCCAATTTCCATAATCTGGCCCAAATACATGACCGCCACGTAGTCGGAGAAGAAACGGACCACGCTCAAATCGTGGGCAATGAACAGCATGGTTGTACCGTAGGTGTCCTGGATTTCCAGCAGCAGGTTGAGCACCGCCGCCTGGACCGACACATCCAGGGCGCTGACCGGCTCATCGCACATGATCAGGTCAGGGCGGCTGGCCAGGGCGCGGGCAATGCCAACCCGCTGTTTCTCCCCGCCGCTGAGCTGCCGGGGCAGGCGATCCATGTAATTCGCGCCCAGGCGCACCGCTTCCAATAGGCGGATAACTTCGCTGCGAATTTTGTCCCGCGGCACGGTGCCAAAACGCTGCATGGGCCGGGCAATCTGCTGGCCAATGGTGTAGGAGGGGTTCATGGTCGAATCCGGGTTTTGAAAGACCATCTGCAGTTCCTGGATGAGTTTTTCGTCACGCGTGGTCAGGTCACCGGTAATGTCGAAGCCCAAGAAGTTGGCCTGGCCGCCCGTGCTGTCTTCCAGGCCGACAATCGTCTTGACCAGGGTGCTTTTACCGCAGCCCGACTCGCCGACGATGCCTAAGGTGCTGCCCTGGGGCACGCTGAAACTGGCGTTTTCCACGGCTTTTACCAGGCGCTTCTCCCCCAGCCCTAACACATCTTTCAGCGAGCTGCCCGGAACTTCGTAATACTTCTTCAACCCCTCAATTTTCAAAATCGGTTCATTGGCTCCATCGTGACTCACTGGCTTGGGCGGCATGATGTCCTCCGAGGGCTGCCACAGACGCGGGTCAATCTCTTCGGCAAAATGGCAGCGCACCCAGGAGCCGTTGGGCAGTTGGCGCAGGGTAGGCCGTTCGACCTGGCAGCGGTCGCGGCAGTAATCACAGCGTGGCGAAAAAACGCAGCCGGTTGGCCGTTTGTCGGGCGGCGGCACCCGGCCCCGGATGGGGTAGAGCACGCTGCCCAGCTTGTTGCTGCCCAACTTGGGCACGCAGCGAATCAGGCCTTGAGTGTAGGGGTGCTGAGGATCTTTAAAGATTTCCTCTACCGTCGCCCGCTCGACCATTTCGCCGGCATACATGACCCCAACTCTGGTACAGACCCGGGCGATCACGCCCAGATTGTGGCTGATAAACATGATCCCGGTATCGAAATCCCGGCGCAGTTCGGCAATCAGGTCAAGCACGGCCGCTTCCACGGTTACGTCAAGGGCAGTTGTCGGCTCGTCCATGATCAACAGGGCGGGATTATTGAGCAGGGCCATGGCAATCACCACCCGCTGCTGCTGCCCGCCCGAAATCTGGTGGGGATAACGCTGCATTACGTTGGCCGGGTCGGGCATATAAACCCGTTCCAACATCTCAATACAGCGCTTCTCGGCGGCGTCCTCACTCAAGCCACGGTGGACGGTCAGCACTTCTCTCATCTGGTCGCCCAGGCGCATGGATGGATTGAGAGCCTGCATGGGGTCCTGGTAGACCATCGCAATCTGGTCGCCGCGCAGCCGGCGCAACTCTTCGCCGCTCTTGCCAACCAGTTCCTGGCCCAGGAATTTGATACTCCCCCGTTTAACGTAGCCGTTAGCCCCTAAAAAGTTGAGCACGGCCCAGGCCACGGTACTTTTACCGCAGCCCGACTCGCCTACAATGCCATACGCCTCGCCGCGCCTGATTTGAAAGGAGACATCCTGAACAGCTTCGATTTCGCCGCCCCGCACTTTGTAGGCAACGGCGACATTCTCTAATTTAAGAACCGGCGCCGATCTACCCATGAGGCTTTCCAATTCAGCCATTGACCCTCCTCTAGCGTTGATAGCGGGTTAATTCTTCGCGCAGGCCATCGGCAAACAAGTTCAGCCCAATCACCAGGGTGGCAATGGCTGCGGCCGGCCAGATGACAGCCACCGGATTGCTAAAGATATTCTTGCGCGCCTCGTTGACCATGTTGCCCCAATCAGGGTCGGGCGGGGGCAGGCCAATGCCCAAAAAGCCGAGCGTACCGATGGCGAAGATAGCGTAGCCTACCCGCAGCATGGAGTCAACCAGAATCGGGCCGCGGGCATTGGGCAGAATTTCGACAAACATAATGTACCACGGGCTTTCACCTCGCGTTTCGGCGGCGCGGATGTAATCGCGGGTTTTGATGTCGAGGGCCAGGCTGCGCACCAGCCGGGCAACCCCCGGCGCGCCGGTAATGGTGATGGCGACGATGACCACCAGATCGCCTTGCCCCAAAGCAGCGATGACCACCAGGTAGAGCACAATGACCGGGAAGGCAATCAGGGCGTCGAGGAGCTGCATAATGATTTGGTCGGTCCAGCCGCCGCGATAGCCCGCATTCAGCCCTAGCAGCGAGCCAACTGTCACTGAGCCAAGCACCCCCCATACGGCTACCCCAATGGGGATGGCGAAGCCGCCCAGGCTTCCCGGCAGGCGGGTTTTGAGCAAAATAACCTGGGTACCGGTCATCAGGCGTGAGAGCAGGTCGCGGCCCAGGTGATCCGTACCCAGCCAGTTTGCGGGGCTGGGCGACTGGTTCTGGACAAATTCCTGGGCATTCGGCGGGTAGGGAGTCCAGACCAGCGAAATCAAGCCCAAAATCACCCAGAAGGCGACCATCACCATGCCGACAGTAGCCACGCGGGACTCAAAAACAATCGAGATACTCTTCCACAAACTTTGCCAGCGCGAAGGCCCTTCGCGGGATATAGTTCCGGCAGCGGTTGGTTGGGCTACAGCCATGGTCACCTCCTTAATGAGTAGTCAGATGTCAGTAATCAGTAGTCAGAATCTGACATCTGACTACTGGTTACTGTCTACCCATTGTTATCAGGCATAACGAATGCGTGGATTCAAAAACGTGTAAGCCAGGTCGCCGACAAGCCGGGTGCCAACGGCAATAACGACCGTAAACATCGCGGCGGCTTCGACGGCATTGAAATCCCCAAAAATAGCAGCGTCATAAATGTACTGGCCCAGCCCCGGATAGCCAAAGATCGACTCGACCACGACCACCCCGCCGATGAGCCAATTGACGTGCAGCATGATAATGGTAATCGGCGCCATCAACGCATTGCGAACCGCGTGGCGGAGGACCACCCGCCAGCGCGGCATCCCCTTGAGGATAGCCGTGCGAATATAGGCTGACCCCATGACCTCGACCATGCTGGCGCGGGTCATGCGGGCCACATAGCCGAGTTCAACGGCGGTCAGGGTCAATACGGGCAGCGCCAGGAGTTTGGGATCCCGAAAGATAGCATCATCACTTAAAAAGACGGCCACCGCCGGCAAAACTTTGAGCCAGATCCCAAAAATCAGAATAAGGAAAATGCCGGTGACAAACTCCGGCGTCGCCGTCGCCGCGAGGCTGGCAATTGAAATAAAGCGGTCTACCGGTTTGCCCTCGTTGATCCCGGCCAGAATGCCAAACAGGAGCGCCAGGGGCATCACCACCAAAAAAGCGACCCCGGCCAAAATCAGCGTATTTTTGACCCGCGAGAACATGGTCACTGAAACCGGGCGGCCATACTGCAGCGATTTACCGGCATCTCCCCGGAGGAGTCCTTTGCGCAAGGGAATGTACTCCTGCGGGCCGTTGCCCTCTTTGCGCAGGCCGGCCTTGGTCAGCGCCCAGACTTCGCTGCCCTCTCCGCGAACCCACTTGACGGCATTGTTTTTAGTATCAACTCCCCAGAAATGTTCTTTGCCATCTTCGTCAAACTGCCACTCCCCGCTCATCAAATGAGCCGTCGCCGAGCCATCCGGCTGGCGTTTCAAGGCCTGGAGGCCTCCCTCCGCTAACTGCCAGCGGGTCAGTTCGCCGTTGACATCGGCCCACCACTCCGGCTCATTGGTTTTTGCATTGACAATCGTAACCAGGGGATGGCCCACTTTACGCTGCGCTCGCCAATCACTGCCGATAAGCCAATCCAGATAGCGCTGCCAGACCGGGTCGTTCAG
This sequence comes from Anaerolineales bacterium, assembly GCA_015075185.1. Lineage (GTDB taxonomy): Bacteria > Chloroflexota > Anaerolineae > 4572-78 > J111 > DSQQ01. The sequence goes on along the minus strand of JABTUW010000003.1, from coordinate 234,154 downwards.
GCCCAGTTGGGCACGATAAGAAGCGCGCTGTTCCGGCGTGGAAAAAACACCCAGAATTTTCACGGTAATGTCACCGCTGCCCACTTCGACGAGCAAAAACAGGGCGATAGAAACCAGGAACATGGTGACAATGGTTGAAATAATGCTGCGAATAATAAATCGCGCCATACGCTTCCTCCGTGAGGGTTAGCCTTCTCATTCAGATGGTGCCAACAGGCGAGCAGGGGAACAAATTGACCTGCCAGCCAGGCCTGCTGGCACAAATATCCACGCTCCGTAGGTGGATGGTCACGAATAGTAAAAGTGTCGGCCCACCCGAGTCCGGCAGGCCGACACTTTATTTCCAGGCTTTAAGCGTCCTTCCAGACGTCGTTGAGCAGGTCATAAGCAGTGGGGTGAGCTTTGATGTTCTTAAACTCTTTGCGGGTGATATTCCAGACTTTCTTCCAGAAGCTGTTTCCAATCGGGCCGCGCTCCTGCATGATATCTTCGATCTGGCACATAATATCGCGCCGCGCCTCAACATCCAGCGTAGCTTCGGCCTGGCGGAGCAGCTTCTCGAATTCGTCGTCAGACCAGCGGGTTTCATTCCAGGCGCCGATGCCTTCTTTGATGTAAGCCAGGGGCAGTACCATGGTATCCAGCGGGCGGTGAGTCCAGGAAGTAATCCCCAAATCAACCTCGGTCCAGCGGTCCCAATACCCATCGGGGTCGGTGATATCCAGTTGGATATCGAACCCGACCGGCGCGGCCAGTTCTTTTAATACCTGGGCAATTTCCGGCTCTTTTTGGTCATTCTTGGTGGCCAGAGTTACCTTTAGCGGCAGAGTCAGACCCTTTTCCTTGGCGTACTCTTCCAGCATCGCCTTGGCTTCATCCGGGCTGTAAGGCGGGATAGGCTTTTCGCAAAAGGCGGGGTGAACCGGGGCCACGTGAGCATCAATGGACAGGTCGCCTTCGCCGAAGTAGGCCAGTTGCATGATCTTTGCCCGATCCTGACTCAACTTGAGGGCAGTCCGCACCCGATTGTCGTCCCATGGTTCCACATCTATCCGCATCCGCAGTATGAGGGCCTGAGCCGTACTGGCCGCGTTGACCGCCAAATCAGGGATGTCCTTCAGGGCCTGCCAATCTTCGGGCCGGGGATCGTACAGGGAATCCACCTGGTTAGATTGCAGAGCGGCGACGCCGGCATCTTTATCCGTAGAGACATAGATAATCTCATCCAGGTAAGGCAAGGATTGGTTATCCGCGCCCATTTGCCAGTAGTCGGTGCGGCGTTTGAAAGCAGCCCGCTCGCCTTCGGCATATTCTTCCAGGGTAAAAGCCCCGGTTCCAACGGGCTGTTTGATGATGTCACCCTCAAACCTGCGATGCAAAACAATGGCCGGATAGTGGAAAAGGTGCTCCGGCACGCCGATATTGGGCGTTTGCAGGTGGAGACGGACATGGTAATCGTCCACCTTTTCGACGTCCTGCATCCCGCTCAGATAAGACATCAAGCCCAAGATGGAAGACCCAACATCGGGGTTTAACCACTCGCCGAAGGTAAACATCACATCGTCGGCGGTCAGTTCGTCGCCGTTATTGAACTTGATCCCCTGTTTCAAAAAAAGGTCCCAGGTTTTGACATCCGCGCTGGCTTCCCATCTGTCCAGCAGGAAGGGCCGGGTGATGTTGTCCGAGCCGGTTTCGGTCAGATATTCGCCGAACTGGCGGACAACATTAGCCCCTTCCACCCAGGAGAGACGCGCCGGATGGTCGAGCAACTGCAACTGCATCGATTTGCGGAGAACGCCGCCTCGTTTGGGAGTGCCTGAAGCGGCCGGGGCGGCAGCCGCTTCTTGAGTGGCAGCCGGGGCTTCCCCGCCCCCGCTGCTGGCCGGAGCCTGCTCAGGAGCGGGTTGAGCCGGAGCCGGAGCACCACATTGGGCCGCAATGGTTGCCGCACCGACTGACATCCCCAGCAGCGTCGCCATCCGCAAAAATTCGCGGCGCGAGATACGTCCTTTGGTGAGCAAATCATAGGCTTCGGGGATGTAGGGATGGACTCGCTCCATCTGTTTTTTGGAAATTCTGGGTTTATCCATGCTTTTCCTCCTTTAAGTACCTAAATAAAATATTTATTCAATTAAAACTCACTGGGATCATGGCCAACATGGCCTTAGCCATCATCTCAGAGTTTTACTAGGATGGAGTTGGAGCAAAATAGAGAGGAATCCAGCGACCGTACACCGAAAACCAGATCGTTTTACCCCCAAGCGATTATCGGTGCAGGTCGTGAGCAGCGGTGAGTCTGGTTTGTCCACGATGACGAAATGAATGGATGGGATATGAACGATTGGGGATAATCATACCATACTTTTATTTTTGTGCAAGTGCTTCAAAAAATATCAGGATTATGTTACACTTCCCAAATATCCTGGACGTATTTATTGACCGTCACAACCATCTGGCCGGTTGCCACCAGTTGGCGCACTGCCTCAATGTAGGGATATATCACCGCATCTTTCTCCAAAAAGGGCACCCGCTCGCGGATCAGTTGATAGGCGGGCTGCGTGCCCCGGCCTAACCCGGCAGCCTGGCCCAGTATTTCGCGGCGAAAATCAATACCCTGGGCGGCGGCCATAAGTTCTATGGCCAGGATCAGCTCGACGTTGCTGTTGATTTGGCGAGTTTGCAGGGCGGCGGTACAGCCCATACTCACATGATCTTCGACATTGGCCGAAGTAGGAATGGTATCCACACTGGCCGGGTGAGCCAGGACTTTATTTTCAGTCGCCAGGGCGGCGGCAGTGTACTGGGTAATCATAAAGCCGGAGTTTAGCCCGCCCTGCTTGGTTAAGAAAGCGGGGAGAGTTTGGGCATTGCTGCCCTCATCGGTCAGGCGCATAATCCGCCGCTCGGAGATATTGCCCAGTTCGGTCATGGCCATGCCCAGATAATCCATGGCAATGGCGAGCGGCTCCCCGTGAAAGTTGCCACCGGAGAGCACGGTGATTTCTTCGGTTGCGTCGTCAATAAAAATAAGCGGGTTATCGGTGACAGAGTTTAACTCGATTTCGATGACCCAACGGGCATAGGCAATCGCATCGCGGACCGCACCGTGAACCTGGGGAATGCAGCGGAGGGTATAGGCGTCCTGGACATTGGTGGGATCGTGATGGCGAGTAAAATCGCTGTCCGCCAGGAGGACCCGCAGATAGTTAGCGCAGTTCAATTGGCGGGGATAAGGCCGTAATTGCTGAATCCGGACGTCAAAAGCCAGCGGCGTACCATGCAGGGCTTCGAGACTCAGGCAGCCGGCAATGTCGGCCACCCGGCTGAGCAGCCGGGCGCGATAAGACTCCAGCGCCCCCAGAGCACACATAACCGCCGTACCGTTGGTCAAGGCCAGTCCTTCTTTGGCTGCCAGAAGCACCGGCTGCAGATCGGCCCGCCGCATCGCCTCCGCCCCGGGCAGCCGCTGCCCCCGGTAGTCGGCCTCGCCCTCACCGATCAGCACCAGGCTCATATGGGCCAGGGGAGCCAGATCGCCACTGGCGCCGAGCGATCCTTTTTCCGGGATAACGGGGTGAACGCCTGTGTTCAGCATGTCCAGCAGCCGCTGCAACGTCGCCAGGCGAATGCCGGAGTGGCCGCGAGCCAGGGTATTGGCCCGGATGAGCATAATTGCCCGCGTGGTGGGGATGTCAAACGGCTGGCCGACGCCGACCGAATGACTAACAATAATGTTGCGTTGCAGTTCCTTGACCTGCTCCGGCGGAATGATTCGATCTTTGAATGCGCCAAAGCCGGTGGTGATACCGTAGGCCACCTCGCCCCGTACCAGCAACTGCTCCACGGCCTGAGCGGCGCGGGTCACTTTAGCCTCTGCTTCGCTACTGAGTTCTACTTTGGGAGCGCCGGGTTGGCCGTAAGCTACGGCGATGACCTGGTCAATGGTCAGAGTTTTACCGTCGAGGATGATGGGGGTCAACTCTGTGCTCCCGGTGTAGTTTTTGGATAAAGATATTGATCTATCTCATGTAATACCTCATTTAGATGAGGCGGGGTGGCGGCTTCAATACCTGTGGAAGTATGTTTGTGGTGTGGATGAGTTGGCACTTCGGGATGGTGAGGCGCATTGTCATAGCGAAAGACAAGGTTATCATCAGCATCTTGATAGTGATAGGCGTAATCGGTTTTAATTAAGACAACTCCTTGTTCAGTCAAGGTTTCAGTAAATTCCAACCGGGAATCGTCCCAAAAGTGTAAACGACCTTCAATGATACCTGCTTGATCAGGCACAATCTCTTTCACCCGAAAAAGCTCCAGCCTGATTTCTCTTCTGGAATAGAGAATGTTTTGGATACGATCAAGATACCTTCTGAGCCTCATGAGCAGTTCACATAGATGCCAAATTTCTTTCAGTGAGCACTAATTTGAGGCTATCGGAGATAGCTTGCTTTAAGCTTAGATAAAGCTTATATCGTCCAGCCCAGCTAACAAACTCAACAGCATCACCGATTTGACCATCTTGGTACTGACGATAAAATTCGGGTGAAGATAAATTATGTTTTTGTTCAAAATCGGCTAATTCACGCTCCAAGCTCAATAACTCCTCAACGGGATCATACTGTTCATCGCTAACCCGGAGTAATTGCGCAAATTCCTCAGGTGTGGGCATAGTTTCATGATCAAACTGAAATGTCGCCATTTTTCCTCCTGAATTGACCAAAATTATTCCCCATAATTATACCACAACTACAAAACTACCTGTCCCCGTTTAACGACTCGTTCCACCAAATTGCCCCCGAACTGATAGGCCAGATGCCGGTAATCCGGCGCGTTGACGATCAATACATCCGCCTGCTTGCCACCCTCCAGGGAGCCAAGTTTATGCCCCAGGCCGAGCGCATAAGCGGCATTAAGCGTACCGGCGTTGAGCGCTTCGGCGGGCAGGAGCCGCTGGTAACGGCAGGCTATCGCCATCACCAGGGGCATCGAGGGACAGGGGGCCGAGCCGGGATTGATGTCGGTGGCCAGAGCCAGGGCGACGCCCGCATCAATCATGCCCCGGGCATGGGCAAAGTGGCTGCTGCCCAGGTTGAAATTAACCGCCGGCAAGACGACGCCCACTGTATTCGATTGAGCCAGCAGCTCAACTTCAGCCGGCGGCGTAACATCGAGATGGTCTACCGAGACCGCGCCCAAGACTACGGCCAGACTGACCCCATCCAGATTGACAAACTCGTCAGCGTGGATTTTGGCCGGCAAACCCAATTTTAGCCCGGCTTCGAGCACTCGCCGCGACTGTTCCCGGTCAAAGACGTTAGCTTCGCAGAAGACGTCGCAGAAAAGTGGAGCGTGGAGCGTAGAGCGAGAAGCGTGATACCATTCTACGGCGGCAGGTAACATCTCTTCGACAACCAAGTCCACGTACGCATCGGTGCGACCTTTGTACTCCGGTGGAACGGCATGCGCGCCGAGGAAAGTCGGAACGAGGTCAAGAGGAGACGAGGAGGCGAGGAGGGCGATAGCCTGGAGCATTTTGAGTTCGCTGGTTGTGTCGAGGCCGTAGCCGGTTTTGATTTCTACCGTCGTGGTGCCCAGAGCCAGCATTGCCTCAAGTCGAGGTTTCGACTCAGCTACCAGTTGCTCGACGGTAGCCGCGCGGACAGCCCGCATGGTGCTGACAATACCGCCGCCCGCCTGCATTATCTCCAGATAACTTGCACCCCGGATGCGCAGTTCAAACTCGTTGGCCCGATCTCCGGCGTAGACGACGTGGGTGTGCGGGTCCACAAAACCGGGGCAGACAACCTTGCCGCTGGCATCAATCGTTTCGTGAGCACTGAAATCGGCTCGCAGGTCGGCGGTGGGGCCAACGGCGACAATTTGGCCGCTGGCGATAGCCAGCGCCCCATCGGCTATCAAGCCGACATCGGCCATCGCCTCGCCCCGCTTGGGCCCATCCGGGCTGGCGCAGGTAACGAGTTGGGCGGCGGAATGGATAAGCAGATCAATCTTCATAGGCAGGTACCAGGGTCGCAAAGTAGCAAGGTCGCAGCGTTTCCTAGGGCGACTCTGCTATTTTGCTACTTTGTTTACTCCAGCAACGCCGTTTCCAAAATCTGGTTCAGCTTAAAATCGTGGGCCTGGACATAATGCTTGATAATTTCCTCGACCGCGCCCAGAGGGATGGAGCCGATAATCTCCGTCCCGGCGACCGTTACGCCGTGGCGAGCGGCCTCAAAGCGCACCGTCTCCAGCACCCGCGGCAGCGGCGTTTCGAGATAGTTGGTCAAATTCATCGAAACCTGGACCAGGCCCTGCTCTTTGAGATCCACGCCCATCGCCTGCACGTGGCGATAGCCGCCATTTTTGAAGCGGACTCCCTCGGCAATGCGCCTGGCAACGGCCAGGTCGGTGGTGTGCAGGTTAACATTGAAGGCAATCAAGGGGAAGCGGCAGCCGGTGACCATCGCCCCGGTTTTGGCGTTGAAGACCGCCGGCCCTTCGTCGGGCTGCCAGGCGGCCAGGTCTTTGAGCTTTTCGGGCAGGGCTTCATACTGGCCTTTGCGAATAGCGGGCAAATCGTACCGCTCCGGCCGGGTGGCCGACTCGCGGTAGTAGTAGACCGGCACGCCCATTTCACCGACAAAGCGGCCAAAACGGCGCGAGATTTCGACAGCTTCGGCGGTATCCATGTTGCGCACGGGAATGAAAGGGGCGACGTCTACCGCGCCCAGGCGCGGGTGGGAACCCCGGTGCTGGCTCATATCAATCAACTCGAAGGCTTTGCTCGCCATTGCCTTCGACGCGGCCAGCACTGCCTCCGGCTCGCCCAGGTAGGTCAGCACGGAACGGTTGTGGTCGGCGTCGGAGGAATAATCAACCAGCTTGACCCCCGGCGTGTGGCGGACAGCATCGGCGACCTGCTCGACCACGTCGAGATTGCGCCCTTCGCTGATATTGGGGACGGACAGTAAAATTTTCATCAAGTCAACCTTTCTATTCAGGCCACCGCTGGCTCTGTGGGTAACAGGCGTTTACTCAGTTTGTAAGGAAAGATATCTATCGTTTCTCCGGCGCGGTGCCGGGCCTGCATCTCCTGCCAGAATTCGACCTCAAACAAATCCTGATGGTAAGCAGCGAAAATCTCCAACAAACGACCCGATAACCCCAGGAAGATTTTAAACTCCTCAGGGAAAATATCCGCTTCGTCAGCATAAAACCAAGGTTGGGCTTCGAATTCCTCGTAGAAATCTCTGGCCAGGGGAATTTTTCTAAAGTTGCAGTCGGTCACAAAACAGAGTTCGTCGTAATCGTAAAAAACCACGCGGTCATGCCGGGTGACGCCAAAATTTTTCAGCAAAAAATCGCCTGGAAAAATATTGGTTGCTGCCAAATCCTTAATGCATTTACCGCAGTCAACCACGGCATCGCGTGCTGCCGCCGGACTGGCATCCTTCAGGTAAAGGTTTAAGGGGATCAAGCGGCGCTCGGTGTAGAGGTGTTTGATGACGACTCTATCCCCCTCCACCAGCACGCTGTTGGCCGCTACTTGCTGGAGTTCGGCCAGCAGTTCGGGACTAAAACGGTCCTTTTTGAAGGCAAGATGCTCAAATTCCTGGGTATCTATCAGCCGGCCGGCCCGGTCGTGCTTGAAGACCAGTTGGTAGCGGTCCATCACTTTTTGGCGAGTGGTCTTTTTTGGCTGGCTGAAGCGGTCCTTGATGACCTTAAAAACAATATCATAAGAAGGCAGGGTAAAGACGACCATAACCATGCCCCGCTCGCCTTTGGCAATTTCAAAGCGGTCAGCCGATTGGACCAGGTGCTGCATGAAATCACGGTACAGCTCGGTTTTACCGTGCTTGTAGTAACCTATGGAAATATACAGCTCAGCGATACGCTTCAAAGGAATGATGGATTTTAAGAAAGTAATGAGCGCGCGCGGCTCTTCGACTTCAACGTGGAAATAGGAGCGGGTAAAACTGAAGAGGATGCTCAGTTCGTCGTCCGTGAGCAAGACGGCATCAATAACGACTCCTTGCTCTAAATTTAGCAGAGCGAAGGCGAGAGGAATAATCTGCGACCCCACCCGCAGCCGGCCCACAAGATACGCGCCTTTGTTCCGATAAAAAATAGCGGTGACCATCTCGGCCACGTCAATGAGGGGTTGGTGGCCAAATACTGTCCGCAGGTGCGCGTCAATTTCAGCGCCAGCTAATACGCAGTTGGAGTCAAGCTGAACATAGCCAACTTTGAACGAATAATCCTGCAAAATCTCCTTGACCAGCGCCGCCGTAGTCGTCCGGCGATAGTACAGCTTAAAAATGGGTGTTTTGGGTCGGGCCAAGGGCGCACCAAAGTCGAATGAGACATATTCAATGTCCGGGTCAACCCCCACGGTTCCAAAAATCCGCCGGGTCACCGAGTTAAAAAAGGTTTCGGCCAGCTCGCGGTCAGGGCGACCGGCCACCAGCTCGGAGTAATACGTTTTCATCCAGACCCACACGGCTTTATATCTGGCCCGGTTGCCCAGGTAACTTTTCAATGTGACCCTGGCCTCCTTGATAATTTTTTCCCGCAGCTCCAGCCGTTCTAGGGCATCTTGCTGTATCCCGACCCAATCACGCTGTTCAAAGCGGACTTTCGCCCGGTGAGTGATGGCTTTAAACCCGTCTTGAAAAGAGACGAAAGCATTAAAGATAGTTTGGGCACCATTGAAGGCCGGTTGATTACTGTTGTTTATACTCAAGTTTAGACCCTATAAACAGTTATCCCAGCATCGGAACTTTGACCCCGTTTGCCTTCGCAAAGGCTACCGCCTCTGGATAGCCCGCATCCGCGTGGCGAGCGACGCCCATGCCGGGGTCAGCCGTCAGGACCCGCTGCAAGCGGCGGGCGGCGGCCTCGGTCCCGTCGGCGACGATGACCTGCCCGGCGTGAATGCTGTAGCCGATGCCCACGCCGCCGCCGTGATGAATACTGACCCACGTTGCCCCGCCAACGGCGTTGACCAGGGCATTCAACAGCGGCCAGTCGGCAATGGCGTCTGAGCCATCGCGCATACCTTCCGTTTCGCGGTTGGGGCTGGCTACCGAGCCGCTGTCGAGGTGGTCACGGCCAATCACAATCGGCGCGCTGACCTGCCCGGAAGCGACCAGTTCATTGAACTTGAGGCCGGCTTTGGCCCGCTCGCCGTAGCCCAGCCAGCAGATGCGGGCGGGCAGGCCTTGAAATTCGATCTTCTCCTGGGCCAGACGAATCCAGCGGGCGAGATGGTCATTTTCGGGAAAGAGGTCCAGGATGGCCTGGTCAGTGGTGTAGAGGTCCTGCGGGTCGCCGGAGAGAGCCACCCAGCGGAAGGGGCCTTTGCCTTCACAAAAGAGGGGACGAATGTAGGCCGGGACAAAGCCGGGATAACTGAAAGCATCTTTGACGCCAAAATCGTAGGCCCGCTGGCGCAGATTGTTGCCGTAATCAAAAACAATGCTCCCTTTCTGCTGCCAGTCGAGCATCGCCTGGACATGCCGGGCCATGGACTCCATCGAGCGGCGCTGGTACTCGGCCGGGTCGCGCCGGCGCAGTTCAGCGGCGGCTTCCACCGTCAAGCCCGCCGGAATATAGCCATAAAGTGGGTCGTGGGCCGACGTCTGGTCGGTCACAACATCAGGCACAACCCCGCGAGCGACCAGTTCGGGCAGAGCTTCGGCGGCGTTGGCAATCAGGCCGATGGATTTGGCTTCCTGCTGTGCCAGGGCCTCGTCCACCCAGGTCATCGCCTCTTCCAGGTTGTCGGTGATGGCGTCAACCTGGCGCAACGACAAGCGCCGCTCGGCCCGCCAGCGGTCCACCTCGACCAGCAGGCCGACGCCTTCGTTCATGGTGATTGCCAGGGGCTGCGCCCCGCCCATCTCCCCCAGGCCGGCTGTAACAACCAGCTTGCCCTTCAGCGTGCCCCAGCCGTGCTGGCGAGCCAGCGCTCCCAGCGTTTCGTACGTGCCCTGCAAAATTCCCTGGGTACCGATGTAAATCCAGCTCCCGGCGGTCATCTGGCCGTACATGATCAGCCCGGCTTTTTCCCACTGATCAAAATTTTCCTGGGTGGCCCAGGCCGGAACGATGTTGGAATTGGCCAGCAGCACCCGCGGCGCGTCTTCATGGGTAGTAAATACGACGACCGGCTTGCCCGACTGCACCAGCAGCGTTTCATCCGGTTCCAGGGTGCGCAGCGACTCCAGAATGGCGTCGAAGCACTCCCAATTGCGCGCCGCTCTCCCTCGCCCGCCGTAAACAATGAGATTATCCGGGTCAAAAGCCACCTGCGGGTCCAGGTTATTTTGCAGCATCCGGTAAGCCGCTTCAATCAGCCAGTTTTTACAGGTCAACTGCGTTCCGCGTGGGGCGCGAATGGTGCGCGTCATTGCCTCACCTCCGTAGACAGCACAATACAGGTATGCTATAATGGGCCAGATTTGGGGATAAGAAAAGCTTTTTTCGCTTACTTATTTTACCAGACTCTCCCAATTGAGGCTAGGTTTAGATCGAGGTGTGAACCATGGCAGCGACAACTCCAAGTGATTTAGTCATCACGCCGGCCACCTGGCCGAGCCAGAAAAACAAGCTGGAAGAAACCCCAACGAATCTTTTGAATTTGGTCGGCTGGTATGGGTCAACCCATGCCGCAGCCATGTGGCGCAAGGCCGCTGAATTTTTGGCGGTGTTCAGGCAGGCAAGCGTGCCCGGTTTTGACCCCCAAATTGAGGGGTGGGATCCTGCCTATGCCGCCGTTGAAGCCGAGGTGCTGGCCGACGCGGCGGTCATTGTTATACGGCTGGAAAACCACGAACTTGTAAACGGCAGCCTCGGTTCCATCGCCGAAGTGGGCCTGGCTCTGACTTCGGCGGCTTTGCGGGGGCAGGTCGTCATCGTCTCAATTGAGGACAACTTGCTGGCCAGTTTGAATGACCCTGGCGCTGTTGCCCAATATATGATCCTCGAAATGTTTATGGAGGAGATAGATACCAACCCGATTTTCAGCCGCTTTCTGCAGCTTCATCGGGGCAATGATTTAGCGGAATTGGCCCATCTAGCCTGTATTGCAGCGCGACAGCAAATGGAGGCGGCTTACACGGGTCTAAACTTCAATGATTTTCTCGCCAAAAAGAACCAGCGCCAGCAGAACTATCCCCTGCGCGTGCTGCTGGGGGGATCGGGTGGGCCTTACACTCAGGCTTATCGAAACACCTTTGAGCAAAAGATAAAGCGGCTCGCCGCGCCATACACCGGCGACGGGTACGTGCTGAGCATATTGTCGGAGGGCGCTGTGGCCGAAGCCTGGGACATTCCCTACCGCAGCCCGGACCCTTTCTCAACGGGCCTGGCCATGCGCACCCTCCTCTCCATCGAACTCGAATCTAAAAAAGGGGCCGATAAATTGTTGCTGCCCATTGTCGCAGAAGCCAGTTCAAAAGCTGCTGCTACCGAGATTGGCTTTTTGCTCCTTTTTGCCCTGACCACCGGCCAGGATGTCAGCATCTTCCTGGAGCCATTCGACCCGGTAGACTTCATCCGCCATTACCTGAGCCAGGTTGAAATCAAAGCAGACGCCGATGAGAAGTCTATGCGTGCAGCTTTGGACCGGGCAGGCGTGCCTCACGCCGTTCTGGCGACTGCTGCCCAGGCGGAGGTGACCGAAACCTGCGCCCTCATTCAAACCCTCCTACGAGGAGAAACAGCGACTTTTAAGCAGGTCAAACAATCCCTGTTGGGTCGAACTGAGGCGTTTCAAGCCGCAGACAACATTCGCCGCGTTCGCGTGCTGGTCCAAGCCCACCTGGAAAAACTACATACTGACCTTAGATATCCAGATTTTTTCTCTTACATTACCCAAATTTAGCGAACTTTTGCTTTCAGCATTACTAACGATACCACAGTCACATTTTTTGATATAATTAGGTTACATTATTTGGTGTAACCTTAAATCATATTTCTTAAAGACAGGTGGTTTACAAAGAGGTGAACAACCATGAAAAAGATGCAAAATGTGCTAATTGCTGTCAGTTTATCCCTCGTAATTCTCGTTATCGTTTGGGACTTTTTGCCTTCTGATTTGGTTCGAGTCACATCAGCCCAACCCCTTAATATTAGTGAATATGAAAGTCGCAAGGCACTTCTACCTGTACGGGCTACTAAACCATTTAGTGATGATCCTCTGCGCAATATCTCCACAACGCTTGATCTTCGATCATTTGATCAAATCAACAAACTGAATTGTCCCAAACCTATTAATAAATCAGAAGGCTGGTCAGTTGAGTTCCGGACCGGTGGACGGCCCTTTATGAATTTTGATACTATTCAGATTAGGGATAAACTTTGGAGTTTAGTTCGATGCACTCCTGGCAGCAGTGGTATTCTACAAAGTGAATTGGATAGCCACTATGATCAAGCAGGAAAGAAGGTCAATCGCCTCTGGTTTATCCACAAAGCTACTGAAGGTAGCTACCCAACTGTCGTTGTAATGACATCTGACGGATTTTTCAATGTTGCTGGCGCTGAGTCTCCAAAACTACAGGGGGCAGCTACACGCACGGGTTTCATTGGTGAACCGTTCAGTTTGGAAAAAGATTATTTGCAGCATGTTGATAATGTGAACATCACCGAAGTTGACACTTACACCATAAGGGTCATCTATGATATCCATTCTGAAGCGGGCGAAGGTATTCTTGAGGTTGAGCTTAAATGGATTACAGCAACATTGCAACCAGAGTTGCATTTCCGCTCTGCTCATGTTTCTCGGTTGACTACCAGTACTCGGTTGGGTTTTGCTGGCTTTAATTTTATGAGAGGGCCAACTTTATGGGGTCTTCCTCATAGGACATGTAGCAACGCTGATGGAGAGTTTGCAGCGGGAATCGAAGCTTTTCATGATGGAAGATCAATTTTTCTGATAGATAAAAATGGCATAGCCATCCGTAACCTCTTAATACCGCCGATTACAACAGGAATAACTATTACAGAGGATATTTCAACGAATGTGTCAACTGGCTCAAAGCTAGTAATAGATCAACCACAAAATGTGAACGAATATTTTTCAAAGTGTCCTATACCTGGCTATGAGCAACGTACCGATTTGACCTTGAAATTCGAAAGCAGCACCATAGGGGAAGTCAGCGTTCGGAGAGCGCAAATTGCTGTAGATTTAGCAGACCTCAATAAAAATCCTGAAGCAAATGAAACAGTTAATGCATTTTATGCTGTAAATATGGCTCAACAACAGTTATACGAATTCTCATTCACTCTTGAGCCAACTGCGTTTGCTTTCGAGGAATTCTATCAAGCTCGTCAGGAAGGTCTGATATTTGTTTCTGATCGCTCTGGAGGAAGCGGACGACTGTACTTTTTGCCGCTTAATGATAATTTCCTACCGACAGGGCCAGCCGAACCACTAACAGATGGAGTAATTAAAGATCCTCACCGACCTTCAATATCTCCTAGTAAGCGCTTTGTTATCTTTGATGCAGATGACTACAAAAAGAGTTCGAGACAACGACTCTATACTTTAGACTTAGCTACCGCTGCTGTGCGTCGGCTAACATTTGATACCTACATAAATGAAAACAGTAACGACTGGGGAGGTAGTTTTAGTACTAATTCTTCACAATTTACCACAATAACAGATCGTCAGGGTTCTTCCCGCTTAACCATTGAAAATTTGAATAATGGTTTAGAGTTTGGCTTTGGGAACTCAATTACCGACGCAACTAGCGCAGATTGGAACCGAGCACAAAATGAGATTGTTTTTGCTAATAACTATGGTTTGTGGATATACGATCAAGATACTGGTAATTCGATACCTGTCATCTTTGGGAGCGACATACGCAATCCCAAATTCTCACCGTGTTTTATTTCCCAACCTCAAAAGATTGCATATGTTAAAACATCAGGTATATACATAATTAACCACGATGGATCTGGAAATAGGCAAGTGCTTCATGATGGAGATTATCCTGCTTGGGTAGATGATACTCGGCTAATTATCCAGCGTACAGTAAGTGGAAATACTGACTTATATCTACTAGACACAAACACAAGTGAGATAGTTCGGTTAACCACAGAACCTGGAATAGATGCTGAACCGACTTTTATTCGTGGCTTTTGTGTCTACTTACCTATCTTAAGGAAGAGCAGTTGAGCTTCGCTTCTTGCGGATTAGGATACTGCATTACGCGGTCAATCAAAATAGATTGACACCCCGCCGAACTGTGATATAATAGCCAAACTCCATCCGGGAACAGTGTTTCACATTATGCAACACGTTGGTTTGTCGCGTCTGGCCGTTCCCTGGAGAATAACCCTCAGCCCATGCTGCCAGCAACCCAATGGAGCAAAGATGACTGAGACTCTGGAACCATCACGGGCGGACCGGCGAGCCGTCCGGCGGCGGCAACGCGCCGAGTCGCCACTGCTCAAAATCCCTTTTCGCCATCTGCGGAACCCGCTGCCCCCGCTCGAAATCCTGGCCCCCGACCAGCTTGAGGCGCTGCACCTGGCCTCCATGCGCATCCTGGAAGAGGTCGGCCTGGATTTCCTGGACGACGAGGCGCTGGCCTTGTGGGCCAAAGCCGGGGCTAAAGTAGACCGCGCCAGCCAGCATGTCTGGATTGATCGCGACCTGCTCCTGGAGACCATCGCCACCGCCCCACCCAACTTCACCTGGCGGGCGCGCAACCCTGAGCGAAACGTGCTCATCGGCGGTAACTCGCTGGCCTTTGGCCCCTGCGGCGGCATGGTCTACGCCTCCGACTTAACGATGGGCCGGCGCCCCGGCACCACTCAGGATTACGAAAACTTCCTGAAACTGTCGCAGATGTGCCATGTTTTGCACTTTGCCGCCTGGGACCAGGTGACAGCCCACGACGTGCCGGTCTCACTGCGCCATTTACGGCGGCTCGCGGCCGCTTTCAGGCTGACCGATAAGGCCGTGATGGAAAATGCCCACGGCCGGGAGATCACCGGCGACGCCCTCGCCCTGGCCCAAATCGTCTTTGGCGACCTATCCGGTGATCCCGTCATCGGCGATGTGATCAATGTCAACAGCCCGCTGCGCTACGACAGCCGCATGCTCGGCGGCCTGATCACCTATGCCCGCGCCGGGCAGGTTTGCTACATTACTCCCTTCATCCTGGCCGGCGCGATGAGTCCCATTACCCTGGCCTCGGCCCTGGCCCAGCAAAACGCCGAAGCCCTGGCCGGGGTAGCCCTGACCCAACTGGTCCGGCCCGGCGCGCCGGTCATCTACGGCGGCTTCACCACCAACGTGGATATGAAAAGCGGCAGCCCGGCCTTTGGCACGCCGGAGGGCGCCTGGGCGCTGGCGGTCGGGGCCCAACTGGCCCGGCGCTATCGCCTGCCCTATCGCGCCAGCGGCAGCCTGACCACCGCCAAAGTCCCCGACGCCCAGGCCGCCTATGAAACCTTGTGGACGCTCTGGCCCTGTATCCTCTCGCACAGCAATCTGATTATGCACGCCGCCGGCTGGCTGGAAGGCGGCTTGACCGCCTCCTTTGAAAAGTTCATCATTGATGTCGAAAACCTGGCCATGGTTTACCACTTTCTCGGCGGATTCGAGATCAGCGAGCAGACCCTGGCCCTGGATATGATCGCCGAGGTGGGGCCGGGCGGGCATCATTTTGGGACAGCGCATACCCAGGCGCGCTACAGCACCGAATTTTTCCCATCCGTTCTCGGCGACCGCCAGCCTTACGACACCTGGCGCGAAGCCGGTGGTCTGGATACCATGCAGCGAGCGTATAGCGTCTGGCAAGAGCTGCTGGCCCAGTACGAGCAGCCTCCCCTCGATCCGGCTGTTGCCGAAGCATTGGGGGATTATGTCGCCCGGCGAGAGCGGGAGTTAGAAGGCAAGAATTTGTACGACTCGTAGTGCGTGGTGCGTGATACGTGTTCCGTTTATTTTACGCACCACGCACCACGCCGCTATTTATAGGCTCACAAGGATAAATTCATGACCACCCAATCTCTCTCTTACTACATCTGGCCGGGCCAGGTCCATTTTGGCTTTGGCGCGGTGGAGTTGGTGGGCCGGGAAGCCAAAGCGTTGGCGGCCGGTCACGTTTTTGTCATCGCCGATCCCGGCGTTGTGGCGGCCGGGCTGACCGAGCCGGTGACAGCTTCGCTTAAAGCGGCCGGGCTAGGCTATGATTTGTATGACCGGGTCGTGCCCAACCCGGATACCGAGTCGGTCGACGCCGCCGTCATCGCCTTCAAGGAGAGCAAGGCCGATTGTGTTGTGGCTATTGGCGGCGGAAGCGGCCTGGACACGGCCAAAGGAGTCCGCCTGGCCGCTGGAGGCGGAGGTAAAATCGCCGAGTACGCCCTTATGTTGGGCAAAAAGACGCGCCCACCGGGACGCCAAATGGTCCCCATGATTGCCGTCCCGACTACCGCCGGCACCGGGGCCGAAGTCACGCCCTGGGCGGTCATCACCGAGCTAAGCCGCAAGCTCAAAATGGGCGTGGGCGGCGCTTTTTTAGTGCCAACTATAGCTGTAATTGACCCGGAACTCATGCTGACCCTGCCCCCCTTCCTCACCGCCGCCACCGGCATGGACGCGCTGACCCACTGTATCGAGGCCTATGTTTCGACCAACGATAACCCGGCACTCGATCCCATGATTCTGCATGGTATTGAACTGATTGGCCGGAGTCTGCGCGTGGCTGTTGCCCAGAAGAAAAATCGGGAGGCCCGCCGCGAGATGGCCCTGGCGGCGATGATTGGCGGCATCGGCATCAGCTCCAAGTGGCTGGGCGCCTGTCACTCCCTGGCCCACCAGCTTTCCAGCTTTGCCGATGTCCAGCACGGCGTGGCTAACGCGATTATGCTGCCTCACCAGATGGCTTACAGCATGGTCGGCGCGCTGGAGCGATATGCCCGCGTCGGCGAGGCGCTGGGGGCGCCCGCCGCAGGTTCGGTGCGGCAGCGGGCCGAACGGGCGGTCGAGGCGGTGCGGGAGTTGAATGTAGATGTCGGCCTGCCGACCCGCCTGCGCGATGTCGGCGTGACCGAGGAGATGATCAAGGGGATGGCCTACAATGCCTACAAGATTGACTTAAACTGGTGGACCAACCCTCGCACTGTCAGCGAAGCGGTAATGGAGCAGTTGTACCGGGAGGCGTTCTAAGCGGACCACGGTTCTCTGAAAGTGAGGGCAAATTTAATTTTCTGCCAGATTTGATAATTTCTAAAAGTAGCATAAGACAGGAGGAGTGACCAATCTATTTTTTTATCACGAAAATTCTTAGCTGAGAAAAGGGAGTCAAAAGCAGATAAAGACATCCGCTGACTTAGGAAATGGATTAATGTTGCTCTAAGTGGACCGACCTTTAGTTGGTCAAGCAGATCCGTGGGCAGTTCACATCCTACCGTTATTTGAGTGACTAACAGAGCGGTGTAAACAATATTAGAGCAATCATACGCTTTGGCCTTTTGAAGCAAAAGTGTCCAGTTAAGGGTTTCTTGAAATTTAACAATAATTTCCGCAATATCACACAGCGCCTTAAGGCGAAAGAATCTCTTCCGGCAGCTATTGATACAGGCTGAAATCAACATGTCCTCAGGCGACATTACCCACACTGGATGTTCCCTGAAGGTTGTCTTGGTCGCGTCAGCCCAAATTTGGCTAAAATTGATCGGTAATACGCCATTGATACTTACATCATGGTGTTCAAAATATTCATATTCAAAACCCGGAAAACCGTTAAGGAAGGTTTTTATTTCCTGGTCGTTTTGAGCAGAAATCTGGGCAGGTTGGACTTTAACAATCAAATCCACATCATTGGAGAAGGTATACCAGGGGCGATTATAAACCACAATATCCAACGCGGAGCCTTTAATGACCATTACCTCCAAAGACCGCTGCTCAAAGAAGGCCAAAAGTTCGGATAACTTTTCAGCGATATAGGCTTTTGTTGAAATATTACGGGTAAAAGAAAGTCTAAACTGATTAATAATTTCTTGAGGTAAGCCCAATCCAGCAGGATTACACTGCTGAAGGTTGGTAAAACTAGCGGGGCTATCCCGTGTTGGTGCGCCGTTGAATATACTTTATCCCAATCAACAGTTTGCCCAAGACAAAGATCATAAACTTGCTGACGGTGAGACTCGCTGAAAGCCGTTCTGGCACAGAGAAATAATAGTTTATCCTCGAGTTATATGGAAAGTATTTGAATAACTAGATATTAGTCAATAGACTTTGACGAGGTGACATAAAGATAATAAACTAACTGACATCGAGCTTAAGGAGCTGAACGATGTCAACCAAAAAATATCATGTGACCCTGACCCCGCAGAACGTGAGCAGTTGAAAGAAATCATCCGTAAAGGCAAACAAGCGGCGGCCAAAATCAGACGGGCGCACTTGTTGTTGGCGGCTGATGAAGCCGAAGGCGGCCTGAAAATGACGGACGAACAAATAAAGCGGACTTATTATGTCAGTCTGCGCACAATTGAACGGCTGCGCCAACGCTTTGTGGAAGAGGGCTTTGAGGTGGCGCTTCAGGCTAAATCAAGCGGCGGACCGCAGGTCATCAAAATAGATGGCGAAGTTGAAGCTCATGTGATCGCGCTGCGGCTGGGGCCAGTGCCGGAGGGTCGGAACCGTTGGACGATGCGGCTGCTGGCCGAAAAGATGGTCGAACTGAAGTATGGACAGCATTTCGTATGAGAGTGTCCGCCAGGTGTTAAAAATGAACTTAAGCCTGACCAGCGGGTCGGCTGGCTAATTCCGCCGGGGCAGAGTGCCGAGTTTGTTTGCCAGATGGAAGCGGTCCTGGATGTCTATCAACGCCGTTATGATCCTGAGCACCCCTTATTGTGTTTGGATGAGTCGCCCAAGCAGTTGATTTCAGAGGTCCGCTCGCCGCTGACCACGGCCCACGGGACAACGCTGGTTGATTACGAATACTACCGAGAGGGGTCTGTGACCTGTATATGGTCTGTGAGCCGTTGGCCGGTCGTCGCCATGTTATCGTTCGCGATACACACACCCGCCTGGATTGGGCCGCCGTAATTGAGGTGCTCAACACTTACTACCCGACCGCGACCAAGATTACCTTGGTACAAGATAATCTCTCGGCTCATCAGATCAGTGCCTTGTACGAATTACTGCCACCTGAGCAAGCCCCGCGCCTTGGTCGAGAAACTAGACATCGTTTTTACCCCCAAACACGGCAGTTGGTTGAACATGGCTGAAATCGAATTGAGCGTCTTGGCCCGGCAGTGTACCAACGACCGCATCGCCGAGAAAAGTGTTTTGGTTGATAAAGTGCAAGCCTGGGAAAAGCGGCGTAACTCTGAGCAAGTCAAGATCGTCTGGCAGTTCACGACGGCTGATGCCAGAATCAAGTTACGCCACCTTTACCCGACAATAGTCTCTTGACTAAGAACTAGTTGAGCAGTGGTTTCAGGCCCATTCACGGTTAAGGAAAAACATTTGGCTTCTTGGGTCAATCGGCCCAGGAGTTGTAACCCACCTTGGCCCAGTTTAGAAAAGTTGACCACATTTTCCAAAAGTTTACGCATTGCCTGAGTTTGGCTGAGGGGCTGTAACTGAGGCGTAGCAGCAGGATCATATCGCGGAAAGATCACGTAACGCACGGGTACAGTTCCAGGCTCGATACTTTGGGGCTTAAGATCATCCGGGTGAACATACCAAACCGCTTTCTCAATTTGGCTGTTGTTTTGCTCAGGCTTACTTGATAATTCTGCTCCAAACCAAGTTTTGGCTGAGTAGGCCAGATTAGGAAAAATTAAAGGATTTTTTAGGCTAAAAGGTTTAGGAAAAGCTCGCAGTTTAAACGTAGCCGGGTCAATGACGGCCAATTCATCCGAGAGATAAGAGCAGTTCTGCAAAAGCAATGCCAGAGTCAGGCTGCTTTTGCCACTTCCTGACGATGCTGGCAAGATAATTCCTGCCCCGGATCGAGTTACAGCTCCGGCATGAAGCAACAGGTACCCCTCGACGGTTTCTGAGAGGAAAATATCTAACTGCCACTCCATCAGACGGAAGAGATGCCAGTAATCCTGGGCCAGGCCAATTAACTCCTGATTACGATAGAGCGCATAAGAGGGATGAAGCTGGGCTTTAGGGTCAGGTGAAGCTATCACAAAAGAGAAGGTCAGGTCTGGTTCATCATAAGGGTTGCAGGTGGGAAAAGAACGGAGGAGTTGGTGGACCCGTATCATAAACTCCGCGGATGTAGACCGCATCAGGACATGACGCCCCAAAAAATTATAACAGGTTGAGGCTAACCAGGGTAGGGCATCTAAATCGGGGTGGTAATCGGGTGTTGACACAAACATTTTCTCAGCTTATTCAAAGAAAGAGCCAGCACATTATACTATGCCAGCTCTTACTGTAGACATGTCGGACAGTGAACAAATATTAAATACGTTGGAAATTGTTCAAATTACCCAAACTAAATTTTAGACCCTAAAAGGGTTGTCAAACAGTATTGAAGTGGAGTTATACTATTTATTAGCACCGCCTTGATTTCCAGGGTTACCGGGGCTGGTGCCTGGTCCATCATTTATTGGGGGGTTGCCGGGCGGTTGGGGATCCTCGCCATTGCCTACGCCGTTATTACCCTTTGTCCCGCTATACGCGGCAAATGCGGGTTTGGCATGAATAGGCTCGACGAAGGGTTTTGTATATAACAACCCTAACGATACCACCCCGGCGGCTTTAATTACATCTCGTCGAGATACTTTGTTGTTAATTTCTTGACTCATGTTTTCTCCTTTCTGTATTAAAGGCAATTAATTTAACTGTTTAACAAGTTCAGGGTCTGAAATTGAGTAATAGCTTCATGTACTTCGACGCGAATTTGCGGTTCCGGTACAGGGGAGAGAAGAACAATTTCGCTTACAATATCATCAATTTCACGTGTACCATCACATAAAAACCAAATCAAAGCTGCACCACTGTTGAGACAAAAGACAGTCTCACTTTTTTGGTCAAATAGAAACAATTCCTGGCCAACCAATTCTTCAGTAATATCAATCTTGGTTTGTGGTTTCATTAAGGTATCGTTCAATTTCATAATCTGTCCGGTAAGATAATTCTTAGCTTATGATACTCAATATTATTACATCTGTCTTTGAACCTTGTAAGAACTTCCTATAAAATTAGTTAGATTATTAGTTCCAGCTATTCTATGAGGTTAATCAATGAAGATCAAAGCGGCTGTTTTTTACGAAGTCGGCCAGCCTTTTCAGATTGAAACCCTCGACCTCGAACCCCCGCGAGCCGGGGAGGTGCTGGTCAGGGTAGCGGCGGCAGGGGTGTGTCACAGCGATTGGCATTTGATGACCGGGGCAACCAAACATGTCACGCCGGTCGTGCCGGGGCACGAAGGGGCCGGCGTGGTCGAGGCAGTGGGGGAGAGTGTCACCCGGATCAAGCCTGGCGATCACGTCTCGTTGAATTGGGCGCCCAACTGCGGCTCGTGCTTTTACTGCCTCAACGACCGGCCCAGCCTGTGCTCGGCTTATGTCGGCCCGCTCTGGGCCGGGACGATGATGGACGGCAGCACCCGGCTGTCCAGGGCGGGGCAGCCTGTTTATCATTTCAGCGCCCTGGCCTGCTTTGCCGATTACACCGTCGTCCCGCAGGAGTGCTGCGTGCCGTTGAAGAAGGAAGTCCCGCTGACCGTCGCCGCGCTGATTGGCTGCGCTGTGACTACGGGCGTCGGGGCGGTGTTGAACACGACCAGGGTCCGGCCTGGCAGCAGCGTGGCCGTCTTTGGCGCTGGCGGGGTTGGGCTGAGTATTGTCATGGGGGCAAAACTGGCCGGGGTCAGCCGGATTATTGCCGTTGATCGCAGCGAGGCTAAAGGCGACATGGCCATGGAGTTCGGCGCGACCGACTTTGTGATGGCTGGGCCAGAGGTGGTCAGTTCCATCCGCACACTG
Organism: Anaerolineales bacterium; assembly: GCA_015075185.1. Taxonomy (GTDB): domain Bacteria; phylum Chloroflexota; class Anaerolineae; order 4572-78; family J111; genus DSQQ01. The sequence continues at coordinate 212,170 of JABTUW010000003.1, read as the reverse complement.
ACCGAGGGCCGGGGTGCGGATTATGTCTTTGAAGCGATTGGCATCCCGGCGGTGCAGGAGCAGGGCCTGGAAGCGGTCCGGCCCGGCGGCACGGTGACACTGGTCGGCGTGGCCCCCATGGGCAGCAGCACCAACCTGCCCGGCGCGATCCTGACCCGCCAGGAGAAGACCGTCACCGGTTCTTATTACGGCTCGGCCAACACCGCCCGTGATTTCCCGCTCTACGCCGACCTGTACCTGCAAGGCAAACTCAACCTCGACCGGCTAATTTCTCGGACCTATTCACTGGATCAGATTAATGAAGCCTATGCCGACATGTTGAGCGGCGAGATTGCGCGGGGAGTGATTGTATTTTAGTCCACAGATTAACACAGATTCGCGCAGATTTTTTCTTTGTTATTTTTATCTGTGTTTATCTGTATACATCTGTGGACCCGCTTTTAATTGAGATGGAAAATCCAATCAAAACCAAAATTACCAATTTACTCGACGCCCAGGGTGTTACTTATCGCCGCCTGCCGCACGCCGAGCCGGTCTTTACCGTCGAAGCGGCGGCAGCGCAACGGGGGGTAGTGGCGGAAGAGATGGTCAAATCCATTCTGCTGCGGGAGAAAGCCGAGCCGCGCCGCTATGCTATGGCCTGCATCCTGGGGACAGCCCGGCTCGACCCGCAGGCGGTGCGCGCTTATCTGTCCCAGGCGCAGACGTGGAAACGGCTGACCTTCGCCACGGCCGAGGAAATTCGAGCCGTTACCGGCTACGTCCAGGGCGCGGTCGCTCCCCTCTGCCTGCCCGCCGAGGTGCCGGTCATTTTTGACCAGGCGATTGCCACATGCACCAAAGTAAACATCAGCAGCGGCGATCCCATGCTGGGGCTGGAACTCAGCCAGCAGGATTTGTCCCGGCTGGCCGGGGCGCAGTTCGCATCCATCGTACCTATCCAAAATGATGAGTGAGGCTGCAGATATGACCTTTATTCAACCCTACCGGTTAATTGAAGGGGACACGGTGGCGATCATTTCACCCTCATGGGGCGGGCCAAGCGTCTTTCCCTATATCTATGAAAACGGGTTGAAGATACTGCGGGAGGAATTTGGGCTGGTGATCAAAGAATACCCGACAGCCCGAGCCGACGCCGAGTATCTGTATCACAATCCCAGGGCCAGGGCTGCGGATGTCAACATGGCTTTTGCCGACCCGCAGGTCAAGGCCATCATCACCAGTATTGGCGGGGATGACTCGGTGCGGATATTGCCCTTTTTGGATAAAGAGATTATCCGCCGCAATCCCAAAATATTAATGGGTTACTCTGATACAACAACCTTGTTGACCTTCTGCAATCAACTGGGGCTAATAACTTTTCACGGGCCAAGTATCATGGCCGGTTTTTCGCAGTGGCGCAGTCTTCCCACCGTTTTTGCCACCCATGTCAAAACACTGCTTTTTGACGTACCTGAGACGTATCAATATCAGCCGTACCCGGTTTGGGCCGAAGGCTACCCTGATTGGCGCGAGCCGGAAAACGTGGGTCAGGTCAACGCTTTCCAGCCTAATGAGGAAGGCTGGCGCTGGCTGCAAGGAGACTCGCGGGTGGAGGGGGAGCTTTTTGGCGGCTGCATCGAGGTGCTGGAGTTTTTGAAGGGGACCCCCTTTTGGCCGGAGCAGACCTTTTGGCTGGACAAAATTCTTTTTTTGGAGACTTCTGAGGAAAAGCCAACGCCTGACCAGGTGAAATATATGCTGCGCAATTACGGCTCGCAAGGTATTTTGAACCAAATTGCCGGGCTGTTGGTTAGCCGCCCCAGGGATTACACTCCCGCCGAAAAAGAGCGTCTCTATGAAATTCTGGTGGCGGTGGTCGCTACGGAATTTGGCCGACCCGATTTACCGATTATTGCCAATATGGACTTTGGCCACACCGACCCGCAATTCATTCTGCCTCTGGGGACCAAGGCAGAGATTGAGGGTGGAAATAAAACCTTTCGGCTGGTAGAGAGTCCGCTGGGGTAAGTGATCCGTAAAACGCAAAACGTAACGGTCAAGGGGCCAGAATTATTTGGATAGGTAGCCATTACGTTTTACCCGCAGGGCTATCAGTTTGTGCTTTACGTTTTAATTATAGAGATTATCCACTACAAAGGAGAGTTGAAAATGGCGTTACCTAAAAAAGCTGAATATCTGATCATTGGGGCGGGGGTCCACGGCCTCTCGACGGCCTACCACCTGGCTAAATACCTTAAGGCCAGCGGCAAGGGCAGGGGCGAGGATGTCGTGGTCATCGAAAAGCACGGCATTGCCGCGGGGGCGTCGGGGGTGGCGTGTGGCAACGTGCGCTGTAACTACTACCAGGAGCCGATGACCCACCTGATGATCCACTGCATGGACATCTGGGAGTCGGACCCGGATTACTTTGCCTACAACTCGGTCGGCTACCTGACCGCCTCGTTTGAGCCGATGCGGGAGGGGTTGGAGGCCATCTACGCCCGCCATCAGAGCCTGGGCTATCCCTCGACGCTGGTCACCGGCGAAAAAGAAGTCAAAAAGTATATGCAGGGAATTTTCTATGACTGGCAGGCCGAGAAGCTGGCCGCCGTATTACATGAGCATCGGGGCGGCCACGCCTGGAGCAAACAGGCCATTCACGGCCTGGCCATCAAAGCTGAGAGCGAAGACGCCCAGATTGTGATCGGGCCGGCCGTGACCAGCTTCAGGCTGAACGGCGATGGCTCGGTCAAGACTGTCGAAACCGATTACGGCGATGTAGAAGTGGGGCATGTCGTCGTGGCGGTTGGCCCGTGGATCAAGAATATCTGGCGCATGCTCGACCTGCCGGGCAAGGTTGCCGACCCGCGTAATCCCGGACAGACGACCGATCTATGGCGCTTCCTGGCCTTGCAAGAGGGCGAAATCGAGGTTAATCCCTACATCCACATTACTAATGACGGTTTACGCCCACCGCTGGTGCACGTGGACAGCGACGTGCCCCTCTACAGCGAGGATGGGCGGCTGGTGTGGGATCAGCCCTGGGGCATCTACTTCAAACGGGACAAGCAGGCGGTGCAGGGCGGCGCGGTGCCGCTGGATGTGGGCGCGGAATGCGAGGTAGACCCCTACGGCACGCGCAGCCCCTATTACTGCGTCGGCGAGGATTTCTATGATATCTGGGTGGCGTCGCTGGCCCACTGTATGAAACGCTTTGAGGGCAAGCGCCAATTTGCCTCCAAAAGACCCTCCGGCGGCGTCGGCGCTTTTTCTGCCGACAACTTCCCAGTCTTTGATTTTATGCGCCCCAACACGTATGTCATCGCCGATTCCAATCATGGTTTTAAAATGATCGGCGTCGGAGAGCAGGTGGCCCGCATTTTGACCGGCGAAACCAGCAGATTACTCGACCCCTTCTCCTTCAAACGCTTCGAGCAGCAAAAGGCGCTGCCCAAGTCGAACGCGCCTTTCCCCTGGATGTAGGATAAGACCGCAGACGGCTGACCGCCGCAAGAGAAGCGAACTTTGGCGGCGATCAGCGGTCGTCTTCTTAACCTTAAAATTGTTAGTGTAGCATTGACAAAAACCGTTTTTTCGAGTATAGTTAGTGTAAATCAAACACTAAACATTTTACCTTTTTATTTAGAAGATAATAGTGTAGTTTATACACTTAGGAGCGTAAAAAAATGAACGCAGAGCAACTGATTGAACAGAGCAGACCTTTTTTGAATTACGTCGTCGAGTGGAAAGAGGGCTTGCAGCCCAAGCCGCTGGCCGAGATTGTCAACAACCAGCCGGAGAATGTAGCCGTAATTTCGGTGGATGTGATTAATGGCTTTTGCTACGAAGGCGCCCTGGCCAGCCCGCGCGTGGCGACCATTGTTGAGCCGATTGTCACCCTCTTTCAAAAGAGCTACCAGGCCGGGGTGCGGAATTTCATTCTCACCCAAGACACCCACCCCGAGGACTCGGTTGAGTTTGAGAGCTATCCACCCCACTGCATCCGGGGTACGCGCGAGAGCGAGACGGTAGACAAGTTCAAGGAACTGCCCTTTTTTGACCAGTTCCAGGTGCTGCCCAAACAGTCTATTAACTCGGCGATTGGCACGGATTTGGAACCCTGGCTGGCCGCCCACCCGCAGGTCAACACCTTTATTGCCGTCGGCGATTGCACCGACCTCTGTACCTACCAACTGGCCATGCATCTCAAGCTGCGCGGCAATGCCCGTAACGAAAAGGTGCGGGTGATTGTGCCGGAGGACTGTGTGGACACCTACGATCTGCCCGTCTCCGTGGCCACCGAAATCGGCGGCGCAATCCCACACGATGGTGACCTGCTGCACTATATCTTTCTCTATCACATGCGGCTCAACGGGATTGAAGTCGTCGCCAAGGTGGAGTAGCAACCCAATAAGAATTAAGAAATTAGTAATAAGAACCAATCGGAGGCTCACCATGACATTCCTGACAGTTTCAGCAACGGTTTTTGTGATCTTGGCAGTCCTTGGCGCGGTCATCTTTCGCTCCAGGCAAACCCAGGTTGTGCATGAAGACAGCGTCGCCGTGACCATCAATCGCGACGGTTTTATCAAGCGGGTGCTGCCCGCCGGCCGGCATGTCCTGCGACCTTTTGAAAAAGTAGATTTTGTGCTGGAAACTAAAACCAAACTGATTGCCGGCCAGGCAGCGGCCATTGCCACCGGCGACGGCGTCCCGGTCCACATCAATTGGTCCGGCACCTATGCCTTGAAACCCGAACTCATCACCGAGAATGTCAGCCAGCGGCTGCGCGGCCTGGCTAACGCCGAAAAAGCGATTGCCCGCCATGCCGACATCTGTTTGCGCAAACTCGTGGGGGACTACGCCGTGCCTGACCTTTTCAAACCGGCCACGCGTGAACGGATCGAGCGGCAAATGAGCCAACTGCTGGCCGACCGGCTGAAGCCGCTGGGGATTGTCTTTAACGGCCTCAATCTGCAAGCGATTGAACTGCCCCAGGAAGTGGCCGAAGCTTTCAACAAAGCCAAAGCCATTGCCACCCTGGATGGAGCTATTCGCCAGGTGGACCCGACGACCCGCGAAGTCGTGCGCGGAGCTTACCAGCTCGACGAAATCCTCCACTGGGACGCCTATCTGCCCACCCCTTCCCGGCTGACGATGAAACGACTGCAAACAGTGGCGCATTAAACGGTCATCGCTTATAATCGTGATACGTGGCGCGTGGTGCGTAAGGGTTACGGAATACGCAATACGCACCACGTTTTATATTTTACCCATCGTAAGCAAGGAAAAGGTAGTTCTTATGTCTATCTTTAACGGGAAACGCTTGACCAACAGCACCTTTAAGCTCGATATCGAGCGCATGCGCCAGGGCTGGTATTCCGACAAATATTTTGTCAACATTGCCCAAACCTTGCAGGCGCTGGCCGAGCGTGATTATCGTTTTAGTGGTCACAGCCCTGTTTTGAGCCAGTTGGGGATTGACCCGGCCAGCCTGGCTACCGGCGACATCGAGGTCGAGATGCAGGTTTTTACCCGCCGCGAGCCGCGCGCCCTGATCGCCGGGGTTGATAAAGCCTTGAGCATGCTGCGCCACTGCACCGGCTATGATGACGAGAACGGCAAATTTATTGAAACGTGGTCCCATTTGCGAGTCGAGGCGGTGCAGGATGGGGTCATGACCTATTACCACGGCGACCCGCGCCGGGTGCAGCCGGTGTTACGCATCCGGGGCCGCTATCGGGATTTTGCCCTGTTGGAGACGCCTATCTTGGGCGCACTGGCCCGGGCCAGCCGCATTGCGACCAACGTGTACAACACCCTGGAAGCCGCGCGCGGCAAACCGGTGTTGTTCTTCCCTGCTCGTTTTGACGTGCATGAAGTCCAGGCCGCCGACGGCTATGCCTATGACATTGCGGTGCATCGTTTCAATCGCGATTACCAGCAGCAGGTCGGCTCGTTTGTATCCACCGACGCTCAAGGGGACTGGTGGGGCGGTTTGGGCGGCGGGACCGTAGCTCATGCCGCCATCGCCTGCTTTTTGGGCGATACGGTTGAGGCCATGCTGGCTTTTGCCGCCGTGCGCCCGCCGGAGATGCCGCGTATTGCCCTGGTGGATTTTAACAACGACAGCGTCGGTACCAGTTTGGCCGTTTTGAAGGCGATGTTTGAACGCTACCAGGCAGCGTGTGATGCCGGCGACGAAGAGACAGCCGAGAAATACAAGCTGTACGGCGTGCGCCTGGATACGTCGGGTAACATGCGTGATGTGAGTGTGCAGCCGTTGGGCGACAAGAAGTTGGATAATGGAGTTAATCCCCGGCTGTGCTGGCTGGTTCGGCAGGCGCTGGATAATGCCTGGACCGGTTGGAATTTGCCGCCCGCCTGGCACGAACGGGCCAAAACCTACTGCCATAATGTGCAGATTGCCGTCAGCGGGGGCTTTAGGCCGGAGAAAATCAAATGGTTTGAGGAGTTGAGTGTGCCTGTTGACATTTACGGCGTTGGCTCCAGCCTGATGAGCAACGACGATGCGCTTGGCACTAACACCGATTTCACCGCCGATGTCGTCCGGGTCAAGCTCAACGGAGATTGGGTAGACATGGCCAAAGTCGGCCGGACGGCTACCGACAATCCCGATTTGGAGCCGGTGGATTTAGAGAGGTTGTAAACAGAGGGGGCGAAGTTATTTACTCTTGGTTTTCGTTGTTATTTCGACGAGCTTTGAGCACGCCGACAGCCGGCAAAACGATCACAAGAACAACGGCCAAAACAACAGAAACCAGAGAAATTTGCCGGGGCAAAACGCCGCCAACACTGGGCATGCCGCTAACTTCCCCGCTAAATGGATCGGTGGCAGACTCAATGGATTCATCATAGGTGTAATTGGCTAAGGGTAGGGGAACCCCGTCGGGACCCGTTAAGGCTGACACATCCGGCGGAGGCACATCGCCTCGATAAAAACCCAGATAGATCCCACTGGTTGTATTGGGCAGCCCATCCGTCACCACGGTAACATTGGGGTTTGTCGGGTGGGCATCGGGTGGCAAACGCAGGTTAAAGGTGGCAGGGCCGGCTCCCAGGTTGTCAAAATAAAAGGAGCCATCCTTGTCCGAACCCTTAAAGACTTCAAAGCCAGGGCCGGTAATAAACACCGGCACATCCCTGGAAAAGACCCCCCGCCACCCACCCGGAGCGCCAGGGTCGGCGTGAAATTCAACCACGAAGCCCTCAAGCCGGGAGCGGCGGATCAGCTCCAGGTCAAAATCTCCCTCCGACTCATTATCGGCATCGTCGCACTCTTCCTCTAATTTATTCAGATCAATCGTTTTTTCAAGATCAAATGAGACATTATCCCCATCACCACCAGATATAGCATCATTATCCAGATCAATGATCTCGCCCTTATCATTTACACAAACGTAATGATTCGGATTGATGCCGCCAATCGTTTTATCCGGGTCACCGGCCTGGCTGGGTAGAGGGATAACAAAGGTTAGCAGGAGAGCAAGAGCTGCCATTACACCGATTGATTTACGTTCAAAGTGCGCCATAAGCTACTGCTCCTCAAAACTACTTTCCATAATATAAGTCTATTGTAACACATGTGTTGCGTAGAATCAACCTGCGAGCTCTGAATGGCGGTATCAAAGAAGTTGAGCCGATTCTAACACCTTCTCTTTCTTTTCTTTTTCCCTCCTTTCTACAAATTCAGCTAAAGATAGCCTGTCCACTTCGGCCATGCTAATGTCCATTTCTCCAGCCAGTCTCCGAATTTTGAGAAAAAATTGACTATCTGTCATTGGAATGTTTAGATTTTTATACCGCCATTTTGTCTGCATGTTCCCTCTCCTTTTTTGGATAACAAAAAAGCCGCTCGCCTCGGCTGATTAACAAACAAATTAAAATTTGTCTAGTCAATCCGCTTTTTTTTATGGCGAGCGGCTGATATATTTTGCCGCGAGCGATATTTGATTAAGACAATTATATCATGGTCTTAAAGATTTTTCAATTTTTCTAGCGTAGTTGACCATAAATTGACAATAATTATGAATGTAAATCTCAATTTCTGTTCGTATTATGAATTGTCTTCTTCAACAACCAGGATTACTCTATCTCCTTTTTTTACATAACTTTCTTCCTCTGAAAGCGGTGGCGGCAATGACTTATCGTCTGCACGAAGTGTCTCTATAATTTCACGGGGAGGATCGGTTAATCCATAACTCTTAAGTAGGGAAGAAAATGTCCCATGAAGCGGCCCCCCAGGAATATATTCCTTGCGATAGGTTCTACAAACAGTAAACTTTTCATTTACCTCTGTAGCCATAACGCGCACTTTTTCACGTTCAACCGAACCTAAATTTGCCCCTGTATCAGGGTCTAAAATATCAGCAGGTTGGTCCGCAAGCACTTTGAATTTCATTCCTTCAGTTACACCATCTTTAGAACCGATGTTGATTGCAAGTTCTCTTTCGTTTAGAATCGTAGCAACCTTCCCCATTATTGGAGATGCTTTTGCGCTTATTATTCTTTTCTCCGCCATGATTATTATCTCCCTCGAATTAACAATGCTAATTTTGTGAAGGCTTTATTTTTACGGCTACTTTATAAGGTGAAACAGGCATCTCTAGAGCATTTTGACTCATGATATACCCTTTCCATAGAGCATCTAGGTGTGTGGCGAGAGTATAGTAACCATCAGTACGAACTTCCAAGACTTCACATGACCCCAACGGCTTATAGTCCTCTGAGTCCACAACTTCTAATTTGTCACCTACTTCGAGTTTTGACCCTCTCTTTTTGGCAAGCACTAAGAAAATTCTTTCATTTTCTCGGAATACTCTTCTGATTTCAAATAGAGGTGATTGGCTAAGAATATATTGTATTAGTTTAGAATTTTGTTCACTAGCCTGCTCTAAACTTGTTACCATTTGTCTGGCGTTTTCACGTAATTGAGGGTAGTAAGCGATTCTTCTATATGAAACTTTTATTCTATTCAAAAGCCAGATGAAAGTCGGAGTAAGAATTATTGTGATTATCACGCATCCAGCAACGAAAATCAGATTAACTAGCAAACTGGCACTTGGGTTAAAGATAAAAGGTAGTGCTATACTTAATACAGTGCCTAGAATAAATTCCCACCTATCAAATGACCATTGCCACTTGGGAAATGATAAATCATGTGATAATGCCTCCTGGCCCATTGCTGCTCCTAATGCTGGTAGTTACATTATCGGCTATAACAAACCCATTCTACCATACCTCACCCCTTCGTTACAATCCTGAGAAAATAAAGAGGCCAGCCATTAGGCCAGCCTCTTTTTTCTCAACCAATCTTTTTATACATCCAACCTTGAAATTTGCTCTAAAATAGGATGTGATTTTTTAAGAATATCACATTCTATTGGCTGAGCTTACTTGCAAATTAAATACCCATGTTGATAAAATAAGACAGCCGTAATTACACTACAACTAGCAGGAAGTGAAAGAAGTGGAACGTATTAAGTTTAATCGAGAATTCTCCGAAGCTCTTATTCGTCACTTACAAATTCTTAAGATGAAGAAGGCATATAAAGGAATTGATACTGAACCCCAAATTCTTATGGGGATAGAAGACATCGAAAAAGAGCTTAGGAAGCTTAACGAAGAATACCTTGTACTGATGCGCCTTGAGCTAGATAAGCAGCAAAGCCAGGAAAGATTTGCTAAAATCAAAGAATCAGCGGAAATGTCGTTTCAGAAGTTACAGGAGATAATAGATAGCTTCTACGATAGACTCAATGAAAGGATAATTCGCCACCAAGAAGAAACGGAGAGCCTGCTGAAATTAATTAGTGAGCAACAAGAAATGTTAGACGATTTTATGACGTTTTTTCTCTGCCCATATTGTCACTCATTTCTCTCCGCTTTTGTTGAGCAAAAGGTTAGTTATAAGTGTGGATATTCAGCGTTGATACAAGTAGGGGAATTGATACAAGAAGGGGAATTGACAAGTCACGAAGACGTAGCTCCTTGTCCTAATAAGACTCCTAATCAGGAAAAATGGGATGAGGATTGGTGGAAATTTTTTGATAGATATAACGATGAGTAGAGCAAAAAGCTACAAATCTCAATTGCTAATCCGCTTCAACCCACTTGGAGCTATCTACATAGCGCATAGCAGTAGAGGCAGAAGTCCAGCCGAAGAAGTCCATTAGCTCTCTAACGCTCTTGCCCTGCCTAGCTAATTTGGAAGCGCAATAGTGGCGACAATCGTGCGGTGATAGATTTTCAAGTCCGATTGTTTTACCTAGCTTGGCTACAAGTGCATTTAGATTCTGTTCTGCCATTCCAGGCTGGTCTAATCTTCCACCTTTACGGCTACCCCGCAATAGATACCCGTCGCCTATGGCGTCATTGTCGAGATAATATAACATTGCTCTGAGAGTGCCATTCTTGAGTAGATGAGGGATGGCATCCTGTTTTACCTTTGGTCGGTAGAATGAGAGCATATTGGCATCACGGTCAAAATCACTGATTTTGAGTAACGATAGCTCACTCACCCTAAGGCCATGCTCTAACAGCAAGTGCATGACCAGTCTGTTACGTCTGCTAGGCTGATTTTTGAGTAATTCGGCCTGTTCTAAGCTGATACCTGTTGCCTCCGCCTTTTTGCGTCCTACCCGACAATTATCACGTTTGGCGTCAACATTCTTTCCTTCATTAACGGCATAACCAGAAACATTATTGATTAGATAACTCTCTCTTGGGTCAATCATTCCAGCTTTGGTAGCAAGTCCAGCATATATCCGAATTGTACTTAATCGAGCATTGATACTACCAATGGCATAACCGGCCTGTAGCATCCATTCTGAAAAGCCCTTTATCAATCCCCAAGTCATCCCTTGCCAGCTTTCAGAATTGCTCATTAAGTCATCCCGGCCAAATAACTGGCAATGCTCAAGATACTCAGCAAACAGGCTTAAATCTGCTTTGTGGCGTCTCAGTGTATTATCTGCCTTGCGTTTGGTGTAATCATCAAAGACAAAATTACTGGCAACTTGGTTAGCCACTTGGCCGATGGTTAGATTTTGATTATTACTGATAGTTAGAGCGTTCACTGCATCGCCTCCTGAAACATTCTCAAGGTGCTAATATCGAGTAACAGCTTATCAGAGAAAATTATTTGAAATTGAATAACATAATCTTTTATGTTATAATTCAAGCTGAGAATTTGAGGGAGGCGACATGATGCCAGACTCTATGCTTGATCCAAAAGCGCGTTTGCGCCAAAAAATAGTGGGCCTAAAGATACGCCATGCTCGTACCGAGGCGGGCTTAACCCTGAAAGAGGTCGGGCAGGCACTTGGGCTTTCGACCGGCCTGGTCTCCGAGATCGAGTTTGGCCAGCGAGAGGTCACGCTGCCCCAACTAGAGGTGATGGCCCTGCTCTTTAATGTGCCGGTGAGCTTCTTCTGGTCAGAAGATCCCATTGAAACTCCCAAACGAGCTCTACCCACCATCGAAGCAATCGCTCTCCGCCAGCGTATTATTGGCGTCTTGCTGCGCCAGGCCCGCACCGAAGCCGGCCGTTCGCAGGAAGATGCGGCCCACTTGCTGGGCCTGCCGGTTAGCCAGATTGCTCAGTATGAACTGGGTGAAAGTCAAGTCCCCTTAGTGGAACTGGAAACGCTGGCTAACTATCTCAATGTATCCCTGGATTACTTTATTGATCAGGGTTTACCTTTCGCTCAAACCAACGGCCACTTGACTCTGGATGAATTGGCCCGCTTTTCTGAATTGCCCAAAGAAGTACGCGAATTTCTGGGGAACCCGGCCAACCTGCTTTACATCAATATCGCCATGCGTTTGAGCGACCTCTCGGCTGACACCCTCCGCAGCCTGGCTGAAGGGCTGCTCGAAGTGACCTACTAGGACAGTTGTGATGGCTGAACTTTCCTCCGAAAAATCCGTCCAACCTGCGGAAGCGCCCAAACCCTCGGTTGTGGACGAGCTTTTTGAACTGGCCGCAACCCGTAACCTTGATACGATGCTGCGTAAAGCCCTGGGAATGGTGGTCCGTATTGTTGGTGCGGAAGCCGGGTCTATTCTGGTTCAGACGCAATCAACCCACCGGGTCAGGTCGGGCGCATTCCGTCAAGAAGCCTTGAACCGTATCGAATATTGGGAAGCGGTTATTAGCCGGCGTTTGCAAGATGCAGTCCTGATTATCCCAGGGGCGACAACCCTCCCCACTTCTATTTCTAAACTGGCCGGCAGCCAACTCGCTCTCGTTAATGTCCCGCTGCTGCAAGACACCAAAGTGATCGGTTCCTTGAGTCTGGTCTTATCTCCGGGTCAAGAGTTAGCCGAACCTCAACAAAATTTACTCACCCGCATCGCCAAAGGGATGGGCCAGATGGCCTCGTTGGTGTCTGACCTGGAACTGGCGCAACAGCGGCTGAACCAGATGAGCCTTTTCTACCAGGTGGGCCAGGCCCTGGTCACCACCTTTGACATCAACAAGTTATTATCCGATACCATGCAGTTGGCCGCCGATGTGATTGACGCTGGGGCTGCCTCCTTGATGCTCATTGACGAGGAACGCGAAGAACTGGTTTTTGAAGTCAGTCACGGCTCGCGCAGCAAGATGCTGCGCCAGCAGCGTATTCCCCTGGATGAAGGCATTGCCGGGTGGGTGGCGCGGAATGGCTACCCGGTCATCGTCAACGATGCCCGCACCGACCCTCGTTTTAGCCACCGGGTAGACGTGCGCACCGGCTTTCTAACCCAGTCCATCGCCGCCGTGCCGCTCAAAATTAAAGGGCGGATTATTGGGGTGCTGGAAGTTTTGAACAAATATTCCGGGGCCGGTTTTAACCAGGAAGATGTCCGGCTGATGAGTTCCATTGCCGCCCAGGCGGCCATCGCCCTTGAGAATGCCCGCCTCTACCAGCAGGTCCGGCAGGAACGAGACCATATCATCAAGGCGCAGGAGGATGTGCGCCGTGAACTGGCCCGCAAGCTCCACGATGGCCCGGTACAGCTCCTCTCGGCCATCAGCATGAGCCTCGACCACCTGGAACGGCTGAATGAAGTTAAGCCGGAAGCGGTTCACAATGAAATTAACGCCCTGCGCAACCTGGTCCGCCAGGCAACCCGTGATGCCCGCAATGTTTTGTTTGAACTGCGGCCGATTATTTTGGAAACGCAAGGGCTGGTGGCGGCGCTGGAAGAGTATGTCAACCAACTGCGCAGTTCTGAAAGTTTTGATATTCATTTCAAAACGATTGAAGAGGTTGGTTATGACGCCAAAGTGGCCGGCACCATTTTCTCCATTGCCCAGGAAGCGATCAATAATATTAAGCGCCACGCCAATGCTCGCAATGTGTGGTTGTTACTTGAGCCTAAGAATAATCGCTTTATCGTCACCGTTCGGGATGACGGCGAGGGGTTTGATGTCGAGAAAATCGAGGCCAGTTATGACCGACGCGGCTCTTTTGGCTTGATCAACATGCGTGAGCGGGCGCAATTAATTGAAGCAGAACTGCACATTCAATCACGGCAAGATGCTCCCAATCGGGGTACGAGCATTCAGTTGATCTTACCGGCACCGCCTGTTGTCCCCGCCAAACCAAAGGTGTAAGCAGGATTTTCAAAGGAAGGATATGTAATATGGCTCAGCCCTCCGCTAAAAAGCTGCAAGAGCAGGGCGTCGCCCTTTTTCGTAAAGGTAAATTTGAGGCGGCGCTGGAAAAATTCAACGAAGCTCTGCAAGCTGCGGTAGACCAGCCCCAACAAGCCGCTGAGATTTATAATGATCTGGGCGTCACTTACAAACAGCTAACTAATTACCCGGCTGCCTATCAGGCCCTCGACGAAGCGATGACTCGTTTCACCCAGTTGCAGGAAAAAAAGGGCCAGGCGCAGACTCTGGGCAACCGGGCTTCTGTTTACGAAGCAGAGGGCCGGCTGGATGAGGCAGTTGAAACATACAAACAATCGGCGGCTATGTTAGAAGAAGTGGGCGAAAGCGAGATGGCCATGTATGTCTGGCAGGCAATCAGCAAACTCCGCACGAAGCAAGGCCAGTACATCGCCGCTATCGGCGCTTACGAAGAGGGCATCGAAAATATGCCTGAAAGCTCGCTCAAACGAAAAGTGCTCCAACAGATTTTGAAACTCCCCGGCGGCATGTTAGGTCTTTCAGGGGCCGGCAAAGAGACAGACCAGGATAAATAGACGTTTTTCCTAACGGAACCTGCTGGCAGAAAGCTCGGTTGAACGCAGAACCGGGCTTTTTCTTTTTAATAAGATAATTTGCAAATTTTGGGAATTTTGTGGTAATTGATCTGCCTTTTCATAAAATAAGTTTTCTCATTAAGGAGAGGCATAGAACTCTTGCAGCCTTAGAAATTTAGTTACCTGTTAATAAGTGCACGTCTTTTGGGGAGAAGTTGTGAATAAATAGCGTATCTTTTGGGGAGAATTAGGGTTAATACCCGTGAGATTGGTTGGTTTAAAGGCATTCTGAAGAGAAAACAAATCTTTTAGATTAAAATCGAAAAATTTGTCAAATTTCCTCTTCCATTTTTCAAAATGATGTGGTATAATTAGGGCAAGGGGTTAAAGTACCTTCGTTTTTGCAGATCTTCAAGCAATTGTTGGAAGTTGGCATTAATTTCTAAAGAATAATTCTGAGGGTGGGAATTAGAACTGGAGGTACAGTCATGCAATTGCCAACCGTATTCCGCTCCTCAACCAATCCTCTACCGCCCATGTATGCCTGGCCTCGTTCGGTCAAGCGAGCTTTGCTGGCGGTATCGGTGCTGGTCGTCATTGTGGCTTACCTGCTTCTGGCCGGAGGGGTAATTGCTGCCCTGGCGGTATTAGCCGAAAGAGTGAGCAATTGAGCCAATTAGCAGGGCGGTAGGTTTATAGCTAACTCTAAACGCCATCGCTTTTTTGTTGAAAATTAAAAGGCGGCGCTAAAATGCGTCGCCTTTTTTATTGGCTGTGAAATTCAGCACAACACAAGATATAGTATCAATCTCTATTCCACCTACTACATATTGCGCAGTCCTTATATTACTTATTTTGGGTATTTCTTTTTATCTTCAGGATCGAGCATCGCCAGCTTTTCTTTAGAGACAGCCCCAAAAGTTTGATAGTTACGGCGGGCTTCATTAAGGCTGATCCCATTAGCGCCGGTGGGGTCATCATGCATCGTTTCTTGAACAGGATCGCTGTTCCAACCACACACCGGACAGGTATCCCAGGCTCCCAGCGTCTCAAAGGTGAGATACCCACAGACCGGACAGGCTAACCAACCGGGCAGCTTGCCCTCAATGTGGTCTACCTGAATCCCCACCATTTCACGCAGATATTGAGCCAAATATTCATTGGTAGCACCCCGGAAAGGCCGTTTCATTTTATCAATTAGGACCGGGCGATAAATCGGGTTGCCCGGCTGCAAATCATCAGGGGGCTGGTGGGTTTCCCACTGGACGAGGGTAGTAATATTTAATTTTTCGCGGAGACTCGGTTTAAGCGGTTCGTTAAAGAACTCGATAATCAGGTCAGCGGCCTCGTCGCGGGTCAATTTTTTGAGATGGTGCCAGGCTATTTTTTCGAGAGCTTCTTCGCGCTGCATGTTACCCTCCGGCTAAAGGATCAGATTACATAGTAACACTCTATCAGGAAGTTAGCAATGGGTGCAAAGTAACTCCAATCCTGCTACTTAAGCACTATCTTATCCAGGTCTGCTGCCGGTTCGGGAAATTTCATATCCAGGCTTTCCAGCGTTTTGATGATGGTTTCGGAGATAAGCACGTTGCGGTACCACTTCTTATTGGCAGGGATAATATACCAGGGAGCAGTTTTGGTGCTGCACTTTTCAAAAACATCCTCAAAAGCTTGCATGTAATCGTCCCACCGCTCCCGTTCGCCCAGGTCGGCGGGGTTGAATTTCCAATGCTTCTCCGGTTGATCCAGGCGAGACTGCAGGCGTTTTTTCTGTTCCTCTTTAGAGATATGAAGGTAAAACTTTAGGATGGTGACACCACTATCAACCAGCAACTGCTCAAAGTTATTGATGTGATCGTAACGAGGCTGCCAGATCGCTTTGGGAACTAAATTCTTCACCCGCACCACCAGCACGTCCTCATAATGAGAACGATTGAAGATGCCAATCATCCCCCTTGGCGGGACTGGTTTGTGAACACGCCATAAAAAATCGTGAGCCAGCTCTTCGGCGGTCGGCGCTTTAAAGCTGGTGACAGACACTCCTTGTGGATTAACACCGCTCATGATACTGCGAATTGTTCCATCTTTACCACCGGCGTCCATAGCTTGCAGGACAACCAGCAGGGCATGCTTCCCTTCGGCGTAAAGTACTTCCTGCAATTCAGCCAGGCGCTCAATATTTTTGGCCAAGATTCCCTTGGCTGCCTGTTTTTCGAGACCCCCGGTATCTTCGGGATCAATCTCGGCTAATTTAACTCTTTGGTTGGATTTTATCTTGATGACTGACATGGTATCCTCACTCCCTTACTGAATAATTACGTCAAGTCCAGGTTCAAAACGCACCCAGTTACCCGCTGGTCCCTGACATTCTTCTTTAGATGAAAAGCAGATGGAAAGCCACAATTTATGATTTCCCGGGGTGCTGAAAGCCAGCCCGTCTTCGTGGGTGAAAGGTTTGCCCGCTTCAAGCTGGCTGTTATCCCAACTGGTTTGGAAGTTGCCGGTGTCGGGGGTGAGGCCCAGGATGCCAAATGTCTTGATCCCCCCTTCGACATTATTGGCCTCAATCTTTACAAAGACCTTCTCCCCGACCGCGTAAGTATTCTTGCCATCACGAAAGCTGATTTTGGCAAGCACCCCATTCTGGGGGGCAGGCTCGGCCGGAGCCGCCGGGGGAGGTGGTTCGGCAGGAGGCGGCGCGGCTGGCGGAGGCTCTGCCGGCGGGGGCGGCGGTTCTGTGGGGGGTGGAGGAACGGGGGTATCTGTCGGGACTACCTCAGGGGCGGGCGGCTGCGTTGGCGGGGGCGGAACAGGGGTATCGGTGGGTGGGGGAGGCGGCGGGATGGTCGGCGTCGGCAGGATGGACAGGGGAATTTCCGTGTAGACGGTTGGGGTAAAAGTGGGCAGCGGGGTGCGGGTTGGCGCCAGGTTAGACTCTTTCGACGCCGATTGAAAGGGAAGCGAGCCACAGGCCAGGGTGACAAAAATAAAGATAATATTAAAGATGCTCCAGGAACGGAGCGGTTGATATAGGCGCAATGGATTTACCTCATGATTGTTGAATGACAGCAACCAGGCAGTTTATCACGAAGCAGGCCAAGGGCCAAATTGAACAGGCAGCAGGTAAAAAGGTTGCAAGTAACAGGTTTTTGAATGCAGCCTGTAACCTGTGATTACCTGTTTTCTTTGCTATTCAGCGCCGTTTGTGCTAAACTATTTTTATCTTGCCCCCGTAGCTCAGTGGATAGAGCAGTGGCCTCCGGAGCCATGTGCGGGCGTTCGAGTCGCCCCGGGGGTACCTTGCAGGAATAGATTCTAATGCTCCTCGCTAGGACATTAGACGTTCCATATTTTGTTGGTAAGGTACTCTGCTCCACCAGGTTGGCATCCAAGCCGCCTTTCTGTTTGTGCAGAGAGGCGGCTTTGTTGTTTTTGCCAGATGTGGGAGCATAGAAAATCCCCACCCGAGACCGGGTGTGTGATTTAGCCCTCTTCTTGACGATCTTGGCGGATGGGCCGAGAAGGGGGAATAGGATTAGTCATCGTTAATGACGGTGGCTATAAAAAAAGAGACAATGACACCTAAAAGGTGGCGTTGTCTTTTTTTTAGCTTTTCTCCGGGATTCTAACCACTTCGACAAGCTCACCAATCGGAAGGTCGAGCGCCTCGCTGATTTGTCTCAACGTACCGATATACGTGTTGTCAGGGATGATTTCAGCACTATCCCTGGCTACATTATGAACAGTCGGGTACGCCATCCCCGTTCGACGCATCAAGTCGGAAATAGTTAAGTTTCTTTCCCTGAGAATTTTCGGTATTCGATTGCGGAGAACGCTGGCCACGGTCATTGATTTGACTAACCTCCTTTCTACAGAGTTTCTGTTGGGTCAAAGGAATAGTACCACGATTCCCCCTCGTTTGTCAAGAGAGATTTATAGCAATCTCTCTATAAAAAAGTATTGACAAATTATAAAAACCTATTTATAATCACTTGTATATAGGTAAGTTGAAATAATCAACGCCTAAAAGGAGCGCCCCATGAAACGACAAGTCGTTTTTTGTGTCACAGCCGGGATCACCGGCTATCGTGTGGTCAAGAATGATGTTGAAATCAGCAATAACGGATCGGAACAATGACCCGACAATGTTGCAACCCGGCTCACCCAGATGAGCAGCCAGTTACGGCTACTCACGTGGTTGTGGACCGGCATAACCGACCCCATTTTATTTGTGACCCCTGCGCCCGCATCCTCGACTACCTGGGCAACCTCGATACCTTCATCCAGGAACTGGCCGAGTGGGAAGAAGAACAGCTCACGCCCGAAGAACGCAAGGCCCGTGACTGGGCTGAGTGGGGCGACCAGGAATATCATCGCATGAAAGACGAAGGAGAATTATGACTCAAACAGATCTCACTATCATCACCCCTATGACCGAAACCGAGGCCCGCGTCCTGATTGAAGAAATCAAGACCGACATCTCCGCCGTCGGCGCGAAGCTATTGGAACTGCACGAGCGCGAAGGCTGGAAGGCCCTGGGCTACAGCTCCTGGCGCGAGTGCGTGACCCACGAATTTGAGTTCGGCCAGTCGCACGTTTACCGGCTGATGGACTTCGCCAAGATCGAGCGCAACCTTTCCCCAATTGGGGAAAACGGCTACCCCCTGCCCACCGGCGAATCGGTCGCCCGGCCCCTGGCCCTGCTCGACGATCCGGAGGAACAGCGCGAAGTGTGGCAGCTTGCCGTGGACACCGCGCCGGGAGGCCGGGTGACGGCCCGCCACGTCGCGGCCGTGGTCGAGGAACGCCGCCGGCCGCCGCTGACCCGGGTCCGCTGCCGCTGGTGGCTCTGCTCCGGCGACATCAACCGCGAGAATGGCCTGACCGTCCCGACCGATACCCTGGTCTGCACCCGCTGCGGCGCGCGCCACGAGCCGGGCATGGTCGGCCACCACCTGGCGGCCGGCGAGGAGGAGCGGCTCAGCGAGCTGCACCGCGAGCGGGTCGCCGCGGCCCAGGCCGGCCAGGAAGCGGCCGAGTTCACCTGTCCCCGCTGCGGCCAGCGCAACGTGCGGGTCAACGGCCACGTCGTCTGCCTGAACGAAGCCTGCGGCGCGAGCTGGGACGACCGGACCGCCTACGCCGACGAGCTGGAAACCAAAGAGGCGGAAGTCGTCGCCCGCCGGGCCGAGCTGAAAGGCGAGGCCATCACCATCATCAACCGGCTGCCGGTCGAGAGCCTGGAAATCTTTGCCCAGATTCTGGCCGATATCCGGACCAACCATTTGCCGGCGTCGCCTGACGCCATTATCCCTGGTCTATAACCTGAAAGGAGATTTATGACCATCCACGAAGAAGCCCACCTGACCCTCTCCAATTACGACGTCGCCCGCGGGGCGCGCATGGCGAGTTACGACGAGCTGGGGCTGCTGCCGGTCCCGGCCTCGACCGAGACCTGGCACCCGGTCCCCTACCAGACCCTGGTGACGCTGGCCAAGGAAGTCCTGGGCAACACCCTGCCCGGCGATTACGAGCTGATTGACGAGGGCTTTATCCTGGCCCAGCACGGCAACCAGCTTTTCGGGGCGCTGACCTATAAATCGGCCACGCTCAATTTGCCCTTTGCCTGCGGCCTGCGCGGCAGCTACAACCGGACGCTGGCCGAGGCGGTCTGTCTCGGCGGCCGGGTCAGCGTCTGCTCCAACCTGATGTTTTCCGGCCTGCTGCGGGTGGTCCGCAAGAGCACCCGCAACGTCATCGCCGGCCTGCAGGACATGCTCTACGAAGCCGCCCGCCAGGCGGCCGGCCAGCACATCGCCCTCGTCGGCGATGTCGAAACGCTCTACCGGGCCAGCCTGACCGACACCCGGGCCTTTGAGATCATGGGCCGGGCCTACGGCGAGGGCCTGGTCAGCGACCGCCAGCTCCCCATCGTCAAGAAGGAGTGGCTCACGCCTACCTTTGCCGACTTCAGCGGCCGGACCCAGTGGAGCCTTTACAATGCCTTCACGATGGGCCTCAAGTCAACGCATCCCAGCGATATGATGGAGCGTTTGACCGCCCTGCACAAGTTCTTTACGGGGCGCAGCGATGGACGCTGATTTTAGCCGTAAAATCCATCCCAAAACGCTGATCAAGGCGCGCACCAATCGAGAGATCACCCGCACCTGCCTCCCGGCCATTCCGGCCGGGAGCGAGTGCGCGGTATACCAGGTTCAGCCGATTGAAGGTTACTCGCTGGTCGAGGGCCTGCCCTGCTACGCGCTTTGGAATTTCGAGTACGAGCTGCTGGAACGGCCCAAGCACCAATGCACGAATCCCCGCTGCGGCTGCCTGTTCACCCTGGCTGAAGGCTCTGGCGGGCTATGCCCGCGCTGCGCCTATCCGGTCAAAGAAATCCCGCAAAAGGAGGCTAAAGATGCCTGAACCCCTCATTACCGACGGACCTGCCCCCGGCAGTACACGGGGGTGGACGCTGGCCGTGATTGGCTGCCAGGAAGAAGGCGTGACCCTCGACGCTTGCCTGATCTTCGTTCCACCTGGAACGGACATGGCCGAAGTCACCCGGCTCGCCGGCGAGGCCGGCATCCCGCACCCTTATCTGCGCGGCGCTCTGCCGCTCGGGCCTGACTTCGACCCCGACGATATCCAAGTGGACACAATGTTTGCTTACGTTGGCTAATAAAATGGCCTCTAGAGCCGAAGGCCCCCTAGCGGCGGGCCACTTCGTTTTTCCCCAATTGGGGAATCCCATATTTCAAGGAGGAATTAATTTATGTGGATCTTGAACCAGACTGAAGATACCCTGATCAACCTGGGGACCGGCCTGCGTATCGTGGTCATGCCGACCAACACCAAGGACGGGGAGACGCCGCTGTACGGCGTGGTCGTCCAGGCCCCGGCTGAGGCCACCCAACCGCTGGGCCGGCCCCTGCCAACCGGCTTCAGCAACACCGTGCTCATGCACGGCGCGCCGCTGGAGGATTGCCGGAACCTGCTGGCGACTTTCTGCCAGAAGCTGAAAGCCTTCGAGGTGGGACCGCTGCCGATCCTGCTGCCGGTGTCTGAGTGGGGAGAGGAAAACGTGGTTCACGTGGTGGCGATCCGGCGCAAGGATGGGACCGGCCCGACCTGGGTCGTGGATGACGAGGAATCGAGCTATATTTGCCTGCACCAGTATGTGGAAAACAACTGGCGGGGAGCGTTTGGCCCCCACCAGGAGATCCCGGCCGACCGGACCAGGGCAATTGATATGTACTTTGACGAGTCGGAGATCGGGGAAAGCTACCGCATCGCCCTCGCGCCCTTTCTGACCCGCAAGGATTTACGGAGGGAAAAATGAACAACGGTAAAGGTGACCGGCCCAACTTCGTCGCCGCGGCCATCCTGGCGGCCCAGGCGGCCGACCAGCAGGCCGAGGCCCAGCGCCGGGCAGAAATAGATAATATCATCCAGATCATGGAAAGAGCCGCCCAACCCTACCTGGAGAAGCTGCGGGAAGCAGGCGTCAGCATCGCCGAGGGCGAGGCCAGCTTGCAAAATGAGGGTAAAAGCGTCAGCTCCTTGCAGTACCGGCTGAGTCTGACCGGCTTCTCGACCTTCTGGCTGGTGGTCCAGCCATGGGGGAATGACGGGGTTCAGATGTTTTATCAGAACCAGCCAATGACCGGGAACAACCATAGCTCCTACCAGCGCGAGATGGTCCAGGTTAGGGATGAAGTCGGATTCGGGCGATTTTTGCTGAAGTGCAAAGCCCAGTGGGCAAAGGCTGAAGCCGAGCGCCAGGCCAAGCAGGCCAAGGAGCGCAAGGATCAGGCCGAAAAGCTCTGCCAGAAATTGGAAAACTTTTACTGGCCCGATTTCATCGCCGATCCGGAGGAAGCCGAGGCGGCTATAACCCAGGTGGCCGAGTTGTTCCCCGAGGCCGATATCCCCGGCCTGCGCCAAAAATGGACCGCGGCCCAGGCCCGGCACCAGCAACAAAAGGCGAAGGAGCAGGCTGAAAAGGAGGCTGAGTGGCAAAAACAGCAGCTTTACCAGCAAAAGCTGGACGAGTTCCGCGCGGCCTGGCAGGCGCACATCGCCGAACGGGAACGGCTGTGGGGAATCAATCGGGAAAAGGTCGAGGCCCTCAAGGCTCGCTGGGACGTGGCCTTTGCTTACTACGAATTATGGTACGCGGCCTATGCCCCGGCCGATCCCGAAGAAGGCTCTGAGGCCGAAATCGAGGAACGTAAGGTGGATTGCCTGGCGCCCTACGCCGAGCCGCTGCACCTGGAAATCAAGCGCGGCGGCAAGGTCACGGCCTACCGTTACAGCAAAAGCCACATCATCAAGGTTGGCCAGGAGATCAGGACGACGGCCGGAGCGTACAAAAACTCCGGTTACCTCAGCCTGCGCGACTGGACCGGCCTGGACGAAGCGCTGCGTTATGCGCCGGGAGCCGATCTGGAGAAGCTGGAAGCCGACCTCGCGCTGACCTTCGAGGCGATGCCGACCGAACCGGAACCAGACCCGAGCCTGCACTACAACGATGTCAAGCGCATCCAGCGCGGCCAGGAGCCGGAGGATGAACTCCTGTTTTAAAAACCGAGGCGGCTCGCAAATCACGAGCCGCCTTAGCCGCACCCCTACGGGTGGGCCAAGGGCCAGAGGAAGTAGTTATCCCCCTTCGGGGAGAGCGCTTCGCCTACCCCTGGGGTATACAGCAGCTTATGCCTCGCTCTGCTGAGCAATTAACTGGGCTTGCTGAGCAGCAAGATTTTGCATCGTCTGCCCCAATGCCAGGTCCAGGCCGGCGACGATATCGGTCAGGAGCGACTCCAGACCCTCGCTGATGGGGGCCAACTTGGTCTGCTCCAGGGCCAGGCGGCGGGCGTAGACGATGCCGGCAAAGCCGTTTTGCATGTCCTGCCACCTGGCTTCTTGCACTCCGGCCAACTGATAGGCGCTCATTTGTGCCTCAAAGTCACCCAGGCCCGCATGGGCATCCCGGTAGGCTTGGGCCTCACTGTGGATGCAGATGAAAGCCAGAGGATCGAGATCGGCGGGCCGGCCCAACTGAATCCATTTGGTGTTAAGGAAACCGATGTTCGCAATCATCGCCACGTAAAACAATTCGTCAATCAGGATTTTGAACTCGATCACCTTGGCGTTGGCCCAGGCGTTGACCTGCATTTCAGCCATCGCTTTGAGTCGCGCTCCCCAGGCCGCCAGGTATTCCGGGCTGGCGGCGTATTCGTCCAGCTCGGCAATCGTTGGCTGCGGGTACGGGATGTCCCACCGCTCGATGAACAACTGACCCTGATCGTCGTAGGCCAGCGTGGTTAACGGTGTGCCGCTTTCGTCGAGAATGGTCGAGAGGTTGTATTTAGCTTGGATGATGCCCAGGTAATCCACCATGCTCCTATAGGTCTAAAACAGTAATTGAAGCGTGGCGCTGCGCAGCGTCACAGATGTTAAGGGTCGCCCCGGCCTGATTCAAGATGGCTTGCACGGCAAAGGCGTGATTGCCGGCAGCCAGGCCGGTAAACCGCTCGGTGACCACGATGGTCTGGACCGTCGAAATCGCGCTACTGGTGTAAACTTGTGGCTGGCCGCTGGATACGGTGGCGCCATTCAGAAGAAGCCGAATCTGCCAATTCTGTTGACTGGCCGGCAACTGGTGTCCAGTCACTTTGGCAATAACCAGAGCGCTGCCGCTCTGGATATTGGCCGTGACGGATAGGCTGCCTATCGTTGTCCACACTCCGGTTGAAGTGATCGAGGTGTTGGTTCCATCAGCGTAAGCCTTGAGGATGGTCGCCAGAGCTGCCGAAGCCGCCGCATCGGCGTAACTCACCCGGCATTCCGCGTGGAAGGCGTCGCCGCTGTAGCCCCTCAACCACCAGCGCGAGCCATCGTAATGAGTTTGCACGTTGTAGCCAGAATCGTTATCGCGCCGGTAGAGCCGGGTCACGCCGGGCCGGGCGACTGAGGTTTTATCCACCTTGTTGGGGTCAGCCTCGGCGGTCAGGTCGGCATAGGTGATACCGTCATCGGTGTACTGGAAGCGGTTGAGGTCGAGATTGTAGTGCACCCGGCGCACATCCCCGGCCACAATCGGCCCATCGAGGGCCTTGGCCACGTCTGCGACTTCGGCGTGAGCCGGAGAGCCGGCGGTGAAGTTCACAAAGCGGACATTGGCCTGATAGGACAGCAAGCCGACACTGCCGCCGCTGCCGATTTCGGTGTCCTGAACTGAAATTTTCAGGTTGTTCGCCTGGATCAAGTTGCCCTCAAGGGTCGAGGCGTAGACCCTGATCCGGCCCGCATCCGTGTCATAGTCGGAGAAATCCGCGCCGACCCAAATGGTTTGGCCGGTGGTCCCCCCGGCTGCCGAGATAAAGGCGAACGAGGCGCTGCCCAACTCGGTCCTGACTCCATCTACCCACTTGACCAGCTTGACCGTATCGGCCACGTTATCCGTTTCCACAGCGTACATGGTCCAGGCGTCGGGGGTGACATCCTTGATGTAGAAGGCTAGACCGTTCGTCCCGTTTTCCTTGTGAAACAGGCCGGCCTGGATCGTGCCGGTGACGACATCCGTGCCTATCGGCTTGTGGGCCAGATACCAGCGATCCGGCGAGGTTGAGTGGTTGACCTGTCCCAAACTGAACGGCTTGTACGGCTCGCCGGTGCGGTTGCCGGGATTGATGTGCCATTCACCCTCCCCCCAAACATCGCTGCTTTTAGCGTAATCCCAGGCCAGGCCGGTATCGTTGTACTTGGTCGAGTCTTCGGGATCAGCCTTGACGATGCGAATGTCGTCCAGGGTCATATCCAGGTTGGTGTACAGGTCAAAATTCTCAACATAGATCTGAACGCCCTGGATCGTGGCCCAGTTGGGCGAAGCGCCGTAGGCGACAAACTGAGATCGCTTCAGCGCAATCGGGAAGCCCATATCGGCATCCCCGCCGCCATAGATTTTGATGGTGCATTTATAGCCCGACCCGGTTGGATAGGAAGCGTTGTAAAAGGCGAGGGTGATCCACTGGTTGCCGTAACTTGCCGTAGGATTCTGGATGACGATGTAATCGTCGTTGGTAAAGCGGCCCTCTTGGGTCAGGTTCATGGGCTTGGCTAACAGCACGCCGGAAGTCAATCCCGGCGAGTTGCTGACCAGCCTGATCGCTTTGGCTCCCTCCACCGGCGTGCTGGCCCAGGTGACCAGATTGGACGGTGAAAGAGTCCAAC
Organism: Anaerolineales bacterium; assembly: GCA_015075185.1. Classification (GTDB taxonomy): domain Bacteria; phylum Chloroflexota; class Anaerolineae; order 4572-78; family J111; genus DSQQ01. Next base: position 186,730 of record JABTUW010000003.1, on the reverse strand, counting down.
CGCTTTCAGACTGCTCGACTTTAGCCAAACTGAGCCAGTACAGACTGTCAACCGGGGTCAGGGCGGTCCCGCCGTAGGTGTCGAACTTATCCTGAATGGTTGCGCCCCCGTCGCCAAAGGTGAGGGGCGTTCCCGGCGTCCAGGCGCTGGCCGTTCCCACATTCCCGGCCCAGTCAACAGGGGTGAGCCGGTAGTAGGTGGTCACTCCGGTTTCTCCGGCGAACACGCGCGGGAAAGAGTCGAAGGTGGCGCGGGCGTCCACGGTCGTCGCGCCCTGGCCGGCTGAACCGGCTGCCGTTTCGAGAATATAGTGGCTAAAGCCAACGTGGGTATGGCTGGTATCCGCCGCATCCAGGCCCACCGTGACCTGCTTGGCCCCATTGATGATGCTCAAGATGGGCTGCGGTGGAGCGTTGTCGTCGGTTTCGGTCGCGCTCCAGCCGGAGGTCGAACCATCATAACCAATGGCTCGCACCCGAAACAGGCTGACGCCCGCGTAGCGCATGACCGGGGTCATCAACGCCGGGCCGGTGTAGTAAGTGACCCAACTGCCCTCCTCGCCCTCGGCCACGTAGCCCTGCACTTCGTAGCTGACGGCCTTGGCGGTAGTATTCCAGGTGCAGATAAAGCCGCCGCCTTCGACCAGGTTGGCCGCAAAGTCAGGCGGCGTGGCCGGCGTCGGGTCGTACTCGCCGGTCCAGATGGTAGCCGATTTGTTGATCCCGCTCCAGTCCACGGCCTGCACCCCAAAATAATCGTAGCTGTCCAGGTACGGGACGATGGTATTGAGGTTGGCGGTGCGGGTGACTTCAATCGCCCCGTTATCGCTGGGGCCGACATTGTAAAAGAGGGCGAACTCCTTGACATCAGCCGGCGCGGGGTGGGTCCATTCCAGGTAGTGACCTTCGGCCTGATAGGCGTGGGCCTTCCAGGTGGGTGCGGCCGGCGGGGTCATGTCGGTCATCCAGAGCGAGACATCACCCTCCAGGTAGCCGCTGCAAGCCTTGACCGCGTAGTAGATAAAGGGGGCCTCATAGCCCACGGTGTAGCTCAGGGTTGAGGCCCCAAGCTGGATAACTTCTTCGGGCGAGTCCCCATCAGGGGTATCGTTTTTGTAGAGGACGTATTTGGTCGCCCCGGTGACCGCACTCCAGGTCACCAGCCAGCCGGTTTTGGTGGCCTTGACAGTGACGTTGGGGATGGTCGGAACCCTGACCCCGACCCCGGCGTAGTTGAACATCTCCGGATCGGCGAACTGCTCGAAGATAGCCAGGACGGTCGGCTTGGCCGCCGTCTGGTCCAGGCGGACCGCATAGCCGACTCGGATGGTGTCGGATTTGATGTGCGCCGGCAGGGCCACGTCACGGATGACCGTGCGTGAGCCGACCGGCATGACGTTGACCGTGGTCGCAAAGACCTGGGTGATCAGGCCGTCATAGGGGAAGGCGGCCATGCCGCGCATGATGTTTTCAAGGTTTTCGGTGTTGGATAGTTGAGCCATAGCGTGAACAATCGGTAGATAGATTTTTTGCGGCTCCCCACACGGCGAGGCTTCGGCCTGGTGGCTGGCCTCTACGGGCCAGATTCGGCCCGTTGGGTCCTCCGCTGGTAGCAGCGCCGCGAGGTTGAGCTGGGTGAATAGAACGAAAAGGGTCAGGGTGGTCGAAATAGACCGCATCATTTTGAATTTTCTCCTTTGAGTATGAGGGTTTTAGGGTTGAAAAGCCAGAAGAAATGGAGTAGGGAGTAAGGAGTAAGGAGTAAGGGAAAAGATTTCTTCCCCCTACTTCCTACTCCCTACTTCCTACTCCCTAAATGACGACGGATCTCCGCGTCGAGATCGTGCTTGAGGCTTGCGGGTCATCCTGGTCCATCTGGAAGGCGTGGGTCACGTCATCCACCAGGTAATGACCGGCGATATTCTGTTGGTCGACAAAGATTTCGATCTTGTCCTCCGGCTGCACCCGGTAATCGGGCAGGCCCTCGAACGTAGATTGCACCTGGTCCTCAGCCATGCGGGTGCAGATATTTTTTGCTTCCCTGAAAGCAAATTCCCGGTGGAAGATGTCGGGCAGAGAGACCTGCATAAAGCGCCGGCCAAATTTGAGCAGGGTCTCGCTGGCGTAGGTGGCCCAGGTGTAAGCCCCGTCCACACGGACGATAGAGGCAAAGCGGTCGGAGAGCCTAACGGCTGACTGGATGAGGCTGTCCTGAAAGGTCGGGCCGGTGTCGTGCGTCTCGAAATAGGAGACCCTGACGCTGCCTGAAGGCTGGAACACCCCCTTGACGCTGCGCTTGCCCAGCAGCTTCTTGATGGCGTCGAAGGCGGTCTGATTGACATCTATCGAGTTGATTTCAGGCACTTCGTACAACTCCGGCACGCGCACGTTGGTGAAGGTGGCCGCATAGCCGCCGACGTTTGTCCCAAAGGCGTACAGGCCAAAGTAGGGGCCGCCCGGCGTGTCGTCGAGGAAATGCCCGGCGTAATTGCCGGCGATCCAGACGCTGTAGATGTTGCCGCGGCTGGTGATGCGGACTGGGATCGGCGCACCCACCGGCACGGTCAGCGGGAAGGGCGAGTATTGCAGGGCCGAGTTGATGGGATTGGCGCCGTCGTCGTAGTAGCGCAAAACAGCGTAGGTGGTCACCGGGCCGGCTGCGCCGGGCAGGCCGCCCCCGGCCACGATCCCCAGGCGAAAATGGCGGGCAGCCCAGGGCGCGCCGTCGGTCGTTCCGCGCACGATCACCCCGGCCTCGTTGCCGGTCGCGGTCAGCTTGACCTTGAAATCTATCGTTAGATTCTCCACCGGCGGCGTGTAGGCTTTGACCCCGCCCGCGGCCAGGTTGGCCGGGCCGGCGTCGCTCACGGTGCTGTTAAAAACCGTGGGGGTAAAGCCCTGCCAGGCGTGGCGCTGGACGGCTTCTTCGAGCGACTTGTCTTTGACCCCATCGCTGACGTTGATATCCCAAAAATCCACATAGTTGTCGTACTGCGGCACCTTTTCGCGCCCGCTGACGTGGCCGGCCTGGTCCTGGTAAAAGAGGCTGTCCCACTGGATGCCGGCGTGGCCGCGGCCGATGATGCCGAAGCGGCCCGCGCCGAAGCGCCCGGCCTCGTACTGGAAGGCGTAGCGCCATTGCTGCGGGGCCTGGTTGTAAAGGTGGTGCGGCCGGAAAAAGCAGTAGATCGTCCCGCCGATGACAATCATTCTCAGGTCGGCCGGCTGGCCGGGGACGAGGATGCCATCCACGTTGATCCCGCCGGCAATGCTCTTGTGAATCCACCTGGGCGCGGCCGGGTCGTTCCACTTGGGGTTGGTTTCGTCGTAATCCGACTCGATCAGGTAGAGCCGGTTCCAGCCAACGCCGTGGGCGCTGTAGTCGGCCCGGTCGAAGTTCTCCTTGCGCCAGGTGTCGTCGGTGTGCGATGAGCCGTTAAAAACGTTGTTGCTGAAACCGCCAAAGTAAGAATTGCACTCCCAGACGAAGGCATATTTTTTGCCGACCTCGGCCGCGTGGCAGATGACCCCGGCCATGAGCGCGTGTTGGGCCACGCCCCAGGGCGCGTTCGCGGCGGGCGGTGGATTGAAGCGGGTGCCGCCGTAGCCGCCGGTGCGCCAGTTGATGCCCATGATGATCCCGTTTTGCTTGAGGACCTGGGCATAGACCTGGCTGCCTTCCCTGGCCCAAAAGGTGAAGTTGCCCTTGTTGACGTTGCTGCCAAAGCGAACGCTGGCCTGCACCGAGCCGTCCACGGTCGAAGATGCGCCGGTCCAGGCCAGGTCATTGAACCACGTCCCTTTGTGTTGAGCGCGTTGATCGAGGCACATGCCGGGATAGCCCGGCCCCTGGTCGCCGCCGGTGTTGGCGTAGGGAAAAGAGAGCAGGCGGTAGCAGTTTTGAAGCTGGAGATGGTCGTAGCTGCCGGGAAAGTAGTGGCTGGGCCACTCCATGAGCTGCACGTCCCAATAGCCGTTGTGAACGGCGATGTTCTTGATCGGGTCGGTCGGGGCGACCCGCAGCGTTTGCTGGGGCAGGATGTCCTGCATTTCCTCGCTGCGCGGATCGAGCAGCCCCTTCTCGGCCCTGGCCACCGCTTTGGCCCGGTGTGTTTCCTGCTCTAAACTCAGGCTGGGGCTGATGGTGTCAATCAGGCCCTGCGCGATCTGGACCTGCTCCGTGGGCGTCCCGGCGTAGATTCTGACCAGTGAGCCCGGTTTGAGCTTCGTGCCGGGCGCAAACAGGGCGCTGGCGTCGTCAATGTTCAGATCGGCCTGCATGGTCCAGCGGTTGCTGACCTGGGTCTGCCAGCCGTCGCAGCATAGTTCCAAATCCTGCGGGTCAGGCACGGTGCAGGCGAAGCCAGCCGGATCGGATTTGTAAACACAGCGCCAGCCCAGGGCGTACAGGACCTTGCTGCCGGCGTGGTTGACGACGACCAGGGTCGCGCTGGTCAGATCGTCCTGCGAGCCGAGGTACTGGTATTGGGTCAGGAACTTGCCGTCAGCGGAGATTTTGGCATAGACCACCTCGCGGGTGCGGGGCAGGGATTGGGTCGTGTCGAGCTGGTCGAAGTCCGAAGGCTCGACGTTCCTGGACCAGACCAGAAAATTATTGCCCTCGACCTTGCAGCCGCGGGCGAAAGCGTCGAAGTCGAGCCGCTCGTTCACGTAGTCGGACAGGCCGGCCTCGAAATTGCGCTCCCATAACCCCGAATCACGGTAGAAGGTGAAGGACAAAACACCCTGGTTGTGGGTGTGGTAGCCATACCGCTTCCAGAAGGTGAAGCCGGCCGAGACGACGACGGTCGTCGAATTGATTTCACTTACAGCCAGGCCGCCGCAGGGCCGCTTGCCCCACTGGGCCGTGATGGCGTTGGCCGAGCCGTTGCCCCACACATCGTATTCGTAGCCGGTGCCGTTGCCGCCAAATTGAAACTGGCTGTCGCGCATCAACGCACATTCGGCCTGAGTGTAAAAGGGGAAGCGTCCGTCAATGTTCCAGGCGCTGCCATTGAAGGTATAGCGGTAGAGCATCGAGCCATAGACCGGCTTTTGCCAGGTCGCGGTCGGGGTCGGGTCCTCCAGGGTGAAGTCGCTGGTCAGGCCGATCATGGCCACGAACAGCTCGTTCGGGTTGCAGGCGGCAAACTGCATCGAGGCCAGGCGTAAAGAGTTGGTCCCGAGCGCGGCCACTTCCACCGCCCCGCCCACGGCCGCGCCGGAGGTGTTGAAATCGCGCTGGTAAATGTAACCGCTGCTGGTGGCGTAGAACACGCGAAAGACCGAGCCGGTCCAGACACAGGCCAGGGACGCGCCGTACTGGCCGCCGCTGTTGGCGGTCCAGGCCGGCCACATCAGGCCGGAGACGCCGGTGGTGGCCCATTTGCTGTCCCAGGTGGCCGGGGTGTCCAGGTCGCTCCCCTTGAGGATCGAGATGTAGAGATAGGTGTTGCCGACCGAATCGCCGGCCGCGTTGTAATGGCCAGAGCGGCAGCGAAAGAGAATATCCTCCCCGGCCCCGTTGGCGTTGGGCGCGACGACGGCGGCGTGGCCGTGGGCGTACTGCTCTTGTTTGCTGCTGGACAGGCCAGAGAGAACTGGATTCCACTCCGGTAGCCACTGCTCCACCGTTGCTTTGGAAGCATGCCGGCGAGAGAGCGACCCCATTTCAGTTGTCAGGGTGGGGGAGAGGGGGATGGTCATCCGTACACCTTGACCATTTGAATCGGGACGAAGAAAATGCCATAGCATTCGCCGAGTACGTTGGCTCCGACGCGGGGACGCGGGATGACCGGCTTGAGGATGCCGACGGTGTGGGTCGTCGTGCCATCGTGCTCGATATAGGTCACGCTCGCCTTGTTCGCGGCGGCCAGGAGATCGGCAAAGGTCCCCCAGGTCGAATCCGGCCAGGGGGTCGAGATAAAGACCCGCAGCATCAGGCTCCACTCGCGCGGCAGGCGCTCGCCGCCGGCCCCATCGGGCCGGGTGAAATCCTGAATGATCGTCTTACCGGTCAGCCCGACGCTGTACTTTTTCTGGCGCTTCCATACGGGTTTCCACGAGGAATCGTCCAGGTCGGAGACCTTGTATTTCTTGCCGTCGAGGGTGATGTAATCAGCCACTAAAAGTTAGTCCTCCGGATTAGGCTTCGCCTCCCTTGGGGGATAACCCTACTGTATCGGAAAAACGGTTGAAAATGAAGACGTGACCTTCTCCATGCAATGCAGGGTAGGACGTTTGTTTGATTGAACGAGGGCGGGAAATGTGCTAAGATAGGCTAAAATTAACCCCTTGTTATTCAGGTAGGGAGGGTCCGATGCCGCTAAACAAGAGCAGTTGGGGGATGATCGCTGGCCGTATGGCTATCGTTGCGGCCAGCTTATGGGTGATTTATGTGGTCTGGCTTCGGCCGAGGCCAGACCGGGGGACATTCGAGCTGCAATGCACCTGTAAGTGCGGCAGCAAGTATGTGATCATCAAAGGGCCAAGCAATGACACTTGTGAGACGCTGAGCGGTGGCGACTGCGTTGATAAACACGGTCACAAGCATACGTTAAGAGACTGCGCGGTTCGTTTCGCCCCATCCCCAACGGAAGTGACTCCCGTCTGACCAGGGGGCTTAGGAGCTGGCAGACTTAGGGGCGATCCCCTCAACAAGGACCCGCTCCATTAGACCACTCATCATCTCCCTACTTATACACTTGGCTAAAGTTCGAGGCGTGTAAAAAGCCGGCTTTCTTCAGCCTTTCCGCGTCAATTAAAATTGTCCCGCCGCCCTCCTGAAGCTGAGCCAGGATCGCAGTCAGGAGCATGACCACCTCGGCGCTGCTATCACCGTTTGATTCGCCATCGCGGATGACCAGCGCCCCGCCGCTTGGCACCACGTACTCGCCGCGGTGGACGATGCCGGCCATCTCGCCGGGATTGCCGTCGCCGGTGTAGCCGCCCTCGGCAAAGCCCTGTCCTGAGCTTGACGAAGGGCCTCCATTCAGCCAGGACGGGGGCGGAGCTGGGGTCATGCCGGCGTCGGGCATGGCGTTGGGATTCATGCTTTGACCCGGGTAATCCGGCCCGGCCGGGTTGGAGGGCGTGGGTATCTGCTCCCAAATGCTCGTGGCCCCGCCCAGGGCCGTCTGGTAGCGTTCCATGTTATCGGCCAGCTCGCCGGCGGCTTTGGCCATTCCTTCCAGCTCCGGCTTGGCCTTCTTGGCCGCGTCGAAGCCCATGGCCTGGTAGAACGAGTAGAAATACGAGGCGCTCATCATTTCCCGCTGCAAGCCGAGCAGCTTCTCATCCTCGACCGCGCGCTCGCGGGCCAGCTCCAGGTCGGCGATAGCCCACTGGTATTTGGTTTCGTTGATCTGGGTTTCCAGGGCATGCTGCTTGTCGTTGAGGGCCATCCCATCGAGAAACTGCTGTGTGTTCAGGGCGTTTTGTTCCTGCTGGAGCGCGATCTGCTCCTCCAGCGCCGCCCGGCGCGCTTCGCGGTATTCACTGGCCATAGATTGCTGTTCCTGCCAGTATTCGCGGCCCAACTCCATTTGCTGGCGCTGCAGCTCGTTCATTTCCTCGAAACGCTGGCGGCTGTCCTGCAAATCTTCCGTGGCCCAATTGTATTGGGTCGTGTTGCGCGCGTCCTCCCGGTCAAACTCGGTCTGTTTGCGCTCGTTCATGATCGAGGCGCGTTCCATCTGCCGCCGGATGTCCATCCGTTCCCGGCCGCTCGATGCGTAGCGCAGGGCACGCTGTAAATCCTCCATCTGCCAGCCGGCTTGGATCTGGAAGCTCTCCCGGTTCCACGCGGAATCCTCAAGCTGCCAGTCACGGCGTACTTCAAGTCTAGCCTCCTGCTTATCGAAGTCGTGGCGCTGCCAGGAGGTTTGTAGGTCGAAAATCTTCTTATTGAGGGCGTACTGCTTTTCGTAGTAGTCCGATTGGGTCCGGCTCTGCTTGGCTTCCCAGTCGAGGGCCATGCGCTGCTGACGAATGTTGAAGTCAAACAGCTTCTGCTGCATGGCGAAGTCGTCCACCTGCGACTTGCGCCGGAACTGCCAAAATTCTTCTTCCAGGTCGAGCTTCTGCCGCTGCCAGCCAATCTCTATTTCCTGCCGGCCGCCCTGCCACTGAAGGCCATTCGCGCCCAAGGTCATCGCGCCCAGCTCGCGGGCGTTATTTTCGGCCCGCCGCCGGTCCTCTACGGCCCATTGCGCGGTTAGATTCTTCGGCAGCCAGGGTTGATCCCGGTCCATCAGGGCCAGGTGCTCGTTGCCGGAGGCGTAGGCCGCGGCCGACCAGGTGAATTGATTGCTCATGGCCCGCTGCTGCATCGAGCGGGAGACCTGAGCCTGGCTGACGCCGCCGGCGAGCAGGTCGTAAACCTTCTCGCTCATATCCCGGCGCTGCTGCGGGGTGAAGTCCATCTCATCGGCCAAATTCTGGACCATCGCCGCCGCCTGGAGTCTTTGCTGGCGCTCGAACTGGCTACCCTGCTGCACCCACTCGCTCATCATCCGTGCGCCTTCGGTTCCCGGCGCGTAGCCGGAGACATCAATCGCCCGTTGGCGCAGGGCGCTGCGCTGGTTCATCGAGACGCCGGAGGTGAAGGAGTCGGCGATCTCGGCGGCCAGTTTCTCGGCCACGCCGGCCCCGCTTTCAATTTGCTGCCTGGTCAGGCCCTGATCCTCGGCGGCCATCTGGACCATCTGGCCCAGCTCGGTCCGGTCGAAAGGCAGTTGATCCTGGCTCACACCCAACTGTTTGGCGACTTCTGACTCCATCTTGGTCACCCAGACCGGAAGGGGGTCGGTGACGGCCCCGGTGTATTTGCCGACAGCGGTCCCCGCCGCCTCAGCCTTCTCTTGGTTCCACCAATTGGCCTGGCCGGTATTCCACCATTCCATGCCGCGCCGGGTCAGGTAGGTCAGGCCCAGGGTGGCCGCATCTTCGGCCCGCACGTCCACGCCGCCCAGGCCATACGCGCCCACGGTCGCAAACTCCTGCAAGGAAGCGCTGCCTTCCGGCCGGATCGCCTGGTAGATGCCCGCGCCCAGGCCCAGGCCCAACCCGCCGGCTATCAGTCCCCCGCCGCCCAGAGCGGCTGCACCCATTGTGCTGACGCTCAGCGGAGCCGCGCCGGGTCCCAGACCCCCGGCCAATTTGTTTAGGGCAGAGATTGCCGGGCCGCCGACCATCTTCAGGCCCATCGCCGCCGTCAGGCCGGAGGTCAAGTCAAAGCCGACCGAGCCGAGCAGCGCGCCCGCGCCCTCGTTGCGGCCCAGGTAGTTGGTCAGGCCCTTCCAGGCAGTCATGGCGATGGAGTTATCCACGCCCTGCCCAAAAGCGGACGAGGCCCGGCTCATATTGGCCTGGCTGGCCAGCGCCGAGAGAACGCTCTGGGGCATCGTCCCCGCGCCTAAAGCATAATTGGCCTGGCCAAGCGCCGCCTGCTCGCCCAGGTATTGGTTTCTCATTTGCAGCATGGGCATAAAGGCCATGTACTGCATCTGTTGGATGTTTTGAAACTCCCAGAACAGGCGCTGCGGGCTGTAGCCCTGCTTGAGTTCGTTCCAGGCCTGCTGGCCGTAAGTCTCCGGCCGCTTGCCCAGGCCGGTAATCGAACGGCCCTGCGGTTCGTGGGTCAGGTCGGTTAAGGTCTGTTTCTCGTAGGAGAGCCGGCCGAGTAACCGGGCCTGGTCCTTGATTTCGGCGTTGACCCGGGTCATCTCGCCGCGGACCGTGCCGATATCGGCCGCCTTGGCCAGCCGGTCCGCGCCGGAGAGATTGATTTTCTCGTTCTGCAGCTCCTTCTCTTTGCCAGCCAGGGCGTTATAGGTGGCTTTACGCTCCTTTAAATCCTCCCGCATGGCGCTCGTCTGCTGGTCGAGGGTTTGGACGTGTTCCTTGACGTAGGGCGTCAGCGTCCCGATTTCGTCTTTCAGCTCGCCGATGACGGTGTTGAGCGGCGCGATCTGGTCCCACAAGCGCTGCGCCGTTCCCAGGTCGCCCTGTTTCATCGCTTCGTCGTACCGCTTCTTAAGCGGCACGGCCGCTTCGTAAGCGGATTGGCGCTGGCTGGACAGGAAGCTAATTTGAGCCGCGTCGTCGAAAGGTTGCGTATTGGCGCTGAAGGCATCAGCCCGCCCGCCCATGCCGGCGCTGTGCCAGGCTTTGATGTCGCCCAGGCGCTGGTCAATCTGGCCCATGCGGACCGCTTCCTTTTCCCGCTGGGCTTGCCGTTTGAGCCGCTCCTGAGCGAAGGGGACCATCGGCGCCCGGTCCAGGACATCGGCGAAGTCGGGCCGCATCCCGGCCACGGCTGCCGGCGTCAGATTCTTGAACAGTTCGCTCTGCTCGTATTTAAGCCGGGCGGCCCGGGCCTGCGGTAAGACCTGGCCGATAAAAGCCGGGTCGAAGTTGGGGTGCGCCCCGCCCAGGTAGGTTGGTTCACCCTGCTGGTTGGATAACGGGATCGAGGCGTTCCCCAATTGGGGAAACTCGCTGCGGAAGAAGGCGTCAAATTCCTTGGCCAGCCGGAGCTGCTCCGGATCAATGCCCTGGTAGTCCAGGCCGTAGTTGTCCCAGGCTTTCATCTGGGTGTCGGTCAGGGACAGGCCGCGCTCGCGGACATTGCGGTGCAGCTCCTCCATGCGGCCAAACAGATAACGCTCGGCTCTTTGGGCGACCTTATCACCCCGGTTCTGAGCGTAGATTTGATTGAGCAGGTCCTGCTTTTCGGCGTCGGTAAAGCCGCGCTCGTTGTTGAGTAGATCGGGATCGCCGCTGCCGTAGGTGTTGATCAAGCGGGTATACTCGCTCTGCTGGGCGGGGTTGATGCCCAGTTGAGAGAGCTTCTGAAGCTGCTCCTGGTAGAGCAGGTTCTTGGAGCGCTGGGCGATTTTGAACACGTCCGTCCCACGCTGGCCGGCCAATTTCAGCAGGGCAAGCTGCTCCGGATTGGTGTCGTAGGCGTCCACGTGCTGGAGCTGGCCGAGGTTGTCAAAAATATGCTGGAACTCGCCCATCATTTGCGGGGTGAGTTTGGGGACCGTCACGATTTCCCGCGGCGGGTTTGTGGGGCTGGTCTGGTTAGGTGTGACCGGCGTGGGTGGCCCGACCGGCGCGGTGACCGAAGGCGACGGCGTACCTGCGCCTCCTGAGGCTCCTCCTGAGCTTGTCGAAGGGCTTGACGAAGGGGCCGATAGCCTGGCTAATGTGGCCGCGCCGGCTGCCGAGAGCGGCGTCGTCGGGACGGTTGGCCCGGGCCGGTTGCCCCCACTCCAATAAGCCGCCCAGCCGGGAATGGCGTCGTAGACGTGGCCGTAGTTGGTGTGGGAGAAGGATTTCCCGGCGACCTGGCTGTTGATCTGGCTCATGAAATCGGCCAGGCTGACCCCGGCCGCGGCAAGCTTCTTGCGGGTGGCGGCATCTATCGCGCCGGAGCGAATCCCCAGCGGTTGAAAATCAGCCGAGAGGCCGTAATTGCCCAGGAAATCGTTCCACCTGGAACGGTCGGCGGCGGCCGGATCAGGACCCAGCGCCTGGGCGAAGCGGTCGGTCACCCGGCCGCTGATGTCGGTCGCCATCAGCCCCTTGCCGCCGTTTTGGGGGGCATTGGCGATCATCTTTTGCAGGTCGCCTTCGAGAGCAGCCCCTACCAGCCGCTCAGCGTCGCTCAGGCTGCCGGCGAAGCCCCCTTTGCTCAGTTCCTGGGCTACCTGAAGCATGGCCGTCTTATAATCGCTCTGAGGGGCGTTAGCGTAAGCCTGGTAGTCAATGATGCCGCCTTTAGCCAGCAGCACCGGCTTTGAACCTTCCGGCGACCCTTGGAAGTCCCCGGAGGGGGGCGCGCCCGGCCCCAGCGCATCCTCGTCAAAGAGTTTCAGCCCGTTGCCTAAATCTTTGGTCTTGCCTTCGGGGACGACGTACTCGCGGCCGCGCTCGCCGGCCACAATCGGACGGCCGCCGCGGGTTTGGCCGATCTGGCGCGCGCCCTCCAGCACCCCGCCCTCGGCGAAGTACATGGGTTCTTCGTAGCCCCGGGTTAACCGCTGCCGGCGCAGCCGGCGCGCTTCTTCGTGGCCCAGTTCGGCCTGGCGCAGCATCTCCTGCTCCTGTTTGGTCCAGGGTTTGCGCCCGGCCACATACGCCTCGAAATCTTCGTTGACCTGGCTGGAGCCGTTTAAGCCGCTGTCGGTTTGGTACTGTTCAAAGAGGCGGGACAGGCCGCCCAGCGCCTTTTTCTTACGGCTGTACTTTTCGCGGACCAGCCGCCCGGTGACATGGCTCTCGGCCAGCTCGTCCAGGGTCGGGACGTACCCCTCGACCTCAACATCCTCGCCCTCCTGCCGCTCGCGGGCGTTGACGGCCATCGTGTCGCGGATACGGTCGTAATCTTCGTACCAGTCGCTGAACATGGCGTTCTGGCGGGGAACGTTGGGATCGAGGTTGCGCCAGTTGCCCCTGGCGTCGAAGCCGTAGCCGGTGACGTGCTTCTGGAACAGTTTCCCGGCCATCTTGTAAAACAGGTTCTGTTTTTCCGTGGACCAGCTATAGAACTCGCCGGGGTCCTTCTTTTTGCTGCCCGGTTCGAGCAGGGTAAAGAAGTTATTGCTGGCTTTATCGAGGCCGAGCTTGGCCAGCATGGCCTCGTAGTCTCGTTTGAACTCGTCCGAGCCGACGCCCCGGCCCCGGTTGTACATGTCGTTCTGCATGACGTTCATGTACTCTTTCAGGTCGGCCTTGAACTTGCCGCTCTCGGCTGTCTCGCGTTTGGCCGGGTCGAGCATGTCGCTCTGCAGTTTGCGCTGCATCCTGGCGCTGGCCTTGATCGCGTTGCGGACCGCGTTCCCGCGCATCATCTGGGCCAGCGGGCTGTCGCCGCTGGCGAATTTTTGCAGGGCGTTTCGCTGGGGGTCGCTCAGGCTCAGGCTGTTGATCGCCACGCTGTCGAGCTGCTCGTAGCGCGGCAGCTTCCAGCTCTTGACGAAGCCCTCGGTCAGATCCAGGTCGCCGCCGGTGGAAGCGATCATGGCCGCCATCTGGGCCTCGGTCATCTGGGCCTTTACCCCCTGCCGCTTTTCGGTCAGCCGCTTGAGAATGGACAGCAGCCCGGCCGCGCCGAACTGGCCGTAGCTCTCAAAGCCCCGGTTCTTGCGGTAGCTGAAATAAAGGCCGCTTTTTTCATTCTCGCCGCGGGAAGCGGCAAACGAGCCGGTGAAGGCGTTGAAGCTGGTGAAGAAGCTGAACAGGTCCTCCTCCGGCGAATGAGGTTCGTAATTCTTTTTGTCGAGCGGGTTCTGGTACATCCAGCCACCGTATTCGCTGACCCGTTTCTTGGCCTCCGGATTTTGGGTCAGGGTGAGGGCGACGCGGACCGGGACGTTGTACGCCTGGCCGATCTGGCGCGAGTTGAGCCGGTAATCGGTCAACGTGCCATCGCTCCACTCCTGGCCGGTCGGGCTGGTCCCGTCCAGCACCATGTCGCCTTTGCTCGGATCGAAGCCTAATAAGTTGCGCCGGGCCTTTTCCGGCGTGACGTTCAGCTTGTCCACGGCATCGGTGTACTCGCCGGCGGCGTGGCGCTGGGCGCGGCCGGTGATCTCGCCGGGGTCGCTTGGCTTCAGACCAAACGTATTGACCAGCTCGCCGGCCATCTTTTTCATGACCATGTAGACCTGGGACTGGTCGCTGTCATTGTCGCCGCCCTGGCTCTGGACGTGGTGCGGGTGGAAGATGACCGGGTGGCCGGTTAGCGGAATGTCCAGCCCGGCCGCTTTGAGCAGGTCCGGCGTGAGCAGATTGAGGATGGTCCCGGTCTGGGCAATCGGGTCCGAGGCCGGGTTACGGATGCCGCTAAAGGGCAGGTTGCCGGCTTTGGAGAGTTTGTTGAGATAGGCCCGGTTGGACTTGGTGCGTTTCAGCCCGGTGATCTGGAAGATGTCGTCCCAGTTCATGGCCATCGCGTTGCGCGGCAGCGAATAATCGGAGGCGTGGACGTGGGTCCGGATCGAGCGGTCCGAGGTCCCAAACCAGCGCTTGCGCGCGCCGGCCGAGCGTAAAAGTTCGGCCTGGTTGGCGATGACGCCGGGCATTTTCTTCTTGAGCAGCCAGTTGGTCAGGCCCTTGAGCCGGCCCGGGTTGTTCTCCTGGACCGCTTCCCAGATGCGCTTGAGCTGGTAATCGGCTTCGTTTTTGAGGTCGCTCAGCTTTTCGTTGGTCTCCTCGTCAATGTAGCCGAAGCGTTCCACCAGGTCGGGGTTGACCATGTAAGCGGATTCTTTATTATTCAGGCCCATTTTGAAGATGTACGAATCGGTGCCAAGGGCGTCGTTGTAATAACTGCGGATCGCCTGCGAGCCGGCTTCGCTCTTGAGCTTCTTGAAGGCTTTGAGCTGCTCCTCGCTGTAATCCTGTTCGGCCATGCCCTGCATCGAGGCCGGCATGATTTCGGCCAGCTTCTGCCGGTAAAGGGATTGGGTCGCGGCCATGACGTCCTTATTGCCGGTCAGGTCGCCGATCAAATCCACCACCGGCGAACCGTATTCGCCGAAGCCGGGCTTGGTGTTGAGCCGGTGCATTTCGTAGAGGGTGTTGTAGATATCGCGGCCCTCGTAACCCAGGTCGCGCAAATGCTCGCCCAGGCCGCTGAAATTTTGTTCGACCGAGCGCAGGATTTCGTTGGACAGGTTGCCCCGGCCGAGCTTGGTCACGTCGGTGATGAAACGGGCGCGCACGGGGGCCATGTAGCCGGTAGCGATTAGATCGGCCTTATACATCGTCTCCGCGCCCTCAAATAAGGGGGCCACTTCCTCGTACTTGCCGTCCTTGATGATCCCGGCCTTGAGGTAGTTTTGCAGGGTGTCGGCGTCAAAGACCCGCCCGGGCAGGATCTCGGTGCGCCGGTTGCGCTCCTGGTAGAGCTGCCACACTTTGGCCAGGCCCTCGACATCGGCCATCGAGCCGGTGCGGGTCGGGGCCGGCCGGTCGCCATGCACCTCGCGCCACAAGCCTTCAAATTCCTGGCGCGGCAGGGCGTTGAGCATCGAGATATTGGCGACGACCGAATCGGAGGGCTTGGCCATGATCAGGTCGTAGTCCAGGCCCATATCGCGGCGAATGTTTTTGTCCTGGGCCAGATTCTTCCAGCCCTCCAGTTTCATGGCGGAGACGACGTTGGGCCGGTTGCCGAAATAGCCCTTGAGCCGCAGCGCCTTAACCGGATCGCCGCGCTCGTTCATCGTGTCCACGATCTCGTAGCCGTTGACGACCCCGGCCTCGTTGTTGCGCAGGATATCCTTGCTGAAGCCATTGGGCGCGCTGACCTTGCCGCGGCCCTGCTTGAGCAGGCGCGGTTTGAACTTGCCGTCCGGACCGAGCAGCCCGGCCGCTCTGAGCACTTCCTCCTCCGAATAGTTGGGGTCGAAGCGCAGCTCATATTTTTCGGGGTCCTGCTCGAACGAGCCAAAAATCCAGGGCGCGTAACTGGTGTCTTTCCACATCTGCCCTTCGGGGATGATCCCGCCTTTGTCCAGAATGAAGGCTTTGGCGATGTGGGCCATTTCCGGTTCGGTCGCCCGCTGGCCCAGGATGTGCTGCGGCGCTTCGGGATAGGCCACGCCGAGAGCCGGGCCGGCCTGCCAGTATTTGCGGGTCAGCGATAGCTCATCGCGCTTCATCTGCTTACCCATCGTTTTCTGGCTGCCCCACTGGCGGGAGTAGGTCATCCCGGCCAGCACCTCGTCGAACTCGATGTTGCCGGCGATGAAGTTGCGCGCCTCCAGCGGATAAATCGTGCCTTTGCTGACGACCGGCGTTAAATGCCGGACATCCTCTCTCCGCAGGTACTGATCCTGGGCCGGCTCGTAAAAGGCGGGCAGGTTATCGGGATAATCCCACTGGGTATTTTTGTTCTTGACGATGCCCTCGGAATTTTCCTCGCGGAACTGGCCGGCGCGGGACATGCGCAAATAGTCGCCGGCGTTGATCTGTCGCCACATGGGCTTGTTCTCTTTATTGCTGACGTCGAGCAGGTCCAGGACGTTGAGCTTGCCTTTGGCGCTGCCGGCCGGGCCGCCTGCTCCCGGTAGTTCACGGGGGGTCGGGATCTGGCCCGGTTCGTCTTTCATCCAGGCCGGCAGCTCCGGCACGTAGCCTTCCTCGTCGCCGAACATATCGCTCACCCCGGGATCGTCGCTATAGCTCGGCTCCGGTTCGTCCCAGCTCGGCGGGGCATACTCGTCCGAGGGGCGGCTGGACTTCTGGGCCTGGTGGTTGGCGGCCATTTGCTGCACCGCCCGGGCCAGGCGCGTATCGAGGGAAATCCCCTGGCCCTGGTAGGTCAGGCGGTAGCCGCCGGCTGACTTGCCGGTTTTGGAGATCAGGGGGACGCCGCTGGGCGTGGCCGTCAGCCGGAAGGGCTGGCCGATATATTCATTGTCCTTTTTGACCCTGACCACGTGGCGGCCGCCGAGCGCATCGGCTTCAAAGGTGGTTTCCACCTGGAAGCCCTGCGGGCCGAGCTGCTGGCGCAGCCGGTCCAGGACGTTGTTGATCGAGGCACTGTCGCGGTTGGTTTCGCTGAGGTAAGTTGGCTGCTGAAAGACGCCGGCGGGAAAGGGTTGGCGCCTCTTGGGACTGTCGCCCGCAGAGGCGAGACCGTACTGTACGGCCGGGCTGGCCCCAAAATGCTGGACGTGGCCGCGGGCGAAGGTCATGCGCGCTTCGGCTTCGGAGACGCCTAATTTTTCCCCAATTTGGGAAAAGCTCAGGCCGCGCCGCTGCAGGCGCAGGGCTTCCTCACGCTGGTAGATGCCGCGCACCGTCTCCGGCGGCATGCCGAGGGCGTTGTTGGCCAGGCGGGGCAGGCTAACGCCGCTCTTAATGAGCCGGTGGATCTGACGCGGGCTGTTGCCGCTGCGCTCGTAGGCCCGGGCCAGTTGGAGCGGGGTCAACTCCTGGACCGTCTTGGCTTCCGGCGCGGCCTGGCTGGGCAGCAAGGAGCGCATCTGCCGCCGGTCCACGCTGACATCTTCGGCGTCGAGGCTGAAAGGTGGAGGCGTATCCGAGTCGTTGGTGAGCCAGTCTTTGAGGGAAGGCATAGGCAAGTCCTTTAAGCGAGAGTTGTCCAGCTTCCAGCAAACTATAAAAACGGCTGAAAGGCCACAGAATCCCAAGCCAATTTAGAAAAACAAAGCCCTCTGGAGAGGGCTAAAGGAGACAGCTATGAGTAAACCGTATCAGTTCGATGTGTCCTATAAACCAAGCCAATTCTTTTGGCCTGGCTATCCAGACCTGGAGCGAGCCTGGAACTCTTTAGCCGGCGGGCCAGATGCGTCCAGCTCGGAGACGGGTGAAGTGTGGCAGTATATGGGGACCTGGTACACCCAAAATATTCACACTCACGAGTGGGAATGGGTGCATCAATTTCGCCACCGCGACCACCCCTGGACTCACCAACGGCTTTATACCAACGTTCGCGTTGGGCCGTGGACCCAGGTCTACCTCGATTTTCAATTCTGGACCGCGTTAGCCTTGGCGAACGCTTCCTGCGCCTGGCGGTTGATCTCGGCCAGCTTGCGCCGTTCGGCTTCGGCCTGGGCCGCTTCATCCTCGATGATCCGGAAGCACAACAGCAGGATGTGGGGCTGGTCCATCAGGCTGCCGGGGAAGGGCAGACAGTGACGCCGCTCGCACTCGTAGTACAGGATGATTTCATACGGGACCGGCAGGCCCTGGCGCACCGCCGGATCGGTGGTGCGCTCCAGGGCCTTCACCTGGTCCCGAAATTCTCTCAATTGTTGGTTAAATTCCGCGTGGATAATTAAGCCGCCACGCCGGCATCTTCTTCCCCCAGCGTCAGCGCCTCGTCGTCCTCATTTTCGTCAATCCCGCCGAAACCCCAGGAGGGATTGACCTTGAGGCACGCGCCGTAGATCGTCTCGGCCCACTCGGACCATAAGCGGCCCCACTTGGCTAAAAACACCTCGAAGGTCTGTTCTTTGCCGGTGAACACGGGCCGGCCCGCTTCGTCGGTGATGTTGCAGCTCGTCATGGTCAGGAACACGTCCACGGCCATACGTTTGCCGAAGGAAGTCAGTTGGAACTCCTCGCGGTACTGGTCGCCGCCGTCGTTGTCTTTTTCCCACATGCGTTTGATCGGCCGGGCCAGGTACTCCTGCCGGCGCAGATTGGTGGCCTCGGTGGCCTGTTTGAACTTAACGACGATGGGATCGTCGCTGGTGACCTGGCGCTCAGCGTAGTTGGAGTCTACGGTTAAACTGAACTCTTTTTCGGTCGGGGTGATTAACTTGGGCATTGGGCAAATCCTTTCAGGAAATAGAATAAAAATTTACCCTTACCCTAATCTAAAAACAGTTGAAAATTAAGGAGCAAAATTGTATGGCACGCTATAAACTGGTACTTCAAATCGAAGAAGATGGGCTGTTGGTTAACGAGGAGGCAACCGTTGGCGAGTGCGGCAACCTGGATTTACTGCAAAAGCTGCAAGATGAGGTCACCGAACTGGTGGTGGCGCTTTACCCACCGGCAGCGCCGCGGGATGAATGGGTCCAGCTCTGTAGTCAAATCGCCGAGCTGATGGCGCAGGTTGATGCTGCCCCTGATGACGAGGAGGAATGATGTCTTGCGCCTATTTAACCGATCAGGATATTGAAAAAATCGTCAAGGCGGCGATCAAGCTGCACGAAACCGGGGTAGAGCCTACTTGGGACGAGATTGCCGCCATTGCCGATGGTGACGAGGATATTCCGGTACTCATAGAGAACATGGCGGCCATTCGGGTCTGGTTGTGGACCACGCTTGAGGGAGGAATCCACTTTCTCAAGTTGGAGCGCGAGCTGGACCTGGAAGATATGGGCGACAAACACGATCCGCTGATGGCGGCCGTGTTGGAAATAAGATGCAAGGGCTACGAGCTGAACTTCACCGAAACGCGGGGGGTGTTCAAGCTGTATGTGGACTTGAACCAGGCGCAAGAGGGAAGTCTTTACCGCATGGAAAACGGCCGGCTTTGCCAAACATTGTCAGCCGGCGAGGTTTTGCTGATGCAAAAAGATTTAACAAGGGAGTAGCCTGGCTACTCCCTTGTTTTCCCCAATTGGGGAAAAGTCTCAGTCCGGGTTTTTCTTCTGCCGGCAGGACTCGTCCATCAACCGGACGTACTCAACCGCCGGAACGGGCCGGTACCCGCGCCGGCGCAGCCAGAGATTGATGTAAATCCGGTGATAGAACTTGATCAGCCCAACCAGGCCCTTACGCAACCGGGATGGCATAGCCGGCCACTTCGTTGTCGAGGATGAACTGGAAGTAATCTTCCGGATCGCCGCTGTCCGCTTCGATGGCCGTGCCAACCAGTTGAAGCTGGACCAGTTCATCGCCGGCCAACTGGGGCGGGCCTTGCATGCGCCAGCGAACCTTGGGCGCGACGATCTGGAGCTTCCAGGGGAAGTCAATCGTGCCGGGGTCAATGTCGCAGGGCGATTCGACGGTCAGGACCGTGTTCTTGTAGCTCAGGCAGGGATTGATGACCGCGCTGGTCAGGTCGCCGCCGTTGTAGGCGTAGCGGTACAGTTCGGCGTCTTTCCACTTGTAGGTCGCTTCAAAGGTCAGGCTGCGCATTTTGGGCGTGAAATCCTCGGCGTAGTACGAGCCGATGATCATCTCCTCGTCGGGTGAGGTCGTGTTGTTTTGCAGCGTGACCCGGACCGCCGTCAGAGGCAGGGGGTTATTGCTGTTCAAGTCGGCGATGGTCACCCCACCGGCTTTCATGGGCATCGGCACGCTGTCGAAATCCTCGGCGATATCGCTCCAGGTCCAACCGCTGGCCGGCGCGCCGGTCGTGCTCAAACGAGGTTCGCGGCCTTGAATGGCCATCTCAGCCTGGACCGGCTGGCCGGGGGCTAAGGAGAAGGATAGGGCGCTCAGGACACAATCAATGCCGATCTCGCCCACGGCATCGGCCGGGGTCAGGCCGGGGATCAAGCGCCGGGCCTGGAAGAAGGGCAGGAAGCGAGAGCCGCCGGCCGCGGCCAGGGCCTGGCTGAAGGTGTGCTGGTTGACGCCGGAACCGGGTGTGTCGGGAACGCTGGCCACGCCGCCGGCAGCGGCCAGCAGAATCCAACCGAAGTCGCCTTCGAGGCGGGGTTGCAGGCTGACCGAGCCGCCGAAGCCGGCGCTGGACAGGTACAGCCCGGTCGGGTTATTGTTGCCGCCCATTTCGGGCCGGCTCATCTGTTCGTTGACGATGGGGCCGAGATTGGCCGCCAGTGTTTTGTAGCGATACCAGGAGGCGCTGGCGGCTTGCCCCTTGAGACCGTTGAGCTGAAAGGCGAGACCAAAAACCCCGCCTTGAGAGGTGATGCTCATAGTTTATGACTCCTTTTCGATAGTAGGTTGATCTTGATCGCCCCTTCGATTGAACTCAGGGCGGGGTTGGGTGGGCGCTTTCAGCCGTTCGGCGCAGCCGCAATCTCCGTTCGCCAGAGGCGGCGGCGTGGTAAATTGGCCGGCGAGCTGGGCCAGATGGGCATAACTGCCCCGGTTCTGGCGCACCGCGTAAGCCTGGTTGCGCTCCTGCATCACCTTGAGCTTGGCCGGCTGGCTGACCAGGTTGGCCAGCAGCGCCCGCCAGGCGGCCAGGTCGTTGGGCAGGAGCTGGACCCCGGTCGCGGCGGCCAGGCTGGCGTAGCCGGGCGCGTTGTGGGCCAGCAGCGCCGTGCGGCTGCCCATGAGGGCCAGGGGCAGCGTCGTCGAATTGAGCGCGCCGGGCAGGCTCGGCAAAAGGACGATATCGCACAAAGCGGCGAACTCGCCGAAATCTTCCTTGACCTCGCCCTCGATGCCGGGCAGTTCCCGGCCGTAGACCAGGAGCGGCTGCTTCAAAGCCTTGAGCAGCTTCAGCGCGTACTGGTTGTTCATCTCCATTTCGCCGGTGTGATTGAGCAGGCCGACGACGCTTCGGAGTCCCCGCAGGGGGACGACGACCTCCGGATTCGGCTGGGGCGGCGTGACGTACAGCGGCGCAAAGGGTAAAGCGACCACGACGGAGCGCGGCAAAACCGCCTGGACCGCTTGGGCCAGGCTGTGGCTGTCGGCCACGATCAGCGACGCGCCGCCCAGGGCCTCGCGGACACACCCCGTCCGTGAATGGTAGATGCGGGTCGAGTTGGTCACGTCCTGGGTCAAATCCACCAGGTCGAACGGTTCCGGTTCGATGGGGTTAAAAGCAACCTTGCGGTCGCCCGGTAATTGTTTGTAGAGACTGGCACGGAGTTGAGACTCCATCTTAGCCCTCCATATAGGCTTCAAATTGCAGCCACATCTTGCCCCGGTAGAAGGTTTCATCCTCGCTACCGGAGGGGATCAAGCGGCGTTTCTTGACCGCGTTCATCGAGCGGACCAGGTGGCAGCCGTGATCGTCGCCCCGCTGGAGCTTGCCAAAGGGGCCGTTGGGGACCAGGCCGGCCTCGAAGATGGCCCGCTGGATGCGGTCCAGCATGACCCGGCTCGATTCAAAGGCTTTCTGCCGGCTGATGCCCAGGTCGTTGTAGAACAGGGTGAAGAAGATCGTAAACCGCAGATTAAAGTAGTGGCCGCCGCCCAGCTCCAGCATTGTTTTCTCGGAGTAGGCGTTATATTGCCGGCCCGGCGCGGTGATTTCTTCATCACACCAGCCGTCCGGATCGTCGGGATCATTCGGCGCGATGTAGCACGATAAGCCGCTGTCGGCGAACTCCTCGCTCTTGGGGCCGATCTCGACCAGGCGCAGCCGGGTCGGGTCGGTTTTCTTCAGCCCCTGCTGCTGCTCCTTGATGATATCCACGACGGTCTGCATCAAGTTGATGCTCAGGTTATTCATTGGCGAAAGTCCTGGTCATCATCCGAGTGCATGGCGACGATGGCGTTAAAGCGTTCCTCCAGCCACTTGGCGACCGGCAGGAACGGGCTTTGCTGCGGGTTGCCAGCGTCCTGCTTGCCGATGAACTTTCGATACCGGGCATCGGCAGCCATTTCGCGGGTGATGGCTTGCATGGCCACATACAGGGCGCAGGCTTCGTCGGCCCAGACCGGGATCTCGACCCGCGAGTCACCCGACTTAATCGCCGGGTAGTAGGCGTCATAGGCCATGAGCCAGTGAGGCGGCTTAACGCCGCCCAGCAGGAGCAGCTTCTCCTCGTAGATGGCATAGCCCTGGGCTTGCGGGTTATAGTATTTTTCTTCAATCGCCAGGCGCGGAAGCTGCTGCTTATCAGGCAGGACGACCAGGCGCGGGCGATAGAAATCCTCCGGCAGCGCGACCTGCACCTCCTCGGTCCCGCTCTTGTTGTCGTCGGCGGTGTAAACCAGGTGCTTGTGCAGCGGCTTCATGGTGGACAGCCTGACCTGGCCATTGTTCCACCAGGTTCGCAGGTCATCCGGATCATACCGGCGAGTCCGTTCAGAACCCGCCGGTATTTCATCCTTCAAAAGCGCGGTGATGATCGGTTCGACCTCTTTCCAGCGCCTAACTGCCATAAGGCCTCCTATCCCCTGTGCGTAGCCCACCCCTTGGGTGTGGGGGATTAGGGATTAACCCCTACGCCCCAGCGCGGGGTCCGACCGGCAGAGAACATCGTGCGGAATACTTCAGGCCGGTATACTTGCTGTTGATAGTAACCGTCCCAGGCAAACCGCCAGATGGCTTGCAGGTCGTCAATCGCGCTTGGCTCGACAAAGTTGATCGGCTCGGCCACGGCGTTGATGACGCCTTCGGGGCCGGCGATGTAGGTCGAGGGGTGAATGTGCTCGGCCTTGGTCACAAACGAGCCTTGCGGGAACTCGTAGAACAAGGGCTTATCGAAGCTGATGCGGCTGTTGGCTACGTCAATCTCGACGATCCGGCGCAGTTTGGCCGTGCCTTCGCGGTAGTCCACGCCGTTCAAGACGCCTTTGCCGTCGGCGGGAGCCTGGGCGAAGCTGCGGGTGTGGATGGTGACCATATCGTTGACCTTGAAATCGGCAATGGTGCCGGCGCCAAGGGCGGACAGTTCGACGTAGTTCTTGACCCCGGTTTGAGCCGGCTGGCCAACTTGATACACCCCGTCCACCAGTTGCGCGGTCGCGCCGTCGGCGGCATTGTAGGCTTCGGCGGTCGCCATTTGAGCGACGATGGTCCCGCAGTTCCACAGGACGTTGCGCCGAGCGGCCACGAAGCGGACGTTATCAAACGAACCGACTTCATAACGCAGGGCCATTTCAGGGTTGGCGTATTTGACCACATCAATCCACTGGCCGCCAATTGCGCGGACCTGCTCGATGATCTCGCGGATCACGGAAGGCGTGGTCACGCACAGCAAAGTCCCGACGCTGTTACCCAGCGGGCTGGAGGCCATCGGCACATCTTCATAGGTCAGGTCCATCCAGATGTCGCGGTTCTCGACCAGGTTGTAGACGCCTACGGGCGTAGCTGCGCCCTGGCTGATGTCGGCGAAGCTGCTCACATTGGCCGGGTCGGAGAAGTGGACGCGGGGGCCGGACAGGTAAGCATTGCGGCTCTGGATGTCCAGGTTGACGGTGACGGACTGGCCGAGCATGGTCCGGGCCATCGGGATCAGGCCAGCCTGGCCACGATAAAGGTAGGCTTGCACGGCTGAATCGTACTTGTGGGCCGTGACCTTATCGCCATAGTGCTGGAAGCGAATGGACTGGCTGAAGGCGTCGGTATAATTTGATTTGAGCCAGATTTGGCGCATCCCGATGGGTTCGATCCCGCCCGGCTCCATATCGAACACGCCCTTAACGGTCATGCTCTCAGGGATCGAGCCGTTGGGGTTGCGCATGACCACGGTCGTGGCCACCAGGGCGCGGTAGAGGCTGTTGGTGCGATAGCGTTCCTGCAAAGCAAGCTGGATCGCTGGATTTTTGAGGGACTCCCACCGATACCACATATTATCGGAGTAAGCCCCTGGCCCGGTGGACGCATCAAGCGCGTTCGTCAGGCCAAACGGATTGGTTAAACTGGTAGGCATTGAAGTTTGCTCCTTCTAAAAAATAAGCTTCTGTATCCCCGGAGGGGGATAAAGTTGGGTTTGGCCCTTTCGGGCGGGTTTGTGGGAGCGAACTTCAAAAAGGCTTTTCCCCAATTGGGGAATTTTAGTTTTGCTGTTTTGCGCTGTCGCCAAACTGCGCGTTGGTGATCACTTCGTACAAAGCGGCGCGCCGGCTCATTGAAGCCTGGTCGGTCGAATTGAGTAAACTCTGGTATTCGGCAAAGGCTGCTTTAGCGTCGGTCGGCAGGCTGCCGCCTGGCTGAGCGCCCGGCACGGTCCCGGTTGGAGTCGTCGCGCCGGCGCGGAAGGCATCCAGGGTCTGGTTGGCCGTCGCCTGGAACTTGCCGGCCAGCCGGTCAAGGATTTCTTTCTGCTTGGCCGGGTCGGAGTCGGTTTTGATGTCGCCGACGACACCGATCAGGCCGTGATACTTGGGTTCCTCGGCGATCAATTTGAACAGTCCCAGCTCCTGCTCGATACCAGCCTTGGCGCCGGTCACGGTCGTGTGGGCCTGGTTGAGCTGGTCGAACTTGGTCGTCCAGTTGGTCAGTTCGCCGATCTGGGCATCAATCGTTTGGGTCGCCGCGGCGAGTTTGGCCTCCAGGTCGGTCACTTTGCTGGTGAGCTGGCCGTTAGCGGTTTTGAAGCCGCCGGTCGCGCCTTCAAGTTCCTTGATCTTGTCGTCGCGCTGCTGGATCGTCGTTTTGGCCTGTTCGAGTTGGGCCGTGAGCTGGGTCAGCTTCTCGGTCAGTTGGGACAAGTCCAGGTTTTGGGTGTTGTCATTGTCGGGCATTGGATAAGTAACTCCTTAGTAAATTATTTGCCATTATTTTTGGCCCGGCCGCCTTTGGCCTGGGCGTTGTTGGTGCGATCTTTCGGTCGGGGCTTGGCTTTATCACGCTGCATGTCGAGCTTGTTCTTGTGCTCGGCCTGCTGCATCGAGCGGTCCATGTCCTTGTCAGCCTGCTCGTCAGTCATCTCGCCTTGCTGTTCGGCCATTTCCATCTGCCGGTCCTGCTCGGCCTGGATGTCCTCCTCGATGCGCTCCAGCTCCTCTTTCAGTTCGTCCGCGCCATCGAGCCGGCGGATTGCCGTCTCACGGCTGATAAGCTGGGCGGCAATCCGCTGGACCATTTCGTTGACCAGCTCCGTCCGGTCTTGTGGCAGCATTGGCGGCCAGTGGGTTTTATGGCCCATCAGAATGGCCTCAATGTGCTTATCGCTGGCGTTGAAGCCGATGCTCTCCACTGCATTGATGCTCTCGCCCAGCTTGCGCTTGGAGACGGCCATGACGTAGGTCAGGTAGCCGATCTGCTTCAGTGCCAGCGAAGCATTGAGCCGGTAGTGCAGACCCACGTTCGTCGCCGGCCACATCATATAGTGGAGCGTTAGCGCGCTCCTCACACTGGCATCGGTCCGGCCGTAGCCCACGTTGGGCATGTTCGAGTGCTCGCGGATCAACTCCGGCAGCTTGTTAGCCACCAGGTCAATCATGGGTTCGGTCAGGTCCGCACCTTCCAGCCGGCCCACTTCCGGCGCGATCCCGCTGCCGACCTGGCCCATCCCCAGGTCAATCCACGAATTGCGCGGCTGGTCGAAGCCGGCGGCCCCTTTGGGCCGGCCCTTGATCCAGGGCTGTTGGTGCATGGCGTCGGCCAGGCCCTCGTTCAAGTGGGCCAGGTTGTTGTTCAGCTCTTTCATCCCCCCGACAAGGCCGGGAACCAGGCTCTCGCCTTCAAACTCGCCCACTCTGATCCGGGGGGCGTAGACGTAGGGGATGACCTTGACCCCTAACACCGGGTCGAGAAAAGGATTCGGGCCGCTCATCTTGGCCCCATCCGGCCAACTGCCAATCTCCCCATCTACGGTAATCTCGTACTCGTTCTCGTCCCAGTGTTCCTTGATCGTGCAAAATTCCCGTTCGGTTTGCCCAAAAGGCGATGGCTGCACCCGGTAGCGGGCGATGGCGGTTGGCCGGGGGACCTGATGAATGACATCAATCGCCACCAGCCGGTTGTAGTCGTTGGCATCCCAAACCGGGAAGCAGGCGCGCGGGTCCACACTGAAGTAGCGAATGGGCCAGCGTTTACGGGTCGGATGCCAGGCCACGTTCCAGTACATCCCGCCGAAAATTTGCTGATACAGGGCTTGCTCTAACAGCAGCGCATCGCCGCCATTGAGGTGCCAGGTCATATTCAGGTCACGGGTGATTTCCTCACCCAGCGCCTGCTCCACTCCGTAGGCGTTCGAGAGACCGAAGCGGACAATTCGATCCGTAAACTGGCCGAGTAACAAAGCAGCGTGATTGATCACGGCCGGACGAACGATGTTCAGCTTGACCGGGTAGACATCTAACCCGTTTGCTTTCCGGTTGAGAGAATAGCCTTTATAGTGCGCCCACCAGGCGTTATAATTGCCGTGAGTCTCGCTCCAGTAGCCGTTGGGGTGATCTTCGGGAGCCAGGCGGAGCGGGTTGTCGGCAAAGAGTTCCAGGGGAACGACCTGGGTCGAGTAATCAATCGCGTGTGCCATACATCAAGCATAAAGAAAAACAATTTGAAAAACCAGAGATTTCCGTGTGGAAAGGGCGATCTGCGTGCTGTCTTTGAACTATTGTCGACAGAGTCGAATCAGACCAGGCTTTCCTACGAGATGTCCGCCGGATTAAGCGTGGAGTGGATGATTACGAACTGGATTTTTAAAATCAAAGTCGCCCACGCTCAACGTTACGTCAGGCGTGGGCGGCTAGCCGGAAAACCTTTTTGGGCATCCCTCAGTTCGGTCCTATCTGAACAGTATTTCAATCCTCCGATTCGAAAAAATCTTCGTTTATCGGTGGAGCATCTTCGTTAACCATAGCCAATAACTCGTCAAGCGTAATGGCGGGTTCTTCCCAAAAACTGTCTTCATCCTCTCTGCCGGACTGGGCTGGCTCAGTATCAGGATATCTGACCCAGTGTATCCGTTCGAGGCCATCCAAAATATCTTTGATCTTTTCCCATTCTGGCCAGGGCACCAGCGCGGCCCAGGTATTGCCTTCGCTATCCACAACTTTTTGAACCGAATGACGTAACTCAATAACACTCACGTGACTCTCCTTATAAAACAGGAGTAGCTAACGCCCTCCTTTGGGGAATTCAGCCGACGCAATCAGTGGTTGCTTTATAATGCGTTCACCTACGCGCTCAAAACGATCCATCCTTTCGGAAGGATGGATCGGCTGATCACACTGCACAAATTGTTTATGGAATAAAACAGCGCAGAATGACCGATTTGTCACCGTAAACAAGAATGTTTGGGTTCATTGGAGATTCAGGTCCTGTTCGATCAATGTGTTTGGTGGATCTGCTAAAAAACGCGCCTTGACCTGATTAGCCAGGCGTTCCACCATTCCCGTCTCCTGATTGTTCAGCTCGACCCAGATTAACCGCCGCCTGGGATCTCCCGCAGGCCTTATCTCGAGCATCGCTCGGACGTGGAATTTTGGATCTGACTCGATAGCGAAATCTACGACTTTTGCTGTTTCGATTTTCATAAACAACGCTTCCTTCGGGAAATAAAAACGCCGCCCTTTGGCCAGGCGACGCAAATATGCTACCATACATAAGTAAACCGGGCTGGTGGCACACACACCTGATCCGGGCCAGGCCCCGCACTTCCTACGGCCCGCCGCCCTGCGGCCGGTTCAGGGCCCCAGGCGGTCGCGGGGCTTTTAATTTGCTCTATTGTACCATACTCGACTAACCCCTGTCCACCCCCTCAGCCTTACCCTATCAATAGGACGAGGATGCTGAGGGAACGCAGGGCGTCCTGCCGGCATTTTTGTTTATGGGAAATTCTTCCCGGCCAATAAAAACCCCCAATTTCTGGTCTTACCAATCATCAGAAGTCGTGATAAACTATGTCTATTACGACCGATCAGTAACCTGTGAATAATTCTATCAAGACAGAGGTTTACCTATGGCAGAACAAGAACCCCCAAAATTAACAAGACTGCAACCCGAAGACGAGAATGAGAAGCCCATCCGTATCCTTTATGCTGAAGACACTGAGGTTATTCGTAATGTGATGGCCCAGACGTTAGAAATTTACGGATACACCGTAGCCACGGCTAAAAACGGTCGAGAAGGGGTCGAAATGGCCTTACAGTGGAAACCTGACCTGATCTTGATGGATTTACGGATGCCGGTCATGGATGGTTTTGAAGCCATTCGGGCGATAAAGGTTAATCCAAAAACTCGCCATATTCCCGTTTTTGTGGTATCGGCCTGGAATAGTCAAAAAGAGCTGGATCAAGCCAAATCAGCCGGCGCTGCCGCGTTTTTTGTAAAACCCACCGATATAAAGCGGCTTAACCAAGCCATTAAGAATGCTGTGACCCCTTCCTGACCTAAGGTGTTTGCTATTCCTTCTTCCCTGCCAACAGCCGATCAACCAGGGCTAGAAGCGCAGACCGGTTCCACGGCTTGCTTAGATAGCTATCGGCGCCGGCTGCCAGCGCTGCGGCTATATCTTCCTCGTCCATGAACCCGCTGACAACGACAACCGGCACCTGGGCCAGCGTTGGGTCAGGCTCCTTCCGTAAGGCGTGGCACACTTTGAGGCCATCGTGATACCCTTTGAGGTTGAGATCGAGCAGGATCAGGTTGGGCCGGGTGGAACGAGCCTGGATTATTGCTTCAGTGGCATCAGTCGCTTCTGCAATCTGATAGGTTGGCTCTAAAATTGCAGTGAGCAGTTCACGCTGAACGCGATCATCTTCGACAATTAAAATCGTAGCCATTAAACCCCCTCTTTGACACTATCCCCAGCCGGCGTCGAGCCTCTTCCAGATCTTGAAATACCCTCCAGGGTTGAAAAGACAACCCAAGTTGAGGGCCTATGTAATAAAAGGCTGGCATCATTGTCCCACGTATTGACCCTTACTCAACCGGCGAGCCTGGCCCAGCACAACCATCGTTTCCAGCAGTTCCTCGACGCGAGCCGCGGGTGCTTTGACAAATCCGGCGGCGACCTGCTTGATCGTGACCGGCCCTCCGGCGGCCAGCAGCGATTGGCGCACCGCCTGAGCCTGCTCGGCCATCGAGGCCGGCCAGGCTTTCTTTTCCTCGACCTTCGTCTCGACCTGCACTTCCTCTTCAATGAGGGCCGCCTGGGTAGCGACGGAGGCCCCTGCCGCGCCGGCCTGGTACTCCGGCCTGAGCCAGCGGACCACGCCCCGCGCCTCTTCCGCCGCGCGCTCGGCGTTGAGGGCGACCAGCTTTTCCAGGATTTCTTCATTGCTGAGGGAAGGGGGCCAGCCGTAGGCGTCAAAGACGGCGGCATCGAGGTCGTCGTGAAGCTGCTTGAGGATGGAGACGAGGCCCTGCTCGTGGGTGGTTTTCTCCTTGGCAGTGAGCGCTTCGCCGGCGCGCAGCTTTTCGAGGACGTTGTACATGTCGGTCATGGTCAGCCCCGGATGAAGGGACTGCTGCCGCTTGCGGTGGGCGTCAAGCTGCTCCGCCAGGGCGCGGATGCGCTCTTTTTGGGCTTCGGTGGGGGCAGGGAAGGGGAAGGTTTCAAAGCAACGGGTTTTGATGTAGACCGGATCATTACCAACCCCAAGATGACCACCTGCTGCCAAAGCCCAAGCCACATGAATCCGGCTGGACAAAACACCTAAGAAATAGGCATCATCAAAAGCAAAGTTTATGAGCTTATTATCGGGTAAGACAGAATGATCCAGAAATGTAAAAAAACGATGTTTGGATGTCTCAACTGTCACAATGTAACGCTGCAACCCCATAAGTTGATCACGTAACTTGGGATTTGGCTCGCCAAAAATCCACCAATTCTCTCTCCGTGATTTTCGGTTATTTAAATCTCTTTCAGGTTTGACTCGCTCGTAGACCCATTGATAGGTTTCCGGGAATCGTTGTCGCACTTCATCAATTCCGAGACCAAACAGATCAATAACCATTACATTCCGAGGCGTGGCTGTTAGGTCACGACCATTCAGATATTGGCGTATGTACTGTTCAAGGCCAGCAACTCGTCCCAAGCCAAGCTGTTGAGCCTCTTCACGTGTGACGATAAACCCAGCGCCAAAAAGCATCATCCCCCGATTGCTTAAGTCTTCATTTGCCCGCAGTATGGATGCGCCAGCTACGTTGGCACCAATGGTTAAATCGGATTGAATCTGGCCAATGCGCTTGGCAAATTCCAGGTCGAAACTATCACCACCACTCTCTTTTTCGTCGGTGACAATTTGTAGCAGTCCAGACAGTTGACCGGGCTGGGCGGTGGTCATTGAGACGCGCACGGCTGCACCGTCGGCAGAATCTACCCACGGGTGATCGGGAATGGCGAAGACTAAGGAAAGCGGGTTGTCAGAGATAAGATGGCGTTGCAGCACCCGACGGCTGAAAGTCTGACGTAAGCTGTTGGTGGTGATGAAGCCGAAACGTTCCACCTTTCCGGCGCGGGCCAGATCGGCGGCCTTGTCCCACCAGTACATCACGTAATCGCACGATTCGGGCACGGTTGGGTAGGTCCTGCGCAGGGCCTCGGTGTAGCCGTCGCCCAGGGCGTCGCGCATGCGGGCCGTGCCAATAAAGGGCGGGTTCCCGACGATAAAATCGGCCTCCGGCCACTCGGCGGGGCGGGGATTGAGGTATTTGTACGCGGGAATGCGGGCGGTCTCGTCGGGCACTTCCTGGCCGGTGACGGGGTGGGGCCTGGTCGTCCGGCCATCCCAGCGGGTCACGGGCCGGCCCTCTTGGTCCAGCAGCGGCTCAACACCGTCCCAGGCCAGCACGGCATCGCGGTGCTCGATGTTGTGGTAATTCTTGATGATCGGCGTCGGCGGCTGGACCTGGCCGCGAGTGCGGAAGTGCCACTGCAAAAAGCCGATCCACAGCACCAGCTCGGCAATGGCCGCGGCGCGCGGGTTGACCTCCAGTCCCAAAAACTGCTGGGGCGTGACCATCACCCCTTCCATTTCCAGGGCCATCTGGCTCCGGCCCAGCTCCTTGAGCGTGTTGAGGACCTCACCCTCCAGCCGCTTGAGCTGCTCCAGGGCCACGTACAAAAAATTGCCCGACCCACAAGCCGGGTCGAGGATTTTAACGGTGGCCAGGCGGCGCTGAAAAGCTTCCACCTCGGCCACGGCTTTGGCGGTCTCTCCCGCTTCGACTCGTAAAGCGGCGGCGGCCTGCACCCCGGCCCACTCGGCCCGCAGTGGCTCAACAATCGCCGGCTGGACCAGCCGCTCGACGTAAGCGCGAGGGGTGTAATGCGCCCCCAGCTTGTGCCGCTCGATGGGGTCGAGGGCGCGTTCCAGCAGGGTGCCGAAGATGGCCGGCTCGACCTCGCGCCAGTCGGATTGGGCGGCCTCGACCAGCAGGCCGATTTGACCGGCAGAGAGGGACAGGGCGACCGGCTCGGCGAAGAGGCCGCCGTTGAAATGGAGGATTTCGGCCCGCAGAGCGACGGAGAAGCCGCCGGTGTTCATGGCCCGCCACAACTCTTCCAGCAGCGGTTTGAAAGCGGTAGGGTTGGCCTGGGTCTCGGCCAAAATCTGGGCAAAACTCTTTGCCGGCAGCAAACCAACATCTTCGGCGAACATGGTAAAGAGGCAGCGCATCAAGAAGTTGGCCACGGTTTCGGCGGGATAGCTGCCTTCCAGCGACTTGGCCAGTTGGGCCAGCCGGACAGCAATCTCGCGGGTCACGCGGGCGCTGCGGCGGGCTGGGTCGAGGCTGAGGGGGTCGAGCCAGACCTGCCGGAGCATCTGGCGCACCTCTTCGCGCTGCAAATCGGCCAGGCTCAGGCGGTAGGTATGCGGGTCAGGGAACGGAATGTAGTGGCCGCCGGAGCGGGTAAATTCGGCGTACAGGGCAATGGTATAACCGACGTCCACTACTAGCAGAAAGGGCGGGCGGCCTTCAGCGATTTCAGCCGGTGGCAGGCTGCGGGCATAGCTCTGAGCCTGCTGGCGGGCGCGTTCCATCGCCGTATCCCAACTGGCCGTGCCGCGCACCGCCGTGCCCTTTTTGCCTTTGCGAGGTGGCTCAAAGGTTTCTGAAGTGGTTGCAGCCTGGTCGCTGCCTTGCTTGGCTTCGAGGACAAAACAGCCCCGTTTGTACAGATCAATCCGGCCCACACTGCCTTCGGGTAAAGGGACGGCTCGCTCGAAAACGTAGGCATTGCGAGTGTCGTCAGGGGTGGCCGGGTCTGGATGGGGGAGTTCCAGCAGGTCGCACAGTTCTACGATAAATTGGGGGAAATTAGCACGCTCGGCAGCGCCGGAGGCTTGCCAGCGCGCAATAAAGCTCTGGATGGCAGCTTGGTCGGGCATAACCAGGTTCCTGGTTGGATCAAAAGTAAAAATACCACTCTTGACCAGAACGCGATTCCGTGTTAAGATATGCCTCACAATAAAATAGCTCGGCCAGGCCCCGCGCGTGGTCAAAGCAAATACACAAAGACCCCTGTTCGCTTGCCAGCCGGGGGTCTTTCATTATGTCGTTTTATTTTAACACGACTTCCTCTCTACGACAACCCCTTCAACGCGGCAGTGTGATGAGTGGGACAGACGTCTGTTCGTAGAGAACCAGAAGTAGAAGAAGTCGGCCTGTCGAGGGAATTTACTTATCAAGCACCTGGCGCACCTTCGCGGCCAGGGTGTCCGGCGAAAAAGGTTTGGATAGAAACTCAACCTCGGCCGTTAACAACCCATGCCGAACCACGGCGTCATCGGTGTAGCCGGATACAAAGAGGACTTTTAGCCGGGGCTGGAGCTTCTTAAGCCGTTCGGCCAGGTCCCGGCCGCTCATCTGCGGCATGATCACGTCGGTGAGGAGTAAATCAATCGGTCCCTGGTGCTGGCCGGCCAGCAACAAAGCCTCGTCTCCGTGGCGAGATTCCAGGACCGTGTAGCCTTTGCCTTTCAAGATACGCCCTATCAGGTTGCGCACTCCTTCTTCATCCTCGACCAGCAGAATGGTCTCAGTGCCGGCGTGGCTGACCCGTGGCGCTTGAGGAACAGGCACATCCGGGACGGTTTCACTGGCGGGTAAATAGATCTTAAAGGTAGTGCCGTAACCAGGCTCGCTGTAAACCAGAATGTCACCGCCGCTTTGCTTGATAATACCGTAGACGGTAGCCAGCCCCAGGCCGGTGCCCTGGCCCACCTCTTTGGTGGTGAAGAACGGTTCAAAGATGTGGTCCTGGGTGGGCGCATCCATGCCGTGACCGGTGTCGGTCACGGCCAGCATCACGCAGGGTCCACGGGGAGCCTCGAGGTGAATTTCGAGATAGCTGTCGTCGAGCCGGACGTTACCGGTTTCGATGGTCAGCATGCCACCGGTCGGCATGGCATCACGGGCGTTGACGGCCAGATTGAAGATGACCTGTTCGATTTGGCCGTGATCGGCCTTGACCGGCCACAGCTCCGGCTGAAGCGCCAGCACCAGGTTGACATCCTCGCCGATGAGCCGCCCCAGCATTTTGTGGAGATTGGTCACCAGGTCATTCAGGTCAAGGGTGGCTGGGGCCAGCATTTGCTTGCGGCTGAAGGCGAGCAACTGCCGGGTGAGGGTAGCGGCCCGCTCAGCCGCCCGCCGGATCTGCTCTAAATCTTTGAGCAGCGGGTCCCCGCCGGGTAGCCGGGGTTGCATAAGATCACAGTAGCCCCGGATCACCGTGAGCAGGTTGTTAAAATCGTGAGCAATGCCGCCGGCCAGCCGGCCGACACTTTCCATTTTGTGAGCCTGGCGCAATTGTTCCTCAAGTTTGACCCGCGCCTCCTCGGCCTGTTTGCGCTCGGTAACATCGTGCGTCGTGCCGACCACCTTGACCGGCTGGCCGGTTTGCTCGTCGCAGACCACGTTAACCTGGTCGTGGATGTAGCGGATGCTGCCATCAGACCGTATGAGGCGATACTCGTAGGAGCACTCTGTGCGCTCCTGGATGGCTTTAATGAGCGCCTGCAACGCAGACTCACGATCATCTGAGTGTATGTGACTATAGAACAACTCCTTGGTAATCTCAACCGATCCCGGCTCAACGCCGAAGATGCGGTAACATTCATCTGACCACATCTGGGGTTCGACGAACTCCAGCTCATCATTCAAGTCTATCTCCCAACTGCCGAAATGGGCAATCCGCTGGGCCGCCGCCATGTTTTCCGCCATTTCGCGCAAGGCTTCTTCGGCCTGCTTGCGCTCGCTGATGTCGCGGGTGATGGACAGGATGCACGCCTCGCCGCCGACCTCGATCTGTCGCGCCGACATCAGCCCTGTACGGAGCGTACCATCCTTCAGGCGAAACGTAGTTTCCAGATTGGTGACTTCGCCCCGTTCCTGCAGACCCTGCAACAGCCGGGCACGATCACGCGGATCGGCCCACAGGTTCAGAGTCAGAGAGGATTGGCCGATCACTTCCTCGCGCGTATAACCGCTGAGCGCGGTGAACCCTTCGTTGACATCAAGGTAGAGACCGTCACTCATACGGTTGATATTAATCGAGTCGGGTGAGATGCGAAAGGCGCTGGCGTATTTCTCCTCACTCTCGCGCAACGCTTTCTCTGCCCGCTGGCGTTCGGTGATGTCACGATGGACGACGGTATAAAGTTTAGTCCCGCCGATCTCGACTTGTGAGATTGAAGATTCGAGGGGGAATTCCTCGCCATTGGCTCGCCGCCCGACGATGTTGTTCAAGTTTCCCATCGCGCTCGAGGTTAGGCCGGCTTGGCCAAATGCGCGGATATACTCCCGGTGCCTCTCGCGGAAACGGGCCGGGAGCAGATGGTCGAGCCGCTGGCCCATTACTTCGGCGGCAGAATAGCCAAACATCTGCTCGGCGGCGGAGTTGAAGAGGACAATGCGCTGCTCGTCGTCCACCGAGATGATGGCATCCATGGCCGATTCGATGATGCCGGTCAGCCGGGCCTCGCTTGCCTGGAGTGCCGCCTCCGCCCGTTTGCGCTCGGTGATGTCTTCCTTGACCGCCAGAAAGTGCGTGATTTTGCCTCGTTCATTCAAGATCGGCGAAATCGTCGCCGCTTCCCAGTAAAGGTCGCCGTTCTTTTTTCGGTTCTGAAACTCACCCCGCCACTGGCCGCCCGAAGTAATCGTGTCCCACAGCCGTTGGTATTCCTCCGGTGACGTGTATCCCGATTTCAGCAGGTTTGGATTTTGGCCGATGACTTCGGCCAGGGTATAGCCGGTGACCTGGGTAAACTTGGGGTTCACGTACTCGATGGCGCCCATCGTGTTTGTGATGACGATGGATACCGGACTTTGCTCCACTGCGCGCGAAAGTTGGCGGAGTTGGTCATTCGCCCGCCGCTGCTCCGTTATATCGCGGCTGACCGAGCCAATCCAGTACCCCTGGTTCGTTTTGATCGGAAAGACGGTTTGTTGAAAGAACCGGCGTTCTCCATCCGGCTTCATTACTTGCGCTTCGAGGGTCTTGTTAAAAATGAACGATTGACCTGTATGGAGCGCCTCCCCAACAGTCTGCTTATTGCGCTCATAGCGCTCAAGCGTCCGCACTTCCGGCGGCAGCAGCTCCTGCTGCACCTCCCAGGCTGGTCTGCCGATAACCTGGGCGCGCCTCAATCCGGTCATCTGTTCTTGCGCCTGGTTCCACTCAATAACCAAGCCTTGTTCCTCTACCAAGGCAAAGCCTTCGGACGACTGCTCGACAAAGCTGCGAAATTTTTGCTCGCTCTCGCGCCTGGCTGCCTCTACCCGCCGGCGCTCGGTGATGTCACGCACAAAAGCCAGCATCTTGCCGTCGGCCATCATTTGCCCCCTGATTTCCACCGGCAGCAAATGGCCATCTTTGCAGCGCAGCCGGCGCTCGGTCAGCAAGCTTTGGCCAGTACGGAGTTCAGCCAGACGGACCGGCTGGTTGGCCAGATCTTCGGCCGGGATCAAATGCTGTATGGAGAGATTTAGCAGTTCCTCACGCGAGTAGCCCAGCATCTCGCAGCCCTGCCGGTTGACTTCGATATAATGCCCCTGGGCATCGGCAATAAAAATACCATCGGCGGCCTGTTCAAAGAGGACTTGATACAATTCCTCCGAAGCATAATGAGACATAATTTCTCCAGTTTGCCTCTTCTGTTTGTGGTTCATCCATACACCTCTGGGGTTTGGAGAGTCAGTGAGAGCAACCTTGGCGTGGCGACTGAGGACTGAAGCCAAACAAAAAGCGCCGCCTTTTGCCCAGGCGGCGCAAGTATGCTACCATAGCACGACAAACCGGGCTGGTGGTTGCTCACCTGATCCGGGCCAAGCCCCGTCGCGAGCGGGGCTTTTTCATTGCCAGTATAACATAACCGGATTGAATTGACAATCATCAAAAAAGCCCTTCCAGAGCGCTTCGTCTCCCCTTGGGGGACGTGGAAGGGGCTTTTTATTTAACCCCGTGTCCAAAGCAATTCCCCAATTGAGGAAAATACCCCGCCTAACCTACTAACCCGATTCGTATATTAATTTTATCTATCAAAGCGGAGCGCCAGCCCTTCCCCCAACCACGTTACATATTACAAAAGTTATCGGAAGCAAAACCGCCCGCCGGTGTCATCCGATGGGCGGACTATTTTCAGGAGAAATCAATGTTAGAGTTTGCACCACGCTACCATATTGGCGAGGCGCTCTATTTTCGCTACGTCCCCTTCGATTATATTGACCCAAAAACTGGCGAAGCCTTCGCCATCACCCCCGAAATCCCCTGCACCATGCTGAGCATTGCTCACAATTTCAGCGAGGATATCCAAATCGAGCCGAGTGTCTGGCTGCCGCGCGTCCTGCGCACCGATTGGGTTGGCTTTTTTTATTTCGTTGAAATTGACCAGGAGGAGGCGGGTTTGTTGGGGTTGGACCTGCGCTATCCCAAACCAAAAGACGCCAAATGTGAAGGGGAGCCGCAGACCTCCGAGGTTATCAAAGAAAACCAGATTACCGCCGCAAGGATTGCCTTTTAGCGCTCTGCTTCATCAGCGTACACGAAGTCTAAAGCGGTAAGAACTTTACGCCATTCATCAAATCTTCGGCTTCCCCAACCTGGGCGATCAGTTCTAAATCTTCAACACACTTGCCTATCGAAACTCGAAGTTGATGAGCATAGATAACCCCACGAAAAGGTATCCCGGCTCTTTGT
The DNA here is from genome assembly GCA_015075185.1 of Anaerolineales bacterium. Lineage (GTDB taxonomy): Bacteria > Chloroflexota > Anaerolineae > 4572-78 > J111 > DSQQ01. Next base: position 149,532 of record JABTUW010000003.1, on the reverse strand, counting down.
CGTTGGGTGGCTTCGATCAGCAAATCATCATCCCGCGTGAAAAGGACCCGTTGCAGTTCATTGGCCCGATCCAGTAAGGCCGGATCAACCAAGTCACTCCGGCCATCTTCATAAGCGGTGAGCACATCTACCCCACGTAAACGAAGTCCCGTCGTAATGGCTCGCGGAACGTGCTGATCCATATAAAGGGCAAGCGCCATTAAATCAACCCTTTGGCTTTCAGCCGGGCTTCCAGCGGCGCCGGTTTCATTCCTTGCCGAACTTGATCAATCTCCTGCAGGCGTCGTTCAATGTCCTGATCCAGCGCTTCTTGATGATCCCAATAGAAAGCCAGGGCCGAATAAATTTGGCCCAGGGTCAAATAGGGATGCTGAAACTGTAACTCTTCTGGACTCCAGCCATAAGCTTTGTGATCCAAAACCAGTTCAACCACTTTCATGGTCGTACCGACGATCAGGGGAACTTGCGCCTCGTTTAAGATAATGTGTTCGTATCTTGTCTCGACAATCAAAGGAGCCACCTCTTTTTTCAAATTCCTTATTTATTTTACCGAGCTTTTTGATAATGGCAATGTCCAGATGAGGTACGAGCGGCTCAACTGTGAATCTACCAAAGAATCCCCGCCGTGCGGGGCGTCAGCACCTCACTGCGGACGTCCCGCGCCGGAGCCATCACCACTGGCGTCTCCGGCTGGTGTTCCTCGGCGTAATCTTCCCACTGGTATATGCGGAGAAAATAGGCGGCCATCATCAGCACGGCCACAATGTCCTGGGGCAGCTTGTTATCTTCGGCCAGTTTGTAGGTGAGAAGCTGCCCCCGTATCCCTTGGATGTAAGGCCAGCGGATCAACTGCCGCTCGACCAGGCGCATCGCTGCAACCAGCATCCCCTTTTTGTCGCCGCTGAAGTTCATGCCGGCGGCCACAATTCCCCGGTCGAGCAGGACCTGCTCGTTCCAAAGTTTCTGCGTCCCGGTCGAATCTATCAGGCTGTCAACCGGCCGGTACTTGCGGTAAGCGTACTCGTAAGCGGCTAAAAAATTGTCGTAGGTTCCGTTGCCGTAGACCCACTTGAAATAGACCAGGGTGGCCCGCTGGCGCGGAAAGTCGGTGATGTCCAGGACCCAAATGACGCCGGCGTTGCGCCGCGGCGGGTTATCGCTGCCCGGATCGCCGATGAGCAAGTAGTTCCGGCCTTTCTTGGCCTCGCTGGGCATCTCCCAGTGAACGCAACCCGCGCCGGGATTCTCCTCGTAAGCCCACTCCGGCGTGGGCGTTTCTTTTTCCAGCAAATGGTACTGGGCGTGGCGGTTGAGACTCCAATCCTCGCAGGCCGTGACCGAACTGACGTGAAAGTGCTCGCCGGACCCTTCGGGCTTCTTGCCTTCGAGCATCATCTCCCATTGGTCTTTGGGAATGACCAGCTTGAAGCTGTCAATATCCTCTTTGCTCAGGTTGTCCTCGGATTTGATCACCATTGAAAGGAAATAGTCCGGCTGCTCAAACATTCGGTCCATCCGTTCCCACAACCAGGGCGGCGCGACTTCGTAGTTGGCCGTGATGCAGGAAAGCCGGCGCTGCCGGGGCCGCTCGCGGCCGTTCTTCATATTGACCGTCCCGCGCAAACGGGAGATTAACATCGTCAGCAGCCAACTTCCATCAATCAGCACCCCACATTCATCAACGTTAGCCGCGTCGAGGCTGACCCCCTGAATCCGCTCGGCATCATCGGCAGCGCTCATAAACCAGAGGGTTGATTCGCCGATGCCGTTGTGCTTCAAAATGATCCGGGGATAGGGCCGCTCGGCGTACTTGTAAATGAACTTCTCAAAGGGTTTGTCTGCCGCTTCGGCCAGGATGGCCCGATATTGCAGGGCGCTCTGCCAGGCGGTCGGGGCCACGTTCATGTACTCGTAGCCCGGGGTCATGGCGGCGAACGCCGCGTAGGACAGGCCCGCGCCCACTGTTTTGCCGCTCCCCACCCCACCCACACACGTAAGCTGCGTCTGCATGGCGTGGTGCCAGTAGTATTGCCACTCCCGCAGCTCGCGGCCGCCAAAGTAATACTTGATGAACCAGTTGATCCCGATGCCATCGGCGGGATTACAGGCGCGTTTGAAGATTTCGATGTCAGCGGGAGTCAACTGGTAAGGTCGGGCCATAGTCGGGATTCCCCAATGGCCTCTACGGGCCACTTCGTTGGGGAAAAGTTACAGATAGAACCGCTGCCGGTCGGGCTTGAGGCCGGTCGTTGCGGCGATGGGGCTGAAGGCCACCATCTCCTTGTCTTTTTTCCACTGGACGAGCTGGGCCACAAGCTGGTAAGCCAGTAGGTCGGCCAACTGGTTCCAGCGGGCCGGCCCCAGGCCAATGACCTCGTTTGGATCGTAATGCGCCTCCAGGCACAGCAGTTCCTGGTGGTAGCTCCCCTCCTTGCGGTAAGTCGCCAAACCAATCAGGCTGCAAGCGCAGACATCACTCTCCAACGAAATCAAGGCCGGCACCTGGGCATCCAGGCAGAGCCGGCCGGCCGCGGCCAGTTCCAGGCCGTCAAAGAGGCGCAGGGTGGCGTAATGGTGCATCTGCTCTGTCAGCAGTTGCAGGTAGCTCTGGATCGTGCGCGAGACGTTAGCTCTTGGCATGGGCAGCAGCCTTTTTCTTGGCTGGTGCGCTCCTGGCCGGGGCGGTCGCGGCCGGCTCGGTCGCGGCCGGCGTCTCCTCCGTTACGGCGGTTACTACCTGGCCGTCCCCCTGCGGGGAGAGTCGGCCCAATGGGTCCCCGGAAGCCTTGTACTTCTCCGGCGCGATCTCGTGCAGCTTGGCCAGCAGCGCCTGGCGCTGTTCGTCGAGCGGCCGGATCTTCTCCTCAAGCCGGGCCAGTTCGGCCAGCAGGGCCGCTTCGGGATTGTCACCCCGAAAGATGCGGCCGTCGCTCAGCCGGTCGCCCGGTTTCAGGCGAGGGCGCTCTTTATTGGGGTCGCCCTGCGGTCCCCACATCGAGCTGGAGTCGTAAAACGGGATCGTCATTATCTATCCCCCCAGACGATGAAGCTGACCGAACCGCTGCGGGTGTCGTCCTTGGCGATCTGGATCGTCTGCATCTCGGCCTGAGCCATCATAAAGTTGCCTTCGGCCATCTTGATCGGCGCAACCGCGCCGTCCACGCTCAGTTCCAGATTGATCTCGCTCTTGATCGCAATCCCGCGAATGGTGGACAGTCCAACCACGAATGGGTCCACAATCGCCGGCGTGGCAATGTTGGTCCCCTTGACGCAGAGGGTGAAGCTGGAAGCAGACACGTCCAGCCAGTAATCGCCCTCGACCTTGCCGGTGATCTCGTACTCGTAGATGAACTCGCGGTCCACCACGGTCTCGCCGCCGTCCACGATCTTGATCACCGATGAAGCTGTAAGCATTGTCGCCATAAAAGTAGTTCCTTCCTGTAAGTGAAATTGGGGGCTTTTGCCCCTGTCAGAACCACTCTATGTCAAAAATTTTTGAAAATTAAGGAGATAACTATGTCAAAAAAATCTATTCCCTATTGGGTCAAACTTGCCCGCAACGGCGGCGGCGACTTCTACGGCAAGCTGACCGACGCCTGCCTGGCCTTTGCCGCGGCCGGCGGCGACCACCCGCAGATTGCCTTCGAGGGCAGTTCGACAGGCTCACTACAGAGCAGCGTCCTGGAACTGGGGACCCAGCTCTACACCGAGTACGCCAAGAGAGCCGGCGCAATGGAAGGGCTGTACTGCACCTGGCGCCACGTAGCCGACAAAATGGCCGCTTCCCTCAAACTTGAGGAACGTGACGTGCTGCTGATCCCCGCTTCGGTTTCGGGGCGCTGTACGAGGCGGCCCGACGCATCCAGCCGCACATGCAGATCGGCGCCGTCGAGGTCCAGCCCTGGCTGGTCCGCATCGCCGAGGCGGCCGAGGTTCCGGTCATCCACGGCGATTTCCTGGACGGCTGCGCCCTGCCCCTATTCATTACCAAGGTCCTGTGCAACCCGCCGATGGGCCGGGTCTTCGGCCAGCAAATGGCCGAGGCCGAGTTTATAACCAAGATCGCCGACATCACCGACGCCGGCCACCTGGTCGCCATCCTGCTGCCCGGCGGGCCGGGCGAGTGGTGGGGCAAGCTGCGCAACAAACACGCCTGGCTGGAAAAAGCCTTCGAGGTGAAGGAAGCGGAGCTGATCGCCAACGCGGCCGCGCCCAAGTCCATCACCGTCACCCGCTACCTGCTGGAGCGTGTCTGATGCGATTCAGTATCTACTGTGACAATGACCCTTGCGAATCCGAAGCCAACGTCATCCGGCGCACGAAAGAGGGCGGCATCATCGCCCTCTGCAACTGCTGCAATGACACGTTCAACAGCGGCCAGATGCACCCCGAGGCGACCAATCACTCCCTGGAGGATGACCTGACCCCGATCATCGAGGCCGCCTTCCGCAGATACCTGCCCTTCGTCCACCGGGTCAAGATCGCCAACACGCTGGGGTGGGGCGACGACACGGCCGTGGCCGAGCGCCTGGCCGAAGAAGCCTACTACGCCTTTGAAGGCGAAGCGCCGGGCGCTGTCCTGTATTGGCTGGAAGATTGCACCCCGGCCGAGCGGATCGCCACGGCCATCACCACCGAGGGCCTGGAGTATGTCGTCACCATCTCGGTCCAGCAGAAGGATTACGCCGACATGAGCGAGGCCGAGCTGGGCCGGGTGATCGGCCGCTTCCGCGCCGGCGACGAGGAGGTAGAGTACGACAACCTCCTGGCCGCCATCAACCGGGTCGAGGAGATCGCCAATTACCACCACGTCGAGGTGTGGGTCCACGAATGGGACGAGAAAGCCCAGGACTGGAGCGGCATCTGGGAAGTGGACGGCCGGCGGGTCAGCGACGATGACGACGATGACGACGACGACGTTTCCCCACTGTCGCGAAGCCAGGCGGGGGAAAGAAAGGAGTCCCGCTGATGTGGATCATCGAATGGCTGCGGAGCTGGCGCCGGCCCGTTATCCCTAACGTGGTCTGGTGTGAGGCTTGCAAATCGCACCACGCCCCGCCGGCCTGCGACGAGGGAGAGTAGGCCCCTCGGTTTTTTGGACACCCCCCCATTTTTTAGGGCAACCTCCCCGGTAAAAAATCAACCCCGGATGTGCGAGCGGCTAACGGGTAACGTGCAATCTAAGAGTTAGGAACTACCCCCCTGTAGATTGTTTCTTTTGTGACCCCCGGTGGGGGGGTACTCCCCCCCCTCGGTGTGGTCTCGGTGAGAGGTTTCTTATTGTCCTCTCACCAACCTAAACCCTAACCCACAAAGGAGATTTCCCAATGTCAGCTCAAATCAAACCCCAGAACGAAGTAGTGCTCGCCTTCGGCAAAGACCGAGACGGCTGTATCATCATCACGTTGTTCGACATTCACGGCGATGCGATGAAAGCCGACTTCGCCAAGACCAGCGGCTTGGAGCAATCCAAGCTGTCCGGTAAAGCCGCGATTGCCAAGACCGGCGTCATCGGCGAAGCGGTCAAAGCCCTGGGCTTAGTCCGCAAGCACTTCACCGCCAACGGCCACAACTACTACAGCTACACCAAAGCTGAGCAGCCGGCCTAAGAGAGACGCCTCACCCGAAGGTGAGGCGCTCTTTTTTTCGGTGCTTATCGTCTCAATTCGTCTCATTCCGTCTCACGACGCTTCGGAGTACCCGTAGGGGTACAGGGGTAAGGGATAGAGAGCGTCGGGGTGAGCGAGCGTGAATTTTTCTGCACGCCTTCGTGTGAGGGAGGGTCACTTTTCCCCTCGCTGACCCCTATCCGATGTGACCAGAATGGCCTGCTGTCCCCCTGTCTGGTCCTTCTGGGCCTACTCTTATGAGGTCCCCGCTCCCCCTATCAACGGTTTCCCCAATTGGGGAATAATCATCTCTCTAACCCACGAAAGGACTTTATCCTATGACTACCCGTGCTTTCTGTTTCACTCACCCTGACCTGACCGGGGTTGAGCGCATCGGCTGGTATGCTGAAGCCCTGACCTTTGCCGTTGTTGTTAAATTCAACGATGGCGTCGAGGTCAAAGGCTCGCTCTCTGGCGTTGGCTTTCAAACGCTCTATGACCACGCTGAGGCAGCCCGCATTCCCTGGATTGCTATCTGCCCTTACTGCAAGGCCAATCCCGGCTCGCATCGCTGGACGCTCGATGGTGACAGCATCATCATTTGCCGTGATTGTGCTGAAGTCGAGGAGTTCTAACCTATGGCTATCACCGTCGTTTCGGCTAAGTGGTATGGCAAGGGCAAACGGCCAACGGACATCTACATTGGCCGACCTTCGCTCCTGGGCAATCCCTTTGCATCCAAGCCCTCCAAGTACGCCAAGCAGAGCGTTAGCTCTGACGTTGAAGCCGTCAGGGAATATCACTGTTGGCTGCAAGCTCAATGGCTGGCCAACAGCGAGGTCAAAGCTGAGCTGCTGCGCCTGGCCCGGCTCTATAAAGAGACTGGCGTCTTGCATCTCATTTGTTGGTGCAAGCTCAAGGCCAACGACGACACCCCCTGTCACGGCGATGTCATCAAGGCTGCGATTGAGGGCATTATTGCTAAGGGCCTGGTCTAATCCCCCAAGGGGATGCGAAGCGCAATCCACCTAAATGCTTCCACGTGGAAGGGTTTAGGTGAATGTTTTCTTTTAGGCGTCACCTGCCTTGGAGTGGTGAGTAATCGGGTAGCTTTCCCGTTGTCCAGTAATCACAAGCCGTCCCGCTCTGGGGCGGCTTTTAATTTACTCCCACGAAAGGAATCTAAGCTATGCCCCGCATTGATTACTCCAAAGTCAAAACCCTGAGCGTCGAGGGTAGCACGCTCTACGTCTGGTACAAATCAGGCGTGTTCCGCCGCTTCGAGGTTACCGACCTGGCCGCGATCAAGGCCCAGGCCGAAGCTGCCGGCAAGGTCATTCACGGCGCTGATCCGGCCTTCCGCTACGAGCAGACCGGCAAAGGTAAACCGGCCCCCGAATCTACACCGGACCCGACGACGGTTAGCTTCGTCGCCCTGGTCGAGATGCTCGGCCTGACCCCCGACCAGGCCAAGCACCTGGCTGGCGCTGAACGGCTCAACTTCTGGCGCAACGGCTGTTTGAATGTGCAGGTGCAGCACGGCTGCCGTGGCACCAAGCTGGCCTGCCCCCAGGCCAAAGTGACCGATGCCGACCTGGTGCTGTTCTTCCTGTCCTGGGGCTGGGAGCAGCTTGGCCAGAAGCTGTACTTCAAACCCAACGCGGCCTCCCTGGTTCGGCTCTAAACAAGCCCCCCCCGGCCTGGTACTCGCTCCGAGTGCCGGGCCGGGCAGTAAAGTTTTTCTTTTTATTCCTGGCCTGTTGCCTGCACCCGATGTAGCGCGGTAGTGGTACTAGGCTCTAATCCGGCTGATTGGGTTCGACTCCCGATTGGGTGCGGACACAAGGCCAGGAACGTATCTAATCAATTCAATCTCCCTAATGAAAGGATGTTCCCTATGAAAACCCGAAAACTGATCTTCGATAGTCCCCTCCCCCCAATGGGTCCTGAAGTCATCTTCTGGACTTGCGGCGTCTGCGGCGGCGGCAACCCCTTGAGCGCGGCTTATTGCCAGTGGTGTGGTTAAGATGGCGCTCACCCTAATCCATCCCGGCGAAACGTTGATCTACTCCACCCGCTGGTTTGAAGATAACTTTGACCAAATCCATGACCAGCCGGCACACCTTTGGGACACCATTGAAGTTGTCATCCACGACGAACAGCGTAATGAACGACTCGCAGCCCTCTCCCAGCGGCCCAACCTATCCCAGTTCCTCAAAAGCGAAGCGCGCTCCCACGCCTACGCTTAAGTTTCAACTCAATCAGCCTTACCCTGAGTTTCAGGGTAAGGCCCACTTTTTTTGGAGGCTTATCTGATGAGTCACAACGACAAACTTCTTCACATTGACCGCGTGCTTGGCACCGAGGTCAACAATCAAATCAAAGAGATGGTTGAGCAGCTTCGCGCCCTCCAGGCCCAAACTCGCCAGCTCGAAAAACAGTATGGTAAAGCACGACCTGCTCAGGCCCCGCGCTAGGGGTCTGAGTAGAGTTTTTCTTATTTAATCCGGCTCTCACCTGGACAGTGAAGGGCCACACAATGAAAGGATACGATCATGTCCGGTTATCAAAAAATCATTCTCGTTGGCAATTTAGGCGGCGACCCCGAGATGCGTTACACGCCCAGCGGGCAAGCGGTGACCAATTTCCGCATGGCCGTCAACAACAATTTCACCGGCTCCGACAGCCAGCAGCAGGAAACCACCTGCTGGTTCCGCGTCACGGTCTGGGGCAAGCAAGCCGAAACCTGCAACCGCTACCTGAGCAAAGGCCGCCAGGTCCTGGTTGAAGGCCGCCTGACCTTTGATCACGAAACGGGCGGGCCGAAGCTCTGGGAGGACCAGAACGGCAAAACGCGCGGCAGCTTTGAGATCAACGCCTTTGACGTGAAGTTCCTGGGCGGCAGCGGCAGCAGCAACGGTAATAATCGCTCGGCTTCCGTGGCCAACGACGTGGAAGAACTGCAAGAGGACGAGATCCCGTTCTAACCACGAAACCGAAAAAGCGTAGGGGCATCACCCCTACGCTTTTTTTTGATCGCTTATCCCCCAAGGGGAGGCGAAGCGCTCTCCCTCCCCTGGGCTAATTCTCTATTTTTCCAAAATCCAAGATCGCCTCCTAATCACGCTCTTGTTTTTCCCCAATTGGGGAATCCGCAGCGCCTACCTCTCCCCGTCGTGGGGAGAGGTAGGCGTTTTCTTTTTGCGCTCAAAATTATCACTCATAAGGAGATTCTGTATGTCAACCTATCACACCATCATTCACACCGACGGCGGCGCTGCACCCAATCCGGGCGAAGGCGCTTACGTCGCCATCCTCCAAAACGGCGAAAAGGCCGCAGCCGTGCGCGGCTACGCGCCTCACGCCACCAACCAGCAGATGGAGCTGGCCGCGGCCATCGCCGGCCTATCCGCACTCAAATCCACGCGCATCCCGGTCCACGTCTACACCGACAGCCAATACCTGCAAGGCGGCGCTTCGATGTGGATCAGAGGCTGGCGCAAGAACAGCTGGAAAACTGCCGCCGGCGCGCCCCTGGCCAACGTCGAACTCTGGCAGGAGCTGGACCGGATCATGGCGAAGTACGTCATCACCTGGATCAAGGTAGACGGCCACGCTGGCGTCGAGATGAACGTCAAAGCCGATCACCTGGTTCAAGACACCCGTGACGCGCGCGGCATCGCCAGCCGCTTCCAGGTCGTGGATATCCCCACGATTGAATCGCCCTGGAATTTCGAGCAGTTTATGCACCAGGCCGCGGCCCAGCCCCGGCCCGAAGTCCAATATCTCCGCGACCGCTTCAGCGGCCTAATGAAAGGACCCCAAGGATGACAATCCAAATCCTGTCCTCTGAAACTCACGTTTACATCGCCGTCATCAACAGCGAGGGTGAAATCGTGACCTGGCAGTTTCAACCCTTCTTCACCCTGGCCGAGCTATATCCGGCCCGGGTGAAGTGCATGCTCAACCGGACCAGCACTACCCGGCCCGACGCCGAGGAAACGCTGCGCAATGTCCGTGTGTTCACCGGCGTAGTTTATCTTCGATTATCGGAAACGGATGAGCAAATGATTCAGGACGGTAATACGACCCTGATTGACAGCCTGATGACGGTGAACTACCCCGACGGATCGAGCGAGACCTTCATCCTCAACTCGCTCTGGTCCTCAGCCACCAAGAACAAGACCCTGACCGGCTACACCCAGGACCTGAACCGCTCGCTGCGTAAAGTGTTCAATTACGCCGAAGCTGGAGTCAGAGTGGGCCGGGCGACCCGCGGCGGCTTTAGCAACGGTCGGGTAGCAGCCTGGCCCATTCAGTGGCTGCCAATGGGAACTAACCTGGTCTTTGGCCCCGATGTTGAGAAACCGATAGGCGACGGTGAGTTCATCATTCGCCAGAGTGATGCCGTGGGCCTGCGCCGGGCGCTGGTCTGCAAGCCCTTCTCGCTGGAACAGTGGCGCTTGAGCACCCAGATCGTCTCTCAAGTGAAGCATCCCGACGATAAAGAGGGTGTGCTGCTGGAACTCCTCCCCCACGTCGCCGAAGGCATCGAGCGGATCAACGATCACTCCGAGTTTATCGCCCACGCTTTCAAATTCGGGATGAAAGACGAATCCCGCGAGCGGCTGCTGGAACTCTCCGAGGTCATGTTCGACCATCCGGACTTGAACCTCTCGCTCTCACCGGACAAGGCCCGGGCCATCTTCGACACCATCACCACCGGCAAGCCCAAGAGCGTCCAGGGCTTCGTCGCCATCGCCGGCCCGAGGGATGGTTGCGCCTACTTTCCTTCCAAGCAGACCCGCCTGCTCAAAAGTGAGCTGGCCCTCCTGGCGCGCTATCCGGTCAATAACAGCCGCTGCATTATGCCGGTGGTGGCCATTCACGAAGGCCCGATCAGCGACTTCCTGAGTGAGATCGAGCAGTTCCAGGGTACGCTCTTTGGCAAGGATGACGACGGAGCCGGCTTTATGGCTGCCGGCCAGTTCATCGTCGTGCCGGATGACCGCTGGCCAGCGGAACACGCCCAGGCCCGCCTCCTGGCCTGCTCCAAGAACATCAAAGCCTTTTCCACGTGGAAATCAGGCGATGATGTCAAGGCCACCCAGAGCGGCGAATGGCTGATGCTTTTCACCGGCTTTATCAGCGTTTGCCAATGGGCGCACATGCTCAACGGGGCGATGGTTGATCCGGACGTGTTCAAGGAGGCCAACGGGGATTTTGACTTCGATCAGTTTGAAGCGATCCCTGAAGAACCCTTCCCCCTGACCTACAATGCGTTCCTCAACGAGTGGCTGCACACCACCGGCCTGGCTGTCTCGAAGCTGCCCAAGCTCTACACCTTCGACGACCTCAAAGCGCCGCGCTCCAAGACCCTGACCGACACCCTGGCCGGGGCGATGGCCGTGGGCCTGGCCGCCAACATCAATCTATTGATCCTCAATGCCGACCCGCGAACGTGGAGCGACCTAGCTACACGAATCGGAACTGACGATTACTTCTACGCCCAGATGGTGGCCAAGGGCTACATCGTCGAGGATTATCCGGCTGAAATGGTCGAATGGATGATGGAAATCTGTGAATGTGACGACGAAGCGGCCCGGCGGGTAATCAGAATGTTCTACGTCCTGAGCTTCTTTATCCAATGCGGTGTGGACGGCTTCAAGACCAACCTGGACAACATCGGCGGCATGAAAGCGCTGGTCAAGGAGATTGGGCGCATCTGGAAAATCCTGACCGACGAAGGGCTGGTCTCGACCCGGCTGATTGCCTTCAACCCCAAGAAATCGCCGGCGGCGCTGCGCGACCGTGACCATCTGCCCGAATTTAGCCAGGCTGAGCCAACCTTCGGCATCTCCGAATCGCTGATGAAAATGGCTATCGAAGGCTTTGCCTGGGACGGCCTGCTGTACCGGCTGGAGCTGCCCGAATACCTGTACCTGGGCGCGCTGCCGGACAGCTTCAAGTTCTTCGCCATTGGGCCACGGACCCAGGAGGAACTGGAGGCATGCCGGCTGCTGCGTAGAATCTGCCGCGACGAGCTGGCCCGGCGCTCGATGATGACCCCCAGCGATTGGGCCATCTTCGCCGCCACCTTCTGGACCCCGCTGCTGAAGGACTTCCAGCAAAACGGCCGGGTCATCCTCCGCTACGACCGCAAAATAAGCGAGGCGGGCAAGCCGGTCTACACCATCGCCAAGGAACGCAGATTCCCCACGCTCACCGGCATCTCCTGGGAGCGGATCGCGCACCTGTTATGGTTTGCCTTCCACGACACCGGCGGCAAAGGCGCAGGTTCGGCCATCCCCCTGTTCTGGGCCGAACCACTCAGGGAGCACCTGTTTGACCTGCTAGAGCACCAACCGGGCCGGCTCGACCTGAAGGATGACTTTCAGCAGGTCGTCGTCGGCGTGGACCGGGCCGGGATCGAGCGCAATGTAACTCACGTCGTAGATGTCCGTATCGAGCAGGTAGAGGAGCTGATCGTCATTGGCCAGGATGAGAACGGCCAGGACATTACCCTGACCGCGCAACGCAGCCGGAACACTATCGAGTTCCCTGACGGGCGCTACCTCATGTTCCCCAAGGATGGCCCGCTGCTGGGCGGCGCGCGCTTCAACCTGACGATTGAGCGCGATGGTTCGCGCGATATCGGCCATTTTGTGCGGGCAATTTCCGTCACCGGCCTGGACCTGGCCGCGCGGCTGGAATCTCTCAAGGCCCAGTTCGAGCGCCACTAGGCGTGATTTAACGCGGAGCAGGGATCGGCGTGTCCCTGCTCCGCGGTGGTTTCAGTAGGTTTTTTCTTTTGTCCTCTCCCCGGGACAGGCTTCCGACTTGGCGGCCTCAAGAGGGAGTGGATGTAATCAACTATTTCTCACAAAGGAGATTTTGTATCATGGCCAAGATTCAAGAACCCACAACCCAATCATTGCTCTCTGCCAAAGTCGCCGAAGCCAACGCCCGGCGCGAAGCCCTCAAGGGCAAAGGCGCGGCCAACGTGCTGCCGACGACCTACTACGCCCCGACCATCGCCCAGGTCGAAGATCTGCTGGTGGCCCTGACCGCCGATGCCGATTGGCGCAATGAGATCGAGCAGGAGCAGACCAGCGGCAACGTCGTCTTTGTGTTCCGCAAACGCAACCTGACCGTTGGCGAGCAGCCGACCATTCTGCGCTACGGTTACAGCGCCCAGGTCGAGGATATCGTCCTGACCATTACCGGCAGCGCCCTGCCCGCCGGCTACAGCCTGGAAGGCGTGAAGCTGCACGAAGTCGTCGCGGCTGAGAAAGCCAACGACAAGCGGAAAGCTGCGGTCAAAGCTGAGAACAAGCGCGCCGCTGCCTTCGCTCGCTTAGGCTTCTAATCTATTTCAGCGTAAAAGCGGCCTTCCACGCGGAAGGCCGCTTTTTTTTCGTCGCTTATAGCGCTTGGCCTCAACGGGCCACTTCATGGCACTCCCTCGCGCTTCGCACAGAGCACTTCGCCTCCCCTTGGGGGTGTGGGGGATAATCAGGGGCTAACGCCCCTCTTGTCGGCCAGTTGATAGTATTTAATTTTGTTGATGACATCTGACTTGGGAAATTTGTTCAAAATCTTAACAGGAAATGTAGTATACTTGAAATGTAATTAAGAATTACGGTAAGGGGCTGAACAATGAAAAAGACCATATTGGCTATTGTTCTTTCGTTCCTGTTTGGTCTGTTGGCTTTGCCGAGTATGGCCAGTGACCGTAAAACACCATTACCCCCGGAAGATGCCCCTCGGCCTAAAAATTATTTTTCCATTATGTCTCAAATTACATTTACGCCTGTGGCGACAATTTACTTGCCTATTGTGCTCTTTTCTCTCCCCCCACCCCCGCCCGTTCCACCCCCACCCCCTCCACCGACGCCCGGACCTCACGGAATTATCGGTAAAATTACCTTCCGCGATGAAAGAAATACATATGCCGTTGGAGAAACAGTTTTTGTCAATATCGAAGCAACAAACATGGAGGCAGGGCCGATATCTTTTGGTATTCTTGGATTAACTCCCTCCGTCGGCTCTTTTAAAATCAGTTGGACCAACGGAAACATCGCCTCCGGCGAAACCTTCAAGCTCGAAGACGGACTTGCATTTTCCACGCCAGGAATGCATAGACTGTGGATGAGTATCTGTTTTTCCAGCCTACAGGAGTGTCAAGGGCCTAACGGTGATTGGGAACGTTTCGAACCAGGACTAGACATCGTGGTGTTCACGGATCAGATTTTCTTGCCCATCATTTTAAAATAATTCATATCTCCATCACCTGTAGCTGACCCACATGATCTTGTTGACAAAATTACAGGTGTTTTTAAGATTTTAGGGTATAATGGTTATTGGAGGTACAAACGATGACAGAACAACAGTTACTTGAAAGGATTACTCTCAATCCTAAAGTAATGGTTGGCAAGCCGGTAATTAAGGGCACACGCTTAACCGTTGAGTATATTCTGGGTTTATTAGCTCATGGGGCAACCATTACTGAGATTCTGGAAGAATACGAAGGCTTAAGCCAAGAAGATATTCAGGCGTGCTTTTTGTTTGCGACGAAAGCGCTGGAAAATACGACCTTCATGCCATTAACTATAGAGCCAGTATAAATGCGCTTTTTAGTAGATGAATGCACGGGTCCAGTGGTGGCTCGATGGTTACGTGAGCAAAAGCACGAAGTTTTCTCAGTGTACGAAGAAGCGCGAGGGATAGACGATGATGAGATTATCCAGAAAGCGTTTACTGAGAACTGGATTTTGATCACGAATGACAAAGACTTTGGGGAAAAGATTTATCGAGAACGATATTCTCATCGAGGGGTTATCCTTTTGCGTCTGACTGATGATCGAGCCGGTCAAAAAGTTGAGGCTATCCGACGACTGTTACAGGGATACGCGAGCCAGTTGGTAGATCGTTATGTGGTGGTCACAGAAACTAGAGTTCGGTTTGCCCGTAAGTAGGGGATAGTTTTAGCCCAAATTTAGTCCTTACGCGGAGGCCCGAAAAGGCTTTCCGCGTTTTTTATTTCCCCCTCCAGATCCTCGATTTCGATGAGCAGCTCCGGCGGCGCATCAATGCCCAGCAGGGCCTGGCGCTCTCTCAGCTTATTGAGCCGGCGCTGCTTGGCCAGGAGCTGGGCCTGACGGCCCTCGGTTTGGAGGGTTAGTTCAGCTTCGAGCTGGTGCGGTGTCTGCATCGCCAGTAGAATACGGATATGTCGGTAGAGTTTGGCGACGTTGACCGGCTTCTGAAAGAAGCCATCCGCACCCCGCCGAGCCGCTTCCTGCCGGGTGCGTTTGTCGCCATACGCGGAGACTACGATCACCGGGAGGCGGGAATATACTTTACAAATGGTCTCAAGCACTCTCCACCTAATATTTCCCTGAGGAAACTGGGCCAGCCTCAAGCTCCTTTAAACTCCCAAAAACTGGGGTGTTATGCCATGGCCAAATGTGGTAGTATATAACTGTAACGAATACTCATGTTGGTGTAGGAATCCTTTCGAAGACTGTTAAGGTGGAGCAGCCGACCGTGCCGGGGTCGGCTGTTTCCTTTATGGCCTGAAAATCCTTAAATACCCCTAAAAATTGGGGTGTTGTAAATCTTAAGATTGTAGTAAGATGCTAACAAGGTAGGTTCTTTTTGTACAACGAGCAGATGGTCATTGTATAGTTCTCCTTTCGGGGAATGGCCCACCTGTGGTTAAGGGTGGGCCATTTCTTTTGGTCACTGGCCCACGTATATCGGTAACACCAGAAAGTTAGGCAAAGATGCCAGATTTACAACCGGCAATCACTGCTATCAAAGCGGGTGACAAGGCCACCGGCAAACAGCTTTTAATTGAAATCATCAGGGGCAATCCAAAGGATGAGGCCGCCTGGTTATGGATGACCCAGGCGGTTAATACCAATCAGGAACGATTAAAATGCTTGCAGAATGTCCTGAAAATCAATCCAAACAACGAGCTGGCTAAAAAGGGCCTGGCAGCGATTGAACAGAAGCAGACCAGCCAGCAACCACCAAAGATTGAAGCCTCACCAAAATCAATAGTCCCACTTCGTCAGCCTGGGCCAGTTTTAATATCAAGTCAATCACCCGCTTTTAATATGGCAGAACATCGGGTAGAACTACGGCAGGCACAAGAGCCGTCCCCTTCCTATCGGCCCTTAAAACCAATCAAGCAGGAAGCAACAAAGAAATGTCCCTATTGCGCTGAGACAATCAAGGCCGAGGCCAAATTTTGTCGCTTTTGCGGCCGGGATATGATAACAGGTCAACCCCCTCAAGCAATGGTTCCCCAACAACCTCAAGTGCCGATAGTGATACAAGCACCTCTACAACGCTTGTGGAGTCCTGGGGTAGCTGCTGTCCTGAGTTTGATAATCCCTGGGGCGGGTCAGATGTATAAGGGGGAGGTTGGGAAGGGGTTTTTATATCTTATCCTAACTGTCATCGGTTATTCCCTGTTTGTCATCCCTGGGCTTATCTTACATCTCCTTTGCATTATTGGCGCTTCGCAAGGAAACCCATACGGACAAACCCAACTGATTCAGACAGGTGCTATTCAGCAGACCCAGCAACAGAAAACAGGTGGAAATACCGGCCTTATCGTCTTATTAGTTTTAGGTGCTCTTGTGGTTTTTTCTTGCTGTTTTTTAAGCGCGATTGGACAAGCGGTTGGTAAAGATGTCAAGAATTTACCCGCCAGCACAACGCGCAGCCCCATAAGTACGCTTAACGTATCCACTTCAGGCTATATACCCACTGCCAGTAAAACTTGGACTGGGATAATGGAATGGAAAGACAATGACCGGACATATATCTTATGAAAGATCTCAAAATGAATAAGCAACACATCGCCGTCTTCGCCGTCTTCTTTTCCTTTCTTGCCTGTGTGAGTCTGACTTTTTGCGGCCTTGCCGCCATATCATTGTTACAGCCTCAAACGCCAATTGCACCCGTAGCCCAGGCTGCACCGGCCCAAGAAGTTGCATCAGCCCAACAAAACCCATCAGTTCAACAAACGGGGCCTGAGCCAACAGCAACACCGATACCCACAACTCCTACCCATACAGCAACACCCATTCCAACCAATACCCCCACGCCTGAGCCGACTTCAACTCCCATGCCCACTCCCACATCTAAGCCGGAAATTCCGGTAGAAACGCAGGCTTATCTACAGACTGTGTCTGAAAAAATGAATACAATGGGTGACGCTGTAATCAAGTTAGGGGAACTGTTACAGAGCTATGAGCAATCAAACGACTGGGTAATCAACACTGCTTGGCAAATGACACTTATTCGCACGACGCACGAGGAATTAGTCGTCATGTCCGCACCGGCAGACATGACGCAATTTCACACGGCCTTACTCAACGCCACGAATGATTGTAATACCGCGACGCACTATTTGACTGTCGGTATAGACAATCAAGAAGAGAATCAGGTGTACACTGGGCTTGAGTTAATCCGTAGTTGCGGGGAAAAGCTCGAAGAACCAACCCGACTTCTTAAGGAATACATGCCCACTGCTACTTCGGCTGAGATACCAGAAATAGAAGTCTCCTCGTCTACAGATACACCTGATACATCAGTGGGGCGATGGGTATCCATTGGGGGTAGAATGTGGACGGGGTTAAAGGTTTATTACGGGACTGGCAGTGAAAAGGAGTATGTTTTTGAAATACTGGGTGGTTCGGAGGACTGCCCTTCTTTACCGAGTGGCCGTGGCGTTGTGGTGCGCTTTCCGAGCGGGTCAGAAGAATGGAAAGATAGAGAATATCTTAATCTCTCCGGCCTTTTTTTTGCTGTGGATAGTGACCCTGCACTTTCGGCCATGCAGTGGTATGAATATGATTGTTGGTAAACATCACACCTGGTTTATCAGTTCGGTTACAACCTATTTATAAGTAAAGCGAGACCAGAAAAATCTGGCCTTCAGAAAGTGCAGTAGCCTGAATGAGTGACCAGATCCGAACTATCCGAGTTCCCTACTATATGGTCAAAACCGTCAGTAAGGTGGTGCAGACTAAGCGCCGTCTCCTCAAGGAAAACGGCCGAGAGCCGACCCCTAAAGAAATCGCCTTGGAAATGGGCCAACTTTCGTCCACAGATACTCAGGCCATCAAAGAGGCATTGGTAAATAATCAGCGGCTGGACCCGGCACTCGAGCGTCGCTGGTGCCGAGAGGCCAACAGAGTGGAGCGCCTAGTTCGGATGACCCACAGGCCGATGGAAACACCTGTCGGGTTGGAAGAGAGTAGTATAGCCGACTCGATCAAAGATGGAACGGCAATTGAGCCGGTGGATGCGGCCTTACGGCAACTCAAGGGACAGTTGTTACAAGGTCTTGACTCTTTGAGTGAAAGGGAGCGCAGAGTTTTGGAAATGCGTTTTGGTCGGATAGATGGCGAGAGCCATACCCTGGAGGAGGTCGGCAACGCCTTTGGCGTGAGCCGCGAGCGGATTCGCCAGATAGAAGCCAAAGCCCTACGCAAGTTGAGTAATCCTGAGCGCAGCCGCAAGCCGTAAGAACTTTAAAAACCCCCAAAAATTGGGGTGTTGGAATTACCCTGGTTATGCTAGAATGAAACCAACTCGATAACATTGTCCAAAGGGGAAACTGAAGGTTGCGGATAACTTAAACCTTGCCTCCCCTTATTTCTGAGAATAAACAGGCCAACCCTCCCCGGTTGGCCTGTTTATTTTGCGGGGGCGCCACAAACACTGTTCCATTTTGGTACTGTGGGGCAGAAAGGCCGGTACCATTGCCTCTGCCATTCAACCGCGTAATCGCCTATAATTGTATAAGGGGACAATCAATCATACCGGAATCCAGACAATGCTCAACAGACTCAACAAATTTTCCCCCATCCAGAAACTCCTTGTCATCATCGGCCTCCCTTGTGCGACACTCTTCGCCTGTGGCTCGGTTTGCAGCGTCCTCAGCCTGCTCATTGCGAACCGCTCCACCCCTGTCGCAGTCGTTGCTCAGCCGATTGAGCCGGCACAGCAGACCGCTCCTGTGGTCGCGGACGCACCCGCATTAACCAATCCGTCTCTCCCTACAGTCGAATTACCACCGGCTGTACAACCACCAACCCCAATAGCAACAAAAGTTGTAGCTGACACCCCAACCGTAACCGCCACCCCTGTCGCTCAGGCAACTCCGGCCTCCATTGCTGCCCAGGGATTTGAGGAGGGCCAGGTGGTTAATGTGGTAGATGGGGATACAATTGACGTGCTAATTGATGGAGCAGAGTACCGGATACGCTACATCCTGATGGATACACCCGAAACGCATGGCGGTGTTGAACCATTTGGTCCAGAGGCGACCGAGGCGAATCGGCGGTTGGTCGAGGGGCAGATCGTCCGGCTCGAAAAGGATGTATCCGAAACTGACCGCTATGGCCGCCTGCTGAGATATGTCTATGTCGGCGACCTGATGGTAAATGAAGAGTTACTCCGGCTCGGACTGGCTCAAGTGGCGACGTTTCCACCTGATGTAAAATATGTGGACCGCTTTCTGGAAGTCCAGCGCCAGGCTCAGGCTGCTGGCGTTGGAATGTGGGGAAGCCAGCCCTTTGAGGAGCAACCTGAGCCAATACCTTTCCCTGAGGAAGCCCCACCACCAGCTAACACATCTAGTTACACCAGCCCTTATGACCCAAATGGGCCGGATAGGGATTGTGGGGACTTCTCCACGCACGCGGAAGCTCAAGCCTTTTATGAGGCTGCCGGTGGGCCGGTCAGTGACCCGCATCGGCTAGATAGGGACAGCGATGGGATAGCATGTGAGGATTTGCCGTAAAGATGTGCGGTGATATTTACCGAATATACATACCAGGAAATAGCCATTTGTCATGACAACTCTTCAAAGACTGTCCAAGAAATGCCCCTATTGCGCCGAGATGATTAAAGCCGAGGCGATAGTTTGTCGCTACTGTGGCCGTGACTTACCTTTAAGTGATCCTCCGCAGGGGCAAAAGCCTGAAGTTGCCTCGACGAATTATAACCAGCCTACTGCTGGGCAAGCCCTTCCTTGGGATGAAGTATGGCTTAGAGCCTTAACCAAACCATCTGCGGCCACCTTTCAGGAGTTGTTACGTGATCCTCAAGCTGCCAGCGGCCGACCCTATAAGTGGATATTTTTTGCCACTCTGGTTGGTCAGGGTATCGCCCTGCTCCTTTTGACTGCATTTCATCAGTCACCCCGTTTGGTCGCCCTGCAAAAGTTTAGCCTTATTTCGCCAACGATGAAGCCTGAAACCTTTGCCTGCACATTGCTTATCAGCCCCTTTGCCGCAATAATCGGTCTATGGTTCTTTTCTCATATTACCCAATGGTTTGCCCGTATGTTTGATGGGAAAGGGACGGCGGCTGAACTTATTTATGTCAGAGCTGCTTACCTGGCCCCTATGAGCATCATTACGACCCCGCTTAACGTCATTCCCTTTATTGCCTACGTGAACATTTTGTTTTCTTTCTACTTAATGGTGCTTGAACTGTTAGCGATCAAAACAGTCAATCGCTTTGGTTGGGGAGCAGCGATAGCGTCAGCATTTCTGCCTGCAATAATTTTAATAGGAGGACTTTTTGGTTGTCTCTTCTTCTTGCTGATGGGAGTGGGGTTGAATAGTAGATTAAGATAACTATGACATTGACAGTACGGCGTTAGTGACTCCTTCGCTAAACAGCTACAAAGCCCTTTCCCCAAGGAAAGGGCTTTGTTGTTGGCAAGTTGATTCAGGAAAATTGCAAGGCGAATAATATCGTTACGAAACTGTAAGCTCGAAGGGGTTGTCACAAAGGGGAGAGTCGTGCTAAAATAAGACCACGTAAACAAAAGACCCCTCGGCGGCCAAACCATTAGGGGTCTTTATCCATTTGCTATGACCAGGTAAAGCGGCCTGGCCGTGTTGTGTTGTTGAGCATATCTTAGCACAGAGGCGCGGTCCGGTCAAGGGCGGCGCTTTTGTTTTTCCGAATGAGCGCCCGCTTCGATTCAGATAATCTCATTTACAACTCTTGTTTCAACGAATGGAGGTTCTCAATGATTCATCTTTCTGCCCGTCTCTCCTGGCATGATACCGGCTGGAATGCTTCTGTGTGCCAGAATCCCCACTTGAATGCCCACTGCATTGTTAATCAGGTTATCCGTGAGAACCGTGATGATGACAAAGAGCGTAGCCATGCTGGAAGCCACCTCACAGATTTGGGCAACTGGTTTCCCCCCTGTTCACGAGACATCGGAGCTTATGCCTCTAGAGGATTTCGCCTGCCTCATAGCGATCCGTTGGAACGCAAATTCTTGAAACCAGTCACGGAGGACATACCGGCCTATTCCTGTTTGCCGGCCCCTTACCGCTGGATGCGCGAAGAGAATTTTAGGGATGTATGCGAGGCAGAGGCGTTGACGATTCGAGGCTCAGACAATCCTGAAAAAGAAGCGGGATGGGTGTATGAACCAGATCGGCAGCGACAACTGCTCGATGCTTTCTGGGATAAATTAAAGGAGGGCGAAGGAAATTCCCTAATCTTTTATTATGTGAATGAGGGCAATCCTGTTGATGAAAACGCCCAGCGTCGTATTGTTGGGGTGGGACGTTTACGACAAATTGGGCCACAACTCTTTTTTAATGGTACTGACCCACAGGGCGAGCTTTATCCGATCTGGACCCGAGCCGTCACTCAGGATTACCCTAACCAAGGCTTTCGCCTTCCCTATCAGGAGTACATCCAAAATGGGGACGATCCTCAGGCTTTTGCATGCTATGTCCCCAGAAATGCCTTCCTCTCTTTTTCATACGTCGGTGAACATGTTACTGATGATATGGCCGTTGGTATTCTGGAGCGGTTAATCCATTCGGTAGAAATAGTGATCGAGGAGGGCAAAGTGGCTGGCCCTTGGCGTAGTCACTTAAATTGGCTAAATGACTGCCTTGCCGAGGTATGGCGGGGACGAGGTCCTTTTCCAGGTATAGGTAGCGTTTTGCAATACTTGGGTTGCAGTCGAGGTACGGCGTTTCAGCGTATCGAGCTAAAAGACTTTGTACGCCGAAACGAAAACCCGTGGAACTATGTGCGTTCTATTCTTGAAGGTAATACCCCCTCACCCGCTCGATATGCTGACAGTTTTGGCCAGGCACGCCGTCGCTGGAAGGAGATTAGTCGCAATCCGACTCGCCTAGAATTACTGGATACTCTGGTTCGTTTTGAACTTACTGCCGAGCAAGTCCGTCGCGTTTGTGATCCTGAGGAGCGCCGTGCGGCAGGTATCAATGCTACTGAGGTAGAATTGATCGCCAATCCATATTTGATCTGTGAAAATGATCTTGGCTCCGCCACCTCTGACCCGATTGACTTAAACACGATAGATCATGGGATGAAACCGGAGGGTGATGCAGCCCTGTTTATCCCCCCTGAGAAGATCGTGATCCATGATGATACTCGCCGAGTGCGGGCGGTAGCAGTGGCGGTGCTCAAGGAAGCTGCTGAGGCAGGTGACAGCCTTTTGATTTTCACCGATCTTCTGACACGAATCCGAAAACGCTTTCCAGATAAACGAGCCTGCCGCCCGGACAGAGAAATCGTGATTGGTGAGGCTGATTTTCATCGTCAATTACTCTGGCTGGACCTGGACAGTAATCCCAAATTGGCTGCCCTGCAATATCTACACGATTATGAAGAGTTAATAGGCAATGCTGTTAAAGGCAGAGTCAAACGCCGTAACCAGATGCCCAATCCCCCTCCTGACTGGTTAGCAGCACTACAAAATACTTTTGGCAAACCAACCACTGACCGGGAAGTGGCTGCACTGGCCGAAAAGGCGACAGCCTTAGCTACGATGTTCGAGAAAAAGATTAGTGTGCTAACTGGCAGCGCCGGCACCGGCAAGACTTCAGCTCTCAAGGTCTTTTTAAATGAACTGGAAAGACTTGAAGGTAAGAAAGCAGTTTACTTGCTTGCCCCCACTGGCAAGGCTCGCGTGCGCTTATCCAGTAAAACCAAACGTAATGCCTTTACCATCCATCAACTTTTGTATAAGTGTGATTGGTTTCTACCCAACATCTTTGTGCTTAAGCGCGATGGTGGTGGGCATGTCAGCGCTCCCACAGTCATCATTGACGAATGCTCAATGGTGTCAACCGACCTGTTGGGCACTCTGTTTAAGGCGCTTCAATTAGATTTAGTCACCCGACTGATTCTGGTTGGTGATCCCAACCAATTACCGCCTATTGGACCAGGGCGACCCTTTGTAGACATTGTGGCTTGGCTTCAAGGCAACCACCCTGACTGTGTAGCCACCCTGCGTACGACCATGCGTATTGCCGACGAAGCAGAGGTGGAACCGGGTGAAAGTAAGGCCTTGGCCTTTGCCGATGGCTACCGCAGCGACAGCATCAACCCTGGCGATGATGAAATTCTTTCAGCTATTGCGCAAGGTCAAGATTTTGACGATTTGGAGGTACATTTCTGGCGGGATCAGGATGAGCTAAAACGGCAGCTCAAGGGTCGCATGCAAAGCCTACTGGACATCGGCGAGGACGGCGATTACAAAAAGTTTAACAAATCGTTAGGGTTGACAGACCAGCCTTATAAGCAGCCCCATTGGAAAGATGCCGAACGTTGGCAAATTCTTAGCCCACTCCGCAACCAAGCTTTTGGTACCGACGAACTCAATCGCTTTATCCAGCATTCCTACAAACGAAGCCTGATCATAAATAGCCAGCAACCCTGGACCAAGACTCCGCCTCCGTTTGGCGAGCAGGAAATTGTTTATACTGATAAGGTAATGCAGATTTATAACCGCCGGCACTGGGGTTGGCCCCGAAATACCGGCTTAGATTACGTAGCCAATGGCGAAATTGGTTTAGTTACAACAACTGGCAGAAGTAATGAAGGTAGTGATTATTTGCAAGTCGGCTTTTCTACACAAGATGGGGTAACATACCGTTACTATCGAGGTGAAGTTGAAGCAAATTTAGAGCTTGCTTACACTCTTACCGTTCACAAAGCTCAAGGCAGCGACTTCGATTACGTTTTTCTCATCATCCCCCAAGAGGCAATGACTCTCTCACGGGAGTTAATCTACACTGGCCTGACCCGCTTTCGCAAGAGGCTCATCCTCCTGGTCGAAAAGGATACAGGCGTGCTCGAAAGGTTGCGCCGACCCGAATACTCCCACACGCATAGCCGCAACACCAATCTGTTTGAGTTATCACTACGGGCCGATCCCGAACACCCCGACATCCCCTACCCTGAACATCTAATCCATCGCACCAAAGGTGGTGTGTTGATGCGCAGTAAATCCGAGGTAATCGTAGCTGATATGCTGGATGATTTGAAACTAACCTGGGCCTATGAGCAAAAGTTGAGTGCCACGGATAATGAGCGTGACTTTCGTCTGCCTGATTTCACCATCGGCTACCAGGGCGATATTTACTATTGGGAGCATCTGGGCATGCTCAATAGCCCATCGTATCGTGAAGATTGGGAGCGAAAACGGCGCTGGTATCAGGATCGGCTGGGCTTGGTAGTGGTTGGCCCTGGTGCAGAGAACCCAGCCAATGAGCCGGAACCTGGTCTTTCGCCGCTGGTGATTACCTCACGCGACGATGAGCGTGGTGGTATGGATCAGGTTGAACTTTATCGTCTAGCTCGTAAGTACATTTTGTTGGAAAATTAGCCAAAATGGTCGTATTAGTTTAGTAAGGAATAGAATTAGGAGAGTCGTTAATGCCTGATGATATTCGCCAATCTGTGTACACCTTGTTGGAGCAACTCCCCAAACGGAAACTCGATGCCTTAAAGCAACTATTTTGGTCCGAACTCAACTACAACCGGGCTAACGAACCTCTCTCCACCCGCGACTGGCCTCAAAGCGTGACCGAGTATTGGTCCGAGCCGCCGACTCTCTTTGGCACCGCTGGGCAGGACGATGGTTTTCACCTCATCTATACCCGCTTAAAAGACGAACAACTATTACTTTCACCCCAACGACCGATCATCAGCCAATTGCTGAATCGCCATCCTTATACCCTCTTCATCTTCTCCGACAAAAACCAAATGAACTGGCATTTTGTCAATGTGCGCTACGAAAAAGATAACGATGCCCGCACCCGGCGGGTCTTTCGGCGCATTACGGTTGGCCCTTTCGAGCGTCTGCGCACGGCCACGGAGCGAATTAGCCTTCTGGACATTGCCACGCTTAGCCCCGATCTGTTTGGCCTGTCGCCGTTGGTGATCCAACAGCGCCACGACGAAGCATTTAACGTCGAGGCGGTGACGCGAGAGTTTTTCCGCACCTACCGTGCCATTTTCGAGCAAACCGAACGGGGCATTACCGCCATTAAGGAAGCTGAGACACGCCGCCTCTTTACGCAACGACTCTTCAACCGGCTGCTGTTCATCGTCTTTTTGGAGCGCAAGGGCTGGTTGATTTTTCCCGAGGGCGACCGGCAGCGGCACGATTTTCTGCAAGCCCTATGGGAGGCCCATCGGCGCGAGAAACGAGCCGGCGAAAGAGTCAACTTCTACAATGATCGGCTGAAGCTGCTCTTCTTTGCCGGCCTCAATACCGAAAACGAAGTCAACATTGTGGGCGCGAACCCCGACGGTTTTCTGCAAACCCGCATTGGCCGGGTGCCTTACCTTAACGGCGGCCTGTTTGAGGAGGATGACCTGGATCGCAACCCCAAGATCCTAGTGCCCGATGAAGCCTTGCTTCTGACCCTGGACGAGTTGCTCTACCGCTACAACTTCACCGTAACCGAGAGCACGCCGCTAGATATGGAAGTGGCGGTTGACCCGGAGATGCTGGGTAAAATCTTTGAGGAGCTGGTGACCGGACGGCACGAGAGCGGCAGCTACTACACCCCCAAGCCGGTAGTGGCTTTTATGGGCCAGGAGGCGCTCAAGGGCTACCTGGAAACCGCCTGCCCCGGCGAAACTGCTGCGGCGATTGCCGCCTTTGTCGAGCAGCGTGACGCCACGGGCCTGCGCAACCCGGAGCGGGTGCTGGAAGCGCTCAAAACTGTTAAAATCTGCGATCCCGCTTGTGGCAGCGGCGCGTATTTGTTAGGCATGATGCACGAACTGCTTGACCTGCGCGGCGCGCTCTTTGCTGCCCGCCAGCTCGACCCGCTGACCGCCTATCAGCGCAAGCTGGAGATCATCCAGAACAACCTGTACGGGGTAGACCTGGACCCATTTGCGGTCAACATTGCCCGACTGCGCCTGTGGCTGAGCCTGATTGTGGAATTTGAGGGCGACAACCCGCCGCCCCTGCCCAACCTGGATTTCAAGATTGAGGCTGGCGACAGCCTGACCGCGCCCGATCCTTCCGGCGGTTTGCAGCCTGATATGTTCCGCCAGCAGCAGGTGGGCCAATATTTCCGCCTGAAAGGTGAGTACCTGGAAGCCCACGGGCCGGAAAAGCTGACCCTGCGTCAAGAGATTGATAAGCTGCGAGCAGAGATTGCCGCCTGGGCGCACCCCAAAGGTGGAGCCGAAGGCTTTGACTGGGCCGTAGAGTTTGCCGAAGTTTTTGCCGGGCCGCAGTTGGCCGCCGCGACCCTGACGGGGGCGATGGCCGGGATTGTCAACGCCGTGCCGGGCCAGATGCAGCTAACAGTCGGTGGTGATAAGCAAAGCGGCTTTGATATTATCCTCGCCAACCCACCCTATGTGCGTCAGGAATTAATCAAGGACCTCAAGCCCACACTTGGATACCAATATGGTCATGTTTACGATGGGAGAGCCGACCTTTATGTTTATTTTTATGCTCGTGCTTTAGAATTACTAAGACCAAATGGGATGTTGGTCTTTATAAGTAGCAATAAATGGTTTCGTGCCAAATATGGAGCAAAGTTACGTGCATTTTTAGCTAACCACACGAATGTACTAAGTATTATTGATTTTGGAGAACTCCCGGTTTTTGAAGCTGCTACTTTTCCAATGATATTTATCGCTCAGAAGGGTAAAGGCAAAGCTAAAAGTCTGTTTACTCCGGTTCAGTCGCTTGACCCACCTTATCCTAACATAAGAGAACTTGTAAGACAATCAGGTTATGAGCTCGACTCAGAAGCTATAAAGGGCGAGAATTGGCTATTAGCAAATAAGTCATTGGTCAACATCCTACGAAAAATGGAGGTATCTGCAACACCCCTCGGTAAATATGTCAATGGTGATATATTTATGGGCGTTAAGACTGGCCTTAGTGAAGCTTTTCAGCTAAACCAAAAAGAATATGAGGCTATTGTAAGCGATCAGCCGCGGTGTGCAGAGATTATTAAACCTCTTTTGGTAGGAAATGATATCCGACGGTGGCGTATTGAAGGGTTATCACAATGGTTAATTTATACACCGCCAGGAATTGACATGAAGCCCTATAAAGCAATTTTAGATCACCTCAAGCGCTGGAAACCACAACTTGAGGCCAGGGCTCTCGGCCAAAAATGGTATGAACTTCAACAAGCGCAGTTTAAGTATGCACAAAGTTTCGTCAACCCAAAAATCGTTTATCCAGAAATTGCAAAAGAGTCTCGCTTTGCTTAGGATACGAAAGGGTTTTATCTTAATAACACCGCCTATTTTCTACCTATTGATGACCTATATCTTTTAG
Organism: Anaerolineales bacterium; assembly: GCA_015075185.1. GTDB lineage: Bacteria > Chloroflexota > Anaerolineae > 4572-78 > J111 > DSQQ01. The sequence goes on along the minus strand of JABTUW010000003.1, from coordinate 122,280 downwards.
GAGTACTAAACTCTGTGACAATATGGAATTATGCAAGAGAGAAACTATACCCAATGTGCAACTCTTTATAAGAGATTGATCCATTGGAAGAAACTCCGTAGAATAGAGGTTACCACACCAAGCTATTCAGGAGGAGTTGTCCAATGGATCGAACTGATTTTATCATAACTGTCTATTGTTTGGTATGTGACCAGTATCAAATGATTAAAAGTCAACACAAAATTCGACGAGGTGGGTTTGCCCCAACCTTGACCGATGAGGAAGTGATCACGATAGAGCTTTGTGGTGAATTCTTCAAACTGCACAGCGATGAAGACATTTTTGATCACTTTCGCGAATACTATCGGGACTACTTTCCGAATTTAACCGAGCGAAGCCTGTTTGTTCGTCAAGCCGCCAACTTATGGCGCGTGAAAGCGGCCATCCAGCAGTGGCTAACCCTCGTGAGTGGGCAAGCCAATGATCCGGTCCAAGTGATTGATACCCTGCCTTTGCCGGTCTGCGGTTACACGCGCGCCTGTCGAGATCGTTGTTTTAAGCCCTACGCCGATTATGGGCACTGTGCAGCCAAGAACCTGGATTACTATGGCTTCAAACTCGGTTTACGGGTGGCTCGCTCTGGGATGATCACCTCTTTTCCCTTGTTGCCGGCTCGTCCCCACGATGTTCAGTTTCTGGAAGAGTTGGTCGAAGATTTTAGCGGTACCGTTCCGGCCGATAAAGGCTTCATTGATGCCTTTCGTCACGCCTTGTTGGATGAGCGTCAAGGCGTGTTTGTGGTTACACCCCCACGCCAGGGCATGACCACACCTCATCCCCCCAAACTGCTGCGGGCTTGCAAATATCTGCGTAAACGGGTCGAGACGGTGGGTTCTCAACTGACGGAGCGCTTTGCTATTGCCCGTATTCGAGTGCGCGATCTGTGGCATTATCAGCATCGTTTGATCCGCAAAATCTTGGCGCATACCGTCGGGGTCTTCCTCAACCTTCAGTTGGGACGTAAGCCCCTTGATCTTGATGGTTTACTGGCTTAATTTTGCTCAAAAGTGTTGCACATTGGGTAAACTATCTGTACTGGGTGATGCTGGCAAAGGAGGTCGTCTCAGATTTTTCCGACAATTCGTTCAAGCATTACCTATTCCTCAAGTACCTACTACTGAACGTGCCATTATAATTTCTCTTGTTCAAAAATGCCTTGATACAAGAGGTCAAGGTCCAAAAATAGCGGATTGGGAAGCAGAAATCAATGAGCGAGTGGCCCGGCTGTATGGCATTTGAGGCGGCGCTGCGTGACCGTCACCTCGGAGGTGACGGTCACTTGAAAAACTATCATTTAACAGGAGGTTTTCCATGTCTTTAGCATCCGATTTTCGTACCAGCGCCCGTACTGCCACGGCCTACGAGGTCATGGGCCAGAGCGGGGCCAGTTACATTATCTTCTGGTTTGGCGACGGGTCCGTTTGCGCGGCGCGCAAGCTGCCCAGCGATAACAAAGCGGTCGCCCGGCTGGAGTTTGGCGAAACCAAGACCTGCCTGAAAGATTGCGGCATTATTGACAGCGGTCAAACTACCTATCAAATGGGGGCGGAACTGCTGGCCCAGCTCTAAAGCCTGCGCCGCTAGCCCCTCGTTCACCCAGAACAGGATATTCAACCCCTGTAGATGTGATTAAAGATGATGAAGAAGTTGTAACCGAAGATAATTAATTCTAAATTTGTTTCAGGAGGTAGAGATGGGGGCCTTTGAGTCAAAAATACTTGATGCGCTAAAAAGTCTGGCAGTAAGCCTGCAATTATCGATGTTGATTCCATCATTTCTTTTAGTAGGAGGAGTGCTTTGGTTAATAAATCCCTCGATCTTTACAACGGATCTTTTTTTAGAGATTGCCTTCCCGGTTATTACTGTCTCATATTTATTCAATGCCTTTAACATGGTGATCTTTCGTTTTTTGGAAGGCTATATTAGAACCGACTCAACCCCTCTTAAGTTACTTCGCGAATATCAGCTCTCAAAATTCTATCGCCATCATCAGCGTATCTATGAGTATAACGAGTACAAACGAAAGATTGCAAAACTTAGAAATGACTTGCAACACGCGCGACTGCTCACAGAAGATATGAAGAAACAACTTGATAGGTGGGAAATGGGCTGGAAGGATCGCATTTGGCATGAAAAGGAGCGGTTAGAAGAACGTTTTCCGCCCACCCCAGATCGAATTCTACCAACAGGCTTTGGGAATACGATTCACGCATGGGAGCTTTACTCTGACCGTCGTTACTGTATTGATGTTGCTCAGATATGGCCACGTTTTGCACCCATACTTTTAGAGCAAAAGTACGCCACCTATATTGAGAACGAGAAGGCGATACTTGACCTGTTTGTAAATCTTCTGGTAGTTAGTGGCCTGCTTTGGCCCATTTCGGTATTTCTCTTTGCTTATAGCGGGCGCTTGGATACCGGGTTACTTTTTGGAGGCCTGCCGATTTTTGCTTATGTCATTTACCGGGGAGCTTGTGTAGCTGCCAGCAATTGGGGAACCACCCTCAAAGCGGCTATTGATCTGTATCGTTTTGATTTGGGCAAGCTCTTAAAATTAAAACTACCTCAAGAAGCCACCCTGACCGATGAAAGAGCTATGTGGCAGGGTATCTCAGAATTTTTGGCTTATGGAAGATTGGATAATTTTAAGGGTTTTGATTATGCTTCTGCATTTGCCCAAGAAGAAAAACCTACTTGAGGAAGAGGAGAAAAATGTACCGCCTATTTGGATATTTACTCTTTTTGGTCTTGCTCTCGTTTTTATTCTGGCATCGCCGTCCCCCCGGTCGTGGTACAAGTGATCCAGGTTCACCGAATCTCAAAAATTTAACTGATTTTGATACCTCAAATCCGCATGCCCCTCAACAGGCCAGGAACTTTTTTTATAACGGAGTTCAGGCCCATCTTGATGGTGACCTTAACCTAGCTAGAAGTAATTATTTAGGCGTGCTAAACTATATCCCCAATGAGCCAAATACTTTGTATAATTTGGACCAAATATGATAATGAGGATTAAAAAACCCAGGATTAAGCATAATGACTGACCCCTCACAGAATGAAGAGCTGAACAAATACGCCTTCCAATATGACCCTCAACAAGTCTTACGACCAAAACGGCAGACCGGTTGGATAATTATTGGGGTACTTCTTTGTATACTTCTGGGGGTTGCAGGTACTCTTGGGGTAATACGATGGCTTAATCTCCCGGTATCTAATGCTTTACCTGAGTCAACCCCAGTGGCTGATCTTATCATTGCCGGCGCTGTTAATGAAACTGCTCTGGTAATCATTGATACTCACAATGAGTCTTCCCAACTCAAAATTGCCAATACCACTACCAACACTGTTGTAATTCAAGACCTAACTCGCGGCAAACTCAAAGCCCTGGCTGCATCATTATCTGTCCAAAAAGATCGGGTGGCCTTTATTAAAGAAGAAGATGGGCACCGTGATGTTATTGTAATCAATACTGGTACAGGTCTTACCACCCCATTAGAAAGAGCAAAGCTAATAGTTCCTACGCTTGGAACCCAAATTGAGCCATGCTCTTGGAGTCCAATTGCTTGGTCACCTGATGGCGCTCGTTTCTCGTTTTTTGGCTGTGATAAAACAACTTCAATGCTCATTGTCGTAGAAGCGCAAACAGAGTTAACCCCAGTGGTTCTTACAAACACTCAAGCTACCCAAACTCCAAACCGGCAGGCAGTTTGGCTTAATAATGAGAATCTGCTTTATACACATTTGGATCCTACTACAGAACAAACTTGGATTAGCCGTATTGGAATCTTGACTGATTCTGTCCCATTTCCTGTATATGGCCGATAAAGGCTGAGCAATTTTATGCCCTACGATATTATTGACAACCGGACCGAAAAATTAGTGGATTACATCCGCGAAACGCTGCCCGGCAGCCAGGCGGCCAAATTCGCGGTGGGTTACTTCTTTTTGTCCGGCCTGGAAGTGGTGGCCGATGTGCTGGCCAACGTACAGGAGTTACGGCTGCTGATCGGCAATACCAGCAGCCGGGAGACGATTGAGCAGATTGCGGAAGGATACCGCCGGCTGGACCAAATCACCGGGCGGTCGAGGCCGAGACGTAACCGCAGCGCGTCGATCGGCAGATCCGGGAGGCCGACACCGCTGCTGCCACAGGGCGCAACCTGGCGGCGATGGATCAAACTGATGAAGCGGAAGCACTGGCCCATACTCTGGTCCGCCTGATCGAGGAAGGGCGGCTGCAAGTGCGGGTCTACACCCGGGGCCGGCTCCATGCCAAAGCTTACATCTTTGACTACGGTCCCATTTATGATGCGGTTGGGCGACCTTTGCCCCGGCCAGAGCGAGGTATTGCCCTGGTCGGTTCTAGCAACTTGAGCCTGAGCGGGATTAGCCACAACACCGAGTTGAACGTGGTGGTTCACGGCAATGACAACCACGCGGCGCTGACAGAGTGGTTCAAAACGTTGTGGGACGAAGCCGAACCGTTTGACCAACACCTGATGCAAGAGCTACGCCACGGCTGGCCGCTGGCCCAGGTGACACCTTACGATATTTATCTCAAAACCTTATACGAGCTGGTGCGCGACCGGTTGGAGGCCAGCCAAACCGCCGAATTTTTGTGGCAGTCGGAGATTACCGCCGCCCTGGCCGATTTCCAACGACACGCGGTGCGCCAGGCGGTGCAGATGATCCGGCAGTACGGCGGCTGTTTCATCGCCGATGTGGTCGGACTGGGCAAGAGTTACATTGGCGCGGCCATTGTCAAGCACTTTGAGCGGGCCGAAGGGGCGCGGCCGCTGGTGATTTGCCCAGCGCCCTTGCAAGAGATGTGGGAGCATTACAACGAAGCCTACCAGCTTAATGCCCGGATTCTCTCGATGGGACTGCTGCGTACGGGTGACAACGATGAAAACTTGCTGCTGGATCAGGAACGTTTCCGGGATCGTGATTTTGTCTTGATTGACGAAAGCCACAATTTTCGCAATCTAGGTACGCAGCGTTACGACCTCGTGCAAGCCTTTCTGCAAACCGGCGACCGGCGCTGCGCCCTGCTGACCGCCACCCCGCGGGATAAGTCGGTGTGGGATATTTACAACCAACTGCGCCTGTTTCACCGGGGTGATGTGACCATGCTGCCGGTTGATCCACCTGACCTGCGCCAATATTTCAGATTAGCTGAGGTCGGTGAACGTCCCCTGCCGACACTGCTATCGAACATTCTAATCCGGCGAACTCGCCAACACATTTTACGTTGGTACGGCTTTGATTCTGAGACTAATCAGCCAGTAGACCCAGACCATTTTGAACCGTATCGCCGCGGTGAGCGCCGGGCTTATGTCGAAGTAGCTGGGCGGCCACAGTTCTTCCCCAAACGTCAGCTTCGTACGATTGAGTACAGTATCGAGGCGACCTATCGTGGCCTGTATGAGCAACTGAAGCAATATATTGGAACGGCGATTAGCGCAGGTGAGGGTCACGCGACCCCTCACCTACTCTACGCTCGCTATGGCCTGTGGCGTTACGTACTGCCAGCCAAGCGCAATCGCTCACCCTACAATGAACTGCAACGAGCGGGCATTAACTTGAGGGGGTTGATGCGGATTTCGCTGTTCAAGCGGTTTGAATCCAGTGTCCATGCTTTCCGGCGGACCTTGCAACGTATGCTGGCCTCCCACCGCACTTTTATTGAAGCAATGGAGCGTGGAATTGTACCTGCTGGCGAGGAGGCACAATCTATTCTTTATGAGTCGGACCGGTACGATGAACAAGAACTGTTTGATGCTCTGACAGCGGCCAGTGGGCGATACCATCTGGAAGATTTCCGGGCGGAGGCACTGCAGGCCGACATTGAGCACGATTTGCAAGTAATTGAGGAGATGCTGCGCTTAGTTGAGCCAATTACGCCTGCCGAAGATGCCAAGTTGCAAACCCTGCTGGCCTGGCTCTATGCCGGAGTAGATGGCACACCGCCCTTGAGTGAGCACAAGTGCCTGATCTTTACCCAGTATGCCGACACGGCAGCCTATCTCCACCAGCAACTTAACCCCCATCAGAATCCTCGGATCGAGGTCATCTATAGCCAAAACAAGAGCAAAGCCCAAATTGTAGGGCGGTTCTCCCCCGGCTCAAACCCTGAACACCGGCCAGCACCAGGCACATCTGAAATTGATCTACTTATCGCCACTGACGTTTTAAGTGAAGGTCTCAACTTACAGGACTGCAACCAGATTATCAACTACGATCTACACTGGAACCCGGTGCGACTCATTCAACGCTTTGGCCGGGTAGATCGCATTGGTACAGTCCACGATCAAGTATTCGGCTCTAATTTCCTGCCCGAGACTGAACTTGAGCGCAACCTAGGGCTGCAGGAGAGACTGAGCCGGCGCATCCAAGAGATTCATCAGACTATTGGCGAAGATGCAGCCATACTCGACCCCAGCGAGCAACTTAACGAAGAGGCGTTCTATGCCATCTATCGAGATGGCACCGTGGATCGGTTTGAAGAGGATGGCGAGGATGAGTTTGTAGATCTGAACGAGGCAGAACAGATTATTCGCCAGTTGCAGGCGAATGAACCGGCCACCTTTGAGCGGATTAGCCAGTTGCGGGATGGAATTCGCTGCGGGCGGCAGCTTGAGACGAGCGAAGCAAAGGGAGTAGTGTTATGTCGGGCTGGATCGTACCGGCAACTGTACTTGGTGGATGAGGGAGGTGATGTTATCAGTCAGGATATTCCAGCGATTCTGGGGTTGCTTAAATGTGTCCCTGAGACGCCGGCCGTACCTTTGCCGGAGGGTCACAATCAGAGAGTGATGGCGATTAAACAAAAATTTATAGCGGCGGTGCAGGCTCGCCGGGCAGAACAGCGCCATGCGGCGGCTTTGACACTTGGACAGCGGCATGTACTGCGGGAGTTGCGGGCCCTATATAGCCAGGCTGATAATGAAGATCTACGAGCGAAAATTACGCTTTTTGAGGGAGCGTTTCGCGCCCCTGTGAGTGAAGCGGTGCGGGCAGAATTAAATACACTACGTCGGGCCGAAGTCGGTGGTCAGGACTTGCTGGCCGTATTAGAGCGATTGTATATCCGGCACAACCTGCGTGAGGCGGCGGCTCGACACACAGCTCAAATAGAGAGTGATGATTTGCCGGTTATTGTGTGCAGCGAGGGTTTGGTGTGATCGGAGTTACCCTAAAAAACTGCCACACCCTTCCACCCAAACTCCAACGATTCACCGCCATCTTGGATGCCAAGTCTAGCCCCGTTTAAGTGGCTTTTCAACACAGCCAACTTATTAAACCAAATGGAGCAACATTCAATGTTGAAAATTCGTACTACACTATTATTTTTTGCTGTTTCAGCCATTATGTTTGGATTACTTACTTTACCGGCTCTGGCAAATGATAAAGCACCCGTAAAATCAGAGTATACGGCCCGGCTTGACACCTGGCTTTCAAGCTCGCTCCAAATTACATTCACATCGGATTACACGGTTTATGTGCCTATCGTGGTTAAACCGGCAAACGATTTGAGAATTACCAGCTTGAACTACGCTTCCTGGGATGAGACTGTAACGGTAAAAAATAACGGCCCTAGCCCGCAATCGTTTGATGGCTGGCAAATTATAAGTGTAAGAGGGCAGCAAGCCTATAATTTCCCTACTGGTATAACATTGGCTGCCGGTCAAACGGTGCGCGTGCATTCCGGCCCTAATGCCTTTGGCAGCCCTCCAGGTGATTTATTTTGGACTACTGCTTTTCTTTGGAACAATAACGGGGATAAAGCAGAATTGAGGGACAATCAAGGCGTTTTGCGGGATACGTTTTGTTATTTAGATGGTTGCCCATGATTAATCTACCGCCCGAACTGCGACAATTCGCCACCCTACTCGACGCTCAACCCGGCCCCATACAGTCTGCGTTTCAATATGCCCTGTGCCTGCTTATGGTTGAATCAGGCAAAATACGCCTGGTCGAAACACTACCGGGCGAAAATGGAGCAACTTGTATTTTCGAGACTTTGACCGAGGAAAGTTTCACATTTGGCGTGACCAAGCCGCCTGTCTCCCCGGAAGCTGAGGCGATGTTAGTGGAACAACTTCGGGCGATTTTGGATGAGGATGATGGGGATTAAAGGCTTTTTCGCCGCCGTTGCCATCGCCTTTGGCCTGTGCATCATCACCTGGGTTTTGGCTCTATGGTTCACCGGGGCAAGCGTTGATTATAGATATGATGCCGGCTCCGGCCTTATTGCCTTATATCTTGCGCCAGAGGCCGGAGTATCAATCCAATGGAGCGAGCAGGGTTATAGTGCCTGGGTTTGGACGCCGGAAAGTAACCTGAAAGTATGGCCTGGGGAATAAGCGGCCCTGCCGACTCTAACTACAACGCAACAGCCGACATACTGAGATGAAAGAACTGCCACCCGGACTAGAAAAATTTGAAGCATACCTGAGCAACCTGCCCGTCCCTGATAATGCTATTTTTATGTACCGGCTCTGCATGATGATGCGCAGCGTAGGCAAAATGAAGATAGTTGACGTGGTGCCGGCTAATGATTGGGAAATGATCTTTTTTGAGACGACAGCCGGCTTCGAGTTTCATACAATTTGGCCCTACCTCGATCGAGTAACTCATCTCGAAATTTTGAAGAGGATAAAGCCGCTGCTCGACGAGGCTGAAAAGATCGTGGCGGAGAGATGATAGCACGCCACTTTTGGCAAGGCAGCACCAGCCTGTTGCTGACCCTTTGCTTTTCGGCTTGCCTAGCCAGCCCAGTCCCGCCCACACCTTACCCCACCTACACCCCTTACCCCACCTACACCCCCTACCCGACACCAACTGGGATGCCGGCAGATGAGGCGTTAGCCCAGGCTGTGTATGAACGGATAGATGAGGATGAGCGGATGCCGGCCGTAGGCAAGGAGGCGGTACTATCGCTGTTCTTCCGACGACCAACCTTTGCCTTTCCTGAAAATACGGGACTGGTGGTACAGTTCAATATCCCCCGCTACCCGGCGCCGCTAGAGGCAAAATTGGTGGCATATCAATTGGTGGAGGCGGCAGTGAACGTGGCGAGGGAGCAAAGCGTAGCAGTTGAAGGGGTAGAGGTAGTGTATTTCCACGAAGGCGAACCGTGGGCGGCACTGGCGTCGAAGCCTCCCTGGGGAGATGAGCAGTTGTTTTTGGTGCCGATTGCGGGGGAGATGATCAAGCAGTTGGAGGAGGGGGGATTGATTACGCCGGTGCCAAGCCCTACGGCAACGGAACAACCAGTTTATTGACTTAACTCGAATTTCCCTGGGGAAGAGTCTTGAAGCGTTGGAGCTAGACAATGGCCGATTATAAAGCCTTTTTGACCAAACTTACCCAGAATCTGAATACCCTCCGCGAGCGCGAAGCCAAATATGGTGGTAATGCGCCTCTGGAACTGCTCAACCAGATTGATGACCACCAAAAGGCTATGGTCTTAACCGAGCAAGCCTTAAACGGAGAACTGGGTGAAACTGAGTGGGAAGAGGCATTGAAACCCCTTCTCCTGGCCGTCAATAACGGCCAGGTACTTACCCTGCAAGTAGAGACTTTCATTGCTGGCGATATTAGGGGTGATCTTGTTAAGGGCGATCAAGTTTTTGGCGACAAGATCATCACCCATATTTACGAAGCTCCACCGCCCCCTCTCCCCCCGGCCGAAGCGAAAGAACGGCGTGATTTGGGGATTTTGCTGGGCAAGGTCAAACAGTTCTGGATCGAAGGGGTGCTGCAAAAATCAGTCCACACCATCGCCTTGATAGACCTGGGCAAAGAGACCCAACTTGAAGCGGTAGCTCATGCCTGGGAGCAGGTGTTGGAACTACCTGACCAGAGCCGCCAAACCCTACCACCCGACAAGAAGATCAGCCAGATTTTTGACGAGATGAATCGTGCCTTGCTCATCCTAGGCGCACCCGGTTCAGGCAAGACGATTACCTTACTCCAACTAACCCGCGACCTGATCCATCAGGCTGAACAGGACGAGAGCTTCAGCCAACCGGTACCGGTCATCTTCAACCTGTCCACCTGGACGAAGGGACAAGCATTAATTACCTGGCTGGCAGCGGAGCTATCCGCCAAGTATCAAATCCCGCAGCGGATTGGCCGGCCCTGGTTAGAGAATAACCGCTTATTACCCCTTCTGGACGGGCTGGATGAGGTCAAGCTGGCCGACCGGGATGACTGTGTGAAGGCAATCAATCAGTTTGGGATGGAGTTTGGTCTGTCGGGGTTGGTGGTTTGCAGCCGGCTGGAGGAATACATCAGCCTGCCGGTGCGGCTCAAACTCAATGGAGCAATTCGCCTGCAACCGCTGACCCTGGAGCAGGTGTACGACTACCTTGAGGCGGCAGGGGCCAAGTTGAATGTGTTGCGCACTGCCCTGCAAGTGGATAACGACTTACAAACCTTAGCCCAATCCCCCCTCACGTTGGGGATTATGATCGTGGCCTATCAGGATATACCCGTTGAAAAGTTGATCGGTCAGGCACACCCGACCCTTGAAGCCAGCCGCAAACAGTTGCTAGATACCTATGTCGAGCGGATGTTTAGGCGCAAGGGGCAAAGCCGCCCATACCCGGACGAACAGACCAAAGTCTGGCTGTCGTGGTTGGCACTAGGGATGATGCGGCATAATCAAGGTATTTTTTTGATCGAGCAGTTGCAACCGAGCTGGTTGGTGAATACAAGCTGGCAATGGGTATATGTACTTGGATCTCGCTCGATTAGCGGATTAATTATGGGGCTAGTTATTGAATTTATAGTTAGACTGACCAGTGATTTTATTTTATGGCGGATTGGTGGATTAGGACTTGGATTAAATTATGGATTGATTGGTGGTTTTGGTGGAACAATCAGTGGTTTGTGCATCGGTCTCATTGATAGAATTTGGTTCAGGCGAAGTATTAACAATGAGAACCTTAAAATCAAAAAGTTTCCTACATTCTGGAGCTTAGTCATTAAATCCTTAATTGATGGATTGATCTTTGGGATGATCTTCGGGATGACTGGAGCTATACTTAATAAACTGATTGTAGGAGCAACACCTTGGCTCAGTATTAAGTTAGCATTTTTATCTCTGGGGGGATTTATGGGTGGACTGATTCTTGGGTTAAGAAGTAATCGTCAGAGTCTAGATGAAGATATTCAGACTGTAGAGGCCTTGAGTTGGTCTTGGCAGAAAGCTCTGAGAACTGGAAGTTTCTGGTTAGTTTTTGGAATCATTGCGGGGCTAATGTTCTGGTTATTCGCTGGGACAATTGCTAAGATACCTAACCTAATAGTTGATGCCTCAATTTTTGGACTTATTATTGGCTTAATTTTGGGGATAGTTGGGGTAATGTTTGGGGGATTAAATAGCAGCATTTTAGATACAAAGACTGCTCCCAATCAAGGTATGCATCTATCGCTAATAAATGCTGTCATAATTGGTCTGTTTTTTGGGTTGCCTTTTGGATTAACTATCAGTCCAGGTCTAGGATTAGGCATTGGAGTGATAGCTACTCTATGGTACGGGGGTCTCAATGTCATCCAACATTACACCCTGCGCCTCATTCTGTGGTATAACGGCCGCACTCCCCGCCTCTACGCCCACTTTCTCGACTGCGCCGCCGAACGCATTTTCCTCCAAAAAGTCGGCGGCGGCTACATCTTCATCCACCGGCTGCTGTTGGAGCATTTTGCCTCTCTGGAGCCGAAAAAGTAATCAAGGTAGCTGAGGCTGACCATGAGACCGGAGCAGATACTAATAGAAGAAGATGGTGATAAGCTGCGAAGCCGCAAGCCCAGTCTGCTGACTGTGCTCATTACCCTGCTGCTGATCCTGGCGATTCTGTCCACCTTGATTTGGCCCCTCCTGCAATATAGACGTCATACTTTACCTATCCCAACTCCTGGAATCTTTCAGGAGGCATAGAAAAATTGGCCAATGTTACCAGAGGTGTATGGGCAATTGAAGCGAGAAATGTAATGGCCGACTACAAAGCAGTCTTAACCAAGCTCCATCAAAACAGGATACACTCCCTCTGGTAGCTCTGGCGAACGTTGAGGCGTGGCGATCTGAAAAATCGTGAGGTTAATGAGGCATAGATGTCTGTCCCAGCAGGGCGGCCTTTTGTTTTTTCCTCAAGGAGATTTCACTTGGTAGTCTGTAGTGAATAGGGAATTTAATCACATCTTTGAGCAAGCCACCCCAAAAAATGCGTATCGGGGTGTTAGAAGAGGACATGCCCCAAAAATGAACCATCGGGGGTACGTTCAGCAAAACAAATATACCTCTCTGGTGGGTGGAGGATTACCTTCTCACGAGGGCTTCAGCCTGCCCTCGCACTTCCTCGAACAAGTCGGCTAGCAGCGCCCGTCGAACGTCAATCACTGCTTGCCGGAAGGCTGGAATATGAAGCCACCTGTGGAGAGTGGATGTATCAATGCCTGCGCACCGGGCTGCAGCCGCCTTGCTATCCTCCAAGACCAAGCAACCTACTGTCCTCAATTGCCGCGCTGAGAGATTAGTGGTACTCGCCAGTTGACTGATTAGGTCTTCAATATCCATACTTTTCCTCTCATTTTTCTCAGAATCATAGCAGAAAACCGGAATCAATTTCAAGAGTCTCTTGAATCAATTCTGTAACTCTACCTGGGTCACTCGCTTCGCTCGCTGGCGTGAAGAGTTTGTCGAAGCTATCGGCGGCAGCGCCATTGACCTCATCGGCCTGCTGGCCACCCTGCTGCCGTACCTCCTGGTGGTCAGCCTGCTCTACTCCTACATCTTCGACAAGATCATTACCGACTGGGTTATCCGGCTGGCCGCTGCCCTGGTCAGCGGGGCGGTCATCGAGTTCTACGCCATCGCCGTGATGACGCTGGAGCAGCGGGTCAATCTGTTCAATGCCGGCCTGGACCGTTATAACTCCTCAAGGGTCTACTACAACGCTCGCCAGGCCAAGCTGAACTATCTTCTGTTAATCCTGCTGATTGCTCTCTTCGGCCATATTGTCCCCATGATCAAGGGAGAAGGCTACGAGTGGATGTCTGTCCTGGCCCTGCTGCCGATGGTCCTGATCTCCTGGTTCAGCTACGAAGTCTTTACCACCAACCTCGCTCTCAAAGAACGCATACGAAACAAGGAGAAGAAGGATGAGGATGAGCACCTCGCCCGGACCACCCGCGATTTTGCCGAGCGCGGCAAGCTGGAAGCCGAGGCCGACCTGCTGCGCGAGAAGCGCCTCCTTGAGGAAGCGGTCGCCAAGCAGAAACAGGCCGAGGCCAGGATTGCCAGGGAGGAACGGCTCAAAACGGAGGTCAAGCCGGTAACCGTTTCCTTGAGGAAGGATTACGAAGCTCCCCAGAACGGCGCGGCCAAGCCCTGGGACGAGCGCAGCTTTGCCGAGATAAACGCCGCGCTTGAGGCCGGGGAGGAACCTCCGGCAATCCATCACTTGCAAACCTATCAGCGGTATGTCAAGCTGTGTGAAAATCTTGACCTGGGTATGGAGTTCGACATCAGGGCCTGCGAACTGGTCGGTGTGAATCAGGTACGATTCCGCAAAGACCTCAAGCTCCTGGCCGCTCACCGGCTGGTGCAGGAGGTTAGCCGGGGGGTGTATGTGCTGCTCGCACCCTATGAGATACGATGAAGAACCGAATATCGCTCAAGTGTAAAAACATCAACAGCATCCAGTTGTTGCTTATCCTCTATGAGTTACTGGAGAATGAGGAAAATAGTGATCTGTGGGCCATAGCAACACCTGTGAATATAGAATGGTTGGTCAGTGAGATTCTTGACAGAGAAAGAAGGGCTTACAACCTGCCAGAAGATGAAGAGGAGAGATGAATAAAAAGTTAATTGAGCTTCTGGATGAGTTTGAGCAATACCTGAACCATCAAAAAGCTGGCTCGTATCATTATTGGGCATTACTTCAAAACCACAGCTATCCCATTGAGGCAATGGCAGAGCGCAGACGATACGACCAGCTCGAAGAAATCTATGCTAAATTCACCATACTACGCCACCAGATGGAAGAAACAAAGGCGGAGCCAAGCCTTGCCAGATAACAATAACCGATTTACACAATACGTCGCCCTGGCCTGCTCCATCATTGTCCTGCTGATTCTCATCTCGGCCTGGTGGAATGGCTGGCCCTACTAGAAAGGATAAACCAACGATGACAAAACAAGCAAGGCTTATTTTAATGCTTGATGTCCTCTATGACCTGAACGGGACGGACATCAACGAATTACGCAACCGTCTACACTATATTGCTCAACACGCGGCCGGCGAGGGTCTGATGACCGGCGAGAGCGAGGCCGAGGTGGATACCTGGGGAAGCCATGTCATAGAGTGGCCCGCTGAGCATGAACCTGCTCCTGGTCTGCTCGCCGCCGCGTCGGATATGTACGAGGCGCTAGAGATGATCCATGAGGCTTTTATCAAGGGGGAGATAAGGTTTACCAAACAACGCTGGTCTGATCTCGACCCTTACCATCCAGCGAATACCAAGATGTCCGTCGCCTTAGCCAAAGCAAGAGGAGAACCCCAATGAGATACGACTTAATCACCATTGCTGAGTTTGACCTTTCCGACGAGGCCATAAAGTGGCTGCGAGAATGTACCAACGCGATGAACGAGCAGGAAACCAGTGATTACGTGCTGGACCTATCGCGCACCGAACTTGAGGAAGTGGACCAGGACATCATTGACCTGGATGAAGTCGCCAAGTTCATCAAAACGGTGAAGGGTCTACCTGAACACGTTTATGAAATCAGAGTGAGGTAAGCAATGAACCAACAACACACCCCTGGGCCGTGGTACTGGACACGCGAGAAGATAGGCGATGAATGGCATTGCTTCTTGCGCGGCCAGCCCAACCACTTAAACGATACCCTGGTCACGGCCATGCGCCCTGACCTGGCAGCCTTCCCCTATGCCACCGAAACCCCCAACGCTCGCCTGATCGCCGCTGCGCCTGATTTACTGGCGGCGCTGGAAGCAATGATGAATTACCATCATGGTGGAAGCCTTGAGACAGCTTCGGTCAATGACCGGATAAAGGAAATCAATCGAATGGCCCAAGCCGCTATCGCCAGGGCGAAGGGAGAACCCCAATGTTAGTTACCAAAACCTTTGTCGCGACTGAGGTACACACGCTCGAAGTAACAATTCAATATGACGACGAAACCCAGGACGGCCGGGAATTGGCCCAGACCGCCCTGGAATACATTGACGAGCATTGGGCCATCTCGGACCTGGGGCATAGCAATTTGCAAGTGGGCCTGTCTGACGGCTCCGAGCCTGACAACCCCAACACCTTCCTGACCGCCGAGGAAATTCTCAGGGCAGCCAGTAATGTTGATGACGAGGACGATCCTAATAAGCCATTCCTTGAACATCAGGGAGTGACGGTCTGGACCTGCGTGGACGACGACGACATGGAGGCCAACTTTCACTACACCACCAACCTGGGCAATGCGAACACAGATAACCCCGAGCCTTATGAGGATACCCAGTTCGACGTGCGCGACATCCCGCTGGCCGAGGGTATGACCCCGGCCAATACCTGGACGACGACCAAGAGCGAGTACGGTAGCATCAGCTCCGAGGACACGGCCGGCCGGGAGGCTCACGCGGCCATTATCCGCTACGCCATTGATCGAGGCTGGCTGACCCAGGATGGACTGAAAGAGGATGAGGAACCGGCCTGGGTAGACCGTCATTCGGTCAACTGCATCATTTGTGGCCGGCTGTTTGACGAGCGATATTCGCTAGGCACGACCGCAGATGGAGGTGATGTCTGTCCCGACCATCCTCGCCACCCTAAGCTGCTGAAGGATGAGGGGGAAACCTGTAAGGTCATCGTCGAGTACGACCTGAACTATTGGGGTGGTGACTACGATGATGTAGGCGATGATGTCACCATCGAGGTCTTTGACCCTGATGACCATATCGAAGTAGACATTGCCTTCAAAGCCCAGACCGGCATAAACCCTGTCCATATCATCACCTGGCACGAAGCCGAGGATGAAGATGAGGGCGAGGACGAAGAGGAGGACACTAATGCTGAATAGAACCCACCCCTGGATTGAAGTGGGCAACGACTTGCTGCTGGACCTCTACACCGGCGCTCAGGTCGAACTGATGCTGCACGACCCAGAGAAACCCAACCAGGATTACTGGCTCATCGAGCACCGCTGTCAGGCCGGCGTAACCCGCATCTTTGAGGGTAGTTTTGAGGAAGCTGTCGCCGTGTGGCTCTTTCTCAAGAAAGCAGTAGTGCCTTTAGGCACCACCGGCGACCGGATAGGGACCATTCCGCCTGAGGTTGCAGAGGATGACATCCCGCCCGAAGATGTTGACTATGGAAGTTGGCGAGGCTGAACCATGAGCTACAACTATAATCCAGAATGGACTAAAGACATAGTTCTACCAACCATCGAAGAGATGGGATGCCCTACCTGTGGGGCAATAGCCGGCAATGTCGAGGAAGTTATGGAGCGCCTGGCCAAGGCAAGCTACTACGAACCCCGACACATCCCGCCCAGACTAACCTTCACCTGTGACAATGAGAACTGCCCCAACTGTGACGAGGATTACTACGTCGAACTGTCGGTGGTCGTTCAGGCCGGGAAGCCGAAAAGAGGATAACCTGCTTGGCCAAGCAGTCCTACCCAATGCCGACATGGGTGGTGCTGCTACGTATGCTTACCTCCCCTGCGGGGACGAATCGGGACGTGCGTAGTGGAACCGTAAGTCGGCTGAGAGGGGGGTGAGGGTGTGACCAGCCGGATCGCACTCACCCCCTCTAAAATCACCGCTGAGGCGTGATTAAAGTTGAAAGTTCTTTCGACAGATTGACACCTCAATGGTTTAACCATATAACACCTACGTAAAGCCGTATATACGTAAGCAATAAACGAGGCAAAATGAGCGAAAAATTGGGGCGTTTCCAACTAAGAGTATTAGGTGCAATCATAGAGGAGATCCAGGAATACCAGGAACTAGGTTGGGATAAAGAGTTTGGTTGGGATTCAGTTCACCTCTACCGCATCCAGCAGAGATTGTTTGGCTCTGACAGAGAGGGGATTACCTACTTAGGGGGACGGAGAGAAGTTATAACTGGGGAGCAGCCTACGGGTACAGCTTCACAAGTTGCCAGCCTTAACCGGGCCTTAGCCAATTTGGAAATGAGAGGTCTGATTGAGACTCGTGGCGCAGAAAGATTTGCTCCCACCGATCAAGGTCTAAGTGAATACAAATCAAGAGCATCCACCATTTAACAAGAGGAGAGGAAAGAATGACGGCACTTATCGCAAGTGAACCTACTCAGGCAAGGGCCGACATCCTGGCAATAATCGAATCTAACCCCAAACTACAGCCGACCACCAAAGCCCAGTACAGGAAGGCCATAACCAACTATCTCGCCACCGGTCATAGTCCGGCCGACGCTCAAGCCCTGGCTAACTACGCCGCCAACCTCCCCAAGTCATCCCGTGCTTTCCTCAAGGCTGCTGTACGCCTTTGGGGTGAGAATGTAGCCCTGAAAGCGAAAGCTGGTGCAACCCCTGAAACCGTCGCCGCAGTACAGGCGACCGTATACCGCATTGAGGCGCTTAACGAGGCAATCCAGGTCGAGGCGACCAAAGGCCAGAAAGCCCATACCTGGCTAACTCAATCTGAGGTAAAACGTCTGCTCGATTCGTGCAACGTCAATACAACGCAGGGCCAGCGCGACAAGGTGATCTTAGGGCTGCTCGTAGGGGCCGGCCTGCGCCGGGAAGAATTGGTCAACTTGGCTTTTGAGGATGTCGTAACGCTGCCCCTTGGGGATAAATTTAGGACGGCGTTAAATGTGCGAGGCAAGGGCGCGAAAGACCGGGTGGTGCCGATTAACGATAAACTGGCGGCTGCTCTTGATGCTTGGGGAACGTTGGTAGGTCACAGTGGCTATATCGCCCGTAGCATGACTAAAGGTGGAGGTATGGGCGAATCTATTTCAGCCATCGGCATCTTCGAGATTGTGCGGAGCGCCGGGGCAGCCATTGGTAAGCCGCGGCTTGCACCACACGACCTACGTCGAACTTATGCACAATTGGGGTACGAGGCCGGCATCCCGATTACGCAGATAAGTAAGCTGCTAGGCCATGCTAACGTCGCAACGACACAAAGATATTTGAACCTCGATCTTGATTTGGCAACCACTGTGAGCGATTTCATCCCATTCTGAACCATTTTCCTTGAGGAATAAAGCTAGTGGCTTCCTCAAGGAAATCTCGCCAGGGAGATAGAAAGCCAAGCTCAGTTCATGAGCTTGGCTTTTTTTGCCTCCAAATTTTAAGGTTTATTTCTCAAAAAGTTCGTCTCAAATTGGGGGGTGTAGGTCTTGAATTTGCTATTCCTAATCTGGTATCCTGGGAGAAAATCGTCCTTCCTCAATCTCAGTTCAAATAAGGAGTTAGTATGGTACAGCAACAGGAAAGAAAGGGAAAAATTCTGAATACTTCGGTGGAACTTACTCGTCCGCTCTCCCGGCGAATCCGAATCGCTTGCGCTATATTAGGTGAGAGTCAAAGTAAGTTTTTGCGTGTGTCAGCAGAGGAGCGTCTCACTCGGCTGGACCTGCCGGAGCTAAAACTACTGGAGGGGACTGACTATGACCACCAAGCTACTACCTAACTTGACGCTAGAGGAATTGGGGATAGCGGCTCTTGTGCAGCTCGCCATCTGCAAGGTTGCCGGGACAAGAGGTTTATGGTCACTACGGACGGGAAGGGAGCAACAATGACTGGGTTGACTCGGGTGTACGAGCTGTTGATTGAATTAGCTAAAAAAGTGGAGGCGGAGGCTAAGGTTGAGGCTCAAAAAAATACTACTGCGTCGAACTTCAAGGTTGGCCAGGACGCACCCAGCACAACGGCTTGTACTACGTCCAGAAGTAAGGCCGAAGCACAAGTTGATTCTGTCCGAAAATAGGTCAAAAATAAGACCGAACTGGTCTGAGCCACCAGGCCGGTCAAAGGGAAAGGAACTACCAGAAATGCAATTTCAGTATATCAAAAATTCGCCCAGACTGCAACAATTTATATCGCCCACCGCCTGGTCTCTTCTTGGCCAGGCCCAACACCGCATCACGAGCGATCCGGTCCACGTTAAGAAGCACTACTCTATTTACCTGGCTCTTTGGCCGTTGGTTTTTATCATGGAGATGGATGGGAAGGATTAAAGCACCCTATGACTCCGCAACAAATTACCGTCCGGGATCGTCGGAAATCTAAGCAGTTTTCACTCGACAACATCATTATTGACCATTACGCGCCCATCATCGGTAGTACAGGACATCAGCTTTACAGCTTGTACGTCAGAATGGCTAACAAGGAAAAAGGCGAAAAAAGTTGGCCGGGATTCACCCTGATAAGCCAACACCTTGGCCTGAA
The DNA here is from genome assembly GCA_015075185.1 of Anaerolineales bacterium. Lineage (GTDB taxonomy): Bacteria > Chloroflexota > Anaerolineae > 4572-78 > J111 > DSQQ01. The sequence continues at coordinate 102,780 of JABTUW010000003.1, read as the reverse complement.
TAGGGGAACCATATCGAAGTACAACCAGCTCCTACAGATACTTGAATTGATCCATATCAATCCTGGGAATCACATCCGGTCAAACGAGTATTTTATCTTGGAGCCGCAACCTCTAACAGACGAGAGGAGAGAGCAGATAAAAGAAGCGATGAAGGCCCAACCTAAAAGCAGGGACTTTTGGGGCCGTGTTTTTGAGAAGCTGGAAGCCTGGCAACCGATGGAATCATATTGGGAAAAACACCAAAGACAGGACCAGGTTATTGCTATCCTACCAGGGGGTGTTGCCGTAGAGAACCAGGGTGTTGCTGTAGAGAACCAGGGTGTTGCTGTAGAGAACCAGGGTGTTGCTGTAGAGGGACTAGAACAATCCGAAGGAACAATCCTAAAGAACAATCCTAATTCATCTTCTTCTAGAGAGAGGGACATTGACATAAACAAAAACGGTAAAGGTTCTCCCTCTCTAGAAGATGATAGGGGTGGGGATATTCTTTTTGAAGAAGTTCAGTCTTTGGTACCTCCTTTAAGTAAAAGGAAATCTGTCGAGAATTTAACCAGCTTTCTGAATCATCAGAATGTTGATTTAACGACGTGGCTCATGTTTTGCGGATGGTTCTCCTCTCGTTTCGAGACACTGAAAGACCCTCGTCCTTACCCGAATCAGGTAGAAAACTTATGGTCTGAATTTTTGGCTGAGGTTGAGAACCTAGATGGCAGTGAGTTAATCGCGTCACTCGAGTTCTCGAATTTGTCAGGGCGTGCGAGACTCGTAGTTGATGAAGCGATTAAATTCAGAGAAGCCAAGTGGGAAGCCGAGTGGAATCAACGTTTTCCCCCGGATCAGATTGAAAAATATTCATCCCCAGGGAAGAAGGAATCTTCTTCCTCAAGGAAACTGCGAGCTGATGACATGTACGCAGCTGGTTCGTTGCGAACCCTGGCTATCGGCATTGGGGGCGACCCTGCCGACCGGGGCGACCGGACCTTAGTCATAACTGAACCTGGCATCTCTCCTGGCTGGCCAGATGGCTACAGCCTGTTTGAGATTTACAGGCCGGTTGTATCTGAGCAGCCGGTTCGGGATGGTAAAAAGCGATACATCAAACACGAGCTTGGGCAGCGCAAGCTTGAGGTATTGAGCCGGTCCTTTGACCTTGACGAAATTTTGGATTTGGCTGCGGTTCACGTCGCAAAGTACGGGGGGCAAGTGAACCGGCAGCGGGACGGTGGTCTGGCAACGCCAGCTCAGTTGGAACAATTGGAGAATCGATTCGAGTTAGAATTGCCTGGGGGACTGTCGAAGGCCGACGCCAGTAGAATGATTACCCACCTCGTCGCGGAGAAATTTTTAAAAGAGCGCGGGGTGATTGACTAACCTAGCGTGGAATCATGAAAGGAACCAATAAAAATGGCAGCACCCGATTACTGGTTCAAATTCCGTTCTTCACCCGAAGAGATTCGGCACATTGGCAAATTAGCCAAGCGCCGGGGCATGGATATGAGCGCTTACGTTCGCTGGTTGATTGACCAAGATGAGAAGACCCAGGCCGCCCTGCCCAAGCAGGCCGGCTTTGGCTTCCTTGAGGAGACGCCCACAAAGAAGGTCTGGTCTTATGAGTGAAATCACCCCCTGCGCCAACGCCGTCCCTCCGCCACCAAATTAGAATCTCCTGACGGCAGAAGGTGAGAATGAATGAACAAGAAGTTGATCCTATTTGAAAGCCCTGGCCATAGTTGGTTGAGAGTATCACTAAAGGACCTTGATGACCTAGGGATACGGGATCAAGTTAGCGGCTTTTCTTATCAGGATGATGAGTTTGCCTATCTTGACGAAGAGATCGACATGCCGGTTTATTTAGAGGCAGTCAACCTTGTTAGTAGTGATATAGACCGCTTTGATCCGCGTAAAGTTTTGTACGGTGGATTGTTACGCGGGAGGCTAGATCTAAATTAATCGTTCGATCCATCTAGGTTTACACTCTAAGTCGCCACCTACATCTATAGCATACCTTCCGGCTGCTGGAGTGGAAAACGATGCAGTGTTGCCTAGGATTTCTCGCATGTTAACAGCTTCCCGGGGAAGCCGATACCCTTCACCCCCGCCGCTGTTGATAGCGAAACTTGGCATACTTCAACAGTTCTTCCCTATCTTCTACGGGAAGGCTTTGAGCAAGTTCCATCAGTTCTTGCAGCGTGTCATCTTCTGAGGTTGGGGACGTGGGCAGAATCCCGGCCAGCCTCAAAACTTTTTCGGGGGCTTCACCCAGAGCTTGAGCGATCTTAATAGAGAAGTCGGCGCTTGGAGTTACATCACCTGCAAGTACTTGTGAGATAAGGGGGCGTGAAATACCAGATAGGCGAGCTAACTCTCCATGGGACCATCGCCGCTTTTCTAACTCTTTAGAAAGCCAGATCCTTAGCTTATCACTCATTCAGCCACACGAATAAAAATGTAATTACTTAATCACAATTATCCCATTGTACCCTAAAGCATAAAGGGACGAAAGTTCATTATTTCGCTATTGACAATCATTATGTCCTATGATAGAATGGTTGAAAAATTAACGGATTTAGATAATATCTCGACAGAGGATATAGCTATGTCCAAACCAATTACCATATCCTTTTTGGGTACTACAGAGTTAAAGGCTCTGCTGGAACAGTGGGCCAGAGAGGACGACCGCAGTGTGTCCTATGTGATGCGCCAGATCCTCAAGTGCGAAGCTCAGCGCCGAGCGCAAGCCCAGCACCCACAGCCTGAGCCGATCATTCAACAAACCCATTAAAACCAAAATTAGTCACATTAAAGGTTCAAGGAGAAATAAGATGTCTAACCAATCCTTTGATTTTGAAATTGAGCGCCAGTTTGAAAACTGGGTAGAAAAAGTCTCCACTGAAGCTGCCGAAAAATTTGAACCAGCAGAGATGGAGCCCGCAAAGCAATTCATTGAAGAAAGGCTTGATACGCTGCTGGAAACCTGGGCCGAAAACCAGGACAAAGTCGAGGACCAATCCTATTTGCGTTGGAGATGGCAACTACTGAGAGCCAGTCAGATAGAGCAGGCACTGAAATTTTTTAGTCATTAAAAACGAGACGCGCCGCCGTCATGACCGGCAACGCGTCTCAACATCACGCTATTAGCCTGAAGGAGCATAGCGCAATGTCGACTCAGAATCTAACACAAAACCCCGCTGCCCGCAATGGGCAAAATCCTCAAGAGCAAATTTCCCCTTTTGAAGTCAAACAATGTCATCAGACAAGATTCGCTTTGGCCAATGCTGGTATTTATCCCGATCAAGACATGAGGGGAGTGCTTTCTCCTGATCTTATTGAGAAAAACCAGGATGAACTTCGCAAATGGGCAAGCCAGTTAGATGCAACTGACGTATTTGTTATGGCTACGTTAGCTCGCTTTTTGGTACTTACCCCACACCCATCGAATTTTTTTACGAGTGTCAAAACCTTGCGCCAAGCAAAGACGAAGACATGGTCAAGATTTAATCTGAATTTTGAAAGTCTCTATTTCATTGTTCTCGCGTTCATCACCGGAGTGATCCTCGACTCAATCTTCACAGGAACCATATCAGATAGACAGGCGCTTCAAGTTGGCATTGGTATCGAAATAATTTTAGGTTTGTACTTTATCCCCAAACGGGAGAGGGAGCGATGAATACTCAAAACAGGATACCAGAGATTTTTTACATTTTGGGCAAGGCTACACGTGAGATAATGGAATTGACAGACTGTACAGAGCAGGAAGCGATTTACATTGTACACATCGCCAGTGAGGTAATTAGGCGTAATCTGGCAGAACTAACAGACGATACAATCAAAAGAATTGAGGACTTCCTGCAAAATGGGGGTGAATTATGAACGCCAAAAATTTCCCCCAATGGTTTGATACCCTGCTCGATTCTATACAATCCATCTTATTGTCTATTCTAACCAAACTGGGGCCATTTTTTGTTGCCCTGATGCCGGCCTTGTTTACCGGTTATGCGATCTTTCGGACGTTCAAAGCCGAAGCCAGCCCGGAGCTTGCCCTGTTCTTTGCCTTGACGGTTGGGATAGCCTGGGAAGTGGTCGGGATTGTCGCATGTCATACGGCCCTTGATTTATACAACGCTTCCGAGACCGGAATTATCCAGCCGGGTAAGTTCAAACTCATGGCCGCCCTTGTTCCGGTCTATGTAGTCGGAGTCGCTGGAGTCGTCTACTTCTCCAAAGAAGCCTTTAACCCACTGGTCAAAGGCTTGGGGATTGCTTCTCCCTTTCTTACCACAATCGTTTACATCGCTGTTGCTCTGGCCCATGATATTTCCCGAACTGAGGCCAAACGAGAGGCCATAGAAGATAAGCAGGCTCAAATCGAGGCAGAACAGCGCGAATGGCAGCGAGAAAAAGAACGGCTTGAAATGGCGCAAAAACATACCGAAAGATTAGCGAAAATTGAGGGGAAAAAGCCCGCAAGTTTGGCGAAAAGTGAAGCGCATGGAAGCGCAGAGAACGCGCAGCATGGGCGATATGCGCCCCCCCTGCGTGTTCCCAAAAGCGAATGGAGAGCGCAGGCCCTGTTTATTTTGCGCGAAAATCCGTACATCAAAGGGGCCGAATTGGGCCGCAGGTTGGGCGCAAGTGAACGCACCGGCCAAAATATTCTGAATGAACTTGAGCAGGCTGGCATTACTCTCAAGAATGGTAACGGTTGGGAGGTATCACGATGATCCTCTCTCACAGTACCCGCATCGCTGTCAGGGTTATCGTTGACGATGACACCGGTCACATTGTCGCTTTCCTGTTGGCTCTGACGACCCTCATCACAATGCTGATCAAGTTTGGTCAGCTTGTGTCCGAGGTCGTGTCGCTGGTCAATGATTTTGTTGAAGCCACTCACTTTATGTCCACGGTTTTCATCATCGGCTTTAAGTCAGTGGCTTATGGAATGGGGATGAGATTATGACTAAGTATCTTATCACCATAACTGCAACCGTAACCTTGATTGTTGTTATCGTCTTTTATCAAACGATTGTCCAGGCTCTGTTGTTTGTAGGTTACGCCGCCGCTGCTCTGCTTGGCCTGGCCGGACTGTTCGGCCTGTTCTTTGGAGGCTGGTACCTTGTCGAGCGAATAAAGATGATCCGTGCTACCAGAATTGAGGCTGAAAAACAAGGGAATGTGCTAGCCTTGGCTAACGAGCATGGTGTGTTCATTCGAGAAACGGATAAAAAGGCTGTCTGGTTCCAGCTTCATCAGATGCCGCAATGGAGAATCAACGGAACACCCCAAGAGCCGACACCGGCTGAGTTAGCGACCTATCGGGATTTCCTGGCCAGCCGGCACCGGGCTGCCTTACCTACACCTGCTTCGGAAATTGTAATTGAAGCTAAGCCGATTGATCTACTGGAACTGATTGATGCTTATCCTCACACTCTAGCCTGGGGTGGGTCCGGCAACGGTAAAACCTCGCTGCTACGGGCAATTGCTTATCGGCGCAAGCTGCAAGGCCATCGAGTTTTGATACTGGACTCCAGGGAACACCCGATCAAGTGGCAGGGGCTAGACCGGATGGAGACACCCGAAAAAATCGGCCGGGCTATCCATATCCTGTTTAGAATCCTCAATCAGAATGTTGAAGCTCTACGTACTGGCCAGGCTACGGAAAGCGACTTTGAGAAAATCACTATCGTTACCGACGAATGGACTGAGATTGTAGCAGAAAACGACACTGCTAAAGCCTTCATTGCCACGATGGTCAGGCAGAGTCGGAAGTACGGCATCCATTTAGTCTTTGCCACCCAAACCAACCTGTCTGCTGATCTGGGTCTGGATGGGCGTTATAAGATCATCAATGGTTTTTTACAATTAGAATTAAAGAAACGGCCTGATGGGACGCATGTTGCCGCTGCTGTAGTCGCTAACCAGAAGCTAGGCGAGTTTAGCGTACCGATCCCGCCGCCACTTCCTCAAATGCCGCCCACGGCCGGGTACATCTCTCCATCGCTAGATTTGATGGATGAAGTGAGCGAATCAGAAGCAGCATCAGTTTTGGAACGAAAAGAGGTTGACTTTATCCGGCTAGTCAAGGAGGGTGCTACCAAGTCTGAGGCTTGCTGGCAAGTCTATAAGCGTGATTTTGGTGGCACCCTGGCTCAAAAGTTGAACCGGTTGCTTGCTTCTTCTTCCGAAGGGGCAGAATTAGAAGACGAGAGAACTTTGGAAGAAGAAGAAAGGCAGGAGCATAAGTTATGACTACTGAAAACGAATCAAAAACAACTCTACCAACTTTCACGGTGTTGGAGCGGGCCGTTCTTTACGCTCGTGTTAGTACGGATTTGCAACGCGACAATTACAGTATACCAACTCAATTAGCTGCCTGTGTGCGCCATGCTGAAAGCCGGGGACTGGCAATTGTGGGGGATAGGTTTGTAAATCCAACCAATGGCCTAGATGTTGCTAGTGGAGGGCTGGCTGCCTACGTGGACGATTACTCATCACGCGAACTTTCCAGGCCGGCCTTGGATGCAGCAATAAAATTCTTGGACAGCTACGGGTTTGATGTTCTGATGGTCTACTCTCTTGATCGCCTGGCTCGTGATCCCTATATCCGACAAACCCTAGAACGTGAAATTATTGCACGGGGCGCACGGATTGAATATGTGACCGGGGGATATGACGAGTCGCCGGAGGGCGAGGTTCGTAAGGATATGGACGCTACTTTTGCCAAGTGGGAAAACGCCAAACGAGTCGAGCGATGCAACCGGGGCAAATTGGCAAAAGCAGGGGGAGGCAAGTTTGTTGCGGGGCGAGCGCCTTACGGCTATGAGGTAGATCGCCGAGCTTTTGGAGGGTTGGCGGTTGTTCACTCCGAGGCGAGAATTGTTGAACGCATTTTTCAAATGTATGTGATAGAGGGTTTCTCGATTCGGAAGATCGCCAAAGCTTTGAACGAGGAGTCAATAAAACCACCCACCAGAGAGAAATGGGGGAAATCATCCATACAAAAACTTCTGCGTGATACCGCTTACGTAGGCCATGTCTTTTACAACAAGTTTAAGCGCAATGGGAAAAAGTTAATCCAGCGTGATAGGCAAGAGTGGATAAAGATCAATGTCCCTCCGATTGTAGATGAGGTCTTATTTTTCCAGGCCCAAGAAATGATGGACTTTAACCGGGAATATCGCCGGAAACAGCCGACCCGGTTTTACCTGCTCAGCGGTATGGTCTTTTGTGCTGACTGTGAAAAGGCTTATTCACCCCAAGCCACGCGAAAAGGGGAGTATCTGTCTTATCGTCATCGAGCGAAGGAAGGACATTGCCAAAATAAGCACATCAACGCCGCCGAATTGGAAGGGAGTGTTTGGGAGAAAATTGAGGGGCTTTTACGTGATCCCAAGAATGTATTAAAAGCCTATGAAGAGATGTTGGCCGAGGAAGCGCAAAAGCACGAGCGAAAGCGCAGCGTACTGGAAAGTATGCGCCACCGATTTGAACGTCTCGCCCGGCAAAAGCAAAAGTTGATTGAGGCATATACCGATCCTGACCTAGGGATGAGTAAAGGCGATTTTATGGAGCAAAAGGGCCGGATAGATACAGAGCAAAAAGTTTTGTCGGCGGAAATTGTTAATCTTGAGACAGAGTTACAGGCTGATCTACTACCTTTATCTTTAGGGGATGCTCAAGAGTTTTTTGCCAGAGTCTCCCGTATTCTAGACAATCAAGAGATCGTTACAGATCAGGTAAAGCGCCAAGTTTTTGAAGTTTTGCGGATGAGAGTTATGATAGGGACGGATGGACGCAGGTGGATTGAAGGGGGTGACAAGGTGTTATTGTCCCCAACATGCTGATGAGCGGCCCTCCCGGCGCCGGCAAAACCCTCATCGCCCGTTCCATGCCCGGCATTCTGCCGAAATTGACGATTGAAGAAGCCCTGGATGTGACCCGCATCTACTCCGTCGCCGACGCGCTCTCGCCCGATGAACCGCTGGTGCGCCACCGCCCCTTCCGCGCGCCGCACCATACGGTCAGTTATGCCGGACTGGTGGGTGGGGGCCGTTGGCCTAAACCCGGCGAAATCAGCCTGGCTCACCGGGGCGTGCTCTTTCTGGATGAGTTGCCGGAATTCGGCAACCGGATGCTGGAGATGCTGCGCCAGCCGCTTGAGGATAAAATTGTCGCCATCAGCCGCTCGGCTGGCTCGCTGACCTACCCGGCCAATTTTACTTTGATAGCGAGTATGAACCCCTGTCCCTGCGGCTATTTTGGCGACTCGGTCAAGGAATGTACCTGCTCCATTGCTATGGTCAAAGCCTACCAAAAGAAAATATCCGGCCCGTTAATGGACCGGATAGATATTCACGTCGAAGTGCCGCGTGTCCCCTTTGAAAAACTCAGCAGCCAGCGCACCGGCGAACCCAGCGCCAAGGTGCGCGAGCGAGTGGAGCGCGCCAGGGCCATCCAGCGGGAGCGGTTTAAAGATACCACCCTCCAAACCAACGCCGATATGGGGCCGGCAGAAATCCGCAAATTCTGCCCAATTGACGAGACCAGCACCAACCTGCTCAAAGCGGCCATGCAGCAGATGCAGTTGAGTGCCCGCGCTTATCATCGAATTTTGAAATTAGCCCGCACAATTGCCGATTTGGCCGGGTCAGAGCAGATTCAAACAGTGCATGTGGCTGAGGCGATCCAGTACCGGCCCCGGTTGCGAATGTGATTTAGAGATGACAAAATGAAAGCTTACATAAACAACGAATGGCTAGACGAGATGCGGCGACGCATCCGGGAAGCACTTAGCCAGGCCAAAAGAGATAAGCTGCGCACTGACTACGGGATGGAGTTTGAGTCCACCGGCTCCAGGCTTTCCCAGCACTAATCGCTACGGTGATCCGCCAAAAAAGTTTTTTTACCCCAAAACGCCTGGAGTTTGGCTCTTTGAGCAAAGACAGAAGGGATAAAAATAACGAAAAGGGTGCCAAAAGCGCCCTTTTTTGTTCAGATGCGGACGGAAGCGGCGACGGAGTTGGTGAGAGCGGCCAGCCAGGTTTCTTTTTTCCACCAGTTGTCCCCGGTTCCGAGCCAAAGGGGTCGAAATTCGGGGGTGCCCCAAAGAGCGGCCCGGTAACTGCGCCAGAGGGTGTTGAAAGACCAGCGTTTGGCTCCCTGACCACCAGGGGCCGGGGCGGGCGGTCCGCCACATAAGCCCCAGGTGCGATAGCCCGCCAAAACCAGGATGGCATAGACCCAGACACTCCATTGGACCGAAACCACGGCGGCGCGTTTATTCCAACACTGCTTTTCCCCACACCCAGCCCGCTTTTCATTTCTCGGTGAGCGACTTCTAACTCCCAGCGCTGCCATAACCAGGCCAAGATCGTTTCAATCGGATAAGGCAATTGCCAGGTGTCGCCCTGTTGGACGCCGAAATCAGATAGAAGGAGGGTTCACGGTGTTTGGAGTGCCGCTTCTTTTACCGACCAGACGATGCATGCCCTTGACGACCAACAGGAATAAGGGTCGTTCAGGTAAGCCGTCGCGGACAAAGGACCTAAGCATTGATAACGCATCTGGATTTGTTTGCCTCGAACCAGCACTTGTCGTTTGGGCCAGTTGCGCAAACCGGCGTGTAACCACTCGGCCGGGTGGGGCCTTCTGCCCATAACTGGCCGGACGCCCCGGACCCAGAATGGGGTTGCGGCAACCAATACAAACACCGATTGCGGGCCGTCCGGGTGAGCAAAGTCACTCCTTCCGGCAGCCCCGCCACAGTTCAGGACATCGAATGCGCCATCGGCCAAGGCCAGGATGTTTTGTTCTTTTCGTCCCGCCTGATCCAGTTGCCCCGCACCCACTTCAGATAGACCAGTCCGGCCTCCCATTCTCGTCGGGCTGGCTCCTGGCTGGCGACGGCTTTAGGCGGAAAGGCTGGAATAAAACGGAGCGGAATAGCCCGACTATAGCCGTTTTCCAGCGGAGTGAGCCAAGCCCCGGTCAAAAGCGTTGAAACCGTTCTATCCCTGGTCGGAAGGCTGGCGAACGGGCTGATTTCAGCCAACTCGTCCCTGGCATCTTCAAACTGCTCCGGCTGATTTGTGTCCCATCCAGCCCGACCCCATACGGCTCTGTCACGGCTACTGCCTCCAGCGTTTCTCTGAACAAGATGCCGTTGAGCTGCTCCTCGTCAAATCGCTCCCGACTAAACAAGCGATACCACCCCTCCAATCCCCGCCGTTTCCCTAAGCTCAAGATCGCCTGGGCGATCGTATGCCGTCAAAATTGAACAGTTCGGCCAAGACTAAGCCCACCCCTCGCCAGTACGGTCGCGCTTGCTTGAACGCCGCTCGATGCACCTCAGTAACTGGATTAACGTTTGCAGCAGCGTTGGTATTTCACTCCCGTTTGTGTTATCCTTCATGACAGAAGCCTCCTGGGTTTTGTTTGGTCTCGTAACCATAACTTTACCCAAGAGGCTTCTTTTCAATACCCCTGCCAAAAGGCCAAACTCCAGGCGGTTTTTGTTTTTCCGGCTGAATATTCAAATCCTGCTGCCAATTTATGATTTCTTTACGCTAAAATTTACGATCTCTACACGTTAATCGGTTATGATCGTCCCCAGCAGTATATTACCTTCCCTTTGCGGAAGACCAATTACCTCATAGAAATTATTCCAAAGCTTTCTTAGACAAATTCTTGCCAATAAGGCCATAACCAGGGAGACCAAAAATGGCGACTGTCAATATGTTCCAACATGAACCGCACGGTGAAATATTTGCCGCGGGTGAGGTCATCTTCCGGGAGGGCGAGCCGGGCGAAGTTATGTACGTGATCCAGGAGGGTGAAGTGGAACTTTGGTCGAATGAGCACCTGCTGGAAACTGTCAGCCCCGGCGGTATCTTGGGCGAGATGGCCCTGCTTGACCCAACCGGCCGCAGTACTACGGCCATTGCCCGGACAGACTGCCGGGCAGTCCCGCTCAACCAGACCCGTTTCAAGGTCCACGTCCATCACACCCCTTATTTTGCCATCCAAGTTATGCGGGTCATGGCCGACCGGCTGCGCCGGATGAACCAGGAGGTCCATAAATAGGTTCTGTTTGGTAAGAAATGTCAATGTCTAGTTTTTAATTCAAATTACACTCAGCTAAAGGAGACCGATAATGTTAGCTAAACTTTTTATTCGCTGCTGCGGAGGGATCTGCTTGTTATTTATCCTGATAGGCAGTCTTGTGAACCTGGCCTACGCCGATACGATTTTCCTGCCCGTGGTGATAAAAAGTGGCAGCAGTGGCGGGGGCGGCGGTGGCGGAGGGACCTGCCAGGTCGGCAACCTGCTTCAGGATGGCAGCTTTGAAACCGGCTCGCCTTATTGGACTCAGTTGGCTGGTTCCTACACCATCATTGATCCCTATGCCAACGCCCTCGATGGAGCCAAAGTGGCCTGGTTTGGCGGCTACAACAACGCCGACGACCGGCTCACTTCCCAACCTTTTACTGTGTCCAGCGGCTGCAAATCGCTCACCATTGTGGTCCATTTAAGATTGACCACCCAGGAAATTACCTCGTTTGCTTACGACAAACTCTATGCCAGCTTGCAGCCGGTTGGCAGCATAACCAACCCGGAGGTGAAGGTGGCCGACAACACTACCAAGTGCAACTGCGCCTGGGTGAGGATGACTTACACCTACAACCAGATTCCCAACCCCGGCCAGCCCCTGCGCCTTTACTTCCGTGGTACAACCGACAGCTCGCGAATCACCAATTTCTACATTGACCTGGCCAGCGTCGAAGCCTCGAGTGGAACTTCCCTCCAAACAATGGCAACAGAGCACCCCTCCGACGGCGAAGCCAGTTTCAGCATCGAGTTCCCGATGGGCGACCCAGGCGTTACCTCTCCTGCCGCCGTGTATGGCAAGGAATAACCGGTGCTGGGCAGGGATGAGTCAACCTATAAGTGACAGCAAGGGACAGGGGTGAGGTTACCCTGGACACCGGCAGGTGTAGCGGGATCGGGTCAAAAACAGACGGCCAAAAGGAGAACTTGGATGCTTGCTAAACCATCGTCCTTTTTATTCTTCAGCCTTATTCTGGCGATTATCGTTGCCGGCGGACTGGCTGGGCTGATCTTCCCCATCACCCCGGCGCGGGCCTTCACCATCTACACCGTCACCCGCACCGATGATCCTGAGCCGGATAGCTGTCTGCCCACTGATTGCTCGCTGCGCGAGGCCATCCGAGCGGCTAATACCGCGCCGGGAACAGATTTGATTGTCCTGCAGGCCGGAACCTATACTTTGAGTCGGCCAGGAGACAAAGATAACGTCGCCTTTTTTGGAGACCTGGACATCACAGATAACCTGACTCTACAGGGCGCAGGCGCGGCCAGTACGATCATTGATGGCAATGGCAGCGTGACTCGGGATCGGGTTATTGAGATTACCACCGGGGTCACAGCCCACATTTCCGGCGTTAGCATCCGGCGGGGGTTTTCTTCCGTATTTAGTGGCGGCGGTATTTTTAATGCGGGCAGCCTGACCCTGACCCTGAGCCGGGTCATCAGCAACACAGTCAACAACAACGGCGGCGGCATCGCCAACCAGGGAACCCTGGTCATTAGCCAGAGCCTGATTATGAGCAACATCGGCAATCCCCCCACCTATGGCTTCGGCGGCGGCCTTTACAACGAGGGGCAATTAACCTTGGTAGAAAGTACGGTCAGTGGGAATGAAAACCGGATAGGCGGCGGCCTCGACAATGGCCCTCTGGCCACGGCGACGCTGATCAACAGCACCGTTAGCGGCAACCGGGCCAGGGAAAACGGCGGCGGCATCAACAACCGTGGCGCAGGCGTCTTGAATCTATTTAACGTTACCCTGACCGCTAACCGTTTGGAAATGGTAACTAATAATCTCGCCTGGGACGGTGGGGGGCTTAAAATTGGGCTTAACAGTACCGTCAACGCCCGTAACACCCTTATCGCAGACAATCAAAAGACCGGTGTATTGTTTGACCCCATCAACGACGATTGCAAGGGTATCCTTACCTCTGCCGGGTATAATCTGGTAGGGACTACCGCTGGCTGCGTCATCACTGGAGATACGACCGGCAACCTGACCGGCCAGTTCCCCCAACTTGGCCCTCTGGCCGATAACGGCGGCCCCACCTTGACCCACGCTCTCAGTCCGGACAGTCCGGCTCTCGATGCGGGCAATCCGGCAGGCTGTACGGACAACGCCGGTAACGGCTTGATTACCGACCAGCGCGGCTACGCCCGGTCTGTGGATGGTGATGGGGCGAACGGCCCCCGCTGCGACATCGGCGCATTTGAGTCTGAGACCAGCGTACCTGCGCCGCAAACACAACATGTTTATCTTCCCATTCTTCTGAAATAATTACAAAGATCTATTATCCCTGTCTACCGTCTACTGTCTACTGTTTTCGAAGGAGGTTTCTATTGTGCATAAGAAATTTTTGTTCTTACTCATAATGCTCTTTGTTCTGGGACTCTTTGGCTGGAGCGCCGGGCGCAGCCGCGCGGCGGCTGATCCAGTCGCCGCCCAGGCGACGATTGGCAGCGGCACGGCCGCCAGTTGCCAGACGAACGCGGCGGTGAATGCCTTTTCCAATGCCGTGGCGGCCGGCGGCGTCGTTGACTTCAACTGTGGTCCCAATCCGGTGGTTATTACCGTCAATACCACCATAGTTAACCAGCAGGCAACGGTGAATGGAAACGGCCTTATCACCCTCAGCGGTGAAGATCTGCGCCAGATCTTCTACGTGATGGCCGCCGGCAATCTGACACTCAACGACATCGAATTGATAGATGGCAGCGCTGGGAGTGGTGGGGCCATTTATGTTGAGGCGCCGTCTACGGTAACACTTAACCGCACTTCTATTAGCAGCAGCAATGCCAGCAACCACGGCGGTGCTATTTATAACTTGGGTACGCTGATTCTTAACGACAGCACCCTGGACAGCAACGTTGCCGGCATGGATGGCGGTGGCATTTACAATAACGGCGGCAGTGTTACCATTAACAATACTAACTTTTACGATAATTACGCCAACCGGGGCGGAGCCGTTGCCAATGCGCAGTCGTCTACCGTGACGCTTAACGGCGGTTCTATGAGCAGCAATCACTCAACCGGCGATGGCGGCGCTATCCATAATCGGGGCACGCTGACCGTCAATCGCACCACCCTGGGCAGCAACATTGCCGGCGGCAACGGCGGCGGCATTTTCAACAACGCCGGCGTGGTAGCCCTTTATGACAGCTATCTGGTGAGCAATCAGTCGGTTAATGGCGGCGGCGTCTACACCGTCAACGGGCAATTGACGCTGGAGAGAACGGCCGTGCGCAGCAGCTTCATCAGCAACCAGGGCGGGGGCATTTTTGCCGCCAGTAAGACACAAATCACCAACAGTACCTTTTCCGGCAACCGTGCCCTGAAGGGGGGCGGCATCTTTGCCATCTTTGACCTCGCCATTCTTAACAGTACTTTCAACGAGAACCGCGCCGATACGGGTGGAGCTATCTGGCGCGACCAGGCAGCACCGACGATGACGCTGAAAAACAGCATCCTGGCCGGCAGCCGTGATACCAACGGCAGCAGCCCCAGCCTGAATTGCGACGGTCCGTCGCTCACGTCGCTGGGGCGCAACATTATTAGCGACAATAGTTGTGTGCCCAATCCCAGCTCTGTAGGTGATTTATTGGGTACAGACCCCCAATTGGGAGTCTGGTTAAGCCCCACGCCTCGTGGCTACATTCCGGCTGCTTCCAGTCCGGCCATTGATTATGGTCTTGATTGCCCGGCTATTGACCAGCGCGGCTATCCACGTCCCCTGGGCGTGGCCTGCGATGTTGGCAGCATCGAGCGCAGCACGCCGGTCTATTTACCGGTGGTGATTAGATAACACGGTGGAAAGGATAAAACAATTCGAAGGGGGCGTAGTGACCATTTCAGACCTCAAGTCCCGGAGAGCTTTAGGCTCTTGGAAGTGAAGCCGGGGCCAGGATTCCGGCCACCACCGCGTCAAGCGACTCGGCCTGGCCTCGCGCCAGAGCCGCCTCTACCACCGGGCGGGGCAGCTTTGCTTCAAGCTGGGCCAGCCAATGGGCGGATCGTTCCCGGGTGTTCTGTTCAGTCGCCGGATGGTTAACCGCGAGAGCCAGCCATTCTAAGGCGATGATTTGGGTATCCGGGTTCAGCCGATCACCGGCGGCCCGCAAATGTACATCGGCCAGGCTCGCCAGCGCGCTCACCATTACAGTCACAATTTGGTGTTCTCGACCAATCCGCAGCGCCTCATGCAGATGCTGCCGGGCTTCGTCATAATCGCCCAGGGCAACACAAGTTTGGGCCAGTTGAAATAGAATCGCCGTCATCACCCAGCGGTCCTCAACCTCCCGAAAAATGAGCAGGGCCTGTTGCTGTAACTGCTATCCTTCAGGGTAGCGGTCCTGGCTTATCCGGCCCACCAATTCGCCCAGAACACTCAGGCAAAAACCAATACTCCAGCGATCGCCGGCGGTTTGGCTTAACAGCAGGGCTTCTCTTAAGATGGCCTCGGCCTCGCTATACCGCCCTAAAGGGATGAGGGCGCGGCCCAAGAAAATTAAGGTCGCAGTCAGCCGCCACGACCGATCTTTTTCTTGCAATACAAGCAGGCCGTCTCGCAGAAACTGCTCGGCCTGGCTATACTCGCCCAGTGAGATCGCGACAAAACCGATTCCTGAAGTGGAAAAGGCCGCCATAGCCACATCGCCGCTCTGTTTGGCCAGGGCTGCGCTTTCCGCCAAGTGTTGCCTGGCCAGGGTACGTTCGCCTCCCCCCCAGGCAAGGAAGCCCAGCATTTGCAGGACAAGGGCGACATCGCGCGGGGCCTCAAATTCCCGCAGTAAGGCCAGACTTTTTTGCAGCCGTTCTTTGGCCTCCTGAAAACGGCTAAGCCGTTGGCAAAAGCGACCTTCTCGAGCCACAATTTGGGCGAAAATAAGCCGGTGGGCTGCACCGGTTACCTGACCGGCCTGGCTCAATCGTTTGGCGGCTTCGGAAAAAACAGTATAACCCTGGTGATACCGGCTGGTAGCCTCGTGGAAGAGCCACAAGCTCCATAGAAATTGGTCAATCTTATCCACCTGTCTGTCCTCAACGGCGTACTGCCAGGCAGCCAAGATGTTTTCATAGTCAGTTTCAATCTTCTGGAAAATCTCCAATTGGCGTGGGCTGTTCAAAGGTTCATCCCACTGCTGCATTAAGCCGGCGTAGTGGGCGCAATGCCGGTTAAAGGTATCGCTCTGTTCTGCTGGCAACTCAGCCAGCTTCTCGGCGGCGAACTGGTGGATCAGTTCGTGCATATCATACCGGCCGGTCTCATCTCGGCGCAAGAGCGATTTGCCTACCAGCCTTAACAACAGCGGCAGGGTTGCCCCGGTTACCTGGATAGCCGCCTCCCGCTGAAAGCCGCCCCGAAAGACCGACAGCCGTTTAAGCACCTGTCGTTCCGCCTCTGCCAGTAAATGCCACGACGACTCGAACACTGCCTGCAAACTGCGATGACGCTCCGGCACGTTCCGCAGCGATGTGGTCAAAAAATTGAGGTCACGCTCAATTTCGGCCACAAGTTCGGCGCAGGTCAGCACCGGCAGCCAGGTCGACGCCAGCTCCAATCCCAGGGGCATACCCTGGACCAGTTGGCACAAGCGCACCACCTCACCCCCGTTGGCTTCGGTCAGGGCAAAGTCGGCCTGTACGCGCCGGGCATGCTGGAGGAAGAGGGTGATGGCGCTGTATCGAAGGGGAGGCCGGAAGGCTGGAGGGTTAGGAGGTTGAAAGCGCAGAATGCTTTCATTATCCAACGTCCAATCCTCTACTCTGCCAGGCTTCCACTCTTCCTTTGGATACTCCAACCCACCCACTTCCAGCACCCACTCCTCCTGCACATTCAAGCGTTCCCGCGAAGTCACCAGCAGTTTAAGCTGGGGCACGGCTTGCAGCAGGTCAAGCAGCAACTCCACCCCGTCGTTGACCGATAGTAATTGCTCAAAGTTGTCGAGGATCAGTAACAATTCCTTGGCCCGCAGAGAGTTGAGCAGTTGCGTCTTTGGCTCAGCCGAGCCGCTGAAGGAGAAGTTTAGGGCGCTAGCAATGTGACTAACAATGCCCTCCGGGGCATCTACCGCCGCCAGGGAGACAAAGAAAACTCCATTCTGGAAGCAAGCCAGGTTTTCCATCCCCGCTTGAAAGGCCAGCCGGGTTTTGCCCACCCCGCCCAGCCCCACCAGGGTGACCAGCCGGCAGACGGGTAGATCAAAATATTCAGCCAGACGAGCCAGTTCTTGCTCCCGGCCCACAAATGGGGTGGCCTGGGGGGGCAGGTTGTGAGGATGGGGCGCATCGGCCGTTTTTAACTGCTCATACAGGGCCTGGGTTTCGGCCGACGGATTGACGGCCAGTTCTTCGACCAGCACCTGGCGGCAGGTATCGTACTGCGCCAGGGCAGCGTTGCGCTGGCCGCTCTTGGCCAGTAATCGCATGAGCTGCCGATGGGCCTCCTCATGCCAGGGTTCCAGGGTTAGCAGCCGCCGGGTGTAGTCAATGGCTGCGGCAAATTCGCCTCGCTCCATGTGCTGCGCCGAAACGATGCCCAACGCCTGAATCGCCATCTGGTGGAAGCGTTGCTGCTGATTGAGCTGCCACACTTCAAAATCGGGCGCCTGTCGCACCACAAATCCTTCCAAAAAATTTCCCCGATAGAGTTCGATGGCCTGGTCGGCCAGTTGCAGGCCGCTGCTGGAAGCGCTGGCAGCCAGGAGGGTCTCAAAGAGTTCGACATCCAGCCAGTAAGGGCTGGCCCGATTGAAGCTAATCACATCCCGCTCAATCTCAATATAAGGTCCGACCAATTTGCGCAGGTTGGCTAAAACGGTGCGCAGGTTGGCCCGCGCCTCCAGATCCGGCGAGTCCCCCCACAAGAGTGTAGCCAGGGTTTCCCGTGAGTGCGGTCGCCCGGTCACAGCCAAATAGCACAGCAGCGCCTGCGCTTTGGCCGAAACAAAACCACTGATAGGTTCGCCATCCCGATTAACCTGGAGTTTGCCCAGCAAAGAAAGTTGCAGTTCTCTCATCTCTGGTAGCCTCTTGGCTGTTTACGCCCGCTTCACGGTCAACTTCGTATTAATTTGTGAAGTTAGGAACAATGACATTTGCTACAGTATACCATACTTAATCAGACAAAAAAACTTTCTGAATTTTGAGCTTGGGAAAAGGACGTCGCTACGGAGACGCAGAGAACGCTAAGAATAGTAATGAAAAGCCTCGGCGGTAATTTTTAGCCACAATGTAAAAAATCGAGGTTATCTTTACCGGGTCGGGGGCATCACCGGTATTTCCTGGGGAGCTGGTAGGCTGTCAATTAGCTGACGGGTTGGCGTGGGAACGCGCTCTTGGGGTCGCCCTGGCGGGGCAGGGCAGGATTTTTACCCAGGTTACAAATCGAGGACTTGTTGCCAGATGGACGGGTCAACCGGAATTCCATTAGCTCTGTTTTCCCGGCGTGTTTTGAGCGTGCGCTCGCCGGGGTAGAGAATTTCGTCATCCGTTGAAACGGGGGCGGCGCTGTGCAGGTCGTCAAGAACTTCGTTGACAACCTGCTCGGCTAGAGCTGCGCTGGCTGCTTTGCTCAGGTCAAAGGCAATAAATACCTGCGAGATATTGAATTCGGCAACTTGCCGGCCGATTTGATAGGTTGTCTGCCCGCCGGACAGCAGGGCGGCCATGAGGTCCAACAGCAGGGACAGGCTCGAACCCTTCCAGTAGCCAATGGGCAGCGGTCGCTGCGAGCTGATGATGGCGTCGGGATTGCGGGTCAGATTACCCTGTAGATCAAACCCGCCGGCCAGGGGTAACTGCTCCTGCCGCCGCCGGGCAGTCTCCAGGCGGCCGTAAGAGAACTGGCTCATGGCCATATCCAGCACCACCGGTCCTGTTGAGCGGGGTACGGCCAGGACCAGGGGATTGTTGCCCACGCGAATCTCGCGCGCTCCCCAGGGAGGCATATTGGGGAGGGTGTTCGTCCAGGCCATAAAAACAAAGCCGGCTTCAGCCGCGTGCCAGCCGTAGGTGCCACCCCGCATCCAGTGAGTGGTGTTGCGCAAAGCCACGCAGCCCAGGCCATGCTCACGCGCCAGGGCTAATACCCGCTCGGTGCAGGTGTAAGCGTTAAGCGGGCCGGGCCCCAGATGTCCGTCCCACTGCTCCCACGCCCCCAGAGCAGCCAGTTTTTCCGGTTCGGCCTGAACCTGGATATAGCCTTTACGAATCTGCTCGATGAAATTGGGAAAACGGTTGACCCCGTGCGAAGCGACTCCATCCAGGGTAGTTTCGGCGAAGATACGAGCGCACCGCTCGGCTCGCTCTGGCGTAAACCCCACCTTTAGCAAGACCCGCTGAAATTCTCGCTGCATGTCGGCAAAAGGCACACGGATCATTGTCGGCTCCTTTTCGGAGAGATTCAACCGGTCGCCTCAACCCGGCCCGGCCAGGCTTCCGGATTTAGCAGATTCTTGGGGCGTTCGCCCCGCAGGACTTGCAGCACCTGCTCGACAGCCCCTTGGCCCATCGCCAGATAACCCAGGTCGGTATAGGAAGAAATGTGGGGGGTGGCGACGACATGAGTCATCTGGAGGAGGGGATTGGTCGGCAGCGGAGGTTCGGGATCAAAAACATCCAGCGCTGCACCGGCCAGATGACCTTCGGCCAGAACGTGCGCCAGGGCGGCCTCGTCAATCAAGGGGCCACGACTAGCATTAATCAGGTAAGCCGTTGGCTTCATCAGCCGCAGCTCGCGCTCGCCGATCAGATGGTATGTCTGGGGGGTTAGCGAGGCGTGCAGGGTGACAAAATCGGCCTGGGCGAGCAGCATGTCCAGGTGGTCTACCGGCTCCACGCCCATCGCCGTAAGCAGGCTCCAGTCGGCGAAATCCGGGTTGTAGGCCAGCACCCGCATCTTTAAACCCAGCGCACAAATCTCGGCCACCCGCCGGCCAATGCGCCCGACGCCAATCACCCCCAGTATCCGGCCCCGGACCTCAGTGCCCATCAGATGCGGGCGCGGAATGTCGGCTCCCCGCAAGCTCTTATCACCTGCGACGATCCGTTTGGCCAGGGCTAATAATAGGGCGACGGTGTGTTCGGCGGTGGACTCGGTCGGCCCATCCGGGGTGTTGACCACCAAAATACCGCGCGCGGTAGCCGTCGGGATGTCAACATTGTCCACGCCGATCCCATGACGGGCAATCACTTTCAAAGACGGTCCAGCCTGGTCCATAAAAGCTCCGTCGGCCTTGTTCTCTACACCTATGATCACAGCCGCGGCGCCTGGCAGATTATCCAGCATGCCCGGCATGATGACTTCGGTTGCCGCAGTTAAGACGGTCAATGCCTCCGGCACGAGCTTTAAGTCAAGCCATACTTTTGGTTTCATGTGTTTCCTCTAGCTGCTTGGATAGCGCCGGCCATAGTCTTGGGATGGTTTAAATGATGTCCTCACCGTGCTGCCCGGCGGGCAAACTGGCAGCACCCAGGGCTTCTTTCATGACCGCCAGATCGGCGGCCAGCGCCTGGCTAAAGAGAGTAAGATCGCTACTGTGGACAATGAAGTTAGCGCCTGTTTTGGCCCACTCGATTTCCTGGTCGCGCCCGGTTGAAAAATGAATTCCCACCCCAACCTGATGCTGGCGGGCTTTGCGGATAATCGTTTTTATCGTTTCATCAAAAAGCGGGTGGCGGTACTGTTCCGGGAGGCCCAGGCTGATGGAGAGGTCGTGCGGGCCAATCAGCACAGCGTCGAGTTGGGGCACGGCCAGAATATCGTCAAGCGCCTCCAGAGCCGGCCGGCTTTCGATATTGATGATCAGTATATTGCCGGTATTCCAGCGATCCAGGTAAGCGGCCAGGTCGGCGGGCAGGTCCGCCTCACCGGCCAGGGCCTGGCGCAGCCGCCGGCCCTTGAGCGGCCTCAGTTTGACCGCCCCGCGCAGCGCCTGCACCTCTTGCACGGTTTCCACGTAGGGAGCAATCACGCCCTTGGCTCCCCCATCCAGCGCCACGCAGGCTTGGTACGGATCAGGCGCGGGGATGCGCACAAGCGGAGCCATGCCAAGGGCGTCATAAGTCTGGCACATCCAGGCCAGTTGTTCCCGGTCAATGGGGGTGTGTTCCGTATCAATAAAAACAAAATCCAGGCCGAGTTTCTGCACCACTTTGGGCCAGCGCGCCGAGGTAGAGAGAACAGCCGTGCCGTAAACTCGCCGGCCGCTTCTGAGCGCCGCCGAAAGTTCTTGTCCGTTCATAAGAGTTATCCTCGTACTTCTTTAATCCAGGCCAGCGCCTGGGCCACGTTCCGGCTGATCGCCTCGAAGTCACCCGCGGCGACGGCCTCTTTGGTAATCAGGTTTGACCCCATGCCGACACAAGCCACCCCGGCTTTGAACCAGGCATTGATGCTTTCCTTGGTCGCCTCAACACCGCCGGTTGGCATAATCCGCGTCCAGGGGCAAGGGCCAAGTATGGCCTTAACAAAACCCGGGCCGCCGACCGAACTGCCGGGAAACACTTTGACAATCTCGACCCCCAACTCCTCCGCCTCGGCAATCTCCGAGGCGCTGCCGCAGCCGGGTGAATAAGCAATCTTGCGCCGGTTGCACAGCCGGGCTACCTCGGCATTCAGTAGTGGGCCGACGACAAAGTTGGCCCCGCTGGCAATATACATGGCCGCCGTCGGCGCATCTACAATCGAACCGACGCCCAAGATAACCTGAGGATCGGTTTGAGCAAAGTGGCGCGACAGCTCGGTAAAGACGTGGTAGGCAAAGTCACCCCGGTTGGTGAACTCGATGACCCGCGCCCCACCAGCCGCGCAGGCCGCGACGATTTTCTTGGCCACTTCGATATCTTTGTGGTAAAACACCGGGATCAACCCCAAGTCAAGCATGGTGTTGAGTACGTCAAGTCTGGTAAAACGGGCCATTGTCGTTATCCTTTTCTAACATAGGAATTACACAGTTGAAATGAGTTGAAGAAAAAAATACCGCAGAGACACAGAGAACACAGAGAAATTGCGTCTCTGCGGTAAAATTTTGGCCTTAGATGTTCGAACTGTGTCACTCATACAAATTTCTATCGCGATACCCGCCCGGAAGCATCGCCGGACATCAGTTTTTCCACTTCGTCAACCGTAACCAGGTTGAAGTCGCCAAAGATGGAATGTTTGAGACAGGAGGCGGCGACGGCAAAGTTGAGCGCCTTTTGAAAGTCGCCCGGGTAGTTCCGCAGGCTATAAATCAAGCCGCCGGCAAAGGCATCGCCGCCGCCTACCCGGTCTACGATGTCGGTGATGTCGAACGTGGGGGCGATATAAAAGTTGCCCTGCTGCCATAACACGCCCGACCAGGTGTTGTGGTTGGCCGAGATGGACCCGCGCAGGGTAATGGCAATAGTTTGCAGCGTGGGGAAGCGTTCGGCCAGGCCGGCGCAAACATGGCGATACTTGTCGGCCTCAACTTGACCGCGGGTCACGTCGGTTTCGGGCGCTTTGATGCCAAAAACCTTATCGGCGTCCTCCTCATTGCCGATGGCAATATCGCAGTGGCTGACCAGCTCGGGCATGACTTCGCCGGCTTTCTTGCCCCACTTCCATAGGTTTTTGCGATAATTCAGGTCGCACGATACTGTTAGCCCCAGCCGTTTGGCCGCCTGAATCGCTTCCAGGCAGACGTCGGCGGTGCCGGCGGAAATGGCCGGCGTGATGCCGGTCCAGTGGAACCAGTCGACTCCGGCAAAGATGCGCTCCCAATCAACCATCCCGCGCTCGATGGTGGCAATAGCCGACTGGCTGCGGTCATAAACAACTTTGCTGCCGCGCTGGACCGACCCCATCTCCAGAAAGTAGATGCCCAGCCGCTCGCCGCCGCGCACGATCTGGTCAACCCCCAGACCGTACCGGCGCAGAAACTGAATACAGGCGTCGCCTAGATCATTTTTGGGCAGGCGGGTTACATAATCTACCGGCTCGCCAAAATTGGCCAGCGAAACAGCGACATTGGCTTCGCCTCCGCCATAAATTACGTCAAAGGTGGAGGCTTGGCTAAAGCGTAAAAAGCCGGGCGGCGACAGCCGCATCATAATTTCACCAAAGGTGACGATTTTCTTTTTCATCTTTGAAACCTCATGATTAGACGATTTACGATTTACGATTAGGCACGAGTTTAGCCAGCTTAATCGCAAATCGTCAATCTGAAATCGTAAATTAACTATTTCTAACTTCGGGGCTGACCATGCCAGGGCCGGCGCCGCCCTCAGCGGCCCATCCAGCCCCCGTCAACCAGTAGAACATGACCATTAACATAATCGGAAGCGCTGGAAGCCAAAAAGACTATCGCTCCCATTAAATCGCTGGGCTGACCCCAGCGACCGGCCGGGATACGCTCCAAAATGGCCTGGCTGCGCTTCTCGTCGGCACGGATAGGGGCGGTATTATCGGTGGCCATGTAGCCGGGCGCGATGGCGTTCACGTTGATGCCTTTAGCCGCCCATTCATTAGCCAGGCCACGAGTCAACGCCGCCACCCCACTCTTGGCGGCGGCATAGGAGGGTACCAGGATGCCGCCCTGAAATGATAGCAAGGAGGCGATATTGATGATTTTTCCTCGCCCTTGCCCAACCATCACTTTGCCCGCTGCTTGGGAGAGGAAAAAGAGGGCTTTGAGGTTGATCTGGATGACGTCATCCCAATATTCTTCGCTGAACTCCAGCGCCGGGGCGCGGCGGATGATGCCGGCGTTGTTAACCAGGATGTCCAGTCGGCCCATTTCTTGCCCAACTCGTGCTACCACTTCATTTAACTGAGTTACAGTTGCTTCGCGTAAGTCACAAGGTATGGGCAAAAAACGCCGGCCTAATGCTTCTATCTGCCTCCGGGTTTCTTCAGGAGAGCTTTTGTCCAGGCCGGCGATGTCTGCACCGGCCTCTGCCAGCGCAAGCGCCGCCCCCTGACCCAAGCCACGGCTGGCGCCAGTGACCAGGGCCACCTGACCATTTAGCTTGAAATGATCCAGGATCATAGTAACTCCTCCATTTTAACGCCGTCCATGTCGCTGAAAGCCTGGTTCTCGCCGCCCATAGCCCAGACAAAGGTGTAATTCCTGGTACCCGCGCCGGAATGGATGGACCAACTGGGTGAAAGAGCGGCCTGGCCGCTTCTGACGACAATGTGCCGGGTTTCGGCAGGCTGGCCCAGCAGGTGAAAGACTACAGCATCAGGGGCCAGGTCAAAATACAGGTAAACTTCAGAGCGGCGTTCATGGGTGTGGGCCGGCATCGTGTTCCAGATGCTACCTTCAGCCAACTCGGTAAAGCCCATCACCAATTGGCAGCTCTGGATGCCTTCGGGGTGAATCACCTTGTAGAGTTTGCGTTGGTTGGCCTCGGCCGGGCTGCCCAGGGCGGCTGCTTCGACGGTCTCCGCTTTCGCCAGTTGGACCGGATAAGCCTGGTGGGCGGGCAGGCTGACCAGGTAAAATCGGGCCGGGTTGGCAGCGGCCAGGCTGCTAAACTCGATCTCCCGGCTGCCCCGCCCGATATACAGGGTGTCCTTTTTAGCCAAACTGTAAGTAACGCCGTCAACCTTGATCTGCCCCTCGCCGCCGAGATTGATGACGCCGATTTCGCGGCGTTCGGCGAAGTAATTCGCCCTCAATTCTTGACCGGCCTCCAGGGTCAGGGGAGCAGTGGTCGGCGTGATGGAGCCGATGATCATGCGGTCCGTATGCCAGTAGACCAGTTTGACCTGGCCTGGCGCAAACAAATCGTCTATCAAAAAATGTTGCCTGATCTCGGCGGTATTCATCCGTTCAAATCGCACCGGATCAGGCGCGTAGCGTGTCTCCATAAAAACCTCCTTGTTTGAGAGAAGCTAACCCTCAATCTTTGTTAACATCCGCTTTTGAAAGGATAACCGGCTTCAGCAGTGGGTACATAGCCCAATTTAGCGGAAACAGCTCTGGCGGCCTTCATCGTCAGCGGCGCAAGCTCTAAAAGCCGGGGTACGGAGAGCCGGTAAGCCGGTCCCGAAATGCTGAGGG
This sequence comes from Anaerolineales bacterium, assembly GCA_015075185.1. Lineage (GTDB taxonomy): Bacteria > Chloroflexota > Anaerolineae > 4572-78 > J111 > DSQQ01. Next base: position 77,645 of record JABTUW010000003.1, on the reverse strand, counting down.
CGGCAAAGGCGCGGCCGGTGTAATCAAAAATAGGCGCGCCCACGCAGCGAACCCCCTCCTCATTCTCGACATCGTCAATGGCGAATCCCTGCACCCGAATGGCCTCAAGGTGCTTGATTAAGTCGGTGCGATGGGTGATCGTATGGTCCGTGCGCTGGGGGAAGGACATCCGCTCAAGCAATCTCGCTTGTTCCTCTTGAGGCAAAAAAGCGAGCAAAGCCTTGCCCATGGCGGTACAATGGAGGAGATTGCGGGCGCCGATTGTCGAGTGCAGCCGCACCGACTGGGAGCTTTCCACTTTGTCAACGTAGAGAATCTCCGCGCCATCCAGGAGAGCCAGGTGCGCGGTTTCGTGGGAGGTCTGGCTCAGTTCGTGCAAAATTGGCTTGCTGAGTTCAAGCAGGTCGAGGGAATTTAGCAGGCTGTGTCCCAGGCTTAAAACCCGGGTCCCCAGCCGGTAGCAGCCGTCTTCGGTGCCGTTGACATAACCACGATGGGCCAGGGTAACGAGGAGACGGTAGGCCGTCGGGCGTGACATTTTACAGCGGCGGCCCACCTCAGGTGCCGACAAAGGCCGGTCGGCCACGGTGAGACACTCCAGGACATCAATAGCTTTGAGGACTGTATGGATCAGATTTGCTTCGTGGTTGGCACGGGTTGCGGCCATAATGGAAAATTCTTCATAGGCAGCCAACCGGCTCAAGTGCGCGGGCTGCTCTAAAGAAGATACCCACCTCTCTGTGTGTTTATCCCCCTATAACCATCAAAAATTGAAGCTGCGCTTGAGAGAAAGTAGAGGTTACAGCAGAATGGTTCATATAATGAACCAATAGTTCATTTTGTAAACATTATAACATCAGTACGGAGAGTTGTCAAGGATTAAAAAAGTAGGGCAGGCAAGACCCGATAGGTTTCTGAAACCTATCAGGTCTCTTTAGGGAAGAATCAGTGGATAGGGTTCATGCCTTGTTGTTGCAGCAGGACGCGGATCTGAGCCACTTCATCTGCTGATAGGATAGGCATAGGCGCCGAAACCAGCGGCTGGCACAAGCCCAGCAGGCTGGCTGCCGTCTTTAGGCAGCTTAGCCAGTGGTTAAATGTATGCAGCCGGCCCAGGGCCACAATCCTTTGTTGGACTTCAGAGACCTGCTCCGCCTGGTTGGTGCGGGCGGCTTCGATCATGGCCGTAAACCAAGCCGGTACCAGATTGCCCAGGCCGCAGACCAGTCCATCCGCGCCAGCTAACAGGCTCAGACCGGCTACCGACTCAGCCCCTTGCAAGACGGCCAGATCAGTTTCCCGGCTTAACCACACCAGGCGCTGAAACCGCTCCACATCGCCGTAACTGTCCTTAACTCCCACAATCCGCGGGTGTTGGCTCAGTTCGGCCAGTGTTTCCGGTTCTACCACGGCATGTACGGCTTGGGGGATATTGTAGAGCAGCAGCGGTCGGTTAGACTCGTCCGCTATCGCCTTGAAAAAAGCGCGCTGGATGTCGGACTGGCTAAATTGGCCGTAAAAGGGCAAAGTCAATACAAAGGCGTCTACGCCAGGCAGGTCAAGCGCGGCCATAACCTCACGGACCCGCCGAACACTGCATTCTGAGATACCCACCAATAGCTGCCCTCGCCGCTGGAGGATCTCAGCCGCGTACTGCACCAGGGTACGGCGCTGGTCCAGGCTCAAAAATGGCCCCTCACCGGAACTGCCCAGAGCAAAGACACCGCTGCCCCCTCCGGCCAAAATATGCTCAATGAGGCGCTGTACACCCTGCCGGTCAATCTTATCATCGGGCAGCAGGGGGGTTAACAGGGGAGGAATCAGGCCCGTAAATGTTGCTTTAGACATACATAGATACCTTTCAGTGATGTTATAGGATTGGCTACTTTTGCCAGGAAAACCCCAAGAGTTGGGTAGAGAGGAATATTAGTGCGCTTGGGCGATTTCTGTCAACTTTTATGCTTTCTTAACCCTAAATTTGATATTGCTTGGTAAATAACAACCATTTTTGGCTTGACAGGCAAAATGAACGATGTTATAATGTTCGTGGTTTGAACTATTAGTTCAAATAATGAACTACATAATATTAATTAGAGTACAAGGAGGTATTACTAATCATGACAACGAAGAGGTCCAAGTCAAATCGCGTTTCTCGACGCGAATTTCTACGTTTGGCCGCGCTGGCCACAGGTTCGGTAGCTGTTGGCGGTTATCTTCCGCAAGTAGCCGCAGCCACTGTTGGAACTCCCCCCGCATTGGCCCCCACGGCCACAGAAGCCACCACCGCGATTGCCGCTCTTCAAGCTGATGATCTCGGTGGACTGGTCGGCAAACTCGAAGGCCCCACCCTAATCCTCGATGTAGCAGAGTTCCCCAAAACATTTGCAGATGCGCCGATGCTGGCCGAACTGGTCACAGCCGGCGACCTGCCTGCTGTCGAAGAGCGCCTGCCCGATCCTGAAGACCTGCTGGTCATCCAGCCGCTCCAGGAAATTGGCCAATACGGCGGCACGTGGCGGCGCGCCTTCACCGGCCCGGCGGATCACGAAAACGGCAACCGTATCAACTCAAATGATAAAATACTACACTTTGACTACACCGGCAACAAGATTGTGCCCGCGCTGGCCAAGGGATGGGAGGTGAGCGAAGATGGCACGACGATCACGATTTTCCTGCGCAAAGGCGCCAAGTGGTCTGACGGCCAACCCCTGACCGCGGACGACTTTATGTTCTGGTTCGAGGATATTTACTCGAACCCGGAAATCGTGCCCACGCCCTTCCCTGAAATGCAGATCAACGGCCAACCGGGCGTCATGAAAAAGGTTGACGATTTTACCGTGGCCTTTGAGTTCCCGGAAGCGTATCCCTACTTTGTCTATGTCCTGGCCGGCAGCACCGGTATCGGCGCCGGTTTTGCCACACGCGGCGCGTTTGGAACTTTTGGCGGTGGGTACTGCCCGGCGCATTACCTCAAACAATTCCTGCCCAAGTACTCGTCCGTAGAAGAAGTCAACAAAATGGCCACAGATGAGGGCTTTGACAACTGGGTGTCTCTGCTCAAGAACAAGTACAGTTGGGCACTCAATCCCGACGTGCCGGTGATGACACCCTGGCGGACGACCAGCCCGATTAACACGCCTACCTGGACCATGGAACGCAATCCGTACTTCTGGGCCGTAGATACCGAAGGCAACCAACTGCCGTACATTGACAAGATCACCATGACCCTGGCTGAGAACGTCGAAGTCGCCAACCTGCGCGCTATTGCCGGCGAGTACGACATCCAGGAACGACACATGGGGCTGGCCAAGCTGCCCGTGTTCCTGGAAAACGCGGAAAAAGGCGACTATACCGTTCACCTCGACCCGGCCTTCAATGGCGCGGACTGTGCGCTACACATGGGCAATGCCTATGAAGGCGACCCCGAAATTGCCAAGCTGATCAAAAACAAAGATTTCCGCCACGCGCTCTCGCTGGGTATTGACCGTGATCAGCTCAACGAGGCCCTCTGGCTCGGCGTCGGCACGCCTGGTTCCACGGCTCCGGCAGAAGACACCATCTACAGCCCTGGTGTTGATTATCGTACCAAGTGGTGTACACTTAACGTAGAAGAAGCCAACGCGCTGCTCGACAAAGTTGGACTGACCGAGAAAGACAGCGAAGGCTATCGCCTCCGGACCGACGGCAAGGGACGCCTGCAGCTCGAAATGATCACCGTAGGCGGGTCGTTCATTCCCTATACCCAGGTTGGCGAAATGATCAAGCAGCAGTGGAAAGAGATCGGCATTGATGTGAATGTCAAGGAGACCGAACGCAACATCGCCTTTGGCATGACCGCCAACAACGAACACCAGATCATCACCTGGGCTAACGATGGTTCGGAAATGCTCTACCTCTTTGCCCGCCATGCCCTGCCGATAGACCCGGCTGAATGTCACATGGGCATGGCCTTTGCCAGGTGGTATGCCTCCAATGGTGAGCAGGGCACAAAGCCAGACGATCCCGAAATGCTGCGCGCGTTCGAGCTCTACCGGGAGGCGTTTGGACTGGACGAAGCAGGCCAGATTAAGAACGCCCAAGAAATCTGGAAGATCATCGTGGAGCAGCAGTGGAGCATCGGCACGGTTGGCCAATCGCCGGCGTTCATGGGCGTGCGCATTGTCAAGAACAATGTGGGCAATATCCCCGCCCGTCAGGTAAACGCGCAGCACGCGCGCACGCCATGTACTTCGCAGCCAATCACCTTCTTCTTTAAGTCGTAACCTATTCCTTCCCTCTCCATCCCCCGTCATGAAGGGACGGGGGATGGGCGTTGACTCTCCCTCCCCTATGCCCAGGCTAGGGGAGGGTTGGGACGAGATCGAGAGGTGTAACTGTATGATAGCTTATATCATCCGCCGTTTGATCCTGGCCATTGTGACCTCCTGGGCGATCACTGTTCTTTCATTCCTCATCATCCAACTGCCCCCCGGCGATTACGTGACCTCGTACATCGCTATGATGTCGTCTTCAGGGAACTCGGTGACGGAAGCAGAGGCACAGGCGCTCCGCGTCCAGTATGCTCTCGATAAGCCGCTCTATATCCAGTATCTCAGGTGGATGGGCTTGATCATGCAGGGCAACTTTGGTATGGCCATAGAATGGAACCGGCCGGTGCTCGACGTCATCGGCGATCGCCTCATCCTGACGATTGTCATTTCGCTGGCCGCCATCGCCTTTACTTGGGCGCTGGCGCTGCCTATTGGCATCTATTCTGCGGTCAAACGCTATTCTATTGGCGATTACGTGGCTACTTTCATCGGCTTTATCGGCCTGGCCATCCCCGGCTTTATGCTGGCCCTCATCGTGATGTACATCAGTTTCAGGTATTTCAACGCCAATGTCGGCGGGCTGTTCTCGGCCGAGATGGCCGACGCACCGTGGAGTTGGGCCAAATTTGTAGATCTGCTCAAGCATCTCCCCATTGTGGCGATCGTGCTGGGCATCGGAGGCACGGCGCAAATGATCCGGATCATGCGCTCTAATCTGCTCGATGAACTGCGTAAGCCTTACGTGATGACGGCGCGGGCCAGGGGACTGTCTGAAGCGCGGGTAATTATGAAGTACCCGGTGCGGGTGGCGCTTAATCCTTTTGTCAGTACCATTGGCTACCTGTTCCCTTTTGTCATTTCGGGCAGTATCATTGTCTCGCTGGTGTTGAGCCTGCCGACGGTGGGGCCGCTGCTCCTCAAGGCGCTGATTGCTCAGGATGTGTTCCTGGCCGGAACCATCGTGCTGCTGCTGGGCGTGATGACGGTGATCGGCACCTTCATATCCGACTTATTGTTGATGTGGGTTGACCCGCGCATCCGGCTAGGAAGGCAATAATGGCAGAATCAATCATGTCTCCTCCCCAGAAGCTGGGGGAACAAGAGCAAGAGCTGGTTGTCACCCAGGCCGAGGAGCGGGTTGCGGTTGCTACCCAATGGCAGTTGATGTGGTGGCGTTTTCGCAAGCACAAACTGGCGATGGGGGCGACCTTTGTCCTGATCTTTTTTTATCTCATGGCCATGAATGCAGAATTTGTGGCCTACGTTAACCCCGAAACTTCCGAGGCCCAGCGTTCCCTGATGGCTCCTCAACCCATTCATTGGTTTGACAACGGCGCCTTCAGCCCTCACGTCTTCGGTATGACCGGCAAACGTGATCTTAAAACGTTTAAGCGGGTCTATGCCCCCGACCCTAACCTAAAATATCCGGTGCGTTTCTTTGGACCTGGCTTTGAGTATAAGTGGCTGGGGTTTATTCCCACCAACTTGCATCTTATCAGCGTGGAAGGCGCCGAAGCGGAAGAAACGCTCTTCCTGATAGGGACGGATATGCAGGGGCGCGACGTGTGGTCTCGGCTGATGTACGCCACACGGACCTCGTTGGTCATTGGGCTGGCGAGCGTTGCTCTTAGCCTGGTTTTGGGAGTGGTACTCGGCGGTATTTCGGGTTACTATGGCGGCATGATTGATACAGTCATCCAACGTATTATCGAGATTCTGCGCTCTCTTCCCACGATTCCGTTGTGGATGGGCCTGGCCGCGGCACTTCCCAGCACCTGGAGCGTCAACCAGATCTACTTTGCCATTACTCTCATCATCTCACTACTGGGTTGGACTGAACTGGCGCGGGTGGTGCGCGGACGTTTTCTCTCGCTGCGCGAGGAAGACTTTGTCATGGCGGCCCGCCTGTCCGGTTGCAGCCGGATGCGGATCATCTTCCGGCACATGGTGCCTTCGTTCCTGAGCCACATCATCGCGGCGACAACGCTGGCGCTTCCGGCCATGATTATTAGCGAAACCTCGCTCAGTTTTTTGGGCCTGGGGCTTCGCCCGCCCGCCATCAGTTGGGGGGTATTGTTGCAGGACGCGCAGAATATCCAGGCGCTGGCCAATTCACCGTGGCTGCTGATCCCGGCTATCCCTGTCATTATCGCGGTGCTGGCCTTTAATTTTATGGGCGATGGCCTCCGTGACGCGGCGGACCCGTATGGATGAGATTAGTATGGAAAACGGACACAAAACGTTACTGTCGGTAAAAAATCTGAAAACATACTTTTTTCAGGATGAGGGAACCGTCAAGGCAGTGGATGGGGCCACTTTTGACGTGTATGCCGGCAAGACGCTGGGCATCGTCGGCGAAAGCGGCTGCGGTAAAAGTGTGACAGCTCAATCGATTCTGCGAATTGTGGAGGAGCCTGGGCGGATCATCGAGGGTGAGATTAAACTGCGCCGCGCTAGCGGTGAAGAGCTTGACTTGACCCGGCTGCATCCCGATGGCAGAGAGATGCGGGCTATCCGGGGGCTGGAGATTGGCCTCGTCTTCCAGGAACCGATGACCTCCTTCAGCCCGGTGCATACCGTTGGCAATCAGATTGTCGAAGCCGTTCAGCTCCACTTTAGGGTGAATAAGCAACAAGCCAGGGAACGAGCCATCGAGTCACTCCGCCAGGTGGGTATCCCCAAGCCCGAACGCCGGATTGATGAGTATGCCTTTCAGTTGAGCGGCGGTTTGCGCCAGCGGGCGATGATTGCGATGGCCCTGTCGTGTAACCCCCGGCTGCTCATCGCCGACGAGCCGACCACCGCGCTCGACGTGACCACCCAGGCCCAGATTCTCGACCTGCTCCGGCAATTGCAGGCGCAGCGCGGCATGGCCATCATGTTAATCACCCACAACCTGGGTGTCATCGCTGAAATGGCCGACGATGTGGTGGTCATGTACCTGGGTCGGGTGGTGGAGGAAGGGCCGGTTGATGACGTATTCCACGCCCCCAAGCACCCGTACACCAAGGCTCTTTTACGCTCCATTCCGAGTATCGAGTCCACCTCGCGGGTCAAACTGCCGACAATTAGCGGTTCTATTCCCCATCCTTACAATCGTCCAAAGGGCTGCCCCTTCTACCCCCGCTGTCCGGAGTTTATGCCTGGCGTGTGTGACCGGCAGGAACCAAGCCTGTTGGCCGTAAACGAGCGCCAAAAAGTAAGTTGTTTCCTGTATGAAAAGGTGGGTCAACCGTGAAAGATTCTAACGGCCAGGTGCTGCTTGAGGTAAAAAATTTACGCAAGTTCTTTCCCATCCGGAAGGGTATATTGCAAAAAGTGGTCGGACACGTCCGCGCTGTTGATGATGTTAATTTTTTTGTCAACCAGGGCGAAACCCTGTCGCTGGTGGGCGAAAGCGGCTGCGGCAAAACGACCACGTCTCGCTGTATTCTGCGCGCAATTGACCCAACCGAAGGGCAGATTTTCTTTCGCACCAGTGATGGTTCGGTGGTGGACGTGGCGGCTATGCCTGAAAGCAAGGTGCAGGGTCTTCGCTCTCAGATGCAGATGGTTTTCCAAGACCCCTTTTCGTCGCTCAACCCGCGGATGACTCTGCTGGACATCGTTGGCGAGCCGCTTTTGGTGAATGGAATGAAAAACCGGCAAGAGCGCATGGATCGGGTGGCCGAGTTGCTGCGTTTGGTTGGCATGCGGCCCGAGTACATGCGCCGCTATCCTCACGCGTTTAGTGGAGGACAACGCCAGCGGATTGGCATTGCCCGGGCGCTGGCCCTGAGTCCCCGCTTGGTCGTTGCGGATGAGCCTGTCTCGGCGCTCGACGTTTCGGTGCAGGCGCAGATTCTCAACCTGCTGCTTGAATTACAGGAACAATTTGGCCTGACTTATCTGTTTGTGGCGCACGATTTGAGCGTGGTCAAACACATCAGCGAGCGGGTAGCCGTCATGTACGTGGGCCAGATTGTGGAAGTGGCCAAAACAGAGGCGCTTTTTAATACCCCCCGGCATCCTTACACCGAAGCCTTGCTGTCGGCCGTGCCCAAGCCCGACCCCCGGCTGCGTTCTCAGAGAATTGTCCTGCAAGGTGACGTGGCCGACCCGGCCAATCCGCCATCAGGATGTTACTTCCATCCCCGCTGCCGCTATGCAGTTGATACCTGCCGGGCCGTTACACCCAAACTGGAAGAAGTAGCACCTGGTCACTTTGTCAGTTGTCACCGGACAGCCGAGATTACCCTGAAGGGGGTTAGTAAGGACTAAATCCGGGGCGAAAGGGGGGTGTCTGGCCAAGCTGGCGGGATAGGGCCTGGGTAACGCGGACCACGTCGCCGGAGAGGTTTTGAATATAATCCAGGGTCATCCGATGCGCCGGCCCGGCAACACTGATAGCTCCCAGAACTCGGCCTCCACTATCATAAACGGGAGCCGCCACACAGCGCACCCAATCATCCCCTTCGCAGTTATCAATCGCGTAACCCCGCTGGCGGGTCTGCTCCAACTCGTGGATGAGGGTGTCACGGTCGGTAATGGTTTGGTTGGTATAACGGGTCAGGGTAAGTCTATCCAAAAGGGTGCTGCGCTCCTCGGGCGGCAAGTTGGCCAGGATGGCCTTACCCATAGCCGACATATGCAGGTCAATCCGCGTCCCTACACTGGAACGCATCTGAAAAGCTTGCGAATCTTGCACATGGGGGCTTTCTTCTTTGGCAATATACAAAATTTTAACGCCATCCAAAATGGACATAAAAGCAGTTTCCTGGGATAACTGGCTCAGTTCGTGCAGATAAGGCTGGGCCATTTTGGGCAGATTCATCGTATCCAGTACCACCCTGGCTAAGGCCAGTATTTTAGTCCCCAGCGAATAATTGTAATCGTCGTCTACCATCACATAGCCGCGCCCCCTGAGTGTAGTCAGCAGGCGGTACGCCGTAGGCCGGGACACCTGGCATAATTTGGCAATTTTCGGGGCAGATAAGGGCCGCCGCGCCGCCGCCAGGCAGTCTAACACGTCGAGTGATTTGAGGACGGTTTGTGAAGTGATCACGCCGGCTCCATTTTTATTCTCGTTCAAGGCAGTTTTCCTAATTAAAAGAGATGTAAATAGTATAGCTTTAATTCATTAATTGAACAAGTAGCTCAAATAATGAGCTATACTATTTTAGTCAGGAGGTTGTTATGCGGACAATTCGCTGGGGGATTATCGGCGTTGGTGATGTCACGGAGGTTAAAAGCGGTCCGGGCTTTCAAAAGGCCAGCAACTCCAGCCTGGTGGCGGTGATGCGGCGCAACGAAGCGTTGGCTAAGGATTATGCCGACAGGCATGGCGTGCCCCGCTGGTACGACGATGCCGCGGCCCTGATTAATGACCCCGAAGTTGAGGCCGTTTACATCGCCACGCCGCCCTATGCCCACAAACAATACACCTTGATGAGCGCCGCTGCCGGCAAGCCCGTTTACGTGGAAAAACCAATGGCCTTGACCTGGACCGATTGCCAGGAGATGATTTCTGCCTGCCGGGCGGCCCGCGTACCGCTGTGGGTGGGTTATTACCGGCGGGCGTTGCCCCGTTTTATCAGGGTCAAAGAGTTAATCGAGGCGGGGACCATTGGTGTGCCGCGCTCAGTCACCATCACTTTGCACCGGCGGGCCGCTCCTGAGATGTTTGACCCCCAGAATCTGCCCTGGAGGGTGGTCCCCGAATTATCGGGTGGCGGGATTTTTGTGGATATGGGGTCGCATACGCTTGATTTTTTGGATTATCTCTTTGGTCCGATTCGCACGGCGCGAGGGGTGGCGGTCAATCAAGGCGGCTACTACCCGGCTGAAGACCATGTGGCCGGAACCTTTGTCTTTGACTCGGGTGTGGTCGGCGTGGGGACGTGGTGCTTCACTACGTTTCAGGAAGTTGACCAAACGGAGATCGTCGGCACGCTGGGAAAAATATCGTTCGCTTCGTTCAAGGCTGACCCAATCAAGCTCACTACCGCGGCCGGTCTGCAAGAATTTGCTATTGGCGACCCGCCGCATGTCCACCAGCCGCTCATCCAAACCATCGTTGACGAGTTGAACGGCGTCGGCGTCTGTCCCAGCACCGGCGAAAACGGGGCGCGGACCAGTTGGGTTGTTGATCAATTGCTGGCCGAGTATCGAGAACAAAATGGCAGCTAGCTCCTTACTCTCCCCCTACCAGCCCGAACCCACTGCGAGCCAGCGCGTAGACTTCCTTTAAAGGTAAGTTGTGGCGGCGGGCCAGCTCACGACAATCTTCGTACTCCGGGGCCACGTTGACCACCCGGCTGCCCAGCCGGGCTACCTTGACCCGCACCGGCCCTAACGCCGTCTCGACGGTTTGGGTTTCGCGCTGGAGCATCCGTTTGGTAACTTCATAGGTGCGCGCGCCAATCGTGGTTGACTCGGTGAAGATGATGACCAGCAGCTCGTCCACCGAAGCGGGGTGAGCCAGCACGTGCAGCAGGGTGCCGGGCCGGCTCTTTTTCATTTGGATCGGGATCAATGAGACATCCAGCGCACCCGCCTCCAACAGCCGTTCCAGCAGGTACTCAAAAAGCTGTGGATTCATATCGTCAATATTGGCTTCAATGACCGTCGCCGGGCCTTCGTGATAACCGGCGCTGACTTCGGGTGTGTGGTGCTGCTCCGGGAACGGGTCGCGCACCTGGCGGCGGGAAGGAGCCGGCAGGACAGCCCCGGCTGCGGCACGGCCCAGATAGCCGCGCAGCACGTTGGGAAATTCCCGGTCGCGCGTTCCCGCGCCGTAGCCGCTTGCCTCAATAACCAATGGCGGCAGCGGCCCGAAACTGTGAGCAATGGTGGTGATAATTGCCGCACCGGTCGGCGTGACCAGTTCGCCCTTGACCTCGCTGCTGTAAACCGGCACGCCGGCAATCAATTGGGCCGTAGCCGGGGCCGGCACCGGCAGCAGCCCGTGCGCCGCCCGCACAAAACCGGAGCCCAGGTGCAGCGGCGAAGCATAGACCCGCTCGACCCCCAATTCCTCCAGGGCAATAGCCGCCCCGACAATGTCCACAATCGCATCTATCCCGCCGACCTCGTGGAAATGAACCTGCTCCAGCGGAATGCCATGCACTTTCGCCTCGGCCTGGCCCAGGCGAGTGAAAATGGCGGTCGCCGTTGACTTGACCTTAACGGAGAGATTACTTCTTTCAATGAGGCTGAGAATTTCCGCCAGGGGCCGCTGCGGCTGGTCGGGGTGATGATGGTCGGGCGGGTGATCCGTTCCTGCTGCCGGTTGGGCAACTTCCTCGAATTCGGAGTCAGCGAGATGGTCGCCGTGGGAGCCGGTCAGGATCACGTTGAATTTGGTGGCCTGGATACCCCGTTTGTTGACCCGGGCTGCTTCCAGCCGGTAGCCCGCCAGCGGCAGCTTGCGCAGCTCGCGCTCCAGGGCGGCCAATTCGAGACCCAGGTCGAGCAGGGCCCCCAGCAGCATGTCGCCGCTGATGCCGGCAAAACAGTCGAAATAGGCCATCTTCATGATCGTACCTCTTGAGTCACTCCGGGATTTTAGGCAGGTAGGGTGATACGTGATGCGTGAGATGTAAGATTTTACGCATCACGCATCACGCCTTACGGACAACCCGTGATTAAACTTTTCCGCTCTCTTCCCCGGTCAGTCTAGCAGTGTCCCTAATTTTATACAAGAGATGCCCGGCCGTTTATTGGCAAAGAGCGGGGGTGTGGTTAAAATATAGGGCGATTCTCAGGATGAGTGGAGGCAGGCCGATGAAATTTATAGCCGATTTGCATATTCACTCCCATTACTCGCGAGCTACCAGCAAGGATTTAAACTTTGAGCATCTCAGCAAATGGGCTCAGCTCAAAGGAGTCCACGTGATTGGCACGGGCGATATTGCTCACCCCGGCTGGTTGCAAGAGATGAAGGAGAAACTGGAACCGGCCGAGGAGGGGTTGTTCCGGCTGAAAGATGAATATGCCCAGGCCATCCAGAAGAGTGTTTTTAAAGCCTGCCAAGGTCCGGTGCGCTTTATTCTGGCCGGCGAAATCAGCAGCATCTACAAAAAAAACGACAAAGTTCGAAAAATCCATAATGTCATCTTTGCTCCAACGCTGGAAGCGGTGGAGAAGATACAGGCTGCCCTGGAAAAGATTGGTAACATCCGCTCGGATGGCCGGCCTATCCTGGGCCTGGACGCGCGTGACCTGCTGGAAATCATCCTCGACATTGACCCGCAGAACTATCTCATCCCGGCCCACATCTGGACGCCCTGGTTTGCCCTGCTCGGTTCCAAGTCCGGGTTTGACTCGGTTGAGGAGTGCTTTGACGACCTGACCCCCCACATTTTTGCCCTGGAGACCGGCCTGTCGTCCGACCCGCCGATGAATTGGCGGATATCGGCGCTGGACCGTTACACCCTTGTCTCCAACTCAGATGCCCACTCGCCCCAAAAATTGGCCCGCGAAGCCAACCAATTCGACGCCGAGCTGTCTTATCCGGCCATCTTTGCCGCTCTGAAAAGCGGCGACCCTGCCGCCTTTTTGGGCACAGTTGAATTTTTTCCCGAAGAGGGTAAATATCATTACGATGGCCATCGCAAGTGTGAAATTCGCTGGCATCCCCAGACCACCCAAGCTCACCGGGGTCTTTGTTCGGTCTGCGGCAAGCCGGTCACGGTGGGCGTGATGCACCGGGTGGAAAGCCTGGCCGACCGCCCGGAAGGAGCTAAGCCGCCTCAACCGCAGCGATTTCAGAGCCTTATTCCGCTGCCCGAAGTGCTGGCCGAGGTCTACAACGTTGGCGCCAGCGCCAAGCAGACCAACCAACGCTATGAAGAGTTATTGTCCAGACTTGGCCCGGAATTGGCTATCCTGCAAGATATTCCGTTGGAGGAAATCGAAGGGGTTGGCGGGACGCTCTTGGCCGAAGGTATCCGCCGCATGCGCTGCGGCGAAGTGACCATTGCCGGCGGCTACGATGGTGAGTATGGGGTCATCAAGCTGTTTGATGCCCAGGAACGAGCTACCTTCACCCCGCAGTTGAGCATGTTTGTTTCTGAAAATGGGCAGGACAAGCCAAAGCGAGCCGGGAGTCAGATGTCTCCTGACATCGGACAAGAGGCAAAGCAAGCCCAGAGTCCGACGTCTCCTGACTTCGGGCAAAATCAGGAGATTTTGCGCTCCGTTGCCAGGGAAGAGGGACACACCTCCGTCCAGTGGCAGCAAGCGGAGTTATTTACCACGCCATCCGAGGAGACACAGCTTGAAGTCCATGTTCCTCAGGCCAAGCGTGACCTGCTCGCCGGCCTCAATCCGCAGCAGCGAGAGGCCGCTTTGTGCACCGAAGCGCCGCTGGTGATTGTGGCCGGGCCAGGTACAGGCAAAACGCGCACCCTAACCTATCGTATCGCCTATCTCATTGCCGAAAAAGGGGTTGATCCTGCCCAAATCCTGGCCATCACTTTTACCAACAAAGCCGCCGAAGAGATGGCTGCCCGGCTCACAAATTTACTCGGTCCTGCCGTTGCCGGCCGTATTGTGATCAAAACCTTCCACGCTTTTGGGGCGATGATTCTGCGAGAAGCCGGAGAGCCGACAGGGTTAAGCCCGAATTTTGCTGTTGCCGGGGACCAGGACCGGCAAATCTTGCTCAGACGCCTTTATCCAGAGTGGACCGACAAGGAGATCAACGGGATGTTGGAGCAGATTTCGGCGGCTAAGAATAAGCTCTTGACCCCCGACGCGCCAGAGTTGGCCGATGCTCAACTTGTCGAACAGTACCGTGCCTATGAGGAAGCCTTGCAGCAAAACCAACTGCTCGACTTCGACGATTTGATTCTGCGTTCGGTCAAGCTGTTTGAGACTTGGCCCGAGGTCTTGAAAGCGTACCAACAGCGATTCCGCTGGGTTTCCGTGGACGAGTACCAGGATATCAACCTGGCGCAATACCGCCTGCTGCGCCTGTTGACTGCCCCGGAGACTAACCTATGCGCTATCGGCGACCCGGACCAGACCATCTACGGCTTTCGCGGGGCCAGCCACGAATATTTTCTGAACTTTCAGGAAGATTTTCCAGAAGCTCGTGTCATCCACCTGAGCCAGAACTATCGTTCCACCCAGCTCATCCTGGACGCTTCGAGCCAGGTGATTGCCATGAGCATCGCCGTAGAGCGGATCAAAATCTGGTCGGAATTCCTCGATCAAACCAAGCTCGACATCTACCAGGCCCCAACCGACAAAGCCGAGGCGGAGTACGTGGTCCACCAGGTCGAGAAGATGGTCGGCGGGACGAGTTACTTTTCCTTGGACAGCGAGCGTGTGACTGAGGACGACGATGCCGGCCGCTCCTTTGCCGACTTCGCCGTGCTTTACCGCCTGGGCGCGCAAAGCCAGCCCCTCATTGAAGCTTTCCAACGCTCCGGCATGCCGTTTCAAACCATCGGCCAGACCCCGTTTTACGAGCATAAAGAAATCAAGACGATCCTGGCCTGTTTGTGGTTCATTTACAATCCCGCTTCAACCTTTCACCTGGAGCAGGTAATTTCAAAGAAACAGTTAAAAAGCCTTATTCCACTCTTAAACGACTTCCGGCAAACCATGCCCGCTCAGGCGGTCCCCCATTTGATCGAGCAAATTAACCAAAACCTGTCTCTTGATTTGGATGAGAAACAGGGGGAACGAGTCCGGCAGCTTATCCGCCGAGCTGTGCGCTTTGACAACCGTTTGCCGGATTTCCTGGAGTCAACCGTACTGGAAAAAGAAACCGATGCCTATGATCCACGAGCCGACCGCGTCACCTTGATGACGTTGCACGCCGCCAAAGGGCTGGAATTTCCGGTGGTTTTTGTGGTGGGCTGCGAGGAAAATTTGCTTCCTTATCAGATGGCAGGCAGGTCGTTTGATCTGGCCGAAGAGCGCCGCCTCTTTTATGTCGGCATGACCCGCGCCCAGCACAAGCTCATTTTGACCCACGCTAAAACCCGCTTTCTATTCGGACAGAAGCAGCAAAATGAACCTTCTCGTTTTCTCGGTGATATTGAAAACGCTTTGAAGGAAATCAAAAAAATGGCGGCGCGCAAGCCGGTCAAAGAAAAGCCGGACAGCGCCCAACTCAAGTTGTTTTAAGAAGTGGAGGACGAGCTGTTAGCTTGTCCCCTAAGACTACCTGATTTGGGCAGACTCAATCCATGGAAAACGTTTGACATGCCCTTTGAACAATGCTATAGTAGGGCATCTTCGCTTTCAGTTTACCCCGGTTAATGTCCAAAACTCAGTTTCAGGTTCGAAGAGGAACGCCACGTGGAACACTTTGTTCATCTCTCAAATCGAGCGCGGATCATTGTCGCCGCCGACCCTGACCGGCACAGCCATGCCTTGCGCCAATTGCGGCGATACCTGCCCGGCCGAACTCTCGAAGTGGTCGAGCCAGCCAGCCTGCTCGCGCTGGCCGAAAATGCCGATTTGCTGGTCTGGCTGGCCGATAGCTCCGCATCACTTCCGGCCAACCTGATCTCCGTTGCAGAGGTGACCGACCTGGCCGAAGACGCTTTCTTGCTTCGCACAGGAATGCGGCATGGCCGTCCGGCCCTGCTGGCGATTGGCGGCGGCCGGCCCGGCCTCATTCACGCGGTCAACGAGGTGGGATTGCGCCACCTGGTCAGCCGCGATGATGTTTTGGAGTTGCCGCAGTTAGATGTACGCCACTCGCCCGCGCTGCCCTATCGACTGCTCTGGACCTGGGATCACAGCACCAACTGGTACCTGGAGCAGGTCGGGCTGCAAGAAATTGGGGCGATGAATTACTACGCCAAGCCGGAAGAGGGCTTTCTGGAAGATTATCGCCGCCTGGTAGATTTTATGAGCCTGCACCGCATCGGCGGCGTGACCATTTACGGCTTTTTGCGCGATAACCACGGCGGCGTTGAGGCGGCTCAAGCGTTGTGCCGCTATGCCAACGAGCGCGGGGTGCGCATCCTGCCGGGGGTCGGCATCAATGCTTACGGCGGCATTTACTGGGAAGGCAATCATCGTTACAACCTGTCCACCTGGCTGAACCAGTACCCCGAACTGCGGGCCGTGCGCGGCCAGCCGGTCGCCTTCCACATTCCCGATTTCCCCAAGCTGTGGTTTCCTGAGACGCATTACACCGATACCGCCTGTCCGTCAAAGCCGGAGAACGCCCGGTATCATGAAGAGGCTATTCACTGGCTGGCCGAAACGTTTGAAATCGGCGGCATTAACTTCGAGACGGGCGATTACGGCGTCTGCACTTGCCCTGACTGCGCGGCCCGCCGCACTGCCGACGAAACCTGGTCGCTCAAGGATATGGCCCTGCTCTACCCCCGCCTGTTCGAGGCCGCCCGCCAGGGTCGGCCCGATCTCTGGCTTGTCAGCGAAGCCTACTGGGATAACATCCTCAACCTGGAGGCCCTGGCGCCGCTGGCCGGCCTGCCCGCCGATGCCATTTATCAGTTCTGTATCAACCGCTCCTACTGGCCCAAACTCCGGGCCGGCCTGACCCGCGAGCACATATCGCGCCTGCCCCGGCCCCAGAACGTGCTGCGGACGCACATGGGCACCCAGTGGAATCACGAGCGCTACGAGTTGATCGCTCGCCGCTTTGCCGAGATGATGCAGCTCCTCCATGCCAGCGGCATGCAGGGCGCGACGATCTTCAGCGAGGTCAGCGCCTTCAACGTGGTCAACGAGATCAACTACCTGGCTTTTGCCCGCTTTGGTTACGAAGCCGGTCTGACCTGGGAAAAATTTGTGACCGCTGACCTGGGGCCGCTTCTGGGCGGAGCCGAGGCCGCAGCTCGCTACTTGGAGCTGCTGGTTGTGCCCGCCGATTCCCTGGCCCTGCCTCGCGCCGCTGCTGAAGCCCGCGAGATCGCCGCCGCTCAATCCGGCGAAGCCTATCGCCGCTGGGTCTGGCTGCAAAACCGGCTGTATCAGAAATTGGCGATGCTCTAATGGCTGAAATGACCTCCTTAGAACGCTGCATGACCGTGCTGCAAGGCGGCATTCCCGACCGGGTGCCGGTCTGCCTGGAAAACTTTATGCACGCGGCAGCGGTCTCCGGCTACACCATCCGCGAGTACTGCCTGGACGGCGACAAAATGGCCCAGGCGCAGATTACGGCCTGGCAGAAGTTCGGCCACGATATGATTGATCTGGAGAACGGAGTGGCCGCGTTGGCCCAGGCGGTCGGCTGCGAGGTGGAGTTTACCGATGACGCTGCGCCCTGGGTAATTGCCCCGGCCCTGGAAAGCCTGGAGCAGGTGGATGAACTCAAGCCGATTGACCCTTACCAGGACGGCACGCTGCCGGAGATGTTGAAGGCGACCCGCCTCATCGCCCAGGAGGTGGGCCAGCACGTCTGCTTGCTGTCCGAGGCCGATCAAGGCCCGTTCAGCCTGGCCGCGCAGATTGTCAGCCCGGCTGATTTTTTGATCGCCCTGGTTGAACCCCACAAAGAGGCGCTGGTGCATCGTTTGTTGGAGTATGCCTATGAGCAGGTGCTGCGTTACGCCCGCGCACTGATTGACGCCGGGGCGCACCTGACGATGATGGGTGAGAGCATCTCCGGCCCGGATGTTTGTTCGCCCGCTGTTTACCGGCGTTTTGCCTTTCCCTATCAAAAGCGGCTGATCGAAACGCTGCGGGTCGAGGGCAAAGAAATCGGCATGCACATCTGCGGCAACGCCACCAAAATCATTGAGCCGATGGTTAACACCGGCAGCATCTTTTTGCAGGTTGACTACAAGATCAACCACGATGTCTGCAAGGGGGTCACTCAGGGCAAAACCACGCTCATCGGCACGGTTGACCCCAGCAGCGTGATGACCCTGGGCACGCCGGAGCGGGTGCTGGAAAAAGCTCGCTACGATATTGACCACCTGGCCCAAAACGCGGGTTTCATTCTCAGCCCCGGCTGCACCCTGCCCCACACCGCGCCGGATGAAAACGTGCTGGCGCTCGTCGAGGCGGCTAAAGTGTACGGGCAGTATCAATGACCGATAAAAAACTCCGCATCTTGGCCCTCGGCGCGCATGCCGACGACCTGGAACTTCAATGCGCCGGCACGCTGGCACGGTGGGCCAAAGACGGGCATCATCTGGTCATGGCGACGGCCACCTGGTGCAAATTCGGCAGCTATGAGCTGTCATTAGACGAATGTTCGCGGCTGCGCCACGCCGAAGCAGCCGAGTCCGCCGCGTTAATCGGCGCGGAATACCGGGCGCTCATGTTCCCCGACGATGGCGTCAATCCCTTCGACCCGGCGCAGCAGCGCCAGGTGACTGAACTGATCCGGCAGACTCGCCCCGATGTTATCATTACCCACGCCCCCACTGATTACCACACCGACCACGGCAACCTGAGCGAGCTGGTCAAGTGGAGCGGGCCGGTCCTGGGCGTCCCCCAGTATGAAACCGGCAGCCCGGCCCTTGACTACAACCCGGCCCTCTATTTTATGGATACGCTGAACGGCCGTTATTTTGAACCCACTGCCTATGTGGACATTACGACCACTCTCGAAATTAAACTGGATATGATGCGCTGCTTTCGGAGTCAAATTGGCTTTCTGAAACAATATTTCAACTTGGACGTACTGGAACAAATTGAAACTACTGCTCGCTACCGCGGCCTCCAGGCCGGGGTACGCTACGCCGAGGCCTTTCAGCGGTACGGCGGGGCGGGCTGGGGCAACTTGACCCGCCACTGTCTACCATGAGCAGTCATCTGAAGGGTCCTATTGTCACCCAAGCCGATATTCTGGCCGGCCTGCGCGGGCTGGGGATAACGCCCGGCGTGGGGTTGATGGTTCACTCTTCGCTCCAGAGTTTTGGTCATGTCGTAGGGGGAGCCGCAACCGTGATCGCCGCCTTGATGGAAGCTGTGACTCCCACCGGAACCTTATTACTGCCATCCTTTAATCACGGGGCGCCTTTTGAACCGGGTGGGTCTGGCTATTTTCATCCGCAGAAAACACCGACCGCCAATGGGTCCATCCCCGATGCTTTTTGGCGGCTGCCCGGCGTCCAGCGGAGTCTCAACCCAACGCACGCTTTCGCGGCCTGGGGTAAAAATGCCCGGCGTTACACCGAATTTCACCATCGCACCTTGACCCTGGGGCCGCACTCTCCCCTGGGCCTTTTGCATGCCGATGACGGTTTGTGCTTGCTGATGGGTGTAGATTATACGTCTAATACGTTTCATCATGTGGTGGAGATGTCGCTGGGGTCGCCCTGTCTGGGTTTGCGCAGCGAGACTTACCCCGTCATCCTCCCCAGTGGCCGCCGGGTGATGGGGCGAACCTGGGGCTGGCGGGAAGACCTGTGCCCGCTAACCGACGGAAACCGCTACCATGACCGCATGCAGGAACGAGGCCTGCAAAGGGAACAGTGGGTAGGTCAGAGCCGCTTGATCCTGTTTCGTTTGCATGACTGTTTTGAGGTCGTGGCCGAAGTTTTGTGTGAAGGCAGGGCCGGCTTCCCGCCGTGCAGCCGCTGCCCTATTCGCCCCCGCACCGTCCCTGAAACGGTAGCATCTGATTGGGATGTTATAGGCCGGCACCTTTTGCCCGGCTCACAGGCTTGGACTTATTGAGAAGTCAAAATGAACTGTGGTACATCAACGAGAATGAAAAGCAGGAGTCCAAAGTCACTTTCAACGCCTGAAGCAAGGTTATTTTCAGAAGGATGAGGTTAGCGGGAATGGAACCTAACATGATCGGCGTATATGGCCCGTGGGCCGCTTCCCTGGTAGAGGAGGGACCGGCGGCGCTCTCCTTTCGGCATGAACGCTGGACGGATGTCGAGACCTGGCGATCTGTGGCCCGGCAGCGCGTGCTCGACCTGCTGGCCCAGCCCGACACCGGCGGTGTTCCTGTTGTGACTGTGCAGGAGCAGTTGACCTATGACGGACTGCATATCGAAAAACTTTCCTGGCAGCTTCCCTACGGCCCGCCGACCGAAGCAGTTTTCCTCAAACCGGCCGGGGCGGCTGGCCCGCTGCCCGGTATTCTGGCTCTGCACGACCACGCCGCCAATAAGTATTTCGGCTGGCGCAAGATTGCCCGAACGGGAGACGACCTGCACCCGATGATGCGCGACCACCAGGCGCAGTATTATGGCGGCGCCGCCTGGACCAATGAAATCGCCCGGCGCGGCTACGCGGTGCTCGTCCACGATGCCTTTGACTTTGCCAGCCGGCGGGTGTTCCTTAAAGATGTGCCTGAAGTCATTCGAGCAGGTCTCACCGATCCTGACCCGGCCACAACTGCCAATATCGAAGCCTACAATGCCTGGGCTATGGAGCACGAGCACATTATGGCCAAGTCCCTCTTTTGCGCCGGGACGACCTGGCCGGGCGTCTTTCTGGCCGAGGACCAGCGGGCTTTGGATGTGCTCTGCGCCCGGCCGGAGGTAGATGCAGCGCGGGTGGGCTGCTGCGGCCTGTCTGGGGGCGGATTGCGGACCGGTTTTCTGGGCGGCCTGGACCCGCGTATTCGCTGCGCTGTTTGTGTGGGGATGATGACAACCTGGCGCGATTTCCTGCTCTACACAAGCTACACCCATACCTGGATGATTTACATACCCTTGCTCCCCCGCGACCTTGAATTTCCGGAAATCCTGGGCCTGCGCGCCCCTCTGCCGGCGCTGGTGCTGAACGACTCGGACGACGAGCTGTTCACTCTGTCCGAAATGGAACGCGCTGCAGCCATTTTGCAGGAGGTCTACGCCAAGGCCGGCGCGCCAGACCGCTACCGCTGTACCTTCTACCCCGGTCCCCACAAATTCGACCGTGCCATGCAGGCCGAGGCGTTTGATTGGTTTGAGCGCTGGCTAAAATGAGGAGTCCAAAGCTTGCTTTGGAAAGGCTGAGGCTTAGCAATAGTTATCAGAGGATAGGAGGCCAAAGCGCAGCTTTGGAGCAGGTTATGAGTAAATCCAGT
The DNA here is from genome assembly GCA_015075185.1 of Anaerolineales bacterium. Lineage (GTDB taxonomy): Bacteria > Chloroflexota > Anaerolineae > 4572-78 > J111 > DSQQ01. Next base: position 56,381 of record JABTUW010000003.1, on the reverse strand, counting down.
TTCAAACTTGGCATGGCCCAGATGCTCGTTGAGGGCGGCCAGCCTGAGCAAAATCTAAACCGGGCGGCCCGGATGATCCGGCAGGCGGCCGAGCAGGGCTGTGCTATCGTCGTCCTGCCGGAATGTCTCGACTTAGGTTGGACCGACCCGGCGGCGCGGGAACTGGCCCAACCCATCCCCGGCCCGCACAGCGAGGTGCTGGCGGACGCGGCTCAAGCGGGGGGAGTCTACGTAGTGGCTGGTCTGACCGAGCGCGCCGGGGGGCGAATTTACAACGCGGCGGTGCTGATTTCGCCGCAAGGGGAAATCCTGTTGAAGCACCGCAAGATCAACATCATGGAGATTGCCCAGGATTTGTATGCCACCGGCGACTCTCTGGCCGTGGTTCAAACGCCGCTCGGCACCATTGGCGTTAACATTTGCGCTGACAACTTCCCCAATTCGTTGGTTTTTGGACATTCCCTGGCCCGCATGGGCGCGCAGCTCTTGCTGTCGCCCTGCGCCTGGGCCATGCCGCCGGAGCACGACAACAGCCATGAACCCTACGGGGAGTTGTGGAAAACCGCCTATTCCACCCTGACCGAACTTTACGATTTGACCGTGGTCGGCGTGAGCAACGTCGGCTGGCTGCGCGGCGGGCCGTGGCAGGGCTACAAGTGCATTGGCTGCTCGCTGGCCATGGGGCCGGGCGGCGTCATTCGGGCCGAAGCCCCTTACGGCGAAGCGGCGGAAAGCCTGACCGTGATAGAAGTTGAGCCGGTTCCGTCCCCAGTCACCGGCGAGCTGATCGCCGGGATGCTAGCCGGTAAAGGCTATGTTGGACCATGATCAAGTTCTATATGTAAACAAGATGGTCCGCCTACTTCATCCCTGCTACCGGCATCATGATGTGTTCGTAAGGCGTTCCCGCAAACATCACATATGGCCCACCATAGTGATGATCGGTGCTAAATAGAGTGAGGTCCAGTTTGCCGGGCAAAAGAAGCATCACATGGGGCGGAGTTGTAACCCAATCCTCGCCGGGGGCTGGCTCGACAGCGAGCGGATCGGTGTTGCTGGGGTCACTGCCGCCCTGAAGCATATAGGCTAGTCCCGGTTCGGTGATGTTGGGTTCGGTCCCGCTTACGAGAGCGTTGAACCACTCCATCCACATCTTGTCAAAACATTGAGGGTCGTTGCCGGGAGTGGCCGGCCAATCGGGGAAACAAGTCCAGCCGTTGCTGCCTGCCCGCAGTTCAATGAGCGGCGCGGTGGGGTCAGCCGGATAATCCATAATGGTGGCATTCTGAGCAATGGCTGGTGGCGCGGCGCTCATGGCGCTGACCATTTTATCCGCTGTTTGGGGTACTGCTGCTGGTTCAATCGGCATCATGATATGTTCGTAGGGAGTCCCGGCGTACATCACGTAGGGGCCGCCATAGTGATGATCGGTGGAAAAGTGGGTCGTGTCCAATTTATCGGGAAAGAGAAGCATGACATGGGGTGGGGTCGTCACCCAATCCTCACCAGGAGCGGGTTCCAGGGCCAGTGGATCGGTGTTGCTGGCGTCGCTGCCCCCTTCGACCATGTAGGCCAGGCCGGGGGTGGTAATATTTGGCTCGGTTCCAGTTACCAGCGCATCGAGCCACTGCATCCAGGCTTTGTCGAAGCACTGCGGATCGTTGCCGGGGGTGGCCGGCCAGTCGGGGAAACAGGTCCAGCCGTTGCTGCCCGCCCGCAGTTCGATGAGCGGAGTGGTGGGATCGGTAGGATAGTCTACGATGGTTGCGTCCAGCGCAATAGCCGGGGGCGCAGCACTCACGGCGCTGGCAATGATGTCGGCGGCGGCAGCAGGCGCTTCAGCCGGGGCGGCGGGCGCGTGGGCCATGTCATGGACCGGGATGCATAACTTCCAGCCCGGTTCAATCACGTTCACATTTTCAATTTTGGCGTAGCTGGCGTCGGCGGCGTTCTGGGCGTTGGTGGCGTCGGCAATGACTTGATAAGCCAGCGGGTCGCCATAATATTTTTCGGCCAGCTTCGACAGCCAGTCGTTGGCCTGCACCACCACCTCAGAGTCGCAGGCGACTTCGCTTTGGGCCAGAACCGCAGCCGGCGACAGGGCCAGCATTACTATTAGCAGCACTATCAGACAGTTCAGGTTAAATACCTTTTTCATCAGAAAACCTCCTTTAATTGGGTAAGAATGATAAAAACCTCTTGAGATTTTCGGCGTGGTTCAAAAACCCTTAAAATTAGATTGACACTTTTTCACCACAGAGACGCAGAGGCACAAGGATTTTTTGTTATTTTCCTCTGTGTCTCTGTGGTGAATTTTGAAATTGCTGAAGTAGGTAGCAACTTGAGTTATTTACTTGTACCCCGCTGTTGCGGCTTAAGCCAGTTGAATACGGGTAGCGATGACTTGCCGCGTAACCGCCAGCCAACTCCTATCAAGCCGGTCCCTACGAATAGCGACAGCAACAAACCGGGCAGTGGGTCAATGACACCCCCACTTGTAGGGAGGGTGGCGGGCGCAGCGGTGACCTCAATGCGTAAAATTTCACCCTTACTCGGATGGCCGCCGTAAGCAAAATTGGAAACGTACAACTGGCCGTCAGGCCCAAAGGTCAGTCCACCGGGAAAGCTCAAGCCGGTCGCCACCGGTTCGAGAGCACCCTTCGCGCCCACCCGGACCACCCGGCCTGCGCCAGGCACGGGCAAGTTGTTATCTACCGTACTGGCTTCCAGGGCGTAGAGTTGCCCCTGGCTGTCGAAGGCCAGGCCCAGCACAGCCGTTAGCCCTTCGGCGAAGACCTCCACCTGCCCATCGAGCGTGACTTTGTAAATCTTGGACGTGCCCTGCTGAATGGGAACTTCGCCCAGACTGCTAATATAGAACGCGCCATCGTGGAAGGTTAGCGCGGTAAGCGTAATGTGTCCCTCGTTGGCCGGCATAGCCAGCACCCGCCGGATTTTGCCATCCAGGGTAATCCCGTCAACTGCACTTAGCTCATAGGGTCCGCCGTCAGGCTCATAATCATCATCCAGTAGTGCGGCGGTGGGCGTGTTGGGCATACCCTGTGAGCAGCCACCCCCGGCGGACAACACATACAGCGTGTCGCCCAGGAAGGCCACATCATTTGGACCGATCACATCGCCCGACTTGTCACGGGCGGCCGGCAACCCCGCCACGACCATCGTCCGCTCGCCGGTGGGACTGATTTTGGAAACCTGGCCGGTCATCCCAATCTGGTAGGGCATCAAAGGTGAGGCATATCCCCCCGGACAGGTGCGACGGGGCTCGATGTTCCCCCCTGGCCCGGCTTCGGCCACGTACAGGGAGCCATCGGAGCCAAATTCTAACCCGCGTGGGTAGACCAGGCCGGTGGCAAAGGTGGACACATTGGCCGAGAGCAGCTCCGGCTCTTGCGCCTGGGCCAGACTTTCGCTGAGCACCATCGTGACCAGTAAGCTTACTATGACGAACCCTTGAAATACTCGCTTTAGTAACATTGGACCCCCTTACTTTTCATTACTCATTGCCATGCACCGAAATCTCATAGCTATTAAAGCAAAAAAACCTATTGCGTTGGTATCCTTTTGGAGTACAATATAGAGTCAGGGGGCGGACGGTGAAAACAGATGAGTTTATCACCTCGTTTGGTTACTGGGTCCGGCGGCGACGGAAAGCCCTGGATCTAACGCAGGCTGAGTTGGCTCAGCAGGTTGGCTGCGCCCTGGTCACGCTCAAGAAAATTGAGTGGGACGAACGCAGACCCTCGCCGCAAATGGCCGAACGACTGGCCGATTATCTGGTCATCCCCGCTGCGGAAAGAGATCACTTTCTGGGCATGGCTCGCGGCGAGTTTGTCACAGCGACGCTTTCGCCTTCAGCCGGGGTAGAGGCTCGCCTTTTTGAGCCTAATCTGCCCTCACCGGTCATCCCGTTTATTGGTCGGGCACAGGAATTGGCCGATATTGCCCGCCGTCTCAAAGACCCCGCCTGCCGCCTGCTCACCCTGGTCGGTCCGGGGGGAATTGGCAAAACCCGCCTGGCCATCCAGGCCGCGCACATGCTCCTCTCTATGCCCCCGGCTGAAGCCACCTTCAGGCATGGCATCTTCTTCGTTCCCCTGACCGCGATTAGTTCGCCCAGCGGCGTCGTCTTGGCTATTGCCGAGGCGGCCAACTTCACCTTCTACAGCAGCGCGCCACCTCAGCAGCAACTGCTCGACTATTTGCGGGAAAAAGAAATGCTGCTGGTTCTGGATAATTTTGAGCAGTTGCTGATTCCCCCGGTAGGAGAAGATGCCAGCGGAGTGGACCTCCTCGCCGAAATTTTGGCCGTTGCCCCGGCGGTGAAACTTCTGATCACCTCTCGTGAGGCCCTCAATCTGCATGAAGCCTGGTTTCATCCTGTCACCGGAATGACTTATCCCGAACCCCCTCCCCAATCCTCCCCCTCTCAGGGGGAGGATTGGGTGGGGGTCGAGTCCTACGATGCCATGCAGTTATTCGTCCAGAGCGCCCGCCGGGCGCAGGTGGGCTTTTCTCTGACCGCCGAGCAAAAAAGTGTGGTTCGGATTTGCCAGATGGTCGAAGGGATGCCGCTGGGGATCGAGTTGGCGGCAACCTGGTTGAAAGCCCTGCCCTGTGCCCACATCGCCCAGGGGATTGAACGCGATCTCGACTTTCTGTCCAGCTCGATGCGCAATGTGCCGGAACGTCATCGCAGTATGCGGGCCGTCTTTGAACATTCCTGGGGCTTGCTGGCGGAGGCGGAACGCGGAGTCCTGCGGCGGCTGTCAGTCTTTCGGGGAGGTTTCCGGCCCGAAGCAGCGGAGGATGTGGCCGGAGCCACCTTGCCGGTGCTGGCGGCGCTGGTAGAAAAATCACTGGTGCAGGCCACCCCGGCCGGGCGCTACCACCTGCACGAACTGCTCCGGCAGTTTGCCGGGGAGAAACTCCAGGCCGCCCCGCCTGAGCAGGTCCAGGCACAAGAGCGCCACAGCACCTATTACGCGGCTTTTATGCAGCGGCGCGAGGCAGCCCTCAAGGGAGCGCAGCCTCAAGCAGACCTGGCCGAGATAAGTGTAGAGATTGAGAACGTGCGGGCCGGCTGGAACTGGGCGGTCGAGCAAGACCGGGTAGAGATCATCGCTCAAGCCTTGACCAGTCTGCACGATTTCTACTGGATGCGGAGTTGGTTTCAAGAGGGGGAAGAGGTCTTTAGGCGAGCCGCAGAGAGTTTAGCCGGGATGACGGAGACTGCCGAGGGCGGAGCACTCGGTGGGGGAGCAGGGGAGATTGTTCTGGGGAAGCTTTTAGCCCGACAGGGCGCATTTGGCTGTGCCCTCGGCCATTTTGAACCGGCCAGGGAACTCCTCCAAAAAAGCCTGGCGCTGGTCCGGCGTCTTGAGGCGGGAGCAGAAACAGCGTTTGCCCTCAGATTTCTGGGCCGGGTAATGGATGCGCAGGGCGAGCTTACAGAAGCAAAACGACTATTCCAGGAAAGCCTGGTTATCAGCCAAGAGTTGGGCGACCTGCCCGGAGCCGTCGAGACCCTTCACCAGTTGAGTGAAACTGTGATGAACATTTCGGGAGAATATCACGCAGAGGCAAAACGATACAGTCAGGAAAGTCTCGTTCTAAGTCGAGCAATTGGGGATCAACGTTTAATAGCCTACTCCCTCGACAAGTTGGCTTTTATGACCTTTTGTCTGGGGGGGTATCTGGAAGCAGAACAATACTATCAGGAAAGCCTGGCCATTTTCAAAGAAATTGATGACCGCTACGGGCTGGCCTTGGCCTTGGGCGCGCCGGCCTGGATTGCTATAGGCCTGGGGGGTGACAGGTTGGCCCTGGCCAAACCCCTGGCTGAGAAAAGCCTGGCCATTTGGCGAGAGATTGGAGACCGGCTTCGAACGGCCATCCGCCTTAATCAACTGGGTCAGGTGGCTATAGCTATGGAGGAATATGCGGAGGCTCAACGATACTATGGGGAAGCCTTAACGATTGGCCGAGAGATTGGCAATGGAGTTGGACTATGGGCGCTCGGCGGTTTAGGCGAGGCTGCCTGTGGACTGGGAGATTTACCGGCAGCCAGGCAGTACCTCCTTGAAACCCTAAGAACTGCCATAACCCGGGAAAAAGGGCACGACTTGACCTTCTTATACACTTTGCTCCGTTGGGCTACCCTCCTGGCTAAAGAAAGCGCCGGGTTGGATGAGGACAGCCTGACTCGTGAAGCAAAGAAAGCGCAAGTGGTCGAACTCCTGACCCTGGTGCGGCATCACCCGGCCAGTTGGCAAGTATTTAGAGACAGAGCGGGCCGGCTCCTGGCCGAACTGGAGGCCGAGTTGCCACCAGAGGTGGCGGCGGCCCGGGAACGGGGGAAAACCAGGCCGTTGGCGGAGGTGGTCACGGAGATCATAGGGGAAGCGTGACCCTTCGCCCCCCCATAGAATTACATCACGGTTATCATCTGTCCCCGGCCTCCTATCGCCGGTCTATTTTTAGGAGAGTATTTCATGCCAAACCGTGCCGATGCGCACGCCCATTTTTTCAAAGCCGGTTATGTGGCCCTGCTGCCCGAAAACTGCCGCCGCATCCAGCCGGATGAAGTGACCCTCTACCAGGGATTGGCCCAGCAGTACGAGGTGCAGCAGGTCCTGGCTGTCGGTTACGAAGCCGAAGAATGGGCGGGCGGCAATAATCGCTATTTGAGCCAATTGGCGGCCAGCCACTCCTGGCTAAGACCCCTGGCTTTTGTGCCTGAACCGGCTAATTTGGAGGTGGCTGCCCTGGAAACGTGGCGGCGCGAGTCATTCGTCGGGCTGAGTTTGTACCTCTTCAACCCGCAGCAGACTGCCTCTTTGGGTCGGGTCTCGGATGAGGTGTGGGGCTGGCTGGTCCGGCAGCGCTGGCTGATCAGCGTGAATTCCCGCGGCGAACATTGGGCCGCCTGGCCGTCGGTGCTGGAACGTTACCCCGAACTGCGGCTGTTGGTCTCGCACCTGGGCTTGCCCCCGGCGATTTCAACTGCGCCGGACGCAGTAGCGGCCCGGCAGGCTTTAAAGGATGTCCTGGCCCTGGCCCGTTTTCCCGGCGTCCACGTTAAGCTGAGCGGTTTCTACGCCCTGACCCAGCCCGGTTATGATTATCCGCACCGGGCGGCCTGGCCCTACGTCGAGGTTTTGTTGGCGGCGTTTGGTTCGACCCGCCTGTTGTGGGGATCGGATTTCAGCCCAAGTTTGGAGTGGCTGAGTTTTCCGCAAACCTTTGGTCTCTTTCAAGCGATGCCTTTTTTGAATGATGCAGATCGTGAGCGCATCGAAGGAGGGAACCTGTTGGCGCTTTTAACAGAAATGAAACGGAGTGAAGCATGACTCAGGAAATTACAGCGGGGATTCCGGCAAAAATAGCCCAGGCCGTTCTTGATGAAGTCGAGCGCGGCGCCGATGAAACAGTGGCCTTTCTGCGCGAGCTGGTCAACTTCCGGACGGAGAATCCAAATTTGGTCAACATCGAGCCGGGGGCCGAGGCAGAGTGCCAGGCTTTTATTGCCGATAGACTTAAAGACCTGAACATGACCGTAGACACCTGGGAAGTCTTCCCCAAGCGGCCTGACCTGGTCGCGACCTTACCCGGCTCCGGCGGCGGGCGCTCCTTGATTTTGAACGGCCATATTGATGTCGTCCCCGCTGGCGATCCCAGCCAGTGGCCTCACGACCCCTGGGCCGGCGAGATCCATGACGGCAAAATGTGGGGCCGGGGGACATGCGACATGAAGGGTGGGATTGCGGCGATGATTGCCGCCGTCGCCGCGGTGCGCCGGGCCGGGCTGCGGCTGAAGGGGGATGTACTGATCGAGACCGTGGTGGATGAGGAAGTCGGCGGGCCTGGCACCCGGCAAACCCTGGCCCGCGGCTACAAGGCCGACGCCGTGATTGTGACCGAGCCGACCGGCGGCTATATCCAGCCGGTCGAAGGGGGTGTCGAGTGGCTGCGGGTTGTTGTCCGGGGCGTAGCGGGTCACACGGCCAAGCGCTATCTTTCGGTTCACGCAGGGGGACAGGGAACGGCAGTCAATGCGATTGAGAAGATGCTGAAACTGCTGGCTGCCGTGCAGGAATTAGAGCGATATTGGGGGGTGTACAAGGTTCACCCCCTGATGCCCAAAGGCATCACCACGGTCAACATTGGCGTTGTGCTGGGCGGCACCGGCGGCGGCAAAGACGGCATGCCCAATTTGGTCGGCAGCCCTTCGACCTTCCCGGATTACTGCTCAACCCTGTTGAGCTTGAAGTACCTGCCCAGTGAACGTACCGAAGACGTCCGGGCGGAGTTTGAAGATTACCTTCACCGGGTTGCTCAGGCCGACCCATGGCTACGAGATCATCCGCCGGAGATCGAGTGGGGTATTTCCGGCGTTTCCTTCCCCCCGGTCAATACGGCGGTCGAGCATCCGGTTATCCAGAGCCTATCCCAGGCTTATCAAGCGGTAGTCGGCCAACCCAACTATTCCGGCTTTGTCGCCGTGACAGATTTGGCCTGGTTTGCCGGGCAGGGCATTCCCGGCTGTCTCTACGGTCCCGGCGACCTGGCCCAGGCCCACACTTCGGCCGAGTTTGTGCCGCTGGCTGATCTGCTCAATGTGACCAAGGTGCTGGCGCTGACGCTGGTTGATTGGTGCGGGGTGGCATAATTGTTTTTGACGATTAAACCCGGTAAGGCTTGAAACGTTGGAAGGTTGGAAGTTCTTAACCAATCCTCCCACCCTCCACCTGCCCTATCAACCGCTTGAGGGAGAATTGCGCCGGGCAATTTCCTCCCGGACAACGGGCGCAACCTGGGTGCCAAGAAGTTCAATGGCATGCATTACTTTTTGGTGGGCAATAGTCCCCACGCCAAGTTGCAGCAAGAGGCGCTGATGACCAAAAATGTCGTACTGGAACAGGATCTTCTCGATAATTTCAGCCGGGCTGCCCACAAAGTCTGAGCCACGCAGCAGCCGCCCTGCTTCGAGTTGCTGGCGGGTGGCGGGGGGCCAGCCGCGTTCACGGCCAATTTTATTCATCATCACCGTCGCCGAGGGGTAGTAGGCATCCGCAGCCTCTTGGCCAGTGTCGGCGATAAGGCCGTGCGAGTTGATGCTCAACGGCAGTTGGGCCGGATCGTGGCCCGCCTGACGCGCCGTTTCTCGATAGAGCTGAAAGAAAGGCGCAAAGCGTTCAGGCATGCCGCCGATGATGGCCAGGGCCATCGGCAAGCCCAGGCGGGCGGCGCGTACTACCGACTCAGGTGTGCCGCCAACCGCCACCCAGATGGGCAGCTTTTCCTGCACGGGTCGCGGGTAGACACCCTGGTTGTTCAAGGCTGGGCGATGTTTGCCCGACCAAGTGATGGTTTCCGTTTCGCGGAGTTTCAACAGCAGCTCCAGCTTCTCGGCAAAGAGGCTGTCGTAATCACGCAGATCATAGCCAAAGAGGGGGAAAGACTCGATAAACGAACCGCGCCCGGCCATAATTTCGGCCCGGCCATTGGAGATCAGATCGAGGGTGGCAAAATCCTGAAAGACCCGCACCGGGTCATCCGAGCTAAGCACCGTGACTGCTGTGGATAGGCGGATAGATTGGGTGCGCGCCGCCGCCGCCCCCAGAATAACCAGTGGGGCCGAAGCAACGAAGTCAGGCCGGTGATGCTCGCCTACCCCGAAAACATCCAGACCTACCTGGTCGGCCAGTTCGATGGTTTCAAGCAGATTGTGCATGCGCTCCACCGGGCTGATCATCGCCCCGGTTGCCGGGTCGGGGGTTAGCTCGACAAAAGAAAAGACGCCAAGTTCAAACATCATCATCCTTCGTAAATAACTTGTGGGAACTCAAGGGAACTTGAGGGAACTCGTGGGGGAGTTCCGCTCAGACCCTACGAGTTCCCCAAATTTTCATCTTCGGCGCATGTCAAGGGCTGGTGAAGGCTCCTTAGCAGATAGTAATGATAAACGCGGCTGCCAGCGCTGTCAACCTTATTTGTTCATCTAATCTGAACTCCCCCTAAGCTTAAAAAATACACTCTAAAACCCCAAATTCTCCTTAACCAAAACCACTGTGATCCGTTCCGACTTGCCCTCGCCATTGATTAACAAAACTTTGTTGATCCTGCTGGGTTGGCCATAGACCTGGCGCGCACGCGCATCTTCCAGCGGATAAGCGTACTCCTTGATGCGCCGCATGCCCTCCTCCAGATTGCGGACAATCTTCTGGGCGCCGACCACCCAGATCACCCGACCTGCGCCAAAGACGTAGGGGCCAAGCTGACTGCCGGAGCCAGAGGCTATCAGAACTTGACCCTGCTCGGTGATCGCATGCACACTGCCAACTACGAAATCGGGGCTTGCGCCCAACCTGCGCATTTCGTCGGGGCGGTTCTGCTGGCGCAACTCGTAAAACTTTGGTCTGATGGCGTTGAAGCGGCCCGATTGCTCAATTTCGGTAGAAATACCCAGGGTTTCCAGGGTTTTAGAAATGGAGGTAAAAACTTCCGCCTCCTCCGGCAGCAGGTCCAAAACAATTCGCCGCGCTTCGTCGCCGCTATTTGCAACGTAGGTGCGCATGCCGTTGGCCTCCAGCGCCTGGGCGGTGCGCCGAATTTGTTCCGCTGAGGCCGGCTCGGCAAAGGTCATGTTGGGGGCTAAAACTTCGTCTATTATCGCTGTGGTCATCGTTTAAATTCCTTTTATGTGACTTTCGGGAAATGTTGGCGTTGCCATAAATTCGATACCTTTATAAACCTGTTTGATTCTGTGTTAATACTTGATCGCCCCTTATTGATTGGGGGACGGTCTATTGAACTCCCCTGCTTTAAATGGCGCTACCTTCCACCGCCCGTAGGCTATGAAGGCCGCCAGGGCTAGGAGCACGAGATTAAAAACAATGTAGCCATATTCCCCCCGCGCCACATGGAAGATAATAGCGCTGACCATTACCAGGATAATCCCGGCGGCGGCAGCTATCGTCAGATGTGGTTTAATACCGGCTAGCCCCGGAGCGATGAGTCCGATTCCCGCTAGCAATTCACTGATCCCAATAAAGCGGACCAACGCCAGGGGAATGTCGAGCGTCCAGGGTATCATTTGGCCCAGAGCTTCGAGCGGTTGAAACGCTTTTGAAAAGCCGGCCATGATAAACATGGCCCCCAGTAAAATTTGTGCAATCCATAAAGCAATGTTCATTTGATCCTCCTGTTAAGAGAAAATCTATTAATCAGTTGTTGTATAATTAACAGTTGTTGGATATAATACAACTGTCTGCTTTATAAAGTCAACAGACAATTTAATGCTTTTGCTGTTTAGACAACAAAACATAAAAACTGTTGGCTGTTTGATTCATAAAGGAGGTAAAATGGTAACTCAACTCAATGGGGAAGACCCGCGCGTGAAACGCACTCGCCAATTGATTGTGCAAGCGTTTATGGAATTGCTAGCTGAAAAGAGCTTTCGGGCGATTAGTGTCCAGGATGTGGCTGAACGAGCAACCGTAAACCGGGCCACCTTTTATGCCCACTTTGAAGACAAATACGCGCTTATGAATCACTATGTCCGTGATGGCTTTCAGCAGGCGTTGGCCAGCAAGCTCCCGGCTTCATTTCCTTTTACTTTGGATAATCTGCACCTGCTCACCCGCACGGTGCTAGAGCATCTGGCTCAGTTTCATGGCCGGTGTAAGACTGCTGATAAACAACAGTTTGAAATGCCACCGGAGGCGACCATACAAAACGAACTCTACAAATTTATCTTAAATTGGCTGAATCAACTCCCACCTCCTGACCATCAATGCCAGGCTACTGTGGACACCACGGCGATGGTCATGAGCTGGGCAATTTTTGGAGCGGGGTTGCAGTGGAGCAGTGGATCAAAGACCGTTTCGGCAGAGCAGATGGCCCGTCAGATTGTGGCCGTACTTACCAGGGGTTTATCAGAGGGCATAACGATACCGGCGTAGCCACAAAAGGGTTTGGAGTTAGGCCTGATCCTGAATTTGACAGCGATGATTGATCGTGCTAATATCTGGAAAACGTTTTCCAGAAAACCTTTTCCTCGCTTCTTTTTTTACTTCAACCGTCAAATCTAGCTTGTTTGGTCAAAAATCATCCTTGGGGCGATTCCAGCTAATCTGGAATGGGGGTTACAAAGTGTCCAAACAATATGGCGTCGGCATTTTAGGGAACTGCTGCACTCACGGCGAATTTGTGGCTTTTGCCTTGAAGCAGGAGCCGGCGGCCAAGATTGTCGCCGGTTGGGAAGAAGACCTGCGCCGTACGGCCGGATTGTCTACCGCTATTGGCCTGGAGTTGGAGTCGTCGGCGGAAGCGCTGTTCGATAACCCCCACATTGACATCATCGCCCTGGCCTGTTCCCCTCATGAAAAGGCGGGCTGGGTGGAAAAAGCCGCCCAGGCCGGCAAGCATATCTTCCTCAACAAACCTATGGCCGAGAGTCTCGACTCGGCCTGGAGAATTGAAAAGGCAGTATCCGCAAGCCGGATTCAACTGGTCTACGATATACCGGTCATTGTCCGCTTCAACCCGGTCACGGCCAAGCTTCTCGACGAAATCAGCGCCGGGCGGTATGGCCGCCCGATCAACTATACCCACACCTTTAGCTTCACCTTTTCCACCGATTTTCCCCTGGCCATGGTTTGGCCGGAACGGCTCGATCCTCCCTCAAAATCCGGCGGCGGCGAGCTGACCAACCTGGGCTGCTACGCGGTTGATTACATGATCGGGTTGTGGGGCCGCCCCCACTCCATCCAGGCCAAAAGTACAAGTTACTGGGACATTTACCACGAGGCCGGCGTTGAAAATTTTGGCCAAGTGATTGCCGATTACGGCGATTTTTTTGCCGTCCTGGCCAGCGGCAAGCAGCCACTGCAAACCCTGCCCTCGATGGATGTGGCCGAGGCGCTCAATCCGCGCAACTGGCACAATGTGCTGGAAATGCAGTTTGAGCATCACAATCTGACCGTGCTGCCTTTCCAAAATATCTTAATTTATAACGGCGCTCACATTCCCCTGGAGGAATATCTAGCCGGGTATACCTGTCTAACCCCGTTTCAACAACTGCTGCGGGCGATTGAGACCGGGCAAAGGCCGGATAGTAACGCGGAAAGCGCCCGCCTCGGCGTCGAAGTGCTGATGGCGGCTTACCAGTCGGCTAAAGAGAGGGGCAAATTGGTTGAGCTGCCTCTGGAGAGCGGAGCTAATCCTTTGGTTTAATGGACATGGTCTCAATTATTGACGTCGCCAAAAAAGCCAACGTCTCCATCACCACCGTCTCGCGGGTATTGAACGGCAGTCCCCACCCGGTCAGCGAGGAGACGCGGGCGCGGGTGCTAGAGGCCGCCGAGGCGCTCAACTTTTCGCCCAGCGCCCTGGCCCAGGCCATGGTCACGCGGGCGACGCGCATTATTGGAGTCATCATCGGCGATGCGATGGACCCTTATTTTGCGACCATCGTCCGGGGGGTGGAAGACGTGGCCCGCCGGCACGGCTATCTGGTCATTGTCTGCAATTCCGACCGGGTGCCGGAGATCGAACTGCAATACCTGCATACCCTCGACAGCTACCGGGTGGACGGTGTTATCTTTGCCGGCGGGGGCCTGACCGACGACAAGTACGGCCGCCAGGTCGGCCAGGCGTTGGAAGCTTTTTACAACCGGGGGGCGGTCTGTGTATCTCTGGCCAAGCACCTGTTCTCCTCCTTTTCGGTCCTGGTTGACAATGAACAGGTCGTCAAGGATGCCGTGCATTACCTGATTAGCCTGGGCCATCGCTCCATTGCTTATATTTCCGGCCCCGCCTTGCTGACCACCACCCAGCTCCGGCTCAGCGGGTACAAGTCGGCGCTGGAAGCGCATGGACTGCCCCTCAAGCCGGAGCTGATTATTGACGGGGATTATAAATACGAGTCGGGACGGCGGGCGGCCGAAGCTATTATGGCGCTGCCAGCCAAACCGACGGCTGTTCTGGCTTCAAACGACCTGATGGGCATTGGCTGTCTGGTCGGGCTGCGCGAGGCAGGCTGCCACGTTCCCCAGGACATCAGTCTGATGGGCATTGACGATATTGCCACCGCTCAAGCAGTTGACCCGCCGCTGACCACGATGGCCCTCCCTCTCTACGACCTTGGTTCCATCGGTATGGAAAGTTTGATCAAACTGCGTAGCCATGAACTGGCTGATCACGAAGCGCTGACGCTGGCCCACCGCCTGATTATTCGCCGTTCCACCGCCGCGTTGGGAACTGAAGAAGCGATGAAGCGATGAGGTGTCCATTGATGTTTTTGCTTCGCCTCACTTCTCACTGCCTCTTCTAGCGACGCTCCCGTCAAATCTTAGGGAAAGGAAGATGTGGCAATGGACCTATCCGAAGTAATGAAAATCATCGAGCAAAACAAGATCGAGTTTATTCGCTTTGAGTCGCCCGATATTAACGGCATTTCGCGGGGTAAGCTGGTCGCCCTGGCTAACTTTGAGCGGGTGGTGGAAAAGGGATTGGCCATGGTCAGCGACCTGCTGACCTGGGATGCTCAGGCCGATGTGGCCTGGCAGGGTAGCGGCTACGCCGAAGACCTGACTTTTGCCGACCTGGTCTTCCGGCCCGACCTGTCCACCTTCAAAGTGGTGCCCTGGGCGGATCATACGGCTCGTGTCCTGGGTGATCTCCATTTCTACGATGGCCGTCCGGCCCTGGGTTCTTCGCGCCATGTGTTCAAACATATTCTTGATGTCGCCCAAGAGATGGGCTTTACCTGTCGCAGCGGCCACGAATATGAATTTTACCTCCTCAACGCCGAAACCAAAGAGCCAATTTTCGGCGGGCATCAGATTATGACCACCTTCAAACACGAAGCTCATCCCATTCTGCGTGATATCCAGCGCACCATGACCCAGATGGGCATTGAGATTACTACCTGTAACACCGAGTGGGGACCGGCCCAATACGAAATCAACTACAGCCCCGCCGACGGGATTGCCGCCGCCGACCAATCCTTTACCTGGAAGAACGGTCTCAAGGAGATCGGGGCCAGGCACGGCCTGTTGATTACGATGATGACCAAGCCCTGGATTGACAAAAGCGCCAACGGCAGCCACTTTCATATCAGCCTCTTGGATGCAAAGACTGGCGAAAACGCTTTCTACGACCCAAACAGTGCCGATGGCCTGTCGCAGCTTTGCCGCTGGTTCATTGGCGGGCAACTGGCTCACGCCTGTGCTCTGGCCGCCTTTCTGGCTCCGACGGTCAACTGTTCCAAGCGTTACCAGCCCAACAGCTACGCCCCCAATACCATCTCCTGGGGCCACGAAAACCGCAGCGTCGGCATCCGGGTCAAAGCCTGGCGCGGTAAGGGGACTCACATCGAAAACCGCATGGCCTGCGGTAGCAGCAACCCATATTTGGTGGCGGCGGCCAGCCTCGCTGCCGGACTGGATGGCATTCGCCACCAAATCGAACCCCCGGCCCCAATTGCGACCAACGCCTATAAGTTGACCGACCTGCCCAAAACACCGACGACCCTCGAAGAGTCCCTGGCCGCGCTCCGCAATGACGAGGCTCTGCTCGACCTGTTGACCCGCGAGGGAATGCAGACCTTCATCGTTGACAAAGAGTACGAGATTGCCAAAGCCAAAGCAGTCATCCCTGATTACGGCACCGCCGAGTGGCATAGCCGGGTTGATCCCTGGGAGCGCCGCGAATTTATGGAGTTGATTTAAGGTGGTTGATTTAAGCGAAATCGTAGATGTCTGCATTGTCGGGGTGGGCGCGTGCGGCGGCCTGATGGCTAAGGAACTGGCCGAGGCCGGCTTTTCGGTGGTCGGGCTGGAGGCCGGGCCGCGCTACAACCCCAAAGTAGACTTCGAGAACGACGAAGCCGAAATGCTCAAGCTGCTCTGGAGCGGCCAGCGCGTGACCAGCGGCCAGGACCCCATCCATCCCTGGTCGGGCAGCGGCGTGGGCGGGGGGACGCTGGTTTGGTGCGGGGTGACGCCGCGTTTTCACGTCAATGATTTCAGGATCGCCTCCATAGATGGGGTTGGGGTGGATTGGCCGCTCACCTATGCGGACCTGGCTCCCTACTACGAGCAGGTTGAGTGCGATTTTGGGGTGGCGGGCCAGGTGGGGGAGAATCCCTGGGAAGCGCCGCGCGGCCCCTTCCCCATGCCGCCGCTGCCGTTCAGCTACCAAGCCCAGGTGCTGGCTCGAGGTGTTGAAAAACTGGGCGGGCATCCCCTGCACGGCCCGCTGGCGATTGCCTCGGTGGCCTATCGAGGTCGCGAGGCATGTATCAACTGCGGTTTTTGCATGCAGGGCTGTCGCAGCAGCGCCAAATCTACCACGCTCTTTACCCACGTGCCCCTGGCCGAAGCGTGCGGCGCGCGAATTCTGCCCGAGTCCACCGTCTTTCGGATTGAGTACGATGCCCGCCGTAACCGGGTGACGGGCGCTTCGTATTTTGACGCCCAGGGTCAGACCCACCAAATCCGGGCGCGGCTGGTCGTCGTCGCCGCGCATGCCATCGAAACACCGCGTTTGTTATTACTCTCGGCCAACAATACCTTCCCGGTAGGGCTGGCCAATTCCAGTGGGCTGGTCGGCAAAAATTTTATGGCTCACCCCACCTGCACGGTCACCGGCCTATTTAACGAGCCGCTCAATGGCTTCAAAGGCCCGGTGATGGGTAATCTGCTGGCCCAGGATTGGTACGAGACCGACGGTCAGCGCGACTTTGCCCGGGGCTACACCCTGGAAAATTTTGTACCTGGCCCCTTTTTCTATGCCTCCAATATGATGAATCTGTGGGGCGCTGACCTCAAGGAGATGATTCGCTATTACGCCTATGCCGGCGGCTGGTGGGTCTGCGGGGAGGGCCTGCCCAACGACGATAACACGGTTACGCTCGACCCGGAAGCGAAAGATAAGCATGGCCTGCCGGTAGCCCACCTCAAGCACAGTTGGGCCGACAACGACCGTGCCCTGATCCAGCACGGCATCCAGCAGGCCAGAGAAACCCTGGAAGCCGCGGGAGCATGGCGCGTGCAGGGCGGTCCGGTTTCGTCGGCGCACCCGATGGGTACGGTGCGCATGGGCCATGACCCGCACACCTCGGTCATCAACTCATTTTGCCAGTCACACGATATTCCCAACCTCTTTGTAACCGATACCAGCGTCTTTCCCAGCGGCGGCGGAGCCAACATCACCCTGACCGCGATGGCTATCACCTTGCGGGCTTCACACTACATCATTGAGCAGGCCAAAATGGGTAATTTGAATTAGGACCCTCTTCCCTAACTCCTCTCCCTGCCAGGGGGAGGGGGAAAGAGTGATGTTTTTATGGTAACTTGGCAGATTGCCGACAATAAATTCGATTTTTCCATCACCCACAGTATCACCGCTTCTAAAGAAATCGTCTATCGGGTGCTGGCCGATATGGAAGCCTATCCTGAATTTGTGAATGATCTCGTTTCGGTCACCCGCCAAGGCGACCTGTATAAATTTGTGGCTCGGGCCGCCATTTTGACTGTCTCGGCAACGTTGAAGGTGGTCGAGACGCCAGATCAGGCCGTTCATTTTGAACTGATCGAAGGCCCAGTGGATGCGCTGACCGGCAGTTGGCTGGTTGAAGAGGGTCGCACCCCGGAGCAGACGCGGGTCACTCTGACCCTTCACGCCGAAACCCACGCCCGCGGCGAGTGGTTACTGCGGATGACCGGCAAATATGTCCAGAACAAAACCGACAAATTGATCGCTGCGTTCAGTGCGCGGGCGGAAGCGTTGCAGCGCAGCGGCGGTGTTCCCCCGGCTCGCCCTCGAATTAAGGAGGCGAGTGGGTTCCTGGGCTGGTTAAAGCGGCTGTGGGCGCGGATTTCCGGCAGCGGCACGAGTCAGCCTGCCGCCGAGGAACGACAGGTTTCGGCCAAACCGGCCTTTCTTCAGAATGAACATTTCCTGCAAACGCTGGAGGCTTTGGCCTCGACCATGCTCCCACCCGACGATTTTGACGCCGGGGTGCAGGATATGGGCTTTGTCAGCGTGGTCGAAATGCGGGCGCGTTACGAGGCCGGGCGCGAGGCGCTTTACGTGACGGCTTTGCAGGCCGTTGACCAGATGGCCCGGAGCGAGTTCAACAAGCCTGGCTTTGTGGATTTATCGCCGGCCGAGCGCACGGCGCTGCTGGAAGCGGTGCGGCAGAACCGGGCCAACGGCGCGGATTGGGACGGGGTCAAACCCTCATCCTTTTTCAGCGCCTTGTGGGAGGATGTCGTTTTTCTGTACTGCACCCACCCCGACACCTGGCAGCGGATCGGCTTTCCCGGCCCGTCGTTTGAGGCGGGTGGTTATCGTGACTTTGATCAAGTACAACAGTTTATGGGGCAGATGTTTCAAACTAGCGCCCAGTAAGGATGGATTTTCGGAGTGTCAAAGTACACTTTGACACTCCGAAACAGGATAGATGTATGAAAAGTGAATATCAACTATACATCGGCGGTGAGTGGCTGCCCTCAGCAGCGGGCGAAACCTACGAGCGCCGCAGCCCGGCCACCGGCGAACTGGTCGGCGTGTTTGCCAAGGGTAACGCCCACGATACGGAGCAGGCCATTCAGGTTGCCTGTGAGGCGTTTGATCAAGGTCCGTGGCCGCGCATGAGCGGTGGAGAACGGGCCGCCGTTTTGCACAAGGTCGCCGACCTGCTGCGCGAGCGGGCCGACGAAACGGCGCGTCAGGAAGCGTCCCAGGTGGGTCTGCCATATCACACCGTGACCTGGCTCAACTGGTACGTGGCCGACGTGTTCGACTACTACGCCGGCATGGCCCGTAACGTGCATGGCCGCAGCGTGCTGAGTTCGGCGGAGTCCCTCAGCCTGACCCTGCGTGAGCCGCTGGGCGTGGTCGGCATTATCAGCCCGTGGAACTTTCCCCTGGTGCTGTCGGCCTGGAAGGTGGCGGCGGCTTTGGCTGCCGGCTGCACCATGGTGGTCAAACCGGCCAGTTATACCCCCATTACCTGCCTGGAACTGGGAGCAATGCTGGCCGAAGTTGGGCTGCCTAAAGGGGTCTACAACGTCGTCACCGGGCCGGGAGCAGTGGTTGGGGAGGCGCTGGTCAAGAGCCATCTGGTTAACGCTATTGCCTTTACCGGCGAGACCAGCACCGGCAAACGGTTGCTGGCCCAGGCGGCCCCCACGCTCAAGCGGGTGTCGCTGGAATTGGGCGGCAAATCGCCGATGATTGTCCATCACGACGCGAACTTAGATAAAGCGGTCGGCGGGGCGCTGGAGGTTTTCTACAACGCCGGGCAGCAGTGTAACGTGCCCTCGCGGCTGCTGCTGCACGAAGCCATCTACGACGACTTTATGCAGCGCTTCAAAACCAAAACTCAGGCGATCCGGGTGGGGGCGACCTTTGATGCCCAGGCTGACATGGGACCGCTGGTCTCGGCTGCCCAACTCGAAACGGTGCTGGGCTACATCGAGTCCGGCAAAAAGGAGGGTGCGCGGCTGGAAAGCGGCGGCGAGCGCCTCCAGGGCGGCGTCTATGATCAGGGCTACTATCTCTCGCCCACAATTTTTAGTGAGGTCCGGCGGGGGATGCGCATTGTGGATGAGGAAATTTTCGGGCCGGTAGTGGTGGTGATGCCTTACCGCGAGTTGGATGAGGCCATTGAGCTGGCCAACGACTCGTCGTTTGGCCTGACCGCCGGGATCTGGACCAATAATCTCGACGCAGCCCATGCCTGCGCCCGGCGCTTGAACGCCGGCACAGTCTGGATCAATGTCTGGAACAAGTCCTTCCCGGAGATTCCGGTGGGTGGCAACAAAGACAGTGGCGTCGGGCGCGAACTGGGGATCGAGGGGCTGGAAGAGTTTACGACGGTCAAAGGCGTGCATATTTTTCCGGGTAGTTGAGAAGCATGGGGCTGAAGCCGCCACACTCAAAGAACAAAGCTTTCGAGCTAAAATTGCAGCCCGTCAGGGCTTCGCTCTCTCAGCACGACGCCTTCAGCCTCGTGCCTTTGAATGGATGAGGTTAGATTGCACGGACAGCCTTCGCCCCGCATTTTGCTTCTGGACAACAGCCCGCGCCGTTTGGCAACGGCCTGGTTCGGCAAGGCCTTGCGGGCCTTGGGCTGTCGCGTCAGCGCCTGCCATTTTTGGAAAGAGGCTCGACCCGTTGCTCTTGATAGGTTCGACGGTATGGTTATCTCCGGGTCGCCGGCCTCGGCTGTTGACGACGCGCCCTGGATTTTGGCCGAATTGGAGCTGATCGAGCAGGCCGAGCGGCGGGAGATGCCGGTCTTGGGCGTCTGTTTTGGGGCACAATTGCTGGGACGGGCCTATTATGGTCAAGCAGCCGTGCAGCGCAGCCGCCAGGTCGAGCTGGGGTGGTACCCGGTCTGCCGGAATGGACAAGATGATCCGCTGTTTGCGGGGCTGCCGGAACAGTTCTCGTCGTTTCAATTTCATTTGGAAGAGGTTTTGCCCCAACCGGACATGCGAGTTTTGGCCTATTCGACGGGGGTGGCTGTGCAGGCTTTCCGCATCGGGGCCAAGCCGGTGTGGGGGACGCAGTTCCATTTTGAGGTGACGCCGCAGGCCGGGCGTGATTTTTTGCGAAAAACCCGGCGCGTGTATGAACCTCAAGATTTTAGTTACGAGGCGATGATCGCCGGGGCGCGGCCCACTGAGATCGCGCCGCAGTTGTTACGTAATTTTTTCAACATACTGTGAAGGATGACTCCCATGAAGATTGGTTATATCCCCACTGAAGGGGGCACGTATTACCAGGAATTTCTGGCCGAAGTACTACTCGGAGAAGAGCTAGGGTTCGATTCGGTCTGGCTGGAAGAGCACCACGGCGTCAAAAATCATTACTGGCCCTCGCCGCTGATCGGCCTGGCCGGCATTGCCAGCCGCACCGAGCGTATTCTCTTTGGCACCGATGTCATGGTCATGCCTTTTTACCACCCCGTCCGCGTCGCCGAAGATGTGGCCATGTTGGACATTATGTCCAATGGGCGTTTTATCCTCGGCGCGGCCATCGGCTACAAGCCGGACGAGTTTGCCCTGTACCAGGCGCCCATGGAAAAACGGGGCGCGCGCTTTGAGGAGGCCGTTCAGCTCATCAAGCTGTTGTGGACGCAGGAGGAAGTCAATTTCCAGGGCGCGTATTATCGGGTCGCAGGACTAAAGATCGAACCACGCCCAGTCAGCCGACCTCATCCACCCTTGTGGTTAGGCGGTTGGGGCGAGCTGGCCCTGCGCCGGGCCGCCACCCTTGGCGACGCCTGGGTGCCCGGCCCAACTGCCAACCTGGACAAACTGCTCGACGCCCAAGAGGTCTACCGCCAGAATCTGCGCGAAGCCGGCCTGAACCCGGCGGGCAAGCCAACACCGCTCACCCGCGAGGTCGTCATTGCCGAAACAGACGAAAGAGCGCGGGAAATGGCCGAAAAACACCTGCTTATTAACTATCGCGACGAGTATGGCGGCGGCAAGTGGAAGCATCCCCTCATTGGGGCCGAGGACTCGTCGCCGGTGGATCAGTTCGACGCCATCAGCCGCAATCGCTTTTTGGTGGGTAGCCCCGAGACGGTAATCAAGCAGTTGCAAAAGTTTGTGGACACCTTTGGGGTAGATCATCTCATCTGCCGGCTCTACTTCCCCGGCATCCCGCACGATTTTATTATGAACGAGTTGCGCTTGCTGGCGAAAGAAGTCATGCCGGTTTTTAAGTAGGGGGTAATTATGGCCGTAGATCAATGGCGCAATCCGGCGCTGGTCATTGTAGATATGCAGAACGATTTTGTACGTGAGGGCGCACCGATGGAGGTCCCGGATGCCCGCCTGACCATCCCGCAGCATCAGCGTCTCATCGCCTTCTGCCGCCAGGCCGGCCTGCCGATCATCTACACCCGCTTCCTGGCCGGGCCAAAACGAACGCTCATGTGGGAGTGGTCGCCCCAATTGGAGCCGCCGCTGCTGGCTTGCCAGCGCGGCCACCAGCGCTATTACGCCGATGTGGACCGTAGTCTTGACTGTGCCGACGTGATTGACGAAATCTATCCTCAGCCGGGCGATTACATTGTGGACAAGTACGGCTACGGTGCGTTCCACAGCACCAATCTCGACGACACCCTGCATTCACTGGGGGTTGAAGCGCTCATTATTACCGGCACGGTCACCCAAATCTGTGTGGAGGAAACCGGGCGCGAGGCGTTTCATTACGGCTACAAAACCACCCTCGTCTCTGACGCCGTCTCATCCTACATCCCCGATTTACATACGGCTACCCTGAAGAATTTTGCCCTTAAATTCGGCTGGGTTTTGACGAGCGATGAAGTGCTAGAGGCTCTAGCCAGACGACATGATCAAGCAGCATCCTGAGTAGTGCGGAACGAAGTGGAGCACGTATCGAAGGGTGCTAATTGCGACTGAGGCCGAGTTAATCGCGCATCCTTCGATACGACCTCGCTCTGCTCGGTCTACTCAGGATGCTTAATGAGAATAAGTACGACTATGAAAATCAGCATCGTCACTGACGAAATCAGCGCCGACCCGGAAACCGCCATCGAACTGGGCGTCGAGTGGGGGATTCGTGACTTTGAGCTGCGCGGTTTTTACACCGATCGCGTGCCCAATCTGTCGGCCTACCAGGTTGAGCGGCTGGGGGACATTCTGGCCGCCTACGAGGCTCGGATCATTGCCATTTCGCCGGGGCTGTTCAAAATTCCATACCCGCTTGGCCGGCGGGAAGAGGCATCGCTGGCCTGGCTGGATCACGGTCTGTTCCAACGCTGGCGCAGCCTTAAGGATGAGGTCAAGTATCATCACGACGAACTGCTGCCCGCGTCGCTTGAATTTGCCAAGTCGTTGGGGGTCAAACTCATCCTGACCTTCGGCTTCCATCGCGGCGGCCATCCGCCCGGCCCAGTCCCCGACGAGGTCCTGGAACTCCTCTACAGCGCCGCTGAGCAGGCCGCCGAGGCCGGCATCCAACTGGCGGTTGAGGTTGAAGACGAGTTTTGGGCAGATACCGGGCAGCGCACGGCCACGATGATGGAAGCAATCAATCATTCCAGCCTGGGCGTCAATTGGGACCCCGGCAATGCCTTCATGGCCGGCGATACGCCTTTTCCCGATGGCTACCAGGCGGTCAAGCCCTGGGTGCGTCACGTCCATTTCAAAGATGCGGAAATAGACCAGCACGGCCGGCGGCGCTATGCCTTACACGGTCAAATTGATTGGGCCGGGCAGGTTCAAGCCCTGGCCCACGACGACTACACAGGCTACATTTCGGTAGAGACACACCTGCGGCCTAAAGCCAAAGTAGCCAGAGAGGAATTAGCGCTTCTACGACGACTTGTTGAACAGTCCGCTTGAGTTTTCACCACTGAGTACGCAGAGATTTTGAATTTTCTCACTGTTCTCAGCGATCTCGGCGGTGAGTAAAGAGATTGCCTTCAATATTTTTACCACTGAGAAAGGAGTATTTATGAGTACACTTAACTTAAACGGTATTATCCCCGCGGTCATTGTTCCCATGCGCTATGATTTTTCGCTTGACTTCGCCGCTTACCGGCGCTATCTGGAATGGGTCATCTCCCAGGGGCCGGTAGGTTTGGCGGTCAACGTAGATACCGGCGAGGGGCCCTACCTGACCCCGGATGAACGCCGCGAAGTTATCCAGGTTACGCGTGAGGTGGCCGCCGGGCGCTGCTTTGTGGTGGCCGGAGTCGGCGGGCCGAGCACTATTTTTGCGGCGGCTAATGCCAAAGCTGCCGGCGAGGCTGGCGCGGACGCCCTGTTGGTCTTTCCAACGCCCGCGTTTATCAATGACCCGCTCGACCCAAAGATTATGGTCAACTACCACCGGGCTATTGCCGACGCTTCCGGCCTGCCGTTAATTGTGTTCCAGCTCGGCCCCATCTTTGGCGGTGTCAACTACCCAGCCCACGCTCTGGCCGAAGTGATGCGTCTTCCCCAGATCATCGGCTTGAAAGATGCTTCTTTTGATGCCGAGCGATTTGCCAAGACTCGCGACGTTATCCGGGCGGCAGACCACCCCATCACCCTGCTGACAGGCAATGACAACTTTCTGCTGGAGAGCTTTTTGCTGGGTGCGACCGGCGGGTTGCTTGGTTATGGTGCGGTGGGGGTTGGGTTGTTGGTCGAGATGCTCAAGGCCGTAGCCCGCAGGGATTTTGCAGGGGCGGCAGCCATGCAAGAGCGGGTACAGGGTTTCTGCGATTACATTTACGGCCAGCCGATTGGAGATTATCGGGCGCGTTGCAAGGTGGCCCTGGTCCATATGGGTCTGCTGGCGCCAGAGCTGACCTATGTCCGCCCGCCGTTTTTGTCACTGTGGGAGGCCGAAAAAGAGGCTGCTTATCAGGCTGTGAAAAAAGCCGGCCTGCTGGCTCCGGTAAAGAATTATATTTGACAGGGTCAAGGGGAGTGTGGTATATTTTTTCTTACAGACAGAAAGTAAGTGAAATATCCCCACTCCAGCGGTGTTAGAGGGCGCTGCCAAACCTCTAATTACTTCCTCAAAAGTGTGACTCGATAGAGTAATTTAAACAATAGTATACTAGGGGGCACTCCTCTCTGTACTTTCATTAACTCTCTTTATTTTTTCCGCGCCCCGCCTTTTGGTACAAATTTATATCCTCTAAATAAATTTTATGATTGAGGAGGTTCAAAGGCGAACAAATGGATAAGATTAGATGTGGCGTTATCGGCTTAGGCTGGTTTGGCGAGCATCACGTGGATGCTTTGCAGCAACTGCCCATGGCCGAAGTGACTGCCGTTTGCACCCGCCGGCCTGAGCGGGTCAAAGAGGTGGCGGAAAAATATCAGGTCCCCAAAAGCTACACCAACTATCATGATTTGCTGGCCGATCCAGAGATTGACATGGTCACGGTTGTGACCCATGTTGGCGACCACGTGCAGCCGACCGTGGACGCATTGCAAGCGGGCAAACATGTCTTCCTGGAAAAGCCGATGGCCGACAGCGTCGAAGCGTGCGATCAGATTATTGCCGCGGTAGACCAGACCGATAAATGCTTTATGGTCGGTCATATCTGCCGTTTCGATACGGTCTATGCCCTGGCCAAAGAAGAAATTGATGCCGGGCAAATCGGCCAAATCTTGACCATGCATGCCCGGCGCAACCTGGCCAAGTGGATCACCGAAAGCCATCTGCACAAGATCAGCGCTTTGTTTGGCGACGGCGTCCACGACCTTGATTTGATGTTCTGGTACAGCGGGGCCAGGCCAAAAACAGTGTATGCCCAAAGTCTCAACACCCGGCCGCATTTGCCGAACGATGACCTGGGCTGGGCCATGTTCCGGCTTGACAGCGGGGCAATTGCCGTCATCGAAAACGTGTGGTGCCTGCCGGAAAACGTGCCGTTTGCCATTCACGCCCAGATGGAGATTGTGGGGACGGAGGGGGCCATTTACATTGACAACTCCGGCAACCATTATACCGTTTTAACGAAAAAAGGGCTGGGCTATCCGCAGTCAACCTACTGGCCCAAGGTGCATGGCATGCGGCGCGGCTACCTCAAGGAAGAATTTGATTACTTCCTGAAGTGCATTGCTGCCGGCGAACAGCCCCGTGTGATCACACCGCAGGAGTCCAGAGCGGTAGTTCACGCCATGAAAATGGCCGAACTTTCCGCCAAAGAAAACCGAATAGTCGAGTTTTGATTGAAAAGTAGCAAGTAGCAAAGTAGCAAGGTTGCAAATCTTATTTTACGGCGGTCGGCGGTCAGTCGTCGGCGGTCATATTTCTAGGAGGTTCAAAGATGAACAAAAAATATGGTGTTGGTATCCTGGGTGCGGGCTGGGTGGCCGGGGAGTATGTTAAAGCTTTCCGGGATCATCCCTTGACCGAGGTCGTCGGTATTTACAACAAAACTCCCGGCAAAGCCACGCGCCTGCTGCAGTCGCACGGGGTAGAGGCCAAGGAGTATGGGGCTGTGGATGATTTTTTCAACGACGACCGCATTAACATCGTCGTTTCCTGCACCCACCCCGACGTACGGGCCGAACATGCCGTTCGCGCGGCACAAACAGGCCGGCATGTGGTCCTGGAGAAACCGGTTGGCCTGTCCCAAAACGATACGGCCAAAATCCGCGATGCCGTAGCCAGGGCCGGGGTGAAAACAGTTTCCAGTTTTGTGTTGCGCTGGAATCCCCAGTTTGAGACGGTGAAGCAGTTGATCAAAGAGGGGATTTTGGGTGATCTCATCTACGCCGAAGCCGACTACTGGCACCCGATGAAGAAAATTTATCCCGGTTATCCCTATTACATCACCAAAAAGCATGGCGGCAGTTCATTTGTCGTGGCCGGCTGCCATGCGGTGGATATTGTGCGCTTTTTGGGCGGCGAAATTGTCGAAGTGACTGCTTTTGCTGCCGGTCCCAAGCTGAACATGGATTTTGAATATGACCCGGTGGCTGTCGCTTCGGTTCGCTTTGCCAATGGCGCGGTGGGCAAGATATCCAGCGTGATTGACGGCGAAACGCCTTATATTTTCAACTGCCAGTTGTTTGGCACCGAAGGTTCCATCCGCAACAATGAAGTCCATTCTTCCAAACATTACCCTGGCTCGCTCGGTTACTGGACCTTCCCAACCGTTAAGCCGGATAGCGGTGACGTGTCTCACCATCCTTTTATACCCGAAATCGCCCACTTTATGGAATGTATCGAGAACAACGTCGAGTCCCACGCCTCAATTTATGATAGTTATAAATCTATGGCCGTTTGTTACGCGATTGATGCCTCCATTGCCAAAGGGGGCCAGCCGGTCAAGGTGCAGCTTGATTAACAGAGTAGCAAAGTAGCAGGGGAACAAAGTAGCAAAGTAGTAAGGGAGCAAAGTAGCAGGGTGCCAAGTCGTAATTTGCTACCTGTTACCTGTTGCCCTGCTACCCGTTAATTTTTATCAAACTTTATTGTACCTATTAAGGAGGAAAAAACATGTTGGACAAGAAAGTTTCACGTCGCGATTTATTGAAGGGGGTGGCGGTCGGCGCCGGGGGCGTTCTGGCGAGCACGGCTTTGCCTCAAATCGCGGCAGCCCAAGACCCGGCCCCAACCTCGACGGTTGAACCCATCGAGCCTACCGGCGAGCCGATCCGGGTGGTGGGTATCTTCCCGCTCAGCGGTTTCATCGCCGCCGATGGTGAGGAGATGCGCAACGGCCTGGTGATGGCGATTGACGAGATTAACGAGATGGGCGGCTTGTTGGGCAGTCCCCTGGAATATATTGAGATTGACGATGTGGATTCCCTCACCGACGATATTACCACCGCTTTTCAACGGGCGGTTGAAGTAGAGGAACCCGACGTTATCATCTCCGGCTACCACCTGGCGACCGGCCCTGAGTTCGATATTGTCGCTGATGCTGAACGGTTGTACTACAATGTTAATACCCAGATTGCCTGGATCGAACGCTATCAAAGTGACCCGGCCAAGAACTGGGGTATCTTCCAGTGCGACCCGGCCGAGATCTGGTATGGCGGTGGCTTTGCGCTCTGGCTGGACCAACTGGTGGCGGATGGTAAATACGAACTGCCCGCCGGCAAAACCGCCTTTATCCTCGCTGCCGATGACCCTTACGGAACCGTTATTGCCAATTCGTTTGAAGAAGCGATCACCAAGTTAGGTTGGGAGGTGATTGGCAAGGAGACGGTCAGTGCTGGTAACACCTCGGATTGGGGCCCCGTGCTGTCTACTGTGCGCGACAATCCGCCCAGCGTCCTTTTCTCTTCTGACTACAACCCGGCTGATGATGCGGCTATGGCCCAACAGCTTGCCGCCGATCCCATCCCCTGCCTGGTCTACCAGCAGTATGGCCCCTCGGTCCCCGAATTTCTGGACTTAGCCGGCGAAGCCGCCAATGGCATTATCTGGGCGACGGTCTTGGGGCTGCTGTCCGATAAAATTGGCAATGATTTCCGGGCCAGATATGAAGCCAAGTTCGGCCAGGCGCCGGGCTGGGCTAACGCCGGCGGCGTGTATGATACCACCATGGTCTGGGCCAAGTCGGTTGCCCTGGCCGGGGATGCAAAGAACTACCGGCGCGTGGCCGCTATGACTGAGCGCCTCATCCATCGTGGCACTACCGGCAGTATCTCTTTTGAAAATCACGCCGGCCTGGCTTACCCTGGCCAGACGACCGATCCTTCTTTGGGACAGCCGCACATCATCGTGCAAATTCAGAACGGCGAGCATAAAATCATTTCGCCGGCACCTTACACCACCAGTGATTTCCAACTGCCACCTTGGTTTGCATAATGAAGTGGTGAGCAGGGAGGCGAGGCGAAGATTGAAGAGGGTAGATTGAAGATAGTAGGTAATAAATAGTTGATAGAAGATGGTCAATGAGGATTATCTTCTATCAACTACCTTCCATCCTCTATCCTCGATTCTTCGCCTCCTTGTATTCTTGCTTCTCAAGGAGGTTAATTGCGATGACTTTGCCCTGGCAAGACCCCCCCGTACGATTTCGCGAGGTAATCGCCGAGCGGAATGTGCCGGCTCGCATGCGGGATGGCACGCTATTGTACGCCGATATTTACCGGCCCAAAGGCGATGGCCCCTGGCCGGTGCTGCTGATTCGCCAGCCTTACGATAAAACCCAGTCTGAAAACCTTTGTTACGCTCATCCCAG
The DNA here is from genome assembly GCA_015075185.1 of Anaerolineales bacterium. Taxonomy (GTDB): domain Bacteria; phylum Chloroflexota; class Anaerolineae; order 4572-78; family J111; genus DSQQ01. The sequence goes on along the minus strand of JABTUW010000003.1, from coordinate 27,658 downwards.
TTGGTATGCCCGCTACGGTTATTTGGTTGTGACCCAGGACTGCCGGGGCCGCTGGTCTTCCGAAGGCGAGTGGTATCCCTTTAAGCATGAAGAACAGGACAGCTACGATACCATCGTTTGGGCGGCGGGACTGCCGGGCAGCAATAGTAAGGTGGGCATGTATGGCTTTTCTTATGGAGGAGCGACGCAACTTTTAGGTGCGGTACACCAGCCACCCGGCTTGACTACGATTATGCCTGCCCTGACCGGGTCCGATTATTATGAGGGCTGGACCTATCGCGGCGGGGCGCTGCACCACGCCTTTACCCAATCGTGGGCAAACTTTTTGGCGCAGGATACGGCGCATCGCTGGCAGGATTACCAGCTTGAAGGTAATATCGCCGGGGCGTTTGGCAATGCCTGGGCGAATTACTGGATACCGCCCCATTTTTATCCCTTCATCGGCCAGGAAGGGCTGGCCCCCTACTACTACGATTGGCTCAGGCACGACACCTACGACGATTACTGGAAGCAGTGGACCATCCGCTCGCGTTACGAGAAGATCACTGTGCCCGCATTGCACCTCGCCGGTTGGTACGATGTTTTCCTGGAAGGCACTCTGGAGAACTTTACAGGCTTGCAGGCTCAAGCCAGCAGCGAACAGGCCCGGCAACACCAAAAATTGGTGGTTGGCCCCTGGTATCACATGCCCTGGCGGCATCAGGTCGGTGAGGTTGATTTTGGCGAGGTGGGCCGCAACAGCATGGATGCTCTCCAGATTCTCTGGCTGGACAAACATCTGCGCGGCGAGTCTAATCAGTTGGACCAGGAGCCGCCGGTCGCCCTGTTCATCATGGGCGAAAACAAGTGGCGCTTTGAAAATGAGTGGCCGCTGAAACGAGCCAAAATGACCCGGTTCTACTTACATTCGGACGGGCGGGCTAACTCGTTGAATGGCGACGGCCGGCTGGATCAGGCCAGCCCCGACGATGAACTGCCCGACGTTTTTACTTACGATCCCCGCAACCCGGTCATGAGCATCGGCGGCCATAGCTGCTGTGTGGACACGCTCACCCCCATGGGCGCATTTGATCAGCGGCCGCAGGAGATGCGCAACGAGGTGCTGGTTTACACCACCGAGCCGCTGGCGGAAGATGTCGAAGTAGTGGGTACGGTCACTGTCACCCTTTATGCCGCCTCCACTGCCGTAGATACCGATTTTACGGCCAAACTGGTAGATGTCCACCCTTATGGCATGGCGATCAACGTGGGAGAAGGTATCCTGCGCGCCCGCTTCCGCGAGTCGCTGGAGCAGCCCACGCCTATCGAGCCGGATCGAGTTTACGAGTATCATATTTTGGTTGGCTCAACCGCCAATGTGTTTAAGGCCGGCCATCAAATCCGCGTCGAAATTTCCAGTTCTAATTTCCCGGCCTTTGACCGGAACAGCAACAGCGGCAAACCCCTTGTCGAGACAACTCCGGGCGATTGGTTTGTCGCTACCCAGACAGTTTTTCACGATAGTCGTTATCCGTCTCATATAGTATTACCAGTAGTCAGTAAACAGTAGACAGCAGACAGGGGTATTTTCCCGTCTACCGTCTACCCTCTACTGTCTACCGGAGGGTTTTATGGCGACGATCTTTGAATGTGACGAAGTTACCAAATCTTATGGCGGGTTGATGGCCGTAAAGGAGGTCAGCTTCTCCCTGGAGCGCGGCGAAATTTTTGCCATTGTGGGGCCGAATGGGGCGGGCAAAACAACCCTCTTTGATACCATCTCTGGTATCTCGCTGGCGACTGGAGGCAAGATTCGCTTTAACGGCCAGGAAATCCAAAACCTGCGGCCCGATAAGATTTGCCGGCTGGGTATTTCGCGCACCTTTCAAACGACGGTTGCTTTTGACAGCCAGACGGTGCTGACCAATGTGCTGGTGGGCAGTGTGCTGGGCCGGCAGGGTGGCAGCGGCAATCCTACGCTTGGCTTCCGGTCCGAAGCGGTTGAGGCAGCCCTGGATGCCCTGGAGTTTTGCGAGTTACTGGATAAACAGGGCTGGTTGGCTTCCTCGCTGTCGGGGTTTGAACGGAAGCGGCTGATGCTGGCGACAGCTCTGGCTGCCCAGCCGAGCTTGCTGCTTCTTGACGAGCCGGTGGGTGGCCTGAACCGCACCGAACGCGACGAAATGACCCAATTTGTGCGAAAAATCAACCAGGCCGGTATTACTGTTTTGATGATTGAGCACATTATGAAGGTGGTCCAGGCGTTGGCTAACCGGATGTTGGTGCTGCATCACGGCGAAACGATTGCCGAAGGCCCGCCAGCGGAAGTGCTGCGCGACGAGCGGGTGGTTGACGTCTATTTAGGCGGCAAGCGGCGGGAACGCCTGGCTGAAACCGGCGGAGGTGAGGGTTAATGCTCAAGGTAACTGATTTGCATGCCGGCTACGGCGGCTCGGAAGTGCTGCACTCGATCTCCCTCAACGTCCAGGAGGGTGAGGCGGTGGTTATTCTTGGTCCCAACGGCCACGGCAAAACCACTTTGCTGCGCGCGATTTCCGGGCTGATCCGGCCTACGGCTGGGACGGTTGAATTGGATGGCAAAGTCATTTCGGCGCTGCCGGCTGAAGAGATCGTAGCGGCGGGTGTAATTCATATTCCCCAGGGAGATTTGATCTTCCCGGAAATGACGGTGCTGGAAAATTTGTTGATGGGTGCGTATCGCGCGGCGGCCTGGCAAGAGCGCAGCCAAAAGGTGGAGCGCGTATTTCACCTTTTCCCGGTGCTGGGGCAGCGAAAGAGTCAATTGGGCCGCAGTCTCTCCGGCGGTGAACGGCGGATGTTAGCCCTGGGCCGGGGCTTGATGGGCCAGGCCAGGATTTTGATGATTGATGAACCTTCGCTGGGACTGGCCCCGCTGATTATTGAAAATCTATATGAGACCATTAAAGAGATTAACCGGAGCGGTTTAACGGTTCTCCTGGTAGATGAAAACGCCGATCATATTGCCGGCCTGGCCAACCGAGTCTATTTGCTGGAATCAGGAGTGTTGGTGCGTGAGGGCAGCGCGGACGCCATGCTGCGTGACGAGGCCCTGCTGGCGGCGTATCTAGGATAATATGGTAGGACAAACTGTCACGCTTCGCGTGTCCGAATATGGACAAGCTAACAACTTGTCCTACTAGGATAGAGGAGAAATTATGGAAAAATTGTTCCAGGCAATTTATGGAGGTCTGCTCAGTGGGTCAGTGTATGGCCTCATGGCTTTGGGCTTGACCCTGATTTGGGGTTCTCTGCGCATGCTCAATCTAGCGCATGGATCGCTCTATTTGGTCGGGGGGTATGTCATCTGGACAGCCCTCAATCCCTTGAAATTGCCTCTACTGCCCTCCTTTGTGCTGGGAGTTTTGGGGGCGGCTTTGATAGGCTTTCTCATTCAAGTTTTATTAATTAACCGGATTTTGGGCAAACCAGGCTGGGACAGCGCCTCGCTTATTGCAACGGTTGGCGCCTCAATTGTCATAGAAAGCGCGGTGTTAATCCTTTACGGGGCGCGGGTTAAACAAATGCCGCCGGCGATTAAGGGGCAGTTCAAATTTCTGGACGTGGTCATCAGTTATCAAGGTCTGCTCATTATTGGGGTGGCTTTATTATCCTTAATTTTGATGAGTCTCTTCTTGCGCAGCTCGCGCTATGGGATGGCTATTCGGGCGGTCTCGCAGCAAATGGACGCGGCTCGATTGATGGGGATTCCCACCCGCAGAGTTTTTATCATCGTTATGGTTATCAGCGCCGCTCTGGCTGGTTTAGCCGGGGCCTTGCTCTCTTCCGTCTTTTTTCTCTCTCCGACTGCCGGCTTCAACCCAATGATCAAATCGCTGGTCGTGACCATTTTTGGCGGCCTGGGCAGTGTCAAAGGCACTATCTGGGCGGCTTACTTGATCGGTCTGCTTGAAGCATTTCTGCAAGTGTACATGGGGGCGAGCTGGGCCTTGCCCGGCCTGTTCCTGTTTATGATTGTCATGTTGATTGTTCGTCCGAATGGGCTGTTTGGCCTGGGGGAGATGCAGCGCCTATGACCCAACAAATAGAGGCAATACCTTTGCCGTTAAGCAGAACTAAAGAGCGCCTGCAGCGGGCCGCCGGCCCCTGGGCCAAACTCAACCCGTTGTACGCCGGCATTGGGCTAATAGTCGTCCTGGTCTTACCCTGGATACTCAACAACATTCGGGGGGGTGGCTTTGTGCTGCACCTGATTATCCTGTTCTTTGGCTGGGGCATGGTGGTCCAGTGTTGGAACTTAATTATGGGCGTATCCGGCATCTATTCCTTTGGCCAGGTGGCCCTGTTTGCTGTCGGCGGCTGGACAACCGGCGTTTTAGCCGTTCACTACGGCTGGAGCCCCTGGTTGAGTATCTGGCTGGCTCCCATTGTCACGGTCATCGCCGCAATGATTATTGGTTTGCCTACCTTGCGCCTGCGAGGAACCTATGTAGTTTTGTTGACGCTGGCCTTTCACGAACTGCTGCGCAACTTATTCACGACCGGCCCCAGGATTCTCAGCGGCGGGGGGTATGGCTTGAAGACTGTGCCCAAGTTTGGCTTTGAAAGCTGGTTTGGGGGTGGGTATGATAAAATTCTTTATTACTACCTGGGTTTAATCTTTTTTGTTATTACCGCCTATGCCATTTGGCGCATTCTCCACTCGCCGATCGGTATCGCCTTCCGCGCCCTGCGCGACTCGGAAACTTATGCGATTAGCCGGGGGGTAGACCCGTTCCGCTTCAAACTTTTCCTGTTTGCTTTTAGCGCCTTTTTCACCGGTTTGGCCGGCGGCTTTTTGACTCACTACCAGGGGTCCATTTCAACTTCGATCTTCAGTTTCGGCATCTTGATTGACCTGCTGGCCATGATTGTACTGGGGGGCTGGGGTACGTTTTGGGGGCCAATTGTCGGTACCGGCGTTTTGACGGTTCTGCCCGAAGTCCTGCGTGCGGCTGAGAACTATCGCAACCTCAGCATCGGTTTGTCTCTGGCCATCATTGCCGTGTTCGCGCCGCAGGGTCTCGGCCCGCTGATTGCCAATTGGGTCAAAAGGCTTTTCCGCAAAAACGGATGATTGTTGACGTTCACAGCCACACTCCTCAATACAAAGAGGCCGTTCCGCCGGATCAAGTCGTCGTCAACACCTTGTGGCGGCCTGACCGCCCGGTAAATGCCACCTGCTCCTGGCAGGATTACTTGCAAGCTCAACAGCCCGCCGACAAGTCCATCGTTTTCGGCATCGCCTGGCATCCCGGCCAGATGAGCGACAACCTGAGCGGCCAGGGTCCCGGCGATACCAGTTGGTACGACGGCAACGTCAACGATGCGACGGCCGCCTTTGTGCGTGCTTACCCGGAGCGGTTGATCGGCTTCATGTCGCTCCACCCTTACGATGCCCGCTGCCTGGATGAGTTCGAGCGCTGCCGCACCGACCTGGGCTTAAAAGGGATCAAGCTGGGGGCCAATTATCAGAATTTCGACCCGCTGGAACCGCGCGCCCTGGCGATTTACGAGCGGGCGCAGAAATACGGCCTGCCGATTCTCTTTCACCAGGGTACCTCGCCGGTGCGTGAGGCGCCCATTCGCCTGGCTCATCCCCTCCTGATGGACGAAATCGCTATTCGCTACCGTGATTTGAAAATCATCATGGCCCACATGGGCCACCCCTGGCAGGCTGAAACCTGCGTAGTCATCCGCAAACACCCCCACCTGTACGCCGATTTGTCGGGCAATTTCTATCGCCCCTTCTCATTCTGGGAGCAGTTGGTCAAAGCCGGCGAGTGGAATGTTCTCCATAAAATATTGTTTGCCACCGATTTTCCGGTGGCGACGGTAGAGGAAACCATCGCCGCCCTGCGCCAGGTGAATCGCCTGGTTGAGGGCACGCCGCTGCCCCGCGTGCCAGAGGAGGAAATCGAGCAAATCATTCAACGGAATGCATTGGCTTTGCTCGGCTTGGAGTAATGGAGGTTTACGTTAAGAAATTCACCTTGACCTAGGGCTGTTTGTAAGGCGGCCGCAAACAGCTTGCCGCATGGAATGAAGACGAAAATGATCAGGGGAACCATGGTCAGGTAAAGTAGAATTGAAACCAGGAGCCAGTTGGACGAGGCGCCCTGCAAAAATCCCAGAATTGGCCAGCCGCGCAGCCAGGCGACCCCAAGACCGAGGAGAAGAACCAAATTAGAGCCAGGAATAACCAGTTGATTTTCAAAGCGCGCTCCTAACTGGATCAATAGATCAAAATCGTGGATATTTTTTACTTTAGCCGCCTGGATGCGGGTGATACCGCGCCCGATGATGCCGACAATCATCATCGTCCCGGCGAGAATGTGTAACAGTTTAACAAATAGAATGAGCCAACCCATGATGATACTCCTTTATTCTCCATGAATTTGTCCTTACAAGGACTTCCGCTGAATTTCTTGGCTTACCACAAAGCCTTGTTGGGCGTAGAAGGTTCTGGCCTTGACATTTGTGGCTGTCACATAAAGCTGGATGCGATTAGCCCCCCGTTCGCGGGCCCAGGTATAGGCTTGAGCCATCAACCGCTGGGCGATTCCCTGGCCCTGATAAGCCGGAGCGATGTACAAAGCCTCTATTTCTACCCAGTGGTTATAGTGAAAAATTGGCGAGTCTGAGTGAACCGAGGCAATGAGTAAACCGATGGCTTGCCCGTTCTTTTTGGCCAGCAGCCATAAGGAATTAGAGCGCTGATAGGTATGGTAGAAGTGCTCTCGCAGCAGCCCTTCCCAATTCTCCGCCAGGGCGAAGTGCTGGTCCAGGGAGGTGTTGTAGGTGTGCAGCGCTTGAAAAAGACTGGCGACGGCGGGGTAATCCCGGCGGCTGGCCAGGACAAGCTGCAGCCTGGCCCGAACACGAGGTTGTGACTGTTCAGTAAGATGGGGTCTATGGGAGGTAGTCCACCTCTTTTGTTTGTTGATTGTTGCGGTCTGCATAAGTTGCTCCTTTGTTTCTCTCAGTATTTATGTGACTATGATAACCGGCGACCGCTTCAAAATCGCTTCAATTGTGCTTGGAACCGTAAATGTTGAGGATTTATACCTTTGGCCGCTGCCAGATTGACCTGGATGACCAGACTGACATGCAGTTTGGCTCACGCAAAGCAATGGCCCTGCTTGTCTATTTGGCCTGTGCGGATACGCCTCAATCCCGCGAACGATTAGCCGAACTGTTATGGGCCGAGCGTTGGCCAGACCAGGCCCAATCCAATCTGCGGACCGTGCTGGCCCGGCTGAACAAACAAGTAGAGTCATACTTGGAGGTCACGCGCTATTCGGTAGGGTTTCAGCCAGAGGTACCTGTGTGGAGCGATGTGCAGGCCGTTGGTCGCTATCTGGAGGTCTTGAAGACAGATTCGCCCTGGCCGGCGTTGAAGCGGGAGCAGGTCCAGCAGGCGCTAGACCTGTACCAGGGTGACTTTCTGGCCGGGTTTTACGTTCGAGATTGTCCAGAATTCGAAACCTGGGTGCTCCAGGAGCAGGAAAGATGGCGGCAAACCATGACCCTGGCGCGGTCGCGACTCGTGGCCGAATATATGGCGGGTGGCATGGTCAGCGCCGCTTTAACCGAGGCGCTCCACCTGGTGGCCGCCGATCCTTTGAATGAGGAAGCGCAGCGGCAGCTCATGCGGCTCTATGCCTACACCGACCAGCCGCATGCGGCTCTGGCGCAGTATGAGCAGTGCCGGGCCGCTCTGGAAAGCGAATTGGGTGTTGGACCGGCTGAGGAAACGACCGCCTTATACGAGCAGATTCGAGCGGGCGCCATTCGCTTGCCGCGCCACGTCTCGAAGCCGTTTGACAACTTGCCCCAGCCGCCCACTTCTTTTTTTGGCCGCAAAGACGAACTCGCACACATTGCCCGGCAGTTTGGTGCTGGTTGTCGCCTGCTGACGCTGGTCGGCCTGGGTGGAATTGGCAAAACGCGCCTGGCTATTGCTGCGGCCCACCAACTCAAAGCGGAGTTTGAGCAGGGTGTTTGCTTTGTTTCGCTGGCGCATGTCACCGCTGAAATAGGACTGCTGACAGCCCTCATGGCGGCACTGCGTTTGCCCGGTGGAACGGATGCGTCTGAACCGCTGACCTATCTGATGCAGTATTTGCACAACAAGTCATTGCTGGTGGTGCTCGACAATTGCGAACAGTTGGCTGGGTCTCCGCGGGTCTTGTCGCAGTTGCTGGCGGCGGCTCCCCAGCTCAAACTGCTTGTTACGTCGCGCGAGCGGCTTCAGTTGCAGGAAGAGTGGGTGCTGGAAGTGAACGGGTTGACGGATGAAGAGTCCTCAGCCCTGCTGTTGTTTGCGGAGCGGGCGCAGCGGGTAGTTGCCAGCTTCGCCCTTGAGCCTCAACGTGCTCATGTCGAGCGGATCTGTGCCCTGGTTGATGAAATGCCGCTAGCCATCGAACTGGCGGCGGCCTGGGTGAATAAACTCTCCATTGCCCAAATTGCCGCCCGCCTAGAGCAAGATTTTGACCTCTTGCAGACCGAGCTGCGTGATATGCCGGAGCGCCAGCGCAATCTTCAAGCTTTATTGGCCGGAACCTGGCAGTTATTGGAAGTGGCCGAACAACAAGCCCTGATGCGCCTGTCCCTGTTTCGAGGGGGGTGGGTGTTAGAGGCGGCTGAAACGGTAGCGGCTGTCAACCTCGATACACTTACCGCCCTGGTCGAAAAATCATTGGTGCGTTTGCAAACGACCGGTCGCTACACGTTTCATTCGCTGATACGCCGTTTTGCCCGGCAAAAATTGGCTGATCATCCCCTCTTCAATGACACGCGACAACGTTTCCTGGCCTACTATGTCACCTTACCCGATCCACGCACCGACATTATCTCAGTAGATTGGTTCAAGCAGATTGAAAGCGAGTATCCTAATCTGCTGGCTGCCTTAGAAGTGGCCCTGACCCAGCCCGAAACGGCGCCCCTTGCTTTGACCATCAGCACCAAGATTTGGCTTTACTGGTTTCGTGGTGGTTACTGGCAGGAAGGGCTGCATTGGTTGACCATCATTCTCAACCGGACGGCGGGTATGAGCGAGCTACGGGCGTATGCTTATCTGTGGGCCGCGGTGTTAGCCTTTCGCCTCGGGCGGCCAGAGCAAGGGATGTCGCTCTTGCAAACGGGACGGCAGATGGCGGAACGCCTCGACTTTAAAGAGGGGTTGGCCCTGGTTCTTCAGACGGCCAGCTTTGCCACAGAGACTTACGAGGAAAAAGCAGCCTTATTGGAACAAAGTCTTAGTTACAGCCGGGCTGTCCCCCGGTCATTAGTGCTCCTGTACAGCCTTTACCTGTACGGCGACGCGGCCCGGGAACACAGTCACCTGGATCAGGCCGAAGGGTTATACCGTGAGGCCCTGGCTCAAGCGACCGAGCGCGGCTATCTGGACATCATTATCTATGCCGGAGGTAATTTGGGACGGCTGGCGCTGCTGCGAGGACAGATGGCGTTAGCTAAACCTCAATTGGAAAAAGCCGTGGCCTTTGCCCGCGAGAGCGGTAATCGAGTCAACATCGCCGATTGGCTGCTGCCCTTGGGCTGGGTCGCGTTGTATCGGCGTGAGATGCAACAGGCTACGGTTTATCTGCAAGAATGTTATGACCTGTGGCAGGAGATGGGCATCGAGATGGGCCGGGCCAATGCACTCAATGCCCTGGCCGAACTAGCTTTGGCTACATCCGACTTAAGGCAGGCCACCCGCTACCTGCACGACGGCCTGTCGCTCTGGTTTGGCCTCTGGCAGAGCCGGTCGCTCCAGACCCTCGATTTGCTGCGCGGAATTATAGATTGTTTGTTGAGTGTAGGCCGATTGGCGCATCCTGCTGAAGCGGTTACGCTGCTGGCCTCCGCCGAACAGATCCGCTCTTCCATTGTATACCACCTGGAACCCCCGTATGAAAGCGCCTATCTAACTACTTTGAGTAACGCCCGCCAAAGTTTGCCCCCGGCGGAGTTCGAGCGAGCCTGGACCGGCGGGCAGTCGTTAAGCCTCGATAATACCTTTAATCTGGCTCTTTTGTGCCTGGAACAGATGGGGCAAGAGCCTGTTCCAAAAGCTGCTCTTGGATAGCCATGTCCGGTAGAGGAGCCTGGATTGTTTGGAGCAGACGGGATAAATAATTACAACTGTAGGAGGAAGCAATGCGCTTAAAAGATAAAGTTGCCATCGTTACCGGCGCAGGTTCCGGTATTGGCCAGGCTATCGCTGAGCTGTTTGCCCGGGAAGGGGCGCGGGTCGTGGTGGATGACCGTTACGGCGGCCGGGCGCAAGAGACGGTCGAGCGGATTAAGGCTGCCGGCGGCGAAGCGCTGGCCATTGAAGCGGACGTCTCAAAGACAGAAGCGGTTGAAGCGATGGCCGCCCAGGCGCTGGCCGGCTACGGCCGGATTGATATTCTGGTTAACAACGCGGCGGTCGGCACAGGCGATGACATCCTGCACATTGACGAAGCCGATTGGGACGCCGGCCTGGCGGTGGTTCTGAAGAGTGTCTATTTGTGTTCCAGAGCCGTGCTGCCGGGGATGATTGCCCAAAAAAGCGGGGCCATTGTCAATATTGCTTCGGTTAACGGCTTAACCGGTCTGGGCGAAGAAGCGTACAGCGCGGCCAAAGCCGGGGTGATTAATTTGACCCAAAACATGGCGCTCAAATATGGCCGGTTCAACGTGCGCGCCAATGTGATCTGCCCCGGCACCATCCAGACACCCATCTGGCAGCCCCAACTGGAAAAAGACCCCCAGATTTTTGAGCGGCTGATTCCCTGGTATCCGTTAGGTCGCATTGGCCAGCCGGAGGATGTAGCCAAAGCAGCGCTGTTTCTTGCCTCTGACGAAGCTGCCTGGATTACCGGCGTCACTCTGCCCGTTGACGGCGGCCTCATGGCCGGCAGCTATCGCATGGCCCGTGAGTTGGAAGCTGTTACGCCGGAGGGGTAGGGGTGGTATGCCAATGCTCGTTCAGGCATACTCGACCTCGGCGGCTAATGTACGCAGCGCAGATTCCACCATCGCCAGGTCTGCGCCCCACGGGACCACGGCGATAGGGCCATCTTGCTCAACATGGTACTCCAACAGACAACATTTGAGCAGGGTCGGCTCCGTTCGGGTGCCGGCTATCTTACGCGGGCACATCTCCACCCGGGACGGCTCGTCGCCGTAAAAGTGGCGATGGAACTGCAAACTGCGCTCACAGCCAATCATCGTCCAATTCTGGCGTTCCGGCCGTTCATCCAGAAAGCTGACCGGCGCGGGCAGGTTGTCGAGGCCACCGGAGCGGCAGGGTACCAAGTAGGCTTCAGGCTGGACGCTGCGGGCTAAATCGGCCACCTCGATGCGTTCTAATTCCAGCCGGATGGGAGGTAAATCAGCATAGCTGAGGACGTGGCGAGCCAGGCCGTACAGTTTGGGCGGCTCCGGCGGCGCTACTTCGACCACCCGCACTACCAGCGGGTCGGGATGGTGAATGAAGTTGACGTGATCATACATACCCTCGACGACCAGCGTATGCTCCGGCCCCAGGCCCAATTCGTGAGCGACCCCGGCCAGGGCGGAGCGGTTTGCCGGGTCCACCATGGGCCGCTCCACGTACACACACGTATCCGGCAGAGCCAGCACTTCGACGGAAGTGATGCAGGAAAAGAGTGGCTCAGCTTCGGCGCGGGTAATGCCTACCACTGCCGTCTCTTTATTTTTGCCTTTCAGGACGATGAAGTCGGTCCGGCGGTAAGCTTCGCGCTCCAGCAGGAGAGCTTCGATGGCCTCGGCCGTCATAGGCCCAGAGTAAGGTTGAACACTCACCCGGCGGTAGGGCAGGGGGACCAGATTACGCTGGCTGCGCCAGCTTTGAGATTTAGGACTGTCGCTCATGGTTATTCCTTTCCTGGTTAAAGAAAAACAAGGTGACAGGCACTTTTAAACACTAAATATAGGCAGGTTTTGTTCAAATAAGTCCAATTAGTAGTCCAATAAGTGCCTGTCACCTTAATCCTTAAAAAGGACCACCTCACCGTTTGGCTGCCGGGCTAGGCTAGCCACTCGCTCCTGAAGCGCCTGGACCATCCGGGTGGGGGCATTATCGCCTTGTCCCTGTTGGGCCAACTCGCGGGGATCGCACGGGGGGCCAAAGCTGATCGTCACCTGGCCGGGCCTGGGCCAGGCTGCTTCTGGCGGCATCGCCTCGCGCGTGCCCTGAATATAGACCGGCACCACCGGCGCCGGGCACTGCTCCAGCACCAGGCCAATTCCCTCGCGGAACGGGAGTATCGTCCCGGTCATCGAAATGCGACCTTCGGGAAACCAGACGACATTCCGGCTTCGCTGCAGCACCGCCAGAGCCAACGCCAGATTCTTGATGCCGGTCCCGCCCCCGAAACGTTCGATGGGCAGCACTCCGGCCATGCGGCTGACCAGGCGCATCAGCGGATTGCTCAACATGATTTCGGCGGCCCCGGCCCAGTGGGTCTGGCGCAGGTGCCGATCCGGCAGCACGGCGGCCAGCATGGGCGCGTCGAGCATACTGCTGTGGTTGGGGGCCAGGACAAAGTTACCGCTGGCAGGCAAATTCTCCAACCCATACGCGTTGACCCGGAACAACAACCGCGCCAGCAGGCGATAGATAGGGAAAAGAATGGCCCACAGCGCCCGCAGCAGCGGACCTGGCGGGGTCAGCCATGTTTTCTCCTCCTCGGTGAGGAGTGCCTCCGGGTTGGCCAGCTTGGCCGATGAGGCGGCTTCACTTTCCGCAGCGGTGGAGACTTCCTGGAGCAGGTCGCGCACGGTGCTGATCCGGCCAATCGCCGCGTCGCTCAGTTCCACCCCGGTGCGCTCGCTCACTTCCAGGGTCAGGGTCAGCCACTCCAGCGAGTCTACACCCAGGTCCAGTTGGGGGCTGGTGTCCGGGCTGAGGCGTTTGTCGGGGTAGCGGCCGGCCAGTAGCTCCCACACCTGCTGTGCCGCCGCATGTTCCAGCAGAGCCTGATCTTTTTCGGACATATCGGCGATGGGCATAGGGCCGGTGGCAGCAGCGTCGCTCTGCACCAGGCCCTGCCTGGCCTGGGTGTAGAGCGACGGCAGGAGGTGCCGCCGAATTTTACCCAGGTTGGTCCGGGGCAGCGGCTCCTCGGTCAGGGCGTAGTCCGTAATACGCTGGTAGGAGGCGACCGCCTTCACCCGCTCGCTGACGGCCTCGCGGATGGCCTGCTCGATGTCGCCGTTGCGCAGCCGGTTGATCGGCTCGATTTCGGGTACAATCATGGCGACCAACTGGTTGTCCAGGTAGAGAATCCCAATTTCCCGGATAAATTCGTGCTGCTGGTAGATTTCTTCCAACGGCTCCGGCTGAATCTTTTTCCCGCCTTCCAGCACAATCAAGGTGGAGGCCCGCCCGCTGATGTAGAAGTAGCCTTCGGCATCGCGATAGCCCAAATCGCCGGTGCGAAACCAGCCGTCGGCAGTAAAGGACTGGGCGGTCTGGTCGGGCAGGTTGCGGTAGCCGGAGAAGACGCTGACGCCGCGCGCCTGGATTTCGCCTTCGGCGAGCGTGGCGCCGCCAGCGCCGTTGGAAATTACCTCTTCCGTTTGGGTGGCACGCTCAAGACGTAATTCTAGGCCGGGCAGCGGCGGGCCAACGCTGGCAAGTTTAGGGGGGCCGGCAGCGGGCAGATTCATGGTCAGCATGGGCGATGTTTCGGTCAAGCCGTAGCCGATAGCCACATTCCAGCCAAAGCCTTCCAGCTTCCAGGCCAGCTCCGGGTCCAGGGCCGAACCGCCGGAGGCCAGCAGCCGCAGGTTGGGTCCCAACCTGGCCCGCAAGGGGCGAAAGAGGGTTTGGCCAACCTGCCAGCCGAACTTCCGGCGCAGCCAGATACTGGCCTGCAAGGCCGTCTGGAATAGAGAGGCGGCCAGCTTGCCCCGGCCGGCAATTTGGCTTTCGAGGCCGTTATAGACTGCCCGGTAAATACGGGGCACGCCGACGATGATGGTCACATCGCCCTCACGCAGCGCGCGGATAAGCTGGGGGCCGGTCAGGGCCTGGGGCAGCACCAGCGGCAGGCCAAAGGCCAGCGGGGTCAGCGTGCCGATGGTGAAAGGGTAGACGTGATACATCGGCAGCGGCAGCAGGATACGGTCATCTTCCCGCAGCAGCTTGGCGGCTCGCAGCGCCCCAATTTGAAAGGCCAGGTTGCGGTGGGTCAAGGGGACGCCTTTGGGCACGCCGGTAGTGCCGGAGGTGTAGAAGAGCGCGGCCGGCTCATCCGGCTCGACCTGCGGCAGCGGCGCGGCGGACTCGACCAGCAGAACGCGCCAGCCGCGGGGGTCATCCGGTTCGACATCAAACAGGATGGGGCGCAGCTCAAGCCCCAGGTTCAACTGGCGCAGCCGGTTGAGGTAATTAGTGGTGGTAAAAATGAAGCGGGCCTCGCTGTCGCGTAAAACCTGCTCCAGGGTGGAGGCATTAATTTGGGTGTCAAGCGGAGAAACGGCAGCTCCGGCGCTGATTACAGCCAGCGCGGCGATGATCCACTCCGGGCGATTATGAGCCAGCACCGGTATAAAGTCGCCCCGCCGTACGCCGGCCGCCACCAAGCCAGCGGCCAAGCAGCGGGCTGTCTCGGCGACCTGGGCGCAAGTCCAGCGGCTGACGCCCTCAGTTTGCATCTCCAGGATACATTCTTTGTCGCCCAGGGCGCTTAGTTGAGGGAGGAGCGATTGGAGGGTGGACAGAAACTCCATAACTACGAGATCAAACTCTGGGCGGCGGTCAGCACGCGAGCGGTCACCTCCCACAACTCCCCTTCACCGTTGATTTCGATTAATAAACCGGCCTGCCGATAGTAATCAATCAAAGGCGCTGTCTGGCGGTGGAAAGTTTTGAGCCGGGCGCGAATAGTTTCTTCCTTGTCGTCGTCACGCTGATACAGGTACTCGCCGCTGCACTTGCCATAGGGGCAGCTTTGGAACGGGTTATGAATTTTGTGGAAAGGAACCTGGCACTCGCGGCAAATCAAGCGCCCGGATAGGCGGCTGACAATCTCTTCGTCGGACACTTTGAAGTAAATCACCCCGTCAAGCCGCCGGTTCAACTTGGTCAGGATGTCGGTCAGGGCTTCGGCTTGAGAGAGAGTGCGCGGAAAGCCATCGAGGACAAAACCCTGCTGGGTATCGGGCCGGGCCAGCCGCTCGCGGACCATGGCTTCGGTCACGTTGTCGGGGACCAGTTCGCCGCGATCCATAAAAGTTTTGGCCAGCTTGCCCAGGTCCGTTTGATTTTTGAGATTCTCCCGGAACAGGTCGCCAGTGGCAACGTGGCTCAACTTGAGTTGCTGGCAGATCTGCTGGGCCTGGGTGCCTTTACCAGAGCCAGGTGCGCCCAATAGGACAATATCTAAGCTGTGGTGGGTAACTTCTTCGCGCGTGAGAGCGGGGGTGACTTCACGGAGCGCCTGGATACCGATACTGTCGGCACGGGAGGCCCGCAGCGCCTCCCGTTTAGCCAGGGCTTCCATAGCTTCAGTCAAGGTGTCGTTGACCTGATCAATTGAACCTTGACCATCAATGATGACCAATTTGCCAGTTTTTTGATAATATTCGACCACCGGCGCAACTTCACGATGGAAGATTTTTAGGCGGGTCTGGGTGTGGGTGAAGGTATCATCCTCACGCCGGTACAAATGCTCGCCGTGGCAGCGCTGCTCGGGGCAGCTTGAGAACGGATTATATTTTTCGTGAAACGGTCTCTGACAGCTTTTGCAGGTCAGGCGGCCCGGAGTGCGCTCATTCAAAATCTGGTCGTCGGGAACTTTGATATAAATGACTGCGTCAAGGGTGCGGTCCATCCCAACCAATAATTCGTCCAGCGCCTGGGCCTGGTAGAGAGTCCGGGGGAAACCGTCTAAGATGACGCCCTGGTTCGGCTCGAGCCGCCGCAGAAAGGCCTCAACCATCGCATCGGCGACTTCGTCGGGTACCAACTCGCCCTGATCCATATATTTTTTGGCTAGCAGCCCCAAAGCCGTTTGATTTTCAAGATCTTCTCTAAACAGATCCCCGGTGGCAATGTGCCGCAGGCCAAATTTGGCCGCTACCTTTTCCGCCTGGGTGCCCTTGCCTGCGCCCGAGGGGCCGATGAGCACGATATTCATGCAACAATCTCCTTTTTGGGTTAAATTGGTATTCCCCCTGGAAAAACTGGCTTTAACCATGCTCTAAATGAAATCCGCCTGTAGCATTTGGGGCGCTAAAGGCGGATTGGTAAATTACATAAGCTCAAACTTTCTTCTTCCTTGAAGCGGACAGCCTGAATGGAGGGTAATCACGGAGGTGGGAAATATTACTGAGTCGTGGTAGGTTCCGTTGTCGGGGAGGGCTGGGCCTCCGCTGTGCCTGAACTGGCCGGAGCTGCTGTTTCGGCGGCGCCGGGAGTGGAGGTGGGCACCGGGGCGGTCGAAGGCCCGCTATTGCCAACCAGGTAGCTAATTGCCAGGCTCAGAATCATAACGATACTGATGACATAAATAATAATTTGCTGACGTGATAACTTCTTTTTAGGCGCTGCTCTACTCGTTAGGGTGGACGAACTATTGGCCGCACTGGTCCTGACGGGTGAGGTGCTTCTTCTTTTGGGCTTTCTCTTTTTTGAAACGGGCACAGAACTTCTCCAACCTTTCTAAAAATGATACTCTGAGAAAAAGATTATACTCGCGGCCTATTTTATTGGCAAGCAAATTGGTTGACTGTGGGCCAGGCAGGTTATAATACTCCCCCTGGTGGAGGAAAAATGATGACAAAATGGGTGCTGGGACTGGTGCTGACCCTGAGTCTGCTGGCGCTCATCCCGCAGTGTAATCTCTCTGGGGCAGCGGGAGGGAATAGATTGCCGCCGCTGCCGCTGCCCCCAACCGGCCCCAGCCTGCGCGTGGCTCTTTTATCACCCGCTTCGGGCGAACTGGCGACTTTTGGCCGGGTGCTGCGCAACGGCAGCATCCTGGCTTTTGACGAGTGGAACAGCCGGGGCGGGGTGGTGGGCCGGCGCGTCGAGTGGAGCGTTTACGACGCCGACTGCACTTTGACGCGGCGCGGCAGAAGCCACTCCAACAGGTACTGCCGACGGCTTTCACCTATCATCGACCCGCTTTGCTCCGAAGCAGCCATTGCCGCCGCCGAGGTGGCGGAGGCGAACGGGGCGCTGCTGCTGGCCCCTACGGCCACCCATCCCCTGGTTACGGTAGATGGGCAGGGTCAGACTCGCGCTACTGTCTTTCGAGCCAGTTTTGTCTATCCGTTCCAGGGCCAGGCGGCGGCTCGTTTTGCGGTTGAGACTCTGGGGAAAGGCTGGGCGGCCCTTTTTTTTGATCCTGGCGACGACTACAGCGCCACTCTGGGCAATGCCTTCGCCACCGAATTTATTGCTCAAGGCGGGAAGATCGTTTATCAGTCCACCTATACCCCCGCCGATACAGATTTTACCCCTGCCCTGCAAGCTGCCGCCGATGCCGGAGCCGACATGATCTACCTGCCCGCGCCCGTTGCTGTGGTCAATCGGCTCGCTGCCCAGTGGCAGCAGCTCCCCCAGTCAAAGGAGTTGACCCTGCTGGGCAGTGATAGCTGGGACGCGTCCGAACTCGACCTGGCGGCTGTCGAGGGTGGTTACTTCACCCGCCACTTCTTTTTGGACGAGCAACACCCCGCAACCCAAGCCTTTGCCGACACCTACAAAGCCTCTTATGCCGTCTCTCCCGATACCCTGGCTGCCCTCGGCTATGACGCCGCCGCCATTCTAATGGAAGCCATCGAGCAAGCAAGAACGTTGGAGGTCAAGCAAGTAGCCGAAACGCTGGAGCAGGGCCGTTTTGACGCTGTTACCGGCCAGATCCGCTTTGGTCGCCAGCACAATCCGCTCAAACCGGTGCCGGTGGTGCAGGTGAAGGAGAGAAAACTTATCTCGGCTGAATACGTAGAATTACAGGAAAAATAGAAGCTAAAACATACCCCTATTGTTTGTTGAAACCCTGATATTTTGTTATACTCTGACGCCAGCACTTGTTACATAACCAATAAAAGAATCTCTTGTGGAGGAGAAAGAATGAAAAAGTTGCTTATTATTGTAACCTTACTTTTGGCCGCCTTTCTGACTGCCTGCGGACCGCCGCCCCAGGCCGGCGGTACTGAAGGCGGCGCTCAGGGTGGGGCTACTGCCGCCGGACCGGCCAACACCCCGACCCCGGTGGTCTTGGCGACGCCGACGCCCAGACCAGCGCCGCCGACGCCGACACCTAGAACTGTGCCAACTAAAGCGCCGACCGAAGCCCCTACCGAAGCCCCTACCGAAGCGGCCACAACTGAAGCTCAAGCCGAAGCCACGACCGAAGGGACAGCCGAAGCCACGGCTGAAGCGACAGCCGAAGCGACTGTCGAGGCAACCGCCGAACCGGCTGAAGTGTCAATCCCCGAAGATATGGTCCTCATCGCGGCAGGACCCTTTACCATGGGCCAGGATGGCAGCAAGCCCAAGAATGGCCCGGCCCACCAGGTGGATGTCCCGGCCTATGAAATTGACCGCTTTGAAGTGACCAACGAGGAATTTGCCCGCTTTGTCGAGGAAACCGGCTACCAAACCTACGCCGAACAGAACAGCAGCAAAAACTGGAAGGATGTGGCCGAAGGCAAGGGCAACCATCCCGTGGTGTATGTTACCTGGGATGATGCCGCTGCTTACTGCGAGTGGGCCGGCAAGCGGCTGCCCACCGAAGCCGAATGGGAAAAAGCGGCGCGTGGCGAGGATGGCCGGACTTTTCCCTGGGGCAATGATTTTGTGGCTGAGAACGGCAACTTCTACGAAGGCGGCATCCGTGGCACCACTGCCGTCGGCAGCTTCGGTGGGGGAGCCAGCCCCTACGGAGTAGAAGATATGGCCGGTAATGTCCGCGAGTGGACGGCGGATGACTTTGTGGCTTATCCCGGCGCCGCCGCCGATGCTGACCCCTTCTTTGGCAGCGAAAACAAGGTCAACCGGGGAGGTGGTTGGTTTGACGGCGAAGACGGTGAATTAGTGACGACCTACAACCGCAACGCCGGCCCTCCAGCCACCAGTGCCAACGACGACATCGGCTTCCGCTGCGCCCGCGATGCGCAGTAAATCTTATTATTGAGCAATGAGAAAACGCCTGGCTAAAAAAGAGCCGGGCGTTTTTGTTTTGGCCGAAGTTGAATAAAATCAAAACTATATGATGGATCTGCGCCGACGTTGCCTTAACTTGAAATTTATCTGCTTCAGCCTGTTCATCTGCCTCATCGCCGCCCAATGCCAGGTTGTTCCACCCCCCACACCGACGCCTCAACCGTCGCCTCCTCCCACCCCTCTCCTCATCCCGCCCATCCAGCGAGGTGACGGCTCAGATTTGCTGGATCATCTTCTTGACAGCGGCGTGATCCGTGTGGGCATTCGTGTTTGGCCTGAAGCCGTCTTTTCTCCCCCGGCCTTCCGTGGTTTTTCTAATGCTGAGACCGGAGGCGCGCTCAACGGCTTTGAGGTAGACCTGGCCCGCCAGGTGGCCGAAGGGCTGGGATTGGAATTGGAGCTGGTTGAGGCTTACCCCCCCATCCTTTCTACCGGAGGTTGGCAGGGACAGTGGGATATTGCCATTGCTTCCCTGGTCCCATTTGACCAGCCGGAAGACGCGGCGGGTCCCCCGCTTACTTTTTCCAGGCCGTATGCCTACATGCCAATGGGGATTTTAAGCCTGGCCACGGCCAATGATATTCAAGGGTGGGACAGCTTAGCCGGCCGGCAGGTGGGAGTGTTGGAGGATAGCGCCTATCAGTATTTGCTGGCGCCGGGGGGCGCTGCCTTGACCAGCCAGCACCAGCCGCTGCTGCCCCAGACGCCGCCGGGGATACAGCCGGTGGCGCTGGCGAATCTACAAAAAGCAATCCGCCAATTAGGCCAGGCCGAGTTTAAGCTGGATGCTCTTTTTGGCCCTGGGCCTGTCTTTCAGGAGGCGGTCAAAAGTGAGCTGCCGGTTAAATGGGTCAAGGCGGGAGTTCAACCTTTGGCTATTGCTGCTGTGCCCCGCGACAATTTAAAGGTGGACCGGCTGATACTGGAAATCAACAAAATAGTGGATCGTCTGCATCGCCAGGGCACTTTGTCCGAAATCTATCTGCACTGGTATGGGCAGGACTTTAGCCAGGCAGAAGACAGTAGATAGTGGATGTTTCGCTTTTTCCATATCTTCCCTCCCTCCCCCTCCTGTTCCTTTTGACGCTTCTGGGGCCTCGTGATATACTGCAAAAAGTGGTATTTTTCAATGCGAGGACCATCCTCACCAAAGGAGGTGATGAGGTCAAAACAGTGATATAAACAAATTGAAACAAGTTAGTTAACTTTTGTTTATTTATCATTTTATCAGGAGGAGACTTTAAATGATAAGCAGGAAAAACGTATTTTTGGTACTAACCCTTGTGGTTATGTTGATCCTTATGGCTGCTTGTGGTGCCCAGCCAGCGGCTCCGGCTGAACAGGCGGCTCCGGCGACCGAAGCTCCCGCCGAAGCTCCCGCCACCGAGGCCGCGGCGGAGGCTCCAGCGACGGAGGCCGCTCCCGCAGTTACGGAAGAAGCGGCGGCGACCGAAGAGGCTGCCGCTACGGAAGAGGCGATGGCGCCCGCCGAGGGTAGCGATCTCTTAGCCCAAATTATGGCCAATGGCAAGATTCGTGTTTCGACTGACCCTAACTATGCCCCGCAGTCTTTGCTCAAACCGGATGGCGCATTTGAGGGTTTTGACATTGACGTGGCGACCGAAATTGCCAAGCGGCTGGGCGTAGAAGTCGAATTTGTGACCCCTGAATGGGACATTATTACGGCGGGTAACTGGGGTGACCAGTGGGACATGAGCGTTGGCTCCATGACAATCACCAAGCAGCGTCAGGAAGTGCTGCTCTTTAGCAGTCCCTACTACTTCACCCCGGCCCAATTTGCCGCCCGCGAAGGTTCCGGCATCGAGTCAGTTGAGGATGTTGCCGGGAAGGCTGTTTGTGTCGGCACGGCTACAACTTATGAAAGTTACTTAAAAGGGGAGGATGTCGGTATTCCTGACTCCGATATTAAAGTTCCCCCACCTGCAGACGTAACGGTAGTGCCTCTCTCTACCGACGCTGAGTGTGCCCAATCTATTCAAGCTGGTCGGGAGGAGTTTGATGTGTTCCTGACCTCAGGTACGGTAGTGGACCAGGCGATTGCCAGTGGAATTAATGTGGTCAAAGTGGGCGGCCCAGTTTATATCGAAAATCTGGCGGCTGCATTTGACAAAAATAGTTCACTCGACGGCGCCAGCCTGCGAGACAAGGTATCTGAGGCTATTGAGGCCATGCACGCTGATGGCACCTTGAGTGATTTTTCCAAGAAGTGGTTTGAAGGGGCTGACCTGACCGTTGTGGGCGGCGGCGAAATGGCCTCTGCGGAAGGGAGTGAGGAAGCAGGGGCGGAAGGGGGGTGTGAATACGGGGGGGAATTCAAGAGCATCGAAGCGGTGGACGAGTTGACGGTCAAGTTCAGTTTGTGTGCGCCGGACGTGGCCTTTCCGTCGAAAGTGGCCTTCAGCGCCTTCCAGATCCATCCCTCGGAATATCTGGAAAGCACCGGTGGGGGGGGGGAATTGGTTGAGAAACCGGTTGGGACGGGACCGTACCAGATGGTGGAGTGGAAGAAAGGGGACAGCATCACCTTCCAACGGTTTGAGGACTACTGGGGGGAAGCGGCCAAGACGGAGACGTTGATCTTCCGCTGGAGTGCGGAAGGGGCACAGCGGCTGCTGGAACTGCAATCGGGGTCGGTGGATGGGATAGACAACCCGACGCCGGACGACTTTGAAGTGATCGCGGGGGACAATGCGCTGAAGCTGTACCCGCGGCCGGCGTTGAACGTGTTTTATGTGGGTTTCAACCGGGACCATGCCCCATTTGACAACGAGCAGGTGCGGCAAGCGTTGGCGATCGGGATCGACCGGCAGCGGATTGTGGACAACTTCTACCCGGAGGGGTCGGAAGTAGCGAGCCACTTCACGCCGTGTGCGATACCAGGGGGATGTGAAGGGCCGGAATGGCCGGCGTACAATCCCGAACAAGCCAAAGCGATGTTAGCGGAAGCGGGTTATGGGGATGGGTTTGCGACGACGATCACCTATCGGGATGTGGTGCGGGGCTACTTACCGGAACCTGGGGTAGTGGCCCAGGACCTGCAAGCGCAGTTGAAGGATTTGGGGATCGAGGCGGAGATCGTGGTGATGGAGAGCGGGGCGTTCATCGATGCGTCCAACGCGGGGCAGATCGAAGGGATCCACCTGTTGGGCTGGGGAGCAGACTACCCGGACCAGACGAACTTTCTGGATTTCCACTTTGGAGCGGGAGCCAGCCCGCAGTTTGGAGCGGGGTTTGAAGACATTCACGAAGTGTTGAAGGAAGCGGCGAGCCTGGCGGACCAGGATGAGCGGAACAAATTGTACGGGCAGGCGAACGAGCTGTTAGCCCAACACGTGCCGATGATCCCGGTAGCGCACGGCGGGTCGGCGACGGCCTACAAGGCGGAGACAGAAGGAGCGCACTCGTCGCCGTTGAGCAACGAGCGGTTCTCGGTGATGGAGATCCCTGGGCAGGACACGTTTGTGTGGATGCAGAACGCGGAACCGATCGGGTTGTACTGTGCGGATGAGACGGATGGGGAGAGCCTGCGAGCGTGTGAGCAGTCCAATGAGAGCCTGCTGGCGTATGAAGTGGGCGGGACGGCGGTGGAGCCGGCGTTAGCGGAGAGCTACGAAGCGAATGAAGATTTGACGGAGTGGACGTTCAAGCTGCGGAGTGGGGTGAAGTTCCACGACGGGAGCGAGTTGGATGCGCAGGATGTGGTGGCGAGCTACGAAGCGCAGTGGGATGCCGCCAGCCCGTTGCACAAGGGGCGGGTGGGCGATTTCACCTACTTCTCAGCCCTGTTTGGGGCGTTCAAGAATGCGCCAGCGCAGTAGTAAGTAAACAACAGCCAGCCGGAGGTCGGGTCTAACCCCTGACCTACCCCAGTGAAAAAGGAGTGGATGACCTAAGCGTCACCCACTCCTTTTGCTTTACTTGTCTTTATCCCTAACATTTGGTAATGACAATAGTGACATCGGCCAAGTTTAAGGCTTCACCCAGTCCGGCCTTTATTAGGGATTTTCCTGTTTGGCTGCAGGAATTTGCCCTACAAACTAACCCAGACCTGAGCCTTTAGTCTGGACTTGGCCTTTTTTTCGCTCACATTCGTAGATAAAAGCGACTTCAGCTTGTAGTGAGCTTGATTTACGCTGTTTAAGTTGCTGTTTTTAAGGTCAGATCGGCTTTAACATCGGTCAATTAAAGTAAAAAGTAACGCAAACTTACCCGAATTTGGGTTTAAAGTCAGACTTGACAAACTGGAATTTTGCTTAACTTGTCAAGCATGTACCTACATCTCTGCCTCAAACCTGATCTATGGTCCGGTGCAGCCATTATCGCCTTCCTGACCTGGGCCTACCTGAGCGGCCATATCTTTCTCTTTGGCGCTTACGTGAACGTCTCTTATTACCAGCTAAAACAGCAGCAACAACAGCGGCAGGTCATTTCCAATGGCATGCCCTCTAGGAATTAGTGGCTTTTGAAATGAAATTCGGGACTTCACCCTACCCCAGGAGCCCGACCCAAAAGCCCTGGAACAATTCCTGGTCGGGGTAAAAACCGCCGATCCGCTTCGCTTTCCCGATCTTTCCCTCAGCGTTATCAAGCTCTTGGGCGCCGGGGAATACATCGTCGAACTTCCGGGAGCCAGCTCTGCCGGGCACTTCGGCTTGGCGGTCAAGGATTATACTCACTCCACTGCCCCGAACCGCCGCTACCCCGATCTGATCACCCAGCGTTTGCTGAAAGCGGCGCTGGCGGGACATTCCCGGCCCTATGAAACCGATGAACTGGCGGCGCTCGCCCAGCACTGCACCGAAACCGAGGACGCCGCCAAGAAGGTCGAACGGCAAGTCGAAAAATCCGCCGCGGCCATGCTACTGGAATCATGGATCGGGCAGCGCTTCGAGGCCATCGTCACCGGCGCCTCTGATAAAGGCACGTGGGTCCGTCTGCTGCATCCGCCCGTTGAAGGAAAACTGGTAAACGGTTTTGAAGGGATGGATGTCGGCCAGAAGCTCCGGGTACAGTTGATCGGCACGGATGTGGAGCGTGGATTTGTTGACTTTGAGCGGGTGAGATAAGCGCACCTCAGGCGCACTTAGAGCGATCATTGAATACAGGACTTGCCTTATTTGGATAGGTGAAGAGATAACAAGGACTGGCAAATCCGACTAAAGTCGAAGACGGGAGCATAGAGAAGTGCTATGATAGGGCTGAGATGATACGGAGTTAGATAAGTGAAGTGATTTGCCTATATCATTGCCGGCGTGGGCCTGTGGCGACAGCAGCGATGGGCGGTGTGGTTGTCTTTTTTAATTGCCGGGGCAACCCTGCTGGTTTCTGCCGCCTTTGGCATATATGTGCTGATGGTGGCAATTATGAGCTGCGCACCGTGGCGGCAATGGGTGTGCGAACTATCGTGTGGTTGATTATCTCTGTCGTCGCCTACCGACAGGTAAATCCAAAATGCCCAAAGGGCACGATGGTCGTAAATCGTAAATGACTATGGGTGTTATTCGTTACAAAATCTGGTACGATTTGTGGGAAAATAAAGGCCGCACGCTCCGCGTGGTGGCGATTATTGCCATCGGCGCGTTTGCCGTGGGGACCGTATTGGGGGCCAAAGAGTTTATTCTCCAGGATGTGACCCGCACCTGGCAGGCTTCCGCTCCGGCCACCATTGGCCTGGAGGTAAAGCCTGCTGTTGACGACGCTATGCTGGCGTCCCTGGAAAATCTTCCGGGCATTGAAACTGTCGAGGGCTGGTATCAATCAAAAACGGTGCGCTGGCGGCGCAGTCTCAACGAACCCTGGCAGTCGGCGACCCTGGTTGCCCCGGAAGACTACGAAGCCCAAACCCTCCGGCAGGTCAAAATAGATAGCGGCGACTGGCCCCGGCGCAAGCTGATGGGGGTGCAGCGTGGCCGTGGGCTTGCAACGGGCGATCAGGTTCAGTTGGAGATTGATAACAAGGTCTATCCGGTTGAGCTGAACGGCGTCCTCTACAATGCCGCGCATCCCTCACCCGCCTCGCTGCCCGACCCGATGTTTTTCACCACCCGCGAACGCTTTACCCAGCTCACCGGGGAGGCTGGCTCCAGCTTGATTCTGGCCTCTATCCCCCATTACAGTGACGCCAGGGTCAAGGTGGCGGCGGACCTGATCCAACATGAGCTGGAAAAACAGGATATTGAGGTGAATCCGGCCATCTCCGCGCCGGGCGGCTTTAAGAGCCGCACCGGCAAGCCCGACCAGTTTACCGGCCAGGACGCTATCAATAGTGTTTTTTTGATTTTGAATGTGATGGCCGCGACCACCTTGATTTTGGGCCTGTTTTTAGTCTACAACACCATCAACGCGGTGATTGTCCAACAGGTGAACCAGATTGGGATCATGAAAGCCGTTGGGGCCAGGTTTAGCCGAATTCTGTTCCTCTACCTCAGCATGGTGATGGTCTATGCGGTGTTGGCCCTGCTGGCGGCTATTCCTCTGGGCGCGCTGGGGGCGCACGGCCTGCGCGGGCTGATGGTCAACCGGCAGGGGATGATTCCCGGCCCCTTTGCGATTTCGATGACAGCCGTCGCCGTCCAGGCAGTCGTAGCCCTGCTGTCGCCGCTGCTGGCAGCCATTCTGCCTATTTACCTGGGGGCGCGGGTCACCGTGCGCGAGGCGATCAGTACCTACGGGTTGAGTAGTGGTTCCAATTGGCTGGATCGGCTGCTGGTAAAGTTTCAAGCTCTCCCACGCCTGGTTTCGCTGACCCTCAGCAATACCTTTCGCAACCAGAAGCGGGTTTTCTTCACCCAAATCACCCTGGTTGGCGCGGGGGTAATGTTTATGATGGTCATGAATACGCGGGCAACCCTAGCCCATACCTTTGGCGATGTCTTGCTGTCAATCTTTCAGGTCAACATTTTGCTCGATTTGGAAGACGAAGTGCGCATCAAGCAAGTGGAAGCGCTGACGCTAACCCATCCCGAAGTGACGGCCGTCGAGATCTGGGGTACGGCCAAAGGAACAGCCCGGTCACTGGGCCAGCCAGAGTCGAATGATGATAGCAATGTCAACCTGCGGGGCATCCCGCTCCCCTCGCGTACCTACGTGCCCCAATTGCGGGCCGGACGCTGGCTACAGGCCGGTGATGAATACGTCGTGGTGCTCAGCCAGGAGGTGGCCCAGGAGATTGGCGTAGGCGTGGGCGACTGGATCACCCTCAGTATCCCGACCCAACGCGAGTCGGTCTGGCAGGTGATCGGTTTGCTGTTTGAGCCGGTTGACCAGGAAGCGGCGCTGACGCCCCGCGAGTCGTTGCTGCGCGAGTTGCGCCAGGTAGGCCGGGGCCAATCCATCCGGGTGCAGACCCTGAGCCAAGACGCAGCGAGTGAGGCAGCTACCGTAGCCGACCTGCGCACGCTCTATGAGGTTCACGGCTACGAGGTTACGGCCAGCACCCAGGATACCGCGCATCGGTTAGCCACCCAGCGCCTCAATCAAATGTCTATGCTCTTTGCTATCTTAACCGGCATGGCGGTTATGACCGCACTGGTGGGGGCGGTGGCGCTCAGTGGGACTCTGGCGATCAATGTCCTGGAGCGCACCCGGGAAATCGGAGTGATGCGGGCTATTGGGGCGTCGGCCTGGGTGGTGGCCGGCCAATTTGTTGGTGAGGGGTTGATTTTGGGCTGGCTGAGTTGGCTGTTGGCTATCCCCCTCAGTATTCCGGCGGGTCAGTTGATTATTAAGACTCTCTCTGGGGTGCTGCATATAGAACTGGTTTATCAGGTTTCTCAAACGGGGGTCTGGTACTGGTTAGTCATCATTACTATCCTGGCTATTATCGCCAGTTGGTTCCCTGCCCAAAAGGCCGCCCAAACCAGTGTGCGCGAGAGTCTGGCTTATGTTTAAATGGAGGTTACATATGGCAACATTGATCAGGGGAATAGATATGCCGCAAAACGGGACATCCCTCAGCCCAATCGTTGAAGCCTTAAGCGAACGCGAGCGCGAGGTCTTACAGTGGCTCGCTTCCGGCGCATCGAACCGGGAAATCAGCCAGCAATTATACATCACCGAAAGCACGGTCAAGCGGCACGTTTACAACATCTTCGGCAAGCTGAACGTGCGCAATCGCACCCAGGCTGTCCTGCGGGCGATAAAGCTGGAGACAAGTCTCTCACCGGGAGCCTGAAGCCGTTTAATCGCCGATAGCTAGCCCAGGAACGAAACAAATAGGCTCAAATCGTGGCCAAGCCTGCTTGAAGTACGTCAACGGGCAATTTTATATCAACGTTAACTTCAAAGGAGAAAATCTTATGACTCACCAAGTTACCGCTCCAGCCAAAGCTAATATGACCACAAATGATTGGGTAAAATTGGGCCTTATCACCACCGCTGCCAGCATCATAGCTGTGTTGGTGGTGCAAGCCCTGGCCT